>NZ_JBJWOT010000006.1:0-799 GCF_047049295.1 Streptomyces sediminimaris | reverse complement strand
TCGGTTCCCATCACTTCGGCGGTCCAGCGCAGGTAACGAGGGCTGTCGGTGCCGCTGCCGGCCACCCAGAAGTTCTGCTTGAAGTAGTCCGCCAGGGGTTGCCGCAGACTGCCTGCCTCGCCGAAGAAGCCGGTGTGGTCGAGGGAGAACATCACGACCTCGCCCCAGTGCCCGGCGATCACCTGCAGATCGGGGAACCGGTCGAAGACCCCTGAGAAGATCATGCGCAGGTACTGGACGCCGAGGTCGTAGTACCAGCCGAGTCCGGCGCCGGCCAGCACGGGGCCCACGGGCTCGGGGAGGCTGGAGCAGTAGGCGTCGATGACGGGCCCAACCGGTGTCTGCGGGTGGAAGTGCAGCGGCACGGCGAGGCGCTCGGCCATCGCGTACAGCTCGTCGTTGTCCGGGTGGTCGGCCAGCTTGTTGCCGGTACGCCCGTACAGCATGGCCCCGGGAAAGCCCAGTTCGGCCACCGCGCGCTCCAGCTCGGCCGCGGCCGCGGCCGGCGACTGGGTGGGAATCCCGGCCCGAACGCCTGGAAGCGATCGGGCCGGGAGGCGACGATCTCGGCAAGCTGGTCATTGGCCTCGCGTGCCACCGCCACGGCGTCGGTCCCGGGCAGGTCCCGCACGCCCGGAGGCGACAGGGACAGCACGGCGACGTCGATGCCCTGATCGTCCATGCGGGCCAGCCGCCGCTCGCCGGCCTCGTGCGGGTTCTTCGCGGTCGGGCTGTCCCCGAAGCCACGCGAGAGGATCCGCGGCGATCCGGCCCGCTGGTATGCCGTCGTAGACGGCCG
>NZ_JBJWOT010000005.1:0-40467 GCF_047049295.1 Streptomyces sediminimaris | reverse complement strand
CCGGACACGAGGGTGACCTCCCGGGAGGCCGTCCGATAGCAGACCGGCGGCGCCGAGGGAAACCCACGGAGCCGAAGCCTGTGTCGAAGAGCCCCGCGAGCCGGTCCGACGACCAGGCGTCGCCGGCCGGCAGCGGCCTGACCCTGGTGATCGGCGGCGACCGTTCCAGCGACGCCACCTACCTGACCAACTCCGTCTCGCCGGCGGTCCACTGCCGCGCACAAGCGTCGAGACCAGCCGTGCGCGGCCGCGGACCGCGTCAGCGCCGGGTGCCGCACCCCGGGCAGAATGCCGCGCCGTCCGGGACGACGCCGGAGCAGGAGGCGCACTGGGGGGACTGGGCGAGGTGATAGCCGCAGCCGGAGCAGAAGGCGGCTCCGCGGGTCTCGGTGCGGCACTGGGGGCAGACCAGCTGGCGGGGCCTGGTGGGATCGTAGTTCTGCCCGGCCTGCTGCCCCGCGGCGTAGGACCGCTGAGCGGCCATGTCGTTCAGGCCGCGCTGCTGGGCCGCCAGGGCCTCGGCCGCGGTGTCCGGGGCGCAGTGCAGGCACAGCCCCTGCGCCGCGTTCCAGCACCGTCCGCAGACGTAGTCGGTACAGCGCGCGCAGCGGTTGAAATGTCCCTGCGCATTGCTGATCGCGCGCTCGAAGGCAACGTCACGGGCCCGCCCCCAGCCGGCCCCCGCAAGTCCGTCGGCCGCGGACGTCAGTCCGGTGCCGGCGCGGCCGAGCAGGCTCCAGGCCATGTCGACCCCCTTGCCGAGCCAGGTGGCCGCTCGCTCACCCGTGTACGGCTCGAACGGTGAACGCCAGGTGTCGTAGCAGCGGGAGCACGAGAACTCGAACTGGAAACCCGCCCCGGTTCCGCTGCGTTCGCACAGGTCGCGGTAGTTGTTGCTGAAGTAGATCTCACCGCTCACGTGGTCCCCCCACAGTTCAGGCCGTCGGCACACTGCCCTACGACGCATGCGGAAGGGTACTGGTTCTGGCCATCGGTCAGGCAACCGGCCCATCACGGACCTGTCCCGGCCCGAGCGGGGTGACAGGCCGCTCAGGTGGCGTCCGGATCGACCGGCGGCTGTGCCGCGCGGTGTACACGGCCTCTGCCAGGGTCGCGCGGGGCGGCGCGTTTCCCGCGAGCCTCAGCCGACTCGCGCCCGGCGCCGACGGTTTCCGTGCCGACGGTTTCCGTGATGCCCCCTCGCCTTGTTGGCGTCGGCATGCCCGGCGCGGGAACCCGCTGCACGGATAATCTGGCCTGGCCGAACTCGAAGGCGAACTCGGCCATGCCGTAACGCCCTCGTGTGGCAGGGGGAAAGGCGGCAGACGGTCCCGGTCGTCACGTAGCGTCTGTGACTCCGGGCATCGGCTGGCGCCGACGGCCTTCCGGTCTGGCAGCGGCGATGTCGTTCCTGCCATGCCGCCTTTCGTCGTCGATCGCGGTGCGTGTCGTGCCGGGTGCTCGTAGATCACCGTGTCGAAGGTTGCGCGCGTCAGTTCGCCGCGGTGTGCTCAAGTTCGTGCGGTGGCCGGATGAGCGGCCGTTCCCGGGCGCCATGGGTGATCTCGTCGCGCAGCCCCGGGCGGCGCCGGCAGCCGATGGCGTCCCGCCAAGGACACCGTTGGCGGATTCGGTGGTGTTCGCCACCGCTGTCCCTCGCGGGGCGTGACCCGCCAGCCGGTCTCCACCTCTGCGTCCGAAGGCGGTTGCGTCGTCTCGCTCCCGCACTTGTGCGCCTTCCGCCGGTCACCGTTCGAGTACGAGGGCGAGGGCCTGGCCGACGCCGATGCACAGGGTGGCGACGCCGGTGCCGGAGCCGCGGGCGGCGAGCTGGTGGGCGACGGTCCCTGCGAGGCGGGCGCCGGAGGCGCCGAGGGGGTGGCCGAGGGCGATCGCCCCGCCCCGGGGATTGAGGACGGCGGGATCGAACTCGGGCCACTCGGCGAGGCATCCGAGGACCTGCGCGGCGAATGCCTCGTTCAGCTCGAGTACGTCGAGATCGGTGAAGGTCCGACCGGCCTTGGCCAGGGCCCGGTTGACGGCCTCGACCGGGGCGAGCCCGAAGTAGTGCGGGTCGATCGCGGACACCGCGGTGGCACCGACGCGGGCGAGGGGTTCACGGCCCGTCGCCTTCAGGCCTTCCCCGTCCGCCAGCAGCAGGGCAGCGGCACCGTCGTTGAGGGGGGAGGCGTTTCCGGCGGTGACCGTGCCGCCCTCGGTGCGGAAGGCGGGTCTGAGCGCGGTCATCTCGGTCAGTGAGGCATTCGGACGGATGGACTCGTCGGCGGCGAACGGGGTGGGACGGCTCTTGCGGCCGGGGACCCGCACGGGGGCGACTTCGGCCCCCAGCAGGCCCGCGGACTCGGCCCGTGCGGCCTTTTGGTGGGAGGCGAGGGCGAATTCGTCCTGCTGCTCGCGGCTGATCTTGTGCTTCTCGGCGATGAGTTCGGCCGATTCGCCGAGGGGGATGGTCCACTGCGGGTCCATCCTCGGGTTGACCATGCGCCAGCCCAGCGTGGTGGAGTACAGCTCGGTGTGTGCGGCGGGGAAGGGCCGGTCCGGCTTGGGCAGCACGTAGGGGGCGCGGGTCATCGACTCCACGCCGCCGGCCACGGCGATGTGGGCGTCGCCGGCCGCGATGGCCCGGGCGGCCTGGATGACCGCCTCCAGGCCGGAGGCGCACAGCCGGTTGACCGTGACGCCGGGCACCGAGGTCGGCAGTCCGGCCAGCAGGGCGGCCATGCGGCCGACGTTGCGGTTCTCCTCGCCCGCGCCGTTGGCGTTGCCGAAGTAGACGTCCTCGATGCGGGCCGGGTCCAGTGCGGGGGTGCGGGCGAGGAGTTCGCGGATGACGTGGGCGGCCAGGTCGTCCGGGCGCACCGCCGCCAGGGCGCCGTTGTACCGGCCGAACGGGGTACGCACGGCGTCGACGAGGTAGACCGTGTTCACAGCAGCTCCTTTGCGACAGTCAGCTCGGCGCCGGTCGCGGCGACCACGTCCTCGACACTCACTCCCGGGGCGAGCTCGGTCAGCACCAGTGCGCCGGGCGTCACGTCGATCACGGCGAGGTCGGTGATGACGCGGTTGACGCACCCCTTGCCGGTCAGCGGCAGCGCGCACTCCTGCAGGATCTTCGGGCTGCCGTCCTTGGCGCGGTGGGTCATCACCACGATCACCCGGCGTGCCCCGTGCACCAGGTCCATCGCGCCGCCGATCCCGGTGACGAGCTTGCCGGGAACGGCCCAGTTCGCCAGGTCGCCGCCGGCCGAGACCTGCATGGCGCCCAGGACGGCCACGTCGATGTGCCCGCCCCGGATCATCGCGAACGACAGCGCCGAGTCGAAGAAGGACGCCCCGGGCAGGACGGTGACCGTCTCCTTCCCGGCGTTGATCAGGTCCGGGTCGACGGCGTCCTCGGCCGGGTACGGGCCGGTGCCCAGGATGCCGTTCTCCGACTCCAGGACCACCTCCACCCCGGCCGGCAGATGGTTGGGGATCAGCGTCGGCAACCCGATGCCGAGGTTCACGTACTGGCCGTCCTCCAGCTCCCGCGCGGCCCGCGCGGCCATCTCCTCACGGCTCCAGGCCATCAGCCGCTCACCGTCCGCCGCTCGATCTTCTTCGCCCCTGCCTGCTCCGCGCTCAGCGCGACCACCCGCTGCACGAAGATCCCCGGCAGGTGCACCGCGTCCGGGTCGATCCCACCCGGCTCCACCAGCTCCTCCACCTCCGCGACGGTGACCTTGCCCGCCATGGCGGCGAGCGGGTTGAAGTTCCGGGTGGACTTGTTGAACACCAGGTTCCCGTGCCGGTCGCCCCGGGCGGCCCGGACGAGCGCGAAGTCCGTGCGGATGCCCCGCTCCAGGACGTACTCGGTGCCGTCGAACTCGCGGACCTCCTTCGGCGGCGAGGCCAGCGCCACGCCGCCCTCGCCGTCGTAGCGCCACGGCAGCCCGCCCTCGGCCACCTGGGTGCCCACGCCCGCCGGGGTGTAGAAGGCGGGAATGCCCGCGCCGCCGGCCCGCAGCCGCTCCGCCAGCGTGCCCTGCGGGATCAGCTCCACCTCCAGCTCGCCCGCGAGGTACTGCCGCGCGAACTCCTTGTTCGCCCCGATGTAGCTCCCCGTCACCCGCGCGATCCGGCCGGCCGCCAGCAGCACCGCCAGACCCGTCTCCATCGCCCCGCAGTTGTTGGAGACCACGCGCAGCCCGCAGACACCCCGTTCGAACAGGGCCTGGATCAGCACGTTCGGCACCCCGCTCAACCCGAACCCGCCCACCGCCAGCGACGCGCCCTCCGGCACATCCGCCACCGCATCAGCGGCTGTGGCGACCACCTTGTCCATCTCTTTCCACTCTGCCTTTCGCCGTGCGCGCCCACGGGCTGCCGTGTCCGCGGGATAATGGGCAAGAATTCGGTCGAGCCCTGCACCGGCCTCCGAACATCGCGGAAAGGCGGGTGCCGTCCGGACGCACCCGCGTATATGCGTCCCATTCGCCTGTGCCGGTATCCAGACTCCAACGCCATGCGGTGCTCCCGCATCCCTTAGATGGGTGATTTCGCAGGCGATACCTGGGACGACCCCGTCGTGTCCGTCGCGTGAACAAGGGATTCCCGCGCCGGACACCGTTGTTTCTCACAGATTCCGTTGACGTTCGGCATTTTCGTGGCGACGCTTCTTTCCACCATTAAGGCACGCAGCACCTGGGACATCATCATGAAGACATTCGTGCATCGGGGGCAGATCACCAAAGTGGTTTTCGGGAGTGGCACGCGCCGCCGAATTCCCGACGAGGCCGATGCTCTGGGATGCCGGCGCGTGCTGGTCCTGTCGACACCGGACCAGGCGGACCAGGCGGCGCGGACGGCCGATCTGCTGGGTGCCGCGGCCGCGGGCACCTTCACCGCGGCGGCGCCGCACACCCCCGTCGAGGTGACCGAGAAGGCGGTCTCCCACGCCCGGAACGTCCGAGCGGACGCGGTGCTCGCCGTCGGCGGCGGATCGACGATCGGCCTGGGCAAGGCGATCGCCGCGCGGACCGGCCTGCCGCAGCTGGCGCTGCCCACCACCTATGCCGGTTCGGAGATGACCCCGATCCTCGGGGAGACCGCCGGCCGGAGCAAGACGACCCGGCGCCTGCCCGAAGTGCTGCTCAGGACGGTCGTGTACGACGTCGACCTGACCCGCACGCTTCCGCCGGCGATTTCGGTGGTGAGCGGACTCAACGCCATGGCACACGCGGTGGAGGCCCTGTACGCCGAGGACCGGGACCCGGTCGCCGTCCTGATGGCGGGCGAAGCGCTCGACGCCCTCGTCGGGTCCCTTCCCGTCGTCGTGCGACGCCCGGACGACACGGACGCACGGGCCGACGCGCTCTACGGGGCGTGGCTGGCCGGCACCTGCCTGGGCACCGTGGGCATGGCGCTGCACCACAAGGTGTGCCATGTACTGGGCGGCGCCTTCGGGCTTCCGCACGCGCAGACCCACGCGGTCGTCCTTCCGCACGTCATCGCCTACAACGCCCCGGCCGCGGGCGCGGCCATGACGCGCCTGTCCCAGACGCTGCCGGGGGACGACCCCGCGAAGGCCCTGTTCCGGTTCGCCGGACGACTGGGCGCACCCACGGCCCTGCGGGACCTCGGCATGCCCGAATCGGGGATCGAGCAGGCAGCCGAGCTCGTCGTGCGCAACGGCTACTGGAACCCCCGCCCCGTCGACCGGACCGCTGTCCGCGCCTTCCTGGCCCGGGCCTGGGCCGGCGAGACGCCGTGACCGCCACCGGGCCGCGGCGAACCGTGCCCGCGCCGGACCATCGAACACCCCCTCACCACAGGAGCGCGCCATGCGTGATCTGACCAGCGACGGCATCACCCCGGCCGTGATCTCGACCATGCGGGAGACCAAGGACCCCCGCCTCGCGGAGATCCTCGGGTCACTCGTGCGACACCTTCACGACTTCGTCCGTGACGTCGAGCTGACGGAGGACGAATGGGCGGCAGGGGTGGACTTCCTGACCCGCACGGGGCACACCTGCACACCGACCCGCCAGGAGTTCATCCTGCTGTCCGACGTGCTGGGCGTCACCATGCTGGTCGACGCCCTCGGCAACCGGCGCCCGGCCAAGGCCACCCAGAACAGCGTCCTCGGGCCCTATTTCAGGGAGGACAGGCCGCGGCACGCCGACGGCGCCGACATCTCGGGGGGCCTGCCAGGCACGCCGTTGTTCTTCGAGGGAGAGGTCGTGGACCGCGACGGGGCACCCGTGCCCGCCGCCGCGGTGGACGTCTGGCACAGCGACGCGGACGGTCACTACGACATGGAGGTGTCCGGCCGGACCGGCCCGGCCATGCGGGCGCTGTTGCGGACCGACGAGTCGGGGCACTTCGGTTTCCGCTCCATCCGGCCCTCCAGCTATCCGATCCCCGGTGACGGCCCGGTGGGCGAACTCATGAGCGCGACCGACAGGTCGCTGATGCGTCCCGCCCACGTCCACCTGCTGATCGAGGCCCCGGGGTTCCAGCGGGTGACCACGATGCTCTTCCCCGCCGACGACCCGTACCTGGACACGGACCCGGTGTTCGGTGTCAAGGAATCGCTGGTGGAGCCCTACGAGACCTACGCCGCCGACGCGGGCCCCTGCCACGGCCTGACGGAGGTGCCGTACACCCTGCTGCGCCGCACCTTCGTGCTCGAACCGCTGCCCGCGGGCTGAGCCCGGTGGCCCGGCCCGCGCGCCGCTCGGACGGCTCGTAGCCGAGCCCCCGTCCGCGGCCGTGAGCCAACCACCTCCCACGCATCCGATCGCGCCCTTCCCGTCTTCCTGGAGGTCTCCCGATGACCGAAACCCTCGAAACGACCGTCGATTTCCGAGCCACCATGAGCCGGCTCGCCACAGGTGTCAGCGTGATCACCACACGCTCCGGAAGCACGCCCATCGGCATGACCGCGAGCGCCGTGTCCGCGCTGTCCCTGACCCCGCTCCAACTGCTCGTCTGTATCGGCAACCACCTCTTCACCCGGACCGCGATCGCGGAGCACGGCCGCTTCGCGGTCAACGTCCTCGGTGAGGACGCCGAGCACCTGGCGCGGAACTTCGCCGTCTCCAAACCGGACAAGTTCGCGGGCGTCGAGACCACCGACGACCACGGCGTGCCGGTACTGAAGGCCGCCATCGCGGCTGTCGTGTGCGATGTCGCCGAGGCGCTCCCGGGCGGCGACCACACCATCTTCGTGGGGGACGTCCGCCATTGCTCACACCGGGTGGACTGCCGGCCGCTGGTCCACTTCGCCGGTGGCTTCGGCGCTCTGCGGGCCACGCACCGGCCCTGACGACCAAGCGTCTCAGGGGAGTTGCCGCCCACCGTGCCACCGTCCCCCATCCGCCCCCGACGTCCGGCCCCTGCGAGGCGAGCCCGTGAACGTCGGGGGCTGCGCTCGTCTGGACCCACTCCACGGGAAGTGCCATGACCAGTTCCGTGCCCGCTTTCAAACTGCAACCTCAGCCCCAGCCGCCGCATCTGCTGACCCGGCCGCGTCTGCTGCGCCGGCTCGACGAGGCGACCGAGCCCGTGCTGGTGCTCTCCGCGCCCGCCGGTGCGGGCAAGACGGCGCTGCTGACCGAGTGGTCGCGCGGAGCGCGAGCCCGCGGCGCATGCGCCTGGCTCAGTCTGGACACCCACGACAACGCGCCCGACCGGCTCTGGGCGGGCATCCTGCACACGCTGCACCGGGCACGACCGGAACTGCCGGTCCGGCTCGACGACGGCGAGTGGGCGGTCGCCGCACGGCTCGGCGAGACCCTGCCGGCCCTGGTGAGCGGCCTCGGCGCGGCCGAACCGCTCACACTGATCCTCGACGGACTGGAATGCATCACGGACCCCGACGCAGCCGGCAGCCTGGCGGACTTCCTGACCCGGCTGCCGCCCGGCTTGCGCGTCGTCGTGTCGACCCGGCACGTTCCCGGCAGGCCGTTCCCGGCCCTGCGGGCCCGGGCCCTGATCGCCGAACTCGACCAGGGCGACCTCGCCTTCACCCCCGGGGAAGCCGGCGCTCTGCTCACCTCCCTGGCCGGGGCCGTCCCGAGCGCGACGGCCTCGGCCGCGGTGTACGAGGCGACCGAGGGCTGGGCGGCGGGGCTGTGCATCATGGGGCGCGCCCTGGCCCGCGGCGCGGACGAGGCCGGCACCGAGGAGTCCATGGCCCGCGGTGGGCGGGCGGTCACCGAGTATCTGGCCGGTGAGGTCTTCGACCGGCTCACCACCGAACAGCGTCGCTTCCTGCTGCGCACCAGCGTGCTTCAGGAGCTGAGTGCCGGGCCGTGCCGGGCTCTCGCCGGGGACCGGGCGGTGACGCTGCTGCGGGAACTGTCCCGCACCGTCCAGCTGCTCGTGCCCGTGGCCGCCGAGCCACCCACGTACCGGCGCCACCGGGCCCTGTCGTCGTTGCTGGCCGGCCTGCTCGCCTCCCAGGGAGCGGACCGGGTCGCAGCGCTGCACCGGTCGGCGGCCCAGTGGTACTCCCGGCAGGGCCGAACGACCGAGGCGGTACGGCACTGGATGCTGGGCGGCGATGAGTCCGCGGCCGTAGCGTCGGTCCTCGGCGCCTGGGAGGAGACCCTGTCGGCGGGACGCGGCGAACAGGTCGCGCAGTGGCTGGAGCTGCTGCCGCACCGCACGGTGGCCGGCGACGCGCGACTGTGTGTCGTCTCGGCGATGGCGGCCCTCGCCGCAGGCGCTCCCGAGACGGCCTGCCGCTGGCTGGAGGTGGCGCGCCTGCGGCGGACGGGACCACAGACGGTCGGCGAGGGCAGCACCGTCGACGCCGCGGCGGACGTCGCCCAGGCCATGGCCTGCTGCCTGAAGGGGCAGGTGCTGGCTGCCGACCGCATCGGCGCGTCCGCCGCCGCAGGCACGCTGCCGCTGACCTCCTGGCGTGCCCTGCTCTGCACGGCACGGGGCGCCGCCCTGCTGTGGACCGGCCGGTTGGGGGAGGCGGAGGAACTGCTCGGTGAGGCGACCCGCGACGCGCACGCCGCGGGCCATGCTCTGGCGCTCGTACGCGCGCTGGGTCTTCGTACGCTGTGCGCGCTCCTGGCCGGGCATGCCGACCTCGCACGCGTTCTGGGTGACGAGGCGCTGGCGGAGATCACGGCCGTGGGCCTGGACCGCCACTTCGTCGCGGTGCCCGCCTACGTCGGCCGGGCCGGGGTGTACCTGCGGGACGGGAAGGTCGAGGAGGCGGGACGGATGCTCGACGCGATGGACGCGGCCCTGGCGGGCTCGCCCCGGGCGGACGGAGAACCGCACGTGTGTGCCCTGGGGCACTTCACACGGTCGGTGCTGGAACGCGCCCGGGGCGACACGGACGCCGTCCACAAGGCCCGGGATGCGGCCCAGCGAGCGGCGGCCCGGTGCGAGTCGCCCGGCATCCTGGCGGGCCTGCTCGCCCGGTCCGGGCCGCGCAGCCCGGCCCCGCCCGCCGCTCCCCGGCCGCAGGATCTGTCGGCGGGGGAGCGGCGCGTGCTGCGCGCCCTGTGCGGCACGCTGACGCTGCGTGAGATCGCCGCCGAGCTGTACGTGTCCCACAACACCGTGAAGACACAGGTACGTGCGATCTTCCGCAAGCTCGGCGCACACGACAGGAGCGAGGCGGTGGCCAGGGCCCGGCAGTGCGGTGTGCTGTGACCCGCGCCCCGGCCGTCGGCTCCCGGGATGCTTCAGGCGTTCTGGCGCGAGGCGTCCTGGCGTCGGGCGTAGGTCGCCTGGGACTGGTAGGCGGTCTCCTCCCCGGCGCCGGCGTTCTCGATGCCGCAGACCTTGCGGGCGAGGTCGGCCATGGCGCCGGACGGAGACATCTCGGCCCGCTTCATGGTGAGCGTGCGGATGGCCAGCAGGGGCGTGCCGTTGAAGTTCTCGAACACGCCGATCCGGTCGCCCCAGTCGGACAGGAACATGTCGCGGATCACCCGGCTGATCTTCAGCCGGTCGTGCGGCCTGCCGACCGGTCCGGTCTGCAGTGCCTCCAGCCACGGGCGCAGTTCGGGCTGCTGCCACTGTCGCTCGGTGGGGTAGATGAGCGCGGCCCGGCCGGCCAGGTCGATGAGCTCGTGCACCATTTCGGTGATGTGCTCGATGTAGTACGCCCGCCCGAAGTCGAACATCAGGACGTTGGCCTTGAAGATGCCGCCGGGCGTGAAGAACCCTTGGTCCTCCGAACCGACCACGTGCGCCTTGAGCGACTGGTGGAAGCCGGCGAACCGCGCGATGCGGGCCTGGACCGGCGGCAGCTGATAGGTGCCGATGTGCTCGGTGATCAGCAGGGCCAGGCCGAGCATCAGCTCCGCCTTGACCATCGCGCGCACCAGCGAGTGGTAGTGCAGCCAGTCGAAGACGCGCTGCGGATACAGCGAGGCGTGCTGGGGGTTGCCGATGTGGAAAACGCGGTTCCAGGGGATGAGGACGTCCTCGAACACGATGATGCTGTCCAGTTCGTCACCCTGCGAGGCGAGGGGGTGCTCCACCGCCTCGCCGTCGCGGACGTTGCTCTCGCGGCAGATGATGGTGACCCCGGGGGTGCTGGGCTTCACCGCCCCGTAGATGATCTGTTCCGCGACGATGCCGGGGCGGTAGAAGACGCCGATGTGGATCCAGTCGCCGAAGGCCGCGCCGGTGCTGATGGCCTTGACGCCCCGCACGATGATGCCCTCGTCCGAGGTGCTGACCACCCGCAGGGCGGGGGACTCGGCCTGGGCGGAGTCGCGTGAGCGGTCCGACTGGGGGTCGACGAAGGCCGGCGGCGCGTTGAGGTCGCCGTCCCGCGCCATGTTCCAGAAGTCGAGGATGCCCGCGGTCAGGTCCCTTCCGTCGGTTCCGACGGACTGGCTGCTCCACGGCTCAGGGTCGTCGACGTAGGTCAGCAGGACGTAGTTGTTGACGTCCGGTGTGCGCGGGATCGCGCCGCCGCCCAGTTCCCGCTGCACCGTCTCGAGGTACCGCCGCTTGCGCCGCAGGTCGTCCTTCGAGCGGTGCTGGAACCACGTCATGGACCGCCGCACGCCGTCCTCGTCCACGAACGTCGTGACGTCCTGCAGGTCCGGACGGTGGTGAAGGTCGTAGAAGGCCGCGAGACTCCGGGCGTATGCCCGGGTCTTCGGGTGTACGGCCACGTTGTCGACCAGCTCGTCACCCACCCACACCCTGCGGCCGTCGTTCAGCGCTGCGAGGTATTCCTTGCCTGTACGCACATCGTGCTCCTCTCCAGGGGCAAGAGATCTGGATGACGGGGAGCATGCGCCGCGACAGGGTGAGACAACGGCCGGCAGGCGACAATCACCCGGGTGAAAGCGGCGATCACCACGACCGGTCGTTGAGGGCCGCCGACGCCGTGAGCCATGCTGGGCCCCATGCACAGCACTGACCCCGCGGGCGCCGACGCCGGTGAGCGCGGGAGCCGGACCACGACCGCGCCGATCCTGCGGGGACGCGACGCCGAGATCGCAGCCGCCCTGGAGGCACTGGACGCGGTAAGCGGCGGTCGGGGCGCCTGTGTCGTGGTGGAGGGCGCGGCGGGCGTGGGCAAGAGCCGGCTGCTGGCGGAACTGGACCGGATGGCCCGCCGGTCCGGGTTCGACGTGGTCTCGGTACGGGCCGACGAACTCGACCAGTACGCCGCGGGAGCCGCCCTGCAGTCCGCCCTGCAGTCCTCCGGGGGTTCCCACCGCGCCCTCGCGGCTGCCGACGATCAGCGGCTCTGGCTGCTGGACAGCATCGCCGACGCCTTGGAGGACCGGGCCCAGCGCGCCCCGGTGGCCGTGCTCGTGGACGATGCCCAGTGGGCGGATCCCGCCACGCTCTTCGCACTGCGCACCCTGCCCGGACGACTGGCCGCCTCCCGCATCCTGTGGGCACTGGCGGTACGGTCGGACACCGAGCGGCCGACCGTGGCACGGGTCCGGGAGGACCTCGAACGCCTCGGCGCCCGATGGCTGACCCTCGGCCCCCTGCCGCAGCGGGAGTTGCGGCAGATCGCCGCCGACATCCTCGGTGCGGCGCCGTCCCCCGGCTTCGCCCGACTCCTGCGGGGCGTGGCGGGCAACCCGTTCCTCGCGAGCGAGCTGGCACGCGCCTTCGCCGACACCGGCGTCGCCAGGACCGAGACGGGCGAGGGGAGCCTGCTGCGCCAGAGCATTCCCCTCAGCTTCCGGCGCAGTGTGGCCGCGCGCGTCGAACGGCTGCCCGAAGACGCCGTGCACCTCCTGCAGGTCGGTTCCGTCCTCGGCCGTGAGTTCCACCTCGGCACGGCCGCCCGGATGCTGGGCCGGCCGGTCGGCAGCCTCCTGGCGGGCGTCGAAGCCGCCCTCAACTGCGGTCTGCTCTCGGGCGACGGCCCGCGGCTGGCCTTCCGTCACGTCCTCACGCGGCAGGCGGTCCACGACAACCTGCCCCTGGCCGTGCGGACCGCCTTGCACCGGGACGCGGCCGAATGCCTGAGCGGGAGCGGAGCACGCCCGGCGGAGGTGGCCTGGCACGTGGTGATGTCCGGTGGTCCGGTCGACGAGGACGCCGTGAGCACCCTGGTAACCGCCGTACGGGAGATGTCGTCGTCGGCCCCCGACGCGGCCGCGGATCTCGCCCAGCGGGTCGCCGGCCTGCTGCCTGCGCACGACCCGCGCCGCATCGTCCTGCTGACCGACGCCGCCGAGTACCTCGGCCGCACCCGCCGTGTCCACGAGGCACTCGACCTCGTCGACGCCACGCTGCCGGAGGGCCTTGAGCCGCTGCGGGAGGCACGACTGCGCCTGGTGGCCGCCGAGATCCACCAGGCGGCGGGCGACGACGCCGCCGCGATGACACATCTGTCCAAGGCGCTCGACCTGCCTGACCTGCCGTCCGACCTTCGCGTCCGGCTGCTCAAGACCAAGGCGACGGGCCACGTCTACCTGGGGGACATCACCGCCGCCGAGGAGACCGGCCCGGGCCTGGTCGAGGCCTCCTACCGCAGCGAGGACCCGGCCGTCGTGGTCAGTGCCATGGTGTTCCAGTCCCAGATCTCCTTCTACCGCGGCCACCTGAGCCGCGCCCTGGAACGAGCGGAGCAGGCCACCCGGCGCGCCGGTGCCCAGGCCGCCGCGCTCTACCTGCGGCCCCCGCGGATTCCCGCCCTGTGGCTCGCCACCGTGCTCACCGCCACCGACCGGCTGGCGGAGACCGAACGAGTGCTGCGGGCGGGCCAGCGCGAGGCGGAGGCGCTGGGCCTCGGCTGGTCCCTGCCCCACTGGCACGCCGCCCGCGCCTGCGCGCTGCTCGAGCAGGGAGCGCTGGACGACGCCGCCGTGGAAGCCGAGGCCGGCCTCATGGTCGCTCAGGAGCTCGAGATCACTCCGCCCACACCGCAGGCCCGGTCGGTGCTGGCCCTGGTGGAGACACGACGCGGCGATCTGCTCAAGGCCGGGGCCCACCTCCGGGCCGCGGCAGCCGGCTCCGGCACGGGCAGCCGGCGCTACGGCCCCTGGCTGGCCGTCGCGGGCGCCTGCCTGGCGGACGCCGAGGGCGAGGACGGCGAAGCAGCGGCCGTCCTCGCCGGCAGCTTCGTACGCCAGGAGCCGACGCGACTGCTCGCGCTGCCCCCCTCTCACTGGCCCGCGATCGTACGCATCGCACTGCGCGGCGGGGACCGGTCGCTCGGCGAGTGTGTGGCCGACGTGGTCCGAGGCCTGTCCGAAGAGGCCGTGAGCCGGCAGATCGCCGGGGCGGTGAGCGCCCACGTGGACGGTCTGCTCCAGCAGGACTCCCGCGCCCTGGCGTCCGCCGTCACCGGCTACCGGAGCACGGGCAGGCCGGGCGCGCTGGCGTCGGCCTGTGAGGACCTCGGGCAACTCATGGCCTCATCCGGCGACACCGTCTCCGCGATCGCCCACTTCGAGGAGGCGGCCCACTTGGCGGCGGCCTCGGGAGCCGGTCGCGACCAGGAGCGGATCAGGCGTCGCCTGCGGCGCCTCGGTGTGCGTACGGCACCCGCGCGCACCCACCCCGGTGACCGCCAGGGGTGGGAGGAGCTGACCGAGTCCGAGCGCAAACTCATCCCGCTCGTCGTCGAGGGCCTCACCAACCGGGCCATGGCCGACCGGCTCTATGTGTCCGTGCACACCGTCAACACCCACATGAAGCACATCTTCACGAAGCTCGGCATCAACTCGCGGGTCGAGCTGACCCGGCTGGCGATCGAGCGGGGCATCAGCGGCGACGGCGGCGTCTGAACCGTCGGGCCGCCGCGGGACGCGGCGGCCGGAATCCCTTGAATGGGCGATGCCCGGCCCCCGCGCCGGCTGTGAACCTGGTTGTGACGGTGCGGCCCACCGACGGCGGCTCCGTCACCCTCGACAGTCCGCATGACACCGGAACGGCCGGGTCTGGACGGCACCCGGAAGCGGGCCGCCTCCCCTGCGCTCATGGCACCCCGCGCCGCTCCGACCGGCCTGCCGCTGACCCGGAGCCGCCGCTGCGGGAACGGGCCGCAGGGACCCCGGCCTCGGTGCACCCACCTGCCGGGTGCCAGTGCCCAAGACCGCCGCCCGGCCCACCCCGTGACCGATCGCTCCCAGACCCCCGTCCCCGAGAGGTGCGTCATGCCCCTTGCACTCGATCCCGCGGCCCAGGACCTGCTGTTCCGGGAGGCACGGACCGCCAACGCCTTCACCGACGAGCCCGTACCCGAGGACCTGATCGAGGCCGTATACGACCTGGTCAAGTACGGGCCCACCTCCATGAACCAGCAGCCGCTGCGCATCGTGCTGGTCCGCTCCGTTGAGGCGCGCACGCGCCTGGTCCCGCACCTCAGCGAGGGAAACCGGAAGAAGACCGCGGGTGCCCCGCTGGTGGCGATCCTCGCCGCCGACAACGAGTTCCACGAGGAGTTGCCCAGCCAGTTCCCGCACCTTCCAGGAGCCCGCAACCTTTTCGCCGAGCGTGCCATACGCGAGGAGTCGGCAAGGCTCAACGCGCTTTTGCAGGTCGGCTACTTCATCATCGGTGTCCGCGCCGCCGGCCTGGCCGCCGGACCGATGACCGGCTTCGACGCCGGGGGAGTCGAGAAGGAGTTCTTCGCCGACGGCGACCATTCGGTCCTCGTCGTCGTCAACATCGGCAAACCGGGTGAGAACGCGTGGTTCGCGCGTTCCCCACGCCTCGCCTACGACCAAGTGGTCAGTACCGTCTGACGACATGCCGCCATGAGCGCACAGGCAGCACGCACTACTAGGGCTTTGCCGCGTCCGGGTGTGGGAGTAGTGGAGCATGCTCAGTCTGCTGATGCCGCTGCCCCTGGTCAGTGCCGAGGAGTTCGGCGACATCGACGACGCGCCGCTGTACCCGCAGGAAGCCGCGCTGGTCGCCCGCGCGGTGGACGGGCGGCGGCGTGAGTTCGCCACGGGACGCGCCTGCGCCCGCCGCGCGCTGGGCCGGCTCGGCCTGCCGCCCGGCCCGATCCTCTCGCAGGAGCGCGGCGCGCCGAGCTGGCCGGACGGCGTGGTGGGCAGCCTGACGCACTGCGAGGGCTACCGTGCCGCCGCGCTCGGCCTGCGCCGCGACGTGCGCGCCATCGGCATCGACGCCGAGCCGGACGCTCCGCTGCCCGCCGGCGTGCTCGAGGTGATCGCGCTGGACGAGGAGGCCGCGATGGTGCGCGCCCTGGCCGCGGCCCGTCCCGGCCCGTCCTGGGACCGGCTGCTGTTCAGCGCCAAGGAGGCGGTGTACAAGGCATGGTTCCCCCTCACCCGGCGCCCGCTCGACTTCACGCAGGCGCTGATCGAGGTCGAGCCGGACGGCTCGTTCACCGCGCGGCTGCTCGTCCCCGGGCCGCTGCCCGGCTTCCACGGCCGGTGGCTGGCCGCGCGCGGGCTCCTCGTCACGGCGATCACCGTGCCGGCCCGCTGAACCCTCTGCTTTCCCGCTCCCCGCTTACTGGGGATTTCCCGCGCGGCCGCTCGACACACTCGGCTGCACGGTGTCGCGCACCACGAACACGGAAGGGGCGTCCCATGGACACGGAGCAGCGGCTGCGCGACTACCTCAAGCGCGCCGGCGCCGACCTGCAGCGGACCCGGCAGCGCCTGCAGGAGGTCGAGGCGGCGGCCCACGAGCCCATCGCGATCGTCGGGATGGGCTGCCGCTACCCGGGCGGCGTCGCCTCGCCGGAGGACCTCTGGGACCTGGTGGCCGAGGGCCGCGACGGGGTGTCCGGACTGCCCACCGACCGCGGCTGGTACCTGGACGCGCTCGGCGGCTCGGCCACGCACGCCGGCGGCTTCCTGCACGACGCGCCGATGTTCGATGCCGACTTCTTCGGCATCTCACCGCGCGAGGCGCTGGCGATGGATCCGCAGCAGCGCGTCGTACTGGAGACGACCTGGGAGGCGATCGAGCGGGCCGGTCTCGACCCGACGACGCTCAAGGGCAGCCGGACCGGCGTGTTCGTCGGCGCGATCCCGCAGGACTACCAGCCGGGGCCGGGTGAGAACGTCGAGGGCTTCGCGCTCACCGGCAACGCCTCGAGCGTCGTCTCCGGCCGGATCGCCTACGTGCTCGGGCTGGTCGGCCCGGTGCTCACCGTCGACACCGCCTGTTCCTCCTCGCTGGTCGCGCTGCACCTGGCGTTGCGCGCGCTGCGGGCCGGGGAGTGCGCACTGGCGCTCGCCGGCGGCGTGACCGTGATGCCGAGCCCGATGACGCTGGTCGAGTTCAGCAAGCAGGGCGGTCTCGCGGCCGATGGCCTGTGCCGCTCCTTCGCCGACTCGGCGGACGGCACCGGCTGGGCCGAGGGCGCCGGCATGCTGCTGCTGGAGCGGCTCTCGGACGCGCGGCGCAACGGGCACCGGGTGCTGGCGCTGGTGCGCGGCACCGCGGTCAACTCCGACGGCGCCTCCAACGGCCTGACCGCCCCCAACGGCCCGTCCCAGGAGCGGGTCATCGAACAGGCGCTGCTCGACGCGCGCCTGTCGACGGACCAGATCGACGCCGTCGAGGCGCACGGCACCGGCACCCCGCTCGGCGACCCGGTCGAGGCCGGCGCCCTGATCGCCACGTACGGCCGCAACCGCCCCGCGGACCGACCGCTGCACCTCGGTTCGATCAAGTCGAACTTCGGCCACTCCCAGGCCGCGGCCGGTGTCGCAGGCGTCATCAAGATGGTGATGGCGCTGCGGCACGGCGTGCTGCCGCGCACGCTGCATGTGGACCGGCCGTCGTCGAAGGTCGACTGGTCCGCGGGAACCATAAGCCTGCTGACCGAGCCGGTCGCGTGGCCGGCGGCCGAGGAGCCGCGCCGGGCGGGAGTGTCCTCGTTCGGCCTGAGCGGCACCAACGCGCACGCCGTCCTGGAGGAGGCACCGACCGAGCCGGCCGACCCGGACGCGTCCGGCGAGCCGGCCGGCGTGCCGTACGGGGGACCGGCGCCGATCCTGGTCTCCGCCCGGTCCGCGGAATCGCTGCGCGCCCTCGCCGCCGAACTGCTCGCCGTGGACGCCGAACCCGCCGACCTCGCGTACTCGCTGCTCACCACCCGGTCCCGGTTCCCGTATCGCGGTGTGGTCGTCGCCGCCGACCGCATGGCGGCGCGGGCCGGTCTCGCCGCCCTCGCCGAGGGCCGGCCCGCCGACGCGGTGGTGCGCGGCCGGCCCCGCTGCGCGGTGCTGTTCGCCGGACAGGGCTCACAGCGGCTGCGCGCCGGCCGCGGGCTGTACGCGCGCTTCCCGGTGTTCGCGGCGGCGTTCGACGAGGTGCTGACCCATCTCGACCCGGCGCTGCGGGACGTGATGCTGGGCGAGGACGCCGAGGCGCTGAACGCGACCGAATGGGCGCAGCCCGCCCTGTTCGCGATCGAGACGGCGCTCTACCGGCTCATCGAGTCCTGGGGCATCGTCCCGGACTTCCTCGTCGGCCACTCGGTCGGCGAGATCACCGCCGCGCATGTCGCGGGCGTCCTCTCGCTCGCCGACGCGGCCGCGCTCGTGACCGCGCGCGGCCGGCTCATGCAGGCGCTGCCGGCCGGTGGCGCGATGCTCTCGGTCGCCGCCGCCGAGGACGAGGTACGGCCGCTGCTCGCCGAGTACGGCGACCGTGCGGCGCTCGCGGCCGTCAACGGGCCCGCGTCCGTGGTCGTGTCCGGGGACGAGGACGCGGTCGACGCGATCGGCGGTCAACTCGCCGCGCGGGGCAGGCGGATCAGGCGGCTGCACGTCTCGCACGCGTTCCACTCCCCGCGCATGGCCCCGATGCTGGAGGAGTTCCGCGCCGTGGCCGAGGGGCTGACGCCGCGCGAGGCGTTGCGCCCCGTCGTGTCCACCGTCACCGGGTCGCCGATGCCCGACCGGTGGGCCACCCCCGACTACTGGGTGGAGCAGGTCCGCGCCACGGTCCGTTTCGGCGACGCGGTCGGCTGGCTGCGCGAGCACGGCGTGCGCACACTCCTGGAACTCGGCCCGGACACCTCGCTGAGCGCGCTCGCCGCCGGCGTCGACGCGGAACTCACCGCCCTGCCGGCGCTGCGGCCGGGGACCGACGAGGTCGAGAGCATCACCACCACCGTCGCACAACTCGACGCGCGCGGCGTCCCGGTCCGCTGGACCGACTGGTTCGCGGGCACCACCGCCTCGGCGGTGGAGCTGCCGACCTATCCGTTCGACCGCCGCCGCTACTGGCCGCGCGCCGGAGCGGCCGCCGCCGGGGATCCGCGCGCGGCCGGGCTCGGAGCGGCCAACCATCCGCTGCTCGCGGCGGCGGTATCGCTGGCCGGCTCCGACGGCGCGCTGCTCACCGGGCGGCTGTCGGTGCAGGCGCAGCCCTGGCTCGCCGACCACGTCGTCGGCGGTACGGTGCTGCTGCCCGGCTCGGCGCTGGTGGAACTGGCGCTGCGCGCCGGTGACGAGGTCGGCTGCGACGAGCTGGCCGAGCTGACGATCACCGCGCCGCTGACCCTCCCCGCCGACGGCGCGGTACAGATCCAGGTGTGGGTCGGCGCCCCCGAGGCGGCCCGGGCCCGCCCGCTGGAGATCCACGCGCGGCCGGAGGGCTCGGACGACGACGCATGGACGAAATGCGCCGCCGGCACGCTGGCCGAAGCGCACACGCACCCGTCGCCGCCCGGGGACACCTGGCCGACCGCCGACGCGGAACCCCTCGACCTCTCCGGCTTCTACGACGGCGTCGCCGCCGCCGGGTTCGCCTACGGCCCGGCGTTCCGGGGACTGCGCTCGGCCTGGCGCACGGACGAGGAACTGCTCGCCGAGGTCGAGCTGCCGGCGGCGGCCGGCGACTCCTCGGCGTTCGGTCTGCACCCGGCACTGCTCGACGCCGCGCTGCACATCGCCCATCTCGCCGAGCCGGAGGAGCGGGCCGCACCGGCGCTGCCCTTCGCCTGGACCGGGGTGCGTCTGTACGCCACCGGAGCGCAGACGCTCCGGGTCCGCTGCGCGGTGCGCGGCGATCGGATCACCCTCGACCTGGCCGACCCGACGGGCGCGCCGGTCGCGAGGGTCGATTCGCTCCTGCTGCGCGCGGCACCGGCCGGCACCGCGGCCCCGTCCGCCGAGCACGACCTGTACCGCCTGGACTGGACCCCCGTGCCGGACACGCTCGCCGCCTCCGGCGCGGTGGCGGTGGTCGGGCCCGACCCGTTCGGGCTGGCCGGGCTGCTCTCGGTGGACCTCCGGCCCGGCCTGGACGCCTTCGACGACGGGCCGGTGCCCGACCATGTGCTGATCTCCGTGCACGACGGCGAGGCGTCCCACCCGGCCGCCGCCGCGCTGACGCTGACCTCGGCCGCGTTGGACCACATCCGGCGCCGGCTCGCCGAGGACCGGTTCGCCGGCAGCCGGTTCGTGTTCGTCACCCGGGGCGCGACCGACGGCACCGACGCGGCGGCCGCCGCGGTGTGCGGACTCGTCCGCAGCGCACAGGCCGAGCACCCGGACCGCTTCATGCTCCTCGATCTCGACCCGTCCGCGGCGGGCACGGAGCAGGCCGTCCGGGCGGCGCTCGGCACCGGCGAGGCACAGATCGCCGTCCGGGCCGGCCTTCCGCTCGCCGCCCGCCTGGCCCGGATGCCGCGGCAGGAGAGCGCCGGCGCGTGGAACGGCGACGGCACCGTGGTGGTCACCGGCGGCACCAGCGGCCTCGGCGCGCTCGTCGCCCGCCACCTCGTACGCGCTCGCGGCGTGCGCCACCTGCTGCTGCTCAGCCGGCGCGGCGCCGCCGCACCCGAGGCCGCCGCGCTGGTCGGCGAGCTCACCGAACTCGGCGCGAGCGTCGAAGCCGTGGCCTGCGACGCCGCCGACCGCGCCGCGCTGGCCCAGGCGCTGGCCTCGGTCGCGGCCGCGCACCCGGTGACCGCCGTGGTGCACGCGGCCGGCGTGCTCGACGACGGCGTGGTCACCGCGCTCACCCCGGCCCGGCTGGCGAACGTGCTGCGCCCGAAGGCCGACGCCGCCTGGAACCTGCACGAGCTCACCGCGCACCTCGACCTCGACGCCTTCGTGCTCTTCTCGTCGGCCGCCGGACTGATCGGCACCGCGGGCCAGGGCAACTACGCCGCGGGCAACGCCTTCCTCGACGCGCTGGCCGCCACCCGGCGGGCCGCGGGACTGCCCGCCGTCTCCGTCGCCTGGGGACCGTGGGCGGCGAGCGGCGGCATGACAGCGGCCATCGACGCGAGCGACGCGCGGCGGCTGACGCTGCGCGGAACACCGCCCCTCACGCCGGACCGGGGGCTCGAACTGTTCGACGCCGCCGCCGGTGCCGAGCCCCCGGTGCTCGCCGCCGTCCGCTTCGATCTGGGCGCCCTGCGCACAGCCCCGGCCGTGCCGCCGGTGCTTCGCGGGCTGATCAGGGCGCCGCGACGGTCCGCAGCCGCAGGTCCGATCGCGGCGGGCGGCTTCGCCGGGCGGCTGCGCCGGCTCGACCCCGCCGCACGGCAGGACGCGGCCCTCGACCTGGTGCGCGAGCAGATCGCCGCCGTCCTCGGCCATCACGACGGCCGCGGAATCGACCCGAACCGTGCGCTGGCCGACCTCGGGTTCGACTCGTTGACCGCCGTCGAACTGCGCAACCGGCTGTCCGTCGCGACCGGCCTGCGGCTGGCCGCCACCCTGGTCTTCGACCATCCGACCGTGGCCGCGCTCGCCGCGCACCTGACGGCCGGGACGCCCGGCGCCGCGCCGGCGACGGAACCACCGGCGGTCCGCGGGAGCGGCGCGGGCGACACGGACCCGATCGTCGTCGTCGGCATGGGCTGCCGCTACCCGGGCGGCGTGCAATCGCCCGAGGACCTGTGGCGGCTCGTCGACGAGGGCCTGGACGCGATCACCGGCTTCCCCGCCGACCGCGGCTGGGACCTCGAGACGCTCTACCATCCCGACCCGGCGCATTCCGGCACCTCCTACACCCGCTCCGGCGGCTTTCTGCACGACGCCGCCCGCTTCGACCCGGAGTTCTTCGGGATGAGCCCGCGCGAGGCGGTGGCCACCGACGCACAGCAGCGGCTGCTGCTGGAGACCAGCTGGGAGGCGCTGGAGCGGGCCGGCATCGACCCGGCCGGCCTGCGCGGCAGCCGGACCGGGGTGTTCACCGGCATCATGTACGGCGACTACGGCACGGTGCTCGACGGACCCGAGTTCGAGGGGTTCGCCGGCACCGGAAGCTCCGCGAGCATCGCCTCGGGCCGCATCTCCTACGTGCTGGGCCTGGAGGGTCCTGCGGTCAGCGTGGACACCGCCTGCTCCTCCTCGCTGGTCGCCATGCACTGGGCGATGCAGGCACTGCGCGCGGGCGAGTGCACGCTCGCGCTGGCCGGCGGCGCCACCGTGATGTCCACCCCGGCGGCCTTCGTGGAGTTCTCCCGCCAGCGCGGCCTGTCCCCGGACGGACGCTGCAAGTCCTACGGGGACGGGGCGGACGGCGTCGCCTGGGCCGAGGGCGCGGGGATGCTCGTACTGGAGCGGCGCTCGGACGCGCTGCGCAACGGCCACCGGATCCTGGCCGTGGTCCGCGGCTGCGCGGTCAACGCGGACGGCGCCTCGAACGGGCTGACCGCCCCGAACGGCAACGCGCAGCAGCGTGTGATCCGGCAGGCGCTGGCCACGGCCGGGCTGGGCACCGCGGACATCGACGTGGTCGAGGGGCACGGCACCGGCACCACGCTCGGCGACCCGATCGAGGCCCGGGCCCTGCTGGCCACCTACGGTCAGGACCGGCGTTCGCCGCTGCTGCTCGGCTCGGTGAAGTCCAACCTCGGCCACACGCAGGCCGCCGCGGGCGTCGCCGGAGTGATCAAGATGGTCGAGGCGATGCGCCACGGCACCGTGCCGCGCACGCTGCACGCGGAAACGGCCTCGTCGAAGGTGGACTGGCAGGACGGAGCCGTCCGCCTCGTCACCGAGCCGACCGAGTGGCCGCGGACCGGGCGCGCCCGCCGGGCGGCCGTGTCGTCGTTCGGATTCAGCGGCACCAACGCGCACCTGATCCTCGAGCGGCCGGACCCGGACCCCGAGGACGCGCCGGCCGAGGCGGACCGCACGCCGGCGGTCTCCGGGCCGGTTCTCGTCTCCGGGCGCACGGAGGCGGCGCTGCGGGCTCAGGCCGCCCGGCTGCTGTGCGTGCCGCCCGGCGAGCCCCTCGCCGACCTCGCGTACTCGTCCGCCGTGAGCCGTACCGCCTTCGCGCACCGGGCCGCCGTGGCGGCCGGCGACGCCGGGACGCTGCACCGGGCCCTGGCCGCGCTCGCCGACGGCCGTCCCGATCCCGCGCTGTTCACGGCGGAGGCCGCGGCCGGTCCGCGCGCGTTCCTGTTCAGCGGCCAGGGCAGCCAGCGGATCGGCGCGGGACGGGGGCTCGCCGCGCGGTATCCGGTGTTCGCCGAGGCGATGGACGAGGTCCTCGGCCACCTCGACCCGGCGCTGCGGGAGGTGATGTGGGGCGAGGACCCGGACGCGCTCGAGCGCACCGAGTGGGCCCAGCCCGCGCTCTTCGCCCTCCAGGTCGCGCTGTTCCGGCTGCAGTCGTCGTGGGGCGTGCGGCCCGGCGCCGTCGCCGGGCACTCAGTGGGCGAGATCGCGGCCGCGCACGTCGCCGGCGTGCTCTCGCTGCCCGACGCCGCGACGCTGGTGACCGCGCGCGGGCGGCTGATGCAGGCCCTGCCGGCCGGCGGGGCGATGGTCGCCGTCCGCGCGAGCGAGGCGGAGGCGGCCGCGCTGCTCGGCGACGGCGTCGGCCTCGCCGCGGTGAACGGACCGAGGTCCGTCGTCGTCTCCGGCGACGAGGCCGCGGTCACCGCGTTCGCCGCCCGCTTCCCCAAGAGCCGCCGCCTGCGGACCAGCCACGCCTTCCACTCCGAGCTGATGAACCCGATGCTGGAGGAGTTCCGCGCGGTGGCGCGGGGCCTAACCTACCGATCGCCCAGGCTGCGCTTCGTGTCCACGGTGACCGGCGCGCTCGCCGACGAGGAGCTGTGCGACCCGGAGTACTGGGTGGAGCACGTGCGCCGCCCGGTGCGGTTCGCCGATGCCGTCGGCGCCCTGCGCGAGCTGGGCACCAGGACCTTCGTCGAACTGGGCCCGGACGGCGTGCTCAGCGCGATGGCCGCCGAGACGATCGCCGACCTGGACGACGGCGGCAACGGCGACGACGCCGGCGACGGCGGCAACGGCAACGGCGACGTGGCGCTGATCCCGCTGCTGCGCGCCGACTCCGACGACGCCCAGGCCGCGCTCGCCGCGCTGAGCAGACTGCACGTGACCGGTGTGGAGATCGACTGGCGCTCGTACTACGCCGGCACCCGCGCCCGGCTCGTGGAGCTTCCCACCTACGCGTTCCAGCACGAGACCTACTGGCCCGTGCGCGGCGCCGTCTCCACGCGCCACGGCGACGGGCGTCGCTACCGCGTGACCTGGGCGCCCCTGCCGGTTGCGACGACCGCCCGGCTCACCGGGAAGTGGCTCGTCGTCGGCGACGCCGACCTGGCGGACGCGCTGCGCGTGCGCGGGGCCGACGTCCGCCACGCCGACTCGGCCGCCGAGGCCGTCACCACCGAGCCGGCCGGGCTCGGCGAGTTCGACGGCGTGCTCGCGTCCGGCGCCGCCGGTCCCTCCGGCGTACTGGACGTGCTGCGCGCACTGCCCGACGACACCCGGCTGTGGGCGGTCACCCGCGGCGCGGTGTCCACCGGCGACCACGACCCGCTGACCGATCCGCAGCAGGCGGCCGTGTGGGGGTTCGGCCGGGTCGCGGCGCTCGAACACCCCGGGCGCTGGGCCGGCCTGATCGACCTGCCCGAGGGCGGGTCCGAGGCCGTGGCCGACCGCCTCGCCGCCGCCCTCGCCCACCCCGGCGACGAAGACCAGATCGCGCTGCGCGCGAGGGGGGCCCTCGGCCGGCGGCTGGTGCGCCACCGGTCCGCGACGCCGGCCGGCGAACCGGCCGTGCACGGCACGGTCCTGATCACCGGCGGTACCGGAGCGCTCGGAGCGGAGGTGGCGCGATGGCTCGCCGACCACGGAGCGCCCCGACTGGTCCTGAGCAGCCGGCGCGGCCCGGACGCGCCCGGCGCCGAGGAACTGCGCGCCGACATCGCCGCCCGCGGCACCGAGATCGACATCGTGGCCTGCGACGCCGCGGACCGCGAGGCGCTGGCCGCCCTGCTGGAGCGCATCGGACCGCTCGCCGGCGTCGTGCACGCGGCCGGTGTCAGCACCATGCGACCGCTCGCCGAGACCACCCCGGCCGATCTCGCCGCGGACATGGCGGCCAAGGCCGGGGGCGCCGCCGCCCTGCACGAACTGCTCGGCGACCGCGAACTCGAACTGTTCGTGCTCTTCGGCTCGATCGCGGGCGTCGTCGGCAGCGGCGCGCAGGCGGGCTACGGCGCGGCCAACGCCTACCTGGACGCGCTGGCCGAACACCGGCACGCGCGCGGGCTCGCGGCGACCTCCATCGCCTGGGGACCGTGGGCCGGCGCCGGCCTGGCCTCCGGCGCCGAGGAGAGCCGGCAGCTCGCCCTGCGCGGGCTGCGGCCGCTGCCGCCCGCCGACGCCCTCGAGGAACTGCGCGCGGCCCTCGTGAGCGGTGAGCCGACCGTCACGGTCGTCGACGCGGACTGGTCCCGGTACGTGCCCGTGTTCACCGCGGCACGACCGAGCCCGCTGCTTCGCGAGCTGGTCGAGGAGCGGCCCGCCGTGCCGGAACCGGAAGGCTCCGGCACCGGCTACGCCGCCCGGCTCGCGGCGCTGGACGAGGCGGCCCAGCACAGGCTCCTGGCCGGACTGGTGCGCGCCGAGGCCGCCGCGGTACTCGGCCATGCGAGCCCGGACGCCGTTCCCGAACAGCGCGCCTTCCGCGACCTCGGCTTCGACTCGCTCACCGCGGTCGAGCTGCGCGCCCGGCTCGGCAGGACGATCGGCCGCACGCTGCCGACCACCATGGTCTTCGACCACCCCACCGTCACCGACCTGGCCGCGTACCTGCGCGGCGAGCTGCTCGGCACCGGGCCGGGCGCGACCGCCGCCGTCGCCACCCTCGCCGCCTCCGACGACCCGATCGCGATCGTCGCCATGAGCTGCCGGTTCCCCGGCGGCGCCGACGACCCCGAGCAGCTGTGGCGACTGGTGGCCGACGGCGTCGACGCCATCACCCCCTTCCCGCCGGAACGGGAGTGGGACGGCCGGGTCCTGATCGACGCAGACCCGGACCGGCCGGGCGCCACCTACTGCACCCAGGGCGGCTTCCTGACCGGCGCCGCCCAGTTCGACGCCGCCTTCTTCGGCATCTCGCCGCGCGAGGCGGTGGCCATGGACCCGCAGCAGCGGCTGCTGCTCGAGATCGCCTGGGAGGCGTTCGAGCGGGCCGGCATCGATCCGGCCGCGCTGCGCGGAACCCCCACCGGCACCTTCATCGGCGGCAGCACCGGGGACTACGGCGCAGGCGGCGACGACGGCGAGGGGCACGTCGTCACCGGCACCATCCCCAGCGTGCTCTCCGGCCGGCTCGCCTACGTCTTCGGGCTCGAGGGCCCGGCGGTGACCGTCGACACGGCGTGCTCGTCGTCGCTGGTCGCCCTGCACCTCGCCGCGCAGTCGCTGCGTACCGGCGAGACCTCGCTCGCCCTGGCCGGCGGGGTGACCGTGATGGCCGGTCCGGGTTCGTTCGTCGCCTTCAGCCGGCAGCGCGCACTCGCCCGCGACGGTCGCTCCAAGGCCTTCTCCGAGCAGGCGGACGGGATGGCGCTGGCCGAGGGCGCCGGACTGCTCGTGCTCGAGCGGCTGTCCGACGCGCGGCGCCACGGCCATCCGGTGCTCGCCGTCCTGCGCGGCTCGGCCGTCAACTCCGACGGAGCGTCCAACGGCCTGTCCGCGCCCAACGGCCCGTCACAGCAGCGTGTGATGCGCCAGGCGCTGGCGAACGCGGGGCTGCGGCCGGCCGACGTGGACGCCGTGGAGGCGCACGGCACCGGCACCGCGCTCGGCGACCCGATCGAGGCCGGCGCCCTGCAGGCGGTGTACGGGGCCGATCGTGATCCCGCGCGGCCGCTGTGGCTCGGCTCGGTCAAGTCCAACCTCGGCCACACGCAGTCGGCCGCGGGCGTCGCCGGGGTCATCAAGATGGTGCAGGCGATGCGGCACCGCGCGCTCCCGCCCACGCTGCACGCCGAGCAGCCGTCGAGCCACGTCGACTGGGGCACCGGCGCGCTTCGCCTCGTCGCCGACCCGGTCGAGTGGCCGGAGGGGGAGCGTCCGCGTGTCTGCGGGGTGTCCTCGTTCGGCATCAGCGGCACCAACGCGCACCTGCTGCTGGAGGAGGCACCCGAACCGCCGCCCCTTCCGGCACCGGCCGAGCCGGCGCCCGCCCCCGCGATCGTCCCGTTGGTGCTGTCCGCTCGTACGCCCACCGCGCTGCGCGCCTACGCCGACCGGCTCGCCGCACTCGCGTCCGCGGAGCCGGTCGACCTCGGCCACGCGCTGCTGACGCGGCGTTCGCTGCTCGAGCACCGGGCCGTCGTCCTCGTCCGGGACCGCGAGGAACAGGCGAGCGCGCTGTCCGCGGTGGCGGCGGACGGCGGCGAGACCGAAGCCGTCGTGGTGGAAGGCACCGCCGACGTCACCGGCCGGACGGTCTTCGTCTTCCCCGGGCAGGGCGCGCAGTGGATCGGCATGGGCGCCCGGCTCCTCGAGGAATCGCCGGTGTTCGCCGCGCGCATGGCGGAGTGCGCCGCCGCCCTGTCCACCTGGGTCGACTGGTCGCTGCTGGACGTGGTCCGGGAGGCGGACGGCGCGCCGCCGCTGGAGCGGGTGGACGTGGTCCAGCCGGTGTCGTGGGCGGTGATGGTCTCGCTCGCGGCGCTGTGGGAGTCGGCCGGCGTGCGCCCGGACGCGGTGCTCGGACACTCCCAGGGCGAGATCGCCGCCGCCGTGGTCTGCGGCGCGCTGTCGATGGCCGACGGCGCGCGGGTGGTGGCGCTGCGCTCGGCGGCGATCGCGGCGCGGCTGGCCGGCCGGGGCGGGATGGCGTCGGTGTGGCTGCCCGCCGGGCAGGTGGCGGAGCTGATCGGCGACGGGATCTCGATCGCGGCCGTCAACTCGCCCCGCTCGACCGTCGTCTCCGGCGACCCCGGCGCACTGGACGAGCTCATCGACCGGCTCCACGCCGACGAGGTCCGGGTGCGGCGCATCGCCGTGGACTACGCCTCGCACTCGGCACACGTCGAACTGCTCCGCGACGAGCTCGCCGAGGCCCTGGCCGGGATCGAGCCGCAGGCCGCCGCCGTCCCGTTCTTCTCCACCACCACCGGCGACTGGCTGGACACGACCACCCTGGACGCCGACTACTGGTACCGGAACCTGCAGCAGACGGTGCGGTTCGAAAGCGCCGTACGCGCCCTGCTCGGCACCGAGCACCGGGCCTTCATCGAGGTCAGCCCGCATCCGGTGCTGAGCCTCGCGGTGCAGCAGACGGCCGAGGACGTGGGCGAGCCGGTCGTCGCGACGGGCACGCTGCGCCGCAGCCACGGCTCGCTGCGACGCGTCCACCAGTCCTTCGCCGAGGCGTTCGTCCACGGCGTGGGCGTCGACTGGTCCGGCTGCTTCACCGGCACCGTGGCGCGCAGGATCGAGCTGCCCACCTACGCGTTCGAGCACCACACCTACTGGCGGACGCCGGCACCGCTGCCGACGGCCGCCGACCAGGCCGAGCCCGACGGCACCTGGGCGGCGCTCGACGCCGCCGACCCGGCAGGCCTGGCCGAAGACCTCGACGTCGACCCCGCCGCGCTCGACGCGGTGCTCCCGGCGCTCACCGCCTGGCGGCGCCGCCGCTGTGAGCAGGCCACGCTCGACGCCTGGCGCTACCGGTCGGCCTGGGTTCCCGTTGCGGCATCCGCGGCCGGCACGTCCTCTTCCCTGTCGGGCACCTGGCTGGTGGTCTGCGCCGACGAGGAGCGCACCGACGCAGCCGACACGGTCGCCGACGCGCTCGCGGCCCACGGCGCGGACATACGCCGGCTCCGCCTCGACGCGTCCTGCACCGACCGCACCGTCCTCGCGGACCGGCTGTCCGGCGCCGCGGCCGGCGACGCCGCCGGGATCGTCTCCACCCTCCCCGCCACGAGCGGCCCCGATCCGCGGCCGGGCCTGCCCGCCGGCCTCGCCCTGACGCTGACGCTCGTCCAGGCGCTCGGCGATCTCGAGGCCCCAGCTCCGCTGTGGAGCGTCACGACCGGCGCGGTGTCCACCGGACCGGGCGATCCGGTCACCGACGCCGCGCAGGCCATGGCCGGCGGTTTCATGGCAACGGCGGCACTGGAGCACCCGGAGCGCATCGGCGGCGTCGTCGACCTGTCCGGCCCGCTGGACCGGCACGCCGCGCGCCGGCTGGCGACCGCACTGGCCGGCGGCACCGGGGAGGACCAGCTCGCGGTGCGCCCCGGCGGCCTGCTGGCCCGCCGCATCGTGCCCGCGCCCGCGCCCCTGCCCGGCGGAGACGGCGCATGGCGGCCCGAGGGCAATGTCCTGATCACCGGTGGCACCGGCACACTGGCTCCGCACGTGGCCCGCTGGCTCGCCGAACGCGGCGCCACACGGCTCACGCTGATCAGCCGCCGCGGCCCCGACGCCCCCGGCGCCACCGAGCTGATCGCCGAACTCGCCGCGCTCGGCGCCGAGGCCGAGACGGTGGCCTGCGACGTCACCGAGCCCGAGGCACTCGCCGCGCTGCGCGACACGCTGGCCGAGGCCGGCCGGCCCGTGCGCACCGTCATCCATGCCGCGGCGACCATCGAACTGGCCGCGATCGCCGAGACCGATCTCACCGCGTTCGCCCGCGTCCTGCACGCCAAGGTCGCCGGCGCCGCGGTCCTCGAAGAGGTCTTCGACGGGCCGGGGCTCGACCGCTTCGTGCTGTTCTCCTCCGTGGCCGGGCTGTGGGGCAGCGGCCGGCACGCCGCGTACGTCGCGGGCAACGCCTACCTGCATGCCCTCGCCGAACAGCGCCGGGCCGCCGGCCGCCCGGCCACCGCGGTGTGCTGGGGAATCTGGTCGGACGACCTGCGGGCCGGCCGTGTCGACCCCGACCGGCTGCAGCGCAGCGGACTGGAGTTCATGACGCCGCGGCGCGCCCTGACCGCACTCGGCGGCGTCCTGGAAGCGGACGACGTCGCGCTCGCCGTCGCCGACGTCAACTGGCAGCGCTACCACCCCGTTTACTGCGCGCCCCGGCCCACCACGCTGTTCGACCGGATCCCGGCCGTGCGCAGACTGGCCGAGGCGCCGGCCGAGACACCCGCAGAGGACGGCGGTGACCTGGCCGCCCGGCTGCGCGCCCTGAGCGGCACCGAGCGGTCCCGGCGGCTGCTCGACCTGGTCCGCGCGGAGGCGACCGCCGTGCTCGGCCACGACTCCGGCCACGCGCTGCCGGAGCGCCGCGCCTTCCGGGACGCCGGCTTCGACTCCGTCACCGCGGTCGACCTGCGCAACCGCATCGCCCGGCTGACGGGCCTGACCCTGCCGGCGACCGTGGTCTTCGACCACCCGAACCCGCTCGCGCTGGTCCGGTTCCTGGACCGGCGGCTCGGCGGCGCCGCCGGGACGGCCGCGCCGGCCGACGGCGCGTCGGGTGCGGGCACGGTGCCCGTCGCGGACGATCCGGTGGCGGTCATCGGCATGGCCTGCCGTTACCCGGGCGGCGCGGACACCCCCGAGGCGCTGTGGCGGTTGCTGCTCGACGGCGTCGACGCGATCTCCGGTTTCCCGGCGGACCGCGGCTGGAGCGTCGACGCGCTCTACGACCCCGACCCGGACCGGCCCGGCCGGACGTACTCCACCCAGGGCGGATTCCTCTCCCAGGTCGCCGACTTCGACGCCGCGTTCTTCGGGATCTCGCCGCGTGAGGCGCTGTCCATGGACCCGCAGCAGCGGCTGCTGCTGGAAACCGCCTGGGAGGCCTTCGAACGCGCCGGCCTCGACCCGCACACCCTGCGCGGCAGCCGCACCGGCACGTTCATCGGCGCGAGCTATCAGGACTACGCCGTCAGCGCGGCGGCCGGCGTGGACAACGCCGAGGGCCACCAGGTGACCGGGTCGCTGCCGAGCATCCTGTCCGGTCGCATCGCCTACCTGTTCGGGCTCGAAGGCCCGGCGGTCACGCTGGACACCGCGTGCTCGTCCTCGCTGGTGGCGATGCATCTCGCGGCGCAGTCGCTGGCCTCCGGCGAGAGCAGCCTCGCACTGGCGGGCGGCGTCAGCGTCATGGCGACTCCCGGCGCGTTCATCGGGTTCAGCCGGCAGCGCGCCCTGGCCCCCGACGGCCGCTGCAAGGCGTACGCCGACACGGCCGACGGGATGACCCTGGCCGAGGGCGTCGGCATCGTCCTGCTGGAACGGCTGTCCGACGCGCAGCGCAACGGTCACCCGGTCCTCGCGGTGCTGCGCGGCTCCGCGATCAACTCCGACGGCGCGTCCAACGGGCTGACCGCACCGAACGGACCCTCCCAGGAGCGCGTGATCACCGCCGCGCTGGCCGCCGCCGACCTGACCCCGTCCGACGTCGACGTCGTCGAGGGGCACGGCACCGGCACCGCACTGGGCGACCCCATCGAGGCGCAGGCACTGCTCGCCACGTACGGCCAGGACCGCGAGCGCCCCCTGCTGCTGGGATCGGTCAAGTCCAACATCGGCCACACGCAGATGGCCTCGGGCGTCGCCTCGGTGATCAAAACGGTGCAGGCGCTGCGGCACGGCACGGTCCCGCGCACCCTGCACGTGGAGCGCCCGTCCAGCCACGTCGGCTGGAGCAGCGGCGCGATCAGCCTGGTCACCGACACCACCGCGTGGCCCGAGACCGGTCGCCCGCGCCGCGCGGCGGTCTCCTCGTTCGGGCTCAGCGGGACGAACGCGCACGTGGTCATGGAGCAGGCCCCGGCCGCACCGGCGCCGGCCACGCCGCCGTCCGACCCCGGCGCGCTGCCGATCCTGCTGTCCGCGCGTGCCCCGCAGGCGCTGCGGGCACGCGCCGGCGAACTGCTGACCCTGCTGGGCGACCGGCCCGAGCTCCCCGTGCCGGAGCTCGCGCGGGCACTCGCGGTGTCCCGCTCGACGTTCGAGCACCGGGCCGGATTCACCGCACAGGACCGCGACGGCCTGCTCGCGGGACTGACGGCGCTGCGGGACGGCGAACCCGATCCGGCACTGACGAGCGGCCGCGCCGGCCGCGGGCGCACCGCGTTCCTGTTCGCCGGGCAGGGCAGCCAGCGGCTGGGCATGGGACGCGAGCTCCACCAGCGGTTCGACGTGTTCGCCGACGCCATGGACGAGGTGCTGGCCCACCTCGACCCCGGCCTGCGCGACGTCATGTGGGGCGAGGACGCGCAGGCGCTCACCGAGACCGGATCCGCGCAGCCCGCCCTGTTCGCGATCGAGGTGGCGCTCTTCCGGCTGCTCGCCTCGTGGGGCGCCGAACCCGACCACCTGATCGGCCACTCGATCGGGGAGATCGCCGCCGCGCACGTGGCCGGGGTGCTCTCACTCGCCGACGCGGCCTCGCTGGTGAGCGCCCGGGCACGGCTCATGCAGGCGCTGCCGCCCGGCGGCGTCATGATCGCCGTCGACGCCGCCGAGCCGGACGTCATGGCGGAACTCGACGGCCAGGCGCATCTCGTCTCGGTCGCCGCCGTCAACGCGCCGTCCGCCGTGGTCATCGCGGGGGACGAAGAGCCCCTTCTGCAGGTCGCCGCGCGCCTGTCCGAGCACGGACACCGCACCAAGCGGCTGCACGTCAGCCACGCGTTCCACTCGCCGCGCATGGACCCGATGCTCGCCGACTTCGCCGAGGTGGCCGCCGGCCTGACCTACTCGGCGCCGCGCATCCCGGTCGTGTCCACCGTCACCGGAGAGCCGGCCGACCTCACCTCGCCGGACTACTGGGTCGCTCAAGTGCGGCAGACGGTGCGGTTCGCCGACGGCATCGCCCGGCTCGCCCGGGAGGGCGTGTCGACGTTCGTGGAGCTGGGCCCGGACGGCGCGCTGTCCGCACTCGTCGGCCGCATCCTCGACGGCGAGCCCGGCACATCGGCGGTGCCGCTCGTGCGCCCGGGACGCCCCGAGGCTGCGACGCTCCTCGACGCGGTGATCCGCCTGCACGTGCGGGGCGGCAGCGTCGACTGGCCGCGCTTCTTCACCGGCTTCCCGGCCGTGGCCGTGGACCTGCCGACCTATCCCTTCCAGCGTCGGCGGTTCTGGCCGGAGACACCCGCCACCTCATCGAGCGACGACGGCCTGCGCCACCGGGTCGCGTGGCACCCCGCCACCGCGCGTGCCGCGCGCCCCGGCCGCTGGCTCGCCCTGGTGCCCACGGTGGCCGCCGGGGGACTCGGCCCGGTGCTCGACCTGCTTCCCCCGGACACCGTCCGGGTGGAACTGGACGGCCCGGACCGCGCGACCGTCGCCGACCGCATCCGCGAGCACGGCACCGACGCCGACGGCGTGGTCTCGCTGGCGGCACTCGCCGGCGGCCCGGCCCAGGAGCTGCTCGCCTGGACCGCCGCAGCGGTCCAGGGCCTGGCCGACAGCGGCTGCGCGGCCCGGCTGTGGTGCCTGACGCGGGGCGCGGTCCGTGTCACCGCCGACGACGAGGCGCCCGATCCGGAACAGGCCGCGCTGTGGGGCTTCGGCCGTTCCGCGGCGCTCGAACTGCCCGAGCTGTGGGGCGGCTTGCTCGATCTCGGCCCCGGCGACGCCGCGTCGGCCGCGGACGGCCTCGTGGCCGCACTCCTCACAGGCGGCGGCGAGGAGGACCAGGTCGCCGTGCGGGCCACCGGCGCGTTCGGCCGCCGGCTCGTGCCCGCCGCCGCGCCCCGGCCGCAGGAGCCGTACGCGCCGAGCGGGACCGTCCTGGTCACCGGCGGAACCGGCGCGCTCGGCGGCCAGGTGGCACGGTGGCTCGGCTCCCACGGCGCCAGGCGTCTCGTGCTGACCGGGCGGCGGGGCGAATCGGCACCCGGAGCCGGCACCCTGGTGGCCGACCTCACCGCGCTCGGCGTGCACGTCACGGTCGCCGCGTGCGACGTGGCCGACCGCGAGGCGCTCGCCGCGGTCCTGGCCGAGATCCCGGCCGACGAACCGCTGACGGCCGTGTTCCACGCGGCCGGGGTCGTCGACGACGGCGTCGTCGACGCCCTGACCCCGGACCGCTTCGCCACCGTGCTGCGCCCGAAGGCGGACGGCCTGCGGCACCTGCACGAGCTGACCCTCGGCCAGGACCTCGACGCGTTCGTCGTGTTCAGCTCGGTCGCCGGCGTGCTCGGCACCGCCGGCCAGGGCAACTACGCCGCCGCCAACGCCTACCTCGACGCGTTCGCCGAACAGCGCCGCGCGCAGGGCCTGCCGGCGACGGCGATCGCCTGGGGCCCGTGGGCCGGGGGCGGAATGGCCGCCGCGACGGACACCGGCGCCGAGCGCATGCGCCGGGTCGGCATGCGTCCACTGGCCGGCGGGCCCGCCCTCGACCTGCTGGGTGAGGCGATCGGTGCCGGCGAGAGCGGGATCGCCGTACTCGACGTCGAGTGGGATCGCTACGCCCAGGTCCTGCGCGCCGGCCGACCCGCGCCGCTGCTCGCTGCTCTGCCCGAACCCCGCCGCGCCGCCGCGGATGCAGCCGGGTCGGAGGAGACCGAGCCGGACGGGCTGCGACTCCGCCTCGCCGCGCTCGAACCCGAGCGGCGCGAGCGGCACCTACTCGACCTGATCCGCAGCCGGGCCGCGCACGTGCTCGGCCACGGCGGCGGCTTCGCCGTGGACGCCGAACTGCCCTTCCGCGACCTGGGCTTCGACTCGCTGACCACCCTGGAACTGCGCAATGGCCTGGCCGCCGCGACCGGCCTGCGCCTGGCGGCGTCCCTGCTGTTCGACCATCCGACACCGCGCGACCTCGCCACGTACCTGCTCGCCGAACTGTCCGGCGCCCGGTCCGCGCAGGCTACGCCCGCCGCACCCGTCGCGCTCCGGCCGCAGACGGACGATCCCGTCGCCGTCGTCGGCATCGGCTGCCGCTTCCCCGGCGGGATAGCGACACCGGAGGACTTCTGGCGGCTGCTCGCCGAAGGGCGCGAGGCGATCGGCGAGTTCCCCGCCGACCGAGGCTGGGACCTCGGGGAACTGGCCGGGCGCAGCGCGACCCGGGCGGGCGGATTCCTGGCCGGGGCGGGCGAGTTCGACGCCGCGTTCTTCGGCATCTCACCGCGCGAGGCCATGGTCATGGACCCGCAGCAGCGCCTGCTGCTGGAGACCTCGTGGGAGGCGCTGGAACACGCCGGGGTGGACCCGCAGTCCTTGCGCGGCACCACGGCCGGCGTGTTCATCGGCACCAACGGCCAGGACTACGTGGGCGCACTGCGGCGAGCCGCCGCCGCGACCGCCGATCCCGCCGGGCAGATCGGCGCCGGCCACGTCGCCACCGGCAACACCGCGAGCGTGATGTCCGGCCGGATCGCCTACACCTTCGGCCTGGAAGGCCCCGCCGTCACGGTGGACACCGCGTGCTCGGCGTCACTGGTCGCCCTGCACATGGCCGCCCGGGCACTGCGCGGCGGGGAGTGCACGCTCGCCCTCGCCGGCGGCGTGTCGGTGATGTCGACCCCTGATTCCTTCGTCGAGTTCAGCCTGCAGGGCGGACTCGCCCCGGACGGCCGGTGCAAGGCCTTCGGGTCCGGCGCGGACGGCACCTCCTGGTCGGAGGGCGTCGGGCTGCTGGTGCTGGAACGGCTCTCCGACGCGCGCCGGCACGGCCACCGCGTGCTCGCCCTGCTGCGCGGCTCGGCGGTCAACGCCGACGGCGCGTCCAACGGGCTCACCGCCCCGAACGGCTCGGCGCAGCAGCGGGTCATCCGCGCCGCGCTCGCCGACGCCGGCCTCGCGGCCTCGGACGTCGATGTCGTCGAGGCGCACGGCACCGGCACCGCGCTGGGCGACCCGATCGAGGCGAACGCCCTCCTGGCCACCTACGGCCAGGACCGGGACGCACCGCTGATGCTCGGCGCGGTCAAGTCGAACCTCGGCCACACCCAGGGCGCGGCGGGCGTCGCGGGCGTCATCAAGATGGTGCTCGCGACGCAGCACGACACACTTCCGCGGACCCTGCACGCCGACGAGGCCTCGCCGCACGTCGACTGGTCGTCCGGCGCGGTCGAACTGCTCACCGCGGCCCGCGACTGGCCACGCGCCGGGCTCCGGCCGCGCCGCGCCGGGGTCTCGGCGTTCGGGATCAGCGGCACCAACGCGCACGTCATCGTCGAGGAACCACCCGCGGAACCCGTAGAACCCGCAGAACCCTCGGCGACCGAGGCTGCCGGGGCCGCCGGGCCCGCCGAACCGCCCACCGCACCCCTGCCCGTGCCCGTGCCCTGGCTCGTCTCGGCTCGCAGCTCCGCCGCGCTCGACGCGCAGATCGAGCGGCTCGGTGCCTTCGCCGCCGCACGGCCCGAACTCTCGCCGCACGCCGTGGGGCGGGCTCTGGCCACCGGCCGGGCCGCGCTGCCGCATCGCGCGGTGCTGCTGACCGGCGCCGGCGACCAGGCCGAGCCGGTGCGCGGTGTCGTACAAGCCGGCGACCTGGCCGTGCTGTTCACCGGCCAGGGCGCCCAGCGCCTCGGCATGGGGCGGGACCTGTATGCCCGTCACCCGCGGTTCGCCGAGGCGCTCGACGAGATCCTCGCCCACCTCGACCCCGGCCTGCTCCCCGTGATGTGGGGCGAGGACCCGCAGCCGCTGACCGACACCGGCAACGCCCAGCAGGCCCTGTTCGCCTTCGAAGTCGCGCTGTTCCGTCTGGTGGAGTCGTGGGGTGTGCGGCCCGCCGCGGTCGCCGGGCACTCCATCGGCGAACTGGCCGCCGCGCACGTCGCCGGCGTGCTGTCGACGGCGGACGCCTGCGCCCTGGTGCGCGCCCGGGCCCGGCTGATGGCGGCGCTGCCGTCCGGCGGGGCGATGGTCGCGGTCCGCGCCTGCGAAGAGGAGGCAGCCGGGCTGCTCGGCGACGAGGTGGCGCTCGCGGCCGTCAACGGTCCCGCGTCGATCGTGCTGGCCGGCCCGGAGGGCCCGGTGCTCGCCGCCGCGGCGCGCCTGGCCGAGCAGGGGCACCGGACCCGCCGGCTGCGGGTCAGCCACGCGTTCCACTCCTCGCTCATGGAGCCGATGCTCGACGAATTCCGGCAAGTGGCCGAGCAGTTGGAGTACCGGCCGCCGCGGCTGCCCGTGGTCTCCAACCTCACCGGAGACCTCGCGGGGTCCGACGACCTCCGCTCGGCCGACTACTGGGTGCGGCACGTCCGGGAGACGGTCCGCTTCGGCGACGGCGTACGCGCCCTGACCGGAGCGGGCATCGCCACCTTCCTCGAACTCGGCCCGTCCGGCGTGCTCTCGGCGATGACCGCCGAGTGCGTGTCCGACAGCCAGGCGGCCGTCGCCGCCGTGCGCGACGGGCAGGACGAGGCAGCGTCACTCACCGCGGCGCTCGCCCGGCTGCACGTGCGCGGTGTGGGCATCGACTGGGGCGGCCTGTTCGGCGGAACGGGGACGGCCGCCCTCGATCTTCCGACGTACGCGTTCCAGCGTGAGCGCTACTGGCCCGACCCGGCACCGCGCCGCGGCCCGGACGACTTGTTCTACCGCGCCTCCTGGACACGCGTTCCCGGCCGGGCCCCGGCCGAGAGCGGGACCTGGCTGGCCGTCGTCGCCGACAGCGGCGCACCGGACTGGGCCGGTGACGCGTCGGTCGCGGCCCTGCCGGCGGGCCCCGGTCTCGGCGAGCGCATCGTCGAACGGGCGGGCCGCCAAGACCGTGGATTCGCCGGCGTACTGGCGCAGGCGACGGCCGTCGACCCCGCCGAGCTGCTCGCCGCGCTCGACCGGGCCGGTGTCCGTGCACCCCTGTGGTTCGTCACGTCGGCCGCGGTCGCCACCGACGAGGCGGATGCGGCACCCGACCCGGACCAGGCCGCCGTATGGGGCCGTGGCCTGACCTGCGCGTTGGAGAGCCCCGACGGCTGGGGCGGGCTGATCGACCTGCCGTCCGGTGTGGACACCGCCACAGCCGACCTGCTCGCGGCCGTGCTCATCGGCAGCGCCGCGGGCGAGGACCAGCTCGCACTGCGCCCCGCCGGCCTGCTGGCCCGGCGCCTCACCCGCACCGGTGTCGCACCGGACGCCGCCTGGGTCCCGTCCGGCACGGTGCTCGTGGTCGGCGACGCCGACGCGGTCGGCGCACCACTGCTGCGCGGACTCGGCGAAAGCGCCCGGGTGGTGCTGGCCGGACCGGGCTCCGGCCCGGGCCTGCCCGAGAGCGTCGACTTCATACCCTGCGATCCCACGCTGCGGGCGGATCTCGCGCGGGCGCTGGACAGCGTCGGGGATCCGACCGCGGTCCTCGTCGCCGGAGTGGACCCGGGCGCGCTGGCGGCCGCCGTCACGCTGGACGAGCTGCTCGGCGACCGGCCCGTCGAAGCGTTCGTCCTCTCCGGTTCGAGCACCGGCACCTGGGGCTCGGCCGGGCGTGGTGCGGAGAGCGCCTGCGCGGCGGCTCTCGACGCCCTGGCCGCCCGTCGCCGACGCGCCGGGCGCGCGGCGACATCGATCGCCTGGGGACCGTGGGAGGGCGCCGACACCTCGGCCGCGCACCTGCGCGCCAACGGCCTGAATCCGATGCCCGCCGCACAGGCGCTGACCGCGCTGGCGCGCGCCGTGGCCGCCGGACCTCCGGCGCTCGTCGTCGCGGACGTGGCCTGGGACCGGTTCGCACCGGCGCACACCGCGAACCGGCCGGGCCGGCTCCTGTCCGGTGTGCCGGAGGCGCAGGCCGCGCTCACCGCCGCCGAACGGGCCCGGCGCGACGACGCGTCCGCCGCGAGCGCACTGCGCGACCGGCTGCGCTCCCTGGCCGCCCCGGCGGACCGGCTGGCCGCCGCGACCGACCTCGTCTGCGAGCGCGTCGCCGCCGTCCTCGGCCACGCCGACATCGGCGCGATCGAGGCGGACCGTGCCTTCAAGGACCTCGGCTTCGATTCGCTGACCGCGGTGGACCTGCGCGACCAGTTGGCCACCGCGACCGGGCTGAGCCTGCCGGTGACGCTCGCGTTCGACCACGCGAGCCCGCAGGCGCTCGCCGGGCACCTGCTCGACCTGCTGCTGCCCCCGGCCGACGCCGAGACCGAACTGCGGGCGCTGCTGGCCTCGGTCCCGCTCGATCGGCTGCGCGAGATCGGCGTGCTGGAACCACTGCTCGGACTGGTCGGCCGGGCCGACACGGCCGCCCCCGAGGCGGCAGGACCGGCGGACGAGCCGTCGGCCGACGTCGACGCGATGAGCGTCGAGGACCTCGTCCAGGCCGCGATGAACGGCCCGGCGAACAACGCATCAGACCAGACATCCGGTTGAAGGGCACAAGATGACCGCCTCTCAGGACACCGTCGTCGAGGCACTGCGATCCGCGCTCAAGCAGGTCGAGACCTTGCGTCAGCACAACCGCCGGCTCACCGACGCGGCCACCGAGCCCATCGCGATCGTGGGGATGGCCTGCCGCTTCCCCGGCGGGGTGCGCTCGCCGGAGGAGCTGTGGCGGCTGGTCGCGGACGGCCGGGACGCGGTCGGCCCGCTGCCGGGCGACCGCGGCTGGGACCTGGCCGGTCTCGACCGCTTCGAGACCGGGCCGGCCGGGCGCCGCGTACCGACGCAGGGCGGCTTCCTCGACGACGCCGCCGGCTTCGACCCGGCGTTCTTCCGCATCGCCCCGGCCGACGCCCTGGTCATCGACCCGCAGCAGCGGATCCTGCTCGAGGTGGCCTGGGAGGCCCTGGAACGGGCCGGCATCGTCCCGGCCACGCTGCGCGGCGGCAGGACCGGCGTGTTCGTCGGTGGCGGCACCGGCGACTACCGGGCGCCGACGCTGGGCGTGGAGTGGCAGACCGCGCAGTCCGGCAGCCTGCTCTCCGGCCGGCTCGCCTACACCTTCGGCCTGAACGGCCCCACCCTGTCGGTGGACACCGGCTGCTCCTCCTCGCTGGTGGCGCTGCATCTGGCCGCTCAGGCCCTGCGTGGTGGCGAGTGCTCGCTGGCGCTCGCCGGCGGCGTGACGGTGATGGCGACCCCGGCCGGGATCGTCGAGTTCGCGATCCAGGGCGCGCTCTCGCCCGACGGGCGCTGCCGCGCGTTCGCCGAGTCGGCGAACGGCACCGGCTGGGCCGAGGGAGCCGGGGTTCTGGTGCTCGAGCGCCTGTCCGACGCGCGCCGCAACGGCCACCGGGTGCTCGCGGTGGTACGGGGCTCGGCGATCAACGCGGACGGCGCCTCGAACGGGTTGACCGCGCCCAGCGGCCCGGCGCAGGAGAAGGTGATCCGGCAGGCGCTCGCGAACGCGGGTCTGACGGCCCAGGACATCGACGTGGTCGAGGCGCACGGCACCGCCACCCGCCTCGGCGACCCGATCGAGGCGCACGCGCTGCTCGCCGCGTACGGGCGGAACCGGCGCTCGCCGCTGCTGCTCGGCTCGATCAAGTCGAACATCGGCCACACGCAGTCGGCCGCCGGCGTGGCCGGGGTCATCAAGATGGTCGAGGCGATGCGCCACGGCGTCGCCCCGAAGACCCTGCACATCGACAGCCCCTCCTCGCGCGTCCAGTGGGACCACGACGCCGTGTCCCTGCTGACCGAGGCGGTGGACTGGCCGCAGACCGGTCGGCCGCGCCGCGCCGCGGTGTCGTCCTTCGGCGCGAGCGGCACGAACACCCATGTCGTCCTCGAACTGCCCGAAGAGACGCCCGACGGGCCGGCCGAGCCCGAGCCCACACCGGTGCTCACGCCCTGGCCGGTCTCCGCGCGTACCGCCGACGCCTTGCGCGAGAGGACCGACGATCTCCTGTCCCAGGTGGCCACGACGCCGCCTCCGAACCCTGTC
>NZ_JBJWOT010000004.1:0-199667 GCF_047049295.1 Streptomyces sediminimaris | reverse complement strand
CCAGCCCCCACCCCTTCTCTTCTTCTACTTGGGCAGGGAGCAGCGGCCGCAGAGGGGATGTCAGCAGGCGTACCAGGCTGGATTGTTGGGGTGAGCAGGGGTGACGCAGCGACGGCCCAGGAGGCCGCGCAACGTCTAGCGCAACCTCTACCGCAACACCATGGCGCAACATCCAGCGCAACCCGTAGCGCAACAGGGGTTCCATCCGAGCGGAACACACACTATTATTTGAAGTCCTGGGGGAGGCGACCCCCGGGAACCGCAAGGGACCAACGAAGGGGAAAGACGTGGAACTGACGATCACTGACGGGATCGTGCGCGGGGTTCGCGGCGCAGACGCGCCCATGACCGAGCTGGCGATTCGGGCCCGCACGATCGCGAACCTTCTGCCTCTGCTGTGCGCGCGGGCAGGGGTGAAGATCGTGCACAACGCCGACCGGAATTACACCGGAATTCGGTTCGAGACCAAGGCCGCCGGTCCGGTCGTGCTGGAAATGCCGACGGGTGAGGAGCCGTACCGCCTGGTTCAGGAATTCATCGACCCGGACAAGGCGGGGCGCATGGAAGTTGAGTTGCGGCGATTCCCGCAGATCTACAAGCCGCACGGAATCGCGTACATCGCGGCCGAGTTCCTTCGGGCGAACGGGTTCCTGAAGTAATCCGCATGGGGGGGCGCCCCAATCGGGCGCCCCCTTCCAACCGGCATCACCGAGAGGAGAGAAAGGCCATGGAGTACACGCGGATTCCCGAGCGGACACAGGAAGCCGGAGCGCCGATCACGGACGCAGAGAAGGAGCAGGCCCGTTACGCGCTCGCCGAGTTGGCGCGCAGCGAGCGCGACCCGGACGCCCTGAGGGTGTCTCACGAACAGCTCGAAATGGTCCGGCCGTTCTTCGAGTTGGGTTGGGCCATGGGTGTGCGCACCGGTCACACCGGCCCGGCCATGGCAGACGTACCGGTCGACCGGACGACGGTTGACCGCGCGTTCGTACAGTTGCTGTCTGAGCGGGTGGCGAATCAGCTTGTGATCGCCGTAGCGCGGAGCCTTGACCCGCAGGACTCCGGTCCGGTGCTGTGGCAGAAGGTCAGGTATCACGGCAGCCTGACACGACGTCACGGCGTCTACTGGGTGCAGGCGATCAGGGCGGAGGCCGGTCCGGTCGGCGGAGGTCACAGCGTCCGCTACGACCTGTGCGAGGTGATCAGCGGCATTCCGGTGACCATGGTCACGAACGTACGGCGCCAGAGCCTGACACCGCTTCCGGATTACCGCACGCTGGTCTAAGTGTGCTGGTCAGGGGTGGGTTTACCCACCCCTGAAACACACTATTATTGAAGTTGTTCGGGGGGCGGTGGCTCCGCCCCCCGACCCGCAGAGACCAACAGCGAAGGGGAAACCGCATGACTCAGCAGTTCGCCGAGCGCGCTACGAACGTCGCCCCCACCGGCGCCCGGAACGCCGACCTGTCCGACCTGGTCCGCATCCTGGAGGACGGACAGCGCCGGAAGCTGGACGTCATCGCCCCCGCGTCCGCGCTGCGGATGCGCGAGGGAAACGTGCACGTCGAAGGCGTCGAGTCCCAGATCACGGCAAGCGGCGTGACGAGGGTTGACGGCATCTACCGGCCCACCGCCGTTGCCGACGAGGGGATCTCTGACAAGCTCCGCATCCCGCTGGCCTACCTGCGCCGCATGCGCGCGGAGAACGTCCCGCTGCTGGACGAGAACGTCAACGCGTGGCTTCGTGAGGGTCCGGAGCGCCGTTTCATGCTCCGCGCGTTCCGGGGCGAGGACGGCCCCGGCATGCCCGGTGAGGGCGTGGCCCGCGCGCTGCTGTCCGACAGCTACAAGCTGATGGACAACCTTGACATGCTGCTGGCCGCCCTGGACGGGGTGGAGCAGTCCGGGCACCCCACCCGGATCACGGGGTGCGACCTCACCGACCGGCGCATGTACGTGCGCGTCGAGTCCGAAGCGGTCGCGATCCAGGCCCGCAACCTGCTGCGCGGCTACCGCTCCCCGTTCGACGGCCGCAGCGGTGACGAACTGCCGATGATCTCGGCCGGGTTCGTCATCACCAACAGCGAGGTTGGAGCGGGGGCGTACACCATCACCCCGCGCGCGGTCATCCAGGTCTGCCGCAACGGTCTGACCCAGACCAAGGACGTCATGCGCGCCGTGCACCTCGGAGGCAAGCAGGACGAGGGCGTTGTGAACTGGTCCGGCCAGACCCAGCGCAAGACGCTGGAGCTGATCACCTCCAAGACCACCGACGCCGTGACCACGTTCCTGTCACAGGAGTACGTCGAGGCCAAGGTGTACGAGATGGAGGCCGCCGCCGGGAAGACGCTGGACGAGCCGACGAAGACCATCGAGCACGTCACCAAGTCGCTCAGCATCGGCAACGAGACGAAGGACCGCATCCTGTCCCACTTCATCCGGGGTGGGCAGATGACGGCCGGGGGCGTGATGCAGGCCGTCACGTCGACCGCGCAGACCCTCACCGACGCCGACCAGGCCGCCGCCCTGGAAGCGCTCGCGGTACCCGCCCTCACGGCCGCCGCCGCGCACGGCTGACAGACCCCCGTGCGGGCCGGGCAACTCCCCCAGCCCGGCCCGCACGGGCCCAACGGCCCCAGAGCGCGGAGCGCGCGACCCAGCCCCGCAGGGAGCGCGGAGCGCGCCCGCCCGGCCCCTGCCGCGTAGCGGCAGCGCGACGCGTCGGCGGAGCCGCCCGCGCGCCCACAAGAAGCCCGTTGTGCCCAGGGGCGCAGTGCGGCCGGCCTACGTCGCCCACCGCCCACCGCCCCGCCCCGCAAGGAGTCCTCATGTCTGCACGCCCGGAGCTCACCCACCCCGGAGACGACGCCATCGCGGCCGCCATGAGCCGCACCCTGACCGCCCTTTCCGCCGTGTTCCAGGCACTCGGAGACGGTGAGCACACGCTGAATCTCGTTGCCGAGCGGACCGACAACGCGTTCGTCACGGGCCGAACCGATCTCTCGATCGGCATGGAGCCGCTGCGCCTGGCCGTCCTGGACGAAGACGAGTTCTGTGCCTTTCGCATGCTGCTGGTGTTCGCGCTGGAGGGCAGCACGATGCGCAGCGCCGTCCTGATCGCGACCACGGCCGCCGAGCCGAACCCCCGCGCGTGCGGCTGGTCTGTGCGTGACGGGTGGCTGCACCCCATGGACACGGACGACCTCCAGGCCGCCGTCATTCCGTGCCCCGACGTGGCCGCCGTAGAGCGCGAGGTCTACCCCGCCCCCGTTCTCATCCAGCTCCCCGACTCCGACGAGGAGACCCCGCATGCCTGAGCTCCCACGGCCCGACAACGCCGCCACGGCGTCCGCCATGGGCCGCGCCCTGCACGCGCTGACCGCGTTGTTCCCGGCCCTCGGTGAGGGGAGCCACGAGCTGCACATCAACGCCGAGCGGACGGACGGCACGGAGGTGAGCGCCGACCTGTACGTGTCCGTCGAGCCGGGTACCTGCCGCGTAGAGCACTCCGCCGAGGAGTACGTGCAGTTCTTCGTACTGCTGACGTTCGCCCTGGAGAACAGCACCATCCGTGACGCCGTCCTGATCGCCACAACCGCCGACGCTGGCATACGCACGTGCGGGTGGGAGGTACGGGCCGGGTGGCTGCACCCCATGGACACGGCCGACCTCCACAAGGCCGCCATGTCCTTCCCCCCAGACGACGCCGCGCCCCACGTGGTCTGTCACGCCCCTGTACTTCACCGCCCCCACGGGACCGCGAAGGAGCGCTCATGAGCGAGAAGCCCGCCGTCACGCCGGACGGCTACTGCACCAACAAGGACCCGGTCCCCGGCACCACCGGGCAGGTCAACGGCCACGCACTCGGCGGGAAGTTCTTCAAGATGCACGGCCGCCGGTACGCGGACTGCCCCTGTGGCCGCCGCCCCAGCCTGACCGACCGGGACAACCTCCGCCGACACAAGCCGCCGCAGGAGTAACCCCATAGACGCCGTCCACGCCCTCCCCCGGCACGGGGGCGTGGACGGCCGCCCCGGCCAGCGCGCCACTGGCCGACTGCCGCCCCGCGCCCGCACCCTCCCCTTCGGCGAGCGCGGGGCGGCACGCCCCCAGCCCACCCGGTCGAGTCCCGAGGAGTCGCAGCCCATGACCAGCCCGATCCTGACCATCGACACGCCCGCCGGCCCCGTGCGCGCCACCGCCGGCCCCCGCGAGGACGACGCCGTCGTGTTCGAGCTGGGCGGGGCGATGCGCGGCAACGTGCACGTCACCGGCACCACCGACCCCCACCGCTGGGACCAGTTCACTGCCGTACGCGCCTGTCTCGGCCCCGTGAACGCCTTCAAGACCACCGCCCCCGACGAGGACCTCCCGCGGCTCGCCCGCGGCCGCACCGGCTATCACGGCAGCCTGACCCTCTACCGCTACGCCGACCGCCCCCAGGTCTCGGTATATCCGCTGTCGACCACCGCTGATCACCCGCCGTCGGAGAAGACGGAAGCGGTACTCACCGCCGTCCTGCGCAGCTGCGCCGAGCACGTCGCGCAGCGCGCCGACCTGCCCGCGATCCTGGAGGCCTCCCGGCAGCGCGACACCCCCGGGCTGCTGCGCTTCCTCGCCTGGTCCGCCTCCTACCACCAGGCCGAAGCCGTCCGCCTGGAGCGCGAAGCCCGTACCGCGCTCCCCGCGCGGAAGGCCGCCGAGGCCGCATGGCGGACCGCCGCACGGTGGCTCTCCTTCTCCCCGGACCCGGTCCTGCTGCTGATGCTGGCCGACCGCCCCGACTCACTGACCCAGAAGATCAGGGGGTTGCAGTGGTGGGCCCCCTACTGCGTCAGCGCGGCCGCCGAGGAGCACGAGCGCGCCCGCCGCGCCCAGGAGGAGGCCGACTCCCTGCGCGCCCAACAGCGCAGGCGCCCGCGCCGTCGCCCGGCCCTGGTCGGCACCCTCTGACAGACGGAGGAAGGCGCAGGTCAGGGGCGGGTTCACACCCCCTCGAAAGACACTATTATTAGAAGTGGCAGGGGGCGTGACAGCCCCGACCTGATCGAGACCAGGGACTGAGGAGGACATCGTGCCGACCATGCGCGAACGGCTCGCCACTGGGGAGAAGCACGATCCCGCGATCCTCCTGCCGAACGTGTGGTACGACCTGCTGCGTACCGTGGAGACGGTGTGCCCGTGCGGCAGTACGACGAGCGTCCGCAACGGCGTCCTGACCACGCACGAGCCGCTGTCGACGTGGGACATGAACGGCACGCGGCGTGCGGTGATCCGTGACGCGTACGGCGTCGGGATCACCTGCCGCTACAGCGGACGGACCGTCACCCTGGCCGCCGCCCTGGAGCGCGACAGCGTTCTGACTCCAGCCGAGCGGCACGTCCGTGATGTCACGCAGGGCCGGTTGGAGGCGGGCATCACGGCTACGGCTCCCGAGGGCTACGCCCTGCCGAAGCCGGTTGCTGTCCTGTTCGCGCTCGCGGAGGCCCACGGCTGGCAGACACAGCAGGCGTGGGCGCCCCTTGACGGGGGTTTCCTCCTGAACCTCCGTGTAGGCCGACCGGCCGACGGGGGCCGAAAGTGGCAGTACGACCTGCCCTATTTCGTCGCTTCAGGCGTCGCGCGCCGGACCCGGTCCGGGCTGTGCGTCACACCGGACCGCAGGGGTCAGCACGACACCCCGTCCATCAAGGCCATCACGGCCGTGATCCGGGCCAACCCGGCTCCGCCGGAGAGCTGAGGGAAGCGCGACGGGAGGCAACCCCCGCAGGGCGGCATCCCCGGCTTCACCAGACGCGAATGGGCCGCCCGCTTCCTCCACCGCTACCGCAAGCCCCGCGCCGTCCGGGCGCCGCTGACCGCCCCTCACCACCACCCGTGACCGCAAGGGCACTTGCCCACGGAGGATCCCGAGATGGCCCTGACCACCGGCCGGCAGTACGCCCGCACCCTCGAAACCGGCGACCGGTACATGACCACCGACCTCGACAACAAGCCCCACGAGGTCACCGTCTCCACCGTCACCGAGCACCTCGACGACTCCAACTGCATCTACCACCAGGACGCCGACCCGGTCCGCCACAAGCACTACACGTACTCGGCCGTCGTGCACGTCACCTACCGGGCGCCCCGCTGCCCCCACGGCCACGACTGGCGATGGTGCGAGCGCCGCCCGTGCGTCGACTGCGAATGGCCCGCCGAGATCGACACCGCCTACATGGGCAACGCACCTGCCCGCACGGCCCCGTGACCACCCGGCACGAACGACAGGAGCCCCGATCATGCGTTGGCTGATGAGCCTTGGTGAGCGCACCCGCCCCGACGCACCGACCTACGCGGAGGACCCCGCCCCCGACCGGGCGCGCGCCCTGGCCCTGGTCGACGACTTCGGCCACCTCTTCACCGTCCTGAAGGAGTGGCGGCAGGCGTACGGCGAGGAGCTGACCGCGTGGGCCGTGCAGGTGGAGGCCGACGACGTCGAGAACCTCCCCTCGGAACTCATCGAGCAGTGGGAGTGGGAGGGCGCCCCGGTCCGCCTCGACACCCAGCGGGGCGGCTACGTGAAGGTGTCCGACTACCGCGACGTGCCCGTGCGCCCCGGCATCAGCGCCCGCACCACCACCGGCCTGCCCCTGTGGACCGCCGCACCCTGACCCGTCCGGCGGGCCGCCCCCGCCGCTCACACCCTTGGGAGGAGAAACCGTGTCCGTCGGACGCCACTTCGGCATGGTCATCAGCCGCATGCCCGGCATGACGTACGCAGCTACGGTCCGTACCTCCGAGGACTGCCGGTTCATGTGCTCGATCTGCTACGAAAACTGCTGGGGTATCTACCGGCTGCACGGCGAGACCGTATGGATGTGCTGGCGGTGCACCGACCTGAAGGACAACGGCCTGGTGCCCGGGCCGCGCCTGCTCAACACCCAGCCGCCCCGCAAGCTCAGGGTCGGCGAGCAGCTGCGCAGCCCCTCGGGCGTGTGGGATGTCACCAGCTCCGAGCACGTCTGGGAATGGGAAGGCCGCCGCCTCCGGCAACCGGCCTGCGTGTATGCCGTCACCCGCGAAGACGGCCACACGGAGGAGTGGCGAGGCCAAGACATGGCCGACTTCCACCTGATCCCGGCCGAGTTCGAGCACATCACCCGGGCGCGCTGCAACGAGCTGGGCAGCATGCTCACGGCCGCCGGCCTTTCGTGGGAGGACAACGGCCGCCAGGAGACCCCGCGGCGCCTGAAGTACGCCGTCACCGGCCCCCGCGGCCGCCAGTGGTCCATCCGGCCCGTCGCCCCGATCGACTTCGACCCGTGGCAGCCGTCGAACCTGTGGCATGCCGTCCGTACCGCCCCGCCCCACCAGAGCCCCGTACTGTCCGCCCGGCCCCTGGCCGACCACATCCGGGAACTCCAGCTGTGAGCGGCCAGCTTCGGCCGTGGCGCCCGGAGGACTTCGACGACCGGTGCGAGACGTGCGGCGCACCTCCAGGCCAGCTGTGCCGCTCCTGGTGCGACACCGGTTACACCGCAGAGGACGCCCGCCGTGACGCCGAGCTCCGCGACCAGGACGCGAAGAGCCCCGCGCCGACCACGCCCACCAGCCATCCGAGGGAGTGAACAGTCCGCCATGACACGCGAGTTGATTACGCAGGAGCAGTTCGACGCGTTCGCCGACGACGTGGCGCGAGAGCTGGGTACGCACTGCCGGACAGCCGAACTCACCGACGACGGGCGCGGTTTGGGACGGCTCATTGTCGACGGAGACGGCCGCGCCCTGCGCCTGTCCCAGCCCGACGACCGCCACCCGGACCGCCTGAAGATCCACGCCGCCCTGCCGGACGAGACCAAGATGATCGCACCGTCGATCGGGGTCACCGCCCGCAGCGCCCGGCACGTGGCCCGCGAGATCACCCGGCGGCTGTATCCGCTGCACGCCGAGGCCGCGCAGCAGGCCGCCGAGCTCACCGCCCGGCAGCAGGCGGAGGAGAGCGGCCGCCGCGCCGTCGCCGAAGCCGTGGCCGGCGCACTCCCCGGGGCCCGGGTCGAGGAGCAGTACCGGCGCACTCGGATCATCTGGCAGCACGACACCAGGCCGCCCGGCGAGCACGGCCTCGTCCAGGTCGACAGCGTCACCGTGCTCGTCGGCGCCTCCGGCGAGGGGGTACAGGCCGAAGCGTCAGGGCGCCCCAGCTCCGTGATTGCCATGCTGGCCGCGTTCGCCCAGGCGTCACAGGAGTGAGAAGCGCAGGTCAGGGGCGGGTTCCCCCTCCACCAAAAGACACTATTATTGTTAATGGTTGAGGGCGGTTGCCGCCCCGAGCGCCTGCCCCGCCTTCCCGGCCGACCTGACGGCCGGGACGTTCCGCCCAGCATGGCCCGAGAGCGAGGCCGCGCCCTGCCCGACCGGGACGAGGGGCGCGGCCCTCACAACCGAACACCGAGGTGCTGTAGCTCAGTTGGTAGAGCGCGGATCTTATAAGTCCTGAGGTCGCGGGTTCGAGTCCCGCCAGCACTACTCCAACGCCGTTCCACATGACTGGAGTTGTGATGACCGACACCGAGATCGTCCCGAAGCCCGAGACGCCCGCCGCCGTGGCGGCTGCCGTCCTGGACGCCATCGAGGCGCAGCCCGACGTCTTCAACATGGACAATTGGGCATTCCTTCCCGAAGCCCTGCGACTGGCCCCCAACGAGGCTCCGGCGTGCGGCTCCCAGTTGTGCGCGGCCGGATGGACGGCGCACCTCACCGGCTGGACGCTCGTATCCCTGCCCGCCGAGGAACAGGTCGAGGTCACCGGCACGGACGACGACGGCGATGAGTACGAGACGCTCGCCAGCGTCTACGCGGAGCGAGGCGAGGAGCGCCGCCTGATCTGTGACGTTGCCGCCAAGGCTCTCGGCCTGACGCCCAACGAGACGTTCTGGTACGTCGACGCGTCCACCGCCTTGACGCGGCTTCGCGAGATCGCCGGACGCTGACCCGCCCTCCCCGGCCGCCGCACCGGCGGCCCCAAGCCTGCGTAGCTCAGCGGTAGAGCGGCTCCACTTGTGGGTGGTCAGGGGTTCAAATCCCCTCGCAGGCACGCGCCGCGCACACACCGCACTTACCTGACCGCCTACCGGAGTCTACGATGGCCGACACCGTCAGCATCCCGGCCGAGGTCGCCCACGCGTTCACCGCCGCATGGTGCACCAGCGTCCTCACGTCTGACGTCGCCGCCAGCCTCGGATGCGCCGAAGTCGACGCTCTGACCGAGCTGCTGCGCGCACTCGGTGCCGAGCAGGCCGCCGCCGAGTGGACCGACGCCCACGCCCAGGACGACGAACCGAACGACCGCCACTTTCAGGGGACCGTGCCCGTGGACGCCTCGCTGGCCGTCGACGGGATGCGCTGGAGCCCCGCCCCTGCCGATGCACAGGACGAGCGATGACCGAGGCGAACGGTCGACGAACTCGCAGGCCAGGGGTGGGTTCACACCCACACAGAAGACACTATTATTGAATGTGTGAGGCGGGGTCCTCCCGCGCTCTCCGCCCGACAGCCCCTGCGCCAGGAGGTTCCCCATGGAGCGGTGTGAGTGGATGTTCCACACGATCAACGCCGACGGCGAGATGTTCGGGTACAACTACCCGCCCACCGGCATGGGTCCCTCCATCACGGCTGACGAGCCGTGCGCGACGGTCGAGAACGCCTCCGAGCTCACGGACCACGAGTTCACGCGGGCGGTGAGCTCCATCGTCACCGCGCACTGCGGCGACCACTACACGCCCGTATTCCAGGGACGCGGCTGGACGGTCGAGCTCCGCTCCGACTATCCGCTGTGGACCACCACCTCATGACCTCCCCGGCGACCGGCCAGCGCGAGCCGACCACTGCCGCCGGTCGACCGGACACGAGCGGCCCCCTTCCCCTTCCCCACGAGAAAGGCACGCACGTGACCCACGCCCACCCGTCTTCCGAGTACCGGCCGTGTGCGGGGGGAGCTACGGCGCCCGTCGACCGCCACACCATGCGGCGCGTCCTGCGCCGCGAAGTCGCCGGCACCATCGGCCTGCTCACCGACGAACACGACTTCCGCGCCATGCGGCACTACCGCACCTTCGCCTTCGCCTTCGCCGACTTCGCGGAGTACCTGAAAGCGTTCGAAGGCCTTCTCAGCAGCCGCGCCTCGCAGGGCGCGCACACCACGGTCGCCCTGTTCGACCCGGAGGAATACGCCGACTTCTGCACCGGCACCGGCCTCGACCCTGACAGCGCGTCCAGCCGCGCCCGCTACACCGCCCAACTCGCCACCACGGGCCCGGCCCTCCCGTACGACGGCCAACCCCTGGCCGACCTGATCCCGGCCCTGGTCGAGGAAGCCGTCCGGCAGGCCACATGGGAGTACGCCACCACTCTCCTGGCCCGGCTCGGGGCCTGCGCCTCCTGCGGCGAGGACATCGGCCGAGCGGCCTTCACCCGGGCATCGGGCCTGCTGGCGCGCATCCTCGACACGGCACGGCCGGGCAAGCGGCATCTCGTCTGCAGCGTCTCGGTAGCGCCCGAAACCCTGGTCGCCGTCCTCCACGCGGACACGGACCCGGACGGCACATGCCAACTCGATGAGGCCGAGGCCCTCGAGTTCACCACCGTCCTGGCCGCCGGTCTGGCGACCCGGAGCCCCGGCGGGCTGGTCATACGGAGTTCCGTCCCGAGCGCACCAGACCGGGTATACGGGTGGCGGCTGCGTCAGGGCGATCCGGAGCCCCTCACCGCAGGCGAGGTGTTCGACGCCTACTGCACGGACACCGACACCGGAGACCTCGTCTCCCCGGAATCGGACGTCGACTACTGCGTGCCGCCGGACCTCGGACCGGACGTCACACCGTCGGCCCACCGGCTCTGAAGGCCTCGACGGCACCGCAAACCAGCAGGTCGGAGGGGGGTTCACACCCCTTCAACTCACACTATTATAGATAGTGAGCCCGAACGAGCCGCCGCACTGTCGCCCCGACCACCGGGGCGACGGTCCGCCCTTTCCGTCGAATCCAGTTCTCAGGAGCTTTCCGTGCAAGGGACCCCGATGCCGGTCATCGACTGGTACAGCAACAAGGCCTACCAGTGCCCGCAGTGCCACCACGACACGGTCGCGAACCCCTCCCGCTGGGAGGTATACACCTGCTGCAACTGCGCCACCCGTTTCGCCCGCTTCCCCCGCCTGCAACGCTTCCTGCGCCACGTCGGCGTCACCTGCGAGTTCTGCACCGAGCGCCACCCGGTGACGGTCGACGGCGAGCCCTTCGGTTTCCTGCGCCGCCGCCACAACGGCATCGGGATGTACACGGAGCACCAGTTCGAGGCGTGGCTGTACGACACGGACGAGTTCGCCGACCACCGCGACGGTGTGAGCTACCGCAGCACCCGCGCCAGCCGCGCGGAGGCGATGGCCGACCTCGCCCACTGGCGCAGCATGTTCGGCCCCGTCGAGGACGACCTGAGCCCCGTCTTCGCCGTCGTCGTCGACGAGCGGTTCGACAAGTACGGACCGGGCGTAACCGAGGAGCAGCGCGACGCGTTCCTCGACGGCACGCTGGAGGCCTACGGCGTCGGCGTCCTGCGCGCCTTCCTCCCTCCCCACCGCCGGCGCGGGCAGTTCCACGTCGACACCGCCACCTTCACCTGGGGCCTGATCGCCCCGTCGGGCCTGGAAGGCATCTACACCAGGGCGGCACCGAAGTCCCTGGCCGCGTACGCACCACAGCTCTGACCTGCCGCACACGGATGCGCACACCTCCCCGTTTACGCAGGTCAGGGGCGGGTTCACACCCTTCCAACTTACACTATTATTAGTAGTGAGCCGGGAGGGGCGCCGCCACCTCCCCCGCTTCATTCACCAGGTGACGGCCCCCTTCCCCCCTTCCAGCCCCAGGAGTTGCCATGCTGCGAACGCTGCGCCGCGCCCTGCGACCGGCACGTCTCCGCATTCCCGCCCGCCGGTTCTCCGCCGGGATCGCGGAACTGCCGCCCACCGCGCGCGAAGCCCTCGGCACCGACGTCACGGCCGGGGAGGCCATCGCCTACAACCGCGTCCGTGTCGCCACCGCGACCGCCGTCGCCCTCTACCGCAGCGGATACACGCTGCCGATGACCGATGACGACCTGGACGACGCCGTGCTCGCCCTGGACTTCCCCTACTCGGTCCCGAGCGCGGAGACCCGCGCGTCCATCCGTGCCGCGCTCGCCGTCCTGGACGCCGACTACACCGTCACCGTCACCCGCTGACCAGCCGCCCGCCCCGGCCGTGGGCCGCCCCGACCAGGCGGCCCACACGGAAGGAGCCCGATGTTCCTCGTCGTGCCCGACCCCGCTCACGGACTCGTCGCCGCGCCGCAGTCCTCCGACGACCTCACGCCCGTCACCGAACAGTCCCTTGCCGCCCAGGGGTTCGCCTGGAACGACGAGATCGAGGCATACACCCGCGAGGCGGACCACGACCCCGCGGCCGTGGACGGCACCGCCGGCATGCTGCGCGATCTGGGCCACTACGTCTTCTCCGCCTACAGGCCGCTGCCCAGGAGGTGACCGCCGCCCGGCCGGCCTCCACCGCCACCTCCCGCCCCTTGCGCAGATGGAGTTCCGCCATGCCCCGACGCCGCACCCAGCCGCAGCAGTCCGTCCGGTACGCCGCCGCCGAGCACGACGGACGCCACCAGGCCGTGGACCAGCTCCACGGGTACGCCCTCAGCAGCCACGCCACCCGCGCGGCCGCCGAGGACGCGGTACGCGAGCTGACCGCCAGCCCGACGGCCGCGATCGAGGCCGTCGAGGAGCTCGACGCCGCCCAGACGGGCCCGGCCGCCACCGAGCGCCGGATCCTGCGCCGGTACGGGTACGCCTTCACCCTGCGCCAGGACGAAATGCTGTCCCTGCGCGGCGAGTTCAGCCATCACCGGCTGGAGACCCTGGTCACGGGCGGTGCACTGGCCAAGGTATTCAGCCCGGCCGGTCTGCCGTACTACACCACGCCCGAGCGGTACGCCCAGCTGTCGCCCCGCTGGATACGCGACGGCGACGAGTCGTTCCCGGCCGCCGACGTCGCCCGACTCGAACGCCCCCGCCCCGCCCTGGAGTTGCTCCCCGCGCGCAAGCGCTACGAGCCGTGCGAGCTGCACGGGATCACGCTGTGGCGGTGCCTGATCTGCGGGCCGCGCGAGCGTTTCGAGTGCCAGTGGGGCGAGTGCACCGCCAACCGCGTCACGGCCTACTGCGAACGCTGCGTACGCATGGACCCCCGACGCACCTTCCCGCTGCCGCCCCGCCGAGAGCACGACTGGCCGTAAAACCGCAGTTCAGGGGCGGGTTCACGCCATCCCAAACAACACTATTATTGATGTTGTTGGTTCTGCGGAACACCCCGTACGACGGGGCCGCCACTCCGCCGTACGGGCCCCCTCACCGCCACGCCACGGAAGGACACCGGCGATGAAACACGAGGAACTGGCCGCGCTGCTGGCCGAGCCGACCACGCCCCTGGTGCGCGCCGCGCTCCGCGGTCTTCCGCCCAAGACCCTGGAGACCCTGGCCACCGTCGCCGACCAGGCGGCGGAGCAGGGTTGGCGGCAAGTCGTCGTCGACCGGGTCCGGATCTTCGCCGCCGAGCAGCCGGGCGGCGGACCGCAGGCCGTGACCGCGTACTTCACGACGACGGAGCAGCGGGCGGGCAGCGGGATGTCCGTGGGCTGGAGCCCGTTCATCGCGGCCCTCGCGCCCACCGAGGAGATGCCGGACCTCCGGCACACCGAGACCACGGCACGCATGGTGCCGGTCGGCGAAGCGGCCAGGGCCGAGGAGGATTTCGCCGCCCGAAGCTGTCCGAAGCGCTCCACCGGCTCGCGGCACTCGACCCGCCCGCGCACGCGGACGTCCTGCGCGTCCATCTGCCGACCTCCCGCGTCACCCGCGTGAGGCCCTGACCTGACCGCCCATGCCTGCGGGCGCCCGCCGAGGGGCGCCCGCGCGGAGGTGCACCGTGCCCGTTCCGATCCTCTGCCACGTCTGCCGCAGCGGCCGCTACCAGCCCGAGAGTCCGGGCACCTACCGCTGCCGCTCCTGCGGCAGCCCGGCGACGGAGTCGGCGTTCCCCGTCCAGAGCGACGAACGGCTCGTCGTGCTCGCGGGGGTACTCCAGATCCTCACGGTGCCGGACGGGCACCAGGTGATCACACCCGACCGGCGCTGCTACGCCCCGCACCTGGGGGCCAGCCTGAGCCTCGCACTGCGGGTCAACCGGACGCACCCGGTGTTCCGGCAGGCCGAGGACGTCGGCAGCGCCCAGGACCTGCTGTCCGTCCTGGACGCTGACGAGCGGGGCCCGTGGGTGCTGTCTCCTGCGCAACTGGGGGTTCTCACCCGGGCCATGGATGTCCGCAACGCGCTGCTGCCGTCGGCGTCGAGGCAGTACCCGGACTTCGACGCGGAGATCCGGGCGGCCCGCGCACGTAGCCGGCACCCGCGCGGCACGTGAGCGCCCCCGCTTCCCGGCCACCGTCACCGTGCCCGTCCGCTCCGGCCGGCCGCGCCCGCACGCCGAACCGGTCCCTGAGCCAGAGAGGTTGACCCATGTCCGTGTCCCACTCCGCGTACGCCGTCTACGGCGTCGTGGTCGCGCCGCCCCGGGAGTGGGCAGCGCTGGACGAGTCGCTGCAAGCCCAGGCACACCGCCCCGCCAGCGGAGACTCTGCCGACGTGCGCGTGCAGCTGTTCACGGTCGGCGACGACGAGCACATCGTTCTCGGCGCGGGCTACGAGCAGCTCGGACCCAACACGTACCGGGCCGTTCCCTCTCTCCCGGTGAGCGCCGGGTGGGACGAGGCCCTGCTTGAGCAGGTCGGGAACCTGGGGCTCACGGTCTTGTCCGGTCCGTGCTGGCACGTCGTGCACGACCTGAGCTGAGGCCGGGACTCGTCGGCCGAGACCGCCGTACGGAGCGCCTCAGACGGCCCGAGTAGCCACGTTTTCGCAGGTCAGAGGGTACCTAGCCCTCACCCCGGAAGATACTATTATTGTATTTGACGCGAGAGGGCGACACCCCAACCGCCCCAATTCGCCGAACAGGCAAGGAGAAGGAGAGCCCCATGGCCACCGCCGTCTCGACCCAGCCCACCGAACCCGTCACGCCCGAGGAGGAAGATGCGCCGCAGATCGTCCTGCTCGATCCGGCGCGGGTGGTGCGTGACGAGCAGAACGCCCGCGAGACCGACACCGAACCGGACGAGGAGCTGATCGCCTCCGTCAAGGAGATCGGTGTCGAGGAGACCATCAGCGTCCGGCCCCGGCCCGACGGCACGTACGGCGCATTCAAGGGTTGGCGGCGCGCGCAGGCACAGAAGATCGCCAACGACACCGCCGAACAGGACGGCCGCCCGGTGCGCAGGATCAAGGCGCACGTGCGGGACGACCTGGTCGGCCGTGACGGCTGGACCCGGTTCCTGTCCCTGGTCGAGAACAAGCACCGCGAGGGGATGAGCGAGCGCGACATCCTCAAGTCGCAGGAGCTGTCCCTGATCGACATGAGCGACGTCGAACGGCGCCAGGCCACCAGGGCTCTCGGCGTCGGCCGTAACGCAGCCAAGCATGCCAAGGCGGCGCAGAAGCTCGACGACGCCACCCTTCGCCGGGCAACGGCCGGAGGCATGGACCTGGAGCAGACCGCCCAGCTCGCCGAGGTCGAGCACGTGTCCGGCGCGGAGCGCCGTCTGCTGCGCGCGCTGAAGCGCGACCACGAGGAGGGTACCGGCGGGCGCGGCCACTGGGACCAGGAGATGGCACTGCTCAAGGCCGAGCAGGCCGACGCCGACGCCCGGACGAAGGCCGAGGAAGACCTTAAGACGGCGGAGATCCCGCTGCTGGGGCAGCCGAGCTGGGGGCAGAAGGACACGTCCAAGCCGCTGGCCGAACTGACCACGGGGCTGGGCAATCCGCTCACCGAGGACAACCACAAGAACTGCCCCGGCCACAGTGCCCGGCTCGACGACGAGCACCAGCCCGTGTGGCACTGCTCCGACCCGGCCGCGCACGGTCACAAGGTCCGGCCGCAGCCGAAGAAGCCCAGGACGGAGGAGGACGAGCAGCGGGCGGAGGAGCGCCGTAAGGTCATCGCCTGCAACCGGGCGTGGAAGGCCGCCGCCGGTCCCCGTCAGGACTTCGTCGCCCGGCTCGTGCGCCAGAAGACCCTGCCGGATGCGGCCCGCGTCTTCGCGCAGGAGGTCGTGCTCACCGTCCCGTACTTCTACAGCTCCTGGACCGACAAGCACGAGTCCGAGACCGTGGCCCGCTTCCTGGGCATCAAGGAGCCCGAGCACGCGGACCTGGCGGAGACAGCGGTGCAGCTGCCCAAGGCTCGCGTCGTCAACGCGCTGTTCGCGCACGTCGCCGCTGCCTGCGAGCACGACATCCGCGAGCCCAAGGCGTGGTCGAACCTCAACGTGCGGCAGGCCCGCTACCTGCTGCTCCTCGAAGCGCTCGGTCAGGACGACAACGGCAGCTACCGGCTGTCCGAGGTCGAGGACGAGGCGGTCGCCCGCCACCGGCCCGAGGCCGCCGCCTGACCGAACCTCCCCCGCAAGCCCCGGCCGGGCACGCCCGTGCCCGGCCGGTTCCCCACCCCCGCGTCACAGAGAGGCGAACCAGCATGACCGTCACCATGGACGAAGTCCTCGACTTCATCGGCAAGCTGCCGAATGCGATCCAGGTCGCGAAGGTCCAGGAGGCCTCCGCACTGCGGCTCAGTGCGATCGACAAGGAGGCGTTCGCCGGACTCGTGGCCGGTCGCCGGGCCCGCATCAACGAGTCGCTGCGCCCGGCCCTGCTGCGCGGTCTCACCGGCACCGTGCAGGAGCGCAACCGCACCGGCAGCCGCGCGGGCTTCCTGCTGGACGAGGAGTCCACCCGCATCCTGCGCCGCGACCCGCGCAACACCAAGTACCGCATCCCCGAGGACATGACGCGCTTCCGGCTCCCGGGCAGCGGCGTTCCCGTCGCCTGCCTGGACGAGATCGAGGACGCCTGACGGGCCCGCACGGCGCCGCCCCGGCAACGGGGCGGCGCCCGCACCCCGCCGATCAACCGGCCGGACCGCTCCCAGCCCGGCCCGCACGTGAAAGGCCGTCATGACCGACCAGCAGCAGGCCCCGTCCCCCGACCCGGACGGCGAGGCCCCCGACCGCCCCCTGACCCTCGCCGTGCTGCGCCATCTGGTCCGCGAGGACTGGAAGGGCTTGCCCGGAGACACGCTCGTCGTGCTGTCCCGGGACGCCGAGGGGAACCTGTTCTCGCCGTTCTCCACCTACAGCCACTCGCGGTACGCGCCGACCCTCAGCGAGCTCGTTGGCGACATCTTCCCGCTTCCGGAGGAGCTCACGGCGGACCCGTCCTTGCGCGAGCTGTACGGGGACCGCATCCCCGACACCGCCCTCCCCGCGCTGGTGCTCTACCCGCTCGGCTGAGCGAACGCCTGCGGGCGGGGCGGCCCCCGGTCGGCCGCCCCGCCTGCGGGCCGTCAACTCCCTCTTTCCCGAGGCCTCTTCCTGGCCACGGTCCTCACGAAAGCGACGTGTCACCGCCATGTCCGCCCCACCACAAGCCCCCCGGGAAGGACCGCAGGCCCCGGTGCTGGTGATCAGCGACAGCACCGACGACGATCCGGTCGGCCTGCGGTCGAGCCCGGTCCCCCGCCTGCACCTGCCATCGCCGTTGTTCAGCGCCGAGGAGTACCAGCGCGCGCCGCTCGTGCTCCTGGACGACCGCAGCTACACCGACTTCACGCTCCGCCACGCGCCTCACCGCCCAGGGCTGATCGTCGTCCTGGTCGATCCCGACGACGGCTCCATCTACCCCCGGGCCGCCGCCATCGGCGCGGAGGCTGTCATCCGGGCCGGAGACAACCTCAACTGGCTGCATCTGCGCCTGCACGACGCCACCGGCTGCCGCTACGCCCACTGGGAAGCGCTCTTGGCCGGCGGCCCCGCCGACCCTCCCCCACCGGCCAGCAGCTGACATCCACCTGCCGAGCCCCCGTGGCACGCCCCCGATCCGAAGGAACTCACCCCATGCACGCGATACCCCAACGCTGTGCCCGCCGACCGCTGTCGGGCGGGCTGGTGGTGCCGTACGTGACCCTGATCCACGACGGTCACGCCGCCTTCGGTGTCCTCGACGCCGACAAGACCGTCAATGCCTTCCGGCGACGCCTGTGCCAGATCTGCGAACACCCGCTGGACGAGCGGTGCTTCCTGCTGGTGCGCCCGGCCGACGTCGTCAAGGGCTGCTCCCCGGAACCGGCGCTGCACCCCGAGTGCCTGCCGTACACCGCCGACCACTGCCCGATGCTGAACGGCACCGTCACGCACTACCGGCGCAGCCCGGTCCTGGCCGGCCGCCCTGCCGGACGGCCGTGTTCCGATCCGTCCTGTCTCTGCCTGTCCCGCACGACGGACGAGGGGCAGGCCGCCCGCAGCGGCAGCCCCGCCGACCGGTACGAGGCCTGGATGATCCACACGCGGAACTACCAGCTGGTCTCGTTGCCCGAGCGGCCCGATGTGCCCTCCGGCATCAGCCTCGACGTGCCCGTCCTGCGCCGACGCGTGCTGCGCACCGCGACCCTCACCCCCGAGCAGCAACACCTGATGGACCTCTTCAACGGCCTCATGAACGGGGCCTGACCGCCCCGTTCCGCACAGGAAGGAAACCGCCATGCCGATCAAACCGGACCCGGCCACGCCCGCAGGCGGGGCCATCATCGATCTGGCCGACCTGATGGACGGCCTCCAGGAGCGCACCGGCGAATGGCCGGGGGCGGACACCGTCAGCATTCTCGAAGGGTGGCTGAGCCGCTTCAGCTTCGCCGTCGACGAGATCCTCACACCGCAGGTGACAGGCCGCGCGTGGGTGCTGCGCCAGTGGGACGGGCACAGCGACGATGTCACGCTCTGGTCCGACGAGGCCTCCGCGCTTGCCTCCCTGGCGCAGCACGTGCGCAGTTCCTGGGACGACGTGGCGGGCGAGGACAGCGTCCCGTTCCGTCCGCCCGCCGACGACCGTAGGGCCGTGGACCTCTTCTACGGGTCGAGGGAGCACATCGAGGGCTACACGCTGTACGACGCGGACATCTCCCGCTGCGTGCTCGCACCCCGAAACCCCAGCCTCTCGGACGCCGAGGAGTGCGCGGAGGCGAACAGCACGGCGGTGTTCCACGCGATGCGGGGGCCTGACGACGAGGGACTGCCCTGCATGGAGATCGCGGGCATCCTCGTGTTCGCCTACCTCGACGCCGACCGCCGGGCCGTACGGGTCTCCGTTCATCTGGACACCACCGACGAGCAGTTGGTCCGGGCCGACAGCACGGTGCCGCTGCTGGTCGAGATCGAGGACGCCACGGTCTTCGACAACCTCACCCCGCCGCCGGCCCCGGCGCAGCCGACCGGGTGGAAAGCCCGCTTCCGGCGTCTCACCCGCCGTACCGCACTCTCCGGCGGCGGGAAGTGCCGACAGGGGGGTTGACCATCCCCCGCAAGACACTATTATTTTAAATAGGAGGTGTTCGCATGGCCCCGTCCGTCACGCACGTGACCGGCACCGTCGCCGGTGGCGTGGAAGTCCGCTTCACCCAAGACGGCATCGCCGTCTGCCGGTTCCGCCTCACCGAGACCCCCACGCAGTGGGATGCCACCGCGCAGAAGTGGCGTGACCTGGAGCCGATCCCCTACATCTGCACCGCGTGGCGGGACCTGGCCAGCAACGCCGCCGAATCGCTCGTCGACGGGGTCAGCGTCCTGGTCAAGGGGCGCATCACCGGGGTCAAGGACGACTCCATCTACCTGAGCATCGACGACCTCGGCATCAGCCTGCGCAGGCGCATCGCCTACACCGAGACCAGCCTGCCCAGCCCGATCGCCGCCCGCCCGTACACCGCTCCCCCGGCGCCTCAGCCCGCCGCTGTGTCCCGACCGGCCACGGGGCGACCGGGCAGCCCGCCCGCCTGGTGGGAGCGAAAGCGGTCCGCCAACTGGGCCTAGCCCGGCCGCTCCACCACAGCCGCCAACGGCACCCCCTTCCCGTCGGCCGCTGATCACTTCCCCCCTTCGCCCGCCCCGGCGCGGCACCGGTTCGCCTGCCGGTGCCGCGCCCTGCCCGAAAGGCCGGCCGTCCATGCCCGCACACGCCCTGTCCGAACGAGCCGCCCGCGCCGCGCTCGCCGCCCACTTCGCCCCCGGCCAACTCGCCGCCGACCTCGCCGAGTACACCCCGGCCGAGGTGTGGGACCGGCGCGTCCGCGTCGACGGCAGCGGGCTCCTCTCCTTGTACCGGCCGCACGAGGAACTCGCCCAAGCAGAGCTGACCTGTCCGTTCGTCATCCCCTCGGACGAGGAGTGGCCCACCGCCCTCGCCGACCTGGGGCCCGCATGCCCGCTGGGTCTGTGGGTCCGCGGCCGCGAGCGACTTGCACAGCTGACCGACAGCGCGGTCGCCGTGACCGGCAACCGGGTCCCCACCGAGCGGGCCGTCACCCGCGCGCACGACTTCGCCACCGCCCTCGCCGAGGCCGGTCACACCGTCACCGCCACGCTCGCCTACGGCGTCGACTCCACCGCCCACCAGGCCGCCGCCGAGACGGGCGCCGCATCCCTCGCCGTCCTGCCGCGCGGCCTGGACGGCGTCCACCCCCACACGCACGCCCCGCTGCTGCGTTCCATCGTCGACAACGGCGGCGCCGCGGTCAGCCTCTGCCGGCCCGGCACAACCGCCAGCGGCGCGACGTTGAAAGCCAGCGCCGTGGTGCTGGCCGCACTCGCCCGGGCGGTGGTCCTCGTCGAGGCCCTGGACCACGTCTCGGCCATGTACGCGGCCGAGACGGCCGTCGACCTCCACCGGCCCCTGCTCGCCGCCCCCGCCACCGGCGACGTCCGCTCCAGCGGCAACGCCCGCCTCATCGACGGGCAGCTCGCCGTCAACAGCCCTGACCCCCGGCTCGCGCTCGCTCTGCCGCACGCGCGCGTGGCCCGCGCCGGTGATGTCGCGGACGGCGACCTGCTCCTGGCCGCGGTCGGCGAGGAGGGAGCCGACTACTTCGTCACCCCGTACATCGCCCACCCCGAGCCCTTCGACCCGTCGTGCGGCTGCGGCGTGTGCTGCCTCGTCACGGCGCCCGGCGAGGTGGTGGTGCTGTCCCAGGGCGATCCCTGGGAGTCCTGCGATCCGTGGCCTGCCGACGACCGCCTGCTCATCGTCTCCGCCCAGCGGCTGACCGACCGGCCCCTCGAGGAGTGAGTGCCGCCATGCCCCGTACGACGTACACGCCGCCGCTGCCCGGCCTCGGCGCCAACGACAACCTGGACACCGTCATCAACTGGGGTGCCGGCGCCGACTCCACGGCCTACATCGCCAAGATGCTCACCGCCCCGGACGCCCACGGGATCGACCTCGACCGCACCGCTGTCCTCTACATGGCCACCGGCAGCGAGTGGCCCGAAACCCGGCTCCTGGCCGACGAGTTCATGATCCCGCTGCTGCGTGAGAACGGCGTGCGCTTCGTCCAGCTGGCGCGCAACGGGCACCTCCAGTCCGACGGGTTCACGATCCTGGACGACTCCCACCGCCCCGAGCAGCTCTTCGCCCGCGGGCCGTGGACGCTCTGGGACGACCAGGAGTCCGTCGGCACCGTGCCCCAGGTCGCGGGCACCCGCAAATGCTCGTTGTGGGCGAAGGGCGACGTCGGCGACTGGTGGCTCAAGCAGGTCTTCGGCGGCCGCCCGTTCCGCCAGATCATGGGCTTCAACGCTGGCGAGGAAGGCCGCCGTTTCGGCGACCAGGTCACCTCGAAGATGCCCGGCCGCACCGGAGAGTTCCCGCTCATCGACTGGGGCTGGCACCGCCAGCACTGCGAGGACTACCTGATGAAGCGGTTCGGCGTGCTCTGGCCGAAGTCGTACTGCACGTTCTGCTGCTTCTCCGCCTCCATGGGCGCACTGCCCGCCCACATGGAGCGCATGCGCTGCCACCCGGACATCGCCGGCAAGGTGCTGCGCCTGGAGTACACGGCGATGAGCCTCAACCCGAACGCGAAACTGTACGGCCGCAAGAGCCTCCTGGAGCTCTTCGACCCCACCCAGCCCCGGGACCGGGCGTGCCTGGAGGCGTTCGAGCGGGAGCTCGACATGCCGTGGGCGCTCTACCACGTGCGGCGCCTGTTCCTGGTGACGGAGGACGGCAGGCGCCGGCCGGTGAAGCGCTCCACCGAGCGCGTCGACCTCGGCCGCCCCCACCAGCTCGCCCAGCGGCTGATCTCCGTCTCCAAGCGGCACGGCGTCGACGTCGACCACGACCCGCTGTACGGGCGTGCCCGGGCCTGGGTCCGCCCCCGCGCCAAGGGCTGGCCGATGGCGGAGGAACTCTTCGCCACCGCCCCCGCCCGCGTGATCGACAAGCAGGACAACAACTTCGAGCAGCACTGGGACGCCCTCGTCTCGGGCTCCGCCGCCCAACTCCCCCTCGCCTGAACCGCCCCTCAAAGCCATCTCCGGAAGGACTTCCCGTGCGCGCACCCATGCTCTCCGCCCCTGCTCCTCCCCGTCTCACGCCTATCCGCCGTGCTGTACCTGGCCACGCCCTCCGGAGCTGACGTACGGGCCGCCATGCAGGCCGGACTCCTGGCCTGCATGACGACCCCGGCCCAGGGCAACGTGATCCCGCCCGGCGCCCGATACGCGTGCGACAACGGCAAGTTCGGCAAGGGCTGGCCCGGCGAGCAGGCCTGGTTCGCGTGGCTGACGGCGACCGTCGACCGCTACGGCCCCGGACTCTGTCTGTGGGCCGTCGCCCCCGACGTCCCGATGGACGCCACGGCCACCCTCACCGAGTCGCTGCCCTGGCTGGAGCCCATCCGCGCCCTGGGGATCCCGGCCGCGTTCGCCGCCCAGGACGGCAGCGAGCACGGCCTCATCCCCTGGGACTCGATCGACGTGCTGTTCCTCGCCGGCAGCACCGAGTGGAAGACCTCACCGGCCGCCCACCGGCTGGCCGTTGAGGCCCGCCAGCGCGGCTTGGCCGTCCACATGGGCCGCGTCAACTCCCGTCGGCGACTGCGCATCGCGCAGGCCTTCGGCTGCACCAGCTGCGACGGCACCTACCTCGCCTTCGGGCCCGATACCAACCTTCCCCGCCTCCTGGCCTGGATGAACGAACTCCACGCCGCCCCCACCCTGTTCGGAGACGAATCATGACAACCCGCCTGCGCCATATCGGCGCCGCGATCATGGGAATCCTCGACCCCATTCCCTCCACCGTGCCCTCCCCGATGACCGAGGAGGAAGGCGCCTGGGTCCGCGCGCACGCCTGGACCAAGGGCCTGCGCAAGATCGAAGACGCCTACCCCCGCGGCTTCCACCGCTGGTGCTCCTGCGAGCGCGGCATCTGCATCGGCTGCACCTCCGGGCACCACGACCGGTGCGTCAGCGCCCGCGGCCCCCGCGTCGACGAGCACGCCGACACCATCACCGACGCCCACGGGTTCGTCGTCGCCGTGATCCGGTACGGACCGGGCCAGCGGCCCTGCAGGTGGCTCTGCCCCTGCCCTCACCCGGCGGCCGTCGAAGAGACCGCCGACGCGGGCGAACCCGAGATACCCCCTGCCGCGCAGCGCGCCGTCCCCGTAATCCCCGTGCATCAGCCTGCAGCCGACCCGGAGGGACAGCTCACCCTCTTCGCGAGCGGTCCTGAGGAGCCCGGGGACGGGGAGGCACCGTGAGGTCCCCGATCCAGGAGGCCCTGCCGTTCGAGGACCTGCCGGAGGTGCCGACCGCGTCGCCCTGGTGCCAGCGGTGGCGCGACCGGAAGCATTCCTGGGCGCACGTCCGCGACGGAGGCTTCGACGCCCGCCGCTACACCGTGGACGTCATCCCCGACGAGGAGCCCGCCAAGGGGTTCGTGCTCGCACACCATTACTCCGGCTCGTACCCGGCGGTGACGGTGCAGTTCGGCCTGTACGACGTCGTCGACGGCGAGCGGCGGCTGTGCGGGGTGGCCGTGTTCGGCGTGCCGGTCAGCGCCTCCGTCCTCACCAAGCCACTGCCCGAGCTCCGGCCGTTCACCGAGTCGTTGGTGTGCTCGCGGTTCGTCCTGCTGGATGAGTGCCCGGCGAATTCGGAGTCGTGGTTCCTGGCGAACTGCCTCAAACGCCTGCTCGCCAGGGGTGTACACGGGGTCGTGTCGTTCGCGGATCCTGTCCCGCGCCGGACCGCGTCGGGAGTTCTGGTCATGCCTGGGCACGTCGGCACGATCTACGCCGCCACGAACGCGCTCTACGCCAGCCGGGCCACGGCCCGGACGGTGAAGCTCCTGCCGGACGGCACCGTCTTCCACGAGCGCACGGCGCAGAAGATCCGCCGCCAGGAGCAGGGCCACCAGTACGCCGAAGCCCAGCTCATCGCGCTCGGAGCTCCGGTTCCGCGGGCTGGGTGCAATCCGGCCGTCTGGCTCCAGGAGGCCCTGGTCACGGTCGGCGCCCGCAACGTACGCCACCGCGGCGCGCACCGCTACGTATGGCGGCTGGGCCGAAGCCGGCGCGAGCGCGAGCAGATCAAGCTCGGTCTCCCCGCCAGGCGGCCCTATCCCAAGCAGCCCGACCCCGAAGCGATCGCGGGCTGAGGGCTGTTCAGCCGCGCGGTCCGTACCGCCCGCCGCAGTCGCCCGTCTCACCGCCCATTGTTCCGCGCTCTCTCAGGAGGACACCCATGCCCGACCTCTGGAAACCGCCGCCGACCCTCTCAGTGCACCAGCTCGAAGGCTTTCCCGTGATCGGCCACGCGCACGGCCCCAAGGACACCGCCCCCTGGTCGACGCGGCCCGGGAACCGAACCCGGTACAGCATCCACGCCGTCGACACCGCCCAGAACAAGTTGCTCGTGTCGGTCAGCAGCGTCGTCCTCGGCGAAGGCACCGAGTACCCGCACCCCCAGCGAGGCGTCACCGGCTGGGCTGCCCTCGCGTGTTTCGACCTCATCCTCCTCACTCACCTGCGCACCAGCGGCTCGTACGCCGGATACCAGTGCCACCACCACGTGCGTGCCTACCCCGAGGCACGGCCCTGCTGGCACTGCAAAGCCCGTCCGCCCGAGGCCCAGTGCACCCACTTCACCGATTCCCAGCCCCATCAGACCGGCCCCGTCGGGGATGCCCGCTAATCCGCCCACCAGGAAAGAGGAACCATGTCGCACACCACCCCCCTGTATGCCGACCCGGTTGCGTTCGCCGCGACCCGGCACCGCATCGTCATCAACCTGTCCGGCGGGAAGGACGGACTTGTGGCCGGCTTGATCGCGATGGACGCCGCCCGCCAGGCAGGTGTCGCCGACCGCGCCTGGACCGCCCACGCGAGTCTGGGACCGATGGAGTGGCCCGCCGTCACCGTGGACGGGGTTCGCTGGCCGAGTGCCAGCGAACTCGCTGCCCAGCACAGCGCGGCCCTCGGGGTGCCGCCTGAGCGGCATGTCGAGATCCGCCGCAGCCGTGAAGTCGACGGTGAGCGGGTGCCGTTCGATCTGCTGACGTTCATCGCGGAACGAGGCGACTGGCCCTGGCTCGGCCGGGCCCGCACCTGCACGGGTCCGTGGAAGACGAAGATGGTGTACCAGGCGTTCACCCCCCAGGTCCGCGCGCTCAGGAAGGAGAACGTCGGACCGCTGATGTTCGCCAACGTGCTCGGGATGCGGGCCGAGGAGAGCGCGGACCGGCGCAACCGGGAGGTGTGGCGCCGTACGACCGACAACTCGGCCCGGGTCGTCGACGAGTGGCTGCCCGCCCACCAGGTGAGCACCGAGGAAGTCTGGGAGCGCACGATCAGTGCGGGGCTGCCCTACCACTGGTGCTACGACTCGCACCCCGGCGCCGGGGACCGGCTTGGCTCCAGTCGCTGCTCGTGCTCGGCCTGCACCCTGGCCAACCACCGCGATCTGCTGCTGATGGCCGGGCGCCGGCCGCGGCTCGCCGAACTGTGCGCGCTGGTCGAACGCGTCCGACAGGTGCCGTTCAACCCGAACATCACCATGGCCGAGCTCATCGAACTGTCCCGCCGGCGCGACGCCCCGGACCCCGGCATCGAGGTTGAGGAGAACGCGGACTTCGAGCGGATGGAACGCGACGTCCACGCCGCCCTGCGCAAGCCGCCCACATGGGACTCCAAGGCCCGCACCGGGCCGGGAGAGATCCTGCACAGCCCCGCCGGGTGTGACAGCTGCCACTGACCAGCACACCGCCCACCGCCCAGATGGAGGGATACTCCTCATGATGACGACGACCACCCAGCGCATCCTCGACCTCGCTGCAGCGGCACCGGCCAGCCACGGCGAGGACCTGGTGCTGCTCCTGGGCGAGGCGAACGAGCTGTACCAGCAGGGCCTGCGGGAGCTGCACCGGGAAGTGGCAGCACGTCTCGACGGGCTAGCCACCGCGGACCTGATGTTCGCCGCGGATACCGCCGGTATGCCCTGTGATCCCTCGCAGGACCGCGACGAGGTGATCCTGCTTCTGGCCCTGGTCGAGTGGGAGATGACACCGGCCGCCATGGCCTTCACGGAGATGGCCGAGGCCGCCGCGCGCCGCGGGGTCTGTCTGATCCCTGAGGAGTAGGCCGTGGGCCGTGGGTGGGGTGGCCGGCCGACAGAAACCTTGGGACGCGGGCTGGACCTCCGACCGAAACTTCTGCCATTATTTGTTTTGCGAGCCGGGCAGGCCGGCTAGCTGCTGACAGGACGGACGGTTCTGCCATGACCTCGCAACGTGAGCCTCGCCTGGCCGACGCTGCCGAGATCGCGGCTGAACAGGGCCTGACATCCGCCCGGATCAGCGGCCTGTACACGGAGCGCGCGGAGAACGCGGTCGGCAAGACGTTCCCCGAACCTGTCGACATGCGCGGCCGCTCCCGCCTGTGGGACCACGCGGAGGTCACGGAGTGGTTCTCCCACCGTGCGTCGGGACGACTCCGGGGGTACAAGCCGCCCACCCGTGATCCGGAGGAGCTGCTGAACGCCGCGGACGCCTCGAGGTTCCTCGGCTACAAGAACCTCAACCAGGTGACCACGTTCGTGCGCGACCGACCTGGCTACTTCCCCGAGCCGGACGTGGTCGAAGAGTTGGGTACGGCCGAGAACCCCTACCGCCGGCAGCTGTGGAAGGTGGCGACTCTCCTGAACTGGTTGGAGACTCGGCCCGGCCGCGGCCGGCGAGCCGGTTCCAAGGCAGTGGCGCCTCTTCCCGAAGTTCCCGTTGACGGCGATCCCGACGAGCTCCTGGGGGCGAGCGAGGCGGCTGCCTTGCTGGGGTACAAGAGCATTCAGTCCTTCTCCAGCCTCCTGTCCCAGGGAAAGCTTCCGCTTCTGGAAACCCCCGACGCGATCGCCGAGGATGCCGGCCGCCAGAACGGGCGTCAACGGTGGACACGCCGGCGTATCCTCGAGCAGTCCGTGCAGCGGAAACCCCCTGGTAGGCCCCGTCGGTGAGCGCACCGTCGCCCACCGCCCCATGAACGCGACAGCCGGTTACGGGCGTTGGTCCCTTGCGGGCCGGGTGTCGCACGATGGCCGGCATGGCGTGGTTCGCCACCACGCCCCGCAGCGGCAGATGCTGCTGCGGACCGGCCATCGTCTGTCTTCTGACCGCCCCGACCATGGCCCCGACCACGACGTCGTTCTTGGGTCGTGACCTTGGTCGGGGTCCCGTGGTCGGGGGTTGGGTCGGGGGTTGAGGGTTGTCTCCCTCCATGACCCGTTCCACTTCAGATGTCGCGGCCGCCGAACTGGCCCCCAGCCCTCGTGAACCGTTGCGCTTGCAGGTCCTGACCGCGCTTGCCCTGCATCGGATGGCCACGACCGGCCAGCTGCGCCAGATGCTGCGGCCGGACGGCACCCGCCAGTTGCTCTCTCGGCTGCTGAACAAGCTGCGCGCCGCGGGCTTCGTCGACCTCACCCCGTTGCGGGACTCGGACCGCTCTCGTACGCACGCCTGGTACCTCACGCCTGAAGGTTCGCGTCTGACCCGCGATCTACCCATCCTGCGGGGGCGTCCGCCGTACCCCATCACCTCGACAACCGCGGCGTCGCTGAAGACTCCGCACACGCTGACCGTCACACGGTCCCACCTGCCGTTTGCGGCAGACGCCCGCCGGCTCGGGCACGAGCACGGCCCGTGGGACTGGACTCCCGAGGTGTCTCACCCCATAGGTGAGGGCGAGCGGCTCGTCGCCGACGCCGTCATGCACTACACCGTCGTCGCCGGCGACCACCGGCGGAAGCTCCGCGCGTTCGTGGAGGTCGATCGCAGCACCATGAGCAGCGAGCGCCTGGCCGTGAAACTGATCGAGTACGCCAGATTGTTCCAGTACGAAGCCCAGCCCGTCGGCCGCCGCCGTCCCGTCTCCACCGGCCCGGCCTGGCTCCGCTGGTATCCGGTTTTCCCTCGCCTTCTTTTCGTCCTCACCGGTGCCTCCCGGGCCCGGCTGGGCGACCGAATCAGCGATCTGCAGGCGATGGTCACCCAGCACCCGCTCGTCGCAGCGCTCGCCCGGGAGGTTCAGCTTGGAGCCGTCGTCCTGGAGGACATCGAAGAGCACGGTCCGTCTGGGTCGGTGTGGGTGCCGCTGACTGGGGGCGAGCCCCGCCCGTGGACCGATCTGTGATCACCTAACACGGTGCGGCAACAAGAAGTCGGCGCCCCAGACTCTGGTCTGGGGCGCCGTGCTGTTGGGCCGATCTGCTACGCCTTGAGCGTCGGGCCGCTGAAGGGGCCGGCCGACTCGTCGGCCTCGTTCACGCGTTGGCGAAGCCTGCCGAGCGGGGTGGCGGTCGCGTCTCCGCCGGTCCCAGCATCAGCGCGGGTGGCGTCCTCGGCGCGGCGTACGGCGTGGTGCAGGTAGCGCACGGCCGTCCGGCCACGACCGGAGGCGAGGGCGTTCTGAGCCTCGTCGAGCCAGATCTGCGCGCTGTGCGCATCATCGGCCGTGGAACCGCCGAGCCAGATGCGCAGCGGTTGTGCGTCCTGGAGGAGTTCCTCCGCCGTGGGCCGGAGCTTCACCTCTGCGCGCGCCGCGCGGACCGATTCCACTGCCGTTGCGGTGATCAGAAGAGCCGCGATGGCGGCACCGATCCGCAAGTACCAGGGAGAGGAGTCGCTGCCCATGCCCAAGTCGGCCCGTGCCTTGCGGGACAGCTCGGGCAGGGTGAGGGCACCGAGCAGCAGGATCGGCCAGGCGATGGCGAGTCCGCGAAGGTGGCGGTCCCAGATCTCCTGTTCGGGTCGCGCGCCGAAGCACCTCGGGATCAGCAATTGCGAGGCGCTGAACACGGGCAGAGCGACGAGCACGACCGTGAAGGATGCCTCGGGTCCTGTGGTGGGGAACATGGTCAGCGTCTCCTTGAGGGTGCTGGTGGCGCGGGACGGCGCCGGCCAGCGTACGGGCGGTTCAGATCTTTCCCATGTGCTCAACGGTGCGGTGCCCGAGCTGCTGGCTGAACTCCGTGCAGAAGCTGCGGGAGAGCGGCGGCCAGCCCCAGAAGTCGAAGGCGAGGGCGCCGAGCGCGAAGCTGGACTCCCACTGCCACTCGGTGACCGGGACAGAGGCACCGCAGGTGGAGCAGGGGGCACTCCCCTCGCCCGTTTCCTTCCAGGCCGCGATGCCGTCCTCGAACGGCTGCCAGATCTCCTCATCGGCCTCGAACTCCTCGGGATAGTTGATGATCACGGTCTTGGTCTGGCACTGCGGGCAGACGGCGTATTCCGCATCGTCCGCGCCCTGACCACCCACGTGGGAGTCGCGCCCGACGATGACGGCCACCGGGCCCGGCAGCCAGCTCGGATCCGATGAATCGGCAACGGCCCGAGCCCAGTTGGGGCCTGGCACGTACCCTTCGTCCACAGTCAGGCTGTACACCCCTTCCCCTGACACCTCACGCGTGATCAGCCCCTCGGTGACCATCCAGGCGACCATCCGCTCCGCGAGCGGCCTCGCCTCCTCGCCGGTCACCTCGACGTCGACGATCCGCTCGTAGAAGTCGCCCATGGTCTCCACCTCGTGTCGATCAGCCTCGGACACCGTGCCAGCAGCATCCGACACCAGCGCCCGCATCGGTGAGGGGATCGTGAACGGAAGCCGATGACACCGCCCCCTGACCCCCGCGGTCCGTCACCTCGAGCCGCATTTCGTCGGTAGCCCCTCACTTCAGGCGGGAGAGCGGGGGCAGCAGGCCATCACCCGGCCAGAAGTCCTGCTCGGCTACGAGGACGGCGAGGAACTTGTCGACCTCGGCCAGAACCGCGGCACGGTCTTTCGGCCCGTAGGCGATGAACTCGTCGGCTGCGGCGTCGAAGGCGCGCACGCGGCTGTGCGGGCCGGCGATGATGAGGGCGCGCGCGATCTCGGGGAGGCCGAGGCTGAGGGCGTCGCATTCCCTGGCGTGGACGAGCTGCACGAGGTCGGTGGTGACCTTCTCCCAGTCGCCGACCGCCAGCCAGTCGGCGCCGCCGCCGAGTTCGTGGGTGAGGGTGGAGAGCGGGATGATCTCGCCCGGCTCGCGTCCCTGCGTGAGGCGGTCGTGAATCCGGGCGCCGTCGGGCTGTTGCACCTCGGGGTGCAGCAGGGATGCCGCAGCGACCAGGGTGGTGTTGATCTCCTGGGCGCCATCGCCGGGGTAATACGGCTCGTGCGCGAAGAGCAGATAGACGTCTGTGGTGCGGACTGCGTCGTCGGGCTGGGGCTGAGTCACAGGTCGGTATCCCTTCAGCGGTGAAGTGTCGGTGTTCGGCGAGGGTGCTGGCCGTGCCGCGGGTTCGAAGCCGCGCGGGAGCGGGCCCAACGGACCCTCGCCGCCGCGGGGCTGGCCGGCCTCGCCGGAAGGCGGCTCGGCGCGGGCGCGCTCCACGGTCTGGGCGACTTGGTCGGCAAGCTGGACCATCAGCCGTTCCCGGTCGATGAGGCGAGACGAGGCCGAGCGGGTGTCCTCGTTCTGGAGCAGATCTGCGGCGTCCCACAGCAGGTGCTGGCCGATCTCGGCCGAGCGGCGCAGTTCGTAGCGGTCGCTGCCGGCGGCGGCCTGGACGATGTAGGTGTGCAGGGCGGCGAGTCGCTGGAGGTACTGGCAGGCGGCTTCTCCTTCGACGACGCGGACGTGCTCACGGGCCCGGTCGTCGAGCCGGTCGGGCAGGGCTTCGGCGAGCAGCGGGGCGAGCAGCATCGCCGGCAGGACGACGTCGGTGGGAACGCCGTGGCTGAGGGCGGACAGTGCGGCGAAGAGGCTGATGATCCCCACGAGGACCGTGGAGAACCGCAGGGATGCAGGGCTCGTGGCGGTCAGCGCGATGCGGTGCGCGGGGTGCCGGGTCAGCCAGCGCAGGGCCAGCCGCTGTGTCAGCGTCGCGCCCGGGGTGAGCACCCCGATCTGTCGAGGGAGGTCAGGCAGGGTGCCGTCGCCGGGCACCGTCCAGGTCAGCCATCCCCACCCGGTGCGCTCGTACACGAGCGCGGGCTCGCACGTGCCGGTGCACGTGGTGTCGCTGCAGACGTGACCGGTCAGCAGCGCGCGGGATTGTTCTTCCTCCCACCGTCGCGGATCGCGGGCGAAGGGCCGCAGCGGCTGCTGGGGTGCCGTCCGGGGTGTGTGGAGCGTGTCCGTCATGAAGTGCTCGCTTCCAGAAAGTCGGTCACGGTCAGGGCGGAGGTGCAGGTGGCGCAGCGGCCGTCGCCGTCGGGGTGAGCGCGACGGGGAGTCGGTCCGGGGCAGGTACGGCACAGCGGCCAGTCGAGGCAGGCCGGGCAGAGGTCTTCACCGGGGGCAGTGCCGGGCCGGCCACAGCCCGCGCATTCCACGAGCGCCCGATAGGTGAGCGCCTCGTCGACGGTGCGGGCGGCGGCGGACGATCTCGTGGAGGGCGCTGTCGTCCACGAGGCCTCGCCCGGGGCGACGTCATCGACGTCGGCAACGGGAGGCGGGTAGAGCTGAGCGGAGCGCAGTCGGGCGGCGACGATCGCGCCGACTGAGGTGCGGATCTGGCTCGGCAGCGGGCGGCTGGTGATGACGTGGCGCAGCTGCTCGGAGCTCCAGCCGGCGTCCAGCATCGCGGTCATGACCCGGCCCTGGTCGTACAAGGCCTTCTCCTGCAGCAGCAGTTCAGGATGGGCCGACCCGATCGACAGCAGCAGCCGGGTGCCCGGATCCAGATCCTTCGGCGCCGGCACGGCCGTCCGCTGCGGAGGCGCAGCCGGGCGGCCGCTCGTGCGAGCGCCGCGGGCGCACGGAGGGACGGAACTGGTCTTCTGCTTGTTGGTCTTCTTACTGATGGTGTTCTTTGTGGGGCGGCCAGCCAACGTAGGGTTATCCAGTCCTGGATTTCCCGACTCTGGTTGTGACCTGGTGCTTTGCAGGGCAGGCAGGTCGGTGATGAAGTACGTGGCCGAGCCGAGGGTGCCGTCGGGATTACGGTCGCGGTCCCGCTGCAGGAAGCCGTACCGCTCAAGCTCCTCGAGCCCGGTCGTCACCGCGTCCACGCCCTCGCGACCCCGCCGGGCCAGGTCCGCGACCGTCATGTGCCAGCCCTCGCGATGGGTGCTGATCAGTCCGAACAAGCCCTTCGACTTGAAGGACATGCGGTCGTCGCGGAACAGGCCGTTGGCGATCTGGGTGAACTGGTCGCCGGCCATCACGCCGCGGCGGATGCCCATGCCGTAGTCGCCTCGGCCATCCCCGGGTGCCGACGGCGCATGGAGCGCTATGGCGGCGTCCGCCATGAGGGCGTCGACGAAGGTGGGGCGGTCGGTGATCGAATAGACGACTTCGCCGAGGGTGCCGTTCGTACGGCGCAGGCGCTCGCGGATCAGGTAGCCGTGGGTCTCCAGTTCCCTCAGCCCGGTGCGTACCGCGTCCCGTCCGTCGGGGCCGGAGCGGACCAGGCCGGCCACGGTCACCTGCCAGCCGTCCTGATGGGTGCTGATGTATCCGAAGATGCCTTTGGCCTTGAAGCTGACGCGGTTGTCGCGGAAGAGGCCGTTGGCGATCTGGGTGAACTGGTCGCCGGCCATCGAGCCGCGACGGATCCGCCCTCCGGTCATCGCTCGTCCAACCGTGCGCTGTGCGCGCGACAGCCGGGGCATCCCACACCGCTCGCGTTAGCGAGACGGCCGATGCCTGCGGTCGAGGGGACGTGCGTGAGATCCATGCAGGCAGCTCACCCGCTGGCGCCGACCAGGGCGGCGGCCACAACCCCCGACCACCGATCACGATCCGGCAACATGCGCGCTGGGCTGCCGTGGTCGGGGGCGTGGTCGGGCCCGACCACGCCCCCGATGCCTGCTGACAGGCCGGGTTAGGTGATCGTGTACGGCCGGGGGTGACCCTTCCGCTCGTACCCCAGGGCCTCTTCGTCGAGCAGTTCCAGGGCCTTGGTGCGGTCGTACATGTTCAGCAGCAGGCGTGGGGCACGGCCCCGAGCCGGTGCACCGCCGCATCGTCTACCAGATGCAGAGATGTGGCCCGCTCTTGAATGGAGGTCTCGGGTCTGATCTCTTAAGACTCAACGCGAGCCCCTGCCACGCCGGCAGGGGCTTTTGCGTGCCCGGCCATCCGAGGCACCGAGCGGCATCTCCCCAACCGACGGATGCCGACACGGCCGGGTGGGTCGAGGGCTCGCGCCCCAGCCTCGCGTTGGTCGTGACGCGGACCTGCAGCAGAACCGCGCCGATACGCCGAGTTGCGGCGCTAACCCCTGAGTTCTCCATCGTCCTCATCGCCGTCCCGGTCCGGTACGGCGAACGGTTCCGATCCGATCCAGCTCTTGGAGGAGCAAAGTGAGTAACGAGCAGGGCGCCCCCAGCCCGGATCCGTCCGGCGCGGAGGCAGATGTGCGTCCGGCGCAGCCCGTCACGGAGGCCGGGGACAAGGCCGCGGATCGGAAGGACTTCGCGAAGAAGGCCGGCCTGGCCGCGATCGGCGGAGCGTTCTCCGGGACGTTCCGTGTGATGGCTGCCGCGGTCCGCGACGCCATCCTCGGAGATTCCGGCACGGATTGAGGCCGCCCGCTTCGGCGGCCCGGCTGCCGACTTGCGGCCCGCGGCCCGCGTTGAACGACGCTCCGTTCCGGCTGCGCAATCGGTGCGCTCTGCCGACTGCGCAGCCGCGCGCGGGCCGTTGCGCAGACGTTGCGCACCGGGTCGCGGATCGTGCGCAATCGACGTGCGCGTGTGAGTGCGCAGCCTCCGCCCGGGTGATCGGGAGCCATCTGCGCATCCGTCTGCCGCTGCGCAGTCCCCCGGCGCGGGAGTCCGGGGGCTGCGCGCCCGCGGGCTTCACCCCGCGTTGCGCACTGGGCGCCGCCCGCACCGATCGCCGTGTGATCCGGCGCATCGGAGCTGGACTCCCTGGGGTGCGAAATGTCGTGGTCGGGTCTGTGGTCGGGGCGACCATGGCGCAGACCACGGGTTTGTGTCCCCTTCGTGATCGTGGTCGGGCCTTCGTGGTCGGTGGTCGGGTCGGGGTCGACGGGTTGCCTCGGGTCAGAAGCAACAACTCGCTCTGACCTGGGAGTTTGGAATGTCTCCTGCCATGCAGGCAGCGGAGGAGCACGCTGCTCCTCCGACCGCTGCGGGGGCTCGACTGCAGCAGATGCGGCGCCGGGTCCGCCTGGGCCGTCTGGGCGTGTGGGCTGCGGTGTCGGCCGGCCCCATCGCGCTGGCCGTCGCCGTGGCCACGCCCGCGACCGTGGTCCGTGCCGCCCCCGCGACGAAGCCGACCACCGTGAAGACGACCGTGTCGGCCAACCCATCCGGGTACGCCACGGTGTTCCTCGGCGCGTGGCTGCGCAGCCGCGCAGGCGCCGAGAGCACTGCGCAGGCCCGGCTTGCGCAGTCGATGGCCCCGGATGTCGATCTTCCCGAGACGGCGGCTGCGCAGCCCGAGCCGGACTCGGTCGTGGCGGTGCGCAGTGCGCAGCAGACCGGCACGGCGTGGTCGGTGACGGTGGCTGCGCAGTACGCCGACGGCTCGGTGCGCTACTTCGCGGTGCCGGTTGTCTCCGACTCAAGCGGCGCCTCGTTCACCGTGTCCGCTGCCCCCGGGGTGGTGGCCGGCCCGGCCCGTACCAAGGGGGTTCAGTCGCCGTACACGGTGACCGTCCCGACGGACAGCGATGTGTCGTCCACGGTTGGGGAGTTCCTGGCCGCGTATCTGGCGGGAGCTGGTGAGGTCGACCGTTACCTCGCGCCCGGCGTGAGTCTGTCGCCCGTCTCCCCCGCCCCGTACCAGACGGTCACGGTCCAGCAGATGCTGGCCGCCGACCTGGAGGCGGCCGCCGAGTCCGTCCCGGCGGACGGAACCCAGGTGCGGGTGATGGCCGAGGTCGAGGCCCGCGACAGTGCGGGGCGGTGGCCGCTGGCGTACGAGCTGACGCTCAAGGCCCGCTCGGGCCGCTGGGAAGTCACCGGGCTGGAGTCCGGCACCGCGAAGGCGGGGGGTGCCCGGTCATGACCGGTGTGCTGCTCGCCGGAAAGCTCGACGACCTTGGCAACTCGTGGATCAACATGTTCGAGACCTGGGCGACCAAGGGCCTGCAGGCCGGTCTGCTCGTGCTCGTCGTCGTCATCATGATCCAAAAGTTCTCGTTGAAGGCCGGGATCGGTGCGCTGATCCTGATGGTGATCGCGCTCGGCCTGTACAACTCGCGCAACAGCCTTGCCGACATGTTCGAGGACGAGGTCAAAAACCCGTCGAAGTCGGCGCCCGCTGTTCCCGGTGTCGTGCAGGGCGAGGATCCGGCCGCCCGTGAGCACTCCGCAGGCGTCGGGGGTTGGCTGTGAGCGCCGCGACCACCGCCTCCGTGCGGATGGGCCGCTTCTACACCTCGGCCCGCCGCCACCCGTGGGTGCTGGGCAAGGTGGCCGACTGGCGTATCCCGCTCGGCCCGTTCACGCCCGCGCAGATCCTGCTCGCCGTCGGCGGCGGCTTCGTTCTCATCAAGACGATTCCGCTGTGGTCCTGGCTGGGGCCCGTCCCGATCGCCGCCTGGCTGCTGGGCATATGGGCGGTGCGCCGTCCGAAGATCGGGGGGCGCGCGCCGCTCCCGGCCGCCCTGGGCTGGCTGCTGCTGTTCTGGCAGCCGCGCGGGGGCCGGATCGGCGGCCGCGCGGCCCGCGACCACGGCGCCCGACCCCTGACCGGTGGCTTCGTCATCGAGGGCAGCGCCCCGGCGGCGCCGATCACTTCGGCTCCCCGGCCGCGAGCCGCCGAGCGTACGCAGCGCCGGGAGCCGTCACGGTCGCGGCCGCGGCCGGGCCCTCGCCCTGCGGCCGTCGCCGCTCAACCGGTCCGGCCGGTGTCGGGTGTGCAGCAGTTGCTCGCGCGCGCCGAACAGGGGGGTGCGCGATGAGGGTGCCGATCCGTCATATCGCCGGGCACCTGGTGTGGTCGACGCACGGCAGTGTGTGGGCCGTCTACCGGCTGCACCCGGGTCCGGACGAGCAGGGCCGCCACGAGGAGACCGTGCAGGGCACCTATGTGCCGGCCGCTGTACGGGAAGAACAGCTCGCCAAGATCACTCATCTGGTGCGGTCCCTGACCGGTGCGCCGCGGCTGTTCGGCCTGTGCGCCCGGGTCGATCCGGGGGAAGTCGCGCTGCGCATGATCGAGGGCATCGAGCCCTCTGATACTCCGCCGGGTCAGACGCACCCGTGGGTGGAGAACGTCGAGGCCACGCTGGATCTGCTGGACGGGCAGGAAATGCACCGCCGCACCCTGTGGCTCGCGGTCCCGCTCCAGACCGAGGGCGCCGGCCTGCAGATGACCGCTCAGGTCGGCGCGATGTGGGCCGAGATCGCCCCGGCGCTGGGCATGCGGCCGACGCCGGTGGCGCGGCGGGAAGTGACCGCGTACCAGGAGCAGGCTGCGCGGGTGGAGGCCGCTCTCGCCGGCGGCGCCGCGTTCCGCCCCGCTCGCCCGGCGGAGATCGTGTGGATGGTCCAGCACGCTCTGCACCGCGGTATGGACGAGCCGCTGCTGGCCGAGGCCGAGAGCAGCGAGCTGTACGGCGGGCGGGTCCGTGATGGGGTGCTGCACTCCCCCAGCTACGCCGATCTCGGGCAGGTCCGCCTCCAGGAGGGCGGCATCGACCCGGACCTCGACGACGTCGACGAGCTCAAGAGCGCGGACCAGCTCACCCGGTCGGGCCGCAAGGCGTGGTGGCGGGTGAAGACGGCCTCGCCGCTGCGCAGGCGGTGGCTGCAGATCGAGTCCGACGCCGGCACCGGCTACCAGGCGCAGTTGGCGCTGGCGGAGTGCCCTCCCGCGGTCAGCGTGGATGCCGCCGACCTGTTCGCTCAGCTGGAGACGCTCGATTTTCCCGTCGACTACACCGTCGACCTGACGCTCGTGCCCGCGGAGAAGGCGCGGGAGCAGGTGCGGCGCAAGAAGAACGAACTCGTCGACCAGGCGGACCAGTACGACGCCCGGCCGACCGGCATGCCCGCCTCTCTCACGGACGCCGCCCGCGACCTGGGTGAGCTGGACGCCCGCCTGTCGCGCACTTCGGTCGAGGTCGAGGTGCAGTCCGTGACCGTGCTGAGCGTGTGGGGGCCGACCGCAGCGATCTGTGACGCCCGCGCCCGGGCGTTGGCCTCTCTGCTCGGCGGCGCGGACTACCGGGCCGTGCGCCCGGCCGGCCTGCAGGAGGCGCTGTTCCTGCTCGGTCTGCCGGGCACCACACGGCCGGGTGTGGTGCGGGAGTTCACGCAGCACCAGGTCTCGGAGGACTGGGCGTTGGGCGGTGCCTTCACCCTCGGGGAGGTCGGCGACCCCAACGGCATGTTCCTCGGTCTCGACCTGGACTGCGGGACCACCCGCCCCGTCATGATCAACGTGGCGGACGCGCCGAAGCACGACGCCAGCGCCTCCCTGGGCATCGTGGGTGATCTGGGGGCCGGGAAGAGCGTCCTGCAGAAGCTGATCGCGGAGGCGGTGTGGGCGCGCGGGGGCTGCGCGATCTGCATCGACCGCACCCCCGTGCGCGAGTGGGCGACCTTCGCCCGTACCGCCGCTAAGGGCCGTGTTCAGATCATCGACGCCGCTCAGGCCGAGGTGTCCATCGACCCGCTGCGCATGTTCGACGGGCCCGAGGGCCGCCACTACGCCCTGTCCTACCTGACCCTGCAGCTCGGCATCGGCCCGATGAGCACCAACGGCGAGGTCCTGCACCACGCGGTCGAGAAGGCCGCCGCCAGCGACGCCCCCTCCATGCGCCGCGTGCTGGAGGTCCTGGAGGAGATGGCCACGAGCGAGGTGGGCAAGCGGCAGGACGCGGCGTCCACGCTCGCCGGTCTCGTCCGCGTCGTCGCCACCAACTCCCTGGCCCGGATGGTGTTCGACCCCACCCTGCCCCCTGTGCGGCTGGACGCCTCCAGCACCTCCGACATGATCGTGATCACGACCGCAGGCCTGAAACTGCCGCCCAAGGCAGCGTTCGCCAATCCGGAGGTCCTGCACCAGCAGCCGCTGGAGGCCCTGATCGGCCGTGCGGTGCTCTACCTGATCGCGGCGCTTGCCAGGCAGACCGCGTTCGAGGACCCGGAGCGGTTCACCGCGGTGGTCGCGGACGAGCTGTACTGGCTCACCTCATCCGCCGAGGGCACCGCGCTGATCCACGAGATCCTCCACGACGGCCGCAAACACGGCGCCGGCTTGCTCGCTGCCTCCCACGACGCCGAGGAACTCGGCCCCGACCGCGGACTGATGGCGTACCGGGCGCTGGCCCGCACCGCCGACCGGGGACGCGCCCGCCGCGGCCTGGAGTTCGTCGGGCTTGACCCGAACGATCCAGAGCTGCTGCGGCTGGTGACCACCGGCCTGTCCCCCGTCGGGCAGCGCGGCCGCGAAGGGGAGTTCCTGCTGGCCTGCCCGCGGCAGAACACGGGCCGGATCAAGGCAGTCATCCCCCGCATCGACCGGATCACCACCTCCATCGCCACCACACCGGGCCGCCGTACGAGCGCGAGCACCGCGCCCACCTCCAGCGGGACCGACATGGCCCGACCGAAGGAACACGTCTCATGACCACGTCGTCGTTCACCTCATCCCGCACCCGGCGCATCGCCCGCGCGGTGGGCACCCTGATCGTGATCGCCCTCCCGGCCGTCCTGCTCGCCCTGGTCGTGGGCGCGGGCGTGCCCGACGCGTGGTGGCCGCAGACCGGACAGGCCTTCGCCGCCGACCAGCCTCACACCGAATCTGGCGCGCGCCGGGATCCGTGCGATCTGATCGTGGGCCCGGCCAAGGAGTACTGCGAGCGCGGCCACCACACCGCCACGACGTCGTCCGCCGCTGCTGGCAAGGCCCCCCATGAGGGCGCCGGGGCGGCATGGATGGTGATTCCGCCCGTGGCGGGCCTGGCCGCCGTCGTCGTGTGGCGGAGCCGGGGCGCTGCTCGACACGGGCGGCGCTGAATGTGGCGTCCAGACCGCGGCACGCTCCGCTCGGCCGGTGTCGTCGTCCTGCTCTCCGGCGTGTTCCTTCTGGTCAACAGCCAGGTCGTATACGCGGCGAGCAGCAGCAGTGAGACCGGTGACCTCCTCGCGCCGCTGAACATCTACTCCTCCGAGGGTCTGCCGATCAACGGCTACGAGTTGGGCTCGGACGGGGGCTCGATCGTCAGCTTCAAGACGCAGTCCCTCGCCTTCGCGCTGTCCGGCCTGTTCACGCTCATCCGGCTCCTGGTCGGACTGGCTGGCTGGTCCATCGAGGTCGCCCTGCGGTTTCCGCTGCTGAAGATCCTCACCGCCCCCGCGCAGAAGGTCGCCGACGCCTACAACAACGTGGTCGTCGACACCCTCGGCATCAAGGGGTTGTTGCTGGCCTGGGGTTTCGTTTTTGCCGGGTTCATGATTGTGCGCGGCCGGGTCGGCCGCGGTCTGGGCGAGATCTTCCTGACGTTGCTGATCGCGGCGTTCGCTGCCTCCACTTTCGTGCGCCCTGACTACTTGCTCGCCGAGAGCGGGCCGCTGGGGCAGACCCAGCAGGTGGCTGCCGAGGTCGCCCAGGAGAGCGTCAACTCCTACGACTGGGGCGGCAAGATCGCCAGCACCGACCCGTGCGCGGGCATGGCCGGCAACGCTGAGCTCAAGTGCCTGGAACGTGAAGAGGAAGCCCCCGTCTCCGCAGCGGACGTGGCCCGCCCTCTCCAGGACTCGGTCACCAATGCGCTGATCGTCAAGCCTTACATGCTGCTCGAGTACGGACGCATCCTCGACCCCGCCAAGAAGTCCGACCGCAAGGCGTACGCCGTCCATCTGAAATGGGTCGCCGGCGGATACAAGGCCTACAACAGCGACGACGGGGACGCCGACTGTTCCTCGGTCGCGGAACCGGCGCGGAAGTACTGCGAGGAGCAGAACGCGAAGCATAAGAAGGCGAAGGACGCCTGCTCGCTGGTCCACGGCCCGGCCAAGAAGTACTGCGAGCGCGACAAGGAGGAAGCGGGCAACAACTGCGATGGCCTTGACGGCGCAGCGAAATCGGTCTGCGAAAGCGACGGGCTACCTGGGCTGACCCCGGGCGGTGATCTGCTGGACACCGCCAGCCCGATTGTGTCCGAAGAGGACCAGGAGTTCGCCGCGTTCATGGCGGACATGAAGAAGGCCGGGGACGTTGGGAAGGCGTGCGCTGCCTACGCCGAGCAACCCACCTGGTGGCGGGTCGGCGGCGCATTCCTGCTGCTGATCGCCGCCCTGTTCATCTGCGGCATGCTCCTGTCCAGCGCGATCGTCCTGCTCGGTACCCAGGGCGTGTGTGCCGGGGCGGCGGCCGCCGGGGGCGTCACCTTCGTTGCGGGCATGCTGCCCGGTCCGGCCCGCCAGTCGGTGTGGAAGTGGCTGTCGATCTGGGGCATCGCGATCATGACCATGGTCGGCGTGTGCGCGTTCGTCCCGTTCTTCGGGATCGCCGTCGACGCCACCATCACCAATGGGCCCGACCTGATGGTGGAACGCATCCTGCTGATCGACGTGCTGGCCATCGCCGGCGCGGCCGGGCATCGCCGCCTGCTGACCGGGATCACATCCTTCGGCCAGCGCATGGCGATGCGGATGCGCTACGCCAAGGTCGGCGGCACCCACATGCCAGGCGACACCTCGGAGCTCGGCGCCGCTCTCGCCATGAACTCCCCTGCGGCGATGGGCGGATACGGCGGCGGACTGCGCGCCTTCACCGGAGGCGGGGGCGGCCGGTTCGGCATGCTCGGCACCCGCCAGCGGCTGATGGGCGCCCTCACCTCGCTGGTTGACGGGGCGGGCATGCCCGTCGACACCGGGCGGATGTTCGCAGATGCCACGGCGGAAGCCGGGCGGGGCCTCGCTCCGCTGACCGCGGCCGCGGCCGTGGGCGGGCTCGGCGCGCGCCTCGGCGCGAAGGGCGCGGGCTGGCTGCTGATCGGTAAGCGGCCGGACAAGGAGCAGCTGGCCAAGTGGCAAAAGCCCACCGGCGTCGAAGGTGAGGGCGACACCACAAGCAGCGGTGACGGCGACGGCCAGGGCAGCCGGCTCCGGCGCGGCGGCCCGCGGGACCGCTATCGCGATGACGAGGGCCAGGTCGTCGACCGTGACACCGGTGAGGTGCTGCACGACCAGAACACCGACCGTTCCCTGTTGTCCACGCGCGCCCACAACCGGCTGGTGCGTTTCCGGGGCTACCGCATCCTCAACCGCGGCGGCCGGACCGCCTACGGGGCGACCGCGGGTCTGCCGGCGAATGTGCGCCGGGCCCGGCAGGGCGGCTCGCGCTACACCCAGGACGCCCGCCAGCAGGTTCAGGTGTGGCGCAACACCGTGCGCGAAGACCGCCGTGCCTGGGGCGACGCGGGACGCAGCACTGCCCAGTGGATCCGAGATCACGGCGACGACAGGGGCGGAACGGGACCCTTCCGCAGCCGTCGCCTGCCCACCGGCGGCCCGACGGCACGGCCGGGCGGTTCCGGTTCGCCGGGCTCGGCGCCGACGCCGCGCCCGCCCCGGCGGCGGCTGACGGACGCTCCCTCCGAGGTGCGCCGCCGGATGCGGGACGCCTTCAACCGGGGGCGCGACGGCGGCTCCGGTGACGGTGGTGACGGTTCGTGAGCCGGCGTCGCGGGCGGAAGGCCAGGTGGGCCTTCATGGTGCTGATGCTGCTGTTCGCCGCCGTGTGCTGCGCGGCACCGGTGGGGAACGCGATCAGCGCGTACGTCGCACTGAAGACAGGTGTCTCCGCCAGCGACGACAGCGGGATCGCCGAAGGCGGTTCGGCGGCGGACATACCGCCGCGCATGCTCACCGCCTACAAGAAGGCGGTCCAGCAGGTCGGCAAGCACGTGCCCAAGTGCCAGGGCATGCGCTGGCCGATCCTCGCCGGGATCGCCAAGGTCGAGTCCAACCATGCCACTGGGCGCAACATCGCCGACAACGGCGACATCCGCCCGAAGATCTACGGAGTACTCCTCAACGGGTCCGGTGCCGGCGGCAACACGACCTCCTTCCCAGACACCGACGGCGGCAAGTGGGACGGCACATCTCAAGGTGAGCGGGCGGTGGGCCCCTTCCAGTTCCTGCCCTCCACCTGGGAAGGCGTCGGCGCGGACGCCAACGGTGACAAGAAGACGGACCCGCACAACGCGGACGATGCCGCGCTCGGAGCCGCGATCTACCTGTGCGGCAACGGGCGTGACCTTGCCCAGCGTGGCCAGCTCAAGGCGGCGATCCTGCAGTACAACCAATCGGGCGAGTACGTCTCCAACGTGCTCGGCTGGATCGACCAGTACACCGCGGCCGCCAAGGACCCGGACCTGAAGAGCGTGTCCGCGAAGGTCCGCATCGTGCTTGATGCGGCGCTGTCCCAGCGGGGGGTGCCCTACTCGTGGGGCGGCGGCAACGCGAACGGCAAGTCGACCGGGAGCTGCTGTTCACCGAAGGGGTTCAGCGGCGAGACCATCAAGGGCTTCGACTGCTCCGGGCTGACGCAGTACGCGTTCGCCCGGGCCGGGATCCGTCTGCCGCGCCTCGCGGCCGACCAGGCCGGTGTCGGAAAGCGGATCCCCGCCGCCCTGGGCACGTTCGCGCTCAAGCCGGGCGACTTGGTCTTCTTCGCGTACGTCCCCGGCCGCGACTCCAGTATCTATCACGTCGGCATCTACGTCGGCAGCGGCCAAATGATCAACGCCGCCCGCCCGAACACGGTGGTCCGGCTGGACGCGGTCGACGCAATGTCTGGATACGCGGGAGGAGCCCGCCTGCTATGACCGCCACCCCCCGATCCCCGCGCCTGCTCCTGATCACCACCGTCGTCCTGGCCGTCGCCGGGGGCGCGCTCCTGGCCGTGCCGCACGGCCAGGGCGCGAAGGTCTCGGTGATGCCGCCCAGCGCGACCGCGCCGACCACTCCCCCGCCGCTCACCTCGACCACCCCCCGTGAGCCGGCAGGCGGAGGACCGCGCTCCACCCCCACGACGTCCGCGTCCGCGCCCGCCTCGGCGCTGCCGCCGCACGGCGAGGGGGAGGCCGGCGACCCTGCGATCCAGCAGGTTCTGGAGAAGTCCTGGCCCGCCGACCTTCCCGCCGAAGACGAGCGCCAGATGCTCACCGACGGCAGGGCCCTGCTGCGCGCGGACGCCACCGGGATCGGCCGCTCCAAGTGGCCCCGTGTCTTCGGCGACTCCCATCAGGCAGTGGCTCCGGCCTTCGCCTCCGCCCGTTTCCGTGTCCAAGCCGCGATCGCCCGCCGTGACGGCAGCCCCACGAAGGCGGTCGTGCACCTGGTGTGGGCGGGCACCGACCGCGGCGGCACCTACACGGACGGCCGCATCACCGATCTGCACTTCACCCGCACCATTGAGAAGGGAAAGGCGACGTGGACTCCGCAGCCTCGTATCTGACGACTCAGGCCTCCGACGGCATCTACGGTCAGGTACTCGGACTGATCAACGGGCTCGTCGAAGCCGTCGACTGGCTCTACGCCCACTGGTACGTGCTCGCCCTCGCCGTCGCCATTCCCTGGGCAGTGGGCGAGCTGGTGGTGCGGCACCTCGCGGAGCGAGCCTACGCCGAGCGGATGGCCCTGGAGCTCACTCCCGCCCGGCACTTCGACCCGGGCTTCGAGGAGATCTTCCGCCGCGGTGTGCAGCTGTCGCGGGCCTCGACGAGCATGCCGTGGTGGGCGCCGCGCCGGTCGAAGACCGTGCAGATCAGGTTGCGCGCGGACGGCACCTCGCCGCTGCGCTACCGCGTCGAGGGCCCCGCGGGCGGCGAACGGCTGCTGTCCATCAGTCCCTTCGGGCCGAACGTCACCGTCGACCGGGCCCGGCCGATCGTGGACAAGCCACGCGACCACGTGGTGCGGGCCGAGTTCATCCTGCGCGGCAAGCTCACCTCTCCCCTGCGGGAGGTGCCGCTGGAGCCCGACCCGCTGCAGCCCCTTGTCGACGCCGTGTCCGACCTGCGCGCCGAACTGGGTGACCTCGCCGAGATCCGCCTCGACATCCAGCGCGCCCCCAAATGGGCGCTGCGCGCTCGCCGTCTGCAGCTCATGAGTGCCGCCCGCCGCCAGGAGCGCCGGGAGACCCAGCGCACGTCCCGCTGGGTGCGCCAGGACGCCACCGGGATCGAGGACTCACTCGCCTGGAACCTGCAGTCGCTGGTCACCGGCAAGGACGGATCCGCCGGGAGGCGGCTGGTGATGCCGCCGGTGCCGCGCCGGGTGGATCGGGATGAGGCGCTCGGCAAGCTCGCCGAGGACGACCACCTCGTACGCGTGCAGCTCCTCGTGATGTGCGCGTCCAACATCGAAGGCCGCGCGGAGGCCCGACTCGCCCAACTCCAGGCTGGTTTCGATGTGTTCGGCGGGCGGTCGCGGTGGGCGATGCGCGGCTGGCGGCTGGGGCCGTGGCGGCTCGGTGCCGATCACTGGCCCACCAAGCGCAGCTGGGAACGCCGCTGGCAGCTCGGGCAGTGTCAGCCGCCCCGCGCGAACTGGGTGCGTCTGGAGGAGTTGACCGGACTGCTCAAGCCGCCGACCGTCCACTGCCGGCTTCCGCTGCTCGCCGGTGATCTGCCGTCCTTCGAGTTCGGGAACCCGGATCTGCTGCTGCAGGGCATCCTCCGGGGGCCCGACGGCCGGAAGCGTCTGGTCGCCACGTACACGGCCGAGACGCTGTTCGAGTGCGGGGTGGGCAAGGCCGGTGGCGGGAAGACGGAGCGTGCTCTGGCGCAGGCGATCGGGCGGGCGCATGCCGGCGGCGGGCTGATGTTCATCGACCCGCACCGCGACTCCTGGCCGCGGGCCGCGACGTTCCTCGCCCACGACCACCTGATGCAGAAGATCGCGTTGATCGACCTCAACGCGGCAGGGCCCTCGCCGATGTTGAGCTCGTGGAATCCGATCGCCATGCACCACGGGCAGGCGCCGCACGACGTCGTCGAGGCGGTCACCGACGCCTTCGCGGCCATCCTCGGGTGGGACGATGCCGCCGCTCCCCGGGCGCTGACCATCCTGACGTCGTGCCTGGCGGTGCTGGTCGCCGTCAACCAGGCCGCCTGCCAGGCCGGACGCCGCGAGGACCAGGCCACCATCTTCCACGTACGGTCGCTGATCTCCGACCCGGGCTTCAGGGGTGCGGCGCTGGCCGCCGTGGCGGATCTGCTGGACGAGGAGACGCGGGCGTGGTGGAAGACGGTGTTTCCGACGTTCCCGCCGGATGCGTTCGGCGTGGTCCTCAACCCGCTCGCCCGGCTGGCCGCGAACCCGGTCACCCGCGCCTTTCTCGGTCAGCCGGTCGGCGTCTACAACAGCCGGGCCGCCATGGACAACGGGCTGATCGTGTGGGTGTGCCCGGCCGGGAACGGCCCCACCGACCGGCTGCTGACCGCGCTCATCGCGCGGGACCTGTTGCGGGCGGTGCGCTCGCGTCGTGACACACCTGAGGAGCAACGGCGGCCGTTCCGGCTGTACTTCGACGAACTGATCACCCTGACCGGAGCAGCGCCGGAGACCATTGCGTCGATGTTCGAGGACTTCCGCAAGTTCAGGGTCACAGTGCACGGGATGACCCAGTTGCTGGGCCGTCTGCCGGCCCCGGTGCGGATGTCGCTGACGCAGAACGCGTCCACGCTGGCGTCCACGGCGGGATCCAAAAGCGCGATCGCCCCGATCACCGCGGAGTGGGGGGACACGCCGAGCCCGGACGAGGTGGCCGTGCTCGACCGGTTCGAGCACTACGTCTCGTTCACCGTCGGCGGCCGCCGTGTCGGACCGGTCCGGATCACCGGCCCGCACCTGGACGAGGTGTTCGCCGAGTACGCCCGTCCCCGCAAGGTCGGCGCCCTGGAACGCGCCGCCCGGGCCACGGCGGGGGCGGCGCCACTCGACGAGCTCACCGCCACCGCTGCCGCCCAGCAGGGCCGGGTCGCCGACTTCCTCACCCAGCGCGCGCCCGCCACGACCGCGGACGTACGCCTGAGCAAGAACCCGGAGGGATACCAGTGATCACTGCAGCCGTGTACGGGTGCGCGTCGTACACCCGGTCAGATGCCGACTTTCCGCATGGGGGCGTAGCGGATCTGGAGCCGCTTGATCTTCTTCTGGGGGCCGAAGGAGACCCGGGCGACGGCATCAAGTCCTTCGCCCACGACTTCGATCACGGTGCCAATGCCGAAGTGGTCATGCTCGACGACATCGCCGTCCACCACGGCGTCGACGCGGGGCCCGGGCGCGTGGCCGCGTTCCGCCTGGTGCTCGGTCCGGTACTCCGTGACGGCCCGGGCTCCGGTCGCGAAGGCGGGGCCGGCGGGTTCGGGCACGGTGGCCTTGACCGACCACCAGGCCCCGTCGGGCGCAGGAGAGTCGTCGTACGGACGCTGCTCCGAGGGCAGGAGCGCGGTGTACCTCATGGTCGGGGCGGGCTGTTCCCACCACGCGGGGGTGCGGGCCGCCGGTGCGGGCTCGGGAGCTCGAGGCCGCCCGCCGTCGACGGGGGCGGGCGAGTTGGTCAGCAGAGCCAGCAGGGCCGCCGCGGTCGGGCGTCGTACGGACTCCTTGTGCAGGCAGGCAGCCAGGGCGGGCCGCAGCGCGTGTGGGATCACGGTGATGTCGGGATCGTGGTGCACCACCCGGTGCAGGACCGCCGGGAGCGGTCCCTGTCCGAACGGACTAGTGCCGGTGGCGGCGTAGTAGAGCGCGGCGCCGAGGGAGAAGACGTCGCTGGCCGGGCCGGTTCTCGCGCCGTTGGCCTGTTCCGGCGACATGTAGGCGGGTGTGCCGAGGATGCCGCCGACGGTGGTGAGGGTGGCAGCGGTGTCCGCGCGGGCGATCCCGAAGTCGATGATGCGGGGCCCGTCCTCGGTGATCAGGATGTTCGCCGGCTTGAGGTCGCGGTGGGTGAGGCCTGCGTCGTGGATGGCTGCCAGGGCTTCGGCCAGGCCGGCCGCGAGCACCAGGAGGTCGGTGGCCGGCAGTGGTCCGTGGCGTCGGACGTGCTCGCCGAGGTCGGGGGCGTCGAGGTACTCGGTGGCGACCCAGGGGGTGGCGGCGTCCGGGTCGGCGTCGACGACGGGCGCGGTCCAGAAGCCGCTGATGCGGCGGGCTGCGTCGATCTCGCGGCGGAAGCGTTCCCGTACTCCGGGGTCGGCGGCCTGGTCGGCGTGGAGGGTCTTGACCGCGACCCGGCGGCCGCCGGGCGACTGGGCGAGGTAGACGGTGCCCATGCCGCCGGCGCCGAGGCGTTCCAGGACGAGGAAGGGCCCGAACCGTTCGGGGTCTCCCGTGCTCACTGCCGGATTCACTCCTTGTGGCGTGTGTCGGTGGCCGGGTTTGGCGGCCTTTTCAACGTACCTGCCAGAGTGGGGTTATTAGCACATGTAATGAGCGAAGGGATAGAGCGATAAATCGACATCCAGTTTCGAATGTGACCGGGTACGTCCCGAGATGTGCGTGTGAACTCAAATATCGTACTGGGAAGTTGACTGGCATATGCGTAATCTTGCGGCTACGCAAACGCATAACCGCAGCTTGGATCAGGCCGCGGCTGTGGACTGCCGTACGCGGCATCTGGGGCAGCGGTCTGCCACACCGCGTCGTACGGGGAGACCACGTGACACGAGCACTACGCCGACCGACTGGGCTCACCGCTGTTCGCATCCGGAAGCACGCAACCGCCGTGCTCCTCGCGGGAAGTCTGGTGGCGCTGGCCGGGTGCAGTGACAACGGCTCGGAGGCGTCGCCCTCCGAGACCAGCAAGAGTCCGAGCACGAGAGCGTCCGCTTCTCCCAGTTCCACGCTTGATCCGGAGCAGGCCGCCGTCCTCGCCGCCTACACCCAGTCCTGGAAGGCCCAGACCGAGGCCTACGCCAAGGCGTCCTCCGCCGGCACTGACTTGCGGAAGACCACCACCCTGCGGGCCCTGGGACTCATCGAGAAGGACCTGGAGACCATGCGGAAGGCCGGACAGGTGACGACCGGGAAGCCGGTGATCCATCCCGGGGCTCCCAAGGTGACCGAGGGCGAGATTCCCAAGGCCACTCTCACGGACTGCGTCGACACCACGAACTGGACGCTGATCGACAAGGCCACGAAGAAGAAGGTCCCGCTGCCGTCAACGCGGCTCATCAAGTACGTCAGCATCGCAAAGTTCGAGAAGTGGGGGACGAAGTGGATGGTCACCGAGTTGACCGCTCAAACGCAGACCTGCTGATACGGCGCTCCGCCCTGATCGGCGCCGCCGTGGTCCTGGCCGCCGCGGGCACCGCCCACGCCGGCGACGACCCCGATGTCGGTGCGGGAAAGTGCCAGGTCGTCAGGTTCTGCGTCGACGTGAACGTGCCCGGCAAGACCGGCGGGGAAAACCAGCAGACCGGCTCGCAGGACAGCGGCAGCGACAGCAAGCTGAAGTGCGGCTACACCAAGATCGACCCGGAACCGCCGGCCAGCGCGAAGGAGCTCTGGAAAGGCGCCGACCCGAAGAAGAGCGACCTGTACTTCTACTCGTGCTCGGACGGCGGCCAGAACAACCCCGACGGGTTCGTCGTCGTGCCGAACGGCCAGCAGCCTCAGCAGCAGGTGAACCCGCAGCAGTTGGCGCAGCAGGCCGTCGACTCCATGACGCTGCTCGGCCCCGACATCGACATCAACCCCAAGCCCGGCGGCAAGGGGCTGGTGGGCATGCCGGTCTGGATGGCCGTGGGCCAGTCGCAGACGACATGGGGCCCGAACACGGCGACCGCCTCGGCCGGCGGGGTCACGGTGACCGCGACGGCGAAGGTGTCGAAGGTCGTGTGGTCGATGGGCGACGGCACCTCGGTGACCTGCACAACGCCCGGCACTGTCTACCAGAAGTCGTACGGGCTGAAGAAGTCGCCGGACTGCGGCCACGTGTACACCCAGCCGTCCTCCGAAGGGTCGGGCGGCACGTACAAGGTCACCGCGACCTCGACCTGGGTCATCAACTGGAACGGCGGCGGCGCGAACGGCCAGCTGACCGAGGTCCGCAACTCCTCGGTGAACGTGACCATCGTTGAGTCGCAGGCCGTCAACTCCTAAACGTCGCACGAGAGCGAAGGGCCTTCAGGCCGATGGACAGCACCAAGACCTCCTTTGCGCCGCGCACCGACGCACCGCGGCAGCCCGACCTCCCCGTCAGCACCGGCACGAAGAAACGATCAGGCCGCACGTGGTCGGTTCCCGTCCTGCTGGTGCTGGTCACGCTGATCGGCGCGCTCGGCGGCGCGGTCGTCGTAGCGCGGGCCGGCGACCGCACCGACGTTCTCGCCGTCGCACGGGACGTTCCGGTCGGCCAGCAGGTCACCGCGCAGGACGTGAAGGTCGTGTCGTTCGCCGACGACCCCGGCCTGTCCCCCATACCCGCCACCGACCGGGCCTCGATCGTGGGCCAGCGCGCGGCAGTTGACCTGCACCCCGGCGACCTGCTCACCCGCTCGCAGTTGAGCGCGCGCGGCGGACTGGGAGACACCGAGCAGGTGGTCGGGGTCGAACTCAAGCGGGGCTATGTGCCGCGCGACGAGCTGCGTCCGGGCGACAAGGTAGCCGCCGTCGTCCTTCCCGCCCAGGGAACGGACACGGGTTCCACCGGCTCCGGGTCCGCGGGCAGCGACACCCCGGACACGATCGACGCAACGGTGAAGTCGGTCGGCACCCCGGACTCCACCGGTGCCCTGGTCGTGAACCTGGTGGTGGCGCCCGCGGACGGGCCCCTGCTGGCGACGAAGGCCGCGGCCAAGCAGATCGCGCTGATACGGCAGCCCCGCCAGAGCGGGAGCTGACCGTGGCTCTGATCGCTTTGGTGTCCGCGAAGTCGGACGGCGTGACCACCTCGGCGGCGGCGCTGGCCCTGGCCAGCCGCAGGCCGGTGCTGCTCGCCGAACTCGACATGGCCGGCGGAACGTTGCGCCACGGCCTGTTGCGCGACGTTCCGCGCGGTGAATACCACGAACGTCTAGACGGGAACATCGGGCTGCACCGGCTGCCGCAGGCCGACTGGGAACGTGCCAGTGCCGAGCAGGACTTCACCCCGCAGGTCGCCCAGCACCTGTGGCCCCTGGACGACAGCGACTACCGGGTCGCGCTGCCCGGGCTGATCGATCCGCGGCAGGCCGCCTCACTGACGTCGACCTGGCCGACGCTGCTGAACGTGCTGCAGCTGACGGACCAGCAACTGCGCTGGGACGTCCTGGTCGACGGCGGCCGGATAGTCCTCGAGGGCGGCCGCCTGCATCCCGTGCTCTCCCCCGCGCCGGTATTGCGTGAGGCCGACCTGGTGCTGCTGGTCGTCCGCATGACCGAGGAATCCCAGGCGCTCGCCTACCCGATGGTGCGCGCGCTCCAAGACGATCTCGGCACGCACGGGTCCGGCGCCCGGGCCCTGGGGCTGCTCGTCCTCGGCGAGGGCTACCGGCCCGACGACATCGCCCGGGGCCTGGACGCGCCGGTGCTGGCCACCCTCCCTTGGGACGAGTCGGCCGCGGCCTATCTGCGCACGGGCGGGCGGATGCCGCGTGGGGTGACGCGCTCCCGGCTGATGCGCGCCGCGCGCGACACGATGACGCCGCTGCGTGAACACGCCGACCGCAGGCGCCTGCACCTGCAGATGCGGCAGGTACGGGCGGCCACCCCGGCGGTGGAGCGGATCGTCCAGCAGTTGGCCCAGCGGGGGGTGCGTCATGGCTGACCGGCGCCCCGCGAACGGCACCAACGGACAGAACGTGGCCACCCGGTTGGGGGGCCTGCTGTCCGAGCACGTCGCGACCCACCCGTCCGCACACCCCGCACCACCTGCCGCTGGGCCGGGGCCTGGCCCCCTGGCCCCTGCGGTGCCCCCTCCATCCGGGCCGTCGGCCCCGGTGCCGCCGGGCGTCGGACCTGCCGACTTCGGGGTGGCAACGGCCTTGCCCGGGGCGCTGCCTGTGCCCTGGGGGGAGATAACGAAGCTGCGGCAGCAGGTCGCCAACGACGTCGACCAGGTCAAGAAGGAACGGCGGCTGTCCGGCGCCCCGCTGGGCGAGAAGGACTTGGAAGAGGTGGTCCGCGCCCGGGTGCGCTCCCGGGTCGCGGAGTGGGCGCAGGCGTGGTCCCTGACGAACCCGCCGCTGTCGGGCGAGGAACTGGAGCGGGTCCGCACCGAGGTCTTCAACCTGATCTTCTTGGCGGGTGCGCTGCAGCGGGTCCTGGATCGGCCGGGCGTGGAGGACGTCCTGGTCGACGGCGACTGGATGTACATCGACTCCCACGGCAAGCCGCGCGAGCGGGTCCGCTCCCCGTTCTCCAGCAGGTCGCAGGCCATCGAGTGGGTCAACCAGATGGCCGCGACGTCCGGGCACGGCGAGCGGCTGCTGTCGTACGCCACCGGGAAGGTCGAGTTCGACCTGCCGGACGGCTCCCGTGTCGCGGCGACCCTGCTGACCGACGACGTGACGATCGCGATCCGCCGGCACGTGGCGGAGGCCGCCACCCTCGCCGACCTGCAGGCGTGGGGCGCCGTCGACCCGATCGTCGCCTCGTTCCTGTCGTCGGCGGTGAAAGCAGGCCTGTCCATCATCATCGCGGGTGACATGGCGACGGGTAAGACGACGCTGATGCGGGCCCTGGGCCGCGAAGTTCCCGCTCACGAACGGCTGGCGACGCTGGAGAGCGAACCCGAGCTGCGACTGAACCACGACGACCCGGACCGGCACGCGCACGTGCTGGCCTTCCGGACCCGGGAGGGCAACGGCGAGCGGGACGCCACCGGGCGGGTCACGCTCGCCGACCTGGTGCCGGTCTCCCTGCGCTACAAGGCCACCCGGGTCATGGTCGGCGAGGTCCGCGGCGATGAGGCCGTCGCCATGCTGGAGGCGATGATCGCGGGCGGTGCGGGCTCGATGTGCACCCTGCACGCCAAGGACCCCGAGGCCGTGATCGACCGGCTGATGGTGCCGCTGGCCCGGGCCGGGCTCAACGAGCAGGCCGCGTACCGGCTGATCGCGGCCGCCGTCGACCTCATCGTGTACGTGGACGCGATCGACGAGACCGACCGGGGCGGCCAGGTGCACCGCTTCGTGTCGCACGTGTGGGAGACGGCCGGTCGCAGCGAAGGCGGCGGGGTGGCGTTGTCGCAACTCTTCGCACCCCGCGAGGACCAGGACGAGCCGCGGGCCTTGCCCACCCGTACGCCGATGAACGAGCGCCGACTGCGCAAGCTGGAACGCAAGGGTTTCTACCGGCGCTGGCTGATCGACTACAAGGACGGGCAGTGGCTGCCGCTGCCCCGGGCGGGAGGTGCCGCGTGAGCCAGTCGTACTTGTCTGCACTCGGCATGGTCGCCGGCGCCGTGGTGGCCCTGAGCCTGGCCGGGCTCGTCGCCGCACTGCGCGGCTGGCGGCCGGCCGTGCGCGGTGTGCGGCCCGGCCGGGTGCGCGGCCGTCTGGTGCGGGCAGTTGAGGAACTGCCGCCCGCCTGGCGGGACAACTACCGGCTGCTGCTGGCCGCGGCCGCCGGTGCGGGCGTGCTGATGTGGGCGGTCACCGGGTGGCCGGTGCACGGGCTCCTCGCGTTCGCGACGGTGGCCGGACTTCCGTTCGTGCTGTATCCGGGTGGTTCGGGCCGCACCGAGGTGGCCCGGCTGGAGGCGATCGCGGAGTGGCTGCAGCAGCTCGCCAGTGTGCGGGCCGGTGGCAAGCCGCTGGAGGCCACGATCGTGGAACTGGACACGGTTCCGGTGCTGTTGGAGCGGCCGGTGGGCCGGCTGGCCGACCGGCTGAGCTCCGGGATGCCCGCGCGCTGGGCCTACCGGGGACTGGCCGATGACCTTGCCAGCCGCATCGGCGACGACCTGTCCCAGCTGTTCATGGACCATGTCACCAGCCGCGGCCCGGGACTTGCGCGTGCCCTGTCCGCGCAGGCCGCCCTGGTCGCGCGGCAGGCATCCGATCTGCGGGACATCGACGCCGAGCGCGCGAAGGCCCGCTCCGAAGCCCGACGGGTGTCCCTGTTCGCGATCGCCGTGGTCGCCGTGATCCTCGTCAACGGCAGCTACTCCGAACCGTTCGCGACCCCGATCGGCCAACTCGGGCTGCTGGTACTGGGCCTGCTGTTCGTCGCGTCGCTGCTGTGGCTGCGCAAGATGGCCGTGATGGAGGAGGAGCCGCGCACCCTGCTCACCGCCGAGGAACGCGCGAAGGAGCAGGAGAAAGAGGGTGAAGCGGCATGAGCCTGTCCGTCCCCGGAATGCTGCTGGGCGGGCTGACCGCGCTCGGTGGCACGCTCGCCGTGCGCAGTCTGCTGCCCAAGCGGACCCCGCTCGACCAGGTCCTGCGCCGTACCCACTCCCCCGCCCCGCGCGCCGCGTCCGCCAGGACGGCGGCGAAGGGGCCTGCGCAGTGGGCGGACCGCGTCGGGGCCCGGCTGATGGAGACCGACGCGTTCGTGACCCGGCTGCCCGCCCGGGACCTGAACCTGCTGGAGATGGCGCCCGCTTCGCTGCTGGGCCGCTGCGCCCTGTATGCGCTGGGCGGGTTCCTCATCCCGCAGTGGATCATCTTCCTGCTGCGGTTGGGCGGTCTGGCGCTGCCGTTCGTCGTCCCGGCGGCCGCCGGGCTCGGCGTCGCACTGTTCATGGTGTTCAAGTGCCTGGACGACGTCCGTGACAAGGCCACCGACGCCCGTCTCGAGTACCGCTACTACATCGCCTCGGTCCTGGAGCGCGTCGCTCTGGCCCGCAACTCCGACGCCGGCGCGGCCGAGGCCCTCGCCCGGGCCGTGGAGTCGGGGGACGGACGTGCCGCGGTCCGGATCCGGGACACCGTCGAGCACGCCCGGCTGGCCGGGGTCAGCCCCTGGGACGCGCTCGGCGGGCTCGGCAGCGAACTCGGCGTGCCCGACATCGCCCGCCTGTCCGCGAGCTTGTCTCTCGCGGGCGAGGAACAGGCGGCCGTCTACGACCAGTTGGAGTCCCAGGCCGAGGTCGTGCGGCGGGGTCTGCTGTCGGACCGCAAGGAGAAGGCGAACGTGGCCACCGAAAAAATGCATGTGCCGTCGCTGGCGATCGTCTTCCTGATGGCCGTCTTCCTGCTGGCACCAGCCCTCGTCCGCATCCTGTCGTTCTGACCCGCCCTGCACGGTGCCGTCCAGTGAGCACCGTGAACTTCTGGAGGAAAGTCATGCACACCGTACGAAGCCGCTTCTTTCTCGTGTTGGGCGCACTGCGTCGACGCGGCGCTGTGATCCGCGCCCAGGCGAAGGACCGTGGCGCTTCCGCGATGGAGTGGGGGCTGATCCTGGTCGCCGGGGGCACGATGGTCGGCGTCGTGTACGCGGCCGCCAACACCACGGTCGGCGAGAAAGTCACTCAGATCCTGGGCTTTTGAGCATGGCGACACGCATACGCCCGTGGCGGCAGTTGGCCGGCAGGCAGTGGTGGCGGGAGGACCGCGGCGCCACTGCGCTGGACATGTCGATGGTCGTCCCGCTCGCGTTCCTGTTGGTGTTCACGCTGATTCAGGGCGGCATCTGGTTCCACGGCCGCTCCGTGGCGCACCACGCTGCCCAGCAGGCCGTGGACGCACAGCGGGCCTATGACTCCGCACCAGGTGCCGGAGAGGCAGCGGCCGGCGAGTTCCTGGCCCGGATGGGCGGCTCGCTGAACGGTGCGGCGGTACGGGTCAGCGACGACGGCGAGACCGTCAGCGTCTCCGTGGAAGGCAACGTGATCAACCTGGTGCCGGGGTGGAGCGGGCACGTCAAGCAGAGCGTCCAGGCCCCCGTCGAGAAGTTCCGCCCATGAGGTGGCGACGGTGGCCCGGCCGGCTGGAGCGTGACCGCGGCAGCGCCGCCCTGAGCCTCGCGATCTTCGTGCCGGTGGCGCTGGTGCTGATCGGCTTCACGATCGCCTGCGGGCGGGTGGCGCTGGCCGAGGGCGCCGCCGACGCGGCCGCGCGAGACGCGGCGCGTACCGCCTCGCTGGCGAGCGACCCGGCCTCCGGCGAGGCTGACGCCCGCCAGGCCGCGCAGTCTAGTCTGGCCAACTCCGGTATCCACTGCGCCGGCATCAGCGTCGAGTTGGACACCAGCGGGCTGTCCGCGCCGGTGGGGCAGGCCGCCAGTGTGACGGCCACCGTGTCGTGCACGGCGCCGCTGAGTGAGCTCGCACTGCCCGGCGTGGGCGGGTCCAAGACGCTCACCAGCACTAAGACGTCCGTCGTGGACACGTGGGCAACTCGGGGTGGCTCATGACCAGGTGGCGCCGATGGCTTCGCGTCCCTTCCGGCCGCCGGGACCGGGGCGGGATGGAACTGTTTTACGCGGGAACCGTGCTGATCGCCTTCCTCATCGTCGGCCTGGTCATCGATGGCGGGCTGGCCCTGGACCGGATGTCGGATGCCGACTACGTCGCGCAGGAGGCCGCGCGGGCCGGCGCCCAGCAGATCGACCCGGGCCAGGCCATCACCGGCGAGGCGATCGTGGTCGACCCGGACGCCGCCCAAGCCGCCGCCCGCTCCTTCCTCGACAGCGAGGGCGTCGACGGTGATGTCGCCATCGCCGAGGACGGGCAGAGCCTCACGGTGACCGTGCGGGACAACTATCACCCCTACTTCGCGTCCCTGATCGGTGTCGGTGAGATGTCCGTGACGGGACACGGCACTGCCACGTTGCTTCACCAGCCCGGAGGCTGACCCCATGCCCCACTCCCCCGCTCGCGTGCGCCGCCGAGACCGCTCATGGCCACGGGCCGTCGTGCGCGGCCTGTTCGCGTTCGTCGCGCTGGCCGCTCTGGTCGTCGGTGTGCCCGCGCTGCTGCTCACCGTGGGCACACTGCCCGCGACGGTGCCGACGCTGGACGAGGCACGCGCGGTGCTGCTGAGCCCGGACGATGACGGCTCGGGGCTGCTGACCACGATGACCGTGGCGGCGTGGATCGCGTGGCTGTGGCTCGTGGTCCCCGTGCTGATCGAGATCGTCGCCGTTCTGGCGCGGCGTACGACCCCGCGGCTTCCGGGCATGGCGACCGGTCAGCGGCTGGCCGGGTTCCTGCTGGGCAGCATCGTGCTGGCGTCGCCCGCGGCCGCGGCCAGTGCCGCCACCCCGGCGGTCGCCGCCACCTCGACCCACGTACCGTCGGCCGGCCAGGCGACCAGCAGCCAGCCGAGCACCCCGGCCCCGAGTACGGTGGCGGAGAAGACGGCAACCGCCGGGAGCTCCCGGGAGTTCACCGTGGGGGCGGATGACACCACCTGGTGGGAACTGGCCGAGCAGCTGCTGGGGGACGGCACGCGCTACACCGAACTGCAGCGCCTCAATCCCGAAGTGCCCACCACGGCCACGGTGGTGCCGCAGGGCACGACTCTGCGCGTTCCCGGCAACGCCGAGGTGCCGAGTGAGGCGAGCGGCTCCGGCATCCGCACGCAGCTCGCCTCCAGCACGCGCGACGCTCCCGGCGCGGGTGGCGATGGGGACGTGGTCACCGTGGAGGCCGGCGACTCCCTCTCAAGGATCGCGGCCGAGGAACTCCACGACGGCAACAAGTGGCCGCAGTTGTTCGAGGCCAGCCGGGGCACGGCGCAGCCCGACGGCCTGCCGGAGATCACCGACCCGGACAAGATCTTCCCGGGGCAGCACGTCGCGGTGCCCGGGACGGCATCCGAGCAACCCGCGCATCCCCGCGAGGACACTGAGGACGGCTCCGGGACCGAACACTCCGCTCCCCCTGCTCCGGACGACACCGAGCGGGACTCGGGCACCGGCACTGGAGGTGGTGAGTCAACGGCTCCCAGTGGTTCCGCTGCCTCGGGAACGGAGACTCCGGCTCCCAGTGAGTCGAGCCGTCCGGCCGAGCAGCCGAGCCAGGGTGCCGGTGCTGGCGGGCCTTCCACCGGCAGCCGCGGGTCGGCCGCGCCCGAGTCGGGCGTGCCTTCGGCATCAGACACGCCCACGACGCCGGCGTCCGAGGATCCCTCTTCCGATGTGCCCGCGTCGTCGCCTGCGGGGCAAGTGCTGCAGCTGCGGATGGTGCTGGGCGCTGGTGCGCTGCTGGCAGCCGCCGTGACCGGTGCCCTCGCTACGCGCCGCATGCTGCAGCGCCGTCGCCGCAGGCCGGGTGAGACCATCGCGATTGCCTCGGAGACCTCCTCCGCGGAGGCGCAGTTGGCGGCCGCCGCCGAGCCCGACGGATCGGCCCGTCTGGACGTGGCCCTGCGCACGATGGCCCGCCAGTTGGAGGACGAAGCCAGCCTGCCCGGGCTGCGGGCCGCCCGGATCGGGGCCCGCACGCTGGAGGTGCTGCCCGAGGATCCGGTGCTGGAGCCGCTGGCGCCGTTCTCGGCAGGACGTGACGGTTGGTGGGTACTACCGGGGGACGCGGAGCTCCTGGACGAAGAGGACGCCCGTGAGGTGCCGGCACCGTATCCGGGGCTGGTGACTCTCGGCAGCACCGAGGATGGTGACCTGCTGCTGGTGAACTTGGCGCAGTTGCCTGCGCTGCTGCTCGACGGCGATCCGACGCGCATCACGGAAGTGTGCACGTCGCTCGCCGTAGAGATCGGGATGAGTCCGTGGGGCAGTGTGGTCGAGGTCGTCGCCGTCGGATTCGGTGAGGACCTGCCCCGGCTGCTGCCGACTTCACGGATCATGCACATGCGGGAGGCCGTGCACGCCCTGCGGGATCTCTCCGAGCGTCTGCTGGAGGTCCACCAGATGCCGGAGACCAGCCACCATCCGTATCTGCTGCTGTGCGCTGCCTCTCTCGACGGGGACATCGCGTGGCAGTTCGCCGACGTCATCGACAAGGCCCGGATCCCGGTCACGCTGATCGCGCCGGCGGCCGCGGCGGCTGCGCACTTTCCCGATGCTGAGATCCTCAACGCCGAGCTCGACGAGCCGCAGCAGTTGGACTGCGTCGGTGCCGAGATCACGGTGCAGCGGCTTGAGCGCGCCGCGTACCAGCAGATCGCCACGGCGCTCGCCGTTTCCGGGCAGCCCGCTGCGCCGGCCGAAGGGCCGTGGGAAGAGGTTCCGGACGAACTCGAGCCCGAGATGGCGCCACCACCCGCCGAGGAAGAGACCGATGACCAGGTCACCGGCGCCGGCACCTACGCCGCGAACAAGGCCCCCGTCGCACCGGTCGCGTCGGTGACGGTACACGACGGCGAGGGTGACAGCGAGGTGTTCCCCGCCCTGTTGGCCGCGTCGGCGGACCCGGCCGGGCTCCGCCTCCTGTCCCCCGCGCCGCCTCAGGGGCAGGACGATCCCGAGGACCAGGCGCTCACCGACAACCCGGCAGAAGATGAGGCGCCGGAGGAGCCGGCCGTTCAGCTCCCGGAGCCGAACGACGGCGGGGTTGCAGAGGAGCCGGAGGCACACGACCTGCATGCTCCTGAGATCCGTGTCTTGGGCCCGGTCGAGGTGGACGGCGTTGCCGCGTCGGGGCACGGCCCTAGGATCGCGCAACTGGCCTCATTGCTCTACTTCCGGCCGGGCCGCTCCGCCGATGCGCTGTGCAACGACATGGATCCGCTCGCCCCGTGGAGTTCGAGCACCCTCAACGCCCGGCTGCGCGGCCTGCGCAGCGCCCTGGGCAATGACCCTGCCGGGAACGCGTACGTTCCGCGCCGCCGCACGGGCGACGACCCCTACCGCCTCTCCCCCGCGGTGCGGTGCGACTGGACCAGGTTCCTCCAGCTCGCCGAGCGCGCACTGCCACAGGGACCAACGGGGCTGCCGGATCTGGAGAAGGCCCTCGGGCTGGTGCGGGGGCGGCCGTTCGGTTCGCGGCCGCTGCCCTGGGCGGGACCATTCCAGCAAGAGATGATCACGAGGATCATCGACGTCGCCCACACGGTGGCTACGCACCGCACGCCGCCGGGACCTCACCAGGACCTCACCGCGGCACGGCAGGCGATCTCGACCGGCCTCGAAGCTGACAACAGCGCCGAGCTCCTCTACAGGGACTGGATGAGGATCGAGCATGCGGCCGGGAACCGCTCCGGCCTGCATACCGCGATCACGCAAGTCCAGCAGGTCAACAGGTCATTGGACTGCGATCTTGAGATGGAGACGGAGCAGCTGATCAGCGATCTCCTCCACGGGAGCGGCTCGGCGCTGCGCAAGGCCCTGTAGCCGGGTGCGCAGGCTGCGCAGTGTCCTCTACCGGTGGGCGGCGACGTCCCGGACCGCGTAGGCGAGCAGTTCGTTCACGGCCGCCTCGTTCGACGCGGGCGGCCGGGTCTGCCAGGTCTCCCGCGTCTCCCGTACGGTCTGCGCAACCGCGTGCACGTGCGCGGCGAGAGTGTCGTCCAGGCCGCTCGTGTCTCCGTCCTGTGTGCGGCCGGTGACGACGACGGGCCCTTGGAACGGGTACAGGGGCATGCCGCGCCAGGCGCTCGCCAGGGCCCAGGCGGTGAGGTTGGCGTCGAGCCCGATCCGTTGCCCGTCGCCGTGTACGTGCAGCAGGGCGTGCGGGTGGTACCGGCCTTGATCGACCGCTCCGTCCGACCCGATGTGGTCGCGGATCGCGGAGGACACAGCGGACTCCGGGAGGTCGAGTTCGGTGACGGTGCCGTCGGGGGCGATGAGCAGGGCTCGCATGGTTCCTCCCGAGTTCGATGGTGGGGGTGCGCACTGCGCAGGGAGTTGAGTGCGCAGGTTGCCGGTTGCCCGGGCTGCGCAATGATCAAGAAAGCTGCGCAATGCATGGCTGAACTGGTGTTTCTTGCGATTGCGCAGCTTTCGAGGGCCGGCGCGGTCGGCCATTGCGCAGGTGCCGGAAGGGGTCTCACGGTTGGGCTTGCGCATGGTGTTGGGTCAGGGCCTGCCAACGCCGTTCGAAGTCCTCGACTTGTTCGGCGAGATAGGCGGTGGTGATGGGCTTGTTGTGCTGCGCAGTGATCCCGTGGGTTGCGCACTCCTGCGCAATGGCGTCGAGCGAAGGAGTGTCGCTGCGCACTCGGTGCTCGGCCCAGAGGTTGTAGATCCGGAAGGGCAGGAGGTAGCGGCGCAGGTTGGAGGGGCTGACCGGCTTTCCGGCGCGACCCGTCATGCCCTTCTCTTGCGCGAGGAAGGCCGACAGTTGCTCGGCTTCCTGCGTCGAGGACTGGAGTTCACCGCCGCGCTGCGTCTGGAATTCCGACCATGCCAGGTAGTACCGGTCGACGGTGGTGAGTTCGGCGGCCGTGGCGGCAGGCTCTTCTTCTTCACCGGGCGGCGAGGTGTCGATGGGGGCGTTCACGCAGGGCCCGCGCTGGTCCTTTGCCGGCTGCGCGCCCACGCCGGCGGCCGCCGTCTGGGGCTCCTCTTCACGTGGCAGCGGCTCGTCGGCCTGGTCCTCTTCGGGCTCGTTGGCTTCCTGTCCGACGGCCTGGTCCACTTCGTCGAACTCGCGCTGCTGAAAGGAGTCGACGAACGCCTTCAGGTCCTCGCCCGTGATGGGACGGCCGCCTTCGCCGGTGATGTTGTCCCGCTCGTAGACGTACGCGGCAAGCGCGGCCGCGTCAGGGTACGCCTCGTGCTCCTGCGCGTACATGAGCCAGGAGTTGTAGAAGTAGTCGTGCCAGGACAGGTCATCGTCCGCCTGATGCTCTTCGGCGGCGAGTTCGGGCGACGGACCGTAGCGCTGCTTGAGGACCTGGAGGAGAGGCTGCAGTTGTTCGTCGGTGAGCGGTCCGCCGGCTGCGGTGGTGATGCCGTGCGCCTGGAGCCAGTCCGCGAACTGGGCAGTGGTGGGCTCGGTCTGGAAGTTCGCGATCCAGGCCTGGTAGGCCTCGGCGAAGCCATCGGCCGTCTCCCCGTCCGTCGGCTCTGCCTCAGGTGACGGCTCCCACTCAGCGGGCGCCTGCGTCTCGGGCTGGACTTCTTCGGTGCGCAGTTGGCCCGGCTCTACTTCTGAGCCGGCCGCCGCCTCGAGCGCGGGATCCTCCGACTGGACGGGAGCGGGGGCTCGTTCGACGGTGAACGTGAACTCGATCGGCACCTCGTCGATTCCGGCTGCGGCAAGACCGGCGGGAGCCGTCTCGGCGAGCGGGACACCGTAGCGGGCCAGACGCAGCGGCATCAGGGCCTCGACCGGGGCCTTGCGGCGCCAGGCACGGCCGAACCGGGAGCGGAGGGACGTCTGGTAGACCAGGCGCTCCTGTTCGAGCCGGATGACCTGCTCGTAGGAGCGCAGCTCCCACAGCTTCATCCGCCGCCAGAGCAGGAAGGTGGGGACGGGGGAGAGAATCCAGCGGGTGAGGCGGACGCCCTCCATGTGCTTGTCGGCGGTGATGTCCGCGATCCGGCCGATAGCGTGCCGCGCCGCCTCAACGGCGACCACGAACAGCACGGGAATCACCGCGTGCATCGCGACGCCGAGCGGATCCCCCCAACTTGCTGCGCCGTTGAAGGCGATCGTCGAGGCCGTCAACACCCAGGCCGTCTGACGGAGCAAGAGGAAGGGGATTCGGATCCAGGTGAGCAGCAGGTCCAGAGCGAGGAGTACGCAGATTCCCGCGTCGATCCCGATGGGGAAGACGTAGGCGAAGGTCCCAAATCCCTTCTTCACCGCGAGTTCCCGGACGGCCGCGTACGATCCGGCGAAGCCGATCCCGGCGATGATGACCGCCCCGAAGACCACCACACCGATCAGGATCCGGTGCACTCGGGTCAGCGTGGGTATGTCGCCCTTCCCCGCGCTCACGTACCACTCCCCTGTTTGAGCCTCACTGATGAGCAGCTCTCACACTCCCACGATGTGCGGCAGGTTGTAGCGTCTCGCGGGCGTTGCGTTGGCGATCGTCAGCGAATAGTGATCACCCAGCGTCTCCCCGGCACCACCGGTCTTCTTTACGGCGTAAAGAAGAGACCCCCGGAGACGTGGGCTCCGGGGGTCGGGTGGGCGATCTTTACGGCGTAAAGCGCTCATCGGTAGAGCTTCATCTGCCGCCCGATCTTCGTGAAGGACTTGGCGGCTCGACAGTCCGGGGCGTACAGCGTCACGGGGCGCCCTGCCGTGTAAGCCTCGGGGACCTTGACGTCGTCTCCCACCGTCTCCAGGACGATGTCGCCGTACGCCTCCCGCAGCTGGTCCTCCATGTCCTTGTAGACCTTGCCTTGCGACTTGTGGTCGACACCTTCACTGATGACCACCCAGTCGATCCCCGTGGGCATGCCCGTGTGCCCGTACGACCTCGCGACGTCAGCGATCTTGTCCTCAAGCTCGGTGAGGCCTCGGGCTTCCTTTTCCTGGGACTTGGTGCAGCCGACGACCTCGTCACTGGCGATGATCGCTCCTATCGTCGCGAGCTTCACGTCGCCGGGGCAGTCGAAGATGACGAGGTCGAAGCGTCCTCGGAGCTCGCCGATCAGCCGGTGCAGCCAGAGCTCCCGCGCGGTCTCGGCCGCAAGCTTGAACTCCAGTTCATCAAGCCTCTTCGACTCAAGGACGACCCAGAGGTTCGGGATCACTTCCTTCGTCTTGGTGTCCTTGGCAGGGACGACCGCTTCGGCGAGCGAGCAGATCTTGTCCACCACGTCGTACATGGTGGGAAGGTCCTCGTCGCCGTCCGGGTCGTCGTACCCAAGCAGACGGGAGATGTCGCGCTGCTTGTCGAGGCCGATGACGCAGACGCGCTTCTTCTTCTTGGCTGCGGCGTAGGCCAGGGCGGCGGCGGTGGTCGACTTCCCGGATCCTGCGGACCCGTTGGTGCACACCAGGACGCGGGTCTCGCGTCCTGTGTCCTCGGGGAGGGTTGGAATGTCTGTGGTCACGAAAGGTCTCCGTCGTTACGCGCTGAGGGCGGATTCGGCTTCGTCGGCCTGCTGGTAGTTGGTGTGCGTGCCCAGCCAGTCCAGGTAGGCGCTGGCGTGTGCAGCGTCGTCGCCATTGCGAGCCATGTGGATCTCGCAGTGTGCGAGCGAGAGTGCGAGTGCTGCCCTCGCCTGCCGCCCCTTGCCCTCCTCGCCGGGGAGGGCAGGAAGGCTCAGAGCGGACGCACCGACGCCGGCTTCACTCAGCCAATGAGAGGCGAGCGCGACAGCTTCATCCGGGTCGGTTGATGCCTGCAGGGCGATGATGTGGAGCCGGGATGCATCCTCACTGAAGTCCAGGACAGCCTCCTGGCAGGCCGCTCGCCGCGCCTTCGTCGCCTCGTCAAGGCCGACGCCCTCGGTGCCACCCTGCTTGGGGAGCCCCTGCGGCTTCTTCCTCTCGCTGGCGTCCGACCCCTTGTCGACGTCCTTCTTTTCGCCGGCGTCCCTCTCCTCGGCGGTCTTCTTCTCACCGCCGTCGTTCGTCTGGCTCTTCGGCGGCTTCGGCTCGGCATCACGAGCCGCGGCCAGTGCCTTCACTTCTTCCCAGGCCTTGAGCTGTTTGTCGCGGTCCTTGATCTTCCCGAGGTCGCGAGCCAGCTCGATCGTCATGCCGTCGACGCGCTGTTCCAGGGCTGCGCGGATCTCAGGCTGCACGTGATGCAGCCGCCGTCGTTGAGAGACCCACCCGGCGGACTTCCCGAGGACTTTCGCGACGGCGTCGTACGTCCCGAACTCCTGCTTGAGCTCCTCGATCGTCGCGAGCTCCTCGAAGGGCTTGAGCTCTTCACGGGCGAGGTTCTCGGTGGCGGCTGCGACCAGGATGTCCTGGCGTGTCGTCGCCTTCCTGTTCACCAGGACCGGCAGCTTCTCCATGCCCGCGAGTCGGGCTGCAGCGAGTCGCCTGTTTCCGCCGATGACCACGAAGCGGGCGTCACCGATCGCATCCGCGTTTTCCGGGAAGGCCGCGATGAACACTTCGGCGGGGATAGCGGCGACCGACTGGAGCAGGCCGAAAGACTCGTAGGTGCTGGCGAGGCCTTCGAGTCCCTCAAGCTCCTCACGCGCGTTGCGGGGGTTGTGGGCGAGCTCTTCGATCGCCACTTCGAAGCCGTTGCCGGCGGCCTGCTGCTCGGATGCACGCCGCTGCCGCTCCTCCTCGGCCCGCCGCTCCGCTTCTCGCGCCTTCCGCCGCTCCGCCACGGACAGCTCGTTCTGCGCCCCGGCCATTCACACTCCTGAGGTGGTACTCGATGGGGGTTCTCGGGCTGGAGCTTAACGAGCGCAGCGGCCCCTGGCTCGCACTCCCCCGGTCTTTACGCCGTAAAGAGGGCGCGGCTGAGGCGGTGGCGGGCCTGGTATCCGCCACCGCATCCCTGCCCGTCGCGTCAACTCGCCAGTCGGCATCGTCCCGTTGGGCGCTACCTGGCACCGAAGGAGCTTCACCCGCACGGGGCTCCGTGTACTGCTCGGCGAAGGCTCTGCGGACGAGATCTCTCGCGGCCAGGGCCTGGGGCCTCTTTACGTCGTAAAGATCAGCCGTGAAACACGAAGAGCCCCGCACCCTGGAGGTTGTCCAGGGTGCGGGGCTCTTCGTGGCGCGGGCCGGCCGAGGAGGGCTGCGGGTTGCCGGGCAGGACGCGTGGTGGGCTCTCACTCGGAAAGGCCCTCGCCGTGCATGGCGTCGTACGTGGTGCAGGCACCGCGCCAGATGGCGCTCGCACGGTCGTATCCCTCTTGCGCGTGGAGTCGCGCCCAGAGATCAGGGAAGTCGTGCCCCATCACCCCGCTCGGTTTCTCTCCGTCCAGCATTTCGGCGATCTGGTAGGGGTCCGTGGGGACGTGAGGATCCTGGTAGGTGAGGTCCGGCCGGTACGGGTGAACAGTCACGGTGGAGCCGTCCACGTGCTGGGTGCTGTGCATCTGGAGGCGCAGGCTGCTGGCGAAGGAGAGCGCCTGGTGCGGATACGCGAATGGGCCCAGCCGGATGTCAGGGAGGCCCGGGCGCGTGATGACCACGGCGAGCGCAGGGCTGCTCTCGCTATGCGGCGTCGTGAGCGGTCCCTGCTCGTCCGGCGGCGTCCAGTGGACGGGTCTCCGGTTCTTGCTCAACCGGAGCGGATGGTGGGGCTGTCCCAGTCGGGTGACCTCGAGGGCACCGAGTCGGCGCATGTGAGGAAGGGCGAGCACCGCGGCGATGCGGTCGGGACGGGCGTGGGTGCCCCAGCCGCCGACGAGCGGGCCGCCGGAGTCCTCGGCGGTGGCGGCCGCGGCGTACAGGAAGGCGTCGTTCTCGGGGCCCACCGGGTCTGCGACGGTCCGCAACTCGAGCGGCTTGGTCGCGCGCCAGGCGTACAGGTTGACGATGAGCAGGGAGCCGCAGCCCCAGCTCCGGGCGTAGCGGATGCAGTGCCGGCTGGTGGCATCGTCGCTGGCTCCATCCGCGGTGCTGGGGTTCAGCAGTACGAACACGGCTGTGGGGCCGGTGTTCTGCCATTGCCGCACCAGGAGATAGCGGTACTGGCCGCAGTCCGAGATGACCGCGGCACGCCGTATGTCAGGGGCCGCAGCGGGTACCAGTTCAGGGGTGTCCATAGTTGTCCGTTCGTACAGCGGGTGTCGGGGAAGGCGCCTCAGCCTGGGTGAGGCCGCCGCCCAGCGGTCCGCTTGCCGGGGCCGGGCGAGGTGCGGCGACCGGGACGCTTCCCGCGGGGCTTCCGCTTCTGCCAGGCGGCCGGACTTCGGTGACCGGCCCGTGTTCGGCCAGGAGGACGCGCCACCGGATCCAGTGGGAGCCCGTGCAAGTCCACCGGGTGTGGCCGCGGGTCCAGACACGTCCATCGCGGTCCCGTACGGCGCGCACGTCGGCCGGGGCGAGGAACGATCCGGGCCCGTCCGGACACCAGGTACGGGCGGCGGCGGTCACTGGACGGGTGCAGCGGCCTCGCGCTGCACCGCTCCTTCGGCAGCGAGCAAGCAGTCGACTGTGGGTTCGTCGACGCAGAGGGCGTAGGCGATCTCATGGCGCGGCCAGTTCCGCGCTTCGTACTCTCGGGCCAAGGCCATCCAGGCGGCGGGGCGGTCGTCAGGTTCGATGTAGCTGGTGTCGTCGAGCATTGCTGCCTCCTTGAAGGCAGGTTGTCGGTGGGGGCGGTGATCTGATCGGTGGTGAGCCGTCTCCGTACGCGTGCGCTTTTGTCCCCGGTCTACCGGCGAGGGTCCTCGGAGTCTTTACGGCGTAAAGCCGGAGGAGCCTCCTGGTCCGCGGTGAGCCGAGCAGGAGACGGATCTGGTGTGCGGATGCGGGAGTTCTTTACGGCGTAAAGACCACCGGGGGAGTCAGGCTTCGGGCGCTGCGGGCCGGGCGACACTGAGGGGCGGCACCGCATCGTGCAGTCGGCCGTCCAGGAGCCGCCCGGCCTGCTTCTTGCCGAGGCGGACCATCTCGACCCGGTGACCGAGTTCATCGACGGGGTCACCCACGAGGGCACGGCCACGCCGGGTCCCGCCGATGGCGATACGGCCGGACGGTGCCCACTCTCCCCATTGCTTGAGGAAGTACGGCGTGCCCGCTGCGTCGCACTGGTCCCGGAGGGCTCGGGCCCAGGCCGGGTTCATCGGGCGGGCCTTCGCACCGGATTCGCCGCCGGCGATGACCCAGTGGATGCCCGCGCCGGTGGTGACGTCGGCCAGGTAGGGCTGCAGATCGATCTGCTCCACGAGCGGCTCGCACGACAGGAACCGGATCGGCGCGTTGATCTTCAGGAGGAGGGGGATGCGCTCTTCGGCGTAGCGCTGGTTTTCCACGCTGGTGCCGATCCACACGTGGTCCGGCCACGCATCGCCCCACGGGGCCATAGCGGCGATGTTCTCCGGCCGCTTGGTCAGAAGCTGCCAGCGCAGCCAGGGGGTCTGCTCGATGAGTTGCCAGAGCCGGTCGCGCGCTTCGGTGACCTGGGGGTGGTCCTCGAACACGTCGGCCATGGAGGCGCAGAAGACCCGGGTGGGGATGCCGGTCTGCTGGGCCGTCCGGTTCCACTTGAGGGGTGCGCGCCAGTATGCGTCGGAGAGCATCCGGCGCTCGCCGCGGAGGTGGAACACGTCGTGCCCCCAGCGGCGGGCGGTGTCGGCCGCGTAGCAGTTCCGGCAGGCGGGTGAGATCCGTGAGCATCCCCACCAGGGGTTGAAGGTAGCGTCCGTCCATTCGATGCCGGTGTTGTCACCCACGGGGCTGTTCTCCTGCGTGGCTAGGGGTCTTGGTGGTCTCGGTGTTGGGGGTGTGGCTGAGGTAGGAGGCGTACGCGGCCTCCGCGAAGCGCCAGGCGGCGGGTGTGTGCCGCTTCGGTCGCCACGGCTCGGGCTCGACGAGGGTCTCGACTCCACCGTCTCCGTGGTCGAGGAAGACGCCGACTCCCCAGTAGTTGGCCTCGGACAACAGGTACATACGGCGGGGCGGCGTGGGGGTGACGACGGCCCGGGTGCAGACCGGAGCGTAAGAAGTTGCGCGGCCGATGCTGTCTCGGGTGCAGGTGGCGTGGACGGTGGCGAGGTTGACGCGGCAGGGGCGGATTGCGTGCCGGGTGACGATGCCGAGGGTGAGGTCCAGGATCCCTGCCGGGGCGCGTCGTACGGCGTTCTGCTGCCGTTCGGTCAGGTCATCGTGGTCGACGGGAATGCCGGGCGGAAGGGCCATCAGGGTGTCCAGCAGGGCACAGTGCGAGTCGCGTATATGCCCGAGGCCGGCCGCCTGGCGGCGCGCGTGCTCGGCGTGGTCGATCGTCAGGTGCAGGGTGGCGGCGCGGTAGTAGCCGCGCGGCGACGGCACCTGTACGGGGCCGGTCACTTGCTGATCCTCTCGGTGTGGTTGGCCAGCTCCAGGAGCACGGTTGCGTGGCAGTGGTCGGGCTCGCCGTCGCCGGGCAGTGGGCACGTGCACGCCAGGTCCCGGTCCTTGAGGCGCCACAGGTCGGCGTGGACCCGGCGCCGGTCGAAGGTCCTCTTGCCGACGCGGTAGGTGTCGGGGCCTTCGCCGTGCAACCAGGCCCGGAAGCGGCTGCTGGCTTCCTTGCGGGCTTCGGTGGGCGAGGCCCGGCGCTGAGTGGTGCCGTCCGGGGCGAGGAGAACGACGTCGTCGACGATGCGCCACGGGTTGCCATAGCGGCTGCTTCGGTCGACGCACCTCGCACTTCCAGCGCGCCAGTTCTTGATGCGTTTGCGGCGGATGCGAGTTGGCCTCACGGCCTGTTGGGAGAGGAGCGCCATTGCGTCTCATCCTCCTGGTTCGGGCCCGGTCGGGAGGGGCGGATTGCCAACGCGCACAGTCCCGAGCGGGCGGAGTGGCAGGCGCAGTGGAGGGCCCTGCGGCGAGGCAGCGCGTCTCCGGGGGCAGCTCGTGGGTTCTTTACGGCGTAAAGAACCGGGCCTCGCGCCGGTCAGCCGCGAGGCCCGGGGAAGGGCTGGGGTTCAGCCGGTGAGGCGGACCGGCATGAGGAGATAGCGCAGCGCCTGGTCGTCGGTGTCGTGGCCGCGCAGGAGGGCGGGCTTGGTGGAGCTGACGAAGTTGAAGTCGACGGAGTCGGCGGTGAGGGCGTTGAGGCCGTCGAGCAGGAAGCCGGGGTTGAAGGCAACGGAGATGTCACCGCCTTCGAGGGTGGTGTCCACGGTGTCGACAGCCTGGGCCTCGTCGCTGGTGCCGGCCTCCAGCCGGAGGGTGTTGTCGGCGGTGAAGGTGAGCCGCACCGGGGATTCCTTGCTGGCGACCAGGGCGACGCGCTGGACCGCGGCCTTGAGCGCGGTGATCTCCACGGTTGCGGTGTGGTTGAACTCGCTGGGGAACAAGTCCTTGAACTTGGGCAGGTCGCCGTCCAGGGCGCGCAGGGTGGTGGTGCTGTGCTCGCCGCGCACCGTGAACAGGCTGTCGGCCCCTCGGCCCCGGCGACGCCGGCGAGGGTGAGGTCGATGGTGGTGTCGGCGGCGGCGGTCTTGGCGGCGTCCAGGAGGGCCTTGCCGGGGGCGAGTGCGGTGCAGTCGGCGGCGAGGTCGCTGTTCTTCCAGGGCACGGTGCGCACTGCGAACCGGTAGCGGTCGGTGGCGGCCAGGGTCAGGGTGCCGTCCTGTTGGTCGTGGCGCAGTTGAATGCCGGTGAGGACGGGAAGGGTGTCGTCCCGGCCGACCGCGCACGCGACTTGGGCGACGGCTTCGGCGAAGGCCGGGCCGGCCAGCGTGCCCGAGGGGCTGCCGGGTTTGGGGAGGGCCGGGTACTCACCGAGGGGCAGGGTGGGCAGCGTGAACCGCGCGGCTCCGGCGAGGAGCACCATGCGGGGGCCGGTGAGTTCGAGGTGCACGTCCCCGTGGACCTTGGCGACGATGTCGGACAACAGCCGCCCGCTGACCAGGGCACGCCCCTTCTTGGTGACGGTGGCGGCGACCGCGGTGTCTGCGGAGACCTCGTAGTTGAACCCGCTGACGCGCAGTTGGCCGTTGCTCGCGTCCAGCCGGAGCCCGGCAAGGACGGGGACGGGGGGTCGGGCGGGGAGGCCGCGGGAGGCGTAGCCGATAGCGGCGGCGAGGGCGGCGTGTTCCACGATGAGCTTCACGAACGGGTTCCTGTCTGTGGTGTTGCGGTCGGCAGAGTCAGGCCTGGACGGGGGTCGGCCCTCTGTGCGCTCTGGGCTGGTGGGCGTGGGGTGCGGCGAGGCCTAGGCGGCGAGCCGCATCGCGAGGGCCGGGTTGGCGGTGGCGATCTGGTCGAGCAGTGGCCGCTTCGGGGTCCACAGGCCCTGCATCCCGCGGGCCTTGACCGGCTGGAGGCGCTGCACGTTGGTGAGCTCCCAGTGGAAACAGCCTGGCTCCGACCACGGGGTGCACTGGCCGTCGTCGGGGTGGATGCCGGTGAGGTCGGCGATCGCGACGACGAATCCCTTCACCGGCTGGTAGTCGTCGGGCAGTGCCTCGCGTACGGCGGACAGTTCCAGAGCCGCATCGTCGAGGGTGAGCCCGCCGTGGATGAGCAGGGTGCCGCGCCAACTCCTGGTCCAGCTGCGGTTCTCGATCCGTTTGGCGATCGCCTCGTCCTGCAGGGCGATCAGGTCGGACCAGGGCGGATGGATGGTCATTGCGCGGATGGTGCTGGGTTCGTCATGCGGGGGCAGGCTGGCCTGACCGGGTGTGTTCCCCTCCGGCATTGCGTTCTCCTTCAGCAGGGTGATGGTCAGCGGCCTCGATGGAGCCGGTGCATGGGGGCTATGACTGCTGGTTGAGGTATGCGAGGGCGCGCTGCAGCAGCGGGCGATGCGCGGTGTAGAGGGTGCGTCCGGCTGCGGTGACCGCTGCCGTGAGCTCGTCGATGGAGTCGAACGGGAACCAGCCCGCGTCCGCTGCGTCATCACCGGCGGTCGCGGTGACCTGTCCAGGCAGCTGGAAGAGTGCGCTGGTGGAAGCAACCCAGGCGTGGTCGGTGGTGCGCCAGTCGTCGACGACCTGGCGGCCCAGGATGGTGGGCTGCTGGTCGGTGAGGTCGATGCCGGTTTCCTCGCGCAGCTCCCGCAGCAGGGCGGCCGGGGCCGTCTCGCCCGGGTCGACCATGCCGCCCGGGATGGCCTCCACCCCGATGTCGTCGCGGGTGATCAGCAGCACCCACCGCTGCTCACTGGTCCCGGCGACCACGATCGGGTCGGCGGCAGCATTCTCGCCCCATCGGCCGAGGTTGCGACCGGTGCGACCGGTGCGACCGAGCGGGTGCAGCGGCCTTCCGCGATCGTCGACCTCGAAGGGCACCACGGCGTCGGCCTGGCGCTGCTCCCAGTCGCGCACCAGATCCGGCGTGGCATGCCGCTCGGCCCAGCCGGGCACGTGCTGGCTCAGCGCCAGTGCCCGCAGCTCGGGCGGCGTGATGTCCACCGGCGCGTACTCCGGCCAGCGCACCGACCAGCAGCGCCGAACCTCGGGCACGGTCACGCCGGGGTGGTCGACTGGGGCGTAGCGGTCCGGCTCGAGGGCCACGGCGTCATCGGTGCAGCGGGTCTCGTTCATGATTCCTCCCGGTACAGGGGTTCAGAGGCAGGTACGTGAGCCGAGTGGCTCTGTCTGGGCGGAGGCATCCGGGGCGGCCGGGCCCGGAGGTCGACGGCCGCCCCGGGCCGGACGGGGGTTATGCGCGGGCGCGAGTGCTGCGGCGGCCGCGGCGGCCGGCGGGCTGCCGGTGAAGGGTGCGTTCGGCGTCTGCGATGCGCTGCCTGGCCCGGGCCTGGGCCTCGAAGCGGCCTTCGAGGGGTGCGCACTGCTCACAGGGTGATTCGCGGCGGGCCCGGTGGCAGCCGAAGCCCTCGACGGTGCCGTGCGGGCCGGGCACGTTGTGCAAGGCGGCGAGGCGGTAGAGGTCGTCGGGTGCGATGTCGGTGCGCAACTTGATGTCGTCGGCGGGGAAGCCGGCGCCCAGGAGGTGGAGGGCGACGGCGGTGGTGAGGTCCAGCGGGTTTGCGGGGGTGGCGGGTATCGCCATCGGAAGTCCTTCGGTCACGGGGCGCGTGGGGGTCAGTGGGCGGTCGTTGCGCTGGCTCGGACGAGGCGCAGCGCCGGGCGCTGCGAGGGAGAGGGTGCCGGGTCGGCGAAGGCCTCGTGCTCCGGGTCCTCGGGCTGGACCGTGAGCACGACCAGGCGCAGGGGCGTGGTCGGCTGGTCGGGCAGCGTGAGGTAGCCGGTGACCTTGAGTGGAGCTCCGGGTGGGAGCGCGGCGACGTCGGCCGCGTAGAAGGGATCGGCCAGGGAGCAGGGGAGGACCGCTTCCCGGACGTCGTGCTCCTGCGGGGTGAGCTCCTGGCCGTCGTCGCCGTCGGGTGCGAGCAGCAGACGGAATCGGGCCTGGCCATGGTCGAGGATGGCTCGCTCGGCGAGCGCGCCCGTGACGGTGATTTCCGGAGTGCTGTTCATTGGGGCCCTCCCTCTTCCTGGGCGAGGGGTTCGCTGGACTGGTCGCGCTTCTCGCCGGCGACCGCCGTGAGGGCTGCGCGCAGGGCGGCTGCGGTGAGCTGGTAGCCGGCCATGGGGTAGAGAGCGCAGGCGTATGCGAGGTCGATCACGTGGGTCCCCCTGTCTCGCCGGAGGCGCTGGGGTGCTCGTAGGCGTGGATGAGGTCGCTGATCTCCGACGGGTCGTCGGTTACTCCGAGCTGCTCGCCGCTCGCGTGCCACACGTGGGTGAGACCGTCGGGGTCGTAGATGACCACGTAGGAGGCGTAGCGCTCGAAGAACGGGGTGACCTCCTGGTCGTCGGGGTCGGTGAGCAGCGTGGGGTGGAGGACGTCGATGGTGTGGACCTGAAGCCACAGGGCGCCGTCCGGCGTCTCAGGGAGGCGGAGGTGGCCGGTGACGCGGAGCAGGTCTCCCCGCTGGTGTTCGGTCAGGACGGCTGCGGCGAGGGCCGGGTTGTCCACGACGCAGGGCAGCACGGCCTCGTCGACGCGGTCTTCGTCGGCCGCCAGATGGATGCGGAAGCGGGCGACGTCATCGCGGGTGCCGGGCAGCATCTCGTCGTCGAGGAAGCCGTCCAGGACCACGGTCTTGTCCTGTGAGGTCGTCGGCATGCCGCCCGTCGCCGGCTGGAGGTTCGCTTCGGTGCCGTGGATCGCGGTGGTGGTGCGGCGCGGGGCGCGGTGGCCGCGTCCACCGCGGGCCGTCTTGACTGCGTACATGGCCTCGTCGGCCTGCTTGAGGGCGGTGGAGGCGGACCGATCGTCCAGGTCGGTGATCGCGACGGTGCCGATGGACGCGGTGACGGTGAGGGGGCCGCCGGGCCACGGCACTGGCTGGGCGAGCTCGTGGGCCAGGCCCTCGGTGAAGGCCGCCACGTCGTTGCTGTCGAGGTTGAGGATGGCGACGAACTCGTCTCCGCCGAGGCGGGCGCACTCGGTGTGCCGTCCGCCGTGCTGGGCGGTGAACTCGGCCAGGCGTGCACCGGTTGCCCGTAGGACGGCGTCGCCGGCGGGGTGGCCGAACGTGTCGTTGACCGGCTTGAAGCCGTCCAGGTCGAGCATGAGCACGTGGCTTGCCTGGTTCCGTCGTATCAGCCGGTCGGTGCGGCGCATCCACGGCATGCGGGTCCACAGGCCACTGAGTGGGTCGCGGCGCGCGGCATACAGTTTGCGGCCCAGCAGTCCGGTGGTCAGGGCCCAGCCTGCGGTGGGGAGTGCGGCGGCGATGGCCTCGGTGATCACGGGGTCACCTCGTCCGTGTCGATGGCGCGGACGACGGCGAAGCAGTCGTCGGAGAGGTTGAAGTGGACGTGGGCGCCGTTGCCGAGGCGGATGGCGGCCATCTTGGCGGCGGCGTCGGCGCGCGGCTGGCCTCCGCCGTAGGAGGTGAGACGCCGGGCGCGGCGACCGCCGCAGGTCTTGCACCTGGGCGCTGTGTTGGTGGCGGCGACCTGCCCGGGGTGGGTGGTTGCGGTGCTGGTGCTGCCTGTGGTCATCTCGTTGGACCTCCTTCGTTGGGGGAGCAGGGCACGCCCGGTGCTTGCAGGCCAGGGGCGTGCCCTGCGCATGTGAGGTGCAAGGGCAGCCGGATCAAGTCCGGTGTGCGCGCGGCGGATTCATCACGCCGCGCCGGGTGCCGTGAGCGTCTTTACGGCGTAAAGACCAGAGGGTTCAGAGGGCGGCGGCCGCCGTGAGGAAGGCGTGGTCCGCGGCGATTCCTCGCTCGCGGCGCGCGTCCATCACGGCAGGGCTCACGGTCGCCAGGTCCTCGCCGCGCGGTTTCACTGCGTAGGCCGCGGCCGCCGCCGCGTCGGCGAGCCGCAGCAGCTCAGCGTTGCGGGTCAGGACGCGCAGCTCGTACAGGGCGAGCGTGACCTCGCTGCGGGATGCGTCGCTCAGGTCGTTGGCGGCCAGCATCTTCGCGGGGTCCGGGTTCGCCTGCCGGGCGAGGTCCCACCGGTCGTAGAGGTTCCCGCGGTGTGCGGAGAGCCGGTGGGCGAAGCGGGCGGCCGTGGTGCGCAGTTGGTCCTTGCGGGTGGTGTGCCATTGGATGAGGGGTCCGAGGACCGAGCCGAGCAGGCCTCCCATCACGCCGATGAGGGCGGCCAGTACGACGTCCATCGTTGACTCCGATCGACCAGGAGGGGACGTCCCCGGCCGCGATGGCCGGGGACGGAGGGCCGGGGTGGCACTCAGAAGGTGCTGTCCGCCGTGGTCGTACCGGGGTCGGCGGCCGCCGTGTACGGGGCGGTGAGCTGGTCCAGGACGCGGCGGATGCGCTCGGCGGCGCCGAGGACGTACTCGCGGTGCCGCTCGGACGTGATCGGCACGGTGTAGGCAGCGAGTTCCTCCTCGGGAGTGCCCACGACCTTCTGCAGGGCCTCCAGGTGGAACATGGCGCCGACCATCTCGGTGATCATCGGGGTCTCCATGCCGGAGACACGGTCGGCATGCGGGCAGCCGGTCTTCGGGCGCTCGCCGGTGCGGCCGAAGGTGGGCACGGACGTCGTCATTCGAGTTCTCCTTGCGGGTGAGGTCGCGAGCAGCCCCGGTCAGCAGGCGCTCGCCGTGGTTGCTGATCAGCTAGTGGCCATGAGCGGGCGGCTAGTTGAGGCCGCCGGTCAGCCGAGGCTGCGGCCGGTGCAGCCGTCGCACCACGGTTCGTCGGGTGCGCCACCGCGGTAGACGGACTGCAGGTCTGCCGCGCCGGTGACCTTCACCCACAGCGGGCCCGAGCAGCCGTCGGTGCAGGCCTCGCTGAGGCGGGCCTGCCAGTGGTGGTCGTACGGGTCGCCGTCGTCCATCCAGCGCACCGTGATCTCACGGCCGGCCACGGCGAAGGTGCCGGTAGCGAAGCCGTGTTCGCGCTCTTGGTGCCAGGCGAACACGGCGGCCACGTCCTCGCCGAAGGTGCGCCGTACCTCGGCGAGCGGGTCGGGGTCTGCGGTGGCCGCGCGCCGCAGCAGCAGGCCGAGCAGGTCGAGTTCGTCGGCGTAGCAGGCGTACTCGAAGCCCTCGTCGATCAGCTGGTCGGTGGTGGGCACGCCGGCCGCCTGGCGGGTGACGGCGTCGGGCGGCACCTGCTTGGCCTTCGTGCGCGTCTCCTGCCGGGCCAGGCATTCCTCCACCGGGACCCGGAAGACGATCGCGACGGTGGTCATCCCCCAGTGCCGGGCACGCCGGAGCAGGTAGGCGCGCACGTCGAGCTCGCTGTTCGTGCTGTCCGCAAGGACAGGCAATTTTCGGGTGAGGCGGGCGTCCAGCAGTTCACGGAAGACCACGCTCGCGATCGGGGTCGCGGTCTGATCGCCGGGCGACCCGGTGGCCCGCCAGCGGAAGTTGTCCAGTTCGAGCCGCCAGTCGGCCGGGAACGCCCGGGCGACGCGGCTCTTGCCGCTGCCGGCGGCGCCGATCAGCGCGAGCAGGAACGGGCCGTCGGGCAGGGAGTGCGGGGCGAGCACGAACTCGCTCTGGGAACGCACGCAGTCCTCCAAGAAGGGCGTCGAAGGCGCACGGAGGACTGGCGGCCACACCGCCTGTGACTCGTGCGCGGGATCAGGGGGCGGCAGTCGCCAGATGATGGGGCGCTGATCTGCCGTCCCATGGGGCCGTCCGGTCTGGCCGGTCCTCCGCGCCGCCCCGATCCGGGTTGGATCGGGGCGGCACAGGGAGCCGTCAGCAGCGGGGGGCGCTGTTGTCGGTGCGGATGTGGCCGCGCAGCAGGTCGACGCGGGTCGCGGTGCGCGCGGTCTGCCCGGCCAGCCGGAGCAGTCCCTTCGCGCCGGCCGCGACGGGCTTGCGGTAGATGAGCCGGGCGGTGAACTGGCTGGCCTGCCGGGCAAGTTCACCCGCCTGGCCCGCGAGGTGGCCGAGCTGCTGTTCGGCGGCGTCCGGGTCGACGAGCTCCCCGTCGTCCGTGAGGGGCGGGACCGAGTCGAGTTGGTCGAGCAGGTTCCGCATCAGCTTCTTCATGGCGTGGCCGGCGTCGGTGAGGTCTGCGCAGGACAGCCAGTGATCGAGGTGGTGGTGGCCCACCAGGTCGACCGTGAAGACGGTGGTCGGGGTCACCCAGTCCCAGTCGACCCAGGCCTGCAGGATGATGCGGTTGGCGACCGGGTCGGGGGTGGCACACATGGCGCGGCCGGTTCGGGTGCGCAGCAGTGCGCCGTAGCCGTCGGCGTCCGGCTCGGGGATCCAGGCTTCTCCGAAGCTCAGGCGCAGCAGGGAGGCGAGGCGTTCGACGGGATCGGGAGCGAGGCTGAGGTCGAGGTCCTTCATGAGCGGCCGCCCTTGCGGGTGGCGAGCCAGGTGGTGACCGCGGCGGCGCCGACGCCGATGACCCGGTGGAGCGCGGCATCGAGTTCGATCCACGCGGTGCCGGGCCCGTTGATCTCCTTGTGCGGGGTGTCGTTCTTGTCCAGGCGGACGGCCTGGCAGTGCTCGATGTAGCCGGTCTGGCCCGCCTTCTTCGCGAGCCACAGGAAGAGGGCGCCGCGGTCGATCGCGGCGTGGGTGAAGCCGTTGATGGCGGCCCCGGCCAGAAAGGCGGAGGGCGGAACGCGGTAGCCGAAGGCGCGGGTGAGAGCGGTGGCCGCGCCGGTCTGGATCGCCGTGTACGTGGCGACGTGCAGCGCGACGGCCCGCCGGCCCCGGGCGCTGGCGGTCATGGTCGGCTCGTCCCGGCGGGCGGCGTCCTCTGCGTCGACGGGGCAGCCGTCGCGGTAGACGCGTTGCGGACCGTAGAGGCGCTTACAGCGGGCGGTTTCCGATCCCTGCGCCCAGTGGTCGCAGAACGGGTGGATCTCGCCGAAGGCGGCGAGGAGGGTACCGAAGAGCGCCAGTCGCTCGATGGCGCGGGTTCGGATCATGGTCGGGTGTGCTCCTCAACTAAGAGTGTCGGTGCAGGGGTTGTCGGGCGGGGCGACGCCGGACCATAGGCGTGTGCTGGCCGCGCAGAGGACGGCTGATCAGCTCGCGGCTGGCGGGGTCGCCTGGTCGGGGAAGACGAGTCGAGTGCGCGGGTGCATCGGGGACCTCGTGACGGTCGACTCAACTCCGGGGCGGCATCGGTTCTTTACGGCGTAAAGAACCGCCGGGCCTCAGATGTGCGTGCTGGGCACGGTCCGTCCTGCCGGGCCTCCGCACCGTCCCGGCCTGTGAGGGGCCGGGGCGGCACAGGGGGCCGGCAGGGTCAGGCCGCGACCGGCTCGTCCTTGAGCTCGCGGGTGGCGTGCTGCTCCAGGAGGTCACGCACCTGCTCCAGGGAGGTGACGGGTACCGGCTCGTTCCCGGTCTCGGGGACGATGAAGGAGTACAGGTGGGTCGGGTGGCTCCCGCTCTCGTCCTTCTCGTAGTACACGTACGCGCCGTCAGCGAGACGGAACAGGGCGCTGGTGCCGTCGACGCCCGCCCACAGCTCCGTCCTGTCCAGCAGGGCGTGTGCAGGGTCGACCTTCCCCGAGTACATCGCGGCCTGGTGGGCGGCACCGGCCGCTGCCGCCTCGGTCAGGAGCTCCAGGACGTCGTCGGTGTTGTCGGGAAGCGTCGCCTTCTCCTCGCTCTGCTCGGACGCCGGTGCGGCCGGGGACGGCGAGGTCCGGGTGCGGGCGCGCAGCGAGGCCATGAACGAGGCGAGGAGGTCGTTGACTCCGGCAGCGAGGCCGAGCCCGAAGATGCCGGCGGACACTCCCGCCCAGGCGGGCGAAAGACCGGGCGTGTTGAAGCCGACCCAGCCGCCGATTCCGGCGACCACCGCCAGGAGGATGAACTCGAGGCCTTCCACTGCGATGGCACCGCCACGAGCGGCACCGGGTCGCGTGATCTTACTCATGAGGTTGTGCTCCTTCTGGGGTTGGAAACGCAGGGGCCGCCCGATCTGGGATCAGGCGGCCCCTGAGAGGTGTTGGAATCTGGAGCCCGGACGTCAGTCCGTCCGGTTCCGGGATGCGAAGACGTGCGGGGGTCCATGGAGGTACCGCACCTTGGGCCCCCGACCACGCGGGCGACCATCAGCCCCGACCAGGGGTCACGATGAGGCAACGTGTTCCCGGTACTGCCGTGGTCGGGGTGGCGGTCGGGCCGACCAGGACGGGCCCGGGCGCTGTCGTACTCGGTCCGGCTGGCGGCCGGGACACGGTCGGGTCGACGGGTCCGTTCGCTGATGCCCGGCTCCCGGCCGATGGGCAGGCCCGGGGTGTCGGCGGCGGGGGCGGCTCACTGGCCGCCCGCTGCGGTCTGAACCCGCTCCGGGAGGTCGCCGGTGTCCGCGTCTTCTGCTGGCGCACTGCCGGGGACGGAACGGAGCATGGCCAGCACTCCGTCCAGCTCGTCCGGCTTCACGAGAACCTTGCGCGCCTTGGAGCCCTCGCTGGGCCCGACGATGCCGCGGGACTCCATGAGGTCCATCAGCCGTCCGGCCTTGGCGAAGCCGACCCGGAGCTTGCGCTGAAGCATGGACGTCGAACCGAACTGGGTGGAGACGACCAGCTCGGCCGCCTCGCACAGCAGGTCCAGGTCGTCGCCGATGTCCTCGTCGATCTCCTTCTTCTGCTTGGTGTCCATGACGACGTCGTCCCGGAAGTCGGGCGTCATCTTGTCCTTGCAGTGCTGGACGACGGCCGCGATCTCGTCCTCGTTCACGAAGGCGCCCTGCATTCGGGCAGGCGTGTTCGCGCCCATCGGCAGGTATAGCCCGTCGCCCTTGCCGATCAGTTTCTCTGCGCCGGGCTGGTCGATGATGACGCGCGAGTCGGTGAGCGAGGCGGTGGCGAAGGCGAGCCGGGAGGGCACGTTCGCCTTGATCAGGCCGGTGACGACGTCCACCGATGGCCGCTGCGTGGCGAGCACGAGGTGGATGCCGGCCGCACGCGCGAGCTGCGTGATGCGCACGATCGCGTCCTCGACGTCACGCGGGGCGACCATCATCAGGTCGGCGAGCTCGTCGACGATCACGAGCAGGTACGGGTACGGCTGCAGCTCGCGCTCACTGCCTGCCGGCGCCTTCACTTTGCCGCTTCGTACGGCGGCGTTGAAGTCGTCGATGTGCCGGAAGCCGTAAGCCGCGAGGTCGTCGTAGCGGAGGTCCATCTCGCGTACGACCCACTGCAGGGCCTCGGCGGCCCGCTTCGGGTTGGTGATGATCGGTGTGATCAGGTGCGGGATGCCCTCGTAGGCGGTCAGCTCGACGCGCTTGGGGTCGATCAGGACCATGCGCACGTCCTCGGGGGTCGCGCGCACCATGATGGAGGTGATCAGGCAGTTGATGCACGAGGACTTGCCGGACCCGGTGGCTCCGGCGATCAGGATGTGCGGCATCTTCGCGAGGTTGGCCATGACGTAGCCGCCCTCGACGTCCTTGCCGAGCGCCACCAGGAGCGGATGGTTGTCCTCGGCGGCAGCCGCGAGGCGCAGCACGTCGCCGAGGTTGACCATCTCGCGGTCGGTGTTGGGGATTTCGATGCCGATCGCGGACTTGCCGGGGATCGGGTTGATGATCCGCACTTCCGGGCTGGCGACGGCGTAGGCGATGTTCTTGGTCAGCGCGGTGATCCGCTCGACCTTCACGGCGGGGCCGAGCTCGATCTCGTAGCGGGTGACCGTCGGCCCGCGCGTGAAGCCGGTGACGGCGGCGTCGACCTTGAACTCGGTGAAGAGGTTGGTCAGTGAGGTGACGACCGCGTCGTTGGCGGCGCTGCGTGCCTTGCCGGGGCCGCCGCGCGTGAGGAGGTCGAGGGCTGGCAGGGCGTAGGTCATGTCGCCCGACATCTGGAGCTGCTCCGTGCGCGCGGGCAGGTTGTGTTCCTCGCCCGCGGGCGGTGCCTTGGTGAGGTCGGGGACGGCCCGGGGGGACGGCACCATCCCGCGCGGCTGGGCGCCGACGGGCGGCCGCGTTGCTGCGGCCTTGGGGTGCTCGCGCCGTGGGGGGATCTCCTGCTGAACGCCGTCGGAGTCGTTCGCCTCACCGGCGGACCTGCTGCGGCTGGAGCGTGCGGGCATCGCCTCGGGCTTCTGTTCCGCGTGTCGCTCGTCGTTGCCGAGTGCGTCGGCCGATTGTCCCTGGATGACGCCGAGGTGCGCGCCGAGCGCCCGCAGGCGCTGTGGGATGGCGTTGACCGGGGTGGCCGTGACGACGAGCAGCCCGAAGGCGATGAGCAGCACCAGCAGCGGTACGGCCAGCACTTCGCCCATGCTGTAGGTCAGCGGGGTTGCGACGCCCCATCCGATGAGGCCGCCGGCGTCCCGTATGGCCTGCGTGCTGTCGCTGCGGGCCGGCGAGCCGCAGGCGATGTGGACCAGGCCGAGGACGCCGACGACCAGGACTGACAGGCCGATGAGGACACGGCCGTCGGCCTCGGACTTCCTGTGCCGGATGAAGCGCACGGCGATGGCGCCGAGCAGAACCGGCACCAGCAGGTCGAGGCGGCCGAAGCAGCCGGTCACCAGGATCTCGACGAGATCGCCGACCGGACCCTGCAGGTCGGCCCAGGTGCCCACGGCGACGATCAGCGCGCTGGCAAGCAGGAGCAGCGCGGCGCCGTCCTTGCGGTGTGCCGGGTCGAGGTTCCGGGCGCTCCGCCCCAGGCTGCGGAAGAGCCAGTACACGATCCTGGTGCTGGTCCCCGGCTTCGCCGCGGTCCTCCTGGCGGGTGTCCTCTTCGCGGCGGTCCTCTTGGCCGGGGCCCTTTTCGCCGCTGCCCTCTTCGCAGGGGGCTTTTTCGCGGCGGTCGTCTTGGCCGCTGCCCTCTTCGCGGAGGGCCTTTTCGCGGCCGGCTTCTTGGCGGGGGTCTTCTTCACAGCGGGCTCCAGGGAAGTTGGGCAGGCAGGCGGTGCAGGGTCGGGTGACGGGGCCGGGCGGAGCGGTCGTCTTCCGGCGTCGCCACGTGGCCGGGTCTGCTGCTGTCAGGCGAGCGCGGTCACGGTGAGCGTGAGGACGGCGATGACGATGAGGACGACGGCGGCCAGCGAGAGGCGGATGGCATGCCCCAGCCCCTGGAACTTGGGGAGGGCGATCTGGGAGAGGACACGAAGCCGGTCCGCCCGGCGGTCGTCGCTCATCTCGGCGAGGATCTGCTGGGTGTCGCATGTGGCCCAGTAGGGGAAGCTCGCGCGGTCCGCGCCGTGCAGTCGGGGCAGGACGACGAGCAGCAGCAAGATGGTGGAGGCGGCCAGGACGAGGACCGCGAGTCCGCCGGCGACGAGGCACAGCAGGGGGAGGTCCTTGTTGGCCGAGCCCACCAGGCCTGCGATGACTGCGCCGTTGAAGGCGAGGAGGAAGGAGGTCTTGCCGTCGGTGCGGCCGATCTCCGATGCCACGGTGGCGAGCGCGTCTTTGAGGTTCTGGTCGACGAGCGAGTGCTGAGTACCGGGCTCGGTGGTGGTCGGGGGCGGGTTCACCGGCTGGCCTCCTTCGTCTGCCGCGCGGCGGCGGGGGTCGGCGCGGGCAGGCCCAGGCTCAGGGCGAGCGCGTGGCGGGCCGCGAAGTCGTGGGCCGGGTTGTGGATGAACTCGGCGACCGTGCGGAGGCGGCCTCGCAGGGTCTGCAGGTCGTTCTCGGCTTCGCGCAGGGCGATGGAGTGGGGTAACGGCGTGGTGTCCGTGGCCTCGGAGCGGCTGGTCATCAGGATTCCTGTAGGGATCGGAGTGTGAGCGGGCGGCGGGCGCGGTGTACCTGCGCCCGCCGCCCGTGGGGTGTTTCCGTCGCCCGTCCCAGTCGTGGACGGGTGTTGGTGCGCCGGATCCGGGCACCGTCGCCCTCCTAGGTGGGATGGACGACGGTGCCGGGCGGCTCGCAGAGGGTCCGCGGAGATCTGTCGGCGGTGGCGCGCGAGGCCGGGTGGAGGGTCCGGTCAGCTCTCGGGCTGGCCCACGACGTAGTAGTAGAAGGTCGTGTGGTCGTAGGCGCTGCGCTGAACGACGAGGACGTCGGGGCGGTCCACGGCCAGTTGCTGGAGCTCGGCTTCGATCCACTCGTTGCTGCGCTGGAGGGTGAGCCGGTGGAGGTCGAGGTAGTTGAGCATGATCTGCGCGTTGTCGGCCTTGCGCGGCCGGCTGAGCACCCACTTGTGTAACTGTTCGCGGGCGCTGTCGTCGTCCGGGCGGTCGGGGATGGCGCGGGGCAGTGCCCGGCAGCTGGTGGCGTGCTGGGTGGCGATCCGGTTCGCGTCCGTCAGCTTCAGTCGGCCGAGGTGGCCTGGTTCCGGGTCCTGCTCGACGCTGAAGTGGCAGCCGAGGCAGGACACGACGTGGCAGTCGTTCTGGCCGGCGGAGTAGACGAGGACGATCGCGCTCATCGCCTGGTTCCAGTGCCGCTCGACGACGGTGACGCCTTCGGGCATCCAGGTCTCGCCGAGCTCCGGCCACGGCTCGCTGGCCGGTGGCTCGGCGGACGCACGACGGGCGCGGTTGAACAGCGCGAGGACCATGGGCTTGGGCTCCTTGTCGAGGCGGGGTGGCAGCACGCGGCAGGCCGGTAAGGCCGGAGGCGGCTGCCTGGTGGGGTCGTTCAGCGGGCGCGGCGGGCGGCCGCGCAGCGGGTGCAGAGGAAGCGGCACTCCGCGCTGGAGGTATCGGTGGTGCAGGTGCCGAGTTCGGTGAGCGCACCGCACTCGGCGCAGGCCGGTCCGAGCAGCGTGCGGAGTTCCTCGAGGTGGCCGGCCAAGTCGGCGCGCTCGTCGGGGAGCATCTCGGCGATGATCTGCTGGGCGGCTTCGCGGTTCCCGGTGCGTACGGCGGCCAGGGCCGCGTTCCCCGCGGCCTCCCGGGCGGTGGCGGCGGCGTCGACGTCGTGGACGGTGTCGTCCTGGAGCGTGTCCAGGGCCGTGGCCGCTGCGAGCGTGGTGTAGGTGGCGACCGTCATGCGTCGTCTCCGGCCGCGTCCGCGTGCTCCAGGACGAGCGTGGCGTAGGTGGAGTCGCCGCTGCCCAGGAGGCGTACCGCCTTGGAGAGCTCGATCCACCCCTCGGCCCGTCCCAAGTGGTAGGGGCACGGCTGCTCCAACAGGCCGCAGGCGGGGCACAGTTCGGGGTCGGTGTGGTGCTTGGGCAGCCCGTCCTTGAGCTGCTGGAAGCGGTCGCGCAACGCCAGGTACTCGCGGATGAGCGCGTCGACAGCTTCGGCGGCGTCGGCGGCATCGCCGTTGATTCCGGCGAGGATGCGCTGGCCGTCGCGTGCGGAGTCGAGCACGTACGACTCGTTGTTGGGGCCGAGGTGCATGGTCGAGAAGTCCTTTCCGGACAGAGCGTCCCGCCCCCTGTTCTCAGCCCGTGCCGGTCGTAGGCCGGGACGGGTCACGGGGCGGCCGGCAGCGGGGTGTGAGGGGCAGCGCGCGGTGGCTGTTCCGGCTCCCTGCCCGCCCCCGGCCCCCGTGGTGGCGGGAGCCGAGGGGCGGACAGGCAGACGTCAGTTCTTCGACGGCGGCTGGAATGGGAGGGGGTAGGGCAGGTACTGGGGCGGCTCGGCCCGCGCCATGCGGATCTCCGTGCGGACCTCAACATCGGGGAGGGGCGGCGCTTCGTTGTGCACGTCGACGTGGACGAACGCGAGCGGTGGGAGACGCAGTCCGCGGAGCGCCAAGCAGGACAGCGCGGCCCACGCCAGGAGGCCGACCGCCGTGGCGACGGGGCGGCCGGGCCCGGGAGTTTCGACCAACACCATGATCACGGTCGCGGCTCCCCAGAGCGTCCAGATGAGCCGGGCGGGGCCGTTGTGGAGGCCGCCTAGGACGAACGCGATGAGTCCGAGGGCCTTCCAGAGGCTGTAGGTGGCGCCGGCGGTGATGGGCAGTTCCTGCGTGTGGGCGACGAGGTAGCGGCGTACAGGGTCGTCGATGGTGGCGCCCACCGCGTCCACGGTCGTGGCCAGGCCGGGCATCCCGGGCAGGAACTGGTCCAGCAGCCAGGCGCCGAGGAGGGTGACTGCGGCGGTGAAGGCCAGGTGGCGGACGGTTTCGTGCCGCCACAGCTGCGCCAGCTTCGTGCGGGCCTGGCCGGTCCGGTGGCTGATCCAGCTGCGGGGCCGGTGTAAGGAGGGCCACCGGAGCGTGCGCTTGTGGCCGTTTCCAGCAGCGGGGTTGGTGGTCATGGCAGGTTGGCCTCTCTTCACGAAGGCGGGAAGGTGGGCAGCACCGCGCCCCGTGGCGAGGAGACAGCCGACGGGGCGGGAAGCGGTGGAGCTGTGCGGCTGTTCCGGCTCCCTGCCCGCCCCCGGCCCCCGTGGTGGGGTTCGGGAGTGGACAGGCAGACGTCAGCGTGAGGGCGTCGTGGACGGGCGGCGTCCGACGTCACTGCGTGCCGTCGGTGATCTGGTTGGTGGTCCGCCCGAACCCGCGGGTTTCGGTGTGCAGTTCGGTGTGCTGCACGTAGACGGTGCCGGTGTACTGGTTGACCGTGTGGTCGGGAAGCGCTGAGGCGCCGTCGCGGAAGGCCCGTCCGATCATGCGGGCGGCGGCGCCGATCGCGATGAACACTCCGGAGGCGCCGAGGCCGGCGAAGGTCAGCTGCATCGGGCTGACGCTGGACAACTGCCACAGCACCAGGGAGATGGCGCCGCCGACCGGCAGTGAACCCCAGGTGTAGACGATCACGAGGGCGGCGTGGTCGGTGGCTTTCTGGGACATGGGGGGCCGGCCGTGCGGGTCGAACGGCACGGTGCCCCCAACGGTGGGCGGTGTCGGCAGGGAAGCGGGGGCGACAGCTCTGGTTGTCGTGGGGACGCTGCTGCTGTACCAGTCGGCCAGCATGCGCGCCTCATCGAACGCTTCCTGAGCCGTCTGTCCCCGCCCACGGCCTGCGAGGTCGTCGGCCATGGTGTCTCTCCTAACTGATGGGTCGAGGGCGTGAACGCGGAAGAGGCGGCCCGCTCCGAGCGGGCCGCCTCTCGCGTGCGTGGGGCTACTTGGCGGAGACGTTGTTGACGGTGTCGCTGAAGCCCTTGGCGCCGTTGCCGAACATGTCCTGGACCTTCGCGACGCCGTCCGCGCCGAAGGGCGTCATCATCACGAGGATCCAGAAGATCGAGACGACGGCGACTTCCCGCTTGCGGAAGCTGCTGTCCTTCTTCATCCAGATGCCGATGCCGATGGCGACGAGCAGGGCGAGACCCGAGACGGTGAGTTCCATGGTTGATCTCCAACTTTCGTGAAGGGGAAGGGGTGGGGGTCAGGCGTCAAGGCGGTCGACGGTGTGCCAGTCACGGTCGATCTGGGTGAGCTTGCCGAGGCGTTCCAGCCGCTTCGTGGCGTTGGCGACGTTGGGCGGCTTCAGGGCGGTGACCTTGGCGATCTCGCCGTTGCGGCGGGCGCCGCGGTCGACGGCGTGCCAGACGAGTTCGGAGCGGCTGGGCGGCACCAGGTCGTCCAGGTCGTCGTCGTCCACGTCCGTGTCCATCCCGGCCGGCATGGCCGGGGCGGGGGCGAGGTCGATGACGGTGGTGTTGATGCCGCGCTTTTCCTGCTCCTGCTTGACCAGGTCGCGCAGGAACTCTTCTTCCTCGCCGGCGTCCATGTGCCGGTATTCGTCCCGCCGCAGGTAGGCGACGCCGGCGGGGCTCATGGCGGCCGCTGCGTCGGCTTCCTCCCAGGTGAGGGTCGGCCGCGGCAGTTCGCGGGCGGTGCGCACCGGGTTGGGGTGGAACATCATGCGGGACTGGGTGTACTGGTCGGAGCCGTCGGCGATGTAGCCCAGGCCGCCGGTGCCGGCGCCGTTCGGGAACGTCTCCGGGATCGGCTCCAGGCGGAACTTCGGGGTCCTGGAGCCGAGCGACATCACGTCGACGTCCGCACGGGCGGTGCGGAACAGGGCGATGTTGCCGGACTGGAGCATGTCGCGGATGGCGTTGGCGTGCTTGTTGGTGCCGATGGAGTCGAGGTTGGGGATCTGGACGTAGACCCGGGCGCCGATGCCGGCGGACCGGGTCTGGCGGCCGAGGTTGGACACGCTGGCGAGCAACGAGTTGACGTGGTCTTTGGCCGGGTCCATGACCATTTCGTTGAACTCGTCCGCGGTGAACTGCATGGGAGCGAACGGTTCGCCGGGGACGAAGAAGCTGCGGCCGTCCATGACGTAGCCGTCGGCGTCCTGCCACTGCATCTTCATCTGGGTGGAGAAGCGGAACTTGCCGACGTCGACGGCGGCCTGGGCCATGAGCATGGCGCCGTAGTGGCTCTTGACCAGCCAGTCGAGGACCTGGGTCCACGAGGCGAAACCGGCGCCGTACTTGCCGTCGGCCAGCCACCCGACGATCCCGTTGATCATCTGGGCGATCAGGAGGGTTTCTTCCAGCGAGCTCTTGCCCGAGCCGGTGGTGCCGGAGGAGAAGGAGTGCACCGCGGACATGCCCTGACGGCCGGTGAGCCCGAACTTCCCCTCGTTGGGGATCATCAGGCGCCAGCGGGCGGGCTCGCCGTAGATGTCCTTGCCGACCGTGACGTAGCCCCGGTCGTCCATGACGAGCGCGCTCGGGTCCAGCGGGACGCCGTCCTGGAGCGGGTTGACGCTCATCTCGTTGACCTCGATACGGCGGGCGTCGATCACCCGCAGGTGGAGGTGGGAGACGGCGTCCTCTCCGTCCATGTCCAGGGCCTGGGCAATGGCGAGGGGCTGCACATCGGCGACCGAGGAACCGCGGCGCGGCATCAAGAGCTTGAAGCGCCGGCCGAACTCGGTCTCCTCCGCGTCGTACAGCTCGCTGCCGTGGTAGGGGCTGTACTCCTCCCAGACGGCCGACAGGTCGTCCATGTCCAGCTCGCCGGTCCTGTTGCGCAGTTTGACGGTGAGCTTGGCGCGGGAGGCGGCCATGTCGTCGGGCCGGTAGATGTTGACCGCCCGCGGCGGTACCTCGAACGCGATCGAGACCGCGTCCTGGCCGACGCCGAGGGCGGGCCTGGCGGTGGTGGAGACGACGATCGCGGTCAGCCGGTCCTCGTCCAGACGGACGTCGGTGAGCTTGGAGGCGGGCAGCGGGCCCTGGTCGCAGGCGATCCACTCGTCCCACCGGGCCAGGTACCAGTCGACGCCGTCCGGGTGTTCGGCGGCCGCCGGCGTCGCCGAGTCCGGAAGGGCCCACATCCGTGCCCCCCAGGTCGCCGCGGTGGAGGCGACGAGGAGGCGGGCCCACCAGGGCACGTCGATGTAACTGCTGGCGGGTATCGCCGCGAGCGGGCCGGCCCGCAGCGCCATCTCCACGGGGCTGTAGCGGCGCCACCAGCCGCGCTCCCAGTCGGGAAGGCCCTTGGCCCAGATGGCTCGCAGGGTGGCGGACCGCCTGCGGTAGGCGTCGGCTTTCGCCGCGCGGACCAGGGCGGCACGGTCGTCGCGGTGGCGCCAGCCGTCGGCGATGCCGATGGTCGGCACGAGCATGCCGTCGGAGCCGACGGCCGGCCCGTACGCGTGGTCGAGGTCGAGGCGGCGGCGCATCCGGCGGACCCGGCGCCGGTAACCGCGCCGGCTGCTGCGGGCCATCCACTCCCACGGCTCGCCCTGCCCGGGCAGCCAGCGCCACGGACCGGGGTTCATGCCGAGCGCGGCCCAGCCGGCCGCGACGCCGGTGGTGCCAAGGGTGGTGAGCAGCAGGGGGTCACCGGACAGCCAGCCGGAGGCGATGCCGAGTCCGGAGCCGACGTACAGGCCCGGGTTGTGCATCTGGGCCATCCGCGCGCGCAGTCCGGTCAGCTCCTGGGGAGCGTTGTCTTCGGTCTCTTCCTGGGTCGGTGTGGTCGTGGCCATCCGGTCTTCTCCGTTTTCAGCGAAGACGAAGGGCGGGACCGCGGATTGCGGTCCCGCCCTTCGAGGTGGGGTGGTGTTGGTGCCTAGCGGGGCTGGATGAACTGCCGGTCGGCCATCTTCACGGTGTGGGTGCGGTTCGCTTCCCTCATCCGGCCGTGCTCAGCTTCGGTCGCTTCCGCCAGCCCCTGGGCGTTGGCCTGAAGGGAGTCGGCGCGGCCGACGATGCCGGCGACGTTGGCCGCCATGGCCTCGGACAGGGTGGCGACCTCCATGTAGGCGGTCGTGGTCGGCTCGTCGACCTCCAGCTTGCCCATCGCCTCGGACAGGTACCGGGCCGAGTCGGCGCGGTCGTGGTAGCGCTTCTCCAGCCGCTCGACGGCCCTCTTGGTCAAGGCGGCTCGGACCCCGTACGCCGTCGCCCTGGCCAGGATGGCGGCGACGGTGACGAACGAGCCAACTGCCTTAGCTGCGCCCATGGTCAGGCTCCCCTCGTCTCGTAGACCTCGGTGTGTGCGGAGGTGTCCTCGGAGTCGACGGCGTCGCTGATGTACGCCTCGCGTTCGGCGACCTGCTCCATGTCCAGGGCGATGTCGTAGTAGACGCCCTGGCCTGCGATCAGGTAGCCCTTGGCCTGCACGACCTTCTCGTCCTGGGCGATCGTGTTCTTCTTGAGCTCGTCGAGATGGGCGCCCATCCCCTGGTAGTCCTCCCGGCAGCGGGTGACCCAGGCCTTGAGGGACTGCCCGAAGCCCGTGGTCTCCATCTGCGCGAGCAGGGTGTCACCGCGCCCGACTTCCCTTTCGGCGCGGTTCTTGATCCGGTCGCAGCTCTGCGAGTCCTCCTTGCACATCAGGGAGAGCTCGTCGCTTTCCTCCGCGACGGATTCGTACGTGACCTCTGCTGCCATACGCCCAACTCCTCCACCGGCGGCAGCCGGTTCACTGTCTCGGATCGGTCCCGACGTGGTGCCCTCGGGCGCCGCAGCCGGGCTTTCGGGTTCAGCGGCCTGGGTTTCGGGCCCGGCCGCCGAGTTTTCGGGCGCCGCCGGGGTGGCTTCCGGCTCGGCCGGGGCCGGGGCGGGTTCCGTTTCGGCAGCGCCGGCGGGCTCCTCGGTGCTCTTCGGCTCCGCGGTGTCCTTGGTTTCGGCGGCGGCGGGCTCGGGTTCGGCCGCCGCGTCCTTGGTTTCGGGCCCGGCCGCCGCCTCTTCGGGACCCGGTGAGGCCTCCGGGGCGGGAGCCTCGGACTCCTTCGCCGGCGCATCTCCGGCCCCATCTGGCGGCGTTTCAGGGCCTGTTGAGGCCTCCGGGGCCCCGGGGGAGCCATCAGCGCCTGCGGGAGGCTCTGCGGCCCCCTCAGAGGGCTTCTCGGAGCCTTCCGGCTTCTCGGCCTCGGTCTCCTCCTTGGGCCTCTCCAGGGAGACGCCCTTCTTGCCGTCGCCGCTGTCGGTGCCCGCGACCGGCGGCGGGCCGGCCGGGAGGGGCGGAGCGTCCGGCGGCAGGGGCACGCGCTCGAGCACCGGCGCCGGGTCGTCATGGCCGGCGGCCCGGCGGCGCCTGCGGTACTCCCGCAGCGCGCCCCGGCCGGTGTCCTGGCCCCAGGCCACGCCCCGCGCGGCCCAGCCGCCGGCGCGGCGGCCCATCGGGGTCGCCAGACGCTCGACGCGGGTGTGCCCGCGGTAGCCCGAGCGGAACGCCTCCGGCAGCGTGAGCACCGGATCGCGCTCCGAGGCCGGCGGCTCCTTCCAGGGCGAGACGCCCGCCTTGCGGTCGGCCGGCGCAGCGACCCCGTGCTTGTCGGCGATCTTCTGCACGGCCTTCTCGTGCCGCGTCCGCTCCCTCAGGATGTCCCGCTGCGCCGGGGACAGCCCGACCTTTGCCTGCTCGCTCTGCGCGCCCGCCGTGTACACGAGCCATGCGCACGCGAGAAGCAGCAATTCCATTGCTTTCCCCTCACGGTCTGCGACCGGGGGAGTGAACTCGGGCCCTCGTGCGCGTACGTACGCGTGTAGGGCCGGGTCGAGTTCATCTCTCCCCCGGGTGAATGAATGGGTGAACGATTACCGTGTGTGACGAACAGTGATCTGCTGGAGGGTGTCGCTCACGTCCCGCCAGGCGCGGTTGGCGACCACCGGATCGACCCTCTGCAGGACGCCGCGCAGCCGGTCCAGCCGCTTGGTCGCGCCCTCCTTGGGCGACCGTTTGTCGGCCCGTTTGATCTCGTCGGTCCAGTACGCGGAACCGCGTGTCGAGTGGCTGTCGGTGGTCCGCTGGAGGATGTCGACGACTTCCTTCCAGACGCGGTCGGCGACCGCCGGCTCGGCGTCGTTCAGCAGTCCGCGCAGCCGGTCTATCCGCCGGGTCGCGCCCGCCTTGGGCGACCGCTCATCCGCCCGCCTTATCTGTTTTGTCCAGTACGCGGTTCCGCCCACGCTTCCGTGATCCTCCGTTCGATCGAGGTGGACATAGAGGGCTTAAACGGCCGGTCGGCTCGCAGACTGCGAGGCCTGATCACCCGGCCGCTGTTGGTGCTGGTCACCCCCCGATTCACCTTCCTGACGGGCAGGTTGGGTGAGAGGGTGGGACCCGGCGCTTCGGCGCCTTCACCGTGTCCCCGAGGTGTTGACGTCATCTCGGGGGCCGGTGGAACCGTCGAAGCAGTTCGTGCAGGTCGCTACGCGGCCATGTAGCCGCCGGCGAGGAGCTCGGCGGCCTCCTGGCGGTACCGCGAAGCGGTGTCGGTGGACGACACGGCCATCTCCCGCTGAATGTCGGCGAGCGGCACCTGATCGGCGTTGCCACCTGCGGCGATAACCATCCGGGCGACCTTGCGGACCGCCCGCTCGCGCGGCGTCAGCTTCGCGTCGTCCTCGATTTCGATCGCGCGCCGCTCAACTTCGGCGGCGGTGAGCCGCGTTTCGGCGGCGGCCTTCGCAGCTTCGGCCTCGCGCTGCCCGGCTTCCTCGGTGTTGGCCCGGGCAGCCGCCGCGCGCTCTTCTTCCTCCGCTGCCAGCCGGTCGCGTTCGGCGGCGCTGCGCCGCGTTTCGGCGGCGGCCAACTCCGCTTCGGCGGCGGCCTGGTCGGCTTCGTTCTTGCGCTGGCGGGCCTCGGCGATGGTCGCCGTCTCGATCGCCTGAGCCTCCGCCGCGGCGACCCGGTCGGCCTCCTCCACGGCCCTCCGCTTCTCGGCGGCCTGCTCCTCCAGTTCGGCCGCGCGCAGGTCGGCGGCGGCCTTCGCCTCACGCGCCTCGGACTCCTGGCGCTCCGCCTCCGCCTGCCGGGCCCGGGCCTCGAGGATGACGGCGGTCTCCAGCTCCTGCTCCTCCCGCTGAGCGGCCCGCTCAGCGGCGCTGACCTGGGCACGAGCGTGTGCACGGGCCTGGCCCATCTCGCCCTCCACCCGGGCGCGGGTGGCTTCGAGCTGGCCCTCGGCCTCCAGACGCCGGCCTTCGGCCTGCTTCTGCTCGATCTCCCGGCGGGTGGCCGCCTCCAGGCGCCGGCGCTCGGCTTCCTCCGCCCGCTTCTCGGCTTCGCGTTCCTGCTGCTCGGGCAGCGCGAGCGCCTCGGAGACGGTGTAGCCGTAGGCAGCCATCTTCATCGGCAGCCGCTCGTCCTCGGTCGCCTTGCTCAGGTCGCCGTTGTGCTTGCGCGTGAGCCACTGCTTGTAGGCGATGAGCTCCTGCTCGCGCCGGACCATCTCCGGGTAGCTGGTGACCCCGTTCAGCCTCATCCGGCGGTAGAACTTCGGGGTGGCGAGCGGGGAGAGGATGAAGCGGTGCAGCGGGATCCGGTCGGTCGCGGTTCCTGCCTCCAGCCTGGCCTTTTGGATGATCAGGCGGCGGGCGGCCTCCACCCCGACCACGAAGAGGACAGGCATGACGCCGTGCGAGGCGGCCTTGACCAGATCGGCTGTGATCTGGCCCTGCGAGCTGGCGTTGAACCAGATCGTCGCGCCTGTCATGCAGTGCGCGGCCAGCCGCAGCAGCGGCCACGGGGTGCCCTTGCGGATCAGGTAGAGGTCCAGCGCGAGGAACGCGATGATCGACGCGTCCACGCCGACCGGGAACCAGGGCGCGAGGCGTTCGCTGAATCCCCAGCTCAGGGCGACCTTTGCCAAGGTGCTGTAGGACATGGCGAAGCCGATGCCACCGACCACCGTGCCGCCGATCGCGGCGACCAAGGACAGGGTGGTCATCAGGCGGTCGCGCTTGGGCTTGATCGGGTTCCGCTCTTCCGTGCCCGAAACGGTCCCGCGTGCATCCGAAACGAAATCGGCTGTCTCCGAAGCGGGGGTCGGCGAGTGCGAAACGGGGGTCTCGTGTGCCGCCTTCTGCGGCACTTCGGTGATGGTCATGATGGCCTCCGGAAGGGGCGGTTCAGGGTGTGCTCGAAACGGTGAGGGCTGCTCCCGAAACGGCAGTCGCCGGAGCCGAAACGAGCTCCGGGGTGCCAAGGCGCCCCCGAAACCGGGCTATGACGAGAGGCCATCCCGCCCGGGGCGGGCGAGGGTTCCGGGGTGCGTCGGCAAGCGGGTGCGAAACAGCCCGCAGTTTCTGGAGGGCGGGCACGAAGCTCAGGCTTCGGTGGGGAACTGCACTCCGGGCCGGGCACGAAAGGGTCTTGCCGGGACAGCAGGACGGTCGGCCTCCCACAGGGGAGGCCGACCGTGGAGCGCGGGATCGGGGGAACGTCCCTGCGGCTCCCTGCCGTCCCCGCCCAGGTGGTCTGGCGGGGGCGACAGGCAACACAGGGAGGCAGGTCAGCTCTGGCCGTCGGGGCGCTGCTCAGTGGGCCGGTCGGTGCCGAAGAACTGCCGGAGGAACGGCTGCTTCGGGTTGGCGACCAGGACCGTCGCGGCGCCGACGACCAGGACCAGGCCGAGGACAAGGGCGAGCACGATCGGCATGACGAGACCCTTCGTGGTCGGGATAGGGAAGCCGGGTCCGGAACGGGGGGATGGTCGTACCGGACCCGGCGGCACGAGGCCGGCCTCCCACGGAGGAGGCCGGCCGTGGAGCGCGAGATCGGGGGAAATCCCTGCTGCTCCCTGCCGTTCCCGGCGACTCGGATCGCCGGGAACGACGGGCAACTCAGGGGGACGTGCTCAACCGGCCCGCCACAGGCCGTCCTTGCCGCGGCAGTACCGCTGCGACGTGAACGTCGGGCCGAGTTCGTTCTCGCCGCTCACCTCGATCGTGGTGACATCGCCGCTGGTACCCCGGCCCACAGTGCCGCCGAGCCGCATGGCGCGACGACGCAGCTGGTCGTCGGTGAGCCCGTCGTTGTTGACCTCGGCCCAGTACCGCTGCTCGGGTGTGGGGGTGCGCTCGGCGGACCGGAGGCTCCCGAAGAGCTGCTGGAAGAACGGCTGCTTCGGGTTGGCGGCCAGCACGAGCGCGGTGCCGCCGAACACGACCAGGACGAGGAGGGGGACGTTCGGCATGACAGATGCCCTTCCGTGGTCGGATCGCCGTGGAGCCGCGATCAGAGAACTGCCGCCCAAGTCGAGGCGTACTCGTCGATCTCGGCCTCGGTGACCGAGAGCTTCACTGCGGCGGCCCGGAGGTTCGAGCAGAGCTGGAGGAAGTCCTCGGGCGGCTCGACCTTCTCGCGGCGCATTGCCGCGCACCGGCCGGTCGCCATGGCCGCGAGCAGCCGAGCGTGATGCCGCTGTGCGGCGGCGCCGTCCAGACCCTGCTCATCCTCGGTGCCCGTCGGGTACAGGTGGCTGTCCGCGATCGGCCAGCTGACGACCTTGATGTGGTCGGGCTCGGTGGCGGCCATGCTCGTGGTGGCGCAGTCGCGGCGGGCGGCCTGCGCGGTGCCGAACGCCGCGATCGGCCGGCCCCGGTGGAGCAGCAGGTGCACCTGGCTGCGGTCCGGCCACGGCACCTGCACGGGCAGCGGGTACAGCGAGTACGGCATCGGCCCGGGCATCTCCGAGCAGCTGCGGTCCTGGCACCAGCCTTCCGGGGGAGCGCCGTCGGCGTGGGCCTGGCGCACGGCAGCCTCGCTCCAGCGGTGCACGGAACGGATCTGCCCCTGGTGGACGTAGACGTGCACGTAGGGAAGGTCCGCGCTCTCCCCGCTCTCGGCCCCGGCCGGAGGTGACTCCGGTTCGGCGGAGGCGGTGGGGGACGGGCTGTAGGGCTCGCCGCTGTGCAGCCGCTTCACGTCGAGACCGAGGCCCTGGGCGTGGCGGACGAGCGAGGCGGCGATGTCGAGGATGGCCTCCCGCTGCAGGGCGTCCGGCTGGGTGAGCGTCGCCGCGATCTCGGCCCCGGCCTGCCGGGCGTCCTCCAGGTCCTCGGCCGTACGCGCGGCGACGTCCTTCCCGCTCTGCGCGGTCTTCAACTTCTTGCGGAGGTCGGCGAGTTCGGTTTCGAGGCCGGGAATCCTCTCGGCCTTGGTCACCGCCTCCTGGAGACGACGGTGGGTGCTGCTCGTGATGACACGGAGCATGTTCTCCCCCTATATATCTGTGGCCGTGCCGTCCGGGCTGTCCGGCTCTCTTCGACCCCGTCCGTGCCGGCGCCAGGCCGGAACGGACGGGGGAGGCAGCCGTCAGACCGACGGGTGGTCTACAGGGACGTCGGCCCGGCCGTGCTCCGAGGTCAGGGCGAAGCGGTGCATCGCGGCGGCCGCGCCGGTCTTCCCGCTGCCGGGCGTGCCGCCGATGAGCCTGCTGGTGTCCGCGAAGCGGAAGGGGCCCGGAGCCAGCTGGCTGCCGGCCGAGCTGGGGACGGCGGGCGGGGGCGTGGGCCGGTGCGGGGCGATGACGCGGCCGTCGGGCAGCAGTTCACCGGTGTCCTCGAAAACGACGGATCCGTTGCACAGCAGGCTCCAGCCCTGCTCCGGGTGGCTGGAGACGACGCGGGCCGCCTCACGGTCGGGGCTGCTGGCGGGCGGGCAGAGCGGGGTGTGGTTGCACGGGGTGTTCTCGACCATCGGGGATCTCCCTGGGGATGTCGAAGGGGTGTGGGTTCGGGAACGGCCGCACCGCGCTCTAACGCGGCCTGGTCCCTGCGTTCTCCGCCGCCACCGGGCCAACGAGGGCTGGTCCGGTGGCGCCCGGGCAGCGCAGGGCTGCAGGTGGCGGGGCGGTCAGGCGCTGGCCTGCCGAGCGCGGTTCCGGGCCGCGCGCCGCTTCATGGCGCGACGCTCGTCCTCACTCAGGCCACCCCACACGCCCGAGTCCTCGCCGGACTCCAGGGCCCACTGGAGGCAGCGCTCCATGACCGGGCAGCGACGGCAGACGGCCTTGGCCTCCTCGATCTGCAGGAGCGCAGGCCCGGTGTTGCCGATCGGAAAGAACAACTCGGGGTCTTCCTCGCGGCAGACCGCGTTGTGCCGCCAGTCGACGCCGGCCTCGGAGGCGGGCATGTGGGCAGCGGACAGACCGACGAGGTCCTGGACGTTCTTCATGGGGCCCTCCGTTGAAATCGCAGACTCAGGCAGCCCCAGGAACATGGAGTTCCTGGGGCTGTTGGGGGATGGGGAGCGGACGGGCGGTGATCTCCGGCGCCGTCGGACGCGAGGGGGCTGCGCCCGAAGGAGCTGACCTTCCGCGCGCCCGCCCTCCCGTACGGCGGTGGTGCTACTCAGCTCGGCTGACGAGGCACCTGATCATCTTTTCGAAGGACGGCTCCGGCGACGGCTCGACGGACCAGCGGTCCGTGAGCGCGTCGAGGATGCCCAGGCCCCGGCCCGACTCCGCCTCGTCACTGTCCAGCGCGGCCTCACCGCGGTGCGGCCGACCCGGCACGGTGTCGTGGACGATCACCTCAATGCCCGGCGAACCGGCCACCGCGGCGTACACCTCGACGACCAGGCGGACGTCCGCGTCCGGGGCGCTCGCCCGCACCGCGTTGCCCACCAGTTCGGACACCAGGAGCTCCGCGGAGTCCGCGAGGTCCTGGTCCGCGCCGTGCGACGCCGGCATCGACCGGGTCAGCTTGCGGACACCGCTGACGGCCTCGCGGGACGCCGTCAGATCAGCGCGGAACCCGCGCTCGCGCTCACTCACCACCAGCCCGGGCGCCGGGGCGGGCCGCAACGGCCTCTCGTCCACGGCCACGGCGTGCAGGGTGCCGGTGCCGTAGACGGTGGCGGTCACCGCCTCCCACCCCTCTGGTCGTTCTCCCGGGCGCGGCGCAGCGCCTCGTCCTCCTGGCTCGGATTCCCGTCCCCCTGCGCACTGATCGGCCTGGGGGATGTCATCATGTTCTTCAACAAGGTCGTGTTCCTCTCGCGATGAACGACAAGCGACCGACAACGGCCCCGGGATGCGCCCCGGGGCCGTTCTCGTTACTCGGTTGTGGGCTGGGTTGGCCTTCCCTGGCGGAGGCCAACCCAGCAAGGGCTGCTGACCTGACAAGGCCCTGCTGCCCCCCGCCATCGCCGCACGTCACACGGGCGGCGATCACAGGTAACGCAGGTCCAACGGTGCTCGGCGATCAGACGAGAAGGCTCTCGCGCCGCTGGTAGCGGTCCAGCGCCAACTCGAAGTGGTACAGGATCGGTTCGCCCGTCTCGCAGTACTGCTCGCTCTGGCAAGACAGGCAGGAGTCCACGTGCTCGGCGGCGACCCGGATGCAGTCCGTGTAGTCGATGACCGCTTGTTCCGCGACCGTCGGCCCCGACGTGGGGGTCAGCTCCAGCCGCGTGACCGTGAGGTCCTTGCCGGCCAGATCCGTGAGGCGGTCCGTGAGCCGCTTGGCCAGCGCGTCCTTCGCCACCGGGTCCTTGACCGTGAGCTTGCCGCTCGACCCTCGGTAGCCGGTCTTCATCGCGGCCGGGAAGGTGACGTCGAGGGCGAAGTCGTATGTGCCGGGTTCGACGATTTTCATGGAGCCCCTCCGTGTCAGCGCGAGATGTGGACCGGTTCCAGCGGGACGCTGGTGTGGTCGTTCGGGGAGTCGGTGCCCACCGGGCGCTGCGCACGGACCTGGTCGGTACGCCGGACCGCGGGCCCCACGCGCCGCCAGTCCGTCGCCCGCCGGCTGGCGAGGCGACGATCGCGGCGACGCTCCCAGTTCTGCTCTTCCTGCTGCTCGCGGACCTGCTGGCGGACGATGTCCTCGCGGGTCTCTTCCGTCCACACCTTGCGCTCGGCCAGCTCGTAGCCCAGCGGGCAGAACTCGCCTCGCCGGCAGTCGTCGCACCCGACTCGGTGGCGGGCGACCGCACGCAGCGCACGCTCCAGCGCCGCCAACCCCGCCCGGCCCGCCTCGTGTTGGGCGAGGAGCACGGTCATCCGGCACTTCTTGCCACCCGAGCAGATCTTGCAGTCGACCTGGTGACGCGCGATCGCCTGACGCGCACGTTCAAGCGGCGTCTGGGTGGTACGGGGCAGGCGGTGGACTGCCGACCCCGAGGGCGGGGTCGGCTTGCTGAACTGCTGCTTACTCCGCCGCGCGCCAGCCTCAAGAGCGCCCTCGACCAGAGCGGCACCCCACTCCTCGACGGTCATGTCGAACTCGATGCGCCGCGCGCTTCCCAAGCACCGCTTCCCGGGCTCCGGGTAGTGCGGCGTCAGGAGACTGCGCTTGATCGAGTGCCAGGCCTCGCACTCCGGGCAACGGAGAGTCGGAACCTCGCCTTCGCGGAGGTTGACGTTCTGGGGCCGGAAGTCGCTGAGCCGGTACGGGGGGAGCTTGCTGACACGCAAGACGGGCTCCTTGGCGGGGGACTGACATGGGCTGCGTTCCCTGCCAACCAGGAGCCGCACAGCGGAAACCCGCAGGTCGGATCGTGGAGGACAGGCAGCGCAACTGCTGTCTTGGCTGCCCTGCTCAACCCCGTCGGGGGACATCGTGTCGACCTCGAAGGTCGGTCACCCCGGCGCCGCATGTAAGCGATGGCGAGCAGGCTGCGCTATTTGGATGTGGCATGAACTAGTTGAAGTAGATTGACTAGTCAATGCGTGATGAGACGATGCTGACACCGTCAGTAGGTGATCGTCAAGAGCAAAACCGAGATCAGATAGATTGACTACTCATTGCGCCCACCTGTAGATCTGTCCTATGGCAGTCAGCGGGAGGCCTCGAGCCCTCTACCAGCGCATCGCGGACAAGATCCGCACCGAGATCGCTCAGGGTATGCACGGACCAGGCGCACGGCTGCCGACAGAAGCCGAGATCGCGACCGAGTGGAACACCACTCGGTCGACTGCTGTTCAAGGGCTGAAAGTCCTGGTGAACGAGGGTCTGATCATCAGTGACCGTCCGCGCGGGTACTTCGTCCGCAGCCGCCGCCCCATGGTCTACCGCCCTCAAGCAGAGTTCTCGAAGCGGCCGCTGTCGCCCGAGATGGACGCATTCCTCTCCCAGATGACCGAGGACGGCCGGGAAGCCAGCCAGCACATCGAGGTACGAGTCATCACGCCGAGCCGTGAGATCCGCGAGCGGCTCCGGCTGCCCGAAGGGGAGCTCGTGGCTGTCCGGCGTCGTGTGCGGTTCGTTGACGGCATCCCGTACAACACCAACGACTCCCATTTCCCCCTGTCCCGGGTTCAGGACAGCGAGATCATGAACCCTGACGACATCGCCCGCGGCGCCAACACCGTTCTCGCCGAACTCGGCTACGAGCAGGTCCGCGCCTTGGACGAGATCCAGATCCGTATGCCGACTCCCGATGAGGCGGATCGGCTCCAACTTGGCCCTGGGACACCGGTCGCCGTACACGTCTGCACCGGCTACACCGAGGACGGCACGCCAGTACGCTCCGTCGTCAACGTGCTGCCGGGAGATCGTCACGTCATCACCTATGAACGCAGCCGCCCCTCGCTCGGCTCCGACCCTGTGATCCGCCCCGCCACGGAGGACGACCTGGGGACCGTCATCGACCTCTGGAACCACGCAGCCTCCTGGCTGCGAGACCGCGGAAGTGATCAGTGGCAGTACCCGCCCCGCGCTGAACGGATCCAGGAGAACATCGCCGCTGGCGAGTGCTGGATTGTCGAAGACGATGGCCTCCCCATCGCCACCGTCACGGTCGACGAACACGCAGACTCCGATTTCTGGAGACCCGATGAGGCTGCTGAACCGGCCCTGTACGTACATCGCATGGCCGTACGCCGCGACGTCAGCGGCCTGGAACTCGGCTCCGCCATGCTCGACTGGGCAAGCCGACTTGCCGCAGATCAAGGCAAGCAGTGGCTGCGTCTCGACGCCTGGCGGGACAACGGAGGCCTCCACGACTACTACAGCTCGCGCGGTTTCACTCATGTGCGAACCGTCGAAGCAACGGGCCGTCAAAGCGGCGCTCTCTTCCAGCGACCCGCAGGCGAAGAGCGCGGAATCGGCCCCAAGCTGACCCTCCGCGGATGAACCACGGACCTTCAGCCATGAGAGCAGGGGCCTGCCCTCATGCAAGGGCAGAGCAGCTCGACGCTCCCGAATCATGCGACGCCGCATTGCAGCTCGGTCATGGCGCCCTCCCGGAGCAGAAGTTGCTTGTTGCGGCTGGATACGCCGTCAGCTCAGGTGTAGGCCCCGGTTCCGGTTTCTTCTACGGTTGGCATGTAGCCAAACCCAGTTGGCTACATAGGACACATCCGGGGGGAGTGACGTGGGACAGCGGCCGGCCGAGTTAACGCCGGAGAAGTCGCCGTGGCACCGCTGGGGTGCAGAGCTGCGAGGCATGCGTGAGGCCCGCGGACTGTCTCTGGAACAGCTCGGTCAACGAGTCCACGCCACACGCTCGTACCTTTCGAAGCTCGAGCGGGGACAGCAAGCTCCGTCGCGTCAGATCGCGGCGGCTTGCGACCGCGAGCTGGACGTGTGCGGCGCGATCTTGCGTGCCTGGGAACAGGCTGATGCCGAGGTACGTGGTGTTTCCACGCCTCGTGTCCATGTGTCCAATCCGGCCCACCATGTTTCCAAAATGCCTTCGGACCTGGTCACCGCCGTAGCCGAGCAGGCAACGTCGGACGATGCGGGGATCTGTGTCCCCGCTCGTCTACGGGATGGATCGGTGGTATTCGTGGCGCTCGATCGACGCGACGTGTTGCGCGGCGGAGTGGGCATCGGTGCGGCGGCTGCATTCGGCGTGAGCACTCCGGCGGCCGCGGACCCAGGCACCGTGCCGGGGCTCGTTCGGAGGGCACGATCTGCGGCCGCGTACGGCGGCACGCCGGTTGAGCATCTGAAGCACCTGCGCCGACTGCTGATCGACAGCGACAACATGCTCGGGCCCGCACGGGCCCTCGAGGACGTTCGGGACTACATCGAGGTCATCAAGGAGCTACGCCGGGAGGCCAAAGGTGTCGACCGGCACGACCTTATGGAGCTCCAGACGCAGTTCGCGGAGTTCGCCAGCTGGCTCTACCAGGATCTGGGCGACTTCGACCATGCTCGCTTCTGGCTGGACCGGGCGTTCGACTGGAGCCACACGGTGGGAGACGGGGACCTGACCTCGTATGTCATGGCCCGTAAGGCTCAGTTGGCCGGTGAGACGCGCGACCTGGTCGACGTGATCGATCTGGCTGAGGCTGCTCAGCGGCTGGCGCGGCCGCGGTCCCGACTCGCGGCGGTCGCCCGGACATACGAGTCCTACGGACACGCGCTGCGCGGCGACGCCTCGGAGAGCCAACGTGCGATCGACGACGTCCACGGCGCCCTGGACCGTATCACCGGCGATCCGACCCCCTGGGGTGTATGGCTGAACTCCCAGTACGTGGAGGTGCACCGCGCGCAGAGCCTGGAGGCGCTGGGCAAGCACGACCAGGCCGCGGAAATCTTCATGTCGGCGATCACAGCGCTGCCTGAGGGATACCACCGCGACAGGGGGGTGTACCTGGCACGCGCAGCTGTGGCTCATGCCGGGGCCGGCGTTCCCGAACAGGCTGCCGCGGTTGGGCTTCAGGCCCTCACCGTGGCTGAAGACACCGGATCTGGTCGGATCTTCAAGGAACTCTCCCGCCTGGACTCGGCGCTCCTCCCGTGGCAGCGCCAGCCGGAAGTAGCCGAGTTCCGCTCGGCCTTCGACGCTGTGCTCCCGCACGAAGTCTGAAACGAAACGGAATGCGAATCTGATGACCACACGCCCCTACGTCCTCCTTTCCGCCGCCACGAGCGTCGATGGCTACCTGGACGACGCCACGCCCGAACGGCTGCGCCTGTCCAACGCCGAGGACTTCGACCGTGTCGATGAGGTACGCGCCTCGTGCGACGCGATACTCATCGGCGCGACCACAATGCGCAAGGACAACCCTCGTCTGCTCGTCAACAGCGAGGCCCGCCGTGCTCAGCGGGTCGCAGAGGGCAAGCCTGCGTACCCGTTGAAAGTCACAGTCACGAAGTCCGGCGACTTGGACGCCAACCTGAACTTCTGGCACCACGGGGGCGACAAGCTCGTGATCACCGTGGACAGCGCAGTGGACAAGGTTCGCGCGACGCTGGACGGACTGGCCGATGTGGTCAGCGTCGGACCGGAACTCGACTGGGAGCAGGCCCTCGATGAGCTCGGTCGCCGCGGAATCGGTCGGCTAATGGTGGAGGGCGGTGGCACCATCCACACCCAGCTCATGGCCCAGAACCTCGCGGACGAGGTGCATTTGGCTATTGCTCCGCTCCTGGTCGGCCAGCCGGAAGCGGCCCGCTTCCTGGGCCCGGCCGACTACCCAGGCGGCACGACCGCACGGATGAAGGTGCTGGAGGTCCGGTCGATCGACGACGTGGTGCTTATCCGCTACGCGCCCAAGGAGCGCGCCTGATTTTTGCAGCCGACCGAGGCCAGGCTCTCGGTCGACGCGGCCATCGCACGCGAGGCGCGAGCCTTGGTACTAGACGCCGAGGAACATGACCATGAGTTGTTGTCCGCAGCCGCAGTGTCTGTCGTTGCAGGAGTGCGTGGCCTCGGGCTTCAGCTTCTCGTTGATGACCGCCGAGAGGAACTCCCGCGGTGCTGGACGCCCCCGCCCTGTCATCAACGGTCAGTTCGTACCAGCGGCGAACGGAGCCACCAGGTGAGCCTGCGCGCGCTCGATCACATCAGGCTCCTGCCCGGTGGCGCCGTTCGGACGAACGGCGTCCAGTGCTGCGTGGAGCGTGGCCGAGTCGCGGTCCCAACGTTTCGGAGCGACCAGTTTGAGCCGCGGCGCCTCGGACGGGGGCATGACCTGACTCAGACAGTCGATCGCCGGCACCAGGCCGAGGTTGTGCGTGAACAGCAGGACGGGCTTGCTCGCGATGAGCGAGCGGAGTTCGAGGCGCGCGACGGGGCCAAGGACGTGTACGCGGCTCCCGAGACGTTTGGACCGGCCGATGACGACGAGCCCGTCGAGCTGGCCTGCGAACGAGTCCCAGTCGTACGAGTTCTCCTCGAATGCGGTGCGGTAGTGGAGGAGTTCGACACCGGCGGGCAGGTCTTCGGTGATGCGCTTCAGCAAGCGCGGCCAGTTCGAGTCGTTGACAGTCTTGGGGCCAGCGCTGACGTAAACACGAACCGGAGTGCCAGGGCAGCGCTCAGCAGCGATGCGCTTCATGGCCGCGACATAGCGGCGCCGCTGCTCAGGGCGAGCGAAGGTCTCCACGTCGAGGGGATCGTCGTGCCTGGGCGTCTGCGTCACATGCATACCGCTCATCATGCCCGGGTGACGCCTTGGCTGGGGAGCGGGGCAGGTCATCGGGGGGTTCTGGCGACCCGTCAGGAGACGGAATCCTATTGGCGACACGAGCGGTACCGGGGTGTCGCCGTGGGATCGCAGAGGGGTACCGTGTCCCTGAATAAGATCGATATGGACATGGTTAAGCCCCGCGAGGTGGAGCTCCGGGGCACGGCCGCAGACCTATCCAGGGAAGGTCTCGACACGGTGCAGGATACCCGTACCCACCGACAGGCACCCCCCGTGGCAGCGATGACTCGTGCGTCGCTCCGGCTGGGTGCCCACTCTGTCTTCCCGCGCCTATCCGGCTGCGGGCGTACCTCGGCCCCGGAAGGGGGCGGGATGAGGTAGTTGCGATGGCGGCGCCCGCTGAGCGGGTCTTCCAGCCGCCGGGACGCCCGGCCACCCAGGTGATTCGCCGTCACCTCGGCTGATGGCGTCCCATCTGCCACCAGGGAGTTTGCCGACCCCCTGAAGGGATTGCTCGTCCGGTAGCCGCCGGCCGAACAGTTCGATCTTGGTTCGGAGAGAACCGACGAAGCGCCAAAGAGCCCTTCGTTATGCCCACCTCGATATCGAAGCGAGGCACTCCCCAATGTTGCAGCATGCGCTGCCCTTTGTCAGCCCATCCATGCCCGATTGGCGCATATTGCGCCGTTGGACCGGTCACAGTTTCCCCATCGACCGCCCACTCCGCCATGTGAGCGGACTGGGACGCGGTCTTGTGCGCGCTTTTCCTGGGGCACCCAGGTGAGCGCCGTTGCTGTGCCGGTCGACCGCCAGTCGTCGGGGCGTCGTCGGCCGCATTCGGTTCCGGAGACCGCTGATCCGGTTGTGGAGCATGGGCCTGGGCATCCGCTGGCACTCGGCGGGGCTAGTCGCGCTCGTTCGGCGACCGGCGTGCGGCTTGTGCCTGTTCTGGAGGCAGGGGCATGAGCGGCGCTGCGGCATCGGCCGCGGTGCCGCCGGCGTTCCTCAACTCTCCCGTGGTCGACGCTCCGGACCTTCCCACGCCGCGGGAAGGTCTCCGGTTGCTGCCGGGTGGGGGTCTGAATGACGCGCTGCGGTTGGGTCGGGGGATGCGGCTGCGGTTGCTGGCCGCGATCCGGGCTCTGTTGGCGGATCCTTCTCTGGCTGGGCTCGGGGATGCTGCGCGGTTGGCGGCGGTGGTGCTGTACGCGAAGTCGCGGGCACCGGAGGGTCGCAAGGATGACCTCCTGTCGTACATCTGGGGGGCGGAGCTGGGCCGGTGGCTGGGCATGACGGAGTCGACGGTCCATCACGACGTGCTGCCCGTGCTGCGGGAGGCCGACGCCCTGCACACCAGGATGGTGATCAACGATGAGGGGCATCCGGTCGGGCTGGACTGCCTGGTCATGCCGCTGTGGCGTGCGCATCAGGACGTAGGAGCGGCGCATCCGCTGGCGCTGTCGAAGGTGGAGCTGGCGGTGCTGCTGCGCCTGCTGGAGGCGTTGTTCGGGCCGGGCTGGGCACCGGAGGGCAAGGAGGCGACGCCTCCGGGGCTGCTGGCCGGCCGTACGGGCAAGGGTGCGGCGACCGATCGGCTTGGGTTGCTGTTGATGGTTCTGAATACCCGGGCGTCGGGCTGGCTGCAGCTGTGTGGCGGCTCGGTGCGGAAGAAGGAGGGGCGTGGGGCGGCGACGCTGTCGCGGCTGCTGGGGTGCTCGCCGTCCGGTGCGCGGAAGGTGCTGGCGCGGCTGACGGAGGCCGGTGTGGTCTCCCGGGGGCGGAAGGCGACGGTGACGCGGATGAATGGTCGTGGCCGGGTCATGCTGCTGCCCATCGCTCGCGCGTACGGCCGGATTCCGACTCCTGTGAAGGCTGTCCAGAGCCCTGAGTCCGATTTTTCGCAGCGTCCCGATGGTGCAGGCGGAGATCTTGCTCCTGGCCAGGACGCGAATTCCCTTGGTACACCTGGGGTTTGTGGTGCCGAAGGGGCCGTGAAGGCGGGAGATCAGGAGCGTCCCGATGGTGCAGAGTTCCACGCAGACCACGCTTCTGTGGTTACTCCCGTCGTTCCTCTCCCGCTCTCTGGGGGCTTTTCCGGCGAAGGCCGTGGGGGTGAGGGCCGTCGGCCGGAGCGCGCGTGCGTGCGTGAAGACCAGGCCGTCAACAGCGAGGATTCCGCTGCCGAGGCAACGTCGGCGGTAGCCGAGGTAGGCCCGCTTCGCGGGGAAAAGCCTGACAAGTCCGCGGTCGAAGAGCACGGTGGGCAACATGCTGCCGGGGCCCCGGCCAGTGGCGGACCGAAGGCCGTGGCGGGTGGAAAGACGCGCCAGCAGGGGAGGGTGGACCTCCCCAAGGATCTTGGTCTGCGGGTTGCTCTGGGGCCGGTGGCGTGGCTGTGGGCGGGGCTGAACCGCTGGCAGCAGGACCAGGTCGTGGCGGCCGTGAACGCCGAGCTGGAGCGGCTGAAGGACCTGTTGATGCAGCCGGAGGGTGCGCCGCGGCTGCTGGCCGACCGGCTCACCGACCGCCTGGAGGAAGTCGGGGGCGAGGCGCGGGTGAGCAGCCCGTTCGGCTGGATCACGCGGCGGGGCCTGGTGCAGCGGCCGGCGTGCTCGGACGTGCGGTGCGACGACGGGATCCGGCTGGACACCGGCGGCGACTGCGACAACTGCGGGAACGTGATCCACATCCGCCGTGCTCGCCGGGTGCAGCTCGCGGCCGACATTGACCGGGAGCTGCCCGGCCTCGGTGTGGCGGAGCGCCGTCGGGTCCTCGAGGACCGGTTGCGTGAGTACGCCGTGGTGGAGGCGGAGGACTTCGTGCGGCGCCGTGAGCAGGCGTTGGCGGAGCGGGCCCGGCGGGAGGCGGCTCGTGCGGCTGCCCGGGAGCGGGGGGAGCGCGAGCGCGAGGAGGCGGCGGCCGCCGAAGCGGTGCGGCAGGAGCTGCCGTGCGGGGACTGCGGGCAGGGCCGGTCGGCCGGGCTGTGCGAGGCGTGCGGTCTTCGGCGCCGGACTGAGGCGGCGATCGTGGAGGCCGGGCTGGTCGCGGCGACCTGGGCGGCCGACCTGGACGATGCCGCCGACGTCGCCACGGTGGCCGCGCACGTCCGCTCGACGTTGGAAGCCGACATCGAGGCGACCCACCAGCAGTTCCTTGGGCTGATGGAGCCGGGCGAGCTGGAGGCGGACCCGGTCGCGGCGGCGTCCGTGCTCGCGTTCAACGCCTGCCAGACCGTGGAGCAGGCGCTGCCGGAGTACCGCAGCAGCGCGCTCCGCCGACTGGGCCACACTCCGGAGGCGGAGGAAGAAGCCCGCCGGGCGTACAGGACCGAGCAGAACCGCAGGTGGTTCCGCGCGAACCCGAACGGCGCGGACGCGGTCGCCGCCGCGACAACGGCAGCCGACGCCGCCCGGGAATGCACCGCCGAGTACCTGCTCACGGTGCGGCTAGAGCAACTGCGCGAGCGGACCGCGGACCGTACCGAGCAGCCGGCGGCCGCGCCGTGGTCGGCCCGGCTGACCGAGCTGGCCGCGCGCCCGCTGGACGGCGAGACCGCTGGGGCGGTGATCGCGTGACCGGAGAAATGAGCGGGGTCGACCTCGCCCGCCAGGCCCTGGCCGCAGCCCGGGAGGCGGCGAAGAAGAACGGCGGCAGCACCCAGAAGACGAAGCCGAAGCGGTCCCGGACGCAGGTGGTGCGGCGCGACGGCCGCGAACCGCTCGGGCTCGGCACGGCGATCACGATGATGATGACCGAGCGCGGCATGGTCGCCCCGGCCGCCGGCGGCAGCGTCCTCGCCCAGTTCGGCGACATCCTCGCCGCGACCGCGCCCGAACTAGCCGGTCACGTCCAGGCCGTCGCGTTCGACGCGGACACCGGCCGCCTCGACGTCGCCCCCGAGGCCCCCGCGTACGGCACGAAACTGCGCTGGAGTACGCCGAAGCTGATCGAGGCGGTCAACACGACGGTGCCGGACGCGAACGTGCGCACCCTCAACGTCCTCACGCCCACCGGCAAGGCCGGCCCCGCCACGGCGGCCGCCGACCCGGACCCGCGCCCGACCGAGCCCGCCGGACCGGTGCATACCCGGGAGACCGCCTCGGACGGCTACCACCAGGCGCTCGCCGCGCACCAGGCAGCCCGGCCCGATCGACACGTCGACCCGGCCATCGCCGAAGCCATCGAGTCACAGACCCGAGCCCTGCGCGAACAGAGCCGACGTGCGTTCCCCGATCCGGACCCGGGCTCGGTCGAGATCACCCAGGCCAAGCGCCGCCGCGAGGCCAAGGTCACGCACGCCCAGGCGCTACGCCGTGCCCGCGACGAGCGCGCCCAACGAGCCGGCACCACAGCTGGTGACCAGACTGCCGCTGACCGGCGTACTGCATGAACGCGCACACCAGGGCCGATTGTCAGTGGCGACCTCTACAGTTCCCAAAGTCCCGCCGGGCATGGCGAGTTGGTCCGTACGGGTGAGGAGCGACCGCGACTACAGCGGGCATTCCGCCCGCTCGACGGTTCAGCCCAGAGCCGGCCGAATCGGAGGCGCCCTCGCAGTCCGCAGCTGTTCCGTTCGTGCATGCGGAACGCGAACCAACCACCCGAACGAGTGACCGCGGTGCGTAGGGAGGGTGGCGTGGAGGACATCCCCACCCCATGCGGCAGGCGAACACACATCCAGAGAACGCTGATCCGGTTTGCATACCCTGCATCGTCACGGCGGTCCGGGCCGGCGACCAGGAGCGGACTGACGCCCTGATCCGCCGACTGGCGGCAGGCCCAGACCTCCAGGCGCCCTACGCCCTGAGGACAGCTCTCCTGGCCGACCCCGACCACACGCAGGCACACCAGTGCGGTACACCCGGGGCCAGCCACCAAGGAGTTCCGGGCCCTTCGGCGAGTCCGGCGCGCGAGCCACTCGCGTGCGGTTAATGGTGGTGCCAGTGGCGGTGGACTTGCTGGGCGTCTGCTTCGAGTACGTCGCGCAGGTCGTCGTCCGCGGGTACGTGGAATAGCTGCACTGGCGTGACTACCCGTCACAGAACGTCACAGATCGGCGGATACGGCACGGCTTCCACGCAGAGCTGGCTGCGGTGTCGGTCGCGGTGGACTTGCCGTACGTAAGCGTTGACGACGGATAGGTTCTTGGCCGATTGCTGCCCGTCGATGCGGGCCACGCCACGGCATGGGGGAGACTGCGTCAGTGCCCCGGCGGTGCGGGCTACGTCCGGCCGATGCTGCCCGCCGCCGGGGCCCCTCGCCTTGACGTGCGGGCTGCCCGAGCCTGCCGCCCCCCGGGCCCGGCTCTTCGGGGAGGGGTGGCGGGCTTGCGGGCCGGGTGCCGATCCGGCTCTACTTCGACCAAGTTCCCCAGCCCGTCGGCTGACGCGGGCACCATCCCGACGCGTCGTCCCGGCCGTCTGCAGCCCGGGTCGCCCACAGCCTCCGGTTCCGCCCGTCGTCAGCCGTGTCCTCGCGGAGCATGCCCTTCGTACGACGGCAGGTCGGCGGGCGCCCCGGCGGCGGGGACGAAGGACCACCCGAGAGCCTGCATGGTCTCCGACTCCCAGTCGTCGAAGAGCTGCGGCAAGTCGGCGGGGCGCCGGTCGGAGTCGCGGATCCAGGCGATGAGGGCAGTCGCGGCGGGGCGGCTGGCGTCGCAGATCGGGCACAGCTCCAGCCAGACCCCGGTCATCGCCGGCCCGTTCCAGTACAGGAGCAGATCCTGCGCACACCGAGAGCAGGGGGTCGGCTCCGTCTTCTCGGGCGTGCCCACGTGGGGCAGGCGGGCGAGGTCCTCATCGCTCATCGAGTCGAGTGACCCGTCGATGTTCATGAGGCGGCAGAAGGAGCCGTCGGGGCGAACGTAGTAGCGCCACGCAAACGTCACAGCAGGCCCCCTTGGTGCGGTTTCCGATCGAGGCGCCACGATGCGCTCAGATCCGGATCAACGTCAAGAGGCTGTGCGCCGGCGGACGGCCCGGACTGAGACCGTGCGCTCGGGGCGACGGCCTCGTTGGGCCTGTGGAAGTCGCCGCGATTCGGATGGAGTTGTGATGGGACGGGTGAAGGCGAACAAGCCCCGGCGGGAGCGGCCGGTGGATCTCGGGCAGGTTTCCGAGGAGCACGTCGAGGCGTCTGCTGGATGGATGGTCACGGCGGTCGATCAGGAGCAGGCCTCCGCGGCCGACATGCACGCGAATCTCCAGAACGGGCCGGGTGGATTCGCGAACTACGAGCGGATGACGGGCGATCAGTGGCAGGTGACCGTCATGGTGGTCGGGCGTCCTCCTGAAGACGCAGTACGGTGCACGGAGATCCCCACCCTTGAGAAGGCCTTCGACATCGCGAGGGATATGGCGGCCACACTGCTGCCGAGCGGAGCGGCCCTCCTGCACTGCCTGGACGGCAGCGCGGACGCGTGGATCCCCACCTATCTCGCCGCGTACGGGCACCTGCCCGCGGCCGGGGCATGGACGGCCGTGGCGGACGTCGGCGGCACGACCGCGGACCGCTCTCGTTCGTACATCTCCACCGCACGGTCATAGCACCGGACGTACGGTCCAGGAGTGCCTCCGCACTTCCCGCCTGAGCTGATGTAGTACGTCGAGGTCGTACTACGCGTCGGTGAACTGGATCTGACCGAACCAGGCCCGGAAGGCGTACGTGAGCGCGAGCATCCCGGGAGAGAAGAGGCTGGCCCACGCGACCCCCATCACGATGGGGTTGATGTTGGCTCTGTGGACGTCGCTGAACATCAGCCCGAACCCGACGGTCATGAGGAGGACCACGGGCGGGGCGATCAGGATGGCGGGGGCGGCGGGCAGTTGCCGGTGGCCGTAGAAGCTGCCGATGAACAGGTGCGCGCAGATGATCGACGGGGGCAGGAGCCAGAAGGTCGGCTCGCTGGCGTAGGGGGAGAAGTAGGCCACGTTGCCGGTGATGAAGGCCACGCAGGCCAGGTGTCCGAGGGCGACGGTAGTGAGGGCGATCCGGGCGGCCCGGCTCGTGATCGGGTGAACGACCTCGGTGGGCCGGGGTGCGGGCGTGCCGGCGGTGGCCGGGGCGACGGGGGTTCGATCAGGACCGTCGTCCCTGTCGGCCGTCTCCTCCCTATTCCCTTCTTGCTCGTCGTCGGCGTCCTCGTCCTCGTCCTGGTCCCAGTCGAGGTCGTCTTCGTCGGACGCGTCGCCGTCGCCGTCCAGGCCGTCTTCGTCCGGGCCGTCGTCGATTCCCGGTTCCTCTTCGGGCTCGTCCCGTGACGGTTGCTGCTGATCGAGGGAGTCGAAGTAGTCTCCCAGGCCGGTCTCGACCTGGGTGAGGGACGTGCTGACCAGGTTGGTGGCCCAAGTGTGGAGGTCAGGGTCGGCGTCCGGCTGCTGGGCGCGCTCGTCGAGGGCGTCCTGCAGACCGTGCAGCCAGTCCCGTGCGATGTCGGTATCGAGTTCGGCGGCGACCGTTTGGGCCGCGAGGGGCAGGAGCTTGTCGGGTGCGGCGGCGACCGCACGGGCCGCGCCGGCGGCGAGTACGGGCTGTGTGGGGGTGGCGCGGGCGAGGACGGTCAGGGCGCGGTGCTGCTGGTGTTCTTCGAGGTAGGGGTGGGGCAGCAGTCGTTCGATGAACTGCCCGCCGCTGGTGTCCTCGACGTCGGCGACGAGGGCCGCGCCGAGCAGGTCGGGGCCCATGGAGCCCCAGTGGGCTCCGTCGCCGGAGGGGTAGGCGGCGGTGAGGATGTCCTCGTACGCGGCCAGCAGGCGCCGGTCGTTGGGTGCGGCGTCGGGGAAGCCGGCGTGGTGGACGTCGAAGCCGGCGGTGACCGCGGCCTGCGCGTTGTGGAGTTTCGTGGCGCCGGTGACGGTCTGGACGGCGACGAGGGTGCGCATCAGCTTCTCGTCGAAGTGCTCGCCACGTGCTTCGACGATCCGTTTCCAGTAGCTGACCTCGTGGGCGATCAGAACGTCCATGGGGTTGTCGTAGCGGGCGAAGTCGTCGTGGAGGGAGGCAAGGACGTCGGCGAGGGCGGCCATGTGCAGGGAGATCACCGTGTCGTCGGCCGGTTCGGCGGCCGCGGTGAACACGGGGCCGGTGCTGGTGTCGGGGGTGTCCGGGAGCAGGGGAGAGGTGGCCCAGTCGTCGCCGAGGCCGGCGCTTCGCAGCGTGTGGATCCGTTCGGCGAAGGCGTGCTTGGCGGTGTCGAAGGCGTGCTCGGTGGTGGTCTCGGCGAGCGCGTCGGCCGGGTCGACGTCGACGGTGGCGCCGGTGCTCATCACGGCGGTGCCCTGGCGGGCGCGGCGCAGTGAGGGCCACCAGTTGTCGCGGCCGCGTGCCAGGAGCAGGACGCGTACGGGCTGGCTGGTGTCGCGGGCGGCGAGGACGTCGAGGACCTGGTCGACCTGGTCGCGGCGGGTCTCCGCGTAGTCGACGGCCAGGAGCAGCGGGTATTTGCTGGTGGCGAGCATGCGGTAGTGGGGCGGCTGCTGGAGGGGGTTGTCGGCGAGGAAGCCGCCAGTCCATCCACGGGCCGTGGGGCTGCCGGGGCGGGGCTGGCCCAGGCGGTGTATCAGCTCGGTGATCAGCCGGGTCTTGCCGATGCCGGCGATCCCGGTGACGGCGGTGACGTCGGTGGGGCGGCTCGTACGGCACCAGGCTTCGAGGGCGTCGAGCTGCGCCGTCATGCCGGTCAGCGGCACGACGGCGGAACGTGCGTTGAGCAGGTAGGAGGTGGACAGGCGAGGGTCGCGGACGTCGTCGAGGAGGAGGCGAAGGTCGGCGGGCTGCAGCTGGGGGGTCATGCCGGTCACCGCGGTGACGGTGTCGGTGAAGGCGGGAGAGGCGAACAGGCGGGCGGCGGGCATCAAGTGGAGCAGGCCGCCGTGCCGGAAGTCGGAGGCGAAGGTGGCCACCCCGACAAGCCGCTCGTTGCAGAAGGCTCCCGCACCGGACATGCCCTGCCACAACTCGGCCGAGTCCAGGGACGTGTTGGTCAGCTCGAAGCCGTAGTAGCCGCGCCGGGAGGAGGTGGCCGGCTTGATGTTCCCGTCGACGGCCAGGACCTCGTCGACGAACGCGTCCGGGAGTGTGGGGTGCGGTCTGCGCAGGGCCCGGGGGAAGCCGGTCATGGAGCACACCGGCCGCGCGTCCGGATAGTCGCAGGTCAGCTCACCGAAGCGGACGATGGGGAGGCTGGCCCCCAGCACCGTGCGGTCCGTCTGCAGCAGGACGGCGTCCAGGTCCGCGTCCGCCCACGCGATGGTCGCTTCGGCTGCCTGGCCGCGCTTGTCCCGGACGGTGACGGGCTCACGGTCTCCGCCCGGGCAGGCGACGTGGTAGGCAGTCAGGACCAGTCCCGGCGCGACCAGGACGCCCGAACCGAACGTCGGGACACGGGGGTTGATGACTTCGACCGTGCGTACTTCCACCAGGCTGCCCCTGCCCCGGGGCTACATGCCGCGAGGGGGAGCGGGCACCGGGTCCAGACCGCGACCCGTGTCGCCGATGAGTACGTCCCGGCCTGCCGGGCTCGCCTCGACCTGGAGGGTGACGGTCATCCGGTGCGTGGCGGTGCTCGCGCGTTCGCCGCGGGCATCGGCGGAGACGACGAACGCCTTCACCCCGCCGCCAGCCGAGGCGCTCTGCCGCAGTTCGATGCCGAGATCCAGCACGATGTCCTTGACCGTGAACCGGATCGGGGAGCCGTCCCCGTCCTGCTGCGCGGCCGCCAGCCCGGCGCGAACCGCCTTGATGGCCTCCGACAGCTCGGTGGGCTCTAACCCCATGTGTCCCCCTGATCACTAGGCCTGGTGGCCAGTCTGACGGGTGGCTCTCGGTCACGGAAGACGGTCTTGCGCCGAAGATCACCGCGCTGAACAGCAGGTCGACGAGGGGCAGGACGGGGACACCCGGTGGGCGAGGTGCCATGGACGGCCCCGCCCATCAGGCGTACCCCAGGGCGGGGCCGTCAGCGTTCAGGGCGGGCGTTTACCGCATCGCGGCGTAGTCCTGCGGTGCCTTGCGGAGGATCTCGACCATCTCGGCCTCGGTCAGTTTCCGGAAGGCCATCGCGGAGGAGTTCGCGATCTTCCGGAACAGGACGTCGGCGGGAATCGGCGGCAGGTCGGCGAAGAGCGGGTGATCCTCTGTGTCGGCGCCTTCGCAGAAGTCGCGGTGCAGCAGCCACACCGTCTCGGCGAACATGGGGTAGCTGGTCTCGTGCTTGCTCCACAGGCACCGCAGCGCGTCGCCGCCGAAGTCCCGGTTGATGAAGCCCCAGACGTACGACTTCTCGGCCGTCTTGTCCGGGTACTTGTCGTCGTTCAGGTATCGGACCCATTCGTTCAGGAGGTCCCAGCGCAGCGCGCTGACGATCACCCCGGTCGGTGCCTCGCTCGGTCGTAAGCCGGTGGCCAACTCATCATTGAAGGTCATCCGGCGACGGTAGCGAGAAGCACCGCCAGACCGCCACGACGCCCACGCGCCACCACGCGCCTCAGAGCTAGGCGGCGTGCCCGGGATTCGCGGCCGCGTCGTCGTTGCCTGCGGCCGCGGCAGCGACCTGATCGCGGACGTAGTCGGCCAGGGACCGCACCGTTGACGCATCGGGGAGCTCCCCGTGGCAGAAGCGCAGGTCGAGCCCTTCTTCCTTGAGGTCCCGCAGGGTGGTGAGTACTTCGATGTGGCTGAGGAGCCTCGTGCAGGCCTCGTCGGAGAGGACGGCCTCCACTGCGATCCCGGGAAGATGGCCGGCTGTCTCCTTCAGCTCCGCCGGGCCGAGCACCAGGCGGTGACCGTCCTGCAGGTGAGCGAACCAGGTGGGTGCCGGAGCGGCGCCGAGCTCGTCGAGATTGACGCCGGCGGCGGCGAGGGCTGAGCGTACGCGGTCGACCCGGGCGAGGAGGGCAGCGTCGGCCACCACCGGGGAAGCCGGGGCCGGATGCGGAGCGGGCAGAGCCGCTGCGCGGGGGCGACGGCGGCGGAGCTTGTCGAACATGCCCCGATCATGCCGTTGTGGTCGCGCCCAGGCCACTCTGTACGGTCCTGACCTGGTGTGATGGTGCCCACTGGCGGGCTGTCTGATTGTCGTCATCAGTGCTGGTCGGCATCTGCCAGGATGGAGGGCATGGCGGGAGATACGAAGACGCACGACGAACGCCTCCGGGATCTGGAGGCATCGGCGTTCCGTACGGGGCGAACCCTGGCCGAGCATGGGGAGCAGCTCGGAGAGATCCGCGAGCAGCAGACCACCGCGTTCGGGAACATCGACTCGCTCGCCAACGCCATCGGAGCTCCCGGGGACCGCACGATCGCTCAGAGGCTCGATGGCATCGAGGAGCAGCTGGGTGGCATGCAGCGCGTGTTGTTCGCTCTGGCCCGAGCTCAGGGCATCGACCCCGACGCTCCGGCCTGATCCTGGCACGTCCACTCCGTAGCGGCCGGTTGAGATGGAATGCGGCTGGGGAGCTGGTGGGTGTGTCATCGGCGGAGGGGACGAACGTGACCGCGGACAAGGAGCGCATCGGCTGGTCCGGCAAGGCGTGGCGTGCATGGGAGTCGCTGCGTGGCCGGGGCTGCTGGTATGTCGTGTTCTGGCCGAAGGGCGAACCGTACGACGACGAGACAGCGGTGGTGCTCCGTCGTGAGCGGTACCGGTGGCAGGCTTCCCGCTGGGTGCGGGACTTCGCTGGGGGTCTTCGTACGCCGATCCTGGTCACGCCGCACGACCAGGATCCGCAGTACGCGTCCCGGCGGCCGCTCTACCCCTACCCTGACAACCCTCTGAGGATGGACGACCAGCGCGTGGGCCCCATGCCCGGCAAGCCCGACGCCCCAGGAGCCTGAGACGGAGTCCCTCCGTAAGGGAGGCGTCCGCCTCCAGCGTTTGTCAGCTGGGCCGCCGGGAGCGGCGCACCTTCCGCAGCCACCGCCCCAGAGCCGAGTCACGGCCATCCTCCCCAAGCGCCGGGGGAGGGAAGGGCGGAAGTGGAGGAAGCGGGGGCTGTGCGGGACGCGGTGGCAGCGGGCCGGGCTCTGCTGCGGGCTCGACGGGATCCTTCGGACCGCGCTGTGACGCCTCCTGATGCTCCGGCTCCGGAGACGGTGCGGGTGGAGACGGCGGCGCGGGAGGTTCAGGCTCCGGCTCCGGCTTGGGAGGTACGGCGCGGGTTGGTTGTTGGGCCGGGCCGGCGGCATATCCGCCAAGAATGATCTCGGCCAGGTCTGGATGTTCAGTGCGGGGCGGCGGCGCGGCCGGGGCGGCGCGGTTGGCGCTACGGCCGGGTTCCGGCTTCGGTCGGTGGGGGCGGGGGATGGGTTTGGGGAGATCCACTGTGGTGCCGTCGGTGTCCCAACGGGCCGCTTGCCAGGGCTCGTTCACCCACAGCTGCAACTCGATCCAGCCCTTCCTCAGTGCCCGTGCCGGGTCGTCGGGGAAGAGCTTCCAGTAGCCGTATCCGAGGACCTGTCCCGACCTGGTGGTGGCGCCGATCCAGTCGGGCCGGTGGGAGCGCACGGCGACCTTCAGCTTTACCGGTTTGCCGTCGATGCGGACGGGGTTGCGCGCCACGTACATGACCACGTACGAGTCGTGGCTCTCGCCGACCGCATCCGCTGTGCTGACGGGTCCCCATACCGCGCGGGGGATCGTTTCGGCGGTGCCGTCGAGGAGCGCCTGGGCGAGCTGGTCGGCGTCGGCCCGGCCGCGGCAGAAGTCGTTCCATTCGATGTTGCGCGTGCCGTTCGGGGCGACGGCGGCGAACTCCGCGGCCACCTCGGGGGCCTGGTCGAAGTCCTGCAGGATCTGCACGATGCGGCGGGCTGAGGCGATTGCCTTCCCGGCCTGCTTGCTCGTCGCCCGCGGCCCCGATCCGCCCGTACGGCCGGGGCGGGCGGGCCCGCCCGGCTGGCCCTTGCCCTTCCCGCTCGTTCCAAGGTGGTCGAGCGGCGGGCAGAGCAGCCGCCACTGGCCGGCACGCCGCACCACAGTGCCGGCCGAGTTGTCGACGAGATTCTTGCCCCGCTGGTCGAGGTCGTACTTGCAGTCCGGCGTGTGCGGTTCGATCTTGAAAAAGTGGGAGGTGCGACCATCCGGGTCGTCGGCGTTGCCATGCCGGGCGCCCACTCGCGTTCCGCAGCCCCCGCACTTGAGGGGGATCACGTAGCGCGGATGCGGCTGGCGGTCGATCTCAGACGGCTCGTAGTCGTCACCCCGGGCGTCCTTGACCCACGGAATGCGCACCCCACGCTTCTTCTTCGCCACGCCAATCTCCCCACCAGCAGCTCACCTTGTGGTGCTCTCTCCTCGATCTTCCCCCCACCAGCCGGATCTGCTCGTCGACTTGGGCCCGGCCAGCACGATGCCGCAGGCCTCGACGGAGGTGCAGGCCAGTCGCTGCAGACATACGAGTGGCTCCGAACCGCGTGGTACGGGTTCGGAGCCACTCGTACGCCCGCTCTACGCAGTTGGGGTCCGGGTCGGCCCTGCCGCCGACAGGGGAGTGACGGCTGTGCCGTCGGCGAGGGCTGCACGGTGTCGGCGGGCGACCGAGTCGGCGCCCACCAGCAGCGCCCCCGGGGTGAAGTGCGGTGCGGCAAGGCGGAGGTCGAGCGCGGGCAGGTAGTTCCAACGGACGGCGGGGTGGGCGGAGTGCGCGTAGTGGTACAGGTCGCCGTACGGGAGCCAGGTGGAGGCGGCGATGGCGGCCAGTGCGCGGTTACGCGGATACAGGCGCAGGCAGCGACCGGCCTCGACTTCGGCGGGGCTGCCAGTGCGGTGGTCAGGATCGAACCAGGTGTGCTCCACCAGCAAGCTCAGCCAGGCGAGTTGCGGGTAGAGAAGCAGCCGCGGAACGAGGAGTCCGAACAGCAGGGCGGGCCAGCCCCCGGCCAGGTACGCGGCCGCGGCGAGAGCGGCCGGGACGGCGGCGCGGTGCCAGGCGCCCGGGCCGCGCAGGCCCGCCGCGATCCCGGCGACGGTGGAGTAGATGCCGCGCGGCGTGAGCGGGTGGATCAGCGCGGCCGCGAACTGGGGGCCGGTGGTGCCGGGGCGCAGGCCGGCTCGGCGGAGTTCGGCGAGGTTGGGATCGCTGTCCAGGGTGGCGTTGGGGTGGTGGTCGCGGACGTGACGGCGGCGGCGCACGGCGACGGGCCCGAGCGCGAGGGGGTGGTGGACGAAGGCTTCTGCGAGGAGCCGGTTGGCGCGGCCGGTCCGGGCGAGGACGCCGTGGACGGCGAAGTGGCTGATCTCCTGCAGGTGGCGGAACTGCACGGCGATGCCGGCCGCCGCGGCCGCGGTCAGGAGCGGCCCGTGGGCGGCGAGCATCCACCAGCCGATGACCTGCACCCACTGTCCCGTCAGCAGCAGGAGCGGCGTGAGGTTGCTGGCGCGGGTGCGCTGGAGGGCTATCAGCTCGGCGACGTCGGCGGCTTGGGGCCGGTCGCGGGCGAAGTGCACTCGGTCGGCCTGGCGGAGTACGACGCCGGCGGTGACCACAGCTAAGGCGAGCAGCATGACGTTCCCCGTGCGGACATGGGGCGGGCAGATCCCCGCCGATCGTCACGCACGGTACATCTAGTGAACTAGCTTTGGAGAGGTGCCCCACAGCGAAACGGCCTCCACCCCGGGCGGGGCGGAGGCCGTGCGGTGATCGGTGTTCGGTTGGGTTAGAGGGCGTCGACGGCGCGCGTGGCGCGCGCCTCGTCCCAGGAGCCGGCGTCCAGCATGGGCCGGGCGGTGCCCTCGTACGCCTGCAGGACGCGGGGTGCAGAGTCGGCGCCGGTACCCCAGACGCCTTCGAAGCGAGTGCGCCAGCGGTCGATGCCCTTGAAGTACACCGAGGAGCGGCCCTTGGTGTAGTCGGCGTCGCCCTGCTCTTCCTCGACCAGGACGGCGGCGCCGGCGAAGACGACGTAGTCGACAGCCTCATCCGCGCGCAGACGGTCGCGTACGGCGAGACCGCAGGTGACGCCGATGTCGCGGTGCCGGCCGATGAGCTCCAGGAGGGCCGACGCGAAGTCCTGCTTGAGCAGATCGTCGCGGTAGGCGATGAAGAGGCGGTTGATGGTGCCGCCAGCCTCGGTGAAGCGGCGGTTGGCAGCGAAGTACTCGCGGCGCAGATTCAGCAGCTGGGGGTTGGTGGTCAGGTCGGCGGCGAGGATCCGCTGCGGCTCGGAGTGCGCGTCGGTCAGGGTGGTGACCAGCAGCGCGGACAGGCGGGGGACCTCGCTGGCGTAGACGCGCAGGTGTCCGTCGGCGATCTCCCCGTAGTCGGATATGAGCTCGCGCTCGAGGTGGGCACGGACCAGGTCGTAGTACTGGGCGTCGTCCATGGCCTTGAGATTATTGGCCCGGCGCAGGTGGATGTAGGCCCGGCGCGTCCACAAATGACCGGCGGCCAGCACCAGGATGAGCACGCCCTGGACGACGAGCAGGACCTTGAGGTTGACGCGGTCGACGGCCCAGCCGATCACCGGTGTGACCAGTCCGGCGATGCCGATCACGGCGCCGAGCACGGGTGAGCCGAGCGCATTGGTGATCCTCGTCAGCGGGTCGCGCCGCTGGTCCGGCATGAAGGTCCTCCCCCTTTCGGCGGCCGCGGGGCCGCACCGTGTGTCCTGCCCGGCCAGCCCATGCGGCCGGGCGCTGTCAGGTGCCCGGCACGGCCAGGGCGAAGTCGTACTCGATGTCCCAACTCCCGGCCGGGACAAGGATGTCGGCGGTCTCCACCGCACGTCCGGTGGTGTCGTAGTAGGTGCGCTCGATGAGCGTGGCCTGCGCCCCGGTCGCGATGCCCAGCAGGTGGGCCTGCTCGCGGTCGGCCTGAACCGGGCGCGGCCGCTCGACGACCCGGGCAACGGTGATCCCCAGGTGCGCCATGCGCGCGACGACGCCCGCCCCGGCGAGGGGGCCGCCCTCCGGCAGGACGACCACGGTGCCGCCGGTGATCGCCATCGGCTCCCAGCTGGTCGCCAACATCACCGGATGCCGGTCGGTGAGGAACTCGTAGACGGTGCGCACGCACAGGTCGCCCGCCGGGATGCCGAGTCGGTCGGCGACGGCCGGGGGTGCAGGGACCTTGGCGGTGGAGTCCGCTTCCCAGGTGCCGGTGAACCCGGCCGGAGCGATCCCGGCCCGCCCCTCACCTGGGGGTGCGGTGCGGTGGAGGGTGCGGCGTACGGCGGGGGTGCGGACGTAGGTGCCCGAGCCGGCCCGGCCCTCCAGGAGGCCTTCGGAGATCAGCAGTTCCTGAGCACGGCGTACGACGTTCTCGCCGACGCCGCCGAGCTCGGCGCCGAGCTCGCCACGGGAGGGCAGTCGGTCGCCCGGGCTCCACGTGCCGTCGGCAATGCGGTCCCGCATGGCGGCCGCAACCTGCAGATACGGCGCGCCTGCTGAGCTGGAGTCAGCCATCGCTCCCCTCGGGCGCGTTGATCACCAGTACGCATTGACAACCTAGTCCACCAGCTGAAAGCTAGTTAACTAGAAGTGCTTTCTGTGATTTCTGTTGATCGAATGCGAGCCGACGTGGACCACGACCGCCCGAAGGCCGCGATCGACACCATCACCGCGCAGTTCGCCGCCCTCACCGGCACCGAGCCCCGCGTCATCCACGAGCCCGGGGCCATCCGCATCGAAACCGACGTCACCGAGACCGCGCAGCTCCACTGGGAGCAGCTGCTTGCCGTCCTCGACCTGGGCACCACCTTCGGGCTCAGCGACACCGATACCGGCCAGATCGCCTGGCTGCGCCTCGACGAAGGAGAAACCTTCCGCTGATGTCCGCCCGCGTCGCGCGTCCCGCCCAGCAGCCCTTCGCCAAAGGACACGGAGCCGGCAACGACTTCATCGTCCTGCCCGACCCCGACGGCCGCCTCACCCTGTCCGCCGCCGACGTGGTGAGCCTGTGCGACCGCCGCACCGGCATCGGCGCCGACGGCGTCCTGCGCGCCGTACGCTCCGCAGCCGACCCCGAAGCCGCCGCCATGGCCTCGGACACCGAATGGTTCATGGACTACCGCAACGCCGACGGCACCCCCGGGCAGATGTGCGGCAACGGCATCCGCGTCCTGGCCCGCTACCTCGTCGACGCCGGACACATCCAGCCCGGCACCCTCACCCTCGCCACCCGCTCCGGCCTGCGCACCGTGCACGTCGCGCACCGCACCGCGGACTACGACGGACCGGTCACCGTCGACATGGGACGGCCCCGCCTGCCCGGCCCGCCAGGCATCACCGTCTCCGCCGGCGCGCACTCTTGGCCGGCACTCCACGTCGACATGGGCAACCCCCACGCCGTCGCCTTCGTCGACGACCTCCGCCACCCCGGCGACCTCAGCTCGCCGCCCAACGTCACCCCGCCCGACGCCTACCCCCACGGCGTCACGGTCGAGTTCGTCGTCCGCCGCGGACCATACGACCTCGCCCTGCGCGTCCACGAACGCGGCGTCGGAGAAACCCGTGCCTGCGGAACCGGTGCCTGCGCCGCAGTCGCCGCCACCCTGCACACCGGAGCTCCAGCCGGCATCTACACCGTCGGCATGCCCGGCGGACAACTCCGCGTAGACGCCCTCGCTGACGGTTCCATGGAACTGACCGGTCCCGCCGCGATCGTCGCGTCCGGCACCGTACGCCTGTAGCCCGACGCGTCACCCCCGGCCGCCGTAGCCATCGCAGCAACACGTCGACCTCATAGGCCAGTTCAGCCAGCAGCTCGACAGCTGTCCAGCACGTGCTCCGTCTTCAGCCCGCTCACCAGCACCTCGTGACCCGCGCGGCCGGTGAACGAGTGGCAGTCCGGCCACGGGCTCCGGGGCCGCTTCGAGCCCGGAAAACCAATGTGATGATCTTGTCGGGTGAGCGATGAGCAGAAATCTGAAGTCCGGCGGGGTCGGCTGACCCGCTTCCTTACGCGACTGCGGAAAGAGGACCCGGCTCGTCCTCACCGCAGGCGGAGGCTGTCCTTGGCGGAAGCCGCCGAACGCGCTGCTGCCGATCTGGAGGGACGGTAGGCCCACGGTCTTTGACAAGGTACTTCTGAGCTGCACGAGAATGATCCACCGTGCGAGTCGGCGATCAGCGGGACCGCGGCACAGACGCGCCGATGGCGGCCGGGAGTAAGGGAGGGACGCGGAAGTGACAGCTCCGTGCCTTGACGAGGCCCTGCAGGTGGGCGACTACCTTCCGGTGGCCACGTACCGGGTGACGCCCGAGGACCATCGGCCCGGGGAGGGGTACGCGCGCATCGAGTGGCTGGAGCACATCCACGCCCCCTCCTTCTTCGACCCCGACTCCACGGACCTGTACACCAAGATGGCGGACACCCTCGTTGCCGTGTGCTGCCAAGGGCTCCCCGGACCGGTACTGCTTCGGCCGGGCGACCACCGGGTGCTCACCGAGGTGGACCCTGAGCGCCTCGCCTGGGACGCCGCACACCCCACCTGGTCGACCAACGCTCCGGTGTTCGTCGGCGGCCGGGTGCCGCAGGAAGTGCACTGGGGCCGAGGCGACCTTGCCGGCCCGGCCGGTGCGGTTCCCAAGAAGGCCGGTGTGCCGCCGGCCCGCCGGGCAGCCTTCTTCACTAAGCCGGCCAGCGCCCTGCGCGTCGGGGACTATCTGCAGACGCACGTGCGGTTCCCGGAACACGACATGGGGATCGACGAGGGCTACCAGCGCGTCGAGTGGATCGGCCATCTCACCGGCGAGCAGCTCGCCGGCCTCCTCACCGATCCCGCGTGGGCGAACGGCACCATCACCCTGGTCACCGTCCATGGGCTGGGCGGCATGCTCGTGCTGCCGGAGAAGGATGTCCACGTCCTGGTCCAGCCCAACGTCGAGCGCGCCGGCTCGGACAAGGAAGAGATCTGGCACGGCGGACCCCACTTCGAACTGGTCGGCGTCGTCGACCCCGACCCCGACGTCCAGCACGCCAAGGACGCCGACTACCGGCCTGTCGCACCCGACGACGAAGCCGACCTGTATCCCACCGTCTTCTCCACCCCCGAGAGCCGAACCCTCCACCTCGAAGGCGTCACCGCCGTGCGCGCGGTGCCGGCCGCCGCACTGCCCTGGCCACACGGCCTGTTCAAGTGCGAGTACGCCCAGCGCGGCAAGCGCATCGCGCGTACCTATCCCGGAGGGCACCACGAGAACCAGACCGCCCACGCCGAACTGTTCGCCGAACTCACCGAGAAAGAGTTCGCCGCCTGCCCCTACCACCAGGGCGACTGGCAGGCCATCGCCGAGGCCACGCTGGCCTACACCGAGGTCGACGAGGATGCAGAACCCGAACGGGCCGGCGAGCTCTACGAGATGGAGCACCTCAGCCCCCGGGACCGCGAGTGGGCCCAGGCCATGGTCGCCGACCACATCTGGTGGGATGAGGGAGACACCTCGCTCACCAACGGCCAGCACCGCCTGTGCGCGATGCGAGCGGCCGGCGTCGTACGCGTGCCGGTCTACGGCCGCCACCTCCCCGGCAACCAGCTCCCCGACGCGACGGACGCGCAGGAACACGCCCGCAGGACCGTCGAGACCTACTGGATCGGACGCCTCACCGAGCTGTGGGGATCAGGTCCGTGGACGGACCGCCTTGGCCCGCTCCTCGCGCGCCACCGGATTCTCCGGTGGGCGCTGCCGCGCCCGGACCGGCGACCGGAGTAACCGGCGGCGGATCATGCGGCGGCCGCGACCGGAGAAGTGCCTGCGCTCATTAATCGCTCCCATACCGGTGTCCGGGACTCCAAGATGTTCCTCATGACGAGTCGTAGCGTGTTCTCCCGTTCGCAACCGAGCCCGTGGACCGACAACTACGCGGTCCTCGGCGGGCGGCCCACCTCTTCCACTGGGGCCGCGCCTGAGCTGGAGACCGACGCGGAGCTCGCGTTCGCGTTCCGTACGGCCGCCGACCTTCTGGCCGAACGCTGGTACGACAACCGCGAGGACGACTCCCTGGTTCTGGTCGTGCTGTACAACTACCGCCACGCCCTCGAACTGGGGCTCAAGGTGGTGCTGCGCGCCCTGGTCGACAGCATCATGTTCGAAGTCGCGCCGGGGGAAGCGCCGCCCGAGGTCGTGGAGAAGGTCGGCAAGAAGCTCGCCCATACCCATCAGCTCAGCGTTTTGTCCGACTATCTCGTCCAGCTCGTGCCGATGTTTCGGATGCGCCTTCAGGGCGACGTCACCTCGCTGTGCGACGAGGTCCACGCCCTGGATCCGAGCGGGCAGGCACTGCGATACAGCATGGTCAAAGGACAGGGCGGGACGACGGTGCCGGCCCGCCCCGATCCCCTCTACGTCGACGTCCCGGAGTTCGCTCGCCGGGCAGGCGAGGCTTACACCGCGCTGGACGTTCTTCTTGATCAGATCACCAACGTGCAGGACTGGCAGGTGAATCTGGGTCCCGACTACGCGCGGGAGCGAACCTAGTCATCTGCGGGGACGGCGCAGGTTCTCCTGGGAGGACAGCAGCGCGAGGACCGCGTGCTCCTGGTGGTACTCGCGCCACCGCTCGGCCAGTTGGCGGTCGGCGAACTGGCCTCGTCCCGGGTTGCTCGACGTGGTCAGTTCGATCGCGTCCCATCCGCCGGCGTCTGCGGCGAACGCCTCGGCGAGATCCACGAATGACGGGCCCCGGTAGTAGCTGACGTGGGTGTCGGTGATGTCCAGCGTTTTCCCTGATTCGTCCGAGACCAGGGTGTTGGCCTCCGCACGGGACGTGAGGTAGGCGGTCGCATTGACCTCGGCTTCGACGCGCATCGCGGCCAAGACCTGCTGGCGGTAGCTCGGGGGCTTCAGGCAGGCCAGGTAGGAGAAGTCGATCCGGGTGCCGTCGGTACGGATCACCTCGAAGCCCGGGTAGGGGCCCTTGAGCGGTGGCGCGATCGCGAAGGCCTCCACGCCCACGCCGATCTTCGCGTCGGCCTCTTCGTGCAGGTCGAGGAGGTCCAGCAGGAGCAGGTGATCCTCCTCCTTGTCCACGATGCTGCCCACGCTGTAGCCGTACAGGACATCGCGGACAGCTTCCTGCGCCGCCTTCTTCGACGGGTACTCCCGGGATCCGATCCAGAACTTGGGCAACGGGTCCTCTCCTCTTCTGTGTGGGGCAGTGCTGCCCGTCCGCGCTCGGGTCTATTCGGTCTCGACGAGCTGGCCCGACGGGTTGACCCGGCACTGGAAGAGGTGGAAGGGGCCGCCGCGTTCGGACAAGGCGGTGGGGTGAGCGGTGAGCTGCAGGACCCGCTCGCGGTAGCGCCAGCCGTTCCCGTACTGCGCCTGCCGCACGCCGGCGGGGTTGGTCTCCCATTCGGCCAGGTGCTGGACCAGGGCCTCGAGCGTCGCGGCGTCCTGGGCCGTCGTGCTGGGGGAGTCGGGCGCCTCGTTCAGGACGGCGACGATGGTGTGTACGGTCTGGGCGCTGAGCCAGGTGGCCGGGTTGGCGTCGGCGGCGCTGGTCCGCAGCCGCACCAGGGTGTTCTCCAGCGGATCTGCTGTCCACGGCTTGCTGGTGGCGAGGGCCGGCTCCTCGGTCAGCCAGTGCAGCAGGACGGCGCACTCGTGGCCGTTGAGGCCGAGCCCTTCCACGCCGGCGAGCAGGGCGTGGAAGGCGCGCAGCAGGACGTCGCGGCGGCGCGGCTGCTGGCGGCGCTGAACCAGGCAGTGCCAGCACAGCCATCCGATCGGCACGTACGGGAGGTCCTCCGTGAACGGCGGGCGGCCGATCAACTCGCCCACGCTGTAGCCGTCGCCGCACAGTGCGCACGTGCCCGGCGCGCTCGCTCCCTTCACCGACCTGGGCCGGGGCAGCCGGCCGATGCCTCCCGGCCGGTCGACCCGGGTGACCCGCCGCAGGCGAGCGCGGTAGACGCGCCGGCCTTCCTGCTCGCAGATGCGGAGCTCCCGGAGAACCTCTCGCAGGTCGTGGTCGTCGGCGTCGTCGAGCCGGGGCAAGTTCAGCAGCTTGAGGACCCGCCCGTACAGGGTCTGAGGATCCTCGCCGACGGCCGCGGACAGCGCGTCGACGGCCTGGGCCGTCTGCTCACGGATTGCCGCCCCGGCCAGGGCGTCCGTCTCCTGGTCGCGGGGGAGGACGTGCTCGACGCCGAACAGGGTCATCTGGGGTGGGTCCGTCTCTCTCCGCGGGATCGTTCCCCGCACACCCTGCACCCGCCGCGGTGCCACCCCTGGGTGCCGTCACTCGATCGACGGATCCGGCGTCACCCGATTGGCTCAACCCGGGGCGAGGGCACGGAGTCGGCAGGTCCCGGTGCCACTCCGGTGCGGGTTCGCCAGTCGGAGTTCAGCTCGAAGACCATCCGGGCGATGTTCAGCCCGGTCTCGAAGGGCATGTCGTAGAAGCGCTCTCGATAGTGCGGCCTCCGGTGGACCATTCCGCCGATGTTCAGCGCGACGTGTTCCAGCGGCTGGGCATCGTCCACACCGGGCGACGCCCAGCCGGCCAGCAGTCCGTAGCCGTGAGGTTCCGCAGCCCTGCAATGCTCCACCACACGGTTGATCAAGTCGGTTGTGCGTCCGAACATGCAGTACTGGCGCGCTCCTTGGAACTCCAGGACGTAGATCCGGGCTGCTCGCGGGCGATCGGCTTCGACGTAGCCGGCCAGCTGCTGCTGGACACAGTCCTGGGCCAGGTGGCTGGCTTCCGGCAAGGGCGCCTGAGGGTACTCGGGCAGGGTGCCGGCGCGAAGTTCCGCCCGGGCCATCTCCACGAGGTCGGGCACATGCGGATGGATGGGCGGGAGCACCGGCGTGGTGAGCCGCACCCGCCGGAAGTCAACATCCAGTTCCAACGAGCCGCGATAGCCGGGCTCCCTGGGTCCGAACAGGACCTCCATAACGTTCTGAGCCTCAGTCACGAGGCCAGCATGTCGCAGGGATCTGACACGGACGCGCCGTCGTCTGCAGAGGAACCCGGTCAGTTCGAGGGGGCGTTGTCCGGCTTGTCGCCGTCGGCCGGCGGCGAGGTGGCCTTTCGCGGCCGGCCGCGGGGCTTTTCGGCAGGCCAGTGTTCCTTGAGCTGTTCCAGGAAGCCGTCCGGATCGGCGACCAGTGCGTTGAGGCACGCCACGACGAAGCCCTGCATCTCTTGGTTCCGTGCGCTCAGCGCCTGCGTGGCCTGCGCTTTGAGGGTGGCGTCGGGACGGACGTTCAGGACTGGGTCTCTGTGCCGGTCGCGTCGCTGAGGGGGCATACCAAGAACCTTTCCATAAGTGGCTTGCCACTTTCAAGGTATGGCGCTACCTTAGAAAGTGGCAAGCCACTTATTGGATGTGGAGGAACCTGCCCGTGAAGATCAGCGAACGCAGCAACCCCGCCCGCTACCAGGCCGCCCTGATCAGCGCGGCGCTCCGCTCGGGAGTCGCCCACGACGCGCCCGACGCCGACCTCGACCAGGCCGCCACCGCGGCGGGCCTGCGGCCCCCGGCGATCGCCGAATCGCGCGAGACCGTGCGCTACGCGCTGGAGTGCCCGGTGGACTTCATGGACGTCACCGACAGCCCGGACGCCGTCGTCGGCGGCAACGACATCGGGCAGGCCGTGTTCGACGCCGCCAGCGAGCTCCGCCCGCTGGTCGTCTTCGACGGCGATGGCCGCCCGGTCGTGATGGTGCCGCAGCGCGTTGAGGAGTCGGCGTGAGCGCCGGCGTCAGCCAGGCCGCCGGGGAGCGCGAGATCGCGTTCGCCCCGGCGTTCCCGGACGACCTGAAGGTGGAGACGGGCATCGGCTACCTCCAGCCGGGCGGCCTGGTCGTGCACACCGGCTGGTCCCGCCCGCACGACGGCGCCCCGAACGAGCGGAGCCAGATCCCCGCCTACGAGGGCAGCAGCGTCCAGTGCTGGAACATCTCCACGCCGGACGGATACCGCGCGAGCCGCTTCCCGTACCTGACCCGCCCGGACGCGGCCGCGGCGGCGGCGCGCATCGTGGCCGGCCTGCCCGGCGGGCTGTGGCCGTCCGGCGCCGACACCGCGGTGCTGCTGCCGCTCGCCCTGGAGGCATCCGGCATGCCGGACATGCTGCCCCTCACCCACAAGGGCAAGCTCAACTGGGGCTCCGGGCTCGGGGGTGACCTCGCCGACTTCTGGATGCCCGACACCCGGGCCGCGTACGAGCGGATGATCGAGGCCCACGGGCGGATCCCGAAGAACTGCCAGGCGTGTGCCAAGAGGGTGCGCGCGCAAAAGCGCCTCGGCTGGCTGCCCCGGACCAGTCACTGGCCCCAGTGGTCGGTGCAGGGCCACCGCGGACAGCTCGTCCGTCCGCACTGCTACTGCACCGCCTGCATGCGCATGGACGTGACCATGGGGACGTTCGGGCCGGGCGTCGACCAGGACGGCGAGACCGTCCCGGGCTCCATGGCCATCTACCCCTACAGCGCCGTCCCGGGCGTGGTCGACCCCGACATGGATCGCGGCGAGCGGCCCTTCGCCTGGTTCGCCTACTTCCTCAGCGAGGGCGGGTGCGTCGTCATCGACGAGCGCCCCAGCGTGAGGCTGTGGCCGGTGGGCGTACGGCACGACGACGCGCTGTTCTGCGAGACCGGAGTAACCGGAGAGTTCGGCGTCGACGCCGCCGCTGCTGACTCGTAGCACGGATCACGAAATTCGAGCGGCGACGCGGGCGGACGCCGGATCCCCTCCCGAGAGTGACCCGGCGTCCGCCCGCCCCGCAGCGCAAGGGCACCGATTCCTTCCCATCCACGGAGGCACTCTGATGATCACCGGAACCTCGTCGACGATGACCGGCCAGCCAGCCGCCCCCGTAACGGCGGGAAGCAGCGAGCCCGCGTCGTACCGGCTGCCCGCGTGGTACGACGAGCAGCACGCCCGCGAGAACGCCACCCGCTACCTGCCCCGCACCGAGGTGGAGGCGGCGATCCGCCGCTACCTGGAGGTGAAGCGCACCAGCGAGCTCCTGGGGAACATCCCGGGCAACGAGCTCAACACCGCGCAGTGGCGGGCCCTGTGGGACGCGGACGTCGAGCTCAACGACCTGTACACCCGGCTCGACCACGCGTGCGCCCTGATCTACCTGCCGGGCGGATACCGGCCGTCACACCTCGACCACTTGGCCGAGGCCTACCGGACGGGCGAGATCGTGCCGGTCCGTACGGTGCCGATGGTCGGGAACCTGCCCGTCGTCCACCACGCCTCCCTCGGCGTCTCGCAGAAGCCGCTGTCGCGGGTGCCGGAAGGAGAGCGCGTCGAGGCCACCGTGTCGATCGCCTCGATCCGGCAGGGCAACGGGTACGTGCGCCTGCTGCTGCAGGACGAGGCGGGACAGGCGGCGCACGCCCGGATCCGCGACGACCGCAGCGCCGCGGCCGACCAGGTCCTCGGGCGCCTGCTCCAGGTCGGCGACCGGGTCCTGGTGCGCGGCTACGCGGAGCAGGAGCAGGTGCTGCCCGCCGGGATCAAGACCATCGACGTCTACACCGTCCAGGCCGCGGCATGAGCGCGGCCGCCGTACTGCATCCGCGGGCCTTCGGCATCAAGGAGGCCCGCGGCAGGCTCGCCGGGTGGCGGGATGCCGGCCGACGGCGCCGCGCCGAGGCCCGGGCCTGGTACCAGGCGGGCACGATGGAGGAGTTGGCGGCGCTCACGGCCCGGTGGCTGAGGGGCCAGATGCTGTGGACCCCCAACGGTCACGCCGGCGGCCCCGACCCTGAGACGCTGCCCCTTGTCGACGTCCTCGCGGACCTCAACCTCGCCGGGATCCTCACCGAGACCAGCCAGCCCGGCGAAAAGGCCGCCTTCCACGGCCGGCCCTGGCGGCAGCGGGCATACGTCACCGCGTTCGTCGCGGACCCAGGGCTCGCCCGGGGTCTGGCCGCGCAGGCCATCTCGGCCGGACTGGTCGTACGGGCGTACCGGCCCGGGCGCCGTGTCGACGAGAACGGGGAACGCGACGCCGTCGACGTGACGACCTGGGAGGGCCACGGCGTCATGACCGGGATGGGGGACCGGATATCGCCGCGCGCGATACGCCGGACCTTCCCCGGCTGCGACCGCCAGGCCGTACGCGAGGTCATCCGCGCCTGGCAGGTCACGCTGATCGACCCGGAGTGGGGCCGCGACACACTGCTGTGGCCGCTCCTGACCCGTTTCCTCAACTCCCGGCCGCCGCACTCGACATGACCGGAAGGGACACGGCTGACGTGGATGTCACCCCCGAGTTGCTCGACCGGGCGCGCGCGGAGGCTGACCGATGTGGTCGGAGCGTTCCGCTCACTCTGCTCCAGCGGCGCCTGCGGGTGTCGTTCCAGGTGGCCGTCGCGATCGCCGAACAGCTCGAAGCCGAGGGGCGTATCGCTCCGGAGTGGCGCGCGCGGGAGATGGGGGAGGCGTTGGAGCACTACGGTGCTGCCGCCCTCGCCCTCGATCGCATGTCCGTGACCGGCACGGTCGAGGACGGCTGGCCCGCCCCCGCGGACATCCACGATGCCCTCGGCTCGTGGCAGCGGATCGCCGCCCGGCTGGGGGCCGGTGCGCAGGAACTCGAGGACGCCGTGGAGGCGGCCCGCAGGCAACGGCAGGCGGACCTGGCCGAGCTGGAGAACGAGGTCCGCATCCGAGACGCCGTCCGTACGGACGTCCTCGACCAGGTCGCCGAGGCCATCAACTACGACCCCGACAGCGCCCCCTGGTAGGCGCTCCCGGAACCTCCCGCCTACACCGGCGGCACCGACTGACCACATCCCGCACCACGGACTCCGGCCAGCCGCGGTGCCGCGCCGAGAACGACACCGACGAGGAAGGGAACACCGAAGTGAGCAGCCACATCGACACGACGGCCACCGACAGCGAGGACGCCGAATGGATCGCCCGCCAGATCGGGCCCCAGCAGGTCGGCGGCCGGTACTACAACGGGTACTGGGGCCAGGAGTACGAGGTCCTCGGGATCGACGACCAGCCGGACAGCTGGGGAGCATGGGAGATCGCGGTCCGGTGGGCTGACGGCCGCGAGGACACCCACTGCACGGCGTGGGACGACGAGTGCGACCGCGTCATCGCCCAGCCGCCCACCCCCGACGTGACGATCGTGTCCACGGGGCGCCTGCATGACGCGAAGGAGTCCGAGTACGCCGACATCCTGTCGCGCGCCACGGTCGCGGTGGACCTGCGCTTCCACTTCCGGGACCCGCACATCAGCGCGGACCTGCGTGAGCTGACCGCGCACGACCAGGTGGTGATCGACACGGTGATGGGCACCCCGGGCGTGCGCGAGCTTCTCGCGGCGACCGCGCTGCAGATCCTGGCGTTCCTGGCCGGCCCCTCCAAGGCGCCGGTCACCGTGGTCACCCAGTGCGCCGGCGGACGTCACCGCGCCGCGGTCACGGCCACGGCGCTGCACGCCGTCGTTGCCGGCGACCTGACGGAGGCCGCCGTGTACGGGCTGGTCGACGCGGCGAAGGCCTTCGTCGACCGGGGCCTAGTCGTGCACCTGGCCCACCGTGACATCGACCGGGACATCGTGCATCGCTGACCGGCAGCCACGGGTAGTGGTCCGCTGCCCCTGAACTTCGGCCGGTCGTGCTCAGTCGACCTGGAGGATCTCGTGGCGCAGGGCGCGCAGCAAGGTCAGGGCGTCCTGGTTGTCGGCGTCGGTGAACGCGTGGATCGCCAGGAGGACGGATCCGGCGATCAGCTTCGCGGCGGCGGGGTCGTTGCCGGCGAGTGCGGCTTGATTGTGCAGGGCGTCGGTCAGGACGAAGACGACGCGGGCCATCGGATCACTGTTGATCTCTGTGACCAGGCGGCCCGTTTCGTCGTGGTCCATGGTGGCGTCGATGCCGAATGCGGCGATCAGGATGCGGTGAAGCGTGTGCTGACCGTAGGCGGCCAGCAGCGCAGGCAGCGGCCGCTCACCAGGACCATTCGCCAGGACCGCCAGGGCATCGTCGTCGTTTCCGACGGTGGCCTCCAGCGCAGCCAGTGCTCGCAGGTGCTCATCGTCGGTCAACTCGATGTCCATGGCACCGGAGCGTAGGGCAACGCCTGCAAGACACGGCGGTGTTCACCGTGAAACCACCCACCGGGGTCTGGAACTGGCAGCTGCTGGTCAAAGTCCGGGGACAAGCGGTCAACGGGGGCGAGGTCGGGTCAGGCCGACGCGTCACCTTGGTGGCGGGTCCCTTCGATCCGGTCCCGCAGGTCCAGGGCGTAGGAGCGTGCGGTGCCGTGACGGTGGATGGACTCGTACCCGCCGCCGCGGCGTGCCTGCAGATCCTGCACGAGATACGCGGCGAGGGCGCCGGGGCCAAACGGTGCGGAGACGGCCTGGACGTACTCCAGCAGGTGGGCGATCGCGTCGAACTCGCTGGCGCGCAGCGGCAGATCGACCACCGGGTCAGGGCCGTGAACAGCGAGGGAACCGAGAGTGCGGTCGTGGTAGGCGGTGGCCTGGGCCTGAGTGAACCGCTGCTCGGCCGAACGGGTCACGGAGCCGGGTCCGGGCACGTACGGGGCCAGGCGCTCCAGAAGAGCCGGGAAGTCGAGGCCCTGCTGGCGGTAGTACGGGCGCTCCACCTTGCTGGCCTCGGCTGCGTCGAAGCGCACGTTGTCGAAGAAGGCGGCGACGCGGCGCGGTTCGGGCAGCAGGCTGTCGCCCATCCAGCGAGCGTGAGTGAGGAAGTCGCTGAAGGCGCCGCGGTTGTTGTGGAAGCACCAGCCGGAGACGCCGCTCCAGTGCAGGCCGCAGTCGTTCCCGCCGAACAGGTCGTCGAAGCGGTCGGTGAAGCTGATGCCGCCCTCGACGTCGTCGAAGGCGGCATCGGGCTCGGTGTACGGCCCGCAGGCGTGCACCAGGCGGACGGGGATCTCCTGGGCCAGCAGTTGCTCGGCGACCGCGGTGATGTAGTGCCGCGCGTGGAAGGCCAGGTCCTGGGCCGTACGGGGATCAGTGGCCATTCGGGAAGCTCCGATCGCTCGGGAGGAGTCCGGTGTCAACCGTTCAACGCGCCCAAGGGCTTCTGGCGACGAGAACCCCGTCCCGTCAGCGGCCGACGGCTCCAGGGCCGCGTGCCTCGCGAGTCCTGGCGCGCGGATGAGCCAAGTCGGCGCGCGAATCGGCCAGTTGTCCCCGGCACTCTTCCGTGGGTCAAAAATAGCCCGGTACATTTTTGCCCCATGGAAGCACGTTCCCCTAAAGAGGCGGCCCTCGCTGCGTTGCGCACCTGGCGCAGCTTCATGGACGACCGGGACCCGCTGGTTATCGCAGCCGCCCGGGCAGGCGCATCACAGGCCGAGATCATCGAGGCGAGCGCCTTGGCCAAGGGGACCGTCCGGACGATCCTCAACTCCCGCCAGGAGGACACCCAGGTGACCACCACGACGACCGACCCGCTCGCCGGGCTGCATCACCCGCACTACCTGCGGACCGACCGCGAAGGCGTCTTCCGCAAGTTCGTCTTCCGGCCGTTCACCGGCGAGGAGCCGGAGCCGACCAGCGGCGACGACATCTACGCCACCCACCGCACGGCCCTCGGTCCCGACCTCGCCCAAGAGCTGACCGACGAGTACCGCGTCGCCCGCCAGCAGTGGCAGATCGCGCGCTTCAAGACCGCGCTGCGCCCGCTCGCCAAGCAGGCGCCGCCGCTGTGGACCGCCTACGTGACGGCCAAGACCGCCATGGAGGAGACCTTCGCGGCCTTCGACACCACGCCGGACACCATGTGGAAGTCGCAGATCCTGAAGCTGTCCCGCGCGCACGACGCCGCCTGGGAAGCCGCGGTGAACTGGGACAACCACGCCGAGCGCATGGCCGCCCTGGCCGACCAGCACCTCAAGGGAGTCTCGGTCACCATCGCCCTCATCCAGGAGGCCGCCGCCGAGGCCGGGGTCGACTCCACGGACTGGAAGATCGAGTACTCCGCCGAGGTGTACCGCTCGTCCATGGCCGGTGTCCACGACGGCGTACGCCGTCTCATCGACCGCCACAAGACGGAGCTGAAGGCCGGCGGAATGCTCCGCACGGACTGACCAGCTCCCGCACTCAATGCCCCATCTCCCAAGGAGGACAACGCACATGACGCACGAGGCCTTAACGGTTCCGGAGGTCACGGTCGCCCGCTACGCGGCACCGCGAGTTCGTGCCGTACCGGTGACCGAAGTGATCACGGCGAAGCCGCTCGGCGGCCGGCGCCCGGGTCACTACCAGCAGGTGCTGCTGGACACCCGCAGCGGTGAGCTGCGCTTCCACGAGATCCCGGAGAACTGGGAGCCGTGGAACCCGGCCTGGAAGTCGATCAGCGACGTTCCGCGCGAGACGTACAAGCGGTGGCACCCCGGCACGTACTTCTCGGGCGTCGGACCGCACCAGTGGTTCGAGCCGGTGCCCGAGCTGCTGTCCTGGACCATCGACTCCGGAGTGCCCGAGCTCCCGTACCTGGACGTCGACGCCGCCAACGCCCTCCTTCAGGAGCTGACCCCGTACGCGCAGGCCCTGCTGGACGGTCTCTTCGACGCCGGCGGTGATCTCGACTGGTCCGCCGCCTCCGGCCACGCCGGGCTCAACATCACGCGCCTGTGCAAGCGGGACCGGAAGGCCGCCGGCCCCGAGGCGGACGCCCGTCTGGTCGACTACGGCACGATCGTGGCCCGCTTCCCGCAGGTGTACCGGCCGAACCTGCTGCGCAGGTCGCTGGAACAACTCGCCGGGGACTGCGAGTACATCACCCGGTACCTCGGCTCCAATGAGCACTGGCACCCGGAGGTCAACGAGGCCTTCGGCGTCCCCTACCGCGACGGCAGCGGCAAGGGCCACGACGTCCTGGGCGCACGCGCCTGGTACCGGAGCGTCCTCATGGCGGGCGACCCCCGTCCGCTCAAGGAGTTCCCGGACTGGGACACCGAGCACAGCCGCCTGGCCGCCAGCGACATCACGGCCACCTCCACGGACGCCGACCTCGACCGGTGGGCCGACCGCGAGGAGGAGGACGCCGCCCGGCAGGGCTGGCGCCTGCTGGGAGCACGGGAGGCCGCCGCCGATCACCGGGACCACCTGCGCGACCGGGGCTGGGACCGACTGGCGGTCCTCGGAGCCGACATCGCCGAGCTGGAGAACTCGGACTCGACGGACACCGTGGACAAGGAGTTGGAGTCGACCCGCCAGGAACGTCGGCAGCTGGTCACCGCCGCGATCGGCTGGGGCCGCACGGACAGCGAGATCGCCATCCGGGCCAGGCTGCCCCGGCTGACGGTGAACGAGCTTCGCGACACCGTGGCCGCAGGGCAGCAGAAGTAGAGCGTGCCCGGGACTGCCGATAACAGCCCCGGACACGAGATCATCGTCCCATCCGGAGCCCCGCCTTGTGCGGGGCTCCGGCCGTTTCCCGGTTCGTTTCCGCTAGCGAGAACAACACGGTAGTTACCGAAGGCCGCGACACAGAGCGCCGTCACCGGCACTCGGGAACGGCGCTACTCATCCTGCTCGTTCTCGATCGGTGACTCTCCTCGAACGATCTTCTTCATCACGGCTTGCAGCGAGCGCAGCAGCTCCCGCTCGGCATCCTCCGTTCTGAACTCGATGTTCCACTGCCGGACGTCGTCGACCAGGCCCTCAATGGTTTCGTCGAGCCGCTGCCGCAGCAGCCCGGGACGGAGGGCTTCGACCTCCACGGCGGTGTGCGGATCGATCCGTTCGCGTAGGCACTCCTCGCGGTAGCGAGCGAAGTTGACGTCGCGAGTGTTGACGTCGTGGGTGGTGAGCCGGCCGGAGCGGACGTCATCGGCGGTGATGGCGATCTGCCGGAACTCCAGGTCGAGTTCGCCATTGCCGTAGCGCGCCATCCGCTCGACCACCGAGCGAGGGACACACCGGCCGGTAGGGTCCCAGTCGCCGCAATAGATCACCGTCACGCCTTTGCCCTGGTGCGCGTACTGCTGAACGGCCTCGTAGACGAAGGTCTTGGAGGACTGGCCGCGGCAGGAGTACAGGCCCACACCCCAGGCCGAGGTGACCGGCCACAGCACGCCACCGACCGAGTCGCTCTCGCACCAGACCTCGACGCGGCGGGACTGCGACGCCCACAGGTTGCGCCGGTAGCTCTCCGTGTTGTGATGCAGGGCGTCGTCGAGAGAGTCGTACTGGGTCTCCTGCCGGATCATGCGGGTGCCGTCGGTGATCCACTCCCAAGGCAGCCTCCCTGTCTCACGCAGGAAGCCGACCTCACGAACGACGACGGAGTAGTTCCGGCGGGAGTGGCCGGTGTCCTTGTCCCACAGAAGCCCGATGCCGAGGTAGTAGACGTGACGGACGCTGCACGGCCGTGCTGCCTCCGCCATCTCGCAGATCGCTTCCCGTAGGGCCTCCACCTGCGCTTTTGTGCGGCGAGGCCGTTTTACGGAGCTAGCGTCATAACCCGCCATGCTTCCAGTGAACTCCCGGGGCGGTGCCACCGTCACCGTCTCGCGGACCCGCGTTTCTCAGCTGATCCCGCGCTTCTTACCCCACGCGCCGGCCGAGGCCTGCGGTCCCGTCTGGTCAGGCGCTCGCCTCAGCGACAGCCGCGCGGAACTCTTGCGTCATCAGGGCCGCTGAGCCGCGCTGAACGGGAGCCTCGCCGGGCTTAGACGACACCCTGGCCACCGCGGCACTCATGCGTTCGTACCTCGCGGCGTCAACGACAACCCGATGCTCTTCGGGGACCTCCCGGGTGTCCCGAACGGCGACCATCGTGCCGAAGCGTGTGCCGATCCACCCGATCGTCTCGACCTTCCAGTCGAGCTGCCGGGCCGCCTTGCGCATCGCAGCCCGGATCAGTTCGACTCCGCCGAGCCCGACTGCTTCCTCGTCGTCCAGGTTCACCTGGTAGGAGCCGCCGAAGCCGCCGGCACCCTCGGGGCAGGAGCGGCGCAGCAACGGGACCAGGGCCTCGGCCATGGCGATGCAGCGCGGGTCGTTCGCGTAGGAAGCCATCGGCGCCATCGTAGAACCGCCCGGGCGCCACGAAACGCCGTTGTGCGGGCGTTCCCTCGAAGGGGACCGCTCCAAGCGGGCACCGGCAGACGACGGCCGCTTCCGTGCCCAGCCCCTGCCTGCTACCACCCTGCTACCATGAGGTGTGGCTACGAATAAGCAGACGCAGGTCCGGCTGGACGAGGGCGTGTTGGAGGCCGGCAAGGCTGCCGCGCGCTCCCGCCGGCTCGACTTCAACAAGTACGTGGAGCGGCTCATCATCGAGGACACCACCGGCGCCCGTGCCGCCGGCATGGCGGCCGCCCAGCGGCTCATCGATGAGCACGGCGCGTTCCTCGACGACCTGGAGGAGCAGCTCGACGCCCCGTACGCCCAGCAGCAGCCGGGCGCCGCCGCGTGATCCTGCACGTCGACGAATCCTGGGTCCTCGAAGTAGCGGAACGGGCCGGGCACCGCGACCCGGCCGCCGACGACTACGGCGTGCCCATCGCTGCCGTCGCCCGCCACCGCGGTGAACTCCTCGACACTCCGGTCTACGACGGCGCCTTCGCCCGCGCCGCCGCCCTGGTGCATACCCTGGGCCGCTGCCGCTGGCTGGAGCGCTCCAACCTCACCGTCGCCTGCGCCGTCGCCGTCATGTACCTCGAGGCCAGCAACATTCCCGTCAACCCCACCCGCGAACAGCTCACCGCACTCGCCCACGAGCTGAACAACCCCCGCTGCACCGCCGAGCGAATCGCCTCGTTCCTGCGTACCTGGAAGCCCTGACCGGACCGGGCGACGTTCGCCGGAGACTTGAAGGGGCACCCGCGGTCCGTCGGTCGCTGCCCCTCTCTTCTTGCTCGAACGCCTTCGGCGGGGGCTGTATCCGCTGGTACCGTCGCGCGTATGGACCAGAACGGATCCCAGGTGCCGCCCTTCGAGCCGGAGGAGTACGCGCGCGTCGCGGCAGCCGCCGACATCGTTGGAAAGTCCACCGAAGACTTCGTCCGCGACGCGGCGCTCAAGGCTGCCGATGACCCGTTCCTCAAGGCCCTCGGCCGCACCCGCGACCGCGTCCCGCAGCTCGCCGAGGTCTTCGCAGCCCAGGACACCCACAGCGCCGGCACCAGCACGGCCGCGTGGCCCGACCCTGCGCCCATGGGCAGCCGTGACCTGCATGAGTTCCCGCGGCACGGTCACGCCGCGTGACCCGGTTCCTCACCCCGCAAGAGCTCCTTCAGATCGCGCAGACTCTCCCGGGCGACCCGGCCTGCCTCGACCTGGGTGTGCTGGACGCCGTCTGCGCCCGGGTGCAGGCCCACTACATGGGCCGCGACGTGTACGCGAGTGACTGGCTCAAGGCCGCGGCCATGTTGGAGACCATCACGCTGCACGAGCCTCTGGAGGCGAAGAACGAGTTCTTCGCTTGGCTGGCCGCCGAGACATTCCTCAACACGAACGGCATCTCGCTGGAATACGAGCCGGAGGAGGCTCTCGCGCTCGTCATGCGCGCCAAGCACAAAGGCGCCCGGGTCCAGGAAGTTGCCGCACAGCTGCGCGCCTGGTCCACCGGCTGAGGCCCGGCCAAGCCCAGCTCTTGCAGGTTTTTCCGGACCTCAACGGCATGCACGTACCGGACGGAGAGGAGCGGAGAACCACCCTCAACCCGTCGGTCAATGCGTTGACCGGTCAAGCCGTTGACCGGTACGCTTGGTCGCCAAGCCGGGCACACCAGAGGGGGACCACCATGCTCTTCCACGCCACCGTCGAAGCCACGGACAATGCGGAAGACCCCATGTGGTACGTCGTCCACGCCGGGGACGACACCGAGGAGTACGACGGCACCTCCGCTCAGTACGGCCGCGACGTCCTGGAGAACTGGATCACCGATCAGGCTTCCCTGGATGACGGGGATCCCGCCCCAACCACCGACGAATACGGCAACCCCTACCTCCGGGTCGTCGTCCGCTTCTCCGACGAGCCGGACGAGCACGACGACCGGATCGCCGTCGTGGATTCTTCCGAGCTGGACACGCCTCCTGCTGAACTCAACGCCGTGGACGCGGCGCGGGACGCCAAGCTGTACGCGCGGTACCTCGACCGTCTCGCCGACGACGAGCTCGAAGGGGCGCTGGCGGCCGCCCGTAAGGCCGGGCATGGCGCAAACGATCTCGCACGCCGGGCAGCGCCTGCAGTATCTCGACCGATCGCCCTGCGCATGATGGCCTCGTGAGCCTCTGCCCGTGGATCCGCCGCCGTCGAATTTCGCCTCGGCTTTAAGCTCCGTGCGGTGGAGACGTTCTGGATCACTGCAGCGGCAGCCCTGTGGGGTGCCGGCACGGGGCTGCTCATACCGCGCCCCGCGTACCGGCTTTCCGTGCCGCCCGAGGAACCGTGGCGGGCAATGTGCCCCGCCGGACACGCCTTCGCCGGCGCCGGGAACGGGTGGCTGGGGCGATCCCGCTGCGCCGACGGCGACTCGTACGGCCCCCGCACACCCGCGCTCGCCGCAGCCACGGCCGTGGTCTGCGCCGCCGTGGCAACTGCCGTCGGCGCCCGCCCCGAACTGATGGTCTGGCTGGTACTCATCCCGATGGGCGTGCTGCTCGCCACCGTGGACGTCACGGTGAAACGGCTGCCTGACGTCCTCACTCTGCCACTCGCCGTGAGCACGCTGGCCCTCCTCGGCGTGGCGGCAGCGCTGCCCGGCACCGACGGCAGCTGGGGGAGGGCGCTGCTCGGTTCTCTCGCGCTCGGCGCTTTCTGTCTCGTGCTGTTCCTGGTCAATCCGGCCGCGTTCGGCTTCGGCGACGTCAAGCTCGCCCTGACCATCGGTGCCGTCACCGGCTGGTACGGGTGGGACATCCTCATCGCCGGCACGTTCGCGGGGTTCGTGCTGTTCGTGCTGTACGGCCTCAGCCTCATCGCCGCGCGCCGCGCCGACCGAAAGACCGCTCAACCGCTCGGTCCGTTTCTCCTGGCAGGAGCCGTATTCGGCGTGCTCCTCGGCTCCTCCGCCAGCTGATAGGCGACGTCACACCCGGTCACGCGCCATTGCGCACGAGCTTGACCAGCAGCTCGACATCGCGCAGATCAGGGAGGACCACCTCTGCACCGGCGTCGCGGAGAGCGGTCTGGTCGCTTCGGCCCGTGGCTACGGCGATCACCCGCACTCCGTTGGCGTGGGCCCCTTCGATGTCCGCCGGGGTGTCGCCGATCAACACCGCGCCGTCCGCGGTCGTGTCCGCACGCTGCAGAGACAGACGGACGAGGTCGGCGCGCACGTCGTGGTCCTCCCCATAAGCGCCCAACTCCCACAGGATCGGGGTGTCGAGACCGAAGACCTGCAGCTTGATCTCGGCGACGCGCCGGATGTTCCCCGAGACCACGGTCTGCCGCACCCCAGCTGAGTCCAGCGCGTCGACAGCCGCGGCCGCGCAGGGCAGTGCGTGGCCGCGCTCCCGGAGCTCGGCGGCACGCTCCAGGTGCGCGGTCGTGAGGGCACGGGCGAATCGCTCGAAGTCCGCCCGGTCCGTGGACAGGCCGTGGAGTTTCGCCGTCTCACGGAAGATCACCGGCTCGGTGATGCCGTCGATTCGTGCTTGCTGGCGCATGGGCTGCCCGGTGGTCTGCAAGAACGCGGCGGCCGACAGCTCGCGGCCCACACCGCGCGTGTCGATCAGAGTGTGGTCGACGTCCCACAGGACCAGCTCGGCCATCCGTGCCTCCCCAACTCCCCAGCTGACACTGGCCTACAGCGTGTCATTCGAACGTGGGCGGACCGTAGGTGCGGGCCTGGTCCCAGCCTCTACGCTGACGGTACGAGCACGGCCCGGGAAGGGGGGCGACGGATATGACGTCGACTCCGCCGCACCTGTCCGTGGGCCGCAAGATCCGGCGGTTCCGGCAGGAGAAGGGCGACCGGCCGGTCGCCGCAGTCGCCGGGCTGTGCGGCATCTCCCCGCGCTACTTGCACATGATCGAGGACGGCACGAAGATCCCCTCCATTGACGTGCTGGACCGGATCGCCACGGTGCTGGGTGTGCCCCTGGCCGCGCTGCTGTCCGAGGACCCGATCGAGGAACCCGCGGTCCCCGTCAGCGTCGCGCCGGCGGTAGCCCGGGCCCTGCTGGGCCACACTCGGTCATCGGGGCTGGAACCTGCGGATCCGGCGCAGCTGCGGGAGCGCGTCGAGCGGGCATGGCACTCCTGGCAGGCCGCGAAGGACCGGTTCACACAGGCGGCCAGCCACCTGCCGGACCTGATCCGGGACGTGGAGGACGCCGTACGACGTCACCGTCACGGCAGCGATCCCCAGGCGCGGCGCGAGGTGCTTCGGGTGGCCGCCGATCTGTACGGACTGCTGCGCTCGTACTGCCGCCGCGTCGGCCGTCTGGACCTGGCCCTCATGGTTGCCGACCGTGCCAAGCACGCGGCCGAGGAGGCCGACGACCCCGTACGGCGGGCCGCCGCAGCATGGAACCTGGGGCACGTACTGCTCTCCCACAACTCACCGGACACAGTGGAAGAAGCCAAGGAGGTTGCCCTCCTGGCCGCCGAGCAGCTGCGCACCGTCCCATCAACTCCCGCCTCCCAGGCTGTCGAAGGAGCTCTCGAACTTGTCGCCGTCGTCTCCGACGCCCGGCGCCGCAGTTGGAGGGAAGCCCGCCAGCGTCTGGAGCAGCAGGCCCTCCCACTTGCTCGGAAGGCGGGGGAGGGCAATGTCCAGTGGACGGTGTTCGGCCCCACCAACGTGGAGCTCCACGCGATGAGCATCGAAATGCTTGCCGGCGAGGCGAGCGAAGGACTGCGCCTGGCCGACCAGGTCGACATCAGCCGACTGCCCAGCATGGAGCGACAGTTCACGTTCGGACTCGACGTGGCCCGCTGCTACGACCTGCGGCGCGAGGACGCAGCCGTCCTGGTGCACCTGCTCAGCCTGGAAGACCTCGCTCCCGAGGACCTTTCCCGCAGCCCTCTCGCCCGGGACATGGTCCAGGACCTGCAGCAGCGGGTACGACCCACCTTCCGTCGCCAGGTCGACGCCCTCGCCGATCGACTCCAGCTCGCCTGAGCAGGGAACTCACGGTTCTGCGAACTCTCAGTTCGCCCAAATCGTCCTGCCCGGGCCTACCTTCACGCGCACCGTGGGTGAAGGAGGGCGCTGTATGGGCGACGAGGGGACAGCCCGGGCGATCGGGCAGGGCACGTCGGCAGTCTACGAGGGGGACATCGACGTCATCAGGGTCTGCCGGTTCCTCGCGCTGCAGGCGCTGGAGGGGCTCGCCGCGCCGGGCGCGGTCACCGTCGACCCGTTCCCGGCCGCTCCCGCGTTGTTCTTCCTCGTTCCTGCGGGTGCCGCCGTCGGCTGGCGGCTGCCGGACACCACGGCGTGCGGGCCCTCGAAGGTGGTGTTGCCCCCGGACGGCAAGGAGGCGCCGCCGGGGCCGTACTGGCTGATTGGGCGCTCACACGGTCTGACGTCGGCGGTCGCGCTGCGTGCGGCGCTGGAGGCCGTCGCAAGGAGGTGGCCCGTGCGGGAGTTGAGGGCTGGCGCCTTGGTGCGTGATCTGTGGGTTCCGGCCGCACGGGAACGAGGTGGGGTTCCCCGTGGCGAGGGTCGGTGACAGCGTGGCGGACCGTACAGCGCTACCGGGCGTCGACCGCGAACTCGTAGGCGACTTCCCAGCGGGCGTCCGGGATGGTGATGTCGGCGGTCTCCACCGCGCGGCCGTCGCCGTCGAAGTAGGTGCGCTCGATACAGAGGACCTGGTCGCCGCGGCTGATGCCGAGCAGGTTGGCCTGCTCCTGGGTGGCCCGGGCCGGGCGGGGCACCTCGAGCGCGGTGACGATGTCGACTCCGATGGATCTCATCCGTTCCACGACGCCCATGCCGGCGAGCGGGCCCATCTCGGGCAGCACGATCGGGGTGTCTCCCGTGATCGACATCGGCTCCCAGGAGACCGAGAGCTGAGCGGGCTGTGTGTCGGCGAGGAACTCGTAGCTCGTGCGGACGCACAGCGCGCCGGGGTCGATGCCCAGTCGCTGGGCAATGTGGTGCGGGGCGGGGGTGCGGGCCTCGGAGTGGGCTTCCCAGGTGCCGGTCCGGCCGAGTTCGGCCATGTCCGCGCGGAACGGACTGCCGCCGCGGCGTTCCCGGTGCCGGGAGCGGATCATGCGGCGTCGCTCGCGGGGCTTGGCGACGTAGGTGCCGGATCCGACGCGGCCCTCCAGCCGGCCTTCATGGATGAGGCGCTCCTGCGCCTTCTGCATCACGTTGGCGCCGACGCCGTACTCCTCGGCGAACTGGGCACGGGAGGGGAGCTTGTCGCCAACATCCCATTCGTTGCTGTCGAGTCGGCGGCGCAGGTCGTTGGCGACCACCTCATGCTGCGGCGGCTCGTCTTGGCCCATGCAAAGGCTCCGTACTGGTCAGCGGCTCCCGGATCGCCGGGTTCGGGCGACCCGATTGACAATTTAATGCATCAGGTTCAAGCTAATGCATTAAAACTACGGTACGTGATCAGCTGTGCGCGGGGGAGATCCGTGAAGTCGCCGAAAACTCAGGCCACCGCGATCGCCTCGATGCTCACCTCGCTCGGCGCGACCCCGGTCCAGGACGAGACGGACGAGCACGTCCGCATCGAGGCCGATGTGCCGCCCACGATCGGCGAGGCCACCCTGGTGAACCTCCTCCACCTCCTCATTCGGGCTGCCGACCGCTTCGGGCACAGCCTCCAGAAGGACGGCACGTCGGTCATCTGGGCCGAAGTCGACCTCGACGAATCGCAAGACGACCGAGGTGCGTCGTGACCCACTTACGCCCCCGCACCGACATTCCCGAGCACGTCGCGCCCCTCCCGCCCGCGTGCAGCATCGTCGGCAGCGCCTCCGCCGGAGCACGCGTCGTGCTCTACACCTGCACCATCGACTCCGCGATCGCGACCAGGACGCTGACCGTCCTGCGCACCTTCGCCTCCGCTCAGGGCTGGACGGCCGTCCACGAGGCGTACGACCTGGCGCCGCTCGGCACGCCACGCCACTGCCGTACCGGCTGGCGAGCCATCGAGCAGGCCTTGATCCGCAGCGAGGCCACGGGGTTCGTCGCCCCGTCCGAGCAGGAGATCGCCTGCCACCCCGCCGACCGTGCTGCACTGCGCGGCTGGATCATCGACCAGTCGGCGTTCGCGGTCTACCCCCGGCCCGCGACGCCTTCCGCCGGCCCCGCCTCGGTGTGGTCCCGGTCGTTCGCCCTGGCCCCCGTCAGCGTGAGACGGCTGCTCGGAGCGGCCCGCACCCGCCTGGCCCTGACGCGGTGGTCCGGGGACATCGACTCCGCGGCTGAGGTGCTCGCGCGACTCGCGTTCAACGCTGTCGTGCACGCACAGCCCGCCAACGGGACAGCGGCCCAGATGCACGTCCACCTCGCCTTCACCGACGGGGACGGCTTGATCATCGACGTCGAGGATCCGTCTCCCGCCTTCCCCGACGCGCAGGCGGCCCTGCGCGGAGAGAAGGGCCGCGGCCTGCGCGAGGCACGCCAACTCGGCGCGCGTCTTGAGTGGTTTCTCGCCGAAGACGGACGCCGCAAGACGGTCCGGGCCACCCTGCAACCAGGGCAGGTGAGGGCATGACCCGCCTGCCGGACTGCTGGCGCCAGTGGTGCCCGCAGACCCTGACCGCCATGACGGTCGCCGCCTTCATCATCCCCATCCTCATGACCTACGGAAGCTGAGACCCATGGCCGAGGCCCCTGAACAACTGGAGGAAGAGCAGCTCCCCCACCGCGACCCCCAGGCCGCACTGAACGCGCTGCCGACCTTCCCCGACGAACCCTCCGCCGTGAACCTCTTCGGTGTGCCGCTGGGGGAGGTCGTCGACCGACGCTTCGATCCGGGCCGGCTGCACCGCATCCGCGTCGTCGCCGAGCCGGACGGCACACCGTGACCACCACCGACCAGCGGCTCACAGCCGACGACTGGGACACCTGGCACGCATCCGGCTGGCCTACCGTCGTCACCGGCAAGGAAGCCGAGACCTTCCACCGGGCGGTCCAGCCGCGCCCCGGCATGAACGCCGTCGACCTCGCCTGCGGCAGCGGCCAGTGGACGCGGCAACTCGCGGCCTGGGGCGTACGCGTGACCGGATACGACTTCTCGGCCACGGCCCTGCGCCAGGCGGACGCAGCTGGCCTGCGGGACGGACTGTCGTACGCGCGCTGGGACATCGACGCCGATCCGATCCCACCCGCCCTCAAGCCCGGCAGCCTCGACCTGGTGACCTGCCGCCACGCCCTGCCCTTCCTTGAATACGCGCGGGTGCTGACCGACGTGGGGCGCTGGCTCAGGCCGTCCGGAGTCTTCTACGCCCTGGTCCGCGTCGCTGACGACCAGGACAACGACAAGACGGACATCAGCACCAAGGCCAAACCACGGAACGACAGCTCCCTGAAGCCGTTCCACCGCGGACTCAGCGAAGCCCGGATCACCGGCCTCGGCATCGGCTGGGCACGCTGTACTACCTACCGGCTCAGCCCTCGCAACTGCGCGATCGTGCTCCGGAGCTACGGCGACACCGCCTTCGCATCACCGGATGCCGGAGGCGAGAACCTGCTCACCGCGACGGCGGCCGCGCTCTGCTCTCCCGAGGTGCCGCGATGACCGATCACGCCCTGGCCCCCGGCTGGACCCATCCCGTACGGGAAGCGGTGCTTCCCGGCTCCCCACAGGGGCTGCAGAGACTCCTTGAGAAGGTCCAGAACTGGGCGCCCTACGTCGACGGTCTGTTACTCGACGACGTCGCCGCCGTCCTGGACGACCACATGCCCGGCGGGGACGAGATCGCCGGACTCGCCCCCAGGCTCCGCAGCCACCTGATGCGCCTGGTGAACCTTGCCGTCACCTCCAAGCTGATCCACAAGGATCGAGAGGTGGCTGCCCTGGTCGAGCGGGGGCGCGCGCTCTGCGCCGAGGAACTGCCCGGCGACCATCACCGAGACGTCGGGTACCTGCGGCGGCTCGCGTGGACCCTCAACGAGCTGCTCGAACTGATGGTGATGCACCAGTGCCTCACCGAAGAGCCGTGAGAACCCGGCCGAACGCTGCCCAAGAAGACCGCGGGTTCCCGGAGAAATTGGTGGCGTGCGCCCTGGCGCGGCCATCAACGCCGGTTCTCCGGTCCGTTTTGGCCTGAGGCAGCTAAGCGGAAAGCAGAAGGAACTCCCGAACCGCTCGGACGTCTCGGTGGACCCCCAGCTCCTCGCGGAGACCATCGAGGGCATCCGATGGCCGTGAGGAATTGAGAGCGACGTTCTGCCTGAACGCGTCCGTCGCGGTGGCGCAGGCCGCGTCCAGATCACCGAGCTGGAGGTGGGCCAGGGCCGTCCGGGTCAGGTACAGGACGTTGTCGCGTACATAGCCGTCGACCGCGTACTGGGCCTGGCGTGCCCGTTCGAAGTGCGTCAGAGCACGTCGGGGATCTTTGAGATCGAGGGCGGAGGAGCCGGCCAGCATCTCGATCTCTCCCTCGTTGAGCCAGTACGACCAGGACGGGTCATCGTCGTGCGGCCCCCGCGCGTACTCGGTCCTCGCGGAGTCAAGGGCGTTGAAGCACGCGGTGGCGGCGCCGGTCTTGGACAGGGCGCGCGCCGCGCGAGCATGGAGCATCGCCTTCACCCGCGGGGTCGTACGGCGCATCGTGGCGTCCTGGGCCGTACGCACCAGGCCGACGGCGTCCTGCGGGTTGCCCTCGGAGTAGACCTGAATGGCCATGAAGGCGAGCGTGTTCGCGCCGACCTGAGGGTCATTGGCGCTGGCCGAGGCCCGCATCGAGGTGACGTAGTAGCGCTGGGCGACGGCTTGGTGGCCGACGTCGAAGTGCAGCCAGCCACACATCCGGGCGGCTTCCGACAACAGCGAGAGCAGGCGGTGCTCGAGTGGCCCGTGCTGGCCGGTGTTCTCGGCCAGGTCCTTCAGCAGTTCGTATTCGGCGAGGGCCGTCCTGCGCAGCCGGGCGCCGCCGAGGACGTCGTCCAGGCGGCGTAAGTCGTCCAGGCGCTGTTCCAGCGTGTTCAACAGCCCGGGGGACAGGGGAGTGTTGGCCAGCACCTGGCCGGCTGGGAGGGCAGGGGAGGCGGCGGCTGGCTCGGCCAGCGCCTCGCTCCAGCTCACAGCCAGCCCGGCCAGCGCGGCACCGCTGGCGATGAGAAATCCCCGTCGATCCATCATGGAGCCTCCCCGAGCGGCAGCGGCTACTGCCGTCACGGTACCCGCCAAGGTCCACGGGCTGTCGAGGATCGCGCGGTCATCGGGGAAGGCCAGCAACAGGAAGGTCGGCCAGCCGAGCTCGACGACGGCCTCCGGAGGGATGCCGTGAAGGCGAGCCATGGCGTACCGGGCGTTGTCGTCGGGAGCGTGGACGCCGTTCTCCCAGCGGGAGATCTTCTGACGGCTCTTGGCCATCCGGCCGTACCCGAGCGCGTAGTGCACGTCGTCGAGCAGATCCAGATACTCCTCGCCGGTCAGCCCGAGCTCGGCACGCAAGGCGACTAACGGATGCAGTAACAGGCCCTCGGGCATCGCGGGTTCCCCTCAGCACGCAATCTCCCTGATGAACCGTCACGTTAGCCAGTCCGGGGGCCAGCTGTGCAGAACTCCGGGGACCGCTCCGCAACAGCCCCGCAACAGGATTCTCCTTCCGCGCCCGGGGGCGGTGGCGGTGACATGAACGGCATCCCGATCCCCACCGAGCGAGGAGGGAGCACCGATGCCCGATCGGCAAACGCCGCTGGTGTCCGTGGTGGTCAGCGCCCGCGGCAACACCGCCCAGGTGCGCAACCTGCTGGACGCGCTGGCCCGGCAGACCCTGCCGGCCGCACACATGGAAGCGGTCGTCGTGGACAACGACCTGCCCGGTCCCGTACGGCCGATCGCGGACGCGGTCCGCGACGGCGACTGGCCCTTCGATGTGCGCGTGCTGTACGAGCCGACCCCGGGGCTGAGCGCGGGCCGCAACCGCGGGATCTGCGCGGCCCTCGGCGAGTACATCGCCATCACCGACCCCGACATCACCCCCGAACCCGGCTGGCTGCAGGCCCTCGTCGACGCGATAGAGGAAGAGAAGGTGTTCGCCGTCGGCGGCCGCACCAACGTCACCTACCCAGGCGGTCAGGCCACGGCGCTCACGAAGGCCCTGCGCGAGTGCCACGGCGCGGTCGACTGGCCCGAGGGCCGGGAGCCGGCCGAGTGGCCGTACTGGGCCACCGGCTGCAACCTCCTCTTCCACCGGCAGACCGCGCTCGGCATCGGCCTGTTCCGCACCGATCTCGGACGCCGCGGGCGGTGGATGGGGGACTGCGAGGACCTCGAGTTCATCGACCGCGCCCGCCAGGCCGGCCACCAGACCATCATCGAGCCGGCCGCCGTCGCCTCCCACCCCGTCTACCGCCCGGAGACGACCCTGAAGTACTTCGTGCGCCAGGGCGCCGGGCACGGCGTGTGTGTCGCCCGCATGCACCTGAGCGTGACGGTGGAACCCGCCGCGATCCAGGCCGGCCGCGAAGCCGTGCACGCCGCCGCCATCAACCTCGCCGCCGGGTGGACCTTCCTGGACCGCTCCCGCGCCGTCGAAGGCGCCCGCGACCTGGTCCGGATCGGCGCCTACCACCTCGAACGCGGCCGTCTGCGCCTTAGGGGCTGCCGCCCCATCGCCCTCGCCCAGCACGCCCCGACGAAGGAGACCACCGCATGGACGTGACCACCACAATCGGCCTGTCCGCCGCCTCCGCCCTCCTGGGCGCCGAAGTCGTCGAACGCAAAGGGGCGGGGCACCCCGACACCCTCGCCGACGGAGTAGCCGAGGCGATCTCCCGCGCCTACAGCCGCTACTGCCTCGACACCTTCGGCGCGATCCTGCACCACAACACCGACAAGACCTCCCTGCTCGGCGGAGCCGCCGACGTCAGTTTCGGGCACGGCGAACTCACCGCGCCCATCCAGGTCCTGGTCAACGGGCGGATCACGGCCGGCCTCGGCGACCACACCATCCCGGCCCCCGACATCGTCACCACCGCCGCGCGCGACTACCTCGCAAGCGCACTGCCGCTGCTCGACGTCGACCGGTGGGTCGACGTGCGGCCGCGGCTGACCCAGGCCTCCAGCCCCGGCGCCGTCAGCACCCCGGACGCGGCCCTGCGCGAGGCCTCCCGCCAGCGGTGGTTCGCGCCGCGCACCCTCGACGACCTCGCCGAACGGCACCGGTTGTTCTCCAACGACACCAGCGCCGGCGTCGCCTACTGGCCGCTGGGGATCGCCGAGCAGCTCGCCCTCGGCATCGAGGAGCAGCTGACGAGCGAGACGTTCCGCGCCGAACACCCCTACTACGGCACCGACATCAAGCTCATGGTCGTCCGCCACGGCCCGCGCGTACAGCTGACCGCCTGCGTACCGCAGATCGCCCGCGAGACCCCCGACCTGGACACCTACATCGCCCGCCGGGCCCAGGCCCGCGACCTGATCACCGAACTCGCCTCCACGATCGCGCCCGAGCACCACGTCACCGTGGCCGTCAACACCCGTGACGACGACGCCCGTCCCGAGCTGTACCTGACGGCGACCGGCTCGTCGATCGAGTCCGGAGACGAAGGCGTCGTCGGCCGCGGCAACCGCGCCAACGGCCTGATCAGCATGCTCAGGCCCTGGTCCGCCGAAGGCGTCTCCGGCAAGAACCCCGTCTACCACGTCGGCAAGCTCTACAACTTGGCCGCCGCAGAAGCCGCCCGCCGCCTGCACGAGGAGACCGGGCTGGACTGCGCGGTCGCGCTCGTCTCCCAGTCCGGCCGGGACCTGACCGACCCGTGGCAGGCAATCGTGCAGAGCTCCGGCCCCAACCCCATCGGTGCCGCCTGCGTCCGGCGGGTGATCGCCGATGTGATGGAGGACCTGGGCACGCTGCGCAGGCAGCTGCTCGACGGAAAGCTGGCCACAGCATGACCGGGCCCCGCACCGAAGCTGCCGGCCGGTTCGTGCCCTGCCTGAACCCGGCCACCCTCTCCGGCATCCCACTGGACCAGTTCCTCGCCCTGGCCGCGGGCGCCGGATTCCCGAAGGTCGAAGTCTCCATCCAGCAGGCCCAGGCGTACGGCACCGGCCCGTTACGCGACCTGCTCCAGGAGATGGGCGTGACCGTGGCGGCCGCGAGCGGCATCCTGCCCGCCGGGCCCGTCCTGCCCGCCCCGCTCCTGGTCGACCCGGACACCTACCGTGCGTGCCTCGACGGCCTGGACGAGCGACTGGAGACCATGGCCGCCCTCGGCTGCACCGTGGCCACCACCGTCCTCAACCCCCGCTCGCCGCTTCACACCACCGAGGCACGGGACCTGGCCCGGGAGCGCATCGCCCAACTCGCCGCCGTGGCCGAAGCCCACGGGGTACGGCTCGCCGTCGAAGCCGTCAGTATCCGCGACGGGCTGCCGCCCGACCTGGACGGAGCACACCCGGTCGTCGACAGCCTGCCCCTGCTGGCCGAACTGCTGCACGACACCAAGACCGGCAACGCAGGCGTGCTGGTGGACTCCTTCCACTGGGCCGCCGCCGGCGCCGACCCGGCCCACATCACCAGCCTCGGCACGAGCGCGATCACGCACGTGCAGATCGCCGACATCCCACAGCACGGTCCCGGCACCACTGGCGAACTCACCGACACGCAACGGGAGTTCCCCGGCGACGGTGCCCTGGACTGGAAGGCCTTCGCCGACGCCCTGACCCGAGCCGACTACACCGGGCCGGTGTCGGTGGAGCTGTTCAACCCCCACCTGCGGGCGCTGCCCGCCGGCGAGATCGCCCGCTGCTCCCACCATGCGGCCACCACCTGCTGGACTCTCCCGGAGGCATCCCGATGACCCCCAGTTCGACCACACGGCCGTGGCGGGTCGCGGTCGCCGGATGCGGCGCCGCCGCCTTCGGACTGCACCTGCCGCTCCTGGCCGGCTCCGAGGCCTTCGAACTGACCGCCGTCACCGACCGCGACCCCGAGCGTGCGACCAAGGCCCAGAAGCAGTTCGCCGTTCCCCGCACCGCCACGCGGGCCGGAGACCTGCTGCAGGACGCGGACGCCCTGGTGATCCTCACCGGCGTGCACGAGGACCTCATCGAGGAGGCCCTCGACGCCGGAGTCCACGTCGTCACCGAGAAACCCGTCTGCTTGGACGTCGTCCGTACCCGCAAGCTCGCCGAACGGGCGCGGGACGCCGGTCTGCTGCTGGAAGTCGGGGCGATGCGCGCCCACGACCCGGCGCTGCTCGCCGCCCTCGCCCACGTTCCCGAACCGGCCGGCGGCTGGCTGGTGAAGGCCGACGGGGTCGACGAAGCCGCGCGCCGGCGCCTGCTCCCGTCCGGCTTCGCGCCGTACACCTTCGCCAGTGACCCGCCGCAGCCCGTCCCCGACCACCTGGCGCCGCACCAGGTGACGGCCCTGCAGATCCTCCTGTGGCAGGGCTACCACCTGCTGACCGCGCTGGCCCTGGCCGTCCCCGGCACGACCGCGACGGCCTGCACGCTCGACCCGTCCGGGCAGTCCGTGCACGCCCTCCTGCACGGTCCGAAGGGCGAACCGTTCACCCTGGTCATCGCCGCGACCCCGGCCGGCGTCTTCCGCGAGCAGATTCACCTCGCCGACGCGGACGCCGCCGCCACGATCGACTTCGCCCGCCCCTACGAGCCGGCCGACGGCACCCGCCTGACCACGGCCGACGGCACGCAGAGCGGCTTCGCCGACCCGTTCGCCGCCATGTGGGCGTCCATCGACGTCCGCCTGTCCGGGCAGCACCCCGCCGACCTGCCGAGCAGCGTCGCCCTCGCCCTGCGCGTCGAGGACCTCGCCCTCGCCCTGGCGGAACTCGCCCACCCCGGCACCCGCACCCGGAAGGAATCCTGATCGTGGCAGACCAAGCTCCCGTACTGGTCCTGGACGGCCCGCCCGGAGCGGGCAAGACGTCCCTGCTTGCCCGCATGGTGTGCGCCCTGGGCGACGAGGCCATGTGGTTCACCGAGCCCAACGCCCGCCTCGCCACCGGCCTCCACGCGCCCGTGCACCCCAGCCCGGCCGGACACACCCTGTGGTTCCTGCGGCACGAGCTGGACAAGGCCCGCGCCATGCAGCCCCTGACCGCCGACCCGGCAACGAGCCTGCTCATCTCCGACCGCGACCACCTCGGCGCCCTGGCGTACTGCTACGCCACCCGGGCCGAGGACTCCCTGCCCTACCGCACCGCCCGCGACTTCTACGCCCGCCGCATCGCCCCGGAACTGCCTGAGACGGTCCTCACCGCGATCCTCCTGGTCAGCCCCGACCAGAGCCTCACCCGTCGAGGCCGGGTCGCTGAACTGCCGCGCTGGAAGCAGTGGTTCGACACCGGGCTGCTGGAACGTCTGCACACCTTCTACAGGGAGATCGCCCCCACGCTGTGCCCGACCCCACCGGCGATCATCAACACCGACGGTGCCACCCCCGAGGCGGTCCTCGCCCAGGTCGCCGGCGTCCTCGCCGACGCCGGCTTCGCGCAGAGCGCACGACGTCTCACCACCGCCCAGACCCCGGATCCGCGGCCGCCGCTGGCCGACGAGTTCGCCGACGCCTACACCCAGCTCGGCGGCCTGGAGGCGCTCGGGCACCCCTTCACCCCGCCGATCCCTCACCGCGGCAGCACCGTCCAGCTGTGCCAGCTCGGCGCACTGCACCGCGACCCGTCCGGCCGGACCCGGCTGTGGGACCCGCTGAGCGGGCCCGCCGTACGAAGGGCCGCGTGATGAGCCGCACCAAGCGCTGCGTCGTCGGCATCAACCTCGGACACGACGGCGGCGCCGCCGTGATCACCGACACCGTAATGGTCGCGATCGGCGAGGAACGCCTCAACCGCACCCGCTACAGCCCCGGCTTCGAAGCCTCCCTGCTGTACTGCCTGCGCGCAGCCGGCCTCCAACTCAGCGACGTCGACCTTGTCGCCGTCAGCGGCATCGGCCACACCCCGCCCACCCGCGCCGAGGCCGGCCTTGCCCACCTCGGCATCGACGAGAGCCGGATCGTCCCGGTCGACCACCACCTCAGCCACGCCTACACCGCCTACTGTCTCAGCCCGTACGAGGAGGCGACCGTCCTGGTCGTCGACGGCGGCGGCAACAACAACGACACCGAGACCTACTACCGCGCCACCCCACACGGCATCGAGCGCCTGGGCGGCAACCCGCCCACCCGGCCGCGCGCGGCCGGAATCGGCGCGACCTACGAGGCCTTCACCAACTGGCTCGGCTGGCACGAACAGGAGGCCGGCAAGACCATGGCGCTCGCCTCCTACGGCGACGCCGACCGCTACCACGCCCCGCTGTTCGACGTCGTCGACGCCACCGTCCACGGACGCCTCACCCGCACCCATGCGCCCGGCATCGCGGAACTCGCCGAACGCACCGGCTTCGACTTCGGACCGTGCGACAGCCGCGGCGAGCACGAACTCGGCAAACACGCCGCCGCCTACGTCCAGGACCAGACCGAGCGCGCCCTCTGCGCGCTCGCCGAGCAGACCATCGCTGCCACCGGGCTCGGCAACCTGTGCTTCGCCGGCGGCGTCGCCCTCAACTGCGTCGCCGCCGACAAGATCCGCCGCCTGGACGCGGTCACCGGATACTTCGCCCCGCCCGCCGCATCCGACCGCGGACAGGCCCTCGGCTGCGCCCTGTACGCCTGGCACCGCCTCACCGGCGACCTGCCCAGGCGGCCTCTGACCAGCGACTACTTCGGCCGCGACTACACCGACAAGGAGATCGAGCAGGCACTGAACCGCGACCCCCGATCCGGCCTGGTCGAACGGCGCCGGACACCCTTCAGGTGGCGCCGGGAGAGCGACATCGCCACAACCGCCGCCCAGATGATCGCCGACGGAAAGATCATCGGATGGTTCCAGGGCGGCAGCGAGCTCGGCCCCCGCGCCCTGGGGGCCCGCAGCATCCTTGCCGATCCCCGCACCACCGCAAGTTCCGACGCCCTCAACCGCAGGATCAAGCACCGCGAGTCATTCCGGCCATTTGCGCCGGCCGTCCTCGCCGACCACGCCAGCACCTGGTTCGACCTCGACGTGGCCAGCCCATTCATGCTGCTGGCCCCGCCGGTCCGCCCCGACCACACCGACAAGATCGCCGGAGTCGTCCACGTCGACGGCACCGCGCGCGTCCAGACCGTCGACCCAGCCGCCGCGCCCCTCTACAGCGCCCTGATCGAGCGCTTCCACCAGCTCACCGGCGTGCCCGTCGTCCTGAACACGTCCTTCAACGACCGCGAGCCCATCGTTGAGACACCCGCCCACGCGCTCGCCACGCTCCAGGCCTGCGACCTGGACGCGGCGTGTATTGGCGAGTACCTGGTCGAGCGGTCCTGACGTCCCCTCGGGACTGCCACACTGGAGGGCATGACGACCTCCACCCCGCCGCTGAGGGAAGCCGCCCGCGCCATCGTCCTCGACGATGACGACCGCGTCCTTCTCCTGCGCTACGACGAGAACGGCGGGTTCTGGGCGACCCCCGGTGGCTCCCTGGAGGACGCAGACCAGGGAGACCACGCCGCGGCGGTGCTCCGCGAGATGGGCGAAGAGCTCGGTGTCCTCCAGGAGGCGATCGAGCTCGGGGACCAGCTCGCGGAGCGCAGCAAGGAGCACCTGGTCGGCGGGCGCGAAGTCCGCCAGGTGGAGAAGTACTTCCTTGCCCGGGTCCCCGCGGCCGCCATCGACCCGGCCCGGGCGTCGCAGCCCGACAACATCCGCGAGCACCGGTGGTGGACCCTCGCCGAACTGAGCGCCACGACCGAGACGGTCTACCCGATCGGTCTCGCCGGCCTGGTCACCGGCGTCCTCGAACACGGTGCTCCCGTGCGCCCCGTCGTCCTGGACGGATGATCCCGCCTCGAGCGGTCCGGAAGATCAGACTGCAGGCATGACTGAGGACCACTCGGCCCGCCCTTCCTCGCCGTATGACGCCGTACTGTGCGACGTCGACCGCGTACTGCGGCACTGGCCCGCTGACGACGACATCGAGCACGCGCACGGACTGCCCCGCGGCGCCATCGCGACGGCGGCCTTCGCCCCGGCACGCGTCCACCCCGCCGTCACCGGGGCGATCACCGACGAGCAGTGGCGGTCCGCGGTGGCCGCAGATCTCGCCGAAACCTACGGATCACCGGAGCAGGCCTCCGCAGCCGTCGCCGCCTGGACCGAGCTCGCCCCGCTCGTGGACATGGAACTGGTAGCCCTGCTCACCCAAGTGCGGAAGGTCGCCTCCGTAGCCCTGGTCGCCAACGGAACCACGCGGCTGGAGCAGGACCTCGCCCAACAGGGTCTCGCCGATCTCGCCCACACGGTGGTCAACTCCGCCCGTATCGGTGTCGCGAAACCTGACCCCCGGTTCTACCGCATTGCCGCCGAACGCGCCGGAACCAGGGCCGACCGGTGCCTCTTCATCGACGACACCGAAGCCAATGTCACTGCGGCCCGCAACGCGGGGATGGTCGGCCACCACTACCGCCAATTCGATCAGCTGCGCACGGCGCTTGCTCCGCTGCTCGCCCAGTAGCAAACGCGGAGCGGACCCCGGCGAGTGCCGGGGTCCGCTGTGCTCGGCTGTTGCGCCGACCGGGGTTCAGTTCTTGACCTGCCACTTCAGTGGGTCGTTGTAGTAGCCCTGGGTCAGCTCGACCGTGGAGGCCTTCTGGCCCTCGGGGACCAGAAAGACGTTGCAGATCTTCGCCGACTGCCCTCCGCTCAGCTGCTTCTCGGTGTCCGATGCCGGGCAGTTCGGCCACTTGGCCTGTCCCATAAGGACGATGAGGGCCTTGGTGCGCTGACCCTTGTCCGTCGCGACAACAAGGTCGTCGTCCATGTCGCCCACGGTCATGGCCGCGCCGCTTTTGTGGGTGAGGGTGGCCCACACGTACACGGGGACCTGGGGGCCGTCGCTCTTGTCCAGCTGCAGGCCGGACCCGTCCACTTCGGCCTTCGTCCCGGTCTGCACCTTCGTCGGCGTGACCGTGAAGGTGGCACCCTTGGACTTCTGCATGGTGGATTCCTGCGGCGGACTGGCCTCGCCCAGGCGATAGACCGACTTGCTGTCCGCCGACTGGGTCTCGGAACCGCCCTGGTTTTTCACCGATTCCGAGTTGTTGCAGCCAGTCAGCGTCACTGCCAGCGTCACAGCACCCGCTGCCACACCCGTGATGCGCGTTCGCATGCGCATGTTCCTCGCTTTCCCCGTTTATCGTTCCCGTCGCCTTCGCCGGGCACCGCCATGCCGGCGGTCTCCGAGCGCAGCTCGGCTCAGGCGTGGGCCGACACACCGCGCGGAATGCGCGGCAGCCCGGTGACGGCTGGCCCCTCGACAGGCGGGAGGACGGATGCGGAAGCCCAGCGTTCGAACTGGCCGTCCCGTACGACCGGATAGATGAACTTGAGGCCCGAGATCGCGCTGGCGTCCGCCATGAGGTTCAGGAGGTTCACGATCAGCACGTCACCTCGGTCCCGGGCGCACACGGCTGCCTCCTGCCACCAGGCACCGGTGTCCTCCACGGCGTCAGCTTCCGGGACGTCGAGACAGACCATGATCCTTACATTGCCCGGGTCGGCCCACCGTCCTGAGGGGGCCTGGACGGGTTCCTGGCGGACGCCGACGATGCGGTCCGCGCGAACGAGTTGACCGCTGGCCAGCCTGATCCATGTGGCGTTGAGCATGGAGTCTGCTCCTTCGGTGGCACGTACACCGCCGGGCAGGCCCGCAGTGGACCCGCCCGGCGGCACTTGGCATCAGTCGGCGATGTACTTGCTGGCCACCCAGCCCGTACGACCGTCCTGCGGGCCGTTGAGCACGTAGACCCGCATCCAGCCGGCCTTCTTGGCCTTGCACTTGACCTCGACGCCGTCGCCCTTGTGCAGGAGTCCGAGCGCGGCGTAGTTCGTACCGGGGCCGGCCCGGAACTTGGTGTTCGTGGTCGGATACGTCCACCAGTAGCCCGCCGGGTACTTCTTCCCGCAGGCGGAGGTCCCGACGACGGCCTTCGTCGTGGCCGCCTCAGCTGACCCCGCGAGCACGGGGACGACCAGCGTGGCGGCGGCCACGGCGGTCACCATCGTCTTCCGCATGGTTGCGCTGGCCATCAGACTGCCCGCGGGTCGGCGCACGCGAGCTTGACCCAGCCCTTCTTGGCAGTCTTGCCGTGGTGCCAAGTGCCCCACCAGTAGCTGATGTTGTCGTTCTTGTCGAGCCACGACTTGGTGATGTGGCCGTAGTCCGAGCCCTTCTGGTACACGTACATCACGTGCTTGCCCTTGCCGTTCGGCTTGGTACGCACGTCGGCCTTCTTGCAGGTGATCTGCTGGTTGAAGGAGTCGGCCGCCGAGGCCTGCGGCGCGATCGCCGAGACGCCCACACCTGCTGTGAGAGCGAGACCCAGCCCAGCCGCGGCCGTGGCGCGGCCCATGAGTGTCTTCATTGTTTCGTCCTCGCTATTACCTGCGGATGCTGCTCCGGGACACGGAGCAGTTCTCACCGCTCGAACGTGTGCCAGACCGAGCACTGCGTGGGCTTGTGCTTGCCCTTCACCGCGCAGACCCGCATTTTGAAGACCACTCCGCGGTAGAGGGTCGGGGTCTTCCAACTGCCCTGGCCGTTGGCCTTCGTGTCCTTGACGTCGACGACGAAGTAGCCGTCGCGGTTGGTGCGGACCTGAGTGATCGCGCTGTAGCCGTCCCGCCGGAGATCATTTGCGTAGACGTGGCCGTTGTTGGAGTTGTAGAAACCCTCGGCACGCCCGTGCTGGGACGTCCACCAGCCGGAGCTGTTGGCGGAGGCGGGCGTGGTAGCCAGGCCTCCGACGAGTCCGATGCTCAGAGTCGCCACGATCGCGGTGGCGCGGGCGCGCGGGCTGTTGATCAGCCGGTGCACGAAGGGTCCTCCGGGATGCACGTGCCGGTGTCGTCGGCCGACGTGTGGAGGAGGTCGCTGCGGATCCATCCGGTCTTGCCCTTGGCATTGCCGGTGGTCATCTTGACCTTGTACCAGATGCCGCTGTCGATGACCTTGACGTCCTTCTCAGAGCACCGGTTGCCCTTGTAGGCGATGCCCACCGTCGTGGAGCTGGTGGAGGCCTTCGAGCGGACCTTGGCGGAGGACGCGGTGACGTAGCAGCCCTTCGCGGCGGCTTGCCCTGTGGCGGCCTGCGCGGCGCTGGCGGTCGCGACCAGGCCGGAGCCCGCCAGAGCGGCCGTCAGCGAGAGAGCCCCTATTGCTATTCGTGCGCGCACGTGTTCCCCGTTCGATGTTTCTGGCACTCCCGTGAATGCCTTTGCGTTCGGGACGAGACGGAAGTCAATTGAAGTCTCTTGTGCATGTCAACTTTTTACGCATTCCGAAAGATGAGTCGTCTCTGAGAGATTTCGCGTGGCGTAAATACCCAGTTCAAGACCCTTGGAGGCACCTATTTTTACGCCGGGCGGAACGGGCTCTTTTCGCGTGGCGCAATAACCGCCCGCAATGCCAGGTTTGATGCGATGTAAGCGCTCTCGCCTTTTCGTGTGCCGGATGTACGATGCACCTGAGACCCGAGTGGTTGATCAAGCAATCAAGGGGGTGGTCGCCAGGCGCGGGCCGAAGCCGTGGCCCGATGAATGAACGCCAGAAGGGTCGACAGGCCCGACGGGGACAGCCGCTCAACTCGGACATGGAGAAAGCGGCTTGCATGGCGAGGGAAGACCACCTTGTTCAGCAGGGCAAGCAACACGACCGATGGAGAACCGACCACCACAGATTCACGACCAGCGGGCGGAACCGCGCACGCCCAACGGGTCAAGATGGTCGAGAGAGCATTCACGCTCCTCGACGGGCCCGCACACGGGCCCAGCGAAATCGCCGAGGTCACCGGCCTCAGCGTCACGGCGGTGTACCGCATTTTGCAGTCCGGAATCCCCAGCATGTACTTCGTGCAGCTGCCCGGGAGGAAATACCGCCTTGGCCCCGGCGCGGCCAAGATAGGCATGCAGGCAATGGTGCACACACCGGGCACCGAGACGTCCCACCCACTCCTGGAACAGCTGAGCAGCGCCCTGGACGCCATGGCGATGCTGTGGGTGATCTCCCCGTACGGCGGCCCCCGCCGAGTGCTGGCCGACTACGCACCCGGCCGGTACGACCTGGATGCGCTGGGCCTGACCGCCGACCAACTGGTGGCCGTGGGCGGCTCCTTGCGGGTCGGACCGTCCGGCCGGGTGATCGCGGCGCACCTGCCTGACCCCCTGGTCGACAGCGTGCTGACCGATGCCGTCCCCGCAGGCGCCGGCCCTGGAGTGCTGGGAGAAGCCGACGACTTCCTGGCGTCGCTGCCGGAGATACGGGACGCCGGATACAGCCTGGGCCGCGAGGAGATCGCCGGATGGGGTGAGGTCGCCGCCCCCGTGCTGTGGGGCGACGCTGTCTACGGCGCGATCAGCTCGCTCAAGCCGTCCTCACTGCTGAAGGACACGGGGGGCGCGATCAAACGGACGGTGGCAGCCGCCGACCGGTTCAGCTTGCTCGTGTCCAGCGGGGGACTGCCTCACCTGATCGGATGACGGGCAGGTGCGAGACGGTCCGCGCCCACGCGCTCGCGCCTTGCGCATCCGCTCGGCCCAGCCGACCGCATTCCACGGCTTCGCCGACGAAACAGCCGCACGCACCCCGGCGCCGGGCCTCTCTCAACCTGAGAGTGGACCCGGCGCCGGCCTCGTACTGCGCGAGGCAGCGTTCAGCGGCGGACGTGGATACGGACCTGGACCGTCCCGCCCGTGGCGGCCGCCGCGGCTCCGAGTCCGATCACAGGGGCTAGGTAGTCGCTGTTGCCGCTGAGGGTGAGCACGATGACGGCGATGATCGTGCCCAGCACGGATAACGCGCTGATCCAGGTGAGCGCCTTCGCCGTGGTCGACGAAGGCACCGAGGGACTACGGTCGGTCTGAGTCACGGGGATGTACTCCTCCAGTTCCGGGGATCTTCTGTGACCCGGGGAGAAGCCGGCCGGACCGGCGTGACGGGCTGTCCAGCCCGGCTTCCCCTCGGGAGATGGTGCAGTCGGACCGGTGCGCGCGCCGGCCTGACACAGATCGAAGCCGAGCACGCTGCGGGCCAACACCCCCTTCGGGCGACGGACTCCGCTAACACCGTTAAAGATCGTTTGAGTGCGCCGTCATCGAAGCACGGTCATGTCGCGTGCGAACCAGCTCTATGAAGGTGGCCGTGAAGTGGCCACGCTTCGCCGAGATGTCCGTGAAGTGGCCAAGGAATGGCCACGGTTCGGCATTGACATATTTCTCGACCCTGGTTGGCCGGAGCGCCCAGGGCCTTGCCCCCCCTTCTGTGTTGGCAGTCCGATGGAACGCCGAGACCGCCTCGGTCACGAGCCCCCTCGGGCGTGAACCCTGTGAACCGTGCACGCGAAGCGCGAGAACCCGTGATCCGTCCACGTGGAGTGATCGAAGCACCTGGTGGTGCGCGAGCGGTGGTCTCTGCCGCAAGTGGGGTGAAGTGGGGATCAGCCCGCCACGGCGTCGAATTGGGGAGCTTTACACCGAGGCCTCCCAGTCCCGGAAGCCCGGTACGCCCCTCTTCGCGGCCGGAGGCACGCCCATGAAAGTGGGGCGAAGTGGGGGACCACTGACCCTTGACAAGGCGGTGGCACGACGAGCTGGAGATGCTGCGCCGCACAGACCTGCACGTTCTTCTCCGAGGACGCTGAAACACTGTTCCTTTTACGACAGATGGCGGGTTATGGTCGCGCTCTGCGAGATCGTGTACGGAGGTGCCCCGGATGGAGAACGCCGCGCCCGCACGCCGAGGTCGTCCACCGGGCATCCGGACAGCCGAGGGGGAGCTGACCACCCGCCAGGCGGCGATCGTCCGGTGCATCACGGAGGCGGTCCGCCGGCAGGGCTACCCGCCGTCGATGCGGGAGATCGGCAAGGCCGTGCACCTCGCCAGCACGTCCTCGGTCGCCCACCAGCTGATGGCCCTCGAGCGCAAGGGCGTCCTCTACCGTGACCCGCACCGTCCCCGCGCCTACCGCGTGAGACCTTCGTGGGCACCCGACCTGGGGGACCGGGGAGAGGCGCCCGTCGACGTGCCGCTCGTCGGCCGGATCGCCGCCGGCGCACCCCTGCTTGCCACGGAGTTGGTCGAGGACGTCTACTCCCTGCCCCGCCAGGTCGTAGGCGACGGTGATCTGTTCGCCCTGACGGTGTCCGGCGACTCGATGATCGACGCAGCGATCTGCGACGGCGACATCGTGACCGTACGCCGCCAGGACAGCGCCGACCACGGGGACATCGTCGCCGCGCTCCTGGAGGACGAGGCCACCGTCAAAGTGCTGCGCCGCCGGGACGGGCAGGTGTGGCTGCTTCCCCGTAACCCCGCCTACAAGCCGATCCCCGGTGACCAGGCTCAGATCCTCGGCAAGGTCGTCGGCGTCCTGCGCGTGCTCTGAGGTGCCGGAAAACCCTTGGAGATCCGCCCGCTGGTCCTGCCAAACTTGACGCACCGAAGGGGTGTAGCTCAGATGGCCAGAGCGCCGGCCTCCAAAGCCGGATGCCGCAGGTTCGACTCCTGCCGCCCCTGCCACGGCAGCGTCACCGGGCCCTCCGCCACGGACGCGAAGCCTTCCCGCAGGCCCGGGCCGCAGCGGAATCCGGAAACGGCCTCTGCCGCCTGCCCCGCCGCGAGACGATGACTTCGTTCCTCGAATACCGGTGTTCACGGAGGCTTCATGTCCATGGTTGTGCTCGCCACCGACCACGTCCACGATCATGGCGGCGATGACCGACGGAGCTGGGCCACTCCCACGGAGGACGAAGAGGAGCGGGAGGGCGCGGTCGTCGGCCTGGTGACGCAGCTCTACGACACGGTCCTGGACGACTGCCAGCCGTGCCGCCAGCAGCTCATGGATGTCCTTAAGGACGACCCGGCGACCACCGGCATCCTGGTTCACTGGGCCTGCCTGGTCACTGCGGAGACGTACGGGGAACTGCCCGAAGTCCTCATGGAGGGGAGCGAGCCGGCCGACGCGCCCTTTCACCCCACCGCAGCGTTCCGGAAGGTGGCCCAGGCCTACGCGGCCAACTGGGGCACTGCCAACGGGGCGACGGGGGCAGTGTGTGAGGCCTGCGCGGGGTGTACGTCCGAGGAACGGCTCGCGGCGGCGACGACGGCGCTCGAACTCCTCGTCGGGTTCGCAGAGTTCGACGTCGACTTCCTCTACCAGTGACCGGACAGCCGATGCCCCTCGCCGAGTTCGTCGGCACCCCGCTCCCGCGCTGAACACCTGTCCGTCCGGCGTGAGCGGCCGGTGCGGCTGGGCCGATAGCCTTGGTCAAGTTCGGGCGGCCTACGGGGGGAGGACCGCGAAGATGAGCGAGGGGATCATGGCGAACTTCCTGCGACGACGGGCCGACAAACGGCTCCTGGGCCAGCAGAGCCACACCTTCAACGCCGCCAAGGCCTTCCAGGACGCGATGTACTCCCTCGGCGTCGCCATGGTTCAGGACTACCGAGCGGGCAAGAGCGAGGAAGAGATCGTCAAGGAGGCCGCCTTCGCCCTCCCCGAAGCCGACGGCCGTACGCTGTTGCACTCCTCGCTGCTGATCCACGGCGCCCTGGACGCGTTGGAGCCGTGGATGCGCGAGCCGGACGGCCTGATCGTCGTCTTCCCGCATGGCACCCGGGCGGCGACGATATCCGCAGGCTGGGACAACGAAGACGAGGCCGCGCGTCGGCGGCGGCTCGCCGGCCTGGACGAAGCTCTGCGGGCCGCCGGAATCGGCTACCGCGACCCTGAGACGAAGCAGCCGCTCACCGTGCAGGACCTGATCCTGGACGAGCGGAGCTCCCCCGAGCTCTACCTTCTCGACTCTCCCGATCTCGTGGAGTCCGTGCCGGTCTGACCCGTGGTCATCCGGGAGTCGCGGCTGCCGCGGTTACAGGCACTTCACCCGGAGACCGCGCGCGTCCGGGGCGGATGTGGCACCGTTGACTTCAGGCTGGGCCCGTCACTCCCCCCGTGGTGGCGGGCCCAGCCTTCTCTCCGCCAGCCAGTACCCGCTTCACCGGGACGGTGACGATCCGGGCCCGGCCTGCTCGGTCGAGTGATCGACCATCGAGGCGAAGGGAAGCCGTCTCGGATCTGCCGTCAGGCAGTAGGGCGACGGGAGTTGACGGCGAGGACAGCGGGATAGAGCACCTGGCGCCCGAAGCGGGCGCGGGCACGGTCGGCGACGGCTTCGAGTGCGAGAGGCTTGTCGTCGCATGCGTCGAGGGTGAGCTGTCGGGTAGCCAGGTCGTCCGGCCGAAGGGTCTCGGCGCGAAGCGCGATCGTGCGGACTCGCGCGCGCTGGAGACCGAGAGAGTCGTAGACCGTGTACGCCGCGCGGGCCAGGAGCACGGTGTGCTGGGTCGCCTCGGACAGGACACGGCTGCGGCGGGTGGAGCTCCGGTCGGCATAGTGGATGGTGCAGGTCAGGCCGCTCGCGATCTGGCCGGAGGCACGCAGCCGGGCACCGAGGTCGTCGGCGAGAGCGAGCAGGGCACGCCGGTGGGCGGCCGGGTCGAGCTCGTCGCGGTCAAAGCGGTACTCGCTGCTGATGCTCGCCGGAGTAGGGGTGGGGTCGACGACCTGAGTGTCGCGGCCCTGGGCGTGTTCGTGGAGGGCTCGGCCGGCCCGGGCGCCGAGTAGCCGTTGCAGCGTGAGCTGGGGGACATCGGCGACGTCGCCGACGGTGTGCAGCCCGTACTCGCCGAGCGTCGCGGCGGTCCGCGCGCCCACACCGGGCAACTCGTGGACCGGACGCGGGCGCAGGAAAGCGGAGATCGCCTCGGGGGAGTCGACGACGACGGTGCGCTGCCCGGGCGGGGTGAGGGCACAGGCCATCGCGGCGAGCATCCGGTTGGGGCCGCACCCCGCCGAGCTGCGCAGGCCGAAGTAGGCGAGCGCACGCAACTGGACCAACTCGGTCAGGCCGCGGGCGTCCCGCTTCCAGTACGGGATCGCTCCAGTGAGGTCGAGGGCAGCCGAGTCCGGTCCGATCATCTGCACGCGGGGCGTGACGTTCTCCAGCAAACGGCGCAGCCCCTCGGGGAGTTCGGCTTCCTCGACGCCCGGAACGTCGAAGCGGAGGTGGAGGAGGTGGCGTCCACGCATCGTGATCACCCCGCACTTCCCTCATTCACCAGACGCCTCAGACTGTCTCGCCGCGTCAGGGGCAGAGCTTTGATGCCGGGTCCGCCGGTGCGCAGCAATCGCTCGCAGACGCTTCGTGGCATGCCGCCCACCTCCAGTTTGACGAGGATTCGTAGTTGGCACCGCGGCATCGCGCTGACCAGCGCATGTGCCAGATGCGCGTCCTGGGAGTGGCGCCGAGCTCAGAAAGATAGTTGGCACTTACGTACAGGTAGGGTTCGCGCGCGTACGCCCGTCGAGCCCCTGACCAGCAGACTTCCGAGTCCGAGACCCGCCGGTGCCAACTACCCCTCTTTTGTGCCAACTACGAATCCTCGTCTCATCCAGCCGCAGGGGTAGCCTGGCTCGCGGACAATATATCGAACTTAATTCGAACACTGCGATTCTCGTTCTGCCACCGGACCAAGCTCAACCGTGCACGTTGCGTTCCCGAGCCTTCACGATGAGCAAGCCGGGATGATATGAGTACGTTGCGTGATCTTGCGTGACGGCTCAGTGCCGGGGGGCGGTGGAGTGTGGCTGGGGAGCTGAAGCCAGGCAGCGATGGGGCGAGGCCTGTCTTCGAAAACATTCCGGAGCCGGAGTCGCCTCCGGTGGTGGTCACCACTCCGCAGGGCGCTCCTACTTTCACCCCGCAACAGCTCCTGGCCCACGTCTACAAGGCCGACGACTGGGAGGACTTCACCGTCGAATGGGTCCGGGCATTCGGCCTGTGGAACGCGCGCCCCTACCTCCAGGTGAAGAGAATGGGCGGGGCTGGCGACCGAGGAGCGGACGTCGCGGCCTGCCTGACTCCGCAGGGCACCGCCGGCGAGTGGCACTGCTATCAGTGCAAGCACTACAGCAAGGCGCTGACACAGAGCGATGCGTGGCCCGAGATGGTCAAGATCTTCACGGCGAAGGTGCTGGGCGAGTACGAGCTGCCCACCCGGTACGTCTTCGTGGCACCGAAGATCGGCCAAACCCTCGATCGGCTCCTCCTCCACCCCCCGAAGCTGAAGAAGGAATTCCTCGAAGCCTGGGACAAGACGGACTCCAAACTCGGGACAGACCTTGACCCGGCCGTACGCCAGGCGGTCGGGGACCGTGCTCGGCAGACGGACTTCTCGATGTTCGAGGCCGCGGATATCGAGAACATCCTCGAGTTGCACGCGACAACCCCGTACCACGTATGGCGCTTCCCACAGCAGCTCAAGCCGCGTCGGGCTGCCGATCCGGCGCCCGCAGAACAGAGGGCTGACGAGGCCGTATACGTGCAGAAGCTCCTGGACGTCTACAACGAGAAGTACGGCCTCAGCCTGGAAACCCTTGCCCAGGCGCGCGAGCACGAGCGGATCAACCGGCACCTGTCCCGACAGCGAGAGGCGTTCTTCCACGCAGACGCGTTGCGGGTCTTCGCCCGAGAGAGCGTCCCCGAGGCCACCTACAAGAAGATCGAAACGAACCTATACAACGCCGTGGTCGACATAGAGGACCGCGACTACAACTGCGGACACGACCGCCTGGACGCCGTACTGGACGCTGCCGCAGCCCACCAGCCCAACCCACACAACATCCTCGCCCCCGTCGTGGAAGTCCTCGACCTCAAAGGTCTCTGCCACCATCTGGCGAACGACCACAAGCTGACCTGGTGCAAAGAGGAGTCCGCGTGAATCCTCTCAACAGCCCCCTGGAAGTCGGCGTCCGCGCCCTGGTTCTGCTGTCCGAGACTTTCCCCCGCCGCCTGGACGTCGCCCAGCTCGTCTACCTCGACCACGCGATGCTCCACAGCGGCGACCTCACCGACGGCCCGTCCAGCCTCCACCCAGACCTTCCTGTCGGCCCAGGCGAACTCGGCATGCGCCGGCGTCTCATCGAACAGGGGCTCGTCGTGCTGATGCGTGCCGGCCTCGCTGACATGACCGCCACCGACGACGGCTTCCTCTACGGGGCCACAGAGGAGGCAGCCAGCTTCCTCAACGTCTTGGAAGCCCCCTACGTCGGGCTGCTCACGGAACGGGCCTCCTGGCTAGTCAGCACCTACATGCACGAAGAAACGGACGTCCGCGACGGCATGAAGCAGATCACCCAGCGCTGGTTCGACCGCCTCACCGCTGACACTCCTCACCCAGCCGAAGGGGACGTGCTGTGAACAGGCTGACGCTGGTACACCTGACATTCCTCGGAGTGGGCAAGCCTCCCGCGACCGTTGAGTTCAGCCCGGGCCTGACGGTCATCTACGGCGCTTCCGAGCGTGGCAAGTCCTACGTCGAGAAGTCCGTGGACTACATGCTTGGCGCAAGCGAGCTCAAGCCCATCCCGGAGGACAAGGGCTACAGCCGCATCCTGCTCGGGCTTCGAACAGACGACGGCAGGATACTGACCCTCTCCCGTGGGCTCGCGGACAGCACCATCGACGTGTTCCACAGTGATCTTCGCCAGCTCACCACGGCGCCGGCCGACGCCACGCTCAGCTTCAAGCACAGCTCAACCTCGCAGCGGAACATCTCCCGATACCTCCTCAAGGTGCTGGGGATCGACGGACTGAAGATCCTCCGGAACTCACGCGGCGAAGTACGGCTGCTCAACTTCCGGGATTTGGCTCGGCTGGCAGTCATCAACGACTCGCGTATGGGCGGCGAGCGGTCCCCGGTCCTCACTACAGGGCTACCGCAGAACGAGACCGGCGAGAAATCAGTCCTCAAGCTCCTCCTCACCGGGCAGGACGAACCAGTCGGCCCGACCGCGCCCGGAACTGTGGAGAAGAAGGTCGGCAAGGGTCAGGTCGAGATCCTCGACCGCCTTATCGACGACAACCGTGCAAAGCTCACCATCGACGCGAATCAGCCCGAGCTACGTGAGCAGTTGGCCCGCCTGCAAAGCTCACTGGACAACGCCACATCCCGATCCGGTCAGCTCATGGCATCACGATCCGCGCTCGTGCAGCGTCGCCGCGTCATCGAAGCAGGCGAGAGCGCCAATCAGCAGCGCGCTAGCGAAGTGCGTCAACTTCTAGCCCGGTTCGCACTGCTGCGGGAGCAGTACGAATCGGACCTCGAACGCCTGCGCATGGTCGGCGAAGCAGGGAATCTCCTGGGCTACTTCCAGACCGGCACCTGCGTCTTTTGTGGTGCAGAACCAGAGCATCAGCACCCTGGGCATCACCTGGCTGAGACAACACAACTGGTGGCAGCTGTTGCCGCCGAGACCCGGAAGACCACCGAGCTGCACCGCGACCTTCTCAGCACGATCGAAGACCTTGACGCTCAAACGGAAGATTTGAACGCGGAGAGCGCCCGCCACGATGACCAGCTCACAGGCATCGACAGTGAACTGCGTGCACTTGAGGAGCAACTCGAACCACTCACGACAGACACCAGCGAGGTCCTGGCAGTTCGCTCACGCCTGGAGCAGGAGCTGGCCATCCACGCCCAGATCGAGCAGCTCGAAGAGATGAAGGCATCACTGTCGAATGGCCTGCCAGCCCCGGCGCCGGCCAGGCCGGACGGCATTCCCGCTGCCGACGTCTCAGACTTCGAGCAGGCGATCCACCAGACGCTTCAGGCCTGGCACGTCCCCGGAGAGAATCGCGTCATCTACAACCCGACCAGTGCAGAGATCGCGGTTGACGGGCGCCCCCGGGGGAGCCGAGGCCAGGGCATGCGGTCCATCATCCACGCGGCTTTCGTCGTAGCGCTGGCACGCCGCAACAAGGCCCGCGGCCTGATCCACCCCGGATTCGTAATGCTCGACTCACCGGTCGTCACCTTCCGACAGGCCGAAAACCGGGAAGCCGATCCAGAACTGATGACCTATGACGTCGTCGAGCACTTCTACCGAGACCTGCTCGACGACCCTCCGGGGCAGGTCATCATCATCGAGAACGGCACTCCGCCCGCCGCCATCACCGAACGGGCCAGGATCTATGCCTTCAGCGTGGACGGCTCAGAGCGTCTCGGCTTCTTCCCACCACAAGATCAGCCATCTGCGGACTGACCGTAGATCCGGTTCGGCGAGTGCCAGTCACCACCCGCAAGAGGCCTCCAGGCCGACGGCTGTCCAGGACAGCCACACTGTGGCCTGTTCGGGGGCAGTGGTCGACAGAGGACACCCCCCGCGGGTGGGCGTCGGTGTGTCGTGTGAGACACGTATCAGCCCGGAGAACCGGGACTCCGGTGCCCCAGCCGCCGCAAGTCTGCAGACCGGGTACCGGCGGGCTGGAGGTCGGCGTACGGGTGGAGGCGGGCGCCCGCGGTGCCGTCGGCAAGGGTGCGCTGCGGCGCCGCTGGTTGGGCAGCCGGGGTGGGGGCCGGGTCGGTGCGGCCGAGCAGGTCGAGGGCGGCTTGGGGGCCGTGGTCACGGCGGGCGGCGGCCACCTCGTCCAGGTCCCAGGCCATCTCACCGACCACCGTACGGCGCGCGCCGCGGGACTCGACGGTACCGCGCACGAGCAGCAGGCCGGAGTGGAACACGGTGTGCGCGCAGGCCTCGTGGGAGTTCTCGAAGAAGGCGAGATCGACCAGGCCGGTGCCGTCCTCCAGGGTCACGAAGATGATCCTCTTGCCGGACGCGATCGGCGGGGTCTGGGTGGAGGCGCGGACTCCCGCGACCAGGACCTTCTGTCCGGGGATCATGCCCCGCAGGTGCGCGGCAGTGGTCGCGCCGAGCTCGTTCAGCAGCCGGTGGTGGTGCTCCATCAGATGATGGGTGACGTCGATCTGGAGCGTGTCCAGCTCCGCGCCGAGCTTGTCCCGGCTGGTCATCTCGGGCAGCCCGCTCGGGGTAGAGGTCACCAGCTCGCCGCCGAGCGGCAGTTGGCCGTCGGTGGCGGTGCGGGCGCGGGACTGCCGGTGGAGCTCGGTCGCCTGCAGCAGGAGATCCCGCCGGGTGAGGTCGCCTCGGAGCGGTCCGAGCGCGCCGATCCGGATCAGCCGCTGCGCGATCGGCAGGGAGGGGCGGGCGCGTTGCCACAGGTCCTGCAAGCCGGTGTAGGGCTGGCCGGCCACGAGCCGTGTGACCTCACCCTCGCTGATCCCTTTGATGTTGGAGAAGGCAAGGCGCACGCCCCAGCCCTGCTCGGTCTGTTCGACCATGTGCGTCGCTTGGGAGTGGTTGACGTCGACGGGCAGGATCGGCACGCCGTGGCGGCGGGCATCGGACACGACGAGCCGCCGCGGCCACATCCCGGGATCGTGCTCCAGGAGCCCGGCGTACAGGAACGCCGGGAACCTTGCTTTCAAAAAGGCGCTCTGAAGCGCAGGAACAGCAAATGCGACAGCGTGCGCCCTGCAAAATCCATATGCCCCGTGGCTGGCGATGGTCTCCCAGACCTCGTCCAGCACGGCCGTGCTGTAGCCGCGCTCCCCAGCCGTACGGCGGAACCACTTCTCGACGCCGGGCAGCCGGTCGGGGTCGGCGAGGGCGCGGCGGGCGAACTCGCCGGCAGCGCGATCGCAGCCGGTCATCTGTGCGAACGTCGCGATGATCTGCTCGTGCCAGATGGTCACGCCGTACGTATCCGACAAGATCGGTTCCAGGTCCAGGTGCGCGTACCGCGGCGCCGCGCCGTGGCGGGCCGCTATGAAGAGAGCGGGCATGCCCCCAGCGACCGGACCTGGACGGAACAGCGAGATGTCGGCGATGACGTCCTGCATGTGCCGAGGCTGCAGCCTGGACAAAAGATCTTGTTGCCCAGGTGACTCGAGCTGGAACAGGCCCACGGTGTCCGAGGCCTGGATCATCTCGAAGGCCAGCCGGTCGTTGAGGTCGACATGGTCGGGATTGTCGAGATCGAGGACTTTCCCGGTGGCGCGGCGGATCTCCGCGACAGCGTGAGCCATCGCACTCTGAAGACGGATTCCGAGCACGTCCAGCTTCAGAAGGGCGTAGCCGCCGAGCTCGATGTCCTCCTTGTCGGCCTGCACCATCGGGTAACCGGCCGGGGTCGGCTGCACCGGCACCCGGTCCAGCAGGGACGCGTCGGACAGGATCACCCCGCAGGGGTGCATGGCGTAGCCGCGGGGCAGCGCGTCCAGGCCCTCGGCGAGCTCCCACAGCGGCCCGAACTTCTCTGCCTGGGAGGCGAGTTGCCGCAGCTCCGGCAGCTCCGCCAGTGCCGCGCGGATGTCCCGCGCCCTGATGTGCGGAAAGCTCTTGGCGATCTCGCCCACGACCTGGGGCGGAATCCCGAGGGCAAGCCCGGTGTCCCGCAGGGCGTGCCTTGCCCGGTAGGTCTCGGGCATGCCGGTGACCGCGGTCCGCTCTGTGCCGAACCGCTTGATGATCGCGTCGTACACCTCCAGGCGCCGCTCGGACTCCACGTCGAGGTCGATGTCCGGGAGCGACGTACGGCGCTCGTTCACGAACCGCTCGAACAGGAGATGATGATCAAGGGGATTGGCTGTGGCGATGAACAAGGAGTGGTTGACCATGCTCCCGGCGCCGGAGCCGCGCGCGGCTACCCGGATCCCCAGCGCCCGGGTATCGGCGACCACCTGGGCCACGGCGAGGAAGTAGGCCTCAAAGCCGGTGAGCCGGCCGATGACTTCGAGCTCGTAGTCGAGCTGTCGTACGGCGCGTTCGTCGCGGTCCAGGCCGCGGGCGACCATCCCGGCCTCGCAGCGCTGCCTCAGCAGCCTCATCCCCGAACCGGGCTCCGGGCCCGCGCCCACGACGGACGGCTCGGGGAAGTGAGGGGTGCCCAGGCCGAGGTCGGCCGGGGTGAGGGTGCAGGACTGTCCGGTGGCCTCGGTCTCGGCCAGCAGGCGTACGGCGCGGGCGGACTCGTCGCCGACGGCCTGGGCGATCCGCTCGGCGACCGCGGACATGGCGGCCGGGCCCTTCAGCCACCGCTCCCCGCCGTCCAGGTGCCGGCGGTCGACGGGCCGCAGCAGCCGGGCGGCGTCGAGCACGTCGGCCAGCCGGTGCTGGCCGGGGTCGGCGTAGCGGACGGCGTTCGTCAACACGGTGCGTACGCCGAGCTGGTCGGCCAGGCCCACGGTGCGCGCGGCCAGACGCAATGATCCCGCGCCGGTGCCATCCCGGCCCAGATACACGGTCTCCAGCCGCAGACGCTCTCCAGCCAGCTCCCGCCACGGCGCGAGCAGTTGCTCGGCGACATCCGGGCGGCCGGCGGACAGCGCCCGCACCGGCTCGGAGGAGGGTCCGAGCAGCACCACCAGGTCCTCGTCGGCGTACGCGCGCAAGGCCGGCCAGGACACGACCGGCGCCGCGCCGTCTGCTTCGGCATGCGCGGCGGACACCAGGCGGCACAGCCGCGCCCACCCGGCCGCGTTCTGCGCGAGCAGGGTGATCCGCAGCGGCGGTTCCAGCACGTGCGCACCGCCGCGCACTGGCGTACGAGGTCGTACGGCGGCCGGGTCCGGCGGGGTGAGCGGAGAGACGGCGACATCGACGCCGAAAACGGGGCGGACGCCCGCGGCCACGGCGGCGGTGGCGAAGCGGACCGTGCCCGCGACGGTGTCCCGGTCAGTCAGTGCGAGCGTCGTCATCCCGCGCTCGGCGGCCCGCTGCACGAGGCCGTCGGGGAGGGAGGCTCCGTAGCGGGCGGCGTATCCGGAGGCGACGCGCAGATGAGTAAATCCACGGCTTCCACCTCCCGTCTTTCGCTTGCCGTCCCTCCCTGATCTGTGTCCTCTCCAGGTATCCCACGATACTCCGAATTCGCACAAGTGTGCGAACGGGTGGTCTGGTGCTGTCGTTCGCCTCGCAGCGGGCGCAAGGACCGGGCGGGCCCTTGATTCATGGGCCCCGGGAAGCGCGCGTATGACGTGCCTCTCACTTCCCAAGTTGGTCTACGGAAACGGCGTCATTTGGACGGGAAGGGGTGAGGCCGGCGCTCGCCCGGCCCGGAGAGGCACTCCATGCCCCAGCTCTTCCACAACCTCGCGCTCCTCGCGGCGCTGGCCAGCCTCGCGGTGATCGCCCTCAGCTCGTTCGCGCTGGACGCCGGCGACGAGCTCACCGCAGACCAGGCCCGCGTCCTGTGCGCCGCGATAAGGGCCATCGAGCACGTCGCGATCTCCTATGGCACCGCCCTGGCCGCCCAGGACGCGCCGCTCACGCTGGTCGTGAAGGCGGTGACGCTCCTCCTCGGGTAGCGCCGCTGCACATGCACGGGCGCCGCGGCGGCCGGAGTCTGATCGTGTGGACTTTCCCGTCGACGTCGCACTCGCCGAGCTCGTCCCGACCTTGCCGGTCGGGCCGGGCTGGCGGTACGAGATGAAGTTCGACGGCCACCGGACCGTCATCTGGCGGGACGCGGAGACAGTCCGGCTCCAGGCCCGCTCCGGGCGGGACGTCACGCCGGTCTGGATGGACCTGGCCCTTGCTGCGCTCGACATGCTCCCGCCGGGCCTGGTCCTCGACGGAGAGGCAGTGATCTACGCCCACGGCAGGATCGATTTCGCGGCCGCGCAGTCGCGCGCCCTGTCCACTCCGGCCCGCGCGCGCCGCCTCGCCGAGGACCTGCCCGCTCATTTCGTGGCGTGGGACGTCCTTCTCCACCCCGAGCATGGCGATGTCCGGGGACAGCGGTACGACGACCGCCGTGCCCTACTCGTCGATCTGCTGGAGGCGTACGACGTCAAGCCGCCGATCCAGCTGGTCCCGATGACCGACGACCCGGCAGTGGCCATGACCTGGTACCAACAGCTCCCGGAGCAAGGCATCGAGGGCATCGTGGCGAAGCAGGCCACCTCCGTTTACAGGACCACAGGCCGGGTCTGGAAGAAGATCAGGCATGCCGAGACCGTGGAGGCCGACGTCGTCGGCTACACCGGGCCGGCCGCGCGGCCGAGGGCACTCGCGGTCCGGCTCCCCGACGGGCGTGTGGCGCTCACCCAGTCCCTCAAGGCGCCGCTCGCGGCTCAAGTCGCGGTGCACCTCGCGGCGAGCGGCCCGCCGCGCGGCACGCGCACCCGGGCGGGGGAGCCCTACACCACGGCCGCTCCCGGTCTGGTGGTTGAGGTTCTGGCCGGGACGACCCGGCACGCCGTGGTGACGGTGACCCGGCTCCGCAGTACGTGAACCGGCCGTGCGTCTCGGGCGCGAGGGACGCGACCATCTTGATGCGCGTCGATGTCGTCCCCTGCGGAGTGGCGGATGTTGCCGGGGCCGGCGGTCATACGACTTCCGCGTCGGCTTCGTGCCCTGCGTCGTACCCGATGTGCTGGTGCCGGTGGTCGCACGACCACCGGCACCAGCACTCAGAGATCACGGGCGGCCTTCAACACCCCTGAGAAAGGGACGAACACGTGGGTACCGAGCCGCCGTCGGGCGGGTCAGCCGCCCCCGAAGGCGCGGCCGCCAGTCCGATCGACACCAGGACCGCCGCGACGGCCGCGGCCGACATGATCGCCGTTCCCAGGTCGCCGGTGGCCGGAACCTCGGTACTGCGCTTCTTCGTGTGGAAGTACACGGCGGCGAAGACGATTCCCGACACGATGAGGATGAAGAGCAGGCCGGGAGTGATAGCGAGGATGGTCATCGGACGGCCGGCGTCTCCATCAGCTCGGCAAGGCCGACGGCATCGCGCGATCCGCAGGGGCCCGTGACGGCACTCACGTCCGTTTCTGCTGGTCGGGGCGATTGTCGTAGGCGTCGTGTAGCTTCAGGAATGTCAGTCAAGGGTTCCTCCTACTGCCGGTACCAAGGGGTTGGAGGACCCGGGACACGCCGGGAGCCCTGGTGCGCGGCCAGCCGCCAAGCAAAGTCCGCACATCCAGGGCTCCTTGGGCGTGCGCCGCGAGTCCCTGCACACCTGACGTTACTGGCAGGGTCTGACAATGCCGTGTCCGTGCCCGGCACGACACCGGCGAAGGACCGGTCACCGCCTTCCACGGCCACGAGTTGTAGCCATGAGTGACTGAATCGGCCCAAATGGGCTGCACGGTCACCAGGCGTGGCGGAAACCGAGCTTCGGACCTTGTTGTAGAAAATGAAATAGAGGTCGATGCCCTCGATCTCGTTCCGTACGTGCAGGGCACGTTGGCCGCCGGCGTCTCGCCTTCGCCCTGGTGGTGACAAGGAGGAGGCCCGCCGGGTCCGTGCGGGGGCGTCCTGATACTTATGCCGGCCGTCACCGCCGACACCTAGAACGCCCGCAGCCTTAGAACTCCTAACAGAATTGCACTTCTCGCCTTGGAATGCCGGTTCCTGATGGCGCGTTAGCCTTCACATGAGGAGGGGTGAGCAGCTTCCGTGGATCGTGTCCGATGAGCTTTGGGCGCGGATCGAGCCGTTGCTGCCGGTCGTTCCGCGCCGCCCGGATCACCCGGGGCGCAGGCGTCTGGATGACCGGAAGGTGCTGTCGGGCATCCTGTTCGTGCTCTACACCGGGATTCCGTGGGAGTTCCTGCCCCAGGAACTGGGCTTCGGTTCCGGCATGACCTGCTGGCGGCGCCTGCGGGACTGGAACGACGCCGGTGTCTGGCAGCGTCTGCACGAGTCGCTGCTGGCCGAGCTGCACGCCGCCGGTGCGCTGGACTGGTCCAGGGCGGTGATCGACGGTTCCCACGTGCGGGCCATGAAGGGCGGCCCAAAACCGGACCGAGCCCGGTCGACCGTGCCCGGACAGGCTCGAAGCACCATCTGATCACCGAAGCGCACGGCATCCCGCTGGCGGCGTCACTGACCGGCGGGAACCGCAACGACGTCACCCAGCTCATGCCGCTGATCGAGGCCGTCCCACCGGTACGGGGCTGTGGACGTTCACGTATTTCCCCGGGGCTGAGTTCACGTAATTCCCCAGCCCCGGGTGCGGGTGGCGGCTACTTGACCGACGGTTTGGTGGGCTTGTCGGTGGGGTTCTTGGGGCGCTTGTTCGGTCGGTAGCTGGGGCCGTTCATGATGACCTGGTGGCTGGTGTTGATGAGCCGGTCGAGGAGGGACTCGGCGACGACGGGGTTGGGGAAGAGGGGATACCAGTCGCTGGGCGCCCGGTTGCTGGTGATGATCAGGGACCGTCCCTGCCGCTCGGAGACGAGTTCGTAGAGGTCGTCGGCGTGGGCCGCTGAGAGCTGGCGCATGGCGAAGTCGTCGAGGATGAGCACGTCGGGCCGTACCAGTTCGCGGATCCGTTTCTCCCAGGTGCGGTCTGCGTGGCCGCCGGCGAGTTCGGCGAGGATCCGGCTGGTCTTGGCGAAGCGGACGTGGGCGCCCTGCCGGACAGCGAGGTGGCCCAGCGCCTGGGCGATATGCGTCTTGCCCACCCCGACCGGGCCGAACAGAATGACGGACTCGCCTGCGTGCAGCCAGCGCAGCGCTCCCAGGTCCCGGATCTGGGCGGCGGGCAGTTTCGAGGAGGCGGTGAAGTCGAACTCCTCCAGGGTGACCTGCTGCTCGAACTTGGCTCGCTGGAGCCTGCGTTGGAAGGCGACGGTCTCGCGGCGGGTGATCTCGTCCTGGCAGAGGACCTGAAGGAAGTCGAGGTGGCCGAGTTCTCCGCCATGGGCCTGGGCGAGGCGGGCGTCGAGGGTCTCCAGCATCCCGGACAGCCTCAGGGACTTCAGTGACTCGCGCAGGGCGCTGTCCATCACGCTCATCGTGCCGCCACCTCGTCTTCGCCGTGGACCTGGTCGTCGCGGGTGTCCTCCGGGGTGTCCGGGGGTGCGACGGATCCGAACAGTCCCTGCGGGCCGTGGAGGAAGGCCGCGGCGCCCGCGTCTCCGCTGGTCTCGGGCTCGGGATCGGTCTCGGTGCCGGCGACAAGGATGCCCTTGATCGTGCGGTAGGACGGGTCGCCGACCGCGATCGCTCTCGCGCAGGCGGCCTCCAGCCGTGTGTCGCCGTACTTCTTCCGCAGCCCGAGAACCCCCTGGGCGGCTCGGAGCCGGTAGAGGGCGTTGATCTCCAGCAGCTGGTCGACGACCTCGCGGCAGGCGTCGCCGATCTCGGAAGCCTGGGTGCGGCACCAGATGGGAGTCTTCATCTGGAAGGCGATCTTCTCCGGCGGGTAGTCGCTCTTGTCGGTGCGTTTGCCCTGTTCAAGAGCCGCGTGGGTCTTGACCAGACTGCCGTCGAGGAAGACCTGCACCATGGTCGCGGTGGAGCGGACGTCGACCTTGCGGCCGATCAGTTTCCAGGGCACGGAGTAGAGGGTGCGGCCGACCTTGATGTGGATGTCCGGGCCGACGGTGGCCGTCGACCAGCGGGCCAGGGTGAACGGGGTGGGCGGAAGCGGCAGCAGGGCGGCGGCCTCGATCGCGTCGAACACGGCCATCGGGGCCGCCCCGCCCAGCGGCCGGCACTGCCGTTGGCCGGCGACCTGCTGGCTCCAGGTGACGGCCTCGGCCTGCATGTGCTCGATCGAGGTGAACTCCCGCCCGCGCCAGAACGAGTCCCGGACATAGGGCATGGGCCGCTCCACCCTGGGCTTGTCCTTGGGCTTCGATGCCCTTGCCGGGTCCACCAACGCCCCGTAGTGGGTGGCGAGTTCGGCATACGCCTTGTTGATTTTCGGGTCGTAGAGGTCGGGCTTGTCGACCCCGGTCTTCAGGTTGTCCGGCACGAGACGGCGCGGGACGCCGTCGAAGTAGCGGAAGGCCGCGACGTGCGCTTCGGTCCACGCGTGCTGGTCCAGGTGCAGCACCGGACGGACAAACATGTGCCGTGAGCAGGGAAGCACCATCACGAACGCCCAGACCCGGTGCCGTTTGCCGGTGCGCGGGTTGGTCCACTGCCCCAGGAATCCGTAGTCGATCTGGGCCTCCTCACCCGGCTCGATCTCGTCGCGCAGGACGGTGACCTGCGAGCGGCTCACCTCGTCAGGCAGCGTGGCGTGGACCCACCGGCGGAACGAGGAGATCGACACCTTCAGTTTGTGCTCGTCCCGCAGCCGCTGGTGGATCGTGGAGACCGTCACCGTTCCCAGCAAGTCCTTGATGTAGTCGCGGTGTTGGTCGATGTCGGACCAGGTGACCTGCCGCAGCCTCCTGTCGACGAGGCCGGGGAACCACCCCTCGATCAGCCCGGCCCAGTCGGTCTCGGTCATCGGTGGTCCGCCCGGGGTGATCCCGGACGCCTCCGCCGGGGCCAGGTACTTCCTGACCGTCTTGCGGTCCACCCCCAGTGACGCGGCCAGCGCGCTCTTCGAGCGGCCTGCGTACCAGTGGACGTAGATCTCGGTGATGTCGACCACGACGAACGTTCTCCTCGCCATCCGGGCTGCCCATCGGCCTGCCGAACCACGGGACGAGGAACACGGACAGCTCCGCGACGACCAGGTCCCTCGATCCCGGACTCCGCGCTACCCATGGCCAACAAGGAGGAACCGCCACAGAGAGTGACATGACGCTCAAACCGCCCCGCATGGTGAAAATGTCGTGTCTCGGTGATCTCCAGGCAGTCTCAAAGATTTCCGGGAATCGGCCCCTACATCCAGCACAAGTCCGGACACTCGGGTACCGGCTTACTCATCCCATGCCTTTCCCGGGTCTGGCGGTGGCGGCTGGTCCGCCGGACGATGACGGGATGGGCAAGCGGGAGACGCCGGAGGAAGCGGTCCGCCGACTCGGGCGGGAGATTTTCGGGTTCCTGGCGGAGGCAGGATTTACCGGACCTAACGACGTCGATGGTGGCTTCGACTATGCCGGTCACAACCTGCGGATCACCATCTACCACTACTTCTGGAAGAACGAAGCTGAAGTGGTCGCAAACGTCGGCACCCTGGGGGACTCTGGCCCCAAGATCCACGCAAGCATTGCTCAGCTCTACGCCGAGTGCAGCCTCGGGGCCGTCAATCATCTGCCAGGCAGCGCCAGCAGCACCAGGCTGGCTGAACTTCGCGTCCGAGCCTTCGCCGCCGCCCTGAAAGCCTTGCTGCCGTACCTCCTCACCCCCAATCGCACCGCGCTCGTCCGCCGGGCATCTGCCCGCCCATGACGCTCGATGCCCGGGTGCCGGCCAACGTTGGTGTTCCAGTACGGCTCTGCGGCGGGCTGACACATCGGATCATCGTAGAGCCGGTCATGGTCTGCCGAGTGCACACCGACGGATTCGTCGTCCCCAGGGGAATTCGTGATCGCCAGGATGGGGAATTATGTGAAGCTGATCATGCAGATCGTGGGGAATTACCTGATCGTCGACAGGGGCCGACGCGGACGGCCCCGCCGGCGCCCCGACAGGCTCTACGCCGACCGGGGCTACGACCACGACAAGTACCGCAAGCAGGTCCGCGCCGTCGGGATCACCCCGGTCATCGCCCGCCGCGGCACCGAACACGGCTCGGGGCTCGGCGTGCACCGGTGGGTCGTCGAGCAGAGCTTGACCCAACCGCGCTGCTGCACTGGTTCCGCCGGTTACGCATCCGCTGGGAGATCCGCGACGACATCCACGAAGCCTTCCTCAGCCTGGCCTGCAGCATCATCTGCTGGCGACGGCTGAAGGCACTCTGTTAGGAGTTCTTAGTCTTCAGGGGGCGAGCAGGTCCTCGACGGCGAACTGGTGGGTGAGGTCCAGCAGCAGTCGGTTCGCTGCTGTACGACGGCCGGTTGGTGAGGCGCCGAGGTCTTGGAGCGGCGCTTCGGTGAGCGCGGGCTCGGGGTGTGCGACGAGGCTGCCGTCGACCTGTTTGTCGTACTGGCTGCCGCGGTTCGCGAGCGCCATCACGCCGCCTTCGGTGAGGGCGGTCGCACGGAGTTGCAGCATGCCGTCGCCACCTCGCCGGTGGGCATGGACGGCGGCGGCGGTCACCAGGTCGCGGACCGTGCTCTCGAAGTCGAGCCGGGGCAGCAGGGTGGGACCGTGCTGGAGCGCGGACGTGGCTTGAAGGGCGCCGGCGAAGGAGCCGTCGTGGTGCAGCTCGATGTAGGCGCGGTCGCACTGGCCGGTGTAGGGGCGGGACTCGGTGAAGACCGCCCGTCGCAGGCCGACGCGCGGGGCGAGTTGTGTCAGCCGGTGCCGCAGGAAACTGGCGTCTTCGCTCTCGGCCAGGGCGCGGAAGATCTCGGTCATGCCCGGGTCGGCCGACCTGGTGTCGATGACCGGTGCGGTGTCGTACGGGGCCGGTACCGAGCAGACGGCGGTCACGACCACCCACACGCGCCGGGCCTCTCCTGCCAGGTGCGGGGCGAGGCGCGCGGCGAGCTCCTCCAGGCGCACCTCGGCGTCCCGCCGGGCGGCGAAGCGCCGCCGGTACGCGGCTTCCATCTCGGACTCGCCCAGCCAGACCGTGTCGGCGCCGACACGCTTCGGATAACGCCAGCTGTCCTTGTCCCAGGGCACCAGGTGCGGCGATTCCGGGCTTCGCGGCACCTGGACGACGACCACGGAACGGCCGGGCGTGGAGGGCAATGGCACGGTGTAGACGGTGAAGGCAGGGATGAACGGGCGCACCATCGAGTTGGCGATCCCGCGGAACCGGTCGGCCAGGGCCCGGGCGCGGGGGTCTTCGACTCCGACGACCGTGTCCGCGCCGCCGGTGCCGTTCTCGGCGACGCCGGTGACGATGATCCCGCCTTGGGCGTTGGCCAGGGCGGCGAAGTCCTTTGCGTGCTCGCGGTTGTCCTTCACCTCGTCGGCGTCCAGCTTCCAATCGAGGTCCTCGGCCTCGCCGAGCCCGATCGCTACGGCTTGGTCGAGCATCCCGATGGTCACACGACCGGGTTGGGCTCCGACGGAGCGGTGAAGTGACGTGTAGGCCATGGCTGCACCCTACGACCGTCGCGTGAGACGGTCGCACGACGTCGTCGGCGCGAGTTCATGTGGCGCCAGACGAAGATCGCTCCAGTCCTTCGCCTACGGCTCAGGAGGGAGGCCTGGAGCGTACCCGCGAGGTCAAGTGCCGTCCATGGTCTAGCCGTCAGCGGCGGGCGGTTGCCCCATCAGCCAGGCGTGGGCGGCCTCAATGGAGTTCTTCGAGTGGGCGAACCGGGCGCCGATCCGGAAGTGCTCGTCCGCGAGGGCCTGCCACCCGCCGGCCGCCGCGGCCGCGGGCTGGAAGGCCTCGGTGATGTTGTTCGCGACTTCGACGTAGACGTCCGAGCTGGGTGTCACCCATCCGTCGACGACGTCGCGTACGACGTCCATCATCGGCCCGTGGAGGCGCCGGGGTTTGTCCGCGAGGTCGACTCCGAGCCCCCAGATCAGGCTCCGCATCGTCACGGTCTCCCAGGTGTCCTCGCCGCCGGCGTACAACCGGCCGCTCTGCATGCGGCCCGAGCGCTCGTGCTCTCCTTCGGCGTGCTCCCGGGCGAGGCGGTACAGGACGACCAGCAGCGACGCCACGGCCTTGGGGCCGGCGTCCGCGAAGGCGGCTCGAAGCCGGTCCAGGTCGCGCTCGGACGCGGGCACGACCGGGCGCAGGGGGCCCCGCTCGCTCTTCAGGTCCTCGAGGGAGGTTGGCTCGGCGCCGCGCTGTTCGGCGCCCGCGCACAGGTAGATCGCGGCGCCGACAGCGAACCAGCCACGGTCGTGGGCGTCGACGAGACGGAACGGGTAGGAGACCTCGTCCGCCCTCTCCTGCTCACCGGTTCCCTTGCGGAGCAGGTGGTTGTTTCGAAGGCTCGGGTGCGCCTGGTCGGTACGAGCGGTCGGTTCCGGTTCCCCGGCGAGGACCTGTTCGGCGGACTCCATCCGCAAGGCCTGGACGGTGACGTGCCGTTCGGTGACCTCCGGGTACCGGGCCGCGAGGGCGGCAAGGATCGCGACCGCGGCGTCCCGCAGGAAGTCGTGCAGGTTCTCGGTGGTCCAGTGGCGCCGTGCGGACACCTGGACGAGCAGCATGCCCGGCCGGTGCCCGGCCAGCGGGGCCATACCGGACTCCCGGGTGGGACGGGGCCCATAGACCTCGGCGTACGCCCGGTACCAGCCCGCGGCCGGATCGACGAGGTAGTCGACGGCGTCCGCGATCACCTGCGCGGCGGCCAGGCCCTCGGCCCCGGGCGGCAGCATGGTGACCACCATCAGCGGAGCGGTGAACAACTCGGTACCGTCCCCCAGGCCCAGCGGGTCATCCGCCATGGGGACACCGGCGGGGGGTTGATGCCCGGCGTCGGGCACCTCGTGAGCGTCGAACGTCGGGGCGGCGTCGTTGTACGCCAGGCCCGTCACGGCCATTTCGGCCCGGATCTTGCGCTTTCGCGTGCGGTCCTTCGTCATGCCCTGTCCACACCGCGACACGCCCCACGCCCGCGTCGCACCAGATCAGGGGAGACGGGATCCGCACGCGATTCCGAGAACCTTGTCCGGGCATCGGGGCTCAGGCGTGGGCCGCGCCCCCTTCGGACTCCGGCGTACGTGCCCGCCTCGGGGGCATCCTATCGGCGGCGCGCGGAGAGCGACGGGCGGACTACACCGCCTCCAGGGCTCCGACCGGCGCCGGATCGAGGGCAGCGCCCGGGACGTGTTTGAGAGCCTGCCGGGCCTCCACAGCCTTGTCCTTCGGGCAGAGCTCCCAGTGCTTGTGGCCCGCGACGTACGCCGTCAGCTCACGGAGTTTCGACCACAGCCGCTCATACTCGGCCGTCTGCTCCGGCGTCCATCCGTCGGTGGCGGGACGCGTCGTGTTGCGCCACCGCTCGGTGTCGGTGAAGCCCTCGTGAGGAGCCGCCGACCAGTCCAGTTCCTTCTGGAAGCGGTGGAGTGCGGCGTAGGTCTCATGCAGTTCCTTCTGGGCCGCGACCAAGTCGTCGGGGAACGCGAAGGGATCGTAGGGCTGCTCAGCGGGAGCGTCGCCGGCGGCTTCGGGCGGCGTGGTACTCGGCATGGACTGGATGTTAGTTCGACGCTGTGACATCGATCGCGTCCCCGCTCGCGTCGCGGTGATCAGACCCCAGCCGAAGCGCGGCCTGCCACCGGACACACGGGTGTCAGTGCCAGCGGAGATGATGACCGCATGACGACCACCATGCGGAGTTTCGCGCTCACCTGGACGGATCCCGACGGCACGCCCCGGGCGTCCGCCGTCGCGTACGACAAGCCCAGTGCGGAGCGGCGCAGGACCGAACTCGAAGGTACGGCCGCCACCTGCATCGAGCTTGTGCCCGTCAAGCCCGGAGAGCTGCCCGAACCGAAGGGGACCGGCGGGTCCTGAGGTTCACGGCTGAGTCGCGGTCTCGGGGGCCACGAACGGCGTCGCCTCCCACGCCTGGTCGAGGATCGGGTTCATCTCCAGGGGGTGGTCGCCGAGCGCGGTACGCAGTGACCAGCCGCCCGGGGTGACGGCGCCGGCCTGCGCGCCGGCGAGCAGGATCGTGGACAGTGAGGTGCCCGTGACGGTGACGGCGTCCTCCATCCGCACCCAGCCGCACAGTTCTCCGCTGGGCACCGCCGAAGACCGCCGAGCGCCGCCGAGTGTCAGTGGGGTCCATTACGGTATGAGGTGGCGGTCGGGAGACCGTGGGCCCGGCTCGAAGGCCCGGAACGCGTACGGCCCGTGACCGTCGTTCTCCGAAGGTGCCCCGCGCCGAGCCCTCCTTCGTATTTCCTCGGCCGACGCTTCCCGCGCGGCGAGTCACGGGATCGCTGCGGCGCTGGAGGATTGCGCCTTGCCGAAGAACCACGCCCGCAAGCAGGACCTCGCCGCTCTCAAGCAGACGTTCGGCGTCAGGCATCACGACGCCGTCGCCCTCGCCGACGATCCGCGACGAGACGAACTCTGCCAGGTTCTCGCCGAGTACCCGGACGTCACGACGTACGCGGCGGCCGTCGAGGTCCTCGACCTGCCGGACGACGAGCCGGACGCACCGTGTCACTGCGAACTGTGCACCGCCGAACTGGACGAGCCCAGGGAGTACAGCTGCGAACGCTGCGGGTTCTTCGGTACCGGCTTCCACTGCTGCGAGTGCGGCGCCGACCACGAGTATCACTGTGACTGCTGACCCGGCCTCGACCACGGCGGCGGCCGTCGACCTGGCCCGGCGCGGGCTTGCGGTGTTCCCGCTCCCGCCCGGCGGCCGGCGGCCCGCCGCCAGCGGGTGGCACGCACGCTGCCTGAACGACCCCTCCCGCGTACGGGATCTGTGGCGGGCCGGCGAAAACATCGGCGTCGGCTGCCGTGCCTCGCATGTGGTCGGGCTGGACCTGGACGTCGCCGATGACGGCCCGACCGTGCTCGCTGCACTCGCTGCCCGGCTCGGCGAGCATTGGCCGGCCACCTTGACGGTGCAGACCCCGAGCGGGGGCCTGCACCTGTACTTCCGTGTCTCCGGCGACTGCACCATCCCCAGCGTCTCCGGGGGCCGGACGGCGCTCGGGCCGGGCATCGACGTCCGCGGTCCCGGCCGACGCAGCGGCGGGTACCTCATCGGACCCGGATCCGCCGTGGACGGCACGCGCTACGTCATCACCCGCGACGTCCCGATCCTCCAACTCCCGGACTGGATCGCGGGCCGGCTCACCAACTCCCGGGCGCACACAGCACGTTTGGGCTGCTGACTGCTGCTCTGCTCCGGCGGCCGCGACGCAGGCGTGGCCCGGTTGTCAGTACCGCCAGGTACGGTAGATCTCCGTTGTAACGGCATGCCGCGAACCGCCGTTTCCGCTGTTGCCCCCGCGCCCACGCCGCACCGGGGCAGCGCCGCCGGACAAGGACCGAAGTCGGGTCCCGCGCAGCACCACCCGAAGGATCCGTCTGTCCGGCTGCGCCCATTCACGCGACGTCCGGCGGGGAGCGTGGGATCCCGCTTGGAGACGACCGTGACCAAATCAGGCAGCGACTACCTCAAGCGCCAGGCCCGGGAGATCGCCAGCTCCACCGGCCGCCGGTTCCCCGACGTCCTCGCCGAGCTGCGCCGTGGACCCCGTACAGCGGCCCGGCAGCCTTCCAAGGAACTCGTCCTCGTGTGCAGCGGGATGGCCCACCCGATCGACGGCGGCCGATGCGCCCGCGCGGCCGGCCACCAGAACGTCGACGGCTGGAGCTGGTGCAGCTGGGGACCCAACGACGCCGTGCTCGTCTGGGCTGGCTACTACGAGGCGCAGGCGCAGGCGCGGCGGGAGCAGGAAGACGCCCGCCGTGCCGCGCTCACCCCGCAGGAACGGGCCGACGAGGATGCCGAGTCGGAGGCCGCCTACTGGGCGGAGATGGCCGAAGCAGCCCGGGAGCCGTACGACCCGTACGAGGACAAGTACCAGGAACTGGTCTGGGAAGCGCAGGACGAAGCGCGCTGGGAGGCAGAAGCCGACCACGACGACGCCGGGGACCCGTACATCGACTCGTACCAGGAGGCATGACGTGACCACCGCCACCCTCAAGTCTTACGGCCCTCTGCAGTTCCCCGACCGCGCCGACCTGGCGCTGTGGCAGTTCACCCGCGCGCAGCGCCTCGGGCTCATCCCCAGCCCCGACGTGGCCGGCGGCCGATGGTCCGCCGCCGTCTTCAGCGACGCCGTCGCCCGCATCGACACCATCCGGCAGGCCGTCGGCACCCTGCCCGACGTCGGAGCCACCCGCGCCGAGGAACACCTCGCCGACCGTTTCTCGATCACCGTCCACGCCGGTACTGCGGCCGAACTCGCCCGCCGCGGGCACCTACCCGTCGTCGGGGAGTACCGGGACCGCCCGCTCTACTGCGGGCTGGCCCTGGAGAATTTCCGCGACCGCCGTAAGGCCGAACGTGCCTCGGCCGCGGGCCAACTCCACATGCGTGATGCTGCCGCCGAGATCCTTGGCGTGAGGGAGAGCGACTTCGACCACCTCGTACGGGCCGGGCTGCTCGCCCACTCCGAGATCGTCGAGGGACAGCACCACACCCAGGTCCGCCTCTACCGGCAGGCCGATCTGGACCGGCTCACCCGAAGCCGCCGCATCGACTGGCCGGCCGTCCACGCGACCCCCAAGGGCCATCGGTCCCCACTCGCCTCACTCCCCACCAGGTCGGCCGGCCGGTGACCGTGCCGAGCGTCCACAGCGCTGGCTGCCCGCACGATGACGAAGAGCTCCCGCTGCCCCACGTTCGTCGCTACGCCGTCCCTCACCCCTCCAACACGGGACCGCGATCCAGCAGCAGTCCTCCGGAGGATGGGACGCGGACAACGACAACGCTCGACGACCTCCTGGAGACGCTCTCGCTGGAGAACCGGCTGGAGTTGGCCCGCAGAGTGCGAGTGGGCTCCCTGACCCTGGACGTCGGCGACCGAGTAGAGGCTCGACACCGGCTGCGGGGCTCGTACCCGGACGACGGCCTGGAGGCGGAGGAGGGACCGGGAGCGGTGCCGGCGGACTACTGCGTCCCCTATCGGGTGCCGGCCGGAACGCTCGGCCGGGTGACGCTGGTTCGGACGTACATCACCCCTTTCCCCTACCGGATCCTCTTCGACAGCGACGTCGAACTGAACCTCGCCGAAGGCGACATCGTCCGTGTCACCGAGCAGCCGTCCGAGAACGAGCGGGAACAGGACGAAGCGCTCTGGACCATCCCGCCCGACGGGATGTTCACCCTCTACTGCTCAAGATGGATCGACCGCGTCGGCCGGCCCTGTCCGCAACTCAGCCGCCACCGCGGCCCGTGTGGGCTGCCACCGAGGTGACGATGGTGGCCCCGACCTCGGTCGCAGGCAACACCGATACACCGCCCACTCGCTCGTGAAGGGCTGGGCGCCAACCGACCTCGCCGCCCGGCAGAAGACTCACGCAACCTGACCGTCCTCAACCTTGGCGATCGGCTCCCGCACCCGTCGCGGACCGGTACGCTGCTGGCAGTGGCCGACGCATCGGCCCAAGCCAGCGGCCCGGCCCATGACCGGGGCGCACCACGGCAAAGGTGCCCGCGGGCCCCCGTAGGAGGGTCCGGTCTGTGCAGCATCAGTGCGAGGTGTACGTCAGCTTCCGACGGCTGTACGGCCGTTGAGCCTTCCGCATGCTGCTCTTCGTCGCGCGCATCGGATCATGGGGCCGGGCGCGGGAAATGAGAGAGCCATGTCCAAGAGTCACGGTCGCAAGAGCCGGGCCCGGAACACGAGCCGGTCCAGGGGCGCCGCGTACGCCGCCGCCAACGCCGGCACCCTCCACCAGCACCACAGTGGGCCGTCGAACACAGACCTCCAGCCTGGCAACCCCGGCGGCTGGGGAGTCGACACCGCGCCGGACATGCGGACCGCGTCCGCGCTGATCGGTGCGTGCCTCGAGCGGTGCGCACCGTGCCAGCAGTCCCTGGCGGCGAAGCTCCTCGACGAGGACCCGATCGTGCTCGCGGTGACGGCCGGATCCGTCTACAGCCTGCAAGCTGCCGACGCGCCGGATGCAGGTTCCCTCGCTTCGCATGCCGCCCAGGTGTTCTTCCGGGCCCTGAAGTCGTCGCCTCCGGGCGATGGCCACAGCATGGTCCGCTGCGTGGAACAGATGATCCGCGCTGACCGCTCGGCGCTCCTGGAGGACGCGCTGGACCTGTGGACGTTCTACGGGCACAAGCACGCCGGACTCATGCGAGGCCAGAACACCGGCCAGGAGAGTTCGTCGCCCTTCACCTTCACTGTCTCGGGCAGTGATTCCGAGGACGCCGACCCCAGCACGGTGCTCGACCTCTCCGGTCTCGCGCACCCCGCCCGGTACGGTGTCCGGGCCGACATGACGCTGACCGGGTCCGGCAGTGTCGCCTCGGTCGCGCTGGTCCCAGACCCCGAAAGTCCCGAGGCCGGCTACGGCGATCTGCACGAGCGCCTGGCCTGGGAGCCGTATCTTCCCGAAGAACTGCCTGAGGAAGATCCGGCGTGGGTGCTGAAGGTCCATGAATCGAACGGCACCTTGCTCGGCATCGTCCGGCTGCTGGATGCCACCCTCCTGCCCGACAGCCCGAGGGAATGGCGCCCTGATGCGTACGACGTCATCCTCTGGAGCGCCCCGGAGCCGACGCCGGTGTCCGCCGTATGGCTGGAGACCGCCCGCCAACGGGGATCGGCTCTGCTGTACGGGCCGCTCGACCTGACCCGTTCCGCGCCCGGCGAACCCTCTCGCCTGCTCGCCGTCCATGCGCGCTGCATGTTCACCGACCGGCTGTGACCAGGACTGGAGAGAACCGATGACGCGCAGGTTCGAGAATGCCGGCGTGGTGCTGGGCCCGGTCGGTGGACGATCGTCCGCGTTGTGCCGGTTCGCCGGCCACGTCAACGCAGAGCGCAGCACGGCCACCCTCGCGGTGGTCGACGCGGCCCTGGCCTACGCCGAGGAGCTGGAAAGCCTGGTCGACGTCCGCGAGTTGCTGGAGTTGTGGAAGCTGGCCCACCTGTGGGGTCACCCGGAGGTTCCCGATTTCGAGCGGCCTCCATTGAGCACGGTGAGCAGGGCGATCGCTGGCTACCTGCAGAACCTGCTGGAACAGTTAACGCCCGAGCAGCTGCGGGAGCTGGGGATCGCGCTGTCGGTGAGCCACGAAATGGTCGCCCTGGCGCTGGAACTGGTGGAGGAGGCGGCAGCCGGGAGCCGTGAGTTCCAGGCGCAGACCATGGCGGAGTACGAGGCCGAGAGGCAACTGGACGACGACCGGGTCGGCGACGCCGTGGACGTGCTGCTGCTGGACGCCCCCGGCGACTGGCCACCGCTGCAGCGCGCCGCCCTCACCCTGGCCCTGGTCTGGGACGTTGCTGACCTGATCGCTTACGCGGCAGAGCTGTCGACGGTTGACGTGCTGCCCGCACCTCTGTTGTGGCAGGCCCCCGGGGCCGACCACAACTGTGCCAGCTCGCGAGTCCCCGTGCCGGGAACCGACCTCCTGGTGTGGACCAAGATCGACCCGGCGCCGTTCGACGCACGCCCGCTCTGGAGCCAGGCCGCGAGGCTCGGATTATGGTGCTGGTCGCTCGACTGGCAACGTGCGGACGGCACGCCCGTGCTCTACTCGGGCGGGCGTGCCCCGAGTCCGGCCGCCGCGCGCTGGCGAGCCCAACGGGCAACGCAGAACCTGCTTGCCGACCCCTATCGGGCCAAGAGCCCCGTGTCGGGCGATCCGCTGATCACCCCACGCTGACCATGGGGCCTGCGGACTGGTGACCTGCCGTGCACTCGGCGACCCGGACCGGTCGGCCGATGCATCCCGTAGTGCACATCGACGAAGCCCACCCCCAGCCGCCGGCGCCCGCATACTCATTTCCGTCAGGAATCCCTGACGATATTGATATCGTCAGGGATTCCTGACGGCATTCTGCCGGGATCGAGTCGAGGAGCGGCGTATGGGCTGGTTGCACACCGATGACGAGAACGGAAGCCACGAGGGATGGGTCGTTGCCGTGCTCTCCGGCGGGGAGGACGCGCCTCACGACACCTTCGAGGACTCGGAAGAGACCTGGAAGCGCCGCGTGAGCTGGGCCTGGTCCTACAAGTACGACGGCAGGCAAGGGCGACGGCGCGCTCAAGGGCTCCGGGTCGTCTGCGCATGCGGCTGGCGCAGCCCTCGTCGCCCCGTCGACTTCGACGACCCCGATGCCTGCGATGAGGGGCTGCAGCGGGAGTGGATCCGGCACGCCGAGGTCAGCCTGTCCCGCACGCTGCCCGAGCGGCTCCGACGACTGCTGGACGAAGTAGAGGATGCAGTCCAGGCACTCTGCGCCCCCCAGCGGCCGGAGGGTGAACTTGACGAGCAGCGCCCCCTCCTCGCCGTCTACGCGACGACCCTGCTCCAGAACGGCGCCGAGGTGTGGCAGCAGGACGCTGTGCGTGCAGCCAGGGCGGCGGACTACTCCTGGGACGAAGTCGCGCAGGCGCTCATGACGAGCAAGCAGGCCGCGCACGAGAAGTTCCGCAAGCACGTGCCCGAGAGCCAGTGACTTACCCCGTCTCCCCTTCACTGTCAGCGGCTTCGGATACTGTGATCCCATAGGCGAACTGAACGCCCATCCTGCTGTCGCGCGCCCACGCCGCGCGAGTGTCCGGGAGAAGGTCCTTCGGGATCCAGATCACCAACAGGCCGATCCTCTTCTCCACCGGCCGACGGCGTGGGCGCGAAGGCCGGTCTCACGGAGACGATCGTGACCAAGCGAAACACCGCCCAGCAGCGCGCACGGGAGCTGCAGCAGGCCGAGGGAATCGGCTACCACCAAGCCCTGAGCCGAGTCCGCGCAGGCACGCGAACCGAGCACGAGAGCGACCGAAGTGTCACCCTCACCGAGTCGACCCTCATCGTCATCGAGCCGGCCCACAACAGTCGCTGCATGGCGTGCTTTAAGAGCATCGCCTACGAGCAGTGGCAGCTGAACCTGATCGACGTGAGCACGTACGGCCGCTACGACCCTGTCCTCTGCGCCTCCTGCGCCAAGGCCATCGGGAACGCCGTCGCCCACATCCCGTCGACTCCCGCACCGGACCCCACCGACCCATATGAGATCCGCTTGCCCGTAGCGTCCGCGCCTGATCAGGTCGTGGGCTACCTCTCGCAGAACCGCGTCCACCTGCTGTGCCGACGCCACCCTCCTCAGGCCCCGACCGACTATCTGCCAGTCACCGTCGAAGACCTGGAGGGCCTTTTCCGTCCCGGTGGAGGCGGGCGCCGCTGCAGCGTCTGTGACCTCGACGTGCTGATTGACTGACCTGCTCTTCGAGCGAACCGACGGCCGGCGGATAGCTGGCCGTCGAGGTCGGATAGCCGCTCCCGCGACCGATCGCCCTCAGCACCTGGGACAGACCCCTGTGGTGATCTGGTCCGCAGCCCGAAGGGCAAGAGCACGGCAGCGGGCAATTGGGCCTGCCAGGTTACGGGTGTGATCGTCTGCGGATGATGTGGAGCTGAGGCCGGGACGGTAGTCCCGGCCTCAGCGCTGTCCGCTTCCGGGCTCGTCAACACACACCGCGAAGCCACCAATAGTGAGTGAGACTAGAAGGAAACTTGGTGAGTTTCGAAGATAAGTAGGTGAATACTGCTATGATGGTGGGTAGTTGAGTGCCATAGGAGGGTGAGTGAGTCAGTCGCCGCAGGAAGAGGGCGCGATCAATGCGACCACGGCGCGGAACACGCTGTACGCGCTGGTGAAGCTCGCCGAAGAGGAGGGGCGCACCACTGTGATCACCAAGCACAGGGTGCGCGCTCTCCTTGCGCCGCTGGACAGGTTCCCGGCAGCGCGGAAGACCGAGGCCTTCCCGGCCCACGTGCTGAGCGCGGCGCAGAAGGATTTCGGCGACCTCGTCACGCTGGCGGCCCAGGGCCAGCCGCAGGTGCTCATGCGGAACAGCACGCCGGTCGCAGTCCTGCTCCCCGCCGACCCCGCTCCAGATGCCCTCTCGTCCGACATGGCCGCGCACCCCGGCGCGGCGACCGCAGGAGGTGCGGTGAACAGCCAAGGCCACCAGAACCGCGGCAGCACGCCCCGCAGGCTCGCCACGCTCGGCGACGCCATCGGCTCCGTACTCACCGACGGCCCTGCCGACGGTCCCACCTTCGGGCTGCCCGGCCTGGACACCGCAACGGGCGGTCTGCAGCGGGGCAAGCTGACGCTCGTGGCAGCCCGTCCGAGCGTCGGCGGAAGCCTGCTGGGTCTGGCGGCCGCACGGAAGACGGCGCTTGTCGACCACGACATGGTCCTGTACGCGGCCTCGGGACCGAACCGGGACGACATCTTCCGCCGGATCATCTCCGCCGAGACCGGCGGCGAATATGCGCGTCTCAAGCAGGGCCGCCTTACCGAGCATGAGCAGAAAGTCGCCCACCAGCTCGTCCAGGCCGGCGACCTCCTGATGATCGATGACGGCAGTGACCTGACCGCCGAGGACATCAGGGAGACCGCCCCGCACATGGAGGGCCTGGCCCTCGTGGTCGTGGATCGCTTGCAGGCCGCCCACAGCGCCCGTCTGCCGCTGTCCGGGGACCGTCTCCCGGACGCCTCCCAGGTACTGGCCACTCTCGCGCGCACGCTGCACGTGCCGGTGCTCGCCATCGTGGACAGCGACGATCCCGCACTCCTGGGCCTCCTGGACGCCGACGTCACGTTGACGCTCTCGCCGACCGAGGACCCTGCCCGGGTCCAAGTGACGGTCGCGGAGCGCGACTTCGGCACGATCGGTTCGGCGTACCTGCAGCCCGACCTGATCCACGCCCGCTTCCTCGACGCAGGAGCCGCCCCCCTCGGCCGCGCCGACAGCCCGGCGGGCCCGGGGCTCTCGGCGTCCACCGGTGGAACGGCGGCGCTGGAACTGGCCGAAGCCGCCCTCCCTTACACGTCCGGCGGACAGCAGGGGATCCCCGCCGCCCTCACCCACGAGCTCGCGGCCTGGCGGACCGCAGTCGCGGGCGGCGACCAGGAGGCCCTGCAGGAGATCCTGCCGTCGCTGCTCCAGGCCGCCGCCGCGGTCTCAGAGTGGCCGGACACTCATGAGGGGCACCGCCTCGCCGCAGCGCTGCGGTCCTACGGCACGCCCGTCTCCGCCGACACCGCCGCAAGCGCTCAGGCCGCTGCTGCCAGTGCCCCTGTCCACGCCCCGGCGGACAGCGGACAGGCCCCGGGCGACGTAACGGAGGACGAGGAAGACGGCGGGGACTGGCTGAAGCCGGGCGACGAGGAGGACGAGCCCGAGGGGCACGTCTTCCCTGCTCTGAAGATCCTCAAGGACGCGGTCGGCCGCTCGAAGATGCACCCGATCCCTGTCATCCGCAAGGAGGAGCGCGACAGCGGCCCGTGGCCGCTGATCAGCGAGCACATGGACGGCGAGCCCCGCTGGGTCCACCCAGACATCACCGTCACCCGTGTTCCCTACATCCGGGAGAACGGCAAGCGTGTCCGGCGCGACCAGATCGACGTGCCCGACTCGTTCGGCGAGGGCGTGCTGTGCCTGATCGACCGCAACGGCAGCTTCCCCTCAGCCTGTTCAGGCGTCCCCCTCGCCCCGAACAAGCTCCTGCACACCGGCCCGCTCGACGCGTACGACAAGACGAAGGCCGGCATCTATCTCATCGGCATCCCGGAGTGGACCCGCACCGACATGCCGCACCCCCTGGGGCGGATCATCGACCGTCCCGACGAGGACGGCCGGGTGTGGGTCACCACCCCCCACGTCAAGCAGCTGGAGAAGCTCGTCCGGGACAAGCACCTCGGCGCCATGCCGACCATCTACGACTCCTGGACCGGGAAGTACAACGAGTCCCTCTTCAAGCCCTTCTACGAGGCCACCCGCAAGGCACGGACCGAGCTCGTTCAGGTCGGCGGCGACCCCTACAAGGCGTACAAGACCCGGTTGTCCATCGCGCTGCGTCTGCTGTGGCCCAAGCGCCCCTCCCAGAGGTCCCCGTTCTGGCGGCCGGACTGGCGCATGAGCATGGTCGCGGAGGCGTCCGTCCGTCACTGGAGCGTGGCCTTCAGGGCCGTCGAGGAAGGCCACCAGCTCCTCGCGCTGCGCAACGTCGACGCGGCCGTCTTCTGGGCGCCGGACGGCACCGCGCCGTCCACGTACCGCATCGGAACCGGCTTCGGCGAAGTGAAGGCCAAGTTCGTCCAGGCCGGCGAGATGATCCCCGAGGGTGACGACTGATGGCCGGCCCCACCGGGCACGGAAGGTCCCTGGGCGCCGCCCTCAACGACCTCTTGCGCTCCCAGGTCACCCCCCGCCACCGGCTGTCGTCGTACAACGCCAAGCACTGGCACGCCCAGCTCAGTCAGCTCACCGCGACCCACCGCGGGCAGCAGGCCCTCGCGGACGCCGGTCTCCACGTCACGACCAAGACCCTCATCAACTGGCTGTCCGACGCGGAGTACAACGTCCGCCGCAGCTACCTGGACATCATCCACACCGCGTACGAGAACGTCGCCATCGTCCCCGCTGACCCGCTCCCCGACCACATCACGGAGGGCCAGTACGAGATCAGCGGCGTCGTCAAAACCGGGGACGACGTACGTACGCGCGGCACGGTGGACGCCGCGCCCCTGCGGATCGACGGCAGCCGGGGCAACTGGGACGCGATCGAGGAACTCTGGCTCGCCGGCGAGCTCACCGACGACGAGTTCGAGGACCACTTCATCGACGACGTCATCGTCGAGGACATCGGCGAAGGCACCGACGGCTGGGAGTTCCCCGGCGCCGCGTACTCCGTCGAAGTCCGGTAGCAGCACGCACCGCACCAGCAGCCGAACCGCCCACCGCAAGGGAACCCACATCATGAGCCAGCACCCACAACGGCGGAAGTTACCGCTGATCGCCGTGTACGGAGAGACGGCCGCGAAGGCCGAGCAGCGTGTGACCGAGCTCCTCGACGCCGCGGGGGCAAGCCCGGCTGAGGTGCACACCCTCATCGCGGCCATCCAGGCCGGCGCCGTGGAAGGCGCGCAGGGCGAAGTCATCGAGCTGGACACGCAGGCTCCTTCCGGCAGCAGCGACCAGGTCCACGAAGGCTGGTTTCGCGCTGTCGAGGCGATCGCCGGCAGGCTCGCCCACATCGCCGACCGCACCGTCCGGCAGGCCCGAACGGCGGCCTCCGTGCCGGACACGCCGCCGGTCGTATCGAGGTCGGAACCGAACTCCCTGCCCACGCCAGTCGACAGCGTGGGGGAGGACCAGGTGCACCTGGTGTTCGAGGCAGCCGAGCGGATTTTCGTGTCTCTGACCGGCTACGCGGGCTTCGACCGCGACCTGTCGGAGGAGATCCTCGCGGTCGTCCTCAAGTCCGTCAGCGCCGAGGAACAGGAGGGCTACGTAAGGCAGTTGGAGGCCTTCGCCGAAGTCAACCGTGAACGCCTCGGGCAGCTGTACGGAAAGTACGGGCCGGGCGGGAAGTTCGGGGACGAGAGCCGCTGCTACCTGACCCATCAGCCCGAGAGCGTCGTGGTCTGCGAGCGCCTGGACACCGTCCCGATGTGGCTCACCAGCGTGTGGAACCGCGGGCTCGACGCCGAGACCGTCCTGGAGCGCTTCACCCATCTCTGGCGGTTCGGCCTGTGACCCTCGTGAGCGGGACCGGCGATCGAGGTGGTGGCGGCCGTCGACTCGGCGGCGACTTCGAGCAGAGGGCGAGGCCATGGCTCAGCTGAAGATCCGGGACCTGTACGACCTCCTGCGCCAGGCCCCCCGGCGACGAGACCTTGAGCAGGACGGGATCCGGCTCGTGTACGACGGCACCAGCCTGCACATGTCCACGGCCGACGCCCCGGACACCGTGATCGCCCGCGCCGATACCTCCGGGTTCACCACCGAGCCGTGGGACGTGACCGCGTACCGCGCCAGCATCACCAGTACGGAGGTGTGGCTGCGCATCCTCAACGATGAGCACGGCGACCACCTCATCGACGTCTGCCCCTTCTGGGCACAGCGCCCCGCCGCGATCACGTTCACCGCGGGCGGGCACACGGCGGCGTTCCCGGCGCTCGCCTGCCCGACAGCACCAGCCGACCGGCGCCCGTAGCGTGGCCGCCATCGAGGGAGGGACCGAGAGGTGAACGGACGCTGCCCGCGCTGTACGGAAACGCACAACGTCCGAATCCGACGGGGCGACAAGATCAGCAACCACGACTGCCCCACGTGCGGCGTCCCCCTACAGGGTGTGGCCTCCGGCCGCGGCCGCGGCCGGTACCTCTGTCCCATCGACGGGTTCGTGGTCACCCTCGGCCAGACCGGTGTGCAACTCGACCGCCCTATGCGCCTGATCTTCCGGCCCGGCGAATTCGGCCGCTGGAAGCACGTCGACGAGCCGGGCTCGGTCGACGCCGAATGTCTGGAGCGCGTGGCCGGTCGCGTCCTCGGAACGGGCTGCGTGGTGTCCGCCCACTACGACCCCGAGCTTCATCTCGACCGTCCGCCGGGCTGGAAGTGGCAGGCCGGCCTGGTCCTGGTCGACGCCGACGACGCGGGGGACCCGGACACTTGGCTGGTCAACGAACAGCTGGTCTACCGACAGTGCGTGGCCTGCGCCAGCCGTGTCCCCGACCTCCCCGGGCATCATGTCCCGACCGAGTGGACACCGCGCCGGGCCTGGGTCACCAAGGGCCGCGGCCGCAACCGCCGCACCCAGGTCCCCGTCGACCAGGGCCCCCACCCCGTCGACAGCCTGGCCTGCCCGGACTGCGATCCGCGCGCTATCTCTACGCATCGGTGAGGAGCGGTGAACAACCCCCGAGAGCCGCTGCGTTCGCGCCGTACAAGGCCGCCGGCGACGGCTACCAGCAGCAAGACCCGAGCCGAGGGAGAGGACACGGTGGCGGACGCAGAGGTACAGCGCCGGGAGACGCTCGCTCGGCAGCGCAGGCAGTGGGAGACCGAGACGGCCCTGAACGCCGTGATGTCGGACCCCGTGGTTCAGCGCCTCAAGGAGGAGATCGAGGAGTTGGAGGCCTCCCTGGTGCGGGAGTTCAGCCCCATGCTCCGGCGTTTCCAGGAGCGGTACGACCGCGCGGTCCAAGACGCCGACCTCGACCTGCTGAGCCGATCGTGTCCGGGCAAACATGGCAGGTGGGGGAGGATCTGCGTCCTGGACGCCGGGCACGAAGCGGAGTACCCCCACCTGGGGACCAACTCCGAAGGGCAGCCCGTGGCATGGGTGGGCACCGCTCCGGACGATGACTGACCTGCTGGACCGGCAGACGTGACGTACGGCGCCGCGCTGGACGGCGCGCGGCGCCGTGGCTGATTCCGTCGATGGGGGTCAACCGTGCGAGTCCTCGGACGCGATCTGCGCGGCGAGCGTCGGCGACGGCCACGACGGCGGGGGTGGGCCGAATGCGCGCCGGGCGGTCCACACGTGGAGGGCGGCGAGAGCAGCGGTGGCGCTCCCACCGATCACGGCACCGAAGCCGAGCGGTGCCACGTGGCCGAGCACGACGATGCCCTGCTTGGTCCCGTGCTTCGTGACGAAGTTCGGTCCCAAGACGCCGTTGATCTGGCGCAGCCTCGCGACGGGAACCTTGGCGACCGCCCGGCGTCCCCAGTATGGGCCGGTACGCGCGGCGACCCTGGGAATGGCTGCCGAGCCGATCCCGTAGAGCGCGACTCCGATGAGCATTCGCAGGCGCTCGTCCTCGCCGTCGGAGACCCCGTGGACTTCGGCGATCGACAGCGCGAAAAGGGATCTCAGCTGAAGAGACGAGAAGAACTCGCCTGTCGACGCGACTCCCGATCCGAGGCCGGGCGCGGCCGCACACGCTCCCACTACGGCGCCCCTCCCGGCGAAATCCCTGACGTACTTGCGCTCCAGGTCGCGGATGATCTGTGCCGGTGTCGCCTCCGGGTTCCGCCGGCGGGCCCGGGCGATGTTCTCGCGAGCCCGTGGGCGCTGGTCCTCGATTACCTGGTTCAGGCGCTCGCGGACCTGTTGCCCATAGGGGGCTTCTGCCGGAACTGGTCCGTCGAGGGCACCTGCTGCCATGCCATGAACTCCCTAGATCGTCACATCTCGAATGAGTCTCCCACCCTGGCTAGCCGGTCGGTTCTCGCACCAGTTGGACGGCCGTCCGGCTCGTGCCCGTGGGCATAGGGCGGACTGCGCGTCCTGCCCGCAGGGCTGCTGGCTGGGAGCCGGTGCGGACGCGATCCCTCAAGCCCGTCGGCCCGAGGGACCCGCGTGCCGTTTCACTACTCCTTGACCGGGGTCGCTTTCAGGAGGGGCAGCCACTGTGATGGCAGCGCTTGCTCGACCCGGAAGATGTCGGCGAGTTCGGCGGTGCTCAGCACTGTGATCGTGCGTGCTCGGGCGGTGCGCCACGAACGGATGAGGCGGTCGAAGACTTCCAGGACCGTCGGCGGGCGTACGAGGTAGGTCTCGTCGTTGGCGAGCATGCGCGCTGCGGCCATGATTTTTGGCTTGGGGGACATGAGGAGGGCGATGGAGCCGCTGGGCGCGGAGGCCTTTCGCTCGGCCTCCGTGTACCTGAGGTGTCCTTGGGCCTGGCGGACATTGTCGGGGCCGATTTCACCGGTGGGCGTGGCTTCGCTCTTCGCCTCCCAGGTGACCCAGCGGGCGTCGTCGAAGATCCAGACGGCATCAGGGGCTGCGGGGTTGGCGTCGTCGTCGTTGCCGTAGCTCTCCGAGGCGCCGGCGAAGGTGCCGAGGTGGACGAGCCCGGCTTCGTAGGCGCGGTACTCGGTGCCTGCGAGGCCGGCCCGCGCTTCGGTGAGGGTCTGCTCGAAGCGGTCGGGGTGGTGCAGTTCGGTACGGGCGATGACGGCGAGCATGGCGGCTTCATCAAGAGGGTCGAGGTCGCCGAGGACGGGCGCGTGGGCTCGGTCGCTGGGCGAAGCGATGTGCGCGAGGAAGCTGCTGGTCTGCGCCTTTCGCTGGAGTTCGCGGTAGTAGCGGGCTCCGGTGTCGCGGTGCGATGAGTCTCCGCTCTGCTGTGCGAGCCGCTCGGCGATGCTGTACCCGAGGTAGTTCCACAGCGCGGCATAGCGCTGGGGTGTTCGCTCGCCCTTGAGCTGGTCCAGGACGCGCTGTACGGCGGTGAGGGCCCAGTCCCATTGGTTGTTCCAGATCGCTTCCCAGACCGCGACCTCGTGCCGGGCCGCGTTGTGCAGCTCGCGGGCACTGGGGGCGACGGTGCGGGTGTACTGCTCGCGCTGGGAGGAGATATGGGTATCGACCGCAGCCCAGTCCTGATCATGCCTGCGGAAAACGGCGAGGTTGTCGAGCATGTCGCTGGAGGTGGTGCCCAAGCTGTTCGTCCGCCCGAACTCGACCTCGGCGTGGACTTCTGGATGCAGGGCCCCCTGGACGTCCGGACCGGACAGGTACGACGTCAGGGACCGGCCGAGCACCATGACGGCCGCCCAGTCCTTGTTGCTGCGGGTGGCCCGGCCCGAGCCCTGCACGATACGCGCGCGGATGCGTTCCTGGAGCACTTCCACTGCTCCGAGTGATTCGTGCAGGAAGCGTTCCTGCAGGTCTCCTCGGGCGGGCAGGCCCGCAAGTACGACGAGCCGGCAGTCGTCGCCGGGGAGGTCTATGCCGTCGTAGCGATTGGTGAGGAGCAGAGCGGCCTGGTCCATCGCGGTGAAGGTGGTGAGGTCGTCTTCGACATCGTTGGCCTTCACGACGGGGTACGTCTCGGGCAGGCACTTCGTGGCGAAGGTCTCGGCGGTACGGCCGTCGGGGGTGAGGATGACCGCTCGGCCCGCGCTGCCGACGACCCCGGAGACGAAGGCGGGCACCCGCTCAGGCGCTGTGGACAGGTCGTCGGTCAGTTCGGGGAAGATGAAGAACCGCCGCCCGGTGCCCCGGCTCTCCCAGCCCTTGGGGACGGGGATGCGGTCGATCTTCCTTCGCCCGAAGGCACGCTCGAGCTCGCCGCCGTCTCCGAGGGTCGCGCTCATGTACACCCGGCGGGCCGGGCTGTTGAAGGCTTCGTGTTGCGCCGTGGGCGCGATGAGCGGGCGAATGAGGATCTGCCCGTACGAGACGTAGATCAGGCATCGGTCAAGGCGTCCCTGGAGGAACTTCCAGGCATGGAAGGCGTCCGTACTCAGCTTCGAGCCGTGGGCTGCTGCCGCGACGGCTTGTTCGAGGGGGAGGGACTGCTCGGCGACACCGATCGGGGACGCGAGGTACACGTACGCCGACGAGTCCTCTGTCTTGGGAGCGCGCAGTCGGGTGTCGACGAGTGGATCCAGCGCGGGCTTCAGCACGGAGAGAACGTCGAGGTACGCACTCTCCTCGGTCTTGCGGGAGATAGCGAGACTCCACGGACCGGCCACGTACCCCTCGGCCGCGTGAGCATCGTCCAGGACGAGCATGCCGGCGTTGTCGAGAGCCGGATTCGAGTTGAAGACGTGGCTGTAGACGCTGACTGCGACGGCTTCCCCTGCCTCGTACTGCGCCTGGTGGGCTGGATTCCATGATTTCACGCGATTGACGAGCAGCACGTTTGGAATGCCGTACTCGTCAAACTTCGCTGCCGTCTGCCGCGCCAACTGCCGAGTCGGACAAAGATAGGCGACACGTTCGCCATACTTGCGTCGCCGGTACTCGCTAATCAGGCCTCCGACAAGAGTTTTGCCCGCCCCTGTCGGCAACTCAATTGCTACGTCTGATGCGTCTGCCTTCTTCTCATGCCAGTCTCGAAGGACATCCTGTTGGTGTCCCCACACGAATTCGGGCCCACGGTTCGTCAGGGCAAGAATCCGATATAGGTCAACCGGGTCGTCCGGCATGGCTGCATCAGCCGATTTGAGCTTGAAGGCCACTTCACTCCGTTCCCCCGCCGAGCTGACAAGAGCTCAGCACCTATTCCCGTTCCCCGGCTTCTCCAAGTACTACAGCCCGAAGACTTCCCCGCAGCCTCGGACCTCTCCCGCGGGCTGCCGGCCTCCTAGCTCCTCAGTGCCGTCGTCGCGACGCGAGGTCGATGGCCGGGGCGATCGGGCGCTGACGCTGCGCGGCCTTCTGCCGCTTCTCCTCTTCGTACCTGGCGATCTGTTCTTCGTACCGTTCTTGGAAGTTCGGGTGATCGAAACGGTCGTCGTCGTCCATCGCTTCGATCGCCTGCAACTGGTCGACGGGCGTCCGGAAGCCGGCAATAAGCGGGCTTAGCCGGTACGTTCCGTTGCCCTCCTTCCACACCATGCGAGCGAAGCCGAGGTGCTGCAGACCACGGGTCACCTTCGTACGGCTGATACCGAGATAGGTGGAGATCTTCTCCTGCGTGAGTAGGCAACGCCCGCCCGGCTCCTGACAGCCCAGCAGGTGCAGCAGCACGGGGTAGGCAGCCGGCGGCAGACCTCGCGGGGTGAAGACGAGAGCGTTGTTGGCCGTCCACACGTACTCCGGGGCCGGCTGCTCCGCTGCGATCGTCATGACCCATCCTCCTTCTCCCGCGCCAGCTCACGCTCGTAGGCCCGTTGCTTGTCCTCCCGCGGCGGTTTCGTCGCCGGATCGGGAAGATTCCGCAAGTACCGGAACGCGTCGGGCAGCTCCTCATTGTTCGCGATGAAGTCCATGAGCGACAGCTGGTCCACCTGCAGTGTGCCCCGAGCGCGCGTACCAGGCTTCGGTTCGACTGGAATCTTGCCGCCCCGCAGGCTCAGCGTCGGGTGCAGTTGGTAGACGCCGGCCTTCACCTTCGCCGTCAGACCGATTCGCCCAGCCTCCTTGAGCGACCTGGAGATCTGCGATTGCTTCACACCGAGGAGATTGGCGAGCTCGATCTGCGTCGCATGAACCTGACCACCAGGTTTCTGCATCCCCATCATCCGCACAATCAGCCGCAGGGAGACGAGGTCGTCCTTGTAGTAGTCCGGCAGCCAGCGCAGGAAAGCCTGGCTGTCCATGACGAAGTCGGCGTCAAGGAAGCCGTCACTGTTGAGTGGCGGCTCCACCGAGGCCCGGTAACCGGCAGGCAACTCAACGGTGTTGGCACGAGGCTTCAGACCACCCGGACGACGGAAGGCACTCGGGGGTGGGGGAGGGGGCGCTCCGGCAGGTGCCGCCGGCCTCCGTCGCGGCTGCTCCTGGGGTTGTGCAGTCATCGCGCGACGCGCTCCTCTCACTGGGACCCGGGCATCCGAAGCCTACGTGAATGTGCGCCTGGGACACTTTCATGTCCCCCAGGCGCACTTTCGGCGTGTCGTTATCACCCGGGGGTGATAACGCGGGTCCACGCCAGAAGACACCGCAACTACTCCCGATTGTCTCCCCTGTGCACAATCCGATGGCCCCAACCCCGGCTCACCCCTGTTCACTTTGTGCATGGGGGGCACAAAGTGGCCCGGTTTTAGAACCCCGGGGTGATAAATCGTGGGCCTGCTTATCACCCCGGGGTGATACCCCCGCCAGAGCGCACGTCTCTGACCTGCGGAAACGCGCCGTCTCGTAGTCCTCTTACCTCTTAGAGCGTGCGCGCGCGTGATACCCAATGCCGGTCTCCTGATCAAGGATCGACACGCAGGCGATACGCGGTGCGGTGGAGGCCCGCTACCGACGACCCGATCCACCTATGCGAGTAGTGCGACGCAGTGAGGAGGTCCTGTTGATGACCGCCGGCCAGCTCAGGGCCTGAACCCTAGTGCGAAGGCTCCCAGTTGGCCTCAGCGCCTCTATCCGGCCCGCGGAGCTCCTGGCGGTGCCAGGGACGTCT
>NZ_JBJWOT010000003.1:0-283397 GCF_047049295.1 Streptomyces sediminimaris | reverse complement strand
CGCGGACCGCTTCGGCCTGCACCCGGCCCTGCTCGACTCCGCTCTCCACGCGCTGCTGCTCACGCGGGACGCCGGTGAGGGGCAGCGGCTGCCGTTCGCCTGGGACGGAGTCGGCCTGCACGCCTCCGGCGCATCGGCGCTGCGCGTCCGCCTGACCGACACCGGCACCGACCAGGTCGCCATCGAAGCGGCCGACCTCGGCGGTCAGCCCGTACTGTCCGTCCGAACGCTTCGCGACCGCCCGCAGGACGGAACCTTCCACGGACCCGCCGCGTCCGGCGAAACCGCCGCCGACTCGCTCTTCCTTCCGCGCTGGCTGCCCAGGGACGCCGAGCCGGCCACGACCCCGCAGACGGTGGGCGTGCTCGGCGAAGGGCTGTCCGGGCTGCGCGGCGTCGACGGCCTCACCGTAGTGCGGGGTGACGATCTCGGCACGCTCGCCGGCCTCGATCCCGTCCCGGACACGGTGCTGGTCGATGTCCGTGGAACCGAAGCCGCCGGGGGGCGGGAGGTCCGTTCCGTCACCGCCCGTGTGCTGGAGCTCGTCCACGCCTGGCTGGCCGACGAGCGCCTGGCCGTGTCCCGGCTCGTGGCGGTCACCCGCGGAGCCGCCGGGCCGGGTGGACCGACCGATCTCGCGGCATCCGCCGTATGGGGACTGCTGCGCACCGCGCAGTCCGAGCACCCCGGCCGCTTCGGGCTGCTCGACGTCGAGTCCGACCAGGACGTGGCCGTCGGGCTCGCTCTGCCGGCCGACGAGCCGCAGGTCGTGGTGCGCGGTGGCATCCCGCTCGTGGGACGTCTTGCCCGGATGCCTGCCGGTGACAGTGACCCGGCGACAGCGCGGGCGTGGGATCCCGAGGGCACAGTGCTGGTCACCGGGGACGTGGCCGGGCTGGCGGGTGCGCTCGTCCGGCATCTCGTCGTCGATCGCGGGCAACGCCACGTGGTCCTGGCGGCCCGCAGCGACGCGGACCGCGAGGTACTCGAGCAGGAGGCCGCGGCCCACGGCGCCGAGGTCGCGGTGGCGGTGTGCGACCTTGCCGACGCGGCGGCGGTGCGCGCACTCGTCAGCGAGCTCGAGCGGCCGCTGACGGCGGTCGTGTACGCCGAGGAGGCCTTCGACGACGACAGCGGTCTGATCAGCGGGCTGAGCGCCGAGCGCCTGGCGACCGTTCTGGCGCCGAAGGTGGAAGGCGCGTGGAACCTTCACGAGGCGACGCTGGACCAGCCGTTGGCCGCGTTCGTGCTGTACTCGTCCATCACCGGGATCATCGGCGTGCCCGGCCGGGCGGGTCACGCGGCCGCCGACACCTACCTCGACGCGCTGGCCGCGTACCGGCAGGAGACCCTCCGACTGCCCGGGGTCTCGATCGCGTGGGGTCCCTGGGAGGACCTCGGGAGGTCCGCCGACGCGGCCGACGCCCGGACCGGCCCGTTCGCGCGGATCGATGTCGACAGGGGCCTCGCCATGTTCGACGCCGCCACGGACGCCACCCATGCGTCGCTCGTCGCCATCGCCCTGCGAACCCCGCGATCCAGCGGCGGTCTGGACAGCGTGCCCGCGATGTTCCGCGACCTGATCGGCGCGCGGCGCCGGTCCGCCGCGGGGATCACCCGCACCGCGGCGGACACCGCACAGCAGATCGCCGCGATGCCCCCGCAGAACCGGATACGTCACCTCACCGACCTGGTCCGCACCCAGGCTGCCGCGGTCCTCGGCCACAACACGCCCGACCGCGTCCGGACCGACCGGGAGTTCAAGCAGTTCGGCTTCGACTCGCTCACCGCCGTCGAGCTGCGCAATCGGCTGATGGCGGCCACCGGCCTGCGGCGGCTGCCCGCGACCCTCGTCTTCGACTACGCCACGCCTGGCAGGCTCGCCGAATACCTGCTGGACGAGCTGTGCCCGCAGGGCGCGGACGACACGGGCCCGTCGGTCCTCACCGAACTCGACCGTCTCGAGTCCGTCATGGCGGCGGCCGAGCTGGACGAAGTGAACCGGGTCGGGATCGCGACCCGGCTGCGGCAGCTGCTCGACCGGTGCAGCCTGGCCGCGGGCGGGCAGAACGGCGCCGAGAGCACATCGGAGGCGGACCGGATCCAGGCCGCGACCACCGAGGAGATCTTCGCCTTGATCGACGACGAACTCGGCAGGCGCAGCAACTGACCCCTCCCGGCAGAAGCGGCCGGCGCCGCCTCCCGTGAAAGGAGGCGGCGCCGGCCGCTCATGGACGTCGGGACAGGTGGAGAACGGGAAGAAGAGGCCCTGCCGGCACGCGTACCAACCGGGCACCACCAGGCGTACCAACCGGGCGCCACCAGGCGTACCAACCAGGCACCGCCAGGTGAGCCGGGCGCTACCAGGTGAGTTCGAGCCGCTCGGGAAGGCCGCCGGTCAGCGGCCCGCTCCTCGGATCGACCGGGGCAGCCGGCCGCAGGTTCGGCATCCGGGTCAGCAGCTCCTCGAAGACCACGGCGAGGAGCATGCGCGCCAGGGGGGCGCCCAGACAGGTCCAGACGCCGTAGCTGAAGGTCAGGTGCCGGTTCGGCGACCGCGCCGGGTCCAGCGTCGTCGCATCGGCGAACGCCGCTTCGTCGAAGTTCGCCGAGGTCAGGTCGAGCAGGACCAGGTCGCCCTCGCCGATCGTGACTCCGGCCATCTCGATGTCCTCGCGCGCGTACCGCGGCAGGCTCAGACTCCCGGACAGCCGCAGCAGCTCCTCCACGGCGGACGGCACCAGCGCCGGATCGGCTGCCAGCGCGCTGCGCTGCTCGGCGTGTTCGGCCAGCAGCAGCACACCGTAGGCGATCTGCTTGCTCGTCGCGCCCACACCGGCGAACTGCATCAGCATCAACGCCTGGACCACCTGCTCGTCGGGCGTGTCGGTCTGGCAGAGCCGTGCGACGACACCGTCGTCCGGGCGGAAGCGCTTGACCATGATGAGCCGTCGAAGATACGTCGCGAGCGCGGTGTCCCCGCTCGCGCTGCGCCGCATGAACTCCACGCACTGCCCGACCTCGCTGTCCGGAACTCCGAACAGGTCGCACAGCACCCGGCGGATCAGCGGCTCGGAGAAGTCCGTACGCAGCTCGGTCGGCGGACCCTTGGCGATCAGCACGTCGACCTGCTCGGCGGCGTAACGCCGCACGCGCGGGCGCATGGCGAGCATCCGCCGCGTGGTGAACTGCGGCTTGATCAGGTTGCGGATGCCGTGGTGCATCGTGTCGGCCTGGGTGTGGTCGGCGGACATGACCTGGTCGTAGGTCGGATCTCCGGCGTACCGCGCGCGCAGGCCGGGCCTGGGGTGCGAGCGGCCGAGCCGCTCGTCCCGCAGCAGGTCCCGCACCTGCGCGTAGCCGGTCACCAGCCATGCCTGGTCGCCGGCCGGCGTGCGGACGCGGCGCACGGCCGGGCCCTCGGTCGCCTGCCGCCGACGCGGACACACACGCCGTTCGACCGGCAGGTCCGAGGCCATCAGCCCCGGGTGTTCCACTGCGGTCATGGCCTGCTCAGCCCTCCACCCGGTCCCCGGCCATCCGGTCCCCGGCCACCCGGTCCCCGGCCACCCGGTCCTCGGCCATCCGGTCCCCGGCCAACCGATCCTCGGCCACCCGGTCCTCGACCAGGGAGAGCGCCCCGGAGGGGCACCGGTCGACCGCCGAGCGGACCAGCGCGAACCGGCCGGCTTCCGGCGCCTCGTCGACCACGATGACGATCGCGTCCTCGTCCTGGTCGAAGAACTCCGGCGCGGAGTACACGCACTGGCCCGCGCCCACGCACTTGTCCGTATCGCTGACGATATGCATCCCTTGACTCCTCGAGATTGAGCGGCCGGTCACCAGGCGACCGGCAGGCTGCGCACGCCGAACACCGTCCCGTCGTACTTGTACGGGACCTCCTCGGGCGGGCAGGCCAGCCGCAGCGTGGGGATGCGCGCGAACAGAGTGTCGAACACGCACTCCATCTCGACGCGCACAAGGTTCTGGCCGAGGCATTGGTGCACGCCGTAGCCGAAGCCGACGTGCCCGCGGGCCGAGCGGCCGGGGCAGAACCGGTCCGGATCGTCGAACACGGCGCCGTCGTGGTTCGCCGAGCCGAGCAGCGGGACGATGCCCTCGCCGGCGTGCAGCACCCGGCCACCGACGTCGACGTCCTCGAGCACGGTGCGCATCGCCACCAGGTCGGCGACCGAATGGAACCGGATCAACTCGTCCACGATGCCCTCGCCGCCGATCCACTCGGGATGGCGCAGCAGCGTCAGGATCCCGAGCGAGATGTTGTTCGCCGTCGTCTCGTGCCCGGCGATCAGCAGCAGCATCACGACGCCGGACAGCTCCCGCGGTGCCAGAACGCCGGTCGCCAGGATCCGGCTGATCAGGTCGTCGCCGGGCCACTTCTGCTTGATGGTGATGAGCCGGTGGATGTGCCGCAGCAACTGCTGCGCCGCCTCGGTGCGTTCCTCGTCGGTGCTGTTCCCGAGGTTCACCAGGATCTGGGTACGCGACTCGTAGAAGTCGCGGTCCGAGAGCGGAACGCCGAGGATCGTCGCGATGATCCGGGACGGCACGGCCACGGAGAACGCGGAGACGAGGTCCGCCTCACCGCCGTGTTCGAGCAACGCGGTGACGCATTCGTCCACCGTCTGCTGGATCACCGGGCGCCAGCCCCGGATCCGGCGGACCGAGAACTCCGGGATCAGCACCTTGCGATAGCGGTCGTGCTCAGGCGGGTCGAGGCCGACGAACCAGCCCGGGATCTGATCCTGGGTCGGCACGCCCCCGGTAAGGGCCACACGCGGGAAGCCCGGGTTGGCCGGGTTGGCGCTGATCCGCTCGTCGGTCAGCACCGTGCGCACGTCCTCGTATCCGGAGACGAGCCAGACCGGCTGCCCGTTCGGCAGATGGCTGCGCACCGGGCAGCCGCGCTCGCGGAGATCCGCGTACTGCCGTGGCGGGAACGGCTGCCCGGCCAGCCGCGCCGGGAAGTCCACGACGTCGACGTCCGCCCTGGTGTCCGCCCTGGTGTCCGCCCCGGTGTCCGTCTCGGCGTCGGGGTGGACGTCGTTCTGAGTCTTGGTGTGCTGACCGATCATGTATCCGGACCCCTTCGTCCGCTCTCGTCCTCGTGCGGTCTCACGGTGCACGCGGTCAGTCGGCGGCGACGGCCGCGGCCGTCCGCGACCGGAAGCACTGCGCGCTGAAGATCTCCTCGATGTGCACCGCCGGGCTGCCGCCGATGCAGATGACGTAGCGCCGGCGCGGCTCCTGGCGGCCGTGCCCGTCCGGAAGGTCGATGGAGAGGATCTCCCGGAAGGACTCGATCCGGTTGCGCCGCAGCAGTCGGCCGAGCGGTTCCCCGGTGGTCATCAGACTCGTGTGGATCCGCTCGGGCAGCGCCTGAGGGCAGAACAGCGAGGTGGCCCGGACGTACACGGTGCCGGTCTCGGTTCCGATCAGCTGTGTCGTGCGGGTGGTCAGGCTGCCGGGCGGATGGGGCAGCGCGGCGGCGGCGAGCGGGTCCACCGGGGCGCTGCGATGGGCGAGCGCGGAGGTCGTGATGCCCTCTCCGACGATCTGTTCGAGCAGGATGGTGACCGTTCCGTCGGTGGTCAGCAGGATCCGCTCGATCAGCCCGGGCCCGCCGACGGCCGCCGTCTCGTACGGCGCCGAGCCCGCGGCCGGGTCACGGGAAGTGCGGGTGCTCAACTGGTTCTGCGCGACTTCCATGGTCCCCTCGAATCGTTCGAGCGGACCCCGGTGCCATCGCGGCTGCCGTCGTCCGCATGCTGTCAGCGGCCATTAGCCCACCGCAGAACTAGGGCTTTCCCTCGTCTGCCGGACCTGGTCGGGGCGCGTCGGCGCCACGCGCGAACACTGGGGATTTTCGTCAACGCCGCGCCGCAGACTCCGTGGCTGGACCGATCCCACTGCCGCCGCTCGACCGTCGGCTCTCTGCCGGATTGCACACCGAAAGGCGCTGATTCATGTCCGAGGACGCCAAGCTCGTCGAGTATCTCAAGTGGGTCACGGCCGACCTGCGGCAGACCAAGGACCGGCTGCGCGAGGTCGAGGCGGGCCGACAGGCACCGATCGCCATCGTCGGCATGGCCTGCCGGCTGCCCGGCGGGGTCCGCACCCCTGAGGATTTGTGGGCACTGCTCGTCGAGGGCCGCGGCGGCATCACGCCGTTCCCCGCCGACCGGGGCTGGAACCTCGACGCCTCGGGCTCCGGCGAACTCGGCGACATCGCGACCGGTTACGGCGGATTCATCGACGAGGTCGGCGAGTTCGACGCCGGGTTCTTCGGTATTTCGCCGCGTGAGGCGGTGGCGATGGATCCGCAGCAGCGCCTGCTGCTGGAGGCGTCGTGGGAGGCGTTCGAGCGTTCGGGCATCGACCCGCTCACCCTGCGCGGCAGCCGGACCGGCGTGTTCGTCGGCGTCTCCGGCGTCGACTACTCGAACCTGGTGCTCACCGCCGAGGACGACGTGCAGGGCCACGCGATGACCGGTCTGAGCCCGAGCGTCCTGTCCGGCCGAGTGTCGTACTCGTTCGGGCTCGAGGGCCCGGCGGTGACGGTGGACACGGCGTGTTCCTCGTCGCTGGTGGCACTCCACCTGGCCGCGCAGGCACTGCGCAGTGGCGAGTGCACACTGGCCCTGGCCGGCGGCGCCACCGTGATGGCCACGCCGATGAGCTTCGCGGGCTTCTCCCGTCAGGGCGGACTGGCCGCCGACGGCCGGTGCAAGTCGTACTCGGACGCCGCGGACGGCACCGGCTGGTCCGAGGGCCTGGGCGTCGTCGTGGTCGAGCGGTTGTCCGATGCGGTGGCGAACGGGCATCCGGTGCTGGCGGTGGTGCGGGGCTCGGCGGTGAATCAGGACGGTGCGTCGAACGGTTTGACGGCGCCGAACGGACCGTCGCAGCAGCGGGTGATCCGGCAGGCGCTGGCAGGGGCCGGGCTCAGCCCGGTGGACGTGGACGTGGTGGAGGGCCACGGGACGGGCACGCCGCTCGGTGATCCGATCGAGGCGCAGGCGTTGCTGGCCACGTACGGGCAGGGCCGGCAGGAGCCGCTTCTTCTCGGGAGTGTGAAGTCGAACATCGGTCACACGCAGGCGGCCGCGGGTGTTGCGGGTGTGATCAAGATGGTGCAGGCGATGCGGCACGGTGTGGTGCCGGCGACGCTGTACGTGGACGAGCTGTCCTCGCAGGTGGACTGGTCGTCGGGTGCGATCGACGTGGTGAGTGAGGGGCGTGCGTGGCCCGAGGTGGGACGGGTGCGTCGGGCGGGTGTGTCGTCGTTCGGGATCAGCGGGACGAATGCGCACGTGATCCTGGAGCAGGCCCCTGATACGGAGGCCCCTGGTAGGGAGGCTCCAGATACGGAGGCCCCTGACACGGGAGCTCCCGATACGGAACCTTCTGATTCCAAGGTTGCTGATGCGGATGCCTCTGATGCGAGGGGACTGAAGCCGGGCGAGGGCGTGTCGGGTCCGGTGCCGTGGGTGGTGTCGGCCCGGTCCTGGTCGGCACTGGATGCCTTCGCGGCACAGGTCGGTGCGGTGCGCGGTTCATCGACGGTGGATGTGGGGTTCTCGCTGGCGGTTGGACGGTCGGGGCTGCCGCATCGGGCGGTGCTGATCCCGGAGGGCGACGCGGTCCGCGAGGTGGTGCGCGGGATCGCGGGGGACGGCGATACCGCCTTCCTCTTCCCGGGTCAGGGCTCGCAGCGGTTGGGGATGGGACGGGGGTTGTATGCGCGGTTCCCGGTGTTCGCGCGGGCTCTGGATGAGGTGCTTGCCTGTCTGGATCCCGGGGTGCGGGATGTGATGTGGGGTGCGGAGGCGGACGCGGATGAGGTGTTGAACGAGACGGGGTGGGCGCAGCCGGCGTTGTTCGCGGTGGAGGTGGCGCTGTTCCGGTTGGTGGAGTCGTTCGGGGTGCGTCCGGATGCGGTGGTGGGTCATTCGGTGGGGGAGGTCGCGGCGGCGTATGTGGCGGGTGTCCTGTCGCTGGGGGATGCGTGTGCGTTGGTGTCGGCGCGTGGGCGGTTGATGCAGGGGTTGCCGGCGGGTGGGGCGATGGTGGCGGTGCGTGCCTCGGAGGGCGAGGTGTCGCCGCTGCTGGGCGCCGGGGCGTCTCTCGGGGCCGTGAATGGTGAGCGGTCGGTGGTGGTGTCAGGTGAGGCGTCGGCGGTGGAGGCCGTGGTCGGGCACTTCCCGGACCGGCGGTCGCGGCGGCTGCGGGTCTCGCACGCCTTCCACTCGCCGCTGATGGAGCCGATGCTGGAGGATTTCCGGTCGGTGGTGGCGGGGTTGACGTTCCGTCAGCCCGTGTTGTCGGTGGTGTCGTCGCTGTCGGTGGACGCGGATATGAGTGACCCGGGGTATTGGGTGCGGCAGGTGCGTGAGCCGGTGCGGTTCGCCGACGCCGTCGACCGGCTGCGCGGCGCGGGCGTGACCCGCTTCGTGGAGACAGGACCGGGCGCTGCGCTGTCGGGCCTGGTGGGCCAGAGCCAGGGCGACGACGAGCGGAGCGTGACGGCCACTCCGTTGCGTCGGGGTGAGGATGAGCCGGCTGGTCTGCTGGCCGCGCTGGCCGCGCTGTATGTGAGCGGTGCCGGGGTGGAGTGGGGGGAGTGGTTCGCGGGCACCGGCGCGCGCCGCGTCGACCTGCCGACCTACCCCTTCCAACGCGAGCGCTACTGGCCGCGGAGCAGAGCGACCTCCGGCGCGGGCATGGCGTCGGCCGGGATGGACGTCGTCGGGCATCCGCTGCTCGGCGCGGCGGTCGAACTGGCCGACAGCGGAGAGGTCGTGCTCACCGGCCGACTCGCCCTGGACGCCGAGCCATGGCTGGAGGATCACGCGATCGGCGGTACGGCCTTCTTTCCGGGGACCGGATTCCTCGAGCTGGCCCTGCGCGCATCGGACGAGGTCGGTTGCGGCGGCGTCGACGAACTCACCATCGGCAGCCCACTGGTTCTGAGCCGGGACACGCCGACCCTCGTGCAGCTGAAGGTCGGACCGGCCGACGAGAGCGGGAAGCGGCCGCTGCGCATCTTCAGCCGGCCCGCGGACGACCCCGACGCGCCGTGGACCGAGTACGCGGTCGGCGCCCTGGCCGCCACCGGGCCCGCGCAGCTGCCGGTGGACCTGGACGCGCTCGACGCGCAGGCGTGGCCACCGACCGACACGACATCGGTCGACCCGGCCGAGCTCTACGCGGCGACGGCCATCGACTACGGTCCCTCCTTCCTCGGCGTCCAGGGAATCCGGCGGCGGCCGGACGAGGCGCTCGTCGAGGTCGAACTCCCCACCGACGCGGGTGCCGACGCCCGGTCGTACGGCATGCACCCGGCCCTGCTCGACGCCGTGCTGCAGGCGGTCAACTACGCGGACGTCGGGACGCCGGGCGTGACCCGGGTGCCCTTCCTGTTCAGCGGTGTGACGCTGCACGCGTCCGGCGCGACCAGAGTGCGGGCACTCATCCGGAACCTCGGCGACGCGAGCGCCGAGGTGACGGCCGTCGACCCGGCCGGCCGCCTGGTCATGCACGTACGGTCCCTGACACTGCGTACGCCGTCGATGGCGCAGGCGGACGCGTCCGGCCAGGGCGCGCTGCTCCGACTGGACTGGCTTCCGCTCGCCGACGCCGAGCCGACCGCGAACACGACCGCGAACACGACCGCGAACACGACCGCGTCCGCGCCGGCCGGATGCGTGGTGCTCGGCCACGACCGGTGGGGCGTCGGCGCCTCGGTGGCGTCGCTGGACGAGCTGACCGGCACGGAGACCGCCGTGCTGTTCGCCGTCTCCGACCTGCTCGGGGACGCGGACGGGGCTGACGAGCAGCCGCAGGCGATGCACGCGACGGCCGCCGGCGCACTGGACGTGCTGCAGCGTTGGCTCACCGCCGACCGGCTTCTCGGCGTGCCGCTGATCCTGCTGACCGAGAACGCGCTCACGGGCGTCGATCTGGCCGGCGCGGCTGTCTGGGGTCTCGGCCGCTCCGCCCAGGCCGAACACCCCGGCCGCCTCGTCCTCGCCGACCTCCAGGGCGAATCCGCCGGGCCGCTGCCGCTCGCGCAGCTGCTCGCCGCCCGGGACGAAGAGCAGTTCGTCATCGCCGACGGCGGCGTGCTCGTCGGCCGATTCGCCCGCGCCACCACCGATGAGGCCTCGGCAACCGCGACCCGCGTGTGGGACCCGGACGGGACGGTCCTGATCACCGGCGCCACCGGCGGGGTCGGCGCGCTGCTGGCCCGCCACCTGGTCACCGCGCGCGGTGTCCAGCACCTGAATCTCGTCAGCCGGCGCGGCCCGGATGCGCCGGGCGTCGCCGAACTGCGCGACGAACTGGCCGGGGCCGGTGCGACGGTCACCGTCTCGGCGTGCGACGTCGCCGACCCCGACGCCACGGCGGCCCTGGTCGCGTCGATACCCGCCGAGCATCCGCTGACCGCGGTGATCCATGCCGCCGGCGTCCTCGACGACGGCGTCCTCACCTCGCTCACCGCGGACCGCCTCGACGTCGTCCTGGCGCCCAAGGCCGACGGCGCCTGGAACCTGCATGAGGCGACCAAAGGCGTCGACCTGGCAGCGTTCATCGTGTTCTCCTCCGTCGGCGCCGTCACCGGCTCGCCCGGACAGGCCAACTACGCGGCCGCGAACCTCGTACTCAACGCACTGGCAAACCGCCGGGCGGCCGGCGGGCTGGCCGGCCAGAGCATCGCGTGGCCGGCCTGGGACCTGTCGGACGGCATGGCCGGCAGCGCCTCGGGCGACGTCGGGCGTCGGCTGGCCGGTACCGCCGGTCAGGCGCTCGCCCCCGCTCAGGCGCTGGCGCTGTTCGACGTGGCCGTGTCCACCGCCGATCCGTACGTCGTGCCGCAGGGTCGGCCGCCCGGCCGCGGCCGGATGCCCGCGCTGATTCCGCCGCTGTTCCGCAACCTGGTCAAGGGCGCCCGCCGACGCGCGGCAACCGCCGGGGCCGATCGGGCGGGCGGAGCGACGCTCAAGCAGCGGCTCGCCGCGATGGATCCGGAGCAGCAGCTCCAGGCCGTTCTCGAGCTCGTACACGCCGAGTCGGCCGCAGTGCTCGGGGTGGCCTCCGCGGAGCAGCTGGACCGCGACAAGCAGTTCATGGAACTCGGCTTCGACTCGCTGACCTCGGTGGAGCTGCGCAACCGGCTGGCCGAGGCGACCGGCCTCCAACTTCCGGCCACATTGATCTTCGACACCGAGAACCCGACGGCACTGGCCGAGCGACTGCTCGCCGGGCTGTCCGTCACCGGCACCCCGGCCGACGCCGTCCCCGCCGAGCAGGAGCCCGATTCGCTCGAAGTGATGTTCCTCGACGCGCTCTCGGCCGGCGGCAGGGACAACGAGATCAGGACCATGATCAAGGCGGTGGCCGCCATCCGGCCCAGCGTCGAGGTGACGGCCGAGCTGCCGGACCTGCCGTGGCCGGTCACGCTCGCCGAAGGGCCCGCCGAGCCGGCGCTGATCTGCGTGAGCACCCCGACGGCCAACGCCGGCCCGCAGCAGTACGCCGCGCTGGCCGCGCACTGGCGGGGCGTGCGGAAGGTCAGCGCTCTGCCGCTGCTCGGGTTCACGCCCGGCGAACACCTGCCGGCCAACCCGGAGGTCGCGGTCAAGTCCATCGCGGAGAGTGCGCTGCGCGCCGCCGACGGCCGTCCGTTCGTGCTGATGGGCCACTCCTCGGCCGGCTCGCTCGCCTACACGACCGCCGGGACGATGGAGACGACCTGGGGCATCCGGCCGCAGGCCGTGGTCATGCTGGACACACTGAGCTTCGCGCACGCCGAGGGCGAGGGCATCGACTACACCGCGCTGATGCGGATGAACTTCACGCAGACAACGAGCAACCCGATCCGGCTGACCAACTCGAGACTCTCCGCGATGGGCCGCTGGATGGCGCTGCTGCAAACCATGGAGATCACCCCGACCAGCGCACCGGTGCTGTTCATCCGGGCCACCAAGCCCTTCTTCGAGGGGCAGTTCGAGCCCGGCGCGGACCCGGCGCCACCGGTGGTCGAGGCCGCCGCGCTGCGCCTGGTCGACGCGCACCACGTCTCCCTCGCCCGGGAGGACTCGGCGGCCACGGCGCGGATCGTCGAGGACTGGCTCGCCACCGAACTCGCCCCGGCCCTGGCGGGCCCCGCCGGACCCTAGACCCTGTCGTCGAGCTCCCCCGGCCCGGCGACGCCCGGCACGCCCTCCGGGCGGACGACGGGAGTCCGAAGGGAATTTCGACGGGAGTCCGACGGGAGTCCGACGACGGGCCCCAGCGCCGTGACCGAAAAGGTTCGCGCGATTTTCCGGGCCGCGCTTTCCGGTCACAGCGCACCGGCTGAGCGTCGCCACCGCACCGCCCGCACTCCACCGTCCGCCGCCGGAGGGGAAGTACACCGTGTCAAGTTCCGAAGACAAGCTCCGCGAATACCTGCGGCTGGTCACCACCAACCTGCAGCACACCAAGCAGCGCCTGGAGCTGATCGAGTCCCGGGACGGCGAGCCGATCGCGATCGTCGGCATGGCATGCCGCTTCCCCGGCCAGGCGAACTCTCCGGAGGAGCTGTGGCGGCTGGTCGAGACCGGCACGGACGCGATGTCCACGGTGCCGGGCGACCGCGGCTGGGACCTGGAGTCGCTCTACGACCCCGACCCGGATCAGCCGGGTACCAGCTACGTGCGGCACGGCGGGTTCATCGACGGCATCGGCGATTTCGACGCCGACTTCTTCGGCGTCTCGCCACGTGAGGCGCTGGCGATGGACCCGCAGCACCGGCTGCTGCTGGAGACGGCGTGGGAGACGATCGAGCGCGCCCGGATCGACCCGGTCTCGCTGCGCGGCAGCCGGACCGGCGTGTTCATCGGCGGTGCCGACGTCGGCTACGCCGAGTTGGCCGGCCAGGCCAAGGAGGCCGAGGGGCACGTGCTGACCGGCAACGCGGTGAGCGTGATGTCGGGACGGATCGCGTACGCCCTCGGCCTCGAGGGGCCGGCCCTGTCGATCGACACCGCGTGTTCCTCCGCGCTGGTGGCGATGCACCTCGGTGTGCGGGCGCTGCGTTGGCAGGAGTGCGACCTGGTGCTGGCCGGTGGTGTCGGCGTCATGCCGACACCGCGCCTGTTCGTCCAGTTCTCCCGGCAGCGCGGGCTCGCCCCGGACGGCCGGGCCAAGGCCTTCTCCGACGCGGCCGACGGCACCGCCTGGTCCGAGGGGGTCGGCGCCGTACTGCTGGCCCGCCTCTCCGACGCCCAGCGAGCCGGCTATCCGATCCTCGCCGTCGTGCGAGGCTCGGCGGTCAACCAGGACGGTGCGAGCAGCGGTCTGACCGCTCCCAACGGTCCGGCGCAGCAGCGTGTCATCATGGCCGCGCTGGCCGACGCGCACCTGCCGGCCGACGCGATCGACGCGGTCGAGGCGCACGGCACCGGCACGACCCTCGGCGATCCGATCGAGGCGCAGGCGCTGCTCGCCACGTACGGGCAGGACCGCGACCGGGACCGTCCGCTGCTGCTGGGCAGCGTGAAGTCGAACATCGGTCACACCCAGGCCGCGGCGGGCATCGCGGGTGTCATAAAGATGGTGCAGGCGATGCGGCACGGCGTGCTGCCGCCCACCCTGCACGTCGACGCACCGAGCACGCACGTGGACTGGACCGCCGGCGCGGTCGACCTGCTGCGCGAACGGACCGACTGGCCCGCCTCCGGCCAACCCCGCCGCGTCGGCGTCTCGGCGTTCGGGATCAGCGGAACGAACGCCCATGTGGTGCTGGAGCAGGCGCCCGAGGCTGAAGCCGGCACGGCGTCCGGGGAGGCGTCGGACGAACTCCACGAGGAGGCGGAATCGGGCCGCCAGGTGCCGTGGGTGCCGTGGGTGCTGTCGGGCAAGACGGCTGCGGCCGTTCGCGCTGCGGCCGAACGTCTGCTGCCGTCGGCCGGTGACGACTTGGCCGATCTGAAGGACATCGGGTTCTCACTGGCGACGACCCGCGCGCAACTGGGGCATCGCGCGGTGGTCGTCGGCTCCGACGCGGAAGCGATGACCGCCGGACTGGCCGCCATCTCGCGCGGCGAGTCCCCGGCCGGTGTGGTCGAGGGCGCGGTGACTACGGGGAAGACGGCGTTCCTCTTCCCGGGTCAGGGTGCGCAGTCGGTGGGGATGGGTCGGGGGTTGTATGCGCGGTTCCCGGTGTTCGCGCGGGCTCTGGATGAGGTGCTTGCCTGTCTGGATCCCGGGGTGCGGGATGTGATGTGGGGTGCGGAGGCGGACGCGGATGAGTTGAACCGGACGGGGTGGGCGCAGCCGGCGTTGTTCGCGGTGGAGGTGGCGCTGTTCCGGCTGGTGGAGTCGTTCGGGGTGCGTCCGGATGCGGTGGTGGGTCATTCGGTGGGGGAGGTTGCGGCGGCGCATGTGGCGGGGGTGTTGTCGCTGGGGGATGCGTGTGCGTTGGTGTCGGCGCGTGGGCGGTTGATGCAGGCGTTGCCGGCGGGTGGGGTGATGGTGGCGCTGGAGGCGGGGGAGGCGGAGGTGTCGCCGCTGCTGGGGGCCGGCGCGGGGGTGTCGTTGGCGGCGGTCAATGGTGTGCGGTCGGTGGTGGTGTCGGGTGAGGCGTCGGCGGTGGAGGCCGTGGTCGGGCAGTTCCCGGACCGGCGGTCGCGGCGGCTGCGGGTCTCGCACGCGTTCCACTCACCGTTGATGGAGCCGATGCTGGACGACTTCCGGTCTGTGGTGACCAAGCTGGCCTTCCGGCAGCCGGAGTTGACTCTGGTGTCGTCGCTGTCGGCGGACGCCGATATGAGTGATCCGGGGTATTGGGTGCGGCAGGTGCGTGAGCCGGTGCGGTTCGCCGACGCCGTCGACCGGCTGCGCGGTGCGGGCGTGACCCGCTACGTCGAAACCGGCCCGGGCGCGACGCTCTCAGGCATGGTCGGGCAGGTGGCCGACGACGGCGTACAGACGGTCGCGGTACTGCGTGACGGACGGGCCGAGGAACGCAGCATTCTGACCGCGCTCGGCGCGTTGTATGTCAGTGGTGTTCCGGTCGACTGGCCTGGCTTCTTCGCGGGCACCGGCGCGCGTCACGTCGACCTGCCGACCTACCCCTTCCAGCGCGAACGCTTCTGGCCGCCCATCGCACCGGGCACCGACATGAGCGGGACCGGCCTGGAGCCGACCGGCCATCCGCTGCTGACCGGATCGGTGGATCTCTCCGACGACGGCCTGATTCTGACCGGTCGGCTGTCGGTCGCCGCCCAGCCGTGGCTCGGTGAGCACGTTGTGCTCGGCTCGGCGCTGCTGCCCGGCACCGCCCTGCTCGACATGGCCGTACGCGCCGGCGACGAAGCCGGCTGCCCGCGCGTCGACGAGTTGACGCTCGCCTCACCGCTGACCTTCTCCGCCAGGGAATCGGTTCTCGTGCAGGTACGTGTCGGCAAAGCCGATGAATCGGGCTGCCGTTCCGTCACCATCCGCTCCCGCGCCGACGGGTCGGACTCGTGGACCGAGCACGCCGTCGGCACCCTTTCTCCGGCTCGAGCGTCAACCGACCCGTCCGCCACGGCCGACTGGCCGCCGGCCGGCGTCGAACCCGTTGATCTGGACGGCTTCTACGAGCAGATCGCGGAGTCGGGGTTCGTGTACGGCCCCATCTTCCGCGGGCTTCGCGCGGCCTGGCGCCGCGGCGGAGAGGTCTTCGCCGAGGTCGCGTTGCCGGCAGGCACCGACGTCACCGGATTCGGACTGCATCCCGCGCTGCTCGACGCTTCCCTGCATGCGACGGCCATCGCCGGGACCGCGGCTGCCGTGCCGTTCTCGTGGTCCGGCGTCACCGTGCACGCCACCGGTGCGACCACGGTACGCGTCCGGATGAACCGGACCTCCGAAGACACCGTCTCGGCAGAACTCACCGATCCGGCGGGCAACCCCGTGGCCTCCGTCGAGTCGCTGGTTCTGCGTGCTCCGGCCGTTCAGACGGCGGGCCGTGGGGACGGGCTGTGGCGGGTGGAGTGGGTTTCGGCTGGGCGGGGGGAGGGTGAGCCGGGTTCGTGGGTGGTGCTGGATGGTGGTCTGGCGTCGCTTGTGGTGGTGCCGGATGCGGTGGTGGTTGAGGTTTCGGGGTCTGTGCGTGGTGAGTGTGCGCGGGTGTTGGGGCTGGTGCAGGGGTGGTTGGGGGAGGAGCGGTTTGCGGGGTCGCGGTTGGTGTTTCGGACCTCGGGTGCGGTGGAGGGTGGTGATGTGGCGGGTTCTGCGGTGTGGGGTCTGGTGCGGTCGGCGCTGGCGGAGCATCCGGGCCGGTTCGCTCTGGTGGACGTGGACGTGGACGTGGACGTGGATGTGGATGCGGGGGGTGGTGTTCCGGCGTGGGTGTGGGCGTCGGGTGAGCCGGAGTTGTGGGTGCGTGAGGGGGAGGTGTTGCTACCGCGTCTGGCTCGGGTCACGAGCGTGGCCGGCGGTGGGGCTGTTGAGTCTGGTGTGTTCGGTGATGGTGTGGTGTTGGTGACAGGTGGTACGGGTGGTCTGGGTCGGTTGGTGGCCGGTCATCTGGTGCAGCGGTACGGGGTGCGGGATGTGGTGCTGGTCAACCGGGGTGGTTCGGTGCCGGAGTGGGTGGCCGGTCTGGATGCGCGGGTGGTGGTGGAGGGGTGTGATGTTGGTGATCGTGATGCGGTGGCGGCTCTGGTGGGGCGGTATCGGGATCGGTTGAGTGGGGTGGTGCATCTGGCGGGTGTGCTGGATGACGGGGTGGTGGAGTCGTTGGATGCCGACCGGTTGGGGGTGGTGCTGGGGCCGAAGGCGGATGGTGGGTGGTGGTTGCATGAGTTGACGGCGGGGCTGGGTCTGGCTGCGTTTGTGGTGTTTTCTTCTGCGGCGGGTGTGTTCGGTGGGGCGGGGCAGGCGAGCTATGCCGCGGCGAATGCGTATCTGGACGGGCTGGTCAGGCATCGCCGGTCGCTGGGTCTGGTGGGGACGTCGTTGGTGTGGGGGCCGTGGGAGGCTGCTGGGGGAGGGATGACGGGTGGTCTGTCGGCTGCCGGTCAGCGGCGTATCGAGCGGGCCGGTCTGGTGCCGTTGTCGGCGGACGAGGGGCTGGAACTGTTCGACGCGGCGCTTGCCAGTGGTGAGCCCGTCGTCGTCCCGGCACGCATCGACACCGCTGCCGTACGCGCCAGCGGGAACATCCCAGTGTTGCTGCGAAGCCTCGTGCGCGTGCCGGTGCAACGCCGCGTCGCAGCCGGCGAGACGCTGGACGGCGTACCAGTCCAGCAGCGCGAGGAGGTGCTGCTGGATCTGGTGCGCAGGCAGGTCGCCGCGGCCCTGGGATATGGATCGGCGAGCGCGGTGGATCCGGATCGTGCGTTCAGCGAACTCGGCTTCGACTCGCTGACCGCTGTGGAACTCCGTAACCGGCTGGCGGCGGCGACCGGTCTGCGGCTGCCGGCGACGCTGGTGTTCGACTACCCGTCTGTTCACGCGCTCGTAGGCTTCGTGTCTGCCGAGTTGTCTGGCACGGTGGCGAAAGCGGCATCGGTCAGCCCGCCCGCTCTGGTGAGTACGGCGGACGATCCGGTGGTCATCGTCGGCATGGCGTGCCGCTATCCGGGCGGTGTCGCGACGCCCGACCAGCTGTGGGACCTGGTCGCCTCCGGCACCGACGCCATCACCCCGTTCCCCACCGACCGCGGCTGGGATCTGGCGGCGTTGCGTGAGAGTTCGTCGACTGGTGCGGGTGGGTTCCTGTTCGAGGCGGCCGAGTTCGATGCGGAGTTCTTCGGCATTTCGCCGCGTGAGGCGGTGGCGATGGATCCGCAGCAGCGCTTGCTGCTGGAGGCGTCGTGGGAGGCGTTCGAGCGTTCGGGCATCGACCCGCTCGCCCTGCGCGGCAGCCGGACCGGTGTCTTCGCCGGCGTCATGTACGGCGACTACCGCAACCTTCTGGCCGGTTCGCAGTACGCCGGCCACCGCGCCAACAGCAGTGCACCCAGCATCGTGTCCGGTCGAGTCGCGTATTCCTTTGGGCTCGAAGGCCCGGCGGTGACGGTGGACACGGCGTGTTCCTCGTCGCTGGTGGCGCTCCACCTGGCCGCGCAGTCGTTGCGCGGTGGTGAGTGCACGCTGGCCCTGGCCGGCGGTGTCACCATCATGGCCGCGCCCGACATGTTCCCCGAGTCGACCCGTCAGGGCGGACTGGCCGCCGATGGCCGGTGTAAGTCGTACTCGGACGCCGCGGACGGCGCCGGGTGGTCCGAGGGCGTCGGCGTTGTAGTCCTTGAGCGGTTGTCCGATGCGGTGGCGAACGGGCATCCGGTGCTGGCTGTTGTCCGTGGGTCGGCGGTGAATCAGGACGGTGCGTCGAACGGTTTGACGGCGCCGAATGGTCCGTCGCAGCAGCGGGTGATCCGGCAGGCCCTGGCGAGTGCGGGGTTGGGCCCGGGCGCCGTGGATGTAGTGGAGGGGCACGGGACCGGGACGCGGTTGGGTGATCCGATCGAGGTCCAGTCGTTGCTGGCCACGTACGGGCAGGGCCGGCAGGAGCCGCTTCTTCTGGGGAGTGTGAAGTCGAACCTCGGTCATACGCAGGCTGCGGCGGGTGTTGCGGGTGTGATCAAGATGGTGCAGGCGATGCGGCATGGTGTGGTGCCGGCGTCCTTGCATGTGGATGAGCCGTCCGCGCAGGTGGATTGGTCGTCGGGTGCGGTGGAGGTGGTCACGGAGCCGGCGTCCTGGCCTGAGGTGGGTCGGGTGCGTCGGGCGGGTGTGTCGTCGTTCGGGATCAGCGGGACGAATGCGCACGTGATCCTGGAGCAGCCGGAGCCGGTCGAGGCTCACGATCGGACGCCTGGTGTGCCCCAGGTGGAGGGTGGGGTTGTGCCGTGGGTGGTGTCGGCGCGGTCGGTTGCGGGGCTGGACGTTCAGGTCGAGCGGTTGGGGGAGTTGAGCGGGCTTTCGCCGGTGGATGTGGGGGTGTCGCTGGCGGGGCGTTCGGCGTTCACGCATCGGGCTGTGGTGCTGGCGGGCGCTGGTGATGGGCCGGGCGTGGTGGCGCGTGGTGCGGTGACCGCGGGGAAGACGGCGCTGCTGTTCCCGGGTCAGGGTGCGCAGTCGGTGGGGATGGGTCGGGGGTTGTATGCGCGGTTCCCGGTGTTCGCGCGGGCTTTGGATGAGGTGCTTGCCTGTCTGGATCCCAGGGTGCGGGATGTGATGTGGGGTGCGGAGGCGGACGCGGATGAGGTGTTGAACGAGACGGGGTGGGCGCAGCCGGCGTTGTTCGCGGTGGAGGTGGCGCTGTTCCGGTTGCTGGAGTCGTTCGGGGTGCGGCCGGATGCGGTGGTGGGTCATTCGGTGGGGGAGGTCGCGGCGGCGTATGTGGCGGGGGTGTTGTCGCTGGGGGATGCGTGTGCGTTGGTGTCGGCGCGTGGGCGGTTGATGCAGGCGTTGCCGGCGGGTGGCGTGATGGTGGCGCTGGAGGCGGGGGAGGCGGAGGTGTCGCCGCTGCTGGGGGCCGGCGCTGGCGTGTCGTTGGCGGCCGTGAATGGTGTGCGGTCGGTGGTGGTGTCGGGTGAGGCGTCGGCGGTGGAGGCCGTGGTCGGGCAGTTCCCGGACCGGCGGTCGCGGCGGCTGCGGGTCTCGCACGCGTTCCACTCACCGTTGATGGAGCCGATGCTGGACGACTTCCGGTCGGTGGTCGCGTCGTTGACGTTCCGTCAGCCGGAGTTGACTCTGGTGTCGTCGCTGTCGGCGGACGCCGATATGAGTGATCCGGGGTATTGGGTGCGGCAGGTGCGTGAGCCGGTGCGGTTCGCCGACGCCGTCGACCGGCTGCGCGGTGCGGACGTGACCCGCTACGTCGAAACCGGCCCGGGCGGGACACTGAGCGCCCTGGTGGCGCAGGCCGAGGGCGACGACGAGCGGAGCGTGACGGCCACTCCGCTGCGCCGGGGTGAGGATGAGCCGGCTGGTCTGCTGGCCGCGCTCGCCGCGCTCTATGTGAGCGGCACCGGCGTGAACTGGGCCGAGTGGTTTACGGGCACCGGCGCGCGCCGCGTCGACCTGCCGACCTACCCCTTCCAGCACCGGCGCTACTGGCCGCGCTCTGGAGCCGTCGGGGTCGGCGTGGCGGCAGCCGGCCTGGACAGCGTCGAACACCCCCTGCTCGGCGCGGCAGTCGAACTGGCCGACACCGGAGGATTCCTTCTCACCGGCCGTCTGTCGGTACAGGCCCAGCCCTGGCTTGCCGATCACGTCGTTCTCGGTTCCGTGCTGGTGCCTGGCACCGCACTGCTGGAGATGGCGCTGCGCGCCGCCGAACAGGTCGGATGCCTGCAGGTCGAAGAGCTCACGCTTGCCGCGCCGCTCGTGCTCGACGGCGCAGTCACGGTGCAGGTCACCATAGCCCCGCCGGACGAAACCGGCCGTCGCGCGCTGACCGTCCGCTCCAGGACCGATGCCACGCGAGAGTGGACGCTGCACGCGAACGGCATGGTTTGCCGCGACGAAGTCCCGACCGAAGTCGACGACTCACAGTGGCCCCCGACCGATGCCCTCCTCGTGGACACGACCGGCCTCTATGCCTCGGCTGCCGCGTCCGGGTTCGACTACGGTCCGGCGTTTCAGGGGCTGACGGCCTTGTGGCGCCGCGGTGAGGAGTTCTTCGCCGAGGTCGCGCTGCCGGATGACGCCGCCGATGCCGAGGCGTTCGGCGTGCACCCGGCACTGCTCGACGCCTGCCTGCATGCCCTCTTGGCCGACGACACCACCACCATCTCCGCTGGTGATGACGGCCGCCACCACCGCGTCCTGCCGTTCTCGTGGACCGGTGTGTCGGTCCATACCCGGGGAGGCGCCGCAGCGCGTGTGCGACTGACCCGGCGGGCTGACGGATCGGTAGCCCTCGCCGTCACGGACACGACCGGTGTTCCGCTCGTGTCCGTGGGCTCGCTGACGTTCCGTCCGGTGTCGGGTGAGCAGTTGGGTCGTCGTGATGATCTGTGGCGGGTGGAGTGGGTTTCGGCTGGGCGGGGGGAGGGTGAGCCGGGTTCGTGGGTGGTGCTGGATGGTGGTCTGGCGTCGCTTGTGGTGGTGCCGGATGCGGTGGTGGTTGAGGTTTCGGGGTCTGTGCGTGGTGAGTGTGCGCGGGTGTTGGGGCTGGTGCAGGGGTGGTTGGGGGAGGAGCGGTTTGCGGGGTCGCGGTTGGTGTTTCGGACCTCGGGTGCGGTGGACGGCGGTGATGTGGCGGGTTCTGCGGTGTGGGGTCTGGTGCGGTCGGCGCTGGCGGAGCATCCGGGCCGGTTCGCTCTGGTGGACGTGGACGTGGACGTGGATGTGGATGCGGGGGGTGGTGTTCCGGCGTGGGTGTGGGCGTCGGGTGAGCCGGAGTTGTGGGTGCGTGAGGGGGAGGTGTTGCTACCGCGTCTGGTCCGGGTCGCTGGCACGGCCGGTGAGGGTGGTGCGGTCGGCGAGGGTCCGGTGTTCGGTGATGGTGTGGTGTTGGTGACGGGTGGTACGGGTGGTCTGGGTCGGTTGGTGGCCGGTCATCTGGTGCAGCGGTACGGGGTGCGGGATGTGGTGCTGGTCAACCGGGGTGGTTCGGTGCCGGAGTGGGTGGCCGGTCTGGATGCGCGGGTGGTGGTGGAGGGGTGTGATGTTGGTGATCGTGATGCGGTGGCGGCTCTGGTGGGGCGGTATCGGGATCGGTTGAGTGGGGTGGTGCATCTGGCGGGTGTGCTGGATGACGGGGTGGTGGAGTCGTTGGATGCCGACCGGTTGGGGGTGGTGCTGGGGCCGAAGGCGGATGGTGGGTGGTGGTTGCATGAGTTGACGGCGGGGCTGGGTCTGGCTGCGTTTGTGGTGTTTTCTTCTGCGGCGGGTGTGTTCGGTGGGGCGGGGCAGGCGAGCTATGCCGCGGCGAATGCGTATCTGGACGGGCTGGTCAGGCATCGCCGGTCGCTGGGTCTGGTGGGGACGTCGTTGGTGTGGGGGCCGTGGGAGGCTGCTGGGGGAGGGATGACGGGTGGTCTGTCGGCTGCCGGTCAGCGGCGTATCGAGCGGGCCGGTCTGGTGCCGTTGTCGGCGGACGAGGGGCTGGAGTTGTTCGATGCGGCGCTTGCCAGTGGTGAGCCCGTCGTCGTCCCGGCACGCATCAACCTGGCTTCGTTGCGCGCCGACGGGAACACTCCGGCACTCCTGCGCAGCCTCGTACCCGCGTCAACGCGACGCCGGACGGCGGGCACACCCAACCTCGCCAGGCAACTGGTCAGTCTTCCGCCATCTCAGCGTGCCGAAGAAGTCCTCACGCTGATACGCGAGAAGACCGCCGGCGTCCTGGGCTACGGATCCGCCACGGCGGTGGATCCGGATCGTGCGTTCAGCGAGCTCGGCTTCGACTCGTTGACCGCTGTGGATCTACGCAACCGGCTGGCAGCGGCGACCGGTCTGCGGCTGCCGGCGACGCTGGTGTTCGACTACCCGTCAGCTCAAGCGCTGGCCGACTTTCTCATGACTGAGCTGTCCGGCAGCGTGGCGGATGCTGCCGCGGTCCTGCCACCTGCTCTTGTGAGTACTGCGGACGATCCGGTCGTCATCGTCGGCATGGCATGCCGCTATCCGGGTGGCGTGCGCTCCCCGGAGGATCTATGGGAGTTGCTCGTCGACGGCCGCGACGCCATCGCTCCCTTCCCTGACGATCGTGGCTGGGATCTGGCGGCGTTGCGTGAGAGTTCCTCGACTGGTGCGGGTGGGTTCCTGTTCGAGGCGGCCGAGTTCGATGCGGAGTTCTTCGGTATTTCGCCGCGTGAGGCGGTGGCGATGGATCCGCAGCAGCGCTTGCTGCTGGAGGCGTCGTGGGAGGCGTTCGAGCGTTCGGGGATCGACCCGCTCGCCCTGCGCGGCAGCCGGACCGGTGTCTTCGCCGGCGTCATGTACAGCGACTACCGCGATCTCCTGACCGGCGCGCAGTTCGACGGATTCCGGGGCAACGGTGGCTCTCCGAGCATCGTGTCCGGTCGAGTCGCGTATTCCTTCGGGCTCGAGGGCCCGGCGGTGACGGTGGACACCGCGTGTTCCTCGTCGCTGGTGGCGCTCCACCTTGCCGCGCAGTCGTTGCGCGGTGGTGAGTGCACGCTGGCCTTGGCCGGCGGCGTCACCGTCATGGCCACACCGCACACCTTCACGGAGTTCTCGCGTCAGGGCGGTCTCTCCCCGGACGGGCACTGCCGATCGTATGCGAACTCTGCCGACGGCACGGGCTGGTCCGAAGGCGTGGGCGTCGTCGTGGTCGAGCGGTTGTCCGATGCGGTGGCGAACGGGCATCCGGTGCTGGCCGTTGTCCGTGGGTCGGCGGTGAATCAGGACGGTGCGTCGAACGGTTTGACGGCGCCGAATGGTCCGTCGCAGCAGCGGGTGATCCGGCAGGCGCTGGCAGGGGCCGGGCTGAGCCCGGCGGACGTGGACGTCGTCGATGGTCACGGCACGGGCACGACGCTCGGTGATCCGATCGAGGCCCAGGCGCTGCTGGCCACGTACGGGCAGGGCCGGCAGGAGCCGCTTCTTCTGGGGAGTGTGAAGTCGAACCTCGGTCATACGCAGGCTGCGGCGGGTGTTGCGGGTGTGATCAAGATGGTGCAGGCGATGCGGCATGGTGTGGTGCCGGCGTCCTTGCATGTGGATGAGCCGTCCGCGCAGGTGGATTGGTCGTCGGGTGCGGTGGAGGTGGTCACGGAGCCGGCGTCCTGGCCTGAGGTGGGTCGGGTGCGTCGGGCGGGTGTGTCGTCGTTCGGGATCAGCGGGACGAATGCGCACGTGATCCTGGAGCAGCCGGAGCCGGTCGAGGCTCACGATCGGACGCCTGGTGTGCCCCAGGTGGAGGGTGGGGTTGTGCCGTGGGTGGTGTCGGCGCGGTCGGTTGCGGGGCTGGACGTTCAGGTCGAGCGGTTGGGGGAGTTGAGCGGGCTTTCGCCGGTGGATGTGGGGGTGTCGCTGGCGGGGCGTTCGGCGTTGACGCATCGGGCTGTGGTGCTGGCGGGCGCTGGTGGTGGGCCGGGCGTGGTGGCGCGTGGTGCGGTGACCGCGGGGAAGACGGCGCTGCTGTTCCCGGGTCAGGGTGCGCAGTCGGTGGGGATGGGTCGGGGGTTGTATGCGCGGTTCCCGGTGTTCGCGCGGGCTTTGGATGAGGTGCTTGCCTGTCTGGATCCGGGGGTGCGGGATGTGATGTGGGGTGCGGAGGCGGACGCGGATGAGGTGTTGAACGAGACGGGGTGGGCGCAGCCGGCGTTGTTCGCGGTGGAGGTGGCGCTGTTCCGGCTGGTGGAGTCGTTCGGGGTGCGGCCGGATGCGGTGGTGGGTCATTCGGTGGGGGAGGTCGCGGCGGCGCATGTCGCGGGTGTCCTGTCGCTGGGGGATGCGTGTGCGTTGGTGTCGGCGCGTGGGCGGTTGATGCAGGGGTTGCCGGCGGGTGGGGTGATGGTGGCGCTGGAGGCGGGGGAGGCGGAGGTGTCGCCGCTGCTGGGCGCCGGCGCGGGGGTGTCGTTGGCGGCGGTCAATGGTGTGCGGTCGGTGGTGGTGTCGGGTGAGGCGTCGGCGGTGGAGGCCGTGGTCGGGCAGTTCCCGGACCGGCGGTCGCGACGGCTGCGGGTCTCGCACGCGTTCCACTCGCCGTTGATGGAGCCGATGCTGGAGGACTTCCAATCTGTGGTGACCAAGCTGGCCTTCCGGCAGCCGGAGTTGACTCTGGTGTCGTCGCTGTCGGCGGACGCCGATATGAGTGATCCGGGGTATTGGGTGCGGCAGGTGCGTGAGCCGGTGCGGTTTGCCGACGCGGTCGCGGTGTTGCGTTCCCAGGGTGTGACCCGGTTCGTGGAGACCGGTCCGGGCGCTGCGCTGTCGGGCCTGGTGGGCCAGAGCGAGGGCGACGACGAGCGGAGCGTGACGGCTGCTCCGTTGCGTCGGGGTGAGGATGAGCCGGCTGGTCTGCTGGCCGCGCTGGCCGCGCTCTATGTGAGCGGCACCGGCGTGAACTGGGCCGAGTGGTTTACCGGCACCGGCGCGCGCCGCGTCGACCTGCCGACCTACCCCTTCCAGCGGCGGCGCTACTGGCCGCGCTCTGGAGCCGTCGGGGCCGGCGCGGCGGCAGTCGGCCTGGACAGCGTCGAACACCCCCTGCTCGGCGCGGCAGTCGAACTGGCCGACACCGGACAGGTCGTCTTCACCGGACGGCTCTCGGCGCAGTCGGATCCGTGGCTGAGGGAGCACATGATTCGCGGGTCCGTGGTCTTCCCGGGCACCGGATTCCTGGAACTGGCCCTGCGCGCCGCCGACGAGGTGGGGTGCGGTTGCGTCGAAGAGCTGACCCTCGCAGAGCCGCTGGTCCTTCCCGCACAGGGGGGCGTCGCGATCCAGGTGAGAGTCGACGCGCCGGACGAGTCGGGCCGACGCTCCATCACCATCCAGGCACGCCACTCGGATACAGGCGACGGTCGGCCCTGGACCCTTTGTGCTTCCGGCGCCTTGTCCCCGTCGCAGGCACCCGCCGCAGTATCTTTTGACACCGCGATCTGGCCTCCGGAAGACGCGCAGCAAGTGGATGTCGCCGACATCTACAACCGGTTCGAGGACGTCGGTTTCGACTATGGTCCGGCATTCCGTGGGCTGCGCACGGCGTGGAGCCGCGGAGACGAGGTCTTCGCGGAGGTCGAGTTGCCGTCCGACACCACGGACGCCGAGGCGTTCGGCCTGCATCCGGCATTGTTCGATGCCTGCCTGCACGCCGGCGCACTCCTGCGCACGGATACGGACGTCGAGGGGCGAGTGCCGTTCTCCTGGACAGGCGTGACTCTGCACGCCGCCGGCGCGTCGACGGTCCGCGTTCGCGTGTCTTCGGCTACGGACGGCGCAGTGTCGATCGAAGCTGTCGATGCTGCCGGAGGGGCGGTCGCGTCCGTGCAGTCCCTCGTCGCCCGTCCGGTGTCGGGTGAGCAGTTGGGTCGTCGTGATGATCTGTGGCGGGTGGAGTGGGTTTCGGCTGGGCGGGGGGAGGGTGAGCCGGGTTCGTGGGTGGTGCTGGATGGTGGTCTGGCGTCGCTTGTGGTGGTGCCGGATGCGGTGGTGGTTGAGGTTTCGGGGTCTGTGCGTGGTGAGTGTGCGCGGGTGTTGGGGCTGGTGCAGGGGTGGTTGGGGGAGGAGCGGTTTGCGGGGTCGCGGTTGGTGTTTCGGACCTCGGGTGCGGTGGACGGCGGTGATGTGGCGGGTTCTGCGGTGTGGGGTCTGGTGCGGTCGGCGCTGGCGGAGCATCCGGGCCGGTTCGCTCTGGTGGACGTGGACGTGGACGTGGACGTGGACGTGGATGTGGATGCGGGGGGTGGTGTTCCGGCGTGGGTGTGGGCGTCGGGTGAGCCGGAGTTGTGGGTGCGTGAGGGGGAGGTGTTGCTACCGCGTCTGGTCCGGGTCACGAGCGTGGCCGGCGGTGGGGCTGTTGAGTCTGGTGTGTTCGGTGATGGTGTGGTGTTGGTGACGGGTGGTACGGGTGGTCTGGGTCGGTTGGTGGCCGGTCATCTGGTGCAGCGGTACGGGGTGCGGGATGTGGTGCTGGTCAACCGGGGTGGTTCGGTGCCGGAGTGGGTGGCCGGTCTGGATGCGCGGGTGGTGGTGGAGGGGTGTGATGTTGGTGATCGTGATGCGGTGGCCGGTCTGGTGGGGCGGTATCGGGATCGGTTGAGTGGGGTGGTGCATCTGGCGGGTGTGCTGGATGACGGGGTGGTGGAGTCGTTGGATGCCGACCGGTTGGGGGTGGTGCTGGGGCCGAAGGCGGATGGTGGGTGGTGGTTGCATGAGTTGACGGCGGGGCTGGGTCTGGCTGCGTTTGTGGTGTTTTCTTCTGCGGCGGGTGTGTTCGGTGGGGCGGGGCAGGCGAGCTATGCCGCGGCGAATGCGTATCTGGACGGGCTGGTCAGGCATCGCCGGTCGCTGGGTCTGGTGGGGACGTCGTTGGTGTGGGGGCCGTGGGAGGCTGCTGGGGGAGGGATGACGGGTGGTCTGTCGGCTGCCGGTCAGCGGCGTATCGAGCGGGCCGGTCTGGTGCCGTTGTCGGCGGACGAGGGGCTGGAGTTGTTCGACGCGGCCCTTGCCAGTGGTGAGCCCGTCGTCGTCCCGGCACGCATCGACACCGCCGCCGTACGCGCCAGCGGTGAGGTACCGCCGTTGCTGCGCGGACTGGTGCGCCTGCCGGTGCGGCGGCGTTCGGCCGGGACCGGGGACCTGGCTCAGCGGCTCGCCGTGCTGCCCGCGGAGCGGCGAGCCGAGGAAGTGTTCGCTGTCGTGCGCGAACAGGTCGCTGCTGTTCTTGGGCACAGTTCCCCGGGGATGCTGGAAGTCGGCCGTGCGTTTACGGAGCTCGGCTTCGACTCGCTGACCGCTGTGGAACTTCGTAACCGACTGGCGGCGGCGACCGGTCTGCGGCTGCCGGCGACGCTGGTGTTCGACTACCCGTCTGTCGAGGCGCTCGCCGGGTTCATCGTGAGCGGGTTGTCCGGCAGTGTGGCCGAGGTGGCTGCTACCGCGCCGCCCGCTCTGGCGAGCACGGCTGATGATCCGGTGGTCATCGTCGGCATGGCGTGCCGCTATCCGGGCGGTGTCGCGACGCCCGACCAGCTGTGGGACCTGGTCGCCTCCGGCACTGACGCCATCACCCCGTTCCCCACTGACCGCGGCTGGGACCTGGCCGCGTTGCGTGACCACGAGGCGGACGAGCCCGGCCGCTACTACGCGGCCGGAGGCGGGTTCCTCGATTCGGCCGCCGAGTTCGACGCCGAATTCTTCGGCATGAGCCCGAAGGAGGCTGTGGCCACCGATCCGCAGCAGCGCCTCGCGCTGGAACTGGCCTGGGAGGCGTTCGAGCGTTCGGGCATCGACCCGCTCGCCCTGCGCGGCAGCCGGACCGGTGTCTTCGCCGGCGTCATGTATCACGACTATCCGGGCACCGACGGCAGTGGCAGCGTCGTCTCCGGCCAGGTGGCATACCGGTTCGGCCTCGAAGGCGCCGCGATCTCCGTCGACACGGCCTGCTCGTCCTCGCTGGTCGCGATCCACCTTGCGGCGCAGGCCCTTCGTCAGGGCGAGTGCTCGCTCGCCGTGGCCGGCGGCGTGACCGTGCTCTCCACGCCCGCCGTGTTCGCCGGATTCGGTCGGCTCGGCGGACTTTCGCTCGATGGCCGTTGCAAGGCGTACGCGGATGATGCGGACGGCACGGGATTCTCCGAAGGCGCCGGGTTCCTGGTCCTTGAGCGTTTGTCCGATGCGGTGGCGAACGGGCATCCGGTGCTGGCTGTTGTCCGTGGGTCGGCGGTGAATCAGGATGGTGCGTCGAACGGTTTGACGGCGCCGAATGGTCCGTCGCAGCAGCGGGTGATCCGGCAGGCCCTGGCGGGGGCCGGGTTGAGTCCTGCGGATGTGGACGTCGTCGATGGTCATGGAACCGGGACGCGACTGGGTGATCCGATCGAGGTTCAGGCGTTGTCGGCCGTGTACGGGCAGGAGCGTCGGGAGCCTTTGCTGCTCGGGAGTGTGAAGTCGAACCTCGGTCATACGCAGGCTGCGGCGGGTGTTGCGGGTGTGATCAAGATGGTGCAGGCGATGCGGCATGGTGTGGTGCCGGCGTCCTTGCATGTGGATGAGCCGTCCGCGCAGGTGGATTGGTCGTCGGGTGCGGTGGAGGTGGTCACGGAGTCGGCGTCCTGGCCTGAGGTGGGTCGGGTGCGTCGGGCGGGTGTGTCGTCGTTCGGGATCAGTGGGACGAATGCGCACGTGATCCTGGAGCAGCCGGAGCCGGTCGAGGCTCACGATCCGACGCCTGGTGTGCCCCAGGTGGAGGGTGGGGTTGTGCCGTGGGTGGTGTCGGCGCGGTCGGTTGCGGGGCTGGACGTCCAGGTCGAGCGGTTGGGGGAGTTGAGCGGGCTTTCGCCGGTGGATGTGGGGGTGTCGCTGGCGGGGCGTTCGGCGTTCACGCATCGTGCCGTGGTGCTGGCGGGCGCTGGTGGTGGGCCGGGCGTGGTGGCGCGTGGTGCGGTGACCGCGGGGAAGACGGCGCTGCTGTTCCCGGGTCAGGGTGCGCAGTCGGTGGGGATGGGTCGGGGGTTGTATGCGCGGTTCCCGGTGTTCGCGCGGGCTTTGGATGAGGTGCTTGCCTGTCTGGATCCGGGGGTGCGGGATGTGATGTGGGGTGCGGAGGCGGATGCGGATGAGTTGAACCGGACGGGGTGGGCGCAGCCGGCGTTGTTCGCGGTGGAGGTGGCGCTGTTCCGGCTGGTGGAGTCGTTCGGGGTGCGGCCGGATGCGGTGGTGGGTCATTCGGTGGGGGAGGTCGCGGCGGCGTATGTGGCGGGGGTGTTGTCGCTGGGGGATGCGTGTGCGTTGGTGTCGGCGCGTGGGCGGTTGATGCAGGGGTTGCCGGCGGGTGGGGTGATGGTGGCGCTGGAGGCGGGGGAGGCGGAGGTGTCGCCGCTGCTGGGGGCGGGCGCTGGGGTGTCGTTGGCGGCGGTGAATGGTGTGCGGTCGGTGGTGGTGTCGGGTGAGGCGTCGGCGGTGGAGGCTGTGGTCGGGCAGTTCCCGGGCCGGCGGTCGCGGCGGTTGCGGGTCTCGCACGCGTTCCACTCGCCGTTGATGGAGCCGATGCTGGACGACTTCCGGTCTGTGGTGAGCAGGCTGGCCTTCCGGCAGCCGGAGTTGTCGGTGGTGTCGTCGCTGTCGGCGGACGCCGATATGAGTGATCCGGGGTATTGGGTGCGGCAGGTGCGTGAGCCGGTGCGGTTCGCCGACGCCGTCGACCGGCTGCGCGGTGCGGGCGTGACCCGCTACGTCGAAACCGGCCCGGGCGGGACACTGAGCGCCCTGGTGGCGCAGGCCGAGGGCGACGACGAGCGGAGCGTGACGGCCACTCCGTTGCGTCGGGGTGAGGATGAGCCGGCTGGTCTGCTGGCCGCGCTGGCCGCGCTCTATGTGAGCGGCACCGGCGTGAACTGGGCCGAGTGGTTTACGGGCACCGGTGCGCGCCGCGTCGACCTGCCGACCTACCCCTTCCAGCACCGGCGCTACTGGTCCGCAGCGACCATCGCGGGCAACGCGCAGGGCGGCGACACGCACCCGCTGCTGTCCGCCGCGGTCGAGATCGCCGGAACCGGCGCTTTCGTATGGTCCGGGCGGGTCTCGGCGCTCATGCAGCCCTGGCTCGCCGACCACGCCGTGCACGGCGAGGTGCTGGTGCCCGGCACGGCGTTCCTGGAACTCGCCATGAAGGCGGCGCGGGACACCGGCTGCGGCAGCGTGGCCGAACTGGCCCTCGCCGCACCCCTGGTCCTGCCGGAGCGCGCAGAGGTGCGGATCCAGATGTGGGCCGGTGCCGCCGACGAGTCCGGCGACCGCTCGCTGACCGTGCACTCCCAGCCCGCCGACGATCCGCAGGCCCCGTGGACCGAGCACGCCTCCGGCCGGCTGGCCGCCGCTGCGCGGATCGAACCCGTCGACCTGCTGGCCTGGCCCCCGGCCGGTGCGCAGCCGCTCGAAGTCGCCGGACTGTACGAGCGGCTGGCCGACACCGGGTTCGGCTACGGGCCGGCCTTCCAAGGACTGCGCGCGGCATGGCGGCGAGGCGACGAACTGTTTGCCGAGACCGCGCTGCCCGAAGACGTCGACGGCACCGGCTACGGACTGCACCCCGCGCTCCTCGACGCCTGCCTCCACACCGGCGCCCTCGCCACCGGCGCCGGCGACGGCTGGAACGGCCTGCCGTTCTCCTGGACCGGCGTGTCGCTGCACGCCCCGGGCGCACCGGCGGTACGGGTACGGCTCGCTCCCGCCGGAGACGGCGCCGTCTCGATCGCTCTTGCCGATGCGGGAGGCGCGCCGGTGGCCTCGGTCGAGGCGCTGGTGGCCAGGCCGGTGCCGGCCGAAGGGCTGCGTCCTGCCGCCGCCGGGGACGCGCATTACCGTATCGACCGGGCCACCGTCGCGGCCGGTCTGCAGCCCGGCGTGCCGCCGGCCCTTGTCGGAACGGACGAAACGATCCTCGTGTCCGGCACTGCCTTGCATCCTTGCCCTGACCTGGCTTCGGTTCCCGCCGACGCCACGACGATCCTCGTCCCCGTGACCACGTCCGGCGACGACGTACCCGCCTCGGTGCGGGCCGCCACCTCCGACGCGCTCGCGCTGATCCGGGAATGGCTCTCCGCCTCCCGGGCCGAAGGTGCGCGGCTCGTCTTCGTGACACGCGGCGCGGCCGGCGGCGGGGATCTGGCCGCGGCGGCCGTGCGCGGACTGGTACGCAGCGCGCAGGCGGAGGACCCCGGCCGGCTCGCGCTGATCGACCTCGATCCCTGCGACGGCACGCTCCCGGCCGGTGCCTTGACCGTCGACGAGCCGGAACTCCTCGTGCGCGGCGGCGAGTTGCTCGCGCCGAGGGCGATCCGGGTCGGGCGGTCGGACGACGCATCGGCCCGGCCTTCGTGGGGCAGCGGCACGGTACTGATCACCGGCGGGACCGGCGGACTGGCCGGCGTCGTGGCCCGGCACCTTGTCCAGAAGCACGGCGTCCGCGATCTGCTGCTCGTCAGCCGCAGTGGCGCCGCCGCCGAGGGCGCGGCGGACCTGGCGGCGGAACTCGCCGGCCTCGGCGCGCAGAGCGTCGACATCGAGGCCTGCGACGTCGGCGACCGCGAGGCGCTCGCCGGGCTCGTCGCGCGGTACGGGCATCGGCTGAGCGCGGTCGTGCACGCCGCCGCGGTACTTGACGACGGGGTGATCGACTCGCTCACCCCGGAGCGGTTCGACGCGGTGCTGCGGCCCAAGGCGGACGCCGCCTGGCACCTGCACGAACTCACGGCCGACCTGAACCTGTCCGCCTTCGTGCTCTTCTCCTCGCTGGCCGGCACGACGGGCAGCGCCGGCCAGGGCAACTACGCGGCCGCCAACGCGTTCCTCGACGCACTCGCCCGCCGCCGCCGTGAGGCCGGGCTGCCGGCCGTCTCACTCGCCTGGGGTCCGTGGAGCGGAGTCGGCCTGATCGACGAGGCCACCGCCCGGCGGATGACCGGTGCCGGAATCCCGCCGCTCGCTCCGCAGTTGGGGCTCGACCTGTTCGACGCGGCGACGGCCGGCCAGGCGGAGGACGAAGACGCCGTGGCGCTGCTCACCCGGCTCAACCCGGCGGCGTTGCGGGCCCGGGGAACCGTACCCGCGGTGCTGCGCTCCCTCGTCGCCGCGGCACCCGCGGCCCCGCGGTCGACCGCGCCCTCCGCCGCCGGGCTCGCCGCACGCCTCGCCGCACTGCCCGCGGCCGAGGCCGAGGAGGAGCTGCTGCACCTGGTCTGCGCGCAGGCCGCCGTCGTTCTCGGACATGCCGACGCCGCGCACGTGGAGCCGGATCTCGCCTTCAAGGAAGTCGGCTTCGACTCGCTCAAGGCGCTGGAGTTCCGCAACCGCATCGGTTCGCTCACCGGGCTCCGGCTGCCCGCCACGCTCGTGTTCAACCATCCGACCCCGCGTGAACTGGTGCCGGTGCTGCACCAGGCGCTCGCCCCGCAGCGGCCCTCCGCGCGGGAATCCGTCCTGGCCGAGCTCGACCGCCTGGAAAGCGTGCTCTCCGGGCTGGACGAGACCGACGAGGTCGACGAGGGGCTGATGGAGCGGGTGACGGGTCGGCTCGAGGTGATCCGGAGCCGGTGGCAGGAGCGCCGAGGTTCCGGCCCCGGGGGCCGTGACGGCGCCGGGACGTCGGGGGGCGGCATCGACTTCGACTCGGCCTCCGACGACGAGGTCTTCGACCTGCTCGATCGGGAGCTCGGTCAATGACGTGCTCGATCCGCTCCGCGCGCGTGCCTGTTCGCGTCGGCTCGGGCCCGCCGACTCCGCCGTACATCCGAATGACGGGAGCCAGCTGATGGCCGATCAGCAGTACGTGTCGGACGAACTGCTCGCATACGTACGAGCGGTGTCCCTGCGCGAGGACGATGTCCTTCGGCAGCTGCGCGAGGAGACCGTGGCGCTGCCGGCCGGCACCAGCCTTCAGGTCATGGCCGAGGAGGGCCAGTTCCTCGCGCTTCTGGTCGGGCTGACCGGCGGCCGTAGGGTGCTGGACGTCGGCACCTACACCGGTTACAGCGCGCTGTGCATGGCCCGCGCGCTCGCGCGGGGAGGCCGTGTGATCACCTGCGAACTCCACCAGCGGTGGGCCGACATCGGCGCCCCGTACTGGAAGCGCGCCGGCGTCGCCGACCGCATCGACCTGCGGATCGGTCACGCCGCGGACACCCTTGAGAAACTGCTCGCCGAGTACGGGCCGGGATCGTTCGACCTCGTGTTCATCGACGCAGACAAGCAGAACTACCCGGTGTACTACGAGCTCTCGCTCGCCCTGGTCCGCGAGGGCGGGCTCGTCGTCGCGGACAACACGCTGTTCTTCGGCCGGGTCGTCGACCCGGCCGACCCCGATCCCCAGGTCGCCGCGGTCCGCGAGCTGAACACCCGGCTGCTCGAGGACGACCGGGTCGACATCTCGCTGCTGCCGGTCGCCGACGGCGTGACCCTGGCACGGAAACGGCCCACGGCCGGCTGCAACCGAGTCGCCTGAAACGCAGCCGTCCGGGGCCGAGTTGTCCGACCTCGAGGAAGCACGAACCCGAGCCCGAGGGGGTACGCACGCGAGCCCGAGGGAGTACGCACGCGAGCCCGAGGAAGTACGATCCCGAACTCGAAGAATCACGGAGAAATACAAACAGATACAAAAAAATACAGGGCCGGGGGCCGGTGGCGAAGCGGATATCGAATAGCCCCCGCCCCCGGCCCCGGGCACACGTCAGCCGGTCACGCCCCTTCGGCGACCGGTTGTGCGAGGTCGGGGGCGCTGACCCTGACGGCCGTGGCCGACGGCCGCTGCTGCTCCGGCACGAGATGCAGGCGTACGAGGCCTTCCGGGCGCCGCGCGTCCGGCACCGTGTCCGCACAGTCGCAGCGCTCGTCGGTGAACCCGCTGAAGCGGTAGGCGACCTCCATCATCCGGTTGCGCGGGGTGCTGCGGAAATCCGCCAGCAGGTGCACGCCGGCCCGCGCGGCCTGGTCGATCAGCCAGTTGATGATCGTGGCCCCGGCGCCGAGCGAGACGACCCGGCACGAGGTCGCCAGCAGCTTCAGGTGCCACACCTCGCGGTGCCGCTCCAGCAGCAGGATGCCGATCGCGCCGTGCGGGCCGAACCGGTCCTCCAGTGTGGCCACCAGGACCTCGTGCCGGGGGTCCGCGATCAGCTCGCGCAGCGTGCCGAGCGAGTAGTGCACCCCTGTGGCGTTCATCTGGCTCGTGCGCAGCGTCAGCTCCTCGACCCGCGCGAGGCCCGACTCGCCGGCCCGGGAGATCGCCATACGCAGATCCAGCGTGCGCAGGAACTCCTCGTCGGAGCCGGTGAACCGCTCCTGGGCCGAGGTGCGCCGGAAGCCCGCCTGGTACATCGACCGGCGGCGGGCGGAGTCGGCGGTCACCTGCGCGGGCGTGAACTCCGGCAGCGTCGCCAGCCGCGGCAGGTCCTCGACGGCGTCGTAGCAGCGCACCCGTGGAAGGTGGTACGCGACCTCGGCGCGCTCGGTCGGCCGGTCGTCCACGAAGGCGATGGTCCCCACGTCGAAGTTCAGGCCGTCGGCGATCGCCTGCACCGCGGCGGACTTCGGTCCCCAGCCGATCTGCGGCAGCACGAAGTACTCGGCGAGCCCGAACCTCTCCAGTGCGGACCACGCCTGGTCGTGGTCGTTCTTGCTGGCGATCGACTGCAGGATGCCGCGCCGGTCCAGCTCCTCGACCAGCTCCCGCGCCCGTCGCAGCGGGCGCACCTCGTCCCCCTCGGCGAGAGTGCCCCGCCACAGGGTCTCGTCCAGATCCCAGACCAGGCACTTGACCATGGTCGGCCGTTCGCTCACCACGTCCTCCGGACTGCTCACCGCCGTGTCGCCACGGCGTGCCGGGCCAGCATCAGCTTGCTGATCTCGTTGCTGCCCTCGATGATCTCCATCAGCTTCGCGTCCCGGTACGCACGCTCCACCACATGCCCTTCCAGGGCGCCGGCCGAGCCGGTGACCTGCACCGCCGTGGCGGCACCGCGGGCGGCCGCGCGGGCGCTGACGTACTTGGCCAGCACCGTGCCCATCACCAGGTCCGCGGAGCCGGCGTCCCAGCACCGGCTGGCGTGCTCGCAGGCCCGGCTCGCCGCCTGCTCGTCGGAGTACAGCTCGGCCAGATGCCCGGCCACCAGCTGGTGCTCGGCCAGCGGCTTGCCGAACTGCTGCCGGGTCGCCGCGTGCCGGGTCGCCGCGGTCAGGCAGGCGCGCAGGATCCCGACGCAGCCCCAGGCCACCGAGAGCCGTCCGTAGGAGAGCGCGGTCGTGCACAGAAGGGACAGCGGCTGGCCGCCGCCGCCGAGCATCGCGCCGGCCGGCAGCCGTACCGAGTCCAGGCGCACGTCGGCGTGGCCGGCCGCGCGGCAGCCGCTCGGGCCGGGCACCGGACGGACCGTCACCCCGGGGGCGTCGACCGGTACCACCACGGCGGCGCCGGTCTCGTCCTCGAGCCGGCCCACCACGACGACCATGTCGGCGTATCGGGCCGCGGTCGTCCAGACCTTCTGCCCGTTCAGCTCGATCCGCTCCCCGTCCCGGCGGACGCGTGTGCGCATCGCGGACAGGTCGCTGCCGGCGTCCGGCTCGCTGAACGCGACCGCGGCGAGTTTCCCGCGGACCAGCCGGGGGAGCAGATCCGCGCGCTGTGCGGGCGAGCCCATCCGCGCGATCGTCCACGCCGCCATGCCCTGCGAGGTCATCACGCTGCGCAGCGAGCTGCACCGGCTGCCCACGTGCGCGGTGAACTCGCCGGCCACCGCGCTGGACAGGCCCCGTCCGCCGTGGTCGGCCGGCACTTCGGGGCACAGCAGGCCCTCGGCGGCCAGCTTGCGCAGGACCGCCTCCGGCAGCAGTCCGGCGCGGTCCCAGTCCGCCGCCTGGCCGGCCTCCAGCGTGTCGACCTCGGCGCACAGTTCGGCGAAGTCCTCAGCCATGGGCATGGGACGCGCCGGTCGGGGTCCTCAGCCGGGTCACCAGCCGCGCCATCCGCTCGACCGTCCGGAAGTTGTCCAGGCGCAGATCGCCGCCGATGATGGACACGCCGTGGACGGACTCCAGGTGGACCACCAGCTCCATCGCGAACATCGATGTCACCAGGCCGGTCGCGAACAGGTCCTGGTCCCTCGGCACGGTCGTGTTGAGCCGGCCGGCGAGGAAGTCCTGGACTCCCCGCTCGATGTCGGCCGCTGTTTCGCTCTTGGTCTCTTCGCTCACGACATCACATCTCCGTACTCGTAGAAGCCCCGGCCGCTCTTACGGCCGAGGTGACCCTGTGCGACCTTGGAAAGCAGCAGGTCGCACGGCTCGTAACCGGGGTTCTCGGTGCGCTTGGCCAGCTCCCGCAGTGAGTCGGCCAGATTGTCCAGGCCGATCAGGTCCGCGGTGCGCAGCGGACCGGCGCGATGCCCGAGGCAGCCCTCCATCAGCGCGTCCACCTCCTCGGCGCCCGCCGTGCCGGCGTCCACCAGCCGCGCGGCCTCGTTGATCATCGGATGCAGCAGCCTGCTGGTGACGAAGCCGGGCGCGTCGCGCACCACCACGACCCGCCGGCCCCAGCTCTCGAGCAGCCCGGACGCCGCGGCCACCGTCGCCTGGCCGGTCAGGCGGCCGCACACCAGCTCCGTCATCGTCACCAGATAGGCGGGGTTCATGAAGTGCACGCCGACCAGCTCGGCCGGGCGGGCGAGCGGCGCGGCGAGTTCTGCGAGAGGAATGGAGGAGGTGTTGGTGATCAGCGGGATGCCGGGCGGGAGCGTTTCCGACAGCTGGGTGAGCACTTTCGCCTTCGTGGACGCGTCCTCGTTGATCGCCTCGATCACGGCCACCGGCCGCAGGCCGGCGTCGAGGGCTTCCACCGTGGTGAGCGAGGCGTCCGGCCGGTCGGCCGGGTAGGCGCCCATGAGCCGGCCGTGCTGCAGCTGTCGGCGCACCCGCTGGCGTGCCCGGTCGAGGATCGCGGTGCTGACGTCGACGAGCACGACCGGTGTGCCGTGGCCCAGGGCCAGCGCCGCGATTCCGGTGCCCATGACGCCGGCGCCGATGATGACGAGCGGATCTGTGGACAAGGTGCCTCCAGTGGCTTGCCTGTCGGCCGTCACCGGACGGTAAGGGCCGTGAGTCCGGGAAATCCGTAGACACCTCCGCGTCCTCGCTCACTGCGGGGTGCGGGCGATCCGGTCCAGGGCCCCGATGATCGAGTCCGCGGCCGCGGCGGACCCGCCCGCCGCCCGCAGCCGGCCCTGCCACGCACGCGCGTGCGTGCGGAACGAGGGGTCGTCGAGCAGCAGGCGCAGCCGGTCCGCGATCAGCCGGCCGTCGGCGTTCTGCCGGCGGGTGAGCGTCAGCCCGGCACCGGAGTCGCTGATGCGGGCGGCGTTGTCCACGTCGTTCATCCAGAACGGCAGCACCAGCTGCGGTGTGCCGAAGTGGAGCCCCTCGTGCACGCAGTCGGCCGCGCCGTGGTGGAAGAACACCCGCACGTGCGGGTGGGCCAGTACGCCGATCCGCGAGGGGACCTCGGACTCCACCCGCAGATTGTCCGGCAGGTCCGGCGGCAGCAGGTGGTGCAGCGCCTTCGGCAGCTTCCACAGCACGTGGTGCACCGGTGCGATCAGGCGAGCCGCCTGCACGACTGCTTCGACCTGCTGCGCGCTCGGGCGCATGACGGGACCGAAGGAGACGTAGACGACGGACTCGTGCAGGTCCAGCCAGCCGGCCGGCTCACCGTGGTCCGCGGCGGGCTCCGGGCGCGGACCGAGCATCGTGCCGATCATCCGCAGGTTCGCCGGGATGCGCGGGAACGGGTATTCGAGGCCGAAGACGGAGTACGCGAACACGGCGATCGCCTCGTCCGCGTACTGGGAGAGTTTCGACTCCGGGTTGCGCTGCCCCTCGGCGACCCGGCTACGGTAGAAGGCGACGTTCTCGCGCAGGCAGCCGGGCCGGAAGCCGACCAGCCGCCGGCCCATCCGGAACGCGACGTTGCGTACCCGCTGCGCCGGTGACATCTCCCGGCGCAGGCCGGACAGCGGCGTGGGGTAGCTGCGCGGCAGCCGGTCGAAGTAGACCGAGCTGGCGAGCTCCGCGCACAGCGCGACGTAGGGGATCCCGCGCATCGTCAGCGCGTCGATCGCCCAGGAGGAGAACAGGTCGACGACGGCCAGTGCGGGCCGCACCGTGTCGATGACCTCGAGCATCCGCAGGTACTGCCGCCGCCTGTGCTCCACGTCCAGGTTCAGGTCGATGACCGCGGCCAGGTTGCGCAGCGGTGAGGAGGTCGTCACCCGGCCGAGCTCCGCGTCGGACCAGGTGGCCGGGTCGAGTTCGGGTCTGGCCGGGCCGAGCGGGACGAACCGCGGCGGTGCCGCGTGGTCCACCGCCTCGACCGCGGCCCGGTACTCGTCGCCGCAGGCGAACCACAGGTCCTCGACGCTCCGCGCCGCCAGCTCCGCGGCCACCGCGATCAGCGGTTCGACGTGGCTGCGGCCGGTGTCGGCCGTCAGCAGGATCCGTCGCCGCCCGCCGACTTCAGCTCGCGCACCCACGCGCGCTCCCCCGTCCGTCTCGCTCGTCTCGTCCCTCCCGCACCGCGCCGCTCAGCGCTTCCACGCGCGGATGAAGCTGTTGACGTTGTCCTCGGACATCGCCACGTGCTCGGCGTCCGCGAATCCCGCGTCCGCCAGCCAGGTCCGGGTCTCGGCGACGGTGTGGTTGCGGCCCGCGTCGGTGATGCACAGCTGCAGCAGGTCGAGCAGTACCGGCCAGCGCGGGCCGCGCCGGTCCTCGTCGAGGAACTGGGCCTGGACGACCACCGAGCCCCCGGGCCGCACCAGCGGGCGGACCGACGCCAGCAGCTCGCGGCTGGCGTCCTCGCCGAGCATGTGCAGGGTGTTGGACAGCAGCACGAGGTCGTACTCACCCTCGATGGTGTCCGTGCGCAGATCGACCCCCAGGTACTCGACCGGTTGCGCGATCCGGAAGGAGGCCTCGATCTCACGGGCGATCTCAAGCACCTCCGGCAGGTCGGCGAGGGTCAGCCGCAGTTCCGGGTTGGCCTCGGCCAGGTGGAAGCTGTAGGTGCCGGGCCCGGCACCGATCTCCAGCAGGCCCCGGCAGCCGGAGGTGTCCAGATACCCGGCCAGCTCGCGGCCGGCGAACAGCGCGTAGTTGTGCATGGCCTTGGTGAACAGGCGGGTGTGCTCCCGCTCGCCGCGCGCGTCGTCCACGTACGTGGCCTGCGGTTTCGAGGTCAGCACGGCCTTGTCGAGCCGGGAGAGCGCGTCCCGGAAGTACTCGAGGTTGAGCACCCAATCGCCCATGTGGAACGGGCCGGAGCCGGGCACGAGCATCGAACGGTACGGCGGGCTGACCGCGAAGATGCCGCTCTCGTGGTACTCCAGGATGTTCAGCATCACCCCGGCGTTCAGCAGCCGGGCGACCGCCTCGGGCTCGGCCTGCAGGCCGTCGGCCACCTCCGCGGCGGAGGCCGGCTCCTCGGCCAGCCGGCCGAGCACGTCGAGGCGCATCAGCGCGAACAGCACGCTGGAGGGGAAGAACCCCTCCGCCGCGGACAGTACCTGGACGACATCGTCCCTGGTCAGCGCGTCGCTCATGACAGAACCCTCATTTCCGTGCGGGGCCGGGAGGGCGCTGTCGCCCTCGTGGCCACTCGTCGTCGCCGTCCATCACGTCACAGCGGGACCCGGTAAACCTCCAGTCTTCGGCGCGATCGGGCGCCGTCGCCGGGCGCGGCGGTGTGTAGGGGTTTCCAGGCGCAGGGCGGGCTTCACTGCCGCCGTGACAGTGTTCGTCGACTCCCCTCGGCCGGTGGTGACCCTCGATGGTTGAACTCAATGCCCGCGGTTCCGGTGCGGCCCGCGCCGGGCGGGCGGACCGGGTCGCGCCACTCGTCGGCCTGGCCGGCCGGACCTCGGGCGAGACGGTGGCGATGGCGCTCGCCCGCAAGGGCCGCGGCGCGGAGCCGGCCGACGAGGCCGAGCGGTACGCGCGCCGGCTCGGCCGGGCCAGGCCGGTGGCGCTCAGAGCGGCGCGGCTGCTGTGGTCCGCGCTGGTGGGCACCGCGATGCCGGCCGGGTACGCGGCGGCGATCGAGCAGGAGCTGGCCGGCTACGACGAGGACGTCGCCGTCATGTCGGCCGACCTGACGGCACGGACGGTCCGCGGCACGCTCGGCCGGACTCCGGCGCAGGCCTACGCGGAGTTCGCCCCCGAGCCCTTCGGCGCGGGGCCGACCGGGCAGGTGCACAGGGCGCTGCTGCACGACGGCCGCCGGGTCGCGGTCAAGATCCGCTACCGCGGCCTCAGCCAGGCCGTGCGCAGCGCGCTGGCGGCACCGGAACTGCACCGGGCCCTGCAGCCGCTGGTGCGCGCCGCCGCCGGTGAGCGGACCGCCGCGCAGATCCACTCCGCCGCCGGTGAGCTGCGCGGCCGCGTCGAGGACGCCGTCGGGCTGAGGGCCGAGGCCGCGCTGCGGGCACGGCTCGCGGCCGCAGGCCGGCGCCATCCGCTGATCCACGTTCCCGGGGTGATCGAGGAGCTGTCCACCGACCGGATGCTGACCATGGACCTGGCCACCGGCCGCAGCTGGGCGCAGGCGGTGCGGGCCCCCGCCGCCGAGCGGTACCTGTGGGGGCAGGCCCTCTTCCACTTCGCCGACCGCTCCCGCATCGCCCTCGACCCCGCTCCCGGCAACTACCTCTTCGACGACGGCGGCAAGGTGACCGTCCTCGGCTTCGGTACGGCCGGCCACCGCCCGGATCCGCAGCAGAGCGAAGCCCTGGCGCGCCGGGACCGGGCGGTCGCACAGCACGACGTGGAAGCACTGCGTGCGCTGCACGCCGAGCACTGCGGCCACAACGATCCCGGTGCCGACGCCGAGTCGCTGTGGGCCTGGCACCGCCGGATCCGCGGACCGCTGGCCGGCCCGGGACCGGCCGCCTGCACCCCCGAATGGGCCGTCGACGCGGCACAGGCCGCGCTGCCCGCGAACCGGCCCTGCGCCGCCGCCCATGAAGGCCCGAAGGCGCGCCGGGCGTGCCTGTTCGCCGGCGAGGCCGACACCGGCCTCGCCGCCGTGCTCGCGGCGCTGCGCGCCACCGCCGACTGGGACGCGATCCGCGCGGAGCACGACCGCGGCGGCGCGCCCGCCACCCCGAAGCTCGAATCCGCCGCGCAGGCGGGACGGACGGAGAAGCCTGATGCCCACTCCCACTGACCCGGCCACCGAGACCGAGCCCCTGTACTGGGAAGAGCAGTCGCACGCCTACGTCATCACCGGCTACGACCTGGCCGCGTCGGTGCTGCGCGACAACTCCCTGTGGAGCAGTGACCCCGGCAACGTACTCGGCGCCGGCCTGCGCTCCAGCACGCCGTATCTGCGCAGCGCCATCGTGCTCCGGGACCCGCCGGACCACACCCGGATGCGCTCGCGGATGGCCCCCGCGTTCTCCTCGCGCGTCGTCGAGCGGCTGCGGCCGCGCGTCGCCGCGATCGTGGACACCGCCCTGGACGGCCTCGAGAGCGGGGACGAGGCCGACATCATCGCGGACATCAGCACCGTCGTGCCGCCCTCGGTGATCGCGGAGCTCTTCGACATCGGCGTGGACGGCGCGCTGCTCATCCTGGAGCAGTCGCCCCGGCTGGTGCGCTGGATGGAGCTGCGGCCGACGCCCGCGGACATCCAGTCGACCATCGATGCCGAGGCCGCCCTCGCCGCCTTCCTGACCCCGATCCTGCAGGCGCGCCGCACCGAGCCCGGTGACGACTTCCTCAGCGCCCTGGTCGCCGCCGAGGGCCTGAGCATCGACGAGGTGCTCACCACCTGCTTCATCATCCTCGCGGCCGGCGGCGAGTCCACCGGCAAGCTGATCGGCAACGCGACGCTGGCGATCCTGCGCGAGCCCGAGCAGATCCCCGCGCTGCTCGCCGACCCGGCGCGGGCTGTGGAGGAACTGCTGCGGATGCAGGGCACCAGCAAGCGGCTGATCCGCATCGCCCCCGAGGACCGGAAGATCGCCGGACACGTCGTGCCGAAGGGGCACATCGTCTACATCGACGTGCTGGCCGCCAACCAGGACCTGCGGCGGGCCGCCGACGCCGACCGGATGGACCTGTCCCGCGAGCCGCTCGGCCACATCACCATGGGCGTCGGCCCCCACTACTGCCTCGGCGCCGGCCTGGCCCGGGTCATCGCGAGCGAGACCCTTGAACGCCTGTTCACCCGCTTCCCGAAGATGCGGCTGCTCGACCCGGATCCGCAGTGGAAGCCGTCGACCACCTTCCGCGCGCTGCGCGCGCTGCCGGTCAGCCTGCGCGGCTAGCCGCGATGCAGCGCCACTCCCTCGCTCCGGCCGCGGCGCCGGCGGCGAAGACCGCGCACTCGGATCCCGAGCCGGCGTGCACCTCGGCCGGCTCGGCCGACGACCGGTTGCTGCGCCACCTGATCATGAGCCTCGGTCCGTTCGGTGTGCCGAGCCTGTTTCTGCAAACCTGGAGGGATCGTGGCGGTTGGTGACGAGAACGCGGGCGACCGGGCAGGCTCCGAGCCCGCGCGGCTCACGTACCCGCAGGCGCTCGCTCTGGTCCTGGAGCGCACCGCCGGGCTGCTCGGCCGCCGCCCCGGGCAGCTCGCGGCCGGGGCCACCTTCCGCAGCCAGGGCGTGAACTCGCTGCTGGCCGCGCGCCTGAGCGGCGAGCTGAGCGAGGCCACCGGCTCGGCGCTGCCGGCCTCGCTGGTGTTCGACTGCCCCACGCCGGCGGCCGTCGCGAAGCTGCTCGCCGGGGAGAGCCCCGCCGAGGTGACGAGCCTTCGCGCGGCGCCCGTCGGCGAGGACCCGGTGGCGATCGTCGGGATGGCCTGCCGCTACCCCGGCGGTGTGCGCTCGCCGGAGGAGCTGTGGGAGCTGCTGGAGCGGCGCGGCGACGCGGTGTCCGCGTTCCCGGGCGACCGGAACTGGGACCTGGACGCGCTCTTCCACGACGACCCCGACCGGCCCGGCACCTGCTCGGCCCGTGCGGCCGGTTTCCTGTACGACGCGGCACGCTTCGACCCCGGCTTCTTCGCGATGAGCCCGCGCGAGGCCCTGGCCACCGACCCGCAGCAGCGGCTGCTGCTGGAGACCACGTGGGAGGCGTTCGAGCGGGCCGGCATCGACCCGGCCTCGCTGCACGGCAGCGACACCGGCGTGTTCGCGGGTGTGATGTACGGCGACTACGCCACCCTGCTGGCCGACGAGCAGTTCGAGGGCCACCGGCAGAACGGCGCCTCGCCGAGCATCGCCTCGGGACGCGTGGCGTACACCTTCGGCTTCGAGGGGCCGGCGGTGACGGTGGACACCGCGTGCTCCTCGTCCCTGGTGGCGCTCCATCTGGCCGCGCAGGCGGTGCGCGACGGGGAGTGCGGCCTCGCGGTGGCGGGCGGCGTGACGGTGATGTCGACACCGATGCCGTTCGTGGAGTTCTCCCGGTTGCGCGGCCTCGCGCCGGACGGCCGGAGCAAGGCGTTCGCCGACGGCGCGGACGGCATGGGCTTCGGTGAGGGTGCGGGCGTCGTCGTCGTGGAGCGGCTCTCCGACGCGCTGGCGCACGGGCATCCGGTCCTGGCGGTGGTGCGCGGCTCGGCGGTGAACCAGGACGGCGCGAGCAACGGGCTGACCGCGCCGAACGGCCGGTCGCAGCGGCGGGTGATCCGTCAGGCGATGGCGAGGGCCGGGCTGAGCCCCGCGGACGTGGACGTCGTGGAGGCGCACGGCACCGGCACCCCCCTCGGCGACCCCATCGAGGCGCAGGCGCTGATGGCCACCTACGGCCAGGACCGGCGGACGCCGTTGCTGCTCGGCAGCGTCAAGTCCAACATCGGGCACACGCAGGCCGCCGCGGGGGTCGCCGGTGTGATCAAGATGGTGTGCGCGATGCGGCAGGGCGTGGTGCCGGCGACGCTGCACGTCGACGAGCCGAGCAGGCACGTGGACTGGTCGGCCGGTGCCGTCGAACTGGTCAGGGAACCGGTCGCCTGGCCCGACGCGGGCCGGGTGCGCCGGGCCGGCGTGTCGTCGTTCGGGATCAGCGGCACGAACGCCCACGTGATCCTGGAGCAGGCCCCGCCGACGCCCGCCGCGGAGGTGAGCCGGACTCCCGAGAACCGGGGCGGCGCGCTGTCCTGGGTGGTCTCGGCGAACGATGCCACCGCGGTGCGGCAGGCGGCGGGCCGCCTGGCGGCCCGGGTGCGCGGCGCGGGTCCGGACGCCGACGCGGTGGACGTGGGCTTCTCGCTGGCGTCCACGCGTGCGGCCCTCCCGTGGCGCGTCGCGGTCACCGGGCAGGACACGGGCGGTCTGCTCGCGGGCCTGGACGCCGTGGCGCAGGGCGGGACGGAGCCGTCGCAGGCGGTGGACGGCACGGGTGCGGTCTTCGTCTTCCCGGGCCAGGGCTGGCAGTGGGCCGGCATGGCACGGGCGCTGCTGGAGAGCTCGCCGGTGTTCGCGGCGCGTGTGGCCGAGTGCGCCCGGGAACTCGAGCCGTATCTCGGGATCAGCGTGCTGGAGGTGTTGCGGGGACAGCGCGACGAGACCGAACTGCTGGACCGCGTGGACGTGCTCCAGCCCATCCTGTTCGCGGTGATGGTGGGCCTCGCGGCGGTGTGGGAGGCGTCCGGCGTCCGTCCCGCCGCCGTGGTGGGACATTCCCAGGGCGAGATCGCGGCGGCCTGTGTCGCGGGTGTGCTCTCCCTGCCGGACGCGGCACGGGTGGTCGCCCTGCGGGCGCGCGCACTGACCGCGCTCGCGGGCGCGGGCGGGATGCTGTCCGTGGCCCTCGGCGAACAGCAGGTGCAGGCGTGGATCGGGCGGGCCGGCGGCGCGGTCTCGGTCGCCGCCGTCAACAGCCCGTCCGCGGTGGTGCTCTCCGGCACGCCGCAGGCGCTGGAGGCGACGCAGGCCGCGCTGGACGCCGAGGGCGTGTGGTGCAGGCGCCTGCGAGTGGACTACGCGTCGCATTCGGCCCAGGTGGAGGAGGTCGCGGGCGAGATCGCGCAGGCGCTGGCCGGGATCTCGCCGCGACCGGGCCGTGTGCCGGTGTTCTCGACGCTGACCGCGGCCGTCGTCGACGGAAACGACATGGACACGGAGTACTGGGTCCGCAACCTGCGGGAGCCGGTGCGTTTCGAGCGAGCCGTGCGGGCGCTGCTCGACGCCGGGCACCGGCACTTCGTGGAGGTCAGCGCGCACCCCGTGCTGACGGCGGCGGTGGAGGAGACCGCGCTGGACGCGGGGATCACCGCTGCGACCGTCCCCACGCTCAAACGCGACGAGGGCGGGCCGGCCCGGCTCGCCGCGTCGGTCGCCGCCGCCTGGAGCCACGGTGTGCCGGTGGACTGGACCGCGCACTACGCCGGCACCGGGGCACGCCGCGTCGACCTGCCGACCTACCCCTTCCAGTACCAGCACCTCTGGCCGGGCCGGCCCGCGACGGCACCCGGCACCGCGCCGGACCCGGCCGAGGCCGAGTTCTGGAACGCCGTGGAGCGCGGCGACGCGGAAGCCTTCTCCGCCCTGCTCGGGCTCCCGGGTGAGCGCGCGGCGTCCCTCGACGACCTGCTGGCCGGCTTGACGGACTGGCACCGGCGGCGCCGCGGCCCCAGTGCCGCGGACGGCCGGCTCTACCGTCCGTCGTGGATCCCGCTGAGCGGTGGCGGCAGTGCCCCGCCGCCGGGACGGTGGCTTGCCCTGGCGCCCGCCGACGACGTGTGGGCCGCCGGGATCCTCGACGGCCTCACGGACCTCGGTATGCGCATCGAGCGGCTGGCCGTGTCCGCCGAGGACACCGGGACGCTCGCCGGCCGGCTCGGTGACGCCCTCGCCGAGCGGCCCGCCGGAGTGCTCTCGCTGCTCGCCCCCGACGAGACGCCGCATTCCCGGCACCCGTTGATCACCCGGGGTCTGGCCGCCACCTTCGAACTCGTGCGGGCGATGGCAGCGGCCGACGCCGGGATTCCGCTGTGGTGCCTCACGCGCGGTGCGGTCGCCGCCGATCCGCGCGACGCCCCCCCGAGCCCGGCCCAGGCACAGATCTGGGGCCTCGGCCGAGTCGTCGCGATGGAGCAGCCCCAGGGCTGGGGCGGGCTCGTCGACCTGCCGGAACAGGCCGGCCCGGGCGTCGCCACCCGGCTCGCCGCCGTGCTCGCCGACCGCGACGAGGACCAGGTCGCCGTACGGCCGGAAGGGAGCTACGCCCGCCGGCTGACCAGGACCGCGGCCGGCACCGACGGGACGCGGCCGGCGATCGGCGGCACCGTCCTGGTGACCGGCGGCACGGGCGCCCTCGGCGGGCATGTGGCCCGCTGGCTGGCCGCCGCCGGGGCCGAGCATCTCGTGCTCACCGGCCGGCGCGGCCCCGCCGCCCCCGGCGCGGCCGAACTCACGGCGGAACTGGAGGGCCTCGGGGCGCGCGTCACCCTGGAGGCCTGCGACGCCGCGGACCGCGACGCGCTGGCACGGCTGCTCGCGCGGATTCCGCCGGACCTGCCCCTGACCGGAGTCGTGCACGCCGCGGGAGTCATCGACGACGGGGTGCTGCAGTCGCTCACGCCGGAGAGGTTCGAGACGGTCATGCGGCCCAAGGCCGCGGCGGCGGCCCACCTCGACGAGCTCACCCGCGGACACGACCTGACCATGTTCGTGCTCTTCTCCTCGATCGCCGGCTCGCTCGGCAGCGCCGGCCAGGCGAACTACGCCGCGGCGAACGCCTACCTCGACGCGCTGGCCGAACGCCGCCGGGCCGAGGGACTGGTGGCGACATCGGTGGCGTGGGGACCGTGGGCCGAGAGCGGGCTCGCGGCCGGCAACGCGGTGCTGGACAGCCGGATGAGCCGCAACGGCCTCACACCGATGGCCCCGGAAGACGCCGTCGCCGCCCTGGAACGCGCGGTGTCGTCCGGTGCGGCGCAGCTGACCGTCGCCGATGTCGACTGGAACGCCTACGCCGCGGCCCTCACCCGGCCCGCCCCGGTGCTCGCCGGCCTGGTCGAGGCCCGCGGCCTGCCGGCCACGGCCGCCGGCGAGGCGGAACCCGCCGACGCGCTGCGCGAGCGGCTGGCCGCACTGCCCGCCGCCGAACAGGACCGCGTGCTGCTCGACCTGGTCCGCGCCCAGGTCGCCACGGTCCTCGGGCTCGCCTCGCCGCAGCACGTCGACGTCGGCCGGGCCTTCAAGGAGATGGGCCTCGACTCGCTGACCGCGGTGGAGGCACGTACCCGTCTGATGAACGTGACCGGCCTGCGGCTGCCCGCGACCCTGCTCTTCGACTTCCCCACGGCGACGGTGCTGGCCCGGCAGCTGCACACGCGGCTGCTGGGCGAGCAGGCGGCGCCCCTGGTGGCGGAGTCCCGTCCCGGTGCGGCCGACGAGCCGGTGGCGATCGTCGCCATGGCCTGCCGCTTCCCGGGCGGCGTGCGGTCGCCGGAGGAGCTGTGGGAACTGCTGGAGCGGCGCGGCGACGCGATCGGCGAACCGCCGCCACAACGCGGCTGGGACCTCGACGCGGTCTACGACCCCGACCCGGAGCGCGAGGGCTTCATCCACGCCCGCGAGGGCGGGTTCATGGCCGAGGCGTCGCTGTTCGACCCCGGGTTCTTCGGGATCTCCCGGCGTGAGGCACTGGCCATGGACCCCCACCAGCGCCTGCTGCTGGAGACCACGTGGGAGGCGCTGGAGCGCGCCGGGACCGACCCGGCCGCGCTGCGCGGCAGCGCCACCGGCGTCTACATGGGCGCCTTCTCCGAGGACTACCAGTCGCTGCTCAAGAACTCCGGGCAGGACGTCGTCGGGCACATGCTCACCGGTAACGCGACCAGCGTCGTCTCCGGCCGTATCTCCTACACGTTCGGGCTCGAAGGCCCGGCGGTGACCGTGGACACGGCGTGTTCGTCCTCGCTGGTGGCGCTGCACCTGGCGGCGCAGGCCGTCCGGCACGGCGAATGCGCGATGGCGGTCGCCGGCGGCGCCACGGTGATGGCGACCGACGAACCCTTCTGGGAGTTCTCGCGACTGCGCGGGCTGGCCGCCGACGGACGCTGCAAGGCCTACGCGGACGCCGCGGACGGCATGGGATTCGGCGAGGGTGCCGGCGTCGTCGTCCTGGAGCGGCTCTCCGACGCGCTGCGCAACGGCCGCCCGATCCTCGCCCTGGTGCGCGGCTCCGCGGTCAACCAGGACGGCGCCAGCAACGGCCTGACCGCGCCGAACGGCCCCTCGCAGCAGCGGGTGATCCGGCAGGCGCTGGCCAGCGCGGGCCTGCAGGCGCCGGACGTGGACGTGGTGGAGGGACACGGCACCGGCACCCGGCTCGGCGACCCGATCGAGGCCCAGGCCCTGCTGGCCACCTACGGGCAGGGCCGCACACGGCCGCTCCTGCTGGGCAGCGTGAAGTCGAACATCGGCCACGCGCAGGCGGCCGCCGGGGTCGCCGGCGTGATCAAGACGGTCATGGCCATGCGCCGCGGCGTCGTACCGGCGACGCTGCACGTGGACGCGCCGTCCTCACACGTGGACTGGTCGGCCGGCGCGGTCGAGCTGGCCGCCGAGGCCGTCGCGTGGCCGGACACCGGCCGCGCCCGCCGGGCCGGCGTCTCCTCGTTCGGGGTCAGCGGCACCAACGCGCACCTGATCCTCGAACAGGCGCCACCCGCGCAGGAACGAGAACCCGGCCCCGAGCCGGGCGTCGCCCGGGGGCCGGTGCCGTGGGTGCTCTCGGGCCGCGATCCGCAGGCCGTGCGGGATCAGGCGGCGCGGCTGGCGGCATGCGTGCGCGCGGGCCTGGACGCCGGCCCGGTGGACGTCGGGGGCACGCTGGCGACGTCCCGGTCCGCGATGGAGTGCCGGGCGGCCGTGGTCGCCGCCGGCGTGGACGCGTTCCTCGCGGGCCTCGACGACCTCGCCGCGGCACACACGCCCGCGATCCGGTCGGCCGGCGGCGCCGGGCCGGTGTTCGTCTTCCCCGGCCAGGGCGCCCAGTGGGCGGGCATGGCACAGGCCCTGCTGGAGACCTCGCCGGTGTTCGCCGACCGGCTGGCCGAGTGCGCGGCGGCGCTGCGGCCCTACGTCGACTTCTCGGTCCCGGACGTGCTGCGCGGGGCTCCGGGCGCGCCGAGCCTGGACAGGGTCGACGTGGTCCAGCCGATGCTGTTCGCGGTCATGGTCTCGCTGGCCGCGCTGTGGCAGGCCTGCGGGGTCGAGCCGTCGGCCGTCATCGGCCACTCCCAGGGCGAGATAGCCGCGGCGTGTGTGGCCGGTGCCCTGTCGCTGGACGACGCCGCCCGGGTCGTGGCGCTGCGCAGCCGGGCGTTGCGGGCGCTGGCCGGAGGCGGCGGCATGATGTCGGTCGCGCTGCCCGCGGACGAGGTGCGGGTGCGGATCGCGGGCCTCGGCGACCGTCTGTCGCTCGCGGTGGTGAACGGCCCCGCGACCTCCGTGGTCTCGGGTCTGCCCGGGGAACTGGACGAACTCTTCGCCGCCCTGCAGGCGGACGGCGTGTGGGCCAAGCGGATCGCCGTCGACTACGCCTCCCACTCCGCCCAGGTGGACCAGGTCGCACCGGAGATCCTCGATGTGCTCGCCCCGGTGACGCCGCGGGCGGCGCGGATCCCGTTCTACTCGACCGTCACCGGATCCCTGGTCGAGTCCGCGGCCCTGGACGCCGGGTACTGGCTCGACAACCTGCGGCAGACCGTCCTGTTCGAGCCGGCCGTCCGCACGCTGCTGCAGGCCGGCCACCGGCACTTCATCGAGATCAGCCCGCACCCGGTGCTCACCACCAGCGTGCAGGAGACCATCGAGGACAGCGGCGTCGAGGCCGCCGTCACGCCCACACTGCGCCGCGACGACGGCGGCATGGACCGCTTCCTGACCTCGCTCGCCGACGGCTGGTGCCACGGCGTGCCGGTCGACTGGGCCGCGTACTGGGCCGGTTCCGGCGCCCGCCGCGTGGACCTGCCGACGTACCCCTTCCGCCACGAACACCTCTGGCCCGCCTCGGCCGGGCAGCCCGGCGACGTCACCGCCGCCGGGCTGGACACACCCGAGCACGGCCTGCTCGGCGCGTCGGTCGGCCTCGCCACCGGCCAGGGAGCGCTCGCCACGGCCCGCTGGTCGCTGCGCGCCCAGCCCTGGCTCGCCGACCACGTGCTGTCCGGAACGGTCGTGGTGCCCGGTGCCGCACTGGTCGAAGCGGTGATCCGCGCGGGTGACGAGGTGGGCTGCGGCCGTATCGCCGAGCTGACCATGCACCGGCCCCTGATCCTTCCCAGGCGCGGCGATGTGCAGGTCCAGATCGTGATCGGCGGCGCACCGGAGGCGGACCTCAGGCCCGTGACGCTGCACGCGCGGTCCGCCGACCCTACCGGCGGCGAGGACGCCGGCGGCTGGACCCTCTACGCGTCGGGCACGGTCGCTCCGGCCGCCGTCCGGGACGCCGCCGAGCCGGCCGCGTGGCCCCCCGCCGACGCGCAGTCCGTGGACGTCGACGACTTCTACGCGGCGCTGCGCGAACGCGGCCACGAATTCGGCCCGATGTTCCGGTGCGTCCGAGCCGCCTGGCGGCGCGACGGCGAGGTCTTCGCCGAGGTGGCCCTGCCCGAGACGGAACACGCGGGAGTCGCGCGCTTCGGCCTGCACCCGGCGCTGCTCGACGCCGCGCTCCAGGTGACCTCCCTGCGCGGTCAGCTCCACACCAGCCGCGTCGAGGTGCCGTTCTCCTGGGAGGACATCACGCTGCACGCGGGCGGTGCCACGGCGCTGCGCGTACGGGTGCGCACCGACGGCTCCGACACGGTGGCCATGGAGCTGACCGACCACGCCGGAGGCCCCGTCGCCTCGATCGGTTCGGTGGCGCTGCGGCCGGTGGCGGCCGGACACCACCACGCGGCGGTCCAGGACTGGCTGTTCGCCGTCGACTGGCCGCTGGCGCCGCTCGACGTCCTCGCCGAGCGGGGCACCGCGGGCTGGCGGGTGGCCGGCGACGGCCTCGACCACGTGCCGGCCGCGCTCGCCGGGGCCGGACTCGACGCGCGTCCGCTGCACGAACTGTCCGAGGACGCGGCGCCCGAGGTGGTCGTCATCCCGGCCGGCGGACGGGACACGGCGGTCGACGACGCCCTGGCCGGCGTCCTGACGCGGTTGCAGGCCGCGCTCGCGGACGAGCGGCTCGCCGGCACTCTGCTCGTGGTGCTCAGCCGCGGGGCCGTCGCCGTGAACGGCGGCGAGGATGTCGCCGACCTCGCCGGCGCCGCGGTGTGGGGCCTGGTGCGTTCCGCGCAGTCGGAGCACCCGGGCCGCATCGTCATCGCGGACCTCGACGACGATCCCGCGTCCTGGCGCGCGCTGCCCGACGCCGTCCGCGCCGGCGAGCCGCAACTGGCGCTGCGCCTCGGCGACATGCACGTGCCACGCCTCGTGCGCCCGCCCGCCGGCGACGTGCTCCACCTGCCCGACGACGGGCGGCCCTGGCGCGTCGTGCTCGGCGAGGCGGGCGCGCCGGCCACGGCACCCGACCCGGAGGCGGCGCGGCCGCTGGGCGACGGGCAGGTCCGCATCGCGGTCCGCGCCGCGCGCCTGGACTCGCTCGGCAGCCTCGATCCCGCGGCTTCGCCCGAAGCGGTCCTGGCGGGCGTGGTCAGCGAGACCGGGCCCGGCGTGCGGGAACTGGCGGCGGGAGCCCGGGTGGCCGGCACCGTGCCCGGCGCGATCGGCTCGCACGCCGTGGCGGACGCCGGGCGCCTCACCACGATCGCGGCGGATCGGTCCTTCGCGCAGGCCGTGGCGGTCGCGGGCGGGCCGGTTCGCGCCTGGGACGTCCGGCACGTGCGCGAGGCGGCCGGCTCCGCGGACTGGCACGGCCCGGTCGTGGTCACCGTCCCGCGTGCCTGGGACCCCGAGGGCACCGTGCTGATCACCGGCGGCACCGGCGTGCTCGGCGGTCTGATGGCCCGCCACATGGTCACCGAGCACGGCGCCCGGCACCTGCTGCTGGTCAGCCGGAGCGGACCGGACGCGCCGGGAGCCGAGGCGCTGCGCGAGGAGCTGACCGCGTCGGGCGCGCAGGTGACCGTCGCGGCTTGCGATGTCGGCGACCGCGACGCGCTGGCCGCACTGCTCGCCTCCCTGCCGGCGCAGCACCCGCTGATCGCGGTGATCCACTCCGCCGGCGGCCTCGACGACGGTGTGATCGAGTCGCAGACTCCCGAGCGGCTGCGGGCCGTGCTGCGGCCCAAGACCGACGCGGCCCGGCATCTGCACGAGCTGACCCGGCATCTCGACCTCGCCGGCTTCGTCCTGTTCTCGGCCACCGCCGGCGTCATCGGCAGCCCGGGCCAGGCCGGATACGCGGCGGCCAACACCTGCCTGGACGGCCTCGCCCGGCACCGCCGGATCCAGGGGCTGCCCGCCGTCTCGCTCGCCTGGGGCCTGTGGGCCCAGACCAGCGCGCTGACCGGACACATCGACGACGCCTATGTGGCCAGGGCCCGGCGATCCGGGATGACGGCGCTGTCCAGCGAGACCGGACTCGCCCTGTTCGACGCGGCGCTCGCCACCGGCCGGGACCGCCTCGTGCCGGCCAGGCTGGACACCGGGCTGCTGCGCTTCCGCGACCCCGGGGAGATCTCCCCGCTGCTGCGCTCCCTGCGCCGCGCCCCGGCCCGGCGGACCGCCGCCCAGGCCGGTGCGGACGGCGAGCCGGCGCTGCGCAGGCGCCTCGCCGCGCTGCCCGCCGAAGAGCGGCTGGCACAGCTGCGCGACTTCGTCTGCGCCAACGCCGCGTCGATCCTCGGCCACGCCGAGGACGGCCCGGTCGCCGCCGACCGCGCGTTCCGCGACCTCGGCTTCGACTCGCTCACCGCGGTCGAGCTGCGCAACCGGCTCAACGCCGCCACCGGGCTGCGGCTGCCGGCCACCCTGGTCTTCGACCACCCGACCCCGGACGACGTGGCCGCGCACGTCGCGGCCGCGCTGGTCGGCGACACCGCGGCAGGCGCCGACGGAGCGGAGGGCGGCAGCCGCGCCGCGGTTCCCCCGGCGGCCGATGACCCGATCGCGATCGTCGGCATGGCCTGCCGCTTCCCCGGCGGCGTCCGCTCGCCCGAGGACCTGTGGCGGCTGCTCGCCTCCGGGACCGACGCCGTGTCGGACTTCCCGGCCGACCGCGGCTGGGACCTGGCCGGGCTCTACGACCGGCTTCCGGACGACCCCGAGGCCTCGCGCACCCGCGAGGGCGGCTTCCTCTACGACATGGCCGACTTCGACGCCGGCTTCTTCGGCGTGTCGCCGCACGAGGCGACCGCGATGGACCCGCAGCAGCGGCTGCTGCTGGAGACGGCCTGGGAAGCCTTCGAACACGCCGGGATCGACCCGCAGTCGATGCGCGGCAGCCGTACCGGCGTCTTCGCGGGACTGTCGCAGAACGATTACGCCGTGCGCGCCGAGTCCTGCCCCGAGGAGTTGGCGCCCTACCTCGTCAACGGCACCGCGAGCAGCCTCGCCTCCGGCCGGGTCGCGTACACGCTGGGGCTCGAGGGGCCCGCCGTGACCATCGACACCGCCTGCTCCTCGTCCCTCGTCGCGCTGCACATGGCGGCGCAGTCGCTGCGCGCGGGGGAGTGCACGATGGCCCTGGTCGGCGGCGCGACCACGATGACCACACCGACCCTGTTCCTCGACATGGCCCGGCACCGCGGCCTCGCCCTGGACGGTCGCTGCAAGCCGTTCTCCGCCGCCGCGGACGGCGCCGGCTTCTCCGAGGGCGCCGGGCTGCTGCTCGTCGAGCGGCTGTCCGACGCGCGCGCCAACGGCCACCGGATCCTCGGACTCGTGCGCGGCGTGGCGGTGAACTCCGACGGCGCCTCCAACGGCCTGACCGCGCCCAACGGTCCGGCCCAGCAGCGGGTGATCCGCCAGGCCCTGGCCGGCGCGGGGCTCGAGCCCGGCGAGGTCGACGCGCTGGAGGCGCACGGGACCGGCACCAGGCTGGGCGACCCGATCGAGGCCCAGGCCGTACTCGCCACCTACGGCCCGGGCCGCTCGGCGGACGCGCCGCTGTGGATGGGATCGGTCAAGTCCAACCTCGGGCACACCCAGGCGGCGGCCGGCCTCGCCGGGGTGATGAAGATGGTCCTCGCGATGCAGCACGGCGTGCTGCCGGCCAGCCTGCACCTGGACGAGCCGACTCCGCACGTCGACTGGTCCTCCGGTGCCGTCCGGCTGCTGGGCGAGGCCACGCCCTGGCCGGGGACCGGCCGTCCGCGCCGGGCCGCGGTCTCCTCTTTCGGGATCAGCGGCACCAACGCCCACGTCGTCCTGGAGCAGGCCCCCGACCCGCAGCCGGCCGCGCCCGAGCCCCCGGCGGCCGCGCCGCCGGCCAGGAGCGCCGCGACGGGCGAGAGCGACACGGTCCTGCCCTGGGTGCTGTCGGCCCGCACCGAGGAAGGGCTGCGCGGGCAGGCCGGGGCGCTGCTGGCGCACCTGTCCGAGCACCCGGAACAGCGCGATCTCGACACGGCGTACTCCCTGGTGTCGCAGCGTGCGCGGCTGGAGCGGCGCGCGGTGCTCGTCGGCGCGGGGCCGGCCCTGCGCGCGGGACTGGCGGCGCTCGCCGACGGCACACCGGCCGCCGGCCTGGTCCGCGGCCGGGGCTCGGCCCGCCGGGACCGCAAGGTGGCGCTGGTCTTCCCCGGCCAGGGCACCCAATGGCCGGGGATGGGCCTGCGGCTGATGCAGGACAGTCCCGCGTTCGCGCAGAGCATGACCGAGTGCGCCAAGGCGCTGTCGGACCACGTGGACTGGTCGCTGCCGGACGTGCTGAGCGGTGCGGAGGACGCACCGCCGCTGGACCGCGTGGACGTCGTCCAGCCCGCCCTGTTCGCGATGATGGTCTCGCTGGCCCGGATGTGGTTCGACCGCGGGCTGCGGCCGGCCGCCGTACTGGGCCACTCCCAGGGCGAGATCGCGGCTGCCTGCGCGGCCGGCGCGCTCCGGCTGCCCGACGCCGCCCGCGTCGTCGCCCTGCGCAGCCGCCTGATCCGCGAGCGGCTGGCCGGAAAGGGCGCGATGCTCTCGGTGATGGCCTCGCGTGCGGCGGTCGGCGAGCTGCTCGAACAACTCGGGGACACGGCCGACCGCGTGTCGATCGCCGCCGTCAACGGCCCGGGCACGGTCACCGTGGCCGGCGAGCCGAGCGCACTGGCCGAGCTGGAACGACGGCTGTCTGCGGCCAGGATCATGCGCTGGTGGGTGCCGGCCGTGGACTTCGCCGCGCACTCGCCGCAGGTGGACCGGCTGGAGGACGAACTCGGCAAGCTGCTGGCCGGCCTCGCCCCGGCCGAGGGCCGCATCCCGTTCTTCTCCACCACGACCGGCGACTGGATCGACACCCGCGAGCTCGACGCGCCCTACTGGTACGAGAACCTGCGCCGACCGGTGCGCTTCGAGGAGTCGGTGCGCGCACTGCTGGACGAGGGCTTCGACACGTTCGTCGAGTGCAGCCCGCACCCGGTGCTGACGCTGGGCATCGAGGACACCGCCGCCGAGGCGCAGGCCGCCGCCGTGGTCCTCGGAACGCTGCGCAGCAACGAGGACGGGCCGCAGCGTGTGCTCGCGTCGCTGGCCGAGGCGCACGTCAGCGGCGTGGACGTCGACTGGGGGGCCGACCTGGCCGGTGGCGTTCCGGCCGCACTGCCCCTCTACGCCTTCCAGCGGCAGAGGTATTGGCTGGAGCCGGTTGCCGCGCGGCCGCGGGCCCAGTCGCCGGCGCCCGACGCGCGGCCCGAGCAGGCGGAGAGCCTCTTCGAGGTCGCATGGGCCGCGGTCGCCGACGAGGCCGGCGATCCCGCGCCGCGGTCCTGGACGGCGCCCGGCCCCGGCCTGCCCTTGCTCGACACCGTTCCCGACCCGGCACCCGACGTCGTGATCGTGCGGGCGGCGGATCCGGCCGCCGACCGGTGCACGCCCGCTGCGGCGCACGCCGGCGTGCGCCAGGCCGCCGAGTTTCTTCAGGGCTGGCTGCGCGAGGAGCGCTTCGCCGACTCGCTGCTCGTCCTGGCCACGCACGGCGCGGTGGCCGTCGGCGACGACGAGGAGAGCGGCCCGGCCGAAGCCGCGGTCCGGGGACTGGCCGGGTCCGTCCAGTCCGAGCATCCCGGCCGGCTCCTGCTGGCCGATCTGGACGGCAGCGAGGCGTCCGCTGCAGCGCTGCCCGCCGCGGCCGTCGCGGCCAGGTTCGCCGGCGAACCACGGATCGCCGTGCGGGACGGCATCACCCACGTGCCCCGGCTGGCGAGGACCGAGCCGAAGCCCGGCGCGCGGCCCTGGGAGGCCGCCCGCGCGGGCACCGTCCTGGTCACCGGCGGCACCGGCACCCTCGGCGCCCTGGTCGCCCGGCATCTCGTGACCCGGCACGGCGTCCGCCACCTCGTGCTGCTGAGCCGACGCGGCCCGGACGCACCCGGTGCGTCCGCCCTGTACGAGGAACTCACCGCCCTGGGCGCCGATGTCGAGGTGACCGCCTGCGACGCCGCCGACCGGGACGACCTGGCGGGCGTGCTGTCGGCCATCCCACCGGAGCGCCCGCTCACCGCGGTGATCCACGCGGCGGGCACGCTCGACGACGCGCTGCTGGGGAACCTGTCCGCCGACCGGCTCGAGGGCGTGCTGCGGCCCAAGGCCGACGCCGCGTGGAATCTGCACGAGCTCACCGCCGACCTGGACCTGTCGGTGTTCGTGCTGTTCTCCTCCTTCGCCGCGCTGGCCGGGCCGATCGGACAGGCCAACTACGCCGCCGCCAACGGCTACCTCGACGCGCTCGCCCGGCACCGTCACTCCCGCGGCCTGCCCGCCACCTCGCTCGCCTGGGGGCTGTGGGCGCGGCGCAGCGAGTTGACCGGCGGGCTCGGCGCGGCCGACATGGCCCGGTTCGCCCGCGAGGGACTGCTGCCCCTGCAGACGGAGCAGGCCCTCGGCCTGCTCGACGCGGCGGCGGCCGACGGCCGTGCGCTGCTGGTGCCGGCCCGGCTGGACACGGGCATCAGCGAGGTGCCCGCGCTGCTGCGCGGTCTGATCCGCGCGCCGGCACCCGCCGCCTCCGGCACGGTCGAGTCCTGGAGCGCCAGGCTCGACGGGTTGCGCCACGCCGAGCAGGAGGCCCTGCTGCTCGACCTGATCCGCGCTCACCTGGCCGTTCTGCTCGGACACGGCTCGCCGGCCTCCGTCGACACCGAGCGCGGCTTCCTCGATCTGGGCATGTCCTCGCTCACCGGCGTGGAGCTGCGCAACCGGCTCGGCGCCGAGACCGGCCTGCGGCTGCCCGTGACGCTGATCTTCGACCATCCGAATCCGACCGGACTCGCCCGGCACCTGCACTCCCTGCTGGTCCCGGCCGAGGCCGGGAGCGCCGGGCCGGGCCTGGCCGAACTCGACCGGCTGGAGGCCGCCGTCGCCGGGGCCGACCTGGACGCCAGGTCCCGCGGCCGGCTGGCCGAACGGCTCAGGGCCCTGCAGTGGCGGCTGGACGCCGAGCGCCGCCCGGACGCACCGGCCGACCTGGCGGACGGCAGCGACGAGGAGGTCTTCGCGCTCATCGACAAGACACTGGGTCTGGGCTGAAGCCGTCAGGCCGCCGCCCGCCAACGGAACGGAAAGGACCACTGTGCGAGACGCCGCCAAGCCCGTGCTGTTCGTCAGCCTGCCCGAGGCCGGGCTCGTCAACGGGATGCTCGTGCTGGCCCGGGAGACCGCCCGGCACGCCGCCGTGGACGTCTGGTTCGCCACCGACGAACCCCAGCGCGCCCGGATCGAGTCCGAGCCTGAACTCACCTTCGCCTCGCTGGGCGAGGTGGTCTCCGAGATGTCCGCCCAGAGCTGGGACGAGAAGGTCTACCGGCAGGTCACCGGAAGGTCCCGGTTCCGCTCGCATCACGCCGTGCTGAAGCACGCCTACCGGCCCCGGCTCTGGCAGCAGAAGTACCGCAGGCTCGAGGCACTGGTGGACAAGGTGAACCCGGCCGTGATGGTCATCGACTGCGAGGCACGCTTCGCGATCAGCCTCGCCGTCGCGCGCGGCATCCCCTACGTGCTGACGGTCCCGTTCCTGCCCAGCTACATGCTGGCCTCCCACCCGCCCTTCGCCCGCTCCTGCGTCCCGCGCGGCTTCCCGGTCCCGTTCACCGGCCTGCCGCTGCGCATGAGCCTGCGGCAGCGGCTGACCAACCGGCTGTTCAAGGCCTGGACCCTCGCGGTACTCCTCGACCCGCGCATCGGGCGGTCGCTGCGCGCCGATCTCGACTTCCACAAGTCGATCGGCATCCCGCCGCCGGGGCGGCTGGCCCAGGTGGACCGGGCCGAGCTCGTGCTCTGCTCGACCGTCGCCGAACTGGACTACCCCATCGCCCTGCCGGAGAACGTGCGCACCGTGGGCGCGATCCTCCCACCGGTGCCCGAGCGGCCGGGCGGTGATCTGGAGGCCTGGCTGGACGGCCGGCCCTCCACCGTCTACATCGGGCTGGGCACGATCACCCGGCTCACCCGCGCCCAGGTCGCCGCGGTGGTCGAGGTGGCCCGCCGGCTCGACGGCGCGCACCAGGTGCTCTGGAAGCTGCCCGCCGGCCTGCACGCGCTGCTGCCCGACGCGCTGCCCGGCAACCTCCGGGTGGAGAGCTGGGTGCCCTCGCAGCTCGACGTGCTCGCCCACCCGCACGTGACCGCCTTCGTCACGCACGGCGGCGGCAACGGCTTCAACGAGGGGCTGTACTTCGGCAAGCCGATGGTGGTGCGGCCGCTGTGGGCCGACAACCACGACGTGGCCGTACGAGGACAGGACCGCGGCGTGAGCCTCACCCTGGACGATCCGCACACGATCGACCCGGACGACCTCACCGACAAGCTGATGCGGGTCCTGGGCGACCCGGGCTACCGGGAGCGCTCGGCGCGGTTCGGCGCCCTGCAACGCCGGGCCGGCGGGCGGGAGACCGCCGCCGGGCTGATTCTCGCGCTGCCCCAGCTGGCGGCCCGGGACGGCGCGGAGCAGGCGGCCCCGTGAACGGGGCCCCGGCCGAGCCGCTGACGGCGCTCGCACGGACGCGCTTCTCCCTGCGGGACATGGCGACCGCGACGCGTATGTACATCCTGCGCAGCCTGCGCGAGACCGACACCCTCGCCGTCAGCATCGTGATGCCGGTGATCTTCGTCCTGGTGTTCAGCTATGTCTTCGGCGGTTCTGTCGCCGTGCCCGGCGGCGACTACGAGCCGTATCTGCTGTCCGGCATCCTGCCGCAGGGCATGCTCTTCGCCGCCGGCACCGTCGCGGTGGCCGTGGCGGCGGACATGCGCGAGGGGGTGATGGACCGCTTCCGGGTCATGCCCATCGCCCGCCCCTCGGTGCTGTTCGGCCGGACGATCGCCACCGGCATCGCCGGGCTGCCCGGTCTGGCCGTGATGACCGGGTGTGCCTTCGCCATGGGACTGCGGCCGGACCGCGGCCCCGCCCACACGCTGGCCGCGTTCGCCGTCATGCTCTCCTTCGCCTGGGCCATGGCCTGGGTCGGTGCCGTCATCGGGCTCGTGGTCAGCGGTCCCGGCGCGGCCAACAGCCTGAGCATGGCGCCGTCGCTGCTGCTCGCCTTCGTCTCGAACGTGTACGTGGACCCCGCGCACATGCCGGCCTGGCTGCGGGTGGCCGCGCTGTGGAACCCGCTCTCCACCGTGGTCGCCGCGGTCCGCCGGCTGTTCGGCGTCCCGACCGCGCCGGCACCCGCGGGCGTGCTGCCGCTGCAGCACCCGGTCGCCGCGTCGGTCGTGCTGATCGGGCTGATGTTCGCCGTGCTGGTGCCGCTGTCCGTGCGGCTCTACGGGAGGGTGCGGTGACACCGTCTGAAGGTTCGGTCCTGGGCGCAGGCGACCTGTCCGGACCGGCCATCGAGGTCGAGGGGCTGGTCAAGTCCTTCGGGCAGTACCGGGCGCTGCGTGAGGTGAACCTGCGGGTGCCGGCCGGCAGCGTGGTGTGCGTGCTCGGCCGCAACGGCGCCGGCAAGACCACCACGGTGCGCATCCTCACCACGTTGATCAGACCGGACGCCGGCCGCGCCCTGGTCGCCGGGCACGACATCGCCACCGAGCCCGAGCGGGTGCGCGCGCGGATCGGCGTGGCGTGGCAGGGCGCCAGTCTCGACCAGGTCCTCACCGGGCGGCAGAACCTGCGGCTGATGGGCCGCTTCCACCACCTCGGCGCACGCGGGGCCGACCGGCGTGCCGAGGAGCTGCTGGAGCAGTTCGGCATGACGTACGCGGCGGACAAGCCGGTCGGCACCTACTCGGGCGGCATGCGCCGCCGGCTCGACCTGGCGGTGAGCCTGCTGCCCGAGCCGCAGGTGCTCTTCCTGGACGAGCCGACGACCGGCCTCGACCCGATCAGCCGCACCGACACCTGGCAGATCGTGCGCGACGTGGCCGGGGGCGGGACCGCGGTGCTGCTCACCACGCAGGACATGGAGGAGGCCAGCGCGCTCGCGGACGTGATCGTGGTGCTGGCCGGCGGCCGGGTGCTGCTCGAGGGCACCCCGTCCGAGCTGACCGCGGCGGCCGGCCTGGCCCGGGTCCGGGTCACCCTGCCGGAGTCCAGGCCCGAGCTGGTCGGGGCGACGGGCCGGGCGCTCGGCCCGAGCGCCACCGTCGCCGGACGGGTCGTCACCGTGCCCGCCCCGAAGGCGCTGGCCGACCTCGCCGCGGTGGTCGAGCGGCTCAGGCGGCACGGCATCGAGGTGCACGATGTCGGCCTGGAGCATCCGACGCTCGCCGAGCTCTACGCCGAGCTGACCGCCGAACCGGCCGGCCGGCACCGCCGGACCGAGCCGCGGCCCGGGCCCAAGGCCATCGGCCCCGGCGCGCTGGAGCGGGTCTGAGCCCGCGGCCGCTGCTCCGCACACGTCGTGGCCGCCACCCGCTCAGGGGTGGCGGCCACGACGTGTGCAGGAACAAGGACCGCAAGGACCGCAAGGACTGCAAGGGCTGCAAGGACCACGAGGATTACGAGGACTGCACGGGCTGGCGGCGGCTCAGGGCGCGGCGGCCCAGGCCTCGATGACGGTGCGGGCCTGATCCGGGTTCAGCCGCGGGTCGCACAGGCTGGCGTACCGGTCCGAGACCCGTTCGAGCTCGCTCTCGTCGCGCACGCACTCGGTCGTGTCGTCGGGTGTGATCTCCAGGTGCAAGCCGCCGGCGACCCCGCCGGAACGGGTCACCGCGAGCCGGAAGGCGCTGACCTCCTGGCCGATCGCGGTCAGCAGCCGCGTCTTGCGGCCGTCGGCGGTGCTGATCGTGTTGCCGTGCATCGGGTCGCACAGCCAGATCGCCGGATGGCCCGCCTCGCGCACCCGGCGCACCAGCGGTGGCAGCAGGTCCCCGACCTGTTCCGCGCCCATCCGCGCGATCAGGGTGAGCCGGCCGGGCTCCCGCTGGGGGTCGAGCCGGCGACACACCGCGGCGAGCTCCTCCGGCCCGGTGCCGGGCCCCACCTTGCAGCCCACCGGGTTGGCGGCGGCGGCCAGCAGCGCGACGTGCGCGCCGTCCGGCTGGCGGGTGCGGTCCCCGATCCAGGGAAAGTGGGTGGAGGCCAGCCAGCGCGGCCCGCCCCGGGCGCCGCGCAGCATCGGCAGCTCGTAGTCGAGCAGCAGCGCCTCGTGGCTGGTCCACACGACCGGCTCGCCGTCCGCCGCCGCACGCCGCCCGACCCGCCCGGTCGCGCCGCTCCAGCCGAGCACGCCCATCATCCGGCTCGCCGCGAGATAGCCGGTCAGGATCCGCCGCGGGTCCGGGAAGCGGCTGCGCGGATCGGCGTAGGGGCCGTTGACCATGTGCCCGCGGTAGACCGGCAGTTCGACGCCGTCGACCCGCTCGACCGGCCGCGAACGCGGCTTGGCGAACTGCCCCGCGATGCGTCCGATCCGCAGGACCTGCGCGCCGCCGACCGCGGCCAGCGCCGCCGCGCACTCGTTGATCGTCGCGGCCTTGCGCAGCACCCGCTCGTCGTCGCAGTCGGCGGGATCCTCCGCGCAGTCGCCGGCCTGCATCACGAACGCCTCCCCGGCGGCGACCCGGGCCAGCCGCGCGCGCAGCGCGCACACGTCCTCGAGGCTCACCAGCGGCGGGCGGGCGGCCAGCAGCCTGCGGATGCGCAGTGCCTCGGCGGCGTCGAGCCAGACGGGCTGCTGCTGCGCGGGCGCGGCCGGCGCCTCGGTGTCGACGTATCCCACGGCCGACCGTCCTCAGGCCCAGGACGGCACGTCGAGGATCTTGACGACCGCCGCCTTGTAGGTCACCCCGGGAGACATCCCGGCGAGCAGCACGTGGTCGCCGGGCTGGAGCTGTCCGGTCCTCAGCAGGTGGTGCAGCGAGATCAGGTGGTCGCCGGCGCCGATGTGGCCGATGCCGGCGCCGTAGTCCCAGGCCGACATCTCCATCGGGAAGCCCAGGTCGTTGAGGTACGTCGCGGCGTCGCCCTTGCCGACGTTGTGGATCAGCACCCGTTTGATGTCGTCCGCGGTGACCTCGGCCTCGGCCAGCGCCCGGTTGAGGCAGTCGGTGTTGCGCCGGGCGTGCTCGACCAGCAGCTCCGGCCCGATGTTCTCGGCGAGCAGCTTGCGGCCGTACGCCGCGTACCTGGTCTTGTAGTCGAGCACCCGGCCCTCGGTGATGCCCGGCGGGAACAGCGGCTCGCCGGCCCGGTCCGCCTCCTCCAGTTCGGAGTAGCTCGCCGTGCAGACCGACAGCAGGCGGGCGAAGCCCTGGTCCTTGGTCAGCACCACGGCGGCGGCGCCGTCGCCCATCACGCTGTTCTGCGCGCCCGAGTCCCAGCGGCGGAACAGCCGGGTGCCGAAGTTGTCGCTCGCGGTGACCAGGGCGGCCCGGTTCTCCGGGGCCGAGCGCAGGATGCCGACGGCCAGCTCGATCCCGCTGAAGGTGCCGTTGCAGCCATGCCTGATCTCCACCGCGAGCAGCTCGTCGCCGACCAGGTGGCGCTGCAGGTAGTACTGCGGCCCCCAGCCGTCGGGCCCCTGGTGCCAGACGCCGGCGTAGAGCAGCGCGGCCAGGTCCTGCGGGCTGACACCGCCGTTCTTCAGTGCGTCCCGGGCCGCGTTCAGGGCCATCTCGGGCGGTGGGGTCTCGCCGGCGACCAGCGCGCCCGTGTAGCCGCGCGCCTCGACCTCGTCGGCCGGGAACAGTCCCCGGGTCACCGCCGAGTCGATGCTCTCGACCTTGTCGGGCAGGTGGACCCCGATCCCGCTCAGGAAGACGTCTCGCACGCGCATGGCTGGCTCCTCGGGTAGCCGGGCTGTCCGTGCCACGCTAGGCGCCGGCCGATCGGCAATCCCCTAGTCCTTGGGCTCCCCTGGTCCTTGAGCTACGGACTTCCATGCCGGGCTCGCTCTAACGTCCTCACGGTGGCGCGCGCGGACGCGGCGCCCGGATGCCTAGGGTTGGAGGGACTGTGGCGGTTCGCGCGCAAGACTGTCTGCTGGAGGTCGTGGGGGACGCGGAGGGGGACGGCGGCCTGACGCTGCCGCAGGTGTTCGCGCGGGCGGTGCGGCGGGAACCGCAGGCGGTCGCGCTGACCGACGAGCACGGCTCCGCACGCACGTGGGAGCAGCTGGCCGCGGAGGTGCAGTCGGTGGCCTGCGGCCTGCAGGAGCTCGGCGTGCGCGCGGGCGACGCGGTGGCGGTGCAGCTGCCGAACGGCGTGGACCTGGCGACCGCGGTCCTGGCGATCGCCGCCGTGGGCGGAGTGCTGCTGCCGGTGCACGTCGGCTACGGCGAGGCGGACGCCGCGGCGCTGCTCGCGCGCGTGGAGCCGGCTGCTCTCGTGTGCGCCTCCGGCTCGACGGCGTGGTCCCTGGTGGGCTCGGGCGGTGCGCCGGAGTCCCTGCGCGCGGTGCTGATCGGCGGCGGCGAGGCGGACGGCGCCGGCGGGGCGGGGGAGCCGGCCGCGGTCGTGGGCGTCGGCGAACTGCGCACGCGCTACGCCGGCCGCACGGCGGAGCCGGTGGAGGTCGAAGCCGGCTGGCCGATGCTGGTGCTGCCGTCTTCGGGCACGACGTCGGCCCGGCCGAAGCTGTGTCTGCACACGCACGGCGGGCTGCTGGCGAACACCCGGACACTGGCGGTCGAAGGGACGGACGGCCCGGCGCTGATCGCGTCGGCGATGACCCATATGTTCGGGCTGCAGGCCTTCTACGCCGCTCTGCTGGCGGGCTGTCCGGTGGCGTTGTCGGGAAGCTGGGACGTGGAGCGGTTCGCGGCGGTGGCCGAGCGCACCCGGCCCGGCATCGTCTTCGCGGTGCCGACGCAGCTGTACGACCTCGTGGCCCGAGGCGGCCTGGCACTGGGGCAGGTGCGCACGGCGGGCGCGGTGCTGACGGAGTCGCTGGCCGAGCGGGTGCGCACGGAGCTGAAGGCATCGGTGAGCGTGGTCTGGGGCATGTCGGAGATCGGCTACGGCACGTGCACCGGCACGGAGGACTCGCGGGCGGAGGGCTCGGTGGGCCGTGCGGTGCCGGGTTCGGCGGTGCGCGTCGTGGACGACTCCGGCGCCGAGGTCGCCGCGGGGACCGTGGGGCAGTTGCAGTACCGCGGCGTGGGCCTGTTCCGCGGCTACTACCGGGAGCCGCAGTCGACGGCCGCGGCCGTCACGCCGGACGGCTGGTTGCGCACCGGCGACATGGCGGCGGTCCTGGAGGACGGGACCGTGCTCTTCCACGGCCGCTCGCAGGAGCTCATCAATGTGGGCGGTCAGAAGTTCAACGCCGCGGAGGTGGAGGGGCTGCTGGAGCGGGTCGCGCAGTGGGGACCGCTGGCGGTGGTGGCCAAGGCGGACGCGCGGCTGGGGGAGTATCCCTGCCTGGTGGTGACCGGCGAGGTCGATCTCGCCGAAGTGGCCGAACTGCTGCGCCTGCACGGGCTCGCGCAGTACAAGATCCCGCTCGAGGTGGTGCGGGTGGCGGCACTGCCGCGCACCCCGGCGGGCAAGCTCGACCGGCGCGCCCTGCAGGCCGAGGCGGCGCGAGCCGGCGAGTCCGCCGCCGCGCCGACCCGGAAGCTCCGCTACGACGAGGCGCTCGCGCTGGTGCGCGAGCACACCGCCGCACTGGTCGGCCGGGAGCCCGAGGGCATCGCCGCCGAGGTGGGCTTCCGCAGCCAGGGCGTCAACTCGCTGCTGGCCGTGCGGCTGGGCAACGAGCTGAGCGAGGCCACCGGCCTGCCGTTGCCAGCCGCCCTCGTCTTCGATTTCCCCACCCCGGCGGCCGTCGCCCGGCTGCTGGCCGAGCAGCCCGAGTCCGCGTCCCGTGTTTAGGGGTTTCACCAGCGTCGCGCGGCAATTCTCTCAACCACAGGAAGCATGGCCTTTCAAGTCACGAGGAGTTGGTTGCCGTGCACGCAAAGAGGGTCGTTCTCTCCGGTGGCCCGAAAGACCTTCCGGACATTTTCGAGCTGCGTGAGATCACCGATCTCAACGAGAAGGTGAAGGTTTTGTGGGGGGCTGGATACGAACACTTCCTGCCGACCGCGGAAGTGCGTGACATCGGGGGTGAAATGCTTCCGGTATTCGAATGGTGCGCATCGACCCGGATCGCGGAATAGCGCGCCCGGCCGTCGATCCCCGAAGGCCGGGCGGCGCCACGACCGCGGATCGTCCGCGGGCCCGGCTCAAGGGCGGTCGACGGCCCACCGGTCGAGTTCCGCACGGATCTCGCCCTCGACCTCGGCGTGCCGCTCGACCAGGTAGAAGTGGCCGCCGGGCAGAACCTTCAGGCGGAAGGGGGCGGTCGTGTGCCGCTGCCACGCCTTGGCGCTCGCCACGTCCAGCTTCGGATCGCGGTCGCCGATGAGCGCGGTGACCGGGCAGCCGACGCGGCGGTCCGGGTCGCCCGCGTAGGACTCGATCGCCCGGTAGTCGGCGCGCATCGCCGGCATCGCCATCCGCAGCACCTCCTCGTCCGCCAGCAGGGCCGCCTCGGTGCCGCCGAGCGCCCCGATCTCGGCCACCACGCCCGCGTCGTCACGCCGGTGCACTCCCTCGTCGAACGGCAGCGACGGTGCCCGCCAGCCGGAGACCACCACAGCGCCCGGTCCGTGCCCGGTCTGTTCGAGCCGCCACGCGGTCTCGAACGCCACCACGGTGCCCATGCTGTGCCCGAAGAACACCGTCGGTACGGCCGGCAGCCCGCGCAGCTGCTCGGCGACCAGATCGGCCAGCGTGTCGATGCTGTCGACGCAGGGCTCGCGCAGCCGGTCCTGGCGGCCGGGGTACTGCACGGCGAGCACGTCCACCTCCGGCGCGAAACGCTGCGCCAGCGGCCGGTAGAACGTCGCGGCGCCGCCCGCGTGCGGGAAGCAGATCAGCCGGCGCGGCGCCCCGGCGGCATCCCGGCGGTAGCGGCGCAGCCAGGCGTTGCCGGCCTCGAGCGCGCCGCGGTCGCCGGTGCTGGTGCTGGTGGCCATATCGGTCCTCTCCATGGGCGCGTCCGCCGGGCCGATCCCCGCGGATCGCGGACGTCTACGACTCCAGTCAAGCGCCGAGAATATGGGGGAATTATTAGTTCTACGCCCAGAGACCTCACACAAAACCACATCCAGGGGGCCTGCTTTTCTCCGACCGGGTCTGTGAACTGCCGCGACGCTCCGTGTGCCGTGCGGGAGAACCACATGAACGGTCTCAAAGGGCGTACAAAGTCACTCCCAGAGGCTTGCCATGGGACAGTCACGCCTCATATGCTCGATCAAGCTCATCACCGCATCGTACGGAAACGTTTTCCTGTCAGCCTATGAGTTGTCTGCGCAGCGTTTCCACCGTGCCAGGACCAGCGGGCACGAATTGTTAATCGCAGCGACGCGAACAATTGTGTATGGAGTGGTCAGGAAAGATGACGATCAGCATAGATGGCCCTCGCCCGATTGATATGGTCCCGGTCGACGCATCACGGTTCGCCGACTTGGACATCGCGCTCTTCCGCTCGTTCTACGAGCGTTCCGGGCTGCGCGTCGCCCGCCTGGACCGGCAGCTGCGGATCGCCGCGGCCAACGGCGAGTTCCAGCGGGAGTTCGGCGGCGGCCGGCGGGATCTGCGCGGTGTCGGCCTGACGGAGATCCTGCACCCGGACTATCGCGAGCCGGTGGAACGGCAGTTGGCCGTTCTCCTCCACCAGCCCCGCGGCCGCTACGTCGAGCGGGTGGCGCTGCGCACCCAGGGCCAGGTCCTCACCGGCCGGCTGACCGTGTTCGTCGTGCCCTACCTGCCCGACGGCACCGACCTCTTCGACGGGGTGCACGTCCTGGTCGAACTCGAGAACCGCGGCCCAGGGGACGCGGTCGGCCACCGCCGCCAGCAGCTGTCCGAGGTCGACGCGCGCATCCTCGAGGGCATCTGCGCCGGTGTGTCCACGATGCAGCTGGCCGCCGCGCTCTTCCTCAGCCGCGGCGGCGTCGAGTACCACGTCAAGTCCCTGATGCAGCGGTTCAAGGTGAAGAACCGCTCGGCGCTCATCTCCAAGGCCTACTCCGCCGGCATTCTGCGCATCGGCCAGTGGCCGCCGCGCGTGCCGCAGAACCTCGTGAAGTAGCCGCCCGCCGGCAATGCCCTCGCCCCGCCCGGAGTTCCACCTCGCCGGGACGGGGCGTTCGTGTGCCGCCGGCGAGATGCCGCGGTCCGTGGCGCGCCGCACGTCGTACGTCCATGAGCGCCTCAGGTGTCTCCTGCGGCGCTCATGGACGTACGACGTGCCGGGGTGGCGGCCTACCAGGCCGCCGCGAGCTGCAGGTGTCCGTACTGCTGCTCCTTGGTGGTGTGCGAGAGATCGGAGTCGACCATCATCTGGATGAGCTCCTCGAAGGAGACCGTCGGGCGCCAGCCGAGCTCGGCCTGAGCCTTGGCGGGGTTCGCGCACAGCGTGTCCACCTCGGCCGGGCGCACCAGGCCGGGATCGATGACGACGTAGTCGCGCCAGTCCAGGCCGACCGCCTCGAAGGCGATGCGCGCGACGTCCTCGACGGTGTGCGTGCGGCCGGTGCCGATGACGTAGTCCCTGGGTTCGGGTTGCTGCAGCATCATGTGCATGGCCTGCACGTAGTCGCCGGCGTAGCCCCAGTCCCGCTGCGCCGCCATGTTGCCCAGCAGCAGCTTCTCCTGCTGTCCGAGCTTGATGTTCACCGCGCCGCAGGTGATCTTCCGGGTGACGAACTCCAGACCCCGGCGCGGTGACTCGTGGTTGAACAGCATGCCGGAGACGGCGTACAGGCCGTAGGACTCGCGGTAGTTGCGGGTGATGAAGTGCCCGAAGGACTTCGCCACGCCGTACGGGCTGCGCGGGTGGAAGGGGGTGGCCTCGTGCTGCGGGGACTCGGCGACCTCGCCGAACATCTCCGAGGACGAGGCCTGGTAGAAGCGGATCTGGCCTCCGGTGGCCGTCCGGGAGGTGCTCAGACCCGAGACGATGCGGATCGCCTCGAGGATGCGCAGCACGCCGGTGCCGTTGATCTCACTGACCAGCTCCGCCTGCGACCAGGAGAGCGGTACGAATGAGATGGCGGCGAGGTTGTAGACCTCGTCCGGCTGGACGGCGTCGAGCGCGGCGACGAGGCTGCCCTGGTCCATCATGTCGCCGCCGACGAAGGACAGGTCCTTCATGAGCTGGCTCAGCCGGCCCTTGCGCGGGTTCGCCTGCCCGCGGACCAGGCCGTAGACCTCGTATCCCAGATCCAGTAGGTGCTCGGCCAGATACGAACCGTCCTGACCGGTGATGCCGGTGATCAGCGCTCGTTTCGACACGCGGCTTCTCCTTACGATCGCCGTGACCCCTCTGTCGGCGGTCAAGGTGGCGGGTGCGCGAGCAGCCTAGGAGCGGAGAACTGGGCGTTTCCCCAATGCTGCGGCCGGGTTCGGCGATCCCGTTCGGTGCGTCCCGCCCGGGCGGGCGAGGGGCGGGGGAGCTCCCCACTGCCGCGGCCCGGCCCAGCGCCGTCACCCGGCGTGGTAGAACCGCCGGACCCGCTCGATGATGTACTCCTGGTCCGTCTCGCTCAGGTCGGTGTAGGTGGGCAGGCACAGGCCGTCTGCGGCGAACCGGTCGGCGTTCAGCTCCGACCGGTCCGGCTGCGCGTACAGCGGCTGTCTGCTCATGGGCTTGAAGAACACCCGGGTCTCGATACCCTCACCGCGCAGGAACGCGTACAGCTCGTCTCGGCGCTCGGCCCGCACGTCGTACATCCACAGCACTTCGCGCGGCGGCATGAGCGTCAGCTCCGTGATGTCGCGCAGGCCGGCGTCGTAGCGCTTCTCGATCGCCGCGCGCATCGCGAGGATCTCGTCGATCCTCTCCAGTTGGGCCAGCGCGAACCCTGCCTGCAGGCTGGTCATCCTGAAGTTGTACGCCAGGGTGTCGTGCAGGAAGCTGTGGTCGGCGCCGATGGCCATCCCGCGCAGATGGACCATCCGCCCGGCCAGGCCCGCGTCGTCGGTGACGCAGATTCCGCCCTCCCCGGCAGTGATGATCTTGTTCGCGTACAGGGAGAAGCAGGCGATGTCACCCACCGGTGCGATGCCGTGCGCCTCGGCGGAGTCCTCCACGACCCGCAGGCCGTACTCACGGGCCAGGCGCATGATCGCGGCCATGTCGCACCGTCGGCCGTGTACGTGCACGGGCACGACGGCTCTGGTGCGCGGCGTGATCCTCGACTCGATCAGATCGACGTCGATGGTGAGGTCGTCCGCGCAGTCCACGAAGACCGGCGTGGCTCCCACGTAGGTCACCGCCCAGGCGGTGGCGATCATGGTGAATTCGGGCACGATGACCTCGTCGCCGGGTCCGATGCCGAGGGCCCGCAGGGCGAGCGTGAGCGCGGCGGTGCCCGAGGAGCAGGCGACGCCGTGCGCCGTTGCGGTGAAGCCGGCGAACTCCCGCTCGAACCGCTTCATGAGCGGCCCCTGAGCCGAGATCATCCCGGTCGCGATGGCCTCGGCGACATAGCCCGCCTCGTTCCCGGTCAGGTACGGGCGGGAAGCCTGGTACATGAAAGTCATGATTCCTCGCGCGGATCGGCAGGCTGATGGGACGCTCGCTGCCGGTCGCGACGGAGCGAGTGCACGCCGGCGCAGTCATGCAATCCCGCCCGCGACCTGGAAATCCCCACGATCGGCACGGTGCGCGCCGACCTCGTGGACCTGTGGTCGCCCCGCCCGGTGCGGCCGTCGTGCCCTGAGATGCCGTCGCCGTCTGCCTGTTGCCGCGTTCGTGTCTCGGAGTGCCGTCGCCGTCCTGCCTGTTGCCGCGCTCGTGTCGTACCCGTTCCGAGCCCCGGCACGGCCGGTGCACGTACCCGCCGGCGGCGCGGCGGCCGGACGTGCTCCGGCCGCCGGCACAGGCCGGGTACGAAGGACTGACCGGGCTCAGTCCTCCAGTTGGGGCAGCCGTGCCGGGGCCGGGCAGATGCGCTCACCGTGCTGGTCGAAGACGAACAGGTGGGCGAGGTCGACGAGAAGGCGGACCTGCATGCCGTGGCGGAGCCCGAGGTCGGGCGCGGTGCGCACGATGAGGTCACCGGGCAGGGCCGCACGCTGCAGGACCTGACCCTCGGGCGGCGCCGGGTCGGCCTCGTCGTCGGCCGGGTGCTCCAGCGTGGCCACAGGACCCGCACGCAGGGCGCCCGCGCGGCTGAGCAGCCGGTCCAGCACGGTAGCGAGGTCGTGGCGCCTGCGGCGCCGGACCGGCCGGTCCGGCCGCGGGCCCTCCAGATCGGGTACGACGGCGGGGTGGGAGCCGGTGTTGAAATGGACGAGCATCTCGTGCCCCTGGAACTCGAGATGCTCCACGAGGCCGGTGATGCGTACTTCGCCGGGCAGGGCGGCGGAGGCGCGGCCGGCGATCCGCACCGCCTCCGAACGCAGCCCCACGATCACCTCGCGCCCCTGCTGGACCCGGAGCAACTGGTGGTCCAGGGAGAGGGGTTCGGGCAGGCGGAGGTACTGCTTGCCGAGGCTGATGGCCATCGCGCCGCCGAGCGGGGCATGCACGACACCGCGCAGGAGGTTGATGCGGGGACGCCCGATGAAGGCGGCGACGAAGACGTTGCGGGGCAGCGCGTACACCGAGCGCGGGGTGCCGACCTGCTGGAGGACGCCTGCGCGCATGACGGCCACCCGGTCACCCAGCGACATCGCCTCGGCCTGGTCGTGGGTGACGTAGACCGTGGTGACGCCCAACTCCCTGGTGAGGCCGGATATTTCGGCGCGCAGATGGTTGCGGAGCTTGGCGTCGAGGTTGGACAGCGGCTCGTCCATCAGGAACACGGCGGGGCGGCGGGCGATGGCCCGGCCCATGGCCACGCGCTGACGTTCCCCGCCCGAGAGCTGGGCGGGGAAGCGGTCGAGGAGATCCTCGATCCCCAGCATGCGGGCGGTGGCCTCCACCCTCGGTCCGGGGTCGGTGTCGGGCGACTCGATGCGCAGCGGGAAGCCGATGTTGTCCCGGCTGGTCATGTTCTTGTACAGGGCGAAGTTCTGGAAGACCATCGCCAACTGCCGTTCGCCGGGCCGGAGATCGTTGGCGTACTCGCCGTCCAGCAGCAGTTCGCCCTCGTCGATCTCCTCCAGGCCGGCGATCATTCTGAGCACGGTGGACTTGCCGGACCCGGAGGGCCCGAGGAGGACGAGGAATTCGCCGGGCTCGATGTCCAGGGAGAGCCGGTCGACCACGCGGACGCCGTGCGTGTACGACTTGCTGACGTCGTGCAGAGAGATGGCGCGTGTCATGGCGGTTACCCCCAGGCTCAGTTGGGCGCCGGAGCAGCTCCGGCAGGTGTGCCGACGCGTGCCGCCGGGCTGTTCCTGGTGTGCTCTGCTGTCGAACGCCTCGTGCGGGTCGTACGGGGCGTGTGCGGGACTTCCGCCGGGCGGTCGACTCGCCCGCGGGCCGGCTGCGCCCTCCACTCGCCGCTCCGGGGTCTGGACGGGCGGAGTATTGCGCATCGGAGGAATGGATTCCCCTAACAAAATCCTCGTCCGGCATGTACGGCGGCGCAGGCGGAAGCCTGCCTCCGTGCACGGAGCGCGCCATGACCACGACGTGATGCGGGCCCCTGGTCGTGGAGTCGCCGGCACGTGCCGCGTGGCCGCGCGGCACGGGGGTGTGTCAACTCGGTTCCGCCCGTCCCAAGTGCCGTCCTCGCGGGGCGACTTGCGTCCCCGCGCCCCGACGTCGTGGCAGCAGCGGAAGGTGAGAGCTGAGGCTGACGCTGATTTCCGCCTTGTTTCGGACCAGGTCCGGACCAGGAGCCCGGGAAACGGGCAGCAAACGGGCGGGTTTCGGGCGCGATGCGGGCTGCGGTCCCTGTGCCGCGACGGCCTCCTGCGGCATCTTCCAGGGGTTTCGTGATCGGTCGAGCGGGCAGGTTCGGTCATGATCCGGCCCATGGCGAGCCTGGTCAGTATGGGCATTCCACTTGTAAACCTGGCGACCGGAGCCCGAAAGGCCGGGCCGCGGAAGACAGCCGACGCGAGCTCGTCGCGCGGAGGCGCGGAACGGAGGCGACACCGTGAACCCCGAGAAACGCAGACGCGGATTTCTGGAAATGGCACGCCGTTCCGGATCGGTGGACGTCGGACAACTTGCAGCCGACCTTCGAGTCTCCAAGGAGACGGTGAGGCGCGATCTGAACTCGCTGGAGAGGCGCGGGCTGGTCCGGCGCACACACGGCGGTGCCCATGCCGTGGAGAGCGGAGGGTTCGAGACCTCGCTCGCGGTCCGCACCACCATGCACGTCTCCGAGAAGTCCAGAATCGCGGCGGCCGCGGCCCAACTGCTCAAGGACGCCGAGACCGTCTTCATCGACGAGGGCTTCACCCCCCAGCTCATCGCCACCGCCCTCCCCAGGGACCGGCCCCTGACCGTGGTCACCTCCTCGCTGGCCACCGCGGGCGCCCTGTCTTCCGCCGAGCACATCACCGTGCTGCTGCTCAGCGGCCGGGTGCGCGGCGGAACGATGGCCACGGTCGACCACTGGGCGACTCGCATGCTCTCCGGCCTCGCCATCGACCTGGCGTACCTCGGAGCGAACGGCATCTCCCACGAGTTCGGACTCACCACTCCCGATCCCGCGGTCTGCGAGGTGAAGGCCCAGGCCATCAGGCTCGCCAGGCGGCGGGTCTTCGCCGGGGTCCATACGAAATTCGGTGCCGTGAGCTTCTGCCGCTTCGCCGAAGTCGCGCAATTCGAAGCGATCGTCACCGATGTCGGGCTGCTGCCCTCCGAAGCCGGCCGCTATTCACTCCTGGGTCCCGAGGTCATCCGAGTCTGAACCACGGTCACGGCCGCGCTCAGGAACCTCCGGTTGCAGAACGACCGGCGGCAGAACGGCCGGCTGAGCGCGTGCGTTACTCGCGGGCGGCCGAGGTGTCGCGCAGGTTCGGGTAGCGGTCGCCGGCGACCTGCGCGGCGACAGGCTCCAGGGCCGCGAGTTCCGCGTCGGTGAGCATGATCCCGCTCGCCGCGGTGTTCTCCCGCACGCGGTCGGCGCTGCGCGTGCCGGGGATCGGTACGACGGTGAGCCCGTGCGTCCGGGCGCGTTGGTGGACCCAGGCGAGCGCGATCTGGCCGAGTGTGGCGCCGTGCGCCTCGGCGACCCGGCGGACCGGCTCCAGGAGGCCGGAGTTGTGCTGGGCGTTCTCGCCGGTGAAGCGGGGCCAGAAGCGGCGGACGTCGTCGGCCGGCAGCTCGCGCGCGGCGTCCTGGAAGGAGCCGGTGAGAAAGCCGCGGCCGAGCGGCGAGTACGGCACGACGGCTACGCCGAGTTCGGCGGCCGCACCGACCAGCGAGATCTCCACGTCCCGGCTGAAGAGCGACCACTCGGACTGCACGGCGGCGATCGGGTGGACCGTGTGCGCCTCGCGCAGCTCGGCGCCGGTCACCTCGGAGAGCCCGAGATGCCGCACCTTGCCCTCCGCGACCAGCTCCGCCATCGCGCCGACCGACTCGGAGAACGGCACCTGGGGATCGCGGCGGTGCATGTAGTACAGGTCGATGACGTCCACGCCCAGCCGGCGCAGGCTCGCCTCGGCCGCCTGCCGGATGTACGCGGGGTCGTTGCGGACACCGCGGTACGCCGGGTCGTCCGCCCGGCGGACGATGGCGTACTTGGTGGCGAGCGTGATGTCGTCGCGGTGGGCGCGGAAGAACGGCGCGAGAAAGGTCTCGTTGGCGCCGAGGCCGTACTGGTCCGCGGTGTCGAAGAGGGTGACGCCCGTCGCGAGCGCGGTGTCGAGCGCCTCGCGGGCCGCCGCCTCGTCGGTCTCCCCGTAGAACTCGCTCATGCCCATGCAGCCGAGGCCCTGCACCCCGACCCGGGGGCCGTTCGCGCCGAGCTCCACGGTGGCGATCTTCTCCGTGCTCATCTGGTCACTGTCCCCTGACTCGGGCTGCGCGTCCCACGTGCCGGTCGATCCTGAAGCCGGGCACACCGAGGGTATCCCGCAGCTCGGCGAGCACATCGGTGGGCGTACTTCCGCGAGAAGCGGGCGAAGACGGTGGCCCGGGGCGGCATGGGCCGTCGCACCCGCGTGGACGAGATCCGGCCGAAGACGCCTACCTGGTACGCGACCTGCGGTACTCCTCGACCACCAGGTCGGTCAGCTCGGCCACCGACGTCTGCGAGGTGCGCTTGTCGAAGGTGATCTCGCCGTGCTGGAGCAGGTTGACCCGGTCGCAGACCTCGAAGACCTGGGCGTAGTTGTGGGCGATGATGATGACGGAGACCTCACCGCGGGCCTTGAGGTCGTTGACCAGGTCGAGGATGAGCGCTCCTTCCTTGGCGCCCATCGCGGCCAGGGGCTCGTCGAGAAGGAGGACCCTGGCCTCGGAATAGACCGAGCGGGCCACGGCGATGGCCTGGCGCTGGCCGCCGGAGAGCTTGGCTACCTGGACATCGACCGACGGGATGTTGACCCCCATCTCGTCGAGGTGCTCCTGGGCGAGCGTGCGCATCGCGCGGTTGTTCAGCAGCCGGGTCGGGTGGATCTTCTCCCGGTTCAGGAACATGTTGTGGTAGACCGTCAGCTCGTTCACCAGCGCCAGGTCCTGGTACACCGCGTCGATGCCGAGCGAACGGGCATGGTCGACCGACTTGAGCGTCACCTCCTGGCCGTTCAGGAGGATGCGGCCGGCGTCGGGCCGGTGGAAGCCGCAGAGGATCTTCAACAGGGTCGACTTTCCGGCGCCGTTGTCACCGACCAGGGCGAGCACCTCACCCTTGTCCAGGTGCAGGTTCACGTCCCGCAGCGCCGTGACCGCGCCGAAGCCCTTGGCGATGTGCTCCACGGAGAGCGCCGGCGTGGCTGCCGGCCCGGTCGGCTCGCTCATCGGCGGCCCGCCCTTCGCAGTCGGGCCAGGTGCACGTTGAGCACCATGGACAGGATGATCGCCGCACCGAGGATGATGTTGAACGGGTTGGCGTTGATGCCGATGAGGTTGAACCCGTTGCGCAGTTCCGCGAGGACGAGCGCGCCGAGCAGCGCGCCGACGACCGTGCCGGAGCCGCCGGCCAGCGCCGTACCGCCGATGACCGCGGCGGAGACGGCGGTGAACATCGGGGATGCGCCGTCGGCTCCCGCAGCGGTCGGGTCGATGGAGTCGACGCGGAAGGCTTCGAGGATGCCGGCGAAGGCCCCGAGGGCGCTGGTGGCCATGAAGTTGCCGAACTTGATGCGTCCGGTCCTGATGCCGGCCTCGCCGGCGCCGAGCGGGTTGCCGCCGGTGGCGATCGTGTACAGGCCCCAGCGCGAGCGGGTGAGCACCACGTGGAAGTACGCGACGATGATCAGGCACCAGATCAGTTCCGACCAGTCCGACTGCCCGAACCAGCCGCGCACCCCGTGTGCGGCCTCGGGGATCTGTGCCGGGTAGGCGTGCGATGTGGTCAGCATGATGCCGAGGATGAGGAAGAGCATGCCGAGCGTGGCGACGAACGACGGAACCTTGAGCACGACCACCACGAAGCCGTTGACGAGACCGATGACGGCGCCGGCCAGCACCGAGCCGATGATCGCGACGATCGGGTACGTGCCGTAGTAGTCGATCATGTAGTGCATCAGGAACGGCGAGAGCGCGAAGACGGCGCCCACCGACAGATCGATCTCCCCGCTGACCAGCAGCAGCACCATGCCCGCCGCGATGATCGCGTACGGTGCCGTCTGCTGGGAGAGGTTGACCAGGTTGTTGCGTGCCAGGAAGTCGGAGTTGTTGGACCAGAAGTACAGCAGCAGGCCCACCGCGACGATGAAGATGGTGGCCTCGCGGCGGATGACGAACGCCTCGAGGACCAGGCGCAGCGGGCCGTGCCGCCCCACCGGCGGGGTGCCTGCCGTGGCGGTCCTGCCGTCGGCCGGGGTGGTCTTCCCGTCGATCGCGTCCTGCGCGGCCCGCTCGCTCATGCGTGTGCGATGGGGCCGGAGCGCTTGATCAGCTGCTGCTTCGTGCTGGAGCCCTCGTAGCGGGTCTTGGTCTGCAGATAGGGGTCGACGTTGTCCTTGGTCACGAAGAGCAGGCCGGTGTCGGTGACACTCGGGATCACCAGTCCGCCGGACAGCTTGTACATCCACAGGTACAGCACGCTCAGAAAGCCCTGCAGATAGGGTTGTTGGTCGATGGTGAAGTCGAGGTCACCCGATTTGATCGCGGTGAGGGTGTTCGGGTTCAGGTCGAAGCCGCCCGCGACCACGCCCTTCTTCTTGAGGCCGTACTTCTTCACGACCTTGCCGACGCTCTCCGTCGAGCCCGCGTCGACCGCGAACAGGCCCTTGAGGCCTTTGTGTCCGCTGGCATAGGCGTCGATGGTCGACAGCTCCTGAGGAAGCTCCGCGCCGCTGGCGACCGACTTGAAGTTGATCGACTTGCCGGATGCCTTGATCGCGTCGGTGGCCCCGTCGATGCGCGGCTGGATGTTGAGTGCGCCCGGGGTGGCGATGAACCCGACCGCGTCCCCGCCGGACGGCATCACCGAGGCGATGCGGCGGCCCAGTTCGACCCCGGACTGGTACAGGTCCTGGCCGATGTAACAGAGCCGGCTCGTCCCCGGATTCCCCCTCGCCCCGTCCGCGTTGTACGAGACGGTCGGGATCCCGGCGCTGAGGGCTTTGTCGACGGGCGACTTGAAGGCGTTCTTGTCGACGACCGCTACCGCGATGCCGTCGGCCTTCGCGGAGACGGCCGAGGCCATGGCGCTGACCATCTCCGGGACGCTCGAGTCCTTCGAGCCGGTCCACTGGAACGAGGCGCCCAGGAGCGCGCAGGCGTCCGCCGCGCCGTATTGCGTCGGGGTGAAGAACGGGTTGGTCGTGACGTGGTTGACGAACACGAACTTCCACTTCGGTGTCTTCGGGAAGTCGCCGACACCGTCGCCGGATGTGCTGGCGTTGCTCTTGTTGCCGGCTGAGCAGGCGGACAGCAGGGCCGCCGCGGCGGCCGAGGCGCTCATCATTCCGGCGCCGCTCAGCAGCCGCCGCCTGGCCAGCCCGTTCAGGCCGAGCGTGTCGACGGCCTCTTCCACTTGCGGATCGATCTTCTTCATGATCACTCCGGCGCGCTCGGGCCCTACAGTCCGGTATCTCGAACAATGTTCGGCTTCTTTGGTGAGGCAGAACGTAGAACCGGCCTGACAGGCCGTCAAGGCCCCGAGCAGGCTACGGTTGCGGCAATACCTGTACGCGAATCGTCCGTTCCGCCCCGCCTGCGTCGGCGCCTACGGCGTCCCCGGTCCGGGGCTGGGTTTGGCCTCGGGATAGTGCCGGCGGAGCACGGAAAGACCGATCGCCGCCCGCCGTACGCGCTCGCGTGCGGTCGCCACGGCCACGTCGGCGAGGTGCGCTCCGGCGGGATACAGCGAGGGCGCGTTGCGCACCGTGAACTTGAGGTGGACCGGAGCCGCCACGCGCACGAGAGCCGGGATCTCGTAGTAGCGGACCACGCCGCCGAAGTCGTCGGCGCCCTCCACATAGACGTCCAGGGGCGCGTCCACCGCGCTCCGGATCGCCGCAACCTGGGACAGGGTGAGGTCGATCGGCAGGTTGATCGTGGTGACTCCGAGGTCCTCAAGGACCCGCGCGGCGGCGGGATTGGCCGTCGGCATCGATATCGACGCCTTGATCCCCAGGTCCGGCGGCAGGTCGCCGGACTGCCGCATGCGGCCGAGGACCCACAGCTGGCCGATGTCGGCCACGAGCACGCTGCGCACTCCGAGGTCGCAGCCCCGGATGACGTCCTCGACCCCGTACGCGAGCTGGTCGGCGCCGCGCAGCACCGCAGCCGCACCGCCGCCCGCGGCGGACGTGGCCTGGACGCCGACGTCCCAGCCGCCGCGCGGTCCGACGAAGAGGCAGACCTCCACCTCGCGTTCGCGGCCGAGAGCCACCATCTGCTCGATCTCCGCGTCGGCGAGGAGCATCATGCCGCTGCCCTGGCTGATCCGGTCTATCCGGATCCCGTGCCGGTCGGCCTCGTCCATGACTGCTCGGAACGGCCCGGGGCCCTCGACCGACGGGATCTCCACCCGGTACTGCGCGCCGTCCGGGAAGCGCTTGTCCGAGTCGGGCAGTTCCCCGAGGTCCCGCTCCGGCAGCCCGAGCGCGGACAGGGACCGCCGTGACCTTTCCATGCCGTCCATCAGGACCTTCCTTCAGTCGATATCTCGAACTCTGTTCGGCATCGCTGCGCTTGGACGGTAGGCAGCCGGCGACGAGCCGTCAACGGTCGGCGAAGACCCTCGGACACCGCAGGTCCGGCCTGCTCACCGGACCGACCGCCCATGTCCGGGCCGGTCTCCGTGTCGCAGGACCGCTCCAGGCGCTGGAACGCGGCGAGGCCGACCGGCCCGGACGGTTCGTGGTTCGCTCCCGGACCGAGCCGGTCGGTGTCGCCTGAGGCGGTCCGGCGGCGATCACACCTCGGTGACCAGGGCGGGTGCGGCACGGCGGCAGCTCTGACGCGCTCGCGCCGCGGGGCAGCGCTCGCCACCCGGCGCCGCCGTTGCGAGCAGGGACGCCAGGTCGCACGCGCTGCGGTGCAGACCGAAGCGCACGGCAAGGCTCACGCCGGCCCGCAGAAAGGCATGCTCGGCATCGAGCCAGGCCCTGGGCGCCGGCCTGAGTTCGGCCGGCCGCGCTTCGGCGGATGGCGTCCGCACGTACGTCTCCGCGGCCTGATGTCCGCCGGCACCGCCGGCCAGAACGACCATGGCGTCCACCAGCCGTACGGCGGCGGCCTGCCGTTCGGCCGTGGTGTCCTCAGCAGCAGCGCGTTCACGGGCGAACAGCCGCACCAGGTCGTGCAGGCGGTAGCGGACCTGCCCGCAGCGGTCCGCCCCGAGCGGGTCCAGCAGATGGGCGTCCGCCAGTCGTTCGACCAGCCGTTCCGCCTCGTGCACCTCCGTCGCCGCGAGCGCGGCTGCCGCCCATGACGCGAAGTCCGCCACGTCCAGGGCGGCCAGCCTGCGCAGCATCCGCCGCTCGGCGTGCAACAGCCGGTCGTAGCTCTGGTGGAGCCGAGCCCGTACATCCAGGTCGCCGCAGACCATCTCGTCCAGCCGGGTGTCCTCCGCGCGCAGCCGGTCCGCCACCGACTGCAAGGGCCACCAGAGGCGGGCGGCCAGCCGGGCGCCGATCACGCGAACGGCGAGCGGCAGCCCTCCGGACAGCCGGGCGATGTCAGCGGCCGCCGCGGGTTCGGCCGCGATCCGCTGGGGGCCGGCCAGCCTGGCGAGAAGCGCCACAGCGTCCGGCACGTCGAGCACGTCGAGGTGGGTACGGCTGGTCGCGTCCAGCCCCAGAAGCGCCGAGCGGCCGGCGATGAGCACGGAGCTGCCTCCCCCGGGGCCGGGCAGCAGCGGGCGTACCTGCCGCTCGTCGGCAACGTTGTCCAGGACGATCAGGATGCGACGCCGGTAGAGCACCGTGCGCAGGATCGCGGAAGCCTCCTCGAAGGTGCTGCACGGCTCGGCGGGTGCGATGCCGAGCGCGTGCAGGAAACCGGTGACGACCTGCGTCGGTTCGGCGCTCTGCCGACGTGTGCCACCGAGGTCCGCATAGAGCCGTCCACCAGGGTAGTCGGCAGTGACGTCACGGGCGACGTGCACGATCAGGGCTGTCTTGCCGACGCCCGGCATGCCGTGCACGACACCGACCGACGGGTGCGGTCGGTTGTGGCGCAGGGTGGTCCGCAGGTCCTCCAACTCCGTGTCCCGGCCGGTGAGCAGGGTGGCGTAGGGAAGCTGCTCGGGTACCGAAGCCCGCTCGGACACGTCGACGACCGCCGGGGCGGGCGCCGACGGTCCCGCCTCGGACTCGTCGCCGCCGCTCCGCCCCGGCGCCTCCCAGGCGATCAGACGTGCGTGCAGTTCACGCAGTTCGCGGCCGGGGCCGATGCCGAGTTCCGTACGCAGCCAGCGGTGGGCGTCCCGGTAGGCGGCGAGGGCCTCGGCGCGTCGTCCGCAGCCGGCCAGCGCCGTCATCAGCAGCAGTCGCAGCCGTTCGCGCTCCGGGTGCACGGCGACCAGCCGGTTCAGCTCCGCCACCAGATCCGGCGCCGCGCCCCCGTCCACCCGCACCGTCATGAGGACTTCCAAGGTCGCCAGTCGGAGTTCCTCCAGGCGGGCGGCCTCGGTGCGGAGCACCGCCGTGGTGGGGTTGCCCAGCGCCGGGCCGTGCCACAGCGCCAGCGCCCGGCCGAGGGTGGCCGCCGCCGAGGGCTCGCCCCTCGCCGCTTGCGCGCGGCCCTGTTCCGTCAGCTTCAGGAAACGGTTGAGGTCGAGCTCGTCCGATTCCGGCTGGAACAGATAGCCACGGGGCTGGGTCACGATCACCTCACGGCGACCGGGGACGTGCAGCACGTGTCTGAGCCGGGCGATGTAACTCTGCACCAGCTTCGGCGCGGTGGTAGGAGGTCTCTCCCCCCACACCGCGTCCACCAGCCGGTCCACCGACACGACCTGCCCGGCGTCGAGGAGGCCCGCCGCCAGCAGCGCCGTCGGTTTGCGCGCCAGCGGCCGCAGCTCTCCTTCCTCGGACCGCACTTCGACAGGTCCCAGTACACGCAACTCCACCAAGGCCCCCAAGGCTCCCCCCGCGGTCCCGGTGTCGCACGGCACAGGACCGCTGCGCCTGTGATGCCCACGATGCTGTGGGACGCAGGCGCGGCGCCAGGGGTCGTTTCGGCCTGTTGTGAACGGCGTCCCCGCGCCCTGCGCGGCCGCGCAGACCCAGCGGTCCGGTGCGCGCGGATTGCACCGGTACTGCACCGCGGCTGAGCAGGAACTGCACCGCCTTGAGCCACTGTTGCGCCACCGGTCGGCACCAAGGTGCGGTCCCGGAAACCCATAGTGACGAAAGGGATGCGGATGGCACTCGCACGTACGCGGAAGCGGCTTGCCGCGGTCGTCGGTCTGGCAGTGACCATGGCGGCGGGAGGCGCGGTCCTGGCCTCGCCGGCCTCGGCGGGCCCGAACTGCGCGTCGGGGTATCACTGTGTGTTCTACCTCGGCTTCGACTCGGCCAAGCACTCGTACTTCAACAGTGACACCAACTTCAGCGGTGACACGTTCAACCAGGGCAGCGGGCTGTCCGGATACGGCCAGTCCGTGAACGACAACGTGGTCTCGGCAAGCAACTCCAGCAACAGCAACTACGAGAGCCACTACTACGTCAACTCCAACTACGGAACCTTCCTGTTCTGCGTGAACCCGGGCAGCAGCGTCGAGTACCTGCCCTCCTCGAAGCAGAACCTGGCCAGCTCTCTGCGACTGCGCGGCAGGACCACCATCTCCTGCTACTGACCCGCGGACGTCCGCCGGTACGGCGATCGTCGGTGACGACGGTCGCCGTACCGGCCACCGAGGAAGAGGAACCCCATGCCGCCGGCCGCCGCACGCAGCCACGCCGCCCGAATCACCGCCGTCGTCCTGGTCCTGGCCGTGGCCCTGACCGTGTGGGTGATCCACGGCCGCAGCTCACCCGGGACTCCGGTGAAGCCGAGCGGCTCGACCCGGGTGAACACCGACGCCCTGAACCGGCGTCTGCCCTTCCAGCGGCTGCTGTACCTGCCCAGCGCCGCGGCACTCCGCGTCCAGCGGGCCGAGCAGCAGCTCACGGTCGCCTGCATGGCGCGGCACGGTTTCACCTTCGAGCCCGTCACCTCCGTCGGCTCCGACGAACACCCGACCCCCTTCGGGCTCGAGTCCCTCGCGCCGCAACCGCCGGCGGCGTCCGTGCCGCCCGAGAAGTCACGGGGCAAGGCGTTCACCAGAGCGCTGTACGGCGACCCCGGCAAGCGGATCTCCGCCAAGGGCACCATGTTCAAGGTCACCCGGCCGGCCGACGGCTGCCAGGCCGAGGCGGAGAAGCGGCTGTTGGGCGACTCGCGGCTGCGTTGGCTGCAGTTGCGGATCCAGCTCGGGGAGGGCGAGAAGCAGGCCAGGGACCAGGTGGAACGGGACGCTGACTTCCGTGCCCTGCAAGCCCGTTGGCGCACGTGCATGAGCCGGGCCGGGTTCCGCGAGAAGGACCCCCTCGACGTGCTGCTGAGTCTGCCCCGAGACACGCAGCCCGGCGCGAACCCCGCGGCGCGGGCCGACATGCGGTGCAAAGCCGCGACGAACTACCTGCCCACCGCCTACGCCAGACTCCGGGTCGTACAGCAGAAATGGCTGGACGGCCATGCGGCGACGCTCACCGAATGGAACCGTCTCCAGACCCGCCAGGACACCGAGGCCCGAAGGGTGCTCGCCTGACCGCGAGGGCGTGACCGGCGAAGGCGCCCGGCGCAGACCGGGCGCGCGCTCGATGAGGGATGGACGGGCCGGGGGGCGAAGAGCACGTCTTGATCACTCGCGGATAGGCTCGGGCCATGACCGGCGACTGGTGGACGGACCGGATCGGAGCTGCTCTGCGGGGCGAGAACCCGACCGTGCTGCGGCGGCTCGAATCCGGCTTCGCGGTGATCGGCGACGTTCAGTTCCTGCCCGGGTACTCGGTTCTCCTCACGGACCAGCCGGCTGTTCAACGGCTGTCCGACCTGCCGAGGGCCAGGCGGCTCGGGTTTCTGTCCGACATGGACCAGCTCGCAGAAGCGGTCGAGCGGGCCTGCCGGCGGCTGGACCCCGATTTCCGCCGGGTCAACCTGGAGATCCTCGGCAACACGGACCCGTTCCTGCACGCCCACGTCTGGCCGCGGTTCGAGTGGGAGCCGGCTGACCTGGTGGGCAGGCCGGTGTGGCTGTATCCCCCTGAGCGGTGGCGTGATGAGCGGTTCATGCTCGGCCCGCAGCACGATGTGCTGCGGGATGCGATCGGCGGCGAACTGGACGGACTGCGTTCGACGGCCTGACGGCAAGGGCCCCGCCGGCCATCGGGCCGGGCCCGGTGATCACAGTTCCGGGTGGCCGCCGCCTGCAACGGGTCGTGTCCGGGGGCTGCTTGGAGTGATGATGCTCGGCTGATTCGCGTGGGCTGCGGTGGCTCCTTCGGCCGTGGGGGAGGTGCCGGCGCCTCGCCGAGTCGGCGGGTCCGGGCTTGGTCGCGGGCGTGGTCGTGTCCGCGTTCGGCATCCTTGCGGCAGGCCCGTTCCGCCCTCGCGTTCGCGCTGGTGCGGGAGGTCGTCCGGCACGCGTCCGAGCAGTAGGTCGGGCGCTCAGCACACCGGTCGAGTCGGTACGGGAGCAGGCAGGTTCCGGCGATCGTCGGAGGTGAACTCGCGGTAGCCGATGGCCTGGCACAGGGCTTTGCGCCAGACGGCGGGGTCCAGGTCGACGGGCCCGCCGGTGACGTCCGCGGTGTTCGCGTAGAGCACCGTCCTGCCGTTCTTGGACGCGTCCAGGAAGCGGTAACTCATGGCGTTGGGAATGCCGGTGGGGTTGCCGAACTCGTAGGCGTCCTCGTAGGCGCTGTGACCGACGCGGTAGATCCGTACGGAGTCCTGTGCGGCGATCATGAAATGTCCTTGCCCGTCGATGAACTGGGCGACGTACAGGCCGTCCTCGTTCTCGACGCTGGGCAGGGTGTCGACCTCGCGGCGCAGCGGGTCGCGGTTCCACAGCTCGATGGTGCCGCCGGAGTGCAGGACCGCGAGGTGGCGTCCGGTGGGATCGAACATGACCGCGTGGGTGTCGGAGGTCAGGCGTGGGCCGTTGGTGACGTGTCCGGTCGTGAGGTTCACGAGGTGGACGACCGGGTCGCCCCAGGCGATGACGTCGACCGTGCCGGGCGCCGGATAGCGGCCGACGAAGAGGTCGAGGATCCCGTCCACCGTCTTCGGACGGAACACCTTGGTGTCGAACCGGGCCAGTTGACGGCCCGTGTGTGTGTCCCACTGCTGGACGAGGGTGCCCGACCGGGTCACCAGGTGTCCGCCGTCGTCGAAGAAGTACTGCAGGCTCGTGCCGGGGGGCGCGGGTGTCGTGACCCGGCTCAGGCGCTTGAGGGTGGAGACCTGGTGGACGGAGACCGTGTGGTCACCGTCCCGCAGGGCGAACAGCCGCCCGGTGGGGTCGAGGGTGAGCTGGTCGTCCTTCCCCAGGGGACGGCACGGCTCGGGCCGCCGCACCTGGGCGAGCAGTTTGGAGCCGCTCTTCGCGGGGCGCAGTTGGATGAGGCAGCTGTGGCTCAGTACGGAGATGACCTTGCTGCCGTCGTCGGTGAGAGCCGCTTTGTCGACCCGCAGGGTTCCGGGGGCCCTGGGAACGGGCACGAAGCCGATCCGGTTGGTGTCGGCGGTCAGCAGCAGGGCTTTTCCGTGCGCCGTGACGAGCTGGGCCGCCTTGCCCGTCGCGTGGAACGTCGAGAGCAACGTGCCCCGGTCGGCGTCGATCACCCGCAGGGACGAGGCGGTGTCGGAGGCCGGGGGCCCCAGCAGCAAGCGGTGCCCGGACGCGTCGGCGGCCTGGAGACGGCAGGAGTTGCCCCGGTCCGGGTACGTTCTGCCCTGCTGCTTGCCGTCCCGTGTCCGGAAGACCTGCACAGTGCCGTCGGCGTGCAGCACGTCGTCGGCGCCCGACTTGCGGCACACCACGACCGCGCTTCCGTCGGCCGAGACCAGGGTCTGGTCGGCGGCCGGGGTGATCGCCCGGGTCCGGCCCGTGACCAGGTCCAGGGCTATTATCCGGGACCGGCCGTCGCCGGCCCGGACGTCCGCCAGCAGGGTCCGCTCGTCCGGCCCGAACCACACATCCCCGTTGTGGCCGTGCGGCACCGCCATGGTGCTGCCGCGGCCGGTGTCGAGGTTCCTCACGACGACACGGGTCGACGTGGCGTACGCCAGAATCCGTCCGTCGGGGGACAGCGCGGCGTTGGAGCCGTGGGTGTCGGGCAGCATCGCGGCGTTGCCGCCGGCGTAGTCCGGCCTGGGCAGCCCTCGTCCCGGCGCGAGATGGTGCACGCCCTGCACGATCCGCCGGGCGTTCGGTGTGACGCGGTACCAGTCCACCGAACCGTCCTCGTTGACCGTCGCGGCGCGGGTGCCGTCGGCGGAGACCACGGGATACGACACCGGCGTCGCGGGTGGCAGCCGCAGCATGCGCAGGTGGCCGGTCGCGGCATGCACGTACAGCGTCGCCCGGGTCAGGGAGCGGACCAGCAGCACCTCGCCGTCGCGGTCGGCGCTGAAGTCTCCGAGCGGGCCCAGGAAGCCCGAGACCGTGCGGCCGGCCGGGATCTGCCGTAGATACTGCTGCAGCAGCTGGTCACGGGCCTCGGGTGTCGGTGAGGCGCGGTAGGCGGCGATGGCCAGCATCGACGACAGCGCCGGGTCGGAGTCCAGCTGGTCCGCCGAAGCCTGGGCCAGGGCGCGGGAGTTCGCGAGCGCCGTGTGCTGCTGGGCCTGCCGGTGCTGCGCGTACAGCAGGGTGCCCAGCACCAGTGTGAGGGCGACGGCGAGGGCGAGGCCCGCGCGGAGCGAGTGGCGGCGGCGGGCCTGCGCCCCGCGGTGCGCGCGTCCGCGGTCGAGGAAGTCGCGTTCGGCCTCGCCGAGTTCGGCGCCGCGCTCACGCAGCCAGATGCGGGCCGCGGTCAGGGCGGTCCGGTTCGGCAGCAGATCCACCGGGCGCCCGCCGCGCTCCCAGCGTTCCCGGTCCAGGCGCAACGACTCCCGCCAGGCCAGAAACCGCCGGTCGTCCGCCACCCAGGTGGCCAGCCGGGGCCAGGCGGTGATCAGCGCGTCATGAGCGAGTTCGACGCTCTCGACGTCCTCGGCGCTGCGCCCGGTGACCACCAGTCTCCCGGCGGCCAGCTTCCCGGCGATCTGCCACTCGGCCTCGCCGAGTTCCGTGCGCGGCACCATGCGGCGAGTCGCCGGTGCCTGGCCGGGCGGTACCCGGACCAGCCGGGTCAGCAGGCGGCGCGCGGTCTCCTCGTCCTGCGGGGAGACGTGCTCGGCCCAGACGCGCTCCGCGTGCCGGGCCAACGCGCCGGCCACGCCGCCGGTGTCCTCGTAGGCGGCATGGGTGAGGACGCCGTCGCGTCGGTGCTGCCACAGCAGGTCCAGGGTGAGGCCCAGCAGCGGCAGGGCACCGGGGGCCCGGCTGACGTCCGCGAGAATCACCTCGGTGAGCCGGTCCTCGTACTCCACGCCCGGGATCGCCGCGACCGGAGCGGTGATGACCTCCCGCAGCCGCTCGGGCCCCATCGGCGCCAGCACATAGACCTGCCGGCCGATGCAGGGTCCGAGGAGCGGGTCGGCGAGGGCCGTGTCCAGGAAGTCGGCCCGCAGTGTGGCCAGGACGCGGACGGAGGCGGGCAGTGTGTCCGTGAAGAGGACGGCGGCGAACTCGGCTGCCGCCGCCGGCTCCGCCGCGAGCAGTTCCTCCAGCTGGTCGACGACCACGAGGAGTGCGGGGCCGTCCGCGGTGGGCCGCGGCAGCCGTTCGGCGATCCGTCCCAGTCCGCCCGCCGCGGTCAGCTCGTCCGTCAGTCCGGAGACCCGGGTCAGCCGGGACGTCTCGCTCGAGGTGGGCTCCAGCAGGGGCAGCAGCGCCGAGGCCAGGGCGGACAGCGGGCTGCTTCCGGCAGCCGGCCGTACGACCACCGGCTGGGTCCCGGCGGCCCGCAGCCGTGGTGCCACACCCGCCATGGCCAGAGACGACTTGCCCGAGCCGGACGGGCCGACGAGGGTGACCCAGCGATGGTCCGCCACCATGCGGGCCAACTCGGTGCTCTCCCGGTGCCGCCCGTGGAAGATCTGGGCGTCGCTCTCGCGGAACGCCGAAAGACCCCGGAAGGGCCGGGCCGGCCGGAGGAGCCCGTGGAGTGCGGGCCAGGTGTCCGCCAGGCGGCCGGTGGGGATGAGATAACTCGCCGAGGGCTTGCGGGCCTCGGCCACGACGACCATGCCGACCACGCCCGCCAGCTGTTCGTCCCACACCGGGGAACCGCTGAACCCCCGCGAGACCGGGTAGCCGACTCCCTCCAGGTCGGCCTGCACCCATCCGTCGGCCTGCGGTCCGCGCAGCACTCCGGCGTGCCAGACCCCACCGGGGCGGCCCCGGGGAAGGCCGAAGGCACGGACGTGATGTCCCCAGGTGTCCGCGGCCGCGGCGCCGACCAGCCGTACCGGCCGGGCGGCGGGCAGCGGTGCGGGCAGCCGCAGTACGGCGACGTCCCCGCCGTCGGAGGAACGCGGTGCGACCCAGCGCTCGACCCGTGCCGTCACCGACGGGCCTGGTTCGGCCGCCAGGGGGAGGTCCACCCGGACCCCGGCGTCCGGCGAAGGCTCCTCGTGCGCCGGGGTGCCGAGCGCCGCGGAGACGACGTGCGCGCAGGTCAGGGCCGTGTCGGGGGTGATCAGGAAGCCCATGCCGACGGTCTGGTCCGCGCGGTCGCGGATGCGCAGGACGGCCGCCTCCAGGGCGGCCGGGCCGGACCGCGGCCCGGTCTCGGCCGGTGGCGGGGTCATGACGTCGGAGCGGCCGCGGCCGGGACGGCACTTCCCGGGGAGCCGTTCTTCCAGGTGAGCGACACCTTGAAGTTGGCCTGGGCGGAGGTGCTGGAGATCACCACGTCGGCTTCGGCGGACAGCGACAGCCCGAACTCCACGGTGATCTCGTCGGGTGCCTGCGCCATCGAGCGGAAACCGTCGACGAAGTTCTGCGCCACCGGCCGTACGCCCGCCACGAGTTCGCCCAGTGAGCGGCCGGCCCGGGCCACGACCTGGCCCGGCCGGGCGACCTGGACCAGTCCCTCGGGCTCGGCCGCCTCGATCGCGACCTTGATGATCTCGTCCCCTCGGGCCGCGTTCCGGGCGACCGGAACCTCCACCAAGAACTCCATGCCGTGCGTTCCTCCGTTGTTTTCCGTCGTCGTCCCGATGGCCCCTCGCTCACGGTGTCCGCAGGAGCCGGAGCCATCGTGGCCAGGTGTCTCAGCCGCCTGTTCCCGCGGAAGAGCGGGGGCAGGTGCGGCCGGTCGGGAGGTGGGTCGGCAGACCCGACCGCTCCTTCGTGGTGAAGTCGCGGTAGCCGATGACCTGGCACAACCGCCGTTCCCACAGGGCCGGGTCGAGCGGGACCGGGCCGCCGTCACCGTCGATGTCCGTATAGAGCACGGCCGTCCCGTCGGCGGCGGCGCCCGGGAACGAGTAGGGCTCGGGGATGTCGATGCCCGCCGGGCCGCCGAGCTCGTAGAAGGAGTCGTAGGAGTGCTCCGCCACCCGGTAGACGCGCACTTTGCCGGCCACCGCCACGAGGAAGCGGCCCCGGTCGCCGATGAACCGGGCGGTGGACTCGTCGTCCAGGACGACGGGCAGCGGGCCGAGTTCGCGCTGCCACGGGTGCCGTCGCCACAGCTCGACCAGGCCGCCCCGGCGCAGGATCGCCAGATGGCGGCCGCCGGGGTCGAACTCGACGCCCGTCGCGTCCTTCCCGGTGGTGAGGTGAGCGGTCTCGCGGCCCTTCGCCAGGTCCACCAGGTGCGTGCGGGGGTCACCCGTCACGGTGACGGCGACGGCGTCGCCCTCCGGGTAGGGCGCGACGGACAGCTCGGGCGCGCCGTCGGATCCGGTGTCGGGGTGGTACACGGAGGCGTCGAAGCGGGCGAGTTGGCGGCCGGTCGAGGGGTTCCACTGCTGGATGACGGTGCCGGAGACCGTCACCAGGTGTCCGGACCGGTCGAAGAAGCAGGTCAGAGTGGGGTCCTCGCCCGTGGTGGGTGGGGGAGGGGCGGGGGTGATCCGCGCGGTGCGGCGCAGTGTCGGTAGTCGGCGCACGGAGATGCTGTCCTGGCCGTCCCGGTCGGCGACGAGGGTTCCGTCGTCGTTGGTTTGAAGGTGTTCGTGGGTGAACGTGGTGTCCCAATACGGTGTGGGGCGGGCGGCGTCGGCGAGCACCTTGTCCGGCTCGTCCACCGCTCGGACCTGGATGCGCGAACCGCCCTTCACGACACCGACCATGGTCCCGCCGCGGCCGGTGAAGGCGATGGTGTGGATGTCGAGCGGGGTGAGCTCGGGGGTCAACGCGTTGTAGGAGAGCCGGTTGTCGATGATGCCGATGACCGTGGGGGTGCTGCCCACCGCGGCGTAGGACAGGCTGATCTCGGAGCCTCCGGCGCCCACGCCGACGATCCGCGAGAGCGCGGTGCCATGGGCCAGGCCGACCAGCCGGATGTTGTTGCCGTCCTGCAGGACGGCCCGCTGCCCACTGCCGTCCACGGCCTGCAGCCGGCACAGGTCGGCCTTCTCGGAGAAGCCGCGCACCGCCCGCCCGCCGGTCACCGGGAGGACGGAGTAGTACGCCCGGCCGCCCTGGCGACGGCAGGTCACGGCCGCCGTGCTGTCGCCGGACACCTGGACCTGATCGACGCCCGGCGCTTTCTGCAGCGGCCGCACCGTGCCGGTGAGGCGGTCGATCACGTCGAGTCCGACGGTGAAGTGACCGGGGCGGCCCGTGGCGGTCTGCACCAGCGCCGTCCGGTCGTCCGCGCCGGCCCACAGCGCCAGGTCGTAGGCGATGTTCTTGGGTGCGGGGACCCTGGTGAGGGTGCCCCGGTCCAGGTCCCAGGAGACGATGTGCGTCCCGGACGCCGCCACCGCCACACGGCCGTCGGGGGAGAGGGCGGCCCGGTGGTCGTCGTAGAGCCCCTGGGTCACCTCGTGGGCGGCGGGCAGCCGGTGCGGGGGTCCGGCGATCGGGCCGCCGCCGGCGGACCTGTTCACCCGGTACCAGACGAGGGATCCGTCCAGGCCCACGTACCCGGCTCGGCCGCCGTCCCGGGAGACCAGCGGAAACAGTGCCTGGACGGGCTGCGCAAGCCGCTCGCTGCGCACTTCCCCGGTGGCCGCGTGCACATACAGGCGAGCCTTGCCGCCACTGGAGCGGGCCAGTACGACCTGGCCGTCGGCGCTCGTCTGATAGCCACCGAGGGTGTCGGGCAGCCCGGCCAGCTGCCGTGCGGTGCCCGCGTACTGCACGTAGCTGCGCATCAGTGCGCTCGCGGCCTCGGTGGTGGGCGACGTCCGGTACGCGGCCAGGGCCAGCATGGTGGAGAGCACCGGGTCCGCCTTCGTCCGGTCTGCGGAGAGCTGCGCCAGGGCACGTGAGTCCGCGACCTTCTGCTGGGCACGGCTCTGCCGGCGCTGGAAGCCGAGCAGGGTCCCCAGGACCAGCGCGAGAACGGCGATCAGGCCCAGGCCGGTGAAGAAGCGGCGGCGTCTGCGGGCACGCGTGCGCTGCCGGGCGCGGCCCTGCTGCAGGTAGTCCCGCTCCGCGTCGGTGAGGTCGCCGGCGTGGCTTCCCAGCCATGGCTCCGCGCTCGCCAGGGTGACCGGGCCGGGCAGCAGGTCCGGCCGGCGCCCGTGTTCCTGCCAGCGGTCCATGTCGTGACGCAGGGACTCGCGCCAGCCCAGGAACGAGCGGTTCTCCGACACCCAGTCCGCCAGCCTCGGCCACGCGGTGATCAGCGCGTCATGGGCGAGTTCGACGGTCTCGCCGCCTCCCGCGTCGCGGCCGGCGACCAACAGGCGCGTGGCGGCCAGTCGCCCGGCGATCCGCCATGCCTCGTCGTCCAGGTCACGGCGCGGTGCCGTGCGCCGGGTCACCGAACCGGCCCCGAGCGGCAGCCGGATGAGCCGCCCCAGCAGGCGTCGGGCCGCCTCCTCGTCGGCCGCGCCGACGCACTCGGCCCAGGCCTCGTCGGCGTGCTGCCGCAAGGCCCCCGCGACCCGGCCGAGCCGCTCGTAGGCGGCGTGGGTGAGCAGGCCGTCCCGCTGGCGCTGCCACAGCAGGTCGAGGGTGAGACCGAGCAGGGGCAGGGCGCCCGGGGTGTCACCGGCGTCGTCCAGGATCCGCCGGACAAGACCGGGCTGGTAGGACACCGACGGCACGGACGCGACGGGGGCCGTCACCACCTCGCGCAGCTGCTCGGACGTCATGACCCGCAGCACGTAGGGCCTACGGGGCAGGGCCGCACCGATGCGGGGATGGTCGAGGGCGGCCTGGAGGAAGTCCCCCCGCAAGGTGGCCAGGACATGAACACCGGCTGGGAGCGCATCGGCGCCGAAGAGGAGCTCGGCGAACCGGTCGACGGCCGCCGGCTCCGCAGCCAGCAGTTCCTCCAGCTGGTCGACGACGATCAGCAGCCGCTCGGCCCCGGCGACCCGCAGTACGCTCGGCGCGACGTCGGCCAGCGACCGCTGTGATACCAGGAGAGCACTCAACTCCGCCACGTCCGCGGCTCGTTCGGGGTCAGGGCGGGCGGGGGAGGCCGGTGCGGCACCGGGCTCCAGGAGCGGTACGAGTGCCGCCGCGAGGGCCGTCAGCGGATCGGACTCGGTGCCCGGACGCACCACCGCCACGGCGTACCCCTCGGCACGCAGCCGTGGCACGACGCCGGCCATCGCGAGTGAGGACTTGCCGCAGCCGGATGGGCCGACGACCAGGGTCCGGGGCTGCGCGGCCACCAGGCCGGCGACCTCCCCGCTCTCCCGCGCCCTGCCGTGGAACTCGCTCGCGTCCGACTCCCGGAACGCCGCGAGGCCACGGAACGGCGAGGGCGGCAGGGCCAGTTCGGACAGCGGCGGCCAGGCCCCGGCCAGCAGGCGGGTGGGCAGCAGATAACTGGCCGGCGGCTCCCCGGACTCGGCCGCCACCACCATCCCGACGACACCGTTGAGCTCGTCGTCCCAGACGGGAGCGCCGCTGAAACCGCCCGAGACGCGGTAGCCGTCCGCCGTGAGGTCCAACTGCACCCAGCCGTCCGCCTGGACGGCGCGCAGCCGACCGTAGTGCCAGACCCCGCCCGGCCGCCCGACGGGAAGGCCGAAGACGCGCGCGGGATGGTTCCACAGATCCCGGCCGGTGACCAGCTGTACCGGCGACGTGCCCGGCGACGATCCCGGGGGCACGGACGGAAGCCGCAGGACGGCCACGTCCTGTGCGCCGTCCGGCAGTCCGGGCCCCCAGACCTCGACCCGGGCGGTGATGGGCGTCTCCTGCCCACCGGGCACCAACGGCAGGTCCACCGGGAGGTCGGTGCCCACGTCCGGTTCCGGGCCGTCCGGGGCGCGTAACGCCGCCGTGACCACGTGGGCGCAGGTCAGCGCGCGATCCTCGGTGACGAGGAAAGCGACGCCCACCGGGCCGCCCCGGGCGTCGAGCACGCGCAGCAGGGCCGCGTGCAGGTTTCCCGTCCCGGCCCCCTCCGGCGTCGGCTGAGCCTGACGCACCATGCCCCCCGTCCACAAGTCCCGCCGCCCGCACGGCTTTTACCTCTCCCTGCCCTTCTACCCCTTTCACGCCGCTCCCACAGGGCACTTCCACAAAGCCTTGGCATACCTCCTACGGGAATCGGACGTCAGCGGCGTCCGTCGTGCTCCCCGGCGTGCTCCCCGACCGGCTGTCGACGGCGGGCATCACCTCGGAATTGACAGCAGGACCCGGGAGCGTGCAAGGGCGAAGAGATCTCCAACCGGCCCTGCCCCATGGATCACCCGGTCGCGCCCTCCGGCTCCGGAGCCGGAGGGCGCGACCGGGTCAGGAGTCCCAGCCCCAGCCCCCAGCTCCTGCCGCCGCTGGACTGTCCGACAGCTTCGTGGGGCAGAGCTGTGGAGGCTCGGCTCGCGGAAAGCGGACACGCCCCATGTGATCACCCATGGGGCGCCTGGTCGTGCCAAGTGACCGCTGTCGGGTCACCCGCGGGGTGCGACCAGCGACTGGACGTCGGGCAGACCGCGCCAGTCGTTGGACGCGACGGTGGCGTGCGCTTTGGCCAGTTCGGCGATCCGGGCCCGGGCGTCCGCGTCCGAGGGGTTGGTGTCGTCCAGGGCGGGCGACACGTTCTGCGCGTCGGTCATGATCAGCAGGTAGTGGTGGGTGTCGTACCAGCTCGTGTCGATGGTGCCGTTGAGGTACGTGGCCGCGTCGCCGTCGAACACCACGAACCAGGGACGCAGCGAGGTGTCGGAGTAGCGGGTGCGCGGGTCGCCGGCCTGGGCGCTGTGGACCGACGGGAAGATGTTCGCCTGCGCGGTCTTGCCCTGGGTGTGCAGGTCACGCAGGTAGCCCGCGTACTCCCGGTCCGTCCACAGGGAGTCGGTCGGGTTGTTCTCCTCGACGGTGCCCGGGATGATCTCGAAGATCACCTTGCCGGCGAGCGACTGCCGCGTCGGCCAGTTGTCGGCTCTTGCCGCGTCGTCCAGGGTGGCGTACTGGCCGCCGCCGGGCTTGTTGAGCAGATCGTTCGGCTTGAAGACCAGGTTGCCGAGGTGGGCGCTGATCGACTGGTCGAGCTTGGCCGGGCTCATCCCCAGGCTGGCCTGGAAGCCGGCCTTCATCTCCAGCTTGATGATCAGCGGTGCATGTCCCGGGTGCGCGCCGAGCCAGACCCGTACGTCGTCCAGGCAGCTCTCCAGGTCCTTGTTGGCGCCGCCGGTGTAGAGATCGGCGGGGCTCGAGGCGTTGACGCAGTTGTTGCCGTTGCTCGTCAGGCTGGAGTGGCTGACCTTCCACTCCTTGGTGAAGAAGTCGTCCCAGACGTCGAGTTCGATCATCGAGGTGCCCGTGTCGAGCGCCTGCGCGAGATAGGTGAACGCGGCGGGGTCGTAGGTGTTGTGCAGGCCGGACGTGGTGGCGCCCGAGAACGGAAGGGCGTCCGTTCCGCTGGTGTCGGCGGCTGACGTGCCGCCTGCGGCGCCGACGACGGTGATCGCCAGGCACGCGGTGAGCGTGGCCCTCAACACCGTACGCAGTCCAACGGAAACTCGGCGGTTCAACTGACCGATCACGTGTCCTCCAGGGGGTGGCTTCCCGTCAGGACGTTGACGGCCACACATGAATGGACGGGGACATGACATCTAACGTGATCCGGATTCCTGCTGTCAGCTCCGCTCTCCGGCGGCATGCGAATTCCGGTCACCCGGTGGAGGCTGTGATCCCCCGCGTCGGGCGGTCAAGTGCACAGAGAACAAGGCAAGTTGGGGCCTCGGGGTTGGCGTGAATCGTATGGTCGCGGATGCGGCGAGGAGAGGCACAGGTCCGCACTGCCTCGAGCGGGCGCCCCCGTCGCGCGCACTCGACGGAAGGCCCCATCCCGAGGCGCCCAGCGCGGTGTGCTGCCGCATCGACTTCGAGTACAGGCCAGGGCCCTGGAGCCGGACGATCCCTGCCCCAGCACAGTGTGCCGGCCTGCCTCCGCGAGTTCCTCGCCCGGGACGACGGCCATGCCGGCCGACTGCTCCATCTGGCGCCTGGCCGGCCGAAGGAGCGCCTGTCGGCTGGTCAGCGGGCCTGGCACACACCACACCCACGACACCGTGATTGATGGCCTCCACCATCAGCCGCGCACGATCGATGGCCTCCACCGACACAGGAGACGTGACCGTGCCCCGTGCGCCCGTCAACCGCCCGGCGTCGGCATCTCACCACACGAGCCGATTACGCGTCACGGCGCAGTCACACGCTCGTCACAGGAGTGTCCGTCGCCCCGGGAATCGAACTGCTCGCACGGCAAGGACGTTGGAACAGATCGCAAGGACGTTCTGCAGAGGTGGACGACGAGTGGCGAAGTTCGGAGCGGAAACCATGCTGGATCACAAACCGATGGCTCACGCCCTCGCGGCCGTCATGATTCTTCTCCTGACGGCCTGCGCCCCGGGCGGCAGTGGCGATACGGCCAAGATGTCGGGGGTCCAGCAGCACGGGAACGGGGAGTTCACCACCGCACAGGCCTCCGGAAAGGTGTACGGCAAAGGCCCTGACGTCCGACGCTTTGCGGTCCTGGTCGAGCAGGGAACGGGCGTCTCGCCCAATGCGGCGGCCCGGGAGATCGAAAAGATACTCGCCGACAAGCGAGGCTGGACCGCCGACGGAACCGACGCGTTCCAACTCGTCTCACGGAAGCCGTATGACTTCGTGATCGACATAGCAAGCCCCGACACCGCGGACCGGATCTGCGCCGAAGGCCGACTGGACACCCACGGCGAGGTCAATTGCGACCTCGGCCACAAGGTGGTCGTCAACCTCAAACGCTGGCTCACCGGTTCACCCAGGTTCCCTGGGCCCATCTCGGGATACCGCGCACTGATCATCAACCACGAGGTCGGCCACCATATCGGCCACGGTCACGAAGGCTGCCCCGGTCCCGGAAAGCCGGCACCGGCGATGATGCAGCAGATATACGGACTCCACGGCTGCAAGGCCAACGCCTGGCCCTACGACTCCCAGGGACACTACCTGGGCGGACCGCCGGTGAAGGGCACGGCGGCCGGAGAGTGACGGTACCCGTTGCCGGCGTACACGCTGATGTGGTCCTGCAAGTCGTCCACGCTCAGCACCCGCGGAATCGGTGCCTGCGGAAGCGACAAACGCATCACGTGGAACGGCACGCCGGTCCGCGACAGCGGCTCCTTCGGCATCTGCGGTCAGCGGGATCGGCGGGATCGGCGGGAGCCGGGCGCCGCAGCCGTCCGGCTCCCGCCGTACAGCGATTCACTGGTGCCGGACCGGCGGGCAGGTGCCGGTGTTCTCGCCGATCGAGTTGATCTGGGCGTTGGACCGGGGGTCGCCCGCGTAGTTGACCTGGTCGGTGCACTTCACGCCGGGCTTGTTGGGCACGCCCGACGGAGTTGCGTCCCCCGTTCGCGGCGCCGGGCAGGTGCCGGTGTTCTCGCCGATCGAGTTGATCTGGGCGTTGGACCGGGGGTCGCCCGCGTAGTCGATCTGGTCGGTGCACTTCACGCCGTCCTTGGGGGACACCCCGGACGCGCTCCCGCCGGAACCCTCGGAGCCCCCTGCGGCCTTGGAGGGCTGCGACGCGGCGGCCGCGGCGGATGAGCCGCCGGCGGAAGACGAAGAGGCAGAGGAGGGGGAAGAAGGAGCGGAAGGCGCGGACGAGGACGCCGACGCGGAAGACGAGGCGTTGTCGCTACTGCTGTCACAGGCCGTGAGTGCGAAGCCTGCGGCAATCGCGACCAGCGCGAACGCTGACGTCTTACGGGTCTTCCGAACGGTCATCGATCTCTCCTCAGGACGCCCCGCTCCGGGCGAGCGGGCTTTGTGATCTGCAAGACGTAAGGTTCACCGGTCAGGTTTTCGATCAGAGGCACCGGGACACGTGTGTGACACACGGACTGATCGGCTGTGACATTTGATGCGAACCGCAGCTCTTTCCGAGCGCGTGCGGCCTTCCGGTGTCCCGCGCCTGGTGCATCGTCAGTCCGGCACCGCGGCCTGGAGCCTGACCGACTGCGAGGCGGTCGCCGCGCACTACGGCATCGACGTTGTCGAACTCCTGGCGGGACCCACCCGGGCCGCGGAAGCGCTGCCTGCCACGCACTGCCGCCTCCCCGGCCGACAGGCTGGGCCCCGACGTCGTGCAGCCGTCGAAGGAGTCGTGTGATGACGGACTTCGGCGCGATCGACGCCCTGCTCGCCGGTGCCGGAAGGAGGTGGCACTGCCCCCCGCCGAGGAGCGGCGCACCCTGCGCGAGGAACTGAGCCTCTCGCGCGCTCAGCTCGCGCGGGCCCTCGGCGTCAGCCCTTCCACAGTCGGGGGCTGGGAGTCCGGACGGGACCCGAGCGGCGAAGTGCGGGAGAAGTGCGGGTACTTCCTGCAGGGGGCGAAGGCGAAGCTGGCGGCCGAGGCGGCCGAGGCGGCGGAGGTGGCGGAGACGACCGGTGAAGTCCCCGAGGATGAGCCGGAGGGCGAGGTTCGCGCGGATGCCGGACAGGCGGCCGGCCAGGACGACGACGCCGACGTGCTCGCTGCCCCCCGGCCGTGTGTGCTGTGCGGGCACCCCGCCCGTCACCAGGTGAAGGGTTCCCCCAGCACCTGGACTCCGCCGAGTGCCAAGCCGCGGAGCCCGCGCCGACGAGTCGGCCTGCGGTGCCGCAGGCACCTGGCCCGCGGTCTGATGGTGGTCCGCGCGATGGGTACCGACGAACTCCACGTCATCGGCGACTGGCGTGCGGCGTTCGAAGAGGGCCGCTGCGTAACCGAGGTGAAGCTGAAGGACACCTACACCGTCGGTGGGTCCGACACGCAGGATGGACTCGCGGACTGATCCGAAGTACCGAACATCTCCGACGAGAGGCTGAGATGACCCAGGGCGCTCAGATCCGCCACTCGTCCTTCCAGGAGCGGAGTACCGGCCAACGCGTGCGGGGGAGACGACCTGGTTGAAGGGTCTCGACCGCCGCGACAGCCGGGCGGACCGGCCGGTGCTACGGTCGGGGGCTCGAGGGCGTCGGGGCCCGCGTCGACGGTCTGTGGGCTCTGCGCCGCGACAACCGCCCCTTCAACGGAGAACGGGATGCTGACCGGGATCGTGATCGACGCGTTGGACGTCGCGCGCATGGATCGCTTCTGGATGGACGCGACACAAGGGCGGACGGGCGGCCTGCAGTTGCGGTTCGTGCCGACTGCGCAGCCGAAGACGGCACACAAGAACCGACTCCACCTCGACCTGGCCGGGGGACCGGACTGGGAGGCAGAAGTGGCGCGCCTGCTCACACTGGGTGCGACGCGGGTCGACATCGGTCAGGGGGATGTCCCGTGGGATGTGCTGGCCGATCCTGAGGGCAACGAGTTCTGCGTACTGCGTCCCGGTCACCCTGGCGTGCTCGCGGACTCCGGCCTCGTCGCGATCTGCCTCGATGTCGCCGAGGAAGACCGCTACGCGCAGCTGGCCTTCTGGCAGAACCGGGCCGACTGGCACGCGGTCGAGTCCCACGACTGGGGCGTCCGGCTGCGCCGGCGGCCCACCAGCACGGTCTCGTTGGTGATGGGGCCGCCTGCTGCGTCGAAGGTGGCGCGCAACAGGCTGCGACTGGAGGTCAGCCGTCTCGACTGGGAACCCGGAGAGTTCCTCGACGCCGGAGGGAACGAGTTCCACGTCTCGTGCCGGCCCCCGGTTGATCCGCCAGGGCCCGTTTCGAACTGATTGTTCCGTGCGAGTCGAGCTGCGGGTCCTGTGCTCGGCGGTCTCCGTCGGCAAGGGGTGCGGCATCCGGTCACGCCGCCTTCGAGGTGTGACCCGCACGGGGAGCCTGTCGCCCGAATGCGCGCCCGGTAATATCACGTCACCCGGATGAGGTCTGGCCTGACGAATCGAGTGAGTCCGTGAGTGACGATGTCCTCTCTGTCATTCCGACCGACCCGCACTGGCAGCCTGAGCAAGCCGCGGCCGAGCGCGCTGCGGGGCTCGTGGAGGACCTGGCCCCCGGGCTCCCCGGCGGTGTCGAGGTCGAAATCGATGTCGCCTGGCACGACTCACCGTCGTCGACTGTGGTCAGAATCTGCAGAAGATCGGTTGTCCCCAATGCGGCGCGCTGATCGGCACCGAGTGGTGGGCCGACCTCCTCGAAGCTCACTGCGACGACGGCTTCGCCACCCTCGCCGTGGTGGTCCCTTGCTGCGGCGGCGCGACTTCGCTGGACGCGCTGGAGTACGACTGGCCCTGTGGCTTCGCCCGCTTCGAGATCACCGTCTGGAACCCGGAGCGCGTCTGGTTCAGCGACGAGGAACTGATCGCGATCGGGGACGCACTCGGACATCCGGTGCAGCAAGTCAGGGCCCACATCTGACGCTGAGCGAGGACGCGGTCTCCAGCGCGGCGAGCGTAGGGGTAGAAGGAGCAGAACGAGTTCGTCATGCGCCATAGGTCGCCGGGACCGTCGATGAGTCGAGGGCCGGACAACCGAACACATGGGCGCGGTGCGGCGGGCGCGGTGCGGCGGGCGCGGTGCGGGATCGGGACCGGCGCGAGGTAGCGCTGGCGGACCGCCCACTCGTAGAACTGGTCGACCAGTGATACCTCGTGATTCCAGATGCTGCCCTCGATGTGTGGTCCTGCCTCGTCCCGGCGGCGCCACTGGTGGAACGCCAGACCCATGCACTCACCAGCTCACGAAACGTCCCGCCCCACGCGGCAGAGTGCATGTCGTCTTTCTTCAATACCCCTCCGGCCCATGGCGCCTAGCGTCGCCGCCATGTCACACCTTTCCAGCGCGGCCGAGGCCATGGCCGCAGTGGCCCGCACCATCACGGACGACCAGCTCGCCAACAGGACTCCGTGTACGGAGTATGACGTGCGGGCGTTGGTCAACCACCTCCTGTTCTGGGGCCCGTCGCTCGCCGGCGCCGGCCGCAAGGAGCACGTTCCGCAGCCGGCGGCCGCCGAGTCCGATGTGGACCTGGCGACCGGCGACTGGCGCGGCAGTCTGCTCGCGCTGCTGAATGACATCACGTCGTCGTGGGCGCCGCCGAGCGCCTGGGAGGGCGAGACGAGCATGGGCACGCCGCACATGCTGCCCGCGTCTGTCATGGGCGAGATGATCGTCGGCGAGCTGGCCGTGCACGGTTGGGACCTGGCGGTCGCGACCGGGCAGCGGCTGGAACTGCCCGCCGACCTGTTGGCGCATCTGCACGACACGATGTTCGCCGGCGTGGAGCAGGGGCGGGAGATGGGCCTGTACGCACCGGAGGTCGCGGTGTCGGCCGACGCACCCACCTTGGACCGCATCCTCGGCCTGACCGGCCGTGATCCCGCCTGGGCGTGATCCCGCCTGGGCGTGATCCCGCCTGGGCGTGATCTCGACCCCGCCTCTGAGCGGCGATGGTGCACCTTCTCTCGGACCTGGTGGCCGTGTAGTGCTCGCAGGCCGGTTCATCTCCACCCGTCCGGTCGTGGCCAAGGCTTTCAGCCGCTGGGGATCCGGCAGCCCGGCACGCCGGCGCCCAGGACGAAGCGAAGGTCCTCGCGCCGAAGCCCCACGGCCTCGCTGCGGCGCGGCCCGGCCCGGCCCTGGTCAGTAACAGGAGCTTCGCCCTGCGGGCGGCAGCCTGCGCGGAACCTGCGCGGAAGCTGCGCGGAACATGTCCTCCACCACTTCGGGGCGGCTCAGCCTGACGACCCACGACCGCGCCGGGCGATCGAGCACCTGCGCGGCTGGGTGGGGGGCGAGGCCAAGGTGGTGCGGGCCCGCGCGGCGGGCGGCCATGCCCTGGGCGCGGCTCGAGAGCTGCGTGGCGCAGTACGGCATGCCGGGTATGCCGTCGGTCAGGCCGCGGCCGTACCGCCACCACCTGGTCCGCTCCGTGGGCCGACCTCGTCCTCGCCCGTTCGGACGGCTCCGGCGATGCCCGTCTCATCCGGGACCGGGCGACTGGTGGCGGCCTGGAGCCAGGACGGTCAGATGCGCCAGGAACGGATCCGGTCGGCGGCACCGAACACGCTGTCCTTGCCCGCCAGCAAGTCCTTGCACAGTTCGATCAGCTCCCCGTACGGGACGTCGATGCCCTCGTCGCTGGCGTGCATATAGGCGATGGTGACAGCACACGCGTAGCGGACGTTGAGGGACGGCAGGGGCCTGAGCAGCAGCAGGGTGTGCAGCAGCGCCGCCGCCCGCCAGGACGCGTCCGGGTCGATGCCGAGGCGGGGCGGATCGACGCGGTGGCGGGCTACGGCCGCGACCAGGGCGGAGAAGTCGTTGATGGTGGGCTGATCGGGGAGGGCCGTCTCGTGCTGCTGCAGGAGCCAGCGCACGTCGACGTGCAGTGGGGCGGGCGCCATTGCTTCAGGCGGCCCTGCCCGTCGTGCTCCCGCTCGGGCCGTCGTCGATGCCCGCCGCTTCGATGGCGTCGGCCAGCGAGGGGTCCGCGAAGACCCGCTGGAACTCCGCCGCTGCCCTCTTCAGGCTCCGCTGATGGGCGATCGCCTCGCTCGTCGAGGCCTTCACGAAGGCCTTCAGCGTCATGCCGTGCTCCCGGGCGGCAGCCCGGAGGTCCTCGAGCTCCGCATCGGAGAAGTCCACGTTGAGCGCTGCCATGCGGTCAGCGTACCGCCGGGGTACCCAGGACTCAATCACTGCAGGTCAGCGCATGCATCCTGGGTACCCGTGGCCGTGGGACCATCCATGGTGAACGCGGGCGGAGCGCCTGCCCGCGCCGCCGTGGCTCTGTTCACGGGCTGGGTCAGCGTTCGTCGAGGACTTCTGGCAGTACCCGTGGAGGTGAGGTGATCGAACGAGGACGCCGACGTGCGTGCCGTGACGGCCCGCTGAGGGCGCGAGCCCGACGGCCGGGCGGAGGACTCGGTCAGGCGTTCTGCTTCTGCGGGTGCAGGTCGAGCGCGATGTGCGGGGCGAGCGCGTGGAGGAAGTCGGGGGCATCGAAGATCTCGCCGGCGGAGACGGCTCCGACGGCCTTGGTACGGCCGGTCAGGACGCGCTCGAGGGCCTCGGTGACGAGGGGCGCGGTGACGGCGTAGATGTCCTGGCCGCCCGCCGTGGCCCGGCGTTCGGCTCCGCCGGAGCGGACGACGACGTCGACGAGGAAGGTCTGGCTCGAGCGCCCGCTCTCGTCGGCGGCGGCCGGGGCCGGCGTGTGGGGGGCGGCGACGTCGCGGGCCGCCTCGGCGCTCATGTAGGTGGTCACGTCGGGGATGGCGAGGTGCTGGGGGACGGTGACGACGTCCGCCATCGTGAACTCCCCGATCACCGCCCGGGGTCCCACCGGTTCCGGGAAGGTCCACTCCAGGACGGGCGCGGCGTCTGTGCGGTGCTCCCATTGTCCGCCGCTGTAGCGCAGGCGGTGGTCGCCACGTCGCTCGCGGGAGACCGCGCCCGAGAGCCGGGTACCCGCGGTGGGGTGCCAGTGGCTGAGCGCATAGGCGATGTGTGCCTCGTCGGCCTCGGTCCAGTCGCCCATCGCCGCGGTGGCCAGCAGGTCGCCGAGGCCGCCGAAGAAGGCCATGGCTGGGACGATCACCGCTCCCGCGTCCCGGGCCCGCTCGCGGTAGTGGGCGAAGGTGTCGAGGTTGGCCTCGAGCTCGGCGGCCACGTCCAGGTAGGGGATCTTCGCACGGAGCGCCGCCTCGATCACGGGGCCGGTGGTCGAGGCGAAGGGGCCGGCGCAGTTGATGACCGCCGCCGCTCCCGCCAGGGCCCGGTCCAGCGCGGTCGGGTCGTCGACCGAGGCCGCCCGGGCCTGCAGCCCGTGCTTGTGGGCCAGCTCCTCCAAGGTCTGCGCGTTGCGCCCGGACAGCACCGGGACGAACCCACGCGCGGCCAGCTCCGCGACCACGAACCGCCCGGTGTGACCGTACGCGCCGAACACCGTCACCAGCTGACCTGACCCCATGTGCCTGCTCCCGTGCACTCGAACGCCCGCTGCGAAATCCATCCGCCGCGGCCTGACATCCACATCCTTTCTCTCGGGCAGCGCCCCGCACGAGCGTCGGAAACGACATGCCACGTACAGTTTCGGACATGCCCGCTGTCGCGCTGGCCGTCACCGACGGCATGCTCCACTACGAACTGTCCGTGGCCGTCGAGGTCTTCGGAGCCGACCTGACCCACATCGTGGACCCCTGGTACGGCTTCTCCGTCTGCGGAAGCGGCCCGGTGCACGTGGGCCGCTTCCGCCTGGAACCCGACCACGGACTCGAGCACCTGGTGCACGCGGACACGGTGATCGTCCCCAGCTGGGCCGATACCGACCGCGACCCGCCTGCCGAGCTGGTCGAGGCGGTACGTGCCGCCCACGAGGCCGGAGCCCGCGTGGCCTCACTGTGCACGGGCGCCTTCGTCCTGGGCGCGGCAGGACTGCTCGACGGCAGGCGCGCCACCACACACTGGGCCCACACGCGGGAACTGGCCAGGCGCCACCCGGCGGCCACCGTCGATCCGGACGTCCTCTACGTCGACAACGGCGACGTCCTCACCTCCGCGGGCAAGGCCGCCGCCATGGATCTGTGCCTGCACCTGGTCCGCCTCGACCACGGCTCGGCAAACGCGAACAAGATCGCACGACGCCTGGTCGTCCCGCCGCACCGCGACGGCGGCCAGGCCCAGTTCATCGCAACCCCGCTCCCCGCCCCGGGCACCCACCCACTGGACGAGCTCTTCCCCTGGGCGCTTCAGCGGCTGGACCAGCCGCTGACCGTGGAGGACCTGGCCCGCCAGGCCCGCATGAGCTCACGCCACCTCGGCCGCCACTTCAGGCACCTCACCGGCACCACGCCACTGCAGTGGCTCCACACCCAGCGCATTCGCCTCGCCCAGGAACTGCTCGAGACCACCGACGCCACCGTGGACACCATCGCCGCGGCCACCGGCATGGGCACCGCCACCACCCTGCGCCGCCACTTCCACCGCAGTGTCGGCGTCCCACCCGATACCTACCGCCGCACCTTCCGTCCCCAGCTCAGGGAGTAGCTCCACGGCCCGGGCGGCCGATCGAGCAGCACCAAGGCACGGTGCCGTCCGAAGTGGTGAACGCACGCTGCCCGAACTCATGAAGGACGCCGAGGAAGGGGCACGTGCCTTCGCCGAGCGGCGCCGACCGGTGGGGGGTGGACGGTGACGCGGCCCGTGGTCATCGCGGATGGGCGCATGAACGTCGCGTTGTGCTGTCGTGGAGCCGGCCCGTCCACGGAGGGCCGGCTCCACGACTGCTCACCCCTTGGCGGCGGCGAGGGCGGCCAGTTCGCGGTTGACCGCGGCTTGGTGTGCCTCAGCGTCCCGGCGTGCCTTCTTCGGGCTCCAGCGCCCGGCCATCACGAACACGAAGGGCAGGAAGAGCACCTGGCCGCCGACGCAGATCCACCACCAGTCACGCCACTCGCCGGGCCCGTCCTTCGACGCCTTCTGGACCGTGGCGCCGTACTCCTTCAGCAGCTTCAACTGCGGCGCCGCCTTCTGCACGACGGAGAGGTCCTTCGCTCCGACCTCCTGGACGGCGCGCGCGCCGAGTGCAGGCGGGACGGTGGTCGGCGTGTACTTGTCCAGTTCGGCGAAGAGCGCTGGATGCGCGTTGACGATGGCCAGCGCGGGCGCCGCCTGTGCCGAGGCGGCCTTGACCTCGGCGCCGTGCTCCACGAGCGGGGTGACGGAGGTGACCAGTACCGGGATGAAGGCCGCTGAGACGGCGACCACGATACGCACGGTCCAGCCCCACACCGCGAGGCCCGCGGCGGTCGCCGCCGGGTTGTGCTTCTCCACCGTCTCGGTGAAGCTCGCCATCCAGGGCGCGTAGGCGATACCGCTGAAGACACCGATGCCGACGAACAGCCAGGCGAAGGTGTAGTAGTCGGTCGTCTGGTGGGTGGCGCGGGTGGCGAAGACCGCTGTCATCACGATGGAGCCGACCGCGCCGACGATCATGAAGGGCTTGCGCACCTTCAGCCGGTCCGAGAGCAGGCCGACCAGCACCAGGGCGATGGCGTTCGCGCCCCAGTACCAGTTGGCCAGTGCGTTGGTGCGCTGCTCGCTGTAGCCGAAGACGGTCGCGAAGTAGACGACGAAGTTGCCGACCGCGGCGTAGTACAGCAGCAGGAACACGGCGATGGCGAAGGCCGATCCCAGCACGTCCAATCGCATCATCTGCCGCCACTCGCCGCGGCGCAGCGCCTCGGTGTCCAGCCCCTTGGCGCGTGCCTCGACCAGTGCCCGGTCCCGTAGCGTCACCATGATCTGGTCGCGCAGTGCCGGGGACAGCTCGCGCAGTGCGAGGATCGCGATGACGAAGACGATGAGGCCGGCGATCGCCGAGTAGCGCAGTTCGTCCTGCCAGGTGGCGTTGTCGAGGGTGTTGCTGGTGACGGTGGTGACCACGAGGGAGCCGATGACCGGGCCCATCGTCCAGTACCCCATCGCGGTGGCCCGGCCGAGCTGTGGGGAGAAGTCTCTGATCAGCGCCGGGGTCGCGACCAGCACGATGCCCTCGATGAAGCTGACGAGTGCGAAGAGCACCAGGTAGGTGGTCTTGTCCGCCGCGTTCGGCAGTCCGAACAGGACCAGCAGCGCGGCGATCAGCAGCCCGTAGACCACCAGATTCGCCCGGCCCCAGCGGTCCGCCAGACCGGCCACGAGCGAGGCGAAGGCCCCGATCGCGTTGCCGATCACCGAGACCCAGACGAAGTAGCGGTACGTCATGTCGAAGTGCGTGATGATCGATGTTGCCACCGCGTACTGGATGTACAGCATGTAGTACAGGACGACCGTGGTGATGACCACGATCGCGAGATACGCCAGACGGCGACCGGTGGGCGGGTAGTCCACCAGTTCGCGGCGGTACAGCCGGGCCAGCGGGCCGGGGGCGTCCGTGGGTGGTGCGTCGGGCGCTGGTCTGTTGTCGTCGAACGGCGTCGTGGTGGCGGACATACGGCTCCTCCCGGGAGTGCCCGGAGCCGGTACACGCGGCGGGGTGACGAGGGCGCGCGGTCGCCTGGCTCCGGGAGCGTGGCCAGAGGGTAGTACCGACTAGTCGGTATGCATAGAGGTTGCGCGCGAGACCGTGGTGCGTTCGGCAGGAGCGAGGGCGCAGCGGATGGCGAGCAGCAACCGGACGGCGAAGGCGGTCTGGTTGGTCCTCGCCTGCCGCGATCTACGACGGCCAGGCCCGGTTGTACCGCCGGGCGGTGCGGATCGGGACCGTGTCCGACACGACGGCCATGAACCCGCGGCCGGTTCTGTGCCCGTGGAGCTTTCGCCCGGCCGAGTAGCGGGTGGTCATCTGCGTGGACGGTCCTGCAGGTCGGGTCACCAGCAGCGGATCGGAAACGGCTGGATCCCCGGCCGCCGGTCCGGAGCCGGGCGCGTTGCGCCGTCGCAGGTCCAGGCAGCGGCACGGCCGGCCGGATCCCGGGCTTGCCGGGCCGCGGATGCTGGGGGCGGTGGTTGCGGTGGGCCGCCGGGCGGCCCGGCCAGAGCCTGCTGGGAGGCGAAGGGAAAGCGAAGGGAAGGCGAAGGCGGTGCGGTCCTCGGCGGCCGCGGCGCCGACAGCGACGAGCACTGTGCCGCCCAGCAGGTGAAGGTGGCCGTGGAGGCGGGGCGCGTGGGCGGACCACGCCGGTCAGATGTGGTCCGGCCGTCAGGAAGGCCGGGGGAGCCCAGCGGGGTGGGGGCTGGTGGCAAGCGCCTCGGCGCGCAGCACGGCTGCGACGCGGCTGACGGCCTGCTCCGGCGGGTGGGGAAGGCGGGCCAGCAGCAGGCGCCGCTGTTCCTGGGGGCCACCGTGGACGGACAGGACGCGCACCCCGGGAGGTGCGACGGCCGCGAGGGTGGCCGGCACCGTGGTCAGTCCGCACCCGGCAGCGACGAGGTGCAGTTTGGCCAGCCAGTCTCGGGCGGTGAGGACGATCTCGGGCCGTTCGTCCAGGCCCGGCCATACGCCCATCAGCCCGTCCCCTCCTGAGGAGGAGCCGGTGATCCACTGCTGTCCGCGCAGGTCGTCCACGTCCACGTAGTCACCGCGGGCCAGCGGGTGAGCGGCCGGCACCGCGACGCACAGGGCCCGTTCGGTCAGTGTCTGCAGCGCGAGTGGGGGCGAGTCGGTGTCCGGTGCACGAAAGGGCGGCGCGGAGGCGAGAAGGGCCAGGTCGATGCTGCCGGACCGCAGCGCGCGGGCCAGCGCGGGGGTACCGCCCTCACGCCCGACAACGTGCAGGTCCGGGTCGGTGCGGCGCAGCTCGGCGAGGGCCCGGGGCACCAGTACGGCGCCTGAGCTGGGCACCCAGCCCAGGCGCACCGTCCCGGCCTGCCCGGGCAGGCCGGACAACTCGCGCGTGGTGGCCTCGATCTCCTCGAGCACGATCGTCGCGCGGCGCATGACGATCCTTCCGGCCGCGGTGAGCCGGACACCGTCACGCCGCCGCTCCAGCAACTCCGCGCCCGCCGCACGTTCGATCGCGGCGATCTGCCGGGAGACCGCCGACTGCGTGTAGCCCATCGAGACGGCGGCCGCGGTGAAGGTTCCATGCTCGGCGACGGCCCGGAAGACGCGCAGGGCGGTCAGCGACACGTCCGTGAAGTCCATGACGTTTACGCATACCACCTGTTCCGAACTTTCGTTGGACTCATGGACGAGCGCGTTCCTAGCGTGGCGTGCATGAATGCTCCGCGTATCGCCCTGGTCACGGGCGCCAACCAGGGACTCGGCCGCGCCCTCACCGAAGGACTTGCGGCCGGCATGAACCCGCACGACCTCGTTCTGCTCACCGGCCGCAACCCCCAGCGGGTGATGGACGCCGCGCGCGAGGTCAGGGGACTGCCTGGCACCCGTGCCCGCGTCGAGGGCCGGGTCCTGGACGTCACCGACACGGATGCCGTCGTCCGTCTCGCCGAGGAGGTGCGGGCTCGGTTCGGAGGCGTCGACGTCGTTCTCTCCAACGCGGTCGCCCGCCTGTTGCCCGAGGAGTCGCAGGCGGAGCGGGCAGATGAGTTCATCGACGTCTCCAACGTCGCCACCCATGCGGTCCTGCGCTCCTTCGGCCCGGTCCTGCGGCCGGGTGGCCGGCTGCTCGTCGTGGCCAGCAGCCTGGGCACCCTCGGCCACCTCAGCCCGCGACTGCACCACCTGTTCGACGGCGCGAGCCTGGATCAGGTGGAGCACGCCGTCGCGTCGTGGCGCACTGCCCTGCGTAACGGCACCGCGCACGAGGCCGGCTGGCCCCTCTGGCTGAACGTGCCCTCGAAGGTGGCTCAGGTAGCCGCCGTCCGTGCGGTCGCGGCCGAGCGCCGCGAACACGACCTCGCCACCGGCACTCTGATCGCGGCCGTATGCCCCGGCATGGTCGACACCGCCACCTCGCGCCCCTGGTTCAGCGACTACAGCCGGGCCCAGTCGCCCGCCCAGGCCGCCGAGGCCGTGCTCGAGCTGGTCCTCGCCGAGCACGTCGATTCCGCCCTGTACGGCGAACTGGTCCGCTTCGGCCGGGCCTTGGACTGGTACTCCGGCACGCCGCCGACGGAGCAGGACCGCCTGCTCACCCCCTGACCACACCACAGACCCGCGTTGCAGCACAGCGCAAGGAGTCACCCATGAGTGCCATCACCACCCCGTTCGGATTCAGCACCACCGCGGCCGAAGCAGCCGAAGCGATCGACCTCACCGGCCGCCGTGCCGTCGTGACCGGCGCCTCGTCGGGACTGGGCGCGGAGACGGCCCGCGCCCTGGCCTCCACCGGTGCCGAGGTCGTCCTCGCCGTACGGGATGTGCCGGCGGGCGAACGCGTCGCCAAGGAGATCACCGCCTCCACCGGGAACCGGGAGGTGCATGCCGCGCACCTCGACCTGGTCGATCCCGCGTCGGTCAGCGCCTTCACCGCCGCCTGGCGGGGCCCGCTGCATGTCCTGGTGAACAACGCGGGCGTCATGGCCTGCCCCGAGCAGTACACCGACCAGGGACGGGAGCGGCAGTTCGCCACCAATCACCTGGGACACTTCGCCCTCGCCACCGGCCTGCACGACGCGCTGGCCGCCGACGGCGACGCGCGTATCGTCGTTGTGAGTTCCAGTGGCCATCAGCGGTCACCGATCGTCTGGGACGACGTCGACTTCGCCTTCCGTCCCTATGACCCGTGGCTCGCCTACGGCCAGTCCAAGACCGCCAACATTCTCTTCGCGGTCGAAGCCACCCGCCGCTGGGCCGATGACCACATCACCGCCAACGCCCTGATGCCCGGCGCGATCTACACGAACCTGCAGCGTCACACCGGCGGCCGCGGCAGCGGCAAGGTCCCGGACGACCTGATCAAGACCGTCGAACAGGGTGCGGCGACCTCTGTCCTCCTCGCCACCTCGCCCCTGCTCGAAGGCGTCGGCGGTCGCTACTTCGTCGACTGCAACGAGACCGAGGTCGTCGAGCGACGCTCCGGCACACTGCACGGCGTCGCCCGCTACGCCGTCGACCCGGACAACGCCCGACGCCTGTGGACCCTGTCGCAGGAACTGCTCGAACACGCCCGCTGAGTGACCCCCGGACGACACGGCGGGACCTTCCAAGGGGCGTCTTAGACGAGGCCGAACTGGAGGCCATCCGCAGACGTGTCCTCGGTATGGCCCTTGCATCAACTCCGTCGTCCGTTCCGGCGCGGCCACCAGGACACGAGCGGGCCGAGGAGGATGAGGAGGGCTCTGGCGCGGGATCGCCGAGTTCATCACCGCCGCCGCGGGGGAGATCCCGCCGTACTCGCCTCTCTGCCCCGTCATGATCGGCCACCGCTGTCCTCGGAAGCAGCCAGACCGCCGCCCAGCGACATCATGCGACGTGGCCGCGGCCACCGCCGGAAGCACACGTCGCGAACTGAGGAGACACAGATGACACGGGTACTGGTCACCGGAGGGTCAGGATGCATCGGAAGCTGGTGCATCCTGACCTGCTCGACGCCGGGCACACCGTACGTACCACAGGTCCGCGACCTGCGACGGGGGAGCCGGGACTGCGCTCCTGGCTCCACGCGCCGCGCCCTTCGACGACGGCCGTCTCACGGTCGTACGCGCTGGCCCGCAGCACCCCGACGGCTGGGACGACGCCGTCGCCGACTGCGACTGCATCCTCCACGTCGTCTCACCGATGCCGCGCTTCTCAGAGCCAGCGCCCCCGGACGGGCTTCCCGGGACCTTGTCGGTCTTCGCATCCCCCAGATCTCAGCTGGCTGATACCGCTCATCCCCGGGCCGCATGAGCCGGCTGGTGGCTTTGAGAACGAGACACGGTTCCTGGACCGCTCGCGGGCGGGCTCGTGGACGGCCGGGCCAGGCGTCAGCTGACTTGAAGACCGACCGCCATCGTCAGTTCAAGGACCCGGTGTGGCGATGCGAGATCCGGAAACAGCTCCCGCACCTGCGACATCCGGTACCGGACCGTCTGGGGGTGGACGAACAACTCCGCCGCCACCTCCTCCCGCCTGCCCTGGTGCAGCAGCCATGCCCGCAACGTCTCCTCCAGCCGTCGTGCGGTGGCGGCAGGCAAGGTCCGCAACGGCGCGAGGGCGCGGGCTCGCAGGTCTGCGAACGCCTCCATGTCGGCGCTCAGCACCAGCTCGGACAGGTGGTCCTCGGTGTCGCGGATGTCGCAGGAGAGGGAGCGCGCGCGGACGGCGCGTGCGTACGAGGCGGACGCACGGGTCCACGGCCGGGCGGGGCCGACGACGGCCGTGCGCTCGGTCAGCTGCCGCAGGAGATGCGGCCGGTCGGCATCGGGGACGAGCAGCACGCCGGTGGCGTCCGGCAGATCGTCGAGGACGAGGGTGCTCGGGTCGAGTGTGCGGTAGGCGGGCCGGGTCTGGGCGGCGGGCAGCAGGACCGCGGTCAGTGAGACGGGAGGCTGCCACCCGGCTCGTTGAGCAGAGACGAGCAGCACGTCCGGGCTCGCGCCGGCGAGGAGGTCGCGGGCCAGGTGTTCCAGGTGCCGCTCGTGGTCCCTGCCCCGGGCGGCCAGTTCGTCGGCGTGGCCCGCGGCGCTCGCGGCGGAGAGCTCGTCGATGTAGGCGAAGGTCAGCTCGGCGAACTTGGCGACCTCGGCGGCGGGCAGGCCCGCGGGTACGGCACCCGCCGCCAGGCATCGCCAGGCCACGCGGGCGCCGACGCGGTAGGCGCTGAGCAGGGCGTCCATCGAACGGCCGTCGCGGACCTCGCCGCGGCCCAGCTCGTAGGCCGCGTCGCCGCCGTCGCCGCCTGTGGCGTTCCCGCTCGCGAGGTCCAGGTAGTGCCCCAGGGCGGTGCGGACAGCTCGGCGGATGGTGGCGCCCATGTGACCCGACAGGGCGTTGGCGTAGGGCGGGACCTCGTCGATGATCGCCTGGACGACCTCCTCGGCGGTGCTCTTCAGCGCGGCCCGCAGCGCGGTGACCGTCGTCTCATCCAGGGCCAGTTCGCTGGCCCTCTGGGTTACATGGCTCACGATTCTATTCCCTGCGAACAATTCCGCCGATCAGATTCACGTCCTGCGGTCAGGACTTTACGCCTCAAGGCGCAGCAAGCTGGGCTCATGACGAGTACAGCCCTGCGCAGCAGGGCGTGGAAGCTGCTGGAGATGGTCACGACGCCGCTGCTGCCGTCGGACTACCTCGACCTGGTCAGCCCGCTGCGGGCGGGCGCCGACCTGCGGGGGCGGATCGAGGCCGTGCACCCCGAGACGCCGGACGCCGCGACCATCGTGATCAGACCGGGGCGGGGCTGGCACGGCCACACGGCCGGTCAGTACGTGCGGATCGGGGTCGACGTCGACGGGGTGCGCCTGTGGCGCGCCTACTCCATCACCTCGCCGGCGAACCGCCCGGACGGCCGCGTCACGATCACCGTGAAGGCGATTGCGGACGGCAAGGTCAGCAACCACCTGGTCCGCAGGGCGAAACCGGGCACGCTGATCCAGCTCGACCAGGCGGCCGGTGACTTCGTGCTGCCGCGGGCCACGCCCGCCAAGGTGCTCTACCTGACGGCCGGCAGCGGCATCACGCCCGTGATGGGCATGCTGCGCGACACCGAGTTCGACGACGTCGTCATGGTCCACTGTGCGCCACAGCCGCGCGACGTGATCTTCCGCAGCGAACTGCACGACCTGGTCGCGGAGGGGAAGCTGCGGCTCACCGAGGTGCACACCGACACCGACGGCATGCTGGACATCGCCCGTCTCGACGAACTCGTGCCCGACTGGGCCGAGCGCGAGACCTGGGCGTGCGGGCCCGCGGGTCTGCTCGACGCCGCCGAAAAGCACTGGAGCGAGCACGGCGTACCGGAGCGCCTGCACACCGAACGCTTCCGCCCCGGCGTCGTCGTCGCCGGCGACGGCGGCGAGGTCACGTTCAGCGCCACCGGCAAGACCGTCGACGCGGACGGCGCCACGCCGTTGCTGGACATCGGCGAGGAGGCCGGCGTGCTCATGCCCTCCGGGTGCCGCATGGGCATCTGCTACGGCTGCGTCACGCCGCTCAAGACGGGCGCCGTCCGTGACCTGCGCACCGGCGAGATCACCGAGGCCGAGCCGGGCGTCCTCATCCAGACCTGCGTGTCCGCCGCGGCGGGCCCCTGCGACATCGAACGGTAGGAACACCTTGACCGCCATCGACCCCACCGCCCACCTGACCGCGGAGCAGATCGAGGAACTCGGCCGCGAACTGGACGCGATCCGCGACGAGGTGATCGCCGGCCGCGGCGAGAAAGACGCCGCCTACATCCGCAAGGTCATCTCGTCGCAGCGCAAGCTCGAGCTGGTCAGCAGGGGCGTGCTGCTGTTCTCGATCTTCCCGCCCGCCTGGCTGCTGGGCACCGCAGGCCTGTCCGTGGCGAAGATCATGGACAACATGGAGATCGGCCACAACGTCCTGCACGGCCAGTGGGACTGGATGCGGGACCCCAAGATCCACTCCACCACCTGGGACTGGGATCACGTCTCACCGGCCGACCAGTGGAAGCACTCGCACAACGAGCTGCACCACACCTACACCAACGTGCTCGGCAAGGACAACGACCTCGGCTACGGCATCATGCGCGTCGACGAGGACCAGAAGTGGCACCCGGTCCACCTCGGCCAGCCGCTGTGGAACTTCATCAACGCCTGCTTCTTCGAGTACGGCATCGCGGCCTACGACCTGGAGCTCGGCAAGAACCTGAACAAGCGCCGCCGCAAGAGCCCCGAGTTCCGCGCGCGGGCGAAGGCCGTGGGCCGCAAGATCCGCAAGCAGGTGCTCAAGGACTACGTGATCCACCCGCTGCTGTCGGGCCCGTCGTTCCTTCCCACGCTCGCCGCCACGTTCACCGCGAACGTGGTCCGCAACATCTGGTCCCACTCGGTGATCATGTGCGGGCACTTTCCCGAGGGCGTGCAGGTCTTCGAGCGCCGGTCGATCGACGGCGAGACGCGCGGCCAGTGGTACCTGCGCCAGATGATGGGCTCGGCGAACATCAGCGGCAGCAGGGCCATGCACTTCATGACCGGCAACCTCTCGCACCAGATCGAGCACCATCTGTTCCCGGACCTGCCGAGCAACCGGTACGCCGAGGTCGCGGTGAAGGTGCGCGCGCTGTTCGAGAAGTACGAGCTGAAATACGTCACCGGCCCGCTGCCCAAGCAGGTGTTCTCCGCGTGGCGCAAGGTCTTCCGTCTCTCGCTGCCGGACACGAGGCCCGCGGTCAGGACGCCGGAGCGCGAGCAGGAGCTTGTCGCCGCCTGATGTGCGGTATTCCTCCAGATCTCTCGGCCCGGCCGGCGGCACCGCCGACTTCGATGAGATGCCTTGCGCAGCATGCGGCCTCGGACACATCGGATGCCGCCCCGGCGCGAGCGCACTACTGCTGCGTGGGACCGCTCATCACCGCTCCGCCCATGTGGATTCGAGCCATGCAGCAGCTGATCGTCATCGACGAAGGCGCGGCCGAAGCCAGCGGCAGGCAGATCCTCCAGCAGTGCTGGCGGCCGCTCTGCCGCTGAGCCCGCGCACACAGCTGGCCCCGCCCTTCGGGACGGAGCCGTCTGTGCTTGGCTACGAGGCGTCAGCCGCCCTCTACGGTCACGTCGGTGATCTTCACGGAAACCTTTGTGTTCGACGAAGCTGTGCTGATCAGTGACGGCGTGTAGTTCAGGCTCGTCCGGTCCGACAGTTCGGCTGTCTCGATGACCGGGCCGGACTCATCGCCGTGGATCTCGTAGGTGATGTCGTAGACGGCGTCCGGGTCGACGTTCGCGCTGTCACCCAGGTACGCCAAGTCCGGCTCGACCGTCACATTGCAGCCCGCAGACCCGAAGCACTGCCGCGCGGTGGTCTTGAGCTCGATCGTGAAGCTGTCGGCGGTGACATCGTCATACGTCGGCGTGGGCGAGTCTTCCGCGGCGTCGGTCACAGCGTCCTCGCTCAAGGCGCTCGGTGAAGCGGCGGTGGCCGGCTTGTTGCCGTCGTCGCGGGACTGCACGACCACGAGGCCGGTGCCGATGATGGCGACGATCACGGCGGCGGCTGAGCCGATGATGACGAGGTTGGTGCGGGACTTCTTCGGTCCCGGTGGGGGCGGCGGGGAGTCGGGCACGGGTGGCGCCGGGTCGGCCATGGTCACTCCCAGTTGCCGAACAGGCCCGAACTCAGCTGCGCGTCGCAGATGTTGTAGCCGCCGGACGCGTGGCCCTTCTTCGTGTGCCCGTTGACGGTGACCGAGCAGTTGATGTCCCCGGAGCCCTGCAGCTGCGCGTTCACGTTGTAGTACATCGCGTCGCTGTTGAAAGGCAGTGTGGCCTCGAACTTGCCGTTCTTGAAGGTGCCCTTGCGGGTGTCGGAGTCGGAGCCGTAGCCGATGTCCAGGCCACCGAGGGCGCCGGCGGGGGCCGTGCCCCAGACCTTGAAGGTGACGACCTTCTTGGCCGGCTTCGTTGTGCCGTGTGTGTTCTTCTCGCTGCTCTTGGCTGTGCCGGCAGCGGCCGGCTTCGCGCTCTTCGACGGGGAATCGGTGGCCTTGACGTCGGATGAGCTGCTCTCCTTGGACTTGGAGCCGCCGCTGGCGAGCGCCGCGATGATGCCGAAGAGGACGATGACGGCGAGGAAGCCGAGGCAGCCGAAGCCGAGGATCTTGCCCACCCCTCTCTTCTTCGGGGGCTGCGGCGGGATCGGCGGCTGGCCGTAGGGCTGCTGTGGGCCTCCCCAGCCGGGCTGCTGTGGTGGGTGCTGCTGGTGGCTCATGGTCCCCCCAGGAGTCAGACGTTGCTGGATGCAAGGTGTGCGACTTGTAAAGGTGGCGTGTGGTTGCCTCAGGTCGGAGTGATTCACCCGATCGTGTTGAACGGCCGCCTATCAGGCGCCGAGTGTCCGCAAGGGGGCAGCAGGGTCCCGCCGCGACGGGGGAACCGCGGCGGGGGTTCTTTGAGCATATGGAAGTGCCTGGAGGCCGGTAGGGCCGTCCGGCCCCAACCCGGCGCACCGGGCTGCAGGAGGTCATGCGGTGTGCAGGGCGATCACGGTGAGCCGGCCCCGTACGGTCTGGGCGTAGGTGGCGGACTGCGCGATCTCGACGAACGACCGGTCCTCGTGGAGCGCGGCGGCGCCGGTGGTGCCGGAGCCCGTGAACGGGTCCATCATGGTGCCGCCTGCGGGGACGATGCGCAGCAGCTGCTGCTTGACCTCGACGGGCTTCTGCGTGATGTGCTGGCGGGCGTTGCCGCGGGGCGGGTTGCCGGTGAGGTGTCCGAGCAGGTAGACGGACTGGTTGCCCGGGGTCATGGCGTCGTTGCTGCTCCCGACGATGAACTCGCACTGCTGGCGCAGGTGGCCCGGCTGGGGGTGGGTGATGGTATCGCCGAGTAGGATCATGCTGGCGGGGTCGTCCGGATACACGGAGTGCACCGACCTGCCGGCGCAGCCCCATGGCCTGGCACTGGTCGGGTACCGATAGCGGCAGGGCCACCGTCACACTGTCGTCCTGGACGCCGAGGGCGGGGTCCCGTTCTCGTGGAAAGTGGTCAACGAGGAGCCGGAACTGCAGGACCTCATCAGCGACGTCCTGAAGCTGGGTGAGGGCGTCGTCCGGGCCGTGGACGTCGCCGAAGGCATGGCATCCCTGCTCGTCAACGTCCTGCTCAGCCATGGGCAGACGATCGTCTATCTGCCCGGCCCCGTGGTGAACCATGCCTCCGCCGGCTTCTGCGGCCCGGGGAAATCCGATGCGAAGGACGCCCGGGCCATCGACGATCAGGCTTGCATGGGCCGTGACCTGCACGTTCTCACTCCCGGGAGTGAACTGGCCGCCGGACCACGGGTCATGACCGGCCGGCAGGCCGATCTGGTCAAGGAGCGGACCCGGAAGACCAACCGCCTGCACGCGCAGGTGCTGAGCGTCTTTCCCGCCCTGGAACACGCGCTGGGAGCTCACGAACACCGGCCCGCTGGTGCTGCTGTCGGGCTACCGGGCCCCTGCTGGCCTGCGGCGTTTACCGCAAGCGGCTCACACCGTGGCTGCGTCGCCGCAAGGTCCGCAGAGTCGATACGCTTGCCGGTGCTGCCGTCGACGCGGCGGATCGGCAGCACACGCGTCTGCCCGGCGAGGACGCGATCGCGAACGTCGTCCGCGACCTGGCACTGGGGCTGATCGAGTACGGCCGGAGTCCCGCGGCACGGGTGAGAGGCCGGCGAAGGACGCCAGCCGGTCGGCCGAGCCGAAGGCGTCGAAATCTCCGCCGGTGGCGGCGATGAACTCCGCGCCGAGAAGGGCGCCCATGCCGGGCAGGCTCCGGATCACTGTTGCGTGTCGGGGCTCGTTGAACCGGGCCTCGATGAGCGCGTCGAGTGCGGCGATCTCCTCATCGAGGGCCAGCACGCCCTTGGCGATGCGGGCGACCATGGCGGCGGCGAGTGTCTCTCCGGACAGCGCGGTGTGCTGGGCTCGGGCCGCCTCGACGGCTGTCTCGGCAAGCGTTGCGGAGCTCCTCATCCTGCGGTCCTTCGGCCGGGACCCGATCCGACTCGCCCGCTGGTCCACCGCCCACAGGGCGTCCTCGGACAGTCCGAGGATGTCTGCGATCAGAGTCAGCAGGGCCGGTTCATCGTTGAAGACTCGGCGCGAGAGGAGGCGTTCGCCCCGTTCGTCGACCACCACGCAGTGGTGGTGTTCTTTGCCGGTGTCCACGCCGGCCCAGATTTGGGGCACGGGCCACCTCCGTCGGCTCGTCGTCACACACGGCCCCGCAGAGGACCTCGTTGATGTCGTCCTACACAGCGATCAAGTCGCCCATCCCAATCGGCGGTCGAGTCGTCGCGGGGCTCCGGGCGGCCACGTTCTTTGAGCCATCCAACGGCGACAAGCTCACAGTCATACCCGGAACCCCCGGGTCCGCCGATCTCGCGAATGATCGACTCAGACCCACGCTTGGAAGGTAGGACAAGCTCAACGGATGTTCGCAATGGCTGTCTGGACAGGATCAGGAAGACAGGAGCTCGCGGTAGCGCTTGGCGTGCACGGCGAGGTCCTCGTCGGAGATGGTGCGGGTGCCGTGCAGAACCAGAGGCTCGGCGAGGCGCATGCCGACCAGGCGAGCGGTGGCTTCGATGGGCGCCAGCAGCTGGTTCATCGAGAAATGGGAGGTGGGATTGACGGAGGCGTACGACGCTGCGGGCCCTCCTGTGGAGGTGACCAGCTGGAGGGTCTTGCCGCGCAGCGCGGTGCTTCCGCTGCCGTAGGCGAAGCCGTGAGTGAGGACCTGGTCGATCCACGCCTTGAGCACGGCGGGGATGGAGTACCAGTACCAGGGGAACTGCCACACAATCCTGGCGTGGTCGCGCAGCAGTTGCTGCTCACGGGCGACGTCGAAGCGGCCATCGGGGTAGGGAGGGACGATCTCATGGACGGTGACGTGTGCAAGATCGCTCACCGCCGTCACCAGATGGGCGTTGACCCGCGAGGAACCCAGGTCAGGGTGGGCGACGGCAACCAGGGTGCTCGGAGAGGGCGGCCTGGCTGAGGACGTGGAGTGGAGGCTGGGGTGGTTCATCAGGGATCCTTGGCTACGACGAGGTTTAGACGGATCGTTCCGTCACAAACTTTGTGACGGAACGATCCGTCTGTCAAACTGTGTGCGTGCCCGCCGTACCGCGAAAGGGCTCACCGGGCCGCGTCGACTGCCATGCGACGCGCAACAAGCAGAAGGAGCGCCCCTGTGGCTCGCAAGACAGCCGAGGAGAACCGGCGCCACGTCCTAGCCGTGGCGAGCCGGCTGTACTACCAGCGCGGCATCCGCGCTGTCGGTATGGACCTGGTCGTGAAAGAGAGTCAGGTCGGCAACGCCACCGTCTATCGGCAGTTCCCCACCAAAGATGCACTAGCCAGCGCTTTCACACAGGACCGCGCCGACGCCTGGTTTGCGCGTATGCGCCAGGCCACCGACGAGGTCGACGACCCGCGTGAGAAACTCCTCGCAATCTTCAGGGCCGTCATCGAGGAGACGGGACTGCCCACCTTCCGCGGCTGCCCCATGCTCAACACCCATGCGGAGTTCCCGGATTCGGAACACCCCGCAAACCGTGTGGCCGTCACCCACGAGCAGCGGGTCCGCGACTGGATGCGTGACCTGGCAGCCGACGCCTGCGCTCGCCGCCCCGAGGAGCTCGCCGATGACCTAGTGCTCCTCCTCAATGGCGTCTATGTCACTGCCAGCGTCCTCGGCCCTCAGGGTCCCGCCCAACGCACCGGCGAACTCGCCCGTCGCCTCATCTGGACTGCCTGCGAGGAGCCTGGCCGCCCCTGAGCGCATTGCGGCGAACCGGATCTTGTCCGAGTGGCAGCGGGTGGTCATCGGCGGGTGCCGGCGGAAGAGCGAGGAATACTTCGAGCCGCGATCAACGAGTCCGGCCTCGACGACTACGAGGTCCGCCGCTGGACCGGCCGGTGTCGGCACATCACCCTCGCCATGCTCGCCCGTGCGTTCCTCGTCGCCATCGCCGCCCAGGAACACCGGGGCACGGTGGTGAATTCCGTCCCGCCCACCCGGCACCCCGCTGCACTCCACGCCACCAGGCCGCTGACCCCGTCATGGGTCCGGACTTTCGTGCCAGACAAGTCTCAGGCGGTAGCCCGCCCCACTATCAGGATCGATCTTGCTCGCCTATCGGACTGATTATGCGAGATCCGGCTGTCCGTGAACGGCCTGGAACGTCCCCGCCGCGGTGAACGCGTGGGTGATCGGCGCGATGAGCGAGGCGAAGCGGCGGGCGCCCGCCGTGCCGATCGGCCCCCACAAGGCGGCGCAGTGCTCGTCCGTTTCCGCTTCGATGCGCTCGCGTGCCGCGCTGCCGGCACTGGTGATCACGCCGCGGGAGTCGAGCCAGCCGCGCGCGACGAGGCGTGCCGTCGCCGCGTCCCACTCCTGCTCCTCCCACTGCCGGGTCGCTCGCGCGAGAGCGGTCGGGAGGCGGCCGGTCGCGGTGTGCAGGACGAGGCAGTCGCATGGCCCGAGGCCGTTGTCGGCGAGTACGACGAGATGAGCGTCGCCGCGCCACTCGCGCGCCACCGTGATCTGCTGCCACAGGGCGACAAGCGGGTCGGAGGGAAGCGTGACCGAGGCGTTCGCGGCAGCGAGCACCTTGCCGGCGTAGTCGGCACCGGCGATGACCGGGTCGATCAGTGAGCGCGCCTCGGCGAGGTGGTCGTCCGTGAGGTGTGCGTCGACGCGCCGCATCGCCCGGCCGGCGGCCAGGAAGCGGGCGGTCTGCCACCGCTCGGGCGGCGCGGCGTCCCACACCCCTGCCATGGCCCTCACGGCCCGTGGGCTGAAGTTGTAGAAGGCCGCGAGCGTGACCTGCCACGGGACCGCGCCCATCGCGGCCGACCGGAAGGCCAGATACGCCGGCCCGCGGTCGGTCACGCCGAGCCCGGCCGCCTCCTCGGCGGTCTCGGGGACAAGGTAGATGAACAAGTGGGCGGCGCTGACGGCGCGGCTGACGTCACGGACGGTCTTGAGGTCCATCGGGTCGGCATCGGTACGCGCTGAGTCGGGAAGAGGGGCGAGGTGCATGGCTGTGGTCTCTCCGGCAGTTGTGGGTGGCGTTCTCATGGGGCGGGGTTTCTGCAGCGGCGATCAACACGGCGGGTCCGAGGGTGCGACCGGCCATGGTGAAGCCGAGCACGGCCGGTTCGGAGTCGGTCACGACGTCGGTGACGGGGACGTCGAAGACGTGCACCACGGCGAAGCAGCGGTGCGGGCCGTGTCCGGTGGGCGGGGCGGCGCCGATGCGCTGTCCTGCCCACCGGGCAGGCCGGGGGAGTGCTGATCGGGCGGCCAGGCGGCGCCGTCGGTGACGGTGAACGAGGCAGTCTGCGGGAGGCGAGCGAAGGGGGCGTCGGCAGGCACAGGGGCCGGTCCTTTCCGGACGGGGGTGTCCCTATCGGCTGTTGAATCGACCATAGCATCGATAATCGATTATTCGAGGGATCGTCTAGGATGGGTTCATGAGTCAGACGGCGCACTCCTCGATCCCGCCGGGGAAGCAGATGCTTTCCGAGCGCGTCTTCGCACACCTGCGGGACGCGATCATGCGCGGGGACCATGCCCCCGGTGCTCCCCTCAAGCCGCAGGATCTTGCCAAGGAGCAGGGCGTGAGCCTGGCTGTGGTGCGCGAGGCGCTCGTGCGGCTGGTCGGCGAAGGATTCGCCGACCGGCTGCCCAACCGCGGTTTCGCGGTCCCGTCCTTCTCCGATCGCCGCTGGCAGGAGATCACGGAAGCCCGCCGGACCGTCGAACCGGTCGTACTGCGCATGTCCATCGAGCGAGGCGACGTCGAGTGGGAAGCCCGTGTGCGGGCCGCCCACCATCGTCTGGCGCGCACTCCGGCGTACGTGCCGGAGGAAGGCGAGTACTACACCGCCGCCTGGGCCGAGGCGCACAGGGCCTTCCACCGCACGTTGCTGGAGGGATGCGGCAACCGCGCGCTGCTGGAGACCTTCGACCGGCTGTGGACCGCGAGTGAGCTGGCCCGCCGTTGGTCGGCGCACCGCAACCCCGGCAGGGACGGTGCCAAGGAACACCGCGAGCTGGAGGAGGCCGCGCTGGCCCGCGACGCCGACACCGCGGCCGCGGCCCTGGTCCAGCACCTCACCTTGACCGCGGCTGCTCTGACCGGCGACTCGGACCAGGGCACCTAGCGACCAGGGGTCGCCAGGTCGCTTCTGATGGCGTTCCCCTCACCACGTCGGTGCCGCGAGCCGGCCGATCCGTGTCGAACGCAACGGCCCCACCGGATGAAAGAGGGAGCCAGGGCCGTGGTGAGCAAGCTGGTGGCCGCTCAGACCTGCTGCTCGAACTTCAGGGCGTGGTACCGGCGCTCTGCGATGTCCTCGCGAGTGCCGGCGATCAGGGCCTGGGTGTAGACGTTGAGGCCGATCGACTGGCCGTGTATCTGTGCCAGGAGGACGAGGGCGCCCTCGTCCGGTGCCGACTGCCAGGGCTGGAGAAGCCGCCCGGTTGGATAGAGACTTCGTGTATCCGTGTTGGGTGAACAGGCTGCGCGCGTGCTCCAGGACCGCGCTCTGGCTTTGTCAGGACTGCTCCCACCCGACCCCGGCGTCTGCCCGGACAGGCCGGCCTCAGCTCCTGCCGGACCGCTGCGACGGCCCGACGGTGGCGGTCTCTCACCCCCACTCGAATCAGCAGCGCCTCGCGGCGCACGAGGGCGCCCCTCAGCCGCGTTTCAGATCGTCTTCGAACGCCGTCCGACTTCGAGCAGCATCTGACCGTCAACGACCAAAATCAGCCGTTAAATTGACACATTCTAATCATACTGATGAGCGAATTGACCAGCGGTCACGGCAAGCGTCGTCGCAGCACTAGGGTTTGAAGCCTCGGACATTTCGTGCGTGCGAAGCTGGACATCCCCTATGAATACGCATGATGGAGTCTTCGTCGGGCGCAACAGGGAACTAGCCGAACTTTCGAACGTATCGGCCAGGACAGCGGCGGGAGAATCGTGGCTGGTCCTCGTCGCTGGCGAGCCGGGGATGGGGAAGACCGCGCTGATCCGGCATTTCAGCCGGCAGCTCGAGGGCTTCACCCGGCTTCACGCAACCGCGGATCCCCACGAGGTGGATCTTCCCGGTGCGGTGTTGGGACAGGTCCTGGACCAAGTCGGTCCCCAGTGGCGCCGGCCGTTCCCGCTCTTGCTGGCCGGAGACCTACAGAACGCTACCTCTTTCGGCGCGGGCGGCCAATTGATCGGGCTGCTCGGTGATCTGGAGAAGCAGCAGCCCGTGTTGATCGTCGTCGACGACGTGCAGTGGATGGATGAGCTCTCCTTGCATGCGCTGCTGTTCGCGCTGCGCCGGCTGCGGATGGACCGGGTCATGGTGGTGATGACCGTGCGGACGGGGGAGGGCGATGCGCGGGAGGCGGAGCTGCGTTCGTTCGCTCGCCGCTACGAACGAGCCGTCCAGATTCACGTGCAGGGGCTGACCCGCACCGAGATCGCCGACCTCACCGTCGCGATGCTGGGCGCGAAAGAGCCCGGCTCCGCGGTGCTCGACACGTTGTGGGCAACTACTGGCGGGCGCGCTCTGTACGTGTGCATGTTGCTGGCCGAGGTGCCGCTCGAACGGCTGGGCCAGGCCGACGCGTTGCTGGCGGCGCCCTCGCTGATCGCCGTGATCCGCGATGCGCTCGTTGCGCTGCCGCCGTCCGCTCGGGCGTTGGCCGAGGCCTTGGCTGTGCTCGATGCCCGGGTTCCGCTGCACGTAGCCGCTGGGCTGATCGGGGTGACGGAGACGGCGGCCGCCACGCGTGCACTCGAACCGCTGCTCCGTGCCGGTCTGGTGGAATGGCGTCCGAAGGAGGCGGCCACCCCCGTCGCGATCCGCCACTCGCTGCAACGCGACGCCGTCTACGCCCAGCTCTCGCCGGCCCGCCGCCAACAGCTGCACACCGGCGCCGCCGCGGTCGTCAGCGGCTCGGCCGTGTGGCTGCACCGGGTGGCGGCCGCCGCCGGCGCACCCGATCCGCGCCTCGCCGAGCAGCTCGAAGCGGTGGCGGACGACGAGTCCGACCGCGGCCAGCACGCGATTGCCGGTACCCACCTGCGGTGGGCCGCCGATCTGAGCCCTGCGAGGGGCGACCGGGAACGCCTGCTGGTGCTGGCCTACTTCGCGTTCATGCGGGCCGGGCAGGGCTCCCGGATGCTCAGCCTCTGCAAGGATCTCGAGGCGTGCAGCTCCGGGATCCTGCGCGACACCGCCCTGGCATCGGCTATGTCGTATGGCGGCCACGCCGAGGCGCTGGACCTGGCCCGTCGAGTGCGGCGTGCGCTGACGGCTCACCCGCACCCGGAAGAGTTCGCCGAGTACGTCGGCTACAGCATCCCCGCGGTGTTCCTGGTCGGAGGCGATGCCCGGGCGGCACGCGAGATGTGCCACTGGCTGCTCGCGCTGCGACGGCTCGGCGGGGAACCGCTCAGCGCGACCCGCGGCGTCCTCGCCTGGGCCACCCTCGTGCTGGCCGGCCCGCGCGCCGCCCTGTCGGCGATAGCGGAGGAGACCGCCGTCGACGGGTTCGAGATGGGCCCCGACAACGCCCAGCTGATCGCGGTACGCGGCTCGATCGAGGCCCTCGACGGCAAGCTGTCCCAGGCGCTGACCGATCTGCAGGCGGCGCAGCAGCACGCCCGCGAGGGCCGGCCGATCATCATCGGCCGGCGGATGTGGGCCTACACCAGATGGGTCTACTTCCTGACCGGGCGCTGGGACGTGTCGCCCTTGTCGGCCGCCGACGCCCAGGCCGCCGCCGGGGGCAACGCCTGGTATGACGATCCGTTCGAGCATCTGTGCCGCATCTGGGTCCCGGCCGCCCGCGGAGACTGGCCCGATGCCGAGAGGCAACTGGACCTGATCCGCCAGGCGAGCCTGCCGCAGGCGGGCGGGGGTGAGCACCTGTGCGCCTCGATCGGCCGGGCCGTCATCGCCCAGGCACGCGGCGACCACGACGAGATGTACCGGGCCCTGGAAGGGCTTCGTGACAGCCCGCCAACCTCCCACGACCACGCCCAGACCGCCCGCTGGTGGCTCCCGCTGCTCGCCGAAGCCGAGATCGGCACCGGCCGGCTCGCGGCGGCCGAGGAAACGCTGCAACGGCTCGGCGATACCGGCGACGTGCCATACCTCCACCTCCAGACGTCCCGGCTGCGCGGCCAACTGACCGAGCGGCTGAACGTCCCCGACCGCGCCCTTCGGACGTACCGGACAGCGGCCGAGTCCGCGGTCACACGCGACGACGCGCCGTTCCAGCGGGCCATGCTCAACCTGGCCTACGGGCGGCTGCTGCGGCTGACCGGGCAACGCCGCCGCGCCGGCCAACACCTTCAGTCCGCCGCGGCGACCCTTGCCGTCCTCGGCGCCACCCCGGTTCTCCAACGCTGCCGGAAAGAGCTCGCGAAGTGCGGCCTGCACGCACCCCGCCAACCCACCCTGCACGCCACCCGGCTGACCGAACGTGAACGAGAGATCGCGCAACTCATCGGCATGGGCAAGACCAACGGGGAAATCTCCGCCGAACTGTTCGTCAGCGTCAAGACCGTGGAATACCACCTCGCCAACATCTACCTCAAACTCGACATCTCCGGACGCCGCGAACTGCGCAACCTCATACAAGCGGAACAACAGCCCGAGCGGTTGCGCGGAGTGGGACTGTTTCAAGATCGGAGTTTCCGGCCCGACGCTCCGGGCTGAGGTCCGGCGGGAGCCGGAGACCCTGCCGGGCGAGGAGATGGACGAGCACCTCGGGCACGAAAAGAACCAGGCGGAGAGGGATCGGGTATGAAGCCGGCGCGGCCGGACATCTGCCGCTTGAGGGTCTTGGTCCGGTTCACGGCGCCTTCGACCGGGCCCGGCTTCCAGTCGGTGGCAAAGCTGGTGAGGCCGGGGACGTTGACGTCGGTGGCGGTCGGTGATCCCTTCCGGCAGGCAGGTACCGCTGAGTGTGGTGAGCATCTCCGCGAAGGGGCTGGTGAGCTCGGCTGCGGACGCCAGCCCGGGGCAACGGCCGAGCACGGCTTCGGAGCGATCCGGGGGGCCTGGGGTGCGGCGGTGTCGGCCGCCTCGGCGTAGGCGCCGGCGCGGTCGCGGCAGAGCCGCTCCAGATGCGGTGCCCATGGCTGCCGGGCGCGGGGGGCGAATTCGCTTGTCCCGGGCACGCGGCTCGCCCTAAGGTCGGATCACTTCGACGAGACGTTCCCCGGAAGCACGCCGCAGAGCGGGAGCGTCCCACCTCGCTGAGGTGCCGGAGGGGCGGCAGCAGTCTTTGTCGACCCTTCTATTCGGAGGTCTCCGTCATGAACGTTGGTATCGGCCTGCCCGTCGGCGATCCGGCTACCCTGCTCACCTGGGCGCAGCGCGCCGACGCCGGGCCCTTCAGCACACTCGGCCTGCTGGACCGGCTCGTGTACCACAACCCGGAACCCCTGGTCGCGCTCGCCGTCCTCGCGGGCGCTACCTCCCGCATCCGCGTCCAGACCGAGGTGCTGCTCGCCCCGCTGCGCGAAAACGCCCTCCTCGCCAAGCAGGCTGCCACCTTGGACCGGATGACCGGTGGCCGCCTGGTCCTCGGTCTGGGGATCGGTGGCCGAGACGATGACCACGAGGTTGCGGGGATCGACAAGCGCACCCGGGGCCGACGCCTCGACGAGCAGATGTCGGTGATGCGCCGCCTCTGGTCCGGCGAGCCGTACGGCGACGGCGTCGGCCCGATCGGCCCCGCGCCCGCCAGGCCCGGCGGCCCCGAGGTGCTCTTCGGCGGCTTCAAGCCCGTCGCGCTCGAACGCGTTGCTCGCTGGGGGGACGGCTTTCTCGCCGCCGCGGCGCCTTCGTGGGCAGGCGGCCTGTTCGACACCGTCCGCACCTTCTGGAAAGAGTACGGTCGCGACGGCGAACCGCGCATCGTCGCGCAGGTCAACGTCGCCCTTGGCCCTCAAGACGTGGTTGAGGACGCCGAGGCCAACATGCACCGGTACTACACCTTCACCGGCATGGCCGACCGGATGGTCGCCGGATTGCTCACCACGCCCACCGAGATCCGCGATGCGATCGCCCGCTTCACCGACCTCGGCGCCGACGAGGTCATGCTCTACTGCTACGGCCTCGACCCGGACCAGGTGGACCGCCTGGCCGACATCCTGTGACGCTTGAAGCGCGCGCGTAATCGGCCGGTCGACGGGCTGGTGTATGGGTGTCGCGCGAAACCGTCCTGGTGGAGACGGTGGTTGGTGGTGACCTGGCGCCCGGCGACGTCGGGGAACGCGGGTATACCGAGGTCCACGGCTCCGGTTCGGCCGGCGTTGAGGTTGGTCGCGCTGGTCGGGCTTGGCGTTCGCTGCGGCGAGGCTGACTGTGAGGCCTTCGGCTTGGCCGCCCCAGCCTTCGCGTTCGGCTTCGGTGCTGCGGGCGATGCGGTTGCCGCAGATGTGGGCCAGGCGGGGGGCGAGCCGCTGACCAGGGTCGGCCCGCGGCAGCGGCATCGGATGCAGCTGTCCTCGTGATGCAGCTGGTGCCGTGGGCTCGCGCAGTCGGCGAGCGCGGCCCTGCGGCGTTCGAAGTGGCCGAGGAACTCCTCCCACTCCTGCACGGCGGGGCTGCGGTATTCCTCGCTGGGAAGGGGAACCGGGTGCTGCGGGCGGACCTCTTCCAGTCGGCCATGCGCCGAAACCGTCCGGAGAACCGGGCCGGCTTCACTGGCCGCTTCGTCGGGCCGTCCTCGACAAGCGATGGCTGCCACCGAGCCCCGTACCAGCCTGGATCGTCGCTCACAGCGCGCCAACGCCACTGTGGACGTCATGACCACAGCCGAGGACGTGCATGTCTGCCACCGTGTGCGTCACGGTCCTTGGACCGGAGTGGTCAAATGACCGCGGGCGTGTTGCGCAGCGACTCCGGGTAGTCGCCGTCCCACCGGTAGCCGTCCCGCAAGATCTGAGCGCTCTTTTCCAGTGCGACATGCCCGGCGAGGCCGGGGAACTCTTGGTCCATCCGGACGACGAGATCTTTCGAATCTGCCGACTCCTTCAGGTGGCGGATGAAGGTTCGCAGGTATCGCCGGGTGAACCCGATGCTGTCCGGGTCGTAGGGGCGGTCGCTCGGAGCGTGCCCAGGAACCACCACCTTGGGGTCCAGAGCTTCGAGCCGGTCCAGAGTGTCCAGCCACTCCTGCCGATCGGCGGGAGTGCGCGCATCCGCGACCCAGGCGTGGGTGTCGGAGACCGCCGCGTCGGCAGCCACAAGGGTCCTGGTGGATGGCTCCCAGACTGCTGCGGCATGCGCCGAGTCGCCCCGGAAGACTCCGATGATCTCCACCTCGTGCCCGTCCACCCACAGTCGGGGCTCGTGGATCCGCTCTACCGGGACGGCCGTTCGTGCGCCGTTACGTCCGAGTAGCTTCTCGCTCCAGTATTCGATCTTGAATGGGAAGGCGTCATTGATCTCGTCAGCGATCTCACCGTAGGCGATCACGCGTGCCTCGGGGAACGCTCGAACGACGACCTCCAGGCCAAGATAGTGGTCTGGATGTATGTGACTGATGAAGACCTGGGTGAGTTCGCGGCCGGTCTCGATCAACTCGGCGACCAGCCGATGCGCGTTTGCCAGGGTGAACTGAGCGTCCACCAGCAGCGCCTGGCTGGGCCCGTAAATGATCGTCGACGTGACTCCCAGGCCGAAGTGCCGTTCACTGCTCATGAACACCTTGGTCCGCAGTGGTGTTGTCACCGTGTCTCCTCTCCCGGGTGTGTCGACCTTGTCGGTTGTCTCAGGCCCATGGAGTGCTCACGCCGTCGAAGCCGGCGGGCGTGCGAGCCGAACGCGCTGCCGATCATGCGGCTGCCGATGGGTCCGAGCGTCTTGATCGTGGTGTGGCGTCTCTGGCTCTGTGCATGGGGAACGGCTGCCGGGCATATCGAGGCGCACGGCCTCACTCACGCAGGCTGATGCCGCCGCAGATCGACCAGACCTGGCCGTTGACCCATTCGGCATCGTCGGAGAGGAGAAACGCGACCGTGGCAGCCACATCGGCCGGCTCGCCCAGCCGAGGGCTCGGGGTCATCTGCAATGTCATCGCCTGGAACTGCTCGGGGATGGTCTGCCTCTGGGTTTCGCCCAGGACCATGCCAGGCGAGACGGCGTTGCAGCGGATGCCCTCCTTGCCCCAGCGGCAGGCGACGTGGCGGGTCAGCGCGTTGATCCCGGCCTTGGACGCGGCATACGCCGGCCTGGCCGGCTCGCCCTGCCACGCCGCGATCGAGCTGGTGTTGACGATGACCCCGCCACCCCGGCCCAGCAGGTGCGGCAGCACCGCCCGGCAGGTCACGGCGTAACCGAGCAGATTCACCTCGTGGGTTCGCCGCCACACCGCTGGGTCCATCTCCAGCAGGTCGCTGTCGCGACCCAGCGTCTGGCCCGACAGATCGGCGCCGACGTTGTACAGCCCGTCGACGCCGCCGAACTCGGCGACCGTCCGGTCGACCAGGGCCTCAATCGAATCCTCGTCGGCAAGGTCGAACTCGACGGCGATCGCGGTTCCTCCGGTTTCGGTGATGCGCTTGACGGTGACCTGCGCTCCCGCGAGGTTGATGTCACCCACGACCACCAAGGCGCCCTCCTCGGCGAGCCGCTTGGCCGCAGCGGCACCGATGCCCGAGGCGCCGCCGGCGATGACGATCCGCTTGCCCTGCAGTCTCCTCATGTCCCTGTCCCTTCTCGCCATCGGTCGTCGTCCTCCTCTTCTGCCAGTGCCGGCTGCTCCTGCCGGTGCCGCTGGGGACGGAGCAGATGCGCCGGGTTGCCGGCCGGTGGCGCATGACCTGCGGGCGGTGCTCGACGCGATCGGTCACGTCGTACGCAACGGCATCAAGTAACGGGTGTTGCCGCTGGACTTGCAACGGATGGAGGCGAGGCCACATCGTTCGGCAGATGATCGGCGTGCTGATCGCAAGCGCGTCGCAAGCGAGCAGCTTCTCCGCGACCATGACAGATCGTCACCCTCCGGATCGTTCGAGTCGGTGGCAATCCGCAGGCCGCAGAGCCCGACCCACGTTCGCCGACCGTGCCCTTTCGCCGTCGGCCCCGCCAGGCGCTGCCTTGAGCTGCGGCGACCGGCACTGGCGGGCCGGTCGCCGCAGCTCCACCCGAGTAGCCGACTTCGGTCCGCCGTCATCGGCTCGGCCTTTCATCGCGTCGCCCGTCGCAGCCGGGGGCCGGGCTGCCATCCCAAGGTCGTCTCTGGCCGCCGCTCGCGTCGCCGGCAGAGCCGTCCGCTCCGGCCGCGCCCGGCCTCGTCCGATCCGGGTGGCCGGTGGGCGGCCGGCTCGCCGTGTTCTGCCCTGCCCTCCCGGTCTGGGACATGGCCTGGCGGATCGACGTGGCCAAGGCAAAGGCCGCCCGCAGTAACTGAGGGGTGACGGCGGCCAGATCAAGTGCGCCGGCCTTGCCGCTGATCGCGATGGCGGCCGGCGGCAGGCGTGCAGTGCCACGCATGACCAGAGCGGCCACGCAGACCACGCCGCTGACGTACTCCTCACGGCTGTAGGCGATGCCGGTCCGGCGGATCTCGCGTAGCTCCGCCCACAACGCCGTCGGCACGGTGATGGTGGACCGGGTCATCGCCGCGAGAGCCTCTCCCTCCTGAAGGACGGTGAGCGTGTCGGTGCTGCTGGCCAGCAGGATCTTGCCCGTCGCGGTGCAGTGCGCCGGCGCCCGTTCGGACTCATAGGACGGCGTACGGATCGAGCGACGGCCGTAGACCCGCTCGACGTAGCGCACTTCCTTGCCACCGAGCACGCTCAGGCTGGTCGACGCGCCCGTCGCGTCGTGAAGGTCAACCAGGTACGGCTTGGCGAGGCGGCCCACGAGTTTCAGGTACGCGTCGCTGGTGGGCATCCTGACCTGGGCAAGCCGGGGACCCGGGACGTAGGCTTCGTCACGCTGGTCGACCATGTCGTACGCGCGGAGGACGCCGACCAACCGATGCACTGTGGATTTCGGCAGGCCGGTCCGCCGGGTCAGCTCCGCCAGCCGCATCGGTCGGTTGTTGACGATCAGTTCCGACAGCACCGTCATTGCCTTGTCCACGGCGCCCGGAGTCGACCGGTCCCCGGGGCGGCCGACGGCCTCTGGTTCGTGAGCTCGCAGCATCATCATGTAACCCACCCGCCGGTTTCTAGGTGGACGGCGTCGCCTCGGGAGCTTCTGCACAAGCGGGTCGATCGCCAGCGGTCGGCGGGCACCACGGGCCCCCGACGGGCACCTGCAGGGTGCGCGCCCGGGGCGAGTGGGGCGTCCGGTGCCGGCCGGGGTGCCCGGTGACCACCATCTGCAGGAGATTAACGGCGCCTGGGCCGAACGTGCCTAGGGTTAAGCCCTAGTAGATGGGCACGCCGTGAACGGTGCCCGCCGGCACGCCGGCAGCGGCTGGGCGGAGGTGCCCGGTGCGGGTATTGCCGGGGCCCGTCCAGCCTCCACCATGCGGTGCGACCGGCATGACGCGTGGTGCCGGGCTACCACCGGGCACCGTCGTCCCGAGCCTGCGCTCCAACTCTACGATCACGTTGACGATCTCCGCACACCCTCGGACCGGACGACCAGGCCGACGACTGGCGGCACGCCCAATGAGACGGGCCCGGATCCCGCCGGCGCCGCGGCGCGGTGGCGACGTCAACTGGCGGCAGTTGCCGCACGCCCAGGCATCGACCAGAACGAATCGGCCCGTAGACCCCGCTCAGCCGCGGTGACACAGGTATGGCACCTCACAGGCGACCGATCCCGGCGCTCGAAGAAGCCGCAGGCCGTTCCGATCAGCGCCGTCACCTTCCGCACCACGAGGACAACCCGTGGAATGAGACGGTCAGCCGGGTCGTGGTCACTCCGTTCGCCGAGTTGAGCTGCTCCCGGTCCTGCGAGCTCAGCACCGTGCGGGTGGCACCGTGGGCGGCGCCGCCGCACGTGTCCGAGAGGAACTCGATGGGGTCGGTTTCCTGGACGAGGAGGGTCCCGCGTACCGCACCGGTCTCGCCGCACCTGACCGGCTCCACGGCTTGGCCTCGCGACAGCCCGGGACGGGCGCGCCACCCGAACCGGCTGCAGCACGGCCGTGTTCCTGACCGGTACCCACCCGTGAAGTACGCCTTCATCGGGGCCGGCTGAATCGGGCGTTCCACGGTGTGGAACGGGCCGTTGGCAGGCCTTTCCGCAGCGACCGAGGATGAGTCGCTGCGCCGAAGCGGCACGCAGACCCAGGTGGCGACTGAACATCCACGGAAGGTGGTGGCTCATGTCCGTCACGGCAGCGACCCGCACGGACTTCACCCTTCCTCGCGCCCTCAGCCCCAGCGAGCTGGAGCGGGTGCGTGGACCCCTCGACATCGCCTTTTCCGACGACGTTCGCGACCGGGTGGCGCGTTGTCGGGCCTTCTTGATCGACCGGCTGGTCAGTGGCGACCAGATCTACGGGGCGACGACGGGCTTCGGGCCGCTGATCGTATTCCCGGGCCGTCGCGGGGGTGCCGATCAGTGCGACAACGTGCTCAGCCACCTTTCGGCCGGGCAAGGCCGGGATCTGGCTCCCGGCCTGATCAGGGCTGCGATGCTGGTGCGCCTGTCGTCCCTGGCCAGGGGGCGTTCCGGAGCCTCCCTGGACGTTATGGACTCGCTCGGTGCCGCGCTGGGAACAACGTTCGCGCCCGCGGTTCCGGAACTGGGCTCGCTCGGAGCGAGTGGCGATCTCATTCCATTGGCCTATGTGGCACGCGCGCTGTGCGGCGAAGGCCACGCCTACCTTGATGGCCGGCGGCTGCCGGCTGCGGAAGCGTTGCGCATCGCCGGCCTCCGAACCCTGAGATTGGACGGTCGTGACGCGCTGGCGTTGGTCAACGGCACGTCGCTGACGACCGCGGCGGCCGCGTTCGCCCTCGCGCATCTTCACCGGGCTCATTCGACCGCGCTCACCCTGAGCGCCGTCCTGATCGACCTGCTCGGCAGCGCTCCACGGTTCCTTTCCCCCGCACTGTTGTCGGCGTTCGGTCACCCTGATACCGAGCGCGCCGGGGCGGCACTACGAGAGCGTCTGGCCGGGACGGACTCCGACCCGGGCCGACCGCTGCAGGAACCGTACAGCGTGCGCTGCGTCCCGCAGCTCGTCGGCGCGGTCGGCACAAGCCTGCGGCACGGACACGCCGTGATCCAAGCCGACCTGAGCAGTATCAGTGACAATCCTCTTCTCTTTCCCGAGACAGGCGAGATCGCCCACGGCGGCAACTTCTTCGGACAGCCGGCGGCGTTTGCGGCAGACCTGCTGACCACCGCCGCAGTACAGCTCGGCAACCTGGCGGAGCGGCAGCTGGACCTCCTCATCGATCCGAACCGGAACGGTGGAATCAATCCCATGCTGTCGCCGGCACCCGGCCAACAGCATGGCGTACAGGGCGTCCAGCTGGCTGCCACCGCGATCGTGGCGCAGATGCGGCGCGCATCCACCCCCGCCTCGATGCAGAGTCTGCCCACGAATCTGCACAACCAGGACGTGGTCCCGTTCGGGACTCAGGCGGCGCTGAATGCGCTCTGCCAGGCCGAGCTGCTGCGGATACTGCACGGTTCTCTCGCGGTTGCCCTGCGGCAGGCGTGGCACGTCGGGCGCCGTCAGCCTCGGGCGGCGGCGAGTGAGGCACTGCTGAACCGGCTCGCCGCGGAGATCGAGCCGATCGACCCCGACCGCCCCCTTGATGGCGATGTTCGCCGGGCCGCGGACATTCTCGACGATCTCACCGATGACTTCGAGAGCATCACACGTTCCTGGGTGGCGCCGTGAGCGAGACCGTACCCGGTCGTGCCGTCTGCTGGGTGGCATTCGGTGCCCAGGCCGATCTGGGGCTGGTCGAGCCGCTGTGGCTTCCCATGCCCGGCCGGGTCAGGGCGCCGCCTGTGGGACAGGGCCGCGACGACACTCAACTGTTGGACGAGGCGCTCGCGTTGGTTCGCCAGGTGGCCCGGGGGCACCGGCCTGCCGCGACACACCCTCCGCGCGGTACGCATGACCGTATCCGTTACCGCTGGTTGGTCGGCCATCAGGTGTCCTTCGTGGTGTGGCAGTTGGCGACCGAGTCCCTCATCCACCTGACGTCAGCGGCCACCGCGGGTTCGGCAACGGTTCTCGAGGTGGCCGACTACCTCGATCTGTACTCGGCGATGCTGCTCTACACCGCAAGCTGCTCGCCCGAGCAGTACCACCAGATCCTCCGTCCGGCGATGAGGGCGGCCGATCCGGCGTTCAGCGGCACCTGGGCACGTGACCACGAGGCGCTCCCCAAGCTGCTGAAGACCTTGCGGCATCGGCATCCGGGCGCGGCGGTGAGACCCGTGACGGACGCGTATCGCGACAGCCGCCTCATGCACATCGCCGTGGCCCGGTATCTGGTCCGGGACGGGGTGTCGCTGCTCCGGCAAGCCCGCCAGGGCTCAGGCGGCGGCCCGACAGAGTCGGAGCGTGACGTGTTCGACCGGTTCTTCCAGGTCATCCGGACGGACGTAGGTGCTCACTGGCGCGCGGCGCAGCTTCTGCGCCGTCTCGGCCAGGTCCTCTGCGACATCGAACTACATCCGCTGGAGCCGTTCGACCCGAACGTCTTCCAGCTTCGCACCGACGGCAGCCTCATCGAACGGATCAGGTCAGACATGAAGCGGGTGGTGGTGCGCGTCGCCGACGGCGTCCACATGAGGGTGACTTCTCCACCGCCGAGCCCACGTGCGTGACAAGGGGGCATACCGATGGCTGAGCCAGTGAACACGATCGCGGGCGCAGCGGACGACAACATCAAGACTGTGCCGATGACGCCCGGACTGTACCGGTACCTGCTTGCCCAGGCGGAGCCGCCCACCCCGGTCCAGCGCCGGCTCATGGAACGCACTCTCGCCCTGGGCACGGTCGCGGAGATGCAGATCCCGCACGAGCAGGCGGTCTTCCTCCGGATGCTGACGACCGTCACCGCCACGCGGCTGGTCGTGGAGGTCGGAACTTTCACCGGATACTCAACGCTCGCGTTCGCCCTCGGCCTCCCGCCCGCGGGCCGCGTGATCACCTGCGACGTGTCACGGGAGTGGACGAGCATCGCGTGGCAAGCCTGGCAGGAAGCCGGCGTCGCGGACCGGATCGAGCTACGAGTGGGCCCCGCCGCGGACACCTTGCAAGCACTGCCCGCAACACCCGAGATCGATCTGGTGTTCCTCGACGCCGACAAGCCGGGCTACCAGGAGTACTGGGATCTGCTGGTCCCGCGGGTCCGGCCCGGTGGGCTGTTGCTGGCCGACAACGTCCTGTACGCGGGCGAAGCCGCACGTCCCGACGCGACCGGCAACGGACGGGCGATACGAGATTTCAACGAACACGTCCGCGCGGACAGGAGGGTCGAAGCGGTCATGCTTGCGGTCGCTGACGGCCTGACCATCGCCCGTAAGCGCGAGTCAGGAGCAGGGTGATGACCATTGACAGCGCGTCATCAGCCGGTCGTCCGGAACAACCAGCCGTCAGTACCGACATACGATGCCCGATGAAGGTGTTGACCCGGGCATTCATGCACGACCCCTATCCGATGCTGACGGCGCTGCGCGACACCGGACCGGCGGCCGTGGCCGAGGTCAACGGCCTTCGGATGTGGTTGGTCACGCGATACCACGACGTGCGGCGCGTGCTGGCCGACCCGACGTTCTCCAAGGACATCGTGCAGCACCGAAAGCGGGTCATGAGGCAGTGCGTGCTCCACCCGGAACGGATCGCCAAGATGCCGCTCGCCTCCCGGCGTAGCCTTCTGGACCGCGACGGCGCTGATCACAAGAGGTTGCGTGCGCTGCTCAGCGGGCAGTTCAGCCCGGCGCGGGTCGCGCAGTACCGGCCGAGGATCGAGCAGATCGCCGACGAGCTGCTCGACCGTCTCCCGGTCGGCGAACCCGTTGACCTGGTCAATCAGTTCGCCCGGCCTCTGGTCACGACGTTCATCTCAGAGGTGTTCGGTGTTCCGGAGGGCGAGCGGGACGGCTTTCCCGTGTGGGAGAACGACATGTTGACCGCCCCGAGCAAAGCCGGAATCGAGGAGGCGACCCGGAAGCTGCACGAGCTCGCGCTCCGTCTCATCGAGATCAAACGCCGTGAGCCGGGCGACGACGTGTTCACCCTGCTGTTGCGCAAGCACGACGAGGACGGCGTGCTCGACCACGACGAGCTCGCGTCGACCTATCTCGTCCTGCTCGTCGGCGGCTCGGAGCCGACCAGCGCGATCGGCAACGGCCTGCTGCACCTGCTCAGCAATCCCGGCCAGCTCGCCGCGGTACGCGCGGACCCGAGCCGGTATGCCGCGTGCGTGGATGAGATCCTTCGGTACGAGTCGCCGTTCCGGATGCTTGCACCACGACTGGCGGAACGAGCGGTTGAGTTGGACGGCGTGACCATTCCCGCTGGTGAGCTGGTCATGGCGTCCGTCGCGGCGGCCAACCGGGACCCGGTGCGCTTCGCGGACCCCGAACGATTCGACGTCACCCGAGACGCGAGGGGCCATCTCGGCTTCGGCCACGGCCCGCACCGGTGCCTCGGCTCCGAGCTCGGACGGCTGGAAACGACGATCGCGCTACGTGCGCTGGTGGAGCGCTTCCCCGGCTCGCGGCTCGCCGTCCCGCCGGATCAGGTGCGATGGCGTCCCGGCATGTTCATGCGCCGGCTGGACAGCCTCCCGGCAGTGCTGGGCTGACACGCGCCGGCGGCGGGAACGATCACCATGTCACTCGGACCACCCTTTGGACACCCGGCATACAGGGCGGACACCTCGGCGAGCTGCTTTTGGCTTCGTGGGGGAGCGTGCGGCGGTCCGCAGCGACCGACTCACGCAGCTGGTCGACGCTACGGCACCCACCACCGCGGCGGGACGCCGAGCTTCGCAGGCGCTGCCGCCCGACCGCAGATGTCCCTCGGGGCGCCGTGTCCCGTGCGAGTCGGGACACGTGGGTGCCGGTGGCCAAGGACGTCGGTGCGCTGCACCAGTTGCTGTGCGGGCGGATGCCGCATCGGTGATGCCGGACCGGATCGCGCCGGTCCCCGAGATCCCCAAGAACGGCAACGGAAAGCAAGGCACAGCACCAGATCGGCGAGCCATCGTCCGGTCGGCACGGTCTGGACAAGCGGTTCTTCAACAAGAGTTGGGTGAGATCGATGGAGAACAGCAGCAACCGACTGCTTGGTTTGAGCTGTGGTGAACCCAACGGCAGCGCCGAGGTTCTGCTCAAGGCCGCGCTTCGATCGGCTGAAGACGTGGGCGCCACGGTTGAACTGGTCAGGCTGGCTGATCTGCGGATCCCGAGCGACCCGAACGAACCGAACGGAGCTGATCTGTCGTGGCTGTGGGAGAAGCTGGTGAGCAGCGACGCGCTGGTCATCAGCACGCCGATCATCTGCCGCACGATCAACGCGAGGTTCAAGCTGTTGGCCGACCGGCTGCTCGGCGTGAACGCTGACGCCGCAGTGACCGAGGCGGTCCTCGCTGCCAGGCGCGCCGGTGGTGAGCCACTGGGGCCGTTCCGCGCCGACGAGCGCATCCTCAGGCCGAGGGTGGCCGGCTTCATCGCCGTGGGTGGGTCGCTGGAGGCCCGTTGGAAGACGTTGACGTTGCCGCTGATGCACGTGACGGTGGTGCCGATGCAGATCGCGGTCGTCGACCAGGTCCAGTTCGCAGGCGGAGGCACTCCACGCTCGATTCTGTTGGATCCCACTGCCGTGGAGCGCGCGGGCCTGTTGGGGCGTCACGTTGCCTCGCAGATGGGCCGCTCGTTCGAGGACGCGCAATACTGTGGCGATCCGGGTCTGTGCCCGATGTGCCACCTCGACGTGGTGGTGCTGCACGGACGCGACGTCGAATGCGCGACCTGCGGGGCGGTGGGCGAGTTCGGCGACAACGCCCGGGTACGCTGGACCGATCTCACGACCTCCATCATTTCGATGCACGAGAAACGTGCCCATTTCCGCGAGATGCTCGAGACGGGACGACGGCACGCCGCACAGCGCGACACGATCCGAGCCCGCTTTGCCGCGTTCGACGCCTACGACCGGGTCGTCTCGCCGGATCGCCAGGCCGAGCCGTATGTCACGTAGGCGTCCCGCTCCAGTCTCAGATGGCGCCACCGCTGCGTATCGTCTCGCTCCGGCGAGGGTGTGCCCTGGCCGGAGTTCGGGTGCCGGTATGTCGGCGATCATGATCAGCCATTCGGGACTCGGCTGCGAGACCCCACGCGAGTTCCGCGACGAGTGCCTGAACCCGCTGGTCGCAGCGGAAGAAGACAACCAGCGACTGTCCGGACAACGCGCGTCAGCTCAGGAGGCCCGCCATGGAACATCGCGCCCTCGGCCGCTCCGGCCTCCGCGTGTCCCGACTCGGCCTGGGCACGGCGACCTGGGGGACGTCCACGCCGGCCGACGATGCGCGGCAGCAGTTGCGGGAGTTCGTGCGTGCCGGCGGGACGCTGGTGGACACCGCCGACGCCTACGGCGGCGGCCGTGCTGAGAAGACCGTCGGTGCCTTGCTCGGCACGGTGGTCTCGCGGCATGAGGTCGTCCTCGCCACCAAAGCGGCGGCGGTCGCGAATCGCAACTCGCCGTTTTCGATCGACGCGTCCAAGCAGCACCTGCTGGCCGCGCTTGACCTCTCGCTGCGCCGGCTGGCCACCGATCATGTGGACCTGTGGCAGCTGCATGGCTGGGACGCACGCAACCCGCTCGACGAGACACTGGACGCGATGGACACCGCCGTGGCCAGTGGCCGGGTACGGCACATCGGCGTGTGCAACTACGCCGGCTGGCAGCTGGCCAGTGCTGCCTCGCGGCAGGCACTCGTCACGGATGCGGCCGCGGTGGCGTCGGTCCAGGCCGAGTACTCGCTCCTTGAACGAGGTATCGAGCGTGAGGTCCTGCACGCAGCTGACCACCACGGTGTCGGTGTGCTGTCGTGGGCGCCGCTGGGCAGGGGCGTGCTCACCGGCAAGTACCGCGCCGGCGTTCCGGAGGAGCGGCAGGCCAGCTGGTTCTTCAACTGGTACGTCGGTCGCTTCCTGCGGGAGAGCCGCACGGAGTCGGTTGTCGCAGCCGTGGTGTCGGTGGCGGACGAGCTGGGTGTCCCGCCGGCGGCGGTGGCCCTGGCGTGGGTCCGGGACCGGCCGGGCGTGACCGCCGCGGTAGTGGGTGCCCGCAGCATCGGCCAGCTGCGCGAGTCGCTCACCGCCGATCGTGTCACTCTGCCCGACGACGCCAGAAAGCGACTTGACGAGGTGTCGGCGCCGTACATCGGCTATCCGGAAGGTGGCCTGAGATGACGCGATTCCCTGTCCGCCATTCGACGTCAGCCCAGCACCGCCGGCCGGCTCCGGCCGCGCCTGCCCACGCCGGGGCGCCGATGCGCTTGCTCCGGCCCCACGGGTGAGCCGGGAGCCGCGGGAGCGCTCGATCAGGGCGTCAAGCGCGACCGTCCTCTCCAGCCGACCCGGCTCGGCACACGGGCACCGGTCCGCGCCGTGGCCGAAGCGACCGGCAAGCCGCCCACTGCCTGGCGTTCGGACTGGTCGACGTTCCACTGCCGCGGCAGGGCCTCGTCACAGAAGACGCAGACGAAGTGCTCCTCACGCACGATGTTGAGCTGCCGGCAGGAGAGGCAGCGTCGGAACACCACTTCGTGTGTGAAACCGGACGGGCGTACGATCCCGGCCTGGTCCAGGGCCTCGGCGACGGCCGACCAGGAGCTGATGTCCGGGCAGTAGCCGGTCGACTGATTGCTGACCTCGTCGACCGCCCACCGCCCGGACTCCTCACGGAAGCTGATCTCGCCGGCACTCAGGACCGCTTCTCCACCGGCACACACCACGTGCTCTCTGCGACGCGGCGCGAGACGCAGGACCCCAGCCTCATCAACAACGAAGGTGAACGGCTCAGCCAACTCCTCCGCCGTCCGAGCCGACACCCACGCATCGAAGTCCGTCGGCGAACGTACGCTCTGACCCTCGCCATCCCGCCGGACGAGACTCCTCAACTCGGCCGGTCCGACATAGCGATAGTTCCACCCGCCCAAGGTCATGCTCGCCAACCTAGACCTGTACTGAAGCGAGGACCTGGGGAATCACGTGACGACAGAGCCGAATTACGTGATCGTCGACAGCCTCCGCCGGTTGTCGTTCTGGGTCCCTCCGGGCGGCCCTGCCGACGTTGTCCTGCACAGCGATCAAGTCGTATAGACCGGCCAAGTCTGTTTCAGCCATCGAGCGGCGACAGGCTCACTGCCCCACCCGGAGTCCTCGGGCTCACCGATCCTACGATTGACCGGCGTGGGCCCGCGCCGAAACGGTAGGACAAGCTCAGGCACGGACGGCCGGAACGACGGGGCACGTGCCCGGGCCGTGGGCCCGGTGAGCCGGCAGAGCTGGTCGGCCGGGCGGCCCCGGCCCGCTCGAGCAACCCGCCCGCGGCCGTGGAGGGGTTCTACGCCTTGGTGGGGTCGTCGCTCTTTTCACCGGACACCGCCGCTGTGATGCGAGCGGCTGCTCCTGGTCGCCCACCATCACGAGCCGCATCTCCACCACCAGTCTTCGTCTCTGGCTCAGGTGCCGCCTACTGCGCAATGGGGTGGTGGACGAGGGTGCTGATGTTGTGGAGCACCTGCTGGGTGGTCCAGGCGTCAGAGCTGGGATGGGCGAGGTTCTTGTGGCCGTCGTCGTCCATGAACCTGTTCAGCGCTTTGGGCATCCGCGTGCCGGACGCGACGTGGGCCGGGCCTTGCAGGAGGGCCTGCTCGCGGCCGTTGCGGTCGAGGAAGAAGACGTCGTCGCTGTGGTTGAGGTCGTAGGTCAGCCTCGCGCCGGTACGCCAGTTCGCTGCGGGCGGCTTGCCCTCGGCCACCTTCTGCGACCACACGCCCAGGTCCTTCCACAGCTTGGTCAGGTCGGACGGATTGCCGTTGAGGGTGGCCCAGTCGGCGGGCGCCGGGGCGAACAGGTTTCGGTATGCGGCGAGCTGGGCGGTGGTGTCGCGCTGTGGATCGATGGTGATGCTCAGGAACTCCACCTTGTTCGCGAGCCCGGCCTTCTCGACCGCCCGCGCGGCCTGGACGATGTTGGCGGTGTCCAGTGGACAGGTTTCCTGGCACAGGGTCATCACGTCGCTGATCACGACGACCTTGCCCTTGTAGGCGGCCAGCGTCGTCTTGTGTCCCGCCGAGTCGACCAGGGGCATGGTCGTGATGTTCTGCGGGAGCGCGATGTTCAGCGCGCTGCCCCTGGATGCGCTGCCGGCCGGAGAACCGCCCGGCTGCGCCGCTGCCGGCCGGTGCGAGCCGCCGCATGCCGCCAGAGACAGGCAGGCAGCGGCGAGAAGGGCACCTTTGCGGCGTGACGGATGGCGGGAGGGGAGGCGGTCTTGCTCACGTGTCACATCGTCTTCCTTCGCCCGATCCCGGCGGTGGCGCCCCTGGACGCGGCGGCCGTGCCGAGTGTGTGGTCACAGCCCACGCTAGCGAGAGCTCCCCGGCACCCCGCACGGGGGCCCCTGCCAGACGCTGGTGGACGGAGGGGAGGACGAATACGTTCACCGGCGCGCCTTCGCCACCCGTACGAGGCCCGGAAAAGGATCGCCACCTGGATCACCGGCTTCTACGACACCAGGCGGCTACACAGCGTATGCGGGTTCGAGAGCCCGATCGACTACGAACGTGACCTGGAGAGCTGCACCAGGAGTGCGGCCATCGCGCTGTCGAGCAGCAGCGAGGAGGGCACTGCGGTCTCGTACGCCGGCCACGTAGCGACGGCCGCATCGAGGCAGGCGAGCGGATCCGACCAGGGCGTCCGGCTGGGGTCTGCGAGGTCGTCCCCGTCCGGGTTCAGCCGACGCGCCGTCTCTGGCAGCAGGGGTTCGTGCCGGCTCAGCTGTTTCTCCCCGTAGCGGGCAGGCAGTGAGGGCGTCTCCCTGATCATCCGCAGGTAGTGGAGCGCCTGCTGCGGTGCCTCGTCCCACGCCTCGGTGATGACGTGGAACGTGTGCCGCAGTGCCTCCCAGGGCGCCTCGTCATCGGGCCGGGAGGCGAGGACGTCGGCGATCTCGTGGACTCGGTCCTTCAAGTCGACCAGGACGGTGTCCCGCCCTTTGGTGCCGAAGTGCCGGAACAGGGTGGCGCGGGGCAGGCCGACGACGTCGCCGGAGTGCGACTGACGGGCAGGCCCTTCGCTTCAGTGCCGTCGCCCTTCCTCCGCCAGCCTCTTGACGCCGTGCAGGGTGGCCTCCATCCCGGCGCGCAACTCCTTCAGCCGGAAGGCGACGATCTCCTCCTCCCGGTCCGGCCGGCGTTCGACGGCCAGAGTGACCCCGTTGCGGCCCGGCCCGATCAGGGCCGTCTGGCGCAGCCGCGTGCCGTCGCCCTCGGCCTGCAGTTCGTAGCGCCAGGACGCCATGGGTTTCGCCGGGTCCAGGGTCGCCTCCCCGTAGCGGCCGTCCGCGTCGGTGACGACCCAGGCGAACACCCGCGGCGCGTCCAGCTCGACCACATGCGAGACGGTCCGCCACTCGCCGAGCATGGGGTGGTGGTTGTGGCCCTCGAAGCGTGCGCCCGGGACGGGCCGGTCGGCGCCGTCGAGCCAGGCCACGCGCCGCAGTTCCGGGCTGAGCAGGGTGGGCAGGGCGATGTCGGTCACCAGCTCCCAGACCCGTTCCACGGGCGCCCCCACCTGCACGTCGCAGCGCACGCTCGGACCGTCGGCAAGGAACATCTCGTCCCCCTCGTGTCGGATTCACTGATCATGCCATTGTCGGTGGCACCTCCTATGGTTCGAGGACCGGGATCGGCGGGAGAGACCGCGGATCCGTCGAGGGAAGGGGTCTGCCATGTCCACCGGGTCAACCGGGTCCACCGTGTCGACGACGTATCTGGAGTTGTCGCAGGAAGACGGCGGCGCGCACAAGTTCTACGAAGTGACCGTCGACGGCCAGGTGGTGACGGTGCGGTACGGGCGGATCGGCGCCGCCGGACAGACGCAGACGACGACGTTCCCCACGGCGGACAAGGCGCGGACGGCCGCCGCGAAGAAGGTCGGCGAGAAGGTGCGCAAGGGATACGCCCCGGCCGTTCCCGGGCAGCGCGCCCCGCGCCCGGTGACGCGGCGTCAGGTCGTTTCCGCCCCGTCCACCGCGCGTGCCGTGGCGCCCGTGGTGTGGCGGTTCCGCACCGGCTCGGCGGCGTTCGGCATCCACGTCGACGACGAGCACTGCTGGGTCGGCAACCAGGCGGGCGACGTCTACACCCTGGACCACGACGGCGGCGTCCTCGCCCGCTTCAGCCTGCCGGACGGCGTGAAGTGCCTGGTCGCGGACGACTTCTGGATCTACGCGGGCTGTGACGACGGCAAGGTCTACGACCTGTCCTCCAAGCTGCCGTTCGCGGCGTACGACATCGCCGCGGACGTCGACATCTTCTGGCTGGACATCCACGAGGGCGTCCTCGACGTCTCGGACCGCGACGGCCGGCTCACCGTCATCGACCACGAGGACGAGCACCAGTGGTCCCGCCGCGGCCGGGGCGAGCACGCCTGGATGGTCCGCGCCGACGACCGCGCCGTCTACCACGGCCACCACCAGGGCGTGACGGCCTACGCGCCCGACGGCACCGGCGAGTTGTGGCACACCCCCACCCGGGGCGCCGTCCTCTTCGGCTGGCAGGAGGACGACACCCTCTACGCGGGCACCGCGCATCGCGTGGTCCAGCGGCTGTCGAAGTCGACCGGCGCGATCCAGGCCACCTACGCCTGTGACGGCGCGGTGTATTCGTGCGCCACCTCACCCGGCGGACGGTTCGTCTTCGCCGGCGACGCGGCGTCCTCCGTCTACTGCTTCGACCGGGACGGCACACGCCTGTGGAAGCTCGCCACGGGCGGCGGCTCGGCGCTGTCGATGCAGTACCACGATGAGCGTCTGTACCTGGTCATGACGGACGGCGCGCTGGTGTGCGTCGACGCGAGCGAGGCCGCCGTCTGTGCCGCCCAGCAGGGCACGGTGCCGGTGGCGCGGGACGTGAAGCTCGCCGCGGCCCTGCCGACCTACGCACCGGCGACGGCCGTTGCCGCGGTGGCCACCGTCGAGCGGGCTCCCGCCGGGGCGGTCGTCGTCGAATGCGTCCAGGAGAGCGGCCGTCTGCGCGTGCACGTGGTGTCCGACGGCTATGACTCCTCCTGGAAGGTCCAGTTCCCGCGCGCCATACGCGAGCCCGGAGCGCGCTACGTCGTGGACGCCCTGCACCCGGCGGCGGGCGGCTTCTACCGGGTGCGCGGAGACATCCGGCGGCTGCTGTGAAACGCTCTGACGCTTAGTGGTCGGCTCTGGAAGTCCTTCGGGGGATGATCAGGCTGCCAGGGCCGCGGAGGATTCTTCTTGTCGGTCGGCGGACGGGTGTCGGTCGAGCCGGGCCAGTAGATCGTCCAGGTCTGAGGTGGTGAACTTCCACTGGAACGGCTGCGCCGTGGCGTTGTGGAGGTCTTCGAATGCTCGGAGCCGGTTCCGGACCTGGGTCAGGTCGGTGAAGTCGTCAGGTCGGACGACCTTGCGCTGGACGATCGAGAAGAAGATCTCGATGTGGTTCGTCCAGGAGGCGTGCACGGGGGTGTGGACCACGACCGCGTTCGGACACGCCTTGGTCAGACGGTCTATGGCCTTCTTCCCCCGGTGGGAGGAGCCGTTGTCGACGATCCAGAAGACGCGTTTCGCGCTGGCGTAGGGCTCGGTGGCCATAACCTGCGCGACCAGGGCCATGAAGGGCACGACGCCGGTCTTCGGCTCGCAGCGGCCGAAGACCTTCGCGCGGTGGACGTCGTAGGCGGCCAGGTAGGCCAGCGCGCCGCCGCGTCCGTACTCGTGGTGGACGCGCGTCGCCCGGGCCCGGCCCGGGGCCAGGGCCGGATGGCAGCGGCAGCGGGCCTGGACGGAGGTCTTCTCGTCGCTGGAGAGGACGTACTCGTCCTCGTCCAGCGGGGCACCCTCGAACGTGCGGGCGTAGAGGTCCAGGACACGCTGGGCCGTGGCGCGGAAGTCCGGGTCGCGGATGAAGATCCAGGACCGGTACTGGCAGGGCTTGAGCGCGTCCTCGCGCAGCCGGCGGCGCACCGTGGACGCGGAGACGGTATCGGTGCTCCCGCGCGCGGTCAGCTCGGCAGCCAACTCCGGGCACGACCACCGCGCCAGCGGTGCGCCGGTCTCGGCGGGTAACTGGCAGGCCAGCGCCTTGGCCTCGGCGACCTGCACGGGAGTGAAACGGGCGGGGCGCCCTGAGCGCTTGCGGTCGGCCAAGGCCGGCAGCCCGCCGGTGGCGAACCGGTCCCGCCAAGTGCGAACCGTGTCCAGGTGCAGACCCGTCTCGCGGGCGATGCGCGCGTTGGAGCGCCCTCGCGCCGCGTGCAGGACGACCTGTGCGCGGACCCGCAGCCGGTACTCGGTCTTGTGACCGTAGGCCATCTTCTTCAGCCGCTCGCGCTCGGCGGCAGCCAGCAGCACGGGGCGGGCGCAGGGTATGCGCATGGCAGGAGAACGGCCGATCTCGGGGAGTGGATCACTGACGGTTGTTCAGCCTGCTGCGCCGCGGTGGCGCCGCCGGCTCGCCCAACGATGCCCTGGACTGCGCCTGCGGCCTGCACCATGACGGACCAGCCCTGCGGTCCGAGTCGTGTGCGGGGTGCAGGCGACAGCGATTCAGGCGTCCCCGGCCGTCTGCTTCCCCTGCGGTTCCTCCTGGTCGGCCAGCAGCCCGTCGAGGACGTTCAGGGCGCGCCAGGTCCGGGTCATCCCGAACTTTGCGGTGGCGCGGACGACGGCGCGGATCTCGTCGGGCGTCGCTCCCGCGCCCAGCGCGCGGCCGACGTGGGCACGGAAGCTCTCCTGGAGGGTCTGGTAGAGGACGTCCACCGTCATTGTGGCGAACGCCCGCTCGCGGACGCTGATCCGGGACATGTCGGCGCGCATCCGCGACTGCAAGTCCATGTAGTCGGCGAAGCCCGAGTCGAGGGCACGCACCTCAGCGCGCATCGCGGTGGGGATGGGGCTGCCCGTGCCGTCCGCGTTCACGTGGTGGCCGTGGCCTGTCGGCCCGGGCAGGCCGTGCTTGCGCTCGACCTCGGCCAGCCGCTCCAAGGCGGCCAGCGCCGCCGGGTAGCCGCTGTCGTAGGAGATGAATCGGAGCAGCTCGCGTAGGTCATCGGCATCGAGGCCGTTGTCCAGGGCGGCCCGCACGTGCAGTTCGAACGGCATTCCGAGGACCTGTTCGCAGGCGTCGGCAACGAGGTTGAGCAGGGTGAGCTCGCGCGGCGTCAGCTGCGTTCCTGAGTCGGTGAGTCGGAAGCTCGCGGCGGCCATTTCCGCGAACACGGGGTCGAGTTCCTTGACCGTGGTCTGGGTCGGCAGCGTCATGGTGACTCCCTATAAGTGAACGCCTGTAGGGCTACGACTGTAGCCCTACAGGCGTTCCGATACAATGGCTGGTCATGGATGCGACCGTTCCGGCCCGAAAGACCGCCCGCACTGCGCCGCGGGGCCGCAACCCGCGTGGCCAGGGCGAGCGGCTGCGCGCCGAGATCGTCGACGCGGCACTGCGGCTGCTGGACGAACTCGCCGACGACCAGGCGCTGTCGCTGCGGGCGGTCGCCCGCGAGGTGGGCATCGCCGCGACCTCCGTCTACATCCACTTCGCCGACCGCGACGCCCTGGTGCTGGCCGCGCTGGAGCACTGCTATGCGGACCTGGTGCGCGCGGTGGACAACGCGGAGTCGGGCGCCGCCGACCCGGTGGCCGCGCTGCGCGCCCGAACGGCGCTGCTCGGTGCGTGGTCCCGCGAGCACCCGGGGCTGTACAAGGTGCTGCACGAGAGCACCCTCAACCGGCGCACGGACATGTCCTTCAAGGAGGAAATGGCCAAGCGCACGACCGCAGCGATCCGCCGCTGCATGGACGCCGGGCTGGCGCCGCGCGGCGACGCGGAGACCGTCTCCCTGGATCTGCGCACGGCCGTTCACGGCGCGGTCTCGATGCGCGTCAACCAACCCGAGTTGACCTGGCCCCCGCTGGAGGAACAAGTGGACCGGTTCCTGGTGAAACTGGTTGGCGTTCCGCCTACGGAGGGGTGACGGCGGTGTGACGTGCGGCGAAATGGCTCGGTGTCGCGCCACGGCAGCCGATCCCGGAAGGCTGGGCTCCGCGCCCCGGACCCGGCGAGGGCTTGATCGCGTCCCGGGCGAGCCGCTGGCCCACGGCGGAGGCGGATGCCGGGACCAGGGATGCAGCGCGCGGCTGGTTTCGAGCGGCTCCAGTGCGACAGCGGAGTGCCGGTCTCCGCGACTTCGCCAGCCCTCTTGGCAGGTGCCCCGGACTGCACCCGCGGTCTCTACCTCGCCGGACCGAACCTGCGATCCGCACCCTGCACGCAGCCTAACCTCGCGTCAACCCCCGAACCACTTCCGGAGCCGACCACTTGGTGCCGCAACGGTGCTCGCCGTGGCTGGTGCAGGGCCATGCGGGCGGCCGCTGCCGGTGCGGACGCCCGCCCTTGCGCCGCAGGCTCAGGTGGCTGAGGCCGCGGCCCCTCACCGTCCAGCTGCGCAGCCGGCATGAGACCTGCGCGGACCGGGCGGCGGCGGATGCCCGTGACGCTGCCGAACAGGCCGGGGACCGGGACGCGTACGCGGCCGCCGGCCAGAAGCTGTTCGGCTGGTTCTGCGCCGGCGGCACCCGCCCCATCGCCGACGAGCGCGGCTACGACTCCCTCGGCGAGGAACCGGCCGGCCGCGGCCTCATCGTGGTGTCCTTCCGCGCCAACGGCATCAACGCCTCGTCGGCGCCACCTCACCGGGGACAAGGAATTCGGTGAGAGGCCGGCCGGCGATCGGCACCCGCTGGCGGATATCGCCTCCGTCGACGTGGCGGCCGACCGCAGCTGACTCGGCGTGCGCTGTCCGTCCCTCCTTTTCGGGGTGCGTACCGGGGAAGCGGGGACGCACCCGACCACGCGGTTCCTCACCACAGGGCCGCGCGCGGGCGGTCACTTCGATTCCAGTCGTCCCAGCGGGTGGGAGCCGCCGGCGAGGACGGCCTGTGCCGCTTCCCAGTCGGTGTGGTCGATGCCGGTGACGTGGCGCAGGTAGGCGAGGGTGACCTGCTGGACGAGGGCGACGCGGGTGGGATTTTCGTCGGTGGTCTCTGCCGCCTCGTAGCCGGAGATGCCGCCGAGGGAGTGCTGGCCGCCGTAGACCGTCAGCAGGCTCTTGTCGCCGCGGGCGAGGGTGTACGGGTCGGTCGTCCAGGACGCTCCCCGGGTGGAGAGCGGGAGTTCGTCCTTGTCGCCGGCGACGACGAGTCCGGGGGCGGTGATGTGGGAGAAGTCCTGGTGGCGCAGCCAGGGGGCGTTCTGGAGGGCGAAAGGGGTCAGGTGATCGCCGCCCTTGCCGGCGGTGGCCAGCTGGATGCTGGCCATGACCCGGGGGTCGGACAGGTCCTGTGCGCTGCCGGTCGTCGGATCCATGACGCGCAGACCCACGAGGATGCCTGCGGTCTGGCCGCCGAAGGAGTGTCCGGCCGCGACGACGCGAGTGCGGTCCACCCGGCCGGCGAGGCCGGGCACGGAGGCCTCCAGGCGATCGAGTTCGTCGAGGATCTGCTTCATGTCCTGCACGCGCCGGTGCCACAGGTGGGGCCTGCGAGGGTCGTCCGCGGTGATGCCGAAGCGCCTGGAGTCGAGGTGGGTGGTCTGGATCACCGCGAAGCCGTGGGAGGCCCAGTGGTCCACCAGCGGTGCGTAGCCGTCCAGGTGCGAGCCGAATCCGTGCGCGAACAGCACGATGGGCAGGTGCGTGCCGGTGACCGGTGCCGACACGCGTACGTGCAGGTCTGCTCCGCGCTGCGGGGCGGGCAGCACGACCGGCTTGACCGACACGGTCGGGGCGGACGGGGGACCGGTGAGGCCGGTCCTGCGATACGCGGTCATGGGTGCGTACTCCTTGCGTGAGAGCTCATGTGCGTCAGGAGACGAGCCAGGAGAAATTCCCTGGTGAGGCGCACATCGGTTACGCTAGGACCTGACGTTGACGTCAGAGGCAAGTCGAGTGACGGACACCGCGCAGGAGGCGGGATGCGCATCGGAGAACTCGCCTCCCGTACCGGCGTCAGTGTCCGGGCCTTGCGCTACTACGAGGAGCAGAGCCTGCTCAGCCCCGAGCGCAGTTCCAGTGGCCAGCGCCGCTATCCCGAGAGCGCGGTCCACCGGGTCCAGCTGATCCAGCAGCTGTACGCCGCCGGGCTGTCCAGCAAGACCATCGCCGAGCTGCTGCCGTGCGTCGTCGACGGCCGTGCCACGCCCGTCCTGCTCGAGCGGCTGGCGGCGGAGCGGGACCACGTCGACCAGCGCATCACCGATCTCCTGCACGTCCGGGACCAGCTCGACTCGGTCGTCACCGCGGCCACCGCCAACATGCTCACCGGTGCTTCCTGCCGGCAGGAACCGTCGGCCGGGGCTGGCCCTTGACGTGCTCCCTGGCCTAAAGTCCAGGGATTCCGGCCTGGGGCGTCTGACCCTTCCGGGGGCTTCCTGCTTCACCGCGCTGTGCGGGCACGTGTGCCCGTCTTACCGGCGCTCCACAGGCGTTTTGTGTCTCCACCCGCCCGCCGAGGTCGGGGCGGGCACACTGCCGCCAGGCGCCGCTCGTGCCTGCGGCCAGCACTTGGGTGGGTGTCATGCCGGCCGCCGCCATGAGTTCAGCCTCCTCCATGGTGTTGGCTCCGAACAGGCCCCGACCGCTGAGGGCGTCGCTGCCCAGCGCGACGCGCACGCCGGCCTCGGCGACCTTCTTGAGATTGCCGCGGGCGTCCGGGTGGGCATCGTCGATCCAGAGCGTGGGCGTGTAGGTGATGTCGTGGTCGAGCATCAGGTCGATGAGCGAGTGGTCGGTGAGGGGCTCGATGGTGACACCGTGCTCCAGGCCGTCCGCGCCGGCCTCGATCGCCTCGCGTGCCGCGGCCTGCTGGGTGGTGTGGACGGTGACCCGAAGGCCTCGCTCGTGCCCGGTCTCGATCCCTGCCCGAAGGAGGTCGGGGGGTGGCCGTTCCACCTCGGCACCATCCGGAAAGGCGGGATTTCGCCGCAGGTACTTCGGTCCGCCGGAATGTGCGCACGCGCCTTCCGGCAGGAGTTTGATCGCGTCCACCTCGCGGTCGGCGAGGTGGTGCACCAGATCGCGGATCTGCTGCGCACTCTCGACCTCTGCCGTGAACCGCTCGCGCGCCCAGGGGTTGTCGCCGAAGACCGTGGCGGCGGGGTGCCCGTCGCGTCCGGTGATGCCGCAACCGGTTGCCAGCAGTCGCGGGCCTCTCAGCGTGCCCGCGGCGATTCCGGCCCGCGAGTCCAGGACTGCGTCCGTCGGATCAATCGGCGGTCGATCGAGCCTGGTGCGCGGATCTGGGCGCCGAGCTGCAGGCGGCCCGCCCGGCTCACCCCTGGAGGCCGGCGAGCCAGTCGGTCAGCAGGCGGTTGACCTCCTCGGGACGCTCCTGCTGGATCCAGTGGCCGCAGCCGTCCAGGATGTGGGAGGCCGACAGACCGGGGAGGGTGGCGGGGTAGGCGTCGATGGCATCGGACATCCAGGTGGTGGAGGCGTCCAGGGCGCCGCCGATGAACAGCGACGGCTGCTTGATCGGGGCTCCGCGGTGCGGGGCGAGGTCTTCCCAGTCCCGGTCCATGTTGCGGTAGCGATTGAGTGCGCCGGTGGTCCCCGTGCGCTCGAACTCCCCGGCGTAGACGTCGAGGGCGTCCTCGCTCAGCCAGGCCGGGAGGACCCCCGTCGGGAAGCGGTCGCGCAGCCGGCCGCCGCGGGCGACGAGGTGCGGGTCGGGCTCGCCCCGGGCGGGCATGGTGTCGGCGGACAGGGCCGCGTAGAAGCCCGCGAGCCAGCCACGGACGTCGGGCTCGATCTCCGCCTCGGCGCGGCCGGGCTCCTGGAAGTAGGAGACGTAGAACTCCTGCTCCGGGCCGCCGATCTGGCCGAAGACGTCGGTGGGGCGGGGGCCGCCGGGGGGCGCGTAGGGGACGCTCAGCAGGGCGACGGCGCGGAAGACCTCGGGGTGGAGCAGGGCGGAGGCGGCGGCGATGTTGGAGCCCCAGTCGTGGCCGACGATCACCGCGTTCTCCTCGCCGAGGGCGCGTACGACGGCGACGTTGTCCTCCACCAGGTCGAGCATCCGGTAGGCGTCGGTCGTCTCCGGCTTGGAGGAGCGGCCGTAGCCGCGCACGTCGATCGCCACCGCCCGGTGGCCGGCCGCGGCGAGGGCTGGGAGCTGGCGGCGCCAGGAGTACCAGGACTCGGGGAAGCCGTGCACGAGCAGGACCAGCGGGCCGGTGCCCTGCTCGACCAGGTGCAGGCGCCCGGCCGGGGCCTCGACGGTGCGGTGGCGGAGCTCGGCGGTCGGCTCGGGCGGCATGGGCTTCTCCTCGGTTCGCGGCGGACGCGGCTACGTGTCGATCATGCGGCGCGGCACCCGCCCGGCGCGATCAGCCTTGCCAGTCTGGCAAACTCGCAGGACGGAGCGGGAGCGGCACGGCGAGGAGGAGCGGGAGGGTGGCAGTCGATGACGTGGACGGCACGCTGGCCGCGATGGGGCCCCGGTTGCGGGCCGCGCGCGAGCACCATGGCGCGACACTGGCCGGTGTCAGCTGCGCGACCGGCATCTCGACCAGCACGCTGTCCCGGATCGAGACCGGCCGGCGCAGGCCCACCCTGGAGATGCTGCTGCAGCTGGCGAAGGAGTACGGCGTCTCCCTGGACGAGCTGGCCGGCACGGTGCCCGCCCCCGCGGCCGAGCCGCGCGCCAGGGCGCCGCTGAGCTTCGGCGAGGACAAGACGGTGCTGCCGTTGACCCGCTACGTCGGCGGCCTGCACGCCCACAAGCACGTCCTGCCCGCCGGTGAGGACCGGCCCGCGCGGCCCCGTCAGGTCTCCCATGACGGCTACGAGTGGCTGTGCGTCCTGTACGGGCGGCTGTGGCTCGCGCTCGGCGGCCACGACCTCATCCTGACCCCGGGGGACGTCGCCGAGTTCGACACCCGTACCCCGCACGGGGTGGCGAACGCAGGCCCCGGCGCTCCGGTCGAGTACCTGATCATGTTCGGGCCCCAGGGCGAGCGACTTCGGCCGCGCACCCCTCCAGCCGTCGGCCACGGGAGCCGTCGTTCGAATCATGACCAGGGCGGCCGCGAGGCGAAGCCGTAGGATCCGGACCCGCTCCGACTCGACAGCGAATCCCGACCGGCGCGCAGCTTCCCTGCCGGGGGCCGCCCGGATTCACGGCAGCTGGGCACGATGTCCGGCACGTGGGTGTGGGCGACGGAGGATCCGCGTATACCAGGGGATGGCACCGCCGATGAGGTTGAGGCCGCAGACGACCATCCACAGTTCGACGGGAGTCTGCCGCGTCCAGTGGTGTTCGGTGGTGAGGCCCAGCCGGTGCAGGGCCGCGTAGGCCGCCACGGCGATGCCGGTTGCGCTGACGGCGAGCCAGGTGCGGCGCCAGGCGGGGCGAGCCGCGGTGAGCGGCCATCCGTTCAGGAGGGGGCCGACGAGGGACGAGCCGACGACGAACATGGCACCGGCGGCCGACAGTTGGGCTCCGTTCGCGCCGAGCGGACCGGTGGCGACGGTGTACGTGGCCGAGCCGAGCGCAACCACCGTGACGTTCGCCACGGCCACGCGAGCGGGCCGGGCCTTGATCAGGGAGTACGGCCAGCCGTCGAGCAGAGCGTGTGCGGTCTGCCAGATCGCCACAGAGATCAGCCAGGCGGCGATGTCCAGTGCCCGGAACGGGCCGTGCGGGTCCCACAGTGACAGCTGCCGCACGTCCGCGGACGCCGCGTCCCAGTTGGCCAGCGCCGCGTACGCGGCGAGTGCCGCAGCCAGACAGCCGAGCACCGCAAGGCGGCCCGCCTTCGGGCCGTGGCGCGCCGGGAACACCAGGCGGCCTTCGCTGACGATCGAGACCTGCAGGAACGTCACGAACGCGAGCGCGCCAAGAGGGATCTCGTAGGGGAAGGTGGGCATCTGCCGGCCGGCCCCGGTGGCGGTCGTGCGTGTTGCGCCGACGAGGTCGGCATGACCGATGAGGACTTGCCCGAGCAAGGTCAGTCCCACGGCGCCGATGACGATCAGCAGGGAATCGACGGTGGTCGCCCAGCGGCCGCGCACCCCGGCATCCCAGTCGGCGACGGCGGCCAGTATCGGCATCGCGAACGTCGTGGGGGCGCCGAGGACCAGCAGTGATCCCATCGGTCCCAGCGCGAAGCCGCCCAGCACGAGCACCGAGGCGGTGACTGCCAGCCCGCCGAGTGCCCGGCCGCCGGGATGGCGGGGGCCGCGTGCCCGCCTGCCGGCCGGGACCTGCTGATCCCCGTCGCTGGAGCCGGCCTGCCCGCTTCCGGTGTCCTCCGGGCGCGGGGAGATCGCCTTGTACCGGATGTTCGTCACGAGCGCACGTTGCGGCTGGGATGGGACTGCTCGTAGCTGCGGCTGTTGATCTCGACCGCGTGGCCGAACAGGTCCTCCGCGTAGGTCATCGACATGCCGGGGACGGGTTCGGCGATCGGTGTGTTCCGGCGTCCGCCGGCTGTGCCGATCCGGTCGGCCATCTCGTGGATGCAGTGTGCGGTGACGCAGAAGTGGTACAGGCCGGGCGGAGGCACCGTGCCCGGGTGCCAGGGGGCCGCCCACTCCTCGGGTGCGTCGGTGAACTCGAACAGTTCCACACCGACTCCGTTGCCGCTCGCCAGGTGCGCCTGGCGGATGCGGCTCCAGGTCGGCCCGTAGATGCTGCTGAGTCGTGCGGCCTGTGGGCCTTTGGGAGAGTACTCCAGCGGCCCGTCGATGAGCTCGAAGCCGAGCACGCTCCGGTACCACGCGATCGCGGCGTCCATGTCCGCGACGCGCATCCCGATGTGGTTGATCGGCAGCGGTGCTGTCCGGTCGGGTGGCGCGGTGAACGGCGTCGTGCCGTCGAGGGGTTCCTTGCTCGTGTGTTCCCGTCGCGCGGGCGTGCCCTGCCGGGGCGCGTGCCCGGTCGGCAACCCGTCGCGGTAGGGGGCGAGGAAGCGGAGCAGTGCGTCCGCCATCGCCTCGGGGGCTTCCTCGGCCGGGTAGTGGCCGCAGTCCGGGATGACCAGGCTCTCCACGTCCGTGGCGGCGAGCTTCATGGTGTTCGCGACGAGGTCGCCGGAGTTCGCCTCGCCGGCGATGGCCAGGACCGGCAGGGCCAGGGGCTTCTTCTTGCGCTGTTCGTTCTGCGCGATCGTCGTGTCCAGCGCCCGGTAGAAGGCGAAACTGGCGTGCAGGGCGTCGGGGTCGGACGCGAGGGTGTCGACGTAGTGGCGCACCACCTCGTCGGGCAGCCTCCGTGCGGCCTTGCTCGCGAACTGGCCGCCGAAGTAGAGGTGTTCGCGTCCGCGGACGAGCTGTTCGTTGAGCTCGCCGAGCCGGTTGAAGCCGAAGTGCCACAGCCTGGTGTTGGCCTCGTGGCCGGCGAACAGCGGCGGCGAGGGAGACAGTCCCGGAATGGCGGCCTCGGCGACCGCGAGGCGCTCGAGGCGGTCGGGATGGTCGGCAGCCAGGGCGTAGGCGGTCCACATGCCGACGTCGTGGCCCACCATCGCGAACCGCTCGTGGCCCAGGGCGGTCATGAGGGCCGCCATGTCACCGGCCAGGGTGCCGGTGTCGTATCCGTCCTCGGGCTTGTCGGACAGGCCGACGCCGCGCGGATCGACGGCGCTGACCTGGAAGTCCTGGGCGAGTGCCGGCATCACAAGGCGCCAGGCGTACCAGGTCTGGGGCCATCCGGCCACAAGCAGCAGCGGGGGGCCGTCGCCGCCGATGACCGCGTGCAGCCGCACTGTGCCGGTGTCGATGTACCGGCTGGTGAAGGTGTCGGTGAAGCCGGCAGGCAGGCCGGGGGCGTGGGATGCCGCGCCGGACCCTTCCGGGACGGGCGGCCGGGTCGTCGAGGTGGTCACAGAGATCTCTCCATCACAAGGGGCTGACCAGCGTGTACGCCACCGAGACCAGCCGGAGGCCGGTGCGTGTCCGAGGTGCGGCAGTCGCTGTGTGGCCACCGTAGCCCATTCTGGATCGATCGGTCCAACATTCTTGGACCGATCGATCCAAAGCGCGTAGAGTGGGAGCCTCACCGGGAGGAGTGCCGTGTCAGGCCGCAAACAGTTCGACGTCACCGCAGCCCTGGACCAGGCGATGAGAGTGTTCTGGCAGCGCGGTTACGCAGACGCCTCGCTCGGTGCCCTGACGTCCGCCACCGGCCTCGGCCGCGGTTCCCTGTACGGCACCTTCGGAGACAAGGACGCCTTGTTCCGCAAGAGTCTCGATCGCTACGCCGGCACCTACGGCGTCCAGTACGAGCGGGCGCTCGCGTCCCACCCGGGTGAGCCCGTGCGGGCCATCGAGGCGTTCTTCGAGGTCGTCCTGGCGCGCATCGCCGACCCCTCGGTCCCCGCAGGCTGTCTCATCGCGCACTCGGCCGTGCAGGCGCCGATGCTCAAGGATGAAAACAGCGCCCATGTGCGCGCCCTGCTCGACATCCAACGTGCACGGGTGCGCGCAGCCCTCGCGGACTCCGCGGCCGAGCCTCGGGTACTCGACGAGCTGACCACCTACATCGTCGCCGTCAACCAGTCACTCGCCGTACTCAGCCGCGCCGGCGCCTCCGAGGCGGAACTGCGCGGAGTGGTGCGCCTCACGTGCACCACGGTGGCCGACACGCTCCACTGCTAGGACTCGTCTGAAAGCGCTGTTCGACCCCGTCAAAGGCCCCGCAGCGATGACCGCGACACGGATGACACGGCTCGCGGACAGGATGGTGGTCGCGATCGGCGGCACCCGGATACCGCTGCCGGACACACCGGCGAATCTGTCGGCGTTCCCAAGGCGCGGCCGGGCCGAACGGGCCCGCCGGTTATCCGATGCCGCGGCTGGTCGCAATGGTCGCGCTGGTGGCCTGCGGGACCAGAACACTCCTGGACTCGGTCTTCGAGCAGTGGGGCGAAGGCGGGGTCTCGTTGCGGTGAGGTCCGGTCGGAACTCACGGCTGACCCGGAACAAGGTGATCACCCGTGAACGGTTGCGCAGTTGCCGATCCCGCGCGGCGACACACCTGACGACGGCACGCCGTCCGATGCCGGTGTGCTGACGTGTGCAGCCGCCCTTCTTGCCCGGCCGGTTGTCCCGAGGCCGCGCAGGACGCCCGCTGGTGACCGCACCGGCATCGTTGCTGAGGGTTTCATGTCTACCGCCGCCCTGGGCTGACGCGCCTCCTTTTCTGCTGCCACGTCCGACGTGCGCCGGGGTGCCTGGTCCCTGGTCGAGGGGCCTCGGCCGGGAGGGCCAGGGAGTTCGACTGGTTCGAGCCCGCCGCTTCGGCCGGGAGTCTGATCCGGACGGCGGTTCCGCGACGCAGACGCAGGCCGCACACCCCGGACGGCAGGAGTGATCGAAGATGGCGAAGGTACTTTTCGTGGTCTCAGGGGCCACGTACCTTACGTTGAAGGACGGGACCCGCTACGCGACGGGTTACTGGGCCGAGGAGTTCGCGCGCCCGTTCAAGGCGCTCACGGACGCTGGACACGAGGTCGTGGTCGCGACACCGGGCGGAGTGACACCGAACGTGGACATGATGAGCCTGCGCCCCTCCATGGCCGGTGGCGAGGAAGGGGCCCTCGAACTGGAGGCCATCATCCGTTCCGCGGAGGCGATGCGGCGGCCGATCCAGGTGTCCGACGTCCGTCTCGAGGACTACGACGCGGTTTTCCTGCCCGGCGGTCACGGTCCGATGCAGGACCTGTGCGTGGACGCCGACGTGGGACGGCTGCTGACGGCGGCGCTCGCTTCCGGCAGGCCGCTGGCGATCGTGTGCCACGCTCCCTCCGCGCTGCTCGCCACCAGGATCCATGGCGAGTCGCCGTTCAAGGGGTACCGGGTCACCTGCTTCACCAATGAGGAGGAAGCGGCTGTCGGGCTGGCCGACAAGGCACAGTGGCTGCTGGAGGACGAACTGAAGGAGAAGATCGGTGTCGAGTTCAGTCGCGGCCCGATCTGGGAGCCGTACACGGTGGAGGACCGCAACCTGTTCACCGGGCAGAATCCCCAGTCGGCGGCAGTGCTGGCGGAGCGGCTGCTGAAGGAGCTGAGTTAGCACCGGACGCGCCGCGCAGCGATCGGCGGTGGCAGTCTGCTGCAGGCATTCGCACTGGGCCGCGGGATCAGCCTTGCGGCACTCCTGCGGCCCGGGATCTGCCATTACCCCGAGGGGCCAGGGGCGCCGTGCCGACGAGCCTTGTGGCGTCGGCAGCCCGTACAGGCAGAGGAAGCGCACGTCAGGGACATGAAACTTGAAGTCGTCGTTGTGCCTGTGTCACCTGTGTCAGACGTCAACCGAGCCAAGGGCCCTCACATGGCATGGGGATGGAGGCTCCACGCTGACACCGCCACCGACGAGATCGTCCGGGTGGCGCAGGTGACGCCGCCGGATTCGCCCGCGCCAGGCCGTGCAGAATACCCTCGAGCGGTTCGAGCGCCTCGACGCCCTGGTCAACAACGCCGGGATCATGCTGCTCGGCATGGCCCTGCACGCCACGGTCGAGGAATGGGACCGGATGGTCTCGCTCAATGTCTCGGCGCTGCTCCACGTCACCCACGCCGCCGTCCCGTATCTCATCGACGCGGCCGTCACCTCCCGCCGGCAGGTCGCCGACATCGTGAACGTCAGCTCGACGGCCGGACGCGTCGCCCGGCCCGGCAGCAGTGTCTACAACCCGACCAAATTCGGCCTGAACGGTTTCACTGAGGCGCTGCGCCAGGAACTGCTCGCGGAGCGGGTACGTGTCGGTGTCGTGGAGCCGGGCACCGTGCAGACAGAGCTGACGAACCATCTCGGCGACGCCGTCCGGGACGCGGCACTGCGGCAGGTCAGCGCGATCGAACCTCTCCGGGCCCAGGACGTGGCGGACGCCGTCGGCTACATCGTCACCCGAGAGCGGAGGGTTGCCGTCAACGAGATGCTGCTTCGCGCCGGTGATCAGACGTGGTAGCCGTAGCCGTAGCCGCAGCGGAGCACGGACCATCGGGCCCGGTGGAGCTCGAGTTGGCGCGTCATGGTCTCGGCCTGCTCAGACGTCGGCCGGCGTCGGCCGGTTTTCGCTGTACCGCCGAGCATGCCGTGGTGACCACTGGGGCGGCACGGCGTGGCGCCGTGTGAGGAGAACGGTATGAAGGCCGTCCGGCATCGGCTTCGTGCCCGGCGCTGACCCGGTCGGGCTGGAGGTGGCGCAGGCGACGACGTGTCGGCGGCTGGATGGTCCTCACACCCCCGGCTGGCACGGTCCTGCCGCACGATCCCGACCTGTGGAGGGATGAACGCCTGTGGGAACACCTGTGCTCTGAGGGCGGCACGACGCCCTGTTCGAGGCTCAGGAAGCCGCCTCCCACCAGGTCGAGCTTCCGACGCGGCGGTTCGCCTGCTCGACGGCGGCCACTTCGTCCTTGACACCTGCCCCGATGAGGCCGCCGACTGAGGCGGGCCTTCCTGGCAGCAACGACGAGGGGCCGCTGTGCCCGGAACGCCTGTCACCGCGGGCCGGCGGGCCGGCGACTTCATCGCAGCCAGCCGCCGCGCTGCCGGCCGACCCGGCAGGCCGCCCGTGGCGCCGGCAGCCTGCACATGCCGTGAGCACGGTCGAGGTACAGAGAGGCCAGCTCCGTGTCCGACAGCCTGGCCAGGAGATCCTCCGGACGCTCGCCGGTCAGCGCTGCGGCGCGCAGTAGCTTCCGCGCGACGTCGTCGATCGCGGCGTCTTCGACGAAAGCCCCGGCTTGAGCCCTCGGAGCACTCCCGCTCCGAGCCACGGCCTTGGACTGACGGCGTGATGCGCCGCCGTGACACACTCCTGTCCAGATCTTGCCGTCGGCGAAGCGCCGCGCGGACCACACCGAAGTCCGCATCACCAATCACCACCCGGTCGAGTCGGCAGAAGCGGCTCGGCATTCGCAACCTCGGCCAGTGACCTGTTCGCCCTGTCCGGTCAGGGTCGGGGGTCTTGCCGAACCCGTCGTACGGATCCACCGTGCGCCCGGCTCACAGGCTCTCGCACCGGTGGAAGTCCCTGGCCGGCACCCTGGCGCAGGAACGCTGCCGCCCCGGGGCCGCGCAGATCACGAGCCGGTCGGCCATCAGGGCGACAGGCCTGCCCACGCATGGCCGCGCATGCCGGGACGACGGTCCTCCGCACCCTGTTTCTTATGCGTTCTTGTCGATTTGACCGGTAGTGGAAGTTTCCCTGATTTGGGACGCTGGGGAAGACCGATGTCCACCCCTGCCACCATCGTCCCGGCGCGTCCGTACCGCCGAAGCTAGGAGGGCGAAGTGACCGGTGTCCTCAGTGGGCAGCCTGTGGGCCTCCTCGGTCGGGCCGAGGAGTGCGCGACGCTCGACCGCCTGCTGCAAGCGGGGCTTGGCGGTGAGAGCGGAGTGCTCGTGCTGCGCGGCGACGCGGGAGTCGGCAAGACCGCGCTCATCGCATACGTGTCCCGGCACGACGAAGCGTGGCGCACTGCCACCGTCGTGGGCGTCGAGTCGGAGATGGAACTCGATTTCAGCGGTGTTCATCAGCTGTGTGCGCCGTTCCTGGGGTATCTGGAGCGGCTGCCCGACCCGCAGCGGGTCGCGCTGCAGACCGTGTTCGGTCTCAGGGCCGGGTCCTCACCGGACAGGTTTCTCGTCGCTCTGTCCACGCTGACGCTGCTGGCGGAGGCCGCTGAGGAGCAGCCGCTGCTGTGCCTTGTCGACGACGCGCACTGGCTCGATGCGGCGTCGACGCAGATCCTGGGTTTCGTTGCCCGCCGCCTGCTCGCCGAGCGGATCGTGATCGTGTGCGCGGCGCGAACCGGCGCGGGCGGCGAGGCCCTCGCCAATCTTCCCCAGCTGACGGTTTCAGGGCTCGACGACAGCGATGCGCGCGCCCTCCTGCTCGCGAGCCTGGCCGGTCCGCTCGATGCGGCGATCCGCGACCAGATCGTTGCCGAGAGCCACGGCAATCCGTTGGCCCTTCTGGAATTGCCCCGCACCTGGAAGGTGGCGGAGCTCGCCGGCGGCTTCGGGTTTCCCGGCGATCAACCGGTCGCGGGGAAGATCGAGCAGAGCTACTCGCGTCGGCTGCTGGAGCTTCCCCGCGATACGCAATCGCTGGTGCTCGTCGCCGCTGCCGAGCCCCAGGGCGATCCTGTTCTCCTGCACCGCGCCGCGGGGTCGTTGGGCCTTGAGATGAGCACTGCGGCTCCCGCGATCGACGCCGGGTTGATGAGGGTCGGGCGGCGGGTGGAGTTCGGCCATCCGCTCGTGCGGACGGCCGCCTACCACTCGGCGCGCTCCGCAGATCGCGAACGCGTGCACCTCGCGCTGGCCGAGGTCACCGACGCGGAGCGGGATCCTGATCGGCGGGCCTGGCACCGCGCCCACGCGACAGCCGTTCCCGACGAGGATGTCGCCGCCGAGCTCGAGCGCTCCGCCGGGCGCGCACAGGCACGCGGAGGCCTCGCCGCTGCGGCTGCGTTCCTGCACCGTGCGGTGTCCCTGACGCCGGACCGGACCCGTCGTGTCGAGCGGGCGCTCGCGGCGGCGGAGGCGAGTCTGCAGGCCGGTGCGTTCGATGTCGCGCTCGGACTGGCGGCCGCCGTGGAGACGGCCTCGCTGAACGATCTTCAACGGGCCCGAGTGGATCTTGTGCGCGGTCGTGTCGCGTTTGCGTCGAACCAGGGTCGAGATGCCCCGCCTCTGCTGCTGGCGGCCGCGAAGCGGCTGGAGCCGCTCGCCATGGAGCTCGCTCGCGAGACCTATCTGGACGCATGGGGTGCGGCGCTGTATGCGGGCGACCTGGCCGTCGGCGGAGACCTCGTCGAGGTCTCGCGGGCCGCGCAACGGGTCCCGCCGTCGGATGGCGCCGCGCGGCCGGCGCATCTGCTGCTGGCCGGCCTCGCTGCCCTGGTCACGGGCGGACACGACGCTGCGGCCGCGACGCTGCGGAAGGCACAGAAGGCGATTGAGACCGAGAGCACGGTCGAGATCAGCTTCCGTTGGGGCTGGCTCACGGTCGTGCCTTCGATCGTGCTCTGGGAAGACCGGGCGTGGCATGCGATCACCGAGCGTCAGCTGAGACGTACACGCCAGATGGGCGCGCTCGCCCGGCTCCCGATCGATCTGACGGGCCTGGCGCTCACGCTCACGTGGCGAGGTGAGTTCGCGGCCGCTGCCTCGGCGATGGCGGAGGCCGACGTGGTGTCGGAGGCCACCGGAGTGGAGTTCGCGCCCCTCAACGCGATGCACCTCGCGGCTCTGCGGGGGCATGAAACGGAACTTCGCTCACTGGTCGGGGCGACGACGGCGTTCGGGACGGCCCGAGGGCAGGGCAACAGCGTGCTGTGGACCCACTGGGTCACCGCCTTGCTCTTCAACGGCCTCGCCCGCTATGAGGAGGCGCTGGCATCCGCGCAGCGCGCGACCAGGACAGCGTTCGATGTGATCCTGCCGGGATGGGCGCTGCCCGAGCTGGTCGAGGCGAGCGTCAAGACCCGCAGGCAGGACGTCGGCCAGGAGGCGCTCGAACGGTTCGAGCAGATCGCCCGCGCCGTCGGCACCGACTGGGCTCTGGGACTGGAGGCCCGGTGCCGGGCCCTGCTGAATGTGGACGAGAGTGCCGACGAGCTCTACCGTCTCGCCATCGAGCGGCTGGACCGCACGCCCCTTCGCACCGAGCTCGCCCGGGCCCATCTCCTGTACGGCGAATGGCTGCGGCGCGAACGCCGCCGCCTTGACGCGCGCGGGGAACTGCGCACCGCGTATGAGATGTTCGCCGGCATCGGCATGGAGGGGTTCGCTGAGCGCGCACGCAGGGAGTTGGCGGCGACGGGCGACAAGGCGCGCAAGCGAACCCTCGCGACGCGCGACGACCTGACGCCGCAGGAGCAGCAGATCGCTCGACTGGCACGCGGGGGGCTGTCGAACCCGGAGATCGGAGCGCAGCTCTTCCTCAGTGCGCGGACTGTCGAATGGCATCTGCGCAAGGTGTTCGTGAAACTCGACATCAGCTCGCGAAGGCAGTTGCGGACGGTGATCTCCCCGGAAGGCGAGCTCGTTCGCGGGCGCACCGCATAGGGTGTCGCCGACGAGCGCCGCGTAGTCGGGAAGGACGCCGCCGGGGATGATCTCTGGCCTCATGCGACCACGGTCAGGGCCGACGGCGGCCGATCGCGCAGCGGAGACCACCTGGCCTCCCACGCTGGCAGCCCCGACGTCACGATCGACGCTCGCGCACGGCGCCCTTGTGGCTCCCCGACGACCCGTGGCCAGTGACTTTCACGGGCGCGACCGGCCGTGCAGGGCGGGACGGTGGACACCAGGCAGGAGGCGCGCAGCGTGGCGCGGGGTATCCGGAACTGTTCGCGACGGCACCTGAGCGGACTGGAGACCTGAGCCTCCCAGCAGGGAGTGAACAGATCAGGGCCGCGGCACCGGTCGAGACCGCAGCCTGAACGAACGGCGGCCTGGGTTCCGCGCACGGTGGGGAGGCGTCCGATGAATGACAAGCGACCCGTGAGGGGCCCGATCACCGTGACGGTGTTCGTCTTCCCCGGGGTGCGGCTGCTCGATGTGACCGGCCCCATCGAGGTGTTCGCCACGGCGAACGAGTTCGGCGGCCGGTATCGGGTGCAGACCGCGTCCGAGGACGGGGCAGACGTGATCACCTCCGCAGGGACCCGCCTCAGCGCTGATGTGTGTGTCGACGACGTACGGGAGCCGCGCGACGTCGTGCTGATCCCGGGTGGTCCGGAATGGGAGACGCTGATCAAGGACGACGCTCTCCTGGCTGTCGTCCGGCGTCTGCATGAGACGGCTTCCCGCACGGCATCGGTGTGCACAGGAGCGTTCCTGCTGGCGGCGACCGGCCTCCTGGACGGACGCCGTGCCACGACGCACTGGCGGCACTCACGGCAATTGGCCCTGCGTTTCCCGGCCGTGCTGGTCGAACCGGACGCCATCTTCGTGCGCGACGGGGGCGTGATGACTTCGGCGGGGGGCAGCGCCGGCATCGACCTGTCCTTGGCCCTGGTCGAAGATCACTGTGGCGCAACCGTTGCCCACTCGGTCGCCACTGACCTGGTCGTCTTCATGCAACGGCCGGGAGGCCAATCCCAGTTCAGTGTCCGCTGCCGATTCCCGGACTCCCGTCACGAGACGCTCCGACGGGTGCTGGACGAGGTCGCTGCGGACCCGGGGGCCAACCACACGGTGTCGGCCATGGCCCGCAGGGCCGGGCCTGAGCGTCCGTCACGTGACCCGGCTCTTCTACGAAGAGGCCGGAACCACGCCCGCCCGCTATGTGGAGGAGGTCCGCTTGGAAGCGGCCCGAGCGCTGCTGGAAAGAGATGACGGCTCCATGGCCGCGGTGGCGCGGCGTACAGGATTCGGCTCGTCCGAGTCAATGCGCAGAGCATTCATGCGGCACCTGGGCGTGACGCCCGGTGCCTACCGGACCAGCTTTCGTGCGGCCTCTTTCCCGGCCCGTCCCTCGGTCGTGTGCAGCCGCCGCTGATCGCGGCAACCGCGGGCGACGGCTTGGCGTCGTCTGCGCACGTGTGACCGTCGCCGTGCGCGTGCGCTGACGAGGGGCTGGTGAGCGGCGATGAGTGGGTGGGCCGTGACCGTGGTGAGGGACCAGCACAGCGCGTCGCCGAATGTGGTGACGGTGGCGTGCGGGCGGGGTCGTTCCACGCGGTACCGCGTAGGCCGTGAGGTAGATCATCGCGAGCGATGAGCCGGCCGCCGGTGCGCCGGCACAGCCGTTGCTCCCTGACGGCATAGATGCCAGACATGGCACGCCATTCCGGCACTGTGTCCCGTGTGCCCGTTGTCCCGCAGTGGGGCGTGCCCCGTTGCGTTCCGGACGGACACGGGCTCGCGCCCTGGTCCTCGTGGGCCGTCGGCCGCCGCCGGGACCGCCCGGAACCGGGATGCGTCCGCAGGTTCCGTGATATTCGCCGCCGGGTCGCCGATCGGCGACCCACCCCGGCTGTGCGCCGCCCGCCGCCCGATGAACCAGTGACTTCCACGGGCGCGACGTGCCCGGCGCGTGGTGAGAGTGGAGGGAGACCGCATGGGAGCCTTCGTGGCCCCGGAGAGGAGACGTCATGTCCTACCACAACGTTGACGACGGCGACGACCAGGCCGACGTCGCCTGCTGATCGAACCTTGGGAGCCGATCATGAACGTTCCTGGCAAGAAGGTCGTCGTCATCACCGGTGCCTCACAGGGCATCGGCGCAGGCCTGGTCGACGCCTGCCGCAGGCTCGGCCACCGGGTCGTCGCGACCTCCCGCACCATTCTCCCCTCCGCGGACCCGGACGTCCTCACCGTCCCTGGGGACATCGGTGATCCCGCCACGGCCGGGCGTCTTGCCGCCGGCGCGACCGAGCGGTTCGGACGCATCGACACCCTGATCAACAACGCCGGCCTCTTCATCGGCAAGCCGTTCACGGAATACTCCCAGGAGGAGTACGAGGCGATCATCGGCGTCAACCTGACCGGCTTCTTCCGCCTCACCCAGCTCGCCGTCGAGGAGATGCTCCGGCAGGGCGGCGGACACATCGTGCAGATCACCACCAGCCTGGCCGACTATGCCAGCTCGACCGAGCCTTCGGTGCTCGCCTCCCTGACCAAGGGCGGCCTGCAGTCGGCCACCAAGTCCCTCGCCATCGAGTACGCGGCTCGCGGTATTCGCAGCAACGCGGTCTCGCTGGGCGTCATCAGAACCCCGATGCACCCGGACGACTACGACGAGGAACTCGCGCGGAGGCATCCGCTCGGGCGGATGGGCGAGGTGGAGGACGTCGTCCAGGCCGTCCTCTACCTCGAGGCCGCGTCCTTCGTGACAGGCGTGACGTTGTACGTCGACGGGGGCCGGAGTGCCGGCCACTGAGCAGCGCTGTAAGGCTGTGCCTCTCAGTTGGAAGCACATCGGTCGTGGCGCGGACCCTGCTCGGGGCGAACGATCGGGGAAGGGAGGCGCTTGGCACGACGGGCCTGCCCGAGACCGATCGGCCGGTCCCGCCGGAGAGTCCGGGGTGCCCGTCGCGCGCCGTCTGGAGGCACCCGATGAACGGCAACCGTCCTGCAACGAGTCCCCTGACCGTCACGGTGCTCGTCTTCCCGGGTGTGCGGCTGCTGGATGTCACCGGCCCCGTCGAGGTGTTCGCCTCGGCCAACGAGTTCGGAGGCCACTACCGGGTCCAGATCGTGTCCGAGGACGGAGCGGACGTGATCACCTCGGCCGGGACGCGCGTCAGTGCCGACCGGTGCGTCTACGAGGTTCAGGAGCCTTCCGATGTGCTGGTGATTCCCGGTGGCCCGGAGTGGGAGACGCTGATCAAGGATGACGCGCTCCTGGACGTCGTCCGGCGACTGAGCGCGGCAGCGCGCTGTACGGCCTCCGTGTGCACGGGGGCGTTCTTGCTGGCCGCGGCGGGGCTCCTGGACCGTCGTCGCGCCACGACCCACTGGCGTTTCACGCGCCAACTGGCCCTGCGTTTCCCGTCCGTGCGAATCGAACCGGACGCCATTTTCGTGACGGACGGCAAGATGATGACATCCGCGGGCGTCAGTTCCGGTATCGATCTCTCCTTGGCCTTGGTGGAAGAGCACTACGGGGCGGAGGTGGCTCGGGCAGTCGCCAAGGACATGATCGTGTTCATGCAGCGACCGGGAGGGCAGTCCCAGTTCAGCGTGCGCTCTCAGATTCCCCATTCCCGGCACGAGTTGCTTCGCAGCATCCTGGACGCCGTGGTCGAGAATCCGGGAGCCAACCACAGCCTGGCGGCGATGGCGCGACGGGCCGGTGTCAGTGTCCGCCACCTGACCCGGCTCTTCCACGAGGAAGCGGGTACGACGCCGGCCAGATATGTGGAGGAGGTACGGATGGAGGCCGCCCAGGTCTTGCTGGAGACAGGTGACGACTCCACGGCCGTGGTGGCGCGACGCACTGGATTCGGATCATCCGAGTCCCTGCGCAGAGCGTTCGTACGGCATCTGGGTGTCACGCCTGGAGCCTTCCGCACCAGGTTTCGGACGACCGGCGCGAGGCCGGAAAAGGCTCGTGAGCCGGTTTCGAGTGTCCGCCGCACCACGTGAGGCGCGTCCAGCACCAAGCGCCTGGTCAGAAGGCCGCTGATCATGCAAATGGCAGTGCGGAACCTCGAAATCAGGACACTGGACCGGCGGGGCCGCGCGGCGGTCGGACGCTGGAGACTCGTCTGTCGCGGGGAGGGAGCGCCCCGCGTCCAGGCGAAACGTCCGGTCAATGGTGAGTGCGCTGCCCGGTGTTGCCTCCGCGAGTGCGGCCCGCGCCTTGGGCGCCAGGAACGGATCCGCGGAACACGACGCCGCGTGGACCACCTGAATGTGGGCGAACTCCATGACGCTTACCGGGAAAAGGGTCACTGGCGTAGGCGATGACGCACCCGCTCACCCTGGGGTCACCGCTGCCCACGATCCGGCGGAGGACGAAGTGCCGATCGGCCGCCTGCCCGCAGGGCCGCGTCGCGATCGAGGCGCGCCCGCGAAAACGCCCTCGTGACGGGGCGGCCCAGAACCGCGTGCTCAGCGTGGACGGAGTGCTCGGCTTCGACGTCCCCGGGCTCGCACGCTCACGAGTGCTTCTCGATCGCGGTCCTGGTGGCGTGTCCGGGTCCAACGTGTGGTCCCTGCGGCGAGCGATTGCGCGGGACCGGTCGCTTCCCAGGAGGGCATGGCGGCTCTTCCGCAGTACGGCGTCGGCGGACCCCAACGCACCGCACACCGCGTGGCGTCCCGGCGGCGGCCCGTCGACCTGAGTCATCTCCAAGCTTCCGCGGGCCGGGGTCCGTCCGCGGGCTCAGGACCAGCGCATCGAAGACGATCAGGTGGCGGTCTCTGTGGCAGGCACACGAGACCGGTTTCGGCGGAATACTCACCGGCGCTCAGCCGGTGATCGGACAGGCGGATCAGCGCATGTGTCGGCTGGCGTGGAGCAGGGACCGGCCCGCCACGATCAGCCAGGCCAGGACAAGCGCCGTGTACAGAAAGGCAGTCGTCCAGGTGAGCGGTGCGGAGCCCGTGCGCGTGGCGAGGGTGCCGGTGGCCGTGACACAGGCACCGACCGGGAAGATGAAGGACCACCACGTGGGCGCGAACGGCAGGCCGGCCCGGATCGTCCGTGCCGTCAGCCCCGTGGCGAGGGCCAGCCACAACATGGCGAAGCCCCACAGCACGATGCCGCCCAGCAGCGCGAGGACGGCGGCTCCCCGAGCGTAGGGCGCGGGGAGCGCCGTCGGTGCCACCGAGGCCAGCGCGCCGAGGGCGGTCACCGACTGCCCCAGCGCGCCCAGGCCGATCCACACGGTGGGCACGGCGGCCCCGGTCGGCACCTCGTGGTGCACCAGGCGACCATAGATCATGGCCAGTACCAGCAGTGTCGCGATCAGGCCGAGACCGAACATCGCGTAGCAGCCCAGCAGAAGGGCGAGCCGCAGCTGTCCGGCCCGCGCGTGGGGGACCAGCAGCGCGCCGGTCGCGGCGGAGACCATCGGCGGCACCACCGGCATCAGCCACCCGCCGAACGCCGCGTTCGGCGCGAACCGGTGCCGGGTGACCAGCAGGTACGGCACCGCGCAGGCCGTGACCAGGCCGAGCCCGGTTCCGGTCAGCCACAGCGCCCAGTCCACGCCCACAGCCGCCTCGAGCCCGATCACGTCCTTGCCCAGCGACAGCGCGCCCGCGCCCACCGTCAGCAGCGCCATCGGGGGCGCGCCCAAGAACTGGGCCAGTACCGGGTCGGCGGCGTGGGAGCGGATCGCTCGTTGCCGGAGGTAACGCGCGGCCAGCACGAGCAGCAGCGCCCCGGCGCCGGCCCAGACCAGCGTGGCGGCCGTCCGCAGGCCGGGAAGGGAGCGCGGCAGGGTCGCCGCGGCGTTGGCGACGATCCCCGTGCCCATCACCGCCGCGAACCAGGTGGGGCCGAGGAGCGGGCGGGTCGTTCTGGGGGTTATGGCAGTTGCGGGGCGGGCCGGCAGCGAGAGATCCATGATCCGCAGCATAGGTTCGGGCCGGGGCAGGTCTGCTGATCATGTCCTGATGTGAGGGACCGCTGGCACAGACCGAGCATGAGCAGGCCCGCCGGGAGGACCCGCGCGTCCTGTCGGTGAGTTCGCGGTTGCATAAAAGGCGCTCACCGAGGCAGGGCACGACGTCGTGGTCGCCACGTCCAACCGTGCGACTCCGAACGTCGACATGATGAGCCTGTGCCCGTCCACGGCGGCGGTGTGCAGAGGCCTGTCGAACTGGAGGAGATCATCCGTTCCCGCGGGCGAGCCGGATCGCCCGTGCCCGCATCCCGTTGGAGCCGCGGGCTCAGCCGGTGCGGCCCGCGTGGACATCCACATGGCCGCGCTCACCGCCCGGCACCACCAGGTCGCGCGAGGCGGCGCGGCCAAGTCTCTCCGCATGGCCCGCCACGTTTGCTGACCGCCGCCCTACGGCAGCGCTCGAGCGGACACGGCGGGCACTCGATCCGCCTGTGTCCGGCCGGCGTCGGCTTCCTTCCTGCTCGTCGAGCGGCGGCGGACCGGGGCGGCCGCCATCGCGGCGAACACCACGGCCCAGACGAGGCCGGCCACCCAGACCTCCCAGCGGCCCGCGCTCGTCATCCACGAGGTCGCGGTCGCGCGCCCCAACTCGTGTGTGGTGACCGCATACATGCCGATCGGGAACACCAGGTTCCACCAGCCCACGTCATAACGCAGCGGGACCCGGCGCAGGACGTGGCGCCATGCACCCAGCGCCAGCAGGAGCGGGATCAGCCAGCTGGAGAACGCCCACAGGACGACGGCCGCTCCTTCGAGAAGGGGACGCCGCAGCAGCGTGCTGTCCGCCGGAAGGGCCATCAGACGTACGGCCGCGAGCACGGTGATCGCCGCCGCTCCCATGAAGATCCAGACGGATGTCATGAGGCCCTGCGGTCGGACGGGACGGGCGAGCAGCCTGGTCAGTACGATCGCCGCGGTCAGCAGGTACTGGATCAGCCCGATGCCCCAGCACACCCCTGCCACCACGGCCAGCGCGCGGCCCGGGGTTGCAGGGGCCAGCGAGGCCGCCGCGACCGCCACCGATTCCGACCCCACGGCCCACAGGAACCATGTGCCGTTGACCTGGTCGAGCGATGGCTCCCGCTTCACGGTGGTGATGAGGGCGATGGGGACGCCGTAGTCCAGAATCAGCCACCCGAGCGCGCCGAAGGTCAGGAACGCGCCTGCCGCCATGGTGCGGCCGTCCGGTACGAGGCGTGCGGCCAGCACGTTGGAGGAGACGGCGACGGTGAGGAAGGCGAAGGCACGCGGACCGAGGAAATCTGCGGCGAAACGCTGCCGTCGGCGCAGCATTCGCCAGCCGTAGGCCGGCACCAGCACCGCGAAGCCGACAACAGCCGTCCACAGCAGTGCCGCGGAGACGGTGTCGGCGCCGTTGACGTGAAGAGCCGTGGAGACGATTCCGGTACCCATGACGAACGAGAGCGCGCCGGCGTTGAGGTTGGTCACCGCGGCGGAGACCGTTGCCCGGTGACCGGACGATGGGGGAGAAGGGTGAGCATGTCCGGGCTGGGGACCCGGGGCGTCAGTACCCCTGGCGTCGCGGGGGACGCCGTCGGTGAGCCACTCGGCGATGACAGCGGCGTGGCTGTGGTCGACGTCCTGGGTGGCGGTCAGCAGGGTGAGGCTGCCGCGCGCGGCCATGTTCCGCAGCCGGGTGGTGGCCTGCCGGTGCCCCCGATCGGCCAGCTCGGTGAGATAGCGGCAGCGGAACTCGTCGAACCGTGCGGGGTGTCGGCTGTACCAGTCCTGCAGTTCGGTGGAGGGTGCGATGCCGGACAACCACTCAAGGGGTGCGCCTCGACGGCGGATGCCCTGCGGCCAGACTCTGTCCACCAGCACGCGCGCGCCCGTGCCGCCGTCCTGAAGGAGCATCTGGTCGCTGAACGGGCGATACGTGATCCGATTAACCATGGTGCGCCCTCCGGTCGCTCTTGCCGTACGTGCATTTCAGTGGGACGGGCATGTCGAGGAAATCCGGGCCGAGGACTGTGCGGGGGCGGTCGGGACCGTGGAGCCCGCGGTGGCGGCGCGGGCCCGGATCATCGGAAAGCCGCGGTCACGAGGGTCTTCTGCTCCAGGCCGTGCCGGCGGCTGGAGCCGACCGCGGGAGCGGGTGCCTCGGGTCGGCCGGCGCAGCTCACAGGGCGTTGCGCCAGTCGGTGCAGACGCGGCGCGAGGAAGGACCACGCGCCCTGGTTCTCCGGCTCCTCCTGCACCCACCTCACGTCCGCGGTCACGGGGAAGCGGGCGAGTGCGGCGGCGAGCTCCCGCTGGGGGAAGGGGTACAGGCGCTCGATACGGACCAGTGCCGTGTCGGTGAGGCCGGAGGCGTGCCGGTGGGCGTCGAGGTCGTAGAAGACCTTCCCGGAACACAGGAGTACGCGCGAGACCTGACCTGGGTCCGTCTTGTCGTCCGGCAGGACCGGGCGGAAGCCGTCCCGGGCGAACTCGGTCAGGGCGGAGGTGGCGGTCTTCGAGCGCAGTATCGATTTCGGGGTGAAGACCACGAGCGGCCGCCGGGGGCCCTCCAGCGCCTGCTGCCTGAGCAGGTGGAAGTAGTTGCCGGGCGAGGACGGCATGGCCACGGTCATGTTGCCCTGTGCGCAGAGCTGGAGGAATCGTTCGATCCGGGCCGAGGAGTGGTCGGGTCCCTGTCCTTCCAGGCCGTGGGGCAGCAGCAGTGTCACGGCGGAGCACTGACCCCATTTCTGCTCGGAGGACGCGATGTACTCGTCGACGACCGTCTGCGCGCCGTTGACGAAGTCTCCGAACTGGGCTTCCCAGAGCACCAGGGCTTCTGGGCGGGCCAGCGCGTAGCCGTATTCGAAGGCCAGTACCGCCAGTTCGGACAACATGGAGTCGTACGGGGTGAAGGGCGCGGTCCGCGTCGCGAGGGAGCCCAGCGGTGTGTACTCGGCGCCGGTGCGCCGGTCGGTGAGTACGGCATGGCGCTGGCCGAAGGTGCCACGTCGCGAATCCTGCCCGGCCAGCCGTACCGGCACGCCCTGCAGCAGGAGGGAACCGATCGCCAGTGTTTCCGCGGTTGCCCAGTCGACCGCGTTGGCCTCAAGGGCCGCCGTACGCCGGTTCAGCTGCGGCAGGACGCGCGGGTGCACGGTGAAGCCGGCGGGCAGGTCGGTCTGGGTGGCGAGGACCCGCCGGGCGGTCCCCTCGTCGATGGCGGTCACCGCCCGAGGGGCAGCGGGTGCGGCGCCCGCCTGTCCGCCGCCAGTGGCCGGAACGTCAAGCGCCGGTGCGGGGGCAGGCAGCGCGCGCGTCTCGCTGAAAGCCCGTTCGAGGTGTTCCTGGTAGTCGTGGCGGGCACCCTCCACCTGCCGGTCGCCGATGGCCCCACGCGCCACCAGTGACGCGGCGTAGAGCGTGCGCACCGAGGGCTTGCCGTCGATCTGGTCGTACATCGCCGGCTGGGTGATGGACGGGTCGTCGACCTCACTGTGTCCGTGACGCCGGTAGCAGACCAGATCGACGACGACGTCCTTGTGGAAGGTCTGGCGATAGTCGAAGGCGAGGCGCGCGACGCGGTCGACGGCCTCCGGGTCGTCGCCGTTGACGTGGAAGATCGGGGCTTCCACCATGCGTGCCACATCGGTGGCGTAGGTGCTTGAGCGGCCGTTGGCCGGCGCAGTGGTGAAGCCGACCTGGTTGTTGATGATCACATGTACCGTTCCGCCGGTGCGATAGCCGGGCAGTTGCGACATGTTGAAGGTCTCGGCGACGACGCCCTGACCCGCGAAGGCCGCGTCGCCGTGCACGACGACCGGCAGGACCGCCCGGGGCACACCCTCTTCGGCGAGGTCCTGTTTGGCGCGCACCACTCCCTGCGCGACCGGTCCCACGATCTCCAGGTGCGAGGGGTTCGCCACGACGGAGACGGTGATGGACCCGCCGCGCAGCCCGCGGTAGTCGCCCTGCGCGCCGAGGTGGTACTTCACATCTCCCGAACCCTGGACGGATCCGATGTCCGCCGTGTCCTCGAACTCCCCGAAGATCTGCGCGTAGGACTTGCCGATGATGTTGGCCAGGACGTTGAGCCGGCCGCGGTGGGCCATGCCGATGACGGCTTCCGCCACTCCGTCGTCGATGGCACGGAGCATCAGGGCGTCGAGCAGCACGATGGCCGACTCCCCGCCTTCGAGCGAATACCGCTTCTGACCCACGTACTTGGTCTGCAGGAAGGTCTCGAACGCCTCTGCGGCGCCGAGTCGGTAGAGGATCTGCAGTTGCCGGGAGCGGTCGGGCTGGTGCTGCGGGCTCTCGACACGCCGCTGGATCCAATGGCGTTTACCGATGTCCTGGATGTGCATGTACTCGAAGCCGGCGGTGCCGCAATAGAACTCCCGCAACGCGCGCAGAACTTCCTCGGTCGTCATCGTGGCGCGTCCCGCGAACCTGTCCACGACGCACTGCTTCACCCGGTCCGCGTCGTGGAGTCCGAACGCGGCGATGTCCAGTTCGGAAGGCGTGGCGGCGGGTCGTGAGGACAGCGGATCGGTGGCGGCCATCAGGTGGCCCCGCACGCGATAGGCATGTATCAGTGCTGCGACGCGTACGGCCTTGAGGGCCGGCCCGTCGGTGTCCTCGCGTGCCGCCGTGACAGCGGTGCGCGCCGGCCGGTCCACCGATGTGACCGGCTCGGCCGGTGCCGCGAAGAAGTTCCGCCAGGTTTCGTCGACCGAGCCCGGGTCGTGCAGGTAGCGCTGCCGCTGCTCGTCCACAACCCATTCGTTGAGTCCGAAATCCAGACCGCGAATCACCGCTGGAGCGGTGTCTGATTGCGACGCCATGGCGTGAAACGCCTTCTTTCTTGTGCGTGGCCGACCAAACCCGGCGCGGCCGGACGGCCGTCTGTACCGCGCGTCCCCTGTGCGCGGAAGCGTCCTCCGCTGAACAGACCGACCTGCGTGACCACGTCGCACCGACGATGCTAGGACGCGGGGAGGAGCCGGACAGACGGCCGCTGCGGCCACATCAGCCTCACATCAGGACATCGGCCGGATGGCCCTGCGGCCGTTGATGTCGCCCCGAAGATCGCCTGGCCGGATGGTGGTGAGCAGTTCATTCGGAGGGGCCGGCTGTCCAGGCCGGTGCCCGGCAGGGCGGCCTGGCGGATCCCGGAAGCGGAGACTCGCTGCAACCGGCAGCCGAGGAAGTCGGCTCTGAGGAAGTCAGCCCTGACGACGGAGGACGCTCCGGCGAGTCGGCGGCGGCCCGCCGCCTCGTCATCGGGCGGCGGCGAGGTAGGGCCTGAGGTCGGCGACGGTGGAGAAGGCCGGGGCCCGTGGGCAGCGGAACAGTGCGTTCTTCGGCTCTGCCTGCAGGCATGTGACGCGGCCGCGCAGGTCCAGTTCCTTGGTGCGGCGACGCCGAAGTACCGTGGTGATGGCGGACGAGCCTGTCGCGCCCCGGACCGGGCGGGTGGCGCCCGTGACCACGGTCTTCATCGGCGGCCGCTGTCCGGTGGGGGCGCCGGCGTGCCGTGCGGGTGACGTGCTGATGAGGTGAAGCCGTTCTCGGGTGCATGGGCCCTTGACCGTGCAGCGCCGACGGTCAGGAGCCGGCGAACGGGCCGTCGGCCATCAGGCCGGAACGGCCGGGCCGGCCGGATGCGACGCGGAGTCGGGTGAACTCCACGGCGAGAGCCGGCGGAGGATAGTGCGCGTCGAGCCCGCTCGGGTCCGGCTGGATCCATGCGCGCGCTCCGCCGAGGAAGGCGGTCGCCACCGGGCCCCCCTCCTCCGCGGCGTGCCGGTGGGCGGAGCCCACGGCCGGGGCGGACGCCGACGGCCGGCTGACGCAGGCGGCGGGGCGGCGTGCCAGTCGCGGCGCGGGATTGCGGTGCCACACGTCCCGGCGATCAGGAGTCGGCCGGCGGCGCGGCCGAAGTCCAGTTCCTCTGCGACCGCGAGGAAATGCCGCAGCTGGCACGGTTCCAGCCGGTCATGCCACGCGTGCCGGTGCCGGACCTACCGTGAAGCAGCCGCCTGCGGGGCTGCAAGGCAGGGGTCAGGGGCCTTCATGACAGGCTGCGTTGCGCAGGGTTCGCGCCGCGCGGCCGGTGGACGCGGGCGTCCGACGGCATGCACTTGCTCGCGCCCGCCACCGTCACGTACGTCCTGCGTGCGCGTTTCATCGCTGTGGTGCGGCCGATGTCCGTGCCACCTCCGGCGACAAGGTGTGCAGGCCGTCGAAGTGCTCGGGGGTCTCGTGCGGTCCTCGGGTATCTCCTGGTGCGGACGGCCGGAGCCCGCCCGGCTCACCGGTCGCCGGCGGTCAGCCGCACCGACAGGTCCCACAGTCTGCGGGCGCTGTCGGGGTCGACGGCGTGGGCCGCGACACCGCGGCGCACACCGGGGGTGTGCGCTCCGGCTTCCTGGCAATCCTCGAAATACCGGCCGGTGACACCGTCGACCAGGGGGGACGCCGCCAGTAGGACCGAGGTCGCAGCGCCCTGGGCGATGTTCTTCTCCGACACGCCGGAGGTGCCCGACGGATCGAAGGAGGCGGGCGGTGCGTCCATGTGGCGGCCGAGGCCGGTCTCCCAGATGCGCCCGGGATTGAGTGCGTTCACGGCGATGCCATCGGCGGCCCAGCGCTTCGCGGCCTCCACGGCGAAGAGGACGTTTGCGGTCTTGGACTGGGCGTACGCCTGCCACGGGTCGTAGGGCTCCCTGGTGAAGTCGGGGTCGTCGAAGCGGACAGGGCCGTTGACGTGTCCGACCGAGCTGAGGACGACCACACGGGCGTCGCCCGCCGCCGCGAGGGCGTGGTGGAGGCCCACGGCGAGGGCGAAGTGGCCGAGGTGGTTGGTCGCGAACTGCAGCTCACGGCCGGCGGCGGTACGCAACTCGGGTGTGGCCATGATCCCGGCGTTGTTCACCAGGATGTGCAGCGGTCCGTGCCAGTCCGCGACGAAGGAGCCGACCGACGCCGGGTCGGCGAGGTCCAGAGCAGCGGCCCGCGTCAGGACGTTGCCGGTCTCGGCGGCGATCTCCCGCGCGACGTGGGCGGCGGCGTGCAGGGTGCGTCCCGCGACGGTCACTTCGGCACCCGCCGAGGCCAGGGCACGAGCGGTCTCCCGGCCGAGGCCTCCGGTGGCGCCGGTCACGACGGTTCTGCGGCCGGTCAGGTCGACGCCGTCGACGACCTCGGACGCTGTCGACTGTGCGCCGAACGGTGTGGTGGGGCTCTGCGTCATGATTCTTCCCTGTTTCTGGTGGACGCGTGGCCGGGGGCACCGCCGGCCGTGTGCTCGTGAGGATGGGCGGATGCGGAGCCGCCGCCTACGATGGTCATAAGCGGAGTGGGATCCGCTTATGCGACGACCATAAGCGGAGTCGGCTCCGCTTGCAAGGAGGAGTCATGCAGCGCGCACTGCGGGCGGATGCCCAGGCCAACCGCGATCGCCTGCTGGAGGTGGCCGCCCGTGCCTTCGCGCAGCAGGGTGCCGACGCTTCGCTGAAGGCGATCGCCGCCGAGGCAGGGGTCGGGATCGGAACCCTCTACCGCCGCTTCCCCGCCCGAGAAGACCTCATCGAGGCCACCTATCGCAACGAGACCGACCGGCTGTGCGCCTCGGTCCGCGAGCTGCTCGCCGACCGCGCGCCCCTGGCGGCGCTGCGCGAGTGGGCGGAGGCGTTCGTGGACTACATGCTCACCAAGCGGGGCATGGCCGACGCGCTGCCCGCGATCCTCGCCGCCCGCGAGGACCTGCGCCGGCACAGCCGCGACGCCCTGGGCGAGGCGGTGACCGCACTGCTCGACGCCGGGACCGCGGCCGGTCAGGTGCGCGAGGACGCCGAGCCGAACGACGTCCTCATGGCGCTCGGTGGAATCACCCTCATCAGCAGCCACGAGCACCAGCGCGGCCTCGCCTCGCGGCTTATCGTCCTGCTCCTCGACGGCCTCGCCGCCGGCCACCGGCCCGCCCCGGCGTGGCCGGATCGCTGAGATGCTCGACCCGCCGCCATGGCACGTTCCGTTGGAGTCCGCGCCGGCGTCCGCCTCGGGCGGGCTCGACGCTGACCGGAGAGCCGGAACCGAGGACGCCGAGCCCGCCAGGCCGATGCCGGACGCGACACCGGGCGGTGCGATACCGACCGCCGACATGATGAGCCTTCGCGCTTCAGTCGGCGGGCGGTGAGGAAGGGTCCCTCGGACTGCAGGCCATCATCCGTTCCGCCGAAGTGATGCGGCGGCCGCTGACGCTGTCGGACGTCCGCCTCGAGGACTGCGGCGCGGTGTACCTGCCGGGTGGCCGGGGGCCGACTGCCACGGCACCCACCCGGTCCGTCCAGGCTCTGGGAGGAACCGCCACGCAAGCACGGTGTCCTTCCGAAGGCCGAGGTCGTCGCGGTGCTCGGCGAGCGAGACCACCGACCTCGCCGGCGCCGGCCGGCGCCGTCTGGGTGGCTCACGATCCGTGTCCCGCGTGTCAGGAACCGACGCGTTCGCCGCCCGCGCGAACTGACGTCCGGTCGCGCCCGTCATGCAGGGTGAAGTCGGCCCGGACGGCCACGCCGGACTGCAGCAGCTTCTGGCGGACCAGGGGGGTTCGTCCGGGGTGCGAGACGACCGCACTGATGTATCCCTCGGGCAGGCCGGTCAGGGCGTACTCGCCGTGCGCGTTCGTCGTGGTCCGCACCAACTGTCGGCCGCCGGTGTCCATGACGGTCACGGCGGCATGCCGGACGGGCTGTTGTTCGGCGTCGCGGACGGTGCCCTCCAGCATCGGCAACAGCTCGCCGAAGTGGTGGGGATGGACCGGTAGCGCGGTGGGCCTGGGCGCCTCCACGGAGGGGTCCTCCACCGGCGGTTCGGGAACGTCCTCCAGATCGTCCTGCGCTGCCGGTCGTACGGCCATGCGGTGGTGGTGCCAGGCGTCGAGGCCCAGCAGCCCTGTGCCCGCAATGATCCACGCGCACAGTACGAGGACCGGTTTCAGCGCCCCGGCACCGTCGAAGTACAGCACTCCTCGCAGGGCGTCGACCGCGTTGCCCAGTGGCATGACGCGGTGCAGAGTCTGGAAGAATCCCGGCAGCAGCTGGACGGGGACCAGGCCGCTGGAGGGAACGCTCAGGACGACGTACAGGCCCAGACCCGCCAGCGGGAAGAAGTGCTTGACGAAGGGCGCCATGCCGAGGGAGAACGTGGCCACGGCGGTGGTGAGAAGGAAGGCGATCGTCAGGGCTGTCGGGTCGTTGGGGAAGAAGTCCAGCCTCACGCCGACGAGGAAGCCCACGATGCTGAAGAGGCCGGCGACGCCCAGGATCGTGATCAGCTTCGTGCGCCGGTTGAAGGTCACCGCGCGCAGCAGGGTCGTCGCGAGTATGTAGCCGGGCACGTTCCAGGCGATCGCGAAGTAGACCAAGGTCGTCCCGGTCGCGTCCCTGCTGACTGTGGGGGCCACGTCCGTGACGGTGAGCTTCTGGTGGTTGTGCGCCGCAAGCCGGGTGAAGTCCTTCGTCAGCGCCTGCTCGAGGGCCGCGCCGTTGGCCTGGGCCACGTACAGTGCGGCATGTCCGCCCGTGGCGGCGAACGCCGCCACTGCGTCCCGGCCCAGCACCGCCCGGCGGGCTGCTCGGGAGTCCTTGACGGCGCTGACGCGGAATTCGCCGGGACGCTGTCGTTGCAGGGCCGTGCCGACGGTGCGTTCCACCGCGGGATCAGCGATCACGAGCTTCGCGTGGTGGGGCTGAGGCTGGTGGAAGGCCAGGGGGAAGCAGAAGAGCAGGCCGAGGAAGAGGGCTGCCGGGATCGTGAGGGTCTCGGCGAGGACTCTGGCAACGGATCTGCCCCGTGGGCGCTCGATCCGGTGTTTCACAGGAGCATCCCCTGTCCGCCACGGCGGGCTGGGCCGCACACCCCGCGGGGCACATGGCCGACCGGTGGCCCGGCAACCGCATGGCGGCCGTTCCGGCAGCGGTAGTCCCTCACCGTTCGCGGTCCACTCAGTGTCACGGCGCCCCTCTCGGCTGCCCCGCGCCTGACCATCGCCATGGCGCCTGTCGATTAATGTACCGATCGGCACATCTACGTCTGCCTGGACCTTACGCGTACCGATCGGTACAGTCAAAGCGTGCCCCGCCCCGTCAATGCCGTGAAGCGTGCCGAACTGCTGCAGCAGGTGGTGCACCAGTTGCAGCATCAAGGCGTCGCCCAGATGTCGCTGAGTCCGCTCGCCGAGTCGATCGGCACCACCAAGCGCATGCTTCTCTACTACTTCGGCAGCCGCGAGAACCTCCTGGCCCAAGCGCTGGCCGCGAGCCGCCCCGACGCGCACGCGATGTTCGACGACGTCCGCGACAGTGCGGCACTGTGCAGGGCGGCGCATGCCCTGTGGGAGGCGATGACCGTCGGGGAGCAGTCCGGTCCGGTCCGCATGCTGCTGCAGTTGCTCAGCCTGGCCGTCACCGATCCCGAGCAGTACGGCGACATCGCGGCCGAGACCGTCGAGGTCATGGTCGGCCCCATCGCCGAGGCTTACGTCCGGCTGGGACACCCGCCGGAGCAGGCGAGGGCAGGGGCCACACTGCTCGTCTCCGGCCTGCGCGGTCTGTGCCAGGACCGCTTGGTGACCCATGACGTCGTCCGTACCGACGCGGCCGCCCGCCGCCTCATCAGGGACGCGGTCACGGCGGTCGGCTGAGCCCGCGCCCCGTCACTCCGAGGCCTCGATGCCACCCCCCGCATGCGCGAAGCAGGCCGGACCCGTCCGCCTCCGCCGCGCGGCAGAAGAGGCGCCATGCGCCCCCGGGCCGCCGTACGCGCGGGCGCACGCCTCAGAGGCTGAGGGCCGAGAGCGGACTGGGCGATCCAAGGAGTTCCCGATGCCGGCCGGAGGTCCCGTCTTCGGCACCTGGTCGAGGTCCTGCGAGGCCAGGGGCTGCTGGGTGAGTGGCACATCCCGGCGAAGTCGTCCCTGTTCCCCCCCCGCCAGAGGCTGGGACCGGAGCCGCTGCGTGTGCTGTCCGCCATGACCGCGAAGCCGCTGGGCACCGAGGGCATGCCGGGCTGCTTCTGGCGCGGACGGCGGCTGCTGGCGGTGGACGGCAGTACCGCTGATGGCGGGCAGCCGGGCCCGGATGCTGCTGACCAGGCCCGACAACAGCAAGGCCCGACAATGCGAGCTCCTGGCCAAGTTCACCGCCGCGTGCCCCGAGATGAGCCAACTGGCAGCAGCTATCAGGGGCTTTGCTCCGCTCCTTGCACCTCACGCCGATAATGTGCCGACGCGCTGTCGCGCTGGGATCAGCCAGGTCCGCGGCGTCGGCCTGCCCCACCTGCACGCCTTCACTCGGGGTCTGGAGCGAGACCTCGACGCCGTGATCGCCGCCCTCCCGCTTCCGTACAGCAACGGCCCCACCGAGGGCGTCAACGCCAAGAGCAAGCGCATCGCGCGCCAGATGCACGGCCGAGCAGGCTTCACCCTGCTCCGGCACCGCATCCTTCTCGGATGACAGCACGCTCCGCCACCACCGAATGTGAGACAGGGCCGGTCTTCTGACAGTCCCGGTCCTACTGCGCGGCTCGGAAGGAGGAGGCCCAGGTGCGGTCGCGGCCGGGCAGGCCGCCCGTCCCGGTCTGGCAGACGTAGGGGCAGAAGATGCTGTTGAGCACCCAAGGGGTGCTGCTCGGACCGAAGTCGGGGATCGGCGCGCCCTCGGTGATGCCGTAGCTGGACACGGCGAGTTTACCGGTGTTGCGCATGCGGGCTACCCAGTTCGTGATGAAGGTCGAGTGGTTGGCGAACCACGTGTTGGAGAGCAGGAAGTCGTTCCACTTCTGCTCCGTGAAGGGGTTGTTGGCGGCATCGTGGATGACCTGCCACACCAACGTGCCCGCCGGAAGGCCGTAGGCACTCGTGAACGAGGGGTCCACCGGGTCGCTCATGTGCTGCTTCCAGAGCTGGATCAGGGAGAACTCGGTGGCCAGGAACGTCTGGTCCGCGCGGAGGTAGGGCAGGATGTAGTCGAGGTACTTCTGCGCCGCGTCGATGCCCGCCACATGCGGGTGGATGTCCGTACCTGCGATGTCGGCGTTGCCGGCCACGAAGGTCATCCAGCGGTCGGTCTGCGCGTCCCGCTTGGCAGCGTCCTCGAGGCCGTTGAGCGCCCCCATGTAGAAGACGGTCTTGCAGGTCGTGCCGAAGTGCGTGCGCCGGTACCGGATGGCGTGCCGGGCCAGCGCCTCGTAGAAGTCGTTGATGGCGGAGGCCGTACGGTCCGCCTGACTGGTCTCGTAGAAGGGCTCGTTGCCGATGGTGACGATGTCGACTTTCCCGAGCACCGCCGCAAGGACCTTGTCGAGCCGGGTCAGGGCGGCGTCCATGGCCGCGGTACCCGGCGCTGGAAGCGTGGTGTCGTGGTACTGGAACTTCGTGGAGAGCACCGTGCCGTAGCCGGCGGACGACGCCCGCAGCAACGTCGCCATCCCCGTCTGCGTCGCCGGATCCCCCGAGTCGGCGTCGGACATCAGGTAGAAGCCACGCATCCAGGTGGCGGAGACAGCGCTCAGCTCCGCGTAGTCGATCATGTCCAAGGACTCGTTGTAGTTGGCGCCCAGGATGCCCGAGGCGGGGGGCGCGGTCACCTGGTTCACGACCGCACCGGCCGGCACCGCGCCGGAGGAACCGCCGGCGTCGGCCGCGGTCATCGCGTCGCGCCCGCCGTCCGCGCTGCGGGCCGCCAACCCGGCCGCCGCGAGCGCAGCGCCTGTGGCCAGGCCGAGCAACCCGCGCCGGGACATCGACGTGCGCTGTGGCCCACCACCGGATTCTGTACCACTTGCCTGCATGTGATCGCCTGCCCTTCCGTTAGGTTCCATCAGCGAAAACAGCCCTCGCATCCCGGCGGCAACGGCTGTTCAGGGCACGTTGCCACCTTCGGCTTTCGCGTACGGAGATGTGCCGTTGGGCGAACCGGTGGGTGCGGTCTTGTCCTTGCACGGGATCACAGAAGCCGGCCCCGATCCGCCTGGTGAGCTCATGCACCTCGGCAGGGTTGTCCGAAGCCTGGCCGCTCGGCGGGGTCGTCCTCCGAGAATCCGGTGAGCTGCCGAGGCACATAGCCGCGGGCAGTGGAGTCCTGGCCGCTGTGGGGGCGGCACAGTTGCCCGGTCTCCATGCGGGCGGGACAGTACGGGTCCGCCACGTCCGCCCCCGCACCGGCGAAGAGCGAGGCAACAGGTCGGGGCCTGTCTCACCGCGCGAAGGACGCCCGACCCGCCCGCACCCGGCATGGCGCGTGAGGACGGCGAAGAGCGGCACGACCACGAGACTTGCCTCAAGGGCAGCACGCGATGAGGGGCCGGTGACGGCGTGGGTGCCGCGCACCCCGCGCCACCGGCCGCCGCGTGGACGGTCAGCCCTTCATCGTCTGCCCGAGGTTCCGGCGCTTGACGTAGACGCGGTTGCCCGCCGGGCCCGTCCATTCCATCCGGACGACGCCGGGGACGGCCCCCCGGGCGATCCGTGACGGGTCAGCCCAGTAGCCCCGGTTCGGGTTGCGGAAGAAGGTCGACCACAGCTCTCCGTTCCGGTCCAGGAAGAAGTTGTTGTGGCCCAGCCCCACACCGGCGGTCCAGCGCTCCGAGTACGGGCCCTCGAAGCGGTCCGCTACGGCGAGCACCGAGTCGTACTGGTACTGCTTCGTGCCCGCCACCTTGTTGTAGGCGGACTGTGTGGTGCCGTCGGCGCCGGTCCATTGCCGGTCCCAGATGGCCTGGGAGAGGAAGTACTTGCCTCCGTGCTTGAAGACGTACACGCCCTCGCGGTACGGATCGGGCGTGTAGGGCGTCTGCGCGAACAGTGGGAGGTTCGTCGGCGTGACGATGTCCTCCATGTCCGTCCGGAACTTGGCGTACAGGTCGTTGTGCAGTACGAGCCAGGCGCTGTCGTCCTCGGAGAAGAAGCTTCCGTCGATGTGGAAGTACGCGCCCGGCTTGATGAAGTTCGGTCCCCCGATGAAGGAGTCACCGAAGGGCTTGTCGACGTTGCCCTCGATCAGCCGGTACGGGCCCTCCAGCCCGCCCTCGCTCACGAGCATGAACGAGCCGACCTTCTGGGAGTGGTCGCCCATGCAGGCCACGATGTACCACTTCCCGTTGAAGCGGTGCACCTCCGGCGCCCAGACCTCGCCGCGCTTGCCGAACATGTCGTCGTACCAGTATTCCTGCCACGGCGCGACGACGGTCCGACCGGTCGTGTTCTCGTCGACGAACTCGGGCGACCACACCTTGCCCTTCTCGGCACCGGGCCGGATCCCGGTCGTGTCGATCAGCCGCCACGGCCCCGTGAGGGAGTGCGCGACCCACAGGAAGATGCCGTCGTTCCAGGGGGCGGCGATGCTGAGCCCGGGCGCGCGGGTGGTGCCGGTGGCGACGTAGACGGGGGCACCGCTGCCGTGGTCCTGGAAGCAGTTGACGTAGAAGTCCCGCATCCACACCACTCCGCGGTCCTTGTCACGGGGGCGCAGTTCGAGCGGAAGGATGAAGGAATTGTCGTCACGGGGCCACAGGTCCACCCGGGTGTCGGCGGTGCCGTACGGCTGCAGGTCGGGCCAGTTCGGCGGGTAGCGCCGCATGGATCCCGACCGCGCCGCCGCCGGATCGGACACCGCGTGGGCGGCGCTCATCGGCAGGGCGGCAGCGGCTCCCAGCCCGATGGCACCGGCCAGTAGGGACCGCCTGCGCATTCCGTCCTTGTCAAAGCCGGTCATCAGTCACATCTCCTTCGTTGTGCGGGATGCGGGCCGGGCCGATCGCCCCTGCCGTCCCTGGGCCGAGGACCCGTTCTTCTGCCGGCCGGCCCCGGCCGCGACGCGTGCATCCGGACCTGCTGACGACCACGGCGCCGTCGTCGACGAGCTTCGCGACGGCGTCGTACGGGGTCGTCCGGGAGAATCTGGTGAGCTCGCGGAGCCCGCTCCGGCTGAGCGGGCCGTGCCGGCACAGCAGTTCCAGCACCAGCACCTCGTGCTCCGATCCACCACGTCTCGGAGGGAGGTCCCTGGTTGGCATGCCGCACAGCATTCAAACGACCGCCTCATTAGGTCAACACTCCGGATAAATAATCCGGACGATCCCGCTCCCTGCCGCAGCCCATCCGACAGGGTGTTTGTGCACGTCAATGAGGTGTGCGAGCTCCCCGCCTGCTACGTCAAGATTGCGTAACGCGCGCGATCTTCCCGGACAGACTGGACACAGCGGCGCACGTTCACCGCCGGCCGGCAGAGATCAGGCGGATGTGCGGAGGTGCTTGCCATGATCCATCCGGGCGCTTCAAAGACGCATGTGGTGGACGTTGCCGCTGTTCACGGCATTGCCAGAACCGGAATCGTGGGCCTCCTCCGGTGGGCGGACCGGGCGAGCCGCACTGCCGCGTGTGAAGATTTTGCCAGTTGCTTTTGCCGCAGTGTTGACGAAATATCTCGGCCTTCCTACCTTGACCTGTATGCAGAAGCCCGCAGGAGCGCACGCCCTGGTGAGGCGGACCCATGAAGACCGCGTGCTGCGCGCCCTCCAAGCGAACGGTGTCATGAGCCGCGGCGAGATCGCCCGGGTCGTCGGCCTGTCCCGCACGACCCTCTCCGAGATCACCGGCAACCTCCTCCAGCGAGGGGCCATCGTCGTCCTGGACAAGGACGACACCCGCCGACGGGGCAGCGGACGGCCGGCCGAGCGCCTCGCGCTCGACCCCGCGTCGGCGCAGTTCATGGGCGTCGACTTCGGGCACCGGCGGGTCCACGTCGCCGTCGCCGACGCTTCGCACGAGATCATGGTCTCGGGGTCGGTCCGCTACGACGACACGGCGTCCTGGCAGATGCGCACCGAGCTCGCCCTGGCACTCGTCGACCGGCTGGGCTCCCAAGCCGGCGTCCGCTACGGGGCACTTCAGGGCATCGGCATCGGCGTCCCGGGTCCCTACCCGGCGCCTGAAGAGAGCGCCTGGCCCCGCGCCACCCCGGGCGCGACGATTCTGCGACCGGCTCCGGACGGGGTGGACGCGGCCTTCGCCGAACGCTTCGACGCGCCCGTGATCGTCGACAACAACACCCGCCTGGCCGCTCTCGCCGAGGCGATCACCGGCGCGGACAGCGTCGCCGATCTGCTGTACGTGCGCCTGGCCGACGGTGTGGGCGGCGGGCTCGTCATCGGCGGCCGGCTGGTCACCGGCTCCACCGGGCTGGCGGGCGAACTCGGGCATGTGACCGTCGAACCGGTGGGCCGTCCGTGCCGGTGCGGCAAGCGCGGCTGCCTGGAGACCGTGGCCTCGACGCCAGGCATCCTCGCCACCTGCTGGGAGTTGGGTCTGCGCCTGGACGGCCCCGAGGCTCTGGCGGAGGCCGTGTCCCGCCGGCACCCCGTCGCGGAACGCGTGCTGCGGGAGGCGGCCGCGGCGCTGGGACGGGTCCTGGGAGCCGCGACGATGGTCCTGAACCCGGCGAAGGTGGTCGTCGGCGGAGAGATCGCTCGGCTGTCACCCGTGATGGTGGATCAGGTGGCCGCCACTCTCGCCGGCGAACTCTTCCCGATCGCGGCGGCAGGTCCCGTCGTCGAGGCCGCGCGGCTCTCGGACGACGACGGCGCCCTCGGCGCGCTCGCAGCCGTCTTCCACAACTCCCCCCTTCTGGCGAAGTATCCCGAGACCGCCGACGTGAAGGCCTGTTCCGAAGGATCCGCCCCGACCCCAGGAAGAGCCGCCCAAGTCCGTTCCTGACAGGCAGGGTCCCGACCGGCGAGACCCCAACGGGACGCTCGCCGGAGACATCCGCGCCGCGGTCCCTTCCGCCGGCCGCTGACCATGCTCAGCTCGCGGTTTTCACCTGGCGCACCAGTTCGAGATAGTGCTCCCAGTTCCAGTTGGCCCCAGGGTCGGTGTGGGTGGTCCCGGGCACCTGGTGGTGGCCCAGGATGTGGGTGCGGTCGACGGGAATGGCGTAGCGGACGCACACGGCCGCGGTGAGCGCCGCGGACGCGGCGTACATCTCCTCGGTGAACCAGCGGGTGGAGTTGACCCAGCCCTCGTGGGTGATGCCGATGCTGCGGTCGTCGTAGTCGGGGTGACCGGCGTGCCAGGCGATGTCCCTCTCCCTGACGCACTGCCCGATGTGGCCGTCCGCCGAACGGACCACGTAGTGGGCCGAGGTCTTGCGGCCGGGCTTCTGGAAGACGGTGACGGCGTCGTCGAAGTGCTCCTGCGTCACGTGGATGAGCACGTAGTCGATCGGATGGGTGTGAGGACGCTGCGCGGTGCGGAAATTGGTGCGGGCGGCGGGCAGCCACTGTGCGCCCGGGTGGTCGACGACCGCGGCGGACGAGCCGCCGGCCGCGGAGGCGGTCCCGGTGGCAGCCGCGGTCGTGGCCACCGTGGCCAGGCTCACGGCGGCCGCACCGCGCAGGACCGTACGGCGCGACGGGTCGGCCTGCTGGTGGGCGTCGCCGAGGTGGTTCGGTCCGGTCATGCTCCGTCATCCTCCGAGGTCCGGTACCAGTTGTGCGGGGCGAGCCTGGGCTCGTAGACGCCCTTGGGGAGGTCGTCGGTGAGCCGGACCGCCCATCGCTGCAGCCGCTGCATGAGATCGGCCTTGACCTTGCGCAGGCTCGGATCGTCCCAGCGGTTGCGCAGCTCCATCGGATCCTTGTCGAGGTCGTAGAGCTCGCCCACGTCGCCGACATGCTCGTAGAGCTTCCAGCGGTCGTGCCGGAGCATCCGCGACGAACCACTCTGCGTCACGCTGTTCAGCTCGTCGTACCTGGTGCCCTCGTAGGGGAAGTGAAGCGGCGGCCGGGCGTCGGCGGGGTAGGGCAGGCCGCCGAAGCCGCGCTCGGTGACGATGTCGGCGAACTCCGCGGCGGGGTAGTCGGAGCCGGTGAGCATCTGCCACAGGCTGCGGCCCTGGACGCCCAGCGGGATGGGGTGGCCGATCGCCTCGCACACCGTGGGCAGGATATCGGCGATCGAGACGAAGTCCGTCTTGTTGTCCTGTGCCTTGATGCCGCAGCCGTGCACGATCACGGGCACGTTCGCCAGGACCTCGGGGATGCCGGCGCCCTTGCGCTGCAGGCCGTACTCGGCGGTGTAGTCGCCGTGGTCGGCGAGGAAGACCAGCAGGGTGTTCTCGTACAGCCCCTGCTGCTTGAGGTGGTCGACGAGCCGGCGCCACTGGTCGTCGATGAGGCGGAGCATGCCGCAGTAGGTGGCACGGTAGCGGCGCCAGAGGCCGTCGTAGCCCGGGCGCTTGTCCTCCACCAGGTCGCGCAGCCACTTGTAGGCGCCGCCCTTGGCCTCCGCGTCCGCCGGGCCGGTGAGCCGCTCGGGGATCTCGTCCTCGGAGAACATCGAGTAGTACGGCTCCGACACCTGGTACGGGTTGTGCGGCTCGGGGGTGGAGACGAAGGCGAAGAACGGCTTGTCGGGGTCGCGCGCGTCGATCTGCTGGATGGCGTCGGAGACGATCCGGTACGGGTACTGCTGCTGCGCCGGGAACGGCGTGGGCGCCGTCGTCGGGCCCATGTCGATGGACTTCAGATAGGCGGTGAAGGCCCGCTGCTCGGTGGTGTGGTCCGGCGCCTTCGTGTGCCCGTACTCGGAGAAGGCGTCGTACTCCGCCGGGTTGTCCCGGTACATGTGCGTCTTGCCCGCGTAGAACAGCTGGTAGCCGGCGCCGCGCAGGACGTCGAGCAGGTCCTCGCCGCGTGACACCTGCGTCGTGCCGGTGTCGGAGTTCTGTCGGACGCGGTGGGTGCTGGGCCATCTGCCGGTCAGCAGGCTGGTGCGCGCCGGGACGCAGGCCGGAGCCGTGGTGTACGCGCGGCGGAAGCGGGTGCCCTTGGCGGCGAGGGAGTCGAGAAAGGGCATCGTGTCGAGTTCGAAGCCCATGCCTTTGGTGAAGTCGGCGCGGACCTGATCGGACATGCAGAAGACGATGTTCGGAGCGGTCGGGCAGGTCACAGTGTTCCCTTCCAGTGGGACAACGTGTTCGGAGCAATGGGGCGGGGACGCGGGTCGACCCGAGCGTGCGCGGCGCCCGTCGACGCCTCGCTGGGGGGATCGCGTCGTCCTGGGCCTTCACCCGCCGATGGTCTGGCCTCGGCTCTGCCGCTGGACGTAGAGGCGGTTGCCCTGCGGGCCGGTCCACTCCAGGCGGACGACGCCGGGCACCGCGGCGTCGGCGATGCGCGCCGGGTCGGCCCAGTAGCCGAAGCTCGGGTTGCGGAAGAAGGTCGCCCACAGATGACCGCCTTCGTCCGCGAAGACGCTGTTGTGGCCGCCGCCCACAGCCGCGGTCCAGCGCCGGGAGTACGGGCCCTCCAGGTGGTCGGCGACGGCGACGACCGCGTCGTACTGGTACTGCGTCCCGCCGCCGCTGTAGGCGTGGCGGATGCTGCCGTCGGCGGCCGTCGAGGTGCGGTCCCACGCGGCCTGCACGAGGAAGTACTTGCCGCCGTGCTTGAAGACGTAGGCGCCCTCCAGGTACGGCTCGGGTCTGTAGGGCTGCTGCTGGAACGCCGGGAGGTTCGTCGTCGGGACGATGTCCTCCATGTCGTCCCGGAACGGGGCGTACAGGTTGTTGTGCAGCACCAGCCAGGCGTTGTCGCCCTCGGTGAACATGCTGCCGTCGATGTGGTAGCGCGCTCCGTGACCGATGTGCGGCGCGTCGGGCAGCGGATCGCCGAACGGCTTGTCGAGGTTGCCCTCGGCGAGCCGGTACGGACCCTCGACGCCCCCGTCGCTCACCAGCAGGAACGAGCCGACCTTGGGCGCGCGGTCGCCCATGCAGGCGACGATGTACCAGGTGCCGCGGAAGTAGTGCACCTCCGGCGCCCAGACGTTGCCGCGCTTGCCGAACAGGGCGTCGTACCAGTACTCCTGCCACGGGGCCACGACCGTGCGCCCGGGCCGGTTCTCGTCGACGAACTCGGGCGACCAGACCTTGCCCTTCTCGGTGCCCGGCCGGATGCCGGTGGTGTCGGCCAGACGCCAGGGACCGCGCAGGGAGGTGGACGTCCACATGAAGATGCCGTCGTTCCAGGGGCCGGCGGTGTCGAGGCCGGGCACCCGGGTGGTCCCGGTGGCGACGTAGAGCGGGCGGCGACCGTCGGCCCGGTGACAGTTGACGTAGAAGTCGCGTATCCAGACCCGCCCGAGTTCCTCGTCGCGTGGGCGCAGCTCGAGCGGCAGGGTGAAGGAGTTGTCGTCGCGCGGCCACAGGTCCAGGCGGTCGTCGGCCAGGCCGTAGGGTTCGGGGTCCGGCCAGTTCGCCGGGAAGTGCCGCGGCGCGGCGGCGCGGGCCGGGCCGGCGGTGACCGGCAGCGCGGCCCCGGCCGCGAGACCGGCGGCTCCGGCCAGCAGCGACCTTCTCGGCAGGGCGTGCGAAGTCATCGTGCGCGATCTCCTTTGTCGTCGTCCGTGCCGTCGGCTCTGCCGGACTCGGCGGCGGGCGCGCTGCGCACCGTCGTCGTCCTGGTGTTGACGGTCAGCAGCTCCACGGGGCGGCCGCGCCTGCGCCAGGCCAGCGGGGCGCCGTGGATCACCACAGTGCCGTCGACCACGAGTCTGGCGACCGCGTCGTACACGGTCGTTCTGGACAGGCCGCTGAGGTTCTGGAGTCCGCTTCTGCTGAGCGGACCGTGTCGGTGCAGCAGTTCGAGCACGAGTGCCTCGTGCCGTCGGCCGGTTCGTATCGGGGTGCCGTCACTTTCAGGCATGCGGCACAGCATGGGAAGGTCCGCTCTTTACGTCAACACTCCGGATGAATAATCCGGATGACATGAGCCAAGCCGCTGCGGGTTCAGGTGGTGCCTGTGCTGGATCTGCGGTCTACCGCCGGATAATTCTGTCGGATGGTTGACGGAATATTCCAGCCTGCCTACGTTGACCGGCATGCAGATGCCCACCGGAGTGCACGCCCTGGTCAGACGGACCCATGAGGACTGCGTCCTGCGTGCCCTGCAGGAGAACGGCGCCCTGAGCCGGGGAGAGATAGCCCGGGTCGTGGGCCTGTCCCGCACCACGCTGTCCGACATCGTCGGGAGCCTGCTGCAGCGCGGCGCCATCGTCGTCGTCGACACCGACGCCGCGCGGCGCGCGGGCAGCGGCCGCCCGGCCGAACGCCTCGCGCTCGACCCGGCGTCCGCGCAGTTCATGGGGGTCGACTTCGGGCACCGACGGGTCCATGTGGCGGTCGCCGACGCCTCCCACGAGATCAGGGTCTCGGGCTCCGTACGCTACGAGGACTCGGCCTCCTGGCCCGTACGCCTGGAGCTCGCACTCTCCCTGCTCGACCGGCTGAGCGCAGAGGCGGGCGTCCACTACGGCGCGCTGCAGGGCATCGGCATCGGCGTACCCGGCCCCTATCCGGCACCCCAGGGCGCGCCCTGGCCGCGCGCCTCGGCCGGCGCCCCCGTGCTGCGCCCGGCACCCGAAGGCGTCGACACCGCCTTCGCCGACCGCTTCGACGCACCCGTGATCATCGACAACAACACCCGCCTCGCCGCACTCGCCGAGGCGATCAGCGGCGCGACGAGCGTCGCCGACCTGGTGTACGTACGCCTCTCGGACGGTGTCGGCGGCGGCCTGGTCGTCGGCGGTCAGCTGGTCACCGGATCCGGAGGGCTGGCGGGTGAACTGGGGCATGTCACCGTCGATCCGGCGGGCCGGCCTTGCCGGTGCGGCAAACGCGGCTGTCTGGAGACCGTCGTCTCGGTGCCCGGAATCCTTGCCAAATGCTGGGAGCTCGGCCTTCCCCTGGAAGACCTGGACGCCCTTGCGGCCGCGGTGTCCCGCGCTCATCCCGTGGTGGACAGCGTGCTGCGCGAGGCCGCGGCGGCACTCGGCCGGGTCGTCGGCTCGGCCACGATGGCGCTGAACCCGGCGAAGGTCGTCATCGGCGGGGAGATCACCAGGCTCGCCCCGGTGATCGTGGAACAGGTCGCCGCCACCCTCGCGGCCGAACTCTTCCCCACCGCGTCGGCCGGGCCTGTGGTCGAGGCCGCCCGTCTCTCGGACGAGGACGGAGCTCTCGGTGCGCTCGCGGCGGTCTTCCACAGTTCCCCGCTGCTCGCGAAGTACCCCGAAATCGCTGAGGTGAAGGGCCGTACGGATGCACCCGACTCCATCACAGAAAGAACCGCCCATGCACGTACTTGACCAGCAGGGTGCCAGTCCCATGGACGCCCTGTCCGACACGACGCCCGAGGCACCGCCGGGCCCAGCGGCCAAGTCCGCCAGGACGCCGTCCGGTCAGCGCAACCAGCGGCGAGCACTTGTGCTCAACGCTGTGTCCGTGGTGCTCGGAATCGCCCTGTGGTGGGCCCTGGCCGCCACCGGATTCAAGCTCCCGACCCCGCCGCAGGTCGTCTCCCGGGCCGGCGCACTGATCAGCGACGGCACGCTTGCCGACGACGTACTCGCTTCTCTGACACGAGTGGTGATCGGCTTCGTACTCGGCACCGCGGTGGCGATACCCGTCGGCTTCCTGATGGGCTGGTACGCCACTGCCCGTGCGCTCATCGAGCCCTGGATCCAGTTCTTCCGTACGATCCCGCCGCTCGCGATCATCCCGCTGGCCATCGTGGTCATGGGGATCGACGAGACACCCAAGATCTTCGTGATCTTCCTCGCCGCATTCCTCGCCTGTGTGATCTCCACCTACCAGGGCGTGGTGAACGTCGACCGCACACTGATCGACGCGGCTCGGGTGCTCGGCGCCAAGGACGGCAGGATCTTCGCCCGGGTCGTGGTGCCGGCCTCCACGCCGTTCATCCTCGTCGGCATGCGAGTCGGGCTCGGCTCCGCCTGGGCCACCCTCGTGGCCGCGGAGCTGATCGCCGCCCAGAAAGGGCTCGGCTACCGCATGCAGAACGCCCAGCTCTACTACGACCTCCCGACCATCTTCGTCGGGCTCATCTCGATCGGGATCCTCGGCCTGCTCATGGACCGGATCCTGCTCCTCGCCGAACGCAAGCTCACCGGATGGCAGGAACGCCGATGACCGACAAGCACGCCGGGACAGCGAAGCCCGCCACGGAACCCAAGCCCGCGAAGATCTCCGTCCGCGGCGTCACCAAGACCTTCGCCCTGGGCCGCGAGACCTTCACCGCGCTCGACGACGTCTCGCTCGACATCGCGGACAACGAGTTCGTCACCGTCGTCGGCCCCTCGGGCTGCGGCAAGAGCACCCTGATGAACATCCTCGCCGGCCTGGAGAGCCCGACCGAGGGCCGGGCACTCGTGGACGGCGAAGAGGTCAGCGGACCCGGCCCCGAACGCGGGGTGATCTTCCAGCAGTACGCGCTCTTCCCCTGGCTCACCGTGCGCCAGAACGTCGAGTTCGGGCTGCGCACCATGGGCATGGCGAAGGACGAACGCCGAAGGCGCGCCGAGCACTTCATCAACCTGGTGGGTCTTGAGCGATTCGCCGACGCCCTGCCCAAGACGCTGTCCGGCGGCATGCGCCAGCGCTGCGCCATCGCCCGCGCCTACGCCGTGGGCCCCTCGATCCTGCTGATGGACGAACCCTTCGGAGCCCTGGACGCACTCACCCGCGTCAAGCTGCAGGAACAGCTCCTCGGCACCTGGAGCCAGGACAAACGCACCGTCCTGTTCATCACCCACGACGTCGACGAGGCCGTCTTCCTGGCCAATCGCGTGATCGTCATGGCATCCCGCCCCGGACGGATCTACGACGTCATCGACGTCCCCGCGGTCCAACGCGACGAGGACTTCCGCCTCAGCGCCGAGTTCGCCCGGCTGCGCAACCGCGTATGGCACTCCGTGTACCACCAGGTCGGCGCGACCGCCGCCCTCGCCGCCACCCACTGAGCCACCACCCGATCCGAAAGGGAACGATCATCATGGCACCCACCCTCACCCGCAGACACCTCCTCGCCGGCGCCGCGGGCCTTGCGGCGATGGCCCTGCTGACGGCCTGCGGCAGCGGTTCGGCCGGCGGCGGGGGCGGCGACACCGTGCGCTTCGGCTACATCGGCGACTTCAACGGCGCCAGCCTGATCGCCATCGCCGACGCCAAGGGACTGTGGAAGAAGCACGGCCTGAAGGCCGACAGCAAGGTCTTCACCAACGGCCCGCTCCAGATCCAGGCACTGGGCACCGACAACCTCGACTTCGGCTACATAGGCCCGGGCGCCATGTGGCTGCCGGCCTCCGGCAAGGCCAAGGTGATCGCCCTCAACACCCTCGGCAACTCCGACCGGGTCATCGCCCAGCCCGGCATCAACTCCATGCAGCAGCTCAGGGGAAAGACCGTCGCCGTACCCGAGGGCACCTCCGGCGACATGATCCTCACGCTCGCCCTGAAGAAGGCGGGAATGACCAAGAGCGACATCAAGGCCGTCCCCATGGACCCCTCGACGATCGTGGCCGCGGTCTCCTCCAAGAAGGTCGACGCGGCGGGCTTCTGGTACCCGGCGGCGGCCACCATCAAGAAGCAGGTCCCCGGCCTTGTCGAGCTCGCCAAGGACAGCGACTTCAAGGACGAGGTCTCCTTCCCCACCGCCTTCGTCGCCGGCAACAAGCTGGTCAAGGAGCATCCTGACAAGGTCAAGAAGGTCCTCGCCGTACTGCGCGACGCCATCGACTTCCGCGCCCGGCACACCGACGAAGCCATCCAGCTCACCGCCGCCAAGCTGAAGATCCCCGTGGACCAGGTGAAGGCCGACGCCGCCAACAACAAGCTGCTCGGCGTCGACCAGCTCGATGCCCTGACCAAGGACGGCACCGTCGACAAGTGGCTCAAGGGCATGAACGACTACTTCGTCGAGGCGGGCAAACTCAAGCAGCCCGTCGACCCGAAGTCGTACTACACCGGCGACCTCTTCATGGAGGCCGGCAAGTGAGCGCGTCCCGCAGCGACCGCAAGAACATCCTCTTCCTGATGACCGATCAGCATCGTGTGGACACACTCGGCGCCTACGGAAACACCTTGGCGCGCACGCCGGTTCTCGATGAACTCGCCGCCACCGGCACCCGCTTCGACCGCTGGTACACCCCCACCGCGATCTGCACCCCCGCCCGCGCCAGCCTGCTCACCGGTCAGGCGCCCTTCCGCCACCGGGTCCTCGCCAACCATGAGCGCAACGTCGGCTATCTCGAGGACCTTCCCGAGGGCCAGTTCACCTTCTCGGGGGCCCTGCGCGAAGAGGGCTACAACACCGGCCTCATCGGCAAGTGGCACGCCGGCAACCGGCGCACCGCTGCCGACTACGGCTTCGACGGGCCCGAACTGCCCGGCTGGCACAACCCGGTGGACAACCCCGACTACCTCGCGTATCTCGATGAGCGCGGGCTCCCGCCGTACGAGATCAGCGACCGTATCCGCGGCACTCTCCCCAACGGAGGCCCCGGCAATCTGCTGGCCGCGCGACTGCACCAGCCCGTGGAGGCCACTTTCGAGCACTACCTCGCCACACGGACCATCGAGCACCTCGAGAAGTACGCGGCCGACTACCGCGAGCGCACGCAGCCCTTCTTCCTCGCCCTGCACTTCTACGGGCCGCATCTGCCCTACATCCTGCCCGACGAATACTTCGACCTCGTGGACCCGGCGGACGTCGAACTGCCCAAGTCCGTCTCCGAGACGTTCCAGGGCAAGCCGCCGGTGCAGCGCAACTACAGCGCACACTGGACCTTCGACACCATGCCGATCGAGACGACCCGCAAGCTCATCGCCGTCTACTGGGGCTATGTCGCGCTGATCGACCGGCAGATCGGCCGCGTCATGGACGCGATGCAGCGGCTCGGCCTGGCCGACGACACGGCGGTGTTCTTCACCTGTGACCACGGCGAATTCACGGGCTCCCACCGGCTGCACGACAAGGGCCCCGCGATGTATGAGGACATCTACCGCACTCCTGGGCTGCTGCGGGTCCCGGGCGCACCCGCCGGGACGGTGCGCTCGGAGTTCGTGAGCCTGCTCGACTGCACGGCGACCATCCTGGAACTCGCGGGCATCGACCCGAAGCCGGCGCTCGACTCGCGCAGTCTGCTGCCGCTGGTGCGCGGCGAGGCCCCGGAGTGGGACGAGGACATCGTCTGCGAGTTCCACGGCCACCACTTCCCTTATCCACAGCGGATGCTGCGCGAGGACCGCTACAAGCTGGTGGTCAACCCGGACTCGGTGAACGAGCTGTACGACCTGCACACCGATCCGGACGAACTGCAGAACGTCTACGAGCACCCCGAACGGGCCGAGGTCCGCAGCCGGATGATGCGCCGGCTCTATGACGTGCTGCGCGAGCGCGGCGACAACTTCTATCACTGGATGACGTCGATGTACGACATCGGCGAGGTGGGGCACGACCCGACGCTCAGCGGGCTCGACGAGTCCACCTACCAGCCCTAGCCGGCCGGCCCGCCGGACGGGAGCCGCAGAACGAGGACCGAGGATGACCAGCGACCACCGCCCCTGCTGTACGCCGACCGCCACGACTGTCAGCGCCGTGCCGGCCCGGGCCGAGCCACCGGCGCAGGCTGTGCGCCTGCGGTCCACCAAGGGACAAGTCCGCCTACCGGGCGGCGAATTCGCGATGGGGGACGCCTTCGGGGAGGGGTATCCCGCCGATGGGGAGGGCCCCGTCCACCAGGTGCGTCTGAAGCCCTTCCACATCGACGAGACCGCGGTCACCAACGCCCAGTTCGCCGCGTTCGTCAAGGCCACCGGGCACGAGACCGACGCCGAGCGCTACGGCTCCTCCGCCGTCTTCCACCTCGCCGTCGACGCGGCACCGGCCGATCTGCTCGGCACAGCCGCCGGTACCCCGTGGTGGATCAACGTGCGAGGCGCGCACTGGCGCTGCCCGGACGGGCCGCGCTCCGGCATCGCGGACCGCCGCAACCACCCGGTCGTCCACGTCTCCTTCAACGATGCGACGGCATACGCCCAGTGGGCGGGTAAACGGCTGCCCACGGAGGCCGAATGGGAATTCGCCGCCCGCGGCGGTCTGGCGGGCCGGCGCTACGCCTGGGGCGATGAGCTCACCCCGGACGGCCGCTGGCGCTGCAACATCTGGCAGGGCCGGTTTCCCGACCACAACACCGCCGAGGACGGCTATCTGACCACCGCACCGGTCAGGTCCTACCGGCCCAACGGCTACGGGCTGTGGAACACCGCGGGCAATGTATGGGAGTGGTGCGCCGACTGGTTCTCGCCCACCTATTACGCACAGGCACCGGTCGACGACCCGCGCGGGCCCGAGGCGGGCACGACGCGGGTGCTGCGCGGAGGCTCTTATCTCTGCCACCACTCGTACTGCAACCGCTATCGGGTGGCTGCCCGTTCCTCGAACACACCGGACTCATCCGCCGGGAACCTTGGCTTCCGGTGCGCCAACGACGTGTAGCAGGACTCCGTTGGGTTGCTCCGGCTCTTGGGTTCCGGCTGGTGGCGGGTGTTGTGGGCAGGGGCTGGTCGCAGGTGGTGCAGGTGCCGGTCCACCAGTTCAGGAGGTCCCGGATTGGGTCGAGGATCTGGTGGAGGGTGAGCCCGCGGTATCGGCTCTTGGGGCCCGCTGCTGCGCACTCGTGCCCTGCGAGGGTGCGGCCGCGGATGTACGCGCGTTTCGTGACGGACACGCCGCCGTGTCCGGAGCAAGACGATCCGCGGTTTGCTTGAGTGCTGCGGGTCAGGGCGGGTCGCCCACGAGAGCAATTGCGCGCGTCTCGGGAACTCCCAGCATCAGCAGGCTCGTGATCGTCGCTGCCCGGGCGCCGAGGCTCCCGTTCGGCAGATCGCTGTCCACGATGGCGAACACGGCGCCGTAGGCAACCTGGCTCAGAATGCCGGCCGGCAGGTGCTGTGCGAACACGTCGCTGTCCTGGCCCCGTTTCACGAGGTCCGCGAGGAGCTCGTCGACCGGCCCGAGCAGGTCGTGGATCGCCTCGCTGTACTCGCCCCTGCGCAGCGCCAGCAGCACTCGGTACCGGTGCGCCACCGGCCAGAGGCGGGAGATGAACCCGGCCCACACCGCGTCCGCTTCCGCGTCAAAGGCGTCGGCTTCGGTGAGCACGGCCGTCATCTCGGTGACGGCCCGTTCCGTGAGTGTGCGAACCAGGTCGAGGCGCGAGGGGAAATGGCCGTAGACGGTGCGACGGACGACGCCGGCAGCGGAGGCGATGTCGCCCATGCCGGCGTCGGGGTTGTCTCCCAGCACATTGAGGGCGACGTCGAGGATGCGATCGCGTGTCTCGTTCATCGAGCGCACACGGGAGGACTCGGTGGGCACGGCACCATTGTTGCACACCAGTGTGCAGTGAAGTAGATTGCACAGCAGTGTGCAACGGAGGGTTGCGCCGTGTTCCGGAGCCAGGGGAAGAAGCCAATGACCGCACCGACGCCGCCGACCTCGGCCCTCGTCCGCCCGTTCACCGTCTCGATCCCGGATTCGGAGATCGCCGATGTGAAGCAGCGACTGGCCAGGACTCGATGGCCGGATCCGGAAACGGTGGGCGACTGGTCGCAAGGGGTTCGCGTGGAGAACGCCAGGTCTCTGGTCGACTACTGGGAGCGCGGCTACGACTGGCGGCGCTTCGAGTCCGAGCTCAATCGCTTCCCCCAATTCAAGACCGAGATTGACGGGCTGGACATCCACTTCATCCACGTCAGGTCCAAGAATCCCCACGCGATGCCGCTGATACTCACGCACGGATGGCCGGGCTCGATCGTCGAGTTCCTGAAGCTGATCGGCCCGCTGACCGATCCGGTTTCGTTCGGAGGGGACGCCGCCGATTCATTCGACGTCGTCGTCCCGTCGCTGCCCGGGTTCGGGTTCTCCGGGAAGCCCGCGGCGACCGGGTGGACTGTATCGCGCATCGCACGCGCGTGGGTGGAGCTGATGAAGCGTCTTGGCTACACGAGGTGGGCCGCGCAAGGCGGCGATTGGGGCGCCGTGGTCACCACCGCCCTCGGGGCCATGCAACCTGAGGGGCTTCTCGGAATTCATCTGAACACCCAATATGCCTTTCCCGCACAGATCCCCGACACCTTGTCGCCGGAACAGCGCTACGCCGTGGAGACCCTCGCCCTCTACACCGGCGAGCTCGGTGGGTCGAACCATCTTCAGGGCACGAAGCCGGAGACGGTCGGATTCGCCCTGGCGGACTCTCCCGCTGGCCAGGCAGCCTGGATCTACGAGAAGTTCCAGTCCAAGACCGACAACAACGGGCTCGCCGAGGACGCCCTCAGCATGGACGACATGCTTGACGCGATATCCCTCTACTGGTTCACCAACAGCGCAGCGTCGTCCGGCCGCATCTACTGGGAGAACAAATCGCTCACTTTCGCCGGCCCGAAAGTGACGCTACCGGTCGCGGTGACCGTCTTCCCGAGGGACATCCCACGCGTGCCCCGTAGCTGGATCGAAGACACTTACAGCAATCTGATCCACTACGGAGAGGCCGATAAGGGCGGGCACTTCGCGGCCTTGGAGCAGCCCGGGACTCTGGTCGGCGAAATCCGCACCGGCCTGCGCACCCTTCGTTCCTGACTCCGCCGAGCAGGAGTCCCTCGAACCCGCAGCGGTCGCAGACGAGTCGCGGGCCGCCTTCGCGGTGCGCTGCCCGCAGCGTGCACGGCTGTGCCCAGGGACCCGCTCACCGTACAGACCTCCGTCATGCCGCGTCGGGATCGGCCGGGCGCTCACGCGCCCCGCGCGCGGTGAGGGCCGCCAGTCCGCAGGCGAAGATCAGCCCGGCGCAGAGGGCACCGCCCAGATCGTGCGGCGGGCGCGCGGGCCAGAGCCACGGGGTGGAAAGCGCGGGCGGGTGCCACTGTGTGTAGAGCGCGTACACCGCCGCGACCAGGTAGCCCGTCGGGCCGGTCCAGGACAGGCCACCGCCGAGCGCGGTGGCGCACAGCAGGCCGATGCCGGTGATCCCGGTGACGTTGCGCAGGACGTCCAGGGTGCCGCCGGCCAGGTGCCCGCCGATACCGGCGGAGCACAGGAGGCCGACCGCCACCGCGGTCAGCGCCAGCGTGACGGCCGACCGCAGATACGGCAGCCACCGCACGGACACGCGCTCCGGCTCGCCGAGCGGGCTCGCCGCGGTGGCTGTGACGCCGACCGCCGCGGCGGCCTCGAAGATCAGCGGCAACTGGAGCGCGCCGTAGGCGTCCCACTGCCTGAGCAGTGCGAGCCGCAGCCCGGCGGCGCAGCCCGCGACCGCCAGCAGGGCGAACGGCACCCGGCGGCTCTTGGCGTACAGCAGGAGCAGGCGGGCTCCGGTCATGGCAGCTGCTCGGGGGTGATCCCGCCGGCCCGCAGCGCGGCCAGGTGCCGCACGAGCCAGGCGTGCCGGGTCGCGCTCGGCAGCGCGGCAAAGCGTTCGGCGGCCGCGTAGGCCGGCGTCCCCGCCGTCAGACTCGGCCAGTCGGTCCCGCCTGACCTGCCTGCTCCGTCTCGTCCGTCCGATCCGGGGGAGGCGGCCGGGTCCGTCGGCTCGCGCAGGCCGGCAGCCAGCAGCAGCGCCTTGGCCACCGCGTTCTGCGCGGGGGACGCGCCGGGCCCGGTGCCGATGAGGCGGGTGACCAGCTGCGGGCCGTACGTCCCGGCCACCTGGCCCGCCATCTGCGCGCCCGTCAGGGACGGCCCCGGCAGCTGGACGGGGAGCACCAGAGGGAACCCGGTTGCCGTGCCGTCCCCGCGTGGCCTCTCCGGCCGGACGCTGACGCTGTTGCCGGTGTCCTGCCGGTAGGTCACGGGAACCTGCAGGATCCGGGTCGGCGCGCCCGGCAGCCCGGACAACTGGTCGAGCACCGGCGCCAGGGCGTTCGATGTGGTGGGCAGGTAGGAGGCGTAGGCGGGGTTGAGACAGATCGGGATCGCGGTGTCGCCGCACACCGGCGTGAACCGGAGCGGCCGGTCCTCGGCGGGATCGTGCAGAGCCGGAATGGTGATCTGCCCCTGCGGCCCCAGAGTGCCGGATCCGGCCAGCACCACCGCGGTCCCGGCCACGAGCACGGCAGTCCCGGTGAGCCCGGCCGCCGCCACGCGCGCCGACAGGCCGGCCGCCCCCGGAGGCAGCGCGAGCACACCGAGCAGCGCGACGGTGGCCCCGGTCAGGAAGATCACCTGCGCGAGGGAGAGATCGGAGGTGAACGGGTAGAAGGTCGCCACACCCGCCTGCGGTTCCAGGTCCCACGGCCCGGTGACGACCGGTGAGACCTGCCAGGCGGACTGGCTGCCGTGGATCAGCTCGGTGCTGAGCGCGAGGGCGAGGAACGCGGCGACGGTCACCAGCGGTGCGGTGAAGCGCCCGGGCAGCAGCGTCCCCATCACGAAGCCCAGGGCCGCGAAGGCGGGCAGGCTCGCCGCCCCCACAGCGACCGGCCACCACAGTGGCCCGCCCCAGCGAGCCTGATGGGCTGTCACCCCGTACAGGACGGCCACACAGCCGATGTAGGCCGCCACCGCCCAGACCGTGGTGGCCAGCCAGGACGCGAACTGCCGCTCCCAGCGCGGGCGCGCGGTGACGACCAACTGGTCGGTGAGGCGGCGGCGGGCTTCCCGCGACGCGGTCCAGGCCGCCGCGCCGGTCACCGGGATCGCGAAGTCGAGCACGGCCCCGCTCTGCAGCCCGGACGCACGCAGGTTCCACAGCGGTGGCATGGCCATGTCCTTGCGGTAGGTGGTGAGCCAGAACAGCCCGATCACGACCGGCAGCAGCCAGGACATCGCGTTGTGCCGCAACTCGAGACGGATCAGCCGGAGCAGCCCGAGTGGGCGCAGCAGACGCGGCGGCAGCAGGCCGGGTCGTCGGGCCGCCGATGCGGTGGCCGCCGCGCTCATGATCGCGCCTGGGCGAGGACGGCGCTGTATCCGCGCTCGATCGGGGTGTCCCCGGTGTCCTGCTCGTCGCCTCGGGCGGCCAGTCCCGCGGGCGTCCCCTGGAAGACGATCCTGCCTTGGTCCATCAGGGCCACCTCGGCGCAGGCGGCGGCGACGTCCTCGACCAGATGGGTGCTCACCACCACCGTCGAGCGCTGCCCCAACTCGCGCAGCAGCGCCCGGAACGACACCCGCTGCTCGGGGTCGAGGCCCGAGGTCGGCTCGTCGAGCAGCAGCAACTCCGGCTCGTTGACGATGGCCTGAGCGATGCCGGCCCGGCGCAGCATGCCGCCGGACAGGGTGCGCAGCCTGGCCCTGTTCCGGTCACCGAGCCCGACCCGGTCCAGGGCGGTCGCGACCGCGGCGCGGATCCGGGCCGGCGGCACCTCCTTCAGCAACGCGAAGTACTCGACGTACTCCGCCACCGTGAACCCGGGGTAGTAGCCGGGGTTCTGCGCCAGATAGCCGAGCCTGCGCCGGATCTCACAGCGAGGGCGGTAACTGCCCGGATCGCGGCCGAGCAGCCGCAGGCTGCCCGAGGACGGCGGTATGGCCGTCGCCATCATCCGCAGCAGCGAGGTCTTCCCCGCGCCGTTCGGCCCCAGCAGTCCGAAGACCCCGGGACCGGCCTGCAGGTCCACCCCGGCCACCGCCTGCACTGCGCCGAAGCGCCGGGTCAGCCCGCTGATCTGGACGTTCATCGTGCTCCTTCCCCTGTCTCCATCTGTTCCGGGCTTGCCTTCCGGCTGTTTTCCAGCGGGCGGGCAAGTCGGTGCCAGGCTGCCCGGCGGGTGAGGGCGGGGTCGTCACCCCGGGGCGGACGAATCCCGGTGCTACGTGCGGAGGACATTCCGGGCCGGATGCGGGCCCGGGTCATACCTGGGTATGACCATCCAGGGGTGATGATCGGGCGGCTCGGCCCCCCTACGCTGAACTCGTGAATCGGCTGCAGGGGTGGGCACGGAATGCCTGGCGTGCCTTGGTCCGGGTGCTGGCCGGGCCGAATCCGGAACCGGTCCGGCCCGCTTCGCCACGACAGCGCCGGGCGGAATACGCGGCGCTGGTCGCGGCGACGATCGTGTCGGCCGCCGTCAACGCCACCCACGTGCACGGGACCACTCTCGGCGGCGCCCAGCGACCGCCCGGCACGGGACAGGTCCTGCTCGCCGCCGTGGTGGTGCTGCCGCTCGTGCTCGTCGCGATGCGTCCGATGCTCGCCTGGCGGATCGGCTGGCTCGCGCTGCTGCTGTCCCCGCTGCTGCCCGCCGCCTGGTGGGGCGGCTGGCCCTGGGGGCCGCCACAGATGCTGGTGCTGCTCGTCACCTTCTGCCTCGCGGGAGTCCGGCAGCGGCGGGCGGCGCTGTGGTGGATGTGGGCCCTGACGCTAATTCCCTGGGTCTGGTGGCTGGTCCGGGACATCCCGAACCTGAACGGTCCGGCGGGCGCCACGCTGGTCTTCACGGTCGTGGCGGTCGCAGTGGACAGCATCGGCTCCCGGCTGCGCACCCAGCGGGCGCTGGCCACCCAGACCGTGCGCACCGACGCCGAGCGGGCGCGGCGGGCGGTGCTGGAGGAGCGCACGCGGATCGCCAGGGAACTGCACGATGTGGTGGCCCATCACCTGTCTCTGATCGCGGTCCAGGCGGAGACCGCTCCCTTCCGGCTGGGCGAACTGCCGGAACCCACCCGCGCCGAGTTCGCTGCGATGAGCGGGGTGGCCCGCGAGGCGCTGACGGAGATGCGGCGGCTGCTCGGCGTGCTGCGCCAGGACCAGCCGGCCGCTCTCGCGCCGCAGCCCCAACTGACCGATCTGCCGGCACTGGTCGACGCCGCCCGCCGGGCAGGCGTGACGGTCTGCCTCTCGGTACCGGACGAACTGGGCGGGGTGCCCGCGGGGGTCGGTGTGTGCGCGTACCGGATCGTCCAGGAGTCACTGTCCAACGCCGGCCGCCACGCCCCGGGCGCCGCAGTCGCCGTGACGGTGCATCAGGAGGCGCACGCCGTCCAGGTGCGAGTGGCCAACGATCCGGGCGGTTCCGCTGTCCGGCCGGGGCACGAGCACGGACCGGACAGCGACGACGGCTACGGTCACGGCAGCGGGCACGGCCACGGGCTCACCGGGATGCGCGAACGGGTCGCCTTGCTCGGCGGATCATTGTCCACCGGGCCGACACCGACGGGGGGCTTCGAGGTGTCAGCGGTGCTCCCGCTGGAGAAGACCGGATGAGCACCGCCGGTCCTGCTTCCGGCGCCGCGTCCGATCCCGCTTCGGGTCCTGCTTCACGCCCCGCCCTCACGCGCTGCCTGATCGCGGACGACCAGGCGATGGTGCGCGAAGGCTTCGCCGCGGTGCTCGACGCCCAACCGGACCTCCAGGTCGTCGGCCAGGCCGCGGACGGAGCCGCCGCTGTCGCCCGAGCCCGGGAACTGTCGCCCGACGTCGTGCTGATGGACGTGCGGATGCCGGTGATGGACGGCCTCCAGGCGAGCCGGGAAATCCTGCACGGCACGGCCGAGCCGGGGGGCCCGCGGGTGCTCATGCTCACCACCTTCGACCTCGACGACTACGTGTACGCGGCACTGCGCGCCGGGGCCAGCGGGTTCCTGCTCAAGGACGCCACTGCCGCCGAACTGGTCCAAGCGGTCAGGGTGGTGGCCGCGGGGGAGGCGCTGCTCGCCCCATCGGTCACCCGACGCCTGATCGCCGACTTCGCCCGCGTCCCCCACGGCGGCCCGCCACCGGCGCCCGCACTCGACGTGCTCACCCAGCGCGAGACCGAGGTCCTCCGGCTGATCGCCTGCGGCCTGTCCAACTCCGAGATCAGCGATGCGCTCGTGATCGCCGAGCAGACCACCAAGACCTACGTCGGCCGCATCCTCACCAAGCTCGGCCTGCGCGACCGGGCCCAGGCCGTGGTGGTCGCCTACGAGACCGGACTGGTCACGCCGGGCTCACGGTAGCGGGCGCTCGACGCTGTCCGGTGCGGGCCCGACAGCCCCGCGTCCGGGTGACCCCGCGCAGACCCTTCCCGTCCACCGCAGGCGCGCGTAGCCCGCCGGGGTCCTCCGCCTTCGGGCAGCGGTCGGTAAGCCGGCAGCCGGCACGCGGCGGACTCGGAGAGCGTCGAATGGAGGGGCAGCAGCGGATCGGGCCGGACGCCGCGTTGCTGGAGCACGTGGGCGGGTGCGTCGGCGATCCACTCGCCGACCGCCACCAGCGGGGTCGCTCCGGCAAGCACCGCGCACGCGGTCGGCACGAGCACCACGGCCAGCGTGTGGCGCACGCCGCGCACGCCGCGCACGCCGCGCACGCCGCGCACGCCGCGCGGGTCGCGCGGGTCGCGCGGGTCCGACACCTCGGCCAGCCGCTCCAACAGGTTCGTCCGGCCGAGACGGTGAGTGGTCGTCCACCGGCCGTCAGGGGCGCCGTGTCGTCGACCGGCGCTCTGGGGCGTCCCTGCCGACATACTTCCCGGGCACGCTTTGTGAGAGCCGGAGGCCGAAGTCCCGACGCCTGCTGCGGATTCACGCTGCAGGGAGGCGTCCGTGACTCCTGACGGGCTGGTCCCGGTGACCGGTGACGGCCGGTCTGGTCCGTCTGCGGGTGGCGCCGGGGCCCCTGTCGGTGCGGCTGTGAGCACAGGGCCGGCGCCTCGTTCTCAGATGCGCCAGGTTCGGATCCGGTCCGCCGCCTGGAAAACGGTCGCTTTGCGGGCTTGGATGTCCCGGACGAGTTCGACCAGCGCCCCGTAGGGAGGGTCGATTCCCTCGCCGGAGGCGTTCATGTAGGCGACGGCGACCTGGCAGGCGTACAGCGAGTTCCGGTACGGCAGCGGGTCGAGCCGGACGATGGAATGCAGGAGCGAGGCAGCCCGCCAGGAGGCGTCCGGCTGCGGGATGTCGGGGCGGGGGATGCGGGTCTTGTGCCGGGCGACCGCGGAGACCAGGGCCGAGTAGTCCGCGACGCTGACATCCTCAGGCACGGCCTGTTCCTGGACGTCGAGCAGCCAGGACACGTCGATATGGAGCACCATCAGGCGGCTGCAGCTCCCTGGTGACGACCGGCCGGGGGGACCTCGTCGGGAAATGCGTCGTCGAACTCGTCGCGGTGCTGCTCGCCCCACTCGACAGCTACGCGCACGAACTGCTTGCGCTGACGTTCCCGCAGCGGCAGGTCGTGCACGTACTGCTTGAGGGACTGCCCGGCGGCGGCCGCGGCGGCACGGACCTCCGCCATCTCATCTTCGGTGAAGGTGATGTTCAAGGACGGCATACCGCGATGGTACCTAATAGGTACCTTGATGGCCAGCAGGTGCGGCTGACCGGGCCCACATCCCCGTGGTCCAGCTGCGCCACAACTGCGGAGGCGTGTGAGCCACGGCGGCGCACGCCGTGCCGGCGCCCGCGCGGCGGTCACGAACACCTCGACGCCATCGCGGTCAGCGCAGTACTTTGCGGTCGTCGTAATCATGGATCTGATCGGTGACATCGCCGCCATCCGCATCCCCCTGCCACAGCACGGTGACGTCACGCCCGAGGAGCTGTACACCGAGGCCCGCGAGAAGGCCGAACAGGCCCGTGCGGACTACGCTTCAGCCCTTGAGGTCCCGCACGATGACCTGCGCGAAGACCCCCAGCTGATCGCTCCCGGCAACGCCCGCGCTGCCCGGGAGGCGGCCGACCGCGAAATCCGTCATCTGCTCGCCCACGGCCGCGACTTCCATGGCGGACGCCCCTACAAGCTCCAACCCCTCGCCCGGGCCGGCGGCATGACGCCCTCCGGGATCCGCACCGCCTACGGCCCCAGCGAGACCGAAACCGTCGCCCGCGGCATCGGCCGCACACCCGACAGCCGCCGCGCCCGGCCTCCGGTCACGCCGGAGCCCTCATGAGCGATCGCCCCGAGACCGCTGCACCGGCCTGCACCTGCATGTCTCCGTGGCCCGCCCTGAGCGCTCTCATCGAGGGCACGACCCACCCGGTCGTGCCAGCCTCCGCCCACACCCCCGCCCTCTACCTCGCCTGCTGCACCGGATGCGGCGCCGCCTACACCGGCCCGTGGAAACGGCTGCCTTTCACGCCCCGCGTCGGGCGTCCAACCCGCCTGGTCGGCATGTCTCGTGGGCTTGCGGCCTTCGCAGAGATCACCATGGCCGAGAAGCGGAACGCGGAGCGCTTGATCCCTACACCACGACGTGGGACGCGACCATGATCCTGTGACCGCTGGAGAGAGGCCTGTCCGCGTCATCCGTTTCAGGTCGCCTGCCTGGCCAGCCTGTGCAGGGCCCGCACGGCAGGTGATCCGGGGTCGGCGGTGATCAGGACGACTTCCTGGTCGTCCTCGGGCACGAGCAGGACGTCGCAGTTCAACCGCAGCGTGCCGGCTTGGGGGTGGTGGAGGGTCTTGGTGCGGTGCCCGGGTGCGTGGACCGGACGTGTCTGCCAGATCTGCCGGAACTCCTCGCTGCCGGCGTGCAGTTCGGCCAGCAGGGCGGTCACCTGAGGGTCGTGCGGGTAGCGGTCGGCGGCCCGGCGAAGTCGCGCCACCACGATGTGCCCGAACTCCTCGGCGCTGGAGCTCTCGTACATCCGTCCCTGGCCCAGGAAGCGGCGCCGGGCCAGGTTCGTCGTCCCGCTCGCGAGGTCGCCGCCGAGCAACGCCTGGGCCAGGGGGTTCCAGGCGACGACGCCGTACGCTGCGTCAGTGACGATGGCGGCGGTCTGGGGCAGCCGCTCCAGCATCCGGGCCACGTGCGGGCGTACCCGCCGCACGGCGTTGCTGCCGGGCGGCGGGTTCGATCCCGCCAGGCGGAAGAGGTGGCTGCGTTCGGCCGGCGTGAGCCGCAGGGCCTGGGACAGCGCGTCCAGGATCCGGGCCGATGGCCGCGGTCCGCGGGCTTGCTCCAGTCGCGTGTAGTAGTCGACCGACATGTGGGCGAGGTCCGCGACCTCTTCGCGGCGCAGGCCCGGTGTACGGCGGGCGGTGCCCGTCGTCGTCAGGCCGATCTCGTGCGGGCGCAGGCCCGCTCGGCGGTCCCGTAGAAAGCGGGCCAGTTCCTGCCGCGCCATGCCACCTCCGGCCGCTTGCCTGGTACAGGTTGTCCCTGGCAGGGCGCCCACGGCCAGGGGACCGTTGTTCCCATGAACGATCGCACAGCTTTGGTCACCGGTGCCAACAAGGGCATCGGCAAGCACATCGCCCGGCTGCTGGCGGCCGAGGGCCTCACCGTGTACGTGGGCTCCCGCGACCCGGGGCGCGGACAGCGGGCCGTCGGGGACATCGGTGCCGGCGCCCGGCTGCTGGTCCTCGACGTGACGGATCCCGACGGCATCGCACACGCGGCGGCTCAGGTGGAACGCCTGGACGTGCTGGTCAACAACGCCGGCATCGCACCGTCCCTCGCCCCGCCGGCCGACACCGGCGTCGAGGAATACCGGCGTACCTACGAGACCAACGTATTCGGGGTGATGGCGGTGACCAATGCCTTCCTGCCCGCCCTGCGCCGGTCCCCGCACCCCCGCATCGTCAACATCTCCAGTGGCACCGCGTCGCTGACCTGGAGCACAAACCCCAACCCCCAATTCACCCCGGGAAACGGCAACGGTGCCGCCTACCGGTCGTCCAAGGCCGCCCTCAACGCCCTCACCGTCTTCTACGCCCAGACGCTGGCCGAGGACGGCTTCAAGGTCAATGCGCTCGCCCCCGGTCTGCGGGCCACCGATCTCAACCCCCGGGCCGCCGCTGCCGACGGCGACCCGGCCGAGGCCGCCCACGGTGCCCTCCGCCTGGCCCTGCTGCCGGACGACGGCCCCACCGGTGGCTTCTTCTCCTGGGACGGAACGCCCGTGCCCTGGTGATTGGTGACCAGTCATGGGCGGCGTCGGAGACGGGGGTCCCATGGGCGGCTCCTCCATGCCTGGCGGATCAGGCTACGTACGGTGATGATGGCGCCGGCGAGGCCGAAGAAGGCGCCGAGGACGGTGGCCCGGCGCTCGCTGCCGGGCTTGCCGTCGATGCCCGGCAGCCGGGCCAGCCGCGGATCCGGCGGCAGCGCAGGGCGCTCGCCGTGCCGGGCCTGGGCTGCGTGCCGCAGAAGCCGTATATCAACCGGACTGGATCGTGTGATTCCTACTGGTCAGGCATGGTTTCGCTCGGAGCGAGGGGGCATGCGGCGTCTTGCGCCGTTGTCGAGGCAGATCGGCGGACGTCGTCAGGTCCATGGTCCAGATCACCGACCGGCAACCGGTTCGTCAAGATTCCCCCATACCACACACATGGGTTATTAGGTAAGGCTCACCTCATTTATGGTGGGGGTTGTCCTCAGGGTCGCCCGCCCCACCAGGCCGCCCCCAGAGCGCTTTCCTCGGAGTCTTCCCATGTCCAGCGCGAACATCGCACTGCTCGGCGCCATCGCGGGCCTCACCATCTATCTCGGCCTCCCGCTCGGCCGACTGCGCACGCCGGCACCCCGCCTGAAGGCCGGGCTGAACGCCGTCGCCATCGGCATCCTCGTCTTCCTCGTGTGGGACGTACTCGCCCACGCCTGGGAACCGGTTGACGGCGCACTGAGCGACCACCACTGGGCGACGGTCGCCTCCGACGGACTCGTCCTCGCCGCCGGGCTCACCGTCGGACTCGTCGGACTCGTCTACTACGACGCCTGGATCGCCCGACGCCGGGCCGCCGCCGAGCGTCCCGCCGGTCCCGGCGCCGCCACGGCGGCGGAACTGGCGTCGAGGACCCGCAGTCAGGCGGCCTCGCTCGCTCTGATGATCGCGACCGGCATCGGCTTGCACAACTTCGCCGAGGGGCTGGCCATCGGCAACTCCGCCGCCAAGGGCGAACTCTCCCTCGCCCTGCTGCTCATCATCGGCTTCGGCCTGCACAACGCCACCGAAGGCTTCGGCATCGTCGCCCCGCTCGCCGCCGAGGGTGAACGCCCTTCCTGGACCGCCCTGTTCTGGCTCGGCCTGATCGGCGGCGGCCCCACCTTCCTCGGCACTCTCGTCGGCCAGCACCTCGTCAACGACACCCTTTCCATCGCCTTCCTGGGTCTGGCCGCCGGCTCCATCCTCTACGTCGTCATCGAACTGCTCGCCGTAGCGCGCAAGACCACCCTGAAGACGCTCACCACCTGGTGCATCCTCCTGGGCCTCCTCCTCGGCTTCGCCACGGACGCCGTGGTCACCGCCGCAGGAGCTTGACCTCCGTGTGCTCCCGGCGGCTGCATATCCGCTGGGGAAGCGAGCCGCCCACCGCTCGCGGGTGCCCATGGCGAACCACGTGGTGCCCCGTCTGGCCACGCAGCCGGATTGCAGGTGGGCGCACGAATTCGGCCGCACTGACGGGGAGACTGGTGCCGAGGGCGTGCGCCGGACGATGGCCAGTCTGCTCGGCTGCCGGTCGCGCCGCCTGCCTCGGTGTCGCCTCCACGGGGCTTCGTGAACACGCAGGTGCCGCGTGGCCCACGAAGCCCGGGTGGCGAGCAGCGCAAAGGCGTCCAGGGCCGCCCAGAAGTCGGGCGACGGGTCGTCAGGCGTTCCGCCCGGACCGGTGCAGACGGTGGCGGGGACGATCCCGGTCGCCGTGGCCGTCACGTGCGGCAGCAGCCGGACGCCGGTGACCCCGGCCGCGTAGTTGACCAGCGTGAACGGGAACAACGGGATCAGCCTGAGGATCAGTACGGTCGCAAAGCCCCGCCGGGACACCGTCGCGTCCAACCGGGCCAGTCGCCCGGTGCCGGCCCACCGGGCCACCGTGGGACGCCCCATCCAGCGGGCCGGCCCGAACGACAGCACCGCGCCGACGGTCGCGCCCGTCAGAGCGTACGCCGCCAGGGACAGGACAAGGGTGAGCGGGTGGCGTCGGCTCTTATCCCGTCGGGGATCGGGCACCTGAGCCAGGGCAGGTCGGCAGGCCGGGGAGGTCACTGGTCATCGGGGGGCGGTCAGTAGGTGTAGCCGCCTCCCGACCCGCCTGAGGAGGGGCTGGGCGCGGGGCTGGTGATCGGTGTGCCGCTGGGGCTGACCACGTACCAGGCGCCTCCGAAGGCCGTGCTGCTCTGGCCCGTGGTGTCGCCGGGCCCGGCGTCCTGGGAGAAGCGGTAGAGGGGGTGGCCGTTGTAGGTGACCTGGGTGGTGTGATCGTGCCGGGGGGCGGTGCCGACCATGGTGGCCTTGAGGCCGTGGTTGCTGGGGTGTCCGGTGGTGATGTCGGGTGGCCAAGCCTGGGCGCAGCTGCCGTAGCAGTGCGAGGTGGTGCCGCTGTCGGCCTTGAACAGGTACAGGGTCCTGCCTGATCCGTCGACGAGGATCTGGCCGACGGGGGAGCCGTGTGACTGCAGTATGCCGGATCCGCCGGTGGCGGGTGTCGAGCTGCTGGGCGGAGGTGATGGGCTCTTGGCTGGAGACGACGAGCCTGTGGCGCCGGAGCTTCCGCACCCGGCGGCGAAGGCCGCGACGGCGGTCGCGGTCGCGGCGATGATGGCGGCGCGGTTCATGGCGGTTCTTCTTTCCGCTGGGACCTCCTGCCGCGACGTGTGCGGTAGGACTGGTCCACGGCCCGCGGCGGGGCGGGTCTGCAGTTCGATACGTCTAATTCTCCCTTTTTGTTCATTCCTGTTCCTGTCTCGCTCGGCGCATGCGCGGCATTCAGCTGCCGAGAGCTGCGGCGAATGAACGTGAGGTACTCGATGCATGTATATCCGGTCATAGCGACCTTCCGCATGCAGGCGTCTGTTCAGTCGGCAGGGGGGGGGCGGAGGTGGGGTGACGATGCGATGGTGTGTCGCGAGAGCCTCGCTCCCGGCGCCTACCTGCTGAGGGCGCTCGAACCGGCGGAGTGCTCAGCCATGGAGCGGCACATGCCCCGCTGCGCGGAGTGCCGCCCGGACCGATAGAGATGGCGCCGACCCGGTCACCAAGACGATCAGCAAGGACGATCTGTTCCGCATCGAGGCCGGTTCCGCGGTCCTGGCGGTCTTGCTGGTGGTCCTCTTCGGCACGAGGTCCCTCGTTGTGGGTTTACGCGCTGCTGGTGGCTGCGACCGGCCTCGCCGCCGTGCTGTTCTACCGGTACGTCCACGTCGGCTCGGTCGGGCCGCCGCCCACCATGTACGAGCCCCCCTGGTATCCGGAGAGGACCGCGTCCGCCGTCGCCGAGGCGGCAGCGATGATCATCGCCGCCGCGGGGCTGCTCCTGACCCACCGCCTGGGCGCGAACTCCCGTGGAAGTGGGGCAGTTCCGGTGCTCATCGGTGCGCGATCGAAATGATGCCTGGTCACGCGAGGCGCGCGCTGCTCAGGAGCAGGAGGGCGACGTCGGAGGCGGTCAGGCCCAGACAAAGGAGGAAGGGGGTTCGGCTCGGCCCGGCCGGCCAGAGGGCGGCGGTGAGTGAAAGCGCGCAGGTTGCGGCGAGCCCGGCTCGTTCGGGCATGCCGACGGGTCCCGCAGTGCCCAGGACCGGCACGGCTGAGCCGCAGCGAGGGCCGATGCTGCCGGCGTCCGCGCGCTGCGGAGGCCAGCGCGTTGGGGCAGGCCGCGGATGTTCACCGCGAGGTCGTCGTCGATGTCAGGCAGGTCGTTCGCGGCGTGGGCGCCCACCCCCAGCAGTGCGGCGCCGACCGGCGCCCAGCAGTGCGGCCATGGGCCGCCCGGCATGGAGAGCGCGTGATCACGTGGATGGCTCCCGGTGCACGGTGGAAGCCGGGCGGGCGCCCCGGGCATTCACGTGAGAGCACCCGCGGCCGACGAGGGGCATGGGGTGGGACCTTCAGCCGTCCAGGCGGCGCTCTGCGAGTCAGGTGACCATCTCGGGGTCGTGGTGGTCGAAGAACAGGGAGCCGCCGGTGTCGAGGGTGGTGATCTGGTCCATCTGCTCGTCGGTGAGCTAGAAGCCGAAGACGTCGGTGTTCTCGGCCATGCGCTCGGCACGTACGGACTTGGGGACGGTCATGACACCGCGCTGGGTGAGCCAGCGCAGACGACCTGGGCGGCGGACTTGTCGTACACCTTGCCGATCTCGGCGAGCAGCGGGTTCGTGAACAGGTCGTTCCTGCCTTCGGCGAAGCCGCCCCAGGACTGGAACAGGCGACGCCGCGGCCGGCGCCGACGACGATCGTGACGTCCGGTCTCCAGGCGTCCACCGGCCGGCAGCGACGAGCCGCTCGACCACGGCCGGCCATCACTTGGGCGGCGGGTACCGCGGTCGCCTCGTCCTCGGGCTTGGTCACTGCTTCGGCACAGGGGTGTGCGGCCTGGCATTCCGGGGCAGGGCGCGGCCCCGTGCCCGGATGACGGCCTCGGCCAGTACGGCCACCCCGAGCATAGCGCCGAACACGGCGAGTTGCCGTGGGATGGTGGTGGCGGCGTAGGCGGTCAGCGCGACAAGGCATCCGGCGCAAGCTGCCACGCCGCATCCGGCGGCGGTCCTCGCTGCGGGGCGGGCATCGGGGAGCCGGGAAGCGGCGAGGTTCACGGCGGCGAAGACGATCAGGAACCCGGCCGATCCCATCAGGCTGATGCCTTCGATGTCGACCAGGTTGACGATCAGGAGCGTGCCGAGGGTGGTGGCGACGAGCCCGCCGATCGGACGATGCCAGATCGGCTCGGCGAGGTGTTCGGGCAGTTCGCCGTGGCGGGCCATCAGATAGGTGAACTTGGCGGTGCCGTACAGGGTGGCGTTGATGGCGCTGGCGGTGGAGACGACCGCGGCGATCGCGATGAGTGAGAACCCCGCCTGGCCGAGCAGCGGCCGGGCCGCGACCGCCAGCGCGTAGTCCCGGTCGTGTGTGATCTGCCATGGGGTGAGGTTGCCGACCGCGACGAAGGCGACCAGCACGTACAGGACGATCACGCCGGCGATGGAGATGAGATACGCACGTGGGAGGGTGCGCTCCGGTTCTCTGGCGTCCTCTGCGGCGTTGGCGATCAGTTCGAAGCCCTCGTAGCCGAGGAAGATCAGGGTTCCGGCGTAGACAATGGCGCCGCCGTGCGGAAACGCAGACGGTGAGACCCGGGCCGTATCGACGAATGCCAGGCCGCCTATGCAGAAGACCAGCAGGACGGCCACCTTGAAGTAGACGAGCACTGCCTCCGCCCGGCCGACCACCTGGGCACCGGCCAGATTGAGCGCGGCGAAGCAGACCACGACGATACTGCCGAACAGGCGGTTCCAGCCGGCGGGCTGGCCCAGCAGCGCGGCCAGATAGGAGCCGAAGGCGACAGCGTAGAGCCCCAGCATCACGAAGTAACTGAGCCACAGCAGCAGGTTGAGAGGTCCGGCCACTTTCGTGCCGAAGGACTGGTCGAGGAAGGCGGCCGTCCCACCGCGGTTGCGGACCCGCACCGACAGCAGCGCGTAGGACACACCCGTCAGTGCCGCCACGATGCCGCCGACGAGAAAAGAGACATAGGCACCCGCACCTGCCACCTGCACGGTCAGGCCCAGGACCGAGAAGATGCCTCCACCGACCATGCCGCCGATACCGATCGAAACGAGCGCGGGCACGCCCAGCCCCGTCGACTTCTCTCCCGCGCCTGATACCGCCATCTGACCTCCTCGTGCCACGGCCCGCCACGGACCAGGCGTCCCCGGGCGTCGGCCGGTCGTCATGCATGTCGCGAGCGGTCCGGCTACGAGGCACGACAAGTGCCCCACGCCACGAAATCGTCCTCAGCTTAGAGGGCGTTAAGTCCGTTTCTGATCTTGGCCGCGTCCGGGTTGCTCAAGGAGCCCCTGGCGGACGAGTCGGCCCAGGCGGGAGCGGGTGACGTTGAGCGAAGCCCGTCCGTGGGCAGGCCAAGGTGTTCGTGCAGATCGCGGACGCGGAACACTTTCCCAGGATGCTCGTTGAACGCGGTCACGATGCGCTGGTAGACGGTGGAGTTCTCCGCGGCGGCGGGTTCGTGGCCGGGCGTGGTGAGGCCGTCGATGACCTTGCGGGTGGCGGCCAGTTCGACCAGGCGGGCCTCGGTCTAGGCCAGAGCGGTGGTGAACTGTTCGATCCGTTCGCGCAGTTGGTCGGCGCGGGCGGCGGTCTCGTCGTCCTCGGCCTGCAGCAGCCGCAGGAGTTCGTGGATGTTCACGCGGCCAGCTCCACCTCGTGCCGTGCCGCACTGCGGGAACCGCGGAAAGACATTCCGGGTGTCGCAATTCGTATGGGGGCATGGTCGCCCTTCGGTGGATCGAGCGCAGCGGTGGTCGACGACTTTCACCGGCTTCGCGGCGTGTTCCTCGACAGCTTCGGCACCGACTGCTCGGCGTCCGGCCGCGTCGGCACGTCCGGGCAGGAGGACCTCTTCGGTCCCGCGGATGAAGGCCTCGATGCCGAGACCGAGTTGGCGGGTGCCGTAGGTGCCGAGGCCGCGTTCGACGATGCGGGGGAGATTCTCGAACGTGCCGGGATCGCGGCCCCTTCAACATGCGCCGCTCCTACGCAAAGGCCCGCGAGGAGGACATCCTGGCCACCTGCGCCCTGATCCCGCCGCAGGTCAACCGCGCGGTGGCCGGCACCCAGCAGGCTGGAGGCGAGCTCGCCGCGCGTCAAGGGGGACGACAGCGCCATCGCCGTCCGCGGCGCCCGGATGCTCGCCACCATCGCGCCCTCGCCGACGAGATGCTCCTCTTCCCCTCGACCGTGCGGCGCGGCACCCCCGAGGACAGGCCGTACTCGTACGCCTTCGCCATCGCCGTCCAGACTCCCGGGCTGCGCCACATCGCCCGCGAGCCGCTGGACCACGACCGGCCGACCCACGACCACCCGCTCTTCTCCCGCTTCGAGGAGTCGGACTGCGTCGTCGTCTTCGACAACGTGTACCTGCCCTACGGGAGGGTCTTCGCGCTCGGTGACGCGGAACTGTGCAACGGCTTCTACGCGCGGACCAATTCGGTCCACCACATGACCCACCAGGTCGTGACCCGCACGATCCCCAGGACCGAGTGCCTCCTCGGCCTGGTGCCGCTGCCGGTCGAGGCCATCGGCATCGAGCAGTTCCAGCACGTCCAGGAGGACATCGCCGGGGTCATCGTCACCGTGGAGCTGCTGCGCGCCTCCCTGCGCGCCGCCGAGGCCGGTGCCGAGGTCAACGAGTACGGGGTGCTGACCCCGGCCTTCGCGCCGGTGACTGCCGCCCGCAACCTCTGCCCGAAGCTGTACCGGCGCTTCCCGCAGGTCCTGCGCAAGCTCGGCGCCTGGGGTCTGATGGCCACTCCGACCGAGTCCGACATCAACGGCCCGGGCCGCCGCCGGCATCGAGGCGCACCTCCACCGCGACCCTGACCGGCCCGGAGCGCGTGAAGCTGTTCCGGCTCGTCGGGGACGCCTGCGTCTCCGCCTTCTCCAGCCGCCAGGCGCTGTATGAGTACTACTTCTTCGGCGATCCGGTGCGGATGGGCGCTCCCCGGGGCGGGTGAGGATCGTCGTTTCCGGCGCTGCCGGGCGCCGCTCGGCGTTAGCCTGCTCGGATGGACAGCGGTACGCCCCTGAGTCTTCCCCTCGAACCGTTCCTCGCCTGGGCGGAACACCGCGGCACCCCGCTCGATCCGCGTGCGGCCGATGCCGTGACCGGGCTGCTCGCGCTGAGCACCGAGCACCGTAGGACCGGCCTGCCCGAGCCGACCGAGCACCTCGCCGAGGAGCTGTTGCACATCCTGCTGCCGCTGTACGCGGGTGCCGCACCGGCCGAGCTGCCGAGCTATGTGGACGTGCTGCTCGCGCTCGTCGACCACACCCGTGAGAAGGGCTGGCTGAACGCCAAGCGGCAGGCGCGCCTGGTGGCCCGGGTGCGGGAGCTGGCCGACGGCTTCACCGAGGCGATGACCGCTCCCGGACGCACCACGTGGCCACGGCTGTACGCCGGGCTGATGCGTGCCGAGGGCGTGGACACCGGGGACGCGGACGCCGTATGCGGATGGCTGGAGTCGTTCGCCGCCCGTCCGCCGGCCGAACGCGCGGCGGCACTCGGTTTCTCGGCCCGCGCGACGGCGGGCGGCCCGGCGGCCTCGGGGGCCTGGAAACAGGCACTGGCGGGAGAGCGCACCCGCCGGGCCCGCTCCGAGCTCGCCGCCCGGCTGCACCTCGTGGCCCTGGACGAGCGTGACCGGTCCCACCCCGGCCAGGGCCCGCTGCTCCCGGGCGCCCCGCTGGGGGCGCCGGACGGGACGCACCGGGAGGAGGACTGGTACGAGACGCAGGCGGCGGTGGTCTCGGACCGGTGGACGGCTGCCGGGCTCGACGCCCTGACGCGCGGACCGTTCGCCCACCTGGCCCCCGGCGGCCGGCACCCCGCGCCGCTGCTCGGCGTGGCCGCCTCCCTCGCCCAGGAGCACCTGGAGTGCTTCGGCCCGGATCCCGACCCGCTGGCCCCGGTCCCGCTGCCGGAGTCCCTCGATGCGCTGGCCGGCGCGCTGCGCGCGGCACCGCTCGTACAGTCGCTCACGGCAGCCCTGGACAGCCCGGAAACAGCCGACGAACCGCTCGTCCGGCTCGCGCTGGCCGTCGGCCTGCTGCTGGAGTCCCCCGATACGCCGGACGGCGCGCTCATCGAGGGACCGGCCGCCGTCGTCCTGCGCGAAGGGGCGCCGGGAGAACTGGCCGGACTCGGCCTTGATCTCCTCGGCTCCCTCCTGGCCCAGCTGGCCGAGGACGAGGAGACCGCGGAGGAGTACCGCGGCGAGCATCTCTCCAAGCTCTACTTCCTCTATCAGGAGGCGGGGACCGCGCAGTCGGTGGCCCGCCAGGCCGCGCTGCAGGACGCGTGGATCGTCCCGCCTTCGTACGCCCCCGCCACCGCTGTCCGTACCCCGGCCTCGGGCCCGTACGAACTCCCGGACCCCGAGACCCTCTCCGCGCTCACCGGGCTGCCTGGCCTGACCGAGGACGACCGCGCCGAACTGAGGCCCGTCGCCGCCGTCCTGGCCCGCGTCATCGACCGGTTGGCCGGCCTCGGCGTCACCGAGCGCACCGGCGACGTCTTCACCCTCACCCCGCTCGGCCACGCCCTGCTCCGCGAGGGCCTGCTCCTCGGCACCGCGAGCCTGCCGGACGTCGACCCCGACATCTTCCCGACCGAGGAAGCGGTACGGGCCTGGGACGGGGGCCGGCTGGTGGCCGCCGCCCAGTGGTGGCCGTCAGGTGCGGCCCGCAAGACGCTCGGCGACTGGCTGTCCGGTCGCGGCGCCGACGGCTGGTCCGAGCTCCTCGCCGCGCTCGCCGACACCCCCGCAGGGCCGGACGCGGCCCGTCGGCGTGCCCTGCTCGGCCTGCTCGACGCGGCGGCCGCCCCGGTGCCGGCCTGGGAGACCCTGCTCGACGACCCCGCACTGGGAGAATACGCCGCGCACACCCTGCGCGCTCTCGGCCACCGGGCCGACTTCACCCGGGTACCCGAGGCCGCCCGCGCGACGTATCTGGCCGACCGGTTCGAGGAGATCCGCCTGGCCGCCGCCCGCACCCGTCGCATGGCGGTCCGCCCCGACGCGGCGGGTGACGGGGACGGCGGGGGAGCGCAGCCGCCGAAACGAAACGCCGCGCTGTGCGCCGCTTTCGACGAGGCTGCGGCCGGGTGGCCCGGAGGCGGCCAGGCCCTGGTCGCGGCTCTGGCGGTCGCCGATCCGTACGCCACACCGCCAGTCCTCGAGGAGCTTTCCGGTCATCACGACGCGACAGTGGCCGAGCAGGCGCGGCGTGCTCTGCATGCCCTGCGGGCCGAGGCGCACGCCAGGCCCACCGGCCGGGCGAAGGGCGCGAAGACGGCCTCGCGAGGCAGGCCGCAGGCCGGGAAACGGTCGAAGAAGAAGCGCAGGAGGCACTGATTCCGCACGGTCGGTGTCGGTGGACGCCTCCGCAGGAGCCGGACCGGCGTCGGCTCTGATCCGTACCGCGGATATCACCCGCACACGCGTGGGGTGGTCTTACCACGCCTCGGACCGCGTCGACGAGCCCGGAACACGGAAGCCGTGGATTCGCGACGGCTCCGCCGTGGCAGACCTCCGACGTTCCACGCGCCTTCGGTTGTCGGTGCTGTTGGATAGCGTGTGTGCCGTGCGCTACTTCAACACGGCAGGGCCGTGCCTCCCCACGCGCCACTACATGCTGTCGGCCCAGGAGCGGCTGCCGCAGGCCCGCGAGATCGTGGACCAGGGCCAGTACTTCGTGGTGCACGCGCCCCGGCAGACCGGCAAGACCACGGTGCTGGCGGCGATGGCCCGGGACCTGACGGCCTCGGGCCGGTACGCGGCGCTGCGTTTCTCCTGCGAGATGGCCGAGGCCGCGGATCAGGACATCGAGCGGGCGGAGCTGCTGGTGCTGAGCGCGATCCGGCAGTCCGCCGAGGCGGCCGGGCTGCCGGACGAGCTGGCTCCCCCGAGCCCGTGGCCGGATGACGCGCCCGGGGCCCGGCTCAAGCGGGGGCTGATGGAGTGGACGCGGAGCTGTCCGCGTCCGCTGGTGCTGGTCTTCGACGAGATCGACGCGCTGCAGGGGCAGAGTCTGCGCAGTGTGCTGCGTCAGATGCGGGACGGCTATACCGACGTACGCGATCAGTTCCCGCACGCGCTGGCATTGTGCGGGCTGCGGGACGTGCGTGACTACAAGGCGGCCTCGGGCGGGGATGCGGGCAGGCTGGGGACGTCGAGTCCGTTCAACATCAAGGTCGCTTCGCTGCGGTTGGGTGACTTCACCGAGGCCGAGGTCGCCGAGCTGTACGGGCAGCACACCACGGAGACCGGTCAGGAGTTCACCCTGGACGCGGTCCGGCGCGCCTTTTGGTGCACGCAGGGCCAGCCCTGGCTGGTCAACGCGCTGGCTTATGAGATCACCAGTCGGATGCGGGTTCCGCTGTCAGAGCCGGTCACGGCCGAGCACGTGGACGAGGCGAAGGAGCGGCTGATCCTGGCCCGGGCGACGCATCTGGACTCGCTGGCCGCGCGCCTGGGCGAGGACCGGGTGCGCCGGATCGTCCAGCCGTTGATCGCCGGTGAGCTGCTGCTGCCGACGGACACCTACGACGACGACCTGGCGTACGTGCGCGACCTGGGGCTGGTCGCTCCGGACGCGCCGGTGCGGGTGGCCAACCCGATCTACAAGGAAGTCACGGGTACCGATCGACGCCACCACCAGCGGCGTCGACCACTTCATCCCCGGCATCGGCATCGACCCCACCACCTCCGGCACGACGGCCAAGATCGGCCTCTACTACTACTTCTACCCGAACGCCAACTGCACCACCTCCACCTGCCAGCTGGGGGTCGGCTACATCTCCTCCGCCAACGGCGGCAGCACCTGGAGCGCCCCGGCCACGGTCGCCGGAGCCATGTCCCTGTCACAGATCGCCGGCTCCACCCAGGGCAGCATGGTCGGCGACTACATCTCCACCTCCGTCGTCAGCGGCAAGGCGGTCTGCGTCTTCGCCGTCGGCAAGGCCCCGACCAACGGGCAAGCCTTCGACGAAGCCCTCTACACCGCCGGCCCGCTCGCCGTCACCGGCGGCAGCGCACGCTCCACGACCCACGGCGCGGCGACCGTCCCCGCACCGCACCTCGCCGGGCCGCTATCGATCCGGCACTGATCTGAGAAAGCCCATGGTGCGCTCCGGCGGGGACGCCGGGGCGCACCTTTGTGGATGAGGACCCCAACGATGGGCACGGGAACCGGACGCCGCGCCAGGACGTCATCGCGGTATGCAGGGCCCGCGTGGCCGTGGTCCGGGGGCCGCCGTCGTTGCGGCCGCCCGCCGTCTGACCGCCTGCGAAAGCAGCGGCAGCAGCCCACACGCCGACTCCAGGCCACCGCGTCCTTCCGCCGGCCCGCACGCCACGACGCCGTCGGCAAGCAGCACGGGGGCAGCAGGTGATCCAGCCTCGTCCTCCACGTCGCCCTCGGCGACAGCACCCATCGGACACCCTCGCCGAGGGGCACAGCCACGCCCCCTGCTGCGGCCTCCGCCGTCGTCGGGCTGCCTGGAAGGCCCCGCCACGGTCACCCACAGCGCCGCGCACGCCTGCGTCCCTGTCGTAGGGGTGCGCTGCGGTACGACGGTGACCGTCGTACCGCGGCCGCGCGCCCTGGGCAACAGGGGAGTTGGAGCGAATGCGGAAGGACGTCCACGATCCTTACTGCCACGCTGTCTACGACGTGGTGGCCTGGCTCACGGGTCGCTGACAGGCGGAGAGAAGTGCGAGTGCCCGGTTGTCGTGACCGGCCGCCATGTCGTCCAGCCAGAGTTCGTATCAGGCGTTGAAGTCGGGTGTCGGCGAGAGGTCAGGGACCCAGAACCCATCGGAGCTGCCCGTGAGGGTGCGCCCGGTCAGCGGTCCCGTGAGTCCCAGCAGTATCACGTCACTGCATCCTGATCGCCACGTAGAGGCAAGGTGGCTGCGGCGTTCACCAGTGCAGCGCCACATTGATCTTGCGAGGGCATGTGCCACGCCGTCAGCGGGGACACGTGCTGGTGACGGCGGAGGGTGATGCGTCAGTTCTTGACGAGCACGGTCGCAAGGGTGGAGAGCGCGGAGTTGACCTGGGCTGCGTCGAAGGCTGCGGGGTCGAACTGGTCGGCGGAGTCGAGGCCTAGCCATTCCAGGCGGTCCTCGTGTTCTTCGTGGCGGGGGTCGGCGAGGATTTCGATGAGGTAGTCGTATCCCCAGATGCCGCCGCAGTCCTCGGGCGGACAGGCCCGGCGGCCGGTGAGGCATCGGGGGTAGGCGGTGCCGGCCTCCGGTGGGGTGACGTCCTCGATGAGGATGTCGTGTTCCCAGTCGTCGCCGAAGTCGTAGGTGTAGCGGAGCCGGTCGCCGGTGTGGGGTGCCACCTGGCGGAGCTGCTTGGAGGCGGCGCTGCGGATGCCCAGGTCGCGGTCGGCGGCGCCGTATCGGTCCCGGCCGGTCTCGAAGGCCCACATGTGGTAGTCCTCCCAGCCGAAGGCGGCCTGGATGACGTCGTGCAGCTCGCGCAAGGTGATGTCTGACGGTACCTCCAGGCGGCGCCAGATCGCAGGCCGGGAGTCCTGCAAGGTGATTTTGAACTTGTGCACTGTCTGGCCCGGTGCCGTCTGCGGGGTCTTCGCGCTCTTGCCGTTCGCCATGGCAGCCATCTTGCCACCCATACCCCGCCTTGCCCTGGTGGTACGTGCCAGGCTGCCCCCAGCAATGCTCAATGCGATTCACGGATTCGAGGGGGTGGGGTGAGTGCCGGTAGCAAGTTCGTTCCGGGCGGCCTGAGATGGTGAGCAGTACAAAGCGCTGGAGGAGTTGGCGGGGTCACGGACCGCGCCGCTGGGCCGGGTGCAGCGGGCCCGGGCCGCACTGGCCTATGCGCTCGGTGGCGCGATTGCAGCCATCGCCCGCGCCCTTGGCGTGCATCTGGACACCGTGCGCCGCTGGCGCAAGCGGTTCCCACCGACGGCCTGGCCGCGCTGGGGGATCGGGCGCGGCCTGAGCGCTCCCGCAGACAGCCCCGCGAGGAGGCCCTGCGTATCGCCGGAGACTGCGACGTGGGCCTGGACCGGCGACGCGGTCCTCGACACCCGTCTCGAATACTCCGCGAAAAGGCCTGGAGCTCGGGGCACTCGGCATCCCGGCCGTGCTCAACCGCAACCCCCGGGCACGAAGCGCTGCCCGGCGCCGACTACCCGCCGTACGTCCCGGGCTCGCGTCCCTGACGCACGCCGTGGAAGCCGTCGCCCGGGCACCAGGCCATCCCCGGGCGCGCCGTCGCGCGGCTAAGCGCTGCCGGGAGGCCGCACGGCGCCACACGCTGGACGCGGTGGCGGCCCGCTGGCGCGCCCCTCTCGTCCGCGCCCCCGCCGTGTCCGGCCGCTCCCGCCCGCTGTGGGGGAGGACGGGAGGGCATGGCCTCCGATGCCGTGCACAGCGCGAAGAAACAGCAAGCCACAGATTCCCGACCGAACCCTGTGCCGCGTAGCGGCGCAGCAACGATCGAGAAGGCCGGAATCCTTTGGGCTTCAGGGCGAGGAGCAGGTCAAGAGGGACGCGACCCACTACCTGCACACGGCTCCGTCCTCGTGGCAAGGGGCCCTCGGTCCTGTTTCGCGGCCCGCGTCGCCCCATACCCGACAGGACGGGGAGAGAAGAATTCCGGAGAGGGCCGACCGACGGTTGGGCAACCTTCATCCAGGCAGGTGACACTGTGACGCACCGGGCACGTGAACAAGACGCCATCCGCGCGGTCGTGGACCGCCTCATCAACGCCTTCCGCGCGACACGCAGCCCCGCTGAGATCGAAACAGCCGTGGCAGAGGCCCATCAGGCGTTCACGGACCGGCCTGTACGCGACTTCATTCCGGTGCTGGTCGAGCGCCGAGCGCGGAGCGTTCTCGGTCATCAGCCACCTACCGCAAACGGCCCCACAGGGAGCTGACTCGCTTTCATTCCGGCAGAGACGCAAGTGCGGCCAGGAGCCTGCGGCGCACCCCGCACTCCTCCGCTCTCGCACAGCCGGTCGGAAGCGCCGCCGGTCTGTAGGATCCGTCGGCGGGTGCCGTGGGCCGCGCCCGCGGCCCTCGTGGGCTACCGCTGGGGCAGTCGCGGCCGCCCCTGCGCTACAACGGCAGGAGGAAGGGCCTGCAACCGGGCTCGGACAGCGAGACGGTCAGTTGGCCGAGACCGGCAGCGGGCCCGGGGCGGAACGTCCAGGCCAGGGATTCGGCGGTATCTGTTCCACCGATGCAGCCGCTGGAGAGTCGGTAGGGGGTTCCCGCCCCGTCCGACCGGGCCAGAACGGGAAGGTGCCGGGTTTCCGGACCGGATGCGTCGTCGGCCGGCGCCCGATGCCCAGGTTTTCGGCAGCTGGACGGCTCGCACGTGCACCCGGTCGGGCCACAGTTCGACCCGAGCTGTCGATGGTCAGCAGCAGGTGCATCGGTGTCCCGCAGGTCTGGCAGTCCATGGGGTACGGGTCGGTCTTGTGCCAGGAGGCGAAGCCGCCGACGCGCCACCCGGGCGGGATGGACAGGTCGTGTTGGTAGCCGACCAGATCGGCCGCGTTCTCGTCGGTCGACTGATCGGCCTGCTCTTCCTGGGCTTCGTCCCAGGCACCGAGCCGGGCGCACAGCTCCTGGGGCAGGAGGCCGGCGAGGGGTGACTGACCACCTGCTCCGGGTGCACTGTGAAGGGCTCGGGCACGAACCCGTCGGACCCGACGACGGGCGGTTGTGGGGGTGTGGTGAGTACTTCTCCGACTTCCCACGACTGCCGCCAGCGCAGGTTCAGCTCCAGGTCGTATCGGCTCGGGCCGTGCGCGTGGAAAGGACACCAAGACCTCGGCGAGTGGACGGCTGGGGATCGCCGTCAACAGCAGTCCCAGCCCGCCCTCGCCGACGCCGGGACGCTCAGGCCGCTGCACGACCCTCGGCACTTCACGCCCGTCGGCGTGGCCGACGTCCCTGCGGCCGTGGAGACCGGTGCCGCCCGGGGCAGGATTGTGAGCGACGTCGGCCGAAGTGCGGCGCGACTGGGTGCGGACAACGGCACGGTCGCCCCGGCGACCTCCAGGGGAGCCGTGCCGTTGTGCCGGCGGTGCCGCTGGTCCAAGCGCGTGAACGGTACGGCAACGCCGGCTTCTCAATGGGCCGCGTGGTGCGGGGACGCGTGGCCGGTCGGCACGGTGAGCGTTGCCGCGGCGGCGGTGCCGGCGGTGGTGCAGGGGGTGCTGTTGAGGGTGAACGCGCCGGGTGCGGTGTTGGTGCCGGTGTAGGTGCCGTTGAAGCCGATCGTGGTGGAGGCGCCGGTGGGCAGGGAGGCGTTCCAGCCGGCGTCCTTGACGGTGACGGTGTCCGCCATCTGCGACCAGGTGCCGTTCCAGCCCTGTGTGACCTTCTGGTCGCCGGCGAACGTGAAGCCGAGCTGCCAGCCGTTGACCGGGGCCGCACGGTTGGTGACCTTGATGGTCGCGGTGAAGCCGGTGCCCCAGTCGTTGCCGACCTGGTAGGCGATGGTGCAACTGCTCGTCGTGGCCTGGCTGGTGGTGACCTGTACCGGATTCGAAGGCGGCGAGCCACGGCCGGCCGTGTCGGTGGCCACTACGCGGAACGTGTAGGAGGTGGCCGGGGTCAGGCCGGTGAGGCGGGCGGTGGTGGCCGGCGCCGTGACGGTGGCCAGCGGTGCGGTGGTGGCGGGGTCGCCGGAGTAGACGCGGTAGTCGGCCAGCGGCGCGCTTGCCGGGGTGGCGGCCGGCCAGGCCAGGGTGACGTGGTCGGGGCCGATCGCGGAGGCCGTCGGGGTGCCGGGGGCCGAGGGCCCGGTGGTTTGGGCCGATCCCTCGGGGACAACGTACTCGGTGACGGAGTATGCCGGGAACGTGGCGGTGAAGGAGCCCCCGCTCAGCGGCTGGTCGGCCGCGTGCTCGATCGCGGCGGGGTCGGCCTGGCCGTAGCGGTAGACCTGGGCGGCCGCCGGGAGCGTGCTGCCGGAGGTGAGGGTGACCGGAGCGGTCAGGTCGCCGGTGGTCTTGTTGACGACCATGACCGTGGTGGCGTGGTCGGTGCTGCGCTCGGCGGCGTAGACCGACAGCTTGTCCTGGTCGGCACTGGCGGCGTGGACGGCCGTGTCACCGAAGGCGCCGCCCTTGCCGTCGTAGTTGCGGTACATGCGGAACGCGTAGGCACCGGGGTCGGTCGCTTTGGGCGGTGACCACAAGGTGGCCAGGTCCAGTCCCTCGCGTCCGAAGATGCCCAGCACGTCGGCCTCCGCCAGGCCCCCGTCGACCTGGTCGAGGGCGCCCCAGTTGTACTCGGAGATGGCGAGTTTGGTGCCGGGGTAGTTCTGGTCGACCAGCGAGTGCATGCGCGGGATGAACTGGATCGGCTGGTTGATCCAGCTCTCGTCGACGTAGGAGGGGTCCCACAGCTGCCGGGTGGAGCGCAGCCGAAGGGCCTGCGTCGCGGCGTCGTCCGCGCTGCCGGACACACCGGACTGCTGCGGGTAGATGTGCTCGTCGAAGTAGTCCAGGATCCGTCGGCCGTGGGCCTGCTGATATGCCTTCATCTGTTGCAGGTACCAGGGCGCGAACTGCACGCCGCCGTGCGCGGCGCGGTCGGGAGGATCCGACCAGCACCCTCCGCCCTGCTCACTGCACTTCTGCTGGTCGAGCCCGGAGTAGATGAGCGAGTTGAAGCCCCAGCCGACCGGGCCGAGCGTCTGCGCGGACGGGTCGGCGTCCTTGACGGCGGCGGCCGTGGCGTAGGTGCTGTCGCGCAGTTCGTCGTAACCAACCCCGGCCGGGTGCACGTCACGGTGGGTGGCGTGCCACAGGTCCGGCTCGTTGTCCAGGTTGTAGAAACGCACTCCGCCGTTGCCCGCGCCGCCGTAGGTGCGGTCCAGGTACTGCACCCAGCCCTTGACGAAGTCCGCGCCGGCCGGCGTGCTCGTGTCAGCCGGATCATTGCCGGTGATGAGGGTGCCATCGGGCTTCTTGCCGTTGCCGCAGTCCGGGCGCCACTGCGCGTCGCTGCCCTGCTGGGGGCCGTATTTGGCGATGCTGAATCCGCAGCCGTTGTCGCGGCCGGCCGCGGCCCAGCCGGTCATCGGCACGGTCATCAGGGTGTCGGTGCCAGTTCTGCGGTTCTGCTCGACGAACTTGTCGGCCTGCGATCCGTCCGGCAGGGCCGAGGTGTCGTTGTCGTAGTGCAGGTCTTCGAAGTACCAGTCGGATCCCGCGTTGTAGGCGTCGTTCGTGTAGTTGTAGCGGCTGGTCGCGTTGCCGCCCCAGCGGCCCACCGGCAGACGCAGTTCCTTCGCCAACGTCTCTTCGGGGAAGTTCATGCCGTAGATGTGCGGGTCGATGGCATGGCGTCCGGTGGTGGTGTCCACGCTGATCGCCGGGCCGGGCGTGGCCGCGACGGCCGCTGACGACCGTACCGGTGTCGCGTCGGTGGCCTGTGCCGCCCCGGTCCCGGTCAGCATGAGCGCGAACGCCGCAAGGGCAGCGGCTGTGTGTGTCGTAGGCATGGTCTCCTTCTCAACGGCCGGCAGCGCCTACGCAGGGCAGCCCCGGCCGCAGGCGCCAGGACGCCTGCGGGCGGCAGCCGTCGCCGCTGAGCTGCGGCTCAGGTGGGGGGTGGACACGGTCGTGCAGCAGGCTCGTGACCCACCTGGCCGGATGACCGGGCAAGCCGCGACACCGCCCGCAACGGTGAACGGGCCGCTCACGGGAGGAGCCGCTCACCGGGCGGCGGCGCCCCCTCACCTGTGCGTGGACAGTGCGCCGACAGACGAGTGTGGGAGCGCTCCCATTGGGCAGGAGTGTGCTGCTCCCCGCCCGGACAGTCAACAGGCGTGCGCGGACGGGTTCTCCTTCGCGACGCTCGCGGCTCATGGGCGGATGGGAACGGGAGGGCCCTGAGCGCGCGCCCGTGCCGCGTTGGGGGACTGCCCGGGCCCCGCTGGAGATGTGGGTGGCGCATCTTCCCGGTGACGCTGGCTGCGGCCGCGGGTCGAGCCGGCCGCAGCTTCACCCGCGTTCCCGTCCTGGCAGGTGCGAAGATCGCCTCCCGGTCCCACATCCGATCCGCCGCCGGACGTGTTGTCCACGGCGGGCAGCGGCTGATGGCCTCTCGAGGCCCGGCCCGCGGGAGCAGCCTGCTCACCCCGCCGTGCCTCCGGCTCCCGTGAAGCCGGCCAGGCGACGGCGACACGGCCAAGGCCGGTGCCTGGCTGGTCAAGGCCCGCCCTCGGCACCGGCCCGGCCGGCCGGGTGCCGGTCATGGACGCCCGGCCGCCGCTTCGACGGTGACCGGACGGATGAGGCCGCCGCTCACAGGGTCCCCCGTGTGATAACAGCTGTTACCATGCTGGTTATGGCGAAGACACAGCTGGGCGCGCGTGTGGACGAGGATGTCGCGGACCTCGCGAAGAAGCGCGCCGCCGACCTGGGATTGAGCATCGGGGACTACCTCGCCCGGCTCGTACAGGACGATGCCAGCGGCCTGCGCGCCCGTGCGGTGGACGCGGCCGCCCGCTTCCTGACCGAACACCAGGCAATCTTCGACGAGGCCGAACAGGCCCAGCAGACGCCCGGGGGAGCGCACGCGGCCTGATGGACCCGCACATCGACGTTCCCTGGGTCCTGGAGGTCGCCGAGGCCGCCGGGGCCAACGATCCAGCCCCGGACGATTACGGCGTGCCCGTCTCGGCTGTCGCCCGCCACCGGGCCGAGCTGTTCGAGCAGCCCGTCTACGACGGCCCCTACGCCAAAGCCGCCGCCCTGGTGCACACGCTGGGCCGGTGCCGCTGGCTGGAGCGCTCCAACCTGGCCGTTGCCGCCGCGTCCGGCGTCATGTACCTCGAAGCCGCCGGAATTCCCGTCAAGCCCGTCCGCGAAGACGCCGTCGCCCTCAAAGACCTGCTCCTCGACCCCGCCTGCACCGCAGGGAAGATCGCAGCTCTGCTGCGCACCTGGCCCACCACCACCTGACGCCCGCAATCCCGCGACCGCCTCCGCGGGCGCTGGGAGCAGACCCGTGCGCATTGACACTTCCCGGCCGCGGGTCGAGGCGCCCTTCGGAGGAACGTGCTGCTCACCGTTCTGGCCGCCAGCACGCGGCCCGCTTCCCCCTCCACCCGGGGCATGCGTTCCTGGCCCCCAGGAAGGCAGCGCATCACACGCCGGCGGATGAGCCTTGTCGTCGGGAGAGGACCAGCCGCAAGGCCGTGAAGTTGACGGGCGTGGTGGGTTTGTCCAGGGGTCTGTAGGTGAGGGTTTGGCCGAGCACACCGGCCTCTACCGGCTCGCCACCACCCTGTTCGATCACCACCGCCGTGCGGCAGCCGAACTCGCCACCCTGTATCACCAGCGCTGGGAGATCGAGACCGACGCGGCCGGCATGCACCTGGCCGAGGATGTCCTCACCGCTTTGGCGAAGGCTGCCGCCGAGGCGGAGAAGGCCAGGTCAAAGCGACTAACAAACCGCACAGGGCATGGGCCGGGCGGCCGGAGCGGTCGCCAACATGATCGAGTCCCAGACCAGGCGAATCGCCCGCGGAAACTCCCGCAGGCGCGCACAGGTGGCCTCGCGCGTGGCGAGCAGTCCGACTGCACAGCCGATCCGATGATGGTCAGCTGGCTCCCTGCGCTGACGGAGAGCCGGCGCTCTGAGTGGCGGCCCAGGAGGCGAGCAGACGCAGTCCCTCTTCGGAGGGCGAGCCCGGTTCGGCGGTGTAGATGGTGAGGGTGAGGCCGGCTTCGGCGGCCATCTCCAGGCCCTCGTAGGCGAGGGTGAGGGCGCCGACGGTGTGGTGGTGGAAGCATTTGGTGCCGGTGCCGTGGTGGCGGACGTTGTGGGCGCCCCAGCGGGTGCGGAAGTCGTCGCTGCGCGTCGAGAGCTCGCCGATGAGGTCGTGCAGGTCCTTGTCGTAGGGGTTGCGGCCGGCTTCGGTGCGCAGGATGGCGACGGTGATGTCGGCGGCCTGGTCCCAGTCGGGGTAGAAGCGGCGGGAGACGGGGTCGAGGAACTGGAAGCGGGCCAGGTTGGCCTGGTTGCCGGCCGTGGTGTAGACGTCGTCGTAGAAGGCGCGAGCGAGCTGGTTGGTGGCTAGGAGCTCCATGCGGCCGTTGCGGACGAAGGCCGGGCCGGCGGTTACGGCGTCCAGGACCCACTGGAGGCTCCGGTGCGCGGTCCAGGTCCGGGTGGTGCGGCGACGAGGCCGGGTGAGTGCGTCAGAGCCGTCCGCGGCCTGCGCCAGGTGGAGCAGGTGGGCGCGTTCGGCGTCGTCGAGCCGCAGGGCGCGGGCGACGGCTTCGAGTACGGCAGGGGAGACGCCGGCGAGGTTGCCGCGCTCGAGCTTGGCGTAGTACTCCACGCTCACATCGGCCAGGGCGGCGACTTCGCTGCGGCGCAGGCCCGGTACGCGTCGGCGGTTCCCGGAGGGCAAGCCAGCTTGTTCGGGGGTGATCTTCGCGCGCCGCGAGGTGAGGAACTCGCGGATCTCTGCTTGGTTGTCCACGCTTTCGACGGTACGTCCCGCCCGCTGCCATAGGGATGTACTGCCGGTACACCCCTTGACGGTGCCTCGCTGCGCGGACCGGGAGCGGGTTACCTGGAGGGCGTGGTGCCTTCCGCCCGCCCTGTCCCGGCAGGGCAGGAAGTGCGCACCCGCCCCTGCACTCGGTGCGGCCCTGGACTCCGGCGGCCGCACGTCACGGCACGCGAAGGAATCCCTCTCATGCGCGGCACAGTGATCCATGCCCCCGGCGACGTCCGTTTCGAGACCCTGGATGACCCGAAGATCCTTCACCCGACCGACGCGATCATTCGTACGGCTGTGACCTGCGTGTGCGGCTCCGACCTGTGGCCCTACCGGGGCGCGGAGCCGATCGGCGACCCGCATCCCATGGGGCACGAGTACGTCGGCTTCGTGGAAGAGGTCGGCTCGGAGGTCACCTCGGTCAGGCCTGGTCAGTTCGTCGTCGGCTCTTTCGCCACCTCGGACAACACCTGCGCGAACTGCCGGAACGGTTTCCAGTCGAACTGCCTGCACCGCGAGTTCATGTCCACCTGCCAGGCCGACTACATGCGCATCCCCAACGCCCAGGGCACCCTGGTCGCCACCGACGAGATCCCCGACGAGGGATTCCGGCCGGGCCTGCTGGCCGTCTCCGACGTGATGGGCACCGGCTGGTGGGCCGCCGACGCCGCCGAGGTCAGGCCCGGCTCCACCGCCGTGGTCGTCGGCGACGGCGCGGTCGGCCTGTGCGGCGTGATCGCCGCGAAGGAGATGGGTGCGGAGCGCATCATCGCCATGAGCCGGCACGAGACGCGGCAGAAGCTCGCCCGGGAGTTCGGCGCCACCGACATCGTCACCGAGCGCGGCGACGAGGGCGTGGCCCGGATCAAGGAGATGACCGGCGGCATCGGCGCCGACAGCGTGCTGGAGTGCGTCGGCACCGCCCAGGCCATGCAGCAGGCCCTGCACTCCGCGCGCCCCGGCGGCAACGTCGGCTTCGTCGGCGTTCCCCACGAGGTCGCCATCGACGGGCAGGAGCTGTTCTTCTCCCACGTCGCCCTGCGCGGCGGCCCCGCCCCCGTGCGCCGCTACCTGCCCGACCTCATCGACCGCGTCCTGACCGGAGCGATCGACCCCGGCGGGGTCTTCAACCTCACCCTGCCCCTGGAGCAGGTCGCCGAGGGCTACAAGGCCATGGACGAGCGCCGCGCCATCAAGTCACTCCTCAAGCCCTGACCGCACCCACTCCGTCCCCCGCACAAGGAGCAAGGAGCAAGCAACCGTGCAGATCACCCGCAGCTCGATCGACACCGTCAAAGGACCCGCCGACTGGTTCACCGGCGACGTCTACATCGACGCCGTCGCCGCGGCACCCGCCCCGTCCCGGGTCACGGCGAACCTGGTGCACTTCCTGCCCGGCGCCCGCACCCACTGGCACCGCCACCCGCTGGGCCAGACCGTGTTCGTCACCGAGGGCGTCGGCCTGTGCCAGCGCCGCGGCGGACCGGTCGAGGTCATCCGGCCCGGCGACCGGGTCCTGTTCGAGGCAGACGAGGAGCACTGGCACGGCGCGGCGCCGAACCGGCTGATGGTCCACCTGGCCATCAACGAGGGCGACGCCGACCACGACGTCGTGCACTGGCTGACCCCCGTCACCGACGAGGAGTACGCCGCCGCCCCGGCCACCAGCTGAAATCCGGTACCGGGCGGGCGCGCCCACCGGCGGCCACCCCTGGCGCTGCCGCGTGCCGTTGTGGCGGCTCATCCACCCCAGCGCAGGTCGGGAAGGGACAAGCTCGTGCTGCGCGCCCTTTCTGCCCCGTCCTGCTCGTCGTCCTGGTCTGGCCCGTGACGGCCGGCGACCGTCACCAGCCGCCCGCTGTGCCGTCCTCGCCGTCGGCTTCGACGCGCGAGCCATCCGCACTGTCCGACAGGAGCAACGCCATGCGCATCCGCCTGACGATCGACGGCCGTAAGGCCGACGGCACCTTGAACGACAGCCCCGCCGCCCGCGACCTGGCCGGTCTGCTCCCGCTCACCCTTCAGCCGGAGGACTTCCACGGCACGGAGCGGATCGGCTGCCCGCCGCGCAGGCTCACCACCGACGGCGCCCCCGCCGTCTGCGGCGAAGGCCGGCGACCTTGCCTACTACGTGCCGTGGGGCAACCTGGCCGTCTTCTACCGGTTGCTCGGCGTGTTGGTTCCTTCGACGAGGAACTCCCTGGCGCCGCGCAGTGGGGTGACCAACTCGCGTTGGGTCGCGCGGCAGTCGAGGCGGATGTCGAGCCCGCCGGGGATCCCGGATTCGCTGCGCCGTCCTGCCCGCAGCCGGGAGACGTCGAGCCCATCGCGGTGAGCGATGAGGACACCGAGCTCATAGCGGCTGACAGGATCGGCCCCCGCAAGATGGCGCACGCCGGAAGCGTGGGAGAACGCCAGTTCCAGCAGAGCGGCGGCAAGATCGGACACATGCACCGGGCAGCGGACGTCGTCCGTGAACAACACCCCGGCCCATCCGCCCGACGTCAGGTCGTGCACTGCCCGGACATGAACAGAGTCTCGGTCGCCAATGATCAGAGAGGTACGGGCGACGACGGCGTCCGGGTACACGAGGCGGACGCCGGTCTCGGCTGCTGCCTTCGCCGCGCCGTACGGGGTGACGGGATCGGGTAGCTGCGACTCGTCGTAGTGGACGCTCGCGCCGGAGAACACCGCGTCGCTCGACACGTGGACCAGTCGACAGCCGTGCCGGGCGGCGGCCAGCGCGAGCCGCACAGGTCCTTCTGCCGTCACCGCCCAGTCGGCTGCGTGGCTGGTCGCGTTGATGATGGCGCACGGCGCCAGATCGGCAACGACACTTTCCACACGCTGTGGCTTCCGCAGGTCGAGGTCATGCCGGATGGCGTCTGGAACCGAGTCCGGCCGGGTCGCGAACGTCGCGGCCGTGACATGACCGGCAGCTGTCGCCTGACGGACCAGCTCGCTTCCGAGGAACCCGCTGCCACCAACGACCAAGACCGACATAACGCGACACCATAGAGGATCACGGATGTCTCCAACCGGTCTTCCATGAGCAGGCAGACGGGCAGGGGGCCAGTGTGGTGACTGGGTATCGGCCCAGGGCGGCGGTGGAGAGCGGCCCTGCGACACCGAAACTGCGATGCACGAGGAGCCGTTACGGTGCGTACCGCATCGAGCCCCCTCTCCTCAAGGGCCTCCAGCGGGCCTTCGCCCTCGCCGACGCCCGAGCCGAAAACGGTGCCCGGCGGGGCGAGTCCTGACTACGGTCCGGCCGTGTCGGCGGAGGTTGAGGAGGGGCAGGTGACCTCCCAGGCCGCCTCGATCATCCGGAAGATCTCGTCCACCGCGGCCTTCGGATCGGCCGCCTCACGAGCCAGCGAATAGGCGTCGATCACGAACCTGGCGATCGCCCGGCTGGCCGTTGCGGTCCGCGGGATCGCGTTCCCTCATGCCCGCCTGGCCATCCGCGTCCACTGCCGCCGCCGACGGCAGACCGGACGACGCGAGAGCCGCGAGAGCGTCTACGCGGTCACCAGCCTCGACGCTCACCAGACCACTTCCGCCGACCTGGCCACCGCAATCCGCGGCCACTGGACGGTGGAAGTGCGCCATGAGGCGCTTTGTCTCCGGACGGGGGTGAGAGACCCCCGGCGCCCGGCTGTCGCAGCAGCCGGGTGAGGGTCTCGGCCGCCCGGCGCGGCCGTACCCATGGCGTCACCGCCGCCCGGCACGACCACATCACCGCCCACCTGCGCAAAGCCGGCATCGTCGCGATCGCCGACCTTGGCTTCCTCGGCCTCGACGACGACCCCGACAACCCGGTGATCATCACCGGCTACCGCGCCGCCCGCGGCCGACGGCTGACCGCCGCGCAGAAGGAGGCGAACAAGCTCGTGGCCCGCGAACGCGCCGCGAACGAGCACGGCTTCGCCGACTTGAAGAACTGGCGCGTGCTCACCAAGCTCCGCCTCAATGCCCGTCACGCCACCGCACTGCTGCGGGCCCTGCTCGTCCTCACCCGCACCGAAGTCTCCTGGTGACGGGCAATCACCTGCTACCGATCCCGCCGCCGACCAGCACAAGCACCCTCACGACCGGCCACACCTGGAATGGGGTGCCGAACGAGTCACCGGAGTTCGGCGGAACCGGTGGCCGCGGCTCCCGTGGTGGTGAGGGGCCCAAGGAGGCGGACGCTTCGCGCGTCAGTCAGTCACTTGTAGATCTTGCCGGGCTCGGCCTTGGCAGGAGCGAGCAGCTGGGAGACGGTCACGAAGGTGTAGCCCTGCTTGCTGAGCGCCTTCAGGATGGAAGGCATGGCCGGCACGGTGCCCTTGTGCAGCGGGTGGAGCAGGATGATCCCGTCGCGGTCGGCGCCCGCGAGCACGCGCTTGGTGATCAGTGCGGTGTCGTCCGTCTCGTAGTCCTTCGCGGTCACCGTCCACAGCACCTGCGCCATCCCCAGTTCTTTCGAGACCTTGGAGACGCGGTCGTCGGTGCGGCCCTGGGGCGGGCGCATCAGCGTCGGCTCGCTGCCGGTGATGCTGGAGATGGCCCGTGCCGTGCGGCGCAGCTCGTCGCGGATCTGCGCATCAGAGACATCGGTCAGTACCGCGTGCGTCCAGGTGTGGTCCCCGATCTCGTGGCCGTCCTTGGCGATCCGCCGCACCACATCCGGGAACTTGTGGATGCGCCGGCCCTCAAGGAAGAACGTCGACGGCGCCTTGTACCCCTTCAGGAGGTCCATCAGTCGGTCGGTGGGTTCGCCCGGGTTGCCATCGAAGGTGAGCGCGATGCACTTGGCCTTCCGGCAGTCCACCTGCCCCGACGGTACGCCTGCTCCAGACGCGGCCCGGTCACGTTCCTCGCGCGGAGAGAGCGTCTTCATCTTGTTCGCCTGGATGACCATGACGACGGTCACCGTCACGGCCGCCACCGCGGCCAGGGTCAGGAGTATGAGTAGGCGAGGCCGCCTCTTCAGGATCTTCATCCCAAGGAGAAGATTTCAGCGCCGGAAGGGTTGCCCAGCGGCCTCGACAGTGAGGCAGGACACGTGTATGCAGCGCGTTTCAAGTGAGCTGCGGCGCCACCTCGGCTGCGATCCGCTCCAGCGCCTCTCCGACGTGCTCGGCCGCCGACGGTGGCGCTGGTGTGCCTCGCGCCTGGCAACGGCCCGCTGCTGCGGCCGCCGCCAGGCGGGCCACCTCGGATTCCGCCTCCGCGAGTTCCTTGCGCAGCTGCTCGACCTGGTCCGCCAGCACGACCCGCCGCTGAATCACCCACGTCAGCACCACGGCCATCCTCCGCCCCCTCTCCCGCCCCGTGAACTCCCTTGATTCCGTGGGCAGTAGACGGCACGGACGCCCCGCGGCCCCAGTTCCGGCGAATCACTCCATGACCAGACGATCACCTGCTACCGATCTCGCCGCCGACCAGCATGAGCACGCCCATGACCGGCCACGCCAGCCCCGTGACCTGCAACTGCAGGATGAAACGATCTCACTGTGCCCGGAACCTCGCACCAACTCCCGCAGCAGCTCCAGCAGTTCCTCCTCCGAGTCCGCGACCGGGCCCACCCGGCGGCGCTCGCCGTCACCGTAGTCCAGCCACACCTCGTGCGGGCCCGGGATGGTCCGGATCGGCAGCGCGGTCGCGGGCACGGGACTGGCGCTCGCGCTGCTGGCCGAGGGCGTGGTGCCGCAGTACACCTCGTCGGCGGCGAAACAGCGAGCAGGCACTCCGGCTTCGAGAGCGTCGGCCACCATCCGTGCCGCCTGCTGGGGCTTGGTGGCGAAGTCGATCTCGTCGGGGACGCCGGCCGCCGCGCCGCTCGTCGTCGGCGGCCCAGTCGGCCGGGAGATACAGGGCCCGGTCGATGATGACCCGCATCATGGCGTGACCGCCACCAGGTGCACCGCGATCACGACCGGGCTCGCGAGGAGGTGGCCGGGATGGTGATCGACCACCTTGCCGATCAGGACGTGGTGCTCGGTGGGCGACTGCCGCGGGCCGGACAGCGGAGCTGGTGCTGGTGGACGGGTTCTACCGGCCACCGGTGCGCGTGGCCCGCCCGGGTGGAAGGACAATGCCGAAGTCGGCATTGCCACCGAGTACGCGGGTTGCTGCCACCAGGTCCTCGCCATGCCCGGCGTTTCGGTCGGCCGCTTCCCGGCCCGTTCGGAACAGCAGCACGCGATCGTCGCCTCGCTGTTGGCCCCGGGAGCGGCTCGTCGTGCGACGGCGTCAAATAGGCTGTCACCAGTTGCGTGGCCGTGGACATGACCCAGGGTCGTGCCCCCGATGGACGTCTGGAGGAAGCCGTGAAGGCCGAACTCCCCGACTGGCTGATCCCGCCCAGACCGAGCGGCTGGGAGTCGGACGACCTCGACAACCTCCCCCAAGCCCCGCGGCACACGGAACTCATCGACGGAGCCCTGATCCTCATGACGTCGCCGCAGCGTTCGTGGCATGCCAGGCTCGTGGAGAACCTGACCTTCGCCCTGCGGCACGCCGCCCCCGAAGGGTTCGAGGCGGAGCGTCAGATGACGGTCCGGCTCGACAACAAGAGCCGTCCTGAACCCGACCTCCTGATTTCCACCGCCGCGTATGATCCGGACCGCACGTGGTACGCCCCCCAAGATGTCAGCCTGGTCGTCGAGGTCGTCTCGGAAGAGTCAGCGGACCGGGACCGCTCCCCTGAAGCCCTTCAAGTACGGGCAGGCCCAGATTGCGCATTTTTGGCGCGTCGAGGACGAGGCGGGGGCCCCGGTCGTCCATACGTACGAACTCGACTCCATGACCAGTTCTTACGTGCCCACCGGCATCCACCGAGGGCGGTTGAAGATCTCCGTGCCCTTCCCGCTCGACATCGACCTCGACGCGCTCGTCCCCTGACTCCGGGCCGCTGGCAGCGTGGTTTGCGCCGGTCGTGACGCTCTGCTCCGGGCATGCAGCCGGGCCGTCTCCGTGCACGTACCCGCGCCGAGGGTGTACGGGATCTCCGCCAAACCGGCGACGACTCTGTTGCTGGGACACAGCATGATGACCATGTCCTGGCCGTCACAGAGTTCCGGCGGCGCGCCTCCCGCCTGAGCGAGCCGCCCGGTGAGGCCGCGTCGCCGCCGGGGCTCTACCGCTCGGTCTGTGGGACCTCGGCCAGGCTGTGCGCGGCGGCGTCCCAGGAGAACGAGTCGGGTGCGAGGTGCCAGTGTGCCATCAGCCCGTACAGGGCGGCGGTGAACAGGCGCGCCTGCAGCGCTGGGTCAGTGTTCTGCGGCCATTGGCCGGCGGCGACACCCGCCCGGATCAGACCCTCCACCTTTTCCTGCGTGCGCCGGTCGGCGGTCTGGACGGCGGCGGCGATCGCGGGGTGGTAGGCAGCCAAGGTCCGAGCCTCCATCAGCACCCGGCAGGATTCTGGTTGCCCGACCACGTGCGCGCCTACCGCCGCGGCCACGGTCCGCAGCACCGTCCGCGGCGATTCGTGCGCTGGAGCGGTGAGCGCGCCGACGGCGGCGTCGACCCGCTCGGTGAGCCCGCAGCCCCACTCGTCGTGCAGCGCGATGAATAGCGCCTCCTTGCTCGGGAAGTACAGGTACGGGGTTCCCTTGGACACCCCGGCAGCCACGGCGACATCCGCCATCGTCGTCGAGTGGTAGCCGCTGCGGGCGAAGCAACCCACAGCGGCGGCGATGATCTGGTTGCGCCGCGCGGTGCGTGTCTGGTGGGCGAGCTTGGGCATACCAGTCCTTCCTACCGCAGGACCCGGCGCCCGGTCCGTGCCGCCACCGCCCACTCCAGGGCGTAGCCGGCTCCCAGGATCACCAGGAAAGCAGCCGCCTCGGCGTTCACCCGGTACCAGGTCAGACTCCCACCGGGCACCAGCGCAGCGGCGAACCCCAGCAGCGCAACCGGCGTCCACCCCATCCCGGTGACCACGCAGTGCGTCTCTGCGCAGTGCCAGAAGTTCAATAGGCAGTACGCGGCGAGAAACGCCACGTATGCGCTGGCCAGAGCCACTCCGCTCCGGCCGCCGAGCGCTCCCGCGCCGGCGAAGAACGCCGCCGTCACCAGCACGGCCACCGGACCCCGCACGATCGGCTCCACCCGATGCAGGCAGCGCGCGGCCGCGCCTTCTGCGGGCTGGTCACCCGCCGCCCGTGGCGGCGGTGAGCACAATCCAGCGCGGCCTCGTACCACCGCCCGGGAGCCACACCCCCGGCCTCGGTCCTGCAGGGTCCCCTTCTTCCTCATGCCAAGGCTCCAATCTGGATGACTGGTCAGTCATTTTACGCCCCGAGGCTCCCGCCCGGCCGATGGGTCGTAGAACCGAAGCGGCGGGAGGAACCACGTCGTCCGAGACAGGCCAAGGTGGTGCCGTGAGTCATCCCGGCCCCGCCAAGCGACGCCGACCCGCGAGACGGGGTCTGGCGCACCACCCCGATTCAGCCGTTGTCGGTTGCACGGGCGGCGGGTGGCAGCGCCCACTGATGACCAACGGTCCGGCGGGGGCGGAGAGGAAGACCTCGCCGGCCCCGTCGGCCATTGTCCGCGCCGGTCTCGGTGCCTTCGGTGTGGTGGGGATGTGGGTTTCAGGTCCGGGCGAGGGCGCTGCGGCGGTCGGGGTAGCCGCGGATGTCGACGATCTGGGCGCCGTCGACGGTGAAGACCTGGAAGATCCGCTGGGGTGGTGCGGGGCGGGCGCCTTCGGCCGGGCGGGTCAGGGTCAGCCCGAGCACGACGGCGTCGCGGTCGATTTCCACGCTGTCGAGGGTGGGCGTGGTGCCGTCGGCGAGGGTCTGGCGGTACCAGGCGAGGACCTGGGCGCGATCATGGCAGACCCCGGTCCAGTGGACCTCGGGGTGCAGGAGCGAAGCCAGCAGGTCGAGGTCGCGGTCACGGCAGGCGGCGTCGAGGTGCCGGGCGACCTCGCCGAGGACGCCCGCGCCGAGCGGCTCGGCCGAGTCGGTCCGCTCGTCCGCCGGTTGCTCGGTTGCTTCGTCGGGGGGTGCCGCGTCGGGGGTGACGCCGTAGCTGCGCAGGAGGTCCATGACCTCCTCGCTGGGCGGTTTCCCGGCGAGCCACACACCCTCTCGTGAGGCACCGGCGTCAAGGAGCAGACGCACCGTCGCAAACCAGTCGCCCGGCGTGCCTGCCTGTTCTGCGCTGCCGACGGTGGCGAAGGCCAGCGGAGTGCCGTCGAACCGGGCGTCGCGGGCGTCGACCTCGGCCCCGGCGTCGAGCAGCAGCCGAACCGCGGCCGCGTTGCCGTGGTAGGCGGCGGTGTGCAGGGGCTGTTCGCCGGAGTCGTTGCGGACATCGTGGGCGAAGCCCAGGCCGAGCATGAGGGCGAGCGCCTCGGGGCGCCGGGAGGCGGCGTCGACGAGGACGGCGCGGTCCTGGTCGGTCAGCTGGTCGCGCAGGCCGGGGTGATCGGCGAGCAGCTCTTCGGCCGCTCGGCAGTCGGCGGTGAGGCAGGCCCCGAGGAACCGATCGACCGCGGAGCTGTCGTCCCTGGCGCCGCATGCCCTCAGCAGTGCCGCGGAGGCGTCGTTGCCGGCCCGCACCGCGAGCCGGTGCGCGGACAGGCCGTCCGCGCCGGTGGCCCGCGGGTCGGCCCCGGCTTCGAGAAGGGCGGCCACGACCTCCGCGGAGGCGCCTGCCGCGGCGTCGGGCAACGCCTGCGAAGCGGTGGTCCCCGCCCCACCCGCGGCGGGTTCGAGGGCGGTGAGCAGCAGCGCGGTCGCCACCGGATCGTCGTTGCCGACCGCGGCGCCGACCGCCCAGGTTCCCGCCACCCGGGCTCCGTGGGAGAGCAGCAGTTCAAGGCATCGGTGGTCTCGATGACGGGCGGCCTCGGCGATGGGCTGGCCCGGGTCGGGGTGGGCGCCGGCGTCGAGCAGGACTTCGGTGAGGGCCGGGTTGTTGGCCTCCACCGATCCGCGCAGCGCCGAGCGGTAGCGCGGCCGTCCCCCGTCGTTGGTGTTCGGGCCGGCCCCGGCGTCCAACAGAAGGCGCACCACCTCGGCCATCCCGGGCACCCGGCCGGGGTCGATCTGATGCCACCGGGAATAGCACGCGTACAGCAGCGGCGGCCACCCGCGCTCCTCGTCGATGGCGATCGCCGCCGTGGGGTCGGTGGCGAGGATCTCGTGCACCGCCCCGGCCTCGCCGAGCACGGCCGCGGCGCGCAGGCTGCCGCGGGCGATCCCCGGATCCGCGCGGAAGAGGTCGGCAGCCTGCCGCACCCGGTGCTCGACCGATGCGGCCACGAACGCTCGTTCCTGCCGGCAGGAGGCCGTGTGGGCGTCGACGGCGGCTTTGAGCCGGGGCCAGCTCGCGAATCCCAGCTCGCGGGCGATGACCAGCTGGGCGGCGGCCAGACCGGTCGCGTCCGGGCGAGAGGGGTGATGGCGGTCAAACCGCTGCACAGCTGCGGTGTCACCGCGGCGGGCGGCGTCGCGCAACTCCTTGGCCTGGCGGCGCAGCTGACCGAGGTCGGGGCGTTCGGGAAGTGAATCGGACACGGCGACTCCCTCTGTTCGCCTGCGGTCCGCTGCTCAGGCCGAGGAAGAGGCCACATCACACGAGGATCGTGCTTCAGACAGAGGTGGGCTCAGCCCTTCCCGCGGACCCGGCGGCACCCTCCAGCGCCACACGCGATCCTAACCGACGGCCGTCGGACGGCCTGCTGGGAGCCGCAGCCCCCGTCGGATGCCTTCTTCCCGTAAAACGGCGAGGCCCGGTAGGAAACAGGCGACGGGCCGGGTCAGTACGGCTACCCCCAACGAGACCGCCGCCGTGTGGAGCATCTCGTACGCCGCTCGCGGCAGCGGGCCAGCGTCTTACCGCCGATCACGACTGTCCACGAGTAGCGCGCTGACGCCACCCTGCTGAATCGGCGGATGGTCGCATCGGCCGCTGGATCCGGTTGAGCGGAATCGGTCATGGCTGACTTGCGCTCTTCCGGGCTTGTCCTGCGTTGCCGAGACTCTCGCTTCAGGAAGGATCGGGGGAGGGCGAGATGGCTGTTCAACGTGGACGGAATCCGGCCCGTCGTCGCGGGCGGGCGACAGGAGCAAAGCCGGTCGCGCTCGGCGGAGGCGGCCTGCTCGTCGTGCTGATGGTGTTCTGGTCGCAGGTGTGGCCGTACGCCGTAGGGAGTGTGGTCCTCGGCGGTATCGGAGCCGTGGGCTGGTGGCTGTGGCGCACCGACCGCAGGGTGCGTGCCCGGGACCGCCGTTGGCGCCAGGACGAGGCGGTGAAGGCCGGTCGGCGGAGCCTGTCCGAGGTGGATGCGATGACGGGCACCGAATTCGAGGAGCTGGTCGCCGGCTTGTGCCGGAGGGACGGCTGTACGGAGGTTTGGCGGGTGGGCGGTTCGCACGACAACGGTGCCGATGTCGTCGGTCGTCTGCCGGATGGCCGGACGTTTGTGATCCAGTGCAAGCGGTACGCGCCCAGCAGCACCATCGCCAGCCGTGAGCTGCGTGATCTGCTGGGTGCCAAGGTCCACTTCCAGGCCGACGTGGCGGTGTTTGTGACGACCACCAGGTTCAGCCGTCCTTCCGAGAGGTTCGCCGTCGAGCACGGCATTCTCGCTGTGCACCGCGATCACCTCGGCTTGTGGAACAACGGAGCGTCCCTTTCGGCGCTGAGCCGTGTGAACGGTCGCGGCCAGGGGGACTCCCGTCACCGGGCGCGCTGGAAGCAGGCCTACGGGAAGTGACGGACCGGCGTCCAAGAGCCGTTCACCGGTCAGCGGGTGCTCGTGTCGTACAGTCGCCACGCCGGGTACCGCAGGGCCTGAGCGCTCTCTTCGCCGCAGGCCATGAGCCGACGGCGGTGCAGTATCGGGTGCGGGTGGCGGGCTTCGTCAGCGGTTTCGTCCGGCCCGCGGTCGAGCAGGACGGCCTGTGGACGGGCGGCGTCCTGGGTTCGTACCCGGACCTCGACGGGGCGGCCGTGGACGCTGTCGCCGACCACGGCTGTCCTCCCTCTTTTTGTTGACTGTGGCGGACTCGACGTCGGCGGCCTGTGTGAGCCGGTGACGTTGCTGTCAGGTGGTGTGCCGGTGCGGGAAGTCCTCATCCCCGGGCCCTGCTCACGCGGCTGTGCCGGTGTTCGTCGGTGCTGGTGATCGCTACAGTGCGCTGGGGACCGACCAGCCGTCCCAAGGGGGGCCAGCGTTGAAGTGGGCACTGACCGATGACTACGCCGCGCTGACCACGTCCATCATGGCGGCCGTCCAAGTGATCGCCACCGTCCAGTTCGAGCGTCGCACCTCACACACCACCAGGGCGCCCCAACCCACCTACGGCGCAGAGTAGTTGGCCCGGTCTCCGTTTACGAGAGCCGCACCCAACGCCGTGCCCATTACCGTCCTCGTAGAGCCCGGTTGGGGGAGACGACTTGGGGGCGCGGCACAAGCCGGAGGCGGCTGTGGGTCCCGGCAGGGACTCATTCCTCGATTCGCAGGCAACGCCACGTCTGCGGGCCCACGATGCCGTCCTGCTGCGACGGGGGGAACTGACACCGTGCCTGCACACGTTTCACGGCAGCGACCGTGTCGGGCCCGTAGATGCCGTCGAGTGCACTGGGCCCTTGGCCGTGGTAGTCGGTGAGGCACTGGATCTCCTTGACCCTGTCCCCGCTCGCCCCGGGGTAGACCGTGACATTCCAGGCCCAGGAATATCCGGCCGTCATGCCGGCGTAGTTCGTCGTCTCCTTCCACCAGACCAGGCAGCGGCTGTCCGGACGCAAGGGCGTGGACGCCGGCACATGAGAGGTGGGCTGCGCGGCCGGGGCCGTGGAGTGTGCCGCTGGAGCTGCCGAGGCTGCTCCGGCGCTACCTCCCAGGAAGACAGTGAGGGCTGCCCCCGCCGCGAGGAGGAGAGGTGTTTTGCCGGTCATGTGCGTCCTTTCGTCACGTGGAGTGCTTCTTCGAGGAGGAGAGCGGTTGGGGACATCTCTCCGGCCACGCGGGCGGATCGACTCACCCCATCGTCTTGGCGTTCGTCAACCGGGCTGCGGTGCACGGCGGTCAGTCGGTGCTGGGGACGTTCAGGTAGCAACCCGCGCCGACGTAGCCCAGCATCTGGTCCCCGGTCTGTGGACCGACGACGCCGTCCACACTCAGGCGCGGGGATTCGCCGGTCTGGTTCCACCACTGCTGGAAGGTCTTGATGCCCGAGTAGGTCTGGGGACCGAACGCACCGTCGACGGTCACATGGGCGGGAGCAGGCGAATTGTCGATGGCCTCTTGAACACACACCACCCCGTCGTGCGTGTTCGCGTAGCCGTATCCGATCCAACCTGCGGTGGTCGAGGCGCTGGCAGTGCTGACGAGTCCCATCACGGTGCACACCAGAGCCGCTCCTGTTACGGCCGTCCGGCGAAGTCCACGTGGATTCGACATTCCCTGTCCTCTGTGTGGTCGTTTACGTATGACGGCGGACTGCGGTGCTCCGAAGCAGTCAGGCGGAGCGCAGGGCACGCCAGGTCTGAGGGCCGACGATGCCGTCGATGGTGATGGAATGAGCACGGCTCCAGTTGGTCTGGAGACGGCGGACCGCCGACTCGGTGAGCTGGCCGTAGGCCCCGTCGACGGTGAGCTTCGGGCCGTCGTAGTACGCGTGACTGTTGACCAGGCATTGGATCTCGCGGACGGCGTTGCCTTCGTCGCCCCGCTGTACGATCGTGTTCCAGGCCCAGCTGTAACCCGCTGTGAAACCCGAGTGGCCACCGCTGGTTTGCCAGCGGATGGTGCACGTCGCGGCGGCAGTGGTGCCGGAGTCCTGAACAGCCCAGACGGGAGTTTGGAGGCCTGCCGTCAGAACGGCCGCCAGCCCGGCGGCGATGGTGAGCCTGCGGATGCGCATGGATTTCCTCCGTGTACGGCGGTGAGTGTGGGGAGCGCTCGGCGGTACTTACGAGGCAGCACCGCCCCACGGCCCCCCGGCGCGGGGGCTGAGAGCCGGGTGAGCTAACAGGCTTCCCCGATGTAGTCGGCCCACTTGCTGAACGCTGCCTCGGTCCCTGATCCGACAATTCCGTCGACTGGGCCGGAGTAGTAGCCCCAGTTCTTGAGGAGCTTTTGGAATCCCGTCACCGTGCCGCCGCCGACAATCCCGTCGATCGGCCCGGTGTACCATCCGTTGAATTTGAGATAACGCTGCAAAGCTTTCCAGCTGTTGGTGCCCAGCAGCCCGTCGTACGGGCCGTTGTAGCCCCAGTCGTTGTTGTGCAGCCAGCACTGCACCCCAACGGCCTGTGCGGTACTCAGGCCCCAGTTGCTGGTGGAGAGCGCGACGGCAGTCCCAGAGCTCGCGACCTGGTCCGACTGTTCCGAGGCGGGTGCGGACGCCGCGTAGCCGACGCCCGCACCCGCAAGGCCTCCGGCGGCTAGGCCGGCCACGGCAGTGACACTGACGAGTGTCCTCGACAGGACATTGGCCCGCATTCCGTTCCCCTTCCGGGCGGTGTGTCGCCACCTGGTGCGGTGGGCGCGCAGGTGGAGATTCGGTCAGCCCGGGCGACAGCAGGTGAGACCTCTGAGCGGCTCGCAGGAACGCATTGCCGGACGGGCAACACGAGCGTGCCGGATGGGCGGGGTACATTGTTCGGCGTGCCGGGCGATGTGAGACGTCTCGGGACGTCCCACGCTGTGACCTGCGGAAAAGCGGTCAGCGGGAGGGTTCCCGGGAAAGCAACAGGCTCTTCGTACCGTTTGCGGCAATGACCGAATCGAGCGGACGAGAGAGGGCTGCCGGACGATATGGGCCATGAGGATGACGGAGCGAGGGGAGACTCATGGCGGTCCTGACGGCGCGGACGTTCCGCAACTCGCGAAGGAGCCGGGGGAGGCGCAGTGAGGTGGAGGGCACTGCCTGAGTCTCTTGATCCGCATGGGCGGCAACTCGTGGTGGAGTTGCGCCGGCTCAAGGATCACAGCGGGCTCAGCCTGAAATCACTCCAGGCCAAGACGCCTTTCAGCAGGTCATCCTGGGAGCGGTACCTCAACGGCAAAGTGCTGCCCCCGCAAGCCGCTGTCAGTGCTCTGGCCGTGCGGGCCGGCGCAGATGTCGCGTCGTTGCTGGCACTGCGGGACGCTGCAGAAAGAACCTGGACCGCCGCTGAGGTGACGGCGGGAAACGGGGCGGGTGCGCCGGAGAGGGATCCCGATCCAAAGATCCGGGTGGCGGCACTGTCCGTTGCCGCGGGTGCGCTGCTGCTTTCCGCGGTCGGCTCCGTCTTGCTGATCACCGCTCCTTGGCAGGGCCCGCCCCGGACGGCCAACGTGGCAGGGGCAGGGAGATACACCTGCACCTACACCCGGCGTGGCGACCAGTTGTTCGCCGGTAACAGCACCACCACGTCCCGCTTGGTCATGCGCAATACGACGGGCCCCGACGCCGCGGAAGTACAGTGCCTGCTTCTGCGTCACAGACTTTCACCCGGTGACGTGGACGGGTACTTCGGCGAACACACGGAAACGGAGGTCAGACGGTTGCAACGGCTGGGCCACGTACAAGTCGATGGGGTGGTCGGCGAGCAGACGTGGGCGTTATTGCGGCATGTGGGATAGACGACGAGGAAGGACGGGGGAATTGGCGTACTCTTCGGCTCGCTGGCGGCGGCTCCCTCAGGACCTGCCCGCAGCCTGCTCACGTCTCGTCACCTATATGCGCAACCTGAAAGATGGCAGCGGCCTCACTCTCACCGAACTGGCGCAAGCGACAGCCATCAGCAAGTCGTCCTGGGAACGCTACCTCAACGGCAAGCAGTTCCCGCCCCGGCACGCCGTCCAGGCCCTGTGCAAAGCAGTCCATGAGACAGAGGACGAATTGCTGACGCAGTGGGCGCTGGCGGACGTAGCCTGGAGCGGACGCGGGCACACAACCTCTGCTGTCTCGGGCTCGGCGTCCTCGTCCAGTTCCGACGCCGGTACCTCAGCGCTCGACAGTCCCGTACGCGAAAGCCCGCCTGCGACACAACCCGTCAGCCGCACCCGCAGAGTGTTGCTTGCGGCATCCGCCGTGATCGACCAGCGCCCCACGACCACTGCGGTCGCGGTGTTCCTCCTATGCGGTGCCATGGTGGTGCCCGCCGCCGTCAGCTACGCATCTCGCACCACCACCTCTCAGCCGGCCGCGCGCCCGCCCATCTGCCAACTGCGCTCGTGCGAGGGGCGGAACCCGCGAACGACGGCGTGTGAGGATCCGGTCACCCTGGCCTCCCACACGGCGGCCGACGGCACCCGACTCGAAATCCGGCTCAGCCCGGGCTGCCGGGCTGGGTGGATCCGCGTCTCGCCCACGCACCCTGGTTTTCGCATCGAGATCACCGGTCCGGACGCGCGTGCTCAGAGCGTCGATGAAACAGCATGGTCGGCCGACGACGAAGTGACGACGACCATGATCGCCGCCCCTCACCCCACAGACCTCCGCGCGTGCTACTACCCCTCCCTCGGGTCTCCCGGCCGTGAGTGCTTCGACGGGGGCGCGGCGAGCCCGAAGTGATCCACGCCAGAGGGCAACCAGAGGGCACCGCCCGGCGAGCGCCTCTCCGCAGGCCCGAGCCCGTCGCGGCAGATCTCGGGGCTCGGACTGCTGGAGGCCCGGAAGAAGAGGGTCCAGGAAGAGGCGGCACGGCTGCGGGAGGAAGCCGAGCGGGTGCAGGTCGCCCTCGGCGAGGCGGAACGCGCACTTCAGCGTCTTGCCGATGCCCGTGTGACGGTGGCCGAGGTGCTGGCCGAACCGCCGTGTGCGGTCGCGGAGCCGGTGGTGAGTGCGGTGGCGGGGGCGGTGGTGCACAGACGGGCCAATGGGGTGACAGCGACGGTCCTGGTCGCCGACTATCAGCGGATCATGTCCGTGCTGGAGTCGGCTACGGGCCGGGAGGGGATGCGGTGCCGGCAACTGGCCGCGGCCCTGGGCCTCCAGACGGTCCCGGCGAAGGTCGAAGGGCTGGGGTCGAAGGCGAAACGCCTGGTGGAGCGCGGGGAGTCGTAGGGCGGGTCGGGCATCAGGCAGGAGCCGCCAGCGCAGACGAAACGTTTGACCAACAACGGGATCGCACGGCGTGTCCGGCTACCGGGAGATCCTGCAGACGACGTTCGTAGCGGTCATGCATACGGGTTGACGCCCGGCCACAAGCTGAGACGAGCCCGCGTCGCGGCGGCAGCTCAGTCGCACCACTAGCCCGCACGGAGCATGCACCGCCGTCGTGTGCCCAGTACGTCGAAGCCCTTGAACAGCACGTCCTGCCAGGAGATTTCGTCGTGGTTCGTGTCCTGGGCGTCGACACCACCGGGGCGGTGAGCGGATCGCGCTCCACTGGCGCGTCAGGCCGATGGCCACTCGTTGAACCTCTGGCCCCCTGCTTGTATACCGAGTACTCTACTCGGTATACAACGGGCTGGAGGTTCCATGAGCGTGCGTCACGCCCTGCTGGCTCTGCTCAGTGAAGGGCCCAAGTACGGGCTGCAGCTGCGCCAGGAATTCGAGGACCGGACCGGAGACGTGTGGCCTCTCAACACCGGCCAGGTCTATACGACGATGCAACGGCTTGAGCGCGACGGGCTCGCGGAGTCCGATCCCGGCGACATCTCGGACGGACCGCAGAAGCGGTACCAGATCACCGTGTCCGGCAAGGAGGAGCTGGCTTCCTGGCTGCGCACACCTCCAGGCGTCGACGCCCCACCGCGTGACGAGCTGGTGATCAAGGTGTTGGTTGCGCTCCGACTGCCCGGCGTCGACGTACGCGACATCCTCCAGGCGCACCGCAGGCACACCGTGGCGCGCATGCGGCAGTACACCCGGCTCAAAGAGGACGCGCCGGACGACCTGTCACTCCTCCTGGTCGCCGACGCCCAGCTGTTCCGGCTGGAGTCGGTGGTCCGCTGGCTCGACTCGGTGGACGGGCGACTCAAGCACCACGACGTCGACGCACCGCGCACCGGACCCGGCACCGGGAACGTCTCCGCTGATTCGGCCCGGCTGCCGGGAGCGCCGCGATGACCGCCCTGCTCGAACTCCGCGGCGTGTCGAAGACCTACGGCGCGGGAGCGGCCGCCGTGCCCGCCCTGCACGGCGTCGATCTCTGCGTGGCCACGGGCGAGTTGGTCGCCGTCATGGGCCCCAGCGGCTCCGGCAAGTCGACGCTTCTCACCATCGCCGGAAGCCTGGAGAAGCCCACCACCGGCGAAGTGCTCTTCGACGGAACACCGCTGTCCGGCCTGAGCCCCAACGACCGGGCCCGGCTGCGCCGCCGCCACATCGGCTACGTCTTCCAGGACTTCAACCTGCTCGCCGGGCTCACCGCGGTCGAGAACATCACCATGCCGCTCGAACTCGACGGCCTGAAAGCGAAACAGGCCCGCAAGGAGGGCATGCGCGCGCTGGAGGAGCTGGGGCTCGCCGACCGAGCGGGCAGCTTCCCCGACGAACTCTCCGGCGGCATGCGCCAACGCGTCGCCATCGCCCGTGCCCTCATCGGGCAGCGCCGGTTGCTGCTGGCCGACGAGCCCACAGGCGCCCTCGATTCCGACACCGGCGAGGGCGTCATGCGCCTCATCCGGTCCGCCTGCCGTGCGGGCACGGCCGCGGTATTGGTGACCCATGACGCTCAACTCGCGTCCTGGGCCGACCGGGTGGTGTTCGTACGGGACGGCCTGGTCGTCGACACCAGTTCCTCCTTCGAGGGACCGGAGAGCCTGCTGTCCTCAGACGGGGAGCCGGAGCGGTGAGCGCGCCCACGCTCACCTCGGCCCGGAGCCGGAGGCCGGACGGCGGTCTGCCCGCCCGCAGGGCCCTGGTGCGCTGGGTGTGGCGGCTGTTGCTTCGTGAATGGCGCCAGCAGCTGCTGCTCTTGTGCCTCATCGCCTTCACCGTGGCCGGAGCGGTGTGCTCCCTCGCCGCGGCCCACGCCTACCCGCCCGCCGCTACCGGCATCTTCGGCTCCGCACAGCAGCGTGTGCGACTCGACGGTGCCGACCCGCGGCAGCTCGACGCTCAAGTGGCGGCCGTACGCGGCGAGGTGGGCCGGGTGGAGGTCATCGGTCAGCGGGCCGTGCCCATTCCTGGGTCGGTACGGTCTCTGGACATCCGCGCCCAGGATCCGCACGGTCGTTTCGGGTCACCGATGCTGCGCCTGCTTGCCGGGCACTATCCCGCCGCCGGCACGGAGATCGCGCTGACCCGGTCCGCCGCGAATCTCTTCCACACCAAGCAGGGGGAGCAGGTCAGCCTGGGCGGACAACGGCTGGACGTTGTCGGCCTGGTCGAGAATCCGCAGAAACTCGACGACACCTTCGCACTGGCCGCCCCCGGTTCGCAGGTCGCGGCCCGTCCGGCGACCTCGGCCGTCGTCCTCGCGGACGCATCCCCCGCGGCCTTCTCCGCCTACCGGAGCACTGACAACAGCCCCAAGTTCATCCAGCAGCGCAAGGACTTCGACCAAGCGCCGATCACCACCGCCGTGTTCGCACTCGCCACTGTGGTGCTGCTCCTCGTCTCGCTGGTCGCCGCCGCGGGCTTCGCCGTCCTCGCGCAGCGTCGGCTGCGGCAGCTCGGGATCCTTGCCTCGATCGGCGCGAGCCCCCGTCATCTGCGGCTCGTTCTCCTCGCGCACGGTGCCCTGACCGGCGTGTGCGCCGCGGCTGTCGGCACGCTCGTCGGCGTACTGGCATGGCTGCCGCTGGCGCCCCACATGGAGGATGCAGCCGGTCACCGAATCTCCCGGCTGGCCCTGCCCTGGTCCCTGCTCGCGCTCATGGCGCTCGTCGCCGTGCTGGCGCCCACGGCCGCAGCGTGGTGGCCCGCCCGTGCGGCGGCCCGCATTCCCGCCGCCCGCGCGCTGTCGGCGCGGCCACCCCGCCCGGTGCCGGCCCGGCCGTCCGTATGGGCAGCGCTCGTCCTGCTCGGCGCGGGCGCCGGCTGCCTGGTGGCGGCGCACCGCGTCAACGGGCTGCTGATCTCCCTGGGCATCATCGCCTTCGTCCTCGGCTTGCTGCTGCTCAGCCCGCTGTTCATACGGTCCATGGCCGCCACGGCCGCCCGGATGCCGTTCACCGCACGGCTCGCACTGCGGGGCCTGGGCCGGTTCCAGGCCCGCTCCGGCGCCGCGCTCGCCGCGATCACCCTCGCGATCGGCATTCCCGTGGCCATCTCGGTGCTGGCCGCTGCCAACACGGCAACGGACGAGCAGGGAAACCTGGCGGCCGGCCAACTACTCATCCGTATCGGCTCGCAGGCGCCCGTCGTGCCACGGCTCAGCGCGGCGGAACTGGGGCGGGTACAGGACGCCGTCGACCAGTTCGCCGACGCGCTGAGCACCACCGCGACGCCACTCATGATGGCCTACGCGCCCGATGCGCCGCAGTCGGGGGGCGGGGATGCGGATCCCGGCGCCGGCCAGCCGGTCGTCGAAGTCGGCCACAAGATCGACGCAAACAGCTGGCGCAGCTCCGCACTGTATGTCGCCACTCCCGACACCGCCCGCCGCTTCGGCTTCGACCTCAAGACGGCGGCCCCGGACACAGATGTGCTCACCTCACTCCGAACCCGCCTCGAGCTCCTGGGCACTGTGCGGCGCGACCTCATCGCCCGCACCCGCCATATCCAGGGCTCGGCCTACACCTCCGTACCCGACTCCTTCCTGACTCCGGCCGCGCTGCACAGGCTCGGCTGGCGCACCATTCCCGTCGGCTGGTTCGTTCAGGCCCCACACGGCCTCACCGCGGCGCAGCTCACCGCGGCCCGGGATCTGGCGGCCGCCAACGGCCTCACCATGGAGTCCCGCGACCGACAGGACAGGCTCGCCACGCTGCGGTGGGCGTCCGTGGCCGGTGGCGTCGTGCTCGCCCTCGGCGTGCTGGCGATGACGGTCGGCACGATCCGCGGCGAAGCCACGGACGAGCTGCGCACCCTCACCGCGACGGGCGCGACCACCACCATCCGCCGCAGCCTCGCGGCCGCCACCACCGGATTCCTCGCCCTGGCCGGAGTCCTGCTGGGCACAGCAGGGGCGTACGCGATCCTTCTCGCCGCATACGCCGACGACCACAGCCCTCTCACCCGTGTCCCCTACCTGCCGCTCACACTCACCCTCCCCGGGCTCCCCGTGGCCGCGGCAGTCACCGCGTGGCTCGCCGCCGGGCGCGAACCGGGATCGATGACACGGCGCCTTTGGGAATGACCGTCGAGCCTCGGTTCTTCGGTGACGGCCAGGCCACGCCTGCCGTTCGGCGTCTCATCAGCCCAGCTCCTCGGCCTGCCAGTCCAGCCGCTTGACGTGTCCGACGGTCACGGCGGGGTGGTGCATGATCGCGGCCTCGGAGGCGCCCGGCCGGGTGGCTTCAGCGATGGCCCGGTGTTCGCCGAGGGACTTGACCGGCCAACCGGGCAGGCGCAGTGACTCGGCCCGGCTCTCTGCGATGGGCAGGGAGATCTCCGCCATGAAGGCGGCGAGCAGGAGGCCGTGCCCGGCCGCGGTGTGACAGCGGGGTGGAGGCGCTTGCGCTCGGAGACGCCCAGCTCACCCCGCCCGATAGCCTCGGTCATGGCGGTCAGCGCGGCGCCGCCCTCCTGAAGGTCCTCCTCGGTCCTGCGGGTCGCGGCGAGCGAACCGAGCTTGGTCTGGAGCACGTCCAGCACGTCGGGAAGCAGACGTCACCGGTCGATCATCGTCTCCAGCGGCTCCGTGTCGAGCCGGTCCCACAGGTGCGGAAAGCCCTCGGCGATCGCGCCGACGACCTGCGGCGGAAGTACGAGCGCGACAAGTGCCGGCACGGTCCCGCGGTCGCGGTCGGCATGCACTTCGCCGCCGAACTCGGCCGTCTCGCCGTTCACCCAGGAGCTGACGGCCCACCAGGACCTCGTAGGGGTCGCTGCCCGCGCTCCCGCCGACCTGGATGCGGGTGACTGCCTCGCTCATGCTTCCTTCAACTCCAGTGCGTCCAGGACGGCTTGGGCAACCTGTTCGGGCGTACGGCCGTCGGTGGCCACGACCGCCGTGGCGACCTGCTCATACAGCGGACGCCGGGCCTCCATCAGCTCCCGCCACTGCTTGCGCGGGTTGAGGGCGAGCAGCGGGCGGGCGGCGTTCAGGCCGGTGCGCTGCACCGCCTCCTCCACCCCCATCGAGAGGTAGACGACCCGCTGCCCGGCCAGCAGCGCCCGGGTATCCGCGTCCAGGACCGCACCGCCGCCGAGCGCCAGCACGCCGTCGTGCCCGCAAAGCGCCCGGCGCACGGCGGCCTTCTCCATCGCCCGGAAGGCCGCCTCGCCCTCCTCGACGAAGATCTCCGCGATCGTGCGGCCCTTGCGCCGCCTCACCGGTGCTCACATCCACCGATCGCGACAGGGCCGCGGGCGCTGCGGACGGTGGGAGTGCCACGAGTATTGCCGTGAGAGTGCGCCAGCCCGTGTGGGTGGTCTTTCACAAGCGGTCGTCGATGAGCGCGTCCTGGACGTCCCCGGGGCGAATCCGGACGGGGGCAGGTAGACCGCGCGGGCGCCGGTCGACATCCGCCAGCGGTCCACGAGCCGGGGTACCGCCGCTCACGGCCGCGCCGACAGCAGCACCGATGATCTGTCGGATGCCGTCCTTTCGGGCCGCTTCCGGCGTCGTGAGGACCGCACGGTCAGTTATCGGCTACGGCATGGCGTGCCGGTCGCGGCAGCACAGTCCTGCAGGTCACGACCCATCGGGGCCTCATGCGGCTCCGTGATTCGCTGACCTGGCGTGCCGGTGGGGGCGGTGGCAGATCACCGGCAGGCTCGCTGCCACCGAGGTCGGCGCACCGCAACTATACGGAAGCGACGGCGCCCCCGTGTGGCGGTCTGCACGCGGGGGCGCCGTCTGTGCGGTGGGTGTGTCAGTTGTCGGGTCCGAGGATGGTCAGGTCGATGGTGTTGGCGACGGAGGCGTAGGCGTCGGTGGTGAGGTTGACGTGGTCGCCGGTGTCGTAGTCGGCGGGGGCGGCGGCGGTGTTGAGGATCAGGGGGGTGGGGTCTGCGGTGCTGGTGGGGTCGGGTACGGCGACGGCCTGTTCGGCGTCGAGATAGGTGACGGTGGGGGTGGCGAAGTCGACCTGATCGGTGATCCAGGTGTTGGTGGTGCCACGGTTGGTGTCCGCGTCGGTGCTGCAGGGGGCGTAGCCGTGACAGGGGGTGAGGGTGGTGAGGACGACCTTGATGCCCCATCCGCGCAGCTGGTTCATGAGTTGGTCGTAGGTCTGCTGGAGGGTGGTGTCGTCGGTGCCGGCGACGATGTCCTTCAGTCCCTCGTCGACGATGACGGTGGTGATGCCAGGCAGTTGAAGGACGTCCCGGTCGAGGCGGGTGAGGACGGCCGGTCCGCCCTGGCCGGTCTGGTCGGTGGAGAGGCGGTTGTTCTCGATGCCGGTGGCGACGACGCCGTAGTCGTGGATGTTCTGGTCGTTGGTCTGGAGGGCGGTGGCCAGGGCGTCGGAGAGACGCGGAGTGGTGAGACCGGGTGTGGTGCCGTCGGCGAAGGGATCGGTGAGGTTGTCGCCGAGGACGGCGATGGTGGGCTGGTCGCCGCTGGTGGTGACGTCGATGCCGGTGAGGATGTCGGTGAACCAGCCCCATTTCACGCCGGTGCCGGTGAAGGCGGTGGTGGTGGTGTCGGTGGTGTGGTCGCCGGAGCCGACGGCGCTGACGTACTGGGTGGTGGCGGCTGCCCAGCTGTGCTGGACGAGGTAGGGCACGTCATTGGCCAGGTGGAGGCTGATCATGATGGGTTTGCCGGGTGTGGCGGCGTAGTCGGTGGGGTCGCTGAAGATCTCGCCGCCGACCGGGATGGTGACGGTTTTGCTGCCGCCGTTGAAGGTGAGGTCGGTGGGTGTCGTGGTGGGGGCGGCGCCGGAGGACTGGGTGGCGATGGTGGTGTGGTCGATGGTCAGCGGGGTGCGGCCGAGGGCGTTGGAGAGCCGGATGCGGACGCTGGAGCCGGCGACGCTCGGGTCGGCCGCGATACGGAAGGTCTGGTCCTTGTAGTCGGTGTCTTCGTAGTTGAACGCGCCCTCGTTGGGGGAGCTCCACGCGCCGGTCCACTTCGCGCCGGCGGGGGCGGTGGTGGTGTCGCGGACGGTCATGCCGAACAGGTGGAGTCCGGGGACGTCCTGGCGGGCGGCGTCGCTGAGGTCGGGCAGGGTGACGGAACTGATCGCGGCGCCGGGCTTGAGGGGGACGGCGAAGGCGTAGATGTTGGTGCTGCGGGTCTCCTGGGTGCCGTTGGTGTGGTTGCGGTGGGGGAGGGTGACGGCGGCCAGGGCGTTGGAGCCGTAGACCCAGTCGGGGACGGTGAGGTGGTAGGCGGAGGTGGTGCCGTCGGCGTAGGTGACGGAGCCGTAGGGGCCGCCGGCCCGGCAGTCTTCGTACTGGCCGTTGCCGAGGGTGCATTGGGTGCCGCTGACGGAGGTGCCGTCGGGGACGGCGGGGCTGGAGTAGTCGTCGTCGGCGTGCTGGGAGCTGACGAAGCCGTAGGTGGAGAAGCCGAGGAAGACCAGCGCGCGGCCGCTGCCGTTCATCTGGATGGTCTGGTTGGCGGCCATGACGTTGTCGCCGGAGGCAGAGGTGAAGTCGGGGAGGGTGAAGGTGGCGCCGTCCACGGTGATCTTGCCTCCGGGCTGCCAGCCGGCCGCCTTGAGGTCCTGCAGCGACATGGTGGCACCGACTCCGTCGGCGTCGGCGGCCGACTGGTCGGTGTCGTCGGTGACGGCGGTGTTGTCGAAGGCGTCCTGGAGGCTGGTGTAGGTCTTGCCGGTGTGGCCGAGGGCGGTGAACTGGTACTGCTGCTGGGCGGAGACGTTCCCGGCGGAGTCGACGGCGTAGACGTACAGGGTGTGTGTTCCGGGAGCGGTTGGTGTGACGGAGATCGTCGCGGTGTTGCCGGAGGCCGTGGCCACCTCGGAGGCGGGGGTGTTGGGGGTGGGCGGGCTGACGTCGAGGCGGTAGAGGAATTTGGTGGCGCTGTTGGTGCTGAGGGTGAAGTGGCCCGGGGTGCCGGCGGGTGTGATGCCGGGGGAGTCCTCGGGGTAGGTGCCGTCCTTGTCCGTCACGGTCGGCGCGGTCGGCGCGGTCAGGTCGACGGTGAAATGGCAGCTTGAGGAGGTGGGGCTGGTGTCCTTGCCGTCGCTGGAGTGGACGTTCCAGACCACGGTGTCACCGGTGGTGAGCCCGCTCATGAACGACGAGGAGAGCTGCTTGGGCGCGTTCGATCCGCTGGAGACGGTGGCGCTGGTGGTCGTGGTGGAGCTGCCGCCGTTGACCCAGTACTTGTAGGTCGCCGCCAGGGCGTCCTTGTCGCCGTCGCTGACCGTGGCGTTGAGGGTCGGTGGTGTGGTGATGAGGGTTTTGCCGATGACCGGGTACGGGGCGGTGGTGCCGCAGCCGACCGAGTGGCTCCCGAACCTGGCGACCAGACTGCCCGGCTTGGCGGGGACGTGGTTGTACTCGATCGACATCGACGGGTTGTTCGCGAAGCGTTTGAAGTAGGCGCCGTCGCCGCTGCCGTCGTGGCTGTTGACCAGGGCGAAGGTCCAGCTGGAGTCGTGTGCGGCGGCTTTCTTGGCGAGGGTGGAGGTGACGGAGAAGCCGCCGGAGGGTTCGCTGCTGCAGGCGGGACCGAAGCTCTTGCTCGTCAGGTAGCTCGACAGGCCGGGTTTGTTGTTCCAGGTGGTGGAGGAGCCGATGGCACCGGTGAGATAGAGCTTGATGGTGGAGGAGAGGCTGCAGCTGGCGGAGTAGTTCTCCGTGGCGTTGACCGTGGCGGAGACGATGTGGGTGCCCCAGACGGTGGAGGGGATACCGAGCTGGAAGTAGGAACGCTCGATCCCGATGCAGCCCGACCAGCTGTTGTAGCCGACGCCGGGGTCGCCGTACTGGGTGGAGTCGTAGTTCTTCGCCGTCGGGCAGCCCTGCTGGGTTTCGACGTAGTGCTGCTTCTTGCCCGAGGCGTAGTGCGGGTTCCAGGTGGGGTCGATGTAGACCGGGTAGCGGGTGGTGGGACCGGCGAGCAGTTTCCGGTCCGGTGTCAGGGACAGGGTGCTGCCGGTGACGTCGTCGGTGACCCGGGCCACCTGGGCACCGATTGCGGGCCCGGACGCGCTGTTCTTGGCGCCCGCGGTGCCGGGGGACGCCGCGCCGGCTGTGCCGAGGGGGGCGGCGAGTCGCCGGGTGGAGGCGCCGCTGGTGGAGGAGTCCCACATCACGGGTTGGGGCGCGCTGAACATCACCTGGCCCGCAGAGGTGGCGGCCTGCAGGTTGTCGTGGCCGTCGTCGGAGACTCTCACCCCGGTGGCGTGGGTGGTGAGTTTCAGTGTGGCCAGAGCGGGATCGCCGGCGGCTTGGGCGGTCTTGACGACGACCAGTTCGGAGAACCCGCCGAGGGTGTTGGCCGTCAGCTGGAGGTCCACGTCCTTGAGGACGTCGGGGTAGGTGATGGTGGCGCCGGACACGGTCGGTTTGGGCAGGGTCCGGGGCCAGGAGAAGGCCAGCTTGGCCGTGCCGCTGGTCATGGAGGCCAGGGGCGTGCTGCCGCCGCCCGAGAAGGTCAGGGGTTCGGCCGCCGCTTCGGGGCTGTAGCTGCCGTCGTCGTTCTGCTGGAGGGTGGCGTCGACGGGTACCCACGCGTGGTTCTTGCGGACGCGTTCGGGCAGCAGGCTGGTGGTCCAGGTGACGGTGCCTGAAGGGTTGGCCTGGACGGTGGCGGTCTCGCTGGTCAGCGCCGCCACCTTCACGGGGCTGCCGGTCGATGCTGCCTTGCTCTGAGCCGCTGTCAGCGCCGCCTGCTGGTCTTTGGTCAGCTTTGAGTCGTCTGTGGTGCGCGTGGTGCCCAGGGGGTCGTCCGGGTGGCTTTCGGGCAGGGCGGGGGCCGGCGTGGAGACCGGCGGCGTACCGCCCGTGTCTGCGGCGGCGGGGAGGGCGGGCGCCAGGGACAGTGCCAGTGCGCCTACAGTTGCCGTGGCCAGGAGACGGCCCGGTATTCGCGGTTTCTTCTTGCACGGTCTGTTCGCATGGCGTGCGCGGAAAAGGCCGGACATCTGTCCCCCCAGGTTGCGTCCGATGAGAAATGAGCCGATAGGCGCGAGGAGGCTACCCGTGATTGCGTCAAAGCGACAACCGGGTCACTGGATACCTGGCTTCCCTTCACCGCGCGATGTCTGCGTGGTATGGGCAATTTGTCGATGATCCAGTCCGTTGGAGGGTTTCCTAGGTTAACGGGGTATTCCGTGGGTGAGATCAAGCCAGAGCTGGCATCTCTTGACCGTTTCCGGCGTTGTTCATGGTGATCTCTATGCATGATCCATACTGTGATGGCCCTGTGGAAACCGGCTTCACACTGATCGAATATCCCTTCGGCAGTCACGCTGAATTGGGGGGTCAGAGGTGCGTCGGAATTCGCTGTGGCGGATTTACGGAAGAGCGATGCGGGTACGGAGAGTTCCCGCGTTCTGGATCGTCTTCATCACCGCACTCGGACTCCTGGCGGGACTGGTAAATTCCCAGTCCGCACTCGCCGCGGACCACCGGCCCGATTACCTCGTCAAGACGAAGAAGGAACGCTCCGTTCCAGTCTCGCCGGTCAAGGGCAGAGCGGCGGCTGGGCCGCGGATGGCCCACTGGAATCCGGGCAAGGCGCGCAGGAACTGGCCCGCGGCGGGCAGCGCCGATGCGGTGGTGCCCGCCCGCGGCGCCACCGCCCGGCTGGCGGGCCGGCTCCCGGTGACCCTGGCACCCGTCGCCGGCAAAGCACACCGCGCGCGGCCGGGCACGAAGCTGCACGTGCGCATGCCGGGCCAGAAGGCCGCGCAGAAGCTCGGGCTGCGCGGCGTGGTCCTCGCCGTCCAGCCCGTCTCCGGGACCCGCGGTGGCGGTGCTCGTCTCAGCCTGGACTACTCGGCGTTCCAGGACGCCTACGGCGGCGACTGGTCCGCCCGCCTGCACCTGGTGCGGTTGCCGGCCTGCGCACTGACCACTCCCGACAAGCCGGCCTGCCGTACCCAAAGCCCCCTGGCCTCCGCCAACGACACCACGTCCCAGACGGTTTCGGCCGACGTGGCACTGCCCACCACGAGCTCCGCACACCAGCTCCGGCAGTCCGCTGCCGCACAGCCGGTGGTCCTGGCGGCGGTGGCCGGCAGCGCGGGCGGCGGCGGTTCCTACGCAGCCACCTCACTGTCCCCATCGGGCCAGTGGTCGGGCGGCGGCTCCAGCGGCGCCTTCTCCTACTCGTACCCCATCACCGTGCCCGACGTCCCCGGCGGCCTGGCTCCGAGCATCTCCCTGGGCTACAACTCCCAGAGCGTGGACGGGCGCACCTCCTCCACCAATGCCCAGGCCTCCTGGATCGGTGACGGCTGGGACTACTCGCCCGGCTTCGTGGAGCGCACCTACCCGGCCTGCTCGGACGACGCGGCGAACGGCACCCCCAAGACGTCCGACGAGTGCTGGTCGGACACCGCCCAGTCCCTCACGCTCTCGCTGAACGGCTCCTCCAACACCCTCGTCCACGACGACAAGACGGACACCTGGCACCCGCAGGGCGACAACGGCGAGAAGATCGAGATCAAGACCGACACGGTCAACGGTGACAACGACCACGAGTACTTCGTCGTCACCACCGCCGACGGCACCCGCTACTACTTCGGCCGCAACCGCCTGCCCGGCTGGGCATCGGGCGATGCGACCACCGACTCCGTCTTCACCACCCCCGTCTACGGCAACGACACCGGCGAACCGTGCCACGCCTCCACCTTCGCCGCCTCCTGGTGCCAGCAGGGCTACCGCTGGAACCTCGACTACGCCGTCGACACCCACGGCAACGCCCTCAGCTACTGGTACACGCCCGAGACCGGCTACTACGGCCGGGACAACACCACCACCGCCACCCCGTACACCCGCGGCGGCCACCTCACCAAGATCCAGTACGGGCAGCTGGCGGGCAGCGTCTACGACACCACGAACGCCCCCGCCGCCGCACAGGTCTTCTTCGACACCTCCGAGCGCTGCCTGCCCGATGCCGACTTCGACTGCTCGGCCGCGAAGATGACGACGGCCAACGCCTCGCACTGGCCCGACGTCCCCGTCGACCAGACCTGTTCCGCGACGGGGAGCTGCGACAACCACGGTCCGGCGTTCTTCACCACCAAGCGCCTGACCGGCATCCGCACCCAGATCCTGGCCGGCACCGCCTACCAGGACGTGGACGCCTGGTCGCTGAGCCATACCTTCCCCGCCACCGGGGACACCACCACCCCGGCGCTATGGCTGTCGTCCATCACCCACACCGGCAAGGACGGTGGCAGCCTCGCCCTGCCCCCGGTGAAGTTCGCCGGCCAGGCCCTGGCGAACCGCGTCGACGGCCTGGACGGCTACCAGCCGATCACCCGCTACCGGCTGACCACCATCACCACCGAGTCCGGCGAAGTGATCGCCGTCAACTACACGGGTCCCCAGTGCCACCGCCAGGGCACCATGGTGCTGCCCGCCAGCCCGGACTCCAACACCTACCGCTGCTATCCGTCGTACTGGACCCCGCCGGGCCAGACCTCCCCGCAGCTGGACTGGTTCAACAAGTTCGTCGTCAACTCGGTGACCACCCAGGACCCGACCGCGGGCGGCCTGCCGGTCCAGACCTCCTACACATACGTCGGTGACCCGGCCTGGCACTTCAACGACGACCCGCTCACCCAGACCAAGTACCGCACCTGGAACCAGTGGCGCGGCTACGGCACGGTCGAGACCCGCACCGGCACCTCCCCGGCGAAGATCACCCTGCTGCGGCAGACGTACTTCCGCGGCATGGACGGCGACAAGACCACCTCCGGCACCCGCAGTGTCACCCTCGACGACCACGCCGGCGACGACCCCCAGAAGGACTCGGACTGGCTGGCCGGCCAGGCCTTCGAGACCGAGGGTTTCAACGGCGACGGCGGCGCCCTGCTGTCGGACGAGATCACCGATCCCTGGAGCTCACCGGCCACCGCGACCCAGTCCCGCACGAAGGCAGGCCTGGACGCGCTGGTCGCCCACCGCGTCAACATCAAGCGCAGCCGCGCTGTCACCACCAAGGCGGACGGCACCCGGCGCACCACCGAGACCGACTACACCCTCGACGCCGCCACCGGCCTCCCCACGGCCGTGGACGACAAGGGCGACACCTCGACCTCGACGGACGACCAGTGCACCCGCACCTGGTACGCCAAGGACGCCTCGGGCAACACCCTGCCCACACCGCGCCGGGTTCAGCAGGTCGCCGTCGCCTGCAGCGCCACCCCGTCCTATCCGGGCGACCTGATCAGCGACGACCTGACCTTCTTCGACAACTCCACCGACAACACGGCACCGCCCACCAAGGGCGACGTGACGATGGTGCAGAAGGCCGACTCGGTCACCAGCGACGGCACCGCGCACTACATCACCGCGCTGAAGAACACCTACGACTCCTACGGCCGTGAACTCACCGAGACCGACGCCGACAACCGCACCACCACCACGGCCTACACCCCCGCCACCGGCGCCACCCCGACCTCCATCAAAGTCACCCGGCCGAAGGTCACCGGCCAGACGGCCGGCTTCGCCACCACGACCACTCTGGACCCGGGCCGCGGGCTGGACCTGAAGACCACCGACGCGGCCGGCTACTCCACCACCAGCACCTACGACCCGCTGGGCCGGCTGACCGCCGTATGGAACCCGGGCTTTTCCACCAGCAACAACCCCAACACCAAATACAGTTACGACCTCGACCCGAAGGCCCCGTCGACGGTCACCACCCAGACCCTGCTCGACAACAACACCTACCGCACCTCCATCTCCCTCTACGACGCCATGCTGCGCCCGCGGGAGACGCAGACGGCGACGGTCGACGGCGGCCGGGTCATCACCGACACCGTCTACGACAGCCACGGCTGGGCGGTCAGCTCCTCCAGCCCCTACTACAACAGCGGCGCCCCCTCCGCCACGCTGGTGGACGCCGCCGACAACCAGACCCCGTCCCAGACCGGCACCCTCTACGACGGCGCGGGCCGCGTCACCGCTTCCATCGCCTACCACTTCGCGACCGAGACCTGGCGCACGACCACGGCCTACCCCGGCTCGGACCGCGTCGACGTCACCCCGCCCGCCGGGGCCACCCCGACGACGACGTACACCAACGCGCGCGGCCAGACGGTCAAGCTGCTGCGCTACCACGGCACTTCACCCACCGGCACGGCGGACACCGTCAGCTACTCCTACGACGGCGCGGGCCACCAGACCGGCCAGGACGACGGCCAGGGCCACACCTGGAGCAGCCACTACGACCTGCTGGGCCGGCGCACCTCCCAGACCGACCCGGACACCGGCACCTCCAGCTCGACCTACGACAACGCCGGCCAGCTGCAGTCCACCACCGACGCGCGCGGCAAGACCATCAGCTACAGCTACGACGAGATGGGCCGCAAGACGGCCGAGTACGACACCACCGGCGGCGCCGATCCCGCGCCGGACAACGAGCTGGCGGCCTGGACCTACGACACGCTGAAGAAGGGCAAGCCCACCTCCTCCACCCGCTACGTGGGCGGCACCTCGGGCAGCGCCTACACCAGCAAGGTGCTCCGCTACGACAGCCACGGCTGGGCACAGGCCACCGAGCTGGTCGTGCCGGCAGCCGAGGGCGCCCTGGCCGGCACCTACCTGCACCAGAACCGCTTCAACTACACCGGCACCCTGCAGTCCTACACCGACCAGGACCCGGCCACCGTCACCCTCCCGAAGGAGACGGTCTCCTACACCTACGACGCCTACGACCGCCCCATCGGCGTGGGCGGCGACGTCAACGGCTGGGCCTACGTCAGCGGACTGACCTACACCGAGTTCGACGAACCCCAGCAGTTCACCTACGGTACCTCCGGCAACTTCGCCCAGCAGACGCTCAGCTACGACGACCAGACCCACCGCCTGACCGGTGACACTCTGGTCACCCAGTCCGGTGCAGCGATCGCCGACAAGACCTCCTACGCCTACCAGCCCTCCGGCAACGTCACCAAGATCACCGACAAGCTGGAGACCGGCCAGAGCGACACCCAGTGCTTCACCTACGACTGGGCACAGCGCCTGAAGGCGGCGTGGACGGCCACGGACGACTGCGCGGCCACCCCAGCACCCGGATCCTCCACCACCGTGGGCGGCCCGTCCCCGTACTGGCAGAGCTGGAGCTACGACGCCACCGGCGCCCGTTCCCAGCAGGTCGACCACGACCCGTCGGGCGACACCTCCCACGACGCGACGTCCTCCTACACCCCCGTCGCGGCGGGCGCGGGCCCGGCCCATGCGGTGGCCCGGGTGGACAAGGTGGTGCCGGGCGATGCGACGGCGAACAGCACCAACGCCTACACCTACGACGAGAACGGCAACGTCCTCACCCGCACCACCCGTTCGGGCACCGACACCCTCACCTACGACGACGAGGACCACCTCGCCGAACTGGCCTCCACCGGCAGCGCCGGCGACACCAAATACCTCTACTCCGCCGACGGCAACCTGCTGCTGCGCCGCAGCCCGGACGCCACCACCCTCTACACCGGCGACGAGGAGATCACCCTCAAGAAGGACGCCACCAGCTGCGACGGCCTGCGCTACATCTCCCTGGCCGGCCAGACCGTGGCCACCCACTCCTCCGACGGCAAGTTCACGTATCTGATCCCGGACCGGCAGGGCACCGGCACCCTCGCCGTCGACTCCCAGACCCAGGCCGTCACCCGCCGCCAGTACAAACCCTTCGGCGAGGCGCGTGACCAGTCCGGGACCTGGCGTGCGGGGCAACGGGGCTTCGTCGGCGGCACCCAGGACGACAACACGGGTCTGACCAACCTGGGGGCCCGTGAGTACGACCCGTCGATCGGCCGTTTCCTCAGCCCGGACCCGGTCCTGGATACCGGCGCCCCGCAGTCGTGGAACGCCTACGACTACGCCGCCGACTCCCCGGTCACGCTCTCCGACCCGTCGGGTCTGTGCCCGGCCGACCTGTGCGGCGTCGGCTACCCCATCGGCGGCACCGGCACCAGCAAGAGCAACCCGATCCGCTACGTCACCACCGGCCCCGTCGACCCCGGCGGCTCCAACCACGCCTACTGTCACCACGGCAACTGCACCGACGGACACCGCCTCGGTCACGGCGAGGGCGCCAACGGCGGCAACATCAACAAGAAGACCTACGATCCGCAGGCCGAATCCCGGGCCCTGGCACGCGCCAAGGCCACCGCGGAGGCGACCGTCGCCGCCGCGAAGAAGCAGGTTTCCGGCTTCAAGCACCACCTGCTCAACCTCGTCGCGGACGTCATCGGCCTCACCGACGCCTACAACTGCTTCACCAAGGGCGACGTCATGGGCTGCATCAACACCGCCCTGACCGCCGTGCCCTGGGGCAAGGTCTTCAAGGCCATCAAGGTCGGCATCGAGGCCTTCAAGGTCTGGCGCGCCCTCGACCGCGCCTACACCGCCGTCAAGGACGCCGAGGAAGCAGCCAAAATCTCCGACGGCGCCCTCGACGCCGAACGCGCACTCGCCGAGGCACGGGAAGCGGAGAGCGCCGGCACCGAGGCAGCCAGCTGCACCGTCCACAGCTTCGTCGCCGGAACCGGGGTCCGCCTGGCCGACGGCTCATCCAAACCCATCAGCCACATCAAGACGGGCGACACCGTCCTGGCCACCGATCCGCAGAGCGGTATCACCGCACCGGAGAAGGTTCAGCAGGTCATCGTCACCCACACCGACCGCGACTTCACCACCCTCACCCTGGACACCACTCCGGTCCGCGGCCCACCCCACACCGGCAAACAACACCGGCACCAGACCCTCACCACCACCTGGCACCACCCGTTCTGGGACGCCGGACACCACCGCTGGACCGACGCCCGCAACCTCACCCCCGGCACCAAACTCCGCCGCCCCGACGGCACCACCATCACCGTCACCGCGGTCCACAACTCCCACCAGCACCAGACCACCTACGACCTCACTGTCGGTACCCTCCACACGTACTATGTGCTGGCGGGGGCAACTCCGGTACTCGTTCACAATTGCGGTGAGGTGGCAGTCGACACGAATGCAGTGACGGATGCCCTCTCGGGCGCAAAGACCGCTGAAGTAGATGCCGCCTTGGCGGGGCGCGCCCCGGTGCTTTCGCCGACTGCTCATCGTGAACTACTCGAAGGTGGACACTCGGCAGATGCCATTGGTAGCTGGTTGTCGGAGCGGGGAGGACGCATGGGACCGGCTTCCACCAGCGAAGGCGTTGCTTCACTCCAGGCTCGCCTCAGGGGCATGTGGAAGGGCAAGTCCTTCAATCCGATGATTGCCGACGACGACGCTTCGGTCTTGCATTCGGCGATACAGGATGGATTGTCGATCATCACAAACGACAAGAGATTCTATAAAAATATCGAAAGGCTCGGATATTCGAGTGAGCGATATTAGTTGATCATGCTGTTTGGGGTGCCCCGTGCTTGCTGGCTTGCGGGGCACCCCAGACCGGGTAAACAGGCTGGTAGAAGGTGGCTACATGCGTGAAGATGAACTCGAGGAGATCGAGGAGTTGTGCTCTGCGGCCACTCCGGCGCCTTGGTTCGTTAGGACCTTGGACGATGACTCCGCCATGAATCTTGTGGCGGTGAGCACGGCTCCCGACACTGGTGCTGCCGAGAGGTGGCCGAACTTTGATCATCGAGACATGATTGCCGCAACTTTGGTTCAGCATCCGCGATACGTCGATTCTGGCGACGAACGCTGGGACGAGAACGCGGCCTTCATCGCAATGGCGCGGGAGGCTGTGCCGCGCCTTGTGGAAGAGGTTAGGCGTCTCCGGGCCCTGCTTGCAGGTGAGGGGAGTGGTCAATGATGGGCTATTCGGGCTTCATGGTCAATCGCGGAACCGGAGTCTGAATTCCGTCTTCTCGTTGGCCTGAGTGTACGGACGGCTAACCAAAGAGTGCGCAAGAAAGCAGCCCCCGCCGTTTTTTCCGGAGAGGGCTGCTGCGGCTTTTCGGGGCGGTCTGACGGCAGTAGTTGACGGCAACGTCAGCGGACGATGGCTCCGCACGGCGGCGGGTCGTAGCCGTCGTTGCGGGCCGGCTCATCGTTGGCGGGACCGTCCAGGGCGGTGCTGAGGGTGTCGATGGCCTCTCGTTGAAGGCGGAGTCGGACGTGGGCGTAGACGGTGGCGGTGACGCCGATGTGGGCGTGGCCGAGTAGTTCCTTGATGACGACGAGCTCGACGCCCTGCTCAAGGAGCAGGGTGGCCGTCGAGTGCCTGAGGTCGTGGAAGCGGATGCGTCGGAGGCCGGACTTGTCGAGGAGCACGAGGAAGGCACGGGTGAGGTTGGTGGGGTCGATCGGTTTGCCCTGCGGCGTGGTGAACACGTGCCCGGTGGCCGGTCGTTTGGCACCAGTTCTGTCCCGTTCCGTCTGCTGTAGTTCGCGGTGAAGCTTCAGCGAGTGGAGGCAACGGGCGGGGAGGGCGATGCGGCGTTCAGCGGCCCGGGTCTTGGTGGGCAGGGTGATGAGCCCACCCGCGTGGGTGCGTTGCAGGGTGCGGCGGATGGCGGCGGTGCCCGTGTCCAGGTCGAGGTCTTCCCAGCGCAGGCCGAGGAGTTCGCCCTTGCGGAGTCCGGTGTGGAGGGCGAGTTCGAACAGGACGTGCAGCCGGTGGCCTTGGGCTGCGGTGAGGAATTGGCGGGCTTCGTCGGCGGTGAGGGGTTCGAAGCGCCGGGGCCGTGGGGTGCCGGTGCGGACGTTGCGGGCGACGTTGCGCGGGATCTCCTCCTCGCGGACGGCATGCTCCAGGGCGGACTTGAGTACGGAGTGGATATAGGTCAGCGTCAGCGGGGAGAGCAGCTTGTGGCAGCACTGGCCGGTGGCGCAGCAGCGGGGCCTGTCGCGCCGGGCGTCGATGTCGCGCGTGCAGCACTGGCATGTGGTGCGGAGCTGGTTGAGCCAGGTGCGGACGTCCTTGGCGGTGAGCTTGGCGAGCTTCTTCCGTCCGAGGCCAGGGATGAGGTAGAGCCGGGCGACGGCGGTGTAGCGGGTGTGGGTGTTCTCGCGGAGGTGGTAGACGGCGACGTTCTCCAGCCAGTACGTCAGGTACGCGGCCACGCTGCCTTGCGCGGAGGGGACGGGAATGCCTCGGTTGCTGGTGGCGATCTTCTCGGTGAGCTTGGCCAGGGCTTCCTTCCGGGTGGTGCCGTAGACGCGGATGCGGCGACGGGTGTTGCCGGGGGCGAGGACGTATCCGGCGGCTTCCCAGCGGCCGTCCTTGCGCTGGTAGACGGTCCCGTCACCGTTGGCGCGCACGCGGCGGGAGGCGGGGGTGTCGCGGGGCGCGTTCATCAGGTGGCGGCTTCCTGTTCGAGGCGGGTGTGGATGAAGTCGGTGAGGGCGTGGGTGGGGATGCGGCGGGCGCGGCCGAGGGTGATCGAGGCGAGCTGGCGGGTGCGGAGCAGGTCGTAGACGGCGGAACGGCCGAGCTGGAGGCGGGCCATGACCTGGGGAACCGTCAGCAGTTCCTCCGGTGTGTTCGGCCCCTGGTGGGGCGCGGCGGGTGCATGTGTGGTCATCAGCAGCCCCCTTCGGCGATGAACTGCCGTGCGAGTTCTCTGCGGTGCCAGACGGCGGCGGCGAGGAGCCTGCCGCCGGGGCTGTAGCCGGTGCCGAGGTATCCCCAGTGCCCGACGACGAGGGTGGTGTCCGGGTCAGGCTCAGGCAGGCCGGCGTGGGCGCGGGCCTGTTCGGTGCGCCAGGCGCGGCGGGCGTCGCGCAGCGCGCCGAGGGTGGTGGAGTAGCTGCGGGACCTGGTGGAGAAGTGGCCCCGGAAGCCGAGCATGTGTGCCCACTTCCAGAGCTTGAGGTCGGCGAACTCTGGGCGTTTGCCCAGCTCCCAGCAGGTGCGGATCATCTGCCGGACGTGGCGTGCGACGGCGAGGCGGGGTAGCGGGCGGGCCTGGCCGGTGCCGTCGCAGGCGGTGCACGGGAGCGGGGTCCCGTGGGGTAGGAGGGTGGCGCCGCGGCCTTGGCAGGGGCGGCAGAACAGAGCGTGGTCGAGGGTGCCGGAGGCGTCGGCGGACTTGGTGGCGTACTTGGCCACGTAGGCGGCAACGGCCTGGTCGGTGAGTTCGGCGTCGGTGCCGAAAGTGGCGATCTCGCGCACGTCAAGCTGCTGGCCCCAGCCGAGTTCGCGTTCCCCGACCGCGTTCGAGGTGACGGAGATGCGGGCGCGCGGTGCGGCGGCCCTGATGGCATCGGAGAGCACGGCGGTGGTGGCGTACGACGGTGGTGCCTGGGTGCTGCCGTCGGGGCCGTCGAGTCGGATCACGGCGTGGAAGTGGACCAGGCCGCGCTTTTGGTACTCGGCGACCTTGGCGAAGGACACCCGCAACACCGCGCGGGCAGCCTTCTGGGTCAGGCCGAGCCGGGCGGCGAGCTCCCGCCGCAGGTAGGTCGTGAAGCGGGCCCACAGGGCGGAGGCGTGGGCGTTGAACAGGACCGCGCCCGCGTAGTCGTACGTCGCCGGGTTGAGCGGCGTGCCGAGCAGTGGGTCCGTGGATTCGTGGCGGGTGCCGCAGCGGCAAGGCCGGGTGGTGGGGCGGTTGTGTACGGGGCCGAAGGAGGGGGCGGTGAGGGTGGCGAAGACGCGGGGGTGGGTGCGGACGGTGTCGGGGACGGCCTTGCCGCCGGAGAGGCCGGCGCGGATGAGGTGGTATGTGTCGGCCGCGTAGAGACGGGAGCAGGCCGGGCAGCGGGAGGCGCGGCGGTTCCCGCACGCGGTCAGCAGGCTGCCCGTGGGCTCCTCGGAGGAGGTGTAGGAGCGCAGTACCTCGCCGGTGATGGTGTCGACGGTGGAGCTCTGGCCGGTGAGGCGGACGGGTTCGGTGCAGCCGCCGAGGTGTTCGATCTGCTGCTGTGCGCGGTCGAAGTCGGGGTGGTTGATCAGGTGGAGCAGGTCCCGTACGGCGGGGCTTGCCACGTGGCGCAGGTCCGGGGTGACCATTCGGGGCGTGTCCCTTCAGTTCGGGTGGGTGGGCCCGAGCAGCAACCAGCCACGTAGCGGGAAGGCGCGGTGGTGCTGCTCGGGGCATGACGAACCGGGCCCGTGGGCGGGCGTGGGTTCAGCGAGGGGGATTTCGCCGGTGAGGGCCGGGGCTCAGAGCTGAGCGAGTGCGGCGGCGGCCACCGGCAGGGCGACGCCCATGCGCGTGCCCAGGTGGGCGGCGCTGATCGATGTTCCGTGCTCGGCACGGTGGGTGTCCGCGATGCGCCGGGCCGCGTCCAGCAGGGCGATAGGCAGGACCGGGCCGGAGATGGGCCGGGCAGGCTTGGCGACGGCGACGGCGACGGTCGGAGTCGGAGCGGGCTCCAGCTTTTCGGCCGGGGAGGCGACGAAGTCCGGGAAGGGCGTCGGGAGTGCCGATTCGGGTGACGGTGCTACGTCGGGCACCGGCTCTGCGGCAAGGGTGGCGGCGGTGGCCTCCAGGTGCGGGGTGGGGTGGGTGACTGGCTGTTCTCTATCCGTTCGTGTGGTCGGTCGGATTCGAACGGGGTGCTGGATCGGGTGAGTTGGCTGGTGGGGTGGCATGAAGAGAGGGCCTCTTGGTAGCTCGCGGATGTCGAGTCCAGCGAGAATCAAGAGGTCCTGTTGTCGAAGTGTCGCGTGGTCGTGGTGGCCGGGTCCAGTCCGTCCACTCCTGGGTGTGACTGTCTCGCCCACAGGTTCGGGAACGCGGCCGACCGGCCGGAGCGCCGGCCCCGGTACGACTCGGACATGAGCGATGCCGAGTGGGCACTCGTGCGGGATCTGCTGCCGGTGCCGTCGTGGATGGCCGGGCGGGGCGGGCGTCCGGAGAGCTACTGCCACCGGCAGATGATCGACGCGGTGCGCTACCTCGTCGACAATGGCATCAAATGGCGCGCGATGCCCTGCGACTTTCCGCCCTGGCCGCGTGTGTATGCCTTCTTCGCCCGCTGGCGGGATGCGGGTCTGGTGGCCGAGCTGCATGACCGGCTGCGGGGAGCCGTCCGTGATGCGGAGGGCCGTGAGGAAGAGCCGAGTGCGGCGGTCGTGGATTCGCAGTCGGTGAAGGCGGACGCCACCGTCGCTTTCGCATCGCGGGGTTTCGACGCCGGGAATTATCTGGGGGCGTCGGTTATGGCGGGTCAGGCCGATCGGAGCTGGTGGACGGCTGTGTTGTAGGAGCTGAGGCCGGCGATAACTACAGGTTCTCCAGGAAGGTGAGCAGGCTGTCGGTGGGCCGATAGCGTTTGCTGGCGGTGTCGCGGGGTGCGGTGCGGGCCAGGGCCCGTTCCTTCATCGCCAGGTCGGCGTGCAGGTAGACGTCGGTGGCCTTGGTGCTCGCGTGTCCGAGCCAGAGCGCGATGGTGGAGGTGTCGACGCCAGCAGTCAGCAATGCCATGGCCGCCGTGTGGCGAAGAGTGTGCGGGGTGACGTTCTTGCTGGCCAGGGCCGGGCATCGCTTCGTGGCAGCGGGCAGGTACTTGCGGAGGATGTCGGCAACGGCGTCGCGGCTGAGGTGTCCGCCGACGCGGTTGGGGAACAGCGGGGCGTCCGGGGCTGCGTTTCGGGCGGTGATCCATCGCTGGAGCAGACGGGCGGTGGGTTTCGTCAGCGGGGTGCAGCGTTGTTTGCGGCCCTTGCCGGTGCAGCGCAGGTGGGCGCCCGTGCCGAATTCGGCGTCGGCGCAGGTGAGTGCGGTCAGCTCCGAGACGCGCAGTCCGCTTTGTGTCGCGACCAGCAGCAGGAGGTGGTCCCGTCGCCCCAGGAGGGTCGACTGGTCCGGGACTGCCAGCAGCGCCTCGGTCTCCTCGTGGCTGAGGAAGCACACGAGTGTGCAGTCGCGGCGCTTTTGCGGGATCGCCAGGACGCGCTGGATCAGCAGGGCGTGTTCCGGGCAGCGGTAGGCGGCATAGGCGAACAGCGAGTGGATCGCGGCCAGTCTGGCATTTCGGGTGGTCACGCTGTTGTTCCGGTCGTGTTCGAGATGGTCCAGGAAGCCGCCGACGAACACGGCGTCGATGTCGGTAAGCTCCAGCGCCGACGGCGGGCGGCCGAGTTGCCGGCGGGCGTACTCCAGCAGGAGGCGGAACGTGTCGCGGTAAGCCGCGACGGTGTGGGCACTGACCCGGCGCTGGGCCAGCCGTTCGGTGAAGAAGCCCTGCATAACAGGGGCCAGAGTGGTCACGGTGATTCCTTCCAGGTCCGGTCGAGGCGTTCGGCCGCGGCTGTCATCAACTGCGGGCAGGCGTGCAGGTACCAGTAGGTCGTGGCCGGGCTGACGTGTCCGAGGTAGGTGGACAGCGCCGGAAGCCGGTGGGCGACGTCGGCGTCGGCGGCGTACCAGTCCACCAAGGTGGTGACGGCGAACGTGTGGCGCAGGTCGTAGAGGCGAGGCTTGCCCGCGCCGGCCGGGGCCGTGATGGCGGCGGTCTTCAGCAGGCGGGTGAAGGTCTTGCTCGCGTTGGTGTGGTTGAGCCGGGTGCCAGCTCCGGAGAGGAAGAACGCCTCGGTGGACGGGCGCGGACACAGGTCGTCGCGTCGGCGCTGGTAGTCGGCGAGTTGCTCGACGGTGGTGGGGTGCAGTGGGACCAGCCGGGACTTGCCGAACTTGGTTCCCCGCACCAGCAGGACACCGCGGTCCAAGTCCAGGTCGGACCGGTCCAGTCCCATCGCCTCTCCGGTGCGGATCCCGGTCGCGGCCATGAGCCCGATGAAGGACCCGAACGTCGCCGCGCGAAGGGGGTGGGCCAGGTGCCGGGCCGCGTGGATCAGCGCGGTGATCTCCGCCTGCGCATACAGATACGGCGGCGTCGTTCGACCGGCGTCACGGGGCAGCAGGCCCGGCGGCGGGATCTCGGTGAGTTCATCGAAAGTCGCCAGAAAGCGGGCGAACTCGCGGACCACCGTCAGCCGGGCCGCCCACCAGGCCGCATCGGCTCCGTCCGGCAGCACGGCCCACTCCAGTGCGGCCTGGACCGTCAGGTGCGAGTCCCCGCGCTCCTCCAGGAAGCCGACGAACTGGCCGAGCATCCGGCCCTCGACCTTGAGTTTGTAGCCCAGGTTCCGGCGGATCGTCAGATAGCGTTCGGCGTGGTCCCGGATGCCGTTCACCGCTCACTCGCCGTCGGCCAGGGACGCACGACCGGTGCCAGCGCCGCCATGTCGACCTTGGCATAGATCGCCGTGGTGTCCTCGCTGTGGTGACGCAGCAGTTGCGTGACCTCGCCGAGGGTTCCGCCGCCGGCCAGCACCTGGCAGGCGGCGCGGTGTCGCAGTTGGTGCGCGGCAACGACAGGTATGCCGGCGCGGCGTGAAGCGCAGCGCGGCACCATGACCACGGACTGCCGTGCCATTGGCGCGTCCGGGCCGACGGTGCGCAGGAACACCTCGCGGAACACTGACGGCCTCCGGCCGTGGCGCAGCCAGTCGGCCAGCGCGGCGCCGACATCCGCAGGCAGCGGCATCCGGTCGACCCGTCCGCCCTTTCCCCGGACCACCAGTTCGCCGCCCCGCCAGTCCAGGTCCTCCAGACACAGCCGTGACACCTCGACCGCCCGCAGGCCCAGCCGTGCCATCAGCAGTAGAACCGCGAAGTCCCGCCGCCCCACCGCGGTGGTCCGATCGCAGCTTCCCAGCAGGACCGGCACCACGTCCGTGCCGGACGGCAGCCGGCTCAGCCGCCACCCAGAGACCGACGGCACCGCCCCGGTCAGGTCCCGGTCAAGGGCCGAGGTCACGAACAGGAACCGCAGCAGTGTCCGCAGACTCGACGTCACCCCCTTCATTGATCCGGTGGCGTACTGCCTCGAGGTGTCCAGGACGAAGCCGACCACCGACTCGGGGCTCAGCCGGTCCAGCCGAAGCCGGCCCTCGACGAGCTGTGCGGTCAGGAACCTGCGGGCAACGTCGACGCGCCCGCGAACCGTACGCTCGCCGAGCCGGCGCTCACGCAGCAGATAGCTGCGGTACTCCTCCAGCACACCCTCAACCGGGCTTTCGACCGTGCCGTGCTCCTGCGGCGGGATGGCACCAGCGTCCCGCAGAAAGCCGAGCATCAGCCGCAACGACCGGTCCGTCAGCCACCGTCGGTGCCCGGCGTCCCGCCGTGCCTGCACGAACTCCCCGACCCGCTCGGCGGTCAACTGCCCTGGATCCAGCCCTTCACGTTCCAGCCACCGACTCAGGTCCGCCAGTATGTATGCGCGATCCTCGGAGGACCGCGGCGTGAACCCGCGCTGCATCAACTCCAACCGGAACGGATGAACCAACAGGGCCAGCGGCCCCGACACTCGCACCGGATACCGACCATCTGTCGCTGCCTTAACCATGAGCGTGCCTCCTTCGAGAACCTCTTCGAAGGAGACCGCGCAAGGCCGCCGTTATGACATCCCTGTTCCGAATTCGCCAACGTCAGCCAGCCATAGCCACCCGAACCCGCCATAACCGACGCCCCCAGATAATTCCCGGCGTCGAAACCCCGCGATGCGAAAGCGACGGTGGCGTCCGCCTTCACCGACTGCGAATCCACGACCGCCGCACTCGGCTCTTCCTCACGGCCCTCCGCATCACGGACGGCTCCCCGCAGCCGGTCATGCAGCTCGGCCACCAGACCCGCATCCCGCCAGCGGGCGAAGAAGGCATACACACGCGGCCAGGGCGGAAAGTCGCAGGGCATCGCGCGCCATTTGATGCCATTGTCGACGAGGTAGCGCACCGCGTCGATCATCTGCCGGTGGCAGTAGCTCTCCGGACGCCCGCCCCGCCCGGCCATCCACGACGGCACCGGCAGCAGATCCCGCACGAGTGCCCACTCGGCATCGCTCATGTCCGAGTCGTACCGGGGCCGGCGCTCCGGCCGGTCGGCCGCGTTCCCGAACCTGTGGGCGAGACAGTCACACCCAGGAGTGGACGGACTGGACCCGGCCACCACGACCACGCGACACTTCGACAACAGGACCTCTTGATTCTCGCTGGACTCGACATCCGCGAGCTACCAAGAGGCCCTCTCTTCATGCCACCCCACCAGCCAACTCACCCGATCCAGCACCCCGTTCGAATCCGACCGACCACACGAACGGATAGAGAACAGCCAGTTACCGGGGTCGGTGTCGCAGACCGCGGCGAGTTGGCCGAACTGGGAGTCGGCCAGTCCCGGCACGTGGTCCTCCAGAGCCTGGTGGCCGAGCCCGATGACGGCTGCCTTCTTGCGTACGCTCATCGCGTTCACGCCCCTTGGCGAAAGCACGTCGGCCCGCCTGCTGCGGGCCGTGGCGTGCTCCAGAGCACCGCACTCGCTCCGGCCGCGGCAGGGGCGCTGCCGTGGGCCACAAGGCCGTTTGCATCTGGTGCAAAAGTGCTGTTGCTGCCCGGCGGCTCGGTCTACGGTGAGCGGGGGCCACCTCGGCGATCGACGGGGGCGTGGATGCCAGTCAGCGCGGCGCGAGTTGGATCCGAACGGCCAAGAGCGCATGGAGAGTTGATCCGCAGCAGGCGCCTGGCCCGGGGCTGGACACTCGCTGATCTCGGTGACCGAACCGGTTACTCCGCATCCCAGGTGTCCCGGTACGAGCGCGGCCTCTCACCGCTGACCGACGTCGATGTCCTGCGACGCTTCGCCGATGTGCTCGACATCGCACCCAAGGAGTTCGGACTCACCGCCGCTTCGCCCTCTGCGCCGACCCGACACGGATGCCCTGTCGCTCCTGGTCTTGCTTACCCGCGCCTTCCCGGCCCTGGTGTTCTGTCCACGGAGGTTGGTGACAGCGATCACTGACGTGTGATCTTGAAATGGGTGAGGGCCTTCTGGCTCGGTGTGGATTGCGACATCTGCACCGGCGACCAGAAAGGCCCTCATGCCGCACCGTAACGCACCGCTGACCGAGACCGGACGCCTGCGTCTGGCCCGCTGTGTCGTGGACGACGACTGGCCCCTGCGGCGGGCCGCGGAACGCTTCCAGGTCTCCGTGAACACCGCCAAGCGGTGGGCCGACCGCTACCGCCAGCACGGCGAGGCGGGCATGGCCGACCGTTCCAGCCGCCCGCACGCCAGCCCACGGCGGACCCCGACACGTACCGAGCGGCGGATCATCAAGGTCCGCGTGCTGCGCCGCTGGGGACCCGCCCGCATCGCGGGCCTGCTGCGGCTGGTGCCTTCCACCGTGCACCGGGTGCTGACCCGCTACGGCCTGGCCCGCCTGACCCACCTGGACCGGGCCACCGGCCGCGTCATACGCCGCTACGAACGCGCCAGGCCCGGCGAGCTGGTGCATGTGGACATCAAGAAGCTCGGCAACATCCCCGACGGCGGTGGCCACAAGGTCCTGGGCCGCCAGGCGGGCCGCAAGAAGCGTTCCGGCGCCGGCTACAGCTACATCCATACCGCCGTCGACGACCACTCCCGCCTGGCCTACAGCGAAATCCTCACCGACGAGAAGCAGGAGACCGCCGTCGCCTTCTGGCGGCGGGCGCAGGCGTTCTTCGCCTCCTGTGGGATCAGCGTCGAGCGCGTGCTGACCGACAACGGCTCCTGCTACAAGGCCCGTCTGTGGCGCGATGCCCTGGCCGCGGCCGGCATCACGCACAAGCGCACCCGCGCCTACCGGCCGCAGACCAACGGCAAGGTCGAGCGGTTCAACCGCACCCTGCTCGACGAGTGGGCCTACGCCCGCCCCTACCGCTCAGAGCAGGAACGACGCGACGCCTTCCCCGACTGGCTGCACACCTACAATCACCACCGCGGACACACCGCGCTCAAGGGTCAGCCACCCGCCAGCCGCGTTCCCAACCTCACGGGTCAATACACCTAGGGTGGGACGAACTCAGCGGGAGGACGGTGACGACCCAGTGCGGCGACGGAAGTTCCTGGCCATCTCGGCCGCGGCCACCGCTGGCGTCTCGCTTCCGGCATCGGGGGCAGCAACGGGGCAGGACATGCCGGTGGGAGAGCTTCTCGTTGGCCGTCTGCGGGATGCGATGCTTGGCATCGGCCAGGACAACGAGCTGCCGAGCCCCGAACAGTTACCCGTCGAACTCGCCCGCGTACACGCCGACTTCCACACCTGCCACTACGCTGGCCTCGCCCGCCGCCTGCCCCGCCTGATCCGGGCCGGACACGCACTCGGTTCCGATGCCGAGGGCGATCACCTCGACCTGCTGGGGCAGAGCTACCTGCTCGCGACTCGCATGCTCATCAAACTGGACGAGCAGCAGCTCGGCTGGATGGCGGCCGACCGCGCACGCCACGTGGCCGAAGCCGCCGGACACCCCCTCGCCGTGGCGGAAGCCGCCCGGAACCTCGCCGTGCTCGCCCGCCGCGCCGGCTGGGAAGAACAGGCGCTGTCGATCGCCCTCAACGCCGCCGACGACCCGGGCCTGCGCGCATCCCGCAGCGGCGCTGCCGAACGCGGCCTGCTGATGCAGTCCGCCGCGTACAGCGCCGCGCGACAGGGAGACAAGGCGGGGATGCGGGAGCTGACGGACGAGGCCGCGGCCATCGCCGAGGGAATCGGCGGCACCACCGCATTGCGCGATCACGGCGGCGCGGGTTCAGCCCCGCCACCGTCCAGCTCCATCGCATCTCCGCGGAGTTCTCTAGGTGCCTCTGTGTCTGTCAAGGGGTGACGGCAGGAGGACGGGCACTTCAGCTCGCGGCACCACCAGCGGCGCTTGTGCCACAACAGCACCAGCCCGCGCTCCCCGTAGGGGAGATCCCGAGGGCGGGTCCGGGCCGTGCCCTTCACTTTCCAGGCGAAGGCCCCGCACTCCGGTCAGGCGCGAGCCGCTTCCTCCGCGGTGGCCAGATGCACCCGGCGAGTGCCGTTCTCAAGCCGCTCGACCCGTATGACGGACACCCCGTCGAGGTCGAGCAGCAACGTCGTATCGTTGACCACGCCCGTGGCTCCCACATGATCGTTCTGCCTAGAGAACAGAAATGATCACTCAGGACCACGGGCTCCTTGCATCAGGGGGCACCAACGCCTCTCGCAGGTCACCGACCGTGACGAAAAGTCAGGGTGTCGGACGAGGCGCACCGCTCAGGATCGAAGACCCAGCAACCTTTGATCTTGGCCAGTGCTCGGGCGTTTACGCCGGGGGTGAGGGCCATCTCAAGAAAAGTGTGACTCGGGCCGAAGCACGGATCTGAACTGTTCAGCTCATCGCACGTGGAGTTTCTGCCGCTCGATGTACTGCCGTACGACGGTCAAGGGTCGTGCCCCTTGGCGTGGTGTAGGCGATCATTCGTCGGTGGCGGGCAGCAGGGTGGTCTTGTCCGGATAGAGGCTGTCCATGCTCTCGTTGGACAGGTAGCGGCGGGGGAAGGCGATCCACTCGTCGTGTAGTTCGATCAGGACGGCGGTGGCGAGGCGTTCGACGGCGGCGTCGTTGGGGAAGACCTGGACGACGTCGGCCCGGCGTTTGATCTCGCGATTTAAGCGCTCCAGCGGGTTGGTCGACTGGATCTTCTTCCAGTGCTGGTGGGGGAAGTCGGCGAAGGCGGTCAGCTCGTCCTTGGCGTCCAGGAGCATCTCCTTCACCTTGGGGAACTGCTTGCCGAAAGCCTCGGCGACGGTGTCGAGCTGGGCGCGGACCGAGACGGCATCGGGCTGGGCGAAGATCGTACGGATGGTCGCGGCGGCCATCTCGGCGTGCTGCTTCGGGATCACCGAGAAGACGTTGCGGACGAAATGAAGCCGTCAAGAATCAACCTGTTGCTTCGCGATCAGCGACTCGTTGGCCTGGTATGGCGATCACGGAGGAGATGCTGTCCCAACTCGACTGCCGTTTCTCGGTGTTGCTGCCGCATCTGAACGAACGGCAGCGCCGCTTGGCCGTGGCGGCCGAGGCGAGGCTGCTCGGACACGGCGGGATACGCGCTGCCGCCAGGGCGGCAGCCGTGAGCGAGACCACCGTGCGCCGGGGGATCGCAGAACTGGAGTCCGGTGTCGGGCCGCTGCCCGGCGGACGCATCCGCGCCGAGGGTGGGGGCCGCAAACTGGCCGAGGAACTCGACCCCGGCCTGGTGAACGCGCTGATGGCCCTGGTTGAGCCCGATGAGCGCGGCGATCCGGAGTCCCCGTTGCGCTGGACGACGAAGTCGCTGCGCCACTTGGCCGAGGAACTGGCCAGGCAGGGCCACCCGGTCTCCGCCCCGACAGTGGGGCGGTTGCTGAAGCAGGCCGGCTTCAGCCTGCAGGGCAACGCCAAGACCCTCGAAGGTACCCAACACCCCGACCGCGACGCCCAGTTCCACTACCTCAACGAGCAGGTCAAGCAGCACCAGGCGGCGGGCGAGCCGGTGATCAGCGTGGACACCAAGAAACGCGAGCAGATCGGCCGCCTGCCCATGGCCGGACGCGAGTGGCGCCCGAAGGGCGAGCCGGTGCAGGTCGAGGACCACCACTTCTTCTTCAGCGGACCGGACGTCGAGCAGGCCATCCCGTACGGGATCTACGACATCGCCCGCAACGCCGGCTGGGTCAACGTCGGCGTCGACCATGACACCTCCACCTTCGCCGTCGAGTCGATCCGCCGCTGGTGGAAGGCCCGCGGGCACGACGACTATCCGCAGGCCACCCGGCTGCTGATCACCGCGGATGCCGGCGGCTCCAACGGCTACCGCTACCGGGTCTGGAAGAGCGAGCTGGCCGCGCTGGCCGCCGAGACCGGCCTTGCAATCACCGTCTGTCACTTCCCTCCCGGCACCTCGAAGTGGAACAAGATCGAGCACCGGTTGTTCTCCCACATCACCCACAACTGGCGTGGACGCCCCCTGACCAGCCACGATGTCGTCGTCGAGACGATCGCCGCCACCCGCACCCGGGCCGGACTACGTGTCGAGGCCCGCCTGGACCGCGGTGACTACCCCACCGGCATCGCGATCAGCAAGGACCGATTCGCCGCCCTGCCCCTGGTCAAGCACGATGTCCACGGCCAGTGGAACTACACCCTGCTGCCCGAACCCGCCACGGCGCAGACCCCGCCCGCCACCGGGGAGGCACACGGCGTCGCCGAACGGCGTCGCGCGCTCCTGGCCCGCCTGGCCGACCCACGCCTGACCGGACTGAGCAGCACGCAACTCGCCGATCTGTGCACCGAGTTGGCCCCACTCCAGGCCGCCCGGTCCCAGGAACGCTACAGCGAACAGCGCGGCGGACGCGCCCGCCGGGCCACCGGAAAGCTACGCGGCAGCAAGCCGCTGTTCGACGACGCGACCCGGGTGCCGCTGACTCTCCTTTACCAACGGCAGGTGTGCTCGATGAAGCTGCTGAGCGACATGCTGGAGGTCACCCCCGAATGCGTCGGCCACCTCGTCGCCGAGACTCGCCGGGTCCTGGAGGACCATGGCCACCAGCCCGGATACGCCCCCACCCGCTTCACCACGGCGGACGCGCTGATGACCTTCCTCGACACCGACCAAACCCCGACGCGCACCCGGATCATGGAGAGCCTGTCCCATCCGCGCCTGACCGGCATGTCCCGCGAAGACCTGGAGGCACTCGCCCGCCGTCTCGCCCCACGCCAGCTCGCTCAGATCGAACGCGCCTCCTACCAGCGCCGGGGCACCGACCGCCAGCCGGGCAGCCGCGGCGGCGTCTTCCCTCAGAAGATCGGCGACAAGGAACGCGTCATCCTCGCCGTCCTCTACCTGCGGAAACTATGCACTCTGGACGTCCTCGCCGACGCGTTGGGCGACGTGAGCAGATCCCTGATCGGCAACGTCATCCGCGAGATCCGACCCCTGCTCGCGGAAGGTGGACTCCTCCCACCCCCGGCCACCACCCGCTACCGCACCGCAGCCGATCTCCTCACTGCCGCGCAGAGCGAACACGACACACCGACAGGTTGATTCTTGACGGCTTCAATGAACACGACAACGCTGGTGTGCGGCTCCGATCATGACCTTGCGGATCGCGGCCACCAGACCGCTGTGACTGTCGGAGATGACCAGACGGACCCCGCCCAGGCCACGTTCGCGCAAGGAGCGCAGGAACTCGCTCCAGAACGCCTCGGTCTCGCTGTCACCGACCATCACGCCCAGCACCTCACGGCCGCCGTCCTCGCTGATGCCGGTGGCGATGACCACGGCCTGGGAGACGATCCGGTGGTTCACGCGCACCTTGCAGTAGGTCGCGTCCAGGTAGAGGTAGGGAAAGCGGCTGTGGTCCAGCGGCCGGCCGCGGAAAACCGTGAGCTGTTCGTCCAGGTCACCGCAGATCCGTGAGACCTCGCTCTTGGAGATGCCGCTGTCCGCGCCGAGTGCCTTGACCAGGTCGTCGACCGAGCGGGTGGACACCCCGTGCACGTACGCCTCCATGATGACCGCGTACAGGGCCTGGTCGATGCGGCGCCGCCGTTCCAGCAGGCTGGGGAAGAAGCTGCCGCTGCGCAGCTTCGGTATCGCCAGGTCCAGGTCGCCGGCCTGGGTGGCCAGGGTCTTCTCCCGATGGCCGTTGCGGAAGGCTGTGCGGGCATCGGTGTGCTCGTTCCACTGGGCGCTGATGCGGCCGCTGAGCTCGGCCTCGATCAACTCTTGCAGCATGCGCTCGGCGACGTTGCGGACGAGCTCGATCCCGTCCGCCGTGCGTAGTGACTCCAGCAGGCGTTGTAGGTCAGACTGGGACAAGGCCATCGGGCACCTCCAGGGTTGAACTGGCCGTTCACCAGGGAGATTTGCACGGTGGCCTGCCCTATGCGCAGGGAGCGGAGACCATCACCGGATGCACGCCCCGGGCATCCGCCCGCGCACACCCGCACAGTGATCGCCTACACCATCACGCGGGACGCCATCCCAGTCGGCAAACCTGTGGCACGTGAGTACCGTCCCGGGCCAGGATGCGGCTATGCGTGATGTCCAGAGCGATCCCGAGTTGCAGGATCTGGTTCGGCGGTTCGTCACGCCTGATCGGCGATACCTTCGGTTAGGCGGGAGCGTTTTCCGGTTGAGCCCGGTTGAGCGCTCCGCGTTTGTGCGGGATCTGGCTCAGGCTGCGTACGAAATCACTCCGGCGGAGCTCGGCGTCCTCTTCGAGGCTGGGTGGCGCGAGCGCAAGACTGCCGCCTGGCTGGTTGCTGTGGCCCACAGGTCCGAGTTCCGCGAGCTCATAGGTCGACTCCTGCTGGCCAGCGAGGGGCCGTATGCGGGCGCGGCATACTGCGTCGCCCTTGCGAAGTTCGGTACTGCAGCGGATGCCGAACTGCTCAGCGCATACCTTGATCACTACTTGTCGCGTCCCGACCTCGACTACGACCAGGCAGTCGTCCTTGGGACGCTTCTGTACCTCGATGAGATTCTCGGCTCCGAGTACACGACACGGTTCCTTGCCCCGGCCGGTCCCTGGGACCGATGGCTCGAAGTCCGGGCCGTGGCGGCTCTCGACCCGAATGACTGTCGGCAGGCCGTTGGGCAACTGTGCGCTTTCGTCGACGAGACCGCTGAGGTCTTCGCTTCGCTGGCCTGCGGGAGCTGATCATGACCGAGCGGGACATCATCCTCAACGAACTCGCCCAAGGACTGCGCCCGATGTCACAGGGCATCGAGTGGTTCGACACCCACAGCCCGGAGGAGCAGGCCGAGATACTCCTGTTCCTGCGCCACCACTGCGTGCAGGCGCGCGCCGTCACCGAAGACGGACCGGAGAGCATCCGACGTGCCGGGCTGCGCCCGACGCACACCCCGGCGGTCTTGATCACCTGCGGCCCGATCGACCAGCAACTAGGGAAGATCGCCGGCCTCACCCCTGTCGACGAACGACGCAAGGCGTTCCGGCTACTGGTCGAGGTCCTCGCGGTCGCAGACGAACGGCGCCGCGAACGCTTCTGCTCCGGCGGATGCGGTCACTGGTGGCACAACCTGCCCGTCGCCGACGGGTGAGGACGAGTCTCCCGCCGCTGGCCTCCGCCCCCTAGGTGTGGGCATGGTGGCAGTGAATCTTGTCGGTGACAGGGTGACGACAGGAAGCTGGAAGTGGGCCGCAGCTGGCAAGGGCCTGGCGTGGGCCCTAGCGGGAGGGGCTGTGGCAAGGGGGCTCGCAGGAAGTTGGCGAGGTTCGGCTTTCATACGCACAGATCTCCGCATACGAGTAAAGCCTCATGAATTCATGGGCGGCCCGGTGCTGGTGACAGAGTGTGAGCTGGACGAGGGAAGGGTGCCTCGACCTGCGATGATTCAGCTTCTCTAGGACTGGATCATGGCGGGGAGGAGGCACCCTTCGGGTGTCGAAGCTTACCGAGTGGGCGGAGGGCCTGTTGCTGTCGGCGGGCGGGCGGAAGCTGGTGGGCAAGGCCGGGATCGTGCCGGTGCGCCGGCTGGCGGACAGGATCGGGCTGACCGATGCGCTGTCCTCGGCGCTGGTGCGCCGGGACTTCCACCCGGTCCACGACCGTGGCGGGGTGCTGGTGGCCGCGGCGTGCGCGGTGCTGCTGGGCGCCCGCTCGATCGCGGGCATCGACGTGATGCGGCAGGCCGCGCTGGTGCTCGGGCATCCGGCCTCGGCCTCCACGCTGTACCGCACGCTGGACGCCATCGGCCCGGTCCAGCTCGCGAAGATCACCTCCGCGCGGGCGAAGGTCCGCGCCCGCGTCCACGACCTGCTCGACCTGCGCCCGGGCGGCTTCCCCTGGATACGCGTGGACAGCCGACCGCTGACCGGCTGGACCGTGCTGGACATCGACGCCTCCTTCGTGCCCGCACACTCCGACAAGGAGGGCGCCGGGCCGCACCGCAAGGGCTTCGGCCTGCACCCGCTGCTGGTGTTCTTGGACAACACCGACGAGCACCTGGTCTGCCGTCTGCGCCCGGGCTCGGCCGGCGCGAACACCGCGAGCGACCACATCGACGTGGCCACCGAGGCAGTCCGGCAGTTGCCCACCCGCCGCCGACGCAAGGTCCTCTTCCGCGCCGACGGTGCCGGCTCCACCAAGGAGTGGCTCGCCTGGATCGCCTCCGGCGGCGGAAACAAGGCCAACACCTGGGAGTACTCGGTCGGGTGGACCCGGGACGAGGACTTCTGGAGTGCGCTGGCCAAGGTCCCCAAGGGCGCGTGGACGCCCGCGCTCGACACGAAGGGCACCCCGCGCGAGGACGCCGCCCTGGCCGAGATCACCGACCTGCTCGACCTCGGCGAATGGCCGCCGGGACTGCGCGTGACCGTGCGCCGCGAGCCCGTCCACCCCAAGTACGCGCGTGACCTCAAGCCCTACGAGATCGCCACCGGCTTCCGCTACCAGGCCATCGCCACCAACACACCCGGCCGCCAGCTGCAGTGGCTCGATGCCCGGCACAGGGTCCACGCGCACGTCGAGTCCGGCATTCGGAGATCGAAATCGCTGACCCTCACCCGGCTGCCCTCGTTCAAGTTCGCCCTCAACCAGGCCTGGTGCACCCTGCTCGCCCTGGCCATGGACCTGCTCTCCTGGCTGCAACTCCTCGCCCTGGACGGCAAGCTCACCAGGGCCGAACCCGCCACCGTCCGCAGCGAACTGTTCGACGTCCCAGCCAAATTGACCGAACACGCCCGACGCCGGGAGCTCAAGTTCGACCCGGACTGGCCCGCCGCACACCGGGCCGTCGCCGTGTGGGACTGCATCCAGGCCCTGCCCGATCCCGGCTGACCACCACACCGCCGCCCCGACACCCCGGAAGGAGACGACCAGCAGCACCCTCGGCCGGTGGAAGCCGACGCCGCCCGCGGCGACACGCGGCGCACCAGCCTGGCCGACAGCGATCACACCGCAGAACAAACGGCCATCAACCGAGCACTCCAGCCGAACCCCTCACACCGGCGTGCGCACGTGAATGATCGAGGAAAGACTGTGTCTGAGATGGAGAACGTCACCATCTATGGATACCGAAAGACCATTGACTGGGGAGCCACTCAGGGGAACATAAGCCTCAATCTCGCAAATTCAGGAACATTCTGTGGCGTGGGCGCCGCGAGCCCAGGGAATGTTAAGAAGTGGTGCTGAGAGCAACCCTGTTTGAACTTCTTGAACGGCCAGGAACAGGAGAGCGTAATGAAATCTGGAACGAGCCAAGCCGTACTCTGGCGACGTTCCTGGCCTATTTTTTGCGGGATCACAATCGTGGGAGTTGGAATTGGTTTTAGTGTTGCCGTATCCGTAGGTGACTTCCGGACTGGCTGGCAGGGAATACCAGTCTGCTTGGCGCTTGCGAGTATCGTTGGGCGAATCGCTAACTGCAAAGTGGTATTGCGTGACGATGCGCTCCTGGTGGTTAACCCTCTGCGGACTCATGTGATTCCGAAAACAACGATCCGCAACGCCTCCGTCGGCGGTGACGGAACGCTGGAAGTGCACTTTGGTGAAGACCGCACTATCTCGGTTTTTGCGTTCGGGGGCTCTCTCATCGACCGATTTAGATTCAAGCGGTGAGGCGGCTCGGAGGATCACCGACTGGCTACATTCAGGTCGCGCGGTAGATGATGCCAAGGCCACCCCGCAGGTCCGCTGGACACGGTGCGCGCCTGCCGATTTGTCTCTCATCCTAGGTGCCGTGATAGCTGGCGTAGGTGCGATCTGGGTGGCGCTCAGCGGCAGTTGATAGATGTTCCATCGCAGAAACCCTTCACAAGGCCGACATCGCCACCCAGTTAACCCGGCCTACGGCATCTCCACCCACTTGACTGACCCGCAGGCAGGTTTGCCGCAGGCACCCTAAGAAGGGCCGAAAATGGGTCACTGCCCGCTACTTCCGCCGACTCAACCCGCACCTGGACAGCGGAATCGCTCGATCGAGTTTACGTCGCATAGTCAAAACGACGTATTGGTCGGCCGACGGTCGTGTCGTTATCCATGGATACACGAGAGCGATCGACTGGGCAGTGACTCGAGGTAACGCTGCCACGAACACTGCATTCAACTTCGGCTTCTGCGGTGCAGGGAATTACAGCACAGGAAAGGCTGTGGGGTCGTGCTGACGCCGAATTTCTACATACTGCAATTCAGGCTCCGAGCACAGGGGGTACTCAGTCGCCGTTCTTTCTTGCTCATAGGTCCCGTTGCTTTCCTCTCGGTGTCGGCCGCGGAGCAGAACTCGTGGGCCCAGGCACGGATCTGACCGGCACTCGGCCAGGCACGGTCCGGCAGCGGTGCGCGGGCGAGCAGCTGGCGCAGCTCCTCGCGGATGTCACCGTCGGGGGAGTCCGTCGAGGTTTTGCACGGCCGGCCTTGGGCCCTGCTCAGGGCTGTTGATGGCTTTATTCGCCGTGGTACAGGCGTTGCGGGTCGATCAACTGAAGGTGGTGGGGGTCGTGCTCGGCGAGAGCGTGCAGTTCGTCGGTGAAGCCCGCGCCGCTGTAGCAGTGCAGGCGGGTGGTGTCGGTGGCGATGCCACGGTCGATGAGGAGGGAGCGGATGTGCTGGAGGCGTTCCAGGTGTCCCCTGCCCATACGGTCGTTCCATTTGGCTTCGCCGATGGCGAGCAGCACCTCGCGGCCCTCGCCGCTGTCTCCGTGGACGGCGACGTCGACTTCGTGACTGGTCCTGGCGGCGGGGTCGTTGACGGTTCCGGCGGCCACCCGGGTGGCCTGTCCGCCATGGGTTTCGGGGCTGGCGTGCCAGCGGGCCCATTGACGGCAGACCTGTTCGAAGTGCGGGCCGACGACCTTGCTGCGGAAGGTGGACTGGGTACGGCGCCAGACCGTGGGGGCGCGTCCGGGGCGTTCCAGATCGCCCCAGGCCGGGCGCATGACCGCATGGTAGAAGGCGACGAGGGGCTCGGCGATGCGGTAGGCGGACCGGTTGCGGCGGAAGGCATCCGCCTCGTGGGTGATCATGCCGACGTCCTGGAGGACGCTGAGCGGGTGGGCCAGGTCGGTGGACTTGCGGCCGAGGTAGTCGGCGATGCCGCCCCGGGCGGTGTTTCCGGCGGCGATGGCGGCCAGGACGGAGTGGTAGAGCGCGGTGTCGTGCAGTTCGGGTTCCTCGGCGAGCAGGTAGCGGGCCTCGCGGAAGAGCGGGCGGGCGGGGTTGAGGACGGCGCGGGTGACCCAGGCGTCGAAGTCGTCCGCACCGGCGGGGGTGTCGCCCTGGGTGAACTCGCGGCGGTAGGCGGGGGTGCCGCCGACGATGGCGTTGGTGAGCAGTGCGGTGCGCGGGTCGGTGATCTCCCAGAACTCGGCGGCGAGGCGGAAGTCCAGGGTGGGGACGATGAGTTCGAGGCCGGCGCGGCCGCGCAGCGGGGCGTTGCCGGCCAGGAGTCCCCCCATGAAGGACAGGGCGGAGCCGCACAGCAGGAGCCGTACGGGGGTGTTGGTGTGCTGGGCGGCGGGGTCGAGGGCGCGCTGGATGATCGAGGGCAGTGCGGGGGAGGCCTTGGCGAGGAAGGGGAACTCGTCGATGACCGCGGTGGTGGGGCGGCCCTGGTCGGCGCTGCGCATCAGTTCCGTGACGGCCTCGTCCCAGTGCAGGAAGCGGAACGGGGTGCTCTGGCCGCGGTGGTGGGCCAGGGCCTGGCCGAACTGGCGCAGGGCGTCGGCCTCGGTGGTCTCGGTGGCGGTGAACATGAAGCCGCCGCTTGCGTGGGTGAGGGCGTCGAGGAGGAAGGTCTTGCCCTGGCGGCGGCGGCCGGAGACCACGCCGAGGGCGGCGCGGGGGCCGGGCAGGGCCGCGAAACGGGTGAGCTCGGCCCATTCGAAGTCGCGGTCGAACATCTCGGCGGGCTTGTGCACAACGCCCCTCTCTAGGGTAGTCGCATTTATTATAGCTACACCTATACAATCACGCCATCCAGGTCTGCTCACGTGGCGGGTGATGCCCTCGGTGTAGGCCCCGGGCCGAGATCACCTCCAGGGCGTCGCCCGCAGTCCCCTCCTGGTGGGTGTGCTGGTGTGTGAGGGTGTGCCAGCGTCGTTCGAAGTCGGGAGTCAGCTGGGTGATGTGGTCGGTGGTGATGGGTTTGTTGTATTGGGCAGTGATGCCGTGGGCGGTGCATTCTTTTGCGATGGTTTGTGGGGTGGGTGTGGTGTTGTGCTGACGGTGCTGGGCCCAGAGGTGGTAGATGCGGAAGGGCAGGAGGTAGCGGCGCAGGGTGGTGGGGCTGAGGGGGTGGCCGCCGCGGCCGTGGATGTCTTTGGTGGCCAGGTGTGCGGAGAGCTGTTCGGCCATGCGGGTTGAGGTGAGTGTCTCGTCACCGTGCTCCGACTGGAGTTCGCTCCAGGCGAGGTAGTAGCGGTCGACGGTGGTGA
>NZ_JBJWOT010000002.1:0-328144 GCF_047049295.1 Streptomyces sediminimaris | reverse complement strand
CTACGACGGCGGTCTCTTCCACCCCGATGATGCGCAGACGGTCGGACATGACGCTTAGACGGCTGCGGGATCGATGCCGATCGAGGTGAGCAGCGCGCGGGCGGCGTCGCGGCCCGGCCATCCGCCACTGGACACGCCCGCCCGGCCCGCGCGCCCCGCAAGGGGAGTCAGCCGCAGTCCCGGCGTGACGCCCGGGACGTCCCGCCCTCGGCGCTGCTGTGGTCCAGGTGCCTCGCCAAAGTCCGCTGCCCACAGTTCGCCACGGTGCACAGCGGCGCGGTCGGCCAAGCGATCGATTCCGTACCGCCTGGATTGCGGCGTCATGCGGGCGGTCGCGGGTCCGTGGTCGCGTTCAGGCCGACCAGGAGCATGTCGAGGCCGGCGATGAACTGGTCACGATCGGCATGGTTGCGCAGGTGGTGGGTGGTGCGTGTCAGGAAGGGGTAGTCGGCCGGGTCGAGTTCTTCCCAGCGTTGGGCGGTCCGGGCGAGGAAGTCGTCGCGGCTGACGGCCGCGTCGGGGGTGGTGCGCGGGGCGATGATCTGAGCGCTGACGCCGGTGACGTAGTAGGAGATCGCGGTGGAGACCGCGAAATGCCGGTCGGCCGGCAGCCCGGTGCGTGCGACCAGGGTGCCGATGCGGTCGAGCAGGCGCAGCGCGTTCGCCAGCGTGGGTGGCGCGGAAACGTGGGACGCCGCCCACGGGTGCCGGTCAAGGGCGTCGTAGACGGCGACGGCAAGCGCGCGCAGCCCGGAGCCGGCGTCTTCCTCGGGGCTTGGGTGCGAGGCGAAGGCATGGCCGAGCACCTGATCGGCGGCCAGGGCGACCAGCTCGTCCTTGTTCGACACGTGCCAGTACAGCGCGCCGGTCCCGGTGTTCAGCTGTTTGGCCAGCAGCCTGAAGGTGAGCCCCCGCTCGCCCAGCTCGTCCAGCAGTGAGACGGCCGCGCCGACGATCAACTCTTGCGAGAGGGCGCCGGCGCGTCCCCCGGAAGGTGCTCTTCCTCGCGTCCGCTGCATGACCTCATTTTGACACGCCCTGGAGCGGTGTTCCATATTGCTAATGGAACGCCGGTCCATATTGATGTCGGGTGCGTGCCCGACGCTGCGCCGTGCGGAAACGAGGAAGCCCATGAACACCAGCCACCACCCGATCGCCATCGTCGGCGCCGGCCTCGGCGGCCTGACTCTCGCCCGGGTCCTGCACGTCCACGGCATCCCGGCGACGGTCTACGAGGCCGATCCCTCGGAGAAGTACCGCGCGCAAGGCGGCCAGCTCGACATCCATGAGACCGACGGGCAGCGCGCGCTCGCCGACGCCGGCCTCACCGACGAGTTCCGCGCGATCATCCACGAGGGCGCCGAGGCCTCGCGCCTGTTCGACCAGGGCGGCAAGCTGCTGTTCGAGGCCCCGGACGACGGCGCGGGGCGGCGTCCCGAAGTGCTCCGCGGAGACCTGCGCCGGATCCTGCTCGACTCCCTGCCCGATCAGACGGTCCGGTGGGGACACAAGGCCACCGGCGTCCGGACCCTCGGCGACGGCCGACACGAGCTGACCTTCACCGACGGCTCGACCGTGACCACCGGTCTCCTCGTCGGCGCCGACGGCGCCTGGTCGAAGGTCCGCCCGCTGCTCTCCGACGCCGAACCCCGGTACACCGGCACGACATTCATCGACATCTACCTGTACGACGCCGACGCACGGCACCCCGCGGCGGCCGAAGCGGTCGGTGCCGGCGCGATGTACGCGCTGGCTCCGGGCAAGGGGATCATCGCGCACCGCGAGGCGGGGAACATCCTGCACACGTACGTCGAGCTGAACCGCTCCGCCGAGTGGATCGCCGCCATCGACTTCACCGACGCCACCGCCGCGACGGCCCGGATCGCGGCCGAGTTCGACGGCTGGGCCCCGGAGCTCACCGCGCTGATCACCGACGGCGCGACCGCTCCGGTCGCCCGCCCGATCCACACACTCCCGGACGGACACCGATGGGAGCGCGTGCCCGGAGTGACGCTCCTCGGCGATGCCGCCCACCTGATGCCGCCGTCCGGTGACGGCGCGAACCTGGCGATGTTCGACGGCGCCGAACTCGGCAAGGCGATCGCCGCCCACCCCGACGACGTCGAGGCGGCTCTCACCGCCTACGAAGAGGCGCTGTTCCCCCGAACCGAACCCTTCTACGCCGAGGCGCACGACATGCTGGACCTCATGATCGGCGACAACGCACCGTCCGGATTCCTCGACCTCTTCACCGCCGCCGACCAGACCGAGTGACATCCACGCCCGACAGCCGACCCACAGCAGACGAAGAAAGAGGCGAGCTTGAGGACACACGAGACCGATGACGGCGCGGGCGGCTGGGCGCCGGCGGGACCCAGGCCATGACCGACTTCCGCGGTGAGGAGGACGGACCGCCCCTCGACGATGTCACCGTCCGCCTGACCGTGCCCGCGAGCATCGGCGGCAGCCGCGTCCGGGTAGAGCTGTCCAATCTCTTCGGACACGGCGCCGTTCGGATCGCGCGAAGGGCCATCGGAGTCTGCGGACGGTTCGTCGAGGTCTCCATCGACGGGCAGTCATCGAGAGATCCCGGTCGGCACGTCGCGGTGGACCGACCCGGTCGACCTGACCGTCAGCCACGGCGACGAGATCGTCGTCGACCTGCATCTGCCCGAGTTCACGCCCTACACGTCAGCGAACGGAGCCACGTTCAACCGGTCCCTGCCGGGCGACTTCGTAGGATCACGCGCGTTCCCGCTCGAAGGATCGGCGCAGGTGGAGGCCGACGCATCGCGCGAATTCCCTGCCACCAGCACCAGCACCGGACCCGAGCCCGACGGGAACGGCTGGTCCCTGCCTCCGGGAGGTCCTTTCCTGCGCACCTTCGAGGTGGCCGGAGCCGAGGCGAAGGCGGTGGTCGTATGCCTCGGGGCATCCAGCACGGCAATGGGGTGGCCGCAGTACACCGCAGCCCGGCTTCCCGCTGATACCAGGATCGCCGTCGTCAACCGGGGAATCGCAGGAAACCGAATCCGGCTCGACGCACCGTCGGCGACTCCGTCATGGGTCCGGGCCGGGTTGTCCCGGTTCGATGAGGACGTGCTCGCAACCCACGGCGTGACGCACCTGGTGATCGCCTACAACAGCAACGACTGGAGCCTTCCCGGCAGAATCACGCCGCTGGACGAGATACCGGCCCTCGCCCAGCCGATCGCGGTGCTGCCCCTCCGCATGTCCTGGCAGGAGAATCAGCCGAACAGGCGCCGCTGGATCTCCCGCCGGTAGTCCTCCAGGGTCCGGTCCAGGTGCACGGCCGTGGCCTCGGCCGCTTCGTCGGGGTGGCCGTCGCGGATGGCGCGGTAGATGGCCTCGTGCTCCTCGACCGCGGCCGGAGTGCCTTCGCCGAGGGTGTTGTGGATGCCGATCGCGCTGGACTGGCGCTGCAGTCGGCGGGCGTCGCGCACCGCGCTGCCGAGGAACGTGTTGTGCGAGGCGGCCGCCACCGCCGCGTGGAAGTCGTCGTCGCCCTGGTTGAAGACGGCGACCTCGCCATGGACGTACCCGAGCCGGCACTGCTGCATCGCGACCTCGATGGTGCGTAGTTCGGCCGGCGTGGCACGGGTGGCCGCGAACCTGGCGGCGGCCATCTCCTGGACCCGGCGAAACTCGAAGAGCATGAGGACGTGGTCGAGGTCCACGGGCCGGAAGAAACCGCCCCAGCGACTGGTGATCAGCATGCCGTCGTCATCCGCGACGAACAGTCCGCGCCCCTTGTGCGCCCGCACCCGGCCGAGCGCCGAGAGGATCTTCACGGCTTCCCTGACCACCGCCCGACTGGTGTCCAACTGCTGGGCCAAGTCGTTCTCCGTGGGCATCCGGTCACCGGGTACCAGGCGCTCCTCGGCGATGAACTCGAGGATCCGCTCCGCCACGACCTCGTATCCGGGCCGGTAGTCGCGCCGCTCGTCCGCGCCGTTCACCACTGCTGGCACGGCGGGCGTGTCGTTCATGTGTCCTGCCTCCGGGTGGCTGCGACGAGAGTGATTGATCTGCTTTGAAGCCATGCCCATCGTACCTCAGCTCAATATAAGTCGTACTCATTCTTCAGACACTTGATCGCATCCTTCTGTGCGACTTGCACCATATATGACTAGTTGTTCAGGTCCTTTTGCCCTAGAGCAGCCCTGACGTAGCTCTCGCACGTCTAATGGCGCCCGAAAAAGCCGTACACACCCCTTGACGCATCCTCTGATGTGGCGGCTAATTTCTTCCGCAGCGGTAATGACAGAGCCGTCAGCCTCATGCAAACCGAGTGGAGTCGCTCATGTCCGTCTACAGGTCTTCGGTCGCCCAGGAGACAGGGACCAGCGGGAGACGTGCCGCGTTGCTGGCCGGCTGTGCCGTCACCGTGCTGCTCACCGTGACCGCCTGTGGCGGGAGTGGCGGCGCGACCGGCACGGCCAAGGACGGATTCGCGCAGGCCGCCCAGAAAGACGGGGCGCTGACCGTCTGGGTGGACGCGACCCGCATGGACGCCGCAAAGCTGTACCAGTCGCAGCACCCGGACGTGAAGATGGACATCGTCAGCTACGACGGTGACGCCAACGGCTCCAACTACCTCCAGACCAAGGTGCAGTTGTTCAACCGCACGGGCAAGGGCTGGCCGGACGTCGTCTTCAGCTCCCAGAACAACGAGGCGAGCTGGGCCGTCGACGCGGGCTTCGCGGCACCGCTCGACAAGGGCCTGATCCCGCAGGCGACCCTCGGCGGATTCGCCAAGGGCGCCAACGACGTCTGCACCGTCGACGGGACCCTCTACTGCCTGCGCAACGACCTCTCCCAGGTGGTGCTCTGGTACAACGCGCCACTGCTGAAGAAGTTCGGCTACACGGTCCCCACGACCTGGCAGGAGTACCAGGCGCTCGGCGAGAAGGTCGCCAAGGAGCACCCCGGCTACCTCGTCGGCGACGCGGGCGACTCCTTCACTCCCGAGATCTACCTGTGGGCGAGCAAGTGCGGCGCCAACCACATCACCGGCCCCAAGGCCGTCTCGGTCAACACCACCAGCGAAGCCTGCACCAAGATGGCCACACTGATGGACGTACTGATCAAGAACAAGTCCATGTCGATCAGCGGCGTCTTCAGCACCGACTTCGCCAAGAACGAGGCCGACAAGGTCCTGCTGATGCCCGGCCCGGCCTGGTACGGCGGCGCGGTCTTCAAGGACGGACTCAAGACGCCGGCCAAGCAGATCGCGGTCGCACCCATACCGCAGTGGCAGGGCGACACCTCCCCCTCCACCGGCAACGTCGGCGGCGGCACCTGGCTGCTGTCCAAGCACTCCACCCACATCAAGGCGGCCACCGACTTCCTGAAGTGGGTCACCACCGACAACGCCTACCAGGGCGAGAAGGCCCCCGGCTTCCCGGCGTACGCGCCCGCCGCCGAGAACTGGCTGAAGGCGCAGGCCACCTCCGGCTACTTCGCCGGCGGCCTCACCGCCCTCAAGGACGCCTCCTCGCAGGTGTGGTCGGACTGGGGGTCGGGCCAGTTCAGCCAGGAGGCGATCTGGGCGGCCACCGTCAAGCCCGGCCTGACGCAGGGCAAGACCATCGAATCGATGCTGCCCGCCTGGCAGGACTCGATCGTCAAGTACGCCAAGGCCGACGGATACAAGGTTTCCCAGTGACGCTCACGCACTCCTCGGCCGGCTCCGTCCGGGGACGCCCTCGCGGCACCTCCCGGCAGAGCCGGGCCGGCATGGCATTCGTCGCCGGCTACGCACTGCTGCTGATCGCCTTCGGCGTCCTCCCCACCTGCTACGCCATCTACTTCGCGTTCACGAACGCCGGAGGCGCCTTCACCGGCTTCTCCAACTTCGCCACCACGGCACAGGACTTCCGCTTCGTCGACTCCCTGGGCCACGTGGCCCTGTATCTGCTCTTCTGGCTCCTGTCCCTCGTCGTGTTCGTGGTGGTCCTGGCGCTGCTCCTGCACCGGCTGTCCTCCGGTCCCGTCAGCCAGGCGCTGCGCTTCCTCTACTACATCCCCGGCGCACTCGCCGGCGCCGCGAGCGTCCTGGTGTGGCTGTTCATGCTCGACCCCACGGTCAGCCCCGTCAGCTCCCTGCTGGAGACACTGGGCTTCCACACCTTCGGTGAGGTCATCGCCCCCGGCAATCTGGCGCTGCTGTTCACGATCATCGCGTTCTGGACCGGCGCGGGCGGCTGGATCGTCGTCATGTACGGCGCGCTCAACAACATCCCCAAGGACGTCATGGAAGCCGCCCGCATCGACGGCGCGAACGGCTGGCAGACCGCCTGGCGGGTCCAGATCCCCATGCTGCGCAAGTGGATCGTGTACATGGTGATCCTGGCCTTCGCGGGCGGCGCCCAGCTCTTCGTCGAGCCGCAGCTGCTCTCCCTCGCCAGCACGGGCGTGGCCGGCCGCGACTACTCGCTCAACCAGCTGACGTACGACTTCGCCTTCCAGATGAACAACATCAACGGCGCGGCCGCGGTCTCGGTGGAGCTTCTGGTCGTCAGCGTGTCGGTCGCCGGTGTCTTCGTCGCACGGTCGGGGTTCTTCGATGCCGACTGACACCCGACCCACTCCCCCTGCCACCGCCAGCGCGGAACGGGAGACGAACATCATCAGCCGAAGCCGCCGCGGGGAACCGCGGCAGCGCGGCCGGCGCCCGCGGCGCATGACGTCCCGGCTGCTGGCCGGCTCGGCACTCACCGTCTTCGTGGTCTTCTTCGTGCTGCCGGTCCTGTGGCTGCTGCTCGCGGCGACCAAGACCGACCAGCAACTGGTCCACGACAACCCGTTGTCCTTCGGATCCTGGCACGCGCTGTCGGCCAACTGGCACGCGCTCACCGCCTTCCAGGACGACGCCATCCTGCTGTGGCTGCGCAACTCCGCCCTCTACGCCGCGATCTCCCTGGTCATCACCCTTTGCCTGGCCGTCCCGGCCGGATACGCGCTGGCCATGACCCAGTTCCGCGGCCGGCACACGCTGCTGATCGCGACCCTCGTCGTGATGCTGATGCCCAACGCCACGCTGGTGGTACCGCTGTTCCTGGAGATCAACGCGGTGCACCTGATCGGCACCATGTGGTCGATCATCCTGCCGTACTCCTTCTACCCCTTCGGGGTGTACCTGACGTACATCTACTTCACCACCGCCGTGCCCACGGACCTCCTGGCCGCGGCCCGGATCGACGGCTGCTCCGAGTTCGGCGTCTTCCGGCACGTGGCCCTGCCCCTGGCGACCCCCGTCATCGCGCTGGTCGGGTTCTTCAGCTTCGTCGCCAACTGGACGAACTACTTCCTGCCCTACGTGATGCTCCCCGAGAGCGACCAGATGCCGATCCAGGTGGGCGTCGGCAGTCTCCTGAGCAATGTGCCGTCGTTCAACCCCACCGTCGGCACACTCGCGATCCAGCGCCCGCAATTGGCACTGGCGACGCTGGTTGCCATCACCCCCGTGCTCGTCGTGTTCCTGTTCGCCCAGCGCTACCTGGTCAGCGGAATGCTCGCCGGCGCCACCAAGGAGTGACCGCTCCCATGCCCTTCAGCACACACCCCGACACCTCCGACGCCTCGACACCCGATGTCCAGGCCACGGTCCCCTTGCTCGAACCCCCCGGCTGGGCCGTCGCACAGCGCGCCCTGTTCGACCTGCTCGACCACGCCTGGCGCCGCTTCGAGCACGCCTTCACCGGCCCCGACGGCCGACTCAACTACAACAGACACCTGACCAGCCGCGACGGCGTGGACGACTTCTACGAGGTCTTCTTCAACTGGCCCCAGCTGTACCTGCTCGGCGGTGCCGACGACCTCCTGCCCGCCAGCGAGCGGCACTGGGAGGGCGTGACCAGTCAGCTGACCGAACTGAACATGCTGCGCGACGAGTACGAGCGCGGCTACGACTGGTTCCACCAGGGCGAGAGCCTGCTGCTGCTCTACTTCCTGTGCATGGCCGCGCCCGAGCGCTGGGCCGAACGGGCCCTGCGTTTCGCCGAGTTCTACGTCGACCCCGCCAAGGGCAACTACGACCCCGAGCACCGCATCATCACCCGCCCACACAACGGCAGCGACCCCGAGCGCACCGGCCTGTTCGACGGCGACGTCTACCCCTGGCTGCCGAAGGAGGCACAGACCTACGGCTACCCGCTCGACTGGCTGCCCGAAGCCGCCGACGGCCCCTTCCCGCTGTCGGCGGACCCCCGGCTGGGCGACCAGATGCGGGACCGGATGGGCGTCGGCGACACCGCTCTCAACCTCGCCGCGGCCGGACTGGTCCTCAACGCCTGGATCCTGTCCGGCGAGGAGCGCTACCGCGACTGGATCGTCGACTACGTGGGCGCCTGGCGCCAGCGCACCCGGGAACAGGGCGGCCTGATCCCGGACAACGTCGGCCCGGACGGCGTCGTCGGCAGCCTGCTGGAGGGCCGCTGGTACGGCGGCCACTACGGCTGGTCCTGGCCGCACGGCTGGCACAGTGTCGGACACGCGGCCTGCGTGGCGGCACTCGCGGCAGCGACGGTCACCGGGGACGACGACTACCTCTCCATGGTCGCGACCTCGCTCGACGCCCTCATCGACCGCGGCAAGGTCATGCCCCACACCGAGGCCGACTCGAGCCTGCCCTCCAAGTGGGTGGCCGAACTCGGCCCGGACCGTGACACGCCCACGCTCCACCTGCCGTTCCGGCACAACGACTCGGGCTGGTTCGACTACAACCCCTCCACGCCCCCCGTGCCGGTCGCCCTGTGGCACCACACCTCCTCGCAGGCCGACCGCGCCCGCCTCGAACGGCTGCGCGAGGCCGACGGCATCGACTGGCGCACCGTGCGCCCGTTCCGCGCCAAGGAGGAGTCCGGGCACGAGAAGGCGTGGTTCGCTTTCCTCGCCGGCGACGACCCCGGCTACCCGGAGCGGATCCTCACGGCCGCCCAGGCCCAGGCCAGGCACCGGCTGCGGCGTATCGACCGCTACCGCGACCTGGATGTGCCCGAGGCCGACATCCACGTGTGGCAGCAGTGCAACCCGGTGGTCACCGAGGCCCTGGTGCAGCTGACCTGGGGCGGCCCGCAGGTGATGTACCAGGGCGGTCTACAACAGGCGCGGCTGCGCTACCACGACGCCGACGCCCGCCGCGCGGGTCTGCCCGCCGATGTCGCCGCCCTGGTCACCTCCATCGACCCCGAGGCGACCACCGTCGAACTGGTCAACCTCTCCCCCGGCACCGACCGCACGGTCATCGTCCAGGCGGGCGCGTTCGCCGAGCACACCATCACCGGCGTCCGCTACACGATCTGCCCGGACGACGGCTGGATCGGCGACATGTACGACTACGGCCACGCCGAGCCGGTGGTCTCCGAGACAGAAGTCCCGTGCGGCTCACCTTTCCTGACGGTCCGTCTGCCCGCTTCCACCCGGATCCGGCTCACCCTGCGGCTCGGGATGCGCACGCGCACACCCAGCTATCGCAGACCGTTCGACGCCACGGCCGAGCAGGCCAACTCATCCGCGACAGGGGAATCGGGCTGACTTCTCCGCCTGCTGAAGGAGGGGATTCTCACGTCACCGGCCCCGTCATGCCCGGCCTGCACGTCCTGGACCGCATCGGCTCCGGCGACGCCTTCGCCGCCGGCCTGATCCACGGACTGCTGGACGACGCCGGCCTGGAGCGCGCCCTGGCCTACGGCACCGCCCACGGTGCCCTGGTCATGACGACGCCCGGAGACGTCTCCATGGCTTCCCTCGCCGAGGTCGAAGCACTCATCGACGGCGGGTCGGCCCACGTCAGACGCTGACCGACGTCCCCCACCCCTGTCCCCAGGAGTACGCCTTGCACCAGCGGAAGATCCAGAACACGTCCGTCGCGCTCACCGGGCTCGGCTTCGGGGCCTCCGTGATCGGCAACCTCTACCGGGTGACCGACGCCCATGTTGCCTCGGCCGCCCTCGACGCGGCCTGGGAGGCGGGCATCCGCTACTTCGACACCGCACCGCACTACGGCCTCGGCCTCTCCGAACGCCGTCTGGGCGCCGCCCTGCGCGACCGGCCCCGCCCCGGGAAGAGGTCTCGGGAAAGCGAAGGTGCTTCGTGGCCGCCCCTCCCCGCCGGACCGGCCGCCCGGATGCCCCTCGATCCCGGGACCTCAGCCCTCCCAGCTCCGGTCCCGGGAGAATGTCGGCACTCGCCCGTCACTTCCCCGCTGTCGTCCCGAAGGGCAGCGGTTCACCCGAGCGCAGATGCTCCCTCAGCCACTGCTCGGTGTTGCTCACGTGCAGCAGTGCCGCAGCCTGGCTGAGAGTGGCGTCACGGGTGGACAGGGCGTTGAAGATGGCCTCGTGCTCGGCGAGGGTGCGGCCCGCGGCCTTGCCGTCGACCAGACCGCGCCAGATACGGGCGCGCAGGGTGCGGCCGGAGATCCCTTCCAGGAGGGTGAGGAGGGTCTCGTTGCCCGTGGCGGAGACGACGGCGCGGTGGAAGGCGGCGTCGTGGGCGTTGAGCCGTTCGACGTTGTCGCGGGCCTCACGCATGGCGTCCAGGTGCTGCTTGACCTCGGCCAGTTGCTCATCGGAAATCCGCGTGGCGGCAAGGGCCGTGGCCATGGGTTCGAGGAGTCGGCGTACCTCCATGAGGTCCTGCAGGGCGACCGAGTCGCCCTGCAGGAGTTCCACCGCACCGCCGAGCCCCTCCAGGAGCAGGCTCGGCTGGAGGCTGGTCACATACGTGCCGTCCCCCCGGCGAACCTCCAGGACCCGCGCGACGGCCAGTGCCTTGACCGCCTCGCGGGCGAGGTTGCGGGACAGGCCGAGCTGCGCGGCCAGGTCCGGCTCTGGTGGGAGCTTCGAGCCCGGAGGAAGGGCACCGGTACGGATCAGCTCACGGATCTGCTCGATGGCCTTGTCCGTCAGAGACACCGCACATCCCTCCCTCCACCGTGCCCCGCGAGCACGTCCGCCCTGATCAGCCCCTGCGCGCGTAGATCGTCCCAGAGGCCGTCCGGGACGTGCTGATCATGGAGTTCCACGTTTCGTCCGACCTGTTGCGCAGTCCGCATGCCGAGGGTGACGTTGATGATACTGGGATGGGTGTACGGGAAGGCGATCGCGGCGGCGGGCAGGGTGGTGTCGTACCACTCGCAGACTTCGGCGATCGCCCGGGCACGGGCGACCAGAGCCGGCGGGGCGTCGTGGTAGTCGTACTTCATGCCCTCGGCAGGCCGGTCCCGGGAGAGCAGTCCCGAGTTGAACACGCCCACCGCCACCACACTCTTGCCGAGGTCGCGGGCGGCGGGCAGGACGTCGTCGAGGGCGGACTGGTCGAGGAGGGTGTAGCGCCCGGCGAGCATCACCACGTCAGCGGCGGTCTCGCGCAGGAACCGGGCGAGCATGGCGGACTGGTTCATGCCGGCGCCGATCGCCCCGATCACACCCTGCTCGCGCAGGGCGGCCAGGGCGGGCATGGCCTCCTCGGCCGCCTGCCGCCAGTGGTCGTCGGGGTCGTGGAGATAGACGATGTCGAGGCGGTCCAGGCCCGTGCGCCGCAGCGTGTCCTCGATGGAGCGCAGTACGCCGTCGCGGCTGAAGTCCCACTGCCGGCGCAGGTCGTCGCGTACGACGAAGCCCTCGGTGTCGACGCCCCGCGGGTGCTCGTTGGGCACCAGCAGCCGTCCCACCTTTGAGGAGATGACGTACTCCGCACGCGGGCGGTCGCGCAGGGCGGCGCCCAGACGGCGTTCGGAGAGGCCGAGGCCGTAGTGCGGTGCGGTGTCGAAGTAGCGGATGCCCGCCTCCCAGGCCGCGTCGAGGGCGGCCGAGGCAACATGGGCGTCGGTCACCCGGTAGAGGTTGCCGATCACGGAGGCCCCGAAGCCGAGCCCGGTGAGCGCGACGGACGTGTTCTGGATCTTCCGCTGGTGCAAGGCGTACTCCTGGGGACAGGGGTGGGGGACGTCGGTCAGCGTCTGACGTGGGCCGACCCGCCGTCGATGAGTGCTTCGACCTCGGCGAGGGAAGCCATGGAGACGTCTCCGGGCGTCGTCATGACCAGGGCACCGTGGGCGGTGCCGTAGGCCAGGGCGCGCTCCAGGCCGGCGTCGTCCAGCAGTCCGTGGATCAGGCCGGCGGCGAAGGCGTCGCCGGAGCCGATGCGGTCCAGAACCTGCAGACCAGGCATCCGGGGGCCGTTGATGAAGCCGGTTTCGGCGGACCAGGCGGCCGAGGACCAGTCGTTGACGCCGGCCGACGGTACGCCGCGCAGGGTCGTCGCCAGTACTCTCGCATCGGGCAGCAGGCCGGCCGACTCGGCGAGGGCGTCGGCCACCTCGTCGTCCCCGATGCGCGTCTGTCCCGGGTGCGTCCCGGCCAGGCCCAGAGCGCCCACGACGACGTCGGCGTGCCGCGCGAGCCGCAGGTCGGCCTCGCGGGCGGCGTCGGCGCCGCCCCGGCCGGCCCAGAGGCTGGGGCGGAAATTAGGGTCGTAGGAGACGGTGACACCGTGGCGGCGGGCGGCCGCCATCGCCTCGTCGGCGACATCGACGGTGGTGTCGGACAGACCCGCGAAGACACCGCCGGCATGGAACCAGCGCACGCCGGCCGAGAACACCGCGTCCCAGTCGACGTCACCCTTGCGGAGTCGGGACACGGCAGTGTGGGCGCGGTCGCTGACACCCAGCGCGCCGCGGATGCCGTAACCGCGTTCGACGAAGTTGAGTCCGTTGCGGGCGCTGCGGCCGATGCCGTCGTCCGGTGTCCAGCGGATCAGCGAGACGTCGACGCCGCCCTGGAGGATCAGGTCCTCGACGAGTCGGCCCACCGCGTTGTCAGCGAGAGCGGTCACGACGGCCGTCCGCCACCCGAAGCAGCGCCGCAGCCCGCGGACGACGTTGTACTCGCCGCCGCCCTCCCACACCTGGAAGGTGCGGGCGGTGCGGATGCGTCCCTCGCCCGGGTCGAAACGCAGCATCACCTCGCCGAGGGCCACCACGTCGATCACGTCCTGCTCCTGTCCACGGCGTCCGCCGTCAGTCGGCGGATCTCCTGGTAGTCCCCCCGCTCCAGGTGGGCGGCGGTGGCCATCCAGCTGCCGCCCACCGCGAGGACCGCCCGATCGGCCAGGTAGGCGGTCAGACGGGAGGCGTCGATCCCGCCGGTCGGTATGAAGCGCACTCCCGGGAACGGCGCTGCGAGCGCGCGGAGCGCACGCGGGCCGCCGAGCGGCTCGGCGGGGAAGAGCTTGACGGTGTCGAGGCCCGCCTTCAGGGCCCACATCAGCTCGGTGGCGGTGGCGATACCGGGCACCACGGGCACCCTCAGCTCCCGGCACTTGGCGATGACTTCCTCGTCATAGCCCGGAGAAACGACGAAGCGGGCTCCGGCTGCCACCGCACGTTCCGCCTGCTCGGGCGTGAGGACCGTGCCCGCACCGACGGCCAGGCCGCCGTGGGCCGCCATCGTTTTCAGCACCCGCTCGGCGTCCGGGGTGCGGAAGGTGACCTCGGCGCAGCGGGCGCCGCCCGCCGCGAGCGCGTCGGCCAGTGGGCCGGCGGTCGCGGTGGACGGCACGGTCAGTACCGGCAGAAGGCGGGCTCCGGCCAGGACGGTGGTCAGGTCGGTGGTCATCGGCCGAGCCATCCGCCGTCGACGGGCAGCACGGTGCCGTGAATGTAGGCGGCGGCATCGGAGGCCAGGAAGACCGTGGCGCCCGCCAGGTCGTCCGCGCTGCCCCAGCGGCCGGCCGGGATGCGCTCCAGGATCGCCTGGCTGCGGACGGGGTCGTCCTGCAGGGCCTGGGTGTTGTCGGTGGCGATGTAGCCGGGCGCGATGGCGTTGACGTTCACCCCGCGCGGAGCCCACTCGTTGGCCAGCGCCTTGGTCAGCCCGGCGACGCCGTGCTTCGCCGCGGTGTAGCCGGGGACGGTGATGCCGCCCTGGAAACTGAGCAGCGACGCGGTGAAGATGACCTTCCCCTGGCCGCGGGCCACCATCGCCGCGCCCACCGCGCGGGTCAGGGCGAACTGCGCGGTCAGGTTGACCTGCAGGACCAACTCCCAGTCGGCGTCCTCGTGTTCGGCGGCCGGGGCGCGACGGATCGTGCCCGCGTTGTTGACCAGGATGTCCACCGGGCGCTCGCGACCGGCCAGGTCCGCGCCCAGCCCTCGTACGGCCTCGGGATCCGCGAAGTCGGTGCGGATCGCCTCGAAGGCGCGGCCGGCGGCGGTGACGTCCTTCTCCACCGCGCTGCCGGTCTCCTCCAGAAAGGCGCTGACGCCGATGACGTCCGCGCCGGCCCCGGCGAGCGCGCGGGCCATGGCACGGCCGATACCGCGCCGGGCTCCGGTGACGACGGCGAGCCTGCCGGTGAGGTCGAAGGCGGTCATGCGTCGACTCCCTCAGCGCCGTCGGTGCAGTCCACGAGGATCTTCATCACGTCGCCGCCGCCCTCCAAGGCCTCGAAGGCCGCGGGCGCCTCGGTGAGCGGCACGACCTTGCTGATCAGCCGCTCGGCCGGGACGGTGCCGTCGGCCACCAGGGTCGCCGCCTTCTCGAAGTCGCAGCGGTCGTACAACCGGGCACCCACGAGGGTGAGTTCGCGCCAGAAGAAGCGGTGCAGGTCGACCTCGCGGGGGCGGGGGTGGATGGCGACCAGGCAGAGACGGCCGCGCACGCCGAGCACCTCGACGGCGGTGTCGACTCCGCCTTGCGCGCCGGACACCTCGAAGGCGACGTCCGCTCCCGCGTCGCCGGCCCACTGCCGGACCAGCTCCGGCAGGTCGTCGGCGTCCGGATCCCAGGCAGCCAGCCCCAACTCCTCGGCGAGACGCCGCCGGTGGGTGCTCAGCTCCACCACTCGGACGTCCGCGCCCGCGGCCCGGGCGACCAGGGCGATGAGGACGCCGACGGGGCCGCCGCCGACCACGACGGCCTTCTCGCCGCCGCGTACCCCGGCCCGGCCGACGTCGTGCACCGCGACCGCGGTGGGCTCCACGAGGGCAGCGTGGTCCAGGGGAAGGGATCCGGGCAGCCGGACGAGTGTCGCGGCGGGCACGGTCCAGCGCTGCTGCATCGCGCCCGGGGAGTCGATGCCGATGAAGTCGAGGTGCTGGCAGATGTGTTGGTGCCCGGCGAGGCAGGCCGGGCAACTGTCGTCCCAGCGCAGCGGCATCACCGTGACCGCGTCACCGGGTGCCCAGCCCTCCACGCCGGCACCCACCCGCACGATTCGGCCGGACATCTCGTGCCCGAGGACGGCGGGCACGGCGACCCGGGCATCCATGTCGCCGTGGAAGATGTGCAGGTCGGTACCGCAGATACCGACGTAGGCGGGGGCGATCTCCACCTGGCCGGGGCCGGGGGACGCACCCTCGGCGGGCGCGGTGTCCAGGGTACGGGCGGAGAGATAGCGGACTGCGATTGTCATCGTGTTCTCAGGGTCCCTTCAGCGCGGACGCCGATGGTGAGCAGCAGGTTGGCGTAGGTGCGGATGTCGGCGGTGACGATCGCCAGGGCCAGGTCGGGTGAGCGGGCGGCGTCGTAGAACTCGAAGCGGCCCAGCGTCTCGACGGGGACGGGCGCCAGCATCGAGCGGTACTCGGCGATGGCCGGCGGCTCCGGCCGCCCCTCGGGCGGCACCATCACGTGCGCCGACTCGACGGGCAGGGCGCGCAGCAGGACGTCGAGGACGGTGGTGACGTCGAGCAGGCCGGGGGCCAGGTTGAGGTGCACGGTGCGGGCGCGCTCGCCGGTGGCGGTGCTCGCGGGGTAGTGACCGTCGGCGAGCAGCACGCGGGCGCCGTGGCCGGCTCCGGCGAGGGCTTCGAGGATGCCGGGATGAAGTAGTTCGGTCAGGAGCACGAGGGTGTTCTCCCCTTCTCGTCGGACAGCCGGTAGAAGGCGCTCGCCGTACCGCGGAGCACGGCCTGCTTCTCGCTGCGGGAGCAGTCGTCCAGCAGCTCCTCGACGGTGGCGGCCCAGCGGTTCCATCCGCCGGCCGGCACACAGACCGGCCAGTCGGAGCCGAACATCAGCCGCTGGGCCCCGAAGGCGGTCAGCAGGACGTCCCACACGGGGCGGATGTCGTCGATGGTCCACGTGTCGTGGTCGGCCTCGGTGACGAGACCCGACACCTTGCAGTGGACCTGGGGATGTCTGGCCAGGGTCCGCAACCGCCGTGCCCATGCGGTGAGTTCCCGCCGCGCGATCGGCGGTTTGCCGGCGTGGTCCAGGACGAGCGGCAGTTCGGGCAGCCGTTCGGCCAGCCGGGCCGCCTGCGGGAGCTGGTGGTCGCGGACCAGTACGTCGTAGCCGAGCCCGCGCTCCCCCACCGCCCGCAGACCCTCCTCGACGTCCGGCCGTTGGAGCCAGTGCGGATCCTCCTCGGCCTGCACCAGGTGCCGTACGGCGCGCAGGCGGCCGCCCCCGGTCCCGGACCGGAGTTCGTCGAGTACGTCGCCGACGGCGGGGGACGTGAGGTCCACCCAGCCGACGACGGCGGCGATCAGCGGATCGCGGTCGGCCAGGGTGAGCAGGTCGCGCGTCTCGGGCACGGACGCGATGCACTGGACGACCACCGTGCTCGTCAGGCGCCGTCCGGCGATCGGCCGGGTCGCGGCCTTCCTCAGGTCGTGCGGGCCGAAGGTACGGCGGATCGGTTCGTTCCCGGGTTCGTCCAGCCAGGGCTGTGGCCGGACGTCCAGGTCCCACACGTGGTGGTGGGCGTCGACGAGGGCCGGCACGTCAGCCACGAGCGGTCCAGACGGGGCCGTCCGGGTAGACGTACTCCTTGAGGGACTCGGGGTGCATCTGCGCGCTCAGCCCCGGCAGGGCCGGCGCCTGGTAGCGGCCGTCGACGATCCGCACCGGGTCGACGAAGTGCTCGTGCAGGTGGTCGACGTACTCGATGACCCGGTCCTCGGTGGTGCCCGAGACGGCGACGTAGTCGAACATCGACAGGTGCTGCACCATCTCGCACAGGCCCACGCCCCCGGCGTGCGGGCACACCGGCACGCCGAACTTCGCCGCCAGCAGCAGGATCGCGATGTTCTCGCCCACGCCGCCGACGCGGGCGGAGTCGATCTGCACGATGTCGACGGCGCCGGCCTGGAGGAGCTGCTTGAAGACGACCCGGTTGGCGATGTGTTCGCCGGTGGCGACCTTGATGGGGCTGACGGCCCTGCGGACGGCGGCGTGGCCGAGGATGTCGTCGGGCGAGGTGGGTTCCTCGATCCAGTACGGCTGGTAGGGGGCCAGGGCCCGCATCCAGTCGATGGCGGGCTGGACGTCCCATCTCTGGTTGGCGTCCACCGCGATGCGGATGTTGTCGCCGACGGCCTCCCGGGCGGTGCGCATGCGCCGTACGTCGTCCTCCAGCGAGGCGCCGACCTTCAGCTTGATCTGGGTGAAGCCGTCGGCGACGGCCTCGCGGGCCAGGCGGGCCAGCTTCTCGTCGGAGTAGCCGAGCCAGCCGGGGGTGGTGGTGTAGGCGGGATAGCCGCGCTCCAGCAGCCGGGCGATGCGCTCCTGGCGACCGGGCTCGGCGCGCTTGAGGATCTGCAGGGCCTCCTCGGGTGTCAGGGCGTCGCTCAGCCACCGGAAGTCGACCTGGCCGACCAGGTTCTCGGGTGACATCTCGCCGAGGAAGCGCCACACGGGCCGGCCCGCGCGCTTGGCGGCCAGGTCCCAGGCGGCGTTGACGACCGCCCCGGTGGCCATGTGGATGGCGCCCTTCTCCGGTCCAAGCCAGCGCAGTTGGGGGTCGTGGACCAGGGAGCGGGAGAACGCTCCGAGGTCACCACAGACCTGTTCGACCGGGAGGCCCACCACATGCGGGGCGAGGGCGGCGATGGCGGCGGCCTGCACGTCGTTGCCGCGGCCGGTGGTGAAGGCCAGGGCGTGGCCCTCCAGTCCGTCGCCCGCGTCGGTGCGCAGCACGACGTAGGCGGCGGAGTAGTCGGGCTCGGGGTTCATCGCGTCCGACCCGTCCAGGTGCTCGGACGTCGGGAAACGCACGTCCAGCACGTCCAGGGCGGTGATGCGGGCCGAAGCCGGGGAAGCGGACGGGGCGGATGACATGGCGGCAACTCCTGTGTGGTGCAGGGGTGGTGGGCCCCTTGCGACGAGATGTGGGCGGCCGAGAACGTCGGGCGGCCGCGACGGCGCCTGGTTCAGTCCTGGACCTTGCCGCCCGTGATACGCGAGATGGTCAGTGCGACGAGGATGATCAGTCCGTTGAGTGCGCCGATCCACTGGGCGGGGACGCCACCCAGAGTGAGCACGTTCTGGATCATGAACAGCAGGAGGATGCCGCTGAAGGCACCGAACACGGTGCCCTTGCCTCCGTTGAGGCTGATCCCGCCGATGACGGCCGCTGCGAAGACGGTGAAGATGTAACCGTTGCCCTGCGCCGAGGCGACGGATGCCAGTCGTCCGGACAGCAGCAGTCCGGCCAGGGCGGCGAGCAGGCTGCCGGTGACGATGACGATCCACAGCACCCGGTCGGTGCGGATGCCCGCCGCCTTCGCGGCGTCGACGTTGCCGCCGATGGCGTACAGCGAGCGCCCGAAACCCGTCCAGCCGAGCACCACGATCGCGACGGCGAACAGGGCCAGGCAGAGCCAGATGGACGCGGGCATCCCGAACCATTCGGCGGTGCCGAGGTAGAGCATCGACGGCGGCAGCTGGAAGAAGGTCTGTCCGCCGGAGATACCGGTGAGGACACCGCGCAGCACGATCAGCATGCCGAGGGTGACGATGAAGCCGTTGAGGCCGAAGCGGATGATCAGCAGGGCGTTGATCACGCCGACGAGCGCACCCACGGCGAGGGTGACGGGGATGGCCCACGCGCCGGGGAGCAGCCCGAGTCCGTGGCCCGCGCCGGCCGGTACCACCAGCCACGCCGCGACGCCGGGCGCCAGGCCCATGGTGGACTCCAGCGACAGGTCCATCTTCTTGACGATGAGGATCATCGTCTGGGCGAGGACCAGCAGGGCCATCTCGGACATGGTCTGCAGCACGTTGATGAGGTTGTCGGTCTGCAGGAAGACCGGGTTGACGATCTGTCCGACGATCGCGATGACCACGATGGCCGGGACGAGCGCGAGATCGCGCAGCCGGGCCAGGGGGATCCGGCCGCCGAGCAGCGCCGGCCGCTTCGCCCCGGGCTCCGGGCCCTTGGCCGCGGCTGTGTCCGCGAGGACGGTTTCAGGCATCACTTCAGGCATGCAGGTCCACTCCTTCCATCGCGGCCACGAGGGCGTGGTCGTGCCAGCCGCGGGCGATCTCCGAGGTCACACGGCCCTGGAACATCACCAGGACCCGGTCGCACATGCGCAGGTCGTCGAGTTCGTCGGAGGCGATGAGCACTCCGGTGCCGGTGCGCGCGGTCTCCTCGACCTTGCCGAGGAGGAACTCCTTGGAGCGCACGTCGACGCCCGCGGTGGGGTTGATCAGCACCAGCAGCCCGGGGTCGTCGGCGAGGGCACGGGCCATGACCACCTTCTGCTGGTTGCCTCCGGACAGGGCGGAGACGGGCAGTTCGGGACCGGGAGTCTTGATGGCCAGTTTCTCGATCATGCTCTGGGCGAGCCGGTCGCGCCGCCCGTGGCTCAGGAACCCACGGGCCCTCAGCCGCTGCGGCACGGACAGCGTGGCGTTGTCAGCGATCGACATGTCGGGGACGAGACCCTGGTGGTGCCGGTCCTGCGGCACGAACCCGGCGCCGGCGGCCAGCGCCGCCGGCACGCTGCCCGGCCGGGGGTGGTTCCCGGCGATCTCCACCAGGCCGGCCGCCGCGGCCCGCAGCCCCACGACGGTCTCGGCGACCTCGGTGCGTCCGCTGCCGGCGGCGCCCGCGAGGCCGACGATCTCGCCCGCGCCCACCTGGAAGGTGACGTCGCCGTACGACGCGCCGCTCAGGTCGCGGACCCTCAGTGCGGCCGTGGCGGCGGAGTCCAGGGTGCTCGACCGCTCCGCGCCCGCGTCGGTGGCCGCCTCGCCCGTCATGGCGGCGACGAGTTCGGCACGCGGCAGCTCGGCGACCGGCGCGGTAACGATGTGCCGGGCGTCCCGGAACACGGTGACCATGTCGCAGATCTCGTAGACCTCCTGGAGGTGGTGGCTGATGAACAGGAAGGTCACGCCCTGGCGTTGCAGGTCGCGGATGCGGCCGAAGAGACGGTTGATGGCCGCCCCGTCGAGTTGGGCGGTCGGCTCGTCGAGGATGATGAACCGCGCCCCGAAGGACAGGGCGCGGGCGATCTCCACGAACTGCCGCTGCTCGACGCTCAGATCGCCCGCCGGGGCCTGCGGATCGACGTCCACCGACCAGGTCGACAGGAGGTCCTTCGCGCGGCGACGGGTGGCCTGCCAGCTGATGAGGCGCCCGGCTCCGCGGTCGTGCCGGTTCAGGAAGAGGTTCTCGGCGACGGTGAGTGTGGGGATGATCGTCGACTTCTGGTAGACACAGGCCACGCGTTGCCGCCAGGCGTCGCGGTCGCTGAGCCGCGGGGAGGGCTCACCGCCGAATGTCACCACTCCCTCGTCGGGGGCCTGCAGACCGGTGAGTACCGAAACCAGCGTCGACTTCCCGGCACCGTTGCGGCCGACGAGGGCGTGGGTCTCGCCGGGCCTGATGGTGATCCGGGCGCCGTCGAGTGCCACCGTCGGACCGAATCGTTTGACTATGCCCGTCGCCTCGACGACCGGCGGGTTCTCGGGGACCCGCCCGCCGTCCGCCGGGGCGGGCACGGGGGTCACTGCTCGCTCCCCGTCGTTCATCTCGACCGCCTTGTTCTCGTGAGCCGTTGCCGTGCGGTATCGGGGGAATCAGCCGAGGTTGTTGCCCCACAGCGACTTGTCGTCGCTCCTGACGCTGGGCACACCGCCGTACGCGGCGCCGTCGGCGGTGACGAGCGGGGCGGAGAGCTGGTCCTCGAGGACGCCGGCGCGGACCTGGATGATGGTGCTGTGGTGGTCCGTCTTGCCGGGCTTGAACGTCTTCCCGTCGATGGCGGCCTTGAGGTAGTACAGGGCGTACTTGGCGTAGAGGTCGGCGGGCTGGGAGACGGTGGCGTCGATGTGGCCTGCGGCGATGTCCTTGAGTTCCTCGGGAATGCCGTCGTTGGACACGACGAAGACGTGCTTCTTGTCCTTCGGACCCACCAGCAGGCGCTTCTGCTTGAGGACCTGGAGCGTGCCGGACAGGGCGAAGCTGGACTCCATGTAGACGCCCTTGATGTCCGGGTTGGCGGTCAGGTCCGTCTGCAGTTTCTGCGCCGCGACCGCGCCGTCCCAGTTGGTGGCCTCGCCGAGCACCTTGATGCCCGGGTAGTTCTTCTTCATGCAGTCGTTGAACGCCTCCGTGCGGTCACGTCCGTTGATCGAGTCCAGGCCGCCCTCCAGCATCACGACCTTGCCCTTGCCGCCGAGCTTGGTGCCGAGGTACCGGCATGCCTTCTCCCCGTAGGCGCGGTTGTCGGCGCGCACGACCATGAAGACGTCGCCGGTGTCGGGGCGGGTGTCGACGGTGACGACCGGGATCTTCTTGGCCTTCAGCTGCGCGAGGGTCGGCGCGATGGCCGCGGTGTCCTGCGGGGCCATGGCGATGCCCTTGACGCCCTGGCTGATGAACGTCTGCGCGTTTGCCGTGAGCTTGGCGACGTCGTTCTGGGAGTTGGTGGTCTTCAGCTTCATGCCGAGCTGCTTGCCGTACTGGGGCGTGTACTTGATGTACGAGTTCCAGAAGTCGGTGTCGGAGCGCGGGTAGTCGACACCGACCAGCGGCTTGCCGCCCGACGACGCCGAAGTGGAACCGTTTCCGCAGGCACTGAGCAGCGCCAGTGCGGACAAGGCGGAGACGGCTGAACACAGGGCGGTTCTGACTCTCATCGGTGCTTCCTCGCGCCGGTCCCGAAGCGGGAGATGTTTCGCCGCGACGACATGTGTGTATCGCCGGACGTTAGAGATGGGATGTTTATAGGGGCACTCGCATCAGGTTGTCCACCCCCGCGCCCAGATCGCTCCGAACTCCCAGCTCAAACCTCGCCGAGGCGACAAAGAGGGTGGCACTCGGTGGAGATCCATCCCATCAATCAAAGGCCGATGGGCAACCCTGAACCATCGCGCGGTGCCGGTAAACATGCCATGTTTTACGGAGGGTAAACGGCGCGAAATTACCTCAATTTGCGCGAAACGGCATACAGGAAAGCGTCTTTCATCCCTGCGAACGGATTGACATTCCAGGGAGAGATGCCGGACCTTCTTGCGTAACAAGCGGCGCCCCGCACCCCCTGCCCCCCTCCTGTACCAGGGATGTCTCCATGTCGAGCTCGGTCAACAGACGCCACTTCCTGGCCGGCGCCACCTGTGTGGCCGCCACCGCCGTCGCCGGAGGCGTGTTCGGTGCCGGTACCGCCCAGGCGGCGCCCGGCACGTACACACCCGACTGGAACTCGGTCGACCAGCACCCGGCGGCCCCGGAGTGGTTCCAGGACGCGAAGTTCGGGATCTACTTCCACTGGGGCGTCTTCAGCGTCCCCGCCTACGACAACGAGTGGTACCCGCGCAACATGTACCAGTCGGGCAGCAACGCCAACCAGCACCACATCGCGACCTACGGCCGGCCCTCGGCATGGCCGTACCACAACTTCATCGACGGAGCCCGTGACCTGGCGGGCGACTTCGTGCGGTTCGCGCCGAAGCTGAAGTCGGCCGGCGGGAAGTTCGACCCCGACGAGTGGGTACAGCTCTTCGTCGACGCCGGTGCCAGGTTCGCCGGCCCGGTGGCCGAGCACCACGACGGCTTCTCGATGTGGGACAGCCAGGTCAACGAGTGGAACTCGGTGAACAAGGGCCCCGGCCTCGACCTCCTGCGACTGTTCTCCACGGCCATCCGCGCCAAGGGTCTCAGACTGCTGGTGGCCATGCACCACGCGTACCACTTCAACGGCTTCTACGAGTTCGTCCCCGCACAGACGGACCCGAGCCTCAAGAAGCTCTACGGGCAGACGGGTTCGGCCGAGGAGAACCAGCGCTGGTTCGACAAGCTCAAGGAGGTCGTCGACCGCGCCCAGCCCGACATCCTCTGGCAGGACTTCAAGCTGGACGCCGTCGACGAGACGCAGCGCCTCAACTTCCTGTCGTACTACTACAACCAGGCCAACAGCTGGGGCCGTGAGGTCGTCGCCACCTACAAGGACGGCCTGAACAACAGGGGCGAGGTCTTCGACTACGAGCGCGGTGGTCCGGCCGGGCTCACCAGCCCTTACTGGCTGACCGACGACAGCATCTCCAGCAGCAGCTGGTGCTACACCCAGGGCATCGGCTACTACACCACCCAGCAGATGCTCCACTCGTTCATCGACCGGGTCAGCAAGAACGGCACCATGCTCCTGAACATCGCGCCGATGGCGGACGGCACCATCCCCCAAGCCCAGAAGGACATCCTGCTGGGCATCGGAGACCACCTGAGACGCTTCGGGGAGTCCGTCTACGCGACCCGGGCCTGGACGGCGTACGGCGAAGGCCCGACGAAGATGGGCGGCGGCGCCTTCACCACACCGCACGCGGGCACCGCCCAGGACATCCGCTTCACCCGCAACAAGGCGGGCACCGTCCTGTACGCCACCGTCCTGGGCTGGCCGGGAAGCTCGCTGACGATCAAGACCCTCGCCTCGGACCGGATCAACCTCTCCCCACTGACCTCGGTCAAGCTCCTCGGCACCACCGCCGGCAGCTACATCGATCTGCCCGCACCGGCCCAGAGCGCCGCCGGCCTCACGGTCACCCTGCCCTCCTCGGCGCCCTACAGCGCCAACGCCTATGTCCTGAAGCTCACCTTCTCCGGCACCATCCCGGGGCTGCGGCCGATCGCCGGCGCGGTGGCCTTCGCCGACGTCGACTACGCCGGCAACGCGGGTGTTTTCAGCATCGGCGACTACACCGCGGCCGACCTGACCGCGGCCGGCCTCGGCGTAGGCACCCTCTCCTCGCTCCGGCCTGCCCCCGGCTACCAGGTGGTCGGCTATTCCGGCGACAACTTCTCCGGCACGTCCTGGACCTTCACCAACGAGAACCCGGACCTGCGAGTCACCGGCAACAACGACCAGATCACCTCGCTGAGGGTCCAGTTCGCCCCGGCCGCCTACCTCCGGATCACCAACGTCACCGACGGCCTCGCCCTGGACAGCGGCGGCGACGTGGCCTCCGGATCCGGCCTCAAGCAGTGGACCTGGAACGGCAACGCCAACCTGCAGTGGAGGGCGGAAGCGCTCGACGGCGGCTACTACCGGCTGGTCAACCGCACCAACGGCATGGTCGCCGACGGCTGGGGCAGCACCGCCGACGGCTCGCCCGCCAGACAGGCTCCGTGGAACGGGAGCACCAACCAGCAGTGGAGGATCACCGACCGGGGCGGCGACCAGTACTCGGTCGCCAACCGCACCACCGGTCTGGTCCTCGACGGCGGTGGCGACGTCGCCTCGGGCTCCGTGGCCAAGCAGTGGACCTACGGCAGCAGCTCCAACCTGCTGTGGACCTTCACGGCCGTGTGATCGCCGGGCCGAGCGAGCGGCGGCGCGTGTCTCCCACGCCGCCGCTCGCTGGGCGGCGCGCCGGTGACAGGACCCGGTGGGCGTCGCCGTCGCCGGACGCGGCCCGTTTCGCGGAGCCGGCCCCGAGGGCGAACCGGGAAATCGGGCGGCAACCTTTTCGCCCCGTGCGGCCACTGAGCAGTGCACCGTCAGCTCGATCTTCCGAACGGACAGCGAATGAACACAGCGAGGCAGGCCGCGCGTCAACGCAGGCAGAGACGCAGGCTCGTGCTGGGCGCCACGTTGGGAGTGAGCGCCGCGGGCGTTCTCGCCTCCCTGGTCATAGGGATGCTCCCCGACCGCACACCGGATGCGGCACCTGCTGCCGCCACGCCCGTCACCACCCGTCAGGTGAGCACCACCACCGCAGACGAGACCGGTACACCGAGCGCGTCTGCGGCCTCTCCGTCGAGCGGCTCGCCGACACCGGCGCCCTCCGCGACCGCGACCGCGGCACGGCAGAGGGCCAAGGCCACCCCACGGCCTGCGCGAACATCGGCCGCCACGGCGTCGTCGGCGGGGCGGATTCAGCCCAGGACCACCTACACGGGAGTCGCCACCGCCTACGAGGCCGGCGACGGAAACGGTGCCTGCCTGTTCGGCCCCAGCGACACCCTCATGATCGCTGCGATGAACACCACCGACTACGAGACGTCCAGGGCGTGCGGCGCCTACGTTCTCGTCCGCGCGGCCAACGGCAAGTCCGTCACCGTGCGGATCACCAATGAGTGCCCCCTGCCCTGCGCTCCCGGACAACTCGACCTCAGCCGGCAGGCTTTCGCCAAACTCGCCGACCTCAAGGTGGGCCGAATCCCGATCACGTGGAGCCTGGTCAGTCCCAGCACGGCCGGCACGATCTCCATCAGGTACAAGACGGGGTCCAGCCTCTATTGGTGCGGCATCCAGGTCATCGGCCACCGCAACCCGGTGACGCGGCTGGAGGTGAGCACCTCCGGCGGCTGGCGGCAGCTGCCCCGCACCGACTACAACTACTTCCTCTCCGCCAACGGCAGTGGGTGCGGCAGCTCGATCAGAATCACGGACATCTACGGGCAACGGCTGACCGTCAGCGGAATCGCGGTTCGGCCGAACGTCGTGCAGCACACCCAGGTGCAGTTCGCCCGGCACTGATCACCTCGCTTCCAGGTCGGCCGGCCGCGCCGGCCGTTGTCTTCGTCGTGGATCCGCAGCGGCACGCCGTGTGGACCGGCGGGGCGTCAGCACCGGCCGCACCAGCCGACGCCGGTCCACACGGCCGCGGGCGTTGACGACGGCGATCAGCAGACCGACGGCTTCGTCGCCCATCCGGTCCGGGCGGAGGCTGAGTGCGGTGACGGGCGGACTGGTCGTCGCGTGGTCCGGATCCTCGCTGATGCACGCCACCAACAGGTCCCGCGGTAGCCGAAGACGGTGGCGCCGGACGGCAGCGAGGATGTTGTGGCCGAAGGCCGAGGCGGACGAGCCGGCCGCAGGCCGTCAGGATGGGCCAGGTCCGGCGTGGTCACCGTGCCTGGCCCCGCCCGTCAGCTCTGCAGGCGCCAGTGCTGATTCGCGCCGCCCGTGCAGGTCCACAGCTGGACCTTCGTCCCGTTGCCGGTTCCCTGACCGTTGGCATCCAGGCACAGACCCGACTGCGCCGCTGTGATCGTGCCGTCGGAACTGATGTTCCACTGCTGGTCCGCCTGGCCGCTGCAGTCCCAGATCGCCGCCGGGGTGCCACTGCCGGCGGACTGGCCGACGCCCAGACACTTGTTGCCGTAGACGACCAGTTGCTTCCCGCTGGAGTAGGTCCACCGCTGGTTGGCGCCGCCGTTGCAGTCCCACAGTTGCGCCTGGGTGCCGTTGGCGGTCGCGAAGTTGTTGATGTCGAGGCAGCGCCCCGACTGCTGGCCGATGATCTCCTGGTCGCCGGTGGGTGGCGGAGGCGGCGACTGGCCGGAACCGAACTGTGTGAAGAACTGCCACACCGCCGCCGACGTCCAGGTGCGCCAGCCGTCACCGGTGGATCCGTCTATCGGACCGGGATCGTGGCCCGCTCCGTCGAACGCGGCCCACACGACGGGGTATCCGGACCTGCAGCCGGAGTAGGTGGTGATGATGTGCGTCAGACTGCCGTAGGCCGGCTCGGGCGGGTTCTGCGGGGTGCAGCCGTTCGCCCGCACGAAGGTGTCGCGCAGTTGCCGTCCCAAGGAGATGGGCAGCACGTTGTCCCTGAGTCCGTGCAGTCCCATGTAGGCGATGGGCTGGTTGCCGCCGTTGCAGCCGCTGAGGTTGGCGCCGGAGTAGACCGCGACGGCGCGGAAGACGCTCGCCCGGGAGCAGGCGAGGGCATAGGACATCGCAGCGCCGTAGCTGAAGCCGGCGGAGAACAGCTGGGTGGTGTCGACGCACAGGCCTGATTCGATCCGGCTGACCATGGCGTCGACGAAAGCCACGTCCTGGCCGCCGGAGTTGGCCCAGCCGTTGCCGATGCCCTGCGGGGCGACGAAGATCGTGCCGTTGTTCGCGCTGTCCGCCAGGCGCCGCAGACCGTAGTAGGACCAGTTGTATCCGTCGGTGCCACCGGAGTCGACGTCGCCCGCGGTGCCGCCACGCCAGTGGAAGCCGAAGATCAGCCGGTAGGGGCGGTTGCTGTCGTAGCCCGCGGGGACGCGCAGGATGTAACTGCGGGTCTGGCCGCCGCTCTGGATCGTGTGGGTGCCGCTCGTCAGCGTCGGGGCCTTGCCGCAGCCGGCGGTGCCCGCGGTGGCGGCCGTGGCCGGCCTGGCGGCGCCGAGGCCGGTGCCGAACGAGGTGCCGGCTGCCGACAGGACGAGAAGTATCGCAGCCGCGATGGACGTTAAGAGTGGTCTGCGTTTCATGCGCTCCTTCTTCCGTGGTCGAGGAGGGGCTTCGGTCGTGCCGGCGGTTCACACGCCGGTGATGGTCCATGCGTTGTTGGTGCTGGAGTTCGGCGTCCACATCACCGTGGTCGAGCCGACCGTCGTGCTGCCGCTGCCGTCGAGCGCGGTGCCGGTGCCGCGGTTGACGATCTGGTAGCGGTTGTTCCCGAGGCTGCTCAGCGACCACTGCTGGTTGTTGCCGCCGTTCCACGCCGCCTGCCGGGCGGGAGCGCCGTTGGCGGCATCGCCCCAGCTGTCGGCGGCCATGCCGTTGGTGCGGTTCATGATGCGGTGGTAGCCGTTGCCGAGGTCGATCAGCTGCCACTGCAGGTTGGCGCTGCCGTCGTAGTTCCACTGCTTGAGGTTCGAGCCGGAGGCGACGTCGCCCCCGCTGTCGAGGACCAGCCCGCTGGTCACGTTGGCGATCTTCACCCAGGTCGTGGAGCCGCCCGGTGCGCCCAGGACGGGGATCTCGCCGGAGAAGGTGAGCTTGACCGTGTACGCCAGGGCACTGAACGGCGGGTTCGACGACGGCATCGTCAGGTGCAGGCCGGAGGCGTCCTGGGTCGGTGCGGGCAGGTCGACGTAGGTGCCGGCGGCGTTGTTCAGCAGCTGTGCGCCGGTCAGGCTGCTGAGGTTGATCTGGTTGGAGTTCAGCGTGGTGACGGTCATGGTCGCGCCCTGCCACCCCAGCGCGGTGGCGTACAGGACCTTGTTGTCCTGGCTGCGGGTGAAGCGGACGTCCTGCGGTTTGCCGACCACCGGTCCGCTGAAGGAGCCTCCGCCCATCTTGGTGGGGCCCTCGCCGTAGCTGGCCCAGGAGCGGGTGCCGTAGACCGCCTCCCCGAAGCGCCCGAGCCAGTCGCCCATGCCGAGCAGGATGGACTGCTGTCCGGAGGGAATCGTGCCGTCGGCCATCGGGGCGATGTTCAGCAGCATGGTGCCGCCCTTGCTGACCCGGTCGATCAGCGAGTGCAGCAGGGCCTGCGTCGAGTAGTAGCCGATGCCCACCGTGTAGCACCAGCTGGAGGAGGAGATGCTGTCGTCGGTCAGCCAGTAGGGGGTGAGCAATCCTGCCGGGCCGCCGCGCTCGAAGTCGAAGACCTCGCCCTTGTTGTCGAGCCCGTCCTTGTAGGTCGCGACCACGTCCTTGTTCCAGGCGACGGCCTGGTTGTAGTAGTGCGCGAGGAACTGCAGCCGGTAGGACTCCTGCACCAGGTTCAGGTCGAAGTCCTGCCAGAGCAGGTCGGGCCGGTAGCCGTCGATGACCTCGACGAGCTTGTCGTACCAGAGCTTGTTCTCCGCCGCCGGGCCCTGCTGTCCGTACAGGACGCGCAGGGCGGGGTCGGACTGGGACGGTACGTGGTCGTAGTAGCCGTTGAAGTGGTAGGCGTGGTGGAGGGAGGCCATGAACTTCAGGCCCTGTCCGCGGATGGCCTGGGCGTGCAGGGCGACGAGGTCCAGTCCGGGGCCGTGCCGTACGGAGTTCCACGGGTTGGCGCGGCTGTTCCACATGGAGAAGCCGTCGTGGTGTTCGGCGACCGGGCCGGCGAATCTGGCGCCCGCGGCCTTGAACAGCCGCGCCCAGGCGCCCGGGTCCCAATTACCGCCCTGAGACGGGAGTTTGGGGGCGAACTGCACGAAGTTGCCCGACTTGTCGCGGGCTCCGTCGATGAAGTTGTGGTACGGCCATACCGAGGGGTCGCCGTAGGTGGCGATGTGGTGCTTGTTCTCGTTCGAGCCGCCGATGTACATGTTGCGCGGATACCACTCGTTGCCGAACGCGGGGACGCTGAAGACTCCCCAGTGGTAGTAGATGCCGAACTTGGCGTCCTGGAACCAGGCCGGGGCCGGGGGGTGCTGGTCCACGGAGGACCAGCTGGCGCTGTAGCTCGCGGGGCCGTCGGTCGCGGCGGCCTGGGGGGCGAACCGCAGCAGGCCGAAGGCCGTGGCGGCGCCGGTCGCCGCGAGCAGGCGGCGCCGGCTGATCGGGTGGGGGGAAGGAGTCATGTCGGGGTTCCTCAGAATCGGTTGAGGGGGTGGGCGGTCTCGGCCGGCACCGGTCACTCACGGGTCCACTTCTGATTGCTGCCGCCGTTGCACGTCCACAGCTCCAGCAGGGTGCCGTTGGCCGTTCCCGCACCGGTGGCGTCCAGGCACAGACCGGACTGGGCGCCGGTGATCGTGCCGTCGGCGTTGAGCGTCCACTTCTGGTTGCTGCCGCCGGTGCAGCCGTAGATGTCCACCTTGGTACCGGGACTGGTGCCACTGCCCGCCGCATCCAGGCAGGCGTTGCCGTAGACCCGCAGTTCACCGGCCGGTGTGCTCGTCCACTGCTGGTTGCCGCCGCCGTTGCAGTCCCACAGCTCCACCTGGGTGCCGTTGGTCTGCGACTGGTTCGGGACGTCCACGCACCGGCCTGAGCCGACCCCGACGATCGCGCCGGTCGTACCGCCGCCGCTCCCGCCGCTGCCGGGAGTGAGCGACAGGTTGTCGAACTGCGCCGTCTCGCCCTGGCCGGTCGCGTAGCCGACCTGTCCGCCGGCCCAGGTGCGGTCGTTGGCGGAGCCGACCGTGGATCCGTCGATGACGGCGCTGATGGTGGTGCCGGAGAAGGTGAGCGCGAGGGTGTGCCATCGGTTGGTGCCCAGCGCCGTGGTCGTGCCGCGGGCCAGAGTCGAGACGTTGCCGTTGGTGCCGGAGTTCAGGATCGACCAGGCCCCGGTGTCACTCACCCGCAGGTGGTAGGCGTTCAGCCCGCCGGTGCTGCTGTAGTCCTGGCCGTTCGCGCGGCCGATCAGCTCGGCGTATCCCGGCTGTTCGAGCAGTACGTCGGAGGAGACGGTGTAGTTGCTCCAGCCCACGTCGCCGAGCAAGGCGTGCGGATCCGACAGGGCGTCCCAGGTGATCGGTTTCTGCGGACTCATCTGGCGCACGCACTTGCCGGCGCGACCGCCGCCGCACGCCGTCACCTCGAAGGCGCCCTGCCAGTCCATGAGGTACTTGGCCTCGGTGCCGGTGGCGTAACCGTCGAAGGTGTCGCTGTACGGCAGGCTCATGGCACCCTGGGCGGGGCCGGTGGCGGTGCCCTTGCCCTGCCCGTTCGTGGTGGTCAGGGTGTAGACGCGATGGGGTTGCAGGGTCAGGCTGAAGCCGCCGCCGGACGGGGTGATGTCCGCGGAGTGCACGAAGTAGTCGGCCGCGTTGCCGGAGTCGACGTCGGTCGACCAGACATGGACGGTTCCGGTGGACAGCCCTCCGGTGACGCGGAAGTTCAGCGTCTGGGCGCTGCCGGCGTCCATCGTCTCGATGACGGTGGAGTAGTCGGAGTTGTCGGGGGACTTCAGCGAGACGTAGCTCCCGTTGGTCCGGTTGCCGCCGATGTAGCCGCTGGAGGAGTCGAGGTAGTGCCAGCCCGGGGCGGTGAACTGGCTGGTGTGCGCCATGACCCAGGTGTTCTTGCCGATCGCGTAGTGGCCGGACCACGGCTGTGAGGCCAGGGCGAGACCCATGGTGGGGTACGGCAGGTTCGGTGTGATCGCCGCGACCACCGGCCAGTTGAGATACGCGGTCATCCGGCCGTCGATGTATCCGCGGTTGATGCCGCGGGCCATGGCGGCTGCTCCCCCGTTGTAGTCGTCCGAGCCGTTCTCGCTGGCCCACAGGGGCTTGCCGGACGAGGTGGCGGCGGACGGCACGGAGCAGCTGGACTGGGAGGAGCGGTAACCGCACGGGTAGTGCGTGCCGATGACGCTCACCGCGGCGCCGAACGCCGGGTCGGAGTTGACGTCGCCCGCCACGGACCAGTCCGAGTCGGCCGCGACGATCTTGACTTTGCCGTAGCCGTTGGAGTTGAGCGCGCTGCGCAGTTGCTCGTACCAGGAGACGTTGTAGCCTCGCTCGTTCCATCCGCCGAGGTAGTCGATGGTGAGCCCGTGCTGTTTGGCGCAGCCCAGCCATGAGACCAGGTAGTTGATCATGTCGGTGGACCAGAAGTTCCCGCCGCCGATCCATCCCGGAGCGCCCCAGGCGAGCCCGTAGAGCTTGATGTCCGGGTTGCGGGCCTTGGCCTGCTCCATGAGCCACCATTCGTAGCCCCGGTCGCAGTTCAGGTCGGAGCGGGTGTGCTGGTGGCTCGGCTCGGCGCCGGAGGTGGAGTTGGTGTCCCCGCCGATCTCGGCCTTGAGGATCTGCAGGGAGGCTCCGTAGCCGGGCTTGAAGAGGTAGTCGAGGATCTGGCCGCGCTGGGGCTCGGGATAGTCGATGAGGAGTCTGCTGTTGCCGCCTCCCCCGCTGATCGCGCCGACGCCGTCGAAGGTCCGTCCCCCGGACGCGCCGTTGATGGTGATCGAGGTGGCGGCGTGGGCCGGGGCCGCGACGGTGCCGACAAGGCCGCCGATGGCCAGGAGGAGGCCCGTGAGCACGGCCGTCGAGGCGCGCATGCGCCGCAGCAGCCGTCTGAATGCTGACACGGTGGGGGTTCCTTTCGCAGGTCGGTGGGGTCCGCGTCGGGTGCGGTATCAGCGGGCGAGGAAGTCCTGGTTGGTGCCCGGCGCGTTCTTGCACTGCCACTGGTCCAGTTGCTGTCCGGCGGTGCCGGCGGCGCGGTAGACGTCCAGGCACAGGCCGCTGTTGCGGTTCTGGAAGGCGTACGAGCCGTCGGACTGGCGCACGGGCAGCCACAGGGCGTTGGCGGCCGTGCCGGGCGCCTGCTGGACGATGTCCGGGGTGCCCGCCGCCGTGGAACCGCCGGCGACCGCCACGTCCTGGCCGGAGTGCTGGGCGCGCAGTTCGCCGTAGCCGCCCGAGGCCGGTACGAACTGGAACTGCTGGTTGCCCTGCCCGTTGCAGGTCCACTGGTCGACCACGGCGCCCGCGGCGGTGGAGTTGCCGTACACGTCCAGGCACAGGTCGTCGCCGGCGACGACGAGCTGGTGGTAGCCGTCCGGGAAGTCCGTGCCGCCGGAGGAGGCCGGGGTGAGGTAGACGGCGAACGCGTCGTGGGTGCCCTGGAAAGTGAACGGCACGGTGAGCGAGCCGCCCGAGGCGCTCACGTTCTGGTCGTACACGGTCTGCGGCGCACCCAGCGGTGCCTGGTCCGGGATGCGGTGCACGGTGACGTGGACGCTGCCCGCGTTCGTCAGCCAGGGCACGGAGGACAGCCCGTCGAAGGTCACGGAGGCGGCGCCGGTGGACCCGTTGGAATCGCCGACGAGCGCCACCACGCGTTTGCCGGCGGCGTCCTCGGAGGCGGCGATGGCCGTGGAGCCGACCTGCCCGGAGGTGTCGACGAGGGTTCCCGTCATGTCGGCGTAGTCCCGAAGCGCCCACCAGTTGCCGGTCGGCTGCCAGGTGCCCCCGCTCCGGGTGAGCACCCCCGTCAGGTTCGGGGTGACGCAGCACACCCAGTTGCCGCGCATCGCGTTGGTGTACCCGGACTGCGCGAACCGGGCCAGGTACCAGGCCGTCACGCCGGCCGTCTGCCGGTCGGCGGGCTGGTACTCGTTCGAGGACAGCGGCAGCGGGCCGATGCCTGCCGCGCTGAGGGAGTTGCGCAGGCTCTGGGCGACGGTGACGGGGTCGTCCACGTCGCCCTCGTTGTGGTTGGTGATCATGTCGGGCACGGTCCCGGCCGCCTTCACGTGCGCGAGCCAGGTATGCCACTCCCCGGGGCTGCGCTGCGGGGTGAAGGCGAGGGAGGGCCCCACGATCTGCGCCCCCGGGGCGATGCGCCGGATCTCCCGGTAGGCGGTGTCCCACATCTGGAAGTACTGGGCACTGTTGACACCCCGGGTCCAGAACACGGAGATGTCCGGCTCGTTCCAGATGTCGTAGGAGAACGTGAGCCCCGAAGCCTGCAGGGCTCCCACCGTGGAGTCGATGAAGCTGATCCAGTTGGAGCAGTCGCCGTTGTCGCACGGGTACCTGGTGTTCGACGGCTGGCCGCCGTTGGCGCCGTAGATGTCGCTGACCAGCACCTGGTACTGCGCGTGGTAGGGCGGCCGGGTGAGCCGCCGGGCCTGCGCGGTGATCGAGTCGAGGTCGGCCCGGGTCGCCGGCCCGTACTGGTAGCCGTCCTTGATCCAGCCGCCGGAGAACCACCCGCCGCCGCGGAACGCGTTGATGCCCAGCGGCTGGAGGAACTGGTCGGCGGGCTGAGCGCCGTCCTGGCTGACGCCGTAGAGGAACCCTTCCCCCACGCCGGTCGACGGACCCCGGGTCGAGGCCAGGTCGACGCTCAGCGACGGTCCCGAGGCGGCCCGGCTCGGGGCCGTCGTCAGCAGCGCCAGCACGAGCGCCAGCACGAAGCCGCTCACCAGCGCCGCAACGCCGGGTCTCGCTCTCATCCTCATCCTCATCCGATCCTCCTGAGTCGGGGCGGCGGCGGGACGCCACCGCGCCCGGATCCGGGCGCGGTGGCTCAACGGGTCAGCTCAGCGTCCATTTCTGGTTGGACTGGCCGTTGCAGGTCCACAGCTGCACCGGGGTTCCGTTGGCGGTGGCGGCGCCCGACACGTCCAGGCACAGCCCGGACTGGGTGCCGGTGACGCTGCCGTCGGCGTTGAGCGTCCATTGCTGGTTGCTCTGGCCGTTGCAGGTCCAGGTGATGACCTTCGTGCCGGGGCTGGTGCCCTGCCCGGAGGCGTCCAGGCACAGGCGGCTTCCTCCGAGGGAGACGGTCAGCTCACCGGTGGAGCTCTGCGACCAGGTCTGGTTGGCCGCACCCGAGCAGTCCCGGATCTGCGTCTGCGTGCCCGGCGTCGTGGCGGAGCCCGGCACCTCCAGGCACTTGCCCGCGCCCACGGCGTGCAGTGCACCGGTGGTGCCGCCTCCGCCGCCCGAGGTCCCGTAGCCGGCGGCGGTGATACTGGCCTGGACGGCGTTCTCGGTGGCGTCGGAGGGATAGCCCGCCGTCATCGCGCCTTCGAAGAACTCGCCTTGTCCCGAAGGACTGTTGTCGCCGCCGGTGCCGAGCAGGACGGAGCTGTCGACCTTCATCGGGGAGTAGCCGTTGGGCAGCGGACCGGAGAAGGTGGTGGTCAGGCCCCCGCCCGCGCCGTTGCCGTACTTGAGGGTGAAGTTGGTGGTGCCGTTGTTCTTCAGCCACGCACTGACGAACGGGTGGTGCACGCCCTGGTTGTTCGGGTCCTTGTTGGAGCCGGTGTTGGTGTGGAACATGCCGTTCTCCAGGTCGGCCTCGACCCATGGGCCGCTGCCGGTGCAGTTCTTGAACCAGCAGGCGTTGCCCCAGTAGATGGCGTTCATGGTGGCGTTGCCGGTGTCGGTGTGGGAGTTCTCGCCGCTGCCGTAGTCGAAGCAGCACCACTGGTTGGTGTAGTTCGACGAGGTCACCATGTAGATGCCTTCGGGCTGGGAGCCGGTGGCGACGCCGCTCGCGTGATCGATGCGGTAGCCGACGCCTGGGGTGACCTTGACGCCGAAGACCTGGTGTCCGGCCGCGGTCACCGGCAGGGCCATGGCGTCCGCTCCCACGTCCGCTCCGTTGGGGCCGGGGCCCTTCCAGTAGCCGCCCCAGGAGATCGGCAGGTCGTTGTGGCGGGTGGTCTGGTCGTAGATCTTCGTGATCGTGCACGACGTGCCCGCGCAGAACGAGACCTGGGACGCGGCGTCGGCGTAGCCGCCCGCGGCGAGCACGCCGATGTCCCGGTGGGCGTGGTCGGAGGCCCGCTGGATCTGGTACAGCGGCCCGTTGTACGCCGCGAAGAGAGCCCTGGTCGTGGAGTGCGCCGTCACGCACGGCGTTCCGCCGGAGGCGTAGATGTCGCACGGCAGCGACGCGTCGGCCGCGGGCGCGGGGGCAGCCTCGTGAGCGGTGGTGCTCGCGCCGGTCCACGGGGACGTGGCGAACGCGGGTGTGCCCAGTACGGCCAGGGCCATCGCCAGGGCGATCAGGAACGCGGCCGGGAATCGCCTTCGCCGGCGGTCGGTTGGTGATCCGGGCAAGGAGTCCTCCTCTGTTGCGGTGCAGCCGTACGGCGGCAGCGAGGCCGCCGGTGCCGAGGGGCGGGGGGAGTCAGCCCAGCGTCCACTGCTGACCGCTGCTGCCGTTGCAGGTCCACAGCTCGGCGAGGGTTCCGTCAGCCGTGGCCCCGCCGGTGACGTCCAGGCACAGACCGGACTGGACGCCGGTGATCGTGCCGTCGGAGTTCAGCGTCCACTGCTGGTTCCGCTGGCCGTTGCACGGCCAGATCTCCACCTTCGTCCCCGGGGTGGTCTGGTTGTCGTAGGCGTCCAGGCAGGTCTGGGAGCTGCCGGAGTAGACGGTGAGCTGGCCGGCCGCGGTGCGGGTCCAGGTCTGGTTGGCGCCGCCGTTGCAGCTCCAGATCTCCACCTGGGTGCCGGCGGTCGTTGCCGAGTTGGGTACGTCCAGGCACTTGCCCGACCCGACGGCGTGCAGCGGGCCGGTCACGCCGGTGGAACCGCCGCTGGTGCCGCCCGCGACCCGGTACATCACCGTGCCGTGCGCCGGCACCGAGGCACTGATGGTGCCGGAGGTGCCGGAGGATGCGCCCGACCACAGGTCGGTGAGGGTGTAGGAGGGCGCCCCGGTCTTCCCGATCGCGGCCGCGGTGGTGGTGATGGTCGCCGTGGAGCCCGTCTCGTTGAACAACGCGACCGACACGTCCCCGTTCGCGAGCGGCTTCGCCAGCACGTCCAGGCCGCCGGCGGAGGACACCATCGTGCCCTGCTTGCCGAGGGCGTCCTGGTCGACCGCGATCACCCGGGAGTTGGTCAGCGTGGAGAGGGTGGCGGCGCTGGCCTGGGGGATGTTGGTGCCGGCGATGAGCGGCGCGGCCATCTCCGCCCAGAGACTGAACTCGCTGCGGTTCTCGGTGCCCGTCATCGAACCGTTGCCGACCTCCAGCATGTCCGGGTCGTTCCAGTGGCCGGGTCCGGCGTAGGAGGCCAGTCCGACGTTGCTGTGGAAGATCGACAGCATGCTGGAGAAGCTCGGGCTGATGTCCCCCGTGGTGCGCCAGCTGTTGCCCACGTCCGCGCCCCAGGTCCAGACGTTCTCCTGGCCCCAGTTGCACAGGCTGAACAGGATCGGCCGGCCGGTGGCCGCCAGGGCGTCCCGCATCGCGGTGTACCGGGTGCGTGCCGGCACGCCGGTGTTGTTGCAGTTGTCGTACTTCAGGTAGTCGACGCCCCACGACGCGAACGACTGCGCGTCCGTGCGCTCGTGGCCGAGGCTGCCCGGGTATCCCGCACAGGTGGCGGTGCCCGCGTCCTCGTAGATCCCCAGCTTCAGGCCCAGCGAGTGCACGTAGTCGGCGGTGCCCTTGATGCCGTCGGGGAACTTCGCCGGATCGGGCACCAGGTGGCCGCCGGAGTCACGGTTGCGGGTCATCCAGCAGTCGTCGATGTTGACGTACGAATAGCCCGCCGCCTGCATGCCGTTGGTGTGCATCGCCCGGGCGGTGGACTTGATCAGCGACTCGGAGACGTTGCAGCCGTACGCGTTCCAGTCGTTGAAGCCCATCTGCGGGGTCGGCGCGAGTCCGTTGCCGAGCGCGGCGGCGGGCTGTGCCGCGCCGAGGGCGAACAGGGGTGCGGCCACGGCGAGCAGCACCGCCGAGAGGGTGAGTGCCAGGGTTCTGCGCAGAGACGGCCGTGGGGGCAGTGAGGTGGTCGTGGGCATAGGTCATCGGCTCCTGGAGCGGGTCGGGGAAAGGGGCGGCCGTTCAGCGATAGCCGGCGGCCGTGATGTCGGCCTGCACCGCGTTGTCGGTCGCGTCGGAGGGATAGCCTGCGACGATGGCTCCCTCGTAGAAGGTGCCGGCGCTCAGGTTGGCGCCGCCGCCGGGCTTGCAGCAGTCGCCGCCGCTGCCCAGCACGATGGCCCCTTGCTTCTTCATGGGGCTGTATCCGCCGGGCAGCGCGCCGTCCCAGAGGGTGGTCAGGCCCCCCGACTGGGCGCTGCCGCCCTTGAGGGCCAACCTCGAGGTGCCGTTGTTCTTCAGCATCGCGGTGACGAACCTGTTGGCGAACGCCCGCTGGTTGGGGTTCCAGGACTGGCTGCCGCCGGAATACAGCCCCCATTCGAGGTCGGCCTGCACCCAGGGACCGCTTCCCGAACAGCCGCCGAACCAGCACTCGGTACCGAAGTTGATCGCGTCCATCGCCCCGGCGGCGTCGGCCTTCCTCGTCGTCTCGCTGTTGCCGTAGTCGAAGCAGCAGCCGCCGTTGACGTGGGTGCCGCTGGTCACCATGTACGCCCCTTCGGGTGCCGCACCGGTCGGCACGCCCGTCAGGTGGCCGTCGCGCCAGTAGCTGTTGCCCGGGTTGATGTACAGCGAGTACGCCTTGGTGCCGCCGGCGGTCAGCGACTCGGAGGTCGCCTTCGCGGGGCTGCTCTGACTCGAGCCCGGGACCTGGGCCGAGCCCTGGTACCACAGATCGTTGCCGTGTCCGGACTGGTCGCGGACGACCGTGATCACACAACTGGTGCCCGCGCAGAAGCTGTCCTGGGCCGCGGCGTCGGCGAAGCCGCCGGGTGCCAGTACGCCGATGTCGCGGGTGGCGTTGTCCGAGGCGCGCCTGACCTGGTACAGGGAGCCGTCGTACGAACCGTAGAGGGCGCGCACCGTGCTGTGCGCGGCGACGCACGGGGTACCGCCCGCGGCGTAGATGTCGCACGGCCTTGACCCATCGGGCGGGGGCGGGGCCGTCGACGTGGTCCACTTCTGGTTGCTCTGGCCGTTGCAGGTCCACAGGATGACCGCGGTGCCGTTGGCCGTGCCCGCCCCGCTGACGTCCAGGCAGAAGCCGGACGGGGTATCGGTGAAGGACCCGTCGGAGTTGTGTCGCCACACCTGGGTGGCCCGCCCGTCGCACGGGCGGATGACCGCGGGGGCTCCGGGGGCCGTCCGGCTGTCGTAGGCGTCCACGCAACGGGTGCCGTTCATCGTCCTCAGCTCACCCGCCGAGGTCGCTTCGAACGCCTGGTTGGCCTGGCCGTTGCAGTCCCAGATGTCCAACGTGGTGCCGGACGTGTCGACGTTTCCCTTGACGTCCAGGCACCGGCCCGACGCCGAACTCGTCAGGGGCGCCGCGGTCGCCGGCGCGGACCATGTCGGCCCGGCCGCCAGCAGCATGGCCAGCAGTCCCATCACGCACACGGCGGCGGCCGCCGGTAAGCGCGACGCACGAGCGGTGGGGCGACAAGGCGGAGCGGATGAAGGCTGCATTCTGTGTCCTCGCATATGCGGGGGGGTGGGGACGGAGAGTGCCGTGCCTGTCCGGGGGGGGTCGGAAGGGGTGTCGAGCGCTCCTGCCAGCGTGCCCGAGAGCACTCACAGGGAACACTCATACATCCCATGTCGCATAGTGATCCCACAGGCCCAACGCTCTGTCAATAGCGGCCTCTCAGCGAGCCACCTCCTGATACATCCCATGTCTAATGCCTGGTCAGACCGTTTGGGGGCATGCCGGAGCCCGCGCCCGGCGACGGCCGCCGTACCGGGCGCGGGTGTTCGCTGCGGGGTCCCTACCGGACCCCGATCACCTCACCCGAGGTTCCAGTGCTGATTGGCGCCGCCGTTGGAGTCCCAGATCTGGACGGGGCTGCCGTTGGCGGCCTGCCCGCCGGGAACCTCCAGCGCCCTGCCGGAAGCGACATTGGTCAGGGTGTACGAACCGTCGCCGTTCCGGCTCGCCTGCCAGTGCTGGTTCGCGCCGCCGTTGGAGTCCCAGATCTCCATCCGCGTGCCGTTGCCCGTCTGGCCACCCGGCTCGTCCAGAACCCGTCCGCTCGCGACATTCGTCAGCGTGTACGAACCATCGCCGTTCCGGCTCGCCCTCCACTGCTGGTTCGCACCGCCGTGGCCGTCCCAGACCTGTAGGGAGGTGCCGTTCGCCGTCTGCCCGCCCGGCACGTCCAGCACCCGGCCCGCGGCGACGTCGGTCAAGGAGTACACCGTGCCCGAGACGATGCCGCCCGGGCTTCCCCCACTGCCGCCCAGCGCGCTCAGGGCGGAGTCGTAGGCGGGCTTCTTGTTGCCTCCGCCGTCGAACAAGAGGGGGTTGTCCCCACTCCGCCAGGAGTCGCTGTCGCGGATGCCCCAGACGGTGATGCCGGTGCAGCGGGCGACGTTCATGCAGGCTTTGACGGTGTTCGCGTAGGCGGTGGCGGGTGCCTGCGCGATGTCGAGTTCGGTGATCTGCACGTCGACGCCGAGGGCGGCGAAGGTGGACAGGGTGGTCTGGAAGCTCGCCGGGGGGCCGCCGGTGCCGAAGTGGGACTGGAAGCCGACGCAGTCGATGGGGACGCCACGGGACTTGAAGTCGCGGACCATGGTGTAGACGCCCTGGGTCTTGGCGTCGGACCAGTTCTCGATGTTGTAGTCGTTGTAGCAGAGCTTGGCGGCGGGGTCGGCGGCGCGTGCGGTGCGGAAGGCCTCTTCGATGAAGCCGTTGCCGAGCACGTTCTGGAAGACGGAGCTGCGGTGCCGGCCGCTGCCGCCGTCGGCGAATGCCTCGTTGACCACGTCCCAGGCGTAGATCTTGCCCTTGAAGTGGTTCATCTCGGTGGTGATGTGGTTGTCCATCACGCTGCGCAGGGTGTTGGCGTCGGTGATGGAGCTGACCCAGCCGGGCAGTTGGGAGTGCCAGACCAGGGTGTGACCGCGCATCCGCTGTCCGTGGGCGGTGGCGTGGCCGACGATCTGGTCGGCGGGCCCGAAGTTGAACGAGCCGCGGGAGCGCTCGGTGGTGTCCCACTTCATCTCGTTCTCCGGGGTGATCATGTTGAATTCCCGGTCGAGGATCCTGGAGTACGTGGAGTCACCGAGCTTTCCGGCAGCCACCGCCGTACCGAAATAACGGCCGCTCTCGGCCGCTGCCGCGCCCAATGTGCCGGAAGCGGCGTGCGCGACGGGGCCGGCCGGGCCGGCGAGAGCCAGTGCCGTACCGGCTGTCAGCCCGGCGGCCAGGACCAGGACCTTGCGCAGACGGGGCTCTTCGTTGAGCCAGGACATGAAGGATCAGTCTCCTTGTGTGGGGGATGGGGCACCGGCCAGGAGCCGGTGCACCGGCCGGGCGGGGTCACTGGGCCGAGGCGACCGGCAGCGCGGTCCACCGCTGGTTCGGACCGCCGTTGCAGTCCCACAGGACCAGTTGCGTCCCGTCGGTGGTGGACGAGCCGGGGTCGTCGAGGCAGCGGCCGGAGGCGGGATTGCGGTAGCCCCCGTTGTACGCCTGCCACTGCTGGTTGCTGCCGCCGTTGCAGTCCCAGACCTCGATCTTCGTGCCGTTGGCGGTACCGCGGCCCGTCGCGTCGAGGCACTTGCCGAGCGCCCGCAGGCTGCCGTCGGAGGGCGCGGACCACTGCTGTGCGACGGAGCCGTTGCACGTCGCGATGTCCGCGGCGGTCCCGTTGGCGCTGCTGCCACCGCTGACGTCGAGGCACTTCCCCGCGACTCCGGAGCGCACCTCACCGCCGGCCGATGCCGGCGGCTTGAGCCAGCCGGCCGCGTCGGCGGCCTGGACCCCGGCGTTGAAGGCGTCCGCCATCTTGCGGAAGCCGTTGTCGTTGGGGTGCAGGGCGTCGGAGAGATCCGCGCCGGTCAGAGCACTCATGTCCACGAGCCGTACGTGCCTGCCGAGGGCCTGCTCGGCCTGGACGATGCCGGGGAGCTTGGCGTTGAACGCGGGACGTCCGGCCTCCTCGGTGCCGCTGGTGGAGACGATCACGGTGCCGACGAGGACGGTCGCGTCGGGGGCGTCGCGGGTGATCTGGTCGAGGAGCGCGCGGAGGCGGTCGGGGGCGGTCGGAACCTGGTAGTTGCCGTTCAGGTCATTGGTACCGATCTCCAGGGTGACCACGTTCGGGCGGTAACGGGCCAGTACGGAGTCGGCGATGCCGGCGATCTGGTCGATCCGCCACCCGGAGTGACCTTCGTTGTCCGGGTCGGACATGGTGCCGTTGCGGCCCGAGCCGACGAAGTCCAGGGTGTGCCCCTCGGCCGACAGCTGGTTCCACAGGAAACCGCGGTAGCTGTTCCCGGACGCGCTGCCGACGCCCCAGGTGATCGAGTCCCCCAACGGCATCAGCCGCAGGGAGGCGGGCGCCGCGGCGGCACGCTCGGCGGAGGGCGGCGCCGCGGTGGCGGTGGCGGACGCCGCGGGCGATGCGACGCCGACGGCGAGCGCGGCCATCGACGCGGCAGCCAGGGTTACGGGGCACTTCCTCATGAGCGTTCCTCACTGGTGCGGGACAGTGGGTGGGGGTGAACGAGCACACGAATCGGTCGGTCAGCGGGGAGTGAAGTCCTGGTTGCTGCCGGCTGTGTTCTTGCAGGGCCATTGGTCCAGCTGCTGGCCGGGGCTGCTCCTGCCGCCGTAGACGTCCAGGCACAGGCCGCTGTTCCGGTTCTGGAAGGAGTACGAGCCGTCCGACTGCCGCACCGGCAGCCACAGGGCGCCGGCCGCTCGGTCCGGGGCCTGCTGCACGATGTCGGGCGTGCCGGCGGCCGTCGAACCACCCGACACCGCGACCACCAGTCCGGAGCTCTGCGCCTGCAACTGGCCGTAACTCCCGGCGGCCGGCACGAACCGGAACTGCTGGTTGCCCTGGCCGTTGCAGGTCCACTGGTCGATCGCGGCGCCCGCGCTGCCGGAGTTGCCGTGCACGTCCAGACACAGGCTGTCGCTGGCGATCGCCAACTGGTGGTGACCGGCGGGGAATCCGCCTCCGCCGCCGGAGGACCGGACCCCCGCCTGCTGGATGACCTGCCGTGCACCCTGCGGCCAGTTGGTGCCGCCGACCTGGACGTTGCCGGTGAGGACGTTGTTGTGCGGAGGGCCCGTGGCCACGTATGTGTTGCCGCCGTTGTACCAGTTGCCGGAGAAGGTGCTGTCGTCGGTGTGGTTGTTCGCGTTGGCGTTGGTCAGCGCCCAGTTGCCGGCGTCCTGCACCACGTTGTTCGACACCGTCAGATAGCGGGAGCCCTCATCGAGGTACAGCGCGGTGGTGTGGTTGTTGTCGTACACGTAGTTCTCACTGATCACCGACCCGGGGCTCGCGGACAGGTTGTAGATGCTGCCCCCGTCGAACATCGCGTTCTTGGTGTCGTAGATCAGGTTGTGGGAGACGGTGTTGTTCTTCAGCGTCGTGGGAGTGCTGTAGACGGGCTGGTAGGCGTACGTGCCCCGGTTGACGTAGTCCTGGCTGCCGCCGGGATCGTTGACGCCCCAGCCCCAGCCGATGTCTATGCCGTCGTAGGGCAGGTGGTCGCACTGGTTGTGGGTGATCGTCGCGTTGGTGACGTAGGTGGACAGGATGGCGGCGGTCTCCTTGTAGTCGGTGCCCACCCCGCTGACCCTGTTGTCGCTGACGGTGATGTTCTGGTTGGTCATCTGCGGGTTGCCGGGGTGGTGCGCGTCCGGCTGGATCCCGCCGACCTGGATGCCGCTGCCGGCGATGTCGGTGAAGGTGTTGCCGGTGACGGTGATGCCGGTGGCGCCGAGCCCGGTGCCGGAGGCCGTGGCCACGCCGTCGTTGCCCACGCCCAGGCCGGCCTGCCCGAGTTCGGAGAACGTGTCGCCGGAGAACGTGATGCCGGTGGCGGCGGAGACCTGGACGGCCGCGGGCATCTGCGCCCAGTGGTTACGGGTGGCCTCGAACTGCTTGCAGCCCGACTTGCAGGTGCTCAGCCAGTTGGCGGGCATCGGGTAGTCACCGGTGATGTGCGCGCCGCTCTGCTGGTCCGCGTATCCGTCGGGTCCGCTCGGGCCGAGCCAGGAGCTTCCCGTGAACCGGATCCCGGTGAAGCCCAGACCCGCCACCGGTGAGCCGTAACTGCCGCTGACGCCCAGCAGGTTCTGCATCCTGGGCAGTTCGACGTCGAGGCTGTTCGGGTTCTGTCCCGGCCGGGCCCGGTAGTAGAGGTCGCCCGCCGACGCGTCGAGATACCACTGGCCGGCCTGCTGAAGGAACGCGTAGTTGTTCTCCAGGTACATCGTCCCGCCGGCGAAGGGCGCGTTGATGGTGTCGTAGCCCCAGGAGTTGTTGTTCCACGCGGGCTGCCGCATCGTGATGGTCCTGCCGCTGATCGACTGGACCGGCGCGTAGCGGTCGGTGAAGGAGTTGACGCTCTCGACTTCCATGTGGCTCTGGTCCGAGAGACCGGCCAGGTAGTCGAGGGAGGAGTCGGTGACGGTCAGACCGGACCGGGTGAAGCTGAAGGCGGAGCGGGACACCTGGATCGCCGCCCGCGGTGCCTCCTTGCCGTTGACGTAGAGCTGGCGCGTGTTCACGCCGGTGCCGGCATGGGCCGACCAGATGTTCTTCGTCTGGTCATGCACCTGCCAACCGGTGATCTGCTGGGCACCGGTCACGACCGGCTGCTGACCGGACGCGCCCTGGTAGGTGATGGTGTGGCCGTTCTGGCCTCCGTCGCCGGAGCCGAAGCTCAGCGGCTCGGACAACCGGTAGGTGCCGCCGGCCAGGTGGACCACGACGTCCGAATCGGCCGACAGCCGGTGCGCGGGCTGCCGCGCCTGGTCGATGGTGGCGAACGGCTGCCCGGCGCTGCCGTTCCCGCCGGGTGCCGCGTCCGCCGCCACGAACAGGTCGGCGACGCCCGCCTGGCCCTGTGCCGGTTCCGCGTACGCGACCCCGCCGGTCGCCGGGCTGCCGACCAGCAGGGCGAGCACAGCTGCGGGGACGGCCCACAGGCCGCGATGCGCTCTGGCTCTGGACATGGTCTCCTCCGGTGATGGCGCGTGTCGTCCTGTGCCGCGAGGCGTTGCGGCGCTTGTTCGCCGTGCGAATCACCTGCATGACGCACCCACCGGGGCCCGGTGTCCGCATCTGTGGTGAGAGTCCACGGCCGGCGGAGGGCCGGCCGCGGACCGGAGCCGTTCAGGTCAGCCGAGCTTCCATTGCTGGTTGGATCCGCCGTTGCACGACCAGAGTTCCGCCAGGGCGCCGTTGGCGGTGGAAGCGCCGGTGACGTCGAGGCACAGGCCGGACTGGACGCCGGTCACGGTGCCGTCCGAGTTCACCTGCCACTGCTGGTTGGCACCGCCGTTGCACGGCCAGGTCACCACCTTGGTACCCGCGGACGTCTGGTTGCCGTACGCGTCCAGGCACATCCGGCTGCTGCCGCTGTAGACCGTCAACTGCCCCGAGGAGGTGCGGGTCCAGGTCTGGTTGGCGCCACCGCTGCAGTCCCAGATCTGCAGCTGCGTACCGGCCGTGGTGGACGAGTTCGGCACGTCCAGGCACTTGCCCGCGCCCACCGCGTGCAGCGCGCCGGTACCTGTCCCGCCCCCCGAGGAGTTGCTGTATCCGGCCGCGGTGATGTTGGCCTGGACGGCGTTCTCCGTGGCGTTCGACGGGTAGCCGGAGGTCATCACGCCTTCGTAGAAGGTGCCTTGGGCGCCCTTGCTGTTGTCGCCGCCGGTGCCCAGGATGATGGCTCCCTGCTTGCGCATCGGGTTGTAGCCCGGGACGTTGGGACGCGGACCGTCGTAGAAGGTGGACAGGCCACCGGACTGCGCGTTGCCGCCGCGGATCGCCCAGTGGTTCGCCTCGCCCTTGATGATGGCGGTCGTGTAGCGGTAGTTGATGGTCGGGTCGCCCGCGTTGTAGTGCTGGTTGACGCCGGAGAACAGGCCGTTCTCCAGGTCGGCCATGATCCACGGACCGTTGCCGCTGCCGTAGCCCCAGACCTTGATGTTGCCGAAGTAGATGGCCTCCATGGTGCCGTTGCCGTCGTCGTTGCTGTCCGTCTCGGCGTTGCCGTAGTCGAAGCAGCAGCCGCCGTTGTAGTGCGTGCCGTCGAAGATCGCGTACATGCCCTCGGCGTTGTCCCCGGTCGCGATGCCGTTGGTGTGGTTGTTCCGGTAACCCGTGCCGGGTGCCACGAAGACGCCGTAGGCCTTGTGACCGCCCACCGTGGTGGGCGCGGCGGTCGCGTTCGCGAGGTTGTCGGGGCCGCCCGCGGCACCGCCGCCGGGTGCCTGGGTGAGGTTGTTGTTGCGGCCCGACTGGTCGTAGATGACCGTGATCACGCAGGTCGTCCCCGAGCAGAACGAGTCCTGTGCGGCGGCGTCGGCATACCCGCCCGCGCTCAGGACACCGATGTCACGGGTGGCGTTGTCCGAGGAGCGCCGGACCTGGTACAGCGGCCCGTTGTACGAGGTGTACAGCGCTCGTGTGGTGCTGTGCGCCGCCACACAGGGCGTACCGCCCGCCGCGTAGATGTCGCAGGGGCCGGATGTGGCGGCGCGGGCCGTGCCGGCCGTGGCCGTGGCGCCGGCCAGAGCGCCGGCGACGAGCGCGGCTGCCGCCCCGGCCCGGGCTAACGTCTTCCACCGGGAGCGGGCCCCTCCCGCCGACGCAGCCGGACGTGTCCGAGGCGGCCCGTTCCGGGGCCCGCCGCGATGGCGCACCGCCGCGAGCAACCGCTCGACGCCGCCGCGTCCGGGCAGCAGGCGGCGTCTTGTACGTGTGGTTCCCATCTGGACTCCCTACCGTGCCGGCGCATCCCGGTCGGGCTGCGGTGGTGGCGCTGACACATGCCGAAGCGCTTGAACGTGCCGTGGTGCAGTGGGATTGCAGAGAGGTATCGCGGGGAGACGGTGCTCCCGGTCCCACAGGACTGTCAAGGGCGGGGAGGACCTTCCTGCGAACCTTCGTACGGAATCGATTCGACTGCTGATTGCCGCGGTTCGCAAGCTCTCGGCAGCCACGAAAAGTTGCGATGCGGCAGCGCCTGACGGCGGTCCGGCCGTCTCCCCCGCGGGCGCAGCGGGCCCCGCGGGCGTGGCAGACGTCCCGGCGCCGGACTTCGGACGCCTCCCCATCCTGCCGGTGAACAGGCATGTTCTCACAGGGGCATTGATCACGCAGCGCCGCAGCGGACGGCCCCCACCGAACCGGGCGTCCCTCAGCGGGGGTTGGCACTGTTTGCGCTTCGCGGTACGCGACTGGTCGGCGCAAGGCCGGGCATGACATCCCGTCGAAGCGCTTGCGTCGAATCGGTTCGCCCGAACTCGGATCTTGTACCAGCCCTCGGGACGGGCTCCCTGGCCGAGATCAAGAACCGCGGGACCGAGGCCGTCCGCATGGTCGTCTGCGACGGCTTCAAGGGCCTGCCCGACGCCATCGAGACGCTCTGGCCCCAAGCGATCACGCGAATGCGACAGCGAGACAAGGCGAGTTGTCTGCACGGCCAACACGATGTGAAAGCGTGAACGCACGGATACGCAAAGCCGTCCGGGCCCACGGGCACTTCCCGAACGAGCAAGCGGCGATCAAGTGCGTCTCCATGGCGATCATGTCCCTCGACCCGACCGGGCAGGGACTCAAACGCTGGTCACAGCGATGGAAGGCCCGCGTCAACGCCTCCGAGATCACCTTCGACGGCCGGCTCTCGCCCCCTGTTGCCCCCCACGACCCCAGAAACACCGTTCGATTCCCACTCGAGCCGGCGCATGTCACACGGAGAGACAGCACGGCGAACGCACCGGCAGCCGATGACGGATGCCGGCACGTTGGCCGGAGAGTGGATGACGACGAGTCTGCGGGCACGGCATCCCCCGCAGCAAGACCGAACGGGCGTGCGCTACCTCCTACCGAAAACGCCTCTGAACAGGCATGATGGACCTGACGCTCACTCAAGCCCCGCCGTGGTCCCCCGCCAGGCGGCCGAGGAGCCCGCTTTCCAAGTGGGGCGGAAGTCGCCACCCGAGGCGGTGCCGATAACGTGGCACAGTGATCATCTCGTGTGCAGCTGCACAGAGTTGGGGTGGTCGCCGACGGTACTTCGAGAAACGGGGACTCTTTGCCATGGCCAACTCGGCCCGCTCTGCTCGCACGAACCGTGGCACGCGCATGGGCGTGTTCATCGCGGCGGCAGTCTCAGCCGCGGTTTCCTTGACCGCCTGCTCCACCACGGACAGTGCCACCGAGCACTCGGACGCCGCGCCGGCCGAGAGGCCGCTGCTCACCAAAGCCGAGGCGAACAAGACGGTGGACACCTATCAGAAGGCCAACAACCAAGCCAATACCCGGCGTTCCCCGGCACTCATGGCGCGGGCGGAGGGCGGCGCCGTCCTCGCGATGGACCAGGCGTACTTCACACAGATCCCCGGCCTCGACAAGAGCGACGTCGCGGACAACCTCGCCCCCTTCGTGTATGTCAACCGCACCTTCTACATCCCGCCCGCCTCCTCGAAGGCCGACTGGTTCCTCGTACGCGCCCGAAGCGCGCACCTCACCCACGGCAAGCCGGGCAAGCTGTGGTCGAAGGACATCAGGTTCCTCGTCTTCAAGCGCTCGGGGAACGGCTGGCGGATGGTGGTCGCCCGCGACTTCTTCGGAGCCGACGTGGCCAAGGCACCGCACATCGCCCTCGACAGAGCGGGGCTGTTGAAGATCGCCGCCCCCGACACGAAGATCGGCGAGACCGCGCCCTCCCAGCTCCCGGACCTGGTCACCGATCTGTGGGTGACGGGTGGCAGCAGGACCCCGCTCGCCGACACCGCGGCCCTACGCACCGGGAGGTCCTGGCACGCCCAGCGGAACGAGAACATGGGCGATCATGCCTGGGTCGACTTCAAGAAGACCACCCCCTACGCCGGGGACGTCTTCGCCGCGAAGACCACTGACGGCGGCGCCCTGGTGCTGTCCGACAGCGCCGTTGACGAGACCTTCCTCGCCAAGGACCTGCAGTCCTACATCAAACTCGGTGACTCGGACAAGCCGTTCGTCAAGCACACCCCGGACGCGCGCATGGGCAAGGTCGTCCGAAGCTACGCACAGACGGAAATGGGGCTCATCTCCGCAGGCGGCAGGCCGTCCGTCTACTCCATCGGCACCCAGCTGACCAAGGTGGACGCCACACCGACAGCCGTGACCAACGCATGATGGCCACCCGCATACGGCGAAGGAGCAGCTGCCGTATGGATCACCGCCGGCGTCCGTGAGGACGTCACCGCCGCCTCATACGGGGCGGCGGTCTGTCCGGCCGCGCAGACGCCAAGGCCGGGCCCCGTCTGCGGACAGGCTCCAGCCGGAGGTCAGCGCCGGCATCGCCCAGTGGCCGTGGTCGTTGCCGGTGCCGTTGGCGGCGTCAACGACCCTGAGGTCGACGGCTTGGGCGTCGCAGACGTCGACGTCGACCGGCACCGCGGCCTGTCCGCCGCGGATCGCCGGCGTGGCCACCAAGGTCCTGCCGTCGGCGAGCACGGAGAACGTCACCGTTCCCGCACCGCCGTCTCGTCGTCGGCCCCGGCCTCCGCCGTCAACCGGGAGCACTTCCCGGCGAGGCAGAGGCCGACGTCGCTGACCGAGTCGGTGCCCGAGCCTCCGGCGTGGTCGGTGGGCTCACAACCGGGCACTGCTGCGCAGGTGGCGACTCCCTGAGCGGAAGGTGCGGGGTCAAGGTGTCCGGGGAACGGCGGAACGGGCGGCTGGAGTACCACGACGACGCCCTGCCCACCCTGAAGTGGCCTTTCCCCGACCCGATGGGCCCCCGGACCGTCATCGGGGAGTTCACGATGGCCGACGTCGTCACCGTTCCCAGCGACGTGGCCGTCCCCGAGGTCCGCACCTACGTCCCCGAGGTCCGCACCTACATGACCATCGAGGCGGCCGGTGATCTGGCGGCCCCCGACACACCCGCGTCGACCGCGGTCGACGTGCGCGGCCGGTCCGCACAGACCTTCCTCGTCGACGTCGTCGTCCGCTCCGGCGGCGCCGAGCGGCGCGCCGTGGCGAGGGGCCAGGACATCTACGCGGTCACCCCGCCGCTCGCGGTGGAAGCGGTCGACCGCATCCTCACGAAACGGACCAGGACGGTCGGCGTCGCCTCGGCCGGCGATATCTTCGACGCGTCCGGCTTCCTCCGCGCGCTGTCCCCGCACATCATTCTGGAACTGCATCCATAGAGCGCGGGCCCGCGCCCACCGTGCGCCAGGATGCTGCGCTTGCGGGGGGGTGCCTCTATGTCTTTCGTCAAGGCACTCCTGTCGGGTTTGGGGTGGTTCGGGGTTGCTGAGGTTACGCGGCGAGCTCGACGCCTTTCGGTGTCCGGGATTCGTAGAAGGTGCCGTCGCGGAGCATGGCGAACAGGACGCTGATGCGTTGACGGGCCAGGCGGAGGAGGGCCTGGGTGTGGGTCTTGCCGCGTGCTCGCTGGCGGTCGTAGTAGGTGCGGGAGGCGGGGTCAGCGTTCATGCAGGCGAAGGCGGAGAGGAACATCGCCCGTTTGAGCTGCCGGTTTCCGCCTCGGGGTGCGTGTTCGCCGTGGATCGAGGTCCCGGACTGCTTCGTGGTGGGGGCGAGGCCGGCGTAGGAGGCGAGGTGGGCGGCGGTGGGGAAGCTGGTGCCGTCGCCGACGGTGACCAGCAGGACGGCGGCGGTCCTGACGCCGACGCCGGGCATCGACGTCAGGACCGGGGAAAGAGGGTGAGTCTCCAGCAGGGCGTTGATCTGGGCTTCCATCGCCCGGCGATGGGTGTGGACGGCGGCCAGGGATGCGGCCAGGGAGGGAATGACGATGTCGAGGGTGCCGGTGCCGGGGACGACGACGGTCTGCTCGTCGAGTGCGTCGAAGACGTCGTCGATCAGCCGCTGGGCCATGCGGGGGGCTTTCGGGCGGATCAGCTCCACGAGTCTGCGGCGGCCGGCCTTGCGCAGGGCGGACGGGGAGCCGTAGCGCTCCAGCAGCCAGGTCACGGCCTGGTGGTCGAGGCGGGGACCCAGAACGCGCTCCAGCGACGGGTGGAACTGAGTGAGCAGGCCGCGTATCCGGTTGGACGTGCGGGTGGCCTCGGCCGCGAGATCCTGGTCGAAGCCCACGAGGACCGTGAGTTCGGCGGTGATCTCGTCGGTCAGTTCCAGCGAGCGCAGGGTGTGCGGCATCGTCCGTGCGGCGTCCGCGATGACGGCGGCGTCCTTGGCGTCGGTCTTGGCCTCGCCGGGGTAGAGGTCGGCGATCCGGCGCATCGCGAGTCCGGGCAGGTAGGCGACCTGGCAGCCGGCGTCGCGGGCGACGGTCAGTGGCAGGGCGCCGATGGAGGCGGGCTGGTCCACGATCACCAGGACGGTGCCGAACTTTTCGCGCAGCTTGGCGAAGACGGCCCGCAACTTGGGCTCGCTGTTGGGCAGCGGTTTGTCGAAGACCTTTTTCCCGGCCGGGGTGAGTCCGTGGCCGTGGTGGGCACTCTTGCCGACGTCCAGGCCCAGGAACACGCCCACGTCTTCGATCTCGAACATCGTGCCCCTTCCCCAGGGGTGTTGACGGTGCCGGCCTCGGCTCGGGTGTCGTGCTCGCGCATCCACGTTATGCAGACCTGCCGCCCGCGAACTGTCCGGCGTTGCGCCGGACCGGGCGGTGGCCGGACCTCTGATCAGCGTCTCCGACGGCACCTCCCGGGCCCGGTGACACCACCCCCCAGGTCATGCCTTCGACAGGGGGCAACAGTCATGCCGGGCCCGGAGGCCAGCGGCCCTCTTGCAGGACCGCGGAAAACATAACGGGGGGACTGCCGCAGAAAGCTCCACCGATGAGTTTGCGGCGGCGGTGCCGTCTACCCGTCGACGAAGGGAGCGCACCATGCGCAAGATCATCGTTTGTACGTTCCTCACGCTGGACGGCGTCATGCAGGCGCCGGGCGGCCCCGACGAGGACGCCGAGAGCGGCTTCGAGCACGGCGGCTGGCAGAAACCGGTGGCCGACGACGAGATGGGCGCGGCCATCGCCGGCTGGTACGAGGACGCCGACGCGATGCTGCTGGGCCGCAAGACCTACGAGATCTTCGCGTCGTACTGGCCGACCGCCGATCCCAACAACCCGTTCACCGAGCGGATGAACAGCATGCACAAGTACGTGGCGTCTCGGACGCTGGCGTCCGTCGAATGGCACAACTCCACGCTGCTCGAAGGCGACACCGTCGATGCCGTACGCGCGCTGCAGGCGTCCGAGGGCGGCAACATCAACGTCGTCGGCAGCGGCGACCTCGCCCAGACCCTCATGCGGCACGGCCTCGTGGACGAGTACCGCCTCACCATCCACCCGGTGATCATCGGTACCGGCAAGCGGCTGTTCGCCGACGGAGCGATCCCCACCGCGCTGCAGCCCGTCAGTGTCTCCACTACCAAGGGCGGCACCGTCGTCGGCGTCTACCGGCCACACGGCAAGCCCACCTACGACAGCTACTGAGTCTGTGCCCGCGGCCGCCGAGTGCCGCCGCCCCACGTCGAGGGCCGGGCCGCGTTGGAGGCCGCGCCGCTCTGCACCCGCCCCCCCTCGTGGCCGTGCAGGGCCCTGCGCCGGCATCCGCCAACCGAGAACCGCACACTCCCGCCCGGACGACGCCGGGGGCCTGCGGCGGCCCAGCCGCCGGACGGTCCCCGCCCGCGCCGGCGGCCGCACCACCGCGCCATCGGCACCCGGTCACCTGCGAGCCCGGCGCACAGGTCGCCGCATCCCGGCGGCCGCCCGCTCGCCCGAGCGACCCCGCGGCGCCCCAACTGCCCTTGTGCGCCGCTCCACGCGGACACCGTCTCAGACCGGCAGACGAGGCCCGCACGCCCGATGCAGTCCTCCCGGCTCCCCCGCGACGCCTGTATGCCGTTCGACGCGGCCACCGACCTGTTCACCGCCCTCGCCAGGGCCCCGCGGGGACGAGGCCGCCGCCCGCCGGGCGGACCAGGTCATCGCCCGCAAAGCCCCGGCACGGGTGAAGGGGTCGCGAGCCATCGGTACCCACCACCACCGCCGCGACCCAGCCCAAACGTTGGACCCGGGCCCCCTCTCGCCTGCGCGGCCACGCAGACGCCAGCCCCTTTGCATGCTTTGCTTCGGTCGCCGATGAGTTTCGGTGTGCCGGACGGTCCAAGCCGGCACACCTCACCAAGGGACCGACGTGACGGGGCCGGCTGCCGGTATGGAGGAGCACGTAGACGCCGCTCCAGCGCACCCGGTCTTCACCCAGCAGGGTCGTGTCCCCCTCCAGCGGACCTCTGGTGCGCAGGGCCGCATCGGCCCGGGCCGTCGCGTCCTCGTACTGCCGCACGGTCATCGCCGTGCTGGTCGCCAACGGCCGCATCACCACCCCCGCCCGCGCTTACGCGGCCCGGCAGCGCCTGCACCTGGTCGACCGGCGCCTACCGACGCCTGGCCACCTGCCCTCACCCCCTCTGGCAGCTCCTGGGCGCGAACGGGATGCCGGCGCTTCTGACCACGTCGATGTCCCAGGACGCTTTTCTGCCGTGGGGCTGGCGCACGGGGTGTTTGCTGCCGGCGATCATCGTCGGTGTGGGGCTGGTGATCCGACTATCCCCCTCCACCATCCACTCGTAGGAGCTCTTGGCGAAGTGGTGTGCCTCGGCGAGCGCGTCGTGAGCCCGGCGCTTGGGGCGGAACCCGTAGGAGCACGGGAGGAAATCTGCCTCAAAGACCGGCTCCAGCACCAGCTTCAGGGACGCCTGGACCACCCGGCCGGTCACCGTCCCGGAACGCGTCCCGATCACCGTCGTCCGGAGCACCCGCGACAAGATCGACGCCCACTTCAGCGAACTGCTCCACTCCCTACCAAGCACCTGCCAAGCACCTGACCTCCGTCGCCAATCGACGGCTCGGACCTCGTGGCAACCATGCGGGCCAGGCGCAAAAGGTCGGCGCCGGGATGCAGTCAGGAGGAGCGCCGCGGTGCCGGAGACAGGAGCGGCCCCACAGGCGCCGAGCTGCGGTACCGCACGCGCCGAATCGTGAGTTCCTGGCCTTGCCGGACTCGACGCGTGGTGACCCTGTGCGCGCCTGCGCGTGGACGTCGGGCTATCGGCGCCGCTGGTAAAGGACCGTCGTGGCCGGCGCGAAGACGGCCATCAGCACCGCGCACGCCAGCAGCACGACGAGAACCTGGTGGCCGGTGGCGGTGCCGTCCATCAGGCCGCGGGCCGCCGTGACCAGGTGGCTGACCGGGTTGGCGTCGGCGACGCGGCGCAGCCATCCGGGCATCGTCGTCGGGGCGACGAAGACGTTGCTCAAGAAGGTGAGCGGGAAGAGGATCACGAAGCCGAGGTTCATCACCGCGGTCGGGGTGCGCAGGACCAGGCCGAGCGTGATCCAGGCCCAGGACAGCGCCGAGGCGAACAGCGTGACCAGGCCGACGGCGGCCAGGACTCCCGGCGCGCCGCCGTGCGCGTCGTACCCCATCAGGAAGCCGAGGCCGACGACCAGGCCGGCGGCGAGCAGGTACCGGCCGAGGTCGCCGATCAGCGCTCCGACGACCGGCGCCGGCCGCCAGATCGGCAGAGAGCGGAATCGGTCGAAGGCACCGGTGGACAGGTCCCGGTTCAGGGTGACCCCGCTGTAGACCGTCACGAACACCATGGCGAGCACGAGTGTGCCGGGCAGCAAGAACTGCAGGTAGTCGTGGGTGGAGCCGGTCAGCGCACCGCCGAAGAGATAGGTGAACAGCAGGGTGAACAGGATCGGGATCCCGATCACGTCACCGAGCTGCTCGGGCACGTGCTTGAGTTTGAGCAGCGAGCGCCACGCGAAGGTCAACGAGGCGGCGACCGGGCTGGCCGGCTGCGGACGGGGTACGACGAGGTCGGTCATGTGAGCGCCTCCTGCGGGTCGGCGGGGGCTTCGCCTGCGGTGCTCCCGGTGAGGGCGAGGAAAACCTCGTCCAGGCTCGGCTGCCCGTAGCCGAAGTCGGTGACGGCGATGCCGGCGTCGGTGAGGCGGTCGAGGGCACGGACGGCGAGCGCGGTGGGCTGGGCGCCGGGCCCGGCGGACGGGATCCGCGCGGTGAGCACGGCCGGGTCGGAGTCGAGGTGCGCCTCCGTGCCGAGCGCGGCTGCCAGCATCTTCTCCGCGCGTGGCCGGTCGGCGGGGTCGAGCAGCCGGACCCGGACGCCTCCGGTGCCGACCGAAGCCTTGAGCTCGCCACGGGTGCCCGCCGCGATCACCCGGCCGTGGTTGATCACCGCGATCCGGTCGGCGAGCTGGTCGACCTCCTCCAGGTACTGGGTCGTCAGCAGCACCGTGGTGCCGTCGGCGACGATCCCGCGTACGACCTCCCAGACGTTGTTCCGGCTCCTGGGGTCCAGGCCGGTGGTGGGCTCGTCGAGGAACAGCAGGTCGGGGCGGACGATGATGCTGGCCGCGATGTCAAGGCGTCGACGCATCCCGCCGGAGAGCCGGCCGCCGAGCCGCCCGGCGGCGTCGGCGAGGCCGAAGGCCTCGAGCAGCTCGTCCGCCCGTCCGCGGGCCCGACGCGCCGGGTAACCGTGCAGGCGGCTGAGCAGCACCAGGTTCTCCCGCGAGGTGAGGTCCTCGTCGACGGAGGAGAACTGGCCGGTCAGGCTGATCCGCCGACGTACGGCATGCGGCTCCCGCTGCACGTCGCGACCGAACACTGCCGCGCTGCCGTCGTCCGGGCGCAGCAGGGTGGTGAGCATCCGGATCGTGGTGGTCTTGCCCGCGCCGTTGGGTCCGAGGACCCCGTAGATGCTGCCGGACGGGATGTCGAGATCCACCCCGTCGACGGCGCGGAGCGTGCCGAACGTCTTCACCAGACCGCGTGCCCGCACGGCAAGATCAGGCTCGGAAGGTGTCATGCAGGCAGAGTAGCTAGGATTTGGCCACATGGACAAGCCAAATGGACAAACCGTTGGGGACAGCTCGGCCGGACGCGGGCCGGACCCCCGCCCGACGCGCGAGAAGCTGATGACCGCCGCGGCCGAGCTGATCGGCGAGGTCGGCTGGGGGCGGGTCACCACCCGGGCGGTCGCCGAGCGCGCCGGGCTCCCGCACGGCGCGGTCAGCTACCACTTCCGAGGCAAGCAGGACCTGCTCATCGAAGCGAGCATGTCCGCGTTCGCCAACGCGATGCCGTACGCGGAGTTCGCCACACCGTCCACGATGGACGAGCTGCTCACCCTGGTCGGTGCCGAGATCGGGGCGGGGGTCGCCGGCAACAGGGCGCTGACCCGGCTGATGTTCGAGTCGCTCCGCGAGGCCGAGCGCGACGAGAAGCTGCGGGCCCGGTTGGGCGAGATGCTCGCGACGTACCGGCAGGTCATCGTCGACCTCGTCCGCACCACCCAAGCCGACGGCGCGATGCCCGCACAGGTGTCGCCCGAGGGCGTCGCGACGCTGCTGGGCGCAGTCGGTGACGGGTTGCTCCTCCACGCGCTGCTCGACCCCGACCTCGACGTGGCGGGGGCGCTGGAGACGCTGCGGGCGCTGCTGGCGCGCCGCTAGTGCCGCAACAGGCAACGTTCGCCCCGTCGCGACGCCCGGCACGCACTCTCGCCGCACCTGCCGAAACCCCAAGTACGTCCAGTACGAGGGCTTCCGGCCGCCACGCCGAGAGCACGCACCGGACGCCGCTCCTTGGCGGACAAACGTTGCCTGCCGCGGCACTAGTAGATCGTCGCGGCTTAATTTTGCTGTGTGGTTGGGTAGAGGTGGCGTAGTTTCACGCGTGCGTCGTCGGTGGTGAAGTGCCAGTCGACGTGGCGCTGGTTGCTGTTGGTGTGCTGCTGCCAGGCGGCGAGTTCGGTGTTGAGCACGGCGAGGTCGTCGATGCGGCGGTCCAGGCACTGGCGGGTGAGGGCGGAGAGCTCGATCTCGGCGATGTTGAGCCAGGACCCGTGTTTGGGGGTGTGGTGGATCTCCAGGCGCTGGGCCAGCGCGAAGGCCTTTGCCGGGTCGAACGCCTCGTAGAGCGAGGCGGTGGTGTGGGTGTTGAGGTTGTCCATCACCAGCACGACCGTGGTGGCGTCGGGGTAGTCCACGGTCAGGAGGTGCTCGACCTGGTGCGCCCAGTCGACCCTGGTCCGGCGGGGCCGGGCGTCCACGCGCCGCCATCCGCGCAGTGGCTCGACCCAGCAGAAGATCGAGCAGGTCCCCGAGCGGACGTACTCGTTGTCCTCGCGCCGGTCACGGCCCGGCCGCGCGGGAAGCGGATCGCGGACGTGGCCGAGCAGCTGGTACGGCTTCTCGTCCATGCACACCACCGGGCGGGCCGGATCGAAGGGGCGGCGGTAGACGGCCAGGACGTCCTCCATCGCCGCGGCGAAGGCCGCATTCGCAGCGGGCGGGATGGTCCAGTACTTCTTCACGTGAGGACGCAGTTCCGTTTTTTTAACACCCGGCCGATCGTGGAGTGGTCCAGATCCGGGATGTCCTCGGCCAGCGCGACGTGCTTTTCCAGCAGTCGCAGCGACCACCGGGCGTGTCCCTGGGGCGGCGCCGAGCAGGCGAGCGCGATCAGCCTCGCCTCGACCTCGCCGGTCACCAAGGAGGGCACCGGCGGGCATGCGCGTTTCTTCCGGCCGACCGTGGCCCACACATCGCCGCCGGTCTCCGCGTACCGCTTCGAGATCAGGCGGACCGACTCGCACGAGACCCCGACCCGCTCCGCGATCACCGCCCGCGGATCGACGTCGCCGACCGACGTGTCCAACGCGAGCAGCACCCGTGCCCGCCTGATCATCGACGCGCTGCGGACCCCCGTCGTCGTCACGCGCACCAACGCCTGACGATCTTCGGCACTCAACGCAACCGGATACTTCTTCTGCGAGGACACGGCACCCCTGCCCGGCCGAACGGAAGCGACAAGAGGAGCTTGCCCGACCCCAACTCCACCAACCAGAACAACACTTAGCCGCGACGATCTACTAGCCGCCACGGCTTGGCCCGAGGCCGACTGGCGGTCCGGGCCACGCCCCGCGCGAGGTAGCAGCACCAAGCGTCCCCGTCCCGCGGGTGCGGGCGCTGGGCGACGGGCGGGTGGTCGCGCGTACCCTCGGAGGGTGGCGGCAGCCGAGCTGGATGATCTGCTGGCGGCAGGGGACGAGGCCATGGCAGCCGGCCAATGGGGCGATGCCAGGGCCGCGTTCGAGGCTGCGCTGAAGCAACATCCGGTTGCCGAGGCGCTCGCCGGGCTCGCCGACGTGATGTGGTGGCAGGGGGAAACCAAGGACGCGATCAAGCATGGGGAACGCGCCTACGCCGCGTTCCGCCGCCGTCCCAATCCGTTGCATGCCGCGCAGTCGGCGATCGGGCTCTACTTCTTGTACAGGATCAGCCTGGGCAACACCGCGGCGGCACGAGGGTGGCTGGGACGGCTGTCGCGGCTGGTGGAGGAGGCCGATCTGGCGCCGCTGGCCGGATGGGTCCTGCTGTTGCGTGCCCACGACAGCGACGATGCGGCGGCAGCGCGGCGATGGGCGCAGCAGGCGAGCGAGCTGGCCCGGCGGTTCGCCGACCCCGATCTCGAACTGTGCGCGCTGAGCCAGCTCGGGGCCGCCTTGGTGCAGCTCGGGCGGCTTGCCGAAGGCGGTGCGCTGCTCGACGAGGCGATGGCCGCGTCGCTCGGTGGGGAGTGCCGGCGACTGAACACGGTCGTCTACACCAGCTGCAACATGATCAGCTCTTGCAGTCGCGTCGCCGAGGTCGAACGAGCCACCCAGTGGATCCGCGCCGCCGACGGGTTCACCCGCCGCTACGGCTGCGCCCATCTGTACACGCACTGCCGGACCTACCATGGCGCCGTGCTCTTCGCCGCCGGGGATTGGGGCGGAGCGGAAAAAGCGTTCCGAGAGGCACTGCGCATCGGCCAGTCCGCCGAACGCGCCCTGTACGGCGAGGCGCTGGCCGGGTTGGCCCAGCTGCGCCTCGCCCAGGGACGTATCGAGGAGGCCGAGCGGCTCCTGGACGGCTTCGACGACCACGTCGCCAGCACCGCGGCCCTCGCCGTACTGCGGCTGGCGCGCAACGACCCCGCCACGGCGGCCCGGATGCTCCGGCGGCGGTTGCTCGAGGTCGACGAGCGCCGACGTGACCGGACCACCTCATACCGGGCGGGAGCCGCGATCTGTCTCGACCAGGCCGAGCTGCTGGAGCTGCTCAGCGAAGCCGAGATCGAGATCGACTGTCTGGATGAGGCGGCCGAGACCGTGCGGCGGATGGCCGCGCTGCCGACGGTTGCAGGCCATGACCTGATTGTCGCGCGCACTGAGCGCGCACACGGCCGAGTCCTCGCCGCCGGCGGCGACGTTCCCACCGCGGTACGCCACCTGGAGCGCGCGCTGGCAGGCCTCGAGCGGCTGGAGATGCCCTACGAGGCCGCACGCACCCACCTCATACTGGCCCCACTGACGGCGGACCGAGATCGCCCCGCCGCGGTCGCAGAGGCGCGGGCCGCGCTGGCGGGTTTCGACGCGCTGGGCGCGAGCCGAGACGCCGACGCCGCCGCGACCCTGCTCCGATCGTGGGGGGAGCGCGCGACCCGCGGCGGCCGCAACACCACCGAGGCACTGACAAAACGGGAGCGGGAGGTGCTGCTCCTACTCGGCGAGGGGCTGTCGAACCGAGAACTGGCAGACCGGCTCTTCCTCAGCCGGAAGACGATCGAGCATCACGTGCGCGGCGTGCTGACCAAGCTCGGTCTGCGGAGCCGCGCCGAGGCCGCGGCCTACGCCGTACGCCACGTCGAGGGCGAATCAGCCACGAGTTGAGGGTTCTCGCCGATGGCATCGGGCGCGGACGGGCGCACCCTGGCGGCATGCCAGACCAGACAGAACCAGACCAGACAGAACGTGACCAGACAGAACGTGACCAGACAGGACACCATGGCGGGCCGATGACGCGGACTCCCGCGGTCCACGAGGTGAACCGCGAGGCCCAGGAATCGCGTGCGCTCGTCGAGCTCAAGCATCGTGCCCGAGCGATGTGGGCCGCGGGCGACTATCCCAGCATCGCTGAGCGGGAGCTGTGGCCACTCGGCGAGCGCATCATCGCCTGCGTCGGCGTACGGCCGGGCGAGCACGTACTCGATGTGGCATGCGGGTCGGGCAACGCGGCGATCCGCGCGGCCCAGGCCGGTGGCCACGCCGTCGGCCTCGACCTCACCCCCGAACTGTTCCACGCAGGACGCAGGGCCGCAGCAGACGCCGGAGCCGAGGTGGAGTGGGTCGAAGGCGACGCCGAGGAGCTGCCGTTCGACGACGCCACATTCGACGTCCTGGTCTCCGTCCTCGGGGCGATGTTCGCCCCGCGCCATCGCGTCGCCGCCGCCGAACTCGCCCGGGTACTACGTCCCGGCGGGCGGCTGGCCCTCATCTGTTGGACACCCGAGAGCGGTATGGGTGACGTCTTCGCAGCCCTCGCACGCTACCTGCCGGCGCCGCCACTGTTCGCGTCCCCTCCGATCCTCTGGGGCCGGGAGGAGCACGTGCGCTCGCTGTTCGCCGACGCTGCCGTCGACCTCGAGTTCGAGCATGGCGAGGCCCACTTCCCGCCGTTCGCGTCCGCTGAGGACGACCTCGAGTACCGCCTGAACAGATTCGGGCCCCTCATGGCCGCGCGCGCCGTGGCGGAGGCGGACGGCCGCTGGCCCGAGCTGCATCGCGACCTACTCGCGTTGCATCAGGGCCTGACCTCGGCCGAGTATCTCCTCACGGTCGGACACAAGCACTGAAACGGAGAACCTCAACGGTCAACCACTCCCGCACCCTGGCTACGACGCCATCGTCGTCGGCGCCCGCTGCGCCGGGTCACCGACCGCGATGCTGCTCGCCCGGAAGGGCTACCGGGTCCTGCTCGTCGACCGCGCCACCTTCCCTCCGCTACCGTCTCCACGGACCTCATCCACCCATCCGGCAGCGTCCTCGAACAGCCGTCGAAGCCCGGCGCCTCCCCTCCCGCCTGGGCGTCCTGCGGCACATCGGACCGGCAGGAGGTCTGCGTAGTAGGCCATCACCACGTCAGGGCAGGGCCCGGGGATCCAGGCCCTGGCGAAGCCGTCGGCAAGACTGAGGCGGCCGTCGGCCGCGCGCCGCGCCGCCGCTTCGGGCTCGGCGCCACACACGAAGTTGAAGATGCCGTGCACGAGAACGATCGGTGCCATGCCACCCCCGCCGCCATGAAGCAGCCGCTCGGCACGCTCTGGCGTTCGGATCATTGCACGGGTGACGGGAGGCCGGGACAGGCTTGGCCGAATCCTCGAACAGCGGAGTGTGAGCGCCGAACCGGCTGAAGGACCCGCCCCTGTACGCATGACCCGCGTCGGCTTCGGCGGTGGCCGCCGCCTGCTGCACTGCCGCAGCGCCGCTACCGGAGGCAGCGCCGCGGATCCGCCCGGGCCGAGCACGCCCTGACGGCATGTCTGCCCCGCCCATCACGCCGTCGACTCGCCGCGGGATCGACCCGTGTGACGCGTGTGCCAATATGACATGATTCTGTATGGTTTGGGTTTCTGGCTCTGACAGGACAGCCGGGCCCGGCGGTCCCGCGCCTCATTCGCACGCAGGGCAGGACCGCCCACTCGCCACCGGCTCACCCCCGACAGTCCCGGACCTGCGGGCACACCGGCCCGGCCCAGCCCCGAACTGCGGCGGGTCGCCCCGCTGCCCGGCCGTGATCACGACCGACAAGGACTTCTGCCCCCTGCTCCACTGCGAGGTGAACCTTGCCGGTCAGTGGCCGCGGGAGCATCCGAAGCCGTGGCCGGACGGCTCGACGCAGTGATGCGGCGTGACTGTCAGTAGTACGGCGTGCATGCCTTCGGGGATCCGTACTGCTGCACGCAGGCGTGGGACAGCGTTCCCGCGTCATTGAGCCAGCTGGTCGTCGTGCCCGGGCTGTACTGGGTGGCTTTCCCGCCGTTGGACTTGTTGTACACCCAGATCTCCCATCCTGTGTCGGACGCCTTCGCGACCTGGGCTCGCACACTCCTGCATGACGGGTTGTACTGCAGCCATACGGCAACCGACTGGTCACCGCGGCTGTTGACGGACTCCGCGCTGTACACGTCCCGGTACCCGCCGGAACAGGAGGCCGCGGGCCGGGCTGGAGCCGCACTTGCCGAGGGGCCGATCACTGCTCCGCTGACGCACAGCGCCCCGACGCTGAGTGCGGTCGTGACTGTCCTTCGGAAACGCGAACGATGGTTTCGTTCCACCAGATCTCCCTGGGATCGGCATCGGCCGGATTGAGATCCGCCGATGCGTGGATTCGGAGCAGCGCCCACGCTGACGGACCGCGGGCCGGGATTTCCAGCATCGGCCACGAAGTGACTGCGCTCTGGGACGTCTCATGCTCTGACCTGGGCAAACACAGCCGTGAGTGACACCACTGCGGGACAGGGCGGCCTTCTTCTGTGATGGGAGACATGCGTTCTTTGATCATGCAGCGCGGGTGAGTGTGCCGATGTGGTGTCGGCGTCCGTACTCGGCGCGGACGGACGCCGGTTTTGTGCGCACTACCTGGCCACGAGCCCCCACCAGAGCGGTTTATCGGCTGGGCTGCGGGGCCCGCTCACCGGAGCCGCAAGCCTCGGCGAGACGCCGCTGGACCGTCCCGGCCGTGACCTGCGTACGGCCCTCGGGCAGGAAGGGCGGTGCGGGCAGCGGATCGGCGACACGGCCGAGCGCATCGTGCATCAGGTGCAGCCGGGCCCGCCGCGTGGCCAGGTAGGTGGCCTCGGCGTGCAGCCGTTCCGGGCCGTCCAGGAGGCGGTGTTCGGCCATCGCGGCATCCGCCGGGCCGGCCAGTGCGTCCACGGCGCGCCGGGCGGTGACCGACCGCTGCCGCCATGCGCCGACCGGTTGCTGCTCCGGCACGGGCAGCGGCGGCGGGAAGGCCCCCGCAGCCGGGCCGCGTCCCCCGCGTGGCCCCTGCAGACGGCGGCGGCGTAGTCCCGCACGACCGCGCGGGCCTGGGCCAGCTGCTCGACGCGCGGAGCATCCAGAGGCGGAGCGTCCGCTCCCGCCAGCAGGCGGTCGCACAGATGGTCGGCGATGTCGGGCTCGAGCGTGCCCGCAGCCACCGCGCCTCGTGGTCGCACAGAGCGACCTGATCGAGGAGCCAGTCGGCACTCGCCTGGAGCTCGGGCACACCGGCCGACACCGCCCGCAGCGTCTGGTAGTCCTCGATCAGGTCGCCTCGCGGCCGGGAGCGCTGCGGCAGGCGCCGCAGGAGCCGGGCGAGGCCGGTGCCGGTACGGGTGAGGAGGTCCTCGGTGGCCTGGTCCTGTTCGCCTGCCCCCGGTTGAGGGCGTCGGCGAGTACCCCGGACGGCGGAGCGTCGGCGAGCACGTGCATGTGCCAGGCCCAGGCGGCCGCCGCGGCCACCCAGTCGAGGACCTGTTGCTGGGGTGCGTCGGCCGCGCGCCGATACAGCCAGCTGCTGAGCCAGAGGGCGGTCCGCGCCGCCCGGTCGGGATCGCCCGCCTCGCCGACGCGGGCCGCCAGTTCGCCGGGGGTGTGTTCGCGCAGCTCTCCTGCGTCGGCCGAGAGGATCGTCAACGGCCGGCGCCCGTCGTCCAGCTGCAGCCACCGGCGCAGCGCCTGGCGCTGCCCGTGGACGACCTCGCGGACCTCGATGCGCGCGCGGCCGCGGCGGCCCGCGCGGCTCCCGTCTCCCCCGCCGCCGGTGCGGCTGCCTGCTCTCACTCCACCGGATCGGGCGGCACCTCGGCGTAGCGAGGGCGAAGGCATCGCCTCTCGCGCCGGTCAGCAGCGCGGCCAGGTCGTCGGCAGCGGCGGTCCGTTCGCTCATCGCGGCTCTCTCTGCTCGGCGACAGGGGGCACCGCGCGGCAGGCGGCAGGCGGCAGGCGGCAGGCGGCAGCTTGCCCGTGAGCAGGCGGGTCCGCGGCCGGAGGGCCGTTCCGCCCGCCGCCTCCCGGGAGGCGGCGGGCGGCGCTCACCCCTCCGCTTCCGCCCCGCGGGAAACAGGTGCGTGACATCGCCGGTTTTGCCCCACCGGGGCGAGCGTAGGCCCGCACCGATCACGGCCCGGCGCGGTTGCTGCGCGCCCCCTGCTCCGCCGGACCGCGGCTGGGCATCCTCAGCGTCCCTGCGCGGGCCGCCCTCCGCGGCCTCGGCGTGGTCCGCGCCCGCTGCGGCGCGCGCTGCGGGGCCTGGGCACCGGGCTGTCCGCGACGGCGCCGGCGGAGGAGAAGCCGCCCGGGACGCGGGTCGGCGCCGGGAAGTCGGAACGCGGAACCGGGGGCGCAGGCACGGCTGCCGGCCGCGGCGCGCGGGCTGCGACCGTGGCATGGGGCATCAGCACCGCGCAGGCCTCTTCGACGATCCACACCCGGCCCACGACGGGGTCGTGCCGCACGACCAGCACCACGCCCCCGGTACACAGGGCCCGGATGGCGGGGTGGGCGGCGCACCCCACGGCGCGGCAGTGACAGGACGCGTGACGGCGTGCCTTCGCCGCCTTGGCGTGCGCGGCGGCACGCCCGGCCGCGAAGGCGCGCAGCCCTGCGAGGTCCTTGGACCGGGCCGGCATCCGGCACCCGCTCCCGCTGCAGGTGACCGAGGCCGGACCGTCACGGTGCCCGGCCGGCCGCACCGTCCAAAACCGCCCGGAAAACCGGTCAGCGGCCCGTTCACTGTTCGCACTCGTCACGCAGATCCATCCGCTCATCGATGCGAGGGCGCTGTGCCCGCCCGCTGCCGCCCGCCTCTTCACTCCCTCGGACAGCACAGTCCTTCCCCCACGGTGCCGCCCCACGCCGCAAGCGCAGGAGCCCACGGCCCTCCCGTCCGCCAGCGGACCTCGCTCGCCCGGTGCGCCCGACCCTCATCGCGGCCCCTACACTCGCAAGCCGTTTCCATTCACGGGGAAGATCACACCAGTGAACCAGCACCACCGCACCACCCGGCCGGCGGCGCCCGGCGAAGCACCGATCTACGACACTCTCGTGGCCGAACTCGGCGACGTTCAAGCGGAGGCCAGTCGCATCGCCGAACAGGTCCAGCAGGACGCGAACCGGCCCGTCGACTTCCGCGCACCGTGCGATCCCCCACGCTGACAGCCGTCCTGGATACATGCCGGGCTCAGCTCCCGGTTGACTGATCGGTGTACGCCAAGATCCGCTCGATGTCCCAGGCGTGATGGGCGGCGTCGTGGGCGTTGTTGCGTGCGATGTCCTCTGCCCGCTGCACGCCACGGTCGGCGTGCTCAAGCACGACGTGTTCCTCCAGTGCGGCAGACACCGACTCCGCCCAGGCCTCGGCCGCCCGCTGCAGCGACCACACAGCTCCCGCCAGGCAGACGTCGTTGTAGGAGCGGGCCTGGGCCAGAAGGTCTTGGTCGTAGCCGGGGACCTGGCGCACGCCAGTGAGCCTCGCCCCGGCCAGTCGCTCGGCCCAGTTGCGCAGATTGTCGGTGACGTGGCTGATGTAGGCCGCGATGTTCCAGGCCAGCTCCGGATGCCGTTCATCACCGCGGCGCCCCTTCACCAACGCCCCGTACCGCGCCGGAAGATCCTCGACCAGTCCAACGGCTTCACGCGGGCTCAGCGACCAGCCGAATCCGCAGTCCCGGCAAGGGTTCCCGTAAAGACGTGCTCCCCACAGCTCCACGGGATGCCAGCCTATCGATCGAGCCCTCGGCAGCCGCTGACGCACCGACTCGTTCTCCTCGGACAGGCCCTGGAGATGTCCGGGGGTGGTGCCGATGCAGGGGGCAGCGTGCGGCGGACGGATCAGCCCGCGGAGGCCGAGCGGACCGGGGGCGGAGCCGTGCCGCTGGTAGGCGCGGTGGGTGGCCAGGCTGCCGGGGATCGCGACGAGTCCGGTCTGGTGGACGTCGGTCGGCTGCAGGGCAGGGGGGACAAGGCGTCCCGGGGCGAGCCCGGCGGCTTCGTGGGCGAGGAGGTTCCCGGTCTTCTCTGACCGCAGGCAGAACGACCGTGCAGGCGAGCGTCCAGGCGACGGGCGGCCACCACCCGGGCCCGGCCGCGTGGCCGGCGGTGAACGGCAAGGAAGTGAAGGCGTCGTTGGCCCTCGCGACCGCCGTCACCATGAGCGCGCAGGCGGCCCGCCGGGCAGGCGCCCGCCGGCGTGCAGGACACCAGCGCGGTCAGCCACAGCCAGCAGGCGGCGGGCCGGGGTGTTCAACGACGCTCAAGATGCCTATGTGAGCGGCGGGCTGAGAGCATGCTGTGTGCCGACGGGTTCGGACGCATGTCTGCGCGACGGTGGTGATCGTCGGCGGCGACACCTTGCCGATCAGGAGGGCATGCGAAGGCCCTCCCGGCAAACTCTTGGCCGAGTCCGAAAGGGCCGTGCAGCGCGCCGAGGCACCGGTGCTCACGGTCGCGGATACGCATGCTCGGATGTGGGGCGATGCCGGCAGGAAGGAAGGCCGACCATGATCCTCCCGAAGGTCAGAGACCCTCGCTTCGTGACGATCCGCCGCGGTGGGACCCTCACTGATGCGGACCATCATCTCCTCGCCCTTTGGGCGGCGGCCTGCGCGGAGCACGTCCTTGACCGCGTCGAGTCGGCTCAGCCTCAGAACCCTCGGCCGCGGCGGGCGATCGAGCATGCCCGCGCCTGGGTGCGAGGCGAGGTCAAGATGATGCAGGCCCGCTCGGCGGGCGGCCATGCGATGGGCGCGGCCCGGGACCTGCGTGGCGCAGCACGGCATGCCGCTTACGCCGCCGGCCAAGCCGCAGTCGTCGCGCACGTCGCCGCGCACGAGCTCGGTGCGGCTGCCTATGCGATCAAGGCCGCACGCGCTGCCGCGCCGAAAGGCGAGAGCGAGGCCGCAAGGCGACTCGAGTGCCAGTGGCGGCGCGACCGGCTTCCGGAGGCGATTCGCGAGCTCGTATTTGACGACCAGCGATTGCGCAACGACAACTGCTGGTCGGTGTTTGACTGCTGAGGCCGATCCACCGGCACCTTGCCGAGGAAGACGACAGCTCACCGACGACGGCCCCGCCGGAACACCAACCGGCGGGGCGTATGTCGGCGATCTCTGAACCTGGTTTCACGGAACGGCGACAGCGTAGGACCAGGACGTCGTAGGTGAAGAGCGGCGGGCGGATGCCCTGGCTGGGGGCGAGGGCGCGCGGTTCTCCATGGGAGCGGGTGAGATACGCGATGACGGCGGCGCGTAGTGCGCCGCGCTGGCCGGGGATGGTGGCGTGTTCGGCATGGGCTCTGATGCCGTCGACGGCGATTTAAAGGGGGAGCCCCATTGGAGGGCGAGGTCGTAGGCGGTCTCGGATGTCATGGCGTCGGCCCGAGCGTGAACCCGGCGGGCGGCGGTCGGGGTTGGTTCGGATGCCCGCCCTGATCTCCGCAAGGCGTGCCCTGCGGCGGATGCGGGCGGACGGGTAGCCGCTGGTGCCAGGCGATGATGCGTGGCGAGCGGGCGACGGCGACCAGGGCTTTGGCATGGCCGGGGCGTTTGATCACGGCTCGCCGGAGTGAACTGACGTCCGCCGATGAGTCGGCCAGGCATCTGCAGGAAATGCTGGCCGAGAGCGGGGTGATCCTGCTGGACGGCTTACTGATCCGCACCCGACGGCGCACCGGGGCACAGAACCGGAAGAACTACTCCGGCAAGCGCAAACACCATGGCCCTGCTCGTGATCGCGCTCACCGGTGACTGGTGACCCGCGGAAGCGGATAGCGTCTCAGTACTGCGTGCAGAGCCTTCCGCGGCGGTGTGCCGCATCCGCAGCCCGGCTAACAGTTGATAAAGTTGACTTTATAAAGTTAGCTTTAGTCTGTGACTGTGGACCCCTTTGCCGATCTGGCAACAAACCTGTGTGTTGTCGGCGGGCGACTCGCGCGCCGCATGCGCCACCTGTACGCCGACGGAGAACTCGCCTTTCCCGAGATCTCGGTCCTGGCTCGCCTGCACACCAGCGGCCCATGCAGCCAGAGCGAGCTGTCGAACCACGAAAAACTTCTGCCGCAAGCGCTCGTCCCGACCTTGGCGTCCCTGGAACGCCGTGGCTTCATCGTGCGTGGGCGGGATGCACGCGACCGCAGGAAGACCACGATCACCCTGACCGCAGCCGGCACGGCAGCACTGGCCTCGCAAGCCCAGTCCGTGACGCAAAGCATCGGTCACGCTCTGTCAAACGCTCTGGCTCCCGACGAACGCGCCCAGCTGACCGCCGCCATGCCTCTGCTGGCCCGCATCGCCGACCTGCTGTGAGCAGTTGCCCGAGCCGCTGGCAGACCCGCGCACGACACCACCGCTCGCACCTGTCCCGACCAAGGAAGCCTGCATGACCCACACGACGTGGATACCCCTGCCCGACGGGAACCGCCTGGCGGCCGACACCGCCGGCGACGGCCCCGCCGTCATCCTGCTGCACGCGGGCATCGCCGACCGGCGCATGTGGGATCAGCAGGTGCGCGCCGTGCTGCAGCACCACCGCGTCATCCGCTACGACCAGCGCGGATTCGGCCGCAGCCCGGCTCCCACCGCGCCCTTTGCCCCCGTCAGCGACCTGATGGCAGTCCTTGACCATTTCGACGTGCGCTCCGCAACGCTGGTCGGCGCCTCCCTCGGAGGCCGCATCGCCGTCGACTTCGCCATTCAGCACCCCGATCGGACCAGGTCACTCGTCCTGGCCGCCCCAGGCATCACAGGCATTCCGCTGCCCCCGGGAAAACAAGCCGCCGCCTTCGCCGAAGCAGCCGCACGACGCGACTTCACCCGGTTCGTCGACATCGCCGTCAGGCTGTGGGCACCCCTGGCACCGCACTCCGAGACCACGCTCACCATCCGCCGCATGATCACCGACAACCTCACCGGCTTCACCCTCCCCCCGGACCTGAGCCGATGGGGCAGCCCACCGGCAACACAACGCCTGCATGAGCTGTGCTGCCCCGTAGATCTGATCACCGCCATCCACGACACCCCGCACGCCGCGAAGGTCGCCCGCAGCATCGCCGACGCCCTCCCCGCTCAGCAGCTCATCTGTCACAGCCTCGACAGCGACCACCTCATCCCGGTCCGCGCCGCTGCATCCTTCAACGCCTTGCTGCTGCAGGCCCTGAGCCGGGCCTGACCTGGTACGCACACGGAACACAACCGACTGCACCCGCCAGCCATGTGAAGAACGCGCAGGCCGCGATAGTCCTGAACACCATGAACGCCGCACTCAGCTCCGGGTTCCGCGCAGACAGGGCCGCTGAGTTGACACACCTCTCCGTGAGCGGCGACCGCCGAGCAGATCCCGGCAGGTCGGTCTCGCCCGCCGCGCGCGCTGTGCTCGGCAGTGGCAGCGGCCCCGGCCGGCACGGCGCCCCGCCCGTGCGGAGTCACAGACTCTGGCCGCCGGATGCTTCGATGCGCTGTGCGGTGATCCACGATGCCGCTTCGGCGGTGATGGCGCGCACGGCGTTGCCGATGTCTTCCGGTTCCCCGACGCGGCCCGACGCGTGGTTGGCCGTGATCACGGCGCGGTAGTTGTCGTCGTCGCGGATGACGCCGCCGGCGAAGTCGGTCGCGGTCGCGCCAGGTGCGAGAGCGTTCACGGTGATGGCGCGCGCTGCCAGCACTTTCGCAGCGTACTTCGTGTAGACCTCGACGGCGCCTTTCATGGCGGCGTAGACCGAATATGCCGGGTTGGCGGCGTAGCGGGTCAGGCCGGTGGAGGTGAACAGGATTCGGCCGCCGTCGCGGACGATGGGGGCCAGTAGTTCGGTCAGCAGGACGGGTCCCCGGACGTGCACGGCGTAGAGGGCGTCGATGTCGTCGGCGGTGGTCCGGCCGAACGGGGTCAGCTTGTCGAACCCGGCGTTGTTGATGAGGATGTCGAAGTGGTCGGTGCCCCATCGGTTCCGCAGCTGTGCGCGCAGTTGCTCGGCGAAGGACGGGAAGCTCTCGGGCTGGGTGAGCTCGAGCGGCAGGGCGGCCGCGGTGCGGCCGCGGGCGATGAGCTTGCCGACCACCTCCTCGGCTTCGTCCGGGTTGGAGCGGTAGGTGAGGATGACGTCGGTGCCGTCGTCGGCGAGAGCGTCGGCGGCGGCGCGGCCGATGCCCCGGTTGCCGCCGGTCACGAGTGCGATGCGAGTCATGGTCGGATCTCCTTCACGGATCACGAGAACAGCGCTAGGCGGCGCGGGGGATGTAGGCCAGGCCGTGGGCGCCGGGCTCGCCGAGCTTGGCGATGTCCAGCCGGGCCAGGCAGGACATCGCGTCCAGGTCGATGACGTGCACCGTGGAGTCGATGACGCTGGCCACGTAGCCCAACGCTCCGTCCGGCGACGAGATGATCGTCAGCGGGCACCGGCCGACGTCGATGCTGCCTGCCTTCTCGTGGCTCTCGGCCGAAAATACAGTCAGTTGCCCCGGCGTCCGGAGCTGTCCCGGCTCCGCGTGTGCGTTCCCGCTGCCGTCGCCTGAGGCCATCCGCACCTCTCCGGCCAGCAGCTTGCCGGTGGTGGTCAGGTGCACCGGTACCACGAGGTCGTCGGTGGGCAGCGTTTCGACGACGGACCGGGTCTTGGTGTCGATGACGCGGATACCCGGGGCCGTCTCGGGCCTGGCGCCGCCGAACGACGCGTACGGCGACGCCAGGTAGACCCTCGCCCCGTCCTGGGACACCGCGAGACCTTCCCCGCCGGGCACCTCGATCCGGTCCGTCAGCGTGCCGCCGAGCAGGTCCACGACGGACACGAACGGTGCTTCCTTGTTGCTGGCGTACCCCGTCATCCCGTCCGGGCTCGCCACGAACCAGTGCGGACCGGGTGCCTCGGTGTCGATCCGGTCGAGCACCCGCCGGGTGGCGGTGTCGACGATCACCACTCCCCCGACGCGGGTCCGCGACCCCTCCACGCTCACATACAGCCGCCCGCGCGCTACGTCCAGCGCGAGCCCGTGCGGGCCGTGCTCGGGGGCGAGGTCGACGACCTCCACGATCTGCCGGGTGTCCGGGTCGATCACGGTCAGCTCGCTGCGGCGGCCGGCGTTGGCGTGGTAGTACCCGCCACGGTAGGTGTTGGCGCACCACAGCAGACGGTGGGTCGGGTCGAAGCACAGCTCGTGTGGCTCGGCCAGCGTCTCCACGGTGTCGAGATGCCGGTCCGACACGGCGTCGAAGAACGACACCGTGGGACCGCTCTGACTCACCACGGCCACCACGTCCCCGGTCCGGCCGGCTCGGGCCGTCTGCGGCATGACTACCCCTCTCACATCGCGTGTCTCACCCGTCCGCATTCTGCGAACACATGCAGCCTCCATCGACCCGGGCATGACGGCAATGCAAAGATCGGCATGTAATCATTGCGCTCAGCGCAAAGACGGAGGGAGAGGACGACCGCATGGACCTCAACCTGCTGACCGCGCTCGACGCACTGCTCCAGGAGGGCAGCGTGACCAGAGCCGCCGACCAACTCGGCACCTCACCGGCCGCGATGAGCCGCAAACTGGCCAGCCTCCGCCGCATCGTCGGGGACCCGCTGCTCGTCCGCGCGGGACAGCAGATGGTCCCCACCGACCGGGCGCTCGAACTCCGAACTGAGGTACGCGCGCTCATCGAACGCACCGAGGCCATACTCACCTCCACGCGCGGACTCGACGTCGCCAGCCTGAACCGGACCTTCACCGTGCAGGCCAGCGACGCGCTACTGGCCGCCCTGGCCGCACCGCTGATCAGCCGGACCCGCTCCCAAGCCCCGGCGGTCGGTGTCACCTTCATACCCGAGTCGGTGGAAGACACCCCCGCGCTCCGCCAGGGCTCCGTCGACCTCGAACTCGGCGTGCTGGACCACCTCGACCCAGAAACCCACACCGAGCCGCTGGCCCGCGTGCCGATGGTCGCCACCGCGCGCCACGACCACCCACTCTTCGACGCGCCCATCAACGCGCGCCGGTTCGCCGACGCCGATCACATCGGCATCTCCCGCACCGGCAAACGGCACGGCCCGATCGACACCGCACTGGGAAAGCTGGGCCTGCGCCGCAACATCGCCGCCGTCGTACCCAGCCACACCAGCGCGATGATGCTGGCACGGACCACGGACCTGGTCTGCCTGACCATCGCCACCGGCAACCTGCCTGACGCGGTCACCGCACTGGGACTACGCACCTTCCCCATCCCCCTCAACGTCCCACCCATCGAGATCGGCATGGCCTGGCACCCCCGCCACGACACCGACACCGCCCACCGCTGGTTCCGCGACCAAGTCCGCACGACCATCGGGGGGCAGACATGAACCCCGACCCGTGGGAAGACATGCCTCCCACGCCCATCGCGGCATCAACACCGTGAGCAGCCACGAATGCGGGATCAGCGGTGTAACCGGCGGCCGTTGTGGGGAACCCGGCGTCGGCGGGCCGACCGCCGCGGTCGGCCCGCCCGCACCGCATCAAGGCGAGCATCATCCCTGTCCGACGGCGAAAAGGTCACCCGCGAGATCACCCGCGACCCCGGCGCGGGCGGCCAGCGCATCCCCTTCCGCGTCGGCACGGTCAGCCCGGTCCGCTTCACCATCGAGTCCGCCACCGGTACGTCGTCGAAGAAGCAGATCGCCATCGCCGAGATCGAGTTCTTCGGCCGGTCGAGCGCCAAGTCGGCCTGAGCGGCCCTCGGCAGTGCCGTGGGAACAACCGAGAACCTGCCGTCAAGCCGCCGGAGGTCGCACGGCGCCTGCGAGTGAGGCCGAAGTAGGCTTACCAGGTGACCGGGCGCCACCCGTCCCAGGAACCGGGGGACGCCCCGGCTGATGGTGAGGACTACTGGACTGTGCTGCCGAGGTGCTTCGCTCGGCAGCACTTCGTCGCTGCGGCGCCGGGCACGGTCCGGGACGCCTTGGAGGTCGGCGGCGGTCAGACGCGCTGAGTTCCCGGCCCGGGGCTTTGCCCGGTGCCCTCCATGAACTCCTGCTTGCCGCGCGGACCTTGCAGCTCGACCAGGGCCTGGCGATGGTGGCTGGAAAGGCGGTAGACGCCGTCGTCACCGAGAGAGCCGGAGTCGAGGCAGTCGTCGAAAGTCTGATTCCGGATGGCCAGGTTGCCGAGGACGGAATCGAACGCGTCGGGGACGGCAGCGCGGAACGTCCGGCCTGGCTGCTCCTGGACGTCGACCAGGAGCAGCGTGCGTTCCTTTGAGGAGAACGTCTCGCCGTCGGCGACGACGAGCGCCGGATAGGCGCTGCCCTCCAGGACCAGTGCGAGCAAATCCGGGACGGACAGCCCCTCGTGGGCCGGATCGTGCATGACCGTGAGCCAGTCCGTGTCAATCTCGTCCAGCAGCGCCTGCCACGCTACTTCGTCCGTGAAGTCCGTGCGCAGTAGCGGGGAATAGTCGGTCCCGCTCAAGGGTGCGGCGGTCATGTGTCCTCCGGCGTCCGGGAGGCCCCGAGTGTATACACCACCCCCCACTGGGTCATTCGGCGCGGACGGCGAGAAGGGGCAGACCGTGATTTCCAGCCGCTTTTCCGCGGGGAGGCATGGAGGTGGTCTTCCATGTCCAGCGGCGAAGACCGCTGGAGCCGCTGGCATCAGCAGTGATCAGTCAGCGGGCCGGAGCTCGCAAGGCAGACTGAACGGCTTTGTCCCCCGAGAGAGCTACAAGCAAGTGTCCACTGCGTGGTGACGATCAAGAACCCGCTGACCCCTAGCGTGTGGGTGGCCCGCAGCGTTCGGGCCGCGAATCCGGAGCGGCTCACGTCGAAAGCCCATTCCTGGAGGAACGATGCTCCGCGAGGTTGAAGTCAACCACTGCCCCGCACTGTTCTGTGCCGTGGCCGGTTCGGTGCTGGCCAGGTGCGACGAGGTGTCGGGGCCGGATGCCCCGGCGCCGCTGACGGCCGGTGGTGGGACGCCGGTCGGGGCCGATTTCCGGCACCCCGAAGATCACCTCAGAGGGGTCGGTCGGTGAACGTGTCCTGCTCGGGTATGCCGGTCGAGGGACCTGGACTGCAGGGCAGGCGCAGCGGTTCGGCCGGTCCAGCCGCAGCGAACCGGGCGTCGCCGCCGTCATCGAAACGCCTGCCTCAAGCAGCCCGCGATCGCCGTCGAGGCCGGCATGTCACCGCCGAAGCCGCCGGACAGCCGGATCCTCGTCTCAGCGCCAGGAGCCTTCCATGCCGCTCAAATCGTCCGGCGCCCCGCGTTGCTCGCCCACACGTTCCAGGCAGTCTTCCCGGTCTTGGGCCGACTCCCGCTTGAATCACCGAGGCCCTCGTGCACCGGCGAAGGACAGCAGGGCTGAGATGCCGCCGTGCCGGGCCGGAAGGCTGACCCGTTCCGGCACGACGACGGGTCGCGTCGCGAACTGCGGTCCGACGCACCGTACTCCGGGCTGGCCGCGGCCCGTGTCGGTTGCCCGTTGTGCAGGGCTTGGACGAGCCCACCTCATCGGCACCGATCCGACCGACCCGGTCGCGCCACCCGCCCCATTCCTGGAACCGGGCGACTCACCGCCGCTGCGATCCTCACCGGCGGCCACGACACCCTCCGCCACGACCCGGTGCTGCTCGTACTGGTGGGCGCCACGGAGGCGGTGGTCCCGCTGATGGCGGGGCTGACGAGGCCATCACCGCGGCACGTGACCCGGCTGGACGTGCTCCGTTCGAATACGCCGCTCAGGGGGAGGGCGTCCCGGCTGAACGGCCGAGGCGCGAAAGGGTGACGGGTCGACCTCCGCTCCCCGAGCCGCAGAAGAACAGAGATCAAGAACATGCGTGACAGCAGGGAGACCGAGAACATGAACGACATCCCAAACCGGGAAGACGGCCTTGAACGGCTTCAAGCCGCCCTGTCAGCCCGGTCCATGGTCAAGGACTGGGCCGCGGGCGCGGAGCTCATGGAGCTGATCCGCGCTGTCCACGAAGCCGGTTGGCTGGAGCGCATGCACGGCAGGACCACCGTAGAGGAGCTGGCATCCAAAACCGGCACATCAACAGAAGCGGTCTCGGACGTGCTGGAGGTACTCGCTTCGGCCGGCGTGGTCCAAGCCGAGGACACTTCGTTCCAGTTGAGCGAAGCGTTCGATGCTCTTGTTCAGGGAGCCTCCGGCGTCGACCTTTCCACAGCGCTCGCGGCGCACGACCTCGCGCGCATCTGCATCGCTGAGGCGACCGGGCGGGTTGACAGCCGGAGCGGATTCGACGGCGCGCTGGCACTGGCACGGGACTGGGGGGTTCGAGCCGGTGGGGGTGCCCGTCAACTGTACGGCCTGGTGTACGAAGCGCTGCCGGAGTACCGGGACAGGCTCGCGGCAGGCGGCCCCCTGCTGGATGTGGGTTCCGGTGTCGGTGGCGCGCTGCTCACGACTCTTTCGCTGTTTCCCGGACTTCGCGCGGTCGGCGTCGAAATCGTTCCGGCGGTCGCCGCCGAAACCCGTGATCGGGCAGAAGAGGCGGGTGTCGCTTCCCGCGTCGCGGTCCGGGCAGTCGACGCGCGCTCCCTCGAGGATGAGTCGGCTTTCGCCGTCTGCTATTGGGCCCAGGGCTTTTTCCCGGCCGGCACCCGAACTGACGTCCTCAAGGCGATCTTCCGCGCACTGCAACCCGGCGGGCTGCTGTTGATGCAGGAGACGTTCCCGTCGACGACCGCGCGGGACGGTTGCACCACGCGCTCGCGGCTCGACCGCCTCGTCTACCGTCGGCAGAACATCGCGTACGGGCTTTCCGCTGAAGACCTGGTTGCCGAGGCAGAGGCAGCCGGGTTCCAGGACCTTCTCGTGCTCGACAGCCCGGCGGGCAGACTGGTCATGGTCCGCAAACCCCGTCGCTGAGCGACACCGCAGCATCGAGCCGCGGCTCGTGCGGGGTCCTCTGAAGTGAGGGGGTCAAGCCGTGAGGCGGCACTTTTGCTGGTCGGGGCCAGGCAAAGGGCGTTGATGTTCATGGGCCGCGTGGAACATCCAGTACTTGTCGAAGCCGCCGTTTGTGATCGGCGCGCGGAGTCGGAGGACGGCTTCGGCACCGTCAACGCCCAGGGGGTGCCAGCAGGCGCCTTCGACGGCGCCGGCAGCCGTCGGCCAGCCACTCACGAGGCCGGTGCCGTAGTGGAACTGACCAAGGTGGCTGCCGGTGAGGTAGCGGCCGGCAGGCGGTGGCTGCCTCGCGGCGGGCTGATGCTGTCCCGACGTACAGAAAGCGGCGGCTCAATTCGGCGAGCACACAGAGAATCACTCGGCTCCTGGCGCAGGACTGCGAGAACCTTGCGCGGCCGACCCAACGAGCTGGCTTACCGGTTACCGCACACATGCGGTGTCCTTCGATAAGAAGAGGTTTACATGACGGTCATTCCGATCAGGAAACTCGGCGACCCGGTTCTGCGGGAGCCGGCCAAGCCAATCACAGACTTCGACGCCGAACTCCGCACCTTGGTCGGCGACCTGCGCGAGACGCTGAACGACTCCCAGGGGGCCGGGCTTGCCGCTCCTCAGCTCGGTGTCGGCCTCCGCGTGTTCGTCTGGAGCCCCAAGTTGTCCGACGGCGATCTGGACCATCTGGTCAATCCCGTCGTGGGCTTTCCGGATGAAGAAGAGCAGGACGGCATAGAAGGGTGCCTGTCCATCCCCGGCGTCTACCTGGACACCAGGCGTCGGATGAATGTCGTGGCAAAGGGCTTTACCATGCAGGGCGACCCAGTCCAGATCGTCGGAGACGGGATGCTGGCCCGCTGCATTCAGCACGAGACTGATCACCTCGATGGAGTGATGTTCATCGACAGACTGACCCCTGAGATGCGGGAACGGTGGATGGCCACGCTGCGCGCGGCCGACTGGTTCGACGACGATGTCATGGCCAGGATCAAACAGTCACCACATCGGTAGAACGCCGCCGACTCCCGCTCTGTCAGCCCTGGGTGAGACACGCCCAGCGCACTGATCCCGCTCCCACCGTTTCCAGCACGCGGAGGCCCTACCGATGCCATCTGCGTCACGCACAGGGCGACGCCTTCCCTCCGGGGACGTCAAGGGTGGGGAGCAGAGCCTCAGCGGCCAGCCTGCGGAGAGGAGACGCCGCGGCCCGGCCGCCGCGTTCCGTGCGACCCCTGCCCGCGAGGACCGGCCGGGGGGCAACGCCAAGTCGGCATAGATGGTCTGGCGCACATGCGCCCATAGGTCGGGGCGGGTGGTTCGCACGTTCGGCGCAGGCCGGCCGGGCGTGAGTGGAGCAGTCGGTGGTCACAGAGACCCCCGTTGGGCGAGAGGTGCTGATCAGCTGGTCAGAGAGGGGTTGATGGGTGTTCAGGTTCCTCGGTTCGGCCGTCGCCTGCTTGGTGTGACTGCGCCCGTCGTCACCCAGACGACGAGCCCAGCGGCACGCAGCAGCAGACCGCAACGTCCTGACCGCCCTTGCGGGCTGCTTGAGCCGTGTGCCGCGACGAGTGGCAAGCACGGTTCTGAGGAGGGGGGCGCCGGAAAACGGCGCCCCCTATGCGAAAATCTTCTGCACCACGTCCGCGACCGCACGTTCCGCGGGGGCGACTCCAAAATCCATGCCGCCGAGCAGGCCGCGCTGGGCGTACGGACAGGGCGCCGTGTCGCCCAGCCACCAGGCGGCGGCCAACGCGGCACCCGCGCCGGCGGCGACCGCCCAGCGGATCCGGGCCGGGATCGGGGCGACGGGGGCGGTGGTGATGTGGTGCATGGTGTTCTCCAGTGGATCGATGCGGTCCGTGGTACGTAGTCGGGCGGTCGGCGTCACACGGGCCGGCTCAGCGCCCGCAGCGCCAGCCGGCCGCACAGCGCGGCGAGCGGCAGCTCGGCGCCGAGCGCCAAGGCGACCGCGCTGGCGAAGTCGCCGCCCGGGGCCGCGGTCGTGGTGTCGAACCAGGCGTCCACCACAAGCAGCGTCGCGGTCGCGGCGGCTGCCAGGGCGCGCCGCCGGTCGCCGCGGGCGGCGAGGAGGCCGGTGGCGATCAGGCCGAGCGCCTCCAGCGCGTCGAGCCCGACCCAGGCGACCGGCCAGTGCGCCGCTGTCGCGGTGGCCGGCAGGCCGGTGGCCAGCACGTACAGCCACGGCAGCAGGGCGAGCCCGCAGGCGACCAGCAGCCACCCGGCCCGCCGCATGCCCCGCGCCGGGCGCGGCTCCTCCGCCCCTCCATGGAGCGGGATGACCTCGGCGCGGTCAAAGCCCTCACCACCGGCCGATTCGTCGTTGCACAGCACCAGTTGACGCATCGTCTTGCCCCGCTCCCCGCCGGCTCTCCGCTCCACGTGCTCCACCCTCCGCCGCACCCCAGGGCACCGTCAGTCACGCAGGGTTCCGACCCCGGGTGGAGAAAAGTGCACCCCCGAACCGGGCGGTGAGGGCTGGCCGGGAGCGGCCGAGACCGTCTGCGGGCTGCTGCGGTTTCGTACGGCGAGAACGCGCTGCTCGTCGAGGTCTTCCGGCCGACAGGCAGACTCTCTCCCGTCGTTCAAACGGTCCGAGCCGGTACCGGTCAGGCGCCAGCGCCGCCGTCGACCGGGACCATCGCGCCGGTCACCATCGAGGCGCGGTCGCTGAGCAGCCACGCGGCGACCTCGGCGACCTCCCGGGGCTCGGCCATGCGACCGAGCGGGGTCGCCGCGTTGTTGGCCTCGACGATGCCCGGGGACACCGCCTCCCATGCGTCGATCATCTCCGTGGCCGTGCCGCCGGGAGTGATGCCATTGACGCGGATGCCCTCATGGCCCCACGTCACGGCCGCGGTCTCGGTGATGCTGTTGAGCGCGCGCTTCATGGCGCCGTAGGCCGGCAGTGCGGGGTTGGCGCGGCGGCTGCCGATGCTGGAGGTGTTGACGATCGCCCCGCCGCCGGTGCGGCGCATGAGCGCGGCCTCGGCGATCATGGCGGTCCAGTGCGAGCGGAAGTTCACGGAGAACTGCGCATCGATGTCCTCGTCGCTGGTGGTGTCGAGCGGTCCCGGCTGCTGGATCACCGCGCCGTTGTTGAAGGCGCCGTCGAGCCGTCCGTGCAGTTCCTCGACGCGATCGACCGCGACGCGGATGTTCGAGGAGTCGGCGAGGTCCAGGGTGACGGCGTCGGCGACACCGCCGTCGGCACGGATCTCCTTCACGATCCGCTCCAGGGCGTCAATGCCGCGGGCCGCCAGCACGACGGCAGCGCCCTCGGCGGCGAAGAGCCGGCCCGCGGCCGCTCCGATGCCGCGGCTGGCGCCGGTGATGAACACGACCTTGCCGGTGAGCAGGCCGACGGGTGCACGGGGTGTGGTGTGTGTGGTGTTCGTCATGACATCCAGCGTCCGGTCGGTCGTCGGCCGGATACAGGCACAGGCTGTACCAGGATCCGCCGCCGGACAGCGGGCAGACTCGGGGTATGGACAAGCAGGAACTCGGGGCGTTTCTCCGCAGCCGCCGTGAGCGGCTCCGCCCGCAGGACGTCGGCCTGCCCGCCGGACCGCGACGCCGCACCCCCGGTCTGCGCCGCGAGGAGGTCGCGGTCCTCGCGCACATCTCCACGGAGTACTACGTCCGGCTCGAGCAGGGCCGGGCGCCGCGGCCGTCGGCCGAGGTCCTCGCCGGGATTGCGGGCGCGCTGCGGCTCACCGACACCGAGTCCGACCACCTCCACGTCCTCGCCGGGACTGCGCCGGCGCGTGTCCAGCTGCATCGGCGCGATGTCCGACCGAGCATCCTCGCGCTCCTTGAGCGGCTCCCGCAGACAGCCGCCTTCGTGATTTCCACCGCCTTCGAGGTCCTCGCCTGGAACGACCTCGCGGCCGCGCTCATGGAGGACTTCGCACCGCTCGCCCCCAGCGACCGCAATCTGGCACGCCGTGCCTTCCTCGGGCCGCAGCGCGCAGGTGCGCCGCTGTACGGGGTCTCCGACGCCGCCGAGTTCCGGCACCACGTGGTCATGCAGCTCCGCGCCACTCTCGCCCGCTATCCGACCGATCCCGAGGTGACGGGCCTCATCGACGAACTCCGTACCAACAGCCCCGATTTCGCCCGGCTCTGGGAACAGCACGATGTACAGGCCGCGCCAATGCTGACCAAGACCTTCCGCCACCCGGTCGTCGGTGAGGTCACCGTCGACTGCGACACGCTCAGCCTCCCCGACCGCGATCAGTACCTGGTGCTCTACACCGCACCACCGGGATCCCCCGGCGCCGAGGCCCTTGCTCTGCTGAACGTCCTCGGAGCCGAGGCCGGCGACTACACCCGATAGTCGCCCGTGGGAAGCGTCAACGCACGGACGCCAGGCTGAGGCGCCGGTCAACCCCACGAACCGCTCCAGCACGGCCTCCTCGGTCGGGCGGCGCAGCCGGGCCTGAGCGCCTGCGCGACCTTCTCCCACTCCTGCCGAGCCGCGTAACGGAAGCTGTTCCTCAGTAGGTGAACGACGCAGACTCCCCCTGCCAGCCTCCTTGTTCCGGGATGCGTTGACGTGTGGCCCGGCCTGTGTCTGGTCGAGGCACTCCGAAGAGCCGCGGGATGCCCACTCGGTCACCTCGTGGCTGCTGCTGCTGCGGCGGCGGCGGCGGCGGTAAAGGGTGCTCAGGCCGCCGGCTCGGTCCCGGACGGGTGCCGAGATGCAGTTCTGGGTCTTGACGTGCTCCCTGGCCTGAAAGTCCAGGGACTCCGGCCTGGGGGTCGCCTGACCCTCCCGGGGGCTTCCTGCTTCACCGCGCCGCGCGGGCACGGGTGCCCGTCTTGACGGACTCGACGGCCACCGTGATCGGCGCGGTGATCATCGCACCGCTGTCCACGCCCTTCGTGGGCATCGCTCCGGGATCGGTGAAGCGCCGCCGCATCGGATCGGTGCAGGTCGCCCTCCTCGCGTGCCTGCTGGTGACCGCAGTCGGGATGACCATGCCGGTGCTCCTCCCCAGTGGCTACGACCTGCTGTCCAACACCCAGATCTCGTCGCGGACGTCGCCGGGCCCGATGGACCTGACCGCCGCCCTGGCGACCGGCTTCGCCGGCGCGGTGGCACTGGCCCGCCGGGACGTCGCCGCCGTGCTGCCCGGAGTCGCGATCGCCATCCCTCTCGTCCCGCCCCCGGTGGAGGCCGGAGTGTGCCTGGACAACTGCCGGGATGGCCGGCGCTGGGCGCACACCGAGCAGTTCGGCCTGGAGGCGTGCCCAGAAGGACTCCATCATCGCGTTGTCCACGCAGTCTCCGATGGAGCCCGTTGAGGGCAGCAAGCCGGAGTCCCGCGCGCGCTGGGTGAGCGCCCAGGACCCGAGTTGCACTCCGTGACCGGGGTGGATGATGGTGCCTCCCGGCCGCCGCCGGCCGCGAGGCGGAGCGCGAAGGCGATCACGAGGCGATCCGCCCGGTCGTGAGCAGGCCGGCCCTGCCGTCGCGGACGATGGCCTCCCGGTCGGCGTGCGCGGCGACCCGGGGCTCGTGGGTGACCAGGACGACGGTGGTGCCCTCCTCGTGGGCCGCGTCCACCATCAGGTCCATCGCCTGCTCGCCGGTCAGCGAGTCCAGCGCTCCGGTCGGCTCGTCGGCGAACAGCACCCTGGGCCGGGCGACCAGCCCGCGGGCCGGCGCCACCCGCTGCGCCTGTCCTCCGGACAACTCCCCGGAGCGGCGCCGTTCCAGGCCGTCCAGGCCCAGCCGGGCGAACCACGGGCGTGCCTCGGCGAGCGCGGCCGCCCGGCGCGTTCCGGCGAACAGCAGCGGCAGGGCGACGTTCTCCTCGGCGGTCAGCTCGGGGACGAGCTGACCGAACTGGAAGACGAAACCGAAGGTGTCGCGGCGCAAGGCGCTGCGCTCGGCCTCGTTCAGGGTGTCGACGCGGCGTCCGTCGAAGCGCACCTCGCCCGAGTCGGGGGTGAGGATCCCGGGCGGGACGCCATCACTCGGGCACGAGGTCGCCCCGCGGCCGTGTGCAAGGAGTCAGACCACGGAGTGGGAGCGCGCGAGCGGCTGTGAGGCGGCGATTCGCGCCATTGGCGCCGGTGGGCGTTAGCAGTGGCACGCCACGGGTAGCCGGTCGCTAAAGACCGGAGGTGACTTGGCATGCTGTTCCTCGGACTTCTTCTGCTCGCGGCGACTGCGGCCTTCACGGGACTGGCGATCTCCGACAACCTCGGCGGCGGACCCGACTACACGGTGTCCGTGCTCGGCAACGACGTCGCCACCATGAGCACCCTGGCGATCTTCTGCGCCGGGCTCGCCCTGGCCCTGATCTTCTCGCTGGGCCTGTACATGGCCGCCGGAGGCGCCGTGCGCCGTCGCAACCAAAGGATGCGGATGCGCAATGAACGCGACGCCCTGGCGGCCCGGCTTTCGGAGCGTGAGGGGGCCGCAGCGCCGCAAGCGACGGCCCCCGGCCAGACGGGTCCGGCAGCGGCCACGCCCCCGGCATCCGAGCCCGCGTCGACGTCACCACTGCGTCGCCAGCGCAGCAGGCGACTCCACCTCTTCGGCCACTGAGGCGATGGAAACCTGACGGTCGGAGCTGCGCCCGGTGGATATGGGTGCAGCTCCGACCGTGGGAAGTCTCCTTGCCAAGCCGTGAGTTGGTAGTTGTGCCGGTCGGGGGCGGGGCTGGGGCAGATACGCTCGTGTTCCCGAGCGCGGTGGTAGGACGAGTACTCGTCGGGGTCGTCGTTGTCGTTCAGAGGCGCGGATTTTCAGGCCGGCTTCGGCGCCGACCAGGCCCCAGCGGGAGCCGCCGATGTCGAGGCGGTCGCCGATCAGGTGCCGGCAAACGCCCTCGATCGACCGGGTGGCGATCGGCCAGCCTGCCGCTACGGGCAGTGTCGCAGCCGATCCCTTGATCGACATGCTCTCCGCATGGTGGAGCCGCCGGCTCTCAGCCCAGTCCTCCACACGGCGACAGGCGCGGGCCGCGAGGACGTGCGCCACTTGTCCCGCGCGCCGGGCACGACGGCCGGAGCCCCCTCAGAGGCTCCGGCCGCCGGCTCCGCGTCACGCCTTCTTCGCGGATCCGGTGGTGAGGTACACCTGTTACGGCAGCAGTTTCCCGCGTGAGACGTCGAAGCAGACCAGTCCCATGGACGTCGCGACCTGCGCCGCGTACGCCGTGACTTCCTCGGCCATGTTCCAGCGCACGCCGAAATAGATCAGCGGGCCCGTCGCGTCGCCGAGCAGTCCGTCGTCCCATACCGGGTGGTCATCGGTTTCCCCGGTCTCGTTGGGCCACCGTTCCAGCAGCGCGGCCGCATACGCCGAGATACGCTCGGTCGCAGGCTCGTTCAAGCCGTGGTCGTCGTCCGGATCGCCGTTCCAGACGAAGCGGCTGTAGAGCTCCTTGAAGACCCGTTCTGCAACAGGGTCGCCGGGCGGGCGGTCGCCTTCCCAGACGGCCAGGCGGCGAGTCTCGTACTTCCGCGTGTCATCGTTCATGGCGGAAGAGTGCCACACGGCTCCCTGGGGCAACGTAGCGCCTGGTCGGTCGCCGGAAACCGCACGACGAGCCGCTCCAGCGCAGGAGACGAAGGCGGCGGCCAAATCCTGATTGAACCCAGGCCAAAGGCCCAGACCTTCACTTCGAAGATCTGGACCTTTGGGTGGTTGACCCGGAGGATCCCATGCCTCAGTGGCACATGCTATTCATCCTCCAGAAGGAGCATGTCCTCCTCCGCTTGTACCTCTGCTTCGGCTTGCGCTATGGCGGCCTGAGTCTCCGCTTGAGTCATCGCCTGCGATTCCATCGCCGCGGCGTCGACGTTGTCCACCGATACCTCGTCGATGACCGTCTTGTTCTTCATCGAGGGGGTTATTGCAATACTTCGGGATGGCAGTTCTTCGCCCAACACCGATGTCTCGTTCAGACGCTTCAGCTCATTCGGTGTCGGATCACGGTAGACGACGTTTGTCGGAAGTTTTCCGGCCTTGATGATCGCGGTGAATCTCCTGTTGCTCAGAGAAACACTGACGTTGCCCCTCTTGAATGCCTCTATCTGGATGTCACCGACATCCACCTTGCCCTTCTTGATGGCGTCGGCGAGAGCTTCGATGGTCCGGTACTTCTGTCCGCCGGCCTCGATCGGGGCGCTGAAGTTGGGCCCGACCCGCGCCTGACCGAAGGCCCAGGCGGCGGCGACGGCAGCCGCCGCTCCCTGATGCTCCACCACTTCCTTGGCCGCCCGCCTGGCGGCTGCCCGTTCTTCCTCCTGCTTCTTCTCGGCGTTCGGGTCGTAGAGCGACTTCAGCAGCTGCTGACGCTGTGGATCCTCGGGGCCGGAGTATCCGAGGGTGTCACACAGGTCATCGCAGTGGTGCGCCACGTAGGACATGTGGCGCTGCTGCTTGAGGGTTGCGTCAGGGTTCTGGTTCCACTTGCTGGTGCTGCATTCGGTGTGGACACAGTCACCGGTCTGCGTCGCCCATGCGCTGCAGTCGCCTCCACAGGCGTTGCCGTGCTCGTCACAGCCCTCGTGCCCGTTGCGGCAGGTGTAGAGGCCGCTCGGATCGGCGTGGGTGACAGGGGAGTTGTCGGCGTAGTCGTAACCGTTGAGACTTTCCGGGTTGTCCAGGGCCAGGACGTGGTCGGCGGAGAGGAAGCGGCCCGTGGCGGGGTCGTATTCGCGGGCGCCGAGATTCTCCAGCCCGGTGGCGGCGTCGGATGTGCCGCCGACGTAGCCCCGGTCACCGGGCCAGCTTGTGGGTGCGGTACCCCGAGTGGCGCCGAAGGGGGTGTACTGGCGGCGGGTTACGGACTGGGTCTGGGCGTCCACGGCGAGAGTGGCGGTGCCCTGGTGGTCCGGGATGAGGTACTGGATGGCGCCGCTGCTGGAGCGTTCGGCGATCGTGGCGCCGGCCACGCTGTAGTAGCGGGTACCGGACAGGGCCTGGGTGGACAGGTTCTCGGTGATCTCCTCGTCACCGACCATCAGCTGGGCCTTGGACGGGCCGGTACGCAGCACCAGGTTGCCCGAGGTGTCGTAGAGGTAGCTGGTGGTCCCGGTGGTGTTGGTGTCGGTGGCGAGTTTGCCCTGGTCGTTCCAGGTGAGGGTCTGGTCGCCGAGGCTGCCGCCGGTGATCTTGGTGGTGTGGCCGGAGGTGTCGTACGAGTAGCTCGCTGTGTTCGCCGAGGCGTTGGGGCCGGTCGCGGTGGTGCCGGTGAGGGTGTGCGGCTGGTCGGTGGCGGAGCCCTGGGCGGGGTAGGCGTACGTGGTGGTGGTGTCGTCGGCGGTGGTGCCGCTGGTGTCGTGGTCGGTCTCGGTGCCGCGGTCGCCCGCGGCGTTGTAGGTCCAGCTGGTCCAGTAGGGGTGGGGGCCGCCGACCGTGGAGCTGCTGCCGGAGATGGGGGTGGTGGCGCAGTTGTCGGTGGCGGTCCAGGCGCTGGACAGCCGGGTGGCGTAGTCGTAGGTGTAGCACTGGGTGTCGGTGACCGCGCCGCCGTTCTGCTGGTCGGTGGTGGCGGTGACCAGGCCGGCGCCCTTGGAGACGCTGCCGTCGGCGTAGGTGTAGGTGGTGTTGTCGACGACGGTGGAGCTGGTGGAGTCGGTGGTCTTGGCGCCGGTGAGTGCACTGGTCTGCGGGTCGTAGGTCAGGCTCAGGTCGACCCAGTTGCCGGAGCTGCCCAGGGTGTACTGGAGGACCTTGCCGTACTCGTCGTAGCCGATGGCGTCGGCGTAGGGCCAGGCCGTGGTGCCCGTGCTGTTCAGGCTGGTGGGCTGGCCGTAGGTGTCGTAGCCGATGCCGACGGTCTCGGTGGGCAGCCCGCCCGCGGCGCTGTCCTGGTGGCTGGCGACCTGGCCGATCACGTTGTAGCTGTAGGAGGTGACGTAGCCGCCGGAGGGTTCCAGAACGGCCTCGTTCGACGGCAGGTTGGCCAGCGATTGCCTGGTCGCGGCTACCTTGCCCATGCTGGTGTAGCCGAGGACCTGGTGCGTGACCGAGGTGCTGGTGGTGCCGTGCTGGTAGGCGGTGTCGGAGGTCGGGTAGCCCTTCTTGATCGTGTCGTACGTCCAGGCGCCGGTCTGGTTGCCGGTGGAGGGGGCGGCACCGCCGGTGGTGTCGTACGAGGCCTTCTTTCGGCCGTCGTTGTCGTAGGTGTACGTGGTCTGCTTGCCGCGGGCGTCCGTGGCGGTCAGCAGCTGGCCGGCGTCGTCGTAGGTGCTGGTGGTCGTGCCGGTGTCGGGGTCGCTCGCGGAGGTCTGACGGCCCAGCAGGTCGTAGCTCCAGGACCAGGTGTTGCCGGCGGCGTCCTTGACGGTGGCCTGCTTGCCGCTGGGGTGGTACGTGTAGTGGGTGTCGGAGTAGTCCGTGGCCGGGTCGTTGACCGGGTCGGCGGCAGCGCCCTTGTGGTACTCGTACAGATCGGTGGTGCGGCCGCGGACGTCCTCCAGACTCGTGGTCGCGGTCGCGCCGGCCGGGGGCACGGTGGTGGTGAAGTTGCCGCCGTACTTGTACGTGGTGTGCCACGTCTCGGTGCCCAGCGCGTAGGCGGTCGCCGTCGTCTTGCGGGCGGCGCCGTCGTAGGCGTAGCCGGTCTCGGACGGGATGTCGCCGTCCTGCGCCTGGACGAGCGTTCCGCTCGGAGTGCCCGATGTGTAGTACGGGGCGGTGGTCTTGGCCGTCCAGCCGTCGGTGTTGTAGACGGTGTCGGTCACATTGCGGCCGCCGTCCTCGGTGGCGGTCTGCGTCTCGCGCTCGCGCAGCAGCGCGTCGTAGAGCGACTCGCTGATCCGGTAGGTGGACCCGTCCTTGTTGAGGGACTTGGTGGTGACTGCGGACGGGGCGCTGTTGGAGAGCGTGTAGGTGTACTCGGTGACGGCCTTGCTGATGCCCGGGGCGAACGTGGCCGTGGTGCGGCCGAGCGCGTCGTACTGTCCGGAGGTGACGTAGCCCGCCGGGCTGGTGACCTTCAGCGGCAGCTCGCGCACCGCGTCGTAGCTGGTGGTCGCGGCGTGGCCGAGGGGGTCGGTGACCTGGATGCTGGTCGGTTCGGCGCCGGTGGCGGGAGTGTAGGCGGTGGTGGTCGTACGGCTGTCCGCGTCGGTGGAGGTCTTCGCGCGGCCGTACTCGTCCACGGTGCCGGTGGACATGGTGCTCCACACCGGGGTCGAGCCGCTGTAGGAGCTGACCTGCCGCACCATCGTCGCGTCCCCCTTGGTGGGGGCGGCGCCGAAGGTCGTGGAGTTGTCGTAGTAGGTGCGGACGTCGGAGACCGCGTCATCCGGGTAGGTGGGCGTGACGGTGCACTTCTGCGAGACCGTCGCCGTCTCGTCGGCCGTGTCGAGGATCCACTTGCCGGTGTTGTCGTCGTACGTCGTCGTGGTGCACAGGTTGTCGGTGGAGGCGTAGGGATCACCCAGGTCGTCGGTCTGGGTGACGCGGCCGTACGAGTCGTGGGTGTACTTGATCTCCCGTTCCTGGGTGCTGCCCGAGGCCAGCGGCGTGAACACCCGCGACTTGCCCGAGCCGGTGTGGAACGCCTGCTGGGAGGGGAGCGAGCCGGACAGGGCGTGGGTGGAGGTCGCGGTGGACGTCCACGGGTCGGTCACGCTGTCGGTGACGATCTTGCCGGTGCCGGAGCCGTTGTAGACGATCTTCTCGTAGAGGTCGCCCGCGTACTGGTTCAGGTCCGTGACCGGGGTGTCGCCGCGTGAGTCGGTCACCGTCACCGAGCGGGTCCCGCTGTTGGGCAGGGTGTCGCCGTCCATGCCGCGGAAGTAGGTGGAGTCGGTCTCGGTGACCGGGTCGGGGGAGGTGCCGGTGGTCACCTTCATGCCCTGGTAGCCGCGCCACTCGTTCCAGGTCCGCTGTCCGGACGGGGTGAGGGGGTTGTCGTCGTAGTGCCAGGCCGGGGAGCCGATGGGTGTGTAGTGGGTGCTGATGGTGTCGTTGACACCGCCGCCGGTGGGGTCCTGTTCACTCACGCCGGTGACGATGAACTTGTTGAACCAGTCCTCGATCGGCGAGGTCGTCCCGGACGGCGTCCAGTACGACGGGTAGCAGCGGGTGGTGTTCTGGCTCGGGTCGGACGGGGTGCCCGAGGCACAGTCCGGGGACGAGTAGCCGACGTTGATCAGCTCGCCGGTCTCGGTCTCGATCTTGTTGAGCCGGTAGCGGGTGATCGGCGCGTAGCCGTCGGTGGTGTTGACGCGGTTGGACAGCGGTGTGCCCGAGAAGGTGACCGAGGGCAGGGTGATCGGCGAGCTGGACCCGCCGGCACTGATGTCCTGGCCGGTGCGGGTGATCGAGTCCAGCCACAGGGAAGGTGTCGTGGAGTCACCGGTGGCGGGGAACGAGTAGGTCATCGCCCACTGGTCCACGTCCTGCTCGGTGGTGCCGACCAGCGCCTGGGTCTGGATGCCGGTCAGCTCCTCCTCGCTCCAGAAGCTGGGCGAGTTGACCGTGCAGGACGCGTTCTGCGCGCAGTGCAGGTCGTAGGGCACGTCCGGCCAGCTGGACGCCGTCGAGGAGGACAGAGTCGAGGTGGAGCAGCCGGTGGAGGAGGTGTTGCAGCGGCCGTTGTAGGTGAACAGCACCTGAGCGGCCGGGGTGGTGGAGTAGACCGAGCCGTCGCGCTGCCCGTACTCGATCTTGGCCGGTTCGGCGTCCCTGGTGTACGGGGTGTTCGCGGTGCTGCCCAGGTCACGGGCGTAATACCCGGTGTGCCGGGTGTAGAAGAAGGAGATGGCGTCGCCGTGGGTGTCGGTGACGTAGTCGAGGTTCCACCGGTAGGCCTGCTGACACCAGGAGTCGGCGAACGTCGAGTTGTAGCACGGCTGTCCGGAACTCGTGGCGTAGACCGGCTCGGTCTGTACGGAGTCGGTGGTGGCGTCCCCGCCGGCGAAGCCCGGAAGCCGGTTCAGGCCGAAGGTGTACTGGGTACCGTCATCGGTGGTGACCCGCCAGTACTCGCCGTTGTGGGCACCGTTGGTCGCGCCGGTGAGGTACTCCACCTTCTCGTTGCTGTCGTCCCGCGGGTGCCAGGCGCCGGTGAGGTCGTCCTTGATCAGGGTGCTGGACCGGCCGTTCAGGGACAGCACCATCTGGTTGGTGCCGGACCAGCACCTGTCCCAGGTCTTGGTGGTCCCGGTCGGGTTCTCATGACAGGACTGATAGGAACGCTCGATGAAGTTCCGGCCCAGGCTGAAGCCGTCGCCCACGGGGGACGCCTGGTTGTTCGTCGAGGACGTCAGGCCGTCCACCGACTGCGAGTCGTAGTCGAAGGAGAGGTTCGGGCCGAGTCCGCCGGGGACCGACGGGGTGGAGATCGGGTAGGCCCACGTGAACGCGTCCGAGCTGCCGCCCGCCTGCCACTTCCCGGACGGGCTCAGGCTGGTCTGGCCGAAGTCGCCGCCACCGCCGCCGGAGGACGACGAGGTGGTGGTGTCCGCCGAGAGCAGCATCGGCTGCATGGCGGTGGTGCCGGTGCCGGTGGACCTGGTGCCGGTGGTCGTGGAACCGCTGCTGGTGCTCTGCGCGGGCAGCGTGGTGGTGAGCCGTTCGGCTCGGGTGTTGTTCTTGGTGGGCAGCGGCGAGTGGGCGCGGCATGCCGCACGGTGAGGGGACGTCAGGGCGCACGCGGGCAGCGAGCTGATGCCCAGGCGACTTGACCAGTCACCGCCGAAGGCGCTCTTGAACGCCTGGTAGCCGAGCGTCAGCCGTAGCGAGCCGGTGGTGTGCGCCCCTGGGGTGACCTCGACCAGGACGCCGTGGACACCGGCCGCCGTGGCCGCGCTCTGCGGAAGGACCCGGACCTTGGCGCTGCTGCCGGCTGCCGAGGCGGTGTCTGCCGACGCCCGGTTCTTGTGGGCCGCGTGCTTGTCCGGCGCGCTGCCGAGCCAGACCGGCAGCTTTCCGGCGCGGGCGGAGGCGGGCGAGGCGGCATGGCCGGGCAGGGTGACCGTGGCGCTGCCGCTGGGCCACTGGGGCCTGGGCAGCCGGTGCGTGGCCGGTGGCTTGAGCCGGTGGTAGTGGGAGGCGACCGGGGAGACCGGGATCGGCTTGGTGTGCGCCGCCTTCGGGGGGTGCCGGTGGGTTGCGGCCGAGGCCGCACCGACGTTGGCGCCCAGGCTCGTGGTGGACAGGGCGAGTACGACCAGCACCCGGATCAGGGTGCCGGGTTTCGCCCGTTTCCATATTCGGCCGGCGGTGCCGCTCCCGGATCTGCCATCCGACACGACGCCCTCACTTTCTGATGATCATCAGTTTCGAGCCGGATCCTAGCCTTTCAATCCCCTTCACAAACCCCGAACTTGGCGCACTTTGCTCGGTCATGAAACGGTCACGCCGGCGCATGCGGACTCTGCCGGGTAAAGAGCTTTCCGCGTCGCCAACAACCCCATAGCGGCACGTTCGGGACGTATTCCGGGGCGGCTCAACGCGCCACAGGATCATGCAAACCGGCTCAAAAGGCCAGCTGAACAGGGGGAGTTCGGGGAATCCCGGCCTTTGACGCACTGGTGCGTTTGGGTGATCCTTTCCGTCAATCAACCCTGACAGGGGCGGGAGCGGGGCTGGTGTGGGCCGAACAAGCTGACCCGGTTTCGGCCCTGCCGGATATGGAGATCTCGCGCACATGGTGAATACGGACATACGCCGCAGACGGCGCGGCGTCCTGCGGCGGCGAAGAGTCGTCACCGCCGCCCTCACGCTCCTGGCGGGCACGGCAGCGCTCCCCGTCACACAGGCAGCAGCGTCGTCACAGTCCGCGCACAGCGACACCCACTACTCCACGGGCCGGTCCGCCCCTGCCGCCAAGGGCCGACCGGCCTCGGCCGACGCTCCCCAACTCCCCGACGGTTACGGCCCATCGGCCGCCCAGCTCAAGGCGATGACCACCGCCGCCGCTCAGGCCGCCAAGAAGGGTGCCCCGGTCGTCGTCGACGCGCTCACCACGCCCCGGCAGCAGGTCACCGCCGTACCGGGCGGCGGGTTCGAACTGACCGCCCACCCTCATCCGGTGCGCACCAAGCAGCACGGTCACTGGACCAAGATCGACCTGACGCTCCACCGGGGTTCCGACGGACGCCTGGCCCCGGCGGCCACCGCGTACGGCACGGTGGAGCTCTCCGGCGGCGGCACCGGCCCCCTGGTGACCACCCGGTCCGGCGCCACCACCATGACGGTCGGCTGGCCGGGCAGGCTGCCCGCGCCGGTGGTGCAGGAGGACACGGCGACGTACAAGTCCGTGTTCCCGTCGGTGGACCTGGTGGTGTCGGCGACGGCGAGCGGCGGCTTCCGGGACGTCCTGGTCGTCAAGTCGGCCTCGGCCGCGCACGATCCGGCCCTGCGCAAGCTGAACCTCACGACCAAGGTGAGCGGCGGCCACCTGCGCCGCACCGGTGACGGATCACTCGGCGTGACCAACCGTCAGGGCAAGCAGGTCCTGGACGCCGCCGCGCCGTCGATGTGGGACTCCAACACGACGCTGCGCAAGCCGCGTACAACGCACACTACGGCCAAGGCCGCCACGACCTCCAAGGTGGCTCCTGACCGCTCCGGCACCGGCCAGCCCGGCATGGTCGCCCGGATCGCGCCGGTCACCACCGGACTGTCCGACTCCACATTGTCGCTCAAGCCGGACGCCGGCATGCTGAAGGATCCGTCGACCGTCTACCCGGTCTACATCGATCCGACCTTCAACTGGCACCCCTACTCCCCGTCCGCGCCCGCCTTCGACGAGGTGAAGCAGGGCTGCCCGAGCACCTCGTTCTACAACCAGACCGACGCGCACGGCGACTACGGCCGCCTCGGCGTCGGCTACAACAGCTGGGGCGGCTGCTACGGGCGCCAGCACGCGATCTACCAGTGGAAGCTGTCATCCACGATCTGGGGTTCGCACATCCACAGCGCCACCGTCGAGGCCACCGAGGTCTACTCGGCGGCGTGCTCGGGCACGTACACGGTGAACCTGCACTGGTCCAAGGGCATGGGCTCGGGCACGGACTGGAACAACCGTCCCGGCTACAACAGTTACTCCACCTCGGCCGGTTACGCCCGCTCGTACAATCCCACGTACTGCCCCAGCAACGGCAACGTCAGCCACGGCCTGTCGGTCTACACCCCGATCGCCAAGGAGGCGTCCGGGCACGCCTCCACCTTCACCGTGTCCCTGAGCGAGGACGGTGCCGAGTCGAACCACGACGGCAACGGCTTCTCACGGTTCTCCCACAACCCGAGCCTGCAGGTCTACTACGACTTCACCCCGTACACGCCCGCGCAGTCGTCGATGTCGGCGGTCTCCGGCTCGGACGACGCGGCCTGCGACACCAGCAGCCCGTATCCGTACATGGGCAAGACCATCGCCTCCACGCCGCCGGTGCTGAAGGCGAAGGTCTCCGACAAGGACAGCGACAAGCAGCAGGCCACCTTCGAGTACTGGATCGACGGCTCGTCCACCACCCACACCGGCCTCAGCGGCGACAACCTCTCCAGCGGCTCGTACGCCACCTACTCCCTGCCGTCCAGCTTCACCAGCGCGCTCACCGACGGCCAGGTCGTGGACTGGCGGGCCAAGACCACCGACGGGCAGTACACCAGCGCCTACTCGGTCACCTGCCACTTCACCGCCGAGCCCACAGCGCCGGACGCGCCGCAGGTCACCTCCGAGAACAACGTCTACCCCGACACCGACCAGGGCGGCGGCGCCGGCGCGGCCGCGGGCACCGCCGGCACCTTCGACGTATCGGTCGCCTCCGGGGCGAGTGCCGCCAAGTTCGTCTACTCGGTCGACATCCCGCCCGCCACCAGCAACCCGCCCTCCTCCGCAGTCGTCACCGCCTCCTCCGACGCGGCGAAGATCAGCATCACGCCGTACTCTCCGGGCCCGCACACCCTGTGGGTGTACGCGGTCGACGCGGCCGGCGACGACTCGGGCACCACCGGCTACCCCTTCCTGGCCACCGGTAACCCCAACACCACCTGCTCCAGCCTCGCCGCCTGCTTCGACAACACCGGCATCAGCGCCGACTCCGCCCCCGCCCAGGCGGACCTGGACGGTAGCGGCAACAGCTTCTCCGCCACCGACCTGACAGGCGCGGGCTGGACCAGTGGCGGCAAGCTCACCGTGAACGGGGCATCGTTCACGCTGCCCGCCTTCGGCTCCGGTCAGAAGGACAACGTGCTGGCCGCCAACCAGACCGTCGGCTTCTCCGGCTCCGGCTCGGCCCTGGAGTTCCTGGCCACCTCGACGTGGTCCAACGTGACCTCGCCCGGTGCCATCGCCGACGACGCCACCGCGCCGTACGTGCCCGCCGGGAACTGGGTCAGCGGCTCCTACTGCTTCTCCGGCACCACCCCGCTGGGCCCCTGCGTGCCGACAGTGACCGTCACCTACACCGACGGCACCTCCACCAGGCCCCATCTGACCGTGCCGGGCTGGAGTGACAGTCTGGACGCCATCGCCGCCATGGTCTTCCCCCACGAGAACAAGACCACAGGACAGCAGGCGTACGCGCGCCGTATGTACGCCTTCTCGGTGCCGCTCGACCCGGGCAAGACCATCGCCTCGGTGACCCTGCCCGATGTCAGCAACCACATCGGCTACCGCACCCCGGCCATGCACATCTTCGGCATGGCGACCCGCGACACCACCCACGGCACACCGAAGGCCGACGGCACCACGGTCGGCGCCGGTTCCGGGCAGAGCTGGACCGGCGCCTGGGCCAACCCGAACGAAGGTCAGTACAACTTCCAGGGCAGCAACTTCTCCGACCAGACGTTCCGCATCGCGATGAAGACGTCGATCGCGGGCAGCACGGTCCGGGTCAAGCTGGACAACGCGCTGGGCACCAGCAAGCTGTCCATCGGCCATGTCACCGTCGCCCCGGACTCCGGATCCGGCTCCCCCTCCGCGGTACCCGCGGCCACACCGACCGGTCTCACCTTCGCCGGATCCCAGTCCGTCACTGTCCCGGCCGGCGGCTCGGTGTACAGCGACCCGCTCTCCTTCGACGTGAGCGCCGACCAGTACCTGCTGGTCTCCTTCCAGCTGTCCAACTCGGTCCCCTATCTGGTCCAGCATTCCTTCGCCAACAACGCGTACGAGTACCTGACCGCCGTGGGCGCCGGGGACAAGACCACCGACACCACCGGCACCCCCTTCAGTGGCCAGTACGCCGGCTGGTTCACCGACCTGGTCACCGATCTCGACGTCAGCTCGGCCGACATCCCCACCAAGGCGGTCCTCGGTGACGGTCTCGTCGACCCCTTCCAGCCGAACACCAAGCCCGTCACCAGCGGGCGGCGCATCTCCGACATGCTCGCTGCGGCCGAACCCACCGCGGCAAGCCCCTACGGCACCGTCGCCGCGGGCATCGAGTCCAACGAGCTCATGACCGACAACCCGCAGACGTACAACGGACATACGATCGGCGGCCCGTCGGCCCTCTCCCGTATCGACCGGGACATCCTCGACGAGCCCGGCATCTCCAGCGTCGTCGTCGACGAAGGACTGGAGGACCTGCTCCACGGGGCCACCGACGACGATCTGGAGGCCAACGGGTACACCACGCTCGTCCAGCAGCTCCAGGCCTGGGGCATCTCCACGACGCTCGCGGCCCTGACCCCGTGCGACGGCTACGCGGGCTCCGGGGCCAGCCCCGACGACCCGTGCACCAGCACGATCGACGGCTACCGCAACAACGCCAACGCCTGGCTCGGCGGCATGAACCTCGGCAACCCGTGGGGCACCCCCGCGGTCTACTACGCCGACTTCGACACGGCCCTCGCCGTCCCCGACACCGTCAACGGCGAGAACAAGCTCAGCGCGGCCGCCGACACCGGCGACCACGTCAACCTCACCAACGCCGGGTACGGCGCCGAGACCAGCGCGATTCTCTCGCCGCACGACACCTGGCGACTGGACGACGGCGACGGAGCCACCAGCGCCGCGGACAGCGCACCGACCGACACCCCGCACTCCGTCAACGACTACTCCGTGGGCGCCAGCCCCCTCACCCTGAACGGGACCACCGCCTGGACCAACGACTCCACACACGGCGAAGTCCTCAGCCTCGACGGAAGCACCGGCAACGCCACCACCGGGGGCCAGGTCCTCGACACCACCGGCAGCTACTCGGTCTCCGCCTGGGTCGACCTCGCCTCCCTGCCCACCGGCAGCAACGCGGCCGTCGCGGCCCAGGACGGCACGGAGAACAGCGCCTTCTACCTCAAATACGACATCAAATACAACGGGCACCCCGGCTGGGCGCTGACGTTCCCGGACACCGACACCGCCAGCCCGTCCAACAAGATCGCCTACGCCTCCGGCGCCACGGCCAACACCTGGACCCACCTGGTCGGCACCTTCGACGCCACCACCGGCACCGGCCGCCTGTACGTGAACGGCACCCTCGCCGCGACCGTCACCGGCGTCACCCCGTGGGCGTCGACCGGGACCTTCACCGTCGGACGCGCCAAGTTCAACGGGAGCGCTTCCGACTACCTCCCCGGCGAGGTCAGCAACGTACAGGCCTGGAACTACGCCCTCACCGGCGACCAGGTCTCGGCCCTGTACAAGCAGATCCCGTAATCCGGTAAGCCGGAAAACCCGGCAACCGTCCACCGTCCGGTGGGGCGCCAGACGCCAGGCGCGTACCGCGTCCCACCGGACACCGTCACATACGTAGGGCTGAGTCGCTGCCGGCAACGAGTGGGGACGCCGCGTCAGCGGCGTGCCGGGCTGGTGGTGTGACGGCGTGAAGCCACCCTCGCCTTCGACGGGGAGACCGTCCGGTACGTCTGCCGGCCGCCGAGCGCCGGAACCGCCGCACGCGCCGCGCGACCCGGCTGCTCACCCCGTTCCGGCAGGCGGTGATGGTGCTGTGCCGGTTCATCGACGGCATCCGCATCAGCCAACTCGCCGCGGGCAATGGCCTGTCCGGCCGCACCGGCTACCGCTACCTCCAGGAGGGGATCGACGTGCTCAAGGTCCGGGCGCCCACCCTGGAACGGGCCCTCCGCGCGGCGAAGGCCGCCGGCCACGGCCATCTCCTGCTGGACGGCACCCTGATCGAGACCGACGCCCGCCACGTCCCCGGTTCCACCAAGGGCAATCGACCTGTTGTGGAGCGGAAAACACAAGCGGCACGGCGGCACCGTCCAGGTCCTGTCCGCCCCGGACGGCTTCCCGATCCGGACCTCTCCGACCCGCCCCGGCCGCGAGCACGACATGTCCACCGCACGCACCCACGGCCTGCTCGACGCCCTCGAAGCGGCCGCCGCTGACGGCGGCCCGATCACGATCGCGATCACCGGCACCGGCACCGGCACCGGCACCGGCACCGGCACCGGCCACGAAGGTGCCCCAGCATGCTTCCGCATGCCCCGCCATCAGCCCATGGGCGGCGAACTCACCGTTGACCAGCAGTAGTTCAACACGTCGCTCGCACGGCCGTACGGGCGGTCATCCCTTTCCGGTGACGAAGAGAAATCCCACCGTGCCTACTGCGACCAGGGCGACTGCGACCAGGCACCAGCGACGAGCCGCGCGCAGTGCCGTCTGGATCTGGTACACGTGTGCCATTGCCAGCAGCCAGCGCTCGAGAGGTGCGACGCGAGCGGCGTTGGTCCGGGCGCGCTCCAGGTGGCGCAGCCAGCTCTCACGCCGCGCGGGGTCGCGTTCGCGCAGTACGGCGCGGTGGATGTTCACTGCGACGGCCCGGTGGCTGAACAGGTCGTCCACGCTGGTGGCGGCGGTGCCGAAGAAGTCGGCAGGGGCGTCGTCGATCATCTCACGCAGGCCGCGAAGGGCCGGTGTGGCGAGTGTCGCAGGTGTGGTGATCGGGGGTTCCAGCACCCGGCTGACGTGCCAGATGGCGATGCTCACCCCGGTGAGGGCGACGAAGAGCGAAACGCCCGCGCCGGCGGCGTCCGCGACTCCGTGCACGCGGCCGACGGCGACCAGAGGTCCGCCGCCGATGAGAGCGGCGCCGACGGCTCCGAACGCGGCCAGCATCCAGCGTGCGGCGGCCCGCAGATCGGAAACGGCTTCGAGAGGAGAGGGCAGGGCTGTGTCGAACGGCAGGACGGTGCGGCCGTCGTCGGGTGCGGGGGTCGTCATGGCCGGTCGTCGCCCCTGGCAAGGCCCAGGGGCCATTCGCCGAGGTCCTGCTCGATGTCCAGATAGGGGACCCAGGTCTCGCCGTTGTAGCGCTCCAAGTCGCCGTTCTCAAGTTGTCGCACGGCGTTGATCTGTGGCTCGTCGTCCATGGCTGCTCCCCCTTGTTGCGTGCGTGCCCCGTCAGGCCCGGTCCTGCCCGAAGTCAACCACCGGTGTGCCCCGCGTCGGCTGACTCGACTTCGGTGATGTGCCGCAACACCATATGCAGCACTGCGCGTTGGGTCGGATCGTCGAGCCGTCCGAGCTGATCGCTGTCGCGGCTGCCGCCGACGATGTCGGTCAGGATGTCCGCCATGGGCCCGAGGACTGGATCACCGGCGAAGTCGTCGCCCACGGTACTTCGGGGGGTGTGCGCGGCTTCGACATGCCCGGTGGCGGTGGCGGTGGCGACGACGTTGGCGAGGGCCACGCCGACGTGGAGAGCCGGCCACAGGTCGAGGTCGATATCGACTCGGTTCTCCAGCGCGTCCTGGGCGCGGACGGCGACGGCGGCGTCGAGCGGGCCGAGGCCGGCCAGCAGGTGCGGCCCGCGTTCACCGTCGTGGAGCCGCCTCAGTACGGCGGGCAGCTGAGCGAATTGCGGGTCGAGATTCTCCAACGCGATCAGGCGGCGCCGTAGCTGGATGTAGGCCGCGGTGTTGCCGCGGGCGGCCGCCACGAGGGTGGCGACGACGGGCTCCCAGACGACGCTCCACGCGGCTTGCCTGATGATCTGTTTCGTGGGTCGTGCCGCCAGTCGGCGTGCTTCGTCCACGAGGCTCGCCAGCAGGTCACCCACGGCGGCCGGGTCGGGCGCGACCTGTCGCAGGACTTTGCGGAGGTCCACACCGGGGACGGTGCCGACCTGAGCGGCCAGTTCGTCCGGGTCGGTGGGTGGGTCGGCAGCCTGTCCGAACTCCCTCAGATCGCCCGCGAGCGATCCTACGGCGTCGATGGTGACGCCGCTGGTCAGTCGGCCCAGCAGCGCGGCGACCAGGTGGTGGGCCGCCGCTTGGGCGCCGTCGCGCGCGTGTTCATGGAGATAGCTGCCGAGATTGCCGTGCCCGAGGGCGATGAAGGACGGGACGTTGCCCAGGTAGGCGTAGCGCAGGGAATCCCGTGCGCGGGCGATGGCGACGTCACCGTGCCCGCGCAGGTGCTCGATGTTGCCCAGGGCACCGAACACCTCGCCGAGGTCGGCAGCGTCGGTGACATGGGCGCGGCACCGGTCCAGCAGCGACAAGGCCTCCTCGGTCCGTCCCAGCTGCGCCAGTGGCATGTACGCGGGAAAGCGGGCCATCGCGAGTTCGGTCGCCGGAGCGCCCCGCGCTTCCTTCGTGCGGCACAGCTCAGCGTTGTACTCCAGTGCCCGTCGCCAGTCGGCCGTGCGAATCGCCGCCCGCTGGCCGGATTCATGGAGTTCCTCCCACACCTGCCACCAGGGCATGCCCTCCCGGCCGGTCCCGCGCGGCAACGCCTCGATCCGCCGGCGCAGGGCGGCCACCTCGGTCAGCGCCTGCTCCGCGTATCGCGACTCGGCCAGTACGTGCACCCGCTGGACCTCGCTGTGCAGCCGCGACCATTCGCCGAGTCCCGCATGCCGCACATGGTCGATCTCCTCGTCGGCGAGGGCGATCGCCTCCTCCGTACGACCGGCCCGCACACACAGTGCGAGCAGCCGGCCCGCGGCAGCGCCCGCCAGCGCGTGATCCCCTCGTGAACGCGCCCGTTCCAACGTGCGGCGGGCCTGTCTCTCGGCGTCCTCGGGCCGGACGACGTCGAGCACCAGGTCCAGCGCTCCCGTGAGGGGCTGTCCGCCGGTGCCGGCCGCTCGCAGCGTGGCGAGCCGACGCAGCAGGGGGTGTACGCGGTGGATGGTCGGCAGGGAGGTGTCCCGGCGGAGCACCGCCTCCAGCAGCACCTCGGCCGCCTGCAATTCGCCCAGGCGCACGAGATAGGGCGCGGCGGACAGCCCGGAGCGCGCGAGCAGCGGACCGGCGAGGTGTGCTCGCTCCGCCTCGGTGCCCTCTCGCTCCCACGCCATCCGGAACACCGTCATCCAGTACCCGGCCAGCCTGCGATCGACAAGTGTGCGGAAGCTGTCGTCGGCCAGGTCGCGTCCCACTGCCACGATCGAGGGCTGGAGGTCGTAGGAGGCGGGCGAAAGGCACGGTGTGACCAGGCCTCGCTCCACCAGCGTCCCCAGGCTCGCCTCCAGCGGTGCCTGGCCGTAGCCGAGGTGGGTGCGCAGCTCCGGCCAGTTGTGCTCCACGGTCGGCGGCGTGCGGTCGGCCGCCTTGAGGCAGCACAGGAAGAGGAACAGGTCACGGTGGTCCGCCGCCAGGTCATCGACGACGGCGCTGGTCCAGTCGCGTATGACGTGCAGCAATCGGTCGTCGCCCGCGTCGGCCTCGAACGCCGCTTCGGCGGTCAGAGTCCGTGCCAAGCCCGGGCCTGGATCGGCGCACAGGCCGTCGGCCAGTTCCAGCAACTGCGGATGTCCGTGGGCGGCTTCGAAGAGGGCGCGAGCGTGGCGGAGTGCCGTTGCCACACTCACGCCGGGGACGTCGCCCTTCACGAGCCTGGCGAAGTGGGGCAGTTCCCGGGTCAGGAGCATGCTCTCGTCATGGCTGAGCAGACCGACGGGCTCCGCCGACAGCCCCGGAGGGAGGACCCGCGGAGAGCTGCGGCCGGTCAGGATCAGGCGTCCGGCTCCCCCGTGGCCCGTGAGAGCGTCCAGCAACCGTGCCCACCGCCGGTCCAGCCAGTCTCCGTCGTGGCCCAGCAGCGGGTCGATGCCGTCGATGACGAGCAGGACACGGTGCCGCCGCATGAAATCGCCGAACAGTACCGGCACTTCCTCGAACCGGTCGGCGTCCGCCACGACTTCCACACAGCGCAGCCCGGGGACCGCCTGCTCCAGGGACAGAGCCAGTTCGGCCAGGACGCCGTCAGGGCCCCGCTGCGCCGACGGCGTGACCTGGAACCACACCACGTGCTCGAAGGCATGTCCATGGCTCACCACCAGTTCCGCGGCACACGCTGTCTTGCCCACGCCCGGCATCCCTCTCAGCAGCACCCCGCTTCGGTCACCGTGCGGGGCAAGCGTCCTACCGGCCCGGGCCATGAGGGCGACGCGGCCGACGAACCGCTCGGGTACCAGGGGCCTGCCCGTGACCGGCGGACCTCCCGTACTCCGCTCCGGTGCCGCGGACGGCTGGTCCGCCGCTGCCTCGCCGCCCCCGGGCGGCACAGGAACGTGCGGAGCGGGCAGCGCGAGCTCGGCCGCCGACGCGCCGACGAGCGTCGGAGTCACTGTCTGCAGTGCCGTGGGCACATGGCTCCGGTGGTGCTCAGCGAGTTCCTCGAGCGTGCCGGCCAAGGCCCTCGGCAGCGTGTGACCGTCGAGGATCATGCGCGGATACAGCCGTTCGGCCAGTGCGATCGCGAAGTCGTCGGACACCGGATAGCGCATCGCCAGTACCGCGCACCCCAGCCGGTCGGCGACCAGGTGCGCGAGCGCACCCACCGGCCGGGATCCGGACGGGACGGCGCTCGGCTGGTCGCCGACGTCCGGCAGTTGCAGGAGTCGGTGCTGCGCGCGCACCGCTGCCGCGGCCGACCAGCACGCCGACAGCGTCACGAGCCTGACGCCGCGCGCCACCGCGAGCAGTTCCAGCAGGTCACCCGCCGATACCGGGTCCGGTCGACCGGCCTCCGTCTCCAGCAGCAGCTCACCCGGTCTGCCGTGACCGGACACATGGATCAGGTCCCAACCGTCTCGCCGCTGCAGTACGGCCCGCAGCCGCTCCCGGGTCACGCCGTACTGCACAGCGCGGAACTCCACCCCGCGCCCCGCCCGGACCGCCCCGCTGAAGCACCGATGCAGGGTCTGCCGCTCGCGCCGCAGATTCAGCGCCCTGCCGGTGTCCGGCAGACTGAACAGGGCGAGCACCCGCACCGGGCGCCGGCCGTACACCACCTGCTCGCCGCCGGCGGGTTCCCCGCCGCCGCACAACCGCACCAGTGTGACGCCCTGCAGGGCGAGCGGCCCCTCTCGCGTCCACGCCAGCTCCAGGGGCAGCTCCGACAGGTACGACGCCTGCGCGGGCACCACCACCCGCACCACCGCCGGGGCCGCCGCGCACAGCGCCTCGGCGACCGGTCCCAGCACCCTCTCGCACAGCCACTCCCCCACCTCGCGCAGGAGATCCTCCTGCCCGGCCTCGCGCAGGTCCGGTGCGACATGGCGCCGGAGGTACCCCGGGAGATCCAGCGCCGCCTCGTACTGCGGGCTCTCCTGGTCCAGACGCACCTCGTGGCGGGCACGTGTCCGGCCGTCAGGTCCGCTCAGTACCCAGCGCCATCGGTGCGGACCGACGACATCGTGGGCCTCCAGCCGCAGTGCGACTCCCACCCTCCCGCCGCCGTACCTTCTCAAAGCCCGCGCCGGCGCCAGCCACGGCGCGGCCCGGCGGACTTGAGCACCCGGTCGAAGGCACGAGCATGCGAGGGGTAAGCGGCGGCCAGCAAGCCGACGGCTTCGCGGAGTTGGGGACCGAGGGCGGCCAGTGGCCCCTTCGGATGCAGGGCCACGAGCTTCGCCGCCAGCTCTGTCACGGCCACCGCGCGATCCAACTCCTCGATCAGGCCGAGGCATCGCAGGTAGTGGATGTAGGTGTTGGCCAGTTCCCACACCGTCAACGGGTCCGACGGTGCGAGCACCCCCTGGCGTATCTCCACGGCACGCGAGGCCGACAGGGCGGGGGCCGCGAGGTCGAGGTCGCTTCGTCCTCGACGAGCCCCGTCCAGGACGTGGTTCAGCTCGGCCACGGACAGGTTGTGGTGCACCGTCCCCATCGCCCGCAGCGAAGCAGGGCCCATGGTGATGCTGCCTCCTGCCTGGCGGGAGTCCTTCAGAATCCGGACGCACTCATCGGATTCGCCCGCCGCGGCGGCGGCTTCGGCGAGGTCGCAGCGGGCCACGAGCAACTCCGCCAGGACGGCGTCGGCGGCATCGGAGTGTTCGTCCCCCTTCCACCCCAGCGTTTTCCGGAACGCGGCGTCGAACTCCGCCACGGCCTGCCGTCCCGGCTCGAGAGCGCCCGCCGGATCGCCTGACGCATGCAGTTGCACGGACCACCGCCACAGCGCCCGGGCCAGTCCACGGGCGCTGTCCACGTCCTGGCCGTTGCGCAGCGCGGCACGGTATCCGTCGGCCAGAGCCTGCCACTGAGCGGGCGTCGGGCCCCTGCGCCCGGGATCGATCTGCTGCTGCCGCAACTGCTCGTACTCACGGTCCAACCGCTCGCGTGCCTGCATGGCCCCTACCTCCCCCAGCGGCGGCAGGGTCCGGGCGGCCCACCGCGGCGCACATCTGCTGCAGCCAACTCGACCGTAACGCAAGCGACTTCGAAATGTCCGGCGAGTTCACGCTCGCCTGCGGCCCGGCGCTCCTTCGGGGAGCCGCAGGTGGAATCGTCCACCTGCAGGTACACACTGTCGATGTTGCCGCCCCGGCTGACGCAGACGTGGGTCTCGGAGTGCTGGGTGATGTGAGCGTTCGTGCTCCCGGGCGTTGCCGATGCGCCGGCCCACGGCAAGCGGAGCCATGGACACGGTGGCGCTCACAGGTCCAGGATCGTCGCCACCAGTTCGCGGCGGCTGCGGACACCGGTCTTCGCGAAGACGCCCTTCAGGTGGTCCTGCACGGTGGCTGCGGTGATGTGCAGTTCCTCGGCGATGATCCGCGACGGCAGGCCGGCGACGACCCGCGCCAGGACGTCCCGCTCGCGCGGCGTGAGCCCGTACGCGAGCAGCAGCACCTCGGCCACGTCGGCGGCCGGCGCCGGGTGCATCGTCACGGCGACGGGCGCCCGGTCCGGGCCACCGCTCAGCGGCGAGGCCTGGACCGAGAGCCACCGGCCCGACCGGCCGCGGATCCGCCCGTATGCCGGCAGCGCCGCACCCCTCCCCCGCGCGGCGACGTCCAGGACCGCGATCGGCAGCCCCGCCCCCGAGGCGACCAGCTCCTCCCGCCAGAGTTTCGCCGCCGAATTCTCCGCGAGCAGCCGCAAGTCTTGGTCGAACAGGAGCACACCCGCCTCGGCCGGGCCCGGAGCGGCATCGCCGGGTACCCGGTGGAGGGCACGGCGCAGGGCCGCAGCCACCGGGGCCGACAGCCTCCGCAGAACATCGACATCGGCCGGGGTGAAGCCGGGCCGCCCGCCCCCGCGGAACAGGGCGATGGCGCCCCAGCACCGGCGGTCCACCACGAAGCTCGCTCGCAGCTCGTGCCGCGCGTCGATCATCGGTAGCACGGCCCGGTAGCGGTGGCTGGACTCCGGGTCGCCGCCGGTGGCCGCACTGAGCGTGCCCGCGGACACCTCGGAGCGGGCGAGCACCGCGAACTTCAGTACGTCGTCCACCAAGTACTCGTTGTGCGCGGCGGCTGCGGCCGCGCTCGCCGTGAGCCCGACACTCACGTCGTCGGTGATCAGCAGCGTCGTCGGGTCGATCGTGCCGAAACAGTAGGAGTCGGCCGGGACGAGCCGCGTCAACCGCTCGGCGATCCGGCGTCGCAGCTCCCGGGAGCCGAGGTCGAGACGGCAGACCGCCTCGATGTCACGCACGGTCTCGCGCTGGGCCATCGGGGAGCTCACCGGCCGAACGGTATCCCAGAAGTGTGGGAAGGACGCGCGGCTGCCCCGACGCCTACCTTGGTCCGGAAAACCAAAGCACAGGAGGTATCGAGGAATGTCCCCGTCCCTGCTCACCGTCGGACTGGATCCCGCGCTGGTGGACGACGCGCCCTCGTCGCGGGCGGCGTTCCCCGAGGTCGACGCCGAAGTGGTGCGGGCCGGCGTGGCCGCCGGCCGGGCCCGGCTCGAGGAGCTCGGCTTCACTGTCGACGTCTGCCTGCTCGACTACGGCCGCACGGCCGAGGCGGTCTACCGCGCCGCGCTGTCCGTCAAGGACTACGAGATCGTGATGATCGGTGCCGGCATCCGGCTGGATCCGGCGCTTACCCCGCTCCTTGAGGTGCTGGTCAATGCCACCCACGAGCTGGCACCCGGTGCGAAGCTCTGTTTCAACGTAAGCCCATCGACAACCCCCGAGGCCGTCCAGCGGTGGTGGCCCGAGCGCAAGCCACTTGTCCAGGGCGCGTAGCTTCGCCGGGCGGTGGTTCCGCGGCGGCCCTCAGCGACGTCGCCGGCACCAGCGGCCGGATCATCTTGGGGACCCTCATCGCCGGGGAGCATGCATTCCCCAGTCGTGCGAGCCGACCGGGCCGTGAGCGGCGGTCCATCCCCTGCCGTCCTGCCGGTCGCGGCCGCTGAACCAGACGCCGACCCGGGCCCGGCGCCGTCGTCGAAGGTGACATCGCCCGCGTCGGGACTCCAGCGGCCGATCACGGAGACGTCACTGACCGACTCGTACACGCGGTCGGGGCGGCGTCGACCCATGTACGTGTGGTGAAGGCGAAATCGGCTGCTTCCCGAGTCCCCAAGGGGGCGTGCTCGCTGGCCGTGGCGTTCAAGTCCTCCTGCGGGGCGCGTGCGGAATGCCGGAACGGCTGCGCTCACTTCATCCACGGTCTGGACCGGGCAGCCAGACCCGCCGTTGCCTATCCACAGCTGGGTCAGGCTACGTGTTCCCGCCCGGCCCATACTCGGATCCATGAACGGAAAATCGCAGCTCGGGGAGTTCCTGCAGGCGCGGCGATCCCAGCTGCGCCCGGAGGACGTCGGGGTACCCACCTACGGGGAACGCCGGCGCGTGCCAGGGCTCCGGCGCGAGGAACTGGCACTGCTGGCGGGTGTGAGCGCCTCCTACTACACCCGGCTGGAGCAGGGGCACTCGCTGAGCGCCTCCGCCGAGGTCCTGGACGCGATCGCCCGGGCTCTCCGGCTGGACGAGTCCGAACGACGGTACCTGCACGACCTGGGACGGGCCGACAGAAAACGCGCCCGCAGCCGGCGACCCGCACCGGAACGACTGACGGATGCCACACGTCAACTGCTGGACGTGCTGGCGGATGTCCCCGCGCTGGTCCTCGGCCGGCGCAGCGACGTGCTGGCGTGGAACCACCTGGGCCACGCACTGTTCGCCGGGCATCTGGACCCCGGCGCGCCATACCGGCCGACACAGCGCCCCAACATGACCAGACTGGTCTTCCTCGACTCCCACACCCGTGACCTGTACGCGGACTGGCCGAGCAAGGCCAGGGCCGTGGTCGGCAATCTGCGCCTGGTGGCGGGCCGGCATCCCGATGACGCGGCGTTGCACGCGCTGGTGGGCGAACTGAGCGCGAAAAGCACCGAGTTCGCCTCGATGTGGGCCGATCACCGGGTGAAGGCGTGCACCGTCGCCACCTACGCGATGCGGCACCCGCTGGTCGGGCCGCTGACCGTCGTACAGCAGACCCTGAGCCAGGGTCCCGGCCCCACCCTCGTGGTCACCACCACGGACACGGGCTCGGCCTCACGGGCCGCGCTCGCCCTGCTCGCCCAGGCCGTCAGGCAGGACAACGTCCCGGCCGAGCCGGCGCGGACGAAGTCCCGGACCGGCACCGGCTGAGCTGACACGACCGCACCGGGCACTCCGCACGCCCCGCGCGGACCTGTTTCGTCCGGGCCCGGCCAGCTTGCGGCCACTGCACGAAACACCCCCAGGAGCCGCACGGCCCCGGGCAGAACCCACCAGCAGCAGCCCGCGCGTCGGCGCGTTGCTGCCGCATGCCCGCAAACCAGTGAAGGAACCATGTTCAAGAAGCTCTCCATGTCCGTCGCGCCGGTGACCGTCCTCGTCGCGGCTGCCGCCGCAGCGCTCAGTCCGGCACCGGCGTCGGCCGCCTCCCCGCCGCTGAGCGGCGCACGGATCGCCACGCACTTCGACCTGTCCAAGGGGCAGATGCCGGAGAACATCGCCCTGGCACCGTGCGGTACCGCGTACGTCACCTTCGCCGCAGGCCGGCAGATCGCCGAGATCTCCCCCAGGGGCACCACTCGGATCCTGGCCACTCTGCCCAAGCCCGCAGACGGTGGTGTCCACACCCCGGTCCTGGGCTTCCCGCTGACCGTCGGCATCGTCCGGGCCGGCGACGGCACCCTGTACTTCCTCTACGCCACCGGTACCTCCGACCTCACCGGCGTGTGGCGCCTGCGTCCCGGAAGCCGGCCGCAGCGGATCGCCCCGCTGCCCGCCGACGGTCTGCCCAACGGCCTGGCGCTGGACGCGCGCACCCGCACCCTCTACATCACCGACTCCGTACGAGGCGTCATCTGGAGCGTGCCCACCAACGGCGGCTCGCCCAGGACCTGGTCCGCCGCGCCCCAGCTGGCCTCCACCGGTTTCCTCGGCGCCAACGGGCTGAAGATCCACAACCGCGCGGTGTGGGCCACCAACCTCGACAAGGGCACCGTCCTGCGTATCCCGATCCTCCCCGACGGCGGCGCCGGCGAAGTCCGGACCAGGGCCACCGGTCTGACGGGGATCGACGACTTCGCCTTCACCGGCCGCGGCGACCGGCTGCTGGCCGCCCTCAACGGCCCGAGCGAGGTCGCGCTCGTCCAGCCCGACGGCAGCCACTCCATCGTGCTGAGCGAGGCCGACGGCCTGCAGAACCCCACCGCCGTCGCCGTGCGCGGCGACACCGTCTACGTGCCGAGCGCCGCCTACGTCACCGCCAAGGACCCCAACCTGCTCCTCGCCCACCTGCACGACCGGGGCGCGTAGGCCGCGCTCCCAGACCCTGGGAGCACAGGCACACCTCGCGTCCGAGGCGGAGCACACGGGCTCGTCGTCCCGGGGCAGGCCCGTACCGCCGGCCTCCGGGCCCCCATCACGCCTCCGCCCCCCACACACCCGCAATCCACGGAGAGACACCATGCAGGACACACACGAGATCACCCTGGGCGACGTCACCATCACACGGGTCGAGGAGATGCACGGGCCGATCATGCCCGTGGACCAGTTCTTCCCGGACCTGCCCGAGCAGGCGTGGAAGGACCAGCGCGAGATGCTCGTGCCCGACCACCTGGGCGCCGACGACGCCATGGTGCACGTCGCCCTGCAGAGCTGGCTGCTGCGCAGCGGTGGCAGGACCATCCTGGTCGACACCGGCATCGGCAACGACAAGTCCCGCCCCGCCGTCGAGGCGTGGGACCACCTGCACCTGGACTACCTCGGCACCCTCGCCCACGCCGGCGTGCGGCCCGAGGACGTCGATCTCGTGGTCAACACCCACCTGCACGTCGACCACGTCGGCTGGAACACCCGCCTGCTCGACGGCACATGGGTGCCCACGTTCCCGAACGCCACCTACCTCATGCCCAAGACCGACTTCGAGTTCTGGAACCCGGCGAACAACCCGAACATCACCGGCGGCGTCAACGAGAACGCCTTCGAGGACAGCGTCGCCCCCGTACACGCCGCCGGTCAGGTCCAGCTGTGGGAAGGCAGCCACACCATCGACGCGGCTCTGCGCCTTGAGGCGGCTCCCGGCCACACCCCCGGCTCCAGCGTCATCAAGCTGGAATCCGGCGGCGAACGGGCCCTGCTCGCGGGTGACGTGATGCACACCCCGCTGCAGGTCACCCACCCCGACCACAACAGCTGCTTCTGTGAGGAGCCGGCACAGGCCCGCACGACCCGCCGCCGGCTGCTGGGCTGGGCCGCCGACAGCAACGCCCTCGTTCTGCCCGCCCACTTGAGCGGCCACAGCGCCCTGGAGGTCGAGAACAGGCCCAGCGGCTTCGTGATCAGGAAATGGGGGCCGTTCCCCCGGTACTGACACCGGGTCCCCATCCGCCGCCGCTCCGGCCCCGCCCGGTCCGGAGCGGCGGCGGCCTCACCGGATCAACCAGCAGCGACGAGGCACGACATCACGCCCGCCGCATCGCCCATCGTCATCACCGCGCCGGGTCCGGTCCGGGGCCGCCGCGGTGAGCAGGGCCTGGTCTTTCTCCACGTGTCCTATGCCGCAGAGCTCACTCGGTGGTGAAGTAGTGGCCCTGCTCAAGGTCGGCGATGAGACCGGGATGCGCCGGCTCCCAGTCCAGCAACCTCCGGGTGTCCGTGTTCGACATCGTGATGTCGAGCGTCATGAAGGGAAAGGCCTTGAAGTGGTCCGCGGCCTGCTCGGCCGGGATGCTCACGGCCGGGAGGTCCAGGTGGCGACCGATGGTTTCGGCGATCTCGCGCACTGTGATGCCCTCTTCGGCCGCGGCGAACAGCTGGGCCCCGGCCGGGGCCTTCTCCAGCGCCAGCCGGTAGAGGCGGGCGACGTCCAGGGCGTGACCGGCGGGCCAGCGGTTGGCGCCGTCGCCGACGTAGCCGGAGACGCCGGTGTCGCGAGCGATCTTGATCAGCGTCGGGATGAAGCCGATCCTGTCCCGCGTGCTGTGCGTGACCGGCGGGATCGCGACGAGTACGGTCCGTACCCCTTTTTCGGTGAAGCCGGCCACCGCACGTGCGACGGCGGAGCGGGGATTGGCGTCGATCATCGCGTCGCGTTCGGGGTCTCCGGTGCGCGTCAGGCCGATCCCGATGAAGGTCTTGCCCGTGCCGGCCAGCGCCTCGCCGAGCGCCTGCACCACACCCAGGTCGGTGGCCACCGCTCCGGCGAAGTTCCCGGCGTTGACGGCGTCGTGATTGAACGCGAGGTGGATGACGGCCTCCGCGTTGCTCGCGGCTTCTCGCAGGCCGTCCAGGTCATCCAGATCGCCGCGGCACACCTCGGCGCCCAGGGCCTTCACCGCGGCGACCGACGTTTCGGAGCGGGCGAGGCCGACGACACCGTGCCCTGCTTGGAGCAGTTCGGGGACGACAGCCGAGCCGATGTGGCCGCTGGCGCCGGTGACGAAGACGCGCATGAGTAGCTCCCTGGACGTGGGTCACCCCCATAGACGGGGCAACGTGATGTGACTTGGTACCGTCACCGTAGCACCATGACGGTACCGAGTCACATCACTCGTGTCACTCCGCCGGCCCGGCCACCGGTCCTCACACACTGGAGCGCAGCTGAAGGACGAGGCCGGCGAAGGGCACCCGCTCTTCGGGAGGCCGGTGACCGCACCGGCCCGCGGCCTCCGCGGCCGCCGCTGCGATGCGGCACTGTTCGGCATCGAAGGAGCCCCCCACCCACTTCGCCCAGGTGCATCCCACCTGGCGCTCAGCCCCGATACGCCTCCGTGGTCCTGAACGGAGTTCCTGCCGCCACCGCTGTTCGGCAACCTCGCCGACCACGCTCACTGACCATTAAGCTCGACGGACCTGCTTGCACAGAACGCCCTGGCGCACCTGCTACAAACTGATCAGCGGGTTCGTCATCCTGTCCCGCCGTTGTGTCGTCCAACGCTCGCAGGCCTTGATCACGCACGCCCGCCCCGTCAGACGCGGGACCGTCAACGGCTGATCCATCGCTCGGCATCGCTGATCACCTGGGCCGCGATCACGCTCATGACCAGGCGCACCACACACCGGGCATCCCCCAGAAGCGGGCAGCCGGCCTCCCGCGAAGCTGCAGGACTGAGCCCTCCTGGAGACAGTGGCCCGCGCCTCCACCCAGGGCTCCCGGGCAGCAGCCGATCTCCCATGGCACCGGCTCGTGAGCGGCAAGAAGCACTGAAGAGCTTCCAGTGCCCCTCGGACAACCCTTCGACGGCGCCGTCGGCACTGTGATGGCGGTCTGCTCGTCCATCGCATACGCCGGGCCCCCGATCCCGGCTGCCTATCGCTCCGCCGCGGCCATGGGCTTCTCCGGACAAGCTGGATGGTCCAGGTGCGGGAAGATCGAAAAATTCACCACCCCCGGCGAGCGCCCGGGGCTCTTCGCGAGGTCAGGCGGAAAGGACGCGCCCTCGGGTGGTGACGTTGGGGAGCTGGTTCATCTCCGCGAAGGCTCGCTGGTCGTGGGCCGGTACCACGACCAGGTCGGGGATGCGCCGCATGACCGAGGCCATACGGAGGATGTTCTGTCGGTTGCCCTCGGCGTCGAAGTCGCCCAGGCGCCGGATGAGGTAGGGCCTTTCCAGGCGGCGTGTGAGTCCTTCGCGCTGCCACACGAGGTCCCCGACGAGGGCGTAGCGCACCTGGTGGGGCAGGGTGACGAACACGATGACGCTGCCCGGGGTGTGTCCGGGGGCGGGCACGCAGACGATCGAGCCGTCGCCGTAGACGTCGTGGTGGCGGGGGAAGCCGAGGTAGGGGCCGCCGTCGAAGGTGAACTCCTGCCAGTTGAACGGCGTTTCGCGGAAGTAGCCACGGAAGTTGCCGAAGATCTCCGGGTTGTAGAACGCCGCCCGGTCACGCCCGGAGACGAGGACCGGCAGGCCGGGGAAGTCCGGGATACCGCTCATGTGGTCCCAGTGCGCGTGGGTGAGCAGGATGCCGGACAGCCGGGCGAAGTCATAGCCCGCCGCCTCCAGCTGCTCGACCGCGGGCTTCCAGACCTCGTACTTGGTCAGCTTCTGGAACAGGCGGGGCATGGTGGCGAACTGCCTGGCGATGTCGCGCCCGAAGCCGGAGTCGACCAGGAGGTCGCCCTGCGGGTGCTTGATGAGTGCGGCGCCGATGTAGAAGTCACGCTTGTCGAAGAAGGAGCCGCCGGTGTACGCGTAGGCGGCGACCCTGTTGTTGACGCCGGTCGGCACCGCCACGAGGTCCATCCCGGCGGGTGGTTCGGCCTGCGGGACCGGGACGGACTCGGGCAGCGGGGCCGGCTCGGGAAGCCCGGCCGGGACGAGGCCGCGGACCAGGCGAGCGGTGGGCACCGCCGCTGCAGCGGCTACGAAGGGCCACTTCTTCATGATTCCTGCCTTTCCGGCGCACCAGGTGCGCCTGGGACGGGGACTCCCCTGCCCCCGGGCAGAGGCGCGCACGACGGTTCCCGCCGCGGGGGGCTTCTGCGGTCGGAGACGCTCACACCGAACCGATGACCGTCCGTCTTTCGTCTCCTCCGTCGGGATCGGAGCGACGTGCCCCGCTCGGACCAGCTCCGCCAGACCCGCGTGCCGCGCGTCGCGCGTCGCCGACGGTCGAGAGGTCCCTCACCTCGGCTCGCGGTGTGAGGTAGCGTCGTCCTCGGAAACGGTGAACCCGGCCCCCTGCTCGTGTCGCGCTGACCGGGCCCGGCACCAGGGCTACTGCTCCAGGCCGACCGCGTTCGACGGCACGTCGAAGGCGGCCAGGGTCAGCGAGACACCGGTGAACCAGCCCATCAGCACGGTCACGTCGACGATGCCCTCCTCACCGATCGTCTCCTTGGCCCGCCGATACAGGCCGACGGGAATGACCCGCGGCTGCAGGAGAGTTGCGGCGAGCTCGTAGACGAGCTGCTGGCGGGGGTCGTCGAACGAGGTGGGCAGGCCGGCGATCAGGGCCTCGACCTTCTGCGGGTCCAGACCTCCCACCGCCACGCCGATCTTCTCGTGCTCATAGTTGGCGTAGGCCGCCGGCCAGCGGCCGGTGACGAGGTTCGTGACGATCTCGATCTCCGCCTTCGACAGCGACGAATCCGTCTGGAAGTACGCTCCCGTCGGCACGATCGCCTTCAGCAGCCCGGGGTTGGCCAGCCAGATCTTGTGCGGTCCGGGCACCAGACCGCACAACTGCAGCGTGTAGTCGTACGCGCTGCGCATCTCCGGCGGCATCTCCTCGACGGGCGTCTCCACGTAACGGCCGGACGTACCGAAGTCCGCGGGGTCTTCGAACACGGCGGTTTCCTCCTCTGCGGCCTCTGGGGCCTCGTCGTCTGTCGACGCCGTGAGCTGCTCAGACGCCGTTCTTCGTCTCCTCGCCCGGGCTTCGCGCCGGCACGTCGTAGGCGTTGAGTACGGTGCCGAGCGCCAGGTAGTGGATGGTCACGAACACGATGGTGTCGAGGGCCCGCTGCCCCCGTGTCTCCACGACGGTGTCGTACAGCGGCCCCGGCAGCGGACCTGACGCGCACAGGGCGGTCGCGACGTCGGCGGCGAGCGCCTCCTCCTCGGTGAGGTCACAGGGACGGCCGCCCGCGCACAGCGCCGCCACCTGGTCCGGCCGCAGTCCGGCCCGCGCGCCAAGCCTGGCATGCGTGTACATCTCGTACGTCACATTGAAGCGCGCTCCGATCGTCAGGACGACGACGTGCCGCGCACGCTCGGAGAGGCCGGGCAGCCGCTGGACCAGATCGATGAAGCGGGCCAGCGGTTCTGCCAAGTCCGGGAAGTGGAGCATCACTCCCCAGGGCCCAAGAAAGGCGCCGTCGGCGTCGCGCACCTCGAATCCCGCGTACTCATCGGCGTCGACCATCGCCTCGAATGCCTCGTACAGCGGCCGTTGCCCGGGAGTCAGTTCGTCGGGGCGGACCAGCGGCAGCCGCATGACGACCTCCTCTCTGAGAGGGAAGCGACATAAAGACGAACGGTGGATGTGCCGGAGCGCCCGGCTACTGCGCGCGCGACCGCACGGCCGAGATTGCGTCCTCCACCTCTGTGATCGCCTGGCGTGCGACGACGGCGAAGCCGTCTGTGTTTTCCGGTTCGGTCCACCGCTCGTAGGCCATCTTCAGTGCCAGGATGCCCAGTTGCGCGCTCACCTCGGCCAGCGGGCCGGGGGCGCCGCGGCGCTCCATGGCCGCCGACAGCGCGGCGGTCAGGCTCATGCTCTTGAGGCCCTCTCGCTCTTGGAGGTCGGGATGGGCGTCGATCACCGTCCGTCTGCGGGCCACTGCCGAGCGACGTTCGGATATGAAGACCTCTTGGCCCACTGCGTCAAGGGCGTACCCCATCACCTGGAGCGGGCCTGCCTGGGGCGGGGCTGCGGCGATCCCGGCCAGCAGCGGCTCCAGCAGCGCGTCCTCGCCGAAGAGTACGTCGCGCTTGTCCTTGAAATGCCGGAAGAAACTGCTCTTGGCGAGACCGGCACGTTGCGCGATGTCCTGCACGGTCGTGTTCTCGTAGCCGCGCTCGGCGAAGAGTTCGAGCGCGGCCTCGGACAGTCGTTGCGACGCATTGGGTTCCCAGCGAGCCATGGCCCCATCCTATGGGACTTTGTCTCATCACGATGTACAGTGACGAGACAAAGTCCCATCAGTAGGAGTGGAGCTTCCCCATGAACCGAGCCGTGGTGCACCAGGCGTTCGGCGGGCCCGAGGTCCTTGAGCTGCGTGAGACCCCCGAGCCGCACGCGAAGGCGGGCGAGCTCCGCGTGAAGGTGGCCGTGGTCGGCCTCAACCCGATGGACTGGATCCTCACCTCGATGCCCGAGATAGCCGAGCAGTTCGGCATCTCCCTGCCAGCCGGCTTCGCAACCGACTTCGCCGGCACCGTGGACGAGGTCGGCGAGGACGTGACCGGCTTCGCCGTGGGCGACCGCGTCTACGGCGGCGCGCTGGGCCGGGCCGCCGCCGACCACGCGGTGGTCAACCTCGCGACGGACACGATCCTGCACACGCCCGAAGGGATCAGCGATGAGGTCGCCGCCACGCTGTCGGTAGCCGGCATGACAGCCTCGGCCGCCCTCGCGGCGATCGACGTGCAGGCCGGCGACACGGTGCTGATCGGGAACGCCTCCGGCGGCGTGGGCGTGCTGGCCGTCCAGCTCGCCAGGCTCGCCGGCGCCCGGGTGATCGGCACCGCTTCCAAGTCGACCTTCGACTTCATCGGGCATCTCGGAGCAGAAGGCGTGACCTACGGCGATGGCCTGGCCGACCGAGTGCGTGAAATCGCTCCCGACGGGATCAGCGCAGCCACCGACCTGTTCGGCACCGAGACCGCCGAGGCCGCCCTGGCCCTCGGCGTACCCGCCGAGCGGATCTCCACCATCGCCGCGGGTCCCAACCCGCCCGGCGGCGTCAAGGCCACCGGCGGCGTCAATGCCACCCCCGAGGACCTGAAGCGGATCACCGACAGCATCGTCGCCGGTGAGATCACCGTGCCCATCGCGGCCACCTTCCCCATCCGGCAGATCCAGGACGCCGTGCGGCAGCAGGCCGACCGTCACGTCCACGGGAAGATCATCATCACCCTCTGAGCACGTGGCATGGGCCGTGCCTCCCGAAGAGCGGGAGGCACGCGTCAGCCCGCAAACGCGGCAAGACCACCGGTGGCGCGGGCGTGACCGACGAGTCCGCGCCGTCCATGACCGTCCACCTGCGCGATCAGGAGATAGGCCTGCGCATCGAGCGGCTCGTCATCACCACGGGCGTGGAGAAGGACCAGCACCCGTCACTCCAGCAGTCTGACGGTACCAAGACACATCACCTATGCTGTTCCCATGAGCCGATGGGAGCCGAACGCGCGGGAACGGCTGGTGCGCGCAGCACTGGACCTGTTCAGCGAGCAGGGCTACGACAGCACCACGGTCGCCGAGATCGCCGAGCGGGCCGGTCTGACCAAGACCACCTTCTTCCGGCACTTCCCCGACAAGCGGGAAGTGCTGTTCGCCGGCCAGGACGTCCACAGCCGGCTCCTCGCCGAGGGGATCGCGGCGGCACCGGCTACGGCCACCCCCCTCGGGGCGGTGACCGCGGCGCTCGATGCTGCCACCGTCACCTTCACGCCCGAACAGCGCGAGTTCGGCCCCCGGCTCAGCGCGGTCATCGCCGACAACCGTGAGCTGCAGGAGCGCCAGGTGTTCAAGCACGCCGGCCTGGCCTCGGCCATGGCCGAGGCACTGTGCAGGCGCGGCGTACCTGCCCCGACCGCTGCGCTCGCCGCCGACCTCGGCGTCCGCGCCTTCTCCCGCGCCTTCGCCTGCTGGAGCGATCCGGCCAACCGGCAGACCTTCACTGAACTCGCGCGCCAGGAGCTCGAGGAGCTGCGCGCCGCGGCTGCCGCGCTCGGCTGAGACCCCAGCCCCCGCCCCGCACGCCGCGCCCAGCGGCGCGGTCCACCAGTACCGTGCACACATCGAGACGGACCGGCACCTCGCCCGGCGCCCGCACGTGCGCGCACTCCGCCGCAGATGTCGGCCACACGAGGCGAACCCGCATCGCCCACGTCACGTCGCCCCTTTTCCGACACCGCCCGGCGGGCGCCTGGCGGAGGAACGAGGAGAACTGGTGCAGGCATGAGGGAGAATGCGCGTTACTCGAAACTGGCCGCCGTCGGGGCCGCATTGAAGGCGTACGTGTGTGCGCGTGTGCGTCATATATGGGCGACCTCAGTCGCTTCGGTCGCTGACGGGGCGGGCGTCACCCATCTGACCAGAGGTTTTGTCGAGACCGTCGGGCGCCGATCGACCGGCCTGGGTCGCTGCCCCTGTCGTTCGGTCGCTGCCGGCACCGCCGGCCGCTCCATCGACGCGCTTCACTTCTGCCGCGGGCCCGGCTCAGCCGGGCCCGGCCGTCCGTCTAGAAGGCTGCTGAAAATCTCGGGTTCTGGCCCCGGCTCGGTGGAGTTGGGGCCAGTCTTGTAGGCATGCAGGGGGAGTGGGCCGGGGAGATGGTCGGGCCGGATGTGTGGGAGACCTGCCGGGAGTTGATCCCGGCGGGCAGTGTGTTCGCGTTCCTGGCCGAGCACCGGGAGGTGCTGTTCCCGCCGGGGATGTTTGCGGATATGTACCCCTCGTCCAACGGCCGTCCGAGTCTGCCGCCGCAGGTGCTGGCCGCCACGGTGGTGCTGCAGAGCCTGCACGGGCTGTCGGACTTCGAGACGGTTCAGGAACTGCGGTGTGACCTGCGCTGGAAGGCGGCCTGCGGGCTCGGCCTGTACGACACCGCGTTCGATCCCTCGCTGCTGACGTACTTCCGGCGCCGTTTGCGTCACTCGGCCGATCCGACGCGGATCTTCACCAAGGTCAAGGAGGTCGTGGCCGCGACCGGGGTACTCAAAGGCAAGCAGCGGCGAGCGCTGGATTCGACTGTGCTGGACGACGCGGTGGCCACCCAGGACACCGTCACCCAGATCATCTCCGCGATCCGCCGGGTGATCCGCGAGGTCCCCGCAGGCGAGGAGACCGCGGCGCGGTGGTGCCACGCGCACGACTACACCGACCCGGGCAAGCCGAGGATTGCCTGGGACGACGAGGCCGCCCGCGCCACGCTGGTCGACGCGCTGGTCACCGACGCGATCAACCTGCTCGGACACCTGCCCGAGCAGGAACTGGGCGAGAAGGCGGCGAACGCGGTGGGCCTGCTGGCCCTGGTCGCGGGCCAGGACGTGGAGCCGGCCGAGGACTCCGACGGACGCGACGGACGCTGGCGCATCGCCCAGCGCACGGTCGCGGACCGGACCGTGTCCACCGTCGATGCGGACGCACGCCACATCCACAAAAACCGCACCCGCCACCAGGACGGCTTCAAAGGGCATGCGTCCTTCGAGCCGGAGACCGGGCTGTTCACCGCGGTTGCCCTCACCAGCGGCTATGGCCCCGACAACCACGAGGCCGCTGTCGCCTGCGCTCTGCTGGCCGACGAGAACGAGGGCTAGGAGTTAACCGTGCTCGGCGATTCCGCCTACGGAACCGGCGACCTGCGCGCCCGGTTGCAGGCAGATGGCCACACCCTGGTGATCAAGCCGCCACCGCTGCGGCAGGCCATCCCCGGCGGCTTCACCATCGACGACTTCCTCATCGACTCGGCCGCCGGCACCGCGACCTGCCCCGCCGGACACACCGCCCACCTCGGACAGGTCAAAGCGGACGGCGCCCGCACCGCCCAGTTCAAGCGCGTGTGCACCGACTGCCCCCTGCGCGGACGCTGCACCACCTCCAAGACCGGACGCACCCTCAACGTCCACGCCCGGCACGAACTGCTCACCGCAGCCCGTCACCAGGCTGCCACCGACCCCGCCTGGCAGGACGAATACCGCCGATGGCGGCCCCCGGTCGAACGCGCCATCGCCTGGCTGGTCGCCAAGGGCAACCGGCGAGTCCCCTACCGCGGCGCCATCGCCAACAACCTCTGGCTCCACCACCGCGCAGCCGCCCTCAACCTCCGCCGACTGATCAACCTCGGACTCGCCCGGGCCAACGGCAGCTGGCACCTCACCCCGGCCACCGCATAACCAAGAAGGGCCGCCCAGCCCACGGCCGGACAGCCCCACAACAAGATTTTCAGCAGCCTTCTAGTCGAAGCGGCGCGGCGTGCCGCCGCCCCGGCCGGCGGCCCGGCCGGCGGCCCGGATCACCCGGCATCCGAGGATCCCGTTCAGGAGAATGCCCCGACTTGTTGTGACGCCTGCCGCGAAAGGGGCACACCAGTCGGGTGCCAGACCTCCGCGGGGCGCAACGAGCAGCCGGGGCGGTCGGGTGTGCCGGCGGCCGGCCCAGTCGTACACGAACCGGCTCGGCAGAGCGTGCGCGCCATCCGGCGGCCGGGCGCAGCGCGGCCTTTCACTGGTCCGGCAAGACCTTCGTTTCTAACGTTGTACAGACTCTTCAACCGCGGCCCGGCCCATGGCACTCTGATCCGTGGCCCTCCGGCAGACAACGTTGCCAGCCGCTGCCCGTCAGCCACAACGGGCAGCGGCTGTCCGCTCGTTCCCGCAGAAGGAGTACGCGCATGGCTCTCGATCGTCGGCGGCTTCTTCACCGCGGCACCGCGGCTCTCGGCTCGTTGGCCCTGGGCGGTGCACTGCCGGCCCGTGCGGCCGCGCGCGCCACGGCACCGAGCAGCCCTGCGGACAAGACGACCACAGCCGGCGAGGCGTCGACCGTCCCTCCGATGTACCCGCCAGTGGGATGCGGGACAGCCTTCCTCGACCACCGGTCACTGCTCGCGGACCTCCCGGAGCCCGAGTGGTACGAGGCGAACATCCCCTTCGTCGACCTGCCCGACACCGCAATCCGGGACACCTACTACTACCGGTGGCGCGTGATCAAGCATGCCCTCAAGTACACCGGGCCCCAAGAGGGGTGGATCCTCTCGGAGTTCCTGGGCCCGGTCGGCTACTCCGCGCCGCACGGCGGCATCGTCGCCGCTGCCGCTCACCACATCCGCGAGGCACGCTGGCTGCGCGACCACCGCTACCTCGACGACTACATCGCCTACTGGCTGCGTGGCAGCGGCGCAGGACCCAAGCCGGCCACGGACTTCCTCAACAAGAACACCACTGACTGGGCGCACCAGTACTCCTTCTGGATCGCAGACGCCGTCGTGGCCCGGGCCACGGCCGACGGCAGATGGGAGCACGCCCTCGGTCTGCTTCCCGAACTGGAGCGTCAGTGGAACGGCTGGGCCCCGCAGTTCGACGACGAAGTGGGCCTCTACTGGCAGACACCGGTATGGGATGCGATGGAGTACACCGCGAGCTCCTATCAGAGCGACGACCCGTACCACGGTGGTGACGGGTTCCGCCCGACCCTCAACGCCTACCAGTACGGCGACGCCAAGGCGATCGCCGCCCTCCTGCGGCGCCGCGGCCAACGGGGCGACGACACGAAGGCGGACCACTACGACGCCCGAGCCCGTGCCCTGCGGGTGAATCAGGAGCGCCGGCTGTGGGACGAGGAAGCCCGGTTCTACAAGCACGTCATGCGTGAGGGAAATCCCGAGCGACACAAGATCGTCGACCGGGAGCAGATGGGCTTCCTCCCCTGGTACTTCCACATGGCACCGGCGGGCAACGCGGCGGCCTGGTCCCAACTACGCGACCCCCAAGGCTTTTCCGCGCCGTTCGGACCAACTACGGTCGAGCGCCGCAGCCCATGGTTCATGTATCAGGCGCTCGACGGCTGCTGCCGCTGGGACGGTCCGAGCTGGCCGTTCGCCACCAGCCAGACGCTCACCGCCCTGGCCAACCTCCTCATCGACTACCCCGCCCAGTCCCACGTCGACCGCACCGACTACTACGCCACGCTCCGCTCCTACGCCCTGACCCACCGCAAGGCCGGCAAGCCCTACGTCGCCGAGGCGCATCACCCCGACGAGGACCGCTGGATCTACGACAGCCGCGGGCACAGTGAGGACTACAACCACTCCACCTTCAACGACCTCGTGCTCTCCGGGCTGCTCGGAATCCGCCCGCAACCCGATGCCTCCGTCGCCATCGCGCCGCTCGCACCCCTCGAATGGGACCACTTCGCCCTGGAGAACCTCGCCTACCACGGACACAACCTCAGTGTCGTCTGGGACCGCACCGGCCGGCACTACGGGCAGGGAGCCGGACTGACCGTCTGGCTGAACGGCCGGCGAATACACCGGCAGGCCGACCTGAAGCCCGTGACACTCGACATCGACAGGACGGAACAGCACCCCCTCCCCCACGAGGCCGACGACCTGGCCAACGTCGAACAGGAGGGTTGTCCGCTCGCACGCGCCTCATACACGTTTCCCCTCGACAGCCCGGCCAAGGCGATCGACGGACAGGACCTGCACATTGACACGCCGTCATCGCGATGGACCAACTTCGACAGCCCGAACGCCAGCGACTGGCTCACCGTGGACTTCGGGGTCCCCACACCCGTGTCGGACCTGCGGATCTCCTTCTACGACGACGGCGGCGGTGTCCGCACCCCCGACTCCTACGAGCTCGAATACCTGGAGCAGGGCGGGAGGTGGCATCCCGTACCGGGCCAACGCCGTATTCCGGAAACCCCCCGCCGGGGAAGCCTCAACCGGATCCTGCTGGATCAGCCCATCGCAACCACCGCCCTGAGACTCACGGCCGTACGCACGTCGGGTGGCGCCGTAGGGGTCTCTGCCTGGCAGTCATGGCGGACAGAGGACCCCCGTCTCACGATCGCCGTCGAAACACCACCGGACGGCCCCGTCCCGGTGGAACCCGGCAGAGCCGTGGAACTCACGACCGTCATCAGGGCGACAACCACGACTGTCGTCAGCTCAGAACTGATCGTCCCGGAGCGGTGGACGGCAGTCCCCCGGCGCCCGATCCGACCCACCCTGGCAAGGGCGGGAAGGACCCTGCGCACACGCTGGCTGGTCACCGCTCCCGCCGACCTGCCCCACGCCCTGCCTCAGCGCCTACGCCTGCTGGTCCGGTCACGGGGCAAGGGGGCAGAGCAGTTCGTCACCAGCGTCGTCGCGGAAGCGCAGGCCGACTGACGCGACCACCGGCCGGGCACCGCTCCGACCGGCTCACGCACCGTGCCGTCGAGCGGCTTGGAAGCCGCCGCCGGTGAGGTGTCGTCTCCTTCGGCAAGGTGTCGGCGGATCAGCCTCAACAGTCAAACGTGCACTTCGCCGCGCAGGCTCAGAGGACTGACATTGCCACCGCGCTGCTGGCTGGCCGCGCCGTTGTGGATGCCGTGGATGTGCAGGGAAACACATCGCTGTGGCGGGCGGTGTGCAACCACCGGGGTGATCCGGACGCGCTCGATGTGCTGCGGGAAGCGGGCGCCGACCCAGATCGGGCGAACGTGCGTGGAGTCACTCCGCGCCAGCTGGCGGAGCGGACGTGGCGAGGCATGTGAACTGGTGGGCAGGGCCGCCTGGTGTGACCCTGTCTGGCCTCGGTCGCCATTCTGTCGCGTGTGTCTCGGTGATGGCGGGGCGGGTGGAAGACTCGTCGACGATGCCCTTCTCGTCGGCGAACGCGGCGATGAGGGACTGCAGGGCGATGTTGTCGACCGAGCGGGGCAGGCCGCGGCTGGTGAGGGGATCAGGTCGACGGCGTCGTCGGAGAACAGCGGATCGGATCGTCCGGCGATCGTCAGGCGGTGCTTGATGCAGCTGGCGGTCTCGTCCTTCGTGAGGGTCGGCATCTGGTGGCTGATCGAGATCCGCTGGTCCAGGGCCGCCAGGACGCCGTGTTTCATCCGTTTCCGCAAAGTGGGCTGGCCGATCAGCAACTCCGCGAACGGCGTCGTGGAGTCCATGTCGCAGTTGGTCCTGGACCACCACGAGCTCGACGCGATCCGCCCGCTGCGCCGGTCGTCCCAGGTCTGCTGTGCGATGTACTCGCCCTGAGGACGCCTCCCCGGCTCGTCTTCGCAGCGGCCTATGTCACGGACGCCGCGATCCGGGACCCGCTTGCCCTGTCCGCCGGAGACATCTGCCCGTATAATGACTAACTGGTCAGTCATTTTGGAGTGAGGATGGACAGGGATCGAACCCATTCGACGCGAAACTCGACGCGAAAGAGGCCCGGATGCCGGCTGCCGCCGGCCGGAGGACGGGGCCGCGGGGGCAGGACCCTGACGGCATGGCTGCGACGGGCCGAACTGGTGACCCGCGGCCCGGCAGCAGTGGCCTCGACGGCCGCGGTGTTCCTGGCCGCGGGCGCGGTCGGCAGTGCCGCGAACACCCGGGTGGGTCTGGCCATGGCCAGCGGCTGGGTGCTGTTGTTCGGCGTGTACTGCGTGCTCAACTTCTGGCACTGCGGCGAGACGCACTGCGTGGTGACCGGCACCGGGTGGACGGTCCTGGCCCTGCTCGGCCTGGCCGCCGCGGCGCTACCGTCCGCCGGCCTGTCGTGGGCACGGGCCGAGGACATGACCGCTGCGTTCGTGGTGATCCTGGCCGCCGGATACGCGCTGGAATGGGTGGTGGCGGCCCGGACCGGACGCCGCGCCCTGCGGACAGGACGGTAGAGATGCCCAGACTCACCAGCGCCACCCGGTCTGCTCGCCGCGGCCAGATCCTCGCCGCGGCCGCCTCCTGTTTCGCCGGCACCGGCTATCACGCCACGACCATGGCCGACGTGGCCGCGCGGGCCGGAGTGTCCAAGGGCACGCCGTACCTGTATTTCGCAAGCAAGCAAGCCCTGTTCCTCGCGCTGCACGACGAGTGGGACTGCGGCCTGAGCGACCAGGTCGAGCAGGCGATACGGGCGCTGCCCGACTCCAGGCGGTCCTCACCGCGGCAGGTGCTGCGCACCGTCGCGGTCGTGGTCGGCCAGTACGCCACCGCCCACGCCGAAACCTGCCGGGTGCTGCTGGAGGCCGGCACTCTGGCCGCATACGATCCGCAGATCGCCGCCGCCGTGCGCGCCTCCCGGGCACGGACGCACCGACGGCTGGAGGAGCTGTTCGCCGCCGGCGTCGCCGCCGGCGAATGGCCGGCCGACACCGACCCGGCATTGCAGGCCCGCCTGTTCACCGCGAGCCTGGAGGGATTGATGAGCCACTGGCACCTCACGCCCGGAAGCTTCTCCTGGGAGGCGGCCGCCACCGCTCTGACCGAAGGCCGCTGGTCGGCAGCGACCGGCCTCGACCAATGTCCTTGAGCCGAAGCACGATGGTTGTCACCATCGACGCCCACTGATGCCCACCGGCCTCTCCACGACGGCCCTGCGCGCCGGCTCAGCGGGGCTCGCCGAACCAGCGGGCGAGCGCCGGTTCCAGGTCGTCCGAGCCAGCCCAGCACACGTATCCGTCCGGACGGATGAGCATCGGCTCGGTGCCGGCGCCCTGGCCCACCCGGTCCACCCGGTCCGACCAGGGGTCGGCGACCGCGGCGAACATGTCGGCAGGGTCCAGCAGGACGCCATGCCCGGACCGCAGCAGTTCGTGCACCCGGGCCGGACCGAGGTCCACGTCCGGCGCGGGCCGGCCGATGAGCGGATGGGTCTCGGTGCCCGGCATCGGGTAGCGGACGGCCATCCCTGACATCAGGTCGGCCAGATAGTGCTGGACGTCCGGCAGTTGGGCCATGGCCGTGAAGATCTCCCGGGCGGCCAGCACGTCCGGATCGCGGGTGCCGGCCCAGTCCATCAGCAGGCTCTGCGCCCGGACGTTGCGCAACACGGCGGCCCCGACCGGGTGCCGTTCCGCGTGATAGGTGTCGAGGAGGTTCTGCGGTGCCCAGCCGCGCACGGCGGCGCCGAGCTTCCAGCCGAGGTTGAGCGCGTCCTGCATCCCGGTGTTCATGCCCTGCGCGCCGAGCGGAAGGTGGACATGGGCGGCATCGCCCGCCAGGAACACCCGCCCGTGCCGATACCGCTCGGCCTGCCGTGAGGCGTTGGTGATACGGCGGGCGTAGCGCAGTTCCAGCAGCTCCACCCGCGTGCCGAACACGGTGCTCAGGCCGTGGCGGATCTCGTCCTCGGTGACCGGAATCTCTCGGGGCAGTGACTGGCCCGGCCCGCCGAGGACGAGTCGGCGCAGCGGCCTGCCCTGCGGATCGGTGCCGAGCGGGAACAGTGCCGCCCAGTGTCCGTCCTCGTTCCAGGTGTGCGACACCGGCTGGTCGACGCCGCTCAGCCGCACATCGGCGGCCGTGATCGTCAACGTACCGGGCTGACCGGGAAACCCGGCCCGCAGCAGCGACCGTACGGTGCTGTGGGCGCCGTCGGCGGCGACAAGGTAACGGCAGCGGAGGGTGGCGCCGTTGGTGAAGGTCGCGGTGACGCCCTTGTCGTCCTGGACGAGACCGGCCAGTTCGTGGTCCCTGCGGGCGTGGAGGCCCTGCGCGGCCAGGTGCTGCTCGAAGAATCCCTCGATCACCACCTGCGGCACGGACCGCCACGGCAGACGGTGCCGGTCGGAGGGGAGCGGGAGTGCGATGCCGGCGAAGTGGCCGCTGGTGACGGGGTGATCGCCGGTGGCCAGCAAGGGCTCCAGCAGCCCGCGCTGGTCGAGCGCCTCCAATGTGCGCGACTGCACGCCGCCTGCCTTGGACAGGTCACTGCGCTGCGACAGCTTGTCGACCAGCACTGTCGGCACATCCGCCAGCAGCAACTCGTTGGCCAGCGTCATTCCGGTCGGACCTGCGCCGACGATGAGCACTTCGGTGTCCATGGACTCTCCTGTGGTTGTGTCGATCAGGACAGAAGCAACGCTCCGGCGACCGAGCCGCCCGGGCCAGAAACAGGCGCGATGGTGCTGGAATCTGACACCCGTTACCCTCAGCTCGGTGGAATCCGACTACGACGAGCTGGATCGCCGTCTCGTGCACGCCCTGCAGATCGACGGCCGTGCCCCGTTCAGCACCATCGCCGAGGTGCTCGGTGTCTCGGACCGCACCATCGCCCGCCGCTACGCCCGCTTGCGCTCGGCCGGGGCGGTACGGGTGCTGGGCGGCGTCGACCCGACCGCGCTGGGCGCCGTCCTGTGGTTCCTGCGGGTGCGATGCGCGCCCGCGGTGTCTCTCCCCGTCGCCGAGGCACTGGCCAGACGCTCCGACACCTCCTGGGTGAGCCTCAGCTCCGGCGGCACCGAGATCACCTGCGTGGCCCGTACCGAGAGCGAGGCGGACAGTGAGGCACTGCTGCTGTCCAAACTCCCCCGTACCCCGCGCGTCGAGGGCGTGACGGCGCACTCCGTGCTGCACGCCTTCTACGGCGGCCCCGACAACCTGGTCGGAAAACTCGGATCGCTGGACGCACAGGCGATCGAGCGGCTGCGCCCGCCCCCGACGCCGCACCGGCGCGGACCAGTGCGACTCGACGACGGTGACCGCAAGCTCCTCGCCCAGCTCGCCACCGACGGCCGTACCGGGTTCGAACAGCTGGCCGCGGCCACCGGGTGGTCACCGACAACGGTCCGGCGCCGGATGACGGAGCTGCGCGAACACGGACTGCTCTATCTCGACATCGACTGGCGCATGTTCGGCGTGAACGCCCGAACCCTGCTCTGGCTCTCGGTCGCGCCCGCGCACCTGGAGGAGACCGGTCAGGCTCTGGCCGGGCATCCAGAGATCGCGTTCGCCGCCGCCACGACCGGCCCGACCAACCTGTACGCGAGCGTGGTGTGCGCGAACCAGCGGGAGCTGTACCGGTACCTGACCACTCGGGTCGCCGCACTCCCCGCCATCACACACCTCGAGACCGCACCAGTGATCAGGACTGTCAAGCAGGCGGCGAACCAGGCATACCGCCGACCAGCCCCCTGAGCTCTTCTGTGTCGGGAAGGACGCCGCCCTCGAACGCCGCTCCCGACCCGTCCGGATCGGCGAAGCGCCCGAGGAGTCGGGATCTCCATCCTGCAGGGGATCGAGGAGGAACCCCTGGCCGACGAGGAGGGCGCGGCCAGCCGGAACCGGCTGGAGGAACTGCGCCGCGAACTGGCCGACCTGCGCGCCGAGTCACACCAAGGCCGAGACCGTTTCCACGGCGGACGGCGACAAGAAGGTCACCTGCCACCTGTGGGAGGCCATCGCGAATGCGACCAAGCCCGAGCCACGGCGCCTGCACCCGCACCTGCTGACTGCGCGCGCCGTCGAGGTCGGCGCCTCAGGAACCGTCACGGACTCCTCCGCCGGGTTCGGGGGCCACCGCCCAGGCGCGGCGGCGACCATCGGGACGGCGCCGGTGACGCTCACGCCGGCCGCGTACGGCAGCCGGCGGCCGCATCGGATCAGCCGGGCCAGGGCTTCGTGGGTGCCGCCCCGGAATCGGTCCGGATCGGTGTCCGACGCTCACACCCACACGTCCTCGGTGCTCGGGTCAGGGCGGGTCGGACGGCGGTGCTGCTGACGGTTCATGAAGGCACGAGGCCGAAGCGGGATCCCGAACCGCCCACGTTCGGCGAGTGGATTTCTTTGAATGCGCGCCCACCTCTCGACAAGCCTGGGGTAACCAGCGGTAACTTCTGCCCTGTTCCCGGCACAACCGCTTTCTCTCCCCCAGGAGACACATCCCCATGCGCAGATTCTTCGCCTGCCTGGCCGCGGCTGCAGCCGCCCTCGGCGGGCTCACCGCAGCCGCCCCCTCCGCGGCCGCAGCGGACTCCGGCTCCTTCAGCGTCCTCAGCTACAACGTGGCGGGCCTGCCGGCAGCCGTCAACAGCGCGCCGACGCCGCGCGAGTCCAGCACCACCGCCATCGGCCAGCGCATCGCCCCATACGACATCGTCCACGTCGAGGAGGACTTCAACTACCACGCGTACCTCTACGCCGCCGACACCGCGCACGCCTACCGCACCCCCACCAGCGGCGGCGCCGGTATCGGCAGCGGCCTCAACACCCTGTCCAAAGTCCCCTACGACACCGACGACTTCGAGCGCGTCCACTGGAACTCCTGCCAGGTCGACTCGGGCGACTGCCTCACCCCCAAGGGCTTCACCTTCATGCGTGAGCGGCTGGCCGAGGGGGTCTACGTCGACTTCTACAACCTGCACACCAACGCGGGCACCAACGACGGCGACGAGGCCTCCCGCGCCGACAACCTCAACCAGCTCACCGCCTTCATCAAGGCCCACTCGGCGGGCAACGCCGTCGTGGTCATGGGCGACACCAACACCCGCTACACCCGTGCCGCCGACACCATCGGTGAATTCGCCTCCGCCAACGGCCTCACGGACGCCTGGGTGCAGCTGATACGTGGCGGCATCCCGCCCGCCAAGGGCAGCGACGCGCTGGTCTGCGACCAGTCCGGGGCCACCGTGCCCAACACCTGCGAGGTCGTCGACAAGGTCCTCTACCGCGGCAGCAAGCTCGTCTCCCTGAACGCGACGTCGTACAACAACGAGCACGCCAAGTTCCTCACCGACGCGGGGCTGATGCTCTCCGACCACGACCCGATCACCGTCGGCTTCACCTGGTCGCGCAACTCCGCCTTCCAGCTCAGCGACCAGTTCGGCGGCCCGCACGGCGACTACTACAACGACATCGACAGCGTCCCGGCCGGTGCCCGCGCCACCACCATCGGCCTGCGCTCCGGTTCCCGCGTCGACCAGATGAGCCTCACCCTGGCCAACGGGACGACCCTCGCCCACGGCGGGACCGGCGGCACCGCGGCCTCGCTCACCCTCGGCAGCGGCGAGTACGTCACCTCGGCCCGGCTCTGCCAGGACCAGTACAACGGCCACACGCGGATCTTCTACGCCAAGTACACGACCAGCCTCGGCCGCACCCTGGCCGGCGGCACCACGACCTCCGACTGCGTGACCCGCACCGCTCCGAGCGGCTGGCAGATCGCGGGATTCCACGGACGCTCCGGAGACGCGGTCGACAAGATCGGCTTCATCTACACACGCCGCTGACCAGGTCGCCCCGGGGCATCCGACCTGGCACCCCGGGGCGCACCGGAAGCACCCCGTCAGCCGGTACATCCACGTCTGATACGCCACCGACCTGGGCACCCTCACCGGCTGCCACCGGCTGAAGCCACACGACATGAACACGCGCTGCCGGGCATCCGGGGCGTTCTGGGACCCGGGGCGGGGCAAGTACGCGACCATCTGCTCCGCCGTCGACGACAACGGCCACAACGTCATCATGGTCAACTGCACGACCGGCTTCCTCTCCGCGTCCGCCCCCAAGCGTTCTTCGACAGCGGCTACGACGTGATCGACGGCGACATGGCCGTGGGCGTGAACGGCGTCAACCACCTCTGCTTCAGGAAGGACCAGACACCGGTCGGGGCGAGGTCCAGCTCCCTCTCCCCGGCAGTTCCACGGAGTTCACCGCCGACGTCGCCCACGGCGGCACCGAGGCCCCGACCCTCGTCAACTCCCCGGCGTCCGGCACCTGGTACCTGTGCGGGTCCGGCAACCCTGGGGCCGGGGCCTTCGCCCGAGACCCGCCGGCACCGGCCGCTCCGCACGACCCGTCACTGCGCCGCCGCTGAACGTCCTGGCGCGCCCTGTCCCAGCCTCTGGAAACGCTCAAGTCGCTTGGCAATCAGGGTCAGCGGCCACCAACCTGATCCGCATGGGAATCCTGGGACCGTCCAAAGACGCTACCGTCGTACTGCGCGACGCGGATGTGATCGCCGCCGCCCTGCGCCGGGCGTTGGCCGACGCCTCGCCCACGGAGCGCGCGGGTCTGGAACGCGCCGTCGCGATCGCCGAGTCCACCGCCGCCGCCACCGGGTCCGAGGTACGCGCGCACTGGGTCCGCTTCCGGCTGGCCGCCGTCGGCTTCACCGGGGATCTCGCGTCGGTAGCGGCTGTGAAGGCACTGCGTCAGGCGGAGCCGGGACTGAGCCTGGTGGCGGCGGTGCAACTGCAGAAGGAAGCCGTAGCGCACCCGGAGTGATCACTACTCACCGTTCAGCGCCGACGAGTCGGCGGTTTCCGTCCCCCCGTTGCCGTTCTCGCGGCTCCACAAAATCCCCTCTCCCCCCGGTCGTCGCCGAGTCCCTGCTGGACCGGCTGATCAACGCCAGTCGCCAGGTCATCATGAACGGCCCCAGCTACCCGCCCACCATGCGGCCCAAGGGCCCCACCGATAAGCCGCCGGTCAGTCGGCAGGCGGCGAGAAGGTCGGCAAGGATGCCTGCCGGGTCGTGCAACGCCCGGGCACCGTCGGTGACGACACGATGCGTCCCATGATCGACGGGATCTGTCTTTGCCCAGGCCGGAGAGCCGATGCCCAGCTCGACTTCCAGGCCGGAGGCCGTGGAACAGCGTCGTTCTGTGATCGGTCCCCACGGCTGGGTGCGGATCGGTTCGCCCAGGCCGAGTTCCACGGCCCAGGCATCCTCACGGAGATACAGGGACTCGTCCGTGGTGAGCAGGACGATGTCGATGTCGGAGTCCGGTCGCGCGGCGTTGCGGGCGCACGATCCCACCAAGAGCAGGCCGACGATGTCTTCGCGGCCTCTCGCCCAGCATGTGATCCGCTCGATGGCCTCGTTGATCTCAGTGACCCGCTCCGGCGACAGTGCGGGCGAAAGTTTCACTGACCGATCGTCGCGATGCACCTCGAATGTCCCTCACCGCATAGCCGGCACCGACATCGGACAGCTTCTCAGGCCGACGCCGCGACAGCCAGCGAGTACCTGCAGTTCGGAGCGGGGTTCATCCGGCGCCTGCCCCAGGAGGAAATCCTCCGCAGGACCAGCAAACCGTGGTTCTTCAAGGAACTGGGCGAGACCGCACGAGACATCGAATCAGCCATCAGCGCCGTCTCTGAGCCCGGGATCACGCGAGAGGTGACGTGAGGAAGCCGCCCGGGAGGCCAGGGGCCTGCCGGGAAGCCCGGCAAAAATCGATGTCCCCCCGCTGGCCGCCTCGTTAGGGTCTCGGACCGATGATGCACGAGAATGAGATTCCGACTGACAGCGTGCTGGTGCGGCGGCTACTCACACACCAATTCCCGCAATGGGCGGATCTGCCCATCAGCCCGGTGGACTCCGCAGGCACCGAGAACGCGATCTACCGGCTGGGCGACGAGCTTGCGGTCCGGTTGCCCCGGATGGAGAGTGCTGTCGGCCAAGTGGAGTTCGAGCGGGACTGGCTGCCACGGCTGGCCCCCTTCCTCCCCACCGCCGTGCCCGAGCCGATCGCCGTGGGACAACCGGGACACGGATACCCCTTTCCGTGGGCGATCGGCCGTTGGATCGACGGCTCGCACCCCACCCCCAAGCCGGATGAGCTCCCCAACGGCCACGGGCTCGCCAGAGACCTCGGCGAGTTCGTCACGGCGATACGCACGGCCGACACCACGGGGGCCCGCCCGGGCTACCGGAGCGTGCCCCTGCGCACCCGCGACGCCTCCGTACAGGAGTGGACCGCCAAGGCGGCGGACGACATCGACGCCCCCGCTCTCCTGTCCGCCTGGGAACAAGCCCTCGACCAGCCGGAATGGGACGGGCCACCCAAGTGGACACACGGCGATCTCATCCCCGGCAACATCCTCGTCAACGACGGTCGGCTCCGAGCGGTGATCGACTTCGGCACGGCGGGCGTGGGCGACCCCGCCTGCGATGCCATCGCCGCCTGGACGCTGTTCAGTGCGGAGACCCGGCAAACCTTCCGCGCGGCGGCAGGATTCGACGACGCGGCCTGGGCCCGGGGACGAGGATGGGCACTCACCTTCGTCAGCGGGATCGACTACTACCGCCACACCAACCCCGCCATGGCCGAGCTGGGACGCCGCGCCGTCACCGAGGTCCTCGCAGAACTGGCCGGATGAACCACGCATCTGCAGCGAAGGACACGGAGACGTGGTCAAGGTATGCGTCTCCCCAACGAAATACCCGGACTTGCGCGAGACAACGCTACCCAGGTGTCTCAACTAAACCCGGGCATCGCAGGTCAGGAGCCTGAACTGCCCGGGCTCATCTGAGACAGGACAGCTGCCCGCCCGCGGCCGCCCCGGCGCGGGCAGCGCATCGTCACGCCTGGCCGGTACCACCGTCATCGCCCAAGTCACAGCGGACCGGCTCGGCGGATTTTCCATATCGCTTGTCGCCGGCCGTGCCCGTTCGGCGACCCTCAAGTGAAACGGCGCCACAGACGACCTCTCCTTGCTCTGCTGTCAGGTACACCGACGCCCCGGCCTCGCCGGCGCGCCGCCTGTGCATCCTGTGCGCTGGTGAGTCATGGCGTCGGCCGGGCAACCCTGCATCAGGGACGCGCGACACGGTGACGGGATGAGGATGCACAGGAGCGAGTTGGTCGCCAAAGCGGGCGCCGGGACGTCACCGTCCGGAAGGCCGAGCGTCAGTGGGCGGGACGGAGGGCACGCCGCAGTCAGGCAGGCGCTTGGCCGCCTGGTGGAATCCTTGCCGGACGGTGTTCGTCCGGTAGCCGAATACCACTTGGCCGTCGGGAAGCCGGGGGAGCATCACGCTTCCGGCGGCGGCAAGGCGACCCGGGCGGTACTGGTGCTGACGTGCGCGCGCTTGGTCGGCGGACACGAAGACGCGGCGGTGCCGGGAGCGGTTGCGGTGGAGCTGGTGCACGGCTTCTCCCTGCTGCACGACGACATCATGGACCGCGACCGATTGCGAAGGCACCGACCGGCTGCCTGGGTGGAGTTCGGTGTTCCGGCGGCTCTGTTGACCGGTGATGCCTTGCTGGCGCAGGCGGTGCGGGTGGTGGAGGCGACCGGTTCGCACCGGGCCGTTTCGGTGCTCGTGGAGGCACTGGACGGCCTGATGCGCGGGCAGAGCATGGACCTGGCCTTCGAGCGGCATGCCGATGTGACGCTCGGGGAGTACCGGTCGATGGCCGAGGGAAAGACCGGAGCGCTGCTCGGTGCCGCCTGTGGGCTGGGAGCCGTCCTGGGCGGAGCACAGGAGGCGGCGGTGTCCGCTCTGCAGCGCTTCGGGCGATGCGCGGGGATCGGCTTCCAGTGCGTCGACGATCTTCTGGGACTGTGGGGCGATCCGCAGCGGACGGGGAAACCGGTCGGCGGGGACGTCACCGGCGGGAAGAAGACCTACCCCCTGCTGGCGGCACTGGGTGCCGAAGGAGCAGCCGGTGACCGCGTGCGGCACCTGTACGCCCGCCCCGAAAGCTGGTCGCCGGAACGGGTCGCCGAGTTGCTGCGGGCCATCGAGGACGCAGGCGGCCGGGCAGCCGCCGAACGGGAAGCGGCAGCACAGGTCCGCCAGGCGCTGCACCACCTCGATGAGGCCTCTCTGCCCGAACCCGCGCGAAGGGAGCTGGCCTCCCTCACCCACGACATGATCCACCGCTTGCGCTGACACCGCCGGCATGCCCTGACCGCTCACTTCGGCCCCAGCCCCTCGCCGGGGCGCCACCCGGCCAACGCCCCTGCCCCATCCGCCATTCGACACGAGACCGCCCATGCCCCAAGACCGCCCATGCCCCATTCGCCATTCGACGCGAGACGAGGATCACCCATGACCGAGCAGGAAGGAACCGCGCAGGGCGGCACCCCCCGGGCCGATGACCGGGCGGCCCCCTCAGGCACCGCCCCGTACCCGGCCGGGTACCGGTCGCATGCTTCCGTGTACCGCGAGAAGCGCACGGAGCAGTCCGGCGATCACGTGTTCTGCTCAGGGACCGCTGCGGGAGCCGCGCCGCTGATCGGCCATCTGCCACAGCTGGTGACCGATCCGTGGACGTTTCTGACCTCCCTGCCGGCGTACGGCGATCTGGTCACGGTACGGATCGGCCCGAGCCGGCTGCACATGGTCTGTGACCCCGGACTGCTGCACCAAGTCCTGGTGGACGACCGGACGTTCGACAAAGGCGGTCCGCTCTTCGACAAGGCCCGCGAAGTCCTGGGGGACGGTCTGCCCGCCTGCCCCCACGCCCGGCATCGCCGACTGCGTCGTCTGGTCCAGCCCGCGTTCCATCCGGGCCGCATGCCCGGTTATGCCAGGCTGATGAGCGAGCAGATCGCTCACGTGATGGACCACTGGCGAGACGATCAGCCCGTCGACGCGCTGGCCGTCGCGCACGAGATCGCGACCGGCATCGCCACGTCGACCATGTTCTCCACCCAGCTCGACGCCGTCACCATGGCCGAGACACGGCGGTGCGTGCAGATCGCCATGGCGGGAATCTACCGGAGGCTGCTCACCCCCGGCCTCCTGGAGCGGCTGCCGACGCCGGCCAACCGGTCCTACGACCGGGCCCGCGCCCAGCTGCACCGCACCGTCGACCGGATCGTCGACCGGGCAGGCAACGGCCGTGGCGGGTACGAAGACCTGCTGACCATCCTCATCGACGCGGGTTCGGCCGGCCCGGACGGGCTGACGCGCCGGGAAATGACCGACCAGGTCGTCTCTTTCTTCGTCAGCGGCATCACCAGCGTGGCCAGCGCTCTGGCCTGGGCCCTGCACCTGGTCACCGAGCAGCGGGAGATCGCGGAAGGACTGTACGCGGAGGCGGACGCCGTAGTGGGCGGGCGCGTCGCCGCGTACGAGGACCTGCCGCGCCTGGATCTGACGCGCCGTTTCCTCACCGAGACGGTCCGTCTGTATCCGCCCGGGTGGATCTTCACCCGGCGCGTCTCCAGCGACACCCGCCTGGCGGGCCGGTTGCTGCCGGCCGGCAGCGTGCTGGCTTACAGCCCCTACGTCCTGCACCGCCGCCCCGACCTCTTCCCTCGTCCCGAACGGTTCGACCCCGGCCGCTGGCTGCCCGATCGCGCCACGGCCGTCCCGCAACACGCCTACGTCCCTTTCGGCGCCGGCCCGCGCAAGTGCATCGGCGAGGCGTTCACGCTCACCCAGGCCACCCTCGCGCTGGCCTCCATCACCTCTCGCTGGAAGCTGAGTTCTGCCGGTGGACACGCAGTCAGGCCCGCCTTGCGCGCCACCCTCGTCCCGCGACGCCTGCACCTGCGGCTGCACCGGCGCCACTGACCACCCGCCGCTACGAAGGAGTGGACCCGCCGATGACGCACCCCCCTGGCGCCCTGAGGCCCCGCCTGGAATCCCGCCACCCTCTGCGGTGCAGCGCCCACTACAGCCGAGACCTCGCCGACCGGGTGGACGAGTGGTTCCTGTCCTGGGATCTGCTCCGCGACGAAAGCCAGCGACGCGTCTTCCGGCGTACCGACCACACCTACCTGGCCGCGGTGTGCTGGCCGCGCTGCGACGCCGGCATCCTGTACGACCTCGCGCGCCTCGCCGCGGCCCTGATGGCCCGCGACCACGAGATCGACACCGCCCCGGCCGACACCGCCATATCCATGGCACGCGCCTTCCTCACCGAGGTCAGGGCCCGTTACGACCTCGACGGCGTGCGGGGCACCGACCCCCGCTGGGCTCCCGTCTTCACCGAACTCTGGCACAGCCTCTCCACCCGCCGCTCCCCACGCTTCATGGACCGTCTCGCAACCGCCCTCACCGACTTCCTCACCGGCTGCCTGTCCTACCGCCGGCGCGGCCCGGCCACCCCCCGAGGGGCCCGCGCGGGGGGCGAACTGGACGGCTACCTCAGCACCCGCCGACTGACCGTCGCCCAGCGCATCGACCACCTCCTCATCGAGGCCGGCCTGGGCATCGAGCTGGACGACGACGTACTGGCCGACCCCCTCATGGGCCGGCTGCTCCACCTCGACGTGGACCGCACGATCCTCATCCAGGACACGCTCTCGGCGCCGCGCGAGCTGGCCGACGGCGAAAGCGAGAACCTCGTCGCCGTCCTGGCCACCGACCACGGCTGCTCCGCGCAGCGCGCTCTCCACGAGGCGATGGCCCTGTACGACGGCCTCACCGACGCCTACGAGCAGGCGCACGCCGCCCTGCTCGATTCCCCGACCGGCCGCGACCCGAACGTGCGCGCCTTCGCCGGTGCGCTCAACGACTTCAGCGCCGGGCTGATCGAGTGGACAAGCCACTCCGTGCGCTACACGCGGGCCGAGAAGAGCATCTGGAACCAGCCGGACGAAATCATCGACTGACCGCCGTTGACGGCGGCCTGGCCGCGACCGGTGCTTCACCGCCGCCGACCGCCCCTCCGCAGGCCGCTCCCCTACGGGCGGAGACCGGCTGTCAGCGGGCCAGCTGGTTGACGACCCCGGTGAAGAGGGCGGGGACCGCCCGGCACGCCGGGACCAGAAGGGCCCTCGGGGCCGGGCGGGTGGTGGCGCGCACGAGGCCCTGGGTGAGCAGGCGGTAGCGGCGGGTGGTGCGGTGCCACTGCCGTTCGTAGCGGTGCGGAGCGCCGGACAGCAGCGCGTCGACGGCGGTCTGGGCCTGGGCGAGGGCCAGGCTGATGCCTTCTCCGGTCAGGGCGTCCTCGTATCCGGCGGAGTCACCCACGAGCAGGACCCGGCCCACGACCCGGCGCTCGGGCCGCTGCGGCATCGGTCCGGCTCCTCGCACCGACGAGGCCGCGGCAGCCTCGGCCAGACGGCGACGCAGGGCGGGGAAACCGGAGAGCAGGGCCTCGTAGGTGTGCTGTGCCGCCGCCGCGGGCGCCCGTTCAGGGCGGTACAGCACCGCGACACCGACCTGGTCGGCCGCGACGGGGGTGACATACGCCTCCGCATGCGGCCCCCAGGTCACCTCCACAGCCGATGTCCACGGCCGGACGTACCAGTGCCGGCGGACACCGAAGCGGCGCAGGCCGCCGTGGTGGGCCTGCACACCGAGGTGGCGGCGCAGCGGCGAGTGCAGGCCGTCCGCCGCGACGAGCCACCGTACGCGCAGTCCACCCGCGGTCACTGAGACGGCGTCCTGCTCAAGGGTGGTGATGCGACGGTGCAGCAGCTGCGCTCCCGCGGCCTTGGCGGCGGCGGCCAGGACCTCCTGCAGTTCGGTGCGGCGCAGGCCCAGCCCACTGCCCCGCAGGAACGGCGCGTGGGCGCGGCGGCCGGACAGGTCCAGGTAGTCGATGCCCGTGAGCGCGGCTCCCTCGGGCCGGACGCCGAGCGCACGCAGCCGCTCCACACCGGCGGGCATGATGCCTTCCCCGCACGCCTTGTCCACGGGGCCGGTGCGCTGCTCGCACACCGCCACCGTCAGTCCGGCGCGTGCCGCGTGGAGGGCCGAGGCCAGCCCGGCCGGACCGCCGCCCACGACCAGTACGTCGGCGTCGTACGCCACTTGCGGTCTCCTCGTCGTCAAGGACGGTGGTGCACCGGCCGGTCCGCCCGGCCCGCGCGTCAGGTGGCCAGTGCCAGTGCCCTGTTCTCCACCCGCAGCCGCACGGCCATCAGCGCCGCGTTGGCGGAGGTGAACAACAGGGCGGTCACCCAGGCGCCGTAGACCAGGGGCAGCGCGATGCCCTCGGTGAACACGACGGCGTAGTTCGGGTGGCGCAGCCATCGGTAGGGGCCCCGGCCGACCAGCGGCAGGCCGGGCACGATGATGACGCGGGTGTTCCACTGAGGGCCGAGGCAGTGGACGCACCACCAGCGTCCGGCGTTCGCCAGGACCACGCCGGCCAGCGCCGGCCAGCCCAGCGCGGAGACGAACTCGCGGTGCCCGAGGGCGACTTCGGCCGGGATCCCGGCGATGAGCGCGACGTGGAGGGCGACCATCACCGGGTAGTGTCCACGCCCGTACTCCACGCCTCCGCGGTCGGCGGCCCAGCGTGCGTGGCGGCGGGCCACGACGAGCTCGAGCATCCGCTCACCGACGACGGCCGCCATGAGGATGGCCAGTCCCGCGGGCAGGGCGGTGGTCCCCGGATGAGTCACGGCAGGCTTCCCTTCCTGTTCCACTGCGTGTGTTCGGCGCGGGTCACGGATCTCCCGCCCCCGCGTCGGCGGTCGCAAGCGACGGTTGCCGGGCGAGAATGCTCGTCACCGCCTCGGTCAGTGCCCGGGATGCGTCGCCGGGATCGGCGCTGCACCGCATGGCCACGTGGTTGTCGGGACGGACGAGTACGCAACCGGTCGGCCCGACCTCGTAGAGGTCCTGCCAGTGGCCCGGTTCGTCCTCCCTCCAGGGGCATCCGCGGCCGATGCGCACGGTGAGCAGGTCCAGACCGTGACGCCGGTTCACCTCGGCGGCGGCCACCTCCCAGACCCGCCCCTGCGGGCCGGTCAGCACGGCGAAGCGGTCGGCGGTGACGTCATGCAGGGCGATCTGCTCCCCCGCCGTGTCCCGCAGCCACAGGTGAGGCGCGCGGGCGCCGGGGTGCGCGGTGGGACGGTAGACGGAGACGGTGGACCGGGGCAGCGGGCTGCCGTCGTCCACGATCGCCGCGGAGTCGTAGACGTGGCCGAAGGTCTGTCCGGTGAACAGGAACTGCTCCCGCTGCGCCGGGATGCCGGCGACGATACGAGCGCGCAGGGCGGCGCCCTCCGGGCTGTCCGCGTCCTCCACCTCGCGCAGCGAGTCGGGGTCGGCGAGCATCGTCCCGGTCAGCGCCATGCGTTCGGCGTTGGCCATGCTCTGCAGGGCGTTGGCCAGCGCGACCGGGCGCCGTTCCGCCTCGTAGCTGTCGAGCAGTGCCTGGCCGGCCGTGCCGCGCAGCACGTGGACGAGTTTCCAGACGAGGTTGTGGGCGTCCTGGATGCCGGTGTTCATGCCGAAGCCGCCGTTGGGCGGGAAGCGGTGGGCGGCGTCACCGGCGAGCAGGACACGGCCGGCGCGGAAGCGGTCCGCGAGCGCGATCTCGATCCGCCACGGGCAGACCTCCCGTACTCGCACGTCCAACTCGGGTGCGCCCACCGCGGCCCGCACGATGTGGGCACAGCGCTCGGGAGTGAAGTACTCCGGCGGCCGGTGGGCGGGGTCGTGGCCGAAGAGGTACGTCCAGCGGCTGTGCCCGTCGAGGGCGACCAGGGCGCCCTGGGTGTCGGCGTTCACGACACACCAGAGCAGGAAGGGCCGCTGCCGCTGGTACGGCGTGAGGTCGGCGGTGAAGTGCACGCCGATCATGTGGCCCGACGACCTCAACCGGGGCGCGGGGATGCCCACCTGAGAGCGCACCGTGCTGCCCGCTCCGTCCGCGCCGATCAGGAACCGGGAACGCAGGGAGCGGAGGCAGCCGTCCTCCGCCGACCGGGCGGTAGCGGTGACACCGGTGGTGTCCTGCTCGACGCCCAGCACTTCGGTGCCGTATCCGACCGTCACACCGGGGTGGGCCTCGACGGCCCGCAGCAGCAGGGGTTCCAGCACGTCCTGCGGACAGGAGCGCAGGATCTCGCTGGACTGGGTCAGCATCGCCTCCAGCACCGCCGGATCGTCGTCGGCCATGATGCGGCCCAGCTCCCGGCCGGCCATACGGGTCACGAACCCCACACCCAGACCGAGCTCGGGTGGCAGCGCGGCCTCGCTCACCGGGAGGGCCAGGCCCCACTGCCGGAACAGTTCCATGGTGCGCGCGTTGAGGATGTGCGCCTTGGGGTGCCGGGCCGGCCCGGGATGCCGCGCCACCACGTGTGTCCGCACTCCCGCCCGGCCCAGCAGGAGCGCCGCCGTCAGACCGGTCGGTCCGGCGCCGACGACGAGGACGTCGGACTCTGGCGTTGTCATCAGGAGGTCTCCCCCGTCTCCGCGGGCTGCGACGCCCGCATGTCCGACTGCGTGGGCCGCACCGTAGAGGGCGGCCGTTTTCTCCACCAAATCGCCTTTCACCCGAAAAGGTGCCAGGGTGAAGCCGCGCGCGGCTGGTGGCCCGACGCCGTACCCGGGGGCCCGGACCGGTCGTGCCGGTGGCGCGCTATTCGGGGCGCGGAGACCTCTTCGGGACACGCACGAGGCAGCAGACCGCGACGGCCAGGACGACCGCGACCGTGCTGAGCGCGGCGGACATGCCGGCCATGAACGCGCCCTTGACCGCTGAGGCGAGCACCGCGCCCTCGGGGCCGGCGCGCTCGGCGACGTAGAGGCCGCCGGCCGGGGAGTCGCGTACGGCGTCCGCGGCGACTGCCGGCAGCCGCGAGACGTCGGGCAGCGCCGAGCGGTAGTGGCTGCCGAACACCGACCCCATCAGAGCGACGCCGACGGCCGCCCCGACTTCGCGGGTGACGTCGTTCATCGCGGACGCCACGCCCTGCTGGTCCCGGGAGAGGGAACCGGTGATCGCCGACGCGCCGACGGCGCCCGTCGTGCCGATCCCGAAGCCGGCCAGGACGAGGCCGCCGAGGAAGGCGAGATATCCGGACCCGGCGTCGAGCCGGGACAGCGCCACCAGTCCGGAGCCGAGCAGCAGCAGCCCGCTGATCATGACCGTCCGCACGCCGAGACGGTCCACCAGGTGAGGGGTCGTCTGCGAGGTGGGGACGACGACCAGCGCGACCGGCACCAGCGCGAGCGCGGACTTCAGCGGGCTGTAGCCGAGGATGAGCTGGAGATACTGCAGGCCGACGAAGTAGAAGCCGAACACCGCCATGAACTGCACGGCGATGGTCACCGCCCCGGCCCTGAAGCCCGGGATCCGGAACAGCCGGGGATCCAGTAGGGGATGTGCGGTGCGCAGTCCCAGCAGGACCTGTGCGACGGCGGCCAGTACCGCCACGGCCAGCCCCGCGACCACGCGGGCACGGCCCCAGCCGCCGTCATTGCCCTCGATCAGCGCATACACCAGAGCCCCCGGCGCCAGAGCGGTGCACACCGCGCCCGCGATGTCGAACCGGCGCCGGTGCGCGTCCTTCGTCTCCGGGGCCAGCAGCAGGGCCGCGGCAGCCGCGCCCAGAGCGGCAGCGGCCCCGGCGACGAAGATCGCCCGCCAGCTGAACCACTCCAGTAGCGCTCCCGAGACCAGCATCCCCACGACGACCCCCGCCGCCGCGCACCCGGACCAGACGGCCACACCTTTCGGCCTCTGGTCCGGGGGAAGGACGGCCGTGATCGTCGACAGGGTGCCCGGCATGATCATCGCCGCTCCGAAGCCCATCACCGCGCGCCAGGCGATCAGCGCGGTCGTACCGGAGGCATCGGAGGCGGCCAGGGCCGCCGCCCCGAACACGACCGCACCGGCCACGAGCACCGCACGGCGGCCCAGGCGGTCGCCGAGGGCCCCCATCGGAAGGACGAGGCCGGACAGCGCCACCGCGTAGCCGTCGACGATCCACGTCAGCGACGTGGTCGACGCGGACAGGTCGACGGCCAGTTCGGGCAGGGCCAGGTTGAGGGCGGACATGGATGCGGTGACCAACGCCAGTGCCAGACACATGGCCGACAGCACCCCGCCCGGCCGTACGCTGCCCGGACCCCGGCCCTCGTGTTCCGCGGCCCGTGAGCCGGTCGTCGCGGTCATCGGCGGGCCGCTCCCGCCCGGAGCGTGGCAGACGGCACGGGCGAAGGGACGGCCGACGGCCCGGAGCACAGGAGAGCTGAGGTGATCACCCGGCAAGAACTAGCGGCTGCTCACCGCGGCACAGGGACCCTCCCACGAACGCGGCACGTCGGCAGGCGCGTGTTGACAAGCCCGTACGGGCCGGCCGCCGCGCCCGGACGACCGGCACCGACCCGCAGCCCACCGGGCCAGGACGTAGCCCCACGGAGTGATCACCGACGCGTTCCGTCCTCGTCCGTCCATCGTCCGAGTGGAAGATCGTGCCCCGGCCCGTTCGGGCGCGTTCACAGCTCAGCGCCCGGACATGACGGACACGGGCCGGAGGAGAGGGAACAGAGGATGGCCGAGGCCACTGCAGACGCGGCACGTGTCCTGCGGGAGCCGGCGCCGTCGGTGCCACGGCTGCCGGACCGGCATCCGGCCGCGGCCCCTGACTGGCTCCCGCACCCGTACGTGCCGTGGTGCCCGGCACAGGACTTCGACGGCCCGCCGCACGGCACGGCCTGGGCTCCGGAGCAGTCGGCGCCGCCCCGGGCCGCGCGGAACGCGCCGGTCGTCGACCTGCTCACCGAGGACGCCCTGCCCAGCCACCACCTCGAGATCGCCAGCCGCTTCGGCCGCGACGGCACCCGGGGCACCTGGGTGCACCGGCGGACAGCCGCAGAGGACCGCCACGCCTCGGCCCTGCGCTCCTGTGTCCACGCCCGCCGCGCGGTGGACCCCGTCACGCTGGAGGAGCTGCGGAAGCGGCACGTCGCCACCGGCCACCGGACGGGTCCGCCGGCCCTCCTTCACCCGCCGGCACACGTCACCGCCCAGGCAACCACCCAGGAACCGGCGACCCGGCAGGCGCACCGCAACGCCGGGGCCGCCTGCGCGGACCCAGAAGGCGGGCAGTTGACGGCACGGATCGCGCCGGACGAGAACCCGCACATGCTCTTCCGCCGGGCGCTGGTCGCCGACACGCTCGTACTGTCCCCCCGACGCGGCCCTGACCGCCCTGGCGGACGTCTGGACGCCTGGAGATGCCCGGCGCGGCGATCCCCGGCTTCCGGATGCGTGCGGCGCGCATCGCGGCGTCCGGCATCTCCGACCTCAACGTCCGCCTCGAGTACGCGGGTTCCGCCACTGCGCGCGCTGAAGGTGACGTCCCTGCCCGGCCCCGGACCGGCCGGCGGCCGGGCGCGGAACCGGCTCGCCGCCCACCTGGACGGGCTCGCCGTGCGGGCGACCCGAGCCCGGGAATCGTCCGAGCGCATGAACGCCGGCCGCACACCCACGGCCGGGGCGGGAACAGGAGGCACAGACATGACCCACGCGGCACACGTGCGGGAGACACAGCCATGACCGCCGCGGCACGGAACGCCCTGCCCGAGCAGCTCGTGGCCCTGCTGACCGAACACCTCGGCATCAAGGCGCACCCCGGTGACCTCACGCCGGCGACCACCTTCGCGAGCCTCGACATGGACTCGCTGGACCTGATGGAGCTGGTGGTCGCGGCGGAGGAGGAGTTCGGGACCGTGCTCCCCGAGGACGCCCTGGATCTCGCCCCGACCTCGACCCTCGCCGACGCGGCCCGTGCCTTCGCACACGCACGCCATGGGCGCTGACATCGCCGTCACCGGTCTCGGCCTGATCACCCCGGCGGGCCACACACCGGAGGAGAACTGGGCGGTACTGTGCCGGGGGCGTTCGGCAGCCGCCCGTGATCCCGAACTCGCCGGGCTGCCCGTCGACTTCTCCTGCCCGGTCACCGGGTTCGACCCGGCGGCGGAGCTGGGCCGGCCGCTGGCACGGCGCACGGACCGGTTCATCCAGTTCGCCCTGGTCGCCGCTCGCCGGGCCGTCACCGACGCGGGCCTCGGCGTCGACGGCGGGCTGGGCGAACGGACCGGTGTCGTCCTCGGTGTCAGCTCCAACTCCATGAGCACCTATGTCACCGAGTTCGGCCACCTCGGCGCGGACCGGCCGGAGCGGGTCTCGCCGCTCGCGCTGCCGCGCAGCGTGCCCAGCATGGCCGCCGGCGAGATCGCCATCGACCTGGGCGCGCGCGGCCCCAACCTCGTCACCGCCACCGCCTGTGCCTCGGGCGCCACCGCGCTGGGTGTGGCACGCGACCTCCTGCGCTCCGGCACCTGCGACATCGTGCTCGCGGGAGGCAGCGAGTCGGCCCGGTCCCGGATGGCCGCCACCTGCTTCACCCGGATGCGCGCGCTGTCCCGGCGCCGGGAGGAGCCCGAACTGGCCAGCCGGCCCTTCGACGCGCGCCGCGACGGCTTCGTCCTCGGCGAGGGTGCCGCCGTGCTCGTCCTGGAACGGGCCGCGGACGCCCGCGCCCGCCGCGCCCGGGTGCTGGCCGTGCTGCGCGGCTACGGCGCCGGCGCCGACGCCCACCACCCCGTGGCGCCGCACCCGCACGGTGACGGCGCCGCACGGGCCATCAGGGCCGCACTGCGGGACGCGGACTGCTGCCTCGCCGACATCGGGCATGTCAACGCGCACGGCACCGGCACTCCGCTCAACGACACGGCGGAAGCCGCCGCCCTGACCCGGGTCTTCGGCGACGACGTGCCGCCGGTCACCGCCGCCAAGGGCGTGATCGGGCATGCGCTGGGAGCGGCCGGGGCGATCCAGGCGGCGTACACCGTCCTCGCCCTGCGGCACGGCGCCGTGCCGCCGGTCGCCAACTTCGAGGGGCAGGACGGTCACCACAAGCTCGACATCGTGGCCGGACGGCCGCGCCCGGTGTCCCCGGGGGCGGGGCTCAGCTCCTCCTTCGGCTTCGGCGGGCAGAACGCGGTCCTGCTGTTCACCTCCGGATAGGCCACCCAACAGCCGGCGCCCCCACACACAGACAGCAGAAAGGCGGACGGACCGAGTGCCGACAGGTCAGACCACGGCAGGCCACGCAGACCGGGGGCCGGCCACGCCCGCACCGCGGGTGACGGCGATCCGCACGGCCGTACCGCCGTACCGGTTCGAGCAGGAGGAGATCATGGCCGCCCTGGCGGGCACGACGCTGGGGAAGTCCGAGACCGGCAGGCTGATGCTGCAACGGATCCAGTCCAACGCCGGTGTGCGCACACGCCACTTCGCCCGTCCCCTAACGGAACTCCGCACGCTCACCGACTTCACCGACGCCAACCGGGTGTGGCTGGAGACCGCGCTGGAACTGGGCGAGCGGGTGCTCACCGACGCGCTGGACGCGGCCGGCCTACGACCGGAGGACGTCGACGCCGTGATCAGCACCACGGTCACGGGGCTGGCGGTGCCCTCACTCGAAGCACGGCTCGCGCACCGGATCGGCCTGCGCCCGGACATCCGGCGCATCCCTCTGTTCGGCAACGGCTGCGCGGGCGGCGCCGCGGGACTCGCCCGGCTGCGCGACTACCTGCTCGCGCACCCGGACCACACCGCGGTCCTGCTCTCGGTCGAACTGTGCTCACTGGCCTACCAGACGACCGACACGTCGATGGCCAACATCGTCGCCGGCAGCCTCTTCGGAGACGGCGCGGCGGCCGTCGTGGCCACCGGAGCCCTGCGAAACGAGCAGAGCGGGCCGGAACTCGTGGACACCCACAGTCACCTCGTGCCCGGCACGGAGGACGTCCTCGGCTGGGACATCGGCTCGCACGGACTGCGGATCCTGCTCTCCCCGGAGGTGCCGGCTCTCGCAGAGGAACATCTGCCGAAGTCCGTGTACGACCTGCTCGGCCGGCACGCGCTGACCCCCCGCCAGATCGCCACCTGGATCGTCCACGGCGGCGGACCGAAGGTCCTCACCGCCGTCGAACGCGCCTTCGACCTTCCGGCGCAGGCCCTCGACGCGACCAGGCAGTCCCTCGCCGACCACGGCAACCTCTCCTCCGCCTCGGTCCTGCACGTCCTGCACACGGCCATGAAGAGCCCCCCTCCCCCAGCAGCGCCCGGCCTCATCGCCGCCATGGGACCGGGATTCGCCATCGACCTCGTCCTGACCCGCTGGTGAGCGACAAGCGTCCCCGGTCAGGCCGCGCGGAGACGCCCTTGACGAGACCCGTCCACACCGCCGCCCCGGCCACCGGCACGGGACCACCGGCCGCCTTTCCGTCCCCGACGAGGATCACGCCCGCCCGGGAACTCGGAACTCACCGAGATCACGCCATCGTGGTCCGGCCGGCCGGCAGGGTGCTCACGGCCGCGGCCCGAGCGCGCGATGCCATCGGACTGGAACCGGACCGACCACGTCCGGCGGCCATCACCAGCGCGTCGACGAGGAGGAGGAGGAAACCCGGCCTGTTCGATTGGCCGCCGGTGGCTGCCCGGAGAAGCCGCCCGGCCCCCTGACGGGCCCCGGGCGGCCAGGACCTCCCCATCAGACCTCCGGGACGCGAGAGGACGTACGGACCACGCGGCCGGCGGCACCGTGCTCCTCCCCCGGGCAGGCGAAGACCACCGGTGGCCTGGCGGACCTGCCCTCAGCTCACCACCAGCCGCCGCAGCCACTCGAGTCGCAGGCCCGCATGTAGACGCCGTAGGCCCCCTTGTACGTGTACTGCTTCCCGAACTTCATCTTCTTCTGCTCGCGCCGGCCCGACTCCCACTTGACGAGCATCTGGGCCCACACCCCGTCCTCGCTCTTCCACCAGCGGAACTTGCCGTTGTAGCCGCCGTGCCCGTCGCACTTCCAGTTCTTCTCCACACCGATGTTCCGGCCCTTGGGTGACCACAGTTCGCCCACACCGTGGCCCGACTTGCACGCCGCCGCCGTGGTGTCGGCAGCCGCCGCGTGGGCCACCGGGCCGGCGAGCACGCCGAGAGTGAGGGTGGTGATACCGGCGAGGACGCCGAAGCGCGTGCCGATCGTCCGCATGTCACTACTCCGATCCTGAGTGAGGAAGGCGATTCACGTCCGCCGGCGGCCCTGCCACCGAGCGGACACCACGAGGATGCGGGGCGGGCGCGGACACCGGCGACATTCGCCCCGCAATTGACGGCACGACGGGACGGGACATCATCCGACCAGCGCAGACGTCGCTCGCGACGACGCGGTCGAGGGAAAGCTCCGGGGCCGGGCGCCGCCGGGCCACCGCCCGGTGGTGGCTGGTGGCCCGCGATCGACGCGCTCCGGGCGGCCTGCCCGGTCATCCCCGTCGCCGGCGGGCATCCTGCCGAAACGGCGAGTGAAGGAGCATGACTCGTCTTCCCGGCTGCCCGCCGGCGGTGACGGTCACCGCAAGCGCCCTCCTCGCCACGGAAGTTCCGGCGCGGGCGGCACCGCGTTCGCCGCCGGTCGACGCCATCCGGCTCAGTGGCCCATGGCCCGGCAGGGCAGCGCACGCACTGCCAGCGTCGTGCACAACGCGGCCATGGGCAGCTCCGCGCCCAGGGCCGTCACGACGGCCGTGCTGAACTCGGGGCCCGGCGCCGAGGTCACCACGTCGAACCAGGCGTCGACGACGAGCAGGGCCGCCGTGGCCGTGGCCGTGGCCGTCAGAGTGCACCGCGGATCCCGGTCCAGCAGCAGACGGCCGGTGGCGGCCAGACCGAGCGCCTCCAGGGCGTCGAGTCCCACCCAGGCCGTGGACCAGTGTCCGACCTGGGTGTTGTCCGGCAGGGTCCGCGCCAGGAGGACGAGCCATGGCCCCATGGCGGCACCGCAGCCGATGAGCGCCGGACCGAGGTGCCGGGAGCGGAAGCCGAGCAGGCCGCGCCGCGGCGCGGGCAGGGCAGCGGCCACCTCGGGCGGGCGGGCTTTCACCGGCGGGCGGCCTGCCGGGTCTTGCGTGTGCGATGCGTGCATGACGTTCCCACCCCGTTCGCCGTGCCTGATCGCCGCCGGTCGGCGGCCTGTTCTCCAGCCTGGCCGCCGGGACCGCGACGGTCAGTAACGGCCGGGTCCGGGTTGGGGGTGGTGCCTGCTTCACCGTCGGTCCTGCAGACGCATGGCCCAAGCACGGCCGGCGAGTGCCGGGACCGGCACACCTCGAGGTGGTCGTCGAAGGGGCGCCGACCCACGTTTCGCCGTACTCGCCGTTTTGAAGATGGCGCAGGGTCAGATGGTGAGGGTCTCCTGTTCGACGCCGGTCTGGACGGCGGCACAGACGCCCCGGTCTCCGGTGGGGACCGAGTGATCCCGCGCGATGCGGGCTCGGCCGCCGTCACCGTGGTTCCGGGACATCAGGTACTTCACATACTCACTGTCGGAGTGCTCCGCGCTGCGTGGCCGCTGCTGCACAGCCGGGATGCCCAGGCCGCCGAGGTGGCCGCGAGGTCGTCTCCGCACGCGGTGCCGGGGCGGCGGGGCCGGGCCGCGGTGGCGACGACGACGCGGTCGGGGCGGAGCAGGACGGCGCCCGCGGTGCCCATCCAGCGGACCAGGGCCCTGGTGCCTGGATCGGCTCCGGCGTGGTGCTCGGCGCTGCCCGTGCCGGGCGGTTGCCGCCGCGGGCCGTGCAGGTGGATGACACGAGCCTCAAGTGCTCGTACCAGCGCGTGCAGGGCCGGGCTGAGGGGCGCGGTGGCCAGCACCGCGAAGCCCTCACCGAGCAGGTTGTCCAGCAGGCGCGGGGTGCCGTCGGCGTCGCAGAGCGACGGTTGGGGGCACAGCGTCCCGGGGCGCGGGTGGCCCCGGCGGCGGGAGCCGACCAGGGGGCCCGGTCTCAGCGGCGGGCTGACGGCGGACAGTACGAGACCGGGGGCGCCCGGCAGGTGGGAGAGAGCCGGCAGTACGGCGTTCCGGGCCAGTGCGGTGCCCGCTCCTCCGCCGGTCATCACGGCGCCGACCCCCACAGCGGTGCGGATCAATTGCCGTGCGGGGCGGTGGCGTTCGGCCTGGTAGGTGTCGAGCAGGGCCTCGCTCGCGCGGCCGGTGAGGACGCGGGCGAGTTTCCAGGCGAGGTTGTGGGCGTCGCGCATGCCCGCCCCCATGCCCTGCCCGATGAAGGGCGGGGTGAGGTGGGCGGCGTCACCGAGCAGGAAGACGCGTCCGTCGCGCCAGCGGTCGGCGATCTGGGCGCGGAAGGTGTAGGAGGCGGTGCGCAGGACGTGCAGTTCGTCCTCGGGGATGCCCGGTGTCCAGGGGGCGATCAGCGCGAGCAGACGCTCGCGGTCGGTGAGCTCCTCCGGTTTCTCGCCGGTGCGCAGGCGGAACTCCCAGCGGTAGCGGTCCTCGCCGACGCGCATGTAGGTGGCCGCCCGTCGCGGGTCGCAGATCTGGTGGACGCCGTCCCAGACGGGCAAGGGCAGAGGGCAGCGGATGTCGGCGACCAGCCACTGCTGCGAGGCGGCGAGGTCCTGCATCCGGGAGCCGACGGAGGTACGGACCAGGCTGTTGGCACCGTCGCATCCCAGGACGGCATCGGCCAGGATCGTGTGGGAGACACCGGTGTCCACCTCCCGGTAGGTCAACGGCACCGGAGCGCCGCCGTGCGGGGGCAAGGTCACGGCAGTGACCTCGGCGCCTCCGCGCAGCGTCACCAGCGGGTGGTGCCGGAGGTTGTCCCGCATCAGTCGCTCGAGTTCGGGCTGGTCGAACATGTTGGCTTCCGGAAAGCCGTACCGGCCGCACGGCTTGTCACGGCAGAACTCGGCCAGCACCCGGTGGGAGCCGTCCAGCAGACGCATGCCGCGGGCCGGACGGGAGATCGCGCCGAAGGCGTCCTGCAGGCCCATGGCCTGCAGGATGCGGTGGACCTCGTCGTCCAGGTGGACGGCGCGCGGCAGCGGATACGGGCCGCGGTGGCGCTCCAGGACCAGGGCGGGCACGCCGTGGCGGGCGAGGAGGGTGGCGGCGGTCAGCCCGGTGGGCCCGGCGCCGATCACCACGACGGGTACATGCTCGGGGGCGGTGGCGGTCACGTGGTCAGCGCTTTCATCAGGCCCAGCAGCCGGGCACGGTCGAGTTCGTTGTCCTCGCGCAGCGCGGAGATCGCCTGCAGGAGCAACCCCGGCGAAGGGGTGGTGCCGAGGAAGTCCCGGGTGGCGGGCGGGCCCCACTGGGCCAGGCCGGAGGCGGACATGACGGCCCAGCCGGGTTCCAGCGTGTTGTCGAAGACGTCGCCGTCGGCGTAGTGCTCCAGCATGAGGCGGTCGGGGTCGCGCCAGTAGTCGAAGATCTGGCTGCCCTGGATGTGCCGGCCGATGCCCCAGGAGTGGTGGTAGCCGCGCTCGCGCAGGTACTCGCCGCCGGCGGCGAGCGCGTCGAGGTCGGCGACCTGGTAGGCGGAGTGGACATAGCCGGTGTCGGGGCCCAGGTGCAGGGCCAGGGTGTGGTGGTCGGCGGGTTCGCTGCCGCGGTCGCAGCGGATGAAGGCCATGGTGGGGCCGCGGTCGCGCCGGCCGTCCAGGTAGAGGAAGTCGCTGACGATCAGTCCGAGGTGCTGCAGGTACCAGTCGAGGGCGCGCCGGAAGACCCGGGTGGAGAGCACCACGTGGCCCAGGCGCTGCACCTGGGAGGGTTCGCGGGGCGGGCGCTGGGTGGCGTTGACGCGGGCGGCCGCGGTGGTGGTGCCGGTGTTGAGGACCAGGGGCCGCCGCAGCGATCGCGCGGGCTGCTCGGTGACGCCGTGCACGACGCGGACCGGGATGCCGGAAGGGTCGAGCAGGTCCACGACGCGGCCTCCGCCGTATTCGGTGAGGGGCCGTACCGTGTGGCCGGTGGCACGGGCGAGCCGGTCGAGGTCGGCGGCGTCGGCGGCCTGGAATGCGGGGCCGATGAACCGGGAAGCGGGACCTCGGCGGATCACCAGGCAGTGCGGTCCGGCCATGGCACCCCGTAGATAGAGGGTGTCCGCGGTACGCGCAGCGGTGGTGAAGCCGAAGTCGTGGGCGAAGGTCTCGGCCCGGTCCAGGTCGGGCTTGGTGAACTCCAGCCAGGCCAGGCCGGCCGCCTTGATGACGGGCTGGGCCGCGCGGCCGGGGTGCTCTGCGCGCAGGGCGCCCTGCTCGCTGTGCAGGCCCTGATGGGCGTCGGCAGCAGGGGCGGTGGTGGGTGTCGGGTCGTTCACGGGGGATTCCTTCCTGTGGCCTCCACGACCTGTCGCGCTGGCGGGGCGGGTGCCGCGGTGTGCCGGAGGCGAGGCGAGGGGGAGGATTGGGGGGCCTGGCCCGCCGAGGCGGCGGTGATCGGCAGGGCGGGTGGCACGGCGGGTGAGCGGTTCCTACCGTGCGAGCAGGGTGTCCAGTGCGGTGGTGAGTTCGGCGACCGGGTCGGTGGCCGCGCCGTGGGCGCGCCAGCCGATGAAGCGGTCCGGGCGCGCCAGAACGGCGCCTTGGGGAGTGTGACCTCGGGCGGCGGTCCAGGTGGAGCGCAGGTCGCGGTAGTCGCCGTCGACATGCCCGATCCGGACCGCGTCCACCGGCAGCCCGCACTCGGCGGCGATCTTCTCGGCGGCTTCGCACCAGGCCTGACCGTCCTCTCCCGCGATCAGCAGCAGGCGGCCGGGGCGCACCAGGCGGGCCAGGGCCACGCGACGGCCGTCGAGGTCCTCCAGCCAGGCGTGGGGCAGCGGGTGTCCGGGGCGGGCGGCGGCCTGGTAGACGCGGACCGGGTCGGGGTTCTCGGGTGCGGGAGTGCCGTCGGGGACGACGGCCGCGGAGTCGTACGTGTAGCCGAACTCGACGCCCAGTTCGTTGAACTCCATGGACTGGGCGGCCACGGCAGCAAGGAAGGTGCGGCGGAAGTCGGCGTCGGCGGGGTCCTCGCTCCACAGGCGGCGGGCCTGCCGCCAGTTCTCCTCCTCGCCGGCCTGGGGCCCGCCGCCGAAGAGGGCGTTGATGGCGATGTGGTTCATGGCGTTCTCCAGCGAGCGCCGGACGTTGGCGGCGTCCACCGGGCGCCGCTCGGCCTCATAGGTGTCCAGCAGGGCGTCGCCGGCATGGCCGTTCAGGACGGCGGCGAGCTTCCAGGTGAGGTTCTGTACGTCGTGCATGGCGGAGGTCAGGCCGAGGCCGCCGGTGGGAGGGTGGCGGTGGGCGGCGTCGCCGGCGATCAGAACGCGGCCGACGCGGTAGCGGTCGGCGACCACGCCTTCCAGAGTCCAGCGGGAGATCATGTGGACCGTCAGGTCCTCCTCGCTCAGGCCCAGCCCCGTGCGCAGGTCGGCCAGGACGGACCGGTCGTCCAGCGCGCGGCCGTCATCGGGCCCGTAGTTGAGGTGGAAGACCCACTCCTCGGACTCGGGGCCCCAGTGCTCGGGGCCCATGGGCACGAGAACGCCGGGGATGCCGAGGTCGGGCAGCCACAGCCAGCGGATCAGCACCTCCGGGTCGAGCGCCCAGCGGGACAGGTCGGCGGAGAGGTGGAAGGAGACCACGCGGGCGAGGTCGCGCACGCCCTCCTGGACGATGCCCAGGGCGGGTCCGACGGTACGGCCGCCGTCGCAGCCCAGCAGGTAGCGGGCCCGCACCCGATAGGTCCCGCCCGTGTCGCGGTCGGCGACGGTGGCGGTGACGCCCTCGTCGTCCTGGGCGAGTGCGGTCAGTTCGTGGTGGAAGCGGACCCGGCCGGGCGAAAGTTCCTCGGCGTGGGCGCGCAGGAGGGGCTCGAGGCGGATCTGGGGCAGGTTGGATTGGCGCTCGGGGCTGGCCGCGAGCCACTCGGGTGAGCGGCCGCCGGCTCCCCAGGCTTCCATCCTGGCGACCCTGCGGCCGTAGTCCTCGTGGTCTCCGGCCAGGCCGACGTACCAGGCGGTGTGGGACATCTGCTCGGCCGGAGTGGAGGCGGCGTAGATGGTGTCGGCCACGCCGGCGTCGCGCATGACCTCCATGGCGCGCTGGTTGAGGACGTGGGCCTTGGGCAGGACGGAGGTGCTGGGCCAGGCGGTGACCAGCAGGGACTGTATGCCCATGCGGCTGAGCAGCATGGAGGCGGTGAGCCCCGCACCGCCTCCGCCGACGATGAGGACGGGGACGTCGATGTCGTTCATTGGGTACTCCATGGGGTGTCACGGCTCGGGGCCATGGGGTGGGGACGGCTCCGGGAACAGGCGGGGGAACAGCGCCGAGAGCGTTTCCCGGTCGATTGATCGAGGCGGGGTGCCGGTCCCGTTCGCGGGTTGAGCGAGCGGCGGCGCGTACGGTCCGGACAGCGCGGAGAGGCTGATGGAGACCGGCAGTGCCGAATGAGGGGGCGCTCGGACCTGGGCGGCCAAGGCGGTGGAGACGCAGTGGGCGCCGTACGAGGTCGACACGGCTCATCGTGATACTCCTCGGGTCCCGGGTGGCGGGTGGCGGCTGGGCGGTCACGGCGGCACGCCGGCCGGCAACAGGGTGTGTGGTCGGCTAGCCGCCGGCCAGCAGCACGAGATGGGCTCCGGCCAGGGCACCCGCGATGACGGCCGGCAGGCAGCGGGCCGCCGGATCGCCGCTGCGCAGGTGGACGACGACGGCTCCGGCCATGAGCAGGACCAGGCCCGTCGATGCGGCGGCACCGAACGCGGTGATCCGCAGGCCGAGCAGCAGACCGGCCGCTGCCGCCACCTCCAGAGCACCCAGCAGGCGGTAGTGGGCGGTGGTCATGCCGGCGTGGGACGCGGCCTCGCGCATCGCGGGGACTGCCGCGAGCTTGGCCGACCCGAGCACGAGGAAGATCACGGCGAGGAGGACGGCGAGGACGATGGCGGTGGTACTCATGGAGTTTCTCTCTCAGGTGGCCGGCTGGGGGCGTACTGCCAGTGCAGGACGTACCGGTCGAGGGCCGCGGTGACCCTGTGCCGTACCGCCTCGTCGGCAAGGGCGGGCACCGTCACGCGGACACCGCCGTCGTGCGGTCGGCACAGGATGCGCTGCGGGTCGCAGTCCGCGCCCTGGGCGACCAGTTCGGCGTGGACCGCGCGGCGGGTGGCGTCCAGGCGAAGGCCGAGCTTGTAGGGCTTGCCGACGGCGGTGAGTGGAATGGCGTCGATCACGCACACCTCGCGCGGGGCGGCGGCGCGCTCGGGGACCCGTTCGGTGGCCCAGGCGAGCAGTTCGGCGGGGTCGGTCCGGGCACCGGGGGCGAGAGTGACGTAGGCGACGGGCACCTCGCCGGCATGCGGGTCGGGACGGCCGACCGCCGCGGCGGCGGTGACCTCGGGGTGGGCGAGGAGGGCGTCCTCGATCGCGGCGGGGTCGATGTTGTGGCCGCCGCGGATGATCAGGTCCTTGGCGCGGCCGGCGAGATGGATGAACCCGTCGGCGTCGATACGGGCCAGGTCGCCCGTGTCCAGCCAGCCGTCGCGGATCTTCCCGGCGGTGTCCAGACGGGGCCCCTGGGCGGTGGTCTCAGCCACGTACCCGGCGAAGACGACCGGGCCGCTGACGGCGAGCACCCCGGTGGCGCCCGGCGGCAGGTCGTGCCACCCGCCGGTGTCCGGGTCGATCCGCACGGTCTTGACCCGCTGGTAGGGCAGGCGCCGGCCGACGCTGCCGGGACGGGTGCGGCCGGGCAGGCCGAGGGCGGAGGCGCAGGTCGCCTCGGTCAGGCCGTAGCCCTCGCACAACGGGATACCGGTGTGCTCCTCGAAGGACTCCCGCACGGCGGGCGGCAGGGGCGAGGCACCGACGGCGGCGAACCGCATGCTGGAGATGTCCGCGTCGACGGGGACCTGGGCGAGGACGGAGTACACGGTGGGCACGCTGGACATGGTGGCGATGCGGTAGTGCTCCACCAGCTTCCAGAACGCCGGATACAGCTCGGGATCGCGGTAGCCCAGCGGCCCGGCCCACACCACTGCCCGGCCGCGCAGCAGCGGGCCGAGCAGGGTGACGATCAGGGCGTTGACGTGGAACAACGGCAGCGCCGCGAACATCACCGAGTCCTCGTCGAGAGGAATGCTCGCCGCCACCATCCAGGCGTCGACGACCTCGTTGGCGTGCGTGTGCGCGGCGAGCTTGGGAGTGCCGGTGGTGCCCCCGGTGTGGAAGTAGGCGGCCAGGTCGTCGGCGGTCGGGGGCTCGATGTCCAGCAGCCGGTCGGCGGGATGGGGCGCGGCAAGCTCTGCGAGGTAGCCGACGCGAACGCCCTCGACGGGATCCAGAGCGGGGGCGGGCCCGTCGGTCAGGGTGGGGGCCAGGGCCAGCAGTGCGTCCAGCCGCAAGGCTGCGGCGACCTGCCGGGCCGTGGCCCACACCTGTGCGTCCAGCTGCGGACCGGCGGCGATGAGCACCTGAGCACCACCGCGCCGCAGCAGCTGCTCGACGTGCTCGGATGCCAGGCCCGGGTTCACCGGGGCGGCGATACCCGCTGCCTGCGCGGCCAGGAGGGCGGCGGGCAGCTCCGCGGTGTTCGGCGCGAGCAGGCCCACGGCGGTCCGGCGTGTGACGCCGAGCGAGCGCAGCAGGTTGGCGGTGCGGTGCACCTGGTCGCGCAGCTGCGCGAAGGTGGCGGTGGCGGGGCGCAGGAAACGCGCGGCGTCGGGCAGCACCGTCAGGGCCGGGCGGTCGGGCCACAGACGGGCGGCGCGCAGCACGGTGTCGTAGGTGGTGGCGGGCAGGCCGCGCTCATGCAGCGGAACAGTCTCGATCGAGGACAGGTCCGTGCCGCTGTCGGGGGCGGGCCACAGCGGGTCGGTGGGTGTGAGTGTCACCGGTGCGCCTTTGCAGGGTTTGGGATGGGGTCGGGTGGCCGGCCCGGTACGGGGATGCCGGGCCGGCCGGTTCCGGGCGGGGGCCGGGAGTCTTCAGCGAGCGCGCACGACCGTGCGCTGCTCGCCGAGGTCGAGTGCGCCGTCATCGGTCGCGATGCGGGCCGTGACGATGTCGCCGTCCTTGAGGTAGTCGGGGTTCGCCTGCTGGCGGGCGAAGAACTTCTGCCAGCGCTTGTGCGGGGGCAGCAGGGCGGCGAGCGTGGTCAGGAGCCTGCCGGGGGATTTCAGGGCGGTGCCGCCGGGGGTTCCGGTGAGCAGGACGTCGCCGGGTTGCAGGGTCTGGAAACGGGCGAGCAGGCTGAGGGCGCGGGCGGGTCGGACGATCATGTCCGTGGTGGTGCGGTCCTGCCGGACGGCCCCGTTGACCTTCAGTGTGAGCCGCAGGTCCGGCAGGCGGGCCAGATCGTCGGCATCGACCAGGAGCAGCCGGGGGCCGAGCGGAGTGAAGGTCGGGTACGACTTGGACTCGTAGAACTGGGTCTTGGGCAGTTGCAGGTCGCGGGCGCTGACGTCGTCGGCGACGACCAGCGCGGCGACGTACCGGGACAGGGCGGCGTCGGTGACCTCGGTGCCGACCGGCAGGTCCGCGCCCATCACCAGCGCGAGTTCCACCTCGTAGTCCAGGAAGCGCACGTGCCGCGGGCGCACGATGTCCTGGTAAGGGCCGCTGACGGACCCCGACGCCTTGCGGAAGAACGCGGGCGGGACGGTGTCCGGATCGAACCCGGAATCCACCGCGTGGGAACGGTAGTTGACCATCTGGGCCACCACCCGGCAGGGGGCGGTCACCGGCGACAGCACCTCGGCCTCTCCAAGGGGCTGCCCGGCGTCGGGGTCAGCCGCGGCGCGGGCAGCCGCCTGCCGCACGGCGGAACGGTCGGCGAGCAGGCCGGCCGTGGTGTCCGCGTCGGCGTCGACGCGGTGCAGCCGTCCTGTGCCGCTCTCCACCCACCAGCCGTCTGGGGTGCGGACGACCTGGATACTCATCGGCTCTCCTGAGTCCTGGACAGACGTCGACCGAGCCGCTTCCGCGAGCAACTTCAGTCAGTAGTGATGAGAGCATCAGGCCAGACGAAGCCACCGTCAACAATCGTCAATAGTGACGAAATCATCAGGACTGATCCATCGGATACGGTAGAGAGATGAGTACCGACCGACAGGGCAAGGCCGGCAGCCGGACCTCCAGCCGCGCGCCCAACCGCCTGGACCGGCGCAAGGCACGCACCCGGGCGGCACTGATCGCCGCCGCACAGGGGTTTCTCGCCAAGCAGGGGCGGACCGACGTCAGCATCCAGGAAATCACCGAGGCGGCGGACGTCGGCTTCGGCTCCTTCTACAACCACTTCACCACCAAGGACGAACTGTTCGACGCCGCCGTCGCCCTCACCCTGGAGGAACACGGCGCCCTCCTGGAATCCGTGGTCGGAGACCTGAAGGACCCCGCGGAGATCTTCGCCGCCAGCGTCCGCCTGACCGGTCGGCTGCAGCGCACCCACCCGCAGATCGCCAGGATCCTGCTCCGCACCGGCATGCCCTACCTGACCTCCGACAGCGGCCTGGCCCCGCGGGCGATGCGGGATCTGCAGGCCGCCGCCGACGACGGACGGCTGGACATCGACGACCCGCACACCGCTGTGGCCATGGTCGGCGGCGCCCTGCTCGGGGTGCTCCACCTGCTGGAGACCCGCCCGGACCTCGATGCCGAGCAGGTCTCCGATCAACTGGCCATTCGCCTGCTGCGTATGTTCGGCATGACACGCGCCGAAGCACGGGAGATCGCCTGCCGGCCCCTGCCCGCGCTGCCCACGGCCTGACGTGGGCGGCAAGGCCCGGACCGACGGTGGGGCCGGCACGGGCGGCGAGCGACAGAAAGCGACGATCAGCGACGAATGACCGTCGATGTCGCGCCTACTCCGGAGGCGCTTGGGTCACGTGCAAGCCGTAGTGGTTCAGGTGCACTGTGAGGAGCTGAGCCATGACACTGGACACGTCGTTGGGATTCAGCAGGCGGTCGGTCTCTGCATCCCCGGCGGGAAAGCTGAAGCGTCCGGGCCAGACAATGGCTCGGCTGAAGAAATCACACAGGACATCGAAGAATTCCTCGTCCGAACGGCCGGGAACCGGCTGGCCCAGCACGGCGAGGCCCGTTTCCACGATGTGGTTGAGGTGCCGCCGACGTGCCTCTCGCTGCCTTCGGGCTTCACTGGAAGCGTTCTCCTCGCTTACGCCCACCACCCTCAGCCGACCGGGGCCGTCATCGAATGACTGGGCCTCGTCACGCGCCTTCGTCAAGGCCTCGTCCAGCGAACCGGCGTCGACGTACAGTCGCCGCTTGATGCCCCCGTCGGGGCTCTCCAGATGGACCGAGTAACGCACCGGGACGGGCTCCGGGCTCTCTCGTGACTCCTCCCGGGTGCGCTGCGCATCGTCGATAGCGGGGTCCTCCGCAGCTGACATCCAGTTTCCGCTCTCGCCTGACTGAAAATCACTCACTTCAAGCTCCTCAGACTGCTCCAGGACCCAGGCTGCCTCACCGCTGACGTCTCGTTCTCGCCACAGCCGAACAACAACTGACGCTTACGCATCAGCTGAACGGACGAAAAGACCGTACAACAGGGGCGAAGACGCGGTGCCGAGGGTTTCGGCCTTGCCGCTCTTGGATCCTGCGCGCGCTACCCGGGAGCTCACGGCGGCCGAGCGGAAGCAGCGGGCTTTCGAGGCTACCCGTGAGCTCGGCATCGAGTACACCGCACAGGTCCAGCAGGCCGGCCGGGACGCCCGGGCGAAGATCCGCGCCCGTCAGGGCGGCACCGCCGCATGAACCTGCCGGCCGCCCTGGACCACACCGCTCTGGCCGCCCTTTTCGTGCGGATCCCTTCTTCACCGGCCGCTACGTCGAGGCCTCGCGTGGCACTGCCCGGGTCATCGTCCCGTCGCTGTCCGTGCTGGCCGCCGAACGGCAGGTCGACGTTGCCAGTGCGGGCCGGCACGCGGCGTCCCTGCGGTTCGCGGAGCACATGCCGTTCACCGCGGCGCATGCGGTGGATGCGATGGACTGGAGAAACGTCGACTGGCCGGTGGCGCACGCGGCAGCGATCGCCTGGCAGGCGATGAAGGCCGGGGAACCAGTCACTGCCCTGTCACTGGAACCCGAACGGTACGCGGGCACCCGCATCACTCCACTGAACCCGACCTGAGCTTCGGCCTGGCGGGTCTGCTGTGCCGGCCGCAGCCCTGTGCGCGACCTGGGCATCCGTCCGCTTGTCGCCCGACGTGCCACCGAGCACCGCAGCGGACCGGGCGGCAACCGCCACGCCGTCACCCAACTCCTCCCCGCCGGGCCGCGGAAGCCGCCGTCACCCTGCTCCACCGGTTCCACCGCCTGCGCGTGCGCCGGGAGTTCCGCGCCGTCATCCGCCAAGCCTGCCTTCCTGGCGCCCAGCTGCGCGCTCGTCTGCCGGCGGCGTGTCAAGGCGTCAGTCCGATCTGATCAGTGCTCGGTGGACCGGGGCTTCGGCTTGGCTCCGTAGCGGAGTCCGTCGATGAGCAGGGCGACCATGCGGTCGTCACCGGCGTGATCCACGCCCGCCGGCGAGCACAGGCGGGAGACCGCGTGCAGCAGTTCCAGGGGATCGACGTCATCGCGGACCTCCCCGGCGGCGGCCGCGGCGGCGAGCAGTGATCCGAGGGCGGGCTCGAAACGGTGCTGGAAGTAGGCGGGCAGCGGCTCGAAGGCGGGGTTGCCGGAGTGCAGGGCCGCAGCGAGTCCGCGTTTGGCCCCGACGAACTCGGTGAAGCGGCGCAGCCAGCGGACGAGGGCCTCGAGCGGCTCGTAGGTGGCGGCCAGGGTGGCAGCGGTGTCGGCGCACGCGTCGACTTCATGCCGGAAGACCGCGGTGACCAGGTCCGATCGCTCCGGGAAGTGACGGTAGAAGGTGGCGAGGCCGACCCCGGCCCTGGTGGCGATCTCGCGAACGGGGGCGTCGACGCCCGATACGCGGAACACCTCCCGGGCCGCGCCGATCAGCGCGTCGATGTTGCGTTGTGCATCGGCGCGCACACGTCGTGCCCGTTCAGGTGTGGCCGCGCTCACTCCAGCCCTCCGGTTGCAGAAATGAGAAAGCGTTCCGTATCGTGCTAACTGATAAGCCGTTCCGGTTGTCCCATGCTACGCCACCGGAGGAGAACCATGCGCTACCGCACGCTGGGCCGCACGGGCATCCAGGTCAGCCCGTACTGCTTGGGCGCCATGATGTTCGGTGCCATAGGCAACCCGGACCACGACGACTCGATCCGCATCATCCACAAGGCCCTGGACGCCGGCATCAACTTCGTCGACACCGCCGACATGTACTCCCGTGGCGAGTCGGAGGAGATCATCGGCAAGGCGCTGAAGGGCCGCCGCGACAACGTCGTGCTCGCCACGAAGGTGAACGGCGCCATGGGCGAGGACCCCAACGAGCGCGGCCTCTCGCGTCGGTGGATCACCGCCGAGCTCGAGAACTCGCTGCGCCGGCTGCAGACCGACCACATCGACCTGTACCAGATCCATCGACCGGACCCGACGACCGACATCGAGGAGACGCTGTCGGCCCTGACCGACCTGGTCCGCAGCGGCAAGGTCCGGGCCATCGGCTCCTCGACCATGCCCGCCTCCGACATGGTCGAGGCGCAATGGGTGTCCGAACGGCGCGGCCTGGAGCGGTTCCGGACCGAGCAGCCGACCTACTCGATTCTCAACCGCGGCATCGAACGCGAGGTCCTGCCCGTCGCCGAGCGCTACGGGATGGGAACGCTCGTATGGAGCCCACTCGCTCAAGGCCTGCTCACCGGGCGCGTCCGCAAGGGCGCGCAGACCGACCTGCGCCGCGCCGCCCACTTCAAGCACCTCAGCGACGAGCGCCGACTCGACGCCGTCGAACAGATCATCCCGCTCGCCGAAGAAGCCGGCCTGCCCATGACCCACCTGGCGATGGCCTTCGCGATCGCCCACCCCGGCGTGACGTCGGCGATCATCGGGCCCCGCACCATGGAGCATCTGGACGACCTGCTCGCCGGCGCCGACGTCAGCCTCTCCGACGACATCCTCGACCGCATCGACAAGATCGTTCCGCCCGGCACCGACATCGGCGCACTGGACATGGCCTACCAGCCCCCCGCGCTACAGCACGCGAGCCTGCGCCGCCGACCCGCCGACGAACGCGCCGCCGGTTGAGACACGGCTTCTTACGTCGTATCCGGCTTCGACCCGGCCTGATATCCAGCTCCGACCCGACCTGATCGATGGCCGCCGCTGCCGGAATCGGACTCGACCCTCACGCACCACCCGGCAACAGCACGAAGAGATCAGTAGGGCACCCGGGCCCGGCGGTCCCGCGCCTCGTTCGCACGTAGCGCGGGACCGCCCACCCGCCGCCGGCCCGCCCCCGGCGGCCCGGGACCTGCGGGCACGCAGTACCGTGCCGCTTCCGGAGTCGGGAAGGACCAGCACCAACCGATCGGTGCAGTAGTTCATGTCGGCCGGTGCGAGGCGCGCGCCCTCACGACCGCTCACCTGGTCGGCGACGATTGGTCGGCGACGATGTCAGCGCTCGCCCCTCGGGAGCGGCCGGCGTCAGCGCTCCCCCTTCCGCAGCCGGAGTTGGGCATGGATCGCCTTGAGGGCGTCGCCCTCGCCCGACTCGGGGATGGTGGGCGACTGGGAGTTCGCCTCCTCCGAGCCGTCCTCCATGGCGATGTTCACATGGGTGACGACCTCGATGCCGCCGCCGCTGGCCACCTCCAGCCGGAACTCACGGGCCTGCGTGACCTGGTAACGCCGGATGTTCCTGCCGTTCCTGGACGACGCGTTCAGATCGCCGCGCAGGGCGTTGCCCGACCGGTGGTTGGTGTGCGTGGTGAGGGAGACGATGTCGCGGTAGTAGTACTCGTACGTCTTGTCCTCCAGCAGTTCGCCGGTGATGAAGTCCCAGGTGCACAGGCAGGCGCTGAGGTGGGACTCCGTCATCGCGACCAGGACGGCCCGGTAGCGGGAGAAGCGGACGATGCCGTCGCCGCCGACCTGGATCTCGGAGTTGACGTCCTGCCCGTACAGCGGCACCAGGCGGGTCACCAGCCTCAGGCCGGAGATGTTCAGCCGCTGGTGGGCGTGCTGGGTGACGAACGCCTTGTCCTCGTCGAACCACTGCGCGACCTGCTCGTCGGTGGGCCGCGGATGACTCGCCTCCCACGCCGCGTCGAACTCCTTCTTCTTCTCCAGGTAGCGGCCCGCCGCCTTCACCCCGACGATCGCGCCCGCGACCAGCAGCACGAAGCCGAGGAACGCGCCCCCACCGGACGCGGCGACCAGCGTGACCAGCCCGATCGCGGCGCCACCGCCGCCGCCCAGCATCAGCGCCTGATCGGTGCTCGCGTCCAGCGGGTCGGGCACCGGGGTGAAGTACTTCCGCATGAGTTTGGCGCGCTCGGTGTTGCGCCCCCGGGGCTCGCGGTGGCGGCCCGATTGCGGCAGTGGCGCCACCCCGACGCGCTCGACGAGGGCCCGCCACACGGCGGACTCGGTCGCCTCGACCAGCGTGACGATCTCCATGATGTGCCGTACGTCGGCGTCGCGCGCGGAGGCCATCAACTCGTGCGGGGTCGGCGGGTCGTACGCGCGTCCCTGGCCCTCGTAGTGGTCCTCGCGTATGACGGCCCACAGCGCGTAGGCGTGCGGGCGGGCGCCGGGTGCGCGCACCGCCGCCTGGAGCTGCTCCTCGATGGAACGGATCGTCGGCCCGTCAACGGTACGCGGGGTGCGGCCCGCCAGCATGGCGAGGGCGAGGTAGTAGCGGAGGTCGCCGTCCGCGTCGCCCAGCTCGATCGCCTTCCTGAACCGGGCCTCGGCCTCCGGGTACAGCCGGGCCTGCAGCGCCTGGATGCCGAGGTAGCGGTGGTTCTCGTCCTTGCCGAAGTGAAAGTTGACCGTGCCGATGCTGTCCGCGTTGAACTGACCGCCGACATGCTGTCCCCGCTGGTCGTAGCTGGTCATGCCTGCCCCCCGAACAACACCTTGACCAGGCTCTCCACCTGCCCGATGAGCGGTGCGAGCGCACTCACCCCGGCGAGCGTCTCCCCGACCCGCTCGACCAGCACGGCGATCCGCCGCTTCTTGGCCTGCTCTGCGGCCGGCTCACCCGCCTCGACGGCCTCGGCCTGCTGCACCTCGCGCAACGTGGCGACCGCCCCCGCGTACGTCTCGTCGTCGATCCCCTTCTCCCGGTGCAACTCCTCCACCGCACCGAGCAGTTCGGCGATCGCGTTCCGCAACTCCGCGCCGCCCGACCCGTTCCCCTGCACGACTCCGGTCCCCCCGAAGTCCTTCATGGTCACCGTCTCGGCGTTGACCTGATTCCCTACCGTCTGGCCCGTCTGATTGAAGGTAGCCATGACGAATCTCCCCCCACTGTTTCCCCTTGCTCACGGGCACAAGGAACGCTTGATTCCAGACGCCCGAGGACTGCAGAGCGTAACGGCAATTCATGCGACAAGCATCGAATTCGACTAACTCGGCAATTAGGTTCAATAACCCAAGATGTACGTCAGACATAACCATCAGGCCGGTCAATCCGGATCACATACGGTCGCTGCCGGCCTCTCGCCAGGGAGTCTGGTCCATGCCCTGGTTGGTGAGCATGCGGACGGATTCGAGCTGCACGGAGGACGGGAGGTGGTTTTCGCCCAGGACGGGGACGGGGGTGCGTCCGCGTTCCTCGCGCTCTGGCGGCAGGGCACGGGCGGTCTGTGCCGGAACCGCCGCTCACAGCTCCGCGACGTGGCGGACCGGACCACGGGTGGCATAGTGCCCGGATGCCCTCACACAGACGAACGGCAGGACTCCTGGCATCCATCGCGGCGGTGTTCGCGGCGGCCGTGCCACCCGCCGCCGCCGGCGACGGCTCGGACCACGTCGTGATGCGCTTCGAGACCGAGAAGACCTTCGTCATGTACAACGCGGACGCCGGGGCCGAGGCCTCCAACAGCGACTTCCACGTGCCCGTCTTCGTCGAGCGGGACAAGGAGGGCACACCGGCCCGCAACGTCCGGGTGGTCGTGGACGCCTCGGGCCTCAAGGGGGTCGCCCGGCTCGGGGACAACGGCATGTGCGAGGCCCAGGGCCCGGTCTACACCTGCAAGTACGGCGATCTCCAGAACGGCGACGGCGAGAGCTACGACCCGCTGGTCCTCCTCGGCGTGGACGGCGTCAAACCGGGTGACAGCGGCACGGTGACGTACACGGCGACCGCCGACAACGCCGCCGCGATCACCGGCACCACCCGGATGACCGTCGGCGGCCCGACGCTGTCCGCACCCGGCCAGGAGACGGCCGTGAGCGCACTGGCGCCGGGGAAGCCCGCGCAGGTGACCCCCCGGCTGGCCAACAACACCCGCTTCCCGGCCGGGCAGGGTGTCGCCTTGCAAGTGAACGTCTCGCAGGGCCTCACGCTGACCCCCCGGTACAGCAACTGCTTCTACTCCGGCCCGTCGCCCACCTCCGCCTGGTGCACGTTCCCCACCGTGGCCGCGCCGGGCGCCGCCTACCGCACGAGCGCACCGCTGCCGTACACCGTCACCGCCCCGAAGACCCTGTCCGGCGAGGTGACCTACACCTGGTCATCGGACCCGCACCGGCCCGCAGGGCACACCACCCGCGGCACCGGCGCCCCGCTCACCCTGCTCCGCACCGCCGCGCACCGAGGCTTCGACGACAGCCACGGCAGGGTCAAGGTCACCACCACCGTGCAGGCGGACTACGAACCGCTCACCGCAACCGTCCGGGGCCGGGTCGGCGACACCGTGAGCGTGAAGCTCGGGGTGCGGAACCTCGGCCCCGGCCGACCGAGCGGCGACGTGGGCGGCTTCGAGGTGGTGCCGCCGGAGGGCACCACGGTCACTTCCATACCCTTCACCTTCGAGGACACGGACGGGAAGTGGGCGTGCGACCGCCCCGCCAAACCCGGCGGAGCGTTCGTCTGCGACCTCAACCGCGACGTGTTCTGGCCCGCGTCCGACGGGACGACCTCCGTCGTGTTCCGCTTCCGCATCGACCGGCAGGTCCCGGGTGCGAAAGGCACCATTCGCGTCCGCAACCCCTTCGACCGCACCCCCGGCAACGACACCGCCGTCATCCCCCTGCACGCCTCCCCCGCCCCGCCATACCGCAAGCCCGCCGTCCTGGTACCGACCGCCCTCGCCGCCGTGGCGACAGTCACCGGGATCGCGCTCTACCGCCGCCGACGCTACGCAAAGGTCTAGATCACTACTGTGACCAGGAAGGTTCACCCGGTCGGCGGTCAGTGGTGTGGCGAGGCACGGTGCCTGGGTGGTGCTTGAACGGAAGAAGATCTTGAACGGTTTGGTCCTGTTTCACGGTGGCGGTTATCACTGTTCGTCAGGCAGGAGGGGAACATGCGCCAGGCGTGGGAGCCCGAGGACCTGATCGAGGTCTGGACGCAAACGCGAGGACCGGGTGGATCGATGCCACAGGCGGCCGTCGGTAGAAGGGGGTGGACCGTGGTCTCCACCCCCCGCCCCCGCATCTCCACCCGGTGACCGGCCCGGAGGCCGATGGCAGGGGCGGGCGTCGTGGCGAGGGTGGGTGCATGACAGCGAACATCGTGATCATGCAGCTGGCGCTTCTGGCCGTGGTGCTCGAGTCCGATCTCGGCCGCCGCAAGATCGGCTGGTTCCGGGTGGGACGGCCGATCGTCGGCGTCGCCGTCATCGTGCCGTTCTTCTTCACCTCGTTGCCCACCGGCGGGGCCGATCTGCTGCTGCAGGGCGCCGGCGCGCTGGCGGGGGCGGCGCTCGGGCTGTTCTCGGTCTGCCCGCTGCTGGTGTCCGTCGACTACCACCCGGGCCGGCGACGCCGTTGGCCGCGCACCTCGCCCACCCCAGCCAGCCCCGCCGCGATCAGCCGCTCGGGGGCCGGCTACGCGGCGGTCTGGATCGCCGTGACCGCCGCCCGGCTCGGCTTCGCCTACGGCGCCCAGCACGTCTTTCCGGTGGGGCTCGGCGTGTTCCTGACCAACCACCACCTGAGCGCCACCGGTCTGACGAACGGCTTCATCTTCCTGTCCGTGAGTATGAGTCTGTTCCGCAGCCTGGGGCTGTGGGTGCGAGGCCGCGCCCTCCTGGCCCAGGCCCGCCCGGTCATGGGCGCCGCGCCTGCGACGGAAGGTGCACGGTGATCCCCCTATCGCTGCTCTCCCTGATCGTCCGCGCTGTCCGCGCACTGCGGGCGCGCTCTTCAGGCACGCCGTCCTGGGATAATGCGGACCGATGAGTATCACCAGCGGATTCAGCCCGGCCGCGGACCATCCCGGGATCGGGCTGAGCGGCATGATCCCCGACCCGCGGGCGCGTGCCGCGGCCATGCTGGTGGGGCTGGGCGTGTCTGTCTGGATCAACGTCGCCACGCTCCCCGCCGACCCGGGGGTCGTGGTGCCCGTCGCCCTGGCCGTCGCCGCGCTGGCCTGGCTCGTCCTGATCGCCGGCGCCCTGCTGACCGCCGGTACCCGGGGTGCGCACGTGGCCGCGGTCGCCGCGGTGATGTGCGCGGCCGGGGCGGTGCTCGCGGTCACCGACGCCAATGGGCTGATCTTCACCGGCGTGGCGGCGAGCCTGGCCGCCGTCGCGTTCGATCCGGTTGCCGCCCTCGTGCTGTCCACCACCGGTCCCGTCGCCTACTGCCTCGCGGCGATCCCCCACGGGCCGTTTCCCGGGCGCCTGTCGAGCACCGCCGCGGTGGCCCTCGCCGGACTGGTGGCCGGTGCGAGCCGACGCGAGACCGACCAGCGTGCCCGGCACAGCACGCTGGTCGCCACGGAACGCCGGCGTACCGAGCTCGCCCGGGCCGAGGCGGAACTCGCCGGTGAGCGCAACCGGCTCGGCCGCGAGCTGCACGACGTGCTCGCCCACACCCTCGGCGCCCTGTCGATCCAGCTCACCGCGATCGACACCCTCGCCCGCACCGAAGCACCGCGCGAGAAGCTCATCACACAGATCGAGCTCGGTCACGAGCTGGTCAGCACGGGCCTGGACGAGGCACGCCAGGCCGTCCGCGCGCTGCGCGGCGAGGGCACGTCGCCGGCCGCGCAGCTCGAACGGCTCTGCGAACTCCACCAGGCAGAACTCGAACTGGACGGTAGCCGGCAGGAGCTGGACGCCGATACCACGCTCGCGCTCTACCGGGTCGCCCAGGAAGCACTGACCAACGCCGCCAAACACGCCCCCGGCACGCAGGTGAACGTCCGGGTCGGCTTCGGTTTGCAGGACGTGACCGTACAGGTCGGCAATACCAGACCCGCCCCGGCCCCGGACACACCCGCGGCACTGCGCGCGAGCGGCGGCGGGTTCGGGCTCCAGGGCATGAGGGAACGCGTCGAGCAGGCGGGCGGCGATCTCCAGGCCGGCCCCACGTCCGACGGCGGATGGCGGGTCGCCGCACGCATCCCCTACCGACGGGGTGACCTGGGCGACCGCAGCGACGGGAGCGACCGATGAGCCCCACACCGATCTCCGTGATCATCGCCGACGACCATCGGGTCGTCCGCGAGGGCCTGGCCACCATCCTCGGCGCCGTCGACGGGGTGCACGTCGCCGGATTGGCCGCGGACGGCGCGCAGGCCGTCGATCTCGCCGCCCGGCACGAGGCCGACGTGGTCCTGATGGACCTTCACATGCCCGGCACCGACGGCGTCGAGGCCACGCGCCGACTCAGGACCGAGCGTCCGGCCACGGCCGTCGTGGTCCTGACCACCTATACGGACGACGACTCCATCCTCGCCGCACTCGAAGCCGGCGCCACCGGCTACCTGACCAAGAACGCCTCCGCCGCGGACATCCACCGCGCCATCGAGGCCGCCGCCTGCGGCCACGCCATGCTCGACCCGCTCGCCGCCGCCCGCCTGATCCACGCAAGCCGCCGCACCGACCCGGGACACACCGCGAAGAACGCAGCCCTCCCCGACGGCCTCACCGAACGCGAGGCCCAGGTGCTCGGCCTGATCGCGCAGGGCCTGCCCAACGCGGAGATCGCCGCCAGGCTGTACCTGAGCCGCTCCACGGTGAAGACCCATATCCATCAGATCTTCGCCAAGACCGGCAGCCGCGACCGCCCGCAGGCCATTGTGTACGCACACCGGCATGGGATCCGCGCCGAGGAGGATCCAGCCCAGCGGAACGGGTGACGGGCCGGGCCCTTCGGCGCTTCGACCTCACGGCTGCACTGCAGTTACCTTGCCGTCAGCGAGCTGGATGGTGCCGCGCGCTCCCACCTCACGTGGGCCCACGACGAGCTGATACACCAGCCCGTCACACCGGTGACCAGGCGTGCACTGCACGACTTCGGACGTGTCCTGCACGGTCGGCCACCGACCGGGCTCCTGCCGCCGGTGACCGGCCGGCAGCTCGCCGGCTTCATCCTCCTTCAGAACTTCTGGCGCCCGGCGCTGGATCACCCGCTTCGGTGGAGGCGCGACATCTGGGTCGATCTGGGACTGCTGAACCTGGCCCGAGCCACCGTGACCCTGCAGGAGGGTCAGGCTGATCACCAAGGCCGAGACCTTCGACGTCCGCACCGAACCCGGCGCCCCCACCCAGGTCGTGGACGACATCAGACAGAACCGCCACGGTACCCCCGGCCCCGCCGACCAACAATGGATCAGCCGACGGGCCAACCTGACCCTCGCCTTCCTCAAACCCGCCATCGACCAGGCGCTGACCACGTGCCCCTGACACGAAAGGGGGGCACGTCTGACGGCGGCGCGCGGTCACCCGGCCCGGCGTTCCGCCTCCGACAGGGCCGCCATGGCCCGCTCCGTGATGTCCTCGACGGGGCCCACGGCCCGGACCGTGAGCAGGATCGCCGCGTAATGGGCCAGGAGGGGTGCGGTCTGCTGCTCGTAGACCTGTTGCCGATGGCGGATGACGTCCTGGGTGTCGTCCGGCCGGCCGCGGCCCAACAGCCGTGCCACGACGACTTCTTCGGGAGCGGTGAACTCCAGCACCGCGTCCAGTGCTGAGCCCGTGGCGCCCAGGACCGCGGCGAGTTCCCGCGCCTGCGGCACCGTGCGGGGGAATCCGTCGAGGAGGAAGCCGTCCCGGGCGTCGGACTGCGCGAGCCGTTCGCGGACCAATCCACCGGTGACATGGTCGGGCACGAGGGTGCCGCTGTCGAGGTGGCGCCGGGCGGCACGCCCAAGCGGGGTCCCGCGTGCCACGTGGTCCCGGAACAGGTCTCCGGTGGAGACGTGAGGTACTCCCAGCCGTTCGCTGAGGGCGGCCGCCTGGGTGCCTTTGCCCGCACCAGGAGGTCCGACGAGGACGAGTCTCATCCGTGTCGCGCACCTTTCGGTTCTCGTGTCGTGATCACTTGGTCAGGCGGCCTCGAAGGGGCAGGCGGGTTCCTCGTCGAGCACGAACACCGGGCCCTGCGCCCGGCTGGTCCGGCGGGTCAGCAGGTCGCACACGGCCTCGCCCGCGCCCGCCCGGTACGCGCCGGCGCCGACCAGCGGACTGGGCACGACGGTGGCGACCTGGACCCGTGGCTCCAATTCGGCGGCCAGCCATTCCGTCAGCTCGATCAGCCCGGCCAGCGCCGCACCCTGCGGGCCACCGCGTGCCGTGGTCGCGACGACATTGACCACCGAGCCGTCGTTCGCGGCCATCCAGCGCGCGCATGCCCGCTGCACGCAGGCCAGCGGGGCCACGAGGTCACGGTGCAGGGCGTCGCTCAGGGCCGCCGGGTCCAGTCCCATCAGCGAGCCCTGCCAGGGGCGGGCCGCGACCAGGTTCACCAAGTGGTCCAGGCGGCCGAGGCGTTCGACCACGGTATCGACCGCTCCGGCGAGCACGGCCGGGTCGTCGTGGGCGCAGGGCAGCGCGAGCACGGGAGATCCCGGTGGTGCCATGAGACGTGCCTGCTCGGCGTCGGGGCCCGCGAGCGCCACCTGGACGCCGCGCGCCAGGAGGCTCTCCAGCACGGTGGTGATCACCTCACCGCCGCCGGTGACGAGCGCGACCCGGCCGGTCTTGGTGCTCGCGCTGTGCATGTCCGTGTCCCTTCGTGCCGCGTGCGTCAGCCGGCCTGCGGAGATCCGCCGGCGAGGCCCGCGTTGATCCGGTCCATGACCGAGGCGTCCGCGAGAGTGGTGACGTCCCCGATCTCGCGGTTCTCCGCGACATCCCGCAGCAGGCGGCGCATGATCTTTCCGGAACGTGTCTTGGGCAGCTCGCGGACGACCATGATCTGGCGGGGCTTGGCGATGGGGCCGATCTCCCGGGCCACGTGCTCGCGCAGGGCCGGAACCACGTCCTGCCCGCCCGCCGCGGCCTCGGCCGCCGCACCACGCAGGATGACGAAAGCGACGATGGCCTGGCCCGTCGTGGAGTCCGAGGCGCCCACCACGGCGGCCTCCGCCACCGACCGGTGCGACACGAGCGCCGACTCGACCTCTGCGGTGGAGATCCGGTGCCCGGAGACGTTCATGACGTCGTCGACCCGGCCGAGCAGCCAGATGTCACCGTCCTCGTCGTAGCGGGCGCCGTCCCCGGCGAAGTAGTAGCCCTGCGTGGGGAAGCGGGACCAGTACGTCTCCCGGTAGCGCTCGTCGTCGCCCCACACCCCGCGCAGCATGGACGGCCACGGCTGGTCGAGCACCAGGTAGCCGCTCTCGCCCCTGGCGACCTCCCGGCCTTCGTGATCGACGACCTTGGCGGAGATCCCCGGCAGCGGGGTCTGGGCCGAACCCGGCTTCGCGGCAGGGCCACCGGGCAGGGGCGCGATCATGACGGCGCCGGTCTCGGTCTGCCACCAGGTGTCCACGACCGGCGCCCGGCCGCCGCCGATGTGCTCGCGGTACCAGCGCCACGCCTCGGGATTGATGGGCTCACCCACGCTGCCCAGTACCCGGATCGAGGACAGGTCGTGACGCGCCGGGACGTCCTCGCCCCACTTCATGAACGTACGGATGAGGGTGGGCGCCGTGTAGTACACGGAGACGCCGTACTTCTCGACGATCTCGAAGTGGCGCCCTTCGTGCGGGGTGTCGGGCGTTCCCTCGTACATCACGGACGTCGCGCGGTTGGCGAGCGGCCCGTAGACGATGTACGAGTGGCCGGTGATCCAGCCGATGTCGGCCGTGCACCAGTACACGTCGCTGTCGGCGTCGAGGCCGAAGACGGCGCTGTGGGTGTACGCGGCCTGGGTGAGATAGCCGCCCGAGGTGTGCAGGATGCCCTTCGGCCGGCCGGTCGTGCCCGAGGTGTACAGGACGAACAGCGGGTGCTCGGCGTCGAAGGACCCGGGCGTGTGCCGGTCCGGCTGGGCGCCCACGAGCTCGTGCCACCACAGGTCGCGGCCCTCGGTCCAGGGCGCCTCGAGGCCGGTACGGCGGACCACCAGCACGTGCTCGACGCAGGGCGTGGCCGCGGTCGCCTCGTCGGTGTTCGCCTTCATCGGTTCGGCCCTGCCCCGGCGGTACTGGCCGTCCGAGGTGATCAGCAGCCGCGCCTCGGCGTCCTCGACCCGGGAGCGGAGCGCGGCCGGGGAGAACCCGCCGAACACCACGCTGTGCGGCAGCCCGAGCCGTGCGCAGGCCAGCATGGCGAACACGGCCTCGGGAATCATGGGCAGCTGGATGGCGACCCGGTCCCCCGTCTTCAGGCCCAGCGAGAGCAGGGCGTTTGCGGCCTTGCAGACCTCGCGCTGAAGCTCCGCGTAGGTGATCGTGCGGGTGTCGCCCGGCTCGCCCTCCCAGTGGAAGGCGACCTGGTCGCCGTGGCCGGACTCGACGTGCCGGTCCACGCAGTTGTACGCCACGTTCAGCCGGCCTCCGCCGAACCAGCGGGCGTGAGGGGCATCCGACCAGTCGAGGACCTGGCTCCACCCGGTGTCCCAGTGCAGCCGTCGCGCCTGCTCCGCCCAGAACGCAAGGCGGTCGTCCGCGGCCGGCGAGGACGGTCCGGGCGCCGGCTCGGCGCCGGTGGGACGCGGGCTCTCGGGGCGGACGAGGGGGTCGGGACGCGGGGACATGCGGATCCTCCAGGGGTGCGGGTGCCGGGGGGCGGGCGCCGCGGGCCTGCGGCGGGGGGTCGGCTCATGGTGGCCGGAGAGGGTTGGTGGGAGGTTGGCGGTCGCGCCGGACGGCGCGCGCACCGCGGCGTTCGGCTACGGCCGCGCCGACGTCCAGCGGCTCACCATCCGCAGCGCGAGGCGTGGCCGCAGCGGTGCCGCGGTCCTGCGGCGCACGGCGCCGTGCCAGACGCCGAAGCCGTAGGCCAGGTCGTCCAGGCGGCGCAGTGCGGCGTGCGTGGGCGCGGACAGGGAGGTGCCGGAGCCGCGGTGGTCCACCAGGCCCTCGGCGACGGCAGCGGCGATCAGTGCGTACCGGGCGCGGCGGCTGACGGCGGCCGCGGCGACCGCGACCGGCCAGTGGTGGCGGGTGGCACAGCGCAGGAGCTGCTCGCCGGTGCCGCGCAGGGCGGCGAGCGAGAGCAGAGCGCCCGCCCGGGCGGGATGGTCGGCGTCGGGCATCCTGCGGGCCACGCGCACGGCGGTCGCCGCCGTCAGACCCGCGGCCAGCGCGGCCGGGACCGGCCTGCCGCGCAGCAGCAGCGCGCAGGCGGCCAACGACCAGGGGGCGACGTAGAGCGGCGGCACCTGGCCGGGGTGGCGCAGGGCCAGGTCGGCGGCTCCGGTGCCGTATTGGGCCCGCTGGGCGAGCCAGCTGCACAGGTCGGTGCGGTGGCGGTGGCCGACGCGGGCGGACGGGACGTAGCGCACCCGCCAGCCCGCCTCGTGCAGACGCATGCACAGGTCGACGTCCTCACCGACCCGCATGGCCTCGTCGAAGCCGGCGCCGACGGCCTCGCGGCGGACCACGATGGTCGCGCTGGGCACGTAGGAAAGGGCGGAGAGGGGGACGACCGGCCCTTCCGAGGCTCCCATGTCCAGGGGCGAGTTGTTCTCCTCGTAGCGGTCCAGGCGTCCGGGGGCGGACACCGGCAGGGCGGTCACGCGTGGTGCGGCGAGGGCCAGGGCGGGGTCGGCGAACTGCGCCAGCAGCGTGGCGAGCCAGCCGGGTTCGGGCACCACGTCGGAGTCGCAGAACGCCACGTAGGAGGTGCGGGCCCGGCGCAGACCCGTGTTGCGGGCCGCCGCCGGGCCCCTGTTGTACGGGTGCGTCAGCAGCTGGGCGCCATGGCGCCGGGCCACCGCGGCCAGGGCGGCAGGGTCCCGGGAGCCGTCGTCCACCACCAGCTTCGGCAGTCCCGAGGTCGCGGCGTCGGCGCGCAGCGCGCTCAGCAGGAGGTCGAGCCGGTCGGCGCGGTCGCGCACGGGGATCACGACGGTGGTGTCGGCCACCGCCGCAGGGGCGAGACGCGGGTGCACGATGCCGGCGTCCAGGAGCCGCCGGGCGAGCACGGCGCCGGCGGCGTCCGTCACGGTGAACCGGCCGTCGCCGAGCCGGTGGACGGCGGCGTCCGTGAGTCGGATCAGCCGCGGCGGAGAGCCGCCGACCATGAGCCGGCCGTCCCGCGATCGGTGGGTGCCGGCGGCGAGTTCGACTGCGAAGCCATCGGGCAGGGTGACCTGCGCGGGGGCGGTGAGCCGGCCGTCCGGCGCGGACGCCGGGCAACGTTCGGGGTGCCGTAGGAGTGTCATGCGGTGAAGCCTCCGTCCGCGTGGAGTACGGAGCCGGTGACGGCGAAGGAGTCGGCCGAGCAGGCCCAGGCGACCACGGCGGCCACCTCCTCCGGCTCCAACGGCCGCCCGGTCAGCTGCTGTTCGGCGAGCTTGTCGACTTCCGGCAGGTCGTAGAGATCGGCCGTGGCCCGGAGCATGTCGGTACGGGTCGAGCCGGGCGACACGGCGACCGCGTTCACCCCGGTGTCCCGCAGGTCGCAGGCGAGGCCGCGGACCAGGCCGGCCACGGCGTGCTTGGCGGCGCAGTAGGCGCCGAGCCCCCACAGTCCGCGGTGCGCGGCGGCCGAGGCGAGGGCGACGAACCGGCCGGTGCGCGGTCGCGGCCGGCGCAGCAGGGCGGGTACGGCGGCGCGGGCGAGGTGGGCCACGCCCATGACGTCCACGTCGAGCAGCGTCCGCCACTGTGCGTCGGTCTGTTCCCACACCGGCCCGCCGCCGAGCAGGACGGCCGCCGCGGCCACGGCGGCGTCGAGACCGCCGAAGTCGCGCTGGGCCCTCTCGACGGCGGCGTGCAGGGCGGCCTCGTCGCGCACATCAGCCCGCAGTGTGCGGACGAGCTCGAACTCCTCTGCCAGAGCGTCCAATTGGGCGGATCCGGCCAGTGGATACGGTACGTCGGGGTCGTCGGCGCAGCGGTCCACGGCGATGACCGCCCAGCCGGTGCGGGCGAGCCTGCGGACGGTCGCCGCGCCGATGCCCCGGGCAGCGCCGGTGACCACGGCGACCCTTGGGCCGCTCATCGCATCGCTCCCCCGGCCGCGGGATGCCGTTCGGCCGTGCCGAGTCGGCCGCGCCCGGAGACCTGCCAGGCCCGGATGTCGGTGGCGAGGCGGTCCGCCATACGCTCCAAGAGCTGTTCGCCCTCGCTCGCGCGGGCCCCGGCCGGGTCGCCCAGGACGCCGAACGGGCTGACGCCGCGGACCGATTCGGCGACCAGCCGGTCCAACAGCAGATGGACGGGGTCGGTGGGTCCGGCGACGGCCCGGTCCGTGTGGACGGCGGAGCGCCGCAGCCGGAGCATCATCGAGGTCTCGGTACGGCCCGCGTGGGCGTCGGAGCCGGACGGCAGACACGGCCACCAGGCGGCGTCGCGGCTCTCCCCGCGCAGTGCGGTCACCGCGCCGGCCAGGCTCACCAGATTGCCGCCGTGGCCGTTCACCACGAGCAGGCGGCCTGCCCAGCGCAGCATCGAGCGGCCGATCTCCATGACGAGCAGGCGCAGCGCGTCGTGTCCGACGGACACCGTGCCGGGGAACCCCTCGTGCTCGCCGCTGGCCCCGTACGACTGTGCGGGCGCGACCAGCACGTCCACCTCGCCGCACAGCCGGGCCGCGGCGCGCCCGGCGACCGCCGAGGCCACGGCGGTGTCGGTGTCCAGCGGGAGATGCGGGCCGTGCTGCTCGATGGAGCCGAGGGGCAGCAGCACCAGCGGGACGCGGTCGTCGAGGTCCGGCCAGGCGTGGTGGGCGAGGCGGGTCGACGGCCCGGACGCGTCGGCCTGCGGCTGCGCCGATCCGGCTCCTGCCGGTTCGGCCGACGGCGTCCCCGATCCGGCCGGTGCGGACCCGGCCGACGCCGTCACGGACGCCTCGGCCGCTGCCGGTTCGGCCGCCGGTCTCCCCCACGTCCCGGCGGCCGCCGGTTCGGCCCGCATCTCAGACCGCGCCCAGGGTGCGGGTGAAGCCCGGCGGGATCAGCACGTCGTCGCGGGTCAGCTCGTGGACGGAGGAGCGGCCGAGGCCCAGCAGGGCGGAGTCGATGCCGCCGCGCAGGATGTCCAGGACGTTCTCCACGCCGCTCTGCCCGCCCGCGGCCAGGCCCCACAGGTAGGCGCGGCCGATCATCACGGCCCGCGCGCCGAGCGCGAGCGCCTTGACGACGTCGCTGCCCCGGCGGATCCCGCTGTCCAGCAGGACCTCGATCTGGTCGCCCACCGCGTCCGCGACGGCCGGCAGGGCGCGGATCGGGGCCGGGGTGCTGTCGAGGTTGTTGCCGCCGTGGTTGGACACGGAGATCGCGGTGACGCCCGCGTCGACGGCCCGCAGCGCGTCGTCCACCCGGCTGACACCCTTGAGCAGGAACGGCCCGTCCCACTGCGCGCGCAGCCAGCGCACGTCCTCCCAGGACGGCGGCGGGGTCTGCATCCACTCGCCGTACGCCCCGAAGAACGTCGGCGCCTGTCCGCCCGGTTCGGTGAGGTTGGGGGCCGACAGATCGGGCAGGCTGCGGGACTTGACGAAGTCCAGCAGCCAGCGCGGCCGGCTGAGCGCCTCGGGCGCGAACCGTGTCATGGCCTTGAGGTCCAGCCGTTCGGGGATCTTCGGGCTGCCCCAGTCGCGCCCGTGCGAGAAGGACCAGTCGAGCGTGACGATGAGTCCCTTGGCGCCGGCCTCGCAGGCGTACTGGATGCGACGCAGCATCGCGTCCTTGGAGCCCATCCAGTACATCTGGAAGAACGTCTGCGGATTGGCGGCCAGGACGTCCGTCAGCGGCTTGCTCGCGAAGGAGCTGAGGCCCATCGCCGTGCCGCGGGCCGCGGCGGCGCGGGCGACGGCCACCTCCCCGTCGGGGTGCACGGCCTGCACACCGGTCGGCGAGATGATCACCGGCAGCGAGATCTGTTCCCCCAGGACCGTGGTCGCCTGGTCGCGCTTTGCCGACAGCCCGGCCACGTGGGGCGCGAAGCCCAGCTCCGCGAAGGCCCTGGTGTTGTCGTCGTAGGAGGCACCCTTCTCGGAACCGGCGAGCAGTGCGCTGTAGACCGACTTCGGCAGCCGCTTGCCGGCCCTTCGCTGGGCCTCGGCGACCGTCTCGAACCACCCGCTCATCATCCATCTCCTTCTGCCGATCACTTGTTCGTCGTCGTGCGGGTGTGCTCACCCGGCCCGGTCCGCGGGCAGCCCGGCGAGCGGGCTCTCGTCGCACGGGCGGTCCGGGCGGGCGGTCCGTACCGCGGGCATGCCGAGTGGCACCTTCCGGTGCGAGTGGTCGTTGCCCTGCGGCGGCAGCGTGTCGCGGGCCACCGCCGAGAGCGCGGCGGCGCCGTGGCCCTTGACGCACTCGGGGTCGGGTCCGTCCAGCGGCAGACCGGTGAAGAACTTCGCCGCCATGCAGCCGCCCTGGCAGCTGTCGTAGGCGGAGCAGCCCGAGCAGGCGCCTCCGGTGGAGGGACGGCGCAGCTCGGCGAAGAGCTCCGACTCCCGCCACACGCGGTCGAAGCCGCCCGGCGAGCGGACATTGCCCGCCTTGAAGGCGTCGTGGATGGCGAACGGGCAGGCGTACACGTCTCCGACCGGGTCGATCAGGCACACCACCCGTCCCGCGCCGCACAGGTTCAGGCCCGGGATGGGTTCCGAGCCGAGTGCGTTGAGGTGGAAGAACGAGTCCCCGGTGAGCACCCGTTCGCCGTGTCCGACCAGCCAGTTGTAGATGTCGTACTGCTGCTCGGCGGTGGGGTGCAGGTCGTCCCAGACGTCCGCGCCGCGGCCGGAGGGCCGCAGCCGGGTGATGCGCAACTGGGCGCCGTAGCGGTCGGCGATCGCGGCGAAGTCGTCGAGCTGGCAGACGTTCTGCCGGGTCATCACCACCGAGATCTTGAAGTCGCAAAAGCCCGCGTCGGCGAGGTTCTCCATGGCGCGGATCGCCATGTCGTACGAACCCGGGCCGCGCACCGCGTCGTTGACCTCGCGGGTGGCGCCGTCCAGGGAGATCTGGATGTCGACGTAGTCGGTCGCGGCCAGCCGCCGGGCCCGGTCGGGGGTCAGGCGCAGGCCGTTGGTGGAGAACTTCACGCCGACCTGGTGGGCGATCGCGTGGTCGAGCAGTTCCCAGAAGTCGGGGCGGACGGTGGGTTCGCCGCCGCCGACGTTGACGTAGAAGACCTGCATGCGCCGGAGTTCGTCGATCACGGACTTGATCTCGTCCGTGGACAGCTCCCGCGGGTCGCGCCGGCCGGACGAGGACAGGCAGTGCGCACAGGAGAGGTTGCAGGCGTACGTCCACTCCCAGGTGAGGCAGATGGGAGCGTGCAGGCCGCCCTTGAACTGCTCGACGAGGGCGGGCACCCGCTCCGCGGGCGGGTCGTGAAGGGTGGTCATCCTTGCGCTCCGGTTCCACTGCTCCGAGGAATGATCATGTCGGCTGCGGCGAGGGAGGCCAGCGCACTCAGGAACGCGCCCCGCCGGGCGTCGGGCACGCCGGCGAGGGCGTTCCCGGCGCTTGCGTGCCGGTCCAGGCCCCGGACCAGTTCGACGAGTTCCGGTGCCTTCAGGAAGGACAGCCGACGGTTGCCGAAGTGGTAGGCGAGCGCCCCGAACGGCTCGGGGCGCAGCGCGACGGAGGGGTTCAGCCGGTACGGGCGGGCCGCGTCGAAGGTCTGGGAGGTCATGGCGGGGCTCAGTAGACGCCGCACATGCCGTCGATGGAGACCTCTTCGACGAGGACCTCCTCGACGATCTCGCCGGCGGCTTCGATGGTGTCCTGCTCGGCCCTTGTCCGGTCCTCGTCCATGGCAGATCTCCTGATCGGTAAGGGGGTTGGGGGCGGCCGGTCCCGTTCCGCGGTGACCGGGCCGTTGTCGACGCTACGGCGGGACCGCCACGCCGCTCGCCCTGCTTCCGGCCGCCCTCGCCCCCTCCGGTCGGACAGGTGTGCTCCGCCGGGGCCGGCCGCCGCCCGGCCCCCCGTCCGATCGGTCAGGTCACATCCCCTGCGTCCGCGCCCAGCTGCTGCCCGGGCGGCCGGTGTCGCGCCGCGCCTCCCTTCCCGGAAGGTGAGTCACGCCACGAAGTCCGGCACGTCCGTGCTCCCCCGGACAGCTGCGCCGCAGGCAACGGAGCAATCGACGCAGGACGCGCGGTCCACCCGCGCGGAGAGGAATGTCGCGATCATGCAGGTCGAAGAACTTCTCAAGCCGTTCCCGATCAAGGAGTTCCACCCCTTCCCCCGGGCGCTGATGGGCCCGGGCGCCCATGAGCTGATCGGTCCGGAGGCGAAGAAGCTGGGCTTTAGGCGCACGCTGGTGATGACCACCGGCCTGCGCGGCAGCGACACGGTGCACAAGATCGCCGAATCGATGAAGTACCACGGCCTGGAGGTCGTGGTGTACGACAAGGTCGAGTCGAACCCCAAGGACTACAACGTCATGGACGCCGTGGCGCTGTACCAGGAGAACAAGTGCGACTCGTTCGTGTCGATCGGCGGCGGCTCCTCGCACGACGCGTGCAAGGGCGCCCGTATCTCCGTCGCCCACGACGGCCGCAACGTCAACGACTTCGAGGGCTTCAACAAGTCCGAGAACCCCAGGAACCCGCCGCACATCGCGGTGTCCACCACTGCCGGCACCGGTTCCGAGACGTCGTGGGCGTACGTCATCACCGACACCACGACCGACCCCGACAACCCGCACAAGTACGTCGCCTTCGACGACGCGTCGGTGGCCACCCTCGCCATCGACGACCCCACCCTCTACTACGACTGCCCGCTCGACTACACCGCGCAGTGCGGGTTCGACGTGCTCGCGCACGCCTCCGAGCCGTACGTCTCCCGGCTCAACTTCCCGCCCTCACTGGGCAACGCGCTGCACGCCATCAAGCTGACGGCCCGTCACCTGCGGGAGGCGGTGTGGAACGGCCAGGACCTGGCCGGACGCGAGGGCATGATGTACGCGCAGTACATCGCCGCGCAGGCGTTCAACTCCGGCGGCCTGGGCATCATCCACTCCATCTCGCACGCGGTCAGCGCGTTCTACGACACCCATCACGGCCTCAACAACGCCATCGCGCTGCCCCGCGTCTGGGCGTTCAACATGCCCGCGCACTACGAGCGGTTCGCGGACATCGCCCAGGCGATGGGCGTGGACACCCACGGCATGACCAAGGTGCGGGCCGCCGAGGCCGCGCTCGCCGCCGGCATCAGGCTGCTGCGCGACGTCGGCATCCCGGAGAAGTTCACCGACGTCCAGCAGGACACCTACTCCAAGAACCGTCTGGGCCAGGGCCCGACGCAGTTCTACCAGCAGGCGAAGGAGATCAAGGGCGACGCCGGTGACGTCGACCGCATCACCCACCACGTCCTCGGTGACGCCTGCACCCCGGGCAACGCCAAGGAGTGCACGTTCGAGACCGTCCGCCCCGTCGTGGAGCACTGCATGACCGGCGACCTGGACGACCTGCTCGGCTGAGCGCCTCGCACCCGGGAGCGGGGGGCAGCACCGGAACGTCGCCTCCCGCTCCCGCCCCACCGACGGAGGAAACGTGCCCGCCACACCCGACAGCCCCGCGCCCGACCACCCCGCGTTCGGCTCGGTGGACGACGTCGCCGAGCGGTTCGCCGCCCACGGCTACATCGCCGACCGCCGCCTCGCCACCACCGTCTTCCTGCAGACCAGGCTCGACAAGCCGCTGCTCCTCGAGGGCCCGGCCGGTGTCGGCAAGACCGAGCTGGCCAAGGCTCTGGCAGCCGCGACCGGACGCCGGCTGCTGCGGCTCCAGTGCTACGAGGGCCAGGACGAGAGCCGCGCCCTGTACGAGTGGGACTACGGCAAGCAGCTGCTGTACACCCAGATGCTCCGGGACAAGATCGGCGACCTCACCGCAGACGCCCCCGACCTGGCCTCGGCCGTCCTGCGAATCGAGGAGCAGGACAGCGTCTTCTTCTCCGACCGCTTCCTCGCGCCCCGCCCGCTGCTGGACGCGGTGCGCGGCGAGCAGCCGGCGGTCCTGCTGATCGACGAGGTCGACCGGGCGGACGAGGCACTGGAGGCGGTGCTCCTGGAGTGCCTGGCCGAATACCAGGTCTCGGTGCCGGAGATCGGCACATACCGCGCCGAGATCCCGCCGTACGTCGTCCTCACCTCCAACAACACCCGCGACCTGTCCGCCGCGTTGAAGCGCCGCTGTCTGCACCTGTTCCTCGACTACCCGGACGCCGGGCGGGAGCTGGAGATCGTTCGGGCCAAGGACACGGGGCTGCCCGCGGCGGCGGCGCGTCATCTGGTGGACGTGGTGCGGGGCCTGCGCGAGCTGCCGCTGCGCAAGAGCCCGAGCATCTCCGAGACGATCGACTGGGCCCGCACCCTCGCGGTGCTGGGCGTCGACGAACTCGGCCCGGACGTCCTGGCCGACACCGCCAACGTGGTCCTCAAGTACGAACGGGACCTGCACCGTGCGCTGGAGGTGCTGCCGCGCCTGGCCGACCCCAACCGCGCGCTGCCGGAGCCCGGCCACCATCACCACCACGGCCACCATCACCACCATCCGCACGGGCACGGACAGCCGGACGAGGAGACCGACGGACGCCATGTACGGGCCGCCATGGACCGCCAGGGCCGGCACGACGAGGGCTACTACGGCGCCCCGGGCGCCGGGCCGGCCCACCGCACCGCCCCCGGCGCCGGACAGGGCGCCCGCTCCTTCGCCGCCGTCGCGCGGCGCCGTACCGACTGACCGGGGAGGCGGGCATGGAAGCCGGCGTGCACCGATTCGTCCGCGTACTGCGGCTGTTCGGCCTGCGCGTCTCCGTCTCGGAGGCCATGGACGCCATGCGGGGCGCGGCCCAGCCCGGCGTGCTCGCCGAGCGCGAGACGCTGCGCGAGGCCCTGCGCATGACGCTCGTGAAGGACCGGCGCGACCACGCGCTGTTCGACGAGCTGTTCACCGCGTTCTTCGCGCTGCGCCCGGTGGGCGGCGCCGACGGCGACCACGGCCACAGCCACGCGCACGACGACCTGACCGACACCGGCGAACTGGAGTCGTTCACCGTCTCCGACGAGCCGTCCGAAACGCCGCAGCAGGGACACAGCCACGGCAAGCCGTCCGACATCCGCGACTTCTTCGACCAGCAGGACCTGGCGCAGCAGTACAACCTGCACCAGGAGGCCAACAAGATCGACCTGGCCTCGATGACCGACGAGATCGTCCTGTCCAAGGACGGTACGGCCGGCCCGGGCGAGGAAAGCCCGTCCGTGCAGCTGGAGACCGAACGGCTGCACGGCGCCGGGGTCCCCGGACGGCTCGCGCCGGCGACCGGGCAGTGCCTCGACACGACCCTGACCGTCGCTCAGCAGGGCGCCCTGCCCGGCTGGCTCGACGGCCAGCACGACGGTCCCGACGAACCGGAACTCAGTGCACTGCGGCGGCAGTTGGCCGGCGTCATCGAGGATCTTCCGGAGTTGCTGAGGCGGCATCTGGACCGGCTGGCCGAACTGCGGTCGGTGGCCGTCGAGTCGGCCCAGCTCGCCCAGCGGGCCCGTCTCGAAGCGGTCGACGAGGACGAGCGGGGCCAGCTGGAGGAGGCGCTGCGCCGGATCGGCCGGTCCGTGCACGGCGCGCTGACCAGCCGCAGGCGCGCCACCCCGGCGGGGCGGGTGCATCCCGGCCGTACGATGCGCCGCAACATGCGCTACGACGGCGTGCCCTTCCGGCCCGTCACCGTCACCCGCGCCGAGGACCGGCCCCGTCTGGTGGTCCTCGCCGACGTCTCACTGTCGGTGCGGGCCACGGCCCGCTTCACCCTGCACCTGGTGCACGGGCTCCAGTCGCTGTTCGGGCAGGTGCGGTCGTATGCCTTCGTCGACGAACCCACCGAGATCACCGAGCTGTTCACCGAGCATCCGCTGGAGCGGGCGCTGGGGCTGGTCTTCGACGGGCTGCCGGCCGGTGGCCTGCTGGACGTCGACGCGACCTCCGACTACGGCCGGACCTTCGAGACGCTGCTGACCGAACACCCGCAGGCGCTGGGCCGTCGCACCACGCTCCTGGTGCTGGGCGACGGCCGCGGCAACGGCAATCCGCCGCGCACCGAGGCGTTCACGGAGATCACCCGCCGGGTCCGCCGGACCATCTGGCTGACGCCGGAACCGCGTTATTCCTGGCGCCTGGGCGCCTGCGACCTGCCTCTTTACGCCGAGTACTGCGACCGGGTGCAGGTGGTCGCCGATCTCGCCGGCCTGCAACGGACGGCTGTGCGGATGGCAGAGGAGACCGCCGGCCGATGAACACCGACCTTCGGGGGGAGCCGTCGTGAGTGTCCCGAGCGTGCGCGGCGCGATCGCCGCGCGCCGCATCGACCCGCTGGCGCCGGGCGCACCCGGCCTGTACGCGGACCACCTGGTCCGGGTGGTCCGCGACGGCCCCGCCACGCAGGGCGCGAGCCCCCGGCCGATCGTGCGCACCGAGCACTTCACCCTGCGCCGCCGCGGCCGCCGCGTCGAACTGCGGCACACGCTGCGCCCCGATCGGCTCGACAACGACCTGGCCGGGCTGCTCGCCGACGAGCTGTTCGCGCCGGGCTGGCTGTCCGGCAGCGACGTCTTCGAGCGGGTCTTCACCGGCGTGGTGCGCTCGTGCGTGGACGGTCCGCTGCCCGCCTGGACCACGTTCTACGACAACACCCTGGCCCGGATCCGGATGCACTGGCAGGCTCCCGCACCGGCCGGGCACTCCTCCATCGCCGGGTTCGCGCCCGTCTACCGGCGCGCCCTGGACCTGGTCGGCCCGGGCACCGTGCTGGACGTCGGCTCCTGCTTCGGCTTCCTGCCGCTGCTGCTCGCCGGGCGGGAGCGGCGCACGGTGATCGCCTCCGACCTCTCACGGGGCACCATGCGGCTGCTGCGGACCGTGTCCCGTGCGCGGGGCCTCGCCCTCGACGCACTTGTCTGCGACGCCTCCAGGGTGCCGCTGCCCGACCGGGCGGTGGACACCGTCACGGTGATCCACGTACTGGAGCATCTCGAACCCCGCCACGGCGACACCGTCGTACGGGAAGCGCTGCGGCTGGCACGGCGGCGGGTGGTGGTGGCCGTCCCGTACGAGGACGAGCCGACCGCCGCCTACGGCCACGTGCGCTGCTTCACGCCGGCCGGGCTCAAGGCCCTGGGCGACCGCACGGGCCGCCCGTTCTCGGTCGCCGACTTCCACGGCGGCTGGCTGGTCCTCGAACCCGGCTGAGCCCCGGCCCGCGCACTGTGCCGAACCCCCGAACTGCGCCGCCCCGAAGAAGAAGCACAACGCGAAGGAGCGTTCATGTCCCTCTCGGAAACGGACGCGGCAGCACCCGCCGCCGCACAGGTGAAACCCCGGCCCCAGGCCGCGCCCGGCCCGCTGGACGGGGATCCGGCGCTGATCGGCGTGCCCACTTTCGTCGTGGGCTCGATCGCCCTCGGTCTCAGCCTGGTCGGCTATCTCCCGGCCGAGGCCGCCGGAGCGCCGATCGCGATCATCCTGGCGGCCACGGCGCTCGGCCAGTTCATCGCCGCGGTCTGGGCGGCCGCACTCGGGCAGAGCGCCGTCGCGGCGGTCTTCGGTGTCTTCACCGGATTCTGGCTCAGCTACGCGGTGCTGGTCCTCGGGCTCATCCACGGCTGGTTCGGCATCACGGCCGCGGCGGCCACCCGCACCCAGGGGGCGTTCCTGATCTCCTGGCTGGTCACCATCGTGCTGCTGACGGTGAGCACGCTGCGGTTGCCGGCCGCCTTCACCGTCCTGTTCACACTGATCGACGTGGCGCTCGCACTGGTGCTGTGGGCGACGCTGGACGGGTCAGGCGGGGTGCGCACCCTGGGCGGGTACGCCGTGTTCGCCTTCGTCGCGGTCGGGTTCTACCTCTTCGTGCACGTGACCTCGCTGGCCACCGGAGGACGCGGGCTGCCGCTGGGCCGCCCCGCCGTGGGCGGATGACATGAGTGAGGGAGCCGGGCCGGCCGTCGGCGGTCCGGCTCCCTCACGTCAGATCACGCCCAGCTTGCTGGCGCCGTAGACGACTTCGGCCCGGCTGCTCGCGTCCATCTTGCGCATGATGTTGCGGACGTGGAACTTCACCGTGGTCTCGGAGATGTACAACTCGCCGCCGATCTCCCGGTTGCTCAGGCCCCGGGCGAGCAACTGGAGCACTTTCAGCTCCCGTTCGGTGAAGGTCGGCTTCTCCGGCTGCACCCGCATCGAGCGGACCATCGCGGCGGCCGCGTGCGAGTCGAAGGCGCTCTCGTTGCGGGCCACCGCGCGGATGGAGCGCAGCAGTTCGGTGGTGTCCACATCCTTGACGACATAACCGCGCGCACCGTGCTGGATCGCCTCCACCACCAGTGAGTCGTCGAGGAAGGTGGTGAGTACCAGCACCGCCAGCTCCGGATGGCTCCGCGTCAGCGTCGCGCACAGCTCCAGGCCCTCGGTGTCGGCCGCCGTGGACAGCTTCAGATCGAGCAGCACGATCGACGGACTCGTCCGCTCGACGACGGCGGCGGCCTCGGCGGCGGTGCTCGCCTCGCCGACCACCTCCAGGTCGCTCTCGCGTTCCAGGATCGACCGCAGCCCGTGCCGGACGATCGCGTGGTCGTCGATCAGCACGATCCGCAGGGCCTCGGTGGGCGCCTGAGCCCGCTGTTCAGTCGTCATCGGCCGGCCTCTCGTGCGCGCTTCACCGGCAGCGGGAGGTCCGCGCGCAGCAGCACGCCTCCCATGCGCGACCGGCGGATGGACAGTCGGCCGCCGAGATCCTCCGCCCGGGCGGCCATGTTCGCCAGCCCGCGGTGGCGGCCGGCGAGATCGGTGGCGCGGGACAGCCTGAGGGCCCGGCGCAGCTGCGCCGGGTCGCCGCCGCCGTCGTCGGAGACGGTCAGCACGACCGCCTCCGGCAGATAGCGCAGCCGGACCAGCGCCCGGTCCGCCTTGCCGTGCGTGGCGCAGTTGAACAGCGCTTCGCCGGTCATCCGCAGGATCGACTGCTCGGCCTCGGGCGGCAGCGGCACCGGAACGCCCGCCACCTGCACCCGTACGTCGAGTTCCGTGGTCAGGTGCACCGTGGACAGCCGCTGCAGCATCACCGGGAGCGGGCCGGCCGGTTCCTGTGAGGTGTGGTGGAGCGCGTAGATCGCGGCCCGCAGCTGCTCCACGGCCTGCCGGTTGAGGTCCTTGGCGTCGGCCAGCCGGCCGGCGATCTCCGCGGCCTGCCCGCCGAGGGCGGCGAGGTCGGCCCGGCACACCTCGACGGTCATGCCCGCGCTGAGCACGTACTGCGAGACGTTGTCGTGCAGTTCGCGCGCGATACGGCGCCGCTCGTCGTCGAGCGCCTGCCGCTGCATCGCGTCGAGCAGCCGTGCCTGCGTCTCGGCCAGTTCGGCGCTGCGCGCGGCCAGGTCGCGGGCCTGGCGCTGCGCCGCCTCGGACAGTTCCTCGGCGCGTCCGCGCAGAGTGGTCGCCGCGTGGAAGAGGAAGGTGTGGTGCAGCGCGACCGCCGCCTGGTTGGCGAGGACCCGCAGGATGGCCAGGTCGGTGTCGGCGACCTCGACGCCCGCGCCGGGCTCGGCGGCGATGCCGCCGACCGGTTCGTCGTCCAGGGTCATCGGCGCCCGCACCCAGCCCCGGCCCCGGTCGGGCTCCTGGGCCTCCCAGGGACGGGTACGCAGCACCTCCAGGTGCGCCCGCACCTCGGCGGGTATCCGCGTCTCGTCGTCGATGAGCACGTCGTCCGCGTACAGCAGGAAGCGGGGCCGGGCGGCCCGCAGCGCACCGTCGGCGACGGCCAGCAGCAGCCAGCGGGCCCGCAGATGCTCGGCGGCGGTCCGTACGACGGTCTCGACCAGGGCACGCGGGCCCTCCGCCGTGCGCACCAGGGCGCGGGAGATGCCGTCGAGTGCCTCCACCGTCCGCTCAAGACGCTCGGTGGAGCGCACGTACGCCGGGTAGAACGACCGCTTGCCGGACCGCAGCCCGGTGAGGACGCCCAGGTCGGCGGTCCGGGGGGACCGTTCGGGGTCGCTCACCTGGATCGCCTCACAGTGCCGCGCGGAACAGTGTCTCCACGTCCCGCACCTCGACGTCTCTGGGGTTGGTGGCCATACAGGCGTCCTTGAGCGTCGTACGGGCCAGGGTCGGCACGTCGCGCTCGGCGACCCCGAGGCTCGCCAGCCCCTTGGGCACCCCGACGTCGTCCGCCAGCGCGCGCACCAGGTCCGCGAGCTGTTCGGCCGCCTCGTGCGGCGGCACACCGTCGACGGGCAGACCGGCCGCGGCGCCCAGGGCGACGAAGCGGTCCGGCCACGTCTCGGCGTTGAACCGGATGACGTGCGGCAGCAGCACGCCGTTGACCACGCCGTGCGGGGCGTCGAGCAGGCCGCCGACCTGGTGGCTCATGGCGTGCGTGGCGCCGAGAATGGCGTTGGTGAACGCCATGCCGGCCTCCAGCGCGGCCTGCGCCATGGCGAGGCGGGCCCCGAAGTCCCTGGGGTCGACCTGGGTCCGCAGCAGGTTCTGGGTGATCAGCTCGACCGCGTGCAGGGCGTGGCCGTCGGTGAGCGGATTGTGGGCGCGGGAGACGAACGCCTCGATGGCGTGCGTCAGCGCGTCCAGGCCGGTCGCGGCGTTCAGCCAGCTCGGCATCGTGGTCAGCAGCCGCGGGTCGATCACGGAGATCTCGGGGACCAGGGTGCGGCTCACAATGGTGATCTTGATGTGCTCGGTGGTGTCGGTGATCACGGCGAACTGGGAGACGTCCGCTCCCGTGCCCGAGGTGGAGGGAACCATCACGGTCGGCGGGATGGGCTGCACGACCTCGTCCACGCCCTCGTAGTCCAGGATGTGACCGCCGTTGCCGGACAGGATCGCCACGCCCTTGGCCGCATCGATGACGGAACCGCCGCCGACGCCCACGATCACGTCGCAGCCGCTGGCCGCGTACCGTTCGAAGCCGGCCTGGATCTCGTGATCCTTGGGGTTGGGCGTCACGTCGCTCCACACGACGGGCCGCAGCCCCGCTCTGCGCAGGTGGGCCACCGCCTCGTCCACCCAGCCGGCCTCCAGCAACCCGGGGTCGGTGACCAGGAAGGGGCGCCGGCCGCCGAGGCGCGCCGCGCAGTGCCCGAGTTCGGCGAGGGAACCGGGCCCGAACACGATCTCCGGCACATGGAACTTGGCGAGGCGGGCGGAGCGCCGTACGGCGTCCGTGCTCGTGCGCTGCGGTCCCAGCAGCTCGCACTGGCACTCGTCCCGGCTCCAGTCGGCACTCGGATCGTTACCGCCCGCCGGCTTGGCTCGGGACATCACCGACATGCGACCTCCAAAGGGCGGAAAGTCCGCAACGCAGACGCGACCTTGATTTTACCGCCGGGTTGTCCGATAACTGTCGGCGGACCCAGGACCACGTTAAGTGCATGTGTCGTCCGCGGTACCTGCCCGATCGGGCAGGTACCGCGGACCGGCCGGACAGGTGCACCGGAGCGGTCATTGCGGACAATAATCGGTTGTCCCCGTTCGACGGCAGGGGAAAAGCACATGTCACAGCGCAGTGACCTCCGGCGGCGCCGAGCCGCGCTGGAGAACGCATGGTCCCGCCTGGTGCCGCAGATGGGGTCTGCCGGCTCCAGCCCGGGCGGCGGCGAGGCACTGCCCGACGCCGTGACCGAGTCCTGGGTGCGCTCACTGAGCAGCGTGGACCCGCGCCGGGGCAGCGCCCCGGTGACCGAGGGGGGCGCGGTGCACCACCGCTGGAGCGACTCGCCGCTGCGGCGGCCGGTCGACGACCTCGCCGACGAGCTGAACAGCATCGCCGAGGACGCCGGGTTCGTCACGGCCCTGACCGACGAGTCCGGCACGATCCTGTGGACGTGCGGCGGGCGCACGATGCGACGGCGGGCCGAGCGCGTCAACTTCGCTCCGGGCGGCCGCTGGGACGAGCAGGCCATGGGTACCAACGCCCTGTCCCTGGCGCTGCGCACGGGCCGTCCCAGCTCCGTCTTCTCGGCCGAGCACCTCGTGACGGCCCTGCACGACTGGGTCTGCTACTGCGCCCCCGTCCACGGCACCGACGGCCGCGTCCTGGGCGTGCTGGACATGTCCACCACCTGGGACCGCTCCAACCCTCTGGCCATGTCCACCGTGCGCACCCTGGCCGCCACCCTCGAGGCGCGGCTGCGCACCGAACCGCAACTGCGTCTTCGTGACACCACGGACCCCGTGCGCCTCACCTGTCTCGGCACCGAGCAGGTCGTACGCCAAGGCACCCCACTGCCCCTGCGGCCACGGCAGGTGGAGATCCTGACGCTCCTCGCGCTGGAGCCGGACGGCTACACCCCCGAACGCCTGCGCGAGGCCGTCTACGGCGACCGGCCGGTCACCGCCTCCACCTTCAAGGCGGAGATCTCCCATCTGCGGCGCGCCCTCGACGGCGGCGTCGCCACCCGCCGCTACGCACTCACCACCCGCGTGACCTGCGACGCCGTCGACGTCCTGCGCGCGCTGGAGAACGGCGACACGGACACCGCCCTGCGCCTGTACCGGGGCCCGCTGCTGCCCCGGTCCGAGGCGCCCGGCATCGAGGAGTGGCGCACCCATCTCGAAGTGGCCGTGCGCGAGGCGGTGCTGGCCAGTGCCCGTCCCGAGCACGCGCTGCGCTACGGCGAGCGGGCCGCGTACGACGTGGAGGTGCACGAGCACGCCCTGCGCCTGCTCGACCCGCGCGACACCCGCCGCGCCGTCGCGGCCGGCCGCCTGACCACGGCCCTGCGCGACTGACGTCCGGACACGAGGGGAGGCGCCAACCTCCCGCCAACCTCGGGAGTCCACAGTGCACGGCAGCACGACGGCGTGGGCCGTCGGACCGCACTCGCCATCCCCCCGAGGAGAGCCGCCATGGTGTACGCGCAGCCGGGAACAGACGGCAGCATCGTCAACTTCGCCCCGCGATACGACAACTTCATCGGCGGCGACTGGGTCGCGCCCGTGAAGGGCCAGTACTTCGAGAACACGACTCCCGTGACCGGCAAGGCGTTCTGCGAGGTCGCCCGCTCCTCCGCAGCCGACGTCGAACTCGCCCTGGACGCCGCCCACGCGGCCGCCCCGCGCTGGAGCCGCACCTCCACGACGGAGCGCGCGAACATCCTCAACAAGATCGCCGACCGGCTCGAGGAGAACCTCGAGAAGATCGCCGTCGCGGAGACCTGGGAGAACGGCAAGCCGGTGCGCGAGACGCTGGCCGCCGACATCCCCCTGGCCATCGACCACTTCCGCTACTTCGCCGGCGTGGTCCGCGCCCAGGAAGGCAGCATCGCCGAGATCGACGCCGACACCGTCGCCTACCACTTCCACGAGCCGCTGGGCGTGGTCGGCCAGATCATCCCGTGGAACTTCCCCATCCTGATGGCGACCTGGAAGCTGGCGCCCGCGCTCGCCGCCGGCAACTGCGTGGTCATCAAGCCCGCCGAGCAGACCCCGGTCAGCCTGCTGCTGGTGATCGAGCTGATCGCCGACCTGCTCCCGCCGGGCGTCCTCAACGTCGTCAACGGCTTCGGTGTCGAGGCGGGCAAGCCGCTCGCCTCCAGCTCGCGCGTGGCCAAGGTGGCGTTCACCGGCGAGACCACCACGGGGCGCCTGATCATGCAGTACGCCAGCGAGAACATCATCCCCGTCACGCTGGAGCTGGGCGGCAAGAGCCCCAACATCTTCCTGCCCGACGTCACGGCCGCCGACGACGACTTCCTGGACAAGGCCGTCGAGGGCTTCGTGATGTTCGCGCTCAACCAGGGCGAGGTGTGCACCTGCCCGTCGCGCGCCCTGATCCACTCCTCGATCTACGACGAGTTCATGGCCCGCTGTGTGGAGCGCACCCGGGCGATCGTCAGCGGCGACCCGCTGGACCCGGCCACCATGATCGGCGCCCAGGCCAGCAACGACCAGTACGAGAAGATCCTCTCCTACATCGACATCGGCAAGAAGGAGGGCGCCGAACTCCTGACCGGCGGCAGCCCCCGCGCCGTGGCCGGCCTGGACGGCGGCTACTACATCGAGCCGACCATCTTCCGCGGCACCAACGACATGCGGATCTTCCAGGAGGAGATCTTCGGCCCCGTCGTCTCCGTCACCACCTACGACTCGGTCGACGAGGCCCTGAAGATCGCCAACGACACGCTCTACGGCCTCGGCGCCGGTGTGTGGACCCGGGACGGCAACACCGCCTACCGCATGGGCCGCGAGATCAAGGCGGGCCGTGTCTGGACGAACTGCTACCACGCCTACCCGGCGCACGCGGCCTTCGGCGGCTACAAGAAGTCCGGCATCGGCCGCGAGACGCACAAGATGATGCTGGACCACTACCAGCAGACCAAGAACCTGCTGGTCAGCTACTCCGGCCAGAAGCTCGGGTTCTTCTGATGGACGCCCGCACCAGGCGCGTCGAGCTGTCCCCGGCCGCCGAGGACCTGGTGCGGCGGCTCGCCGGAACGCACGGGCCGGTGATGTTCCACCAGTCCGGCGGCTGCTGCGACGGCAGCGCGCCCATGTGCTATCCGCGCGGCGAGTTCCGGGTCGGCGCCGCGGACGTCCTGCTCGGCCGCGTCGCCGGTGACACACCGTTCTGGATGAGTGCCGACCAGTTCGCGTACTGGCAGCACACCCACCTCACCGTCGACGTGGTCCCGGGCCGGGGCAGCGGCTTCTCCCTCGAGACACCGGAGGGGGTGCGCTTCCTGATCCGCTCCCGGGTCTTCACGGACGAGGAGTGGACCCGCCTCGCCACGGAGCCGGCACTCCCGACCGGGGAGGACACCGACGGCCGCAGGGAACACAGCGGTTGAGGACGACCACCGCGCCGGCGCAGGCGGTGGCGACAGCGGGGCCGGAGACTTGCGTGTCCGGCCCCGCGCCGGCGCCCGCACTCCACCGCCCCAGAAGAGGGGTGGGCCGCGTGGGGTTCGGTTTCCGTGTCGTGTTCCGGGGATGAGTGTGCGCGTCTCGACGCACGGTGCCTGCGTCGGCCGAACCGACGATCGACTGCATCAGAGGCGCACGCCGCACGTCAGGACATCTGCTGGCTCCCACCTCTCAGCAGCCGTCGGTGGTGCGCGCCGACCGCTGCGTCCTGTCGCGCCCTCGGCGCACGCTCTTCCGACGCCGCCCGTCGGCTCACTCCTGCCAACGCGGCGAGCACGGCGTCGTTGGCCTCCCGGCTGCCGACAGTCAGCCGCAGTCCCTCACCGGGGTAGTGGCGAGCCTGGACACGGGCGGCGGTGAGTGCCGCCGCGGCTTGGTCGACCGGATCGGGGGCGGCGAACCAGACGGAGTTGGCGTGGCCCGGACGTATGTGCCAGCCACGCTGGTGGAGTCGGTGGTGGAGCCTGTCGCGCTCGGCGACGATGCTGTCCACACGCCGGCGCAGTTCGCCGGCGGCCTGCAGCGACGCCTTCACTGCCGCCGCCGCTACCGCGTTGATCCCGAAGGGCAGTTGGTGCCGGCGGACGCGTGCCACCAGATCGGGGGCCCCGAGTCCGTAGCCGACCCGCAGAGCGGCCAGGCCGTAGGCCTTGGAGAAGGTGCGCAGGACCAGCAGGTTGGGGTGATGATCAAGGAGGGCGGGGGTGTCCGGCAGGTCGGCGTCACGGGCGAACTCCACGTACGCCTCGTCGAGAAGCACGGTGATGTGGCGGGGAACCCGGCGCAGGAACCCCGCCAGCGCGTCGGGGGTGACCAGGGTCCCGGTGGGATTGTGCGGACTGCACAGCACCACGACGCGGGTGCGGTCGTCGAGCGCCGCGAGCAAGGCGTCCAGGTCCTGGCTTCCGTCCTGGGCCAGGGGTACGGGGACGGTGTGAGCACCGACCATGGCAGCGAGCAGGGGGTATGCGTCAAAGGTGCGCCAGGCGTAGGCCACTGTGTCGCCCGGCTCGACGACAGCCTGCAGCAACTGCAGGGCCACGCCCACCGACCCGCTGCCGACGGCGACGCGGTCGGGGCTCACCCGGCAGCATGCGGCGATCCGCTCGGTGAGTTCGTCGGGGTAGAACTGCGGGTACCGGTGGGCCTGCGCGACGGCACGCCGCATCGCCCTTCGGACCGAGGGCAGCGGAGGGTACGGGCTCTCGTTCAGGGCCAGTCGGTGCAGCACGGGCATGTACATGCTTCAGCCCCGCCCGCCGCGCCAGCGCACCGCGGCGGCGCCTGCGAAGTCGCCGGCATGAGCGAATCCCCCGAGGACCACCAGGTCGCCGTCCTGGACCTGCTGTGAGCGGATCGCACGGTCCAGGGTGACCGGGATCGCCGCTCCGAACAGATTCCCGTACGCGTCGAAGGTGTTCGGATGCCGTTCGGCGGGAAGCCGCAGCGCTTCTCGCCAGTTCCGCAGGAAGGTGCGGTTGGGCTGGTTGGTGATGAGGACGTCGATGTCGGTGGTCGCCACGCCGAGCCGCCGGCACAGCTCGGTGACCACCTCCGGCACGAGGCGGTTGCCACGCGCCAGGACCTTGGCGACGCCGGCGTCGGTGAACCCGATGCGCAGCTGGGACTTGCCCGGCTCCCAGTACTTGCGGCCGTCGTCGACCGCCACGGTCATGTCCCCGGCGTACTCACCGATATGCCGGGTCTCCACGTCCAGCACCGGGCTGTCGGCCGATGTCGTCACCCATCCCACACCGCAGCCGTCACCGGGGATCGCGGCCTGGGCGAGCCTGCGCACCTCGGACTGTGTGAACCACTGGCCCGCGGCGCTCTGCGCGTTGCAGACCAGAGCGGTCTTCGCGTCGGTGGTGGTGAGGATCTGCCGCGCCAGCTTCAACATGGACACGAAGGACGCGCAGCCCGCGTTGGCCACGTCGACGAGCCACTCCGGGTTCATGCCCAGGCGGCGTGCCACCTCGGTGCCCGCGCCCACGAACGGCAGGTCCGGCAGCTGGCTGTGCACCAGCAGCACGTCCACACCCCGGATCTCGTCCGCGCCGTGCCGTTCGATCAGGGGCTGCACGGCGCGCTCGACCATGTCGGCGTTGGTCTCGTCCGCCGCCACGTGGTGCCGTAACGGGGGGACCTTGAACATGGGGTGGCTGCGCAGCTTGTCCTCGGCTCCGGGGTAGTCGGTGTAGAAGTCCGCGGGGACCGGCTCGCCGGGCAGATAGCTCGCGACGTCGGTGAGGCTGACCGTGGTCACTGCTGCGCCACCGCCCGCACCGGAGCCACGCTGACGGGCAGGCCGTTGCGGTGGCGGTGTTCCAGGATCGCCTTGAGGTTGTTCATCTCCACGGTGTGGCCCGCGTAGAAGAGGTCCCAGAAGTTGCCCACCCAGGGCCGGTCCGGGCGAGGACTTTTGTCGGGGTGCGGGTTGTCGTCGTAGTAGGGGTGGCGGCAGTTGGTCCAGGTGATCACCGATCCCGGCTTGTCGAGCACCAGACGGGCGGGCACGACGCGCATCAGGTAGATCATCCACAGCTTGTCGCCCTGGTCCCAGGAGCAGTGGTAGTCCACGGTCATGGCTTCGGGATGGGCGACCACCTCGCAGTAGATCCGGGTGTCGTCCTCGAGCCGGTCGAAGCCGGCCCACAGCCCCGGTGCGCCGGCGGGGGCGAAGTCCCGCAGGCTGCAGGTCCACTCCTCCAAGTGGTGGCCCTGGCGCAGATAGTCGTACGCCTGCTCCGGGGGGCAGTCGACGTACTCGTGGATGGTGCAGTACTGCCCGTAGACCTGATGGTGGGGGTACACGGCATGGGTGAGCTCCATGCAGTGCGCGGTCAACTCCTCCTTGCCGGGGTTCTCGATCCGCATCAGGCCGGGGATGTCAGCCAATGTGGACGACGCCTCGCTCATACGAGCTCTCCTTGCTGTCGGTGGTTTCGGTACCTGGGGCGGCTTCCGTACCTGGGCCGGTTTCGGTGCCTGGGCCGGTGCCTGGGGCGGCTTCGGTGCCTGGGGCGGCTTCGACGAAGGACCGGAAAGGATGGAAGGGCGGGATCTCCGCTGGGTCGCAGTCCAGCGCGATGAACGCCGGGCCGTCGCCCTCGTTGCTGCGCAGCAGGGCACGGCGCAGGTGCGCGGCGTGGCCGGCGCCCGTGACCTCCAGGGACGGGAAGGCAGCGGCCACGCCGGCGGCGAGGTCGGTCCGGGAGAAGAGGTCGTCGCCGCGGACGCCGCCCTGGATGAACCGCTCGCGCACCGCGCACATGGCATGGGCGTTGTTGTTGAAGACGACGAAGGTCACGGGTGCGGCGTACTCCACTGCCGTGTGCACCTCCATCCCGTGCATGAAGAAGGCCCCGTCCCCGGCGAGTACGTAGGTGCGTCGGCCGGTGGCGAGTGCGGCGCCGATCGCGGCACCGAAGGTGTAGCCCATGCCTCCCATACCGACCGCCACCACGAAGCGGCCGTGGCGCGGTGCCGGGAGGAGGTGGACCGCGCTGGCCCCGGCGTTGCCGGCGTCCACGAAGACGTGCGCATCATGGGGAAGGGCCGCCTGCACCGCGGCAACTGCTTCGGGATAGGGAATGGTTCGGCCCCGGGCCGGAGCATCCGGGCCCGGCACGGCTGTGGGGAGCGGCCCGGCGTGCGGCGGGCAGGCACGTGGCCGCGGGGGGAGCCGGCCGGTCACCGCGCGCAGCGCGTCCGGCAGATGCCCGATCAGTGCGGCGCCCGGCACGAACGGCGGTTCGGGGCCGAGACTGACGACGTCGGCCGCGGTCAGGGCCTGTTCCAGGCCCCCGCGTGCCAGGGACGGCAGCCGGGTGCCGACCAGCAGGCACACGTCGGCCCGCCGCAGACAGTCTTCGACGTTCGCATGGCCCATCACCCCGGCTACGCCCGCGAATCGGGGATCGCTGTTGTCGAAGACGTCCTTGGCGTCCGGGGTCACCGCCACCCACGCCCCCAGGCTCCGGGCCAGTTCGGCCACTTCCGCACGTGTGTCGGTGGCGGCGACGTCGTCACCGGCGATGACGAGGACGCGGTCGGCCCGGCCGAGGATGTCCGCCACCGCTGTGACGGCGTCGGGGTCGAACCGCGTCACCGAGGCCGTCGGCACCGGCGCCGCTTCCGGCGCCCGTGCCGTGCCGCGGCCGGGCACCTGGATCCGTGCCTGCTGCACGTCCTTGGGCAGCAGCAGGACCACCGGCCCTCGTGGATCGGCTTGCGCCGCCGCTACCGCCCGGGGCAGCACTTCCGTGATCGAGGCCGCGTCATCGACCCGCGCGCAGAACCGGGAGACCGGTGCGAAGACCTCCCGGGCGTCGAAGGAGCCCGCCTTGCCGCTGGTGTCCTGGAACGCCCCGTGGCCCTCCTGGTCGGTCGGCGGCTGGCCCACCAGGGCCAGCACGGGAACCCGGGAGGCGTACGCCTCGGCCAGGCCAGGCAGGAGGTTCATGGCGCCGCCGCCCGAAGTGGCCGCAACGACTCCGAGGCGCCTGGAGGTACGGGCGCATCCATCCGCCATCGTGACGGCGGAGAACTCGTGTTTGGCGACGACGCCACGGATGTCGTCGGCGCGGTGAACGGCGTCGTACAGGTCCTCGATGTTCGCGCCACCGACCCCGAACACGTGAGTGGCGCCGGCCCGGGCGAGTTCCCCGGCCAGGTAGTCGACCAGCCGTACCGTTGCGTCCTCGGGTAAGTCCCCGGCCGTTGTGGTCATACGGCGCTCCTGTTCGTCTCGTGGTGCGGGTCGATGAAGCCGGATGGCGAGATGGGCTGAAAGCGGTGCCGGTATTCCTTCGGGGTGAGTCCGAGGGTCCGCCCGAAGGAGCGGAAGAAGGTCTCGGGGGCGCCGAATCCGCAGCGGCGCGCTATCTGGCCGATCGCCAGGTCGGTGGTTTCCAGCAGTTCGCGGGCGCGGGCGATACGGGTGCGCTCGATGTACTGGCCGGGGGTCGTGCCCGTCTCGCGTCGGAAGACACGGGAGAAGTTGCGCAGGCTCATGTTGGCTCGCCGGGCGATCTCGGCGACGGGTAAAGGGTTGTGCAGGTTCTCGAGAATCCACTCCTGCGCGGCCCGGATCGGCGGATGGTCGGCCAACTGGGCGTCGAGGACCGTGCTGAACTGCGCCTGTCCTCCGTGCCGCTTGAGGAACAGCACCAGGAACCGTGCCGTCTGCAGCGCGAGCGCCGCACCGTGATCGGCCTCCACCAGAGCCAGTGCCATGTCGATCCCCGTCGACACCCCGGCGGAGGTCACGAACGGGCCGTCCCACACGAAGATCGGCTCGGCGTCCACCCTCACATCCGGATAGCGGCGGGCCAGCGCCTCGCTGTAGGCCCAGTGCGTGGTCGCGCGTCTGCCGTCGAGAAGGCCGGCTTCGGCGAGCAGGAAGGATCCGCCGCATACGGAGGCGACCCTGCGGGACCGGGCCGCCGCCTGACGGATCCAGGAGACCAGCGCCCTGTCCTCAAGCGCGCTGCTGAGGCTCCATCCGCCCGGCACGAGGAGCGTGTCGATCGGGCCCTCCCCCACCTCCAGCTGCGCGGCCTCCAGCAGCATCCCGGAACTCATGCGCACCAGTGGTGCGTCGGCGGAGACGAAGTCGATCCGGTAGGGGGCTCCCGCCGGGGCAAGGAACCGGTTGGCGGTATCGAACACTTCAATGGGTCCGGTGATGTCCAGCGCCATGGCGCCCGCGTACACCACCACCACAACACGTCGCTCAAACACGGTCACAGCCTGTATCGACCCTGGGACTGGCTGCAATGACAGATCATTGACGTATCCGGCCAACGCGCAGTCGTCGAGTCCGTGAGAGCGGTGCTGGCCAGGCAGTTCGGAGGGCGGACGGACAGCGGTGGGTGAGGCAGCTCACAGGGCGCCGACCGCGCGCCTCCACTCCCCCGGCGGACGCAGTGTCAACGTTCAACGTCCACGACCAGGTCGTGGTTCATGAGCGAACCATTCTGTCCCAGCGGGAACGGACCACTCCGGGCCGCAGCCTCACGTCCGTCGTGGGAGCCGGGTTCTGGCACCGCTTGATGCCTTGCGGCAGAAGGCGCGGTGTGCCTCTCGTGGTGCGGCGGAGGCGCCGATGTCGCCCATGTCCGAGATCGCTCGGTTTTCAGTCCTGTGGTTCGGTCGGCGCGCTCGCCAAGGTGGCCCAGCTGGCCAGGATGGGCAGCATCCGGGCCGTGGACGAGTCGGGTTCGACGGTGTACACCACGAGGTGCTGATCGGGTGCGTGGGGTGCGGTGACGATCTCGATGTCGAAGTCGAGGAGCCCGGCCTCGGGATGGGCGATGCGTTTGGGCACCGAAGCGTAGTCACGTACGGTGTGGTCGTCCCACCAGCGGGCGATGTCCGGGTCGGTACGCCGCAGGTCCTGCACGGCGGCGATGAGCCGCTGGTCGCCTGGCCGCCTGCCGGCCTCCATACGCATCGCGGCGACCGACCGGGCGCCGAACTCGGCCCAGTTGACGATGCGCTCCCGGGCCAGGGGATCGCGGAACAGGTAGTTCATGAAGGACGAGCCCGGCGGCAGAGCACGTCCGAGAACCGCCTGCAGCAGCGCGTTGCGCGCGAGCACCTCGGCGCGCTGGCCGAGCAGCAGCACCGGTACGTGGTCCAGGGTCGCGGCCAGGCGCAGCAGTCCCGGATCGGGGCGTTGCACCTCCGGTGCCGGTCGGCGGGTCCGGGTCGCCGGAGCCGCGAGGTCACGGAGATGCGCGGCTTCGACCTCGTTCAGCCGCAGAGCCCGTGTCAGCGCGGCGAGCACGGACTCCGAGACCGTCGGCTGCCGGCCCTGTTCCAGCCGGCTGTAGTGGTCGGTGCTCAGGCCCGCCAGCATGGCCAGTTCCTCCCGGCGCAGACCGGGCACACGCCGGGGACCGGGAAACGCGTCGATGCCGGCCTGGGCGGGCGTGAGCCTGTCCCGGCGGGCCCGCAGGAAGGCACCGAATGCGGAGCGGTCGTGACTCATTGCTTCACACTACGGCCCGTCGGCGCCGTCCTGCCTGGTCATGCCGAGGGAACACTCGCGCTGGTCGCGTACCGGCGGGGCCCGTGCAATGGCGTCATGACCTCATCACGCGCATCCCAGCCCTCTCAGCACGTACTGCCGTTGCACGGCCGCAGCGCGGTCGTGACCGGATCGACCAGCGGCATCGGTGCCGCCATCGCCCGCGTGCTCGCGGCACGCGGTGCCCATGTGATCACCAGCGGCCGGGACCCGCGGCGCGGCGAGGAGGTGATCGGCGGCATTCGCGCCGCGGGCGGCAAGGCCGACTTCGTCCCCGCCGACCTTGCGGGCAACCCCGACGCGGTGCGCGCGTTCGCCGCACGGGCGACGGCAGCCGCGGGCGGGCGGGTGGACATCCTGGTGAACAACGCCGGCCTGTATCCCGCCACATCCACGCCGGATCTCCCCGACGACGACCTTGAGGCGATGCTCGCGGTCAACATCCGCGCACCGCACGTGCTCGTCGGCCAGATGGCGCCGGACATGGCGGTCCGGGGCGCCGGGGTGATCGTGACGATCGGATCGTGGATGGCCGCCGTGGGAAGTCCGTTCGCCGCTCTCTACACCGCCACCAAGGCCGCCGACGAGCAGATGACCCGGACCTGGGCCGCCGAATTCGGCCCACGCGGGGTCAGGGTCAACGCCGTCGCTCCCGGCGTCACCCTGACCCCCGGGAACGAGAGCGCCCGCCCGATTATCGAACGCATGACCGCCACGACTCCGGCCGGAGTCCCGATCGCTCCCGAGGACATCGCCCACGCCGTCGCCTTCCTCGTCTCCGACGAAGCCCGCATGATCCACGGCACCACCCTCTACGTCGACGGCGGCATCACCACCACCCGCCCGGCCTGAGCCCAGGAAACGAGCACGCCGGGCGCCACGCGTCGGCGACCGCCCCGCCCCGGACGACGGCCCACAGGGCTACCCGGCCCAGACGCTGCGGACCATATGGGCTGTGCGACCCCGCATCGGTGCATGCCTGTCGTCAACCACCTCGGCCAGGAGGACCGCCTTGACGATCCGCGAGACGGGATCTCCGAGAGCGGTCCCCTCGCGGTCCGGACGGCGGGACGGCGACACGGCGTCGGCGGCGGTCCGTTGGCCACCGGGCCGCCGCCCACGCCCCCGCGCGTCAGGATCCCGAGCCCGCCAGGGGGACCCGGGTCCAGCTGAGGACCTGGGGGCTGTGCGGCCGGACAGTGACCTTCAGATAGTCCTTGGCGTTCTTGGAGCCGTCGACGGTGATGCGGTGCAGGTTGGGCACGGCGCCGGTCAGGTGGTAGAAGGACGGCCACGGCGAGCCTGCGGCCAGCGGCTGGTCGCTCTGGTAGAGGTGGCTGTCGCCGTTGAAGAGGTAGACCGGGCCGTGGAAGGCGGCCGACTCCCGGGCGATGGCGGCGACGATCGGCTGGAAGGCGTAATAGTCGGCGTAGGAGGGATCGCTGACGGTCGGGTCGAACATGTCGGCCTGCATCATCAGGGCCACAGCCCGGTCGTGATGGCGGCGGGCGGAGGCGAAGGTGTCACGGATGGACTCGATCACCGACGCCGTACGGGCCAGCACTTCGGCGGTCTGCTCGGGAGTGGGCCGGGTGTTGCCGGTCCACGGCTCCATGCTGTTGTTGCTGCCCACCACGTCGACCGCGGCGAACGCGACTCCGGCGCGCGTGTAGCGGACATTCTCCGGGACACCCTCGTCTGCCTGCGAGGCCACCCGCACGCTGTGCCGGCCGAGGGTGAAGCCGGGCCGGGCGAAGAACACCTGGCGGATCTTGGCGAGGCGCTCCAACGGGTTGTACGAGCCGTTGTTCGGCCGGTGGCAGTCGGTCCACTCGTTGTCGCCCACCGTGTACACCAGCGGGTCCTTGAACTGGTCGAAGTCCGACTTGACCATCTGGAAGTACGCGTCGCTGCACTCCGTCGAGCCGTTCTTGATGTCCCCGAGGTGCGAGACGAAGGTGACGTCGGGGTCGGCGTTGATCTGGCTGATGACGTGCGGGAAGTCGGCGATCTCGGCGTCGCCATAGGGCATGTCGCCGATCACCGCGAAGGTGAACGGTGTGTCGTCGCTGCCGGCGCCGGCGGCGCGAGGGCCGGCCGAGGCGCTTCCGGCGGACACGGCGAGCGCGAGCAGGCTCAGGGCGGCGGTGGCCGACAGGACGGGGCGCCAGGATCTCATCGGATTCTCCCTCAGGGACTAGCGGCCCGGGGCGGGCCGAAGGCACGGCTGGTCAGCGGCCGGCGTGGGGACGGCGGTACGGCCCGCGGCAGGCGCGGGCCGCAGCCGGTGATCGGCCCGGCGGAAGTCTGGCGGCCCCGGTCGGTATCGGAATCAGCCGGTGCGCGGACGGGCGGTGAACTCTTGGCGGCGCTTCGGTGGCGGGTCCGGGGCCATTCGAGCGCGAGCGCCGGATCCGGTGGCCCGAAACGCGCGTACTGCCATCCGGCGTTCCGCGTCCCAGCGTCACGCGGGCTCCGATCGTTCACCTGGTCCCTTCCCACTCCGCACGCCCCAAGCACGTATGCCCTGCGTGTTCGCGGGAGTTGACCACGAGTCACAGCCGGCCACAGATGTCTGCACGGTCGTCTGGGACGGCCTCAGGGTCTGCCGGACGCCATCGAGGCTGTCCGGCCGCCCTCGTGCGTCACTCGGTCCGAAGCGTCGTCGCCGTGTCCGCCCGGGCCGCCCAGCCCGCCGGAAGCAGGGCGCCCGCCGTCGCGACGACGATGCCGCCGAGGGCGAGCGGGAAGAGTACGGGCGAGTGGTAGACGGCGATGACCGAGCCGGGCAGGTTCATGCCGATGGCGTGGCCCATCAGCGGGGTGACGAAGTGGTGCAGGGCCACACCGAGCGGCACCCCGACGACTCCGGCGAGCAGGCCGACTCCGGCCACCGAGGTGATCACCATGGCGAGGACCTGACGCGGTGTCATCCCTACGGCCTTCATGACACCCAGGTCGCGGACGCGCTCACGCGTGTCGAGAACCACGGTGTTGAGCACGCCCAGGCCCGCGACCACGACGAGCATGCCGGTGAGGATGGCGATCAGCCCGTCCATGGCCACGATCACGCCGGACTTGCCGGTGTCGGCGGCGCTCGCGACGGCACCGGTGGGGTCCAGCGCCGAGTTCAGCGCCGTCAGGTAGGAGCCCAGCGAGACGCCCCGTGCCGGCTGCAGGAAGTACTGGCTCGGTGCGGCGTCGAGTCCGAGTGCGGTGAGCGTGGCGGCCGGGGTGAGGACCTCCATGCCCTGGTTCTCGGTGAAGAACGCCTCGCCGACGATGCGTACGGAGGTGCTCCGGCCGGTCGTGGACAGGGCCAGGGTGTCCCCGACGCGCAGCTGGGCGGCGTGCAGGAACCGGGTCGTGACCACGGCCTGCCCCGGGCCGGTGAGCCAGCTCCCCGAGACCATCCGTGGCGCGGCCCACGAGGCGTCGCCCCGGTAGGCCGTCACCTCCGTGCGTCCGGTGATCCCGGACGCATGGACCTGGGCCGTCGCGGTGCCGTAGAACCGCCGGGTGTCCTGCTGTTGCCGAAGGACCGCGGTGACCTTGGCCGGGTCGGCCCGTTTCGCGTCGGCGCCGACGTGCACCACCTGGGCTCCGGGCCGACCGTGTCCGCCGGCTGTGGAGACCACCACCGGTGCGGCCGCGTTCAGTTCACGGCTCGACTGGACGGAGCCCAGCGTCAGAGCCAGTCCGGTTCCGAACGTCACGGTGACGGCGGCGAGGCCGACCGCCGCCGCCGTGGTCAGGGACCGTGCCGGGCGGGCGAAGGGGTGCGCCAGACCGAGGCTGACGGCGCGCGGCAGCGGCAGCCGTCCCACGAGCCGCCGTACCCGCCGCCCTCGCCCGGCTCCCGGTGCGCGCCCGAGGGTGATCGCCTCCACGGTGCGCAGCCGCCCGGCGCGCAGAGCGGGCCCGAGAGCGGCGCCCGCGACCAGAACGAGCGCCGTGGCGGGCACCACGACGTCGATCCACCAGGGAATCGACGAGGAGGCACCGCCGTAGACGCGGTCGGTCTCCGCGAGTGCGGGCTGCGCCAGCAGATTGCCCAGGACGACGCCCAGGACGCAGCCGGCCGCCGCCGGGACCAAGGCCTGTGCCACGTACGCCCGGACGATGTGGCCCGGGGTGAAGCCGAGCGACTTCAGCACGCCGATCCGCCAGGTGGCCGCGCCGACCGCGCCGCTGACGACGATGCCGATGACCAGGACCGACATGGCGAGTCCCAGAATCCCGAAGGCCGCCACGAACGGCACGAACGCCATCGCGTTCGCGGTCGCCTGCCGACGGACGGTCAGACAGGACAGTGTGCCGGTCAGCGCGCCCTTCGGCACGGCGGCGCCGATCGCGGTGCGGTGGGCGGAGATCTGCGCGTCGGTGGACGCGTCACCGAAGCGGTACAGCATCTGGTACGTGGGGCCGGCGCCCCGCACGCTCAGCGCCTTGGCCTGCGCCGGAGTGACCCAGGCCTCGGCGGAGCCGGTCACCGACCTGGCCAGCCCGACCACGGTCAGCATCGGGCGGCCCGGCAGACCGGAGACCTCCAGCCGGGCGCCCGGCTGGAGGGGCACCCCGCCGTACGCCAGCACGATCTCGCCCGGCCGGGTGGCCCAGCGGCCGGTGACGAGGCCGAGCCGGTCGACGGGGCCGCCCTGGTCCGCGCGCCCGACGACGGTGAGCGGGGGCAGGGTGACGCCTTCCGGGAGGGCGCCGGAGGCCGACGCGGTGCGCACGTTCAATGTGAGGGTGCGGAAGGGGCCGGCCGCGGCGGTCACGCCGGAGGTGCGCGCGGTGGCGGTGAGTCGGGCGGCACTCGCCTTCGTGCCGTCGAACTGCGCGGTCAGCTGCGCGCCGCGCTGTGCGGCCATGGCGTGGTCGAACGGCGCCCGGGAGGCGACCAGCAGCCCGGCGGCGACGACCGACGCGGTGACGGCCATGAGCGAGGTCAGCGCCATGACCAGGGTCTGCACGCGGCGCCGTGTGACACCGGCGCGCACCACCCGGCCCAGGGCGCTCATCGGGTCACCGCCGCGGCGTGGTGGGTGTCCCGGACGATCCGGCCGTCGACCAGTTCGACCGTCCGGGTCGCGCAGGCCTCGGCCAGGTTCAGATCGTGGGTGACCAGCACGATCGTCTGCCCCGTGGCGTTGAGGTCGGTCAGCAGCTCGCGTACGTCCTCGCCGGAGGCCGTGTCCAGGGCTCCGGTGGGCTCGTCGGCGAGCAGCAGCGCCGGGCGGTTCATCAGAGCCCGTGCCACGGCGACCCGTTGGCGCTCGCCACCGGAGAGCCTGGCCGGGTGCGTGGCGGCGTGGCGGTCGATGCCGAGGTGCTCCAGCAGCCCCGCGGCGCGCCGGCGGGCCTCCGCCCGGGGCAGGCCTGCCAGCTGGGCGGGCAGCAGCACGTTGTCGAGGACGGTCAGGTCGTCGAGCAGGTTGAAGAACTGGAAGACCATGCCGATCCGGGTCCGCCGGTACTGGGCCGACCGCGTCTCGCCGAGCTCGTCGACCCGCAGCCCGTCGACCGTGACGCTGCCGGTGCTGGGCCGGTCGAGTCCGGCGATCAGGTTCAGCAGCGTCGACTTGCCGCTGCCGGAGGGCCCGAGCACGGCGACGGCCTCCCCGGCGTGCACGGTGAGGCTCACGTCGGTGAGCGCGGGCGGCCCTTCGCCGTAGCGCCTGGTCACCTCGCGGACGGCGATGACGGGCGGCTGCACTGTCATGGTCTCTCCCTGGCCTGGTGGCTGTCGGTCGGCCCGAAGCTAGAGGCAGGAGGGCGCCGGGGGCGTCGGCTGCGGGGGCGAGACCGGTTGCCGTACCGGGATGACCCCGTGGGCGTGTCATCCTTGCGATGTATGCGCGAGATGCACGGCGCCTCGTCTTCCTGAGGGATGTGGCCCGACCGGGGGCTTGTCACACTGGGCGCATGCGAGGGGCTGTGGGGGCGGAGTTCGTACAGCGGTGGCGCACGGCGGTCACGGCGATGCTGCGTCCGGGGCCGCTGCCGCGGCCGTCCCGGTGGATGTGGACGGCCGACGCGATCCTCGCCGTCGTCCTGGCGGCCTGCACGGTGGTCGCCGTGCGGCGGCAGAGCGGCGGTCCGGCGCCGGGGCAGGCGGTGCTGGTGCCGCCGGTGGTACTGCAGGTGCCGCAGCCACCGGCCGCTCCCTACCCGCCGGCGGGCCTGGTGCGGGGCCTCGGCGAGGTCGGGCCCGGGCTGCTGGTCCTGGCGGCCCTCACCGCGCTGCCCCTGGTGGTGCGCCGGCGGTATCCGCTGACCGCGTTCTGGGCCGTGGTCGTCGTGGGCCTGGCGTTCAACCACCGCGCGGGCGGCGGCAACGCCACCGTGTACACGTTCCTGTCGTGCGTGATGGCCGCCTACAGCGCCGCCGTCCACAGCCCCTACCGGCTGCGCACGCTCACCGCCCTGCCGATCGGCGCCATCGCGCTGGCCGTGCGGCACGACGAGAACCTGCCGGCCTTCACCTCCGGTCTGGTGCCCTTCCTCGCCCTGCTCGGGGTGGGCCTCGCGGCCAACGCCGTGCACGCAGGGAAGCAACGGCTGTCCGTCCTGCAGGAGGAGCACGAGGCCGCCACCCGGCGGGCGGTGGACCGCGAACGCGCCCGTATCGCACGTGAGTTGCACGACGTCGTCACCCACAATGTGAGCGTGATGGTGATCCAGGCCGGCGCGGCCCGCAAGGTGATGGACAGCGCGCCCGACCGGGCCCGTGAGGCGCTGCTGGCCGTCGAGGCGGGCGGCCGTACCGCGATGACCGAACTGCGCCACGTCATGGGCCTGCTCGCGATGTCCGGTGACGACACCGAACCGGCCGCCGACCCCGATCTGGCCCCGCAGCCGGGCCTGGGCCAACTCCCTTCCCTCACCGACCGTTTGCGGGAAACCGGCGTCCCGGTCGAGCTGACCGTCACCGGCGCCCCTCCCCCGCTGCCCCCGGGCGCCGACCTGGCCGCCTACCGCGTCGTGCAGGAGGCGCTCACCAACGTCGTCAAGCACGCGGCCGGCGCGCGGGTGCGCGTCGCCGTCGACCACGTTCCCGGTGTCGTGCGCATCGCGGTGTCCGACACCGGCGGCACCTCGGCGGCCCCGGCCGGCCCCGGCGGCGGGCGCGGACTGATCGGCCTGCGTGAACGTCTGGCCGTCCACGGCGGCACCCTGCGGGCCGGTGAGCGTGCCACCGGCGGCTTCGAGGTCAGTGCCGTCATCCCGGTCGAGGAGCCCGTGTGAGCGGGGCGCCGCGCGTGGTCATCGTCGACGACCAGGCGCTCGTCCGCACCGGCTTCGGCATGATCCTGACGGCCGACGGGATCGACGTGGTCGCCGAGGCCCGCGACGGCGACGAGGCGATCGACGTGGTCGCCCGCACCCGTCCCGACCTGGTGCTGATGGACATCCGGATGCCGGGCACCGACGGCCTGGAGGCCACCCGGCACATCCTCTCCGGCGCGTTGCCGGACCCACCCCGCGTGATCATGCTGACCACGTTCGACCTGGACCGTTACGTGTACGCCGCCCTCACCGCCGGAGCCAGCGGCTTCCTGCTGAAGGACGTCACCCCCGAACACCTCGTCGCCGCCGTCCGCCTCGCCCGCACCGGGGACGCGCTGCTCGCCCCGGCCATCACCCGGCGTCTGGTCGAACGCTTCGTCTCCCGCGACACCCCGGCCCCCGCCCTGCACCGCGACCTGTCGGTACTCACACCCCGGGAGCTCGAGGTCCTGCGGGCCCTCGGCACCGGTTTGAGCAACGCCGAACTCGCCATCCGGTTCAGCCTGAGCGAAGCCACCGTGAAGACCCATGTGGCCCGCATCCTGGCCAAGTTGCGCCTGCGCGACCGTGCCCAGGCCGTCGTCGTGGCCTACGAGACCGGGCTGATCGTGCCGGGGGCGGGCGGCCCCACATCGACCAGCGGGCCGTGACACGCCCGGACGTGACGTCGCGTCGGCGAGGGGGCGGCCGCGTGCCTCGCGATGGTCCGCAGGGGGCGCCGCCCCGGGCCCGGCCGGCGGCGTCACGACGCCCAAGGGCGTGATCACCGCCCGTCACACCTGCCGCTGAGGCTCGAGACGGTCGCGCCGTGCAGGGCGGTTTCCGTCGGGACCCTGTTCCATCACGTCTGGGCCACGGCCCGCACCCCGTCGATGACGACAGGGAAGCGTGAAGGCATGGGGCGATACGGGGGACGAGGCGGAGTCTGGCGCAGTTGCCTGGGGATTTTCGTCATCGCTCTGGTGCTGGTGTGCGCCATCGGGGCCTGGGTCTTCCTCAGGCTCAGCCACGACCGGCACGTCGCCCTCGGCCGCATGGAGGACACGGTGGCGGCCACGAAGTCCCGCCTGGAGCGGTCCGCCGTCGACGGCGACCTGCTCGGTACCGAGATCGAACGGGACCTGCCTCTGGACGAGCGCTACAGGCAGGTGCCCCCGAACGAGGTGCGGCGGGCGGGGCGGATCGTCACGGTCATCGCGCAGTTCACCGGCAATCCCCCGGGCCTGACCTGGCGCGGCACCGACGTCACCGGCTGCTACCGCTTCCGCAGTGTGCCGCCTTCCGTCTCCGTGAGCCGCCTTCCTGACGACAGCTGTCACTACCTGTACCGCCACTACCCCGCTCCCGCGGCCGTCGCCCGGGACGTCGTCACCGAGATGCGGACCAGCGTCGAACGGGCCGGACTCGGGGCGGTTCCCGCCGCCGACGTGTGGCACAGCCCGGGCCTGGACCTGGTGCACATGGAAGCCGGCAAGGGCCGGTTCGCCGCACGCGCCCTTCTGCTCCGGGACCTCGACGCTCCGCAGTGCTACGAGTTCCGCGCCCGGGCCGAGCCGTCCTCCGTCACCGGCCGGCGCATCGCCCGGCAGCAGTGCGCATCCCGTCAGCAGAACGACTGGGCGACGCTCAGCGCGGCCGCCGGCAACGCCGAACTCGAAGCGAGCGCGGGGAAGATCGAGCAGCGCATCCGGCGTGCCGTCGCGGACGGCCGCCTGACCGACGCCGAACTCGAGCGGGCCCTCGCCCTGCCCAGAACCGACGGGCGGGGCCGGCCGGTGATGCGCGAGCCCGTGGGCGTGCTTCTGGCGAGGCGGCAATCGGCCACCGAGGTCGTCCTCACAGCCAAGATCGAGAACTGGCAGCAGTACGTGACAGGCCCGGGCTGCTACGAGTTCCGCGCCAGCCTCACCCGGCGGTCCGTGACGCGTCTACGCATGGGGAACAACTGCCTGAGCCTGCCCTCACCATGAGTGATCTCGTCCTGGAGGGCCTGGCCACCGGCCGGGGCGAGAGTGATCCACCGTACGGGAGGCGCCGAACGGACCGGACGGGCGACGCGGGCCTGGATCGCAGGCCGCGCGTCGCCCGCCCGGCAGGAGGGCCGACGACCGAGGAGGCGGTCAGGCCCAGCTGGCCATGGTCGGGGTGGGGTCGCCGACAGCCACCGCGGTGATGACCAGAGTGCCCACGGTCAGGCCGGCCAGGATTCTCGCCCGTCGTCCGCGCGTGTCCTTGCCACCGGTGCCTCCCTGCGACTCGATGCCGGACTCCGCCCCCGGCTCCAGCTCCCCGAAGTCCTGTCCCTGTCCCTGTCCCTGTCCCTGCTGCTGCATCCTGTGCTCCCCTCTCGGTGTTTCTTCGTGTGGGTCGGTTCGGTATCAGTGGGTCGGTTCGGTGGTCAGTGGTCAGTGGTCAGTGGTCAGTGGTCAGTGGGAGTCTGCGCCCGGTCGGGGGGCGGTCGGGGGCAGGCCTCAGCAGGAGGACCGAGGGGACCTCGGTGGGGAACCCCAGGCGCAGCAGGCCGTAGCCGATCCCGGACGTGCCGTACAGGAGGCCCGGGGTCGTCACCTCGCCCGCCGTGCCGCACCGGACTCCGTACTGTTCGACAGCGCCGAGCAGCCAGCTGCCGGTCATCCTCCACAGGCGGCGGGCCTCCTCGTACCCGGCCTGCTCCAGTTCGACGAGCGCGTCGACGACGCCCAGTTCGCCACGGCACAGGGACTGGTCACGCAGTGGCGTCCGTTGCGTCGCGGCCGTGAGGAACCGCCGCACGACGGGCTCACCGCCGGGCTGCCCGGCCGCGGCGAGGGCGGCACCCGCCAGCCCCGTGCTCCAGCTCAGGTCCCCGCTCTCGTCTCCGCCCCGGTCTCCGGGGCGGCGCGGTGCCGCTTCACGGCCGGTGGCCCAGCGGATGCCGGCGTCCCCGTGCAGGAATCCGCCGTCCCCGGCGTCCGGGGCGTCACGGCGGGCCAGTCGCGCGGCGATCGAGTCGGCGAGTTCGGCGGCGCGCCGCTCCCCCGTCTCGGCGTGCACGGCGCGCAGTGCGGCGAGTCCGCCGGCCGGGCCGAGCCCCAGGCCCGGCTCGTCCTCGTCCTCGTCCTCGTTGTCGTTGTCGTTGTCGTTCTCGGTGAGTGAGGAGGCCAGGGCGGTGAGGGCGGCGGGCACGCAGTCCCGCAGCCGGGCGTCCTCCAGGAGGTTCGCCAAGCGGGCCAGCGCGTAGCAAATTCCGCCCAGCCCGAAGAAGCCCCCGGGGCCGACCTGGCGGGACAGGCCGGGATGGCGTGCGAGTCCTCGTACCAGGCTCGGCAAGGCCCCGGCGGCGTGCGCGGCCACCGAGGTGTACCGGTCGATCCCGGTGAGCCGGCCCAGCTGGGCCAGGAACAGCGCGGGTCCCGGGTAGCCCTCGGCCAGGCCCGCTCCGGCCTGCTGCACCGTCCACTGGAATCCGTCCTGCCGCTCCAGGCCGATCCAGTTGGTTCTGTCGGCGTTTCGCAGGGACGTGGCGATCAGCTCGTCTCCGATCCGGCAGGCCAGGGCCAGCAGCCGGGTGCGGTCCAGGGGCTGGGCCGCCGCCGGGCGGGGCCAGGGCGCTCCGGGGGGCGGCGCGTCCGGTGTGTTCTGGGTGGCCAGCGTCGCCGAGATCAGCCACGTCTGGCGCCGCAGATCGGTCTCGCTCATCCGGCGGATCTTGCCGCGTGCGGTGGCGAGGCCGCTCGCGTCGAGCGGGACGGGCACGAGGTCGCCGTGTGCGGTCCGCAGGGTGCGCGCGTCGGTCGTACCGGTGAACAGCGGGATGTCCCCCGCGATGAGGTCCGCCCGCTCGTGGACCGCCAGTTCACGCAGGTGCGCCCGTCCGGTCTCGGTGTCGAGGCCCGCGAAGGCGGCGGCGCGGTCGCCCGGGCCGGTGAGCCGTTTCGGCTCCGTGGCCTCCTCGAGCATCGAGGCGTAGACGTGGGTGGGCCGCACCACGACGCGCATCGGTGCTCCCGCGAAGCGCTCCAGCGCTCCGTCGGGGCCGGTCAGTTCGTCGGCGTGGCGCAGCACCGCGCGGTAGCCGGCCGCGAAGCCGGTGTGCAGATGTTTCGCGAACTCCAGCGGGTCGACCGGCCGGCCGTCGAGCACCGGGCGGTTCGCGGCGCCCGTGTAGGGCACCCGGCGCCGCGCGACCCGCATCGTGTCGGTGCCGAGGTCGGCCCAGTCCGGCACCAGCAGCGAGGCAGAGCCGTCCCGGCCCGCACCGAACGCGGAGATGTCCACGTGGCCCGCCTCGGTGTCCATCAGCCAGGGCAGCAGCCCGGTGCGGGCCACGGAGTCGTTCAGTGCGCCGAGCGCGGGATCGTCCCCGTGGTCGGTGTGCGGGCGCCAGGACGGGTGGAAGAGGGTCTCGACGTCGACGACGACGGGCTGGTCGGCGCAGGCGATGAGGTTCTCGCAGTGCAGATCGACGGCGTCGATGGCGTAGCAGAGCGCCAGCAGCGCGCCCTGCCGGCGGTAGAAGGCCTCCACCTCGGCCCCGTCGGCGCAGGGGGTCGCGGGAATGAACTCGGCCCACCCGTAGTCCTCGCGGGCCAGAACTCTCACGCCGCGTGGTGCCGACTCGGGGAGGACCTCGCGAAACCAGTCCAGCAGCGCGTTCCAGCACTGGTGCAGCCCGAGCGGCCGGGGCTTGTAGACGAGCCGCTCACCGTCGACGAACCGCAGCACGACGACCGTTCGCCCCCCGGCGTGCCGGTCCCCGCCGCCCGGCTCGACGCCGGCCAGACGGGCCGTGCGGGCCGTGGGCAGGACGTCGTCGGCCAGCTCCCGACGGTCGGCGGCGAGCCGGCCCAGGAGTTCGTGGAATGCGGCGACGGTGCTGAGGCATTCCCGGGCGAGCAGGTTGGCCAGCACCGGGTAGCGGGTGAGGAGTTCGGCCAGCCGGTCGCGGCGGGCAAGGCCGGCGAGGAAGTACCGGTAGCGCTCGGGGCCGGTGGCGCCCCGCAGTGTGCCCTTGGCGCGGGCGGTGGCCAGTTCGCCGGCCAGGACGCGTCCGGCGAGGCGGGCCAGCCGTTCGGCCAGGGTGTCCGCCACGTCCTGCCACACCGCGGCCAGGTCGACGGTCCCGGACTCCGGCCACCGCAGGGCGCGTTGTCGCGCCGCGGTCAGGAACGGCCGCAAGGGGTGCACCAGTTCTCCGACCGTGCCCGTGTCGCCCGGTGGTGGTGGAGCGTCGGTGTCCGGGGCCAGGAGGAGCGCGAGGGCGAGGAACGCCTCGTCTTCTCCCTCTGGCCGCTCGGGCGTGGTCGGGAGGTCGTCACGCCGGTCCGTTCGGTTGGTCACGGATGAGAGCATGCCCATCGGGTTCCGGCCGGGCATGGGTATTCGCCCCCCAGATTCATACGTGGGTCCGTACGCGGCGGCCTCCGCCGGGTCTGCGCACGGCACTCTGCACGGCTCTCTGCACGGCTCTCTGCACGGGTCTTTGCACGGGTCTCGGGACGGAAAGGTGCTCCTCACCCGGTCTCGTCGGCGCCCCGCTCCCCGTCCGCGCGGCGGGGCCGGCCGGACCGCCGGGGACTCCGTCTGTTCGGAGCAATCTCCTGTCGGGGGCGCGAAGTTAGACTCACCGCATGCGAACCCGCGCTGCCGCCTTTGTCGGACGCCCCGCCGAACTGGCGGCATTGCGTACGGTCCTCGGGGATGCCCGCCGCGGCCACGGCACGGTCGTCTTCCTGACGGGCGAGCCCGGGATCGGCAAGTCCCGGCTGCTGCGGGAGTTCCTCGGCTGCGCCGTGGACGCCGAGATGCCCGTGCTCCGCGGCCGCAGCAGCGTCACGGGGCCACCGGTGCCCTTCCGGCCGCTGACCGAGGCGCTGATGTCCGTCGCCAGGACCCTGGACCCGGATCTGGCACGCCAACTGGGCCCCTATCAGCGAATACTGGGGCGTCTGGTGCCCGACTGGGCGGACCCCGGCGGGCAGTACGGGGACGCGTCGATGGTCGTGATCGCCGAGGCGGTCCTCCGGCTCACCGCGCTGATCGGCCGGGAGAACGGGTGCGTACTGGCGCTGGACGATCTGCATGAGGCCGACCCGGAGACCCTGGCCGTGGTGGAGTACCTGGCGGGGAACCTGGCGGGCCAGCCGGTCGCCGTGGTGGCCTCGGTGCGCACCGAGTCGCCGGGGGCCCATCTGCTGGCCGAGGAGGTGAGCCGGCGCAACGACGGCATCACGCTCCCCCTCGCCCGGCTCGGCCGGCCCGAGGTGCACGACCTGGTGACGTCCTGCCTGGAGGCCGAACCCGGCCTCGTACCGGCCGAAGTGTCCGACCGGCTCCTCCACGACAGCGCGGGAAACCCGCTCATGGTGGAGGAGCTCCTGCACAGCATGATCGCCACCGGCGAGCTGGTGTACGCACAGAACGCCTGGCGGCTCACAGGCGCCACCGCGGGCTCGGTGCCTCCGACGCTGGTCCGGCTGATCAGTGCCCGCGCCGACCGGCTCGGCCCCGGCGGCTCCCGGCTGCTGTCCGTCGCGGCGCTGCTGGGCCGCCGCTTCCAGCTGACGCTCGCCCAGCACGTCCTCGGCCTCGACGACCAGACCCTGCTCAACGATGTGCAGTCGGCGGTGGAGGCGCAGTTACTCACCCCGGACGAGGGCATACCGGGCTGGTACGCGTTCCAGCACCCGCTGGCCGTGGAGGCACTGCGCAGCAGACTCAGCCCCGGTGAACTGGCCCGTACCGCGCTCCGGGCGGCCGAGACGGCGGCGGAGCTGTATCCGGACCTCCCGGACGAGTGGTGCCAGCTGGCCGCCCGGCTGCGCGAGCACGCCGGCGAGTACACGGCAGCCGCCCGGCTGTACCTGGAGTGCGGTCGCCGCGCCACGGTCGCGGGCGCGCCCGGCTCCGCCGTCGCCGTCCTGGAGCACGCCCGGTCGGTGCTCGACGACCCCGCCGACGGTGTCAGACACCACGGTCTGCTCACCGAGATACTGGAGGCGCTGCTCCAGGCGCTCGCCGACGACGGCCGGCTCGACCGGGCACTGGCTGTGGCGGAGGAACTCACCGCGCAGGCACCCGGCGACCGCACCCGGCAGATCGGCCGGCACATCCGCCTGGCGTGGGCGGCGCAGGTGGCCGGGCACTGGGCCCAGGGCGACGCCCAGGTGTCGGCGGCGCGGGAACTCCTGCCCGGGGCGGCGACCGAGGAACAACGAGCCTCTCTGGACGCGGTGGCGGCGTATCTGGCGGTGCTGAGCCCGGCCGCGGACCGGATGGCCCGCTGCGCCGAACTCGCCCGCAGCGCGGCGCGGCGGGCGGAGCGCATCCCCCTGCCCGCGGCCGTCTGCCAGGCCTGGTACATCCTCGGATTCGCAGGCCGCGAGCACGACCTGACCGAGTCCGACGCGTGCTTCCGCCGGGCCCTGGACTGCGCCGTGGAGCACGGGCTGGCGGCATGGCGCAACTACGCGCTGGTCGGCCTCGGCGGCAACGCCTGGCTGGCTCAGGCCGACGCCGGCCCGCTGGGTCGGGCCCACCGGGAAGTCTTACGGGGAGGCGCGATCGCCCTCGCGCAGAACGCCTCCGCCGTCCTGGGGCTGCACCGGGTGCTGACGGCCGACTTTGAGCGGGCCGAGGAGGAACTCGCCACGTGCCTGGCCCAGAGCCGGGGACTGCGGCTCGTCACGGTGACGCACTATGCGCTGATGGCCAGGGTCGTCCTCGCCGCGCACCGAGGGCGGCGTGAGGAGATGCAGGCCGCGATCGCGGAGTTCGCCCGTCACGGCGGGGACGACTCGGGGGAGGCGTCGCTGGTGCACGGGCTGGGCCGCGCCTTCTGCGCGCTGCTGGAGGAGGACCGCGCCACGGCCGAGCTCGACATGGCACGCGTCACCGCGGAGCAGGGGTCCCGGCAGAGCCCGTTCCACCTCGACGGACATCATGGTCTCGGCATCCTGCTCGACGTGCTCGCCGGGCGGGCCGACGAGGAGCGCCTCCGGGAGGTGGCCGCCACCGGCGCCGGCGGGATGCGGTGGAACCGTCAGTTCGTCGCGCTGGCGCAGGCGGTCGTCGCCGGACGGCGTGCGGACGCGGCCGGCGTGAGGGAGGCGATGGGCCGGGCCGAGCTGGCCGCGGGGCCCTTTCGTATGGCCCGCTGCCTGGGGCTGCGGCTGGTCGCCGAACCGGCGGCGGCCGAAGGATGGGGCCGGCCCCGGGACTGGCTGCGCGAGGCCGAGGAGTACTTCCACCAGGCGGACGTGGGCCCCGTGGCCGGTGCCTGCCGGACGATGCTCCGGCGGCTCGGTGAGCCGGTCCGGCAGCGCCGCACGGGTACCGACCGGATCCCCGGCGCCCTGCGCCGGCTCGGCGTGACCGCGCGCGAGTTCGAGGTGCTGGAGATGATGCCGGACAAGCCCAGCAACAAGGCGCTGGCGGCACGGCTGCACATCTCGCCCCGTACGGTCGAGAAACACGTGGCGAGCCTGTTGCTCAAGACGGAACTGCCGGACCGCGGCGCCCTGGTCGAGCGCGCGCGGGAGCTGCTGTCGCGGACGTGAGCCGCCTCGCCGTGCGCCTTCTGGCGCGTGCTGCCTTCGGCAGCGGCTCGGGCGGGTGCGGCGGGCCCTCGGTGTGACGTGACCTCGTGACGTGACCTCTCGGTGTCCGGCGGATCGTGGTGGACGCCCGGCTTCGAATCTGGGTCGGCGCTACCCATGTGTGCGCGGGCCCCGCGCTCGGATGATGCCGGTGTCGCGACGGCGCGGCGACGGACGACGCGCAGAGAGGGGGCCGCCGTGGAACTCGGCGAGCCGATACTCCTCCCCCACCCGGCACCAGGTGGGGGAAGGGACACCATGTCACCCGGGCCGTCTGCGGGTGCCGGGCCGGGGCACCGGCAGACGGCCCCGGGCCGGACACCGCACCGGCCGGATTCGCCGGGCCTGCTCGACGAGCCGAACCGGCCGGAGTTGCTGGAACTGGCGCTCTGGGCCGCGGGTGCCGTCCCGCGCCTTGCGGTGTCCGGCCCCGGCCCGGTGCCGGGTCCCGGCCCCGTGGCCGCTCCCGGCAGGCAGCGGCGGCACGACGCGCCAGGGGCCCGGCCTTCGCCGCGGCCCGGCGCCGACCCGCTCACGAGGGCGCAGGACGCCGTCCGCGCGGCACGGGAGCGGCAGCGGCTGGCCCGGTACGCGGAAGCGACGGCCTTGGCGGACGCGGCACTGCTGTGGGCACGGCGGGCCGGGGCGGAACCGGAGGAGGCCGCCGCACTGCGCGTTCTGGGCGTGTCCCTGTGGCAGGGCCCCGAACCCGCGGGCGCCGCCGCGTTCCGTATCCGGGCCCTGCTGGAGGAACACGGTGCCGGGCGGCCCGCCGCACGCCTGGCGCTGACCGGCCCGCTCGCGGTGCTGTACGGCATGCGGGAGCGCTGGGCCCCGGCACAGGGCGCCCTGGACCTCACCCGCGCCGCGGTGGCGGAACTCGACCCCGCGGGCGGCTCCGTGCTCCTGCCCGTGCTGACGGCTCGGGTCGAGTCGCTGGCCGGCCGGACCCGGCAGGCGGCCCACCTGCTGGAAGCGGCGGCGGACTCGGCGGACCTGCTCGGCCTCGACCTGTTGCGGGAAGCGGCGCGCCGGGCGCTGACGCGCCTGCTGGCCGGCACGGGCCGGTACACGGAGGCGATGGAGTGGATGCCGGTGCGCGACCCGCGCGTCGGAGCGGTCGGTGATGGCCGGACGGCGTGGTCGGTGAACGGTGACGGGCCGGCGGGTACGGCGGCGCGGATCGCGGCGGTCCGGGGGCACGTCGAGGAAGCGCTGGCACTGGCGGAGCGCGCGGTGGACGCGGCGGCGGCGACCGACTCCCCGGTCGCCCGGGCCACGGCCCGGCTGGACCAGGCGGAGGTGTTCAGGCTGACGGGCCGCCGGGACGAGGCGCGCCGCGCGATCTGTCTGGCCGGCTGCGATCTCGCCCGGAAGGGGCACGTGCCCGGCGTGAGCGACGCCGCGGCGCGGCACGCGGCACTGGCCTCGTCGCCGTCGGGCGTGCCGGGCGGCTGACCGCCGTTCGAAACGCCGTCAGGGGCCGTCGCCGTACGGTGGTTTCACCCAAGTACGGCGGACGGCCCCTTTGCGTGATGCGGGGCCCACGGACCGGAGCCGCTCCCGGACGTGCCTGAGGGGCAGGAGACCGGTCGGCCTGTCCTGCCCCTCAGAGGTTCACATGGTTCCCATCCGGTCCGGTAGCTGCGAAACGACCGGTTCCGGTGGCCACGAGCCGTCGGTCAGAAGCTGACGGGTGACGGCGTCGTCGTGGCGGTGGTGGTGATGACGGAGAAGATCGTCGACGTCGGGGGCAGCTCCTGTGCCGCCGAGGCCGCCAGCTCCTCCGTGTCCACGAAGGTCCGGTACCCGTCGATGAGCTCGTGCGCGTTCACACGGGGCTCCTCTTCGTCCGTGGCGGGTTCAGCAGGTGTGTTCGGCGGTGAGCGAGATCGTCACGCCGCTGATGAGGCTGAGGGTGATCGGCGACTGCTCGTTGACGACGTCGACCGACTCCGCGGCGAGCTCCTCGACGTCGGTGTAGGCGGCGAAACCGTCCATCAGGTTCTGAGCGGACATGTTGCTTCTCCTTCTTCGGGGTTTTTCGGGGTCTTTTCGGGCTCTTCGCGGGTTGTCCCGGGACGTCCCCGCGAAGCATGTCATCTTCCGTGACATCACGAGTCACGGAAGAGTGCGTCACCGGCTCGAAACCGCGTCAATAGGTGATCGTGGGTGTCGCGGTCTCCGGGATCGAGATGGTGAAGATGGTGGTCGTCGGCAGCAGGTCCGCCGCCGCGCCGGCCGCCAGTTCCTCGGCGTCGACGAACAGCCGGTACCCCTCGACGAGATCGTCAGCGGTCATGTGTCGCCTCCCAGTGGGCGAGTGGGTCAGCAGCCCGCCTCGTGCGTCGCCGTGACGATGCTGAAGGTGGCGATGCTGAGCGTGATGGGCGACTGCTGGTCGGCGACGTCGGTGGCCGACTCCGCGGCGAGCTCCTCGGCGTCGGTGTAGGCGGCGAAACCGTTCATCAGGCCCTGGGTGGACATGCACGTCTCCTTCTCGACGGTGAAGCGGGAACTGCGCCCCGCCGTTCGGTCACCGGCGAGGGCATGACTCATTTCTACGGTCCCGGCCGACGGCTGTCAAGTAATGTGACCACACTTGTCATTACCGACGCGCGCGAGTGCTCCCACTGGTCATGGAAAGCAGTTCGTCGGAAGAGTGGCGACGGAAGCGCCGGCGCTCGGAGGGAGCCGTAAGCTACTCCCACTCCTTGACACGACGCGGAATGGACGGCGGATGGAACTGTTGGGCCAACCGGAGTTCGGCCGGCTTCTGCGCAGGCTCCGGGCCGAGCGCGCCCTGTCACAGGCGGACCTGGTCGGTCCCAAGGTCTCGGCGAGCTATGTCTCCCGCCTGGAGTCCGGTGACCGGGCGGTGACACTCCAGGCGGCGACACACCTGGCGGAGCGCCTGGGCGTCGCGATCGACGTCTTCCACGTGGCCGCCGGCGCTGCGGACAGCGACCGGGCGCCCGCGTTCCTCGCCGCCGCGATCACGGCGCTCGACGACGGCGCGCCCGCCGAGGCCGTTCGGTTGCTCACCACCTGCGCCGCCCTGCCCGACGTCTCCGCGGACCATGCCTGGCAGGTGCTGTGGTTCCTGGCCCGGGCGCACGAGCGGCTCGGCGACGTAGGCGCGCAGCGGGACGTCCTGGAACGGCTGCGCCCGGTCGCTCGCGAGTCGGGCATCACCCATCTCCGGGTACGGGCCTCGGCCGCGCTGGCCGACTGCGACCGGGTGCTCGGGAAGACGGAGAGCGCGATCGTCTGGGCACGCGAGGCCCTGACGGTGGCCGAGAGCGCAGCGAGCGCCGATCAGGCGGAGGCGCTGCTCGCCCTCACTGCGGCCGAGGTGGCGGCGGGGCGGCTCGGCGAGGCCGAGGAGCACGCCGGTCTGCTGCTGGAGCGGGCCGGGGAGATGTCCGGGGCCCGGCGGGCGCGCGCGCTGTGGACGGCCGCGGCGGTCCACTCGGCCCGCGACGCGCACGAGCGGGCGCTGCCGCTGCTGGAGGAGGCGCTGGGCTTCTCGGACGCGCGCGGCGACCTGCTGCTGTGGGCCCGGCTTCGCCTGGCGGCCGTGTCCGCGCACGTCGAGGCACGGGGCGCGGTGACGGAGGACGCCGAACGCTGGTGCCGGGAGGCGGAGACCGCGCTCCGCATGATGGACGGTGCCGGACACCTCTGCGAACTGCGGGCCGTACAGGCGCGTGTGGCGTTCCGCCGTGGCGATCCGGAGGCCGCGGTCGCGCTGTGCGGCGAGGCCCTCGCCGAGGCCGGCACGATGACCCACCAGGACCGCGTCCGCACCGAGATCCTGCTGCACGAGGCGGAACTGGCGACCGGCGCCGGTGAGGCCGCCGCGGCGGAGCTGCGCCGGATCGCCGAGGAGGCCACCCGTTCCGGCAGCCTCGAACTCGCCACGCGCGCGTGGAAGGCGCTCGCGCAGGCGGCAGCGAGGTGATCAGGGGCCTGGGCCCGCGCGCCCGCGCGTCCTGACTCGCGTCACCGCGGCCCGCGGACCGGCACCCGCCCGGCCACTGCGCCGACGTACCGCCCGTACTGCCGCGCGGTGGCCGCCCGGCAGGCACCAGGCGGGCGGAAGAGACCCGGCCGCCGGGCCCGGTCGTCACCGTCGGCTGTCGCGGGCCCCGTCACCGGCCGTGGGGCGCGCACACCCGGGCGGCGTCCCATCCGGCCGGGGCGTCAGGGGCCTCCGCGGCCTCCATGGCCTCCGCAACCAGGTCCAGGTAGGTGAGCAGCTGTGCGTGCCATGTCACGTACGCGGCGAAGTCGTGGGCGTGGGTGAGGCTGCGCAGGACCACTGCCCGGCGGACGGCGGCCGGGGACGGCTGCCTGCCGTAGCCGTCCAGGAGGGCCCTGGCCAGGGCGACGTGGTCGGCGGCGCCGCACACCCCCCAGCGGTGTCCGGCGGCCATCTCCGCGAACTCGGCCAGCTGCCAGGCGATGTCGAACTCCCATGAGCCGCCGGTGAGTTCCTCCCCCGTCAGCAGCACCGCGCGGGCCGGCCCGGACGGCAGGACGAGCGCGCCGAGGGACGGGCCGCCGTGCAGCAGGACGCGCGGGCCCGGGCCGTGGGCGGCGCCCGCGCTCCAGTCGGCGATCAGCCGCAGCCGCCGTTCGCCGAGGCGGGAGCGGGCCGCGGCGTGCAGGCGCGGGGCGGCGCCGGGGCCGGCCCCGGCGCCCAGCCAGCGCAGGAGCCGGGCCGGTGCCGGAGGCAGGCCGGGCGCCTCCTCGGCCACGGGGGCGGTGTGCAGCTTCCGTAGCGTCACGCCGAGGCCCCGGACGGCGTCCCGTACGGAGGCCTGGGAGCGCGGCGCCGGATCGCGGACGACCGCGGCGGCGGAACGGGTCCCGGGTGCGGGGTAGCGCAGCACTCCGGCCTGGCCGGGGTCGGCGGTGGCCAGGGCGAGGCCGACGGGGGCGCCGGCGGATGCCGCGCGCACCGCGGCGGCGCGGCGCGTGTCGGGCGACGGCAGCGGGGCGTCGCGGGCCGGGCCCGGGCGGCGGGCCCACACATAACCGCCGGTGGGCACCGCCAGGATGGCGGTGCCGATGTGCCGGGTGCCCAGTTCACGGGCCAGCCGTTCGTCCGGTGCCACCCGGATGCCGGTGCCGACGTCAGACCGCGCGGGCATACGGCGCTCCCTCCGTGGGCCGGGGCGCGGGCCGGTGACGTGCGATCAGGTCGAGCAGCGCGGGCAGCGGCGCGGCGGCAGAGGCGTCGTCCCGGCCGGTGGAGGCGCTGCGGCCGGGATGCGGCGGTGCGACGGCCACGTTGTCGTACCGCTCCAGTGCCTGGAGGTGGCCGCGGTAGGCCGGGCCCGCCTCGGCGCCCGGGGGGAGCGCGGGGGCGATGCCGATGACGGCCCGGGTGCACTGGAGCGCCATCAGTACGGGCGTGTCGGCCAGCCCCTGGGCGAAGCGGCCGATGAAGTGCAGGCCCGCCGGATGCACCGCCACGGCGTCCGCCCACTGGGCGAGTTCGACGTGGTCCACGTGCGGCGCCGAGCAGTCGGCGGTGCCCGGCCACACGTCCAGCAGCACCTCGCCGCCCAGGATCGCCCCGAGGGCGGTGGTGCTGACGAACCGTTCGGCGCTGCGGGTGACGGCGAGGCGGACCTCGGTGCGGGGCCGGGTGACACGCAGCCAGTTCAGCCAGAACGGCAGGAAGGCGACGCTCAGCGCGCCCGTGCCGAACAGCAGCAGCCTGGACGGCGCCCACTCCCCGTCTCCCGTCCGTCCCGCGGACTGCCGCCGCCCGGTGCCGGCCGCCTCCGCCCGCGTTCCGGTCGTTGCCCGCGCCTGCTGCTCAGCCATGGTGCTCCTCCAGGGCGGTGAACACGTCCTCCAGATCGGCCAGCGCCTCCTGGACGCTGTGGGTGAAGTGGACGCCTCCGGCGTTGAGGATCACCTCGTCGATGCCGGCCGCGCGGTGCCGGGCCAGTTCACGGGCGATGTGCGCGGGGCTGCCGTAGACGAACACGCCGGCGTCGACCAGCTGCTTGGCCTTGACGGAGAGGTCGTCCTCGGCGCGTATGGTCACGCCCGCGCGGCGCAGCATGTCGAGGTAGTGGGGCGCGGACAGGTGCCCGGCGAGCACGGCCGCCGCGAGGCGGGCGGGGTCGCGGCCGGGGCGGTCGACGGCGAGGTGCACCACGGTGGCCACCCGCGGGGGGCGCCGGTCGCCGGCCCCGTCCCGCAGCGCGGGGACGAGGGTGTCCCGTACGTAGTCCGCGGGGGTGAGCCAGGTGATGGCCACGTCGGTCACGGGGGCGGCGGATCTGGCCATGGCGGGGCGCAGCACGCCCGCGCCGACCTCGACGACCGGGTGCGGGCGGGTGGGCGTCAGCGCGGTGCGCACGTGGTGGTACTCGCCCGCCAGGTCGGCTGTCCCGCCGTCGAGCAGGGCGCGGGCCGCGGTGAGGAACTCGGCGGCCGCGGTGCGCGGGCTGCGGTAGGGCGCTCCGCGCAGCGAGGCCACGAAGCCGGGGGTGGCGGGACCGTACCCCATGACCACGGGCCGGCCGGTGATCAGTGCCAGGGAGCGGGCCTGGACGGCGGCGTCGTAGGGGGTGCGCAGCGGAGTCAGGGACACGCCGGTGCCGACCGGGAGGCGCAGCCCGCGTCCGGCGAGGTGGGCGAAGAGCTGGAAGGCGTCGAGGCGCAGCGACTGCCCCGTCCACAGGCGGCGTGCGCGGTGCCGGGCCACCAGTTCGGCGTAGGGCAGCGCGTCATCGACGCAGTCGGGCTGGTGCGGGATCATCACGGCGGGCTTGGCCCTCGAGGGCATGACCATGGCAGGGTTCCAATCGTCGTTCAGCACCCGGCGGCCGTGAGCGGCTCCGGCCGGCCGGCGGGCGGGGTCTGCCGGGTGCGCGGGGGCCGCTCGGGCGCGGCGGCCGGCGTCGGGGCGGGCAGCACCTCGCGGGGTGAGGTGACGTTGTGGGCGGGGTCGGCGGGGTCGACGCCGGCTTCCAGCAGGCAGTCGCGCACGGCCTGTTCGCGGCTGCGGGCGGTGGGGTCGAGGGCGTGCTCGGTGAGTCCGGCGGCCAGCGCGGCGGCCCGGTGCTCGCCGAAGCTGACCCGGCGCATTCCGGGCCGGGCGTCGTCGGGTTCCCAGGCGGCTCCGACGCCGGGGGCGAGTTCCCTCACGAAGGCGGAGACCGTGCCGCCGAGTCCGGGAAGACGTCGGGCTGCGTCGGCGATGAGTTCCGCCGCGTCCCAGCTCTCCGGGCCCAGGTAGACGACGCAGGCGTCCTGGCGGGGGTAGCCGGTCCGGGAGGAGGCGATCTTGGCCCGGTACGGAAGCCGTTCGCCCTCCAGCAGGCCCAGTACGTCCGCCCAGACCCGCGGTGCCGTGTCGGGCACGGTGATGTGCAGATAGACCCGGAGTATGCCGGTGGGGCGGACGCGGGCGGGCACGGTGGACTCGCAGAGGAAGAAGCCGGGTGACACGGCGGGGCGGGCGGCGTCCAGGCGCACGCGGACGCGGGCGCGGGCCCCGGGGCGGACGGTGTCCAGGCGCTCCGGAGCCGCCCTCACCCGTACGCCGTCCAGCAGGACGGGGACGCCGGATGCGTCGCCGTCGCCGAGGAGTTCCACCTCGCGGGTGATGTGCCGGTGCGGCATGGCGGCGAGCAGCCGTGCCTCCAGCGCGGGGTCCGGCAGTGACCTGGGGGCCAGTGCCTCGCCGTCGTCGGTACGGCCCATGTGGTGGCGCCGGTAGAACTCGGCGGCGAGCGCGGCGCGCAGGGCGCGCGGGTCGTCGGCGGTCACCTCCCGTCCGGAGGCCAGGGCGCTCGTGGCGTCGGCGGCGACGGTGGTCTCCGCGAGGATGCGCAGGATCGGCGGCGCCAGCGGGGCCGGTGCGGCCGGGGCGTCGGGGGTGGTGTTCATGCCTGGGTTCCCTCCCAGCCGAGTACGGACACGAAGGCTCGCGGGGAGAGCAGGGCGGTGCGGCCGATGCCGGCGGCCGCGCGCTCGGTGGCGCCCAGACGCGCGCTGCGCTCGGCCGTGGCGAGGAGCCGGTCGAGCAGGTGCCAGCCGGCGAACGCGGTGGCCCGGACGAGCAGATCCGGGTCACGCTCGACGGCGTCCGGTCGCGCCGTGGTGTAGCCGTGGTGGAAGGCGGCGATCAGCGGGGTGACCCGGGCCAGCTCGGTGGTGCCGGTGGCGACGACCTCGTCGTGCGAGACGGCCGCCGCGGGGTTGCGCTGCAGGCCCGCGGGCACCTTGAGCACCGCCCGGTGCAGCCAGTCACCGGCGAATCCGCCGAGGTCGCGGGCTGGGTCACCGTGGCGGAACTCCTCCCAGTCGGTCAGCAGCACGCGCCCGTCGGGTGCGCTGAGGAACTGGTCCAGGCGCAGGTCGCCGTGGATGAGGGTGCCGGGGGCGCGTGCCTCGTCGCCCCGCAGCTCGCGCAGCGCCTCGTGCAGCGCGGTGTCGCCCTGCAGCAGCCGCCATGCCTCCAGGGCCCCGGCGCTGGCCCGGGTGTACAGGGCCCAGGGCAGGGCCCGCAGGTGGCCGAGGGCCGGCAGAGGCAGCGGGGCGGACTCGATGCCGGTCCGGTCGGCAGGCCGCAGGGTGTGCAGCGTGGCGATGATCCGGCCGGCCCGCTGGGCGAGGTCGGTGCCGAACTCGTCCCGGGCCGCCAGGTCGCTGCCCGGTGCGGCCCCCTCCACGAGTTCGAAGGCCAGGAGCCGGGCCGCCTCGTCGGAGCCGATCAGGCGGGGACGGGGAACGGGCCGTCCCCCGCCGGCCGCGGCTGCCGAGACGGCCTGTTCGAAGCGGAGCACCCGGCGGAAGCGGCGCAGCGACTCCGCGGCCTCCCCGCCGAGGTGCTTGACGAAGACCGAGCGGCCCCGGGTGGTGGTACCCGCCCAGTTGTCGTTGCGGCCGGGGTAGGCGCTGAGCGTCTCCTGGGTGAAGGTCCCCGCTCCCAGGCGTTCCAGAAGGCCTGCTACGGCGGGAAAGCCGGACAGGTCCGCGGGGGCGATGCGACGGCGGGCGTGCTGGTCCGTCCTCGCCATGATGTCGACTGTCATGACAGGACCGTAGCCCTGACCCTCCTTTGCGTGTCAAGAAAAGCGACATGCTTGACATAAAACTTGACAAGCTCGGGGTGTGATCGGGTATCACAGTCGGTGCCCCCGCGGCTGCCCGCCGCGGAGGCCGGCGACCCGACGGAGGAGCAGCCATGTCGGCCCATCAAATGTCCGTGAAACCCCCGCGTCTCCCTCTGCGCGTGCTGCGCCAGGTGGCCCGGGACACCAGGAACACGGTCCCGGCCGTCCTCCTGGCCCTGACCGCGACCGCCGCGACGCTCACCGTTCCCCTGGTGGTCCGCCGTATCGTCGGCGGCTTCTCGCAGCACCACTCCGTGACACGGTCCGTCATGCTGATGACGGTGCTGGCCCTGGCCGGTGCGATCGCGTCGGCCCTCTCCTCGTTCTGCCTGGCACGGGCCGGCGAGACCATGGTGCTGTCCGTCCGGCAGCGGGTGGTGGCCCACGCACTGCGCCTGCCGCTGACCGGCGCCCGCCGGATCGGCGCCGGCGAACTGGTCGCCCGGGTCACGTCGGACTCCGGTCAACTGCGGTCGGTGGTCGACATCGGCGTCACCCAGCTGCCGATGGCCACGCTCACGGTCACCGCCACCCTGATCATCATGGGCCTGCTCGACTGGGTGCTCCTGCTCATCGTGCTGGGCACCTTCTCGGTGGCCGGGCTGGCGATCGCCGTCTTCATCAAGGGCATCCGGCACAGCACCGCCGCCCAGCAGGAAGCGCTCGGCGAACTCGCACAGCGCTTCACCGCCACACTCGGCGCCCTCGCCACCGTCAAGGCCTGCCGGGCGGAGGCGCAGGTCACGGGTGCCATCGACGCGGACGCGGTGACGGCCGCCGGCTCCGCGGTCGCCGCGGCCCGGCGTCAGGCGTTCGTCACACCGATCATGGGGCTCGGCCAGCAACTGGCCCTGATCGGAGTGGTGCTGGGCAGCGGTGCCCGGCTCGCCTCCGGCTCGCTGAGCATCGCCGGGTTCGCCGCGTTCCTGCTGTACCTCCTCCAGCTCATCGCCCCGCTCACCCTGGTGGCCAGCGGCATCGCACGGCTCCAGCTCGGATTCGCCGCGCAGTCGCGCATCGAGGACGTCCTCGCCGAGCAGACCGAGGACACGTCTGACGGAGCGCGCGCGCTCCACGAGCCGCTCAGCGCACCGTACGTGAGTGCCGGCAGCCGGCCCCGCACCACTCCGGCAGGTCCCGCCGACCCGGCCCACCCCGACGGGCCCGCGATCGAGTTCCACCAGGTCACGTTCAGCCACGACGGGGCCCGGCGTGCCGCCGACGGGCTGTCCTTCACCGTGCCCCGGCAGGGGGTCACCGCACTCGTCGGCCCGTCGGGGGCCGGGAAGACGACGGCGCTGAACCTCGTGGAGCGCTTCCTCGTGCCCGACAGCGGCGCCGTCCGGGTCCTCGGCCGAGCCACCACCCACTGGCCGCTGGCCGAACTGCGCGGCCATCTGACCTATCTGGACCAGGCGTTCACCCTCCTCGAAGGCACCGTCAGAGAGAATCTGCTGCTCGGCCGTACCGCGCCCGCCGCAGAGGACAGCCTGTGGGAGGCGCTTGCCGCCGTCGGGCTCGACGAGGCGGTCGCCCTGCTGCCCCAGGGGCTCGACACCACCGTGGGCCGCGCCGACGACCTCTCGGGAGGCCAGCGGCAACGGCTCGCGCTCGCCCGCGTCCTGCTCACCGACGCCCCGGTGGTCCTCCTGGACGAACCGACCTCCCAGCTCGACAGCATCAACGAGAACCGGCTGCGCGAAGTGGTCGACCGCCTGTCCCGGGACCGCGCCGTGGTCGTCGTGGCGCACCGCATCTCGACCGTACGCCAGGCCCAGCACATCGTGGTTCTGGAAGAGGGCCGCTGCCTCGACACGGGCCCCCACGACCAGCTCCTCGGCCGCTGCGGCATGTACGCGGAGCTGGTCCGGGGCCAGCGGCTCGGCCTGCGGGTGGGCGCGGGTGTCTGACACGACGTACGTGGGATCCGCGCGCGCGTCCGACACCGGCCGGATCCAGCGGTTCACCCTGTCCAACGGCCTGCGGGTGGTGCTCGCGCCCGAACAGGGCACCGGCGTCTGCGCCGTCGGCCTGCGCTACGGCGTGGGGTTCCGCGACGACCCGCCGGGCCGTCCCGGGCTCGTGCACCTCCTCGAACACCTGATGTTCCGCGGACGCCCCGGCACCTCCGACGACCCGGGTTCCGCCGACGTCCCGGGACCTGCCGGCGGATACGCCAACGCGGCCACCGGCCAGGACTCCACCGACTTCCACCAGGTCGTCCCGGCCGGCCTGCTGGCCGGGACACTCGCCGCGGAACGCGACCGGATGGCGGGCCCCCGGCCGAGCGCGGCGGCGCTGGCCACCGAGCGAGACGTCGTCGCCGAGGAGATCCGGCGCAACGTCACCGGCCGCCCGTACGGCGGATTTCCCAAGTCGCTGCTGCCCCCGCTGCTCTACCGCTCCTACGCCCACACCCACGACGGGTACGGGGACATGGCGGCGCTCGCGGACGTCACCCCGCAGGAGTGCCAGGACTTCTTCGACCGGCACCACTCCCCCGGCAACGCCGTCCTGACCGTCGTCGGCGGCTTCGAGCCGGAGACCGTGCGGCGGCTGATCGGGCTGCGGTTCGGCGACCTTCCGGCGCGGCCGGTACCGCCGGGGGACGCCCCGCCCGAGCCGGAACCGGTCACCGACCGGTACGGACGGCACACCGACCCGCTCGCCCCGCTGCCCGCCGTCTGCGTCGGCTACCGGCTGCCCGACCCCGCCGCCGACCTGACCGGCTACCTCGCGCACGTGCTCCTCGCGGCGCTGGTGGAACAGCGCCTGCGCGAGGACCTGGTGGCGCGCGATAACACCGCGGTGGCGGTGACGGCCGGCTGCGGACTGGTGGGCGGACCGTTCGCCGCACGCCATCCGGTCACCCTGGCCTGCACCGTCACCCACACGGAAGCGATCGGCACGGACGAGGTCGTGGGCACCCTCGACGCCGAACTCGCCACGCTGGCCGGGCGCGGGCCGGACCCCGACGAACTCCTCCTCGTCACCAACCGGTGGATCAGCGGCCTGCTGCGACACCACGACGCGCCGCACGTCCGGGCCCGCTCCCTCGGCGCCTTCGAACTGCTCCACGCGGACGCGGCCCTCCACGAACGCGTTCCCCGCCTGCTGGCCACCACCACCCCGGCCGCCGTGGTCCGAGCCGCACGACGGCTGTGCGACGCGCACCGCGCCGTCCTCACCCTGGTTCCGGAAAACCGCCGCCCCCGCACCCCGCTCCCGCACCGTGAGGCCCTCGGATGACGACCGGCAGGACGATCAGCACGACCACGCGTCCGGACGACCACCACGCGGACCGCGTACGCCCTCGCGCGGCCGCCCTCCCGCCGAGCACGACGGCCCTCCCGCCGAGCGTCACCGCCCGCCTCCCCGGCGGACTGTGGGTGACCGCCGTCCGGCTGGCGACCGTGGCCCGCGTCGAGATGCGGCTCACGATGCCCCTCACCCCCGGCCACGCGCCGCCACACTCCGCCCAAACCGCCACCGGACCCGTGCCGGCCGCACGGGCGGCCGTCCTCGCGGCCTGCGTGCTGCGCGGCACCACCGGGACGGACGGCACCCGTGTCGAGACCGCCCTCGGCCGGATCGGCGGCGACGTCGTACCGCTGGTGGGCGCCGACCGCCTGGCACTGCGGGGCGGCGTGCTCGCGGACGGCCTGGACGACCTGCTGCGCACGCTCGCCGACGCGCTGTCCCGCACGGAGCGTCCCGACCACGAGGTGACGGCGGCACGCACCGTGCTGCGCGGTCAGACGGCCTTGGCCCGGATGAGTCCCGCCCTGGCCGCCCACGCCCTGCTGTGCCGGCACGCCCCCCGCTGGGCCGGCGACCCACAGCAACCACCGGCCCCGGAACTCATCGCCGCGGTCACGCCCGGACAGGTGAGGGAGCTGCACGCCCGGCTGCTCGTGCCGGCGCACGCACGGCTCGTCCTGGTGGGCGACCTGGACCCGGACAGGGCCGTGGAAGCGGTGCGTGAGGCCTTCGCGGGATGGACCTCCGACGCAGCACGACCTCTCGTACCGGACCCGGACGAAGGCCCCCCGCACACGCCGGCCGAGGAAACCCCCGCCCGCACGGTCGGGCTGCATCCCGCCGTACGGGCGGGCACCGCTCAGGTGCGGCTCGTCGCCGCGCGCGGCGACGAGCCGCTCACCCCCGCACTGCGCCTGGCGTCCCTGGTGTTCGGCGGTCACCCGCACTCCCGGCTCGTCGCCCGTCTGCGGCGACGCCACGGATACACGTACGCCGTCCGGTGCCGCCCGGAGAGCCTGCCCGGCGACGGGACCGGCACCGGTGCGCGCGGGCCGCTTCCGCCACCGCCGGGCCACCGTCTGTTCATCGAGGCGGACACGGCGCCCTCCAAGGCCCACGCCCTGCTGGAAGCCGTGGGCGACGAGCTGGCGCGGATGGCGTCGGACCCGCCCTCCGCCGCCGAAGTGGCCCGGGCCGGCGCCCACTTCACCGGAGCCTCGCTCACCACGTGGGCCACGCAGGCGGGTCTGGCGGACGCGCTGGCCCACCACCCGGATCCGCTGCCGCCCGCGGACCCGGCGCAGCTGTGGGATCTGCTGAACGACCTGCACCGCACACCGCCCGACGCCGTCGCGGCCGCCGGTCACGCCTTCTCCCCCGGCCGTTTCACGGGCGTCGTGATCGGCGCGGAGGGCCCACCGCCCGGCCCGAGCCGCCACTGGACGATCGGACGGGCCCCGGGCGCCGGCGACTGAGCGCGCCGAGGACGAAGAGGCCAGCTCCGAAGCGGCTCGGCATCATCGGCAAGGACGGGACGTCCACCGGCGGGCGACAACGAGCTTCCGACCGGGGACCAGCCACGTCATCGAGGCCTCCGGTCCGCCGGGCGTGCGACAGCGCGAGGCTAGCCGACGGGCGTGCCGATCCTGTCGTGTTCGAGCGCGACGCAGAGTCGCCGCAGCGCCTGCGCCGTGGCCTGCAGCTGTTCGGGGTCGAGGGCTGCTTGGACGAGTTGGCTGACGGTCGCGAACGTGTTCTCCGCGTCGTCGACGAGCTCGATGCCGGCGTCGGTGAGTTCGAGCAGCGAGGAGCGGCCGTCCGCGGGATTGGGGATGCGCCTGACCCAGCCGCGCCCTTCGAGGCGGTCCATCCCCTTGCTGGTCGCTCCGACGCCGACGGCGAAGAACCCCGCGAGATCGCCGACGCGTGCGCGGGGGTGATCGCGCAGGTAGCGGAGGAACTCGAACTGTGAGGCCGCGATCCCGTGACGGCTGCGCATCTGATCGTTGAGTGCGTTGTACAGGCGGGTCTCGCATCGCACCAGATCGCTGAAGAACGTCACAGTCGCCGCCCCGACCTCTCTAGATGCCGCGGCATATATATTACCTTCCACGGCATACAGTTTACCGGCGTACCTCTGGAGGAGCACAGCCATGAGCAAGGCACAGCGCGCGACGGTCGACGCGATGCTGCGGCGCGGCCCGCAGGGCTTCAAGCCCCTGCCCGTGGAAGAGATGCGCAGCGACTTCGCGGCGCTGATGGCGCTGTTCCCGGTCCCGGAGGTACGCACGTCCGACACCGTGCTCGGCGAACGGCCCGCGGTACTGGTCGAACCGGAGGGCGAGGCACGCGCGGGCACCATCCTCTACTTCCACGGCGGCTCGTTCTCCCTGGGATCGCCGCAGACCGCGATGGGACTGACCGCCGGCCTCGTCACCCGTACGGGGTTCCGTGCGCTGTCGCTCGACTACCGGCTCGCGCCGGAACACCCGTTCCCCGCAGCGATCGAGGACTGCCTCGCCGCATACCGGTCACTGCTCGACGACGGGGTCGGCCCGGAGTCCATCGCGTTCGCCGGCGACTCGGCCGGTGGTGGCCTCACGGTGACGACCACGCTCGCCGCCAGGAAGGCCGCACTGCCCATGCCCGGCGCCATCGTCGCCTTCTCACCCGGCCTCGACCACACTCGCTCGGGCGCCAGCATGGACACCAAAGCCGGAATCGACCCCTTCTTCACCCACGAGGGCATGGCCCACACCGGCGACCTGTACCTCAACGGGCAGGACCCCCACCAGGAACTGCTCGCGCCGGCCGTTCTGGCCGACCTCACCGGCTTCCCGCCACTGCTGCTGCAAGTCGGCACGAACGAGCTGCTGCTCGACGACTCGGTGCGCCTCGCCGAACGCGCCCGGAACGCCGAGGTCGACGTGATCCTGGACATCACGGCCGGGGTACCGCACGTCTTCCAGTCCTTCATCGGCCAACTCGACGAAGCCGACCACGCGCTCGACCGCGCCGCCCTGTTCCTCACCCAGCACCTCAGCGCCTGAAGGAGAACTCCGGTCGGCAACCCGGTACCTGCCGCGCGCGGCCTCCAGCACGGCATTCGGCCGCGGCCCGGCCTTGGCGATCTCCCACTCGAGCCGGGCCGGATCGTCGTCGAAACGGACCAGCTTGCCCAGCCGCTGCCCATCGGCCGACATCCGTACCACGACCGAGCGGTGACGGCGCAAGGTGACCGCGACTGCGAGCATCCGGAGCCGTGGCACATCGGCATCGACCTGCCCGTCCCGTTGCTCGCTCAGTGCAGAACCCGGTGGAGACCGAGATCGCGGAGGCAGTCCTGGACGGCGAGGTGTCCTGGGCCGACCCTCGGCTGTCCGAGGAGACGGGCGACCGGGTGCTGCCGGCCCGGTTCGACATCGAGGACGCCGCGGACATGATGTGGGGCGGTGGCCCGGATGGTCAGAGGTGTCCGGCACGATGCAGCTCATGCCGAACAGCAGCCCCGCCCCACTCCGCAACCTCGCCACGGAGCTTCAGAACCTGTATTGCAGTACCAGAGATCGTGCCGTCATCCGCCGGATGTCGGCGCTGATGCCCTCCAGCGGCGCCGTGTTGCCGATGGAGGCGAACCAGTCCCACAGCTCCAGAGCGTGGTAGAGGCGGTAGAGGCCGACCCGCTCGCTCCAGTCGGCGGGCAGCGGGCCGTAGCCGTCGCAAAGCGCTTCGCGCTTGTCCTGGTCGTCGTGAACGCAGTAGTAGTCGGTCTTGGCCACGTCCATCAGTGGATCTGCGGCGATCGCGTTCTCCACGTCGATGAAGCCGCTGACCCGCCATCCGCCGCCGTCCTCGGCGACCAGGACGTTGCCCTCGTGGAAGTCGTTGTGGCACAGCACCGCCTGCCGGCACCCGGCGAGCAGCTCTTCCTGCCGGGCGACCTTCGCTTCGATGGCCGTCGCGAGCGTCGTATCGCCCCCGTGATCGGTGTACTCCCTGAGCTTGTTGTGGAACTGCCGTGTCATATAGGCGGCGTTTGTCGGCTGGGCGTCCACAACCCGAGTGGTGAGGTACCCGTAGGCGCCTTGAGGGATCCGGTGGACTGCGGCCATGCAGCCCCCGATCTGACGGTAGACCTCCCGCAACGACGCCCTGTCGAGGGCGTGGCTGACGGCAGACAACGGCCGGCCTCTGAGCATCGTCATCACCGTGTAGCAGCGCCCCAGCGCGTTGTCGGCGCCCGCCTGGTGCAACACGGCAGGCACCGGCCCGACACCGTGCTGCTGAAGCAGCCGGTAGACGTAGGTCTCCTTCTCCTGTTTCCAGCGCCACCGATCCTCATAGACCTTGATCACGACCGGCTCGGCCGTCCCGACGAACCGGATCTCGAAGATCGTGCTCAGCTCCCCGCCAGAACGCGGAACGATCTCCCCGACGGACGCGGCTGGAAGGACGGGACGCAGGAGTTCCCCGGCTATCGCCGACGGCAGCGCTGTTGCAGCGGACACGCTGAAACCGTATGTGCACCAGGGCGGGCGTCGCGAGCGAAATACCGGCGCTGCGCAGAGCATCGACGGACAACGCGCGGCATACCTTCTTCAGCAGCTGGTCCTCAGTCACCGGCCACCTCCCGCACGGCGGCGTGGGCGGCTGCCTCGTCGACGAGGTCCTTGCCGGTGGCGAACGCGCCGCCGGGGCCCGCAGAAAGAGGCAGTCGACAGCCCGCGGGTAGCCGTGCGAGGTCGTGTGGATCAGCGAGAGGGCGTCCTCGGTCTGCAGATGCTCCGGGCGCCCGGCGACGCTCCGTACGTTGATGAAGTCCGGGTTCGCGACACTGGCGACGAGCATGATCGGTGATCTTGCTGGAAAATCCAGTCTGCTTCTGCTTCGTGTGCGACGACACCATGTGCATGGGAACGTGGGCGGCCATACGTCTCAGTAGGCTTGTGCGCCGGACAAAGGAGCGCTGCGCATGAGCTATCGCCTGAAGGCGATCACCCGCGAGGAGCATCTGGCTTTCGTCACGACCCGGCCCTCGGTGAGTCACATGCAGGTTCCCTCGTGGGGGGGATGTGAAGCCGGACTGGCGGGCGGAGAGTCTGGGCTGGTTCGACGAGGAAGGCCACCTCGTCGGGGCTGGGTTGGTGCTGCTGCGGCCGTTGCCGAGGCTGAAGCGGTACCTCGCCTACCTGCCCGAGGGCCCGGTCATCGACTGGGCTGCGGCAGATCTGGAGCGGTGGCTTGAGCCGATGCTCGCGTATTTGAAGGGGCAGGGCGCGTTCTCGGTGAAGATGGGACCGCCCGTCGTCGCCCGACGCTGGAGCGCTGAGGCGGTCAAGGCCGCGATCGCCGACCCGCAGGCCCGGCATCTGCGAAATGTGCAGGCCACCGCGCACGAGCCGCGGGCCTTCGACATCGCCGACCGGCTGCGCCGGATGGGCTGGCAGCAGACCGAGCCTGGCGGCGAGGACGGCTTCGCCGCGGGCCAGCCGCGCTACGTGTTCCAGGTCCCCTTCGCCGGGCGGTCGCTGGAGGAGATCCAGCGCGACTTCAACCAGCAGTGGCGGCGCAACATCAAGAAGGCGGAGAAGGCCGGCGTCAAGGTCGTCCAGGGCGGCTACGAGGACCTGCCCGCCTTCTACGAGATCTACGTCGAGACCGCCAAGCGAGACCGGTTCATCCCACGACCGCTGGCCTACTTCCAGCGGATGTGGACCGCGCTGCAGGCCGAGGACGACGACCGGATGCGCCTCTACCTCGCCTCTCACGAGGGCGAGGTGCTCGCCGCTGCCACGATGCTGACCGTCGGCGAGCACGTCTGGTACTCCTACGGCGCCTCCACCAGCCGCAAGCGCGAGGTCCAGCCGAACAATGCCATCCAGTGGCGGATGATGTCGGACGCCCACGCACTCGGGGCGGCTGTCTATGACTTCCGCGGCATCACCGACACCCTGGAAGAGGACAACCACCTGCTGGGACTGCTCCGGTTCAAGGCAGGGACCGGCGGCCAGGCCGTCGAATACCTTGGCGAGTGGGACTACCCCCTCAGCAGGGTCCTGCACAAAGCCCTCGACCTCTACATGTCGCGGCGCTGAGGCGAGGGCAGCCTCGTGCTGATCACCGACTCCGATGTGGGGCGGGTGGAACACCAGCTGCAGGCAGCCAAGTTGGACTGCCCGCCCTGCTGGGCGCCGCTTGCTCCCCGGGGGTATGGCCAGCCGCAGGATGCACGGCGGACGGCGCCATCGCCGCGGTCTGCGAAGTGCCGTTCCCCGGTGGAGTCGGCACGCATCCGGCGGTCACGGTCATCTCGTCCCGGTCGGCTCCCCCGGGTCGCCATCGGAGCGCGACCCGTCGGCTTCGATCGCGGCCGCAGCCGCCGGGGTCGCCGAGGCCACCGGGCTCACTCGCCCGTCCAGTCCCGGCCGCCGCCGTCCGGCTCCTGTCCCGGCCGCAGCATCTGGCTTGCCGCCAGCTCGCGGTACAGGGCACTGCCGCGCAGCAGCTCCTCGTGCCGTCCGACGGCGGTGGTGCGGCCGTTCTGCAGCACCACGATGCGGTCCGCGTGCTGCACCGTGGACAGGCGGTGCGCGATGACCAGCAGGGCGCACTCCCCGGCGACGTCCTTCATGACGGCGGTGAGCGCCGACTCGTTGATCGCGTCGAGGTGGGAGGTGGGCTCGTCCAGGAGCAGCAGCGAGGGCCGGGCCAGCAGCGCGCGGGCGAGGGCCACGCGTTGGCGTTCGCCCCCGGAGAGGTTGCCGCCGCGTTCGCCGATGACGGCGGACAGACCGCCGGGCAGCCGGGCGACGACGTCCTCCAGCCTGGCCAGTTCGACGACGCGCCGGATCTCCGCGTCCGTCGCACCGGGCAGGGCGTAGGCGATGTTCTCGCGCAGGGTGCCGTGCATGACGTGGGCGTTCTGGTCGACGAGGGCGATGCCCCGGCGGCATGCCTCACGGGTGAGTTCGGCCGCGGGCCGCCCGTCGAAGAGGACCGTGCCCCCGTCCGGCTCGTAGAACCTCGCCACCAGGGAGAACACCGTGCTCTTGCCGGCTCCCGACCGGCCCACCAGGGCCACGAACCGCCGGTGCGGCACGGTGAACGACACTCCGCGGAGCACCGGCCGCCGCGGGTCGTAGGCGAAGTGGACGCCGCGCAGCGCGAGGGCGGGACACTCCCGTGCGGGGGATGGGCCGGCCGGCCCCGCCGTGGGCACGCGGTCGCCGATGCCCCGGTGCGCGGTGGGCTCGGCCGTCAGCCGGAGGGCCTCGTCGATGCGCCGGTAGGCGCCCATCCCGCGCTGGACGAGTCCCACGGCACGGAAGACCGACGACAGCGGCAGGGCCAGGTACGAGGCATAGAGCAGGAAGGCCACGAGGTTGCCGAGGGAACCGGCGTCGCCGCGCACGCGAAGGCCGCCGACCACCAGCACGACGAGGAAGGAGCCCTGTACGGCGAGTTCGACGGCGGAGCTCATCACGGAGGCGAGCTTCGCGGCGCGCACCCCGGCGCCGTAGGCGGCGTCGACGCGCGCGCCGATGCCGGCCGCCTCGCGTGCCTCGGCGCGGTGCACCCGGACCATCGGCAGGCTGACCAGGGCGCGTTCCAGCTCGGCGGCCACGGCACCGACCGAGTCCTGCATGTGCTCGGACGCCGATCTGATGCCCCGCAGCAGCGAGGCGACGACCACGGCCGCGGCCGCCACCGTGAGGGCGACCAGAAGCAGCAGCAGGACGTCGAGCCACGCCATGAGGGCGATCGCCCCGGCGGCCACGAGACTCCCGGTCACCAGGTCCACCAGGGCCTGCGAGACGACCTCGCGGAGCAGGGTGGTGTCGGCCGTCACCCGGGAGATGAGGTCGCCGCCACGGTGCCGGTCGTACTCCCTCATCTCCAGCCGGAGCAGCCGGCCGACCAGTCCGTGGCGCAGCTGCCGTACGACTGCCTCGCCCATCCGGTCCAGTACGTACCGCCCGGCTGCTCCCGCCGCCGCCTCGACGAGGAACAGCGCGCCGAGGAGCACCAGCAGGGGCCAGAGGACCTGTCCGCGACCGGTCGCGTCCACCACGTCCCTGGCCACGAGCGGCTGGGCCAGGCCCAGTGCGGCGGACAGCAGGGTCAGTGCGGTGGCGGCGGCGATGGCACTGCGGTGCCCGCTGGTGAGCCGGTACATCGCGGCCACCGCCGCGCGGACCGACCGGGCGCCCTGAGCGCCGTCGCTCCCGGCGCCCGGCGGGATGGCCGCGCCGGTCACCGGTCCGCCGGCCGGGGCAGCGGGCCGACCGCCATCAGCCGGGCGAAGTAGCCCTCCGGCGTGCCCTCGCCGACGGGGCGCCCGTCCGCCTCGAGCCAGGCGTGCGCGGTGAACGGCGGCACGACGCGCACACCGGCGCACCAGGTCGGCCACGTCCCGCCCAGGCGGCACAGCAGGGCCGCCCCCAGCGAGCGCGGCAGGCACCCCTTCGGGCCGGCGCAGTGCAGGCTGGCGGCGCACATGGCGTCGCGCGCCCGGCGGGCCTGCGCCGTGGTGGCCGGCGCCGCGCCGCGCCGCAGGACGCCGAGCACGGTGCGGATGCGATGCGGCGGCAGCAGGGCGAGGGCGAGGGCGGGCAGCAGGACGAGGCGGGCGGCCAGGCGCCGGCGCAGCGGCACGTCGCCGGGGCGCTCCAGGGCACTGGGCGTGGTCACGAGGCGAGCCCCGCGCCGCGCAGCTCCCGTACCAGCGCCTCGACGTCGCGCAGCGCTGCCGCCTGATCGATTTCGAACTCCCTGACCAGGGCAGCGGCCGCGTCCGCCTCCTCGCCACCGGCCAGCAGTGTCCGCACCACCAGGCCGGCGGTCGGGTTCAGTTCCCAGTAGGTACCGGCACGCTCGTCCAGCAGGACCGTGCCGTAGTCGGTCTCGGCCGTGGAGACGTCGGCGGCGAACCGCAGGGGCATGTGGGGGCCTTTCTGACGTGTCCGAGTCTGACGTGTCCGAAGGGGTGCTCAGGGCTGCGGGACGGGGGTGTGCCCGCGGGCCAGCCCCCGCAGCCACACCTCGGCGGCGATGGTGGAGTAGAGGACGGCTTCGCTCAGTCCCCGGGAGGCGGGCCGCAGCGCGAGGTGGCGGAGCGCGTCGCGGTCCACCAGGCCCAGCTGTGCCAGCCGCGCATCGTCCCACAGGGCCAGCAGGTCGGCGCGGTGTTCGCGCAGGCCGTTGGCGGCGTCCATGGAGGCGGTCGCCTTGGTGCCGCGCCGCAGGCACTCCTCGGGCACGATCCCGCGCAGGGCCGTGGCCAGGACGGGCTTGTACCGCCAGGGTGAGACGCGGTCGCCGGGCCGCACGGCCAGGCATGCCTCGATGACGCGGTCGTCGAGGAAGGGGGAGGCCATCGGCAGGCCGGTGCGGGCCGCCATCCCGTCCCACTGCCGGATGACGCGGGTGCACGAGCGGATCTGCTCCAGGTCCGCGTGCAGCCCGCGGTCCGGGTGGAGCGGGGAGGCGGTCGCCGCGGCATCGAGCAGCCTCTGCCGCGCCAGCCGCTCGGCCTGCGGCGTCATCCAGTCGAACAGACGCGGCGCCATGCCCCAGCCGAGAGCCGTCGCGACCGGTGGCGGCGGCGCGTCGCGCAACCTGCGGGCGGCGTCGGCGAGCCACACCGGGTACGGCCGCGCGTCGGCCAGAGCGCGGACCGTGCCGCCGAGCGGCCACTGCCACAGTGCCCGGAAGCCGCGCACCTGCCGCACGGCGAACAGCGGGCGCGTGCGCAGCAGCCGGTGGTAGTACGCCTCGGAGCACCAGGCCACGTGGTCGCCGCCGATGCCGGTCAGATGCAGCCGGCTGCCGCGGGCGGCGAGACCGGGCAGGTGGTGCAGCACCCGGGAGCGGTCCATGACCCCGATGGTGGGTTCGTCCAGGAGATCGTCGATGCCCAGCAGGTTGTCGTAGACCAGCGGCGAGGCATCGGCGTCCCAGACGACGTGCTCGGCGTCCGGGAGGCAGCCGATCGCCCGCTCGGCCCAGGGCAGATCGGTGTCGGCCGGGTCGCGTCCCGGCCAGGTGCTGGCCACCACGCGGGCGGCTGAGCGGTCGGCGAGGAAGCAGATGGACGTCGAGTCCAGGCCGCCCGACAGGTCGCAGCTCACCACGCCGCCCTGACGGGTGCGTGCGCCGACGGCTTCCTCCAGCGCCTGCCGGATCAGCGGCGCCGCCTCGGCGAGCGGCCGGACCGGCTCCGGCGGCGTCCACCACCGGGTGTGCCGTAGGCCGCGCCCGTCGTCGGCGACCACCAGGGCGTCCCCCGGGCGAACCGCGGTGACCGCACGCCACATCGATGTCTCGGACAGCGGGTACGGCGTCGGCCACAGCAGCCGTACGGCCACTTCCGCCACGTCGGGATCGAGATCCAGGGCGGAGGCGAGCAGGTCGGCGCGGGTCGCGGCCACCCGCACCCCGTCGATCTCCGCGTGGAAGACGAGTCGCAGTCCGGAGGCGGTGCCCTGCACGCGCAGCCGCCCGTCGAGGGCGCCGACGAGATGGAAGCTGCCGGGCAGGGACCGCGCCAGCGTGTCCAGCTCCGCGAGATCACGAAGGCGTGCCGCCCGGCGCCGCAGGTCACCGGCGTCGATCGGGCAGCAGCCCACCACGGCGAGTGAGGCACCGCAGGCGTGGACCGCGAGGATGTCGTCGTCGTGCCAGTGGCCGACCAGCCAGGGCCTGCCCGACGCATGGGTGAGCGTCCGGCTTCCGGCGCGGGCGAAGGAGCGGGCCACGGCGGCCGCGTCCGCGCGGTCGGCGAAGACCGCGAAGTGCGCGTCGCCGGGGCCCGTCCCCGCACTTTCGTGCAGCTCAGTCATGACGTCGGGTCAGGATCGTCGTGCGTCAGTTCTTGCTCAGGATCAGTCGGTCGTTGCCGGCGCGCCCGAGGAGCCCGGTCTCCTTCCGGAACGTGCCGAGCCGGACCAGGGTCGGTGCCTCGTAGGCCTTCTTCATGATCACTCCTCACGTAGGGGTTGCCGACCGCGTCCCTCGATCGATCAGTGGCCTGGGCTCATCGGGGGCCCGGGCCGGGAAGCGGCCTGGCACCTAGCTAGCTGCGGACCCGGCGAGCCAGGCAAGAACACCGGCTAAAATCTGATAATCCGCACAATCCGTGTCGCCCGGGGCATGCGCTCCGCTTGCGCGGGCGACGGCCGGTGCCGCGCCGGCCTGCGCCGCTGACCTGCGCCGTCCGCGGAGAAGCGTTTCGACCTGCCGCCCGGCGACGGCGCACCGGACGCGCCGGGCCCTTCTGCCCGCGGCCGCCCGCGGGCGGCGCCCGGCGCGCGTGCCGCCGGGGCGCGTGCGCCAACTCCTGTCCTGTCCTGGGGGTGGCCCGTACCGCTGGACCGTTGCGTCCCCACCGGATCTCCTCGCTCCACGGCGGGTTCCGCATCGCCTGCGGCCCCTGGTACGGCGCGCTTGGGCCTGCCGGACGGGCCGGCGCGGCATCCGCCGTCCGCTGTCCCGGCGCGAGCACGGCCCCGGCGAGCTCGCCGACCGCCGCGTCGGCGGCGAGGCCGTGCAAGGGGCATGCGGGCGCCTCCGGATCGCACCACCCCGACGAGCCGAACTCAGGAGGCGCGCGGCTCGCAGCATGGAATGACCGCAGCTGTTGGGCGCCTACTGGTCGGACTCACCAGTCTTGCGGCACCGGAGCGGCAGATGCTCCCGAGGCGAGCAACCTCGGCCGCGCCGAGCGGAGCCGTCTCACGCCGACGGCGCCCTGCTTCGGACGTCGACGCTGAACGCTGCCTCAGTCCTGACCGTGCTCGCCGTCACCGCGGCCATCGGCAGAACCGGCTGCAGCACACCCCGCGGCCAGGCGCCGCACCGAAGGGGACCAAAGGGCCCTGTGCCCGGCCACCGCCTCAACGCATCCTCAACGCATAGTGAAGTACCAGCCCCCGGGAGGTCACGATGACGAACGTCGACTCAGTGGCCAGAGGCCTTGTCGATCAGTTCTTCGCGCAATGCCATCCGGAGGCCGCGTCGGCCCTGGCGCACTGGCATGACACTGGCGAGCTCGACCGGGTCACCGTCAGCCAGCTCAGGCTCTGGGCAGCCAACCGAACCTTGGACGTGCTGGCCCGGCCGTCCAGCAGCACCCCGCAACGAGCTGCGATCATCAACGAGCGTCATGTACTGATCGACTGGCTGGAAACCCAGGGGCACCCGGCACTGGGCTGACCACGGACGGCGGCAGGCTGCTTCGCCGGGATGAGGCCACTTCTCGTCTGCCGGGCTCCCGGAAAAGGGAGCAGCATGAAGAGGGCAGAAGGCCCGGCCTGTACGTCGGGGCCGGCATCCACTCGGGAACCGCCTGATCAGCAGTGGCCGTCAGCTCGCGGGAGTACTGATGGCAGTGCACCGCGGGCCGGACATCACCCTGCCGGCCCGCGGGCACCCCTGGTCGGCACGTCCTCAGCGCCGCAGGCCTCTGCGCTACCGCGACCTCCCGCGAAACCCAACGGGACAACGAGACTGATCATTGTCAAGGTCATGGTGTCGCCTCGGCCCGCACCGCCCCGAAACCCCGCCCGGGCGCCACTCCCCCACCGCCGTCCGTGGCCCGCCGGCGGAACACCACCGCGGCGTGGTCCGTCACGGCGCCGACGCACGACGGTGCCGCCTCCGCATGTGCAGTGGCCGTGCAGCCTGAGCTGGGTGACGCTCACCGCGGAGTGTCGTCCGGGCGCCCGGCTCCGTCGAGCAGCCCCCGGACGGCGTCGTTGAATCCCGCCGTGTCGGTCAGGCCGAACGCCACACGCTGGAGCAGGAATCCGTGCAGCAGACCCATCAACACCCGTGCGCCGCTCTCCGGCTCCACGGCTTGGACGGCGCCCGCCGCCTGTCCGCGGCGCAAGGCGTCGGCGATGCCGCGACGGACCCTTTCGAAGCCCTCCGAAGCGCGGGCACGCAGACCGTCGTTGCGCAGCAGCTCCGACCAGGTCTGCACGACGCACGCCAGCAGTTCCTCGACCGGTACCACCTGCCCTGCGGCGTCCGTGACGCTCTCGGCACTCAGTGCCTGAAGGGAGGCGGCGGCCAGGTCACTCAGGGAAGGAGCGTCAGCGGCCACGGCCACCCGCTCCATCGGCTCGAAGATCAGCCGGAAGGCGTCCCCGGCGATGGCCAGGATGATCTCCTCCTTGCTCGCGAAGTAGCGGTAGGGGGCACCCGCGGACACACCGGCTGCGGCGGCGATGTCCGGCATCGAGGTCTGGTGGAAGCCTTCCCGCGCGAAACAACGGCGCGCCGCCGCCACGATCTGCGCACGCCTGGCCTCCCGACGCTCGGGCGTGATACGCGGCATGCCGGCCTCCACCACAGTGAATGATTGTTCATCTTGACATGGGGAGCATATCTGCCCGATGGTGAAAGTGAAAGCTCATTCACGGAAGCGAGGATCTTGATGAGCACCGAACTGACCATCGGCACCTACCGCTACGAGCACACCGAGGCGCTCTTCGACGGCCGCGTGAAGATCGACGGGGTGGACGCCGCCCTCGCAACGGAGCCGCTGGTCTCGGACCTCTTCCGAAACATGCTCCAAGGCCGCTACGACATCGCGGAACTCGGCCTGACCTACTTCCTGCGCACCTTCGACCTGCAGGACCCGCCGTTCATGGCGCTGCCCATCTTCCCGAACCGCAACTTCCGGCATTCCGCCATCTTCGTGAACACCGAGGCAGGGATCGAAAAGCCGCAGGACCTCGCCGGCAAGACGCTCGGCGAGTTCGCGCTCTTCGGCCACGACGCCGGGATCTGGCCCAAGGGCATCCTGTCGGACGAGTACGGCGTGAGCGCCGACCAATGCCGCTGGGTCATCGGCGGCACCAACCATCCCGTCCCCGCGTTCGACTGGCTACCGCAGCCGGTGCCGGACGGCGTGCACGTGCGGCACGCCGGCGACGGCCGGACCCTGGGCGCCATGCTCGCCTCCGGCGAGATCGACGCGCTCATCTCCGTCGACGTGCCGCAGGCCATGATGCAAGGATCGACGAAAATCGCCCGGCTCTTCCCCGACTACGAGAACGTCGAACGCGACTACTACCGGCGCACCGGGATCTTCCCCCCGATGCACATCATCGCCGTCCGCAAGGACCTGGTGCACCACGGCGAGGAACTGCGCTCGGTCTACCGCGCCTTCGTCCAGGCCAAGGAGCTGGCCCAACGGACATACCTCGAGGACGCCCTGAAACAGCACATGAGCCTGGTGACCCCCTGGTTCAGCAGCCTCTTCGAACGCAACCGCAGCCTGCTCGGCGAGGACTGGTGGCCCTACGGCCTGCACGCGAACCGCACGGCGGTCGACACCTTCCTGCGCTACCACCACGAACAGGGCCTCTCCAAGAACCTGCTGACCAACCGCGACATCTTCGTCCCCGAGTTCCTCCACACCTAGTCGTCGGAGGCGCGGCCGGCTTCACGCCTCGTCGCACTGGGGCTTGGTGCGGGCGCCGCGCTCCAGTTCCCCGGTGAGCCGGACCCCGTCGGGGCCGAGGTGGAGGTTGGTGAGCAACGTCCCGTCGGTCAGGCCCTCGCGTCGCTCGAAGGCGGGCACCGCGGGCAGCCGAGCGGGTGTCATGACACCACCGAAGTCGAACACAACGCCCTCTGCGGTGCTGGGTCATGCCCACTACCCCTGAAGAGCGGCCGGACCCTCTTCCCCGAGCAGGGTGCGTCTCTCACTCCGGGCACTCTCAGCTTCTGCGCCGGCGCTGGTGCGCAGGGTAGACGCCCAGAATGCGTACCTCGGTGGAGAAGAAGCGCAGTTCGTGCAAGGCGAGCGCGACGCGCTCGTCGTCGGGGTGGCCCTCGATCTCGACGTAGAAGCGGCTGGGGTTGAGCCCCGCGCCCATCTGGTAACTCTCGATCTTGGTGAGGTTCACACCGCTGCTGGCGAAGCCGCCGAGCGCCTTGTACAGGGCGCTGGGGATGTTGCGCACGCAGAAGAACAGGCTCGTCATGGTCGGCTGCCCAGTGTTCGGGGCCAGGACGGCGTCCCGGGCAAGGACGACGAACCGCGTGGTGTTGTCCGGATCGTCCTCGACCTCGGGGCGCAGCACCTGAAGGCCGTAGAGTTCGGCCGCGGCGGGCGGGGCGAGGGCCGCGTGCCGCGGGTCGCCCAGTTCGGCCACCTCACGTGCCGCGCCTGCCGTGTCGTCGCTGACGAGGGTGCGCCAGCCGCCCTCGCGCAGCACCTTGCGGCACTGGCCCAGCGCGTGCACATGGCTGCGTACGCACTCCACCTGGTCCAGCGTCGCGCCGGGCACGCCCATCAGGTCGAAGCGGATGGCGAGGAAGTGCTCGGCGACGATGAACAGACCCGACTCGGGCAGCAGATGGTGTACGTCGGCGACGCGACCGGCGGCAGAGTTGTCCACCGGGATCACGGCGATGTCGGCGTCGCCGAGGGTCACAGCGTCCAGGGCCTGTTCGAAGCTCGTACAGGACAGTTCGCCGCCTCCGGGGTGGAGGGCTCGCGCGGCGGTCGCCGAGTTGGATCCGGGTTCGCCCTGATAGGCGGCGATCGTCACCGTGTTCAGCCTTCCTGGAGGAGGTCCTGGCGTGGCGCAGCAGAAGCTCCGTCGTGCAGCGCACCTGCTGAACCGGTGAACCGGCTTCGAGCAGGCTCACCGGAGGAGGCCGGCCGCGGCACCAGTCTGCCGCCAGTGCGTGTCCTCACGCCGTGGTGACCACATGATGGACGGCGTGACCGGCTCGGCCGACCCGAGCGGCGAGCCGCTCCTCGAAGGGCACGGTCAGGCAGTGCGGGGCCGCGGGGACATCCTGCACGGCCACGACCCGGCTCATCCGCTCGTCGTGGCGGACGCCACGGACAGACCGAGGCCGCCGCGCCCTGCGGGAGAGTCGGCGGCAGGGCCGGCCGCTGCCTCGGGCGGCGCTGGCACCGGCCCAGGCCGGTGTCGTGGCGGCCCTGTAGGGCTTCCAGGGGCTTCCAGGGGTCGGACTCCAGGGCACAGTGCCGCAGGCCGCCGGGCGGGCTCACGCCGGCCGGGTTCAGCGGCCGATCTTGTCCAGCTCGGCGAGTTCCTCCTCGGAGAGCGAGAGTCCCGCGCCGGTGACGTTCTCGCGCAGGTGGGCGACCGACGAGGTGCCGGGAATGAGCAGGATGTTCGGTGACCGCTGCAGCAGCCAGGCCAGGGCGACCGACATCGGCGCCGCATCCAGCCGGGCGGACACCGCCGTCAACGCCGCCGACTGCAGCGGGGTGAAGCCGCCGAGGGGGAAGAACGGAACGTAGGCGATGCCCCTGGCGGCAAGGTCGTCGATCAGCTCGTCGTCCTGGCGGTGGGCGAGGTTGTACATGTTCTGCACGCATACGATCGGCGCGATCGCCTGCGCCTCGGCGACCTGTTCCGCCGTCGCGTTGCTCACTCCCAAGTGCCGAATGAGGCCCTGCTGCTGGAGGTCGACAAGGGCCCCGAAGGGTTCGGCGAGCGAGCCGGACCTCGGGCCCTGGGCGTCGCCGAGCCGGAGATTGACCACGTCGAGAGCGTCGAGGCCGAGGTCCTGGAGGTTCTCGTGAACGGCGCGGCGCAGGTCCTCGGGCCGTCGGGCGGGGGGCCAGCCGCCCTGTTCGTCGCGGACCGCGCCGACCTTGGTCACGATGTGCAGCGATGTGTCGTAAGGGTGCAGCGCTTCACGGATCAGCCGGTTGGTGACGCGTGGTCCGTAGGCGCCGGCAGTGTCGATGTGGGTGATGCCCAGGGCGGCGGCCTCACGCAGGACGGCGAGTGCGCCGTCGTGGTCGGCGGGCGGGCCCATGACGCCGGGGCCGGCGAGCTGCATGGCGCCGTACCCGAAACGGCTGACGGTCAGGTCGCCCAGGGTCCAGGTGCCGCCGGGCAGTGACGCGGAGGGTGTGTTCGCGGTGTCGCTCATGCCGTCGATGCTCACCCTGGGACGGGCACCGCATCCAATACCGATCCGGTGCCCTGTCATACCCGGCGGGTATCACCGGAGTAGGCTGGGATCATGGACGCCCTGGAGACCCGCGAGCTGAGGTACTTCCTCGCCGTCGCCGAGGAACTCCACTTCGGCCGTGCCGCCGAGCGCCTCGGCATCGCGCAGCCACCGCTGTCCCGGGCGATTCAGCAGCTCGAACGGCGCCTCGGCGTCGCCCTGCTGCAGCGCAACCGCCGCGGCGTCGCCTTGACCGACGCCGGTCGGATGCTGCTGCACGAGGGCCGCGCAGCCCTCGACGCGATGACAGCCGCCGCCCGCCGCACCCGCCGCACCGCCGGCGCCGACCGCCCGGGCGGCTCCCGCAACCGCCTGGTGCTGGCGGTCAAGGCCGGCGCATCCCATGAACTGCTGCACAAGCTCCTCGACGCCTACGCGGCCGAGCCCGGCGCAGCCGAGATCGAGGTCCTGCCCAGCGGCACGTGCGAGCAGGGCGAGATGCTGCGCGACGGCCGCGCCGATGCGGCCCTCATGCACGCACCGTTCAACTCGCTCACCGGCTTCGACAGCGAGGAACTGATGACCGAAGGGCAGATCGCCATCCTGCCCGCCGCGCACCCCCTCGCCACGCACAGCACACTGTCCCTCGCCGACATCAGCAACATTCCCGGTCTTCCGCTCGCCCGCTGGGCCCACGACGGTGTCTACCCACCCGGCCCGGGCCCCGAGATCCACGACCAGACACAGCTGGCCCAGCTGATCGCCCTCGGACGCACCATGGCCGTCTACCCCGACTCCGCCCGCGCCTGGCTGTGGGCCGAGCACACCGCCGTCCCCCTGACCGACGCACCCCCCGTCGTCACCCACCTCGCCTGGCCCGCGCACAGCCGCTCCCTCGCCCTCGCAGAACTGATCCGCACAGCCACACGACTGTGACCGGCGGGCCGCGCCCCGAGGGAACGCCGCTGCCCGATGAGCTCTCAGGAGGGAGCCCTCAGGAAGGGTCCTCGGGGCGACTGGACCGCTGGCGTGCGGGCACAGGTGCGAGTTCAGCGGCGTCGCCGCCTCCACCGGGGCCCAGTGGTCGGAGGCGGCGTGAGCAGGACTGAAGCGCCCCTCGGGGCCGTCCGGGGCGAACACCCGCATCGTGGTCTCGGCGGTGGTCCTCAACGTCCAAGCGGGCTCGGCGTGGTTGCCGGCGTAGGTCACCTCGGCCGTGAGGCGCCAGGTGAGCAGGCGCCGGTCCTCGGTGTGCGGGACGACGACCACCCGCCGGGTCCCGCCCACGGGTACGGTCAGCGGCAGCTCGGAGCTCGGATTGAGCGGGCGTCGCCTGTCACCGACGGCAGTCCGGACGGCGGGCGGTGTCTCGTCCAGGAGGATCTCGTGGTCCGGCATGAGCATCGGCTGGTAGTTCTCCAGGCCGCGGCGTCGGGCTTCGGCCAGGTCGTCGGCGAAAGAGGCGGAGGGGCCGGGCAGGGGCACGACCACCACTCCGTCGGGCCGGAACTCCTCATGGGAGACGACCTCGGCACGCAGCGCGCGCAGGACGACGGGGACCGTACCGTTGGCCATCAGATCGACCTACACGTGATGGCCGGAGCAGCGGATGTCCAGGGACTCGGGGCCGACCTCGGAGCTGGGCAGCAGGCGCACGCTGATGTGTGTCAGTCCGAGCAGGCGGGTGGCGAACCGGACGCCGTCGTCGGGTGCGGTGGCGCCGGACGGACTGCCGGTGGGTGGCAGACCTCGGGGTCGTCCGGGCTCACCTTGTACGAGAAGGGGCGCCTGTCGTCGTACCGGGGCTCGAGGCGGGGTGGGTCGGGGTCGAGGAGGACGGTGTGGCGGCGGGGCGAGACCACTCCGGCGTGCGGCATGAGGTGACCGCGCGGGCGATGCCGTTCGAGCACCACCGGGCGCAGGGCGCTGAGTACAACCGTCCTGCCCGCGAGCACGGTGACGGTGAGCCGCAGGATGACACCGCTGGCGGGCACGGTGCGGTCGGGCTCGTCGCCCAGCGCGGGCACGTGGACGACCCGCACCCCCGGTTTTGAACGCGTTCAACTCTTGGGTCTAGACTCACCGGGGACGAAGGAGAGGCAGCCGGTGAAGATTGTGATCCCTGGGGGCAGCGGACAGGTCGGCGCGGTCCTGAAGCGCGCGCTGGACGCCGCCGGCCACGAAGTCGTGATTCTCACCAGACGCCCCGGGCGCGAGGGCGAGGTCCCGTGGGACGGTCAGACCCTGGGCCCGTGGACGGCGGCGGTGGACGGCAGCGATGTCGTGATCAACCTGGCCGGACGCACGGTGAGTTGCCGGTACACGGCGGCCAATCTGCAGGAGATGATGGACTCCCGGGTCGACTCCACCCGGGTCGTGGGCGCCGCGATCGCGGGCGCTGCCCGACCGCCACGGGTCTGGCTGCAGATGAGCACCGCCACGGTGTACGCGCACCGCTTCGACGCCCCCAACGACGAGGCCACCGGTGTGATCGGCGGCAGCGAACCGGGCGTGCCCGGCTACTGGGCGTACAGCGTCGAGATCGCCAAGGCCTGGGAGCAGGCCCAGCAACAGGCCGATACGCCGGCCACGCGCAAGGTCGCCCTGCGCTCGGCCATGGTGATGAGCCCGGACCCCGGCGGGGTCTTCGCCGTTCTATTGGGACTGGCCCGCCTGGGTCTGGGCGGCCCGGTCGCCGGTGGCGCGCAGTATGTGTCGTGGATCCACGAACACGACTTCGTGCGCGCGGTGGAGTTCCTGATCGACCGGGAGGACGTCACAGGGCCGGTGAACCTGGCGGCTCCCCATCCTCTGCCGCAGCGTGCGTTCATGCGCACCCTGCGCTCCGCGTGGGGTGTGCCGGTGGGTCTGCCTGCGACCAGGTGGATGGCCGAGGTCGGCGCGTTCGCCCTGCGCTCCGACACCGAACTGCTGCTCAAGAGCCGCCGTGTCGTCCCGGGCCGGCTGACGCAACTGGGCTTCGACTTTCGATACGCGCAGTGGCCGCAGGCCGCGGACGAGCTGGTGCGCAGGGTGCGCGAACGACTCGGAGGCGGCTCCGCGGCACGCCGGTGAACGAATCCGGCAAGGCAGCCGATCCGGCCGCCCCTCGGCCCTGGCCGACCTGTGCTGCACCAGCCACCACGCACGCACGCAACGCCGCCCTCCCCCTGGCCGGCCTCGGCGTCGCGTGATCAGGGCGGATCTGCTCTGTCACGCCGTCATGCCGGGACAGCCGTCGAAGTCGAGCAGCTGTCCGGTTCGGACGGCGGCGTCGCGCCGCGGTGCTCATTCCGGGTCCTCGACGAGGATCGCGGCGACGCCTCCTGGCAGCGCCTGCAAGCCGGCGAACGGCGACAAGGACCGGATGCGCCGCTGACGCTCGTGCAGCCGGTCCGAGCTCTTCCGAGCTTTGCGGCATCGGTCAGTGCGGCGAGCCCGCGTGAGGAGCGAGTTCGGCGCCGTGCGCCGCACGGAGTGGGCATCAGGTGTCGCGCCCGTGCAGTCCGGCGAGTGCCGCGTCGAGAATCGGCTGTCGGTATTCCGGGGTTCCGGGGATCTTCGCGATGGCCACCACGAGGTCGAGGATCTGGTCGAGGTCGAGGTCGCCGGCGATCTCGCGCGCTTCCTGGGCGGCAAAGAGCAGCGGCCGGCCGGCTGCGAGCATCCGGCCCCGGCTCTGGAAGACGGGATCGGTCGTGTCGGTGTGCTCCAGCAGTCCGAGGACGACCGGCCGTTTGGTGGTGACGTACTGGAAGAACCGGCGCAGCCACGTCATGAGCCGCTCCCCCGGGCTGTCACCCTCGACTGTCGCGGCGGCGGCGCAGACCTCATCCACCTCGTCGACGAGGAGTGCCTCCAGGAGTTCGTGGCGGGTCGCGAAGTTGCGGTACAGGGTCGCCGGGCCGACCCCGGACCTCCGGGCGATCTCGGCCATCGACGTCTCGGCTCCGGTGACGGCGAAAGCGCTGCGCGCCGCCTCGAGGATCCGCTGGCGGTTGCGGGCCGCGTCGGCCCTTCTGGAGGGCGGATGGTCAGTCATTCCAGTGTCCTTGCGTAAGTGGACAGGGTCTCCGTATGGTGATGTGGACACCCTCTCCGTTTCCGGCGGAGACTCTACCGAACCTGTTCAAGGATCCGTCATGAGCACAGTAAACGCCCCGGACCGCCGGCCATGACCGGCCCATCACGTCCCGTTCACCGCCGGATGGTGCTGGCGATCTGCTGCCTCAGCGTCGGCGTGACCGGCATCGACCTCAGCATCGTCAACGTGGCGCTCCCGTCGATCAGCAGGGACCTGCACGCCTCGGTCAGCGGCCTGCAGTGGACGGTCGACGCCTACTCCCTGGTCATGGCCTGCCTGCTCGTGCTGTCCGGCTCCATGGCCGACCGCTTCGGCCGCAAGCGGGTCTTCCAGCTCGGGCTGTCGCTGTTCTCCCTCAGTTCCCTGCTCTGCGGCCTGGCGCCCGGCGTCGGGTGGCTGATCGCCTTCCGCGCTCTGCAAGCGGTGGGCGGCTCGATGCTCAACCCGGTCGCCATGTCGATCATCGTCAGCGTGTTCACCGACCGCCGGGAACGGGCCAGAGCGGTCGGCGTGTGGGGCTCGGTGATCGGCATCACCATCGCGGCCGGGCCCGTCCTCGGAGGCCTCCTGGTCAGCGGCATCACCTGGCGATCGGTGTTCTGGGTCAACGTCCCGATCGGGATCGCCGCCATCCTGCTCACCCGGAGATTCGTCCCCGAGTCCAAGGCCCCCCGGGGCCGCGCGTTCGACCCTGCAGGCCAGGCGCTCATCATCGTCCTGTTCGCGTCGGTCATCGCCGCGACGATCGAGGGCCCCCGCCACGGATGGGCAGACCCCTGGATCGTCGGGCTGTTCGCACTCGCCGTCCTGGCCCTCACCGGAATGCTCGTCGTCGAGCCCCGGCGCTCCGAACCACTGATCGACCTGCGGTTCTTCCGCAGCCCTCCGTTCTCCGGCGCGAACACGATCTCCGTCGTGATGTCGGCCGGTCTCGGCGGGTTCCTGTTCATCAGCACCCTCTATCTCCAGGACGTCCGCCGCCTCAGCCCCCTGCACGCCGGACTGATGATCATCCCGCTGGCCGTGGGCCAGGCAGTCGCCGCCAACCTCTCCGGGCGTCTTCTCGCTTCCCAGGGCGGCCGCCTCCCCCTCACCCTGGGCGGCGCAATGCTCGCCACCGGCAGCTTCCTGCTCATCCCCCTGACCGCGCACACCGGGACGGGCCACCTGCTGGCCGCCTACGCCGTCTTCGGCTTCGGCGCGGGCATGGTCAGCCCACCGGTCAACCACACCGCGGTCACCGGACTGCCGCCCGACCAGGTCGGTGTCGCCGGCGCGCTCGCCGCCAGCGCCCGCCAGTTCGGCGCCTCCATCGGCGTCGCCGTCGCCGGCTCGATCGTGGCCGGCACCGGCACCGGCTTCGTCAGCTCAAGCCACGCCGCCTGGGCCGTCCTCGGCGGCTGCGGACTCGTCGCGCTCGCGCTCGGCGTCCTCTCCACCAGCGGCTGGGCCGAGGCCGCCGCCGCTCGCAACGGCCAGCGCCTCGCCACCGCGCCGAACCCGGCATCTCAGAGCCACCCTCTGGCCGGCCGCTCCGCGGACTCCAGCGGAGCCAGGAACGAGTGACGCGGTGCCTCTCACGACCAAGGCCCCTCTTCCGTAATCCGCTTGGATTCGATCCTGAGCGATGGAGACTCCTCGATGACCGCTCCCTCCCTGCAGACCGCCCGCCGCTGCCCGTACGCGCCCCCCGAACAGCACGCCCGCATCCGGGACACCGCTTCCGGCGTCTCCCAGGTCACCCTGCCCAGTGGCCAGGTCGCCTGGGCCCTCAGCCGGCTTGAACACATCCGGACCATGCTCACGGACGCGCGGTTCAGTTCCGATCGCCGGCATCCCGACTTCCCCCGGTTCACCCGCGAGCGGCGCGCCTTCTTCCCCGGTCGATCGCTCATCCACATGGACCCGCCCGAGCACGGTCCCGCTCGCAGGGCCGTGGTCGGCGAGTTCACCCTGCGCCGCATGGCCGGCCTGCGCCCGCGCATCCAGGAGATCGTCGACGAGCACATCGACGCGATGCTGGCCGGGCCGCGGCCCACCGACCTCGTACAGGCCCTCTCCCTGCCGGTGCCGTCCCTGGTCATCTGCGAGCAGCTCGGCGTGCCGTACGACGACCACGACTTCTTCCAGGCCCGCAGTTCTGCCCTGCTCAGCCGCGCCCTCACCACCGAGGGCAGGACCCGGGCGCTCACGGAGCTCCGCGACTACCTCAAGGACCTGATCGCCAAGAGGGCCACCGAGCCGACCGACGACCTGCTGGGCCGTCAGCTCGCCCAGGACAACGACCCCGAGGACGTCCTGTCGCTGGCCTTTCTGCTGCTGCTCGCCGGGCACGAGACCACCGCCAACATGATCTCGCTGGGCGTGGTGACGCTGCTGGAACGCCCGGAGGAACGGGCGGCGCTGCGCGAGGACCCGGCGCGTACCCTGCCCGCGATCGAGGAGCTGCTGCGGGTCTACACCATCGCCGAGTTCGCCAACTCCCGCGTCGCCGTCGAGGACGTGGAGATCGGCGGCGTGACCATCCGGGCCGGCGACCCCGTCCTGGCACTGACCAACGCGGCGAACCACGACCCCTCGGCCTTCGACGAGGCGGACGAGATCAAGCTCGACCGGGGCGCCCGCAACCACGTCGCCTTCGGCTTCGGCATCCACCAGTGCCTCGGCCAGAACCTGGCCCGGCTGGAACTGCAGATCGTCTTCGACACGCTCTTGCACCGGATTCCGACGCTGCGGCTGGCCACGCCCGCCGACCGGCTGCCCTACAAGGACGACGCCCTCATCTACGGCATCCACCAGGTACCCGTGACGTGGGAGGAGCCGGCATGACCAGAATCGTGGCGGATGCCGACCGGTGCGTCGGAGCGGGCCAGTGCGTCCTGACCGATCCCGGCACGTTCGATCAGAGCGAGGAGGACGGCACGGTCGTCGTCCTTCAGAACACCCCGGCGGACGACGAGGCACTGGAACGGGCCCGGGAGGCCGTCGCGATCTGCCCGAGCCGGGCCCTGTCCCTGACGGAGTAGCCGCCGGCGCGGGGCGCGGCCGTGGCGGCTGCCGTCCGCGACCGGTCAACCGCCCCGGCGCGGGCCTGCGGGCCGGCTCACGCATCGGCTGATCCGCGGCCCGGCGCGTGCACTCAGGGCTGAGGCCGAAGGTCGATCACGACCTTGCCGCGAACGTGCCGGGCCGCCTGGAGTTCGACGGCCGCGCGGATGTCCTCGACGGGAAAGGCCGCCGCGATGGGTACCCGCAGGCGGCCGGCTGCCACCAGGCGCGCGATGTTCTCGAGAGCATCGGATGCGGCGTTGGCGCCGTTGGCAGCAGGGACCCCGTCGACGTGCGCCGCGATGGTGCAGATGCGCCCATCCGGCACCCCCAACTCGCGGGCCACGTGCACGGTGTCCGTCCCGTGCAGGTCCAGTGCCGCGGTGACGGGGCCGGTACCGAGGTCGCGGACCCTGCTGGTCAGGCCCTCGCCGTACGCGACCGGTTCGGCGCCGAGGCTTCGCAGATGTTCCGCCGACGACGGCGAGCCGGTCCCGATGACGCGCGCACCCGCGATCCGCGCCAGTTGCACCGCGAACACGCCGACCCCGCCGCCCGCCCCGCCGACCAGCACCGTGTCGTCCGGACCGAGGCCGAGGACATCGAGAGCAGCGGCCGCGGTGCTGCCCGCGATCGAGAGCGTGGCGGCGGTGCGGTCGTCGACGCCGTCCGGGGTGTGATGAGCGATGCCGCTCGCGAGGTTCCCGTTCGCGTCGAGGACGACGTGGTCGGCGACGGCTCGGGACAAGGCAGCCCCGAACACGCGGTCACCGACCGCGTAGCCGTTCGCGCCCGCACCGACCTGGTCGACGACTCCGGCGTAGTCAGTCCCGAACCCTGCGGGCAGGCCGAGGCCGAACCGTGCCGCGGTGTCGGCGTCCGCGGTCATGAACCAGTCCATCGGATTCAACCCGGCTGCCGTCACACGCACGCGGATCTGTCCGTTGCCGACCTGGGGTTCGGGCACGTCCTGCAGGGCCAGTACCTCCGGGCCGCCGAAGGATTCGAGCCGGACCGCCCTGCTCGCGCCGTCCCGAGGTCGGTTGTCGTGCTGCCGCATGTCGTACTCGTCTCCTCGCGCTCGTGGAGCCAGCCTGAAGCGGACTATGCTCCGTTTACGAGGTCCACCATAACCGGAGCGTGATCCGTTTGACCGAACCCGAGCCGCGGGCGACCCGGGCCGATGCCGCCCGCAACCGCGAGCAGCTGCTCGAGGTCGCGACGCGCGTGCTCGCCTCGCCCGGCGAGGAGACGTCGATGCGCGCCATCGCCCGCGAGGCCGGTGTCGGCATCGCGACGCTCTACCGCCACTTCCCGACCCGCGAATCGCTGGTGGAGGCTGTCTACCGTGACCAGGTCGTCCGCCTCACGAACGGTGCCCGGGACCTGCTCGCCGAGGCGGCTCCGGCCGTCGCGCTGCGGCGCTGGATGGACTTGTTCGGCGACTGGATCGCGACGAAGAACGGCATGCTCGACACCCTGCTGACGATGATCGAGTCCGACGTCGTCGGCCACGCCCGGACCAGGGACGAGCTCCTGAACGCCGTATCGTCGATCCTCGACGCAGGGCGCGCCGCGGGAGACCTCCGGCCCGACGTCACCGCCGAGGAGGTCGCGGCCAGCCTGATCGGGATCTTCACCGTCGCGCACCAGCCCGGCCACGCGGTCACAGCCGATCGGCTTCTCGACATCCTCCTCGACGGCCTTCGCCCTCAAGGGCATCCGTGAGGCACCGTCGGACGGCCCGCGGAAGCCCCCAGGTCCACTGACCACGAGGCGCGAGCAAGCACCCTCGTGATCACGCGCGTCGCGACGAAGCCGGACGGCTTCTCGCACACCCGCCGGCACGACCACACCGCTCGCGGTGGATCTGCCGGCGCGCCGGCGGCCTGCCGGCGGGCTCGAGTCCGGATGGAGCCGGACGGAGCCGGGGTGGAGTCGACGCTGCCGTTCCAGTCGATGTCACCCGCTGTATCGGCGGTGGCTGGCCTGGACGCGCGGGAGCAACCGCTCCCGGTTCGCCAGCGGTGGATGATCGGGTCGGCCACCTGTCGCCGGTCCCGCCGGCGGCCACGGCGGGCGTTGCTCCTGGGCGGCCGAGCCTCCAGCGGGCCCCACTCGTCATCGATGGCATCCCCTGCCGAGCATGCCCCTGGCCTCTCGCTCAGCCGGCGTTCGCGCCGGTGAGCTGGTCGGCGACGCTGCGGGGCTCCCGGCCCAGCAGCTCGGCGAGCAACGGACCGACCCCCGCGAAGCGGCCTTCCCTGGCGGCCTGGAAAGTGGTGAGCGTCATCCGTGCCATCGCCTCCGGAGTACCGGCGGCGACCTTCTCCGCGATCCATGCCTCGTCGTCCAGCGTGACGCGCTCGACCTCCCGGCCCGTGGCCGCCGAGGCCATGGCGGCGAGGTCGTCGAACGTCACGGCCCGGCGGGCGGTGAGCGTGACGGGGCCGTCGAAGCTTCGGTCGCCGGCCAGGATGACCGCTGCCGCTTCGGCGGCATCCGCCCGGTCGGTCCAGGAGACAGGCCCGTCCGCCGGGGCCGTGAGACAACTCCGCCCTGTCCGCGATCCGCAGGTGTCCGCGGACGTCGGCGGACCGTCGAGTGCGGCGCAGGACGGCTCGCGACATGCCCGGCGTGCGGCAGCACCCCGGCCGATGAAGCGGGCCGGCGAGCACGACCTGGTCGGCGGGCTCATCGAGGAAGCCCTCGATCACGGCATCAGCCGACGGCCACCAGCCACCCGATCCGAGAGTTCGGCGACGCCACCGCCTCCGGCTCTCCCCCGCCATCGCACAGGCACACGACAGCGGTCAGTCGATGCCGTAACGGGTGGCGATGCCCGTGACGACGAGCGCCAGTCCTTCCTCGAACTGGCGGTCGTAGTCGCCGAAGAGCAGTTCGCCGGCCGCCGCGGCGAGCGGGAAGTCGGTCATACGGCGGGTGCGTTCGCCGATGTCGAGCCGTTCCCGGGCGGCTTCCGGGGAGGGCCGCATGCCTTGTTCCTCGATGACGAAGCCGATGGTGAAGGAGTTGGCCGTCCGTCCCGCGTCCACGGCCTGGGCGAGGGTGAAGCCGGCGGAGCTCAGCAGGCGCAGGTCCGCCTCGAGGGCGGGAGCGTGGTCGGTGCCGGTGAAACGGGTGCCGCTGAAGACCTTCGCGCCGTCGCGGTAGCCGAGCAGCGCGGTCCGCAGTCCACGGTTGGCCTTCAGCAGCCGCTCCTGCCAGGTGTCGGCGGGGTCGAGTTCGGTGCCGGCGGCCATCCGGCGGTGGATCTCGGTCGCCATCTCGTCCAGCAGCGCCTGCTTGTCCCTGAAGTGCCAGTACAGGGCAGGCGCCTTGACGTCCAGTTCCCGGGCGATGGCGCGCAGGGTCAGACCGTCCAGGCCGACCTCGTTCAGCAGTCGCAGCGCGGTGTCCGCGACCCGGCGACGGTCCAGCGGCGCGCGTCGTTCCGTACTCACGCTTGACAGCTTAACGGCGATAAGGGCACTCTCGATCCGCAGCGACTTAACAACGTTAAGGAGAATTGTGATGGATGTACTGATCGTGGGCGCGGGCCCGACCGGCCTCACCCTGGGCGTCGACCTTGCGCGGCGCGGAGTGCGGGCAGTTGTGGTGGAGCAGGCGGACGCGCTGTTCCCCGGTTCGCGCGGCAAGGGGATCCAGCCCCGCACCCAGGAGGTCTTCGACGACCTGGGTGTCCTGGAGGCGATCCGCGCGGCGGGCGGCCCCTACCCGCCCCGCGTCGTCTGGAAGGACGGCGAACAACTCGGCGAGCAGCCGATGTTCGACCCGGTCGAGGCGGAGGAGGGCACGCCGTACACCGATCCGCTCATGGTCACCCAGTGGCGCACTCAGGAGGTGCTGTACGCACGGCTCGCCGAGCTGGGCGGACAGGTCGTCTTCGGGTGCGGGGTGAGGGCCGTGGAGCAGGAAACGTCCGGGGTGAGCGCGCGTTGCGCCGACGGTACGGTCCTCGTCGCGCGGTACCTCGTCGCGGCCGACGGGGGACGCTCGGCGGTCCGGCGCGCGGTGGGCGTCGGCATGAACGGGCAGACGGTCGACGCGGCACCGTTCCTGGTGGCGGACGTACGGCTACGAGGTCTGGACCGGGACCACTGGCACACCTTCCCGGCGGACGACGGCAGCGGCGTCGCGCTGTGCCCGCTGGCCGGCACGGACGACTTCCAGCTCCAGGCGCGTCTGGCCGGGCACACCGAGCCCGACCTGACCCTCAACGGCGTCCGCGAGCTGGTCGCCGCGTACACGCACCTGAGCCGCGAGGACGTCACAGAGCTGCGCTGGGCCTCGGACTTCCGGCCGCGCACCGGACTGGCGGACCGCTTCCGGGCGGGCCGCGTCCTCCTGGCGGGCGACGCGGCCCACGTGCACTCGCCGGCCGGCGGCCAGGGCCTGAACACCAGCGTCCAGGACGCCTACAACCTGGGCTGGAAGCTGGGCGCCGTGCTGCGCGGCGACGCACCCCACACGCTGCTCGACACCTACGAGGAGGAGCGGCGGGCGAACGCGGCGGCCATGCTGGACCTGTCCACGGGGGTGCACCGCGGCACGGTGAGGCGCGGGCAGGCGACGGTGCAGCTGGGGCTGGGCTACCGCGGGTCGTCCCTGGCCGAGGAGACACGGACCGATCCGCCCGGCGTACGGGCGGGCGACCGGGCACCCGACGGCACGGTGAACGGCGTACGGCTCTTCGACGCCTTCCGGGGCCCGCACTGGACCCTGCTGGGCGCACCGGCCCCCTCCCCCGACCTGCGCGCCCTCCCGGCGGCCCCCGACTCCTACGGCCCGGGCGTCTTCCTGATCCGGCCCGACGGCTACGTCGGCTGGGCGGGCGACACGACCCGGGGGCTGGCGGAGTACGCGGCGCGGACGGGCGCCTTCACGACGTCATGAACCGCGCCGCAACGCGGCACCACAGAACTGATCCACACGGCACCGCCGGCGGGCCATGGGAGCGGTCCCATTCCATATGGATTCGGTCACCTTTTCGGATTGAAGTGTGGGGCGGTGTGCCGTCCGACGTGCGATCACGGCCCGGACAAGGCCGTGACCGCGCGGAAAAACATGGCCTGATGTTGAACTTGCAAGCACTACGGGCGGAGCCTCAGTCTGGACTCCTCGTTCGGTACCGCCCCCACAACCGGCCCGGCGTCCCCCCTTGTCCGGCAACCCGGACGGCCGGCCGGTCCCACACCGAAGTGGAGACCCCCCATGTCCGCACGCCTCAACTCCGCTCAACCGTATGTGATAGGGCTGTTCCGCATCGTCGCCGGCCTGCTGTTCGCCGTACACGGCGCCGCCTCGCTCTTCGGCGTCCTCGGCGGAGCCATGGGCACCCACGGCGGCACCATCCCGGCCGGCACCTGGCCAGGCTGGTACGCGGCCGTGATCCAGCTGGTCGCCGGAGCCCTCGTCCTGGTGGGCCTCGGCACGCGTGGCGCCGCGCTCATCGCGTCGGGCTCGATGGCGTTCGCGTACTTCGACGTCCACCAGCGGCACGCGCTGTGGCCGATCCAGAACGGCGGCGAGCCTGCGGTGCTGTTCTGCTGGGCGTTCCTCCTGCTCGTCTTCACCGGCTCCGGCGCCTTCGGCCTGGACCGGCTGGCCTCCCGGCGCACGGCGGCCGTGCCCGAGCCGGCCGCGGAGCAGCGGCCCGTGGCGGCCTGAGCGACCCCGACGTACGGCACAGCGCGGCGCCCTTCCCTCCGTCCCACGCCGTCCCACGGCGGGAAGGGCGCCGACGCCCCGAGCCGCTCGCGGACCGGGTTCGGGACGGCGTCCTTGCGAGCCGTGAGCTACGACGACGCGGTGCCCTTCAGCGGTCCTCGCACGGGCTACGGCCCGACGCGCCCACGACTGCAACGACGCCCGGCTCTTCTCAACATGTCCACCGACTCGGCGACCGCAGGCGGGGCCAACGGATGCCCGGTCGGCCCAACTCCCGGACGCCGGCGGACGATTGACGAATCCAGGTCACTGAAGACGACCGGACGGCCCGGCCAAGCTGATCGTGATGGACTCGGCTACGACGCCGCTTGCGATCCCACCCGCGATGGATCGTGCGTGCCGTGGACCAGAGGATCAGAGGACCAGAAGACCAGACGACCAAGAGTGGTGACGCAGCCGGCGTGAGAGAAAGACAGTGGCGGCGGCTGCCGTGCCCTGCCCCGCCGTCCACCCGTCTCTCTGCCCCGCCGTCTCCCGGTCTCTCTGTCCCGCCCGGAGGACCGACGCGACTGGGCAGCCTGCGCGTCCTCACGGCGTATCGCAGTTTCCACGCACCGCGACGTGGTTACTCAAGAGGGAGGGCCACGCCGTTCTGGTGACTCCACCAACGTCAGACAGTGGTCACACTGGAGGTGTTCCTTCGGAGGTTGGACTCCGTCGCCCCTGGTGACGGGAAGTAAACGCCGGCCCCAAGGCCGCGTGCCTCGAAGGAAAGAACCCCCTGATGAACTCCGACGACACTCACGACGTCCCTGACGTCTCCGGCGTCTCTGACACCAGCCGCATCACCCAGTGGCTGCTGGACACCGACTCGGTCGAGGACTTCCTGCAGACGCTGGCCGACGCAGCGCTCCAGCTGTCCCCCGCCCAGAGTGCCGGGCTGACGCTGGAGGGTGAGGGCCGACCGCTGACCGTGGTCAGCTCCGGAACCCCGGCGTCCGAGCTGGACGAGAAGCAGTACGGCCAGGACGACGGCCCCTGTCTGCAGACCCTGCGCACCGGCGAAGAACTGCGCATCGACGACGTGCGCGAGGAGACCCGGTGGGGCTCCTATCCCGGCTACGCCGTGGCATGCGGAATCCGCTCCTCCCTCTCCCTGCCGATCGCCGCCCACACCCACACCGCCGGCGCACTGAACCTGTACGCCGCTCCGCCCGCCGCGTTCGAGCGAACCGATCTCACCGCCCTGCGGGCCCTGGCCGCTGAGGCCACCGGCGCGATCGCACTGGCGCAGCGCATCGCCGACGCGGAGGCATTCGCCGACCAGCTTCAACAGGCCATGCGTTCCCGCAGCGTCATCGACCATGCCCTCGGTGTGATCATGGGTCAGCGCCGGTGCACCGCCGAGGAAGCCTTCGGCATCCTGCGCTCCGAATCCCAGCACCGCAACATCAAGCTCCGCGATCTGTGCACCGCACTGATCACCGAGCTCACCGGCCAGCCTCCCATCACACCCGTCTGGCACCGCCGCCCGTGACACGACCGCCCATGGCACGACCGGCCGTTCCGGTTTCCTCCTGCACACCCGGCGCTGCCGCGCCGGCCGGTGACCGGCGAGGCCACCCGCGCCGCGCTCGCCGACCGTTGCCGTACCGCGTAGGCCTCCCCAGGCCCGTGGAGCCGCGTCGGCCCCCGCGGATCCGTCGGCACGCGGGGCTCATGTCAGACGGGATCCGGACGGATGCAGGTCTTGCCGGCCCCCACGACGCGAAGGAAGTGCGGTTGTGAGCACCGAGGCACTGGGAGGCACGCTGAGCCGGCTGCTGGAGGCCAGTCACACGACGGCGTTCGAGCAACTGCCCGGTCTTCTCGAGACGGCCGCACGGGAGGCGGGCGCGGGCGGGGCCCGGCTGTTCGTGGCGGATCTGCAGCAGGACGTACTGCGTGAGGTCACCGGCATCGGTCCGGACGCCGGCCGGGGCGGGGAAGAGGTACGCATCGAGGGAACTCTGCCCGGCCGGGCCTACCAGATCCTGGAGAGCACGACCGCACCCACCGGAGGCTCGTGCTGGACGCCGGTACTCGACGGCACCGAGCGCCTGGGCGTCCTGCGCGTCGACCCGCCCCCGGGGACGACGCACGGCTCCGACCCCGATGTCGTGCGGACGCTGGCCACCGTGGCGGGACTGCTGCTGGTCTCCAAACGGAGCAACAGCGACGCCCACGCCCGGCTGACCCGGACACGGAAGATGGGAGTCTCGGCGGAGCTGCAGTGGACGCTGATGCCGCCGCGCACCTTCGCCAACGACCGGGTCACCGTGAGCGCGGTGATGGAGCCCGCCTACCAGATGGCCGGCGACACCATCGACTACGCCGTCGGCGGTGACAACGCGCACCTGGCCATCTTCGACGCGATGGGCCACGACACCTCCGCCGGCCTGACCGCGTCCCTGGCCATGGCCACCTGCCGCAGCCACCGCCGGTCCGGCAGCGACCTCGCCGCCACCAGCCACGCCATCGAAGAGACCCTGACGGAGCAGTTCGGCCACAGCCGCTACGCGACCGGCATCCTCGCCTCTCTCGACCTCGCCACCGGACAGCTCAGCTGGGTCAACCGCGGGCACCTGCTGCCGGTGGTCATCCGCGGCGGGCGCTGGGCCACCACCCTGCACTGCCCGCCGGCCGGACCCATGGGCACCGGCCTCGGCCTGCCGACCGAGGTGTGCGTCGACCAGCTCGAACCCGGCGACCGGCTGCTGATGTTCACCGACGGCATCACCGAAGCCCGCGACGCTCAGGGTGAACTGTTCGGCCGGGAACGCTTCACCGACTTCCTCATCCGCCACCACGCCGACGGCCTGCCCGTCGCCGAAACCCTGCGCCGCCTCATCCATGCCGTCCTCGACCACCACGACGGCCGCCTGGACGACGACGCCACCGTCCTGTTCTGCCAATGGCACGGCAAGACGACCGACCAGACAACGCCACGCTCCGCTGCCCGCGCGCCGAACTGATCACCAACACCTACGGCCGCTCATCGCCCGAAGACTGCACAGGCGTTCCGGGAGGGGCCGGCTCCTCGGTGCCGCGACGGGCCACGAACACCAGCTCCCTGCCCGGTCGGTCGGGTGCGTCGCGTACGTCCTCGACGACGAAGCCGTGTGCGTGCAGGTCCTGCTCGATCTCCGCACGTTCACGGAAGCGAAGTGTCGATTCCGAGGTCAGTACGGTCCCGTCCGCAGCGAACACGTATGTACCCCGGAAGCTCACCAGCGGCAGGCTCACGTCCGTCAGCTCGGTCCAGGTCTTGACGCGGCCCACGTCCGGGATGTCCGTCACGCGATACGTGGTCTCACGCGTCCACTCCGCCCACTCCTCCCACACGCGCCGCGCCGGATCGCGCGTCTCGAAGACGAGCCGCCCACCGGGCCGCAGCGCCCCGTACGCACCGCGCAGCGTCTCGTGCCACGCCCGCGGATCGGCAATCGCCTGAGCGGCGTTCCCGGTCATCGTCACCAGGTCGGTCTGCAGGGGTGGCAGGTCCCCCGTGTCGCCGTCGAGCCAGCGCACCCGCTCCCCGCCCGGCTTGCCCCGCGCGACGTCGACGGACGCCCGCGCGGGGTCGACGCCGGTGACCGTCGTCCCGCGCTCGGCGAGCAGCAGGGCGAACACGCCCGTACCGCACCCGATGTCCAGCACGGACCGCGCGTCGAACTCCTCCACCATCGCGAGATACGTGTCGAGATCACTGCGGTCCGAGTCGAGGAAGTCGTAGAGGGCGGCGAGGCGCGGGTGCCCGAACAGTGCGTCAACCATGGAGACCAACGTATGGGCCCAACGGCCCGCGCGGCGACCGCCTTTCGGGCTGCGGCGGTCACAGCGGCGTGGGCCTGCGGCGACACCGGTCACCGCACCAGGGCCATCGACCAGGACCCGCGCCGCGGCGTCTGCGTCGAGGTCGGCCGACCGCGCCCTCGACATCGTTGTCGAAGACGCGGCCTGTGCGGGTCGCGGCCTACCCGGTGGCGCAAGCCCTGCGGGGGCGGCGGGGGCCGGGGTGTGCGGTCGCCTCAGGGCGTGTAGACGGCGTCACTGCCGTACAACTCCCGGGTGAACGCGGAGACATCGGAGCTGCGGTCAGCGCCGTCGAGGTTGTACGTCAGGTAGACGCCGTACCCCTCGCTGACGGTGCGGCGGGCGAGGCCGGCGGCCGTGCTCTGCGAGGTCCGGCCGATCTCCACGGCCGCCGGCGACAGCTTCGACTTGGGCAGCGCGATGCCGGGGACCTGCCAGGTGCCGTAGTAAGGATTCCAGGCGTAGTCGAACTTGGACGAGATGTCGACGCCGCCGTAGGAGAGGCGCGACGCGGCCGGGCCGATGTCGTACAGGCTGATGATCTTGCCCGGCATCTTCGCACGCAGCGCTGTCACCAGCTGCACGAACGAACTGTCATTGGGCTGACCGGTGCCGTTGTTGCCGTACTCGGCGTACTCGTCGTCGAAGTCGACGCCGTCGAGTCCGTACTTGGCCACGGCGTCCGACAGTTGTGCGGCGAACGCCGAAGCCGCCTGCTGGGAGGGGAAGTTGGCGAAGCCCGCGCCCTGATGGTTGCCGAGCACGGACAGGACGACCTTGATGCCCTTCTGCTGCAACGGCCGTATCTCCGTGGCGGCGTTGTCGAGGACGCGCTGCACGTTCTCGTTGAAGTACAGGTACGCCTTCTTCGTACCCGTGTCGTAGTTGATGTTCGCCGCGAAGATCACGGCGACGTCGAAGACGTTGCCGCCGCCGTTGGCAAGGGTGTACTTGCCGACGTTCCGCATGCTGTTGTTGTTCACCTCGACGTACGCCACCGAGGTCGGCCCCTGTTTCGCAGGAGCGGTTGCCGCTGCCGCGCCGGTCGTCGCTGTCGTGCCTAAGGCGAGAACCGCGGCGGACGACAGCGCGAGCGCGGCCATCCGCACTCTGCTCCGTACCAGAGTGAACATCGTGATCGGTCTCCCATCGCGTGAGTCGGCGCCGACCTGTTTCGCATGCGCCGCGTGAGCCCTCCGAGTTTTGCGCTGCCGTGACCGGAATCCCACAGCCGTGCGCGAACTCTTCACGACTCCCGCCAACGGCGCGTCGTGAGCCGGTCCCAGGCAGGAGCCTGTCCGCGCCGGCCCCTGCCGTCCGAACCGACCAGCCGGCGGCATCGCTCACCGTCCCGTCCGAACGTCGCAGGCACGGCCGGAGCTCAAGGGATGAGGCTGCGTTTTCCCGATCCCTTGCACAGCGGCCGCCATCGCGGCTGCGGTCAGACAGGCAAGCAGGCAAGGACCGGCACGCAGGAGTGCCCAGGTCGAGCCGGCCCTTGAGGATGGCGTTGACTGATTCGATCAGCTCACGCCCGGGCGCAATGGCACGCGACCAGGACTCGCGGTGGACGTGATGTCGGACGGCACGTGGGGTCTCCGGCTGTACGGGAGCCTCGCGGCCTTCTGATGCGGGGAAGACCTTCCGGGGTTCGGCTCAGCGAGGGGGCAGGACGGCAGCCAGCTCCCGGGCCGCGTCCTGGAGCAGGGGGACGAACTCGCGCAGCCGGTCCATGGTCATCCGGTAGGCGGGGGCCGCCGTGGACAGGGCCGCGATGGCGATGCCGTCGACCCCGATCACCGGCACGCCCACCGCGCGGATGCCGAACTCGTGCTCCTCGTCGGCGACGGCGTGGCCGAGCCGGCGCACCCGTGCGATCTCCTCGGCGAACGCGTCCTGGTGAGTGATCGTGTGCGGGGTGAAGCTGGGCAGTTCCAGCTCGCCGACGAGGTTCCGGGTCTCTTCCGGCGACTGGAAGGCCACGAGGCACTTGCCCATGGCGGTGCAGTGCAGGGGGCCGCGATTGCCCGGCTCACCGGTGATCTGGACCTGCTGGGGGCCCTCGACATAGTGCACGTACAACTGATCATGACCCTCCAGCACGGACATCAGCGTGGGTTCGCAGGTCGCGGCCGTGACGCGCTGCATGACCGGCAGGGCCACACCGGCGAAGCCGCGGCCGTGCGAGACCCGCTGGCCCAGCTCGAAGAGCCGGAGCCCGAGACTGTACCGCCTGCTGTCGTCGTCGCTGTGGACGAATCCCTCGCGCTGGAGCGACTTCAGCAGTCGGTGGGTGGTGCTGACCGGGTATCCCGCGGTCTGGGCGAGTTCCGACAGGGTGGTCCCGTGCGGGTGTTCGGACAGCAGGCCGAGCAGGCGAAGTGCCTTGCCCACCATGTCCGAGCCGGTCCTGTCGGCGGCTGCCGCCGGCGCCCGATGCGATGTCACTGCCTCGCCCCTCTCCCTGCCTCCGAGCCCTCTGCGAGCCCCCACCGACTCCACGCCTCCACACGTCGCGGCGCCCGGACAGCACCGTAACGGGTCGGGTGCCGCGACGCGGCGGTCGCATGGCGGAGGGATCCGCGCAGGCCGAAGGGATCCGCGCGGGCCCTTGACGCGACGCGACCGGAAGCGGAGACTCACTCCCCGCCGCATTGTGGAATCTCTTTCCACTATACGGGAAAAGCAGCGCCGCTTTCACACTTCCCAAGGACACCCATGACCGAGCCGCACTCAGGCGCAGCCGTCCGGCAGGACGCCGCCTCCGCCAGCAGCCCCGCTCCGTCCGAGCTCGGACGGCAGCGCTGGAGCCATCTGCTGCCGATCGTGTTCATCACGTACAGCCTCGCCTACCTCGACCGGTCCAACTTCTCCATCGCGGTCGCCGGCGGCCTGAAGTCCGACCTCGGCCTCAGCAGCGGTCTCGCCTCCCTGGTCGGAGCCTCGTTCTTCCTCGGCTACTTCCTCTTCCAGATCCCGGGCGCCCTCTACGCGGAGCGGCGCAGCGTCAACTCGCTGATCTTCTGGAGCCTGATCGCCTGGGGCGCACTGGCCTCGATCCAGGCGGCGCTCACCTCGGCCACCGCGCTGATCGTGGTGCGCTTCCTGCTCGGCGTGGTCGAAGGCGCCATCCTGCCCGCCATGGTGATCCTGCTCAGCCGCTGGTTCACCAAGCGCGAACGAGGCCGCGCCAACAGCGTGCTCATCCTCGGCAACCCGGTCACCGTGCTGTGGCTCACCGCGGTGTCGGGCTACCTGATCGACCTCACCTCCTGGCGCGGCATGTTCCTCATCGAGGGCCTGCCCGCCATCGCCTGGGCCTTCGTCTTCCGCGCCCTGGTCGCCGACAGTCCCGAGCGCTCCACCTGGCTGGACCCGGCGGAGAAGAGTGCCGTGACGGCCGCCCTCGAAGCCGAGCAGCAGCACATCACCCCGGTCAACGGCTACCTGGAGGCGTTCCGCTCGCGCAACGTGGTCATGCTGAGCGTCCAGTACCTGCTGTGGAGCCTCGGCGTCTACGGGTTCGTCTTCTGGCTGCCGTCGATCGTCAAGGCCGGTTCCGGTGCCGGAATCGGCGCGACCGGCCTGATCTCCGCCGCGCCCTACGCGCTCGCCGTGGTCCTGATGGTCGTCAATTCGCGCTTCTCCGACCGCGCCGGGAGCCGCAACCGCTTCGTCTGGCCCTGGCTGGCCCTGGGCGCGGCCGCGTTCTACGGCTCGTACCTGCTGGGAAGCTCGCACTTCTGGCTGTCCTTCGTCCTGCTGGTCATCGCGGGCGGCGCGATGTACGCACCGTACGGACCGTACTTCGCCAACATCTCGGAGCTGCTGCCGCGCACCGTGGCCGGTCCCTCCGTGGCGCTCATCAACTCCTTCGGCGCCCTCGGCGGGTTTCTCGGCAGCTACCTGGTCGGCTGGGTCGACGGCGCGACCGGTACCGAGGGAACCTCGTTCCTCGTCCTCGCCGTGGCACTGCTGCTGTCGGCCCTGATCATGCCGTTCGTCCGGGCCCGTGCCGTCTCGCCCGCGGCTCCCGCGCACGTCCGCCCGGCCGCGTGAAGGCCCGTACATGCGCATCGTGAGATTCCGCCCGCAGCGCGCAACGGCCACCGGTGAGAAGCCGGTGGCCGGCTACGGCCTGGTCGAAGGCAACGTCCTGCACCAACTGCCCGACTCCCTCGACGGGTTCAACGGGTTCCACGGGTTCAAGGGTTTCGGAGGTTTCGAGGGAACGAGGCCACGCCGCACCGGACGCACCCTCCCGCTGGACTCCGTACGGCTGCTCGCACCGGTCGAGCCCCGGCTCGTCGTGGGAATGGCCCGCAACGGCGAACCCGAGGACCGCCGCCTCCCGCCCAGCGCCTTCCTCAAGCCGCCCGGGTCGGTGATCGGCACCGGCGACCCGATACCACTGCCCGCACGCGTGGGCCGGGTGGACGCCGAGGGAGAGCTCGCCGTCGTCATCGGCCGCACCGCCCGGAACCTGACAGCCGGCGACGCCCTGCACGCCGTCCTCGGCTACACCCTCGGCAACGACGTGACCGCCCGCGACCTGCAGCCCGATGATCCGCTCCAGGCCAAGGGCTACGACGGCTTCACGCCCCTCGGACCGTGGATCGAGACCGACCTCGATGCCGGCGCCGTGGACCTCGCGGTCAGCGTCGGCGGCCGATCCCCGGCCGTCGGTTCGACCGCCCGGCTCGCCCGGGGCGTGAGCGAGATCCTCGCGTACCTCACCTCCTTCCTCACCCTCCACGCCGGGGACGTCGTGCTCGCCGGTGCCCCCGGAACCCATGGGCCGGTGGCGGTGGGCGAGACGGTCACGATCAGCGCTCCCGGCCTGGGCGTCCTCACCAACCCGGTGGTCGCGGCCCCGACAGCTCCCCGCACTCCCGAGCACACTCGCTCCTTCGCCAAGGACCCTCAGTGACACCCAGGACCCCCCACCTCGACGCCGTCACCTTCGGCGAGGCCATGGCCATGTTCGTGGCCGAGGAGACCGGACAGCTCGCATCCGTCACGCACTACCGCCGGGCCCTCGCCGGCGCCGAGGTGAACGTCGCCGTCGCCCTGTCCCGTCTCGGCCACCGCGTCGGCTGGCTCGGCCGGGTCGGAGACGACCCCCTCGGCACGTTCGCCGTCTCCCGGATCGCCGCGGAGAAGGTGGAGGTGGGTGCGGTCGTCGCCGACCCCGAGGCCCCCACCGGGTTCCAGCTGAAGAGCAGGACCGACGGACAGGGCGACCCGCTGGTCGTCTACTACCGCCGCGATTCGGCCGGCAGCCGCCTGCGGCCGAGCCCCGGGGCCGACGCCCGCCTGACGTCCGCCCGCCACCTGCACATGACCGGCGTCTTCCCGGCCCTTTCCGCGCAGGCACGCGCCTTCGCCGAGTACTCCCTGCAGACCGCCAGGGCCGCCCGCGCGACCATCTCCTTCGACCCCAATCTGCGCCCGTCGCTGTGGCCCGACCGCGAGGAGATGGCCGAGGTCGTCAACAACCTCGCGACACGATCCGACTGGGTGCTCCCCGGCCTCGCCGAAGGTGAGCTGCTCACCGGGCGCACCACGCCCCGAGGAATCGCCGACTTCTATCTCGAGCGGGGCGTCTCGCTCGTCGCCGTCAAACTCGGAGCCGACGGCGCCGCGCTGTTCACCCGGGACGAAGCGTGGTGGATGCCGGCGTTCAGGGTCACGGTCGTCGACACCGTCGGAGCGGGCGACGGATTCGCCGCCGGACTCATCAGCGGCGCCATAAGCGGCCTGCCCCTCCCCGCCCGCCTGGAGCGCGCCGCCGCGGTGGGGGCCCTCGCCACGACGAGCCCGGGCGACATGGACGGCATGCCCACCGAGCACGCTCTCGACGCGTTCCTCACCGAGCAGAGGACTGCCGGCCACCAAGGCCCCGAGCGGATCGACACCGGCCGCACCGCTCCACCGGCCGCACGACAGCACCGCGCCGCGGCACGGGAGCAGACCGCCGACGAGGAGGAGACGATGAGGGTCCTGGTGCCCTGGCCGCAGATCGGCGAGCTCATGGGCGGCTGGCCGTCCAACCTGAAGGTGGACCTCTACGACGGCGAGCAGGCCCCGCCCGAGGACGTCTCCGACGTCGCGTTCTACGTCATGCCCTACGCCAAGGGCAACGCCCCGCGGGACCTGATCCCCCGCATGACCGGCCTGCGTGCCGTGCAGACTCTCAGCGCCGGAGTGGAGAAACTGCTGCCGCTCATCACACCCGGCGTCGTGCTGTCCAACGGCCGGGGCCTGCACGACGCGAGCGTCGCCGAACACGCGCTGGCTCTCGTCCTGGCCGCTCAACGCGACCTGCCCCGCAGGGTCCACGACCAGGGCGCACGGCGCTGGGCACCGCACTTCACCCGGTCACTGGCCGGTACCCGTGCGGTCATCGTCGGATACGGCTCCATCGGGGCGGCGATCGAGCAGCGACTGCTCGCCTGTGAGGCCGAGGTCGTCCGCGTGGCGAGCCACCGCCGTCCCACCGAACGCGTGCACGGCGCCGCCGAACTGCCCGAGCTGCTGCCGCACGCCGGCATCGTGATCCTCACGCTGCCGGAGTCCCCGGCCACCACCGGCCTGATGGACGCCGAGCTGCTGGCGCTGCTCCCCGACGACGCGCTCGTGGTCAACGTCGGCCGCGGCCGGACCCTCGACTCCGCGGCGCTGCGGGCGGAGACCACAACAGGCAGGCTCCGTGCGGCCCTTGACGTCACCGACCCCGAACCACTGCCGTCCGACGACCCGTTGTGGGACTGCGACAACGTGTTGATCACACCCCATGTCGGCGGTGGATCGGCCACGTTCTACCCACGCGCCGAGCGCTTCGCCGCCGAACAGCTGCGCCGGTTCGCCGCCGGCCGCCCACTCCTCAACGTCGTCACGACGACGAGCGCATGAGCATCGGGTCACCGGGTTCTGTGCGCCGACGCCACATCAAGCACACCACCCCCGCCCTGAAGAACCAGCAGGCCAACCGCACCGCCGCGGCGGCAAGGACGGCCGGCCCCCCGGCTTCGACAAGACGATCCGGCGGCGCAGGAACGAAGTTGGCTTCTGCCGCCGTGGTGCGCCGGCGTCCGGAGAGGCTCGGGCCCTGCGATCTCTCACCCGGTCAGCCGTTGCCGGGCGCTATGACGGCCATGTCGCTGTCCTGGCCGGTCCCACCGAGGGACGCGTCCGTGATGTCCAGTCCGTCGTCGCCGTCTCCCCGCGGTGAGAAGCAGGCGCGGAACGTCATGGCGCCGACATCGGCCTCCAGTTGGGCTGTGGCCCCGTTCTCGGCGTCCCACCGCAGAACCATCACCGGCCCGTCCATGGTGCAGGTAAACCTCCCGGCGAAGGCAGGATGACCGTTCCTGGCGCGCAGTACGTCGAGCAGGGTGCTCACCACCGGCCGCTTCAGCGCTTCGTCGACCTCGTGGGGCGTGTAGTGGTGGCGGTTGACGTCCCGGCCCACCCCGGTGCGGCTGAGCAGGTCGAGGTCGTTGCTGCCGGCCATGAGGCCGACGTAGTAGATCTGAGGGATGCCCGGAACGAAGAGTTGCAGCAGACGGGCCAGCAGATAGGCACGGTCGTTCCGGCCGAGCGCGTCGTAGAAGGTGCAGTTGACCTGGTACAGGTCGAGGTTCGACGCGGCGGCTCCGGTTGCCGGCCGGCTCGTTCCCCTGCTGTTGGCGTGGATGGTCTCGACGAGGTTGTCGATCTGCTCGGCGGACAGAAGGCCGGGACGATCGGGTGCGAGCTGGGAGGGACCGATGTCGATGACGCCGATGCCGTCGTGTGTGTCGAGCACGGTCACGGCGTTCTCCGGACGGATCCGCAGCCACGCGCGGAACGGTTCGGTGTCCCCTGTCATCAGGGTGTGCAGGACCAGCGGGGGAAGCGCGAAGTCGTAGACGAGATCGACCCTGCGTGCGATGTCGATCTGCTGCGTGTGGTGGCCGTGCACCTCGACGAGGACGCGTGCCCCCTGCTCGTGGGCCAATGACGACAGGCGGTCCATGACAGCGTACGCCTCGTCGGTCAGGAAGCAGTCCGTGCCTGCCCTCTTGCCGACGTAGCCGGCGGCGTCCAGGCGTACCATCCGCACGCCGGCGGACGTGAGGGAGGACAGCACCCGGTCCAAGTACGCCTCTCCCAGAGGGTGTACGGCGTTGAGGTCTATCTGCTCGGCCGTGAACGTGGTCCACACCAGCCTCTGCCTTCCGCCCAGGGTCATGGGGGTGAACGGCAGTCCGGGCCGTGGCCGGTAGATGCGTGTCAGGTCCTCCTCCGTGGCGCCGTCGGGGAAGACCGTGTCGTACGTGAGGAACATCGGTGCCCACTCGGAATCCTCGCCACGTTCGACGACATCGCGGAATTCCTCCGACCTGGCCGATAGGTGGTTGACGATGGCATCCGCCACCACCGTGTGGTGCGCGGCCAGGTCCGTGACGTCCTGCCAGTCGCCGAGGCGGGGATCGACACGCGTGTGGTCGACGGGGTCGAAACCCGCGTCGGCACCGTCGTAGGGAACGAAGAACGGAAGGACGTGGAGTCCGGCAAAGGCGCCCTGGAACGGGCCGTCCATCAAGCGGCGTACGCCTTGGAGGGAGCCGCCGAAGCGGTCCGCGTAGGTGATGAGCTGGGGGCCCATCGCGGACCAGGGCTCCGGGGTCGCGCTGTCTGCGCCGGCCATGCGGTCTACCTTTCAGCTGGGACTTGGGGCGGCCACTGGGTGGGGCCCGGGTGGGGGCGGCTCGCGCATGCCATCGGTGAGCGCTCGCGGGGTGGCCCGGCGTTCTCGGCCCGGGCGTTCTCGGCCCGGCGCCGGGACCGGTACGCCGCTGGTGCGCCGGGCGACGCCTGCGGTTCGGCCGCGTGCTGGGGCGGCGTCCTCCTCACGGGCGACCGCAGCCGGGGCGATCGTCCCTCCGGCGATGTGGGCGCATGTCGGCGGGCCGGTGCCGGCCGGCACCGTGGGCCTGCCTCGGGTGAGAAGGGTGAAGGAACCGGCACGGGCCGGACGGCGGGAGTGCGCGCCGGCCCTCGCCGGGCGAGGGGCGAGAGCTGCCGCGAGTGGTCCTACGGAGCTGAGCCAAGAGTCTTCTGCGGCGTTCGCGGAACGCCGTGGTCATCCCTTGACGGCTCCTTGCAGAAGGGCCGTGACGAAGTGCCGCTGGAAGATGATGAAGACGAGGACTGCCGGCAACATGATCAGCAGCGAACCGGCGGACAGGAGCACCACGTTGGTGCCGTAGTGCCCCTGGAAGGCGCCGAGGGCACCGGCAACGGTGCGCTTCGCCGGATCGTCGATCAGGGCGATGGCGAGCAGGAACTGGTTCCACGTCCACAGGAACAGCAGGATCGCCAGGGAGGAGATCGCCGGTCTGGCCAGCGGGAGGTGGATGCGGCGGAAGACGGTCCACAGCCCTGCCCCGTCCACCGACGCCGCCTCGGTGAGCTCCTTCGGCAGGGACAGGTAGAAGGTGCGCATCCAGACCACGCTGAAGGGCATGAACAGCCCCGTCAGCGGGAGGATGAGCGCCCATCGCGTGTTGAGCAGTCCCATCGACTCCAGCTGGTAGTACAGCGGTGTGATCAACGATTCGGTGGGGATGGTGAGACCCACCAGCAGGAGACCGAAGACGATGCGGGCACCGGGGAATCCGAGCACGGCCAGTCCGTAGCCGGCCGCGGCGGCGAGCGCCAGGGCGACGGGGACGACGCCCAGCACGATGAGGAGGCTGGATCCCAGCAGTGGCATCAGATCGGCCGCGTGGAAGGCGTCGATGAAGTTGTGCCAGTGCGGGTGGGACGGCCAGCTGATGCCGTGGGGCGTGGTGTTCTGCGGCGCCAGCGCCGTGGTGAACAGAGACAGGAACGGGATGGCCGTCGCCGTGATGAACAGCACGAGCATGACTCGCCCGGCGATGAGTTGAGAGCCGCGATGGTTCATTCTGCTCCCCGGGAGATGCGTTGCAGGGGGGTGACCACGAGGAGGACGAGCACCATGAGGACCACGGCGGTGGCCGACGCCAGCCCGACGTCCCGCTGGGTGAAGGCGAGTTGGAAGATCTGCAGGCCGGGGACCAGCGTCTGGGTGCCGGGTCCGCCTTGCGTCGTCACGTAGACGATGTCGAAACTGGCGAGGGCGGCGATGACCGTGACGGTGACGCAGACGCCGATCTCGCGGCGAAGGCCGGGGAGGGTGACGGCCATGAACTCCTGGACGAGGCCCGCCCCGTCGATCCGGGCCGCGTCGTACAGGGTGGGGTCGATCTTGTTGATGCCCGTGATCAGCAGCAGTGTGCACAGCCCCAGGGAGACCCAGGAGCCGATGAGACCGACGGCGGTGAAGGCCCAGGTGAAGTCTCCGAGCCATGCCCTTGACCAGCTACCCAGACCGATCAACCGCAGGAACTGGTTCAGCACTCCGTCGCTGGAGTAGACCCAGCTCCACGCCAGCGCCGCGGCCACCAGGGGAATGACCTGCGGAATGAACAGCACCACGCGCGCCGTCTTGGCCAGCGGCCCGTTCGGCAGACCGTGCAGCAGCGCCGCGGTGACCAGCCCCAGGCACACGGGGATCACGGTGAAGAAGAGGATCAGCTCGAAGGCGTGGGCGATCGGCGTCAGCTGTTCGGAGGAGGTCAGAACGCGACGGTAGTTGTCGATTCCGACGAAGCGGGCGACTCCGATGCCGTTCCAGTCGTAGAGGGAGTACTGCACCGACACCACCAGCGGGCGCAGTACGAACACCGCGTACGGCACCAGCGCCGGAAGCACGAACAGCAGCCCCGCCCAGCGCCGCGCCCGGAGCCGGGATCCCGGCCGACGGGACACCGGGTCCTGCCGGCCGGAAGCGGCGGTGCGGTCGGAAAGAAGCGTCACTGCGACAGCTCCTTTTCGTAATCGGCCTGGAGCTTCTTCGCGAAGCCCGCTCCGGTTTCGCGGCCGGTGATGAGTTTCTGCAGCTCTGGCTTGATGGTGTTGGCGTAGATGCCGGCCGTTGCGTTGGCGGTGAAGTCCACAGCGACGCCCTTCTTGGCGAGGGTGTTCGTGGCCTGCAGCGTCTGCGCGACCACGGATCCGCCGGGGACGGCCGGGAGTGCCAGATCCGTGGGGCCGCCGGGCGAGGAACCGGTGACATCGACGATGATCTTGCGTGCCCTGCTGTTGGTGTGGACCCAGTTCAGGAAGAAGGCCACCGTCGCGACGTTCTTGGACTTCGTCGGAATCGCGTAGGTGGCGGGCGCGCTCATGGCGACCGGGCGGCCGCCGGCCGAGGCGGGCGGTGCGAGGAAGAAGCCGACGTTCTTACCCATCGACTTCGCGAGGTTCTGCGACTCCCAGTCGCCGTTGAACATGAACAGGCCCCCGCCCTTCTCGAACCGGGACATCATGTCGGTGTAGGTCAGCGCGTTGGCGTCCGGGGTGAAGTAGCCTTTCGCGCCCCAGGAAGCGATCTTGTCGGCAGCCTTGACCGTGGCCGGGGTGTCCAGATCGGCTCCGGGCTTGTCGAACACCCAGTCCGCGATCTTCTTGGGGTCCTCGTACTGGTTGAGCAGCGCCTGGAACGGGAAGTTGATGCCGCCGATGTCGTTGAACTGCACGATCGGCTGGACCCCGGCTTTCTTGGCCCTGGCCAGCAGGCTTTCCAGTTCCGCCACCGTACCGGGCGGATTCTTCATGCCGATCCTGGCAGCCAGGTTCTTGTTGTAGAAGATCCCTGTGACGTTGTAGCCGATTCCCAGCGCGTACAGCGGTCCACTGCCGCGGACGCCCTTTTCACTGACTCGCATCTGGTCGATCAGGCCGGTGGAATACGTGTCCCAGCCGTACGCCCGGGCATATCCGTCCAGGTCGGCCAGCAGTCCGTCCTTGACGGACGCGACGATGGTCGGGATCCGGATCAGATCGGGCGCGTCGCTGCTCGCCATGACTCTCGGAGCGTTCTGGGTGATGACGGCGAACTGGTCCTGGCGGATCTTTATCTTGACGTTCGGGTACTGCTTCTGGAACTCCTCTGCCAGCTTCACCGGCAGGGGGAAGCCTGTCTCGACATAGAAGTTCAGGGTGACGGGCCCCTTCGGCGCCGCCGCGCTGACCGTCCTGCCCGCCGCGCTCTTGGCGCCGGCCCCGCTCGAGGAACTCCCGGGAGCGCTGCAGGCTGCGGTCAGAGCCACACCCGCGGCGGCGGACAGCACCCATCGGCGAGAGATTCCGGGCGTTTGCCGGCGCTCCTGAGAACTGGATCGAGACATGGCGACTCCTTCTGGCGTGTGCGAGACGGCACTGGTCAGTGCAGTGGCAAGTTTCGGATCAAGGTTCCTGCCAGTGAGTTCGCAGGGTCGTCCGAGCCCGGTGAACAAAAGCGGCGATTTCCCGGCCGGTTGAAATCATCCGGTCAGCCGGCGTGCCGTCCTGCACTGGCGGAAGCGGCCGGAATGGGCCGCGGCGATACATGAGGTCGGACACGGTGTGAACCGTGGGCCGCAATGGCGGCCGGTGGTTCTCCTGCGAAAAATGGGAGGTGGTACTCGTGGCGACGGGACAGCGCCCTTGGGTGGGCCTGCCCGATCGCCTCCTTCATGGCCGCCCAGGGCCTGGCGCTGTCCATGTCGTGGTACGACCCGGCCAGACCGGCGGGCGCTGCGGGAGCAGCGGCGGGGTGTGTCCCAGGCGTGCTCGTTCGGGACGGCTCGTGGGAGCCGGTGTGCGTGGCACCGTGGCCGGTGACGCCCGCGGTCCGGGCGGGCACGCGATCACGGCAGTCTTCCGGGAAGGCCGGCGCAAGGCCTACGGCGACGCCACGAAACGAGGTGGGGCAGTGGTGTCGCGTAGTTCGAGCATGGTCGGCATCTGCATGTGGTCCGCCACCTTCGCGTCGGGGTTGTCGAGCCGGCGCAGCAGCAGCCGCGCCGCTTCTGCGCCTTGGTCGGCGACAGGCTGGGCAATGGTCGTGAGGCCGACCACTGCCGACAGTTCGTGATCGTCGAAGCCGATGAGCGAGATGTCGTCGGGCACCCTGAGGCGGTGCAGCCGCAGGGCGCGCAACGCTCCCATGGCCATCTCGTCGGACTGGGCGAACACCGCCGTGGGAGGGTTGGTGACGGCCAGCAGTCTGCTCATGGCCCGCTCACCTCCCTCGACCGTGTAATCGCCGTCCACTTCCAGTTGGGCGTCGTATGTGATGCCGCTTTCGTTCAGCACGTTCAGATAGGCGAGCCGGCGCTGGACTGGAGTGGTCCAGTGCAGCGGCCCACTGCTCCCGGCGATCATGCCGATCCTGCGGTGCCCCAGGTTGACAAGATGCCGGACGGCCGCCTCGGCCCCGGCCCGGTCGTCGATGCCCACCACCGTGAAGCCGGGGCGAGCCTCACCGACGATCGCGGCCAGCGGCACGTCCAGCGACCGCAGAGCGGCGGCTTCGTCCTCGTCGGGGATGAGGAGCGAGAGAACGGCGTCCACGCGTTTGCGCACCGGGAGCTTGGCGAAGAAGCGCTTGCGCACGTCCGCCGAGCCCAGGTTGTACAGCAGAACGTCGTACCCGGCGGCACTGAGAACCTGTTCCGCCGCGTCGAGCACGGTGCCGAAGAACCATCGTCCGAGGTAGGGGGCGATCACACCGACCGTGTACGTCCGCCCGCTGGCGAGGCTCGACGCCGAGCGGGACGCCACGTAGCCGAGGGAGGCCGCGGTCTCCGCGATGCGCGCCCGAACCTCGTCGGAAACACCGGTCTGACCACGCAGTGCACGCGACACCGTGGAAGGTGAGACACCCACCGCCTGCGCGACATCGGTGAGACTGACGGTCATGTGGTGCCTTCCGGTTGCGCCGATCACGAACGTGTGAGGGGGAGACGACCAGAACGTAAACCAGCTCTCCGTCCTGCACAAGCGCTTGAGTTGAATTTTCTCCGCACGGCTTGATCGCACACTCTGTGCCAGGACTCACCGAGCGCATGCGCTTGCGTAGACGGGACCGGCCATCGGCCCGGTGACCGCGCGCCCGGGCGGTGCCGTGCCGGTGGTCGCATGACCCACACCCCGCCGATGGCGACGGCGTCTGCGCCGGCCGCAGAGACGATCTCGAAGTTGCGCCGCATGGCGGACCTCCTCGACTTCGCGGGAGCTTCCTCCGGACCCGCACCGTCGCCGTCGCGCCGGGCCCTGCGGCCGCTGTGCCGTGAGTGCAGGGACGGCTTGGAGACGGCTGCCGGGCGACTTGGGGCTGTTCGGCCCTCGCCATGGCGGGCACGGGGCGCGTACGTCTGGGGACATGACCGCCACGCTGCCTGTCGCGAGGACGAGAAGATCCGCGAACTGCTGCGCCGGTATCCGTATCGCCGCACGCGAGGCGGCGATACGGCACCGCTTCAGGCACCCGGCCCGCAGGAGGTGTGCGGTGGACGACTCAGATTGCGTGAAACGTTGTGCGCCCACCGCAGGCGGTGGCATTCGCCGGTTCATCACCGATCGGAGACGGGGGCTCCGCCCCCACCGTGCGAAGGCAGAACCGGGCAGGCTGTTCCCGACCCTCGTCTGCCCCGCCTACACCGCAGGAGGTGCAGAAAGTGATCTCCCGCCCCGTCGTCACCGCTGACCAGCCAGGCGGTCACTGTCGCGACACCCGACCAGCCGGCCCGCCGACAGCGGCCGCGGAGGAGCGTGCCCGAGAGGACGTCCGGGCGCGGCTCCTGCACCGTTTCCCGCACGTGGCGTCCGAGGCCCTGGAGACGGCGGCGGCAGAGGCGTTCGCGTTCTTCGCCGACGCGCGCGTGCGCCACTACGTCCCCGTGCTGGCCCTCAAACGCGCCTCCCAACGGCTGTCCGCCCGTTTCGGCACCCGCAGCGAGCAAGGCGGTGAACCATGAAACCGACCCCGAAGTGCGTTCTCGATCGATCCCGCCCCTGCAACGCCTGCATCGCCCCGGATCCCCGTAGCTGCCCCTACCCGTACCTCCTGGCCAGGGACGCGGAGGACCCGGACGACGGCACCGGCGCAGACGAAGACACCACGCGCTCGACAGGATGAGGGCAGAGCGTGAGCGCGGCGCGGATCACAAGGTGATGCGCCTGCTCGGACGCCCTGGCCCGCTATCAGTGGTCCGGGCGAGATCCGCGGCGTCCGCCCCGTCGTCGGTGCGGACGTCGAGGACACCGGCGGGCAGTCCGGCGGCGAGCAGCACGTCGGCGACTGCGGGCCCCGCCCGGTCGGGAAGGCGTGCGCCGCCGCGGCTGTCCGCTTCGGTCCTCCCCGGTCCGCCTCGTCATTGCCGCTTGCCGGGCGGACCCCGGCCCTTGCGTGCTGATCGCCCACCTGAGACGGCCGCCTGTCGTGTCGAAGACCGGGCCGGCCTGGCTGGAGGTTCGCAAGCCCGACAGCAGTCTTCGCGAGCTGTGCTCCGATCCGTGTCGAAGGGTTCACCCGCGGGCAGTCCGCGCCTTGGCACGCAGGGTGCTGAGGGCGTAGTGCCGGCGGGACTTGATGGTGCCGGCGGGAATGCCGAGGATCTGGGCCGTCTCCTGCGCCGTTCGGCCGCACAGGTAGGTGTGCAGGAGCACCTCGCGGTGCTCGTGGGACAGTTGACGCAGCAGGGCGGTCGCCTCCACCGAGGCCAGTACGTCGTCGGCGTGATCGGGCAGGGCCACGTCGCGCGCGTCGGCATCCACGGTCTCGTGGCGGGCCCAAGCACTGCGTGTCCGATCGACCACCAGGTTGCGGGTCACGGTGAGCAGCCACCCCCGCACCGACCCTTCGGTGCTGTAGAGCCGTTCCGCGTGTGGCCACGCGCGGATCAGAGCTTCCTGGACGATGTCCTCCGCTGAGTGGCGGTCGTTCAGCAGCTTCTCGGCGTAGCTGAGCAGTGCCGGGCGGTGTTCGGCCATCAGCGTGGCCAGCAGCTGTTTGCCACGGTCAGCCGACGGGGTGGTCGGGACAGAGATTGGGTTCATGTTCCAGTTCCAGAAGGGGCAGGCCGAAGCGGCGCGCTGAGCATAGGCAGCCCCCACTTCCGAAACACTGACGGATCACTGACGCGAAGCCCTGCCCCTTGTGTCAGTCCGCTTCCGTTTCTTCACCGGCAGCGGGCGCGGCGGCGGCCGGCAGCTTGTCCCGCACCCGTGCGGCATCCGGGTGACCGATCTCCTCGAGAATGCCGAGCGCACGGCGCCAGGCCCGCTCGGCCCGCGGCCTCCGTTGCGCCGCACGGCAGGTGTCGCCGATGTGGACGAGGGTGTCGGCCTCCAGGTAGCGGTCGCGAATCGCTCGGTACAGCGTCAGCGCTCGCTCGTAGCAGTCCAGTGCCTGGTCGTGGGCGTGGAGGTGGTGGTGGGCATAGCCGAGGCTGTCCCAGGCGGCGGCTTCGCCGTTGAGGTCCCCGATCTGCTGATGTGCCGTCAACGCCCGCTCGCACTCCTCGAGGGCGTTGTCGTACTTCCCCATCAGGATGTAGGTCCAGCCGACCTCGTTGGCGACACTTGCCTCGCCACTGCGTCTTCCGCAGGCGCGGTAGAGGCGTGTGGCGTGCTCGTAGTGGTCGAGGGCCTCTTCGTGGCGGCGACGCCCGTTGGCCAGGAAGGCGCAGTAGCGGTGCACCCTGCCCTGGCCGGCCGCATCACCGATTTCGGCGAACAGTTCGAGAGCGCGGGACAGGTGTGCGTCTGCCTCGTCCCAGCGCTCCAGCCGACCGCTTACGAAACCCAGTGCCCGATGGGCGTGCGCCTGGCCGCGGACGTCACCCAGGCGCTGGGCAGCGTTGACCGCCATCGTCTGCGCAGCCAGCTGCTCCTGCCAGTGGCCGTTGCGGTCCAAGTACATCTCCAGCGTGGCGGCCAGTTGCCAGCAGTGTGTGTGGCAACCGTGTCGGGCGCCCTGCTCGATCGAGGCGAGCAGGACGGAACGGTGCTCGGAGAACCAGTCAGCCGCGTCCGCCTGGCCGGTGAAGCGGGACACGCTCACACCGGCTCCGTGAGACGGCAGTTCCAGGCGTTCCCTGCCGGGTGCCAGGGTGCTGTCGGCCGCATGTGCGCTGTGCAGGTAGTGATCGAGCAGCCGGAGTCGGGGCGCGCTCGGATTCCGCGCTGTGTCCTGGTCCTCGCTCAGCTCCGCGCCGTAGGCGCGCAGCAGTTCGTGACAGCCGAAGCGGCCGGGCGCCGTCTCGGAAAGCAGCTGGGCTCGGACCAGCTCCGCGAGCAGCGGACGCACCTGGCCCGGCCGCTGCCCGGCGAGGCTCGCAGCCGCCGCCAGCGAGCTGTCGGGGCCGGAATGCAGCGCGAACAGCCGGAACACGCGGGCGGCCTCTGGCGTCAGGAGATGGTAGGACCAGGAGAACGCGGTACGTGCGTCTGCTGCCGGAGGCTCTTCGCTGAAAGCCTCCAACGTTCCCTGGTGCTCGAGCAGTTGGGCGGCGATGGAAGCCAACGGGAAGTCCGGGTTGACGACCGCTCGGGCGGCGACGACGGCCAGCGCCAGGGGCAGGCCGGCGCACGAAGCGACGATCTGCGCGGCGGCTTCGGGTTCGCGCGAGACCCGCTCGGCGCCGATGCGGCGGGTCAGGAGTTCCAGTGCGTCCCCTTCGCTCAGCACGCTCAGGGTGAGAGATCGAGCGCCTTCGGCCGCTACCAGGCCGTAGAGCTGATGGCGGCTGGTGACCATCACCAGGCAGCCGGGCGCGCCGGGGAGCAGCGGCCGGACGTGCTCGGTGTCGCGAGCGTTGTCCAGGACGATCAGCATCCGTCGGTCGGCGAGGAGACTGCGGTAAAGCGCCGCCTGCGCGTCGGGCCCCGCCGGGACGCGCTGCGCCGGGACGCCCAGGGCGTCGAGAAGGAACCGTATCGCCTCGGCCGGACTCATGATCGAGCCGGCCGGATGGAAGCCGCGCAGGTTGGCGTAGAGCTGCCCGTCCGGGAAACGGTCGGTGACCTGGTGGGCCCAGTGCACGGCCAGTGCTGTCTTGCCGATGCCTGCCATGCCGCCGATCGCGACGATGGGCGTCGTTGCGGCCCCTTCGTCGGGCAGCAGGTTCAAGAAGGAGGCGAGCTCTCGATGTCGTCCTGTGAAGGATGCCAGGTCGGCCGGGAGTTGGGCGGGCCGTACCGGGGCGTTGTCGGTTTCCGGTGCGCTCTCGCGGGACGCTTCCGGCTGGCCTGTCGGCGCCGAGAGGGCACGGGCTCGGCCGCGTAGGTGTTGGTGGGCGGCCTGCAACTCGGGACCGGGCGCCACCCCCAGGTCGTCCGCGAGCCGGTCGCGTACGGCCCGGTAGACGTCGAGAGCTTCCGCCTGACGCCCCGTGGCGGCCAGCAGCAGGATCAGTCTGGCCTGCAGGGTCTCGTCCAGAAGGTGATGTGCGGCCGCCTGACGAAGTATGACCAGCAGGCGGGCGCCGAGGCCGCCCCCGGCCTGCAGGGCCTGTTCGGCCGCTTCTTTGGCGGCAGCCAGATGTTCGCCGTCCACGGACAAGAACGCCGGGTGGCACCTGATCTCGGCTGGGATCCCGGACGCCGCGGGCCCGCGCCACAGGGCCAGCGCCTGGATCAACAGCTCGGTGGCCGTGCCCGGTTGACCACTGGCGGCCGCGCGTCTACGCAGCTCCCGAAAGCGCAGGAGATCGAGGTGGTCCGTATCCACTTCCAGGCGGTACCCGCCCGAACTGCGTACCAGCCACCGCGATACGCCCCTAGTGGGGAGGTCCGGTTCGAGCAGCCGGCGCAGCGCACCGATGTGACGCTGCACGACATTGACGGCGCTCGGAGGCGGGTCCTGCCCCCACAGGGCGTCGACGATCTCATGGAGGGCGACGGGCTGCCCCGGCTGGGTCAAGAGCAGTGCGAGCAGGCCGCGCTGTTTGGGCGGCCCCAGCACCAGCTCGGCATCACCGCGCCAGGCCCGCACCGGGCCGAGCACGGCAAAACGCGTAATCACGAGATCCCCTGTACGTCGGCTACGACGGATGATCCAGTGCGCCCCGATCGAAAGCGCATGACAGCAGACAGCTGTCGTCACGAGCGCTACCGGCGCATCGCCTTCACCTCTGGTGACGTCTTCGATCACCGCGGCTCGTGAAGTCGTCGGTCCTGCACGTCCCAGTGCTGCAGTCTACGAGCCCACGGATCCACGCGATCGGTGCCCGGGGCCGGCGACGTGCTGAGTGCCATCGGTGGGCTGGTGCTGCAGCCACGCCCCTGGTCAGGCGCCGTCGGTGATGTCCGTCAGGCCTGCCGTGTCGCGCTGGGCCTCGATCTCGGCCAGCCGCTCGGACAGGGCCGCTCGCAGGAACCGGTAGGAGTCGCTTCCCAGCACCAGTCGCAGCGGGGCAGGCGTCTGCTCCACGCTGTCGATGATGCGGGCGGCCATCACTGCCGGGTCACCGAGGGAGGGCCGGCTGCGGTCCTGGGCACCGCGGGTCATGGCAGCCGGTGTGTCGTCGTACTCGGGCAGCGGGGTCGCCATCTGCAGGCTGCTGTAGCGGAATTCGGTGCGCGCGCCTCCCGGCTCGACGATGGTGACACCGATGCCGAACGGGGCGACGTCCTTGGCGGTGGATTCCATGAATCCTTCGATGCCCCACTTACTGGCGTGGTACATGCAGGCGCCGGGGTTGGTGGCCTGGCCGCCGTAAGTGGAGATCTGAATGATCCGTCCTCCGCCCTGCCGCCGCAGATACGGCAGTGCGGCCCGGGTGACCTGGATCGAACCGACCAGGTTGGTGTCGAGGATACGGAGGATCTGCTCGTCGGTGACCTCCTCGGCAGCGCCGAACAGGCCGTAACCCGCGTTGTTGACCACCACGTCGATCCGGCCCAGCTCGGCGAAGGCCCGGCCGACGACCTCCTTGACGGCGGAGGTGTCGGTGACGTCGAGGGATGCCACCCAGAACGTGTCGCCGTACTTGGCGACGAGGTCGTCCACGGACCCGGGCCGACGGATCGTACCGGCCACCCTGTCGCCTCTCTCGAGCAGCTGCTCGGTCATGTGCCGACCGAAACCGCTGTTGACGCCGGTGATGAACCAGGTGCGCCGTGTCATGGCGTGCTCCTTGCTGAGGGGGAGGAATTCGTGTGCGCCGCGGTCTTCCCGAGGGCCTGCTCCGATCCTGCGCCGGCACCGCGCGGTCAGGCAGTGCCCCCCTGTTCCAGTTAGTGGCAGGGCCCCCGCAAGGGACGAAGCGGCGCGTTACCGTCGGAGCATGGATACAGCAGACGGCCGCAATGCCCTTGGCGCATTCCTGCGGGCACGCCGTGAACTCGTCCGGCCGGAGGAAGTGGGACTTCGCGCCGCAGGGATCCGACGGGTGCCGGGGCTGCGACGTGAGGAGGTCGCGATGCTCGCGGGCATCAGCGCCGACTACTACCTGCGTCTGGAGCGCGGCCGGGACCGCAACCCGTCGGTCCAGGTGCTCGACGCCCTTGCGGAAGTGCTGCAACTCGACGCGGACAGCGCCGCTCATCTCGTCGAACTCGCCCGCCCCAAGTCCCGGCGCAGGCAGCCTCTCCCCCGCACCGAACGCGTCCCCGACGGGATCGCGATGCTGCTGGACACGTTCACCGTGCCCGCGTTCGTGCAGAACCGATGCATGGACGTGCTCGCCGCCAACCGCCTGGCCGTCGCTCTGTCGCCGCACATGGCGCCGGGCGTCAACCGTCTGCGGGCCCTGTTCACCGACCCCCTCGCGCGGCAGCTGCACATGGACTGGGAGCGTGGCACGGCCGGTGTGGTCGCGCAGCTGCGCGCCGCGGTCGGCGCCGACACGGAGGATCCGCGCCTGGCTCAGCTCGTCGGCGAGCTGAGCATGAAGAGCGAGCGGTTTCGTCGCCTGTGGGCCCGGCACGACGTCCGCCGCTGGGAGGGGGCCACCACCCGCTTGCGGCATCCCCAGGTCGGCGAACTGCATCTGCGCCGCGAGAAACTTGCCGTCACCGGCTCCGACGGGCTGCTCCTCGTCGTCCACTACGCCGAGCCCGGCACGCCCTCCGCCACCGCACTCGCTCTGCTCGGTTCGCTCTCCGCCACGGAGCAAGACGCCGCCAGGGCACCCCAGTCCGACAATGGTCCGGCCCACTGACACTCGTCCTGCAGGCCCGGACACCGTGCACCTGCAGGGCCGCCGTGGACAGGCGCGTGCTCTGCTGCCGGTTGTTCTGGGACAGCGCGGACGTGCCGGCGGACCGGGGCGAGGTCCGGGGCCGCCCTCGGCGCGTCAGCTCGCGGGAGTGCCTGCCGTCCACTCGTTCATGGCGCGTCACCTACCGTGCTCGGGCAGCGTCATCTCGATCCATGTGGTCTTGCCACGCCCGGCCGGGGAGCTCCCCCATGACGTGGCCAGCGCGTCGACGATCAGCAGGCCTCGCCCGGACTCCGCTTCGGCATTCATCGCCTCATCGGCCACGATCACAGTGGGGACCGGGGGCTGCGGGCTGCTGTCCTGCACCTCCACCCGGACGCCTCCGGCGTGGCGGCGCATCCGGATGTCGACGTCACTCTGCGCGTGGATCAGCGCGTTGGTGACCACTTCGGACAGCATGAGCTGCAGGTCGTCCAAGAGCGCTTCCGATCTCCAGCGTCTGAGCACCTCGCGCAGGTAGTGACGGGTGGAGGCCACGGCCTGGAGGTCGTAGCGCTGGATGGACAACCGGGCGACGTCCTGCTGCTCCCCCGGCTGGACGCCGTCGTATCTCATCAGCAGCAGTGCCAGGTCGTCGTCCAGCGTCTTGTGCCGTCGGCGATCGCTGATCAGCCCGTCGGCGAGCATGTCCATGTTCTCGCGGTTGCCGCCGGCCACTCCCTCCGCCAGCCGCCCGAGCGCGGCGTCGGGACCGAGTGCGCGGGTTTCCAGCAGGCCGTCCGTGTACAGGGCGATGACGCTGCCAGGAGTCAGGACGGTCTCCCGCTGCTCGTAGCGGTGGCCGTCGCCGAGTCCCAGCGGGGGGCCGACCGGCACGTCGAGCGCCGTGAACTCGCCCGGAGCAGGGCTGATCAGTGGTGGCGGATGTCCGGCCGTGGCCGTCTTGGCGACGCCCGTGGCCGGGTCGAGCCACAGACAGCAGCAGGTGGCGTAGCGGGACGCGCCCAGTACACGCAGCAACCCGTCGATCCGTTCGAGGACAGTGGCCGGCTCGTGGCCTTCCGAGGCGTAGGCCAGGACCGCGCTGCGCAGATGCCCCATCACACCGGCCGCCTCCGCGCTGTGGCCCTCGACGTCCCCGATGGCGAGCCCGATCCCGCCGTCCGGCAGCGGCACTATGTCATACCAGTCCCCGCCCACCGCTGCCCCTGCGGTGCCGGGAAGGTACCGGGAGGTCACCACGGTCTCCGGTCTCAGGGGCAGGCTCGGCGGAAGCAGGCTCTGCTGCATGGTCCGGGCAAAAGCGTGTTCCAGTTCGTGCGCGCGGATGCGCTCCAGGGCCTGGCCGATCTGCCCGAGCATGAGGGCGACCAGGGCGATGTCCTCGTCCGCCGGGAAGCGGCGCCACTGCGCCGGGAACTCCAGAACGCAGCACCCGATGGCCCGGCCGTTGGCGATCAGGGGGACGTATGCCCGCGGGCGGGCGTCCGGGTCGAGCGCAGGACGTGGGGTGCCCGGGCCGGCAGGCGGATCGTCGGGCCGTTGCAGCCGTACTTCGACGCGGGTCACGGCGTCGGTCTCGGGGGTGGAGCGCGCCAGCGGAAGGCCGTCCACGCGGCCGACCTCCTCGCGGGGGAACCCGCTGGCCCCGACGACGCGCAGACGCTCGTCCTGGACGCGGCAGAGCATCAGCGCACCGGCTCCGAACGGGGCCATGACCTGGTCCTGGGCTGCGGTGAGGACGTCTCGGACGTGAACGGCGGCAGCCAGTTCCGTGGACAGGCGCTTGAGCTGGTACAGGAAGGTGGTGCCGGTGAGGCTTCGGCCGGGTCGGTCGGAGGGCGGCACAGCAGCGTTCGCGGACGGACCGGTCGGACCGGGCGGAACGAAAAGCGGGATCGGCGGGGCCTCCATCGGCAGGCCGGCGTCGGCGAGGACCGCCAGTTCACCCGCGAGCTCTTCCGCGATCCGCCGCAGGTGTCGCAGTTCTTCCGCGGCGATCGGCTCGTCCGGGGCTTCGGTACGCGACCAGTGCACGCTCAGGCATCCGAACGTCCGTCCTCCCGCCACGAGCGCGACAGACGCCACCGCCATCGGAAAAGGGTTGTGCAGGAAATGCGTCGGCACCTGGCGGGTCAGTTTCCGCATTTCGGCGGCTTGGACGGCGATGAGTCCGCCGTTTTGGAACGCCCGGGCAGTCGGCAATCGCACATCGTCGACATCGAGCTCCGAGGGAATGGTGAAGGCACAGGGAGTGTCCACCGCCATGGCGACCCCCAGGGCGGATCGGCCCGCCACGGGCAGGTAGGCGGCATAGGTGACGGCGGCAAGCTCGCCGGCGAGGCCGAGCAGTGCCGAGGCGACGGCCACGTCCCGGGGCGAGCCGGGACGCCCGGGGCGCCCGGAGTCGGGTACTGCCTCGATCCCGGTACTCACTGTGCCTCACGCCTCTGTGACTGTCGGATCCTCTGGTGCCACCACGCTATCGCTGCTTCCTGCAAGCCGCCCCCGTCCTGCCGGGACGCACCCGTCACGGGTGGGAAGGCGGGCGCTTCACGGCACGTTCCGGGTCGGAACCGCGCTCATCCTGCGCAGGTCCGCGGCGCGTGATGCCCTGCGCGGACAGCTGAGTGGACCGATGCAATTGCTGCCCATGACGCTCTCGCCGAAAGTGGGCGTTGATTTGAGCCGACGAAGGAGTGGGCGATGGGGCCGCTATCCGTACGACATGTCTTTCGTCTTTCGCCTGCAATCGCCTGGAACCAGCTCTCGGCGCACACCGGCCGCACCGTGCCGCGGACGCGTTTCGCGTGCCCGGCGACCACCCTGCCGCATCCCTTTTCTGCCCCAGAGCCGCCTCCATACATTCAAGGAGAAGTATTGTGCCTTTCTACATCGGCGAAGCGTGCGTGGACGAGATGGACAAGTCCTGCACCGAAGAATGTCCCGTGGACTGTATTTACGAAGGCGACCGGAAGCTCTACATCAATCCCAGTGAATGCATCGACTGCGGCGCCTGCGAGACGGTCTGCCCGGTAGAAGCGATCTCATCCACTCTGCGCGGCACGCCTGACGCCCAGTGGGTGGCCGACAACGCCGCGTTCTTCACCGAGACCCTGACGGGCCGCGCCGAGGCGCTCGGCAACCCGGGGGGCTCGCGCCGTACCGGCGTCCTCGGTGTCGACACCGCCAAGGTCGCTGCCCTGGAGAGCCGGGTATGAGGACCATCGACGCCCACACGCACGTCGTCCCGCCGGGGCTGGCGGCGCCGGACCACGACGAGCGCTGGCCCGTTGTGGCCGAGCGGGACGACAGTTCGTCCGACGTGCTGATCGCCGGCCGGGTCTTTCGCACGGTGCCCCGCACGGCCTACGACCTCGAGCATCGCGCCGAGCGGCTGGCAGCGGATCACGTCCAGGTCCTCTCCCCCATGCCGGAACTCTTCTCCTACTGGGGCAGGCCGCAGGCGGCAGCCGACTACTGCACGTCCGTGAACGAGTGGATCGCCGCGGGGGTGGACAAGTTCCGGCATGCCTTCCGCGGCTTCGGCATCGCTGCGCTGCAGGATCCCGATACCGCGTGCGGCCAGCTGTCACAGATCGCGGCTCTGAGGCTGTCCGGTGTGGAGATCGGCAGCAACGTCGCAGGTGTCCCGCTGCACGACAAGCGGTACGTCGAGTTCTTCGACGAAGCGGCCCGCCTGGGCCTGGTGGTCTTCGTCCACGCCTTCCACCCGCCGGGGATCGGCACTTTCACCGATCCGATGGCCGGAAACGGTGTGACCTTCCCCAACGAGATCGGTCAGGCTGTCGGCGGCCTGATAGCCGAAGGAGTTCTGGAACGCTTCGGCGACCTGAAGCTTCTGGCGTCACACGGCGGCGGCTCGCTCGTCAGTCTGCTGCCCAGGCTGCAATTCATCGCGAAGAACCACGAGCGGGCCCGGCTCCTGATGCCCCGCGATCCGGCTGATTACGCGCGCAGGATCTTTTACGACATGCTCGTGTTCTCCGCCCCCCTGCTGAGCCTGCTGCTGGACAACGTGGGCGCCGGCCGGGTCGTCGTCGGTTCCGACAAGCCGTTCATGAACCATGACCCGGTGACGCTTCTTGAACATTTTCCCCATCTGGGATCTGCCACGATCGAATCCATCCGATGGGGCAACGCCGCGCGCCTGCTCGGTCTGTGACCACAGACCTCCGACAGCGCTCTATGGACCTGCGCCACCGCTTCTACTTATTCTCGGACGACACCGCTCAGCCACCCACGACCCTCTCCGGCTGAGCGGGGGCCGCGCAGGTCCAGTACCTTGCACGGCCCGAAAGAGAGGCGTCTATGCGAGTCAGCGATCAGGAAGAAGATCGATCCGTCATCGGACGTGTCATGGCCATTTTGGACGCAGTGGCCGCGGAACCCGGTGAGGTGGGACTGAGCGAGCTCGCGCGGCGAACGGGTATCAAGAAGGCCACGGTGCACCGGCTGGCCACCGAGCTCGTCGAGCGCCGGATGCTGGACCGCGGCGCCTACGGCTACCGCCTGGGTTTTCGCACGTTCGAGCTCGGGCACAGCGTTCAGGTCTCCCGGCTCCTGCGCAATCTGGCGCTGCCCTACATGGAGGATCTCTACGAGATCAGCCACGAGATCGTACAACTGGCGGTGCTGGACGGCACCGAGATCGTCTACCTGGAGAAAATCACCGGGCACCGCAGCTACAAGGCTCCTTCGGGGGTCGGCGAACGGTATCCCGCCTTTTGCAGCGCGCTCGGGAAGGCCATCATCGCCTTCAGCTCCGATGCCGTCCTGGATCGTGTACTGGCCGCCGGACTCGTCAAGCGAACCCCGCGTACCATCACCGATCCCGCGCTCTTTCGCAGGGAGCTGCAGCTCGTGCGTGACAGCGGTGTCGCCTTCGACCGTGAGGAAGGCCACCGGGAGGTGTCGTGCGTCGCCGCCCCGGTGCTCAACCCGGAGGGGCTGCCGATCGTCGCTCTGTCGATCACCGGCCCCTCGTACCGCATGGGCCTTCCGCGGCTGGCGACCGCGGTGCGCGAAGCCGCCGTCGCCCTCGCCCGCGTGGTCAACGCGCATGCCACTCTTCAGGCCCTGCCGCGCCGGCACCAGCGGCGCGCGGAGGAGCTGCGCCACTCGTGCACCGACACCGAATAGCTGAGCCGGGCCGGCGCCGTGCCGCTTCCGCGGAGGCCGGGCGTGGCGCGGCCGGCGGCACCACGGGGGTTCAGCCCCTGGTATCGGCACGTCGCGCGTTACGCGTATGAGGCGGTCGCCGCACGCCCACCCTGTATCCGGGCTGGAACTCCGCCTCCACCACATCGCCGGGACCCAGCTCCACAGCCGAGGTCAGCCCGCCCGTGATCACCAGCATGCCTGCCTCCAATCCGGCGCCCTCCTCGTGGAGTTGGTGCACGAGCCACACCAGGGAGTCGATCGGGTTGCCGGACGCGGCCGCGGCCGCTGAGGTCGCCACCATCGCCCCGTTGCGGCGCAGGACGACACCCGTGTTCACCAGGCCGTGCCGCAGGGCCGACAACCGCGGACCGACGACGACCTGTGCCGCCGACGAGCCGTCTGCGGTGTTGTCCTCGGCAGTGAACCGGTAGTCGGCCCAGAGGGAATCGACCACCTCCAGGCAGGCCGCGGCGTACTTCACCGCGTGCAACGCGTCATGCCGGGTGATCCGCCCGGCCAGCGGCAGGCCCAGCACGAGCCCGACCTCCGGTTCGACGCGGGGCTGCAGCAGAGCGGGGTCCGTGCTGCTGTCGTTGGGCACCAGCATCCGGTCGGTGAGCGGGCCGTAGTTGGGCGTGGCGACGCCCATCTGCTCCCGCATCGGCTTGGAGGTGTAACCGAGCTTGAACCCGGCGGGCTTCTGACCGCCGCGCAGGCGGCTCTCGTGCACCTTCCGCTGGATCCGGTAGGCGTCGTGCAGGTCGAGCGGCTCCTTGTCGGACAGCGGGTCCAGCAGCACCCGTCGGCGCCGGGCCGCCAAGAGCCACGAGGCACGTTCCTCGGCCCATACGTCGTCACGTGTTCCGCCGGCGGCCTGGAGAACGCGCGCCGAGGGGGTGGTGTGTCTTGCAGAAGCCATGGCGTTCACTGACCTTCTTCACTCGCCTATCCGGGGCTGGGATGCCCAGCCTGCTCACGCGCCGGTCCGTCCGGAAGGCAAGCGGTCCAGGCAGTGAACCGATGACCTTGTTCTGACTCGAGCCTGCCCAGAAGGTGAGGCAACGCACGGCGAACAGCCGGCACGGACGGGACGCCCCGCCTCCGTGCGCGGAGCCTTCCGGTGCCACGAGCCCTGATCGTCCGGGGTGCGTGGTCCGGAACCTTCCCGCCGTGCCGCGGCAATCCGGTCCCCGGCTGTGCCGCACCGATCACCGCACCGTATCCCCGGCCGGCAGCACGGGACGCCGCCGCCGACCACGCGGGCGCACCGCTGCGCCCGCCGTTCTCAGGAGAAGACCCTGTGGTGGACAAAACAGAGTCGCTGTACCTCGACGGGCGTTGGGTGGCGCCCCTGAGTACCCATCAGCCGGAGCAGACCACCCTGGTGTGCGCCAGTACGGAGGAGTGCCTGGGCAGCGTCGCGCTGGCCGGTCCGGCGGACGTGGACGCCGCCGTGCGGGCAGCGCGCACCGCCTTCGACGCGCCCGGCGGATGGGCTCACTGGGAGCCGCAGCGACGCAGTGAAGCCCTCGGCCGGCTCGCCGACGCACTGCAGCGCCGCGGCGAGCTCATCGCCGATGCCGTCTCCTCCCAGAACGGCATGCCCATCACCGTCTCGCGTCAGATCGAGTCCGGGCTGACCGGGGCGATCGTGCGGTACTACGCGGAGTTGGCCCGCACCACACCCACGGAGGAGACCCGCCCGCATCTGGTCGCCGGCACCACCACGGTGCGCATGGAACCCGCCGGTGTGGTGGCGGCGATACCGCCGTCGAACTTCCCGCAGAGCCTCGCCGCCACCAAGTACGCTCCCGCGCTGGCGGCCGGCTGCACCGTGATCCTCAAGCCCTCGCCCAACACCCTCCTGGACGCCTTCCACCTGATGGACTCCGCCGCGGAGGCCGGCCTGCCCTCTGGAGTGTTCAATCTCCTTCCGGCGTCGGCGGACAGTGCCGCCTACCTGGTGGGTCATCCCGGCATCGACGCGGTCGCCTTCACCGGTTCCACCACCGTGGGCCAGCAGATCGCCGAAATCTGCGCCCCCCTGCTCCGCCCACTCACGCTCGAACTGGGCGGGAAGTCCGCCGCGATCGTCCTGGACGACGCCGACCTGGACCTGTCCACCATGGGCGAGCGGCTGTTCCAGGCGACCTTGCTCAACAACGGCCAGACCTGCTTCCTCAGCACCCGCATCCTGGCGCCCCGCTCCCGGTACGCACAGGTCGTCGACGTCTTCGCCGAGCTTGCCTCCGCACTGCGCGTCGGCACCGCACTGGATAGCGCCACGCAGGTGGGACCCGTCATCAGCCGGGCTCAACGTGACCGGGTGGAACGCGCCGTCGCACGAGCCAAGGCCGACGGCGCCCGCCTCGTCGTGGGCGGCGGCCGCCCGCCGGGACTGGACAAGGGCTGGTTCGTCGAACCGACCGTCTTCGCCGACGTCGACAACCGCAGCACCGTGGCCCAGGAGGAGATCTTCGGACCAGTGCTGTGCGTCATCCCCTATGACGACGAGGACGAGGCCGTCCGCATCGCCAACGACTCCCCCTACGGCCTGGCCGGCACGGTCTGGAGCGCCAGCCCTGACCGCGCCCACGCCGTGGCCCGGCGTCTCCGCACGGGTTCCGTCGGCATCAACGGCTACCTCCCCGATCCCGGCGCACCCTTCGGCGGTGTGAAACGCAGTGGCATCGGCCGGGAGTTGGGGCCCCAGAGCATGGCCTGGTATCAGGAACCGAAGTCCGTCTTCCACTGAGCAGCGATCAGGCGGCCCCGGACCGCTGCGGAGCGCCCGCCCTTCCCCCGGACGCTCCGCAGCCTGCCCCACGAGCCCCGGCGGCACGGAGTGTCGCCCTCTCACCGCGCACGACCGCCCCGGGCCGGTCCGGCGGCGTCGAAGCCCGAAACGGCGGCCCGCCGAATGGAACGACCGCGTTGTCCCGGCGGGCGCCTGCTCGGAATCGTGAAGTACCAGCAATGAAGCTAGGAGTGCGTGATGGCTGACCCTTCCGCCCGAGACCGCGAGGTCGATCTCCTCATCGTCGGCGCGGGACCCGCCGGCCTGTTCGCCGCCTACTACGGCGGATTTCGCGGACTTCGTGTGGCCGTGATCGATTCGCTCCCACAGCCGGGGGGACAGGTCATGGCGATGTACCCGGAGAAACCCATCCACGACATCGCGGGCTTCCCCTCGGTGCGCGGCCGGGACCTCATCGACGGCCTGCTGCGCCAGGCCGCGCCGTTCGAGCCGCTCTACCTGCTCGGACAGCAGGCGACCGAACTGCACCGCACCGACGACGGATCGCTGACGCTGACCACCTCGGCAGGAGAACGCGTCACCTGCCGCGCGGTGATCCTCACCGCCGGGGTGGGCACCTTCACCCCGCGCCAGCTGCCGGCCGGCGGTTCCTACGAGGGCCGCGGCCTGATGTACTTCGTGCCCCGCCCCCAGGACCTCGCCGACCAGGACGTCGTCATCGTCGGCGGCGGCGACAGCGCGGTGGACTGGGCCCTGCTGCTCGACGGCGTGGCCAGGTCGGTCACCCTGGTCCACCGCCGAGCCCGCTTCCGGGCCCACGAACACAGCGCGACCCGGATGCTGGCCTCACCGTCCATCGAGGTGCTGACCGGCCACGAGATCGTGGCAGCCGGCGGGACCCACGCCCTGGAGAACGTACGGGTCGCCGACAAACAGGGCAACGAACGCTCCCTCAAGTGCCAGAGCATGGTCGCCGCGCTCGGCTTCGTCGCCGATCTGGGTCCCCTGACCGAGTGGGGCGTCGAACTGCGCGACCGGCGCATCCTGGTGGACACCACCATGGCGACCAGTCTGCCGGGTGTCTTCGCCGCCGGGGACGTGACCGAGTACCCGGGCAAGGTCCGGCTGATCGCCGTGGGCTTCGGCGAGGCGGCCACCGCCGTGAACAACGCCATGACGTTGATCAATCCTGCGGCGCCGCTCTTCCCCGGACACTCCACCGACCAGCCCTGTTAGCCCGTTTCCCTGCCGGTTCGGCGCGGCTCCGCCCGACCGCCACCGACACCGGTCCACCCGGTGGACCGACCGCATTGTTCCTGTTCACAGCCCTGGAGAGACTCCGAGCATGCGTAAAGACCAGCTACAGGAGGCCGCTCGCCGGCTCACCGAAGCCGAGCGGGACCGCCGGCCCGTCAAGCCCCTCACCCAGACCTACGACGGTCTGGACATCCCGGCCGCGTACGAGGTACAGCGCATGGTGATCGCCGACCGCGTCGCCGACGGCGCCAGGGTACGCGGACACAAGGTGGGCCTGACGGCCGGCGTCATGCGCGAGCAGTTCGGCGTGTCCGAACCGGACTACGGCGTCCTTCTCGACGACATGTTCCTTCTCGAAGGCACCGAGATCCCCGCAGGCAGCCTGCTCGCACCCCGCGTGGAACCCGAACTCGCCTTCGTGCTCGACCGTCCGCTCAGCGGCCCGGGAGTGACCGTGGCCGACGTCCTGCGAGCCACCGCGTTCGTCGTACCCAGCCTGGAAATCATCGACTCCCGGATTGAGAACTGGGAGATCACCGTCTACGACTCCATCGCGGACAACGCCTCCTCGGCCCGCGTCGTGCTGGGCGGGACGGCCACCGGCATCGGCGACATCGACCCCCGGCTGCTCGGGGTGGTGCTGCGCCGCAACGGCGAGATCACCGAGACCGGCGCCACCGGTGCCGCCCTGGGCAACCCCGTCTCGGCGGTTGCCTGGCTGGCCAACAAGCTGGGCGAGTTCGACGTCACCCTCGAGGAAGGAGCCGTCGTGCTTCCCGGCAGCTGCACGCGTGCCCTGCCGGTCTCCCCCGGTGACCACGTACGCGCCGACTTCGGACAGATCGGCTCGGTGGGAGTGGTGTTCGCATGAGCAGCGATCTGCAGGACGGAACGACCGCGGTGACCATCCAGGACCTGGCCTCGCGCCTCATCGCCGCTGAAGACGCACGGACGGACATCCTGCCGCTCAGCCACGACGTGGAGCTGAGCGTCGACGATGCCTACCGCGTCCAGCACGAGGTGCTGCGCACCAAGGAGGAGCGCGGAGAGCACATCATCGGCGGCAAGCTCGGTCTGACCTCGCGGGCCAAGCAGCTCGACATGAACGTGGACAACCCCCTCTACGCCTACGTCACTTCGGGGATGCTCCACGACGCCACGACGCCGGTGGACCTGTCCGGGCTGATCCATCCCCGGGTGGAGCCGGAGATCGTCTTCGTGCTCAAGGAGGAACTGGCGGGTCCGGGCATCACCGCGGGAGACGTTCTCGACGCCACCTCATCGGTCTGTGCCGGCCTGGAAATCATCGACAGCCGCTACCAGGCTTTCAAGTTCACTCTGCAGGACGCGGTCGCCGACAACGCCTCCTCGGCGCTGTTCGTGCTCGGCAACGAGTTCGTCGCCCCTCCCAAGGACCTGTCCCTGCTGGGCTGTGTGCTGGAGGTCAACGGCAGGCAGGTGGCCACCGCAGCCGGCGCCGCGGTCTGCGGCGACCCCGCGCAGGCGGTGGCGTGGATGGCCAACGCGGCCGGCCGGCGCGGAGGCTCCCTCAAGCCCGGATGGCTGGTGCTGTCGGGAGGACTGACCGCCGCGGTGCCGCTGCGGGCGGGCGACTGCATCAGTGCCGACTTCAGCCGCCTGGGCGGCGTCAGCGTGCGCGCCCAGTGACCGCCGCCCTCAGAAAGGACTGAATTCATGCCGTTCATCCAGATCACCATGGCCAAGGGCCGCACCGAGGAGCAGAAGCGGGATCTGCTGCACGAGGTGTCCGCGGCGGCTGCCCGTGCCACCGGCACCCCGGAGGCCGCAGTGCGCGTGTGGCTCGTCGAGGTCGACGCGAGCGAGGTCATGGCCGGGGGCACGCTCCTGGCCGACAAACAGGCTGCCGCGGCCGCCGCCCGGACCAGGTCATGAGCACGTTCGTCCTGGTGCACGGCGCCTGGCACGGAGCCTGGTGCTGGGACCGGGTGCTGCCCGAACTCCGGGCCCGAGGCCACCAGGCCGTCGCGGTGGAGCTGCCTTCGGACGACCCCGCGGCCGACAGCGAGGCCTATCTGCGGGCCATCGACGACTGCGTCGAGGACCCGGGCTCCACGGTCCTGGTCGCCCATTCGATGGCGGGTCTGATCGCCCCGGTGTACGCCGAACGGCGACCGGTACGTGAACTGGTGCTGCTGTCCTGTCTGCTGCCCCTTCCAGGAGCCAGCTGGCGCGAGCAGCTGTCCACCTCCCGGCCCATGGCCGACGAGTTCTACTCCGGCTACCTGCCCCACCAGCTCAAGGACGATCGTGGCCGCAGCTGGTGGACACCGGATGTCGCCGCGGACCTCTTCTACCACGACTGTGCGCCCGAGGACGCCGCCGAGGCAGCATCCCGGCTGCGGCCACAGGCTGCCACCGTGCTCAGCGAGAAGACTTCCTGGGGTGGGGAAGTCCCCTCCCCCACCCGGTACATCGTGTGCGAGGCGGACCGTGCCGTCTCCGGCGACTGGGCCGTCCAGGCCGCCAGGACCCGCTTCGGCGCCCACATCACCCGCCTGCACACGTCCCACTCCCCCTTCTGGTCCCGTCCCGCCACACTGGCCGAACTGCTGACGGCCCAACACCGAGGCCGTGAATACGGGCGGCCGCCACAGGAGTTGACGCAATGATCCCCAACGGCCTCACGTCCACGACCATCGGGCACGCCACTCCCGCCGACGCCGTCAGGGTCCGCGACAGCACGGTGATCAGTGCCGTCTGCCAATTCCTCTACGACGAGGCCGCGCTGCTGGACGAGTGGCGCCTCGACGAGTGGCTGGGCCTGTTCCACCCGGACGCCGTCTACCTGATCCCGACGCCGGAAGATCTCAGCCATGACCCGGCGACCACCCTGCACCTGGTGCACGACTCCATGAACACGCTCGCCGGCCGTGTCGACCGGCTCAAGAGCAAGCACGCGCACGCCGAGAGCCCCCGTTCCCGCACCAGGCGCCACATCACCAACGTTCGCGTCTGGCAGAGCCCGGACGGTCTTGAGACACGCAGCGTCTTCCAGGTCACCCGGGTCCGCGGCGGGGTCGTCGACCGCTACGCCGGCGTCTACGAACACCTGCTCGTCCCCACCAGCGACAGCGACGTGCCCTGGCTGATCAAGCGCCGCCGGGTGGCCCTCGACCACAGCATCGAATCGGCAGGAGGGCAGCTGAGTGTGCTGCTCTGACCTGTCCCGTCCGCGCCAAGGGAGGCGTCGACCATGACCCCCGTCACCGACTCACGCAACACCTCCGCCAAGGAGTGGGTGGTCGAAGACGTCGCAGCGGGCACGTTCCGCATCGACCGGACCACCCTCATCGACGAAACCGTCTACGAACGCGAAATGGCGTCGGTGTTCGGCCGATGCTGGCTCTACGTGGGCCATGCGTCGGAGATCCCCAGGCCCGGCGACTTCAAGGCCCGCGACGTCGGCAACCGGCCGCTGATCTTCTGGCACGGCCACGACGGCGCCAAGCGCGTGCTGTACAACTCCTGCCGCCACCGCGGCGCCCTGGTGTGCCGCGTACCCGAGGGCAACGCCCGCGGCATGAGCTGCTTCTACCACGCCTGGACCTACAACAGCACCGGAGCGCTCAACGGCGTACCCGGCGACGAAGGCTACGGAGAGCACTTCGACCGGGCCGCCCTGGGCCTGCTCTCGCCACCCAGGGTCGACAACTACCGCGGGTTCTACTTCCTCTGCTTCGACCCCGATGCCGTCGACCTCAAGACGTATCTGGCCGGAGCGGCCGACTACATCGACCTGGTCGCCGACCAGGCCGATGACCAGGAGGTCGTGCCCGGCGCCCACGAATACTCCATGGACGCCAACTGGAAGCTGTTCGTGGAGAACAGCCTGGACGGCTACCACCTGCTGCCCCTGCACAAGACGTACTTCACGTACCTGGAGGAGCGGGAGGGCAACACGCTCGACCGCGACGACACCACCGAGGCGGTGGACCTGGGCAACGGCCATGCGGTCATCTGCGTCCACGGTCCGTGGGCGCGCCCCGTGGCCCGCTGGACCCCTGCCCTCGGCGACCACAACCGCCCGCAGGTCGAAGCGAAGTACCAGGAGCTGGTGGACCGTTACGGCCCCGAGCGCGCGCAGATGATCGGGCTCACGGACCGCAACCTGCTGGTGTTCCCCAACCTGATCATCAACGACATCATGGGCGTGGTGATCCGCACGATCACGCCCACCGCGGCGGGACACACAAAGATCCACCAGTGGTCCCTGGCGACCGCCGGCGAGGACCCGGACCTGCGTGCCCGGCGCCTGGACAGCTACATCGCCTTCCAGGGCCCCGCGGGCCTGGCCACCCCCGACGACCTGGAGGCCTGTGAGGCGTGCCAGGCCGGACTGCGCACCGCCCCGGACGTGACCTGGTCGGACATCTCCCGCGGCATGCACCGTGAGCACGCCGGACAGCCCAGCATGGCCAGTGACGAGCTGCAGATGCGCGCCTTCTGGCGGCGCTGGCAGTCGCTGCTGGACTGACACCTTCCACACAACTCCCGCGCGGGCGCGGCCACTTGCGGCCCACTCGTGCCTTCTTCTCCTGCCCGGCCGCGGCAGCACCACCCCAGAAAGGCGAGGACCATGGCAGAAGTGCTCGGTCTCGGAGTAACCCACTACCCGCCGCTGAGCGGCACCAACGACAACCTGACCCGTGTGTTCCAGCGCGCGCTCGCCGATCCCGGGCTTCCCGAAGCGCTCCGCGACCCGGCCAACTGGCCCGCACCGGCGCGCGCGGAGTGGGCCTCCGACGAGGGCCGGCAGGCCGGCCGCCGCCACCGCGAGGCCCTGGTCGCACAGTTCGCCAAGGCACGGCAGGCGCTCGACGCATTCAACCCCGACGTCGTGGTGATCTGGGGTGACGACCAGTACGAGAACTTCCGCGAGGACATCGTCCCGCCCTACTCCGTACTCGCCTACGACGACCTCACGGTCCGTCCCTGGGAGCACTCGGCCGAATCCAACGTCATGGGCGACCACAACGTATGGGACGAGCCCAAGGACCACGAGATCCGGGTCAGCGGCCACCGCGAGGCGGCCAAGTACCTCACGAGCGCCCTCCTCGAGCAGGACATCGACGTCTCCTACGCCTACGAGCCGCTGCACCATCCGGGCTTCCCGCACGCCTTCCTCAACACGATCCTGTATCTCGACTACGAGCGGCGGGGCTTCGGCTACCCGGTCGTCGCCTTCCCCATCAACTGCTACGGCCGCCGGGTGATCAGCTACCAGGGCAACATCAGCGCCCTCGGTGACATCCGCGAGCTGGATCCGCCGAGCCCGTCACCGGCCCGGGTCATGCAGGTGGGCGCGGCCGTCGCCCGCGCGGCCGCGGAAAGCCCCTGGCGCGTCGCCCTGATCGCCTCCTCCAGCTGGTCGCACAGCTTCCTCGTGGAGTCCACGCACCATCTCTTCCCGGACACCGCCGCCGACCAGCGGCTGTACCGGGCGCTGGTCGACGGTGACCTGGACGTGTGGCGCTCCACCAGCCTCGCCCAGGCCGAGGCCGCCGGCCAGCAGGAACTGCTCAACTGGTGGGCCCTGCTGGGCGCCATGAGCGAACTGGGCCGCACCACGCCGACCTGGTCGGAGTTCGTGGGATCCCACCTGTTCGTGTCCGACAAGGTTTTCGCGGCCTACCAGCCGTGAGCCACCAGCCCCCGAGGAGTTGTTCGTGACCACCGTGCGCAGTACCAATCCGCACGATCCCGAGGAAACAGTCGCCGAAGTCCCCGCGACTCCGATCGACCGGCTTGCGGACCTGCTGGAACTCGCAGCGGACGCGGGCCGCGCCTGGGCGCGCACCGCCGCCCCGGAGCGAGCCGTCGCCCTCACCCGTGCCGCGGACGGCATCGCCGCCGAGGCCGACCGTCTCGCCGACCTGATCTCCCGCGAGGTCGGCAAGCCCATCACCGAGGCCCGGGGCGAGGTCGTCCGCGCGGAGCGGACCTTCCGCTACTTCGCGCAGACCGCGCTGTTTCCCGAGGGCGACGTGCTGCCGGGTGGCGAGGCCCGGGCGCTGACCTTCACCCAGTCACGGCCACGGGGCGTGGTAGGGCTGATCACGCCGTGGAACTTCCCCCTGGCGATTCCCGCCTGGAAGCTGGCGCCGGCCCTGGCGTACGGCAACGCGGTCGTCTTCAAGCCGTCCGCACAGGCCGTCGGCACCGCCGAGGTCCTGGCGGACATCCTCAACCGGCACCTTCCCCCGGGCGTCCTGCTGCAGGCGGTCGGGCCGGGCACCGGGGCCCTGGTGGCCCAGTCGCCTGCCATCGGCGCCGTGTCGTTCACCGGATCGACCGAAGTGGGCCGTCAGGTGGCGGCTGTGGTCGGCGCACGCGGCGGCGTCGCCCAGGCGGAGATGGGAGGCCAGAACCCCACCGTGGTGCTGGCCGATGCCGACGTGGAGGGGGCCATTGCCGGCATCGTCGGTTCGGCATTCGCCTACGCGGGACAGAAGTGCACCGCCACCAGCCGCATCATCGTCCACGAGGACGTCTACGAGCACACCCGCGACGCCCTGGTCGAAGCGGTGAAGGCCCTTGCTGTTCTTGACCCGTCCGATCCGAAGTGCCAGGTCGGCCCGGTGATCGACGAGGCCTCCCGGGACAGCGCCCTGGCCGCCGTCGCCGCCAGCGGCGGGCGGGTGCTGACGGGCGGGACGAGTCCCGACCATCCCGGCTCCTACCTCGAACCGACGTTGGTCGAGGTCGCGGGCGCCGACGACATCCTGGCCACCGACGAGGTGTTCGCTCCCGTGACCGCCCTGCTGCATGCCCGGTCCTCCCAGCACGCCCTCGAGCTCGCCAACGCGACGCCGTACGGCCTGTCCGCCTCCCTCTACACGCGTGATCTGACGGCGGCGTTGACCCGTACCCGCGACCTGGAGGCCGGGATGGTCCGGGTCAACGCCCCCACCACCGGGCTCGACCACTGGGCGCCGTTCGGCGGCACCAAGGAGTCCAGCTTCGGGCCCCGGGAACAGGGTCTGGCAGCCCGGCAGTTCTACACCGAATCAACCACGGTGGCCGTCAGCCCCTGATCCATCGGACCGCTGTTGCGGCGGGCAGATGCCTTCCCCCGCCTGCCCGCCGCAGCAGCCCGGCGATCGGCACACGGCCATACAGCCGTGGTCAGTGCGACAGTCCTGTCGTCGGCAACAAACCGACCGGCCCGCGGGACAGCCTCGTACCCCCGCGGACATGGCGGGATCGCCGTCCTCAGCCGCGGATCGAACGCGGGTGGGGCCGTTGCCGTCCCCAGCGCCGGCCGCAGTGGCGACCACCCGCCGCCCGGGCGTGAGGGCCCGCGAACTCAGCCAGTCGTCCGCTCCGGCCGTAGCCGCCGTGGCTCCTTTTCAGAGCTGGCCGGCACGGGCCCTGTCGGTCACTGTGCGCTCGCGCGCCGTGTGAGATCCCGGCTTCCCCCGATCGCGTGGTCCGCGACCTCGTCGAGGGCGTTGCGCTGCGGGAAGAACCCGTCTCGGAACAGGCCGACGTAGCCGTGGGCCAGGGCGATGTGCCGCTCCATCAGCACCAGGGCTTCGGCCGGAGCCCGGCCGGTCGCGACAGCCAGATCGAGCAGAACGTCGATCAGTTCGCGCCCTGCGGCCGCCAGTGACTCGTCGCGCAACTTCTGCAGACGGGTCGCGAAGATGACGTTGAACCCGGCACCTCGCCGGGCGACGTACCTCACGTAGACGCCGGCGGTCACGGCGAAACGCTCGACCGGTTCGTCGCCTGCCGCTTCGACCGCGTCCCGCATCTCAGCGGTCAGTTCGCGTGCCGCCTGGGTCGCCATGGCGGCGACGATCTCATCACGGTCGGCGAAGTGCCGGTACGGAGCGGCGGCGCTGACACCGACCCGCCGGGCGATCTCGGCGACGGAGAAGGCGTCGAGCCCCTTCTCCGCGAGCAGTGCGAAGCCCGCGTCGATCACGGCGGCCCGCAGGTCGCCGTGATGGTACGCACGTTTGCGCCGCTGACGCGGCTGCGTCGGGTGCGGGTCGTCGCTGTGGGGCACCGATCTCCCGTGAGTGGGGCGAGCGCCGGCCGGCCGGCCGACAGATGTTATAGGCCTATCACATAGAGCGTAACCCGCGCCGCTCCGGCCCTCAAGGAGTCGCCGACACGATAACCCGGACGCCAATGTAAGAGGGTTGTCACATTGCTCGTCGGCGCGTTAGCGTGGGTGAGAACGCGGACGGGCGCCACATGGCGAGCCTCCCTTCACGCCGACCCACGCGCGCCGCCTGGACCAGGCCGTCACCCCCGGACGAACGGGGCCCTGCAGTACGCAGCGCGCCATCCGGACACCCCCCATTCCCACCCACAGGCCGTGCCCTGCGCACGTCAGGAGAGGAAGCACCACCATGCTCGAGCCCGACGAGATTCAGCGCATTTTCCAGGCCCAGCGCAGCCATCGTCGCGTCATGCGGCACACCACCGCCGCGGAGCGCGTCGAGCGTCTGGAGCGCCTGCGCGCCGAGATCCTCAAGCGGCAGGACGAGATCGGCCGGGCCATTCATGAGGACCTGGGCCGCCCGGCCGACAACCGGGACGAGATCCAGACCGTCATGGGCAATCTCGACAAGGTCCGGGACGAGCTTGCGGACTGGATGGCGCCGCTGCCCGTTGCGAAGTCACCGGCCACACCCTCCGCAGAACGCGTCTTCGTCCGGTACGAACCCCGCGGTGTGGTGTTGCTGTTCGGCACCTGGGACTTCCCGATCGGAATGTTCTTCTCCCCGCTGATCCAGGCCGTTGCCGCGGGCAATGTGGTCCTGGCCAAGACCAGTTCGATGGCACCCGCGACCGGCGAGGTGATCGAGCGGATCGTCCGCGCCGTCTTCGACGAGCGGGAGGTCGCGGTCTTCAACGACGACGACGTCAGCACACGGGACGGGGTGCGCGGCACCAACGACGTACTGCTCGACCTGCCCGTCGACCACATCTTCCTCACCGGCAGCCCCCGCGTCGGAAAGATCATCGTGGAGAAGGCCGCCCGGCACATGGCGTCGTTCACCCTGGAACTGGGCGGCAAGAGCCCGGCCATCGTGGACCGCACGATCGACCTCGGCCTGGTCGCTCAGGCGTTCCTGGGCGGCAAGATCTACAACCACGGCCAGACCTGCCTGTCGGTCGACTACGCGTGGGTTCCCGCGGACTTGCGTGATGCTTTCGTCGAGACGTACGTCACCGCGGTCAAGGGTGCGTACTACGACGAGGCCGGCGAGTTCCAGTGGCAGAGGGACGGGCGCTTCGTCGACAAGCGCAACTACGAGCGCGTCAAGGGCTACCTCGACGAAGCCATCGCGCGCGGCGCGACCGTCGCCTTCGGCGGCAGGACCGACGCGGACAACCTGGTCATCGAGCCGACGGTCCTCGTGGACGTTCCCCGGGACACCCAGATCATCCAGGAGGAGATCTTCGGCCCCATTCTGCCGGTGCTGACCTACACGGACGAGGAGGAGATCTTCGCCCACTCCGACGCCCTCGGGAAGCCGCTGGGCTTCTCCGTCTACTCCAAGGACGACGCGTTCATCGAGCGGATGCTCGACAACACCACCTCCGGCGGCGTCACCATCAACGGCCACGCCGTGCACTGGGCCGAGGAGAACCTGCCCTTCGGCGGCGTGAACTCCTCCGGCTACGGCCGCTATCACGGCGTTTGGGGCTTCCGTGAGCTGTCCAACGCCCGTTCCGTCTTTCACGTCGCCGTCAGCTGAGCCCGCCGGGACCGGGTGGGAGGAATCCTGCCCCGGCAAGAACTCTCCCCTTATGCCGCAGCACCGCGGCATGGAGCCTGGCCTACGTGTCCCGGCACCACGCCGGGGCTCGGGAACTCGATCGGTTTCCGCGTCAAGAGCATCGTTTCGGAGAACCATCCATGCGTACGGACGTAACGTTCGACAGCGCCGGCATCCCGGTCGCCGGCCATCTCTTCACCCCTGACGACGAGCAGGGCGGGCCGCGTGCCGCGGTGGTCGTCGGACACCCGGCCAGCGGTGTGAAGGAACAGGCTGCGGGCCTGTATGCCCGCCGTCTGGCCGAGCACGGATTCGTCGCGCTCGCCTTCGACGCCGCCCACCAGGGCGAAAGCGGGGGCACACCACGCGGCCTGGAGGATCCCGCACAGCGCGTCGAGGATCTCAAGGCCGCCGTCTCGTTCCTGAGCACCCGCGCCGAGGTCGACGCCGACCGCATCGGTGCTCTTGGCATCTGCGCTTCCGGGGGCTACGTCGTGCCCGCCTCGGCCACCGACCACCGCATCAAGGCGGTCGCCACCGTCAGCGCCGTCGACGTCGGGCGGAGCTACCGTGAAGGTCCTGACGGAACCCAGGCTCCGGCGGTGATCCAAGGGCTGCTGGACCTGGCCGCCCAGGCACGCACCTCCGAGGCGCGCGGTGAGGGCACCGGTTGCTTCCCCATCTTCCCGGCCACGGCCGAGCAGGCCTACGAGACGGGCGGCCGGCACGGACTCGAAGGCTTCGACTACTACTGCACCGACCGCGCCCAGCACCCGCGTTCGGCCAAGGAGTTCACCTGGTCCAGCATCGACAGGATCGCCACCTTCGAGGCGTTCCGCTTCATCAACCTGATCGCCCCGCGACCGCTGCTGATGATCGTGGGCACCGGGGCGATCACCCGGCACATGACCGTTGATGCTCACGCCGAGGCACAGGAACCCAAGCAACTGCACTGGATCGACGGCGCCAGCCACGTCGATCTCTACGACAAGGCCCAGTACGTCGAGCCCGCTGTGGAAAAGCTGACCGAGTTCTTCGGCTCCGGCCTCTCGCCGGACAAGCCGGCGGCCTGAGCGCCACACACACCACCATCGGGCAATCGAGCCCGAGAGCGAGTGCCGAGAACCACCCGTGCGAGGGGGCGCGCAAGGGGGAAGCACGGAAACCGAAACGCCCCGCCGGGAAGCGGAAAACATCCGGCTTCCCGGCGGGTGCCATGCGGAGCAAGGATGACAGAGATGACCGATGACAAGTCGACGCGAGCCGAGTTGGGCGCGTTCTTGAAGGCCCGCCGCGCTGAACTCACCCCTGCGGCGGTGGATCTGGCCGATGATGGCACCCCACGGCGGGTGCCCGGCCTTCGGCGTGAGGAAGTGGCAAGCCTGGCGTCGATCAGCGTCGACTACTACAGCCGGATAGAGCAAGGCCGACTGCAGGTCTCGGCGACGGTGTTGGGCACACTGGCGCGGGCGCTCCGGCTCGACGCGGGCCAGCAGGCGTACCTCTACGGGCTCGCCGGCAAACCGGCCGCTCGCCGAATCCGCCGCGGGCCACAGCGGGTGCGCCCGTCGATGTACCGGCTGCTGGATCAGCTCGGCCGCTCCCCGGCCATGGTCCTCGGACGCTACAACGACATCCTCGCCTGGAACGCCGCCGCCACGGCGCTGTACCTGGACTTCGCGCAGCTCTCCCCGGCGGAACGGAACTACACCCGTCTGCTGTTCCTGGACCCCGGGATGCGCAGCCTCCACGTCGAATGGGAAGCGGCAGCCCGCCTCAGCGCGGCCGCCCTGCGCCTGGAGACCGCGGGGAACCCGGACGATGCGCGCCTGGCGACTCTGGTCGGCGAACTGTCGTTGCGCAGCCCGGAGTTCCGGCAATGGTGGGCCGGGCGGATCGTATCGTCCGCCAGTTACGGCACCAAGCACTTCCGGCATCCGCTGGCCGGCCCGCTGACCCTGGAATGCGACACCTGGGCCGGCCCGGACGACCCGGACAAGCGACTCATGGTCCTGACCGCCGAACCGGACAGCCCGTCCGACGAAGCACTGCGCATCCTCACCTCGTGGAGCGCGGAGGACACCCCCACGGGGTCGCCCCCGTGATCTCCGATTGGGCAAGGGCACCGTGTTTCGGCGCTTCGGCACGCGCGCCGGATCTTTCGCAGCCTGCTCGACGCCGACGAGTGCATCTTCCAGGAGCAAGTGCTGTACTGCCCGCCCCCGCTGGGGCCGGGGGCACCGGCACTCGATCGCATGGTGGCTTACGGGCGGGCCCGCACCGCCTTCCTGCTGGATCACCACGGCATTGCCCGCGCGGCTCTCGACCGCAATCAGCCCGTTCCGGCCGGTGAGGCAACCATCACCCGCGTTCACCTGCGTATGCTGCTCGGCCAAGCGGGGCTGGACCTTCCCGACCTGAACAGTCTGGCCATCCAGCTGACCGGCGCGCCGGAAGGCCCGCTGCTGCTGTATCCGGCTCTGCCCGAATCCGACGCTCCTGCTTCGCCGGCCGCGAGCCGCCCGCTCGCCGGCAGCTGGAGCATCCTGGTCCACCGCCTCCTGCGCGCAGACCCCGGCGCCGCCTGACCCGCCCTTCCAGGGCCAAGCCGTGCGGAGCGTGCGGTGGTTGCCCCTGATTCCCGCGCCGTCGGTCGGTCACAGCCAGCCGCCGCCGGTCACCGCGTGCGGGCGGCGCCTTCAGGCTCGCGGCGGCAGAAGCAGGGCCGTCACGGCGAGCGGGTCCGTCACACCGGCGGCGCCGCACCCTGGACCGGCCTCACCGGCGAGCTGGGCGCCTCAGGTTCAGCAGGCCATTGCCTCGGCCGGGCCGCCGGCACGGCGCCTCGTCACTGCTCGGCGTGAGACCGTGCAGCAGCGTCGTACTCCTCGCGGTCGCGGCGGATCGCCTCGAGGTTCGCCTCGGTCCAGGCGACCAGCTCGGCAAGGACGCCGTGCAGGCTGCGTCCGCGTTCGGTCAGCGCGTACTCGACCCGGGGCGGCACGGTGGGCTCGACAGTGCGGCTGATCAGGCCGTCACGCTCGAGACGACGCACCGTGGTGCTCAGCATTCGCTGCGTGATGCCCTTCACCGCCCGGCGCAGCGCGTTGAACCGGAGCGGGCCGTCGTCGAGTCGGCAGATCACGGTGACCGACCACTTGTCACCGATGCGGTCCATCACGTCGCGCAACAGCTCATCGCGGTCGGTGCGTTCACCCGATTCGACCATCACGGGGTGGGCCACCTGGTACCTCCAGTGATACCTGGGCAGTTCAAAGTGCTCTCTTGTGCGGCACTCGCAGGGCGGTTCCAATCGTATACCGGTACCTGTTGTATACCGACTAGAGAGGGAATCCGTCGTGCCAGACACTCCCGTGTCCCGCCCCCTTCTGCTCCGAGGCGGTCACGTCCTGTTCCCGGACGGGACGAGCCGGATCGCCGACGTCCTGATCCGGGACGGGCGGATCGCCGACGCCGGTGACGCTGTCGCCACCGCCGGCGACGAGGAGATCATCGATACCGGCGGCCAGTTGGTAATGCCGGGCCTTGTGGACACGCACCGGCACATGTGGCTGGGAAGCCTGTCGGCCGGCTCCAGCGATGTCACCCTGTTGCCGTACGCGCGGCAGGTGAACGAGCGACTCGGTGACGGGTTCACCGCCGAGGACGTGTACGCGGGCGTGCTGTGGGGCGCGGTGCAAGCGATCAACGCCGGGGTCACCACCGTCGCCGACTGGGCCCACAACCTGGGTTCCGACGCCGACATCGACGCCAATCTGCGTGCCCTGCACGACAGCGGCATCCGGGCCCGGCTGTACTTCGGCGGCAAGGCCGGTTCCAGCGGGGACCACTCCCGCTACGAAGCACAGACCCGACGCCTGCATGCCACACAGGCGACACGCCTGTCGGGTGGCCGCATCGCCCTCGGGCTCGCCCTGCGCGGCCCGTCCATGGCGACACCGGCGGAGACCGCGTACGAGTTCGGCCTCGCCCGCGAACTGGGCCTGCCGATCTCCCTGCACGCCGGGATGGCCGGCCTGCCCGGCGCCGTCGACCAGCTCGGGCGCCAGGACCTTCTCGGACCTGACGTGAACTACGTCCACGCCAACGAGTTCACCGAGCGGGAATGGAAGCAGGTCGCGGAATCGGGCGGCACCGTCTCGGCCACCCCGACCGTCGACATGACCATGGGTCTGGGCACCCATCCCGCCACGGGGGCCGCACTGGAACACGGTGTGCCGGTCGGGCTGGGCGCCGACACGGTCGCCTACGGTCCCAGCGATCTGTTCGCAGAGATGCGCCTGGCACTGGCAGCCGAGCGGTCCCGGACCAACGCGGGACCCATCGAGCGGGGTGAGATGCCCGGCGGACTGCGGCACTCTCACCTCGACATGCTGGACCTGGCAACGCGCGGGGGCGCCCGGGTGCTCGGTTTCGCCGATCAGCTCGGAGAGATCGCGGTCGGCCGGCAGGCCGACCTCATCACGCTCGACCTGTCCACCCCGCACCTGGACGGCTTCGGCAGTCCCGTGCTCGCGGCGTTCCTGGGCGCCGGGCCACGCGACGTGGACACCGTGATCGTCGGCGGACGGATCCTCAAGCACCGCGGCACGCTCACCGACGGCCTCCTCGAGAAGGCACGCCAGGAGGTGCGCAGCTCGCGAACCCGTATCCGCGGACGGTCGCTGTGACCGCGAGCGATACCGCCGCCGAGCCGGCGATCTCCCCGGCGCGGCCGCCGGGCATGGTTCTGGCGCTGTGCTGCGCGGCTCAGTTCATGGTGGTGGTCGATGTCACGATCATGAACGTCGCGCTGCCTGACATCCGGACCGGCCTCCACCTGGGCGTGACGGGCCAGCAGTGGGTGATCAACGCCTACACGCTGACCTTCGCCGGATTCCTCCTGCTGGGAGCACGCGCCGCCGACCTGATCGGCCACCGCCGGGTGATGCTCGCCGGGCTGAGCATGTTCACACTCTTCAGCGTCCTGGGCGGTCTCGCCCCCTGCGGTGGCTGGCTCATCGCCGCCCGCACCGTCCAGGGCGTCGGTGGGGCGCTGTTGGCGCCTTCGACGCTCAGCGTGCTGACGACCGCGTTCACCCGGCCGGACGCCCGTCGCAAGGCGCTGGGTGCGTGGACGGGAACCGCGGCCGCCGGTGCCGCCGCGGGCATGGTCGCCGGAGGCGTCCTCACCGACCTCCTCGACTGGCGCTGGGTCCTGTTCGTCAACGGCCCGATCGGCGCATCGCTGCTCGCGGCCGTCCCCCGCTACCTGGACCCCACAGGGCCGCACACCCGATCGCGCCGACGGCTCGACGTGTGGGGGGCCGTCTTGGCGACCTGCGGACTGTCCTGCCTCGTCTACGGGATCGTCACCGCGGCCCAGCTTGCCTGGACGGCGCCGACGACGCTAGGAGCGCTGGTGCTCGGCGTCGTCCTGCTGGCGGCCTTCGCCCTGGTGGAGGCCCGGAGGGGTGACACCGCGCTGATCCCCCTGCGCGTGCTGCGCATGCGCCGGCTCATGCTGGCCAACGGCGTGGCAGCCACCATCGGCGTGGCCCTCTTCGGCATGTACTTCTTCATGTCCCTCTTCCTCCAGGACGTCAACCGCTACGCGCCGCTGAGGGCCGGTCTCGCGTTCATGCCGGCCGGCCTGGCGACGATGGCCGGGACTCTGCTGGGCTCCCGGACGGTCGTGCGCCTCGGAGCGGGCCGGCAGATCATGATCGGTCTGGCCGCCGCGGCGGCGGGAACGTGGTGGCTGAGCGGCAACGACGGCCCGGTCGGGTACGCCGACCATGTCCTGGCGCCCCTGGTCCTCACCGGTCTCGGTCTCGGCTCGGCCTTCGTACCGACCACGGGCACGGCGACCTCGGACGTCCCCGCGTCCCAGGCGGGCCTGGCTGCCGGGCTGGTGACGACCAGCCGGCAGATCGGGGCCGCGCTCGGCCTGGCGGTGATGACCACTGCCGCGGGGCACGCGGGGCCGGGCGCCGGGGAGGGGGTCGGGGCAGCACTGCGGGTCGCCTCCGGCGTGCTGGCCGCAGGCGTCGTACTCGGCGGGATTCTGGGGCGCCGCGGGCCGGACCCGGCCTCGGCCGCCTGATCCGCGCTCGGGGGCTCGCGGCGCCCGGCCAGAGGCCGGCGACGGCACGGTTGCACGCAGACCGCCCGGCCCGTCGGGTCTCCCTCGCCGCTTCCCCGGTCCTGCCCCGCGGACGGCGTTCGCCGACGTCTGCCCCGGTCCTGCGGGTCCGCCTTGACCCTCTCCTCGCGGGAGGGTCCAAAGTCGCGGCCATGAGCAGCGATGATCTCGATGGACGCCGCGCCGTGGTGGCGGGCGGCAGCAAGGGAACCGGGCTGGCGGCGGCTCTGCGGCTCCGAGACGCCGGAGCCGAGGTGGTCACCATCGCCCGTACGCCGCCGGAAACGGCCGACCCCCTCTTCGTGCGGGCCGACCTGAGCACCCCCGAGGGTGTCGTGTCGGCAGCTGCGGCGGTGGCCGAGCGGATAGGTGTGCCGGACGTCCTGGTGCATGTCGTGGGCGGTTCCCGCGCCCCGGCCGGCGGGTACGCCGCCCTGGACGACGACCTGTGGGAGGAGGAGCTTGCGCTCAACCTGCTCCCGGCGGTCCGGCTGGACCGGGCGCTGGTCCCCGGGATGGCGGCCCGCGGGTCGGGCGCCGTCGTCCACGTGACCTCGATCCAGCGCCGCATGCCGCTCCACGACTCGACGCTGGCCTACGCGGCGGCCAAGAGCGCCCTGGCCACCTACAGCAAGGGGCTCGCGAACGAGGTGGCGCCCAGCGGAGTGCGGGTCAACTCGGTCGCCCCCGGCTTCATCCGCACCGACGGCGCCGAGCACCTCCTCGCACGCCGGATGAAGGAGAACGGCATCTCCCGGCAGGCCGCCCTCGCCGATCTGATGCGGGTCCTCGGCGGCATCCCGCTGGGACGACCCGCCGAGCCGGAAGAGGTGGCCGAGCTGATCGCCTTCCTGGCCTCGGACCGGGCGAGTGCGATCACCGCCGCCGAACACGTCGTCGACGGCGGCACCGTCCGTGCCCTCTGAACCAGCCCCTCATCCACGACAGCGGGAGAAAACCGTGCAGGACATCCAGGAATTCGCCGAGGAGTACTTCGCCGCGGCGACCGATCCCGACCGCGAGCGTTACTTCGCGCTCTTCGACGACGCCGTCGTCGTCGTACACGACGACGGCCGCAGCCACCAAGGACTTCCTGCGGTGCGCCGCTGGCGCACCGAAGTCCCGCCCGTGCACTACGACCTCCGCGCCGTCACCGGGACGGCCACCGCGTGTCGGGCCGTCGCGGAGATTTCCGGCGACTTCCCCGGCAGCCCGGCCACACTCCGCTTCACCTTCGAACGCAACACGTCGGGGAGAATCACCCTGCTGGACATCGCACCCTGACATGAAGGCCCGAGCCGGTCCGCATGTGTACGACAAGGAGGACAGCGTGGCGGAGCGATGGACGATCGGGGAGTTCTCCCGGATCACACATCTGAGTATCCGCACACTCCGCCGCTACCACGCCCAGGACCTCCTCGTCCCCGCACAGGTCGACCCGGCCACGGGCTACCGCTACTACACGCCCGCACAGATCCGGCTGGCACTGACCATCAAGCGGCTGCGGGAACTCGACCTCCCGCTGGCAGACCTGCACAGCTTCCTCCAGGCCGAGTCCGGCGGCGCGGGCGAGGCGGGCCGGCGTGCGGCGCAGCAGATCGTCGCTGCGCACCTCCGTCGGCTCGAGGACCGGCTCGGCCGCACTCAGCGAGCGGTCCAGGCGCTCCGGGAGCTTTTCGACCCGCAGGCCGAACGGACCGTGAGCCTTGAGGTCCTTGCGCCGCAACGCGTTCTCGCGGTGTCCCTCGACGTCCCGCCCGGAGCCGACCTGAGCTGGTACGACACCGCCATGGACGACCTGGACGCGGCGGCCGGCCGCCGTCCGGTGCTCCCTCCGGGCGGCCGCTACGAACACACCCTGTTCACCGACGGGCACGGCCGCGCCACCGTCTATCTCCCTGCCGAGGCACCGCTTGCACCGGCAGCGCCGGCCACCGTGAAGCCGCTCCGACTGCCCGAGCGCACCGCCGCCGTCGCCACCCACTGCGGCCCGCACGACGACCTGGACCTCACCTACGCCGCCATCGGCTCCTTCACCGCGCGCCACGGCCTGCGCTCCCAGAACCTCGTCGAGGAGATCTACCTCGTCGGACCGCGCGACACCGACCAGCCCGACCGCTGGCGGACCCTCGTCGCCTGGCTCGTCGACCCCGACACCGGCCGATCGACGGCGTAGCGGCGGCCCTCATCCCGTGCACCGCCCCTTGCAGGACGGCCCCCGCAGGACGGGACGAACCGGCCATCGTACGGTTCGACGGCGAACCTCGAAGCCGACGTGGCCTCTCCGGGTGCCGCGGCCGTGCCCGGACAGGCCGCGTCGGCCTCGAGCCGAGGCCACGCGACTCACCGACGCGCCGCGGGCGGGCGAAGTCCGTCGATGACGAGCTCGAGGATCCGGTCGGCCTGCTGCAATCCGGCCTCGCCCGGCGGGACCCGCCACAAGAAGCCCATGGCCAGAAGCACGTCGGCCGGATCGAGCCCTGGCCGGACCTCTCCTGCGCCCTGCGCGGCGGCGAGCAACCGCCCGACCGCCGCGGTGACCGGTGCGTACGTCTCATTGATCGCCGCCTGGGCGGCCACGGTGTGAAGCGCCTCCCCGAGCCCGTGCTTGACGCGGACGTACTCCGCGAGGCGACGGAACCAGACCCTGAGCGCGTCGAGGGGTTCGTGTACGGCGAGGATCGCCGGCACCTCCCCGACCAGCGCCTGCACCTCCTGGCGGTAGAGCGTCAGGATCAGGTCCTCCCGGGTCGGGAAGTGCCGGTAGAGCGTGCCGGGGCCGACACCGGCCGACTTCGCGATGGCGTTCAGCGACGTGCCGGGATCGGCCGCCAGCGCCTCGTACGCCACCTCGAGGATGCGCTCGCGATTGCGCTGTGCGTCCGAGCGTGGCGGTGTCATGGGGCCTCCGAATTGGAAAGCGGAGAGTTCTCCGCTACTATCCGCCAATGAAGCGGAGAATTCTCCGCTTCATCGACTCTAGGAGCGTCCGTGGACTACATCAAGCTGGGCCGGACCGGTCTCGACATCTCCCCGATCGCCATCGGCGCGATGACATACGGCGAACCCGACCGCGGCCATCCGATCTGGTCACTCGGAGAGGACGACGCCCGCCCCCTCATCAGGCATGCACTGGAGGCGGGGATCAACTTCTTCGACACCGCCAACATCTACTCCCAGGGCTCCAGCGAGGAGATCCTCGGCCGTGCCCTGCGGGACTTCGCCGACCGCGACGATGTCGTGATCGCCACCAAGCTGCGTCACCCGATGCGCTCGGGCCCCAACGGGAAGGGACTGTCCCGCAAAGCGATCATGACCGAGGTCGAGCACAGCCTGCGCCGCCTCGGTACCGACTACATCGACCTCTACCAGATCCACCGCAACGACCCCTCGACCCCGCTCGAGGAATCCCTCGAGGCACTCAGCGACCTGGTGAAGGCCGGCAAGGTTCGCTACCTCGGCGCCTCCTCGATGCCCGCCTGGGAGTTCGCCAAGGCTCTGCACCTGCAGCGCGCACACGGCTGGGCGCGTTTCGTGTCCATGCAGGACCACTACAACCTGCTCCACCGCGAGGAGGAGCGCGAGATGATCCCGCTCTGCCTCGACGAGGGCGTCGGCACCGTGGTGTGGAGCCCGCTCGCCCGGGGGCGCCTCGCCCGCCCGTCGGACCAGGCCAAGGCCACCCACCGCTCCGAGAACGACGGCTTCGCCGACCTGCTCTACACCCCCATGACCCAGCAGAGCGACCACGCCATCGTCGACGCGGTCGGCTCCCTCGCGCAGGCCCGCGGTGTCGCCCGCGCCCAGATCGCACTCGCCTGGCTGCGCGGCAAGCCGGTTGTCGCCGCCCCACTCGTCGGCGCCAGCACCCCGGCCCAGATCGACGACGCCGTCGCCTCCCTCGACCTCGACCTCACCGACGAGGAGGTCCTGGCCCTCGAACGGCCCTACACCCCGCGCCACGACTTCCAGGGCATCTCAGACGACCGCGACCTGCAGGCCATCATGGCGCGACTGCCGCAGTTCACCACGGCGAGCTGAGGTGCGATGGGCGCCATGACCGGCGTACCGCGCACCCTCGTCACCGCAGCACCGCCCGCCACGCCCGCACCCGCCACCCGGGCAGCACCTCGGCGGACCGCCCGGCCACCGGTCCGCTGCCCGAACCACGCCCGCCTGTCACCGCCCGGCCCCCTCTACGGCGACGGCGCCTTCCGTGGACGGAGCGCCGCTCAGATCGACAGCCCGAGCCACCGGAGCGCCGGAGGCTGCGCCGCTCGAACCCCGGCGCGCCGAGGCCGCACCGCCCGGGCCGCCTTCCGGGCCGACGCGACGGCGCCCCGGACGCAACCCGCCGGAACACCTTCCCCGGCTCGTCCGGCACCGGTTCGCTCAACCATCCCCGGCCCAGCAGGTCATTGAATAGAAGGCCTGCTGGTCAACGCGCCGCCTCTGCCGCGCCGATCACCGCTCCCAGCATGATCCGGCTCGCCACCGCGACCGCCTCGGCGCGGCCGAGGCGGTGGTCGGTGACCTCACGCGCGAGAGCCTCGGTGGCACCGACGACCCCGAGCATGAGGGGCATGCCCTCCCCCTCCGGAAGGGGGACGAAGCGTTCCACGGCGCGCAGGTAGAGCTCGGCGTACCGTTCACGCCCCTCGCGCAACAGGTCCTCGGTGCCGGCGATGGAGGACAGGGCGGCCGTCACGGTGCCGAATTCCCTGCCGATGTGCAGGACACAGTCGACGTACGCCTCGGCCAGAACGCGGGCGGTTTCCGCGAGCGAGTGCGCCTGCGTGTCCAGTGCAGCCGTCGCCGCCTCGGTCTGCTGCCGGTCGATACGGCGGTAGAGCGCGGTCAGCAGGCCGGTCCGGGTGGCGAAGTGCTCGTAGGCGACGGGCTTGCTGACGCCGGCCTCCTCGGCGACCCGGGCGAGCGTGAGGACATCGGCGCCTTCCTCGCGGGCGATCGCAAGGGCCGTGTCGAGCAGCTGCGCTCGCCGTTGCTCGCGCGTCAGCCGACGTCCCGCCACGGTGACCCTCCGCCCTCTCGTACGTGGTTACGAACAGTAGCTTACTGCGTCCGTCCGACCCCTCCCGCTGTTCGACAGAGGCCTTGACACCTAACCTACGCATGGTAACTTACGATCAGTAGGTTAGCTCGCCGGGATCGCTTCGCGACGCGGCCCGGCGCATTCCCTCCCCTCTGCCCCGACGGTCGTCACCCGACCCTGTGCCCTCTCGGAGACTTCGTGTGAAACACCGTGTACTCGTCGCCGGCGGCTACGGACTCGTCGGCGCATGGATCGTCCGCCACCTGCGGGCGGCCGGTCACGACCTGGACCTCGTCATCGGCGGCCGGCGGCCGGACAAGGCCACGGCGCTGGCGAAGGAGTACGACGCGGACGTCGTCCGGCTCGACAGCGACGACGCCGCAGCCGGCCTGGCCGCTGCGGGCCCCGTCGACCTCGTCATCGCCGCCCTGCAGGACCCCGACGACAAGATGCTGCGGGCATCACTGCGGGCCGGCGCCGCGCACATCGGCATCGTCCGCAAAGCGGACAATCTCAGCCGGACCGCGATGGCCGCAGCCGACCTCGCACGCCGCCCGACCCTGATCATGGGCCACTGGCAAGCCGGCGCCACGACATTCGCCGCGCTCGCGGCCGCACGGGAGTTCGCCCATGTCGACCGGATCGCGCTGGCAGCTCTGTTCGACACCGCCGACCCCATCGGAGCGATGACAGGCAGCGACAGCGGCGCGTTCTTCACCCGCGCGCTGACCCTGCGCGGCGGTCACTGGGCCGAGATCGAGCAGTCCGAGAACATCCGCGCCGTCGATCGCGGCGGCCCGCCCGCGTTCGCCGCGCAGCCCATGGGGGTCCTCGACGTCCCGGCCCTGGCCACGGCGACCGACGCGGCGGACATCCGTTTCGACATCGGCACGGGCGACTCGCTCGGCACGCTCGCCGGCAGCACCCCTTCCCACGAGATCTACATCGACCTGTGGGGCCGCGACCACAACGGCGCATCCGCGGGCCGCCGCACCCTCGTCAGCGATCCGCGCGGACAGGCCCACCTCACGGCACTCGGTGTGCTCATCGGCGCCGAGCGTGTCCTCGGTCTGGACGGTGCGGCCCCGCCACGGGCCGGAGTCGTCTTCCCGGAAGCGGTGATCGACCCCGCGCACGCGCTGGACCGCCTGCGCACGTTCGGAGTCGCCATCACCGCCTCCCCCCTCCCCGCCACCGGCGTCTGACCGGCGCGCGCCGCCGCGCTCCCGGCTCCGCACCCCGGCCCTTGAACAGGAAGACCCGGTCATGCGAACCCACATCAAAGACATCGACCACTGCTGCGTCCTCGTACGCGACTTCGCCTCCGCCCGCACGACATTCGAACGGCTCGGTTTCACGGTCGCCCCGTTCGGCCGGCACGGCGCCGAGATGGGTACCGCCAACCACACCGTCATGCTGGAACAGAGCTATCTCGAACTCCTCGGCGTCGTCACCCCCACCGACTTCAACAGCGAGATCTGTGACGTCCTGACCGTCCGAGAGGGTATCGCCGCGATCGCCCTGGGGACCGACGACGCGGAGGGGGCCGTCGCCGAACTCACCGCTGCCGGGATCGCCGCACGCGGACCGCACAGCGTGCGGCGGCCTGTGGCACTGCCGGACGGCGGCGAAGCCGAAGCCGCCTTCACCATCGCCCACTTCCCCGACGCCGGCACCCCCTTCCTGCGGCTGTTCTGCAACCAGATCCTCACTCCCGACCACGTTCGCCATCCCCAGCTCACCCGCCACCCCAACACCGCCTGGGGCATCGACACCATCGCGATCGTGACGCCCACGCCCGACACCGAAGCGGCCACCGTCGCCCGTTTCCTCGACACCTCACCGCGCCGGATCGCCTCCGACACCGTCGTTGTCCCAACGGGCGGCGCCCCACTGACCTACCTGACGGCGGAGGCCGTCACCGCCCGCCACCCCGGCGCCGATCTCAGCGGCCTGGCACAGTCCGGCCCCGCCGTGCTCGCTCTCACCGTCCGCGACGCACAGGCCGCCCAGACGTGCCTGACGCGCTCCGGCGTCCCTTTCACCGCGACCGGCGACAGCCTCGTCGTCGCGCCACGCCATGCCTGCGGCGCCCTGCTCGTCCTGCGCGAGGCGCGCCCGGCGCACTAAGCCCGGCACCCACCGTTTCCAGCACGTGGAGAGACATACCGATGACATCTGCTCACCACCGCGAACGCGAGGTCGACGGCCGCGCCCTGCGACCTGAGACGCTGATGATGGGGCACGGTTACGACCCCCGTCTGTCCCAGGGCTCCTTGAAGCCCCCTGTCTTCCTGACCTCCACCTTCGTCTTCGCCTCCGCCCAGCAGGGCAAGGACTTGTTCGACATCACCTCCGGCCGCCGCGTGCCGCGCCCCGGTGAGGAGATCGGGTTGGTCTACTCACGGTTCAACAACCCCAACGCGGAGATCCTGGAGGAGCGGCTCGCCCTGTGGGACGGTGCCGAACGCGGCGCGGTCCTGTCCTCGGGCATGTCGGCGATCACCACGACCCTCATGACCTTCCTGCGTCCCGGCGACACCGTGCTGCACTCGCGCCCCCTGTACGGCGGCACCGAGACGCTCCTGCGCGGCACGCTGTCCGCGTTCGGCGTCACACCGGTCGGCTTCACCGACGGCACCGACCCCGCTCACGTGCGGGACGCGGCCGAAGCGGCCTCGGCCACCGGGCCGGTCGGTCTGATCCTGGTGGAGACACCCGCCAACCCGACCGGCGGTGTGGTGGACCTGCGGCTGCTGACCGAGGTCGCCGACGAGATCGGTTCCCGCACCGGGCGGCGCCCGCTGATCGCCGTCGACAACACTCTCCTCGGCCCCGTCTTCCAGCAGCCGTTCCAACACGGAGCGGACCTGGCGCTGTATTCGCTGACGAAGTACGCCGGCGGCCACAGCGACCTGGTGGCCGGGGGCGTGACCGGCAGCGCGAAACATGTCGGCGCCGTCGTCCGCACCCGTTCCGCCATCGGCACCAACCCGGACCCGCACACCTGCTGGATGCTCCTGCGGTCCCTGGAGACGCTGCACGTGCGCACCGAGCGGGCCTGTGACAACGCCCTGCGCGTCGCCAAGTTCCTGCACGGTCAGCAACGGATCAGCAGCGTCGACCACCCGGCGTTCCTCGCCACCGACGACCCCGCCAGAAAGGTGTTCGAACAGCAGACCACCGGCGCCGGCTCCACCTTCTCCTTCCGCGTCGACGGCGGCGAGGCCGAGGCGTTCGCCTTCCTGGACCGGCTCACGGTGTGCAGACTCGCCGTCAGCCTGGGTGGCACCGAGACACTGATCTGCCACCCCGCTTCCACGACTCACTCGGGAGTCCCGAGGAACCTGCGCGAGGAGATCGGCCTGACGGACTCCTTGATCCGCATCTCGGTCGGTATCGAGGACGCCGACGACATCATCGCCGATCTCGCCCAAGCCCTCACTCACCGCTGAGACCCGGCGCTCCGGTCGATGGCACGCACAACACGTGCGGACGAGTACGACCATCCAGCGATACCTCCCTGGTTCGCCCCCTCAGTCCGCCCCGGCATCTTCCCTGTCGGGCGTCCCCTGGCTCCCACCGGCAAGCGGAGGCACACCGATGAGCACCGTTACGGCACACGGCATCAGGTTGGAGTACGACGTCATCGGCCCCACGTCGGGAGAGCCGCTGCTGGTCGTGCAGGGTCTGGGGGATCAGCTGACGAAGTGGGACGACGGATTCCCCCAGGCACTCGTGGCCCGAGGGTTCCAAGTGATCCGCTTCGACAACCGTGACACGGGTCTGTCCACCCACCTCGACGACGCCCCGGTCCCCGACCTCGATCTGGTCATGGCCGCTGCCGCCGGTGCCCCGGCGCCGGCCGTGCCGTACACACTCGACGACATGGCGCGCGACGCCGTCGCCGTACTCGACGCGGTGGGCGTCGAGTACGTCCACGTCCTCGGCGCCTCCATGGGAGGCATGATCGCCCAGCTGGTCGCCGCCCATCACGCGGACCGGGTTCTGACCCTGACCAGCTTGATGTCCACGACCGGCAACCGGGCACTGCCCCTGCCCACCCCGCAGGCGATTGCGGTGCTGACCGCCGACGCGCCGGATCCCCGAACCGACGAGGATGCGTGGCTCGAGCATTCCGTCGCAGGTGCCCGGGTCCTGGGCAGCCCCGGATACCCCCACGACGAGCGGCGGTTGCGCGGGGCACTGCGGGCGGCGGTGCGCCGTGCCCACAATCCGGCCGGTTTCCTGCGGCAATTGGCAGCGATCTCCGCCGCTCCCGACCGCCGCGCGCTGCTGCGGGAACTGACAGTGCCCGCTCTCGTCGTCCATGGCACCGACGACCCGCTGCTGCCCTTCGCCGGGGGGCAGGAGACCGCCGACACCATCCCCGGTGCCGCCTTCCTTCCCCTCACCGGTATGGGCCACCACCTGCCGCCGCAGCTGTACGGGACGCTCGCCGACGCCGTCGCCGCGCTCGCCGCCCAGGCACGGCAGCACCGGCCCTCCAGCGCGCAAGCGGCCGACAGCAGATGACCGGACACCATCCGACGGGCCACCCACCAGCGCCTTCAGCTCAAGCCGTTCGGCCCGGACACCACACGCGCAAACGCCCGACGAGGGGGCGGACAAGGAGGCGGACCATGACGGCAACCGAGACGACAGCCGGCGAAGGAGCCGACGCCGGCGCCACCGGCCAGGAAGCAGACATCTCCACCCTGGAAGCCGTGGAGCGGCGGGTGCTGTGGCTGGCGACGGCCGTCGTCGACCACGCCAACCGTGTACGGCCCAACCCGTCCGGGCTCAAGGTCGGCGGCCACCAGGCGTCCAGCGCGTCCATGACGTCCATCATGACCGCCCTGTGGTTCCACACCCTCACCGCCGCGGACCGGGTGTCGGTGAAGCCCCACGCCTCGCCCGTCCTCCACGCCATCAGTCACCTCCTCGGACGGCTCGGCGCCTCACACCTGAGCACGCTGCGGGCGTTCGGCGGCCTCCAGAGCTACCCCAGCCGCCTCAAGGACCCCGACCCGGTGGACTACTCCACGGGGTCGGTCGGTATCGGAGCCACCGCGCCGGTCTGGGGCGCCGTCGCCCGCCGCTATGTCGACGCCCATTTCGGCGGTGCCGGCACCGGCCGGCAGTACGCGCTGATCGGCGACGCCGAACTCGACGAGGGCGCGTGCTGGGAGGCGGTCCGCGACCCCTCGGTCGCCGGACTCGGCGAGATCGTATGGATCGTCGACCTCAACCGGCAGTCGCTGGATCGGATCGTGCCCGCGAACAGCGGCGACCGGCTGCGCGCCATGTTCGAGGCCGCCGGCTGGCAAGTCCTCACGCTCAATACGGCAGCCTGCTGCGACTCGGCCGCACCCCCACCGGCACCGCGAACACCCAGCAGGCGCTGGGCCGCACCCTGCTCGACCTCACCCGCAGGGCTCCCGAGGCTGCCCGGCGCATCGTCACCGTCAGCCCCGGCGTCAGCTCCAGCACCAACCTCGGCGGCTGGCTGAACAAGGTGGGGATCTGGTCGCCCACCGAAGGCCAGGACTGGTTCGCCGATGACACCGAAACCATCTTGCACTGGCGCGAGCATCCCGCGGGCCGGCACATCCAACTGGGCATCGCCGAGACCAACCTCGTCGGCCTCCTCGGCGAACTCGGCACCACATGGGACCGCTGGGGTCAACCACTCCTGCCCATCGGCGTGCTCTACGACCCGTTCGTCAACCGTGCCCTGGAACCCTGGTCGTTCGGCATCTACGCCGGCGGGCAGTCCATCCTCGTCGGCACCCCCTCCGGCGTCACCCTCGCCGCCGAGGGCGGCGCACACCAGTCGGTCACGACACCGTCGCTCGGCATCGAGCAGCCCGGCTGCATCGCCTACGAGCCCGCCTTCGCGATCGACACCGAATGGTGCCTGCTCGCCTCACTGGCCCAACTGGGCCGGCCGGACGGCCGGTCGGCCTACCTGCGCCTGTCCACACGGCCGGTCGATCAAAAGCTCGCCGCCGTCCCCGCGGACCCCGCCGCCCGCGAGCGCCGCCGCAGCCAGGCCGTCTCCGGCGCCTACGCACTGCGCCGCACCCACTCCCCCACACTCACCATCGCCGCCATGGGCGCCACCGTCCCCGAGGGCCTGGCCGCCGCCGACCGCCTCGACGCCCTGGGACAGCGCACCGACGTCGTCTGCATCACCAGTCCCGACCTCCTGTTCCGGGCCCTGCGCTCCCGGAACGGCCAGGACGACGCACCCTCGTGGGTGCTCCAGCAGGTCTTCCCCGCCGACCGTGCCACACCCCTCGTCACCCTCGTCGACGGCCACCCGCACACGCTGGCCTTCCTCGGCACCGTCAACAACGTCCCCACCACCACGCTGGGCGTCACCCGGTTCGGCCAGAGTGGCAGCCTGCAGGATGTCTACCGGCACCACGGTCTGGACGCCGACACGATCGTCGCCGCAGGCCTCGACCTGTGCTGAAGCCCTCGCCGACCGACCACCTGTGGTGACGGCACCGAGGCGCTCTCCGCTGGATCAGTGAGGTCCTCAGCGCCGCCGCTCCAGCGTGGCGACGGCGGTGGCGCCCGACGTCATGCGAGTCGGGCCGCACCGTGATCTGCGGACGGCACAGCAGGACTGCCGGGTCGTGCCCCTTGGCGTGGTGTAGGCGATCATTCGTCGGTGGCGGGCAGCAGGGTGGTCTTGTCCGGATAGAGGCTGTCCATGCTCTCGTTGGACAGGTAGCGGCGGGGGAAGGCGATCCACTCGTCGTGTAGTTCGATCAGGACGGCGGTGGCGAGGCGTTCGACGGCGGCGTCGTTGGGGAAGACCTGGACGACGTCGGCCCGGCGTTTGATCTCGCGATTTAAGCGCTCCAGCGGGTTGGTCGACTGGATCTTCTTCCAGTGCTGGTGGGGGAAGTCGGCGAAGGCGGTCAGCTCGTCCTTGGCGTCCAGGAGCATCTCCTTCACCTTGGGGAACTGCTTGCCGAAAGCCTCGGCGACGGTGTCGAGCTGGGCGCGGACCGAGACGGCATCGGGCTGGGCGAAGATCGTACGGATGGTCGCGGCGGCCATCTCGGCGTGCTGCTTCGGGATCACCGAGAAGACGTTGCGGACGAAATGAAGCCGTCAAGAATCAACCTGTTGCTTCGCGATCAGCGACTCGTTGGCCTGGTATGGCGATCACGGAGGAGATGCTGTCCCAACTCGACTGCCGTTTCTCGGTGTTGCTGCCGCATCTGAACGAACGGCAGCGCCGCTTGGCCGTGGCGGCCGAGGCGAGGCTGCTCGGACACGGCGGGATACGCGCTGCCGCCAGGGCGGCAGCCGTGAGCGAGACCACCGTGCGCCGGGGGATCGCAGAACTGGAGTCCGGTGTCGGGCCGCTGCCCGGCGGACGCATCCGCGCCGAGGGTGGGGGCCGCAAACTGGCCGAGGAACTCGACCCCGGCCTGGTGAACGCGCTGATGGCCCTGGTTGAGCCCGATGAGCGCGGCGATCCGGAGTCCCCGTTGCGCTGGACGACGAAGTCGCTGCGCCACTTGGCCGAGGAACTGGCCAGGCAGGGCCACCCGGTCTCCGCCCCGACAGTGGGGCGGTTGCTGAAGCAGGCCGGCTTCAGCCTGCAGGGCAACGCCAAGACCCTCGAAGGTACCCAACACCCCGACCGCGACGCCCAGTTCCACTACCTCAACGAGCAGGTCAAGCAGCACCAGGCGGCGGGCGAGCCGGTGATCAGCGTGGACACCAAGAAACGCGAGCAGATCGGCCGCCTGCCCATGGCCGGACGCGAGTGGCGCCCGAAGGGCGAGCCGGTGCAGGTCGAGGACCACCACTTCTTCTTCAGCGGACCGGACGTCGAGCAGGCCATCCCGTACGGGATCTACGACATCGCCCGCAACGCCGGCTGGGTCAACGTCGGCGTCGACCATGACACCTCCACCTTCGCCGTCGAGTCGATCCGCCGCTGGTGGAAGGCCCGCGGGCACGACGACTATCCGCAGGCCACCCGGCTGCTGATCACCGCGGATGCCGGCGGCTCCAACGGCTACCGCTACCGGGTCTGGAAGAGCGAGCTGGCCGCGCTGGCCGCCGAGACCGGCCTTGCAATCACCGTCTGTCACTTCCCTCCCGGCACCTCGAAGTGGAACAAGATCGAGCACCGGTTGTTCTCCCACATCACCCACAACTGGCGTGGACGCCCCCTGACCAGCCACGATGTCGTCGTCGAGACGATCGCCGCCACCCGCACCCGGGCCGGACTACGTGTCGAGGCCCGCCTGGACCGCGGTGACTACCCCACCGGCATCGCGATCAGCAAGGACCGATTCGCCGCCCTGCCCCTGGTCAAGCACGATGTCCACGGCCAGTGGAACTACACCCTGCTGCCCGAACCCGCCACGGCGCAGACCCCGCCCGCCACCGGGGAGGCACACGGCGTCGCCGAACGGCGTCGCGCGCTCCTGGCCCGCCTGGCCGACCCACGCCTGACCGGACTGAGCAGCACGCAACTCGCCGATCTGTGCACCGAGTTGGCCCCACTCCAGGCCGCCCGGTCCCAGGAACGCTACAGCGAACAGCGCGGCGGACGCGCCCGCCGGGCCACCGGAAAGCTACGCGGCAGCAAGCCGCTGTTCGACGACGCGACCCGGGTGCCGCTGACTCTCCTTTACCAACGGCAGGTGTGCTCGATGAAGCTGCTGAGCGACATGCTGGAGGTCACCCCCGAATGCGTCGGCCACCTCGTCGCCGAGACTCGCCGGGTCCTGGAGGACCATGGCCACCAGCCCGGATACGCCCCCACCCGCTTCACCACGGCGGACGCGCTGATGACCTTCCTCGACACCGACCAAACCCCGACGCGCACCCGGATCATGGAGAGCCTGTCCCATCCGCGCCTGACCGGCATGTCCCGCGAAGACCTGGAGGCACTCGCCCGCCGTCTCGCCCCACGCCAGCTCGCTCAGATCGAACGCGCCTCCTACCAGCGCCGGGGCACCGACCGCCAGCCGGGCAGCCGCGGCGGCGTCTTCCCTCAGAAGATCGGCGACAAGGAACGCGTCATCCTCGCCGTCCTCTACCTGCGGAAACTATGCACTCTGGACGTCCTCGCCGACGCGTTGGGCGACGTGAGCAGATCCCTGATCGGCAACGTCATCCGCGAGATCCGACCCCTGCTCGCGGAAGGTGGACTCCTCCCACCCCCGGCCACCACCCGCTACCGCACCGCAGCCGATCTCCTCACTGCCGCGCAGAGCGAACACGACACACCGACAGGTTGATTCTTGACGGCTTCAATGAACACGACAACGCTGGTGTGCGGCTCCGATCATGACCTTGCCGATGGCGGCGACCAGGCCGAGGTGCTGGTCGGAGATGACGAGGCGGACCCCGTTCAGGCCGCGTTTACGCAGGTCACGCAGGAAGTTGGTCCAGAAGATCTCGTTCTCGCTGTCGCCGACCATGACGCCGAGGACTTCGCGGCCGCCGTCCTCGGTGACGCCGGTGGCGATGACGACCGCGCGGGAGGCGATCTGGTGGTCGACGCGGGCCTTGAGGTAGGTGGCGTCGAGGTAGACGTAGGGGAAGCGGGTGTGGTCCAGGGGGCGGTTGCGGAAGGCGGCGAGGCTTTCGTCGAGGTCGCCGCAGATCCGGGAGACCTCGCTCTTGGAGATGCCGGTGTCCGAGCCGAGGGCTTTGACCAGGTCGTCGACGCTGCGGGTGGACACGCCATGGACGTATGCCTCGATGATGACGGCGTAGAGGGCCTGGTCGACGCGGCGCCGGCGTTCCAGGAGGCTGGGGAAGAAGGTGCCGGCGCGGAGTTTGGGGATCGCGAGTTCCAGGTCGCCGGCCTGGGTGGTCAGGGTCCGTTCGCGGTGGCCGTTGCGGTAGGCGGTGCGGGTCTCGGTGTGCTCGCCCCATGCGGCACCGATGTGCTGTGTCGCCTCGGCTTCTATCAGTTCTTGCAGGACTCGTTCGGCCGCGGCCCGGACGATCTCCAGTCCATCCGCCGAGCGTAGTGACTCCAGAAGGCGGAGCAGGGAACCTGTGCGGCAACTACTGCTGGTTCTGCCGGTTTCGGACCGGCGTGCGGGTAGGCGCACGGCATGAAGGTCTCGTCGGGAACCGTCGCAGCGTTATGCGGCAAGTTCGAGGCGGTCCTGCCGCATCTGGACGAGCGGCAGCGTCGTCTGTATCTGGGCGCGGAAGCGCAGGCGTTGGGGCACGGCGGGATCACCGCGGTGGCCACGGCGGCCGGTGTGTCCACCACCACCGTCAGTCGCGGGCTGCACCAGTTACGTGGGAGCCCTTCCGTTCTGGGCCGGCAACGCGCGCCGGGTGGTGGTCGCAAGCCGTTGACCACGACCGATGCCGGGCTGCAGTCGGCGTTGGACGCGTTGATCGAGCCGACCGAGCTGGGCGATCCGGCCTCGGTGTTGCCCTGGACCACTGCCTCGCTCCGTGACCTGGCTGAGCAGCTGACCGCCACGGGGCATCCGGTCGGCGCGAGCACCGTGGGCAAGCTGCTGCACCAGATGGGCTACTCGCTGCAGGCCGCCGCGCAGACCCGCTCCGGGAGCAACCACCCCGACCGGGATGCGCAGTTCCGGCACATCCATGCCACCGTCGATGCCTTTCTTGCCGACGGGCAGCCGGTGATCAGCGTGGATGCGAAGAAGAAGGAGGCCATTGGCAACTATCAGCGTCCGGGCCGCACCTGGCGCCCCAAGGGCACTCCGATCGAGGTCGACGACCACGCTTTCCCGGCCGACACCGACCTGATCACCCCCTACGGAATCTACGACCTCGGCAAGGGCAGCGGCTGGGTCAACGTCGGCACCGACCGCAACACCGCCGCCTTCGCAGTGGAGTCGATCCGCCGCTGGTGGTACGACCGCGGGCACCTCGACCACCCCCACGCCACCGCCCTACTGATCACCGCCGATGCCGGCGGACCCAACGGCGTTCTCTTTCACACCTGGAAGTGGCAACTGGCCGCCCTAGCCCGCGAGATGGACATCCCGATCACGGTCTGCCACTTCCCGCCCGGCACAAGTAAATGGAACAAGGTCGAACACCGGCTGTTCTCCCGGATCACCTGCGCATGGCGCGGCATCCCGCTGACCAGCCACGAGGTCGCCGTCAAGGCGATCGCCTCGACTCACACCCGCACCGGACTTGTCGTCCGGGCCGAGCTGGACACCCACCGCTACCCCACCGGGCAGAACCCCACCCCTTGGCAGGTCGCCTCCCTCCCGCTGAGCCGCGACGCCTTCCACGGCGACTGGAACTACACCCTGCATCCAGCCCCGGAACCGCAGCGAACGCCGCCTCGCCGCACCGATCCCGCCGCCACCTCCTGGCTGTCGGACCCGGCCCTGACCGGCATGCCCCGCCAGGAGCTGGACTCCCTGGTCGAGCTGGTCGCCGACGACTGGCAGTGGCTCGCCGACCGCGACCTGACCCGCCGCACCGGCCATCCCCGTCAGCGCCCCTCCGCACACGGAACCGGCCAACTCGAACATCACATCCGCGTACTGGCCGCAGTCCTACGGGCCCGCCGGGTGGCCACAACCGTCCTGATCACCGAGATCCTCGACTGCCACCGCACTTACCTGAACCGATGCGCAGACGGAGCTGCCGAACTCCTCGCGCGCCACGACATCTACATCGCCCCGGCCGAAGGCTCCAAGGCCCGAACCCGCGCGCAGCTACAGGCCCGCATCGACGCAGCCCGGCAACATCAAGACGGACAGTAGTTGCCGCACAGGTTCAGGTCATCATGGGCCAGGGCCATCGTGCACCTCCCGGTCGGATTCACCGTTCACCGCGGAGAGTTGCACGGTGGCCCGTCCTCGTTCAGGGCGCACGAGCGGTCCACCAGGGGCAACCCGGTGGCGAGCCGGGGGCGCTCATCGGCCAAGAACGACTACACCACTTCAAGGGACGCCATCGACTGCCGTCGCACGACACCGCACCCGGCCCGTGCCCGGACCGCGGACAGCACTTGGTCGACGCTACGCCGGGCGGGTCTGGGCGCACGGCCCGGTGGGCGTCTGCGGAATGTCGTCACCCACGGGCCCTCCCGTCCGGGCCCGGTCGACGAGCGCCGGACGCCGCGCCCCGCACCGGATCCGGATGATCCGGCGCGGGGCGCGGCACCGCCGGGTCGGGGGCACGGCCGGGCAGTGCGGGCGAGATCCGCAGCAGTTGCCCCGCCGAATCGATCCCCCAGGTGCGCGTTCACCCGTGCCGGTGGTGCGTGCCGGCGTACGGCGCACCTGTCGTCGCCCCGGTGGCGCTCCGCGGGAGTGCCGTCCAACGGGAGACGGTCGGAGTCCGCTTCGCGCAAGGCATGCAGCGGGCAGGGCTCCCGTCAGCGCGTGACTGTGCCCCGCGTGTGGAACTCAGTTGTTCCACGTGCCGACTTCCACCCGCAGCCGCGCTGCGATGTCATCGGGCGAGGGAAGGGCCGCGATTTCAGCAGCGACGCGCTGGGCGCCGGCCCGGTAAGAGGCATCCCCCAGCACGTGTGCCACCAGCTTGGCGATGTCCGGCCCGTTGGCCCCTGAGCTGACGGTCACGCCTGCGCCGGCAGCCGTGACCCGGTCGGCCTGGATCTGGTGATCGGCTCCCAGAGGCACCACCACCAACGGAATGCCCGCGCTCAGGAGCCCAAGGGTGCTGCCGGCCCCGCCATGGATCACGGCGACATCGATGTCGGCCAACAACTCGTCAAGGGGAGTGAACTCGACCAGAGTCACTCTGTCCTGATCGACTCCGTACTCGGCGGCCGTCGAGACAAGACCGGTCGTGGCGCGCACTTCCCATCCCGCATCACCCAGTTCCGAAAGAATCGGTCCAAGGACCTGGGGGGAGGAGAAGATGGTTCCGAACGTCACCAGCACCCTCGCACTGTCCTCAGGGACATGCACTCGGGAGGCCACCACCCGGGAGGGGCTCCCCGGGTTCCGGTGGGGTTCGGGACGCAGAGCCATATGCCTCCGCGGCCGCTGCCATTCGTCGATCTGCAGCGCCGGAGGGCAGGTGTCGAGGTACCAGTCGGGCGCCTTGACCTGCACGCCGCGCGCGGACCAACGGCTGCGCACCGTGGACGCCATGAGGGCGGCGCTGTCCGGTGCAATGGCGGGGCCGAAGGCGAGGACGGCAACCGGAACCCCGAGCAGTGCGCCCAGCAGTGGCCCGACGAAGTCGTAGTGCTCGCTGATGATCACGTCAGGACGCCAGCCACGCACAACGTCTTCCGCCACGTCAGCGGTGAGGTCGACGCGTACGCCGGCGAACGCCTCAGCCTCCTGCTCCGGAGTGAGGCCGGCCAGCGGATCGGCGCCGGTACGGGCGATCACCTCTCCCATCAGCTCGCCGAGCTCCGGCCCGGCGGCGAGGACCTCGACGTCCTCTCCGGAGAAGGCGGACGCGAGGCCGCCGGACGTCAGCAGGGCGACCTCGTCGTTGCGAGCACGAAAGGCGCGGGCAAGGGGAAGCAAGGGAAGTATGTGCCCGTGGGCGGGAGTTGCAGAGAAGAGGATGCGCATCACAGGTCCCGATGGTTCGTCTCGGACAGGGGTCGCCCGCACCACAGGTCGTCCGCCAGCATCTCTCTGGTGGCCACACCGCAGTCCGGGAGCGTACTGGTCACACGAAACCGGTCCCCGAAAGGGTTCATACCTGCCAGGAGCAGCGGTCGCCTTCGCGGTCGGTCCGGAAAAGGGAAGACCTTCCCTCTCGCGCGGGGCTGTGCGCCGGTACGCGCGCCTGGTGGCAGTCCATCAGCTGCGTGGCAGGGCAGGGCCCGGACACTCCGCGGCTGTCTGGCGGTGCTGCCGGGCAGATCGTGCTCGGTCACTGGTCCGTGCCGCCCCGCTCAGCGCAAGGCATCCAAGCCACAGGGCGATATACCTCTGATACCGCCACCGAGCTTGGGTCATCCGTCCGTCCCCGCCGGGCAATAAGGCACTTTCGGGTCCCTTGGTATCCACCGGAGGAACCCGCTCCCCACAGTCCGCCGATCTGCCGTTCCGGCGCCAGGACTTGGTCTCCTCGGGCTCGCGAGCGCCGGACTTCGGTACATCGCCCAGGTCACTCCAGCAGGAGTGCCGCCGACGCGAGTACCTCCCGTGCGCCCGGCCGTGACCCCCCTGCTCTCCGTCTCCGCAGCGACCGGGCACCGCCCGTCCCCCACCCGCAGTCCTCCACTCCACCGCTGTGTGCTCCGTGAACGGAACACGCGATCACCTTCGTGTACCTGGCAGGCGGCCGAACGGGTCCGTCCGAGACGCAAGGCGAAAGAGAGCGAGTGATGACGACGTACGACTACATACTCGTCGGAGGCGGCACCGCGGGATGTGTCCTCGCCGCCCGGCTGACCCAGAACCCTGACGTGCGAGTCCTGCTCGTGGAGGCCGGCGCCGCAACCGGCCCCGACCTGATGTCGGTCCCGGCCGCGTGGCCGGCGCTGTTCGGATCGTCCGTCGACTGGGCATTCACCACCATTCCGCAGCGAGAACTCGACGGGACCTCGGTGGCGATCCCCCGGGGCAAGGTCCTGGGAGGATCCAGCTCCGTCAACGCCATGGTCCACATCAGGGGTTCGCGCGAGGACTACCAGCGCTGGGAAGAACAGGGGGCGGCGGGATGGGGCTATGAGGCTCTGCTCCCGTACTTCAAACGCAGCGAGACTGCAGGCGGGGAGCTGCCGCGCGACCCGGCCCTGCGGGGCACCGACGGCCCCATGAAGGTCGCCCCGGCCACACCCGTCGGCCCTCTGGTGCGGGCCTTCCTCGACGCCGCGGCCGACGAGGGCTACGCCTTGAACCCCGACGTCAACGGGGCCGGCGCCGAGGGGGCAGTCAGGTTCGACCTGAACGTCGTCGAAGGCGTCCGGCAAAGTGCGTACGACGCCTACCTCGAGCCGGCCCTCGGCCGCCCGAATCTGACGGTCGTCACCGATGCCCTCGTCCGCACGGCAGAACACCGCGACCTACTGCCACTCCTCGGGCACCTGCCGCATGGGCACCGACGCGATGTCCGTGGTGGACCTCGAACTACGGGTCCACGGGGTCGGAGGCCTGCGCGTGGTGGACGCCTCCGTGATGCCCCGGCTGCCCGCAGCCAACTCCAACGCGACGGTGCTCGCCGTCGCCGAGCGTGCCTGCGACCTCATCCTCGCGTCCCGTGGGCGGTAGTTGCCCGCCCACCGGTGATGTCGAGACGGCCGGCGCTCGGGCGGCGGCTGTTTTGGCAACGGTGCCGCCGGCGATCGGCCAGGCGGCGTCGTGGGCCTCGCCGTAGTGGAAAGGTCAGCGCAGTGGAGGGTCAGGGCGGTGGAGGGTCCGCGCGGTGGGGAGGTCAGCCAAGTCCGCGCCTCAGCGTGGGGTGCCGTCATCCACGACGCGGATCTACCGCGAAGGTTTACCGCACGTCTACCGCGGTGGTTCGACGCGGGATGTGCGCGTCTTCCGTAGGTTCTGTGCACGGGCCGGGCCGCAGCCGGCCCGGCGCCGCATCCACCAACGGAGGAATCACGACCATGAACGTCCGAAAGCGCCGTCGTCGTCCTGCCGATCGCGGCGCCACGCACGGGTCTCGTCCTCACAGTGCCGGCCACAGCGGCTCCCGCACCGGCCGAGACCATCACCGGTAGGACCGTGACCGCGCCGGCCACCACCACAGCCGCGTCCAACGCCGAAACAGCGGCCGGCACCACAGCATGAACAACGCGGAAGTAGGCGTCACCAACACCGCCGATGTGGGTCTTCGGCAAGAAACACACCACTGAGGTAAGGCTTCGGAACCACGGCTGGGGGATCGCATGCACCAGCGGCGACACCACCCACCGGTAGTCAGCGCCTCCCGCACAGCGCGGGAAACCTCAGCCCCGCCCACCGGCGGCAGCTGCTACGCAGCCGGTGGTCGAGTGCCTGCGTTGCGCAGGATGGCGCTTGTGACCTGGCCGGGGACGAAGTCCTGGGCATCGTAGGGGGAGGCAGCAGTGCGATGGGCACGGAAGTGGCTCGGTGTGCAGCCGGTCATCGCCTTGAACGTCCGGTCGAAGTGCGGCTGGTCGTGGTACCCGGCTTGTGCGGCCGCGTCCGCCCAGGAGTTACCGGCTTCCTTCAGCCTCAGGGCGGCCTGCAGACGCATCACCTGCGCCGCCCCTTTCGGGGGGAGGCCGGTCTGGCGGCGGAAGCGCCGTTCGAGGTGGCGCCGACTCCAGCCGGTCTCGGTCGCGAGAGCCGCGATGCGGGTCCGCCCGGCGGTTCGCTTCAACACCTGCCACGCCCATGCCACTTCCGGGCTGCAGGCCGGCCCCGCCTGCAAACCGGCCTGGAGCACCTCGTCCAGCAGGGCGAAACGGCTCTCCCAGTCCGGCATGGCGGCCAGACGCGTCGGCAGGCCGGCCCAAGGAGCACGGCAGAGATCCGACGGGCACACCGACATGTGCGCCCACTCGGACAAGGGCACGCCGAACAGCCGGTAGGCGGCCAGCGGGGTGAGCAGCACGGTCACGCCGCAGATCAGGCCAGTGTGCTCGCCGATCGCGGCGGTCGTGCGGACGCCGTTGGCCAGCGAGGCCGCGCCGCCACTGCGCGCCGGGTGGAACGGATCGACGACGCGGAGTGGGTCACCGAATCCCAGCATCACCTTCACCACACCGTCCGGAACCATCAGACGGTGCCTCACCCGGATCGCACCGAAGCGGAAACCGCGGTAGCCGAGCACGTGGTCGCGCAGCCCCACGCCGGCGGGACGGGCGACCAGTTCGTGGCTGCCACCTGCTGCGCTCCCCCGATGCCAGGCCCCCGGCAACGGCTCCGGCACATGCGTGGACATGAGTCGATTCTCCCGCTCGATCGACGTATCGCACGTCGGCGAGCCTAGGACACCTGCAGAAGGAGCGGTCACGGAAAGCGAGATATGGCCGGTTCCGGCACATCCGGGCACGCCAGTCGCATTCGTACAAGCTCCGACCCCGTAGCCCCGGCAGCATGGGCCCCGGCCCGGACCAGCTGGTCACGGCTGCCGGAAAGACGCGTCCCTGGTGACGCGTGCGACCGTACAGAAAACGAGGGGAAAACAAACCGATGAAGATCACGCACAAACTCGCACTACCGGCGGTGGGCATCGCCCTGGCCTTCGGTGGGATCACCGCCGCACCGGCCACCGCCCTGACCGCCGCGCCCGCCCAGGCCTCCAGCTACAGCTGCTCGTCGGGGTACTTCTGCATCTACAACGGATGGAACGGGTCCGGCCACCGCTGCCAGTGGAAGCAGAGGTCCGTGAGCAACACCGCCAACGACTGTTCCTGGATCCGCAAGGGCTGGAAGGTGCGCTCCGTCTACAACCGCACCGGACACCGCGTGCAGTACTACACCCGGGACAACTACCACAACCGCGTCGGCTCCACGGCATCGGGCCACCGGGGCAGCCTCGAAGGCACGTACCAGATTCGTTCCTTCCGCCCCCAGTAGACACGACCGGGCACAGCCACTGGTCAGCGCGCGGCCGACGCCTCTGAGCGGCGGCCGCGCGCCGTGTCTCCCCGATCCGGGTCCGTACGGTGTAGTCACTCATGATTCTCTTCGCGCGGGTGATGACGCCTTCGGTACGGCCGTCGCCACCCTGCTGGTCTCCCGCGGTCATCGAACCTTGAACATGTGCCGTCGAACGCGCAGGAGAGCTGTATCTATCCTCGTTCGAGGCGCTGATACGGCGCCCTGCCGACAGTTGGCACTCACCAGATCGAAGAAGCGTGGCGCCATGACCAGCCGACTCATCGCACTCTCCTTCGACGCCCACCAGCCGGAGCGCCTGGCGCGTTTCTGGTCCGGGCTCCTGGACATGGACCTGGAGGAAGCCGGCGATTTCCACGACGGCGTCGCCCTGGCGTCGGGGAACGACGCCGGATACCGCCTCGGTTTCCGTCCCACCCGGGCGCGGAAGACCGGCCAGAACCGGCGGCACTTCGACCTGACCAGTTCCTCCCTGGAGGATCAACAGCAGACGGTGACCAGGGCGCTCGCCCTCGGCGCGCAGCACGCCGACGTCGGCCAGGGACCGGACGCGTCCCATGTGGTGCTCGCCGACCCCGAGGGCAACGAGTTCTGTGTCATCGAGCCGGGCAACGACTTCCTCGCCGGCTGCGGCGTCATCGGAGCGCTCGCCTGCGACGGTTCACAGGCCGTGGGCTATTTCTGGAGCCAGGCGCTGGGCTGGCCGTTGGTCTGGGACCAGGACGAGGAGACCGCCATCCAGTCCCCGAACGGCGGCACGAAGATCACGTGGGGCGGTCCGCCGTTGATGCCGGACCCCGGCAAGGACCTGCATTTCGACCTCGCGCCGGACGGCGATCAACAGGTGGAGATCGAGCGCCTGCTCTCCCTCGGAGCAAAGCCTCTCGGCTCCGCCCCCGGCAAGGACGGCGCGGTGCTGCTGGCCGACCCCGACGGCAACGAGTTCCGCGTGCTCACCCACCGGTGACGCCGGAACCCATGCAAGCCGCGGCCGGCGGTGGCTGCGGCCGGAAGCGCAGGAGAGAGTCGGACGCCCCATCACCGAACCGGCACGCGCCCGCCCGACCAGTCCCGCCTGCTGAGCTCCCTACCGGCCCGGCCACAGAAGCCGGCGGACTCACGCTGCACACCGCCCTGGGCCCGGATCCCCCACCGCTCTCGCCCGGCTCTGGGCGCGCCGAACCGTCCGGTGCGCAGCAGCCCGAACTCGCGGCGCCCCTGGGCCACCGCGAGCGCGAGCGTCGAGGCCACCACGCACCGACAGGGAGAAGATCATTCCTTTGCCACCCCCTCCCCCTCCCCTACGCGGTTCTCGCGGAGCGGCACATCAGCTCTGTGGACGGCCTCTGCGATCTGCAGGGCGGCCTGCGCGGGCGTCAGGTGCGTGGTGTCGACAACCTCGGCCTCGGCGTGCAGCCAGGTACGGGCCGCCTCGGCGTAGGGCTCGAGGTGCCTGAGGCGGAAGGGAGAGTCGGGTCCGAGGACGGAGTCGCCCGCGATGCGCCCGCGCAGGGTGTCCTGGTCGGCATGGAGAACGAAATGCCGTACCGGAATGGCGTATTGAGCGAGACCCTTGCTGATCTCGCGCCAATACTGCTCGACCAGGACCGTCATGGGCATCACCAGCGTGCCGCCGGTGTAGTCGAGTACCTGGCGAGCCGTCTCCACCACGAGCGGCCGCCACGGCGGCCAGTGCTGGAAGTTGTCCGTCTCCGGCAGCCCCGGCGTGATGTCCATGAGCGTCTCGCCGACCTTCTCGGCGTCGAACACCCGGGAATCCGGAATCAATTGCTGCACGAGCACACTGGTCGTCGTCTTGCCCGCGCCATGGGTGCCGTTGAGCCATACGATCACGGGTCACAACGCTAGCGTCAGAAGTCGTACGGCTTCTCGGTGCTCCAGTTCAGCACGTCGGCCTCGTTCCAGCTGAACTGCTGCTTCTGGCCCTTCATGACGACGGAGTAGAAGGCACCGTGGCGGCCGTCCGCGCCGCGCAGCGCGATGGCGAGCGACTGCGCCGTGTGGTTCTTCGAGCCGTAGTCGAAGAGGTTCACCGCACTGTATGCCTTGGCTCCGGGCCGCAGTGTGATGTGCCTGGCGCCGCCCGGGTTGTCCTTCTTCGAGTGCGGCAGTGCGACGTTGTGGACGTTCCAGTCGAGCACCACGGCCGGGTACGAGGTGACCCAGCAGGGCTTGGTGCCCTCGTTCACGGCGGTGAGCAGCAGGTGGTCGCCTTGCTGGCCGGCGAACCGGTGCACCGCGGTGATCAGCATCTCGTCTCCACGGCACGGCTGGGCGCCGGCCGTCGTGGTCGTGCTCGCGACCTCCTCCGTTCCGCCCGAGGCGGTCGCCGAGCGCGCAGCCTGCTTGGTGGCGCCACCGCTGTCGGCCTGCGGCGCGTTGCCCTTGTGGTCCCCGCCGGTCGCGGACCGGTTCTGGGCGGTGGCAGCGGTGTGGCCGCCTCCCACCGCCTTCGGGCCGTTGTCGGAGCCGCCGCAGGCGGTCAGACCCAGCGCCAGCGCGGCGGTGGCGGCGGCAACGGCGGCGCAACGGGCGTTACGGCGGGCACGGTACGTGGTCATGATGAAGCTCCCCCATGGTCGGTCAGGACGCGGCATTCCCTGCTCCCGCAGGTGACCTGCCGCATCCGCTGTTTCGCTGCACCCCATGAGATGCCGCCGGTGCGAGCGTCGTTCACTCCGTTCTGTCCGTATTCGGTAACAGGGCAACCGGGCGCCGGCAGGCCGGTGTTCACACCGTGCCCGCCGGCAGCTCAGCGCCTCCGGCCGCCGCACCTACGACGCATCGTCCCGTCCCGGGAGGGTCCTGGAGGCGGCGATGAGGTCGTGATCGTGGACCACGGCCGCAGGGAGTTCCCGCGTCCCTCATCGCGGTCTCATGAGGTCCAGGTCCTCGTCCCACGCATCCAGCACCCCGCCGTGACCGGCCTCTCGGGCCGCCGCCCCGACTAGAAGGCTGCTGAAAATCTCGGGTTCTGGCCCCGGCTCGGTGGAGTTGGGGCCAGTCTT
>NZ_JBJWOT010000001.1:4040000-8327590 GCF_047049295.1 Streptomyces sediminimaris | reverse complement strand
CGCATGACAGCCCGTCACCAGCGCAACCTGACCCGTCGCAAGATGCTGTTCGCCCTGGGCGGCGCCGCCGTCGGCGTCCCGGCGATCGCGGCCATCGCCCCGTACGCCCTCGCGGACCAGACCAAGTCCTCGGCGAACGGCTCGCTCCCGGTGACCGTCGTCAACAACAGCGGTTCGTTCGCCAACACCTCCGTGCATCTCTACGTCGTCGGCAACCTCGACGGCAAGCAGGTACGGCTCACCCCGGACGGCACCGTCTCCCCCATCGCCCTGTCGGACAACGGAGCCGACGGCTTCACCGACTACGCCATCCCCCTGGCGGGCAGCGGCGCCACGAAGCTGTCCCTGCCCTACATGTCGGGCCGCATCTACGTGTCGCTCGGCGAGAAGCTCAAGTTCAAGGCCGTCACCGACGGCAACGGCAACGCCGCCCTGCAGTACCCGGCCGGGTGGGTCTCCTCGGACCCCAACTACGGCGTCCTGCATGACTGCGCCGAGTTCACGCACAACGCGGCCGGCATGTTCTGCAACACCACGATGGTCGACATGTTCAGCGTGCCCATGAGCATCCGGCTCACCGGTGACAAGGACCAGACGACGGGCGCCCTGCGCGACGGCGGACGCACCGCCGCCTTCGCCGCCGTCAAGCAGGTCGAGGAGTTCGCGCGGCTGGTCGTGGACGACACGCGCATCATCGCTCCCGGCCACGGCCTGGACGCGGGCCTGTTCGCCAAGGACTACTTCGCCCCCTACATCGACCAGGTGTGGAGCACCTACACCGGCAAGGACCTCAAGGTCACCACCAACGCCGGGACGTTCACCGGCCGGGTGCGCGGTGAGCGGTTCACCTTCGACGGACCGGCCTCCGTGTCCTTCGCCAAGCCCTCGACCCGCGACGTCCTCTTCTGCGACGGCAACCTCGCCGCGCCCAACGACGGCACCACCGGCCCCGTCGCCGCAGTCCTGGGAGCGGGCTTCAACCGCTCGACACTCCTCACCGACACCGCCCAGCCCGCCACCGACGCCGCCGCCTTCTACCGGGCCGACCTGACCAACCACTACGCGAAGGCGATCCACGCGGCGACCAAGGACGGCAAGGCCTACGGCTTCGCGTTCGACGACGTCGCGGACTTCGCCTCGTACGTCCAGGACGCCCACCCGACCGGCTTCACGCTCACGCTGTCGCCGTTCTGACGACCGCCCCGGCGCCCCCCACGCCACCGGCCGGCCGGGCGACGGCGAACCGGCCGACCGGTAATCGTGCGGGAACGCTGACGGCCGGCCGCCTGTCAGGGCGGCCGGCCGTCGAGGCAGGTACGGGACAGGAACGGTACGCATGCCGCGGCCGCGACGCTACTGGACCAGCAGGGCCAGCGCCTCCTTCGCGTTGTGCTCGGCGATTCCCCGCATCACCGCGCGGTGCGGGAAGTCGCCGTCGAGGAGGCGCAGGGGGCCGGCCACCAAGGAGAGACGCATCGCGAGCATGTAGAGATCGAGCCGTGCTGAATCGAGTCCGGGGCGTGACAGGGCCGGGTACTGGTCGCCGAAACGAAGCTGCAGGAACACGTGCTCCCACTCGACATCGAAGAACATCAGGCCCTCGATGCCGATGAGGACGGGATGTCCGGAGGCATCGACCAGGACGCCGCTACCCCCGAGGACCTGGTGCCTGCCCGAACTGCAGGACGAACCTTCCGCGGACGCCGCGTTGGGCGAGTGAGCGGTGTGCGTCGGCGGCCCGGACGGCGGGCAGTTGGCCGGCCACGCGGACGGTGAGCCGTCCTTCGCCGGCGAGTTCGGCGAGCCGGTCGAGCTCGGCCGCGGCCTCGACGTAGTCGCGGACGAAGATCGGGACGACGCGGACCCGGTCACTGCCGTCGCCCTGGTAGCCGCGGACGGTCACGACGGTGCCGCCGTCCTTGACAGCAGGGAGCACGGCGGCCTCCAGCACGGCGGCGTCGAGGAACCCGTCGACGCCGCCGGGGTGCCGGCGGCGCACCGCCGCGACGAAGTCGTCTCCCCGCGGCACGACCTCGTCGGCTCCGCAGTCGCGGACGAAGGCCTCGTCCTGCGGGGCGGCGTCGGCGACGACCACCAGCCGGGCCTGCTTGGCGAGCTGGACGAAGTAGCCGCCGACGGTGCCGGCGGCGCCGGTGACGGCGACCGTCGCGCCGGCCGGGAGCGCCAGCGTGTCGAGTGCGAGCCGGGCGGTGAGCCCGTTCATCGGGATGGTGGCGGCCTGGACGTCCGAGAGCCCGGCCGGGACCTTCGCCGCCGAGCGTGCCGGCACGACCAGGTCCGCGCGATAGCCACCGTGCTCCCCCGAGGGCACCACGATGGCCATGACGGCGTCCCCGATCGCGAACGGGCGGTCGACCGCGGGGCCGATTTCGGAGATCACGCCGGCGACCTCCATGCCCGGCACCCGCACCGAGTCCGCCTCGTCACGGCGCGGACGAGAACGGAGCATGGCGTCGGTCGGGTTCACCGTGGCACTGCTGACCCGGATCCTGACCTGACCGGGGCCGACCGGTTCGGCTGCCAGGTCAAGCTCGCCGAGAGCATCCGGTCCGCCTGGCTGTGTCACTCCGATTGCCTGAACCATGGTCGTTCGTCACTCCTTGTTCGTCGTCGCCCCGGTCATTCGTCGTGGCCCGGGTGGTGAGGGGCGCGGTGCCGGCCGCACCGCCGGCATCAGTCGCGGCGTGTGCTCGACGCGGTTCGTTCGGTCACGGCTTTCGGTCACGGCGATGCGGGGACGCGAAGCCCGTCGAGCAGCAGGCTGCACACCTCGTCGAGTTCGGTTGCGACGCCGGGGCTCTGCCATTCGGCCGCGTGGGCGATGTGGTGGAACCTGGTGGTGGCGTGGAAGACCGCGCGGGCGGTGGCCTCCGCGTCGTCGGTGCGGAGGCTGCCGTCGGCGGCGCCGTCGGTGATGATGACCGTCAGCTGATCCAAGAGGTCGGCGACGTGGTCGGTGGCGACGCTGCTGTGCGCGGCCGCGAGGATTCCGTAGGCGGCGAACAGCTCCGGCGCCTCGCGGATCTTGGCCTGCTTCACCTCCAGGACGGCGTGCAGCCAGCGACGCAGTCGTTGCGCCGGCGGGACCGAGCGGTCGGCGGAGACGACGGCGAGGACGTCGCGACTGCGGTCGAGCCAGCGCCGGGTCACCGCCTCGCGCAGCGCCTGCTTGGAGGCGAAGTGCTTGTAGACGGCGGCGTGGCTGACCCCCAGCGCCCGGGCGACGTCGACGACGGTCGCCTTGGCCGGTCCATGGCGGCGCAGGATGTCCTCTGTGGCCACCAGGATGGCGTCCGCGTCCAGCGGGGGCCGGGCAGGCATCAGCGCTCGCCTCCCGTTCGCTCGCCGTCCAGGAGCGCGAGCAGGGTGGGGGCATGACGTCCTCCGGCGCCGGCCCGGCGCGAGACGGTCTGCTCCACCGTGTCCGGACCTTCCCCGGTCAGCCGCAGGCCGGCGGCGTCCACCGCCTTGGTGAGAGGACGCGGCCGGCCGGCTCCGACGCACGCGAGGATGTCCCGGCGCGCGCGACCCTGCGCGAGCACCCGCTCGATCGCGAGCCGTGCGGGCGTGGCGCCGCGGGCCGTGGCGATCTCCCGCAGCCGCTCGACCGGCGCGAGGGCGGTCTTGATGTCGCCGGCGCCGGAGCGGGACAGGTGCCCGCGGTGCCGTGCGTGGCCGGCGGACGGCTGCCGTGTCCCGGTCGGCATTCCTTGCGCGAGGACCCCGTAGGCAGTGAGGCCGGGGCCCGGCTCGCGGTACGGGGGCGGCGGCTGGTCCCCGGCGCGGCTGCTGAACAGCAGGCACTCGATGTGGGCGTCCCCCCGGCCTGCCTGCACGGCCGAACCCGGCCGCCCCGCACAGACGTCGGCGCCGAGTGCTCTCTTCTTCATGCGAGAAACGCTAGGCGAGTTGGTGACAAGTTTCAAGCTTTGTAACTTGACACTTGGGCGATCTCGATTTCGCGGCGAGTGAGACAACCCCCCGCCGTTCAGGGCGCCGATCGAACCACCAGCGCGGGCAGTCGGCGACACGAACAAGCCTCGTACGGCCACCGGCCTTCCCGGCGAGCGGAACTCCTAGCGCAGGGCGGCGGCCATCCACTCCCGTATCGCCGCCGCCCGCTCGAAGTCCGGCTTGGGCGTACCGTTGACCGTCGCCACCAAGGAGACGTATCTGACCAGCAGCTGCAGGCCGGTCGCCGTGGCCATCCACTCCGCTGCCGGGCCGCTCCGGTCGAACTCGACGATGCCGCGCCGGGCCGCGTCGACGTCGTACTTCCCTGTCATGGCAGCGACCAACTCGGCCGAGTCGGCGGCCACGCGCTCGGCGATGTCCCGGGCCTGCGGCGAATCCGCGGGCACACCGGCCTGCTGGGAGGCCTGCGCCTCCAGGCGGAGCTGCCGATGCCTCTCGATGCGGGCCATCATCTCCGGTGAAGCCAACAGCTTGCCCTGCGCGGTGCCGAAGACGCGGTGGTAGAAGTCCCGCAGCGCCGTACGGAACTCCTCGTCCTGCACGATCTCGGCGATTTCGATCCAGGCCTCCAACTGCTCGGTGGACGGCTCCTCGGGCAGGTGCGGCCGCTGGCGGTGCAGCCTCTCGACATAGGTGGGATGAACGTCCAGGCCGTCGGTCACGAAATCCCAGAACTGGTCGATCAGCCGGTCACGGTCGTCGTCGGACATCGACACGAGCTTGTGCATCAGGCTCACCTGTTCCGTTGTGGTGTGCTGGCGCACGATGGTCCGCAGCACGGCACAGCGCGCCCGGGACTGCCGCAGCTGGTCCTCGGCCAACCGCAGATGCGTGACGGCCAGGTCGTGCAGCGTGGTCTCCGCGGCCAGCATCCGGCGGATGTCGTCCAGGCCCGCGCCCAGCTCGCGCAGAGTGCGCACCAGTTCGAGCCGGGCGATGGCCTGCACGTCGTACCGCCGGAAGCCGCCGTCGGTGAGGCCGGTGGGCGTGACGACGCCCTCGTCGGCGTAGAACCTGATGGCGCTCACGCTCAGGCCCGTGCGGCGGGCGACGTCCCCGATGGAGTAGAGCTCGTTCACACCGGTCACTATGGGATCTCAAGCGACCTGAGAGTCAAGGGGCCGACCGGACACACCGGAGCCCGCCCCGTCCGGAACGATCAACCGCCGGGCACGGCACCGAGCACCATCCGGTCTGCCCCAGCGCGTTTCAGGCGGCGATGCGTTCGCCGGCCGGGCGGCTGCGCCGTCGTGCCCGCCGGCCCGCGGGCGGCTGGTGGGCCCCGTCCGATACGACGCGCCACGGTCCTCGTGCGTGTCGCTGACACGGCACCGGCGTACGACGGGAGAGCCACCGCCTCAACCCGTGGGTCGACGGCACCGTCAACCCGAAGGTCAACTCGCGGGCCGACGATCGACTCGGACCCGTCCGGACACCATCGGCGCATGACGACGACCGACTACCTCATCTCCGCCGTACTGATACTCCTGGTCATTCCGCAGATTCGCGGGACCCGGCAGACCCTGCGCAACGCGCTGCTGCCCGTGGTGGCCGTCGCCGCGGCGGCCGCGTACTACTTGACGTCGTTCCCCACAGAGGGAAACGACCTTCGGCTCGACCTCGTCGGGGTGGCCGTCGGCGCGGCCTTGGGCCTTGGCTGCGGGGCCGCCACTCGGCTGCGCCATGACACGGACGGAGTCGCTCTGGCCAGGGCAGGGGGCGTCGCGGCGGCTCTGTGGGTGGCGGGCATGGCCTCCCGGGCCGGGTTCGAGATCTGGGCCACGCACAGCGGCGCGACGACCGTCGCACAGTTCAGCCGGGACAACCTGATCACGGGTGCGGCGGCCTGGACCGCTGCGCTGCTTCTGATGGCCCTCGCCCAGGTCCTTTCCCGACTCGCCGTGATCCGTGTCAGGGCCCGCCGATTCAGCACCCCAGCCACTCCGGTACGAGTCTGAACGCGATGGCTCCGGCGTCCGCGCGTCGCTCGGGAGGCAACCCCTCATCCCCTGCCGGCCGTCGGGAAGCGGCTGACAGGGGAAAGACGCACGCCATGGGGCGCGTCTATATCCTGCAGCACATGGACGACGTCCCGGACAGCGCATCCACGGCGGTCAGCCCGCGGGTGGCCGCCGTGCTGGACGGTGTCCGCGAACGACGGGCGCGCCGCGGCAGGCGACTTGGGCCGGTGCTGTGGGGCATTCTCGCCGCCATCGCGCTGCAGTCCCTCTCCAGCCGGCCGGCACCTGGATCGCAGGGGGTGGCGCTCGGCGTCACCTTGACACTCGCCGGCTGCCTCCTTCCTCTGGCCGCCGTCGCCGCCGGCTTGTGGCGGATCGTCGCGCGCACGCCCTGCGTCACCTTTTGCCTGCTGGTCAGCGGCTTCGGCCTCGCTCTGGGGGCGCTGCAGTCCGGATCCGTGTCCGTGCTGCCGGTGTCGGTCGCCGTGCTGACCGCCTTCCTCGTGCTGAACCGGCGGCAGGCTGCCGCTCTGGCCGGTGTCGTCCTCAGTGGTCTGCTGACGGCAGCGGCCGCGGGGGCGGACGGCAGCATGGGCACCCTGCTGAGTCAGTTGCTGTTCTGCGCCGTACTCGCGCTGATGGCGCTCAGCCTGCGGCAGGCCGGCGACCACGAGGAGCGCGCCGAACTCCTGCTCGCACAATTGGAGGACGCTCGCGAGGGGGAAGCCGAGGCCGTCGCGCTGGCCGAGCGCACCCGCATCGCGCAGGACCTGCATGACGTGCTGGCTCAGACCCTGTCCGGACTCGCCATACAGATCCAGGCCGCTCGGCGGATGGTCCGGCGGGAGCGCACGGGCGAGGAGTTGCAGGAGGTGCTGGACAGGGCGGGAGAACTCGCGAAGGAGGGGCTGGGCGACGCGGTCCGCGCGGTGGGCGCGTTGCGCGGACACCGGTCACCCTCGCTGGACCGCCTTGCTGAGCTGGTCGAGAGATACCGGGTGGACCTGGAACTCGACGTCACGCTGTCCGTCACCGGTGCGCGTCGGTCCGTGCCCACCGCCATGGACCGCGCGCTGTATCGCGGCGCCCAGGAGGCACTGACGAATGCCGCTCGCTACGCCCGCGGCGCGCGCACCACCGTCACGTTGTGTTACGAGCGGGAGCGGACGGTCCTGACCGTCGAGGACCGGCGCGACGCCCCCGGACCGACGCCGTCACCGCTGGTCAAGGGATCCGGCCTGGGGCTGGCCGGCATGGCCGAGCGTTTCCGGGAGGTGGGCGGCAGCGCGAGCGCGGGGCCCACCTCACACGGCTGGAGAGTGACGATGGAGATTCCGGCATGACCGACGGCGACGCTGCGGGGCCGGTCAGGCCGATCAGCGTTCTGGTGGTGGACGACCAGCAGGTCGTCCGCAAGGGACTCGTCCTGCTGATCGGGATGCTGGACGGAATCACGGTGGCCGGGGCCGCCCGTGACGGCGCCGAAGCGGTGGAAATCGCCCTGAAGTCCCGTCCGGACGTGGTCCTGATGGATCTCAGCATGCCGGTGCTCGACGGCGTGGAAGCGACCAGGATGCTGCGAGAACAACGGCCGGACAGTGCCGTGCTCGTGCTGACGACTTACGCCGACGACGGCTCCGTCTTCCCCGCGCTGAGAGCGGGGGCCCTCGGCTATCTGACCAAGGACGCGGACGACGACCAGGTGGAGGCGGCCATCCGGTCCGTTCATGCCGGACAGACCTGGCTCGACCCGGTCGTCCAGGCCCGCCTCGCCGCGGCCGTCCGGTCCGGCGAGGTCGTGCCTGCGACGGAATCGTGGACACGGGGACCCGGCCTGCCCGAGCCGGCGCTTCCGGACGGACTGACTCCGCGGGAGGCCGAGGTGCTCGCCCTCATCGCGCAAGGTCTGTCCAACCCGGAGATCTGCGCCCGGCTCGTGGTCAGCCCGGCCACGGTGAAGACACATGTCAACCGCATCTTCTCCAAGATCGGTGCGGCCGACCGTGCCCAGGCGGTGGGCTACGCCTACCGCAACGACCTGGTCGGCAACGGCTGACACGGAAGCGGTATGCGGGGGCCCGCTCCCCTGCCGCGACGGCGAGTTCGGAGCGGATGTACGGCCTTAGCAGCCTCGAAGGGCCCGGTCCAGGATTTGGGCCGTCTTTCATTCCATCGGTGCGCGTTGTGGCCGTGGCCGTCCGCCGGAGGCCGCATCACCCCTACTTTTGCCGTCTCATCCCGCGACGCCGGAGTGACAGACCGTCATACCCGTCCTCCCGCCGGCCGGGGAGACGACGGAGCACCGGGGGAACGACGTGTCTGGCGTGAGCCTTCCAGAACACCGCTACAGCCGTACGGAAGCCACACGATTGCTGTGCGCCGGCGTGTACCAGGACGCAGGCTTCCGGCGGCAGGTCATCGAAGAGGTACTCGACCACCGCGAACGGCCGGTCGCCCCGCCCAACGGCATCGACGTCCTGCCGGTCCTCTCGCACGCCCTGCGGGTGACCGCGCAGGAGGCTCGGGCCTCGCTGCTGATGCTCGCCGCCTGGGCGGGGTTCTTCCTGTCCGACGTGGTCATGTTCTGGGACCGGCTCTCCGACCGCTGGGGCGACGGCGCGAAGGTGCACTTCGGCGATGTGCTCACCGCGTTCTTCCAGGGCGACGACCAGCTGACCGACGGCAGGCCCCTGCCGTGGTCGGTCTTCTACGCGCTGGTCGCCCTGGCGCTGTGGATCGCCCGCACGGTCGGCGGACGCGGCTCGGCCGCCCGTTCGGCGGGACTGCCCGACCCGGTGGCCAAGGCCGCCGACGGAGCCGGCACGATGGTCTCCCTCGGCGCCTGGCTCCTCGCCCTCTACTACTGGTACTCGTACGTCTCCGGACTGCTCGGTGGCCACGCCCAGACTCCGTACCCGCTGCTGTTCCCGCTCGTGATCGCGCTCATCGCCTGGTGGTACCAGACCTGGCAGCGCAAGTCCCTCTGTGAGCTCCTGACCCGCTGGACCTTCCCCACCGCCACCCAGCCCGCGCTGCCCCCGGGTCCCCTGTTCGAGATGCTGCGGGACGACGTGCAGCGGGAGCAGGAGGCATCGCTGACCCTGTACGACCCCGACAGCCCGTCGTTCGTGGGGCTGGGGGAACAGGGCACGCCCTGGTCGTTCGCGATGGAGCTGCGCAGGCGCACGCCGCAACCCGATGAGAAGGACGCCCCGGGCCTCGGCTCCTCCGGCGGCACTGTGCCGCGCCAGACCGGTACTCCCCTCACTGCCGACGCCGCGCTCGCCATGATCGAACCGCAGTTGACGGGACTGCGCGAGTCCGCCGCGCGCAGCGGCAGGGATCGGCTGCGGGACCTGGAGATCGACCGGTTCGTCTACCTCCCGGGCGGAGTGGCCCGCGACGAGGACCTGGAGATCGGTGGTGTCCCCGACCCGGCCGCGCCGCCCCAGGGCGGCCCCGGCCGACGACACGGTCTGTCCGTCTACGACCCCGCCCAGGTCGCCGCCCACCGGCGGGAGGCCGTCGACGAGGGCGGCGAGGGCCGGCGGGTGTTCCTGCGGATCCGGGTCGGTGCCTGGCACGAACAGGTCGTGGTCACCGTCCTCGTCCGGGTCCACACCCAGGGCCGCATGCTCGTCCTCGAAGTGCTGCCGTTCGTCCTCGGTCCCGTCCGCAAGGAGTTCCGAGCGGTCGACGCCCTGGTGAAACGCCTCCCGGAGACGTGGGCCCGGGGTGCCTTGCGCGCGCTGCGGGACGCCCCCGCCATCGGGGTCGACGCCGGCCTCGGTGGCCTCGCCACCCTGCGCGACACCGTCGCGACCAACTGGTCGGAGCGCGAACCGCAGCCGGACGTCCCGAGGATCTCGCTGCGCGTGCTGGCGGGCGACAAGCGGCTGTCGGCGTTCCAGAAGATGGACAGCACCCGCTATGTGAAGACCATCCAGGAACGGATCGTGAACGGGGTCCGCGAGGCGCTGAAGGCATACGGCTACCGCACCGAGGAGTTCGAGCAGCACGTCTACCAGCTCAGCGGCGGCAGCGTGTTCATCAAGGACATGTCCGGCGGCGCGGTCGCCACCGGCAGCCACGGCAGCGCCACCCACCACGACCCGCCACCTCCTTCGGCGCCGCCGGCCCACGCCAACCACACGCCATGAGAGAGGGAACGCGGCACATGTCGAACACCGGACAGAGCACCCCGGAGCAGCAGCCCGGCAACGGCGCCGTGAGCATCGGATCGATGAGCGGGGGGTCGATCGCAACCGGCAGCCACGGCAGGGCGACGTCGTACAACACCACCGGCGCAGGACCCGACCCGCGCCACGCGGAACTCCTCGCAGCCATCCGCGAGTTGCGGGGCGCGCTGCCGCCGGTGGCCGACCGCAGCGCCGAGGACGAGACGCTCGACGGCCAACTCGCCGACGCCGAGGCCGACATCGCGGACACCGGCACGGCCGACACGAACCGGCTCACCCGGCTGCTGGGCGGAGTGCGGGGCTGGCTGGGCTCCCAGGCCGCCGCGGCCGGCGCGATCGCCTCGGCCACCGCGGTCGTCCAGGGCGTCGCCCAACTGCTCGGCTGACGGGCGCAGCACTTCCGATGAGAGGCACGAGGACACAGGGGACGGCGAGATGAGAGTGTTCGACACCGAGCGGCAGGAGTGGTCCGCGTCGCGCCGTGAACGGCTCTTCAACACCGAGCGGTATCTCGACCTGTCGCGCCAGCGGGCCGTCCTCCAGCGCACGGCTGTCGTCCTCACGGTGTGCGGGGTGTCCTTCGGCGCGTGGGCCCTGGGCTGGAAGGACGAGCCGCGGCCCTACCGGCCGCCGGCCCAGGAGGCGCCCGTCGATCCGGGCGCCTCCGAGGGCTCCACGACGGCCGGCCCCGCGCAATCCGCGTCGGCCTCGGCCACTCCCCCGGCGGGCTACGCGGTCCTCGACGATCCCCAGGGCTTCCGCATCGCCGTGCCCGAGGGATGGACCCGCAAGAGCCAGCCGTCGCAGTACGGCATCGACGTCGTCGAGTACCGCGGCCCCGACGGCATCCGCAGGCTCCAGATATTCCAGGTCATGGAGGCCACCGCGCACCAGTCGGTGGTGGATTCCCAGAAGACGAACAGCAAGCTGAACGGCTACCGGGAGATCCACGTCCAGGACGTGACGGACCCCTCCGGGGGTGAGGCGGCCGAGCACGAGTACACGGCCGACGAGCTGAGCGGCGAACCCGCCGCCGGGGTCACGTACCACGTCATCGACTACCGGTTCCAGGCCGAGGACGGCGAGAAGTACGCGCTCGTCGCCTACGGCACGCAGTCGGGCCAAGCCGACGCCGAGCGAGAGTTGCTCGACACGGCCCGAGCCTGGTTCTGCCCGCCGTCCACCCAGTGCGCGGCGCCGGCGACGTCCTGATTCGCTCCCGCTCAACGGCTGGGGCGGCCCGGGCGGCCGGGGCCGGCGGGCGACGCGGCCATCGCAGGTACGTCACTGCGAGCCTTCCGCCGCCTGTTCACCCACCACGCTCCCCGGCGAATGCGGCGAATGCGGCGACGCACATCACGGGTACCGGTGTGTCGAGAACTGCTCACCGGCTCCGTCCCAGCAGCACGAGCGGCCACGACGTGCCGGGGGAAGGGGGAGACGAGACGCCCCGCAGGAATGCACGAGACCAGACCTCCGTTCTGAGATCCGTTCTGAGATCCGTTCTGAGATCCGTTCTGAGAAAGGACCATCCGTCATGGCAGTCGCTGATGATCTCGACCGCGCCACCGACTCGCAATGGGACTGGGTCGCCGAGCAGACCCGTACGTACCTGGCTTCGGGCGGAACCGAGGGGCACGAGTCGAACGGCGTCCAGATGCTCGTGGTTGCCACGACCGGGCGCCGCACCAGCATTCCACGCCGCACGTGCCTGATCTACGGCACGGACGGCGAGGACTTCGTCGTGGTCGCGTCCAAGGGTGGCGCCGACGACGACCCGGAATGGTTCAAAAACCTCCAGGCCGACCCGAGTGCCGGAGTGCAGGTGGGCCCTCGCCGGTTCACCGCCCACGCGCGGGTCGCCTCCGCGGCCGAGCGTGCGCTTCTGTGGCCCCGGATGGCACGCATCTTCCCCCTCTACGACGAGTACGCGCACAAGACGACGCGTGAAATCCCGATCGTGCTGCTCACGCCACAGGAGTGAGCGGGGTGACGGATCCGGCCGGTGATGTCGACACCGGCACACAGCCGGTCCGGCCGGCTCGCGCGTCTGCCCCGGGGTGTGCTGTTTCCTGCCGTCACGACGACGCGAGGCCAGAGGGCTCATGCCGGCATCAACTGCTGCTGAGCGAGCGGCTCTTCTGCCGTCACCGCCTGCCAGGCGATCGCCGCCGCAAGCGCCGCGGTGAAGGGCAGCGTTCTCCGCGAACCGCAGGGACGACGCGTGTCAGCCCGCGCCGGTGACCTGCCGTTCGGCGGCCGGCCTGGACAGCGACGGGTGACGAACCGGTTCTTGCCCACCCCGATCGGCCCTGTGTCCGTGCCGACGATTAACCTTCGGTCGGCAACACGCGCGAGTGGGCAGGGGCAGTCATGGCTGAGGATCGGATCGACCTGATCCGCTTGGAGGGGGATGGCACCAGCGTCATCCTCCGGGTCACGGGCGAACAGGAACGGACGGGTCCGCTCGAGGCCGATGTCCTGGCCGGGGAGTTCGTGGTCGATACGCCCTTCGTCCGTGGCGCCCTCAAGACCTGGATCTCTCCCGAGGACCTGCGGCAGTGGCAGCAGGCCCTGGACTCGCTCGACGCGGGCGAGGACATCGCCTGGCGCGAAGGAGAACGCGCTCCGTGGCTGTTCATCGAGCTCGACGAGAACGACGACCGGTGCCACGTCACGGTCAAGGACCACTCGATGTCCCAGACGACGGTGACAGTGACCGTTCCATTGGCCGACGCCTGGTTCGACGACGCGTACCGGCGCCTGGACTTGGTCTGGGAGACCTGGCCCATGCCCGAAGACTGAGCCGGCGTGAGCCGACCTTCCGCGAGGAGCCGGCCGACGGCTCACACCGTCGTGTCCGCCGGGCTACCGGACTCGGCGAAGGGCCCCCGGTCGGTCCGCAGTGAACAGAGCACGTCGTACACCTCTCCGCGGACCTCGACCGCTGCGTACGCGGCAGGGATGGTGCGGGCGAGCTCGGTCGTGCGGAACGCGTCGAGCGCCTCCCGGCTCTCGAAGAAGTAGACGCCGCACACATCGCCGGTTTCGCTGTCACGGCCGTAGACCTTCTGCAGCAGACCGGGAACGTCGTGGAAGCGGGGACGCCGCTCGAGCAGGCGCCGCTCGAACTCCTGCGCATCGAGTTCGGATGTGATCCTGACGAAGAGGATGGCGGGCATGATGCCACCTCCGTCCCTGGGACGCCTCGGAGGCCATTCTATGTCGGCTGTCCGTCACGAACAGACGCCGGCCGCCATCGACCCGGCCGACGTCGAATGGATCTGGCTCACCCCCCCGACCGCGACCACACCGGCGCTCTGTTCGACCTGCTCGGCGCCGCACCCCGGGCGCGCATCATCACCACGTTCCTCGGTGTGGGCATCATGTCCACCGACCGGCCACTCCCGCTGAACCGGGTCCACCTGCTCAACCCGGGACAGTCGATCGAGGTGGGAGACCGGCAGTTGACCGCCTTCCGCCCACCGCTGTACGACAACCCGGCCACGATAGGCTGCTACGACGACCGAGCCCGGGCTTGCTTCAGTTCCGACTGCTTCGGCGCCCCGGTGCCCACGGCGGACCTCGCCGTCTGCGACGACGTCAGCCAACTCACCGCCGGCGATCTCCACACCGGCCAGCTGCTGTGGGCCACCGTGGACAGCCCCTGGGTGCACAGCGTGGACCCGGCCATGTTCCTCGACACACTCGCGCCGCTGCGGACTATGGAACCGTCGGTCATCCTCAGCTCCCATCTGCCACCGGCCGTCGGCCGTACCGTCGACATGCTCGACATGCTCGCCGATGCCCCGTGCGCCGCGCCCTTCGTCGGGCCGGACCAGGCGGCCCTGGAACAGATGCCGGCGGCCTTCGAGTCCGCCGGCAGCCCGTCCTGAATCACACGGCGGGCACAGCGGGGCTGAGCAGGGCGGGCGCCACGCGGCCGGGCAGCAGGGCCGGGCAGCAGCGGCCTCGGACGGCTGCTCGGCGCCGCTGCCACGCCGCCATCCGGAACACCCGGCCCGATCCGGCCGACACCACCACCGCCGGCCGGACCGGCGGTGCGGGCGACGGCGGTCTGCGCGGCGGCGCCACCAGGTGGGGCACCTCGCCCACTCCGGCGCAGACGACCGGCACCACAGGAACCGGACGGGCATGCGTGACGGAGAGGCATGGCCGCGACAACGGTGAACTCTGCAGGTAGCCAGGATGAACACTTCTCGCCGACCCGAGCGGGTTCTACGAGAAGTAGTAGCTTCCTGGGCGGCGGGGCCCGCCGCGGGCGTGGCCGAAGCCTCACCGTGACCGCATTCCGAGTCAAAGGCCATCCATGTCCGTCCTGACCTACCCCGAAGCCGTAGGCGTCGGCCTGCTGCAAGGCGTCACCGAACTGTTCCCGGTCTCCAGCCTCGGGCACAGCATCCTGATACCGGCCCTGCTGGGCGGCCACTGGAAGCACGACCTCGACGTCTCCGCCGCGGACTCCCTGTACCTCAACGAGCTGGTCGGGCTGCACCTGGCCACGGCGCTGGCGCTGGTGGTGTTCTTCCGGCGGGACTGGGTCAGGGTGATCCGCGGGCTGTCGACGTCGATCACGCAACGGCGCGTCAGGACCGTGGATCAGCGCCTCGCCTGGCTGCTCGTCACGGCCACCATCCCGGTCGGTGTCGCCGGCCTCGCGCTCGACAAGCTGTTCCGCACGACGCTCGGCCGCCCCGTGCCCACCGCGATCTTCCTCGCCCTCAACGGCATCGTGCTCTACGTCGCCGAGCAGCTGCGGCGCGGTGGCACGGGCCGCAGGCGGGCCGACGACCGCACCACGCCGGGCGAGGAGCACCTGACACCGGAGGAACTGTCCGACCTGCGGGTCACGCGGATGACCATCCGCCAGGCGGTGGGGATCGGCGCGGCGCAGATCCTCGCCCTGTTCCCGGGCATCAGCCGGTCGGGCTCGACCATCAGCGCGGGCATCTTCCGCGGCCTGAACCACGAGGACTCCGCCCGCTTCGCGTTCCTGCTCGCCACGCCGGTGATCGGCGGCGCAGCCCTGCTCAAGCTGCCTCCGCTGCTCGGTCCCGAGGGCGACGGTCTGCGTGGTCCGCTGCTGGTGGGCAGCATCGCCGCCTTCGGCGCGGCCTACCTCGCGACCCGCTACCTGGTCAGGTACTTCGAGAACCGCACCCTCATCCCCTTCGCGCTCTACTGCACCGTCGCCGGGCTCGGCAGCCTGGCCTACCTCACCCTCGGCTGACCGGCCACCGGCTTCCGGCCGGCTGTGGGCCGCCGGGGCGGCCCGGGTGCGACGGCCTCCGCCTTCTCCCCGCCGGCCTGCGCGCTCGCCGTCCGCCTCGATCCGGCGGCCGAACACCGGGGCGCGTTCGGCGGTTGCGCAGACGCCTTCGCGGGTGTGGCAGCAGCATCACGCACAGCATGCCGCCCGCCCGCACGCACAGCATGCCGCCCGCCCACAACGACCGGCTCGGGGACGGGCCTGTCCGCCGGCGGCCTGCCCGCGGGCGGCCTGCCCGCGGGCGGCCGGCCCGCTGCCGGCGGCGGGGATGGCGGTCACGCGCAGCCGGCTTCGACCGGGAGGGCGGCGAGGCGCCATTCGAGCATGCCGTCCACCAGCCGCTTCGCGGTACGGCCGCGGGCGGCCAGCAGGCGGACGGCGTCGTGGGAGAGGACGCAGTTGGTGCCCCGGCAGTAGGCGACGACCTCCGCGTCGGCAGGCAGTTCGGCGAGACGCGCCTCCAGCTCGTCGAGCGGGATGGACAGGGCGCCGGGGATGTGACCCGCGGCGTACTCCTGTGCCGGGCGGACGTCGATCACCGTGGCCGTGCCCGCCATCACCCGCTCCAGCAGCTGTTCGCGGGTGAGCTGTTCGGTGTCCTCGGGGCCGAGGTAGGCCGCGCGGGCCTGCTCCGTGGCGGCCAGGTGCGCGCGGCCGACCTGCTGCAACAGCGCGTACAGGGCGCTCACGTCGTCGCCGGCGAGCCGGTAGTGGATGCGCACTCCCTCGCGGCGGGTGGTGACGAGTCCGGCCTGCTTGAGGGTCTGCAAGTGCGCGGAGGCGGTGGTCAGACCGAGACCGGCGGCCCTGGCCAGGGCATCGACGCTGCGCTCGCCCTGGGCGAGCAGGTCGAGCAGTTCCAGTCGCTTGCCGTTGGACAGCGCCTTGCCGGTGGTGGCGAGCGCGTCGAACAGGGCGGCCTTGCGCGCGGGATCTCCCATGGCATCCTCCATCAATCCATGGAATATTGTATGAGTAGCCCGGGTGGAGTGCCACCCGCACCACGATGCTGGAGAACGTCATGGGCTTCACCGACGAACACCTGATACCCCTGGTCGACCAGGGACTGGGCAACAGCGCCTACCTGGTGGACCTCGGCGACGGACGCGCCCTGGCGGTGGACGCTCCCCGTGACCTGCGGGCCCTGCGGGCCGCCGCCACGGAACGCGGCCTGCGGGTGGCGTTCGCCGCCGACACGCACCTGCACGCCGACTTCCTCACCGGCGCGCTCCAGCTCGCACACGACGACGGGGCGACGGTTCTGGCGTCGGCCGCCGGGAACCGCGCCTTCCCGCACACCGCGCTCGGCGACGGCGACGAAGTGGACCTCGGCGGCCTGGCCCTGCGGGCCGTGGCCACGCCGGGTCACACCGACGAGCACATGTCGTTGCTGCTCCTGGACGGCGCCCGGGAGCTGGGCGTGTTCACCGGCGGATCGCTGATCGTCGGCTCCGCCGCCCGCACCGATCTCCAGGGCGCGGACCGCGCCGAGGACCTCGCCCGCGCCCAGTACCGCTCACTCAAGCGCCTGACGGCCCTGCCGGACGCGACCGCGGTGTGGCCGACCCACGGCACGGGCTCGTTCTGCTCGGCCCCGCCCGGCAGCGAGCGCACCACCACCATCGGCGCCCAGAAGGCCGCGAACCACCTTCTCGCCGCCCCCGACGAGGACGCCTTCGTCCGCAGGCTGCTCGGCTCGCTCGGCTCCTACCCCGCCTACTTCGACCACCTCGGCGAGATCAACCGCCGGGGCCCGGCCCTGCTGACCGCCACGCCGGGCCTCGGCCCGCTGACCCCGCGGCAGGTGCGCGCGCTGCTCGCCGACGGCGCCCACCTGGTCGACGCCCGGCCGGTCGCCGAGTTCGCCGCCGGACACATCCCCGGCGCCCTCTCCAACCCGCTGCGGCCGGCGTTCGCGACCTGGCTCGGCTGGCTGCTGCCGCCCGACGTGCCGCTCGTCTTCGTCCTCGGTCCCGGCCAGGACGCCACCGAGCTCGCCTGGCAGGCCGCCAAGATCGGCTACGACCGGCCGGCCGGACAGCTCACCGGCGGCATCGACGCCTGGCGCGCCGATGGCGGCCCGGTCGAGACGATCGAGCTGGTGACGGCCGATCGGATCGGCACCCGGCCGGTGCTGGACGTCCGCCAGGCCGCCGAGTACGCCGCCGGGCACGTCCCCGCAGCCGCCCACCGCGAGCTCGGCGACCTCGCCGGCGACACTCAGGCGGCTGCCGACGGATCGCTGGTGATGTGCGGGCACGGCGAGCGCGCGATGACCGCCGCCAGCCTCCTGGCTCGCCACGGCACCCACGGCCTCGCGGTCCTGGCCGGCGGTGCCGACGACTGGGCCAAGGCCAGCGGCCGCAGTCTGGAGGAGGGCTCGTGAGCACCACCGATTCCCTCACCGGCCCCACCCACGGCGGGATCAGGCTCGGCCTGCGCGCCAACCTGGCCCAGTTCTCCCTCCTCGTCGCGGTCAACGCCCTGGTCGGCGGCATGCTCGGCCAGGAGCGCACCGTCCTGCCCCTGCTCGCCGACCGCACCTTCCACCTCTCCGCCTACACCGCGGCGCTCACCTACATCGTGGCGTTCGGCGCGACGAAGGCCGTCACGAACTTCTTCGCGGGCACCCTCTCCGACCGCTACGGGCGAAAGCCCGTCCTGATCGCGGGCTGGATCGTCGCCCTGCCGGTGCCGCTGCTGCTGATCTGGGCCCCCGCCTGGGGCTGGGTGGTCATCGCGAACGTGCTGCTCGGCGTCAACCAGGGCCTGACCTGGTCCACCACCGTCATCATGAAGATCGACCTGGTCGGCCCCGCCCGTCGCGGGCTCGCGATGGGCTTCAACGAGGCCGCCGGCTACGGCGCGCTCGCCGCCACCGCGATGGCCACCGGTGCCATCGCCGCCCACTGGGGGCTGCGCCCGCAGCCGTTCTTCCTCGGCATCGCCTACGCCGCCCTCGGACTGGGCCTGTCCGCCCTCGCGGTGCGCGAGACCCGCGAACACGCCCGCGCCGAAGCCGCGTTGCACCCCGCACCCGCCAACCCCGACCACCATGGCGAACTGACCACCGGCCAGATCGCCCGTACGACCAGCCTCACCGACAAGGCCCTGTCCTCCGCGAGCTGGGCCGGCATGGTCAACAACCTCAACGACGCCCTCGCCTGGGGTGTCTTCCCCCTCCTGTTCGCCCGCCACGGCCTGAGCGTGGGCAGGATCGGACTGCTCGCCGCGCTCTACCCCGCCGTGTGGGGCCTCGGGCAAGTCCTCACCGGCTGGTGGTCGGACCGTGTCGGCCGCAAGCACCTCATCACCGCCGGCATGCTCCTGCAGGCCGCCGCGATCGGCCTGGTCGCCGTCGGCACCACCTTCCCCGTCTGGGCCGCGGCGCAGGTACTGCTCGGCGCCGGCACCGCGCTGGTCTACCCCACCCTGCTCGCCGTCATCGGCGACATCGCCCACCCCGCGTGGCGCGCCCGCGCCGTCGGCGTCTACCGGCTGTGGCGCGACGGCGGCTTCGCCGTCGGCGCCCTCCTCGCCGGAGCCCTCGCGGACGCCTACGGCCTCACCACCGCCATCTGGGCCATCGCCGCCCTCACCGCCGCCGCGGGCGCCATGGTCGCCGCCCGCATGTACGAGACCCACCGTCCGCCGGCCTGACCGCAGACGGCGCGGTCGACGCGAAACGCCGTGCCGCGGGAGACTCCACCACTGCACCTGGCCGCGGCGCGGGCTCCGCGCCAGGGGCCTGGCCTCCCCGAGAGCGACGGCGAACGCACAGGAACAGAAGGAGACGAGCACCGTGGAACTCACCGTCCTGGCGGTCCCCGACTGCCCGAACGCACCGCTGCTGCGCCAACGCCTCGACGAGGTCCTGGCGTGGCGGTCCGCCCCCGACATCGCCTGGCACGTGGTGGCCGACGCCGCCGAGGCCGAGCGGCTGGGCATGCACGGCTCACCGACTCTCCTGGTCGACGGCGTCGACCCTTTCGCCGAGCCCGGTCAGCCCACCAGCTTGTCCTGCCGCCTGTTCCGGGACGCACACGGCGCGCTTTCCGGGCTACCCTCCACCGACCAGCTGCGGCGGGCCCTGCACGGCGCGTGACATGGCGGTCGGCCCCGCGACGCCGGCCCGGCCCCGGTGAGAAACGCAAGCACATGCGGATCGTGACCCGCATTGCCGACCCAGCGCACCGGCTCCGCCCCGGACGCACCCCGTCGCACGTCCGCCCGTGGGGGAAGTGGGAACGGTGCGCCACCACCGGGTCGTACTGATCGACCGGGTCGTGCTGATCGACCGTGCTCGTCGGCAACTCGACCTGATCCAGGACGAAAGAGGGCGGGTCCTGCATGCTCGGCGCGCGAGACTGTGCAGATGGGCGATGCCGGGCATCGCATGGTGGACGCCGCTACGGACACTGGCTGGAAGAACGCCTCATGAGGTCGGGCCGAAGTATTTCCAGCGCCCTTCCGAGACCACGTCGACGACACCGTCGGCCACCTTGATGGCGGTCTGCTCGTCGATCGCGTACGCCGGACCCCCGATCCCGGCCGCCCATCGTTGCGCCGCGGCCATCGTGTTCGCCGGACATGCCGGGTGATCCAGATGCGGGAAGATCGAAAAATCAACCACGCCCAGCGTGCCGTCACCGCCGGTGGGCGGCTTCCAGCCCACGAAGTCCTGCCCGACGCGGGGGGTCATCACCTGGCTCCCGGCGCTGAGTCCTACGTAGACCGTGTCCGGCAGCGACGGCAGGAGTTCGGCCAGGCCGGACTCCCGCATCCAGTGGCCCAGGTACAGCGCGTCACCGCCGTTGACCAGCAGGACGTCGGCCTCCCGCACCCAGGAGACCCAGCGCGCTTCCTCGATGCTGGGCAGCGCGGTGAGTTCCAGTACGCCCACCGAATCCCACCCCAGTCCGGTCATGGGGCTCGGGGATCGCCCGCTGATGAACCGCCACGGCCCGCCCGGATCGGCGTCGGGGGCCCCGTACCCCGCAGTGGGGACGCACAGGGCGCTGGACTCGGCGATCGGCTTGCCCAGGAGGTCGACCAGCGCGTCTTTGATGCTCGCGTTCCTGATGCCGGAGTCAGTGAGCAGAAGCTTCATCATGCCCTCCCCTTTGGAACGGTGATGGGACCCCGGATCAGGCGTCGCCCAGTGAGGCCAGTCCTCGGTCGACGAGCCGGGCCGCGCGCTGGACGTCGGCGCTCACCATGTCGTGCAGCTGCTCGGGGGTCCGGGCGCGGTTCAGGTGCCTGCGGAGCGCCTGGAACTGGATGGGCCACAGGGCGAGCAGGGAGGCCGCGGCGATCTGCGGTTCGGGGTCGTCGGGACTCATCCCGCTGCGCCGAGCCAGGACTTCGGCGGCTACGGCGACCTGCTGATCACTCATGTCGCGCTGATGGGCCCGCAGGGACGGGGTGGATCTGATCAGCACGCCGAAACGCAGCAGCAGGCTCTTCGCCCCGTCCGGATCGTCCTGTTCGCTCAGCCAGGACATGAGGCCCGCCAGCTCCTCGGACAAGATCTTCAGCACGGCCTCGACCGGCGACAGGTCCGGATCCGCCAGCGTCGTCCGCAGGGAGCCCAACGTGGCCTCCCCCAGGTCCAGGACGAGCGACTCCTTGGTGGGGAAGTAGTTGAACACGGTCTTCTCCGAGACCCCGCACGCTTCGGCGATCTCGGAGACACGCACGGCGTCGAAGCCCCGTTCCATGAACATCTCGGTGGCCGTGTCCGACAACTGCCGCCGCAACAGCCGCTTCTTGCGCTCCCGTAGTCCCTCGGACGCCGGTTCCTCGTCGCGGCGACGCAAGGCCGTCCAGTCCACAGTGCGCATGCCCATGGGGGCAGCGTAATCCAGTTCCCACCATAATTCTGTTACTATAAATTTTCAGTGACTGTATGTTCTTGCCACCGTCCCTTCTGCCCGAGGAGCCCGCCATGAGCACCATCCACATCGTCCGCGACTACCCCCACCCGCCGCGCAAGGTCTGGCGCGCGGTCACCGATCCGGAGCTGATCCCGCTCTGGACGGCCACCGGCGCCGGCGCGCGCCCCGAGGGCTTCGCGACCGCCGTGGGCACCACGTTCACATTCGTGGCGAAGCCGAAGCCGGGATGGAGCGGCGTCGTGCTGTGCGAGGTCCTGGAGGCACGGGAGCCCACGCTGCTGCGGTACTCCTGGCAGGACGAGGGCGGCGGCGAGACGACGGAGGTCACCTACCGACTCGCACCGCACGGCGCCGGGACACGCTTCACCTACCACCACACCGGCTTCACCGGCGCCGGAGGATTCGTCATGGCCAAGATCCTCGGCACCGTCCGCACCAAGATGCTCACCAAGGGCCTGCCCGCCGTGCTGGACGACCTCGACGACGACGGCGCCCTGCGCCCGGACAGCACCCTGCGCCCCAAGGAGCTGTAGTCGGCCGCAGGCAGCTTGGGGCGGCGCACTCGGCGCGCCCGCGTTCACCTTCAGCCCGAGGCAGCGGTGCTTGCGGGCGTCTGCCACGGCGGCCCGCCGGAGAACTCCGGCGGGCCGCTACTCTCTACGGACCTTGCCAAGGCCCGTACTGCCCTCCTTCTGCACTGCCTGCCGCGCGACCTGTACCTCCACACGCGTCCCGCCACGAACGGAGCAACCCGATGAGCCGCCACATCCAGGTGACCTTCGACGCCCACGACCCGCGTGCGCTGTCGTCCTTCTGGCGCGACGTACTGGGCTACGTCCATCCCGGCCCGCCCGGAGTCGACCTGCCCGAGGGTGCCGACGCACTGGCCGCGTGGGACGACTTCCTCGGGCGGATCGGCGTACCGGAGGAGCAGCGCAACTCGAGATCGGCCATCGAGGACCCGGACGGGCACGGCCCACGGCTGTTCTTCCAGCAGGTCCCGGAGGACAAGGCCGCCAAGAACCGCGTCCATCTGGACGTCCGGGCGGCTCCCGGCCTGCAGGGAGAAGAGCGGATGGCGGCGCTGGAGCTCGAGTGCACCCGGCTCGTCGAGCTGGGAGCGACGCGGGTACGTCGCCACGAGCCCGCTCCCCCGATGAGCGCGGGCTTCATCGTGATGACCGACCCGGAAGGCAACGAGTTCTGCCTGGACTGACGCGGCTCAGCCATCCCTCACTCACCGACTGGATGCACCGTTCGTTCGCTTTTGAGGTGTCACGCGGTGGAAATGGGGCTACCAGGCCAGGGTGCGTACCATCTCATTGATCCCGACAGTGATGTGGCCGGCGACGTTGCCGGCCACCGGTGGGTGCCGTGCTTAGCCCCCTGCTGGCCGTGCTGGCAGCCGTGGCCAACGCGCTGGCTTCGGCTCTGCAGCGCAAGGCTGCCCGCCGGGAGCCGGCGGAGGAGAACCTGAGCCTGCGCCTGGTGTGGCACCTGCTGCACCGTCCGGTGTGGTTCGGCGGGGTCGCCTCGATCATCGCGGGATTCCTGCTGCAGGCTGTGGCCCTGGGCAACGGCCAGCTCTCCGTGGTGCAGCCGCTGCTCGCCCTGGAGTTGCCGGCGGCGCTGATCCTTTCCGGGTTCTTCTTCGGCAGCCGGCTGGGCCGGCGCGAGTGGGGCGCCTCGGCGGTCATGGCGGTGGGTCTGGCCGGCCTGCTCATCGCACTCGGGCCGAGCAGCGGGTCGACGTCCTCTGTCACCTGGTGGGAATGGGTGATCGGCTGCGGCGCCAACCTGATGCTGATCGCGGCCGGCGTGCTGTGGGGGCGCCGGGCATCGGGTGCCCGGCGGGCGGCGGTCCTGGGTGCGACCACCGGCTGCGCCTTCGGCCTCACCGCCGCGCTGATGAAGGGCATGACGAATCGTTTTTCCCAGGGCCTGATCAGCGTGTTCACCAGCTGGCAGCTGTGGGCGATGATCATCGTGGGCGCGGGCGCCATGTTCCTGCTGCAGTCGGCGATGAACGCGGGCAGGCTTCTGGCCACGCAGCCCGGCCTGACCATGGCGGACCCGGTGGTGGCCATCCTGTGGGGGGTGCTGATCTTCCACGAGCAGGTCCGCGGTGGCCTGTTCATCCTGCTGGCGGTCCTGGCGGCCGCGGCCGTGGCGACAGCCGTGATGGTCCTGTCCCGCTCCCCCCTGCTCAGTGCCGAAGGCGGCGAGCGGGAAGACGACGAGGCACCGAGCCGGGAAGCCGCCGGCTCGCCGTCCCGAGACCAAGCATGAAGCGGCCCCGGCACGTGCCGGCCGTGGCCGAGCGAGGAGTACGTGCCCTCGGCGGGCCGGCCCGGGCGAGGGCCGTACTGACTCTGGCCGGCGCCCTGGCGGTGGACGGCGCGGACAAAGGCACGGTCTCCGCCATGACGCCCCAGCTCGCGCACGCGTTCGGCATCAACAACACCCAGATCGGCCTGCTGGTCTCTGTCGTCGCGCTGTCCAGCGCGGTATTCACCATTCCCGTCGGTCTGCTCACCGACCGCACCCGCCGTACCCGGCTGCTCGCCATCAGCGTGACGCTGTGGGCCGCGGCGATGATCATGGCAGGGGCCAGTACCACCTACCTGTGGCTGCTGACCTCCCGCGCGGCCCTGGGCGCCGTCACCGCCACCGCCGGCCCCACCATCGCCTCCCTGGTGGGCGACTACTTCCCCACGAGCGACCGGGCCCGGATGTACGGGCTCATCCTCGCCGGCGAACTCGCCGGGACCGGCATCGGCTTCGCTCTGTCGGGTTCGATCGGATCCTTCCTGACCTGGCGCTTCGCCTTCTGGTGGCTGGTCATCCCGGGAGCTGTCCTGGTGTGGTTCATCCACCGCCTCCCCGAACCCGCGCGGGGCGGGCAGTCCCGCCTGGAACCCGGCCAGGAGCACATCCCCGACGAGCGGGACGAGGCCGGGGCGGACGCCCGAGGCCGACACCACGGCACCTCCCACCCGGTGGACGACCCCCGACCGGACAGCGATCCGGCCACGCGGGCGGCGCAGCGCGCGCACATCGACGCGCACGAGAACCTGATCCTCGACTCCGACCCGCGCAAGCGGTCCACGTGGTGGTCGATCCGCTACATCCTTCGGGTGCGCACCAACCTGGTGCTGATCCTGGCATCCGCGCTCGGCTACTTCTACTTCACCGGACTGCGCTCGTTCGCCACCCTCTTCGCCACCCGCCACTACGGCGTGCCCACCTCCGTGGCCACCTCACTCGTCCTCGTCGTGGGCATCGGAGCCCTGACCGGCGTCCTGACCGGCGGGCGGATCGCGGACCGGCTGCTGCGCGGCGGACGCGTCAACGCCCGCGCCCTCGTCCCCACCGTCTGCATGCTGACGGTACCGCTCCTGTTGGCACCAGCCGTGTACGCCACGTCCCTCGCCGTGGCCCTGCCTCTCCTGGTCGTGGGCGCACTGCTGCTCGGCGCCACCAATCCACCCCTGGACGCCGCCCGGCTCGACATCCTCCCGCCCCTGCTGTGGGGCACCGGCGAAGGCGTGCGCACCATGCTGCGCACCCTGTCCGAAGCCGCCGCGCCCACCCTCTTCGGCTACCTCTCGGGCAACCTGTTCGGCGGCCAGGGCAGTGACAGCGGCACCGGCCTGCAGTACACGCTGCTCTTCTTCCTCCTCGCCCCGATCGCCGCCGGCCTGCTGGGGCTGGTGGCGATGCGCACCTACCCGCGCGACGTGATCACCGCCCAGGCGTCCACCGAGCGGATCGAGGCGTCCGTGCAAGAACAGTTCGACCGGAAGCACTGACCACAAGGAAGGGAGCACGAGCCGCGAGCGTGGTTCCATCGAGCTGATCAAGTGCAGCGACGGATCGTCCAGTCCGACGAATCCAGACCGTCCAGAGAATCTCCGGTGAGGGCGTCCCAGCGCTCGACGCCGCCCTCGGTCGACACGGCCAGAACGCGCCGCCCGAAGGGAAGCCCGGCGAGCACCGCGTCATTGCAGCCGGGAAGTGCCTCCACGCAGGACCACAATGCCGCACCGGTACCGAGGTCCCACCCGTGCATCGCCGGCTCTGCCTCGTGAGCGGGACGAGGAGGCCGTCCCCGTCCGAGCCGGCAACCATCAGGGGCCGCACCGCGTTCGGGTGCCCCGTACTGACGGTCAGCACCTCAACAACCTTCGGCACGAGGGCCCCTTCGCTGCACGAGCTCTCGACCAGCTCAGGCAGGACCTGCACATCGACTGCCTGAGGTCGGCGGCCCGCGAGGTCGAGCCCGTCATCCCATCACAGGAACCACACCCCACGGGGATGCGGCGTCTCGAAACCGGAGCACTCCGGCACTAGGCTGACGGACGGTGGAAGAAGCCGGGCAGGAAGGGGAACACGTGGCGGGCGCGACCGTGCGGGAGGTCGTGCGGGATGTCGTCGCCGAGACGGCCCCCGGAGAGCTGGTCATCCTCGACGGCCTCGACACCGCGGACGAGGCCAGCGTGACACGGCTGCTGAGCCGCCGCCGCGGCCCCCATGAACCCCTCGGCTTCGGCGGCTTGGAGGTTTCCGCTCTGGTCACACCAGTGGTGTGGCTGGCGGTCAGCGAGGCCGTCAAGCACGCCGCCACTCTTACCGTGGACGGCGTGGCGCAGGGGGTCCGGCCGAGGTTGCGGGCAGCCCTGCGGCGCCTGCTGCGACGGCCCGAACCGCCCTCCGTGTTACCGGTCCTGACGCCCGACCAGCTCGACGCCGTCCACCGGCAGGTCGTCGAGGGCGCCCGCGCCGCCGGCATCGCCGAGGAGCGCTCCACCGCCCTGGCCGACAGCGTCGTCTCCCGACTGGCCCGGGCCGCCGACGACGCGCAGTGATGAGCGGCACGGCCCGCCGCGAGGCGGCACGGCCGGGGGACGCCATCGTCCCGCGCCGCCCCGGCGCCGGGACGACGCCCCGCTTCATCGCCCTGTGGTTCCTCTTCCTCGGCTCTTACGTCTTCGTCTCGAGCGAGACGATCGTCGCGGCCACGTCGGCCGACTGGTACCTGCACTGCCTGCGTGTCACCGGCGGCCGTACCTGCGCGCACAATCCCTGCACGCTCGCCCACGACATGGTCGCCTGCCGGACCGACTTCGAGTCCGCCGTCGCGGACACCACCATCCGAACGGTCTGGCTCGTCGGCGCGCTCGCCCTCGCCGTCTACGCAGTCTCGGCCTGGTGGCGAAACCGCCGGGGCCGGCTGGTTCCCCTCCCCCACCGGGACGGCCACCTCGCGCGACGCCTCGCGCAGCTCACCGCGCAGGCCGGCCTCGGCTTCGCCACCGCGCCCCGCTTCGCGATCGACCCGCGCGCCCTGACCGCGGGCGCCCTGGTCTTCGGGCGTCGCCACCGCCGCACCGTGGTCCTGCACGCCGGCCTGGTCGCCCGGCTCACAGCAGACCCGGCCGCCTTCGACGCCGTCGTCCTGCACGAGCTGTCCCACGTCCGCAACGACGACGCGCATTTCGGCACCGCTTCGCTCGCGCTGTGGCGGACCTTCCTCGTCGCCGTCCTGCTGCCCTACCTCGCACTGCGCGGCTGGCAGATCGCCGGTGGGCCGCTGGGCCACCGGCTCCCCGCGCCCTGGCCCCAGGACCGGCCCCATACGGATGAACTGCTGTTGACCACCACACTCGGCCTGATGCTCTACCTCAGTTGCGCCGGCCTGCTGCGTCGCCGCGAACTCTGCGCCGACCTGGACGCCGTGGCCTGGGGAGCCCATCCGGGAACCTGGCGGGCGACCGCGGCCGACGAGCACGGCGTGGCGCGCCGACTGCTGAGCCTGTGCAGCTCCCACCCGACCTGGACGGACCGCTATCGCACGCTGCGCCGCCCACGCACCGGTGCCTTCTCCGCGATGCTGTCCCTCTCCCTCGCGTTCACGGCCTACTTCGCCGCACTGCACGCGGCCTCGCCTGCGGCCCTGCCCGCCTTCGTCGCCCAGGGACCGATGGGGGTCTTCACAGCGGCCGTCTTCGGGGGCGCACCGGTCGCGGCCCTGGTGGTCGGCCCGGTGATCGCCTCCACTCTGCGACCGCGTCTGATCAGCGGGCCACGTGCCCGCCTGGCCACCGCCGCCGCCGCGCTCCGGACACGCGCCACGGGGCGGTCGGCGCTCCCGGACCACCGCGACCACGTCCCGACCGTGCTCCGCTACCAGCTCATCGACTGGCTCGATGCCGACGGCGCGGAAACACTCGAACGTCTCGACCGCGGCCTCACCGTCTGCCGGAGCATCGCGGGCCACCGGACAGAGGACCGGCAGCTGACGCACCGGCACCACGACGAGGTCCTCGACGCCTTCCGCCGCGATCTCGCCATGACGACGGCCCGGGCGGAGAGCCTGCGCCCATTTCCCGACCCACGCCGGGACGAGCTGTGGCAGCGGGCCCTGCGCACAGCAGCCGACGCCGACCGCGCCGCCTCCCGCGCCGCCGCCGTCCGCCGGTACACCGTCGCACAGGCCGCCCTCCGGCAGCTGTGCGCCGCCTACCGCACGGTCCCCGGGATCAGGCGGCGGCTTCGCGCAGTCGGACCGCCGCCCATGCCGGATCCACCGAGCCCACTCCCGCTCTCGCCCTGACCACCACGGTCCGAGCCGCGCACGGCTTGAGCCCCGCCGTCACCGGTGAGCTGGTCCTGACGTTCCGGCGCGGTCCACGCCGTTCATTCGCGGGACCGGTGAGCCCGAGGACTCCGGGCGCGGCAGACCGAGGCTAGAAGACGCCTTCCAGATACTGCATGCAGCTATTCGTCTTGTTTCCGGCGATCCCGTCCACCGAACGGCCGGAGCAGCTGTAGTAGTCGGTCTGGAACTGCCTCACCCACTTGTAGGTGTCGGGCCCGAAGTTGCCGTCGATGGCGAGGGGCGTCTGGTCTCCGGCGTCGCCGTACATGTGGTCGATGCCCCACTGCAGGTTGGCGACGCAGTAGTCGCCGTAGTCCCCCTGGGACAGGGTGTGGCTGGGGACCGTCTCGTTCCAGCCGATCCACGAGTTGTAGTACTGGGTGGTGGAGCACTCCATCGACGGGTAGGCCGGAGTGACCAGGCCGGCGGGGGCCGGCATGGCGGTCGTCGCCCGGGCAGGTGCGATCACGAGGAGGCCGGCGAGGCCGGCGAGGCTTGTGGTGGCTGCGAGCGCCACGAGGCGCCTGCGGATGGTCATCTCTGCGTCCCTTCCGGTGGAGTGGGGCGCCGTGGTCGTGCCCGCCGCCCCGGTTGGCGCTGACCACTGTGGACCGCGCTCTTGGCGCAAGGGCCCCGGCAGCAGGCAAGTGGCGCGAGGCCGGGACGTCCCATGCCCTGACCTGCCGCCGTGCGGCGAGAGTTGACGGGGCGGCGGTCGGGGCACCCACGACGGCCGGAACCCGGCTGGAGGCACGAGGCGCAGCATGAGCTGCTCTCACCCCCGCAGGCGGTGCGAGAAGCCGTGCCCTCGCACGGGCGAGAGACGGACGAGGGCACCCGGTGGCACCGCGGCGGACTTCGCGTGAGGCGGCCACGCTCGGGGCTCCTCCGCGTCTGCGCCGCCGAGCGCTGCCGTCCGGGCGTCCCGGCCGGGCACCTGATCCGCCACCCGTCCGCCGGCGGCGGATCCCCGCGTCCTCTCCGCTCGACCCGTCGGGCCGCCGCAGAGGGAGGGCGGCACCTGCGGCGCCCGGCACGAGCGGCCCAGGCAGCGTGAGCGTATGGCGGCGTGCCGCTCCCGGGCGGGCGCCCCTCGCCGCGCACCGGCGAGCGAGCCGACGCGCGCGGGCAAGGCCGCCCAGGTCCTCGTGACCGGTAGGCGCGCTACCGGCGGACCGCCGAGATCAGTCCGCCGGGCCGCTCCTCGCGCCGGGGCGGGGTCCTCATCGGGCGGCCGTAGGCGGCGGCACGCTCGCGCAGGGTGTGGCTCTCGGCCTGCCAGCCGTGCCCGGCCAGCCAGCCCACCGGGTCGTCGGGCATCTCCGAGACCCACAGGGACGCCGCCGATCCGGGCACGGCGTCCGCGCCGAAGCGCTCGATCACGCCGCGTGAGCCTAACGTCAGCCCCATCCGGCTGCCCGGCGCCGACCGGGCGCCGATCCGGGCCAGCAGCACCTCCACCGCGTCCTCGGGCAGATAGATCAGCAGCCCCTCGGCGATCCACACGGTGGGCGCCGCCGCGTCGTGCCCTGCGGCGGCCAGCGCGCCCGGCCAGTCCTCCCGCAGATCCACCGCGACGGGGATCCGCTCGCAGCGTGCGACGGCCCGCTCCTGGCGCAGCACCGACGCCTTGAAGTCCAGCGGCGCGGCGGTGTCGACCTCGAACAGCCGGGTGCCCTCGGGCCAGTCCATCCGGAAGGCCCGGCTGTCCATGCCGGCGCCGAGCAGCACGACCTGCCGGACCCCGGCCGCGGAGGCCTGCTGCAGCAGGTCGTCGAGGAACCTCGTCCTGATGACGATGGAGAACGCCACGGCGAGCCGGCGGCGGCGCGCGGCCTCGTCATCGTCACCGGGCGGTGGCGGTGTGGTGGGCCACAGGCCACCCGCGGCGGCGAAGGCGCGTGCCAGCGGATCGTGGAACAGCGCGTTCTCCCGCTCGGTCTCCAGGGCCCGCACCCTGGCCACTCCCACCGCCGTGGCCCACACTCCCGACGGCCGCGCCCGCTCCCGCTCATCAGTCACCGCGCCAGCCTAGATGATCGCTCCCACGGCGGGCCCGGTGCCTGGAGCCGGTCCTGCCGGTGTCCGCGCCGCGGCTGGAGCAGTCTCGGCTCCCCCGCCTTCAGGCAGGGCAGCCCTCACAGGTCGTTGCCCGCGTAGGAGAGGTTGAAGCTCTTGTTGGTCAGGGGGAAGTCCGGGACGATCGTGTCCGTCAACGCCACCGGCAGAGCGGGCCAGTTGAAGAACGACGGATCGACCGGCTTGACGCGGGTCAGGGTGCCGTCGGGGGCGAGTTCGACACGGGTGGCGATGGTGCCGCGCCAGCCTTCCACGAGCCCCACCCCGGTACGGGGCCCCGCACCGGGCGTCGACGGGGGCGCGAGCACGGCCATGGGCGCTGACAGCGTGTGGGCGAAGTGCTCGATCAGGTGCAGGGAGACGTCGATCTCCTCCGCGCGGACCAGGAAGCGGGCCAGGACGTCACCTTCGTCGTGGACGGGCACGGTGAACCCGCCGTCGTCGTACGGCGCGAAGGGGTGGGCGATCCGGGCGTCGTCGGCGATGCCGCTGGCGCGGGCGACGTAGCCGAGGCAGCCGATCTCCCGGGCCGCGGCCGTGCTCAGGATCGCGGTACCGGTGAGGCGGTCGTGGACGGTGGAGTGACGAAGGGCCAGGTCGGTGATGTCCCGGACGTCCGCGCCGATCTCCTCGAGGCGGGCGGGGTCGGGCAGGGCGCGCAGCGCGGCGCCCCCGGGGACGACGCCGCCGCGCAGCAGCCGGTGGCCGGTGATCTCCTTGTTGAGGCGCAGGAGCCGCTCGCGTACCCGCTGGGCGTGGGCGTTGAGGACGGAGTGGCCGACGTCGTTGCAGAGCATGCCGAGGTCGGCGACGTGGTTGTGGACACGCTCCAGTTCCAGGAGCATCGCGCGGGCGCGCTGCGCCTCGGCCGGGACGTCGGTGCCGGTGGCCTCGTCGACGGCGAGGCAGTAGGCGAGGGCATGGCCGACGGCGGTGTCGCCGCTGACGCGCTCGGCCAGTGGAAGGCCGGCGGCGACCGTGCGGCCCTGGAAGAGCTCCTCGACGCCCTTGTGCACGAACCAGAGGCGGGCCTTGAGCTTGAGGATGGTCTCGCCGACGACGGAGAAGCGGAAGTGGCCGGGTTCGATCAGGCCGGCGTGGACGGGGCCCACCGGGATCTCGTAGACGCCGTCGCCCTCGACCTCCAGGAAGGGGTACGGGCCTTCCTGCTCGCCGAAGGCGGGCGGGGGTCCGGCATCGGGGCGCATCGGATACCAGCCGCGCGGCCAGTGGAAGTGGCGCACCAGACGGCGCGGGAGGGGGTGGTCTTGGGGGACGATGCCGAACAGGTCACGCATCTCCCTCTCGAACCGGCCCGCCGCGAAGGAGAGATGGGCCAGCGTCGGCACTTCCGGCCGGTCCGGGTCGAGGCGGATGTTCAGTTCCACGCGACTGTCGGGCGGTCCGGAGGTGAACAGGTACACCACGCGCGGCCCGGCCTCGTCGATGTGCGCGGAGACCAGGGCGAGCCGGTACCCCTGGGCGAGCAGGTTCTCGGCGTGCCGGGGCAGGGTGACGGCACTGCTCTGGTAGGACTTGCGCATCGTGTCAGCCTCCGATCGCCCGGGCGGCGGCGTGCAGCAGGTCGGTGAGCGGTCCGAGGGCGATGCCCAGGGCGGCGCAGGCGGACAGGCCCAGCATCAGGGGCCAGAGGGCGGACGGGCTCTCCTCGCCCGGTGATCCCGGCCCGAGCAGCATCCGGGCCGTGCGGGCGGCGAGCGCGGCGAAGGCCACCAGCACGAGCGTCAGGGCGGTCGCCGTGGCCCAGGCGAGTTGGGCGCCGGCCGCGAAACCGGCGCGGGCGATGCCCAGTTCGGAGGTGAAGAGGCTGAACGGCGGGAACGCCATCAGCGCCGCCACCGCCGCCCCGAACACCCCGGCCGTCGCGGGCGCCCTGGCCAGCAGCCCCCGTACCCGTCCGATGCGCGCCGTGCCGGTGAGCTGGAGGATGTGTCCGGAGGCGCAGAAGGCGACCGACTTGGCCAGCCCGTGGCCGGCGACGTGCAGCAGCGCGGCGGACAGGGCGAGCGGGCTGCCGATCGCCGCGGCCAGGGCGATCAGGCTCATGTGCTCCATGGACGAATAGGCCAGCATGCGTTTGTAGTCGCGCTGGGCGAGCAGCAGCCCGGTCGCGAGGGCGAGCGTGAGCAGGGCGATGACCGCCAGCAGCACACGGGTGAAGCCGGGCCCGAGGGCGGCGTCGGCGATGACCCGGTAGCGCAGGACGGCGGCGAAGGCGACCGACAGCAGCACCCCGGACATCAGCGCGGACACCGGCGCCGGAGCCTGGCTGTGGGCGTCGGGCAGCCAGGCGTGCAGCGGCACGAGGCCGGCCTTGGTTCCGAAGCCGAGGACGACGAGGGCGATGCCGAGCCGGGTGACAGCGGGGTCGAGGCGGTCGGCGTGGGCGACGAGGGTGGGCCAGTCGAGCGCCCACGCCTCGGCGATGCCCGCCTGCCGGGCCGCGTAGTAGATCAGCACCGTGCCGAGGAAGGCCAGCGCGATCCCGGCCGAGCAGATCACCACGTACTTCCAGGCCGCCTCCACCGATGTGCGGGTGCGGCGGTGGCCGACGAGGAAGGCGGTGACGACGGTGGTGGCCTCGACCGCGACCCACAGCACGCCGAGATTCGCCGTGACCACGGCCAGGCACATCGCGGCCAGGAACGCCTGGACCAGGACGTGGTAGCGCCACACGGTCCGCTCCGTGGCGCGGCCGGCCGCCCGTTCCGCTCGCAGGTACGCGGGCGCGCCGGCACAGGCGATCAGCGCCACCGCGCCGACCACCAGCAGCATCCAGGCGGTCAGCGCGTCGGCGCGCAACAGGCCGGAGTACGCGCTGCGCGGGCCGTCGTCGAGGACGCCCGCCGCGAGCAGGCTCCCGCAGGCGAGTATCGCGACGGGTGAGACGAGCGCGGCCCGCTCCCGCCGCCGCGTCGTCACCGTCGGCTCGGGCCCGGGTGCCTCGGCGACCAGGACAGCCGCCCCCGTGGACGTCCGCGGCCCGGACCGGGTGAGTGCGGTGGCGGAGACGGCGGCGGGTGTGCGGGTGTACCGCCCGGCCGGCGCACAGGCGCCGGCCACCGCCAGCGGCACGGCGGCGGGCGCGGTCAGCAGCAGGGCGGAGACGGTCGGGCTCATCAGTCGTGCAGCTCCCGCAGGTCGTCGAGGTCGGTGCTGCCGAACGCCTCCCGCATGCGGGTGGTGAGGATCTGCAGCACGAGTACCGCCAGCAGCACGTCGAAGGAGACGCCGAGTTCCACGATCAGCGGCACGCCGGAGGTGGCCAGCAGGGCGGTGGCGGTGATGCCGTTGTCCAGCAGCAGGAAGCCGACCACCTGGGCCAGTGCCCGCCGGCGGGTGACCAGCACGAAGAAGCCGATCAGGACAACGGCCAGGCCGACCGGCAGGGCCCGGGTCGCCGGTGTGGGGTGCAGCGCGGTCAGCGGGTGGGCCACCGCGTAGGCCAGCAGCGTCAGCAGGGCGGCGGTCAGCAGCGAGGCGGCGACGTTCACCAGCGGTTGTGTCTCGCGCGCCTCTTCCCGGTGCGCACGGTCGGCGGTGTGTACGGTCAGGGCGCGGCGCATCAGGTGCGGCAGGAGGCCCGCCCGCAGCAGTCCGATGCCGACGCCGACGCCGACGAGGTCCCACCGCTGTTCGTGCCCGCCCAGGAGCACGGCGAGGGCGGCGAGGGTCACGCCCTGCAGGGCGAAGACGCGGACGATGGCGGCCAGTTCGCGCCGCCACAGCACCAGCACCGCGGCGAGCAGGAAGGCCCCGCAGGCCAGGTCGAGGAGTTCGGTGTACAGGTCGCCGTTCACGACGCTCCGCCCAGGAAGTACGAAGCGGTCACCGCGAGCAGCGCCAGCAGGAAGGACCCGGCGAGCAGTTCGGGCACCCTGAACAGCCGCACCTTGGCCCAGAACACCTCGGCCGCCGCCAGCACCGCGCCCAGCAGGGTGACCTTCGCCGCGAACAGCACCAGGGCCACCACGAGCGCCGTCCACGAGGCCCCGGTGGCGATGCCCCACGGCAGGAACAGGGAGGACAGCAGTCCCAGCAGCAGGGTGAGCCGCATCTGGGCGCCGAGCTCGACCAGGGCCAGGTCGGGGCCCGCGTACTCGAGCACCATCGCCTCGTGGATCATGGTGAGTTCGAGATGGGTGGAGGGGTTGTCCACCGGGATCCGCCCGGTTTCCGCGAGGACGGCCACCGCGAGCGCGGCCGTGGCCAGCAGGCCGGCCGGGGAGGCGAGCCGGGCCGGTTCCCCGACCGCGCCGGCGACGATGGCGGGGATGTTGGTCGTGCCGGCCGGTATCGACAGTGCGAACACCGACAGCAGGATGGTCGGCTCCACCAGGGCGGCCACCGTCATCTCCCGCGAGGCGCCCATGCCGCCGAACGCGGTGCCGGTGTCCAGGCCGGCCAGGGCGAGCGCCAGGGTGCCCAGCGCGATCAGCGCCACGACGACGACGAGGTCCGCGTGGGCGCTCACCGGGGTGCGGGTCGACAGCAGCGGGACCAGGCCGGCGGCGACCACCGTGGTGGCCACCAGCAGCGCCGGGGCCGCGCGGAAGGCGGGCCCGGTTCCCAGCGGGCTGATGGGTTCCTTGCGCAGCAGTTTGCGGGCGTCCCGCCAGGGCTGGAGCACCCCGGCGCCGGCCCGGCCCTCCAGGCGGGCCCGCACCTGCCGCATCCACCCGGTCAGCAGGGGCGCCCCGGCGCCGACCACCGCCACCTGGCCGGCCACGGCCGCATATCCGACAGCGCTCATGTCCTCGTTCTCACCAGCCCACCGCCAACACCAACAGCACTGCGACCAGGCCGGCGAAGCCGTAGCCGAGATACAGGTGCACGCTGCCGCCCGCCAGCCGCCGGGCCGCGCGGCCCGTGCCGGCCAGGGCCCGCACCACCGGCTCGTACAGGCGGTGTTCGATCCGGTCGGGCACCCGGCGCTCGAAGCGCACCCGCTCCACCAGATACGCCGACTCGCGCACCGGGGTGACGTCGACGTCCTGCTCGGGCGCGAGGACGTCGTCGAAGACGCGCTGCAGCGGCTCGGCGAACGACGTGGCCGTGTAGGCCATGCGCGGCGTCGGTGCCCCGCCGCCGCAGTCCCACAGCCGTGCGTTCCTGCGGCGCCTGCGGCGGCCGTACAGGCGGGGCAGGCCGGTGGCGAGCAGCACGGAACCGGTCAGGGCGGCGACCACCCACAGCGGCGACAGCGACGCGGAGATGTCCGTGAGCCGCACCCGCAGCCCGCCCCCGGTCACGCCGCCGCTGCCCGGCAGCCCGGAGGCGGCCACGGCCCGGTCCAGGCCGTCACCCAGCAGGCCGGGCACCAGCGCCAGTGCCGCGCACGCGGCGGCGAGCAGGCCCATCCCGGCGAGCATGAGGGCCGGTGACTCCTCGGCCGTGGCGGCCGGTCCGCTGCGGGGGCGGGCGAAGAAGCCCACGCCGAGCGCCTTCACGAACGCGGCCGCCGAGATGCCCGCGGACAGGGCGATCAGTGCCACCGACAGGGGCAGGGCGATCGCCACCGCGACGCCCGGCACCTGGAAACCGTGCATCAGGGACTGCAGCAGCAGCCACTCGCTGACGAACCCGTTGCCGGGCGGCAGCGCCACCGCGCCGAGCGCGGCCAGCGCGAACAGCCCGGCCGTGTACGGCATGCGGGAGCGCAGCCCGCCCAGCCGGTCGAGGTCGCGCAGGCCGGTCGCGCGCAGCACCGATCCGGCCGCGCAGAACAACAGGGCCTTGAACGCCGAGTGGTTGACCACGTGCAGCAGCGCGGCGGCCAGTGCCAGCGCGGCCAGCGGCCGGTTGCCGTAGGACGTGTAGAGCCCGCAGGCGCCGACACCGATGAAGGCCAGGCCCATGTTCTCGCTGGTCGAGTACGCCAGCAGCCGCTTCAGATCGGAGGCCATCGCCGCCTGCAGGATCCCGTGGACCGCGCTGATGCCGCCGACCGCCACGAGCGCCAGCCACCACCAGGCCGGTCCGCCGCCGAGCAGGTCGAGGCCGGTGCGGACGAGACCGTAGACGCCGAGGTTGACCATGGCGGCACTCATCAACGCCGAGACGGGGCTGGGTGCTTCGGGGTGCGCCCGGGGCAGCCAGGCATGCAGCGGCAGTGCGCCCGCCTTCGAGGTGAACGCGAGTCCGGCCAGCACGAACACCACTCCTCGCACCGTCGGCGAGACGCCGTGCGCGCCCGCGCGCAGTGCGGTGAAGGTGTCCCCGTGCGTCTGAGCGGCGAGCAGCACGAAGGCGGCGAGCAGCAGCACCAGACCGAGGTGCGTCATCACCGCGTACCAGACGCCCGCCAGGCGCACGGAGGCGCGGTCGCGGTGCTCGGCGAGGACCAGCAGCAGCGAGGCGAGTGCCATCAGCTCCCACAGCGTCAGGAACGTGGACACCGACGCGGCCACCGGTACCAGTACCAGGGTGAGCGCGAACAGCGGCAGCACCGCCTGCGCGGTCCGCGAGCCGAGGCCGTGCGGGCCGTGCCCGGCCGCGTAGCCGATGCCGTACACGGCGACCGCGACCACGACGGCTCCGGCCACCGCGGCGAACAGGCCCGCCAGCGCGTCCACCGCCACGTGCGCCCCGGCCAGCGGCAGCAGCCCGGGGAAGGCGGCCGTCCAGTGACGTCCGCCCAGTGCGGCCGTGCCCGCCGCGGCACCGGCGGCTCCGACGCCCGCCGTCAGCGCTCCGACGGCCGGCACGCGCAGCCGGTACGGCAGCACGAGGCCGGCCAGTGCGCCCGCACCGCCCAGTGCCGTGGCCGTCGCGAGGGCCGCCGGGATCACGCTCACCGTCCGGTCACGCTCCGCAGCGCCGCCACGATCTCCGCCGGTTCCGGCGGGCACCCGGGCACCGCCAGGTCCACCGGTACGACGTCGGCCACGGCGCCCTGGACGCCGTACCCACCCGCGAACTCGCCGCAGTTGATCGCGCAGTCCCCCACCGCGACCACCAGCCGCGGTTCGCCCATCGCGGCCACCGTGCGCCGCAGCGGTTCGGCCATGTTGCGCGTCACGGGCCCGGTCACCAGAGCCACGTCCGCGTGCCGGGGCGAGGCCACCAGCCGGGCGCCGTACCGCTCCGCGTCGTACACGGGGTTGAAGGCCGCGGCGATCTCGACCTCGCAGCCGTTGCAGGAACCCGCGTCGACGCACCGCACCTGCGCCGATCCAGCCAATTCCCGGGCCTGCGGCAGGGCTGCGCCGTCCGGGCGCGGCGCAGCGGGCTCGGCCACTCGCCCGACTTCGCGGATCTTGCGCAACAGGCCCATGAGCTCCTCACGGAAGGACGGTGCGAACGGTGCGGATGTGTGGATGGCTGTTGGACGGGGCACGCCGGCGGCGGGATCAAGGCGGCCGTCTCCCGGTGCCACAGAGCGCTGTCCGGCCCGGGGAGACGACCGCCGGTCAAGGGGCCGCCGCTACGACGGCGGCTTCGACTCGCCCTGCGCGGCCTGCAGGTCGGCAAGGAGCTCGGCCTGGCCGGACAGGACGCCGGTCAGGATCGTCCGCGCGACCCGCAGCAGCTCCGCCACCTGGGGGCTGATCAGGGAGTAGTACACGGTCGAGCCCTCCTTGCGGGTCTTGACCAGGTTCGCCCGCCGCAGCACGGCCAGCTGCTGGGACAGGTGCGCGGGCTCGATGCCCACCTCGGGCAGCATCTCCGCGACCGCGTGCTCGCGCTCGCTCAGCAGCTCCAGGACCCGGATACGAGCCGGATGGCCGAGGGTCTTGAAGAACTCGGCCTTCAGTTGGTACAGCGGCGTGCTCATCGTGCCCTCCCCTGCCCGACACAGCAGCGTCGTCCCACCGACCGCAGCCCGGTCCATCGCATCCACCCATTCGTCAACAACATGCGACCCATCCTCGCCTGCGGCGACGGCTGCGCCGAACCCGCGGGGGCGGGAACCGGGTCACCGGAGTCGGTACTGAGAATGTCAGCAATTGCCAATATTCGCAATTGCTGAAGTCATAAGGTGAGAGTGGTGCGGGTCACGCCCACCAGGTGCGGCGGCGCGTTCGCCGTCCCACGCGCCGCGCACCGTACGCGGACCGCTTCCCCAGGGGGCCCGTCGGCACAGCCGTCCATCAGAAGGGAAGGGTGATCACGATGCTCTTGCCGTCGTCGTCGCCCTGCACAGCCGCGGTGCCGCCGAGCTGCCTGGTGAGCTCCGTGACCATGCCGAGGCCGCCACGAGTGCAGGAGTGCAGTGACGGCCGGTGGGGGTGTCGGTCCTGGACGGCGAAGGACAGATGGCTGCCGCTCGCCGCGTACATCACCATGATCTGCGGGGACCGCTCGGCGGCGTGCCGGACACTGTTGGTCACCAGCTCGCTGAGGATCAGCAGTGCCGCGTCCACGACAGGCCGGCGCAGGTCTATCCCCCACTCGGCCAGCGCCTGCTCGGCGGTCTCGCGGGCCAGGCGGACCGCGGAGGGTTCGTTGGGCAGGGTGAGCACGTGCCGGTTGTGACGGGCACCGAGAGCGGCAGTCATCATTTCTCCACGCGAGCGAGGCGGAAGCCGGCGACCGTCTTGGGGTGCGGGCGCAGGGATGTGTCGTACGGTCCGTGAGCCCGGCCGGACAGCGGTGCGCGCCCGCTGCGGGCGCGCACCGCTGCCGGGCCCTGCAGCGCCGAAGCGGTGATCCCCCAGCAGAGCGACACCGCTCGTGGCCGGACCGTCCCGGGGGGCTCCACCGCGGGGGCGGCCGGCTTGTCGCCCCGCAGCGGCATCGTCCCGCCCCACGGCAGCTCCGGCGTCCGGAGCCGCACGGGGCGCCCCAGCGTTCGGAAGACCTCGGCGCCGGCCTGGTACGGCGAAACGGACACGACCCTCGTTCTCCCTACGGGGCCCCGCCACGGAGCGGGTGCGAAAGGCTGCGCCGCGAGCACCTGCGAGCACAGCCGACACAGCATCTAACCAATTGCGAAATTAAGCAATTCTGCATTCTGCAACTTCCCGGCCGGCCCCGCGCTCCGGGCCGCACCACGGCCGCTTCCGCTGCCCACGCTTGATCCCAGGACCTGCGCGTGTCGTGGCAGCGCGGGTACATAGGATCGCCGGCATGACACTGCGGCCTGTCCTGGTGAACGTGAAGGCTCTCGACGACTCGGCGGTCGGCCGGTTCTGGGCGGAGGCGCTCGGCTGGAGTGTCACCGGCGAGGGATCCGGCGCGACCGCCGCCAAACCCCTCGGCTTCGATTGGCTGGACCCGGTCGGCGTATGTATCGACGTCATCGCCGTCCCGGAACCCAAGACGACGACGAAGAACCGGGTGCACCTCGATCTGGCCACCACCTCTACGGCCCAGCAGACGGAGTTGGTCGCGCGTCTCCAGGGCCTCGGTGCGACGCCCGCCCAGGTGGGACAGGGCGACGTGCCGTGGACGGTGCTCGCCGACCCGGAGGGCAACGAGTTCTGCGTGCTGGAGCCTCGGGACCCGTACCGGGACACCGGGCCGATCGCCCGGGTGGTGGTCGACTGCGCGGACCCGCGGGCGATGGCGCGGTTCTGGGACGAGGCGATGGACTGGACCCTGCACGAGGTGACCGACGACCGCGCGGTGTGGCGCTCGGCCGAGGGCGTCGGCCCGTATCTGGAGTTCCACCGCTCGCCCGACGTGAAGACCGTGCCGGACCGTGTCCATCTCGACCTGGTCCCGGGCGTCGGAGACGACAAAGCGGCGGAGGTGGCCCGGCTGCGGACCCTCGGTGCCACCGATCTCGACGTCGGCCAGGGCGACGTCCCGTGGACGTGCCTCGCCGACCCGGAGGGTCACGAGTTCTGTGTCCTCGCCCGGTCCTGACGGCGGAACGCCACGGTCGTCGTCCAGCGGCCCCACCGGTCTCCGGCCATGAACATGATCGGTGAGTACCTGCGCATCACGGCTGCTGAACTTGATCAGGCGCTCCAAGACCCCGCCTGCTCCCTGGACTTCATGGAAGAGATCCAGTGCGAGGAGGAGACGGAGCCCGCTCCGGGCGAAGAACGCTACTTCTGCACGTACCACTTCTGGGACAGGCTCCGCTTCCTTCTGGCGCGTGCCGAGTTCCCCGTGAACGTGATCGACGGTGAGGAGGCGTTCGCCGAGCACGAGGAGTGGGGCGACGCGCCTCCGAAGTACCTACGGCCCGAGCGGGTCGAGCTCGCGGCGAGAGCGCTGCGGGCCACGGGCTACGACCGGCTCATCAGTGGCGCGCATCCCGCTGAACCGACCGGCGCCGAGGCGTGTCCCCACGGACGGGGCGAGCCCGGTGCGCTGGAGCGGGGGCGCCCCTGGTACGACGGGCTTGCACAGTTCTTCGAGGCTGCTGCCAGGGCGGACGACGCGGTACTCGTCTGGCTGCACTGACGGGGCGTCGGTGGACGGGCCCGCAAACGGCAACGGCGACACTTCGGTGAGCGGTGGTGGTGAGTTGTCGATGCGTGGATCGAGGCGCTCGGCGGTCCAACGCCGCCGAGCGCCGTCGATCAGTAGAGGAATGGTGGAGCGGGCAGCTCCGACGCTCCGTGGACGACGAGGTCGGCGCCCTGGGAGCGTCCCAGCAGCCAGGCCAGGAGTGAGGTCTGCGGGCCGTGGACGACCGGTGCCTGCCCTGGGGCGCCGATGTCGTGGGTGATCCCGGTGTCGGTGGTGTGCAGCCGCATCGCGGGCGCGTCGTCGCGAGCGCCGAAGGACGCCGCCACCCGGCCGAGCATGTCCCGGACGAAGCAGTCGGGCCACTGGGCGGGCGTGTAATCGGTGTTCAGGTCGACGTGGTGGATCAGCACCTCGCACAACCGGGAGTCGGCGGCACGCAGGGCGGCTCGCTCCTGGCCGCGCGTCCAGCGGACCGTCCTGTTCCATGCCTCGGGCGGCATCCTGCGGTATTCGGCGGCGAACCGGGCGGAGGCGCCGCGCAGGTCGGCCACGAGTTCGGCGGTGCTGCGCCCCGCTCCTGCCTCGATCTGCTCGTCCCGGGCGGCCAGGCTCGGGTACTCCGGTGTCTCCTCTCCGGTCCGGGCCCAGATCAGCAGGTTCCGGCCGCCGTCGGCATTACGGGCCAGGTGGGTCAGCACGTGCCCGCGTGACCAGGCCGGCAGCAGGGAAGGCGCACGCACATCGGCGTCAGTGAACCGGGCCGCCGTCTCCATGAGGTGCTCGGTCGCGGCATTGATCCGGTCGAGGGTGGCCGCCGGATCGAATCCCGTGTGGTCGTCGGCTGTCATGCAGCCCTGCCGTCCGGCGTGTCCCGGCGGGATACGGCGAGGTAGCCGACGAATCCGACGATGGCCGCCGTCCAGGCGAGGGTGACCGGCCCGAGCCCCAGCGCCAGCCCGCCCCGGGAGCGGCCGAGTGCCATCCAGTCGGCCAACGACGCACCCAGCGGGCGGGTGATCACGTAGGCGGCCCAGAAGGCGGTCACGGCGTTCAGGCCGGCGAAGCGGTGCCAGAGCGCGGGCACGCAGATGGCGGCGGCGAACAGGACGACCGAGCCGAGGTAGCCGAAACCGGCGGTGGCGGTCAGGTCCCCGGCCGCCGTCCCGAGGGCGAAGGTGGCGAGGACGGCCGCCCAGTAGAAGGACTCGCGGCGGCGGGTACGGACCCCGTGGATGGACAGGGTCCGCTCAACGGCGTACCAGAGCGCGAACACGGCAGCCAGCGCGGTGAGGAACAGCGGCGTGGACACGGTATAGGCCACGCCGAGGCCGACGTGCAGGACGTCGGCGGCCATCGTGCCGAACACACTGACCATGACGATCGCGGTCCAGTACACCCACGCGACGTACCGGCGGACGGCGAACTGCACCGCCAGGGAGGCCACCAGGGCGAGACCACCGAGCGCGACCGCCGGCACCGGCCCGAGCAGACGCGCCAGGAAGTCCGACGCCGTCTCCCCCATCCCGGTGGTGAGGACCTTGATGATCCAGAAGTAGACGGTCACTTCCGGCACCTTGTTCGCCATGGCGCGCAGCGGAACGAGGGGCCGGTCTTCGAGGAGTTGCTCGGTGCTCATGGGCCGCACGATGACACGCTGAACTCTCTTTCCCACAGATGCCTTTGCCAATGTTTTGGCGCTTCTGTGACATGAGTTTCAGTCCCACCGGGCCAACCTGACGACAACCTGAAAGCTTCGGTGAAATGGCTGTTCACGGCAGCCGGGCCAATGATAGAGAGAGGCGATCCGGGTCCCGGGACGGTGGGCGAGGCGCCGAGACGGCCGACCCTGCAGTGCCCGAAGTGCCATGCGCCGTGCGGACGCCGCGTCTGAGAGCAGGAGCCCCCTGGGCGACCCACGGCACACGGCACCCGACCGGTAAGCGGGGGGGGGGAAGAGACGGGCATGGACGGGTCGGCCTCACGGCAGAACCTCAGATCAATGCCACCACGGTCCGGGGAACAGTTGCCGATCAGTCCGAATACTCCTGCCGTATGTGCTGGGACAGTGCTTCCACGACCGCCTCGAAGGTGTCGGAGGCGGAGATGCGCGGGGACACGAAGACCCGGCAGATCCGGTTCTCCCGGATGTGCTGGTCCTTCAGCGCCTGGAGGAACGGCGTGTACGTCCGGAGCGTGGTGCCCTGCGTGTCGCTCCGGTCGTCATAGACGAGCACCTGGCCGCCGCGGTCTCCCGATCCGCGCTCCCGCTCCTTGATCGGCACGTCCACGAGCACTTCGCCGTTCGCGATGTCACCGATGCCGGACGCTTCCCTGACTATCTGCCGCAGGTCACTCTCCAGGTTGATGACTCCTGCGAAGCTCTTCCCCGTCAGGACGGTGCCCACGTGTTCGCTGGCCTCCCGGCCCAGCCGTGCCGTCGAGAAGGCGGTGTCGTAGATACGCCGTTCACCGTCCAGCAGGTTCGCGATCGGGTTGACCTCTGTCTCGGCACGACACTCCTCGAACTTCTCGAAGAGGTGATTCAGCGTTGCGTCGTATTCGAGGAACAGCGTGGCGCCCAGGAATTCCGGCATCGAAAGGAATCCGCGCTGCAGCATCCGGGCAATGGCATATTTGATCATGGCCGTGGCCGCCCGGTTGGTGTGCTGCCAATAGACCTGCCCCACCATCAGATTCCGGCTCACCACGATCGACTGGGCGGCTGCGAGTCCCTTTTGTGTGATGCCGAGCGTCGGCCCTCCCCGGATGTCGTGAACGTCCGGCATGCGCAGGGCACCGAGCAGGCCGTCGAAATCGACTCCGGAGCCGTACGGAACCCCGGAGCGGAGCGAGTCCTCGATCAGGTAGGCAACCTTGTCGGCATCGACATCCGAGGAAAGCACCGACCCCAGCACGAGCTGCGCCGGGGTCGCCTTGGCGTAGGCGTCCGTCGCGTAGATCGCGTGATGAATACGCAGCATCGCCTCATAGGTGGCCTCGCTGAAGTCATTCCTGATGATCTCGGAGATGGCGGGAGCCGGCGTCAGGCCCAACCGTGCCTCGCTGGCGCGCCATGCCTGTTCCACGACGCCTCCGTAACCGCCGCGCAGCGACGAGTCCCGCTGGGGATCGACGATGCACCAGAAGAGGTCGTCGTCGGAGGGGATGTCGAAGTCGATGGCGCGCCAGGGATCGTCGTGTCTGGCTCTGCGCTGGGCGCTCGCGTAGTCCTCGAACATGTGGCTGAGCTGGTAGTGGCCCACGTCGTGGAGGAGCGCGAGCAGGATCGTGGCTTCCAGATCCGCTGGTTCACAGAGCAGCCTGAACTTCGGGTCGTTGAGCAGGTGGGCGAGGTAGTACCGAGTGTTGCGCAACATGGTCAACGAGTGGCTGAAGCGGGTGTGGGTGGCGCCGGGGAACTTCATCAGCGTCATTTCCAACTGCGGCACCCGTCGCAGACGCTGGAAAAGCTTGTGGTTGATGAGTTGCGACAGCCTCGGTGTGACCACGCCTCGACCGGCCGCGGTGGGCACCGAGTACTTGAATTCTGCGGCAAGGCTCAACTCGGGCACGTTGACCGGTGCGAGGTACGTTCTCCGCAGTTTCCGCCAGTCGCGGTAGACCTGCTCCACGGACGAGTACTGGATGACCCGCTTATGGTCCAGTGCGTGGGGCTTCGGCTCCGGCTCGGGGGACCTCCGCAGGTTGTAGGACATGATGTCGAGGGCGCTCAGTCCGTCCTTGCCGATCACAGCCTGGAGCTTCTTCGCGATGTCCGGGTCCTCCTGGATCTCATCCAGGAGGACTCCCAGGGCATGCAGGTCGTGGTACGGGAAGAGCTGCCGCAGAGTCTCCTTGTCCACGATCTTCCTGCGGTACTGCTGATGCAGGGCATGGGTGATCCGTTTGGTCGTGATGAAGCGAACCCGGGGGGCCGATGCTTTGTCGAAGGTCAACTGGAGCGGCGCCGAGCCCTCTTCGGCGACATAATGCGCCGTGCCCAGGTCGAGCAGTACAGCCTCTATCCCGGTGGGAGAGTGCCGACACTTGATGTTCTCCCATTTCAGGTCGGCATGGAGCACACCTTTTCCGTGCATGTAGCTGACTGCCCGCAGCACATCGGAAATGGCGTTGTAGACCTCGTCCGGTGTCACGGCCTCCCGTTTCAGCGCCGGGAGGAGCTCATCACCGTCGATGAAGTCAGTTGCTATGTATTTCCATTCGACGCCGTTTGCGTCCCGGTAACTGTCCGTGTCGTACAGACGGGCGATGTTGCCGTGCGCCAGGGTCGACAGGACCACACGTTCCCGGTCGAACACCTCGTGGAAATCCGTCGCATGCTGCCCCGTGTCACCGGAAAGGTAGTTCAGCGTGAGGAACTTCAGAGCCCGCAGTTGCATGCCACGGTACGACGCGAGATAGACCGTGCCCGATCCACCCCGCCCCAGGGGGCGCGCCTGTTCTTCCGATACCACGCTGGACACGAGGTCCGCGCCTTGCTGATCGAGAATCGTATAGATCTCACTGATTCTCTCACCGACGGAAAATCCTAACTCGGCCCCGGCGTCACGCGACACGACGGCTTCTTCGCCCATGTGATCATGTGTACGCGTCACTTCGCCCCCCGCATGAGTACCGCGCGCCAGATCGTCCAGTGTGACAAGCTCGGACCGCATGGGGAAGTGGCGCGCGGCACCCTGATGAATCGATCTTGGGAAGCAGTCAGGTCCCTATTCGACCCGAGTCCCCGGCAGGTGCCGCGTTACCGGGCCATGTCTCGAAAAGAGACCGGTAGTAGCGCAGCCACTTCTCGTACTGTTCCTGTTCGCGATCCCTGCTTGCCGTACGAGCTGTGCACGGCGCGGCGGCGAACTGGGAACGCCGGTCCGCCGGGTAGACCGGGAGGCTGTGCCCGGCACGCATGAGGACCCACGCGGCGACGGCCTTGGTGGACCGCCCGCATCCATCGGCCCACAGATGATCCGTCAGATCCATTCGGTACTCGACCCATCCGGCCGTCTCCACCGGGTCGGACAGGGAACGCGTGAGCCGTTGGTGGAACTCTTCGAAGAGCGGCCCCACGACCTCGGAAAGAAGCGTGTCCGCTCGCGTGTACGGCAGGCTGGAGGAGTCGTCCTCGCGGTACAGAGCACCTTCTCTGACGAGACCTCGGTTGACCGACAGGACGATGGACTCGACGAAGTCGCGCAGCTCGGTCGCGCAGGAGATCGGCAGGTTACGCCGATCGTAGAGGTCGATGATCGTGGACCGGTAATTCCCAGTGGCCAGGCTTCCCACATCGAGCGGCGTCAGTCCCTGGGCCAGCTGGCGGCGCTTCCCCTTCGACGCGCTGGCGTCCAGTCGGCCATGGGCCGTCCGGCTGGTGCGCAGAAGGTTACGCACGGCGTGCTCGACATACACCTCGCGCGTATCGACCATACGGATTCCCCCCTCCCCGCCGACTCGTCCCAGCAGGCTTCCGAGTATGACCGGCGGCCGAGCGGAGGGGACCCGATGTGCAGACAGTGGTGCGGAAGGCGGGGTCAGTGCTCGCTGTCGTCAACTCCCAGATCGCGACGCATCGTGTGGCGCATCTCGGACAGCAACGCCCACGAGCTGTTCACCTGGTCGTCGAACGCATCGACGGCCTCGAGGTCGGCCGATGGGGCAGCGAGCAGCTGTCTGAGTCTTCCGTAGCCGTGGTTGAGGTGCCGGCTGACGGCTCCGGCGGCGGCCAGTACGGGGGTTGGCGCAACCATTTGTGCCTCGGCATAGCTGTCGCGATGCGTGGTGCGGCGAGTCTCCAGCTGTTCGAGGCATGCCTCCACGCCTGCCCCCACGCGCAGCGCGTGTTGGAGGTTGACCTGCGCTGTCAAGTATTGGCGGGAGGCGGTGTTCAGCGATATGTAACAGGCGCGACGCAGGTCGAGGAATTCTCGCTGCCGCACCTCCGCATGCTCGGCCTGCCGAACCTGCTCGGTGTGTCGGCGCTCGGCGTCCCGCTGCTGTGCCATCGCCTCGAGTTCCAGACGCTTGGTACGGTCGGCGCGGCTCTGGGTCAGCAAAGCACCGCCCAGTGTGCCGACCACGCCGACGACAGCGACAGCAACGGCACCCCACGTGTCCCCCACGGCTCGCTACCTCCTCTGCAGCAGAAGGAGGTAAGTATGACGGGCATCTCGGCCTGACCATCACACCGCGCCGCCCTGGCAACAGGCGCCGGTGTGCGGTCCGTGGCGACGGAAAGTAACCGTCGTGACGTTCAGTACCGCAATGGCACCGGGCCGGCTGAGGCGGCCGGTCGGATCCGCATTCCCTACCGCCGCTGAATCGACCCCTCCCTGCACCGCAGTGCCATGAAGTAGGCGGGAACTTCGGCCTGCTGACCGGTGGGCAGCGTGTAGGTGGTGTGAACGGTGGTGTCGGATTCGGCGAGAACGCTGAACTCGTCCCTGCCCATGAGGGCAAGTGCCTCGTCACGATCGACGCTCCCGGGGCGGACACCGGTGTCGAGGACCCGGGTGAGTGCCGGGGGCGAGCCGTATTCCGACACCAGGTCACGCAGGTAGTCCTCCGCGCCGGGAGCCAGCTCCACGAGGGCGAGGATTCCGCCGGCGCCCAGCAGGGTGCGCAACGAGGCCGCGAAGGCCGGGCGGTCCTCGGGCCGGATCTGGTGAAGAACGGTGCGCATGTAGACACTGGCGTCGCCGAGCGTCTCGTGCAGAGCCTTCACGGCCGGGGTGTCGAGCAGATCGAGCACCAGGTAGCTGTGGTCGGGATCGTGGGCACGCGCGGTCTCGATGGCCGAGGCGGAAACGTCGGTCCCGATGACCTGCCTGTGGTGGCGCGCGAGGTAGCGGGTCTGGGTCCCGTTGCCGCAACCGATGTCGACCAGTGTCTGATCGGGATCGAGGTGGGGCTCGAAGTGCGGCAGGTCCCGTGCACTGGCGAACTCCGGGTCACAGTCCCACAGCGACGATTGCCCGGTGGCCGCTGTTTCGGCCCAATAGGCCTCCCAGCTGACGGCGTAACTGCGCACGTCGGTGTTCATATGCGGTTTCCTCTCTGGCTGTCGGAGCGGCCAGTCGCGGCACTCGGTGACGGGTGGACGACGCCTTCGCACGTCGGGATGACGACGCGGCGAGACGAGGCGCGCAGGGCGTCGGAGACGCGTCGTGATCTTCGGCGGCACGCAACCGCGGGCGGCGCGCCCCGCGGAACGGTCCTTTCCCGTGTCGCTTCGTCGAGGTTGTGCCGCAGTGACGTCACGGGGTCGCCGGGTCCGAGGCCGCGGCATCGTTCACGGGTTCGATCTCACGCGACCGGTCGCTGCCGAGCGCCTTGATCCGGGAGTGGTCCGACCCTCGCCGGAGGGCATCCGACTGACCGGAACGACCCGGCTCGCCGGAGGGTACGAGTGCCTCGAAGATGAATGGATCTTGCATGATGCACACTCTGCAGACCTTTGTCATGGAGGGGCGCGGGGACAACTGGTGGCGCGGCGACGTTCACCCGCACGGACCCCGCGTGTTTGCTGTTCCCCCGCGCTCGGGATCGGCCACCAGGGGGAGGGGCCGCAACCTGCCAGGCGGCCTCGGTGGGCCGGACCTCACCCCGCGGCACGGCGAACCTGATGCTTCGCCGTTCACCCGGGTACGCGACCAGGACCCTGCCGCGCTGCCGCACGGGTACCCGGCCGTCAGAGCTGTTGCCGTGGACAGCGCCTGCGCACCGGCGCGGTGACTATGCATTACAGCGTGGAACAGGGCCGAAAGAGAAGCCGCACAGGGCACCGGACGCGTGAACGCGTTGAACGGCTTCGGGCGCGGGCTGTGGAACGTGCCCGCCGGCCACAGGCGCGAGGTGGGTCGTATCGCCCGCCGGGTATAGGTATTCCGGCACGGAGTAAGCGGTGTGCGATTCCTTCGGGAAGCGGACGTCGGCCGACGAGGTTCACCGGTCCGGACGTCCCCGGCCAGCGGGTTCGCACTGCTGGAACGCTGGGTTCCGTTACCTCGGAGGGTGGATGTCCCCCAAGCAGCCGAATCGGCGACTCGCCGTCCTGCTCGCCGAAGCCGATTGGAACGGGGCCCAGCTGGCCAGATCAGTGAACGCGTTGGGCAACCAGCAGGGTTACCGTCTCCGTTACGACCGCACGGCTGTCGCGCACTGGCTGAAGGGATCACGCCCCCGCCGCCCAGTGGCCGAACTGGTGGGCCAGGCACTGAGCCGCAGATGCGGTCGGCTGATCACTGCCGAGGACACCGGGCTTGTGGCCGCCTCCGGCGAACGGCGACACAGTGCTCAAGGCGCGGTGCCGCCGCAGGAGGAGCCCGACCCATTACGGCGCCTTGTGCGGATGTGCAGGGCGGAGGTCGACCCCGAACAACGTGTCCTGCTGAGGCGGACCGTGTTCGACCTGTCGGACCCGGCCGCGCCGGTGTCGGACCACCGCTCGCGCTCCCGCGGTCTTGCGGTGGGACGCCCGGTCCTCCGCGCCGATCTCACGCTGCTGGGAGCAGCCATAAGGCTCTTCGCGACCAGCGTGGACGCGCACGGCGGCAACCACGCGCGGAGCGCGCTCGCAGCCTACCTTGCCGACGACGGCCTGGCCTTGATGTCCGGACCGGCTCCGGACGAGCTGCACCGTCAGATCCTCACAGCGTGCGCCCAACTGACCCACCTACTCGCCGTGATGACCGCGGACGCCGGTCATCACGGGCTCGCCCAGCGCTACGACAGCACCAGCCTGGGCCTCGCGCGCGCCGCTGGTGACAGGTTGACGTGCGCCATCGTCCTGCGGGCTCTGAGCACCCAGGCCGTGAACCTCGGCCACCTCCGGCAGGCGGCGGACCTCGCCGCGGCGGCCGCCCGACACGCACCCCCCGGCGCACCCGCGGCCGTCCGGGCGTACGTGCTGAGCCAGCGGGCCCTGACCCGCGCCCTGCTGCGCGATCGGCGCCGGGCCGACGTCGATCTCGCCGCGGGCGAGGAGGCTCTCCGGCAGTCGTCCGGCGATTCCGGGCCGTTCACCTCCTACCCGGCTGCGGCCTTCGCGTACCAGCGGGGTCAGGTCCTTCACGCCCTGGGACGGCGCGACCAGGCAGTCGCCGCTCTTCAAGCCGCGGTGGAGGGACGGTCCCTGACGGAGCGCCGCCCGGCGGCGCTCACTCATTCGCGTCTCGCGCACCTTCTGCTCGAAGCCGGGCGCCTCGAAGAGGCATGCAGTCACTGGCACCACTTCCTCGACCTCTACCCCTTGCTGCGCTCCGCTCAGGCCGATCGCGCCCTCGCCGACCTCCTCCACGCCCTCAGCGCGTTCCCACGCCACCCGCAAGCGGTCGGCCTGTGCGAGCAGGCCCGTGCTCTCGTGGCGCTGGCCAGGAACACGCTGCCCGGCTCATGAGCGTCACTGAGCTTCATCACCCCAGCGAGACGCCGTGACAGGCGAGGCGGGCCCTCGCCGGCGGTTCTGCTCCTCACCGCGCGCAACCGAGGCGTCGCCACTCATGGCTACGGTGACCGTCCAAGGCACGCTGTCTCCTCGCTGAAGGGGCGGCCGACTCGTTCCGGCCCGTTCAACGCGTTCACGGCACCGATTCTCAACGGCTGTTAGGGCGCGGACGGTTGCGGTTAGTCGTTGATGTGCCTTCCGGTGCACAAGCAGGCTCCACCCACCTCGGCGGTGCCTGCGGCAGTCGAGAGGCACGGCTGCCGGCTGCGGCCGACCGGCGGGGCGCAACGAGATCGTCTCCCCCGCGACCCGCCCCGGACCCGAACCCGGGGACACACCACACCAACAGGAGTGCCATGGCTGTCCTTTGCTGCCCTTCGGTAAGCGTTCCCGAGCACACCATCACCATGGAGGACACCCTGCACCTCGCGGAGCGACTGCACGGTGACCACGACCAGCTGCCCCTTGCGCTGAAACTCATCTCCAACACCGGCGTACGCACGCGACATCTGATCCAGCCCCTCGAGCGCACTCTTCGACACCCCGGCGTCGAGGAGCGAACCAAGGTCTACGTGCGTGAGGCGAAGAAGCGTATCCCCGCGGTGGTCGAACGGGCACTGAAGAACGCGGGAGTCACGGCGGCAGACATCGACGCCGTCGTCTTCGTGTCCTGCACCGCTTTCACCATGCCGTCCCTCACCGCCTGGATGATCAACGAGTTGGGGCTGCGACATGACACATGCCAGATTCCGATCGCACAACTCGGTTGTGCGGCCGGGGGCGCGGCGATCAATCGCGCCCATGACTTCTGCACCTCCCACGCCGACTCCAACGTTCTGATCGTCTCCTGCGAGTTCTGCTCGCTGTGCTACCAGCCCGACGACCTGGAAGTGGGCAACCTGCTGTCGAACGGCCTCTTCGGCGACGCGCTCGCCGCCGCCGTGGTCAAGTCGCACTCCGCGTCCGGCCTGCGCCTGGAGGCCAACGGCTCCCGGCTGGTCCCGGACACCGAGGACTGGATCTCCTACGCCGTGAAAGACACCGGGTTCCACTTCCGTCTCGACCGCCGGGTGCCCCGCACGATGGAGCAACTCGCGCCCGCCCTGAGGGACGTCGCGGCCACGCACGGCTGCGATGCCTCGGCGCTCGACTTCTATGTCGTCCACGCCGGCGGCCCGCGCATTCTCGACGACCTGTCCCACTTCCTGAGCGTGCCTGCGGAGCTCTTCTCCTTCAGCCGCGCCACGCTCGCCCAACACGGCAACATCGCCTCCGCGGTCGTCCTGGACGTACTCCGGCGGCTGATCACCTCAGGGACCCTGCGCTCCGGGCACCGCGGCATCGTCGCCGGCTTCGGACCAGGAATCACCGCCGAGATCAGCATCGGCACCTGGCTGGGCGACGACGGCGGGCCTGCGGACGACGGATCAGCATCCGGCCCCGACCACGAACGAACCCCCGCAACCACAGCCGAGAGGAGCCCTACGGCATGAGCACCCCGACCGTCACACCCCCCACCCACTTCACTTTCGCCGACGGCCTGCGCGTCCACCGCATGGGGTACGGCGCCATGCATCTGACCGGCCCCGGCATGTGGGGACCGCCCACCGACCCGGACAACGCGATGGCGGTCCTGCGACGAGCCGTGGAACTCGGCATCGACTTCATCGACACGGCGGACTCCTACGGGCCCGGTTACAACGAGGACCTCATCCGCACGGCGCTGCACCCCTACCCGGAGGGGCTGGTCATCGCCACGAAGGGCGGGATGCTGCGCAGCGGACCCGACGACTGGGTCAGGGCGGAGAACCGCCACCCGTACATCGTCGCGCTCGGGCGGCCTGCATACCTGCGACAGCAGGTCGAGGTGAGTCTTCTCCGCCTGGGCCTGGACCACATCGACCTCTACATGCTGCATCGCATCGACCACACGGTGGCGCTCGAGGAGCAGCTCGGAACGCTCGCCGACCTGCGGAAGGAGGGGAAGATCCGCCACATCGGGCTCTCCGGTCAGCCCGAGGTCACCGTGCAGCAGCTGGAACAGGCGCGGAAGATCACCGAGATAGCCGCGGTGGAGAACCTGTACAACATCGCGGACCGTGCGGGCGAAGACGTTCTCGACCACGCGGAGAGGCACGGCATCGCCTTCATTCCCTGGTTCCCGTTGGGGCACGGCGATCTGGTCGGTCCGGACGGCGTTCTCACCGCCGTGGCCGGGCGCTACGGAGCCACCGGAGCCCAACTGGGTCTGGCCTGGCTTCTGCGCCGCTCGCCGAACACCTTGCTGATACCCGGGACAACGTCTGTCTCCCACCTGGAGGAGAACGTCGCGGCGGCCGGCCTCCGGCTCAGTGACGCGGAGTGGACCGAGATCGAGAGCCTGTGTGCCGAGGCCGCACCCTGGCGTCCCGACGCGCAGGAGGCCGCCCGATGACCGCCCGAGTCTCCTCCGGATCCGCTTCCGTCCATCCGCACGTCCGCCTCCTGGAAGCCGTCTACGCCGACCTGCCCCGCCTGGCGGAGTTCGCCGCACCGGAAATCGTCCTCCACCCGGCGCACCGGGGGACCGACGACGGCCAGGTGCTCCGGGGAAAGGACGCCGTCCTGGCTCATGAGCGCGACCTCGTCCGGGCCACTGACGGCACCCTCGTGATGGATACCGAACACATCGTCGCGAACGACTACTTCGGTGCCGTTCTCGGCAGGCTGCGCGCCTCCCGTCCCCGTAGCTTCGCCATGCCCTTCTGCGGACTCTGGCGGTTCGCCGACGGACTGATCATCGAACACTGGGAGAATGCTCATGCCCCTCACGCGCTCCAGCAGCTCCTCGCACCGCCCGACCCGGCCGACACCCAGGGATGAGGCGTCCGTCAGGGCCGGTACGGCCGGCGGCGCCGGGCGCCCCGGCCGGCGCCCGGGTGACCGACGCGGGGAACGGCTCGTCTCTTTCCTCTCACGACTGGAAACGCCCGCGCCGGACACCTGGGAACCGAACCTGACGGCTCGTGAACTGCTGATGGCCGTCTACCAGATGCCGGGTGCCGACCAGGCCGGCCGCATCCCGCATCGTCCGGGATCCCCGCGGTGAGGGGGCCCCGCGCGCGTCGGGCGCCGGCGGCTGTCGCTCCCGAGTTCGGCGGAAGAATGCTGATGCCGGGAGACAGCGACTACGATGCGCGGCGCACCGTCTGGAACGCCATGGTGGACCGCCGGCCCGCCGCGATCGCTGTGTGCACCTCGACCCTGGACGTGGTCCACGCCGTGCGTGCCGCCCGGGCGGAAGGTCTGCCGGTGTCGGTGCGCGGCGGAGGGCATTCCGTTTCGGGGCAGGCGCTGTGCGAGGGCGGCCTCACCATCGACCTTTCCGGTATGCGCCGGGTGACCGTGCACGCGAGTCGGGGCGTGGTGGAGGCCCAGGGCGGCTGCCGCCTCGCCGACCTGGACCGAGCCACCGCCGCACATGGTCTGGCGGTGCCGAGCGGAACGGTGTCCGAAACGGGGCTGGGTGGCCTGGCGCTGGGCGGCGGCACCGGTTGGCTGACCCGGTCGTTCGGGCTGACCTGTGACAACTTCGAGGTCTGCGAAGTGGTCCTCGCCGACGGCCGGGTGGTCGAAGCCTCCCCGACCGAGCGAGCGGACCTTTTCTGGGCGCTGCGGGGCGGGGGCGGCAATTTCGGGGTCGTCACCCGGTTCAGGCTCCGAGCGCACCGATTCGGCCCGGGCATCCTCGTGGCCGCGGCCCTGTACCGCCCCGAGGAGGCGTCCGAGGCGCTGGCCGCGTACGCGAGTCTGGCTCCAGGACTGCCCAGGACGATCGGCTGGCACGCGTCACTCAAGAAGCGGTTGCCGCCCTATCCCTTCGTGCCGGCCGATCGCGTGGGCCGTCCCGGGCTGCTGCTGATCGCCATGTGGCTCGGCGACGCCGACGATCGCGCGGCAGCGCAGTTGCGGCGCCTCACCCGGGTCGGCAGACCCGCGGCACGGGAGTGCCTCGTGCTGCCCTTCGCGGACGGTGTGCAGCAACTGATGGACGCCGAGTTTCCGGATGGAAGGCGCTACTACACCAAGCAGGCGCATCTTCGGGAACTCGACGAGGGCGCGATCGGGGAGATCGTACGTTTCTGGACCGAGATGCCGATGTGCGGGGAGATCGTGCTGCTGGGCCTCGGCGGGGCGCTGCGCGACGTACCCGAGTCGGACAGCGCCTTCTCCCACCGCGGGTGCCCGTGGTGGCTGGAGTTCCTGTTGCACTGGCAGGACCCGCGATGGGACGCCCCGTACGCGCGGCAGGCGCGGGAAACCGTCGGCCGGCTCGGGCCGTGCGTGGCACCGGGCACCTACTTGAACATGCGCAACGCCGACGAGGCTGCCGACGTCCGGGCGCTCACCGAAGCGTACGGAGGACCGGAGAAGTACGCCCGCCTGCGGCTGGTGAAGTCACGCTACGACCCGGGGAACGACTTCCGGTCCAACTGGAACATCCCCCCGGCCGATTCCGGTCCAGGTCTCGGCAACCGGCGCAGCGAGCAGCCGGCCGGATGAGGCGGACGCGGGATCAGGCCCGAAGACGCGCCCGCACGGCGGACGGCAGGGCGAGCAGTGATCACCGGTGCCCCGAGAGGCATCGGCGCGGAAGCCCGCGGAGGACGCCGGCCTCGATCGTCTGGGGGCGGTCTCACGGGGACCGCCCCTCGATCGCGCGACAACGCCGCAGGCAGTGACAGCGGTAGCGCCGCCTCCGAGGGTGATCACCGAGTACGCCACCGCGCGGTGGGACCTCGAGATGGACGATCTCTTCCTGACCGTCGGGCACCGCCGTTCTGCGTACATGCAGCAACCGCCCGGCGCGCGTTCACGCCAGGACGCCTCACCTCCGGCGTCCTGCTCATCGAGTGTCCCCGGCCGTCGTCCGCCCGCCTCTGTCGTCGCCGAAGCGATGGCGGCGCGGGCATCGAGGTTGTCGTGGAGGAATGTGCGTGACACCTCCGCGCGACGGGCGACGGGCGACGGGCGACGGCAGCAACGCTGACCATCGGCCCCGGACGCCGAAAGCGGTGTCCGGGGCCGTGGCGGAAGCGGATGTGTCAGCCGTTGCGGGCGGCCTCCGGGCCGGTGACGCGCTTGAGCAGGGGCAGAGTCGAGGCGATGATGCCCAGCGAGGCGACGAGGCCCAGGGCCACGAGCGCGAAGTACGCCGCGCCCGGCGACACCAGGTCGTAGTGCATCTGCGACGTCAGGAACATCGCGGAGGCGGCGAAGGCCGTACCGATCGACAGCGCGGCCACCGCCAGCAGCGGCAGTGCGCTCTCCAGGCCGATCACCCGCTGCAGCAGCCGCAGCGGCGCGCCGGTGAGCCGCAGGAGAGCGAACGCGCGCCTGCGGTCCGACACGCCCGCGACCACACTGACCGCCAGGCTGCAGCCCGCGATCGGCAGGGTGGTCAGCACCACCACGTTGGCCAGTCGCCGCCAGCCGGCCAGCGCCCGCTGCGCGTCGGTGCCCCAGTCGTCCACCGTGCGGGCCTGGTGACGCGGGTAGGCGGTGGTGAGCAGGGTCCGTACCTGTTCCATGGCGGCCGTCGACCCGTCGGTGGCCACGTAGAGCAGTTGCACGGGCAACTTGGCGACGGCGGCGGGGCTGATCGGGGCGGCGGGCCAGGGCAGGTCCGGGTGCGACTGAAGGGCGGCGAACGCGTAGAAGTCGACGGCCGTCACGCTCGCGCCCGCCGGGCAGTGGCCCACCATGGGTGCCTGCGCCAGGTCGGAGCAGGTCACCAGGGCCGGCGCCTCCGGAGGGGGATCGCCCGGGTGGACGCGCCGGTTCACCACCTTCCCGACGCCGTCGGGGTTGGCGTGGACGACCGCCGCCCCCCGCACACCCTGGATCGCCCGCACCTCGGTGAGCAGCCGGGTGGGGACGGCCTCGGCCAGCGGCGCCTCGCCGTCGCCGCCGGCCTCCACCACGGTCCGGGTCTGCCGGTCGCCGCCCAGTGTGCCGCGGTGGTCGTTGATGGTGCCGATGATGCCGACGGTCGCGGTGGTCACGAACAGCGCCAGGACGAGGCCGCTGACCGCACGGAAGCCGGTCTTCGGGTCGTCGGCGAGCCTGCGCACCGCGATCAGGGCGGCCGGGCGCCGGGTGCGCCGGGCCACGGCCCGGGCGACGATCATGGTCAGCCACGGCCCGGCGATCACCAGGCCCAGCATCACCACCACGAAGCCCGGGAGGTAGGCCGCCGTCTGGCCGTTGCCGGTCACCGGGCGGCGGCCGACGAAGGCGAAGTACGCCAGTTCGGACAGGCCCGCCAGCAGCGGGATCAGCCGCCAGGCGCGCGGCGGACGCGGGGTCACCCGGCGGGTCACCCCGAGCGGGGAGACGGCGACCCGGCGCAGCGCGAGGCGCGCCGCGACCGCCGCCGCCACCGGCACGCCGACGACGACACCGAGGACCTGCGGGACGCCGAGCGTCAGATCCGAGAGGAAGAACCTCTGCTGCCCGGTGAGCGGAACGGTGGCGACCAGCGGGCGCAGCGCGGCGTAGAGGCCGAAGCCGGCCGCCGTCCCGACGGCCGCCGCCAGCGCGGACTCCACCGCCGAGAGCACCGAGACCTGCCGGGGAGTGGCACCGACCAGCCGCATCGCCGCATAGCGCTGTTCGCGCGCGGCGGCGGACAGCCGGGTCGCGGTGGCGATGAAGATCAGCACCGGGAAGATCAGGGCCCCGGCCACCACGGAGGAGATGAGTGTCATCGCGTCGCCGCGCACGGCGTTGTCCCAGCACGCGTTGTCGCAGGTGGCCGGCCGGGTACCGGCGACAGTGGTGACCGCTCTCGCCCCTGGTGCGCCCTTGATCTGGGCGGGGGTGCGGCCGATGACAGCGATCAGTGAGTCCGGGGAGGCCAGTGCGGCGTCGCCGATCGTGCCGGTGAGCCGCCCGGGGAAGCGGTCGCCCAACTGGTCGGCGGGAGTGTCGCGGATCAGCTCGGCCAGCGCGGGTGAGGCGTAGTACTCGCCGGGGGCCGGCAGGTGGGTGAGGCCGGGCGGGACGGGTGAGGTCGGGCCGGTCGCGGCGACGTCGACCTCCGTGAGGGACCTGCCGTCGTAGTAGTCGCCGTGCGCCCACCACCACAGCGGATCCGCCTGCGCCTGTTCGGTACGGCTCGCGGCGCCGGTGTCGAGCCACACCTGCCGCTGGTTCGTCCGCTCGACGGCGTTCATGCCGGCGAAGGTGGACAGCAGCAGCCCGACGCCGATGGCGACCGCGGAGGCGATCATGGCCAGCCGGGCGAGGGCCTCCCGGCCGCCGCCGACGGCGAGGCGGAGCGCGAAGGCGATCACGAGGCGATCCGCCCGGTCGTCAGCAGGCTGGCCCTGCCGTCCCGGACGATGGCCTCCCGGTCGGCGTGCGCGGCGACCCGGGGCTCGTGGGTCACCAGGACGACGGTGGTGCCCTCCTCGTGGGCCGCGTCCACCATCAGGTCCATCACCTGCTCGCCGGTCAGCGAGTCCAGCGCTCCGGTCGGCTCGTCGGCGAACAGCACCCTGGGCCGGGCGACCAGCCCGCGGGCCAGCGCCACCCGCTGCGCCTGTCCTCCGGACAACTCCCCGGAGCGGCGCCGTTCCAGGCCGTCCAGGCCGAGCCGGGCGAACCACGGGCGTGCCTCGGCGAGCGCGGCCGCCCGGCGCGTTCCGGCGAACAGCAGCGGCAGGGCGACGTTCTCCTCGGCGGTCAGCTCGGGGACGAGCTGACCGAACTGGAAGACGAAACCGAAGGTGTCGCAGCGCAAGGCGCTGCGCTCGGCCTCGTTCAGGGTGTCGACGCGGCGTCCGTCGAAGCGCACCTCGCCCGAGTCGGGGGTGAGGATGCCGGCCAGGCAGTGCAGCAGGGTGGACTTGCCCGAGCCGCTCGGGCCCATCACGGCGAACACCTCGCCGGCCTCGACGGCCAGGCTGGCGCCGCGCAGGGCGGGGGTCTCGCCGAAGGAGAGCGTGAGGTCACGGGCCTCGATCAGGGCGGTCATGTCCGCACCGCCGCTGCCAGCGTGTCCATCCGGGCCGCGGTCAGCTCGATCCACCGCAGGTCGGCCTCCAGGTGGAACAGGCCGTGGTCGGCGAGCAGGGCGTCGACGATCGGGCCGCTGCGGCGCAGCCGGGTCAGCTCGTGCATCCGCTGCAGGTGGGCGGCCCGCTGGGTGTCGAGGTACGCCTGGGCGTCACGGCCGAGCATCAGGGCCAGCACGACCTTGGTGAACAGCACGGTCTGCAGGTTGGGTTCGGGAGCCACCGGCTCGGTCAGCCAGGTCTCGAACTCCGTCGCCCCCGCCTCGGTGATCACGTAGCGCTTGCGCTCGGGCCCGACGCCGGGCTCCGCCTCGCCGGCGATGACCTTCCCGTCCCGCGCCAGCCGGCCGAGGGTCGTGTAGACCTGCCCGTACGGCAGCGGCTTGCCGCGGTTGAAGAAGGCGTCGTAGTCGCGCTTGAGGTCGTAGCCATGGCTCGGCTCCCGCTCCAGCAGCCCCAACAGGGTGAGAGGAACACTCATACGGGGACCATACACCGGAGATATACTCTGAGTATATATCTACTGAGAGTGCGTTCCGGTCCCCGGGCCTCCCGTCCTGGTTTCCGGGCGGTCGCGACGCGTGCGGGCCGCCCGGGCGAAGCGATCACCCGCAGGCAACGCGAGACCCGGAGGCCCAGAGCGCCTTCGCCGGCGGCACGGCCCTGCGCGCCCCTCCGCGGCCTCCCCCACGGCGATGGGCCGCAGGACGGAACCGGCGGCGTGGGACATGACACCGGACCTGGCCCCGCAGCGATGGCACTCCGTCGCCGGCAGCGGCCGGGCCGCCACGGAGACGCACGGGGACACACGGGGACGCACAGGGATGCACGGGGGTGGCCCACCACACACGGGCACGGCAGCCGCATCGGGCGCAGTGCCACAATGGCGTGCCATGTCTGCCACATCTGCCATCAGGGACCAACGGCTGCGGCGCTGGGAGGAGCGCACCGGCGGCTGGCTCATCGCCCTCGCAATGATCTACCTCACGGCCTACGCGGTACCGATCCTCGCGCCCGGACTGCCCCGCACCTGGCGGCACACGGCCGACACCGTGACCTTCGTGATCTGGGCGCTGCTGGCCGTGGAGTTCGTCCTGCGCCTCACCGTGGCCGGCAGCCGATGGGACTTCCTCAAGGTGCGCCTGTTCGACCTGGCGACCCTGCTCCTGCCGCCGCTGCGCCCTTTGCGGCTGGTGACCATCGTGTTCATGGTGGTGCGCCGCAACGCCTCCACCCTGGGCCGCGTCCGCCTGCGTCTGGGCACCTATGTGGCGGCCTGCACGGTCCTGCTGCTGTTCCTCTCCAGCCTGACCATCCTCGACGTGGAACGACGCAATCCGGACGCCACGATCACGACATTCGGCGACGCGCTGTGGTGGTCCATCACCACGGTCGCGACCGTCGGCTACGGCGACCTCTACCCCACGACGACCGAGGGCCGCCTGATCGCCATCGCGCTCATGGTCGGTGGCATCGCCCTCGCGGGCCTCGTCACCGCGACACTCGCCTCCTGGTTCATGGACCGCTTCTCCGAACTGCGTACCAACGAGGCCAAGACCACCAGCGAGATCTCCGCCCTCACGGAGGAAGTCCGCCGACTGCGCGAGGAACTGCACGCCCAGCGCCCCACGGGTCCGGCACCGGCACTCCGGAACACCGGGCAGGCCCGTGCGGCACACCTCCCCGAGCAGGCGTCCGCGCATCCCACCGTGGACGCGGCCGACGGGCGCGACTCGTGATCGCTCCGCCCTGCGCCCGGCCGAGTGCGGAAGAAGCACCGCCGTCCGGCAGCGGAACCGAGGCGCCCACCGCTCAGGGAGCGATGGCTTCGCCGACCTGCTCCGCACCCCTCCAGCCACGTGGACTTCGTCCTGGGCGCCGGTGAGCGGCAACGCGCCGCTGTCCGGCTGTCTCGACGTGCGCCTGGGCCTGGGGAGCGTGGTCGAAGGGCTCAGGGCCCGGCGGGTCTGATCGCCTCGGCCACTTCGCTCAGGTCGTTGCTCAGCTGGTGATCGCGCCCGGGCAGCCGGTGCACCTGTGCCCGCGGGATCACGCGGGCATAGAGGCCGGCATGCGACGGCAGGACGATCTCGTCCTCCAGCCCGTGGAACACGTGCACCCGTGCCCCGTGCGGCAGCCTCGCGCCGAGGTCGCCCGGCAGCTCGAACTCCTCGCCCGGCCAGCCGCCCCGGCCGACGAAGGGGGCGGCGACCAGCACGATCGCCGTGAGCGTACGCGGCGGCGGCTGTTCGGCCAGTGCATGGACGAGGATCGTCCCACCCACCGAATGCCCGATCACCACCGCGCCGTCCTCCAGGCCCGCCACCTCCCGCCGGATCGCCGGACTCCACCGGGCGTAACTCGGGTCGGCCTCCTCGGGCATACGCGGATAGCGGACCTCGTAGGCGTCCCCGAGCTCCCGGCTCAGGCTGTCGACCAGCTTATCGTCCCATTCGTCGTGCACGCCCGCGCCACCGCCCTGAACGAACAGGACGTGCTGAATCGCCGTCATGGCAATCGTCCTTCGCAACCCTCGTACCTCGTGACGACCCGGCTTCGTACCCGCTGCCGGCCAGTGGCGACCCCGGCCGTCCTGACCCCGGGACACCCCTTCCTTCCGCGCCCCCGGCGAGATCCGCACCGATCGCGGGCGATGCCCGGTCGGGATATTCGCTGGTCGCCGCTTGCCGATGGTGGTCATACTGCCGCGATGGATCCGGTGACTCTTGAGACCGACCGTCTGATGCTGCGGGCCTTCACACCGGCCGACGTGGACGCGGTGTACGAAGCCTGCCAGGACGAGGACATCCAGTTCTACACCCCGGTGCCGGTGCCGTACCGGCGTGCGGACGCGGAGAAGCTCGTCGGCGAGAAGCTGCCCGCTCAGTGGGCCGAGGACAAGGACTACACCCTCGGCGCGTTCCGCAAGGACACCGGCGCCCTGGTCGGCTCGTACTGCCTGACCCTCATCAGCCGCGGCGTCTGGGAGCTGGGTTACTGGGCGGTCAGGGAGCAGCGCGGACGCGGGTACTCGGTGGAGGCCGCTCGGGCCCTGTGCGACTGGGGCTGGGCCACGCTCGACGTGCACCGCATCGAGTGGTGGGCCATGGCCGGGAACACCGGCTCACGTGCCGTCGCCGAGAAACTCGGCTTCACCGTCGAAGGGACACTGCGCGATCGCGGTATCGCCAACGATGGCAAACCGCACGACTGGTGGGTGGGCGGACTGCTGAGGCCCTGACGCCCGGGCCGGTGCCCGGCCGGCTCCGTCCGCTTCACCTACCTCACGGACCTCAGGACGAGGGCTGCGGTGGCTTCCGGGGCGCTGTAGGGAAAGCCGTGGGCTCCGGGCAGGGTCACCGCGCGGCCGTCCGGTGTCCGCCGCGCCGCCTGCTGGAGCCAGGCGGGCGGCGCGAGCGGATCCCGCGCGCCCGCATCGCGCCCAGCCCGGGGATCCACACCACGGCCGGACGGTCGCTCTCCCGGGGACCGGCGGCGTACAGGCGCCGGAGCGCGGGATGCCTTGCCGCCCGCTCACCACGCATGTGCCGTTCCTCCCGCGCCGCCGCCAGATCCTCCGAGTCCCCGGCAGCCCGCGCCGTATCCCCGGGATCACCCGTGCGGCTCTCGGCGCGACCCGGGGCCCGGCCCGGCTCGGTGCGGTGCGGATCTACGGGCTCGATGGCCGGCGAGCCGGCGCCGTGGCGATGGCCCCGGGCGCTGCTGGACGCAGCCGCCCGGGGCCGGTGCCGGGTGAGCGGGGCAGGGCTCAGCCGCCGCAGTTCCGGATGGAGTACACCGGGTCCCAGTTGTAGGACCGCTGGGTGGTGTCCCGGTAGATCGTCTTGAGGTTGCCGCCGTTCACGTCGTAGAAGTGGCCGACCGAGCCGGGCGTCTGGTTGTTGAGGTAGGCGCCGCCACCGTTCCAGTAGTAGAGGTAGTACCGGTTGCAGTAGTACATCTTGAACAGCTCCCACTGGCCGACCGTGGGGTCCCACGCCAGCGAGCACAGGTTGCCGTATTCGCACGTGTAGCTCGCTCCGGCGGCGACGTGTCCGGCCGAGGAGCCCGGCGAGGTGTAGGGCGAGGTGGCGGCGGGCCTGGCGGTCTTCGCGCCGGCCGGGGCGGCGGGCGCGGTGTGGGTGGCGACGGCGGTCTGCGCGTCGTGAGCGGGCGCGGCTTCGGCCGTGGCCGCGCCGAAGGTCAGCGCGCCGCACGCGGCGATGACGGCAGCGAGTTTACGGAGACTGGGCACGCGCGAATCCCTCCCTGTTGGGGCCTGTTGGGGCGTGCATCACCAAACTGCGTCACACAGCATTGGGGCGGAATCCCCTGCACCGGGAGTCATATTCCGGTCCCCCGGACGGCTTGGCCCCCGATCGGCCACGAAGACAGGTTTGCGGTGGACAGCGCTGTGGCTGAATCGCCGGACCTGGTGGCCTCCGCGAGACACCGCCGCGCTCCTGGCAGATCGCGATGCGGGGACGTCCGGGGCCACCCCGGTCCTCGCCGAGGACGCCTTTGTGTCGGACGTCTGGACGGCTGAGGTCAACTGCCGGGTCTGTCACGGTACTTCGACGGGTGGATTTCTCGCTGGCCCAGGAATGCCCGGAAGGCGTCGGTGGTCACGCGTGGGCGGTTCCTCAGCCGGTGTCGGGCCGCCCGGTTCCGGCCGCTGCATCGCTCGAGGGTCACGGCGGTCCCTGTCCGTGAACGGCCCCCCCGGCCCGGTGGGGCATCCGGCCTCACCGGCCGCTGACGCCTTGCCAGACCGGGGCGGCCGCGTCAGCGGACGCTCTGCCGCCGCGACCTCCGCGCCGTCAGGAACACCAGCGCGCCGCCCGCCACCAGCAGCACGGCGGCGCCCGCACGCAGCAGGACTCCGTCCGCGCCCGTGGCGGCGAGTCCGCCGCCAGTCGTCGTCCCGCTGCCCGTTCCCGCCCCGGAGCCGGACGGGCTCGCGGTGGCCGTGGCCGACGGGGACGCGGAGACGCTGGGCGACGGGCTGGACGTCGCCGAGCCGGTGGCCTTCACCGCGATCGCCGCGGTGTCGTTCGCGGCATTGTCGTCACGGTTGGGGTAGTCGGGGTTCTCCACCGCCTTCACGCTGCCCCGCGCGCCGGGGACGACCCGGTCGATCCGCACCGTGAACTCCTGGGTCACGGAGTCGCCCGGCCGGAAGTCCAAGCTGCCGATGGCGCAGGTGTAGCTCTTCGCGCCGGCCTTGCGCGGTGTGCAGTTCCACTGCGGCCCGGGGTCGCCCTGCTCGCCGGGGCCGGGGGCGCCGGTGATGGTGGTACCGGCGGGCGGGGTCACCACGAAGGTGCCGGAGTTGTCGGCGTCCATCCACTGGAAGCCCATCCGGCCCGGCCCGTTGTTCCGCACGCCCACGGTGATGCTCACCGTGTCACCGACCTTGCCCTCGACCGTGTCACCGAGCGCCTGGTAGTCGGCGTGCTGGGTGGTGGCGAAGGTGCCGTACCCGGAGCCGGTGAAGCCGGAGCCGGAGGCGACGGACTTCAGGCCGAGCGGCGCGCCGGTGCCGGTCCCGGGGAAGTCGGAGGGGTCGAAGGAGTCGGGCGCGGTGCCGCCGACCGGCCACACGACGTAGCTGTCGTAGCCGTACATCGTGTCCTTGGAGGCGGTGTAGCGCAGCGGCGCGTCCGTCTTGTAGGCCGCGCCGGGCGCGACCGGGGTGTCGAACCGGCACCAGGCGCCGAGGTCGGGCCGGTCCGAGTAGTGGCAGTTGGAGTGGTCGCGGGCGAGGGAGACGCCGTCGGAGTCCTGCACCAGCAGCATGACGCCCTTGTCGGCGGGGGCGGTGCCGGTGTTGGCGAAGGCCGGGGTGCGCTCGAAGACGGCGCCGGGCGCGATGCCCTTCAGCGCCGGGTAGGGCCGGGTGACGAGCTTCGGGCCGCCGACCAGGACGTCCGTCTTCTTGGTCACGGTCGGCGCGTCGGAGGCGGTGGCGGTGTAGGTGATGGCACCGGTGTCGCCCGCCTTGGCGGCCGCGGTGGGCTTCAGGAAGAACGGGTCGATCGACTCCTTGCCCGACAGCGGGCCCACGTCGCACCTCACCTTCAGGGTGCCGGTGCTCACGCAGTCCCCCGTGACCTCCATCGTCGCCTTCCCGGCGAGGGACGACGCGTCGACCGCGACCGAGACGTCATGGGCGTCCCCGCCCGAGGCGGTGATCGCGAGGCCCAGGTTCGGGCCCTCACCCTCGGTGGGGAGGTAGTAGTTCTCCTGGGCGTCCAGGACGAGCGTCGTTCCGGCGGCGTGCGCGGCCGGGGTCGCGACCGCCAGAGCGGCGGTCGCGACAGCGGCGGCCGCCGCTGTCCGCCATGTTCTGCATATCGTCAGCACACTACGTGGACACGCCAGAACACCGGAAGGTTGCGCCCGAGCGTCCGTCAGTTGACGGACGGGTTCCGCCCTGGAATCTCTCCAGCACCGCCGAACCGGCAGCAGGACCCGCCCTGTTGGCGGATCCGGCCGTGCGGCGGCCGCGGTCCCCTCCCCGCCCGCGCGTGCAGCAGGCGCCCGGACGGAGCGGGTGTCAGCCGCCCTCGGCCAGGCGGGCCGCCCACCTCTGTTCCACCTTGGCCAGCCGCCAGTAGGCCAGCGCCGCCGCCCACACGATGACGAACAGACCCACGATGAGGTAACCGACGTTGTCCAGGTCCAGGCCCGCGATCCAGCCGGTCACCGCGTCGCGCAGACCGAGCTTCTCGTGCAGCACCCCGACCAGCTCGACGGTGCCGATCAGGAAGGCGACCGCGATGGACAGACCGGTGATGGCGAGGTTGTAGAACACCTTGCGCACCGGGTTGGAGAACGCCCACTGGTAGGCGAAGTTCATGAACGTCCCGTCCAGGGTGTCGAACAGGCTCATCCCCGCGGCGAACAACAGCGGCAGGCACACGATCGCGTACCACGGCAGCCCCGCCGCGGCACCGCTGCCCGCCATCACCATCAGGGTGACCTCGGTGGCGGTGTCGAAGCCGACACCGAACAGGAAGCCCAGTGGGAACATCTGCCCGGGGCGGGTGATCGACGTGGTGAAGCGGCCCAGGACGCGGTTCATGAACCCCCGCGAGTCCAGGTGCTGTTCGAGAGCCGCCTCGTCGTACGTGCCGGAACGCATCGCGCGGAAGACCCGCAGGATGCCGGCGAGGGCCACCAGGTTGAGCGCGGCGATGAGGTAGAGGAAGGTCCCGGAGACGGTCGCGCCGACGACACCGAGCGTCTGGTGGGTGCGGGAGTCGTGGTTCAGCAGTGCGCCGGCGAGCTGCGCGCCTCCCGCCACCAGGGCGGCCAGGACCACCACCACGCTGGAGTGACCGAGCGCGAACCAGAACCCGACCGACACCGGCCGCTTGCCGTCGGCCATCAGCTTGCGGGTGGTGTTGTCGATCGCGGCGATGTGATCGGCGTCGAACGCGTGCCGCATGCCGAGCGTGTACGCGGTCACCCCGAGGCCGATCCCGAACGCCTTGGAGCCGACCTCGTAGTGGCCCGGCACGACGAGCAGGAACAGGATGCCGAACGCCAGCACGTGCAGGGCGGCGATCACGGCCAGAAGTCCGGCGGTACGGACGGTGTCCTCGCGCCGCCAGCGGAAGACAGTGGGCACGTCGGGCCCGTTGGGCAGGGTCATGCGGTCACGCTCCAGCACCTCGTGGATCACTTCGTGAAGTGCCGTGGCCGGTCTCCTGGCTTACGGGTGCGCGCGTTCTCGTCCCGGCCTTCCCGTCCGCCCCGAGGCGGACAGTGACCGTGCACAACTGGGACGCAAACTCCCCGATCACAGTGGCGAGGGCCGCTCCGGCCTGAACCCCCCGAACCACGAAGGGCTGTCACCGGTCTTCCCGAACACCACGGCCCGCCCACCGTACGGGTGTCTCCGCACGCCTGCATACCTGCATGGCTGCGCAGGTATCCAAGATCACACCGCCACCTGCGAGGATGTCCCCATGCATCTCGTCCCCGCCGAACGCGCAGACCGCCGCGCCATCGACGGCCACCGGGTCTGCGACGCCGTCGCCGCCATCGGCGAGCCCGGCCACGTCCGCGCCTGGGCCGAACGGTTCTCCCTGCTCTCCGACCCCGGACGCCTCGCCCTGCTGATGGCCCTGCGCCAGACGGGTCCGCTCGCTGTCTCGGACCTGGCCATCGCGACCGGAATGAACGACCCCGCCGTTTCCCAGGCCCTGCGGCTGCTGCGCGCCGCCGGTGTCGTTGCGGGCGAGAAGGACGGGCGGGTGGTGCGCTACCGGATCATCGACCCGATCACCGCCGCCCTGCTCAAGCACTGCGTCAGCGGGAGCGGTTGAGCGGCGACGGCCTTCCGGCCGACCCGCGGCCATGAGCCGCCTCGCAGGGCCTCGGCCCTCCCCTTGTGCACCGGCTCAGATGGAGCCGCGTGGCGACGGCGAGGCACGCAGGCTTCGTACGTCCTGCCCGTACGTCCTGGCGGTCTCGCGCGAGACTCCGGTGCCGCAGTGCTCCGCCGGGGCCGGCCCCGGCGGAGCACTGCGGAGGCCGACCCCCGGGACGGGGGCGCGTGAGCGCTCGGCACTCGGCGGTGGGCCGGGTGGGTGGACTCAGGTCGCGAGCAGTGCGCGGCCGAACCAGTCCCTGTTGTCGCGTACCCCGGGCAGGGCGAAGAAGTAGCCGCCGCCGGTGGGCGAGATGTAGTCGACGAGGGGCTCGTCGATCAGCCGGGTCTGGACGGCTTCGAACTGCCGTACCACGTCCTGCTGGTAGCAGCAGAAGACCAGGCCCATGTCGAGGTCGCCGACGGCGTCGACGCCGCGGTCGTAGTTGTAGCCGCGGCGCAGGATGCGGGAGTTGTCGGTGGCGGCGGTGCGCGGGTTCGCCATCCGGATGTGGGAGTCCAGCGGGATCACCGTGCCGTGCGGGTCCTTGGCGTAGTGGGGGGTGTCGGTCTCCTTGGCGCCGTCGAGCGGAGCGCCGGTGTCCTTGCGGCGGCCGAACATCTTCTCCTGCTCGGTGAGCGAGACCCGGTCCCAGAACTCCACCAGCATGCGGATGACGCGGATCACCTGGTAGCTGCCGCCGGTGGCCCAGGCGGGCTCGCCGTCGCCGTCGCCGACCCAGATCAGGCGGTTGGTCTCGCGGGTCGAGGTGACGTCCGGGTTGGCGATGCCGTCCTTGAAACCGAGCAGGTTGCGCGGGGCACCGGTGGGCCGCGGGGCGTTCTGGAAGCCGTCGATGCGCCACTTGATCTGCATGGCGCCGCGCGTGTGGCGGGCGATGTCGCGCAGGGCGTGCAGGACGGTGTCCCGGCGGTGGGCGCAGATCTGCAGGGACAGGTCGCCGTGGCACTCGGCCGCGTCGAGATGGTCGTTGGGGAAGGTCCGCATCGCCGTCAGGCGTCGGGGCCGGGCCTTGGCGAGGCCGTAGCGGTCGTCGAACAGGGAGGCGCCCACCCCGACCGTGACGGTGAGGCCGTCGGCGGGGACGACCGGGCCGAGGATGCCGTTGTCGGAGGGCGGGGCGCCGACGCCGAGGTCGGTCGGGGTGCCACCGGAGGTGAGGAAACGGGCCCGGCGGGTGATCGTCTTCAGCAGCTCCGCCAGTTCCTCGCGGTCCTCGGCGATGACGTCGAAGGAGACGAAGCACGCGGCCGCGGGGGCGGGGGTGAGGATGCCGGCCTGGTGGACACCGTGGAAGGGGACCTTGGCGGCGTTGTCCGTCCGCGTGGCGGCCTCGGCGGTGCCGCCGGCGCTCTCGGCGAGCGCGAGGCCGCCGCCTGCCAGGACCGCCCCGGCCGCTCCGGCACCGAGGGCCGTCTTGACGAAGGAGCGGCGGCCGGCGCCGACGGGGCAGCCGCCGTGGGGGGCGGTGGTTTCGGCGGACGGCATGGGCGCGTTCCCTTCGCTGGATCCGGGGTCGTCGTTTCCGTGGTGGCGGATGGTCATCAGGCGGACTTCCGGATCTCCAGCAGGTCCGGGACCGGGGCGAGGTCCTCCAGGAGCTGGCCGGTGGCTCCGTTCACGCGGGCGCGGGTGGTGGCGTCGAGCCGTTCGACGGGGGTCCAGTGGCCGCCGTGGTGGGCGGCGTCGAGGAGCTTCTGCAGACGGGCGGTGTCCGCGTCGACCGTCGGCAGCAGGTGCGGGGCGCGGGTGGTCAGCAGCGGCTTCAGGACGGTGAGCAGTTCGCGGGTGCCGGCGAGGTTGGCGTCGGCGGTGGCGAGGTTGGTGCCGCTGCCCTGGTCGGTGTCGGCGGTCAGCTCGAACTGCAGGGTGTTCTCCAGGATCTCGTGGGCGCGCAGGGGCAGGTCGCCGGGGTCGAAGTCCTGGTGCGGGAACGCCCTTTGCAGTCCCGCGGCGTCGGCGGCCAGCCGCTGGGCCGGGGCGGTGAGCGAGGCCGCCGGCTCGCCGTGCCACAGGCCGTACTCGATGCGGTGGAAGCCGGTGAAGTCCTTGTCGTGCACGCCGTCCGGCAGCCCGTCGGCCCTGCCGTCGATCTTCTGGTCGAATGCCTCGAAGGTGCCGTAGGCGGCGCCGAGGGAGGCGTAGGTGCGGTGTGCGGTGAGCCAGTCGGTGCGGCCCCTGGAGAGGTGGCCGCCCTTGATGTCGGCGCTGAGCGTGCGGGTCTGGGCGACGAGGGTGGACAGGCCCCGGCCGACGTACGCCTTGTACTGCCGCAGGGGTCCGGCGAGGTCGTTCTCGGAGACCGGGACGACCGCCTTGGCGCCGGGGCCGCCCGTGACGCGGACGGCCCGTGAGGTGACGGCGGTGCCGCCGGCGGGCACGCACCGCCAGGCGTAGGTGCCGCCGGCCACCGTGGCGACCAGGGCGCGGGTGGTGCCGGGCGCGAGACCCTCGATCTCGCCGTAGACGGCGTTGGTGGCCGGGTCGACGAGGTACACCTCGGATGTCTTGTCGCCCGTGTTGTGCATCTGGAAGGTGCGCCGGCCGGGCGTGGGCGCGGTGAAGCCCTTGCCGCAGTCCTTCTCGGAGACGGCGACGGTCTGGTCACCGCCGGGCTTGGGGCGTCCGAAGGCGACGGCGAGCCCCGCGATCACCGCGGGGACGGTGACGACGGCGACGGGGACCAGCCAGGCGGGGCGGCGTCGTGCGGTGCGGGCGGCGTCACGGGCGGAGCCCGTCTTCCGCGGCGTCGGCTCCGGGGCGGCGGCGCGCACACCGCGCAGGAACAGCGTCATCACCACGGCGAGGTAGCCGGTGTAGCCGACGACCTGCAGCCAGGTCATGACCGGCGTCACGTTGAACACGCCCTGGACCAGGGTGCTGTACCAGGAGCCGGCGTCGATGCTGCCGCTCAGGTCGACGGCGTACGCGCTCTTCCCGGGCAGTACGCCGCCCTCCTGCAGGTCGCGCAGGCCGTAGCCGAGGACGCCGGCGGCGATCACGATCAGGACGGCGCCGGTGGCGGTGAAGAACTTCGTCAGGTTGATCTTCAGCACCCGCCGGTACAGGCCCCAGCACAGACCGGCCGCCAGCACCAGGCCGATCGCGGCGCCCGTCAGGGGACCGGCGGACTCGCCGGCCGCCTGGGCGGTGGTCCACAGGAACAGGGCGGTCTCCAGGCCCTCCCGGCCCACCGCGAGGAAGGAGGTGCCGATCAGGACACCCGCGCCCATGGCCAGCGCGCCGGTGACCTTCTCCTTGATCTCACCGGACAGGCTGCGGGCCGAGCGGCGCATCCAGAACACCATGCCGGTGACGAAAGCGACCGCGATCACGCTGAGGGTGCCGCCGAAGGCTTCCTGGGCGGTCGCGGAGAGGGAGGCGGCGGTGAAGGTGAGGACCGCGCCGAAGCTCATCGCGAGCGCGATCGCCGCCAGCACCCCTGTCCACACCTGCGGCAGCCGGGAGCGGGCGCCGGATCTCACCAGGGTCGCGACGAGAATGGAGACGATGAGTCCGGCTTCCAGTCCTTCCCGCAGTCCGATCAGGAAGCTCGGAAACGCGTCATCCCACATACGGCCCTCCCTGGCCTGCCTCCGCCGGCGGCGTGCTCGATTAGCGTAGGCATGCCTAACCTAAACGAGAGCCATCATGACGACAAATCTGTAGTCATGTGGTCACAGGGAAGCAATGCGGGGGTAAAAACCCAGGTGGTGGCCCCTACCCCCGGCCGGCGGAGCGACGCACGGGCCGGCGGGCCTCCTCGCCCGGGCCCGCCGCCGCGGTCACCTCCGCACGGAAGCCGTGCACGAAGCCCGGACGCGTGCGCAGGGACTCACTGAGGTACTTCACCGCGACCGGGACCCCGGTCTCCCCGTGCACGGCCGACACGACACGCCCGCTCGCCCCCGACCCGAGCTCGAGCGACTCGGTGTATCCGGGCACCACCCACGTGCTCACATCATCCCCCCGGCCGGCGCGAGCGCCCTGCACGGCCAGCTCCGAAGCGGCTGGACCATGCGTGGAGAGACACAATTCCAGCCACCGCGGTTGCACACACGGCTCGATGCCGGTGCCACGGGGCGCCTTCCGGCCGGCCGATCGGCACCGGCACCGGCACCGGGGCAGCAGGAACCGCGGCAGGGCCTTCGGCGTCCTCGGCGGTGTCGCCGTCAGCCGGGCGGGGACAGGACAGCGCACCGCCTCCCCCACCGGAACGGCCGACCGCGCGGCCCCTGATATCGTCGCGCATTCTTCGAGGGGCACTGCCGCCCTGCCGGCCCTGCCCGCCGCCCAACGCTCAACGCACGACAGGATGACGTCCACCGCACGGCGATGGAGTCGAGCATCGAGGAGAGGACCGTTCATGCGCGCCCGGAGTATCGGCATGGCCACCGCAGCAGCACTGGCACTGGTGGCAGGACGCGATCTCGTCCAGAAGAAGCACGCGCTGCTGCGGAACTTCCCGCTGATCGGGCACGCCCGGTACCTGCTGGAGACGGTGGGGCCTGAGCTGCGGCAGTACATAGTGACCTCCAACGAGGAGGAGCGCCCGTTCAGCCGTGACCAGCGCACCTGGATCTACGCCTCGGCGAAGGGCGAGAACAACTACTTCGGGTTCGGAACCGATGTCGACGTCGAGCACACGCAGGGACACGCATACGTCAAGCAGCGCACCTTCGCCGGCGCCCTGCCCGACGTGCACGACCCGCAGGCACCGCTGCCGTCGGCCAAGGTGCTGGGCGGGCCGCGCGGGCGCGCCAAGGCGTTCCGGCCGGCGAGCGTGGTGAACATCTCCGCGATGAGCTTCGGCTCCCTGTCGGGCGCGGCCATCTCGGCGCTCAACAAGGGGGCGGCGCTGGCGGGCACGATGCAGAACACGGGAGAGGGCGGCCTCTCGCCGTACCACCGCAACGGCGGGGATCTCGTCCTCCAGATCGGGACGTCGTACTTCGGCTGCCGCAATGAGGACGGCAGCTTCAACCTCGGCAAGCTCAAGGACGTGGTCGCAGGCGCCCCGGTCAGGGCGATCGAGATCAAGCTCTCCCAGGGTGCCAAGCCGGGGCTGGGCGGGCTGCTGCCGGGGGCGAAGGTGACGCCTGAGATCGCCGAGATCCGGGGCATCCCCGTCGGCAAGGACTGCGCCTCCCCCTCGCGGCACACCGCGTTCAGCGACGTCGACTCGATGCTCGACTTCGTCGAACTGCTCGCCGCCGAGACCGGATTGCCGGTCGGGATCAAGAGCGCGGTGGGAGAGGCGGACTTCTGGCAGGAGCTGGCCGGACTGATGGCGCGTGGTGACCGTGGTGTCGACTTCGTGACCATCGACGGCGGCGAGGGCGGCACCGGAGCGGCGCCGCTGATCTTCACCGACTCGGTGTCGCTGCCGTTCCGCATGGGCTTCTCCCGGGTCTACGGCACCTTCGCCGAACTCGGGCTGACCGACGACCTGACCTTCATCGGCTCCGGCAAGCTCGGCCTGCCCGAGAACGCCGCCGTCGCCTTCGCCCTGGGCGCCGACATGATCAATGTGGCCCGCGAGGCCATGCTCTCCATCGGCTGCATCCAGTCGCAGAAATGCCACACCGACAAGTGCCCCACCGGCGTCGCCACCCAGAACCAGTGGCTGGCCCGCGGCCTCGATCCGACCTCGAAGGCCACCCGTGCCGCCGTCTATCTGCGCACCCTGCGCAAGGAGTTGACGAAGGTCTCGGCGGCTTGCGGCGTCGCCCACCCGGCACTCATCACCGCCACCGACATCGAGATCATGAACGGTGACTACGACGCCCGCACCCTGGCCGCCGTCTACGGCTACAAGGACGGCTGGGGCGAGATCGGCCCCCACCTCGCCGACGGGATCTCCGCGTTGCTTGCCGCCGGGCCGTCGTCCGCCCGGGAGCCGGTGGTCTGAGGCGCCCCTGCGGGCCTGGTCGCGGACGACGACCGGCAGGGCGCATCGGGTCCGGGAGGCAGGGCGCCCGGGCCGGTACGGCGAGACCGCCGCCTCGTACGGGGCGGCGGTCCGTCCGGCCCTGTTGCCGTCGCTGGTCGCCTCCTGTCCGCGTCCTGTTCGCGGACCGGACCCGGGTCCTGTCTAGCCGCAGGTCAGAGTCGGTATCGCCCAGTCGCCGTGGTCGTTGCCGTTGCCGTCACCGGCGTCACCGACCTTGAGGTCGATCACTTGTGCGCCGCTGACGTCGACGTCGACCGGCATCGCGGCCTGTCCGCCGCGGATCGCCGGCGTGGTCACCAGGGTCCTGCCGTCGGCGAGCACGGAGAACGTCACCGTTCCCGCACCGCCCGTCTCGTCGTCGACCCCGACCTCCGCCGTCAACCGGGAGCATTTCCCGGCGAGGTAGAGCTCGACGTCGCTGACCGAGTTGGTGCCCAGGCCCTTGGCGTAGCCGGCACCGGCGATGCTGATCCGGCGGCCGTCCCCGGCCGCCTGCTCGCCGACGCTGGTGTCGCGCTCGACCGGGCCCCACCCGTTGGTGGACGACAGGAACGGCAGATCGCTGACGGCGTTCTTCCCGGCCGGTGGAGCCGGCGGGATGCCGCGGACGATGCGCTCGTCCCCGGTGGCCGCCTGCCGTCCGCTCTGCCGGTAGCGCACCGTGGTGGTGAGCGCCGAGGCGGGCGGCAGCTTCCCGGTGGGCGGCTCGACCTGCCAGGTGAAGGTGGCCGATCGGCCGGGTCGCAGGCGGTCGAGGGACGTCGGGCCCGTGGCGCTCACGCTCCAGCCGTCGGGCGCGGACAGCGTGGCCGTCAGCCGGGAGGCGGACCGCCTGTCCCTCGGCACCCGCACCGTGGCCCGGGCCGTGAAGGGCCGTGCCGGCTGAGCGGTGTCCGGCACGTCCAGGGTGACGTCCGCTCCCGGACGTTTCGGCATCGCGTAGGCCCGGGGGTCGTAGCGGGGGCTGTCGTTCTGCGCGACTCGCAGGGAGGAGGCGTAGCTGCCGTAGTCGGTGAGCGAGACCTTGCCGAGCCCGCCGGTGCTGCCGTCCAGGTTCCACACGGCGATGGCGATGCTGTTGCGGCCGTGCGGATCCAGGATCCCGTCGGGCACCGGGAAGGTGTGCTGCGGGCCGAGGTAGTTGACGTAGTTGCCGACCTGCCAGCCGTTCACGAAGATCGTGGCACGGTACTTGCGCGCGGGGTCGTCGGTGAACGTCAGCCCGAGCGAGGTGTCCTGGCCGTGCGGGAGGCGCAGGTCGGCTTCCGTGCGGTACCAGGAGACGCCGGGGCGGGTGTCGGTCGTCGGCAGTGTCACCCGCTTCCAGCCGCCGTCCGGGTAGCCCGGCAGGGACCAGCCGGCCCGCTCGCCGTACAGACCGCCCGTCGAAAGCGGGCCGCGCACCGTGTCCTTGAGGTCCTCGCCGCCGCGTACGCCCTGCAGGCGCCAGGTGACGGATGTCAGGGGCGCCCCGACGAGGGAGGCCGCGGTCAGGCCGCGTGCGGTCTTGTTGCCGTTGGTCGAGTTGTAGTCCTCCTCGTGTCCCATGTTCACGGTGAGCACGGAGATGACGTTGTCGCCGTCGGACTTCACCGAGCCGGCCGGGAAGGTGAAGTCGGCGCCGCCCGTGGTGGAGCTGCCCAGGAAGGTGCCGTTGAGCCAGGCGGAGAACGCCTGCGCCTTTCCGCCGGAGTCCGAGACCAGGTGGACGCCCTTCTCCTTGCCGGTGGCGTGGAAGCGTCCGCGGTACCAGGTGTTTCCGGTGTGGAAGCCGTAGTCGTCGGCGTGGAGCACCGGTGGTGAGTCGCTGCCGGAGACGCTGTTGGTGGTCGTCCTGTCGGCCACCTGCCAGCCGGAGTCGTCGAAACCGGGGGCGGCTTCGGGGGATTCCTCGCTGTGCTTCCAGTCGGTCAGGGCCGGCAGGTGTATCGGGGCGGCCACCGGGATCTTCCCGGTGCGGCTTCCCGTGCCGGTGGTCCGGGTGCGCAGGGTCCTGCCGTTCCAGGTGACACGGTCCGCGGAGGTGAACACCTCGATGCTCTTGTCGTCGGCGTTGTCGCCGGTGAGTGCCAGGACGCGGCCGCCGTCCCGGCTGGTCGCCGTGCGCAGCAGGTGGCTGCCGCGTACGAGTACCGGGCCGCTCGCCGTGTCCTGGCGCCAGAAGGTCCTGGCCGTGGCCTTGTCGCCCACGAGGAACAGCAGCGGGCGCTGTCCGCCGCCGCTGATGCCGACGCGGATCAGGCCCTTGTGCGTGTAGTTCAGCCGCAGGTCACCGGTGGCCGGGTCCCAAGTGGTCGTGACCGTGCCGCCGTCGGTGGTGACGGTGGGTTCGGAGGCGTAGCGCAGGACGGTCTCGCCGTCGCTGCCCGGGTCGCCGTAGAGGACGGCGACGTCCCGGTCACCGATGGTCGCGCCGGTCATGATCTCCGAGGTGGAGTACCGCAACCGCGCTTGTCCGAGACGGTAGTTCGCCACGATGACGTGAGAGTCACGTCCGTCGAGGGTGATCGCGGTCCCCGGCTGCTGGGGGACGACCGGGTAGGTGGGTTCCGCGGCGGCGGCCGTGGGCACGTCGATGGCGTCGATGGACACGTAGTTGTCCGTGGATCCCGCGCCGTGGTTCCCGTCGACGACGATCCTCAGGGTGTGCGCCCCCGGCGTCAGGCCGGTCTTGTGGAAGACGACCGCCTGGTTCTCACTGCCGGAGTCGTCGACCGTGGTCACCTTGGTTCCGTCGAGGTAGACGTCGGCGTTGCCGTGGTTGCCGGTCTTCGAGCCGATCCAGCGGATCGCGGTGCCGTCGAAGGGGACGGTGACCGAGTCACCGGCCTTGTTGGAGAAGGACTCGGTGTGCTTGTAGTCGCCTCCGGTGTAGCTCTGGTCGGCCACGTGCGACCACGAACCGGTGTACTGCAGCGCGGAGTCGGGGTCGTCCCAGGTGTAGGTGGTGTCCGCGGACGGCTGGGCGTCGAAGTCCAGCGAGATGTGGGTCTTGTCGACCGCCGTGGACGTGGAGTCGCCGTGCCGCAGGACGTGGAACTGTGTCTTGGTGTCGGGGTTCATCCGCGCCGTGTCGACGACCGCGGGGTCGTCCGGTGGCGTCGCCCTGATCGCCTCGGTCTTGGTCAGCGGGGCGACCGACTGCGTGAAGTACCCGATCAGCTTGTCCTCGTCGTACTTCGGATCGAGCAGGCGGTTCTCACGGATGGCGGCCCCGTAGTCGTAGGACGTGTAGTTCTCCGGCATGCCCAGCCAGCCCCAGTTGGTGCCGCCGTAGGTCATGTAGAAGCTCTGCGCGGTGGCGCCGACAGCGATGTTCTGCTTGTAGAACACGTCGGCGAACCGGTCGTTGATCAGCTGGGCGCACTTGTCGTAGCCGGGTCCGCCCCAGGGGTCGAAGGCGCCGCCCTGGAACTCCGGCGAGTACAGGGGCTTGCCGGCCGGGTGGTCGTAGCCGATGTCGGGGACGCCGTTCCACTTCGCGGGGTTGGAGCAGTTGAAGCCCTGCGGGTAGGAGTCCGGGCCGTCGACGTCCAGGGCGCCGGTGCCGGAGTTGAAGGTGCCGTTGTTGTTGCCGGTCAGCGGTACGGTGATGCCGTCGGCGCGGGCCTTGTCCTCCAGGTGCTTCATGTAGGAGCGACCGGCGTCCGTGCCGTGGTAGTACTCGTTCTCGACCTGGTAGGCGATGACCGAACCGGTGCCGTTGGTCAGCTGGTGGCGGGCGATGATCCGGTCGATCCGCGTCAGCCATTCGTCCGCGTACCTCAGGAACCGCGGGTCGTCGCTGCGGTTGTCGCCGGGCTTGGTGGTCATCCAGCCGGGCAGGCCACCGCTGTCGACCTCCGCGTTGATGTACGGCGCCGGGCGCGCGATCACGTAGAGGCCCGCTTCCTCGGCCATGTCGAGGAGCTTGTCGACGTCCCGCACGCCGCTGAAGTCGTACACGCCCGGCTTCGGCGAGTGGTATCCCCAATCGAAGTACAGCGAGGTGGAGTTGAACCCGGCGGCCTTCATCTTCTGGAAGATGTCGCGCCACAGGTCCGGACTGGGGAGCCGGAAGTAGTGGAACTCGCCGGACCACAGGTAGGTGCGCCTGCCGTCGACGAGGAACGAGTAGCCGTCGAGACTCACCGTGTGCGCCCGCGGGCCGGCGCCGGGCTCGGCGGCGGGCTGCTGCCGGCCGGCGTCCCGCGCCGCGGCGGGTGTGGTGATCCCCGTGGCCAGGGCGATGGTCGCGGCCGTCGCGAGGACCGCCCTCCACCACCGACGGCGACCGGGTCTCGCGGCCTGTGGACCGATCCGATGACCCCGCTTACCCAGCACTGCGGCCTCCATACCGCCTGAGCGATCAGAGTCAAACAGACTCAGGCAAAGTCGAACAGTAAAGCCGCACAGGGCACAACACAATGGGGCGGAGTCCGAGAAGTGTCCGCCGGTTGCACAGCCGGGGCACGGAGCCGCGATTGACGAAGCGGAACGATGTTCCGTATATTAAGCGGAACGATGCTCCGGTTCGCGATTCAGCCGCAGCCCGGCACTCCTGCGCGTCTGCCGCCGCCCCGGGGCGGCGGCAGACGCCGTCGAAGGGACACAACTCACCCATGAACGGACCGACTTCCATGCCCGACGCTCTCGGCTCGCCCGCACCCGTCCTCTCGTTCAGCCCGGTGGTACTGCCCGTGCCCGGACGCCCGGTGGACCTCCAGGCGCGCGTCTCCGCACCCGTCACCGGAACCGACTTGCCCGTCATCCTCTTCTCGCACGGTCAGGGCCCGTCGAACAACCTGTCGTCGCTCAACGGCTACGCGCCTCTGGCCGACTTCTGGGCGGCGCACGGATTCGTCGTCATCCAGCCCACCCACCTCAGCTCCAGGACACTGAGTCACCTGCACACCGACGCCGCCCCCGGAGCATCCCTGTTCTGGCGCTCACGCGCCGAGGACATGACGCACATCCTCGACCGGCTCGACGCGATCGAGGCCACCGTGCCGCAGCTCGCCGGGCGCGTCCACCACGACAAGGTCGCCGTCGCCGGACACTCGATGGGCGGCCACACCGCCGAACTCCTGCTCGGCGCACGGCTCACCGACCCCGCCGACGCACAGGAAGCGAACCTCATCGAGCCCCGGATCAAGGCCGGTGTGCTGCTGGCCGCGCCCGGCAGGGGCGGCGAGGCGCTGAACGGGCCGTGGGCGGCGAACGTGCCGTTCTTCCGCACCATGGACTTCTCCACGATGACCACACCCACGCTGGTGGTCGCCGGCGACAAGGACGACTCCCGGCACTTCACGGACATGGGCCCGGACTGGCACGCCGACCCCTATCACCTCGCCCCCGGCCCCAAGGCCCTGCTCACCCTGTTCGACGCCGGGCACGGACTCGGCGGAATCTCCGGATACGACGTCGCCGAGACCACGGACGAGAACCCCGAGCGGGTGGCCGCGGTGGCGCGGCTCACCTCGGCCTACCTCCGCACCCGGCTCGACCCCGCGGATCCCGCCTGGCAGACGGCGCGTGAGGCGCTGGCGACGGACCCCGACCCGCTTGGCCGAGTCGAGTCGAAGTAGCCCGGCGGAGGTCGCCTCCACAGCCGGCCGCGAGCACGCACCGGCCGCGCGGCGGGGCGTGACGGCGCGGACGGCGGACGGCGGACGGCGGACGGCGGACGGCACACGCAAGACGACGGCTCGACCGGGCAGTTGGTTGACTGGGCCGTATGTCATCCTTCACGTTCGAGACGGCCGAACCCGATCCCGTCACCTACCTCGACCGGCTCGCCACGAGCGACCTCGGCCGCTCCTACAAGCAGCGCATGCTCGACGAACTCGACCTGCGTACCGGGCACAGGGTGCTCGACCTCGGCTGTGGCCCCGGCACCGACCTCGACGCGCTGGCGCAGGCCGTCGCCCCGACCGGGGCGGTCACCGGCCTCGACCACGACCAGCACATGGTGGACGCCGCCCGGGCCCGCACCACCGGTCGGGCCGCGGTGGAGGTCCGGCACGCAGACGTGCACGACCTGCCGCTGCCCGACCGCAGCGCCGACCGTGCCCGCACCGACCGGGTCCTGCAGCACGTCGCCGATCCCGTGACAGCGCTCGGCGAGATCCGCCGGGTCCTGCGGCCGGGCGGGCGGCTGGTCATGGGCGAGCCCGACTGGGAGACCCTGGCCGTCGATCACCCGGACCACGACCTGACGCGGGCGTACACCCGCCATGTGGCCGAGCGGGTGGTCCGCAACGCGGCGATCGGCAGGCAGCTTCCGCGCCTGGCGGCCGCGGCCGGTTTCACCGTGCCCACGGTCATCCCTGTCACACCCGTCTTCCGCGACGTACGCGCCGCGGACAGCGTCCTCGGCCTGGAACGCACCACTCGACGAGCCCGGGAGGCGGACTACTTCACCGTCGAGGCGGCGGAAGCCTGGCTGAACCACCTCAGGAAGGGCCCCTTCTTCGCGGCGGTGACGTTCTACATCGTCGTGGCCGAGGCGTAGCCGCGTTCCGGAGGTGAGCGGTGCGCCTGACGGGGCATGCGCACCTCATCGAGGCCGACAAGGAGGCATTCATGAGTGAGCGCAGGTGGCAATTCGTTCCGCGTACACGGGCGTTGAGCGTTCTGTACCTGGTGGCGGGCGTGCTGCTCGTGGTGGGTGCCGGTATCCAGCTCACGCATGGTGTCGCGGTCCTGACCGTCGTCTCGGCCGTACTCGCGCTGGCGCTCATCTGCCTGGCCGGCGTCGGCCTTGTCCGTCCGGGTTCGGGTTCGGCCGTGCGGCGGCGCTGAAGACGCCGAGGGCGCCTGCGCCGCCGGCAGGCACGGGGCGTCAGGCATCCGCGATCCAGCTGCCGTGGAATCCCAGCGGTACCCGGCCGGGCAGGTGGATCCGGGCCAGCGGGTGGCCGTCGAAGTCCTGGGCCGAGAGGATCACCAGGTCGGTCGCGCCGCGGTCGGGGTCGTTCACGTACGACAGCACGTAGCCGTCGTCCTCGTCCCGGGCCCCGCGCCGCGGGACGAACACCGGCTCGCCGACCGCAGCGCCCCGGGGGAAGCGGTGGAGCTGCCTGCTGCCCCGCAGCATGTCGTGTTTCATCAGGTAGTTGGTGAACTTCTCGTCCGGCGGCACGCCGTCGGCCGTCTCGTACGCGCGCCACATCTCGGCCGCGCTCGCGGTGTAGGCGTAGCGGTGGCGGCGCGAGACGAGGGATTCGTTGATGCGCGGGAACTCCTGCGGACGATCGTCCAGCCGGACACTTTGGACCCGGCCCGCGCGCAGGCCGATGCTCCAGCGGTCGAGCGTCGGGGAACCGGTCGCGGAGGGCCCGCCCATACCGCGGCCGGCGGCGTAGAACGGCGCGGGGAACGCGATGTACTCCACCACCACCGTGTCCCCCTGATCGTAGGCGTTGAGGGTGTGCGAGTAGTACACCGGGGGGATCTCGAACCAGCGCGTGCTGCCGCCGGTACGCGGCAACAGTCCGATGCGCATGGGGTGTTCGTCGTTCCACACGTACGGCACGATCGCCCCCGCCTCCGCGGCGGCGCCGTCGAAGGTGATCGGCACGTCCACGATCACCACGTACTTCTCGGTGAGCGCGAAGTCGTGCATCATCGGCGCGTCCGCGACGGCGATCCGCGTGGTCCGCGCCACCCGGCCGGTCCGGTCGATCACGATGTGCCGCACATGGTCCCAGGTGGGGTAGTACGCGATCGCGTGCAGTTCGTCGGCCGCCGCGTCGTACTTGGTGTGCGCGGTGAACGCGCCCTCGAGAGTCGAGCCGAAGTCGTACGGGCGCACGGTGCCCAGCTCGCCGTCCAGCTCGTAGGGCAGCGGCCCGCCTTCCTGCAGCGCCAGGATGCGGCCCTTGTACGGGATCACGTGCGTGTTGCACGCGAAGTCGTCCGGCGGCACCCGGCCCGGGTACGTCTCCCCCAGCTTCGCCGTCACCTGTGAGGACCGCACCCAGCGGTTGCGGTACCACTCCGCGCGCCCGCGGCGCAGACGCACCCCGTGCACCATCCCGTCGCCCAGCATCCAGTGGTGGGCGCGGACGTCCTCCAGGCCCAGCGCGTTGGGGCCGTTGCGCAGGTAGCGGCCGTCCAGGTCACGCGGAACGCGGCCGGTGACCTCGAGGTCGAAGGCGGTCAACTCCTCGGTGACCGGCGCGAAAGCCCCTTCCAGGAACGGGGTGGCCCCCGTCACCCCGTTCCCCCCGCCTACGCCACTCGCCCGCGCCGGGGACGCGAGGAAACCGGGAGCGCTCCCGACCGCGCTGCCCGCTGCCGCGACCGCCGCGCCCTTGAGAACTGTCCGCCTTGTGTGACTGGCCATCATGTCTCCCCGTTCGGTCATCGATGTCGGCTCCCTCGGCCGGGCTCTCGCCGACGGGGCCAACCCTCCTCCTCCCCCACCCGCGACACAGTCGGCCCACGCCCCGGATCGGGGGTGGTGCCGGCACCACCCCCCGAGGCCGCCCAGCCGATGACCAGGCCGTCGAACCGCATCGTCGGCCTGTGGTGCGCGACGCTCCAACCTGCTTGGTTTCGGCGCGACTTGGGGAACACGTTGACATCTCCTCAGGCGATCGCTTTACTCCCGGACAACGCCGGAGCCCCGGCTCCGCGTCAGAGGTACGCCCAGCCGGTATGCAGGCCCCGTGCCGCGAGCCCGGCCCGAGTCGCCAGGACGCCCCCGCGCGTCCGAGGCGGGGACGTGCCCTCTCCTGTGGAGCTCGATGCATGAGCCACGTGATGCGTACCGTTTCCCGGAAGATCCTCGCAACGGCCGCCGGCGCCGCGGTCCTGACCGGCGCGCTGTTCGTCCAGGCGACCACGACACAGGCCGCGTCCTACACGCTGCCGCCCGCCCACGCCGGCTTCGACTACCAGATCGGCGGCGCCTACACCCCGCCGGCCGGAGTCACGGTGGTCACCCGCGACCACACCGCCTCCCCGGCGGCCGGCCTGTACAACATCTGCTACGTCAACGCCTTCCAGGCCCAGCCGGGGGCCGAGGACGAATGGGCCCCGGACCTGCTGCTGCGCGACTCAGCGGGCAGGGTCGTCTATGACGAGGACTGGGGCGAGGCGCTGCTCGACATCAGCACCGCCACGAAGCGCGAACGGATCGCCGACAGGATCGGAGCCCTGATCGACGGCTGCCGGGACAAGGGCTTCCAGGCCGTCGAACCCGACAACTACGACAGCTACACACGCTCCGGCCGGCGCCTGACCGCGGACCACGCGCAGGCCCTCATCAGGTTGCTGTCCGGCCGCGCCCACGCCGACGGCCTGGCCATCGCGCAGAAGAACGCCTCAGAACTGGCCGGCAACCGCGTCGCCAACGGCCTCGATTTCGCCGTGGCGGAGGAGTGCGGCCAGTACTCCGAGTGCGACGCCTACACCAGCGCCTTCGGTGACCACGTCATCGTGATCGAGTACACGGACGCGGGCAGGTCGAAGGCGTGCGAGGCCTGGGGTGACAGGCTGAGCATCGTCCAGCGCGACCTGGACGTCTCTCCGGCCGGCAGCAGCGGGTACGTCCGCAAGACCTGCTGATCCGCCCGGACTCGCGTCCGGCCCGGATGCGTACGGAGCACGGTGACGGCGCCTGGTACGTCGAACCCGTCGCCGTCACCGTGCACGCCGGCTCCGGCGGCCCGTACGGCCTCGATGCCCCTCTCCTGCGGTTCCGCTGCTCAGCCCGCCGCGGGCGTGTCATGCCGCCGGGTCGCGTCGGAAGAGCACGAGGGCGGCGGCGCAGGCGGCGAGAACGATCGTGGCGGTCTGGACCGCGATGCCGGTGCCGAGGCGCGCCGTCCCGGTGGGGTCGAACAGCCGGGTCCAGTCCTGCCAGTAGTGCATGGGCAGGACGGCCTGCACGGAGCGCAGGGTGGGCGAGCCGTTGAAGATGGCGGCGGCGATCACGAAGGCCACGGTGGCGCCGAGGGCTTCGATGCCGCGCGGCAGGAGGAGTCCCAGCGCGAACGCGATCGTCGCGATGCTCAGCATGCACAGCAGGCAGTAGCCGGTCGCCGACAGGACACGGGTGGCGGTCTCGCCGCCGGTGAGATCCGGGGCGCCGATGACGTGGAACGGGTGCCAGCCGAAGACGGCGAGCCCGGCGAGCAGGCCGGCCGCCGGCACGCACAGAGTGGCGAGCGTGGTGAGGACGGCCAGGGCGCCGAACTTGGCCGCCAGGAGGCGAGTTCGGCTGACGGGGGCGACGTACAGGTAGCGCAGGATGCCCCACTCCCGGTCGGAGGAGGCGATCGCGGCGGCCGGCAGAGCGACCATGATCGGCAGGAGCAGCGGTTCGATGAACTCCATGCTCGCCATGGCGTGGTTGAGCGCGGAGTAGGGGGAGGCGCCGAACAGGCCGGTCTGGTGGCCGTTGCGGTGCCCCGCCTCGGAGGCGTACGAGAAGCCGGCCACGACGGGGACGGCGGCCAGGCAGGCGAGGACGGCGAGGGTGCGGATCCGCAGCAGCTGGGTGGTCAGTTCAACGCGCAGCACGGTCGTCGGCTCCTTGTCGGGTCATGGTCAGGAAGGCCTCTTCCAGGGACTTGCTCTCCCGCCGCACGGCAGTGACGCCGACGCCCTCCGCGACCAGGGCGCGGACGAGGTCGCGGGAGGGCACACCGGGCGCGTCGACGACGAGCTCGCCGTGCTGCGTGGTGGCCGTCGCGACGCCGGGCAGGGCGCGCAGTACGGCGGCTGCCTTGTCGGTGTCGTCCGCCTGGAGGCGGTAGGTGCCGGAAGCGCCGAGGAGTTCGTCCATCGGTCCGGCGGTGATGAGCCGTCCGCGGTTCATCACGACGGCGTGGGTCGCCAGCTGCTGCACCTCGGCGAGCTGGTGGCTGGAGACGAGTACGGCCACCCCTCGCCCGGCCAGTTCCGACAAGTGCTCGCGCAGGGCGCGGACTTCGCCGGGGTCCAGTCCGTTGGCCGGCTCGTCCAGGATCAGTACGTCCGGCTCGCGCATCAGGGCCTGGGCCAAGATCAGCCGCTGCCTCATGCCCGTCGAGTAGCCCTTGACCCTGCGGTCGAGCGCCTCGCCGAGCCCGGCGAGGTCCAGGGCGTCGGCCAGCGCGGGAGGCGGCCAGGCCCGCCCGGTCGCCGACCACAGGAGCCGCAGATTGGCCCGGCCGGTGAGGTGCGGCACGAACGCCGGGCCGTCGATGAGGACGCCGACGCCGCGCAGCACGTCCGCGCCGAGGCGGACCGGTCGGCCGAGGATGCTCGCGCTGCCGGTGTCCGGGGACGACAGGCCGACCAGCATCCGCATCGTGGAGGTCTTGCCCGCCCCGTTGGGGCCGAGCAGCGCGCAGATCTGGCCGGCCCCCACGGTGAAGCCGAGGCCGCTGACGGCCTGTCGGCGTCCGTACCGTTTGGACAGCTCATCGGCGCGGATCGGTGCTGCTGTCTGTGCGTGCGTCCTGCACGGTCTCATCGTCATGCCTTTCACAGGTGCGTGTCCGGTCGCCGCCGGGAGGAGGGCGCGGTGCCGAAGCGGCGGCGGGCCGGCCGGGAAGGGGTGCGCGGGAAGCACGTGGACAACACAGCCGCCGTGACCACGGTCGTGACCGCACCGGCGCCGAGCGTGAGGGCGGCCAGGGCCGGAACCGACGTCAGTGGCCCCGTCCCGAACACCGGCCACAGCGCGCCACGGAACGCCGTCGCCGCGCTGATCGCCACACATCCGGCCACCACCGACACCTCGGCGATGCGACGCTTCCGGGTGCGCGGCGGCCGGGCGATGAATCCGGCGACCGCATTGCCGATCACACAGAACGCGAGGTCGGAGGTGGCCGCGACGGTCAGGAACCAGGCGGTGAGCAGTGGATCGGTCCAGTGCTCGCCGATGGCCTGTGTGCCGGTGACGGCCGCCGCGGCCAGCGTGCTCAGCATGACGAACACGGTCATCGCGCGACGGCGCACCCAGGCCGCGGCCGCCGGGCCGGCCCAGCGCCGCAGTACCGGAACCCGTCCGCAGACGTGGAGGGCGTCATCGAGCCAGTCGTACCGCCACCTGCCGGACGGGCCCCACCGACGGCGCCGGCGCACCAGCAGCAGCGCTGACACCGCGGCGAGTACCGAGTCGCCGACCAGCCCGCCGATCAGCACCGATGTCCACGCCCCCGGAACCGGGGCCGGCGTCCCGGCGATGACCGCGGCCCACTCGCTCGCCGCGGTGAGCCCGACCAGCGTGGTCATCGCCCCCGCGGCACGCACGGTCTGCCGCGCCCGGTCCGCGCCACCGGGCGCCCGCCACGCGAGCAGCCGCAACGTGATCACCAAGGCGAGCACGGGCACCGTGAACTGGGCCAGGGACACGACCACGTCGTAGGGGTCGTCCTGCCAGGGGCTGGCCGCCCTGACCGTCTTGTCCTGGGTCGCCAGCAGCGTCGACGCCTCGAAGACACCGGCGGTGCCGAGACTCGCCCACACCACGGCCGGCACGGCCCGGCCGTTCTCCTCCGCGTGTGCTTCCATGACCCGCCATAGTACGCGCCTCGTACTACGCGACAAGTAGTATGTGCCGAGTAGTACGCGACAGGTAATATCGCGCCTCGTGGCATGCGGAGCCGGAGGCAAGGAGACGACCCCATGCACAGCAACGACGCCCAGATGCTCGTGCTCACCGTCCTCGCGGACGGCCCGCTGCACGGTTACGCCGTCAACACCGCGATCGAGGAGCTCACCGGCCGCAAACTCGGCCCCGGCAGCCTCTACGGAGCGCTGTCCCGGCTGGAGGCACGCGAGCTGATCCGGCCCGCGGACGGAGCCGCCGAGACCGGGGAACGCCACCGCACCATGCAGATCACCGACGCGGGACGCGACCAACTGCGCACCGAACTGCAGCAGATGGCCCGCATCTCCGCCGCCGGTCTGCGCGCACTCGGGATCACCACGGCATGAGCGCGGCCGCGTTCCTGACCCTCCTCTACCCGCCGGCCGTCCGCGAGCGATGGGGCGAGGACATCACGTACGAGGTGTCCGCGTCGGGCATCCGCTCATGGCCCGACGCCCTCAAGGGGGCCGCGCGGCTCTGGCTCCACCCCGGCGACTGGCCCGAGACGGTCACCGGCCAGACCCGCCGTGTGCTGACCGTGGCACTGTTCGCGCTCACCGCGGCCACCGGGCTGCTGCTGCGCTCGGCCGAACCCTCCCCCACCTTCACGGCCGACGTCCGCCACCCCGTCACCAGCCTCTGGCTCGCCCCCCTCCTCGTCGGCATCGTCCTCGCCGCGCCGCTTCCCCCGCTTCGAGGCGAAGCCCTCCGCCGTCTGACCGCCGCGGCGGTCCGCACCCTGGCAGCCCCTGCCGCCGCGGTCACGGCCCTGTGCCTGACGGCGTGGAGCGGCCTGGCCGGCCACCTCCCCGGTGCCGCCGCGGTCGCCTGCTACTGGCTCACTCTCGGGTTCGTCGCGCTGCGCCTGTGCACCCTCGTCGCCCGCGTCACCCCGATCGCTCCCCCGCCGTCCACCCCCCGGCTGTCCGCGGCCCTGCTGTCCATGGGAACGGGACTGGCCCTCGCGGCAGGCCAGAGCCTCCTCGCCGTTCTGCGGCCCGCCCCTCACCCGGGCTCCCTCACCGACACCCTGGCCCTGGGCCTCCTGGCCGCGGCGGCCGTCAGCGCCGGCCACGACCTGCGGCGCGAGACGGCATAGCCGGAGCGGGGGCGCGAGGTCGGATCCGGGCGCCGGCCGCGTGTCACCTGGCCACCGGTGTCACATTGCCGTGGGAGCCGCACCGGACCGTCCACGGGTCGCCGGAGTGGGAGAAGTTCTCGTGGATGCGGACGTCGACCTGCGTGGCGGGCAGGCCACCGGGGACCTCGGCGTGGGCGGCGGTGCAGGCGAGCTGGCTGATCGCCGTGACGTCGAGGTCGCCGGCGCTGACCGCGAAGGGGACGAAGACGTCGACGGCCCCGTCACCGGCGCTGGCGGTGAGCTGCCCGTGGGCCGGTGGGACCTGGCTGGTCAGACCGCGTTCCCGTTCGGCGGGTGTGGGGCCCTTCAGGAGGAGGTCGAGGGCCTGCTGGGGGCTGGGGGCGCCGTCGGTGGGGCGGACGACGGCACGGATGCCGTAGGGGCTCGCGAAGTACAGGCGGGCGGAGGGGAATGCGCCTGCGGACCGCTGGACGCCGGAGGCCGGAGCGCCGGCGGGCGCGGGATCGCCGGGGCCGATCCCGCAGCCGGTGACTGCGGCGGCCAGCAGAGCCGCCAGGGCGGCGGTCAGGGCGGTGCGGGGTGCGCGCCGGGCGGTGGAGTCGGGTGTCATCGCTGCTCCTGCGAGGCGGCGGCGAGTGGGAGGGTGAGGGTGAACACGGCTCCTGCGTCCGGGGAGTTGGCCGCGGTCAGGGTGCCGCCGTGCAGGGCCGCGTTCTCGTGGGCGATGGCCAGTCCGAGGCCGCTGCCGTGCGAACGGGGGCGTGCCGTGTCGGCCTTGAAGAAGCGTGCGAAGACGTGCGGGAGCGCCTCGTCGAGGATGCCCGGTCCCCGGTCGGTGACGGTGAGCGCCGCCCGGTCGCCCTCCGCCCGGGTGGAGACGGTGACCGGGGACCGGCCGTGCCTCAGGGCGTTGCCTATGAGGTTGGCCAGGATGACGTCGACGCGCCGGGGGTCGGCGCGTACCGGAACCGGGTGCGGAAGGTCGGTCCTGACGCGTTCGTCCTCCGCCCAGCCGCGCACCTGCAGCGTCTTGGCGACCAAGGTGCGCAGGTCGAGGTGTTCCAGGTGCAGTGAGGCCGCCTTGGCGTCGAAGCGGGAGATCTCCATCAGGTCTTCGACCATGCGGCCGAGGGCGCGGGTCTCGCCGCTGATCAGCCGCAGCGCGTCGGCCGTGTCGGCGGGCAGGTCGCCGAAGCCGGCCTCCTCGTCGAGGACTTCCGTGACGGCGGTCATGGCCGCGAGCGGCGTGCGCAGTTCGTGGGCGACGTCGGCGGCGAAGCGGCGGGCGCTGCTTTCCATGCGGCGCAGTTCGGCGGCGTCCTTCTCCAGGGTTTCGGCCATGGCGTTGAAGGAGTGGGTGAGGTCGGCGAGTTCGTCGCGTCCGCGCGGTTCGAGGCGGGTGTCGAGCTGTCCGGCGGCGATGCGCTGGGCGCCGCGGTGCAGGAGCCGTACGGGGCGCAGGACGCGGCGGGCCGCGAGCAGGGCCGGGACGAGGGCGAGACCGAGAGCCGGGACCGCTCCGGCCTCGGCGGCCGTGACCAGGGCGGCGATGTCGTCCTGCTCCTCGTCCAGGGAGAAGGAGGCGTACACGGTCAGGCCGGAGGGCCCGCCCGCACCGCCGGAGCGGCCGGGAGCGCCGGCGTAGGAGACGGGCATGCCGAGGGCCAGCCAGGGACGGCCGTCGTGTTCGACGTACTGGTAGCCCGCCCGTCCGCCGCGCCGGACGGCCGCGCGGAGCTCCTCGGGGACGGGCGGAGTGCTGCGGGACGCCGCTACGGGCTCGCCGCCCCGGTAGGAGGCGGCGCAGAGCCAGGCCCGTGCTCCTCCGGCCCGGTCGAGCTGGCGGGCCAGGTCGCGCAGGTCCGCCGTGCGCGGCGGGAAGGCGAGGTCGGGGGCGAGGGAGTCGGCCTGGGCGCGCAGGTCCGCCACGGCGCTGTCCTGGGCCCGCTCGAGGATGGCCGAGCGGGCCCGCAGGTAGGTGAGTCCTGCGGTGAGGACGGCGCCGAAGGCCGCGGCCAGGAGAAAGGCGATCACGAACCGTACCCGCAGGCCCCGGGGGACGCGGAGCATCGCGGACATCACACGGGTCCGAAACGGTAGCCGAACCCGCGCACCGTCTGCACGTACACCGGCTTGCGCGGATCGTCCTCGATCTTGGCGCGCAGCCGCATCACGCAGGCGTCGACGAGGCGGACGTCACCGTAGAAGGAGTGCTCCCAGACCTGCTCCAGGAGCTGCGGGCGCGTGTAGACCTGGCCCGGGGCGGCGGTGAGGAACAGCACCAGCTTCAGCTCGGAGGGGGCCAGTGCCAGTTCGGCACCGTGTTTGGCGACGATCAGGGCGGTGCGGTCCACGGTGAGATCGCCGTGGCGCTCCTCTCCCGCCGGCCCGGATGCCCCCGGGGCGTCCTGGGCGGGCGCGGCCCTGCGCAGGACGGCCTTGATCCGCGCCTCGAGCAGTTCCCCGCCGGCCGGTTTGACGACGTAGTCGTCGGCGCCCGCCTCCAGACCGACCACCATGTCGATCTCGTCCCCGCGTGCGGAGAGGATGATGATGGGGATCTGCTTGCTCTCCCGGATGCGGCGGCACACTTCCAGGCCGCTCATCCGCGGCAGCATCAGATCCAGCAGCACCAGGTCCGGCCGGAAGCGTTCCAGGGCCAGCAGGCCCGTCTCGCCGCTGCCGGCGACCTCCACCTCGTGGCTGCGGCGCTTCAGTGCGAGGGTGACGCCTCTCTGCACGGCGGGGTCGTCTTCGATGAGCAGGACTCGTGCCATGGGGGGTGCGCTCTTCTCCGGCGGGGCTGCTGCCTTCTTCGACCAGGGTGCTCGATGCGTATGACATCCGGTTCCGCATTCGGTGATGAAACGATGACGGCCCTCACGCACGGTGCGCCCCTCGCCGTCTGCTGAACGCATGAACCTCAACACCGTCTCCTCCCCTCACCGTTGGCGGCACGCCCACCGTGCCGCCCTCGCCTCGGCGGCGGCGCTCTTCGCGCTCACCGCCTGCGGCGCGCCCGGGCCCGGCACCGGCGGCGCCACCACGGCGACCGGAACGGCCGGCGACCGGCGGGCGTCCGGCACCCGGGCGGGGGAGGACGCGAAGCCCCGCAGGCTGCTGTGGATGGGCGACTCCATAGCGACCGCCCAGGCGCCCGCCCTGGACGCGGCGATGAAGGCCGGCGGCGCGCGGTTCGCGTCGATGGCAGCGATCGGCGGCGGCGGTGTCATCGGCGGGATCGCGGCGTCCACCTGGCAGAAGCTCCCCCACGAGCTGCGGTCCTTCACACCGGACGTCGTCGCCTACCAGATCACCACCTACGACTGGGGCACCCTGGCCGAGCAGCGCGCGGGTTACGAACGTCTGGCCAGGACCGTCCACGAGGCCGGCGCCGACCTGCTCATCGTGTCCGCACCGCCCTTCAAGGTGGACGACTTCTACAAGCCGCACGCGGAAGCGATCAGGACGGCGCCGGAGGCCGCCGCGCAGGTCGCCCACCGGCATCCCGCGACGGTCCGCTTCCTCGACGCCTCCGCCCTGTGGGGTACCGACGCGGCGGCCGGCAAGGCACAGCGGAGCAAGGACGGGATCCACTCGTGCCAGCAGGGCTCGGCCGCGTTCGCCGCGTGGTTCGCCCGGCAGGTGCACCGCCGGTACGGCTTCACGCCGGCCCCGGTGGATCAGTGGGCCACGGGCTCGTGGACGGGCGACAAGGTGTACGCCTCGCTGGGCTGCCGGTAGGCCGACGAGGGGCAACTCGCCCCGCCGGAACGCACCGAGAGCGCGGGGCGACACCGCCGAGACCCTCGAGCCGGGCCGCCCCGCCCCACCCCCTATTTCTCCCGGAGCCCCATGCCCACGCGACCCCGGCCCGAGCGCACCCGTCACCGCATCCCCGCCACCTCCGCGCCCGCGCCGACCGCCGACCGGCACATCGCACCCCTGGACGGCCTGCGCGGCCTCGCCGTCCTGGGCGTGCTGCTGTTCCACGCGGGGCGTTTCGGCGGCGGGTTCCTCGGCGTGGACCTGTTCTTCGTCCTGTCCGGCTTCCTCATCACCGGTCTTCTGCTCAAGGAGGCGCGGGCCCGCGACGGCCGTATCGACCTCGTCGCCTTCTGGGGGCGGCGCGCGCGACGGCTGCTGCCCGCGCTCGCGGTCACGATCGCGGGCGTGCTGATCCTGGCCTGGGTGTGCGGCCCGCCGGTGCTGCTCCGCTTCGCCCTCGACGACGCTCCGTGGGTGGCGGCGAACCTCGCCAACTGGCACTTCATAGCGGACCACGTCGGTTACTGGAACGCGGGCGGCACACACCTCTTTGACCACCTGTGGAGCATCGGGGTGGAGGAGCAGTTCTATCTGGTCTGGCCCCTCGCGCTGTGCGTGGTGGCCCGTGGCCGTGACGCCGAGCGCCGCGTCGCCGCCCTGGCCGCCGCCGGGGCGGCCGTCTCGCTGGCCGTCATGGTCCTGGCCGCCGCCCCGGCCGACACCACACGCGTCTACGAGGGGACCGACACCCGTGCCTTCTCGCTCCTCCTCGGTTCCCTGACGGCGACGGCACCGGTCTCCCGCCTCCTGGACCGAGTCGGCGAGCGGACGGCCGGCCGGTGGAGTCTGGCCCTGGCCTGCGGGATCGGCGCGTACTGGGGCATGGCCGACGGGCAGAACTCCCCGTCCCTCTTCCACGGCGGTCTCTTCCTGCACGCACTGGCCGCCGCCCTGCTCGTCGCCTGCCTCGCCCGCGCTCCCCGCACCCCGGCCGGCCGTGCCCTGACGGCGCCTCCGCTGCGCCGGCTCGGGCTGATCTCCTACAGCCTCTACCTGTGGCACTGGCCCGTCTACCTGCTGCTGAGCGACCAGCGCCTCGGGTTCTCCGGCTGGAGCCGTACCGCGGTCCTGATCGCCGTCTCGATCGCGGCCGCCTCGCTCTCCAAGGTCGTGGTGGAGGACCCGATCCGGTTCCGGGCACGCTGGGCGAGAGGGCGCACCGGCGCCGTCGCCCTCGTGACCGCCCTCGCCGCACTGGCGGCCCTCTGGGCGCTCATTCCCCAGCCGCGGACCGGTGCCGGCTCCGTCGACGTCACACGCCTGCTCCCAGCCGGCGGTGACGGACCGGCGGGTGGCGGGCACCCCCCGGTGTTCTGAAACGGCGGGGTGATCGGGGCGGATACGTACGGAGGTTGTCGGGTACGTACGGAAGTTGATTGAAACCGTTCAATCGACACACACAACGGGCCGACGCGTTCCGACGCGAACACGCCTTGATCCGACACTCCGTCAACAAAGAGCTGCAGACTCATTGACCCTCGCCCCGCATGCCCCTACGTTCACCGGAATGAATCGATTCATCATCCAGGTGTGAGGAGTCGTAGTGATCAGCAGGAGGAGCATCATGGTGGCCGCGGCGGTCACGGTGGCCGCCGCCGCGAGCGACACCGGACCGGCAGCGGCCGCACAGGCGCGCACGGCCGCCCGAACCACCGGGCGGCGCGGCGCCCCGCGGGTGACCGCGCCCACCGTCGAGTACGTACGCCACCCCCTGGGTCTCGACGTGCAACGCCCCCGGTTCAGCTGGCCGTTGGCGGCGAAGGCGACGGATGTGCAGCAGAGCGCCTATCAGGTCCGCGTCGCCTCCCGTGCCTCGCTCCTCGCGGACCCCGACGTCTGGGACAGCGGGAAGGTCACCTCCGGCGAGTCCGTCCTCGTCCCCTACGCCGGACCCCGGCTCCAGCCGCGCACACGGTACTTCTGGTCCGTGCGGGTCTGGGACACCCGGGGCGGGGTCTCCGCCTGGAGCGCTCCCTCATGGTGGGAGACCGGTCTGCTGGACCCCGCGCAGTGGTCCGCGCGGTGGATCTCCGCCGCCCCGGCCCTCACGGACGCGCCGTCGCCGGAAGGCAGCCGGTGGATCTGGTACCCCGAGGGCGACCCGGCCAACAGCGCGCCCGCGGCGACCCGTTGGTTCCGCCGCTCCTTCGACGCCCCGGACGGGGTGACGGCGGCGAAACTGGCCATCACCGCGGACAACGTCTACGCGGTGTCGGTCAACGGCACCGAGGTGGCCCGCACCGATCTCGCGACGGACAACGAGGGCTGGCGCCGGCCGGCGGTCGTGGACGTGCTCGCGCACGTGCGCTCCGGCGCGAACGTCCTCGCGGTCTCCGCGACCAACGCCACCGAAGGGCCCGCCGGTCTGCTCGCCGTCCTCACCCTCGACACGGCCTCCGGCGAGCGCCGGATCGTCACCGACGCCTCATGGAGGTCGACCGACGGCGAACCGGCCGACGGCTGGCGCGAGGCCGGCTTCGACGACAGCGGCTGGCCGGCGGCCAGGGAGGCGGCCGTGTGGGGAGACGGGCCCTGGGGCAGAGTGGTCCCGGCGTCCTTCGCCGTCACCCGACTGCGGCACACGTTCAGGCTGCCGCGGAAGAAGGTGGCGCGCGCACGCCTGTACGCCACCGCACTCGGCCTGTACGAGGCACACCTCAACGGCCGTCGCGTGGGCCGCGACCAGCTCGCCCCCGGATGGACCGACTACCGCAAGCGGGTCCAGTACCAGACCCACGACGTCACCGCGCTCCTGCGCCCGGGCGACAACGCGATCGGCGCCAGTCTGGCGCCGGGCTGGTACGCCGGTGACGTCGGCATGTTCGGACCCCACCAGTACGGTGAACGCCCCGCCCTGCTGGCGCAGCTGGAAGTGGAGTACGCCGACGGCACCCGCGAGACCATCACGTCCGGCACCGGCTGGCGATCCGCCGCCGGGCCGATCCTCGCCGCCGACCTGCTCAACGGCGAGACCTACGACGCGCGCAGGGAAACCCCCGGCTGGACCTCACCCGGCTTCGACGACAGCGGCTGGCTCGACGTCCGCGACGCCGGTGACTCCGCCCCCGGGCTGATCGTCGCCCAGGTGGACGGGCCCGTGCGGGTGGCCCGTGAACTCCCGGCCAGGAAGGTGACACAGCCCGAGCCGGGCGTCTACGTCTTCGACCTGGGCCAGAACATGGTCGGCTCGGTACGGCTGCGCGTCTCGGGCGCCCCGGGAACGACCGTGCGGCTGAGACACGCCGAGGTCCTCAACCCCGACGGCACCCTCTACACCGCCAATCTGCGCACCGCCGCCGCGACCGACACCTACACCCTCAGAGGCGGCGGCGAAGAGACGTACGAGCCACGCTTCACCTTCCACGGCTTCCGCTACGTCGAGGTGACCGGATTCCCCGGCACCCCCACGGCGAAGGCCGTCACCGGCCGCGTCATGCACACCGACGCACCGTTCACCCTCGAGTTCGACACCGACGTCCCGATGCTCGACCAGCTGCACCACAACATCACCTGGGGGCAGCGGGGCAACTTCCTGTCCGTCCCGACCGACACGCCCGCACGTGACGAACGCCTGGGCTGGACGGGCGACATCAACGTCTTCGCACCCACGGCCGTCTACACCATGGAGTCGGCCCGCTTCCTCACCAAGTGGCTGACGGACCTGCGCGACGCACAGGCCGCGGACGGCGCCTTCACCAACGTGGCCCCCGACGTCGGCGGCATCGGCGGCGGCGCCGCCGGCTGGGGGGACGCGGGCGTCACGGTGCCCTGGGCGCTGTACCAGGCCTATGGGGACCGCCGGGTCCTCGAGGACGCGTGGCCGTCCGTCCAGGCCTGGTTGACGTACCTGGAGGAGAACAGCGACGGACTGCTGCGCCCGGCCGCCGGGTTCGGCGACTGGCTCAACGTCTCCGACGAAACGCCCAAGGACGTCATCGCCACCGCGTACTTCGCCCACAGCGCCGGCCTCGCGGCCCGCATGGCCCGCGAACTCTCCCAGGACCCCGCCCCCTACGCCGGCCTCTTCGAGCGGGTACGCGCCGCCTTCCAGAGCGCGTACGTCACCGCCGACGGCAGGGTGAAGGGCGACACGCAGACGGCGTACGTCCTCGCCCTGTCGATGGACCTGCTGCCGGACAGCCTGCGCGGGGCGGCCGCCGACCGGCTCGTCGCACTGATCGAGGGGAAGGACTGGCACCTGTCGACGGGCTTTCTGGGCACGCCCCGCCTGCTGCCCGTCCTCACCGAGACGGGGCACACCGACGTCGCCTACCGGCTGCTCCGGCAGCGGTCGTACCCCAGTTGGGGCTACCAGATCGACAAGGGCGCCACCACCATGTGGGAGCGCTGGGACTCCATCAGGCCCGACGGCAGCTTCCAGACCCCGGACATGAACTCGTTCAACCACTACGCCTACGGCTCGGTGGGCGAATGGATGTACACCAACATCGCCGGCATATCGGCGGCCCGGCCCGGCTACCGTGAGATCGTCATCCGCCCCCGCCCGGGCGGCGGCGTCACGTCCGCACGCGCCACCTTCACCTCTCTCTACGGCCCCGTCTCCACGCAGTGGCGACAGGGTTCGGGCGGCTTCACCCTGTCGTGCACCGTGCCACCCAACACGACCGCCGAGGTCTGGGTCCCGGCCGGCACATCCAAGACCGTCACGCACACACGCGCTACGTTCCTCCGCGAGGAAGCCGGTTGCGCGGTCTACCGGGTCGGGTCCGGCCGCCACCGCTTCACCGCGTAGCACCCCGGCGGGCCGCCCTCCGTCGCCCTTCTGCCCGGTCTCGTGCGAGCCGTCGAAGCCGGGCAGAAGGACGGCGCGCGTACGACCAGGTCGCCGCGCGCGGCGGTTCACTATAGTGGGCCGCGGACCACGCGACGGCTGCGACACCCTGTGCGGGGGGCGTGCACGGTGCTTCAAGTGGAGTTCGGTGAAGGGGCGTTGAGCCGATTACGGGTCGCCCGCGAGCCCGACCCCCTGTGGGAGACGGTGCTCAGCCTCCACCTGCTGCAGGACCGGCAGGAGCCACTGGTGTACGACCCGTGGCGGCAGGAGGTCAAGCGCGCTCTGCACAGCACCGGACTCGCCGCCGACGTACGGGCGTTGATGGCACTGTGCCCGCCGGCCAAGTACTTCCCCGACTTCCTCACCCCCGGCAGCGGTGACACGGGCCTGGAGGAGGCCGTCGACCGGGTCCTCGCCACGCCACGGGCCAGACTCGTCGCCGAACTCACCCGGCTCTCCGCCGGTCTGCGCGGTCCGGCGCCCCGCAGCGTGAGCTGGGTGGCCACCGGCGACCCCGCGGCGCTGCGCTGGCTCGGCATCACCCTGCGGCGCTACCACGCCGTCGCGGTGGAGCCGTACACGGCCGCGATCCGGGCGCGCATCGCCCAGGACCGTGCCCGGCGCGCCGAGGCGGCACTGAGCGGCGGTGCCGAGGGGCTTCTCGCCAGCTACGCCGAACAGCCCGGCTGGCGGCACCACGGCACACGGCTCGCGGCCCCCTATCCGCAGCCCCGACTGCTTCGGCTGCGGGGCCGCACGCTGACCGTGGTGCCGGGCTTCTTCTGCGTACGGGCCCCGCTGACGCTGGCGGACGACGCGCTGCCGCCGGTCCTGGTGCACCCCCTCTCCCCCGAACCGGGCTGGCTGCCGCGGCTGCGCTCCGAAGCGGCCGCACCGTCCGTGGCCCAGCTGATCGGCGCCTCCCGTGCCCAACTCCTTGAGATGCTGGGCACGCCGATGACGACGACGGCGCTCGCCGCGGCGCTGCGGCTCGCCCCGTCGACGGCCAGCCGGCACGCGGCGGTACTGCGCGAGGCGGGACTCGTCGCCACCCGCCGCGCGGGCAACCGGGTCCTGCACCACCGCACGGCCCTGGGGCGGGCCCTGCTCGATAGGTCGAACCCCGGCGCGACGCCGGGCACGCCGTAGATGGCGCACGGGCGCCGGCGCCGCGCCGGGCGGTGGAGGTTCAGCAGTTGGGGACGCCGGGCAGCCAGGCGTCGGGGACGTCGATGAAGATGTTGGAGATGTAGCCGCCGTAGTCCGGCAGATACGACCAGGCGTCGTTGCTGTAGCCGTCGTAGTTGACGAGTTGGCCGTGGACCTGGCACTTCACGCGGACCGTCGTCGGACCGGCCAGGCTGGCCACGCGGGTGGAGCTGGTGGTCGCCTGCGCCCGGATGCTGACGTCCGTGCCCCAGGTCGGGAAGGATTTGGTGGAGCCGCCGTCCGTCCACAGATAGGTGACGGTCACCCAGCCGTTGTCGTTCAGGCCGATGTTGTAGAAGGTGCCGTCGGCCAGGTCGATGCCGGCCGGGTTGGCCACCTGGCGGCCGAACTCGTCGCGCCCGCCGTTGTATCCGTTCTGGTAGGCGGCCTGCGCCTCGGGCAGGCCGCGGGCGAGGTCCTTCCACTGCTCGCGCTGGGACGAGGGGTTCCAGTAGTCGTCGTGCGTGTTCCACGGGCCGACGTCCCACACCGGGGCCGTCTCGCAGCGCGCCGGGCCGCACACCTGAACCGAGTACTGGCCGCTGCCGTTGGGCGACAGGGCGCGCCGTGAGGGCAGGGCGACGAAGTGGTCGCTGCCGGCTATGACGTGTCCGTTGGCGGTGGTGCCGCCGACCAGGCCCTCACGGGTGGCGTAGACGCGGGCGGAGAAGGCGGAGGCGGCGGCGAGTGCGGGCCGCGCGGGCGGGGCGCTCACGGTGTCCGCGGTCAGCGTCAGGCCGCGGACTGCGGGCGTGGCACCGGCCTTGCTGCCCCACAGGGTCACCCGGGCCTGAACGTCGCTGACGGGCTGCGGCAGTTGTGCCGGGCTGCCCGCGGTGGCCTGCCGCCACTCGGTCCAGGTGCCGTCGGCGTCCCGGCCGCGGACGTCGACCGCCACGCTCGCGCCGCTCGGCACCTTCGCGTCCAGGTCCACGGCGACCCGGTCGACCGGCCGGTCCAGGTGGTGCGCGGGAAGTACGGCGGAGCCGTATCCGCGGTCCCGGCCCAGTGAGGCGGGGCTGAGGGACTCGTCGCGCACGCGCAACACGCCCCCGTTGTGACGGACGTTGACGTCGTCGGGCCCGGCTGCGGAGAGATCCGCACGCCAGGACACCGGGGACGCGGCGGCGTGCGTGGCGGCGGTGGCCTGCGGGGCCGTGCCCAACGCGGTGCCGGCCAGGGCCAGCAGGCAGGTGGCACCGCTCAGTGCGGGCAGGAGGCGGGATCTGCCACGGGTGGCGGAACCTCGGAAGAGGGGGGTCGGCATGGGGGGCTCCTGAAGAGGGGGTCGTGGGCTTCGGTGAGGGTGGGTGCCGGCACGGTGGGTCGCCGGGGCGGCGCGAGCGGGTGGTCCGTCGTCGCTGCCGGGTGTCCGGCGGGCAGCGTGCGCGTGCCTGAGGCGGTCCGCGGGGCATGTGGGGCGCTCCGTCCGAAGGGGGTGGGTAGGCGCGGCGGCCGGTCGCCTCGGCGTAGCCGGCGTGCGGGGGACGAGGCGGCGATCGCCTCGGCGTGGCCGGCGTGCCGGCGCAGGGCGGTCGATCGCTTCGGCAGCCGGCGATCCGTCACCGGTACGGCAGTCGACCGGGCGAGGGCCAGCCTCGGTCAGCGCGGGCCAGGGCCGGTGCGGGCCAGGACCAGCGCGGGCCGGGGGGGTCGGTACACGGGAACGCCGTGGATCCGGTCAGCACACGGGGAGGCCGGGGATCCGGTCAGCACACGGGGACGCCGGGGATCCGGTCACCGCTCGTGTCGACGTAGACGTTCGTCATATAGCCGCCGTACTGCGGGAGATGGGCCCACCAGTCACTGCTGCGGGTCCCATCGGAGATCGGCTGTCCGCGCTCCTGGCAGTCGACGAGGACGTCGACGCCTGCCGGCAGCGTCGTGATCACGGCCGAGTCGGTGGTGGCGTCCGCGCGCACGCGCACTCCCGAGCCGAGGGTGCCGAGCCAGGCACCCGGAGGGCGCTGGGCGCCGGGGACGTCGAGGGAGGCGACGATGCGGGTGAGGCTCGAGTACGCGGTGCCGTAAGAGGTGCCGACGGGGTGCAGGGTCAGCACGGCCACGATGGCCCGGTCGTCGGCGCCGACGGTGCCGGTGGAGTGCAGTGCGGGCCTGGCCAGATCGACCGTGCCGGCCGAGGCGGCGGTCGTTGGGCGCCGGCGCGGCGCGGCCTCGGTGGCGCTGCGGTTCCGGTGGGTCGCGGTCGTGGCGGCGGACGTGGAGGCCGGTGTGCCCGCGTCCGCCGTGCAGCCACCGGAGGTGAAGCCGGACCAGCCCTGCTTGACGGCCCAGGGACCGGTGAAGGCGGACGGGATGCCGAAGCGCTGGTCGTAGCCGTCGTTGGCGCAGCGGGTCGAGCGGCGCAGGTTTCCCATGACGAAGTCCCGTACGGGAGCGGGCGCCTGGTCGAGCAGGTAGCGGTAGATCCGTACGGTGTCCGATGCCGTGAGTGCGGTGTACCCCCAGTACCCGGGGTGCGCCGCGGGCGGGGGCGCCGTGCCGGTGAGGCCGAGCCGCGCGGACGCCCGCTCGATGATCCGGCTGCCGCCCCGCTGCGTCCAGTAGTAGCTGGCCGCGCCGTCGTCGCTGCTGCGCAGCATGGCCTCCAGCCGTGTCCGGTCCGCGGCCGGGACCCGGTAGTCCGGACCGAGGTCCCACAGCACGTCGAGTGCCAGGAGGAGTTTGACGACGGACGCGGACCTGAACTGCGTCTGGGCGTTGAGCTCTTCGGTGAACCGGCCTGTGGCCCGGTCGAAGACGGCGATGCCCGCGGTGACGCCCGCGGGTACGTCCGGTCCGGACAGCCCGTGGGGCGAGGGAGCGGCGGAGGCGCGGGCCGCCACCAGCGCGCCGAGCACCACACCGGCCACGGCCAGGGTCATCAGCCGGCGACCGAGGCCGCGCGCGGGGCGGCACCGGCGACGGTCCGGTCTCGGCGAGGGGGACTCACCGGTGCGACCGGTGGAGGCACGGGATCCCCCGGTGGAGGCACGGGATTCTCCGGTGGAGGCACGGGATTCTCCGGTGGAGGCACGGGATCCCGGCGCCTGGAGGGGCCGTTGAGGGGCGGGTTGTTGAGGGGCGGGTCGTTGAAGGAAGGGCCGCTGAGAGGAGGGCCGTTGGGAGGAGGGCCGTTGAAGAGGCGTGGCCGCCGGTCCGGGACGGTCTGCGGGAGGCGCCGCCGTCACGTCCACCGGGTCTGCCACCGCGGCATCCGCCAGGTCTGCCGCCGTCACGTCCGCCTGCTCTGCCGGAGCCCGGTGCTCCGGGCCGCGTCTGTGCATCGTTGCCCACTCCCTCGGTCGGCCCGCCGGTCCCCGCGCGGGCCGGTGCCGGTCGGCCGTGCGCGGGCCGTCGCATCATGAGCCGGCGAGATTGTCATGCGCAAGACATTGCATGCTGAGCGAAAGACGCGGACTTCACCTTGTCATGAACAAAGCGCCTCCCTACCTTGTGCTCCGGCTCGCCGTGTCCTCGGACCGGGCCTCACCTGCTGCTTTCCCCCACGAAGGAGCGAATCGTCATGCCCCTCAGACGCCTCTGGACGGCGGTGGTCACCGCACTGCTGGCGCTGGCCGCACTGCTGCTCGGCCCGGCACCGTCGGCGGGTGCCACCACCTCCGGCGCCGCCCTGGCCGCGGCGCCCAACTTCCAGGCGCCTTTCCCGTGCGGCCAGAGATGGACCTACAGCCATCACTCGGGCGAGGTCCGCCGCGCCCTGGACTTCATTCGCGCGGACGGCGGCACCACCAACGGCACCCCGGTCCTGGCGTCCGCCGCGGGCACCGCCTACCGCCACTACGAGGCGAACGGCGCGGGCAACTACATCTCCATCGAACACGGCGGCGGCTGGCGGACGTACTACTTCCATCTGTCCGCCTTCAGCGTCCCCGACGGCGCCCACGTCGGACAGGGCCAGCAGATCGGCGTCACCGGAAGCACCGGCAACTCCACGGGACCGCACATCCACTACGAGCAGCTCTACAACGGCGCCGGCCAGGACATCCGCATCAACGGCAGCGCGCTCGCCTACCCCGGCAGCTACAACCAGTACTACCTCACCAGCGCCAACGGCTGCGGCGGCGCCGGCGTGCCGTTCATGACCTGGGGCACCGGGGTGCGCGTCCGCAGCGACGCCCACCTGAGCTCGCCGGTGGTCACCACGCTCAGCGGCCCCACCAGCGTCCGGGTGCTGTGCCAGAAGCAGGGCGACACGGTCAACGCCGAGGGCTACACCAACAACTGGTGGAGCAAGCTCCGCGACCAGAACGGCTTCATCAGCAACATCTACATCGACAATCCCGCATACCAGCTGCCCGGCGTTCCCACCTGCTGAGCCGCCCGCACCACACCTGTCGGCCCGGACCCCGGCGTCCGGGCCGACGGCCCGACCGGACCGCGCCGCGCACCCGACGAGACCCCGAGGGGGCGGCCGCGCCGCCTGCGGGCCCTCCCGGCGCCGGGAACGGGCACAGTTGCCACAGGAGGGCCACGTGAGCGATCGTTGTCTTCAGACAACTTTTTCTGCGACCGGATGAGGTGAGGGATTCGCGCAGCGGATCCTCCAGTATGGCTTTCCCCCCTGAACAGGGCAGGACCGGCTCGGTCTCGGACACCCTGTGGGCAAGTGCTCCTTTTCCGGTCCTGATCGCCGATGCCGGGGGCAGGGTCGTGGCGCGCAACGATGCCGCCGGGGCGTTCCTGCCTGCCGCACGTCCGGGAACGTCACTGGCGGACGCGGCCCCGGCGTGGCTGGCCGCCGCCCACCGCGCGCTGCCTTCCCGCGGACGGTCCCGCGACCGGGCCGTGGACCCGACGCCCGCGGGCATGATCGGTGAGCGTCGTTTCCAGGCGCACCCCGGCGTGCGCGAGGACGGCACTGTGGTGTGGTGGCTGGTCGACGACACCGATCGCCGACTGGCGCGGGAGGCTCTGTCCGCGGAGCGGGAGCGGACCGCTTTTCTCACCGAGGCGTCGAGCACACTGCAGTCCTCCCTCAATCTGCGGCGGTGCATGGAGGTGACCGCGCAGCTGGCCGCCGAGCGGCTCGCGGACGCGGCGCTGGTCATCGCGCCGGCCCGTGGGCACAGACTGCCGGTGGTCGCCTGCGTGCGGGGCGGTACCCCCACTCTGTCGCAGGAGCCGGTGGACCCGGACGGCGTTCCGGGCCTGGGCGAGGCGTTGCGCGGCTTCCCGCCGGTGCCCTCACGGTGGATCGACCCGTCGTCCGCACCCGAGTGGCTCGTCCCCGAGGGCTTCGGCCCGGTCGGCTCGATAGTGATCACCGCGCTGCCGGGGCACGGCGTCCCGGCCGGGGCACTCGTCCTGCTGCGCGGGTCGGACACGGCCGGCTTCACCGAGGCGGAGGAGGTCTTCGCCCGTCTCTTCGCCGCGCGGTCCGGGGCGGCGATGTCGGCCGCGCGCCTCTACGCGGAGCAGCACGCCGTCAACGAGGTCCTCATGCGGGAGTTGCTCCCGCCGAGCCTGCACCGGATCTCGGGGGTCGATTTCGCGGGCGGTTACCGGCCGTCGGCCGATCACGAGCGGATCGGCGGTGACTTCTACGACGTGCATCCCGCACCGGTGGAGGGCGACGCCTCTTTCGTCACCCTGGGGGACGTCTGCGGCAAGGGCGTGGAAGCGGCCGTACTGACCGGCAAAATCCGCAACACGCTGCACGCCCTGCTGCCCTTGGCCAACGACCACCAGCGGATGCTCAGTCTGCTGAACACCGCACTGCTGAACTCCCACAACACCCGCTTCGCGACCCTGGTCCTGGCCTCCGCCGTCCGAACGGGGAGCGCGGTGGGCATCGAACTGACCAGCGCCGGCCATCCGCCCCCGCTGATCATCCGCACGGACGGCACGGTGACGGAGGCCGGCACCCGCGGCACCCTGGTCGGGGCGATGCCGGACGTGTCCGCCCGCACGGTCTCCGTCACCTTGGCACCGGGCGAGTCCTGCGTCCTGTACACGGACGGAATCACCGAGGCCAGAGGCGGGCCGATGGGCGATGACATGTTCGGCGAGGGACGTCTCAGGCGCGCCCTCGCCGACTGTGCGGGCATGCCGGCGGAGGGGATCGTGGAGCACGTCCAGATGCTCGCCGGGCAGTGGCTCGGCGACCGCCGCCACGACGACATGGCCGTCGTCGTGATCTCCGCACCCCGCACCCGTCACGTCAGCACGGTGAACGACCGCATCCGAGACAGGTACAGCGCATGAGCACCAGCCCCCCACTGCCCCGGACCACCGCCGGCACCGGCCTCGGGCAGCTGACCGGTCACTTGTGGGACGCGGTCGTCGCCGGCGACGAGTACACCGCCACCCGGCTGGTGCTGCGCGCCGTCGATGACGGACTGGGCGCGGAGAGCGTGCTGCTGGACGTGATCGCGGCCGTACAGGGCAAGGTCGGGCAGGAATGGGCCGCCAACCACATCAGCGTCGCCCAGGAACACGCCGCGACCGCCATCAACGAACGGGCTGTCGCCGCCCTCGCCCTGCACCCCTCCGCCCGTGTCTCCCCCACCCGGGGCCGGATCACGGTGGCCTGCGTGGACGGCGAGTGGCACGCGCTGCCCGCCCGGCTGCTGACCGAGGTGCTGAGGCTGCACGGCTGGCAGGTCGACCACCTGGGCGCCCAGGTGCCGGCCCCGCATCTCATCTCCCACCTGCACCACACCGGCCCGGACGCGGTCGCGCTCTCCGCTTCGATCGCCGGCAGGCTGCCCACCGCGCATGCCACGATCACCGCCTGCCAGGCCGTCGGGGTGCCCGTCCTGGTCGGCGGCGCCGCCTTCGGCTCCGAAGGCCGGCACGCGGCACCGCTGGGCGCGCAGGCATGGGCCCCCGACGCCCGGGCCGCCGCCGACCTCCTCGCCCGGCGACCGCTGCCCCGCCCGCGGCGGGGCCAGCAGGCCGTCGACCACCTGCCGCACCTGGCCGACCAGGAGTACACCTTGGTCGCCCGCAACAGCGCCTCCCTGGTCCGGAGCGTCTTCACCGGACTGCAGGAGGCTCTTCCCGCCATGCGCGCCTACAGCGACGCACAGCGCGAGCGCACCGCGGAGGACCTCGCACACATCGTGGAGTTCCTCGCCGTCGCCCTCTACCTCGACAGCGAAGAGCTCTTCTCGCAGTTCCTGACCTGGACCGCCGGGGTCCTGGCGGCACGGGGCGTACCCGCACAGAGCCTGCCACCGGCGCTGCGCCTCCTGGCCGCGGAGCTCAAGGACTTCCCGCGAGCCTCCCGCATCCTCGAACACGGCACCCGGGTACTCGTCACCGAACACGACGCCGCCGGAAACCCCGCATGACGACGCTGCCCCCCGCGCACCTGCGGCTGACCACGGTCGGCCTCGAGAACGGGCTCCGGGTCGAGATCGACGGCGACCTCGACCACGAGACCGCCGACCGGCTTCTGGAGACGGTCACCGAGCAACTCGCCGGGCGGCCGGACCTGGGCCACCTGCGCCTGAACTGCGCCCGGCTGGGCGTCACCGACTCCATGGGCCTGTCCGTCCTGCTGATGATCCGCCGCCGCACCGCGGCGGCGGCCGTCCAGCTCCACCTCGACGACCGTCCCGCGAACCTGGACCGGCTCCTGGAGGTCACGGGCACGCTCGAGTACCTCACGGGCGCCCCCACCGGCACCGCCCCGGAGCCCGCGCGGACCGGGGTCGCGGCGGCACCGGCCCGCCCCCGCGGCCCGGACGGCACCGGGTGAGCCGGGGATCCTCGCGGTGCGGTGGTAAGGGGTCGTGACGGTCGCGCCTCGCGCGTCCGGCGGGTGTGCCGGGTCGGCTCACGTCTCCGCGTCGGCGGGCCGGGCGAGGATCTCGCCGCAGACCGCGACGCACTCCGAGCAGATCCAGACGTCGGGGCCGGCGACCAGACGGCGCTCCTGGCTGCGGGGGTGACCGCAGAACGAGCAGCGGCCCGGCTGCTTCTTGCCGGGGCGCCCGCGGCGGGAGCGGCGGCCGAAGGGGATGCGGGGCACGTTGATGTAGCAGTGCAGCAGGCGCTTGATGTCGGCGACGTCCACCCCGAGGTCGTTCAGGACCCGGCGGGCGCGGGAGCCGGGGTTGGTGGCGACGACGGCGAGCAGCTGCGGCGTGGTGACGGTGACCGGCACGCAGCCCGGGGTGCGCTCGGCGGCCAGCCGCTCGGCCGCGGCCAGCGCGGCCCGGGCCTCGGCCGAGAAGACGGGCCGGCCCGTGTGGGCGGGGTCCGTGGGGCGCCCGAAGAGGCGGTGGCCGGCGTCGCGGATCTTCTCGCGGCTGACGCCGAGCTGCTCCAGGGTGGCGGCGGCCACCCCGTCGGTGAGCAGTCCCAGCAGGATGTGTTCGGTGCCCGCTTCGGCGAGCTGGTCGGCCTCGGCCGCGTCCAGCGCGGCGGCCAGGCCGGCCTGCACCTCACGGCCGCGGACCGGGCCGAGGGTCGCGGGAGTGTGGGCGACACGATCGTTGTAGCGCTGGCGGGCGGCCTGGCGGGAGACGCCGAGGCGTTCGCCGATCACCGTCCAGGAGTATCCGGCGTCGCGGGCCTGCTTCATGATCTGGTCGACGGCGAGGTCGGACCGGCTGGACACATCACGGGTCAGCGCCAGCACGGCGTCGAGCAGGTCGAGTGGGTCGTCACTGGCTGCGTGGGCGTGGGCCGCCTGGATGAGCTGGTCCACGGTGGGCTCCGGACTCATACCGACAACGGTAGATTGTCAGTCGACCGGTGACAACCCCTCATTGTCAATCGATCCGGATGCGGGGCACGAAGGTCGCACAGGAGCCGGGACCGGGCGGGCGCTGCGGCACCGCACTCGGCTCAGCGGGCGATGCGGCACCGCTGCTCGGCTCAGCGCGCGATGCGGCACCGCTGCTCGGCTCAGCGCGCGATGCGGCACCGCTGCTCGGCTCAGCGCGCGATGCGGCACCGCTGCTCGGCTCAGCGCGCGATGCGGCACCGCTGCTCGGCTCAGCGCGCGATGCGGCACCGCTGCTCGGCTCAGCGCGCGATGCGGCACCGCTGCTCGGCTCAGCGCGCGATGCGGTACCGGTGCTCGGGGCGGCCGTTGGTGCCGTAGCGGAGTTCCAGGCGGACCGTGCCCTCCTTGACCAGGTAGGACAGGTACCGCTGGGCGGTGGCACGGGAGACGCCGGTCGCCTCGGCGGCCTCGGCGGCCGACAGGGCCCGCTGGGCCGTGCGCAGGGCCTGGTGGATCGCGCTGAGCGTGGGCGCCGAGTGGCCCTTGGCCGGGACCCGGGGGACGGCGGGCGGGCGGGCGGCGCTGAACAGGGCGTCCACGTCGGCCTGATCGGCCGTGGACGCCCGGCTGAGCGCGTCCACACGGTCGCGGAGCTGCCGGTAGGCGTTGAGGCGCTCGGCGAGGTCGGCGGAACCGAAGGGCTTCACCAGGTAGCCGATGGCGCCCAGCTTCATGGCGGCGCGGACCGAGGAGATGTCGTGGTCGGCGGTGATCATCAGGGCGTCGGGGCGGGTGCCGCCCTGGTCCTGGCTGAGCCGCCGCAGGATGTCGAGTCCGCTGCCGTCGGGCAGGAAGATGTCGAGCAGCAGCAGGTCGGGGCGCAGCGCGCGGACCGCGGTCAGGGCCTCGGCCACGGACGCCGCCTCGCCGACCACCCCGAAACCCGCGACCCGGCGCACGTAGTCGCCGTGGATCTGGCCGACCCGGAAGTCGTCGTCCACCACCAGGGTGCGGATCATCAGCAGTCACCTCCCGTCGGCAACGCCGTCGTGAACAGCGCGTCTCGCGGGGCCGGTGCCGTCGCCGTGTCCGGCTGCGGCAGTACGACCGTGAACACCGCGCCCGGGCCCTCGCCGACGGTGATGGTGCCGCCGTGGCGCTGCACCAGCCGGTGCACCAGGGCCAGCCCCAGACCGCGGCGCGCGGTGCCGCGCTCGGGGCGGGAGGACCAGCCGTCCTCGAAGATCGACTGGGCGGAGCCCGGGGCGATGCCCGGACCGTTGTCCGCCACGCGTACCAGGATGAGGTCGTCGCCCTCGGCCACGGTCAGCCGGATCAGCCGCCCGCCGTCGGCGGGCGGCGCCTCGGCGGTGGCGTCGATGGCGTTGTCGAGCAGGTTGCCGACGATGGTCAGCAGTCGCCGCAGGTGCGGCGGGTCGTCGCCGAGCGCGGAGTCGTCGGTGAGAACGACGCGTACCCCGCGTTCCGCGGCGACCGTGGTCTTGGCCACGACGAGCCCGACCATCAGCGGGTTTCCGATGTGCTCGCGCACGGCCTCGGTCAGCGCCTGCCCGGAGCGGGCCGTCTCGATGGCGTACTCGTACGCGGACGCGTGCTCGCCGATGTCCAGCAGGCCGGCCAGCGTGTGCATCCGGTTGGTGAACTCGTGCTGCTGGGCCCGCAGGGCGTCGGTCAGTCCCCGCACGGAGTCCAGCTCGCGCAGCAGGCCGATCAGTTCGGTGCGGTCCCGCACGGTGACCACGGCGCCCAGTTCGCGGCCGTGCAGGGTGACCGGCATCCGGTTGACGACCAGGCAGTGGTCGTCGGTCAGAACGCTGACGTCGCTGCCGGTCAGGCTGCCGTCCAGGGCGCGGCGCAGCCTGCCGTCGGACAGCACCTCCTCCAGCCGGCAGCCGAGCGCGGTGCCGAGCCCCAGCAGCCGCCGGGCCTCGTCGTTGACGACGGTGATCCTGCCGTCGGGGTCGAAGGCGACCACCCCCTCCCGGATGCCGTGCAGCATCGCCTCCCGGTCCTGCAGCAGACCCGCGATCTCCTCCAGCTCCAGACCGAAGGTGGTCCGCTTCAGCCGCCGCGCCAGCAGGTAGGCCGCCGCCGCGCCGATCGCGGTGGCGATCGCGGCGTACAGCCCGAAGGAAGGCAGCTCGCGCCACAGCTCGCCGAGCACGTCGTGCTCCGGGATGCCCACGGACACCTCGCCGACGAGCGCGCCGGAGGGCCCGTACAGGGGGGCCTTGCCGTTGGCGGACCGGCCTGTCGCGCCCTGGTTGGTGCCGACGTGCGAACGGCCGTCCTTCACCACGACCGGCTCGGCCACCGGTTCGCCGATCAGAGCGGGGATGGGGTGCGAGTGGCGTATCCGGTGCAGGTCGATCACAACCACGTAGGACGCCTCGGAGGTCCGGCGGATCCGTTCGGCGACCGTCTGCACCACGTCGCCGCCGCCCCCGTACTCCATGGCCTGCCGGATCTGCGGGTCCGCCGCCGCGGTCTGCGCGATCGCCAGGGCCCGCTGCTCGTAGGAGCGGTCGAGCTCGGCGCGCTGGGCGAAGGCGAACAGGACGAAGCCGATCACCCCGGTGAGGGCGAGGATGACCAGCTGGTTGGCGAGGATCCGTGTGGAAAGCCGGCGCTTTCCGCCGCGGTCGGGCCGGAAACGGATGGGTATCACGGGTGCCTCTTCATGCCGGTCGAGCGTCGTGCCGGGACGGCTCGCGCGCCGTACCCGAGTGGCGTGATTGTGCCTGATGGCCGAGATGCTGCCCATACCCCGTCCGGTGAGCAGAACGAGCAGAAGCCCGCTTTACGCAACTATCGCGAGATAGCTCGGAAACAGCGACGCAACATCCGGCCGCCCCTAGCGTCTGCCTTCCTCGGCCTGCGAGGAACCCCGACAGAAGGAAGGAAGCGGCCCCATCATGGCTTCGCGAAACGATGTCGCGACGAGCCCGGGCGCCGGTGCGGCGGACCAGACGAACGCGCGCATCGAGATCTCCGGGCTCACCAAGCGATTCCTGACCCCTGCCGGTGAGGTGTTCACGGCGCTGCAAGGCGTGTCGTTCACCGTGGAGCCGGGCCAGTTCTGCGCCGTGGTGGGTCCCACCGGCTGCGGCAAGTCGACGACGCTGAGCATGGTGTCCGGGCTCGACCGCCCCAGCGAGGGCTCGGTCACCGTCGGCGGCCGCGAGGTGCGGGGCATCACCGACGGCGTCAGCTTCATGTTCCAGACCGACGCCCTGCTGCCCTGGAAGACCGTCCTCGGCAACGTGCTGATGGGGCCCGTCTTCCGCGGGGTGCCCAAGCAGCGGGCGCAGGCCTCGGCGCGCGACTGGCTGCGCCGGGTCGGCCTCGCCGGGTTCGAGGACCGCTATCCCCACCAGCTGTCCGGCGGTATGCGCAAGCGCGTCGCGATGGCCGCGGCCCTGATCAACGAGCCCAAGATTCTGATCATGGACGAGCCGTTCGGCGCCCTGGACGTGCAGACCAAGGCGATCATGTCGACCGAACTGCTGAGCCTGTGGGAGCAGATCCGGCCGTCCGTCATCTTCATCACCCACGACCTGGACGAGGCGGTGGCACTCGCCGACCGGGTGGTCGTGATGACCTCCAGCCCCGGCTCGGTCAAGGCGGTCTTCGACATCGACCTGCCCCGTCCGCGCGGCTCGGTGCAGGAGATCCGTTTCCAGCCCCGCTTCATCGAACTGCAGCACCAGATCTGGGACACGCTCCGCGAAGAGGTGGAGCGCGCCTACGCCCTCACCGCGGGAGGCACCGAATGAGCACGACGTCCACCGCCCCGAAGCTGCCCGTCGCCGACGGCGGCAAGGGCCCGGCCGTGAACGCCGCCCAGCGGGCCGCGCGGCGCCAGGTCGCCCTGGTGTGGGCGGGCCGGGTCGGCCTCGCGGCCTTCGTGATCGGCGGCTGGCAGGCATTCACCACCTGGGGCATCGTCGACCCGTTCTTCTTCGGGCAGCCGTCGGGCATCTGGCAGCGGCTGATCGACCTCTTCCAGCACGGCACCCAGTTCGGTTCCTTCTACTCCAACGTCTGGACCACCATCCAGGAGGCGCTGGCCGGCTTCGTCGTGGGCGCGCTCACCGGCGTGGTCTTCGGCGTCGCGCTCGGGCAGAGCCGCTACCTCTCCAACGTGCTCGGCCCCTACATCAAGATGGTCAACGCCATCCCGCGCATCGTCCTCGGCTCGATCTTCATCGTCGCCTTCGGCATCGGCGTCACCCCGAAGATCCTGCTGGCCGCGGTGCTGGTGTTCTTCATCGTCTTCTTCAACGCCTTCCAGGGCGTGCGCGAGGTCGACCGCAACGTCCTCGCCAACGTCCGGGTGCTCGGCGCCTCCCGGATGCAGATCACCCGGCACGTCATCGTGCCCTCCGCACTGACCTGGATCATCGCCAGCCTGCACAGTGCCTTCGGCTTCGCCATCGTCGGCGCGCTGGTCGGCGAGGTGCTCGGCGCGCAGAGCGGACTGGGCCTGGTCATCAAGACCGCGCAGAACAACTTCGACCCCAACGGCGTGTTCGCCACGATGCTCGTCATCGCGGTGATCGTGCTCGGCGCGGAGTGGCTGATCGGCAAGCTCGAGCACCGGCTGCTCTCCTGGCGCCCGCCCGCCCCCTCCGAGACCAACGTCCTCTGAGCCCCGCGCCCCCGCGCGCCTCTGCCCGGCTCCCGGTCCTCCGTCCTGCCCGGACTTCCGTGCGCCCCGGCTCCCCCTGTTCCTCCCGGTCCCTCCCGGTTCCCCCCGGTTTTCCTGCCTCCCCGTATCCCCGTCTCCCCGTCTCCCCGTCTCCCCGTCTCCCCGTCAGCAGTCCCCCGTATCCCCGAAAGCGCATCCGCAACCCGAAAGGTGAAAGCCCCGCCATGCTCAAGAGAACCCTCACCGCTTCGATCATCACCGTCCTCGCCCTCGGCGCCGCCACCGCGTGCTCCGGCAACTCCGGCAGCTCCGTCTCGTCCGGTTCCGGCTCAGGCTCCACCCCGACCGTCAAGCTCATGGTCGGCGGCATCGACAAGCAGATCTACCTGCCCTACCAGCTCGCCCAGAACCTGGGCTTCTACAAGAAGTACGGCGTCAAGGTCCAGCTGAGCACCGAGCAGAACGGCGGTGTCGGCGCCGAGGAGGCCATGGCCTCGGGTCAGGTGGACATGGCCGGCGCCTGGTACAACCACACCATCGAGTTCCAGGCGAAGGGCAAGGCGGTCGAGGACATCGTCCAGCTGTCCGGCGCGCCCGGCGAGCGGGAGATGTGCGCCAAGAAGAGCGGCGTGAAGTCGGCCGCGGACTTCAAGGGCAAGACGCTCGGCGTGACCGACCTGGGCTCGGGCACGGACACCCTCACCCAGTTCATGGCGGCGAAGAAGGGCATCAAGTCCGGCCAGTTCCACCGGCTCGCCGTCGGCGCGGGCTCCACCGCCGTCGCCGCGCTGCAGAACGGCAAGGCCGACTGCGTCATGACGACGCAGCCCACGGTGACGGCGATCGAGAAGAAGGGCGTCGGCACCTCCGCGGTCGACCTGGCCACCACCGACGGCGCCAAGGCGGCACTCGGCGGCGCGTTCCCGGGCGCGAGCGTCCTCGCCCGCACCGACTGGGTGAACTCGCACAAGGACTCGGTGCAGAAGGTCGTCGACGCGCTCGTGGCCACCATGCACTGGATCAACTCGCACAGCGCGGCCGACATCGCCGGCAAACTGCCGTCGTCGTTCGTGCAGAACCAGCTGGTCACCAAGGCCGACTACATCACGGCCCTGAACGAGGACAAGGGCCAGTTCCTGCCGGACGGGATCATGCCGGCCGGCGGCCCGAAGACCGCATTGGCCACCGAGCAGTTGGTCGGGAACGTGACCTCGTCGGTGGACCTGGGCAAGACGTTCACCAACGAGTTCGCCCTCAACGCCAACAAGAAGGAAGGCTTCACCACCACGACGACCCCGGCCGGGGCCGACGGCTGATCCCGCGCCGCTCACGGGGCCGTCCGGGCGACCACCGCCCGGGCGGCCCCGGCCCGTCCCCGAGCAGCGGGCACACGTGCGGGGGACAGGACGCCCGCGCCCGGTAGCCCTTCGTGTCGCAGACAAACGTGATGTGCGTCACACTGGACAGACGGCCGCCCCCCAATAGGTCAACGAGGTCATCGACCACGTCAAGTCCCAGATGGGTGGGCACGCCGGCCTCCCGCAGTGTGACCGGCCCGTGCCTACCCGGTTCCGCAATCTTTCCCAAGAGGTGCCCCATGAGCGGCATCGACGCACATGCTCTCGACAAGCTGCGCGCGACCTTGCGCGGACGCGTGGTCACTCCGCAGGACACGGACTACGACGCGGCCCGCAGCATCTACAACGCCATGATCGACCGGCGTCCTGCCGCCATCGCCCAGTGCACGGGCTCGGCGGACGTGCGGGCCACCATCGCCTTCGCCCAGGAGACGGGCGTCGACCTCGCCGTACGCGGCGGCGGACACAGCGGGCCCGGGCTGTGCCTGATCGACGACGGACTCACCCTCGACCTGTCCCCGATGCGCTGGGTGCGCGTCGACCCGGATGCCCAGAGCGTGCAGGTGGGCGGGGGCAGTCTGCTGGGCGACCTCGACCACGAGACCCACGCCTTCGGTCTCGGCGTCCCCGCCGGGATCATGTCGACCACCGGAGTGGGCGGTCTCACGCTGGGCGGCGGGCACGGCCACCTGACCCGCAGGTACGGCCTCACCGTCGACAGCCTGATCGCGGCGGATGTCGTCCTGGCCGACGGCAGCGTCGTCACCGCCTCCGAGAAGGACCACTCCGACCTGTTCTGGGCGCTGCGGGGCGGCGGCGGCAACTTCGGCGTGGTCACGTCGTTCACCTACCGGCTGCACCCGGTGCACACGGTGGGGGTCGCCGTGACCGTCTGGCCGATCGACCGCACGGGAGAAGTGCTGCGCTGGTACCGGGAGTTCCTGCCCGCGGCCCCGGAGGATCTCAGCGGCTTCTTCGCCGTTCTGGTCGTGCCACCCGGACCGCCCTTCCCGGACCCGATCCACGGGCAGAAGATGTGCGGTGTGATCTGGTGCCACACCGGTGACCTGGAGGCCGGCCGCCTGGAGGAGGTGCTCTCAGTGGTCAACGATCCGGCGCCACCGGCCTTCCACTTCACCACGCCCATGCCCTATCCCGCACTGCAGACGATGTTCGACCAGCTGATCCCCAAAGGACTGCAGTGGTACTGGCGCGGCGACTTCTTCGACACCATCTCCGACGACGCCATCGCGGTGCACGAGAGGTACGGCGAAGGCATTCCCACCGACTTGTCGACGATGCACCTGTACCCGGTGGACGGCGCGGCCCACCGGGTGGGCCCCGGTGAAACGGCCTGGGCCTACCGGGACGCCGTGTGGTCCGGCGTCATCGGCGGCATCGACCCCGATCCGGCCGGCGCCGACGTGATCCGGCAGTGGTGCGTCGACTACTGGACCGACCTGCACCCTCATTCGATGGGAGGCTCGTACGTCAACTTCCTCGGGGAGGCGGAGGGCCCGGAGCGGGTCCGGTCCACCTACCGCGGGAACTACGACCGGCTGGCAGCGACCAAACGCGCCTACGACCCGGACAACTTCTTCCGCGCCAACCAGAACATCCCGCCGTCCGCCGCGTGAGAGGGCTCTCGCGGACCTCGGCTCGGGAACGGGCCCGACCCCCGGGGCCGGTGCGAGAAGGGACGTGAGGACCGCGTTCGCACCGACCGGCGAAGCTGAGCGGTCGTCCGCGCAGAGCGTGCCGTGGTCCCGCGGCCGGCCTCCGCCCGGAATCGATGCCGGTCGCGGGCCGGACCTGCGCAGACCCGCAGGCCGGCCGGTACGGACTCCGCACATGCGACCGGGTTCCCCGCGCCGGACCGTCTCGGGCACACACCGCTGCGGCAGCCGGGCCGGATCCGGCTGGGGATGCGCGACGGTCCGCCGCCGCGCGCTCACCGCCACGGCACGAGCGCCCGTCTGCGGGAGTGGCGCCCGCGGCCCCGTCCGGGCTTCGGCCAGTGGTTCGGCCAGAGCCTCACGCAGGGTCGTCAGACAGGACTTCCACAGCCGGGACACACGCTTCGAGAAATGTCACCGCCGCGGACCGCAGGCTGTCCGCGCGCCGGTTCTCCTCGCCCGGCGGCGACGGCAGCCGCCCGCGCTCGTCCGTGGCAGCGAGCCGCTCCCCCCGACGGCGCTGAGGAGCGGACACCGCGACTGCGGCGGAGGCGTCACCGAGTGCACCGATCACCGGGTTCCGCCCGCTCCGGCCCTTCTCGAAGAGGACCGAAGGCAGTTCGGAGTCCAGCCGTCGCCGACCGTCCCGGTCTCGGTGCGGGCCGCACATCTGTGTGCGGTCGTTCTGCCGCGCGATCCTCGATCGTCGACCGTCGCCTGAAGGCCCTCGCCCCGGCGTCCTCCTCCCGATCTGGGCTGCTGGCCCCGGCGCCCGCGCTCCCGGCGGTACGATCAGGGCAGACACCCAAGGCGCTTGCCCTGGGCGGACGCCCAATACTGCGGAGAGTTCCATGACTCCGACATCGGTGGAGCGGGGCAACGAGACGCGGGCCCGGTTGCTGCAAGCCGCGGCGGAGCTGATCGTCGAGGAGGGGTGGGGCGCGGTGACCACCCGGAAGGTCGCCGACCGCGCCGGAGTGCGGCAGGGACTGGTGCACTACCACTTCCCCACCGTCACCGACCTGCTCATCGACGCCGCGCTGGACTCGGCCCGCCGCGAGGTGGAAGGAGCCATGACCGCGCTCACGGAGGCGACCGACCCGGCTCTGGGGATGGAGCAGATGCTGACCATGATGGCCTCCTACTCGGCCGGCGATCCGGCGACCGTCCTGTACTCCGAGATGCTGCTCGCCTCGGCACGGCACGAGCGGCTGCGCGTCGGGTTGTCGCAGCTGATGCGGACCTGGCGCACCGCGGCGGCGGACTGGCTGCGGCGGAACGGGGCGGGCGAGGACGCGGACACGGCGGCCGTCCTCCTCGGAGCCGCGCTCGACGGGCTGGTGATGTACCGCATCGTCGATCCCACGGTCGCTGACCTGCCGGTGGCCGGCCCGCTGCTGCGACTGGCCGGGATCGGTGGCAGGTCACCGGAGGCCGGCCTGTCGCCGGGGAGAGACCTGCCACCGGAAAGCGGCGGAGACGCCCCCATGTGACCAAGTGCAGGGAAAGAACGCCGCGTTCCCCGCCTCCGGGTCCGGAACGGCGACGACGGACGACACCGGGAGGGACACGCAATGACAGAGAGGGCGCCGAAGCCCCCGGTGCCGCGCGGCGGGGTACGCCTGCGCGGCGTCGTCAAGACGTACGGCACGGGTGAGGCGCGGCTGAACGCGCTCGACGGCGTCGATCTGGACATCGCGCCGGGCGAACTGGTGGTGGTGCTGGGGCCCAGCGGCTCGGGCAAGACCACGCTGCTGAATGTGATCGGCGGCATCGAGTCCGCCGACCAGGGCGAACTGACGGTGGCGGGCGTGGAGTTGACCGGCCGCGCGCCCAAGGAGCTCGTCGCCTTCCGCCGTGAACGGGTGGGGTTCGTCTTCCAGTTCTTCAACCTCCTGCCGACCCTGACCGCGCGCGAGAACGTCGAGGTGATCGTCGAGCTGACCGGGCGCGGGCAGCGCGGCGACGTGCCCCGGCTGCTGGAACAGGTCGGCCTCGCGGACCGCATGGACCACTTCCCCGCCCAGCTCTCCGGCGGCCAGCAGCAGCGCGTCTCCATCGCCCGCGCCCTCGCCACCGACCCCGACCTGCTGCTCGCCGACGAACCGACGGGCGCCCTGGACGTGGCCACCGGCAAGACCGTGCTCAACGTCCTGCAGGAGACCAACCGCCAGGGCCGTGGCGTGCTGATGGTCACCCACAACGCGTCCATCGCCTCGATGGCACACCGTGTGATCACCATGCGGGACGGCCGCATCCAGTCCGTGGAACGCAACCCCTCGCCCGCCGACGCGATGGCCGTGAGCTGGTGAGGACGTGAACCGCATCCTGTTCACCAAGACCCGCCGGGATCTGCTCCGCCGGCTTCCCCAGTTCGCCGCGATCGCGGTGACCGTCCTGGTCGGTGTCGTGCTGTTCATCTCCAGCTACGAGGCCTACCAGAACCTCAGTGCCTCCTACGACCGCACCTACGCCCGGCTGCGCTTCGCCGACGTGACCGCGGCCGGCGGCAGTCCCCGGCAGGTCGCCGCGGCCGCCCGCAGCGCCCCCGGTGTCGCGGCAGTGGCCACCCGCACGCAAGGCGATCTGCCGCTGCGCATCGGCGGCGACAAACTGCTGGGCCGGGTCGTCGGCATGCCCGCCGGCGTCCAGCCCCCGGTCGACCGCGTCGACGTCACCTCCGGCCGCTACCTCGCTCCCGGCGACCCCACCGGGGTCCTGGTCGAGCGGCACGCGGCCCAGACCTTCAAGCTGTCGCCGGGCGACCGGCTGCACGCCTTCGACGGATCGGCCTGGCGCACCGTCACCGTCCGCGGCGTCGTCGACTCGGCCGAGTACCTGTGGCCCGCCCGCAACCGCCAGGACGTCCTGAACGACCCTCACTCCTTCGCCGTGCTCTTCGCCCCCGAGGCCACCGCCCGCAGCCTGGCCGGGCCGTACGCCGGCAGCCAGACGCTCGTGCGCTTCAGCGACGACGCCCGCGGCACCGCCACGACGCGGCGAGTGGCGGCGGACCTGCGCGCGGCCGGCGCCGCCGACGTCACGCCCCGCTCCGAACAGGCCTCGGTGGCGACGCTGCAGGAGGACCTGACCGGCTTCCAGCAACTCGGCCTGACGTTCCCGCTGCTGTTCCTGGCCGCGGCCGCCGTCGCCGCGTACGTGCTCATCACGCGCCTGGTGCTCTCCGAGCGCAAGGTGATCGCCACCTTCCTCGCCGCGGGCACCCCGCGCCGGCTCGTCGTACGCCACTACCTCGGCCACGGCACCCTGGCCGGCTCCGCGGGGGCCGTCGCGGGGCTCGTACTCGGCACCCTCGCCACCGACGCGGTCACCCGCGCCTACACCGGCACCCTGAAGGTCCCGGACACCGTCATCGAACACCGCTGGCCCGTCGCCGCGGCCGGTCTGGCCTTCGGCCTGCTCGTCGGCCTCGTCGGCGGCATCGCCCCGGCCCTGGCCGCATCCCGCGAGGCACCGGCCGAGGCCATGCGCGGAGACGTCCGCACCCTGAAGCGACCGGGCCCCTGGAGCCGTGCGATCGCCCGGGCGCGCCGGCTCCCGCTCGCCGCCCGGCTGGCGCTGCGCGAGCTGACCCGCAGCCGGCGCCGCACCCTGGCGACCATGACCGGCACCGTGCTCTCCCTCGTCCTGGTGCTCGCCTCCGTCGGGATGATCACCAGCATGCGTTCGATGATGAGCGTGCAGTACGGGACGGTGCAGAAGGAGGACGCCACGGTGACGGCCGGCGCCCACGCCGCCGGCCTGGAGGGCAGGCTGCGCGCCGTTCCCGGGGTCGCGCGCGTCGAGGCGGTGACCACCGTGCCGGTGACCGTCTCGGCCCACGGCCGCTCCTACGCCACCTCGCTCATGGGATACCGGCGGGACACGGCCATGCACGGCTTCCGCGGGCCCGGCGGAACCACCAGGCGCCTGCCGGACCGAGGCGTGCTCGCCGGCAAGGCGATCACCGGCCGACTGCACGTCCGCGTCGGCGACACGATCACCGTCGACTCCCCCGGCGCGGGACGGCGCCAGGCCCGTCTCGCCGGCCTGCTCGACGAACCTCTGGGGACGTTCGTCTACGCCACGGACAGCACGGCACGCGCGCTCACCGGCGCGGACGCCGACTCCTACCAGTTGCGCTTCGACCGCGGCGCGACCGCACACGCGCGGGACACCGCCCGTGCCACGATCAGCAACCTGGACGGCGTGGTCGCCTACACCGACGCCAAGGCCCTGCGGCACCAGTTCGACAAGTATCTGTCGCTGTTCTGGCTCTTCGTCGGCATCATGCTCGTCCTCGGCGCGATCCTCGCCCTCACCGTCATCTACGTGACGATGACCGTCAACGTCGCCGAACGCACCGTCGAACTGGCGACGCTGCGTGCGGCGGGCGTCCCGTTGCGCCGCATCGCCGGCGTACTCGCCATGGAGAACCTCACCGCCACCCTGGTCGCCGTGCCCCTGGGCCTGGCGGCGGGAGCGGCCGCGGCCTGGGCGGCGCTGCGGTCCTTCAGCAGCGACATGTTCGACATGGAACTCACCCTCGGCTGGGCCGCCCTGCTGTCCGCCGCCGTCGCCGTGCTCGCGGCGTCGCTGCTGTCGCAGATTCCCGCGGTCCGCGTGGTCCGCGGCCTGGACATCGCCCGCGTGGTACGCGAACGGGCCCAGTAGTTCCGCGCCCCGCGAGGCCGGCAGGCGTGTCAGGCCGCCGCGGCGACCCGGGTACGCAGATTGTGGAACTGCCGGGTCTGCATGATGAAGTGGGCGGGTTCGCCGAGCAGCAGGTCGAACGGGCGGGTGAGCCGACGCGGGCGGCCCTGTCCGCGGGTGCGGACCACCAGGCGGGTCCTCCCATCGGCCGTCGGGCGCAGGTGGAAGCCCCAGACCCCGTCCATGCGCGCCATCGGGAACGCGTCCCACTCGGGGTCGAAGGAGTGGCCGGAGGGCAGGCTGAGGTCCGAACGCAGCACCATCGTCCGGTTCGGCTCCAGGCGGGCCACGGTGAACCAGGACCGGCCGTCCCGCGTCACCCGCAGCCGCTGCCCCTCCTCCAGGTCCTGCCACTCGGGCGCGATGCGATCCGCGCTGGGTTCGCCGAAGTGGTCCAGCAGGTCCCAGCTGTACCAGCCACCGCGGTCGCCTCCCATCTGCACCAGCCAGGGCCAGACCCTCTCGGGTGGCGCCGGGAGGGTGGTGGCCATGGTCGAGATCCCGTCGGCGTCGGGGAAGAGTTCGTCACCGGGATAGGCGCGAGCGGTCTCGTCCCAGGTCGCACCCCAGGTCAGCAGTCGCGGCCGTAGCCGCAGCGCGTACAACGCCAGCCCGGCGGTGACCGCCATGAAGGGGAGCAGACGGGCTCCCGGTCGCCGCAGGCATGATTTCCGCTCGGACATCGTGTCCTCCCTGGTCACCGGGGAGCGGTCTTGATGTGACAGGTCTCGGGGCCGTACGGCAGGAGACCGGTGCACGGGGATGGACTGGCCGCGCACCGGTGGTCCTGCGCGGAGAGCCGGGCAACGCGGCGCGGCGGTCATCGACGCGGTCGGCCGGAGATCCTCCGCAGCCGCGGTCGGCGCTCCGCACGACGGGTCTCGGCGTGAAGCCCGTCGCTTCCTCTCTGCATATCGGCTACGCAACACCCCGCGCGAGGGCCGGTCGGCCCTGCGCCGGGTCCCACCGTCCCCGCGACCGGCTCGCCCCGCGCCACCACGCGCGGCCCGGCGACGGCGGACGCCTCCCCCACCGGTCCGGAAACCCGCCTGACCGGAAACCCGCCCGACCGGAAACCGACCTGACCGCGCGGAACCCGTCCGACCCCGCGAAACACCCCGGCCACGCGCTCGGTCGCGCGCACAGCGCCCACCTTCGGCTCAGGCGGTCCTCACGGCCGGGTGACAGGCGCCGGAGGAGATCCGAGCCCGCCGGCCTCTCGGGCCGCGGAGCACCGGAACGGAGCGGGGCACAGACAGCGGGGCACAGACGGCGGGCGTCCCGCCGCCCCGCCCGCGCCGCCCGCGCGCCCGGCCGGTCAGCCGGCCGGCCGCGGGGGCTTTCCCGCCCCGGGCGGCCCGGTCCACTTTGCCCACTTGCTCCATTTCGTCCAGTTCGCAAGCAGCAGCGCGAGGACGAGCAGCACCACACCGACGGTGAGGACGGACAGCGGTGCGGCGAGCGAACCGGGCAGGTACCGCTCCGCCGTCTGCGGCACCGTCTGCACGGCGCCGTACGCGCCCAGCGCCAGCAGCCACACCCGGTGAAGGGCCACCCCGGAGGCCAGCAGGGCGCCGGCGGTGAGCAGGGCCAGAACGTGCCCGGCCGGCACGTCCATGGCCATCTGGGCACCGGTCAGCAGGCCGAGCGCGGCGGCAAGGTATCCCGCTGTCCTCGGCGGCAGCCGGTCCTGGTGCGCGGCGAGGGCCCACGCGGCGGACATCAGCCAGACGGCGATCCCCGGCGCCCACAGCGGTACGTCGTGGCCGAGGCAGGCGACGCCCGAGGCCAGCGTGATGGTGGAGGCCGCGAACAGCGCCAGATGCTGCAGCGGTGTCGGCGCGTACCGCCACAGCACCGCGGCGTACACCGCCGCCGTGCCGGCGGCGGCCAGCACGCTGGTCTGCGCCGCGAAGTCTCCGACGCGTGTGGCGAGGACGCCCACGAACGCCGCCACGGCGGCGGCGGACAGCAGCCACAGCACACTGCGCAGCCGTACGAGGGCGGGCTCGGCCGCGATACGCAGCAGCGCGCCGGCGATACCGAGTACGGCGGCGGCCAGCGCCGCGAAGGCGGCCTGCGCCCCGGCCGGCACACCGGGCCACAACCGGTCCACGGCCAGGAAGCCCGCGACGATCGCCATCGCCGCGCCCAGGTAGCCGAGCGCCTCGACGACCAGCGGCATGCGGCCGGCGTCCACAAGCGCGCCGGAACTCCCGGCGGGCTCCGGGCCGAAGGGCGCACGTACCTCTTCGGCGGCCTCGATCCGCTCCGCCGAGCGGGTGTCGAGCAGCCCTTCGGCCACCCAGCGGGCGAGTCGGGCGTGCAGAGCGGGATCGGGCGGGATTCCAGACATGGCCGGCCTCCCCTTCTCCTTCCAGGATGCGGCCCGTCAGGCCCGTGCGACCGGGGCCGGGTGACCACGTCGTGAGGGACGAACGGCTCATCTCACCGGGCACCACGGGGTCGTTCGGCTTTCCGGTCCCGGGGCGAGCCGTCTGCCCGCGGTGACTGGTGGACGTGCGCCGCGGGCGCCTCCCGGCCCGGGAGCCCGGCCAGGGCGGCCATCTCCCGGACAGGTGACGCGCGGCATGCTCCGAACGCCCGCCCGGCTCGGACGGGAGGAGGGGGCCTCGCCGAGGCTCGTAGACTCAGGTCGTGGCATTCATGAGCACCCCGCACCACTGCTTCCTGTGATCGGACGGCACTGAGGGCGATGCCGTACGGCGTCGCCCTCCTCGGTGTGCCTGCCGCGTGAACCGTGTTCTCGGCCGCCCGCTCCTTCGTGCGGCAGCGGCGCTCTGAACTCACGTGCAGGCACGGTCACTTCCGTTCATCCTCGCCAGGAGTGCCTCGTGCCCGTCTCGCTTCCCCCCGCCCTCGAACGCTGCCTCGACGTGCTGTGCTGCCCGCAGTGCCGCACGCACCGCCTCCGTCCGGACCGCGGCGCGCTGCGCTGCCCGGTGGGCCACACCTTCGACATCGCCCGCCACGGCTACGCCGGCCTGCTCACGGGCACCCGCGCCACCAGCGGCGACGACGCGGCCATGGTCCGGGCGCGGGACCGCTTCCTGTCCACCGGCGCCTACGCGCCCGTTCGTGAAGCCGCGGCCCGCTTGGCGGTCCACGCCGTGCCCGGGCAGACGACGGTGGTGGACGTGGGCTGCGGCACGGGCTACTACCTGTCCGGCGTACTCGACCGGTTGCCCGCAGCCCGCGGTCTGGGTCTGGACACGTCGGTGCGCGCGCTGCGCTCGGCAGCCCGTGCCCACGACCGAGCCGCGGCGCTGGCCTGGGACGCCTTCCGCCGCTTCCCGCTGGCCGACGGGGCGGCCGACGTCGTGCTGGACGTGTTCGCCCCGCGCAACCCGGCCGAGTTCCACCGCGTGCTGCGCCCGGCCGGAAGGCTGATCGTGGTCCGTCCCACCGGGCGGCATCTGGCCGAGCTGGGCGGGCTGTCGCCCGCGATGGTCACGATCGACCCCGGCAAGGAACAGCGCCTGCACCGGGCGCTGGACCCCTTCTTCGAGGCCACCGCCACCGAGCAGGTGGAGTACTCCGTCCCCCTCACCCGGCTCGATGCTCTGGACCTGGTGGCGATGACGCCGAGCGGACGCCACATCAGCCGGGCAGGCCTGGACGCCGACGGCCTCCTGCCCGCTCGGGTCACCGTCTCCGTGCTGGCCACCGCCTACCTGCGTTGACCTCAGACGTTGTCGACGCGACGTCCAGGACCCGGCGGACTGCGATACATCGCCCTCGAAACCCGCACGGGTCCATGCCGCGGCCGCGCACCCGACTGATGATGCCGTCGAGCCCAGTTCCCGGGAGGGCTCCGGCCTGACGGAATCGGTCTGCGGTGCGGGCGGCGTCGTCCTCCGTCGGCACGGGGTTTCCGCGAGGTCAGCGACCGGCGTTCTCCGCGGCCACGGTCTTCGGAGCTGCCTCGGCATCAGGCTGGAGGGCGGCGGTGTCCTTCGGGCCGCGCAGGGCGACGTGGAGGAGCAGTGCGGCCATGACGGCCGCGCCGATCCACATGGCCTGCCGCCAGCCGTCGACGAATGACTGCTGCGCCGCCTGGATCACGTTCTGCGCGTGGCTGCCGGTCTTGGGTGCGACCTCGATGGCGTTGGCGATGCCTTCGCGGGCGGTGTCGGCGGCGTCCGTGGGGATGCCGCCGAGCTTGCCTTCGATGGCACCGCGATAGCCGTTGGCCAGGAGTGCGCCGAGCATGGCGACGCCGAGAGCGGTGCCGAACTCGCGGGTGACGTCGTTGAGCGCGGAGGCGACGCCTTGTTCGGCGCGGGGCAGGAAGCTGGTGATGGCCTCGGTGGAGGGTGTCATCGACAGCCCCATGCCGATGCCCATGGCAAGCATGCCGGGCAGGATGGACAGGTAGCCGCCGTCGACGGACACGAGCAGGGCCATCAGGGCCAGGCCGAGGGTGGCCACGGCGACGCCCACGGTCATGGTCGAGTGGGCGCCGAACTTGGCAGCCATCTTGGGGGCCAGGCCAGAAGTCGTCATCATCATGACGGCCATCGGCATCATCGCCACCGTGGACAGCAGTCCCGACCAGCCGAGTACCGCCTGGAAGAACGGGAAGAGAACGACGGCGATGCCCGCCTGGACTCCGAAGACGACGAGCAGGGTGATGGAGCCGGAGGCCAGGCCGCGCTCACGGAACAGGCGCACGTCCAGCAGCGACGCGTCGCGGCGGTGCAGCTCCCAGGCCACGAAGGCGACGGCGGCGACGATGCCGACGGCCAGGCTGATCAGGGTGACGGAGGCGGTCCAGCCGCGCTCGGGGCCTTCCTGCAGGACGAAGATGAGACCGACCACGGCGATGGCGGACACCAGTGCACCGACGGTGTCGAAGGAATGGCGGGAGCGTTGGCGGGAGTCGGGTACCGACTTCAGGGTCATGGCCAGCGCGACGACGACCAAGACCACGGGCAGCAAGAACAGCCAGCGCCAGTCGGCGACGTCGACCAGCAGGGCGGAGAGGAACATGCCCAGGATGCCGCCGCCCCCGGCGACACCGGTCCAGACACCGATCGCCTTGCCGCGCTCCTCCTCGGGAAAGGTGGAGGTGATGACGGCCAGCGTGATCGGCATGATCGTTGCAGCGCTGATCCCGGCGGCCACACGCGCGGCGATCAGCACCCCGGCTGACGGAGCGAGGGCGGCGACGACGCCGGCGGCGACGAAGACCACCAGCCCGGTGACCAGCATGGGCTTACGGCCCATGCGGTCGCCGATGGCGCCGAGCGGCAGCAGCAGCGCGGCCAGGGCGAGAGTGTAGCCGTTGATGATCCACAGAACGGTGGTCTGCGAGGCGCCGAACTCGACGGCCATGTGAGTCTGGGCGACGTTCAGCCCTGACACCGAGGCGATGACAGCCATCAGCGCGAGCGAGACGGTGATCAGGATCGCGCGCAGCTGACGCGCATCCGGCGTACTCCCGGCGCCTGCTGGCGTGTCCGGCGTCCGGGGAGACTGATTGCTGCTCATGGTTTCCTTCCGCAAGGGCGTGGCGACCCAGCGCCGGGGCAAAGCCGGTCGCCAGGTGGAGAGATGGGGACTTGCCCGCTGCACGGCCGGCCGGAGGGCGGTCGCGCGGCTTCAGCCGCGGGGCTCACGTGTCAGCCGGTGGTCGCCTGTCTGGCGTCGAGCACGGCGTCGGTGAGCCGATGACCACCACCTCCACGGTCCTGGCGGGCAGCGCGTCGCTCGCGTGGCGGTAAGCCTGCGCAGACCAGTCGCACCCCTTCGTCGTACGTGGCCCCCGTGCTGGACGTGCTGGTCCTTCTGCAGGCGACGCTAATCCCGCCTTGCATCAAGGGCATACCATGTTGCCTATGACGCAAGAAGATGGGCAGCTGGACAGCCTCGTGCGCAAACGGATCCGCGCTCTGCGCGTGGCGCAGGGCTGGTCACTGGAGGAACTGGCCACCCGCGCCAACCTCAGCCAGTCCTCACTGAGCCGCATCGAGAACGGCCGGCGGCGCCTCGCCCTGGATCAGCTGGTCACCCTCGCCCGCGCGCTGGACACCACCCTGGACCAGCTCGTGGAGAACGCCGCCGACGACGTCGTCATCAGCCCGATGATCGACGGCAGCCACGGCCTGATGCGCTGGCCCGTGAAGGGCGACCCCGGCATGAGCGTGATGCGTCAGCGCATGACCGACCCGCCACCCGACAATCCCGCCCGCATGCGCGCCCACCCCGGCCGCGAATGGCTCGTCGTGCTGTCCGGCACCGCCATCCTCATGCTCGGCCACCGGCGTTTTCGCGTCGAGACCAACCAGGCCGCGGAATTCCCCACGATGATGCCCCACGCCATCGGCGCCGAGGGCGGAGCGTGCGAGATCATGGGCATCTTCGACCGCGACGCCCGCCGTGGCCACCAGAAAGGCGCCTCCGCGGTCGGCTTCGAAGCCGACCGCGGAGGCGTCCAGGGCCCCTGCGCATAGCGGACCACGGCCGCGCGGGGGCTTCCGACATCAGGGGTGACCTTGCGCGCCGGGCAGCACTCCCCGCCACCTCCTTGCTTATCACGCAAGGAAATGCGCGGATCACGCATGACGGGATTACGGTGTCGCCATGACCCCAGCGCACCAGCACACCCCCCACCATGGCGAAGGCGGCCACCACCCTGAGCACTGCCACGGCAGCCGACAGGAGCACGGTGACGCCGGCCAGGCGGCGCTCCTCGATCTGGATGCTGAGGTGCTCTCCGAGCACATAGCGTCCATCACCGCCTGGCTGCCGCTGGGGAACGAGCCGCGCCTGATCGTGGACCTGGGCTGCGGCACCGGCGCGGGGACCTTCGCGCTTCTCGAGCGCTTCCCGGATGCGCACGTCACCGCCGTCGACACCTCGGCCGGGCACCTTCAGCTGCTGCGCGAGAAGGCGTGCGCCCGCGCTGTCGAGGGACGCGTCCGGACCGTGCGAGCCGACCTCGACAGCGACCACTGGCCCGACCTCGGCCGACCGGATCTGGTGTGGGCCTCGGCCTCGATGCACCACATGGCCGACCCCGACCGCGCCCTGGCGAGCGTCCACGAGCTCCTCGCCCCCGGGGGCCTGTTCGCCGTCGTCGAGCTGGCGGCCTTCCCCCGCTTCCTGCCCGCCGACGCTCCCGAGAGCCGGCCCGGCCTCGAAGAGCGGGCCCACGCCGCGACCGACAGCTTCCACGCCGAGCACGTTCCGCACCGCGGCGCCGACTGGGGCCCGATGCTGGCCGCCGCAGGTTTCACCGTCGAGGACGAGCGCACCATCATCGTCGACATCGAAGGTGCCCGCAGCGACACGATCGGACGCTACGCGCACGGCAGTCTGCAGCGCATCCGCGACGTCGCCGCCCCCGCTCTCAGCCCCGACGACCTCGCCGCACTCGACGAACTCCTGGACACCGACAGCCCGAACGGTCTTCTGCGCCGCGAGGATCTCGCCGTACGCACCGAGCGCACCGTCTGGGCCGCCCGCCGCACCTGACCCCGGCCGCCGGGTTGCCACCCAGGCAGCCCCCGCACCGAATTGCCTGCCCGGCTCCCGCCACCGGTCCGGACGAAAGGGCGAGTGGCCTTCACCCGGACCACGTCCGTCTGCCCGGGCGCCCCCTTCGTCCGGCCGTTGCCGCGTTGCGTGACGCTTCTTACCTTCCGGCCGACAACCTGCCCTGCCCTGAGGCCATCTCAAGAAGGGGCGCATGACATGCGGGAAACCAGCGGGGCGGCAAGAGGCAATAGGGAGAGAGCGTGTCGGCCATCAGCCAGCGGGTGCACCTGGTGCTGCTCACCGCCTGGACCATCCTCTGGTTCGCCGTGGTCCAGCCGCACGGGGGGTTCTCCTGGCACTACCTGCGTACGGGCGGGGAGTTGCTCTACGCGGGCTCCGGCAGGGCGGACGGCGGCCTGAACCTGTACGCCCACCACCCCGAACTCCAGATGGGCCCCGTGAGCTTCGTGGTGGCGGGCCTGTTCAACCCCTTTCCCGAGTCCGTCGGGCAGTTCCTGGCCGCCGCGGTGATGTCCCTGCTCGGTCTGCTGATCCTGGTGGTGGCCGGACGCAGCGCCGCATGGCACCTGATGGGCACCGGCACCAACCACCAGCGGCTGCGGCAGCGGGTGCTCATCGCGGGCCTGGCCTTCATCCCGATGTGGATCGAGGTCTCCGTGCGCTTCGGTCACCTCGACGACGTCCTGGCCCTCTTCTTCACCGCCCTCGCCGTGGGTGCCCTCACCCGCGCCAGCCCGGCCGCGACGGGCGTCTTCCTGGCCCTGGCCATGGATTCCAAACCGACCGCGCTGGCCTTCCTGCCACTGCTGCTCGCCCTGCCGAAGGGGCAGCGGCTGCGCGCGGCCCTGTGGTGCGCGGCTCTGGTCGCGCTCGCCTGGCTGCCGTTCGTCCTCAGTGACCCGCAGTCCTTGACCGCGGCCCGGTTCACGATCCCCAACCAGCCTGCCTCCGCGCTGCACTGGCTGGGCGTCGACGACCCGCGCACCCCTTCCTGGGACAGGCCCGCGCAGGCCACGATGGGGCTGGCGCTGGGGTGCGCGGCGGTCTGGCGAGGCCGCTGGCCCGCCGTCGTCCTGCTCGGCGCCAACGCGCGCATCGTCCTGGACCCCAGCGTCTACACGTACTACACCGCCTCCGTCCTGCTGGGCACCCTGCTGTGGGATGTGATCGGACAGCGGCGCCTGGTGCCCTGGTGGAGCTGGATCGGCCTGATCACCCTCTACGGCGCGGTCCTCGTCGTTCCCAGTGACGCGGCCCGCGGCCTGATCCGCCTCGGTTTCGTCGTCGTCTCCACCGCCTACGTCCTGTTCTGGCCCATGCGGGACAGGCGCCGGCGACACCCCCGGCCTCCCGGCGCGCAGGCGGGAACCGGTCAGCCCCTCGGCACGGCCACCTGAACGACGCCCCGCAGGAAGGCCGTTGCACCGGACGGTGCGGGCTTCGCCCCGCCCGGAGGAAGCCGGTCGCCGCCCGTAAACCGCGCACACGGGAGCCCCCTGATCACTTAGCCTCTCCTGGCACGCTCACGTCAAGGGGAGGACCATGAGAGGCAGAAAGGCCTGGGCCGCGGCCGGCGGTGCGGCGGCACTGGTGCTGACGGCGACGACCGGAGCACACGCGGAGGGACGGGGCGACATCCGGGTGGTGAAGACCGTCGTCAACCGCGGCGGCAACGTCATCGTGGGAACGTCGAAGACGATCCGCTACCCGATCGACATCACCGTCAGGGACAACTCGGGAGTGAAGGGGCTCACGCACGTCAGCACCTTCAACAGGGCCAACGCCTACTCCTTCGCGACCTGGAACGGCGACTCGTCCTGCGCGAGGAGGAGCGCCACCACCTCGGTGTGCCGGGCCACGATGACCATCGATCCCCGCTGGATCGCCGACAGCGACGACATCGACACCAACAGGGTCGCCGGCGTCTGGCAGGTCGACGCCACCGTCAGGGCGAAGGACGGCGACTACTGGATCTCCGACCGCATCGCCGAGTACAAGGTCAAGCGGGCCGTCCAGCTCACCACGGTGATCGCGCCGAAGGCGGTGGCCAAGGGCGCCAAGGTGTCCGTCGGCGGCAAGCTGGCCCGGGCCGACTGGGAGGACCTCAAGTACCACGGGTTCACCGGCCAGCGGGTCAGGCTCCAGTTCAAGAAGAAGGGCGCTGCCCACTACAGCACGGTGAGGACCGTCACGAGCGGCAGCGCCGGAAAGCTGACCACCAAGGTGACCGTCACCTCGGCCGGCAGCTGGCGCTGGTACTTCCCCGGCACCACGACCACCTCGCTCAAGGTGTCGGCCGGGGACACCCTCGGTCTGAAGTAGCCACCGGCCGGCGGCCGGGACGCCGCCTGGCTTCCCGGTCCGCGGGCCCGTGAACAGCGCCCCTGTGGTGAACCGCCGGCCCGCACCGTCCGCTTCGCCCTCAGCGCGTGCAGACGAAGCTCGTCGCCCTGTCCGGGTCGCCGGTGCGATACCTGGGCCAGTCCGGGTATTCGCACAGGGGACGCGTGCGGTCGCGGCGCACGTCGGCCACCGTCGGGTTCGTGGGCGGCTCGCCCTTCTCCACCCAGTGTTCGAGCGCGGAGAGGGAGTCCGTGCCGGCGGCGAACGCGGGCGTGCCGAAGTTCGCGTGGTTCGCCCCGGGCACCAGGTAGTACCGCATGAAGCCGCGGGTCCGGCGGGCGCCCAGCCGGTCGCGCACCCGGCGGTAGTAGTCGTTCGTGGAGCGGGGGGAGACCAGCTCGTCCGCGGCGCCGTGCAGCAGGATCAGCTTGCCGCCGGCGTCGGCGAACGGGCGGAGGTCGGCGTCGTTGCGGTCCTCGATCGTGGAGAGGTGGCTGATGCGGGCGAGCCACGTGCCGGGATGCCGGGGATCGACGCCGAGGGAGTCGTGGCCGGGGTCCCGGGTCAGGAAGTACTTGACCCATTGGGCCCAGTACTGCATTCCGTAGCCGCTCGTCACGGGCATGGGATCGGCCGGTGCGGTGGTGCCGAAGCCGAGGAACGGGGTCCTCATGTCCGCCCCCGAGAGGAAGGGGAAGCCCGGGTACGCGGTCTCGCCGCTGGCGATCGGGTACGGCCACCTGAACGGGGAGGACATGGCGGTCACGGCCCTGATCTGGGGGTCCGACAGACAGCTCGGACCGGTGTCGGCACCGTGCGGGCAGCGAAGCGTGCGCGGGTCGAAGTGGCAGCCGCGCGGGTTCGAGATGACGTCGTCCCGGACGCCGTCCAGGCCGTCGCACGCGTGCATGACGCTGTTGTGAAGGAGCGTCTGCTTCTCGGGTCCGGGGAAGGCGCCGGGGCGGGACAGGACATGTGCCAGATACCCGAGGTCCAGGATCTCGCTGAGGTTGTTCCAGGCGGGGTAGGCGGAGATCACGCCGTCGAACGCCTTCGGCCACCGCTGGGCGACGACGAGAGCTTCCCGGCCGCCCGTCGAGCCTCCCGCGAAGTAGACCTCGGCGGGGTCCGCACCGTAGGCGTGCCGGATGAGGAACAGGCCGGCGTCGCGCGTCTTCTTGAGCGCGTCACCGGCGGCGAAGTTCTTCAGGGCCTCGTCGTTCATCCCGAAGGACCCGTCCAGGGTCGGCACGGCTGCCGGGTTCTGCTGGTGGCCGGAGTCGCCGGCGAAGGTCACATAACGCCGGGCCAGGGGCACCGGCTGGTCCGCCGGGCCGAACGGCACGTTCTGCGTCAGGTCGGGGATGGTGCCGTTGTAGCCGCCGCCACCGAACATCAGCGCCCTGCGGTTCCAGTCGTAGGGCAGGTCGAGGCGCATCCTGATGTCGGGGGCCGACGGGTCGACGGGGAAGACGGCCACGTCGACCTGGCAGTACTCGATCGTCTCGCCGCTGACCTGGCTCGTCCTGACCGCGGCCGCCTCGACGCGGCCGCCGGTCGTCGGCAGGCTCATGACCGACGCCGGGATCTCCATCCGGTCCAGTGCGGCGCACCGCGGCACCGTCGTCGCCGCGTCGGCCTCGGTGGGGGCCGCCGTCGCGGTGGCGGGTCCGGCGCCGAGGACGCGGAGCGCGCCCACCGCCACCACCGCGGTCGCGAGCACCGCGAGCCGGCACCTCGTCACGTCTCCTGCCGTCGGCCTTCTCATGCGGTCCCTTTCCTGGATGTCGTACGCACGCGGTGCGGTTGCTCGTACGGCGCTCCCGGCGTCGTCCCGGCCGGGGACCCGCGCCGCGCGCGGCGCCCTCAGCCGTAGAGGTGGGAGCCGGGGGTGGCGTGCGGGTCGTCACGGATCTCGGCGGGGTTCGTCTCGGGCAGGAACCAGGCGCTGGCGAAGGTGATCAGCCCCATGAGCGTGATGTAGGCGGCGACCGGCAGGGTGCTGCCGGTCTTCGCGATGAGTGCCGTCATGAGGAAGGGCGTGCCGCCGCTGACGACGATCGCGGAGAGCTGGTAGGCCGACGAGGCGCCCGAGTAGCGCACGCCGGGTGCGAAGAGCTCGCCGAGGAAGCCGGCGATCGGTCCGTAGGTGAGGCATTGGAAGGTGAAGCCCACGACCACCGCGACGAAGATCAGCGGCAGTGACGCGGTGCCGACGAGCCAGAAGTACGGGAAGGCCCATACGGCGACGCCCAGACCGCCGACCAGGATCAGCGGCCGGCGGCCCACCTTGTCCGAGATGTGGCCGGACCATGGGAGGGTCACGAGCATGGCCACGGAACTGATCAGCACGACCGCGAGCAAGGGGTTGCGATCGAGTCCGAGGGAGTCGGTGCCGTAGCTCAGCAGTCCGGAGATGCTGACGTAGAAGAGGCTGTTGGTGGCTGAGAGGAGCCCGCAGCCGAGCAGGATGGTCCGCCACTCGCTGCGGACGACCTGTGCCAGCGGGGCGCGGGCCACCCCGCTCTCCGGCCGTGAGACCTCCTGCCGCAGCGCGCGGAACTCCGGGGTGTCCTCGACCTTGGTCTGGATGTGGAGGACCACCGGGAACATCACGACACTGACCAGGAAGGGGATGCGCCAGCCCCAGCTGAGGAAGGCGTCGTCCGGCATCAGGGCGCTGGCGGACACGAAGATCAGGTTGGAGATGATCACTGCGACGGGGACGCTGGTCTGCCCGAAGGTCCCGGCGAATCCTCGCCGTTTGGGACTCTCGGACTCCGTGAGGAGCAGCACGATGCCGCCCCACTGGCCGCCGGCCGCGAGGCCCTGTACGAAGCGCAGTACCACCAGCAGCGCCGGGGCCGCCGCACCGACCGCCGCGGCGCTGGGCAGGCAGCCGATCAGGAAGGTCGCGGTCCCCATGAGCGCCAGGCAGGTGACGACGACCGGCTTGCGGCCGTATCTGTCACCGAGGTGGCCGGCGAGCACCCCGCCGATCGGTCGCGCCACGAAGCCCGCCCAGAAGGTGCTGAAGGCGAGGAGGGTCCCCGTCAGGGCCGAGGAGTGCGGAAAGAACACCTTCGGGAACACCAGTGCCGCCGCGGTGCCGTACAGGAAGAAGTCGTACCACTCGATGGAACTTGCGACGAGTCCCGCTGCCAGCAGTCTGCGGGAGGCCCGGCGCCGGGTGGTGGACAAGCCCTCGCCGAGCCGGCCGGACTGTCCTTCGGGTTGGACGAGCGGGGTTGCCATACGTGCCGCCTTCGTCGAGAGCACAGCAGGGTGATGGCGGTGACACTAGGGCGCCGCTACCCTTTGGTTGAGGTGTACATCACACACACCTCACGCCGAGCCGGTGGGACTTTCTCCCACCCGATGCGAAGGGGACGGCACTGTGGTCGGTGGCCCCGGTGGCGAGGCGGAACCGTACTCGCTGGTGCGCCGGCAGCGTGAACTGGCGTCGTTGTACGCGACCGCGAAGTCGCTCACCGCGCTGGGGGAACTCGACGACGTGCTGCAGTCGATCGTCCACCACGCGCACGACCTCATCAGCACGGACTTCACCTACCTCTCGCTGGTCGGCCCGGACGGCAGGCTGTCGGCCAGGGCCTCGGAGGGGACGATCTCCGCCTCGTTCCTCGCGGCCTGCATACCGGCCGATGTGGGACTCGGCGGCAAAGTGCTGGCTTCCCGCAGCCCGCACTGGGTGCCCGACTACGTCACCACGACCCTCATCGACCACGATCCGGCCTTCGACCGCCTGGTCGCCGCCGAAGGACTCGTCGCGCTCCTCGGTGTGCCCCTGGTGATACGAGGTCAGGCCGTGGGCGCCCTGTTCGCCGCGGACCGTTCCGAGCGGTCCTTCCAGGCCGACGAGATCGCGCTGCTGAGCGCGTTCGCCGATCACGCCGCGGTCGCCCTGGACAACGCGCGTCTGTACGAGGCGAGCCGGACCGCCCTGCGGGAGCTGCGGATCGCCTACCGGAAGATCGAGGACCACGTGGCCGTCATGGAGCGGGCGCAGGCTGTCCACGAAGCCCTGACCGGGGCGGTACTGGGGGGTGGGACGCCCGGCGACGTCGCCCAGCTCCTGGCCGATCAGCTGGGCGGGAGTGTGACACTCCTCGACAGGGCCGGTGCCGTCCTCGTCCGCCGGGACTCGGCGTCGAGTCCGTGCCGCGCCCCGTCGGAGACCGACCTCGCCGACGCCGTCCGGAAGGCACACCGTTCGGGCCGCTGCGCCAGCTCGGTCGACTCCGCCGGTTCCGCCCACAGCGTGGCCTCCATCCAGGCGGGCGACAGCTGCCTCGGCGCACTCGCGTGGAGCCGGGAGGAGGCCGACGGCCACGGCGTGCCGGACGACACCGACCTCAGGACCCTGGAGCGGGCCACCCACATCGTGGGGCTGCTCATCCTCAAGGAGCGGGCCGTCGCCGAGGCCAGCGAACGACTGAGCGGCGAGCTCCTGACCGAGCTCATGGTCGGCAGCCCTGGGATCAGCCCCGCCCAGCGGGCCCGCACCCAGGCCCGCAACATCGACGCCGACCGCCTGGACCTGGTCCTGGTCGCGGACTCCCCCGCGCTGTCGTCGACCGATCTCTCGCGCCACCTGCACGACATCGCCCAAGACCGCTGCGGGCTGGCCGGCGAACACCTGGGCAGGGCCACGATGATCCTGCCCAGTGCCGACGACGACCGGACCGTCGAGGAGGTCCACCGCCACCTGCGTCGCACGCTGGGCGGGCCCGTCGTCGTCATCGCGGAACGGGTGGTGCACCACGACTGGGCCCGCGCCTACTCCCTGGCCAGCCGCTGCGGCGCCGTGACGCGGGCGATCGGACACACCGACCTCGGCGCCACGACGGGTCGATACGCCCTCTACGCCATGGTGTTCGACACCGAACGGGCCCACGAACTCGACCGTTTCGTCTCCGGCTCCATCGGCCCGCTCCTGGACTACGACCGGCGACGGGGCACCGATCTCGTGGCGACCCTCAGTGCCTATTACGACCACCACACCAACGTGGCGGCGACCGCCCGGGCGTTGTTCGTGCACGTCAACACACTGCTCAAGCGACTGGACCGGGCCGGCAGCGTCCTCGGCCTCGACTGGCGCCGGGAGAACGACCTGGAACTGCGGCTCGGACTGCGGCTGCACCAGCTCGGAGCGATCGCGACGGCCCCGCCGCCGTCCTGACCGCGGCCGGGCCGTCCGGTCGCGGCTCAGCCGATGCCCGCCGCGTCCCGCAGGGCGCTCTTCGACAGCTTGCCGGTGCCCGTCCTGGGCAGTGCGGCCATGAAGACGATCTCGTCGGGCAGCCACCACTTGGCGACCATCGGCGTGATGTGCCGCAGCAGCGCTTCGGCCGTGTGGGCAGTGCCCTCGCGCAGCACGACGTAGGCGACGGGACGCTCCGTCCACCGCGGGTCCGGGCGGGCGATCACGGCTACTTCGGCGACATCGGGGTGCGAGGCGAGGGCGGCCTCGAGCTCCACGGAGGAGATCCACTCGCCACCGGACTTGATCAGGTCCTTGATCCGGTCCACCAGGCGCAGGTAGCCGTCGGTGTCGATGGTGGCCAGATCGCCGGTACGCAGCCAGCCGTCGTCGGTGAAGCCGCCGTCCCCGTCCACCCGGAAGTAGCCGCTCGCCACCCAGGGCCCCGACACCTGCAGTTCGCCGACGGCGTGGCCGTCGCGGGGCAGCTCCCGGCCCGTGTCGACATCGACGATCCGCACGTTCACCAGGGGCAGCGGCTGGCCCTGCGCGGCGCGCACCGCCACCCGCTCCTGCTCGGTCGCCGCTCGGTGCTGGGTGCGCGTGCCGCCGATGGCCCCGACGGGGCTGACCTCCGTCATGCCCCAGGAATGGGTGATGGGTACGCCGAGCGCCGCGCGGTAGGTCTCGGACAGCGCCGGCGGGACGGCGGAGCCGCCGCCGAGCAGGAACCGCGTGGCGCTCAGGTCGTGCGCCCTCAACCCGGGGACCAGGCTGGTCCACACCGTGGGGACCGCACCGGCGACGGTGACCCGCTCGGCCTCCATCAGGCGCAGCAGATGTGCCGGATCGGCGGAATCGCCGGGAAGGACCAGGGCGGCGCCCGCCATCATCGCGCCGTAGGGCAGGCCCCAGGCGTTGGCGTGGAAGAAGGGCACGATCGGCATGACGACGTCGCTCTCGCTGAGGCCGATGAGGCCGGCCGCCAGCGTCCCGAGGCAGTGCAGGACGGTCGAACGGTGGCTGTAGAGCACGCCCTTGGGCCGACCGGTCGTGCCGGAGGTGTAGCACAGTCCGGAGGCCAGGTTCTCGTCCGCGAGCGTGAAGGCGTCCTCGAACGAGCCCGCGAACGGATCGGCGCGGGAGAGGAGTTGGTCGTAGTGCAGGATGCGGGGGTCCGCCGGGACCGCCGTGTCGCTGCCGTCGGGCAGGACCACCCAGTGCCGTACGCGCGGCATCCGGCCGGCGCTCGGCCAGATCCGCGGGAGCAGCCGGCGGTCGACGAAGACGACGTCGTCCTCGGCGTGGTCGACGATGTACTCGAGGTGCTCCGGCGAGAGCCGGATGTTGATGGTGTGCAGGACCCGTTTGGTGGCCGGTACCGCGAGGTAGAGCTCGAGGTGGCGTCGGTTGTTGGCGGCGAACGTGGCGACACGGGCACCGGCCGGGACGCCGAGGGCGTCCAGCACGGTGGCCAGACGCCGGGCATGACGGGCCACGTCGGCGAAGGTGAGCCGGTCGGCGCCGGCTGTCACGACCTGCTTGTGCGCGTACAGCCGCTCGGCCCGCTCCAGGATGTGCGCGATGGTCAGCGGCCTGGGCTGCATCAGGCCGTCCATGACGCCGACGGCCCCGGCCGCCCTCAGCACCGGGCGTCACCCGTGACGGTGAGGGGCCGGCCGCCCCCGTTCACGGGGACGGCGGCACCGATGCGCCAAGCGGCTGCGGTGACGAGCGCGGCGCGGCACTGATCAGGCATGAGTCTTCCCGGCCTTCCTCGTTGGTGGATCGCACCATTCATGGGGTCCGGGCGCCCGGGGGGCCTCGAGCTCCGGACACCCAGGATTCCGGACTCACGGCCCAGAGCTCAGCGCTCAGCTCTCAGCTCTCAGCGCTCCGGGTGCGACCGGACCCGGGGCCACGTACCGCACGTCACCCTAGGGTCGGTTCCGGCTCCGGGAGAGGTGCGAAGCACCCACTCATCCACCCGCTTCGGCGGCGATTCCGCACACTCGTCAGCCCTCGGCGCCGTCCACGGGACGGCTACGGGACACCTGGGGGACGGCTTACGGAACCCCTACGGGACAGCTACGGACGCAGAGCCCCGAAGCACCCGCCGGCCGGCCGCCGGGTGCTCACTCAGCCGAAGACGGCCGCCACTTCGGGGATGCGGGCGACATAGCCGTCGAGCAGCTTGCGGCCCACGGTCACCGAGTCGACCAGCGGGTGCAGCGAGAACGCCTGGACGGCGGCGGCGCGCGAGCCGGTGGTGGCCGCGGCGACGGTGAGCCGTTCGACCGCCTTGACCTGCTGCATCAGGCCCGCCTGGTGCAGGTCGGGCTGGGTGATGGTCAGCGGGTGCACCCCGTTGGCGTCGACGGTGACCGGCACCTCGACGACCGCGTCCGCAGGGAGCGCGTAGACGGTCGTGCCGTTGCGCACGTTGAGGATCATCGTCGCGCGCTCGTTGCGGCTGATGGCGGCCATCACCGCGAGCGCGACCCCCGCGTAACCCTGGTGCGCCGGATCGGGCCGGAAGTCCTCCTCGGCCTCGGCCTCGCCCTGCACGGCGCCCTTGGCCTCGGCCATGTAGTTGGCGCTGCGGCTCGCGACCGTCTCCCGCCACAGCTGCACCGCGGAGCCCTCGGCGGCCGCCGTCACCCGCCGGTAGAACTCCTGCTGCTGCCGGGCCAGGAACTCGCCGCGGGTCTGCGGGGCGTCGAGGATGGAGCGTACGGCGTCGCGGTTGAAGTAGTAGTAGTACAACTCGTTGGGGATCACCCCGAGGTCGCGCAGCCACTGGGTGCCGAAGACGACGCCCTCCTCCAGGCCGCGCAGCCGCTCCTCGTCCGCGAGCAGGCGCGGGAGCACGTCCTCCCCGTCGTGCACGACCCGGCGCATCCAGCCCCGTGCTCGATGTGCTCTTCGCCGGACAGGTCTTCTGCGACCTGGTCTTCGGCGGTATCCCCCACCTGCCCGCGCCCGGTGGGGGGGTCTACGCCGACCGCTTCGCCGTCGCGGCCGGCGGGACCGCCACCCGCGCGGTCGCCGCCGCATGCCTTGGCGGCAGGGGCCTTCACCACATCCGGATCGGCGAAGTACTCGGCCTTCTCCGATCCGATCACCATCCGCACGGTCTTCGTTGCCGTGCCCTTGTCCTCCTTGTACCGGCCTGCGAGGACACCGGCCACCACGCCGCCGATCAACAGCACCGGAAGGACGATCCCTGCAATACGTTCCACGCCGTGGAGAGTGCTCCCGGATTTCAACATTCCCCACCGTGGGTCGTGAACGGCGGGTGCCACGCCGGTCCCGGATCGACACGCGATCCGCGGCGCTCTTCACGGACCGTCGAGCGGCCGGCTCTCCTGTGCCGGGCCGGGCGCGTCGGCTCTGGGCTCCAGGACCACCACCGCTGTTTCGGTCGGTCGGCGCGCCGCGTAGGCGTCCAGGTTCCTGTCGATCTCACGCCACCGGTTCCACAGTCGCAACCGTTCGTCACCGGTGGCGGCGTGAGCGTGCACAGGCCGCCGTCCGTCGACCAGATCGACGGTCGCGTCAGGGAGGGTCCTCAGGTTGAGCCACCAGGAGGGCTCGCCCTCCCCCCACCCGTTCATCGCGAGTGAGACCAGATTCGGACCGTCCTCGAAATACCCGATGATGACGCTGCGCGGCCGACCCGTGCGGCGCCCGGTCGTGGTCAACCGCAGGGCACCCCAGCCGTTGGCACGGGGCCGCCACAGGGCGGCCCTGCCTCCGAGGACCCGGTACCCGGCCCGGTGCGCCGACCAGACCAGACGAATGAACCAGCGCGGCGGGAGCAACGGTGACTTCGCGCGTTGCTCGACCGGCATGGCGACCTCCCACAACAGCCCCGGTTGGCTCCGGCCCCGCACGCGACGCTAACCGCCGTCGTCGGCGGCCGGTAGAGCCGAACGGCCCGGTCGGTGAGGCCCGGCTCGCCGGCATCCCCGGCGGTCAGGGCCGGAGGGAAGCGACGCGGGGCGAGGTGTCGCAGGCAGGGGCGGCTGACGAGCACCTGCACCCGCGTGAAACGGTGACGGCATGCCCGGTTCGGTGCGTGGCGCCGAATCGGTTCGGACTTCGGTGCAACCCGTGCCTGGGGTCGGGCGTGATCAGCTGATGAGAGGGCGCCGGAGAAGCCCTCGAACGAGAGAACCGAAGGGGGGACTGTGCGCGACCCAGACGACTTCGACGCCTTCTACACCGGCAGCGTGCGACGGTTGACGGGCCAGATGTACGCGATGACCGGCAGCCGCAGCGAAGCGGAGGACCTCGTCCAGGAGGCCTTCGCCCGCGCCTGGCAGAACTGGGGAAAGGTCTCCTGCTACGACGACCCCGAGGCGTGGGTGCGCACCGTCGCCCACCGCCTGCGGGTGAGCGTGTGGCGCAAGGCGGTCAACCGGCTCGCCGCCCACCGGCGCCGCGGCCCGGACGACGACGTCCCCGGCATCGGCGTCGACTACGTGGCCATCGTGGCCGCACTGCGCCGCATCCCCGCCCCGCAGCGCCGGGCGATCGTCCTGCACCATCTGGTCGGCCTCACCGTCGACGAGATCGCGCAGGAGACGGGCGCCCGGCCGGGAACCGTCAAGGCCTGGCTCTCACGCGGACGCCGGGCCATGGCTCCGTTCCTGACGGAGACGGCCGGGGACGCCGGACGCCCCGGGACCACCGCGAGACCCGGGGCGTCCGGCACCGCGAAGCCCGGGACGCCCGGTGCGGTGGCCCCCGGGGCCCCCGCCGACCCGGACACCACCGCACCGGTGCCAGGCCGGCACACCGCCGCCCGCAGCAGCGCGTTCGGCTCCACCGACCAGGAGGTGCCCCACCGTGACTGAGGACTTCGAAACCCGATTCAAGACCGGCGACGCCGAGTTCGGGGCGCGGATCACGCCGCCCCCCGCTCAGACCGTCCGGGCCCGCGGCGACCGGCTGCTGCGCCGCCGCCGGATCGCCACCACCATGGCGGCCGTGGCCGTCGTGGCAGCGGTCGCAGGCGGCGCGCTCTCCGTCGTCGGCCCCTCCCGCGGCACCGCCCCTCCTGCGTCGGCCACGACAAGCGGCACGACGGCGGACCCGGCGCCGGCGCCCAGCCCGACCCGCGGCGTGACCGGAGCCCCGCCGACCGCGGCGACCAGCACACACCCGGGCACCACGCACTCGGCCACCACGGCCGCCTCCTGCCGCTCCCTCGTGGTACCGCAGTCCGTGAAGGACGCCGTCACACAGGCCTACCGCCGCTCGCAGCAGGGTCTGACACACATCGCCCCGGTCAAGGGCACCTTCTACTACGGCTCGTGCGGCGACACCGCGTACGCGGCCACCCGGTTCGACCCCACCGCCGGGGCCACGCTGCCCGAACAGGTCCAACTGCAGGACGAGGGCGGCCAGGAGAAGTACTTCACCAAGACCGCGAAGGGCCAGTGGACCTACGTCGCCACCGACGGCTTCCCACGCGACCCTCGCGGCTGCGCCGCCATCCCGCAGATCCCCTCCGACCTGGCCCGCGCCTGGGCCGACTGCAAGTAGGCCCCCGCGGCCGGTGGGTCCTGCACGAGGCCGACGGGCTCGGCGGTGCGCGGCTCCATCGCCACGTGGGCAGGCCGTCGGCGCCCGCTCCGGCGGCCGGTTCGCGGACGACCGTCGTCAAGGGCGGACGCCGACGGTCCTCAGGACGACTCGCGGACGACCAGTTCCGTACGGAGGATGACATGGCGCCAGGCCACCGACGGCTCCTCCATCTCCTCGAGCAGCAGTCTGATCATGGCCCGCCCCATCTCCGCGACCGGCTGACGCACGGTGGTCAGGCGCGGCTCGATGCGCTGGGCCAACGGGAAGTCGTCGAATCCGATCACCGCGACCTCCTCCGGCACCCGCCGCCCCGCCGCACGCAACGCCTGCAGCGCCCCCGCCGCCGAGGTGTCCGACGCGGCGAGGACACCGTCGATCTCCGGATGCCGTTCGAGGAGCTCCGCCATGGCGCGGCGCCCGCCCTCCTCCGTGAAGTCGCTCTCCGCGATCCAGGACCGCGCGCCCTTCACACCGGCCGACTCCAGGGCGTCCTGGTAGCCGCGCAGCCGGCACTGCGCGACGTACATGTCCAGCGGCCCCGTGATCGTGGCGATCACTCCGCGGCCCTGTTCCAGCAAGTGGGAGACGGCGCTTCGGGCGCCACCCAGGTTGTCCGCGTCGACGTAGCTGACGCACTCGTCGCCCGACCGGCGCCCCAGCATCACGGTCGGCAACCGCGCCTCGGCGAGCATGTCCGGCAGCCGATCGCCCCCGTGCACGGACATCAGCAGGACCCCGTCGACCCGGCCGCCGCGCGCGTACTCCAGGAAGCGCTGCCGTTCGGTCTCCGAGCGGACCAGGGTCAGCATCAGCTGCATCCCGGTGTCCGCCAGCGCATCGCCGAGCGAGCGGACGATCTCCGAGAAGAACGGCTCCGCGAACTGCCGCCAGTCCGGCTCCGTCAGGACGAGTGCCACCGCGTCGGCCCGCCGCCCGGCCAGGGACCGGGCCGCCAGATTGGGCACGTAGCCCAGTTCCTCGATGGCGCGCTGCACCGCCCGGCGAGTCGCCTCCTTCACACCGGCCGCGTTGTTGATGACCCGGGAGACAGTGCCCCGCCCCACCCCGGCACGGGCGGCCACCTCTTCCAGCGTCGGCGCTCCAGGGCGTCGCCTGGCCATGACCACCTCTCCCCACCCGCGAGATCACCGATCTTACGGGCATGAGGAACGGGGCACACGGCATCCGCACGTGATCGACTGTGCTCGGCGCGAAGGATGTCTCGATGAGGCGCGTCAACCGGACCGGCGGCCGTCGCCGGTCGGCGGTCGGCGGTCAGCCATCGGTCGGCGGTCGGCGGTCAGCGGTCAGCGGTCAGCGGTCAGCCATCGGTCGGCGGTCGTCGGCGCCTCTTGGAAGCCCGCCCGGCCCTGAAGAAGGCCGTCACACCGGCCGGCGACGGGAGAAGCCGCACCCACCCGGCCGGACTCGGAAGCCGGGCGGACGGGTGGGTGCGGCTTCTCCCAACGGACACGCACTCGGGTCCGGCGTGGGCGGACGCGCACTCGGGGCCGGCGCATGGTTCGACGCAGGCCGGCGGCAGGCGTACGGCCCTGCCTCAGGCCTCCCCTGCCGGCACCGTCACGCGACAGTGCAGGACGTTCCGTTCAGGGTGAAGCCGGTCGGTGCGGCGAAGGCGCCGTCGTACGTGCCCTGGAACCCGAAGGAGACCTGGCCACCGGGTGCGATGGACGCGTTGTACGCCATCCCGCCGGCCGTCACCGCTCCCGACGAGGGAGAGACGTCGGCGCTCCAGGAACTCGTGATCCTCTGCCCGGCGGGCAGGGTGAACGCGAGTTTCCAGCCGTCGACGGGGGACGCACCGGTGTTGGTCACGGTGACGTCGGCCGTGAAGCCGCCCTGCCAGACATTCGTGCCGTAATGCGTCCTGCACGCAGCCGAGCCGCCCGTGCCCCCACCGGGACCGCCGGGGGTGCTGCCACCGACGTCGACGGTGGAGGAGAACGACGTCACCGCCAGTCCCGCGCCGTTCTGCCAGGGCTCGAAGCCGGCCTGCACACTCGTCAGGTACCAGTCGTCCTGGGCCAGTTGACGGGAGACGGCCTGGCGGACGAAGTCCATCACGTCGAAGTTCCAGCTGCCGATCGCCGACGGGGCGACGAAGGACAGCACGTCGTTGGAGCCGTTGTTGCCGGACCACACCTGCCACGGACGCCCGGCGACGGTGGCGCTGCCGGTCTGCGAGCCCACCGGCTGCACGCCCCCCACGTGGTTGAACCAGATCATGATCTCGGTGCGGTTCACTCCGTCGGTGCGGGGTGTCGGGTCCAGCCAGATGTCGTACGCGGCGTCGTAGACCGCACCGCTCACGTAGCTGTAGGAGATGCCGGTCGGCGCGCTCGAGATCGAACTGAGCCTGGCGGGGAGGTTGGTGCCGGGTGAGCAGTTGGTGTAGTGGCAGCCGTTGTAGACGGACGGGTACGACTTCGGGGCGCCGTTCGTCGGGACCGAGCCGTCGGCCTGGGCGATCCTGAAACCCGAGCCGGTTGCCGTGACGCACTGCGTGGCGCTGGTGCCCCACCGGTTGTTCTGGACGACGTAGCGGCCCTGGATCGTGGTCGTGCCGAACTGCTCACAGATCGTCGTGTCGGCGTGCGAGGCCGGCGCGGCGGCGAGAAGCGCCGCCAGCGTGACGAGTGACGTGAGCAGGGTGCCGAGCAGAGCGTGGGCTCTGCCGCCCCTGTGCTTCAACTGTTGCATACGGATCCTCCGTGGGGGATGTGCGCGGACCACTGAGAGCGCCGATTGTCTGGGAGCGCTCCCGAACGGATGCGCGGCAATCATGCTCCTGACACATGCCGGGCGGCCCCCTGATCACTGAGGACCGCCCGGCGGGGTGACCCCGTCTCCCTGCGACGGAGTCGTGCACGCGGAACTCCGGCGGGGGATGAGAAGCTCCGCGTAACGGACCCAAGGGCAGAACGATGTCCGCCTGGACCCGAGTCGCAGTCGCCGGTCCTGCGGTGACGCCGCAGTCGCCGGTCCTGCGGTGACGCCGCAGTCGCCGGTCCTGCGGTGACGCCGCGCCCGAAGCCCGCCGTCTAAGCGGGCGTCGAGCCGGTGCCGGGCGTCGTGAGCGGGGGTGCCAGGGCCGCCGCGACAGCGGTCCACAACCGCCGTAGGGCTCTGTGCTTACGTCCGGGATCCATGGTGCTGGTCCTCCTTGCGAAGTGCGGCTCGGTGGGGGTCAAGGCTTGAACCAGTGGGAGCGCTCCCATAGTGGAGACGGGGGCGCATCCCGTCAAGGCGTTGAGAAGTTGAATCCTTTTGACGTGAACCTGCGGACGAAAGTTCAGCAACGACCCTGGGAAAGCAGCCCGGTTGGCGCTAGCTTCGTTTGCACCAGTGGGAGCGGTTCCATCAGACGACGCGGCCGTCACGGCGCGCCAAGCTGTAAGGAGTCGCTCATGCGACACCCCCGCCTTCGGCGGCGTCCGAGCCCATCGGCATGCCCGCGCTGCATCTGCAGGCACCGGGCGCCGGGCTCGTCGACGCCGGCGGTCAGAGCCACCGGCTGCTCGGCGTGCACCGCTCCGGCGTACTCCACCGACCCGGGTCAGCGGCCGACGTGCGAGCCCACCGACCCGGCCGGCGATCCCGCCGCCGCGCGGCACGTCTGCAACTCCCGCTCCTGCTCGAGTGAGAGCTGCTGGAGCGCTCTCGACCAGTAACCCCACACCACACGAAGGAACCCCACACTGATGAGTCGTACCAGAATGTCTCTTCTCGCCGCCCTGGCGGTCCTCGCCGGTACCTCGGGGACGGCGCTCCTCACAGCACCGGCCGGTGCCGCCACCGCCTCGGTCCCCTGCACCGTGGACTACACGGTGCAGAATCAGTGGGACACCGGCTTCACCACAGCCGTCACGGTCACCAACAACGGCACGGCGAAGTCGGCCTGGTCGCTGAAGTGGTCCTACGCCGGGAACCAGCAGATCACCAACGGCTGGAACGCGAAGATCACTCAGAGCGGCGCCGACGTCACGGCGACCAACGAGGGCTACAACGGCTCCCTGGCCAACGGCGGTTCGGTCAGCTTCGGCTTCAACGGCACCTACAGCGGCAGCAACGCCGTGCCCGCCACCTTCACCCTCGACGGCGTCACCTGCAACGTCGACGACGGCGGCGGCACGGGCGGCGGGACCGGTGGCGACACAGGCGGTGGGACCGGTGGCGGCACAGGCGGCGGCACTGGCAACCGGGCCGACAACCCCTACGTCGGTGCCAAGGTGTACGTGAACCCGGAATGGTCGGCCAAGGCCGCCGCCGAACCGGGCGGCAGCCGCATCTCCAACCAGCCCACCGCCGTCTGGCTCGACCGGATCGCCGCGATCAACGGCGCCAACGGCGGCATGGGCCTGCGCGCACACCTCGACGAAGCGCTCAAGCAGAAGGGCTCCGGCGACCTGGTCGTCCAGCTGGTCATCTACGATCTGCCGGGCCGCGACTGCGCCGCCCTCGCCTCCAACGGCGAACTCGGGCCCGACGACATCGACAAGTACGAGTCCCAGTACATCGACCCGATCGTCTCGATCGTCTCCGACCCGAAGTACGCGGGCCTGCGGATCGCCACCGTCATCGAGCCCGACTCCCTGCCCAACCTGGTCACCAACGCCGGCGGCACCAACACCACCACCGACGCCTGCGTGACCATGAAGAGCAACGGCAACTACGAGAAGGGCGTCTCCTACGCCCTGGACAAGCTCGGTGCCGTCCCCAACGTCTACAACTACATCGACGCCGGCCACCACGGCTGGCTCGGCTGGGACTCCAACCTCGGCCCCGCCGTCCAGGAGTTCGCCAAGGTGGCCACCAGCAACGGCGCAAGCGTCGACGACGTCGCCGGATTCATCGTCAACACCGCCAACTACAGCCCCGTCAAGGAGCCGTACTTCAAGGTCACCGACACCGTCAACGGGCAGACGGTGCGGCAGTCGAAGTGGGTGGACTGGAACCAGTACGTGGACGAGCAGTCCTTCGCCCAGGCGATGCGCGACAAGCTCGTCGCGGCCGGGTTCAACTCCGGCATCGGCATGCTGATCGACACCTCCCGCGACGGCTGGGGCGGCTCCGCCCGGCCCACCGGCCCGGGACCGCTGACCTCCGTCGACGACTACGTCGACGGCAGCCGCATCGACCGGCGCATCCACGCCGGCAACTGGTGCAACCAGAGCGGCGCCGGACTCGGTGAGCGGCCCACCGCGGCCCCTGCCGCCGGGATCGACGCCTATGTGTGGGTCAAGCCCCCGGGTGAGTCCGACGGCTCCAGCTCCGCCGTCTCCAACGACGAGGGCAAGGGCTTCGACCGGATGTGCGACCCCACCTACGGCGGTAACGCCCGCAACGGCAACAACCCCACCGGTGCGCTGGCGAACGCCCCGCTGGCCGGGCACTGGTTCTCCGCCCAGTTCCAGCAGCTGATGCAGAACGCCTACCCGCCTCTGCCGTAACCGCCTGAAACACGGTGAGCGCCCGCCGGGGCCGGTCCACCGGGTCGGCCCCGGCGGAGAAGTCCGAGGCCGACCCGGTGGACCACGTGTGCGCCCGGCGACCGCGCCCCCGGCAGACGGGACCACCACCATGTGACCGATCCGGTGCAGGTGGTTCAGCCCGGGGTGCCTGACCTCACGACCCGCACCTCTCCGGCGGGTATGCGCAACTCCCCGCTGACCGGTTGGTCCGTGAGCATCTCGCGGCCCCGCGCCGCGACGATCACGTCGCCGTCCGTGTGGTTGACGAAGAAGGTGAAGGCCTCTTCGTCGTTGTGGCGCACGAGCACCTCGACCCCTCTGGGCAGGTTCGCCGAGTCGGTGGGGGGCACCAAGGAACGGGCCATGGCGAGCAGCGCGTCTGCGTCGAGTCCGGCCGAGACGTAGACCGCACGGCCCCCGGCCTCGAGCGCACGTGACGTGATCGCCGGATGGCCGCCGAGGTGCCCGCCGCTGTAGCGGGCGATCACGTCGGCGTCGCGCACGCGGACGAGTTCGGTCCACTCCGTGCCGGACCATCCGTTGTCGAGGGTGAACGTCTCCCCCTCCTGCAGCGGCCGGAACTCCTCGCACCAGGCGCCCAGGAGCTCACGGAAGGCGCCGGGATACCCGCCGGGCCTCACCTGGTCGTGCTCGTCCACGATCCCCGAGAGGAAGCCGACCACGACCGTGCCGCCCGCCTCGGCGAAAGCACTCACCCGGGCCGCGGTGTCGTCGTCGGTCAGGAAGAGACCGGGCACCACGAGGACCTCGTACCCGGTGAAATCGGACCACGGCGAGAGGACCTCGATACTCTCGTTCAGCAGCCAGAACGCGTGGTGCCAGTCCCGGACGACGCGTCCGTAGGCGAGGTGGTTGTTCGGCTTGACCCCCTTCGTCATCGCCCAGCCCGCCTCGTCGTCGAAGAGGATCCCGACGCGGGCCTGGGGAGTGCGTGAGCCCATGACCGGTCCGAGGCGCTGCAGGTACCGGCCCAGCCTGCACACGTCGCGGTAGAGGTCGGTGTCCTCGCCCGCGTGCGGAACCATCGCCGAGTGGAACTGCTCCGCGCCGGCCCGCGACGCGCGCCACTGGAAGAACAGGATGCCGTCGGAGCCGTGACCCACATGGCTCAGGCTGTTGCGGATCATCTCCCCCGGCGCCTTGGCGCGGTTGCGCGGCTGCCAGCTGACGGCGCTGGTCGAGTGCTCCATGAGCATCCACGGACGGCGCCGCGTCGTCATCGCTCGCATGCGGTCGCCGGAGAAGGCGACGTCCTGCTCGGGGAGCGGGTCGGGCGAGCGCGTGTAGTGGTCGTTCGCGACGACGTCCATGTGGCGTGCCCACCGCGGGTAGTCGACGATGTCGGGTTCGGCACCCACCATGAAGTTCGTCGTCACGGGGAGGCCGGGCGTGACGCTCTTGAGCACGTCTCGCTCCGCGAGGTAGTGCGCCAGGAGCTCGTCCGAGGAGAAGCGGTCGAAGTCGAGGACGAGGGACGGATTCTTCGCGTCGTTGCCGCGGGGCGGCAGGATCTGCGCGAAGTCGCGGTAGGTGTGGCCCCAGAAGGCGGTTCCCCAGGCCTTGTTCAGCGCGCCGAGAGTTCCGTACTTGCGTCGAAGCCAGTCGCGGAACGCGGCCGCCGACGTGTCGCAGTAGCAGCGGCCGTTGCCGCCGCCCAACTCGTTGCTGACGTGCCACATGACGACGTGCTGACGGTGACCGTATCGGTCGGCGAGAGCCCGGGCCATGCGGAGCGCGTACGTGCGGAAGACCGGGCTGCTCGGGCACCAGCCGAGGCGGGCGCCGGGCCAGTGCGGCTGCATGTCATGGTCGACGGGGCGGATCTCGGGGTGTGCCGCCAGCAGCCAGCCCGGCGGCGCGGCCGTCGGTGTGGCGAGGTCGACGGCGATGCCGTTGTCCGCCAGGAGATCGACGATCTCGTCCATCCACTCCCAGTCGTACTCTCCGTCCGCGACTTCGATGAGGCCCCAGGAGAAGATGCCGAGCGAGACGATGTTGACCCCCGCCTGCGTCATCAGGCGGACGTCTTCCTTCCATACGTCCCTGTCCCACTGCTCGGGGTTGTAGTCGGCGCCATAGCTCAGCCCGCGTGTGGGCCAGGCGTTGTCGACGTGGGACCAAGTCATCCTTTGACTCCTCCGGCGATGAGGTCGAGGCGCCAGAACCGCTGCAGGAACAGCACCAGGGCGATGAGGGGGACGATCGCGAGCGCGGCGCCGACGATGGCGAGCGTGTACAGCGACGGCGAGCCGGAGCCGCGCTCGAGCAGGGAGTTCAGCCCGACCGTGAGAGGGAAGGTCCGGGTGTTTGAGAGCATGATGTACGGCAGCAGGAAGTTGTTCCAGATGCCGACGAACTGCAGCAGGAACACCGTCACCATCCCCGGGCCCATCAGGGGGAGCACGACGCTGCGGAAGATCCGCCACTCGCCGGCGCCGTCGATCCGGGCGGCTTCGAGCATCTGCGCCGGGATGGCGCTCGAGGCGTACACCCGGCAGAGATAGATGCCGAACGGGCTGAGGATGCTCGGGAGCAGCACCGACCACTGGGTGCCGGCCAGATGCAGGTCGGACAGCAGCAGGTACTGCGGCACCGCGAGGGTGATGCCGGGGATCAGCAGCCCCGCCAGGATGGCGGCGAAGAAGATCCGGCCGCCCCGGAAGTCGAACTTCGCCAGCGCGTAGCCCGCGGAGGCCGACACGAGCGTCGACAGGAGGCCGCCCACACCCGCGTACAGCAGCGAGTTCAACGCCCACAGTCCGTAGGCGCCACCGTCATAGGAGAACAGGTCGCCGAGATTGCCGAGCAGACCGGATCCGGGGGCGAAGGTGAAGGAGCCGAACAGTTCGCCCGGGGCTTTGCTGGCGGCGACGAACACCCAGGCCACGGGGAGGAGGCAGTAGAGCGCGCCCGCCACCATGATGAGCGTGGGAACGATTTTGGTTCGTTCGCGCGACCTCTGGTCGATCGTGCTCATCGCATGCCCCGCCTCGTCGACATGCGGACCAGTGCCAATACCGCGATCGACACCAGCGCGGTACCGACGGCGAGGACGATCGACGCCGCCGCCGCGTCATGGAGATCGTCGAGCGCGAACGCGTCCTGGTAGATGGACATGAGCGGAACCCACGTGTTGGAGATGGTGTTCGTCAGGGGTTTGAGCATCAGCGGCTCGCCGTAGAGCTGGAGGGTGCCCAGCAGTGCGAAGATCGCGGTCAGCAGCAGCGCGGGCCCGACCAGCGGCACTTTGACGCGGAGGGCGATCTGGATCTCGTTGGCCCCGTCCAGGCGGGCCGCCTCGATCAGCTCGTGAGGGATGCTGCGCAACGCCGTGTAGATCACGAGCATGTTGAATCCGGTCCCGCCCCAGATGGAGATGTTGGCGAGCGAACCGTAGATCCCGCTCGGTCCGAGGAAGGGGATGTCCCCCCAGCCGAGGGACCGAGTGACGTGCGAAAAGGGGCTGGTCCCCGCCAGATACATGAACCCCCACATCAGGGCGGCCACGACGCCGGGCACGGCGTAGGGAACGAAGATCGCCGTGCGCCCGAAACGCCGCAGCTTCACCCCCGGCGCGTCCAGCAGCAGAGCGAAGAGCAGCGCGAGCCCCAGGGTCAGGGGCACGGCGATGATCCCGTAGAGCGCCAGATGTCCGAGCCCCGCGGTCAGTTGGGAGTCGTGGAAGACCGAGACGTAGTTGTCGAACCAGACGAACACCGTGGAACGGGTGCCGAGGGCGCCGCCGCCGGTCCGCCGCTGGGCGTAGAAGCTGGACCCGAGTGCGTACACCACGGGGATCACCGTGAACACGGTGTACAGCACCATGGCTGGTGCGCTGAACAGGTACGGCGCGATGCTGCGACGGCGGCGACGAGTCGGCGGCGGGGCGGCCGCCGTTACTGACCGGGTGCCCTTGTCGGCAACGGCTGTGTTGGTCATGCGGATGCCCTCTCTGACAATCTGCGCTTTCCTTCAGTCCGCCGCTCTATCCCTCGCTCACCTTGAACCCCTGCTTCTTCAGGTCCTTCACGACGGCTTTCTGCGTGACGGTCAGGACGTCCGCCCATGACGTGCCGTTGTGCACGGCCGCGTTCATGGCGTCCGTGAACGCGGTCGCTGCAACATCCGTGTTCGGGCCCCAGGTCACGGGGCGGGTGTGCTTGGCGATCTCGGCCACGACGTCGTAGTAGTCGGTCTGCTGCGGCATGAGAGCCGGGGGTTTCTGCGCCGTGGCGGCCTTCTGTCCCGACAGTGCGGCGGGGTAGCCGTTCTGCACGTTGAGGATCATCTTGGCGCCCTTGTCACTGGCGTCGAGCCACTTCGCGAACTCCGCGGCCTCCTTGGGGTGCTTGGATTTGGAGGTGACGATGACCGAGGAGCCGCCCTGGAACGAGACGGTCGGGTCGTTCGCGTTCCACCGCGGCAGGGGCGCGAGTGCCCACTTGCCGGCGGTCTTCGGCGCCACACCGTAGATGACACCGGGCGCCCAGGCGGCGGAGGGCCAGGACAGCATCGTGCCGTTGTTCAGTTTCTGGTTGTACGTCGGCGTCAGGATCGGATCGGCCGCGATCAGCCCGTCCTTGAACATTCCCTGGAAGAAATTCATCACCTTGCGGGAGTTCGCGCCGTCGATGTTGACGGTCCACTTGTCCCCGTCGACCGACCACCAGTCGTCGCCGGCCTGCGCGGCCACCGCGGCGTACCAGCCCCATCCGTCGGTGCTCAGCGAGGCCATCGTGAGCTTGGGGTTGCGGGCCTTGATCCTGGCGGCCGCCTTGCGGTAGTCCTCCCACGTCACGGGCGCCTTGATGCCGTACTTGTCGAAGACGTCCTTGCGGTAGAGCAGCGCCATGGGGCCGACGTCCTGCGGCAGCCCGTACGTCCGGCCGCTGAAGGTCGTCTGCGCCCACGAACCGCGCGAGTAGTTCTTCCGGACGTCGGAGACGTAGTCGGTGATGTCCAACGGCGCGCCGGCGACGATCATACGAGGCAGCGACGTGTTCTCCACCAGCGCGAGATCGGGCGCGTTGCCCGCGCGCATCGCGGCCAGCAGCTTGGCGGAGGACTGCTCGCCACCGCCGGCGTCGGTATGCACCACCTTGATGTCCGGATGTGTGCGGTTGAACTCCTTGACTTCCTGTGCGCTTCCGGGTGCCCACGCCCAGTACTGCAGCGTCACCTTCCCCCCGGAGGACGTGGAGGTGCCCGCATCCGAACAGGCGGAAGCGAGGAGTGCGGTGGCCGCGGCGGTGGCCATGGCGGCCATGATCTTGCGGAACTTCCTGGTGCGCATGAGTCTCCCTTGACTCGGAGCGGACTCGGTCTCTCGCGGCGATGAGCATCACTCGGGTCACCAGAGTTTGTCAATGGAGGTGACAAACTCAGGTGCACCCGTCCGCACGACGGATGTTTTCCGCCAGCTCAAAGAGGACGTCGGGGTGCAGGCGACGCCGGAGCGACCGGCGCTCAGCGGTGGTGGAACACCGCGGTCGCCGCGGGAACCGCCGGGCATCGAGACCGGCGACGGGCTGGTGGCGGCCGGTCCGCAGGCCATCTGTGCGCGAGGGAGAGGACCGGTCGTCCTGCGAAGAAGCCGTCCACGCCACCACGCACGGTGGTGGCCCCCGTGGCAAGCGGCGTCCGAGCAGCCCTGGCCGGTTCAGCGGGCGGCCACCCGCGGACCGCGGTGACGCCCGGCTCGGCCCGTGAGGTGAGCCGGGACACCGACCGGTCCGGCGGCGCTCAGGCAGCCGGTGCGAGCAGGGCGCTGCGGCCACAGCCGGGATGGCGTCACCGGGTTCGGAGACCAGAGCGGCTTTCCCCGGGGCGGAGCGGACGCGCGGCGCCGAAGAGTGGACGCGCACATCGATGCCCGACGGGCAGACCGGCGTGCGAGGACTCCGGCGGTGAGGGTCTGCGTGGTCGGCGACCTTCTGCCGGAGGCTTCACCCGCACCTCGGCACGGACCCCTTGCCCGGCCGAGGCGAGTGCTGTCCACTCAGTGGTCGTACTCGTCAGTGGTCGTACTCGGCGAGCCGGCGGTACAGCGCCAGACCGGCCGCCGCGCGTGCCCATTCAAGGAAGTCGAACACCGTGACCTCGATGACCGGCGCGTCCGGCACGGTGTACACGGAGCGCATCCCCTCGTCGAAGGCCTCGGTACGGGAATCGAGGAGCGACGGGCTGTCCCCCGTCAGGATCACCTTGTCGGGATCAAGCAGATTCAGGATGTGTCCGGCCGCCACGCCGATCCCACGCGCAGCGCGCGCCAGCCGCTCGCGCGCCGTCCGCTCGCCCGCCGCGGCCCGATCGATGACGTCGCCGAACGTCCGCGCGCCGACGACATCGTTCACGATCGAGGCCGTGGAGCTTTCCGCCCACAGGCAGCCGTGATGCCCCAGGGGGCACCTCGCGCCGTCGCTCGCGACCTGGACGTGCGAGAACCTTCCCGCCCTGCCGTGCGCCCCCAGGATGATCTTGCGATCGGCGACCAGTCCGAATCCGATGTCCCGCCCGAGGGAGATGAGGGCCATGCTGTCCTGACCCTCGGCCAGGCGCGGCCACTGTTCGAACGCCGTGAGGGCGACGATGTCGTCTTCGGCCCATACCGGTATACCGAACTCCTTCTCCCACTCCGACCGGGTCGCCGCGGGCGCCACGGTCTGGAGGCCGACCCCTTCCGCGGCTCCGTCGATCCGCTCCACCGATCCGCACACGGCCAGCGCGGCCACGCGAAGGCCGCCGGCCTTCGCATCGGCCAGCCAGGTGCGGCATTGCTCGCCGACGACGGACGGGTCCAGTGCGTCGACGTGCCTGCGCCGTTCCCAGACCACCTCGTTGGTCAGATCGATCACCGCAGCGACCAGTTCGCCCGCACGGACATGTACGCCGAGGAAGTGGAAGAGGTCGGTCTTGGCGAGCAGCATGTCCGCGGGCCGTCCCGTACTGGCCCTCTGCTCCCTGCCGCCTTCGACGATGAGACCCGCGGCCTCGAGATCGCGTGCGATCGCCGTCATCCGGGTGCGGGACAGACCGAGCTCTTTGGCCACCTCACTCTTGGAGAGCCCACCGTTCCACAGGATGCGGTTGTACGCCGACTGCGTCGTCGGATGCAGCCGTGGCCATCCGGGATCTGCCCCGGAAGGCGAGGTGGGGTCGTCAGGTGCGCTTGTCATGAATCCATCCAACACACTCTCGGCATCCGCGCGCCATGGCGCTGTCCCGGCAACACGGCGTTCACCTTCGAGGCCGAGCACCGTGGGCATCGATCACTGCGATCGTACGGATCACCGGACGGCCGCGGGATGCTTCGATTCTGACCTCGACCTTGTCGACGACGCACGGGGCAAAGCGCAGAATCCGCTGGTAGCCGACCGAATTCGCCTCGGCCAGCACCCGCTCGCTCCCGTCGGACACGCCGATCACCACCACACGCTCGATGCGCTGGCCCTGCGTGATGTCCTCACGGACGACCACGGCGCCCACCTCGGTGGGATCACCGAGGGCGAGCGAGGCGGCCGGCACCGCATCGGACGCCTCTGGGCGCCACACGCACGGTGCTGCCGCATCGGCGGCCAGGCGCGTGAGGGCGGAGCGGTCGGCCACGGACTCGCCCGCCTGTGTGCGCGGCACCCCGGACGACAGCTCGACGTCCACGTCCAGCACGCCGTTCCGCCACGCCCGGACGCGTTCGCCCAGCCCCGTCAGGGCGGCGACGTCAGGAGCGGCCACCCGTCCGCGCGCATCGGGCGGCACGTTGAGCAGCAGGCACGCGTTACCGCCGACCGCGTCGCACCACAGATCGAAGAGTTCATCGGCGGAGCGAACGGAGTTGTCCTCGTTCCGGTGATAGAACCACCCCGGCCGGATGGAGGTGTTCACCTCGGCCGGGTACCACACGAGGTCGTCGAGGCGGCCGGCGAGGGCATCGCGGCTGCCCAGGTCCTCTTCGTCGCTGCGGACGAGCCGCGAAAAGGCCCCGTCGTCGGCATGCTGCGAGCGATCGGCGACGCGTTCGACGTCGCGCAGCGCGGCGGGTACGACGCTCCATTCGTCGGGCCGGGTGTGCCCGGCCTCGTTGCCGCACCACCGAACGTCCGGGCCGCAGACCGAGATCACCGCACCGGGTTGCAGACGCCGCACGACCGCGTAGTAACGCTCCCAGTCGTACTCCTGGTACGCACCGCCGGGGCCCTCGCCGTTGGCGCCGTCGAACCAGACCGAGAAGACCTCGCCGTATCCGGACAGCAGCTCCTCCAGCTGGCGCACGAAGAAGTCGTCGTACGCCTTCCCCGAGCCGTACGAGGCCTCCGTGCGGTCCCACGGCGAGAGGTAGATGCCGAACTTCAGACCGTCGCGCCGCGCCGCGTCGGCTGCGAGCCGCACGAGGTCGCCCCTTCCCCCTTGCCACCTGGCGGCGGCGACCGAGTGCGTGGTCACCTGTGAGGGCCAGAGGCAGAAGCCGTCGTGGTGTTTGACCGTGAGGATGGCACCTGTCATCCCCGCCGCGGCGATCACCGACATCCACTGATCGACATCGAGGTCGGACGGGTCGAACAGGGCCGGGTCCTCGCCGCCGAGACCCCACTCTCGATCCGTCATCGTGTTCATGCCGAAGTGGATGAAGGCGTAGAACTCCATCGACTGCCACGCCACCTGTCGCGCGCTGGGCCGCACCGCTGTCAGCGCCCGGATCTCGTCAGCGGCGTCGGCGGTATGAGAAGAGGGCAGGATGTCATCGGTCATTCGAGTCGTCCCATTCGTAGTCGGTGCCGTGTTTGTCACCTCGGTTTACAAACTGAGACCCTATCCCTCTGCCGAACCGTTGGTCCATACGGGCCGCACGCTCGGACCAGCACGTCACAACCACGAGAACCGGCGCGTCACAGCCACGAGGACCGGCGCGTCACAGCCCTGAGGACCGATACGGACGGCCATGAGGACCGGTACAGGCGGTAGACCCCAGCCCGCGATCGAAAAGGTGCGGGAGCGCACCACCCGAGACAGCCGCTGCCCGCGCCGAACCGGCCACCGCCGCCGAGGACGGGACAACGGTCGGCGCGAAGGGCTTCGGATCGGCGCCCGGCACTGTCGGGTGCAACACCGGCACCTGCCGGCGCACGGCGGAAGGCCGCCAGGGCGGGGCGGGGGTGGCCACAGGCATGCGGGATCTCCTGCGGTCGCTCGGAGACGCGGGTTGGCCCGGTGGCCGAGGCCGACGTCCTCACCGGCCCACCGCAGCAGGACGCGACTGCCGAGCTCCAGGCGGGCAGGCGCGGCCTCTCGTTCGTTGACCAGCATCGGTCGCCGCCGACGACGACCTCGACGTCGGCCTGAACAGCGGTGGCCCTGCCGGAACCCACGCCGGGTGCCACGGCTGCCGCCGGGTGCTGTTCCGCTTGAAACCTCACTTTGAAACCTCACCGTTGAAGCGCTTCGACGCCGACGCACCGCTCTCGGCAGACGGTCAGCAGTCGCCGGGAAGAAGATCTCTTTATGTTCAGGCCCTTGCTTTGTGCGGGACACATCATTACGTTCGCCAGCTTAGTGAAGCGCTTCGACAGCCCCCGTGCCCGAGGACGCCTCGGTGGTGACCCTGTGCTCGGACCAGGTCACCGGACAGCACACACCCACGCCGACGAACCGGCCTTGCTCACAACGATCCTGACCGCACGTCAGAGCACTGCCCGAAGCATCCGACTCCCCCGGCCCGAGGAACCCGCATGACAACGCGCAGCATCACCGACCGCCTGGGCGGCCTCGCCTTCGGCGGGGACTACAACCCCGAGCAGTGGGACGAGACGGTCTGGAAGGAGGACGACACGCTCATGCGCCGGGCCAGGATCAACCTGGCCACCGTGGGCGTCTTCTCCTGGGCCCTGCTCGAACCCGAGGAAGGGCGCTACGACTTCGCCTGGCTCGACGCCCACATCGACCGCCTGCACGCGGGCGGCGTCGCCGTCGACCTCGCCACCCCCACCGCCTCACCGCCCCCCTGGTTCACCCTGGCCCACCCCGACGCACTGGCCGTCAGACCTGACGGCACCCGCCTCACCCATGGCAGCCGCGACACCTACTGCCTCACCGCGCCCGCCTACCGCAGCGCGGCCCGCCGGATGGCCGCCGCCCTGGCCGAGCGGTACGGCGACCACGCCGCCCTCGCCCTGTGGCACGTGCACAACGAGTACGGCACGCTGTGCTGGTGCGATCACACGGCCGCGGCCTTCCGGGTGTGGCTGCGCGCCCGGCACGGCTCGCTGGACGCCCTCAACCAGGCGTGGGGAACGGCCTTCTGGAGCCAGCGCTACACCTCGTGGGAGCAGATCCTGCCGCCCCGTGCGACGCAGTGGCACGGGAATCCGGGCCAGGCCCTGGACTTCCGCCGGTTCTGGTCCAGTGAGATGATCTCCGCCTTCCGCGAGCAGCGCGACGCGATCCGCACGCACAGCGACCGGCCGGTGACCACCAACCTGATGCTGCCCGCGTACCAGAACGTGGACCTGTGGGCCTTCGCCCGCGAACTCGACGTCGTCACATCCGACCAGTATCCGAGCGCACCCGGCCTGGACGCCGCGGCCGACGCCGCCTTCCACGCCGACCGCACCCGTTCCCTGGCCGGCGGCCGCCCCTGGCTGCTGATGGAGCAGGGCACCAACACCGTCTACGACGGCGACCGGGTGCTCGGCAAGGAGCCCGGGGAGATCCTGCGGCACACCCTCGGGCACATCGCGCGCGGTTCGGAGGGCGCCCTGTTCTTCCAGTGGCGGCAGTCCCGGGCCGGCGCGGAGACCTGGCATTCGGCGATGATCCCGCACGCCGGGCCCGACAGCCGGATCTTCCGCGAGGTCACGCAGACCGGCGAGGCGGTCGCCCGGCTCGCCGAGCTGGCGGGGTCGACGGTCACCGCGCCGGTGGCCGTGCTGCACGACCCCGACGCCTGGTGGGCGCTCGGCGTGGACGGTCTGCCCTCCGCCGGCCTGGACTACCACGCGGCACTCCTGCGGGCTCACCGGGCCCTGTGGGACGCGGGCGTCACCGTCGACTTCGCCCACCCGGAACACGAGTTGAGCCGCTACCGGCTCGTCATCGCGCCGGCTCTCTTCCTGCTCTCCGACGCGGGCGCGGAAAGCCTGCGCCGCTATGTCGCCGACGGTGGGACGCTCCTCGTCCAGCACGCGAGCGGATACGTCGACGAACAGATGCACGCCCGGCTGGGCGGCTATCCCGCCGCACCGCTGCGCGAGGCGCTGGGCATCCGGGTCGAGGAGTACCGGCCGCTGCGGCGGGACGAACGGATCACCCTGTCGGACGGCTCGCACGGAACGGTCTGGAGCGAGTCCCTGCGGTCCGAAGGCGCGCAGACCCTCGCCGCCTACGCCCACGGCATGCTCACGGACGGCCCGGCACTCACCCGCCACCGCCACGGCACCGGGCAGGGCTGGTACCTGTCCACCCGCCTGGACGACGCGGACTACGGCGCGCTGGTCGACCGCCTGCTGGAAGAAACCGGCGTCCAGCCGGAGCTGCCCGGTCTGCCGCCCGGCGTCGAAGCCGTCACCCGGCACGCGCCGGACGGCCGGCGCTGGCACGTCCTGATCAACCACCGTGCCGCCGCCGTACCCCTGCCGGAACCCGCCCACGACCTCGTGACCGGCACGCTCGCACACGAGGTACCGCCCGGCGGCGGCGCGGTACTGCGCAGGCCGTGACCCCCGAACCGCCGTTCGGCGATCCGCACGACGATTCGGCGATCCGCACGACGAAAGGAAAGCAGGGGTGCCCCTCCAGCAGCAGGCCGCCCGCGCGGCCGACCCCGTGATCCCCGGATTCCACCCCGACCCCAGCGTCTGCCGGGTGGGCGACGACTACTACCTCGCCTGCTCCAGCTTCGAGTACTTCCCCGGCGTACCCCTCTTCCACAGCCGCGACCTGGTGCACTGGACGCAGATCGGCAACGTCCTGGACCGGCCGGAGCAACTGCGCCTGCCGGCTTCCACGCCGTCCTCCGGCGGCATCTACGCCCCCACCCTGCGCCACCACGACGGCCGCTTCTGGCTGATGGTCACCAACGTGGCCGAGGGCGCCGGCAATCTGATCGTCACGGCGACCGACCCAGCCGGGCCCTGGTCGGATCCCGTACGGGTGCCGGGTGTTCCCGGCATCGATCCCGACCTGGCCTGGGAGGAGGACGGCACCTGCTGGTGCACGTTCGCCGGCGTCGCGCAGGTCCGTATCGACCCGGCCACCGGGCGGACGTACGGAACACCGCACACGCTGTGGTCCGGCACGCCCGGCGCCAAGGCCCCGGAGGCGCCGCACCTGTACCGGATCGGCGACCACTGGTACCTGCTCATCGCCGAGGGCGGCACCGAGCGCGGCCACGGCGTGTCCATCGCCCGCAGCCGCACCCCCGACGGACCCTTCGAGCCGTGCCCGGCCAACCCGATCCTCACCCACCGCAGCACCGGCCACCCCGTGCAGAACACCGGCCACGCGGACCTGGTCCAGGCTCCCGACGGCTCCTGGTGGATGGTCTTCCTCGGCGTACGGCCGCACGGCGGCACCCCCGGCTGGCACGTGCTCGGCCGGGAGACCTTCCTGGCCCCGGTGACCTGGGCGGACGGCTGGCCGGTCGTCGGCGAGGTCGCCCCGAACCCCACCCCCGCACCACCGTGGCCGCTCGTCCCCGGCCCCGCCGAGGAGCACCGGGACGACTTCGAGTCGCGTGAGCTGCGGCCGTCCTGGATCTCCGTGCGGGACCGCTCCCCCGATCACTGCACCACCGAGGAGCGCCCCGGCTGGCTGACGCTGAGCGCGCGGGGCGGCTCCCTGGACGAGCCCGACGTCGTGTTCACCGGCCGGCGCCAGCAGCACCTGGCGTGCCGGGCGCGCACGCTGGTCGACCCCTCCGCCGGACGCGGCGGCCTCGCCGTACGGCTGGACGAACGCCACCACTACGCGATCGAGGCGACCGGAACAGAAGTGCGGGTCATCGCACGTGTCGGCGACCTGCGCACGGCCGTGGCCACACGGGCCGTGCCCGCCGGGCCCCTCGTCCTCGGCGTCACCGTCGGCGACCCTCCGCCCCCGCACGGGCCGTGCACCGGGCCCGACGCCGTCTCCCTCGGCATCGAACGGCCCGACGGCACTTTCACCGAACTCGCCTCCCTCGACGGCCGCTACCTGTCGACCGAGGTCGCCGGGGGCTTCACCGGCCGCGTCATCGGCATGTACGCCGCAGCGGGCACCGTCCGCTTCGACTGGTTCGACTACGAGCCCCTGGACCGCTGAACAGGTCCCCTCCCCCGCCACAAGGACGCCGGCCGCTCGTTCATGACCCGCACACCCCGACCGAAAGGACGACACGTGAAGGACATCGGCACCTTACGGCACCGCACGCACCGGCCCCCTCGGGGCCCCGGACGCCTGGCCGCGCTGATACTGGCGCTGCTCGTCGTCCTGGCCCTGCCCCGCGGCACCGCGTTCGCCGCGGCGTCCGGCACGGCACACTCGCAACGGCCCGCGGTGAGAGTCCCGGCCGCCGCCGTGGACGCCGTCGCCGCCATGCAGCCCGGCTGGAACGTGGGCAACACCCTCGACGCCATTCCGGACGAGACGTCCTGGGGCAACCCGCCCATCACCAAGGCGCTGTTCGACACCGTCCGCGACAACGGCTTCCGCAGTGTCCGGATCCCGGTGACGTGGAACGGCCACCAGTCGGCCGCCGCGCCGTACACCATCGACGCCTCCTTCATGAACCGCGTCAAGCAGGTGGTCGACTGGGCGCTCGCCGACGGCCTCTACGTCGTGCTCAACGTCCACCACGACTCGTGGCAGTGGATCTCGGACATGCCGCCCACCGACCACGACAAGGTGCTCGCCCGCTTCGACGCGACCTGGACCCAGATCTCCGCCACGTTCCGCAACGAGCCGCGCGCCCTGCTCTTCGAGAGCGTCAACGAACCGCAGTTCACCAACGCCACGGACACCCGGAAGACCCAGCTCCTGAACGAGCTGAACACCTCCTTCCACAGCATCGTCCGCGCCTCCGGCGGCGGCAACGCCGACCGCCTGCTCGTCCTGCCCACCGTGGGCTGCACGCCCTCGCAGCAGCTCATGGACAGCCTGGCCGGCACGATGGGTTCGCTGCACGACAGCAACCTGGTCGCCACCGTGCACTACTACGGCTGGTACCCGTTCAGCGTGAACATCGCGGGCGGCACCCGGTACGACGCCGACTCCCAGAAGGACATGAGCGACGCCTTCGCCCGTATGCACGACACGTTCGTCGCCAAGGGCATCCCCGTCTACCTCGGCGAGTACGGCCTGCTCAGCTACCCCGACTACACCCGCCCGGACTCCGTCGAACGGGGCGAGGCGCTGAAGTACTTCGAGGACCTCGGCCACCAGGCGCGCCACAACGGCGTCACGACCGCTCTGTGGGACGCCGGTTCGTTCCTCGACCGCGACACCCTGCAGTGGCGGGACCCCGGCATGACGGATCTGATCAGGTCCAGCTGGACCACACGCTCGGGAACCGCCTCCTCCGACACGGTCTACGTGCGCAAGTCCGCACGGATCACCGCCCGGACCCTCACGCTCGACCTCAACGGCACCTGCTTCCGGGGCCTGTGGCACGACGGCGTCCCGCTGCTCCGCGGCCGGGACTACACCGTCTCCGGCACCCGGCTGACGCTGACGGCCGGCGCGCTCACCCGGCTGGCCGGCAACCGGGCCTACGGGGTCGACGCCACACTGCAGGCCAGGTTCTCCCGGGGTGTCCCCTGGCGGATCAGCGTCATCAGCTACGACCCCCCGGTGCTGTCGAACGCGACAGGAACAGCCAGCTCGCTCACCGTCCCCACGCTGTTCCGCGGTGACAGGCTGGCGACGATGGAGGCACGGTACGCCGACGGAGGCAACGCCGGCCCCGCGAACTGGACCCCCTACCAGGAGTTCAACACCTCCTTCTCCCCCGACTACCCGGGCGGCTCCATCACCCTCACGTCCGCCTTCCTCACCGCGATCACCGACGGTGCGCCGGTGACGCTAACCTTCCACTTCTGGAGCGGCGCCACCGCCACGTACCACGTCACGAAATCGGCGGGCTCGGTCACCGGAACGACGTCCTGACCGTCCGGCCCTGTGCCCCGGTGGCCCGCCACGGGCTGCCGGGGCACCGCGATCTCCGGACCGACCTGCGACACCTCCTCACCACTCCGGAGGCGGACCGGCCCGGGGTGTCAGTTCCGGAAGCTCCACTGCTGGTTCGCACCACCCGTGCAACTCCACAGCTGGACCTTCGTCCCGTCCGCGGTCCCTTGCTTGTCGGCGTCCAGGCAGAGACCCGACTGCACGGCTGTGATCGTGGCGTCGGAATTGACGTTCTTGTCAGCGTGCGTGTCCGAGTGCGTGTGCTTCGGCAAGGAGGAGGTAGCTGCTGGCGGTCCAGGTGTAGGCGCGGTCACGCAGCCCGGTTCCGGTGAGGGCGTCGAAGTTCTCGGCGAAGCCGTGCGTTTCGCACAGGGCGCGGAAGCGGGCGCTGATGTCGTCGGCGAGCCGGTGGTGGCCGGCCCGCCGCAGACCGTCCTCGACGAGGACGGTGACGGGGGCCCAGATCGGTCCCCGCCAGTAGCCGTCGGCGAGGTAGTGCGGCGAGGTGGTCAGCTCCGTGGACAGGCCGTACGGCGTCATATGGGCCTTGATGCGGTCGGCCAGCGTGCTGCCGATCTCGTCGGGCAGGTGCTCGCCCAGGACGATGGGCATCAGGTCGAGGAGGCTGGCGCTGCTCCAGCTGCGGCCGGTGGCGACTCCCCGGGTGAGGAACCTGTCGCCGTTCCAGAGCTGGTCGAGCAGTGCCGACTGCGTCTCCTCGGCCAGGGAGGTCCACCGGCGTGCCTCGTCGTTCCTGCCCAGCTGCGTTGCCAGGGCGACGAGTTCACGCATCTGCAGGACGAGGAAAGCGGCCAGGTCCGCGGTGACGACCACCCGCTCGGGGTCGAAGGTGCTGGCGTTGTCCCAGCCGCTGTCGTTGCCGTGCTGGTAGTGGGCCAGCCGGGCCCCGGGCGCACGCCGTGCGGTGAGCCAGAAGTCGGTCCAGCGCTCCAGCCGCTCGTACGCTTCGGCCAGTTCGGTCCGGCCGGGAGGGTCCGGCAGCCGGCGGCGCAGACGGCCGAACGCCCAGCCGTGGATGGGCGGCTTGACGAAGTTGTGCAGGACCTCGGAGTGTGTGACCGAGTCCGGCAGGGCGCCGCCTGCGTCCTGGTGGTCGAAGGGCAGGGCGAACTGGTCCCAGGCCAGATCGGGGCAGCCGGGGGCCAGGGCGAGGGCGTTGAAGCAGTGGTCCCAGCTCCAGACCTTGTCCATCCAGTGCTTGGACATCAGCACGGCGGGCCGGGTGACGAGGCCCGTCGGCCGCACCGTCGCCGACCAGACGACGTAGGCGGCGAGTTCGGCCGCCGGTGTCGCCGCCGAGCGCCAGGGGGCGATCGCGTCGGCGAAGGCGGCGAACCTGTGCTGAGCGGCCTCGACGATCTCACCGAAGGCCGTCGAGGCCCGGTACGGCGGGCGGGCGGTGTCGAGTTCCTCGATCGCGATCTCCCAGGCGCCGTCCGTTGTCCGCGCTGTTCGCGCGGGCACGCTGAGACCGCGGTCGGCGCTGCCCAGGGCCTGGGTTCCGACGGCCTCGGCGAGGGTGCCGGACAGCGTGGTGACGCGGTAGCGGCGCCCGGTCTCGTAGGAGGTGAACACGTGCGCGTCCGCCGCCGGGTCGTGGAAGAAGTACGTTCCGCTGAACGGGGTCAGCAGGTGCGCGGCGGCGAAGACGCCGATGCCGAGGCCGGTTCCCCGCAGGCGTACGGTGTCCGGCGTTTCGTAGGCGAGGTCGATGTGCCCGTCGTCGCCGATCCAGCTGAGCAGGCCCGGTCTCGCCTCGGTCCGGGTCCTGGCACGGGCTTCCGTCGTGATGTCGCGGGGCACGAGGCGCAGGACGCCGTGGATGCCGTTCTGGTGCGAGACGAGGTGGAGGTCCTCGGCGTACGTCTTCTCCGCCGTCACGGGCGAGATGTCGAACCAGGATCCGTACGTGCTGAACGGGATCTCGTGGACGGAGAAGGCCGGGCCGGACGGGGCGGCGGTCATGGCGGCGTGACTCGTTTCTGGGGCGGGGGCGGCGACCGACCCGCGAAGAGGCGGTCGTTGTGGCGAGTTGGCGGTTTCAGTCCTTGACGGCACCGGCGGTGACGCCGGCGGCGACATAGCGCTGGGCGAGGACGAGGATCACCGCGGCCGGCAGCGAGGCCACGACGGCGGTGGCCATGATGGCGTTCCACTGCTGGTTGTTGTTGCCGATGTAGCGGTAGATGCCGAGGGTGATCGGTTCGTGGGCGCCGCCGCCCGCGAGGGTGCTGGCGAAGACGAAGTCGGACCAGGACCACAGGAACGCGAACAGGGACACCGTGACGACGGCGTTGCGGCTGACCGGCAGCACGACGGACCAGAAGGTGCGAAGGGCCCTCGCCCCGTCCACCCGCGCGGCCTGGAGCAGTTCGCCGGGGATGCCGGACATGAACGCGGTGAAGACGAGGACGCCGAAGGGGACGGCCAGGGTGGAGTCGGCGACGATCAGTCCGGGGACGGACCGGAGCAGGCCGAGTTGCAGGTAGACGGCGTAGAAGCCCATCGCCATGATGATGCCGGGGATCATCTGGGCGGCCAGCAGGACGAAGTGGATGACGCCGCCGCCGCGCGGGCGCAGTTCGGCCAGCGCGTAGCCGGCGGGTGCGGACACGGCGACGGTCAGCACGACGGTGCCCAGGCCGATGACGAGGCTGGTGCCGAGGTAGGGCAGTTGCTCGTCGAGGACGGCGCGGTAGCCGACCAGGGTACCGTGCAGCGGGAGCAGGTCCGGAGGGCTCTTGCGCATGTCCTGGTCGCGGGTGAGGGAGACGTTGAGCATCCAGTAGACGGGGAAGAGCATGATCCCCGTCAGCACGGCACCGAACATGGTCCTGACCCACGTCCGCCTGCGGCTTCGGCTCATGACAGCGCCTGCTTCCTCTGCATACGAACGTAGATCAGGCCGAAGACCAGCGCGGCGACGACGAGCAGGTTGCCGACGGCCGCGCCCGGGCCGAAGGCCGGCAGGAGGTTGCCGAAGCCGAGCTGGTAGGACCAGGTGGCGAAGGTGGTGGAGGAGTCGGCAGGGCCGCCCTTGGTCATGATCCAGATGATGTCGAACACCTTGAGCGTGTAGATCAGCCCCAGGAGCAGGGTGATCGCGGAGACCGGGCGCAGCAGCGGGAAGGTGACGCGCCAGAAGCGCTGCCAGGCGTTCGCCCCGTCGATGGCGGCGGCCTCGTGCAGACCGGCGGGGATGGACTGCAGGCCGCTGTAGAGCACGACCAGGTTGAACGGGACACCGATCCAGATGTTCGCGATGATCACCGATGCGAGGGACCAGGACGGCGAGGTCAGCCAGTTCACCGGCCCGATGCCGAGAGTGTGCAGGGTGGCGTTGACGACCCCCGACTCGCTGTTGAGCATCCACGACCAGGTCGAGGCCGACACGATCAGCGGCAGCAGCCAGGGCACCAGGAACAGGGCGCGCAGGGTGGCCGAGAGCCGGAAGTTCTGGTTGAAGAAGACCGCGAGGGCGAGCCCGATCGCGTACTGGAAGACCAGGCACACGGCGGTGAACACGGCCGTGTGCAGGAGGGCCGGTATGAAGATCGGATCGTCGAAGACCTTGCGGTAGTTCGCCAGGCCCGTGAACGGGGCGTCGCCCTGGACGAAGGAGCGGACGGTGTAGTCGCGCAGGCTCAGATCGAGGTTGCGGTAGAGCGGATAGGCGTAGAAGAGGGCGAGATAGAGGAGTACCGGGGCGAGGAATCCCCAGGCGGCCCACTGCGTGGAGTGGGGCCGGCGCGCTTTCGTGCTGCGGTCCGGGGGTGGGCCGGCGGGGGCCGGCGCGTTCCGCACGCCTGCGGGACGGTGCTCCGGCGGACGGGTCGTCTGCTTCATCCGGGCCACGTCACTTGGCCGCGGCCTGAGCCGAACGCAGCGCGTCCTTCGGTGACTTGGACCCGCTGAGGGCGGACTGGACGGCCTTCCACATCTGCTCGGAGATCTTGGGGTATCGGGTGCCCAGGCCGTCACTGGTGCGGCCCCTGGCCGCCTTGACCGCGTCGACCCACGGCTTCAGCTCGGCGTCGGCGGCGACCTGCTTGTCCTGGACCTCGGTGGTGGGGGCCACGTAGGACAGGGTGGTGTCGGTGTCGTAGAGGTTGCCGGTGCTGGTCAGGCAGGTCGCCAGCTTCCGGGAGGTGGTGTAGCGGCCGGTGTCCTCCTGGACCGGGAGGGTCACGAACTCGCCGCCGGTCGGGGCCGCCGCGGTGCCGCCCGACGCGGCCGGGACCGGAAGCACCCCGTAGTCGAAGCCGGCCTTCTTGGCGCCTGCGAGCTGCCAGGTCCCGTTCTCACTGAACGCGTAGTCGCCGCCGGCGAACTCCTGCCAGCTGGTCGTCTGGGTGTTGTTGAGCACCGAGTCGGGGGCGTAGCCCTGCTTCAGCCAGTCCGTCCACAGCGACAGCGCCGACACGGCCTGGGGGGAGTCGAGTTCGGTCAGCTCGGCGCCCGCGCCCCAGAACCACGGCAGGAACTGGAAACTGCCCTCCTCCGTGCCGATCGCCGAGAAGGTGATGCCCTTCTTCCCGGCCTTCTTGACCTTGGACAGCGCCGCTGTCAGCGACGTCCAGTCCTTGACCGACGCGACGTCCACGGCGGCCTTCTTCAGCACCTCCTTGTTGTAGTAGAGGGCGAGGGTGTTGGCGCCGATCGGCGTGCCGTAGGTCTTGCCGCCCGACTGGCCGGCCGCGAGCAGGTTGGGGTCCACCTTCGAGGTGTCCAGCTTGTTGTCGCCGGTCGTGGTGAGCACTCCCGCCTCGGCCAGGGTCGACACCACCGGGTTGTCGACGATGAGGACGTCCGGTGAGTTGCCCTGCTGCGCGGCCAGCAGCGTCTTGTTGCCCAGGTCGCTGGTGTCGAAGGCGGTTCGCCTCACCTTCACTCCCGCCCTGCTGCCGCACCGGTCCAGCAACTTCGCCCAGGCCGAGGTCTTGTCGAACTGCGGGTACGGGTCCCAGAGGGTGTACGTGCCGCTGTCGGCGCCCTTGGTGCCGGCGCCGCCGGACCCGGACGAGCAGGCGGTGGCGCTGACCGCCACGGCCAGGGCGGTCAGTCCTGCGGCGGTCAGACGGCGCCGTCTGGAAGAACTGTTCATTGCGGGTTCCTTCGTTTCGGGCACGCGGGTGCCGAGGACACGGGGCAGCGAAGAGGCACGGGTGCGGCCAGGAGAGACGGGCGGGCACGGTCGGACACGGCCCGGGGGCGACGAGGGACGGGCGGGCACGGCGAACCGCGCTGCTGGGCGGTCCGGCGCCCGGTGAAGTGCGGAGGTCCACGTACCGGAAGTGCGGAGGTCTACGTACGGGAAGTGCAGAGGTCTACGTGACGTACAGAGGCCTACGTGACGTGAAGGGCGTGACGTGGACGAGGCCGGCGTCGGCGCGGGTCAGGGGGTCGTGGCGGCCCCGGCGGGACCGGTGCTGGCCCGCAGGGAGATCGGGGGCGTGAGCAGATGGTGCCGGGGCGGCGCGCCGGGCTGGCCGAGCCGCTCCACCAGCAGGTCGACGGCGCGGCGGCCCATCTCCGCCGCCGGCACGTCGGCCGCGGTGAGCTGCGGGGTCACCGTCTCCGCCCAGCGGCCGGCCACGACCCCGGTGACGGAGAAGTCGCGCGGCACGTGGCGGCCCGCCTGGGCGAGACCGCGGAAGAGACCGCCCAGGGCGGCCTCGTTCAACGTGACCAGGGCGGTGGTGGCCGGGTCGTCGTGCAGGATCCGGTCCACGCATGCCTGGCCCGAGGCCGCGTCGTCCCCGCAGCAGTAGGTGCGTACGCTCAGACCGCGCTCCGCCGCGGCCTTCGTGAAGCCGTCCAGGCCACGGTGTGCGGACTCGTATCCGGCCCGCAGCAGCTGCTCGGGCCGGTTGACGAAGGCGACCCGGCGGTGGCCGAGGTCCGCCAGGTGGTGGACGCATGCCGCCGCCAGCGCGGTGTGGTCCAGTCCGACCCACCAGCCGTCCTCCGGGTGAGCGGTGCGGCCGATGGCGACGGAGGGGAAGCCCAGCGCGGCCAGGTGATCGACCCGGTCGTCCGCCAGTCTGATCTCCATCAGGATCACTCCGTCGACCCGACGCTCGCCCAGCAGCCGCTGGAACGAACGGTCGCTGTCCGCACCGCTCGGCGAGAGCAGTACGTCGTAGTCGTAGGCCGCGGCCGCCTCCACCACACTGCCGATGAAGTCGAGCTGCATGCCGGTGTAGTGGTCGCCCGCCGGCGGGAACGCCAGACCGATCGTGTTGGTCCGGCCGTTGGCCAGGGCGCGGGCGCTGGCGTTCGGCCGGTAGCCCAGCTCGTCGATGACCTGCTGGATCTTCCGGCGGGTGTCGTCCGAGACCGGCCGCTTGCCGCTCAGCGCGTAGGACACGGTGCTGCGCGAGACACCGGCCCGCCGGGCGATCTCACCGATGTTCACGAGCGGCTCCTTCCTCGCACCGGTTCGGCTCCTCGGCTGGGAGAAGCTCGCCGGTCATGAGGGCACAGGACAGGGCTACCAGCGAGCGCCGGTCGTCGAACCGGTTCGCGTGATGTGACGGTAGGAACCGCACGAGAGGAGTGTCAACACCTTCGACCGCACTTCCACGTTCGTAGGACAGCCCGATTTTGGCCGGGTCGGAGGGATTGCCGGCCTGCGTCGCGGGTGCTAGCTTCCCCGAACCGGTTCGACCTAGAGATTCCCTCGCAGGTCCGGGGAGCATGGTTCCCCCTTCCCGCCGCCCCTCCCCCCGAGTTCGGCGCCGCCACATCCGCACGCATGAGACATGTCCCGCCTCCTGTGCCACACGCGGTCGAACCGATTCGACGTCGCAACACCGCGAAGCACCGGCACCGCGAAACATCGGCAACTCGATACCTCGGCACCTCGACATCTCGACACCGAAGGATTCCCTCGACACCGAAGCATTGAGGACGCGATCCATGCCATCCGCTGACAGACCCGCCCGGCGCCGCGCCCCGGCCGCCATGGCGCTGGCCCTCGGTGCGGGTCTCCTCGCCGCACCGGCAGCCCCCGCGCGGGCGGCCGGTACGCCCCGGCCCACCGCCCACTACACCTTCGACGAGGACGACCTCGCCTCCGGCAGGATCACCGACAGTTCGGGCAACGGCCTGACGGCGGCCCTGGTCAACGCCTCCACCGCCCGGGCCGTTGCGGGCAGCGACGGCGGCAGGGCGCTGGCCCTGCCCGGCGGGGCGTCCACCTCCGACGGCGCCTACGTCCGCCTGCCCCGCGACGTGCTCGCCGGCGCGAACGACCTGACCGTCTCGGCGCGCGTGAGGTGGAGCGGCGACACGTCGTCCTGGCAACGGCTGTTCGATCTGGGCACCAACACCTCCCAGTACCTCTTCAGCAGCCCGTACAACGGCAACGGCCTGTTCCAGACCTCCGTGACCACCGGCGGAGCAGGCGCGGAGACCCAGGTCCGCGGCTACGCGCCGCTGCCCGCCGACGCCTGGCGGACCGTCACCGTCACCCTCGACACCTCCGCCCGCAGACTCACCACCTACCTCGACGGCGTCGCCGTCTCCTCCGCGGAGACGAGTGTCGGGGCCGGGGACCTGCTCGACGGTTCGGCCACGGCCGCCGGCTACATCGGCAAGTCGTTCTACGAGGACCCGCTGCTCAAGGGCGCGATCGACGACTTCACCGTCTGGCACTCGGCGCTCCGGCCGGATCAGGTGGCCGGCACGGTCGGCGGTCTTCCCACCCTCCAGCAGCTCTCGCAGACGTCCTTCGAGGTCCGTACGACGACCGGATCCGCCCCCTCGCTCCCTTCCGTGGTCCGCTCCTCCTTCTCCGACGGCTACGACCGCGACGCACCGGTCGCCTGGGACGCCGTGCCGGCCGAGAAGTACGCCCGGCCGGGCACCTTCGCGGTGGCCGGGAACGCGGCCGGGCGTGCGGTGAACGCCACCGTCACCGTGGTCCGTGAGGGAGCCCTGACCGTGGACCTCGGCTCACGCACCGGCGCTTTCCACGGCGGCGCCTCCGGCACCCTCTACGGCGTGTACGGACCGGACGTGCCCACCGGCAACCTCATCCAGGGCATGGGGCTGCGCACGGTCTCCACCAAGGCGCAGGACGGTCCGCAGCATCCGGGGGCCGACGCGCTGGAGGTGGTCCGACCGCTGGCCGACTCCACCGACGGCGATGTCTACATCTACATGACCGACATCCACCGCGGCTTCCCGTACGAGTGGCCCGGCGACACGCCCGCCGAGAAGCTCAGGCTCTACGAGGAGAAGATCAGCAAGCAGGTCGGCCAGGTGCTGCGGTTGCCGAAGCGGTACCAGGACAACATCGTCTTCGTGCCGTTCAACGAGCCCGAGGGCAACATGTTCGGCACCGGCCGATGGAGCTACGACAAGGTCAGCTGGCTGAGCGATCCCCAGGCCTACTTCGCCGCCTGGGACGAGGTCCACCGGCTCATCAGGCGCGAGATGCCCGGCGCCCGCATCGCCGGCCCCAACACCAGCATCCTGTACGACCAGGTGAACGGCTTCCTCGCCCACACCCTGGCCGCCGGCACTCTGCCGGACGTCATCACCTGGCACGAGCTGAGCCACCCCGAGGCGGTGCGCCGGAGCGTCGCCAAGTACCGGGGTTGGGAGCGGGAGTTGTTCAAGGGCACCCCCCGCGAGGGCACCGAACTGCCCGTCAACATCAACGAGTACGCCTTCAACTACCACACCTCCGTCCCCGGCCAGATGATCCAGTGGATCTCCGCGATCGAGGAGTCCAAGGTCGACGCCGACATCGCGTACTGGAACATCGACGGCAACCTCTCCGACTCCGCGGTGCAGTCCAACCGCGGCAACGGCCAGTGGTGGCTCCTGCACGCCTACGCCTCGATGAGCGGGCACACGGTGCGGGTGACCCCGCCGTTCCCCGGCGAGAACTACACCATGCAGGGCGTCGCCACACTCGACGACCGGAAGAGACAGGCCCGGCTGCTCTTCGGCGGGTCCGAAGGCAAGGGGCACATCACCTTCGCGGACGTCCCCCGCAAGATCTTCGGCGACCGCGTCCACGCCTGGGTGCGCGAGATCGACTGGAGCGGGCAGATCGGGGACAACTCCGGCCCGAAGCTGCTCACCGAGCAGAACCTGAGGGTCGGTGACGACGGGAGGGTCGTCGTCGACTTCGGCGACGGCACCCTGCCGGGACTGAGGGATTCCTCGGCCTACGAGATCATCCTCAGCCCGGCCGGGAAGGCCAAGGACACCCGGGCCGCGCCCGTACGCTGGCAGGGGTCCTACGAGGCGGAGGACGCCGCCCACACCGGCTCGGGCTACTCCAGGAACGGCCCCGAGGGCTCGGCCGGCGACGTGTCGAAGTTCTACACCTCCGGCGGCTACGACGTCGGCGGCCTGCGCACCGGGTCGGACGTCACCCTGGACTTCACCGCGGACGTGCCCGAGGACGGCACCTACGACCTGCGCGTCTTCGCCAACTCGCTCAACACCTTCGACAAGGTGAAGGAGCAGGGGCCCACCAACGTCTTCCTCCGTGTGGACGGTAAGGCGGACGGCGAGCAGGAGTTGTACCTGCCGCTCGGCTACAAGTGGGTGGTGTGGGACCACACCGACACCACGGTGCGCCTCACCAAGGGCAGGCACACCCTCACGCTCGCCGCGCGGAGCCTCGACGGCGGGCGCGCCACCAAGGGCGACGCCATCGTGGACCGTCTCACCCTGTCGTTGCCGGACGCGTCGGCGGCCACCGAGGTCTACGAGGGCGAGCTGGCCTGGACGGGCGGCGGAGCGCGGCCGGTCTACGACCCGCCCGAGCACGCCGGTACCCCCGCCACCGGCTCGGGTGCGGTCCGCGTCGCGGAGGACCAGACGGCCACGTTCTGGGTCTACTCCCCCGCCGACCGTGAGGCCACCCTCGGAGTCGACACGCTCGGCCCCGCCGACGCGCGTCTCTCCGTCAACGGACACGACGTACTGCGGGTGACCAGGAACAGGCACAAGGTGGCCGTCTCCCTCTCGGGCGGCATCAACAAGGTGACGGTGACCGGCAGTCCGGCCGCGACGCTCGTCGACCGCCTGACGGTCACGCCGACCGAGGGCACGCTCGGGACACGGACGTACGAGGCCCGGGACGCCGAGCTCACGGGCTCGGCCACACTGGCCCGTCTGCCCCTGGCGACCGGCGGAACCGCGATCACCGGTGTCGGCGGCGAGCCGGGCAACGACAACACGGCCACCTTCACCGTCACCGCGGACAAGCCCGGTCTGTACGCGCTGCGCGTCCGCTACTCCAACCCGGAGCAGTCACAGGCCACGCACTACAACCCGGACCCGCTGGCCCGCCACGCCGACATCACGGTCAACGGCGGCAAGCCCCTGCGTGTCGGCTTCCCGCACACCTTTCACCAGGACAACTTCTGGGAGTCGACCGTCCCCGTCCGCCTCGGGAAAGGGCGCAACACGATCGCCTTCCGCTCCGAGGAGCTGCCGAATTTCGACGGTACGACCTACGCCTCGGACACCTTCCCCGAGGCCCTGCTCCGCTCCCGGTACGCGCCGCTGATCGACCGGATCGCCGTCGCACCGTACGCGCGGGTGCTGCGATGAGAGCCTGAGACGAGGACCCGACACGGACCGATGCCGCCGAGCCGGAGCGCCGTCTTGAAGAGCTCCGGCTCGGCGGCATCGCAATCCGTCTTCGCCGCGCCCGCGCCCCGCCGGGGCACACGCCTCGTCGGGGCGCGGGCCGGCCGCGGCCTCAGCGGTCAGCGGGCGCCGACCTCGACCGGGGTGCTCTGGCTCGTCTCGTCCCCCACCTGGAACGTCAGTGACGTCCGGCCGGTGGCGTCCGGGTCCATGGCCTTGACCGCCACCCACATGGTGGAGCTGGAGGACTTGCCCGACAGCGCCACGTTCACCTTGGAGAAGGTGAGGGTCTGGCCGTTCTGGGACAGCCGTCCGACGTAGTTCTTCTGCACCCCGTCGGAGTCCAGCACGGTCAGCTGGTAGCCGGGGTTGCCCTCCTCGACGAACCGCAGGCCCATCCCGTGCGGGAGGCTGACCTGGACGGTCTGCTCGGGGACCGGCCCCTCGCTGGTTTCGAGACGCACCCCCGGGTAGCCGACGCGGCCTCCGGCGGTCAGCCTGACGTCAGGCGGTCCGCCCGGCACGACCGTGAAGCCGGCGCTGCGTGTGGCGGTGTAGCGGAAGTAGACGCTGCCGATCTGGAAGGCGTCTTCCGGCTTGTCCGGATCCCAGCTGAGGGAGCTTGTCTTGCCGTCGGAGGTGTTGGTGGACTGCGGCCAGACCAGGAACCGGTAGTACCCCGGCTTGTCGCCCTCGTCCCGCAGGTTGACGGCGTCGAGGATGCGCTTGTTGCCGGTCCCGGCGTCCGCGTGCCCCTTGACGTTGAACTTGACCGGCGCGGGCGTGAGATGCGACGGCGTGCCGTCCTCGTGCACCAGCTGGTAGTACACGTGGTCGCTGTTGTTGCCGGCCACGTTCTCCCTGCCCTGGCGCGGGTTGACCAGGTCGATGATGAACTTGTCGGCGATGTAGCCGTTGTCCGACACATACCCGAAGCCCGCCTGGCTGTTGGGGGTCCCGCCCCAGCCCCTGTCGTAGGGCAGGCGGACGAAGGGCCGTCCGATCCTCCCGCTGTCCGGGTCGTAGCCCGGCCAGAGCACCTCCACCTCCACGTGCGTGAGGCGGGTCGTGCCGTCGCTGAGGCCGAGCTTGACGCCGAGCTGGTACGTGCGGCTGTACTGGCCCCGCTCCGGTCCGGCGTCGACGTTGAGGTCGCCGCGCAGCGTGAAGGTGATGACGTCGGAGTCCTCCAGGAACGTCAGGTCGACGACCTCGTACTCCTGGTCGATGCCCATGCGGCCGCGTGGCACCTCGACCGCGTTGATGTAGGCCAGGTCGTCCCGGCCGTAGTAGGCGTACTGGACCTTTGTGATCTTGATGCCCATCGGCACGCGGATCCGGCCGTCGTACCGGAACTCCGAGTCCCAGACGGAGAACCGGTTCGCGTAGCCGAGGGTTTTGATGCTCGTCCACTCCGGGTCCGACGTCTGCGTGTCGACCGGTAATGCGAGTAAAGCGGATGCGTTCATGCCAATCTCCCTTTCATGGACGGACCCGGCTCACTCCGAGCCGGGGGTCAACGGGGAACGACGAGAGGCGGATCCTGCTCGTACGGCGAGCGATGGACGCCTGCGAAAGCGCCGTACTGAAAGCCTTGCCGCTTCATTCATCGCAAACCCCCTTCTCATTCGAATGGGTGAAAAAAATGATGGACGAGGGAAAGTGAATTCCCGACGTCTTCATTCTTCGTGGCTACCCGACGGGTTATTCGGGCACAGCAAATACCGTCTTGCCGCCGAATTTCTCACATGACATGAATGGCCGTGGGCGGCGAAATTCGAGCACCCGCGGAGAATTCCAGGCCCCGGCACCCGGCGCCCGGCAGATGCCCTCTCGGGCGGACGGTGACGCTGATCGTCGTCACCCGGGGGTCAGTCGTGACGCGCCTGCGCCGAGCAGCACCGTGACGCACACGGACACGCGTGCGGTTCGCCCCCGCGGGCCGCGCCCTTGTTCCTGGTGCCGCGGCCCATTTCGGCGGCGTCGACGAGCGTGCCGATCGCGCGTCCGCGGGAGCCGTTGAGGGCCCGGGATCTGGCCAGCGACTCGATGGCGTCGCACCACAGATCGAGGTCGGCCGTGGCGCTCAGTTCGAGGGAGCGGGCTCTGGCCCGGTCTGACGCGCGGGCCCAGTTGTCCGGGTTCTCGAGGGATGCCAGGGCGTCGATCCAGGCGTTGAGGTCGTCGCGGTAGGCGAAAATACCGGCTTGCCCCAGAGATTCCACGAGTCCGGGGGTGGGGTGTGCGATCACGGGGATGCCGGAGGCGAACGCCTCCACCGCCACGCGCCCCCAGGACTCGTAGAGGCTCGGCATGAGAATCGCGCGCGAGCGGCTGTAGACGTGTTCGCGCATCCGCTTCCCGGGAACACCGTCGACGACCTCGCAGTTGGGCAGCCGGGGCGGGGGCATCACCTGCTGCCCGTAGGCGCCGCGGACGCCGAGGAAACTCCACCGAGGTGTCCAGGCGGCAATCTGCCAGAACAGCTCCCCGCCCTTGTCGGCGTTGAGGTTGACCAGGGTCGCGCAGTCGCCGGGCCGCGTCCGGTACTCATGCGCGATCACCGGCGGCCGCACGACGATGCTGTGCCGGGGCAGGAACTCGCGCGGATAGCGGGCGTAGAAGATCTCGCCGTCCCGCCGGATCCACTCGCTGTTGTAGACGACGAGATCAGCACCCGCCGCGTTGTGGAAGCTGACCGCGAAATTGTCGTGACAGATCACGGCCAAGGGAATGAGACGGTCCCGGGCGAGGCCGGCCACCAAGGGCACGTTCTCGTAGTGGGAGACCAGCACGTCCGCCGTGTGAGCGCGGGCGGCGAAGTCGATGCCCTGCTGGAACGGGACGACCTCCACCCCGTCGATCTCGTAGGTCCGCTCGCTCCTTCCGGGGTGCGACAGCCACACCGACACCCGGTGGCCGCGCTCTGCCAGCGGACGCAGCATCGAGTGCAGCATCCACTCCGAGCCGGCGTTGTGGTCCGGCGGATAGCCGTACACCCGGGCCACCACGGACATCCGCCGCACAGCCGGTGCTGCGGCCAGCCGGTACGGGCGTAAACCCACCTTGTCCACCTGCACGAAGTTCCTCCCAGTGGGGTGGTAGTCGATCTCGCGCGGATCAATCGAGGTATGTCTGCGCGTCACCCCCTTTGTCTGCCTCTGCGGCGCGTGTGCCTGCCGGGCACCCCGTTTCAGCGCAGGCCAATGAGGGTGTGCCGCGGCGAAACGTTGCGGCACACCCGGCCGGCGCGCATCTCACCGGAACGTGGGTCGGTACACGGCACGCGTTCGACCCCTGCTCACGCGCGCGGCAGCCGCCGGTGGCAGCCGGGCGCACGTCCGGAGGCGGTCACGCCCGCGTGCACGGCGCCCGCAGGCTTCGCCGCGGGATCCCCGCCGGTCTGTGCGTTGGCAGCACGCTGCCGGCCGCCGACCTGAGAGGTGATATCGGGCGTTACAGTAGGACATCCACCCCTGCCGGGTCTGTGGCACGTCAGTGCCACAGCCAGGTGTCAGCCTGTCCCGTGCGGAGGTGCACTGTGCTGCACGACCCCATCACCCCTCGCCATCTCGCCGCCGGTCGCGGATGGATGCGTGACGCCGCCTGCGTAGAGGAAGATCCCGAGCTGTTCTTCCCTCTCACCGAGCTGAGCGGCGATCCGCAAGTCGATCAGGCGCAGAAGGTCTGCCGTCGCTGCGCGGTTCTCCTCACCTGCCGCCTGTGGGCCATCGACAACGGGGAAGACGCCGGCGTCTGGGGAGCTACCACAGCCGGTCAACGGCGTGCCATCCGCCGCGCCATGCTCGACCGGCGGCGAGACGCGGCGGATGCCGAGCCTGCGGCGGACGCCGTGGGTTCCGTGGATGCCATGGACGCCATGGACTAGAGGGCAGGGCCTCCGTCCTTCGCTGCGGCGGAGGACGGTGTCGAGGTCGACGCCCTGAGCGCCGCATGCATCTCCCGTGCGGGTTCGGGCGGAACAAGCGGTAGGAACGAAGCCGGCGAAGGAGCCCACCATGCCCGGCACATCGGGAGCGCTCCGGCATTCCGGCATCCGTGACGGTCGCCGACTCACGGATGCCGGCGGGCCGGATACGGTGAAGTACGGAACGCCCGCGCCCTCAAGGACGCGCAGCCCGCAAGCCGGTGGTCACCGGTGACGAGGTGGGCGCCCCGTCCCGACGGCGGTCGGCCGTCGGGACGCCGGTGTTCACACACCTCGTCGGCCGGGCGGGCGCCGCTCAGCGACACCTGTCCGGCCTGCGCGGCACTCGGGCGCGCCCCAGCCGACCTGCTGCTCTGCCTGACCTGCGGCCATGTCGGCTGCAGCGACAGTTCTCCCGGCGCTCACGCCACGGCCCACTTCGAATCCTGCGGGCACCCGGTGGCACGGACCCTGGCACCCGGTGAGCATTGGGCCTGGTGCTACGAGGACGAGGTCTATCTGGATCCGCTGCCGGAAGAGTGACACCCCGTCGCGGCGATCGGCCGTGACCGGGCCGGACGGGCGTGCGTCAGCGGCCGGTGACCAGCGCGACGACGTTCAGGACGACCAGCACGACGGCCGTGATGCCGCCGACCAGCGCGGGTGCCAGACCGCCCGGGTCGCCGTGACGGTGACCGCGAAGACCGTAGAAGAGCGCGGCCAGGGGCGGCGCGATCAGCACCAGCAGCGCGCAACCGCCCGCCACGAGCGTCGTGCCCAGGGGCACGCTCGCGTCGCTGTCGTCGTAGCCCTGCAGGCTGAGCAGCCAGTCGCCAAGGAACACCGCCGCCACGAAGGCCGGGAAGAGCAGCAGGAGCGTCCACCACGCCCGCCGCACATCCCGATGGGCCTTCACCGGGCCGGACACCAGGGCGCCGGCCTCACCGCGGGAGGGAGCGTGTGCCATTGCGTCTCACCGCCTCTTCCTGATTGCGGGTGGTGGGCACGGCCGCCGGCCTCGGGGAATCCGGGGGCGCGCGAAGCCGCGTGAGCCTTCGACGGGCGGTCGTGAGCCTGTGACGGGCGCGAACGAGAGGAAAGCAGAGGAGGATGTTGCGCCTGCCACCGCGGGGGCCGCCCTGGTGTCACATGTGGGGGACGAGGAGCACCGGACAGGGCGCGTCGCGTACGGCGGCGTGGGCGACGGCTCCGAGTCGGGACCCGGCGTCCGGCGACACGCGGTGCCCGAGCACCGTGAGGGCGGCGCGGCGGGCCGCCGCGGCCACGGCGCCGGCGGGAACGTCTTCCAGACAGACCTCTTCCACCCGTACGTCCGGGAACTTCCGCCGCCAGGGCAGCAGGACCTCGGTGAGCCGGTGCTCGGCGTGACGGGCCTGGGGCGAGCGGCCGTGGGGCCGGGACGCGACGGTGACCGGGTAGGTGGGCAGGAGGCCCGGCGGCAGCCAGGCGTACAGGGCGCGCAGCGGGGCCTTGCGCATCGCCGCCTCCTCGAAGGCGAGGGCGATGACGTTGTCGGGCGCGTCGTGCCCGGCGTCGACGGCGAGCAGGACCGGGCCGTCCGGCAGATCGTGGGGATGGGGCAGCGAACGGACGAGGGTGACGGGGAAGTCGGCCTGTGCGGCGGTCTGGGCGCCGGTGGAGCCCAGCAGCAGGGCGGACGTGCCGCCCAGGCCGCGGGAGCCGAGCACCAGAAGTTCCGCATCGGCGCCCGCGTTCAGCAGGGCCTCGCGTGGCCGGGCGTTCAGCAGCCGGGCGTGGAGCTCCAGCCGGGGGTGGCGGCCGCGCAGCCGGTCCAGGGCCAGGTCGAGCGAACGTACGGCCCAGTGGCGGCTCGCGGCCGCCTCCGGCGCGTCGGGACGGACACCGTCCGCGACGGACCAGGCGGCGAGCATGTGCAACGGCGCGTCGCGGAGTTCCGCTTCGCGGGCGGCCCAGGAAGCCGCGGCGAGACTGGGGGCGCTGCCGTCGATCCCGACGGTGACGGGGCGGGACATGGACGCATCTCCGATCGGGCGGGGACAACGGTCCAAGGGCCGGGGACCGGGACGGACTCCCCCCACTCTGAAGTGGCCGCAAGCGGCGGCGCGAGGGCTCCTCGGCTTCCGTCATGGAGCCGAAGGGCCCCTTTCGCGGACGGAAAACCCGTAGCAGGTGCCCGGCCGGCGGCCCCACTCCATGGCCGCCGGCCGGGCAGGATCCCGACCCTGCGCATCAGTGGCGCAGCCCCTCATCGGTCGGGGAGGTCGAGCGGGCGATGCCGTTCACCCGGCTGTTCTCCAGCCAGGACCACTGGATCCGGCAACCGACCCGCAGATAGCCCTGGGCGCTCGTGCGCACGCCGAGACGCCCGAAGTCGATCGCTGCCGGGTCCTCCATCTCGGGATGCCATTCGGGACTGTCCCCCGCGGGCGGCTCGTCCCAGTCGGTGAAGATGACGGTGACGCCGACGTCGTCCGTGGTGAGCATGACCCAGAAACGGGCCTGCTCGCTGTGGCCGCGCATGTAGTGACAGCCCACTCGGACGGTGTCCGCCACCCGCGAGGCCGTCAGCTTCGGCACCCCGAAGCCGACCAGCATGCCGCGTGCCGCCTCGGCGGTGCTGACGGCGTCACTCTCCCGCCGGACTTCCATGGCCGAGGACACGTGCGCGAGCTGCGAGGAAACCTCTTCGCCGCAGATGCGCGGAAGGCTGAAAAGCCGGACGTCGCGCCCCATGGGATCATCCCCTCGTCCTCTGAACGCCGGAGAGGTGCAGACCGGAAGCGCTGTAACGCCGCGCCACAGGACTGCTCGGCGGCCGTGAGTGCCGAGGTCCGGGGCAACAGGAACCACACTAAACCGGACTGATGGCCGATGCCAGGATGAGAGTCTCCGGGACGGATGACGGAGCCGGACTGGACCGCCGTACAGGCGACCGGTCCGATCGCGCGGCCGTCCTGCCACCACCGACGCCGGGAGGGAGCATGCATCCTCGCCCGGCCCCGAGCACACTTCACGCACGCGGCCGTGCCGGCCCACGCGCGACCACCGTCCGTCCTCCGCCACCCGCCACCCGCCCTCCGCCCTCCGCCCTCCGCCGGGCGGATCCCTGTCCCGTGCGCAAACCGGCGGCAGCCTCTTCGCTCCCCGCGGTCACTGAGATGTGCACCATCGGATCGATCTTCCGGACGGACGGCACATGAACGCACCGAGGCGGGCCGCGCGACAGCGCAGGCGCAGACGCACGCTCATCCCGGGCGCCATATCGGCGCTGACCGCCACTGCCTTCCTCGCCTACCTGGCCGTGGCCCCGCACCACGACCGCGACGCCCACGCGGGACCTGCCGCAGCCGCGGCCACACCCCCCGCCGCCGCGCACGTGAGAGCCACCACCGAGACGGGCACCCCGGCCGCGACGGCGAACCCCACCGGCACCTCCAGCCCGCCAACCGCCGCGACCACCACGTCCGCACCGCCGTCGCCCACCGAGACCCGACGGCCCCCGCGGACGTCCGTCACGACTTCGCCGGCAGGGCGGATCCGGCCCGGCACGGCCTACCAGGCCGGCGACGGAGACGGTGCCTGCCTCTACGGCCCGAGCCGCGACCTCATGATCGCGGCCATGAACACCACGGACTACGAGACGTCCCGGATGTGCGGCGCCTACGTGCTCGTCCGCGCGGCCAACGGCAACTCCGTCACGGTACGCGTCACCAACGAATGCCCCCTGCCCTGCGCACCCGGGCAACCCGACCTCAGCGAACAGGCCTTCGCCAAGCTCGCCGCCCTCAAGACCGGCCGTGTCCCGATCACCTGGAGCCTGGTGAGTCCCAGGACGACCGACACGATCTCCATCAGGTACAAGACCGGCTCCAGCCCGTATTGGTGCGCCATCCAGACGATCGGTCAGAGGAACCCGGTCACGGCGCTCGAGGTCCGCACCGCGAACGGTTGGCGGCGCCTGCCGCGCACCGCGTACGACTACTTCGTCGCCGCCGACGGCAGCGGGTGCGGCAAGACGATCAGAATCACGGACATCTACGGAGAACGGCTGACCATCAGCGGAATCGCGGTACGGTCCGACGTCGTGCAACCGACCCGGGCGCAGTCCGCCCGGCACTGAGCCCAGCACTCGCCGAGCACGACCGCGGGACGACCGCGCACCACTGACCTCAGATGTGAGCATCCACACCTTCTCCACCATTGCGCCGCCTGCCCGGGCGCGGCAAAGTGTTCGAACTGCGGGACCCTGCAAGCGAGTTGTCCGAGCACGTCAGGGCATGACGGCACGGACGAACCGGAAGGAAGACGTGTGAGCCCGATTTCGGTCCGGGGATTCGCGGTGGCCTCGGCCTCCGCGGTCACCGCTGTCGGAAGCGTCGTCGGTGTCGCCTCGAACAGCACCGCGCAGACGAACGACGCCGAGCCCACGGCAGCCGACGTCACGCTCCTCGCGGACCTGCCGGCAGGGCAGCAGGCCCAGGTGCAGACCGCGTCCCTGACGCAGCAGGCCGACGCCCAGGCCGTCCAGGCCGACGCGGGCGCCAGGAAGGACGCCGAGGAGGCCGCCCGCAAGGCCGCCGCCGAGACCGCGGTCGCCAAGAAGGCCGCCGCCGAGAAGAAGGCCAGGGAACGCGCCGAGGCGAAGAAGTCCGCCGCCGGCAGCACCGTCCTGTCGGTCCGGAGCTCCTACACGGCCGCCCAGATCCAGGCGGTGGCCCGGCAGATCGTGCCCAGCGGTCAGTTCCAGTGCTTCAGCGACATCGTGGAGCACGAGTCCGGCTGGAACATGCACGCGATGAACGCCTCCTCCGGGGCCTACGGCCTGATGCAGGCCTTGCCCGCCTCCAAGTACTCCTCCGCGGGCTCGGACTGGCAGACGAACCCGGCCACGCAGATCAAGTGGGGCCTGAACTACATGAACAGCCGGTACGGCAGCCCCTGCCAGGCCTGGGCCTTCTGGCAGACCCATCACGCGTACTGAGGCCTTTCCCGCCCCGGGTGCGTGAACGGCCCAGAGACGTCACGGGCCGGCTCGCGGAGTGCCCCGGCGGCAGCGCGGACATCAGTGGCAGCCGCGGCGCGCGGCGTCGAACCCCTCTGTGTCCCAACGGTGGTGGCCGTCACGGCCCGGTTTGAGCCGGGCGCACGGACAGCGACATGATGGGGTCGTCCGCGCAGCCCGGCACCGGGAGCCGGGAGCAACGGACGCGGCGGGACAGGAAGGCAGCCCCCGTCCGGGCTCCGGCTCGACGTCGTCCGGGGCTCCGACTCGAACTCGGGCCGCTCGGCAGGAGACCGGAGTTGCGGCACCGTGTCGACGGGCTGTCGTTCCTCGGGGGCGAGGCGCGGTGTGGTTCGCCGGCGGAACGATGGGATGAAAGAGCGTGGCACGAGTCGTCGTACCGGAGCCGGGCACGGACGTGAGGAACCTGCCGCCTCCGGCCACGCCGGAGGCGGCTGCCTGGGCGCGGAGCCTGCTCGACGGCGGCTGGGCGGCGGTGTTCCTGCCCGGCGAACCCGCCCGCCTTGGCCGGTTGCTGCTCTGGCGGCCCGCCGGGGCAGCCACCGCCGAGGGCATGGCACCCGCCGGCATCGGGACCGAGGCGGCCGAGCTGGTGCTGCCGCACGGCCGCTCCGTCAGACGGCGCGGGACGCAGGGGTACGCGCTGCCCGTCGCCCTCGCCGTCGCCGCCCTGACCGGGGCACGGCCGACGCACCCGTCCGCCGCCGCGTGGCAGGCCGCCGCCCGGTTCGCGCTCCGGCTGATCGCCGACGGCCGTCTCCATCCGGCCCTCACCCCCGCCGGGCACGACACCTGGCAGGCGGGCCCGTTCACCGCCGCCCAGCGCCAGACCCTGGACGCCCTCGCCGCCGCCTTCCCGCCGCACGCCCACTGCCTCCCTGAGCCGGGCCCGGCTCCGCTGCGGATCACCGAACCGGCCGGGTTGGTACGCCGGTTCTGCGACGCGGTCGCCGACGAGCTGGTGCGCACCCCCGCCGCCGCGCTCGCCATGGGAGCCCTGCCGTACGCCTGGCGGCAGACGCGTGCCGTGCCCGCCCTGCGGGAGTGGGCCGAGGAGAGCGCGGCCGCGTTCACCGCCGACGTCAGGGTCTCGCTGCGGGTCGACGTACCCGAGGGACGCCGTCGGCAGTTCCGGGCGGTGCTGCAGGTGCACACCGCGGCGGATCCGGCGCTCGTCGTGGAGGCCGCACGTCTGTGGAGCGAGCCCGCCGAGAGCGAGCGCCTGCTCGGCCCGCGCGCCGAGCGCGAGACGCTGCTCGCCCTGCGCCGCGGCGCCCGCGTCTGGCCCCCGCTCGACCGGCTGCTGAAGGACCCCGCTCCGGACCAGCTGCGGCTGACCGACGACGAGGCGTTCGACCTGCTCGGCGACGCCACCGACACGCTGCGCGCGGCCGGTATCGACGTGCACTGGCCGCGCGAGCTGGTCAGGGCGCTCAGCTCGGCCGCGGAGATCGGGCAACGCTCGGCGCCCGGCTCCAGCGCGGGCGGCCTGCTGGACACCGGCACCCTCCTCGACTTCCGCTGGCGGCTCTCGCTCGGCGGCGAACCGCTCACCGAGGCGGAGATGGACGCCCTCGCCGAGGCACGCCGCCCCCTCGTCCGGCTGCGCGAGCAGTGGGTGGTCGCCGATCCGAGGCTGGTGGCCCGCGCCCGGCGCCGCCGCATGGAACCTCTCACCCCCATGGAGGCGCTGGGGGCCGCGCTGACCGGGGAGGTGGAGCGGGACGGGGAGCGCCTTCGCTGCGCGGCGGTCGGGGCGCTCGGCGACCTCGTCGCCCGTATCCGCGACCCCGCGTCCCGCGCCCCCGCCGCCCAGCCCGCCGCTCTCGATGCCACCCTGCGCGACTACCAGAAACGGGGCCTGGCCTGGCTCGCGGAGATGTGCGAACTCTCGCTCGGCGGGTGTCTCGCCGACGACATGGGCCTGGGCAAGACCATCACGCTGCTCGCCCTGCACCTGCACCGCCAGACCGATCCCGCCACCGCGGGACCCGCACTCGTCGTCTGTCCCGCCTCGCTGCTCGGCAACTGGCAGCGCGAGGCGGCCCGGTTCGCGCCGGCCACTCCGGTGCGCCGCTACCACGGCGGCGACCGCCATCTGAAGGACCTGGCCGGCGACGAGATCGTGCTGGTCACCTACGGCGTGCTGCGCCGTGACCGGGAAGTGCTCGCGGAGAACGACTGGTCGCTGATCGCCGCCGACGAGGCCCAGCACGTCAAGAACCCCTACGCCGTCACCGCCCGCGAGCTGCGCGCCCTGCCCGCTCGCGCCCGCGTCGCCCTCACCGGCACGCCCGTGGAGAACAACCTCTCCGAGCTGTGGGCGCTGCTGGACTGGACCACCCCCGGGCTCCTCGGCCCGCTCGCCGCCTTCCGCGACCGTCACGCCCGCGCCGTCGAGTCCGGCGAGGACCCGCAGGCCGCCGAACGGCTGTCCCGCCTCATCCGGCCGTTCCTGCTGCGCCGCAGGAAGTCCGACCCGGGCATCGCCCCCGAACTGCCCGCCAAGACCGAGACCGACCGCGTCGTCCCGCTCACCGCCGAGCAGGCGAGTCTGTACGAGGCGGTGGTCCGCGAAACCATGGCGAAGATCGCCCAGGCCGAGGGCATCGCACGCCGTGGCCTGGTGCTGAAGCTGCTCACCGCGCTGAAGCAGATCTGCAACCATCCCGCCCAGTACCTGCGCCAGTCGGCACCGCTGCACGGCCGCTCCGGCAAACTGGCGCTGCTCGACGAACTCCTCGACACCATCACCGCCGAAGGCGAGTCGGCGCTGGTCTTCACCCAGTACAAGCAGATGGCGGCCCTGCTTCAGAAGCACCTCGCGCAGCGAGGCGTCCCCACCCTCTTCCTGCACGGCGGCACGACCGTCGGCGCCCGCGAGGACATGGTGGACCGCTTCCAGCGCGGCGAGGTGCCGGTGTTCCTGCTCTCCCTGAAGGCCGCGGGCACCGGCCTGAACCTCACCCGTGCCACCCATGTCGTGCACTACGACCGCTGGTGGAACCCGGCCGTCGAGGACCAGGCCACCGACCGCGCCTACCGCATCGGCCAGGACAAGCCCGTACAGGTCCACAAACTCCTCGCCGAGGGCACCGTGGAGGACAAGGTGGCGCGGCTGCTGGAATCCAAGCGCGCGCTCGCCGACGCCGTGATCGGCTCCGGCGAGGCCGCGCTGACCGAACTGTCCGACGCCGATCTCGCCGAACTCGTCGCCCTGGGACGGCAGTCATGAGCCCTTCGACGCCCGGGCCGCGCCGCGCGCCCGCCCGCGGACGGCGTTCCTTCGCCGCGACCTGGTGGGGCCGGGCCTGGGTGACGGCCCTGGAGGACTCCACCCTGGACTCGGGGCGCCTGTCGCGCGGCCGCACCTACGCCCGCCAGGGCATGGTCGGCCCGGTCACCATCGCCCCCGGGCAGGTCAGGGCCGCCGTCCAGGGCAGCAGGCCCCGCCCCTACCGCTGCGCCGTCCACCTGCCCGTCCTGACCGGCGCCCAGTGGGACACGCTCCTGGACACCGTCGCGGCCCGCGCCGGGCATCTCGCCGCACTCCTCGACGGCGAGATGCCGGCCGAACTCGTCGACGACGCCCGCCACGCCGGCGTTCCGCTGCTCCCGCAGCCCTCCGAACTCGACCCCGAGTGCTCCTGCCCCGACTGGGGCCACCCCTGCAAACACGCCGCCGCGCTGTGCTACGCCATCGCCGCCACCATCGACGCCGACCCCTTCGTGGTGTTCGCCCTGCGCGGCCGCGGACGGGAGGAACTCCTCGCCCGGCTGCGCGAGCGCCGTAGCGCGGCCCGGACGACCGCCGCCGAACCGGCGCCCGCCGGTGTCCCGGCCGCCCGCGCCTACGCGGCGTGGGCGGCCCGGGCGGAACCCACTCCCGCCCTCCCGGGCCTCCCCGAGCCGGCCCCCCACACCTCCGCACCGGCCTCCGCCCCACCACCCGGCACCGGCCTGTCGGCCGCGGACCTCGAACGCCTCCGGGCGGACACCGCCGCACGCGCCGCGCGTCTGCTCACCGGTGATACCACCAGCCTGCACCTGAGCCGGCACCAGGACGCGGTACGGATCGCCGCGAGCGGCTGCGGCGCCGAGTGGTTCCACCACCTCGTGCAGAACACCGGTGCCAGGCCGGCCGCGTTCGCCCGTCTCACCCGGGCCTGGCGCTACGGCGGCCCGACGGGCCTCAGCGTCGCCGAACGGCCGCTCAGCCCCGGACCGACGGTGATGGCAGCCGCCCGCACCGCTCTGACCGAGGCGCTCACCGACATGACCACCGCCCCGGTGACCCTCAGGGTGTGGCGCAACCGCCTCACCCTGACCGGCCACCGCATTCAGCTGCGCCTGGGCCCGGACTCACGCTGGTACCCCTACCTCCAGCACGAGGACGGTGAGTGGTGGCCGTCGGCGCCGGGCGATCCCGACCCCGTCACGGCCCTCACCGCCGTCTGGCAGCACACCGAGAGGTGACACCCGCGAAGGGCCCACCCACGGCTGGTCCGGTCGGTTGTGCCGCACGACGCGAACGCGGCGCACCGCCTTCGCGTACGGGCTTCCGACCGACTTCGCGTACGGGCTTCCCCGACCGGCGACGCGGACATTCCACACTCCGGCGATTCCCCCGTTTCAAGGCCGGGGCGGCGGATACCTCCACGAGCGGCTCCCGTGAGCCGACGGACCGTCGGGGGCTGGTGGCCCGGCCTCCCCCTTGCCCCCGACGGTCCGTGTCCGGAGCTCGCCAGAGCTTGGAACGGGCGATCCACGCGCGGGGAGAACGAACGATGATTTTCCTGATCATGCTGCGGATCGGTCTGCGGACGATCACGCATTGGCTTCCGTTCCCCGTCGCCACGCGCGGACGATTGCTCGCCGCCCGTTGCGCCCGCCTCATGCTGTCCCATCGTCCGCCGGCCGGGCTGCTGCCGGTGAACCGGCTGGTTCGGACGTGCGTGCGGTGGCTGAAGTGGTGGGGGTACACCTTCCTGCTGCTGTTCCTGGCCACTCTCGCGGCCGGCACGAGCGCCCTGGAGGGGCGCCCGGCACGGGCGTCCCGGGCGCCCCGGCGTGCCGGCTCCGATCCGGCGCAGCACCGGCGGACCGCGTCCGCGCAGCGTGTGTGGAGAGCGGCCTGGCTGGTCTGGGGAATGGTGCTCCCGCTTCACGCGAGTGCCGCGCTGCCGGTGGCGGCGGTTCCGGCCGGGGCGTTCCCGTTGTGGTGGATCGCTCTCGCGGCGGCCGCGCTGGCCGTGGCGGCGGCTCTGCCGGACACGGCTCTGGCGAGCGTACTGACGCTGCTCTTCGTGGTGGCCGGTTCCGGCGCCTTCGCGTTCTCCCTGGTCAGTGGTGCCTACGAAACCAGGCTTGCGGCAGGCTGGTTCCTCCTCGCCGCGGACGCGACCGCTCTCTTCGTCGCCGGTACGGCGTGTCTGGAGCTGTGGCGCGGCGACCGGAGCACCGGGGCGCTGCACGGTCGCGGCCCGTACGGCATCGATGACCAGCCGGGCGGGAAACAGGACGCCGGACGGACCTCCTCCACATCGGCTCTGCCGTAGCGGGCCGGCGGGCGGCCGGCGCCGCGTCCGGGCCCCGGGAAGGAAAGGCAGCGTGGTCGGGAACGGGAAGGCGCTCGTCACGGACGGACCGGACACGCTGGAGAGCGTCGTGCGCGCGGCGTCGCCCCCGCTGACCAAGGTCTACCACCCTGAGCTGGGACTCGCCCTCATCGAGCCCGAGGACAGCGACACAAATGATCTCGGTTAATCCTGCTATCTCATGATTCTTCGCGCTGTATGCGGATACTCAACACGGGAGGAATCCAGAACCCAAGAGGAAGGAAGAAGGTGGCCCGCGTGGCCATGAACTCGCGTATCGAGGAACATCCCGACATCCAGGCGATGAGGAGCCGGGCCGCGGAGATCTCGGCGAAGCCGACCGCGCAGGCGACGGAGGGGCTGACCCTGCTGACCGGTCTGTACCTGGCGATCTCTCCGTGGGTGGTCGGGTTCAACGGCAATCCGCTGGCCGTGAGCAACCTGGTCACCGGTATCGCCCTGGCCGTCCTGGCGCTGGGCTTCGGTTCGGTCTTCGAGCGGACCTTCGGCATGGGCTGGGCCGCGGCCGCCATCGGAGCGTGGGCGATCATCGCCCCCTGGGCGGTGCAGAACGCCTCGGCGACGACGGGCACCATCGCCAGCAACACCGCCACGGGTGCCGTCGCCGTCGTCCTTGGGCTGGCCACCACGGCCATGGCACGCGGCCGCACCTGACCCTCCGACCGATCGGTCCACCCCGCCGAGCGGGGGGTGGACCGACGCATGACGTTCAGCCGCAACTGTCCGCCGCGGGCCGGGAATCCGCGAGTCCGACGTCCCCGGCCCGCCGGCCCGCCCCTACTTCAGGTGCCGGCCGAAGAACCGGCACCCGTCCTCCAGCTCGAACCACGGCGTGCCGGTGTGGCCACCGAGATTGGCGTGCAGCGTCTTCTCCTTGCTGCCGAAGGCGTCGAACAGGTCCAGGGCCCGCTGCCGGGGGTTGCCCTCGTCGTCCCACTGGAGCAGGAACAGCAGCGGAACGGTGACCTGCCGGGCCTGCTCGCGCTGGGCGCGGGGCACGTAGCCCCCGGCGAAGAAGCCCGCGGCCGCGATACGCGGCTCGGTCACCGCCAGCCGAATGCCGAGAGCGGTCCACCCGGAGTACCCGACCGGGCCGTCGATCCCGGGCAGTTGGAGGAGGGCGTCCAGAGTGGTCCGCCATTCCGGGGCCGCGTTCTCGACCAGCGGGCCGGTGAAGGACTCGAAGATCTCGTCGACCGGCTCACCGGCCCGCATCGCCCGCCGCAGTTCGGCACGGGCCTGCTCGTCGGCGGCGGAACGGGGACGGTCACCGCATCCGGCGGCGTCGACGGTGGCGACGGCGTAGCCGCGCGCCGCGGTGTACCGGGCCCGGGCCACCAGCCGGGGTTCCGCCTTGGGCAGGCCGTTGTTGTGGGCCATCAGGACCAGCGGGGCCGGTGCGGATCCAGGCGTCCACAGGGTGCCGGGGATCTCGCCGAGGGTGAACTCGCGCTCCAGGACGCCGTCGTCGAGGCGCTGTTCGGAGATGAATCGCATGGTCGTGCCTTTCGGGAGTGCTCGTGAGCGGCGCTCCCGGACGACCTACCGCCCGACCGTGACCCCGGAGGGGAGCACCCATGTCGATACTGCGTCCACGGGTACCACCTCCTCGTTCTCTCGCACGGCCGCCGGAAAGGTAGCAGTCGTCGCCGTGGCCGGCCAACAGGTTTTCGCGGAGGCGGACCGGGAGTGAACGAAGGGCTGCGTACGGCCCCGACCGGGCAGGCGCGTCCGCACGGCCGGGCAGGTCGGTGGCGGGAGTCAGGGCTCACATGAAGTTGCGGGTGTGGAGCGCGGAGAGGGCCGCCGCCTCGTCGTCGGGAAAGCCCAGCCGGGACAGCCGGTGCCGTCGTCCCTCGTCCATCTCCGCCCGCATCCGCTGCACGGCGCGCCAGCCGCGTTCGATCCCTTCGGGCGCCCATGAGCCCGCCGCGAGGAGTACGAGGGCGTCGAACACGTCCTCGTTCAGGCCGGCGGTGTGGGTCAGCAGGTCGTGGCGGCGTTCCACGGCGGCCCGCAGCCTGCCCTTGAGGCGGGGATCGACGGCGCTGCGGTGTTCGAGGTGGCCCAGGCCGAAGGCGACGTGCCGTGCCTCGTCCTGGCGCACGAGTTGACTGATCCTGCGGGTCACGGGGTCGGGTGCGTGCCGCTCCAGGAAGGTGAGGAGGTTGAGGAAGCTGCCCTCGCCGAGGACGGACAGCAGGAAGGAGGCGATGGAGAAGTCCGGTTCGGTGAGCAGGGTCGTCAGGGAGGCACGGCCGCCCACCGAGGAGGTGCCCATCCGGCTGCCCCTGAGCAGTGCGCGCCGGGTGAAGACCTCGACGTGCCGGGCTTCGTCGGCGGCCTGGACGGCAAGCAGCTGCAGCACTTCACGGAAGTGGGGGTGGACCTGGGCGAGCAGCCGTCCGGGTACCACGAGGGCCGCCTGCTCGTTCTCCACCAGGTAGGTCATCACCTGCACCACGGCGTCCTCGACGTCGTCGGGCAGGGTGAAGGGGGTGTCCCACGCGATGGCGGTGTGCGGATCCCACTGGGCGGCGGTCGCCTGGCGGTAGAGCCGGGGTGCCGCCTCCGCCCAGGCCGTGTCGCGGTCGGAGACGGGGAAGTACGCTTCGGGCCCGCCGGCCTCGACGAGCGCGCCGCGCGCGGCCAGACCCCAGTGCGGTGCCGCGTGAGCGACGACGCCGTCCGGCCCTGTCCCGCCGGCGCGCTCGGCGCCGTCCCACCGGTCCCGGTCCCGTGCCGCGGTGCCGCGCCGCACGTACGCCCGCACCGGCGCCGCCCCGTCGGGTGCGGGTGTCACCGTGTGTCCCTCGCGACGGCACCAGACGGTGAGGTGGGGCAGGAGTCCGGGATCGGTGCCCGACACGCCGACCTCCTCGCCGGGTGCCACCGGGCGCAGCGCCCGGCGCAGCAGCAGGTGCGCCCCGTGCTCGAAGCCGAGTCCGGCGAGGTCGAGCGAGAGGGCCGGCGGCGTGGCGCCTGAGGTCATGGGCGGTAGCCGGTGGCCGTGACGCGGCCCTGGGTGTCGTAGAAGCCCGTCTCCTCTACGGCGGCCGCGAGCTGCGCGAAGCCGGTCTCCCGCGCCGGCACCCAGCGGGTGAGTCCTTCGAGGTCGAGCAGGTGGCGTACGTCCGGGTCCGCGTAGGACATCGACAGCAGCAGCGCTGTCAGGTGTTCCCGGAGCCCGTCGGCGAGCGTGGGCCCGCCGGCGAGGACGCAGTGGTCGTAGGGCGCCGTGCGGCTCAGCACCCGGGTGCTGCCGACGGGCAGGGTGCCGTCCTGCGCGAACGCGAGGTGGTTGGCGTCGATCATGCAGGCGGCCGCCGCTCGGCCGGCCAGCAGGGCGCGGGCCGCCTCCCGTTCCCCGCCGATGTGGTCCCCGTGCAGTCCCGTGCCGGTGTCGTGGCGCAGGACCCGCAGGTCGGTGTCCGGGTCGACGCCTTCTTGCCGGAGGTGGTGCAGGGGGATCAGGGTGGCCTGCGGTGAGTCGACCGCGCCCACCGCGACGCTCTCGCCCTTGAGGTCCGCGGCCGTGGCGAACGGCGCGTCGGCTGCGACCACCACGACCGAGGTGAGGTCCTGGTCGGTGTCGCGCATGACCAGTGGCCGGATCCGGACGCCCTGTTCCGCGGCCAGCCGGCGGGTGCGCAGCCAGGCCAGCGGTGAGTGCCAGGCGGCGTCGATGCGGCCGCGCACCAGATCCTCGACCTGCCGCTCGTAGTGGGAGTAGAGCACGAAGTCGAAGGGCAGGTCCTGCCGTCGCAGCCAGGCCCGGAAGCCGGACCAGATGGTCACGACTTTGGGGTCGTAGGCGACGGCGCCCAGCACGAGCGTGCTCATCGGTTCTCCTCCAGCAGTGGCAGGCCGAGGGCGGTGCGTCCGCAGAAGTCGTAGAGCGCCTCGGTGGTCGGGGCCATCACACGGGCCGCCAGTGCGTCGCGGAAGCGCCGTTCCACCCCCAGCTCACGGCGGAAGGCGCTGCCCCCGCACAGCCGCATGGCACCGTCCGCCACGTCGGCGGTCGTCTCCGCCGCCAGCGCCTTGACCTGGAGGACCCGCAGCGTCGCGTCCGGGCGGGCGGTCTCGAGTGCGGTGAGGGTGTCGTCCAGGAAGGCGCGCGCCGCGTCGGCGCGCAGCCGCAGGACGGCGTACTCACGCCGGGGCACGGGCTGTTCGGCCAGGGTCTGCCCCAGGTGGTCGAGGCGCGTGCCGCGCAGATGCCGGGCGGTGAGGCCGAGGAGCGCCTCGGTCACTCCCATGCAGAAGGCGGCGCTCAGCACGAGGAAACGCGGCAGCACCTCTGCCAGGGCGAGCGCCAGGCCCTCGCCGTCGGCGGACAGCCGGGCCGTTCGCGGAACGTGCACGTCCTTGGCGCCGACCGGGCTGGAGGCGTTGCCCCGCAGCCCGAACCCGTCGTAGTCGCCCCGCACCCGCAGGCCGGCACTGTCGCTCGGCACGAGCCACAGCGTCATCGGGCCCGCGGCCCGAAGCGGACGGCTCGACCACACGTAGCTGTCGGCCTCGCCCGCCGAGGTGACCCAGGACTTGTCCGCGTTCAGCAGAGCGCCGTCGGCGCCGTCCGGGGACGCGGTGCCGACGGGCGCCCAGAAATGGCTGCGCGAACCCTTCTCGGACAACGCCAGGGTGCTCAGGTGCCGTCCCTCGGCGATCTCTCGCCGCACCGGCGCCGGGCCGTGCGCCTCGATGACGGCGACCGCCGCGTAGTGCATCAGCAGCACCATCGCGGTGGAGCCGCACACACCGGCCAGCCGCTCCACCACCGACGCGGCCTGCCGCAGGTCTCCGCCGGCACCTCCGTGCCGCTCGCCGCTGAGCAGGCCGAGCGCCCCGCACTCGGCCAGGGCTCTGACTCCGTCCCGGGGGAACGAGCCGTTCTGGTCGACCTGCTGAGCGAGCGGTTCGATGACGCCGCGGATCGCGGAGTCCAGCATCTGTGGCACGTCCGGCGCTCCGGCGCGGGGTGTCTGCGGCAAGGCGACTCCCAGGAGATGGCCCGTCATATCAATTCCTTCTCCAGCTAATCATCCTGTTCCGGTCATCAGGGGCAGAACACGCCGCGCGGACACGGCAGCGGTCAGGTGGGGGCGGCGCCTCGCCGTTCCCGCGCCCACCCGGTCGCCACAGGACGGCACGGCCACGGTCAGTTGCCGGTCACAGGCTTCCCCGGGGCCGTACGGGGCGTCAGGCGCAGCGCCCCGGCGACCGACTCGGCGTCGAAGGCCCAGCGCGCGCCGTCGGCGACCAGCCACAGGACCAACGGTCCGGAAACCGCCATGTCCAGCAGTGCCGCGTACTTGCGCCGGTGATTTCCGGCGGCCTTCGCCTTCGGGGCCTCGCCGAGTCTCAGCAGGGAACCCAGCAGTTCCAGCAGCCCGTCCGGCCCGGTGACCCTGGCCTTGGCCTCCATGGCGAGCACCGGCACGCCGTCCCGCTCCACCACCGCGTCGAACTCCCCGTGTTCGAAGCGGATGTCCGTTCCCGCGACCGAGTGCCTCATCACCAGCTCCGCCGCCGCGGCCATCTGGATCAGGTACTCCAAGTTGGCGGCCACGCCCGGGCCGTTGCGGCTGAACAGGGCGTACCGGCCGCCGGACGGTTTGGGCCGGAACACCTGCGGCACGACGAACCCGGCGGAGTCCACATGCAGCACCCGCGCGTCGAGCGCCGCCAGAAACCCCGCCGCTTCGTCCGCCCGAAGGCCCCGGCGGGACGCGATCAGGCGCGGGGACAGGACATCGGGCCGCACGGCCGCGAAGCCGACCGCCCAGGCCCGCAGCAGCGCGTCCAGCCGCTGCACCGCACGCGGAGACCGCGCGTCCGCCGTCCCGGCCAGTTCCTCGGACTGCCCGACCGTCCCGTCCCACCAGGCATCGCCCAAGGCCGCCCGGACCTGTTCTCCGGCTCCCATGACACTCCCTCCCGGTTCCGCCCGCTGCGGGCGATCCGCCGCGTCCCGCAGCGGGGCGGCACTCTTCGCGACGGGCCAGCCAGTGGGCGCAGGCGCTTGGGCTGGTCCGTACCAAAGTATTGACTCCCCCTTACTTCACTCCTTAAATCAAGAAGCGACGCCTTCATCCCCCACCCCGGTCGGGATCATCCGTGAGCCCGACCGCCGCTCGGAAGGAAGAGCCGTGGCCTCTCCACGCCTGCTGCGAAGATGTCTGTTCGCCGCCCTGTCCGCCGTGTTGGCCGCCTCCGCGGCGACCGGCGCGGCGCACGCGGAAGCACCGGACGCCTCCCCCACCGCGACCGCCGCGGCGGCGGTCGCCTTCTCCGACACCTTCGACGGACCCGCCGGCGCCCCGGTCGACGCCTCGAAGTGGCAGACCGAGACCGGCGACAACGTCAACAACCACGAACGCCAGTACTACACCGCCGGCACCCACAACGCCGCCCTCGACGGCCAGGGACACCTCGTCATCACCGCACGCAAGGAGAACCCCGCCAACTACCAGTGCTGGTACGGCACCTGCCAGTACACCTCGGCCCGCCTGAACACCGCCGGCAAGTTCAACGCCCAGTACGGACACGTCGAAGCCCGCATGAAGATCCCCCGCGGACAAGGCATGTGGCCCGCCTTCTGGATGCTCGGCACGCCCGTCAACTGGCCCGACTCCGGCGAGATCGACGTCATGGAGAACGTCGGCTACGAACCCTCCACCGTCCACGGCACCATCCACGGCCCCGGCTACTCCGGCTCCGGCGGCATCGGCGCCCCCTACACCCTGCCCGGCGGCCAGGCCTTCGCCGACGCCTTCCACACCTTCGCCGTCGACTGGGCACCCGACTCCCTCACCTGGTCCGTCGACGGCCACGTCTACCAACACCGCACCCCCGCCGACCTCGGCGGCAAGACCTGGGTGTTCAACAAGCCGTTCTTCCTCATCCTCAACCTCGCCGTGGGCGGCTACTGGCCCGGCGACCCCGACAACACCACCTCCTTCCCCCAGCAGCTCGTCGTGGACTCCGTATCGGTGACAACCGGCAACAGCTCCGCCGGCGCGGCGATCCGGGGCCTGGCCGGCAAGTGCGTGGACGTCGCCGGAGCGAACTCCGCCAACGGGACCCCCGTACAGCTCTACGACTGCAACGGCACAGCCGCGCAGCAGTGGACCGTGGGCTCCGACGGCACGATCCGCGCACTCGGCAAGTGCCTGGACGTGACCGGAAACGGCACCGCCGACGGCTCCACCGTCCAGCTCTGGGACTGTACCGGCGGCCCCAACCAGAAATGGGCCGTCAGCGGAGCGAACGACATCGTCAACCCGCAGGCCGACAAGTGCCTGGACGTGACCGGAAACAACTCCGCCAACGGAACCCGGCTGCAGATCTGGACCTGCACGGGCGGCGCCAACCAGAAGTGGGCGATCGGCTGACCTCCGCCCGGTGAGCGCTCCTGCGTTCCCCGCCTGAACACCGCCCGGCGGGCTGGTTCCGGCCGTCACGACCGGAACCAGCCCGCCGGCTTCAGCGCTTCCGCACGTCAGCGGCGCCTGTCGTACCTCACTGGCCGAAGCCGTAGGCGAACAGGTGACCGGTGCCGGTGGAGCCCGTCACCGGCAGGGTGATCGACGCGATCTGCTTGGAGGCGTCGAGGGGGACCTTCGTGGCGAACACGTAGGTCTTCACGCCGTCCCGGCTTCCGCTGCCGGTGTTGCGGTAGGCCGTGGTGACGGCCGTGGTGTCGTCCGGAAGCGGCTTCCTGCCCCCGCCGTTGAGCGTCCAGTCCGAGAAGCCCACCGTCGCCTTCGAGGTGGTGCCGTCGGTGTAGGTGACGGTCAGCGTGCCCGAGACGCCGCTGCCGTCGGTCGGCGCGTTGGCCGCCGCGCCCAGCAGGCCCAGCGACGCGGCCGAGGTACCGGCCGGCATGGGGATGGTCTGGCCGGCCATCTCCAGGTTGTCCGGCTGACCGGACGCCACCGTCGGCCAGGTGTAGGAGATGCCGTCGGCCGTGACGGTGGAGCCGCTCGAGACGCCCGCCGCCGACAGCGCGTTCTGCGAGTACGCCCAGCCGCCGCCGTCGAAGCCGCCCGAGAACGTGGTGCCGTCGGGATAGACACCCTCGTTGGTGTCGTACGGCCAGAGTTCACCGGCCTTGGCCACGGCCACCCGGAGCGTCGCACTGGCCAGTGCCGCACCGGTCGTGTGGTCGGTCAGCGCGAAGGTGACGGGGAAGGTTCCCTCCTTCGAGCCCGCCGTCACATGGACCTTCGTCTCGGCGCTGCCCGAGGCGGCCACCGTCAGGGAGCCCGACGCCGTGTCCAGGGTGACGCCGGAGGGTGCGGTGGCCTTCCAGTCGGCCGTCACGGGCTTGCTGCCGAGGTTGGTCAGCTTCAGCGTGCCGTCACCGGACGCGCCCGGCTGGAGGACGAGGCCGTCGCTGGTGGGACCGGTCGCGGCCAGTACCCGGTCACCGCCCGTGGTGTCCGACGGCGGGGCCGCGGACGGGGCGGACGCCCAGCTCTTGTCGGGCTGGGTGCCGAGCGTGAAGTCGAGCGTGCCCGCGCTCGCGAACTGCCGGTAGGTCAGCCAGGAAGCCTTCCACTGCCTGCCCCTGACGTCGAGCGAGTGCACGTACGGCGCGTCCGGCGCGGCCTGCGGTGCCTTGATCGTCACCGTTCTGCCGTTTCCGAGCCACACCTTGGCCACCGGGAACGCCGGGCTGCCGAGCACCAGGGTGTCCGCGCCCGGGGTCTCGGGATACATGCCGAGTTCGGACCAGACGTACCAGGAGCTCATCGCGCCGAGGTCGTCGTTGCCGAAGGAGCCGACCGGGGCGTTGAAGTACAGCTTCTGCTGCGCGTCGCGCACGGCCGCCTGGGTCTTCCACGGCTCACCCGTGTAGGCGTACTCCCAGGGGATCTCGACGCTGGGCTCGTTGCTCAGGTCGGCGTCGGTGCCACCGGGGTGGGCGATGTCGTCCAGCAGGCTGTCCAGGTAGGACGAGTACGCCTTCGCACCGCCGCGTGCCTGGATCAGCTGCCGCAGGTTGAACGGGACCATCGGCGTGTACTGGGCCGACGTACCCTCCACGAAGCCGTTGGAGGTACCCGGGGTGAAACCGCCCGCGAACTGGCCGTCCTTGTTCTTGCCCTGCATGTATCCGGTCTGCGGGTTGAAGACGTTCATCCAGTCCTGTGCGCGGGTGGCGAACTTCGTGTAGACGGCCTTCTTGCCCAGCGACTTCGCGAAGGCGGCGATGGCGTAGTCCGCGGAGTCGTACTCCAGCTGCGTGGAGACCGGGCCGTAGAAGTTGCAGCAGCCGTAGTCGTTCTCGTCCAGCGGCAGGTAGCCCTTGGCGTCCCGCACCGACTCGCCCGGGCGGTCGTTGTTCGGGACGGTGGCCTCGTGCTGCAGGGCCGCGAGCGCCTTCTTGGTGTCGAAGCCCCTCGCGCCGAAGGCGTACGCGTCCGCGATGATGCCGGCGGCCGGGTCACCGACCATCACGTAGCTCTCGCCGTTGTTCGACGCCCACTTGGGCAGCAGGCCGGTCTGGTCGAAACCGTTGAGCATCGAGGTCACGACGTCGCTGGTCACCTTGGGCTCGACCATCGCCATCAGCTGGGTCTGGGAGCGATAGGTGTCCCAGCCCGAGTAGTTGGCGTACTGGGCGTGCTGCCCCCTGGCCAGCCGGTGGACCTGGTTGTCCATCCCCATGTACCGGCCGTCGACGTCCGAGAAGACGTTCGGGTGCAGCAGCGCGTGGTAGAGCGCGGTGTAGAACTGCACCTGCTGGTCCGCGGAGCCGCCGCCGACCCGGACCTTGTCCAGCACGGCGTTCCAGGCCCTGTGGTTGGCCCGCTCGACGGCGCCGAGGTTCCAGCTCCTGATCTCGCGGGAGAGATTGCGTGCCGCGCCCGTGTCACTGGTGTACGAGATGCCCACCTTCGCCCGCACCGTCCGGTGGGAGGAGGTGTCGAAGGTGAGGTACATCCCGTTCGCTCCCGTGGTGGGAGGCTCGGCCGCCCTGCTCGCCGTGGCGCCGCCGGCGGACGTTCCCGCCCTGCCGCCGGCGCTCGGAGCCGGGGACGGGCCGCCTGAGTGGGTGTCACCGGCGGTGCCGTGCAAGGTCGGGGACGGTGCCGCGGGGACGGTGAAGTGCTTCTCCTTCAGCGGTTTCGACGGATGCGTCTGCAGGTTCTGCCGGGCCCTGCCCGCCTTCAGCGAGGTCGCGCTCGGGTTGATCGTGCTGCCGACCCAGGTGCCGCTCGCGGTGAACGGCTGGTCGAACTTGATGTCGAAGTGCAGCGTGTACCTGTTGCTCGCGCCGCAGAAGTGACCGCTGTCGACCGCGCCGCTGACCTCCTTCTTGTTCACGACCTGGATGCGGGTGCCGTCCACCTGCGTGGCGCCGCCGCTGAGTTTGAACAGCAGGTTCGCCTGCCGGCCCGCGGGGAAGGTGAAGGCGCCCAGGCCGGCGCGCGTGGTGTCGGTCAGCCGGGTCGTGACTCCGTTGGCGTCGGTCACCTGGTAGGAGCCGATGCCCGCCGTCTCGTCGTCGTGGCTGAAGCCGACGGACGTGCTGCCGAGGCTGCCGGAGAGCGCTCCGGTGACCGGCAGGACGGGCAGGTCGCCCGCGACGCCGCAGCCGGGTCCCGACACATGGGTGAGGCTGAAGCCGGAGATCTTCTTGTCGTTGTACTCGTAACCGCCGCCCGAGGGACGGTCGGGCGTCGTGTCGGGGCCCCACTGCACCATGCCGGCCGGCATGTCGGGGCCGGGGAAGGTGTCCACCGCGCCGGAGGTGCCGATGAGCGGGTTGACCAGGGACGCGGGGTCCTTGACGAGGGCCGGCGCCGCGGCGCTCGCGGCGTGGGCGCTCCCGATCGCGGGGAGCGGGAGCACGACGATGCCCAGCACGGACACCACGGCCAGGCGTGGACGGAATCTCTTGCGGTTACGTGAAGCGGCTGGACGTCGGGGTCTGACCATCGTTTGCCTCCGCAGCGTTTCCCACTTCGCACATGAGGTGCCGGCGCGCCCGAAAAGGCGCACGCCGACGACAGGCAGCGGTGCCGGTCGCTCCGAGCGTCTGACAACGTTGCCATGCACGAGAGTTGAGTGAAACGCCTGTGCTCGCGGCATGTCAACGAGGCCAACACAACTTTCTGAGACCGAAGTTCACGAGCGGGCACGTGAGCGCACATGAACGCACGTGAGGGGCAGCCGGCCGGAACCGCTGCCCCTCACCTTTCTTCGCGGTGACATCCGGTCAGGAGCACCACCACCGCGGCACCAGTGGCCGTCGCCGCGGCGCTTCCACGGGATGCCCCCGGTATGTCCCGGCCGGCCACCGACCGGTGCGGCCGTGGTCCTCTCAGGGGGTGGGTCAGATCTTGTGGCCCTTCACCAGGACCGACAAGGAGCCGTCGGGTCTCACCCAGCGCAGTTTCCTGAGGCCGTTGTACCCGCCTCCGAGTACGAACAGGGTCAGCCCGGCCACGAAGGAGACGAAGGCCGCGGCGAGCAGGCCGCCCATCAGCAGCATGCTCGGTGACTGTTCCGGTTTTCCCTCGTCGACCGGCTTGGCGCCGTAGTGGAACAGCATGGGCAGCCACAGGACGAGCGACCACAGCAGTAGCGCGCCCCCGCTCCGGTAGGCGCGCCGCTTCGTCCGCGCCTTGCGCACGCTCTCGACCGTCACGGACAGGACACGTCTGCACCGCGGGCACTCGACCTTGACCGAGGTCTGGCCCGTCTCGGGACGTACGAACCCGGGCGATGTGATGGTGAGCATCTGCCACTTGGACGTGACGAGGTTTCCGCTGACCTTGGCGCTGATGAGGCACCCGAGCCCCAGCCCGTACTCACGCTCGATCTCCGGCACGTACTTCACGCTCTCCCCCTTCTCGGGCGGCACGCGAACGCACGGCGATCCGGCGCGCACCACACGGACCAGGAGTGTGACGCAGAAGATCCGGCCTTCACAACACCCCCACGCGGCAGGCGGGTTGACGGCGGCTTACCGCGGATCCGCCCAGGTCGACGCCGAACACCGGAGCATCGCTCTCGCTCTCCGAGCGCGCCGGGTGTGATCAGGGCACGTGCGGGCCAGGCGCGAACGGATCACGCGCGAGCCGGGCGCGAACGGATCACATGCCGGCCGCGGCCGATCCAGCGGCCGTTCGGCGGCCACCCGATCGGCGTGTGGTACGGAAGCCGCAGGCGCACCGAGCCGCGCACGACCAGTCGTGCGCATTCGGCTTCGCACGTGCCGAGGCGAGCATGAGCCCGGCACGCGCACGCCCGGCACGCGCCCTTCCCGGCGCGCGCACGCCCGCGACGCCGCCGGGCCCCCGGCTGCGACCTGGAGCCGGTGGTCAGGTGGCCGAGGTGATCGCCCGGATGACTGCGGAGACCGGCGGGGCCGGCCGGCCGGGAAGCCGGGTCACGAGAACCCGCCGGATTTCCGGGGGTACGCCCTCCACCCGCAGCAGACTCACGCCGTGCGGCAGCACCGGCGCCATGCGGGACGGAACGGTCGTCACGCCGAAACCGCCGGAGACCAGCCGCAGTTTGGTCAGCCAGTCGCGCGTGGTGTGGACGACGCGCGGCCTGCCGGGCAGGCCGGGCCAGACGCCGAGCATGGGCTCGGCACTCGACGACGGTGTGGCGATCCACGCGGCGTCGACGAGTTCGTCGACGTGCACCGTGGTCCGGCCGGCGAACCGGCCGGTGCTCGGCGCTCCGACGAGCAGTTCGGTGTCCTCGACCGTCTCGGTGTGCAGCCGGGGCGATTCGCCGTCCGCCGGCCGGTGCGGCGGACGGGACGTCAGGACGGCGATGTCGACGGTGCCCGCCCGCAGGGCCCGGAGCAGGGCGGGCGTACCGGCCTCGCGCGTCGTGACCGTGATCTGCGGGCTGGTCGTCGCCAGCCGCGCGAGCACACCGGGCAGGATCACCGCCCCGGCGCTGGGGAACATCCCGAGCCGCACCCGCTCGGTCCGTGCGGCGGAGCCGGTGAGTTCGCTCTCGGCCGCCGCGACGGAGTCCAGGATCGAGCGGGCGTGCCGCAGCAGGGTCAGGCCCGCCGGGGTGAGCCGCACCCCGTCGGAGCGGCGCTCGAACAGCTCGGCGCCCGCACTCCGTTCGAGGGCCGCCGCCTGGCGCGAGACGGCCGACTGGGTGTAACCGAGCCGGGAGGCCGCCGCGGTGAAACTCCCGGACTCGGCGACCTGCCGCAGAACCCGCAGAGCCGTACTGGAGAAGTCCATGCGTCCTACGCATACCACACATGCCAGATCGTCGCTTGGCGCATACCTCGTCCGCTCCTAGCCTCGATGCTGACGACACCAAGGAGGCAGCAGGTGCGAGCAGCAGTCCTGACCCGGTTCGGTACCCCGCTCACCGTGCGGGAGACGCCCGACCCCGAGGCACTCGGCGGCGAGGTGGTGGTCCAGGTCCTCGCGGCCTGTGTCCCGCCGTACGCCGTCGACGTCTTCAGCGGACGGCGCAACTATCCGCTCCGGCCACCGGTGATCCCCGGTGTCGGTGGCATAGGCCGCGTCGTCGGCGTCGGCCCGGACGCCACCCGGCTGCGCGCCGGCGACCTGGTGTGGTGCGACTGCACGGTCCGCTCGCGCGACGACGCGCTGACCCCCGACATCACGCTGCAGGGCTGGAGCTCGCGGGGCGACGGCGGCGCCAGGCTCGCCCGGCACCTGCACGACGGGTCGTTCGCCGAGTTCATGCGCGTGCCCACGGAGAACGTCTACCCGCTGCCCGCCGAGGCGGCCAAGGACCCGGCGCGCTGGTCCGCGCTGGGCGTGTACGTCATTCCCTACGGAGGACTCCTGGCAGGCGAACTGCACGCCGGCGAAACACTGCTGGTGAGCGGGGCCACCGGCAACCTCGGCAGCGCCGCGGTCGCCGCGGCGCTCGCCATGGGCGCGGGACGGGTGGTCGCTCCGGGACGCAACCGTGCCGTGCTCGGCCTCCTCGCCGACCGGTTCGGTCCGCGGGTACGCCCGGTGGAACTGACCGGAGACGAGACCACCGACCGCACGGCCATGTCCGCGGCCGCCGGTGGCCCGATCGACATGGTGCTCGACCTGCTTCCGCCCGCCGCACCCAGCTCGGTGGCGCGTGCCGCCGCCATGACCGTCCGGGAGTACGGCCGTGTCGTCCTGATGGGCGGCGTCGGCATGCTCGGCGGGGCGGACCTCGCGCTGCCCTACCCGTGGATCATGCGCAATTCGGTGACCGTGCGCGGACAGTGGATGTATCCGCGCTCGGGGAACGTCGGCATGATCCGGCTCATCGCGGCAGGTGTGCTCGATCTCGGCCCCGAACGGGTGCGGTCCTTCCCCCTCGACGCCGCCAACGAGGCCGTCGAGTACGCCGCCGCGCACGGCGGGCCGTTCGACCGGACCGTCCTCACCCCGCCCGCCGCCTGACGGCTGCGGCTGCCGCTCCTCGCGTGCGACCGCTCCCCCGCACGATCGCCCGCGGGCGGCAGGCCCCTGCCCCGGTGCGGCAGAGGCGTGGACCACCCGGTCCACGCCTGCGCCGAGAACGCCACCGGCTACCGTCTCGAACGCTGATGGGCCGGCGCGTCGGCGGGCGCGCCGGACACGCCGGGCTCGGCGCCCGCGTCGGCAGGGTTCCGTTCCCGGGGGCCGCCGGGGTGCGCCATGGGCAGTCGGCCGTTCTCCGCCGGCCCGTGGTCGTCCCCCGCTCCGGAAAGCGGCTGCGGTCCGTGACCGGGATCCGCAGGGCCGCCCGGGGCGCTCGCCAGGGCCGGCGGTGCCGCGGTCGGCCGGTGCCGGCCGGTGGCGCCGGCGCGCTCGCGACGACCGGGCAGGCTCGCGGGGACGGCGACCGGCACCGGCCGGGCCCGCGCGTCCATCAGGCGGCCCCAGGCGCGCTGCGCTCCGGCGCACAGCACCACCACGGCCCCCGCGGTCAGCGCGTCGAACCAGAAGTGGTTCGCGGTGACCACCACGATCACGACCGTCAGCACCGGGTGCGCGAGCGCGAGCCAGCGTGCCGGGTGCCGGGCCACCCGGATCACGGCCAGGCACACCAGCAGCGCCCAGGCCACATGTACGGACGGCACGGCCGACAGTTCGTCGGCGACCACGCTGCCCGCCTCGTTGTGGTACACGGAGGGCCCGTAGCGCGAGGCGGTGTCGACCATCCCGAGCTGGGGCACCAGCCGCGGCGGCGCGACGCTGACCAGTTGCACCAGCAGCGAGACGACCGTGACCAGGACCACCCCGGTGCGCACCCGCCGGTAGGCGGCCCGGTGCCGGGCGAAGAGCCACACCAGCACGGCCGCCATCGCGCCGAAGTGCATCACCGCGTAGTACCAGTCGGCGGCCCGCAGCAGCCACGGGAAGGGCAGCACGGCCTGTTGCCAGGTGGCCTCCTCGGGCAGCCCGGCGGCCTGCTCCCACCGGTGGACGGACAGCGCGCGCCCGGTCGCGGCGGCCAGGTTCCCCGCCGCCATGCGGGTGGGGATCTGCCACACCAGGAACACGGCGGACGTCAGCGCCGCCTCCTGTAACAGCACCGGCACCCACGACCCCCGTCTGCACCACAGGCGGGTGGCGAGACCGGCGACGAACAACACCAGCGGGATGCCGCAGACGGTGATCCAGGCGGCGGGTCCTTCCACCAGCGCTCCTTCCACACGACGGTCACTGTGCCCGGCCGGCAACGGCCGCTCCGGCATCGTTCGAGGCCATCAGGGCCCGGGGCGGCACGGCCGGTCCGCACTGCCTGCCGCGGCCCCCGGCCCTCTGGGCACCGCCCCGACGGCCGCGGCCGTGTTCACCGCCGGGACGTCCGCCTCCCGCGGAGTCCCCCGACCGGGCCGTGTCCCGTCCGCCGGCCCGCGAGCAGTGGCAGGTGTCGGCCGTTTCGGCCCTACGGCACCCGGGGCGCACCGGCGCACAGCACCACCACGTCCCCAGGTCCGGTCACGGTGCACAGGCCGTGCCGGGCCGGCACCCGCCGGAGCACCGTTTCATAGCGATTTGCCGTTCTTGTTCCCGTTCTTGTCAGGTCGCACCTTTGTGTACCCCCGCCACAGGCCGCAGACACCGGACGAGCTCCGCGCCCGTCGTCCCTCGGGCGCCACCGGACACGCCCGCGGCGTACTGGACCGCCGACGGAGCGCCGACCGCCCGCCGGCCGGTTTCACGGACCGCCGACCTGGATACGCCCCTGTCTCCCCACACAGAAAGAGAGGCACGATGACGGCTGGAGTGCGGAGGGTTCTCTGTGTGTCTCCCCGCTATGCCCGCTCCTTCGGGACCTTCGACCATGCCTTCGCCATGACGGGCGCCAAGGCGTTCATGCCGCCGCAGGGCATCCTGGTGATCGCCGCCTGGTTCGCCGCCCGGGGCTGGCGGGTGCGCGTCGTCGACGAGAACGTCCGCCCCGTCTCCGCCACCGACCTGGAGTGGGCCGACGTCATGATGGTCTCCGGGATGCATGTCCAGCACGACGCCGTGGTGGACGTCGTGGACCGCGCCCGGCGCAGGGGTGTGATCACCGCGCTGGGCGGCCCCTCGGTCTCCGCGAGCCCGGAGTGGTACCCGGAGCCGGACCTGCTGCACCTCGGCGAACTGGGGGACGCCACCGTGCGGCTGGCCGAGCGACTGGAGCGGGACGTCTCGCCACCGGCCGGCCAGGAGTCGTACCGCACGGCCGAGCGCCTCCCCCTGGAGGAGTTCCCGGTACCGGCGTACGGCCTGATCGACCTGGACGACTACTTCCTGGCCAGCGTGCAGGCGTCCTCCGGCTGCCCCTTCCAGTGCGAGTTCTGCGACATCCCGGCGCTGTACGGCAGAAAGCCGCGCCTGAAGTCGCCCGACCAGGTGCTGCGCGAACTCGACGCGATCGTGGCCGCGGGACGCCCCGACGCCGTCTACTTCGTCGACGACAACTTCATCGCCGATCCGCATGCCGCCCGCCGGCTGCTGGAGGCCCTCGTCGCCTGGCAGGAGAAGCACGGACACCCCCTGGACTTCGCCTGCGAGGCCACCCTCAACATCTCCGGGCGCCGCGACCTGCTGAGCCTGATGCGCCGGGCCCGGTTCACGACGATGTTCGTCGGCATCGAGACACCGGACGAGGCGGCGCTCAAGGCCATGAACAAGCGGCACAACCTGCGCTCACCCATCCTGGAGGCGGTGTCCGCCATCAACGCGCACGGCATCGAGGTCGTCTCCGGCGTCATCCTGGGCCTGGACACCGACAGCCGTGCCACCTACGACAACGTGTGCCGCTTCATCGACGCCAGCGCCATCCCCCTGCTGACCGTCAACCTGCTGCACGCCCTGCCCCGGACCCCGCTGTGGCACCGGCTGGAAGCGGAGGACCGGCTGCTGCACGATCCCGGGGACCGGCAGTCCAACGTGGACTTCCTGCTCTCCGAGGACCTGGTGTCCGAGGGCTGGCGACAGGTCGTCCGGCACGCCTACGAACCCCGGCGCCTGTACGAGCGGTTCGCGCACCAGGTCCGCGACACCTATCCGCACCGGCTTCCGGTGGCGGACTCCCGCTACCGGCGCAGCCCCCGGGCGATCCGCAGGGGCCTGCGGATCGCCGGCCGGGTGCTGTGGCAGTGCGGCGTGCGCGCCGACTACCGGCGGGAGTTCTGGCGGCTGGCGTCCGTGGCGCTGCGCCGCGGCGATGTCGAGGCGCTGATCAGCGCGGCCTTGGTCGGCCATCACCTGATCACCTTCGCCCGCGAGGCCCTGGCCGGCCGCGCGGAGCGTGCCTTCTACGCACCGCCCCGCGGGCAGGGCGGCGACGCCGTGGCCCGGTCGGGCGGCGACCGGCGGAACGGCACGGCCGGCACACAGGCCGCAATCCCCCGGCCGAAGGACCTCTCGCCCTCGGAGTGACCGCTCGGCTTGGCCCGGTCCGCCGTGGGGGCACGCCGGGCCGGGCCTGCCCTCGCCTAGATGATCGATTCCAAGGGGTCAGTGGTCGTAGGCGGTCAGTGAGCGCAGGACGAGCTGGCCGGTGTGGTCGTTGTGCCAGATCGCGGCGGTCAGCGCGAGGATGCGCTGCATGACGCGGGCGATCACGCCGCCCGGTGTACGGCCTCGGTGGTGTTCGAGGTTGAGCTGACCCTTGAAGGTCTCGTTGACTGACTCGATGACCTGCCGCAACGGCTTGAACAGCGGGGCGCCGGGCCGTTCTGGCTCGCCCTTGCGGGCTGGCCGCAGCAGCCGGATGTCCTGCTCGGCCACCTGATGCTCGAAGTCGCGGCCGAAGTAGTTCTTGTCGCCGATCAGGGTCTGTCCAGCCCGGGCGGCGACGAGGTGCGGTTCGGCGGCGAGCAGGTCCAGCAGGGTCTCGCGTTCGTCGGCCTTGGCCCCGGTCAGGGCGAAGGTGATGGGCAGGCCCTGCAGGGTGCACACCAGGTGCAGGCGCAGGCCCCAGAAGAAGCGGCTGTGGCTGGCGCAGTACCCGTACTCGGCCCATCCGGCCAGGTCGGAGCGTTTGACGGTCTCGCGGGAGCGTCCGCACTCTACCGGCGTGGAATCCACGATCCACACGTCGTCGCTCCACACAGAGGTGTCGGTGGCCAGCACCCGGGTCACCCGCCGCAGCAGCTCGGCGGCCTTGCGTAGGCGCTTGTTGTAGCCGGGCTGCTTCGGCAGGTACGGGAAGAGATGCCGCAGGTGGGAGCGGGCGTGGCGAAGCCACTTGGCCTCGGAGGTGAAGCCCAGCATGGCCTGCATCATCGCGAGCGTGACCAGTTCGGCATCGGTCAGTAGCGGAGCGATCCCGACCGCCGGACGCCAGGGCACCAGATGCGGTGATGCCTTCAGCAGGTCGTCGGTCTTCACATAGAGTGCGGTGGCGAGGGAGTCCAACTCTGTCTTCACACACTGACGTTGGGCTCCCTCCTCTTGTGCGCGCAGCCGATCCCTTGGAATCGATCATCTAGACTCAGCTCCCGTCGCACTGTTTGGGGGAGCAATGACCAGTAGGTTCACCGAGTTGGTCGTCGACTGTCACGATCCGGAGCGGCTCGCGGCCTTCTGGTGCGCGGTATTGGACTTCAAGGTGATCGACCGGAGCGAGGGCAAGGTCGAGATCGGTTCCTGGGAGCCGACCGCCGAGGAGGTCAGGGCCCGTCAGATGGCGCCCACCCTGCTCTTCGTCCAGGTGCCCGAGGGCAAGACCGTGAAGAACCGGCTGCATCTGGACGTCAGCCCGATCGACCGCACCACCGACGACGAGGTGGCCAGGCTGCTCGGCCTCGGCGCCGCCACGGTGGACGTGGGCCAGGGTCCTGGCCGGAGCTGGGTGGTCATGGCCGATCCCGAGGGCAACGAGTTCGACGTCGTGCGCACCCTGGCACCGTCCGACCGGTGATCGCTCACCGAAGTCGGCGTTCGTAGGCGGTCGGTGAGCGCGGCAGGGACGGTCCGTTCCGGCCGTCGTGCCGGACTGCGGTGGTCTGCACGGGCTGCACGGGCTGCACGGGCTGCACGGGCTGCGTGAGGACGCGCCGCACGGCGCGTTCGATGACGCCGGCCCGGACCTCCGGTCCTGGGCCCGCCCGGCGCGGCAGCCGGCGCCCGCAGCCCGCCCGTCGCCGGCCCGAGAAGCCGAAAACGGCACGGCAATTGAACTGACGAGCCGTCACGAAAATGCCGAGGGCGATAAGCGGAGATCCGCCGGGACGGCCGGTAAGGCCTTTCTGAACCGGCGAAATTCCCGAATCAACCGCCTGTTCAGGGCGCAATCCAGAGGTTGGCCCGAAATACGCCACCGTAGGTTTGACAGCTGACTCAATTCCCGGAACCCGGCGGAACAATGCCGACACGGAGGTCACCGGCTGACCGTAAATGGTCATGGCAGACAACAAATACGCCGCCGCTCAGAAGTCATTGCGGTCGGAACTGGCCGAATCTGTTCGGATGTGGGGACTGCGCCGGGTGGAGGCGTTCCGATCACCGGAACGGTCCCGGTGCAAACGTTGCGGAGACGACCACGGGGCGGTCAAAGTGACGGCAGCGGAGCCGGTGTGACGACCTCACACATTCCTCTTCCGCTGAGCGCTCGGCCGCGCCTGGCACGCCGCCGGGGTGCCCGGAAAGCACGCCGCCGCGTTGCGCGGGAAATCCCCCGTAATCAGCGCCCGGGCGCTGTTCCCTTCTTCTCCCGCCCCCTTGCGAGACCCCCCTGAGAGATTGGGTTCCGTCGTGGACGCAGACATCGACGCCGTCGCCGTCGTCGGCATGGCGGGCCGGTTTCCCGGCGCGACCGACACCGAAGGACTGTGGGAACTCCTGGCGGCGCGCGCGGACGCCATCCGTCCCGTGCCCGCCGACCGGTGGGACGCCGCACGGCCACTGGACCCCGGCAAGGACGTGCAGGCGGTCGGAGGTTTCCTCGAGGGGGTGGACCTGTTCGACGCCGGCTTCTTCGGGATCTCCCCGAGGGAGGCGGCCGACATGGACCCCCAGCAGCGGCTGCTCCTGGACGTCACCTGGCGTGCCCTGGAGGACGCCGGACAGCGCACGGCGGACCTCAAGGGCTCCCGGACCGGTGTCTACGTCGGGGCGTCGTGGCACGACTACGAGATCCTGCGCAAGGCACACGGAGCACGGCCCACCCAGCACAGCCTCGTCGGCAGCGCCCTGGACGTGCTCGCCGCCCGGATCAGCTACGTCCTGCGGCTGCGCGGCCCCAGCCTCACCGTCGAATCGGGCTGCTCCTCCTCCCTCGTCGCGCTGCACCTGGCCGTGCAGGCGCTGCGAGCGGGCGAGATCGACACCGCGATCGTCGGTGCGGCCAATCTGATCCTGTCCGCCGACTCGTCCGTCGGGCTCACCCACTTCGGCGGCCTGTCGCCCCAAGGGCGCTGCGCCGCCTTCTCCGCGTCCGCCGACGGCTTCGTCCGGGGCGAGGGCGTGGCCGCCGTCTGCCTGAAACCACTGAAGCGCGCGCTGGCCGACGGCGACCGGGTCCACGGGATCATCGAGCGTACGGCGGTCAACAACGACGGCGGTGACGAGAGCATGGTCACCCCGAGCCAGGACGCGCAGGCGGAACTGCTGGGCAGCGTCTACGGGGACCGCCCTGGCGCCGTCTCCGCGGACTCGGTCGCCTACGTGGAGGCCCACGGAACGGGCACCCGGCGCGGCGACCCGGCCGAGGCCGCCGCGCTCGGCCTCGCCATCGGCAGGCACCGCACGTGCGGCCCCCTCCCGATCGGCTCGGTCAAGACGAACATCGGGCATCTGGAGGCCGCCGCCGGGATGGCCGGGCTGTTCAAGGTGCTGCTCGCGCTGCGGCACCGGGTCGTGCCGCCGAGTCTGCACGCCGAGACGCTCAGCCCCGACATCCTCTTCGACGACCTGAACGTGCGGGTGCTGCGCGAGCCGCTGGAGCTGCCGCGCACCGGTCCGGTGCGGCTCGGGGTCAGCTCCTTCGGCTGGGGAGGCACCAACGCCCATGTGGTCGTGGCCGCCCCGCCCGGGCAGGGGGACGGACATCAGGCACCCGGCTCCGCCCCGGCCACGGCCTCGTCACAGGACCGCCCGGGCCGCCCGCCCACCGGACTCCCCACGCTCGTCCCGCTGTCCGCCCGCGAGCCCGCCGTGCTGGCCGAGCGGGCCGCACAGCTCGCGGAGCGGGTGGCGGACGATCCGGACGGCGCCACGGACGTCGCCGCTCTGGCCGGGACGCTCGCCTGGCGCCGAGACCACTTCCCGGTGCGGGCGGCTGTGCTGGTCTCCACCCCCGACGAGCTGCCGGCCGCGCTGACCGCCGTGTCCCGGCGTCCCGAGGACGGTGACGGGGTGACGGCGGTGACCGGGCGGGCCGTGCCCCGCAAACGCACCGCGTTCGTCTTCCCCGGGCAGGGCTCGCAGTGGAGCGGCATGGGCGGGCAGCTGTACCGCGACAGCCCGCTCTTCGCCGACGTCGTGGGGACGTGCGCCGACGCACTGCGCCCGCATGTGGGCTGGGAACTGCTGGACGTGTTCTCGGGGAAGGCCGGCGACGCGTGGCTGGAGCGGGTGGACACCCTGCAGCCCGTGTCATGGGCGATGTCGCTGGGGCTGGCCGCACTGTGGCGGGCCGCCGGTGTCGAACCCGACGTCGTCCTTGGCCACAGCCAGGGCGAGATCGCCGCGGCCGTACTCGCCGGGGTCCTGACGTACGAGGACGCCGCGCTCGTCGTGGCGCGGCGCAGCGCGATCGTCCGCCGGACCTGCGGGCACGGGCGCATGCTGGCCGTGGACCTCGACCGCGACGCGGCCCTCGCGGCGATCCGCCCCCTGGCGGGCAGGGTCTCGCTGGCCGCGCACAACGGGCCGACGTCGTGCGTGCTGTCCGGGGACGGCGATGCCGTGCTGGCCCTGCGGGAGCGGCTGGAGACCGAGGGCACCTACTGCAAGCTCGTCAACGTCGACTACGCCTCGCACAGCGCCCAGATGGCCGCGCTGCACGACGATCTGCTGGACGCCCTCGCAGCGGCCACCCCGCAGCCGGGCACCCTCGAACTGCTCTCCACGGTGCACGCCGAGCCGATCGGCGACTCCCGGATGGACGCGGCCTACTGGGCGGCCAACCTGTGCCGTCCGGTGCTGTTCGCCGACACGATGACCCGCGCGCTGGCGGACGGCGTCACCCATGTCGTGGAGATCAGCCCGCATCCGGTGCTGACCCCGGCCATCGAGCAACTGGTCGCCGGGCAGGCGCGGCCCGTGGCGACGCTGGCCACGCTGCGCCGGGGCGAGGGAGGCACGAGTGCCTTCGCCCGTGCGCTCGCCCGCGGCTACACCGCCGGGCTGGAACCCTTCGGCGACCTGCCCCGGTGCGGCCCCGTCCCGCTGCCTCCGCACCCGATGCGGCCGGAACGCCACTGGTTCGCCGACGGCGGGACACCGCGGCGTTCCGGGGCGGCCCGCGGGCTCGACGTCCGCCTGGAGCCCTCACCCGGCGAACGGGACGTCTGGCACGCCACCATGGAGGTGGCGACGGCGGACCTGCCGTGGCTGGCGGACCACCGTGTGCACGGCACGGCCGTCCTGCCGGGTGCCGCGACACTGGCGCTGGCGGTGAACACGGCGCGGGCCAGGGCCGGTCGTGTGCCACGCGCGCTGCATGACGTCACCTTGAGCGCGGCGGTCGCGTTCGCCGGCGAGGCCTCCCGCCGGCTGGCCGTCGAGTGGCGCGAGGACATCGGTGCGGGAGGCAGTTTCCGGTTGCTGTCGCTGCACCCGGACGGCACCGCCTGGACCGAGCACGCCTCCGCGCGGGCCGACTACCGGGACGACTCCGCGCCCGCTCCCCGCTGGCCCGGCTGGGCCGCGACGGCGCAGCCCGCGGACATCGACGCATTCTACCGCGCGGCCGCCGGGCGGGGACTCGACTACGGCCCCGCCTTCCGCCGCGTACGCACGCTGTACCGGCGGCCGGACGGCCGCGAGGCGGTGGGCGATGCAGTACTCGACGAGCCCCTGCAGGGCGCCGCACCGCAGTTCCTGCTGCACCCCGCTCTGTGGGACGGCGCCCTGCAGGTCTGCCTGGCACTGTTCGAGCAGGACGCGGCGGGAGCGGCCCTGGTGCCGACCGCCGTACGCCGGATCCGCGTGCCGGCGCGCACCGGCGACCCCGGCGCGCCCGTCACCGCGGTGGGGTCCCATGCCGTCCGGCACGACGACGGCACCGTGGACGTGCACGTCTTCGACGGCGACCGCCGCCCGGTGCTGTCCATGGAGGGGCTGCGGCTGGAGGCTCCCGCGCACGCCGTCTCCCCCGAAGCGGTGGACGAACAGCGCCTGCACCTGGTGCGGTGGACCGACGTCACCGCCACCGACGCGGCCGGTGGCGGGCTCCGGGGCACCGCCGCGCACACCGGGACGTGGATCGTCTGCGGCGACAGCGCCGGCACCGGCGGTCTCGCGGAACCCCTCGCCGACGCCTTGGCGGCCCGGGGCGCCACCGTCGAGCGGGTGGCCACGGCGGACGACCGGGGCGCACTGGGCGGCGCGACCGCGGCCGAGGGCGTCGTGTTCGCCGCGCCCCCGCCCGAGGCGGGCCTCGCGGCCCGGCAGCGGGGCCTCGAGACGCTCACGGAGGTCGTACGCGCCTGCGCGGGCCTGAGCAGTCCACCGCGGCTGGCCGTGGTCACCCCCGCCGCCCAGGCGGCCGCCGCCGGCGACCGCCCCGACCCCGGGGCCGCCCTGTACTGGGGGTACGCCCGGGTGCTGCGCCGCGAGCACGGTCAACTGCGCCCGCGCGTGGTGGACGTCGACCCCGCCGACCACGACTGGGCCGGCGCCTGTGCGGCCGAACTCCTCGCCGCCGCCGACGAGGACCAGGTCGCCCTGCGCGGCGGGACCCGCCTGGCCGCCCGGCTCACCCGGGCCGGCGCCCTCGGTGCCCTGGACGACGTACCGTGTCCGCCGCTGCGCGCCGTGCGGCAGCCGTTCCGGGTCGCCGTCACCCGGCCCGGCCTGTGGGAGGGCGTCCAGGTGCGGCCGGCGGCCGGACGGCCGCCCGGTCCCGGAGAGATCGAGGTCGAGGTCACCGCGGCCGGGCTGAACTTCATCGACGTGATGAAGGCACTGGGCACCTACCCCGACCCCACGGGCGGTGCCGGGCTGCTCGGCGGCGAGTGCGCGGGGCGGGTCGTGGCCGTCGGCCCGGAGGTGACCGGCTTCGCCGCCGGACAGCGCGTGGTGGCCTGTGTGTTCGGCTCCCTCGCCGACCGGGTGACGGTCCCCGCCGAGCACGCGCGCCCGGTTCCCGGCACGCTCGGTGACGCGGAGGCCGCCGCCCTGCCGCTGGCCATGGCCACCGCCTGGTACGGACTCGTCGACCTGGCCCGTCTGGAACGGGACGAGACCGTGCTGGTCCACTCGGCCGCCGGCGGCGTCGGGCTCGCCGCCGTGCAGGTCGCCCGGCTGCTCGGTGCCCGGGTCCTCGCGACCGCCGGGAGCGCGGCCAAACGCCGGTACCTGGCCTCTCTCGGCGTCACCGACGTGTTCGACTCACGGGACCTCGGCTGGGCGTCCGGGGTGCGTGCGGCCACCGCGGGCCGCGGCGTGGACGTCGTACTGAACTCCCTGACCGGAGCGGCCATCTCCGCCGGTCTCGACACACTCGCCGAGGACGGGCGCTTCGTCGAGCTCGGCAAGAAGGACATCCACGGCGGCCACCGGCTCGCCCTGGACCCTTTCCGCAAGGGGGTCGGCTTCTTCGCCGTGGACCTCGCCGGGCTGATGGAACGCCGGCCGCGGCGCTTCGCCCGGGTCCTCTTCGACGTCTGGGAGCGCGTTGCCGACGGCACGCTGGCGCCGCTTCCGGTCCGCACCCGCCCGTTCGCCGAGGCGGCGGGCGCGCTGCGGGAGCTGTCGCGCGGCGACCACATCGGCAAGTTCGTCCTCACCGACCCGGGCGCCGTCGAAGGCGTGGCTCCGGTGCCGCTTCCCGACGGCCGGTTCCGGGCCGACGCCACCTATCTGGTCACCGGCGGACTGGGCGCGCTCGGCCTGTCGCTGGCGGAGTTCCTGGCGGACAGGGGCGCGGGCGCGCTCGCCCTCCTGGGCCGCTCCGCGCCAGGACCGGAGGCCGAGGCCCGCGTCGCGGCGCTGCGCGAGGCCGGCACCCGTGTGGAGGTGCTGCGGTGCGACGTCGGCGACGCGGCGGCCGTGCGGAAGGCGCTGCGCACGGTGCGGGAGCGGATGCCGCGCGTGCGCGGGGTCTTCCACGCCGCGGGGGTGCTGGCCGACGCCACGATCGCCACCCTGACGCCGTCCCGGATCGCCGACGTCCTGGCCCCCAAGGCCGCGGGTGCCCGCAATCTCGACGAGGCGACCGCGGGGGACCCGCTGGACCTGTTCGTGTTGTTCTCCTCCGCCGCAGCGCTGGTCGGCAACCCCGGGCAGGCCGCGTACGCCGCCGCCAACGCCTTCCTCGACGCCCTGGCCCACAACCGCCGCAGCCGGGGCCTGCCCGCCTTGAGCGTGCAGTGGGGACCGTTCACCGACATCGGGCTGGCCGCCGCGGACGAGCGGCGCGGCGTCCGGCTGGGCGAGCGCGGCATGGCCGGTTTCCCGGTGCGGGAGGCCTGGCCCGCGCTGCTGCGGATGCTGGAGCGCGACGAGCCGGTGGTCGGTTATGTGCCCCTCGATCTGCGGCGGTGGTTCGACGCCTACCCGGACACCGCCGCGCTGCCCAGCTGGCGGCTGCTGCACGAGGCCGCGGGGAGCGACGGCGAGGGCGGTGCCGTGGTGACCGGCGGGGCCCTGCGCGACCGGATCCTGGCCGCCGCCGAGGAGGCCCGGGCGGGTATCGCCGAGGACGTCGTGCGCGAGCTGGCCGGGCGGGTGCTGCGGCTCGCCCCGGAGCGGATCGCCCCTGACTCACCGTTCAAGACGCTCGGGCTCGACTCGCTGATGAGCCTGGAGCTGCGCAACCGGCTGGAAGCCGCGTTCGGCACCCGGCTGTCCCCGACCCTGCTGTGGGCCCATGACAACGTGCGGGCGCTGTCGGGGGCGCTGATCGAGGAGATGGCCCAGGACCCGCTGCCCGCGGGCTGACCGGAGGCCCGCCCGTTCCGGTACCGGCCCGACGCCCAAGGAGAGAGATGCCCGATCCGACGTCTTCGCCGCTGACCGCCTACCAGCGGGACATCTGGGCGGAGAGTGCCATCGACGACAGCCACCCGCAGTTCAACTGCGTCATACACGAACGCCTCACCGGACGGGTGGACGTCCCCGCCCTGCGGACGTGCCTGGCCCGGGCGGCGCGCCGCCACGACGCGCTGGCCCTGTCCTTCGACGAGCGCGACGGCGTTCCCTTCCAGTGGGTGGCGCCCGAGGTCGCCTCCGCCGCGGACGGCGAGCTGGTCCGTGTCGTGGACCTGTCCGACGGGCCCGACCCCCGGGCCGCCTGCGACTCCTGGGTGGAACGGTCACTGGCCCGCCCGTTCCCGCTGCGCCGCGGCCGTATGGTCGAGCTGACCCTCCTCAGGGAGGGGCCCGGTGCGGTCCACCTGGTGGTCAAGGCCCACCACATCGTCACCGACGGCTACGGCATCCTGCTCTTCACCGAGCAGGTCTTCGAGGACTACGAGCGGGTGAGGGCGGGCGCCGCCCCGCCGGAGAGGACCGCCCCCTCCTGCCTGGCCGCCGTCGGTGAGGACGCCCGCTACCACGCCTCCCCGCAGTTCCTGGCGGACCGGGACTTCCACCGCCGCACGCACGGTGATGCCGAGCCCGCCCTGTTCACCCGCGCCCCGGTGGGCGCCGGAGCGCGGACCGGCCGGTACTCCTTCACCCTCGACAGCGCTCTGGTGCGGCGCCTGCGCGAGCAGCGGCGCTCGGTCTTCCCCGTGGTGGCCGCGGCGTTCGCCACCTGGCTCGGACGGGTGCACCGCACCCGGGAAGTCACCATCGGCGTTCCGCTGCTCAACCGCAGGACCGGCGAGGAGCTGGCGACCGTCGGCCACTACGCCAATATCCTTCCGCTGCGGCTGAAGGTGCCCCCAACAGTGACGGCGCGGGAGGTGGCCGAGGCCGCCGAGACGGGCACCGAGGAGTTGCAGCGCCACGAGCGGCTGGCGCTGGGCGACCTGCTTCGGGCGCTGCCACGCCGTGGCGGTGGCGCGCCGCAGCTGTTCGACGTGACCCTGTCCTATCTGCCGGTGCCGCCCAGTCCCCCGGTGGCCGGGATGGTCCGCGAGACCACCGGCACCGCGCCCGCGCACGCCCGGGACGCCCTGGCCGTGCACGTGCTGCACCCGCGCGGCACCGACGAGGTCGCGATCTCCCTCGTCCACGCCCTCGACGTCTTCGACGAGGACTTCCCGGTGGAGGCGCTCGCCGGCCACATCGCGGCCCTGATCCGCGGCGCGGTCGAGGAACCCGACCGCCCGATCGGGAGCCTGCGCATGCTGGGCGCCGCGGAGCGCCGGGCCCTGGACGCCGCCGCCCGCGGTCCCCGGGTGCCCCACCCCGGCGCGCGGACCCTGCACGACCTGTTCGAGGAGCAGGCCCGGCGCGCCCCCGACCGGTGCGCCGTCCTGGCCGGCCCGGCGCCGGGCAGTGCGTCGTGGACCTTCGGTCGGCTCGACAGCGCGGCCGATCAGGTCGCCCGGGCCCTGCGCGCGGCCGGGGTCGGCCCCGGCGAGCGGGTCGCCGTCCTGGTGGAGCGCGGACCGCGGCTGCTCGTGTCCGTGCTCGGCGTGCTCAAGGCCGGGGGCGCCTACGTGCCCGTGGACCCCGGCTATCCCCCCGAGCGCATCGCCTTCATGCTCCGGGACAGCCGTGCCAAGGCCGTCCTGACCGATTCCGGCTCGCCCGACGTCACGGGCGCGGGGGGAGCGGGGTCCGCCGCCGTGCTGCGCGTCGGCGACCTGCTCGACGGCCCGGACACGCCCCTCGACCCCGCCGCCACCGCCCGCGCCGCCACCGCCCGCGACCTCGCCTACGTCATCTACACCTCCGGCTCGACCGGCCGGCCCAAGGGCGTCATGGTCGAGCACCGCTCGGTGGTCAACCGCCTCGCCTGGATGCAGCGCGCCCATCCGATCGGTGAGGGCGACGTGATCCTGCACAAGACCCCGGCGTCGTTCGACGTGTCCGTCTGGGAACTGTTCTGGTGGGCGCTGGTGGGCGCCGCGGTCACCCTGGCACCCGTCGGGGCGGAGCGGGATCCGCGGGCGCTGGTGCGGGTGATCGCCGAGCGGCAGGTCACCGTGACGCACTTCGTGCCCTCGATGTTCGGGCCGTTTCTGGACCTGCTGGAGGAGTCCCCGGATCTGCGGGCGGACGTCCGCTCGCTGCGGTACGTCTTCTGCAGCGGCGAGGCGCTGCCCCCGCCGCGGGTCGAGCAGTTCAACCGCGTCTTCCGCACCCCGGGCGGGGACCGGCCCGCGCCGAAGCTGGTCAACCTCTACGGGCCGACCGAGGCGGCCGTCGACGTGTCCTGCTTCGAGTGCCCCGCCGATCCCGCGCGGCCGGTGCGGCGGGTGCCGATCGGCCGGCCGATCGACAACACGGAGCTGTACGTGCTGGGCGAGCAGGACGAGCCGCAGCCCGCCGGGGCGCCCGGCGAGCTGTGCATCGGCGGCGTACAGGTGGCCCGCGGTTATCTCGACAGACCCGAACTGACCGCGGACAGGTTCGCCGACGACCCGTTCACCCCCGGGGGCCGCCTGTACCGGACGGGCGACCTCGCCCGGTGGCTCGCCGACGGGACCCTCGAATACCTGGGGCGGCTGGACGGCCAGGTCAAGATCCGCGGAAACCGGGTGGAGACCGGCGAGGTCGCCGCGGCGCTCGCCGCGTTACCCGGTGTGCGCGACGCCGTCGTGGTCGACCGCACCGACTCCTCACGCGGCGTCCATCTCGTCGGCTACTACGTGGCCGAGGAGGACCGCAGCCCGCGGGAGCTGCGGGCGCACTTGCGCGAGCGGCTCCCGGAGTTCATGGTGCCGGCGCTGTTCCGGCGTATCGAGCACGTCCCGCTGACTCCCAGCGGCAAGACCGACCGCGCGGCACTGCCCGCCCCCCGGTACCCGGCCGGCCCGGCGGCCGGACGGCCACCGGCGGACTCGGTGGAGGCCCGGCTCGCCGCCGTCTGGGCCGAGGTGCTGCAGGTGGAGCACGTGGGCGTGCACGACGACTACTACGCGCTGGGCGGCGACTCGATCACGGTGCTCCGGATCCGTACCCTGGCCGAGAAGCGCGGTCTGTACTTCTCCCCCGCCGATCTGGTGCGGCACCCCACCGTCGCGTCGCTCGCCGCACGGGTCTCCACGGCGGAGGACGCGTCCGCCGCCGGGCCGGCCCTGGCCCCGTTGGGCCTGATACCCCGCGTGGACCGGGCGCGGCTGGCGGGCGCACAGGACGCCTACCCGCTGTCCCGGCTGCAGCTCGGACTGCTCTACCACAGCAGCCGCACCGCGCGCCCGGCCGTCTACCGCGACGTGTTCCGCTACACGCTGGAGGTGGCCTGGGAGGAGACGGCGTTCCGCCATGCCTTCGCACGCCTGACGGCCCGTCATCCGGCATTGCGCTCCTCGTTCGACCTGGCGCACCACTCCGAGCCCGTGCAGATCGTGCAGGACACGGTGACCGGCGGCCTGGACGTCGTCGACCTGCGGTCCCGCGCCGCCTCCGGTGCCGGTGACGCCACGGAGGAGGAGATCCTCGGCCACGTCGAGCAGCGCCGCCACCACCGGTACGCCCTGGAGCACGCCCCGCTGTACCTGATGCGCGCCTATGTGCTGCCCTCGACGGTGGAGCTGGTGTTCAGCTTCCACCACGCACTGCTCGACGGCGGCAGCGTGGCCAATCTGATCGGGGAACTGCTGCAGGACTACGGGCATCTGCTGGGCCTGGCCACCGGCCCGGTGCCGGACACCCCGCTGCCGTCGGCCGCCCACTTCGTCCGTGACGAGCGCCGGGCCCTGGACTCGGCGGACAGCAGGCGGTACTGGCAGCAGCTGCTGGAGGGGGCCGAGGTACCGGCCCTGGACACGCTGCGCCCCTACCAGGCGCCGGGCGACGACGGGCAGATCACCCGGCACGTCGTGCTCCCCGACGACCTCGCCGAGAAGCTGCGGCGCCTCGCGCGGGACAACGCGCTGCCGCTGAAGTCGGTGTTCGCCGCGGCCCACTGCCAGGTGCTGCGCCTGCTGGCCGGAACGGACGACGTCACGACCGGGGTGATCACCCACGGGCGGCCCGACCTGGAGAACGCCGAACGCGCCACGGGACTGTTCCTCAACACCGTGCCCCTGCGCCTGCGGACTCGGGGCACGAGCTGGCTGGACCAGGTGCGCGAGGTCTTCCGGCAGGAACGGCTGGGCCATCCGCACCGGCGCTACCCGCTCAGCGCCATCCAGGAGGACCACGGCGCCGCCGTCGTGCGCACAGCCTTCAACTACGTGCGCTTCCGGCAGCTGGACCCGGTGCTGACGCTGCCCGGTGTCCGGCTGCGGGAGTTCCGGGCGTGGGAGGAGACCGACTTCGAGCTGCTGGCCAACGTCTACACCGAGCTCGGCGGCGAACGGCTCCGGCTGCGCCTGGACTGCGACGGGCGCGCGTTCAGCCCCGCGCAGGCGGACCAGCTCGCGGAGGTCTGGATCGCGCTGCTGCGGCGCATGGCCGACCACCCCACGCAGGCGCCGGACCTCGCCTTCCTCGCCCCGCGCCCGGTCCGCGCCGGAACCGGGCCGGACGCCGGGACGGCCGCCGCCCGGCCCGGCGTCGTCCGGCGGTTCCGTGAGCGGGCCGCCGCCACCCCGGACGCGACAGCGGTCGTGACGGGCGATCAGCGCTGGAGCTACGCGCGGCTTCTGTCCGCGTCCGAGGCGGTGGCGCGGCGGCTGCTCGCCGAGGAACCGCCGCCCGGCGCCCGGGTCGGCGTGGCCGTGGACCGCTCCCCCCGGGCCGTCGCGGTGCTCCTCGGCACCCTGATGGCGGGGGCCGCCGTCGTACCGCTGGACACCGGGTTCCCCCCGGAGCGCGTCGCCGCGATGCTCCGGCAGGCGCGGCCGTTCCGGGTCGTCGCCGATGCCCGGCACACGGGCCTGGTGGGCGGTGCCGCGCCGCTGCTGCCCGCGGAGTCGGTCACCGAACCGGTGGCGAGCGGATGCGAGTTGCCCGAGCCCGAGCCCCGGGCGGTCGCGTACGTGCTGTTCACCTCCGGTTCCACGGGCGCCCCCAAGGGCGTGATGATGCCGCACCGCGGACTGGCGAACCTGGTGGCCTGGCAGAACGGCAGGCCGAGCGGTGCCGTCGGCGGAGCCACCCTGCAGTACGCCCCGCTCAGCTTCGACGTGTCGTTCCAGGAGATCTTCTCCACCCTGTGCGGCGGCGGGACCCTGCACCTCGTACAGGACTCGGAGCGCAGGGACATGCCCGCGCTGCTGCGCAGGATCGACCGGGAGGGCATCGAGCGGGTCTTCTTCCCCTACGTGGGCCTGCAGCAGTTCGCCGAGGCGGCGCGCGCCCTCGGCATCGCTCCCCGGCGGCTGCGGGTGCTGATCTCCTCCGGCGAACAGCTGCGGATGACCGACGAGATCCGCGGCCTTCTCGCCGCCCTCCCCGGTGCGCTGCTGGAGAACCACTACGGGCCCACGGAGACCCACGCCGCCACCGCGTTCACGATGAGCGGCGACCCGGCGGTGTTCCCGGCGCTGCCCCCGATCGGCCGGGCCATCGACGGCGCCGGGGTGCATGTGCTGGACTCCCGGATGCGCCCGGTGCCCACGGGCGCGCAGGGCGAGCTCCACATCGGCGGCCCGGGCCTGTCCCTCGGGTACCTGGACCGGCCCGATCTGACGGAGGAACGCTTCGTCGACGACCCGTTCACTCCCGGGGGCCGCCTGTACCGGACGGGCGACCTCGCCCGCGTCCTGCCCGGCGGGGACATCGCCTACGTCGGACGCGCCGACGCGCAGGTGAAGATCCGCGGCCACCGCGTCGAGCCCGCCGAGGCGGAGCTCGCCGTCTCCCGTCTCGCCGCGGACGACCCCGGCATCCGTGAGGCCGCCGTCGTCGCCCGGCGCGGGCCGGACGGCGACACGTTCCTCGCCGCGTTCCTCACCGGCGACCGGGCCGAGGCCGACCTCGACGCTCTCAGGTCACGCCTGCGCGAGCAGCTGCCGGACCACCTGGTGCCGTCCCGCTACGCCTGGCTGCCGGCGCTGCCGCTGAGTCCCAGCGGCAAACGCGACGACGCCGCCCTGCGCCGTGTCCCGCTCACCGCGGTCGACACCTCGGCCGCGACGACGGCGCCGCGGGACGCGTACGAGCAGGCGCTCGCGGAGACGCTCGCCGACCTGCTGCGGCTGCCGGCGGTCGGCGTGCACAGCAGCATGTTCGACCTCGGCGGCACCTCGCTGACCGCGATGCGGCTGGTGGTGTCGGTCGAGCAGCGCTACGGCGTCACCATCCCCCTGTCCGCGTTCCTCGCCGCCCCGACCGTGGCCGCGCTCGCCGACCACCTGCGGTCCAGCGCCGCCGTCCCGGCCTTCGACCCGCTGGTGCCGGTCCGGCCGGAAGGCACCCGCCGGCCCCTGTTCCTGGTCCACCCCATGGGCGGCAACGTGCTGTGCTACCTGCCGTTCGCCCGGCACCTCCCGGCCGACCAGCCGCTGCACGCACTCCAGGCCGCCGGGGCCGACCCGGGCGTGGAGCCGCTGCGGTCGGTGCCGGCGCTCGCGGCGAGCTACGTCGCCGCCCTGCGCCGGGTGCAGCCGCGCGGGCCCTACACCATCGGCGGCTGGTCCTTCGGCGGCCTCGTCGCCTTCGAGATGGCCCGCCGGCTCACCGCCGCCGGTGAGGAGGTCGCCGACCTCGTCGTGCTCGACACCGTGGCCGCCGCTCCGGGCGCACGGACCCGCCAGGGAGACGACCGGCTGCTGGGCTGGTTCTTCTGGGAGCTGCTGCTGACGCTCGGCGGGCCGTCCCCTCGCACGGAGCTGCCCGCCACGGCGGGCACGACGGAGGAGCGGTTCGCGCACATGGCGGACATCGCCACCCGGTCCGGTGTGCTGCCCGCCGGCAGCTCCGCGTCCGTGATGCGCAGGCTCTTCCGTGTCTACGAGGCGAACTGGGCGGCGGCGCTGGACTACCGGCCGCCGGCCTCCGACACCCCCCTCACCCTGATCCGGGCCGCCGATCCGCTGCCGGAGGTGCTGCGGTCGATGCACGACGCGGTGGGCAGCAGGCACCGGGATCCGGCCAACGGCTGGCGGCTGCTGACGCACCGCGTCGACGTCGTCGGCGTCCCCGGCGACCACTTGTCGATCATGAAAGAACCACATGTCGAGCATGTCGCCAAGACCGTCGGCGAACTGATCCGGCGACGGCCGCGGACCGCTGCCGCCCTCTCGCCCGGAAGGGACTGAGCACGTGGAAACGCAACAGCACCGCACCACCGCCCTCGTCGTCGGAGCCGGTATCGGCGGTTTGACCGCCGCCGCCACGCTGAGCCGCGCGGGCCTCGACGTGCGAGTCTACGAACGCGCCACCGAACTGCGCGCGGCCGGCTCCGGCCTGTCCGTCATGACCAACGCCCTGACCGCGCTCAGCGGCTTCGGCATGGACCTGAAGCTGGAGGAGCACGGCCGGGCCGTCGAGGTCTTCAAGATCCTGGACCGGCGCGGCCGGCTGATCCGGGAGCAGCCGCTGCGGGAGGTCAGCGACCGGCTGGGCGCGCCGTGCGTGAGCATCAGCCGCGCGGCCCTCCAGAACGCCCTGCTCGGCCAGGTCGGCGACGTCCCCCTGGAACTCGGCGCCGCCGCCACCGGCTACGAGAGCGACGACGACGGCGTCACCGTGCGCTTCGCCGACGGCACCACCGCCCGGGGCGACATCCTCGTCGGCGCCGACGGCTTGCGCTCCGCCGTCCGCCGCCAACTGGCCGGCCCGGAGGAGGAACGGGACAGCGGGTATCTGTGCTGGCTGGCCGTCGTCCCGTTCGAGGACCGGCGGCTGCCCCCCGGGTACGTCGGCCACTACTGGGGACGCGGCCGGCGCTTCGGTCTGATCGACATCGGCCACGGCCGCTACTACTGGTGGGGCACCCGCAACATGCCGGCCGCCCGCAGCCGCTCCTGGTCCGGCGGCAAGGACGACGTCGTCCGCGCGTTCGACGGCTGGGCCCCCGAGGTGCGGCGGATCATCCAGGAGACGCCCGAGGACGTCATCCTCACCATGCCGTCGTGCGACCGCGTCTTCCTGGAGCGCTGGGGCGACGGCCCCGTCACCCTCCTCGGCGACGCGGCCCACCCGATGCTGACCAGCCTCGGCCAGGGCGCGGCCATGGCCATCGAGGACGCCGTCGTCCTCGCCCACGCGGTGGCGGGGCATCCCGGCCGTCCCCGGGCGGGCCTGCGCGCGTACGAGGAGGCACGGCGCGAACGCACCCGGACCATGGTCACCGCCTCCCGCCGGACCAGCGGCATCGAGCAACTGCAGCACCCGGTCGCGACGGCGCTGCGCGACGCCTTCCTGCGGTGGGTGCCGAAGTCCGTGCTGTCGCGCCAGTTCGAGGCCGCGCTGACCTTCCCGGCGCCCGTGGGCCCGGCCCCCACGGGCGCGGCCGCCGCGGGCGTGCGGGCGGACCCGGAGGACCGGGTCACCGGGGAGATCGGGCCGTGACACACACCCGGCAGCACCCGAAGGGCGGGCCGCAGGCGCCGGCCACCGCAGCGACCGGAGAGGAACGCGAACTCATGACCGGTGAGACGACGACCGCCGCGCGGCGAAGCCGCTGCGTGGTCCTGGAGGAGTTCGGCCGGCCGCCGGCCGTGCGGGACCTCACCGTGGACCGGCCGCCGCCGGGCGGGCTCGTCGTCGAGGTCCGCTTCGGCGGCGTGTGCGGCACGGACGCCCACCTGCAGCAGGGCAAGCTGCCGATCTCCACCCCGGTCGTGCTGGGCCACGAGGGTCTGGGCGTGGTGGCGGAGCTGGGCGGCGAACCGGTGACGGACGCCACCGGGGCGCCCCTGCGCCCCGGCGACACCGTCATGTGGGCCTCGTCGATCTCGTGCGGCACCTGCGTGCCGTGCCGGATCCACGGCGAGCCCACACTCTGCGAGAACCGCACCACCTACGGCGTCACCATTCCTGCCGGCACGGGTCCGGGTCCGGCGGGCTCATGGTCGCAGTACATGTGCCTGCGGCCCGGGACGACCGTGGTGCGGCTGTCCGGCGGCATCGACCCGCCGGCGGCGATGGCCTTCGCGTGCGCGGGCCCCACCATGGTGCACGCGCTGCGCCGGCGTCCGGTGCGGCTCGGCGAGACGGTCGTCGTCCAGGGCAGCGGACCGGTGGGACTGGCCGCCGCCGCCCTGGCGCAGCTGTCCGGGGCGGCCCAGGTCATCGTCGTGGGCGGGCCGAAGGAGCGCCTGGACCTCGCCGCCCGGGCCGGCATCGGCGACCATCACCTCGACGCCGTGGGAGCGGACGGCCCCGGACCGGCGCTGGCGCGGGCACTCGAGCTCACCGGCGGACGGGGCGCCGACCTGGTGGTGGAGTGCTCCGGGGCGCCCGAGGCGGTGGGGCAGGGACTGCGGCTGACCCGCCGAGGCGGCGCGTACCTGATCGTGGGCCAGTACACCGACCGGGGGGACACCGAGGTCAACCCGCACCAGTTCGTCCACCGGCAGCTCACCGTGGCGGGTTCGTGGGGGTTCACCGGAGCCCATCTGGCGGCGTACGTCGATCATCTCCCCGTCCTGGCAGGGCGCTTCGACCTGCCCGGACTCGTCACCTCCTTCCCTCTCGACGCCGCCGGGCAGGCACTGGCGCACGTCGCGGACGGCTCGGTGATGAAGGCGGTGCTGCGGCCCTCGTGACCGGCCCCTGGCCACCGGTCCACGCGGCAGTCCGGCCCGCCGCCCCGCACCCCGCAATCCGCACGCTCAGAAGGGCTACGACCTTGCTCACCCGCGACAACCGTTCGGCACCCTCCCCGTCCCACCGGGCCGGTCGCTCCTCCCTTCGGCGGGCCCGGCGGCCAGTACCCGGCACACCACCACACCGGACGGGCGACGGAGGTGTGCGGTGACGCCCGCCCGGGCCGTGGCGGACGCGCCGCGCCGGACCGGCCCGCCGCCGGGAGCGTCGATCCCGGCGGTCTTCCGGGAGCAGGCCCGCCGGTACCCGCGCGCCACCGCCCTCGTCCACGGCGACCGTGCCCTGTCCTACGCCCGGCTCGACCGGGCCTCGGACGCACTCGCGCACCGGCTGCGGGAGGCCGGGGTCGCACCCGGCGACCTCGTACCGGTCGTGGTGCCCCGGTCCGCGGAACTCGTCGTGGCGCTGCTCGCGGTGCTCAAGCGCGGAGCGGCCTACGCCGCGCTGGACCCCGCATGGCCCCGACCGCACCTGCACCGGCTCATCCGGCGCCTGGGCGCGAGGGCCGTGGTCTCCGACGACGAGGGCGGATGGCCACAGCCGGTCGTCGTGCCGGCCGTGACGGTGGACGCGACGCGTGCCGGACGGGATCCCCGGCCGGCCGACGTCACCGGCGACCGACCCGCCATGGTGTTCTTCACCTCCGGCACCACCGGCACTCCCAAGGCCGTGGTCTCCCCGCACCGTGCCACGCTCCGGCTGCTCGACGACGAGGTCCTCGCCAGGCCGGGGCCCGGCGGCGCGATGCCCCTGGCCGCGCCCTCGCCGTGGGACGCCTTCGCCTTCGAGCTGTGGAGCATGCTTCTCACCGGCGGAACCTCGGTGATCACCGAAGGCCCGTACCTGATGCCGGACACGCTGCGAAGTGCGGTCCGGCGGCACGGCGTGGACACCGTCTGGCTGACGGCGACCCTGTTCAACCTGTTCGTGGACGAGGATCCGGCCTCCTTCGCGGGGCTGCGCCAGGTGCTGACCGGAGGGGAACGGCTCTCGCCCCACCACGTACGGGCCTTCCTCACCGCGCATCCGGAGACAGAACTGGTCAACGGCTACGGGCCGGTGGAGAGCACGGTGTTCGCCACGGTGCACCGGGTCCGCGCGGCGGACACCGAGCGGCCCGGGGGCATACCCATCGGCCGGCCCGTGGCCGGCACCGACGTCCACGTACTCGACGGCGACCGGCCGTGCGTGCCGGGAGCGAGCGGCGAGATCTGCATCGGCGGCGACGGCCTGGCCGTGGGGTATCTGGGGGAGCCGGAGCGGACCGGCACCGCCTTCGTCACCGTGGACCTCGGTGGACACGCCCGGCGGCTGTACCGCACCGGGGACCGGGGGCACCGCTGCGCCGAGGGTCTGCTGCACTTCGGCGGCCGTACCGACCGCCAGGTGAAGCTGCGGGGCCATCGCGTGGAGCTGGGGCACGTCGAGGCCCTGGCCGGCCGGATCCCCGGCGTGGCCCGGGCGGTGGCGGTGGCCGTGACGGACCCGGACGGCGCCTGCCGCGAGTTCGTCCTCTTCTGCACTGCGGTGGCCGGAGGGGGGGTCACGCCCGAGCAGGTGCGTACAGAGCTGTCCCGGCGTGCGCCACGGCACCTGGTGCCCGACCGCGTTGAACGAGTGGACAGCATCCCTGTCACCGCGAACGGCAAGGTCGACCATGCCGCGCTCCTGAAGTCTCTGGGGGCCCGGCCACCCGGGCAGGGCTCCTCCCCGGACCCGTCGGACGGCCGGGCCGACGAGGTGCAGGCGGCCGTGGCGGCGGCGTTCGCGGAGGTCCTGGGGGTACGGCGGATCTCCCCGGACGACTCGTTCTTCCGGCTGGGCGGCACCTCGCTGGACGCCGGGCGGGTCAGTGTCCGGCTGAGCCGCCGCCTCGGTGTGCCGGTGCCGGTGTCCCGGGTGGTGGCCCATCCCACGGCTCGCGAGCTCGGCAGCTGGCTGCGCGGTCCGGGCACCGCCGTGGACCGGGCCGACCGGACGGGAACCGGGGCGGAGGCGGCCGGACCGGAGGTGGTGCCCTTGGAGCACATGCAGGCGGCGTGGTGCTTCATGCATCAGCTGACGCCGCAGGACCTGTCCCCGTTGTGCCCGATGGTGTGGGAGATCGAGGGCCGGCTCGACATCGGGGCGCTGGAGGCGGCACTCGTCGACACCGAGCACCGTCATGACGCCCTGCGCGCGGCCTACCTGGTACGGGACGGTGCGCCCGTCGCCGTGGTCGCGCCCGTCACCGGGTCGGTGCCCCTGCACCGCCTCGGTCCGGAGGACGCTCCCGGCGAGCGCCGCGGCGCTCGCCACGACCGCGACCGCCTGCTGCGCCATCTGCTCGGCCGCCCGCTCGCCATCGAGCGCGGCGAGGTGTGGCGCCATGCCGTGCTGCGATCGGGCGAGCGGACCCTGCTGGGGGTCGTCGTCCACCATGTGGCCTTCGACGGCCGGTCGCAGAATGTGCTCGCACGTGACCTGTCCACGGCGTACGCGGCCCGGGTCAGAGGCCACGCGCCGCACTTCGGCTCCCCCGCCCCGCCGTTGCGCCGGGTATCGGCGGAACTGCGCCGCCAGCGCGGCCGTCTCGCCGCCGGGCCGCAGCGCCGTTTCTGGGCCGGGGAACTGGCGGATCTGCCCGACCTCGCCGTGCCGGGGCGGCCCGGCACGGCGCGGGCGGCGGGCGCCGACCCACTGGCCTTCACCGTGTCCGCCGGGGACCTCGCGCTGTGCGACAGGGTCGCGGGCGAGGTGGGCGGCACCCGCTTCACGGTGCTGCTCGCCACCTTCGCCCACGCGCTGCACCAGGTCACCGGACAGGACGCCTTCGGCATGGGCGTGCCCGTCGCCAAGCGCGGCAGCGACGTCCTGGACCGTGCGGTGACCTGCCTTGTCGATACCGTCTGCCTGCCGCTGCGCGGTCTGTCGGCGGCGAACGGCCCGGCCGCGCTGGCCGGCTCCGTCCACCGCGCCTGCCGGCGTGCCTTCGCCGCGCAGGACGTGCCGTTCAGCGAGGTGGTGCGCATCGCCAACCCACCGCGCGGAGCACGTCATCCGCTGTTCCAGGTGATGTTCGCCCTCCAGGACGCGGCGCCTCCCGCGCTGCGGCTCGCCGGCTGCACCACCCGCTTCCACCGCGCCTCCGCGCCGCGGGCGGTGGCGGAGCTGGTCGCCGAGGTGTGGCCGCTGGAGGACGGCGCGGCCGCCGTGGAGCTGAGCCGCCAGCCGGAGGCGGTCGGGCCCTCGTTCGCCCGCGAGGTGTGCTCCGCCTACCGCGAGGGTCTGCGGCAGCTGGCCGACCCGGCGCACCGGGCCGGGCGGGGAGGGGCACGATGAGTTTCTGGGCCGACCCGCACGCACGTCTCCGGCCGATCCATGACCAGGCACCGGTGCTGTGGATGGACGCACTGGACGCGTGGGTGGTCACCGGCAGGACCGCGGTGGATACGGCGCTGCGTTCGACGGCCGTCTCCTCCCATTGGGAGCGGCAGCGGCCGGACGCCGGACTGGCGCGGCGTCATCCCCGGCTGGACGCGATGCTCCGAGGGTGGTTCATGCTCATGGACCCGCCCGGACACCAGAGGCTGCGCCGGACGGTGCAGGGCCGGTTCGTGCGGCGCCGGGTCGAGGAGGACCGCCCGGCCCTGCGGTCGGCCGTGGCACGGTGCCTCGACGGTTTCTCCCCCGGCCGTCCCGTCGACGTGGTCGCGGACTTCGCGGAGCCCTTGTCCCACCTGGTCGTCGCGCGTGTCCTGGGCGTCCCCGCCGAGGCGGCCTCGCGGGCGGCGGGCCTGGTGTCGGACATCGCGAGTTTCCTCGCCCAGCCGCACAAGGCCGGGTTCGCCGCCGCGGCCGAGGCGGCGGTCGACGAACTCGCCGCGTTCTACCGGCACCTGGCGCCCGGTGCCGCACCGGACAGCGCGCCGGCCGGCCTGCTGGAGAACGGCGCGGACGACCATCTGCACACGGCCGCGCTGCTCACCTTCGCGGGGCAGGAGACGACGACCGGGCTGATCGGTGCGGGCCTGGTCCACCTGCTGCGCCACGAGGAGCAGTACCGGGACCTGGCCACCGGCCGGGTGAGCGCCGCGGCCGTCGTGGAGGAACTGCTCCGCTACGACACACCGGTGCCGCAGGTGCCGCGGATCGCTCTGGCCGACTTCGACCTGGAGGGCAGCCGTGTCCGGGCCGGTGACCGGCTGGTGCTGTTCGTCACCGCGGCCAACCGCGACTGGTCGGGCGACTCGTCCGCGGACGTCCTCGACTGCGCGAGCGGGCGCGGGCACCTGGCCTTCGGCGCGGGCGTCCACTACTGCCTGGGCGCTCCGCTCGCCCGGGTGGCGGCGCAGGCCGCGTTCGAACAGTGGGCGGAGCGCTTCCCGCACGCCCGGGTCCTGCACGACAGCGTGCGCTGGTCCGTCGGCCGCGGTTACCGGGCCCTGGCGACGGCGCTGGTGGTGCCGTCGCCGCACGGGGCCGCCGGCGCCGTTCATCCCACCCCTCGGAAGGAAACAACTCATGGGCAGTGACCAGACGCTGACGGCACAGGAGATCCCGGACGCCGGGATCCGCATCGTCGCCGACGTGTTCCGGCAGGTCGTCGGGGCCACGGCAGTCGACGCCGACGCGGACTTCTTCGCCCTGGGGGGCCACTCGTTACTGGTCGTCGAGGCCATCGGGCTGCTGCGCGAGCACCACGGGCTGAGTGTGCCGGCCCGTCAGTTCTTCGCGGACGCCAGCGTGCGGGCGGTGGCGGCCGCCTGCGTGCCGTTGTCCGGGGCGGACGGCGGGCCGGACGGTCCGGTCCGTGGCGCGCGGCGGAACGGGAGCGACGCCCCGGGCGACAGCGCGGACGACAGCGCGCAGCAGGGACCGCCCGCCACCGAGGCGGGCAGGCGATGAACAACCCGCCCGTCACCGCCACGGCGTCGGTGCCCGCCCTCGTCGCGTACTGGGCGCGGCGGCGGCCCGACGCGACCGCGGCCTCGTGGGACGACGGCAGGTCGCTGTCGTACCGGGACCTGCTCACCCGCGCCCTGGGCATCGCCGCCCGGCTGCGGCGCCGCGGCCTCCGGCCGGGGGCGGTGGTCGCCGCCTGCGTGCCGCGGGGCGGGGAGGCCCTCGCCGCCCAGCTCGGCATCTGGCTGCACGGCTCCATCGCGCTGCTGGTCGACCCGGCCCAGCCGGCCCTGCGGACCGAGGCGCTGCTGGCCGACGCGTCGCCCGGCGCCTCCCTGATCGGTGCGGGCGTCCGGCCGCCGGGACGGGCCGCGGCCTGGCCCGCGCCGGTCCTGCTGGACGAGGTGGGCGGCGAGGCGCCGTCCGGCCCGCTCCACGACCCGGGCACCGGTCCCGCCTACCTGATCTACACGTCCGGTTCCACCGGCGTGCCCAAGGGCGTCCTCGTGGGGCACGAGTCCTTCGCCGCGCTCGCCCGGTGGCACCGGCGCACCTATGAGGTCCGGCCCGGCGACCGGGCCTCGTCGGTGGCGGCCCTGTCGTTCGACGCCTACCAGTGGGAGGTGTGGCCCTACCTGTCCGGCGGCGCGCGGGTGCACTTCGCTCCGCCCGAGGTCAGGCTGTCCCCGTGGGAGCTGGACGAGTGGCTGCGCGGCGAACGCATCGACCTGGCGTTCCTGCCGACGCCGCTGGCCGAGGCCTACGTCCGGCACGGCACGCATTTCGAGCGGCTGCGTGCCCTGCTCACCGGGGGTGACCGGCTGCGGCTGCAGCACGGGCACCCCTTGCGCCGCTTCGTCAACCACTACGGCCCGACGGAGACCACCGTGGTGGCGACCGCCGGGCCGGTCGGCCCGGATCTCACGGGACCCGCGCCCATCGGCCGTGCGATCGACTCCGCCAGAACACTGGTCGTCGTCGACGGCGACCGTGAGGCGGCCCGGGGCGAGCCCGGGGAACTGTTCGTCGGCGGCTCCTGCCTGGCCCTCGGCTACTGGCAGGACCCGGAGGCGACCAGCCGAAGCTTCGTCGGCCTTCCCGGCCGCCGGGGCCGGTGGTACCGCACGGGCGACCTGGTGCGCCAGGACGCCACCGGCGAACTGTCCTTCCTGGGGCGGCTGGACCGGCAGCTGAAGGTGCGCGGGGTGCGGGTCGAGCCGGGGGAGGTCGAAGGCGTCCTGGGCGGGCATCCGGCTGTGGAGGACATCGTGGTGAGCACGGACGAGAGCGGGGGTGCCCTCGTCGCCTTCGCCGTACGGCGCGACCGTCCCGGGCTGTCCGTCACGCCGGCCGAGCTGAGGGACTTCGCCGCCGACCGGCTGCCGCCGGAAATGACACCGCAGACGTTCTATTTCGTGCCGGGCATCCCCCTCACCGACCACGGCAAAGTGGATCACGCCGAACTGGCGGAGCTGGCGGCCCGGTGCGCCCCCGCCCGCTGAACAGCCGGGCCGGCCACGCGTGCACGGGCCGCACCGGTCGTGCGGCCGGTCAGCGCCGCCCACGGCCCGGCGCAACCCGAGGAGAACCGGAGCAGTCCATGCCCGTCCTGTACGTCAACGGCGTCGAGCTCACCTACACGGTCCACGGCGGCGGCGAACCCGTCGTCCTGGTCACGGGGATCGGCGCGCGCGCCCGCACCTGGCACGCGTACCAGGTGCCCGCCCTGGTGAATGCGGGCTACCAGGTCGTCACCTTCGACCACCGCGGCACACCGCCCAGCGAGCCGTGCCCGGACAGCCTGACGCTCGACGACCTGGTGAGCGACACGGAAGCGCTGATCGAGGAACTGGCCCTGGGACCCTGCCGGGTGGTCGGGGTCTCCTTGGGCGCGCTCGTCGCCCAGGAGCTGGCGCTGGCCCGCGCCGACCTGTTCACCCAGGCCGTGTTCATGGCCACCCGGGGCCGCACGGACACCCTGCGCGCGGCCCTGACGGCGGCGGAGAGCGAGCTGGCCGACCGGGCCGTGCGGCTGCCGCCCCGGTACGAGGCGGTGGTGCGGGCGATGCAGAACCTCTCCCGCCGTTCCCTGGACAGCCCCTCACTGCGGGACTGGCTGGACCTCTTCGAGTCGACGGCGGTGGACCGGGGTTCCTCCTACCGGGCGCAGCTGCAGTCCACGTCGATCCCGGACCGGCTGGCCGCGTACCGCGGGATCAGGGTCCCCAGCATGGTCATCGCGTTCCAGGACGACATCATCACGCCTCCCCATCTGTGCCGTGAGGTCGCGGCCGCGATTCCCGGCTGCCGGTACCAGGAGCTTCCCGACTGCGGGCACCTCGGGCACGTGGAGGACGCACCCGCCGTCAACGCCGCGTTGCTGGACTTCTTCGCCACGCCCGGCACAGGCGTGGTACGGGCCGTCACACCAGGGGAAGCAACGTCCGCAGCGATCCCTCCTCCAGCGTCCGGGCGATGTCTCGGGCGGCCACGTGGAGGGGTTTGACGAATCGCCGCCCGCCGCCCGGCATGGGTGTGAAGGCGACCGAGAGCGCGACGACCGGTGAGCCTCCCACGATGACGGGGACGCAGTTGCAGCGCAGCCCGTCGATGACGCTGGTCTCGTTGTGCGCCCCGCCGCGGGCCCGGATGTCGTGCAGCCGCCGGCGCAGCTTGGCGGCCTCCCCTTCCGGCAACGGGTGCCGGCTCAGCGCGGCTTCGAGGTCGGCCGCCGGGGAGTGGGCCAGCAGCGTCCTGCCCTCCGGGGTGCTGACGGCGGCGGCCCGTTCACCGGCCACGCTCGGTGCCAGCCGTCCGTCCGAGGCGCCCGGGAGCTGCTCCAGATAGGTGACGGTCGCTCCGCGCCGCCGGGAGACCAGCAGGACGCACTCCGTCTCCCGGCGCAGTTCTCGCATCCTCGGCAGCGACACGTCCAGCAGGACGTCGTCCACGGTGCGTCCGGCCAGTGCGACGATCCGGGGGCCGGTGCGGTAGCCGTCGCGGTGGCGTCTGACGACGCCGAGCACGACCAGCTGCCCGACGACACGGTGCACCGTGGACTTCGGCAGGCCGCTGGTGCGCGCGAGCTGGCTGAGCGTGAGGGCGCGCACATCGTCGCCCATGGCGTCGAGGATGGCGAACGCCTTGTACAGGACGGAGGGAGCGCTCTCAGTCCCGGTTGGAGCACTGCCCGACGAGGATCGCTGCGGCATGGCGTCTCCTGGGGTGACAACGCCGCGGTCACTCGTGTCGCCCGTGACTCGCGCGCGTTCCAGTGATGGCGTGCGTGACGGTCTGCCCACACGCTGTGCACCCCAGGCACATCGTACTCTCGCGAATCGGCGGCCGGACCGGATACGGAGGCACGCCCCGGCAGAACTGACAAAGGATCAGGTTGCTCTTCCCTGGTTCCGTGCGATCCCGGCCGGAACCAGGGAAGGGCAACCGGGCAACGCACCGGACCAGCCGGACTGCGCAGAAATCCGCATCGGCTGCCGTCCTGGCGCCGCAGCGTCAGCTGGTGAAGGTGAACCAGTTGATGTTGGTGAAGTCCGAACTGCTGCCCGAGAAGACCAGATAGACGTCGTGGACACCGGTGGCGGAGGCGACGATGTTGGCGGGCACCGTCTGCCAGTTCTGCCAGCCGCCGTTGTTGGCGAAGTCGATCTCGGCGATCTTCGTGCCGCCGGTGCTGTCGAGCCGCACCTGGACGGCGCCGCTGACGCCGGCGGCGGCACCCGAAGCCAGCCGGGCCTTGAACTGGTTCGGGGAGGCCGATCCGAAGTCGACGGAGGCGAACTTCAGCCAGTCGCCGTTCGATATGTAGCCCACGTCGCTGCCGCCTCCGGAGTCGGAGCAGCTCTCGGTGCTCGTTCCGCTCTGCGCCGCGTAGGACTCGGCCTGGATGGTGCTGTAGGCGCTGACGGTGCCCGAGCCCCCCGATCCACCGCCGGAACCGGAACCGGAGCCGGCCCCCAGGGTGACGGTCCAGGAGGTGGGCGCGCCGTCCTGGAGGTGCCCGTCGACGGGGGCCGAGCCGGTGGGGCCGACGTCGTCGTAGGGGAAGGCGTAGCCGATGCTGGCGTACTGGTGGACGAGCCGGGCGTAGTGGTTGGTGATCGGGTCCTGGTAGTACTGCGAGGGCGTGACGCCGTCGGGCTGGTTGTTGCCTCCGGAGACCAGCAGCGAGCTGCGGTTGAGGGCGGCGGCGAGCCGGGCGGCGATCGCCCCGCGTGCGTCCGCCCCGGAGTTGTAGAGGGGGCCGGAGGCGCAGCCGAAGATGTCGGCGGCGCTCGGCTTGGTGAACGGCACGCCGTTGGTGTTGAGGCCGGAGAAGACGATGGCGCCTCCGGAGACGGTCCCGGTGTAGGAACCGATGCTGCCCTGGCCGTTGATGGTCAGCGGGGTGGAGGCGTAGTGGCTCCAGACGCGGTTCAGGTAGTCGTCCCAGTAGCCGCCGAAGTCCACCGGCGAGTGCGAGGGCGACAGCACGCGCAGGACCGCGCCGGAGGAGTCGGTGACCACCAGCCTGTCCCAGGGGGCTCCGTCGGAGGCGTGCTGCGCCTGCAGGCCGGAGGCGATGGAGGCGAGGGCGCCGGAGGGCAGCGGACTGACCGACTGGCTGCCCGCGCTGCCGGTGCTGGCCATCGACACCGGCAGCGCGACCATGTCGACGTAGGAGATGTTGGCGTAGAGATTCGCGCTGTTGAAGGTGAACTCGCAGAACGTCCAGTTGGTGGCCCAGTTGGGGTCGGAGCTGACCAGGGCGGGCTGCACCACGCCGGGCACGGTGCCGGGGTTGACGAAGAACTGGAGCTTATTGCCGACCGAGAACCAGACACGTCCGCCGATGACGTAGTTGTTCAGGTTGACGGTGGTGGCGGCCGAACCGGAGGCGCCCAGCGGGATGGAGTAGTCGGCGATGGGCGTCACCGGGGACGAGGGGTTGGGCAGCCGGTTCAGGGCGCCGTTCGCCGAGACGAAGACCGGCCAGCCGCTGCTGTCGGTGCCTGAGATGTAGGCGTAGACGGTGTCGTGGCCGGAGTTGTTCGCCAGTCTCACCGGGAGCGAGGCTCCCGCTGCCGGCGCGGCGGAGGCCGACGGCGCGAACCGGGTGAGAGCGGCCGCGGCGGTGGCGGCGCCTGCCGTGGCCAGGAAGGAGCGTCGGGAAACCACAGGGGCCCTCCCGGGGGAATGGTGGCCCGTCAAACACGGGGCGGATGGGGGGTGTTGAGTCGTGTGGGGTTCTGTTCAGGTGACGTTATTGGACTGGACCAAATGGAGTCAAGGGTTCGTCAGCGGCCTGTGCCCCTGCCCCGACACCGCCGAACGGCGAGGGGACAGGCCCCCGTTCGCGGCCTCCTTCGAACCCGTCCGAAGGCCTCGCGGTCACGCCGGGCCGCCCGCGTCCGGACCCCGTACGGGCGCGGGCGAAGGGACCTGATTGAGAACCGGGAAGCGGGGCAGCCGCCAAGAGAGTGGAATGCGCGGGCCTGCGGCCACCCCCCGGCTGCGAAGGGCCCGCGCCGGTGGGTCCTTGCGGCGCACGGTGACAGAAGAGGCTCCCCCACCTCCAACCGGCCGCAAGGACCCCGTCCACCGGGGCCGCCATGGGTCACCGGGCGGCCTCGTGCCGGCGTCGCAGCCGGGCTGGACGCGGCGCACGGGAGGCACGGGCCGGGCGCGGGGTGCCGCCGCTCGCCGCGACGCGGGCGGGGCCGTCGGGGACGGTGAAGGCGAAGGCCGCGGTGAGGGCGGCGATCACCGCCAGGACCAGATAGGCGTGTTGGTAGGCGGTGACGGGCGGGGTGGCAACCGCCGCCGACGGGGTGCTCAGCACCAGGGCCGTGGTCACCACCGCCGGGGCGAGCGCCCCGCCGGTCTGGCGTACGACGGTGTTGAGCGTGGAGGCCTGCGCCAGGTCCCGCCGGTCGACGGTGGCGAGCGAGGCCACCGTCGTCGGCATGAAGACGCCCCCCATGGCGACGCCGAGCAGGAACATGCACACGCGGAAGGTCCACAGGCCGGTGTGCTGGTCGAGGCCCGCGAACAGCAGCAGGACACCGCTGACCCCGGCGAGGCCGCAGCCCACGATGACGCGGGGGCCGACGCGGGCGTAGAGGACACCGGCCACCTGGACGGTCAGCAGGACACCGAAGGCCTCGGGGAAGGTGCTGGTGCCGGAGTCCAGGGCGCTGCGGCCCTGCGCCTGCTGGAGGAAGAGCGGCCCGAGGTACATGGCGCCCAGGATCGGCACCAGGCCCACGAGGTTGATCAGGTTGGTGTCCCGGAAGAGCCGGTCGGCGAACAGACGGAGCTTCAGGAGGGGTTGGGCCGTGCGCAGCTCGAAGGCGACAGCCGCCGCGAGCAGGCCGGCGCCCAGGCCCAGGGTCGTCAGGACGGCCGCGGAGGACCACCCGCGGTTGGGCCCCTCGCAGATGCCGAACATCACCGAACCCAGCGCCGCGGCGCTCAGCAGCAGCCCGCCGAGGTCGAACCGCCCGGGCCGGTCGCCGTGGTGCCGGGCCAGGAACAGCACCCCGAACAGCGCGGCCGGCAGGCCCACGGGAACGTTGACGTAGAAGACCCAGCGCCAGGAGAGACGGTCCACCAGCAGCCCGCCGAGGATCGGGGCCACGGCGGGGGCGATCTGCTGCGGGATGATCATGTACCGGGATATCCGGACCTGGTCGGTGGAGTCGAAGGTGGCGAAGAGCATGGCGGCCGAAGCCGGGAACAGGACGCCGGCGGAGAGCCCCTGAGCCGCACGGAAGGCGACGAGCTGGGCCAGGTCGGCCGCCGCGCCGCACAGCAGCGACGAGCCGAGGAAGCCGGCCATGGCGGTGAGCAGCACACGCTTGGCGCCGAACCGTCCGACCAGCCAGGCGGAGGCCGGAATGGTCATGGCCAGGCAGACCGGATAGACCACGACCACCCCGTCCAGGGCGGCCGTGGTCAGCCGGAACTGACGGGCGATCGAGGGAAGCGCCACCGTGGTGATGGCTCCGTCGACGATCGCGATGAAGGTGACGCTGACGCACATGATCGGTACGACCAGGCGCTGACGGAGGCGGAAGGGGGCCAGGGGAAGGCGCGGAAGCGGGGACGGCAGCACATGCTGAGCATACTCACTATGTGCGGCCTCATAGAATCGGGTTTTCGGCGAACGAGGAGCGACATGGCAGTGCACGGCAGCAGCGACGTCCTGATCGACGAGCTGTACGAAACGACGCATCAGCTGCGCCGGTTCGTGGAGTCCCGGCTACGGACCGGCGGGGCGTCGATCGCCCGGCTGCGCGCGCTGCGCATGCTCGCCCGGGCGGAGAAGCCCCTGCGGATGCGGGACCTGAGCGAGATGACGGGCGTCGCCGCCCGCACCACGACCACGATCGTCGACAGCCTGGAACGTGACGGTCTGGTGGAGCGGGTACGCCACCCGCACGACCGCAGGGCGTTCCTGCTGCGCCTGACCGACAAGGGGACGATGCGCCACCGCGAGGCGGAAGAACTGGACCGGCTCGCCCTCGCGGAAGCGACGGCCGGACTCGGCGCCGACGACCGCACGCGGTTGAGGACCCTGCTCGCGCGCATCCGCGACGCCACGTCCTGAGACGTCCGCGCCGGTTCGTTCCGACGGGCCGGATGCGCGCGACGCGGCGCCCGGGAAGCTTCGGGACGTGCTGGATGTTGATCTCCACGACGCCGCTGCCGGCGTCATCGATCACGTGAAGATCTCCATGTCTTCCAGAAGGGCAACAGCTCATGTTCCAGCGCATCCTGGTCGCCGTCGATCCCAGCCCCGCCCGGTATTCCGCCCTGCGTCTCGCCGGGGAGATGGCCGAGTCGTCGGGCGCCGAGGTCCGAGTCCTGCACGTCGCCGCGTCCACCGCCTCGTTGGCCGCGGTCGTACCGCTCGAAAACGACGCCGAGGCCAAGGCCGTCCTCGACGAGGCCGTGACGATCCTGCGTGACCGGGGCGTCAAGGCCGAGGGCGTCCTGGCCAGAGGACTGACCGCCCAGATAGCCGCCACGATCTCCGAGTCGGCCGAGGAGTTCACGGCAGACCTCATCGTCCTGAGCCCTCATCACCGCGGATCCGTCGAGGCGTTCTTCAACCCGCGCGTCAGTGACGCCGTGGCGCACGCGAGCCGCACCGCGCTGCTGCTGGCCCCTGAGGACAAGACCACGGCCTGATCGCCGCACCTGGAGGAGTCGCGGGCGAGCGGCGGCCGGCCGGGCCGCCGCCGCTCCCCCACCCGCCGGCCGGCGCTGCCGCGAGCAGGCGCGCACCGCGCGGCCGGGCACGTGCGGTTCAGGTCCATGATGCCGCCCATGCCGTCGCCGTCCGGGCAGGAGCCGGCGGCGGGGGCCGTCGGTGGGGGTCGTCGGTGGGGGCGAGCCCGGCAGGCGGGCTCAGGAGGCGAGTTCGGCGAGGAGTTGAGGCCCGTTGTTGCGGACGTTGTTGACCGCGGTGGAGACGGGGCGGGCGTCGAGGTGTCCCCCGGCCGGCCGGTCCAGCAGGTTCCGCAGTTCGCCGGGGTCCTGGTGGCCGGGATCGAGCCAGGCGTCGTAGTGGTCGGGGGTGAGGGCGAGAGGCATGCGGGGATGGACGCGGCCGGCCGCGTCGGTGGCTTCGGTGGTGATGATGGTGCAGGTCATCAGCCAGGCGGCCGGGTCGTCGTCCTGCCGCACGGCCGGGTCGCGCCAGTACTCGTACAGGCCGGCGAGCGCCATCACCTGGCCGTCCTCCGGGTGGATGAAGTAGGGCTGTTTACGGATCCTGCCCGTACCGGGGTCCTCGGCCTGCTGCCACTCGTAGAAGCCGTCGGCGGGCAGCAGACAGCGGCGCTTGGCGAAGGCGCGCCGGTAGGCGGGCTTCTCGTGCACCGTCTCCACCCGCGCATTGATCATCCGTGCGCCGACCTTCATGTCCTTGGCCCAGGACGGCACCAGACCCCAGCGCAACGGCCGCAACTCCCGCTTCACAGTGGTGCTTGGGTTCCTGTCACCGCGCGGGGCGCGCTCGAGCACGGCCCACACCTCGTCGGTCGGGGCGACGTTCCAGCTCGGCGCGAGCACTTCTTCCGCGGGCAGCTCGGTCACCCGGAACAGCGGTGCCAGGTCCTGAGGGCTACGGGTGGCTACATATCGACCGCACATGCCGCCACTCTTCCACCACGGCCGCACCGCGCAACCCCCGTACGGCGCGCGTCAGAGGCGGGGCAACCGGCCCGGCGGCCGCCGCCGTCCGCGGTCGGGCCCCGGGCGCCCTGCCGGGTCCTGCGGACCCCGCCGGCTGGTTCCGACATCGGGCGACGCCGACTCCCCGCGTCGGCACGGCGGTTCGGGCGCGCGACCGGTCCCGCTGCCCCGCGGCTGCTGCCCGGCACCGTGCCGAGACCCGGACACCGGCGCCCGGACACCGCCGCCGGGACGTCGATGGCCGCCCCCGATGGCCGGACACCGGTGGCGGGGAACGCGCTCCGCCTCGGTGGCGAACCAGCGGTTGCCGTCGCCGTGGCGCGGCCGGCGACCGGCTGCGCGGTGCGGACCTGCCCGCCGAAGCCGGCCGGTGCCGCCTGCCACCGCGAGGTGCCGGCGCGGCCGACGGGGACGCCGGTCGCCGGGGCGTTCCCCACCGGGGATGCCGAGGCGCCAGTGCGATGAGCTGCTCCCGTACGTCGCCCTGATCGTGGGCGGGGACATGGCCGGCGGTTTTTCAGCAGCACACACGTGGCGTGCCACGCCACCGGTCGGCCCACGGACCGCCCGAATGAGGACCTCCCCCGGCGCAGACGGCATCGGTGGCGCCGAACCCGAGGCCGGGCCGGGGCCGGTGGCCCGTGACAGGCGTGTGCGTCAGGGCTGGAGGTGTTCCAGGTCCTCGAGAAGGCCGGGATGCGTCGGCTGCCATCCGAGGGCGTCGCGGGTGTGGGCGCTGGACGCCGGCTGGTCCATGGCGAAGATGGGGCCGAACGGGCCGAAGGTGTCCTGCGGAACCTCCCCGACCGGCAGGCCCAGCCGCCGGCCGATGACGGCCGCGATGTCCCGCACCGCGTCGCCCTCGTCACCGACGGCGTGCCAGGAGGTTCCGGCCGGTGCCGACTCGAGGACCAGCCGGAACAGGACCGCCGCGTCGAGCGCGTGCACCGCCGGCCAGCGCTGGGTGCCGTCGCCCGGGTGGCCGGCCACCCCGGTGCGGCGCGCCGCGTCGGCCAGGAGGCCGGCGAATCCGCCCTTGCCCTCGTTGTGGACCGTCCGCGGCATCCGGACGGCCATGCTGCGCAACCCGCGCGGGGCGAGGTCCAGCAGTGCCGTGACCGAACGGCCCCTGCCGCCCACGGGTCCGTCGGTCGGCAGCGGATCGGCCTCGGTGGAGGCGCGTCCCGGCACCCAGGGCGTGCCCGAGACCGTGACGATCGGGCGGTCGGTTCCGATGAGTTCCTGCCCCAGTGCGGTGAGAGCGGCGCTCTCCTCGGTGATGGCCCGCGTGAGCGCGTCCGGACTGCCGTAGTCGCGCCCGAAGGCCAGGCTGATCACGCCGTCGGCCTGCGCGGCACCGGCCCGCAGGACGTCGAGGTCGGCGAGGTCTCCGCGCAGCACCTTGGCGCCCGCGCGTTCGAGGGTCTGTGCGGAGCGGTCCGAGCGGGCCAGGGCGAGAACGGTGTGGTCGTGGCCGAGCAGTTCGGCGACGACGGCGGAACCGATGGTGCCGGTACCGCCGGTGACGAAGACGTGCATGAGCTCTCCCTGAAGTGATGGGACTGTTGTCCCATCACTGACCTTACACGGTGATGGGACAACAGTCCCATCGCTTATCCTGGTCCCATGGCCAGATGGCAACCAGGGGCGCCCCAGAGACTCGTCGTCGCGGCCGTCGACCTGTTCACCGAGCAGGGTTACGACGCCACCACCGTGACGCAGATCGCCGAGCGCGCCGGCGTCACCAAGAGCACCTTCTTCCGGTACTTCTCCGACAAGCGGGAGTTGCTGGTGGCGGGCCAGGAGACGCTCAGCAGGCTGCTCGCCGACGGCATCGCCGAGGCGCCCGAGGACGCCAGCCCTCTTCAGGCGGTGGCAGCCGGCCTCGAACGCGCCTCGAGCGCCATGGGGCCGGCCAACCGCGAACTCGGCCCCCGCCTCAAGGCAGCCGTGGCGGCCAGCACCGAACTCCAGGAACGCGACGCGCTCAAGAGCGTCGGCCTCGCCGCCGCCATGACAGCAGCGCTCGTCGCCCGCGGGGTCCCCGACGTGACGGCGCAGCTCGCGGGCGAACTGGGGGTCCTCGCGTTCAAGCGGGGCTACGCCCAGTGGTCCGAGAGCGATCGCGACGACGGGGAAGGACTCGCGCCCTACGCACTGGCAGCCCTCGAAGACCTGCGCGCGGCGACCTCGTCACTGGGCTGACCGTGCCGCCCCGGGCACTGACCGGTGCCGCCCTCGGCAGCCAAGTACCCCGCTCGCGACAGGAGTTCACCGCAGGTTTCGCAGGAGGAGCGCGCCGTCGTAAATGAGATGCGCGCACGCCCTGCCGTTGGCACGCTGCCCCGATGAATCGTGAACAGATCTCCCGCATCGCCCATGCCGAGCACCCGATCAAGTCTCCGCTCGGCGACGACTCCGTCCGCCGCCTGCTGGAACGCGCCCTTCCCACGGGCGAGGAGCGGGTGCTCGACCTCGGCTGCGGCGGAGGGGAATGGCTCCTGCGCGCCCTGGCCACGCGGCCGGGGGTGCGTACCGAGGGCGTGGACGTCTCCGAGGACGCGCTGGAGCAGGCGGCCGCCGCGGCGCGTGATCGCGGCCTGCGGGACCGCCTCGTCCTGCATCACCGGAAGGCCGAGGAGTTCGTGTCCGACAAGCCGTTCGACGTGGTTGTCAGCGTCGGGGCCGCACATGCCTTCGGCGGCCTGCTCCCCACCCTCGCGGCGGCGAGGAGCCACCTGGCCCCCGGCGGCCGCGTCCTGGTCGGCGACGGGTTCTGGGAGCGTCCTCCGTCGCAGGAGGCCGTCGAGATGCTCGGGGACTTCGCCGACCTGGCGACGACCGTGGAGCGGGTGGTCGCCGACGGCTGGACCCCCGTCGACGGGCACGTCAGCACCCGCGAGGAACTGGACGACTACGAATGGTCCTGCTGGGGTTCCCTGGCCGGATGGGCCCTGGACCACCCCGGAGACGCGGACGGCGCGCAGGCGCTGGAGACGGCCACGGTCCGGCGCACCGAGTGGCTGCGCGTGTACCGGGACACGTTGGGTTTCCTCTGCCTGGTCCTGCGCCGGAGTCCCGACTCCGCCTGAAACCGCCCACGCGCCTTCGGGCCCGGCCCGCCCGGGCCTCGGCTCCCCGAACCTCCGACGCAGGCCCGCCCGGCCCTCGGCTCCCCGAACCTCCGACGCGGTGGCGGGCGAGCCCACCCCTTGGACAGCGAGTCGCCTTGGACAGCGAGTCGCCGGACAGGGCCGCCTCGCGGGGCGGTCCTGCCCCTCGTCCCGCTTCGGCGGTCAGGCCAGACCCGCGGCGAGGGCGCGGCGGACGGCGTCGGCGCGGTCGCGGATGCCGGCCTTGGCGAACAGGTTGTTGATGTGGGTCTTGACGGTGGCCTCGCTGATGAAGAGCTGTTGGGCGATGGCCCGGTTCGGCAGGCCCTGGCCGATGAGGGTGAGCACCTCACGTTCGCGGGGGGTGAGGTCGGCGGGCAGCGCCTGTGCGGGTGTCGGCGGGCGGGTGCGGACGGTGGCCAGGAGGCGGTCCTGGACCTCGCGGTCGAGGACGGACTGTCCCGCGGCGGCGGCCCGGATCGCGCGGAGGATGTCCTGGCGTCCCGCGTTCTTCGTCAGATAGCCGCGGGCGCCGGCGCCCAGGGCGGCCAGGATCGAGTCGTCGTCGGCGAAGGTGGTGAGGACGACCACGGCGGTCTCCGGGTGCTCCTCGCTCAGCCGGCGGGTCGCCTCGATGCCGTCCACCACGGGCATGCGCAGGTCCATCAGGACGACGTCAACCGGTGCGGCGGCAACGGCGGCCAGGACTTCGCCTCCGTCCGCCGCGGCGGCGGTGACCTCGATGTCGTCGGACATGGCCAGTACGGCTGCCAGGGGCTCACGGACGGCGGCCTGGTCGTCGGCGACGATCACCGTCAATCGCCGCGGGTGCTCGGTCGGTTCACTCATCCCGGGATCACTGCCTCCACCTGCCAGCCGCCACGCCCCGGTCCCTCGGTGACCGGGCCGGCGGTGAGGGTGCCGCCCAGCAGGGCGACCCGTTCGCGCATTCCTATCAGGCCCATTCCGCTGCCGACGCCCGCGGCCGGCCTGCGGGTCGCGGGAGCGTTGCGGACCGTCAGTGTCGTCACCGCGGCGTCGAAGGCCAGCTCCACGCCGACCTCCCCGCCCGGAGCGTGCCTGGCCGCGTTGGTCAGACCCTCCTGTGCGATGCGCAGCAGGTTCTGGGTGACCCGCGCGGGCAGCTCACGCACGGTTCCGGTGACGGTGAGGACGTCCCGGTGACCCGAGGACTCGACCATCGCCGTGAGGCTCTCGAGCAGCGGGAGGGCGTCCTCGCGCAGGGTGTGGACGGTCCACTGGGCCCGCTTCAGGCTCTCCTTGACCATGCTGTGCGCCTTGTCGTTCGCGGCGCGGACCTTCTCCAGGTCTCCGGTGTCGATCAAGGCGTCGGCCAGTTCCAGCTGCATGTTGATCCCGGCCAGTGAGTGCGCCAGCACGTCGTGGACGTCCCTGGCGATACGGCTGCGCTCGGTGAGCACGGCGGTGCGGGCCTCGGCCCGGGCGGCCCGCTCGGCGGATTCGGCGGACTGGATCAGCGCCTCCACCGCGCGCTGTCTGCTGCGGCTGAGGATTCCCACTACGACCGGGAGGCCGGTGCTCAGACCGAGTGTCCAGGTCAGCTGTTCGTGACCGGGGCCGAGACGGAAGTACAGGACGGCGCCGCACGACAGGCTGCACAGGGCCGCGAGCGAGAGGGCCTGTTTGAGGGGGAGCCGGTAGCCGATGTGCCCGACCAGGAAGAACGCGAACAGGTAGCCGGGGCCGCTGCGGCTGACGCCGATCAGGGCGGCGGCCGCCACGACGCCGCCGGTCAGCCAGGCGAGGGCGACGCGGGAGGGGAACCTTGCCTCGGGCAGGTGCCGGGCCAGCAGGGCGACGGAGTTGACCGCGAGCAGTCCGGCCACCGCCAGGCCGCGGCCCTGCACTCCCAGCGGCCGGACGGTCGCGAAGGTGACGGCGAGGAGCCCGAGGGTGACAGCCCCGTGCAGGCGGGGGTCCTGGCGGGGCACACCCCGCGGGCCGGATCCCTTTTCCCGGGTCGGCCCGCGGGCGGGGAGGCTCTCGGATGCGGACACGGCGCGACCATAGCCCATGGTCAGGAGGTGCGGTCCAGCACCGCCGCGGGGCTCGGGCCCGTGGGGAGCCGCCGCTCGCGGTCGACCATGCGGCTGCGGACGAAGATCGTGGCCAGACGGGTGACCACCTCGGTCAGCGCCATGAGCACGAACGCGGCCACCCAGGCGTCGCCGGTGGTGATGTCATGGGTGGCGCTGAAGCGCGCCACGTCGTCCGCGCCGCCGTGGTCGACCCACACCTGGAAGACCATGCGCGCACCCATGCCGAGCACCCACAGGAGAGCGGAGACGGCGCCCGCCTTGATCAGGAGGTGTTCCCCGGCCGCGCGGATCCTGGTGCAGACGCCGCCGGCGACGCCGAGCGCCGCTCCGGCGGCGACCAGGGTGCCGATCAGCAGCGGGTCGTTGCCGGCGGTGGGCACGCTGCGCAGGTAGTGAGCGCCCACGAAGGCCACGATCCCCAGCGGGATCAGGTAGGACCTGAGGCTCAGGCGGTCCTCCTTCAGCTGCCGGAAGACGATGAGGACGAGGGCGATGTCGGTGATCCAGTCGGTCGTGGTCATGGGTCAATCGTGCTGATACGGGGCCTCGCACACCTGGACCCATGGGTGGAGGTACAGGTGGAGATCGCCGAGCGCCCGTCCCGGTCGGCCGGGCGCCGGGCGGAACCCCGGCAGGGCCTCCCGAGCGAGCGTCAATTACATATTGACGCCGACGCGTCGTCAATTTAAAGTTGACGCATGAGCCCACTCGACATCAGCCTCGCCGACCTGATCGCCCGGCTCGACGAGGAACTCCCCGACGCCGACGAACTGGCCCGAGTCAGCGAGGCGCGACTTCGCGCCCAGACGCTGTCCGATCTCGGTGACCAGCTCATCGACCACTACGTCAGCAAGGCCAAGCGGACCGGCGCGTCCTGGACCGAGATCGGCGACGCCATCGGCGTGTCCAAACAGGCCGCCCAGCAGCGCCACACACCCGCCGCCTTCCAGCGGTTCACCGACCTGAACCGGCACAGCATCGTGCTGGCGCAGGAAGCCGCCCGAACCCACAAGCACAACTTCATCGGCACCGAACACCTCCTGCTCGGCCTGCTCGGCGAACCGCGGGGCCTGGCGTATCAGGTGCTGGTGGCGAAGACCGGGTCGGAGCAGCGCATCCGCGACGCGATCGAGGAAGCGATGGCGCCGGCCGGCAAGAAGGCGCCGCGCGGTCACATTCCGTTCCGGCCGGAGAGCAAGGAGGCCATCGAGCAGACACACCGCGCGTCGGCCGGTCTCGGCCACGACTGGGTCGGCACGGAACACACCCTGCTGGGCCTGATCCGCACCGAGGAGAGCCCCGCCGCGCGGATCCTGCGCGCTCTCGGCTTCACGCCGGACGAGCTGGACGAGACGATCAGGACGGAGATCGAACTCGGACGGGGCAGGCCACCGCACACGAGGTGAGCGCCGCCGACCGGCGGAACGGACACCGAACGACGCGTGCCCGTGGCAAGGCAGCCCACGCCACGTCCACCCGTCCACACGTCCACCCGCTCCGCGAGACGGAGTGTCGCGGAGCGCACGCCTGCCGGAGACTGTCCGCAGGCCCTGCCGGCCGCATCGGGCGCCGGGTCGCTGTCCGGCGCCGGGTCGCTGTCCGGCGCCGGGTCGCTGTCCGGCGCCGGGTCGCTGCGGGCCCGGCCTTCCGCACTCCCGGACAGTGGTCGAGGCCGGCCGGGCGCCGTCAGATCAGCTCGGGGCGCGGGGCCGGCCGCGGGACGGACACCACCGTGACCGGCTCCCAGGACGCGGTGGTCCGTACGTAGGCGTAGACGACCGAGAGCATGGCCAGCAGGAGGAGAGGGCCGGCCAGCCAGGGCTGTCCGGCCATCTCCAGCGGCAGATAGCGGTAGGACACCAGGAGCGCGGCGCAGACGGCCGCTCCGCAGGTGACCAGCCGGACCCCCGAGCGGTTCCAGCCGTGGTCGTAGGCGCGTAGGGCCGCCTCGACCGTGAGCGAGAACACCACGCCGGCGATGAGGTCGGCGCCGTAGTGGTAGCCGAAGCCGAGCGTGGCGGCGAGGGTCGCGATCAGCCAGAAGGTGCCGGCGTGGCGCAGCGCGGGCGGCCCCTTGCGGGAATGGATGAAGATGGCGGTGGCCCACGCGGTGTGCAGGCTCGGCATGCAGTTCCGCGGGGTGAAAGCGTCGAACGGCATGTGGTGCGGGGCACCGATCGGGGTCGGCGTCCGCGGCCACAGGTCGGCCACGGCCCAGGGCGCGCTGGGCTGCATGTGCGGCGCCCACAGAGCGATCCCCTCCCAGTGCTCGGCGCCGGTGCCGTAGGCGAAGACCGGGCCGACCACCGGGAAGACCATGTAGAAGACCGGCCCGAGGAGACCGATCACGAGGAACGTGCGCACCAGGTGATGGCGGGGGAAGCGGCCTTCGGCGGCCACGTGACGCAGTTGGTACAGCGCGACGACGACCGCGGCCACCGGGAGCTGGCCGTAGACGAAGTCGAGGAAGTTGAAGCCGATGGGGCCGGAGGCGGTGACGATCCGTCCCAGCATCCAGGACGGGTTGCCCAGCGCGTGGTCGGCGGTCGCCACGTACTGGTCGAGCACCATGGGGCGGGTCCTGGCGGTGAGGAACAGCCAGGCATCACCGGTCTTGCGGCCCGCCACCAGCAGCAGGGCCAGTCCGACGCCCTTCAGCAGCAGGGCGCGTTCCCGGCCGGTGCGGCGGATGACGGCGTAGACCGCACAGCCCAGGATCACCCACAGCGCGCCGTTGCCGAAGGGGTGGCCGTGCGTCACCTTGATGTCGGCCAGCCGGCGCACCCCCCAGAAGACGACGTCGACGCCGATCGCCGCGCCCAGCGCGACGAACCGCTGCCGCCAGGTGAGCACCACCATCATCAACGCCATGCCGGCGTACAGCAGACCGCCCGATTTCGGCGGGAATATCACCTCTCGCGCCTGAGTGGTGAGAGGTCCCGGGAGGCCGTAGTGGCGTACGGCGAATTCCAGCGCTATGAGGAATCCGAGAACCGCGACCGCCGCCACGGCCCAGAGTCTGGCCTGTGGTTGACGCCGTCTGTGTATCAATTCCGACCGCTTCACTAGATGCTAGATACTGGTCATGCCACCCACCCGTCCGCCTCGCCCCTCCCCACCCCTTCCGCCCCTCCGTGCAGGATGGATGAACCACCACCGGGGTTCCCGAGCGGTTCCGGCCTCGTCGCAGCCCGGTTCACCGGGCGTAACCGGCGGAGGCGGGCACATGGGACGCGGCGGGCCTGCCCGGTGTACTCGGCGTACACGACGTACCGAACGGGCTCGGCGTGCGCGGGGCCGCTAAGGGCCGGCCGGGGGAGGCGTGTGCCGCGCGTGCCTGCGCACCCCGGCCGCCGCGCCCGCGATCCGGATCAATCGCCCCATACTGTGAGTCACCTTTGCCCCCTAGATCGGTTGAGCGAAACACAGCGAATCTGTGCAGGTCAATAGAGATGCGACGGTGATCACTCAGCGTGCCGGAGGGCGCGCACCGGGACGCAGGCCCGGCACCGCGGCCCATCCGCGGCCTGCGGGGCCCGAAGACCGGGCACGGGACGGGATCCGGGGAGGGGGACTTCGTCCAGCTCCGGCCGACGGGTGCGGAAGAGCGCGCTCCGGCAGGCAGGCGCGGGAATCGCGCTCCGGCAGGCAGGCGCGGGGGACGACCGGGCCGGCAGACTCGCAGAACACGGAACAGGCGCCCGCGGAGGCGCGCGTCGCCGATTGGAAGTACGTTTCTCGGACGGAACGAGTGATCGTCGTCGGCGGTCGCGCACGGGGTGTCCGCACCGCCCCGGGCGCGCCGCGAGGGACTTCCATGAAACCTCAGCAGTCGCCGAAACAACGCCCGAAGAGGATGCGGGCCCTGTGGCCCGTGCCCATGGTGACGCTCTCGCTGGCGGCCACGGGCCTGGCAGGCGCTTGCACGTCACACGCGGCTGTCGAACCGGACGCGCCTGCCCCCACCGCCAGGAACGCGGCCGCGGCCTGCGTCGACAAGGTCTTCGGGGCGATGACGGGCCCCCAACGCGTCGGCCAGCTCTTCATGGGCGGCGTCTCCCCGTCCAAGCCCGATCCGCGGAAGATCCAGCTCATGCGCCGGTACCACGTCGGGGCGGTGTTCCTGGCGGGACGCAGCAACGCGGGCACGACGGCGAACAGGGCCTTCGTCGACGGCCTCCAGGCGAAGGCGGACACGGCGGCGGGACGGCGCGTTCCCCTGCTGGTCTCCACCGACCAGGAGGGCGGCCGCGTACAGGTGCTGTCCGGGCCGGGGTTCTCGGCCATGCCGAGCGCTCTGGTCCAGGGCGGCTGGTCGACGTCGTACCTGCGCGGCCGGGCCGCCGTCTGGGCCCGGCAGCTCAGGGCGGCCGGCGTGAACCTGAACCTCGCGCCCGTCGCCGATGTCGTCCCCGCCGCCCTGGGCAGGAGCAACGCCCCGATCGGCCGCTACGACCGCGAGTTCGGCCATACGGCGGCGGCGGTGACCCCCCACAGCGACGCGTTCGCCGCCGGCATGGCCCAGTCGAAGGTCCTGGCCACGCTCAAGCACTTCCCGGGTCTCGGCAACGTCCGCGGCAACACCGACACCACGGCGGACGTCGTGGACTCGGTCACGACGAGGACGAGTTCGAGCCTGGCCCCGTTCCGCTCGGGGATCAAGGCCGGCGCGCCCCTCGTCATGGTCTCCTCCGCGACCTACAGCAGGATCGACCCCGCGCATCGCGCCGTGTTCTCCTCCGCGGTGATCCAGGACCTGCTCCGCAAGGACTTCGGCTTCAAGGGCGTCGTCATCTCGGACGACCTGGGCCGGGCGGTCGCCGTGCAGGCGGTGCCCCCGGCCGACCGGGCCGTGGACTTCCTGTCGGCGGGCGGGGACCTGGTGCTGACCGTGGAGCCGGACCTGATCCCGGCCATGGCCGACGCGGTGCGGACCCGGATGGCGCAGAACGCGGCCTTCCGCGCGCGGGTGGACCAGAGCGTCCACCGCGTCCTCACGGCGAAGCAGCAGGAGGGTCTGCTGACCTGCGGCTGAACTCGCCCTCCGGGCGCTGTCGGCCGGTTCCCGGCGGCGCCGGCGCGGCCTGCCGGTGCGGCCTGCCGGTGCGGCCTGCCGGTGCGGCCTGCCGGTGCGGCCTGCCGGTGCGGACGCCGGAGCATCGGCGTCCGGTTCCACGGCCTCCCCGGGTATGGCGTCGCCCGGTCCGGCGAGCGAGGATGTTCCTTCGCGACGACGTGACCCTCGTGCCTCCTCCGGGACGGCGCCCGGGACAGGTGGCCCCCGCGCGGCCTTCGGCGGGAGGACGGACACGGCCGGCAGCTGAGCATCGAGGAGCCTGGGATGGGTTCGCACGCGGCGCCGCACCACAGGAAGCGGGGCCTGCTTCTGTCCGCGGGGCTCCTGCTCGTCGCCGGACTGCTGTGGCTTCCACGGGCCGACGCGGCACCGGCGTCCGCCGACGCCTGTCACACGACGAGCGCGCGTCTGCCCCGGGGCGACTGCGGGCCCTTCTGGCAGGTCCTCGCGGAGGACTTCAACGGCGACCGGGTCCCGCTCGGCTCCTTCAGCGACTGTGACCACAACGTCGACACCTCGGGTGCCTACTGCGCGGGACTGAAGGGGAAGTTCCGTGACAACTGGTGGGCCTACCCGACCGGTTGGCGCGACACGGCCAACAGCCGGGGTCGCGACGTGGTGGGGGTGTACCACCCGGAGGACACGGTGAGCGTCGGTCCGGCGGCGGACGGCGACGGGAGGATGTTCATCCGGATGTGGCGGCCCGCCGACGGAGGCCCGGTGCATGCCGCCGCCGTCGTACCGCGCGCGGTGATGCAGATGACCTACGGCAAGTACAGCGCGCGCATCAAGGTGACGAAACCGGCACCCGGCTACAAATCGGCCTGGCTGCACTACGGCAACGACGGTTGCGAGATGGACCACCCCGAGGGCAATTGGACGGGCCCACTCACCGCCTTCCACCATCCCTGCGGCGGCGGGCGGCAGGACTCCTTCCCCGGCAGCGACGACTGGACGCACTGGCACACCGTGTCCACCGAGTGGACGCCGGGGATGGTGCGCTTCTTCGTCGACGGGCGGGAGATCGGCCGGGACACGCGGGGCGTGCCGGACAGCCCCCTGTCGTGGGTGATGCAGAACGAAAGCGCCCTGGAGGGGCCGGGAGCGGCACCCGGGAGCAGCGCGCAGCTCGAGATCACCTGGGTGGCCGCGTACGCGTACGGCTGGGGCTGACCAGGCCGGTACCGGTGCGGCTCAGCCCTGACGTGCGGGCCGCGGGCATTCGCGCACAGAACCTCCTTACTCATGGGTAGGCACGCCCCCACGGCTTGTTATACATTGCGTCTAACAAGGGCTGTGGCGCCACCAGCGCCCGCCGCCCGGCCACGGCTGCCCTGGCCACGGCTGCCCTGGTCACGGAAGTCCTGGCCACGGAAGTCCCGGCCGCCATCGGACCGGTCACCACCGGACCGATGCACCGCGCGAGCACCGGCGGGGGCCTGCGATGTCCGCCGGGCAGGCGTGGATCCGGGCGGTCGTCCCGGGCCTCCGACCGGCCCTCGCCCACGATCCCCCGCGCACCAAGCGGAGCGATCACACGCACCCCGCAGAGAACGGACGTGGGTCCGTCATCCGAGCTGAGGAGTTGGGAGCATGGCAAGCAGCACGACCCATCCGGACGCAGAGACCGCCGCACCGAGCGGCGGCGTCGCCGGCCGGCTGCTCGACTCGTCCGCGAAGCTCTCCTACGACCCCCTGACGGAGGTGGACTGGCAAACGCCCCTGGACAAGGACTTCCACGGCGCCAGCCCGGAGTGGAGCACGCTGTACGGGACCTCGTACTGGGATGAGCTCACCGAGGCGCAGCGAAAAGAGCTGACGCGGCACGAGGCCGCCTCGGTCGCCAGCACCGGCATATGGTTCGAGATGATCCTCCAGCAGCTCATCCTGCGTGACGTCTACGCCAAGGACCCCGGCGACGACAGGGTCCAGTGGGCGTTGACCGAGATCGCCGACGAGTGCCGGCACTCGATCATGTTCGCTCGCGGGGCGAGGAAGCTGGGGGCACCGGCCTACCGGCCGCACCGTGTGGCGGTCGAACTCGGCCGGGCGTTCAAGACCCTCGCGTTCGGCGAGGCCGCCTACGCGGCGATCCTCGTGGCCGAGGAGGTCCTGGACGTGATGCAGCGCGACTGGATGCGCGACGAGCGCGTCGTCCCCTTCGTGCGCACCATCAACAACATCCATGTGGTGGAGGAGTCCCGCCACATGAAGTTCGCCCGCGACGAGACGCGCAAGAACCTCGCGAAGGCGGGACGGATACGCCGGCACCTCCACGCCTTCGTGATCGCGGTCGCCGCGTACGTCATCGTCACGAGCATGGTGAACAAGGCCGTGTACGCCAACGCCGGACTGGATCCGAAACGGGCCCTGGCGGCGGCGCGGTCCAACGAGCACCACAAGGCGATGATGCGCTCCAGCTGCTCCGGACTGATGGACTTCCTTGCCTCCGCCCGGCTCCTGACCAAGCCGGCCCTCGCCTTCTACAAGCGAGCCCACCTCATCTGACCCGCGCCTCGTCCGACGCACGCCCCATCCTGCCCGCGCCTCGTCCGACGCGCGCCCCATCCTGCCCGCGCCTCGTCCGACGCGTGCCCCATCCGACCCGCGCCCCATCCGACCGACCAGGCCCGCCGAGCCGATCAGAGCGGACACCATGCCCTACGTCATCACCCAGACCTGCTGCAACGACGCCACCTGCGTCGCCGTGTGCCCGGTCAACTGCATCCATCCGACGCCGCAGGAAAGGGCGTTCGGCAGCACCGACATGCTCCACGTCGACCCCGCGGCCTGCATCGACTGCGGAGCGTGCGCCGACGCCTGTCCCGTGGACGCGATCCACCCGGCGGACGAACTCACCGGCGCGCAGGAGGCGTACGTGGCGATCAACGCCGCCTACTACGCCGACGCTCCGCCGCCCCGGCCGGCCGCGGGCAGCCCCAATTTCCACGCCTGGGACGAGCCCGCCTTCACCCGCACACTGCCGGCCGACTTCCCCCGGCTGCGCGTCGCGATCGTCGGCACCGGGCCGGCCGGCATGTACACCGCCCAGGACCTGCTGCTGCACACCGGCGCCGAAGTCACCCTGATCGACCGGCTCCCCGTCGCCGGCGGCCTGGTGCGCTACGGCGTGGCCCCCGACCACCCCACCACCAAGAAGGTCGGCGAGACCTTCGCGCGCCTCCACCGCCATCCCCGGGTACGCATGCTGCTGGGGGTCCGGGCCGGCGAGGACGTGAGCGCCGAGGAGATCGCCGCCCACCATGACGCCGTCGTGTACGCGGTGGGCGCCTCCGGCGATCGACGGCTCGGCGTTCCCGGCGAGGACCGGCCCGGCAGCCTCGCGGCCACGACCTTCGTCGCCTGGTACAACGCCCACCCCGACATCGCTCCCGACGCCGTCGACCTGTCCGCCGAGCGCGTCGTGGTGGTCGGCAACGGCAACGTCGCGCTCGACGTCGCCCGCATCCTGGTCGCCGACCCCGACGCACTCGCCGCCACCGACATCGCCGACCACGCTCTGCGGGCACTGCGTGACAGTGCCGTGCGCGAGGTCGTGCTCCTCGGCCGCCGCGGCCCGGCGGACGCCGCCTGCACCCGGCCCGAACTGCTCGCGCTGACCCGGCTGCCCGGTGTGGAGCTGGTCGTCGACGACCATGACCCCCGCACCGCCGAAGCCATCGACACGGCCGCCCCCGACGGCATCGCCGCCGTGCTGCGCGGCGTGTCCCGTACGGCGGTGGAGTGGTCACGTCCGCCGGGACCGGGCCGGCGCATCGTGCTGCGCTTCCACTCCGCACCCGAGGAGCTGATCGGCGAGGAGGACACCGCGGCGATCCGCGCCGTGCGGGTCACCGGTACGGCCGGGCACAGCCTGATCCCGGCCGGGATGGTGCTCCGGGCGATCGGCTACCAGGGCACGCCGGTGGCGGGACTGCCCTTCGACGAGTCCTCCGGCACCGTCCCGCACGAGAACGGAAGGGTGGCCGGACTGCCGGGGACGTACGTGGTGGGCTGGATCAAGCGTGGCTCGCAGGGCGGGATCGGCGCCAACCGGGTGTGCGCCGCGGAGACCGTCGGCACGCTGCTCTCCGACGCCGTCGCCGGCGCCCTGCCCACGCCCGCCTTCTCCGCCAAGGCGTTCGCACGGCTCGCGCGCCGGCGCAGCCGGCATGTGGTGGACGCGCGCGGGATGGCATCCATCGAACGCGCGGAACTGTCCCGGGGGCGACGGGTGGGCAGGCCGCGCAGCAAACTGGCCACGCTGCCGGAGCTGGTGACGGCTTCCCGGCGCGGCTGACGCCGCGCGCCCCCTGTCCCTCTGTCCCCCTGCCTGTCCTGCCCGTCCTGCCCGTCCCGCCTGCCCTGCGGATGGCGGCATCTCTCCCGGGCCGACACAGCCGGTCGGGTGCTCCGCCGGCCTCGGTACTCAAGCACCGGGCGCGCGGAAGCACGCGCTGACTGCCTTTCCGTGGGGGCAGGGGCGCGACTCCCACGTGTCGGCCACCGCGTCCACGAGGAACATCCCCCGCCCGCCGAGGCGTTCGGCGCTCGCCTCGCGTGGCGTGGGCAGATCGCTGGAGCTGTCGTGCACGGAGACGTGCAGGCAATGCTCGTCACAGGTCATCACCAGCTGGGCGCTGCTGTGGGCGTGCCGGTGCGCGTTGGTCACCAACTCGGAGACGGTGAGCAGTACGGCGTCCACCGTCTGCGGAGCAGTCGTGGTCCAGCCCAGCGTCTCCAGATGCTCACGCGCCCAGTCCCGGGCCGTTTTGACCTCGCAGTCCAACGGCAGCGTGCGGGCCCAGCCCACTGCCCGCAGCGACGAACCTTCCACCACGATCATCCCCGTTCGACAGAGTGTGCCGGTCAACCCGCGCCCGGTCGCTGCGACCAGGCCGCGCGCGTGTGTGGCGCGAGTGGTCAGCGGCGGCCACGAAGTTTGCCCAGCAGACGCTGGGCCTGGGCCCGGCGACGCGGGTCGGCAGCGGCTCGGCGCGCCTGTTCGGCCGCGCGCCGCCCCTGGGGACTCCTGGCGAACTCCTTGATGCGCTCCATCATGCCGGGCATGACGCTCCCTTCCTCGGAACAGCGTGTCGCTGCTCCTCCGGTTACCCCCGACGCGTCGCCTCAGCCCTGTCACCCGGCTTCCCCCGGTCTGTCGCGCCGCCCGCTGCCTAGAAGGCTGCTGAAAATCTTTTGCGTTTTGGCCCCGGCTTGGTGGAGTCGGGGCCAGTCTTGTAGGCATGCAGGGGGAGTGGGCCGGGGAGATGGTCGGGCCGGATGTGTGGGAGACCTGCCGGGAGTTGGTCCCGGCGGGCAGTGTGTTCGCGTTCCTGGCCGAGCACCGGGAGGTGCTGTTCCCGCTGGGGATGTTTGCGGATATGTACCCCTCGTCCAACGGCCGTCCGAGTCTGCCGCCGCAGGTGCTGGCCGCCACGGTGGTGCTGCAGAGCCTGCACGGGCTGTCGGACTTCGAGACGGTCCAGGAACTGCGGTGTGACCTGCGCTGGAAGGCGGCCTGCGGGCTCGGCCTGTACGACACCGCGTTCGATCCGTCGCTGCTGACGTACTTCCGGCGCCGGCTGCGTCACTCAGCCGATCCGACGCGGATCTTCACCAAGGTCAAAGAGGTCGTGGCCGCGACCGGCGTGCTCAAGGGCAGGCAGCGGCGCGCTTTGGACTCCACCGTCCTCGATGACGCGGTGGCCACCCAGGACACCGTCACCCAGATCATCTCCGCCGTCCGACGGGTGATCCGCGAGGTCCCCAGGGGCGGGGAGACCGCGGCGCAGTGGTGCTGCGCGCACGATTACACCGACCCGGGCAAGCCGAGGATCTCCTGGGACGACGAGGCCGCCCGTGCCACGCTGGTCGACGCGCTGGTCACCGACGCGATCAACCTGCTCGGGCACCTGCCCGAGCAGGAACTGGGCGAGAAGGCGGCGAACGCGGTGGGCCTGCTGGCCCTGGTCGCGGGCCAGGACGTGGAGCCGGCCGAGGACTCCGACGGACGCGACGGACGCTGGCGCATCGCCCAGCGCACGGTCGCGGACCGGACCGTGTCCACCGTCGATGCGGACGCACGCCACATCCACAAAAACCGCACCCGCCACCAGGACGGCTTCAAAGGGCATGCGTCCTTCGAGCCGGAGACCGGGCTGTTCACCGCGGTTGCCCTCACCAGCGGCTACGGCTCTGACAGCCACGAGGCCGCTGTCGCCTGCGATCTGCTGGCCGAGGAGGACGAGGGCCAGGAGTTAACCGTGCTCGGCGATTCCGCCTACGGAACCGGCGACCTGCGCGCCCGGTTGCAGGCCGACGGCCACACTCTGGTGATCAAGCCGCCACCGCTGCGGCAGGCCGTCCCCGGCGGCTTCACCATCGATGACTTCCTCATCGATGCGGTGTCCGGCACCGCCACCTGCCCGGCCGGACACACCGCCAACCTCGGACAGGTCAAAGCGGACGGCGCCCGCACCGCCCAGTTCAAGCGCGTGTGCAGCAACTGCCCCCTGCGCGGACGCTGCACCACCTCCAAGACCGGACGCAACATCAACGTCCACCCCCGGCACGAACTGCTCACCGCAGCCCGCCACCAGGCTGCCACCGACCCCGCCTGGCAGGACGAATACCGCAGATGGCGGCCTCCAGTCGAACGCGCCATCGCCTGGCTGGTCGCCAAGGGAAACCGACGAGTCCCCTACCGCGGCGCCATCGCCAACAACCTCTGGCTCCACCACCGCGCCGCCGCCCTCAACCTCCGCCGACTGATCAACCTTGGACTCACCAGAGGCAACGGCAACTGGCACCTCATCCCAGCCACCACATAGCGAAAGGGCCGCCCGGCCCACAGCCGGACAGCCCCTCAACCAAGATTTTCAGCAGCCTTCTAGGCGGCCTGGGTCAGTTCGGCGCGGCCGAACAGAATCGCGTAGCCGGAGGGCAACTGACGCAGGATGCGGGTGAGCAGGTCGGGTCCGGTCAGGGCGGCGACGACGGAGAGGACGGAGCCGGTGTCCCAGCGGGTGGTGGCCAGGGGGGCGCCGCTGCGGGCGGCAAGGTCCTTGACGAAGGCCCAGCCCGTGAGCGCCTGGGTGTCGGGGATCTGTTCGGTGAGGATGCGCGCGGCTTCGCGGGGCAGGCGGGCGGCCAGCTCGACACGTTCGTCGCCGGTCAGCCTTCGGCCGAGGCCGGCGAGGACCAGGCGGACGGATTCCTCGGCCCGTTCCCGGGTGGGGTAGGCGCCTTCGTATCGGACCTTCTCCAGCATCTGCTCGTACGTCATCACGGGAACGTGCTGGAGCGGTGCATGCCGGTCGGACATCACTGCGGTGTTGCCTTTCTGCCGCGGGCGGTCGTGGTGGGTGTGGGTGTGGAGTGTGGGTGTGGGGTGTGGGTCTGGGGTGTGGGTCTGGGGTGTGGGTCTGGGGTGTGGGTCTGGGGTGTGGGTCTGGGGTGTGGGTCAGGCGGGCATGGGATGGCCGAAGAGCAGGTCGTAGCCTGCGGGGAGCTGGAGCAGGATCTGCCCCAGCAGGTCCTGGTCGACGGCGTCGGCCACCGTGCTGAGCACGGCGCCGACGTCCCAGGCCGCGGTCTGCTCGGTGGCGCCCTCGATCCAGGCCGCCGTCGCTCGCACGAACCGCTCAGGCGAGAGGGGCTCGGCGCTTTGCAGCGGGTTGAGCAGGATCAGGGCGAAGTCTTCCGGCAGGCGCGCCGCCACCTGGGCGCGTACGCCGCCGACCAGGTGCGCGCCCAGTAGAGCGAGAACGACACGGGCCGCGCGGTCCGCTTCCCGGCGGCTCGGGTACTCGCCGCGTTCCTGCACCCGGTCGAGGAACGCTTCCCGTCGCAGGGTCACCTCGCCGCCCCCTTTCACGCGTTTCGCAGGAGCATGCGTTCCGCAGGATCTTCGGCTTTCGTCGTCTTCGGCCTTCGTCGTCCGGGCCTCGTACTGCAGCCCTCGTCGTCCGGCTCAGCCGGAGATCTTCTTGCGGTCGGAACCACCGCTGAGGGCGATCTTGCGGGGCTTGGCACGCTCGGCGATCGGGATACGCAGGGTGAGGACACCGGCGTCGTAGTCGGCCCGGATGTGTTCGGTGTCCAGCGTGTCGGCCAGCACGAGCCGGCGGGAGAAGACGCCCAGCGGCCGCTCCGACAGTTCCATCTTCACGTCGTCGGCCCCGGGCCGGCGTTCGGCCCTGACACTCAGCGTGTTCCCTTCGACGTCGATGTCGATCGCCTCCGGGCTGACGCCGGGGATGTCGAAGGCCAGCACGTACTCGTCACCCTCGCGGTAGGCGTCCATCGGCATCGGGGCCGGCCGTGACCAGGTGCCCGAGCCCATCAACTGCTGGGCCAGACGGTCGAATTCGCGGAAGGGATCGGTGCGCATCAACATCGTGAAACACCTCCAGCGGGTATTGGGCAGTTGCTGCCAATGCGCCTCACGGAAACCGTTGTAGCATGTCATCGAATGGATGACAAACCCGACGTCATCCGAACGATGACGCACGAGGGAGGTGCCCATGCCCGCAGCCGACCAGCCGACCGCATCCAGCACCGACAGCCGCAGTCCGGCCTCGCTCCTCGCCGCCGCGGCTGCCCTGCAGGCCATCGACGACGCCCTGCGCGATGCCCAGCGCGAGGCGCCGGACCTCCCCGGGGCGGCGGACACCGGCCCCGGCCCGGAGCAGGCCCTCGCCTCCCTGCTGCTCCTGCGGCAGGTGCGTGAGCAGCTCGCCGCATGGGAGACCGGCCTGATCGAGACGGCCCGCCACGCGGGAGCCAGCTGGGCCGACCTCGCCCATCCCCTCGGCGTCGCCAGCCGCCAGGCCGCCGAGCGCCGGTATCTGCGCAACCGGCCGGGCCCCGCCGGGACCACCGGCGAACAACGCGTCCAGGCCACCCGCGAGCGCCGCGCCGCCGACCGTACAGCCGCCGCCCGGGCCCGCCGCAACGCCGCCGGGCTGCGCCGCATCGCCGGCCAGATCGCCGCCCTCACCGACCTTCCGTCCGCCGCCCGCCGCCCCCTCGACCGGCTCAACGCCGCGCTCGCCGACGACGACCCCGCCGCCCTCATCGACCCGCTGAGCGCCGCACGTCCTCACCTCAGGACCACGCACCCCGATCTCCTCGCCCAACTCGACACGCTCACCACCGACGCCACCGGCCCGGGCCACCCCGGCTGAACCGGGCACGGCGGCCTCTCGGGGCGGGTGACGGCGAGTTCGGCGAGGAGTCCGGCGCCGTCGTCCCGCGGCCGGTGGCGTGCGGTCACTCACACAGCGCACGGAATAGCCCGATACGACCAACTCAGGATGACGTTCCGGCCTCCCCGGGGACAGTCATCTCACCTCGGCGACCCGTGCCCCCGCTCGCCCCACCGCACTCACGAAAGCGCTGCCGATGACCCGTACGCCCGTGGGGCCACGCCTGTTCCGATGTCTCCGTGCCACCCCCTCCGTCGCAGCGGCCCTGCTGTCGCTCGTGTTCGCGCTCCTCGTCGGCCAGGCGACACCGGCGGCCGCCGCACCCGTCAAACCGGTGATCAACGGGCCGGTGTTCAACGACCCGCTGGGCACGGCGGAGCAGCAGGAGGCGATCTTCACGCAGCTCATTCGGCTGATCGACGCCACACCAGCCGGGCAGCAGATCCGCGGCTCGATGTACGAGTTCAACGACCTGGCCGTGGCGAACGCCCTCCTCGCGGCCAACTCCCGTGGTGTCGCCGTCAAGCTCGTCGTCGACGACTCCACATACGTGGGCGGCGACGGTGCCGAATACACCAACCCGGCTTATCAGGCCCTGAAGTCCGGGCTCGGGACCGATGACTCGGCCCGGTCCTGGGTCGTCGTGTGCGACGACGGGTTCGAGGACGCGGACGGCGTGGACGACGTCAGCCGCGGCTGCCTGAGCGTGGCCCCTCCCGGACCCGCCTACGCCCACAACAAGTTCTTCCTCTTCTCCCGGATCGGGCCCTTCGACGACGGCACGAGCTACTCGAAGGTCGTCTTCCAGACCTCCTCCAACCTCGGCGACTGGTACAAGGTCGAGTCCTTCAACGACTCGGTCACCTTCGCCGACAGCGCGGTGTACAACGGCTACGTCACCTACCACGAGATGCTCCGCAAGGGGCGCTACCTCGCCGGCGGCGACAACCACGCCTACTTCTCGACCCCCACCGGCTCGACCTACCGGGCCTTCTTCTTCCCACGCGGTGACACGTCGTACCACAACCCGGCCACCGACACGATCGTCGGCGTGCTGAACCAGCTCAGCTGCTCCTACACCGGTGCGGACGGCAAGAAGCACCAGACCGACGTCCGCATCGTGACGCACAGCTTCCTCGGCTCCCGCAGCCAGGTCGCCGACAAACTGGCCCAACTGCGCGGCCAGGGCTGCTGGATCGACATCATCTACGCCGAGACCGATTCGGCGATCACCAGCCGGCTGGACGCCGCCGGCATCCAGCACCGCAGATGCCGCATCCCCAACGGCCCGGGCATCGACGTGCGTCCGCACAACAAGGAGATGCTGATCGACGGCGCCTTCGACGGCGACATCACCCCCCGGGTCTACACCGGCAGCGCGAACATGACCGGGTCGTCGCTGCGCTCGGCCGACGAGGCGGTCGTACGGATCGCCAGCGCGTCCTACCACTCCAAGTACCTGAGCACGTTCTACAAGATCCGCACCGCCTGCGGCGGATGAGCCGCAGGCGCCGCCGGACCGGCCGGCACGGTCCGGCGGCGCCGGTGGCCGGCCGGTGAACCCCGGGCCCCGGCCACCGCACCCGTTCGAGGGTCCGTCCCCGCGTCACCTGCGCTTGGTGGCCGCCTTCGAGGGCGCGGTGCCCGCCGCGCGCACCGCGGTGTGGCCCGGCTTGCGGTGGTGCCGGGGCACGACGTCCTGGGGGAAGGTGAGCTGCTGGTTCATCCACTTGAGGGTGGCCGGCATCTCCCGGGTCCAGGTCGGGAAGTTGTGGCTGCCCTGGTCGGGCAGGATCGACACCACGCGCATGGGTGCCCTGACGGCCTTGATGAAGGCCAGCGTCTGGGGGTAGCCCCGCTCGCCGTGCTTGCTGTCGGCGACCAGGACGGAGACCTGGGGTGCGGGAAGGTGCTTGAGCCGCCACATCAGGTCGTGGCCGTTGACCCGCTTGACCCGGCCCAGCCCGCTGCCGAAGAGATTGCCGGTCGTCGGGTCGTCCTTGACCTTGTAGTCGGGCGAGAGGGCGCCGGCCGTCGTGTACACGCCGGGGTTGCGCATCGTCAGCTGCAGGGCGCAGCTGCCACCGGAGGAATACCCCATGACGCCCCAGGAACTGGCGTCGTGGCCCGCCCGGTAGGTGGCCTTCAGCGCCTCCGGGAGGTCCTTGGCCAAGAAGGTCTCGGTCTGCGGTCCGCCAGGGACGTTGACGCATTCGGTGTCGCGCGGCGGAGCGATCGTCGGCCGGATCATCACCATGATGGTCGGCTGCATCTGGCCGCTCCTCTGCAGGGCTGCGGCGGTCTGTGACACCCGCAGGTACTGCGCGAGGTTGAAGATGCTGCCCGGGTAGCCGCTGAGTGCGACGATCACCGGGAAGCGCTGCCTGTGGTACGCCTTCTGGAAGTACTGCGGCGGCAGGTAGACGAAGGCGGGGTCGACGACGCCCGTGCGTCGGCCGATGACCTTCACGGACTCGACCCGCCCGTTCACCGCCGCGGGGCCGGTGGGCAGCCCACTGACCCGTTTCAACTGCTCGTCGCCGGCGGGCTGTATCAAGGACCCCTTCACGGAGACGCCGGTCACCGCGCCGTTGCCCTGCTGATCGGCCGCCTGCGTGACGCCGACGGGGGTGGTGTCGACGTTGCCGAAGAGCTCACCCCACGACCCGAAGAACTGGTACGACGAGTTCAGCCAGCACGCGAAGGCCGCGATGATCGCCACCTGGGTCACTCCGACGGCCGCCAGCCGTCCGAGCACCTGCCACGGCCCCTGCCTGGCGAGCCGCGGCCAGAACCAGACCAACAGCGCCACACACACGGCGGACAGGGCCACCATCACGTACACGGTCGTCTCGCTGGTCAAGCCCATCCCACTCAATCCCCGGTTTCCTTGCTCATGGTCTTTCCGACACCCAGGAGGAGGGTTGCGGACCCTCCCACGTTCCCCAAGAAACGTAAAAGGGACAAAGACCCAGACCCTTTCATGTCTTCTCGGAAGGGTCCGGCACGGACCTGAGCGGCTGTCACCCGTCACGACGCGGAGTGCGGGTGACCGGTCGCCGCGGACGCGGCAGGCCGCGCCCTTCGGCTACTTCCGCACAGCCCGGCGCAGTCTGCCCGCCGCGCGGCGCAGGATCCTCAGCACGGCAGGGCGGGCGGAGGGCCCGCGCCGCCCGGGATCCTGGGCCGCCATGGCGGCGGCCGCGGCGGCGAGGCGTCCGACCACGGCACCACCATGCGCGGGGACGCCGAGGACCAGCGGGAGCGCCACCGGCTTGCCGGCTCCGGCCGACGACGGGATCAGCTCCAGCCGCCACCGGCCGCCCACCAGTTCACCGGACGGGAGGCCGGCGCTCAGTTCGGCCCGGCCGGTCCCCCGGGCGGACAGCGTGGCGGGGAGGTCGGCCCACCGGCCGGTCCCGGCGTCGGTCAGCCTCAGCACTGCCTCGCTCTCGCCCCGGACATGGAGCGGCAGGGCGAGGGTGAGGCGGTCGGGGTGCGTAGCCACGGTGACGTCCGCGGGGGTGAGAGCGGCGAACTCGTAGGAGATCCTGTCGGTCCTCTGGTCCACGTCGAGCGAGAGACTGCCCTGCGGGCCGGTCCAGTACGGCAGGACCAGGCGGGCCGGGGAACCGAGAACCGCGGCGCCGCGTCCGCGCTCGGCCCGCTCGCCGCGCACGGAGCCGAGACGGGTGTCCTTGGTCCACCCGCAGGAGCTGACGCGGACGAGGACGTCCCAGACGCCCGCGCCCAGTTCGGCGCCGTTGGCCGCCGTCAGCGGATCGACCCGCGAGGTGGCGCGCAGCACCTGACGGAAGTGTCCCTGCCGGCCCTCCACCGCGGTCTTCTCACGGGTGAGCTCGACGGGCTGGAAGAACTCCGCGGCCGTCGTGCGCTCACGCACGACGAGGTCGGCCTTGGACTTGGCCAGCGGGGCGGCGGTGCTCGTGCCGAGCAGGGCGACGGCGTCCAGGGTGGTCCGGGGCAGCGGCGGGACGAGCAGGTCCTTCCCGCCGTCGGAGCGGAAGGTGAGGGGCTTGCCGCCCGAGGTGTACTCGGCGGTGAGGCCGATCGTCAGCCTGCCGTTCTCCCAGCCGAGTTCCTCCAGGGCAGCGGAGGGTTTGATGCCCGACTCCCACCGGGCGAACTCCTCGATGTCGGCGAGCCGGCCGGCCGCGATCAGGCCGGCGACGATCTGCTGCGTGGTCGGCAGTCCGGCCGCGACACCCGGTCCGAAGCGTTCGACGACCACCTTGTGGATCTCGTCGAACAGCTCCTGGCGGTAGTCGGCGGGCAGTTTGAGCAGACGCCGGCCGCGCATCCGCTCGACCATCTCGTTGCGCAGCCAGCGGCGGAAGAGCCGGTCGCGCAGCGGGCCGGGTTCAGTGAGCTCCTCCACCACGTCGAGGGCTTCACGGAGGTTCCCGAAGTAGCCGACCGGGTCGAATCGCTGCAGGCCCGCGTTGGCGGCGTCCTCGCGTTTGACGTGGTAGTAGCACAGGTAGTCACTGAGGACGGCGACGTTCTCCGCCCGCAGGTAGGCCTCGGTGACGAAGACGTGGTCCTCCAGACGGCGGCGCCCCTCCGGGTAGCGGAGGTCGTGCCGGTCCAGGAACGCCTTGCGGAACATCTTGTGCGGGGTGAGGCTGTCGATGAGCGGGGCGTTCCCGACGTTCGCGTGCGGGCGGTTCTCACGGAACAGTTCCCGCGGGACCGAACGGCCCTTGCCGGCCATCTTGCCCACGATCACGTCGGCGCCGTGCGCCACGCCGTAGTCGTACATACGTTCAAGGGCTTCGTCGCCCAGCCAGTCGTCGTTGTCCACGAACTGGATGAACTCCCCCTTGGCGGCCGCCATACCGACGTTGCGCGGCTTACCCGACCACCCGGACCCCTCCTGGTGAATGACGTGCATGTGCGGGTGTTCGGCGGCGAGCCGGTCGAGCCGCGCGGGTGTCTCGTCGGTGGAGCCGTCGTCGACGAAGATCGCTTCGTACTCGTCGTCGGGCAGGCTCTGGCGCAGAAGGGAGGCGATGCAGTCCTCGATGTAGGTGCCCGGGTTGTAGACCGGGATGACCACGCTCACCTTGATGGGCACGTGCGCTCTCCGCCTCTGCTGCTGGGTCACTCCATGACGGCCGTCCCGGACGCCCCGCCCCGCCCGGGCGCGAGAGTGCGGGCACGGCACCGACTCAACCTACTACATGACGTAGAGGGTGGCCGTCCGCTCCGGCCGCGGGGTGGCTCATTCCAGCGGATCGTGATTGACCCAGATCGCCCGGTACGGATGACGACCCTGCCGGCGCCTGACGAGGTCGACGGCTCCAGGCAGGGCGAACACCGCGTCCAGGACATCGATGCCCGGGCGGGCCGCGGCCCGCCCGGGCATCGCACAGCCGCCCCTCTCCAAGGCGACCCGGCGCCTGGAATCCCGACTCGGGGTGACGCTGCTGGAGCGCTCCAGCAGGCACGTCGCGCTCACGCCCGCCGGTGAGGCGCTCCTGCACCACGGCCGGCACGCGCTCAACGCCGTGGGCGCGGCCGCCGAGAAGGCCCGCCGTGGCCGCCGATCAGCACACCCGTCTGCGGCTGGTGATCAAACCCGGCGGCGACGCGAACCCCCTGTCCGGCATCCTGGCCGCCCACGCCCGCCGGCCCGGCGCCCGTCAGGTGGACATCGTCTTCGGCGGAGCCACCGACCGCGCCGACCACGTCCGCGACGGCCGCGCCGACGTCGCCCTGCTGTACGTGCCGTTCGACGACATGACCGGCCTGGACCACGAAACCCTGCTGGTCGAGGGACGCGTCGCGATCCTGCCGCCGGACCACCGGCTCGCCTCCCGGACAGAGGTCACCCTCGCCGACCTCGCCCAGGAGACACTGCCGCGCTGGAAACTGGAAAAGGTGTGCGGTGGACCGGAGCACCCGACGCCGGGGCGGGACCCGAGGTCACCGACGCGGCCGAAGCCCTGCACATGATCAGGCTGGGGCGCACGATCGCGATGCTCCCGCGCTCTCTGGCCCAGCCCGCGCACCCCGGTCTCGTCCACCGCCCCGTGATCGACGCGCCCCACAGCCGGCTGGTCCTCGCGTGGTCACAGGACGACCGCCGTCGCTCGGTCGGCCTCCTTCGTCGCCGCCGCCGCGGACGCCGCGGGCGCCGCGGGCGGCCCTGAGGCGTGAGGGCGCGGACGCCCCGCCCGGCCTCGGGTGCGGCGGCGCCGCGGAACGACGACCGTGAAGGTGGGCGACGGGACGCGCCGGTGAGGACGGGAGGACCCGGGGGCCCGTACCCGCTGTCCGCGGCCCGAACAGACGCGGGCCCCGGCCGCCGCGCGCCGGCCGGGGCCCGTGGGTCCGGAGCGAGATCAGCAGCGCTTGGCCGTGGTGGCCTGGCCCGGCACCGGGTCGCCGGGAGCACGCAAGGTGCCGATGGCCGAGGTGCACTCCTTGACCGTGTCGGCGGGCAGGGACCAGAACTCCTGGCCGTTGGTGGCGTTCCACCAGTCCTGGCCCACGACCTTGTCACGGGAGTAGCTGTAGACGCCGGCGCTGACGTCGTAGTCCTTGATCTTGTCGCGGAAGCTCTGCCACACCCAGACGTAGCCGTAGTTCGCCTTGCACTTGGGTGAGTAGAACTGCTTCACGGAGGCGACGTGCGCGCCGCCGCGGTTGATGTAGGCGGTGGCGCCGATCTGGTAGGCGTCCGAGCAGACGCCGGCCGCCTGCGCCTTCACGCTCATGGGGTTGCCGGCCTCGGACGGGGCGGCCGAACGGGCGGTCGGACTCTGCTTGCCGGGCGACGGAGCCGGGCCGGTGCCGGCGAACGCGGAGGTCGCCGGCAGCAGGACGCAGGCGGACGCCGCCGCGACGACCAGGACGGATCGAGCACGCATGTGGAAGTTCCCCCACTTCTTGGTGTGTGACTCGCAGGGTGGTGAAGCTGACGCGGACAGCGAACACGAGCGGCTCGGAGCGAAGCCCCGCAAAGAGCCGGAGAACATGGCGAAGAACGCTGTCCACGCGTATCGGTCACCAAGTCAGACCGCCTGAGCCTCCGGATGGTTGTGGTGCAACAGGCATTTATCGGGGTCTCTTTCGGCCACTGTTGAGAACTGCTGTTGCGAACTGCTTCGGTGACGGTCGAAGGCTGCTTCGGTGACGGTCGAAGGCTGCTCGGGCGACAGTGGCGAGCGAGCCGATCGGCACACGGCGGGTCACCGTGGCATCCAACTGCCATGTGCGCGCTGGATGCTGCCGTGTGCCCGCTGGATGCTGGTGTCTCGCGCATGGGCAGAGGCGGATGAACGGCGGCCATTCCCCGGAGCGGGCCGGCGGGACCCGCCGCAGACGGTGCCCGCCGCGGGCGGCAGGATGGCGTGCGGCGGCGGTGACGCGCCGCCCGGCGACGTGGAGGCAGTGATGACTGGACCGACGGACGGTTCCCCGCGAGCGACGATCTCCATCGGCGGGAACGGCGTCGCGGCCGGTGTGACAGCCGGTGTGACGGTCGGGCCGGGTACGGCATCCGACGGTCTCCGCTTCGTGGGGGCGTTGTGGGCGTGAACAGGCCGGTGCCCGGGGAGCACGGCACGGAGCAGCCGGCGCGAATGGGGCCGTGGCGGTTCGTGGTCTGGTTCGGTGTCGTCAGCCTGCTGGCCGACGTGGTGTACGAGGGCGCCCGCTCGGTCACCGGCCCCCTGCTGGCTTCCCTGGGTGCGTCCTCCCTGGTCGTCGGGGTGGTCACCGGCGCGGGAGAGGCGGCGGCGCTGGGGCTGCGGCTGGTCTCGGGTCCGCTGGCGGACCGGACGCGCCGTTTCTGGGGCCTGGCGATCGCCGGGTACGCCCTGACCGTCGTCTCGGTGCCGCTGCTGGGCGTGGCCGGGGCACTGTGGGCCGCGTGCGTGCTGGTGATCGCTGAACGCGTCGGCAAGGCGGTGCGCTCGCCCGCCAAGGACACGCTCCTCTCGCACGCCACCGCCGCGACCGGGCGCGGCCGGGGCTTCGCCGTGCACGAGGCGCTGGACCAGATCGGCGCCATCGCCGGGCCGCTGCTGGTGGCGGGCGTGCTCGCGCTGACCGGGAACGACTACGGCCCGGCGCTCGGTGTGCTCGCCGTCCCCGGCATCGCCGTACTGCTGCTGCTCGTCCGGCTGCGCGCCCGGGTACCGGATCCGGAATCCTTCGAACGCCGGCTCGACACCGCCGCGTCCGAGCCCGCGACGGCGCGGGCTCGGACGCGGGGCGGCCGGCTGCCGGGAGCGTTCTGGACGTACGCCGCCTTCACGGCGGCCACCACGACCGGCTTCGCCACCTTCGGTGTGCTCTCCTACCACCTGGTCCAGCGTCATCTGCTGGCCGCCGCGTGGGTGCCGGTGCTGTACGCGGCGGCGATGGCCGTGGACGCCGTCGCCGCGCTGGCCACCGGATGGCTCTACGACCGGATCGGCCCGCGCGTGCTGGTCGCTCTGCCGGCGCTGACCGCGGCGGTGGTGGCCCTGGCGTTCACGGACACGGTCGCCGTCGCGGTCGCGGGGTCGCTGGTGTGGGGCGCGGCCGTGGGCATCCAGGAGTCCACTCTGCGCGCCACCGTCGCCGACCTCGTACCCGTGGGACGCAGGGCGACCGCCTACGGCCTGTTCGCCGGCGTGGTCGGTGCGGCGAGCCTGGCCGGCGGCGCCCTGACGGGTGGCCTGTACGGCTACTCGATCCCCCTGCTGATCACGGTCGTGATCGCCATCCAGGTACTGGCTGTCGTGCTGCTGGCCCTCACCCGGAGCGGGTGGCGCTGAGGGCGCCGCGGGGTCCGTCACGGCCACGGTCACCGGCGTACGCGCGGGGTCCGTCACGGCCACCGTCACCGGCGTACGCGAAGGGTCCGTCACGGCCACCGTCACCGGCGTACGCCGGAAAAGTGACTCGGGTGCCCCGGCGGCCGGCCGTCCTCAGCCGCTCGCGTGGGCGTCAGCGAGGTGGCACCGCAGGTCGCTCGGGGACGACCGCGGCACCACCCCTGACGCGGCCTCACAGCGCGCCTGGAGGAAACGCACGGAGGCCTGGACCGGCGGGTGCCCGGGCAGCCCGGCCTCAGGCTCGGCCGACCGGGTGATCCACACCGCCGTAGGTCTTGTGACCGCCGGTTCCGGAGAGGGCGGATGCGTGCGCGACCGATGAGATCGGCGCCGCGCTGCGGTCGTACCGAACGACGACTCCTGCCCGAACGGCACCACGACCATGAAGCTGACGACCGTCACGAACGTCTCCGTCGACGGAGTGACGCAAGGACATCGACGCAAGGACATCGACGGATCGACGCAGGCGGCGCCCGGCGCGAAGCAGACGCGCGGGCGAGGACGGCGGCGGGTTCGAGCGCTGCGGGTGGGCCCCGCCGTTGCTCGACGACCAGGCGTCGGCGTTCATCAGCCGGACCTTCCGGCGCGCCGACGCGTTCCTGTTCGGCCGGCGCACCTACGAGATCTTCGCCGGCTCCTGGGGTGCGGGCATGGATCCGGGAAACCCCGTCGGACAGGCGTTGAACACGCGGCCCGAGTACGTCGCCTCCACCACGCTCACCGATCCGCGGCGGGCGGGCACGACCGTCCTGTCCGGCGACCTTGCGGCCGCCGTCGGCGAACTGCGCGCCGCGCCCGGCGGTGAGCTGCAGGTCTGGGGCAGCGGCGCCCTGATCCGGTGGCTCCTCGAGCACCGGCTGGTGGACGAGACCGTGCTGCTCACCCGTCCCGTGGTCGTCGGCCGAGGCACGCGGCTCTTCCCGGCCACCGGTCCGGACCCGGGGCTCGGACTGGTCGACCTGCGGTCCACCCCGAAGGGGCTGACGATCCAGACCTTCCGCACCACCGGTCGCCCGCGGTACGAGACGGCCGCTCCTGAGCCGTCCGGGAGGCGGCGAAGCCGCGTGAGCCGCGGGCCGCCGGGGCATCGGGGTCTCCGCCGTGGTCCGATGCCGGGCCCCGGGCGCCCGGGTCAGCCGGCCGCCTCGACGTACGACGCCAGGTTGGCCAGCGAGGAGGCGATTCCGGCCTCGTGGGCCGCCTGGTCGATGCCGGGCGGCACGTCCGTGGCGGTGACGGTCACCTCGGTCGCCTCACCGGTGGCCGCCGCACCGGTGGTCGCCTCACCGACGGCGGCCAGGTGCCAGGTCATCGTCATCGTGCCCGCGTACGAGGGATCGTCGGCCTCGAACACCGCCCGCTGCACCACGCGCTCCGGTGGCACCAGGTCGGCGAACCCGACGTCGACGACATCCGTCGCCTCCGACGTCTTGCCGGGGCTGTCGGTGGGGTCGAGGTAGGTCAGGACCATCCGGAACCCGCCACCGGGCCGGGGATCCCACTGCTCGACCCGCCCGCGCATGCCGTCCGGCGGCAGCCAGACCTCCAGGGCCTGCCGGTCCAGAAGGGCACCGTAGACGGTCGCCGGTGGCGCCGCGATCACCCGGCTGGCACGGTCGGTCCTTCCCATGGCCTGAATTCTAGGCCCGGGGGCCCGGGGCCGGCGGCGGTACGGGAGGTTCAGGAGCGGGCGGCCCGTGCTTCGCCGACGCCGGTGTCCGGACCCACGGCCGCGAAAAACAGACAATAGAGCCCGGGCCACCAGGACGCTGCTCGACCGGCCATCGTCTGCGGCAACGACCTCTCGGCCACGGCCGGGATGGCGGTCGCTCAGGACTCCGGACTTCGGCTGCCCGAAGACCTGTCGGTGGTCGGCTTCGACGACGCGCCGCTCGCTTCCTACACCAGCCTCCCGCTGACCACCTGCCGCGCCGACCCCGTCTGCTGGAGCCGAGCATCCGCCCAGGCACTGGGTGGAACTGATCGAGACCGGCGCCACCGCCGACGTGGAGCTCGAGCCCACCATCCTGTTGGTGCTCGCCTCCTCCGGCCCCGCGCCGGTCCGCTGAAACCCGCGGCGTTCCGGTGCGCCCCGCCCCCGGGACGGGCCGGGGCAAGCACGCACCGGTCGAGCCGTACCGCAAGTGATTCCCCAGCAAGAAAGTGAACGTCCAATGAAGAAGGCCCTTCTCGCCCTGCTGCCGGTGGCCCACCTGACGCTCAGTGCGTGCGGCAGCGGCGGATCCGACTCCGGCGCCTCAGCCGACGCCCACGGCCCGATCACGATCTGGTACTCCAACAACGCGCAGGAGATGCCGCACGCCCGGGATCCCGCTCAGCACCTGCGGTCTGGCAACGGCTTGCGGTCCGAGTGGCGAAAGCGTCGCTCGCGCCGCGGCAGCAACGGTTCCAGGCGGCCCCACAGCTCATCTGACACTCTCCACGGCAACTCCCCCACACCGGACGAGATGCTCAACTGCGGCCCTACACGCCATCGTGGCGGAGCCGCCTCATTGTGTTGGCCGCTGTCAGAGCTCATCGGCGGAACTTGGTCACGTCTATGGAAACCTCGCGGCCGGAGGGCAGCGGGCTTCGTCTTGGGTTGGCAATTGGGGCAGCAGCGAGAGAATGGTCGGCTCCACTCGCTCGGGGCCCTTGCCCTTCAGTAGGGAATCAAGAGCGCATGGCGGTCGCAACGATGCACAAGTACTCTTCGATGTCTTTCTGCCTGGAACCAGGAGTTCTGACGGTATCGAACAGAGACCCCCTCGATCTACCATGCCTTCGTTGGAGACATGACACCAGAGGGACCACCGGCAATAGGACTGGCAATCGAGACGCTGCCCACGGCGATTTTTCCGGACTGCAAAAACTCCGCCAGTGTGCACCCTCCGTGCGCCGTACGTGCCCCCATTGATCCGTTTCCATCCCATACCACGGGGGAAAGTACACCGAGAAGTGCGGGAAGCACTTCGGTGTAGCGGAGGAACCCATGGCGCCACGCCGCGTACGAGAGACTTACACTCTCGGTATCATCACACTGGTCTCGTGTATCGGATCGGTTGGCCTTACTCTCGCACTGACTAGCATTCCCACTGTGCAATCGACAGCCATGGGCAACGCAGGCCAATCCTACGGGGCCGCTGCTGCCGCCACCTCGATCGTGGTGCTCATCTACATCGCCCGTACGTTTCGCTTGCAGAGCGAAGAGTCTCGCTTACAACGCGAGATACTCGTATCCCAGACGCAAGAGTCCCGCCTGCAACGTGAGACCCTTGAAGCCCAAACAGCTGAGCTTTGCCTGCAACGTGAAAGCTCGCTTGAACAACACAAGGCGGCGCAACGTTCGGCAGAAGCAGCGGTTCGAGCTCGGCATATTAAGCTGCTCGAGATGGCTATAAACGATCCCCTCCTGATGGAATGCTGGGCGGGCTACGACCTCAACCTTCCCAGCGAGCGCAAGAAGCAGTACCTTTACTGCAACCTGATCATCTCGCACTGCTGCATGTGCTACGAACTAGCCTCGCGCTTTCACGCGGCAGGGCGTCCGGTGGGTGATCAGAAACGCAGAGAGTGCTCCTGAACTGCAACGATGGGACTTGTCTAGGGTCCAGGCCGTCGCAGGAAAGAAGCACTCTCCAGATGAAGAAGCGTATCGGATTCTACCCGCGTGTCCGTACCGAAGGCGGTGGTCGCGGGGTGGTTTCCCAGGCCGGCGGGGTGCTGCTGGCGGAAACGGTCCGCAAGACCGGTCTGGATCAGGCGATATCGGCGGCGCTGGCGCCGTGGCGCAAGCCGCGGGCGGTACATGATCCGGGCAAGATCCTGCTGGATGTGGCGCTCGCTGTCGCGCTGGGCGGAGACTGCCTGGCAGACGTGGGCATGCTGCGGGCCGAGCCGGCGGTGTTCGGGCCAGTGGCTTCCGACCCAACGGTGTCCCGGCTGGTCGACACGCTGGCAGCGGACGGGAAGCGTGCGCTGACCGCACTGCGCCAGGCCCGCGCTCAAGCCCGTGAATATGTGTGGACGTTGGCCGGTGACGCGGCGCCGGACGCTTCCGGTCAGGTGGTCGTGGACCTGGACGGGGTGCTGGTGATCGCGCATTCCGAGAAACAGGGCGCGGCCGCGACCTGGAAGAAGACCTTCGGCCATCATCCGCTGATGGGGTTCGTCGACCACGGCCGGGGCGGGTCCGGGGAGCCGGTGGCCGCCCTGCTGCGGCCCGGGAATGCGGGCAGCAACACCGCCGCCGACCACATCGAAGCCGCCCGGCTCGCCCTGGCACAGCTGCCGAAGAAGTACCGGCGCGGACGGCAGACGCTGCTCCGCACCGACTCCGGCGGGGGCACCCACGAGTTCGTCGACTGGCTGTCCGTCCGCGGCCGATGGCTGTCCTACTCGGTCGGCATGACCATCACCGACGCCATCCACCACGCGGTTTTGAAGGTCCCGGCATCGGCCTGGACGCCGGCCGTCGAGCCCGACGGCGAGATCCGCGACGGCGCCTGGGTCGCCGAGATCGAGGGCGACTGCCTCAAGGGCTGGCCCAGGGGAATGCGGCTGATCGTGCGGAAGGAACGGCCGCACCCCGGCGCCCAGTTGCGTCTCACCGACGCCGACGGCATGCGCCTGACCTGCTTCGCCACCAACACTCGGCACACCCCGATCGCCCAGCTGGAGCTGCGGCACCGCCAGCGCGCGAGGGCCGAGGACCGCATCCGTGCCGCACGCGCCACCGGCCTGCGCAACCTCCCCCTGCACGACGCCGCACAGAACCGGATCTGGCTCGAGATCGTCCAGATCGCCCTGGACCTGCTGGCCTGGATGCCGATGCTCGCCCTCACCGGCCAAACCCGCCGGTGGGAGCCCCGCCGCCTGCGGCTGCGGCTGTTCTCCGCGGCCGCTCAGCTCGTCACCACCGGACGCCGCCGCATCCTCCGCCTCGCCAGGCACTGGCCCTGGACCGGCCTGATCACCGAAGCCCTGCAACGGCTCGCAGCCCTGCCGAACCCCGGCTGACCAGCAACCTCCCGCTCCTACGAGCAGCACCACCCGACCGGAGCCGTGGAACCCGGCGCCCACCCGACGCGACAGCCGGGCCACCAGCCTGCCCACCTGTAGAAATAACCGCCCCGAGCGATCCGGAAAGGTCCGTCAGCAAGCTGACGGACCCTCACGCAAGATCGAGGCTAGGTTACGTGAACGACGATGAGGTGCAAGCCTCTTTGCGCCACATTCTGAGCAATGAAATAGTCAGGGAGTTCTGGGAATCCACACGGACACCACGGAACCTCGTGGCGCCGCACGGGGGCAAGCTTCGCAAATTTTACGACTTCGCAGATCTTGCATACCTATACCACCCGGACGGCGATGGCGTGATTCAATAAGGGGTCACCCATCTTGAATCACGCCCTCTCAATCAAACAGTCGGAGGGTTCCATCCGGCGCTAATGAGAACGCTCCGTGGAACCACTACGAGCTCCTCTCCTTCACTCACTCCCGAACCACCGGGGAGTGATTCGCGAAGCTCAGACGAAGCGGTGTATCCGATGAAAGCAACATCGCTTGACGTCGTAGAGAATACCGCTGGACATCCCACGTTATCGACACACCGATTCGGCGTGTCCAGTCGTTTCGCAATTCGCATGTATGTGCATACCAATCCTAGAAGAGCGCTCGACGTCTTACATGAGACAGCGCCCAACCACTCCAACGAGAGGTCACTCTAAGCCATCAGCAACTCGGCTTGCACACGGGACTCGGAAAGTCGGCAATGCCACCTGAACATACGGTAGTTTCTTTCATGTACTACGCCGAACAGCCAGACGACGTTCTTGCGGCAGATGCCACGGTTTCCCTACCGCAACTGTGCCCGGGAGCCCTTCGCCGGTGCAGCAGCGAAGACCGGACGTGCCCCATATGGAACTGCGCCAGAAGCGTTGGTTCACGGTGAGGCACATCAAGTCGATGGGATCGTTGAGCGTGTGTCAACATGCACTTGGTTCGTCATCGCACCTCCCGAGCGGCTATCGGTAGTCATTACTGCATGGGCAGACGTTGACTGAGGCCACGAAAGGAGCAGTTACCGTGACGATCCAGACGCAACGTCGTCGGGGGCAACCGATCGTCACGTCGCCGCACCGACCACCTTTGTCAGGTATTCGTCGAAGAGATCTGCGCTGTAGAGGAGCCCGCTGTACTCGACGGGGATTCGGTACCCGTTGACTTCGGCGGTAGGCGTGCCCGGCCCGGCGTGCCCGTTGTAGTGCCCAGCGGCATCGAACACCTTCTCGGAGGAATCCACGAAATCCCGGTACTTCATGGACTTCACCGCGGTGTCAAAGGACCGGCTTCGTAGTCCCTTCACCTTGCTCCCCAACTGCAGCAGGCGCTCGTAGGTGAACCCGTCGACCTCCTCGGAAGGCTGGTTCCGGTAGAGGAGGGCGTGGTAGTCGGCGAATTTCCCCTTCTCCACCGCCGCGCGCAGCGCGTTGACCGCCTTCTTCGACCCGCTTCCTCCCAGCCGTTCGTCCAGGAACGACGCCATCGTGTACTCGACCTTGACCTTGCGCCGTAGAACCCACTTGGTCAGGACCAGGCCCCCGCCCGAGGTCTCGAATCGCCGGCAGTACGGGCAGCGCGGGTCTTCGTAGAGGTGCACGGTAATCCGCGCCCGGGGATCGCCCACCAAGATGGTCGTGCCGTCTGCTTCCACCTGCTCGGGCACGTCATCCAGCCTGGCGTAATCGGCCATGCCCGAGATCTGTTGTCCGCCGTCGGGAGCCGCGACCGGGTGCCGAGACCCGCAGCCCGCCACGGCCGCGCCGAACACGACTGTCAACACGGCTACCGTCAGCCGTCTACCCCCGCGCCTCAGCCGCATCATGCCCCCCTGCGTGTCATGGAAGGGCAGAGTAAGGCATCCGCTGCACGGCCAGGACGGCGGGGGTTCTTCCGTGGTGCTCCCCACTGCTGCCACAAGTTCCCTACGCGCTCTGGTGGTTACCCTTCGACGTCCAGAGACTGTTTGCGTGCGACACCACGCCTCGAATCTCAAGCGGCGGCCACACCACCAGCTCCGATCACGGTACCCACTACGTTCCAAGCATCGGCCATGGCCCACCCCCGCTTGCGACGCTGCCCGGAGGATCGCATGCCTCTGGGTTACGCATCAGCAGGCGCGGGGTCCATCAGGCAGGTGGCCATGCAACTCACGTCATCCAGTCCCCTGGGCAGAGAAGTTGTCACCGTGTGAGAGAAGCTTGACCGATCACCCGGGAAGCACCATGCTGCACAACCTGATCACCTCACGGACCGTGCCCGAGGTGGTCCGCGAGCTCGGCGGCACCCCGGTCCGCACCCGGGTGGGCCACTCCTTCATCAAGGCCGAAATGGCCCGCACGGGCGCGGTGTTCGGTGGTGAGCACTCGGCGCACTACTACTTCCGCGACTTCTACAACGCGGACACCGGCATGCTCGCCGCCCTGCACGTGGTCGCCGCCCTCGGCTCGCAGCCGGAGCCCTTGTCGCACCTGGTCGGGCGCTACCAGCGCCATGCGGGGTCAGGGGAGATCAACACCGCGGTCCCCGACCCGGACTCCGCCCTCGCGGCCGTACGCGTGCACTTCGCCGCGCGCCCCGAGGCCACCGTCGACGGGCTCGACGGACTGACCGTCTCCACCCCCGCCTGGTGGTTCAACCTGCGCCCCTCCAACACCGAACCGCTGCTGCGGCTCAATGTCGAAGCGGCGGACACGGCGGCACTGGTGCGGGTGCGGGAGGAGGTGCTGGCGCTCGTGCGCCGGTGAGCCGCCCGGGCGGCGGCCGGCTCAGGACGCGTGGTCGCCGGCCTCCCGGCCGGCGGTGGCCTGCCGGTGTGCGGTGCGCCACCGGCCGGGCGGGAGGCCGTGGGTACGGCGGAAGGCCGTGGCGAACGCGAACTCGTTGCGGTAGCCGACGCCGGCCGCGACGGAGGCCAGGGTGGCGTCGGTGCGCAGCAGCGCGTCCTCCGCGTGTCCCATCCGCAGCTCGGTCAGGTACGCGCCGGGGCTCTGCCCGACGACCTCCTTGAAGGTGGCGGCGAAGCCGGCCCGGGACATGGCCGCGGCGTCCGCCATCGTCTGCAGCGTCCAGCGCAGCTCCGGCCGTTCGTGCACCGACCGGATGACCTGGGCGAGTCCGGGATGGGCCAGCGCCCGGTACCAGCCGGGCGCCCGGTCTTCGTCCCGCTGCCACCAATCGCGCAGCGCGTACACCAGGTTGAGGTCCAGGAGCCGGTCGAGGAGCACCTGCTGCCCAGATCCGTGCGTTCCGGCCTCGGCGGCCAGCAGGCCGATCGCGTTGCGGTGCCGGGGGCTCTGCGCGGGTGCGGGTATCCGGGCGAACCGGGGCAGGGACTCCAGCAGGCTCCTGCCCACGCTGCCTTCCACGACGTAGGCACCGCAGAGGATGTGGGAGGCGGGTCCCGGTCCGTGGTCACTGCCGCGGCGGCGGGCGTCGGTGATGGTTTCGGCGTCGGCGCCGATCCCACTGACGAGCCGGTACGGCTCTCCGGCGGTGGCGAGGACGACGTCGCCCGCCCCGAGCCGCACCGGTTCCGCACGGGCCGCGGTCAGCCAGGCGGTGCCGTCGAGCAGGATGTGCGCCGTCAAGGGCCGCCGCCCGGTGAACCCCAGTCCCCAGGGTGCGGTACGGCGCAGGGTGGAGAAGACCGCGCCCCGTGCCCGGGCGCGGGCGAGCTGGTCGCTGAGCACGTCCACCCCGTCAGCGTAGACGGATGCGAATGTTCTCTCCTCCCTCACTCATCCGTCATCGGCGCACCGCCCCGGTTGCCCGGGGCGGTGCGCCGTGGAGGGGGGATCAGCCGTGGGAGAAGTGGATGTCGGGCAGGATCCTGCGCAGCCAGGAGGGCGACCACCAGGCGGCCCGGCCGGTGAGGCGCAGCATGACCGGTAGCAGGACCAGGCGGACCAGGGCGGCGTCGAGGAGGACGGCCACGCCCAGCACGATGCCCATCTCCTTGGGCGGCAGGGGCCCGGAGATCGCGAAGGTGAAGAAGACGGCGACCATGACCGCGGCCGCGGCGAAGATGACCCGGCCGGAGTGGGCCAGGGCACCGGTCATGGCCTCGCGTGGGTCACCGCTGCGTTCGAAGTGCTCCTTGGCGGAGGCCAGGAGGAAAACGGTGTAGTCCATCGCGATGGCGAAGATCATGGCGAAGAAGAACACCGGGGCCCAGCCGTCGAGGAAGCCCTGGGGTGTGAACCCGAGCAGCCCCGCCCCGTGTCCGTCCTGGAAGACCAGCCGTGCCGTGCCGAAGGCCGCTCCGGTGGACAGCAGGCTGGCCAACGTGCCCAGGGCGGCGATGAGGGGTGCCTGCAGGGCCAGCAGGAGCAGGGCGAATCCGAGGACCAGGACGACGCCGATGACCAGCGGGGTCTTCTCCTTGAGCAGGTGCTGCAGGTCCAGGTTCTCCACCGCGGCGCCGCCGACGAGAGAGCCGCCGGGCAGTTCGGCGCGCAGGTCGTGCACGGTGCCGGCCAGAGCCGGGTCGGAGGGGTCGACGGTGGGGACGGCCTGGATCAGCGACCAGCGGGACCCGTCGGCGGCCTGCTGGGCCGGCATCACACCGGCGATGCCGGGAGTGTCCTTGAGCTGGGCGGTGGCAGCGGCGGCCCGGCCGCTGGGCGTCACGATCTGCAGCGTCCCCGGAGCCCCCGCGCCGAAGCTCTCCTGGACGGCGGTGTAGCCCGCTCGTGCGGAGGCGTCCTTGGGCAGGACGTCGATGGAGGGCATCGCGGTGCGCAGCCCGATCACGGGGGCGGCCAGGGCGACCAGGACGGCCAGCGCGGCCACGCCGTACAGCACCGGTCGGCGCCACAGGCGCTCGCCCCAGGCGTTGAAGCGCGGTGAGCGGTGTTCACCGACGCGGACCCAGGGCAGGGCGAGGGAGTCGACACGGTGGCCGAGCTTGCCCAGCACGGCGGGCAGCAGGGTGAGCGTGGCGGCCAGCACGAAGGCGACGGCGAGCATGATGCCGCCGGCCATGGACCGGAACGCCGGCGAGGGCACCAGCATCACCGCCGACAGGCTGACCAGGACGGTGGCACCGGACAGCAGGACGGCCTTGCCCGCCGTGTCCATGGTCTCGGTCACGGCGTCCACGGTGCTGCGGGCGCGCCCCATGCGGGCGCCGCGGAACCGCATCACCATGAACAGGGCGTAGTCGATGCCCAGGGCGAGGGCGAACATCATGGCGAAGTTCATCGCCCAGATGGAGATCGGCGTCAGCTGGGTGAGCAGGACGAGGGATCCGGCGGAGGCGGCGAGTCCGGCGAGGGTCAGCAGCAGGGGCAGCCCCGCGGCGACCAGGGATCCGAAGGCCAGCACGAGGATGACCAGGGTGACGGGCCAGGACAGCAGCTCGGAGTGGATCATCGCGTCGTGGTTGGCGGCGTTGAAGTCGCTCCAGAGGACGGATGATCCGGTGGCGTGCACGCTCACGCCGTCGCCGGACAGCGCGGCGAGCGGGCCCTTCAGATCGTCCGCCGCGCGGACCATCTCGTTGGTGTCGGCCTTGGCGCCCGCCAGCACGACGGCGGTGTGGCCGTCGGCGCTGATCGTGGCCCCGGGCTGGGGCGGGACGACGGTGCCGATACGGCTGTCGTCCTTGAGGACGGCGGTGGCGCGGGTGATGACGCGCTGGACGCCCTGGTCGCTCACGGGCCGGTCGGAGGAGATCACGACCTGCAGCGCGGAGGAGGCGTTGCCGCCGAAGTGCTGCTGGGCGATCTGGCGGGCCTTGACCGACTGGGATCCGTCGGCCTGCCACCCGGCGCCGGAGAGGGCTGAGTTGATCTGCGGGGCGAAGGCGCCGAGCACCGCCACGACCGCCACCCAGATGACGACGACGAGTTTGACGTGGGTGGCCGCCCAGGCGCCGAGGCGTCCGAGCGGCCCTGGTCGGACCTTCTTCCCGGTTCCGGGTGGTGCGGCGGTGATCGTGCCGCCGGTGGGCTTCGAGAGATCGGCGTTCATGAGCTGTCCTCCAACGGATGCGGTGAGCAGAGGCGGTGGGCAGAACCGCGGGATGGCAGGGATGGGCCGGATTGGGTGCGTACGGGGGCGGAGTGCAGGGGTGTGGTGCGGGGGTGTGGTACAGGGGTGTGGTACAGGGGTGTGGTGCGGGGGTGTGGTGCGGGGGTGTGGTGCGGGGGTGTGGTGCGGGGGTGTGGTGCGACGAGCCGGGAACCGGCCGGAGCACGGCGCCGGTGTATCTGAGCGCTCCCGGCCGGGGCGCGACGGCGAGGCGCCGAGGCAGCGGGGCCGGAGACCGACACGTCGGCCGTGCGGCGTACCGGGCGGGCCGGCCTCGACCCCGGTGAACCAGGCGTTCACCGCCCGGCGCGGGCCCTGTGACCCCCGCGCCCCAGGACAGCCGGGCCGATGAGTGCGCCGCGACGTCCGGCGGACCGGTGCCGAGGGCGTACCGCGTCCGGAAGGCCGGTGCCCTGACCGGTGCGCGAGCGGCGACGAAGCCGTCGCTCAGCGGCCCGGTGGGCGCGTCCCCGGCTCGTGCCTCGTGACCGCGGTCCCGGAGGCGCGGGCCGGGTGCGTACCGCGGCCCTGGCCTTGCCGGGGCGGGACGTCCTCCCGGCCGCGGAGCGGTGAGAGCGGTGAGGACGCGGATGGGGCGGTCAGCCCGGCTGCGGCAGGCGGTCCGCGACCGCGCCGGCCCCGGCCCCGGCCGCCGGAAGCGGTCCGGCGGCGGCGATCGGAGCACCCGGCGCCCGCCGCGCACGCCCGGAACGGGCGTAACCGCGCGGGGCGGCCGCCGGGGTGGCGGCCACGCTCAGCGGGCCGGCCGGGGTAACCGCGCCGGAGGCCGAGCGGCGGTCGATTCGAGCAGGTGGATCGGTATGCGCATGGGCAGGACACCGCCGCCGCCCGGTGTGCCGGGCGCCGGCCCGGACACCGCGGCCGGGACGAGGGCCAGGATCATCGCGCTCATGCCATGGAGCCTCGACGGCCGTTGCCGCGGTTGACGGGCAGACCCTCACGGGCCCAGGCCGTCATGCCCCCGGCCACGTCACTGACCTCCACGCCCTGGGCGGCCAGCAGCTTGGCGGCCTGCCGGGAGCGGTGACCGGAACGGCAGATGGTCATCACCGGCTTGCCCCGGGCGGACGCCGGCAGCCCGGCTCCCGACATCAGGCGGGTCAGCGGCAGGTGCAGCGCCTTCGGCGCGTGTCCGGCGTTCCACTCCGCCTTCTCGCGGACGTCGAGCAGGACTGCCTCGCCCTCGGTGTGCCGGCGGTGGGCTTCGGCGGGCGTCAGCCTGCCGGCTCCCCGGCGTTTGAAGAAGGACAACATCGTTGGTCGGCTCCTTGCGTGTCGGTGAATGTCAGTGATCGGGAGTCGTGAGTGTCAGTCCGGCCTCCGAAGCGACCCCATATCCCGACAATTACCCCGGGGGGTATCTGACAGCCAACGTAACAGAGATACCGGTGGGGGTATTCCGCCGGCCGTGTGACGCGGGCTTCATTCACCCGGAGGAGTGACGGCGCCGACGCCTGCCGCCCCCGATCCGACCGAGCCGCACCATGAACCACTCCGCCCGCACCGCACGCCTGCGCCTTCCGGCGCCCGCAGCCGTGTCCGCGGGGCGCCGGCATCACTGCGGCGGCAGTCCGGACGGTCGCGGCACCGGCAGCACGACGCGGTCCAGGACGGCACCGTCGTCGCGCACCGCGGTGACGGTCACGTGGGCCGCCGTGACCTCGACGGCGGTGAAGTGGTGGTGCGAGGCGGCAGCGGCGCGGGGTGGAGTCCGGCAGCCCGAGGCAACCGGGTACAGCGAGGCGCCCCCGCCCCCGGTCACGATGTAGGTGACACCGTGCGCGGAGGTGAACCGCTGGTAGTTGTGGTCGTGGCCGTTCAGCACGAGCGTGACCCGGTGGCGTTCCAGAACCGGCACCCAGCGGGCGTCGACCGCGGGCGTGGAGCCGTGCCGCGAGCAGGACCAGGCCGGCTGGTGGAAGACCACCACGCGCACCGGGGGGCCGGCGGCGGACAGGCGGCGCTCCAGCCAGCGGGTCTGGGCCGCGTCGACGTGGTCGGCGTCGAGGAACAGGATCTGCGCACCGGGCAGTTGCTTCGCGTACGGCAGGTCCGGCAGGCCCAGGTGGCGCAGTTCGGCCTGCCCGTGCCCGTTCTGCACGTCGTGGTTGCCGAGAGTGATCCACGTCGGGCGTCGCAGGGGGCGGTAGGGCTCGTCCAGACGGGAGGCGAACAGGCGCGGACTGCCGTCCGGATAGACGTTGTCCCCGGTGGTGACCAGGGCATCCACCCGGTGCCCGGACCGTTCCCAGGTCCGCATGGCCCGGGCGACGGCGCGCTGCGCCGCGCCGCCGGTGCCGAAGTCCCCGATCACGACGAAGCCCGCCCGTGCCTTCTCCGTCCGGGGCGGGGTGCCGGAAGCCGCGGCGGTCGGCGGCGGGGGCGTCGTCCCGGCGGCGGGGCCCGGCCGCCCGCCGCAGGCGGTGGCCAGCAGCAGGAGTGCGGCGGCAGCGCCCAGAACCGTCACCCGGCGCGTCCGCGAAGGGCGGGGGCCCGCGCCCGGCGGGTGCGCGGGGGCCGGCGTCCAGGAGCAGTGGGGGTGATCGGCGTGACCACGGCCGAGGTCACCGCCGCGAGCGGCCCGGGCCGCCCGCTCCCTTCTCCCTCCGAGACTCTTCCCAAGTCCCTCCCCAAGGCTCTTCCCAAGTCCCTCCCCAAGGCGCTTCCCAAGGCCGATCCTCACGGTCCCTCCCGGTGGCTTCGGGCCGCTCGCCGCCCGCTCCCGCGCCGGCACACCACCGGCGAGCGGCCGCTTCCGTTCCCAGCCTCGGTACCGCCGGTCCCCGGGGCCAGGGGCCATCAGGTCGCCCGAAAGGCCCGCTCAGCCCTGCCGACGCGGCCCGGCGGCCCGGACACTGGCGTCAACCCGTAAGGGCCGGACCCGGCGGATCGCGCCACGGGTCCGGGCGGGCCACGACTTCACGGCTGACGGAGTGATGCGGGTGGACGTCAACGAGGTGCTGCTGCCAGGGGTGGGGATGCGCTACGAGTTCGTCAACCACGAAGGAGACCGGCTCGGGGTCGTCGTGCAGCGCTCCGGGGACTTCGAAGTGGTGCTGTATCCCGGCGACGACCCCGACGAGGCCCGCCCGGTCTTCCGGCTCACCAGCGAGGAGGCCGACACCCTCGCGGAGATCCTCGGCGCCCCCCGCATCGCCGAACGCTTCGCCGACCTGACCCGGGAGGTGCCCGGCCTGAGCGCCGGGCAGGTCGAGGTGCGCGCCGAGAGCCCGTTCGCCGGCCGTGCCCTGGGCGACACCAGGGCCCGTACCCGCACCGGCGCCTCGATCGTGGCCGTCGTCCGGGGCGAGGACGTCATCGCCTCACCGGGGCCGGGGCAGACCCTGCGGGCCGGAGACGTCCTGGTGGTCATCGGCACCCGCGAGGGCATCGGCGGCGTCCAGCGCATCGTCCAGGGCTGAGCGGTGCGCACACCCGTGGCCCTGCTGCTGGAACTCGGGGTCATCCTGACCGTGCTGAGCCTGCTCGGCACCCTCGCACGACGCTACGCCCTCACCCCCGTACCGCTGTACCTGCTCGCGGGGCTGGCCCTGGGCGACGGCGGTGTCGCCGCGGTCCCGGCCGCCCGGGACTTCGTCGACACCGGCGCCTCGATCGGGGTCATCCTCCTGCTCTTCATCCTCGGACTGGACTTCACCGTCCGGGAGTTCACCGCCGGCCTGCACCGCCACCGCGGCTCCGCGGCCGTCGACCTCGTCCTCAACGCCGGCCCCGGCGCCGTCGCGGGATGGCTGCTCGGGCTGGACAGCACGGGCATCCTCGCACTGGCCGGGGCCACCTACGTCTCCTCCTCCGGCGTCATCGCCCGCCTCCTCGGCGACCTGCACCGCCTCGGCAACCGGGAGACCCCGGCGGTGCTGTCGGTGCTGGTGATGGAGGACTTCGCGATGGCCGCCTATCTGCCGCTGCTCGCCGTCGTCACCGCCGGCGGCGCCTGGTGGCAGGCGCTGCTGGCCGTCCTGGCGGCCGCGGCGGCCGTCGCCACCGCGATCCTCGTCTCCGCCCGCTGGGGGCACCATGTCGGCCGCGTCCTGACCCATCCCGACCCCGAGCAGGTGCTCCTGCGCGTCCTCGGCATCACCCTCGTCGTCGCCGCGCTCGCGGAGATCGTCCACGTGTCCGCCGCCGTCGGCGCCTTCCTCATGGGACTCGCCCTGACCGGCACCGCCGCCGAACGGGCACGGGCCGTGCTCAGCCCGCTGCGCGACCTGTTCGCGGCCGTCTTCTTCCTCGCCCTCGGCATCTCCGTGGCCCCCGGTGATCTGGTGCCCATGCTGCCCGCCGCCATCGCGCTGGCCCTGGCCGGCGCCGCCACCAAACTGGCCGCCGGCTGGTACGCGGCCGCCCGCGACGGCGCGGGCCGCCGCGGGCGGCTCCGGGCCGGCACCGCCCTCATCGCCCGCGGCGAGTTCTCCGTCGTCATCGTCGGCCTCGCCGGTACCGCACAGCAGCGCCTCGGGGCTCTCGTCACCGCCTACGTGTTCCTCCTCGCCGTGTGCGGGCCCGTCCTGACCCGCTTCGCGCCGACCCGCCCCGCATCCGGGCGGACGCCGGCCGTGGCCGTCAGCGGTGCTCGCCCGCTCCCCGCACCACCGCCAGCGGGCAGTGCGCGTGATGGAGCAGGGCCTGGCTGACCGATCCCAGGAGCAGGCCCGCGAAACCGTCACGTCCCCGAGCGCCGACGACCATCAGCTGAGCGGACCGGCTCGCCTCGATCAGCACCTCCCGCGTCCTGCCGTGCACCACCCGGTGCTCCACCGGCACCTCCGGATACCGGTCCTGGTGACCGGCCAGTGCCTCGGACAGCAGGCGGTCCTCCTCCGCGGCCAGCGCGCCCGGCGGGTTCGCGTACGGCAGCGACGGGTCGCGGGGCGGGGGCAGCGGCGCGTTCCAGGTGGTCCAGGCGTGCAGCGCCAGCAGGTCGGCCTTGCGGAACGCGGCCTCGGCGAAGGCGAAGTCCACGGCCCGCTCGCCCGCGGGCGAGCCGTCCGCACCCAGCACGATCGGCCCAGGGGCACGGGGCTGTTCGCGCACCACCAGGACCGGGCACCGCCCGTGGGCCACCAGGTGAACGGCCGTCGAGCCCACCAGCAGCCCGACGAACCCGCCCATCCCCCTGGACCCGACCACGACCAGCTCGGCGGCGCGCGACTGCGCCTCCAGGACCGTCAGCGGCTCACCGGTCACCACGACATGACCGACATCGACCTCCGGTGCCGCCGCCCGGGCCCGCTGCACCGCCTCGGCCACGAGGTGCTCGACCATGTTCCGGATGCCGCCCTCGGGCGGGCCCAGCGGCCACGGCCCCAGCGGCACGTGCGTCGCGGGCCACACGAACGCGTGCACGATCCGCAGACCCGCACCACGCAGCCGTGCCTCATGTGCCGCCGCGTCCACCGCGGCGAGACTCGAGGCGGAGCCGTCCACACCCACGACCACCAGTCCGCTCATGGTCATCTTTCCCGCCTCCACCCGTGACGCCCCTCCACCTTCAGGTTGACCCGGCTGTTCCTTCCTGCCACGGGGCCCTTCGGCCCTTCCGGGGCCGACCGCCCCATACCCGTCGCCACCGGAGGGCCGCCGGTCGGCCCGCCGGCGGAGAGGCGATCACCCCGTCCCGGCGTGGACGAACACGAATGTTCTCTGGCCGATCACCTATCCATCATCGGCCGACGGGTCCATAACGTGGGGGCATGGCAAAGATCATCGTTCTTGGCGGAAACGGCAAAGTCGGGCGGCGCCTCACCGGGCTGCTGGAGGAACAGGGGCACCAGGCGGTACCGGCCAGCCGGAGTTCGGCGGTCCGCTTCGACTGGCGGGACGGCACGACCTGGCAGCCCGTGCTCGCGGGCGCCGAGGCGGTGTTCGTCGTGGGCCCCGGCTCCGCACGGGACTGGAGCGGCCCGCTGGCCGCCCTCCTCGGCGCCGCGGACCGGGCGGGAGTGCGGCATGCCGTACTGCTGTCGGCGCGCGGGGTGGAGTTCCTGCCCGGCGGCGCGGTGGACCTCGCCGAGCGGGCCCTGGCCTCGGGGCCGGTTCCCTGGACGGTGCTGCGCCCCGCGCACTTCGCACAGAACTTCACCGAGGCGATGTTCGCTCCGGTCGACGGGGTCATCACCGCGCCGGTGGGCGACGCGGCCGAACCCTTCGTCGACGTGCGCGACATCGCGGAGGTGGCCGCGAGGGTGCTCGCCGACCGGACGTTCACCGGGGAGCGGATCGCCCTGTCGGGTCCGGCCGCGGTGACCTTCGAGGAGGCCGCGGCGGCCCTCTCCGCCGCCTCCGGGACCGAGGTGCGCTACGAACCCGAGGAGCCGGCCGCGCATGCGGCGCGGTTGCGGGCGGCCGGCACGCCGGAGGGCTACGTGCGGTGGCGGATGGCGATGCTGGAGGGAATCCGCACGGGCGCCGACGCCTACGTCTCCGACGGGGTCGAGCAGGTCCTGGGCCGCCCCGCCACCGCCTTCGCCGCCTGGGCGGCGGACGAGGTGCCCACCGCGGCCTGGGCGACGCGCCCCGCACCGGGGACGGCGTGACCGTTCGGTGAACGTCCGGTGGAGGTGATGTGCTTCCTGGCGGGCAGCGGAAGGTCTGCGCACATTGCCGACCGGCCGGGGGACGGTACAGATACCCTCGGTCGGGTCCAGCCCGGTTCACCCAACGCACGCGGGAGAATGCTCAGTGCCAGCAGACGACGCCCACGTCATGACCGGTGGCGCCGCCGAGCCGCCGCGTACGGCGCGGTCGCCCGGCCTGCGCACCGCGCACCGCCTCCCGGCACCGGCGCGCGGCCTCCCGTTCCCCGCGAACCGGGGCGGGCGGCGATGAACCCGCTGGCCGGCATACGGCAGTGGCGGCGGATCCGGCAACGCGACGGGGAGATGCGCGAGTTCGCGCAGACGCTGATCGGACCCGTACAGGACGTCCTCGCCGCCGACGAGGACGGCGCGGCCGCACCGGGATGCCCGCCCGACCCGGAAATGCTCTTCCAGGCCCTGGTCGACTCCGCCAGGCGGTGGCGCGGCGAGCGGAGGCTCGAGGTGCACCGGGTGCGCATCCCCCGGGAGTTCGGTGCCACCGGGATGTGGGTGGAGCGGACGCACCAGGACGACGTCATCGTCGAGGCGGACGCCGAGGTCTGGCACCAGGCGCAGATCCTCGGTCACGAGTTGTGGCACATGAGGCAGAAGGACGCCCTCACCCCTGAGCGAGCGGCGGCCGAGGCACCCTCCCCCTCGGCACCCGGCCATCCGCACGGCGTCCGGCCGGCCGCGGCGCGCTCGGGTTTCGACGAGGACCCGGAGAAGGAGGCCGAGTTGTTCGGGATCCTCGTCGGCCAGCAGATGCGCACGCTGATGGAGCGGGACGTGATCGCCGGGGACACAGCCCGCCGCATCGCCGACTCGCTCGGCTACCAGCGGAGCCGGCGATGAACGGGGCGATCAACTACGTCAGTTGCGGACTGCTGTGGGTCGCGCTGCTGTTCCGGCTGCCCGACCTCACCCGCCGCCGGCCGGATCCGTCGCTGCGCGCCATCGTCGGGGTCCTGGCATTCGCCTCGCTGTGCTTCCTCTTCGGAGCGCCGCCCACGGTGGCGCTGATCAACCATGTCACCGGGGTACCCAACGCGGCCGCACCGCTGACCTACGCGGCGATCACCGCGTACAGCGCGGCCCTGCTGGTCCTGATCGCCTGCTGGCGCGGCGGCCCCTCCGTACGCCGGACGACCTGCAACTGGATCTGCGGCTACGCGGCGGTGCTCGTCGGCATCGCCGTCCTCTTCACCCTGGGGCACACCACGAAGGAGCGCCGCACCGACTTCGACACCTACTACGCGATGGCTCCGTGGGTCGCCGAGATGGTCGTGCTGTACCTCCTCGCCCACCTGACGGCCACGGGCGTCAGTGCCCTGTGGGCACTGCGCTGGGCCCGCGAACCGGAGGTACGGCAGCGGCCCTGGCTGCGCGCGAGCCTGCTGACGATCGGGGCGGGAACGGTCCTCAGCGCCGGCTACAGCAGCTCCAAACTCCTCGCGGTGGCGGCGCGGTGGTCCGGCCGGGACTGGCCGACGCTGGGTACGTCCGTCCCGCCCCTGTGCGCCGGTCTCGGCGCGCTGCTGACGGTGGCGGGGGTCCTGCTGCCGGTCGTGGTCCACCACCTGTCGGCCTGGGGCGACTTCGTACGTCTGGCCCCGCTGGAGGCCGTGCTCGAACCGGTGCTGCGGGAGCGGTCGCTGCGCCTGGACCGGCCCCGTTCCCCGCTCCTGTGGGCCACCTGGCGCCGCAGCACCGTCCTCAACGGCCTGCGGGAGATCGAGACGCTCCTGGACCGCGAGCTCTACGACGCCGTCCACGACACGGAGTTGGAGCGGCTGCGGTCCGAAGGGCGGCGACTCGACGGCGCGCCCGGCGCACACGACCTCGCCGCCGCTGCCGCCTGGGCCGCCACGATCACGGCGGCCGCGCGGAGAAGGACGAGCGGGCAGCCGGCGGCCGCGCCCTTCGGCGGGGCGGTCCCCCTGCTCCTTCCACGCGACCCCGAGGTGTTGGTCCGGATCGCCGACGCCGTCAAGCAGGCCGAGGGGAAGGGACGTTCGCCGGCGCCCGGCCCCGCCGCGGCCGGATCGGTGTGATGAGCGCGTCCAAGGACCACTGCCCCCACAACCCGCGGAACGGAACGCCTCGCATATGAGCCTTGTCGTGTATATGGCGGCCCTGCCGCTGGTCGCGGCCGCCATGGTCCTTCGCCGGTCACGCACGACTCCCCGCACACCGCTGACCGTCCCCACGCGGGCGACGGCGTTCCTCGGCGCCGTCTGCTTCACCTGCGCCGCACCGGCGACCTTGGCCGCCGTCAACCGCGCCACCGGCATCCCCAACGTGGGTGCCCCGATCACCTACAGCTCGATCTCCGCCTTCAGCTGCTCCCTGATCATCCTGTTGATCCACTGGAGGGGCGGCCCGCGGGAACGGATACGGCGTCAGGTGCGGCTGAGCATCGCCGTGTACGGGGCTCTGGTCGTCGCCATCTGCGTGCTGTTCGCCCTCGCCGACGCCCGCACCGAGCGGCTCACCGACCTGGACACCTACTACGCCAACACCCCGTTCATGCGCGAGATGATCGTGCTCTACCTGACGGGGCACCTGGCCAGCACCATCGTCCTGAGCGTCGTCTGCCTCAGGTGGGCCCGCGACAAGGTCACCGGCCTGCTGCGGATCGGGCTGCGGCTGATCCTCGCCGGGCTGCTGCTGGACGTGATCGGTTTTGAACTCGCCAAGGTCACCGCTGTCATGGCCCGGTGGTGCGGCTACGACCTGGATGTCCTGTCGACCACGGTGGCGCCGCCCGCCGCCTCCCTCGGCGCGCTCATCTACTCCGCCGGCTTCGTCCTGCCGCGCCTCGCCTCCGCCGCTGCGGAGCGGCAGAGCCTGGCCGGCTACCGCGCGCTCAAGCCCCTGTGGTCGGCGCTGCGGGACCTGACCACGACTCCGCAGGCCGAGCCGAGGTGGTGGCAGCTGTGGTGGCAGCTGCCCAGCAGCCGGCTGTACCTGCTCGAAGCGAACATCCGTGACGCCCTGCTGCAACTGACGGCGCAGTTCGACCAGCACGTCGGCCGCGCCGCGTACGCGGCGGCGGTCAGCCGCGGCGCGAGCGCGGAGGCGGCGCGCAGGGACTCGGAGAAGGCGATGATCATCGACGGCATCCTGCGGGCGTCGGGGCAGACGGACGGCTCGCCCGATCCGCCCGCCAACTTCCGCATCACCCTCGACCTGGTCGACCTGGCGGACGCCGTGACCCGGGTCCGGGCACTGGCACCGGACCAGGTGCAGGCTTAGTACAACCCATCCCGAGGTCCCGACGAGGAGATTCAGTTGCCGCAGAGAGCTGTCGTGATCGGAGCAGGTATGACCGGGCTGCTGGCCGCAGCCGCGATCTCCCGGGCGGACCGCGACGCGGAGGTGGTCGTCCTCGAACGGGACGTGCTTCCCGACGCGCCCGAGAACCGGCGAGGGGTCCCGCAGGGACAGCACGCCCACCTGCTGATGGCCGGTGGTCTGTCCGCCATGGAGGCCCTCTTCACGGACAGCCTGCGCGAGCGCCTTGCCGAGGCGGGCGCACACCGGATACCGATGGCCAACGGCATGCTGGCGCTGGCTCCGGACGCCGGCTGGTTCCGCCGGTACCGGGGAGAGGGCCCCAGCATGATCACGTGTACGCGTGCCCTGCTGGACTGGGTCGTCCGTGCGGCCCTGCTGGAGCAGGCGGGCAACGTGTCGATCCACCGGGCCACCGTGGAGGGGCTGCTGGGAGACGCACGACGCGTACGGGGTGTCCGCGTCAGCGGGTCCGACGCCACCCTCGGCCGCGAGCTGGAAGCCGACCTCGTGGTGGACGCCAGCGGACGAGGGTCGCGGACCGTCCACTGGCTGAGCGACATCGGCATCAGGGGTGTCAAGGAGCGGAAGGTCGACTCCGGCCTCACCAACGCCACCCGGATCTACCGGACGCCCGACGGTGCGGAAACCTTCCCCCTGACCGTGATCCAGGCCGACCCGCACAGCGGCCGGCCCGGCAGGAGCGCCATGGTGCTGCCGATCGAGGGCAATCGCTGGATGGTCAGTGCGGGCGGCACCAGGGGCGGGGAGCCGCCGAGCGACGAGGAAGGCTTCCTCGGCTACTGCCGCTCCCTGCCGCATCCGATCGTCGGCCGGCTCGTCTCCGGCGCCGAACCCCTCACCGGCGTCGTGGTCAGCCGCAGCACCAGCAACGTGCGCCGCTATTTCGAGAGGTCCCCGCTGTGGCCCGAGCGGTTCCTCGTCCTCGGCGACGCGCTGGCCACCTTCAACCCGGCCTACGGTCAAGGCATCTCCGTGGGCGCGCTCGGCGCCCACGGCCTGTACCGGGCGTTGCGGCAGGACGGCATCTCACGTCCCGGCCTGACCCGTCGTGTCCTGCACGGCGCGGCCCGTCACGTCGGCACCGCGTGGTCCACCGCGGTCGCCATGGACGTGCTCTACCCCCGGGTGCGCGGCGGCAGCCCGACGGTCGCCGACCGCGCCGCCGCCGCGTACGCACGCCGGCTGACCCGCGCGGCCACGAGTTCCCGGGACGCGGCCGCGGCCTTGTGGGACCTCACCAGCCTCCGGGCGGGCCCCGCGCGCGCCCTGCGCCCCGCGGCCCTGCTGGCCACGGTGACGCGGCCGCTCCTGCCCCCGATCAGCGAGCCTCCCCTGCTGCCCGCCGAGCGGCGGATTCTGGAGCGGCTCGGCAAGGCGGCCGAGGACGCCTGCGGAACGCGCTGAGGGCCCTTGCGCCGAAGCATCCAGGAGCGTCCCTGACACGTTCGCATGACATGCGGAAAACGGGGCAGGCGCACTCCGGGACTCTCCGTCCGGCGGGTCGGTGAAGGTCGGCCCCGAGGAGGGCCGGCTGCGAGCGGGAGGCAGACATGGAGGCACAGCCGCTGCGGCTCACGCCGCGCTGGGCCGATGCCGAGCTGCTGGTCGTCGAGGCGGAAGGGGTGTTCGACGCGGCTTCGGCCCCCCTGCTGTGCGGGCCCCTCGTCAAGCTCCTGGGTGTGGGACACCGGCAGTTCGTGGTCGACGCCAAACGGGTGACACACTTCAACGCCGTCGGCATCCGGCTTCTGGCGAAGACGCTGCGCCGGGTCCGGGCCGAGGGCGGCACGCTGGCCCTGGTCGCGGGACCGGATGCGCGGGACGCCCTCGAGACCGCGGGCTTCGGCGGGTCGTCCGTCCTGTACGCGACGGTGGGCGAGGCATCGCGAGCCTGCAAGGCCCCGCACCGGAACTGACCGCACCGCGCGGGACGGACACGCGAGACCCGGCCCGGCCCCGGCTGCAGACCTGCCCCTGCCCCGGCGCAGCTCTGCGGTGCCCTGCCGGGCGGCACGGCCGCCTCGCCGGGCCGTGTACCGCTCTGCGTACCGCTCCTGGTGCACCGCTCCTCAGGAGGGATGCGCGCAGCCGCGCCCGCGTAGCCGGCCGTCGACCGCCACGGTACCCGCCTGGCTCGCGGCGGCCACCGGTGACCTGTGACGAGACGGGGCCTGCGGGCCGGCGGGGCCGAGGACGGCGGCGAGACCGCCCGGGCGGCTGTCCCGGCAGGACCGGGCCGGACTCGCCGCACCGGCGACGCGCTCGCGGAGCCGTTCGTCGTTGAGGGCGTTCACGGCGCCGCGGACGTCACCGACCGTGGCGTAGTCGACGGCGATGAAGTTGACCGGCCTGCCGCGCTGCCGTTCGCACTCGTGGGCGCGTTCGAGCACCGTCTGGCGGGAGTTGACCGTGCCGGCGTACAGCCGCCGCCCGCCGTCGTGCGTGACGAAGTGGTTGAGCAGGAACAGGCGTTTGTCCGTGCCGCCCCGGTTCGGCGCGCAGGTCATCTCGGCGGGGCTGTCGACGGCGAAGGGCGTCTCCATGCCGTAGCGGTAGAAGTTGCGGTACCACGGCGCCGGCCCGTCCGCCCGCTGCGCGAACACCACCAGGCGCCGACCACTGTCGATCATGTCCCCCAGCTTCGGCCACGGGCGGTCGGGATCCGGATCGGGCGCGTACAGCAGATCCGTGAGCCCTGCCTTCTCGAAGGCGTCCCGGGTCTCCCGCGGGCTGATGTCGTCCTGGATGATCAGGGTGACCACCTCGGTGGGGTGCGCGCGCAGCCACCGGCCGATCTGCCGCAGGGTGGGCGTCAGTTCGAGGGCGCCGGCACCGCAGACCGAGTGGCACAGCCACAGCCCCGGACGGTACGGGTCCACCCGCTTCAGCAGCCGGGTGAGCTGGCGGCGCAGCTGCGGGGAGAACCCGGACGTGCTGATGCGTCGCGCGACCTCCTTGGGACGCTCCCAGTGATGGGTGTCGATGAGCAGCGTGCGCACGCCGGCGTTCAACTGCCCGACGATGTCCGGGTCCTGCTCGGGGCCGATGAACCGGTTCGCCGTCGTCGCCATCGCGTTGTGCGCGGCCAGCTGGGCCAGTTCGTCGTAGCGCAGGCCGCACAGCCTGGTACTGCCCTGGCAGGCACGCGGGGCGGAGCCGGTCATCGCCGCCGGAGCCAGGGACATCCCGGTGAGCGCTGCCGCCGACACCAGCACGGTCACGGTCAGGCCGTTGCGTGACCGGACCGGTATCCGGACGGTGGGCCGGGTCTGCCACGCCCAGCCGACGGCGACCAGCGTGGCTCCGGCGGCCAGCAGGATCAGTGCGGCGGCCACGGTCGTGGACGTCAGCCGGTCGAGCGCGGTGTCCTGCAGGTCGTCGACGAGACGCACCGCCGTCGGCGGCCAGGAGGACGGCGGGCGGTAGGGCGCATCGCCCAACGTGACGTGGACCAGGAGCGCCGACAGGCCGGTCAGTCCCGCTCCCGCGGCCAGGGCCCAGCCCACCGGCAGCAGGCGTTGCGGTGCGGGCGCGGGCGCCGCCGAGGACCACAGCATCAGCAGCGCGAGGGCGCCGAGCACGGCCGCGGTCGGCTCGACGCCGTCCTGGAACAGGCGGGTGACGTAACGGACTTCGTGGACCCGCGCCCGCACGTCGTCCGAGGGCCCGAGGTCGACGGTGATCACCCAGGTGTGGCCACCGGCGTCCCGCAGCAGGGCCGCGGCGGCCGCCCGCACGCGGTCCGTGACGGCGGCGGGGGCGACGGCGGCCAGGGCCGAGGCCACGTCGCCGCTCTCCAAGGCCGCCTCCAGCTCGGGTCTGAGGCCGGCTCGCGACCTCTCCGGCACCAGCCACAGCAACGCGGTGGTGACGGCGGCCGCCTGGTCGTGGGAGAGCACGAGCGTCGGCAGGTCGGAGAAGGGCGCTTCGCCCGCCACCAACCGCCTCACCACATCGGACACGCGTTTCTTGAACGTGCCGTAGTCGGGTTCGGAGCGCTGCTGGAGCGAGGCGATGGCGTCGGCGAAGTAGATCTGGCCCAGCCGACCGATGTTGGCCACGATCGGGCGGAGATCGATCCTGAGGCGGAGCTCGTCGCTGTCGCCTTCCAGATAGTGGATCACTTCGGATATCTGCCGGTCGCCGATGGCCCGCAGGTCCTCCGGCGGGATCACGAGCTTGAGGTTGGTGGTGACGGTCGACGCCGGCACGGGCAGACGGCCCAGCAGGTCGCGTACGACCGGAGTGAGCCGGGGATCGACCAGAACCTCGTCGTAGACCCGCTGGCCGGCCCGGTCCTCGTCGAGGACGCGGCCGTAGAAGCCCGGTTCCAGCACGGTGTTGCGCACCACGGCCGCGGCGGCGAGCGTGGTCATGCTGAGTACGGCCACGATCCAGACCAGTATGCGTGCCCACCGCGCGTGGCGAACCGTTGGCTCCATGCTCCCTACCATTCCCGCTGAAACCGGAGCGGCGGCGCACCGGGCCAGGAGCGTTCCGGGTCACGGCGTCGGGGTCGCCTGCTGGCAGCACTGTTCGACCGGTGGGCGCGCACCGTTGGTCGTGTACCCGCAAGCAGGCCCGGAACACGGTCAGGACCCCGTCGGATGCCACCGGGCCGACCGGGCGGCGGCGTGCGGTCGGGCCGGCCCGCGCGATCCTGCCGCGGGGGCCGGGGAAGCGGCGGCCGGGGCACGGCAGAAGCGGCACTCCCCAACGGCCCGGACCGTCGGTGACGTCGGGCCGTCGCGGCGGCAGCGCACCGCCGTCACCGCGCCGGCCCCACGCGGCCGCCCGCACGGTCCCCACCGCCGCGGCCGGTCCGGCACCGGCTGCGTCAGCGCGACGGATGCCATACGTCGGCCCCGCCGCCCCGCCATTCGATCAGGGCCGAGGTCCCGGCCTCCTCGTGCTCCAGCAGGATGCCGATCCGGCGGACGAGGGCGAGGACATCCGTCACGTTGCGCGCCACGGCCACCCCCTCGCCGCGCACCGACACCTGGCGGCCACCGGTCAGCAGGGGCCGGTGCACGACCACGGTCGCCGCCCTTCCCCGTTCCCCTCCCGGCGGGCGCGGGCAGTCCCATGGACCCAGTCCCGGCCCTGTGGACCTACGCCGCGGTATGGATGTGTCCGTCATGTACTGATGCTCTCCCCACGCGCTCGCCGGGCTTGTGTTCACCTCCCATCATATTTGCACAGTGCAAAACCTATGGCCGGGGGCCGGTCACCGCCCCGCGCGAAGCCGGGCCGAGCACGATGCGGGCGTCCGCCGGGGACATGCCGCTCAGTGGCGTGCCCAGGGCTGCGCCGCGGTCGTCACCGGCCTCCCCGTACGCGCCGATTCCTCGCACGCCAGGGCCAGCAGGTGGTCCTGGCAGCCCTCGGCCAGTGGATAGGGTTCCGGGCCGGCATCCCGTACCCAGGCGCCCGTACGGCACAGCAGGTCCACGACGGCCAGGTCGTCCTCGGACAGGCTCGCGCCCAGGTGGTCGTTGCGCCACACCACCCGTCCGTCGAAGGAGATGTGGTGCACCTCCGCCCCTTCGAGATTGAGGTCGGTGCCGGTACGGCGACGCGTCAGCGCGGACTCCACGGGCGTGCGCGGATCGGCCATCCGCACCACCGCGTCGTCCACGATCTCGCCGAGCGAGCCGCGCACCACGATCCGCCGGGCCCGCAGCGGATTCCACCACTGGTTGTCGGTGAAGTCGTACAGGGCCGTGCGCGCCCCGCCGAAGTCCAGAAGGGCCAGCGTCGTGACGGCGTCCCTGGGCGTCAGGTCGTCCGACCATCCACCGGGAGACAGCGGATCGGCGAGCGGCGCGGTGAAGGCACGCGCGGTCACCGTCGCGGACCCGTGACCGACACCCAGCATGTGCCGGATCAGCGACATCGCGTGGTACATGTGGGTGGAGGACACCTGCACGGACGTGACCTCGCCGATCACCCCCTCCCGTACGAGAGCGAGACGGGCGGCGTGGCCGGGCATCAGGGTGTACTGCTCCGCCACCTGGACCAGTGCGCCGCCCCCGGCGCGCCGCGCCGCCCCCACGGCGTCCCACAGCTCCCTGAGCGCCGGCCCGTCGGGCGCCGGCGGCGTCTCGGCGAGGACGGGCACCCCATGTCCGACCAGTTCCCTCACGACCCGCGGAGTGACGTCCCACGGAACCGACGGGATCACGAACTCCGGCCCGGTCGCACACAGTTCGCCGACCGTCCGGAAGGCGGGCACACCCCACTCCGCCGCGATACGGGCCATCCGGTCGGCGGAGCGTGTCACCACCCCGGCCACCGCCAGGCGTTCGGGCAGCGCCCTCGCGAGGCGAACGAAGAACTCGGCCCGCCAGCCACTGCCGACGATGCCGAATCGTATGGGTGCTGAGCTCACTGTCCCCTCCTGTCCCCTCCTGTCCCGCCTGCGCCGCGGCCGGAACCCATCCTGCCCGACGCTCGCTGGGCCGCGGGGTGCGCCCCGCGGCCCAGCGACGCGGGCGCCGTGCCGGTCGGTCACGCCCCGGCTCGGACCGTCACGCACGGCATCGCCGGTCACGACAGGATCTCGACGTACCCGTCCGTTCCGTGCACGCGGATCCGCTGCCCGTCACGGATCCGCCGGGTGGCCCGCTCGACGCCCACGACGGCCGGCAGGCCGTACTCCCGGGCGATCACGGCACCGTGGGTCATCAGGCCGCCCACCTCTGTCACCAGGCCCGTGACTCCGACGAAGAGGGGTGACCAGCTGGGGTCCGTGAAGGCCGTGACCAGGATGTCGCCGGCTTCGAGATCGGCCTCGGTCATGTCGAGGATGACGCGGGCCCTGCCCTCGACGGTCCCGGCGGAGACCGGCAGCCCGATCAGGGCACCCGCCGGGAGGCCGTCGCGCCGGTACGCCCCGCTGAGCGCCTCGCCGTCCGATGTCAGCACCCGGGGCGGTGTGAGCGCCTGGTACGACCGGAACGCCTCCTTGCGCCGGCGGAGGAGCCGTTCGTCCACCCGCCGCGTGCGTACGGCGTCGCGGAACTCCTGGAACGAGAGGTAGAAGACGTCCTCCCGCTCGGCGAGCACGCCCGCCCGCACGAGGCGCCCGGCCTCCTCCAGCAGAGCCTGCTTGTAGACGAAGTAGCGGCTGACGATGCCGTACTTGGGGTACTCCCGGTACCCGATGAAGGTGCGGACCCGGTCGATCATCCGCTTGGTCTCGTCGGCCTTCCGCTCCCCGTCCGGCAGGGTCCGCAGACGTGCGAGCACCTCCTGTTCCTTCTGAAGCGCCTGCCGGCGTCCTTGCTCGAAGCGCTGCCGGGCGGCGCCCGGCCCGAACATCCTGACGTTGTCGAGGATCACGGGCAGGAGCGTGCTGGGCCGCTCGCGCCAGCGCGGCCTCGTGATGTCGATCTCGCCGACGCAGCGCATGCCGTAGCGGTCGAGGTAGGCCTCCAGGGCGTCGCGCGCCTCGGTCCCGCCCGCGAGCTTCGCCAGTCCGTCGAGGAAGCCGTCGTCCTCGACGCGCTGCAGGAACCCGACCACCTCCGGGTGCGGGCGGATCGCGTCGGCGACGTCGAGCAGCGCCAGTCCCATCTCCGACGTGACGTTGCCGGGGGCGGAGAGGGTCAGCGTGTCAGCCGCGTTCTTCTCCCCCAGCCACTCCTCCAGCCTGTCGTTGAGCCACCAGGTGGCCTCCATCCCCGCCATGATCGCCTGGATGTTCAGCGGATCGCCGAGGACTCGCCTGTGCTCCTCGAAGGCCTCCAGCAGGAAGTCGAACAACGCCGGCCCGGTCTTCGCCCGGATACCGCGGCGCAGGGCGGCGAGGGACGCCCGGCTGCGCTCGATCAGCTCGGCCACGATGGCCGGATCGGTCTCGACCGGAGCGGGCGCGCCGCCGGCCGGCGCTCCGCCGGGACCCGCGCCCGCGTCCGGGAGCGACGGGATGAAGTCCTCCCGCTCAAGAAGGGTCTCCAGCGCGTCCCGGACCAGCGGATCGCCCCTGCCCATGACGTCCAGGAGACCGGCGCGGCCCGCGGGTGCGGCCAGGCGCCGGGTGACGTCGACGAACAGCCGCCCGCCCGCCTCGTGCATCGGCACCATGGCCGTCAGCTGCCACATGGACAGTCCCAGGGGCTTCATGGGGTCGGTCATCATCTGCTGGTGTCCGACGGAGACGTAGACGTGATTGTCCTGGTCGGCGGTCTCCGGGACCGGGAACAGCGTGGTGATCGGCCGGCTCTGAACGATGTGGAAGCCGTCGTCGGCCAGGCACCACTCGATGTCCTGGGGGCGGCCGAAGTGCGCCTCGATCCGCCGGCCGAGCCGCACGAGCCGCACGGCCTGGGCGTCCGTCAGCGCGGGCTGCTCCTGCCGCTGTGCGTCGATCGCCGTTTCCCGCGTGCCGCCGCCCGGCAGGGCCCGCACGGCGCGCCGCTTGGCGGGGATCCTCCTGGTGACGACCTCGCCGCCGCGCACCGTGAAGACGTCCGGGTTCACCAGGCCGGAGACCAGGGCCTCCCCGAGGCCGAAGCCGGCGTCCACGGTGGCGACCTTCCGGTTGCCCGTGACGGGGTCGGCCGTGAAGAGGACGCCGGCCGCCTCCGGGAAGACCATCCGCTGCACGACCACGGCCATGTGGACCGTACGGTGGTCGACGGCGTTGCGCCGGCGGTAGGTCACGGCCCGCTCGGTGAACAGCGAGGCCCAGCACCGGCTGACGTGCTCGAGGACCGCCGTCGCCCCCACGACGTTCAGGTACGTGTCCTGCTGGCCGGCGAAGGAGGCCGTCGGCAGGTCCTCCGCCGTCGCGCTGGACCGGACCGCGTAGGCGTCCTCCGCACCCCACCGGACGAGCGCGCCGGTGATCGCCTCTGCGACATCGTCCGGGACGGCGGCCGCTTCGATGGTGCGGCGGATCCGTGCGCTGAGCGTGCGGACCGCCTCCCCGTCGTCCGGCCCCGGACGCGCCAGCTCGTCCAGCATGCCCTCCAGCGCCGGTGTCCGCGCCGTCATCCGCCGGAAGGCGTCGGTGGTCACGCAGAAGCCGCCCGGCACGCGGACGCCTTCGATCCGCGACAGCACGCCCAGGTGCGCGCCCTTGCCGCCGACGGCGGCCAGCTGCGCCTCGTCGATCTTCCGCAGGTCCAGCACGTACCGCTCGATCACCGCGACGCCTCCGAAGCAGACGTCCTCCGCCGCACCGCACCGGGCCACCGGATCTCCGGCGGCGCCGGCTCCGCGGCACCTCTTGCCACGCACGTACGCATGTCTGTCGCCTTCCCCGCAACGAGTCGGTCGGCGCGCACCCCCGCGCCTGTGAACCGAGCGCCCGCAACCGCATCGCCGGTTCCGTCGGTGGCCGGCGGTCGTTCCCCGTGGTCCGACGGTTCGGCGTCACCGCGTCACCAAAATCACCGCGTCCCCAAATCACCGCGTCACCGCACCACCCGCGTCGTCCGCACAGAGCGCGTACGTCGTGTCTGCCGTTTCCGCAGGTTGTGGCCTCGGCCGACGATTCTGCGCCGCCACCCGGGTCTTGCCGCAAGCCCCCCGGTGCGCTATACCTTGAGACAGGCGAGGAGAGGACTCCTCGCCTTTGTGCTTGAACGCCGCGTCACCGTACGTTCTCCAGCTCGCTCCGGCAGCTCGGCTCCGGCAGCTCAGGCAGGCGCCGTCGTCCAGCCGGGCGAGTGCGCTCTCGACCCGCGCCAGAGTCCGCACGGCAGCGATGACGGTCCTTGCGGCGGCGGTGAAGGCCTCAGGGCGGCTCTTCTCATGCGGCCGGCCGGCCGAAAGCGTACGGCGCCAGTATGTCGGCCACCGTTCGATTGCGCGGTACGGCGATGTTCAGCTGCTCGGCGAGATCGACGACTCCCCCGCTGAGCCAGGGCAGTTCGAGGCGGTTGCCCTTGTCCAGGTCGTTGTGCATGGAGGAGGTCATGCCCGCCGGCAGGGTGTCGCAGAACTCCATCTGTGCCTCCACGAACGCGTCGTCCAGTTTCACGCCGGACGCGCGCGCCACCTCGGCGGTCTCCCGCATCACCTCCTCCAGCAGGACGCGGGTGCGGTCGTTGGAGCGGACAACGCCTATGGGCCGGCGGACGGCGGCAGTCGTGGCCGACAGCCCGACGAGGAAGATGAACTTCTGCCAGATCACCCTCTCGATGTCGGTGCTCAGTTCCGTTTCGATCCCGGCGTCGCGGAAGGCCTCGTACACGGCCCGGCTCGTGGACGCCTGCTCGTCCCGGTACGGCCCGACGACGATCTTCTGCAGTGTGTTGTTGTGGACCACGACGCCGGGTTCTTCGATGAAGGCCGAGATGAAGCATGTGCCGCCGAGGAGGCGATCGTCGTTCAGGTGGCTGCGCAGGATGATGTCCTTGTGCACGCCGTTCTGCAGCGACAGCACATAGGGGCTGTGCAGGTCGGCCGAGCCCAGTTGGGCGGCGACGTCCTCGGTGTCCCAGAGTTTCACCGCGACCAGGACCAGGTCGGTGGGACCGAGCTCGGAGACGCTGCCGACCGCTGACGCCGGCGGTGTCCTGAACTCCCCCAGCGGACTCCGTACCAGCAGCCCGGAACGGCGTACGGCGTCGAGGTGGCGGCCCCGGGCGACGAACGTGACGTCGTTGCCCGCCGCGGCCAGCCGCGCTCCGAAGTATCCGCCGACGCCGCCTGCTCCGATGACCGCGATGCGCATGCTGGGGGTCCTTCCGGTGGTGAGAGGTCCCGGACCACCGTCACGGCCCGATCACCGCCACGGCCCGAACCGTCGGGCGGCAGCCGTCGAGGGGGCCGTGGCGAGCTCCTTGATAACCGTTTATACGGTTACTATGGTCCGTATGGCTGTCTCGACGCAAGGGCAACCCCGCCGGCGGGTCACCGAGCAGCTGCGGCAACTGCGCTTCGACGCGGGAACGCTCTGCCTGGACCTCGTGGCCACCGTGGGCCGCCGCCCGCACGCGCCCGTGGAGCGGATGGGAGACGTACCACGGCTCGAGGCGTGGTGCCGCGGCGTGGGACTCCCGCTCAGGCCCGGATACGACCCGCCCGGCGCCCTGAGGTCGCTGCACGGGCTGCGCGCGGCCGCGTTCGACATCGCGTCGTCGGCCGTCGACGGCCACGTGCCCGGCCGGCAGGCCCTCGCACTCGTCAATCGCCTGGCCCGCACGCATCCCCCGGTGCCGCAACTGCGGCTGACCGCCGACGGTGCACGGGGCGACCCGGACCAGGAGCTCCTGACCGTGCGGGAGCTGCTGTCCGTCGTCGCCCGGGACCTGATCGACCTGATGTCGGACGACGCGCGCAGGTCGCGGTTGCGCGCGTGCGCCTCCGAGACCTGCCGGATGATCTACCTGGACGCCGTCCGCGGCAGACCCCGCAAATGGTGCTCCATGCAGCGCTGCGGAAACCAGGCGAAAGCGGCGAGTCACCGCAGGAAGTCCGCCGCGCACCAGGACGCCGTCCCCGCGGCGCCGCCGGACGCCGACTGAGCGGTCACCGGGAGCCGCTTCGCCGGGCCGGCCGCCGGGCTGCCGGAGGGGACGGATCAGGCGGCCCCGTGCGCGTCGGTCAGTTCGCCCTCGGCGGTCCTCACCGTGACGCCGACGGGGGTGCGCCGCACCGCGACCATGGCCACGTCGTCGGTGAGCCGGGAGCCCGCGTACTGCCGCAGATCCTGGTGGAGCGCGGCGAGCAGGTCCTCGGGCGGCAGGCCGGTCCAGCGGCGCACCCGGTCGGCGAGCGGATAGAAGTCGCCGGAGGTGTCGCGGGCCTCGCTCACCCCGTCGGTGTAGAGCAGCAGGGTCGCGCCCGGCGGGAAGTCGGCCCGGTCCACGAACACCGCTCCCCCGTTCAGGTCCCCCAGACCCAGCGGGGGCACGGGCGTCCGCGCCTCGAGCGCGGTGACCTTCCCCTCGTGCAGCAGCAGCGGCGGCGGGTGTCCCAGGTTCACCAGCCGCACGGGGCCGTCCTCCGGCAGATCGAGCACCACCGCGGTGACGAACGACTCGTCCTCGTACGGGCCGGCCGCACGGGCGTCCGGATCCGCCGTCGCGGACAGCTGACCGATCTCCTCGCGGAAGGCCGTCTCCAGTTCGGGCACCAGTTCCGTCAGCGGGGTGCCGCGCCGGACCGACTGCCGGAACGTGTTGACCACGCAGTTGACGATCTCCCACGAAGCCAGTCCCTTGCCCTGGACGTCACCGAGGAGGATCCGGGCCGACCCATCCTGGCGGGCGGCCGCGTACAGGTCTCCGCCTATGGCGGCCTCCTCGTCCGCGGCCAGGTACAGCGACGCCATCTCGAAGGCGCCGACCCGGCGCGGCAGCGGCTGCAGCAGCACCCGCTGGGCGACCGCGGCGACCCTGCGCGACCGCGCCAGGGCCCGCTCCTTGCCCAGCCGAACGGCGCTGGCCGCCACGGCGGCGAAGCTGAGCAGCACCGTGGTGGTCAGCTGCACCGGGAAGTTGGCCGTGTCGAACTGCTGGTTCGCCACGGAGGCCGCGACCATGCAGGGCAGCGTCGCGCCCACCACCAGGAGCACGCCGGCCGGAGTGCAGAAGATGGCCGCGAGGGCCGGAGCCGCGACCATCATGGGGCCGAACCGCACACGCGGCGGCGTCAGCAGGTCCGGCACGAGCAGGGCCACGGGGAGCAGGGACAGAGCCAGGACCAGGGCCGCGGGGCGGCGCAGGAGGGTGCCGCGCGCCGGGTCGCCTCCGCCGTCCCGCACACCGACCACCTCGCACCGGATGTTCCGGCCCCCCGTCCGTCGTACCTCCAGGAGAACGATCCTGGCGCCGGCCGGACAAGGGGCCCTTCGGCCCATAAAAGGAGATTGCCTCCGATATGCGTCTCTTCCTCGCGTATCGCACGCGCGGATGCGGGTTGCCCCGATTCTACGTGACCGAGCGCTCCGGGACCCCGGGTGAGGCCGAACGGCCCTGTGGGGAAGGAGCCGCGCAGTGACACAGTCGGTTCCCGGGCCGGTACTCGGCACGGTGCGTGCGCATCGCCACCGCCGCGTCCACCCGCCTCGGCGCGTGCCTGCCGCGGAACGTCCGGCAGGCGGGCAGGGAGCGGGCGCCGCGCGCCGCGCCGCGCGTCCCGCCAGGCTCGACCTCCTCCCGCCCTGTGCGGCAGGCTCGCCGGGGGCACCCTCGGCGGCCGCCGCAGGCGGCCCCGACGCCGGGCCGGGCCGGGACCCCGGTGCCGGCCCGAACGAACCGCGCCGCACGGCGCACAACGACACGGCTGATGCCGGCGGGAGGTCACAGTGGAGTTCGAAGTGATCGTGGAGATCCCCCAGGGGTCCCGCAACAAGTACGAGATGGACCACGAGCTGCGGCGCATCCGGCTCGACCGGCTGCTGTTCACCTCCACGAAGTACCCGGCCGACTACGGCTACATCGAGAACACCCTGGGCCGTGACGGCGAGCCGCTCGACGCCCTCGTCCTCGTCGGGGAGCCGACCTTCCCCGGCTGCGCCATCGAGTGCCGGGCCGTCGGCATGTTCGTCATGAAGGACGAGCAGGGTCCGGACGAGAAGGTGCTGTGCGTGCCCGCCCACGACCCGCGTCACGCGGACGTGCAGGACATCACCGACCTCCCCGAGTTCGACCGGCTGGAGATCACGCACTTCTTCGAGGTCTACAAGGACCTGGAGCCCGGCAAGTCCGTCGAGGGCTCCCACTGGGAGGGCCGGGAGCAGGCCTACGCCGAGATCGAGGCCTCCCGGGAGCGGGCCGCGGCGGCGGGACACCGTGAGTGATCGCCGGCCCGTGCGCATGGGGCCGCTGGTCCTGCTGCGGCACGGGCAGAGCACCGCGAACATCGAGGGCCGCTTCACCGGCTGGGTCGACGTGCCGCTGACCGCGAAGGCCGCACTGGTCGCCGCCGAGGGCCGCGCCTGAAGACCGCGCCCGGCCCGCCTCACCCCGGTTCTCCCGGCCGGGCGGAGGCGCGCGGCCGGCCGGCACGGTCCTCCACCGCGCCGGTCGCCTCAGGCGTGCCGCGGCGACGGTGCGACGCGTGCAGTCACTCCTGGTCGGCCTTGCGGACGTAGAAGACGAACACCCCCTCGTTCTCCGCCGAGTCGAGCAGTTCGTCGCCGTTGGCGTCCGCCCAGGCGGGGATGTCGGACAGCGAACCCCGGTCGGTGGCGAGGATCTTGAGCACCTGGTGGGGACGGAGCCGGCGCATGGCCTTGGTCGCTGCCATCACGGGCATCGGGCACATCAGTTCTCTGGCGTCGACGAGTTGGTCCTCGGTGATGTCGGGCATCTCGGTCTCCCGTTCCCGGAACGGTCAGATGAACAGGGTGGTGTGGGCTTTGCGGGCGCGGGCCATGAAGGCGGCGGCGCCGGCGAACTCGACGCCGTCGATGAAGTCCTCCGGCCGGTGGCCGAAGACGTCGACGGTCATCTGGCAGGCGATCAGCCGCACTTCGGCCTCCCGGGCCTCGGTGAGGAGCTCGCGGACGGTGGCGACCTTGTTCCTGGCGAACTTGGAGCGCATCATGGCCGACGCCATCGGCACCATCCCGGGCAGCGACGAGACGATGTCCGGGACGCGCACCGGCATCGGCATGGCCGGATTGCCGACGGGATCGACCCTGAGCCTGCGTTCGGCGTCCTTGTGGATGATGTTCAGGCCGTAGAAGGTGAAGAAGACCGACACGTCCATGCCGATCGCCGCGGCGGCGTTGGCGAGGATCAGCGGAGGGTAGGCCCAGTCGAGGGTGCCCTTGGAGGCGACGATCGCGGCGGTGCGGGTCGCCGGGTCCCGGCGGAAGGACCGTTCGATCTCCTCGCGGACGATCCGGCGGACGTCGCTCTCGCTCACCCCGGGCGCTGCTGCCTCGGGGCCGGATATCACGGTGGCGGGTCGGGGGTCAGGAGACACGGGTCACCTCCATGGCGGTGGGCCGGGCCCGGCTGAGCGCGGCGCGGGTTGCCTCGGCCCGGGTGCGCCACGCGCGCGCGACGTCGCCCAGGACCGGTTCGGTGGCACGGTGGCGCTCGGCCCATTCACCGGCCCGGTCCGTGAGCCAGCCGAGGGTCGCGGCGGGGTCCTGGCCGAGCATCGAGCGCAGGACGAAGGCGCGTTCGCCCAGGCGCGGGGTGAGGCCGGCGGCGCGGGCGCCCTGCGTCAGGTCGGCGCGGGTGAGGAGCAGTCCGCTGCGGGCCGGAGTGAGCAGGGCACGGGCGAACGGCTCCGGGCCGTCCCGCGGGTCGGGCGCGGCGGGGCGCTCGCGCAGGTGCAGCGCCGTGGTGGGCGGCTGGGGCACCGCCCGGGCCTCGGCGAGGAGGGCGTCACCGAGCAGGCGGGCCCAGGCGGCGTGGACGGGGCCCGCGACCCGTGCCGCGGCGCTCGTGTAGACCGGGAGCCAGGTGAGCAGGTGCTCCCACAGCAGGGCCTGGCCCGCGCGGCGCCACAGCGCGGCGCGCGCGGGGTCGGCCTGGACCCGCCCGCGTTCGGTGAGGGCGGCGTACAGACCGAGGAGGGCGGCGAGGTGGTCGGGCTCCGCGGGCGGGGTGAGGTGCAGGGCCCGCCAGAATCCGGCCACCCGGTCGGCGGGCTCGCCGCCGAGCATGCCGTCCGGGCTCAGGTACGCCGATGCGTAGGGTACGAGCTGGAGCACGAACAGCCCGGTGTGGTCGGCCGCTTCGGGCGGACCGGGCAGCCCCAGGGCCGCCGCCAGCCGGGCGTGTGCCGGGTCCGGGGCCTCGCTCAGCGCGCCGAGGGCGCGGAAGAGCTCAGGTTCGACGGCCATCGGAGGCCTCCTCGACGTCGACGGCTGCCGCGCCTTCCACGACCTCTTCGGCTCCCGCGGCTTCCGGGGCTTCCGGGGCTCCCGCGGCTTGTGCCGCGTCCACGGCTTCCGCGCTCTCTTCGGGCAGCCGGTAGACGTCGCGGGCGGGTTTCAGCGGGCGCATCAGCCAGTACGGCCGGCGGGTGCCGTCGGGGGAATGGTGACGCGCGTCCCGGGTCATCGCGAGCCACTCCCGGTACACCTCCCGCGCCTTTCCGGTGTCCACGGCGATGTCGCCGTAGGAGTCGCCCGGCTCCGCCGGCCGTACGCGTACCGCCTGGTGCCAGCAGTGCTGGCCGGAGATCGGGTCCGGGTGGACGGGGAAGGTGAGGTTCTGGTGGACGCCGACGTCGCCCCACCAGATCCGCCGCGTGTCGGGGTCGGCGGACTCGTACGGCGACACGCCCGCCCGGCGGGTCATCGCCCACCGGTCGCCGGTCCGGTCCAGGTCCACCGTGGCCATCACCTGGCCCGCGCCCTCGGTGACACCCTCTCCCCCGACGCCTTCCGCCCCGGGCTGGTGGACCGGCTTCCAGCGGCCCATGTGGTGGCTGCAGGCGACCACGCCGGGACGGATGCCCTCGGTCACCCACGCCTTGACCACGAAGTGCCCGATCGCGGTCTCCACCCGCACGAGGTCGCCCGCGCCGAGACCGAGCCGGGCGGCGTCCTGCGGATGGATCCACAGCGGGTTGGTGTGGGCGAGTTCGTTCAGCCACTTGGCGCTGCCGCCCCGGGTGTGGATCTGCGTCGGCACCCGGAAGGTGGAGATGAGCACCATCTGGCCGGGCTCCATCGCGGCGGGGTGCACATGGCTGCGGATGTAGCCGGGCAGCGCCTGCTCGCGCCAGCCCCACTCGGCCAGCGTGCGCGAGTAGAACTCCAGCCGCCCGCTGGGGGTGGGGAAGCCGCGCAGCACCTTTCCGTCGACGCGGACGCCGACCGGGCGGCGGCCCTGCTCGTCCGGTTCGGGCGTGGCGACCGGGACGACGTTCGGGCCGGCCGGCGCGGGCGCCGGTGTGTAGACGCGCCCGAAGGGGCCGTCCACCGCGTCCCGCAGCTCCTCCGCCGGGACCTCCCGGGCGAAGACGGGCCCCACGCCCCTGCTGATCTCGAAGGCTCCGTACCGGCGCATGTACTGCAGCGGGCTCAGTCCTTCGGCTTCGGCGGCCCGCGGCAGCCCGGGCACGGAGTGCTCGAAGATGTGGCCGTAGTACTCGTCCACGGTGAGCTTCTCACCGGGACGGCCCGGGGATTCGTAGTGGCGGCGGATGCCGAGCGAGCCGTCGGGGTCGATACGCCAGGACAGCTCGATCCAGAACTCGTTCTCCTCCCACACCTCGCCGGGGTTGACCTGCCGGGTGTCGGTCACCTTCTCGCCCAGACGCTCGCGGGCCGCGCGCAGCACCGGCTGGCGGAAGCCGATCCACTGCCCGTCGTACTGCTCGTAGGAGTGCAGGTCGTGGCGCTCGGATCCGACGCCCATCGGCAGCACGTAGTCGGCGAAGTAGGCCGTCTCGTTCCACACAGGGGTCAACGCCACGTGCAGTCCGACCAGTTCGGGGTCGGTGAGGACCTCGACCCAGCTCATGCCGTCGGGGTTGGTCCACACCGGGTTGTAGACCCGGGTGAAGTAGACGGCGAGCCGGCCGCGGCCCTCCTTGAGGAAGTGCGGCAACAGGAAGGACAGTTCGTTGAGCGCCAGCGGGTACTGCTGCGGCCAGGTGAGCTCGTTCCAGTTCTGCGGGTGGCCGGGGGTGTGGACCGGGCGGGGTACGAACTTGTTCCAGGCGTTGGGATAGGTGCCGCCCTCGGTGGCGACCGCGCCGAGCAGGCAGTTGAGCAGGAACAGGCAGCGGGCCACCTGCCAGCCGCCCAGGTTCCCCGCGGCCGCGGAGCGCCAGCTGTGGGTCGACAAGCGGGTGCCGGCGCCCGCCACGGCCGCGGCGACCTCGGCGATGACGGACTCCGCGACGCCCGACTCGGCGGCGGCGAAGGAGAAGGTGTACTTCTGGTAGAGGTCCGCCAGGATCTCCTCGAACCGCTCGAAGGTCTGTTCCTCGGCGGGGTGCTCGGCCGCCAGGTACTCCGCCCAGTTCCACCAGTCGCGTACGAAATCCCGGTCGTAGGCGCCGGTCCTGATCAGGTGGTTGGCGACGGCCAGCAGGATCGCGGGCTCGGATCCGGGGTGCGGGGAGAGCCAGTGGTCGGCGTGGGTGGCGGTGTTGGACAGCCGGGTGTCGAAGACGATGATCTTCGCGCCGCGCGACTTGGCGTCCATGATGCGCTGCGCGTGCGGGTTGAAGTAGTGGCCCGACTCCAGGTGCGAGCTGATGAGCAGGATGACGTCGGCGCGGGCGTGGTCCGGGCTGGGCCGGTCGATGCCGGTCCAGAAGTGGTAGCCGGCGCGGGCGCCCGAGGAGCACACGTTGGTGTGGGAGTTGTGCCCGTCCACGCCCCAGCTGGCCAGCACCCGCTCGGTGAAGCCGTCCTCGCCCGGACGGCCCACGTGGTACATGACCTCCTCGCGCCGGCCCTCGGTGATGGCGGCGCGGACGCGGCCGGCGATGTCGTCCAGGGCCTCGTCCCAGCCGACCTGCTCCCAGCGGCCTTCGCCGCGCGCGCCGGCCCGCCTGAGCGGGGCGAGGATCCGGTCGGGGTCGGTGACCTGGTTCAGGGTGGCCGGTCCCTTGGCGCAGTTGCGGCCGCGGGAGCCGGGGTGCTCGGGGTTGCCCTCGAACTTGCGCACCTGCAGCGTGTCCCGGTCGACGTAGGCCAGCAGGCCGCAGGCGGACTCGCAGTTGAAGCAGGTGGTGGGGACCAGCATGGAGCGGCGCTCGACCCGCCGGGGCCACGAGCGGGAGTCCAGCTCGATCCAGTCGTCCCAGCGCTCCTTCGGCGGGAACGCGGCGAGGTGCACCCGGCTCGCACCGGGATAGAAGGTCTCGCCGCGCGCCTGGACCGCCGCGCGGGCGGCGCTCACCCGGGCTCCGAGCCCTTCGAGTCCCCCGGCGCCCGGCTGTCCGGCCGAGCCCGGTCCTGCTGTGTCCATCCGTCCGTCCTCTTCGTCTGTGAGGGTCCGTCAGGCGTCCGTCGGTGCGGTCGGCGGCCGGCCGTCAGGCCAGTGGCACGGCCTGGCCGGCCTGGACGTAGGCGTGCTCGTATGCGGCGAGCCCGGCCAGCGCCAGGGGCGCCACCCACGGGCCGGCCCACGGTGCGGCCAGGCCCGCGGCGACCAGTACGGCCGCCGCCCGGAAGTAGCCGCGGAACCGGCCGCGGGTCAGCTCGGCCGCGGCCAGCCGGGCGTGCTCGGTGGGGTGGACGAGGGTCACCTCGCCCAGCACCAGCAGCAGATGGGCCAGGGCGGCGCCGGCCAGGATCCAGCCCAGCTCGCTGACGGTGTCGTGCTGCCAGACCGCGGCCGCGGGCAGCAGCGCCGCGGCGCCCGCCAGGGCCGCCTGCACCAGCAGGTGCGCGGGCAGCAGCGGGTTCTGCCACAGGTCGCGCGCCTTGGCCTGGGCGAACAGGTAGGCGGTGTAGACGGCGGTCAGCACCGCGAGCGGTACGCCCGGCACCGCGACGGCCTGCCGCAGGCCGGTACTGCCGAGGAGACCGGCCAGCAGGTGCAGGCCGAGCGCTCCGGCGTAGCCGGTCAGCACGATCCCGCCGCGCACCAGCCAGCTGCGCCACTGCGGCCGGGTCAGCAGGTAGTAGAAACGGGCCGGGTGCTCCAGGTCCGCCACCAGCAGCCCGGCGGTGGCGGCGAGGAAGACCACCGCGAGCACCGGCGCCGCCCACACCAGCAGCGGATCCGTCCAGGAGACGCGCCCGGCCAGCGCCAGCAGCACCGCCACCAGGTAGGCGCCCGCGGCGATGCCCTTGGTCCAGGTGTACAGGCTCACCCGCCAGTCCCACGGGGCCCGGTGGGAGATGTCGTACGACAGCAGGGCGGCGGCGCTGCTGTTGCCTCCGCCGGGGTGCCCGGAGGTGACCCGCTGCGCGCCTTCGGGGATCTCGCTCCACATGAACGTGTCGCCCGCGGGACGCCGCGCGGCCAGCGGGTCGAGCGTGGCCTGGGTGGCGCCGCGGTAGAACAGCTTGGGCCGGGTGCCCTTTTCCGGACGGCGTACGGCGACCGGCTCGCGCGCCACCACGCGCGCCGCCTCCGACTGCGGGTCCGCCGCGTCGCCGACGATGATGGCCTGGGTGGGGCAGACCACCACGCACGCCGGTTCCAGTCCCACGTCGAGGCGGTGCGCGCACAGGTTGCACTTCTCGGCCGAGTGGTCCTCGGGGTTGATGAAGATCGCGTCGTAGGGGCACGCGGCCATGCACGCCTTGCAGCCGATGCACGCGTCCTTGTCGAAGTCCACGATCCCGTCCGGCCGGCGGAACATGGCCGAGGTGGGACAGGCGGCCACGCAGGGCGCGTCCTCGCACTGGTTGCACCGGGTGACCTGGAAGGCCCGGCGGGCCTGCGGGAAGGTGCCGACGTCGACGCTCTTCACGTAGGTGCGGGTGACCGAGAGCGGTACCTCGTTCTCCGACTTGCAGGCCGTGGTGCAGGCGTGGCAGCCGATGCACCGGTTCTGGTCGATGATCTTCAGCCAGCGGCGCCCGGCGTCGTCCTGGCCGGTCACTGGGGCGGTGTCGTCGGTGTCCTGGGTGTCCTCTTCTTCCAAGTCCCGCATCGTCGCCTCTTCCCGCGATCAGTCGGTGACTGTCTCCGCTGCTCCGGCCGCCCGGCCGGCCGCCACGCTGCCGCACACGATCGCGCACAGCTGCTCGATGGTCTCGTCCACGATGCGGTAGCGCACCGCCTGCCCGTCCCGGCGCCGTGCCGTGATCCCGCCGCCCGTCAGGCGCTGCAGGTGCTGTGAGGCGTTGGCGACCGAGGTGCCGGCCGCTTCGGCGGTCTCTCCGACGGTGCACTCCCCGGCCTCGTGCAGCGCGCGCACGACCCGCAGCCGGGTCGGATCGCCCAGGAGGGCGAAGCGGGCGGCCACGTCGTCGAGGAGTATGTCCGGGATCACGGGCATGGACAGACCGTAGGCAGGCGAGTATCAAGGAGTCAATAGCTCAATTGGTCAATTGAATACCCGATTGGCCGACACCATCAGGAGCACCTCACCTCTGCCGTGGGAGATCGCCATGGATCTCGACGTATTCGTCACCGCCGGCCTCGGCGACAACAGCTACCTGCTCGTCTCCGGTGGGGAGGCCGTGATCGTCGACCCCCAGCGCGACGCCTGGCGGCTGCACCGGCTCGCCGAGGAGCGCGGGGCACGCATCCGTGCCGTCCTGGAGACGCACGTGCACAACGACTACGTGTCCGGAGCCCTCGAGATACGGGCGGCCACCGGCGCCGAGGTCGTCGCCCCCGCCAAGGGCCGCTACGAGTTCCCGCACCGTCCCGCCGACGAGGGAGACGAGATCCTGCTCGGCGGCCTGCGCCTGGTCGCCATGGCCACCCCCGGACACACCTACGAGCATCTGTCGTACCTGGTCCACGAGGGCGACGCGGCCGAACCCGCCGCGGTCTTCACCGGCGGCAGCCTGCTGGTCGGCAGTGCCGGCCGGCCCGACCTGCTCGGCCCCACGCACACCGACGAGCTCACCCGCGCCCAGTACGACAGCCTGCGCCGGCTGGCCGCCCTGCCCGCCACCGCGCGCGTACTGCCCACCCACGGGGCCGGCAGCTTCTGCGTCGCCGCCATGCCCACCACCCGCAGGACCAGCACCATCGCGGAGGAGCAGCGCGACAACCCGCTGCTGACCGCGGCGGACTTCACCGAGTTCAGCCTGGAGTTGCGCGGCGAGCTCATGGCCTACCCCCACTACTACCGGCACATGGCCCCCATCAACCGGCACGGCGCCCCCGTGCTCGGCCGCGTGCCCGACCTGCCCGCGCTCACGGCGGCCGAACTCGCCCGGCGGATGGACGGCGAGCTGTGGGTGGTGGACGGCCGCGACCGCGAGGCGTTCGCCGCGGCGCACATCCCCGGCTCGGTCAACATCGAGCTCAACTCGGGCTTCGCCGGCTACGTCGGCTGGATGCTGCCCTTCGACGCCCCGCTCGCCCTGGTGCTGCCGGAGTCGTCCGGCGACGCCCGCGCGGAGGCCGTCACCCAGCTGATCCGGATCGGCTGGACCAGGATCACCGGCCACCTCGACGGCGGCATCGACGCCTGGGCCGGGGACGGCCAGGAGGTCGCCTCCTACCCCACGGCCGGCGTCGGCGAGCTGTGCGAGGCCATGCTCGGCGACCGGCCGCCGTACGTGCTGGACGTGCGCCAGGAACTCGAACGGGCCTGGGGCACCATCCCCGGCAGCCGCCAGATCTTCGTCGCCGACCTGCCCGCACGACTCGACGACCTGCCCCGGGACCGGCCGGTGTGGGCCATCTGCTCCAACGGCCACCGGGCGGCGATCGCCGCGAGCCTGCTCAGCCGCGCCGGGATTCCCGCATGCCTGGTCGGGGAGGGCGGCGTGGGCGAGTGGCGGCAGCGCTGCGCGTCCGCCGCGCCGGCCGGCGGCCGGGCCGTGGCGTCCACGTGAGGCGCGAGAGCCGCAGGCCTCTTCCCCGCGCCTACCGGGCCGTTGCGGCGGGGCCGGTCTCGTAGGGGCCGGGGACCGGGAAGTACGCCCCCAGGAACGCGGTCAGCACGCTCCGCTGGGCATCGGCCTCCCGCTCGGCGGAGACCGTGTCGTTCAGGCAGAACGCCTGCCGGTCCCGGCGGGCCAGCAGGGCCTGGAGGCGGGTGGCGAACGCCGGGTGGGAGACGTCGAGGTAGGCGTAGCGCAGCCGGTCGGGAACGGCGCGGGCGGTGTGGAAGGCGTAGTAGTGGTGCATCGTGGAGACGAACGAGACGTCGTCCAGGCTGCGGAAGCGGTGAGCGGCGGTGGCGCGGTGCTCGGCCGGGAAGCGCTCCTCGAGTTCGTACAGCACGCTGCGCCGCAGCGCGTGCGGGGTGTGCTTCATCTTCTGGCTGATGACGGTGCCGAAGGCGGCCTCGACGAGGGCGCGGTCGTTCTTGCCTGCGGCGGAGACCGGCACGTCCCGCACGGTGGGCGCGCCCGGCGGGATGAGCGCGGGGGACGGGAAGAACTTGGTCAGGCCGTTGGCGAGGAAGAAGTCCTGGGGGACGACCGGGCGGCCCAGGAACACGTCGTCGTTGAAGTAGAGGAAGTGCTCGGACAGGCCGTCGATGTGGTGCAACTGGCTCTCGATGGCATGGGAGTTGAACGTCGGCAGCAGGCTCGGGTCGTCGAAGATCTCCTTGTGGCCGACGACCCGGAGCCCGGGTATGTCCGTGGCCAGCCAGGGCGGCACCTGGTCGTCGGTGACGAGGTGGATCGTGCGTACCCAGGGGGCGAACTGGTGCAGCGAGCGCAGTGAGTAGCGCAGTTCGTCGCGGTTGAGGTAGCGGGCCGCGTTGTCGGCCTCCTCGTGGTAGGCCTGCCCGGCCAGGGCCGCGCGGCGCCGCAGCCACTGCGGGTCCTGTCCGTCGACCCAGGTGTAGACGACGTCGACGGGGAAGCGGACGTCCTCGGGTGCCGGCCCGGCGAACTCCGCGCGGGTGCGCACCGCCGGCAACGGGCGGTCGGGGCCGGCGAGCGCCGTGAACCGGGTCTCGGAGAGGTACACCGCGGCGCCGGCGCGCGGGACCTGCTCGGCGGTCCGGTTCGGGCGCGGCGCCCGCAGCACCTCGCCCGTCTCCCCCTCGGACGTCCAGAACTCGACGTCGCAGCCGTAGCTGGGCCCGAAGGCCAACTGCCCGCTCAGGTCGCCCTGGTACCAGGTGACGCGGATGACGTCGGCCCGCGCGAGCCGCCGCCAGGTGCGGCGGTGGAACCCCGGCCGGGTCGCACCGCCCCGGCGCCGCGTCCCCTCGGCGGCGCGGACGTAGCCGGGCCGTTCCCGGCACGCCCGCTCCAGGGCTCGCAGGGCCGCGGCCCGGTCCGCGGCGGCGAGGGCGACGACCGCGGAGGTGTTGCTGCGGCCACGTACGCAGAAGTAGTCGAGGCCCGCCTCGTCGAGGGCCGCGCGGACCGCGGAGGCGTTGGTGTTGCGGGCCGACAGCGGCGAGACGCCGGCGCCGGTGAGCACCGCCTTGGGCACTCCGGACACCAGCCGCACGTCCCGGTCCCCGGCCGCGAACAGTCCGGGATGCGCCCGCAGCAGCCAGGCCGCGCGGACCCGGCCGAGCAGGCGGCGCGGGGAGGGCAGGTTCGCGAACCGCTGTTTGACGCGCGCGCGTGCCCGCACGGTCGTCCGGGTCACGAGGGCCCGTCTGAGACGTACGGGTACGGTGTGCCGGTACAGGCGCACCGGCCAGGACGCCTCGGGGTTGCGGTGGACCGCGCGCACGGACGGCCGCGGCCGGTGGGCGGTGTCGATGCGCGATGCCGGAGCGCTCACGTCACGGATCTCCTCATGCGTCACGTCTCTACCTGATCACCTTCTCCCCTGTCCACGTGCCGCGCCTGAGTCCTCCGGGTCCTCTTCGGGGCCCAACAGGCCGCAACCGCGTGGCCGTTCGGCGATGGCGCGCGCCGGTCGTGCCCGGCATCCGCGGCAGTGTCACACCCGCCGGACCGTCACCGTCACACCCGCCGGACCGTCACCGCACCGGACGGTCCCGCCAGTACAGGAACGTACGCTCCGGCTCGGGCAGCAGCTCCCACGGATGCGGTGTCATGTGACGGCCGATGCGCCGGAAGACGGCGGCGGCCTCGGCCGGGCGGTGGAGGCGGATCAGGGCGAAGGCGAGGACGTTGAGGTCGGCGACGGCCTCCGCGTGCGGTGCGGTGACGGCGTGGAACCAGTCGGACAGCGCCACGGCCACCTCGTCGGCGGCCCGTGGTTCGTGCCAGTGGCTCTCGGCCCCGAGGGCCGTCCGCCGGTGGGCGACGAGCTCGACGCGGGCCGCGACGGGGAGCAGGACGAGCGGCGAGCCGTGGGGGACGCGGGCCGCGGCCTGCCGGGCGAAGTCCAGCATGTCGCCGACGGTGCCGTGGCCGCGCGGGGACAGATGGCGCAGCATCTGGTGGTAGGCGGCCCGCAGCCAGGGCGCGCGGGTGACGGCCTCGCTCCACACCGGGACCGCCTCGCGCGGCGGGACGGCGAGGGAACGCATCAGCTCCAGCAGCGCCAGCCAGGGGGTCGGGTCCTCCGGACAGCACTCGGCCGCCCGCAGGCACGCCCGCTCGGCCCGCCGGGCGGCGCCCCGCCCTTCGGCCGCGGCCCGGACCGCTCCCGCCCAGGCGCCCAGCACCAGGGCGTCCCCGTCGCCGGGCCGGTCCGCGGCCCACCGGTCGCCGACCGACGGCGGCAGATTGCGGGCCAGCACGGCGACCCGGTGCACCCGGCGGTCCCAGTCCCGTCCCGTGGCGCCCAGCAGGTCGGCGACCGGCTCCCAGAGCGGACGGGTGCGGCCCGCGCCCAGGCCGTGCAGCTGCCGGCCCGGACGCAGCTCGTCCAGGACCGAGTGCAGCGCGTGGTCGTCGAGTTCGGGGCGGATCAGCAGGGCTGGACGGCGTCTGAGCATCTCGGTCCCGGTCTCGTGCGGAAGAGGGGCGGGCGCCGGCCGCAGCGCCCGCCCCGGGGCGGATCAGCAGCAGCGGCCCTGCGGATGGGTCTCCCGGTGCAGGGTGCGCAGCACCTGGTACTCGCGGCGGGTCGGGACCGGCGCGAGCGGGTGGTGGCGCAGGTGGCGCTCGCAGTAGCGGTCGTACTCGGCCTCCCCGGTCAGCTCGCGCAGGTACCAGCCCACCGCCCGCACCCATCGCCGGAGGGTCACGGCCTCGCCCCCACCAGCGGCTCGCCGGCCTGCCCGGGGAGGTCGATGCGGGATTCGACGTACGGTGCCTCGGTGGTCGCCGCCGTGCCGGGCGCCCGTACGGCGCGTACGCACACCACCGCGGCGCTCACGATCACGACGGCGACCAGCAGCAGGAACAGCGTGATCAGTACGCCGTCGACGGTGGAGTTGGTGACCACGGTGTGCATGTCGTCGAGGGTCTTGGCGGGCGGGAGCACCTGCCCCGCGTCGAGGGCGTCGGCGTACTTGGCGCGCTGGGCGAAGAAGCCGACCTTGGGGTCGCCGGAGAAGATCTTCTGCCAGCCCGCGGTGAAGGTGATGACGGTGACGAAGGCGAGCGGGACGCCGGTGACCCAGGCCCAGCGCAGCCGCCCGGACTTGATCAGGACGGTCGTGCAGACCGCGAGGGCGACGGCGGCCAGGAGCTGGTTGGCGATGCCGAAGAGCGGGAAGAGCTGGTTGATCCCGCCGAGCGGGTCGGTGGCGCCGGTGTAGAGGAAGTAGCCCCAGGCCGCGACGACCAGACCGCTGCACAGCCAGCTGCCCGGCTTCCAGTTGACCCGGCCCATCGGCTTCCACACGTTGCCGAGCATGTCCTGCAGCATGAAGCGTCCGACCCGGGTGCCTGCGTCGACCGTGGTCAGGATGAACAGCGCCTCGAACATGATCGCGAAGTGGTACCAGAAGGCCTTCATCGCGGTGCCGCCGAACACGCCGGAGAAGATCTCCGACATGCCCACCGCGAGGGTCGGAGCGCCGCCGGAGCGGGCGATCAGGGTCTGCTCCTGCACGGCCCGGGCCGCGTGCGTCAGCTCGCCGGGGCTGATGGTGAAGCCGAGGCCGGCCACGGCGTGGGACGCCGACTGCGCGGTCGCGCCGAGGAATCCGGCGGGCGCGTTCATGGCGTAGAACAGGCCCGGCTCCAGGGCCGCCGCGGCGATCAGCGCCATGATCGCCACGAACGACTCCATCAGCATCGCGCCGTACCCGATCATCCGGACCTGGGACTCCTTGCGGATCAGCTTGGGAGTCGTACCGGAGGAGACCAGGGCGTGGAAGCCGGACAGGGCGCCGCAGGCGATGGTGATGAACAGGAAGGGGAAGAGGGAACCGGCGAAGACCGGGCCCGCGCCCGAGGCGGCGAACCTGCTGACGGCGTCCGCGTGCAGGACCGGGGCCGCCGCGACGACCCCGATGGCGAGCAGGGCGATGGTGCCGATCTTCATGAAGGTGGAGAGGTAGTCGCGCGGAGCCAGCAGCATCCACACCGGCAGCACGGAGGCGACGAAGCCGTAGCCGATGAGGCAGAAGACGAGGGTCGTCGGGCTGAGGGTGAAGGCGGAGGCGAGCGAGGAGCTCTGGATCCAGCTGCCGCCGGCGATCGCCGGCAGGAGCAGCGCCACGCCGATGAGGCTGGTCTCGACGACCCGGCCCGGTCGGATCCGGTGCAGCCAGAAGCCCATGAACAGGGCGATGGGGAGGGTCATCGCGACGGAGAAGGTGCCCCAGGGGGAGTGCGCGAGAGCGTTGACGACGACCAGGGCCAGCACGCCCAGCAGGATGATCATGATCGCGAACACCGCGACGAGGGCCGCGGCGCCGCCCACGCGCCCGATCTCGTCCCGGGCCATCTGGCCGAGCGACTTGCCGTCCCGCCGCATGGACAGGAACAGGACCACCATGTCCTGCACCGCCCCCGCGAAGATCACCCCGGCGACGATCCACAGCGTGCCCGGCAGGTATCCCATCTGGACCGCCAGGACGGGCCCCACCAGCGGTCCGGCGCCGGCGATCGCGGCGAAGTGGTGGCCCAGCAGCACCCGGCGGTCGGTGGGGTGGAAGTCGACGCCGTCCTCCAGGCGTTCGGCGGGAGTGGCCCGGCGGTCGTCCGGCTTCAGCACCCGGCGGGCGATGAAGCGGGAGTAGAAGCGGTAGGCGATGGCGTACGAGCCGAGGGCGGCGACGACCAGCCAGACCGCGGAGATCTTCTCGCCGCGGGCGAGGGCGAGGACACCCCAGGAGACGGCGCCTAGCAGCGAGACGGTGGTCCAGAGCAGGATCGACCGGACGGACCTACGCGGCTTTTCGGGCATATGTGGATCGGCTTCGGGCAGGGCTGTGGCGGGCATGGCGGCTCCTCACCGGGAACGGTGTGACGACAAGCAGGGGACGAGAGGAAGGGGAAGGAGAGAAATCAGCGGTGACGTCGGCCCGTCAGCGCGTAGGCGGCGAGCAGGCAGAGACCGCACCCCGGCACCCGGACGAGCCGGTACCAGTAGAAGAACGGCGTGCCCGCCGGCCGCGGCCCGGCGCCGGCGTACCAGGGGACCCACAGCAGGCCTGCGGCGGGCGCGAGAAGCAGGACGGCGATCACGACGCGCCGTAGCCGGTGATGACCGGTCACTGCCATGACCTGCGCTCCTCTCCCGCTCGCTGTCGGTCTGTGCAAGAGTTGCCCACCGCCCGGAACCGGTTGACAGCGAATGCCCGGGAAATCTCGCGCCGGTTTCCTGTCATCCGGCCGAGCGGTCCGCGCAACTCTTGCGCGAGGGTCCACGCACACCAAGGACGGTGACCCATGGCCGACGGCGCCATGACCGCGACGTTCCTCGCCGTGATCGGCGGAGCGTCGCTGCTCGCCGTGACCGCGCGGCGCCTGCGCCCGAGCGACCGGCTGCCGTCCCTGGAGGGCTGGGCGCTGGCCGACCGCGGCCTGGGCCCCGTGTGGACCTGGTTCCTGCTCGGCGGCACGATCTTCACCGCGTACACCTTCACGGCCGTACCGGGACTGGCGTACGGCAACGGCGCCGCCGCCTTCTTCGCGGTGCCGTACACCGTGATCGTCTGCCCCATCGCCTTCGTGCTGCTCAGCCGCCTGTGGGAGGTGGCCCGCCGGCACGGCTACGTCACGGTCGCCGACTTCGTGCGCGGACGGTACGGGTCGCCGCCGCTGGCCCTGGCCGTCGCGCTGACCGGGATCCTCGCGACGATGCCGTACCTGGCGCTCCAGTTGCTCGGCATCCGGGCGGTGCTGACGGCCGGGGGCGTCTACCCGCGGGGCGCCGCCGGGGACCTGGCGATGGTGGCGCTGTTCGCAGGGCTCGCGGTGGCCACGTACCGGCACGGGCTGCGGGCGCCGGCCGTCATCTCCGCGCTGAAGGCGGTCGCCGTGTTCGTCTCCCTCACCGCGGTCACCTGGCTGGTCCTGGAGCGGCTCCACGGACCGGGCAGGGTCTTCGACAAGGCCGCCGAGAAGCTCGGCGCGCCGGCGCTGCTCCTCTCCCCCGCCCAGCAGCCCGCCTACGCCACCCTCGCCCTCGGCTCCGCGCTCGCCCTGCTGATGTACCCGCACGTGCTGACGGCCGGGTTCGCCGCCGACGGACCGCGCACCCTGCGCAAGGTCTCCGTGGCGCTGCCCGCCTGGACCGGGCTGCTCGCCCTGTTCGGGTTCCTCGGCATCGCGGCCCTCGCGACGGGCGTGCGCGCGCCGAAGGGCGGCGCCGAGGCCGCCGTACCCATGCTGGTCGACCGCCTGATGCCGGGACCGCTGGCCGGGCTGGTGTTCGGCGCGATCACCGTCGGAGCGCTGGTTCCCGCGGCGGTGATGTCGATAGCGGCCGCCACCGGCTTCGTACGCAATGTGTACGTCGAGTACGTCCATCCGACGGCGACGCCCAAGCGTCAGGTGCGCGTCGCCAAGACCGTGTCGCTCACCGCGAAGGTGGGGGCGGTGGCCTTCGTGTTCGGGCTGCGCGACCAGGACGCGATCAACCTCCAGCTGCTCGGCGGGGTGTGGATCCTGCAGATCTTCCCGGCCGTGGCCGTCGGCCTGTTCACCGGACGGCTGCATCCGCGGGCGCTGCTCGCCGGGTGGGGCACGGGCATGGCCGCCGGGACCTACCTGGTGGTGCGCGAGGGCTTCTCGTCCATCGTGCCGCTCGGCTCCGGGCCGCTGGAGATCTACGCCGGTCTCGCCGCGCTGCTGCTCAACCTGATCGTGGCGGTGGCCGGCACCGCCGTCCTCGAACGTCTCGGCGTCCCGCGCGGCGCCGATCTGACCGACCTGCCGTCCCGCCTGGCCCTCAGGCGGAGTCCGCAGACGGGAGCGAACCGACCGTGAGACGCAGACCGCCCACCCCCGCGCCGGAGCCCCAGGTAGGGCTGGAGGGCGAGCCCCTCGCGCCCGCGCTGCCCGACCCGGGAGAACTGGAGCGCGAGGCCACGCTCGCCCGGCTCTTCGAGCTGCACTACTCCTCGATGCTGCGGCTGGCCGTGCTGCTCGGCGCGGACGACCCGGAGAACGTGGTGGCCGAGGCCTACTACCAGATCTACCGCAAGTGGCGCCGGCTGCGGGACGTCGAGGCGGCGGAGGCGTACCTGCGCTCCACGGTCTGCAATCTGACCCGGATGCGGATACGGCATCTGCAGGTCGCCCGCAAGCACATCGAGAACCCGCCCGTGCTCCCGGACGAGTCCGTCGCCTCCGCCGAGAGCACCGCCCTGCTCCGCGACGACCAGCGAGTGCTCATCGACGCACTGCAGCAGCTCCCCGCCCGCCAGCGAGAAGCGCTCGTGCTGCGACACTGGCTCGGGCTGAAGGAGAGCGAGATCGCCGCCGCGATGGGGATCTCCTCCGGCTCGGTGAAGACCCACACGGCACGCGGCATCGCCGCTCTGACCCACGCGATGGAGGCCCGGCGATGACGCACCGAGACGCGACTCCGTCGCACGGCACCGGACCCGGCCGCACGGAGCGGGAGCTGAGCGAGGCCCTCGCCGCGCTCGCCGACGGGGTGCGGGCCGCTCCCGACGCCTACCGCACGGCACGCGGCGAGTGGCTGCGGCGCGAACGCCGGCGCCGGCTCGTCCTCGCCGTCCTGATCACCGTGGTCTTCGCCCTGGCCACGCTGATCGGCCTGTGGGTGCTCAACCAGACGCCCTCGCACCCGGGCGTGATCTTCTCGACCACCGCGGCCGGCCACGCGTCCCTGCCCGGTCCCCATCCCTGACGCCCGGCCACCGTCGCCGGCGCCGCGGGAACAGGCGTGCGCGGCGCCGGCCTCCCTGACGGGCCCGCCGGCACCGGGACAGCCGTGACCGCCCGATGAGCGGGCACCCGGGAACCCGCCGGCACCACCACCGCCGCCCCGCGACGACGCCCGTCACGGTCCCTGCACAGGCTCGCGGCCGCTGACTTCGTACGAGAGAACGGAGTCACGGACGATCCTTCGTGCTCCGGCATGAGTCCGCGCGGCGCGCCCGCCCCTACGTTCGCGGCATGACGAAACTCGACGCGATACGAGCCTGGTGGGAAGAGCGGCTGCCCGGCCTTCTCGAGCGGTACGAGGTACCGGGCGCGGCGGTGGCCGTGGACCTGGCGGGAGAGGTCGCCGACCACGGTACGGGCATGCTCAACCTCTCCACCGGGGTGACGGCGAACTCCGACACCCTCTTCCAGATCGGTTCCATCACGAAGCTGTGGACCGCGACGCTCGTGATGCAGCTCGTCGACGAGGGGCTGGTCGATCTCGACGCCCCGGTACGCAGCCGTCTGCCGGAGTTCCGGGTCGCCGACGAGTCCGCCGCGGCGGCGATCACCGTACGGCAGCTGCTCAACCACACCGCCGGGTTCGAGGGCGACATCTTCACGGACACCGGCAGGGACGACGACTGCGTGGAGAAGTACGTCGCCACCCTGGGCGACGTGCCCCAGCTCTTCTCCCCCGGCCGGCTGTTCTCCTACAACAACGCCGGGTACTGCGTGCTGGGCCGCCTGGTCGAAGTGGTGCGCGGCAAGCCCTTCGGCGCCTGTCTGCGCGAGCACCTGTTCACCCCGCTCGGCCTGACCCACGCGGCACACGGACCGGAAGAGGCGATCCTGCACCGGACGGCCGTCGGGCACCTGCGGACCTCCCCCGAGGAGCCCCTGCGGCCCGCCCCCGTCTGGTCCCTCGCCCCCTCCAACTCCCCCGCCGGCTCCATGCTCGCCATGCCCGCCCGGGACCTGCTGGCCTTCGCCCGGATGCACCTCGACGGGGGCACCGACCGCGACGGCACGGCCGTCCTCGGCGAGGCCACCGCCAAGGCCATGCGGCAGCGGGAGGTCGAACTGCCCCGCCTCGGCGTGATGGGCGACGCCTGGGGCCTGGGCTGGGAACTGTTCGACGGTGCCGGCACCGGTCTGATCGGGCACGACGGGACCACCATCGGCCAGGCAGCCTTCCTGCGCCTGGTCCCCGAACACGACCTCGCCGTCACCCTGCTGACCAACGGCGGCGACTCCCTCGGCCTCTACCACGAGGTCGTCGGGCACGCACTGCGCGAACTCGCCGGCGTCGAGCTGCCCCCGATGCCACAGCCGCCCGCCGACCCCCGGCCCGTCGACGCGAGCCGCTACGTCGGCACCTACAGCTCCCGGCTGTTCGACAACACCGTCACCCAGGACGACGAACACCGGGTCTGGGTCGAGTGCGTCCCCAAGGGACTCGCCGCGGAGATGGGCATGGAGACCACCACCGTCGAGCTGGTCGCCTTCGACGGCGACACGCTGATCGCCAAGGAGCGGGAGCACGGTTTCCACCAGCCGTACGCCTTCGTCGGCGAGGCCGCCGACGGTCCCGCGCAGTTCCTGCACACCGGCCGCGCGGACCGCCGTACGGCCCAGTGACGACCCGGGCCGGTGGTCCGCCCCCGGCCCGTCGGACCCTTTCGCGGGAGATCCCATGAGATACGCAGCGACGACGCTCGCGACGGCCGGGGCACTGGCCCTCGCCCTGACCGCGTGCAGCGGCGGTGGCGGCACCGCCGGCACCTCCGGAAAGCCGGTCGAGGGCGGCACCTTCACCCTCGCCATCGCCGCCGACCCCGGCACCCTCGACCCGCACGCGACCACACTCTCGGTCGCGCACCAGGCCGACCTGTTCATGTACGACTCCCTGGTGGCCGTCGACCCCTCCGGCAAGGAGGTCTCCGAACTGGCCGACAGCTGGAAGAGCACGCCCACGACGGCGAGTTACACGCTGCGCAAGGGCATCACCTGTTCCGACGGCACCCCGCTCACCGCGAAGGACGTCGCCGACAACATCGACTACGCCGGGGACCCGAAGAAGGGGTCGGGCGTGGCGGGACTGTACGTACCGGCGGGCGCGAAGGCGAAGGCCGACGACGCGGCCGGCACCGTCACGGTGACCTCGCCGAGCCCCGACGCCTTCCTCGGCCGCAACGTGGGCAGCCTGCCCATCGTCTGCCGCAAAGGGCTGAAGGACCGCTCGATCCTCAAGCGGGGCGGCTCGGGCACCGGGCCGTTCACCCTCACCGAAGCCGTCGCCGACGACCACTACACCTTCACCCGGCGCAAGGACTACGGGTGGGGCCCGGGGGGCGCGAAGGCCACCGCCGCGGGTCTTCCGGACTCGGTGGTGCTCAAGGTCGTGAGCAACGAGGCCACCGCCGCCAACCTGCTGCTCGCCAAGCAGATCAACGCGGCCCTGATCACCGGCCAGGACAAGACCCGGGTGGCGGCCAGGCTCACCTTCAAGCGCGCGATGCACGCGCCCCTGGGCGAACTGTGGTTCAACCAGCGGCACGGCGCACCCACCGCCGCCCCGGAGGTCAGGCGCGCCCTCACCCAGGCCCTGGACCTGGCGCAGCTGCGCACCGTCGTCACCAACGGCGGCGGCGAACCGCTCACCGGGCTGGTGGCGAAGGGGCAGGGTCCGTGCACCGCGGACACCGTCACCGGCACCCTGCCCGGGCACGACCGGGCCGCGGCCGGGGCGGCCCTCGACGCCGCGGGCTGGACCAAGGGCTCCGACGGGATCCGCCGCAAGGGCGGCAAGAAGCTGTCGCTGACCTTCTACTACCCGACCAGTCGCGGCGCCCCGATGCAGAACGCCGCCGAGCTGCTGCGCTCCCAGTGGCAGAAGGCCGGTGTGAAGGTCACCCTGCGCGGCGCGGCCGACAGCCAGTTCGAGCAGGTCATCTCCGGACAGGGCTCCTGGGACGCCATGTTCCTGCCGCTGACGGTGACCCTGCCCACCCAGGCCGTGCCCTTCGTCTCCGGCGCCACCCCGCCGAACGGCAACAACTTCGGCTCCATCCACAACGCCGCGTACGACGCGCATGTGAAGAAGGCGTCGGTCCTCACCGGTGCCAAGGGCTGCGACGAGTGGGCCGCCGCGGAGAAGGCGCTGTTCCGGCGGGCCGACGTGGTGCCCTTCGCCGACCTGGTCACGCCGGTGTTCGGCAACGGCGCGACCTTCGACATCGCCGACGCCGCCATCGCCCCGACCTCGATCCGCGTGGTCGGTTGACCGCCCGGCCCCGACCCGGAAGCACCCCACCAGATGCCGGAGGCACACACCCAGATGAACGCCCAGACGGCCGACCGGCTCCTGGCCGGGCCCGGCACCGAGCAACCGCACGCCCTGCCGGGCCTCGCCCGGGTCCGCGGCCTGGCGGAGCACCCCTGGGTCCGCTTCGCGGTCCGCCGCCTGACCCGGCTGGTGCTGTCGGTGTGGGTGCTGGTCACGGCGGCGTTCGCGATGATCCACCTCATTCCCGGAGACCCCGTGCGGGGCGCGCTCGGCATGAACGCCTCGCAGCAGGTGGTGAACCTGCGCCGGGAGCAGCTGGGACTGAACGACTCGCTGCCGACCCAGTACCTGCGCTTCCTGCGGCATCTGGCCGGCGGTGACCTCGGCACCTCCGTCACGAACGGCCTTCCGGTCAGCCAGGTGATCGGCGACCGGCTGCCGTCGACCGTCTCACTGGCCGTGGCGTCCTTCCTGCTGGCGGTCGTCCTGTCGGTGCCGCTCGGCCTGGGGATGGCGGTGCTCACCCGCGGCGGCCGCCGGCGCCGCGGGGAGCTGGCCTTCACCTCGGCCAGCGTGCTGGTCGCCGCCGTCCCGGAGTTCCTGCTCGCCGTCGGCCTGGTCTGGGTCTTCGGCGTGCGGCTGGCGTGGTTCCCGGTCGGGGGCCGGGGCGGCTTCGCCTCCTACGTACTGCCGGTGCTGTCGCTGGCCGCCGGACCGGCGGCGGTACTGGCCCGCATCGTACGGATCGAGACGCTGTCGGTGCTGCACACGGACTACGTCCGCACCGCCCGCGCCAAACGCCTGCCGCCCCGGACGATCTACCTCCGCCACGCCCTGCCCAACGCGGTGACCGCCGGACTCACCATCGGCGGGCTGATGCTCAGCGGCCTGGTGGCCGGCACCGTGCTGGTGGAGAACGTCTTCGCGTGGCCCGGCCTGGGCAGCACCATCGTCCAGTCGATCCTGTCCAAGGACTACCCCGTCGTCCAGGGCGTCGTCCTCGTCTACGGCACGGGCGTGCTTGTGGTGAACGTCGTGGTCGACGTCGCCCTGGCCCTGCTCGACCCCCGTTCCGCGATCCGGGAGAGCTGACCGATGGCGGTGGAGTACGAGGCCCGCAGGGCGGGCGAGGAGCACGCGAGCGGTGACGGGACCCGGCCGGGCGCGGCGGACGGCACGGCACCGGGCCGGCCGGACGGCAACCGGTGGCTGGGGGTGCTGCGCACCCCGCTCGGTGGCTGCGCCGCGGCGCTCCTGCTGCTGGTGCTGCTGCTGGCGGTGTGCGCTCCGCTGCTGTGGTCCGGCCGGGCCGGTGCCATCGACACCGGCCAGCTCCTCAAGGGGCCCTCGGCACGCCACTGGATGGGCACCGACAACCTCGGCCGGGACGTCTTCTACCGGGTGCTGGTCGCCACCCGGCTCTCGGTCGCCCTGGCGCTGCTCGCCACGGCGCTCGGCGTGGTGACCGGACTGGTCCTCGGCGTGGCGCCGACGCTGCTGGGACGGCGCGCCGGGCGGCTGGTCACCGCGGTGGTGAACGTCGCCGTGGCCTTCCCCGGGCTGCTGCTCGCCCTGTTCTTCGCCGTGGTGTTCGGGCTCGGCGCCAAGGGCGCGGTGCTCGCGATCGGCTTCGCGATGGCACCCGGCTTCGCCCGGCTCACGCAGACGCTGGTGGCCTCGGTCAGCGAGCGGGACTACGTCCACGCCGCCCGCGTCGCCGGTGTGGGCAAGGTGCGCGTCCTTGCCCGGCACGTGCTGCCGAACGTCTCCGACCCCTTGATCGTCAACGCCACCATCAGCGCCGGCGGCGCGCTGCTGGCCTTCTCCGGACTGTCGTTCCTGGGCCTCGGTGTGCAGGCGCCGTCGTACGACTGGGGGCGGCTGCTCGGCGACGGCCTCGACGGCATCTACACCCACCCGGCCGCGGCCCTGGCGCCCGGCGTCGCCGTGGTGATCGCCGGGCTGGCCTTCAACCTCACGGGCGAGGCCGTCGCCAAGGCGGTCGGCGTTCCCACCGCGCACCGCCCGCGTGCCGCCCGTCCCACCGAACCGCCCGCGGCCGGCCCGGCCACCGTCACGGCACCGGACGCCGGCGGGCCGGGCAGGGAGCCGGTGCTGTCCGTGGAGAACCTGCGGGTGGCCTTCCCCGGTCCGCACGGACCCGTGACCGCGGTGCGCGGTGTCGGCTTCCACGTCGGCCGGGGCGAAGCGGTGGGCGTCGTGGGCGAGTCGGGATCCGGCAAGAGCCTCACCGCCCTCGCCGTCAGCCGGCTCGTCGAGCATCCCGGCGCGGTGCACGCCGACCGCCTGGAGTTCATGGCCACCTCGCTGCTCACCGGCAAGGAGCACAAAGCGGCCACCCGGCGTCTGCTGGGGACCTCGCTCGCCCTGGTCTTCCAGGACCCGATGACCTCCTTCAACCCCACCATGCGGGTCGGGCGGCAGCTCGCCGAAGTGGCCGAGCAGCACCTGAGGACCGGGCGGCGCGCGGCGCTGTCGCGGGCCGTGGAACGACTGCGCGAGGTGCGCATGCCGGCCGCGGAGCGACGGGCGGCGCAGTACCCGCACGAGTTCTCCGGCGGTATGCGCCAGCGCGCGATGATCGCCCTGGGACTGATGGGCCGTCCGAAACTGATCATCGCCGACGAGCCCACGACCGCGCTGGACGTGACCGTGCAGCGCCAGGTGCTGGGCCTGCTGGACCGGGTCCGCGCCGCCGACGACGTGGCGCTGCTGCTGATCAGCCATGACATCGGCGTGGTGGCGCAGACCTGCGACCGGGTCCTGGTGATGTACGCGGGCCGTATCGTCGAGGAGCTGCCCGCCGAGCGGCTGCTCACCGCGGCACGGCATCCCTACACGCGTGCGCTGATCGCCACCGTGCCCCACATGGAGACCGACCTCGACCGGCCGCTCGCCGTCATCCCGGGCCGCCCCGTCACACCGGAGCAGGTGCCGGCCGGCTGTGCCTTCGCCCCGCGGTGCGCCTTCGCACGGGACCGCTGCCGCACGGACGACCCGCGGCTGGAGGTGGCCGGGCCGGGCCACCGGGTGGCGTGCTGGTACCCGCGCGCCGACGGCGCGGCCCGCCCCGGCGACGAGCGGCCCTCCGACCCCCTGTGCGAGAAAGGTGAACGGCCGTGAGCGAGCTGAGATTCGAGGACGTCACCGTGCGCTACGGCACGGGGCGCAGGGCCGTGCGGGCCGTCGACGGCATCAGCCTGACCGTGCCCGCGGGGCAGGTGGTCGGCCTGGTCGGGGAGTCCGGCTCGGGCAAGTCCACCCTGGCCCGCGCGGCGGTCGGCCTGGCGCCGGTCTCCGCGGGACGGGTGCTGCTGGACGGCGAGGACGTCGGCCGCCGCCGGGTGGGACGGCCGGGCAGGGCGGTGCAGATGGTCTTCCAGGACCCGTACGCCTCGCTCGACCCGCGGATGCGGGTCGGTGACTCGGTCGCCGAGGCCGTTCCCCGCGCCGCCGCGGCCGATGCCGCCGGACGCCGTGCCGAGGTCGCCCGGCTGTTCCGGCTGGTGGGTCTCGACACGGGACACATCCACTGCCGGCCGGCCGAGCTCTCCGGCGGGCAGCGCCAGCGCGTCGCCCTGGCACGCGCGCTGGCGGGCCGCCCCGCCGTCGTCGTCGCGGACGAGATCACCTCCGCGCTGGACGTGTCCGTCCAGGGAACCGTGCTCAACCTGGTGCGCGACCTCCAGCGGCAGATGCGCCTGGGCATGCTGTTCATCTCGCACAACCTCGCGGTGGTGCGCTACGTCAGCGACATCATCGCGGTGATGTACCTCGGCCGGATCGTCGAGTGCGGCCCCGCCCGGGACGTGCTCGCCGACCCTCGGCATCCCTACACCCGCGAACTGCTGGCCGCCGCGCCCCACCGGGACGGATACACGCGGGACACCCCGGAGCCCGTCGACACCACCGTCACCGACGTCGAACCACCCGACCCGCACCACCTGCCCGCGGGCTGCCGCTTCCATCCGCGGTGCCCCGTGGGGCCGCTGGTGCTGCCGGGACGCACCGACTGCCTGACCCTCGACCCTGCCGCGGACGCGCCGGAACGCGTGCACCGCAGCGCCTGCCACTTCGCCGGCGAGCTGCCGGCGCCGACGGGCGCTCCCGGGTGAGCGCACGCACCCCTTTCCCAGCCCTTTGCCCCTTGCACACCCATCTGTCATCAGTGAGGAGGGCCTCCATGACTCGGCCCCTGCGCCTGGAGGACCTGGCCGGCATCGCGACCCCCGAGCAGCCGGCGCTGTCACCGGACGGCGAGCGGATCGTGTACGTGCTGCGCACCACCGACCCGGACGCCGACCGGACCGTGCACAATCTGTGGTCGGTGCCCAGCGCCGGCAGCGGCGCCCGGCAGCTCACCCGCGGCGGTGGCGACCAGGCACCGGCCTGGTCCCCGGACGGAACCCGGATCGCGTTCCTGCGCGCCGGCGGCACAGCGGCGCAGGTGTGGCAGCTGCCGGCCGACGGCGGCGAGGCCGAGCAGCTCACCACGCTGCCGCTGGGCGCCGGAGCCCCGGTGTGGAGCCCGGACGGCACCCGCATCGCGTTCACCGCGGCGGTCGACCTCGCGGCCGGCCCCGACGGGTCCTCCCCCGCGCCGGGCCGGCCGGTGGTCATCGACCGGCTCGACTACCAGACCGACGGAGCCGGCCTGGTCGGCACCGTCCGCCGGCACCTGCACGTCCTCGACCTCACCACCGGCCACTGCCGCCGGATCACCGACGGGGACTGGTACGCCTCGCGGCCGGCGTGGTCGCCGGACGGCACGAGACTGGCCTTCACCGCGGCGACGGCGCCGAACGCCGACCTGACCGCTCGCGCCGCGACCCATGTCGTCGACGTCGACGAGACCGCCGCGGTGCCGGTGCGGGCCGGCCTCACCGACGGCAGGGCCGCGACCGCCGAGTGGACCGCGGACGGCGACGCGCTGCTGGTCGTCGGGCATCCCGGGGACCCGGTGGGCCATGCCCGGCTGCTGCGCGTCCCGCTCGGCGACGCCTCCGGCGCGGGGGTGACGGACCTCGCCGCGGCACTCGACCGCAACGTGATGCCCGGCGGTCCCGGTTACCCCGGCGCACTCCCCCAGCTGACCGACCGCGGCACGGTGCTGTTCTGTGCCCGCGACCGCGGATGCACCCACGTCTACGCCGTCGGCCTCGACGACTCCCCCGAGCCGCCCGCGCCCCGCCTCGTGCTCGGTGGCGCCGGGCACACCGTCTCGGGCATGTCCGTACGCGGCGACCGGGTCGCGCTGGTGCTCGCCACGCCCACCTCGTTCGGTGAGGTCGTCGTGCTCGACCTCGCGTCGGGCGACCGCACCGTGTGCACCGCCCACGGCGCCGCGCTGTCCGACGTCGAGCTGTACCCGCGCGTGGAGCGAGAGTTCGCCCTCTCCGACGGCACCGTGGTCCAGGGCTGGCTGATCGGCGAGCCGCCGTCGCAGGACGGCTCGCCGCGCCCGCTGCTGCTCGACATCCACGGCGGCCCGCACAACGCGTGGAACGCCGCCGCCGACCCCGTCCACGTCTACCAGCAGCTCCTCGCCGCCCGCGGCTGGAACGTGCTCCTGGTCAATCCGCGCGGCAGCGACGGCTACGGCGAGCGGTTCTTCGACGCCGTGCGCGGTGCCTGGGGGCTGGCCGACGCGCGGGACTTCCTGGAACCGGTGGACGCGCTGGTCGCCGAGGGCGTCGCCGACCCCGGCCGCCTCGCGGTCACCGGCTACAGCTACGGGGGCTACATGACCTGCTATCTGACCGCTCATGACGACCGGTTCGCGGCGGCAGTGGCCGGCGGCATCGTCTGCGACCTCACCAGCATGGCCGGCTCCGCCGAGGACGGGCACTTCCTCGCCGCCCACGAGTTCGGCGGGCCGCCCTGGGCCCGGCGCGAGCGGTACGCCGCCATGTCGCCCCTGACCCATGTCGACCGGGTCCGCACCCCCACCCTGGTCTTCCACGGCACCGACGACCTGGTCTGCCCGGTGGGTCAGGCCTCGCAGTGGCACACCGCCCTGCGTGAGCGCGACGTGCCCACGCAGCTGGTCCTCTACCCGGGCGGCTCGCACCTGTTCGTGCTCGAGGGCCCGCCGTCGCACGTACGGGACTTCAACGCCCGTGTCGCCGAGTGGGTGGAACGCCACGCCGGCGGGAGCGAGGGCGGGAGGCGGGCACCGATCGACGCCGCGCACTGGCAGCGCAGGCTCGCGGCCCTGGCCGCCCGGCACCGGGTGCCCGGCGCGGTCCTCGGTGTCCTGCGGACCGGCCCGGACGTCTCCGGAACCCGCGACGAGCTGGTCGAGGTGGCGCACGGGGTGCTCAACAAGGAGACGGGCGTACCTGCGACCACCGACTCGCTCTTCCAGATCGGCTCGGTCTCGAAGGTCTGGACGGCCACCCTGGTCATGCAGCTCGTCGAGGAGGGCCTGCTCGACCTGGACGCACCGCTGGTCACCGTGCTGCCCGAACTGGTGCTGTCGGACCCGGAGACCACCAAGGCCGTGACGATGCGGCACCTGCTGACGCACACCAGCGGCATCGACGGTGACGTCTTCACCGACACCGGACGCGGCGACGACTGCCTCGAGGCCTACGTCGCCGGGCTCGCGGACGTGCCGCAGAACCATCCCCTGGGCGCCACCTGGTCGTACTGCAACTCCGGCTACTCCCTGATGGGCCGGGTCGTGGAGAAACTCACCGGCGTCACCTGGGACCGGGCGATGCGCGATCGTGTCTTCGCCCCGCTGGGGCTGCGGCGCACGGTGACCCTGCCCGAGGAGGCGCTGCTGCACCGCGCGGCCGTCGGTCACGAGGCACCCGACGGCGGCTCGCCGCAGCGGGCACCGGTGTGGTGCCTGCCCCGCTCGCTCGGACCGGCCGGGCTGATCACCTCCACCGCGGCCGACGTCCTGGCCTTCGCCCGCGCGCATCTGTCGGGCGGCCGCACCGCCGACGGCGGCCGCGTCCTCAGCGAGTCCGGCGCCCGGGACATGGCCGCCCGGCATGCCGAACTGCCCGATCCGTACACCCTCGGCGACTCCTGGGGACTGGGCTGGAGCCGCTTCACCTGGGACGGCCGGCTCGTCCTGGGCCATGACGGGAACACCATCGGCCAGTCCGCGTTCCTCCGGCTGCTGCCCGCCGAGGGACTCGCCGTCACCCTGCTCACCAACGGCGGCAACGCCCGCGATCTGTACGAGGACCTCTTCGAGGAGATCTTCGCGGAGCTGGCCGGCCTCGCCATGCCGCGCACCCCGGCGCCGCCCGCCGATCCGCCGGCCGTGGACGTCCGGCCGCACGTCGGCGTCTACGAGCGGGCCGGGGCCCGGATGGAGGTGCTGGAGCGCGACGGCGGGGGCGTCCTGCGGGTCACCGTCACCGGCCCGTTGGCCGAACTGGTCCCCGACCCGGTGGAGGAGTACCCGCTGGTGCCGCTGGACGGCTCCGGAACCCGCTTCGCCGTGCGGGACCCGGCCCGCAGGACCTGGCAGCCGGTGATCTTCTACGCCCTGCCCTCCGGCGAGCCGTACCTCCACCACGGCGTACGCGCCACACCGAAGGCGGCCTCGTCATGACGGCACCGGCACAGGTCGCCCACCTGACGGCGGTCCTGCCGCGGATGCTCGACGACCTGGAGACCCTGGTGCGCTGCGAGTCACCGTCGGCCGACCTCGACGCGGTCGCCACGAGCGCCGGCGTGGTGGCCGAACTGGGCACGGCCCGGCTCGGCGTCCGGCCGGAACGGATCGTCATCGAGGGGCGCACGCACCTGCGGTGGCGGCTGGGCGACGCGCCGGCGCGGGTGCTGCTGCTCGGGCACCACGACACGGTGTGGCCGATCGGATCGCTCGCCCGCCACCCCTTCTCCCTCGTCGACGGCACGGTGCGCGGACCCGGCTGCTTCGACATGAAGGCCGGCCTGGTCATGGCCTTCCACGCCGTCGCGGCCCTGCCCGACCCGTCGGGCGTCACGATCCTGGTCACCGGCGACGAGGAGCTGGGCTCCCCCTCGTCGCGGTGGCTGGTGGAGGAGGAGGCGTCGGCCTGCGCCGCCGCGCTGGTGCTGGAGGCGTCCGCGGACGGCGGCGCGCTCAAGACCGCCCGCAAGGGCGTGTCGCTGTACCAGGTCGAGGCGTACGGCCGCGCCGCCCACGCCGGTCTGGAGCCCGAACGCGGGGTGAGCACCACCGTCGAACTGGCCCATCAGGTCCTCGCGGTCGGCGCGCTGCCGGACCCGGAGCGGGGCACCAGTGTCACCCCGACCGTGCTGACCTCGGGCCACACCACCAACACCGTGCCCGGGGCCGGACGGTTCGCCGTCGACGTACGGGTGCGGGACGCGGCCGAGCAGTCCCGGGTGGACCGGGCGATGCGCGCGCTGCGTCCGGTCCTGCCCGGTGCCCGGCTGGAGGTCACCGGCGGCCCCAACCGCCCGCCGCTGGAGGCCGGTTCGTCCGCCGGGCTGTTCGCCCGCGCGGTCCGTCTCGCGGACCGGCTCGGCCTGCCCGAGCCCGTCGGCGCGGCGGTCGGCGGGGCGTCCGACGGGAACCTCACCGCGGGTGTCGGCACGCCGACCCTGGACGGGCTCGGCGCGGTGGGCGGCGGAGCCCACGCCGAGGACGAGCACGTGATCGTGGCGGAACTGCCCGGACGCACCGCGGTGCTGGCCGCCCTGACCGAGGACCTGCTCGCCGATCCACCGCCCCGCGCGGGCGCCCGCCGGACCGGGTCCGCCCGGCCCCCCGAGGGAGACCGCTCGTGACCGACTCGCCCCTGGCAGGAGGCAGCAGGCCCGTGACCGACCCGAACGACCTCACCGGCGACGCGATCCGCGGTGCCGCCACCGACGCCGCCGACCGGGCGGAGGCCGCCGCCGCGGCATCGCGGGTGCGGGTGCGTGAGGTGAGCGGCGGGCGGGAACTCGACGCCGTCCACGACCTGTTCAACCTCATCTGGCAGCCCGGCCCCGCCGGCGCGCCGATGACCGGCGAACTCCTGCGCGCCTTCGCCAAGTCGGGCAACTACATCGGCGGAGCCTTCGACGGGGACGAACTCGTCGGCGCGTGCGTCGGCTTCTTCGGCGCCCCGGCGGACGAGGCGGTGCACAGCCATATCGCCGGGGTGTCCAACGCGGCACGGGGCCGCAGCATCGGCTTCGCCCTCAAGCTGCACCAGCGCGCCTGGTCGCTGGAGCGCGGGGTGTCCGCCATCCACTGGACCTTCGATCCCCTGATCCGCCGCAACGCCTACTTCAACCTCGTCAAACTCGGGGCCCGGCCGAAGGAGTACCTGACCAACTTCTACGGCGGTGTCCACGACGGCATCAACGCCGGTGACGACACCGACCGTCTGCACGTGCGCTGGCCGCTGCTCGACGGGCCGGTCCGCGCGGCCTGCGCGGGCCGGCCCGCGCAGGCCGACGCCGCGGCCGGCCGGGCGCGGGGCGCCGCAGTGGCACTGGACAGAAGCCCGCAGGGCACCCCGGTCGCCGGCACGTCCGGCTCCTCGACGCTGCTCGTCGCCGTCCCCCCGGACATCGAACGGCTGCGGCTGACCGCGCCGGGTGAGGCCAAGGAGTGGCGTGCGGCGCTGCGTGAGGTCCTCGGCACGCTGATGGCGCAGGGCGCCCGCGTCACCGGCTTCGACCGGTCCGGCTGGTACGTCCTGCGCCGCCCGGGACCGGATGCCGCGGCGACCTGCGCCGAGCGACCCCGCACACCCCGCCTTCCCCTGACGGACAAGGAGCAGCGATGAAGCTGACGGGCGTAGAACTGCGCCACATCGAGATGCCGCTGGTGGCGCCCTTCCGCACGTCCTTCGGCACCACCACCAGCCGCGAGGCGCTGCTGCTGCGGGTGGTCACCGACGACGGCGAGGGCTGGGGCGAGTGCGTGGCGATGGCGAGCCCGCTCTACTCCTCCGAGTACGTGGACGCCGCCGCCGACGTCCTGCGCCGCTTCCTGGTACCGGCGCTCGCCCGCGCCGACCGGCTCGACGCGGGCGCCGTGGCCCCGGCGCTGGCCGCCGTCCAGGGCCACCGGATGGCCAAGGCGGCCCTGGAGATGGGGGTCCTGGACGCCGAACTGCGGGCCGCCGGGCGCCCGCTGGCCCGCGAGCTCGGTGCCGTGCGGGAGGAGGTGGCCTGCGGGGTCTCCGTCGGCATCATGGACTCCGTACCGGAGCTGCTCGACAGCGTCGCGGGCTACCTCGACGAGGGATACGTGCGCGTCAAGCTGAAGATCGAGCCCGGCTGGGACCTCGAACCGGTCCGGGCCGTGCGCGAGCGCTTCGGCGACGAGGTGGCCCTCCAGGTCGACGCCAACACCGCGTACACCCCCGCCGACGCCCGTCATCTGGCCCGCCTGGACGACTTCGGCCTGCTGCTGATCGAGCAGCCGCTGCCCGAGGAGGACGTCCTCGGGCACGCCCGGCTGGCCCGGCAGATCCGTACACCGGTCTGCCTGGACGAGTCGATCACGTCGGCGCGTGCGGCGGCGGACGCGATCCGGCTGGGCGCGTGCGCGATCGTCAACATCAAACCCGGGCGGGTGGGCGGCTACCTCGAGGCGCGGCGCATCCACGACGTGTGCGTGGCGCACGGTGTGCCGGTGTGGTGCGGCGGCATGCTGGAGACCGGGCTGGGCAGGGCGGCGAACCTCGCCCTGGCCGCGCTGCCGGGCTTCACCCTGCCCGGTGACACCTCGGGCTCGGACCGCTACTACCGCACCGACATCACCGAGCCGTTCGTCGTACGCGACGGCCGTCTGCCGGTACCCACCGGGCCCGGCATCGGCGTGGGCCCGCTGGCGGCCGAACTCGGCGAGGTCACCCGCAGCGTCGAGTGGCTTCCCGGGCAGCCACTGCTGTGAGGGGTGATGCCGTGCGCGGACACCCGGACCGTGCGCGCTCTTGTGGACGGACACCGAATGTGGTGCTGTCGTCGGTGCGACTCCGGAAGGCACCGGCCCCATGAACGCACACCCTCACGGCAGCCTCGTCAGGGTCCTGCACAACCTGGGCGGCACCCTGCTCGACGCCGTCCACGGCGGTGCGCGCGACAGCGCGGCCATCGGCGGCATCGTCATCCACGACCCGGTGGAGGACTCCGTGCCGCCGGCCCACGCCCTGGTGCTCGGCGTCGGCCTGCGCGAGCCGGAGGAGATCGCCCGGCTACTGGGTGAGCTGGGACGCCGACGCGCCGTCGCCCTGGTGGTGCGTGCCCCGGTCACGCCGGACGCCAGGGTGAAGACGGCGGCCGAGGAGTCGGGCGTCGGCGTCCTCGGACTGACCCCCGGGGCGTCCTGGGTGCAGGTCGCCGCCATGCTGCGCGCGGTCGTCGCCGAGGGCGACGTGGGCGGCCCCGACACCCTGGGCGGCACCCTCTCCGGGGACCTGTTCGCCCTCGCCAACGCGATCGCCGCGCTCATCGACGCGCCCGTGACGATCGAGGACCGCCACTCCCGGGTGCTGGCCTTCTCCGGCCAGCAGCACAAGGCCGACGCCTCCCGCACGGAGACGATCCTGGGCCGCCAGGTCCCCGAGCGCTTCTCCCGCATGCTGCGAAGCCGCGGCGTCTTCCGTGACCTCTACCGCAGCGACGGGCCGGTCGACGTCCCGCCGCTGCAGAACGGCTCGGACGGTCCCACCGTGCCGCGGGTCGCCATCGCGGTCCGCGCGGGCGACGAGGCGATCGGCTCGATCTGGGCGGCCGTGCGCGAGCCGCTCAGCCCGGAGCGGTCCCAGGCGCTGCGGGACTCGGCCAAGGTCGTCGCGCTCCACCTGCTGCGGCTCAGGGCCGGGGCGGACGTCGAGCGCAGGCTGCGCGCCGACCTGGTCAGCACGGCGCTCGAAGGGAGGGCCGGCGCGCGTGAGGCGCTGAGCCGGCTCGGCCTTGCCGACCATCCCGTGGTGGTGCTGGCCCTCGGACTGCGCGACAGCGTCCGCGGCGGCGTGCCGAGCGGGGCGGACGCCGGCCTGACGACCGAGCGCGAGCACCTGGCGGACGCCTTCGCCATGCACCTCGGGGCGGTGCACCCGCACTCGGCCGCCGCCCTGCTCGGCGACACCGCCTACGGCCTCGTCCCCGCCGTGCAGGACCGCGACGCCGGGGAGGAACGAGCGGTGCGCACCGCCACCGATTTCCTCGACCGGGTGGGGACCCGGACCGCCGCGGTGATCGGCATCGGCCCGATCGGCGGGGACGCCGGCGGCCTCGCGCAGGCACGCTCCGGCGCCGACCGCGCCCTGCGGGTGCTGCGCGCGCAGAGCGGCGAGCGGCGGGTGGCGCGGCTCGCCGACGTGCACGTGGAGGCGCTCCTGTGCGAACTGCGGGACATCGTGGCGGTGCGAGGTGACGAACCCACGGGTCCCATCGCCCGTCTGGCCGCCTACGACGAGCGGCGCGGGGCGAACCTCATCGAGACCCTGGGGGCCTGGCTCGACGCGTTCGGCGACATCAGCGCGGCGGCGGCCGCCGTGCACGTCCACCCCAACACCTTCCGCTACCGGCTCAACCGCCTGGCGGAGGTCGGCGGCATCGATCTGGACGACCCCGAGGCGCGGTTCGCGGCCATGCTGCAACTGCGGGTGATGCCGCCCCGGTGAAGGCCGCTCCGGTCGTCGCGGCCGCGGTGCCCGGTTCAACGAGCGAGACCCATGGGAACAAGCCGGAACGGGCGGAGACAGCGGGAGCCGCACACCCCCTACAGGCGCAGGGTGAGCCAGGTGGTCTTCCCCCGCTCGTCGGGGCGGACACCCCAGCCGTCCGCCAGGGCGTCGACGAGGATGAGGCCGCGCCCCGACTCCTCGTCCTGATCCGCCAGCCGTGGCTGGGGCAGGTGCGGGCTGAGGTCGCTCACCTCGATGGCGAGTTCGATGGGGGTGTGTCTCAGGTGGAGGACGATGGGACCTTCCGCGTGCTGGACGGCGTTGGTGAGGACTTCGGAGACCAGGAGCTGCGCGTCGTCGATCCGGTGGGAGCAGCCCCAGCCGACCAGGGCATCGGCCACGAAGACGCGGCCCCGGGACACGGCGGAGGCCGTGGTCGGCAGTTCCGCGCGGGCGGTGTGCAGCGGGGCGTCAGGGAGCCGGGCCAGCAGCAGAGTGACGTCGTCGTTGTGGCTCTCGGCGTCGGGAAGCAGGCCGGCGAGCAGGTCGTCGGCGGCTGCCTCGAGGGTGGTGCCGCGGGCGAAGGCGGCTCCGAGGGCCGCGGTGAGCTTGTCGATCTGGCTCTCGATGTCGCTGCCCGGGGTTTCGACGAGGCCGTCGGTGTAGAGCACCAGGGTGGCGCCGGGCGGGATGGCCGCACTGGACTGCTGGTAGAGGATGTCTCCCACGCCAAGGGGCGGGTTCACGGGCGTGGGCAGTCTGCGTACGCCACCGCCGGGGCCGGCGACGAGGGTGGGCAGGTGACCGGCGGAGCAGAGGGTCACGGATCCGGCGTCCGGGGCGATGACGAGGTAGCAGCAGGTGACGAGCTGGTCGGGGACGCCGAGGTCGGCGACGGCGGTGTCCAGCGCCTGCACGAGCTGGCGGGGCTGCATACCGGTCTTGGCCAGCGCGTGTCCGGCCGAGCGCAACTGGCCCATGACGGAGGCGGCTTCCAGACCGCGGCCCATGACGTCGCCGATCAGTATGCCGACGCGCCCGGCGCCGAGCGGGATGAGGTCGAACCAGTCGCCGCCCACGCCGGCGCCCTGAGTGGCGGGCCGGTAGCGGCTGGCGGCGGTCAGGCCGGGGATGGCGGGCGGCGTGCCCATGAGGCTGCGCTGCAGGGTGAGGGCGATGTGCTTCTGCTGCTTGTACAGGGCGGTGAGCTCGGCCTCGGCGCGTTTGCGGTCGCTGACGTCGCGGATGATCGCGCAGGCGCCGATGACGGTGTGGTCGGGGCCTCGGGTGGGCCAGAGCGTGACGTCGACGTCGATCAGCTGGCCGGTGCTGGTGAGGCGGAGGGTCTCGAAGTGCTCGATCCGCTCGCCGTGCCGCAACTGCTCCAGCAGGTTGGTGATCTCGTCCTTGCGCTCCGGCGGCGCCAGCATGGACACGTGCTGCCCGATGGCTTCCTCGGCCGCGTAGCCGTACAGCCGCTGCGCGGCGGCGTTCCAGTAGGTGATGCGGCCGTCGAGGGTCTTGGCGAGAATCGCGTCCTGGGAGGACTCGACCAGCGCGGCGAGCTGGTTGATACGGGCCTCGGCGGCCTTGCGCTCGCTGACGTCCCGCACCGCGGCGGAGACCAGCAGCCCCTCCGTCGTCTCCAGCGGACTGAGGCTGATCTCGACCGGGAACTCACTGCCGTCCTTGCGCAGCCCGTGCAGTTCGAGACCGGCCCCCATGGGCCGCACCTGCCGGTTGACGGCGTAGCCGTCCCGGTGCCGGGTGTGGTGCGCCTGGAACCGCGCGGGTACGAGCAACTCGACGGGACGGCCGAGGAGTTCGCCGCGCCGGTAACCGAAAAGCGCCTCCGTCTGGGCGTTGACGAGCTTGATCGTCCCCGTGTCGTCCACGATGACCATGGCGTCCGGGGCCGCCTCCAGCAGCGCGCGGAACCTCTCGTCAGCGGCCTTGCGCTCGCTGACGTCCCGCACCGCGGCGGAGACCAGCAGACCCTCCGCCGTCTCCAGGGGGCTGAGGCTGATCTCGACGGGGAACTCACTGCCGTCCTTGCGCAGCCCGTGCAGCTGGAGACCGGCCCCCATGGGCCGCACCTGCCGGTTGACGGCGTAACCGGCGCGGTGGGCGGCATGCTGGTCGTGGAACCGGCGGGGGATGAGCATTTCGACGGGACGGCCGAGGAGTTCGCCGCGCCGGTAACCGAAGAGGGCCTCGGTCTGGGCGTTGACGAGTTTGATCGTCCCCGTGTCGTCCACGATGACCATGGCGTCCGGGGCCGCTTCCAGAAGACCTCGGAAGCGGTCCTCGGCCGTCGCGGACCCACGGGTGCGGTTGCCGGCGCCGTGTCTGGGCTGCGCACGGTCGGCGGTTCCTCGCCGGGCAGCCGGCCCTGACCTGATCGTATCGCCCATGAACGTCCCTAGCTGACTGGCACTTCGAGGTCAATTGACCCATCTCAGCGCATGCCGGCCACCTTCGTCCTCATCTGCCAGTTACTGGCTCGGCGTCGCTCGTACTTGTCCGCTTGCGGCCGTAGTGCGTCGTAGTCTGGCGGGACCGACGCGGACTTCTCCGGGGCCCCTCGCCGCGGAGCAGCACTCGCGGACGGCCCCCGGCACGCCGAACCGCTCCGGCCGGGGTCCGGGCGCGCCGGTACTCGCGCAACGGGGACGGCGGCGCGGAGACAGCGGCTCGGAGCAGCGGCAAGGCAACGGCGGTCCGGAGACAGCCGCACGAGGACAGCGCCGAAGACCGACAGCAAGCAACGGCGCCCGTGCGTCGGTCTGCGCGGGCACCGGCCCGGGCCGGCCCGGACGGCCGTCGCTCATCTGTCGCCGCCGCCGCTGCCGCCGCGTTCCGTCGCCGGACGGCCGGGCCCACCGGCCACAGAAGCAGGGGGAGCCGCCGCGGCGGAGCCAGGGGCGCCCGTCACGGCCGGCCGGTGGCCACGGCGCCGGTGCCGTTGCCGGTGCCGTCCACGAGAGCCACCGCGGCCACCATCCGCTTGCCGACCGGCTCCCGGTGCATCTGGAAGCTCTGGCTCACCGCCATGACGATCTCCAGGCCGTGCTGACCGACCCGGCCCGGCTCGGCGGCCCGGGCCGTCGGCAGCGCCAGCTCACTGTCCCAGACGGTGATCCCCAGGCGGTCGTCCACCAGTTCCAGTTCCAGCAGACACGGCCCGGGCGCGTATTTGCAGGCGTTGGTCATGAGCTCGCTCACCACCAACTGCACCATGCCCATCGCCCGGTCGGACACCGGCAGGCCGTGGACGGACCGGACCCGCTCCAGATACGCGCGTGCCAGCGCGCGCGCCCGCCCGATGTCGAGGGTGCCTCCCTCGTAGGCGGCAGAGACCTTGCTCGGTACGCCGGTCAGCCGACCGTCTCGTGCGCTGTCCCCGTCCATCCGATCCGCCCACTCCCTGCGCGCCCGATCCCACGGCAGAGTCGACGGCAGCAGCCATCGAGCAGCCCCTCCCCTGGACGAGACCCTGCTTTCACGCCAACGGCACCTGTGTCTCCGCGCGACGAGAACGGAGAACGTCCTTGCATGGTGCAAAGGTAAACCTCGGGAAGGGGTGGCGTACACATGTCGCATCGCACACCTGCCGCCACAGGCGTGCTCAGGCTTCACGTCCCTTCGTCAGGTCCAGCGCCCAGCCCAGCGGGTGCGGCTCCCCGCCACCGGCCGAGGCAGGCGGCTCCCCGCCCGCCTCGCTGAAGGCGTCGAGGGCCTCGACGAGCGCCAGTCGCTGCGTCGGCCGCATGCGCCGGACGATGACGGCGATCTCGCTGCGCCGCCGGGCCGTCGCGTGCTCGACCGTTCGCCGCCCCTCCTCCGTGAGCTGCAGCATCGTCTCCCGCCGGTTCGCGGGGTTGGGCCGGCGGTCGGCGAGCCCGGTCGCGATCAGCCGGTCCACCATGCGCATCGCGGTCGACGGCGCGACACCCAGGAGTTCCGCCAGGTCGACCAGCTTCGTGGCGCCGCGGCTCGCCAGCACCACCAGCATCCTGAACTGCGGCAGGGTCACCCGGTCCTCGGCCTCCGCGAGCGAGCGGGCGGAGACCGCCACCAGCAACCGGGAAGCGGTCAGCACCGCTCGCGTGACCGCGTCCACGTCGTCCAGGCCCTCGACCGGGGCTTCAATCTCCGCCATACATCCTTTCTACCGCGCCCCGCTGCCAGTTCTGACCACACGCGGTCAAGACCGCCTCCGGGCCCCGCCGGAAAAAAATCTGGAAATTTGCACTGTGCCAATGAATCGGTCGCACCCACACGGATACGCGAAGGGGGAGGAAACGCCTCAACCCTATGCGAAGGGAGGTGGCCCTCGTGGCCACGCACACTCGCATCGAAGAACACCCGGACCTCATGGCGATGCGGGCCCACTACGCGGAGGTCTCCGCACGACCGCAGCTGCAGGCGGCCGAGGGACTGACCCTGCTGACCGGCCTCTACCTGGCGATCTCGCCGTGGGTGGTCGGCTTCAACGGCAACCCCCTGGCGATCAGCAACCTGGTCACCGGCGCCGCTCTGGCAGTCCTCGCCCTCGGGTTCGGCTCGGTCTACGAGCGGACGTTCGGCATGGGCTGGGTGGCGGCCGGCATCGGCGCGTGGACGATCGTGAGCCCCTGGGCCGTGCAGCACGCCGCGGCCACGACGGGGACGATCGTCAGCAACAGCATCACGGGCGCCGTCGCGGTGCTTCTGGGGCTGGCGACCACCGCCATGGCCGCCCGCAGCCGTACCTGACCCCGGCGGCCGACCGGCCGGCCCGCCCGGTGGGCGGGCCGGCCGCTGCCGTCCGCGGGCGACCATGCGTGTGACCGGCGGCGTACAAACGCGCGCCACCGGGTACCCGGTGGCGCATGACGGCGTCCTCGGAAGCACGGTGAAGCGCCCGGCACCCCCTCGGCGGTCCGTCGTGCGACGGACCGCCGAGGGCCTGGGCATGTGGTGCCTGCTGTATGCGCTGTGGTTCGCCTTCAGCGGGCAGGCCGGCTGGGCCACGGCCCTGTGGGGTGCAGCCGCGGCCGGTGCCGGCGCGGCCGTCTCGCACGCCCTGGCCGATCCCGGTCCGGGCGTGCCGCGTACGCGACGGCGGGCAGCGGCCGCTCTTCCGCGGACGGCCTGGCGGACCGTGGCCGACTTCGGTCTGGTCACGCGTGTGCTGGCCGTCGGCATCGCCCACGGGAGGCGCGGACCGGTCGGCCGGTTCGTGCGCAAGCGGGTGGACCTGGCCGGTGACAGGGCCGGAACGGCGGCCCTCCTGTCCGTCGTCGCGACCTACTCCCCGAACGCCTACGCCGTCGACATCGACCCGCGGACCGAACTCGTCCTGCTGCACGACCTGCGTCCCGCCCGGGCGTCGGAGGAGCCGCTGTGAAGCAGGGGTATCTCATCGCCGCGAGCGCCCTCCTCCTGGGACTGCTGCCGCTGCTGGCGGTCGCCCTGCGGGAGCGGCCGGCCGACGGGCTCGTGGCACTGGAACTCGCGGGCGCCGTGATCACCCTGGCGCTGGTGTGCGTGGCCGTCGGCACACAGAGCTCCGCCGCCACCGGAGTCGCGCTCGTCACAGCGGTGCTGAGCTGGGTCGGCGGACTCCTCTTCGCGCGCTTCCTGGACCGCAACCCATGAGCGCCGCGCACCTCGTCGCGGAGGTGATCCTGACCGCCGGGGTCGTCGCCCAGCTGGTGTGCTGCGTCGGGGTGTGGTGGATGCGCGACGTCTTCGACCGGCTGCACTTCGCCGCGGCGGGCACTACCGTCGGGCCCCTCCTGATCGGCGTGTCCGTGGCGATCACCCGGTTCTCCTCGCCCTCGGGAACGGTGCAGGCACTCGCCGCGATCGCCCTCCTCGTCCTGCTCAACCCGGTGCTCACCCATGCGACCGGACGGGCGGCCCGCCGCCGGGTCCTGGGCGACGCGGGCCCGCCCGCACCCGACGCCCCCGCGGACGCGGACGGGCCGGGCGGCCGGACACCGGAGGCGACCGAATGACCCTTCTGCAGACCGTCGTACTGACCCTCGTCGCGATCCTGGGCGTGTCCGTGGTGGCCTGCCGTGATCCACTGCGCCAGACCGTGGTGAACGGCATGTACGGACTCGCCCTGGTGATCCTGTTCACCGTCCTGCAGGCCCCCGACGTCGCGATCTCCGTCGCGGTCGTCTCCACCGTCGCCTACTCGGTGCTGCTCCTGGCGACCATCCAGCGCACACGCCGCCGGGCCGGGCGCGGAGGGGAGCGCGAATGAACCGGCGGCTGCGTCTGACCCTGTTCGCCGCCGTCGCGGTCCTCGTGGCGGGGTTCCTGCTCTGGGGACTGACCGGACTGCCCCCGTTCGGCTCGCCTCCGCGGCCCTACGCCGCCTACGTCCTGAAACACGCCATGGGGCAGCGCCACGTCACCAACATCCCCTCGGCGGTCGTCTTCGACTACCGGGGCTTCGACACCCTCGGCGAGGAGTTCATCCTCTTCACCAGCGTGATGGGCACCGCGCTGCTTCTGCGCAGCACCCGGGACCAGCCCGCCGAGCGCCCCGAGGACCGGATGAACAGCGCACCCGTGCGGCGGGCGGGCGGGCTGATGGTCCCGGTCGTCCTGCTGCTGGGACTGTGGACGGTGGCCTACGGCTACGTCACCCCCGGCGGCGGTTTCCAGGGCGGCATGATCTGCGCCTACGCCGCCCTGCTCATCTGGATCGCCGCGAGTTACCGCGCCCACCGCCGGATGAGCCCGACCACTGTGCTCGACGCGCTCGAGGGCTCGGGCGCCGCCGCATACGTCGCCGTGGGCCTGGCGGCTCTGCTGGCGGGGCAGGCCTTCCTGGCCGGCTTCCTGCCCACGGGGACCGCGGGCAGCCTGGTGTCCGGAGGCACCATCGCCCTGCTCAACTGGTCCACGGGGCTCGAGGTCGCCGCGGCGGGCGTGCTGATCTTCCGCGAGTTCCTGGAGGAGTACATCGCCACCGTTGCCCTCCCCGACTCCAGCCGGGAGGCCGGGTGACCGTCTACCCCTACGTCGTGTCCGGCGTCCTGTTCATGGCGGGTCTGTACGGCGTCGTCAGCAGCCGCAACTACATCCACGCGGCGGTGAGCCTGAGCGTGATGCAGTCCGCGACCTATGTGGCGCTGGTCGCCATGGGCTCCGTGCGCGACGGCCAGCCGCCCATCGGCCAGGGCGCCCAGCCGGGCAAGCCGATGGCCGACCCGATCGTGCAGGCACTGACGCTCACCGACGTGGTGGTGAGCGTGGTCGTGCTCGCGCTGATCCTGGCCCTCGCCCAGCAGAGCCACCGGGACACCGGCACCCTCGACCCCGACAGACAGACGAGCGTCCATGGCTGAACCGGACGTGCTGGCGCCCCTCACCGTCGCCGTGCCGCTGTGCACGGCCGCGCTCCTGGCCGCGACCGCCCGCTGGATCCCCCGCCGCGGGCCCGACGTGGTGGCCCTCCTCGCGTCCGTCGCCGTCACCACGATGGCGGTCGTCCTGGCCCTCACCACGCGGGACGCCCCACTCGTCTACTGGTTCGGCGGCTGGCACCCCGTGCGGGGCGTCGCCATCGGCATCGCGTTCGTCGTCGAACCGTCCAGCGCCACGATGGCCGCCCTCGCCGGAGTGATCACCGTGGCCAGCCTGGTCTTCTCATGGCGGTACTTCGAAGAGGTCGGGCACCTCTACCACGCGCTCGTGCTCACCCTGCTCGCCGGCATGGTCGGCTTCTCGCTCTCGGCCGACCTGTTCAACCTGTTCGTCTGGCTGGAACTGATGAGCGTGTCCGCCTACGCCCTGTGCGGCTACCGCATCGAGAAACCGGGCGTGGTGCAGGGCGCCGTCAACTTCGCGCTGCTGAACACGATCGGCACGCTCACGATGCTGCTCGGGATCGCCCTGGTCTACGGCCGGACGGGGGCGCTGAACCTCGCGCAGATCGGCGAGGCGCTGCGCGACCGGCCGGCCGGCGGGCCGGTCGTCGTCGCCTTCACACTGATCACGGTCGGCCTGCTGGTGAAGGCCGGGACCGTGCCCTTCCACTTCTGGCTCGCGGACGCCTACACCGTCGTCCCCGCGCCGGTGGGCGCACTGTTCGCCGGCGTCATGAGCGACCTCGCCTTCCACGCGTTCGCCCGGATCTACTGGGACGGGTTCTCGCAAGCGCTCGCGGAGCACCGGCAGGCGGTTCGCACCGCTCTCCTGGCCCTCGCCGTGGCGTCCGTCGTGATCGGTGCCTCGATGGCCCTGCTGCAGGCCGACCTCAACAGACAACTGGCGTTCGCCACGGTGGCGGTCGGCGGCCCGATGCTCGCCGGCATCGCGCTGCTCTCGCCGAGGGCCCTGGCGGGTACGACGATCCTGGTCACGGCGGACGGTGCGCTGAAGGCGGCCCTGTTCCTGCTGATCGCGGGCGTCATCCAATGGCTCGGCGCCGGCGACGAGTTGCTGCTGCACGGTCGCGGGCGCATGCGCCGTGGTCTGCTGCCCGGTTCCCTCATGGCCTGTTGCGGCCTGGGGGTGGCCCTCGTGCCTCCCTTCGGTCCGTTCCTGGGTACGGCGCTGCTGACGGGCTCGGGCGGACGGAACTGGCTGACGGCGGTGCTCGTGTGCGGGTCCGCGGTGACCGGTGCCGTCTTCCTGCGGTCGGCGGCGCGGATCTTCCTGGGCTGGGGCCCGAAGAAGGACCCGGCCCTGACCCGCCAGCCGACCGAACCCGACGAGGGCGAGCCCGCCTGGCAGCCCCACAAGGACTGGGACAGCGCCGGGCACCGCGTCGTGATGCTGGCGCCGCCCGCGGCGCTGGTGGTCGTCGGATCCTGCCTGGCGCTGGTACCCGGCGCCGCCGACTGGTTCACCCAGGTGGCCCGCTCGTTCACCGATCCGCGCCACACCGCCGCACTCGTGCTGCACGGACACCGCCCACCGGCTCCCACCGCGCCGGCGCACGCCGGACCCGGCCCCTCGGCCTGGCTCTGGGCCGCCGCGTCCTGCGCCGGAGCGGTGACGCTGGCGGCCACGTCGCTGTGGTGGCAGCGCTTCGCCGGGAGGTTCCGCCGGATCCTGCTCGCCCCGGTGGGCGTGCTGAAGGGTCTGCACGACGGCACGGTGGGCGACTACACGCTCTGGTTCGCCGTGGGCCTGGCGGCGCTCGGCACGGGCTGGTCCCTGACCCTGCGTTAGGACCGGCCCGTGCCCCCGGTCGCGCCGCGAGGAGCTTGCGGGTTACCTGGAGGCATGAGCGACACGTACCGCCCCGGTGAGAGGATGCCGCGGAGCTGCATCCACGAGTGCGACCGCGGCCAGGGCCACAGCACCGACGTCGAAGGGCACGTCCTCCCGCCGTCGCCCGAAGGCTGTTCCGGTTCCGGACGGGCGTCGCAGCCGGCCGCCGAGACGCAATGACGCCCCGGTTGCCGCCGGCCGGGGCGGGCCGGGCACGCTTCGGCCGGCCGGGTGAGCGAGGTTTCGCCGCGCGCACGATCGGTGAACAACAACGAGACTCGAGAACACGGGTCAGCCGAAGGCCGTTCCAGGGCGCGTGCACGTGACCCCTCCCGGTGGCCACCGCCTGGACGCAGATCCCCGACGGGCCCTGTCACCGCACCCTCCGCACCGTGCCGCCGGAGCGGATGCGGGTCCGGATCCGTCGCCCCTTCCGAAGGACTCGGCAGAGCCCATGCAGAGGCAACCAGACGTCCGTGGGCCGCGCCCGGAGCGGGCGCGGAGGGCCGATCGGCCTCCGGAGTGGATCGACGCGATGATGCGGGCGCTCGCCGACTGCCCGCCGGGGCCGCGTCGCCAGGCCCTGCGCGACACGGCCATCCGGGCGCTGCTGCCGCTGGCGCGGCGCCTGGCGCGCCGCTTCCGGGGATACGGGGAGGACCTGGACGACCTGGTTCAGGTGGCCTCGGTCGGACTCACCAAGGCGGTCGACGGATTCGTCCCGTCGCGCGGGCACGCCTTCCTCTCCTACGCCGTACCGACCATCGTCGGCGAGCTGAGACGCCACCTGCGGGACCACGCGCCCCCGATCAGGCTGCCCCGGTCCCTGCAGGAGGCGCGGGGGCCGGTCCTGCAGGCCGTCGAGGAGCTGGAGCAGCGGTACGGCGGCGCGCCCCCCGCCGTGGAACGGATCGTGGCACACACGGGCATGGCGCCCGCACTGATCACAGCCACCCTGCGTGCCGCGGCGGAGTGCCGCCTTCTCTCCCTCGACGCATCGTCCGGCGTGCGCGAGTCGCTCCCCGTCCCCGGCCACACCGGCGCCGCGGACCGCGGCATCGACCACGTGGTCGACGTGGTGGCCCTGGCATCGGCCGTCCGGTGGCTCACGCCACTGGAGCGCCGCATCCTCCATCTGCGCTTCTACCAGGAGCGTACGCAGCAGCAGATCGCCGAGAGCGTCGGTCTGTCACAGGTCCAGGTGTCCCGTGCCCTGGCCCGGTCCTGCCGGAGGCTGCGCCGGATACTCACCGCGGTCCCGGCCGAGGCGCGGGACCGTCGCCGCGTCCTCGCCGCCGGTGCGGAACGCCAGGTGCCCGATCCGCCGCGGCGTCGCCCGCACCGGCCTGCCGCGGTGGCGCCGGGGGCAGATGCGGGTGCGGCCGCGCGGGCGTGAGCCCCGGGGGCGTGAGCCCCGGGGGCGTTCCGCCACCGCGCCGCCGGCTGGTCAGCTCCTGCTCAGTGCGTCCTTCGTCCGGTCGACCATGGACGCGAACGGGCCGGTCAGCCACTGTGCCGACGTGGAGCCCGCCGCCGTGGGGTGCGGATGGGTCGGTGCCATACGCTCCGCCGACCGCAGGCGGCCGCCCATCTTCCGCAGCTGGTCCTCGGAGCATCCGGCGCGCACCGCCGGGAACTCCTCGTGCTCCTCGTGCTCGGCGTGTTCCAGTACGGACGACTCGAACTCACCCAGCAGGCGGGCGAACTCGGCGCTGTCGACGTCCATCTTCTCCAGTTCGGAGAGCACCTTGTTGGCCTCGGCCTCCTCCTTGTTACGGGCGTCGGTCTCGGCCTTGCCCGCCGTGTCGGCCGCGACCGGCCGCAGGATCATCTCCTCGGCCGTCTCGTGCACGGCGAGCAGCGCCCGCAGCTCGTCGAAGGTCTTCTGCTTCTCCTCACCGCCGGCCTGCTTCACCTTGCCGAACAGCTCCCTGATGCGGGCGTGCTGTTCCAGCAGGACGGCCACGACGTCGCCCTCGGGCAGCCGTGCGGCCTGGTCCAGGTCCTTCTGTGCGTCACCCATGATGTATTGCTCCTGATCGGCTTCTTATCGGCGCACGATCCGGACGCCGAGCGCGGTGGCGGCCACCCCGGCCGCGGTGGCGGCGGACATCCTGAGCACCCGGGTGCGCAGGGGTGGCCTGGGCAGCGACGTGGCGCCCCGTTCCGGCAGGGCGGCCGCCGCGTCCTTGCCCTTCTCGCGCGCCAGTTTCATCACTTCCGCGACGTGCAGGGCGTGCCGTCCGGTGCCCGCGTCCTTGATCTGCGTCTTGCAGGAGAACCCGTCGGCGACGACCAGGGTGTCCTTGTCGGCGTCGCGGACCGCGGGCAGCAGCGCCTGTTCGCCGCAGTCCATGGAGATCCCGTACTTGCCGGACTCGAAACCCCAGGAGCCGGCGAGGCCGCAGCAGCCGCCCGACAGGTTCCGCACCTCCAGGCCCATCCGCTCCAGCAGTTCCTGCTCCGGGTCCATGCCGCCGGTGGCACGGTGGTGGCAGTGGCCCCACAGCAGGGCCTGGCCGTCCAGCCGCGGCGGCTCGATGCCGAAGGTCTGGAAGAACTCCGGGAAGTGGTAGGCGTTCTTGGTCAGCCGTGCGGCGTCGTCGTCGTGCGGCAGCAGCTTGGGCAGTTCGTCCTTGAAGACGGCCAGACAGCTCGGTTCCATGCCGACGATCGGGGTGCCGGCCCGCACATGGGGGCGCAGGACGTCCAGGACGTGGTGGAGATAGCGTTCGGCGACGTCGAGGAACCCGTAGTCGTACAGGGGCCGTCCGCAGCAGACGTGCCGCTCGGGCATGATCACCTGCCAGCCGGCGGCCTCGATCGCCTCGACACACGCCACGCCGACGTCGGTGTGGAAGTGGTTGTTGAAGGTGTCCGGGAACAGCACGACCGGACGGCCGTGGGGGTTGGCGGTGCCGCCGCGGCGGGCGAACCAGTCCTGGAGGGTGATCGGCGCGAAGCGGGGCAGCGGGCGGCGCCGGTCGATGCCCGCGACCAGTTTCGCGAGGTACGCCAGTCCCGGTGTCTGGGTGGCGAGGTTGGCGAGTCCGGGGATGCGGGAGGCGATCCTGGCGGCCTGGTCGATGAAGCCGAAGGCGTAGGCGTACCGGGGGCGCCGGCGGTTCGGTGACTTGAAGTGGTGGTAGAGGAACTCCGCCTTGTAGGTGGGCATGTCGACGTTGACCGGGCAGTCGTTGGTGCAGCCCTTGCAGGCCAGGCACAGGTCGAGCGCGTCGTAGACCTCCTCGGACTGCCAGCCGTCGGTGATCACGTCGCCCTTGAGCATCTCGTACAGCAGCCGGGCCCGGCCGCGCGTGGTGTGCTTCTCCTCGCGCGTCACCTGGTAGCTGGGGCACATGGTCGTCTCCGCCTGCGGCACCCGGCACTTGCCGACGCCGACGCAGCGCAGGGTGGCGTGCGCGAAGTCGCCGCCGTCCTCCTGGTAGGCGAACTTCACCGGCTGGCGCGGCGGGTTGTAGTCGGTGCCCAGCTTGAGGTTCTCGTCCATGCGGTAGGCGTCGACGACCTTGCCCGGGTTCATCTTGCACTGCGGGTCCCAGATCGCCTTGAACTCCCGCATGGCCTGCAGCAGTTCCGGGCCGAACTGCTTCTCCAGCAGCTCCGCGCGCTGCTGCCCGTCACCGTGCTCCCCGGAGACCGAGCCGCCCATGGCGACGCACAGGTCGGCCGCCTCCTCCATGAACGCCCGGTAGGTGGCCAGGCCCTCGGCGGTACGCAGGTCGAAGCTGAGCCGGCAGTGGATGCAGCCCTGGCCGAAGTGGCCGTACATGGCACCGGTGATGCCGTGCCTGTCCATGACCTTGCGGAGCTTGCGCACGTACTCGCCGATCCGGTCCGGCGGTACCGCGGAGTCCTCCCAGCCCGGCCAGTGGTCCTTGCCGTCGGGCGGGAAGGAGGTCGAACCGAGGCCGCTCTCCCGGATCGCCCACAGGTCCCCGCTGGTGCCGCCCTCCTGCTTGCTCTTGGCGACGCGGATGCGGTCGCGTGCGTAGCCCTTGTCCTCGGTCAGCCAGCGGGTGAACCGCTCGGCCTGCTGGACCGACTCCTCCTTGCTGTCCGAGCCGAACTGCACCATCAGCCAGGCCGCGCCGCCCAGGCGCGGCAGCTCCTGCAGATCCTCCACGTTCATGTTCTGCAGCTGCTGGTCGCGGATCAGCTCGTGGTCGAGTCCTTCCAGGCCGATCGGCTTGAACCGCTCGATGATCTCCATGCAGTGTTCGGCGGCGGCGCCGAGATCGTCGTACTCCACCACCACGGTGGTGCGTTGCAGCATGGCGGGAGTCAGCATGAGCACGGCCTGCAGGGCGGTGGCACAGGTGCTCTCGGTGCCGACCAGGGCACGGGCGACGTTGAAGCCGCGCTCGGGCAGGAGTTCGTCCAGGTTGTAGCCGGACACCCGGCGCGGCACCTCCTCGGCCGAGCGGAACCCGGACCTGATGGCGTCCGCGTACTTGTCGCGCAGGTCCCGCAGTGCCGCGTAGATCTCGCCCTTGCGGCCGCCCGCGGCGATGATCGAGTCGAGGTGCTCCTCCTCGTCCACACCCACCCAGAAGCGCTCGCCGTCGTAGGTGACGACCTCCAGGGCCTGCACGTTGTCGCTGGTGCGCGGGCCGGGCCCGTACAGCTGCGACTGCACCGAGTGGATGCCGCAGGAGTTGTTGCCGATGTTGCCGCCGATCACACACCGGGAGTGGGAGGAGGGGTCGGGGCCGAACACCAGGTTGTAGGCGCCGGTCCGCCGGTTCAGCTCCTCGTTGATGACACCCGGTTCGCAGGTCACCAGGCGCCGGTGCGCGTCGATGTTCCCGACGCCGGTGAGGTACTTGGAGTGGTCGATGACGACGGCCTCGTTGACCGTCTCGCCGGACAGGCTGGTCCCGCCGCCGCGGTTGAGGATGGGCGCCCCGTAGCGGTGACAGATCTTGTGGACCGCGACGACGTCGTCCAGGGTGCGCGGGACGACGACTCCGACGGGCACCTGCCGGAAGTTCGAGGCGTCCTGTGCGTACAGGCCCAGTGAGGCGGTGTCGAAACGGACCTCGCCGTCGACGGCCTTGCGCAGCGACCGCTCCAGCTTGCCGACGTCCAGAGTCTGGCGGGCCCGGGGCGGGCCCGGAATCTCCGGGTGCGTCTTGGCCGGGATCTCGCGCTTCGGCTTCGCCATGCCTTTCAACTCTCCTTCGCGAGCCTGATCAGGTGGTCCGTGTTCCGTACACACGGTGGGGTTCGGCGTCCGCCCACCGGACGTCAAGGCCGAGCCCGGGGCGGTCCGTGTCGGGGCGCAGGGCGCCGCCCTCGGGCGACAGGGTCCCGTCGAACACCAGGCGCTCGAAGCGCACGTGATCGTGGAAGTACTCCAGATGCCGCAGCCGCCGCACGGCGCAGAAGGCGTGGGCGGACAGCGCCGGAGCGCAGTGCGCCGACAGGTCGAGGTCCCGGGTCGCCGACAGTCCGGCCACCTCCAGTACGCCGGTGATGCCGCCGCAGCGGGTCACGTCCGCCTGCAGGCAGTCCACACCCGGGGGCTCGACCAGGTTGACGAAGTCCCGCGCCGTGAAGGCGTACTCCCCCGCGGCGATCTCCAGCCGCTCCGGGCCCCGCTCGCGCAGCATCCGCAGCCCCTCCAGATCGGCCGAGCTGACGGGCTCCTCCAGCCACCGCACGTCCCACTCCTCGTGGAAGCGGCGCGCCCAGTACAGGGCCTCCTTGCGCCCGAGCGCGCCGTTGGCGTCCGTGAACAGCTCTGGCGCCTCACCGATCGCCTTCCGCACCGCCGTCAGCCGCTGCGGGTCCTGCTCCGGTTCGCGGGAGGTCTTCAGCTTCACGCGCGGGATGCCCTGCTCCACCCAGCCCGCCAGCTGGTCGGCGAGACGGTCGAGGGGGTAGTTGGTGAAGCCGCCGCTGCCGTAGACCGGCACCCGGTCGTGGTAGGCGGGCAGGAGTCGGACCAGCGGCAACTCCAGCAGCCTGGCCTTCAGGTCCCACAGCGCGACGTCGACGGCGGAACGGGCCATCGCGCCGACGCCGGGACGGCCGGCGTTGCGGATCTGCCGGCCCATCAGCTGCCAGAGCGCCGGGGGCGAGGTGACGGCCTGCCCCTCGAGGAGCGGTACAAGCTTGGACGTCACGAAGGAGGCGGCCGAGACGTCCCCGTAGGTGTAGCCGAGCCCCGTGCGTCCCCCGGCGTGCACCCGCACCAGGACCATGGTCGTGGAGTCCCACTCCAGCGTCCCGTCCGACTCCTTGCCGTCCGGACCGTCGGTGGGCAGCTCGAAGGCGTGGACGTCGACCGCGTCGATCCGGCACTCGGGCGGCGCCGTTCCCGCGTCGGTGCTCAGCCCGCTCACGAATGCCGTCCCGGCAGGTGCTCGGCGACCTCGGTCAGCTTCTGCCGTGCGCCCTTGGCGGCGATGCCCACCCGCTCCGGGTCGTGCACGGCCGCCTTGGCGGCCTTCTTGCCCTGCTCGAGCATGATGTGCGGCGGGATCGGGGCGATCTCGTTGTCGACCTTGAACTCCAGCACCACCGGCCTGTCGGACGCCAGCGCCTCGTCCCAGGCCTTGCCGACCTTCTTCGGCTTGTCGCAGTAGATGCCCTTCAGGCCGAGCATCTCCGCGTACTTCGCGTACGGCACGTCCGGGATGTACTGCGAGCCCGGGAACTTCGGGTCCCCGGCCATCGCGCGCTGCTCCCAGGTGACCTGGTTGAGGTCCTGGTTGTTGAACACGCAGAAGATGAACGGCGCGGACCCGGCCAGCCGGTCCAGGTAGCGTTTGACGGTGATCATCTCCGCCATGCCGTTCATCTGGAACGCGCCGTCACCGACGAACGCGATCACCGGCCGGTCCGGGTGCGCGAAGCGGGCCGCGATCGCGTACGGCGTTCCCGGGCCCATGGTCGCCAGCGTGCCCGAGAGCGACGCCTGCATCCCCTTGCGGATCTTCAGATGCCGTGCCCACCAGTTCGTGCCCGCGCCGGAGTCGGCGGTCAGGATGCAGCCGTCCGGCAGCCGGGGCGACAGCTCCGAGGCGACGGCCTGCGGGTTGATCGTGCCGCCGAAGTGCTGTCCGGCCCGCTTCTGGCAGATGGCGTCCCATTCCCGGACGTCCTTCTCGATCTGCTCGCGCCAGCCGCGGTCCTGCTTGCGTTCGAGCAGCGGCACGAGCGCCTTGAGGGTCTCCTTCGAGTCGCCGACGAGGTGGGCGTCCATGGGGTAGCGGATGCCGATCATCCGCCCGTCGATGTCGATCTCGACGCCCTTGGCCTGGCCCTCGTCCGGCAGCCACTCCGAGTACGGGAAGCTCGTGCCGACCATGAGCAGGGTGTCGCAGTTCTGGATCATGTTGTCGCTGGCCTTGCTGCCCAGCAGACCGATGGGTCCGGTCACGAACGGCAGGTCGTCCGGCAGCACCTCGCGGCCCAGCAGCGCCTTGGCGACACCCGCGCCGAGCAGCTCCGCCGTCTCCACGACCTCGCTCTCCGCGTGCGCGGCACCCTGGCCGATGATCATGGCGACCTTGGTGCCGGCGTTGAGGACGGCAGCGGCCTTGTGCAGTTCCTCGGCGTCGGGCAGCAGCCGGGGGCGGCTCCAGCCGACGCTGGAGAAGACCGAACCGTGTGCCTTCGGCGGCGACGGCTGGGCGTCGGCCTCCTGGATGTCCTCCGGGATGATGATGGTCGCGACGGAGCGCATGGTCAGTGCGGTCTTGAACGCCCGGTCGATCACGTGCCGTGCCTGCCCGGGGTGCACGATCATCTGGCAGAACTCGGAGACGTCCGCGAAGAGTTGGGCGAGGGGGATCTCCTGCTGGTAATGGGCGCCCAGGGACAGCCGCTTCTGCTGGCCGACCACCGCGACCACCGGCTGGTGGTCCAGCTTGGCGTCGTAGAGCCCGTTGAGCAGGTGAACGGCGCCGGGGCCCGAGGTCGCCGTGCAGCAGCCCACCTCGCCGGTGAACTTCGCGTGCGCGCAGGCCATGAACGCGGCCATCTCCTCGTGCCGCGTCTGGATGAGCTCCGGCTCCCCTTTCGCCCGGTCGAAGGCGCCGAGCAGCCCGTTGATCCCGTCTCCGGGATAGCCGTAGATCCGCTCGATCCCCCATTCCCGCAGTCGTTGCAGTACATAGTCGGCCACCAGCGTCATGACCTGCTCCCTCGGATGCGCAGCTCTGGCACCGGCATCGGGTGACCCCTGGCCGTGCCGCGTAAACGGCCCACGGGCCCACTTCCCCGACCGGTCGAACGGGTGGGGGGCCGGGCGGCCCCACCGCGTGCGGCGGACCGCCACCGGAACGGAACGCGTCCGTGCCGAGGAGTTCGACGTACGTACCGCGGCGCGCCCGGTTCCGGCGCGGCGCCCACGCCGGGACGGGCGGGACGGGCCCCGGCCGGCCGCCGTCGGTGCGGCGGGCGCGGGGGCCTCGCGGCCCCGGGTCGGCCGGGCGCGGCCCGGCAGGCCGGGGCCGTGCGGCGGGACCGTCCCCCCGGCCCAGCACGCGCCGGGCCGTCTCCGGTTCCGTACGGCCGCGCCGCGGGCCGGGTTCCTCGGCGCGCGGCGGTGTCCCGGCACCGGCCGTGACGACGTCCGCGGCCAGGGTGGCGGCGGGCGCCCGGGCGGAGTCGCCGGCCGCAGCACCGCGGTGATCAGGCGCCGTGGTGGCCCCGGGACCCGGTGGCCGCTGCACCGCCACCGGCGGGGCCAGGTGCGCGAGTTCCTCCCGCAGTCGGGCCAGGCACCGGGCCAGCAGGCGGGACACGTGCATCTGTGAGACGCCCACGGCCGCCGCGATCTGCTGCTGGGTCTGGTCGTGGAAGAACCGCAGGATCAGGATGCGGCGTTCCCGTTCGGGGAACTCGCGCAGGGCCCGGAGGATGTCCACCCGTTCGGCGGCGGCCTCGATGCCCGGGTCCCGGTGTCCCATCGCCTCGGCGTACGCGGGCAGGGCGCCCTCGGCCCCGTCCAGGGGAGCGTCGAGGGACCGGGGCCGCAGCGCCCGCTGGGAGCGGATGGCCTCGGTCACCGTGTCCTCGGGCAGTCCGCAGGCCGCGGCGATCTCGGCCGGCCCAGGAGCGCGCCCACCGTGTGTCTGTTCGAAGTCCTGCTGCGCCCGCCGGACGTGCTGTCTGGCCTCCTGCACGGTGCGCGGCAGTCTCACCAGGCCCACCCGGTCCCTCAGATGGCGCCTCACCTCTCCGGCGATCGTCGGCACCGCGTAGGAGAGGAAGGCGTGGCCCTGGGCGGGGTCGTAGCCGTCGACGGCCTTGACCAGGCCCATGCACGCCACCTGGAAGAGGTCGTCGGAGTCCTCCGCGCCGATGTTGCGGTACTTGGCCGCGATCCGGCGAGCCAGGGGAATCAGGGCGTGGATGGCTTCCTGACGTGCGGCCTGCCGTTCCCGGCCGGGCGGCTGCCGGCTGACCCGGCCCACCAGCTCATCGATGTGCGAGGAGGTGAGCGCACCGTCCGGTTCGGTCCTGACGGAGGGTCGGAGTGTGGTGAGGGGCGTCATCTGGGCCTCTGCGCTGGACTGGCTTCCTGGGCACCGGCTGGGTTTCCCCTTCGCTTTGCTCTATGCAAAGATCACTCGCTCGGCCGCATTTTTTACCGCCGGTGGACGGTCCGGAGAGCGGACCGTGGTTTCACGGTGCCGGAGCCAGGTGACTCAGGGGATCCCCCCGCGTCCGAGGTGACCCATGCGTCTGCTGCTCGTCCATCCCAGTGCCCTCATGTACTCGGAGATCTTCCTCAGACTGGAGCCGCTCGGCCTGGAACGGGTCGCCGCCGCCGCCCGCGACGCGGGACACGAGGTGCGGGTCGTGGACCTCCAGGTGCGCGGCCACGACGATCTGCGCAAGGCCGCCTCCTCCTTCCGGCCCGAAGCCGTGGGGTTCTCCCTCAACTACCTCGCGAACATCCCGGAGGCCATCGATCTGGCGCGGGCCGTCAAACGGCTGCTTCCCGGCTGCTTCGTCTTCTTCGGCGGCCACAGCGTGTCCTTCGTCGCCGAGGACGTCCTGGAACAGGCGGCGGGAGCCGTGGACGCGGTGGTCCGCGGCGAGGGCGAGCCCGCCGTCGCACCCCTCCTGGAGGCCGTGCGGGACGGTGGTGTGGACGGTGTGCCCGGCATCATCACCACGGCCGGCCGCGGACCGGCGCCGAGCATGCTGCACTCGATCGACAGCCCCCGTCCGGCGCGGGACCTGATGAGTCACCGCAACCGCTACTTCATCGGTGAGCTGGACCCGTGCGCCTCCATCGAGTTCACCCGCGGCTGCCCCTGGGACTGCTCCTTCTGCTCCGCCTGGACCTTCTACGGCCGCAGCTACCGCAAGGCCTCCCCCGAGGCCGCCGCCGCCGAACTGGCGAGCATCCGCGAACCCAACGTGTTCATCGTCGACGACGTCGCCTTCATCCGCCCGGAGCACGGGGACGCCATCGCCGCCGCCGTGGAACGCCGCGGGGTGCGCAAGCAGTACTACCTCGAGACCCGCAGCGACGTTCTGCTGCGCAACACCGAGGTCTTCGAGCGCTGGACCCGCCTCGGGCTGCGGTACATGTTCCTCGGCATGGAGGCGATCGACGCCGAGGGGCTGGACCTGTTCCGCAAGCGGGTCAGTCCCGACGAGAACTTCCGCGCCCTGGAGACGGCCCGCAAGCTGGGCATCAACGTCGCCATCAACCTGATCGTCGATCCGGCCTGGGACGCCGAACGCTTCCGCGTCATCCGGGAGTTCGCCCTGTCCGTACCGGAGATCGTGCACCTGACGGTGATGACGCCGTACCCGGGCACCGAGATCTGGCACACCGAGTCCCGCCGCCTGACCACCCGCGACTACCGCCTCTTCGACATCCAGCACGCCGTCGTACCGACCACCCTGCCCCTGGACGAGTTCTACCGGGAGCTGGTCCGCACCCAGGCGGTGATCAACCGCAAGCACCTGGGCTGGGGGACCGCCCTGGGCGCCGCGCAGGTGCTCGGACGCAACCTGCTGCACGGCCAGACCAACTTCGCCCGCATGCTGTGGAAGTTCAACCGGGTCTACAACCCCGACCGGCAGCTGGCCGACCACCGCCGCCCCGTGCGCTACGAACTGCCCCTGCCGCGGCGGCTGGACGTCGGCGACCGGCGTCAGCTCTACGTGCACTCCAGGCCGGCAGGGCGCTCAGGCGCCTCCTCCCGCGCCGCACCGGAGACCGGCACCGGGCACTGACCCGCGGCCGAAGGGCGCGGGTCGGGGCGGGTGGGGCGGGTCCGTGACGCACGGACGGCGACCCGCCCGGCACGCGACGCGGAGCCGTTTCAAGCCTGGCGGGCGGGGGGACCCCGTGGCGGCCGGGGCCCGCAGGTCCCGGTCTTTCCTCGGCGGGTCCTGCCCGCTCGCAGGCCACCCGGAGGTGAACTCTTCTTGCCACTCCTGCGGAAGCTACTGCATCCGGAGCCGCAACCGACGCGCGGTGAGCGGTTCGTGACCGCCGTGGACCGGCGGGTGTCCCTGTCCGAGGCGGGGAAGAAGCTCCTGCGCAAGGCCTTCCCCGACCACTGGTCCTTCCTGCTCGGCGAGATCGCGCTCTACAGCTTCGTCGTGCTGGTGCTCACCGGAACGTTCCTGACGTTCTACTTCCACCCCAGCATGGAGGAGCGCCCGTACAACGGTTCCTACGAGCCCCTGCTCGGCCAGATGGCCTCCGAGGCCTACACCTCGACCCTGCACATCACCTTCGACGTGCGGGGCGGACTGCTGATCCGGCAGATGCACCACTGGGCGGCGCTGGTCTTCGTCGCCGCGATCGGCGTCCACATGCTGCGGATCTTCTTCACCGGAGCCTTCCGCCGGCCCCGCGAGTTCAACTGGGTGATCGGCGTGACCCTCTTCTGGCTGGCCATCCTGGAGGGCTTCTGCGGCTACTCCCTGCCGGACGACCTGCTGTCCGGCACCGGGCTGCGCACCGCGGAGGGCATCGTGCTCTCCATCCCGATCGTGGGCACCTACCTGGTCTTCTTCATCTTCGGCGGCCAGTACCCGGGCCACGAGATCATCCCCCGGATGTACGCGGCGCACATCCTGCTCATCCCGGGAATCATGATCGCGCTGATCGCCGTCCACCTCGGGCTGGTCGTCTATCTGAAACACACCCAGTGGGCGGGGCCGAAGCGCACCAACCAGAACGTGATCGGCAAACCGCTCTACCCGCAGTACACGACGAAGTCGATCGGCTTCTTCTTCACCCTCTTCGGCATCCTCTCGGTGATGTCGGCCCTGATGCAGATCAATCCGATCTGGGACTTCGGCCCCTACCGGGCCGACCAGGCCTCCATCGACGCCCAGCCGGACTGGTACATGGGCTTCCTGGAGGGCTCGATGCGCCTGATGCCCCACTGGGAGAGCGACTTCCTGGGACACACCGTCGTCTGGGACGTCTTCATCCCCGCGGTACTGCTGCCCCTGACCCTGTTCGGGGTGCTGTATCTGTACCCGTTCTTCGAACGCTGGGTGTCGGGCGGCGGCAAGGAGTACCACCTGTGCGACCGGCCCCGCAACCAGCCCACCCGCACCGGGCTCGGGGTCGCCGCCATCACCTTCTACGGCGTCCTGCTCATGGCCGGTGGCCAGGACGTGCTCTTCCGGGTCTTCCACGTGCCGTTCGAGGTCTTCACCTGGGGGTTGCGGGCCGGTGTGATCATCCTGCCGCCCCTCGCCTTCTGGCTGACCAAGCGGCTCTGCCTCGGCCTGCAGGCCAAGGACCGAACGCGTCTGGTGCAGGGACGGTCCACGGCGGAGGTACGCCTGTCCGCCGACGGCGCCTACGAGGTGGGCCGTGAGCCCCTGTCGAAGGACGAGCAGATCGCGCTGGCCGTCCGGGACACGCCCCTCCCCCTGCACAAGCCCGGCCGTTGGTACATGCCCGTGGGCCGCTATCTCAGGCGGTCCCTGAGCCGCTGGTACTACGCCGAGCGCATCGAGATGCCGCTCACGGAGGAGGCCCGCCGCGAGGTGGCCGCGGTGACGGCCGACCCCGCCGAGGCGCAGAAGGCCGAGGAGGGCTCGGGTGAGTGACGGACGGGCCGCCGTCACCCGTCCCCCCGCCCCGCCGGGGCCGACCAGGTGACGACCGGCTCCTCCGAGGCGCAGGCAGCCGGGGAAGGGGCCGGTGAGAGGAGCAAGGGCCAACAGGCCGGCACCCGGCCACCCGGCTCCACCGGGGCCGGTCACGCCCCGACCACGCCGACGGACCGCCTCTCCCAGGCGCAGAGCGCGAGAGGTACCGGACGAGCCACGACCGCCCGGCACCCGGCCACCCGGCCACCCGGCTCCACTGGGCCGACCGCGCCGACGGACCGCCTCTCCCAGGCACAGACGGCCGAGGAGAACCGGATGAGCAACGGCCGACCAACCGGTACCCGGCCACCCGGGTTCACCCGGGCCGGCCACGCTGACAACCGGCCCTCCAGGCCACGGAAGTCAAGGAGAGGCCGGGAGCCACTGCCGACCAGCCACCACCGCACCCCCCGACCCGACCACGCCGACATCCGGCCCCCCAAGGCACAGCAAGCCGAGGAGAGGCCGGACGAGCCACCGCCGACCAGCCACCACCGCACCCCCGACCCGACCACGCCGACCGACCGCCTCTCCCAGGCGCAGAGGGCCGAGAGCCGAGAGGGACCGGGCGAGCCCCGTCGGCCGGCCTCCACCGGGCCACCGGTCACGCCGGCATCCGGCCCCAAGCCTCAGGAAGCCGAGGAGGGGCCGGGTGAGCTACGGCCGAGCGGCCGTCACTCGATGCCCGCCTGGGCCAGGCGCTCCTCCTGGGTGATCCAGCGCCAGGTGATGCCGAGGGCCGCGAGGCCGATCGGGAGCATGGCGACGACCATGGCGAGCCCTCCGGCCGTGTGGCCCAGCGCCACCATCACCACGGCGGGCAGGTCCAGCAGGGGCATCGAGACGTAGAGGTAGACCGAGCGCGACGGATCGCTCAGGCGGTGCCGTGTGCCGAGCACCGGCAGCCAGTACAGCGCCGCGCCCGACAGCAGGACCACCTCGACGGCGACCCGGGCGACCCCCGAGGGCACGAGCGGCTCGGTCAGGACGACCGTCGCGTGCAGGGCGACGAACAGGGGCAGCGCCACCGCGGCGGGCAGTGACACGCTCCGCCAGCCGGCCCATCCGCGCGTGAAGTGGATCAGGGAAGGAACCCCGGCGGCCACCAGCAGCCCGGACAGGGCCATGGTGAAGGTCTCCGGACTCAGCACACCCGCACCGCTCATGACGAACCGCCCTTCCGCGGCGCCCCGCGGTGGCCGGCCACCACGAACGCCACCAGGAGCAGCGGCACCGCCAGGGACAGCATCCACGGGCCGTAGGCGAGGGTGAGCAGCGCCAGGGTGAAGCCGACGGCCATGAGCGGGAGGGCCACGGCGCCGCGCCACGCGAGTCTGTGGGGCACCTGCCCATCGGGATGACGCCGTGCGGACGCCAGGACGGCGACGGAGGCGACCTCGATCAGGACGACCGCCCCGACGTAGAGCATGAGGGGGATGATGTGGCCGTGGTAGATGGCGAGGACGGCCGCGAGGACGCCGTTGAACAGTCCCCAGCCCGCCATCACGGCCCATGCCGGATACTTCTTGATCATGGACGGTTTCCCTCGCCTGCTGCGGGCTTCTTCTCGGCGGCTTCCTTCTCGGCGGCTTCCTGCCTCTGCTGCTTCAGATCGAGCAGCGGGGCGTAGCTGTTGATCGGGATCAGCGGATGCTCGGGGGTGAAGTTGACCTCGGACGGGGGCGACGACGTGGTCCATTCCAGCGTCTGGCCGTTCCACGGGTCGTCACCTGCGGGCCGCCTGCTGCGCAGCGACTCCAGGACGTTGAACATGAACACCACCATGGCCAGGGCCAGCACGCCGGCGCCGCAGCTGGACAGCAGGTTCAGCCAGCCCCACCCGTCCACCGCGGTGTAGGAGGAGATCCTGCGCGGCATGCCGAGGTAGCCCAGACCGAACATGGGCAGGAAGGTCAGGTTCGTGCCGATCACGAGCAGCCAGAAGTGCACCTTGCCCAGCCCTTCCCGCAGAAGGCACCCGGTGGCCTTGGGGAACCAGTAGTAGATGGCGGCGAAGAGGCCGAAGGCGCTGCCCGCGAAGAGCACGTAGTGCAGGTGGGCCACGACGAAGTAGCTGTCGGTGACGTGGTAGTCGATCACCGGGGTGCCGACCATGATGCCGCTCAGCCCGCCGATCAGGAACTGCGGGATGAACGCCAGCGCGAACAGCATCGGCGTGCGGAAGACCAGCCGGCCGCCCAGGATCGTGCCGACCAGCGCGAAGTACTCGATGCCGGCCGGCATCAGCAGGGCGATGGAGGTCAGCGAGTAGTAGTTGTTCGCGGCCTGGCCGGTGGCGAACATGTGGTGGCCCCACACGCTCATCGACAGCGCGGCGAACGTCAGCAGCGCCATGACGGTGCCCTTGTACGCGAAGTAGCGGCGCTGGGAGAACACCGCGAGGACCTCGCCCACCGCCGCCATGTAGGGGAAGAACATGACGTAGACGACCGGATGCCCGTAGAACCAGAAGATGTGCTGGTAGCCGATGTTCCACACGTTGGACGTGAAGACCGCGGGATCGACCCGTCCCACCGCGAGCATCACGAGGGCGGCGAGCAGCGCCGGGAACGAGCCCACCACCATGAGGCAGGTGGCCACCATGGACCAGGAGAACACCGGCATCCGCAGCATCGTCATCCCCGGCGCCCGCTTGCGCAGCACCGTCCACAGGACGGTCCAGCCGATGAGGATCATGCCGACGGCGGAGAGGAAGACGCCGACGATCCACAGGTCGCTGCCGACGGAGGGCGAGTGCTGGCTGTCGGCCAGGGGCGGGTACGAGAACCAGCCGTCGGGGTGGGCCCCCTCGGTCGTCGCGAAGCCGGACATCATCACCGCCGCGCCGCACACGTACAGCCAGTAGCCCATGAGGGTGATGCGCGGCATGGCGATGCCCGGCGCACCGAGCTGCAGCGGCACCAGGTACACGCCGAGGCCGAGGGCGATCGGCGTCATGACCATGTAGATCATGCCGGAGCCGTGCATTGTGAACAGCTGGTTGTACAGGTGTGCGTCGATGAAGGTCTCACCGGGCTGGGCCAGCTGACTGCGCATCAGCAGGGCGAGCACGCCCACCAGGGACATCAGAACGAGCGCGGTCCCGATGATCAGAAGCCCGATGCGCTTGTGGTCGGTCGAGGTGAGGGACGTGAGCCGACCGCCGGCCCGGGTGTGCTCGGCGGTCTCGGCCGGTTTCTGCCGTTCGGTGGTCATACCGCGGCTCCGGTGGCGCTGCCCGCCGCCTGCGTGGCGAGCCACTTCTTGTACGCCTCGGGCGACACCGCCTTCACCCAGAAGTCCATCGCCCTGTGGCGCAGCCCGCAGAACTCCGCGCACCTGCCGCGCCAGTGGCCCTCATGGTCGAAGCTCAGCGTGAAGGTGTTCTCGTGGTTGGGGAAGGCGTCCATCTTGTAGCGCAGGGCGGGGATCCACATCGAGTGGATGACGTCCTTGGACGTGACCCGGATCTTGATGGTGGTGCCGGTGGGCACCACGAGCGTGGGGAACTGCTGGTCGCGGCAGTTGCCCTGCACCGAGACGGCCCGCCGTGCGGCGGCGCCGGGGTAGTCGAACTTCCAGCACCACTGGAACGCGGTCACGTCGACGCGGGTGGTCGGCCGGTCCGCCTTCGTCTCCTGCTCCCGCTGATTGGCCAGCGCGGTGTAGACGACGAGGAAGACGGCGACGGCGGCGAGTGTGGCGAGGTAGTAGGACTCCAGCCGGTTGCGCTCGGCCCGCTGGGACGGCTGCCTGCCCGCTCCGGCCCGGCGGCGGACGACCGCGGTGGCGAGCAGGGCGAGCACTGTCACAAAGACGAAGGATGCGATAGCCGTCTCCACGGTGAAGACTTGGCCGAAGACCTGCCGTTGGTTCATGCGTCGCTTCCCTCCGCTCAGTCGGTACGGCGTGCGAGGGTGCCCCGGAGAGCGCATTTTGAAGCCTGCCGGGCGGGACCTTGTCGAGTCCGGCGCAATGCTGCTGGTGGCGGGTGCCCCGGCCGATCGCGGACCGGAGGTCCGCCGCCGCGGGAATTCACCCGAGTGCGTGACGGATGAGGGGGGTCAGCGCGCCGGGCGCGGGGTACTGCGGTACCCACAGGTGCGGGCGGGCCGTCGTACCGCCGTGTGTCGGGTCCTCGCGGACGCGTCCCTGCCGGTCGCCGGCCCGGCCGGTGTCTCCGCGTACCGACGCGGAGGCCCGTCACGCGTCGGTCGCCTGCCGCGCTCCGTCCTGTTCCGCTCCGCCTGAACCGGCGTTCGCACATCGGCGGTCCGAGTCCGGGACCAAGACCAGGAGGCATGCGTGATCCGCAGGAGAAGTGAGGGCAAGACCGCGTCGGCCCTGGCCGCCTGCCTTGTGACAGGCGCGTTGCTGACCACCGGCGCCGGCTGTCAAGGTCCTCCGCCGGAGCACCGGCCCGAGGCCCTGCCGCAGGTCGAGACGCGTTACGACCGGGCGGTCCTCACCTCGCTGTCCAAGGTGCCGGGCACCAAGCTGCTGTCGGTGCGGGTCACCGACACGTCCTCCCCCGATCCCGTCTGGGTGACCCGGGTCGCCGACGACAAGGGAACGGTGCACGCGGTACGCGTGGACGCCGTCGAGGGCCGGTTCCTGGGCACGTCGGTACCGGCCCAGCCGCCGGCGCTGAAGCCGGACACCGCCGCGCTGCTCGCCTCGGCGAAGGTGTCGCCGGAGGAAGCGGTGGACAAGGTGAAGAGGCCGGAGTTCGGCAAGGTCACCGACGTCAGCCTGGAGAAGGGCTACCAGGGCCGGACCGTCTGGGCGGTCACGTACGTCACCGTCCGCTCGGGCCAGACGCACAGCTACCAGGTCGACGCCGTGACGTCCGAGGTCGTGCACAGCCGTACGACTCCCGGCAACTCCACCATTCCGAGTGAACCGGCCAGTCCTCCCGCCTCGCCCTCGGGGAGCCCCGCATGAGGAAGTCCGCCACGGTCGCCATGACCGTCGTCCGTATCTCATGGGGCGGCCTGCTCACCGCGGCCCCGGACGCGGTACTGCGCGGCTGTCCGCGCACGCGGACGAGCACGGCGGCGAGCGCCGTCGTGCGGGTCCTGGGCGCCCGCCACATCCTGCAGGGGCTGGCCACGGCGACCGGAGTGATGCCGGTCGCCTGGGGCGCGGTACCCGACGCCCTGCACGCCGCCACGATGGCCGGCCTCGCCCTCGGCAGCGATCGGTGGCGCACGGCGGCATGCGCCGACCTGCTGATCGCCGGCGCCTTCGCCGTGGGCGGGACGTACGCGGCCCGGGCGGCCGCGCCGTCCGGCCAGGGCCTGGATGATGTAGTGATCAGCCAGTCGCCTTCAGGTCGTTGATCCGGATCGGCGAAATTGCCTACGGGTCGACGATGTGCCGCAGGTAGGCGTGTGGGTCGGCGAGATAGCGACGCCAGTGATCCACGACACCGAGCTCCCGCCAGGCGGCCCTCCGCATGCCGTGCTCTCCGACCTCGACGATGTCCGCGCCGGGCAGGGCGGTCAGCAACGGAGAGTGTGTGGCACAGATGACCTGGGCGCCTTCCTTGGCCAAGCGGTCCATATGACCGATCAGTTCGAGGCACGAAGAGAAGGAAAGCGCCGCCTCGGGCTCGTCGAGAACATAGAGGCCGGCGTGAAGGAACTTCCCGCGGAAGGCAGAGAGGAAGCCCTCACCATGGCTGACCGAGTCCGGCGAGAACCCCTCTCTGCCCAGGGCGTCCAGCGCGGTCTCGGCCCGCAGGAAGAAGCCCTTGCGGGCCGACCAGCTGGTGAGCATACGGTGGCCGCGCGACGCCGCCTCGAACTTCATTCGCTCGCCGAGCGGGGACTTGCCACGGGGAGAGGCGTAGCGCCAGTCGTGGGAGCCGCCGTAGGAGTCCAGGCCGAACCCCTCGGCCAGCGCCTCGACCAGCGTCGACTTGCCCGAGCCGTTCTCACCGACCAGAAAGGTCACCGGTGCGGTGAAGCGCAGCCCTTCTCTGAGCAACTGACGGACGCAGGGAACTGACCAGGGCCAGGTGTCCTCATCGTATGAGGAGAGATGAACATACGCGCGTTCGACGATCACCCGACAAGTCTCGCCCGGGATTCGGGAGATGTACGTGTTTTGGGTCAGTCAGCGCCGCCTGTACATGCGTACTCCGCCGGCCTGCGCACCGGCCGCAGCGTGCGCCAGCGGACACCTGGACGACCAGGGAAGGGCCGCGGAAGCACACGGAAGCGCGGAAGCAGGGCCGCGGAAGCCGGCTGCCCCCGTTGGATCCGCGGCGCCCGGACGGCCGGTGCGCGGGTACGCGGATGCCCCCGGCGCCTCGGCACCGGAAGCGTCCACGACCTGTGCGCCGCCCGCCGAAGGGGCCGCCGGCTCCGCTGTCCCGTTCCGGGCTCAGCGCCCGCCCCGGCCCGGGAGGTGCTCGGCGTACTCGGTGATCTTCTGCCGTACGCCCTTGGCGGCGATCCCGGTCTTCTCGGGGTCGTGCAGCGCCGCCTTGGCGGCCTTCTTGCCCTGCTCGAACATGATGTGCGGCGGGATCGGGGCGATCTCGTTGTCGACCTTGAACTCCAGCACCACCGGCTTGTCGGACGCCAGCGCCTCGTCCCAGGCCGCGCCGACCTTCTTCGGGTCCTCGCAGACGATGCCCTTCAGCCCGAGCAACTGGGCGTAGGCGGCGTACGGTACGTCCGGGATCTCCTGGGAGCCCGGGTACTTGGGGTCGCCGGACATCGCGCGCTGCTCCCAGGTGACCTGGTTGAGGTCCTGGTTGTTGAACACGCAGAAGATGAACGGTGCCGCCGGGTTGGCCAGCCGGTCCCAGTACCGCTTGACCGTGATCATCTCGTTCATGCCGTTCATCTGGAACGCGCCGTCACCGACGAACGCGATCACCGGCCGGTCGGGGTAGGCGAAGCGCGCCCCGATCGCGTACGGCGTGCCCGGGCCCATGGTCGCCAGCGTGCCGGAGAGGGACGCCTTCATGCCCTGGCGCAACCGCACGTGCCGCGCCCACCAGTTCGTGCCCGAGCCGGAGTCGGCCGTGAGGATGCAGTCATCGGGCAGGCGCGGCGACAACTCGGCGGCGACGGCCTGCGGGTTGATCGTGTTCTCGAAGTGCTCGCCGGCCCAGCGGTCGCACAGGTCGTTCCACTCGCTGACGTCCTTCTCGATCTGCTCCCGCCAGCTGCGGTCCTCCTTGCGCTGGAGAAGCGGGATCAGCGCGCGCAGGGTCTCCTTGGCGTCGCCCACGAGGTGGGCGTCCATGGGGTAGCGGATGCCGATCATCCGCCCGTCGATGTCGATCTCGACGCCCTTGGCCTGGCCCTCGTCCGGCAGCCACTCCGAGTACGGGAAGCTGCTGCCGACCATGAGCAGGGTGTCGCAGTTCTGGATCATGTTGTCGCTCGGCTTGCTGCCCAGCAGACCGATGGGGCCGGTCACGAACGGCAGGTCGTCCGGCAGCACCTCGCGGCCCAGCAGTGCCTTGGCGACACCCGCCCCCAGCAGCTCCGCGACCTCGGCGACCTCCTCCTGGGCCTTGGCCGCCCCCTGGCCCACCAGCATCGCGACCTTGGTGCCTTCGTTGAGCACGTCCGCGGCCTTGCGCAGCTCGTCGGGGTCGGGCAGCACCCGCGGCTGGCTCCAGCCGACGCTGGAGAAGACCGAACCGTGCGTCTTCGGCGGCGACGGCTGGGCGTCGGCCTCCTGGATGTCGTTCGGGATGATGATCGTGGCCACACCGCGCGTGGTGAGCGCCGTCTTGAAGGCGCGGTCGATGACATGCCGGGCCTGTCCCGGGTGCACGATCATCTGGCAGAACTCGGAGACGTCCGCGAACAGGCGCTCGAGGTCGATCTCCTGCTGGTAGTGGGCGCCCAGGGACAGCCGCTTCTGCTGGCCGACCACCGCGACCACCGGCTGGTGGTCGAGCTTGGCGTCGTAGAGCCCGTTGAGCAGGTGAACGGCGCCGGGGCCCGAGGTCGCCGTGCAGCAGCCCACCTCGCCGGTGAACTTCGCGTGCCCGCAGGCCATGAACGCGGCCATCTCCTCGTGCCGCGCCTGGATGAACTCGGGGTTGCCCTCGGCGCGGTCGAAGGCGCCGAGCAACCCGTTGATCCCGTCTCCGGGATAGCCGTACACCCGCTTCACGCCCCATTCGGTGAGGCGCTGCAGGACGTAGTCGGCGACTTGGGTCATTGGTCTCTCCTGAGCCTAGGTGCGAGAGGTCAGCCCTGGAGTTACCTGCAGGTGCCCGGCGCAAACCCTCCGCATCCGCGGCGTCCCGGACATCCGGCCGACGCGCTCGCCGGGCCACGCCGCCGGACGGGTCGGCCGAGGCACCGGTTCTCGTCGGTTCCCGTCGCGGTGATCGCCGTCGGTCGTCATGGTGAACGCCGCCGGTCGTCATGGGGCCCGTGCGCCGCCCTGTCGGGTCACGGCGGCGGCGACCGGCGCCGCCGCGGTGTGCCCCTCTGCGGCGCTCGGCGGCGCCCTCAGGTCTGCGGACGCTGTTCCCCGACGACCGTCGGAGCGGGCGTGGCCCTGTCGTGTTCGTGCTCCAACGCCTCGGCGGCGGCCTCCGCCGCGGCGCGCATCCGGTTGCGTGCCGCCAGGCCGAAAGCCACCGCGCCGGTGGTGTAACCGCAGGCCAGTACGGCGGACGCGCGGGCGCCCGGCAGAACCTGCTCCACGGTCCGCAGCACGGTCTCATGGGCCGCCCAGAGCGCCAGGATCCCGCACACCCCGGCCCCGGCGAGCAGCGTGCCGCTCGCCGCGACCCGGCGCAGACCGGTCATGGCCTCGTCCTGGACCGTCTTGATCTCACGTCGTGCCAGGTCCGCCGCGTCCTGGGCCAGCCGGCCCGCGGCGTCTCCCACACGGCCGCCCGGGTCGGGCGAGGTGCCTTCCTCACGCGCGCGCATCTCGTCTCCTGTCTCTTCTGCCGTTCTCTGCGGGTGCGGTGCCGCCCGCGGCGCGGGTCTGACGAGTCCCACGGGTTCCCTGCCGGAAACAGCGCCGCCGCAGAAGAGAGCCACAGAAGAGCGGAGGACCGGCTCACCGCACGGTCCGTCGTCCGTCCTCGCACGACAGGCGGGCGGGCGCGGCGCGCTCGCGTCATCGACCGTTGCCGGGGTACTGCCCAAGGGGCTGCCCCGAACGCCCGGCCCGTGCCCGGGCCGGCGCACCCCGGCGCACCCCGGCGCACCCCGGCGCACCCCGGCGCACCAGGCAGCGAAGTCCGTCCCCCACGGAACCGGAGAAAGCCCGTGGACTTCGAACGTGAACTCGCCGAGATCGAGCGGCACTTGCTGACGGAGGACCCCGATCTGGGGGAGCAGCTCGACACCTTCGGCCAGGTCTCCGGCCCTCGGCAGCGCGGCACCCGCCAACGACGGCTGCTCGCCGTCGTCGCACTCGTGTGCCTGGTGCTCGCCGTCGTGTCCGCGCTCGCGGCCGGGGCGGCCACGACGCACCGTGCGCCGGTCAAGGTGGAGCAGCGGCACTCCGGGTGAGGACCGGCCGTCCGGCGCGCCCCGGTCGCGGCGGGCGCATCCGGTTCGAGGGCGGGCGTATCCGGTTCAAGGGTGGCCGTATCCGGTTCAAAGGCGGCCGTATCCGGTTCAAAGGTGGCCGTATCCGGTTTGAGGAGGTGTCCGCCCGGATACCTCCGTGGTTCCCTTCACGCCCGCAGCGGCCGGGCCCCGCCGACTTCCACGGTTGGAGCACACCCAGTGTCCGTTCTCGCCCGCCCGGACCCGGCCTGGCCGTTGGTGTGGGCCGCGCCGGCCGCCCCCGGGGACCTCTCGGCGGCGCGTGCGCAGATGGGCTTCTCCCTGGCCTGGCACATCGTGGTGGCCTGCCTGGGCGTGGGGCTGCCGCTGCTCACGCTGACCGCCGAGTGGCTGGGCCTCCGCACCGGGAACCCCGCCTACCGGCTGCTCGCCCGGCGCTGGGCCCGGGCCATGGGCGTGCTCTTCGCGGTCGGCGCCGTCTCGGGCACCATCCTCAGCTTCGAGATGGGTCTGCTGTGGCCCGGCTTCATGGGCCGGTACGGGCAGGTCATCGGGCTGCCCTTCGCGCTGGAGGGCTTCGCCTTCTTCATCGAGGCGATCTTCCTGGGCATCTACCTCTACGCCTGGGACCGCATGTCCGCCCGGCGCCACCTGCTGACCGGCGTCCCGATCGTCGTCGCGGGCACCGCCTCGGCGTTCTTCGTGGTGTGCGCCAACGCCTGGATGAACCAGCCCCGCGGCTTCACCGTCCGCCACGGCAGGGTCGTCGACGTCGATCCGTGGGCGGCCATGATGAACCCCGCCAGCCCTCCGCAGACCGTGCACATGATCCTCGCCGCCCTGATGGTGGCCGCCTTCCTCGCGGCGAGCGTGTACGCCGTCGCCCTGCTCCGGGGCCGCCGCGACACCTACCACCGGGCGGGGTTCTTCATCCCCTTCACCGTCGGCGCGGTCGTCGCCCCCTTCCAGATCGTCGTCGGTGACTGGGCCGCGCGGTTCCTGTCCGACTACCAGCCCACCAAGCTCGCCGCCGCCGAGGGCGTCTACACGACCGGCTCGCACGTCCCGCTCACCCTCGCGGGCATCGCCGGCGAGCACGGCCTGAAGTACGGGCTCGAGGTGCCCGACGGGCTGTCGCTGCTCGTCGGCTACTCCCCCGGCACCGTCGTCCAGGGGCTGGACCGCGTCCCGCGCAGCCAGTGGCCGCCCGTCACCGGCGTCCACCTCGCCTTCGACCTGATGGTCCTCGCGGGCTTCTTCCTGCTGGCGCTGGGGCTGTGGCTGCTGGCGGCGTGGTGGCTGGGGCGCCGCCGGGGACGTGCCGATCTCCTCGACGGCCGGATCATGCGTGTCTTCCTGTGGGCCTCGGCCCTCGCGGGACCGGCCGCGGTGGTCGCCCTGGAGTGCGGCTGGACGGTCACCGAGCTCGGCCGGCAGCCCTGGATCGTCTACGGGCTGATGCGGGTGCGGGACGCCGTCAACCCGGCGTCCGGCCTGATGATCGGCCTGTGGCTGGTGCTCGCCGTCTACGCCGCGATGACGGTCGCCACCGTGTACGTGCTGCGCCGGCTCGCCCGCGAGACGCCCGTGCCCGTGGCGCCGCAGGAGAGCGATGTACGCAACTATCCCGTCGTCTGACGGCACCGTCCCGTCGTCCGACGGCGGCACACCGAGGAGGTGGCGATGCTCGCCGACGCGCTGCTCGCGGTCATGTGGGCGGGGCTGACCTGCTACGCGCTGTTCGCCGGGGCGGACTTCGGGGCCGGTCTGTGGGATCTCCTCGCGGGCGGCGCGAGCCGGGGCGGTCCCCGGCGCCGGCTCATCGAGCACAGCATCGGGCCGGTGTGGGAGGCCAACCACGTCTGGCTGATCTTCGTCATCGTGCTGCTGTGGTCGGGCTTCTCACCGGTGTTCGCGGCCGTGCTGTCCACGCTCTACATCCCGCTGACCCTGACCGCCCTCGGCATCATCGCACGCGGCGCGGCCTTCGCCTTCCGCAAGGCCAGCACGCGGTTGTGGCAGCAGCGGCTCTTCGGCGCCTGCTTCGCGCTGTCGTCCGTGGTGACCCCGTTCTTCCTCGGCACCGTCGCGGGCGGCGTCGCCTCGGGACGGGTGCCGCCCGGCCTCGCCGCGGGCGACGCGGTGACCAGCTGGCTCAATCCCACCTCCGTACTCGGCGGCGTGCTGGCCGTGCTCACCTGCGCCCACCTCGCCGCCGTCTACCTGTGCGCCGATGCCGAGCGCGCCGGTGACGCCGTGCTGGTCGCCGACTTCCGCCGCCGCGCCCTCGCCGCCGGGCTGCTCAGCGGAGCGGTGGCACTGGCCGGGATCGCCGTGCTGCCCGCCGACGCGCCGGCCCTCTTCCACGGGCTGACCCACCGGGCGCTCCCGCTGGTGGTGCTCAGCGTGGTCTGCGGGGTCGGCGGACTGCTGCTGCTGGCGCGCCGGCGGCTCGTCGCCGCCCGGGTGGCGGCCGCGCTCGCCGTCGCCGCGATCCTGTGGGCCTGGGGGGCCGCCCAGTACCCCGACATGCTCGTGCCCGGCACCACCGTGGCCGAGGCCTCCTCCCAGAACAGCGTGCTGGCCGCCTGCCTGGTCTCGGTCGCCGTCGGATCGGTGCTGCTCCTGCCCTCCCTGTGGTGGCTCTACGCCACCTTCCAGCGCCCCTCCCCCGCCACGGACCAGCGGTGAGTCCGCCGGCGGCCGGGGACGACGGCCGGTGATCACACGGCCCCCGCACCCCCTCACCCCCGCACCGCGCCGGGCATACCGAGCGGTATGCTCGGCGCGGCCGGCCCTCCCCGAAGGGCGACGACTTCTGTGAAGGGGGCATTCGTGGCTGTCGATCCCACGGGCGCCGATCTGAAACGCCTGCTCGCCGACGACCCCGGTGGCCCGGTGGTCATGCTCAACCTGCTGCGCTTCGCCCCCGGCGGACGGAGCCTCTACCAGCAGTACGCCCGGCACCTGGAAGAGACCTTCCTGCCCCGCTACGGAGCCCAGGTCCTCTACGCCGGAAACGGCGCGGAGGCGCTGGTGGCCGAGGACGGGCAGGCCTGGGACGCGGTCATCCTGGTGCGGTACCCCAGCCGTGAGGCGTTCAGCCGGATGGTGGCCGACCCCGAGTACCAGGAGGTCACCACGCTGCGTACCCGCGCACTCGCGGAGGCCGTCCTCCAGCCCACCACCCAGTGGTCCGCGAGCGGCGGCGCCGTCTGAGAGCACCGCGGCGGCGGCGCGTGTGAGGCGGTCACGGTGGACGCGTCCTCGTTTTCCGGGACGCGGCACGGGGTACTCCCGGCGACCCCACGCCCCCCGAGAAAGGACGACCGTGACCGCCCACGCTCCCGCCACCACGGTCCAGGACCCGACCGCCACAGCCGACGCCGTACAGCGGGAGGTGGACCAACTGCTGGCACGGGCCCGTATCTTGACCGCTCCGCCACTGCGGTCGGCGGTGGGGCGGCTGGTGCCGCCGACGGACATGTTCGCCGCCTACCACTTCGGCTGGGCGGACGCGGCCGGGCGTCCGGCGGATTCCGACACGGGCAAGGGGCTGCGCGCCGCTCTGGTCCTGCTGTCCGGAGAGGCCGCGGGCGCCCCGCCCTCCGCCTGGCTGCCCGGTGCGGTCGCCGTGGAACTGGTCCACAACTTCTCCCTCGTCCACGACGACCTGATGGACGGCGACGAGCAGCGCCGCCACCGTGACACGGTGTGGAAGGCCTACGGTCCCGCGCAGGCCGTTCTCGTCGGCGACGCGCTTCTCGCCCTGGCCGACGAGACGCTGCTCGACCTCGGCACCGAACAGGCGGCCCGGGCCGCACGGCTGCTGGCGACCGCCGTGCGCAGGCTGATCGACGGGCAGACCCGCGACCTGGCGTTCGAACGCAGGCGCAAGGTCACCCTGGACGAGTACCTGACGATGGCCGGCGACAAGACCGGTGCGCTGCTGGCGTGCGCCTCCAGCGTCGGGGCCGTGCTGGGCGGGGCGAGCGACGGCGAAGCGGACGCGCTGGCCCGGTACGGCCACCACCTGGGCCTGGCGTTCCAGGCCGTCGACGACCTGCTCGGCATCTGGGGCGATCCGGAGGTCACCGGCAAACCGGCCTGGGGCGACCTGCGGCGGCACAAGATGACGCTGCCCCTGGTGGCGGCGCTCGACGCGGGCGGCCCCGCCTCCGACCACCTGGCCGCGCGGCTCGCCACGCACTGGGACGCCGCCCCCGGCCCCGTCCCGGGTGCCTCGTCCGCGGCCGCCGACGAGGCACGGGAGAAGGCCGTGCCCTGCGACGACGAGGGGCAGCTGGCGGAACTGGCGGCGCTGATCGAGGAGGCGGGGGGACGCCGGCGCGCCCACGCCGAGGCGCGCCGGCAACGCGATGCCGCGCTGGCCGCGCTGGAGCCGCTGTGCCTGCCGGACGAGGCCCGGCGCGCTTTCGGCCGGCTCGCGGAGTTCGTGTCGGTGCGCAGGAAGTAGCCGACCCGGCGCGAGCTCCTCCGTCCCGCCCGCCGCAAGGGCGTCGACGGGGCTGCCGCAGGACGCCCGTGCGCCATGCGCGAGGCGGCACCGTCCGCCGACGCACAGTGAGAAGTCGCGCGTTTCGCGGCGGGCGCGGCGGGTGACCCCACGGGGCGACGAAGGCGGCGCCACTCGGGTGACACCACGCTTCCCGCGGGGGCACGGGCCCCGGACGTCGAGCTCGCGGGCCGTCGCGGAACCGCCGCGGCGACGGCGAGTGGTCCTCCCGGACCGCGCCGTCCGGGAGCGCCGCGTCGGCACCGCGAGTGGCACGCCCGTCGTGCGCACCCGGGCCCGGTGGCGCGGCCGCCCCCGACCGGGATCACCGGCCCCGTCCCGGACCGGCGATCCGCAGCCGGCCGACGCGCCGCTGCCGGCCGGCACGTACGGTGCGCGCCGAGGGATGTCCGAGCGAACGAGGAGTCCGTCATGTCTGCTCACCGTGCCCCCCCTTACCGGCGGGTCGTGAGCGGTGGCGTCTACCGGCGGGTCGTGGGCGGTGGCGTCGCGCTGTGCCTGTCCGCCGCGCTGCTGGCGGGGTGTTCGGGGGGAGGCGGCACCGCCGGATCGGCGTCGCCGGCCTCCTCGACGAGCCGGAGCCGGTCGGTCCCGGTCAAGGTGGTGACGCACGGCGGACAGACGATCGTCCTGCTCAGAGTCTCCATTCACGGGAGTGGCCCCTACCTCTTCGTCCTCGACACCGGTGCTTCGTCCAGCGCCGTCGACAAGAGCCTCGCCCAGCGTCTGAACCTGCCGAGGACCGGCGAGCGCCAGCAGATCAGCGGGGTGGTCGGCAAGGACAAGGTCCCCGTCGTACGGCTGCGCGACTGGCGGGCCGGGAGCGTACGGCTGGACACGGCCCGGGCCACGGCCGTCGACTTCGGCGGCACCGCCTTCCGGAGCGAGGGCGTTCGCGGCCTGCTGGGCTCGGACGTGCTCAGCGACTTCGGTTCGATCACCCTGGACTACCGGCACCAGGTGCTGCGCCTCCCGCCGGCCTCGTGAGTAAGGGAAGGAGCCCCATGCCCGACCACCCCCGGAGGCACTCCCGCCGAGCCCGCCTCGGCTCGGTCGGTGCCCTGACCGTGACCGCCCTCGCCCTGCTCGCGGCCTGCGGGGACGGCGCCTCGTCCGCCTCGTCCGGCGGGACGTCGACAGCCGTGACCACGCCCACGGACACGGCCGGGACCACCGCCACGGCCACGCCCACGGCCGGGACGACCGCCTCGTCCGGCCACGCCACCGGATCACCGTCCGCCGCGTCCTCGGCCGGCGCCGCGCACTGCGCCCGCGACCACCTCCGCCTCTCCCTGGGACGGCTGTCACCGGCGGCGGGAAACCTGTACGCACCCCTGGTCTTCACCAACACCGGTTCCTCCCCGTGCGTCCTGCGGGGCTATCCCGGCGTGTCACTGATCGACCGGTCCGGGCACCGGATCGGCAGGCCGGCGCACCGCGAGGGCCCGATGAGGCCGAGCGTCGAACTGGCACCGGGAGCCGCCGCCTACGCGGCGCTGCACACCGTGAACAAGGGCGTCTCCGACCACCCCTGCTGGCAGCCCGCGGACCGGCTGCAGGCCTATCCGCCGGGCTCCACCTGGGCCCTGCGGACCGACGCCCGGTCGTTCCGGGTCTGCGGCGACGTGTTCCAGGTGTCCGCGGTCCGGCCCGGACGTCATCCCTGACCGCGGGCACCGCCCGGCAAAGGCGGGATCGGGGATTGGCACACGACGGGACGGATAACCGGATGGTGTGAACAACAAGTCTCCCGCTTCCCTTACGACGAGCTCGCAGGCGACGGCACGCCGCGTCCGGCCCCCCGCGGTCCGCGACGGCCCGCTCAGCGTGCTCATGCTGCTGGTCGGCGTCTGGCTGTACCTGTGCCTGTGGGTGCTGCCCTACCCGGAGACCACCAGGGGACCGCACCTCGTCGAGGTGGGCGCCAGTGTCATCGTCACCATCACGGCCGTGGTCCGGCTGTCCCACCCCCGCGGCCGGTCGTCCGACCTGCTCGTGCTCCTCGTCGGCGCGGGGCTGATCATCGCCGCTTTCTTCGGCGGCTACGACAACAGCGACGCGACCGCCGTGATCGGCGCCAACCAGGTGGCCTCCGGCTCGGCGCTCATTCTGCTCGCGCTGTGCGGCATGATCATGCTCGCGCGTGACGACTCCGCCGCCGAGCCCGACCGGCGAGATCCACCAGGCTGAACCCGCCCGGCCCGAGGAACGGTGTCGGGGCGAGGACGCGGTACGCACACGAGTTCGCCCGGGGCCGACCGGCACGTGGAGCACCGCCCGCTCACCGCCGGCATTCCCGTCGGCCGACGCACACCAGGCGATCACGGCGACCGCCGACGGACCGACAGGGGACTGCGCGGCCCGCCTGGGGAACTCGGGCCCACCGTCCGGAAGGAGATCGTCCATGACGACGCATGCCCCGGCCGAGCAGCGATCCGGGTCGACCCTGCGCCCCCGCCTCCTCGCCGGCCTGCGGCTCTTCGTGCTGTCCGGCGCGCTGCTCGCCACGGTCGGCGGCATCGGGCGCTGGATCGGCTGGGTGGCGCTGACCACCACCGTGGGCCCGACGGCGTACATGCTGCTGGCCCAACCGCAGAGCGAAGCCGGGCGGCTGCGCGCGGCGCTGCTGGGCCATGCCTCCGCGACCGCCGCCGGGCTGGCCTGTCTGGCCGCCTTCGGCCTGTGGAGCCATCCGTCGATCGCCCAGCAGAAGCACGACACCGCCCGCCAGATCGGTGCCCAGGCCGTCGCCGTGGGGCTGACCCTGCTCCTCCTGCACCTGCTCGGCGCTCATCACCCCCCGGCCGCGGCCACCGCCCTGCTGATCACCTCCGGTATCGCCCGCCCGGGTCCGCCCCTGTACGGCATGCTCGTCGGCCTGGCCCTCGTCCTCGCCATCGCTCCCCCACTCGCCCTGCTGACGTCCGGCCCCCACGCACAGCCTCCGGGGAAGGTGACGAACGGGTGAGAGCAACGGGCGGGCGCGCCCCGGGCGGGAACGGCGGCCCCAGCCCCCGCGGTACGCCGGGCCTCTGCGGCGCCGCCACCACGAGGGCCGTGAATCGCGCAGGCTTCTGCCGTGGTCACCCTGGCGCCGACGGCCCCTGTTTCCGACCGTGGCCGACGGGATACCACAGGGACCGGCGCGCCCGTGGCCCACTGACGCCACCCGCCGACCGAGAGGAGGCCGCCTGAATGGAGCTCTGGGCAGTGTCGGCCTTCCTGGCCGGATACGTACTCTGCGCGCTGACCGCCGCCCGGTGCTCCTACGGGGTGCAGCGGACTCGGCAGATCGCGCGGGACAGCCGATGCCCGTGCGGCCAGGACCCGGTCGCGCGGTTCGAGAGCCACAGCCGTGACACGGCCGCCGCCTCGGCGTTCCTGTTCGGCCTGGCCTGGCCGCTGACGGTGCCCTGCTACGCGGCCTACCGCCTCAGCCGGTTCATGATCATGGCGAAGCCCCCGGAGACGGCGTACGAACGCGTTCGCCGGGTCGAGCGAATGCATTCCTCCATCGAGGACCTGGAGGAGGTCCTGGGCATGTCCCGGACCCCCTGCCCACCGCCCCGTCCCGCCCGGCTGGCCAGGGGGGCCGGGGTGACGCCCCCGCGCGACGCCGCGCCCGATCGGTGAAGGGCGCCGGCCGGGTCGCGCGGCCGGGACCGCCCGCCGCGGGCCGTACCGCGTCGCGGGACGGATAGCTCTTGCACGATCGGGAACCCCGACACCTCTCCTCCGTCGCTCCGTCGCCTCGCGCTGTCGGGCACGAGGGACCAGCTCGGCATGGATGAAAGGTGCGGAAACGGATGCGGTGGATCAGGCGGCCGGGAGAACTCTGGCGCCGGACGGCGACCACGGCTCTCTACGGCTGCGGCCTGCTCCTGCTGGCCTTCGCGGCGATCTCGCTGGCCGTGCGGATCACCCCGCTGCAGTCGGTGTCGGTGGCCGGTCAGTCGATCGAGGTGGGTGCGGCTCCACTGGAATGGCGGATGTCCGGGCCCGGCGTCCTGGACCTGTTCGGCCAGTCACTGCCCACCACCATCACCTTCGACGGACCGATCCGCCCGCGCCTGAAACTGACCCACATCGCCGAGGACGCCCAGGTCGCGGAGTTGCTGCACTCGGGCGACCACCAGAAGCTCCGGCTGGTGACGGGCCGGCACCTCGCGGACGGCTGGCTGCTGTACGGCCTGTGCGAGACCGCGGTGGCCGTGGGGCTGGCCCTGCTCGTCCTGCTGGCCTGGACCGGTGTGCGCCGCATACCGCGGCGCCGGGCCCTCGGAGTGCTCGCCTCCGGCGCGGCGGTCGTGGTGGCCGTCAACGCCACCGGCTTCTATCTGCTGGCCGGTCAGACCCCCCAGGCACTGCGGCATGTGCACTCACTGGCGGATCTGGTGGGACGGCGCCCCGCCGCCCCGGTGCCCAAGGCACAGGGTCCCGCGCTGACCGGCGTGCACGCGGTCGTCCTCGGTGACTCCACCGCCGCGGGCACCGGGAACCGGCCGCTGCCCCACCCCGACGCCCTGGACACCGCCTGCCGCCGCAGCGCGGACTCCTACGCCCGCGTCCTGGCCGGTGCGAAGCACTGGGACGTACTGAACCTGGCGTGCGCCGGGGCCACCGTGCGGGACGGCATCCTCGGTGTGCAGATCCTGGGCGAGAAGGTGGCGCCGCCGCAGCTGGCGGAGGCCGAACGCGCGAGCTCGGCCTCGGTCGTCATCGTCAGCGTCGGCGCCAACGACGTCCGGTGGGCCGACCTCGTGGGCCTCTGCATGAAAGCACGCTCCTGCGACGACAAGGCGTCCCGCGCCTTCTTCCAGGACCGGCTCACCGGCTTCGCCCTGGACTACCGCCGGCTGCTCGGCCAGCTCGCCGCGCTGCCGCAGCACCCGGAGGTGCTCATCGACGAGTACTACGACCCCTTCGGCCCGGACATCGGCTGCCTGCACGACGAAGGGGTCACCAAGGACAAGGTACGGGTGCTGCGCTCGCGTCTCGCGGCGCTCAACAAGGTGCTGCGCCTGGGCGCCAGGGCCCAGGGCTTCACCCCGGTGCGGCCCGATTTCTCAGGTCACGGGCTGTGCAGCGGGCAGCCGTATGTGCAGGGGCCGGCCGACGCCGCGCCCCTGCACCCGACGGCCGCGGGAGAGATGGCCATCACCGTCGCCGTCCAGCAGGCGCTGGCGCACTGACGCGAGCGCCGTCGTCAAGTGCCGGTCCCGGCCGGTCGGTGCCCGGTCACTGGCCCGCGCGTGCGCCCGGCATCCCCGCGCTGTAGCCGATGTCGCGCACCACCCGGCGCCCGGGCACGTTGCCGCTCAGACTCCACTTGCCCAGCGGCAGCACCACCCGCCCGCCGAAGGACTGCTCCAGCAGCATCGCACCGGCCGTGTAGAAGGCGGCCGCACTCGAAGCCACCAGCACCCACCCGGCCGCGATCCGCACATTGTGCAACGTACCGATGTACGCCGCCGCCAGCAGCCCCGCCCCCGCCGTCAGCAGGATCAGCGTCAGGAACAACCCCATGTTCTGCGCCGTCGCCCCCAGCGCCCCGAACAACGTGATCACACCCAGCGCGATGAACCAGAACCCCAGCGCCTGACTGTCCAGCAGCACCGGAGAGAGCACCCCGGTCGCCGTCAGCAGCATCAGCAGACCCCACGCCAGCCAGAACGCCCCCCAGATACCGTGCATCGCCGTCGCCAGACCGTCCCGCGCCCGATAGGCCCACATCCCCGCCAGCAACTGCGCCAGCCCCCCGAGGAAGATCGCGAACGGGGCCAGGACCACCGGCGAGGTCACCGCGTTGCCCCACCACTCGGCCAGATTCGAGGCCACCGTGAACGTCGCCGCACCGAAACCGAACAGCCCCAGGATCGACGGCGCCGCCACCGGCGTCAGAACCAGCCTGCTGCGCGCCTGCCACGCCTCGTAACCATCAGGGTCATCCATCCCATGAGGTGCAGGCGGCTGTGCTTGCGAGGTCATCGCAACTCCTTCCGAGCACGAGGGACCGCGCCGCACCGGGCCCCTCCGGACCCCCGGTAGTCACCTCACCCGATATGCCTGAAACGCTCACTGCCGTTCCGGCTCCCGTTCACCGCCGTCCCGTCGACCGGCGCCGCCGCCTCACGCTTCCCGCGGTCCCGGGGCGAGGCGAAGCCCGCCGTTTCGATTCGCGGTCCGGCGTGAACACAGGGGGCCATGACTGGCAACCCGTCTCCTCGGCCGAACGGCCCCGCCTGCAGGATCGAGTGGGCGCACACGGTGCTGGCGGAGCCACGGGTCGGCCCCGGTCCCGAAGGCATCGCGGTGGACAGCGCGGCTCGCCGCGCCTACGTGGCGTGCTCCCGTGACAACGCGGTGGTCGCCGTCGATCTCGACCGCCACGTTCCGGTGTGGCGGGCGGACACGGGCCGGGAGCCCATCCCCGTGGTGCTGGACCTGCCGAGCAGGCGGCTGTTCACCGCCGACGCCCGTTCGGACACCGTCACCGTGCTCGACGCCGACAGCGGCGCGCGGATCGCCCGGCTCCACGTCGGGCAGGGCGCCTACCCGGCCGGCCTCGGGCACGACCCGGAACGGCGGCGGATCTTCTGCGGCAACACCGCGGCCGGCACGATCACCGCGATCGACGCCGACCGGCTGGTTCTGCTCGGCACCGTCCCCGCCGAACTCGGAGCGGGCAGCATCGCCGTGGACGCCGAACGCGGGCGCGGATACTGCGCGAACTTCATGGCCGCCTCGCTGACCGTGTTCGACACTCGGACCCTGCTCCCCCTGCGGCGGATCGACGTCGGCGAGGGCCCGTGCAAGACCGTCGCCAACCCCGCCGCCGACGAGCTCTACGTGGCGGGGTCCCTGCACAGCACCGTGCAGCGGTTCTCCCTCGCGACGGGGCACTTCCTGGGCGAACTGCGGGTCGAGCAGGCCCCGGTGGGCATGTGCGTGGCCCCGCGGGGCGAGTGGCTGTACGTCTGCAACCGGGGCGCGGGAACCGTCAGCGCCGTCGACGTCTCCCGCGGGACGGAGACCCACCGCATCACCGTCGGCAACGGCCCCGGTGACTGCCAGATCGACCCGGCCTCGGGGCGGCTGCTCGTCTCCAACGCCGGCAGCGGCACGCTGACGTTCGCGGACAAGCCCTGGCTGCCCGCGGCCGCGGAGCGACCGCAGACGCATCCGGCGGTCGGCAAGGCGCTCCCCGGGTTCGCACTGCCCGACGCCCGCACCGGCGAGGTGCGCACGACACGGGAGTGGGCGGAGAAACGATACGTGATCAACTTCTTCGCGAGCTGGTGAGGCCCCTGCAACGCGGAGGCGCCGGTCATCGAGGAACTGCGCCGCCGTACCGCCCGGTCCGGGCTGGACTTCATCTCCGTCAACGTCTGGGAAACACGCCACGCGCGCGACGAGGCGCTCGCCTTCGCCGACGTGTGGGACATCAAGGGCCCCGTCCTGCTGGACGAGAGCGGCGACTACGCCGCAGCGCTCGGCATCACCGGCGTCCCCACCAACGTACTGGTCGACGCGCGCGGCATCGTGCGGGCGGTCGGAGCGGTGACTCCGGCCGAACTGGAGCGGGCCGTGGCCGAGTTGCTGGCACGGTGACACCCCGCCGGGGCGCGTGGACGGCGCATGCCGCCTCCGCGCCCCGGCGGGTGCACGGCGTGCGGGACGGGCGTGGCCGCGGGGGCTGTTCGTTTCACGGCCTGTTCACCGGGTGACTCCCGGAAGCGGCGGCTCCACGGGGCCGACCTGCAACGGGGAGGCCGAACCGCCGGCCGCGTCGACCGTCCGTACGACCCGCTCGAGGCATCATGCACTTCTCAGCCCCCTGCAGCCGTTCCAGCTGTGAGCACCACGGTGCCCGCGCACTCTGCTCGGACTGCGTCGACGCGCTGATGCGGGACGTGGCGGTCCGGCCGCCCGGTCCCGGCCGGGCGGCCGCGCGCGACGACGCCGTCCGCCGGCTGCTGCCGCTGGCCCGCAGGCTGGCGCGGCGGTTCCGCCATCGCGGCGAGGACCTCGACGACCTTCTCCAGGTCGCGTCGCTGGGGCTGGTGAAGGCGGTGGACGGCTACGACCCCGCGCGCGGGCACGCCTTCCTCTCCTACGCCGTACCGACGATCGTCGGAGAGCTCAAGCGGCACCTGCGCGACCGGTGCACCGACATACGCCTGCCCCGCCCGGTGCAGGAGGCCCGCGGGCCGGTCTTCCAGGCCGTCGAGGAACTCGAGCAGCGGCTGTGCGGGCGCACGCCGACCAGCGCGGAGATCGCCGCCCACACGGGGCTGGACGTGTCACGCGTGGAGTCGACGCTGCGCGCCGTACGGGAGTGCTCCACCCGCTCCCTGGACGCGGAACCGGACGACGGCGAGGGGACGGCGCTCCTCGCCCTGCTGGGGCGCGAGGACGCGGCCCTCGACAGGGTGGTGGACACCGTCACGCTCGGCTCCGCCGTACGCGACCTGCCCGAGCGAGACCGCCACGTGCTGCATCTGCGGTTCTACCGGGAGCACACCCAGCAGCAGATAGCCGACGCGATCGGCGTCTCCCAGATGCAGGTCTCCCGCATTCTCCGCAACTGCCTCGCCCGGCTCCGGCAGGCGCTGGCGGGCCACACGGGCGAGCCCGCCCCCGACCGCACGCGGCCCCCCGCCGCACCCCCGGAACACGAGGTGCCGGCGGATCACCCGCAGACGCCCGCGACCCCGCGGCCGGCGGACGCCGCGGCGACCGCGCCCCAGCGGGCACGCCCCGGCCGCCGCGTGCCACGCTCGCGTCCCGTGCGGGCGGCCGCGCACATCGCCCGCGTCGCCCGCGCCCGGCACCGCCCCGCGCAGGGCCGCCGCGTTCCGCGGCGCGGCACGACCGCCGCGCCGCCGACCGGGCACGGCACCCGGGCCTCTGCCCGCCCGGCCCGCGGTGGCGGCACCTGCGTGCTGCCGCGTCCCCCGCCCCGGGGCGAGCGGGCGGGCCGACAGCGGTGCCGCCCGGCGAAGCTCACCGTCAGCGACGGCAGATCCGAACCACCGTGGACCACCGGCGGCAGGCTCCGCGGGTCGCGTGTCCCCGGCCGTTGTGCAGGACCGGGCGGGCGCACCCGAGTGGCCTGATCGAGCGAGAACGGTCATCGCGGGTACTCGCGCATGCCGACGTTCCACGAGGGAGAGCACGCAGCATGACGCACGAAGTCGTGACACTCGGATGGGCCGTGCTGCTGGCGGGAGCGGTCATGGCCGCCGCCCTGACCTTCCATCCGGTCAGCGAGCGGACGCGCGTACCCGCGCCGGCCTTCTTCCTGCTGGCCGCCGCCCTCGCGTCCGATCTGCTGCCCGGCATGGGGCACATCCCCATCGAGACCGTGCAGCGCGTCGTGACGGTCGCGCTGATCTTCGTCCTCCTCGACGGCGGGGCGTCACTGGGCTGGCGGCGGCTGCGGCCCTCGCTGACGGCGGCGTCCTGGCTGGGGCTCGCGGGCACCGTCGCGATCGCCGCGGCCACCGGCGCACTCGCCCACGGGCTGCTGGGCTTCGACTGGCATCCGGCCCTGCTGCTGGGCATCGCGCTGGCGCCCACCGATCCCGCCGCCGTGTTCTCCGCCCTCGGGCGCAAGGAGATCGGCGGGCGCACCGGCGTCCTGCTGAACGGCGAGGCGGGCCTGAACGACCCGGCCGGCATCGCCCTGCTGGCGGGCGTGCTGGAGATCGGCGGCCGGACGGGCGGCGCCGCCGTGGGACACGTCGCCCTCGTCTTCGCGGAGCAGATCGCGGTCGGAGCCGCGATCGGGGTGGGCGGCGGGCTCGCGCTGCTGCGCCTGATGCAGCACATCCGGCTGCCCGGCCAGGGCCTGTACTCCCTCGCCGTGATGGCCGGCGCCCTGATGATCTACGGCCTGGCGACGGTGGCCCAGGGGTCGGGCTTCCTCGCCGTCTTCGTCACCGGCGCGGTGCTCGCCGGCCACGACGTGCCCTTCGAGCGGGAGATCGAGCGCTTCCACGACGCGCTCGCCAGTCTCGGCGAGATCGCCGCCTTCACCGCACTGGGCCTGACCATCACCCTGAGCGACTTCGGCAAGCTCAACGCCTGGAGCGACGGCGCGGTCATGGCCGTACTCACCCTCCTGGTCGTACGGCCGGTGATCCTGATGCTCATGCTGCAGCCGGTGCGGCTGCGCACCGGAGAGCGGGTGTTCCTGTCTCTGGCCGGGCTGAAGGGCGCGGTGCCGATCCTCCTCGGCAGCTTCGTGGTCACCGGTCACGCCTCCGCGGGCGGCTCCATCTACGCCATCGTCTTCGTCGTGGTGGCGGCGTCCATCCTCGTTCAGGGCTCCCTCATCCCCTGGCTGGCCCGCCGTTGCGGTGTGCCGATGCAAGAGGCGGCGCCGCTGCGGCCATGGCCTCTCGGGGTGCGCTTCCGCAGCCCTCCGCAGGGCGTCAGACGCTCCCGCATCCGGTCCGGCGCGCCGGCCGTGGACAGGAAGGTCTCCGAACTCGACCTGCCGGAGGGCCTCTGGGTCGCCCTGGTGATCAGGAACGGCACGCTGCTCACGCCGCGTCCCGGCACCCGCCTGAGCATCGGTGACGAGGTCGTACTGATCGTCGATCCGTCGTCGGACACGCCCGAGGACGCGGTGGACAAGGTGTTCGGGGCGGGCTGACGACGCCCGGCCCTGTCCCGCGTGGCGGGTCGAGGCGCACCCGGCCTCCGGGAAGCCCCTGAACCGTTACGGCCGACGTCGGCGGACGGATACCGCGCCTGAGTACCCGCGGCAGAACGGCGCCACGCGGCCCACGAGCCGGAGCCGGTCCGCCCGCTCCGGCGTCCGCTCCGTCGGCCCGCCGGCCCGTCGGCCTCCGTGGGCTGGGCGACTTCCCCGCGGGGCCGCTGACACGGGCGCGGACGGGTACCCCGTCGGCCATGACTGACTTCGCCGCATATCAGGAAGAGCTGTACGACCAGGGACAGCACGGTCGTCAGCCACCGTATCCCATCACGTTCACGGAACTGGAGGAGAAGGCGTCGGCCGCCATGCCGCCGAAGGTGCGGGGGTACGTGGCCGGCGGCGCCGGCGACGAGCACACCCAGCGGGCCAACTGCGCGGCGTTCCGGCGCTGGGGCCTGTATCCGCGCATGCTGGTGGCCCCCACCGAACGGGACATGTCGATCGAGTTGCTGGGGGTGCGGCTGCCCTCCCCGGTGTTCATGGCGCCGGTCGGCGTGATAGGGGTGTGCGCCCAGGACGGTCACGGCGACCTCGCCTGCGCGCGGGCCTCCGCGCGCACCGGCGTCCCGTTCTTCGCCGGCACCCTGTCGTCGGACCCGATGGAGGAGGTGGCCGCGCAACTCGGCGACACGCCCGGCTTCTTCCAGCTGTACACCCCGCCGGACCGGGAGCTGGCGGCGAGCCTGGTGCACCGCGCCGAGGCCGCGGGATTCCGGGGCATCGCCGTCACCCTCGACACCTGGGTCACCGGCTGGCGGCCGCGGGACCTGTCCGGCTCCAACTACCCCCAGGTCCCCAGCGGCTGCCTGGCCAACTACACCAGCGACCCCGTCTTCCGCAGGCGGCTGGAACCCGGTGACGACGCCACCGAGGTCGCTGTGCGCACGCTGCCCATCTTCGGCGGGCCGTTCCGCTGGGAGGACCTGGAGTGGCTGCGGTCGGAGACCGACCTGCCGCTGATGCTGAAGGGCCTGTGCCACCCCGACGACGTCCGCCGTGCCAAGGACCACGGCGTGGACGCCGTCTACTGCTCCAACCACGGCGGACGGCAGGCCAACGGCGGCCTGGCCTCGCTGGACTGTCTGCCCGGCGTGCTCGAGGCGGCCGACGGTCTCCCGGTCCTCTTCGACTCCGGGGTCCGCGACGGCGCGGACATCATCAAGGCGCTGGCGCTGGGCGCCACCGCGGTGGGGATCGGCCGCCCGTACTGCTACGGGCTGGCCCTCGGCGGGGTCGACGGGGTCGAGCACGTGCTGCGCTCACTCCTGGCCGAGGCCGACCTGATCATGGCGGTCGACGGCTACCCGAGCCTCAAGGACCTCACGCCCGAGGCGCTGCGCCAGGTGGGGTGAGGGCGGGCCACGGCTGCTCGGCGGGAGTGCGTCACGCGGCGGCGCTAGGGTCGCCGCATGACCGCCGACCCCACTCCGAGCCCGGACCCGGAGGCGCTGCCCCGGGCCGAGTTCGCCTTCCCGGGCCCGCTGCGCGACCGGCTCGTCGCCGCGATCCTCGACGGGACCAAGACCGCGACCACCGCACTGCTGACCGACTACGAACGCGACGGGGAGCCGTTGCCGTCCGCCGGTGAACGCTCGGTGGTGGTCGACTCCGATCACCGTCCGGTCGCCGTCATCGAGGTGACCGGCGTACGTGTCGTACCGCTGCGTGACGTGGACGTCGCCCACGTGCGGGACGAAGGCGAGGGCCACACCGCCGTGGACGAGTGGCGGGCCGCCCACGAGGAGTTCTGGCACGGTGAAGACGTACGGCGGGCGCTCGGCGACCCCGGTTTCGCCGTGCACGACGCCACGCCGGTCGTCCTGGAGCGCTTCCGCGTGGTTGCCCGCCTCCAGGAGGAGGGCTGATCGGCGGCAGGGGCTGCTCGGTCACCGCGCGCCGCGCCCCGTGCCGTGAGTCCCTTCGGCGGCACGCCGCCTGCGCTCCGATGGCCGGCAGCTCTACGGTGTTCCGGTGGCCCTGGCCACGACGGTGCCAGGGCCGTGATCACGACGGTGCCAGGTCCGTGGGCGCGGAGGCGTCACGGTCCTGGCACGCGGGACGGCCGCGGCCCGGGTCTCAGGGCCTGCTCGTCCCGACGTTCGTCGCCTCGTCCGCGGACGGTCCGGGAGAGCCGGCGGTGGTCGCCGTTCCGGTGCCTGACGCCTCGCCGAGGCCGGGGGCGACCGACCCTTCGTCGCTGACTCCCAGGGCGACCTTGGTCCAACCCGCCTCGCGCCGGTCGAAGCGGCGGTACGCCTCGATCGCGTCCTGCTCCTCACCCCAGCGGGTGACCAGCGGTGTGGGGTCCAGGCGTCCCGTCGCGACCATCGAGACGAGTTCCGGCAGGTAGCGCCGGTGGTTGCAGTTGCCGGCCCGCAGGGTGAGGTTCTTCATGAACGCCTCACCGAACGGGTAGTGCTGCACCTGTGGCGGATAGACCCCGATGGTGCCGATCGTGCCGGCCTTGGCGGCCATCTGCACGGCCCAGCGGGCGGCCAGGGACGGGGCGTCGCCGGGCACCCAGGTGTCTCCGTCCGGGTTCTGCTCGGGCACGGCCTCCTCACGTTCGTGGTCGAACTGTCCGGCCTGTTCGCGCACGGCCTCCGCGGCCGGGCCACGCCGCGGCCGCTGCGCGTCCACGCCCACGGCCTCGATCACGCGGTCGACGCCGATGCCGCCGGTCAGCTCGCGCACCGCCTCGACCGGGTCCTCGGCGTTGAAGTCGACGGTCTCGGCGTGCTGGCTGCGGGCCATGTCCAGGCGGTCGGCCACGCCGTCGACGACGATGATCCGTCCGGCGTTCTGGAGGCGGGCACAGGCGATGGCGGCCTGACCGACGGGGCCGGCTCCCACGACGGCCACGTTGTCGCCGGGCCCGACCCCGGCCAGCCGGGCTCCGAACCACGCGGTGGGGTAGATGTCGGAGAGCAGGATGGCCTGGGCGTCGTCCACGGTGTCCGGCAGGGGCACCAGCCCGACGTGCGCGAAGGGGATCCGGGCGTACTCGGCCTGCAGTCCGTCGAGACCGCCGGCCGCCTCCGGCCCGCCGAAGAAGGTGGTGCCCGTCCGCGGTCCGTGCGGGTTGCTGTTGTCGCACTGCGCGTAGTAGCCCGCCCGGCAGTAGCTGCAGGTCCCGCAGCCGACGGTGGAGGGCACCACCACGCGGTCACCGGGACGGAAGTTGCGCACGCCCGGGCCCACGTCCTGCACCACGCCGACGGCCTCGTGGCCGAGGATGCGGCCCTCCTCCAGGCCGGGCATGGTGCCGCGGACGAAGTGCAGGTCGGTGCCGCAGATGGCGGACGCGGTGATCCGTACGATCGCGTCGTACGGGTCCTTGATGGTCGGTTCCGGCACGTTCTCCAGGCGGATGTCCCCCAGTCCGTGCCACACGACAGCCTTCATACCAATGCTCCTCGATGGTTTCGGAGCTGCCCGGGGTCGGCGGGCAGTCACCGCGCTTCGCGAACCGCTCCCCCGAGGCACTCTCCGAGTGCGGGAGCGGGCGTGGGTTCTCGGCTTCGCCGCCGGTGAGCACCGCGCTCGCAGCGGCCCGGCCTGACGCCGTGTCAGAGCACTGGCGTCATCCGTCCTGTCCGGGGTTACCTGCGAGGAAAGCGCCCAAACGGCGACGACCGGCTTCCCCGACGGCGCCGCGCGGACGAGCGGGTCGGGCAGCGCGGTCCCGGGCCGAGGGCGGCGGCCCGCCGGTCCGCCCGATCGCGCGGGTGGCGGGCTCACCCGCCCCGCGCCGCCGGTCCGCCCGATCGCGCGGGTGGCGGGCTCACCCGCCCCGCAGTGGGTTCGGGGACGTGATGTGCGGATACTCCGCCGCGCGTGACGGAACGACAGCGGCGCCGGATCGGCGCCATCGCCGTGATGCTGCTCGCCGCCGGCTTGCCGGTGGCCGAGGCCGGACTCCTGACGTGGGCCGGCGTGCCCTCCATCGCGGGGATCGCCCCGCAGGTGACCGCGCCGCCGCCCTTCGGGGTCTACCACGACCTGCGCTGGGTGTTCGTCTTCCACGACTCGTGGGCGGCGTTCGGCGGCGAACTGGTGGCGCTGGTGGTCTTCCGCACCCTTCTCAACACCGTCCTGGTCACGCTGGCCTGGCCACCGGACACCGCCCGGCCGCCGTTGCGGCGTCTGCTGACCTCGAACGCGCTGTGCGTCCTGTTGCTCGTGGTGCTGCTCTCGCCCTGGGTGACGATCGCCGCGATGGGCGCGGCCACCAGCCTGTCCTGGCTGGTGTTCAGCTCGATGCTGCCGCTGGTCCTGCTGGCCCTGGTGGTCAACCGCGGCGGGATCGTCCCGGGCTGGTGGCGGTATCCCCCCTCACCGATCACCGTGGGCATCGCCTTACTGACGTTCCTGTCGCTGACCGCCGGCTCGACGGCGGTCAGTGCGGCGCCCGGCGGCTGGAGGGTGCCGGCCGCGGGCGTGTCCGGGCTGGTCAACGCCGGGCTGTGGGCCTGGCTGGTGCGCACGGTCGCACAGCGCCGCAGGCCGGTCGTCCCGGCCTTCGTCACCCCGCTCGCCATCGCGCTCATCCCCGCCCTCATCCTGGGCGCCGGCAGCCAGATCATCGGTCTGCAGCAGGGACCGCCCCAGCCGGGAATCGACAAGATCCGCGCCGACCGCCTCTCCCCCCTGCACGGGCGGCAGGTGATCTACCTCCAGGGGTACGACAGCGCGTACACCGGCACCCGGATGCCCGACTATCCCCCGTCGCTGACCTTCACGTACTACTCCTATCGCGGCCAGTACCACGACGGCGCCCCGCTCCCGTACCGGCCGAAGGCCACCCACCAGTCCCTGAAGGTGCTCGCCGACCGGCTGGCCCGGCAGATCGACACGATCCACCGGCGCACCGGCCGCGAGGTCGCGATCCTCGCCCAGAGCGAGGGCACCTTCATCGCCCGCACGTATCTGCGGGAACACCCCCACCCGCACGTCGACACGGTGGTGCTGCTCAGCCCGCTGGTGCGGCCGGCCAGGATCCACTACCCGCCGCGCGCGGCGGACAGCGGCTGGGGGATCGCGCTGGGCTGGGAGATGCGCATGCTGACCGCGCTCTCACGGCTGAGGACCGGCTCGACGGTGAGCGCCGACGAACCGTTCGTACGGTCGGTGATGCGCGAGGGCCCGTTCTTCCGCGACAGGATGCTCTGCCCGGTACCGCACACGAGGATGCTGGCCCTCCTTTCGACCGCCGACGCGGCCGCGGTGCCGCCCGGTCATCTGACCGACGTCAAGGCCATCGAGGTGCAGGCACTGCACGGAAGCCTCAACGCCAAGCGGGACGACCGCCACAAGATCGCCGACGCGCTGCTCGGCCGACCGGTCGACTCGGCCCGCCTGACCACCTATCGGATCGTCCAGTGGGCGGCCGCCGGCTGGCAGGTCCCGCCCCTCCCGCTGTCGTTCGTCCCCGCATGGCATGCCGAGGACACTCCTGACGCCGCGCTCGACGGCACTGACGGATGCAAGGCCGACTTCTCCCGCACGCCGTCGGCATCGGGAGGTAAGCCCGGTCACCATTGAAACGACGGGCCACCGTGCGCGCCGGACATCGGCACGCGCAGCGGCCCGTCGGTGGACCGGGCGACTCGTTACCGGCCGCGCGCCATCGCCGTGGTGGCCAGCCCGAGGACGACGGCGACGGCACCCGTGGCGGTGTTGCTGGCGATGGTGCCCGTCGTCGCCGAGGCGTTCTGCACCACCCAGGGAGCGATGATCGCCCAGGCTCCGATGGCGGCCGCGGCCCAGCCCATGCCGAAGGTCCGCTCGAAGACCGAACCGAAGCCCAGCGCCAGGACGGCCAGGGCGATACCGGTGACCAGGTTGCTCACGGCCAGCGGGTTGCCGTTGAACCCGACCACCCACGGAGAGATCGCCAGGTACAAGCCGGTCAGCAGGGTCAGCCCCTCCGTCGCCTGTGCGGTCGGCTTCGCCGAGATCTCCGCGGCCCGCGCACGCATGGCCTGGATGTCGGGATGTTCCTCGATGCGCGAGTGCATGGCCATGGAGGCCACCTTCTTCCCTTGTCGCGTGGATTCTTTATCTCCCGCGTATCCGCCCAAGCCAGAGGCAACCATGACACAGATCATGTTTCGGCCATCCTCTCCCCGGTCAAGGAGTTCGGCGCGAAGCGGGGCAGTGCGGCACACACTGGTTCCCGATGGCGGATCGAGGGAACTCGGTCGGGACGAAGCCGACTTCCGCCCGGGTCGGTGAGCGTCCTGGCCGGGTTGCAGCGGATCGTCGGGCCTCCGAACGCCCGGGCGTGATCCGGGCGTCCGGCTCCGGCCCGCATCGCCGAAGGAGTTCCCACCATGTGGCACGACCCCGCCGAAGGGATGTCCGGACCGGACACCGGTGTGACGGCCTGGCCCGAACACGCCTGCTGCTGCGCGGCGCCACCCCTGGTCAAGGTCCTTGTGCCCGGGGAGGACGAACGACTGGTCGATCTGTTCCTGTGCGGGCACCACTACCGGGCCTGCCTCGGCCCGCTGGCCCTCGCCGACGGACGCGCCGTCTTCCGCACACCCGTGTCCGTGCTGTCCCTGGCGGGCCGCTGAGGGCACGAGGGCGGCGGCCCAGCGACCCAGCCGACGCCGCCCGGCTCCCCGTCCTCCGCCCCACGGGGCGAACACGCGCACGGTGATGACCGGACCCTCAGGAGCAGGGCCTCGTGACGCGCGATCAGATGCCATGCATGTCGGCCCTTCCCTCGGATACCTCCGGGTGCTGTCCACCCCCCTTAGCGCGATGAGGTGACCGCACCATGACGGTGGAGGCCAATCCGGTCCGGACAGCGCCCCGGGCGACGCGGCGAGGGTCGGTGGTGGTCGACTGGCTGACCACCACGGATCACAAGAAGATCGGTTCCCTGTACATGACCACGTCGTTCGGGTTCTTCCTGCTCGCCGGCGTGCTCGCCCTGGTGATGCGCAGCGAACTGGCCCGGCCCGGACTGCAGATCCTGTCCAAGGAGCAGTACAACCAGGCGTTCACCATGCACGGCGCGATCATGCTGCTGATGTTCGCCACCCCGCTGTTCGCCGGCTTCACCAACTGGATCATGCCGCTGCAGATCGGCGCCCCGGACGTCGCCTTCCCCCGGCTGAACATGCTCGCCTACTGGCTCTACCTGTTCGGATCGCTCATCGCCGTCGGCGGCTTCCTCACCCCGCAGGGCGCGGCCGACTTCGGCTGGTTCGCCTACAGCCCGCTCAACGACGCCGTCCACTCCCCCGGTGTCGGCAGTGACATGTGGGTCATGGGACTCGCCCTGTCCGGCTTCGGAACCATCCTCGGCGCCGTCAACTTCCTCACCACGATCGTCTGCATGCGCGCGCCGGGCATGACCATGTTCCGCATGCCGATCTTCACCTGGAACATCATGCTGACCAGCGTCCTGGTCATCATGGTCTTCCCGGTCCTGGCCGCCGCCCTGCTCGCGCTGGAGGCGGACCGGAAATTCGGGGCGCACGTCTTCGACGCGGCCAACGGCGGCGCCCTGCTGTGGCAGCACCTCTTCTGGTTCTTCGGCCATCCCGAGGTCTACATCATCGCCGTACCGTTCTTCGGCATCATCAGCGAGGTCATCCCGGTCTTCGCCCGCAAGCCGATGTTCGGATACATGGGCCTGATCGGCGCCACCATCGCCATCTCCGGGCTGTCGGTGACGGTCTGGGCCCACCACATGTTCGCCACGGGCGGGGTCCTGCTGCCCTTCTTCTCCCTCATGTCCTTCCTGATCGCCGTGCCGACGGGGGTGAAGTTCTTCAACTGGATCGGCACCATGTGGAAGGGATCGCTGAGCTTCGAGACGCCCATGCTGTGGGCGGCCGGCTTCCTGGTGACCTTCCTCTTCGGCGGGCTGACCGGGGTGCTGCTGGCCTCCCCGCCCATCGACTTCCACGTCACCGACAGCTACTTCGTCGTCGCCCACTTCCACTACGTCGTCTTCGGCACGGTCGTTTTCGCGATGTTCTCCGGCTTCTACTTCTGGTGGCCGAAGTTCACGGGGAAGATGCTCGACGAACGGCTCGGCAAGGTGCACTTCTGGACGCTGTTCGTCGGCTTCCACACCACCTTCCTGGTCCAGCACTGGCTCGGTGCGGAGGGCATGCCGCGCCGGTACGCCGACTACCTGGCCGCCGACGGCTTCACCACCCTCAACACGGTCTCCACGATCGGCTCCTTCCTGCTCGGCCTGTCCACACTGCCGTTCCTCTACAACGTGTGGAAGACCGGCAGGTACGGAGTCCCGGTCGAGACCGACGACCCGTGGGGCCACGGCCGCTCCCTGGAGTGGACCACCTCCTGTCCGCCGCCCCGGCACAACTTCCTCGTCCTGCCCCGCATCCGCTCCGAATCCCCGGCCTTCGACCTGCACCACCCCGCGGTCGCCGCCCTGACCCACCACACCGGCGCCGTCCGGCGCGCCACCGAGGAGGGTGCCGGCGTACCGGAGCGCGGCGGCGGCGCCCAGGACTGAGCACGACCGGCGGGGTCCGCCGCCGCCCGGCCGGGGCGGCGTCAACCGGCGCCTCGCGTGATTCACCCCCGTTGTCGCGCATACACGCCCGCGGATCGCTCAACCACGGGGCGATCCGTGCCGGACCGGTCTCCGCGGGAGCACGCCGTGTACGTCGTCCACCTGATCGCCTTCTACGTCAGCGGCGTGGTCCTCGGCGGCCTGGGCACCTGGCTGCTCCCCGGGCCGCGTCACCGGCACCGCACGGGGCCCACGGCGCGCCGCCGCTGACACCGGCTCGCACCACCGACTCCCGCCGCTCCCCGGCGCTCTCAACGAACCCGGAGTTCCCGAAGTGACCAGTCACCTGCGCTACACGTGCGTGTGTCTCCTGTGCACCCTCGCCCTCGGCGCCGGCTCCCTGCGGCTCGCCACCGCCCACCGGCCCTGGCTCGCCCTCGTGCTGCTGTACGGCGCCCTGTTCCTCGCCTGGGCGGTGCGCTCCGAGTGGCGTGCGCACCACCGGCTCCTCGCCGAGGAGGACCGGGCGGGGCAGCACACCCGGGGCGAGTGCCCGCCGCGGCCGTGCTGTCCGCCCGGGCAGGCGTCGCACGGTGGCGCACCCGTCCACGGGTGCGCGCGAGACCGTCTGCACGAACGTCAAGACCGTCTGCACGAACGTTTCGAACGGACCGTCACCGGCCTCGAGGACGAGGACGCCGCCTGACCGGCCGGCCCCGCGGGGGCTACCCCGCGAGGAGTCTCTCCCGCAGGTGCGTACAGACCCGGCTCAGCAGGCGGGAGACCTGCATCTGGGAGATGCCGAGCGCGGTGGCGATCTCCCGTTGGGTGTGGGAACCGAAGAAGTACAGGCCGAGCACGCGGCGCTCGCGGTCGGGGAGTTCGGGGATGAGTGAGCCCAGGGCCACCAGATCCGTGACCCGCTCGAGCGCCGGGTCGTCGCCGCCCAGCGTCTGCGCCAACGAGGTGCCCTGCTCGCAACCGGTCTGCTCGTCCATGGACTTCGGGTTGCGCGCCCGATCGGCCGTCAGCACCTGCTGGAGGCGGTCCGCGTCGATGCCCGTGCGCCGCTGCAGATCACGCAGAGTGCCCCCGTCGCCGTGCCCGGCCCGGCGCAGCTCTTCCTGGGCATGCCGTACCCGGCGGTGCTCGTCCTGTATCCGCCGCGGCACATGGACGTGCCAGGTGTGGTCGCGCAGGTGGCGCTTGAGTTCGCCGTCGATGGTGGGTACCGCGTACGACAGGAACGCGTGGCCGCGGGCGGGATCGAAGCCGTCGATCGCCTTGACCAGGCCGAGGCAGGCAACCTGGGCGAGGTCTTCGCGGCTGTCGACGGGCGAGCCGTAGCGGCGGGCCAGCGTACGGGCGACGGGCAGGAAGGCGATGACGGCCCGCTCCCGCAGGGCGTCACGCTCGGGCCCCGGTGGGCAGCCGGCCATACGGTGCAGGAGCTCCTCCCCCGACGACCGGCGCGGCCGGCCGCCCGGGGAGGTGTGCGGATGCCCGGACGGCCCGGATAACTCCGTGGCCGGCCTCCGGCGCTCGAAGGCGTCGTCGAGGCCGCGGCGGACCTGCGGGGACAGCCGCTCGCCCTGCGACCAGTGCACGATCTGCCGCGCCACTTCGAGCAGCTCGGTGTCCGAGCGGAGGGAGACCTCTCCGAGGACTTCCCGGCCTGTCTCGGGGCGCACGCCGTAGCAGGCGGACACGACGCCGATGGCCCGGTTGAGGACAGCGTGGGAGACAACGGCGTCCCGCAACTGCGCGGTCTCGTCTCCAAGGGAAACGATCTTGTCTATCCGATTCTGTTGCTCTGGCATCGTGGGGCTTCTCCCTGCCGGGACGGCCGTGCCAGGCGACGGTCACGGTGTCCCGAGGACGGTTGGGACCTGGGTCTAGGGGCAGAACCGCTTTTCGATTGTGTGGTACGAGGGAGCTGGGCGGACCACGGTTTCGTGTGGGGCGGGAAGCGTGTACCCCGGTTCGTTTACCCTATGCAAAGGTCGTGGCTTCCTCCTGGCCGGAAGAGTGTGACCTGCGGCTTTGTCCGTGAGTCCGGGTAAGGGGGGACCGGGGGCCGCGCGCCCGGCGGGTGGGGAGGCGCGCGTTGCGGGGCGGGCGGCCGGGGCCGTGGCGCGGGGCGTTCGATCGATCACGCGTTCCCCCGCCGGGAACCGGTTACGGAGGCGACGCCGGGCTACCACACCTTCCCCGGCAGCGTACGACCAGAAGGCCTACTCCGTGATCACCAGGGCGCATCCCTCCGTACCCTCCGTCGGTCCGGCTCCGTCCGAGCCACCTGTGCCGTGCGCCTTCGTGCGGCTGCCGCGCGACGCCGCCCATGCCGCCACCGTGCGCAGCCTGACGCGCATCTGGCTCGGTGAGGCCCTCGGTGTGCCCGCGCCCCGGCTGGAGGACGCCGTACTCGTGGTGTCCGAGTTCTTCGCCCTGGCCGTACGGCACGGAACCGGCCCTGAGGCCGGTCTGCACCTTCGCTGCGGCGCCGGAGGGCCGAGTGTGCGCCTCGAGGTGGTCGGCTACTGGATGTCAGGATGCCCGCCGGTGCCCAGGACACGTCCCTGCCTGCGCCTCATCGCCGGCGTCGTCGCCGGGCTGAACGGCCGGTGGGGATTCGGCGGCAACGGCGCCCTGGCCTGGTGCACCGTCCCCCTCCCCCGGGACGGCGCGGGAGAGGACACCCCCGCCGCACCTGATCCAGGGGCCCGGTGAGCGAGCCGTGCCCGGGCGGTCGTCGGCAGGTTTGCCGCATTCGCCGTCGGCAACCTATTGATGATGGTCGTTGAACACGGTGCCGCCGCGGCGACCGGGCAGCCGTCGACGCGGCGCACCGTCTCTTCCAGCTCCCACGCCGGTTCCGTTGATCCGATAATCTGGGCGCCGGTCCCGTCGGACGCCGCCATGCCTGATGCCCGAGGTGGTTCGGCCCCATCCACCAGGTCCGCTCAGGGAACATGGACCACTAGCCTTCATCCCGAACCGTTCCAGATCGACGGGAGTCACTCCGAGTGGGAAGTGCATACCCTGCCCAGCGAAACGCCCTGACCGAACTGGTCAAGTCGGCCGTAGGAAGGGGGAAACGGTGGACCCTGAGGGATTTCGCGGAACGCGCCGTCGACCCGGAGACGCAGTGGTCCCCCAGCAAGTCCCTGCTCGGCAAGATCGTCAATGACGAGGGCTTCCGGGTGGAGCCGCGGCTGGTGTCCGCGCTGGCCGTGGGGCTCGGCCTGCCGCGGGGTGTGGTCGCCGCGGCGGCCCACTGGCAGGTCATCGGCTACAGCGAGGAGGAGCTGAGCACGTCGGCGCCCGCCACGCTGGTGCGTCACCTGTCCTCCGTCGGCGCCCCGGCTCCGCTCGCCCGAGCGGTCGCGGAGCGCTGGGAGGCGGAGGATCAGGATTCCGCTCACTCGGGTACTTCCTGACCGCCGGGCGGACGTACGGGGGACACGGGGACTCACACCGCGGAGAGCAGCTCCTTGCGCAGCTGCTCGTAGGTGGTGCTGAGCACCCGGGAGATGTGCATCTGCGACAGACCGAGCATCAGTCCGATCTGCTTCTGCGTCATCGACCGGAAGAACCGCAGGTACAGGATCTGGCGCTGCCGGTCGGTGAGGCGGTACACCACGCTGCGCAGTGCCACGCAGTCGACGACCAGGTCGATGCCCCGCTCCTCCACGCCGAGGGTCTCGCCGAGCGGCACGTCGGCGCCGCCCGCCTGCGGTGCGTCGAGCGAGTAGGCGAAGTAGGTGCCCCGCGCCTCCAGCGCCGCCGTCACGTCCTCTTCCGGCAGTCCGGTGTGCAGGGCCAGTTCCCGTGCGGTCACTCGTTCCCCGGAACGCCTGCGCTGCTCCAGCTCGAGCTGGGCGTGTCTGATGCGTGCCTGCGCCTCCTGGATCCGGCGAGGCACGCGTACGTTCCAGGTGCGGTCCCGGAAGTGGCACTTGATCTCACCGGTCACCGTCGGTACGGCGAACGACAGGAAGGCGTGCCCCTTGGTGGGGTCGAAGCGGTCGACGGCTTTGACCACCCCGACACAGGCGACCTGGTAGAGGTCCTCGTCCGGTTCGCCGCGCCCCTGGTAGCGCCGGGCGAGCCGCCGGGCCAGCGGGAGCAGCGAGGCGATCACCTCCTCCCGCAGCGCTTCGCGCCGCCTGCCGGGCGGCGTGGTGTGCAGCACTCTCAGGCGGGCGTCGATGTCCGCGCCGGCACGGTTGTCCACGCCGGCGCGGGCCCAGGAGGCGGAGGAGGCAGAGGTGGCGGAGGCGGGGACTGACGGGGGCCCCGCGGTATCTGTACTCATCGTCGGTGATACGTGTGCGTGTTCTCGGATGGTCGGCGGGTGCGGTGCGCTCGGTTGCCCCCTCACGTGGCTCCGTTCCCGGACGGCACGGGCACGGCGGACGGCATGGGCCGCACGGGGATCAGCGGTCCCATCTGCACGACGATGTTGCTCAGGCGGCAGCGCTCGGTGCGCCCGGTGACGGTGAGCAGGGGAATGCCGTCGGGCGCCCACACGCCCTGGTGGCGCCACTCGTTGCCCCGGATGTCCAGGTACGGCAGAGCCAGGTCGTACACCTGGTCCCACAGCCGGTACGGCTCCGCCGCGGACTCCATCTCGGACTCGAGCAGGGTGGGCACGGACAGGCCCATCAGACGCACCGGGACACCCTCGTAGGTGCCCGTCCCGACGCACGAGTCGCCGCAGAAGGCGACGGCCTCCGGCGGCACGCGCAAGGCGGTGCGCCACGCGTACCAGGCCCGTACGTCGACCACCCGTAGGACGAGGACGACGAGATCCCCGTCGGCCACCAGCGCGAGCACGCAGGGATGCCGGCCGTACGCGACGGTCAGGGCCGTGACCGCCCGGTCGGCCCGGTCGCAGGCCCGGTCCCAGTTGACGGCGACGTCCGCCAGGCCGGGCACCGCGCGGTGTCGCTGTGCGCCGCCGATACCGTCGTCGCCGTCGGCCACGAACACGGCCGCGGGCTGGTCGGCGCACGGCTCCGGTGCCTGCCCGGACGCCGGCGCGGTCGCCTGCTCCCGCGTCGCGTCATCGGGGTCGCGCCGGAGGGCGAGGTCCTCCAGACCACCGAGCCGGCCTTGGGGCAGCCCGCCGAGCAGGTGCACACGCCGTACGCCACCGCTCGGCCCTTTGCGCACATCGAGCATCTGCTCCGGCATGCCGCCGCTCTGATCGTTCGTCACCACGAGCCTGGACCTTTCATTTGCTTCAATCGCGGAAGAGAGGAGTGTGTCCACGATGATGGACAAAGGTAGCCGGGAGACACGCCCGATGTCCACATTCATGGACAAGCGTCCCGTGCGGTTCCGCTCGGACGCGGTACGGCGCGGGGAGCGGGAGGGCCGAGTCCCGTTCCCGCCCGGCATCACCTGCGCGCCCCTCCGGACACGCCTCCTTGTTTGCCGATCAAGGGACGGATATGCGCCGTTCACCACAACGAGGAGCGGCGCCACCTTTTGGCACGTTTCCGCGTGCCCTGTACGGCGGCGGGACGTTGCGGCCCGGCCGACCGGACACGCACATGCCTCCGCCCCCGGGTCACCGCGGACCCGGGGGCGGAGCAGACGTGTGCGCCGAGGAGGGATGGACAGGGGGAGACGACGGGCGCGGCGGGATCGACCCGCGTCACACTCCCGTTCCACTCACCGGACGCGGCGCCGCCTCGGCGACCGGCCGGCACAGCGGGCGCGGACGATCCGGCGGGGGTGGACGATCCGGCGAGGGCAATCGGTCCCCGGGCGGTCGGCCGTCCGGCTGCGGCCGGCACTCCGGCGGATGATCATCCGGCCGCGGACGGCCCTCCGGCGGACGGTCCGCCGTACGGTCATCCGGCCGCGGTCCCTCCTCCGGCCGCTCCCCGCGCGAGTCCCCTCCCGCCCGGGCGCGCACCCCAGCGAGGGACGTCACGGTGCCGCGCGGCACGGCGCGCAGCGGTCCGGCACCGCGGACGAGGACCGTCATCCGGTGTTCCCACCCGTCTGCGAGCCGACGCATCATGGGCACACCGTCCGGCGTCTGCCGCCCCTGGTACTCCCAGACCTGGCCGTCACGATCCTCCTGGAGCTGCGCGAGGTCGTACACCTGGTCCCACAGCCGGTACGACAGGCGCGCCGCCTCCTCCTTCGCGTCCAGCAGCCCGGGCACGCCCCGGCCCACCAGCCGTACCGGCGTACCGTCCGCCCATCCACGGCCGACGCACGCCTCTTCGTGCACCGCCACGGTGTCGGGCCGGACGGCGAGGGCCGTCCTGCGCACGTACCAGGCCTCCAGATCGGAGAAGCGGACGATCATGACCACCTCGTCCCCCTGGGCGGTCACCGACAGCACGTCCGCGTGCCCGCCGTGGGCGGCCGCCAGGGCGGACGCGGTGCGGCGGGCCCGGGCACAGGCGAGGTTCCAGCGCAACGTCCGTTGCGCCAGGCCGGGGTCGGGGCCGCGGTGCCGCTCGAAGGCGTCGCGGGCCACCCGCCGACGGGGCAGACCAGGCGCGCCGGTACCGGCGCCGGCCACGGTGGCACCCGCAGGCGGCCGTCCGCCGACCTCCTCGCGGGGCGCCGAGGCCGCCGCACTCGCCGGCCGGGTCCCCTGCGGGCCGGACGCCCCGCGCGCGAGGGGTGCCTGCCCGGGGTCCGGCGCGGCGCCGCCGCCGGACGTCTTCCGCTCGCCCCCGTCGGTGAGACCCCACGCACGGAGCATCCGGATGACGTGACGGGGGCGGCCGACGGGCTCGGAGGGCGCCGCGTGCCTGCGCCGTGGCGTCTGGTTGGCCTTCACGCCCGGGACACCTCCCTGTCCTCGTGCGCACGGAACGCACGGCGCAGGTCCTGGGTGGCCCGGCGCTGCAGCGCCTTGACGGCGCCCACCGAGTTCCCCGTCATCCACGCCACCTGCCGCCCCGGCATGTCGTACCAGAACCTCATGGTGATCACTTCTTGCTGGCGCGTCGTGAGGCACACGACAGCCTCACGCAGCAGCGCGTGGTCGAACTCCCGCAGAACCTCGTCCTCGACGCTCACGCACGAGCGGCCCCGCGGCTCCGGAACCGCGGACACCGGAACCTCGCTGCGGGTCCGGGCGGCTCGGTAGTGGTCCGTCACGAGGTTGCGAGCGATGGTCGTCAGCCACGCCCTCACACCACCACGTTCCCAGCGGAAGCGGCCGACGCTCGCCAGCGCCCGTACGAAGGTCTCACTCACGATGTCCTCCACGACCTGCGGGTCGCTCACGCGCCGCCACACGCAACGCTCCACGTCTCTCCTGTGCCGGGCATAGAGCAACGAGAACGCCTCCCGGTCACCCCGGCCGGCCCTGGCCACGAGCGCCACATCGCTTCCCCGGCACCCGGGCCCGGCTTCGAGTGCATACCGCACGCCCACACCCTCTCCTTGTTCGGCTTCGCCCGGCTCCGCAGGTCCTTCCGCGGCCGGGCCTCCACCTGTCCACGAACATGGACAACTTTAGGCATCTGATCGGGCACTTGTCCACTATCATGGACAACGGAAGGCCCGGACGGCGCAGGGAAGACCGTCCGGGCCCACGGGGCACGATCGCCGGGTCGCACCCCTCCTTCCGGGGGTGACGTCGTCCGTCTAGTGACCGCCGCCCGTCCCGGAGCCGGAGGCGCCACCGGCGCCTCCGGCCATGGCCCCGCCACCGAAGCCGGTGTCGATCGCGTTCAGGCTGGAACCGTCGGGACCGGCCACCGCCCGGTACAGGCGGTAGTACGGCCCCCAGGTGCCGCCGGTGCTCCCGCCGTTACCACCGCCGGCACCGCCACCGACGCCGCCGCCGACTCCGATGCCCGTGACGATCGCGCCGATCCGGGCGCCGTCGGGCCCGGCGGTCGCCTTGACGGCGCCGTAGGAGGGGCCGCCGTTGCCGCCGCCACCCGTGCCTCCGGTCGCCGCCGACGCCGTGCCGGCGGCTCCCAGGGCCAGCGGTAGCGCCATCAGTGCGGCGGCGACACCTCCGATAAGGGTTCGCATCGTTTTCTCCTTCAATTTCCGTTCCGATGTCCACGCCTTCGATGGAAGGCGGGGCCCTTCGGTGAGCCCGGACAGGTAGTTGCCAGCGAGCAGGCCGGTATGCCCGGAATCGGCAATCTTTTATTTTTCGGCACACTGCCTTCTTTCACGTCTCCGTTGCGCGCGAGGAACGTTGCACGGCGCTGAGAGTCGTCTCTGAACTGGGCCTCAGCGATTGAAGTGGGCCTCAGCGGTTTCCCTGCAGTGCACGCACCGGGAATGTTTGAACCGCCGTGATCCGGCAACCCACGGGCTCGCCACGGGAAAAAGCGAACGGAAGAAACGGGTCTCGGAATATGTCGTTCAATCCTTTGGAACACCCAGGAATTCCGCTCGACCGGCAGACGCACAGGTATATCGCCGGCGCGGCCTGCCAGGACCTCGCCGACGACCGGGACCCGTTCACCCGTTGCCGCGTCATGGCGATGAGCGCCATCGAGACGGACGCCGCTCTTTTCGACGACCGTCTCGTGCGCCGCTGCGCGGACCCGGAGACCGCCCGCGTCCTGTCGCAGCTGTACGACGTGGAGCGCCGGCAGCAGCAGACCCTCAGGGGGCTCACCCCGAAATCCGGCCCGCCGCTGGAGGCGGCCATCGCCCATGAGCAGGTCGCCGTCGACCTCACGGCCTGGGTGGCCCGCATGGAGCCCGATCCCGCGCTGCAATCAACCTTCGGGCAGGCGCTCCTGGAGGACTTCGACCACCTCTACCGGCTCGCCAACCTCTACGAGACGAGCCGACGGCAACCCACCGGGCACGGCGCGGAGGACCTCGCCGCCGCACTGCCCCGGCACCGCGCCCCCGCCCGCCGTCCGGCGCTGGACGGCATGCCCGTCTCCCGTCACAGGCCCGCAGTCGCCCTCTCCGGACTCCATACGCTCACCCTCCGGGTGCTGGAGGTGCAGATCACCCACTTCTACGTACACGTCGGCCTGCAGCACCTCAATCCGCGCCCGCGCTGGTTCGACGAGGAGCTCGGCTTCATCACGGAGGACCACCTCGTCCGGCAGGACGCGGCGCCGCACTCCGCTCGCAGCTGGCGGGAGCAGCTGGTGCTGCGCGAGTACAACGAGTGCTACCTCTACCACTGCTTCGCCGAGCAGGAGACCCAGCCGCGGCTCAGGGCCCTCTGGGAGTTCTGCCTCGGCCTGGAGCTCGGACATCTGCACGCCGCCTGCGACCTGATGCGCCGTCAGGAACGACGGGATCCGCGGGGCATCCTGCCACCGCGGCTGCCGGAACCACTGGACTTCGCGGGCAACCGGGACTACCTGCTCACCCTTCTGGACGCCGATTCCGGCTGTCCGGGTGCCGACGCCGGCCTCGTCCGCACGGTCGGCCGGCGGTTCGAGAAGATGCGGCGACAGGTCGGCGCGGGTGGTACGCCACCCGCCGCGCAGGTGGCGGCCGACGGGCACGTACTGTTCGGCTCCTCGCGTCTGTTCCAGGAGAGCGAGCGGCCCACGCCCGGGAAACGGGGTGCCCCGCGTGCCCGCACGTGACAACGAGCAGGCGGTCACTGCTGCCACCGTCGCCGAGCGCTTTCTGTGGTGGTACACGGAAGTACGCGAAGCCACCCTGGACGCGCGGCAGTTCGCCGACCAGCTGCCCGGACTCGACGCTGCCCAGCGACGCGCCGTCGCGCGGCTCTACGCGGTGGAGCGGATCGCCGTCTGCCACCGCAGTCTCGCCGAGATCGACCGGCGCCACGCGGAACTCGCCGACCAGTACATGGCGGCACACCGCCGCCTGCAGACCTGGCTCGTCGCACAACTGGTCCTGGTGGCGACGCTCGCGGGCGGCCTCTGGCTCCTCTGCACCCGCCTCTGACCCGCCTGCTCCCCCGTCGACGTCCCGCCCTTCCCGTACGGCCATCCGGTGACACCTCCGGTCCGATGTGTCACCGGATGGTCTCCGCCGTACACGACCCGGCCACTCGCCGGTGCAGCATGTGCCTGATCACCCGCACGTCCCCCACGAGCCGGGGCAGCCTCAGGCAGAGGAGGGCCAGCGTGGCCTCCTCGGTGATCTGCCCGGGGTCGAAAGCAACGCGCACTACACGACCGTCGTCCCGGTACACCAGCGGTGTACCGGGATCCAGGCGGGCCCTCTCGATGCGAATGTCGGTCACCGCGTCCCTCTCCTCCGACCGGCAAGTGCCCGTCGCGCGTGACTACAGCACGCCACGGGCTGACTGCTGCGCGCCACAGTGCCCACACGCGTATCCGTGAATCACAGGCCGCTCGACAGAAAGGAAAAGCTTTGGTGAAGATCACGCGCGTTCCTCATTTCCCGAGGTGCCGCCGGTGCCGCACGCGCGGTCGACACGCCACCCGGCGTCCGCGGGGGAACGCCTTTGCGAAAGGGCGGCCCGCGGACGGACCGCCGGAACGGGACCGCGTCGCCGGCGCGCCGAGAACGTTGCACACCCGGCGGGCATGAAAGCCACCCCGCGGGACACATCAGGTGCACCCCCGACCGAGCCGGGCCGCAGGGGCGGAGCAGGAGGTGGAGCCGGCGGCCCGGCTCGTGGGGAACACCCCCGACCGACGACCAGAGACTCGAACTGCCATGCATCAGGCACAGGAACCCCCCTCCCGCACCCACGCCGCCTGCCGACCCGCTCGGCCGCGCCCCCTCGCCTCCGTGATGGCGCGGCACTTGGAGAACGAGATGGCCACGGCCATCCTCCAGGTGCGCACGGAACTCGGCCGGCTCACCGACCTGGCCACGAAGCGTTCCGTCCTCTCCCGCAGGCGCCGCCCGGCGCCCCGGCCGGACACCCCCCGTCAGGCCTGACGGGCACGGGGCGCTGCGGGCGACGACGGCCCGCGTCCCGTGCGGCTCCGCCCGCCGGTCGGCCACCGCCGTGCGGACGACGGGACCGGCCGCGGCACAGGCCGGCGACAGGGGGCAGAACGTCCTCACCGCCTTGCGCCGTGCCGTCCCCGCGTCCCGCCACCGCAGTTCCCAGGGCGCGCCACCCGCGGCACCCGTGGCACCCGTGGCGCCCGGGTCATCACGAGGGCGAGCGACCGGACCGCCGGGCCCGGGCAGGACCTCACAGGGGTGCGACGCCGTGCGATGCGGCCACCTCCGCCCGGGCCGTCGAGCGCGAACGAGCACGTACCCGGGTCCCTCGCCCCGACACGTCGCCTCCGCCCCGAGCGGGCCGCGGTCCGCCCCCACGCGCGGCGTCCTCCCGCGGGGCCTCCGCGGCCAGGCGCGCGGGCGTCCGCACGACCCGGCCGGTCCGCGGCGCCCGCAGCGTGTACGCGGCACCGCGCAGACCGGCCGGAAACCCGCCACGGCCTGAGCCTTCCGCCCCGATTGTTCCTGATCGTCCGTTTGCCGACGGGGCGCGCGGTTACTTCGACCGTCACCTGCTCGTCGCCTTCAGCCCAAGGAGACAGACCGTATGGGTTTCAACCCTCTCGAACACCAGGGCATCCCGCTCGACCGCCAGCTGCGCAACTGGCGCGAGCTCGACGTCGAACCGGTCGATCCCGACCGCGGTGACCCGTACACCAAGTGCCGGATCATCACGATGAACGGCATCGAGGTCGAGGCCATCCTCTTCAACCACCAGTTCGCCCGCCACTGCCCCGACATGGACACCAAGCGGCAGCTGGCCGAGGTCCGCTACATCGAGGCCCAGCAGCAGAAGGCGGTCAACTGGCTGCTGCCCGGCCTCGCCTCCGTCCTGGAGACCACCATCGCCTACGAACAGGTCGCCGTGGACCTGACCGGCTGGGTCGCCCGGCACGAACCCGATCCCTACCTGAGGCAGGCCTACGAGTTCGGCGTCCTGGAGGACTTCGACCACCTCTACCGCTACGCCAACCTCTACGAGATGATCGAGCACCGCAAGGCGGAGGCGATCGTCGACGGCCTCACCGAGGTCATGCCCGGCAGGCCCACCAAGTTCCACCACCGGCATCCCGCCGACAACGTGCGCGATCCCTACGACCGTGCCACCGTGAACCCTCTGTCCAAGCTGCACGCCCTGACGATCATGTCGGCCGAGCAGCAGACCATGAACTACTACATGAACGTCGGCCCGCAGTACATGGAACCGATCGCCCGCCGGCTCTACCAGGAGGTCGGGCTGATCGAGGAGGAGCACGTCACCCACTACGAATCGCTCGTCGACCCGGGCGAGACCTGGTGGGAACAGCTCGTCAACCACGAGTACAACGAGTGCTACCTGTACCACTCCTTCATGGAGCAGGAATCCGATCCCAAGGTGAGGAACATCTGGGAACTGCACCTCAACATGGAGCTGGAGCACCTGCGCATCGCCTGCGACCTGATGCGCCGCAACGACGGCCGCGACCCGCAGGAGATCCTCGCCCCGGAACTGCCGAACGTCCTCACCTTCGAGGAGAACAAGCAGTTCCTGCGCGGCCTGCTGGACACCCAGATCGACCTGACCACGCTCGGCGCCGGATACGTCCGCGACGCGCACGAGCGTTTCGAGAGGCTCCAGGAGCACATCCACGGCGGCGAGGAGCCGCCCAGCGAGCGGGTCATGGCCCAGCACCGGGAGCTGCTCGGCGGCGAGTACCGCCACGAGACCGAGGGCCCCCACCCCGACGTCGCCTCCCGGGAGAGGGACTGACATGGCCGGCATCACCGCCTCCGACGCCGACGTGGTCGCCCTGCTCATGCGCCAGCACGGCGACATCCGCAACCTCTTCGACGAGGTCGAGAAGTCCACCGGAGACGCCCGCAGCACCGCCTTCCACCGGCTGATCCGGCTGCTCGCCGTGCACGAGACGGCGGAGGAGGAGGTCGTCCACCCCTTCACACGCCGCTCCGTACCCCACGGTGAGAAGGTCGTCGAGGAGCGTCTGCACGAGGAGAACCAGGCCAAACAGGCGCTGTCCCGCCTGGACGGCATGGACACCGACGACCCGGCGTTCCACACCGAACTCGACGCACTGCGGCTGGAGGTGATGACCCACGCCCGTTCCGAGGAGCGCTACGAGTTCACCCACATCCGCCGCCACGCCGACCCGGCACGTCTGTCCTCCATGGCCACGGCGCTGCGAGCGGCGGAGGCCATGGCCCCCACCCGCCCCCACCCCGGCACCGAGACGGCGGCGCGGAACCTCACCCTCGGGCCCCTCGCCGCCCTCATCGACCGCACCCGGGACACCGTCCGCGAGGCCATGGACAACAACGGCTGACCGGACCGCCGGACCCCCCTCAAGGCCGCGTCCCCACCGGCGGCGAGTCCGGCCGACCCGGTCATGGGCCGCGGGCCCCGGTGTGGAGGCGCGGCCGGCCGTCCAGTGCGGGGAAGGTGAGGGTCGCCCCTGATCGGCACCGTCACGTTCCCGCGGTGCGATCAGCCTGCCTCTCCCGTCCGGCTCAACGCCGGTCGCCCACCTGATTCGTGACCGGGTCCACGGGGCAGTTGCGACAAAGGTGTGCCCATCCCCCGTAGAGAGGTCGAACACGCATGACGGTGCAGCACGATGCCCGCGGCGAGAGCCGTGACCTGGAGATCAACCCGGTGTTCAGCCGCGAGCCCGTCCGGGTGCCCCGGTACGAGCTGCCGTCCGGGGAGATGGAGCCGGACACCGCCTACCAGGTGGTGCACGACGAGCTGATGCTCGACGGGAACGCCCGGCAGAACCTGGCGACGTTCGTCTCCACCTGGGCCGAGCCGCAGGTCCGGCGCCTGATGGACGAGTGCGCCGAGAAGAACATGATCGACAAGGACGAGTATCCGCAGACCGCCCAACTCGAGACCCGGTGCGTGCACATGCTCGCCCGGCTCTGGCACGCCGAGGACCCCCGGCAGGCGATGGGCTGCTCGACGACCGGTTCGAGCGAGGCGGCCATGCTGGGCGGGCTGGCGCTCAAGCGCCGCTGGCAGCACCGGCGCCGGGCCGAGGGCAAGCCCACCGACCGGCCCAACATGGTCATGGGCATCAACGTGCAGATCTGCTGGGAGAAGTTCGCCGACTACTTCGAGGTCGAGCCCCGCTACGTCCCCATGGAGGGCGATCGCTACCACCTCACGCCCGACCGGGCCGCCGAACTGTGCGACGAGAACACCATCGGTGTCGTGGCCGTGCTCGGCTCCACCTTCGACGGCAGCTACGAGCCCGTGGCCGGCATCGCCGCGGCCCTGGACGACCTGCAGTCCCGCACCGGTCTGGACATCCCCATCCACGTCGACGGCGCGTCCGGAGCGATGATCGCCCCCTTCCTCGACCCGGAACTCGAATGGGACTTCCGGCTGCCGCGGGTCGCCTCGATCAACACCTCGGGCCACAAGTACGGCCTGGTCATGCCCGGTGTCGGCTGGGCGCTGTGGCGGGACAAGGACGCCCTGCCCGAGGACCTCGTCTTCCACGTCAACTACCTCGGCGGCGACATGCCGACCTTCGCGCTCAACTTCTCCCGGCCCGGCGCCCAGGTCGTCGCCCAGTACTACAACTTCCTGCGGCTCGGCTTCGACGGCTATCAGCGCGTGCAGCAGACCTGCCGCGACGTCGCCACCCGGCTGGCCCGCGAGATCGCGAGGCTCGGCCCGTTCGAACTGGTCACCGACGGCAGCGAGCTTCCCGTCTTCGCCGTACGGGTACGGGAGGGCATCGACCACTTCAGCGTCTTCGACGTCTCCGCCGCACTGCGCGAGCGCGGCTGGCAGGTGCCCGCCTACACCTTCCCGAAGAACCGGACCGATCTCGCCGTCCTGCGCGTCGTGGTCCGCAACGGTTTCAGCCACGACCTGGCCGATCTGCTCCTCGAAGACCTGCGCCGCGTGCTGCCCCGGCTGGACAAGCAGGGGGAGCCGCACCGCGACGCGGAGGACGCCGGCGGCTTCGCCCACGGCGCGGAGACCAAGAACCCCCGCCGCCCCGGACGTGACTGACCACCGACCGCGACCCGCCGGCCGCTCGGCGAACCGCCGAACGGCCGGCCCGGCATGGAGGAGAACCCGTGTGCCGCCTGTTCGGCCTCAGCCACGCCCCGCTACGTGCGCGCGCCACCTTCTGGCTCCTCGACGCCCCCGACAGCCTCAGCAGGCAGAGCCATCGCGACCCCGACGGCACCGGCCTCGGCCACTTCACCGCCGACGGCACCCCGCACGTCGACAAGGCGCCCATCGCCGCCTACCGCGACCGCGCCTTCGCCGAGGAGGCCCGGCAGGAGGAGTCGGAGACCTTCATCGCCCACGTGCGTTTCGCCTCCACCGGCAGCCTCGACGTGCGCAACACCCATCCCTTCGAACAGGAGGGCCGGCTGTTCGCGCACAACGGGGTCGTCGAGGGCCTGGACCGGCTCGACCACCACCTCGGCGAGGACCGGTCGCTGGTGAAGGGCGACACCGACTCCGAACGCTTCTTCGCCCTCATCACCCGCGAGACGCGGCGACTTGACGGCGACGTCAGCGCGGGCATCCGCCGGGCCGCCCGCTGGATCGCCGCACACCTGCCCGTCTACGCCATGAACCTGATCCTCATCACCCCGCAGGAGATGTGGGCGCTGCGCTACCCGGACACCCACGACCTGTACGTCCTCCAGCGCCGGGCCGGCGGCCGGCACGGCACCCGGCATCTCGACCACAGCGGCAGCCACGGCCGCATGCGCGTCCACTCCTCCCACCTCGCCGATCATCCCGCCGTCGTGGTCGCGAGCGAGCGCATGGACGACAACCCCGACTGGCGCGCGATGGAGCCCGGCGAGCTGCTCCACGTCGGCCCCGACCTCCGCCTCACCCGCGAGGTCGTCCTGCCCGGCCCTCCGGCACACCGGCTGACCCTCGACGACCTGCGCCCCGACGCGGCCGCGTCCCAGCAGGCCACCTAGCCGTACTGCCCTGTCAGGTGGTGGGCCGGCGCTCCTCGCCCGGCCCGACGAGAGACAGGGGCACCCCCGTGTCCGTGCCGGATCCCGGCTGCCAGGGGGTCGTCGGACGCCGCCGGGTGATCGGGCCCCTGACGGTTCACCCGTCGGCCGGACGGGTACTCCCGGAGGTCCACGGCTCCCTGACGAACCCCGAGAAGGTGGCTTTCATGGCAAGCATCAGCCCCATCGACCTGCAGAAGGCCCTCAAGGGCGCCAATTACCCCGCCAGCCGTGACGATCTCGTCAACCTGGCGCAGGAAAACGGCGCGGAGGGAACGATCGTCGAGAAGATCTCCCATTCCGACGCGGCTGAATTCGGCGGACCCGACGACGTCCAGAAAGCCGTGTTCGACGACGAGTAGGTCTCCGAGCCGGGATGTCCCGGACGTGTCCGGCGGTTTGGCCGACGGCACGTTCCCCCGGCGAACCGGCAAAGGGGATTCGTGAAAGGACCGAAGGCATGATGCTCTCCCATGCGCTCGAGCATGGCGTCCTCGTCATCACCGTGCGCCGTGATCCCGGCATCGGAGGACGTGCCCTGCTCGCGAGGGAGATCGGCGGCCTGGTCCGTGCTCACCGGCCGAGGCCGGTCGTCGTCGTGCTGGACGAGCCGGCCACGAGCGGCCCGGCGGTGAGCGCGATCCTGCGTGTCCATCGCATCTGCAGGAGCCTCGGCGTCCTGCTGTCGGTGGCTTCGCACAGCGCCCCCACACGGCGGCTGCTGGAGGCGAAGGCGGACACCGGCGGTACCCGGCTGGTCATTCACGCTCGAACCGACACCGCGATCGCCGCGGCGTTCACCGCGGCGGCCTGACGCCGCCCCGGCGCCGACGGCACAGCCTCTCGGCGGTGCGGACCACGCGAACCGTACGACCGGGGAAGCAGCCCCGGGCCGATGAAATGGCCTCGGTCCAGCCCCGTCACACGGCTGTGGTTCTAGCGGATCCTGCCCCGCTGCGGCGGGTGGTCGGCCCGCTCGTCGCCACACGCCCACAGCGCTTCCACGAGACGGTCGGCGCCGTCCTGGACGAGGCCGTCGCGGAACTCCACGGCGATCCGCCGGGCGTCCGCCCGTCCGTCGTTCAGGCACCAGTCCCACCAGCGTTCCAGTTCCTTCCGGTCCAGCTGCTCGGCGGGCACCAGTGCGGGCCACTCGCAGGCGCGCGCCTGGGCGGTCACCTTCGCTCCGCCCTCCACGGGGTCGACGGCCAGCGCGGGAACGCCCGCGCGCAGCGCCAGGACCAAGCCGTGCAACCGGTCGGTGACGACGAGATCGAGCCGGCTGAGCAGGGACTCCAGCTGGGCGGGCGTCGCGCACAGGCGCCAGTCCCGTGTGTCGAGCCGCGTGTCGAGTTCCAGGCGGGCGCAGTCCTTGCCGAGCAGCCAGTCTCCGAGCCGCTCGGCGACCTGCTCGTGCCGCCGCTTGCGCCCGTACTCCTGCTGACCGTGCGTGAGTACGGTCCCGACCACCGGGGTCAGCTGGAGAGCGGGGGCCCTGGCCGCCAGATCCCGGCCGGGCTCGAGGCCGGCGGCGTCCCGGGCCAGCACCCGGTGGAACCCGGTCACCGCGGGGCTGTCGGGGTCGACGACCGATGTTCCCACCGCGATGCGCACGCAGTGCGGGAACCGCTCGTGCAGTTCCTCCACCTGCCGCCCGTGCACCGGACCGCACACGAAGACCACGTGGGAGTAGTCCTCGGGCCGCAGGTCCGCCAGGTGCAGGGCCCCGGGCCGGAACCCGGGGCTCCAGGCGACGTCGTGGGCGATGCCCGCACGCCCCAGCACGTCCCGGACCCGGTCCAGGGCCAGTACGTCCCCGGCGGTCACCTCTCCGTGCCGGAAGGTGAACCACCCGGTCAGCAGCAGTCTGCCGCGCGGTTCTGGGAATGCTTCCACCCGTTGTCCGTACACAGCAGCCCGGGTTCCCGGCGCGAGGGTGACCAATCAGGCCGTGGACCGATCAGACGTGGACCGATCAGGTGTGGACCGATCAGGTGTGGACGATCAGGTGTGGACGATCAGGTGTGGACGATCAGGTGTGGACCGATCGGTCGTGAAGGGGGGAGGGTCGCAGGGGTCCGCGCCGGGGCCCGGGCAGGCGCTCGCACCGCGCCCGGGCCCCGCCGTGTCCCGGTCAGCCGCGGATCGCCAGACCGCCGATCGCCGCGGCGGCCGCGGCGCCGACCCCGGTCAGGATGGCGCGGCGGTGCTGCGACATCCACAGCACCGGGTCGGATCCGTGCGCCATGTTGTCGAAGGCGCCGTGTGCGCCACGGTCGGCGTCGGCGTCGGCGGGCTTGTCGAGGTTCGGCTCGTACCGCGGGGCGTCCTTCCCGGTCTGCTGGCTCTTGACGCCGGTGCGCCCCAGGTACAGGTCGACGAGTTTGGGAGCGAACCGCTCGGCCAGGACGGTGGCGGCCGTGGAGAAGCCGACCCACATGTTCCGCCGCGGGTGCTCGGCCAGGAACACGATTCCGCGGGCGGCCAGTTCGGGCTGGAAGACGGGGGGCACCGGCATCGGGTGCTCGGGCATCTTGTTGAGGTTCCAGTCGAACTGGGGCGTGTTGAGGCCGGGCAGCTGGATCATGCAGACCTTCACGTCGCTCTTCTCGTGGATGAGCTCCGTCATGACGGACTCGGTGAAGCCCTTGATCGCGTGCTTGGCCCCGCAGTAGGCGGACTGCAGGGGAATGGACCGGTAGGCCATGGCGGAGCCCACGTTCACGACCACTCCCCGGTTCCGCGGCCGCATCCGCTCCAGGGCCGCCCGGGTCCCGTTGACCTGGCCCATGTAGGTGACATCGGTCATCCTGCGGTATTCCTGCGGTGAGGTGTCCCAGAAGAAGGACAGCGCCCCGGCGAACGCGACGTTGACCCAGACGTCGATCTCGCCGAGTTCGCGTTCGACCTGCTCGGCCGCCTGCTGCACGGCGTCGTGGAACGCCACGTCGGTGGGGATGCCGACAGCCCGGCCGCCGGCCTCCTCCACCTCGCGGACAGCCGCGTCGAGGCCCTCCCTGCCGCGGGCGAGCACCGCCACGTCATAACCCCGCGCGGCGAACTCCCGGACCGTGGCCCGTCCGACCCCCGCGGTGCCCCCGGTCACCACGGCCACCCTGCGTTCCTTCTCGGCCATCTCCACCGACTCCTCTCCGTCGCAACCGCCGCTACGTGCGCTGTCGGCTTGACGGGTACCAAGCTGTGTGGGCCAGGAAACGGGTACGGCGCGGCACGACAGGCGAGCACGGGTCCGGCGGGTCCGGCCGACCGGGTGGATCCGCACCCCGATCTCACGACGGGCGCGCGCTTCGAGACTGGCTGCGCCTTCCGGCGGGTACCGGTGAGCAGTGATTTCCCACCGCACCGATGGAACCGATGGATTCTCCCGACGCACCGACGGATTCCTGCCCCTTCGCGACTACGCCCTGATCGGCGACGCGCGTGGCACCGCGCTGGTGGCCGGCGACGGCTGTGTCGACTGGTTCGCGGCACCGGCCATGGACGCCGCCCCGCTGTGTGCGGCCCTCCTCGACCCGGGCACCGGCGGATCGATCACCCTGGCGCCCACCGTGCCGTACCGGGTCAGCCGCCGCTATCTGCCGGAGACCGTGGTGCTGGAGACGACGTACACCACGGAAGGCGGCACGGTCCGCGTCACCGACGCCCTCAACCTGGGTTCGCTGGGGCTGCTGCCGTGGACGGAGCTGGCGCGGCTGGTGACCGTGGAGGACGGGGAGGTTCCGATGGCCTGGTCCGTGCAGCCGGGCCACCGCCTCACCGCCGGCGGGCGGCCCTGGGTGCGCGGTGACGGCGGCGGACCCGTGCTCGTCGCGGGCGACCAGTACCTCACCGTGGTGGCCGACGGCGTCGGAGAGCCCTCCCCGGGCGAACGCGGAATCTGCGGCCGGGCCACCGTCCGGCAGGGCCGGCCCGCGCTGCTCGCCGTACTCGCCACGCAGGGAAAGCCGCTGCACACACCGGCCGCGGAGCAGATCCGGGACCGGGTCGAGCAGACGGCCGCGACCTGGCGGCGGTGGGCCCGGGGGATCCGGTACGAGGGGCCGTGGCGCGACAGTGTGCTGCGCAGCGCGCTGACACTGAAGGCGCTGACCTTCCAGCCCACCGGGGGGATCGCCGGAGCGGCCACCACCTCGCTTCCCGAGAGGATCGGCGGGAAGCGGAACTTCGACTACCGGTTCTCCTGGATCCGCGACAGTTCCTACGCCCTGGACGCCATGGCCCGGCTCGGCCTGTCCGAGGAACTGCACGCCGGGATGGCGTGGATGCTCGACTCAGCGGCCGGGACCGCCCCCGAACTGCACCCCTTCTACACCCTGAGAGGCGAGCCGGCGACCGCCCGGATGGAGTCGGCGCGGGGCGTGCCCGGCTACCGGCGGTCGCAGCCGGTCCACGTCGGCAACGCGGCTGCCGACCAGCTGCAGATCGGGTCCTACGGCGACCTGCTCGACGCACTGTGGCGCTACACCCTCAGCCACGGCCGGCTGGACCCGGCCACCGGCCGACTGGTGGAGACCCTGGCCGACCGGGTCTGCGACGTGTGGCGGACCCCCGACGCCGGGTTCTGGGAACTTCCGGACCGCCGGCACTACACCAATTCCAAGATCGGCTGCTGGATGGCGCTGGACCGGGCCGTAGGGCTTGCCGAAGCCGGGCAGCTGAACAGCGCCGGCGTGCCCCGCTGGCGACTGGAACGCTCGGACCTGCGCTCCTGGATCAACGAGCACTGCTGGGACCCCGCCCGGCAGTGCTACACCTTCCACGCCGGCAGCACCGACCTGGACGCCGCCACCCTGCTCGCCGCCCGCACCGGGTTCTGCCGGGGCGACGACCCCCGCCTGCACACCACCATCGACGCCGTCCGCGCCGGGCTCGGTGCCCAGGGGCCGCTGCTGTACCGCTACACCGGCCAGCGGGGACAGGAGGGCGCGTTCCTCGTCTGTTCCTTCTGGCTCGTCGAAGCCCTCACCCACGCCGGCCGCACCGACGAGGCCGTGGCGCAGATGGACGACCTCATCGGCCTGGCCAACGACGTCGGTCTCTACACCGAGCAGATCGACCCGGCCAACGCCGAACTGCTGGGCAACCTTCCCCAGGCCCTCACCCACCTCGGTGTCATCAGCGCGGCCGACACGCTCGCCGAGGCCACGGCAGAGCGGCGGGGCGGTGCCGACCGATGGTCACCGGGCCGCTCCTGAGCTCCTGAACACGTCGCGTCCCTGCGCCGCGCGCGCCGGGACGCGTACCCGTCACCGCCCGATGCGGGACTGTGTCTGCTCCGCCAGCCGCAGGTGAGCCCGCAGGACGGGCAGGTCCCGGCGTGCCTCCTCGACGATCTCCGTGTTGCCGTGGGCGGCGATCTCCTTCCTGGCAGCGGAGATGGCCTTCTTGTGGTGGCTGATCTCCGTCTTCAGGTACTCCTTGTCGAACGCCGTGCCGTGCAGCAGGGCCAGCCGGGAGAGTTCGGCACTGTCCTTCGGGTCAGGTTCTGTCGGGAGGTGGACGTCCATCAGTGCGGCGAACCTCAGCAGGTCGGACGCGGACTTGATGTGATCCGCCGCCAGCCGGGCGCCGAGTGCCTTGACCGCCGTACTGTGCGCATGGGTCTCGGCTGTCTGCGCGCCCTCGATCTCGAACAGGTCTCCCGCGGCCGTCGATGTCAGCCAGACGACGTCGTGCGGGGCCGGGGCGGAGTCCGCCCGAGCGGTCCCCGGCCACAACGCCACCGCCGCCACCGCGACTCCCGCGGCTCCTGCGGCGACGGCGGGTGCTGTCCTCCTGAGCATGAGCGCCTCCCTGGCGTGGCAATGGCCCGGGCACCGCGCAGGCCGTCCGTGCGGCGGCGCCGCCGGGCCGCTGATGTACACCTCGACCGGGTTTCCCGCACGCCCGCCGTCGAGCGAGGCGGAGAGTAAAACCTCTGTGCGGGACCGACCGGTGCCCTGCACGCGGCGTCGCACCTCGCGCCGGACGGGATCGGTCAGGCGGCCTTCGGCTCTCGCTCCGCCTCGGTGTCGGCGCCCAGTTCCTCCTGGATGTCCTCAAGGGACTTGCCCCGGGTCTCGGGAACGCGGCGGCTGAAGAAGATCCAGGCGACGACGCCCAGCGCGGTGTAGATCCAGAACACTCCGGAGCGGGAGATCCAGCCCGCCAGGGAGAGGAACGAGGCCGAGATGGCGAAGTTGGCCCCCCAGTTGACAGCCGTGCACACGCTCATGGCCGTGCCGCGCAGTGTCTGCGGGAAGATCTCGCTGATCATCAGCCAGAACACCGGCCCAAGACCGATCGCGAAGGCCGCGATGTAGAGCACCAGGGCGACCAGCGCCATCCACGGTGCGGAGTCCCGCAGCGCCGGTACGGCGAAGTACACGCCGAGCCCGGCCAGGGCGACGGTGAGCAGCGCGGTACCGGTCAGCAGCAGCGGCCTGCGGCCGACCTTGTCCAGCAGCAGCACCGCGACGACGGTGAACACGACGTTGGTGATGCCCACGCTCAGCGCCTGCGAGACGGCGCTGTCGGCCGAGAGCCCGGTCTGCTGGAGGATGGTGGGAGCGTAGTAGATGATCGTGTTCACGCCGACGAACTGCTGGAAGAAGGCAAGTCCCACCCCGACGATCAGCAGCGGGCGAGCCCGGCCGGTCAGCAGGTCGCGAGCGCGGGCCGAGCGGCTGGACTCCACGCTCCGCCGGACCGCGTCCAGTTCGCGGTCCACGTCGTCGTCGGCCGAGCCCCGGCGCAGTTTGCGCAGCACGTCGCGGGCGTCGTCGTCACGCCGTTGTTCCACCAGCCAGCGGGGTGTCTTGGGGACACTGAACATGCCGATGGCGAGGGCCGCGCCGGGTACCGCGGCCACGCCGAGCATCCACCGCCAGTTCTCGGCGAAGTCCTTGAAGAGGTAGTTGATCAGGTAGGCCACGAGGATGCCGCTGGTGGTGGCGAGCTGATTGAAGGAGGTCAGACCACCGCGGATGCGGGGCGGGCTGACCTCGGAGATGTACAGCGGGCTGACGAAGGACGCGGTGCCCACGGCCAGCCCGAGCAGGGCACGGAACCCGATGAGCATCCCGGTGTTCATGGACAGCGCGCAGCCGAGGGCCGCGACCAGGTAGACCGTACCTGAAATGATCTTGGTGTTGCGGCGGCTGATGCGGTCCGCCAGGTATCCGCTCAGCAGCGCGCCGCCCACGGCACCGAGCAGGAGGGAGGAGACGATGAACTCCTGGGCCGCGGAGCCGGCGTGGAAGTCCTTCTTGATGTAGAGCAGGGCACCGGAGATGATCCCGGTGTCGTAGCCGAAGAGGAATCCCCCGATCGCTGCGATCACCGCTGTTCTGGCGACGAGCGCGTTCGCCTTCAGCTCTTTGAGGAACTCCACTCTGGCTCCTTCGGTCGAGGCGTCGGCGCCGTCCGCCCGGGTGTGACGGGCACGCCGACTCGGCTGTGACGGGCGCGCGGATCAGGCTCCGCCGGGGAGCCAGGGAGGGAAGACAGGGGTGTATCCCGGTCCGCGGCCGGTGAAACGGGAACGGCCGGGCGCGCGGTCGCGCCGGAAGGCGTCAGCGTCGGTAGAGGCCGACGAGCGTGCCGCAGGCGATCTGCTGACGGTCCAGCACGCGGTGGGCGTCCTCAGCCGTGGCACCGTCCGGGAGGGACACGGGCGCCGGGAGGGCGTAGAGAGTGAAGACGTAGCGGTGCGCCTCGTCGCCCACCGGTGGCCGGGGGCCGCCCCAGCCTTCGTCGCCGTAGCCGTTGCGGTGCAGGTGGCTGCCCGGATGCACCGCCCCGCTCTCCAGGCCCTCGCGGCGCGGGTCGATACCCGTGACCAGCCAGTGCACGAAAGTCCCCGACGGGGCGTCCGGGTCCTCGCACAGGAGGGCCAGTTCGGCGGCCGCGTCGGGCACACCGGTCCACGTCAGGGGCGGAGAGACGTCCTCGCCGTCCTTGGCGTGACGGTGGGGGATCATGTCGTGATCGCCGAATGCCGCGCTGCGGAGTTCGATGTCAGCCATGTGTGCTGGAGTTCCTCGGAACAGATCAATGACACATATCGGTGCCTCCCGTGATGCCGGCGCCTCTCGTGCGCGATCTGGCCAAGACCGCCTCCCTCACCGACGCCGCGGCGACGGCACTGCGCCGACGTGGTGTCGCCGACCGGCTCGCGGGCCTGGCCGCACGGACCGGATGGGCCGCCTTTCACGAGGCGGCCCAAGCCTGGATCGACGACCCCGCGCAGAGCCTGGACGCCCATTTCCTGCAAGCCTTCGAGGACCTGCGCGGCCTTTCCGCGAGCGGCCTGCCCGCACCGGCACGGCCCGGAACCTGATACCGCGCCGCACGGCTCCTCGGTGCCGGTGGCCGGTGGCCGGTGGTCAGCGGTCCGGCCGTCGCCGGACGGCCCGGTCCGCCGGCGGGCGAGCGGGGGCAGTCAGCGCCGTGAAGGCGTCTCCCCGCGGCGCTCGCCCGCCCCGGGACCGCCGGCGGTGTTCCCGGCACCGGCGGGCGGCCGCCCGGATCGTCTCGCCCGGCGAGGCCGCCGGAAACGCGCCACCTCACCCGGACGGTCTCCCCCGGCCCCTGCCGGCCACGGCGGCGTGGGCCGTCGTCGCCGGCCGGGGCATGCTGCGCGAAGGGCAGCGCGGCGCCGGTCAGTTGGTGTAGCCGGTCGCCGACGGCGAGGAGGACGGTGACGGCGGCTCGGTCGTCGTCGACGGAGTGGGCGCGGCGGAACTCGGGTCGGCCGGGCCGCCGTTCGCGTCCGACGGTGAGGAACTCGGTGCCTGCGTGCCCGCCGTGGCCGAGGGGTCGGCCGCCGGGGGCGTCGAGGCGCTCTGGGTCGCGGACGGGGACGCGCCGTTGGTGGGCCCGCCGGACGCGGGCGGCGTCTGGCCGAGCCGGGTGAGCACCGCGTCCACGACCAGGCCGTTGCCGTCCGTCGTGAGCATGACGGGGTCACCGACGCCGAGGAGGCGATCGCAGCCGAGGTTGGTGAACGTCTGGTTCGCGCGCGCGGCCAGGAAGCCGAAGAGGTCGGGTGCCGTCCCCGGATCCGGCGAGGGCGCGGCCCTGAAAAGCTCCTTGTCCTTGAAGACCCGCTGGATTCCGGCTGCGTCACCGAAGAGGGTCGTGCAGAACGCCGCCCCGTTCCCGTCGCTGCCCGCACCGACCGGGGGCATGCCGACACCCGCGCGGTAGGCGTTGGTCTTGCGGACGCTGGTGCGGCCGTCGACGAGTGTCATCGGGTCGTTCTGCGGGACCAGCGCGATCGGGGCCCGCTGGCGCGCCGCGGCGGACAACTCGTCCAGCGGCAGGGCCGAGGAGGCCCGGTTGTCGCTGGACTGGTTGGGCACCATGAACGGCTTGCAGCCCAGGGCCGGGTCGATGAACTGGGTCAGCAGCAGGTTGTCGCTGCCGTTGGTCAGCTCCTTGGGCTGCGCGCCGGCCGGCGACCCGGCCCTGCCGCCGCGCCCGTGGTGACGGTGGTGACGGTAGCGGGGGGCGTCCACGCGCACGCCCTTGTGCAGGGCCGCCCTGTTCGCGGCGTTGTCCTGGGCGATACGGCCGTGCGCGTCGGCGAGATACCGGGTGACCACGTTGTCGCTTCCGTCCTGGTCCACGACGGAGAAGTCACGGGTGGTGGGACAGGGCAAGCCGTCCTTGGCCGTTCCCAGTGCGGGGATCTTCAGGTGCTTCGCGGCGGTCCGGGTCTTGGCGGCACGGAAGAAGGCGGGTGCGTTGCAGTACGCGAACTGGCCGAAGACCGATCCCGGCACACCGTTGACACACCTGCCCTGGGCCAGGCTGTCGGAGCGGCCGCTCGACTTCAGCCTGAGCTCGGCGCTGTTGAAGCCGAACCATATGGCGACGGTGGAACCCCTCGGCACTCTGGGCCGGACGGTACGGGCGGCCGGTCTCGTCCCCCTGTCGATCACCAGCGGGTCGTAGACGCTGAGGCTGCCGTCCTTGGTCAGGATGGCCGCTTCGACGAAGGCCGCCTGATCGGTATTGGCCTCGTGACAGGGCCCCTTCGCGGGGTCGGTGGCGACGAGCCTGTACGGCGTGGCCAGTCCCCGGGCGGAGAGCGGGTGCTGGGGAACCACCAACGTGCAGTTCGGGTCGGGCGTGGCCGCTTCGCCCCCGTTCGCCTGTCCGCGACCGTGATGCCGGCCGCCCGCCGCGAACACCGTTCCGGCGACGACGGCCAGGATCACCGGCCCGCCGATCACGGCGAGCGACCACTTCGACCGCTTGCGGCGGACATGATCTCCCCGTCCACCGTGCGGTGCCTGCGTCGAGTTCTTCCGGGGCACTGGTTTGCTCCTCACTGTGCTTCCCTCCCGGTGGGGCGGCCCACGTTGGGCCGGACACGCGTTGGTCAGCGCGATACTCAGCCCGCTCACCGGTCGGGTACATCCCCGCCCCACCCGGCACGGTGGGCCCACGCGCCCCACGGACCGGATTCGGCGTCCAGCGACGTTAACAGCGGGCACCTGGACACCACACAGCGCTTTGCCAACGAAATGACAAAGCGGCGCAGCGGCAAAGGAGCAACCGGCGGCGCAGGGAAACAGCTGAGCACCAAGGCTGATGTGGTCCGGCGAGAGCCGGTAGCCGACGAGCGAGCCTGAACGAGATGTGAAATTTGCTGGTGCGACGTTGAAGGGTCACGGAATGGTCAAGGCCGTGCGGAGGAGCACGGGGAGATCCGGCACCCCGCACCCCGCACGTCGGCGAGCCGACGTGGCGTCAACTGGCCCTGTTCGCAAGGTCGACGGCAGGCCAGGATGGGCGTGGCGCCCCGACACCGGACGGTGCACCGGCATCGCGGACGCCACCGCCCGGCAACCCGGCGACGAGGACAAAGGCAGGCGAATGACTCAGGCGGACACCATGCACGGCGCGCCCACCGCGCCCACTCCGATCGATCTCGCCGCCCTGGGCGAGGACTTCACCCGCGATCCGTACCCCGTCTACGCGCAGCTGCGATCCCGCGGCCCGGTGCACCGGATCCGGATGCCCGGAGGGGCCGAAGGGTGGCTGGTCGTCGGCTACGAGGCCGCGCGGGCGGCCCTGGCCGATCCCCGGCTGTCCAAGGACTGGGACAGGGCCTCGCCCGCGCTGGGCATGACCACGGTCGCCGCGGGCCGGCACATGCTCTCGTCCGACCCGCCCCACCACACCCGGCTGCGCAGGCTGGTCGCCAAGGAGTTCACCCCTCGCCGGGTGCAGGACCTGGAGCCATGGGTGCGCCGGATCACCCACCGGCTGCTGGACGCCATGCTGGCCGCCCCGGCCGGCAGGGCCGACCTGGTGGACGCGCTGTCGTTCCCGCTGCCGATGTCGGTGATCTGCGAACTCATCGGAGTGCCGGCGCTGGACCGCGAGGACTTCGCGGCGGCGTCGAACACCGCCCTGTCCTCCTCCGACCCCGCCGAGCAGCGCGAGGCGGCGGGGACGACGTCCCGCTTCATCGGCCAACTGCTGGCGGACAAGAAGCGGAGTCCGGGCGACGACCTGCTCAGCGCGCTGATCCGCGCCTCGGACGAGGAGGGCGACCGCCTCACCGCCGACGAACTGACCGGCACCGTCTGGCTGCTGATGGTGGCCGGATTCGAGACCACCGTGAACCTCATCTCGAACGGCGTGCTCGCGCTGCTGAGCCATCCGGACCAGCTGGCCGTGCTCCGGGCCGACCCGTCCCTGATGGAGAACGCCGTCGAGGAGATGCTCCGCTACGACGGCCCGGTCGAGACGCCGACGTACCGGTTCACCACCGAACCCGTCGACATCGCCGGTACCACCATCCCCGGTGGCGGGCAGCTCGTCCTGGCGGCCATCGCCGACGCCGACCGCGATCCGGCGCGCTTCCCCGAGCCGGACCGCTTCGACATCCGCAGGACCGCCCGCGGGCACGTCGCCTTCGGCCACGGCATCCACTACTGCCTGGGGGCCCCACTGGCCCGCCTGGAGGCACGCGTCGCGATCGGCGCCCTGCTCGAACGCTGCCCCGACCTCGCGCTCGACGCCCACCCGGCGGCGCTGGCCTGGCGGGGCGGCGTGCTCATCCGGGGCCCACTGCACCTGCCCGTGCGGTTCGGCTGAACCTGCCCGTGCGCTTGGGCCGGCGCCCGGTTCCCCACCCGTCGGGTTCCGGTCCGCCGGCGCCGGAGAACGGATCGGCCGCCCGTACCGGGTCACCTCACCCAGCAGCTTTGACGTTTCCTTGACGGCTTGCTGATCGTCTCCTGTCACCTTCTTGACGTACCGTTGTCGCCGGTGTGCCGGGAAGCCTGGTCGGCGAAGTTCTTTCAGCGTCTTCATTTCCGGAAAGGTCTTCGCGTGCCTGCAAGCAACCAGGTCGCCCCCACAGCGGCCGACATCGAGCTGCGCGGACGTACACCGCGCCGCTCCATCCTCTTCTTCGCGTTCGCCTTCGCGGTGATCGCGGACCCGGTGTCCTCCGTCGCGTACGCGATCGAGGCGGCGCTGCGGGCTCTGCACGGAGACCTGGCACTGCTGCTGCCCACCATGAGCCTGGTGATCGGGCTCGTCGTCGTGGTCACCGCCAACTACTGGCAGCTCGTGCGCCGTTTCCCCAAGGGCGGGGGCGCGGCCGCGGCGGCCGCACGGGCCTTCGGGCCGCGCTGGACCTTCCTTCCCATCGGCGCGCTGGTGGTGGACTTCGTGCTGACGATCGGCATCTCCATCGCCGCCGCGGCGAGCGCGGTGATCGCCCTCTTCCCGGGGCTGGCCCCGGTCCGTATCCCGCTGGCACTGGTCCTGCTGCTCGTGGTGGCCGGACTGACCTGGTTCGGGCACGGCGGACGGCTGCTGTTCGCCGTGATGACCGTGGCGTTCGTGGTGATCTCCGTCGCCGTCGTGGTCCTCGGCTTCACCGCGCCCCACGCCGCCGGGCACGCGGCGCCGACCACCGACCCGGGCCATGGCGCCGTGATCGCGGTGGTCCTCGCCTTCCCCGTGGCGATGGCGCTGGCCACCGGCGTCGAAGCGCCGTCGACGGCGATCGCCCAGCTCGGCCAGCTCGACGACACCCACCGCCGCCGCTTCGGCCGCGGCACGCTCGCGCTGCTCGTGGTCATCGTCGGCGGCCTCACGCTGGCCCTGACCGCCCTCGCCGTCCGCCTGCACATCGGCATCCCCGGCGCCGACTCGACCCAGATCGCCGACATCGCGCACGCCGCCGCCGGGCCCGGCTGGCTCTACGGCGCCTTCCAGCTGACCAGCTCGCTGCTGCTGCTCGCCGCCGCCAGCTCCTCCTTCCAGGCCGGTCCCGGCCTGCTCAAGGCCCTGTCCGGCACTCCCGAGCGGCCCGGGGTTCTGCCGCCGCTGCTCGGCCGGACCAACCGGCACCACACCCCGTACTGGTCCGTCGTGGTCTATCTGGCGGCGGCCGCCCTCATCATCGTCGCCGCGGCCGGCCAGGAGCAGGAACTGGTCCTCTTCTACGCCGTCGCCGTCTTCGTCAGCTTCCTGGTGGGCCTGCTCTCCATGACCCGCTTCGCCCGCAGCGAGGGCAAGACCGCGCTGGCCTGGGTCAACGGTCTCGCCGCGGTCGCCGTGGCCTTCACCCTCCTGGTCAACCTGCTGCGCGGCTGGCCGCTGCTGTCGATGGCGGGCACGCTCGTCATCGCCGCCGGGCTGTACGTCCGCTGGAACCGCGCGGGACGCCCCAGCGGCATCGAGGACGTCGAGGCGCAGGCAGAGGCGGCCTGACCCCTGGCGGGGCGAGGGCTGCCGACCTGGGGTTGCCGCTGGGGCCGCCGCCCGAAGGCCACCACCTGGGGCTTCTCGAGCGGGCGGTCCCCACGGGCACTGCCGACGGCCACCGAGCCACCGCGCCGCGTGAACCGGTGGACGCCGGGTAGGAAACGAGGGATTCGGGGCACGGGGCAGGCCGACCCGCGGACGAACAGGAAGGGATGGCTGGTCCATGACCGTGGAACAGGCTGCCGAAGCCGGGGTGGACGCGGTCGTCGAGTACGACGGCCGGGTGCTGCTGGTGAAGGCGCAGGGCGCCTGGAAGCTGCCCTCGGGCGATCCCGAACCCGCCGAACCGGCGCAGGCCACGGCGGCGCGCGCGGTGTACGAACTCACCGGTTACCTCGTCGACGGCACGACGCTTCTGCGACCGGCGAAGGCCGCCCCGGGGGACGCACGCCGGACCGTGGTGTGCCAGCTGCTGAGCGAAGCGCCCTCGGGCGACGCGCGGCTCTCTTCGGAGGAATTCCGCTGGGCTCCGATCGCGGAGGCCGTCGATGCCGGGATCCCGGAAACCGCACGTGTCTATCTGGAGGGCCACACTCCTGTGTAGTACCACCGCCCGGACCCGGGTTTCCGTCACAAGGACGAGCAGGAGGATGCCCACCATGCCGACCGAGAGCACCGAGAGCACCGGAAGCACCGGGAGCAGAGGAAAGACCGCCGCTTGGGCGAAGGTCCTGGCAGCGGTCGTGCTGCTGGTCCTTCTCCCCCTGGTGCTCTGGTTCCTGGTGTCCCTGTCCCACGCGCCCGGCATCCCGTGGTGACGGGTCACCGGCCCCGTGGGCGGCCCGGCAGCCGGACCGGGTGTTGCGGCTAAGGTTGGACGGTGCCCGAGCTGAAACGACTGGATGCAGGTCACGCCCCTGCGGTACTGGCCTTCGAACTGGCGAACCGCGCCTACTTCGCCGCGTCGGTCTCCGACCGCGGTGACGCGTACTTCGACCACTTCGCCGACCGCCACAGTGCCCTGCTGGCCGAGCAGGAGGCCGGCGACTGCGCCTTCTACGTGCTCGTCGACGAGGACGGCTCGGTTCTGGGGCGGTTCAATCTGTACGACATCGAGAACGGAACCGCGGACCTCGGCTACCGGGTGGCGCAGCACGTCGCAGGCCACGGGGTGGCGACGGCGACCGTCCGGGAGATGTGCCGGATCGCGCCGCGGCGGCACGGGCTGCACACGCTGAGGGCGGCCACCGCCCGTGGCAACGTCGCCTCCCAGAGGGTGCTGGCCAAGGCCGGTTTCGTGCCGGTCGGTCCGGCCGAGCCGTCCGACCTCGGCGGCAAGCCGGGCACCTGGTATCAGCGCGACCTGGCACTCCGTCCGTAGGCCGTGACCCCGCCGGCGGGCCGCCGGGACGCGGGTGGAACCACCGCCGACCACCGTCCCCGGCCGGGCGACACCCGCCGCCGGAACACCGCCGCGGGAGCCGGCGGCACCGCCGCCGAACGCACGCGTTCCGACTTTGCCATCCCTTTACCTCTACGGTGAAGGCGACGTTTGTGCTATCCAGGAGTGGTGCGGTCAGGGATCTCGGGGCTCCGTCGCACGTACTCGGGAATGGCTCTCCGGCGTGCGCCGGAGTCAGCGAACTGGGTGAGCTGCGATGGACCCCACACCCTCCTCTTCGTCCTCCTCACCGTTCGACATGGTCAGCGGCGCCCTGGCGAACTACATCCCCCGGGGCGGAGCCGCGGAGGACTCGGGCGCTGCCGCCGCACAGGGCGAGAACCGCGCCCAGGGGCCCGAGGGCGAGAACCGCCAGGGCGGCGGGCAGGAACAGATCCTCGGCGTGGTCAGTCTCGACCCGGATCTGAGGATCACCAGCAGCAATCTGGCCGCCGCTGCGTTCGCGGGGGTGAGGGCCGCGACGGGGGCCGCCTTCGCCGAGCTGCTGCCCCCCGGGGATGTACCGACGGTCACCCAGCGGTTGCGCAACGTCCTCGAGACGCGGGAGGCACACGTCGCCCGCGTCCAGCGCCTGCGGCGGGACGACGGCACGGAGCTGGTGGTCTCGATGAGCATCCTGCCGGCCGCGACACCGCAGGGAGGTCTGACGGTGTCCCTGATCGCCATGGCCAAGCGGCTGCACCTGTACGCCTCGGCGGCCGCGATCGGGACGTCGTTGGACATCGGGGAGACCGCGCAGTCGCTGGCCCAGTCCCTGCTGGCCTGGGGGGACGTGGCAGCCGTGGACCTCGATTTCGCCGTGTGGACGGGCGAGGCCGTCACCGAACAGACGCACGAGCGCATCCGGCTGCGGCGGGCGGCGCTGGTTCCGGACCGGGCCTGGCCCGCGGGCTATCTGACGTGCGGGGACAACCTCCCCCTCGAGGCGAGCCGCCTGCTGGTCGGTGCGGTCACGCGCGACGACATGCCCCGGGCCACCGTCATTCCCGACCGTGCGGCGATCGAGCGGGTGCTCGGCGATCCGCTGCTGGTGCGCGCGCTGGTACCCGGCAGCAGGCCGGCGACCGTGGCATGCGTACCGCTGGTCGTGGAGGGACCGGAGGGCGCGCCCGGCCCCATCGTGCTGGGCGTGACGGAGGTCTGGCGGCGACCGGAGCGCCCCTTCCGCGACAGCGAGCTGCTCGATCTGCAGGAACTCGTGGCCAAGACCGCCCGTCACGTGGACCTGGCCCGTCAGCATCAGCGTGAGCACGCCCAGGTCCTGGCGTTGCAGCGCCGGCTGCTGCCGCGGGCCGGCAGCGACACCATCGAGGTCGCCAGCGTCTACCTGCCCACCACCCCGGACAGTGCGGGCGTCGGCGGCGACTGGGTGAACAGTTTTCCGCTGCCGGGTGACCGCACCGCGCTGGTGGTCGGCGACGTCGTAGGACACGGCCTGGGGGCCGCGGCGGCCATGGGACAGCTGAGCATGGAGGCGCGGGCCCTGCTGTCGGCGGGGCTGGGCCCCGGGGAGGTGCTGGAGCGACTGGACGAGACGGTCACGCTCCTGGACGACACGGACGCGGGCCTGGCGGCCGGCTACAGCGCGCTGGGCTCGACGTGCTGCATCGCGGTCTACGATCCGGTCGACCACCGGGTCGTGATGTCCAACGCGGGCCATCTGCCCCCGGTCCTCGTCCGCCCCGACGGGTCCGCCACGGCCGTCACGGCACAGCTGCACCCGGGCCTGGGAGCCGAGTTCGCCGTGCGGGAGCCGTTCGACGTACAGGAGTTCGCCGCGCCACCGGGCTCGGTCCTCGCCCTGTACACCGATGGCCTCGTGGAGGATCCGGAGACCTCCATCGACGACGGCATCAGCAGGCTGACGGACGTGGTGCGTCAGGTGCATCCCTGGGACGATCTGCAGAGCACCGCACGCCGCGTGGTCGCCGAGCTGGCCCCGCAGGGTCGCCTGCGCGACGACGTGACCCTGCTGCTCGCCCGGATGACCGGCCGCCGCGGCCGGGACGCCGCGAGGTGGGAGCTGCCCGCCCGCGAAGACGCCGCCGCCCGCGCCCGCGCGCTGGTCTCTTCCGTCCTGCGGCGGTGGCACACCGGTGACCAGGCGCGGGACAGTGCGCTGCTGGTGATCAGCGAACTCGTCACCAACGCCGTCCTCTTCGGCGCCGAGCCCGTCACCGTGCGGCTGGTCAGGGCCGGAGGCCGTCTGACATGCGAGGTCGCCGACACCGGCAACGGCCGCCCGCGCCTGCGCCGCGCCGAGTTGCTCGACGACCACGGCCGTGGCCTGCACGTCATCCACAAGCTCACCACCCGCTGGGGGGTGCGGTGGACCAGTACCGGCAAGGCCGTCTGGGCGGAGCTGGAGCTATAGGGCCCCTGCGGGCGGCAAGGGCGGCGGACTCGAGCCGCCGGCGGCCGAGGCAGCGGCCGTCACAGCCACTCCCCCTCGACGGCGGTGGCCGTCAGCCCGGGAGCGGCCGCATACAGCACGGTACGGCTGCCCGTCTTCTGGCCCGCGTCGTACGCGCGCCGCAGGATGTCGAGCACGGCCGCGCCGCCGCGGTTGCCGGTGGTGTAGCTGTCCCGGCTGTGGTCCAGGAGCCCTGCCGGCCACCCGTCGGGCATCGTCTGTTCCATGTACTCCATCACCCGGGTCCCACCGGGATGGGCGAGCAGCAGATCGGGGTGCCAGGGACACTCGTCGTTCTCGTGGCGCGTGCGCAGCCAGGACCACATCGCGGTGACCGTCTCCTGCACGGCGCGCGGCCCCCGACGGTCCATCACGAAGTGCGTGCCGTCGGCCCGGGTGTCCAGCCGGTGCAGGTCCGAGGTGCCGGCGAGGGTGTGGTGCCAGGTGGCGTCCAGCCGCAGGACCGACTCCGGCCGGGGGCGGCCGGTGACCACGGCGGCGACGGCGGTGTCCGCGAACAGCAGGCGCACGATGAGGGATTCGAGGGTCTCGTCGGCGGGCTGGTAGGTGGTGCTCAGCGCCTCCGATATCACCACCAGCACCACCCGGTCGGGGTCCACGGCGACCAGGTCGGCCGCCAGCGCCAACGACCGGGTCCCGGCGATGCAGGCCCACTGGCTGGCCGGCAGCAGCAGGACGTCGCTGCGCAGCGGGAGCCGGTTGAACAGCGAGAGGTCCAGCCCCGGCAGGGCCGGTGTGGTGGAGTGACTCGTGATCAGGCAGTCGACGTCGGCGGTCTCCAGCCCCGCGATGCCGAGGGCCTCGCGGGCCGCGCGCTCGGCGTACGTCTGCACGGCGGCCCAGGCCGGAGCGGTGCGCTCCTGGATGGTCTGCGGCGCGGGGATCGCCTCCAGTGCCGCGATGGCCCGGTCCACCTCCGCGTCGCTGAACCCGCTCCGGGCCAGTGCGTCACGGGCCGGGCCGGCACCCGGTGTCCGCAGGCCGCTTCCGCTGCCGGGAGCGGCGGCTGCCTCCAATGGCAGCATCCACCCGCGGGAGGTGATCCCCGTGCTGGCGGCGATGCCGTCGATCCGCGGCAGCCACGGCGCCCGGGGGTGTCTGCTTCGCACCTCGGCCAGGATCTGGTCGGTCCGCACGGCGTGTTCGCCGTGCACCACAGCGGGAGGACACAGGTAGGCGCCCACGATACGCCCCTTTCTCCGCGGGACCTTGATGGCGTGAAGTGGCCGAAACCTGCCCACATCAGCAGACTGGGGTCAAGACGCCGCACCAGCACTGTACTTCGCACGGCAGGCCATTGGTTGAAAACTCGAGGAAGCGCCGGCGCTGGGTCCGTTCTGGGTGACGCGCCCGGCGCCTAGGATCGAAGGAACGAGGTGGCAGGTCGGTGACACGTACGGAGTGGTCAGAGAGTGGATGCCTGCCACGGCACAGGGGGATGGTCATGAGATCGAGCCTGCAGCGGACCCGTGGTCGCGGACGGCGCGTCGTCGGCGAGTACAGCCGGACACCCGAGATCCTGGTCAAGTTCGTGGTCCTGGCCGGTCTGTTGTATCTCGTGGTTCGCCTCCTCCGGTGGGGCACATGGATACCGTTCGCCGGGGCGAGCCTGTATCTGCTCTGGGAGATCGGGCGTATCGACGGTGCTCTCGGCGAACTCGCCGGCCTGCGGCAGGAGCCTGGCCGGCAGCGGCAGGAAACCGGCCACGACGAGCCTTCCAGCAAGCGACCGCAGGACGCCGGCTGACAACGGGCCCTCGACTCCTGCCCCTTGGCCCCGTGCCCCGTGCGCCCCTTGTCCCCCGTCCCTTGTTCCCTCGTCCCTTGTTTCTCGTCCTTGACGCAGTCGCGCTGCGGACCGGCCCATGCCCTCAGGCCGACTCGCGCACCACGAGTTCGGGCTCGAAGACGACCGACGTGGCGTCGGTGCGTGCGCCGTGGATGTGCTCGTCGAGGAGGCGGGCCATCTCCGCAGCCATCTCCTCGACGGGCTGGCGGACGGTGGTCAGCCGGGGGTGGCAGGTGACGGCGATGCTGGAGTCGTCGAAGCCGACGACCGCCACGTCCTCGGGCACCCGGCGGCCGCGCCCGACCAGCACCTGGCAGGCGCCCTGGGCCATGAGGTCGTTGGCCGCGAACACGCCGTCCGTGTCGGGGTGGCGGTCCAGCAGGTCCGACATGGCCGCGCTGCCGCTCTCGACGGTGAAACCGCCCTCGGCGAGAGGAACGGAGGAGTGGCCGCGGCGGGCGAGCGCGTCGTGGAACCCGGCCAGCCGCTCCCGGCTCGCCGGGACGTCCAGGGGGCCGCAGATGGTGGCCGGCCGGCGGCAGCCGCGGCCGAGCAGGTGCTCGGCGGCGAGACGTGCTCCGTCCCGGTGCGCCAGGTCGACGTAGCTGAGCGGAACGGGAGGCGAGGGGCGGGCGAAGAGCACCGCCGGGAGCCGGGCCTCGGCGAGGAGGGCGGGCAGTGGGTCGTCGGCGTGGGTGGAGACCACGAGGGCACCGTCGGCGCGTCCCTGCCGCAGGTAGGTGAGGACCTCCTCGCGGGCCCCGGCGGACTCGGCGAACATCAGCACGGGGTGCATGGAGCGGGGGCGCAGGAAGCCGACGACGCCACCGACCACGCGCCCGAAGAAGGGGTCCGCGAACACCCGCGCGGCGAAGGCGTTCTGGCCGACGTCCGAGGTGTCCCCCGCGCCGGACACCACCAGGGCGACGGTCTCGGCCCGCCGGGTCACCAGGGAACGGGCAGCCCGGTTGGGCGCGTAACCCGTCCGCTCGATGGCCCGACGGACCAGTTGCTGTATCTCCGGATCCACGTTGCGGATGCCGTTGACGACCCGGGACACGGTCGCCCGCGAGACACCGGCCTCCCGGGCGACGTCCTCCAGCGTCGGGGCCCGTCTGCGCATGCAGGCACCCTAACGGACCCGTGGATCACGCAGTAGAGCGCTCTCCGACAGCGGGGCGGCCGTCGGCACCCGTCAGGAGTAGACGCCGAACTCGTACAGCGAGTACCCCCAGCCGGTCCCCCGCGCGGTGCCGTCGACCCGCACGTACCGGCCTGTCCCGGTGACGTCGAAGTCGTCGATGCCGCCGTTGCCGCCGGTCACCGTGTGCACGGTCTGCCAGTTCCGGCCGTCGTCGGAGGTCTGGATGGTGTACGCCTTCGCGTACGAGGCCTCCCAGTACAGCTGGACGTGCCGGAAGGTGGTGCGGGTGCCGAGGTCGACCTGGAGCCACTGGGGGTCGCTCCAGTCGCTGGCCCAGCGGGTGGCCGGGTTCCCGTCCACCGCGTCGGCGGCGGTGCAGGGGCAGTCGCCGTAACTCGCCTGGAAGGACGAGGCGGTGGCCGGCCTGCCCCGGGCCAGGTCGGTGCCGGACGGCACGGGCGGGACCACCCGGATCGAGCGGGTCCCGACACCGACGTTGCCCCGGCCGTCGGTGGCCTTGACGTAGATCTTCCAGACGCCGGGGCGGTCGGGCGCGGTGACCCGCAGGCGGCCGCCGCCGAGGTCGGTGAAGGGCAGCGAGGTCAGGTTCTTGCTCTGGTCGATGTACATGCTGTTGTCGAGGACCTCGTAGGAGATCCGGTCGCCGTCGGGATCGGTGGCCTTCACCGATACGACGAGGTCGCCTCCGGCCGGCACCCTGCCCGCGTCGCCCGCCACGCCCGGGTCGGAGACGACGGGCGGGGTGTTGTCGTGCGTGGTGTCGCCGCCGTAGGCCCTCTTCACCGCGTAGTAGGACAGCCGCCTCTGGCCCGCGGGCAGGAGGTTGAACCAGATGCCGCCGAAGTCGTACTCGGTGCCGTAGTGGAACATCGTGGCGCCGAGGGCGACGCCCTTGTGGCCGGTGACGCAGTTCCAGGCGCGGGTGTAGCCGTCGGCCTTCGCCTGGTCGGAGGGTTCGAGCGGTACGCCGTCGGCGTCGTCCGGGACCTCCCACTCGCCGGGCGGTCCGGTCTCGGTGACGATGTAGGGCTTGGTGTAACCGCCCTTCTCCCAGGCGGACTTGATGTCGCAGACCGCGTTGTAGGCATTGACGGCGTACAGGTCGAGATCCGGCGCGTTCCTCTTGTAGTACGGCCAGGCCCCCACCCAGGCGTCGGTCGAGGTGACCGGGTGGTCGGGGTCCACCGCGTGGATCTTCTCGGCGATGTCGTTGACGAGGGTGGTGTAGGCGTCGCGCTGTCTCTCCAGTTCGTCGCCGCTGTAGCAGTTCTGCAGGCCGAGGACGGACTCGTTGCCGACGTCCCACATGAGCACGCCCGGGCTGTCCTTGTACGTCTGGACCCACTTGGGGAACTCGTCGAGCACCTGGTTCTTGTAGGCGGTGTCGGTCACGTAGTCGACGCAGCCTCCGCTGCCGGGGCCGCCGCCGGGCTGCAGCCAGAAACCGGCGACGACCTTGATGCCGTGGGCGGCCGCGGAGTCGAACAGGGGCTTGCTGGTGGCGTCGGTGCCCCAGGTGCGGATCGTGTTGACGCCCATGGACCGCAGGTCCGGCATGTACTTCTCGGCGTCCGCCACGCTCGGGCCCCAGGTCAGGCCCTTGATCTCGTACGGCCGCCCGTCCACCGTCAGCTGCCAGGAGCCCTGGCCTCCGGTGACCCTGACGACGCTGCCGGCGGCGTGGGCCCGGGCGGCGGGCAGTGCGGTGAGGAGGCCGGCGGCCAGGACGCCGGCGGTGAGGGGTGCCGCGGCGCGGCGGGTGCGGGTGCGGGGTCGTGGGGTCATCGCTGAGGCTCCTCAGGGGAGTTCGTAGTTCTCGTCGAGTGCCGCGCCCGCCTCCGGGTGGGTCTGGTCGTAGCCGCGCGCGTCGCACTGCAGCCCGCCGACGATGCAGTGGTCGACCAGCGCCTTGAGCGTGGGGTCGTCCCAGGCGTTGAAGAAGTCGTAGTGGAAGGTGTGGCCCGGTCCGCTGGCGAGCCGCACCTTCGACATGTCGCCGTTGACGGGGAAGGCCATCTTGAACTCGATCATCGGCAGCGCCACCGGGTGGTCGGCCGGGCAGACGTTGTCGTTCGTGCCCGGCTTGACCACCGGGTAGGCCATGTGGCTCCTGTGGTCGGGGGTGTCGAGGTACCTGCCGTCCCAGCAACTGGGCGCCTGGAAGCGGATGTTGAGCTGGACGTCGGCCCGGTCCGGGCAGGTCGCGGGGAACTCGGTGTTGAAGTAGCTGTCGCCGCACTCCCAGCCCTCGACGAAGCCGGGGTGGTGACGGAACTCGTCGGCGCTCTGCATCGGGCTGCCGACGATGAACCGCAGGCCCTTGGGGAAGGGCCGGACGCTGGTGTAGTCGGTGACGCCCGCCTTGTAGTAGATGACCTGCGGGCCCACCGGGAGGATGCGCTGGTCGCCGTTGTAGAGGGTGGGCATCCAGTAGGCGGAGAGGTCTCCGGGAGCCTTGCAGCCGGTGGCGCCGGCCTCCAGCGAGGCCGTCGTGCTGTAGGCGTCGGTCGTCGTGTTGCCCAGGAAGGTGTGGTCGTGGGACCTGCCCGGTTGCTGCGGGTAGACGATCGGGTCGTCCGTCGCGGTGCGGGTGACCGAGCAGTTGGCCTGGAACTCGTGGAAGTAGCGGTGGGGCGGGTCCTGCGTGGACGGCGTGACGCCGGTGACCGCGGGGACGACGGGGATGTACCCGTCGCCGTCCGGGTCCTCCGGAGAGGTGGTGACGGACGCCGCCGTCGCGTGCCCGGAGCGGGTGGCCGCAGGGGCCTGCGCGGCGGCGCCGTGCGGTGCGGGTACTCCGGCACCGTGGGCGACACCGCCCGCACCGACCGAGGCCAGCAGGAGTGCGCCGGTGATCAGGGTGGCTGACAGGCCTTTCGATCTCCGTGGCATGGAGACCTCCTCCTGAGCTGTGGGGGTGGGCAGGGGGTGTGCCCCGTCACCGGCACGCCACCCCGTCATGACGCCGCGTCAGCTGAGCGGACGTCAGTGCAGTCGCTGTCAGGGGGCGGTGGCGGGGCGACACATGGGAGAGCGCTCTCCCGTCGAGGAGTGTTGAGGGCATGTCATCAAGATGTCAAGGGACCCGGCAGAAGCGGACCGGGAAAGATTTCAACTTCCGAAGGCTTGCCCAAACTTGGAAGTCATCAGTTAAATCAAGACGTGAACTAAGCGCCGTGGCAGCGACCTGGCGTGTCATCCCCGCCTGCCGTCGGCGCCCTCTCGTGCCCCTTCCATCGCACCCGCAGGGACCTCCATGAGACTCAGATCCGTGGGCGTCGCGCTTGCCGCCATGGCGGCGCTGCTCGCCCTTCCCGCTCCCCGGCCGGCCACCGCGGCCGAACTCCCGCTGTCCCAGGGCAGAACGGCGACGTCCTCCTCCGACGAGAACGCCGGAACACCGGCCGCCGACGCCGTCGACGGCGATACCGGCACCCGCTGGTCGTCGGCCGCCGCCGACCCGCAGTGGCTCCAGGTCGACCTCGGCACCACGGCCACGATCTCGAAGGTCGTCCTCGACTGGGAGACCGCCTACGGCAAGGACTACAAGATCCAGGCCTCCACCGACGGCAGCACCTGGACCGACCTGACCTCCGTCACCGGCGGCGACGGCGGCACCGACAGCCTCGACGTCTCGGGGCAGGGCCGCTACGTGCGGATGTACGGCATCCACCGGGGCACCCAATGGGGCTACTCCCTCTGGGAGTTCCAGGTCTTCGGCGCCTCCGGCACCGGCACCTCCTCCTGCGACCCGGCGAACGCCGCGCAGGGCAGGCCCGCCACGGCCTCCTCCACGGAGAACGCGGGCACCCCCGCCTCCGCCGCCTTCGACGGCGACACCGGCACCCGCTGGTCCAGCCAGGCCTCCGACCCGCAGTGGGTGCGGGTCGACCTCGGCTCGGTCAGGAACCTGTGCAGGGTCGACCTGACCTGGGAGGCCGCCTACGCCAAGGAGTTCCAGATCCAGGCCTCGACCGACGGCCAGAACTGGACCACGCTGCGGAGCGTCACCGGTGCGAGCGGGGGCACCGCCTCCTACGACGTGAGCGGATCCGGCCGCTACGTCCGCATCAACGGCACGGTCCGCGCCACGGGTTACGGCTACTCCCTGTGGGAGGTGGCCGTCCACACCGGATCCGGTGGCAGCACTCCCCCGGTCCAGGGCGGCGGCGACCTCGGGCCGAACGTCATCGTCGTCGACCCCGGCACCCCCGGTCTCCAGCAGAAGTTCGACGACGTCTTCGCCAAGCAGGAGTCGGCCCAGTTCGGCACCGGCCGCTACCAGTTCCTGCTCAAGCCCGGCACCTACAACGGCATCAACGCCCAGATCGGCTTCTACACCTCGATCTCCGGACTCGGCCTCAACCCCGACGACACCCAGATCAACGGTGACGTCACCGTCGACGCGGGCTGGTTCAACGGCAACGCCACACAGAACTTCTGGCGTTCGGCGGAGAACCTCGCGATCAGGCCGTCGAACGGCACCGACCGCTGGGCCGTGGCGCAGGCGGCGCCCTTCCGCCGCATCCATGTCCAGGGCGGCCTCAACCTCGCCCCCAACGGCTACGGATGGGCCTCCGGCGGCTACATCGCCGACTCGAAGATCGACGGCACCGTCGGACCGTACTCGCAGCAGCAGTGGTACACCCGCGACAGTTCGGTCGGCGGCTGGACCAACGGCGTGTGGAACATGACGTTCACCGGAGTCCAGGGCGCTCCGGCAACCAACTTCGACTCGGGCCCGTACACCACCCTCGACACCACGCCGGTCTCCCGCGAGAAGCCGTTCCTCTACCTCGACGGCAACACCTACAAGGTCTTCGTCCCCGCCAAGCGCACCAACGCGCGCGGTGTCTCCTGGCCGGCGAACGCCGGCACCTCGCTCCCCCTGGACCAGTTCTACGTCGTCAAACCCGGCGCCACCGCGGCCACCATCAACCAGGCGCTGTCCCAGGGGCTCAACCTCCTGTTCACGCCCGGCATCTACCACCTCGACCAGACCATCGACGTCACGCGCCCCGACACCGTGGTGCTCGGACTGGGCCTGGCCACGCTCGTGCCGGACAACGGCATCGACGCCATGCACGTGGCCGACGTCGACGGCGTGCGCCTGGCCGGCTTCCTCATCGACGCGGGCTCCGTCAACTCCGACACACTGCTGCGGATCGGGCCGCCCGGTGCGAGCGCCGACCACTCCGCCGACCCGACCACCATGCAGGACGTGTTCGTCCGTATCGGCGGGGCGGGCCCCGGGCTCGCCACCAACTCCGTCGTCGTCAACAGCGACGACGTGGTCATCGACCACACCTGGCTGTGGCGGGCCGACCACGGCAGCGGCGTCGGCTGGGACACCAACCGCGCCGACTACGGCCTGCGCGTCAACGGCGACGACGTGCTGGCCACGGGGCTGTTCGTGGAGCACTTCAACAAGTACGACGTGCTGTGGAGCGGCGAACGCGGCCGCACGATCTTCTTCCAGAACGAGAAGGCCTACGACGCCCCGAACGCCGCTGCCATCACCCATGACGGCATCGTCGGGTACGCGGCCTACAAGGTCGCCGACACCGTGACCCAGCACGAGGCGTGGGGGCTCGGCAGCTACTGCAACTACACCGCCGACCCGTCGATCGTCCAGGCACACGGCTTCCAGGTCCCGGTCACCGCCGGGGTGAGGCTGCACGACGTGCTCGTGATCTCCCTGGGCGGCAAGGGCCAGTACGCCCACGTCGTCAACGACACCGGCGCACCGACATCGGGGACGGACACCGTCCCGTCGAAGCTGACGACGTTCCCGTGACGGGCCCCCGCGACCGACGGCGCGGGTGACACCGCGCACGGCCGCACCCCCGCCGGGACCGCGTGTCGCGGGTCCCGGCGGGGGCTTGCCGGATCCAGCGGCCGAGGGCCGCCGGAGCGAGCGTCAGGCGTAGTAGTGGACCGTGCCGTGCAGAGCGGGCTCACCGCCCTCGCAGTGCTGCACGAAGGTGGCGGCGAATGACTTGATGGCGCCGTCGTCACCGCGGGCCAGCCTGGTCACCGTGAGTTCCCCCGTCACGGTGTTGCAGCCGCGTCCGTTGCCGAACACGTCCAGCCCCGCCACTCCTGCGCCGTGACTGCGCCGCGCCTGGTAGGTGTGGCCGGCCGCGAACTGTTCACCGTCGGGCGGGGTGAGGATCGCGGTCCAGTACTCCCGCTTGCCGGACACGCCGTACTGGACGCCGTCGCCGTAGGGCCTGAGCGAGAAGGTGCTGGTGGCGCCCCGGTGCGTCTGGGACGCGCCCTGGCCTATGTAGTCGCCGGGGTCGCTCGTATAGGCATACGACAGGGGGTACGCGCGGTACTTGAGCTCCCCCTTGAGAGCCGGCGCGTCGGCGCTCTCGCAGCGCTGGGTGTAACCGGCGTCCAGAACCGTGATCGCTCCGGAGGCGTCGGTCTCGATCTGGTTGACCGTGAACTGTCCGTAGACCTCGTTGCAGCCGCGGCCGTCTCCGGAGACGTCGAGCCCGGGTGACCGTCCGGTCCGGAACGCGGCGCGCTCGGCGTTGCGGTAGACGCCCGGCCGCAGTTGTTCGCCGCTGGGTGCCGCGAGGTCGACGTCCCACCACTCGTCGGCGGTCCTCACTCTGAACCGCACGTACTGCGCGTCGCCACCGACGCTGATGGTCGCCGTGGACGGCTTGTACACGGCACTGCCGCCCTGGCCGATGTAGTCACCGGTCCGGCTGGTGAAGCGGTACTTGGTCACGGCCGCCGGCGCACCGGTGGCCGCCGACGCCGCTCCGGCCACGCCGACGCTGAGACCGGCCGCCACGGCAAGGCTGAGTAACGCGCCGAGCAGCGAGCGCAGTGAACCCGCGCGTCTGTGCACTGTCACATTCCCCTCCTGGATACGGGACACCCCCACTGAGTGCCCGCACCCCCGGTTATAACAGGCGCCACTGACATCGATGTCCCCCCAATCCGGTTGCCAGTTGGCGAAGATCGTGGATGCAATGTCCGTCATGGCCCATCAGGAGCGCCCGGCACGGCGGGACGAGACGTACGCGAACGGCGAAGGCCCGGCGCGGGCCGGGGCAGCGGCCGTGCGGATCGGCGTTCTCGTGCCGCTGACCCGGCCCGGCTGGGCCGAAGCGGGCCGGCACCTGCTCGCGGGAGCGGAGCTGGCCGCTCGTGAGGTCGACGACGCCGGCGGAATCGCGGGGCGACCGCTCGAGCTGGTGGTCCGGGACACCGCGGCCGATCCGCGGCGGGCCGCCGCGGCCGTGGACGAACTGGCCCGGCTGGGCGTGGCCGCCGTGGCCGGGGAGTACCACAGCGTCGTCGCCCGCGCCGCCGCCGCCCGGGCCGACGCCCTCGGACTGCCCTTCCTGTGCTCGTCGGCCGTCCTCGACACGCTCACCGACCAGCCGGCGGAACGGGTCGCGCGCCTGGCCCCGGCGCAGTCCGTCATCGGCGCGGCCTTCACGGGCTGCGCTGTGCCGCGGCACAGCGCAGCCCGTGAAGGCCGCGCCGGGTGCCGGGAGCCCTCCTGCACGCGGCCGGCGTCTCGCGTTCGGCCCGCGGCCGGCTCGCGGTGAGGAGTCAGTGCCGGGCGGCACCCTCGCACTGACTCCCCGTCAGGTCCGGCTAGCCCAGCGCGAACTTCTGCGCCGCGCTGCCGTTGCAGTCCCAGATCTGCAGCCGCGTGCCGTTGGCGGTGGCACCGCTGGGCGAGTCCAGACAACGGCCCGACTGCGGGTTCAGCAACGACCCGTCGGCCTGCTGCACCCACTTCTGACCACCCACGCCGTTGCAGTCCCACAACTCGACCTTGGTCCCGTCGGCCGTACCGTTGCCGACGATGTCCAGGCACCGTCCGAGCGTCGACAGCGAGCTGTCGGAGCGGTGGTACCAGTGCTGGTCGACCGCCCAGGACTGGCAGTCCCAGAGCTGCACGGCCGCGCCGTTGCCGCCGGTGTCGTCGGCGTCGACGTCGACGCACTTGCCGCCGGGACCGACGGCCGGGGCGCCGCCGTTGACCGCGAACTTCTGCGCCGCGCTGCCGTTGCAGTCCCAGATCTGCAGCCGCGTGCCGTTGGCGGTGGCACCGCTGGGCGAGTCCAGACAACGGCCCGACTGCGGGTTCAGCAACGACCCGTCGGCCTGCTGCACCCACTTCTGACCACCCACGCCGTTGCAGTCCCACAACTCGACCTTGGTCCCGTCGGCCGTACCGTTGCCGACGATGTCCAGGCACTTGCCGATGGTGGAGAGGGAACCGTCGGCGTTGTGCTGCCAGTGCTGGTCCTCGGCGTAGGTCTGGCAGTCCCAGAGCTGTACGGCGGTTCCGTTGCCGCCGGTGTCGTCCGCGGCGGCGTCCACGCACTTGCCGCCCGGACCCGTGATCGTGCCCTGGGGGCCGTTGGGCACGTCCGTCTCGCCGGAATAGCCGACGGAGACGACGTTCGCCTGGACGGCGTTCTCCGCGGCGTCCGTCGGGTAGCCGGCGACCATGACGCCCTCGAAGAAGGTGCCGCGGTTGCGGTTGCTGTTGTCGCCGCCGGTGCCGAGGATGATGCCGCCCTCCTGGTGCATGGGCTGGTAGCCGCCGCGGGTGGGCAGGGCGCCGTCCCACCAGGTCGACAGTCCGCCGGACTGCGCGTTGCCGCCCTTGAGGGCGTATCCGGTCTGTCCGTTGTTCTTCAGCACCGCTGTGACGTAGGCGCTGCTGTTGCCGAGGTTGGCGGTGTTGGAGCCGTTGTTCCCCTGGAACATGCCGTTCTCCATGTCGGCCTCGACCCAGGGTCCGGAGCCGGTGCACGGTGCGAAGTAGCATGTCGTCGCGATGCTCACGGCGTCCATGTGCCCGTTGCCGGTGTCGGCCGGCGTGCTCTCCGCGTTGCCGTAGTCGAAGCAGCAGTCGGAACCCACGTGCGTACCGCTGGCCACCATGTAGGCGCCCTCGGGCTGTCCGTCGACGGCGACGCCCGAGGCGGCACCGGTGTAGCGGTAGCCGACGCCCGGTGAGATCCAGATCCCGTACACCTTGTGGCCCCCGGCCGTCACCGCGATCTCACTCGCCTCCGCCCCGCGGTCCGCGCCGCCCGCGGTGCCCGCCGGTCCCGGGGTCAGGTCGTTGTGCCGCGCCGTCTGGTCGTAGACCTTCGTGATGCGGCACGTGGTGTTCTGGCAGAAGGTGTCCTGCCGGCCCGCGTCGGCGTAGCCGCCCTGGGACAGCAGGCCGATGTCCGCCGTGGCGCCGTCCGAGGCACGGGTGACCTGGTAGAGCGGGCCGTTGTAGGACGACAGCAGGGCTCGCGTGGTGCTGTGCGCGGCGACGCAGGGGGTGCCGGCGGCCGCGTAGATGTCGCACGGCAGGGAGCCCGCCGCCTGCGACGTCCCGGAAAGCCCGGTCAGGAACGCGAGGACCAGTCCGAGTGTCGTCACCGCGGCGGCCAGGCCTCTCGCCGGCCGCCGGATCAGGTGTGGGGCTCTTCGTAAAACCGCACTGCCGACGGAATGTACTGATGTATACATGACAACCCTTTCCCGGGTTTCATTTTCCTGCGCGGGGGATTGCGATTGCGCGGATGTTTATCGGTGGGAACAGCAGTCGACTGGAAAGCTACGCAATCTGTTGATACGCGTCAATCTTTGTTTCATTAGTTTGAGTGGGGCTTTTGCTCGGCAGTTCAAATGTGTTCGTTACTGTTGCCTGCCCTGACACCCTTCCGCGCCCTGACACCTTTCCGCGCCTTGACACCTTTCCGCGCCTTGACACCTTTCCGCGCCCTGACATCGTTTCGCGCCCCGGCTCCGAAGACCGTCGAGGACGACGCTCATCAGGGGCTGCGCCCTCGACCGCCATTCGTCCCGCTCCAGTCGGCCGAGGCAGGCGATGAGCAGGAGGACTCCACGGGCGTCGATGTCCGCGCGGAGGGAACCGGTCGCCTTTCCGGCGTCCAGAAGGCGGCCGAGGGCGCCCTCGACGGGGTTCTGGCTGTGGGCGACGAGGTCCTGCCAGGCCGCCGGCTCGAGCGCCGCCAGCACGCCGTACTTGATCTCGGCGTACTCGACCACCCGGCCGAGCCAGCGGCGCAGGGCTTCCAAGGGTTCGTGCTCGGCGAGCAGGGCGGAGGCGGCGGTGACGAGTTCGTCGACGTCGCGCCGGTAGACCTCGGCGAGCAGGGCTTCGCGGTTGGGAAAGTTCCGGTAGAGCGTTCCCTGGCCCACACCGGCGCGCTTGGCGATCTCGTTGAGGTGCACGTGATCGGACTCGGTGAGCGCCGCGCGGGCGGCCTCCACGATGCGGGTCCTGTTCTCCACCGCGTCCGTACGGCGTGCCGACGCGCCCATGAGTCTCTCCTGACGTTCGCCTCCGACAAGTGGACACGTGTCCGGTAAGGTGAGGACTCTACCGGACACGTGTCCACTTTACTGGGAGGCAAGTGTGCTCTCTCTTCACAGCAAGACCGTCGCCATCACCGGAGCGAGTGGCGGCATCGGCGAGGCCACGGCCCGCCTGCTGGCCGAGCGCGGCGCCGCGGTCGTCCTCGCGGCGCGCCGCGGCGAACGCGTCGAGGCCATAGCACGGGAGATCCGGCGGAAGGGCGGCCGTGCCGCCCCGTGCGTCGTCGACGTCACCAGCGCCGAGGACCTGCACCGCCTGGTCTCCACCACCGTCGACCGGTACGGCCGTATCGACGTACTGGTGAACAACGCGGGCATCGCCCCGATCAGCCCGCTGTCGGACCTCGACACCGAGGGCTGGTCGGCCATGATCGACGTCAACCTGCGCGGCATGCTCAACGGCGTCGCCGCCGCGCTGCCCGTCTTCCGCGAGCAGGGGTCGGGCCATCTGGTCAGCATCGTCTCCGTGGCCGGCCTGTCGGTCTCCCCCTCGATGGCCGTCTACGCCGCGACCAAGAACGCGGTCCGCACCGTCCACGAGGGGCTGCGCACGGAATCCACCGACGGGACGATCCGCACGACGGCCATCTCTCCGGGATACGTCCGCACCGACCTCGCCGACTCCATGGCAGACCCGCGCATCCGCCTGCGGACGCGGGAGAACATGGACGCGATGGGGATCCCTCCGGCGGCGGTCGCCCGGGCGGTGGCCTTCGCCGTCGAACAGCCCGCGGACGTCGAGATCGGTGAGATCAATGTCCGCCCCACCGTCCAGGCGTGACACCTGCCGTCACCGGCGCCCGGCCGACGGGCGGCCCCCGCCGGCGGGAGCAGCGGAGGCGGCTGCGGGGAACCTCAACTCGCCCTGAGCGCGGGCGCGGTGGCGGAGGCGGAGGCGACGTGGGTGCGCTCGTGTTCCGCGCGGGCGGATGCCAGCAGGCGTTGCCAGGAGGAGACGGTCGGGCGACGCCGCAGCAGGGCCCGGCGTTCGCGCTCGGTCATGCCTCCCCAGATCCCGTGCTCGATGCGCTGGTCGAGGGCGTAGGCGAGACACTCGGTCCGCACGCCGCAACCGCCGCACAGCGCCTTGGCGCGGTTCTGCGCGGTGCCCTCGACGAACAAGTCGTCGGGGTCGGCCGTTCGGCACAGTCCCCGCTCGCCCCAGCTGGTGTCCACCATCCGGTGATGCCGTCCTCTCCCCTGTGCTGACTGACGAATTGCCTCTTGCCGAAAGCAACAGGCATATGACATCACGCAGTTGGGGGAAACGTTCATCCTTCCCCTTCGCGCATCACACCTTCGAGTGAGCGGTGATTGCGTTCCGCACAGGAGGGCGCTAAGGGGCGCCCCCCTGTCGGTGAAAGCGCTGCCCGCGTGGTCCTCAGCGTCTGCGCCAGGACCATCCGCTGCCGATACCCGCCACGTGCAGGGCCAGCGCGGTCAGACCGAGCAGCATGACATTGGTCGAGGTGAAGGTGTCGTTGGTCGAGATGTCCGCGGCGTTGATCAGGAAGGAGACGAAGAACAGGACCGCCGAGAGGATCGCCAGCATGATGTCCGTCCGTTCGGTGAGTCGGGCGGCTGTCGTGTGCGATCCGGATGCCCGCGACCGGGCCGAACACACTGGCGACCGCACCGGAAGCCGCCGAACTGCCGCACGTCACCCCGCACCTGGACACCGTCGGAAGCGCGCGCTTCGGTCCGGCGCGTGCTGAGCCGGGCGGTGTCCCCCGCCCTCCTGCTGGTCGACGGGCGGCCGACGAACCGCGGAGCGGAACCGCCGTCGTCACGGGTGCGAGCAACGACATCGGGCCGGCGGCGGCCGAGGCACCGGTCGCGGCCGGAACGGCGGTGACCGCGGCCGGAACAGCGGCGGTCACGGCCGGAACAGCGGTGACCGCGGGATCCCGCGCCACGCGCGTGCGTCGGCGCTCGCAGCGCTGTTCAACCCACCGCGCGCGGCTCGTGGCGCCGACGCCCACCGGTGTCGGCGCCACGAGCCGCCGGGCGTGGCCCGTTCCACGCCGTCGTCGGCTCAGCCGAGCAGGCGGCGCTTCTGTTCCTCGAACTCCGCCTCGGTCAGGATCCCCTGCGCCTTCAGCTCGCCGAGCTGCTTGAGCTGGGCGATCTTGTCTCCCATCTCGTCCGAGGGCGCGGCGGCCGGAGGCGCCTGCTGGGCGGCCGGCTGTTCCTGCGCCTGCTGCTGTTGGACGGCCTCCTGCTGCGCCCACCGTCCGGCCTGACGCCGCGACACGCGGTTCGACACGGCCGTGGCGGTGCCGGCGACGACAGCGGTGCGCGCGACACCGCGAATCAGTCCGGGCATGTCCACTCATCTCCAGGGGGTGTGCGGCCCGCCGGCGCGTGCCGCGGGCCGGAGTCTCGGATCAGACGGCCGCGGATCCCGCGCCGGACGGTGCGGTCTCGATCGCCTCCAGTGACGCCAGAAGCGCCTGGACCGGAATGCGTCCGCCGGCCACCATCTGGGCGCCACCACGCCTCAGCGCCCGCGCCAGAGGAGCCGCCCACGCGTTCTCGTAGACGAGGAGCGCCGCGGAGTTGCCCGGCTGCAGCACCTCCCCCGCTTCCCTGATGTCATCGTCGCCGATGAGACCGGAAGAGGCTCCTTCGAAGACCGACAGTTCCGCCTCGTCCCCCAGCTCCTTCAGCTCCACGGCCGAGACCGAGCCGTCCTCGTCCTTGCGGACGAAGAGGAAGTCGAAGATGCGGATGATGCCGCGGTCCACCAGATCGACGAGCAGGGGCAGCCCTTCGCCCGTCATCCGATTGCCGGGGAACTCGACGACCAGGTAGTCGACGGGTCCCATTTCTTCCAAGTCGTCCAAGTCGTCACTCATGGTCACTCCTGACTTCCGGTGCGGCGCTGACGGCCGGCCCCGGACCGCGTCCGGCAGCCCGCCGGCGCCAGGTCGCGGATCAGTCGTCGTCCAGCAGACCGAAGGCCTCGGCGATCCGCCCGGCCGCCGACACGACACGCGCACTGCCGACCACCGGCGCGATGGCGACCAGGACGCCCTGCACCTTCTCCCAGGCAACGCCGCTCTCGGCGGCGGCGCCCACGTTGAGCAGGTAGCTCGCGGGCGCCGCGTCCATCGCGACCAGGGCGGCGATACGCGCGAGCAGGTACGTCTCCGTGTCCAGCCCGGACCTCTCGAAGGTGTCGAGCTGCATCTGGACGAGTGTTTCGAACACGGGTGCGTCGGCCTCGGCGAGGCTCCCGATGTTCCTTTCCGCCGTTGTTTCCAGGGCCATGTCGGCACTCCTCTCACTCCCGGCGCGCTGCCCATGCTCACGCACCCCGGGACGGGGCGGCATCACCCACGGCGGGTGGTCCGGCCGGGCAGTTCGTGCGGGAAGGCGGGGGTGACGGTTGCGCCGCCGGCAGGCAGCGGTCAGCAGGCAGCCGTCCCTCACCAGCCGTCAGCGGTCCTCGCTCCGGCCGAACCTGAGGTAGGCCATCAACCCGAAGACGTTTCCGACAGCGCAGATGAGCAGCCACACCTGGGGCGGGTACTGCCGCGTCCGCCGGTGCCGCGCGATGTCGACCATGCACAGGACGGCGGGGAGTACGGCGACCAACGGAACGATCGCGACCCAGGGAGTGGGCGGCACCGGAACGAAGGAGCCGGTCGGCATGACAGGGCCTTCCGGGACGCTGTCCTACGGGGTTTCGGGTGCGACGATGACGATTCCGGCGACCTTCTCCTCGGTGTCGAAGGCGACCCGGGCCTTCATGTCGCCGGCCTCGTAGCGCAGGGGGATGTCGACGACCGTGTGGTCGCCGATCCGGCGGACGAACGGCTCGCCCTCGCCGAAGCCCTCGAACGCCCCCACCAGGCCGGTGACGGTGGCCAGGCCGTCGCCCCGCACCTTGTCCGTGAAGGCCTCCAGCACCTGGGCGTTGAACGACTGCCTGGCTTCGTCCATGCGGCCGTCCAGGACGGCCTCGACGATCGCGATCGCGCGCGGCGCGGCGTCGGCCATGCGCACCGTCTTGTCCATGGGTTCTCCCGACCGGGGATCGATGGGCCGGCCGAACCGCTGAAACGCGGCCTGGCGGGTGACACCGAGCAGGTCCCCGATCTCCTGCCAGGTGTGACCGGCGTCCCGGCTCTGCTGCACGCAGAGTCTGAGGACCTGCTCCGCCAGCTCGTCGACGCTCCTGGCCCGCCGGACCAGGTCGAGGTAGGCAGGCGACGCCAACGGGCTGCCCAGCGCCTGCGCGAGAGCCGCAGCCTGCTCGGCGAGCCGGCTGCTCAGGGCGGTGAGAGGCGGAGGTTCGGTCATGCGTAAACGTTACCTTTACAAGCCCATCGACGTCAAGGAATCCTTTACATACGCCGCGCCTCGGTGTCCGGCCCCGGTGACCGCACGAGTCCGGGACACGCCGTCGCCCTGTTCACAGACCCGTACGGGTGAAGGTGACGTGCGTGACCCCGCTGGGCGAGGAGGCCGTCTCGACCTCGTAGCCCTGTTGCAGGTCCTCCAGTCCGTCCCAGAGGCGTACGCCCCTGCCCAGCAGGATCGGGACCACCACCACGTGCAGATGGTCGACGAGCCCGGCGGCGAGGAAGTCGCGCACGACGGTGGGGCCTCCGCCGATGCGTACGTCCTGTCCGCCCGCCGCCTCGCGGGCCGTCCGCAGCGCCTCGGCGGGCCCGGTGCCGAGGAAGTGGAACGTCGTGCCGCCCTCCATCTCCGTCGAGGGACGCGGGTGGCGGGTGAGGACGAAGACCGGTGTGTGGAACGGCGGGTTGGGCCCCCACCACCCCTTCCACGCCGGGTCCTGGTGCCATCCGGGAGGGCCGAACTTGCCGGCGCCCATGATCTCGGCACCGATGCCGGGCGCGAACTGCCGCGCGAAGGCGTCGTCGAGGCCGGCGGTCCCGCCGGGCCGGCCGGCCATGTCGTGCCAGAACCGCGTGGCGAACATCCACTCGTGCAGCCGTTGCCCGGCGTGGCCGAAGGGCGCCTCACGGCTCTGGCCCTCACCGGTGGCGAAGCCGTCGAGCGAGACGGAGAAGTTGTGGACGCGGGTGAGTGTCATGCCTGGTGACTCCTCTGCTTGTGCCGGTCTCCTTGCGCCGGTCTCCTTGAGCCGGGCCGGCCCGTGGCGGACCGGCCCGGCCGTGCGGCGGGTGGCGGTCGCCGCGGTCTCACGACGTGCCGCTCCAGCCGCTCCGACCTCACGACGTGCCGACCCCGGCCCACGACGTGCCGGCCCGGGCTCAGGACGTGTCCCGCCGATTGTCGCGGCGATCCGCGGGCGGTGCCCACAGGAGGCGGGCACCGCCGGCGCACGGCCTCAGTCCGGCGTCGGCCGCGTGGCCGCCGGCCGGCGCTTCGGTACGCGCAGCAGGCGTAGTCCGGCGAGGCTCAGGAGTGTCGTCGCGGCGGCGGCCCCGGCGCCGAGGGCGAAGCCACCGTGTGGTCCGCGCGAGTCGATCGCCCAGCCGGAGAGGGCGGCCGCGGCGGCCGAGCCCGCCGCGCCGGCCGAGCCGAGCCAGGAGAACGCCTGGGTCAGGACGGACGGGTGGACGCTCGACTCGGTGAGCACGTTGAAGAGCGTGAGAAGGGGTGGGATCGCGGCACCGGTGAGGAACACGACCATTCCGAGCCCGCACGGCGAGCCGGCCGTGAACAGCAGCAGCGTGCCGAACAGCAGCACACCGCTCGCCGCCGGCAGTTGCGCCGCGGGCGCGGCACGCCACCGGCGCAGCCCGTAGAGCCAGCCGGCCAGCAGACCGCCGCAGTTCGAGACGGCGAAGACCGGGGCCGCGGCGCCCGGCGCGCCATGGTCCACCGTGAAGGCGGCCACGGACACCTGCATGGCACCGAAGTAGACGCCGATGGCGAGATTGAGGCCCACCAGTACGAGGACCGGCCCGCGCGGCACGGAACCGTCCCCCCGCGTGCGCGCGGCGCAGTCGGTGGCCGGCGCGGGCGCGGAGTCGCGCTGCGCCGCGAGGGCCAGTCCGCCGGCCACCGACAGGGAGGCGGCCAGCGCCGTCCCGGCCATCGGGTGTCCGGCGGCGGCGAGGGCGCTGACCGTCGCCGGGCCCACCAGGTAGCCCACCGCGTTGGTGACGGACTCCAGCGCGAACGCGGTGGGCAGTTCCGCCGCCCGATCGGTACGGAGCAGGGCCGCCCAGCGTGCCGCGGACATCGCGCCGAGCTGGGGGACGCTCGCCCCGGCCGCCGCGCCGCCCAGGACCAGGAGCGCACCGGGGGCGTCCGCGGCGACCAGGTACCCGAGGACCGCCACCGCGGCGGCGTGGGCGAGCAGTGCGGGCGGCAGGACCCGGGTCTGCCCGAAGCGGTCCACGAGCCGGGCCAGTTGGGGCGCCCCGAGTGCTTCGCTCACCGCGAAGGCACCGCTGACCAGACCGGCCGCGCCGAACGCGCCGGTGCGGCCGTGCACGAGCCAGACGATGCTCAGGCCGGTCATCGCGACGCCGACGCGTCCGAGCGAGGCGGGCAGGAAGAAGGCCGCGGCGCCCGGGGTGCGCAGCAGGCGGCGGTAGTTCGCCGAGTGCACGGCGAGTCCCTTTCGCTGCCCGGCGGGGCGGCCCACCCGGGTCGTCGGTGCCCGGAGTACCGGCCCGTGGTCACCGCCTGGAACCGTCCAGTGCTGGCGCGGAGAGGGGACACGCGCCCCACGCCGACTCCGTCACCGGGCAGAAACCTTGACGTGTGGTGTGTGCCCGGGACCTACCCCGTCACGCGGGACGCCACTCCCGGCGGAGCGCTCAGCGGTTCACCGATCGCATTCCCGCCTCGTCGTAGCGCTCCCCGGCGGCCTCGGGCAGCTCCGCGTCGATGCGGGCCAGGTCGTCCCCGGTCAGCGTGATCTCGGCGGCCGCGGCGTTCTGCTCCAGGTAGGTGCGGCGCTTGGTGCCGGGGATCGGTACCAGGTCCTCGCCCTGGGCCAGTACCCAGGCGATGGCCAGCTGCGCCGGGGTCACGTCCTTCTCCGCGGCGATCTCCTTCACCTTCGCCGCGAGCCGCAGGTTCGCCTCCAGGTTGGCGTCCCTGAAACGCGGGTTCTGGCGGCGCCAGTCGCCGGCGTCCAGTTCCTCCGGTGAGGAGAACCGTCCGGCGAGGAAGCCGCGGCCGAGCGGGGAGTACGGCACGAAGCCGATGCCCAGCTCCCGGCAGGCGGGCAGCACCTCGGCCTCCACGTCCCGCGACCACAGCGAGTACTCGCTCTGCACGGCGGTGATCGGGTGGACGGCGTGCGCGCGCCGGATGGTCTGCGCGCTCGCCTCGCTCAGCCCGATGTGGCGCACCGCGCCCTCGGCGACCAGTTCGCCCAGCGCGCCGACCGTCTCCTCGATGGGCACGTTCGGGTCGACCCGGTGCTGGTAGTACAGGTCGATGTGGTCGGTTCCCAGGCGTCGCAGGGAGCCGTGCACCGAGCTGCGGACGTGCTCGGCCGAACCGTCCTGCGGGCCGACGGTGCTGACGTCGCCGGGTACGGTGCCGTCCATCCGGTAGTTGAACTTCGTCGCGAGCACGTACGCGTCGCGGTGCCCCCGGATCGCCTCGCCGACGAGCGACTCGTTGGTGAGCGGCCCGTACATCTGTGCGGTGTCGAGGAAGTCGATGCCCAGGTCGAGGGCGCGCCGGACGGTCGCGATCGCCTCCGCCCGGTCCGCGGACCCGTAGAAGGCGGACATGCCCATGCATCCGAGGCCGATGGCCGATACCTGGAGGTCCCGCAGGCTGCGCTTCCGCATGCCGTGTCCCAGCCTTTCTGCACGTTTGTTCGCCGTTCGGGCGCATCTCGTTCGCCGTTCGGGCGCATCTCGTGCGCCGCGGTCTCCCCCGACGCTACGACCTGAAGCGCGCTCCAGCGCAAGTCAGCCGCCCGGACCCGCAGCGGCAGCGGCAGCGGCAGCGGCAGCGGGGCAAGCGTCCTGCCCCGGCCGGGCTCAGGGACGACCGGGGCAGGCGTTCAGGGCGCGGGACACCTGTCGTGGGACAGCGACGCGCGCAGCGCCGAGTGCAGGGCCGGCGCGCCCGTGCACTCGCGGTCGCGGGAGGGCGGCACACTCCAGTGCAGGCCGGGGCCCGTGGTGCGGTGCGGCGGCGGGACCACCACATGGCTTCCCGGGCCGAGGACCTGGACCGAGGGGAGCCGCCAGTCGGCCGCGGAGCCCGGGAGGATCAGCCAGTACAGGATGCGGCCGTAGCCGTCCGTGATGACGGCGCCGGTCTCGTCACCGAGGTGACGCATCGCGTGCGAGCCGAGGTCGAGCGGTACGCGTACGGCGTCCCACCAGCGGCCGGCGGCCGTCAGCTGCGCCTGCGTGCGGTCCCCCCGCATCCACCGCGGGGACCAGCTGCCCGTCATCGCCCTCACCGGCCCCTCCCGTCCGACGCCCCGACCCTAGGGCCCCGGCGGGGCGGCCGACTTGCGGTCACGCGCAAGGAAGTTGCGGCGGTACGCAGTGGGCGCCGCGGGATCTCGTCCGGCGACGCTACGGCGACGTAGCTTTACCGTTCGTATCCGGATTCGAACAACTGGGAGGCTGCGATGGGACACCCCGACCCCTTAGTGATCGACCCGACCGGCCGCGACATCCACGGTGAGGCCGCGCGGGTGCGTGACCGCGGACCGGCCACGCCGGTGGAGCTCCCCGACGGCGTCGAGGCCTGGGCGGTCAGCGACCCCGACCTGCTCAGGCGCCTGCTGACCGACCCGCGCGTCTCCAAGGACCCGCGCCGCCACTGGACCCGCTGGATCAACGGCGGGATCGCCCCGGAATGGCCGCTGTTCACCTGGGTGGCGGTGCAGAACATGTTCACCGCGTACGGCGGCGAGCACAAACGCCTGCGGGCCCTGGTCTCCAAGGCGTTCACCGCGCGCCGCACCGCCGCACTGCGGCCCCGCGTCGAGGAGATCACCGGGAACCTGCTGGACCGGGTCGCACAGGCCGGCCGGGACGGGCAGGTCGTCGATCTGCGCGAGGGGTTCTGCTACCCGCTGCCGATCCAGGTGATCAGCGAACTGTTCGGCCTGCCCGAGGACCAGGGCGCCGAACTGCGCGCCGTCGTGGACAGCATCTTCCACACCTCCGCGACACCGGAGGAGGTCACCGACACCTACGCCCGCTTCTACGCCGCGCTCGCCAAACTCGTCGCCCTGAAGAGGGAGTCGCCCGGCGACGACCTGACCTCCGCCCTCATCGCGGCCCGCGAGGACGAGGACGGCGGCCGCCTGAGCGAGCAGGAACTCCTCGACACCCTGGTGCTCATGGTCAGCGCGGGCCACGAGACCACGGTCAACCTCATCGACAACGCCATCCACGCGCTGCTCACCCACCCCGACCAGCTGGCCCTCGTCCGCGAGGGCCGCGCCTCCTGGGAGGACGTGATCGAGGAGACGCTGCGTGTCGAGGCACCGGTGGCGAGCCTGCCGCTGCGGTACGCCGTGGAGGACCTGGTACTGGCGGAGTTCGGCGGCCCCGAAGGGATGGTGATCGGCAAGGGTGAGGCCATCCTGGCCGCGTACGCCGCCGCCGGGCGCCACCCCGGCAGGTACGGCGACGACGCGGACCGCTTCGACGTCACCCGCGTCGACAAGGAGCACCTGGCCTTCGGGTACGGCGTGCACTTCTGCCTGGGCGCGCCCCTGGGCCGGCTGGAGGCGCGGGTCGCGCTCCCGGCGCTCTTCGGCCGCTTCCCGGACCTGCGACTGGCCGTCGGGCAGGAGGAGCTGGAGCCGGTGGACTCCTTCATCTCCAACGGCCACCGCTCCCTCCCGGTGCTCCTGCGCTGATCACTCCCCGCGCCACCAGGTCCGCACCCGGTCCCGCCAGCCGCGGCGTTCCCGCGCCACGGCCGGGGCCGAGGAGGGCCGGGCGGGCACGGTGGCGTGTGCCACGGGCGGCTCGTCGTCCGTGGCGCGCCCGGCGGCAGCCGGCGGGAACGTCACCGGCAGCGCGGCCAGTGCCCGGTGGAACGGGCCCGGCCGCCACACCAGGTCCTCCACCGGCACGGCGAGTTCGAGGTCGGGAAGGCGGTCGAGGAGCTTCTCCACCGCCGCCGCCGCGATCAACCGGGCGGGACTCTGCGCAGGACACGTGTGCGGGCCCGCGCTCCACGCCAGGTGGGCGCGGTTTCCCGCGCGCTGGTCGCCGCTGAGCGAGGGGTCGTTGTTCGCCGCGGCGAGCGAGACCACGATCGGCCGGCCCGGGTGCAGGGCGATCCCCTCGTAGGTGACGTCGTGCACCGCGTAGTGGACGGCGTAGTTGGCCATGGGCGGATCGTTCCACAGCACCTCGTCGAGGGCGTCCTCCACCGGCAGGCTGCCGCCCGACAGGTCGCCGGCGAAACGGTCGTCGGACAGCAGCAGCCGAAGACTGTTCGCGATCAGGTTCTGCTGCGGCTCGGTGCCGGCGCCCATGAGCAGGACGAGGTTGTGCACCATCTCCTCGTCGGTGAGTCCGGCCGGGTGGGCCAGCAGCCAGGAGGTGACGTCCTGGCCGGGCTGCCTGCGCTTGAGCGCGACGAGGTCGAACAGGGTCGTGGCGAGCAGCTCGTTCGCCTTCTCCGCGTCGACGCCGTCGAAGATCCCGGACATGCCCCGCACGAGCCGCTCACCGTAGTCGGCCGGGCAGCCGAAGAGGTGGTTGAACACCAGCAGGGGCAGCACCTGCGCGTACTCGCCGAGGAGATCGGCCTTGCCCGCGGGCGCGAACCGGTCGATGAGGGCGTCGGCGCTCGTCTCGACGTATCCGCGCAGCGTGTTCGGCTCCACGCGGGCCAGACTGTCGGTGATCGCGCCGCGCAGCCGGCGGTGCTCCGCGCCGTCGGTCCACAGCGCGTTGGGCCGGTACATCATCATCGGCACCACCGGGCTGTCGGCGGGGACGGTCCCGTCGGCCAGGTCCTGCCAGCGGCGGGGGTCCTTGGAGAAGGTCTCGGTGCTGCGCAGCACGTGCAGTGCGGCGTCGTAGCCGACGGCGAGCCAGGCCCGCACACCGGGCGCCAGCTCGACCGGTGCGATCGGGCCGTAGCGGCGCAGCCGTGCGTAGACGGCGCCCGGGTCGGCGGCGAACTCGGTTCCGTACAGGGCCTCGTGGGCCGGGCAGCCCGGTGGCGGGGCGGCGGGCCGGGGTGGTTCGGAGGTCACGCGTGCTCCAGGTGGCCGGTGGGAGTCCCGCCGCTCGAGGGACGGCGGTCGGAAGGCAGGGTCAGGAGGTACTCGACGAGGGCGATCAGCGCCCGCGTGGAGGAGCCTCGGTCGCGGGCGTCGCAGCGGACGAGGGGTGTCTCGGGGAGCAGGTCGAGGGCGTCGCGGACCTCGTCCAGCTCGTGCCGGGGTGCGTCGTCGAAGTCGTTGAGGGCGACGGCGTAGGGCAGGCCGAGCTCCTCCAGGACACCCATGACCTCGAAGGACTGGTTCAGCCGACGGGTGTCGGCGAGCACCAGCGCCCCCAGCGCGCCGCGTGTCATGTCCTGCCAGAGCTGGGTGAAGCGCTGCTGGCCGGGGGTGCCGAAGAGGTAGAGCACCAGGTGGTCGTTGAGGGTGAGCCGGCCGAAGTCGAGGGCGACGGTGGTGGTCGTCTTGTCGTTCATGCCGGAGAGGTCGTCGACGAGGGCGCCGGCCTCGGTCATGACCTCCTCGGTGCGCAGCGGGCGGATCTCGGAGAGCGCGCCGACATAGGTGGTCTTGCCGACCGCGAAGTGGCCGACGATCAGCAGCTTGACCGCGGTCTGCACGCCGGGCCGCAGATAGCGGTCGTCAGAGGCGGGCGCGGAGCCCATCGAGGACCTCCTGGAGGATGGTGACGTCGGACGGCCGGGCGGCCGGGATCGGTGCGCGGGTGACGATGTGGCCGCTGTCCATCAGGTCGGCGATCAGCACCTTGGTGACGCTGACCGGCAGTGCCAGGTGGCCCGCCACCTCCGCGACGGACAGCGCTCCCGGCCGGCACAGCTCCATCAGCCCGCGCTTTTCCGGGCTCAGTCCGGTCAGCGGCAGATCGTCGGCGGCGATCAGCAGCGTGACCAGGTCCAGGGTGTTGCGCGTGGGGTGGGCGCGGCCGTCCGTGACGACGTACGACCGCACCAGCCTGTCGGGGCGGCGCCGCGGGGTCATGCCGGGCTGCCGGCGTCCTGCCGCGCGGGGCTGGTCAGCTCCTTGCCGAGCCGGTCCACCAGCTTGTGCATGCGGTACGTGACCGCCTCCATGTCCACGTCCTGGCCGGTGGAGACCGCGAGGTAGGCGCCCTCGCCGGCGGCGACGAGGAAGACGTAGCCGTGCGCGAACTCGATCAGGGTCTGCCGCCACGGGGTGTGCGGCGTGCCGCAGAACTCGGCGGTGCTGCGGCTGATCGACTGGACGCCGGACAGGCCCGCGGCGAGCCGCTCGGCGTCGTCGCGGCCGATGTCCTTGGAGTGGGCGCGGAGCATGCCGTCGGCGGAGAGCAGGATCGCGTGGCGCGCCTCCGGCACCTTCAGCACCTCGTCCAGCATCCAGCCCAACTCGTTGTTGGTGGGCCCGGTCATTCGTTGCTGTTCCCTTCGTCTTCCTGGGTGGTGTGCTGGGCGGCCCGGCCGTGGCGGGTGCCGCGTGCGAAGGCGCCCATGCGCCGGGCGTTCTCCTCCGCCGAGCGGCCGCCGACCTCCTCGGCCGCCGCGGCCGTGTGCTCGGCGGCGTCGGTGCGGGCGGATCGGCGACGGCGTCTGGGCAGTCCTCCGGGCGTGGTCGGACGGGTGCCGGTGCCGCCGTCGGCCGGGGCGCCCGCGTCGGGCACCGCTGAGGTGCCCGGTGTCGCACCGGCGGTGGATGCGGCCGATGCGGCCGGCTGCGGGGTGTCGGCCCCGGCCGTCGGGCCGGAGGCGGCCGGGTGGCCCGGAGGACGGGCGGCCGTCGCGCCGGCGTCGAGGGTGGACGGCGCCGCGGCGGGCTCGGGGGCCGGCGCCCGGTGCGTGAGCAGCGCGGACGGCAGGAACACCACGGCGCGTACGCCCCCGTACGGGGAGAGCGTGTCGGCGGAGACGGTGAAACCGTAGCGTTCGGCGAGTACGCCGATGACGGCGAAGCCGAACCGGGGCGGGTCGCCGAGCCGGGTGACGTCCACCGGGTGCCTGCCGGACAGCAGTTCGGCGGCCAGCTCGGTCGCCTGGCCGTCCATGCCGACACCGGCGTCGTCGATCACCACGCAGGCGCCGTTGTGCACCGTCTGGACGGTGACCTCGACCTTGGTGCCCGGCTGCGAGTGGCGTGCCGCGTTGTCGAGCAGTTCGGCGATGGTGAGGACGACCGGTTCGACCGCCCTGCTCTCCACGGCGATGTCGACCTCGCCGGTGATGCGGACGCGCCGGTAGTCACGGATGCGGGAGGTGGCGCCGCGTACGACCTCGACGAGTGCGGAGGTGGCGCGCTGGCGGCCCGGCCAGGAGCCGCAGAGCACGGCGATGGCCTGCGCGCGACGGCCGAACTGGGCGTTGGTGTGGTCGATCTCGAGCAGGTCGCGCAGCACGTCGGGGTGGTCGTGCCGGTCCTGCATCTCGGAGATCGACACCTGCTGCTCGTTGGCGAGCGCCTGGATGGAGCGCATGGACGCCTTCAGGGCCGCCTTCGCCGACTGGTCGGCACGCGACTGCGCGTGCTCGACGGCCTGCGAGAAGCGGTCCAGCACGGCGTCGAGGCATTTCGCGAAGTCCGTTCCGGCGAGCCGGTCCTCCAGCAGACCGGCCGCGGGAACCGGTCGGGGCGTGGTGACGTCCTCGAGGGCGGGCAGGCGGACCGAGACCAGGTGGCGCAGTTCCTCGTCCCGCATCCGCAGGCCGTCCGACAGTTCGGTGTTCCGTCGGCGCTGCAAGGCGGTGATGCCGCGCTGCCGCACCAGCAGCACGGTGACGGCACACAGGCCCAGGCCCAGGCACCACATCACCGCCTCCGATATCTGATCGGTCATGAAGTCCTCTGTGGCGGGCGTGAGTTGACGGGTCGCCGACGGTAGCGACGCACACGGCGGCGCACTTGCCCACGCGCGCAGAGAAGTTGTCACCGGACGCATCGGCACCAGGAGCCTCAGGCAGGACGCCGACTTCCCTTTGGCATATGCCAATGACCTTACGGAGGTGATGAGGGAACCGCCCGTTGCACTAAGCTGACGCCGAGTGACGCTCGGTGGCCCACGCGGGCCGCCCGACCTGCAACGACCGCCAGGACACGCCGCGATGGAGGGGACGGTGCCCGCGCGAGGTTACGTCGTGGAGGAGCAGACCACGACAGAAGTGGGTCCGCGTGAACGGGCCGACTTCTGGAGCGAGCACATCGCGTCCTACCAGTCCCGCATGGGGTACCGGTACGCGCGACTCGACAACTTCGAGGGGGAGACGGTCCGCCAGCGCACCGGCACGTATCAGCTGGTGCGGTTCCACTCGGACGAGATCGAGTACCAGCGCACGGCCCAGCAGGTGCGGCAGGACCCCGACGACGACTACCGGCTGCTGGTCGCGCTCAGCGGCCGGTTCATGCTGCGCCAGGACGAGGGACAGGCCGAACTCACGCCGGGGACCGGCGGGCTGGTCAGCTTCGGGGCACCCTTCCAGTGCGTGCAGGACCCGTCCACCCGGGCGTTCATCTTCACCATCCCCGCGCGGGAGATCGACGGCCGGCTGAACCGCACGTCCCCGCTCTCGGCCGGAGTGGACCTCACCCGCGGGCTGGGCCGGGTCGTGAGCTCCGTGCTGAACGATCTGCACGAGCAGCGGTACGCCCTGACCGACCCGCAGTTCGACGCGGTGGCGGACCGCCTGGTCGACCTGTTGTGCATGCTCGTCGTCGGCGACGACCGCCCCGACACCCCGGATCATCTCGCCGAGGTCGAGGCGATGGTCCGCCGCTATGTGCGTGACCACGCGGAGGACGCCGGCCTCACCGGCTCCTCCATGGCGCGCGCCCTCGGCTGGTCCCTGCGCCAGATCCAGCTGGCCCTGCAGCGCGCGGGCACCACGCCGCGGGACCTGATCCGCGAGGAGCGCCTGCGGCTGGTCCGCGACCGCCTCCAGTGCAACAGCTGCGCCCACATGACGATCACCGAACTCGCTTACGCCACTGGCTTCTCCTCGGCCAGCGCGCTGAGCACGGGCTTCCGCCGGCGCTTCGGCGTGAGCCCGCGCGAGATGCGCCTGGCAGCGCGCTGAGCCACGGCGCCGGACCCCACCGGGCAGGTCCGCACCACAGGTGAGCGCTCGCGTGCTGAGGACCGTCCACGTGCTGAGGGCCATCCGCGTGCTGAGCACCGCCCGGCGGATCGGGCGCCTGGCCGGCGACTCGCGGCGGTCGGACCGGGGTTCACCGGGACCCGCTGCCGCGCCGGTGACCAGCGCCCGTACCGCCGACGTCGCCGGATCCACCCGCGCACCTCCGTACCGCCGTTCCGGGATCGCACGAAGGCGATCGGCCGGTGTGACACCACGAGGAAGCTGTCCGGGGAGCGCCCGCGCCGTCGGGTTTGAGGTCAACTGCCGGTTACCGCCCTACTGTTGCCGGATGCCGACGCTGTTCGTCGTTTCGCGGTCGGCGCACGGGCACCGGACCTACCGCCTCTCTGCGGTGTCCCGCCGCAGGTCGCGCTCGCTCCGTGGCGGTTCGACGAGGCGACCACCGGACAGCAGCGTGCCGGCCTGCTTGATGTGCCGCAGCACGGGTGAGACCTCCATGCTCTGCAGGCCGGCCAGGGACCCGACCCGATCCGACGTGAACTCGAACAGCTCGTCGAGGTCCCGGCAGTGTGCGACGGCGTGGAGGTTGAAGGGCCCGGAGACGGCCGCGGCGAAGGCGATCTCGGGTTCCCGTGCGAGCGCGCGTCCGACCTCCTTCACCGCCGACGGATGCACGCGCAGCCACAGGTTCGCCCGGGCGTGATAGCCCAGCGCGGCCGCGGCGATCTCGACGTCGATGTGCACGACGCGGCGCAGAAGCAGGGTGTGCAGGCGGCGTGAGACGCGGCCCGGAGTGGAGTCCGCCGCCGCGGCGAGGTCGACCAGACTGGCGCGGCCGTCCGCGGCGAGAGCGTCGAGGATCCTCTCGTCCTCCGTGGTGAGGTGCACGGGATCGCGCGTGACGACCGGGGATTCGGTGAACGGGGGACCGTCGCTGCCGAGCATGGCTTCCTGCTCCGGGGAGAGCACACCCTCCAGGGCCGCCCAGTAGTGGCCGCGGCCTCCCATGAACTGACGGAGGACGGCGAAGGCGTTGATGTCGAGCACCGCGGCGGTGCGCGGAAGCCGTTGCCCGAGCAGGTTCTCGCGCTGCTCCCGGGTCCGTGACTGGGTCGCGCATGTGATCTCGTAGCCCGCCGCGCTCAGGGCCACCCAGTTGACGTCGTCGCGCCGGGCGAGCGCCTCGGCGATCGCCGCGACGCTGCCGGGTCGGCACCGGAGCCTCACCAGCCACCTGCTCTGTCCCAGCGCCCCCGGGTTGACGACGCCGGCGACGCGCACGACGCCGTCGGCGCGCAGGCGCCGGTACCGGCGGTTGACGGCGCTCTCGGTGAGGCCGAGGGCTGCCGCCATCGCGGCGAAGGAAGCCCGCGGAGCGATCTGCAGCGCGCGAATGATTCGCACATCCTCCGGCCCCACAACGATGGATTCGGACATCGATGTACCTGGCACAGCGGAAATCCTACAAGCGGGCCGCTTCGGCTCGCCCCCGCCGGAGCGCGGCGGACAGACTCGGCCCACACGGGGGAGCAGCACACAGCGGCGTCACCGACCGGCTCACCGCGGATCTCCGCGACGCCCCCGCACGGTGAACCGACCACGCACAGAACGGAGATGACGCTCGATGTCATCGGCTGTCACAGACCAGCACACGCCCACCGCTGTCGTCGTCGGGGCCTCGCGCGGTCTCGGCCACGGGATGGCGGCAGAACTCCTCCACCGGGGTTGGACCGTCATCGGCACGGTCCGGGACACCTCTGCCCGGACGCCCCTGCACGACCTCGCGGACCGATCCGGCGGGCGCGTCACCATCGAGCGTCTCGACGTCGACGAGCCCGGCCACCTCGCGCCCCTGCACGAGCGTCTCGCGGACCGCCGGATCGACCTGCTCTTCGTCAACGCGGGAGCGACGAACAACGAGCACACACCGATCGGAGCGGTTCCGGCAGCGGATTTCGTCGCTCTGATGATCACCAACGCCCTCGGGCCCATGCGGGTCATCGAGGCGCTGGAAGACCTGGTGTCCCCCACCGGGCTCATCGGAGCGATGTCGTCCGGGCAGGGCAGCATCACGAACAACACGACAGGGGGCCGCGAGGTCTACCGGGGCAGCAAGGCGGCCCTGAACATGTTCATGCGCAGCTTCGCGGCCCGGCAGGCAGAGACACGGCGCGCCTTCGTGCTCCTGGCACCCGGCTGGATACGGACCGCGCTCGGGGGCCCGGAGGCGCCGTTCACCCTCGAGGAGAGCGTCCCGCTGCTGGTGGACGTCCTGCTGTCCAGGCTGGGCACGCCGGGCCTGGCGTACCTGGACCGCTCGGGCGGCACCGTGCCCTGGTGAGCCCGCACGGCAGACGCGGGACAGCCCCGATGCCACCCTCGCCGCCCAGCGCTCACCGCTTGCCGCTCACCGCTTGCCGCTCACCGCTTGCCGCCACGGTCACTCGCAACCGGTCTGTGACGGCGGGCGGTTCGCCGTTCGAACGTGCCCGGCAGGCGGATGGGGGCGTGCGCGGCGCCTCGCAGGGAACCCCACTCCGGCAGGAGCTTCGTCTTCGCACTGTCGCAGTCTCGGGAGCACGCCATGATCGATACGCCTCGCCACGACCACGCCGCCCAGCACACCGCACGGGGCGCGTCCGCCACCACGCCGCACCGACTGCGCCGGGCGTTGTCCCACGGCGCGGTCGCGGGACTGGTGGGCGTGCTGGCCGTTGCCTGCAGCGGCAACTCGTCCGGTTCATCGAAGTCCGGCGGATCGTCCGGTTCGCCCAAGGCCACCGGCACGGCCTCCTCGGTGAGCAGTGAGCTGCAGAGCGACTACACACGCGTGGTGCACAACGCCCTGCCCTCGGTCGTCCAGATCACCACCTCGGAAGGGCTCGGCTCGGGGATCGTCTACGACGGCAAGGGCGACATCGTCACCAACGCCCACGTGGTCGGCCGGCACCAGAACTTCACCGTCACCCTCGCCGACCGGCAGCACCCCCTGCACGCCCGCCTGGTCGGCACCTACCGTCCGAACGATCTGGCGGTCATCCGCCTCGACACGCCGCCGTCCTCCCTGCACCCGGCTGCCTTCGCCGACAGCAAGAAGGTCAAGGTCGGCCAGATGGTGCTCGCCATGGGCAACCCGCTGGGCCTGTCCAGCAGCGTCACGCAGGGCATCGTCTCCGCCGTCGGCCGTACCGTCTCCGAGCCCGCCGCGAGCGGCTCCGCCGGCGCCACCATCCCCAACATGGTGCAGACCTCCGCCGCCATCAACCCCGGCAACAGCGGCGGCGCGCTGGTCAACCTCTCCAGTCAGGTGGTCGGCATCAACACCCTGGCCGCCGTCGACCGGGAACTCGGCGGCGGCGCGGCCCCGGGCATCGGCTTCGCCATCCCCAGCTCCACGGTCACCCGGATCGCCGACCAGCTCATCAAGAACGGCAAGGTCACCGACAGCGGCCGCGCCGCGCTCGGCATCACCGTACGGACCGTGCTCAACGCGAACTCCACCCCGGCAGGCGTCGGCATCGTCGCCGTCACCAAGGGCGGCGCCGCGGACAAGGCGGGGCTGCGCGCGGGCGACATCATCACCAAGCTGGACGACACCCGGATCGCCGACACGCAGACCCTGGCCGAGACGCTGGCCACCAAGGCACCGGGCGACAAGGTGACCATCGGCTACTCCCGTGACGGGCAGGCGCACACGACCCGGGCCACTCTCGGCACCCTGGGCAATTCCTGACCGCCCTCGGCACACGGGCGCGATCGAGGCGTACCCAGGGCCCGCCGTCGTACGTGACGAACCCCGGTCACCGCCGGGCCGGGACGAGCGGTTCACCGCCCGTCGTCGGGCACGGGTCGACGCCCGGACGCGGTGTCCGGCTGCTGCGACTTGCGCTTGTGCCGGACGAAGGCCTCACCGATGGTGCCCACGAACATGCCGAGCGAGCCGACGACGAACAGCCACAGGGCGACCCGTTCCAGGCTGGGGAACAGGAAGAACACGCTGCCGACCAGGAATGTCGTGTTGCCGATGCCCCCGATCACCAGATGGATGAAGGGGAAGTCCTGCAGCAGGTAACGCTCGAGGCGGGCTATCAAGCCGGCTCCTTTCCATACAGCACCGATGGCAACTGAAGTCACTTGTAGTGAAGGAGTGGCCGGGCAGCCGCCCGGCAAACTCGGCCCGGGCGCAGCTGTTTCGGGCGGCGGCCGGGCGGAAATCCCGTCATGCCGCGAGACCGGCCGTGGCCGAGAATCTCGCTCGACAGGACATGACAAAACGTACCGGATTTCGCGATTCCATCCCCTCGATACGGATACACGGTAGAGGTAAGCAACCACCCGAGAGAGAGGAAGAAGGTGGCCGACGTGGCCATGCAGTCGCGTATCGAGGAACATCCCGACATCCAGGCCATGCGGGCGAGGGCCGCCGAGATCTCGGTGAAGCCGTCCGCGCAGGCGGCGGAGGGCCTGACCCTGCTGACCGGCCTGTACCTGGCCATCTCCCCCTGGGTGATCGGCTTCAACGGCAACCCGCTGGCCGTGAGCAACCTGGTCACCGGTATCGCGCTCGCCGTCCTGGCCCTGGGCTTCGGTTCGGTCTTCGAGCGGACCTTCGGCATGGGCTGGGCGGCGTCCGGCATCGGTGCCTGGGCGATCATCGCTCCGTGGGTGATGCAGAACGCCTCGACGACCACGGGCACCGTCGTCAGCAACTCGATCACGGGTGCCGTCGCCGTCGTCCTTGGGCTCACCACGACGGCCATGGCACGCTCCTGACCGTCAGACCGGCCGGCTCGCGCCAAGCGGCGTGAGCCGGCCACTCCGTTTCCGGCCGTGCGGCCCCGACGTGGGCCGCACGGCCGGCGGCGTGTCGGACCACTGCTCCCGGCTCACCCAACGGCCCTGCACGGAGGATGAGTCGGGACAGCGCCTCAGGGACGGCGACCGGCACGGGAGCGGCGACGGACGCGGGAGCAGCGACGGACGCGGCCGGCGAACGCCCGCGCCGCCACGTCGTCGAGGCCGCGGGGCAAGAAGTTCTCACCGGTCGTCGTGGTCGTCGCCCACGCGCCGTCCACGCAGGCGCGTCGGAACCGGCATGCGGTTCTCCGGTTCCCGCGGGCCGGTCGCGCGCGCGACGCCGTCGTACGGGCCCCGGTCGGCACGTCGTCCCTGAGACGGCCTCAGTTCTGGCGCGAGTGCAGATGACTGTGCGAGACCTCCGGCGGGCAGGGTCCCCCGTCACCGCGGCGATCGCGCCGCCAGTCGTGGACGGCGAGGACGAGCGAGCACACGATGGGACCGAGACCCAGGCCGACGGCGGTCGCCACGGCGGCATGGTAGTCGTGGGCGCCGGAGCCCAGGACGACGTAGAAGATGCCGGGCAGGGCGGCCGTGCCCACCGATCCGCCCAGCCGCTGCCCGGTCTGCAGGGCGCCGCCGGCCGCGCCGGCCATCCGTACGGGGACCTCCCGCAGGGTCATGGTGACGTTCGGGGCGATGACACAGCCGCTGCCCAGGCCGCCGACGAAGAGGACGGGCATGGTCAGCCAGGCGGCCACATGGGTGGGCGCCAGCAGCAGGATCAGCGCGGTGCCCCCCAGGCCGAGCGTCACACCGACCAGGCCGCACACCGTCAGCAGCCTGCCGAGCCGGTCCACGAGGCGTCCCGACACGGCCGCCGCACAGGCCGATCCGATCGCGAACGGTGTCACCGCGAGCCCCGAGCGCAACGGCGAGTAGCCCAGACCGTTCTGGAAGAACAGTGCGAAGACGAGCCACACACCGCTGAAGCCGACGAAGTACAACGTGCCCAGGGCGGCACCGGCGGCGTAGCCGCGCGTGGTCGTGACCAGCCGCGGATCCAGCAGCGGCTGGCCGTCGCGGGCCGCGACGCGTCGCTCCCAGCGGACGAAGCCGAACAGGAGGGCCAGGCTCACCGGGAAGAGCCACCACAGCCGCCGTACGCCGCCCGACTCGGCCATCACCAGCGGCAGCATCAGCGCCAGCACTCCGCACCCGAGGAGGGCGACGCCGCCGAGGTCGAGCCGCTCCCGGCGGGACGGTGACGTGCTGGGCAGCAGCCGGAGGCCCAGCAGCAGGGCCACGGCGCCGACCGGGACGTTGACGTAGAAGATCCAGCGCCAGCCCTGGGGGCCGTTGGCGAGGGTGAGGACGAGGCCGCCCACGATCGGGCCCACGGCGCTGGAGATGCCCACGACCGCGCCGAACAGGCCGAAGGCGCGCCCGCGTTCGGCTCCGCGGAACATCTGCTGGATGAGGGCGGAGTTCTGCGGGGCGAGACAGCCCGCGGCGGCGCCCTGGGCGAGACGGGCTGCCACCAGGAGCGTGATGCTGGGTGCGGCGCCCGCCGCCGCGCTGCACAGCACGAAGGCCGCCAGGGCCAACAGGAAGATACGGCGCCTGCCGATCGCGTCGCCGAGGCGGCCGGCGGTGACGAGGACCAGGGCGAAGCTGAGGGCGTAGCCGGAGACCACCCACTGGATGGCGGGTGCCGACGCGTGGAGGTCGTGCTGCATCGACGGGAGCGCCACCGACACGATCGTCACGTCCAGCAGGCTCATGAACCCGGCCACGAGCGTGACCCACAGCGCCTTCCACCGCCGGGGGTCGGCTCCTTCCGCCGGCTGTGTCGGCACCGCTCCTCCTTCGCCTGCCCCCGGCCCTGGTTCCATCAGGCTTCCCCCTTTTGGTCGGGCTTGCCACGTGTGCCCGTCAGAACCTCGGCGCCGGTGCCTGGCTCTCCACCATCCGGGCGGCCTCCTCGGGAGTGGCGACGGACGGCGGCGAGCCGGCCAGCGGCCGCCGCGCCGACTCCCGCGTGCACGCCACGGCGATCGCACCGACGACGGTCGCGGCGATGACGTAGAAGGCGGGCATGAGCTCGTTGCCGGTCCCGGAGATCAGCGCGGTGATGACGAAGGGCGTGGTGCCGCCGAAGACGGAGACCGCGACGTTGTAGCCGATGGACAGGGAGCCGTAGCGCACGTGCGTCGGGAACAGCGCGGGCAGCGTCGCGGACATGGTGCCGAGCAGGCAGACCAGCGACAGTCCCAGCATCAGCATCGCGGCCGACACCGCCCACAGACTGCCCTGCCTGACCAGCAGGAAGGCCGGGAGGGACAGCAGGACGAACCCCAGCATCCCCGTCATCAGCAGGGGTTTCCGGCCGAACCTGTCGCTCCACCGGCCCACCCGGTTGATGATCAGCATGAGCACCGCCATGGTGGCGATCAGGATGAGCAGGCCGTGCGTGTCGGAGTAGCCCATCTCGTCCGACAGGTACGTCGGCATGTACGACAGGAGCATGTAGTCGGCGATGTTGTAGGCGCCGACCAGGCAGATGCACAGGATCAGGGTCGGCCAGTAGTCGCGGAAGATCTTCGCGACGTCCCCGGTGCTGGTCGTCTCGACGCCGGAGGCGGCGTCGGAAGCCCGGTGCACGGAGCCGTCCTCCAGCTTCCGGAAGGCGGGCGTCTCGTCCAGCCGGAGCCGCAGATACAGACCGATCACCCCGATGGGACCGGCCACCAGGAACGGCACCCGCCAGCCCCACTGCTCCATGCCGCCGCCGTCCAGCACCGCGGTCAGGATCGTCACCAGTCCGGCCGCGCCGACGTACCCGGCGAGCGTCCCCAGCTCGAGGAAGCTGCCGTAGAAGCCACGGCGCAGATCGGGCGCGTACTCGGCGATGAAGGTGGAGGCGCCGCCGTACTCGCCGCCGGTGGAGAAGCCCTGGATGAGCCGGAAGAAGATCAGCAGGGCCGGGGACCAGAAGCCGATGGTGGCGTACGAGGGAAGCAGGCCGATCGAGAAGGTGCCGAGCGCCATCAGGATCATCGTCAGGGCGAGGACCTGCTTGCGGCCGATCCTGTCACCCATCGGCCCGAAGACCACACCGCCGAGGGGGCGCACGAAGAACGCCACCGCGAAGGTCGCGAACGAGGACAGCAGCTGGACCGTGTCGCTCCCGGACGGGAAGAAGACATGGCCGATGGTGACCGCGAGGTAGCTGTAGATCCCGAAGTCGAACCACTCCATGGCGTTGCCGAGCGAGGCCGCCTTCACCGCCCTCTTGACGGCTGCCTCGTCGGTGACGGTGATGTCGGTGCGTCGCAGGGGCGGATTCCTGCGCCGCCGGACGGCCCTGAACAGGGACCGGTGACGCCTGACCGCCCCCGGGTCCGCCTCGGCGGCGAGGAGACCGGACTCGTTGTCCGTCATGAACACGCTCCTTTCGGCCCGGCACGGACACGCTCCTTTCGGCCCGGCCCGGCACGGCTTGCCGCGAGATCGTCTGCTCACCGAGGGCTCTCGCAAACCGGTGAGGGGCCGAAGACGATCGCGACGCCGGTCCGAGTACCCAAACCTGGCGGGCGGGACCCCTTTCATGATCCGGACGGGCGGGAGCTGACCGCAGGCGCGGGCCGAGCGGCGGTGGGCGGGCTGGGTCCGGACGGAGCCGGGCCGAGCCGAGCCGGGCTTCGGACCGAGCCGCGCGCCGGGCCACGCGGGCTGCACCCCCGGAAGCCGCTCACCGCCCGTCACATTACTGAAACGTAACCTTCCAGGTGCTACCCCCGGTAACACCTTCGCCGATACCGTCCTGACACCTCGTCTAAGAGTGGCGCGGGGCGAGGGCGCGGTGGGACGACCGTGCCCCGGCGCCGCAGGGCCCCTCCCCCACCGGCCTGCCCCCGCCAGGCCGTCAGCCGACCGAGCCGCAGGTCGAGGCTCGGCCTCCCCGACCCCGGAGGTCCGTCATGCCCGCATCAGCCCGCATACTGGCCGTCGCCGTCACGACCGCCGCATGCCTCGGCACCACCGCGCTCCCCGCGGTCGCGACGCCGACGGCGACGCACACCGACGCCGTGGTCTCCCGAGGCGTCACGATCCCGGAGTTCTACACGCCGCCCGCCGCACTGCCCGCCGCGAACGGCGCCCTCGTGCGCAGCGAACCCCTCCCCCTGGCGCTGAGCCTGCCGGGCCTCGACGGGCCGCTGCCCGGCGCCGCCACCCGCCTGATGTACAAGTCCACCGACTCGCGCGGCGAGCCCATGGCGGTCACCGGCGCCTACATCGAACCCACCGCCGCCTGGCACGGCCGCGGCGACCGGCCGCTCGTCGCCGTGGCGCCGGGCACCATGGGCCAGGGCGACCAGTGTGCCGCCTCCCTCGGCCTGGAGCACCCCCTCACCCTCAACGGCCAAACGGTGTCCATCGGTTACGAGGATCTGGCGATCTACCGTCTCCTGGCCAGAGGCATCGCCGTCGTCGTCACCGACTACGCCGGACTGGGCACGACGGACCGGCTGCACACCTACGTCAACAGAGTGGACGAGGGCCACGCGGTGCTCGACGCCGTCCGCGCCGCGCGCTCGCTCAGCGGTACGTCGATCACGTCCGCCTCGCGTGTGGGCCTGTTCGGCTACAGCCAGGGCGGCGGCGCCACCGCGGCCGCCGCCGAACTGCAGGCGGCCTACGCTCCCGACGTCACCCTCTCCGGAACCTACGCGGGCGCCCCGCCGGCCGACCTGGTCGCGGTCACCAAGGCGATCGACGGCAGCGAGCTGGCGGGCGCCCTGGGCTGGTCGGTCAACGGGTTCCTGGAGTCCGACCCCGCGCTGAAGCCGATCGCCGACGCCCACCTCAACGCGGCGGGGCGGGCAGCCCTCAAGGACCTGTCGACCATGTGTGTCGGCGACGCGCTCTTCGCCTACGGCGGCTCGCACAGCACCAGCTGGACCACGGACGGCCGCACCATCAGCGACATCATCCGGTCCGAGCCAGCCCTGACCGACTTCCTGGACCGGCAGCGCATCGGCACGCTGGCGCCCGCCTCACCGGTACGGCTGGCCACCGGCACCAGCGACAACCTCGTACCGCACGCACAGGCCCGCCAACTCGCCGTCGACTGGTGCGCCAAGGGCGCCGACGTGACGTACAAGCCCGTCACCCTGCCCGGCCTGGGCAGCGCCCTGATCAACCACTTCGCCCCGCTGCTCGCCGACCAGGGGGACGCCATCTCCTGGCTGACCGACCGCTTCGACGCCGAGCCGGCCACGTCCAACTGCTCGGCGCTGCCCGGCCTCTCCTGACCGCAGCCGCGGGCCGGCGGGCACCCGGCCCGCCGGCCCGCGGCTGCGGGAACCCGCCGCTACGCTGCCAGGGTCTCCTCCTCCTGAGCCACCCCCGCGCGGCCGGCACGATACTGCTCCATGAGCAGGTCCGCCGTGCTCAGGGCCTGCTCCACGGTGCGGGAGGCGGTCATGACGCACAGCGTGTAGGTCACGTCCTCCAGGGCACGGCTGCTGCGGCCGGTGGGACACACGTCGTGCTCGATCCGCGCCTGGGCGAACCGGGCCAGCACCGCACGCAGTTCCTTCTCCGCCGGTACCATCATGGCGATTTCCCCTCTCCCGCACAGCACAGCTCGCGCGTGGGCGTACGCCACCGCGAGAAGTCAGAATTGATCGGTGGCGTCCTCGCCACCGGGCGACGCCGAGCGGCGTCGGATACACCCCCAAGTGCCCCGCCGCGGGAGATACATACCTTCACAGGCCAAACATCCGCCGTACGGCGCAACCTCCGTCGCTCACCACGCACCGCGGCCCCAGGAGGATCGAAGCACCCGGGGCAGGCCGCGTCTGGCGGCGTGGAGGTGAACGACGTCTTCCCGGACGCGCCCCGGGCAGCCCCTCGGACGCGATCCGGCCCGTGCCCGTCGCGATCCTGGCAGGATGGCCGCATGGAACGTGTGCTCGGAATCGGTGGTTACTTCCTGCGGGCCGCCGACCCCGCGGCCCTCAGCGCCTGGTACCGCGACCGTCTGGGGCTGGACGCCGACGACAACGGCCTGTGGCGTCAGCAGACGGGACCCACGGTGTTCGCGACGTTCGAGTCCCGGACCGACTACTTCGGCTCCGACTCCCAGCGGACCATGCTCAACTTCCGGGTCCGTGACCTGGACGCGATGCTCGCGCAGCTGCGCGCCGGCGGGGCGGACGTGGCCGACGAGACGCAGGAGATGGACGGCGTCGGCCGATTCGGCTGGGTCACCGATCCGGAGGGCAACCGGATCGAGCTGTGGCAGCCGGCCTGACCGCGCCCGCCGCGACGAGGAGACCGGCGGCGGGAGGGGCCGCTGTCCCCGTCGCGGCGGCGGCAGGTCACAGCGCGCCGGTCGTCGACTCTCCGGACGCGCTGCCCGCGAGCCACTGGTCCCAGCTCAGGTCGAAGGAGGCGTAGCCGTTGTCGGCCGGGGCCTTGGCGCGGGGCGAGCCGGTGATGGTGACGGGGTCGCCCTGCTTGACCTGGCCGTAGAACCACTTGGCGTCCGACATGGACAGGTGGACGCAGCCGTGCGAGCCGCGGGCGCTGCCGCTGCCCGGGTTCGGGTCGCCGGTCGAGTAGTGCACGTACGTGCCGGACCGGGTCAGGTGCACGTCCCAGGGCAGCGTCAGGTCGTAGTAGTTCGGGCTGCCCTTGTCGCAGCTGATACCGACGCTGCAGGAGGTCATGTGGACCTTCTTCTGCTTGTCGATGACGGCCATGGTGCCGTTCCAGGTCGGGTACTGGGCGCTCCCGGCGTTGATCGAGAGGGTGCGCACGACCTGGCCGTTGCGGGTCACCTTCATGGTGTGGCCGGTCACCGAGACATCCGCGCGCACGTCGTCACCGATCTTGAAGGTGTGCGTGTAGCCGTGCACGCCGTAGCGGCCGTTGCCGTTGCCGACGTCCTTCAGTTCGGCGTCGATCTTCACCGTGGTGCCGGAGGGCCAGTACGTCTTCGGGCGCCAGTCGGCGCGCCGGTCGCCGAACCAGTGCCAGGCACCGGTCACCGGTCGGGAGGCGCTGACCTTCATGTGCTTCTCGACCGTGGCCCGCGCCTTGGGCGCCACCGGGTTCGTGAAGATCACCGATATCGGCATGGCCACGCCGACCGTGGTGCCCGACTGCGGGGTTATCGTGTCGAGCAGCATCGGCGGGCCCTTGGGCTTCGTCGGCGACGGCGAGGCACTCGCACTCGGCTTCCCCGACGCCTTTCCCTCGTCCCCGCTCGCCTTGTCACTGCCGCCGCCGCAGGCACTGGTGCCCACCAGCACCGCGACCGTGACCAGTGCGATCCCTATGCCGCCCTTGCGCCCTCGCACGCCTGCCCCACTCTCTTGCTCTCCAGTTCGGATGAACCCTGCTTACCGTCAGAGTGCGCCAATGTGGGTGGCAGTTTCCTGAAGCGCGTAAAGCATGCGTCAAAAATCGGACGATGTCCCGGTTGGACCGGGTCCGCTCAGACGCTCCCGCCGCCCGTACCGATGAGGCGGCCGACGAAGTCGATGGCGGCGCCGCCGAAGTCGACGAGGCTGTTGCCCGTCCCGCCGCCCGCCGGAGCCGTGCCGCCCGGCCCCGGGGCGCCCTCCCGGACGACGGCCGTCCGGGGAGCGGCCACGGCGGCCGGGCCGACTGCCGTGACGAGGGCGGTCCCCGCGACAACGACGGCGATCGCGGTACGGGCCAGGGGCTTGAGGTCCATGGTCATTCTCCTGGGGCGGAAAACCGGAATGGGAACCCCCTGAGGATAGGTGCCGATTTCGTCACGTTTTCGGCAACGCGCCCGTGTTTCGGCCACCCGGCCGTGCGGCCGGGTGGTGCAGGGCACTCACCGAGGGCCCGGGAGTCCGTCGATCATCAGGCCGAGCGTGAAGTCGAAGCGGTCGTGGGTCGTTCCGGCGGTGAGTTCGGCGGCGTAGCGCCTGGTCTGGGGGAAGGTGTCGGGCAGTGCGGCGAACCGGCGCAGGAGTTCCTCGCGGCTGACGACCCAGTCGCCGCCGCCGCGGCTGAGCCGCCGGTTCACCAGCGAGACCTCGAGGCTGTACGCGTTGACGTAGAGCATCAGCGAGTCGATCGCCCAGGCCGCGACCTGCGGGGCGATGCCTCCGGCGAGCAGGATGGCGAGCATTCCCTCGCTGACGCGCAGCGTGTCCAGGTTGGACGGGGCCGCGGCGAAGGCGGCCCGGGAGATGCCCGGGTAGCGCAGGTACTGGTCGCGCAGCTGGGTGCAGACGCCGATGATCTGCGTCCGCCAGGCGCCGGGGTCCGGATCGGGAAGGTCGATCTCGGCGCACAGCCGGCCGATGAGCAGTTCGTCCAGGTCCTCCTTGTTGACCACGTGGGCGTAGAGCGACGAGGGTCCCGTCTCCAGCGCGGTGGCCAGACGCCGCATGGTCAGGGCCTCGTAGCCCTCGCTCTCCACGATGCCGAACGCGGTGCCGATGATGGCGTCGACCGTGATCGGCTTCTTGCGGCCGCCGGAGGGCCCGCGCCGGCCCCCTCGTGCGTTCGGGTCCGTGCCGAGTCGGTGCCGCGCTGCGCGCCGTTCCTGCGGAGTCGGTGACATACGGCGGAGTCTAGCGGGTCTGCGAACAGTGTTCCGAGTCACTCCGAACGGTGTTCGCATTGTTCAGAACACTGATCTGCTGTAGAACAGTGTTCGTGTCTACTGACCAGCACATATCTCAAGCGCCCACCATCAGCCCGCTGCCGATGCGCACCGCGTGGCTCGTCCTGGCCGTCGTGGTCCTGGCCGACATCATGGATCTGATCGACTCCAGCGTCGCCAACCTCGCCGGCCCGTCCATCCGCGCCGACCTCGACGGGGGCCAGGTCACGGTGCAGTGGGTGCTGAGCGCCTACACCGCCGCCTTCGCACTCGGCCTGGTCACCTCGGGACGGCTCGGCGACCTGCTCGGACGCCGGCGGCTGTTCCTGCTCGGCATGACCGGCTTCACCCTGGCCTCGCTGGCCTGCGGCCTCGCCCCGGGCGTGGTCTTCCTGATCGTCGCCCGCACGCTGCAGGGCCTGTGCGGGTCGGTCATGATCCCGCAGGGCCTGGCTCTGGTGAAGGTCGTCTTTCCGCCCCAGCAGCTGCGCAAGGCGCTGACCCCGGTCGGCCCGCTGATGGGCCTGACCATGGTGGCCGGGCCCATCCTGGCCGGCTGGCTGCTCCATCTGGACCTGTTCGGCAGCGGGTGGCGCTCCATCTTCCTGATCAACGTCCCGTTCGGTGTGGTCGCCCTCCTGCTCGGCCGGCGGGTCCTGCCCCGTCACGGCGGCGAGGACCGGACCGCCCGCCTCGACCTCACCGGTGTCGCCCTGCTCACCGCGGCGTCGGCCCTGCTCATCGTCCCGCTCATCCAGGGACGCGAACTCGGCTGGCCCGCCTGGACCTACGGCATGATGGCCGCCGCGGCCGGCCTGCTCGCCCTGTTCGTCGTCTCCCAGCGTCGCAGCAGGCACCCGGTGATCACACCGACGCTGTTCCGCAAGCGCGGATTCGTCGTCGGCCTGGTCATCGTGGCCGGTTTCTACGCCTCACTCAGCGCCTTCGTCCTCGTCGTCAACCTGCTGTTGCAGCAGGGCCTGCACTGGACGCCGCTGCGCACCGGCCTGTCGCTGATCCCCTGGGCCCTCGGCACCGCCGTCGCGGTGCTGCTCGCGGGCGCCGTGCTCGCCGAGAGGCTGGGCCGCGCGAGCCTGCACCTGGGGCTGTTCCTCGCCGTCACCGGCCTGCTGGCGCTGTGGTGGTCCGTCGCCCACTGGGGGGCCGACGTCACGGTCTGGAATCTGGCACCCTCGCTGGTGCTCACCGGGTTCGGCTCCGGCCTCGTGTTCGTCCCGCTCGTCGACTTCGTCATCGGCGACGCCACCGCCGAGGAGGTCGGCAGCGGCGCGGGTCTGCTCAACGCCGTCCAGCAGTTCGCCGGCGCCGTCGGCGTCGCCGCCCTCGGTACCGTGTTCTTCGCCCGGGTCGGACACCCGTCGGCCCACTCCTACCTCAGCGCCACGGAACTGGTCCTCGGCATCGCGGCCGGCCTGAACCTGCTGACCTTCCTGCTGGTGGGACTGCTGCCCCGGCACGCCCGGCAGACGCACAGCTAGCGCCCACCGCGGGTGGGGAGGGCGAGCGCCCTGCCGGCGCGCCGGGCCGGCGCGGGACAGCCCCACCGGCGCACCCCTCGTGTGTCCCCCGTCTCCACCGGACGCCGGGTGTCACATTCAGCGCCGTAGGACTCCTCCCACATGACGACACCGTACGGACCGGCCGGACGCCGACACCGTCGTCCGCGGGAGGTCCGCAGGAGAGGGGAACGCAGTGAAGCTCGTCGTATTCGGGGCCAACGGAGCGACCGGACGCCAGGTCACCGCGCAGGCGATCGCCGCAGGACACACGGTCACCGCCGTCACACGGCGGCCCGAGGACTTCCCGCTGAGCCACCCGCGGCTGCACGTGGCCGGTGCGGACGTGCTCGACGCCGCCGCCGTCGAAAGCACCGTGGCCGGGCAGGACGCGGTGATCTCCACGCTCGGGGTCCCGTTCGCCCGGACGCCGGTCAGCGTGTACTCGGAGGGCGTCACCCACATCGCGCAGGCCATGACCGAGCACGGCGTACGGCGTCTGGTCTGCGTCACCTCGACCGTGCTCTTCGGTGTGCCGGCACCCGGTGAGACCCTCTTCTTCCGGAAAGTGCTCGAACCCCTCGTCGCGCGCACCGTCGGACGCACGGTCTACGAGGACATGCGCCGCATGGAGCGGATCGTCGGGGACACTGATCACGAGTGGACGGTCGTCCGGCCCGCCGGTCTCTTCGACACGGAGGCCGTCAGCGCCTACCAGGTCGCCACCTCGCGCCTTCCCGGCCGGTTCACCTCTCGCGCGGACCTGGCGGACGCGCTGGTGCGGGAGGCGACCGGCACCGGTCATGTGCGCGCCTTCATCGACGTCCGCACCACGGAAGGCGTTCCGGGCATCCTCGACGTCATCCGCAAGGAGGCGTTCGGCGGCAGGAAGTGACACGGGACAGCCGGCGCCGAGGCGTCCGCGCCCCTGACGCCGGGCACCGTCGGCGCGGCGCCCGGCGTCACTGACGGGATGTCAGCCGGTGGGCATGAGAACGCTGTCGATGATGTAGACGTTGGCGTTGGCGGTCCTGACGTTGCCGCAGACGACCTTGGCGGAGTCGTTGACCGTGTAGGACTCGCCCGATCCGGACGTGGTGAGCTTCGACTTCTCCAGGGTGGCGAAGGAGCCGTTCTCCAGGTCCGCCGGCGTCAGCTTCTTGCCCACCACGTGATAGGTGAGGATCTTCGTCAGCTGGGCCTTGTCGTTGAGGACCTTGTCCAGGGTCGCCTTCGGGATCTTCGCGAAGGCGTCGTTGGTCGGCGCGAACACGGTGATGTTCTGGGCGTTGTTGAGGGTGTCGACCAGGCCGGCCTTCTTGACCGCGGTGACCAGGGTGGACAGAGCCGGGTTGTTGGACGCGGCGGTGGCCACCGGGTCCTTGGCCATGCCGTCGAAGGATCCGGCGCCGCTCTTGGGCACCGACGAACAGGCCGGGCCGAACGGCTCGTCCATCGGCGACGCGCTGCTGCCCATGCCGTTGTCCGCCGCGGAGGTGGACGCCTTCGGTGAGGAGTCGGCCTTCGCGGAGTCGCTGCCGTTGCCGCTGCAGGCGCTCAACGCGAGCGGAAGCACGGCCGCGGCGGCCAGGGTGACGGCGGTACGGCGCATGCGGATACGGGGATTCATGGTGTTTCTCCTCTGGGTTGTCGCAGCGTGGGCTGCGCTGTCGGGGGTTGGGGGTCTGCCGGTCAGTCGACGGTCACGACCACGGAGTGGTGGCCGCTGGCACCGTCGGGGATGGTCCGGGTACGCCGGGCGGTCTGGACGTGGCCGTCGCGGTCGGTGGCGCGGACGGTGAGGGTGTGGCCGCCCTTGGTGGCCTGCCAGGGGAAGGACCACTGGCGCCAGGTGTCGCGGGAGTCCTCGGCCGCGAGGCGGGCCCCCTGCCAGGGGCCGTCGTCGACGCGCAGCTCGACCTTGTCGATGCCGCGGTGCTGGGCCCAGGCGACTCCGGCGACCATGACGGTGCCGGCCTTCGGGCGGGCGAAGGGCTTGGGGGTGTCGATGCGGGACTGGGTCTTGACGGGGGCCCGGCGGGCCCAGCTGCGCCTGACCCAGTAGCTGTCGTAGGCGTCGAAGGTGGTGAGTTCGATGTCCTCGATCCACTTGCAGGCGGAGACGTAGCCGTAGAGGCCGGGCACCACCATGCGGACGGGGAAGCCGTGGGTGAAGGGCAGGGGCCGGCCGTTCATGCCGAGGGCGAGGAGGGCGTCACGGCCGTCCATCACGTCCTCCACCGGGCTGCCGATGGTCATGCCGTCCACCGAACGGGCCACCAGCTGGTCGGCCGGGCCCCCCTTCGACGGTGGCTGCACACCGCAGTCGGCCAGCAGGCCGGCCAGTCGCACACCGATCCAGCGGGCGTTGCCGACGTAGGGGCCGCCGACCTCGTTCGACACGCAGGTCAGCGTGATGTCCCGCTCGATCAGCTCACGCCGCAGGAGATCGCCGAAGGAGAGGGTGAGCGGTCGGGTGACGCCCTTGCCGTGGATGCGCAGCCGCCAGGTCGTCGCGTCCACCTTGGGCACCACCAGGGCGGTGTCGACGCGGTAGAAGGACCCGTTCGGGGTGATGAAGGGGCTCACCCCCGGGATCCGCACCTGGGCGCCCTTGGGTACGGCGGGCGCGGCGGACGCGGGCGCCGGCAGGACGACCCGGTCGCGGGAGGCGACCGCGTCCTGCCCACGGGAGGCGTTCAGTGTCCGGCCCAGCGCTCCGGCGCCCGCCGACACGGCGGCAGCGGCGGTCGCGGCGATCACGAAGCCGCGGCGATCCCAGTCGGGTCCGCGGACGCCCTCCGCGCCGGGGGTTCCTGGCGCGAGACGGCCGACGAGGACGTACAGCAGGGCCGCGGCGACGACCGCACCCACCACGGAGGGCAGGGCGTCGGACGGGCCGGCCGAGTCGGGGCGGCTCGTCGCCGCGACCGCCCCGACGGCGCCGAACAGCAGAACACCCGCGGCACCGGTGCGGCGGAACCGCAGCGCGACCATTCCCAGCGCCAGTGCGAAAAGCGCCAGGACGGTGAGGATTCCGAGCTGGAGAACGAGTTTGTCGTTCGTGCCGAAATTCCGGATGGCCCAGTCCTTCACCGCGGCCGGTGTGCGATCGATCGCCGCGCCGCCGACCGCGATGACCGGACCGGCCTGCGGCCGTACCGCCGCCGACACCAGTTCGGCGACGGCCAGTGCGGCGAATCCGGCCAGGACACCGCTCAGTGCGCCCAGGAACGGCCGCGTCCGGCCGCGGCGTTGTCGTGGTTTCAGCTCGTCGTCGCTCACGTGGGGAATCCGGCCCCGAAAGACTTCCGGATTGGTCGGCCGCCCGATCGGACGAATGTTTTTCCCGGACCAATCCGAACCCGTGTCGGCTACGTATCATCGAATGTTGGGGGAATTCAGCGCAGGCCGATTTCGCACCCGATAACGCCGTCCTTCCGCGCCGGGAAGAAGTCGCGTACTCAGGTGGGGAAGCTCATCAGCGCGAGCGGGGCCGAGGTGGGCTTCTTCGAGCCGCCCGCGGGTTCGACGGTCACGCCCATGCCGGACGCGCCGTCGACGGCGCCCCGCATCAGGACGGCCTGGTCGCTGCGGCCGGGGTCCATGAGGCCCGCGGACCGCATGGTGCCGTCGTCGTCGAACCACAGCTGGTAGACCTTGCCACCGGGAGGATGTGCCATCCCGGAGACGACGAACACGGCTCTGTCCTGGCTCCTGGAGACGACGACGGTCCCGGTGGCACCGCCGCCCAGCTCGGCCGCCCGGGTCCTGGCGTCCGGGGCGGCCAGTACGGCGGCGATCTCGTCCGTCCCCTGTTCGGCCCGGCGCGCCTGGCTCAGGGCGTCCTCGGCACGCTGGTGCTGCCACACCGCCGTGCCGCCCAGCGCGGCCGCCGCCGCGAGGCATGCGGCCAGCGCCCAGCGCGACAGCACGCGCGCCCGCGGACCGGCACGGCGCGAACGGATCGGCGAAGGCCCTCCGGGCGCGTCCTGCCGGACGGTCGTGATCCGGTGCAGCACCTGATCGCGCAGCGCCGGACGCGGCGTGACGGACACGGCGAGACCGAGGCGGGCCGCGGTGGCGCAGAGTTCGGCGGTCTCCTGGGCGCACGGTTCGCAGCTCGCGAGGTGCCGCTCGAACGCGTCCCGCTCCTCGTCGGGCAGGGCGTCCAGGGCGTAGGCCCCCGTCATGCGGTGCAGGTCGGCGGTCATCATGCGGTCACCCCCAGGCAGTCGCGCAGCCGGATCAAGCCGTCGCGCAGTCGGGTCTTGACGGTGCCCAGCGGCAGCGTCAGCGCTTCCGCCACCTGGCGGTAGGTCAGTCCTCGGTAGTACGCCAGCGTGACCGCCTGGCGCTGGATCTCGGTCAGGGTGCGCAGACAGCGCCGCACCTGTTCGCGCTCCAACCGCGCCTCGATCTGTTCGCTCACCTCGTCGTACTCGGGCGTACGGTCCAGCAGCGCGGCCTTGTGGTCGCGGGCGGCCGCGGCCTCCACCGAACGCACGCGGTCCACGGCTCGGCGGTGCGCGAGGGTGAGGATCCAGTTGATGGCCGTCCCCCGGTCGGGGCGGTACCGGGGGGCGGTGCGCCACACTTCCACGAAGACCTCCTGGGCCACTTCCTCCGACTGCGCCCGGTCGCGCAGGACGGCACGGACGGCCCCCAGGACCGGACTCACCACGGCGTCGTAGACCGAGGCGAACGCGTCCTCGTCGCCCAGGGCCACCCGGCCCACCAGCTCCTGCAGGTCCGGTTCCGCCGAGGGATTCCTGCCGATGTGCACGGCTTCTTTCACGGGGTCCTCCGTGGTCGGGACATGTCCGGGCGTAATCCGAGGCCGCGAGGCCCGCGGATTGGTCCGGAGGCGAAGAAATCGCAGGTCGAACCCGGCTCGGAGGCCCGGCACCCGTGGAAGCGGGGAACTCGGCCACCGTGGCCGACCGCCCGCCCGGCCCCTGGAACCGCACCGGACATGTCGTCTGCCGGCGGCAGCCCTGTGGCGGCAGCCGATGGCTGCGGCGTGGTCGTGACCGGTCGCGGGCCTCCCCGCGCGCCTTCAGAGCGCCGAACCGTCGCCGGACCCCGCCCAGGCCGCCGGGAGCGACGAGTGCCGCACCAGTGCTTGGGCGAACGTCCGGGCGGCCGGTGCCGTCCACCGTCTGCGGTGCCGGGCCAGGCGTACCGGCACGTCGGCGAAGTGCGGTGAGCAGCTCACTCGCACCAGCCGCTGCCGGCGCCCGCGTCGCGGGCGCGACTGGCGGAACTGGCCCACGACTTCGACGGCCTCGCCGAGGTGATGCGCCGGTACGACTGGACCACCGTCCATCTGGTGTGGCGGGAGACGCCGGAGCGTTTCCACGCCCGGGACCCCTTCCCCGTCGGCGGTGTCGTGGAGGACCCGGCGACCGGGGCGGCGGCCGCGGCGTTCGGCGGATACCTCCGCACACTGGGTCTCGTGACCTCCCCGAGCAGGATCGAGATCCGCCAGGGAGAGGACATGGGCCCCCCAGCGACCTGCTGATCGACGTGGATCCGCGGGACACCCGTACACGGGTGACGGGACGGGCCGTGCCGATCGGCGATGCCGGCCGCTCGTGACGAGCCGGGCTCGGGCCCGCGGCCGCGAGGCCGTGCACGACCGCCGAGACGCGATCACCGCCGCCCTCCGGCACGACGACAGGACCGGACAGCCGATCCACCGCTCACTGATCGCCGACGGCCACTGACCGCCTGGAATCGATCGCCTCTAGTCGCTGCCGCGGTCCAGGACACGGCGGGCCGCCTCGGCCTCGGCCGCCGGCGGTGAGAGTTCGTCGAGGGTGTCGAGTGCGTCGTCCGACGCCAGTTCCTGCTCCCAGGCCGCGGCCAGGCGTTCCTGCTCCTCGTGCGGCCGGGCGCCGACGGCCTCCCGGTGCTCCGGGGCAAGGACTGCCAGGAATCGTTCGACCGCGTCCGTCGGCATATCCGTCGGCATAGGGGACTCCTTGTCGCGTCAAAGGGTGCCGCCCTGCGCCAGCATGGCAAAAGCACCCGTGGCCGGCCACCCGGCCCGGTCGGCGACGTGCCGCCGGCGCCGGGGCGCGGCTGCGCCGGCGCGGCGCGACCGGCGCCGCGCCGTTACGCTGACGGTGCTCGGCCCATCGGCTCACGCGTCGGCCGTGGCTCCCGGCGATGGCGGCACAGGAGGAATCGTGGCCGGTCGATTCGAGGCGACAGCCGAGATCAACCGCCCTGTCGAGGACGTGTTCGCCTTCCTCGCCGAGGGCACGAACGACCCCGCGTTCAGCCCCAGGGTCCAGGCGATAACGAAGACCCCGCAGGGGCCGACGGCGGTCGGCACGGTCTTCACGAGCACCGTCAGGGACGCCGGCATGAGGACCGGCCGGAGGTTCCGGATCACCGAACTGGAGGCTCCGCACCGGATCCGCTGGACGGAGATCTCCAAGAACGCCGTGACGGCGGACGAGGGCGGCTACGACCTGGAATCCACCGGTCCGGGCACGACCCGGGTGCGGATCTTCAACGTTCTCGAGGGCCACGGCATCGGAAAGCTGCTGGTGGGCCTCGCGCTGAGCGCGGCGCGCAAGGACGCGCCCGCCTTCGGACAGCGGATCAAGGCGGCGGTGGAGACTTCCTGAGGATCATGTGCGTGCCCCCGAGGGCCTGCTCGTGACGCGGACCTGGTCGCGGCGGTCCGTTCGGGTCGGCACATGCGTGAACGACGCTCTGTTGGGCAGCCGTTCTGTCACGCATCGGAAGCCCTGCTTCCGCTCGATGCGGACGACTGGAAGTGCGGTAACACGAACGATCGAGCAAGGTGGCGTGCCGAGTGACTGCGAGCCCCGAGGACCCCCGGCGAGGCCCCCGTAGCGGGGAGCGGCTGCGGAACGGCGTGGCGACCATGCCGCAGCAGGTCCGCGAGGAGCTCACCCGCAGACTCCGTCACAGCAGGCGCGCCCTGCGCAAGGAGGACGTCCAGGTCGTCGAGCCGCCGCTGCTGCGGCGCGCTGTCGGTGCCTCCGCGCTCGGCAACTGCATGGAATGGTTCGACTTCGGCGTCTACAGCTATCTCGCCGCCATCATCGGCAAGGTCTTCTTCCCCGGGGCCTCGCCCGGCGCCCAGGTCATCTCCTCCTTCGCCACGTTCGCCGCGGCGTTCGTCGTACGCCCGCTCGGCGGTCTGGTGTTCGGGCCGCTCGGTGACCGTCTGGGCCGGCAGAAGGTGCTGGCCACCACCATGATCATGATGGCGATCGGCACCTTCGCCATCGGCCTGATCCCCAGCTACTCGACCATCGGCATCGCCGCGCCGATCCTCCTGCTGCTCTCCCGCATGGTCCAGGGCTTCTCCACCGGCGGGGAGTACGGCGGCGCGACCACCTTCGTGGCCGAGTACTCCCCCGACCGCCGCCGCGGCTTCCTCTCCAGCTGGCTGGACTTCGGTACGTTCGTCGGCTACGCGCTCGGTTCGGCCCTGGTCACCGTCCTGAACGTGGCGTTGAACGACGAGCAGATGCTCGCGTGGGGCTGGCGGGTCCCCTTCCTGATCGCGGGGCCGCTGGGTGCCATCGGCCTGTACATGCGCCTGAAGCTGGAGGAGTCGCCCGCCTTCCAGCAGCAGCTCGACGAGCACGAGAAGAGCCTCGCGCAGTCCTCGGCCGGCAGCGAGTTCAAGGACATCATCAGGAACCACTGGCCCGCCCTGCTGGTCTGCATGGGACTCGTGCTGCTGTACAACGTCACCAACTACATGGTCACCGGCTACCTGCCCACGTATCAGACCGAGACCCTGAACCGCTCCAGCTCCTCCGCGGACGTGCTGGTGCTCATCGGGATGGTCTGGATCGTGCTGCTGATCACCTTCATCGGCCGTCTCAGCGACCATGTGGGCCGGCGCCCTGTCTACGCCGTGTCCGCGGCGGCGATGATCGTGCTGGCCATCCCGTCCTTCCAGCTGATCAAGATGCACGGGACCTGGCCGCCGGTCTTCGGTGTGCTGATCCTGTCGACGCTGCTGGCCTGCTTCGCCGCGCCGAGTGCCGCCACGCTGCCCGCGCTCTTCCCCACGGCCGTGCGCTACGCGGCCATGGGCATCGGCTTCAACTTCGCCGTGGCCGCCTTCGGCGGCACCACGCCCCTGGTCACGGCCGCGCTGGTCCGGGTGACCGGCGACGATCTGATGCCCGCGTACTACCTGATGCTGGCCGGCCTCATCGGGCTCGTCACGGTGAAGTTCCTGCCCGAGAGCGCGCAGGTGCCGCTGCACGGTTCGCAGCCCATGGTGGGCTCCGAGGAGGAGCAACGCGAGCTGCTGTCCACCTCCGAGGAGCTGTACCGCTCGACACGCCAGCGGGTCTGACGACGGGGAGGAAGACGGGGACGGCACGGGGAGGAGGACAAGGACGACGAGGACGCGTCACGAGCGGGCCGGGACCGGGTGCGACGCCCTCAGGGATCCTGTGACGGCCTTGTCCCGCGGCGGGCGGTCAGGCCGCGTGTCCGCGGCCCCCGGACGCCGACCGGGCCGGCCCCGGGTGGGAGCCGGAGGCCTCGGCCCCGCCCCTGATCAGCCGCAGATGCCGACGCGGGCCCGCGTGCCGAGGGGTGGACGGCGTCCCCGTCATCCAGTCCTCGACACGATCCATGAGCAGCAGAACAGCCCCCAGTACGGGCAGCACCAAGACCGCTATGACGATCACACCGAATCATCCCCTCCGTGACGTCACTCACCATCGAGTGCCCGTTTCGTCCCCGGGAAACCAGTGACGCCGGACAGGGGTGTCGTGAGAGGGGACGAGCGCGGCGCCCGGGAGCCGGTGAGCCCCGGAGCCCGCTGTGGGGCCTCCGGGGCGTCCGCCGTCGGCGCTCAGCCCTCCCGTCGGGCCGTGAGACGGTGCGCGCCCGGCGCCAGGTCGGAGATCGTGACGCGTCCGTCGACGACGCCGACCTCGTCGGCCGACACGCGACGCCCGGCCCAGACCACGCGACCGCGCGACCGTACCGTCAGACGACGGCTGTCCCCCGGCAGGGCGACCGTCGCCCGCGTCCCCCTCGGGACGTCGACGTCGAGCCGGAAGGAGCCCCCGGAGTCCCGCCAGGCCACCTGCAGCGCGCCGTGCGGGGTGGGGAGCCGGCCCTGCGCCCAGGCGACGTCGCCGGGGTGCGGACGCACCTCCCAGGTGGCGTAGCCGGGCGATGTGGGCCGGGCGCCCAGCAGTTGGTGCGTCAGCGCCGGCAGGACTCCCGTGGACCAGCCGTGCGCCATGCTGGTGTAGGCGCCCTCGTAGAGGGATCCGCCGGGACCGATGCCCTCCCAGTGGGTGACGCCGGGGTCGTGGCCGTCCATCCAGCCGTACGTGCGCCGGATCTGGTCGAGCGCGGAGCCGGCGCGCCCGGCCGTGAACCGGGCCACGATCTCGGGGTACGACGTGAAGGCGTACACGCGCTGCGAGGCGTCGGCGAAAAGGGTGTCGTTGTCCATGAACGCGTTGCCGTACGGGCGTCGGGTCGTCGCGTCGAGATGGGCGAGGACCGATCGCGCGCGGCCGGCGTCCGCGACGCCCGCGGTGACGGCGAGGGAGTTGCCGTCCTGCGCGTGCCGCACCGGTCCGGTGGCCGAGTCGAGATAGGCCCCCGCCGCGTCGTCCCACAGATGCGTGTTGATCGCTTCCGTGACCGCGTCGGCCCGTCGCGTCCAGCGCGTCGCGTCCCCTTCGTGCCCCAGCAGACCGGCGAGCCGCGCGGCGTCCCTGAGGGCCTGGACGTACAGCGCGTTGTAGTAGGTGATCCGCCCGGTGCGGCCCAGGAAGGCGTAATCGCCGTATCCGCCGGTGTTGTTGAGGCCCTTGCTGAGCAGACCGGCCTCGTCCGTGACGCTCGGGTACCAGGTGTCCAGCACCTTCACCAGGTTCGGGTAGTAGCGCCCCGCGTAGGCCCGGTCGCCGGTGTAGAGCACGTAGTCCCAGCTGCAGGTGACCCACCACAGCGGATAGTCGAACAGCGGGAGCCCGTAGGAGGAGATGGAGGCCGGTGGGATCCAGCCGTCCGCGCGCTGGTGGTCCGCGAGGTCGGCCAGTACGTTGCGGGCGGCGGCCGCCGTGTCGTCGTGGGTGAGGTACAACGTCCTCGCCGACACAGCCAGATCGCCGACGTAGGGGTCGCGGTCGCGCTTGGCGCCGTCGTGCAGGACGAGCCTGCCTTCCAGCGAGGCGGTCCAGGCGTTCCGCGGGTCCACGTCGTCCTGGCGGAACGTGTCGGTGACGAGTTCGTTGGTGTACGCGGCGCCGTACCAGTAACGGTTGAGCGCGTCGTCGGAGCACAGGAACCAGCCGCGGTAGGTGCCGGGCGCGCCCAGGTGGGCGGTGAAGTCCAGGCTGACGGAGTCGATCTCGACCGTTCCCCAGGGCTGGGCCGCCGGGGCGTCGGAGTCCAGGGCGTCGAGGGTGACGCGCAGGTAGCGGAAGCCGTGCAGGCCGTCGGCGTAGACCTTGCCGTCCGCCTGGAAGCCCTTGTGGTCGGTCCAGTCGGCCCCCTGGGGCGGGACCGCGAACTGGTCGGTTCCCCGGCCCGCGCCGCCGGACTGGTCGGAGCGTGTGAAGTCGGAGCGCTCGGTGAGGAACTGGCGGGTCTCGGAGAACGCCAGGCGCACGCCGGGCGAGTCGGCGGAGGCCGAGGTGAAGCGGATGCGCGGATACCCTACGACGACCTTGCCGAAGTCGACCGTGACGCTGGGCGGCGTCACCGGTTCCACGGGCTCGGGCCACACTTCGTTGATCCGGGTGAAGGCCCCGTGCGGGGTGTCCTGCACGGCGGTCACGGTGATGCGGACCTTGCCGGCCGACACGGGAGACGCGAAGGGCACCGCCCGCTGGATGACATCGTTGTCAGACACCGTGGCGGCGGTCTTCCAGGCGTTGTCCGTCCACACGTCGACGGTGAAGGCGGTCGGCACCCCGTCGCTGTTGGAGATCACCGTGATCCCGGACATCCGCCGGGCCTCGGGCAGGGAGACGGTCAGGACGTCCGGGAACGCGGCGAGCGTGTCGTCGTTCCAGAAGGTGTCGGGGTCGCCGTCGATGGCGTTGGCGGCGTCATAGGTGCGCGGGCGCCCGTCGTTGCCGTTGTTGCCGGCGTGCGTCGTGGACGCCTCTGCCGTGGTGCCCTCCGGCCAGCGGGGTGCGGGGGCCGGCTGCGGGCGGTGCAGCACCGTTCTGGCGCCGCCCGGCCTCAGCAGCGCCTTCGGGCGGCGTACGTCGCCGGCCGAGGCGAGCACCCGCTCGGGGCGCACCGTGCGGGACGCGGGGCCCTGGACGTAGCGCTGCCAGCCGGTGCCGGGGCGCGGCGGTTCGGACGGCGCGGCCGTCGCGGCGCCGGCACCCGGGGCCGCGACGGCCGGGGCCGGGCCGGCGGGCCCGACGGTCAGGGCGACCGCGCCGGCACCGGCCGCGAGGACCGTGCGGCGGCGGGGGGCGGGCTGGGCGGCGCTCTGCGATGTACGGCTCGATGTCATGGCATCCTGCTCCCTCAGAGGCGATTTGAATCGTTTCAATACGCTGGGGCAGGGCGACGTTATCCCAACACCCGGACCGCGTACAGACACCGTGCGCACCCTGGCACCCGCCGCTCCCCCGCCCGCCTCCGACCGCCCGGCCGGACGGACGGCGACGTGTCGTGCCGCCTCCCACCGCCCGGAGCCGTCGCGCGGACGGCCCCGCACACGTCCGCCGAGGGGTGTGTGCGGGGCGGAGTCTCAGCCGGTGTAACCCGCGAAGATCTTCGCGAACTCGTAGGGCGATTGCGGGATGTTGGTGCACTTGTACAGCGCGCCCGTGCAGGCGTTGCGGTCCCGCGTGGCCTCCCAGAACGCGAGCTCCCCCAGATGCTCCCCCTGGGCGAAGGAGACCAACTGGCGGGCGTCGGACTGGTCGTAGAGGTGACCGTCGTCGTTCTGGCCGAGCATGGGCGTCACCCCGACCATCCCCCAGACCTGGGCATCGGTCCTGCCCGGGTAGAGCGACTTCAGCTGGGCGAAGGTGCTCCGGGCGGCCTGGACGGCCGCGTCGCCGTAGTCGACGTCACGGTAGTAGTCCATGGCCATCACGTTCACCACGTCCACGTCCACGCCCGCGTCGCGCGCCGACCGCACCACGTTCAGGCCGTCCGAGGTCAGCCCCTCCGGCAGCACCGGCAGCGTCAGCGAGATCCGCAGCCCCGGATGGGCCTGCTGCAGGCGCGCGAGGGCCTGGGAGCGGCGGGCGACGGAGGCCGGGTCGGCGGTGGCCGCGCCCTCGATGTCGAAGTCGGCGTACGTCAGGCCGTAGGCGTTCACGACCGCGTCGTACTCGGCGTAGAGCGCGTCCACCGAACCGCAGGCCTGCGCCAGTTCGATACCGCTGGCGCCGCCGAAGGAGACCTTGACGTCTCCCCCGGCCGCCCGCACGGCGTCGATCTGGTCCTTGGCCCAACCGTCGCGCGGGTCATAGGCGTTGAACCACATCGCCTTGCAGCCGGAGGCGGTGATGAAGGCCATCGTGTAGTTCTTCACCCCGCTCGCGGAGGACATGTCGGGCATGCTGGGCGTCGGCCACGCCCCCATGTCGACGTACGGCGCGGTGGCCAGGCCGCCGCTGTCCGGGCGGCCGTCGCCGGAGGTCGTGCCCGCGGCGGCCGCGGAGTACGCGGAGACGTTGCCCGCGGCGTCGCGGGCGCGCACGCGGAACGAGTAACTCGTGGCGGCCTGCAGCCCGTCGGCCGTGTACGAGGTGCCCGTGACGGTGACGGGCGTGCCTCCGTCGCGTGAGACCTCGTAGCCGGCGACGGAGCCGGAGTCGTCGGTCGACGCGTTCCAGCGCACGGTCAGGGAGGAGCTGGTGGCCGCGCCGACGGTCACTCCGGCCGGGGTGCTGGGCGGCGTGCTGTCGGTACTCGAACCTCCCATACAGGAAGCCCCGTCGAGCTTGCAGCCGGTGGGTGTGCCGGTGCCGCTCGACACCCATCCGAAGGTGGCGGACGCGCCCGGCGCCAAGGTGCCGTTGTAGTCACGGTTGGCGAAGGTGTAGTGGTTGCCGCTCCGGGTGAGCAGCGCGTCCCAGTACGAGCCGACGGTGGTTCCGGACGGGAGGTCGAACTCGACCCTCCAGGCCGACAGGGTGCCGCTGCCGCCGTTGGTGACGGTGTACGCGCCCTGGTACCCACCGTCCCATGTCGACGTCCGGGCGAAGGCCGCGCTCGGCGCGCCCGCGGCGGATGCGGGCGGGGCCAGGACCAGCAGAAGCAGCCCGGCGAACAGGGTGAGAAGTGCGGACGGTCTTCGCATGTGCTGCCTCCACTGGGGGGTGGGCGCCGGGGTGGCGCGTGAAGCGGCAGAGTTGGTCCATACCAATGCTCTGGCATGTACATATCGAGCGACGGACGGGTCGTCAAGCATCGCGGACCCACCCGGGTCCGGGCGCCGGGCACCGGTACGGGCGGCGACCGGGACCGGCCGGGCATCGGCCTCCGCCCGGGCGTGGTGGCGCGGTCTTCACGGGCGGATGCCGTCGGCGCGGTTTTTTCGCCGACGGAGGGGATCGGCGGAGTCCTCGCGGGTGGAGACCGTCGGCGCCGTCTCCACGGGCGGAGGCGATCGGCACCGTCTACGCGCGCGAAGGCCGTCGGCGCGGTCTTCACGGGCGGAGGGGATCGGCGAACTCCTCGCGGGCGGAGACCGTCGGCGCCGTCTCCACGGGCGGAGGCCGTCGGCAGCGTCTACGCGGGCGAAGGCCGTCGGCGCGGCCGTCCTGGGCAGGGAAGGAGCACGGTCTCCACGGGCGGGCGAACCGGCACCGTCTCCGCAGGCGGGCGCGTCGGCCCAGGCGTCGTGACGTCGGTCGCCGCAGCCCTCGTGACATCGGCCGCCGAAGCCCTCGTGAGGCACTGGCGGCGACGGCCCGGGCCCGGGCGGGGCGAGCGGGCGGGGTCTGGAGGACGTGGCGTACTGGAGGCGCGCGGGCCCCGTCCCGGTGGGCGGCCGAGGATGGCGGGGCACCTCCCGGGAGAGATAGAACCTCTCTATGGAACGCCGCCAGGTCGAATACTTCCTCGCCGTAGCCGCGCACCGCAGCTTCACGAGCGCCGCCCACAGCCTGCATGTGGCGCAGCCGTCGTTGTCGCACGCGATCCGTCTGCTCGAACGGGAGCTGGGCACCGCCCTCTTCCACCGGCTGGGACGCGGCGTCGCGCTGACGTCGGCGGGCGAGGCGTTCGTGGAGCCCGCCCGGCAGGTCATGCGCGACCTGGAGACGGCCCGGTCGGTGGTGCGCACCATCGCCGGGCTGGAGGGCGGCAGGCTGGACGTCGTCGCGCCGACGACGCTGGCGGCCGATCCCCTGGCGGAGCTGGCCGGGGACTTCCGCGGGCGGCATCCGGGGATCGACATCGTGATCGTGGAACCGCCGGACACCCCGGCCGTCGCGGACATGGTGCGCACCGGCGAGTGCGAGCTGGGGCTGACCGACGTCAGGACCCGCGGCAAGGCCGTCGATTCCCTGGAGCTGTGCCGGCAGGAGGTCCTGGCGGTGGTGCCGCGCTCCGAGCGCTTCCCGCAGACCGGGCCCGTGGCGCTCAGCGAGGTGGCCGCACTGGACCTGGTGGCGACCGCGCCGGGCACCGCGACCCGGGCCCTGATGGACGAGGCACTCCGCTCGGAGGGCCGGAGCCCGCGCATCGCCGTGGACACCGTGCACCAGGCGGCCGTCGTCCCGCTGGTGCTGGCCGGCGCCGGCGCGACGCTCCTGCCGCGCTCGCTGGCCGAGGACGCCGCCAGACGCGGGGCGGTGGCGCTCACGACCCGTCCGCGGCTGATCCGGCCGGTCTGGCTCCTGTGGCGGGGCGGGCCCCTGTCACCCGCCGCGCAGGCGTTCATCGACGTGGCCCGCGAGATGTCCGCGCGGCAGGCGGCAGCGGTACCGGCGCAGGCCGAGCGATAGAGACCTTCTATCGCTGCCATGGAGGGACCGGCAAGGTGCCGGCTCTGGTGGGGGCAGCCGCCGGCAACCGTTCAGCGCAGCGGCACCGATGGCGCCGGCCAGGCGGCGCTCCCGGCTGCGGGCCGCGGTCAGCCCGCGGTGCGGTGCGGTGCGGTGGGGCACGCTTCGGAAGCGGCGCGGGTGCGACGACGAAAAGGAGACAACGAAAAGGAGGCGACGAAAAGGAACGGCACCGGCCACCGCGCGAATCACCCGCTGCTCATGAAAGGCGGTTCCCCCGCGGTTTCCCGGCCCCGGTTTCCCCGCCTCGGCTTACCCTCCTCACTTTCCCGGCCGGTCAGGATGGACGGTGCTGAGGAAATTCCCATTCGTCCTCGTCCGGGTCGCGAGACGGCCGGGGCCCGCGGGCGGACGTCGTGCGTGACGGCGGCGGGAGAAGGCTCCGCCACCGGCCTGGCAGGGCGGTGACCTGTCGCGGGACACCCACGGGACACATAGACGTCTTCTACCGCCGGTATCGATTATGCGTTCAGGCCGTCTCCCGCCACCTCGTTGACCGCGGTCGGCCGGAATGTCATTTTTGGCTCACCACAGGCTTCGACCGCAATGCAGGCGTCCGCTTCCGCCGCACCGGCAAAGGGGAGCGAAGAGCGTCGGGAATGCGCGTGCGCAGGTGCCGTCGGAAGTCCGATGTGCAGAGGAGGAAACACATGACCGAGTTCGACGCCGGACGGCACATACTTCCGCGGCCGGACACCCACCGGCCGCTGACCACCGCGATGGACGTCCACGACCAGGAGGTCCCCTTCACGCCGATCGGTCCGGTGCCACCGCCCGAGAACGCTCCGAACGTGGTGATCGTGCTCGTGGACGACCTCGGATTCGGTACCTCCAGCGCGTTCGGCGGGCCCTGCGAGATGCCGGCGGCGGAGCGGCTGGCCGGCAACGGGCTGCGCTACACCCGCTTCCACGTGACAGCCTTGTGCTCGCCGACCCGGCAGGCCCTGCTGACCGGCCGCAACCACCACTCGGTCGGCATGGGCGGCACCACCGAGATGACCACGGCGGCCCCCGGCTACAACGGCTTCCGGCCGCGCAGCGCCGCCACCATGGCCCAGATCCTGCAGGGCAACGGCTACAGCACGGCCGCCTTCGGCAAGTGGCACCAGACCCCGCCGAGGGAGATCAGCGCGGTCGGGCCGTTCGACCGCTGGCCCACCGGGGAGGGGTTCGACACCTTCTACGGGTTCATGGGCGCCGAGATGAACCACTGGTACCCGCTGCTCTACCAGGGCACCACTCCCGTCGAGCCGGAGCGCCGGCCCGAGGACGGCTACCACCTCTCCGAGGACCTCGTGGACCACGCCATCGACTGGGTGCGCACCCAGCGGACGCTGACGCCGGACCGGCCGTTCTTCACCTACCTCGCGCTGGGCGCCGCGCACGCGCCGCTGCACGTGGGCCGTGAATGGCAGGAGAAGTACCGCGGACGCTTCGACCACGGCTGGGACCGCCAGCGGGAGCTGACCCTCGAACGGCAGAAGGAGCTCGGCGTCGTGCCCCCGCACACGGAACTCGCGCCCTGGGCGGAGGGCGTCCCGCACTGGGACGAACTCAGCGACAACCAGCGCCGGTTGTCGGCCCGCTTCATGGAGACGTTCGCCGGATTCACCGAGCACGCCGACGTCCAGGTCGACCGGTTCCTCGACGCGCTCCAGGAGCTCGGCGAACTGGACGACACCATCGTCCTGTACATCCTGGGCGACAACGGCGCCTCCGGCGAGGGCGGCATCGAAGGCACCGTCGTCGAGCACCGGCTGGGCCACGGCGTCGTGGACGACCCGGACGAGATGATCGGCCACATCGACGAGATCGGGGGCCCGCTCAGCTATCCGATCGCTCCCGCGGGCTGGGCGCTCGCGCTGAACACGCCCTACCAGTGGACCAAGCAGGTCGCCTCGCACTTCGGCGGCACCCGCGACGGCATGATCCTGCACTGGCCGCGGGGGGTCGCCGAACGGGGCGGGCTGCGCCACCAGTTCTCCCACGTGATCGACGTCCTGCCGACGATCCTGGACTGCGCGGGCATCCCGGCGCCGTTCAGTGTGGACGGGGTGCCGCAGCAGCCCATCGAGGGCGCGAGCATGCGGCGGACGCTCGACGACGCCCTGGCCCCGGAACATCGCCGCACCCAGTACTTCGAGATGTGCGGCAACCGGGGCATCTACCACGACGGCTGGATGGCGGTCACCCGGCACGGCATCCCCTGGGAGATGGTGCCGGACAAGGACCGGAGGTTCGCCGACGACGTGTGGGAGCTGTACGACCTGTCCCGGGACTGGAGCCAGGCCCGCGACCTGGCCGCCGCACATCCCGGGAAACTGCGGGCGTTGCAGGACCTGTTCCTGATCGAGGCGGCCAAGTACCAGGTGTTCCCGCTGGACGACCGGGTCACCGAGCGGGAGAACCCGGCCCTGGCCGGCCGCATCGACCTGCTGGGCGACCGCACCTCGGTCACCTACCGCGCGGGGATGCGGCGCTTCACGGAGGAGACCACGCCCAACGTCAAGAACCGCTCCCACAGCGTCACCGCCCACGTGGACCTGCCGGCGGCGCCGGCCGAGGGTGTGATCATCGCGCAGGGCGGCCGGTTCGGCGGCTGGAGCCTGTACTTCACCGAGGGCAGGCCCGCCTACGCCTACAACTACTTCGGCATGACCGTGTACACCGTGCGCGGCGGCCGGTCCCCGGCACCGGGACGGCACGAGGTCCGGCTCGAGTTCGACTACGACGGTGGCGGGCTCGGCAAGGGCGGGACCGCCACCCTCCTGGTGGACGGCGAGAAGCACGGCAGCGGACGGATCGAGCGGACCATCCCGTACTACTTCTCCTTCGACGAGACGCTCGACGTCGGGGTGGACCTGAGCACTCCGGTGACCGACGACTACCCGGCCCTCGACAACGAGTTCACCGGGACCCTGCACACCGTGCGCATCGATCTGGCCGCCGCGGCCGCCGACCCCGCCGAGTTCGACGGCGGGCTGCACCGACGCGTCATGGGGGCCCAGTGAACTGCTGCACGCCGTCGGGCGGTTCGGGCGGCGGCCGGGCGGCCGCCCGGCCGTCCCCGCCGCCCGCCGCGCACCGGGCGGGGCCGGAGGGGATGGTGGCCGTCCCCGCCGGTGAGTTCCTCATGGGCAGCCAGGACGCGCTCGCCTATCCGGCGGACGGGGAGGGCCCGGTGCGCGCGGTGTACGTCGACTCCTTCTGGATCGACGCCCGCGCGGTGACCGCCGCGCAGTTCGCGCGCTTCGCCGCCGACACCGGGTACCGCACCTCCGCCGAGCGGATCGGCTGGTCGTTCGTCTTCGCGGGACGGCTGCCGGACGACTTCCCGCCGACCCGGGCGGTGGCGGCCGCGCCCTGGTGGCGGCAGGTGGAGGGCGCCGACTGGCGCCGTCCCGACGGACCCCACTCCACCTGGGAGGACCGGCCGGACCATCCGGTCGTCCACGTCGACTGGGACGACGCGCGCGCCTACTGCGCGTGGGCGGGCAAACGACTGCCCACCGAGGCGGAATGGGAACGCGCCGCCCGAGGCGGACTGGAGGGCAGGGTGTTCCCCTGGGGCGACGAGTTCGAACCGGACGGCCGCCCCCGGATGAACGTGTGGCAGGGCGACTTCCCCCACCGCCGTCCCACGGCCGACGGCTGGTACGGCACCTGTCCGGTCGACGCCTACGAGCCCAACGGCTTCGGCCTGTACAACACCACCGGCAACGTCTGGGAGTGGTGCGCCGGGCCCTTCTCCCCCGGCGACGACCGGCGCGTCGCCAAGGGCGGCTCCTACCTGTGTCACGCGTCCTACTGCCGCCGCTACCGGGTCGCCGCGCGGCAGGGACTCTTCCCGGACTCGGCGACCGGCAACGTCGGGTTCCGGTGCGCCCTGGACCCGGCCTGAGCCCCGGCCCGCGCACGGCACGACGAGCCCGGCCTCACCCGCCGAGCCAGGCCTTGACCTTGGCGGGGTTGGCCTCGACCCACTTCTTCGCCGCCGCCCGCGGTGTCATCTTGTCCACGGCGATGTACGTGGCCACGGTGTTCTGGTCGGCGTTGGTCCACCTGAAGTTCTTCACCAGGTCGTAGGCCGGGCTGCCGGACTTCGCGAACCGGGTGCTGACGATCTTGTCGAGGTCGAACACCGGGTAGTCGCAGGCGACCTTCGCCGGATCGGAGTCGCAACCCGGCGTGTGCTTGGGCAGGTTGACGTGTACCAGCGGTACCTCCGAGAAGAACCACTGCGGCTGGTAGAAGTAGCCGATCATCCACTTCTTGTTCTTCTCGGCGTCCCGGAAGCCCTGGATGAGGGCGGTCTCGCTGCCCGCGTAGACCACCTTGAAGTTCAACTTCAGGTTCTTCGCCAGAGCCGCGTCGTTGGTCTGGTAGGAGGGGTCTCCGTCGAGGAGCTGGCCCTTGCCGCCCGATTCGGAGGTCTTGAAGTTCGACGCGTACTTGTTGAGGTTCTTCCAGTTCACGATGTCCGGGTACTTCTTGGCGATCCACGGCGGGACATACCAGCCGATGATTCCCTTGTTGCCGGTCGCGCCGAGATCGACGGCGATTTTCTGCTGGTCGATGTACTTCTTCTTCAGATCGTCGTGACCCCAGTTCTCCAGTATCGCGTCGACCTCGCCCGTCTCGAACCCCTGCCAGCCGATCTCGGCCTTCAGGTCCTTCTTGACGACCTTGCAGCCGAGCTTGTGCCCGGCGACGTAGCCGACGACCGCAGCGTCCGCCGCGTAGCCCACCCACGGGTTGACCGCGACGCTGAACGTGCCGCATCCGCCCGAACCGCCGCCCGCCGCGGCGGACCGGTCGCCGACCTTCGCCCCGCCGCAGGCGGCCAGGGCCAGACCGAGTACGGCCGTCCCCGCCACACCGGGACGCCATTGCCTTGCTCGCGTTGCCATGTTCCTGCTCCTTGCGCGCGGGGCGTCATACGTCGTTGCCCGTGATGAAGTCGATCCGGAAACAGCCGGCGGCCGGGGCCGGGAATTTCTCCGCTGCGGTACCCGGCGGGGAAGTGTGACACGCTATTTCGTGGGCACTCCTGAACCCCCTGTCCGCGGTGCAGTAAAAGTGTCAGCCGTGCCGACGCCGGTCAACCTGGCCCCTTGGCTCCACCCGAACCGGTTTTCAATGAAGGCAATAGAAGCTTTCTATGTGTGCCGGAGCGGCCACGGGAGCAAAGATGAGTTCTTCAATTCTTCGCGTCTATCTGAACGATCACCTGGCCGGTGCGACGGCCGGTGCGGAACTCGCGCGGCGTATGGTCCAGGAGCACGGTGACTCGGCGTTCGGCGGCGAACTGCGCGACCTGGCGGCACAGATCGCCCGGGACCGGCAGGACATGGTGCGGCTGATGGCCCGGCTCGGCGTCCGCCCACGGCGGTACAAGGTGTACGGGGCATGGCTGGGCGAGAAGCTCGGCCGGGTCAAGCCCAACGGCCGTCTGCTGCGCTCCTCCCCCCTTTCGGTGCTGGTCGAGCTCGAAGCCCTGCGCCTGGGCGTGACCGGCAGGGCGTTGCTGTGGCGCGCCCTGCTCCGCGGCGCGCCCCGCGACCCGGACCCCGGCCCGCCCGGGTTGGAGGAGTTGCTGCAGCGGGCGGAGCGGCAGCTGCGGACGCTGGATTCGCTGCACGCCAGGGCCGCGTCGGAGCGGCTCTCCCCCGCCGGGCCGCGCCCGGCGCGAGCGCGCTGAGCCGGTCACGGCCCGGCGCTCGGCGGCAGCTGCGCCGGACTGACCAGCTCGCCCAGCACCTCGGCCATGAAGTGGACCAGCCAGCGCTGCGAGGGACTGCGTGACGCCTCGTGGCGGGCGTAGAGCGCGACTTCGATCGGTTCGGTCTCGAAGGGCAGCCGCACCAGACGGAGGCGATGGGAGGCGGTGAACACCTCCCCGACGTACTCGGGGACGATCGCGATGAGGTCGGTCCGCTCCAGCAGGTAGGGCAGCATCGAGAACCGCGTCGCCTCGACGGCCACCCGGTCCAGCAGGCCGTACGTGGCGAGCAGCGAGCGAGGCGCGACGTGGCCGCTGGGTCCGTACACCGTCGCGTGGTGTTCGGCCGCGAGCTCCGGCAGGGTGACGGACGTGCCGCGGACACGCGGGTGGTCGGCGGCGACCATGCCGACGTAGCGCTCGTGGAAGAGCGGGACGCGCACGGTCCGGTGCGAGGTGAGGACCGGGGTCGCGACGAAGGCGTCGAGCTCGCCGCGGCGCAGCTGGCCCTCGGCGGCGTCGACGTCCAGCGGGCGGACGGTGAAGGAGACGCGGGGCGCGCGTTCGCGGGCCGCCGCCGCGAGACGGGGCAGCAGGGTCGCCTCGCCCAGGTCGGACAGGGCGACGGTGAAGCGGCCGGGCATGGTCCGCGGGTCGAAGCGGTCGCCCTGCCGGGTCGCCGCGTCGATGTCCGCGAGGGCCCGCTGCAGCGGTTCGTAGAGGCGCTGGGCGCCCGCTGTCGGGGTCAGGCCCCGGCCGGTGCGGCGGAAGAGCTCGTCGTCGAAGTGGCGGCGCAGCTTGCCCAGGCTGTAGCTCACGGTCGGCTGGGTGACGTGCAGGGTCTCGGCGGTGGCCGTGACGCTGCCGGTCTCGTAGAGCAGCACGAAGACACGGGCGAGGTTGAGATCGAAGCTGCTCACATCGATGAACTCTATATCGCGGGGCGGCAACATTTATTGGTCGGCATGTCGCGGGGTGCCTAGCGTGTCCCGCATCACTGGAAAGGACCGCCTGTGTCATCCGTGCGTCGTATCTGCCACGAGTTCCTGCACCGGCAGGGGCTGACCACCGTCTTCGGCAATCCGGGCTCCAACGAGCTGCCGTTCCTCGCCGACCTGCCCGAGGGGTTCCGGTACGTGCTGGGGCTGCACGAGGGCGCCGTGGTGGGGATGGCCGACGGCTACGCGCAGGCCACGGGCCGCCCGGTGCTCGTCAACCTGCACGCCGCCTCCGGCTCCGGCAACGCGATGGGCGCCCTCACCAACGCCGTGGCCGCGCGCACGCCCCTGGTGATCGTGGCCGGCCAGCAGGTGCGGCCGGCCGTCGGTCCGGAGGCCAACCTCTCCAACGTCGACGCGCCGTCCCTGATGAAGCCGCTCGTCGGCTGGGCCGCCGAACCGGCGTGCGCCCAGGACGTGCCCCGCGCGCTCGCCCAGGCCGTCTTCGAGGCGCGGCTGCAGGGCCGGCCGACCTACCTCTCCGTCCCCTACGACGACTGGGCCGTCGACGCGGGCGAGAACGCGGCGGCCGTGCTGGACCGGCGGGTGGACCGCGCCGGGGTGCCCGGCGCGGAGCAGGGGCGTCTGCTGGCCGAGGCGGTCGCCGGGGCGCGGCGGCCCGCGCTCGTGCTCGGCGGCGACATCGACGCGGCGGGGCTCTTCGACGACGCGGTGCGGCTGGCGGAGCGGCTGGGCGGCCCGGTGTGGGCGGCGCCGTCGCAGTTCCGGCTGCCCTTCCCCAACCGCCACCCGCAGTTCCGGGGCGTGCTGCCGGCCGGGATCGAACCCGTCAGCCGCGCCTTCGAGGGCCACGACCTCGTGCTGGTGCTCGGCGCGCCGGTCTTCCGCTACCACGAGTACCTCCCCGGGCGGTACCTCCCCGAGGGCACCCGGCTGATCCAGGTGACGCAGGACGCCTCCGCCGCCGCGCGTGCGCCGATGGGCGAGGCGCTCGTCGCCGATCCCGCCGCGGTGATCGAGCTGCTGGTGAAGGCGCTCGGCGCGCCCGGGGAACCCGTGGGCGAACACCGGCCCGTCCCGGCGCCGCTCACCGCCCCGGGCCCGCGCCCGCATCCCGAGGAGGTGTTCGCGGCCCTGCGGGACGAACTGCCCGGCGACACGGCGTACGTGGTGGAGTCGACCTCCACGACCTCCTCCTGGTGGCGGCAGATGGACCTGCGCCACCCGGGCTCCTACTACTTCCCCGCGGCCGGCGGCCTCGGCTTCGGCCTGCCCGCCACCGTCGGGGTGGCCATGGCCCAGCCCGGCCGGCCGGTCGTCGGCGTCATCGGGGACGGCTCGGCCAACTACGGCATCACCGCGCTGTGGACGGCCGCACGGCACCGCCTGCCCCTGACCGTGGTACTGCTGCGCAACGGCACGTACGGGGCGCTGCGCTGGTTCGGCGACCTCCTCGGCGTGCCGGACGCGCCCGGGATGGACATCCCAGGCCTGGACTTCACCCGCATCGCCGAGGGCTACGGGGTCTCGGCCCGGCACGTCCACGACACCGCGGAGTTGCGGGCCGTTCTGGCCGAACACCCGGACGGCCCCCGGCTGGTCCAGGTCGACACCGCGCTCACCACGCCGTCCTGACGCCACCGCACCACCGCACCACCGCACCACCCTCCTCGCAGGACTCACCACCCCTCGGGTGACGGAAGGGAAATCGATGAAAGCCGGACCCGCGCACCGCGGTCGGCGGCGTCGTCATCGCCCGCGTCTTCGAGGAGGCCGGACTGCCCTCCGGGCTGCCGCACCTGCTTCCGGGCGACGGCTCGGTGGGCCAGGCGGTCGTGGAGGCGCCCGAGGTGCGGGTGATCTCCTTCACCGGGTCCACGCCGGTCGGGCGGGCGATCGGAGAGCGGGCGGGCCGCCTGCTGAAGCGGGCCCACCTCGAACTCGGCGGCAACAACGCGCTCGTGGTGCTGCCGGGAGCGGACGTGCGCAGGGCGGCCTCGGCCGGCGCGTCCGGCTCGTACCTGCACCAGGGGCGGATCTGCATGACGACCGGCCGCCACATCGTGCACGAGTCGCTGGTCGAGGAGTACGGCGCCGCGCTCGCCGCGAAGGCCCGGTCGCTGCCCGTCGGCGATCCCGCGCGGGAGGACGTGGCGCTCGGCCCGATCATCGACCGGCGGCAGCTGGAGCGGGTGCACGGCATCGTCACCGACAGCGTCGCCGCGGGCGGCACGGACCCGTGGCGCCCGGCACAGGTCCTCGTCTACGCCTACGTCACCGACTACTACCCGGCCGCCGTCCGCGGCACGGCCCTCGGCTCCGCCTCCGGCATCGGCCGTATCGGCTCCATCGTCGGCCCGTCCGTCACCGGCGCGCTCGTCGCCGCGGGCATCGGCCACCCCTGGGGTTTCTACTTCTTCGCCGCGGTGGCGGTCGCGGGCTTCCTCGCCGTCCTCACGCTGCCCGCACGGCCGGCCGGGGCACCCGCGGTGGCCGCCGAGCCTGCCGCCTGACACCGGGCAGGGGGTCGGCCTCCGCTGCGGGATCCGATCCGCCGGGCAGCCGGGACGATCCGCCGGACCGGCTGCCCGGCGGCGAAACGCGGGCCCGGCCCCGGTCCGTGCCCGGGGCCGGGCACGCGGCATGTCGTGCCCGGCCGGTGGCCTTCCCGTGCGGGCACCGCCACAGCACGCCGGAACCGGCGCGACGGCGCTGCCCGCACGGTCCGTGCACCGCCCGTATGCCGGAGCACCGGCCGCTGCGTAGGCTGAGGGCTGCCGAGTGCCTGATCCGGAGAACGGCTGCCGCACTGTCCCCTCCCCTGCGAGGCGCCGCATGATCGAGTTGGCCGCGCTCTTCGCCGTCGCGGGCGCGGCGAGCAACGCCGTGGGGACCGCCTTCCAGCGCAAGGCGGCCTCCACCGCCGACAGCAGCGGGCTGCGTCTGCTGGCGGAACTGGCCCGCCGGCCCGTCTGGGTGATCGGCATGACGGGGGTGATCTGTTCCGCGCTCTTCCAGAGCCTGGCGCTGGTCAACGGCCCCCTCGCCCTCGTACAGCCGCTGTTCATCCTGGAACTGCCCTTCGCCCTGTTCGTCGCGTCCCGGCTGATGCGCCGCCGGCTGCCGGGCCCGGGCTGGTGGGGAGTCGTCGGCGTGGTGGCCGGACTGGCTCTGGGCCTGGCCTGCGCCGCCCCGCACGGAGCCGGCGACCAGGCCCCGATGACGCACTGGATCCCGGTGCTCGTGCTCTGCCTGGGCGCGATGGCGGCGGCCGTCGCGCTGGCCCGCCCCGGTCGCCCGGCAACACTCCGGGCCGCTCTCCTCGCCGCCGCGGCCGCGATCGGCAACGCCCTGACGGCCGCCCTGCTCAAGTCCGCCACGGGCACGTTCGCCGATCACGGCTTCACCGCCTTCCTCACCTCCTGGCAGACGTACGGCTTCGCACTGGCCGGGCTGGCCGGGCTGCTCCTGCTGGAGAACGCCCTCCAGGCGGGCCCGCTGATCGCGTCCCAGCCCGCGCTGACCATCGGCGACGCGACGGTGAGCCTGACGCTGGGCATCATCCTGTTCGACGAGAAGATCCGCTCGGGCTGGTGGCTGGTGCCCGTGCTGCTGGGCGCCCTGCTGATCGTCGCGGGCGTGGTGCTGCTGAGCCGGGCGGTGCAGGTCATCGGGCCCGTCCGGTGACGCCCCCGCGGACCGGCCGGTCCGCCCCCGCGGCGCCCGCGCCCGCGGTGTGGCCCTGAATTGCCATGTCTGCGGACGCGCAGGTGGGGCACCAGAACTCCTACCTCACCCCCACGAAGAAGGAGTTGCAGTGACGACGACTGACCTCACCCCGAAGTACACGGTGCCGGGCATCGAGCGCGAGGCGGCCGGTCGGCTCATCGACGTCCTCCGCGTACGGCTGCACGCCCTCAACGACCTCCACCTCACGCTCAAGCACGTGCACTGGAACGTCGTGGGGCCCCACTTCATCGCCGTGCACCAGATGATCGACCCGCAGGTCGACCGGGTGCGCGACATGGCCGACGACGTGGCCGAACGCGTGGCGGCCCTGGGCGGTGTCGCCCAGGGCACGCCCGGCGCCCTGGTGCGGGAACGGACCTGGGACGACTACTCCATCGGCCGCGAGGACGCCATCGCGCACCTCGGCGCCCTGGACGTCGTCTACACCGGCCTCATCGAGGACATGCGCGCGGCGATCAAGATCGTGGGGGAGATCGACCCGGCGACGGAGGACCTGCTCATCGGACAGCTGCGGGACCTGGAGCAGTTCCAGTGGTTCGTCCGGGCCCACCTCGAGAACGCCGGCGGCACGCTGACCACGGCCAGGGCGGACTCGGAGGAGGGCGCCGCGGAGGCCGCCAAGGCCTGAGCCGTACAGTCTGAACGGTACGGGTCGACCCGTACCGAGAGACCCGGGCTCCCGATCCGGGTCGGATCGCGGCGGCCGGTGAGCGGGACCGCGGGCGCGAGGCCCGCGGACCCCGCTCGGCCGACCGGGCAGAAGGGACCGGCGCCGATGAGAGTCGTCCAATGGGGCACATCCGGTCTGGCCGGACTGCGAGGGCAGTTGGGCAGGGGCCTGTTCACGCGCGTCGCCGGTCCGGACGGCCCGCGCAACCGCGCCCGTATCCACGGCACACCGGGCCCGCGCTGGTTCGGACCGGAGCGCCCCGTCCGCCGGGTGCACGGGGACGCCTCGATGTTCATCGGCGGGCTCTCGGCGCTGCTGCTGCAGTCCCTGCACCCGCTCGCCATGGCGGCCGTGGCGGCCCACTCCGGCTACCGCGGCGACCCCTGGGGACGGCTGCAGCGCACCAGCACCTTCCTGGCCACGACCACCTACGGGACGGCCGAGCACGCGCGGCAGGCGTGCGAGGAGGTCCGGTCGGTCCACGAGCGCGTCCGCGGCTTCACCCCCGAAGGCGACGCCTACCACGCCGCCGACCCCCATCTGCTGGGCTGGGTCCACGCGGCCGAGGTCGACAGCTTCCTGCGGGCGCACCAGCGCTACGGAACACATCCGCTCTCCGACGACGGCTGCGACGGCTACGTCGCCGACACCGCCCGCACGGCGACCGCGCTGGGCGTGCTCGATCCGCCCCGCGACCGCGCGGAACTCGCCGCCCTGCTCGACTCCTACCGCCCGGAACTGCGCGCCACCGCCCAGGCGCGCGAGGCGGCCCGCTTCCTGCTGCTGAACCCTCCCGTCCCGCTCGCCGCCCGCCTCCCCTACGGAGTCCTGGCCGCCAACGCGGTCTCCCTGCTGCCCTCCTGGGCCGCCCGGGAGCTGGGTCTGCCCCGGCTGCCGCTGGTCGACGCCTGGTGCGTCAGGCCCCTGGGAAGCGCCGTCACGTCCGCGGTCCGCTGGGCGATGGCGCCGTCGCGCCCCGCGCCGGACTCGCCGGCCGGCTGAGCCCCGGCGCGCGCTCACGGACGGCCGGGGTCCACGTCGCCGGCCTGCCCCTCTCCGCCGGCCGCGTCGGCCTCGTCGTCGCGTTCTCCCCCGCCTGGAGGGTGTGGTGCGGGGCGGCCAGCCCCAGCGGAGTTCTCTCGGCGGCTCGTCGTGGTGGCCCTCGGCCCGCGACGGTGTGTCCTCGCTCGTCCGGGGGCCTCCGCGGAATCGTCCCAGGGCCTCCGCGGAATCGTCCGGTCGTTCACGGCGCGGTGGTCGTCCGCCGGGTGCCCGTCGCGTGCACCGCCGAACGGCGCGGAGCGTCCGGCGGTCGGCCCCCCGCGTGTGAGGAAGGCCCGGTGTCAGTCGCCGAAGGAGCCCAGCGGATCGCCGGGATCGCCGGTCAGGGCGAGCCGGACGGTCAGGCGCTTGCCCACGGCCTCCCGCCGTGCCTCGAAACTCCGCACCACCGCCATGACGATCTCCAGACCGTGCTGCCCCACCCGCTCCCTGTCGGCGGCGCGGGCGAACGGCAGCGTCGGATCGGAGTCCCACACCTCGATCTCCACCGCCCCGTCGGCGATGCGCAGGCGCAGCAGCACCGGTCCGGGCGCGTATTTGAGCGCGTTGGTGACCAGTTCGCTGACGACCAGCTGTGCCAGGTCCATGGCGCGGGCCGACACCGGCAGCCCGTTGTCGGCCCTGGCCCGGTGCAGGAAGTCCAGCGTCCGGTCACGCGCGCCCGCGATGCAGCCGTCGGCTCCGTCCAGAGCGATGGACACGTCGGCAGGTGCGGTATCCGGCATGCGGGAACTCTCCTCGGGCGGAACTGGCGCTGTGCCGGTCGTCTGCATTACCCCGTTCATGGCGGCGCGATTACCCCGCAATGTGCGCGTTACTCCTGTTCCCCGGTACACAGGATCGCCCGTTCGTGCATCGCACTCGGGATCCCGGGGCAATTGTTGGCAGCAGAGGGGCGACCGTCGCCCACCAGTGACGTGACGCAGCCGGACCGAGTGCGCAGAGGACGCGAGTGGCAGACAACCGGGAAACAGTGGGGCGCGGGCAGTTGTCCGTGGTCAGCACCGATATCGACGGCATCACCGTGCTCGGCCTCGACGGAGAGGTCGACTACCAGAGCGTGGGCGCCCTGACCCGGGCCATGCCTGTGGCGGATCCCACTGAGCCGCACCGGGTCGTCGTGGACATGAGCCGGGTGACGTTCATGGATTCCAGCGGTGTCAACGCACTGATCGCCGCCCATCAGGCCATGCGTGGCGCGCGCGGGTGGCTGCGCCTGGCGGGGGTGCGGGGCGCCGTTCTGCGTACCGTGCAACTGGTGGGACTCGACAGCCTCGTCAGCTGCCACGCCACTGTCGAGGAGGCGCTCACGGAGTGACGGGGGCGGCGACGGCACCCCGCGGCCGAACCATGCCGAGTACCCCTGGCCCGCCTGCCCATGCCGCCTTCACGACTCCGTTTCCCCGCCGCGTCGCAACCCTCACGGCAGGCTTTGGTCGCCGGACACAACTGGGTTAATCTGCGATCGATTTCTCATCCGGCATCTCCACCGACCGTGGGATTGCCGCTGGTGAGCGGGGCTTTTACGGCTCCGTCTCGGTTCCGAGTCCCCCGGGCGGGGGCTCTTGGGGAGCGGAACGAGGGTGCGCATGGCCGGCAGTTCGACGGACGTCCGGGGGCAGACCCCCGGCGAGCAGGAGCTGCGGCAGCTGCTGGCCGGGCTGACGGCGGTACGGGACGGTGATTTCGGGACCCGGCTGCCGTCCGACGGAGACGGGTTGCTCGGCGACATCGCCACGGTCTTCAACGGCATGGTCGACCAGTTGTCCGTGTTCACGTCGGAAGTGACGCGGGTGGCCCGGGAGGTGGGCACCGAGGGCACGCTGGGCGGCCAGGCGCAGGTGCCCGGCGTCTCCGGCACCTGGGCGGATCTGACCGACTCGGTCAACGCCATGGCGGGCAACCTGACCACGCAGGTCCGTGACATCGCGCAGGTGGCGACGGCGGTTGCCAGGGGCGACCTGTCGCAGAAGATCGACGTGCCCGCGCGGGGCGAGATCCTTCAGCTGAAGGAGACCGTCAACACCATGGTCGACCAGCTGTCGTCGTTCGCCGCCGAGGTCACGCGCGTCGCCCGCGAGGTCGGCAGCGAGGGACGGCTCGGCGGGCAGGCGCGGGTGCCCGGTGTGGGCGGTGTCTGGCGCGACCTCACGGATTCGGTCAACTTCATGGCCGGAAATCTCACCGCGCAGGTCCGCAACGTCGCCCAGGTGACCACCGCGGTCGCGCAGGGCGACCTCTCCCAGAAGATCACTGTCGACGCCCGCGGCGAGATCCTGGAACTCAAGAACACCATCAACACCATGGTCGACCAGCTCTCCGCCTTCGCCGACGAGGTCACCCGCGTGGCCCGCGAGGTCGGCACCGAGGGACGGCTCGGCGGCCAGGCCGACGTCAAGGGTGTGAAGGGCACCTGGCGCGACCTCACGGACTCCGTGAACTTCATGGGCGGCAACCTCACCGCGCAGGTCCGCAACGTCGCCCAGGTGGCCACCGCGGTCGCGCAGGGCGACCTCTCCCAGAAGATCACCGTCGACGCCCGCGGCGAGATCCTGGAACTCAAGAACACCATCAACACCATGGTCGACCAGCTCTCCGCCTTCGCCGACGAGGTCACCCGCGTGGCCCGCGAGGTCGGCACGGAGGGCAACCTCGGCGGCCAGGCGACCGTGCGGGGCGTGTCGGGGACCTGGAAGGACCTGACCGACAACGTCAACGTGATGGCGTCCAACCTGACCGGGCAGGTCCGCTCGATCGCCCAGGTCGCCACGGCCGTCGCCCGCGGCGACCTCTCGCAGAGGATCACCGTCGAGGCCAAGGGCGAGGTCGCCGCCCTCGCCGATGTGATCAACACGATGGTCGACACGCTGTCCGCGTTCGCCGACGAGGTCACCCGCGTCGCCCGCGAGGTCGGCACCGAGGGACGGCTCGGCGGCCAGGCGCAGGTGCCGAACGTGGCCGGCACCTGGAAGGACCTGACGGACAACGTCAACTCGATGGCCAACAACCTCACCGGGCAGGTCCGCAACATCGCCCTGGTGACCACCGCGGTCGCGGGCGGCGATCTGTCGAAGAAGATCGACGTCGACGCCCGCGGCGAGATCCTTCAGCTGAAGACCACCATCAACACGATGGTCGACCAGCTGTCGTCGTTCGCCGCCGAGGTCACCCGCGTCGCCCGCGAGGTCGGCAGCGAGGGACGGCTCGGCGGCCAGGCCGAGGTGGAGGGCGTCGAGGGCACCTGGAAACGGCTGACGGAGAACGTCAACGAACTGGCCGGCAACCTCACCCGGCAGGTCCGCGCGATCGCCGAGGTGGCCAGCGCCGTCGCCGAGGGCGACCTGACCCGCTCGATCACCGTGGAGGCGTCCGGTGAGGTCGCCGAGCTCAAGGACAACATCAACTCGATGGTGGAGTCCCTGCGCGAGACCACCCGGGCCAACCAGGAGCAGGACTGGCTCAAGACCAACCTCGCCCGCATCTCCGGCCTGATGCAGGGCCACCGGGACCTGCCCGTCGTCGCCGAGCTGATCATGGACGAGCTCACACCCCTGGTCTCGGCCCAGTACGGCGCCTTCTACCTCGCCGAGGACACCGGGCGCGGACCCGAACTGCGGCTGGTGGGCTCGTACGGCGGTCCCGAGGACGCCGACCGGCCCGCCCGCATCCGCGTCGGCCACTCCCTGGTCGGCCAGGCGGCGCGCAACCGCCGTCCCGTCACCGTCGAGGAGCTGCCGGAGGGGTACGTCACCATCTCCTCCGGCCTCGGGCGGGCGGTGCCCCGCGCCCTGGTGGTGCTGCCCATCGTCGTGGAGGAACAGGTCCTCGGTGTCATCGAGCTCGCCTCGCTGACCCGGTTCACCCAGATCCACCAGGACTTCCTCGCGCAGTTGATGCCGACCATCGGCGTCAACCTCAACACCATCGTCGCCAACGTCCGCACCGACGAGCTGCTGGGCGAGTCGCAGCGCCTGACCGCGGAACTCCAGGCCCGGTCCGAGGAGTTGCAGGTCCAGCAGGACGAACTGCAGCGCTCCAACGCCGAGCTGGAGGAGAAGGCCTCGCTGCTGGCCTCGCAGAACCGCGACATCGAGGCCAAGAACCTCCAGATCGAGCAGGCGAGGCAGGAACTGGAGACCCGCGCACAGCAGCTGGCGCTGGCCTCCAAGTACAAGTCGGAGTTCCTGGCCAACATGAGCCACGAACTGCGCACCCCGCTCAACAGCCTGCTGATCCTGGCCCAGTTGCTGGCCCAGAACCCCTCGCGCAACCTCACCCCGAAGCAGGTCGAGTACGCCGGCATCATCCACTCGGCGGGCTCGGACCTGCTCCAGCTGATCAACGACATCCTCGACCTGTCGAAGGTCGAGGCCGGCAAGATGGACGTCGCCCCCGAGCGGGTCCCGCTGGGCCGGCTCCTGGAGTACGCCGAGGCGACGTTCCGGCCGATGACGACGCAGAAGAGCCTGGACTTCACCGTGGCCACCGCGCCCGGCACCCCCGCCGACCTGCTCACCGACGACTCCCGGCTGCGCCAGATCCTGCGCAACCTGCTGTCGAACGCGGTGAAGTTCACCGAGCAGGGCGGTGTGGAGCTGCGGATCGAGCCCGCCGCCGACCGTGAGGTGCCGCCGGGTGTGCACCGCGGTGGCCCGGTGGTGGCGTTCCGGGTCAAGGACACCGGCATCGGCATCCCCCGGCAGCAACTGGAGTCGATCTTCGGGGCGTTCCAGCAGGCGGACGGCACGACCAGCCGCAAGTACGGCGGCACCGGGCTCGGCCTGTCCATCACCCGGGAGATCGCGCAGCTGCTCGGCGGCGCCGTCACCGTCGACAGCAGCCCCGGCCAGGGCAGCACCTTCACGCTCTATCTGCCCGTCGCACGCGAGGACTACGAGGACCTGCTGGACGCGAGCGGTCAAGCGGCACAGCCGCCGCACGCCGTGATCGCCTCCGAGGCGGCGCGGCCGCCGAGGGCGCTCGCCGGGCCCGCGCCCGAGCGCCGCAGGCGCCGTCTGCTGGTCATCGAGGAGCGGCCGCGCGGTCTGCTCAGCCTCGTCGCCGAGCGTGCCGTCGCCGACCTCGCGCAGGGCCACGACGATCCGCACGGGGTGATCGACATCATCACCGCCGTCGGGGCCCAGGAGGCGGCGAGCACGCTGGCGGCCGAACCCTGCCACTGCGTCGTCCTCGAACTCGGTACGCCCGACGACGGGGGCGCGGACTTCCTCGCGGCCCTGCACGGCGACTCCGCCCTGGCCGGCGTGCCCGTCCTCGTGCACACCGGGCACCGCGTGGACCTGGCCCAGGAGCAGGCGTTGCGCTCCCGCGCGGGCGACCGGCCGCTGGACTTCCTCTCCAGCCTGGACGAACTGCGCGAGCGCATCACCCTGCACCTGTCCGCCGAGCAGCCCGGTGACGCGCTGACGCTGGTGCGCGCCGAGGAGCCGCAGCCGCCCGCGCAGCCCGTGGACGACTCCTTCCGCGGCCGGAAGGTCCTCGTGGTCGACGACGACGCCCGCAATCTCTTCGCCCTCAGCGGGGTGCTGGAACTGCACGGCTTCCAGGTCCTGCACGCGGACAACGGCCGCAGGGGCATCGAGATGCTGCTCGGGCACCCGGACGTCTGCCTGGTCCTGATGGACGTGATGATGCCGGAGATGGACGGCTACGCCGCCACGGAGGAGATCCGCTCCATGCCCCGCTACGCGCGGCTGCCCATCATCGCGGTGACCGCGAAGGCGATGCCGGGCGACCAGGAGAAGAGCCTGGCGTCCGGGGCGGACGACTACATCACCAAGCCGGTCGACACCGGCGATCTCATCGCCCGCGTCCGGCACTGGCTGCCCGCGTGACCGGGCGCCGTACCGCGCGCCCACCCGCCGACCTCGTGACGTCCCCGGACGTACCAGCCAAGGAACTGGCAGACCGTGAGTGATCTCCGTCAACCGCCCGACCCGCAAGCGGCCACGGCCACCGCGGGTGCGCAGCCCGCGCCCCCCTGCGGCGGGCCGGACGGCCCCGGGCAGCAGTCCCCCGTCGGCAGGCTCGCGGCGACCGTGGAGCGGCTGCGCCGCGAGGTGCAGGCGGCGCAGGCCGAGGCGGACGGGCGCGCCCTGATCGAGCTGGCCAAGGGCATCCTCGTGGAGCGGCTGGGGTGCGGGCCCGCGCAGGCCGCGCGGCAGCTCGCCGAACTCACCGAGCAGGCCGGGGTGACGCCGCTGGAGTTCGCGGTCGAGGTCATCAACCAGGCCGCCCGCGACCGGCTCTCGGAGGTGACCGCCGCCTTCCTCGCGGCCACCGCGGCGCCGGCCGGCTCCGCCGACTCCCCGGACGGCCGCGCCTCCGCCGTACGCCTGCGGGCCGCCGAGAGCGGTGCGCTGGCGGCCCACGACGCCCAGGCCGCGGCCGACTCGCTGCTGGAGCACGCCCTGACCCCGCTCGGCGCGGAGGCGGTCGCCATCTGGGCCCTGGGGGCCGACGGCTCGCTCACCCTGGCGGGCAGCGCCGGGTTCTCCGCCGCCGAGGCCGGACGCTGGCGGCACGTGCCGCCGGGTGTGACCACCGTGGCGCGGCGCGGGCTCGCCGAGCGCGCGGGCCAGTGGATCAGGAGCCTGTCCGGCACCGGCCTGCCCTCCATCGGCCAGCACCACCACCCCGACGGCGGCCGGGTCGCCGTACCGGCCGGGGCCGGCGGGCGGATCCACGGCGTGCTGGAGATCGCCTGGCCCACGCCGCTGGACACCCCTCCCCCGCCGATCGTCCGCCAGGTCGAGGCCCTGGCGGAGCTGTGTGCGCACACCCTGGAGACGTGCGCCCCGCACCGGCCGGGCGGGAACTCCGGTCCGGGCCTCCTGCCGGACGTCGCCGAGCTGATGGACCTGGCCGACGGGCTGCACGACCCGGCCCTGGTGCTCGTGCCGCACCTGGACGCCGGCGGGGAGCTCGTCGACTTCCGCATCGTGCACGCCAACAGCCGCTTCCTGGACCCGGCGGGCCGGCCGCGGAGCGTCGTCAACGGCGCCCTGCTGCTGGAGGCGTACCCGCTGGCCGCCGGGCAGAGCGAGCTGCTGGAGCAGGCGGAGCGCGTCTACGCCACCGGTGAGCCCTACCGGGCCCGCCGGATGCGCCTGACCGCCCTGGTGGAGGACGTTCCGCTGGCGGCGGTGGCCGACATCAACATCAGCCGGCACGGCAGCGGCATCCTGCTCATCTGGCGCATCGAGGACGAGACGGCCCGGCTGGCGAGCCTGCTGCAGCACGCCCAGCGGCTGGGCCGTATCGGCGGCTTCGAGGAGAACCTCCTCACCGGCGAGATCACCTGGAACGGGCAGCTCTACCACCTCTACGGCAAGCCCGCCGCCGGCGGCCCGGTACCGCTGGAGGAGCTGGCCTCCCACGCGCACCCCGACGACGCGGTCGCCATCGGCCGGTTCCTGCGCACCCTGCTGCACCACCGGCGCCCCACGTCGGCCGCCTTCCGCCTCCAGCGCCCGGACGGCGTCACCCGCCACATACGTGTCGTGGCCGAACCGGTCCTCGACTCCGACGGCCAGCTGAACGCCGTACGCGGCGCCTACCAGGACATCTCCGCCCACCACTGGACCGAGGTGGCCCTCGCCGCCACCCGCGACCAGCTCGCCCACACCGAGCAGGAGTCCAACGAGCGCAACCGCCTCGCCCTGCAGCTCCAGCACGCGATCATGCCCCCGGCGCAGACGCCGCTGGCCGTGCCCGGGCTGCGGGTGGCCGTGCGCTACCGGCCCGCGGAGACCCAGCATCTGGTCGGCGGCGACTGGTACGACGCGGTGGTGCTGCCGTCCCGGCTGGTCCTGCTGTGCGTGGGCGACGTGGCCGGACACGGCATCGAGGCGGCCACCAGCATGGTCGTCCTGCGCAACGCACTGCGCGGGCTGGCCGTGACCGGCGCCGGGCCGGGGCAGCTGCTGGCCTGGCTGAACATGGTGGCCCACCATCTGACCGGCGCCCTCACCGCGACCGCTGTCTGCGGCCTGTACGACCCCGACCGCCGCACCCTGCGGTGGGCGCGGGCCGGCCATCTGCCGCCCGTGCTGGTGCGCGGCGCCGAGGCGGCCCCGCTGCCGCTGGTCGGGGGGATGCTGCTGGGCGCGGTCCCGGAGGCCACGTACGAGGAGCACGAGGTCCAGCTCGCCGTCGGCGACACGCTGCTGATGTACACGGACGGTCTGATCGAGCGCCGTGACCGGTCCGTGCAGGAGTCCCTGGCCCAGCTGCTGACGGCCGCCCGCGCGGTCCAGCCGTCCCTGGACCAGCAGCTGGACCGGCTGCTGGTGCACAGCAGGTCCGACACCGACGACGACACCTGCATCGTGGGCATCCGGGTGGCTCCGTGACGTGCGGTCCGCCCCCGAAGGGGCACACGTGAAGCGCGCGCGGACGCGCGCGGCGGGCTCGGGCCGCGGCACCATGATGGTCGAGGAGGCGAGAAGATGACCGGGCGGAAGGAACCGCAGACCCTGCCCGAGCGCCCTGTGCGGCCGGCCTCAGCCGACCTCGTCCGGGTGCTGGACGCCATCGGGACCGGGGCCTATGTCGTGGACGAGGAGGGCTGCATCGTCGCCGTCAACGGCCCCGCCGTGGACCTGCTGGGCCTTTCCGCCGACCACATGGTCGGTCGTGACGCGCACGACCTGCTGCACCGCGGGGCGCACGGCCGGCCACTGCCGAGGACCCAGTGCGGCATGCGGCAGGCGTTCCACGCCGGGCGCGCCGCCCAGTCCGAGGAGGACTACTTCGCGCGGGCGGACGGCTCCCTGCTGCGCATCTCCTGGCTGATCGCGCCGTACGCCCACGAAGGCGACAACTGCACGCTCGTGCTCTTCCATCCTCCCGACCCAGGGCCGGAGAGCGAACCGCCGCCGGAGCCGCAGGCCTCCCTCACCGAGCTCGAAAGGCTGGCCCTGCTGGCCGAGACCACCACGCAGCTGACCTCGACGCTCGACGTCGAGGAGACACTGCGCCGGCTGGTGGGCCTGGTGGTGCCCCGGCTGGCGGACTGGGCGATCGTCGACCTGATCACCGACCGCGACGAGGTGTGGCGCTCCGCCGTGGTCCACGCCGAGGGCGGGACCCTGGTGCACCGCGAGGACCTGCAGGGCCCGATGCCGCCGGTCCTGCAGCAGTCGCAGATGCCGCTGTCCAGGGCGCTGCGCGGCGTGGCCTCCACGCTGGCCGGACCGCAGACCTACGAGCGGACGCCGGATTCGGGCATCGCGGTGGAGCAGCGCCACCTGTTCGGCGCGACCGGCATGCACTCCGCGGCCATCGCGCCCATCCGCAGCACCCGCGAGGTCCTGGGCGCGCTGACCGCGGGCCGCTCCGACAACCCGACGCCGTTCGCGCCCGCCGACCTGCCGCTGATCGAGGACATCGCGCGCCGCGCCGGCCTGGCCCTGGACAACGCCCGCCTCTACCAGCGCCAGCGCAAGGTCGCCGAGACCATGCAGAACCATCTGCTGCCCCAGCTGCCCGGCGTTCCGGACCTGCAGATGACCGCACGCTACCTGCCCGCGCCGCACGCCTCCCAGGTCGGCGGCGACTGGTACGACGCCTTCCCGCTGTCCGACGGATCGACCGCCCTGGCCATCGGTGACGTCGTCGGCCACGACCTGGAGGCCGCCGCCGGGATGGCGCAGGTGCGCAACATGCTGCGCGCCTACGCCTGGTCCCAGAACGAACCGCCCAGCCGGATCGTCAAACGCCTCGACGAGGCGATCCAGCACATCACGGACGTCTCCATGGCCACGATGATCTTCGCCCGGGTCGAGGCCGCCGACGACGGCCGGTGGCATCTGACCTGGACCAACGCCGGCCACCCGCCGCCGTTGCTGATCGGCGAGGACGGCGTGGCCCACTACCTCACCGACGGCCACGGTCTCCTCCTCGGCACCGAAAGCGGCCGGGACCGGCCCGATGCCACGGCCAGCCTCCCGCCCGGTGCCACGCTCGTGCTGTACACGGACGGCCTGATCGAGGATCCCGGCCACACCCTCGACGTGGGCCTCGACCGGCTGCGCCGGCACGCCGCCGCCCTGGTCCACCGTCCCCTCGCCGCGTTCACCGACCAGCTTCTGCGCCGGGTCCGGCCCGAACGCAACGACGACGACGTGGCCCTGCTGGCCCTGCGCACGCCCGCGGCGGGCTGACCGTGGCCCGCCCGAAGGAGTACGCCGTCGCCGCATCCGGGCAGTGGACTTCCCGCACCGCGGGCAGCACGCCCACCTCGGGTACGGGCTGGTCAGCCGCCGCCTGACCGAACCGGCCCTGAGTCCCGGGGACCTCCCCCGCCTGGACGGCATCGTCGTGTCGCACCTGCACGGCGACCACTGGGACCGCCGGGCCCGCAGGCACCTGGACCACACGGTGCCGGTGCGCCCCACGCCCCACGCCGCACGCCGGCTGAGGACGCTGCACGGCTTCTTCCGCACGGCGGGCCTGCGCACCTGGCAGAGTCGCACGCTCCGCCACAGCGGGCGCGCGTCACCGCCGCGGCGGGGGCCGCGGTGCAGGCACCCTGAACGGTCGGCACAGCGACTCCCGTAGCGGATCGGTGCGTTCGTCCGTTCATCGGTGCACCGGCTCCCGCGGCCGGAGGGGACCGGTCCGGCCGCGGGAGCCGGTCAGGCGATCGCCTCGGCGAGCAGTTCGATCTGCTCGAGCCCCGAACCGGTGGGGACCAGGATGAGCTCGTCGCAGCCGCTCGCCTCGAACGCGGCGACGTAGGACCTGACCATGTCCGGGGTCACCGCCGCGCTCCCGGCGATCTGGCCGGCGACGTCGCCGAGGAAGCCGTAGTAGTCCAGGAGGTAGCCGTCGGCCTGCGCGCGGGCGTCGGGGCCGAGGCCGAAGTAGGCCAGGGACAGCTTGCGGGGCGCGCCCGAGCGGCCGGCGTCCCGCCAGGCGGCGTCCACACCGGCCGCGGCCTGGGTGAACATCTCCGGTGAGCCGCCGCCCATGATCCAGCCGTCGCCCAGCTCGGCCACCCGCTTGAAACTGGCCTCGCTCCCGCCGCCCAGGATCAGCTCCGGGCCGCCCTCACGCACGGGCGCGGGCCCGATCCGCCCGGCGACACCGCGCTCCTCCCCGGCCCAGACACGCTTCATCTCGCGAAGCTGTTCCTCGAAACGGCGCCCTCGGCCCTTGGTGGACAGCCCGCTGGCGGTGAAGTCGTCCTCGCGCCCGCCGAGTCCCAGGCCCAGCACGAAGCGCCCACCGGAGATGCGTTCCAGGGAGGCCGCCTGCTTGGCCAGCAGGGCGGCGTTGGCGTGCAGCGGCGCGAGGAGCACGCTCGTGGTCAGACGGATCCTGCTGGTGACGGCGGCGGCCGCGGCGAGGGCGATCAGTTCCTCGTAGCCCTGGTACACCAGCCGGCCGATCGTGCCGAGGGTGCTGAATCCCGCCTCCTCCGCCTGCCGGGCCCAGTCCAGGAGCCTTTCCGGTTCGGTACCGGGAACCGTGTTGGGAAGGCCGATTCCGATGTCCATCCGTTCCTCCGGTCGTAGGCGACTCGCTCTGAGCCCATCATGCGCACAGACACCGCGCCGCCGGCCGGATTGACGGAGGCGGACGCGATACGTGACCTTCGGTCGCGCTTGCCGGTCAGGGCGGTGGCGGCGCGTCGAGCGGGCGGATGCCGTCCGGAGCGGGTCCGGTGGGCATGAACAGGGGCGGCGCCCCGCCGTCCGCGGCCGTGGCGGGGGCGTCGGTCAGCCGCATCCGCTCGCGCAGCCGCCCGTAGAAGTCGGCGGGGTTGAGCCTGACCAGGCGCAGCGGCTCGGGCGCCGCGGTCACCTCGATCCAGTCCCCGGGGTCGAGGACGCCGCGCGGCTGCCCGTCGACGCTCACCGCGGCGCGCCCCGAGTGCGGCAGCACCCGCAGGGTGACCGGCTCGTCCGCGTTGGCGACCACCGTGCGGTTGAACGCCATGTGCGGCGCGACAGGCGTGAAGATCACCGCCCGCATACGGGGCGACAGCACCGGTCCGCCGGCGGCGAAGCTGTAGGCGGTCGAACCCGTCGGGGTGGCGATGACGACGCCGTCCGCCGAGTACGCGGCCAGCAGCCGCCCGGCGATGTAGACGCCCAGGCCGACCTGGTGGTCCCGGGCCAGCTTCTCCACCACGACGTCGTTGAGGGCGGTGACGTCCAGCGCGATGCCCCGGTCGTCGGCCGCCGCGGGCTCGGGCCGCGGTGCGGGTGGCGGGAGCGCGGGACCGTGGCCGTAGCAGAGGAACCGCTCCATGTCGGTGGGGATCTCCAGCAGCTTCGACGCCCGCACCGTGAGGGTCATCCGCTCCTCGCACTCGGACCGCCCGGCGTGCACGGCGTCCAGCGCCCGCTCGACCTCGGTGACGGCGGTCTCGGTCAGGAAGCCGACCTTGCCGAGGTCGACGCCGAGCACCTTGATGTTCTTCTTCGCCGCGATGCGCGCGCCGCGCAGGAAGGTGCCGTCCCCGCCGAGGGTCACGACGAGGTCGGGGCCGCCGGCCGCGCGCACTTCGTCCCGGCCGCTGCGCCGGCTGCCCTGGCCCTGCCACACGTCGATGTCGGTGCAGCCGATGCCGTGCCGCGCGCACCACTGCCGCACGGTCCGGCCTCCCGCCACCGCCTCGGGGCGGCCACCGTGCACGACGAGTCCCAAGCGGCTGATCGGCATGTCGTCTCCCACACTGCCGTCGGGTCCGGGGCCTGTACGCCATCGTCACAGCTTCGGCGGACGGCCGCCACGGTGCCGGGCCGGCCACACGGTGCGCACCGTTGTGCCCGTCGGCGCCCGGGGTTTTCACAGCTTCTGACCGCGAACGGGTGCGTGCGGCACGATCCCAGGGAAGACATAACAGCGGCCGCCGCCTGAAGTCGGCGATGACGACGGCCGCTGTGCGCGTGGGCTCGCGCCGTCCCCTGGCGCGAGGACCCCGCGCGGGAATGTCCTTGCGGCTGCGGGGCCGACGGGAGTCCACCCCAGCACGCATCAGCCGCGAGGACGCAGGCCGGGGCCCGCTGACGGCTCACGTGCGGGACGAGGTGGGCTCCGGCCGTCCGAGACGCGCGCCGGGCTGCCGGGCGCCTGGGGCCCGGGAGGAGCGGACTGCCTGTTTCCGCCGGCGTGGAGCGGCCCGGCCGTCCGGCGGCAGTCCGCCCCTCGGCCCGCGGCGACGGCGAGCCGACCGCTCCCGTCACCTCCCGCGCGGCCGCCCCGTTCACGGGCGGCGGCCCGCCGGGTCACTCCTCGGCCGTCTGCTGCGTCCACGTCCACGCGTACTGCAGCCAGTCCGCCAGGGTGACCGCGCCGAGCCCCGCACAGACCATCCGGGTGGCCCGGGGCGCGGCGACGTAGGCGCACCCCAGGGCGCCGGCCGCCCAGACGGAGACGCAGAACGGGCAGGACACCAGGTCGCCGACGGCTCGGCGGACGCCCCGCCCGCGTGGCTCGTCCATGACCTCCGGGCCCTCGCCCTCGCCCTGCCGGCGGGCGAACGGCGCCCGCACGAAACTGGTGATCTTGTCGTTGGCCAGCAGCCGGGACGCCTTGTACGTGGCGGTGCCCAGCAGGGCGACGTCCCAGGGGGGCACCTGATCGGGCAGCCTCACCCCGCGTCGGCGGGCCATCGCGGCGAACCCCGCGACGCCTGCCGTGAAGGCGGTGGCGAGGGCGGCGTACCCCGCGAGGGGATCCTCCCCGTCGTCGTACTGCGCGGTCATCGAGCCTCCCTGGAACACCGGGACCCTTCCGTCGGGCGGACCCCGGGTTCCCCGGGCGGCGCCGCTGACACGCGGGCAGGGGGCCGCGAGCCGGCCCTACGGGCCGGTCACGCGGAGCGGGAGAGCTGCTCGCGCACCCATTCGGGGTCGGGATTGACGTAGGGCCGGCCTCCCACGAGGAGCGTGGGCACGGTCTCGTCGCCGTCGTTGGCCGCCCGCACCACCGCCGCGCCGGCCGGATCACGCCAGATGTCGACCCAGTACAACCGGCCGGCGCGCCGGCCCAGCCGCATCCGCAGGCGCAGGCAGTACGCGCAGCCGGGGCGCCAGAAGACCACCGGCCGGCCGTCGGCCGCGCTGCGCCGCTGTGCTTCCACCGCGCCCATCGGCCTCGGGAAGATCAGCGGCGAGTTCAGGCCGGCGAACGCGACGAACAGCAGCAGCATCACCGCGGCCGCGGCGGGGTTGCCCGCGAGGATCATCCCCGCCGCGCCGACCGAGCCGCCGAGCACGAGCACCACCGGCAAGATCCATACGCGCATCATGGTGATGCAGGCTACCGGGACGACGGAAGGTCCCACCGAGCGGGCCGTCCCCCGGCCGCACCACCCCCTCGCCCAAGGCGCCGGCCGGGTCCGTCGTGATGCTCGAACGGCTCGCGGTCCTTCGCTCGCAGTCCTTCGGGGCGCGGCCTCCCAGGCACGTGGGCGGGCGGCCGCCATGGGTGCCACGATGGCACAGGTCCGGCACGGGTACTCGGCCCCCGCACACAGACGGTCGACGTGCGGAGGTGGCCACCGTGCACACCGGACTACTGAGGCTCATCGGGGCGACGACCTTCGCCTACGGCATGGCGACGGCGTACCGGCCGGGCCTGATCGCGCGGCCCTCCGGGCTGGTCGATCCGCACGGCGGCGTCGGGCCGCACACCGCCATGGTGGTGCGTCCCCTGGCGTGGCGGGACGCCGCCGGCGGTCTGGCGATGGTCGTCGCGCCCCGGGGCGGGGCGCTGGCCACGGCTTCCGCGGTGCGCGTCGCCTCGGACCTCGGCGACGCCGTCCTCCTCGGCAGCACCCTTCCCGGCCGGCCGCGTCGCGTGGTGGCGGCGCTCACCGCGCTGGGCTGGGCCGCCCTGACCGTCGCGGGCCTGGTGGGCGATGCCGAACCGGGACGGAGCGCGGCCCACCGGGAGCGGCGCGCGGGCCGACGGTGCCGCCGGGCGGCGCGCCGGGTGCGGATACGCTGACTCCCGCGTGGCGACCGTACGGGCCCGGGAGCGAGGAGAGACGTGAGCAGCTGGTCGGCCGCCCTGGACCGGTGCGGCATCAGTGATCCCTCCCTGCGCGCCGACTACGGCAGGCAACGCGCGCTCGCCCGGCGCTTCGCGCCGGCCGAGTACCTGACGGTCCGGCTGCTGCTTCCCGCGCCGCTGCACCCCTCCGTCTTCACGGCCGTCGCCTTCATGCACGAGACGGACGAGCGCATCGACAGCGGGGAGCCGAGCGCCCGGCAGGCGGCGCTCCGCTCCTGGGACCAGGAGGTCACAGCCGCCCTCGGGCATCAGGGCAGCGCGCGGAAGCCCGTGTTGCGGGCCCTTGCGGACACCGCCCGGCGGCATCCGGGCATGACGGCGCGGGTACGGGCCTTTCTCGACGGCGCGCCGGTGGAGGCGGCCTGGACCGGGTTCGACACGGAAGACGACTTCCAGGCGTACGTGGACGGGTACTCACTGCCCGCGCTGATGCTCACGGCCTCACTGTTCGCACCCTCCTCGCCCGAGGCCGCGTCGAGGTTCACGGCGGGCTGCCGGACGTTGATCGAGGCCATGCAGCGCATCGACTTCTTGGCGGACCTGTCCGAGGACGTGGCTCAGGTGCGGGTCGGGGTGCCGCGTGACGCCCTGGCCCGGCACGGTCTCACCGTCAAGGACCTGGCGCGCGGCGCGGGCGAGCACCTGCCCTCCGTCGAGCGCCTGGTCGCCGGCCAGGCCCGCCTCGCGGGGGCCGGGCTGGACGGCTGCGGCGATCTGCCGGACCTCGTGGAACCCGGACACCGGCCGTTCCTGGACGCCCTGATCGGCGTGCAGCGCCTTCGGCTGCGGGCGGTGGAACGCAGGGGCGCCGCGCTCCTGGCGCACGGCGCCCGGCCGGACGTCCTCGCGGCCCTGCGGCTGCTGGCGCGCGCCCACCGCGGCGCCCGCGGGCGGCGGCGCACGGCGAACTGAGCAGGCGGCGGCGCACGGCGAACTGAGCAGGCGGCGGCGCACGGCCGGGCCGCAAGCCGCCGGCGGCTCACCGGCGGGACACCGCGCCCGTGTCACCGGTCCCCGGCACGCGTGCGGCCGCGTCCCCGGTCGCCGCGCGTGCCGCGCGCCGCCGCCCGGCCCGCTCGCCGGCGGGCCGTCCGAGCAGGATCCCCACCAGCACCAGGGCGAGCCCGCACACCTGGCGCACGGTCAGCGTCTCACCGGCCACGGCCGTTCCCAGCAGTACGCCGGTCGCCGGATTGAGCAGCCCCACCAGCCCCACGGTCGCCGCGGGAAGGCGGCGCAGAGCGGCGAACCAGGCCGCGAAGGCCAGTGCCGTGGCCACCGTCGCGACGTACCCGAAGGCGAGAACGGCCGGGGCGTCGAGGGCCGGAGGCGCGCCTTCGAGGGTGACGGCGACCGGCAGCAGGAGCAGGCCGCCGGCGATGAGCTGCCAGGACGTCGAGGCGAGCACGTCGACCTGCCGGCTCCAGCGCTTGGCGAGGACGTACCCCAGTGAGGAAAGCAGCAGGGCGGTGACCGAGGCGAGCACGCCGAGCGCGCTCGCCCGCGTCCCACCGGTCAGCAGCAGCAGACACACTCCCGCGATACCCGCGCCGGACCCCGCGAGATGGCGTGGGGACGGGCGCTCGGAGAGGAGCGGCCAGGCCGTCAGCATCATCACCAGCGGTGACGTGGCCATGATCGTCGAGGCGAGACTGGTGGGCAGCAGCTGGGCGGCGACGTAGACGAGCACGAAGAACACGCCCGCGTTGAGGGTGCCCAGGACCAGCGACTTCCACCACCAGGAGCCGTGCGGGCGCCTGCGGGCGACCGCCAGCAGCAGCACGCCGGCGGGCAGTGCCCGGATCGCCGCTCCGTAGAGGGGATCGCCTGCGGGGAGGTACTCGTGGGTGACGTAGTAGTTGGTGCCCCAGGCCACCGGAGCGATCGCCGCGAGCGCCGTCCACCGCAAAGTAGCTTCCATGGAAGTTAATATAGCTTCCCGGGAAGCTATAGTGAAGCCATGGCTGACGACCTCGACCATGTGGCCCGGATCCAGGCGGAGTGGGCTCGTGAGCGCCCGGACCTCGATGTGAGCCCCCAGGCGGTGATCGGCCGCCTGCACCGCCTCGCCGGGCTGCTCACCGAGCAGCTCTGTGTCGTCTACCGCCGCTTCGGCCTCAGCGAGGGCGAGTTCGACGTCCTGGCCACGCTGCGCCGCGCCGGGGAACCCTTCGAACGGGCCCCGAGCGAGCTGTCGGAGCACACCATGGTGACGACCGGCGCGATGACCAAACGACTCGACCGGCTCGAACGCGCGGGCCTGGTGAGCCGGCGCCGCTCCGAGGCCGACGGCCGGGGCCGCGTCGTCGCCCTGACCGACGCCGGACGGGACCTGATCGACGCGGCCTTCACCGAGCACATGCGCAACGAACGGCGCCTGCTGGACACGCTGACGCCGAAGGAGGCCGCGCGGCTCGAGGCCCTCCTGACGGCCTGGCTCGGCCGCATGGACCCGCCCCGGACGTGAGGCGGGCCCGTCGACGACGGACGCCCGGGCGCTCACGCGGACGGGAAGCGTCTTCGAACGTGTGGTCCCGTGCGGAACATCGCCTCACTTCGCCGCTTGCGGCCGTACGGGAACCGTCCGTGCGGCGGCGTGGGACCATCGTCCCAGTCGTCCGAGCGGCCGGGAGGTGTCGGTATGCGCTGGTGGGTTGCGGGCTGGGCGGTGGCCGGGCTGGTGGTCCTCACCGCCTGCGGTGGGTCCTCAGGGGGCACGCCGAGCGCGGGGTCGTCGCCGGGCCGCTCCGCCGAGCCGTCGAGTGGCGCGCCCTCGCACAGCTCCGGCGCGCCGGTACCGGCCCCGTCCTCGACCCCTCCGCCGAGTGCCGGCACCTCGAGCGGATCCGCGCCCGGCGGTGCCTCCTCCGGCCCCGCGGGCGGCTGTGTCGCCGGGCACGCACGGGTGACCGTCTCCCCCGGTGACGCCCGTGAACGCCGGTTGTGCGCGCGGCCCGGGACGGTCGTGTCGGTCGTCCTCGAACCCCGCCACGACGACCGGCGGTGGACGGCGGTGCACAGTTCGGCGCCGGTGTTCGTCGTGGCGTCCGGCTGGCGGGTGGACGGGGACGGCACCGCCCATGCCGCGCTGCGGTGCGCGGGCACCCGGGGCGGCGGCGCCAAGGTCACCGTGCTGGCGAAGGCTCCGGACGTGGCGGGTGCCGCGCAGCCCGCCTTCACGCTGGACGTGAGCGTGGTGCCGTATCCGAGGGAGGGGTGACCCCGGAGACCGGGATCACCCCTCGTTCATCGGTGGTGCGTCAGCGGTGGTGCGTCAACGGCGGCCACACACCCTGATCTTGTAGATACCGCGGCCGTGGGTGGCCGCGTACAGGGTCGTCCCGTCCGGACCCAGCTTCAGCTGGAGCACGGCGACGGCCGGGAGGGAGCCGAGGCGCTGCCACGTGGTGCGGCCCGGCGCGCGGTAGACGACGCCGAGGTCGGTGGCGACGGCGAGGCCGCCGTTCGCCATGACGACCGCCGAGTCGGCCGGCACGTCGGGCAGGTTCGCCGAGACGTCCTTCCAGGTGGTACCGCCGTCGGTGGACTCGAAGACGTGGCCGAGGCCGGCCCCGGGGCCCTCGGTCCAGTGCCGTGAGAAGCCGTTGACCGTGAGGAACACGTGGTCGGCGTTCTTCGGGTCGATGGCGAAGCCGCTGAGGTAGCGGTTCGGCACGGTCCCGTTCACCGGCAGGGTGATGTCGTGCCAGCCGGTCCCGTCCGCGTTGCCGACGGAGATGCCGCGGGCGAAGCCCTGCTCGTTGCAGGGGCCGCACCAGGCCGCGTAGACCTTGCCGCCCGAGGCCGCGACGGCGGTCGCGGTGCGGCCGGCACCGAGGTCGTACACGCTCTTCCACTCACTGCCGCTGCGGATGGCGTAGCCGTGGGACTGCACCCAGACGTGGCGGCCGCCGGCGACCCAGGCCGAGCTGTTCTTCATGTCGGCCGCGAGCGGGGCGATGAAGCGGGCCTCACCGGTGGCGTTGTCGGCCGGGGCGACGTTGTACGAGGTCGCCTTGCTCGGGTCGTCGATCCAACTGCCGTCGTTGACGGCGCAGTTCTGGGTCACCTGGACCGAGAGGTAGACGTACTCCTCGGCGATGTTGCAGCCGTTGGCGGGGTCGGTGAGGGTGTCGCCGCCGTCACCGCCGAAGTTGGAGCCCATCACCTTGTCGTTGGCGCGCAGCACCGACTGGCCGTTGTCCTGCAGACCGCCGGTGACGGCGACGCCGCGGTGGCCGGGGTCCTTGCCGATGCCCACCGAGTAGTACTGGAGGGTGTCGATGGAACCGTCGTTGAGCGAGGCCCAGTCGGTGGCGTGGCCGGAGGAGTCCTGCGAGCCGTGGACCGGGCGCCGGTAGACGCCGCCGTCGTTGCCCACGTAGACGAAGCTCTTGCCGTGGTAGCGGCCGATCGCGACGCCGTGCTGGTCCGGGTGCGTGGTCTGGTTGCAGTCACCGGTCTGCTTGCTCGGGTCGATGCTCCAGCACGGGAACGGGAAGTTCCAGTACGGGCCCACGGCGGACCAGGTGGCGCCGCCGTCCTTGGACTCGAAGACCTCCTCCAGACCCATGTAGACGTGCTGGGGATCGGCCGGGTCGACGGTCAGGAACTGGTCGTACCAGGACTGCACACCCGGCATGTAGCCGGCGTCCGTCAGCGCGGAGCCGTCGGCGGCCAGCTGCTTGTAGTCGGCGACCTTCGTCCACGGCCCGAACGGCGACGTGGCGCTGTAGACGCCCTCCAGGTTGCTGTCCGGGTTGCTCACCAGCTGCTCGGGCGACTGGTCGATGGCGTAGAAGCGCGAGCCGTCGGCGGCCTGGGCGAAGGTGACGGTGCCCACGTTGCCCGGGTCGGTCGGCAGGTCGCCGAAGCCGCTGCTGATCCGCTGCCAGCTGCCGCCGGTCTTCGTGTAGAAGCCGTTGTAGTCGTCGCCGCTGCGCCAGCCGACCGCGAGGACCACCTTCGAGGGGTCCTTGGGGTCGACGGCGATGTCGTTGGTGATGTTCTTGTATGCGGCGGAGGCGTCCTTGGCCTTCGAACCGCCCGGCAGGTAGTCGGGGTTGGGCGCGAACTCCAGCTTCCAGGCGCCGCTCAGCCTCCTCGTGGAGTGGCTCCACACGCCCTCACTGGTCGCCGCCCACACCTTGCCGCCACCGAACCGCAGCTGACGGATGGTGGTGCTCTCCAGCTCGTCGCCGCCGACCCGGCTGCGCGCGGAGAAGGAGCCGTGATGGGGGTGGGACAGCACGTAGACGCCGCTGCCGAGGTAGGCGTCCGCGTTGGTGTTCGCCTCACCGGTGCCCAGCCACAGCCGCCCGGCGCCGTCGAGCGCGAGTGCGCCGGTGGACTGCGAGGACAGCCTGTCGCTGATGGGCTGCCAGCGGCCGCCGCCGGAGCGCGAGCGCCACACGCCGCCGCCGGCGCTGCCCGCGTAGACGTAGCCGTCGTCGTCCGCCGCCATCGCGGCCATGCGGCCGGTGACGTTGCCCGCGCCGCCGCTGGAGTTGGAGTCGATGTCGCGGTAGCGCGGGTCGTCGGAGTTGTAGGGCAGGTCGGTGATGTTCCGCCAGTGACCGCCGGTCCTCGGCAGCTTGCTCAGGCTCTGCCAGGCAGCGCCGTAGGCCCCCGGCGCGACGACACCGGGCGCGGTGCGGGCCTCGGCGTACTGGGCGGCGCCCTCGGCTATCTCGTCGGCCTCGCCGCCGCTGTCTCCCTCCTCGGCCTTCACCTTGGGGCTGAGGTGGCCCGCCGAGTGCGCGCGCTCGGCGGCGAGTTGCGCCTGTGCGCGGGCCCCGAAGGGACTGATGTGCCGGCCACCGGGCGCTGCGCTTGCGGGTATTGCGACGAGCCCGGCAGTGGCGGTGATGGCACAGATTGTGAGCCATCGTCTTCTGCGGGTTTGTTGTGGCACCAGATCCTCCCGAACGGGTGTGGATACAACCGTTGCGGGAGACCCGATCACGGGAAGACGGAAAGCATCTGAAACTTGGTCAACTCTTTGTCCGGAACCTGTCACCGGCCGCGCGGCGGGAGTCGCACGCGACAGGATCCGCTACCGCGCCCGTGCGGCCTGTACGTAATGGAGCCAGGGCCGTACGTCCCCGCGTCCGCGCACCTCGAAACCCGCGCCGGCGATGACACCGTCCAGCAGGTCCACGCGGTTGTGCGCCATGGCGTGGGCCGTTCCGCCGTGCACGAGACGGCGGCCGAGCCGGCTCGTGGGTGGCCGGAACTCCACGACGAGCAGCCGCCCGCCGGGACGCACGACGCGGTACATCTCCCGCAGTGCCGCGGGGCGGAGCTCCTCCGGGAGGTGGTGCAGCATCAGGCTGGTGACGACCGTGTCGTAGGACGCGTCCGGCAGGTCGAGGGACTCCGCGATGCCCTCGCGGTAGACGCAGGGAGCGGCGCCGGGGCGCGGCTTCCTGCGCCGGGCGTACTCCAGGACCGGTGGCGACGGGTCCACACCGGTCACCTCGCCGTCCGGGCCGACCCGTTCGGCCATGTGCCGGGTGAGGTAGCCGGTGCCGCAGCCGACGTCCAGGACCCGGTCGCCCGGCTCGGCGCCGCTGAGTGCGGCGAGGCGGCTGAAGGCGCGCTTGCGGCGGCCGGCGAAGCAGACGTCGCCGCACAGTTCGTAGGCGCGGGGCGTCGCGATGGTCACGCCGGGGGTGTCCGGGCGCGGCTTGCCCTGCATGAGGCGTCCGAGGGACATGGCCTTCCTCCATAACTTAGTCACGACTAAGTACGAGCACTAACTTAGTCGCGACTAAGAAATCCGGCAAGGGCGGCATACGATTGCCTCGTGACCGAGCCCCGCCCCCGCGCGCGCACCCGCACCCGCCTGCCCGCCGCCGAACGGCGCGCGTCGATCCTGGCCGCCGCGACGGCGGTCTTCTCCGAGACCGGCTACCAGCGCGGCAAGGTCTCCGACATCGCCAGGCGGGTCGGCGTCAGCGAACCCGTGGTCTTCCAGAACTTCGGCTCCAAGGCGGCGCTGTACCGGGCGGCCCTCGACCACGTCACGGACGCGGTCTCCGCGCTCCTGCACCAGGCCGCCGACGCGGGCCGGCCCGTCCCCGAGGTGCTGGCGGCCTTCCTCGACCCGGCCCACATGGACCGCTTCCACCAGCCCGGCTCCCACGGCTTCCTGTTCGCCGACGCCACCGCCCTCGCCCACGACCCGGACCTCGGCGAGGCCCTGCGCCAGGTCCACCGGCACTTCGTCACCGCGCTCGCCGACCTGCTGCGGCGCGGGCAGTCGACCGGTGAGGTCCGGGCGGACGTCGATCCGGCCACGGCCGCGTGGTGGCTGGTCTCGCTGCTGGCCGGGCGTTCCTTCCGGGCGGCCGTGGTCGCGGACCGGGACGCCGTGGAGGCCGAGTTGACGAGGATGGCGCTGGAGGCGCTCCTGCCGGAGGGCTCCGGCGGCGACGGGCCCGGGTAGGGCGGGCCGCGGGGACCTGCGGCCGGGCAGTCGGGCAGCCGGCCCGCCGCGCCGACGACGCTGAGGGTACGCGGACGGCCGCGGTTTCCGCGCCGCCGCGGGGGCGTTAGGGACGGCCGGGGCACCAGGGAGCGCCGGGGCCTCGGAGACGCAAGGGCCGACCGGAGACGTAAGGGCCGCCAGAGACCATCCGGGAACATAGAAGCCACAGAGGCCACAGAGACCACAGGACGGCACCCGGGCGGCCGGCGCCGCCCGGTTCCGCCGTGCCGCGCCCCGGGCCTCAGTGTTCGTGCGGGCCGGGGCGGTGGACCGGGCCGTGGGCGTCGTCGCAGTGTTCGGCCGGCTCGATCGGCGGCGAGGTGATCTGGAGCAGGTCCTCGGCGCCGGTGTCCTCACCGAGGTGGTCGACCTGGAGGGTGGCGTGGCCGATGTCGTGCTTGGCGCGCAGGAGCTGCTGGAGGTGGCGGCGGACGGCGTGGCAGTCGCCGCCCGGTTCGACCAGGACGTGCGCGGAGAGGGCGGGTTCACCGGAGGTGATGGTCCAGACGTGGAGGTCGTGGATCTCCACCACCTCCGACTGGGAGGCCAGTTCGTCGCCGATCGCGTCGGGGTCGAAGCCGACCGGCGCGGCTTCCAGGAAGATCCGTCCGGAGTCGCGGACCAGTCCGTAGCCGGCCTTGGCCATCAGGGCGACCACGACGAGGGTGGCGATGGCGTCGGCGCGGTCGAACCCCGTCAGCACGACGATCAGCGCGGCGACCGCCGTGCCGATGAAGGCGAACAGATCGTTGAGGATGTGCTGGTAGGCGCCCTCGACGTTGAGCGAGCTGCGGTTGGCCCTGGAGATGCACCAGGTGGCCAGCACGTTGACGACGATGCCGGTCAGGGCGGTGGCCAGCATCAGACCGCCCTTCACCTCCGGCGGTTCGATCAGGCGGCGGACCGCCTCGTACGCCAGCCAGGTACCGAGCAGCAGCAGGGTCAGGCCGTTGGCCTGCGCGGAGAGGATCTCTGCCCGCTTCAGACCGTAGGTGAAGCCGCCGCGGGCCGGGCGCGCCGACAGCCGCATCGCGATCAGCGCGAGCACGATCGAGGCCGCGTCGGTGAGCATGTGCGCCGCGTCCGAGATCAGGGCCAGCGAGCCGGCGATGATGCCGACGGCCACCTCGGCCGCCATGAACGCCGTGATCAGGCTGAGGGCGATGGCCAGCCAGCGCCGGTCCGCGTCCGCCGACACACCGTGCGAGTGCCCGGCGTGCCCGCCCCCGCCGTGACCGTGGCCGTGCTCGTGATCTTCCATGTCGTACGCCTACCCCCTCGCAGCCGCTTTCCGGATCTGAAGTCAAACGCACGGTGGGCACAATCTCCAAAGGCTGCACCGGTGACCGTTGTCATCACCGTTAACGCGGCCCTGAACTGCGGAAACGTCACAACGCACGAGCCTGCTCCAGGCACCTCGCCGCAGTCCCGCCGCACCTCCGCTCGTGTCATGTCCCGGATGCGCGTACAAGACCATCCATTTACTTTCCCTTTGCCGAAGCCTGGTGATGTGGTGGCCGTTGGTCACCGCGTCCGCCTCCGGGACGCGGGACACCGGACATCTCAAGGAGCCTCATCGATGCCCAGACTCACCCGCCGTCACCTCACGATCGCCACCGCCGTGGTCGCCGCGGCCTCGGCGGCCGTCGCCGTCACGACCGTCGCCGGGGCCTTCGACGGCGCACAGCACGCGAAGAACGCGATCCAGAGCGGGAGGGCGAAGAACGTCATCCTGCTCATCGGTGACGGCATGGGCGACTCCGAGATCACCCTCGCCCGTGACTACACCGTCGGTGCCGACGGCCGGCTGAACATGGACAGGTTCCCGCTCACCGGCGCGTACACGACGTACGCGGTGCACGAGGACGGCACGCCGGACTACGTCACCGACTCCGCCGCCGGCGGCACCGGCTGGGCCACCGGGGTGAAGACGGTCAACGGCCGCATCTCCAAGACGCCGGGCAGCGACAAGCCCGTCCGCACCGTCCTGGAACTGGCGCAGCGCAACGGCTACGCCACCGGCAGCGTGACGACCTCGGAGCTCACCGACGCCACCCCGGCCGTGCTCGCCTCGCACGTCACCGACCGCTCCTGCCAGGGTCCGGCCGACATGGCGAACTGCCCCGGCGACACCATCGCGGCCGGCGGGCCCGGCTCGATCGCCGAGCAGTCCGTCGACCACCGGGTCGACGTCCTCCTCGGCGGCGGCAAGCGGCGCTTCGACCAGAAGGTCACCGACGGCAGGTACAAGGGCCTGACCGTCTCCCAGCAGGCGCAGAAGCTCGGCTACCAGGTGGTCACCGACAGCGCGGGCCTGAAGAGCGTGAAGGCCGGCAAGCCGGTGCTGGGCCTGTTCGCCTCCGGCAACGTGCCCGTCGAGTGGACCGGCAAGGCGGCCGCGGTCGGCGGCACCGACCCGCAGCGCTGCGTCACCTCCAACCCCGACCGCCCCGCCACGGCCCCGAGCCTGGCCGACTCGGCCACCACGGCGATCCGGCTGCTGGAGGCCAAGCAGAAGTCCAGGCACTCCGAGCGGGGCTTCTTCCTGCAGATCGAGGGCGCCTCGATCGACAAGCAGGACCACGCCGCGGACCCCTGCGGCCAGATCGGTGAGACGGCCGCCTTCGACCGTGCGGTGAAGGTCGCCCGCGACTACGCCGCCAAGCACCCGGACACCCTCGTGGTCACCACCGCCGACCACGGCCACACCAGCCAGATCGTCCCGCTGGAGGCCACCCCGCCCGGCCTGTCCTCCACCCTCGTCACCGACGAGGGCCAGCAGCTGAAGGTCAACTACTCGACCAACACCCCGGGCCGTTCCCAGGAGCACACGGGCACCGAGGTCCGCATCGCCGCCCAGGGCCCGATGGCGTACCGCGTCCTCGGTGTCACCGACCAGACCGACCTGTTCACGACGATCCGCGAGGCCCTGCGCCTGCGCTGACGTGGCAGCACCCTCCGGGGGGAACGGCCGCGGCGCTCAGTGGCCCCACACGTCCGCGCCGCCGCCGCGCCACTCGATGAGCGCGGAGCGGGCGACGTCCATCTCGTCCCAGTCCTGCAGCCCGGCCTCCTGGAGGAAGGCGGCGACGTCCAGGAGCCCGTAGGCCAGGCCGACGAAGTGGCCGCCGATGCGGACGCGGCGGCCGCCGTCATCGGTGGGCGGGTAGATGACGACGGGTCGGTCAGGGGCCATGATCCAAGCGTGCGGCCCGGACGCGCGGTGCGCACGCGGGACGCCTGTGACGCCGACCCGGCCCGCGCCCTCGACGCGCCCGGGGCCTCCGCCGAGTCCGCCGCACGCGGCGTCCTCGACGGCGTGGGGAGGGGCGGGGAGGACATCCTGCCCGATCCCGTGTCGGCCTCGACGGCGGCGGCTGGCGTGGTGGCGCGGCCAAGGCGCACGAGCGCCGCCACGCGGCCCCGGCGGAGGAGGCGCACGCCGCCCGGGGCGGTGCCGAGGCGGCCCAGCGGCGGTCTGGCGGACACCGCCGCCAGGCCCCTCAGGGTCTTCAGGGTCTTCAAGGTTTTCAGGGTCTTCAGTCCGAGCCGTAGTACAGCCGGAGGAACTCCTCCATCGCCGCGTCCACTCCGGCGCGGTCACCGGTGGCGAGCAGGTCGAGCAGGAGGCCGCGGACCGTGGCGAGGCCGAGCCTGGCGCGGTTCCGGGCCGTGGCGGGGTCCGCCCCCGCGGCGGTCTCGGCGGCCACGAGCGGCTCCAGCCAGTCCGTGACGAGTCCGTCGAGAACGGGCACGGCCTCGGGGCGGCCCCGCAGCGCATGGCCGTAGATCTCGAAGAAGAGCCGTTCCTGGCCGGCCAGCCGGGGATCCGTCAGCTGCCGCCACAGCAGCCGGGCGGCATCGGCGGGCGAGCGGCCGGGATCCGAGCGCAGTCGGGACAGCAGATCCCGCTGGCGCTGCTCCGAGGCGCGGACGATCTCCACGAGCAGCCGCTCCTTGGAGCCGAAGTAGTGGATCAGCATGCGGTGACTGACACCGATCGCGGCGCCCAGGCCGCGCAGGCTCAGGTCGGCGATGCCGTGGGCCGCGACGTGGTCGACCGCCGCGTCCACCAGCCGTGCGCGCCGGTCCCGGTCCGTGCCGCGCCCGGCGCCGCCCTCCGGGCGCGTGTCGTTCGTGCTCACCACGCCGCGAGTGTACCAATCGGTACATGGCGCATGTACCGTGTGGTACATGAAGCCTGTCACCGTGTCGGCCGACGTGCCGCAGACGCCCGAGCAGGTCTACGACTTCCTCGATGTCATGGCTCACCACGAGTCGTTCACCGACCACTACCTGACCGACTGGCGCCACGGCGGCCCCGACCGCGGCGTCGGCTCGCGCGCCACGGTCACCGCCGCACTGGGCGGCACCAGGACCGACGTGGCCATCGAGGTGGTCGAGGCCGACGCTCCACGGCGCATCGTCGAGCGCAACGTCAGCGCGGCCGGCCGGCGCCTGGCCCACGGCACCTACACCGTCGAGCCGCTGCCGACCGGCGGCAGCCACGTCTCGTTCACCTACGCCTGGGAGCGCGCCCCGGTCGCCGACCGGCTGCTGGCGCCCGTCGTACGGGCGGTGATGCGGCGCGCCAACCGCACGGTCATGCGGCGCCTGGCCGCCGAGTTGGCCCGCCGCGAGTCCGCCGCCGGCTCCTGACTGCCGCACGCGCCGGGACGGTCACGACACCGCGCGTGCTGGCGCGTCAGGCAGACGTGCCCCCTCTGCCCGGACGGAGGCCGCGGGGCGGCGCGCCGGTCCTTCCGGCATTCCGGGGGCGGTCGCGTCAGTGGCCGCGCCGCGAGTTGAGCCGGGCCGCCTGACGGGTGAGGTGGTCGCGTTCGGCGAGGTTGAGCGCCTTGTGGGCCGCCTCGGCGTACAGCCGTGCCGCCGTGTCCAGGTCTCCGTCGCGCTCGTGGAGGTGTGCCGCGACCGCCGTGTGGCGAGGCAATGAGGCGTCCAGCTCGGCCAGCGCGGCGAGTCCCGCGCGTGGTCCGTCGGCCTCTCCGACGGCGACCGCGCGGTTGAGACGGACGACCGGGCTGTCGGTCAGCCGGACGAGCTCGTCGTACCACTCGACGATCTGCACCCAGTCGGTCTCCTCGGCGGTGGGCGCGTCGGCGTGCAGCGCGGCGATGGCGGCCTGCGCCTGGAACTCGCCCAGCCGGTCGCGGGCGAGGGCGGCCTGCAGGATCACGACACCCTCCGCGATCGCCTCGGTGTCCCACCGGCCGCGGTCCTGCTCGGCGAGCGGCACGAGGCTGCCGTCGGACGCGGTCCGGGCGGCACGCCGGGCGTGGTGGAGCAGCATGAGGGCGAGCAGCCCCGCCACCTCGGGGTGATCGATGGCCGCGGCGAGCTGCCGGGTGAGCCGGATGGCCTCGGCGGCGAGGTCGACGTCGCCCGAGTAGCCCTCGTTGAAGACGAGGTAGAGGACGCGCAGCACGGTGGCGACGTCGCCGGGCCGGTCGAACCGCACACCGGAGACGGTGCGCTTGGCCCGGCTGATCCGTTGCGCCATGGTCGCCTCGGGCACCAGGTAGGCCCGGGCGATCTGGCGGGTGGTCAGCCCGCCCACCGCGCGCAGCGTGAGCGCCACCGCGGACGACGGGGTCAGGGAAGGGTGGGCGCACAGGAAGTAGAGCTGGAGCGTGTCGTCCACACCGGAGGCGGGGCCGGGCGCCGGTTCCTCGTCGACGCGGTCCTCGCGTCTGCGGCGGGCGGACTCCGCCCGGGTCGCGTCGAGGAACTTGCGCCAGGCCACGGTGATGAGCCAGCCCTTGGGGTCGCGCGGCGGGTCGGCCGGCCAGGCGCGCAGCGCCTCGACCAGCGCGTCCTGCACGGCGTCCTCGGCCGCGGCGAAGTCGGCTCCGCGGCGGACGAGGACGGCGAGCACACCGGGTGTGAGGCCGCGGAGCAGAGTCTCGTTCATCGGCGTCACGTGCAGGGACACTCCATGACGGTGTGCGACGCGCCCAGGAACGGGCGCAGTTCGAGCCACTCGTGGATCGGCTTGCCGCCCGCCCCGGGGGCGGCCGACAGTTCCGCGGCCAGTTCGAGGGCCCGCTCGTGGCTGTCGACGTCGATCACCATCCAGCCCGCGATGAGGTCCTTGGTCTCGGCGAACGGGCCGTCGGTGACCGGCGGACGCCCCTCGCCGTCGTACCGTACGAACGTGCCCTCGGGGGCGAGCGCCTGGCTGTCGACGAACTCGCCGGTCTCCTCGAGCCGGGCCGCGAAGTCGTTCATGTACTTCACGTGCGCCGAGATCTCCTCCGGCGTCCACTGGTCCATCGGCACGTCGTTGACCGCCGCGGGAGCGCCCCGGTAGTGCTTGAGCAGCAGGTACTTGGCCATCGTGTCTCTCCTCGGTGCTGGTGCGCCCCATTGTGGTGGCGTTCACCCCGGGGACGGAGCAGGTCGGCGGTTCTCGACATCGCCACCGCGGTCCTTTTCGGGTCGGGCGGAGTCCACAGCGGTTCGACGGCGCCCCGGGGGGTACGGGGAACTGCGCGACCGGCCACGACGGCGCTGCGGCCGTGGACCTCGGACCTCGGACCGTCAGACCTGAGGACCCGGAAAAATCCCTGCGCTCCCCGCCCCACTCCGTCATACGCTTGCGCCCGCCGTCCGGAGAGGGAGAACGCATGGGGATCCGAAGCCTGACCCGCGCCGAGGCCGAGCGCCGGGCCGCGCTGCTGGCCGTCGAGCGCTACGACGTGGACATCGACCTCACCGCCCTGCCCGACGGCCCCGAGGTCCGCTGCGTCTCCACCGTGACGTTCACCTGCCGCGAGCCGGGCGCGGAGACCTTCGTGGACTGCGCGGCACAGGTGGTCGGCGCGACCCTCAACGGCACGCCGGTCTCCCCCACCGGCGACGGCCGCATCCCGCTGCCCGGCCTGGCCGCGCACAACGTGCTGCGCGTGGAGAGCGTGCAGGCCGACACCGCGACCGGCGAGGGGGTGCACACGGCCGTCGATCCCGCGGACGGCGAGGTCTACGTGTGGATGAGCTTCGAGCCGGACCAGGCCCGGTACGTGTGGGCGTGTTTCGACCAGCCCGACCTCAAGGCCCCGCACGCCTTCACCGTCACGGCCCCGTCCGCGTGGACCGTCACGAGCAATTCCGGTGACGCGCGCGTGGAGGAGCGGGGCGCGGCCCGCCGCTGGGTCTTCCCCGACACCCCGCCGCTGGCCGTGTACAACACCGTGGTCAACGCGGGCCCCTTGCACGAACTGCGCCGCGAGGCCGACGGGCACGACCTCGGCCTCTACGCCCGCCGGTCCCTCGCGGAGGTCCTCGAACGGGACGCCGAGGAGATCTTCACCCTGACCCGCCAGGGTCTGGCCTTCTACGGCGAGGCCTTCGCGATGCCGTTCCCGCAGCGCAAGTACGACCAGGTGTTCATGCCGGAGTTCGGCGGCGCGATGGAGAACTACGGCTGTGTGACCTGGTCGGACGGCTTCCTGCGGCGGGCCGCTCCGACGCACGCCGAGCGTGAGCTGCTGGCCGTGGTGCTGCTGCACGAGATGGCGCACATGTGGTTCGGCAACATCGTCACCATGCGCTGGTGGGACGATCTCTGGCTGAACGAGGCGTTCGCGGAGTTCGCCTGCCACTGGGCCGCCGAGGGCGCCACCCGGTACACCGACGCCTGGGCGGGCCATCTGGTCGGCGACAAGCTCAAGGCCTACCTGGCCGACCGGGGCCCGGCGTCGCACCCCATCCACCAGCCCGTCCACGACGTCGCGCAGGCCGCGTCGATCTTCGACAACATCACCTATCCCAAGGGTGCCTCCGTCCTCCAGCAGCTCATGACGTACGTGGGCGAAGAGCACTTCCGGGCGGGCATGGCCGCCTACTTCGCCCGTCACGCGTGGGGCAACACCACGCTGCAGGACCTCATCGACGCCCTCGCCAAGGCCAGTGGGCGGGACCTGGACAGCTGGCGTGCGGCCTGGCTCGCGACGGCCGGCACCGATCGCTTCACGGTCGAGCGCGACGGCGAGCGGGTCACCCTGGTCGCCGCCGGCACCCCGCGTCCGCAGGTGCTCGCGGTGGGTGCCTACCGTCGCGACGGCGAGGGGCTGAAGCGTACGGCGCTGGTGCGCGTGGAGGTGACCCGGGACCGTACCGAACTCACCGGGATCCCGGCCGCCGCGGAGGTCCTGCTGATCAACGACGACGACCTCACCTTCGCCACCGCCCGCCCCGACCCCGCCACGAGGGACACGCTGCTCGCCACGGCGGCACAGCTGCCCACGGCCATCTCACGAGGGGTGGCCGCGGCCACCGTCTGGGACATGCTGACCACCGGTGAGGCGTCGGCGGCGGAGGCCGGCCGCTGTGTCACCGGGATCCTGGCGGGCGAGACGTCCGACGCGGTGATCGAGCCGTATCTGACGCTGGCCTCGGACATCGCCGAGCTGTGGGCGCCGCCCGGCGAACGCCCCGCCCTGACCGCGGCGGTGGCGGCCGCCTGCCGCCGTCTGGCCGCCGACCCGGGCCGCCGGCAGGTCGCGCTGCGCGGGCTGGCCCGCACCGCGACCACGGCGGACGACCTGGCCTGGTTGCGCGGACAGGCGGGCGACGACGTCGACCTGCGCTGGCGCGCACTGGTCCGTGAGGCGGAGCTCGGCGGCGACGTCGCCGCCGAGACGGCCCGGCTGCTCGAACGCGACCCGGACCCCGACGCCTGGGTGCGCGCCCTCACCGTACGCGCCGCCCGGCCCGACGCCGAGGCCAAGGCGGAGGTCTGGCAGCGGGTCGCCGTCGAGCGCGCCGTCCCCGTGCACGCGGTCGGCCAGGTGGCGGCGGCCTTCTGGCGTCCCGCCCAGGAGGCGGTCCTGGCTCCGTACGCCCAGCGCTACCTGGGCGCGATCCCCGGCCTGGACCGGGGCGGCATGATCCCGGCGATGGTCTTCACGAACCGCCTCTTCCCACCGCACGCCGTCGACGATTCCTACATCGACGCCGCCCGGCGCGCCGCCGGGGAGGCCGCTCCGGTGGTCCGCAAGACGCTCCTGGAGCGTTCGGACGTCGTCCGCCGGATGCTTCGCTCCCGGAGCCGTACCGCCTGATCGGGCGGCGGGGACGGCCGGCCCGGGGACCGTCGGCGCCGGCGGCACGGCGGGCCGGGCGTGCCTTCAGCCGAGCGCGAACTCGCGGAGCTTGTCCGCGGTGTCGTGGAAGCGGTCGTGGTCGCCGACGTGCGGTCCGGAGGAGGTGTACTGCCACATGGTGTACGACTTCCAGCCCGCCGGGAGCGTCCCCGCCGAGGAGGCGTAGCGGGCGATCCAGAGGGGGTTGGCGCCGAATCCCTTGTAGTTGCCCGTGCAGTCGGACCACCAGGCCGTGGCCGTGTAGATGACGGCGTCGCGGTGGGTGCGGGCCTTGTAGCGCTTCAGGAAGTCGCCGATCCAGGTGACCATCTGGCTCTTGGACATGCCGTAGCAGGCGTCGCCGTAGGGGTTCCACTCGATGTCGAGCGCGCCGGGCAGCGTCCTGCCGTCGGCGGACCAGCCGCCGCCGTGGGCGAGGAAGTAGTCGGCCTGTGCGGTGCCGCCGGCGGTGTCGGGTGTGGCGAAGTGGTAGGCACCCCGGACCATGCCGACGCCGTAGGGGCCGTTGTACTGCTGGGTGAAGTAGGGGTTGGTGTAGTACGTCCCCTCCGTGGCCTTCGTGTAGGCCCATCTGACGCCGCTGCTCCAGAGGGTGGGCCAGGCGACGTCGCCCTGGTAGCTGGCGACGTCGACGCCCTCGGCACGGGTCACGCGCAGGGCCGGGGTGGCCTCGGGCACGGTGCCGCCGTCCTCGTGGGCGCGGACCCCGATGCCCATGTAGGCGCTGCCGCGCTTGGGGGCGGGGCCGGGCCCCGGGGGTGTGAGGTCATCGGCTGCCGCGAGCGTGGCCGGCAGTCCGGACAGGCAGAGGAGGAGGCCGGCCAGGGCGGCGACGAGACGCCGTCGTGGGCGGCCGTACTGGGGAGATATGGAGCTTCGCACGTGTTCCATCTGAACCCGGGATGTTTCGCACCGCACGTCAAGTACCGCCCAACGAAGGCGTTCCGGCGCCGACGCGGTGTTCTTCCGGCGGCCCGCCGCCCTTTCCGGCGCTTCGTACACTGGCCGCGGGTCCGGGCGGGAGGAGGTGCTGGCGGGTGGAGCCGGCGAGGAGAGGACGTCCCGAAGGGCTGTTCGTCGGCCTGTGCACCCTGGACGTCATCCAGCTCGTGGACCGCGTACCGGCCGCCGACGAGAAGCTGACGGCCCGTGAACAGGTCGTCGCCGCGGGCGGCCCGGCGGCCAACGCCGCCGCCGCGTTCAGCCACTTGGGTGGCGCGGCCAGGTTGCTCACGGCGGTCGGTTGCCATCCCCTGGGCCGCGCGGCCACGGCGGACCTCGACCGGCTCGGGGTGACCGTGACGGATCTGGCGGCCGGCTCGCCCGAGCCGCCCGCCGTGTCCTCCATTCTGGTGACCGCCTCCAGCGGGGAACGCGCCGTCGCCTCCACGAACGCCTCCGGCCACCGGCTCACCCCGCCCGACACCCTCGACGCGTTGGTGGCGGCCTGCGACGTCGTCGAGTTCGACGGCCATCACATGGAGCTGGCGCTGGCCGCGGCCCGGGCGGCACGTGCGGCCGGACGGGTGACCGTCCTGGACGCGGGCAGCTGGAAGGCCGGCACGCGGGAGCTGCTGCCGCTGATCGACGTGGTCGTCTGCTCGGCCGACTTCCACCCGCCCGGTGTGCGCACCGTGGCGGACACCCTGCGGTTCCTGCGCCGGCACGGGGTCGTGTGGTCGGCCGTGAGCCGCGGGGGCCGGCCCATCGTCTGGGCGGGCCCCGACGGCGGCGGCACCGTGGAGGTGCCCGCGGTGCGGGTGGCGGACACGCTGGGGGCGGGCGACGTCCTGCACGGTGCCCTCGCCCGTCACCTGGCCGCCGTCGGGGGCCGGCTCACGCCGGAAGGCTTCGCCGGAGCGCTCCGCGGCGCGGCCGCGGTGGCCGCTCGGGCGTGCGCCTCGTTCGGCACCCGGGCGTGGATGCGGGAGGGGGACGGCGCCTGGCCCGGACCCGGACGCGAGAGGTGACACCGCACGCGCCCGGCCCCCGGCTCCCGACCGGCGGCACGCCCCGCTCCCGCCGCCGCGGCCGGGAACGGGCGCGGGCCACCGGCACGCGCCCCGGAGCTGCCGTTCCGTCAGGTGTCCTGCACGGTCGCCGTCACGGGCGTGCCGATCTCGATGGTGCGGCTGACCGTGCAGAGCCGGTCGTGGGAGGCCTTGACCGCCCGGGGGAGGATCGCCCGGGCGCGGTCGCCTCCCTCGCCGCCGGGGAAGACGACGGTGAAGGTGACCGCGAGGTCGGTCATCCGGTTGCCGAGGTCGTCGCCGACCTTGGTGCCGGTCACCTTGACGGTGAAGCCGGCGGGCTCGGCGTGCCGGCTGGTGGCGACGTCGACGTCGACCGCCGTGCAGCCGCCGATCGCGGCGAGCAGCAGCTCGACCGGGGTGAACTCGGAATCCGGTGCGGAACCGCCGCCGAAGCGGATCGTGCCGCCGCGCGCGTTCGTGGCGACGAAGTGTCCGGTGCCGGATCGCTCGACGGTGACGGAGCGCAGGGAGTCTTCGGTCATGGCGACGACCCTAACGCCACGTCACCGGCCCCCGGCCCGTTCGCCGGGCGTGTGCCGGTGATAGCGCAGCAGGAGCATCGCCGCGTCGTCGTGGGGCGGGCCCGCGGTGTACCGGACCAGGTCCTCACGCAGGGCGTCCAGGGCGCTGCGGGCGTCGGAGTCCTTCAGCAGGCCGGCCCGGTCGCCGAGCGGGTAGAACTCGCCGTGCCGGTCGCGGGCCTCGCTCACGCCGTCGGTGTACAGCAGCAGCTGCTCGCCCGGCGCGAATCCGGCGGCGAACGGCTTGGGACTGCCTTCCGAGTGCAGCCCCAGCCCGAGGGGCGGCGCGTAGGCCGGCGGCTGCGGGAAGTGGGCGGTGCCGTCCTCACGCACGAGCATCGGCGGCGGGTGGCCGTAGTTGAGGAAGACGGCCTCGTGCCGCGCACCGACCTCGGCGAGGACCGCGGTGACGAACTTCTCCCCCTCCAGCTCGCGGGCCACGCTGCGCTCCAGGCGCTCGCCCAGGCCGACCAGGTCGGGCTCGTCGTGTGCGGCCTCGCGGAACGCGCCGAGCACCACCGCGGCCGTCTCGACCGCGGCCAGCCCCTTGCCCTGCACGTCCCCGACGATCATCCGCACGCCGTGCGGTGAGGCGACCACCTCGTACAGGTCGCCGCCGATCCTGGCCTCCGCGACGGCCGAGGTGTACGACACCGCCGCCTGCAGCGGCCCTGCCGTCAGCGGGACCGGCCGCAGCAGCACGCGCTGGGCGACCTCCGCGATCGAGCGCACGCTGGCGAGTTCGGCCTCCTGGCGTCCGCGCATCACGGCGGCGGCGACGCCCGCGCAGGTCACCCCCACCACCGACACCATCGCCAGGAAGCCGCGGCGCTCCTGGAACAGCCCGTCGTACAGGCCGAGTGCCACGCACAGCAGCAGAGCGGCGAGGCCGAACCACGCCGTGCGCCGCCAACCGCCGACCAGTCCGGCGAAGGCCGGGCCGAGCGACGCCAGCGGCAGGAACCCCACCCCGGGCCCGGAGACGATGTCCGCGACCGCGACCACCGCCATCACCGCGGCGGGCAGCCAGAGCAGCGCCCGGCCGCGCTGCGGCTTCTGTGCGGCCATGACGTGCTCCTCGGTGACCCGGCACCCGGGAGCCGCCTTCCGCAGGGGCCCCTCTTTCACCCTCGGACACTCCACAGAGTGCCAGGTGGTCCGCGAAGGCGGCCTGGATCTTTACCCAATTGAGTCCCAGGGCTGACATTTCCCGACCCGTTCCCGGCCTGTTCCCGGCCCGCGCCCCGCCCGTTCCCGGCGGAGAGGGGCGTCAAGGGTTGCCGATCAAGGGCACAGGGCATCAGCAGTGGGCAGGACCGGCCGCGCGAGACGCAGCGGCCCCCGGTGGGCGGACCGACCGCGGGGAACCGGGTGTCCAGGAGGGGATGTGATCCGCCATGCGTACGCACAGGCGTACCCATGGGCGTTCCGAGCGAGTGGAGTACCTGCTGCTCGACGAGGCCGCGTCGGCGGGCCGGGCGCGAGGGCTCACCTCGAAGTTCCTCGCCCGCTCCCGTGTCCGGACGGGGACGGGACCGGGGCAGATCGACGACGTGAAGCTCGTCGTGTCCGAACTGGTCGCCAACGCCACCCAGCACGGCCGCAGCACCTGCCGGCTCAGGCTGCACGTGTCCCGCAAGCGGGTGACGGTCGAGGTCTACGACCACAGCCCGCTCCCGCCGCGCGTACGGCCGTTCACGGCGGACGGCGAGCACGGGCGCGGACTGGCCCTGGTGCGCTGCCTGGCGCAGCGTCTGGACGTCGCGGCGGTGACCGGGGGCGGCAAACGGGTGCGCGCGGTACTCGCCCTGCCGTCCTAGGGTTTCGAAAGCAGCGTCGTCCGCCCGCAGGGCAGGCGGGACTTTCGAAACACGCCCCCAGGGCCGCCGAACGTCCGCGCGCGCCTCGCGGTCAGGCGGCCGGCGTCTCCAGGGGCCGCAGTTCGTCCGCGTACGACACGGACAGGCGGCGCATCAGGCCGTCGGCGGAGATGTCGTACTGTCCAAGGCGCCACAGCGGCGGCGAGTAGGCGTGGATCGACACGGCGTCGTCGCTCGCGCCGGTGAGCCGGTGGATGTGCTCGGGCCCGAAGCAGAAGGACTCTCCCGCACGGAAGGTGACGGAGCAGTGGCGGCCGCCGATGCGCGGCGTGGACTCGTCGAGTTCGCCCTGGACGACGGTGACGGCGCCCGCGGAGGTGTCGTGGTCGTGCCAGCCGGTGTCGTTCTGCCGGGTCCAGCACAGCAGCCAGACGTCGACGTAGGCGTCGCGGTGCAGGGACGCGTAGTGCCGCTTGCTGTCGGAGAAGGCCACGTGGGCCCGCCACAGGTCCGGGCGGGCGGCCAGATCGGTGACGAGCGCCTGGAGTTCGCGCTTGTCGAGGATCCGGTCGGGCAGGGACTCGTACGTCATGAGTGGCTCCTTTCTCGACTGCGTCCGGCATGGGGCACGGCGGGGGCGCGGCCGTGCAGCAGGCGGGCGGGGTTGGCGGTGCGCAGGGCGTGGACGGCGGCGTCCGCGCCGAGGTCGGGGACGACGAGGGGCGCGTAGGGGCGGTCGCTGCCGCTGACGACGACGTCGATGCCCGCGTCCCGGACGAGGGCGTCGACGGCCCGGGTGCCGTAGGAGGAGGTGTCGTAGAAGACGTCGAAGTCGATCTCGCCGCGGCCGCCGCCGCGGGCGGCGAGCCGTTCGCCGTGCAGCGGGGCGAGGCCCGCGAGCGCGGCGAAGCAGACACGCAGGCGCGGGTGGCGGGCGCGGCCGCAGGCGCGGAAGGCGAACCAGGACGCGTGCAGCTGCTGCACGTACGGCACCAGGGCGGGCCACCACGGCGGGGTGCCGGGGGCGGGCGGGGCGGCGCCCGGATGGACGAAGAGCGGCTTGTCGTGGCGCACGAGGACGTCGAGGAGGGGAGCGCAGCGCTCCCAGCCCTCCGCGTCGAGGAGTGCCGTGGCGGGGAGTTGCAGGCCGGCGCAGCCGCGGCGGAGTTCGCGTTCCACGGCGCCGGGGTCCGGTTCGGACAGGCAGCAGGAGGCCCACACGCCGAAGGGGGCCGGGAGGGCGAGGGCGCCGTCGTGGAACGCGGACAGGAGCTCGGCTGCCTCGGTGGGCGGCAGGTGCTCGATGCCGAGGGGGCCGGAGAGGGACACCAGGGCCAGGTCGAGTCCGTCGGCGGCGGCGAGGCGGGTGCGGGCGGCGATGTCGTGGTCGGCCGGGTCGACGCGGTAGGGCGGCTCGCCGGCCAGGTGCAGGGTCCAGCCGTCCAGGCGCGGGGGCGCGGTGCGCGAGCGCAGCAGCTCGACGAGGGCGGGTGGCCAGATGTGCTGGTGGACGTCGGTGGACACGCGGGACGTTCCTCGGGGACGGGCAAGTGCCGGACGGTCGACAGGATGTTGTTAACCGTTTCACTTACGCGGTTAACTTAACCGCTTAACAAGAGCTGCTGTCAAGGGCCCGGCACCGATCCGGTCGGGAGCCCGGCGGAAGCCGGGCGGGAGCCGGGCGGGTTCCTGCCGGGAGCCGGGCGGGATCCTGCCGGGAGCCGGGCGGGATCCTGCCGGGAGCCGGGCGGGATCCTGCCGGGAGCCGGGCGGGATCCTGCCGGGAGCCGGGCGGGTTCCTGCCGGGAGCCGGGCGGGTTCCTGCCGGGAGCCGGGCGCCGTATCAGCCCGCTCGCGCGGGGGCGTTCAGCGGGCCGTGCGCCCCCGGGGCCCCCGCACCCGGGTAGGCTTCCCGGCATGGCCAGGCCCAACAAGCGCACCACCCTCCGGGAGGTGGCCGAGGCCACGGGCCTCTCCACCGCAGCCGTCTCCTACGCACTGCGCGGCAAGCACGTCTCCAAGGAGACCGAGCAACGGGTGCGCAGGGCCGCGGCCGAACTCGGCTACGAGGCCGATCCCATCGCCCGCGCCCTCGCCAGCGGCCGTACCAGCATGGTCGGCGTCCTCGCGGGGGACCTGCGGGACCTGTGGCTGCAGCAGCTGATGGCCGCCATCGGCCGGGAACTGCTGGCCGGCGACCGCTACGCGCTGATCCTGGACGCGGGCGGCGACCCCGACCGTGAGCTCGTGCTCGCCAAGCAGTTGCGCGACCAGCGCGTGGACGCCCTCCTGGTCTCCCCCGTCGACCCCTCGGCGGAGGGCTGGGCCGCCGTCGCGGACGCGTTGCCGGTGGTGGCCGTCGGCGACTCGCTGAGCCGGGCGCGGACGGCCGGCCAGGTCATCTTCGACAACCGGGCCGGCATCGACGCCGTACTGGACTACCTGCACGCACTCGGGCACCGCCGGGTGACCGTGCTGACCCCGACCCGGCCCAGTACGCCGGACCGGCCGGCCGACGTGTACGTGGGCGAGGCGGCCGACCGGCTCGGACTCCGGGTCGAACTGGTCCCCTGCCCGCAGGAGTTGAGCGAGGCGACGGCGGTGGCACGAGGTGTTCTGCAGAGCGCGCACTCGCCGACCGCGGTGTTCTGCTTCTCGGACTCCCTCGCCTACGGCGTGTACGCGGCAGCCGCGGAGGACGCGCTGGAGGTGGGCCGGGACGTGTCCGTGGTCGGCTTCGACGACCACCCGGTGTCGCGGGTACTGACGCCGCCGCTCACCACCGTGGACTGGGGGCTGAGCGAGATCGCGGCGGAGGCGGCGCGGCTGACCGTCGCGGCCATCGAGGGCAAGCGGGTGCGCAGGAAACGGGTGCTGTGCGCGCCGCGGATGCGGGAGCGCGGGTCCACCGTGCGCGCCTGAACCCCCGGGAACCGCCGATGGACCTTCGCAGCATGACCGTCGCGCACCCGTTCACCCGTTGCGCCGCGATCGGCGACAGCCCGAGCGAGGTTATCGGCGACCCCGGTCCGGCGGGCAGCGGGTGCGGCGATTCAGCAGCACATCGCGAAGGCGCCGGGCACTGCGCGCCCGGAGGCGACGGCGCTGCGGACGCCCGACGCCACACACCAGGCGCCACACGCCCGACGCCACACGCCAGGCGGCACACCGCCGACGCCACACACCAGGCGCCACACGCCCGACGCCACACGGCTGACGGCACACGCCGGGCGGCACACGCCGGGCGGCACACGCCGGGCGGCACATCGCGGCACGTCCAGCGGGCGCTCAGGCGTCGGGGCCGCCGTGCTCCCGTACCGCGGCGGCAACATGGCCGGCCAGGGACTCGGGCAGGGCCTCACCCCGAGCGGTCCCCAGCAGGGCGTCGGCGATCACGTGCAGTTCGGAGCGGCTGTGCCGGGAGGCGCTCACCAGGACCCGCCAGGACTGCTCGGCGCTCAGGCGGAACGACGCCATGAGGACGCCCCGCGCCAGGTCGATGCCGACGTGACGCCTCACGGCCCGGTGCATCCGCGCGTTCTCCGCCGCGAGGTCGCCCTCGGCCGGGTCCGGCTCGGCGGGCCCGGCCGCGAAGAGCGTGAGGGTGCCGGAGAGGGCGAGCAGGCGGCTGACCGCCGGACTGCTGGCGGACAGCACGAGGCTCTTGCGCGTCTCGCGGGCGCGGTGACAGGCCTCCAGCAGGACGTTGAGGGCGGAGCAGTCGCAGAAGTCCACGCCCGCGAGATCCAGTTCCAGCCCCCCGGTGGCCCGATCGAGCGCGTCACTCAGCGCCTTCTCCAGCAACTGGTCGCTGTCCAGGTCCAGTTCACCGGAGACGCGGACGACGAGCCGGTCGCCGACCGTGTCGACACTCACCGTCACCGGTTTCGGGACCCGCGCTCGCCGGAACGCGGTGCCGCAGCCGGAGCAGGCCCCCTCGTCCGGGGGAAGAATCGCGTGGTGGGACATTGATGACTCCCGCACGTACCGCCTTCACGACTACTTCTCAGCTTCGTCCCACCCCCGTTTCACGTCAACCAATACACGAAAACAAAAACATCCTTTGCAATACGTGAAACGGCGTATCTATGCTGGATCGCATGGAGCGAGCGCCGGAACCGCATGCAGGATGGACCTTCTTGACCAATCACTCCCGGGTGCTGGCCACCATCGCCCAGGACCACACCACACGCGTCCGCGACATAGCCGCCCGCTGCCGGCTCACCGAGCGGGCCGTCCAGAAGATCATCGCCGACCTCGAAGAGGGCGGTTACCTCACCCACGTCCGGGAGGGCCGCTCCAACGTCTACCGGATCACCTCCGGCACCATCCTGCGCCACCCGGCGGACGCCCCGGCCACCGTCGCCGAACTGCTGGCGGTCCTCGTGCGCCACGAGTCGTCGCACGCCGCCCCGGACGCCGAAGCCCGCGATCAGGTGTGATCCGGGCGCGTTCGCGGGCCGCACACGCATGCAAAGGTAAAAGAATTCTATGGTCCAGACCAAAATGGTCTTTGGTCTAGTCCAACCCATGGACGTCCGTCACGGTACCGCAGGAAGCTGAGGCACTCCCCCACCTCACCGGAGGCACACCGTGAGACGTCTTCGCGCATGTCTGGGCGCGGCAGCCGCAGTTGGACTCACCGCGGCGGGCACCACAGCACTGATGGCAGGACATGCCTCGGGCGCGACCAGCGCGCTCGGCAACCGCTGGTACGCGGCGGCTCCCTATCTGATGCCGCTGGACAACGATCCGCCGGACCCGGCCGCCATCATGGACGCCACCGGCCTCAAGGCCTTCCAGCTCGCCTTCATCCTCGCCCCCAACGGCGGTGGCTGCTCACCCACTTGGGGCGGCACCGCCGCCGTCTCCTCGGACACCGCCGTGCAGTCCGTCATCGACACCATCCGCGGCAAGGGCGGCGACGTGTCCGTCTCCATCGGCGGCTACGGAGGCACCAAGCTGGGCCAGGTGTGCTCGGACGCGGCGGCCACGGCGGCGGCGTACCAGCAGGTCATCACCAAGTACGGGCTGCACGCGATCGACTTCGACCTGGAGGAGCCGGAGTACGAGAACACCGCGGCGATCAAGAACGAGATCGGCGCCGCCAAGATCCTCCAGCAGAACAACCCGGGCCTGTACGTCTCCGTCACGACGGCCGGCACCGCCGACGGCACCGGCTGGTTCGGCAAGCAGATGCTGCTGGAGGCGAAGTCGCAGGGCTTCACGCCCAACAACTTCTCCATCATGCCGTTCGACGGCGGCTTCAACGGCGCGGCCTCGCAGACCAGCGCCCTCACCAACTTCAACTCCATCCTCCAGTCGACGTTCGGCTGGGACCAGGCGACGGCCTACGCCCACGAGGGTTTCTCCGGCATGAACGGGCGCAGCGACAGCGGCGAGATCTTCACGCAGGCGGACTTCCAGACGGTGCTCGACTACGCCACCAGCCACAACATGGACCGGTTCACCTTCTGGTCGCTCAACCGCGACCGCCAGTGCAGCCCGCCGGACAACGGCGGCCGTACGTCCGGCACGTGCTCCAGCGTGGCGCAGAACTCCTGGGACTTCGCGAAGTACTCGGTGAAGTTCGCGGGCGCCACGCCGCCCACCTCGCCCCCCACCCCCACGCCCACGCCGACGCCCACCTCCTGCAAGGGCGCCTGGAGTTCGAGCGCGGTGTACACCGCCGGTGACGAGGTGTCGTACAACAAGCACAACTGGAAGGCCAAGTGGTGGACCCAGAACGAGGCGCCGGCCGCCACCGACTGGGGTCCCTGGCAGGACGAGGGGGCGTGCTGACGCCTGGTCGACGGACCCGCGGTGCCGTTCGCCCCTACAGGTGGACGGCACCCTCCGCCGCGCAGGCCCGAGCCGTCAGCCCCTCGGCGTCCGGGGCCGCCCGCAGCATCTGGACGACGATCTCGGCCGTGGCGCGGTGCCAGTCACGGACGCGCCGGAGCATGGCGTGATCTCCGCCCCCGACCACGACCATGCCGGCCTCCGCCCCCGCCTCGCGGGCCCTGCGCACATAGTCCGCCGACTCGGCGGGAGGGGTCACGTGGTCGCGGTCACCGTGCAGCACCATCAGGCGCACGCCGTCGAGGTGGCGGGCGGAGTCCTGCGGCGGACACCACGGAGCCAGCGCCAGCACACCCCGCACGAGCGGGTGGGAGGCACAGCGCAGCGCCGCTCTGCCTCCCATCGAGTGCCCCACGAGGACCGTGGGCACGTCTCCCGCCCGTCGCCGCAGTTCGTCGAGCGCCCGTAGCGCGTCGGCGGCGGGATCGCCGTCGTTCCAGCCGCGGTAGCGGTAGCGGACCTGGCCGCGCACGACGTCCCGGGGCGCGGCCGCCGCGGCGGCCCGCAGGACCGGGTGCATGCGAAGCGCGGCCAGTTGCCAGGGGCGCGCCGCCCGGTGACTGAGCTCCGCGCCACCGTGCAGGGTGATGATCGCCGCCGACGCCGCTCCACGCGGCGCCTGCCGCACGATCAGCGCGGACTCGCTCCGCTGCACTGCTTCGGCATGTCCCACCGGTACGGCACCCCTCTCATCCGGGCCCCCATCATCCCCCGGGGGTTCCGGGCGGCGGACACCGCGGGGGCGCACGTCGTAGATCAGTGAGCCCTGTACGCGCCTCCACGCAGCTGAGGAAAATGCGCCGTGTCCGCGGCCTCCCGCCCCGGAGGCGCGCGCCTCAGCTCCAAGCCGTCGAGAAAGCAGGTCCGCTCCCGTGCTGCTACGTCTGCCCGAGTCCGTGTCCGAAGCACAGGAATGCGTCGCCGAGGGAGCCGTCCCCGTCGGCGGGGCCACGCTGATCTGGGCCGGCTGGCAACGCGACGGGTTTCCCGAGCGGGCCATGTCGCTGCGCCATGTGCCGGAGGCCAACGTGATCGCGGGCGAGACGCTGGGCGCCGCCGTGGTGCTGGGCCGTATCGACGACCGCGTGCCCGAGGTGCTGCACCGCGCCGCCGCCTCGGTGGGCACGGGAGCCGTACGCCGGACGGCCACCGTCGGCGGCAACATCGTGGGCAGCACGCTGCGCTGCCTGCTGCCCGCCGCGCTGGTGCTGGGTGCCCGGGCGACGGTGCTCGACCGCGACCGGGTCTTCGAGACCGACCTCGCCGAGCTGCTGGCCAAGCACCATCTGCTGCTCCGCCTGCGCTGGCGCGAGCCCGTCACCAGCGGCTACCGCAAGCTGCCCGCCGAGGCGGGCGGTCCGCCGCCGTTCGTCGTCGCCGCCGCGGTGCACACCGGTGACGACGGCCACGGCCGCCTGCACGTCGCGGTCCGCGACGGCTACGACGTGCTCTTCGACGACGTTCCCTGCGGCACGGGCAGCGACGAGGCGATCGGCGCCCTGGGGGCCACGTCGATCGGCACGGTCCACTCCGCGGCCTGGCAGGTCGTGCGCGAGCACGTCACCGAGCTGCTGAGCCGTCCGGTCGGCCGGCCTCCGCGGCGCTGAACGGCGGCGCGGCGCCACGGAGTTCAGGTGCGCCGCTCACTCGGCCGTCTTGCGCGCCAGCGCGTTGTTGTCCATCGAGTTGTGCACGCTGAAGCTCACCGCGTCCGAACGGTAGCGGTCGTCCGACCACTCCACCGGGCGCCCTTCGCGGGTGGTGGTGACGCGTCGGACGCGGAGCAGGGGGCTCGTGCGGCGGATGCCGAGCAGCTCGGCGTCCCGGGCGCCGGCCGCGACCGCGTCGATGACGTGCTCGCCGTAGGCGAAGACCAGGCCCGTGCTGTCGTACAGCAGTTGGGTCACGGACGCGGCGTCCGGGTCGAGGTCCTCGACCGCGGGCGAGATCCAGTCGGCGTAGACGGTGCGCTCGAGCAGGACCGGTTCGCCGTCCAGGCCGCGGACGCGCAGGACGTGCAGCACCGGTGTCCCCTCGCGCAGCTGGAGCCGGGTGGCGTCCTGCGCGCCGGCCGGCAGGTACTCCTGCGCCACCACGTGCCCGGTCGCCTCCCGGCCCATGGCCCGCGCCCACTGGGCGAAGCTGCGCAGCTCGGCGAAGCTCTGACTGCGGCGGCTGGCCAGCACGACCCGGCGGGCGCCCTGCCGGGAGCCGATCAGTCCCTCGGCCGTCAGCGCGGCGACGGCCTGGCGGACGGTGCCACGCGAGACGCCGTAGCGGGCGGCGAGCTCGGCCTCGGAGGGCAGCCTGCTGCCGACCACGTATGCCTCGCGGTCGATCGCCCGCCGCAGTTCGTCGGCGATCTCCTCGTGTCGCGTCCGCACCGTTCCCCTCCGAGTCGACATCTGTGCACAGCGTGATCACCCTAGACGAGAGCCCGCGATGCTCGCACTCATCCCCGATTGTGCAGGGAATCGGGGGTAAAGATTTCGCCACAGTTTACCGAGGCGATACCGCGGGCCGTATTACTGAGGCCAACTTGTTCAGACAAGTTCTCACCCTCGCGCGTCCCCTGCACCCCTTTCTGGAGTCACCGTGTCCCAGCCGAGAACCGTCGCAGTGAGCGGCTCCCTCGCCGTCGTCGCCGCGCTCGCCCTGAGCGCCTGCGGCGCCGCTCCCGACAACGCGTCGACCACCGCCGACGGCAAGAGCGCCGCCACGGCCACCTCCGCGGCCGACTTCGGCGGGCTCGACGCCCTGGTGAAGGCCGCCAAGAAGGAGGGCACGCTGCACGCCATCGCGCTGCCCCGGGACTGGGCGAACTACGGCGCCCTCATCGACGGCTTCACCAGGAAATACGGCATCAAGGTCCAGGTGGAGAACCCCGACGGCTCCAGCCAGGACGAGATCAACGCCGTGACCTCCCGCCAGGGCCAGGACCGCGCCCCGGACGTCCTGGACCTCGGCAGCTCGTTCGCGCTCAGCGCCGCCCAGCAGGGCCTGCTCGCGCCGTACAAGGTGGCCTCCTTCGCCGGCATCCCGACCGCGCAGAAGGACCCGCGGGCCCGCTGGTACAACGACTACGGCGGCTACATCTCCATCGGCTGCGACGCCAAGCGCGTGAAGACCTGCCCGGCCACCTTCGCCGATCTGCTCAAGCCGCGGTACAAGGGTCAGGTCGCGCTCAACGGCAACCCCACCAAGTCGGGTTCGGCCTTCGGCGGCGTCTACGCGGCGGCGCTCGCGAGCGGCGGCTCGTTCGACGACATCCAGCCCGGCCTGGACTTCTTCGCCAAGCTGAAGAAGAACGGCAACTACACGCCCGTGGAGTCGACTCCGGCGACCGTCGAGAAGGGCGAGACGCCGATCAGCATCGACTGGGACTACCTCAACGCCGGTTACGCCGACGAGTTCAAGTCCAAGGGTGTCGACTGGAAGGTGTCGGTGCCGAGCGACGGCAAGTTCTCGCAGTACTACTCCCAGGCGGTCAACAAGGACGCCCCGCACCCGGCGGCCGCCCGCCTGTGGCAGGAGTACCTGTACAGCGCCGAGGGCCAGAACCTGTGGCTGAAGGGCTACGCCCGTCCGGCCCTGATGACGGCCATGGACAAGGCCGGCACGCTCGACAAGGCCGCGGCCGCCAAGCTCCCCGAGGTCTCCGGCACGCCCTCCTTCCCGAGCGAGGCCCAGCAGAGCAAGGCCAAGACGGTCATCTCGCAGGGCTGGGCGAAGGCCGTCTCCGGATGACGGCCACGCTCACGCGGGCCGACGTGGTGACCGCCGCTTCCCCGAGGCGGCGGCGCCGCACCCGCGGCTGGCTCGCCGTCGTACCGCTGCTCGTGTTCACCGCGGTCGCCTTCGGGGTCCCGGCGATCGCCATGCTCGACGGCGCCTTCACGGTCAAGGACCCGGCCACGGGCGCCGGTTCGTACAGCGCGGCGAACCTGACCGCCTCCCTGCGCGGCGCGTACCTCACCGCGCTGCTCGGCAGCGTCAGGCTGTCCGCGGTGTCGGCCGGCATCGCGGCCGTGCTCGGGCTGCCGCTCGCGCAGGTCGTGGTCACCTCCCGGCTCCGGGCGCTGCGCGAGGCCGTGCTCACCGCCTCCGGGGTGCTCGCCAACTTCGGCGGCGTCCCGCTGGCCTTCGCGTTCGTGGCCACGCTGGGCAACGCCGGTGTCCTGACCCGGCACCTGGGCCTCACCGACAAGGGCTGGGACCTCTACAGCTTCTGGGGCCTGGTCATCGTCTACCTGTACTTCCTCGTCCCGCTGATGGTCCTCACCATCACCCCGGCCCTGGAAGGCCTGCGCGCGCAGTGGCGCGAGGCGGCGCAGAACAACGGGGCGACCACCGTGCAGTACTGGCGGCACGTCGCCCTGCCCGTGCTGCTGCCGTCGCTGCTCGGCGGCCTTGTGCTGCTCTTCGGCAGCGCGTTCGCCGCGTACGCCACCGCCACCGCCATGGTGGGCAGTTCGGTCCCGCTGGTCACCCTGCAGATCGCCGACGCCATCTCCGGCAACGTGCTGGTCGGCCAGGAGAACGTCGCGCTCGCCCTCAGCCTCGACATGGTCCTGGTCGCGGGCCTGGTCATGGCCGTGTATCTGCCCCTGCAACGACGGAGCGCGCGATGGCTCGACGCCTGAACCCGTGGCGGTGGCTCGTCCTGGGCCTGGCCGCCGTCTACTTCCTCGTCCCGCTCGCCGCGTCCGTGGTGTTCACCGTCGACGTGCCGGGCCGGGGCGTCACCTTCGACGCGTACCGCGAGATCGTCTCCACCGCCGGCTTCGGCTCCAGTCTGCTGCTGTCCCTCGAACTCGCCGCCGCGACCATCGCACTGGTCCTGCTGCTGATGGTGCCCGCCATGGTCGCGCTCCGGCTCGGCGCGCCCCGGCTGCGGCCGGTGGTGGACGTGGTGTGCTCGCTGCCGCTGGTCGTGCCCCCGATCGCCTTCGTCGCCGGGATCTCCACGGTGCTGAAGTGGGGCCCGGAGTACCTCTCCCGCACTCCGCTGTTCGAGACCTTCGTGGCCGTGCAGAACCCGGACTTCCCGTTCGTGCTCGTCCTCGCGTACGTCGTGATGGCGCTGCCGTTCGTCCACCGGGCCCTGGACTCCGGGCTGCGCGCCGTGGACGTGCGTACGCTCGTCGAGGCCGCCCGCAGCTGCGGTGCCCCCTGGCCGCAGGCCCTGCTGCGGGCCGTGCTGCCCAATCTGCGCGGGGCGCTGCTCAACGCGGCCTTCCTCACCCTCGCGCTGGTCCTCGGCGAGTTCACCGTGGCCCAGCTGCTCGGCTTCCAGCCGTTCGCGGTGTGGATCTACAGCGTCGGCGGCTCGCAGGCCCAGTTGTCCGTCGCCGTGTCCGTGCTGAGCCTGCTCGTCACATGGGCCCTGCTCCTCGCGCTCGCCGGTGTCGGCGGGCGCAACCGTACCGCTTCGTCCCGGGGATGAATGATGACCGCCACCACACTTGAGAAGACATCCGTCGACAAGGCCGCCACGGTCGAATTCCGCGCCCTGCGACGGCAGTTCGGGGCGACGGTCGCCCTCGACGGACTCGACCTGACGGTGCGGCCCGGTGAGTTCCTGGCGCTGCTCGGCCCGTCCGGCTGCGGGAAGACCACCGCGCTGCGGATGCTCGCCGGGTTCGAGCACCCCGACTCCGGCGAGGTGCTGGTCGACGGTGCGGACGTCACCCGGGTGCCGGCCCACCGCCGTGACGCCGGGATGGTCTTCCAGTCGTACAGTCTCTTCCCGCATCTGAACGCACTCGACAACGTCGCCTTCGGCCTGCGGATGCGCAAGGTGGGCGCGGCCGAGCGCCGGGCGCGCGCGGCCGGGTTGCTGGAGCTGGTCGGACTCGCGGACAGGGGCGACCGGTTCCCGCACCAGCTCTCCGGCGGCCAGCAGCAGCGCATCGCGCTCGCCCGCGCCCTCGCGCTGCGCCCCCGCGTCCTGCTGCTGGACGAGCCGCTGTCCGCGCTGGACGCCAAGGTACGGCTCACGCTGCGCGAGGAGATCCGCCGGCTCCAGCAGGAGCTCGGCATCACCACGCTGTTCGTCACGCACGACCAGGAGGAGGCCCTGTCCGTCGCCGACCGGGTCGCCGTGATGCGGGCCGGACGGCTCGAACAGTGCGCCGGGCCGGCCGAGTTGTACGGGCGTCCGGCCACCGCGTTCGTCGCGGAGTTCGTCGGCACGATGAGCCGGATCCCCGGCCGGCTGTCCGGCACGACCGTGGACGTCCTCGGCCTGCGGCTGCCCGCCGAGGGCACCCTGCCCGCGGCGGCCGAGGTCGACGTGCTGGTACGGCCCGAGGCCGTGCGGCTCACCGCGGACGACACCGGCGACGCCCGGGTGACCGCCACGGCGTTCCTCGGCTCGGCCACCCGCCTGACCGTGCGCCTGGCCGACGGCACCGCGGTGAAGGCCGACCTGCCCACGCACGAGGCCGCCGCGCTGAGCGCCGGAGCGGCCGTCCGGGTGTCGCTGCCCGAGCGGCCGGTGCTGGTCGCCGAACGCCTGGCGTGACCCGCCCGACCAGTCCCGCCTGACACCCCCCACACGAAGGAAGAGACCGTGACCCGACCCCCGCTGCGGGCCGTCCTGTTCGACATGGACGGCACGCTCGTCGACACCGAGCGCCTGTGGTGGGAGGCGGTGCACGACGTCGCGTCGGATCTCGGGCGGCCGCTGACCGGGGCCGACCGGCCGGAGGTGCTCGGCAGGTCCGTCGGGCACACCGCCGCCTGGCTGGGCCGGCTCACGGCCGAGCCGGCCGAGCCGCTGGCTCGCCGGCTGCACCGCGAGTTCACCGACCGCGTCCGCACCGGCGTCGCACCGCGCCCCGGCGCGATCGCCCTCCTCGACGCCCTCGCCCGCGAAGGCGTGCCGACCGCCCTGGTCACCGCCTCCCCCCGCACGGTCACCGACGACGTCCTGACCGTGCTCGGCACCGACCGCTTCCAGGTCTGCGTCACCGCCGACGACACGGCGCACACCAAGCCCGCCCCCGATCCCTACCTCGCCGCCTGCCGCGCGCTCGGCGTCGACCCCGCCCACTGCGTGGCCGTCGAGGACACCCCCACCGGTGTCAGCTCCGCGGAGGCCGCCGGCTGCGCGGTACTGGCGGTGCCGTCGCTCGCCCCCATCCGTCCGGCGCCGGGGCGCACGGTCGTGCACAGCCTGGAGGAAGTGACCCCCGACCGGCTGCGCTCCCTGCTGGAGCCGTCCCGGCTGCGCGTCATGAGCTGGAACCTCTGGTACGGCGGCACGAGGGTCGACGACCACCGGGCCAAGCAGCTCAAGGTCATCCTCGACACCGGGGCCGACGTCGTGGGCCTGCAGGAGACGGCCGGCACGGCGGCCGCGGAGCTCGCCGACGCGCTCGGCTGGTACCACCACCGGGCCGGCGAGAACCTCGGCATCATCAGCCGCCACCCCATCACGGCCCGCCTCGGCGACCCGGAGACCGGCTTCTACGGCGCGGCGGGCGCCCGTGTCCGCGTCGGCGGCACGCGGGAGGTGGACGTGTGGACGGCCCATCTCCACTACACGCCCTACGGTCCCTACGAGGCGGACTTCGACGGGCTCGGGCCGGAGGAACTCGTCGCCCATGAGGGCGTACGGCTGGAGCAGATGCGGCAGGCCCTGCGATGGATCGCGGAATCCGCGGACGCCGCCACGCCGGTGATCCTGACCGGCGACTTCAACTGCCCCTCGCACCTGGACCGGCCCGCTGTGCCCTGGCCCGTGACCCTGGCCGCCGAGGAGGCCGGGCTGCGCGACTCCTACCGGCAGGCGCACCCCGACCCGGACCGCGCACCGGGCCACACCTGGTCGCCGGTGCACACCTGGCACGAGGGCGACGCTTCCCGCCGGGAGCCGCAGGACCGCATCGACTACGTGCTGCACAACGGCCGCGGCCTGGACGTCGTCGACTCCCGCACCGTCGTCACCGGCAGCCCGCGCGACTGGCCGGACGTGGCCGGCAACGACTGGCCGTCGGACCACGCGGCCGTCCTGACGACCTTCGCCGTGCACTGCTGAGGGCTCTCGCCGTACGGGCGTGGGCCCGGTCAGCCGGCCGCGTTCTCCATCCGCAGGCGCACCTGTTCCTCCAGGCGCTGCAGGCTCCTGTCGAGGGCTTCGCGCACCGCCCTCTCCCCGGGGTCGTGCTCGTCGTCCAGGAAGGACAGGTGCACGGTGACCTCGCTGGTGCCGTTGTCGATGCCCGCCACCTGGAGGTAGCCGGTGTACCCGCTGTCGTGGCGGGTGCCCCATTCCAGCCGCATCTGGTCCGGGCGGGGGCGCAGCAGGGCGGGCGTGTCGTGGTCCGCGCCGTCCTCGTGGACGGTGACGGCGGGCGGGTCCTCGGCCCGCACGTGCAGTTCGTTCGGCAGCCAGCTCTCCAGTTGGTCGACGTTCGCGGCCTGGTCGAAGACGTGCTCGGGCAGCGCGGGCATGGCTCGGGAACGCTCGTATTCGGTCATCGCTCTTCGTCCTCGACGTGTCTCGTACACAGTCCCTCGACGTGTCTCGTACACAGCGACGCGTGCCCTTTTCGCCGGGCTTGAATCAGTTGCTCCGTCCGAGTGGTGGATACGCGCGGGCGGTCGTAGCGTCGTAGCGTCGGTACGTGACGACTGGGGGAAGCACCATGCGCAGGTACGCACTGAGGACCGCGGTGACCGTCCTGTTCGCCGCCTCGCTGGCAACGGCGGCGGGAGCGCCCTCCTCCGCCCGGCCGACGGCGGTGCCGGCCGCGCACGAGGCCCGGCAGCAGGCCCGCTCCCCGGTGCTGGTGGACTGTCTGTGGCACGCGAAGGTCCGCCCGGCCTCCTTCATGCTCGCCTGCGGTGACGGCAACAGCCGGCTGGTCTCGCTCCACTGGTCCCAGTGGGGTCCGCGCACGGCGCGGGCCGAGGGCGTCAACGTCGTCAACGACTGCAAGCCCTACTGCGCGGCGGGCCGGTTCCACTCCTACCGGGTCGCCGTCCGGCTCGACCACGTCAAGCCCTGGAAGAAGCACCCCCGGCTGCCGCACTACAGCCGGATGACCCTGAACTACGAGGGCCACCGGCCGCAGCACTTCGCGAAGACGGTGACGTATCCCCTGTGGGACTGAGTTCTCCCGCGGCCGCCGTCATCGGCGGCCCTCCGCCTTGCTCGGCGGCCGCGGCCGTGGGTCCTCCCCCGCCGTGAGGTGTTCGAGGACCTCGACGAGTTCCTGGCAGGCCTGTTCCACCGAGCGCCTGGTGTTGAGCTGCTCGGTGATCACCGCGGAGAGGAGCAGCGCGGTCAGCGCCATGGCGCCGTTGAAGGCCTGGAGCTTGATCATCACTTCGATGCGGGTCAGCCGCGCGAACGGTCCGACCTGGTCCGTCGCGGCGACGGTGGCCATGACGGAGGCGAAGAGGGCGCACAGCATGCTGCCCGCGAGCTGGAAGCGCAGTGCCGCCCAGATCAGCAGCGGGTAGACGAGGAAGAGCATGCTGACGCCGGTGCGGCTGGCGAAGGGCACGACGGCGAGGGTGACGGCGGCCAGGGCCGCGGCCTCCTTCCACCGAAGGGCGGGCGGACGACCGCGCGCCCCGTGGAGCACCAGCAGCACCGGAGTGACGATCAGGACGCCCATCGCGTCCCCGGCCCACCAGGCCGACCAGACGACCCAGAAGCCGTCCGCGGCGAGCTTGCCGGTCAGCACCAGCAGGCCGGCGCCCGCGGTCGCGCTGATCAGCGTGGCCGTGAAGGCCCCCAGGAAGACGAGGGCGAAGCCGTCGCGCAGCCGGGCCAGGTCGGTGCGGAAGCCGACCCTGCGCAGCAGGTGGTACGCGCAGACGGGGGCCGCGGTGTTGCCCACCAGGGTGCCGATCACGGCGGGCTGGAGGGAGCTGATGGACATGACGACGAGCAGGGCGCCGAGGGCGATGCCGGGCCAGGTGCGCAGCCCGAACAGGAGCAGGCAGGCGACGGCGACACCCGTGGGCGGCCAGATGGGTGTGACCACGGCGTGCTCGACGACGAGCTGCCGCAGCAGTCCGAGCCGCCCGGCGGCGTAGTAGCAGGCGGCGACGGCCGGCGTCTGGAGGGCGAAGACGGCCGGCCGCCTCAGGTCCTGGAGAGCCACCACAGCTGCCATCAGACACCGGCGCCGCCCCGGCGGCGAGGCGAGCGGGGCCGGGGTCCGGCCCTATGGCTGAACGACCGGCCCGTCGTGGCCCACGACCAGCACCGCCGCGTCGTCCTCGTGACCGACGCTTTCGGCCACCTTCATCACGCCCTCGGCGAGCGCGTCGGCCTCCATGCCGGCGACCGCGGCGATCCCCGCGAGCCGTACGACCTGCTGCAGGCCGTCGTCGACGGACAGCGACGGTCCTTCGACGACGCCGTCGGTGAGCAGGACGAACACGCCGCCCGTGGTGAGCCGGTACCGGGTCACCGGGTACCGCGTCCGGTCCTGGATACCGAGGGGCGGCCCGCCCTCGTCCTCGGCGATGCCGCAGTCTCCGTCCGCCGTGGCCCAGATGTGCGGCACGTGCCCGGCCCGTGCGCTCTCCAGCACGCCGGTGGACGGGTCGAGCCTTATGAAGGTGCAGGTGGCGAACAGGTCGCTGCCGAGGGTGAGGAGCAGGTCGTTGGTCCGGGAGAGGAGTTCGCCGGGGTCGCCGGTGACGGAGGCGAGAGCGCGCAGGCCGACGCGCACCTGGCCCATGAAGGCCGCCGCCTCGATGTTGTGCCCCTGGACGTCGCCGATGGACAGTCCGATCCGGCCGTCCGGCATGGCGAAGGCGTCGTACCAGTCGCCGCCCACGTTGAGGCCGTGGCAGGCCGGCACATAGCGGACGGCGAGATGGAAGCCCCTCGCGCTCGGCATGCCCCGGGGCAGCATGCCGCGCTGCAGGGCGAGGGCCAGCTCGACCTGGGAGCGCTGGAGCTCGGCGAGCTCGCGTGCCTGCGCGGTCAGCGACCCGAGTCTGGCGAGCAGTTCGTCGCCGTGCTCTGCGCGCTCGAGGGACATCGATCACTCCGGCGGGGCCGTGGGCCAGGACCCCTTCACGGCAAGACGCATGATTACGCTCTTGAAGCGATAATAGCGACATAACGGACAGGACACGGGTCGCGGCGATGTTCCGCCGATCACCTCGCCGGCGGCCCGTGCCGCCCTCGTCCGCGCTCAGCCGCCGAGGGCCGCCATCACCACGTCCCTGGCCTCGTCCTGCACCTGCCGCAGGTGGTCGGCGCCGCGGAAGGACTCGGCGTAGATCTTGTACACGTCCTCGGTGCCCGAGGGCCGGGCCGCGAACCAGGCGCTCTCGGTGCTCACCTTGATGCCGCCGATGGACGCGCCGTTGCCCGGCGCCTCGGTGAGCACCCCGGTGACCGCCTCGCCGGCCAGCGTGTCCGCCGTGACCTGCGCGGGTGAGAGCTTGGCGAGCAGCGCCTTCTCCTCGCGCGTCGCGGGCGCGTCGATGCGCGCGTAGGCGGGCTCGCCGAAGCGGGCGGTCATGGCGGCGTAGTGCTCCGACGGGGTCCTGCCGGTCACCGCGATGATCTCCGAGGCGAGCAGCGCCAGGATGATGCCGTCCTTGTCCGTGGTCCATACCGACCCGTCCCGGCGCAGGAAGGACGCCCCGGCCGACTCCTCGCCGCCGAAGCCGATGGAGCCGCCGACCAGTCCGTCCACGAACCACTTGAATCCCACGGGCACCTCGACCAGACGGCGTCCGAGATCGGCGGCGACCCGGTCGATCATGCCGGAGGACACCAGGGTCTTGCCGATGCCGGCGCCGGCGGGCCACGCCTCGCGGTGGGCGTACAGGTAGGAGATGGCCGTGGCCAGATAGTGGTTGGGATTCATCAGCCCCGCGTCCGGCGTGACGATGCCGTGCCGGTCGGCGTCGGCGTCGTTGCCGGTGGCGACCTGGAAGCGGTCGCGCTGCTCGATGAGGGAGGCCATCGCGTAGGGCGAGGAGCAGTCCATCCGGATCCTGCCGTCCCAGTCGAGCGTCATGAAACGCCAGGTGGGGTCGGCGAGCGGGTTGACCACGGTCAGGTCGAGCCGGTGCTGTTCGGCGATACGGCCCCAGTAGGCGACCGACGCCCCGCCGAGGGGGTCCGCGCCGATCCGGACGCCGGCCGCGCGGATCGCGTCCAGGTCCAGCACGTTGGGCAGATCTGCGACGTAGGCCCCGAGGAAGTCGTGGCGGCGGGTGGTCTCGGCCGCGAGGGCGCGGGTGTACGGGATGCGCCGGACGTCCTTCAGACCGCCGGCGATGATCTCGTTGGCCCGGTCCTGGATCCAGGAGGTGGCGTCGGAGCCGGCCGGTCCGCCGCTCGGCGGGTTGTACTTGAAGCCCCCGTCGGCGGGCGGGTTGTGCGAGGGCGTGACCACGACGCCGTCGGCGAGGCCGGAGGCGCGGCCGCCGTTGTGGGTGAGGATGGCGTGCGAGACCGCGGGCGTGGGCGTGTAGCCGTCCGCGCTGTCGATGAGCACGGTGACGCCGTTGGCCGCGAACACCTCCAGCGCGGTGACCCGGGCGGGTTCGGAAAGGGCGTGGGTGTCGGCGCCGAGGAAGAGCGGGCCGTCGGTGCCCTGCCGGTCCCGGTACTCGCAGATCGCCTGGCTGGTCGCGGCGATGTGGTCCTCGTTGAACGCGGTCGTCAGGGACGACCCGCGATGCCCCGAGGTGCCGAACGCCACCCGCTGGCCCGGGTCGGCCGGGTCCGGGTGCAGGGCGTAGTACGCCGTGACCAGCCGGGCGACGTCGACGAGGTCCTCGGGGGCGGCCGGCTTGCCCGCTCGCTCGTGCTGCATGTGCCCGCTCCTCCACATGGGTTGCCCAGAACTGTTGCCGCCCCATCTTCGCTCCTCACGTGGCGGACAGCGAGAGCGGGTCGGCGCCGGGGCGGTGGGGGCGGCGCGCCGACGGGGTCCTGCTGAACGGCACGCAGACGACTCGGCGGCTCGGGGACGCAGGAGGGGTGCGTCTGCGGGGTGACGGAACGCCGCGTGGAGACGGGTATGCCGCGCGGAGACGGGTACGCCGCGCGGAGACGGGTACGCGGTGCGGGTGCCGGCCGGGACCGGGCATGGGAACCGGTCCGGGCCGGGCCTTCGGAGCCGGTCCGGGCATCGCCACAGGAACCGGGCCGGGCATGGCCACAGGAACCGGTCCGGGCATGGCCACAGGAGCCGGGCCTGGCCGGGTCGCAGCAGCGGGTCCTGTCCTCGGAGCCGGTCCGGGGTCCGGAGCCGGTCCCGGAGTGAGCCCGCCTACCAGGGGAGGCCGAGAGAATGACCACGCAGCAGCGTTCCGGCGGCGGCACGGTGGCGCACCAGCTCATCGCCGCGCACCTGCTCGAGGGACGGATGGACCCCGGTGAGGAGATCGGCCTGAAGGTCGACCAGACACTCACCCAGGACGCCACCGGGACCCTGGTGATGCAGGAGTTGGAGGCGCTCGGCCCGGACCGCGTCCGCACCGAGGTGAGCGTGCAGTACGTGGACCACAACATCCTGCAGGCCGACGAGCGCAACGCCGAGGACCACGCCTTCCTGCGCTCGGCGGCCCGCCGCTTCGGCGTCTGGTACTCCAAGCCCGGCAACGGCGTCTCGCACCCCACCCACATGCAGCGCTTCGGCGTCCCCGGCAAGAGCCTGGCCGGCTCCGACTCGCACACCTGCGCCGCCGGTTCGCTCGGCATGCTGGCCATCGGCGTCGGCGGCCTGGAGGTCGCCCTCGCCATGGCGGGAGAGCCGCTGTACGTGCGGATGCCGCGGATCTGGGGCATCCGCCTGACCGGCGCCCTGCCGGACTGGGTCAGCGCCAAGGACGTGATCCTGGAGATGCTGCGCCGGCACGGTGTCAAGGGCGGAGTCGGCCGGGTGCTGGAGTACCACGGGCCGGGCCTGGAGCACCTGACCGCGATGGACCGGCACGTCATCGCCAACATGGGCGCCGAGTTGGGCGCCACCACCACGGTCTTCCCCGCCGACGGCGCCGTGCGGGACTTCCTGCGGGCCGAGGGCCGTGAGCACGACTTCCGCGAGGTCGCCGCCGAGCCCGGCGCCCGTTACGACCTCGACGAGGAGATCGACCTCTCCGCCCTCCAGCCGCTGATCGCCCGTCCCACCTCCCCGGGCAACGTCGTGCCCGTCCGGGAGGTGGCGGGCGAGCCCGTCGAGCAGACGGTGATCGGTTCCTCCGCCAACCCGGGGCTGCGTGACTTCCTCGTCGCGGCCGCCATGGTCCGGGGCCGGCAGACCGCCCCGGGCGTGAGCTTCGACGTCAACCCCACCTCCCGGGAGATCCTCCAGGACCTCACCCGAGCCGGAGCCACCTTCGATCTCCTGGCCTCGGGCGCGCGGCTGCACCAGACCGGCTGCCTGGGCTGCATCGGCATGGGCCAGGCCCCGACGTCGGGCCGCAACTCGCTGCGCACCTTCCCCCGCAACTTCCCCGGCCGTTCCGGCACCGAGGACGACGCGGTCTGGCTGTGCTCCCCGGAGACCGCCACCGCCTCGGCGCTCGAAGGGAGCATCACCGATCCGCGTGACTGGGCCGCCGGCCGGCGGGTGCCGTATCCGGAACCGGAGCTGCCGGAGGAGGCCGCGGTCAACACCGCCATGCTGGAGCCGCCCCTGCCGCCCGCCGAGGCCGCCGGCGTTCAGCTGGTACGGGGGCCCAACATCTCCGCGCTGCCCCGCCTCGACCCCCTGCCCGACTCCCTCGACGTACCGGTCCTGCTCAGGGCCGGCGACAACGTCTCCACCGACGAGATCTCCCCGGCCGGGGCCCGGGCACTGCCGTACCGCTCCAACATCCCCAAACTCAGCGAGTTCACCCTCACCCGCCTGCAGGCCGACTACCCCGAGCGCGCCGCCGAACTGCGTGAGAACGGCGGGCACATGATCGTCGCAGGCGAGAACTGGGGCCAGGGCTCCTCCCGCGAGCATGCCGCGATCACACTGCGCCATCTCGGGCTCCGCGCCGTACTGGCCAGGTCCTATGCCCGCATCCACTGGCAGAACCTCGCCAACTTCGGCGTCCTGCCACTGCGGTTCGACGATCCCGACGACCAGGAACGCGTCCGGCCCGGCGACCGGCTGAGCCTCGACCACCTGCACGAAGCGCTCGCCGACGAAGCGCCGCCGGCCCTGCCGCTGCGCAACGTCACGCGGGACGAGACGTACCGGATGCGCCACGACCTCTCGGCCCGGCAACGGCGGGCCGTCCTCGCGGGCGGCACCATACCGGCGCTGGCGGGGACGCGAGGACAGCCGCCGCCTCCTGCCGGATAGCCGGATGGCCGGATAGCCGGATGGCCGGATGGCCGGAGCTTTCTGGCGGACAGCCGCGGCGTCCCGCCGTCCGTACGCGGGCGTCGCAGGTCACCGGCACGACAGCCGTCAGGTCACCGGCACCACAGCCACGGGACAGTGCGCGTGGTGCAGGACGGTGTGCACCACCGTCCCCAGCGGCAGTCCGAGCCTGCCCTCGACCGGATGGCGCGGCAGCACCAGCAGACCGGCCCCGGCCGATGCCTGCACCAGGGCGGTGGCGGGCGAGTCGACGGTCAGCTCGGTGTCGAGGCGGACCTTCGGGTGCTCGGCGACCGGGCGCGCGACATGGTTCAGCAACCGGGCGTGCGCGTCCCGCTCCCCGTCCGCGTGACCGGCCCGGGGCAGCCTCAGGCCAGCGCCCGCGGGCGGCGTCCAGGCGTGCACGAGGCGCAGGCCCACCCCGTGCGACTCCGCCTCGGTGAGGGCGAACCGTACGGCCTCCTCGTCCCGCTCGTCGCGTACGCCCACCACGACGTCCCGGCCGACCGCCTTTCCCGTGTCCCCGCGCACCACCACGACCGGCCGCTCCGCGTGCGCGGCCACCTTCAGACTCACCGAACCCAGCAGGCCGGCGAGTCCGCCCCGTCCACGGTCGCCCACCACGACCAGGTCCGCGTCCGCGGCGGCGGCCAGCAGCGCCGCGGCCGGGTCGTCGCGGGCCAGGTGCGTGTCGATCGGCACTCCGGCGGTGGCCGTCCCCAGCCGCTCCCGGGCGTCGTCCAGTACGGCGAGGGCCGTCACGAGGGCCTGGTCGGTGAGGCCCACGCCGGTCTCGCCGTACGCCCTGTCCGTGCCACGGCCGACGGCGTGGGTGATCTGCAGTGCGCTGCCGCGCCGCTGGGCCTCCGTGGCCGCCCAGTCGGCCACGAGCCGGGCCTCCGGGGTGTCGTCGATCCCGACGAGCACGACGCCGGGCCGGCCGGTGCCGGTCACCGTGTCCCCGCGGGCGACGTGTCCCGCCGTGCCTGCCGGCACTCCTGCTGCCGCATCAGTCCGTGTCCCTTCGGTCTCCGGGAGGTCTCGGCCCGCCCGGGTACCCGACGGGCTCCCGACCCACACGGCGGCCGGGCTCCCCACCCCCACACAGCGGCCGGCCCGTTGCGGCCGCTCGCCCTCGACATCGACTGAACAACCGTTTAGCATGCTGTACATGCGTTCAATCGGAGACGACCGAACCACCCGTGCGGTCATCCGCGACGAGGCACTGCGGCTGTTCGCGGCGAGTGGGCCGGACGCTGTGACCGTGCGGCAGATCGCCGTCGCCGCGGGCGTCTCGCCGGGCCTGGTCGTTCATCATTTCGCGTCCAAGGAGGGGTTGCGCAGCGAGGTCGACGCATACGTCCTGGACGTCTTCGAGACGATGCTCGGTGAGCTGACCGGCGAGGGCGGAGCGGAACTGCTCGACCCCGGTGCCGGGCCCGGTTCACTGAGCGAGGTGTTCGCGCGGCACCTTCCGGACGGCTCACCGCTGCCGGGCTACGTCCGCCGGCTCCTGGTGTCCGACACGGATGCCGGACGGGTGCTGTTCCGGCGGCTGTACGGCCTCAGCGGAGCGGCGCTGGACGGCCTGGCCGCGGCGGGCCTGGCCGCCCCGGGACGGGATCCGGCGGTGCGCGCCGCCTTCCTCCTGGCCAACGACATGGCGCTGTTCCTGCTGCGCGACCGGCTCACGGAGGTCCTGGGCACGGACCCGCTGTCGGCCGACGGCATGACCCGCTGGGCTCCGGAGATGCTCAGCGTCTATGCGGGCGGACTGACCGCGACACCACCGGAATCCGCCCGTCACGGACCGCCCAGGCGGCCCGACCGACAACCCCACTGACATCACCGATCGCACCGGCGTCAGCACATCACCGATTCCCCGACATCACCGACATCACCGACATCAGCGGAACCGCAAGGAGACGCTCCTTAGGAGACTGCGCATGGCTCGCGGCTCAACACCCGTCCAAGAACCGGTACTTCAGGCCCTCGACGTCCACAAGTCCTACGGCAGGCATCGCGTGCTGCGGGGCGCCGACCTCACGGTCGCGCCCGGCCGGCTCGTCGCCGTCGTGGGAGAGAACGGCGCCGGGAAGTCGACACTGCTCAAGATCCTCGCCGGCACCCTGCCCGTGGACAGTGGCGAGGTGACCCTGTCGGGCACCCTCGGCCACTGCCCGCAGGATCCCGTGCTCAACGCGAGCCTCACCGTCGAGCAGCACCTGCGGTACTTCGCCGCCGCCCGCCGCCTGCCCGACCTGGGCCGCGGCCGGGAACTCGTCGAACTCCTCGGCTACGAGCGCTACCTGGCATCCGTCGCGGGTGAACTGTCCGGCGGCACCCGGCAGAAACTCAATCTCACCCTGGCCCTCCTGCACGACCCGGACGTCCTGCTCCTCGACGAGCCCTACCAGGGCTTCGACTGGGAGACGTACCTCCGGTTCTGGGATCTGGTCGACGATCTGCGCGCCCGCGGCAAGGCCGTCGTGATCATCACTCATCTCGTGTTCGAACAGAACCGCTTCGACCTGCTGGCCGACCTCACGGACGGCCGGCTCACCCCGCGCGCGGCTTCCCGGGAGGAACAGCATGTCGGCAACTGACACACGGCGGCCACGGTCGATGTACGGCCAGTTCCCCACGGCCCTGCGGTTCGGCGTGCGCGACCAGACCCGCAACCGGCTCGCCGGACTGCTGCTCCTGCTCTTCGTCCCCGCCTGGTACCTGCTGATGGACGCCATGGCCGGACACACACCGCTCGACTTCAAGCTGTACGCCACCGGCGAGGTCCTGCACGTGGACGGCGGTCACCTGACGCTGATCTCGGCCGGGCTCAACTCGGTCACGATGATCGCCGGGTTCGTCGTGTTCGACGCCGTACGCAAGTCGCTCGCCTTCGACCGGCGACTGGTCTTCGCGGGGTACCGGCACGGCACGCTCATCGGCGCGAAGTCCCTCGCCATCGCCACGGTCGCCGCAGCGATCGCCCTCTACACCGCGCTCGCGGTGCTGCCCTTCTGGCGTCCGGGTCCGGCCGGCTGGCTGGCCGTGTGCGCCGGCTTCACCGTCATCGCGCTCGCCTACGGCGCGCTGGGGCTGCTGCTGGGTGTCCTGGTCAGGCACGACCTGGAGGGCTTCTTCCTGATCATCATGGGCGGGCTGATGGACACCTTCCTGCAGAACCCGCTGGGCAATCCGCTCGCCAACAAGCCGATCCTGCGGTGGTTCCCGTCCTTCGGGCCCATGCAGTTCGCCGTCGGCGGCTCCTTCGCCCGCACCGCGCTGTGGGACCATCTCGCGCTCGGTCTGGCCTGGGCGGCCGCGTTCGGCGCCCTCGGACTGGTCATCTTCCGGATCAGGACCCGCAACCGCACACACACCACCGCGGCCGCTTACTCCCGCCGCAGTAGCCCGCCACTGCGGCGGGAGTAGCCACAACCCGCTCCCCCGGCAGGACGACCGCCCCGGCCCGCCGGGCGAGCATGAGGGCATGATTCTCATCGAACTCTTCGTACCGGCGGGCGTACTGGACCACGCACAGAAGGAAGAGGCCGGCAAGCGCCTCGTCGACGCGTTGATGGGCACCGAGGACGCCCATGCCGAGGCGGTCATGGACTCCGCGCGGGCCCTCACCCAGGTCCTCGTCCACGAGCCCGCCGCCTGGATCACGGGCGACCGTGATCCGGTCGACCCCGCCGACCCGCCCCGCTACCTGGTCCGCGTCAGCGCTCCGGCCGCCTGGCGCAAGGAGATGAGCGGCCACGCCATCGACCGCCTCACCCAGGCCCTCGCCGAGACCGAGGCGGCGGCCGGCCGCGACCCCGGCCGGCTCCGCGACCGGCCGCACGCCCTCGTCCATGTCGTGGGCATCGCGGAGGGCAGCCTCGGCATGCACGGCCGGGCCATGGGCAGCCTCGACTTCATCCAGCACATGACCGCGCCGCACCGGGACGCCATCGCGCACCTGTCCACCGACGACCTGCCGCCCGGCACGGTCATCGACCCGGTGTGCGGCATGACCGTCGACCTCGCCTCCACCGACCTCACCCTGGAGATCGACGGCACCGTCCACGGCTTCTGCAACGGCCAGTGCCGGCGCATCTTCGCCGACGAGCACGGCGTACCGCTGAAGGCCTGAGCGCGCCGCCGGCGATGCCGCACCGGCTGTCCACCGGCTGCGGCGCCGTCGCGGCTGCTCGCGCCGTGCGCCGCTCCCCTCCGGGGCGCCGCCGAACCGCGGCGGGCCCCGCTCCACCAGCCGGGCCGCCACGGCACGGGGCGCCGGCGCGCCGGGCGTAATCGGCCGCCTGCGGTGCGGCCGAGGACCCCGACGCCGTGGCGGCGGTTCCTCGCGCCGTGCCGCACGCCCTCCTCGTCACCCGTGGCGTGCTCGGGTGCGGGGCGCGCGGCCCGCGCCGGCGAGGTGTGCCGCTCGCCGTGCCGCACGCCCGCGCCGTGACCCCGCCCCCGCCGTGCCGCAGCCCCTCCCCACGACGAAGGCCCTCCCCGCGACGAACCCCCGCCTCGCGACGAACCCCCGCGCGCCTCTCGGACGCCCGCCCCCGCGCCCTCGCACCGACAGATCCGCAGTCGGCCCCGCCCGCCGATGGTTGCTCCCGCGAACGATCCGTATCGCCGGGCCCGCCCCCCGTCACCTGAACAGCCCACAGAGCTCTGCCGCAAGAGGCGGGGCACGGTTTGCAGTGTGACGGTGGTGGAAGGCATGGGCGCGCAACCGGATCCGAGGAGGCGGGATGGCAGAGGGCCTGACCGAGCCCGAGGCGGCGCGTCCCGTCGCCGAAGGCGGCACGTACCAGGCGCGCCCGGTCCGACGGGGCTTCGAGGAGCTGAGCGCCGTCGCCGACGCCGTCCTCTACGAGGGCTATCTGCTCTATCCGTACCGCCGCTCCTCCGCGAAGAACCGCGTCCGGTGGCAGTTCGGCGTGCTCTTCCCCCGTGACTGGGCGGAGGCCAACGGGCCGGTCGTCCCGGGTCTGTCCGGTGCGGCGGACTCCTGGTACCAGCAGACCGAGTGCCTGCTGCGCGTCCAGCGGCCCGACGCCGTCGTACGGGTGCGGGTGCGCTACCTGCAGACACAGCACAAGCAGGTGGAGGAGACCGGACCGGACGGCAGCCATCGTGCGGTCGCGTCGCTGCGGACCGCCGACGGCACGGCGCATCTGACCTTCGAGGAGGCCGTGCCGCACGAAGCCGAACTCACCGTCCCGCTCGCCGACTTGCTGCGCGGCGAACGCTCGGTCGCCGCCGGCGCCCCGGGCGCCACGGACGTCGAGCCGCTGCCCGGGGCCACCGGGCGGGTGGTGCGGCGCCGCGCCGAAGTCGGGGCGGACGCCAGGCTGGTGGCCGAGCGGCTCTCCGGGGACGTCTGCCGGCTGCGGGTGCGCACGGAGAACACCGGGTCGCTCCCCGATCCGCGGACGCCTCGCGACCAGGCCCTGCGCCACGCCCTCATCGCCACCCACACCCTGATCACCGGCGACGGCGTGGAGTTCGCGTCGCTGATCGATCCGCCCGCCGGACTGCGCGAGCACGCCCGCGTGTGCCGGAACGACTTCACCTTCCCGGTGCTCGGCGGCGAGGCCTCCACGGAAGGGACCGGCGTCGGACACCTCGTGCTCTCCTCGCCGATCATCCTGCCCGACCACCCCCAGGTGGCACCCGAGAGCCCCGGCGACCTGCACGACGCCGCGGAGATCGACGAGATCCTGACCCTGCGCACCATGCTGCTGACGGACGAGGAGAAGCAGGAGGCGCGCGCGACCGACGCGCGGGCCGCCGCGATCCTCGACCGGGTGGACACCATGCCCCCGGAGGTCCTCGCGCGCCTGCACGGCGCGGTCCGCTCGCTGGCGCCGGCCGCACCCGCCCCCGCCCCCGAGCGACCCGCCTGGTGGCGCGAGGACGCCGAGGAGGGGCTGTCACCGGCCACCGACACCGTGCTCGTCGACGGCGTCCCCTTGCGGGGAGGCAGCCGCGTCAGGCTGCGCCCGCGGGGCCGGGGCGCCGACGCCCAGGACATGTTCCTGGCCGGGCGGACCGCGCGGGTGGCCGCCGTACTGCGCGACGTGGACGGCAGCACCCACCTGACCGTCACGCTCGACGACGACCCCGCGGCCGAACTCAACAGCTGGTACGGCCGCTTCCACTACTTCCGGCCCGACGAACTCGAACCGCTCGAGGCCGCCGACGCACCGAACCAGCCGTCGGCGCCGGCTCCCGCCGCGACCCCGGCGGTGCCCCCGACCGACTCCGACACCCCCCGCAGCGGAGGCCGATGACATGACAGCGCACACCACCGACGCCGACCGCGCCGAAGACAAGAAGGGCATCGACGAGATCCACATCCTCTGGATCTCCGAGGGCATGAGCTGCGACGGCGACACCGTCTCCCTCACGGCCGCCGGCCAGCCCTCCATCGAGGACGTCGTGCTCGGTCTGATCCCGGGCCTGCCGAAGGTGAACCTGGTCAACAAGGTGCTCTCCCCCAGCCTGGGCGGCGAGGACTTCCTCGCTCCCTACCGGGCGGCGGCCCGCGGCGACCTGGCGCCCTTCATCCTCGTCATCGAGGGCTCGATCCCCAACCAGAACGTCATCGAGGGCGACGGCTACTGGACGTCCTTCGGCAACGACCCGGAGACCGGCGAGCCGCAGACCCTGAACTGGTGGATCGACCAACTCGCCCCGAAGGCCTGGGCGGTGGTCGCCGCCGGCACCTGCGCGACCTTCGGCGGCATCCACGCGATGGCCGGCAACCCCACCGGCTGCATGGGTCTCGCCGACTACCTCGGCTGGGACTACAAGTCCCAGGCCGGGCTGCCCGTGGTGAACGTGCCCGGCTGCCCGATCCAGCCCGAGAACTTCATGGAGACCCTGATCTGGGTCCTCCAGCACGCGGCCGGCGACGCTCCCCCGCCCCCGCTGGACCACATGCTGCGCCCGCAGTGGCTGTTCGGGAAGACGGTGCACGAGGGCTGCGACCGGGGCTCGTACTACGAGCAGGCCACCTTCGCGAACGACTACAACTCCCCCAAGTGCCTGGTGAAGACCGGCTGCTGGGGTCCGGTCGTCAACTGCAACGTGCCCAAGCGCGGCTGGATGGCCGGCATCGGCGGCTGCCCGAACGTCGGCGGCATCTGCATCGGCTGCACCATGCCCGGCTTCCCCGACGCGTTCATGCCGTTCATGGACGAGCCGCCCGGCGGAACGCTGTCGTCGCTCGCCATCAAGCCCTACGGCGCGGTCATCCGCCGGCTGCGCGGCATCACCAACGAACTCGTCAACCACGAGCCGCGGTGGCGCCACAACAAGCGGGAGCTGACCAGCGGTTACGACCCGCACTGGCGGCCCTGACACCGCCACCCGCACCCCACCCGCACCCCACCCGCAAAAGCCACACCCCACCGACAGCGAGGCAGCAACAGCAATGACCACCACCGAGGCACGGCCCACCGGACGCAAACCGCCGCAGATCGTGGACATGTCCTGGGATCCGATCACGCGCATCATCGGCAACCTGGGCATCTACACGAAGATCGACTTCGCCAACCAGGAAGTCGTGGAGTGCCACAGCACCTCGTCCCTGTTCCGCGGCTACTCGGTGTTCATGAAGGGCAAGGACCCGCGGGACGCGGGCTTCATCACCTCGCGCATCTGCGGCATCTGCGGCGACAACCACACCACCTGCTCCGGCTACGCCCAGCAGATGGCCTACGGCGTGAAGCCGCCCCCGCTGGCCGAGCACATCGTCAACCTCGGCGAGGCCGCCGAGTACATCTTCGACCACACGATCTTCCAGGACAACCTGGTCTTCGTGGACTTCTGCGAGGCGATGGTCAAGGCCACCAACCCCGGCGTGCTGGCCCGCGCCGAGCGCACCGACGCGCCCCGCGGGGACATCCACGGCTACCGGACCGTCGCCGACATCATGAAGGCCTTCAACCCCTTCGAGGGCGAGGTCTACAAGGAGGCGCTGAAGGTCAGCCGGATCACCCGGGAGATGTTCTGCCTGATGGAGGGGCGGCACGTCCACCCCTCCACGCTCTACCCGGGTGGTGTCGGCACCCTGCCGCAGCCGACCGTCTTCACCGACTACCTCAGCCGGCTCATGCGGGTCATCGACTTCGTCAAGAAGGCGGTGGCCATGAACGACGACGTCTTCGACTTCTTCTACGAGGCGCTGCCCGGCTACGAGGAGGTCGGCCGCCGCCGCACCCTGCTCGGCTGCTGGGGCGCCTGGCAGAACCCCGACGTCGTCGACTACCGCTACGAGAACATGAACGCCTGGGGCAAGGCGATGTACGTCACGCCGGGCATCATCGTGGACGGTGAACTGGTCACCAACAACCTTGTCGACATCAACCTCGGCCTGCGCATCATGCTGGGCAGCTCCTACTACGAGGACTGGGTCAACGAGCGGCCCTTCGTGACCCACGACCCGCTCGGCAACCCCGTGGACATGCGCCACCCCTGGAACCAGACCACCGTCCCGGTGCCGCAGAAGCGGGACTTCGACGACAAGTACAGCTGGGTGATGAGCCCGCGCTGGCTCGACGGGCGCACCGGCGACCACCTCGCCCTGGACACCGGCGGCGGCGCCCTGGCCCGGCTGTGGTCGACCGCGCTGAGCGGCCTCGTCGACACCCCGTACGTCAAGGCCACCGGCAGCAGCGTGCGCATCTCGCTGCCCAAGGGCGAGAAGCTGCCGGAGACGACCCTGGAGTGGCGGGTCCCGAAGTGGAGCAACACCATCGAACGGGACCGCGCCCGGCCGTACTTCGTCGCCTACGCGGCCGCGATGGCCCTGCAGTTCGTGGAGGACGCCATGGGGCTGGTGCGGGCCGGCGACACCAAGGTGTTCGAGAACTTCGAGGTGCCCGACGAGGCGATCGGCTGCGGCTTCCACGAGGCGGTGCGCGGTGTCCTCTCCCACCACCTGGTGATCAAGGACAAGAAGATCGCCAACTACCATCCGTATCCGCCCACCCCGTGGAACGCCAGCCCCCGCGACAAGTTCGGCACGCCCGGCCCGTACGAGGACGCCGTCCAGGGCCAGCCGATCTTCGAGGAGAACGGGCCGGACGACTTCAAGGGCGTCGACATCATGCGCACCGTGCGCAGCTTCGACCCGTGTCTGCCGTGTGGTGTGCACATGTACGTCGGCAACGGCAAGACGCTCACCACCCTGCACTCCCCGACGTACGGAGCCGACCATGGCTGAGGCCGGGGCCCCGCCGGAGCGGCTCGCGGACCCGGCGGTCGAGGCCCGGCTCGCCCGGCTCGACGAGCTGCTGGCCGGACTGGAGTCCGCGCCCGGCCCCACCACCCGCTCCGCGGTGGAGGCGGTACGGCTGCTGACCGAGGTCTACGGCGAGGCACTGGCCCGCGTCATGGACCAGGCGGACGCCCGGCTGGCCGAACGGCTCACCGGTGACGAGCTGGTGGGCCACCTGCTGGTGCTGCACGCCGTGCATCCCGAGCCCGTCGAGCGGCGGGCCGCCCGCGCGGTCGAGCGCCTGCGGCCCGCGGTGCGCGAACGCGGCGGGGACGTGGAGTGGGCGGGCGTGGAGGAGGGAGTGGGCCGGGTCCGGCTGACGGCGGGCGGCGGCTGCGGTTCGGGGTGCGGCGGCGGATCGGCCGACGTCACCGCGGTGGTCCGGGAAGCGGTGCTCGCCGCCGCTCCCGAGCTGACGGCGGTGGAGCCGGTGCGGGCGCCCGCTCCCGCCGCCTTCGTACCGCTGACCTCCCTCACGCACCGGGATGCGCGGTGACCGCGGACGGGGCCCTGGCCCGCCTCATCCGCACGCCGGTGGAGGCCGGTGAGCGGTGCGACCTGTGCGCCGCGCCGGTGGCCGGCGAGCACCCTCACCTGTACGACACCGCCGAGCGGCTGGTCTGCTGCGCGTGCGGCCCCTGTTCGGTGCTGTTCGCCGAGGACGGGGCGGGTGAGGGACGCTACCGGCTCGTTCCCCGCAGGCGCATCCGGCTGCCCCGGGTGGACACTGAGGTCCTGGGCGTGCCCGTCGGGCTGGTCTTCTTCGTGCCCCGGGCCGACGGCACGGTCACCGCCGAGGGTCCGAGCCCGGCCGGGGCCATGCGGTGGGAGGTGGACGCGGCGGCCTGGCGACGTCTCGCCGCCGCGCATCCGCAGCTCGCCTCCGTGGCGCCCGACGTCGAGGCCCTGCTCGTCAACACGGTCCACGGCCTCGACCACCACTGGATCGTGCCGGTCGACGACTGCTTCCGGATGGTCGCCGTCGTACGCCGCGCCTGGCAGGGGCTGTCCGGGGGCGGTGAGGTCTGGTCGGCCGTCGAGAGGTTCTTCGAGGACCTCACGGAGCGGCCGTGAGGACGCACTCCGCGGCGCGGAGGCGAGGAAGGAGCGCATTCATGGGCAGCATCAGGGTCGGCCGCGCTCAGGCCAAGCCCGACGACACCGGGCATGTGCCCGGTCTGCATCAGGGCAACAGGGGGCCGTACGAGCGGCAGACCGGACACCACAAGGACGGCACCGCCGACGCGCGCCGCTCCACCGGGATCCATTGGAAGCGGCACGACGCCCTCCTGGACGTCATGCCGAACATCCCGCCGGGATGAGGACAGCGGATGAGAGACAGTAGGGAGTCGCCGGAAATGACGGTCCAACGAGCGGGAAGCAAGTCGGCCACGAACACGGGTCAGCGGCTGCTGGTGGCCGAGGCCGCGGTGGCCGGCGCCCTGGTCCTGGCGCTGTTCGTGCGGGAGCTGCCGAGCCTGCGGCGTGAGCTGCGGATCTGGCGGATGGCCGGCGGTCTGCGCGCGGGCAACCGCTACCCGTGAGCCCGCGATGCACGAGTTGTCGATCGCGACCGCGATCATCGAACGGGCCGGTGAGCTCGCCCGGACGGACGGCGCGGAGCACGTCTCGGCGGTGACCGTCCGGGTCGGTGAGCTGGCGGGGGTCGTGCCCGACGCCCTGGATTTCGCCTTCGAGGTGGCCCGCGAGGGCACCGCCCTCGCGGCGGCCCGGCTGGTGGTCGAGCACGTCCCCGCGCAGGCCTGGTGCGGTCCGTGCGCCGAGGAGTTCGCGGTGGGCATGCCGCCGTTCTTCTGGTGCCCGCGCTGCGACCGGCCCTCCTCCGAGCTGCGCAGCGGCCGGGAACTGCAGATCACCGGGATCGGCTGACGAGGACGGGGCCCCGCCGCGGCACGCGTGCCGCGGCGGGGCCCCGTCGTGTGCGGTTCAGCAGATGCGCGGCAGCTGCTCGCCGAGCGGCAGGTCGACCACCCGGGTGCCGCCGAGGCCGGTGGCGACCACGACCATGCCGGGATGCTCGGCGACGCACTCCCCGATCAGCGTGGCTCCGGTGCCCTGCGGATGGGCGCGCATCGCCGCGAGGACCTCTTCCGCCGACTCGGGGGGCACGAAGGCGACGAGCCGGCCCTCGTTGGCGACGTAGAGGGGGTCCAGACCGAGGAAGCCGCAGGCGTTGGCGACGGCGTCCGGCACGGGGACGGCCCGCTCACGGAGGCGGACGCCGGTGCCCGAGGCCCGCGCGATCTCGTTGAGGGACGCGGCCAGGCCGCCGCGCGTGGGGTCGCGGAGCACGTGCAGGTCGGGGGTGACCGCGAGCATCGCCGCCACCAGGCCGGCGAGCGGCGCGGTGTCGCTGGCGAGCTCCACGCCGAACTCCAGCCCTTCCCGTACGCTCATGATCGCCACGCCGTGCAGGCCGATCGGGCCGCTGACGATGACGGCGTCGCCGGGCCGCGCGCGCTGGGGCCGGATGTCCACCCCGTCGGGGACGAGGCCGACCCCGGCGGTGGTGACGTAGACACCGTCGCCGTGCCCGGCCTCCACCACCTTGGTGTCGCCGGTGGCCACCACGACCCCGGCCGCCCGGGCCGCCGCCCCCATGGCGCGTGCGACGCGCTCGACCACGGTCAGCTCCACGCCCTCCTCCAGGACGAAGGCCGCGGACAGGTAGGCGGGTGCGGCCCCGCTCATCGCGAGGTCGTTGACGGTGCCGTTGACCGCGAGGTCGCCCAGGCAGCCGCCGGGGAAGAACAGCGGCCTGACCACGTAGGAGTCGGTGGAGAACGCGAGCCTCGCGCCGCCCAGTGGCAGGACGGCGGAGTCGGCGAGAGCGGCGAGGGTGGGGTTGCCGTAGGCCGGCGCGAAGACCTGCTCCATCAGCTCGGCGGACAGGGCGCCGCCCCCGCCGTGCCCCATGACCACCACGGGCTGGTCGCGCAGGGGGGCGGGACAGCTCCAGCCGGCGGGATCGACGGTCGTCTCGGTCGGTTCAGGCAACGGGGTTCATCTCCTCGCGCGCGGCGGCCCGTTCGGCCTGCGGCGGCCGGCCGTTCATCCGGCGGTACAGGTAGTAGGCGGCGCAGGCGCCCTCGCTGGAGACCATGGTCGCGCCGAGCGGGGTGCGCGGGGTGCAGGTGGTGCCGAACGCCGCGCACCCGGTCGGCTTGATCAGCCCCTGCAGCACCTCGCCGGCCCGGCACTCCGCGGGCTCCTCGGTGCGGATGCCGCCGACGTCGAAGCGGTGCTCGGCGTCGTAGGCGCGGAACGCCTCGGTCAGCCGCCAGCCGCTGGCCGGGATGGGCCCGATGCCGCGCCAGTTGCGGTCGGTGACCTCGAAGACCTCCTCGATCATGCGGACCGCGGCGGGGTTGCCGTCCTCGCGCACGGCGCGCGGGTAGGCGTTCTCCACCCGGTGCTCGCCGCGCTCCAGTTGCAGGACGGCGCGGCGGATGCCCTCCAGGATGTCCAGCGGCTCGAAGCCGGTGACCACCAGCGGCACCCCGAACCGGTCGGCGAGCGCCGGGTATTCGGCGGTTCCCATGACGCTGCACACGTGCCCGGCTGCCAGGAAGCCCTGCACGCGGCAGGCCGGGGCGGTCATGATGGCCTCGATCGCGGGTGGGACCCGCACATGGGAGACGAGCAGGCTGAAGTTGGCCAGGCCCAGCCGGCGGGCCTGGTGCACGGCCATCGCGTTGGCGGGGGCCGTGGTCTCGAAGCCGATGGCGAAGAAGACCACCTGCCGGTCGGGGTGACGGCGGGCCAGGTCCAGGGCGTCGAGCGGCGAGTACACCACGCGGACGTCGCCGCCCTCGCCCTTGACCCGGAACAGGTCGCGGTCGGTGCCGGGCACGCGGAGCATGTCGCCGAAGGAGCAGAAGATCACCTCGGGGCGCGAGGCGATCTCCAGCGCCTTGTCGATGACCTCCAGCGGGGTGACGCAGACCGGGCAGCCGGGGCCGTGGATCAACTCGACCTGTTCGGGCAGCAGCTGGTCGATGCCGTGCCGGATGATGGAGTGGGTCTGCCCGCCGCACACCTCCATCAGCGCCCAGGGCCGGGTGACCGTGGCACGGATGTCGTCCAGCAGCCGCCGTGCCAGCTCGGGGTCGTTGAACTCGTCGATGTACTTCACCGGACCTCGCTCTCCCGGGTGTCCTCGCCCACGGCGGCGACTCCCGCGTCTCGCGCCGCCTGCTCCCAGGCGTCGCCGAACTCCTCCTCCAGCAGCCCCAGTTCCTCGAAGAGCTGCAGGGAGGCCAGTGCCGACTCCTCGTCCAGGCGCTGCAGGGCGAAGCCGACGTGCACGATGACGTACTCACCGACCCGCACCTCGGGCACGTACTCCAGACATGCCTCTTTCCGCACCCCGCCGAAGTCGATCAGCCCGGTGCGGGGATCGGCGCCGTCGTCGATGGACACGACCTTTCCGGGCACTGCCAAACACATGGGTCACTCCTTCTGTCGTCCGTGTGCCGCGATCACCAGCTGGCCCAGCGCCAGCCCGCCGTCTCCGGGCGGGACCTCGCCGTGGCACAGCACGGTGAAGCCGTCGCCGGACAGCAGGGCCGCGCACTCCTGTTCCAGCAGCGCGTTGGCGAAGACGCCGCCGGTGAGGGCGACGACGGCCAGTTCGGTGGCCCGGCGTGCGTGCCGGCAGATCTCCAGGACGGCCCGTGCGACGCCGCGGTGGAAGCGCGCGGCGATCACCCCGGCGGGAGTGCCGCGCCGCAGGTCGGCGACGACGGCGCCGAGCACGGGCGCCGGGTCGGCCCGTACCGGGGCGGCGGTGACGCCGAAGGCGTACGCCCCGGTGTCGGCGTGCCAGGCCGGCCACGCCGCCGCCTCCAGCTCCAGGGCGGCCTGGGCCTCGTAGCCCGCGCGATGGCAGACGCCCACGAGCGAGGAGACGGCGTCGAAGAGCCGTCCCATGCTGGAGGTCGGGACGCAGGCCACGTCGCGCGTCAGCTGCCGTCGCAGCAGCGACAGTTCGTCGGGAGCGCAGGCGGTGACGCACGGCAGGTCGGGGTCCCAGGGCAGGCCGGCCGCCCACAGCCGGGCCAGCGCCAGGCGGCACGGGTTGACCACGCCCGCGTCCCCGCCGGGGAGCGGGGCGGGGGTCAGGTGGGCGAAGCGCCGGTAGCCGCCGTAGTCGGCGAGCAGCACCTCGCCGCCCCAGACGGTGGCGTCGTCGCCGTAGCCGGTGCCGTCGAAGGCGACGCCGATCACGGGGGCCGTGACACCGTGCTCGGCCATCACCGAGGCGGTGTGCGCGTGATGGTGCTGGACGAACACCGGTGTGGGTCTCGGCAGGTGCAGCGCCCGCTGCCGGGCCCAGCGGGCCGAGTGGTACGCCGGGTGCCGGTCCGCGGCGAAGAGCACGGGTTTGACACCGGTCAGGCGCCGCATGTGCAGCTCCGCCCCGCGCGCCGCCTCCAGGGTGGCCAGGTCGCCCATGTCGCCGATGTGCGGTCCGAGCCAGGCCTGGTCGCCCTCGCCGACGCACAGCGCGTTCTTCAGGTCGCCGCCCACCGCGAGCGCCGGGCGCAGCTCCACCGGCAGGCGCAGCGGGCGGGGCACGTATCCGCGCGAGCGGCGCAGCACCTGCCCGGTGCCGTCGGCGCGCACCCGCAGCAGCGAGTCGTCGCAGGGGGAGGCGATGACCCGGTCGTGGGTGAGCCAGGCGTCGGCCAGTCCGGCCAGCCGGGTCAGGGCCTCGTCGTCGTCCGTGACGATCGGCTCCCCCGAGCGGTTGCCGCTCGTCATGACCAGCACCCGGGGGCCCGGCGGATCGCCGGGCAGCCCGAACAGCAGGGTGTGCACGGGGGTGTAGGGCAGCATCACGCCCACGTGCGGGCTGCCCGGGCACACGCCGGGCGCCAGGTGAGGCGCCGCGTGCGTGGCGCGCCGGCGCAGCAGGACGATCGGGCGGCCGGGACCGGTGAGGACGGTGAGCTCGGCGGCGGAGACCTCGGCGATCCGCTCCGCGTCGGCGAGGCCGGCGCACATCACCGCGAAGGGCTTGCCGCCCCGCTCCTTGCGGCCGCGCAGCGCGTCGACGGCGCGGGCGTCGGTGGCGTCGCAGGCCAGGTGGTAGCCGCCGAGGCCCTTCACGGCGACGATCCGGCCGTCGGCCAGCAGCGCCCGCGCCGCCGTCAGGGCGTCCGCGTCCCGCGCGGGGTGGATGCCGCTGCCGAACGCGGGCAGCAGGCGCAGCCGGGGGCCGCAGTCGGGGCAGGCCAGGGGCTGGGCGTGGAAGCGGCGGTCGGCGGGATCGCCGTACTCCCGGGCGCAGGCCGGGCACATCGGGAAGCCGGTCATGGTGGTGACCGCCCGGTCGTAGGGCATGCCGGTGGCGATGGTGAAGCGGGGCCCGCAGTGGGTGCAGGTGACGAAGGGGTGGCGGTACCTGCGGTCCGCCGGGTCGGTCAGGTCGCGCAGGCAGTCGGCGCAGGTCGCGGTGTCGGGCGGGAGCTGGGTGCGGCCCGGGGACCGCTCGGTGGAGCGGATGGCGAAGGCGTCGTCGGCTCCGGTGACGGGCAGGTCCTCGACGTCGATGCCGGCGACGACGGCCAGCGGCGGGGGTTCGGCGGCAAGCCGGTCGCAGAAGCGGGTGACGCCGTCCGGGGCGCCCTCCACCTCGATGAGCACGCCGCTCGCGGTGTTGCTCACGAACCCGGTGAGGGTCAGCCCGGCGGCCAGGCGGTGCACGTACGGGCGGAAGCCCACCCCCTGCACCGTGCCGCGCACCACGAGGCGGCGGCGGACGGCCTCGGCGGCGGGGGCCGTCACGACGGGCGGCCGGCCGGGAGGCCCGCGTCCTGGTGCCCGTGGTCGTGGACGTGGGGGTGCGGCGCGAGGGGCGGCCGGTGCACCGGGGCCCCGTCCCGTACGGCGAGCACCCGCTCCAGGACGGTGTCGACGCCGTCGCCGCCGCGGGCGCACGAACGGACGATCTCCACCCCGGGGTTGACCTGCCGCACATGGGTCTCGAAGGCCGCCGCGTCGAAGCCGGCCGGCTCGGCGAGGTCGGTCTTGGTGAGCACCACGAGGTGGGCGGAGGCGAACGCCGTGGGGTACTTCAGCGGCTTGTCCTCGCCCTCCGTCACGGCCATCAGCACGATCCGCAGGCTCTCGCCGAGGTCGTAGGAGGCCGGGCAGACCAGGTTGCCGACGTTCTCCACGAAGAGCAGCGCGGTGTCCTCGGGCAGCCAGCTCTCCACATGGCCGCGCAGCTGCCGGGCCTCCAGGTGGCACAGCCCGTCGGTCAGCAGCTGCTTCACCGGGGCCCCGGATCGGGCCAGCCGGCGGGCGTCGTTCTCGGTGGCCAGGTCGGCGGTGAGCGCGGCCACCGGGATGCCCCGCTCCACCGCGCGGGCGAGGACCCGCCCGAGCAGTTCCGTCTTGCCGCTGCCCGGGCTGGACAGCAGGTTGACGACGCTCACCCCGCGCCGGGCCAGGTCGCCGCGCAGGCCCGCCGCGAGGCTGTCGTTCTTCGCCAGGACAGCCTGGGTCGCGTCCACGGAATCGCACATGCGCTGCTCCTCGGGCCGGTGTCGCGGGGACCGGGGTGCTCCGGTCCGTCACCGATCCTGCGCGCCGCCCGCCGCCGGGGAGGTGAGCCCGGCCGGGGACGGGTGGGCAGATTCCTCCGGGCGGCTCAACGACGCGGTGGCCCCGGGGTCGGCGAGCAGCACGGGAAGCAGCCGGTGCAGGGCGTCGGCGGCCCGGCCGACCGCCTCGCGCACCGGTGTGCTCAGCCCGGGGGCGATGTCCCGGTCCGGGTCCGGCCGGTCCCGGGGCTCGCAGGCGAGTACGAGGACGCGCGGCAGCGGCCCGTCACCCAGGTGCGCGGCCAGGGCCAGCACCGTGGCCGGGTCCATGCCGTGCGCCTCGGGCGGGGCGGCGGCGCGGGTGCCGTCGGGGACCTCCGCCTCGATGAGGGAGAGCGTGCCGGGCGGGTGGCCCCGTTCGGCCGCGTCGACCAGGACGGCGAGGTCGTAGCCGTCGAGCAGTGCGTAGGCGAGGTCCAGGCCGCGGATGCCGAAGTCCCGCACCCGTGCCCCGGGCGGCAGGGGACGGCGCTCCAGGGCGCGGATCACCTCCGGGCCGAAGGAGTCGTCCGCGAGGAAGATGTTGCCCACGCCCGCCACCAGCACGCGCGCGCTCACCGTACGTCCTCAACGGGCACCGGCAGCGGCAGCGGCCGGGCGGTGGGCCCGGGGAGCTTGCGGACGAAGGCGGACCGGAGGGTGTGGTACTCGGCCCGGGGATCGAAGAAGACGGCCCGCATACGGGCGAGCTCGTCGCGCCGGTACTCCGCCAGCGGCCGCTCGTTCTCGTCCGTCCGCCGCGCCGCGGCCTTCGCGGCGACGCGGCGCGCGAGGTCCGCGCTGCCGCCGAGACCGGCGGCGAGGCGGGCGACCTCTGCGCCGAACTCCTGAGCGGCGACGGGGACGAGGCGGTCCACGAGGCCGATGCGGGCGGCGTGCGCGGCGCTCACCGGCAGGGCCTCGTCCGTCAGCTGCTGGGCCGTCCGGGCTCCGACGCGGCGCGGCAGGGTGTACGTCCAGAACTCGGAGCCGTACAGGCCCATGCGCCGGTAGTGCGGATTGAGGACGGCGCCGGTACGGCACCACACCTCGTCGGCGGCGAGGGCGAGCATCAGGCCGCCGGCGGCCGCGTTGCCGCCGACCGCCGCGACCACCAGCCGGTCGGTGGTGCGCAGGACCGCCTCGACCAGGTCGTCCATGGCGTTGAGGTTCGCCCAGGACTCGCCGGCCGGGTCGGCGGCCGCCTCGATGACGTTGAGGTGGATGCCGTTGGAGAAGAAGTCCCGCCCGCCGTCGAGGACCAGCACCGTGGTGGGGCGGGTCAGGGCGTAGCGGTAGGTGGCGAGCAGCCGGCGGCAGTGGTCGGTGCTCATCGCCCCGCCGGGGAAGGAGAACGACAGGAAGCCGACGTCGCCGTGCTGCCGGTAGCGGATGTCGGTGAAGGTGCGCCGCTCGGCGGGCAGTTCGAGCGGGACGGGCATCTCCGGCAGGCGGAGCGCGGGGTCGGCGGCGCCGGAGGGGACCGGGAGGCCGGCGAGTACGGAGGCCGCCGGGCGGCGGAAGGGCGCCGGGTCGCCGGACGCCTTGCGGGGGCGCAGCTCGGGGATCCACACCGCGCCGTCCACGGTGGCCCGGCAGATCGCCCCGGCGCGTGTCGCGAGCAGTTCGCCGGGGCGCCCGCGCAGCTTGTCCTCGGGGTGCCCGCCGTGCAGGAACAGCTCGTGGCCGAGGAGTTCGTCCAGGACACCGGGCTGCGAGTCGGCGCCGCGGAGCTTGCGCAGCACTGTCCGGGTGCTGTCCTCCGCCCAGTCGATCCGGCGCCGCTCCTGGCGCAGGAAGCCGCGCCGGACCACCTCGATCCCGGGATCGCTCTGCGAGCGCGGTTTGTAGGATCCCTCGGCGTACCGCTGCACGGCCTGCAGGACGGCGGCGGACGCGGCGTCGGACACCTCGTTGCGGTACAGGTCGCTCTTGCCGACGGGCGGGACGGTGAAGGACTCCGCCGCCCAGATGTCCCCCGCGTCCATCGCGGCCTCGGCCTGAAGGACCGTCACCCCCCAGCGCGGCGCCTCCTCGTGGATCGCCCAGTCCAGCGAGGCGGGGCCGCGGTCGCCGGGCGGCCCGGGGTGCACGATGAGGCAGGTGTGTTCCCGCCACACGTCCTCGGGCAGCGCCGTCTTCAGCATCGGCGCGACGATCAGCTCCGGTCGCACCTCGTTGACGGCGGCGCGGACGGCGTCGGCGCCGTGCGAGGCGAGAACGACGTCCACCCGGTGTTCCGCGTCGGACAGTTCCGCGTACACGCGCTGTGACAGGCTGTTGAAGGAACTCACGACGAGCAAGATGTCCATGACCCGGCATACTCGCCGTTTCCGGAGGCGACGAAAAGGATCATCGCGGCGTTTCGGGCGCCTCCGTCAGCTCCCTTGCTCCATCCGGATCGCCCCCCGAACCCGGCCTCCGGCGGACGCAGGCCCGGTGGGTGCGGCAACCGCGGCGCACGGCCGGCCACTTGACCGGCGACGGCACCGCGACCGCCCTCCACCCGGCCGGCCTGCCGCCGCCGGCCGTCGCGCCGGCCGACGGAGCCGGCCGGGTGCGGGTGTCAGCCGAACATACCGGGCTGGTAGTCGCCGGCCGGCTGCTGGACGATGACGTTGAAACGGTTGTAGAGGTTGATCAGGGCGATGGTGGCCACGAGCGCGGCGAGCTGCTCGTCGTCGAAGTGCTTGGCGGCGTTCGCCCAGACCTCGTCCGGCACACCGCCCGCCGCGTCCGCGATGCGCGTCCCCTGCTCCGCCAGCTCCAGCGCGGCCCGCTCGGCGTCGGTGAACACCTTGGCCTCCCGCCAGGCCGCGACCAGATGCAGCCGCTGCGGGTCCTCGCCCGCGGCGAGCGCGTCCTTGGTGTGCATGTCGGTGCAGAAACCGCAGCCGTTGATCTGACTGGCGCGCAGCTTCACCAGCTCACCCGTCGCGGCCGGCAGCGTCGAGTCCGACACGACCTTGCCCGCCGCGTTGATGTGCTTGAGCAGCTTCGCCGCGATCGCGTTGTCGAAGAGGCTCATGCGAGCTTCCATGATGTGCTCCTGTGTGCCGTGGTCCGATGGGTACACCTCGTTGACGGCACGACTCGGCGCGATGTGACACACGCCGGTGTGACCTGCGTCTCCCTGACCTCACCAGGTGCCTCCGGGCCACGGTCCTGCGGCGGCGCACCGGCGCGCCGCCCCAGGGCGGATCCGGGGTCAGTCGAGCAGCCCGGCGGCCAGCGTCGCGCCCAGTTCCCAGCAGGCCTCGAGGTCGGTCCCGGACGGCTCCCCCGTCACCGTGACGGGCTTGACGGCGGTCCGCCATCCGAGGCCGGTGGTGATCGTCTCGATGCCCCGCAGCGCGCCCGTGACGTCGCTTCCCCCGTGCACGTAGCAGCCGAAGGGCCGGCCCCGCGTCGCGTCCAGGCACGGGTAGTAGACCTGGTCGAAGAAATGCTTCAACGCGCCGGACATGTAGCCGATGTTGGCCGGGGTGCCGAGCAGGAAGGCGTCGGCGGCCAGCGCGTCGGACGCCGTGGCCGCGAGGGCCGGCCGGCGCACGACCTCGACGCCCTCGATCTCGGGCGCGGTCGCGCCGGCGACCACGGCCTCCAGCATGGCCTGGCAGTTCGGCGACGGCGTGTGGTGCACGATCAGCAGGGTGGGCACATCCGGCACCCTAGTTCAGCCGGTTCGGACGCCGGAGACGACGCGCGTCGGATTCAGAAGTGACACCGCTGAATTTCATGAAAAGGACTTGTTGGACTTCAGAATCACGCGCGCGCACAGTGAAGCGCATGACCCACCTCGCACATCCCGAGCGCTACAGCGGCACCATGCGCTACCGGCGGACCGGCCGCTCCGGTCTCGACCTCCCCCTCCTCTCCCTCGGCTACTGGCACAACTTCGGGGACGACAAGCCGTTCGAGACGCAGCGCGAGATCGCCCTGCGCGCCTTCGACCTCGGGATCACCCATCACGACCTGGCGAACAACTACGGTCCGCCGTACGGCTCCGCCGAGATCAACTTCGGCCGGCTGATGAAGCAGGACCTCGGGCCCTACCGCGACGAACTGGTGGTCTCCACGAAGGCCGGCTGGGACATGTGGCCCGGCCCGTACGGCCAGGGCGGCGGCTCCCGCAAGTACGTGCTCGCCTCGCTCGACCAGTCGCTGCGTCGCATGGGCCTGGAGTACGTCGACATCTTCTACTCCCACCGCCTCGACGCGACGACGCCGCTGGAGGAGACGATGGGCGCGCTCGACACGGCGGTGCGCCAGGGCAAGGCCCTCTACGTCGGCATCTCCTCCTACGACGCCGAGCGCACCCGTGAGGCGGCGTCGATCCTGCGCGACCTGGGGACCCCGCTCCTCATCCACCAGCCGTCGTACAACATGCTCAACCGCTGGATCGAGACGGAGGGCCTGCTGGACGTCGCCCAGGAGGAGGGCTTCGGGGTCATCGGCTTCACGGCGCTCGCCCAGGGGCTGCTCACCGGACGCTATCTGGACGGCGTGCCCGAGGGCTCGCGGGCCGCGGCGGGCAAGTCGTTCGACACGTCCTGGCTGACGGAGGACATGCTGGCCGGACTGCGTGCGCTGAACGAGATCGCCGCCCGGCGGGGGCAGAGCCTCGCCCAGATGGCCCTGGCCTGGGCGCTGCGGGACGAGCGGGTCACGTCGCTGGTCATCGGCGCCTCGCGCCCGGAGCAGCTCGAGCAGAACGTCGCCGCGCTGGACAACCCCGACTTCAGCGCCGAGGAGCTGGCCGAGATCGACAAGTACGCCACCGACGGCGGCGTCGACCTGTGGCGGGACGCCCGGCTGGGCAACCTCGGCTGAGGCCGGGCCGGACGGCGGGGGCGGAGCCTTTCCGGTTTCCGGCCGCGCCCCGCGCTCAGCACAGCACGCGCAGCGCTCCCGGCAGGACCCTGACCGTGACGGGCAGGACGGCATCGACCTCTCCGTCGGCACCGTAGGGCACCTCACGGTCGGCGGAGATGTGGATCTCCGTGCCGCGCAGGACGCGCACCTGCGGCCGGGCGACGTGGGCGCCGGTCTTGAGCTCGTTCATGATGGAGAAGAACAGCCGCCGGGGCGCCTCGCTGATCATCACCACGTCCAGCAGGCCGTCGTCCACACGGGCGTCCGGGGCGATGAGCCGGCCGGAGCCGTAGTAGCCGGAGTTGGCGGCGACCACCGTGTAGCCGGTGTGCGGGTGTTCCTCGCCGTCGATCGTGACCCGGTAGCGGGCCGGCCGCCATGTGGTGACGGCCCGCAGCCCGCCGGCGTAGTAGGAGGCGGCGCCGCGCAGCAGCGCGGCGTGGTTGGCGTGCCGGTTGGCGAGGGCGTCGACGCCCGCGTAGACGCTGCCGAGGACGACGGTGCGGTCGTGGGTGGCCGACTCGACCTCGATGGTGTCGACCTGGCGGGGTTCGTGGTGCAGCAGCACCTCGGCCAACGCGTCCGGTTCCGTGGGGAGTTCGAGGGCGCGGGCGAAGTCGTTGCCGCGACCGGCGGGGACCAGGCCGAGTACGGCGCCGGTGCCGCTGAGTGCGCCGCCGATGCCGCCCGCGATGCCGTCCCCGCCCACGGCGAGCACCACGCGCCCCCGTTCTCCGGCATGCCGGGCGAGTTCCCGGGCGTGGGCGAGGCTGCGGCTGTACTCGGTCTGCAGTTCGGCACCCGCCTCGCGCAGCAGCCGGGCCACGGCGAGCAGCGCGGCGGCCGAACTCGCGCCGCCCGCGGTGGGGTTGACGACGGCGGTGAACTGTCGCATCGGGGTGCCTCCGGGGCGGACGTGCCGGTTCTGCGGGACGGGGGGCGCGGTGCCGGTTCTGCGGGACGGGGAGCGCGGTGCCGGTTCTGCGGGACGGGGAGCGCGGTGCCGGTCGGTCGGAGCGGACTGGCGGTGCGGCGCCGGTCGGTCAGTCGGTGGGGCGGGGTGTCCGTCGGTCGCCGGGCGGGGGCAGCAGGACGCCGGGGTTGAGCACTCCGTGCGGGTCCAGGGTGTGCTTCACCGCGCGCAGCGCCTCGACGGCCTGGGGGCCGACCTCGCGCACGTACCAGTCGCGGTGGTCGGTGCCCACGGCGTGGTGGTGGGTGATGGTGCCGCCGGCGGCGAGGATCGCCTCGTTGGCGGCGTGCTTGGCCCGGCTCCAGTGCGCGACGGGGTCCTCGCCCTGCGCGCTGACCACGGTGAAGTAGAGCGAGGCGCCGTTCTCGTAGACGTGCGATATGTGGCACATGACCAGGGGCGGTGTGCCTGCCTCGGTGAGGGTGGTGGTGAGCGCGTCGCGGACGGCCGCGTACAGCCCGGGGACACCGGACCAGAAAGCCGCCGTCTCCAGCGTCTCGGCGAAGGCGCCCGCGTCGAGCAGCGCGTCGCGCAGGTAGGGGGCCGAGTAGCGGCCGTGGGACCAGCGTTCACCGGGCTCGGCGCCCAGGGGGACGCCGCCGCACGCGCGCAGCACGGCCGACGCGTGCTCCCGGCGGAGGGCGGTGTCCTCCTCCGTGCCCTCGTACCCCGCGACGGCCGTGCAGCCGGCGGCGGCCGGGGCGTCGGGGGAACCGATGGCGTCGGGCTGGGCGAGGCCGATCAGGGTCTCGGTCTCGTCGGACAGGCGCAGCACCGTCGGGCGCGGTCCGTCCTGCGCGAGGCGGCGCAGAGCCGCGGTCCCCTCCTCGAAGGAGGCGAACTTCCAGCCCTCGTAGATCCGGCTCCTGGGGGCCGGGCGGATGCGGACCGTGACCGACGTGATGACGCCGAAGGCGCCTTCCGAGCCGAGGAGGAGCTGCCGGAGGTCGGGCCCGGCCGCCGAGCGCGGTGCGCGGCCCGTGTCGATGGTGCCCGCGGGGGTGGCCAGGGTGAGACCGAGGACCATCTCGTCGAAGCGGCCGTAACCGGCGGACGCCTGACCGCTGGAGCGGGTGGCGGCGAATCCGCCGATGGTGGCCCACTCGTACGACTGCGGGAAGTGGCCCAGGGTGAAGCCGTGTTCGGCGAGCAGCGCCTCCGCCCGCGGGGCGCGCATGCCCGGCTGCAGGGTGGCAATGCGCGAGACCGGGTCGAGGGCGAGCAGGCCGTCCATGCGCCGCAGGTCCAGGGCGACGAACGGGCTCCGCCCGGGGGCGAGCCCGCCGACGACGGAGGTGCCGCCGCCGAACGGGACCAGGGCGAGGCGGTGTTCGGCGCAGACGCGCAGCACGGCGAGGACCTCGTCGTGACCGGCCGGGAGCAGCACGGCGGCCGGGGTGTCGTCGGTGTCGCCCTTCCGGATGCGCAGCAGGTCGGGCGTGGACTTGCCGCGGGTGTGCCGGATCCGGGTCTCCGCGTCGGTGCGCACGAACTCCTCGCCGCCGACGGCGGCCGCGAGCGACTGGAGCGCGGCCGGCTCCAACTGCCCTTGCGGCACGGCGATGTCCGCGAGGTCGAGCGGTTCGGCGCCGCGCGGCCGCACGCCGAGCAGATCGTGCAACAGCCCGATCACCGTGTCGGGCAGCGGCGCCGCCTCGGCCGGGTCGCCCCAGCCGCTCCACAGCATGTCCATGACTGTCGTCCTCACCGGTCGGTACGAGCGCTTCGGTACTCCGCCCCGCACTCGGGGAGCGCGGGGCGTTACACTGTGACACATGACGCCTATTCGTCACAACGGCTCGGACAGCGACGCGGTGCTCGACGCGGTGAAGGACTGCGTCCTGGCCGTCGGGGTCCGCCGTACGACGCTCACCGACGTGGCCCGGCGCGCGGGCGTCTCCCGGATGACGCTGTACCGGCGCTGGCCCGATGTGCGCACGCTGGTCGGCGACCTGATGACCCGCGAGTGGGTCGGCGTGGCCACCCGGGCGATCCCCGAGCGCAGGCCGGGAGCGCACGCACGCGGGCTGCTCGTGGACGGCCTCGTGGCCGGCGTGGAGGCCTTCCGTGCCCATCCCCTCTTCCGCAAGATCGTCGACGTCGACCCCGAACTGCTGCTCCCCTACGTGCTGGACCGGCGCGGCGCCAGCCAGAACGCCCTTCTGGAGCTGCTGGCCGACGGTCTCGCGGAAGGACACGCCGACGGATCCGTCCGGGCCGGACAGCCCGAGCGCCAGGCCCGCTCGCTGCTCCTGGTGGTCCAGTCCTTCACCCTGTCCCTGCGGACCATGACCGACGAGGACGACCCGGAACTGTCCTCCGCGGCCTTCCTCACGGAGCTGCGCTCCATCCTCGAGAGGACCCTGACGCCATGAGCCTGCGCCCCGCCCCCGACTCGTCCCTGTCCGCCGCCCGGCGCGCGCGCGAACTGACCGGCACCGTCGGCGGCCCCGCGGTGGACGTCCTCGTGGTCGGGCTCGGCGCCACCGGCGCCGGCGCCGCCCTGGACGCGGCCGCCCGCGGCCTGAGCGTCGTCGCCGTCGACGCCCACGACCTGGCCTTCGGCACCTCCCGCTGGAGCAGCAAGCTGATCCACGGCGGGCTGCGGTACCTCGCGTCGGCCCAGTTCGACGTCGCGCACGAGAGCGCGGTCGAGCGCGGTGTGCTGATGGAGCGCACCGCACCCCACCTGGTCCGCGCACAGCCGTTCGTCCTGCCCCTGACCCCGCTGGTCTCCCGGGGCCGGGCGGCACTCGCCCGGGCCGGGTTCCGGGCCGGCGACGCCCTGCGCGTGGCGGCCCGCACCGCCCGGGCCACGCTGCCCCCGCCGCGCCGGCTGTCCGCGGCGGAGACCCGCCGGCTCGCCCCGGCCCTGCGCGCCGACGGCCTGCGCGGCGGTCTGCTGTCCTGGGACGGCCGGCTGGTCGACGACGCCCGCCTGGTGACGGCCGTCGCCCGTACGGCGGCCGCGCACGGCGCGCGCGTCCTGACCCGGGTACGGGCGCTCGAGCTCACCCGCTCCGGTGCCCGCGTCCGTGACGAACTCACCGGCGAGGAGGGCGAGATCAGGGCCCGCGCCGTGATCAACGCCTCCGGCGTCTGGGCGGGCGGCCTGGTGGACGGCATCCGCATCCGCCCCTCCCGCGGCACGCACCTGGTCCTGCGCGAGGAGGACCTCGGCCGGTTGCCGGCCGGTCTGCACATCCCGGTCCCCGGCGAGAGCAACCGCTTCGTCCTGGTCCTGCCGCAGGGCGACGGCCGCGTCTACGTCGGCCTCACCGACGAACCCGTCGAGGGCCCCGTCCCCGATGTCCCCGAGGCGCCCGAGCCGGACATCGGCTTCCTGCTGGACGTCCTCGGATCGGTGCTTCACCGCCCGGTCCGGCGCGAGGACGTCGTGGGCGCCTTCGCGGGACTGCGACCGCTGCTGGACACCGCGCCCGAGGGCCGCCCGGGCACCGCGGCCAGGACCGCCGACATCTCCCGGCGGCACGCCGTGCTCACCTCCTGCGAGGGCGTGATCACGGTGGTCGGCGGCAAGCTCACCACCTACCGGCGGATGGCCGAGGACGCGGTCGACGCCGCCGTCGCCGGCCGCGGTCTGAGCGCCGGCCCGTCCCCGACGGCCCGCCTCCCCCTGGTCGGCGCGGCCTCCCCCCGGGTCCTCGGCGCGCTGCGGGCACCGCTTCACCTGGTGCGGCGCTACGGCACCGAGGCTCCGGCGGTCCTCGCCCTCGGCGAACGTGATCCCCGGCTCAGGGAGCGGGTACTGCCCGGACACCCCGTCACCGGGGCCGAACTGCTGTGGGCGGTACGCCATGAGGGCGCCCTCGACGAGTCGGACGTGCTGGATCGCCGTACCCGGATCGGGGTGGTGCCGGCGGACCGGGCGGCGGCCCTCCAGGGCGCGCGGGAGCTGGTCGCGGAGGGCCTCGCCCGGCGGAGCTGAGCCGCGGGGGCCGCCGCGGGGCTGGATCACGCCGCCGCGCGGCTGAAACACGGAGGGCGGCGGCACCGGCTCGCGGCCGCCCGCCACCGGCTTCAACGCGCAAATCATGACATCGACGCCTATGCTCCATTTGCGTGACCCATATATTCGACGAGCTGGTGGAGAAGCAGCGCGCGGCCGACCAGGCGCACAGCCGGGTGGAGGAGCTGCGCCACTCGTACGGCCCGCCGACCCAGCAGGGCGGCTGGACCCGACCGCAGGCGCACACGTACGAGACCGCGTGGCGCGCCTGGCGGGATCTGGCCCGCGAGGCTCAGTCCTCGGTCACCGAGTACGCGAAGGAGTCGGGCAAACCACGCAACGAGATCGAGGCGGAGGTCCAGCAGACCGTCAGCAGGGATCTCCAGCAGACCGTCAGCAGGTCCGAGCGGTGATGCCCCCGGGCGGTCCGGGCCGCGAGCACGGGGCCGCCGGGGGCGCGGGTCCGACGGCGGAGGGCGCCCGGACCGAGGCGGGTCCGGGCGCCCCCGGGTGGCAGCGCACGTGGCGCCGCCGGGTGCGGGTCGGCAGGAACAGACCCGCGATCGGCAGCAGCGTCCCGGCCGTGGTCGGTCACCGGCTCGTGCAGCTGCCTCTGGGCGAGCGCGTCACCTTCAGACGCACCGTCACACGCCGCGCCCGCGCGCGGCGCGAACCAGGGCCGGCTCACCGGCCGAGCGGCACGAACCAGGGCCTGCCCACCGGCCGAGCGGCACGGACCAGGGCCTGCCCACCGGCCGAGCGGCACGAACCAGGGCCTGCCCACCGGCCGAGCGGCGCGGACCAGGGCCTGCCCACCGCCTGACGTGTCCCGGCAGGGCGTATCCGTCCCGCGGGTCCGGGGGCGCCCCGCCGGGCCGGTCGGAGCCGGGTTCCTCAACGCTCCCGTACGGTCATCATCATCTTCCCGGGCCGCACGGTGGCCCGGCCGACCGGCCGTACGATCTGGCCCGGAGCCAGGCGCAGCCGTACCCGGCGCAGGATCGTGGACAGGCCGGTGACCAGCTCGGTCATCGCGAACCGGTCACCGATGCACTTGTGCTTGCCCGCTCCCCACGGGATGAATCCGCCGGGCGGGGGTTTCTGCTTCTCGTCCAGCCAGCGGTCCGGATCGAAGGTCAGGGGCCGCGGGTAGTAGTCGGGATCGCGGTGCAGGGCGTGCTGGCAGTAGGCCAGGTCGGTGCCGGCGGGCAGGGTCCACTGCCCGAGCCGGGTCTCGGCGAGGGTGCGCCGGGTGACGATCCACCCGGTGTGGTGCAGCCTCAGGATCTCGGTGATGACCCGGTTCAGGTATGGAAGCCGGGTGATGTCGTCGAAGGTGACGGGCCGGTCGCCGAGCACCTCGTGGAGTTCGGCCAGCACCCGGGTCTCGATGTCCGGGTGCCGGGCCAGCTCGTACAGCGTCCAGGCCAGCACGGTGGCGGTGTTCTCGGTGCCGGCCAGGGCGAGGGTGAGGATCTCGGAGCAGATCTGCTGGTCGGTCAGCGGCAGCCCGGTGGCCTCGTCCTCCGCGCGCAGCATCATGGAGAGCATGTCGCCGGTGTCGTGCCCGGTGGACCGCAGGTCGGCGACCGCCTTGCTGATGGTGGCGTGCACGGCGTCGCGGGCCCGCGTGAAGCGGCGGTTGAACGGCAGGGGCAGGCGCTCCACCCAGTCGGGCAGCATGATGCGTACGCCCACGCTGTCCATGACGACGACGATGTCCTGCCGGAGCCGGCGGAAGGTGTCGGCGTCGAGACTGCCGGAGAAGATGGTCTGGGTGAGCATGCCCAGCGACAGTTTGATCATCGTCTCGCGGACGTCGAGGAGCTGCCCGGGCCGCCAGCTGTCGACGGCCTCGGTCACCTGCCCCCGCATCACGTCGACGTAGCCGGCGATCTCGCGGCGGCCGAAGGCCGGTTGGAGCTGCCTGCGTTTGCGGACGTGGTTCTGCCCGGCGACGGTGACCACCGATTCGCCGAGCAACTGACCCATTTTGTCGAAGAAGCGGCCCTTGTCGAGCGTGGGGGCGAGCTCGGTGAGCATGGTGCGGATGAGCGCGGGGTCCTGAACGACGAGCGTGCGGGTGCCCGGCTGCAGGGTGATCTCCACGAGGGGGCCGTAGCGCCCGCGCAGCGAGGCGATGAAGGCGAGGTTGTCGTGCCAGAGCTGTATCGCGTGGCCCAGCAGCGGGAGCGATCCCGCGGCCCGGGGTATGGGGGGAGGCGCTACTAGCGTCACGGGCGTCATGCTCCCTTCAAAAGGAACTTTGCGCCCCTATTACTTCCCAGCCGCACACCGCGGACAATCCACCCCCATGCGTGTCCTCCGCCACGCCCAACCTGCGGAAATGCTATGTGAGTTCGAGTGCGGGCGCCCGCAGCGCAAGCAGGCCCGTCACCGGTCCCCGCACCGCCGCGGCGGCCACGCCCGGCCCAGCGCGCCGCGGCGGTGCGGGCGCCGGTGAGCCCCCGGACCACTGGCCGGCTCCGGGGGCGGCCTCGAGGCGGCGGGTCCGAGCCAGAGGCCGAGGGCGCGTCGCCGGCGGCGCGCCCGGCCCACAGGGGCGTTCCCTACGATGATCCGGTGACGAGTGACACCCCCACACGGTCCGGAGCCGACGAGGACGCCCGCACGGCGGCCCGGCCGGCGCCCGCTCCCTGGGCGCAGCGGCTGCGCAGGTTCGGACACACGGCAGTTCCCCGCACCGACGCCCGGGCCCGCCTGGTCCCCCCGTTCCCCGAGCCGGACACACGGCTGTGGCGGTGGCTGGGTCTCGGGGAGCGGCCCGCCCGGCGCCTCGCGGGGGCCATGGGCTGGCTGGGACCGCTGCTCGTCACCGTGTTCGCCGGCGCGCTCCGGTTCTGGCGGCTCGGCAGCCCGCGGGCGCTCGTCTTCGACGAGACGTTCTACGCCAAGGACGCCTGGTCGATCCTCCGGCTCGGCTACGAGGGCACCTGGCCGGACCGCAAGATCGCCGACCCCCAGATCCTGGCCCACCCGCAGGTGATCCCGCTCTCCGACACCGGCAGCTTCGTGGCGCATCCGCCGATGGGCAAGTGGGTGATCGCGGCCGGGGAGTGGCTGTTCGGCCTGGACCCGTTCGGCTGGCGGGTCATGACGGCGCTGCTGGGCACGCTGTCGGTGCTCCTGCTGTGCCGAATAGGGCGCCGGCTGTTCCGCTCGACGCTGCTGGGCTGTCTCGCCGGTGCGCTGCTGGCGGTGGACGGCCTGCACTTCGTGATGAGCCGCACCGCGCTGCTCGACATCGTCGTCATGTTCTTCGCGCTGGCGGCGTTCGGCTGTCTGCTCGTCGACCGGGACAGGGCACGGGCCCGGCTGGCGGCCGCCCTGCCCGTCGATGAGGACGGCTTCGCGCGGCCCGACGCGCACGCCGCCGAACACACCGCGACGGGCCCGCGCCCGTGGCGCCTGGCGGCCGGCGTCCTGCTGGGCCTGGCCGCCGGGAGCAAGTGGAACGGCCTGTACTTCCTCGTCTTCTTCGCCGCCCTGACCGTCCTGTGGGACGTGGGTGCGCGCCGCGTGGCCGGAGCGCACCGTCCCTACCGGGCGGTGCTGCGCAAGGACCTCGGCCGGTCGGTGCTCTCCACGGTCCCCGTCGCCCTCCTGACGTACCTGGCGACCTGGACCGGATGGTTCCTGTCCGACAAGGGCTACGACCGGCACTGGGCGGACGGCCGCGGCGGCACCTGGTCCTGGATCCCGGCCCCGCTGCGCAGCCTGTGGCACTACGAACACGCCGTCTACCAGTTCAACATCGGCCTGCACACCCCGCACCCCTACCAGTCCAACCCGTGGAGCTGGCTGATCCAGGGGCGGCCCGTGTCGTTCTACTACCAGTCGCCGAAGCAGGGCCACGACGGCTGCCACGCCGCCGCCGGCTGCTCGCAGGAGATCCTCGGCCTGGGCACGCCGCTGCTGTGGTGGGCGGCCTGCGCCGCACTGCTCTACCTGCTCTTCCGGTGGGCGCTGCGCCGGGACTGGCGCGCGGGCGCCGTCCTGTGCGGGGTGGGCGCGGGCTACCTCCCGTGGTTCGAATACCAGGACCGCACGATCTTCTCCTTCTACGCCGTCGTGTTCGTGCCGTTCCTCTGTCTGGCGGTGGCCATGATGGTCGGCGCCCTGCTGGGACCCCCCGGGGCGGGCGAGCGGCGGCGGTTGATCGGCACGGTGGGCGCGGGCGCGCTCGTCCTGCTCATCGCCTGGAACTTCATCTACTTCTTCCCCCTCTACACGGGCCGAACGATCCCCTACTCCGACTGGCACGCCCGGATGTGGCTGGACACCTGGATCTGACACGGGAGCCGGCGCGGGCGGCCCTCACAACGCCTCGAGGCGCCCCGTCGTACGCCCGAGAAAGGTGACCGGGCCCGGGTCCGGCACGTCGATCGGCCGGAAGCCCAGGCGGTCGTAGAAGGCCCGGGCCGGGGTGTTGGCCGTGGCCATCGACAGGTGCACGTCGGCCACGCCCCGGTCCCGCAGGGCCTGCAGGAAGGCCCGCATCAGCGCGCGGCCGTGACCGCGGCCCTGCCAGCCGGGGAGCAGGTCGATGTGCAGATGGGCCGGGTACGCGGCGAGCTCGGGGACGATCATCCGCTCGGGGTGGTGCAGCAACGGGATCATCGCCTCGTCCGGGGTCCGCGGTTCACCGGCGGGCTCGGGGTAACGGGCCGCGACCAGCGGCAGCCACTCGCGCCGGAAGGCGTCGACGAAGCGGGGCGTGTCGGCCGTGCCGAGAACATAGCCGACGGCCCGGCCCGACCCGTCGTCCAGGACGAAGGCGAGCTCCGGTTCGAGGTGGACGTACGGGGCCGCGAAGGTCACCGGGAAGATGGTGGGATCGGCGTAGACGGGGCGGCTGTCCTGGCCGTTGTGGGCGGTGCGGATGCAGATGTCGTCGAGGGCTTCGCGGTCACCGGGGCGGTACGGGCGGATGGCGGCAGTCAGGGTCATCGCAGCATCCTGCCCCGATTGGGAGCGCTCCCACAAGCGCTTGCGGACCCGCCGGGCCGGCCGGACCCGGCGGGAAGCTCCGCCCGGCCCGGCCCGGCCCGTGCCGGAGACGCGCGGGGTGCCGCGGAGGGGCCGGCTGAGGGCGCGGGGCGCACCCCTGCGACGTCCGGGGGCCCTGATTCTCCTGAGAACCGCGTCCGCCCAGGTGCGCCGCAGGCCCGCAGTGGCGCATTCTTGCTGTGTCGTCTCTGGGCGGCGTACGGACGGGGTAGGGCCGATGACTCGGAGCGCGGAGGACGCACAGCGGAGCCCCGGGCAGCTGACCTCGCTGCTCATCGACGTCTCGACCGAGGCGGTGGGTGCGGCAGGGGCGCACGCGGGCGGGGTCTATCTGCGCTCCGGCACGCCCGGGCTGCTGCGGCTGGCGGTGCTCACGGGGCTGCCGGGGCCGCTGTTCCGCCCGTGGTGGCGGATGCACGTCGACCGGCCGTTCCCGGTGGCCGACGCCTACCGGCTCGGTGTGCAGGTCGTCCTGCCGAACGCGACGGAGACGATGCGCCGCTACCCCCAGTTCGCGGCGGGGCTGCCGTTCCAGTTCGGATCGCTGTACGTGCCCGTCGTGGGCGGGAGCACGACCTTCGGCGTGCTGACCGTGCTGTGTCCCTCGGCGACGGACGCGACCGAGCTGCTGCACCACCGCGATCGCATGGTGCGCCTGGCCGAGGACCTGGGCGCCTCCCTGCGGCGCCTGGAGGACGCGGACCCGTCCTCGGTCGCCTGGGACGGAGAACCCGTGTGCGTACGGCAGCCCGGGTCCCGCCCGCCCGCGGGGCGCGCCGGCGGGTTCGCGTGGGACCCGGTGACGGACGTGGTGACGGCGGACGAGCGGCTGCCCGGGCTGCTGGGGGTGCCGGCCGACGAGTTCGCCACGTCGGTGCGGGCCCTCGCGGACGCCGTGGCCCCGGCCGAGACGGAACGGGTCCTGACCGCGCTGAGGGAGACGGCCGCCGGCCGGCCGCCGCCGCTGCCGCTGTACGTGCGGTCCGAGGACGGGGCTCTGCGGCTGGTGGAACTGTGGACCCCCTACGCCGCCCCCGCCCCGCCCGGCACGCCGTCCGGCGCGCATCCCGTCCGCGGCTTCGTCGTCGACCCCGGTCCCGGCGCGGCCGCGGACGCCGCGGCCGACCTGCTGCCCGAGGGCGTGCTCTGCCTGGACAGGCTGGGGCTGATCCTCTACGCCAACCCGCGCGCCGGACAGCTGCTGCGCCGGTCACGGACGCAGTTGCTCAGCCGTCCGCTGTGGGAGGGCGTGCCCTGGCTGAACCAGCCGGCCGTCGAGGACCATCTGCGCAGCGCGCTGCTCGCCCCGGACCCGGTGCGCTTCCATCTGGCACAGCCCGGTCCGGAGGGCGGGGAGGACCGCCCGGCGCCGCACGGGAGCGACGCGGCCTCGCGCGAGGGCGCCTGGCTCGATGTGTGCGTCTACCCCGGCCCGTCCGTGCTGACGTGCACGTTCCGGCCGGCGAACCGGGTGGCGGACGGCGCCGCGGACGTCGCGCCGGAGCCCGTGCCCGGCGGGTCCCCGGCCCCGGCGAGTCCGGTGACCGCGTCGATGGCGCCGCTGTACCGGCCCATCGTGCTCGCCATCGCGCTGTCCGAGGCGGTCACCGCGCGTCAGGTGGCGGCCGTGGTCGTACGGGAGGTGCTGCCCGCGTTCGGCGGCCGCCGGCTCGCCATCTACCTGCTGCAGGACCGTCACCTGTACCTGTCCTGGGAGAGCGGCTTCCCCACGGGGTTCCTCGCGCCGTTCGAGGGGGTGGGCCTGGACGCCCGGATCCCGGGCGTGGAGACGCTGACCACGGGCCGGCCGATCTTCTTCGACTCGATGGAGCAGCTGGCGGCGGCCTACCCCGGGATCGCCCTGGACGCGGACGAGGGCGCCCGGGCCTTCCTGCCGCTGATCGCCTCGGGGCGTCCGGTCGGCTCCTGCATCCTGGGCTTCGACCGTTCCCGCAGCTTCAGCACCGAGGAACGTACCGTGCTCACCGCGCTCGCCGGGCTGATCGCCCACGCCATGGAGAAGGCGCAGCGCTACGAGAGCGAGGCGGCGCTCGCCCGCGGACTCCAGCAGGCCCTGCTCCCCCGCCGGCTGTCGGCCCACCCGAGGGTGGAGACCACCGGGCGCTATCTGCCCGGCACCCAGGGGATGGAGGTGGGCGGCGACTGGTACGACGTCGTGGAGGCGGGGGACGGCCTGGCGCTGGTCATCGGCGACGTGCAGGGGCACGGTGTGCAGGCGGCGGCCACCATGGGCCAGCTGCGCAGCGCGGTGCGGGCGTTCGCGCTCGGTGACCGTCCGCCCGACGAGGTGATGAGCGGCACCAACCATCTGCTCATCGACCTCGACCCCGGTCAGTTCGCGAGCTGCTGCTACATCCGGCTGGACCCGGTCTCGGGCCTGGCGCGGGTGGCCCGCGCGGGGCATCCGCCGCCGCTGCTGCGCCACCCGGACGGCCACACCGAGGTGCTGGACCTGCCGGGCGGCGTCGTGCTCGGGGTGGATCGGCACGCCCACTACCCCGTCGCCGAGCTGCGCATCGAGCCCGGTGCCGTCCTCGCGCTCTACACGGACGGTCTCGTGGAACGGCCCGGCATGGACATCGACGACGGCATCACGGCGCTGCGCGTGGCCCTGTCCAAGGTCGGCGCCCCCGCCAGCCGCCCGAGCCGCCGCACCCTGGCCGGAATCGCCGACCGCCTCACCGCCCTGGCCCGGCACACCAGGGACCGCCCCGACGACATCGCCCTGCTCCTGACGACCCGCCGCGCCACCGACGGCGGCGGACGCTGACACTCCCGCGCCGACCGGGCCACCGACGGCGACGGACGCCCGGCACTCCCCCGCCGACCGGGCCACCGACGGCGACGGACGCCCGGCACTCCCCCGCCGACCGACGACCACCGGACGACCACCGTCGCTCAGCCGCCGACCGCCGCCTCGCGCCGTCGCGGTGACCCCTCAAGCACCCCCGCAGACCCTGTCACTCTCTGTGACGCATCTCGCCTCACGCGGCGCGGCAGTGTAGACATGGGCACATGGTCCGTCTTCCGGACCGTTCCGGCACGCGGTCGCACCGGCGTCCCGGCGGTCCCCGTGCCCGCCGCGCGGGCGTTCGTGCCCACGCGACGCACGGGCGGCGAACGACGCGGACGCCGGCGGGGGCGTTCACCACGAAGGGCCGCTCGGGTGAGACGGAGCCGGGGCGCGTCGCGGCCCTGCGGTCGGCGCTGACCGGACGCAGCATCGCCAGGCAGGTGTTCGTCCTGCAGGTGGTGATCGTGCTGCTGCTGGTCGTCGCCGCGGTGGTCGCGCTGTATCTGCAGGTCCGGCACGACAGCACGCAGGAGGCCCGCAACCGCTCGGTCGCCGTGGCCGAGGCGTTCGCCAACGCTCCCGGCACCCGCGCGGCCCTGGGCGCCCCCGAGCCGACGGCCATCCTCCAGCCGCGCGCGGAGGCGGCCCGCAAGGCGACCGGCGTCGACTTCATCGTCGTCATGAACACCGACGGCATCCGCTACACCCACCCCAAACCGAACCGCATCGGCAAGAAGTTCGTGGGCACCATCGCCCCCGCCCTGGCCGGCGGGACCGTGGTCGAGGAGATCAACGGCACGATCGGGCGGCTGGTGCAGGCGGTCGTCCCGGTCAAGGACCCCGACGGCAAGGTGGTGGGTCTGGTGTCGGCGGGCATCACGACCGACAACGTGGGCGGCGCGGCCAACCGCCAGCTCCCGCTCGTCCTGCTGGCCGCGGCCGTGGGGCTCGCCCTGGCGACGGCGGGCACGGCACTGGTCAGCAGACGGCTGCTGCGCCAGACGCACGGCCTCGGACCGCACGAGATGACCCGCATGTACGAACACCACGACGCGGTGCTGCACGCCGTGCGCGAGGGCGTGCTCATCTTCAGCGGCGAGGGCCGTCTGCTGCTCGCCAACGACGAGGCGCACCGCCTGCTCGACCTGCCCGCGGACGCGGAGGGCCGCCCCGCCCTCGACCTCGGGCTCGATCCCGAGACCGCGGACCTGCTGGCCTCCGGCCGCGTGGCCACGGACGAGGTGCACCTGGTCAAGGACCGGCTGCTGGCCGTCAACCAGCGCCCCACCGACGTCCAGGGCGGCCCGCCCGGCAGCGTCGCCACGCTCCGCGACTCCACCGAGCTGCGCGCCCTGTCCGGCCGGGCCGAGACCGCGCGGGAACGCCTGAACATGCTCTACGACGCCGGAGTGGGCATCGGCACCAGCCTGGACGTCACCCGGACCGCGGAGGAGCTGGCGGAACTCGCCGTGCCCCGCTTCGCGGACTTCGCGACGGTGGACCTGTTCGACGCCGTACTGGACGGCGGCCAGCCCGAGGGGGCGACGGCCGTGCGCCGCACCGCCTCGCGCGGCATCCGCGAGGACGCGCCGCTGTACAAGGTGGGCCGGCAGATCGGCTTCGTCGACACCTCGCCGCAGGCCCGCAGCCTGCGCTCCGGGCAGGCCGCGCTGGAGCCGGACCTCGCCGCGGCGCCCGGCTGGCACGCGCAGGACCTGGAGCGCACCGGACAGGTCCTGGAGTACGGCATCCACTCGCTGATCACGGTGCCGCTGCGGGCCGGGGCCCTGGTCCTGGGCGTGGTCAGCTTCTGGCGCTCCCAGAAGCCGGACCCCTTCGACGCCGAGGAACTGGCCCTCGCCGAGGAACTGGTCACCCGCGCCGCGGTCTCCATCGACAACGCCCGCCGCTACACGCGCGAGCACAGCATGGCCGTGACCCTGCAGCGCAGTCTCCTGCCCCGCACGCTGCCCGAGCAGTCCGCCCTCGACATCGCCTACCGCTATCTGCCCGCGCAGGCCGGCGTCGGCGGCGACTGGTTCGACGTACTGCCGCTGTCGGGCGCCCGCGTGGCACTCGTCGTCGGCGACGTCGTGGGGCACGGGCTGCACGCCGCGGCCACCATGGGCCGGCTGCGCACGGCGGTGCACAACTTCTCCACCCTCGATCTGCCGCCCGACGAGCTCCTGGTGCTGCTCGACGAGCTGGTCGGCCGTATCGACCAGGACGAGACCGCGGAGGGCGGCAGCGCCCCGGTGACGGGCGCGACCTGCCTGTACGCGGTCTACGACCCCGTGTCGCGGACCTGCACGATCGCCCGGGCCGGCCATCCGCCGCCCGCGCTGATCCGGCCCGACGGCAGCGTGGACTTCCCCGACGTGCCCGCCGGGCCGCCGCTCGGTCTCGGCGGCCTGCCGTTCGAGACGGCCGACCTCACCCTGGAGGCGGGAAGCCGTCTCGTCCTGTACACGGACGGGCTCGTCGAGGACCGCGAGCGGGACATCGACGAGGGGCTCGAACTGCTGCGGGGCGCGCTGGAACGCGCCGGCGGGTCGCCGGAGGAGACCTGCCGGTCGGTGCTCGAGTCGCAGCTGCCGGCCAGGCCGAGCGACGACGTGGCCCTGATCGTCGCGCGCACCCGGGCCCTGTCCGCCGACCGCGTCGCCGAATGGCAGGTACCCAGCGACCCGGCGGCGGTCGGCCAGATCCGGGCGTCGGTCAGCCACCGGCTCACCGGGTGGGGGCTGGAGGAGCTGGCCTTCACCACCGAACTCGTCCTGAGTGAGCTGGTCACCAACGCGATCCGTTACGGCGGCGACCCCATCCACGTCCGCGTGCTGCTGGACCGGACCCTGATCTGCGAGGTCTTCGACAGCAGCAGCACCTCGCCGCATCTGCGGTACGCGGCGATGACGGACGAGGGCGGCCGGGGCCTGTTCCTGGTGGCGCAGCTCGCCGAGCGCTGGGGCACCCGCTACACCCCCGACGGCAAGGTCATCTGGGCCGAGCAGCCGCTGCCCTGAGACGCCGCGGCGCTTCCCGCCCCGTCTCGCCCCTTTTGGTCCGTACCTTCCTCGTACGTCTCTACGAACTTCCACCGCGACGGGTGCCCTCCCGTGACGCCAGCTGATAGGAAACCTTCCTATCAATGCCGTGCACGGCCGACTCCCCACCCCCCACCCCGACTTGGAGAACCCGTGACGCACCATTCCGGCGACCCCGCACACCCGACCCGTATCGCGCGCCGCACCGTCCTCGCCGCGGCCGCCGCATCCCTGGCCGCCGTCCCGCTGCTGCGGCCGTCGCAGGCTTCCGCCGCCACGTCCGCCGCCTGCCCGGGGCTCGACGACCCGGCGAAGAAGGAGATCGCCATGCAGCTGGTGTCGAGCGCGGAGAACTCCTCGCTCGACTGGAAGGCGCAGTACAAGTACATCGAGGACATCGGCGACGGCCGCGGCTACACCGCCGGGATCATCGGATTCTGCTCCGGCACCGGCGACATGCTCGACCTGGTCCAGCTCTACACCGACCGCAGGCCCGGCAACGTACTGGCCAAGTACCTCCCGGCGCTGCGCGCGGTGAACGGCACCGACTCGCACGACGGCCTGGATCCCGACTTCCCCCGGGACTGGGCCAGGGCGGCCCGGGACGGCGCCTTCCAGCAGGCGCAGAACGACGAGCGCGACCGCGTGTACTTCAACCCGGCCGTCAAGCAGGGCAAGGCGGACAGGATCGGCACGCTGGGGCAGTTCGCCTACTACGACGCGATCGTGATGCACGGCGACGGCGACGACCCGACCAGCTTCCGCAACATACGCAAGCGCGCCCTGCGCAAGGCGAAGCCGCCGGCCCAGGGCGGCGACGAGGTGACGTACCTCAACGCCTTCCTTGACGCCCGGGTGTGGGCGATGAAGCAGGAGGAGGCCCACAGCGACACCACCCGGGTCGACACCGAGCAGCGCGTCTTCCTGCGCAAGGGCAACCTCTGCCTGAACACCCCGCTGGACTGGAAGGTCTACGGCGACAGCTACCACATCGGCTGACCGGAGGCCGGGGCCGCCGCGCCGCCCTCGGGCACGCGGCGGCCCCGGGATCCGAATTCCGCTGGCGCCCATAAAGTCGACTTATGGGCCCATAGACCGGACCCGTGTACCGACTTAGGCTTGCCTTAGCTTAGGCTTCCTGTTCGAGTCGATCTTTTCGCCGCTCGAAGGGAACCTGATCATGCCCCGCCCCCTGCGGGTAGCCATCGTCGGAGCCGGCCCCGCCGGGATCTACGCCGCCGACGCGTTGCTCAAGTCCGACGTGGCCGCCGGACCCGGTGTGTCCATCGACATCTTCGAGCGCATGCCCGCGCCCTTCGGACTGATCCGCTACGGCGTGGCTCCCGACCACCCCCGCATCAAGGGCATCGTCACGGCCCTGCACCAGGTGCTCGACAAGCCGCAGATCCGCCTCTTCGGCAACGTCGACTACCCGGCCGACATCAGCCTGGACGACCTGCGGACCTTCTACGACGCCGTCGTCTTCTCCACCGGCGCGACGGCCGACCGCCCGCTGGCGATCCCCGGGATCGACCTCGACGGCTCCTACGGCGCCGCCGACTTCGTCTCCTGGTACGACGGTCACCCGGACGTGCCGCGCACCTGGCCGCTGCAGGCCGAGAAGGTCGCCGTGCTCGGCGTCGGCAACGTCGCCCTGGACGTCGCCCGCATCCTCGCCAAGACCGCCGACGAGCTGCTGCCGACGGAGATCCCGCCGAACGTGCACGCGGGCCTGGAGGCCAACAGGGCGCGGGAGATCCACGTCTTCGGCCGCCGCGGCCCGGCGCAGGCCAAGTTCTCCCCGATGGAACTGCGCGAACTCGACCACTCCCCCACCATCGAGGTCGTCGTCGACCCCGAGGACATCGACTACGACGCGGGCTCGATCGAGACCCGGCGCGGCAGCAAGCAGGCCGACATGGTCGCCAAGACGCTGGAGAAGTGGGCGATCCGCGACGTCGGCGACCGCCCGCACAAGCTGTTCCTGCACTTCTTCGAGTCGCCGGCCGAGGTGCTGGGCGAGGACGGCAGGGTCGTCGGCCTGCGCACCGAGCGCACCGCCCTCGACGGCACGGGCAACGTCAAGGGCACCGGCGAGTTCAAGGACTGGGACGTCACCGCGGTCTACCGCGCGGTCGGCTACCTCTCCGACAGACTCCCCAAGCTCCCCTGGGACATCGACTCGGGCACCGTCCCGGACGAGGGCGGCCGGGTCGTCCAGGAGACCGGCGAGCACCTGCAGTCGACGTACGTCACCGGCTGGGTACGGCGCGGCCCGGTCGGCCTGATCGGTCACACCAAGGGGGACGCCAACGAAACGGTGGCCAGCCTGCTGGACGACCACGCGAACGGCCGTCTGCACACCCCCGCCGCGCCCGAGCCGGAGGCGGTGGAGGCGTTCCTCGGCGAGCGCGACGTCCGCTTCACCACCTGGGAGGGCTGGTACCGGCTGGACGCCGCGGAGAAGGCGCTGGGCGAGCCCCAGGGCCGCGAGCGGGTGAAGATCGTCGAGCGTGAGGACATGCTCCGCGAGAGCGGCGCCTGAGCGAGAAGGCACCCAAGGGGCCCTGCGGCCGGGCCGGTTGCCGGGCTCCTTCGGGCAAGGGGCGGAACCACCGCCGCCGTCCGCGCGTTCCCACGGGGACGTACGACCGCGGGGCCGTACCGGGACGGACGGGGTGGGCGTGGCTCGAGTACTGGTCATCGGCGGCGGAATCGCCGGCACGGCGACGGCACTCGCCCTGCACAGGGCGGGGTTCGGCGTCGGCGTGTACGAGGCCCATCCGGACTCGGCCGAGGACCTGGGCGCGTTCCTCACCCTCGCGAGCAACGGCATGCGCGCGCTCGCACAGCTCGACGCCTGCGCAGCGGTCACCGCGCTGGGCTTCCCGCTGACCTCGATGCGCGTCCTCGACGGCAGCGGCGCCGAGCTGGCGAAGACGCCCATCGGCGAGGCCGGTGACCCGCTGCTGCGCTACCGGTGCCTGCGCCGCGGCGACCTCAACTCCTCACTGCAGGCAGAGGCCGCGCGCCGGGGCATCGGCGTCCGGCACGGGGCCCGGCTGGCCTCCGTCGTCGAGGACGCCGACGGCGTCACCGCCCACTTCGCCGACGGCACCAGGGCCACCGGCGACCTCCTGATCGGCGCCGACGGCCTCGGCTCCACCGTCCGCAACGTCACCGCCCCCGCCGTACAGCCCCGCTACGCGGGGCAGCGGGTCTTCTACGGCTGCACCGCCACCGCGGCCCTGCCCCCCGGCGGCCCGGGCACCATCACCATGATCCGCGGCAGCGGCGCCGCCTTCGGCTTCGCGGTGTCGCCGGACGGGGAGACGTGCTGGTTCGCCCGGGTGTCCGGCGACCCCCTGCCCGCCGAGCGGATCGCCCACGGCACACCGGCCGACCGGCGTGAGCTGCTCCTGCCCCTGCTGCGCGCGGACTCCACCCCGGCGGCGGACATCGTCGCCGCCACCGGCGAGGACCTGCTGGTCACCGACGCCACCGAGATCCCCACAGGCAGCCCCTGGCGCTCCGGCCGCACCCTGCTCGTCGGTGACGCGGCGCACGCGGCGTCCCCCGCCACGGGCCAGGGCGCGTCGATGGCGCTGGAGGATGCCGTCGTGCTCGCCAAGTGCCTGCGCGACGCGCCGGACACCGATGCCGCCCTCGCCCGCTACGAGGAACTGCGCCGCCCGCGCGTGGAGCACAACATCGTCGTCAGCGGCAACATCTCCAGGGGCGTGCCCTCCCCGTCACCGGCCGGCCGGGGCGGGGCCCCCTCCCGCCCCGGTGAGGACGCGATCGCCGGGCTGCTGGACTGGCAGTCGAGCGCCTGGGCCTGACGGGCCGTCAATTCGCCGGGTGGCACCCCATATCGCCGCCCGGCGCCCTCCCGCACGAAAACGACGAATGCGCCCCCCCACCACGAGCCGACCCTATACTCTGCACTTTCTTCACCGAAACTTCACACAAGGGGGGCAGATCTCCATGCGCATACGCATCGTCGCCGCGACCGCCACCGCGGGCGCGCTCGCCGTACTGGCCGCCGTTCCGGCCCACGCCACCGAGTACTCGTCGGCGCTGAAGATCAGGGGCGTCCAGTACGACGCGCCCGGCAGGGACTCCAACAGCTGCTCGACCGGGAACACCCGGAACGAGTACCTGACGATCAAGAACTACTCGTCCCGCACGACCGTGAACCTCAAGGGCTACGTGGTCAAGGACAGGGCCGGCCACAGGTTCACCTTCAGCCACAACCACTACCTGCAGCCCGGCGACTACGTGAAGCTGCGCGGTGGCCACGGCACCGAGTCGGACGCCAGGAACGTCGCATACCGCAACAACTGCAACTTCATCTGGAACAACGACAAGGACACGATCCGCCTCTACAAGCCGTCCGGCGCGGGCGCCGACTCGCACGCGTACACCAGGGCCGCCAACGACCGTGACAGGAACGGGTACATCACGTTCCACGGGTGAGGCGCGGCGGGCGGTGCCGGCCGGACTCCGGCACCGCCTGGAACGGCGCGAACAGGCCCCGCCCCGAAGCGGATGGTGGGCGGGTCCTGTTCGCGGCCGCCATTCTGGCCGCCCCGCCGGGCGGGGGAACACGCGTGAACTGTCATGTCCTGGAGCGGTTCGATCACACCCCGTGTGCGCCACCCGCCTTCTGTGTGCAGACCCGGTGTGATCTACACCGACCCGCGCGGACAATACTGGTGTCCACCCGTGCCCCCGTTCTCAGATGGACCCATGCGCATCTCCACCAGTGTCCGACCGGCCCCGTCGCCCAGCCTGTGGCTGACGCGCGGCCGCCATGTCGGAAGCGACGCCCCGGACGCCGTACGAACGACCCTGCGACGGCTCCAGGACACAGAGGTCCTCGACGACCAGCACGAGCTGCCCGGGTCCGGCGGTGAGGACGACGGTCCCGAGCGGATCTTCGAGGCGCGCTGGCGGGCCGCCGGGACGGTCACCGTGCGCGCCCGGCTGACCCTGGCCCGCCCCGCGGAGGGCGGGCAGGACTGGGTGCTCGTGGCCGAGGCGGAGCGCCCGTGGAACGAGGAATGGCCCTCACCCGCCACGATGTTCTGGCCCGACGAGCCGGACAGCCCCTGGGACCACGAGCCCGCCACGGGTCTGCGGCTGCGGGGCGCCGCCCATCTGCCCACGGAGGACAAGGAGATCCGGCGCCTGCTGCGCGGCTGTGTGCGCGGCGGCTGGAGCATCAACGTCGTCGTGCACGAGGCGATGACGCCCGACGAGGCAGGGCGGAGGCCGCTGGGCCCCCTGCTGCCGCCGGGACTGCGCCACCGCGTCCTGGAGCACCGCGCCGCGCCGGAGCAGCTGCGCATCGTCAACCGCGCCCTGCGCGCGTTCGGCGTGCAGCTGCCGCGCGGCGGGGCCGTCGTGCTGCCCACGGACCCGGCCCCGCCCGGCTTCGACGCGGACGGGTTCTCCGTACGCACCGTCTTCCTCGACGGCTCACGCCCGGCGGAACTGATCGACGCCCTGAGCCGCTTCGCCGCACTGCCCCCGCCCCTGCCGGACGGCGGCGACGAGGCCGTCCGCGCGCTGCGCGACGACTGGGAGCTGATGACCCTGGAGGAGCAGCTCGACCACGAGCGCAGGCTGGTGGCGATGTACGCCGAGGCCCTGGAGGCGATGACGAAGTCCCGGGACCTGTACCGCGAGGCCGCCGAGCGCGCCCACGAGGCACTGACCGTCTTCCGCGAGTCCGCCGACGACGTTCCCGCGCGGCCGCAGCCGCCCGAGCCCTCGCCGGGCTCGCCCTTCCAGCAGCTGACGCGCAGGTTCGAGCGGCTCAAGGGCAGGGCGCTGCGGCCCGCGGCCACCGGCGGCGACGGCGGCACGTCCGGGGGCGAGGACCCGCCGGAGCCCGCCGACGGCTGAGCCGGGAGCCGTTTGCCGAGGCGGACGTGTCAGCTGCCGCTGCCTGGATACGCGGAGCGGACGGCACCACAGCCCGTCCCGGAAGGTCCGACGCCATGGGCAGCAGCCAGCACCTCCACAGCGGCCGCGGCGGCCCGAGCGAGTCCCGCCACCGCTCCGACACGACCCTGCGGGTCAACGGCAAGCCGCACACGCTCGCCCTCGACCACCGGCGCGCCCTGCTGGACGTGCTGCGCGAGGACCTGGCGTTGTCCGGCGCGAAGAAGGGATGCGACCACGGTCAGTGCGGGGCCTGCACCGTCCTGGTGGACGGGCGCCGCGTCAACAGCTGTCTGCTGCTCGCGGTGACGCTGGACGGCTCGGAGGTCACGACCGTGGAGGGGCTGACCGGTGACGGCGAAGAGCCGCACCCGCTCCAGCGGGCCTTCCTCGACCGCGACGCCTTCCAGTGCGGCTACTGCACACCGGGCCAGATCTGCTCCGCCCTCGGCATGCTCGCCGAGGCCGCGGCGGGCCACCCGTCGCGGGTGACCGGCGCCGAGGTTCCGGCCGGGCAGCCGGTGCCGCTGGACCGGGACGAGATCCGCGAGCGGCTCAGCGGCAACCTCTGCCGCTGCGGCGCCTACCCGCACATCGTCGACGCGGTCGAGGACGTGATCCCGTGAAGCCCCTCGGCTACGTCCGCGCCTCCAGCGTCGAGGACGCCTGCGCCGCCCTGGCCGCACGGCCCGGCGCCCGTTTCCTCGGCGGCGGCACCAACCTCGTCGACCTGATGAAGCTCGGCGTGGAGGAGCCCGAGGCCCTGGTCGACGTCACCCGGCTCCCGCTGGACACGGTCCAGGAGCTGCCCGACGGCTCGCTGCGGGTCGGCGCCATGGTCCGCAACAGCGACCTCGCCGCCCACCCCGCCGTGCGCGACCGCTATCCCGTGCTGTCGCAGGCACTGCTCGCGGGCGCCTCGGGTCAGCTGCGCAACGCCGCCACCACCGGCGGCAACCTGCTGCAGCGCACCCGCTGCCCCTACTTCCAGGACGTCTCCAAGCCGTGCAACAAACGCGCCCCGGGCAGCGGTTGCGGCGCCCGGGACGGCGTCCACCGCGACCACGCGGTGCTCGGCCACAGCGAGCACTGCATCGCCACCCACCCGTCGGACATGGCCGTCGCCCTCGCGGCCCTGGACGCGCGGGTCGAGCTCCACGGCCCCGAGGGCACGCGCGCTCTGCCGGCCGCCGACCTGCACCGGCTGCCCGGCGACCACCCCGAGCGGGACACCTGGCTCCTGCCGGGCGAGCTGATCACGGGCGTGGTGCTGCCCGCGGAGACGGGCGGGCTGCCCTCGCTGTACCGCAAGGCCCGCGACCGCGCCTCGTACGCCTTCGCCCTGGCCTCCGTGGCCGCGGTGCTGCGGGTGACGGACGGCGTCGTCGACCGGGCCCGGATCGCCTTCGGGGCGCTGGCCCACCGGCCCTGGCGGGCCCGCGCGGCCGAGGAGGCGCTGCTCGGGGCCGCGCCCACGGAAGCGGCGTTCGAGCGTGCCGTGGATCTCGAACTCTCCGCCGCCCGGCCGCTGCGCGACAACGGCTACAAGGTGCCACTCGCCCGCAATCTCGCCCTGGACGTCCTGACCCGGCTCGCCGAACCCGCCAGGACCTGAACCGGCATCCGAGGAGAACGACATGGTCAGCAGCGTCATGGGAGCTCCGGCCGAGCGCCGGGAGGGTCTGCAGAAGGTCACCGGCGGCGCCCGCTACGCCGCCGAGCACCCGGCGTCCGGCCGCGCCCACGCCTGGCCGGTGCCCGCCACCGTCGCGCGCGGCACCGTGACGGCCGTGGACACGGCCGCCGCCCTGGAACGGCCCGGCGTCCTGGCGGTCCTCACCCATGAGAACGCCCCGCGCGTCGCCGAGCCGGACGACGCCACCCTCGCCGTACTGCAGAACCCGCGCGTGCCGCACCGCGGCTGGTTCGTGGCGCTGGTGGTCGCCGAGACCCTGGAGGACGCGCGGGCCGGCGCCGCCGCGGTCCGGGTGTCCTACGACGTGGAGGAGCACGACGTCTCGCTGAGCGCCGCGCATCCGGGAGCGTACGTCGCCGAGCAGGCCAACGGGGGCCATCCCGGCAGCACCGAACACGGCGACCCCGAGGGCGCGCTCGCCGCCTCCGCGGTCCGCGTCGACTGCGACTACCGGGTCCCGCCCCTGCACAACCACCCCATGGAGCCGCACTCCACCACGGCGCGGTGGGACGGCGACCGGCTCGTGGTGCACACCTCCAGCCAGGGCACCACCCCCGTACGGGCCACGCTGGCGCACCTGTTCGACCTGCCCGAGGAGCGCGTCACCGTCGACGCCCGGCACGTCGGCGGCGGTTTCGGGTGCAAGGGCACGCCGCGTCCCGACGTGGTGCTCGCCGTGATGGCGGCGCGGCAGACCGGACGGCCGGTGACGCTCGCGCTGCCCCGCCGCCAGATGGCCGCCGTGGTCGGGCACCGGGCGCCGACCCTGCACCGGGTCCGCATCGGCGCGGGCACCGACGGCCGCATCACTTCCCTGAGCCACGAGGTGACGACCCACACCTCCCGGGTCAAGGAGTTCGTGGAGCAGGCGGCCGTGCCCGCGCGGACCATGTACGCGGCGCCGAACCTGCGCACGGTGCACCGTGTGGCTCCGCTGGACGTGCCCTCACCGTCGTGGATGCGGGCCCCGGGCGAGACTCCGGGGATGTACGCCCTGGAGTCGGCCATGGACGAGCTGGCCTGCGAACTCGGCATGGATCCGGTGGAGTTGAGGATCGCCAACGAGCCGGACACCGAGCCGCACAGCGGCAGGCCGTTCAGCAGCAGGCACCTCGTGGAGTGTCTGCGCGAGGGCGCGCGCCGCTTCGGCTGGTCGCACCGCGCACCCCGTTCCAAGGGGCCGCTGCGGATCGGGACGGGCGTGGCCGCCGCCACCTACCCCGTCCTGGTGCGGCCGTCCACGGCGGCGGCCCGCGCGCTGCCCGACGGGGCCTTCCTGGTGCGGATCAACGCCACGGACATCGGCACGGGCGCGCGTACGGTGCTGGCGCAGGTCGCGGCCGACGCCCTCGGCGTGCCGCTGGAGCGCGTCCGGATCGAGGTGGGCTGCAGCGACCTGCCCGCCGCGCCGCTGGCCGGAGGTTCCTCCGGTACCGCCTCGTGGGGCTGGGCGGTGCACCGGGCCTGCACCCGCCTGACGGCCGAACTGGCCGGCCGCGGCGGGCCGTTGCCCGACGGCGGCATCGAGGCGCGCGCCGACACCGCGGGAGAGGCCGACGCCGAGAGCCCCTGGGCGCGTCACGCGTTCGGGGCGCACTTCGCCGAAGCGGCCGTCGACACGGTGACGGGTGAGGTCCGGGTGCGGCGCCTGCTGGGCGTGTTCGCCGCCGGGCACATCCTCAACGCCCGTACCGCGCGCTCGCAGTTCATCGGGGCCATGACCATGGGCCTGGGCATGGCGCTGACCGAGGGCAGCACGATGGACGCCGCGTTCGGGGACTTCGCCGAGTCCGACCTGGCCTCGTACCACGTGCCGGTGCACGCGGACGTGCGGGACATCGAGGCGCACTGGATCGACGAGGACGACCCCCGCCTCAACCCGATGGGCAGCAAGGGCATCGGCGAGATCGGCACCGTGGGGACGGCGGCCGCGATCGGCAACGCCGTCCACCACGCCACCGGCGTCCGCTTCCGCGAACTGCCGCTCACGCCGGACCGCCTGCTGTCCGGGATGCGGTCCCGGGCGGCCTGAGAGCCGCCCGGGACCTGCCGGCCGCCACCGCCGGTCTCACTCCGGCCGGCCCGCCGTGGCCAGGGGCCGCCGGGCCGGCGCGCCCATGGCCGGCTCGCCGGAGGCGAGGCGTACCACCAGGGCCGTCAGCGCCGCCAGTGCCGCCACCACGGCGGCCAGGCCGGCGACCCAGCCCGGTGCGAGCGTGAGGTCCAGGGCCCGGGACAGCCATGCCGAGTGGAACCGGCCCTGGTACAGCTGAGCCGCGGCAAGGATCGCCGTCACCAGCATCGCGCCCGCGAGGGCGGGAGGGAGGGGCCGCAGGGTCACCGCCACGGCGAGCAGCGCGCACAGCGCCGACACCGCGACCGAGGAGGCGTAGAGCGCGACGGGCTCGCCCTCCTGGTACATCGGGAACCACAGCAACGCGCACAGGAAGAGTGCGCCCGCCACGACCAGGCCCGGCCACGACAGTCGCTCCGGGGGGCGTTTCGGCATCCGGGCCGGACGGTGCGGCACGGGGCCGGAGCCGAGGGACGGCGGGGCGAGGGGGACGGGCGGCGGGAAGGTCCCGCCGGGGCCCCAGCCGGTCTCGCCGCTCGGCTGCCCGGCCGGTTCCGGGTCCGGCGGGGTGGCGAGGGCCTCACGCTCCTCGCTCAGTTTGCCGATGAGTTCGACGAGGTCCTCCACCGGCCGCGCGGAGGCGGCCGCCCGTGCGGCCTCGTGGCCGAAGTGGCGCTCCGTCTGCGTGCGGTGCAGCAGCGCCATCAGCCGGGTCACCTCCTCCACCGGGCGGTTCTCGGCCGCCGCGCGGATGGCCTCGTCCGCGCTGGCGGCGTCGCGCGGCGGGCGGGTGAGCAGGGTGACCAGACGGGTGACGTCCTCCACCGAGCGGTCCGTGCCGACCGCGCGCAGCGCGTCGACGGTGGCCTTGGCGTACTGCGGGGACTCCTCGAGCAGCGTGATCAGATCGGCGACCTCCTCCAGCGGGCGGTCGGCGACCGCGGCGTGCACCAGGGCGCTGACCGGGTCGTCGTTCGTGGCGGCTATGGAGGGGTCGGTCGGCTTGGATGATGACGAGCGGATGCTCATGACTCTCCTCCATGGAAGAGATGGAAGGTCCGCCGGCTCCCGCGTCTCCCGACGCGGGTCACGACGTTGCAGTGCAGTGCCATTACTAGGTGGTAGTTCCAGCACGTGCCACCCGGGTGGGCCACGGGTATGAACCCGTACAAAGCTCCTGCCGTGCCTCACCCGCCCTCCTTACGGGCGATGAAGGCACGTACGAACGCCGGATGCGGGAATCCGGGAGAAGGGCGTGCCGTTCGGCCGCCGAATGAGGAGGACCTGTGAAACCGAGCACGACGGTGATCGTCATCACACTCGCCCTCGCGGCACTCGTCCTCGCCGTGGCCGTCGCCCTCTTCGTGAGACTGCTGCGGACCCGGCGCGACCTCAGGCGTGCCGGGCTGCCCACCGGGCCACGCTGGGTCTTCTGGGGCGCTGTCCTCTATTTCCTGCTGCCGGCCGACCTCCTGCCCGACCCGATCTATCTGGACGACATCGGCGTCCTCCTCCTCGCTCTGCGCACATTGCACGGTTCTCTCAGTGGGCCGAATCGTCACGAAACCTCCCTCTGATTACGCAGAGTAAGGAAACCAATCACCCGTTCGATTCGTATAAGTGACTGGAAGGGCAAGGCAGTCGGCGGACCGGGCAGCGCCGCGGAGCGGGGCGCACCGGGTCCGCGCAGCACTGACGAGGGAGAGACGATGCAACCGTTCGCGCTCAACTACGCACGTCCGGCGGTGGAGTTGGAGACCACGACTCCGTATGTGTACGACCCCGGGCTGCAGTTGAACGTGCTCATGGACGGCCGGGTCGCCGCCGGTGACCACGCCCTGCTCAGAGAGTTGGGGACGACGACGTCCACCGCGGGGTCCAAGACACACTTCGACGACTGAACGCACCACAGCCGAACATGACTGTCCTGATCCTGACCTGTGAAGAGGACGTGACCGCCGACATGGTGGTCGTGCATCTGAACGCGTCCGGGGTCCCGGTGGTCCGCCTGGATCCCGCGGACCTGCCCGGCGGCGTCGCGCTGTCCGGTGAGTACGTGCACGGTGCCTTCCGCGGCCATCTGCAGTCCGCGGGGCGCCTGGTGAGCATCGCCGGCCTGCGGTCGGTCTGGGTACGCAGGCCCGGAGCGGCCGCCGCCCGCGCGTCCGAACCCTCCGCATGGCTGACCGAGGAGTCCACCCAGGCGCTCTACGGCATGCTGCGCGGCTCGGACGCCCGCTGGATGAACCATCCCGACGCGGCCCGCCGGGCCCGTCACAAGCCCTGGCAGCTCCGGCACGCCCAGCGCTGCGGGCTGCCCGTACCGGCCACCCTCATCACGACGTTCCCGCAGGCCGCCCGCGAGTTCGCCGACCGCTACCCCGATCTGGTGGTCAAGCCGGTCTCCGGCGCGCATCCGCAGGACCCGCCCCGCGCGGTGCCGACGAGCCGGGTGGCACCGGACACGGACTTCTCCGCCGTGGCGTACGGACCGACGCTGCTCCAGCGCCGGATCGGCAAGAAGGCCGACATCCGGCTCACCGCGGTGGGCGACCGGCTGCTCGCCGCCCGCAAGGCGGTCGACGAGGAGGCGGACCCCGACGACGCCGCCTCGGTCGACGTGCGCTTCGCCTCCTCCGGCACACCCTGGCGCGCCGCGGACGTCCCGCCGCGGATCGCCGAGGCCGTCCGCGGCTACCTCCGCGACGCCGAACTGGCCTACGGCGCCTTCGACTTCGCCGAGGACGCGGACGGAACCTGGTGGTTCCTGGAGTGCAACCAGGCGGGGCAGTTCGGCTTCGTCGAGGTGGAGACGGGCCAGCCGATCGCCCGCACCGTCGCCGAATGGCTCGCCCGCCCGGGAGCGGAGGAACCCAGGAGTGTCAACGGCGCGAACAGCACCGTGTGCTGAGCCGCCTCAGGCAGGCAGTGAACCGGGCAGCAGCGCCGTGCGCTGCCAGCCCGCGCCCGGAGCGCCACGCCGCTCGGGGGACGGCGCGACACCGAACGACCGCAACGGCCGCATGGCGTACTCCAGTTCCCGGCTCACACGCTCGGCCTCCCGGCGCGTCTGAGCGGGGACGTCGCCGCGCTCGGCGACGAGTCGGTCGTAGATGGGGGAATCCTGGAACACCCACGTGCCTTTCGTTGGCGGCCCACGCTCATGGGCACGGCTGCCGAGTGTAAGCGCCGGGACAGACCATAGCGTGAATTTTCGGGAGCACTTGACGCCGGAAGGGCGCGCGGCTACTCGGTCCGGCGCGCGCCCCCGGCGGTCGAGCGCCCGCCGCGGAGCCGGGCCGCACGGCCATCGGGACGGTGACGGACGCCCGCAGCGGGTCGAACACGACGGTGGACGCGGGACGGCGCGGCGCGCGGCCGCGCGCTCGTGAGGCCGGCCGGTCAGACGGCCAGCGACAGGCCGCCGCCCCTGCCCGCCGTCCGCCGCGAGGCGATCAGCAGGACGTCGGCCTTCGCGATCGCGTCCTCGACGCTCGCGGTTCCCATCATGACGCACAGGGCGCGGCTGACGTCCGCCAACTCCCGTGCCGTCCGCGGGTTGTCGCGCTCCGCCTGCGCGATGCGCAGCGACGCGTATCGGGTGAGCAGCGTTCTGACGGCCTTCGGGTCCGGAACGAGCACGAAGCGCCCCTCTCTTGGTGTCCGCACCTCGTCTTCCCGGACAGGGCCGGACCATTCACGTCTTCCGCACTTCGGGAGCGAATTGACGAAATACCGCCGCCCGACCCGATTCCCGGCGGGTCACGAGACGTTGAACAGAGGGTAACCCTCCCAGCACGAAGGGTGAAGCCCATGACTGGCTCCGGCCGTCTTCTCTGTGCCCTCTACCTCGCCACCGGCGGCGGACTGGCCTGGACCACGGTCCTCGAATTCCTTCACGGGCCCCGGTGGGCCGCGTTCCTGTTCGCCGCGGCGAGTCTGGTGCCGGTCATCGCCGTGGTCCGCGAGACCCTCGTCCGCGACCTGCGCGCGGCGGCCGCCGGATCGCGCCGCCCCGCCCGCACGGCGGCCGACGAGGTCGTCCACGCGGAGCTGGAGGGTGCCTGCTGCGAACGCTGGTGGACCAGTCTCGGCATCCACCACGACAGCACCTGCCCGCACCGTACGCGCCGCAGCAGCGCGGCCTGAGAGGAGAGCCCGCGCCGTGACCGGCGGCCTCCGGCACCCCTCGGGCGGCCTGCCGCCATACCGCCGGGCGCGCGGGCGATGGCGCTGCCCGACCGGCAGCCGGGCGCCGCGCCCGACGACGGGGGTGTCGCGGCCCTGCGGCAAGCGCGCGGAGGCGGTGGGGTTTCCCGTGCGGCGCACGCTGCTGCAGTACAGCGGGCGGACGCACGGCGGACGTACAGCACGTGCAGCGGGTGGCCCACCGCCAGGACGGGATGATCCCCGTGCCCAGCCGGACCGGGCCGTGTTCGACGGTGAACACGCCGACCGCCGCGATCAGGTGGCGGCGGTCGGCGCGGAAGAGGTCGGTCTCCGGCTCAGACGGCGTCGAGCTGCGCCACCTCCGCGGCGGTCAGCGCGAGGTCCGCCGCCGCGAGGGAGTCGAGGATCGTCTCCGGGCGGCTGGCGCCCGGAATGGGCACGACCACCGGCGACTTGGCGAGCATCCAGGCCAGGCACACACGCTGCGGGCTCACCCCGTGTGCTTCGGCGATCGCGGCGAAGGGGGCGTAGGCCGAGCCGAGTTCACCGGCCCGGGCGATGCCGCCGAGCGGGCTCCAGGGCAGGAAGGCGATGCCGAGTTCGTCGCACAGTTCGAGTTCCGGCTCGCTGGAGCGGAAGGCCGGGGAGAACTGGTTCTGCACGGAGACCAGGCGTCCGCCGAGGATCTCGTTCGCCTCCCGGATCCGTTCGGGGCTCGCGTTGGAGATGCCCGCCATACGGATCTTGCCCTCGTCCAGGAGGTCCCGGATGGCGCCGACCGACTCGGCGTAGGGCACCCGCGGATCGGGGCGGTGGAACTGGTAGAGCCCGATGGCCTCCACGCCCAGCCGGCGCAGGGACGCCTCGCAGGCCCTCCTGAGGTACTCGGGGCTGCCGTCGAGGGTCCAGCTGCCGTCGCCGGGGCGCAGGTGGCCGCCCTTGGTGGCGACCAGGACGTCCTTGCCGCGGTCGTGGGAGGCGAGGGCCTTGGCGATCAGGGTCTCGTTGTGGCCGACCTCGTGGGCGTCGCGGTGGTAGGCGTCCGCGGTGTCGATCAGTGTCACGCCGGCGTCGAGGGCGGCGTGGATGGTGGCGAGGGAGCGTGCCTCGTCCGGCCGTCCCTCGATCGACATGGGCATGCCGCCCAGGCCGATCGCGCTGACGTCGACGTCACCGATGCGGCGGGTTTGCATGGGCTCGTGACCTCTTTCCGCTGTCGCGGGACCGAATCATGTTCGGCCCACCGCACAGGGCGTACGGCGGTACCGGACCGCGTTCCAGCCTGAACCCCCTGCGGGCCGGAGGTCCAATAGAGGAAAGAGAACGCATTCAGCAGCCGGGCAACTGAATCCCCGCGCCGCGGACCGGCGTGCGCGGCCGGCCGGCCGGTGTGCGAGGCTCGGCCCGCGACCGGCCCGCGCGACGGGCCGCACAGTGGAGAGGCGACGGCATGCGCATCGGACTGCTCGGCACCGGTCCCTGGGCGGGGATGGCACACGCCCCCGCGCTCAGCGAGCACACGGGACTGGACTTCGCCGGGGTGTGGGGCCGCCGCCGGCAGGCCGCCGGGGAGCTCGCCGACCGTCACGGCACACGGGCCTACGACGACGTCGACGCGCTCTTCGCCGACGTGGACGCCGTCGCCGTGGCCCTGCCGCCGGCCGTGCAGGCGGACCTCGCGGTGCGGGCGGCGCGGGCCGGCTGCCATCTGCTGCTGGACAAGCCGCTCGCGGCGACGGTGGAGCGGGGGCGGGCCGTGGTCGACGCGGTACGGGAGGCCGGGGTCGCCTCGGTCGTCTTCTTCACCAGCCGTTTCGTGGCGGGAACCGAGGCGTGGATCTCCGCGCAGGCGCGGACGGGGGGCTGGTTCACCGCTCACGCCCAGTGGCTGGGATCGCTGTACGGCGGCGACAGCGACAGCCCCTTCGCCGCCTCGCCGTGGCGGCGGGAGAAGGGCGCGCTGTGGGACGTGGGGCCCCACGCCCTGTCGGTGCTGCTGCCCGTCCTCGGGGACGCGCGCCGGGTGGCGGCCGCGGCGCCCGGCCCCGGCGACACCGTCCATCTCGTCCTGGAGCACGCCGGCGGCGCGTCGAGCAGTCTCACCCTCAGCCTGTCGGCACCCGCCGCGGCGGCGGGGACCGGCGTCGAACTGCGCGGCGCGTCGGGCACGGCCGTGCTCCCCACCAGCACCGGGGGACCGGTCACCGCCCTGCTCCGTGCCGCCGACGCACTCCTCACCGCCGCCGGCACCGGCCGGCCGCACCCGTGCGACGCCGCCTTCGGACTGCGGGTGACGGAGATCCTGGCGCAGGCCGAGGCCCTGCTGGACGACCGCATCGGCTGAGGCTCTCGGGGCTCACCGGATCCCCTGCGGCACCGTCCGGCCGCCGCCGGCGACGTGACGGCACCCGCCCTCACGCCCGCGTCACCGGACGCTCGCCGGCCTCCCCCTCGGTGGCGGCCCGCTCGTGATCGCCCTCGGCATCGATGTGCGGCAGGATCCTGTCGAGCCAGTGCGGCGTCCACCAGGCGTGCCGCCCCAGCAGCGTCATCACGGCCGGGACCATCAGCAGCCGCACGACGCTCGCGTCGATCAGCACGCTCACCGCCAGGCCCAGCCCGAGCATCTTGACCACGACGTTGTCGCTGACGATGAACGCCGCGAAGACACTCACCATGATCAGCGCGGCGCAGGTGATCACCCGTGCCGTGATCTCCAGGGCGTGGGCGACCGCGGCCTTGGCGTCGCCGGTGCGCAGCCACGCCTCGTGGACGCGGGAGAGCAGGAAGATCTCGTAGTCCATGCTCAGTCCGAAGATGATGGCGAACATCATCATCGGCACATAGCTCTCGATGGGCACCGTGCCGTTGACGCCCAGCGCGGGCCCGCCCCAGCCCCACTGGAAGACGGCCACGACCACCCCGTACGAGGCCCCGATCGACAGGACGTTGAGGACGGCCGCCTTGACGGCCACGAGCAGGCCGCGGAAGACCGTGAGGATGACCAGGAAGGCGAGACCGACCACGACGCCGATGATCAGCGGCAGCCGGCTCGAGACGATGTCGCGGAAGTCGACCTGGGCCGCCGTCGTGCCGGTGACGTAGCCCTTGGCGTCCGTGCCGGAGACCGCGTCCGGGAGCGTGGTGCCGACCAGGCGGTTCACCAGGTCCGTGGTGGTCGCGCTCTGCGGGGAGCGTGCCGAGTAGACCGTGCCGATCAGGACGTCCCCGTCCTTCGTGGGCGTCAGCTGGGTGACCGTGGAGGCGCCGGCGACGGCGTCGAGGGTCTTCTGCGCCTGGGCGGTGAGGCCGGAGCGCTGGGCCGAGGGGACGGAGGTCTGGTCGATGACGACGGTCAGGGGGCCGTTGGAGCCGGGACCGAAGGCGTCGGTCATCAGGTCGTAGGCGCGCCGGTCGGTGAAGGACGTGGGGTCGGCGCCGTCGCCTATGTGCCCGAGCTGGATGGAGAGCACCGGGATGGCGAGGACCACGACGACCACGACGCCGGCCGTGAGGAAGTGCCAGGGCCTGCGCTCCACGCGCCGGGCGTAGCGGTGCCAGGCGCCCTGCGGCGCCTCGCCCGGCTCGGCGTCGGTCTCCGCGACGGGTCCGCGCACGTGCAGGCGGTCGATGGACCGTCCGATCAGCCCGAGCAGGGCGGGGACCAGGGTCAGCGCCCCCAGCACCGCCGAGACGACGGTCACCGCGGCGGCGAGGCCGAGCTTGCCGATGAAGGTGACGTCGGCCGCGTACAGGCCGGCGAGGGCGATGATGACCGTGGTGCCGGAGACGAGGACCGCCCGCCCGCTGGTGGCGGTGGCGTGACCCGCGGAGCGCACCGGATCGGCGCCGTCCATGAGGTTCTGCCGGTGCCGGGTGATCAGGAACAGGGCGTAGTCGATGCCGACGCCGAGGCCGATCATCGTGGCCAGGGTGGGCGAGACGGTGGCGAAGGTGAAGGCGGTGGCGAACAGGCCGAGGAGCGCGAGCCCGCCGACCACGCTGACCAGTGCCGTCAGCAGGGGCAGTCCGGCGGCGATCACGCTGCCGAAGCCGATCAGCAGGACGACGACGGCGACACCGAAGCCGATGAGCTCGCTCACGCGGTCGTCGGGGGCGGGCCGGGCCAGTTCGCCGAGCGGTCCGCCGTACTCGACCTGCGCGCCGGCCGAGCGCAGCGGCTGCACGGCCTGGTCGACGCCGTTCAGGTAGCCGTCGCCCAGGGTCGAGGGCTGGACGTCGAAGCGGACGGTGACGTAGGCGGTCCTGCCGTCGGAGGAGAGCGGGCCGACCTTGGAGGCGGGCACGGACAGGGGGTTCTGGGCGGACAGGACGTGCGGCAGTTTCTGCAGGTCGCCGATGGTCGTGGACATCTGCGTGCCGAGCCCGGCCAGGGATCTCCCCGAGTCGTGCAGCACGATCTGACTGCTGTAGCCGCCGGCCGCGGGGTCGTGCTTCTTCAGTACCTGCAGCCCCTGCTGGGACTGCACGCCCGGCAGGGAGAAGTCGTCGGAGTACGCGCCGCCGAAGGACCGGTTGAGGAACTGGAGCGCCACGAGGGCGACCAGCCAGGCGATGATGACGATCAGGAAATGGCGGGCGCACCACTGTCCGAGCCCGCGCAGCGCCCCTCCGGCTGCGGTGCCCGATGCCTCCGCCTCCGTGCGGGTCGGTGCCATGGCCTCGGCCTTCTCTGCCGGTCGAGAGGGCGGTGCCCTCTCGTTTTCCTCTCATTAGACGCCCGCCCGACCGGCCCGGCATCCCGGGCCCGGCACCCCCTGCGGATGCACGCGGGGCCCGGGCGTTGAATGGTGTTAGCAGAAGCGTTCCGGACCCGAGGAGCAGAGATGATGCCGACGCCAGAACCCGACGCGTCCGGGCCGTCCGAGGACCGCGCCACCCCGGACGACCTGCTCCACACCAGTACCGGCACGGACGTGTCGCCGGAGGACCTCGTCCTTGCCGCCGGCAGGGACGTCAACCCGCGCAACCTCGCGTGGGCCAGGCGCAAGCTGGAGACGGAGGGCGCCGCCGCCCTCGAGAAACTCCTGCCGTAACCGTCCTCTCCCGCCCGGGGACCCGGCACCGGTCCGCTCCGGCCCCGCCGGGCTCCGGGCACGGCACGGGCACGCGCCGACGGCGTCCCGCGCCCCTGCTCACCTCGGCCCCTGTCACGTCCCGGCTCACCTCGGCCCGTGTCACGGGTGCCGCGAAGGCCAGGTACGGCGCGCGTCGCCGCGCCGTGCGGACGGTGGCGCCTCCTTGCTCACCGGGGGCAACTCCTGTCCCGTCGGCGGCAGTTCGGTGGAGGAGATCGCGGTCGTTCCGCGGTCGTTGCCTGTTCACCCTTTCGAGAAGGGCCTCGGGGCTGACAGACTCCGGAGGGTGCCCGACTTCGACATGCTTGTGATCGGATCCGGCCCGGGTGGCCAGAAGGCCGCCATCGCCGCGGCCAAACTCGGCCGCCGGGTCGCCGTCGTCGACCGCCCCGACATGGTCGGCGGGGTCTCCATCCATACCGGCACCATCCCCTCCAAGACCCTGCGCGAGGCGGTGCTGTACCTGACCGGTCTCACCCAGCGCGATCTCTACGGGCAGAGCTACCGGCTGAAGGAGGACATCACCGTCGCCGACCTGACCGCGCGCACCCAGCACGTGGTCAGCCGCGAGGTCGACGTCATCCGCAGCCAGCTCTCCCGCAACCACGTCTCCCTCTTCGCCGGCACCGGCCGCTTCGTCGATCCCCACACGGTCGCCCTGCGCGAAGTCACCGGTGAGGAACGGCTGCTGAGCGCGGAGAACATCATCATCGCCACCGGCACCCGCCCGGCACGGCCCGGCAGCGTCGAGTTCGACGGCCGTACGATCATGGACTCCGACAACGTCCTCGCCCTCGAACGGGTCCCGCGCTCCATGGTCATCGTCGGCGCCGGTGTGATCGGCATGGAGTACGCCTCCATGTTCGCCGCGCTGGGCAGCAAGGTGACCGTGGTCGAGCGGCGGGCCGGAATGCTCGACATGTGCGACGTCGAGATCATCGAGTCGCTCAAGTACCACCTGCGGGACCTCGCGGTGACCTTCCGGTTCGGGGAGACGGTGGCGGCGGTGGAGCGTCATCCGCGCGGCACGCTCACCGTCCTGGAGAGCGGCAAGAAGATACCGGCCGACTCCGTGATGTACTCCGCGGGCCGGCAGGGCCTGACCGATGAACTCGACCTGCAGAAGGCCGGATTGACCGCGGACCGGCGCGGCCGGATCACCGTCGACGAGCACTACCGCACCGAGGTGGGGCACATCTACGCCGTCGGCGACGTGATCGGCTTCCCCGCGCTGGCCGCGACGTCGATGGAACAGGGGCGGACGGCGGCGTACCACGCCTGCGGTGAACCGGTCGGGCAGATGCACAACCTGCAGCCCATCGGCATCTACACCATCCCGGAGATCAGCTTCGTCGGCCAAACCGAGGACCAGCTCACCGAGGACAGCGTGCCGTTCGAGGTCGGCATCTCCCGCTACCGCGAACTCGCGCGCGGCCAGATCGTCGGTGACTCGCACGGCATGCTGAAGCTGCTGGTCTCGCCCGGTGACCGCAGACTGCTCGGAGTGCACTGCTTCGGCTCCGGCGCCACCGAGCTGATCCACATCGGACAGACCGTCATGGGCTGCGGCGGCACGGTCGACTACCTCGTCGACGCGGTCTTCAACTACCCGACTCTGGCGGAGTCCTACAAGGTCGCCGCACTGGACGCCACCAACAAGCTCCGGCAGCTCGACCACATCACCGACTGACGGCCGGGCCCGGTGCCCGCGTCAGCGGTCCTGACCGGCGTCGGGCAACTCCGTGTCGTCCTCCACGACATGGACGGCCGCCTCCTCGGCGCCGGCGGCCCCGCCGTCGATGCCGACGTCGGAGGCGACCGTCTCCTTCGTGGTGTCGGAGCGGGTGCCCTCGTCCGGGGCGACCAGCCGGCCCGCACGGTCGGTACCGGCCTCCGGGTCGACGGGTTCGCCCTCGCCCTGCGGCAGGTCGCCGATCTCGTCGCCCGCGGGCGGCGTCACGTCCGGGACCTCCTCGGCGAGGCGTTCGTCGAGGGTCTCGCCGTCGTGCTGTTCGGCGGCCGTGGTGCCGTGCTTGGTGACACCGAGCGGCTTCTCCGGCGGCGAGTAGCCCTCGTCGAGGGCGTCGTCGTAGGAGCGTTCGCCGAGCGCGTCCTGCATGTCCAGCGGCGCCGCGTCCTCCTGCTCCTCGTTGGTTCCGGTGGGCTGGTAGGCGTCGTCGGCCATCGGGTCGGTGCTCGTGCCTTCGCTGCCCATGACTGTCTCCTTCGCGCACTCGTTCAGGACACCTCCGTACGGTGTCCCGAACCGCGTTTCCCGTAGCGCGCGGTCCAACCCCGGCCGTCCCGTCAGGCCCGGGAGATTACCCCCTGGTCAATCTTGAATGCGCTGAGTGGGGGGCTATCATCGCTCGCACACACGCTGTTACTGCACGGCAACGCACCGGTCGTGCGGGTTCCACCATGCCTTGCTCCGCCCCTGACCCGAGGCCAACCCTCCGCCGTCCGGGGCGGGTTCAACCCCCCACTCCCTTACGCCGTCGGGGCCGCTGGCGTCCCCGCGACGTGCACGACGGAAAGCAGCGCAGATGAGCAACCTCAGGGGCAGAGGGCTGCAGGCCAATGTCCTCGGTACGTTCGACACCGTGGTCATGGCCGTCGCCGGCAGTGCCCCGGCCTACTCCATCGCCGCCACCACGGCCGTCCTCGTCGGCGCGGTGGGCCTGGCCAGCCCCGCCGCACTCCTGTACTGCGCGATACCCATGCTCGGCATCGCGCTCGCGTTCAGCTACCTCGGCCGTATCGATGTGAACGCGGGCGCCAGCTATTCGTGGGTGGGACGCACGCTCCATCCCTTTCTCGGCTTCATCAGCGGCTGGGCGCTGGTGATCTCGGCGACCATCTTCATGGTGGCGGGCTCGCTGCCGGCCGGCGCCATGACCCTCGCCCTGTTCGACGAGACGCTCGCCGACGACACCGCGCTGTCGACGGCCGTCGGCGCGGCCTGGTTCGTCCTGATGCTGCTCGTCGTGCTGGGCGGCGCCCGCCTCACCGTACGCGCCCAGCTGCTCATGTCCGGTACCGAACTGACCATCCTGGCGCTGTTCGCCGCGCTCGCCCTGTTCCATACCGGCGGCGCCGGCACCTTCGACTGGTCCTGGTTCGGCTTCAGCCACTTCCACGGGACGGCGGGCTTCGCCTCGGGCGCCCTCGTCGCCGCGTTCTACTACTGGGGCTGGGACGTCACCAGCAACCTCAGCGAGGAGACCCGCAACAGCCGCCGTACCACCGGACTCGCCGGCCTGATCGGAGTGGGCGTCGTCTTCCTGCTGTTCGAGGTGTTCACCATCGCGGTGAACCTCGTCCTGAGCTCGCGGCAGATCGAGGAGAACGACGCGAACGTCCTGGGCGCGCTCGGCGACGAGGTCTGGCCCGGCTGGGGCGGCAGGCTGCTGGTCGTGGCCGTGATGCTGTCGACCGTCGCCACGCTGGAGACCACCCTCATCCAGGTCACCCGCTCGCTGTTCGCGATGGGCCGGGACCGCACGATGCCCTCCGCGCTGGGCCGGGTGCACCGCACCTGGAACACCCCGTGGGTGGCGATCACGGTGGTCGGCGCGGTGGCGCTGGCGCTGCTCATCGCCTCCAACGTGCTCGGCTCGGTCGGCGACATCCTCTCCGACGCGATCTCGGCGATCGGCCTGCAGATCGCCGTCTACTACGGGCTCACCGGACTCGCGGTGGTCGTCGCCTACCGCAAGACGCTGCTGCGTTCGCCGGCCCACTTCCTGCTCGGCGGGCTGTGGCCGCTGTCGGGGGCCGTGTTCATGTTCTGGGTCCTCGTCGAGTCGCTCGGCGAGCTGGACCCGGCGGCGGTCACCATCGGCATCGGCGGGCTGGCCGTCGGCCTGGTCCCCATGCTCTGGTACTGGAGGCGGGGCAGCGACTACTACCGGCCCGCCCGGCTGGACGCCACCAGGACCGTCGCGGTCCGGTACGTGCCCGACGACCGGACAGCGACGAGCCCGCGGGTCCATGAGGGTCTCTCCACCGACTTCTGAGGGGGATCTCGATGGCGCGCGACAGATTCGTCCCCGACTTCGACCCGGACTGCGGCGACAGGGCCCTCACCGAGGCCTGCCACGACATCGTCATCGGACGCTGGCAGGGGCTGCGGGACCTGCTGCGGGTGACCGGTCCCAACTGGCTCGCCCGCGGCCATCGCGTACGGCTGCTCGCCCAGGCATGCGCGGGCAGTTCGACCGTGGAGTCGTGGCTCGCGGCCGAGCCGCGCAGCGGCGACGCGCTGGTGCTGCGCGCGGCGACCGAGACGGCACGGGCCTTCAACCTGGCCATCGCCGCGGGCCGGGGCGTGCCGATCGACCAGCAGCGGATCGACGCGGCGGTGACGGCGTGCCTGGTGGCCACGGAGGCCTACCTGGACGACCCCACGCCGTGGATCTCGCTGATCTCGGTGGCCCGGCTGTACTCCGCGGGGGTACGCCGGCAGGAACTGGCGCGGTGGTGGGACGAGTTGCACCACCGCGACCCCTACAGCGTGGAAGGTCACCTGCAGGTGCTGCACTACTACTCGGCGCGCTGGCACGGCACACACGGCCTGATGTACGACTTCGCCCGCGACGCGGCCGGCGTGGCGCCCCCGGGCTGCGCCCTGCCGGTGCTGGTGCAGTACGCGCGGGTGGAGGAGTACCGCTACGCCCTCGACTCGGCGCACGGCAGCCGCTCCGCCGTGGCTCTCGGGCAGCACTGGAACCACGACGGCGCCGTCAGCGACATCCGCCGGACCTGGCAGCGCTGGATCATGGGCGGCACGCACAACGGCATCGCGCCCGGCGAGCTGCGCGACCTCAACTACCTGGCGCACGCCGCCTGCCAGGGCGGTGTCGGGGACGTCGCGGAGCCGCTGCTGCGCATGCTGGGCCGGCGGGCGACGCGAACTCCCTGGTCCTACACCGGGGACCCGGCGCAGCAGATCGTGAGGTGGCGCAAGCGGCTGAAGGTGCGCGGCTGAGGGACGGCGGGCCTACTCGGCCGACTGCTCGGCGGCCGGGGCCAGGTCCGCCGTCCACTTCTCCTCGATCCGGCCGAACTTCCACACCAGCAGGGCCACGGCCCAGGTGGCGAAGAACAGGCCGACGATGACGAAGCCGACGGTGTTGAGGTCGAGGCCGGCCACCCAGTCCCAGAAGAAGCCGTGCAGATCGAGCTTCTCGGCGAGCAGGCCGAGCAGTTCGGCGCTGCCGATGAGCAGGGCGACGGCGACGGAGAGGCCGGTGATCGTGAGGTTGTAGTAGACCTTGCGGACCGGCTTGGAGAAGGCCCAGCCGTAGGCGAAGTTCATGAACGAGCCGTCGATGGTGTCCAGCAGGGACATCCCGGCGGCGAACAGCACCGGCAGGCACAGGATCGCGTACCAGGGAAGGCCGGAGGCGGCGCCGGAGCCGGCGACGACGAGCAGCGCGATCTCCGTGGCGGTGTCGAAGCCGAGGCCGAAGAGCAGGCCGAGCGGGTACATCTGCCAGGGCCGGTCGACCGACTTCAGCACGCGGCCCAGGAGCCGGTTCATGAAGCCGCGCTTGTCCAGCTGCTCCTCCAGGGCGGCCTCGTCGAAGCGGCCGGAGCGCATCTGCCGGAACACCTTCCAGATCCCCGCCATGATCACGATGTTGATGGTCGCGATGAGGTAGAGGAAGCCGCCCGAGACGGTGGTGCCGATCAGGCCGGTGACGTCGTGGAGTTCGGAGCCGCCGTCGCGGACGGGCCCGGCCACGGCCCGCACGCCGAAGGAGAGCAGCAGCGCCAGCGCGAAGACGACGCTGGAGTGCCCGAGCGAGAACCAGAAGCCGACCGACAGGGGCCGCTGCCCCTCGCCCATGAGTTTGCGGGTGGTGTTGTCGATCGCCGCGATGTGGTCCGCGTCGAAGGCGTGCCGCATGCCGAGCGTGTACGCGGTGATCCCGATGCCGACGCCGAAGGACTTCTGGCCGACGCTGTAGTGCTCGGGTACGACGATCCCGACGAGCGTGAACCAGCCGATGACGTGCAGGGCGATCACGAAGGCGGCCATCCCCCCGATCCTGGTCCACTCCTCCCTCGTCATCGACGTGCGGACGCGGCGCCATGCGGAGCCCTTGGCGGGTGCCGGTCCGGCGAGGTGCGGAGCGGTGTCTCGAGTAGCCGTCATAAGTACCATCATTGCGTACCTGCAACCTGTGTGCAGCAACGGCCCCTCCAGTTTCTCGCGACGGACCGGAAAAGCGCCGCGAAAGCCCCGGTCAGGGGGGCAGCGGGCGGTCCGGCCGGCGAGCAGCGCTACGACTGCGACGCCTCGCATCGCCCGGCCGAGGTTCCGCCGGATCATGCCGGCCGGCCGCCGGGCCCTGGAGCGGCGCCGCGGGCGAACGCCCCCGCCGCGCGCGGGGGCGTTCGCGTCAGCGGACGTTGGGAGCGCGGTGCGGGGGCTGCACGGGAGCCGGCCTCGACGGCGGCCGCGGGACCGCGCGGACGGCCGGGTCGTCGCCGTGCAGCGTCAGCGGCTCCCCGTGGTGGCGGATCGTCAGCGGCGGCCCGGACAGCAGGGTGTACGTGGCCTTGTCCGGGCCGATCTCCAGGCGCAGCCTGCGCCCGAGGAACTGCACGGAGAACGCCAGCCGGCTGAACTTCTCCGGCAGGCGCGGCGCAAAGCACAGGGCGCCCCCGTCGCGGCGCAGCCCGCCGAAGCCCGCGACCAGGGCCGTCCAGGTGCCGGCCAGCGACGCGATGTGCAGTCCGTCGCGGGTGTTGTGCTCCAGGTCCGCCAGATCCATCAGCGCGGCCTCGGCCGTGTAGTCGTAGGCGAGCCGCATGTGGCCCGCCTGGGCGGCGATGACGGCCTGGACGCACGCCGAGAGCGAGGAGTCGCGGACGGTCAGGGGTTCGTAGTAGGCGAAGTTGCGGGCGACGTGCTCCTCGTCGAAGTAGGTGCCGCAGGTGTACATCGCCAGCACCAGGTCGGCCTGCTTGATCACCTGCTTGCGGTACAGGTCGAAGTACGGGTAGTGCAGCATCAGCGGGTAGCTGTCCGGGCCGGTGCCTGCGAAGTCCCAGCGCTGGTAGCGGGTGAATCCGGCGTGCTGCTCGTGCACGCCGAGCTCGTCGTTGTACGGGATGTGCATCGCCTCGGCGGCGTCCCGCCAGGCCGCGCTCTCCTCGTCGTCCACACCGAGCCGCTCCGCCTGGTCCGGAAGGCGCTCGCAGGCGTCGGCGGCGGCCACCAGGTTCGCGCGGGCCATGAGGTTGGTGTACGTGTTGTCGTCGGCGACCGCGCTGTACTCGTCCGGGCCGGTGACACCGTCGATGTGGAAGACGCCGGAGTGGTCGTGGTGGCCGAGCGAGCGCCACAGGCGGGCCGTCTCCACCAGCAGCTCCACCCCGGCCTCGCGCTCGAAGTCGGTGTCGCCGGTGGCCTCCGTGTAGCGCACGACGGCGTGGGCGACGGCGGCGTTGATGTGGAAGGCCGCGGTGCCGGCCGGCCAGTACGCCGAGCCCTCGGAGCCGTCGATGGTGCGCCAGGGGAACGCGGCGCCGCTCAGGCCGAGCTGGGCGGCGCGGTCCCGGGCCGCCGGCAGGGTGCTGTGCCGCCAGCGCAGCGCCTCGCAGACCGCCTCCGGCGCGGTGTACGTGAGCAGCGGCAGCACGAACGTCTCGGTGTCCCAGAAGGCGTGCCCGTCGTAGCCGGACCCGGTCAGGCCCTTCGCGGGGATCGCGCGCTGCTCGGCGCGGGCGCCTGCCTGCAGGACGTGGAAGAGGGCGAAGCGGACGGCCTGCTGGACCTCCTCGTCGCCGTCGACCTCGACGTCCGCGCGCGCCCAGAAGTCGTCGAGGTAGGCGCGCTGGTCCTCGAGGAGCCCGTCCCAGCCGCTGTGCCCGGCCGCCGCCAGGGCCGCCTCCACCTGGTCGCTCATCGCGGGCCGGGAGCGGGCGGCGGACCAGCCGTGGGCGACCAGCTTCTCCACGCGCAGGGTCTCGCCGGGTTCCAGCACCGAGGTGACCGTCAGCCGGGCCACGTCCACGTTGCTCTCGCTGCTGGTCGTGGTGGTCTCCGGCCCGGTGACGTTGTGGTCGGCGGCCACCGCCACGCGCAGGCCGCTGCGCCTGGTGTGGTGCACCAGCCGCAGCCGGTGGCCGACGGCGACGTCCTCCTCGGCCTCCAGCGGACAGGTCAGGGCCTGGGCCGCGCGCGGGTCGCCGTCGGATCCGGGCAGGCTCTCGTTGGCGACCAGTTCCGACTGGATCACCACCCGGGAGCGGCTGCCGACGGCCTCCACCTCGTAGGCGATGGCGGCGACGGCCCGCTGGGTGAGCGAGACCACGCGGGTGGAGCGCACGCGGACGGTGGTGCCGGCGGGCGAGGTCCACTCACAGGTCCGTTCCAGCACGCCCCGCCGCAGGTCGAGCACTCTCTCGTGGGAGACGAGGCGGCCGTAGCGCAGGTCGAAGGGCTCGTCGTCGACGAGCAGCCGGAGGATCTTGCCGTTGGTGACGTCGATGACGGTCTGGCCGGACTCGGGGTAGCCGTAGCCGGCCTCCGCGTAGGGCAGCGGGTGCAGCTCGTGGACGCCGGCCAGGTAGGAGCCGGGCAGGCCGTGCGGCTCGCCCTCGTCGAGGTTGCCGCGCCAGCCGACGTGGCCGTTGGAGAGCGCGAAGACCGACTCGCTCTGCGCGAGGACGTCGAGGTCGAGGCGCGTCTCGCGCACGGCCCAGGGTTCGACGGTGTACGACCCGTGAGTGATCACGCCCGGCCCCCCAGCTCGTCGAGGTCCTTGACGACGACGTCCGCGCCGTGCGCGTACAGCGCGTCGCTCTGGCCGACCCGGTCGACGCCGACGACGTAGCCGAAGCGGCCCGAGCGGCCCGCGTCCATGCCCGCCAGGGCGTCCTCGAAGACGGCGGCGCGGGACGGTTCGACGCCGAGGTCCCGGGCGGCCGCGAGGAAGGTGTCGGGGTGCGGCTTGCCGGGCAGTCCCCGCTCGGCGGCCACCACGCCGTCGATCCGTACGTCGAAGAGCCGCTCGGCCCCGATCGAGCGGAGCACGTCGCGGGTGTTGGCGCTGGAGGAGACGATCGCGGTGCGCAGCCCCCGGGCCCGCACGGCCTCGATGTAGCGCATCGTGCCCTGGTAGGCCTCGACGCCCTCGGTGTGGATCTTCTTCAGGAGCAGGGCGTTCTTGCGGTTGCCGACCCCGTTGACGGTCGGCGCGTCCGGCGGGTCGCCGGGCTCGCCCTCGGGCAGTTCGATGCCGCGGCTGGCGAGGAAGGTGCGGACGCCGTCGGCGCGCGGGCGGCCGTCGACGTACTCGTCGTAGTCGGCCGCGGCGTCGAAGGGCCGGAAGTCCGCGCCGTCGCGCTCGCGCAGGAAGGCGTCGAACGTCTCCTTCCAGGCGGCCGCGTGCACGACGGCCGTCCTGGTCACGACCCCGTCGAGGTCGAAGAGGCAGGCCTGGATGGATTCTGGGAGACCGAGCTGCGTCATAGCAGTCCGGTTCCCCGCCGAGGGGCCGTTCAACATCGTGGCGCCCCCACACGGGTCAGTCGTGCGGGAAGGAGTGGTGCTCGTGGGCGACCAGCCAGCGGTTTCGCTCCTTGCGCAGCCCGAGAGTCAGCCGCAGGCGGACGGCGGGGTGTTCGGCCAGTTCCTCCGGCGTCCCGCAGCGCAGCAGGGCGTGCGCGTAGGCGACGTCGGTGCCGGCGGTGACGTCGAGGGTCTCGATGTCGAAGCGGGCGCCCTGGGCCTGCCACCGGAAGAACGGCGGCCAGGCCGCGCGGTAGGCGGCCAGGCCGTACAGGCCCTGGTGCGGCGGCGGGACGTCGTACATCACGAGGTCCTCGGCGTGGTCGGCGAGGACCGCGTCCAGGTCGCCGCGGTGGACGGCCTCGGCCCACCTCTCGATCAGTGTGCGGATCTGTGCTGCGTCGTCGGGCACGGCGCCGCTCCTTCCCTCACCGGGGGACGTCTCCCCCGTACCGGGACGGCTCCCCGCCGCAGCGGCGTTCATGGCCCGACCGCCCGGGTGGCACACTCTGCCGTGTGCCGCTGACATTCGACGATCTCCTCGGCCGTGCCCGCGCCCTGTCCCCGGATGGGCGGCGCGCGCTCCTCGGCATCGCCGGCAGTCCGGGCGTGGGCAAGAGCACGCTCGCCGAGAACCTGGTGCGCGAGCTGAACGGAAGCGGCCGGCCGTGGGTCGCGCACGTCCCCATGGACGGCTTCCACCTCGCCGACGCGGAGCTGGAGCGGCTCGGCCGCCGGGACCGCAAGGGCGCGCCCGACACCTTCGACGCGGCCGGGTACGCGGCGCTGCTGCGGCGGCTGCGTGAGGAGGAGTACGGCGACGTGGTGTACGCGCCGGGCTTCGAGCGGGTGCTGGAGCAGCCGCTCGCCGGGGCGGTCGCCGTGCCGCCGGCGGCCCGCCTGGTGGTGACCGAGGGCAACTACCTCCTGCTCGACGCGGGCTTGTGGCCGCGGGTGCGCGGGCGGCTCGACGAGGTGTGGTTCTGCGAGCTGGACGAGCAGGAGCGGCTGCGCCGGCTGATCGCCCGGCACGAGCGGTTCGGCAAGGGGCACGAGGAGGCCGTCGCGTGGGTGATGCGCAGCGACCAGCGCAACGCCGAACTGGTCGCCTCGGCCCGGGAGCGGGCGGACCTGGTCGTGCCGATGGGCGACCTGGCCCTCACGTACTGACCGCCCGCCTCACGTACGGACGGCCGCCCTCTCGTACGCACGGCCGCCCTCTCGCCTGCGGACCGCCTCGGCCGGGGCGGATCGTGCACGGGGTGGTGCCGGTGGAGGAGGCGCACGGGAGGGGACGGCTCGGGGTGCACGGGAGGGGACGGCTCGGGGTGCACGGGAGGGGACGGCTCGGGGTGCACGGGCATCAGCCCTCCGGGCCCGAGCGGGCCGTGGCGTGGGTCGCCGGGGTCACGGGGCGGGCGCGGCCCGGCGGGCGCGCAGTGCGACGGTCAGCGTGTGCGGGCCGTACCCGCCGATGTAGAGGCGGTTCCCGGTCGTCGCGTCGGTGCCGCCCACCACGGTGTGGTCCTGGCCCGGGTCGTAGCGCAGTACGTCGCCCCGGTCCGGCCCGGCGAGGGGTTCGCCCGCCTCGACGCCGGCCTCGACCCGGATCTCGTCGTCACCGGCCCGGTAGGTCACCGGCCCGGTCGTCAGGCACCAGCGTCCTTCGCCCATCGGCACGGCGCCCCGCGGCACGCCGCCCGGCCGGAAGGTCAGTTCCAGGGCCCAGGGCACCCGTGGTCCGCCGATGTCGATCCGCAGGTCGGCGCCGTCCTCCCGCAGGTCCACCTCGACGCCCGTCGTGTGGGAGACCTCGTCCCGGGGCCGGTCCGGGAAGGCCATCGCGGCCGAGAACCGGCCCTCGTCCGCCATGCGGTAGGCGCCGTCGTCGCGCCGCCGGCTCGGTGGCAGCGGCTGGTAGTACCCGGTCGTGAGGGTTTCGGTGAGCCGGTAGCGGGTGTCGGCGAGCCGGTGCGTCTCGGCGGCGCGGAACGGGCCCATGTCGAAGAACGCCCGCGAGAGCCGGACCGCGTCGAGGACGGCGTCACCGGCGAACAGGCGCAGAAAGGTGGGGTTGCAGGCGAGGCCCGAGCGGATGCGCCGGTGCCCGGGCACGTCGGAGCCGCCGTAGACCACCGTGTGCGCGGTGGCGGAGGCGTGTGCGGCGAGGCGCGCGGTGGTGAGGTACCGGTGGCGCGGGAGGGTCCGCGGGGCCGGGGCCGGCAGGGCGCGGCACAGGTCGGGGGTGAGCAGGGTCTCGGCGAGCAGGCCGGGGTCGTCGATGCCGCCGGCGGCCGCCAGCCGCGCCGCGCGGCCGAAGTCGCCCCGGCCGGTGCGGATCGCGAGCAGCCGGTAGTGCGGCAGGTAGGGCGCCAGCGGGAACGGGTGATGCTGGTCCTGGCGCCGCGAGTGGACGGTCTCCACCGTGCCGTCCGGCCTGATGAGGTCCAGGGTGGTGGTGAGGTTGCGTTCGACGGCGTCGAGCAGGTCGGCGCGGCCGAGCACGTCGGACAGCAGCAGCAGCGACGGGTTGGACACGTGGGCCGCGTAGTTGGCGCTGCGTTCGGAGTACAGACCCTCCGCGTCGATGTCGACGCCCTCGGCGAGCCAGTCCGCCACGCGGTCGAGCAGCCGGCCGTCGGGGAACGACCGGTGCAGCCGGGCCAGCGCCGCGCACAGCTCCCAGCGGTGGTTGGGGGTGTGCACCCCGCCGGTCAGGAGACTGCCGGTGGCGGCGTGGGCGATCTCGGCGAGCGCGGCCGTGGCGTCGCTCAGTTCCGGCCCCGCGCCGGCGGCGAGGAGGTGCGCGTCGCACACGTCGTTGACGGTGAAGGCGGAATCCGGCGGTGACTGCAGGTTGTCCCCGCCGGCGAAGAGGCCGGTGGCGGTCTGGGCGGCGCGCAGGGCGCGGAGGTGGGTCATCGTGGCGGCGACGGCCCGGCTGCCGCCGTGCAGTGCCGAGTGCGGGGAACGGTACGCCGCGACCAGCGTCTTCACGCGGCGGGCCAGAGCGCGGTGGGTCGACCCGGCGGGTTCCTCCTCGGGGCGGGCCGCCAGCGGGACCGCCTGCCGGTCGGCGGCGCGGGCCACCGCGCGGACGAAGTCGTGGTCGAGCGGAGCGGGCACGGTCAGTCCTTCAGTCCGGCGTTGATGTCGGCGCTCATGACGTAGCGCTGGAAGACCAGGAAGATGGCGATCAGGGGGATCATGGAAATGACCGATGCGCCCAGCAGGACCGACCAGTTGATGTTCTGCGCGCCGACGATGCTCTGGATGCCGATCTGCACGGTGAACTTGCTGGGGTCGTTGAGCATGAGCAGCGGCCAGATGTAGTCGTTCCAGCGCCACTGGAAGGACAGGATGGCGAGGGTCAGCATGATGGGCCGGGACAGCGGCACCATGATCCGCAGGAAGATCGACAGTTCGCGGGCGCCGTCGATGCGCGCGGCCTCGACGAGTTCGTCGGGAACGGTCAGGAAGAACTGGCGGAACATGAAGCATCCGGTCGCTGTGAGCACGGCCGGGAGGATGATGCCCGCGAAGGAGTTGTAGAGGCCGAGGTTGCGGACGACCAGGAACTCCGGGGCGAGCATGACCTCGGACGGCAGCATGGTGGTGGCCAGGATGCAGAGGAAGAACACCTTGAGCCACTTGTTGTCGTACTTGGCCAGCGCGTACCCGGTGCAGCAGCTGACCCCCACGGTGAGGATCGTCGTGATCACGCACACGATGGTCGTGTTGATGAAGTACTGGGAGAAGTTGGCGCTGCGCCACGCCGTCAGGTAACCCGACAGGGTGGGGTGGTGCGGAACCAGGGTCAGCGGATACGAGAACAGGTCCGAGGCCGGTTTGAGGGAGCTGAGGATGAACCACAGCACCGGCAGCCCGTAGAGGCAGGCGAGGACCCACAGCAGTGTCGTCGCGGACACCGCCCGCCGGAGCCCGCCGCCGGCCGCCCCGCGAGGCCGCCTGCTGGGGACGGCACGTCCGGGATGGGCGTCGACCTTGCGAGGCATGTCTGTGGTTGTCATCGGTTCTCCACCCGCCGGTTGACGATCAGCTGGATGATCGCTATGGCCATCAGAATGAGCATGAGCACGAACGACGCGGCGCTCGCGTAGCCGATCTGACCCCGTTTGAAGCCGGTCTCGTAGATGTACTGGACGAGCAGGTTGTTCGACGTTCCGGGTCCGCCGTTGTTGAGGGCGACGAACACCGGGTACTCCTTCATCGCGTTGATCGTGTTGAGCAGGATGACGATGAACGAGGTGGGCGCGATGCTCGGCAGGGTGATGCTGACGAACTGCCGCCAGGGGCCCGCTCCGTCCAGGGAGGCTGCCTCGTAGTACGAGGTGGGCACGTTCTTGATCGCCGCGATGAACAGCAGCATCGAGAAACCCGTCCAGGCCCAGGACGCCGCCATCACCACCACCAGCAGGGACAGATCCGCGTTCGACTGCCACGGGACGGCGCTTCCGCCGAGCTTCTCGATGACGTAGTTGACCAGTCCGAAGTTCTCACCGAACAGCCACCGCCACAGGACGCCCACGACGATGGGCGACAGCAGCCACGGGATGAAGAAGATGACGCGGGCGACCGACGTGCCCTTGGCGTGCTTGCTCACCACCAGGTTGGCGGCGGCCAGCGAGAGCGCAAAGTTGAGCGGTACGAAGAGCACGGCGTACAGCAGCGTCCGCGTCAGCGCGTCGTAGAAGGTGGAGTCCCCGACCAGGCTGTGGTAATTGTCCAGCCCGACGAACTGGAACGCCCCCACCCCCGTGTAGTTCGTGAAGGAGTAGACGAGCCCGATCACCGCCGGCCAGACGAAGAACAGCGCGAAGAGCACGACATTGGCCGCGATGAGGACGAGCGGCGCGATGGTGTACCTGCTGCGTCTCCTGGGCGGGCTCGCGGACACGGCCGAGGCGCGTTTTGTCATCTTCCTGACTCCGTGCTGGTGGAATGGGTTCCGGTGGGCTCACTCCGTGAGCCCGGCACCACGTCGGCGTTCGGGGCCGGGCGGCCGCGTCTCGCGACCCCGCCGCCCGGCCCGGCGGCCTACGATCCGCCGCCGACCTGCTGGTTGTAGCCGGCCACGATGTTCTCCAGGGCCTTGTCGGCCGACTGCTGGCCGTTGATCGCCTTGCCGAGCTCCGTCTTGGTCGGGTCCTCGGTGAGGCTCTTGCCCTTCAGCACCCAGTTCGTCTGCGCGCTGTTGAAGTAGCCCGAGATCGGGGCGTAGAGCGGGATCTCCTCGTTGTAGAGCTTGAACGCCGCCTGGGCCGCCGCGGACTTGAAGGGGTACTTCGGGCTCAGGCCGCTCTCGACGGGCAGGAACCCGGACGCGGCGCACAGTTCGGTGTAGTGGGCCGGCTGGTACAGCCAGGACATGAACTTCTTCGCCGCGGAGGCCGCGGCGCCGTTGTTGTTGAAGCCGACCATCATGCCGCCGCTGTTGACGTCACTCGCCTGCACCGGCTCGGCGGGAGTGGGGACACTCGCCCAGTCGAACTTCTTGATGCCCTCCGAGAAGGCGGCGACCTGCCACACGCCGGACCAGTAGGCGACCACGTCACCGCTCTGGAACATGGCCGACGGGTCGGCGCCGCTGGTCCACACCGACTTCGGCATGGTCTTGTCGTCGTTCCACCCGACGAAGGTGTTCACGGCCTTCTTGGTCGCGGCGTCCACCGAGAACTTGCCGGAGGAGTCGGCGTGCACGTACTTGCCGCCGAGTTCGTACACCATGGCGCGAAGGCGCGAGGGCGACTGGTCGAACGTCAGGGAGTACTTGGCGCCGGTCTTCTCGCGGACCTTGTCCGCCGCCTTGATGAACTCGGTCCAGGTCCAGGTCTTCTGCGGCGAGGTCGGGAAGGAGACGCCGGCCTTCTCGAACAGCGACTTGTTGATGAACAGGCCGGACGCGGTGACGTCCGAGGGGATGGAGAGCACCTTCCCCGACGAGTCCTTGGCCAGGAAGTTGGCGTTGATGTTGTTGGTCTTGTCGCCGGCGATGGAGCTGAGGTCGATCAGCTTGTTCGACCAGATCGGGTCCAGCGCCGGCACGGCCGCCACGTCGGGCAGGGAGTTCGCCTGCGCGGCGTTGTGCAGCTTCGTCGTGTACCCGTCGTAGGGGATGTTGACGAGCTTGATCTTGACGCCGGCTTCCTTCTTGTACTGCGCCACCAGCTTCTTCCAGCCCGCGTCCTGCCCCGGAACCGTGGAGATCCAGAACGTCAGCGACTTGGAGGTACCGCCCGAGCCGGACCCCGATCCGCCGCAGGCGGAGAGCAGAAGGGCACCGGCCGCGGTCGCGGCGGCGAGGGGAACCACGCGGCGTATGCCGCCGCGGCCGAGTCGGCGAGAGCGCCGCACACCCACACTGATCATCTTCGATCCCTTTTCGTCATAGGGGACGGAGCACGGCGCCGACCGAGGCGGCACGGGTGCATTTTGCAGGAAATTTCGCTTTCCGGGGCGCGGCCTCGCCCGGCCGCATCGCTCCTCGACGGGTGGGGTCCCCGGCCATGAGGGCCGTTGCCGCACGAGCTCACCCTCGCGCGGCCGCCGTACGTCGGGTACGGCCGGGACGCCAGCCCAAGCCGGTGTCCCGACCGGCTTAGAAAGCGCTTGTCCGGACATTGGCAGACCGAGTCGGAGGCCGTCAATCCTTCGCCCGCGCCGCCTCGGTCACGGTTTGGACTCCACGGGCCACCGCGAGCCGGGTGGCACCCACGACGGTGCCGAGGTCACCGACGGTGCTGCTGACCACTTCGGTGGGCCAGCTCAGCCGGTCGAGCTCGGCCCGCACTCCGGGCAGGATCCGCGGATCGGCGGCGGTGCTGCCGCCCAGCACGATCAGCCCGGGGTCCAGTACGGCGGTCACGGCGGCGGCCAGGCGGCCCACGTCCGCGGCATGCCGCTCGAGCACGGCACGAGCGGCGGCCCGGCCCTCGCCGGCGAGGGTGAAGAGCTCCTCGGCGGTGCGGGGGCACGGCCCGTCCCCGTCGCTCCAGCCCCGCGCGGCCCGCCGCAGCAGCGAGCGCGCGCCGATGTACTCCTCCAGTGCCTCGTGGCGCGGTTCGCGGCCCTCGTCCCAGGGATAGGGCAGCCGGGCCAGCTCACCCGCGGCGCCGTTGGCCCCGCGCAGCACCTGACCGCCGACGACGATGCCGAGACCGATGCCGACTCCGATGCGCAGGTAGCCGAAGGTGCGCCGGCCGCGTGCGGCGCCTTCGTGCAGTTCGGCGAGTGCCGCGCAGTTGACGTTGTTCTCGAGGTGGACCGGGACGCCCGGCGGCAGCGCCACGGCCATGGCGTCGAAGACGGGACCGGCCTTGGCCGTCGCGGGCCGCACCCCGAAGCCCTCCCCGCCCCGCGCGGTGACGTCACCGACGGCGACGACGACGGTGCGCAGCGGTGCGCCTTCCGGCAGCGCGGCGAGCGCCTCGCGCACCACGTCGGGGGCCTCCGGCCGGGTCCCGGTGGCCTCGGCGAGCAGGGAGCCGTCCAGGGCGCAGCCGCGCACCCGGGTGACGGCCGGACCGAGGTCGACCGCGAGCACCGCGCCGGCGGCCGGCCCGAGGCCGTAGACCGCGGCGGACCGGCCCGTGGCGCCGGAGGCGGTGCCGGAGTGGGCGGCGAGCCGGGCGTTCTCCAGCTCCGCGACGGCGGAGGACACGGTCGGCTTGGACAGGCCCGCCAGGCTCGCGAGCTGCGGCCGGGTCGCGCTGCCCGCCTCGGCGAGCACGGCGAAGACCGCGCTCGCGCTCTCGGTCAGGCGGGGGGCTTGCGCCACGTCGTGTATCACAGTTCTCCCACAGGTCAGGGCCGCTCAGTGATCGAGTGGGCGACACCTCTTGACGCACTGTACTTCGTTAGTTAACTTCCTAACGAAGTTCACGGTACTCGCCTGCCGTGTCCGCCAGAGGCCCGTCCCGGGGCTTCCCTAGCTCCCCGACCCCCTTCCTATCGAGCACGGTTCGCCCGCCGTCGCAGTGCACCGCGCGTGCAGTGCAGCGCAACGACGAAAGAGGTTCCGTGCAGGACTCCACGCCTCTCGTGGTCGGCATCGACGTGGGCGGCACCAAGACACATCTGCGCGCCTACGCCGGTTCCGTACGCGTCGCCGACCATCTGCGCGCCAGCAGCGGCTGGCGGCCGCACGACCCCGTGGCCGCGGCCGACCGGCTGGCCGCGGTGGTCGCCGAGGCGCTGCCCGCGGGCGCGCGCCCGTCCGCGGTCGCCGTGGGCGGCCACGCCTGCGAGACACCGCGCCAGTGCGAACGGATACGGACCGCTCTCCGGCTCCACCTCGACGTGCCCGCGGCGGTCGTCGGCGACGCCGAACTCCTGGTGCCCGCCGCCGGTCTGGACAGGGGCGTCGGGCTGGTCGCCGGCACCGGCTCCGTCGCGGTGGGTCGGGCGGCCGGCGGCGATCCCGTCCAGGTCGGCGGCTGGGGCGCGGTGCTCGGCGACGAGGGCGGCGCCGCCGGTCTGGTACGCGACGCGGCGCGGGCCGCGTGGGCGGCACACGACCGGGGGGAGCAGCCCGACGCCCTCGCCCGAGGTCTGCTCGCGTCCTTCGGCGTTCCCGAAGTACCCGCGCTCGGCGCCGCGTTGGAGAGCGCCGCGGACGTCTCCGCGGACTGGGGCCGGCACGCGCCGGCCGTGTTCGCGGCCGCCGAGGCGGGGTCACCGGCGGCAGTCGCGGTGATCGCCGAGGGCGGCCGTTCGCTGGCGGCGCTCGTGGCACGGCTCGCCGCGCGCGGCGTCGCCGTGGACGACGTGGTGGTCGCGGGCAGCACGATCCTCGCCCAGCCCCCGCTGTACGAAGCCTTCGTGACCGCGCTCGCCGCGTCGGTCCCGGGGGCCCGCCCGCGGCCGCTGCGCGTGCCGCCGGTGGAGGGGGCCGTGGCACTGGCCCGTTCGATCCTGTGAACCGGCCGCCCCGCGTTCACGCACGCGCCACATCCCGGTCCCCGGCCGCTCCCCGCCGGGTCGGGGCCCGGCCGTAGACCTTCGCTCGAAGCTCCACCGGACGCACCGGGTCCGCTCGTCCCACGCGTCCCGCCAGGCACCTCCGCTCGCGAACCAGGCACCGTCTTCCTTCCGGCCGCAGGGCCGCACACCACAAGAGAGGCACACGCATGCCGTCATCAACCGGGCACGGCTCCTCCTCCTCGCCGGACGGCCGACTCGCCGTCGGCAGACGGGGATTCCTCAAGACCTCCCTGGGCGCCTCGGCGGGTGTGCTGGCCGCCCCCGCCCTCGTGACCTGGCCGGCCGCGGCGGGCGCCGCGGCCGCCACGGCGCCCGCCGCGTTCGTCGACGACTACAAGAGCAACATCTCGGCGAACCGCACACCCGAGACCAACGCCGTCGTCCGCGTCCTCGGCGGCTTCGCCCGGGTGTGGAAGACCGGGGGCGCCTGGAACACCGGCATGCCGCTGCGGCCCGAGGTGCTGCGCGCCAACATGCGCTACTGCGCCCGGATCACGGGCGCCCGCACCGAGGCGCAGGCGAAGGAGGCGTTCCTGTACGACCGCCAGCACCAGAGCTACGCGATGATCGCGGGCCTGGGCCCGCTGGCCGGTCCGTACAAGGCGGGCGCCATGGCGGTCACGTCGATCACCGCCGCCCCCGAGGGCACGCCGCCGGGCCGGATCGACGACGCCGTGCCCGCCGGTGCCCCGGCCGGGTCCGCGCTCGGCGCCGGGTCGCACGACTCCGCGCTCGGCAAGGTGGCCGAGCTGGTGGACACGGTGCGCGGCCCGTACGCCTCCGGCAACCCGTCCAAGTACGCCTACCAGTACCCGCGTCCGTGGCGCATGAACGAGGACAGCGAGGTCGTCGACACGGGCCGGACGGACGCGTTCGGCTTCCCCGTCTACGACTCGCAGGTGCTCGTCGCGCCGCAGCTGCTGCGCCAGCGCAGCTCGAGCCCGGCGGACGACGGCGGCTTCCCCAGCGGCCACACCAACGCCTTCCACCTGGCGTGCCTGGCCTACGCGTACGCCGTGCCCGAGCGGTTCCAGGAGCTGGTGACGCGCGCCTTCGAACTCAGCCACAGCCGGATCGTGGCGGGCATGCACTCCACGGTCGACGTCATCGGCGGCCGTGTCATGGCGACCGCCCTCGCCGCCGCCACCCTGGCCGACCCGGCCAACGCCGGCCTCAAGGCCGCGGCCCGCGCCCAGGCGCTGGCGTACCTCACGGCCGAGACGGGCACCACCGCCGACACCCTCTTCGCCTACGCCCACTCCGACGCGAGCGACGCCTACGCCGACCGGGACGCCAACGCCCGCGCCGTCGGGCCCCGCCTGACGTACGTGCTGACCCGCCAGGGCCGCAAGGTGCCGCTGACCGTGCCGAAGGGCGCCGAGGTGCTGCTGGAGACGCGGCTGCCGTACCTGGACGCGGCCGAGCGCCGCGAGGTGCTGCGCACCACCGCGCTGCCCTCCGGATACGTGCTGCTGGACGGCTTCGAGCAGTGGGGGCGGCTCGACCTGTTCGCCGCGGCGGACGGTTACGGCTCCTTCGACCGCGACGTGACCGTGACGCTGGACGCGGCGGCGGGCGGCTTCCACGCCGCCGACAGCTGGCGCAACGACATCGGCGGCGACGGCGGGCTGACCAAGCGGGGCTCCGGCACGCTCACCCTGAGCGGGCACAACACGTACGGCGGCGGCACCGTCGTGGCGGACGGCACGCTGGTCGCCGCCTCCTCCCACGCGCTGGGCCACGGCGACGTGCGGGTCGCCGGCGGCACCCTGCGGGCCGAGCGGCCGGTGCGGGTGCACGGCGTGTACTGCCAGGAGTCCGCCGCGCTGGAGCTGACCCTGCGCTCCGGCCGCGAGCCCGCCCTGGAGGTGACGCGCCGGGCGCTGCTGGGCACGGGCAGCGTGCTGGCGCTGCGGCTCGACGACCGCAGGCCGCCCGCCGCGGGCAGCACGGTGCGTGTCCTGTCGGCCCCGCGGCTGCGCGGCTCCTTCGAGCGCGTCGAGCTGAACTCCGACCGGCTGCGGGCCGTACCCGTCTACACGGCGGAAGGTCTGTCGGTACGACTCCTGAGGCGGTGACGCCCGGGGGGCGGGCGCCGGTGCGAGAGTAGGGCCCATGGGACGGGCCCGCAGCACCCCCCGCCCCCTCGCGGCGGGTGTCACCGCGGGGCGGATGATGGCGCACGAACAGCACTCGGTCCTGGAACCGGGCACCCGCGGCGACGAGGAACACCCGCCGGGGCGGGCGGCGGCCGCCGGGCCGTCGCGCCGGCCGGGCAGGCGGTGGCCGGTCGTGCTGCTGGTGGTGGTGCTGCTCGGCCAGATGGCGGCGGCCATGGTCACCACCGCCGTGCAGCAGACGCCGACGATCGACGAGCCGATCTACGTGGCCACGGCCGCCGACTACCTGCACGAGCACCGGGTGCGCTTCAACCCCGAGCATCCGCCGCTCGGCAAGCTGGTCATCGCCGCCGGGGTGGCGATCGACGGTCCGCGGGTGGACACGTCGTACCGGGGCGATCAGAGCCGGTTCGGACGGCATCTGCTCTACGAGTCCGGGAACGACCCGTGGCGGCTGATGTTCTGGGCCCGGCTGCCGATGATCGTACTGACCCTGTCGTTCGGGCTCGTCGTGTTCGCCTTCGCCCGTGAACTGGCGGGCGCCGCGGCCGGGTCGGCGGCCCTCGCGCTGTACGCCCTCTCCCCCGACGTCATCGCGCAGGGCTCGCTGGCCACGCTGGACGTGCCGGCGGCCGGGTTCGCGCTGACGTCCGTCTGGCTGCTGTGGCGGGCGCGGCGCCGGCCACGGCTGTACGTGCCGCTGGCCGGGCTCGCGCTCGGAGCGGCGCTGGCGACGAAGATGAACATGCTGCCCGCGGTGCCGGTCGTGATGGCACTGGCCGCCTGGTCGGTGTGGCACGCGCGCCCCGGAGGCCGGCGCGGGGCTCTGGCGCGGGCCGCCGGGGCGGCGCTGGTCACCGCTGCCGTGGCCGTGGCCGTCGTGTGGGTGTCGTACCTGGCCGTCGATCCGCGCCTGCGCCGCACGCCCGGACCGCCCGTGCCCGCCGTGCACGGCCTGCGCGGCCTGCTGGTCGCCCTGACGCCGCTGCCGCCCTCCTACCGGGACGGCATGCGCATCCAGTTCGGCCTGGAGAACCAGCCCTGGCAGGGTTTCCTCTTCGGGCACCTGTACACCGGCTCGCGCTGGTACTACCTGCCGGCCGCCCTGCTGGTGAAGACGCCGCTCGGCATGCTCGCCCTGTGGGTCGCCGGTGCCGCGGTGATGGTGGCGCTGCGGCGGCTGCGGCCCGCGGCGCCCTATGTGCTCCTGCCCGCCGCGGTGCTGCTGGCCGCGGCCATGACCGGGGCGCGGGACTTCGGCACCCGGTACGCGATCTTCGTGCCGATGTTCCTGGCGGTGGCGGCGGGTTGCGTCCTCGCGGCGCGGTGGCGGTGGGCGGCGCCGGTGGCCGGGGCGCTGGTGCTGTTCGTGGCGGTGAGCTCGCTGCGGACGTTCCCCTACTACCTGCCGTACTCCAACGAGGCGTTCGGCGGTCCGGCCCGGACGCACCTGCGGCTGCACGACTCCAACGTGGACTGGGGCCAGGACCTCGGCCGGCTCGCGGACCGGCTGCGCGAGCGCTACCGCGGCGAGCGGATCTGGCTGGTCTACAAGGGCAGCGGCGTGCCGTCGTACTACGGCATCCACGCCCGGGACCCGCGCGACGTGGCGCCGCGTCAGGTGCGCGGGCTGCTGGTCGTGTCGGACTCGGCGGCGGCCAAGGCGCGGGGCCGGCTGGCCGTGTTGCTGGCCGGCAGTCGTGCGATCGACGAGGTGGGGCACTCGATCACGCTCTACCGGCGCTGAGACGCGGCCGCCGGGAGGCGGCGCGGGTGCCGTCGAACCGTTCGGATGCGGCCGTACAAGCCCTGGTCACGACGGTGCGTGGGCTATGTTGAAGCACTGTGGGAGACAAAGGAGGCGCACCGGTGCCATCGCCGCAGCAGGCACGCGCACAGGCATCCGCCATCACCTCGGGCAAGACCGCACCCGAAGTCGAGGCCGCCCCGGCCTCCCAGCTCAGGACGCTGTTCGACCGGCCCCGGCTCTCCCCCGGCCAGCGGCGCATCGCCCAGTACCTGATCGAGCACATCACCGAGGCGGCCTTCCTCTCGATCACGGACCTCGCCGAACGCGTCGGCGTGAGCCAGCCCTCGGTGACGCGGTTCGCCGCGGCGGTCGGTTTCAGCGGCTACCCGGCGCTGCGCGAGAAGCTCCAGTCGATCGCCCTGGGCACCCTGGCCGGCGGGCCCGGCACGACGGAGGAGAACGTCAGCAACGAGCTCCAGGCGGCGGTCGACGCGGAGATCGAGAACCTGGAGAACCTGCGGCGCGACTTCGCCGACCCGGACCAGATCATCGACCTCGGCCGCAAACTGTCGGACTCCACCCCGCTGACCGTTCTCGGGCTGCGCATCTCGGCCTCGCTCGCGGAGTACTTCGCGTACGCGGCGCGGCGTATCCACCCGGACGTGCGGCTGGTGACGCGCGGCGGCAGCGTCGCCTACGACGCGCTGTTGCAGTCGCGGGAGGCGGGCGGTACGTGGGTGCTGGCGTTCTCGATGCCCCGGCACGCCCAGGAGACCCTCGCGGCGGTGCGGGTCGCGCGCAGCGCCGGCCTGCGGATCGCCCTGGTCACCGATCTGGCGCTCGGCCCGGTGGCCGCCGAGGCGGAGGTCGTCTTCGCCACCGGCACCGGTTCCCGTCTGGTCTTCGACACCTACGCGGCGCCCGGCGTGGTCTCCTCCGCGCTGCTGCAGGCCATGACCGACGCCGACCCAGAGCGCACCCAGGCGCGCCTGGAGGAGTACGAGCAGATCTCCGAGCAGCACCAGTTCTTCCTGCGCGACTGAGCTTCCGCGCTCGGGGGCAACACGGCTCACTCCGCCTTTCACCCATGACAAACGGATCTTTCCCTACATTTCGCGCATGAATGTTTTCATGCGTCTTGCAAAGCGGACGGCATATATAAATACTGCTCAGGCGTCACCCCGGACACCCCCGGAGCCGCCGTCTCCTACCCGCGTCGGCGCTCGTGGTGTCCGGGCGGGCCTCGTCCGTGCGAGTGCCCTTGGCGGTCCCGGTCATCCCCTAGGCCGGGGCCGCCCGCCCCTCGTCGGACCACCCTCCCGACGCCGAAGACCGGAAGCGACGATCATGCAACTGACGACCACGCGCATCAGCCCGGACTGGCCGTGCCAGGTCAAGCAGCCCGGTTCCTACGACTGGGAGCGCTCGGCGGCCAAGTGGCTGCGCGAACTGGTGCCCGCGCGCTACGGCAGCTACCCGGCCCTCATCCGCCATCCCGTCCTGCTCGCCCGCCACGCGCAGATCCAGGTCCAGCAGGAGATCCGGGTCGCCCGGACCGCCCTGCAGACCGCGCGCGCCGACCTGCCCGCGCTCGGCCTGCCCGAGTCGGTCATCGAGCACACGATCAAGCTGTACGCGGCCGAGGTCATGCAGCTCCAGCACATCGCGCGCAGCGTCCGCGCGGTCAGCCGCGCCCTGGTCGACTCCGGGCGCTGACGGCGCCCGCGGGCCCGGTGCCCGCGGGCCCGTGCGTGAACCGGTGCCACCCGTCGCACACCTCGTGACCCCGGGCACCACCCGGCCGCGCGGCAGCAAAACGGTCACCGGCATTCTCACCCGGCGGGTACGCCCCGGCCGGGAGCAGGACCTCGAGGAGCGGACCCGCGGGATCACCCGCCGCGCCAGAGGGTTCCCCGGCGACGAGGGCGTCGCGTGGCTGCGCCCCGGGGACGGTCACCGCCACCACGTGGTTCCGCTTCCCGGACGCGCACCGGCCGGCACAGTGGCCGGAGTCCGACGAGCGGGCCTCGTGGCACGAGCGGATCGAGGGGGTCGCCACGGAGGCCGGCAGCGAGCGGCAGTCCACCACCGGCATGGGGACCTGGTTCAGCCTGCCCGGCACCACGATGCGGTCGCCGCCGCGCTGGAAGACGGTGCTCACCACCTTCCTCGGGGCCTGTCCCTTCACCCTGCTCATCCGGTGGCTGCCGGCGCCCCGCACCGCGCCTGGCCGCTGCCGCTGCGCTCGGCCGTCCTCCCCGTGCTGCTGCTGTCGCCGCTGACGTACCCGGTCATGCCGCGGCTCAGCCGGCTGCTGCGGCGGTGGCCGTACCGGCCGCCGGACGGCCGACCCGTGCGCCGGGCCGGGGCGCCGGTGCCCCGGCCTCGCCCTTTCCGGTGGAACCGGAGCCGGCAGGACCGCGATCGAAGCGCGTGCGATGTGCGATGCTCGACCCGTGACGAGCGAGCCCGCACCGGGCGCCGAATCCCGTGCCGCGCCGGACACCGTCGCGCTGGCCAAAGTGGTCGCCAGGCAGCGCGCCGAGATGGACCGGCTGCGCGATCTGGCGGCGAGGACGGCCGTCGTGGAGCAGGCCAAGGGCGTCGTGATGGCGCAGGCCGGCTGCTCCCCCGACGCCGCGCACGAGGAGCTCGCCCGGCGGGCCGAAGCGGGCAGCCGCTCGCTGCTGGAGGAGTGCTGGATCACCCTCAGCAGCCTGGTCCCGGCCACGGTCGGCGCCGCCGGGGAGCAGGCGCCCTCCGCCGGCTCCACGTCCGCCGCCGCGAGCGCGCCGCGCGCGGCCGGCCCGGGGGACGGTCCGGCGGATCTCGGCCCGCTCGGCGGGGAACTGGTCCGCGTGGCCACGCCGCAGGATCTCGCCCAGTGCCTGCTCGCGCATCTCGCGTCCGAGGTGGACGCCGACGCGGTCATGATCTACGCTCGGCTGCCCGCCGGCGAGCTCGAACTGATCGGGCACGCCGGCGTCGACGGCGTCCTGGCCGCGCAGTGGCGCCAGGTGCCGCCGCTGAGCGGGGTCGCCCCGCTCGAGGCGCTGCGGACCGGTGAGCCGCACTGGCTGGAGGACGCCGAGGCCGACCGCGAGAGGTACCTGCTGATGGACCCGCCCGGGCTGTGGCGGTCCCGGGCCTGGCTGCCCGTGCCCACCGGCGACGGGCCCGACGTGTGCGTCGGGGTCCTGCGCTCCCGCGTCGGGCCGTTCTCCGCGAGCGCCCGGCGGCATCTCGAGGCGGTGGCCCGGCTCTGCGCCGGCCGGCTGCTCGCGATCGGCCCGCGCCCCCACGACACCGCCGACAGCTCCGCGGGGGCCGTGCAGGCCGTGTTCGACGCGCTGCCGGACGCCGCGATGCTGCTGGCTCCGGTGCGGGCCGCGGCGGGCGGCGTCGAGGACTTCCGCATCGACGCGGCGACCGCCCAGGCGGTCGACGTGGCCGGCCGCGCCGGGCGCGAACTGATCGGCCGGCGGTTCCGCGAGAGCTGCCCGGCGCTCGCCGGCGAGCCCATGTGGCAGGGTCTGAAGGGCGCGCTGGCCACCGGAACGCCGTACGAGAGCGAGCCGTTCGGCCGCCAGGAGACGGTGGACGGCACCACCGAGCTGTCCACCTACACCGTGCGGGCCGCGCGGCTGGGCGAGGGCCTGGTCGTCACCTGGGTCCGGCAGGGCTCCTCCGACCGGCAGGAGCAGCGTCTGGCGGACCTGCAGCGGCTCGGTGGTCTGGGCTGGGCGAGCTGGAACCTGATCACGCACGAGGTCACCTGGTCGTCCAAGGTGTTCGCGCTCCTCGACCGCGACCCGGCGCGCGGTCCCGTCGACCTCACCGGGCTGCCCGCTCTCGCCCTGCCCGAGGACATGGCCGCGCTGACCCACGCCATCGGGGAGCTCCTGGCGCGGGGCCGGACGGTCGACGTCCCGTTCCGCGTCAGGACGGCCGAGGGGCTGCGCCATCTGCGGGCGGTGGCCGAGGCCGTGCCGGACTCCGCCGGGACGACCGTCGAGGTGCACGGCGTCATCCAGGACCTCACCGCCCAGCGCAGCGCCGAACTCGCCCTGGTCGAGAGCGAGCGGGCCATCCTCACCCAGCACGACGTACTGCGCGCCGAGCGGACGCTGGCCGGCCGGCTCCAGCACGCGCTGCTCCCCCTGCCGACCAGGCCGGTGCTCCTGGCCGGGCTGCGGGTCGAAGTCGCCTATCTGCCCGCGCAGTCGGACGTCCACGTCGGCGGTGACTGGTTCAGCGTCATCGAACTGCCGGACGGGGACGCCCTGTTCGTGGTCGGAGACGTCGCCGGGCACGGCATCGACGCGGTCGCCACGATGGCCCAGCTGCGGTTCACCGCCAAGGGCATGGTGATCACCGGCTCCTCACTGACGGGTGCGCTGACCCGGCTCAACACGCTGCTGCTGCACTCGCGCGACTCGCACGGCACCGCGACCCTGATCCTGGCCCGGTACAACCCGGCCGAGCGGCGCCTGGTCTGGGCCCAGGCCGGTCATCCGCCGCCCCTGCTGGTGCGCGACGGCCGGGTGCGCTATCTGGACCGCCCGCGCGGCATGCTGCTCGGGGCGAGCCCGGCGCCCGAGTACGAGGAGGCGGTGTGCCGGCTGGCTCCGGGCGACCGCGTCCTGCTCTACACCGACGGCCTGGTCGAGCGGCCCGCGGAGGGCCTGGACCGGGGGCTGACGCGCCTCGCCGACGCCGTGCTGAGCCACGCCGACGAGCCCGGGTCCCCGTCCCTCGGACCGCTGCTCGCCTCGATGCTGGAGCGCGAACGCCGGGACGACGTCTGTGTGGTGGACGTCAGGGTCCCCGTCGGCCCCGGGCGGACGGCGCCTCAGCCGGTGCCGTAGGACGTGCGTGACTCCAGTGCGCGCCGGGTGTCGTCGCCGTAGACACCCCGCTCGTCGCCGCTGATGCCGTACCAGAGCTGGAAGCGGGCCACGGCGGCCTCGAGGGTGGCGTCGTAGGTGCCGCTCGCGGAGCCCCCGGGGTAGATGTCCGGTACGCGCAGCAGGCGTTGCTGCAGGTCCGCCACCGCGGGACCGCTGTCGCCCTCGCGCAGGGTGCCGGCGCCGTCGGGGTCCGGTGCGGTGGCGGCGGTGGCCGAGGCGGTCGCGGTCGGTGCGGCGGACGCCGTGGCGCCCGGGGGGCGTGCGGCGGCGTGGCCGTCGCGGCCGGGCAGCAGAAGGGCGCAGGCGAAGCCGACGAGCGCGGCCGCGGAGACGGCGACCGCGATCGCGGCACGGCGCAGTCCCGGTCCGGAGCCCCATCGGGGGCGCTCGGGCCCTCCCGGCCCGGCGCCGCGCGCGGCGGTGCCGTCTCCGGCGCGCACGCGCGGCAGTTCCTGCGTCTCGCCCTCGTCCCAGGAGCGCGGGTCCGGCACGGCGACGCGCTCGAGGTCCTCGCGACCCTGCTCCATCTCCTTGAACAGCTCCGCGAGGCCGTCGGTGCGGCGCGGGCGCAGAACGCGGATGGGCTCCAGGGGCGGGCGGTCGTGCGGCGCGTCCGACCCGGGCGGTGTGGGCACAGTGCTCTCCTTCCGTCCCCGGCATCGGGGCCTCCGCCGTTCCCCGACGAGTGATACGCGGCCACCGCCCCGCGGGTTCAGCGGCGGCACCGGTCGCCCGTCCCGGGGGCGGCGAAAGCACTGAGTTCCCCGACACCCCTGCACCGCGTGCCATACGCGCCGTGCCGGTGCTACGTTCCGTCCATGAACACGGAGGCGGCGGCCGGGAAGCCACCGATGCGGGACGCGCTGGTCGCGGCGGCGTTCCAGCTCTTCCTGGAGCGGGGCTACGAGCAGACGACGGTCGACGACATCGTGGCGCTCGCCGGCGTCGGACGGCGGTCGTTCTTCCGCTACTTCCCCTCCAAGGAGGACGTCGTCTTCCCCGACCACGAGCGGTGCCTCGCCGACATGACGGCCTTCCTCGCCGAGAGCGGCGAGGACGACGAGCCCGTGCGGCGGGTCTGCGACGCGGCCCGGCTCGTGCTGCGGATGTACGCCGAGAACCCGGCCTTCTCCGTGCAGCGTTACCGCCTCACCAAGAAGGTCCCGGGACTCAGGACGTACGAGCTGTCCGTGGTGTGGCGCTACGAGCGCGCCCTCGCGGAGTACCTGCGCGTCCGGTTCGCCGGCCGGCGCGACGGCATCCTGCGGGCGGACGTGATCGCGGCCGCCGTGGTGGCGGCGCACAACAACGCGCTGCGGTCCTGGCTGCGTTCGGACGGCGAGGGCGACTCCGAGGCCGCCGTCGACCACGCGCTCGGCTACGTCCAGTCCGCCTTCGGCACGGCTCCGGCCCGCCGTGTGAGCGGCGGGCCGGAGGACGTGGTGGTGGTCGTCGCCCGGCGCGACGCGCCCCTGTGGCGGGTCGTGCAGGAGATCGAGCCGGAGCTCGGGCGAAATTGAGGGTACGGAGTGCCTTTACGAGTGGCACTGAGTGCCATACATTGGTCGCGTGCACGGTGGCACGGTGAACCGGGCACGTCCGTGCACGGTTGAGCCGCGCACATGGGATTCCGGCCGAGGCGCAGGGAGTTGACCAGCGTGTACCACTACACAGGAAACGTGGCCAGTCAGGCAGCGGGCTCCGCGGCGGGTCTGCTCGATCCGGCGGCGCGCGACGCGGACACGCTCCTCTTCCAGCGCTGCACCTGGTGCGGCACCGCCATGTACCACCGGCTGCTGTGCCCGGTCTGCCAGGGCGGTGACCTGCGCACGGAGCGCAGCGCGGGCACGGGCACGATCCGCCACGCGACGATCGTGCACCGCAACACGCCCGCCGCCCGCAACGTGTCGCTCGTCGAGATGGCCGAGGGCTTCGTCGTGCGCGGCCGGGTCATGGGACCGCTGATCGGTATCCGCAGCGGTGACCGGGTACGGCTGTCGACCGCCAAGGACCCGGTCCGCGGCGAGCCCGTCTTCCAGCTGGTCGACGAGCCGTACCGCGCCTGGACCTGACCGGCTCGCCCTCCCGCCGCCCCGGGAGACGGCTGCCGCACGGCGACCGGCCGGCCCGGCCGGAGACACCGCACGGAGACACCGCCCGGCCGCCGTCCCACGCCGGGCGCGAGGGCGAGGTGGCGTTCGGCCACCACCGGCTGCTCGCACCGGCACGGCCGCATGTGTCTCAGGGCGCGAGCGTGACGCGGATGCCGACGGTGCCCTTCAGCCCCCGGCGCAGCCGGCTGCCGAACAGGGTGAGACGGCCCACGATCCCGTACTTGCGGACGATGAGCCGGCGGTAGCGGGCGAGGGTCTCCTCGTCGCCGATCTCGGCGACGGCGGGAACCTGGTTGCCGGTGGGGTGGCCACGCAGGTCGCAGGGACCGACGAGGATGTCCCCGCGGGCCCGGATCCGTTTCACCTTCCACGAGTCGGCGGCCGTCCACACACCGAGGGCGTCACCGTCGCGCACCACCCACACCGGCGTGGCGACCGGGGTGCCGTTCTTGCGGTAGCTGGTGATCAGCACGTACTTCTCGGCGCCGAGCCGCTCCAGCGACATGTGGTCCATGGCGGAAGTCTAGTGCCGCGGCCTGTTGCGGCATTGGGCACCGGCCGGCGCCTGGAGGAGTCGCGGGTGATCATGCGGGGGCTCCCGTGTCCATGACGGCCGTGACCGGCCCGGGTTCAGCCGAGTGCCGCCGCCATCCGCCGTACGGCCTCGGTGATCACCTCGGGTGAGGCCGCCAGGTTCAGCCGTACGTGCCCCGCCCCGCCGGTGCCGAAGGCGGTGCCGGGGCTCAGCGCCACCCTCCCCCGCTCCAGGAACACCTCGGCCGGGTCGTCGCCGAGGCCGAGGGCGCGGCAGTCGAGCCAGGCCAGGCAGGTCGCCTCGCCGGGGCGGCAGGTGACGGCGGGGAGGTGCTCGGCGAGCAGGTCCGCCAGCAGCCGGCGGTTGTCGTCCAGGCCGCCGCGGAGCGCGTCCAGCCAGGCGGTGCCGTCGGTCAGGGCGGCGGTGTGGGCGATGACGCCGACGTGGCTCGGGCCGTGGCCGACTTCCTCGGGCAGGCGGGCGAGGTCGGCGGCGGCCGCCGGTCCGGCGATCGCGAGCGCCGCCTTCAGGCCCGCCAGGTTCCACCCCTTCGACGCGGACATGAGGGACAGGCCCTCCTCCGCGCCCGGAACGCTCAGGTACGGCACGAAGTCCGCGCCGGCCGCGGTCAGCGGGGCGTGGATCTCGTCCGCGACCACGCGCACGCCGTAGCGGCGGGCGAGGGCGCTGACGGCGGACAGCTCCTCGGCCGTGTGCACGGTACCGGTGGGGTTGTGTGGGCTGCACAGCAGGTGGGCGGCGCGGTGTCCGCCGGCGACGGCCCGCCGGAAGGTGCCCTCCAGCACCCCGAGGTCGATGCGCAGGTCCGGGCCGAGCGGCGCCTCCAGGACCCGCCGGTCCATGTGCTCGACGAACTGGTAGAACGGCGGATACACCGGCGGGTTGACGATCACCGGGTCCCCGGGCCCGGTGACCAGCTTCAGCATCTCGACGACGCCGAGCATGACGTCGGGCACGATCGCGGTGCGCCGCACGGCGAGCCCGTCCCAACCCCACCGCTTCTCCGCGAACCCGGCGAGCGCCTCGGCGTAGCCGGTGCCCGCCGGATAGCCGGTGTCCCCGAGCGCGAGCGCGTCGGTGACCGCGCGGACCACGGGCGCGGCGAGCGGGACGTCCATCTCGGCCACCCACAGCGGCAGCACGTCGGCGGGGTGGGCGCGCCACTTGACGCTGGTACGGCGGCGCAGCAGGTCGAGGGAGAGGACGCGCAGCGGATTCGGTTCACCGGACGGGTCGTACGGGATCCTGTTCATGGCGCTCAAGATAAGGGGCGCACCTCTCACCTGGAACGATTCGGCGCACCACCGGCAGCGCGGGGAAAACACCCGTTCTCCACCCTCGGCAAACATCAACTCCGGTGGTTGGATGGCCGGTTGATGCCACCCCCCGCAAAAGGCACTCCAGGAGCGGAACCCTTGACGGAGAACCCGGCATGCACCGAGGACCACGCCGCGGCGCTGCGCAGACGCCTCGACACGCTGCGCCCGCACACGGCCCGGATCTGGAACTACTGGCTCGGCGGCGGCGACTACTACGAGGTCGACCGCGTGGCCGGTGACCACATCCGCGAACTGCATCCGGCCATCGGCGAGTACGCGCTGGCCGACCGCCGATTCCTGGGGCGCGCCGTACGCCATCTCGTGACCGGGGCCGGGATCCGCCAGTTCCTCGACATCGGCACCGGCCTGCCCACCGCCGACAACACGCACGAGGTCGCCCAGCGTCTGGCTCCGGACGCGCGGATCGTCTACGTCGACAACGACCCGCTGGTGCTGGCGCACGCCCGCGCCCTGCTCACCAGCTCGCCCGAGGGACGCACCGACCACCTGGACGAGGACCTGCGCAACGCCGAGGCGATCCTGGAGCGGGCCGCCGAGACCCTGGACCTCACGCGCCCGGTCGCCCTGATGCTGCTCGGAGTGGTCATCTTCCTCAGCGACGAAGAGGACCCCTACGGCGTCGTGCGCCGCCTCATGGACGCACTGCCGTCCGGCAGCCATCTCGTGCTCTCCCACACCATCACCAGCCCCGAGCTGCCGGAGGTGGACGCGGCGGTCCGCTTCTGGAACGAGCGCGGCATCCCGCGGCTGACCCAGCGCACCCCGCAGGCCGTGGCCCGCTTCTTCGACGGCCTGGACCTTCTCGAGCCGGGCGTGGTCTCGTGCTCGCGCTGGCGGCCCGAGCAGCCCCGCGGGGACGAGCCGCGGGAAGTGGCCATGTACGGCGGGGTGGGCCGCAAGCGGTGAGCGGACCGCCCGCGCGCTGAACGGGACGGTCCCCGGCCCCGTATGGAGAGAGGGCGCTCAACGACCGGAGTGCCCCGCGGTGTTGACACCGCGCGTACGGGTTCGGGAGCGATGCATGAGGCACGCACGACGACGGATCGTCCGGCGAGCGACGCGGCTGGCGGCCGTCGGCGGTCTCCTCCTCGGAGGAGCGATGGTCACGCAGGCCGCCATGGCGAGCGAGACTCCCGGTACCTCCGCCCTCCCGCTCAGCGCCTCCGGCACCTCGGGGAACCCGGGTGCCGCGCTCGTGTCCGAACTCGGCACCGCCCGCACGGCGGGCACCTGGATCGGCGCGGACGGGCGTCCGGTCGTCGCCGTGACCGACAAGGACGCGGCGGCCCGGGTCCAGCACGCGGGCGCCCGGGCGAAGATGGTCCGGCACAGCATGAACGACCTCAAGGCGGCGGCGTCGACGCTGCGCGCGGCGCCCCGGGTGGCCGGTACGGCCTGGGTCATGGACTACCGCACCAACCAGGTCGTGGTGCAGGGCGACAGCACCGTCTCGGCCTCCGACTGGTCGCGGATGACCAAGGTCGCGACCGGCATCGGCTCCTACGTCCGCACGGAGCGCACGCGGGGCGCGTTCACGACCCGGCTCAACGGGGCGCAGCCGATCCTGTCGACCGGCGGGCGCTGCTCGGCCGGTTTCAACGTGACCGACGGAAAGAGCGACTTCATCCTCACCGCCGGGCACTGCGGAGCGACCGGGTCCATCTGGTTCGCGGACAACCGGGGCAACCAGCAGCTCGGCACGACGGTGCGGCAGGACTTCCCCGGCAGTGACTTCTCACTGGTGCGGTACGCGAGCGGCCGGGCGGGCGCGGGCGCCGACGTGGTGGCCATCGGCAACGGCAACGGCGTGCGCATCACGGGCGTCGGCGACGCCGCCGTGGGGCAGCGGGTGTTCCGCAGCGGCAGCACCAGCGGGCTGCACGACGGACAGGTCAAGGGACTCGACGCCACGGTCAACTATCCGGAGGGCACCGTCACCGGCCTGATCGAGACGAATGTGTGCGCCGAGCCCGGCGACAGCGGCGGTCCGCTGTTCTCCGACGGCGTCGCGCTGGGCGTGACCTCGGGCGGCAGCGGCGACTGCACCTCCGGCGGGACGACCTTCTTCCAGCCGGTGACCAGGGCGATGCAGGCGCTCGGCGTGCGGATGATCGTGTCCAAGCAGGCCGCCGGGCAGGGCACGGCGGCGCCGTCCTCCTCGGCCACGCACAGCGCGATCGCACCCGGCGCGGCCTCCCCCGGCTCCTCGGGCCCCGTCTCGGGCCTCGCGGATGACGGCGAGACACTGCTGGCCCGGCTCGCGAACCCCGAGAACGTGGGCCCCGGCCTGCTCGTCATCGGGGGCAGCCTGCTGGCGCTGGTCGCGACCCGCTACATCCGCGCCGAGCAGGACCGCAAGGAGTACCGCCGGCACTACTCCGCCACCTGGGGCTGACGGCTCAGCCCAGGGTCAGCAGGACCGTGGCCGCCGCGGCGCCCAGCAGCCCGGCCGCCTGCGGCGCGCGCACCCGCTCGTGCAGCAGGGCCAGTCCGAGGATGACGGGAAGCGCGGGATACAGGGAGGCCAGGACCACGGCGACGGCGAGCAGCTGCCGCTGGGCGGCGAGCAGATAGAGGATCAGGCCGAGGGCGGCCCCGGCGCCGACGAGGAGCGACGGGACGCTCAGGCGGGGCGCCGGGCGCGGCAGCCCGCCCCGCACGGCGCCCGGCAGCAGCAGGAGCACCGCGGCGACGCGGCCCGCAGCCACCGGCCACAGCCCCGCGGACGGTGCCGCGAGGCCGAGCGCGACGTACTGCACGGCGACGCCCCCGCTGGCGACCAGGCCGTCCCCCACGGCTCCGCCCGGACGGGCGGGCGGAGCGGGCCGCACCTCCGCCGCCGCGCCCCGGCGGCCGGTGCCTCCACCGGCGACGAGCCAGAGGGCCGGGACCGTGACGACGATGCCCACCCAGGCCAGGGGGCCGGGGCGGTCACCGAGAGCGAGGACCCCGCACAGGACGGACAGGGCGACGCCGGTCACCGCGCTGACCGGTACGACCACGCTCATCGCGCCGCGGCTGAGACCACGGTTCAAGAAGAGCATGGCGGTGCAGCTGCCGGCGCCCGACAGGGCGCCCCACAGCAGGTCGGAGAGGTGGACGGAGGAGGCGGACACGAGGAGGGCGGCGGCGCAGGCGAACAGCAGCCCGCCGAGCTGGCCGAGGAAGGTGACGGTCGCGTAGGAGGCCCGGCGGGAGAGGATTCCGCCGGTGAAGTCGACGATGCCGTAGCAGACGGCGGAGGCCAGTGCGAGGAGGGGACCCATCCGGCGCCGGGTTCCCCGGGCCGGGGCTGTGAAGCGCCGCGGGGCTCAGTGCCGTTCAGGCGGCCCGCGACCGGGGCGGGGCCGCGGCGGCCCACTCCAGGACGAGGCGCTGGTACTCCTCGCGCTGCTCGCCGCTCAGTGTCCCGCCCGACCGGCGCCACAGGGCCCGGATCTCCTCGTTGACCTCGTCCGCCGAGCGCACGGAGGACGGTTCAACGGTGGTGGACATGCTGTGAAGCATACGGCGCCGGACGTGAAGGCACTGTGAGTAAGCCTGCAGAAAACGGACATAAAGGACCGTGTTGCTGGTCACGTCCATCTGCCCGAACAAACCGGTGAGTTCACGCATCCGCGACCCCCAGGACCAGCACCCGGATGGCCAGGACGGCCGCGCCGCGGGCCCAGTCGTGGAAGTCGGACACCTTGGTCTCCAGGGGTACCGGCGCGGCGAGCGGATGCCGCCGGGCGGCGATCGACTCCCGCACCGTGTCTCCGGCCACATCCATCAGCCCGACGCCTTCACCGGCGAGCAGGATCTTCTGTGGGATCGCGAAGCCGGCGATCCGGGCGACGAGGGTGCCCAGGGCGCGCGCCGCCTCGCCGACGACACGGGCGTGCATGGGTTCACGGGCCGCGGCCAGGGCGAGGGCCAGGGCCAGGATCTCCTCGTACGTCCAGTCCCACGCGCCTCCGCCGGCGCACCGGCCTCGGTGACCTCGATCAGCAGGCCCGACTCGGTCAGCGGTTTGGTCAGCCGGGTGAGGCTGCCCGCGGACAGGCCGAGCCGTGACCGCCGTGAACACGCGGTCGCTGCCGTCCGTCGACGCGTGGGTGCCCGCCCGCTGCACCCTGCCGGGCATCGTCGCGCACGAGTCCGCGCGGCAGGGCGGCGTACGGCTGGAGATCCCCGACTTCGCGGACGCGCCCACGCGGTGACGGGCCGCCGAGCCGGGTGCCCGCGCCCGCGTCAGGTGCCCGGCTTGCGGCCGTAGACGAAGACGTCGTCGCCCTTCCTCAGCAGTGACCAGTACTTCTTGGCGGTGGCGCGGGTCATGTTGACGCAGCCGTGCGAGCCCGGCGGGTTCCACATGCTGAGGTTCACCGAGTGGAAGGCCTGGCCGCCGTCGAAGAACTGGCTGTAGGGCATCGGCACGTGGTAGATGCTGGAGACGTGGTTGATGTGCCGCCAGTAGATCTTCTTCAGGCCGGTGCGGGTCTCGTAGCCGTTACGGCCGGTGCGGACCGGGACGGGGCCGTAGACGAGCCGGCTGCCGTCCTGGATCCAGCTGAGCTGGAGCGTCAGGTTCACACAGGCGATACGGCCCTTGTTCGTCGGGCACTTGTGGGCCTTGTTCGGGTTCTTCCCCACGGCCCTCTGCTTGTTCATCAGGTCCATCACACCCCAGGTGACGGGCCCCGCGTAGCCGATGTTCGGCGTGATGCCGTGCTTGGTCTGAAAGGCCTTGACGGCCTTGCAGTCGGTGGCCGACTGCCTGCCGTCGACGGTCAGGTGGAGGAACTTCTCCACCTGCTTCTGGTACGGCCCGGTGCTCCTGGTGCAGCCCGTCGCCGCCTGCGCGGGCGCGGTGCCCAGTGCGAGCGCGAGCGGTGCCACCAGCGCGGTGAGCCCGAGCGCCACGGCGCCCCGTCTGCGTATGTCCCCCATGGCCGGCCTTGCCCTTCGTGTCGTCGGCGCGTCTGATCCGCGATCTCTGCCAGCTAGACCGGTGTGCGGCGCGATCGGTTGCAGGGATCGCCCACGATGCGACGAAACGGTGACATTCGCAGTGCCGCGGGTCACAGGGAGACGGCTGAGGTGCTGTGGCCCATCTCTCGTGCGGCGGGCTACGGGAACTCCGGGGCGTCCCCGTCCTGGCCCGTCGCCCGGAGGAACCCCGTGTTGACGGCGGTGAGACCGCCGTCGACCGTGAGCGCGGTGCCGGTGATCCAGGAGGCGTCGCGGGAGGCGAGGAAGGCGACGGCGGCGGCGATGTCGTCCGGCTCCCCGACCCGGCCGAGCGGGTACAGGCCGCGCAGGGTCCGCAGTTCGTCCTCGCGGCCCTCCCAGGCCGAGGTGCGCACCGTGCCCGGCATCACCAGGTTCACGCGGACACCGCGCGCGGCCACGTGCGCGGCCATGGTGCGGGTGAGGGAGAGCAGACCGGCCTTCGCGGCACTGTAGGCGTGGTTGCCGAACGCCTGGAGGGCGTTGACCGAACCGATGGTGACGACGGCGCCCCGGCCGGAGGCGGCCAGGTGCGGCAGGGCGGCACGGCAGCAGCGGTAGGTGCCGGTCAGCGTGATGTCGAGGTCTCGGTCCCAGGCGTCGTCCGGGCCGTCCTCGAAGAGCGGGGTGTCGGGGGTGCAGCTCGCCGCGCTGCTGACCAGGACGTCGAGCGACCCGAAGGTCTCGACGGCCCGTGCGACGGCCGCTTCCACGGCGGCCCGCTCGGCGACGTCGCACGCCGCCGCCTCGGCCGCGAGACCTCGTTCGCGCAGCGCGCTCGCGGTCTTCTGCGCCGCGGCCGGATCGGCGTCGGTCAGCAGGACCCGCGCGCCTTCCTCGGCCAGACGCCGGGAGACCGCCGCGCCGATGCCGCGGGCCGCGCCAGTGACGAGAACCCCGTGTCCCTCGAAGCGCTTCGTGTCAGCCATGAGCCGAACCTACTCCCCCAAGATCCGCACGGCGGAGGGCGCGCGTCGGTGTTCTTGTCTGTCCTCGTGTGTCAGCGTTCCCGCGGCGACTCGCGTAGGCGCACCTCCCCTTCGCTCACGACTCCTGCGGTCAGGGTCGAGCGTGCCGCGGAAGACGGGCATCTCCTGTCGCCTTTCACGGGGATTCCGTGCGGGTCACCCGACCCCTCGGTCCGGAGGGATCAATGCCCCCGTGCGATCCACTCCTCCAGGTGCGGAGCCTCCGCGCCGATGGTGGTGGGATCGCCGTGGCCCGTGAGCACCGTCGTCTCCGGCGGGAGGGTCAGCAGGCGGTCCCGGATGGAGTCGATGATCGTCGGGAAGTGGGAGTAGGAGCGGCCGGTCGCGCCGGGGCCGCCCCGGAAGAGGGTGTCGCCGGTGAAGACCGTGGCCAGGGCGGGGTCGTGGAGGCAGACGGCGCCCGGCGCGTGGCCGGGGGTGTGCAGCACCGTGAGGTCGGCGCCCGCCGCCTCGATGACCTGGCCGTCGACGAGATGCGCGTCGGGGGCGCGGTCCGGGTGGGTCAGCTTCCACAGCGGCAGGTCGTCCGGGTGCAGCCAGATCGTGGCGCCCGTGCGATCGGCCAGGGCGGGCGCCGCGTCGATGTGGTCGTTGTGGGCGTGCGTGCACACGATGGCCGTCAGGCGGCGGTCCCCCACGGCCGCGGCGATGGCGTCGGCGTCGTGGGCCGCGTCGATCACGACGACCTCGTGGTCGTCCCCGACGAGCCAGACGTTGTTGTCGACGTCCCAGGTGCCGCCGTCGAGTGTGAACTGCCCGGAGGTGACGAGGCGTTCGATGCGCGCGGCCATCAGAGCACCACCACCGAGCGCAGCACGTCGCCGTGGTGCATCCGCTCGAACGCCTTCTCCACGTCGGTGAGTTCGATCGTCTCGGTGACGAACTTCTCCAGCGGCAGCCGGCCCTGCAGATGCAGATCGACCAGCATCGGGAAGTCGCGGCTCGGCAGGCAGTCGCCGTACCAGGAGGACTTCAGCGCGCCGCCGCGGCCGAACACGTCCAGCAGGGGCAGCTCCAGCCTCATCTCGGGTGTCGGGACGCCGACCAGCACCACCGTCCCGGCCAGGTCGCGCGCGTAGAACGCCTGCTTGTACGTCTCCGGGCGGCCTACCGCCTCGATGACGACGTCGGCGCCGAAGCCTCCGGTCAGCTCGCGGATCGCCTCGACCGGGTCGTTCTCCCTGGAATTCACCGTGTGGGTGGCGCCCATCTCCCGCGCCGTGGCCAGCTTGCGGTCGTCGATGTCCACCGCGATGACCTTCGCCGCGCCCGCCAGACGGGAACCGGCGATCGCCGCGTCCCCCACCCCGCCGCAGCCGATCACGGCCACGCTGTCGCCGCGGCCGACCTCCCCGGTGTTGATCGCCGCGCCGATGCCCGCCATCACACCGCAGCCCAGCAGCCCGGCCACCTGCGCCGGCACGCTCGGATCGACCTTGGTGCACTGCCCGGCCGCCACCAGGGTCTTCTCCGCGAACGCGCCGATGCCCAGCGCCGGCGACAGCTCCTGGCCGGTGGCGGCGAGGGTCATCCTCTGCCGGGCGTTGTGGGTGTCGAAGCAGTACCACGGCCGCCCGCGCAGACAGGCGCGGCACTGCCCGCACACCGCACGCCAGTTGAGGACCACGAAGTCTCCGGGGGCGACGTCGGTGACACCCTCGCCGACCGACTCCACCACCCCGGCCGCCTCGTGACCAAGCAGGAAGGGGAAGTCGTCGCTGATCCCGCCCTGTTTGTAGTGCAGGTCCGTGTGGCAGACTCCGCAGGCCTGGACCCGGACCACCGCTTCCCCGGGTCCAGGATCGGGTACGACGATCGTCTCCACCCGCACCGGCTCGTCCTTGCCCGGTGCGATCACGCCACGAACTTCCTGCGCCATGGTGCTGAACCCTTTCATCGGCGGATGTCCGTCCCTTCGACCCTACGGGTGACTGATCAGTAACCGCGTCGTCCCGGGGACGGGACGCGCGGTCGTCCGGAAGGGGCCGGGCTCCGGGCGCGGGCGCCGACGTAACCTGAACGCTCCGCACGAGAGCCGAGGAGCGCCGTGAGCATCGCAGACCCCGAGTCGCACCCGCCCGCCTGGCGACTGCTCCTCGCCTACGTCCGGCCGCACCGATGGGCCCTGTCGACGGGCGCGCTGCTGTCGCTGGTCACGGGCGCCACCGGGCTGCTGCTGCCGCTGGTGGCACGGGGGTTGATCGACGACCTCTCGCACGACCGGGCCATCACCGGCGCCCTGCTGGCCATGTCGGCGCTGGTGGTCGCGAACGCGGCGGTGGGCGCGCTCGGCGGCTATGTGCTGCGGCGTACCGCGGAGTCGGTGGTGCTCGGCGCGCGGCGCGCCCTGTCCTCGTATCTGCTGCGGCTGCGGATCACCGCGGTCGACCGCAGCGAACCCGGCGACCTGATGGCCCGCATCACCTCGGACACGACGCTGCTGCGCGAGGTCACCACCGACTCCCTGGTCGGGCTGGGCACGGGCGGGCTCACGCTCGCCGCGACCGTCGTCATGATGGGGCTGGTCGATCCGGTGCTGCTGCTCGTCACCCTGGCCGTGATCCTGGGCGCGGGCACGGTCCTCGGGGTGATCGTGCCGCGCATCAACCGGGCGAGCCGGCAGGCGCAGGACGCGGTCGGGGTGATGGGCGCCTCGCTGGAGCGGATACTCGGCGCGCTGCGCACGGTGAAGGCGTCCGGCGCCGAGCACCGGGAGGAGCGGACGCTGCACGACGCGGCCCAGGAGTCGTGGCGACAGAGCGTGCGGGCCGCCAAGTGGTCGGCTGCCGCGGGCAATACGGCCGGTCTGGCGATGCAGATCGCCTTCATCACGGTGCTCGCGGTGGGCGGGGCGCGGGTGGCCACCGGCGCCATCGAGGTGGGCACGCTCGTGGCGTTCCTGCTGTACGTCTTCTACCTCATGTCCCCGATCCAGCAGGTGGTCGGCGCGATCACGCAGTACCAGACGGGCGCCGCCGCCCTCGCCCGCATCCAGGAGGCGCTGAGCCTGCCTGCCGAACCGGCGGCCCGCCCGGCTCCGTTGCCCGCCTCCGGCGCCGAACCGGCCGCGCTCGCCTTCGAGGAGGTCCGCTTCCGGTACGCCGACGATCTGCCCCCCGTCCACCACGGGGTGACCTTCGCGGTGCCGGCCCGGGGCATGACGGCGTTCGTCGGGCCCTCCGGCGCGGGCAAGACCACGGTGTTCTCGCTCATCGAGCGGTTCTACGACCCCGATTCCGGCACCATCACCCTCGACGGACGCGACGTGCGGGACTGGGATCTGCCCCAACTGCGCTCGGCGATCGGCTATGTGGAGCAGGACGCCCCGGTCCTGTCCGGTTCGCTGCGCGACAACCTGCTGCTGGGCAACCCGGAGGCCGACGAGGACGCGCTCGGCCGGGTGCTGAAGACGACCCGCCTGGACGGGCTGGTGGATCGGCTGCCGAAGGGGCTCGAGACGCTGGTGGGGCACCGCGGTACCAAGCTGTCGGGCGGTGAGCGGCAGCGTGTCGCCATCGCCCGCGCGCTGCTGCGCCGGCCGCGCCTGCTGCTGCTCGACGAGGCCACCTCACAGCTCGACGCCGTCAACGAGGCGGCGCTGCGGGACACCGTCGCCGACGTGGCGCGTACGACGACGGTCCTCGTGGTGGCCCACCGGCTGTCGACGGTGACGATGGCCGACCGGATCGTGGTCATGGACGCGGGCCGGGTGCGCGCGGTGGGCACCCATCGCGAGCTGGTCGCCGGCGACCCGCTCTACGCCGAGCTGGCGGCCACGCAGTTCCTGGCGACGGCCGGCTGACGCACGGGTTCTCGGGGCCGGGCCCGATTCACCGGCAGGAGGGTGCGGCCGTCAGGGCACGGCACGGCCGAGGGACGCCCGGAACACCGGTCGGCCCTCGGCCGGGAGGGGGGACACGCGCGACGTCGGCCCGCTAGAAGGCGCCCGGAAGCGCGGGACCGACGGCACCCATGCCCGCGACCTGGTCCAGCTGCTGGAGGTTGTTCAGGCGGCCGAGCTGGTTGATCTGCTCGGAGGGGCGCGGCATCTCGGCCCGGCGGTCCGCGGGGATGCCTGCCGTGGCGAGCGAGTCGATCGCGGTGATCGGGTTGAGCTCGCTGCCGTCCCGGTTCTGGATGGTCGAGTCGGAGGCGCTGGCGAGCGGCGCGGCGAGAGCGGTGACGCCGGCGGCGAGACCAACGGCGGCGACGATACGTCGTGTTGAGATCATGTTCCGCACAACGCCGCCGGGCCTCGGACGGACACGGGCACGGTGCGTCACTCACCCGTCAGGGGCAGCGTTCCGGCTGCGTTTGCCGGGTCCGCCAGGGCGGAGGAGCCTCGTAGGAGAGGCCCTTCGCGGCCCGCTCCTCGTCGGGTCGCGCCCTCGGAGGAGGTCACCATGGGGACCACGGCAACTCCCGCCTTCAGCGCCGACACGCTGCGCCGGGGCGTGGAAGCACACACGGCGACAGGCCTTCTGTCGCTCTACGCGGACGACGCGCAGATACGCATCGTGGACCGCAACACCCAGCCCAGCAAGCCCAGGATCCTGCGCGGTCGCGAGGAGATCGGGGCACTGCTCGAGGACATCTACAGCCGGGACATGACGCACAAGGTGGACCAGTGCATCATCCAGGGCGACCACGCCGCCTACAGCCAGTCGTGCCGGTACTCGGACGGGACGCGCGTCCTCACCGAGTCGATGGTGACGCTGCGCGACGGCAAGATCGCCGAGGAGATCCTGATCCAGGCATGGGACGAGTAGGAGGCACGACGGCGAGGGTCCGGGTCCGGTCCCGACCGGCCCGGACCCCCTGACCGGCCCGGGCGCGCCGTCGCCACCGCGGCCGCCGCCCGGGCATGTGATCAGCGCGTCCGGGCGCGGTGGTCGCTCACGTCGCCGGCCCCGGCGCCGTACTCCGGGTCGGCCTCGGTGGAGACGGTCTCCAGGCCGAGGGCCGCTCCGGTGGAGGGAGCCCATGATCAGCGGCCGGCGGGTGCCCGCGCCTTCGAACGCCGGTCTGGGCCGCGGGGGCCGTGCCGCTGCCGCTCCCCCAGGTGGCGCGGCCGCACCCGTCAGCCGGCCGGGTCCGACCACCCGGTGGGCCGCATGATCGCCAGCAGTTGCCGGACGAGTTCGTCCACCACCTCGTCCAGCGTCGCGTCGACCCAGCCGGCGCTCCAGTCGTGCAGGAGGCCGTTGACGCTGCCGATGAAGGCCGTCGCGGCGATGCGGTAGTCGCGGAAAGCCGCCTCGCCGCGGGCGGCGGCCGCGTCCGCCTCGGCGCACAGGAGGTCCACCCAGCGGGCGCGGCGGGCGAGACGCTGTTCCTCCAGCCGCGGGCTGACACCGATGATCTCGACGAAGGTGATCCGTATCCGGCGTGTGTCGCCGGTGACGGACGCGGCGTAGGCGCGGAAGATGTCGGTGACGCGCTCGGCCAGCGGCCGGCCCTCGGCCTCGGCGAACGCGGTGAGGACGGCTTCCTCTGCCCAGTCGTTGACCTGCAGGTGCAGGGCGGCCAGCACGTCCTCCAGGGTGCGGAACTCCTCGTAGAACTGCCGGGTGGACAGGCCGGCGGCCTCGCTCAGTGCCGCGACCGTGGTGGCCCGGTAACCGGGGTCGGCACCGAACAGTTCGAGCGCGGCGTCCAGGAACCTCCTGCGCCGCTCGGCCTGCCGTTGCGCCGCGGTCTTGCCCGCGTACCGCCCGGTCGGCGCCTTGAGCCTGCCCGCCACTGGCCCTCCTTCGTCGCCCGCTGCGCCAATTTTGTCGTGTACGCAGTCTTGTGGAGAAGGGCGCCCGTTCCTTACTTTCCAGTAAGTAAGAATCTGAAGGCATCTCACTTCAGATTCCGGTCTTCCGCTTGGCATGCACTGATCACCTCCGCACGTGCACCTCGCTTCCCCCGCCCACCCCCCGCTTCCAGAGGAGAGAGCACTCATGCCTGCCTTCAGACCCAGGCACCTTTGCTCCGTGGCCGCCGCCCTCGTCCTGACCGTCGCCGCCCCCGCGACGGCCGCCACCGCCGCCGACCCGGCCCCCGCCGCCGCCCTGCGGGAGGTGATGTTCGTCGGCAACAACTGGGACGGCACCGCGGACGTCATCAAGTCCAGCGGCGACTTCGCGAAGGTCGGCCATCTGAACGTCATCCCGGACAAGGACCAGCGGATGGCCGAGATCAACGCCGACCCGATCAAGTGGGTCTACTTCATGGCGATCCGCAACGGCGTCGGCGAGGGCCACGACCAGTTCGCGGACGACATGTACTCCACTCCGGACGGCCGATCGGTGGTGGTCTCCCGGCCCAGCTTCGCCGACGTCGTCTCGATCGACCTCGCCACCGGCAGCATCAACTGGCGCTTCCCCGTGTCCGGTTACCGCTCCGACCACATGGCGGTCTCCCCCGACGGCACCCGGGTCGCGGTGTCCGCCTCGACCTCGAACACCGTGCACGTGCTGGACATCGACACCGGCAGGCAACTGGGCTCGTTCGCCACCGGCGACAAGCCGCACGAGAACATCTTCACCAAGGACGGCAAGTACATCTGGAACATGTCCATCGGGGACGTCAACACCTCCCTCGACGACCCGGCCTGGGACTGGACGAAGGGCGACCGGCACATCACGATCGTGGACGCCACGACGTACAAGCAGGTCAGGACGATCGACATGCGCCAGCGGCTGGACGCGTTCGGGCTGAAGGACTTCTCCGACGCCATCCGCCCGGCCGTCTTCTCACCCGACGAGTCGAAGTTCTACTTCCAGGTGTCGTTCTTCAACGGCTTCTTCGAGTACGACGTCGCCACCGACAAGATCACCCGGATGAAGACGCTGCCCAAGAACCCGGCGACCAGCGAGGACCGCACCACCTGGGTCAACGACTCGCGCCACCACGGCATCTCGATGAACCCGGACGGCACCAAGCTGTGCGTCGCGGGCACGATGGACGACTACGCGACGGTCGTCGACCGCGCCACCCTCCAGGAGGGCCCGCTGATCACCGCGTCCAAGCCCTACTGGGCCACGGTCAGCGGCGACGGCAAGGACTGCATCATCTCCGAGAGCGGCGCCGACAAGGTCACCGCGATCGACTTCGCGACCGGGCGGAAGGTCACGTCCGTCGCCGTCGGTGACCATCCGCAGCGCGTGCGGCTCGGGCATGTGCGGGCCGACTGGACGGGGCCGTCCGGTCACTGAGCCCCGGCGGACGGTGCCGGACGCGGCCGTCCGGCACCGTCCCCGCCGTCCCCGCCGTCCGGGTCTCCACCCGCTCGTCGTCCCGTCAGAACCGCGCCGCCGCCCAGGCGGACAGCTCCGACCGGGCCGCGCTCAGCAGGCTCGCCGGCGGGGACGCCGCGCCGTTCGTCACCAGGGCGTAGTGCACGACGCCCGAGTCCGGGTCGGTGAGCAGGAGCCGGCGGCTGGACGTGCCGCCCGGTTCGGGGGCCACGGCGATCGGGGCCGACGCGGAGTAGGGGGGCGGGGCGTACGCCGTGCCCAGGTCGGAGACCACCGTGGTGGCCGAGGCCGGGAACGAGGCGGGCAGGTGGAGTTCGGTGGGGGCCGTGCCGGGGGCCGAGCGCCAGACGAGCAGGCCGTACTGGCCGGAGCCGACCAGCCGGGACACGTTCGGCAGTGATCCCGGTACCGGATTCCAGGTCAGGGTCGTGGAACCGTCGCGGGAGCGGTCCTCGTAGGTGAAGGCGAGCGTCGTGCCGGCGGTGGCGCTCGGGTAGACGCGGTCCAGCAGCCGGGCGTCCTGACGCAGTGTCACCGCGCCCGAGTCGTCGAGCCGCACGGCGGAGAGGTCCTCGTCGTTCCAGGCGTCGCCCGACGTCCGTACCTTGCCGGGGTTGTCGTTCATGAGCTCGTGATGGCGCCCGCTGTAGATGTCCCACTGCCACTGGTTGCCGGAGAGCACCCGGCCGGAGGCGGCCGGGTCGTTCCACCAACCCGCCCCGGGGACGCGGGAGTCCAGCGCCTGGTACATGGCCTTGTCGACCGTCGGGGCCTTGCCGGACACCGTGCCGGACAGCGGATGCCCGAACTCGCTGACGACCGCGGCCGTTCCGGCGGCCGAGGCGCGGTCGCGGATCGCGGCGAAGTCGGTGGCGTACTGGCCGTCGGAGGCGTTGCCCCACATCAGGATCCCGGAGATGGCCTTCTGGTCGTAGAAGTGGGTGTTGAAGACGTAGCCGGGGCCGAGCGTGCCCGCGTCCAGCAGGCCGCCCTCCTGCTTCTGGGAGTCGATGTTCGCGTTCCAGAAGAGGTTCGGCTCGACGAAGGCGGGCTTGTCCCGCCAGCCGGCCGCGTCCATCCGGGCCCGGAACCTCTCGTAGAACGGCCACAGCAGGCCCTGTTCCCAGGTGCGGCTGGTCCGGCCCGGGTCGTAGGTGCCGGCGTAGGGCTCGTTGTACGGGTCGAAGCCGACCACGCCCGCGAACTCCGCCTCGCTCAGGTGCTGTTCGACGTAGGCCATGGTCTGCTGCGCGGTGTCGAGGAAGGCGTCCTGCAGGCCGTGGTCGTTGTGCCAGAAGTCGTACTGGGCCTCGGTCACGGCCTGGTTCTGGGTGATGTTCTGGCCCCAGAACAGGCAGATCCCGCAGGACTCCTTCGGGTAACCCCCCAGCGCCACGGCCCATCCGGGGGCGCCGTCACCCGTGTACCAGCTGCCCGTGTCGAAGAGGTGGCGGGAGTAGAGGTCCTGGTGGAAGTCGGGGTACACGCGGATGCCGGCGTCGAGGAAGGCCCGCATCTGGTCGGTGGCGGCGGCCAGGTAGGCCGTGTCGACCGCTCCCCGGGCGGGCTCGGCATGGGCCCAGGAGAGCAGGAAGCGGACCGAGTTGCCGCCGCCCAGCGCGCGCAGCGCGGCCGCCGACTTCCTCGCGTCGGCCACCGAGGCGAACGGCAGGCCGCCGTTCTCCTCCAGCTTGGTCTCACCGGAGACGTCGTAGCCGCGCAGCACCACGTCGCGGCCCTCGCCGTCCACGAATCCGCCGTCGCGTACGACGAGCGGCGTCCCGTCGAACCAGAGGGAGCCGGGGAGGGGGGCGGCGGTGGCGGGCGGCGCGCCGCCGCCCGCCACCGTCAGTGATCCGAGGAGGACAACCAGAACAACGAGCAGACGTGCCCGGATATTCGGCATGTCCACTACAGTCCGGCGATGTCCTGACACCGTCAATACTTCTGACTGCTGAGTAAGTATCAGGATCTCGGCCGCGAGCTTCCGCGCCCCGGCTCAACCGCCCACCCGGCGCGTGACGTTCAGCAGGTACTCCTTGCGGTTGAGGGGGTTGTGGTCGGTGCGCGGGCGCTCGGGGACCACTCCCTGAGCAACCGGTGCGTAGTGGTCGAAGGCGCTCTCCAGCTCGCCCTCGCCGCCCGTCAGTCCGGGCAGCCGCTGCTCCAGTCCGTGCACCCGGCCGGCCGGCACCGTGCCCTCCAGCAGGCAGGCGGCGCCCCGTGTCCCGGTCGTCCGCGGTACGGCCCGCAGCGCGGCCAGCACCGGCAGCAGGGCACCCAGCGTGTCGGCCGGTGCCTCGAGCCGGAAGCGGTGCATCGGCTCGTACACCACCGTGCCCGCCCGCCGCAGCGCCTCGATCAGCACCAGCGGGGTCACCCCGCGGAAGTCCGCGCCCGTGCTCGACATGCTCTTGTCGAAGCCCTGGTGGGCATGGCTCTGCCGGGGCGAGTAGCCCGAGTGGGTCATCGTGACCGTGCAGTCGGTGACCTGCCAGCCGTGCAGACCCTGGCCGAGCGTCTCCCGGACGGTGTCCTCGACGGCCTTGAAGAAGGCGTACGGCATGGCGCCCAGCTCCACCTCCAGGCGGAAGTCCACGCCCGAGCCGGCCGGCGCCGGGTCGACACGCAGGCCGACGGTGGCGAGGAAGGGGTTGGGGTCCTTCTTGTTGAACTCCACCGCCGCGCCCGAGCCGGAGGGCCGTTCGATGCAGATGGTCGTGGTCTCGCGGAAGGAGACCACGAGCCCGAACTCCTCCGCGAGGGTGGCCTCGATGACCTCCTTCTGCACCTCGCCGTACAGGGACACCGCGGTCTCCTGGCGCACCTCGTCGTGGCGCAGGTCGATCAGCGGGTCCTGTTCGGCGAGCTGTGCCAGCGCGAGGTGGAGCTTCCTGCCGTCCACACCCGGGCCGGGGACGACCACCGTCTCCAGCGTCGGCGGGGCGAAGAAGCGCTCGTACGCCGTGCGCGGCTCACCGATCGCGTCGCCGATCCTGATGCCGGTCAGGCCCCACAGCCGGGCGATCCGGCCCGCGGGCACCGCGTCGGCCCGCACGTCGGCACCCTGGTCGAACACGCTGATCGCGGTGACCCTGCCCTCCTGGCGGGTGTGGGAGAAGGGGACGCGGTCGCGGGTGCGCAGGGTCCCGGAGAACATCCGGGCGTACGCCACCTTCTCCCCCGCCGGGCCCCGCTCGATCTTGAAGACCGAGCCCGAGACCGGCCCCTCGGGGTCGCCGTCGGCCGGGGGCAGGAGTTCCCTGACACCGGCGATCAGGGCGTCCACGCCGGCGCCGGTGATGGCGGAGCCGAAGTAGACCGGGTGGACGAGGGCCTGGCGGGTCCGGGCGATCAGGGCCGCGCGCAGGGCGTCGTGCGACACGCCACCGGCCTCCGCCCGCCCGCGCCGATCCCGCAGGTCCACCGCACGTCCGGCATCCCTCGCACCCGGCCCGGCACCGGCCTCGTCCCGCACCGCACCGGTCGCGCCCCGGGCCGCGCCCGCGGCGCCCGCCTCCGCGAAAGCGGTGCCTCCCTCCACGTACGCGGCCAGCAGCTCCTCGTCGTGGTCGGCCAGCACTTCCAGCGCCTCCATGCCGAGCCCCGGACGGAACCAGGCGCCCGGCGTCCCCAGGGCCCCGGTCGTTCCCGTCGGCACGGCCGCCGGTGTGAGCCGGTCGCCGATCTGGCGCAGGACGCCCTCGTGGCGGGCGCCGGGGCGGTCGATCTTGTTGACGAACAGCAGGGTCGGGATGCGCAGCCGCTGGAGGGTCCGCATCAGGACCCGGGTCTGGGCCTGGACGCCCTCGACGGCCGAGACCACCAGTACGGCGCCGTCGAGCACGCCGAGCACCCGCTCCACCTCGGCGATGAAGTCGGGGTGGCCTGGGGTGTCGATGAGGTTGACCGTGGTGTCCCCGATCGCGAACGAGACGACCGCAGACTTGATGGTGATGCCGCGGCGGCGCTCCAGCGCGAGGGTGTCGGTGCGGGTGCTGCCGGCGTCGACGCTGCCGATCTCGTCGGTGATCCCGACCGTGTGCAGCAGCCGCTCGGTGAGGCTGGTCTTACCCGCGTCCACGTGCGCGAGGATGCCGAGATTGAGCATGTGCACGAAGCTTCATGTCCTTGAAAGAGGGGGTCGTTCCTTCCTGGGTGGACATGAGAGGTGTGCGCATTGCTTCTCCCGGATCGCGCGGCGACGGTACGCGGGAAAGTCCAGCAGAGCCCGGCCCACGGCGGCAATGGATTAACGCTCAACGAACTGGGCCCCAGCACTCGCCGTCGTCCCGGCCCGGTCATAGAGTGACGAACATCACGTCCCCGTGGTCCTGGGAGGGCCAATGACCCACATCTCGGTGAAGGTGGACGGAACGACGTACGAGGACGACGTGGAACCTCGTCTTCTCCTCGTCCACTACCTGCGCGACCGCCTCGGTCTGACCGGCACCCCGATCGGGTGCGACACCTCCAACTGCGGGGCCTGCACGGTCGAGCTGGACGGCATGAGCGTCAAGAGCTGCTCCGTGCTCGCCGTACAGGCCGACGGCGGGGAGGTGACCACCGTCCAGGGACTCGCCCGCGACGGCGAGCTGACCACCCTCCAGCGTGCCTTCCACGAGAAGCACGCCCTGCAGTGCGGCTACTGCACCCCGGGGATGCTGATGGCCGCCCGCGACCTGCTGCGCGAGCACCCGCACCCCACCGCGGACGAGATCCGCCACGCCCTCGAGGGCAACCTCTGCCGCTGCACCGGCTACCAGAACATCGTGCGGGCCGTACAGGCCGCCTCCGAAGAGGAGGTCCCGGCATGACCGACCAGGCCGTGGAACCCGAGGTCGGCCGCGCCCGGGCCCGCAAGGAGGACGCCCGGCTGATCACCGGCCAGACCAACTGGACCGACAACATCAGCGTCAACGGACTGCTGCACATGGCGATCCTGCGCAGCCCGATGGCGCACGCCCGCCTCACCCGTGTGGACGTCTCGCCGGCGCTCGAACGCCCCGGCGTCATCGCGGCGTTCAGCGGCGCCGACCTCGCCGAGGGCCTCGGCTCCCTGCCCTGCGCCTGGCCCGTCACCGAGGACATCGTGCTGCCCGACCACCCGCCGATGGCCGTCGACGAGGTGCGCCACGCGGGCGACCCGGTCGCCCTCGTGGTGGCCCGCGACCGGTATGCCGCCGCCGACGCCCTGGAAGCGATCGAGGTCGACTACGAGCCGCTGCCCCCGGTCCTGGACCTGGAGGCGGCGCTCGCCGAGGACTCCCCCCTGGTCCACTCCGACAAGGGCACCAACCGCAGCTACGTCTGGCCGCTGAAGACGGGCGAGGACTTCGACTCCGTGCGGCAGCGCGCCGAGGTCACCCTCAAACGGCGCTACCACCACCAGCGGCTCATCCCCAACGCGATGGAGCCGCGCGCGGTCGTCGCCACCCCGCTCGCCGCGTCGGGCGAGTACACGCTGTACTCCGCCACGCAGATCCCGCACATCCTGCGCGTCATGATGGCCGTGGTCACCGGCATCCCCGAGCACAAGATCCGGGTGATCGCCCCCGACGTCGGCGGCGGCTTCGGCTCCAAGCTCCAGGTGTACGGCGAGGAGGCCCTCGCCCTCGCCGTCGCGCGGAGGATCGGCCGGCCGGTGAAGTGGACCGAGTCCCGTTCCGAGGGCTTCCTGGCCACCCACCACGGCCGCGGGATGATCCAGGACCTGGAGATCGCCGCGAACCGGGACGGCAAGCTGCTCGGCCTCAAGGTCGACCTGCTGACCGACATGGGCGCGTACCTGATGCTCGTCACCCCGGGCATCCCGATCCTGGGCGCCTTCATGTACCCGGCCATCTACAAGATGGACTCCTACGACTTCACCTGCACCGGCGTCTTCACCACGCGGACGCCCACCGACGCCTACCGCGGCGCGGGGCGCCCGGAGGCGACGTACGCCATCGAACGCATCATGGACGACCTGGCCGCCGAACTCGGCATGGACCCCGTGGAACTGCGGCGCCGCAACTGGATCCGGCACGAGGAGTTCCCGCACACCTCGATCGCGGGCCTGACCTACGACAGCGGGAACTACGAGGCCGCCACGGAGAAGTCCCTCGCGCTGTTCGACTACGACAAGCTGCGTGCGGAGCAGGCCGACCGCAATCGCCGCGGGGACGCCGTCCGCCTCGGCATCGGCGTGTCGACGTACACCGAGATGTGCGGACTCGCGCCGAGCCGGGTGCTGCGCGACCTCAGGTACGCGGCCGGCGGCTGGGAGGCGGCGAGCATCCGGATGCTGCCCACCGGCAAGGTCGAGGTGGTCACCGGCACCAGCCCGCACGGCCAGGGGCACGTGACGAGTTGGAGCCAGATCGCCGCCGACGTGCTGGGCGTGCCGTTCGAGGACGTCGAAGTGGTGCACGGCGACACCAAGGCGTCCCCGCAGGGCATGGACACCTACGGGTCGCGGTCGCTGGTCGTGGGCGGGTCCGCCGTCCACCACGCGGCGCGGAAGGTGGTCGACAAGGCGCGCAAGGTGGCCGCCCACCTCCTGGAGGCGAGCGAGCAGGACCTGGACTTCACGGACGGCGTGTTCTCCGTGAAGGGCTCCCCGGAGGCCCGCAGGACGATCCAGGAGATCGCCTTCGAGACCTTCACCTCGCACGACCTGCCGGACGGCGTCGAGCCCAGCATCAACGCCGAGCACCTGCTCGACCCGGAGAACTTCTCCTACCCGCACGGCACCCACCTGTGCGCCGTCGAGGTCGACACCGAGACGGGGCAGACACGCATCCGCTCCTACGTCTGCGTGGACGACGTCGGCAAGGTCGTCAACCCGATGATCGTCGAGGGACAGGTGCACGGCGGCCTCGCGCAGGGCATCGCGCAGGCGCTGTACGAGGAGGCCGTGTACGACGACGAGGGCAACCTCGTCTCCGGCACGATGGCGGACTACTTCGTGCCCTCGGCGGCGGACCTGCCCGAGTTCACCACCGACCGGACCGAGACACCGGCCACCTCCAACCCCCTCGGCGTCAAGGGGGTCGGCGAGGCCGGGACGATCGCGTCGACGCCCGCCGTGGTCAACGCGATCGTGGACGCGCTGCGTCCGCTGGGGGTCGACGACATCAGGATGCCCTGCACCCCGGAGCGGGTCTGGCGAGCGGTGAGGGAGGCCCAGGCATGATTCCCCCGGCATTCGACTACGCCCGGCCGGCCACGGTCGACGAGGCGGTGCGCACCCTCGCCGAGGCCGGCGACGAGGCGAAGGTACTGGCCGGCGGGCAGAGCCTGCTGCCGCTGATGCGGCTGCGGCTGGCCTTTCCCGAGCTGGTCGTGGACGTCGGCCGCGTCGGCGAACTGCGCGGGGTGCGCGAGGACGGCGACACGCTCGTCATCGGCGCCATGACCACGCACCACGATGTCATCCACGATCCGCTGGTCCGCCGGCACGCGGCCCTGCTGTCGTCCGCCACGGCGACGGTCGCGGACCCCGCCGTACGCCACCGCGGCACCCTCGGCGGCTCGCTCGCGCACGCCGATCCGGCGGCCGATCTGCCCGCGGTGGTACTGGCCCTCGACGGCGAACTGGTGGTGCTGGGCCCGAGCGGGCGGCGCACCATCCCGGCCCGTGAGTTCTTCGTCGACTACCTGCAGTCCGCGCTGGCACCCGACGAACTCCTGGTGGAGGTACGGGTGCCGAAGGCGGACGGCTGGGGCTTCCACTACGAGAAGTTCCACCGGGTGGCGCAGGCCTACGCGATCGTCGGCGTGGCCGCGCTGGTACGGCGCGACGACGGGCACATCGCGGAGGCGCGGGTCGGCCTGACCAACATGGGTTCGACCCCGCTGCGCGCCTCGGCCGCCGAACAGGCCCTGACCGGTGCCGGGGACGCCGCGGCCGTCGCACGGGCCAGCGAGGCGGCGGCCGAGGGGACGCACGCGGCGCAGGACATGTCGGCTTCCCCCGAGTACCGCGAGCACCTCGCGCGGGTACTCACCAGGCGGGCGGTCCTGGCCGCCGCCGGAATGGGGTGAGGACCGATCACGCACAAGCACGACCCGAGCGCGGACATCGACGGCCCGGAGCAGGTACGGGCCCGCCTGGAGGAGACGGGGTACCTCGTCGACGACGGGCTGGCCACGGCCTGCTTCCTGGCCGTGCGGCTGCACCGGCCGATCTTCTGCGAGGGCGACGCGGGCGTGGGCAAGACCGCGCTGGCGTCCGCCCTCGCCGAGGCGCTCGGCGCGCCGCTGATCCGGCTGCAGTGCCATGAGGGCATCGACGCCTCACAGGCCCTGTACGACTGGGACTTCCCCCGTCAGCTGCTGCATCTGCGGGCCGCGGAGGCGGCCGGCGTCACGGACGCCGAGCGTCTGGAGGGCGAGCTGTACGACCGGCGTTTCCTGGTCGCCCGGCCGCTGCTGAAGGCGCTGGAGACGCAGCCGTCGGTGCTGCTGGTCGACGAGATCGACCGCGCGGACGACGAGTTCGAGGCGTTCCTGCTGGAGCTGCTGTCGGAGTTCTCCGTCACGATCCCGGAGCTGGGCACCCTGCGCGCCGAGGTGCCCCCGGTGGTGGTGCTGACCTCCAACCGCACCCGCGAGGTGCACGACGCGCTGAAGCGGCGCTGCCTGTACCACTGGTTCGACCACCCGGGCTTCGCCCGTGAACTCGCCATCGTCCGGCAGCGGCTGCCCGGTGTCTCGGCGCGGCTCGCGGAGCAGGTGACCACGCTGGTGCAGGCGCTGCGCTCCCAGGACCTGCTCAAACCGCCGGGGGTCGCCGAGACGATCGACTGGACCGAGGCCCTGGCCGCGCTGGGCGCGAGCGAGGTCGACGCGGAGCTGGCGGTGGCCACGCTGGGTTCGGTCCTGAAGTACCGCGAGGACGTGGAGCGGGCCGCCGGCCTCGACCTGGCCGCGGTGCTCGCGGCACGGGGAGCGTGAAAACGGTGGCGGACGGCACGGGACGAGAACGCGACGGCGGGCACGGAGCGGACGGGGGGCGCGGGCCGGAAAGCGGGCACCGGCCGGATAGCGGGCACCGAGCGGACGGCGGGCACGGGCCGGGCAGCGGGCACGAGCCGGGCAGCGCGCTCGGTCCCGAAAGCGGAGGCGGGCCGCACGAGCCCGGCAGCGAACCCGGGCCGGACAGCGGACACGAGCCGGGCAGCGGGCACGGATCAGACAGCGGACACGAGCCGGGCAGCGCGCTCGGTCCCGAAAGCGGAGGCGGGCCGCACGAGCCCGGCAGCGAACCCGGGCCGGACAGCGGACACGAGCCGGGCAGCGGGCACGGATCAGACAGCGGACACGAGCCGGGCAGCGCGCTCGGTCCCGAAAGCGGAGGCGGGCCGCACGAGCCCGGCAGCGAACCCGGGCCGGAGAGCGGACACGGACCCGCCGGCGGGCACGGGCCGGAAGGCGGGCCCGCACGAGACGGCGGACACGGGCCGGACGGCGGACACGGTGGGGACGGCGGACGCGGTGGGGACCGGCGGGGCAACGGGCAGGCCGACGCCGTGCTGGTCGGGTTCGCGCGTGCCCTGCGGGCGGCCGGTGTCGGCGCGAGCGCCGAGCGGGTGTACGCCTTTCTGCGGGCGGTGGACGAGCTGCGGCCCGGGGTGCGGGCCGACGTGTACTGGGCGGGACGGCTGACGCTGTGCGGCGGGCGGGACGACCTCGAGCGCTACGAGCGGGTGTTCGCCGCCTATTTCGGAGGCGGCCTGCCGGCCGGGCGGGCGGCGACCGCCGCTCCCCCGCCGCGGACCCGGCTGGTCGTACGGGAGAGTCCCGCGCCCGGCCCGGCCGCCCGGGAGGAGGACCCGCAGGCACCGCCCGCGGCCACGCTCGCCAGTTCCTCCGAGACCCTGCGCCACCGTGACGTCGCCGACCTGGACTCCGCCGAACGTGAGCAGCTGCGCCGTCTGCTGGCCGCCTTCGCGCTGCGCGGCGACGTACGGCGGACAGCGCGCCGGCGGCCGGCCCGGCGCGGCGAGGTCGACCCGCACCGCACGGTCCGTGAACTGCTGCGGCGCGGCGGGGAGCCGGCGCGGCTGCGGCGGCACGCCCGGACCGACCGGCCACGGCGGGTCGTGCTGCTCGTGGACGTCAGCGGCTCGATGGCACCGTACGCCGACGCGCTGCTGCGCTTCGCGCACGCGGCCGCCCGGGGCAGCCGTACGGAGGTCTTCACGATCGGCACCCGGCTGACCCGGGTGACCCGCGAACTGTCGCACCGCGACCCGGACCTGGCGATGACCGCCCTCGCGGCGGCCGTACCCGACTGGCGCGGGGGTACCCGGCTCGGGGAACTGCTGCGCGAGTTCCTGGACCGCTGGGGGCAGCGGGGCATGGCGCGCGGGGCGGTCGTGGTGGTGCTGTCCGACGGCTGGGAGCGCGGTGACCCGGAACTGCTCGCGGCCCAGATGCGCCGCCTGCGGCGACTGGCGTACCGGGTGGTCTGGGCCAACCCCCTCAAGGCGCGACCCGGTTACGCGCCCCTGGCCGCCGGGATGGCGGCGGCGCTGCCGAACGTGGACGCCTTCGTCGCGGGCCACAGCCTGGCGGCGCTGGAACAGCTGGCAGCCGTGGTACGCGGGGCCGAGCGGCCCCCCGTGGAAGGAGCCGATCGTGCGTGACATCCTCCCGGCCCTCGGTGAGTGGTACGCGGCGGGAGCCCCGTTCGGCCTCGCCACCGTCGTCACCGTCAGCCGCAGCGCACCGCGCGACCCCGGCGCGGCCATGGCGGTGGGGCCCGGCGACGAGGTGGTGGGAAGCGTGTCGGGCGGCTGCGTGGAAGGCGCGGTGTTCGAGCTCGCCAAGGAGGTGGTGGACAGCGGCCGGGCGCGGCTGGAGACCTTCGGTTACAGCGACGAGGACGCCTTCGCGGTCGGGCTCACCTGCGGGGGCGAGATCACGCTGCTCATCCGGCCCGTCACCCGGGCGAGCGATCCGGGCTTCGCGGACGTCGCGGAGTCCGTCGCCGCGGGCCGGCCGGTGACCGTGGCCACGGTGACGGACGGGCCCGCGCCGATCGGGGCCACCCTCTCCGTGTGGCCGGACAGGGTGTCCGGCACGCTGGGATCGACCGGCCTGGACGTGGCCGTCACCGCCGACGCGCGCGGCGAGCTCGCCCTCGGCGCCACGGGCCTGCGCCACTACGGCCCCCACGGCGAGCGCCGCGAGGACGCGGTCACCGTCTTCCTGCACTCCTTCGCCCCACCGCCTCGCATGCTGGTCTTCGGGGCGATCGACTACGCGGCCGCGGTCGCCCGCATCGGCACCTTCCTCGGCTACCGGGTCACGGTCTGCGACGCCCGCCCGGTGTTCGCCACGCCCAAGCGCTTCCCGGACGCCGTGGAGGTGGTCGCCGACTGGCCCCACCGCTACCTGCGCGACACCAGCACCGACGAACGCACGGTGATCTGCGTCCTCACCCACGACCCCAAGTTCGACGTGCCGCTGCTGGAGGAGGCGCTGCGCCGGCCGGCCGCGTACATCGGGGCGATGGGCAGCCGCCGCACACACGACGACCGGACGGAGCGTCTGGTCGAGGCCGGTCTCACCCGGGCCGAACTGGCCCGGCTGCGCTCTCCGGTCGGTCTCGATCTCGGTGCCCGTACGCCCGAGGAGGTCGCCGTGTCCGTCGCCGCGGAGATCGTCTCGCTGCGCTGGGGCGGAACCGGAGCCCCGCTGACCGCCACCGGTGGCGCGATCCATCCCCCGACGCAACGCCCGTAGGAGGCAAGTCATGGAACTGCACCACGAGTTCACCGTGCCGGTGCCGGTCGACGACGCCTGGGGGACGCTCCTGGACATCGAGCGCGTCGCGCCGTGCATGCCCGGGGCGACCGTCGAGGACTACGACGGCAAGACCGTCACCGGTTCGGTGAAGGTGAAGGTGGGTCCGGTCACCGTGACCTACAAGGGCACCGCCGTCTTCGAGGAGCAGGACGAGTCCGCGCACCGCATGGTGCTGACCGCCAGCGGCCGGGAGACCCGCGGCCAGGGCACCGCACGCGCCAAGGTGACCGCCACGATGGCCGGGCGCGACGGCGGTACGGCCGTGTCGGTGCGGACCGATCTGACGGTGACCGGCCGTCCGGCGCAGTTCGGGCGCGGCGTGATGGCGGAGGTCGGCGACCGGCTCATCGGCCAGTTCGCCGACTGCCTGTCCCAGCGGATCGGCACGCCGGCTGAGGAGGAGCAGGCGGCGGCCGAACGAGCGCCGGCCGGTGAGCGGGCGCCGGAGGGCGGGCAGGTCGCCTCGGGCGAGCAGGCCCCGGCGGGCGGGCGGACCGCGGCTGCGAAGGAACCGGCTGCGCCGGCGGAGCCGCTCGACCTGCTCCGCGCGGCCGGGCTGCCGGTGGCCAGGCGGGCGGCCCTGGGAGCGGCGGCGATCGCCGTGGTCGTCCTGGCGGTGGTGGGGCTTCGGAGACTGCTGAGGCAGCGGCGCTGACACCTGACGGCGGGAGGGTCAGGACCCGGTGCCCGGCGCCGGCACCGCGCGGCCGGGTGGGTCGGCCCTCGGTGTCCCGGTGATCGGCGCCGGCCGGACGCGGCAGCCGGCGGTGCCCGCGCTCCACCTGCCCGGCCCAGCGGGCGTGGCGCGGCAACCGCACGGACAGCTCGTCCCCGAGCCGGGAGCTGGCGTCGTCCATGCCGGACTGCGGGACCGGGGCGACCGGCAGGTGCGCCCATCGCGGGAACCGGGTCTCCAGCAGCCGGCGTACGAGTGCCGCGTCGATCAGCACACGGTCCAGTTCAGCCGGACGGCGGGCCGGATCCACCGGATTCTCGTGTGTGAGTCGCGGAGAGAGGGGTAGTCGGCGCACAACGGAGGCGCCAGTGCCTCCGCGCACACAGCACCTTCTGCGGGAAGGAGGTCCGTGACAACGCACACTCGCAGCGCCCGGGCCGCTTCCCTTCGTGTGGAGCGGCCCGGATCCTGTTGAGCCGCGCCGCCCGGATCACCTCTCGCCACCGCCCGGCAGCAGCGCTCCGTGCAGGACGACCAGCGCCAGCGCCGCGGCGGCCGCGTACAGGCCGGCGGCACCCAGCGCGACGGCGTGGAACCCGCGCACGAAACGCGTTGTGCCATCCGGCTCTCCGGCGCCCGCGCCCGCGCGGCCCGGTCGGGGAACGCGCGGCTGATGATCGCCAGCGTGCCCGGCAGCAGCAGGGCCGCGCCCACGCCCTGGACCACGCGGGCGGCGACGAGCACGGGTACGTCAGGGGCGAGTCCGCAGGCCAGCGAGCCCGCTCCGAAGACGACGAGACCGGCGAGCACCACTCTGCGGTGCCCGTGGAGGTCACCCACCGTCCCGCTGGTCAGCATCAGCGCGGCCAGCGCCAGCGCGTAGCCGTCCACCACCCACTGCAGGCCGCCGACTCCGGTGCCCAGGCCCGAACCGATGTCGGGCAGCGCGACGTTGACAATGGTGACGTCGAGCAGCACCAGGAAGTACCCGGCGCACATCACGAGCAGGACGGTGCGCGGCGAGCCCCCGTGCCGTACCGGGCTCACGGCGCGTCGTAGGTGCGTTGCCGGTGATCCGCTCATGATTCCTTGGTAACAGGCAGGTCTGACAACGCCGCCGCACGCCGGACGCCCACCGGCGGTCGCCGCTGCCGGGTGCCCGCCCCCGGGGGCGGCGGAACGGGCGGCTACCGGCGGGGCAGCCGGTGCAGTTCCACGTCCGTGAGCAGGCCGTCGGCCACGGTGGCGGTCATGTAGGTGCAGTGGGGCTGCCGGCGGCGGTCGGTCGGCGAACCGGGGTTGAGCAGCCGCAGGCCGCCCGGGGCGGTGGTGTCCCACGGGATGTGGCTGTGCCCGAAGACCAGCACGTCGAGGTCCGGGAAGCGGGCTGCGCAGCGCGCCTCGCGGCCCTGCGCCGGGCCCGTCTCGTGCACGCACCCGAAGCGCAGCGCGCCGAGTTCGGCGTACGCCACCTCGGGCAGCCGGGACCGCAGCGCCGGCCCGTCGTTGTTGCCGTGGACGCCGACCAGTCTGCGGCAGCGGGTCTGCAGCAGGTCGAGGGTGTCGGTGTCGACCCAGTCCCCGGCGTGGAACACGACGTCGGCGCGCGGGAGCTCGGCCAGCAGCCGGGCGGGGAGCTCCTTGGCGCGCTTGGGCAGGTGGGTGTCGGTCGTCAGCAGCAGGCGCACGGCGACAGCCTAGGCAGGGCGGCGGCGCGGGCCGAGCGGGCCGCCCGGTGCGCCGGCCGGTCCTGGTACGGGGTCATGGCTTGCGGCCGGCCCCACGACCCCGCACGGCAGGCCGCGTCGAGAGCGTCCGGCGGAGATGAACAGGCTGAACTGTTCAGACTGGACTGGACAGTTTTCCCTGACGGGCCTACCGTGGAGCCATGAACGGAAAGGCCGCCGGCCCCACCGAGGCAATCTCCGACTCCGCCGCCCGCGCGGCACGCGACCTGCGAGTCGTCTTCAGCCGGCTGCGCCGCCGGATCAGGGAGGTCGCCAAGAGCGAGGAGCTGACGCCGCCCCAGGTCTCCGCCCTCACCCTGATCGCCAAGCACGGGGCCGCGACGGCGAGCGCGCTCGCCGTCGCCGAGGGCGTACGGCCGCAGTCGATGGCCACCACGCTCGCCGCCCTGGACCGGCACGGTCTGATCCGGCGCACTCCCGACCCCCACGACGGCCGCCGCCAGCTCGTCACGCTGACCGACACGGGCCGGCAGCGGGTCGAGGGCGACCGGCAGGCGCGCGAGGAGTGGCTGGCCCGCGCCCTGCAGGACCGCTTCACCGAGGAGGAGCGGCGCACGGTCCTTGAGGGACTCGCGCTGCTGGAGCGCCTGACCGGGCCGTGACGCCGCCGCGTTTCCCGACCACCGCGTGCCCGGCCGTTCACCGAACACACCCGAACCCCCGAAAGGCCTGCTCCATGACCGTCACCGCCCTCGACCCGCGCACGGCCCTCGTCGTGATCGATCTCCAGGCCGGCGTCGTGGCCGCGCCCGCCCAGCCGTACGCCACCGCCGAGGTCGTCACTCGAACGGCCGAGCTCGCCGACGCCTTCCGCGCCCGTGACCTGCCCGTGGTCCTGGTGCGCGTCTCCTTCACGGACGACGGCGCCGACGCCGTACCGGGCCGCACCGAGGCCTCCCGTCCGGCCGGCGCCCGCCCCGCGGGCTGGGACGTCGTCGTCGGCGAACTCGCCGGTCACCCCGGGGACATCAGCGTCACCAAGCGCAACTGGGGCGCCTTCCACGGCACCGACCTCGACGTCCAGCTACGCCGGCGCGGTGTCACGCAGATCGTGCTGACCGGCGTCGCCACCAGCATCGGCGTGGAGTCCACCGCCCGCGCGGCCCACGAGCACGGCTACCACGTCACGCTGGCCACCGACGCGATGACCGATCTGGACCCCGAGGCCCACCGCAACAGCGTCGAGCGGATCTTCCCGCGCCTGGGCGAGCGGGGCACCACGGCCGAGATCCTGGAACTGCTGGCCAAGACCCACCCCTGACCGACCCGCCGGGACGCGACCGGAAGGCCCCGGAGTGGGACGAAGTCCCCGTCGGAGATAGCATCTGGCCACCCGTACCCGCAGCCGGCGAGCTACCCGAGGGGGCCCGGAGCACGATGTCGGTCAAGGTCAGCGTCATCGTCCCCGTCTACAACCCGGGACCCTACATCGAGGACTGCGTCTCCTCGTTGCTCAGGCAGTCCCTCCCGCCCGACGAGTACGAAGTGATCTTCGTCGACGACGGGTCCACCGACGAGACCCCGGCCCGGCTCGACGCGCTCGCCGCGGACGAGACCCGGGTCAGGGTGATCCACCAGGAGAACTCCGGCTGGTCGGGCAAGCCCCGCAACGTCGGCATCGCCGCGGCGCGGGGCGAGTACGTGATGTTCGTCGACAACGACGACCACCTCGGCGACGAGGCCCTGGAGCGGATGTACGACTACGGCGTGGCGAACGGCGCGGACGTCGTCGTCGGCAAGATGGCCGGCCAGGGCCGCGGGGTGCCGGTGGAGCTGTTCCGGCGCAACCGGCCGCGCGCGAGCGTCACGAACGCCCCGCTCATCGACAGCCTCACCCCGCACAAGATGTTCCGCCGGGCCTTCCTCGACGCCATCGGCCTCCGCTTCCCCGAGGGCAAGCGGCGCCTCGAGGACCATGTCTTCGTGGTGGAGGCGTATCTGCGCGCGGCGAACGTCTCCGTCCTCGGCGACTACGTCTGCTACTACCACGTCCGCCGCGACGACTCCTCCAACGCCGGCTTCCAGCGCTTCGACCCGGTCGGGTACTTCAAGAACCTGCGGGAGGCGCTCGACGTCGTCGAGCGGTACACCGAGCCGGGGCCCGTACGCGACGGCCTCTACCGCCGCTGGCTGCGCGTCGAGATGGTCGAGCGGATGCGTGCCGGGCGGTTCCTCGCCATGCCCGACGACTACCGGCGCAGGCAGTTCGAGGAGATCCACCACGTCGTCACCGAGCGCTTCGGCCCCGCCGTCGCCGCCGGGCTGCCGCCCACGCAGCAGGTCGTGGCCGCGCTGATCAGCGCCTACCGGTACGACGACCTGGTGGCCTTCGCCGAGTGGGAGGCCGGCCTCGAACTGAGCGCCCGGCCCGGCACCCCCGAGTGGCGGGACGGCACGCTGAGGTTCGACTACGTCGCCGAACTCACCTCAGGCGGCACGCCGCTGACGTTCCCCGGGGGCGGCGTTCCGGCCCCGCTGGACGGACCGCCCGGAAGCACCGAGGAGGCGATCGCCTGGGTGTGCGCCGACACCGTCGCCCGGTTCGGGCAGGCGCGCCTGGACCTGCTGGTGCGCAAACGCTCCAGCTCCGCCCAGTACTTCCAGCCGGTCGAGGTCACCCGCGAGATCGTGCCCGTCGAGGACACCGGGCAGGTCCGGCTGATGCTGCACGCGACGGCCGCCCTCGACCCCGCCGGCGCGGTGGACGGCACACCGCTGCGCACCGGCCTGTGGGACACCTACGCCCGTGCCAGGGTGGCCGGCTGGAGCAAGGAGACCCGCGTCGGACCGGGCCCGCGCAAGGCCCACGCCGCCACGTCCGCCGCCGTCGTGGGCGGACACGTGGTGCTGCCGTACTGGACCGACCGGCACGGCCATCTCTCCCTGGACGTCGACCGCGCGGGCAAGCGGCTGGGGCTGGACCGCCTCGCCCCCGGCTCCGTCGACCTGTCGGGGAACCGGTTGCGCGCACCGCTGCCGCTGCACGTGCCGGCCGGCACGGCGGTCCTGCTGCGGCTCACCGCCCCCGGCCGGTCCGTCGAGACGCCCGGCACGCTCTCCCCGGCCGGGGACGGGGCCGTGCTGGAGGCCGACCTGCCCGTCGCCGACCTCGGCGACACGACCTGGCGGACCGCCCTGTGCGCGGCCCCCGACGCCGCGGAGCGGCGCTTCCTGCCGCTGCCGCTCGCCCTGCGCGCGGACGGCCGCTCGGTGAAGGTGGTACGGGCTCCGCAGCGGTCGGTCGTACGACGGCTGGCCCGCAGGACGCGGCGCGGACTCGCCGTTCTCCTCGGCCTGCGCGCCAGGCCGGGGACCGGAGCCGGGAAGGCGTGACAGAGCGCGCGGTCACGGGGCCGTGTCCGCACGGAGCACCCGGTGGCACCACGGCCCCGGGTCCCCCGGGACCGACGCCCGGAGGGCACGTCACCCTGTGTACGCGGTGGGGGCGGCACGCCCCGACGACGGCCCCGGCGTCCTGACCTGGGGGCCTCCGCCCGCTGCTGCCACCGGTGGTCGGCGCCGAGGCACCGGCCGGGACACAGCGGGCGGGAGCGCTGCCGTCGTACGAGGCGCGCACCGCCTCCTGTTACGGGAAGCCGCCGCGGGCTCAGCGGCCGACCGCGAGGGGCTCCAGGGCCGAGCTCAGCGCCTTCCAGCCGCGGGACCGGCTCAGGCCGCGGTTGCGGGCGCGGACCATGGGCCGCCAGAAGTCGGCTCCCATCAGTGTCTCCGGCTTGACCGCCTTGACCCGCTCCAGGACGGCTTCGGGCACCTTCTGCGGATCGGGCACCTCGAACTCGGCCATGATCTCGTCGTACTTGTCCTTCAGCACGGTGTTGTCGGGGTCCGCGCCGAAGACGACGAGCTGGCCGGTGGGCTGGGTGTCGACGAGGACCAGCTCGAGGTCGGGCCGGTAGCGGCTCAGGATCTCGATGACCTTGTAGACGTCGCCCGTCCAGGCCGTGGTGTGGCGGTCGCGGGCCGCCTCGTCGATGCTGCGCGGCAGCATGTCGTCGAGCACGATCACGCTGGCCCAGTCGGCGTGCTTCTCGACGTTCATGAAGTCCCGCAGCGCGTACTCGAACAGGTGCATGCCGTCGATGAAGGCCAGGTCGAGCGTGGTGCGCCGCCAGTACCCGAGGGGGCTGCGGCCCCGGCGCAGGTTGCGCACGGGGTGCCGGCCGCCGCGCAGATGCTGCAGCGGGTTGTCGCGGGCGAAGAAGTCGTCACTGGTGGCCTTCACCAGGTGGACGTCGCACTTGATCTCCGTGACCACCTTGAAAGCGGGGTCGACCGCGATGCTGGGGACGCGCGACAGCGTGAGGCTACGGCCGTCGTTGACTCCGATCTCCAGGTAGTTGCGGTTTGCGGTGACCTTGTGCAGTTCCCGCAGGAACTCATGGCGTTTCACGAAGGGACTCCTTGCGGATCAGGGTAAGAACTCCGTGCAGGGTGGCCCGCCGGTCGCGCTGGGGCGGCAGGCCGAACTCCTGCCGGCGGCCGGGGGCAGGGGCGCCGTACGCGGGCCGGGGCGCGGGCCGGGCCACGGCCCCGCTGCGCACGGGCCGCTTCCGGCCGGGTCCGGTGCCCGGGCCCCTGAAGATCTCGCGGGCCGGTTGTACCGGCCGGCCTCGCCGGAGCCGGGGGCATGGCGAACAGCACCCGCGCCGCGCCCCCGGGTGCGGGCCCGGTACGGCGAGGCGTCCGGTGACGTCCGCGCTCCACGTGGGCTGCCCGCGCTGGTCTCCGAGGACGCCGAGGGTGTCGCGACGTGGCTCCAGGTCGATCATCGTGCGGACGAAACTACGCCCGTGGGCCCCGTGGAGCCAAGCCGTTCGCCGACGATGAAGTTGTCGCCGAGGTACATGACGAAGTCGTCGTCGCCCAGCCAGTCCCGCGCGATGAGTACCGCGTGGGCCAGTCCCAGGGGCCGCTCCTGGGGCAGGTAGGTGATGTCCAGCCCGAACTTCGATCCGTCGCCCACCGCTTCCTGGATCTCCGCGGCGGTGTCACCGACGATGAGGCCGACCTCGGTGATGCCGGCCTCGGCGATGGATTCCAGTCCGTAGAAGAGCACGGGCTTGTTGGCCACGGGGACGAGTTGCTTGGCCGATGTGTGCGTGATCGGCCTCAATCGGGTACCGGCGCCGCCGGACAGCACGAGAGCCTTCATCTGCTTCACCCTAGCGTCGATCACCGTACGGCGAACGTTCGCAAGGTTGGTTCTCGGTAAGACCGCGCCGTCCCCGTGGGCCGCTCCTGCGGTGCTTCAGTCCTCGCCGCGGACGATGTTCCCCTCCGGGCCGTACTGCTCCGTCCGGGTCCCACCGCTCTCGGGGACGGCCGGGACGCAGGTCCGTACGACGCCCTTGCCCCGCAGGCGCCGCGCCTTGGACCAGCCGGTCTCCGGTCGACGGGTCACGAGCTTCTCAGTGGTCTGCGCGCTCACGGTGACTCATCCTCTTTCTACGTCGATGCCCGTTTTCGGGTCCCCCGCCGCAGCCGGACGAAACCGCCGCCGTCCGGGAGGAGGCCGCCCCCGGGGGTCCCGCCGGGGCCGCGCTGCCGCCGTCGCCTTCGGCCCGGGGCCGCGGACGCGATCCGGTCCGCGGCGGCCCGCCGTCGTGCGGAACCCCCGCCCGGGTGCTCAGGTCCGGGGCGCTCAGGTGTTGGGGCGCGCGGCGCTGATGTCACCGAGCGCGGACTCCGGGTCGCGCTCGATGGCCAGGTCGCCGAGGGCGAGCATGCCGACCGGGCGACCGTCGTCGACGACGGGGACCCGCCGTACGGCGTGCTCGCGCATCAGCCGTACGGCGCGGTCGAGTTCGTCGTCGGAGCGCACGGTCACCAGGTCCTCGCTGCACAGGGCGGCCGCGGTGGTCCGTCCGGGGTCGGTGCCCTCGGCGAGGGACCGCACGACCAGGTCGCGGTCGGTGACCAGACCGCGCAGCCGGTCGCCGTCCGTGACCAGGACGGCCCCGAGGTCCTGATCGCGCATGACACGGGCCACGGCTGTCACGGAGGCCTGGGGCTCCACGGTCGCCGGGGCGGCGGTCATGATGTCGCTGACGTGCTGGGTCATGACGTACCTCCTGCTCGATCCGGAACGTTCGGGAGCCGGGTACCCCGGGCGGGCGGCGGTCAGGCCGTGCCCAGCGCCCCGCGCAGGGTGCCGACGGCCTGGGCGATGGCGGCCTCGGCGGCGTGGGTCTCGCGCAGGGCGTTCAGCATCACGAAGTCGTGGATGATGCCCTGGTAGCGGACCGCGGTGACCGGGACGCCGGCTTCGCGCAGCTTGTTCGCGTACGCCTCGCCCTCGTCGCGCAGGACGTCGGCCTCGCCGGTGATGACGAGGGCCGGCGGCAGGCCGGTGAGCTGCTCGGTGGTGGCGCGCAGCGGTGAGGCGGTGATCTGGGCGCGCTCCGCCTCGTCGGCCGTGTACTGGTCCCAGAACCACCGCATGGCGTCCCGGCGCAGGAAGTAGCCCTCGGCGAACTGCTGGTAGGAGGGCGTGTCGAAGCTCGCGTCGGTGACCGGGTAGAACAGCACCTGCTGCACCAGCCGCACGTCGCCGCGCTGCTTGGCCATCAGGGTCAGGGCGGCGGCCATGTTGCCGCCGACCGAGTCGCCGGCCACGGCGATCCGGGAGGCGTCGAGGTTCTTCGACACCCCCTGCTCGACGACCCACCGCGCGACGGCGTAGTTCTGCTCGACGGCCACCGGGTAGCGGGCCTCGGGTGAGAGGTCGTACTCGGGGAAGACGACCGCGGCGCCGGTGCCGACGGCGAGTTCGCGCACCAGCCGGTCGTGGGTGTGGGCGTTGCCGAAGACCCAGCCCGCGCCATGGATGTAGACGATCACTGGGAGGGTGCCGGTCGCGCCGGCCGGGCGGACGACGCGGGCGCGGACCCGGCCGGTGGGGCCGCCCGCCACGGTGATCCACTCCTCGTCGACCGCGGGCTTGGCGATGTCGCCGGACTGCACCTCGTCGACGGCCTTGCGGCCCTCGGCCGGCCCGAGGTCGAACAGGTACGGCGGGTTCGCGGTGGCCTCGGCGAAGGCCTGCGCGGCGGGCTCGAGCACGGGGCGGGGTGCGGTGGTCATGGCGTCTCCTCGGGGCTGGTGCCGCGGGCTGCGGCAGAACACGACAGTAGCTCGCTACTAAGTCGTGCGCAACTAATCAGGGCAGTATCAATTAGTGCTCGATACAATCGAACGGACCCGAACGATAGGGTGTGATCACCGTGAACAGCACTGCAACCGGGAGCCACGCCGTGAGCCCAGCCGCAGCGGAACCGAGCGAGGGGTCGCTGCTCCTCGACGACCAGCTCTGCTTCGCCCTGTACGCCGCCTCCCGCGCCGTCACCGCGCGCTACCGCCCGCTGCTGGACGAACTCGGCCTGACCTACCCGCAGTACCTGGTCATGCTCGTGCTCTGGGAGCAGGACTCGATCTCCGTACGGGAGCTGGGCGCCTCGCTCCAGCTGGAGTCCAGCACCCTGTCCCCGCTGCTGAAGCGGCTGGAGGCGAACGGACTGCTGCGCCGGGAACGCCGCGCGGAGGACGAGCGGTCGGTCGCCATCCGGCTCACCGAGGCCGGCTCACGGCTGCGGGAGCGGGCGGCGGCCGTTCCCCTCGCCATCGGTGACGCCATGGGCCTGACACCCCACCAGGACGCCCAGGCCAAGCAGCTGCTGCGGCTGATCACGGCCAACGTCACGGCCGACTGACCACGGCCGACGTCCCGGCCGGCTGACCACGGCCGACGTCCCGGCCGGCTGACCACCGCCCAGATCGCGGCAGGCGTTCACGGCTCGTGCCACGGCAGACCGCTCACGGCCCACGTGACGGCAGACGGCAGCCCGATCACCGCCGGCCGTTCGCGGCCCGGCGTCACGGCCGACCGAGCGGCAGCTCCGCCCAGACCTGCTTGCCGCCGCTGACCGGCACGCTCCCCCACGTGTCCGACATGGCCTCGACGAGCAGGATGCCCCGGCCGCCGGTGGCCTCCCAGCCGATGCTGGTCGGCTTGACGGGGGTACGGGCCGAGGCGTCGGCGACCGAGACGCGCAGCCGGTTGTCGAGGAGCGTGAGGTCGAGGCGGACCTGGCCGTCGGTGTGCACCAGGGCGTTGGTGACGAGCTCGGAGACGACGAGGAGCACGGTGTCCGTGTCGTCCCGGCGCACGCCCCAGGCGCGCAGCGTGCGCCGGGTGAAGCGGCGGGTGTGCCCGACCGCCTCGGGCACCCGCCACACCGTCCAGCTCTCGCGCAGCGGGCGCAGCGCCATGCCGTCGTAGCGCAGCAGGAGCAGGGCCACGTCGTCGCTGCGGTGGGCGTTGCCGAGCAGGGCGTCGGCGACCTGGTCGAGACGGGCGGGGTCGGACAGGGACAGCTCGTGGGCCAGGCGGTCGAGTCCCACGTCGATGTCGGCCTCCGCGGACTCCACGAGACCGTCCGTGGTCAGGGCGACCACCGTGCCGGGCCGCAGCCGCAGCACGCTCATCGGGAAGTCTGCCTGGGCGACCACGCCGAGCGGCGGCCCGCCCTCCGCGTCCGGCATCCGGGTGCCGCCGTCGGGGTGGCGCAGCACGGGCGGCAGGTGCCCGGCGCGGACGTACCAGGCGGAGCCCTCCTCCATGTCGACGTCGACGTAGCAGCAGGTGGCGAAGAGGTCGGTCTCCAGGTCCATCAGAAGCCGGTTGGCCAGGGAGACGACCACGTCGGGCGGGTGGCCCTCCACGGCGTAGGCGCGCAGCGCGGTGCGCATCTGGCCCATGAGGGTCGCGGCGGCCGCGCTGTGGCCCTGCACGTCGCCGATGACGAGGGCCACGTGGTTGTCGGGCAGCGGGATCACGTCGTACCAGTCGCCGCCGACCTCCAGACCGGCGGTGGTGGGCAGGTAGCGGGCCACGGCGACCGCACCGGGCAGCTCGGGCAGGCGGCGCGGCAGCAGCTGGCGCTGCAGCATGCCGACCAGCTCGTGCTCGGCGTCGAAGGCGTGGGCGCGCAGCAGGGCCTGGCCCGCGAGGCCGGCCGAGGCGGTGAGCAGGGCGCGCTCGTCGGGGCCGAAGTCGTGCGGGGCGTCCCAGCCGATCAGGCAGGCACCCGCCATGCGGTTGCCGGCGGGCAGCGGCAGGACGGCGAGTCCGCCGGGGCCGACGTCGGCGAGCGCGGGTTCGAGGGGGGTGCCCGCGGGCCAGATGCGGGCGCGGCCCTCGCGCAGGGCGGCGGCCAGGGTGGGCATGGTGCGCACGGGCGCGTCGGGCCACTCGGTGCGCCACTCCAGCCGCCACACCTCGGGCCAGGACTCCGGTTCGGGTGGGTCGAGGACCGTCACGACCAGCCGGTCGCCCTCCAGCTCGGCGAGCGCGATCCGGTCGGCCTCGAGCGGCCCGCGCAGCGCGGAGACCACGGCCTGGCTGACGTCGCGGACGGTGCCCGCGGTGGCGAGCATGGCCGCGAGGCGCTGTACCCGGGCCACGTCGGTGACGTCGGAGCGCAGTTCGGAGGCGTCGGCGACCGTGCCCTCGAGCCGGGCGGGCTGCCCCTCGCCGCCGGGCACCAGGCGCCCGCGCAGCCGCAGCCACTTCGGCGGGCCGGAGGGCTGCAGCACCCGGAACTCCAGGTCGCGGTCGCCGGCGGCCAGGTGGTCGGCCTCGACCACGGACATCAGCGAGGGCAGGTCCTCCGGCACGGTCAGGCCCAGCAGCGTCTCCACCTTGCCGTCGAACTCGGCGCGGGTGAGGGCGAACAGGCCCAGGATGTCGTCACCGACCGCGACCCGGCCGCTGTCCATGGCGAGGCTGAAGGCATCGGCCGGCAGCTCGCCGCCCTCGGGCGCCCGGGCCGGCGCGGGGCAGCCGACGGCGTCGGCGATCAGCTCCAGGCACTTGCGGTCCTCGGTGCCGAAGCCGTCGGGCCGCTCGCTGACGGCCAGCAGGCAGCCACCGGCGCCGTTCGCGTCCCCGGGCACGGGCAGCGCCGTGAGGAAGAAGTCCCGGGGCCGCTCCCCGGGGCCGGGGTCCCGGGGCCCGAGCCACACCGGGCTCCCGGAGCGGTGGCTCTCGGCCACCGGGGAGCCGCCGGCCCGCGGATACGCCTCACGCAGGCCGAACAGGGTCCTGGGCACACCTGCCGACTCGGCCAGACACAGCAGGTCGGCGTCCTCCCCCGGCGCGTACAGCGCGACGAACGCCGCTCCGGCGAAGACGAGCGCCTGCTCCAGGACACGGCGCACCCGGTCGGGCGCGGCCGGGCCGGAGGCGAGCGCTTTCAGGGCACCTTCGGCATGCAGCGTCCCAGCTCTGCGTCCCTCAGCGCCCTCACTGACCACGTCCGTATTACAGCGCGTATGGGACGGGTGCGCAGCCCCTGTGACCATTCCGTGCGGCATGCCCGACCCGCTCGGTCGAAACCCTCCGAACATGTCTTGACGCATGCGTATCGCACGGTGTTCTCGTGACACACGTGACTGTCCCGCGCCCCCGTCCGGCTGGAAATGTCGGTGCCGGACCACGGAGGGGGACGTATGGACAAGCGGTACGAGGTGTACGCGCTGGCCGACCGGGACTTCTACGAGACGCCGGACCGGCTCGCCGCGGCCGGACAGCGGGGCGCGCCCTGGTTCGAGACCGCGCGCCGCCGGGTGCCGGAGGGCTGGGACTCGGCGCGGATCGGCGACTGGCTGACGCTGACGCCGCTCGGCGCGGACGGGAGCCCGGTGCCGGGTCCGGCCCAGGGCTGGAAGATCCACGCCTCGGCCACGCGGGCCGACGCGGAGCGGATCGCCGCGGCCGTGTGGGACTACTGCGTACCGCGCCGCATCCCGTTCAAGTTCGTGCCGGCGCCGCACCTGCTGCATCTGCGCAACACCAAGTACGCGGGCCGCGACACCAGCGGCAAGTTCGTCACCGTCTACCCGGCCGACGAGGACCAGCTCCACCAGGTGCTGCGCGAACTGGGCGCGCTGCTGGAGGGGCTGGAGGGGCCGTACATCCTCACCGACCTGCGCTGGAACGACGGCCCGCTCTACGTCCGCTACGGCGCCTTCGCCCGCACCTTCACCGTCGACGAGCGGGGCTCGCTGGTGCCGGCGGTGCGTGACGGCGAGGGCCGGCTGGTGCCGGACCGGCGGGCGCCGTCCTTCCAGGTGCCGGAGTGGGTGACGCTGCCCGCGTTCCTCGAACCGCAGCTGGCCGCCCGCAACACCACGACCGTGGGCGAACTGCCGTACCGCATCGAGAAGGCGCTGCACTTCTCCAACGGCGGCGGGGTGTACGCGGGCACCGACACCCGCGACGGGCGGAAGGTCGTCCTGAAGGAGGGCCGGCCGCACGCGGGACTGGCCTCCGACGGCGCGGACGCCATCGCCCGGCTGGAGCGCGAGAAGCAGGCCCTGGAGCGGGTGGCGGGCACCGGCGTGGTGCCGGAGGTGCGGGACTGGTTCACCCTCGGCGACCACCGCTTCCTGGTCATGGACTTCGTCGAGGGGCGTCCCCTCAACTCCTGCTTCGCCGAGCGGCATCCGCTGCTCACACCGGACCCCGACCCGGACGCGGTGGCGCGCTACACGCGGTGGGCGGTGCGCATCCACGGGGCGGTGGAGCGCGCGGTGGCGGCGGTGCACGCGCGCGGGATCGTCTTCAACGACCTGCACGTCTTCAACATCATGGTCGCGCCGGACGAGGAGTCGGTGTTCCTGCTGGACTTCGAGGCGGCGGCCCCGGCCGAGGAGAACGGCCGCCAGGTCGTCGCCCATCCCGGTTTCTTCGCCCCGCCCGACCGCAGCGGCACCGACGTCGACCGCTACGCGCTCGCCTGCTTGCGGCTCGCGCTGTTCCTGCCCGTCACCACCCTGTTCGTGGTCGACCGGCAAAAGGCGGCGCACCTCGCCGAGGTGATCGCGGAGCAGTTCCCGGAGGTGCCGCGGCGGTTCCTGGACGAGGCGGTCGCGGAGATCACCCGGGGCGCGGGCGGGGACGCCCCGGCGTACGTACGGCCCGCCGATCCGCACAGCCGTGAGTCGATGGTCGAGGCGATCCTCGCCTCGGCCACGCCGGACCGCGACGACCGGCTCTTCCCGGGCGACATCGCCCAGTTCGCCGACGGCGGCGGCCTCGGGCTCGCCCACGGCGCGGCCGGCGTGCTGTACGCGCTGGCCGAGAGCGGGGCCGAGCGGTACGAGGAGGGCGAGCGCTGGCTCCTCGCCCACACGGACCCGCCGCCGGCCGGCACCCTGCTCGGCCTGTACGACGGACTCGCGGGCGTGGCCCACGTCCTGGACCGGCTCGGCCACCGGCAACGGGCCCTGGACCTGGTCGGGAGCATCCTCGCGGAGCGGTGGCAGAACCTCTCCTCCGACCTCCAGAGCGGCTTGGCGGGTCTGGGCCTGGTCCTCGGCGAACTCGCGGACGCCACGGGCGAGCCGGAACTGCGCGACCGGGCGGCCGAGGCCGCGGACCTCCTCGTACGGCGTCTCGCCGAGCCGCGCCCCGAGCCGCGCGGGCGGCGCGCCGGACTGCTGCGGGGAGCGAGCGGCCCCGCGCTGTTCCTGCTGCGGCAGTACGAACGCACCGGCGGGACACGGCTGCTGGAGGCCGCCCGCGAGGCGCTGCGCCGGGACCTGGAGTGCTGCGTCGTGCAGAAGGGCGGCGGCCTGGAGGTCGACGAGGGCTGGCGCACCCTGCCCTACCTCGGCGACGGCAGCGCGGGAGTGGGCATGGTCCTCGACGACTTCCTCCGGCACACCGACGACGCGGAGTTCGACAAGGCGCGCGCCGGCATCCTCACGGCCGCCACCTGCCGCTTCTACGCGCAGCCCGGCCTCTTCCAGGGCCGCGCCGGGATGATCCTGCACCTGAGCCGCACCACGCAGCCGGAGGCGACCGCCCGGCGGCTCGCCGAGCAGGTCGACGGGCTCGGCTGGTACGCGATGGCGTACCAGGGCCGGCTGGCCTTTCCCGGCCATCAGATGATGCGGCTGTCCATGGACCTCGCCACCGGAACGGCCGGCTGCCTGCTCGCGCTCGACGCGGCCGGTGGCGGCGGCGCGCACCTGCCGTTCCTGCCGCCGCTGCGGCGGCCCCCACGACTCGGCTCCGCGATCTGACGGAGTCGTGACCCAACCCCCGTCCCCACGGGTGGACACAACAGGAAGGAAATGACATGGCACTGCTCGACCTTCAGACGATGGAGTCCGACGAGCACACCGGCGGCGGTGGCGGCGGCAGCACGGTCAGCCTGCTCTCCTGCGTCAGCGCGGCGAGCGTCATCCTCTGCGTCTGACGGACACCGTAGGCCCACGGCTCCGGGCGGCCCGCTCCCGCGAGGGAAGGGCCGCCCGGGGTCCTGCGGCGCCCCCGCGACCCCGGATGCGAGGCAGCGGTCGTATGCCGACCATGACGACTCGGGCCGCAGCCCGCCCGGCCCTGCTGAACTCCGCCACCCGGCACAGCGGGCCGCGGAGTGCGGCCCTGTGCCTGGTGAGTGTGGCGTCCACCGGTGCCGGTCTGCTCCTGCCGGCCGCACTCGGACACACCCTCGACCTGCTGCTGGCGCCCGCCCCCGCGACCCGCTGGGTGCTGTGCTGTGCGGGGCTCGTGCTGCTGGCCGTGCTCCTCGACGCGAGCGAGACCGTGCTCGCCGGCACCGTCGACGCGCGGACGACGGCGTGGCTGCGGCGGCGGCTGACGGCGCACGTGCTGGCCGTCGGCCCGCGCGCGGCGGCCCGCTTCGGGCCCGGTGACCTCGTCGCGCGCCTCGTCGGCAACGCCTCCCAGGCCGGGACGGCACCGGCCGCCCGCGCCGCGCTGCTCGCCGCGCTCGCCGGACCGGTCGGCGGCATCGTCGCGCTCGGCCTCGTCGACCCCTGGCTGGTGGCCGTGTTCCTGGCCGGAGCCCCGGTGCTGGCCCTTCTGCTGCGTGCCTTCGCCCGGGACACGACCCGGTGCGTGGCCGACTACCAGCGGGCGCAGGGGCGGATCGCGGGCGCGCTGGCCGAGGCGGTCGCCGGGCACCGCACCATCGAGGCGGCCGGCACGGCGGACAAGGAGGCGGCGCGGATCCTGCGACCGCTGCCGGACCTCTCCCGCGCGGGACACCGCATGTGGCGGGTGCAGGGACGGGCCGCGGCGCAGGCGAGCACCGTGGCACCGCTGCTCCAGCTCGGCGTCGTCGCCGTGGCGGGGGTGCTCCTGGCCCGGCACCGGCTGTCGGTCGGAGAGGTGCTGGCGGCGTCCCGGTACGCGGTGCTCGCCACCGGAGTCGGCGTGCTGGTCGGCCAGTTCGCGAGTCTGGCCCGGGCCCGGGCCGCCGCCGGGCGCCTGGACGAGGTCCTGTCGGAGCCGCCGGTCACCCACGGCGACCGCCGGCTGCCGCCGGGTCCCGGGCGACTGGAGCTGCGCGGCGTGACGGCCCGGCGCGGTGAGCGCACCGTGCTCGACGGTGTCGACCTCGTCGTCCCCGGCGGTACGACCCTCGCCCTGGTCGGCCGTTCCGGCACGGGCAAGTCGCTCCTCGCCGCGCTCGCCGGCCGCCTGGCCGACCCGGACGCCGGCGAGGTCCTGCTCGACGGCGTCCCGCTGCGCGAGCTCACCCATGACGAACTGCGCCGGGCCGTCGGCTACGCCTTCGAGCGCCCCGCCCTGCTGGGCGCGACCGTCGAGGACGCCATCGCCCTCGGGCCCCGGCCCCTCTCCCCCGGGACCGTCCGGGAAGCGACCCGCCTCGCCTGCGCGGACGACTTCGTACGGCGCCTGCCGGACGGCTACGCCACAGCCTGCGCCGACGCCCCGCGGTCCGGCGGCGAATCCCAGCGCCTGGGTCTGGCCCGGGCGTTCGCCCACGGCGGCCGCCTGCTCATCCTCGACGACGCCCTCTCCAGCCTCGACACGGTGACGGAGGCCCGGATCACCGGCTCCCTGCTGGCCCACGGCACCCGCGGCACCCGCCTCCTCGTCGCCCACCGAGCGGCCACGGCGGCCCGCGCGGACGCGGTGGCCTGGCTGGACGGGGGGCGGGTGCGGGCGCTGGGGACACACGCGGAGCTGTGGCGGACGGACGGCTACCGGGCGGTGTTCGGCGACGGGGGGCCCACGTGACGGACGGTGTGCGGCGGCGGGGCGGAGGCGACGACCTCCGCGCGCACGGTCTTCGGGGGCAAGGCGTTCGGGGGCGGGACCTCCGGGCGCGGGGCCTTCGCTTCCTGTGGTCGCGTCGCGGTGTCCTGCTCCGGCTCGGATGCTGGTCCGTGCTGGAGACCGGGCAGACCTTCCTCACCGGGTACGCCCCCGCGCGCGCCCTCGACGCGGGGTTCCTGGCCGGGCGGGTGGGGACCGGGCTCGCCTGGCTCGGGGTGGCCGGCCTCGGGGTCGTCGTGGGGGCGTACGGGACCGGGCGGGTCTACACGGCCGTGGCCGCGCTGGTCGAACCCCTGCGGGACCGGCTCGTGGAGCGGGTGGTCGGCCGCGGGGTGCGGGAGGCCGGCGGCGGCGCGCTGTCCGGGCTCACCCAGCAGGTGGAGATCGCGCGCGAGACCTTCGCCGGACTGGTCATGGTGTCGCGGTCGTTCGTGTTCACGGCGGTGGGGGCCCTGGTCGGCCTGTTCTCGCTCGCCCCGCTGCTCCTGCTGGCCGTGGGGCCGCCGCTGGTGGCCTCGGTCGCCCTGTTCGCGGCGTCGCTGCGGCCCCTGGCCCGCCGGCAGGAGCGCTTCCTCGTCGCCGACGAGGCCCTGGCCGACAGCCTCGGTGCCGTCTGCCCGGGCCTGCGCGACATCACCGCCACCGGCGCCGAGGAACGGATCGCCGCCGACGCGGGAGAGCGCGTCGACGCCGAACTGCGCGCCGCCCGCTCCCTCGCCCGCTGGGGCGTCGTGCGCGTGGCGGCGCTCGCGATCGGGGGCCACCTCCCGATCGTGCTCCTGCTCGCCGCCGCTCCCTGGCTCCTGTCCCACGGCGTCACCGCGGGCGCCCTGGTCGGCGCGCTCGCCTACGTCACCCAGTCCCTCCTGCCGTCCCTCGGCAACCTGGTCCACGGCCTGGGCACCAGCGGCTCACGCCTGACCGTGGTCCTGCGGCGCCTGGCGGCCGCGCCCGCACCCGGGACACCGGCGCCCGCGCGCGGACGCCCCGCGGCGGACGCCCCCGCCGTCTCGCTCACCTCGGTCACCTTCGCCTACGGCCCCGGCGCCGCCCCCGTGCTCAAGGACCTCGACCTCGCTCTTCCCCCCGGTTCCCACCTGGCCGTCGTCGGCCCCAGCGGTATCGGGAAGTCCACGCTCACCGCGCTGGTCGCGGGGCTGCTGGAGCCGCGTGACGGCACGATCCGGGTCGGCGGACGGCCGGTGCCCTCCGCGGCGGCCGCACGGTACCGCGTGCTCATCCCGCAGGAGGCGTACGTCTTCACCGGCACCGTCGCCGAGAACCTCGCGCACCTCCGGACGGACCCGGTGCCCGGGAGCGAGCTGCTCGCGGCGGCCGACGCCGTCGGGTGCCGTGCGCTGATCGACACACTCGGCGGGCTCGGCGCCCAAGTCGACCCCGCGGCGCTCTCCGCCGGCGAACGGCAGCTGATCGCGCTGACCCGGGCCTATCTGTCCGACGCCCCGCTCGCCCTGCTGGACGAGGCGACCTGTCACCTGGATCCGGGGGCCGAGGAACGCGCCGAGCGTGCCTTCGCACGGCGGCCGGGCGGCACCCTCGTCGTCGTCGCCCACCGCATCAGTTCGGCCCGGCGCGCGGACCGGGTGCTCGTCATGGACGGGCGGGGCACGGCGTACGGCACTCACGACGAGCTGCTGGAGACGTCGGCGCTGTACCGGGAGCTCGTCGGCAGCTGGACTCCCGCGCGTTTGGGCGCGGGCCCTGCCGGCCGGCCGTCACAGCCAGCCCTCCCCCTGGGAGATGCGGATCGCGTCGATACGGTTGCGGGCCCCGGTCTTGCGGGTGATGGCCGCCATGTAGTTGCGCACGGTCCCGTGCGACAGGTGGAGGCTGCCCGCGATCTCCGCGACGGAGGCACCCTCGGCGGCCAGGGATAACACGCTCAGCTCGCGCCGTGTCAGCGGCATCTCGGCGGCCTTGAGGAAGCCGTAGCCGAGCGAGTCGTCGACGAATCGTTTCCCCGAGGCGACCCGCCGGATCCCGCGCACCAGGTGATCCGGCGAGCCCTCCTTGTCGACGTAGCCGATCGCCCCGGCCTCGACGGCCCGCTTCAGCAGGCCGGGGCGGTGCGCACTCGCCAGGACGAGAAGTCTCGGCCGTGTCTCGTCCTGGCCGCGTAAGCACAGGTCGCCCAGTGGTGGGATGCCGTAGGTGTCCGCGGCCTCCAGATCCACCGCGCAGACATCAGGGCGCAGCAACCGCGCCCGGCCGTGCGCTCCCCGCCACGGCGTGTCCTCCACCCGGAAGTCCGGTTCCCGTCGCAGCCACTCCGCCAGAACCGATCGCACCAGACACGCGTCGTGCACCAGTAATACCCGGATCACTGCCCGCCCCTCGTTCATCGTCCGCCGGTCTCATCGGTGGTGAACGCGTGCCCATTCTTCGTGCCCACGACCACCCGGAGGGCGCGTGGATCCGGCCATTGCGGGGCGCGGGGGCGCACGTACGGCCTTCGCGCACCACCGCGCGCAACGACTGAGAGGGAATGGTTCCGGGCAAGGGGGGTATGCACGCTTTCCTCACCACGCCCGGGCCGTCTGGAGAGCGGGCCGTGAAGCGTCCGGGGCGGCAGGCCGCGGAAGGGCGTCCCGACGACGCGGTCCGGCCCTCCCACGGGAGCGGGAGGGCCGGACCGTCCACCGATGATCGGGAACCGCGGGTCTGGCCGATCGGTGGGTCTGGGTGAGGGACTGCTCGGCGGGTCCGAGTGAGCGACACCTCACTGGTTTCGGCTGAGGGACGGCTCAGCGGGTCTGGGTGAGGGAGGACGAGCCGTCGCCCGCGCCGGTGCCGTTCTGGCCGGCCGCGCCCGCGCCGGCCCCGGACTGGTCACCGGTCCCGTCGCTCGCCGTGGCGGACGGGTCGGCCGCGCCGCCACCGCCGACCGCGTCGCCGCCGCCGGCCTGGCCGCCCGCGGAGGCGGACGGATCGGCGGAACCGGCCTGGCCGCCGGCGCCCGCGCCGCCGGCGGTGCCGAGCTTGGCGCCCGTGGCCTGCAGGGCGGCGGTGACCGGCTGGAAGAAGGTCTCGCCGCCGTTGGTGCAGTCACCGCTGCCGCCGGAGGTCATGCCGACCGCGCTGCCGTCCTGGGTGAACAGGGAGCCGCCGCTGTCGCCGGCCTCCGCGCAGACGTCGGTCTGGATCAGGCCGGTGACGGTGTCGACGCCGTTGGGGTCGGTCTCGCTCTGGAAGTTCACCGTGGCGTCGAGGCCGGTGACGGTGCCGTTGTGCAGACCGGTGGTGCTGCCCATCCGGAAGACCTGCTCACCCACGGTGGCATCGGCCGCCTGGGTGATCTGGACGGCCTGGCCCTGACCGGTGTTGACCTCGCTGGGCGCCTGGGTGTTGGGGTCGTCGTACTTCACCAGCGAGAAGTCGTTGCCGGGGAAGGTGGCCTGGTCGACCGTGGCGATGGGCTGCCCGGTCTGGGAGTCGGACCACTGCTTGGCGGCCACGCCGCAGTGGCCGGCGGTCAGGAAGGCCGGACTGCCGTCGCTGGCCGTGACGTTGAAGCCGAGCGAGCAGCGGACGGTGCCGCCCTGCACCTGGGAGAAGATGGCGTCGCCGCCCGACACGAGCGTCTTGAAGGTGCCGGTGGAGCGCTTCACCGTGGCCATGCCGTCGCCGAGACTCTTGACGGTCGAGGTCAGTCGGTCCCAGTCGGCGCCGGTGACCGTGGAGTCGGCGGTGACGGCGAGCTTGTTGGTCTTCGGGTCCACCGCCCAGGCCGTGCCCGGGATGGTCGCCCTGGCCTTCAGGGTCTGCGCGCCCGACTTCAGCGCGGCCAGGCTGTTGCTGACCTCGCGGACCTTCGCGCCCGCCTGCTCCGCCCGGGCGACCGCGTCGCCGTTGCCGCCCGACGTGACGTCGACGACCAGCTGGCGGGCGCCGGCGTCGTAGTAGGACCCGGCGAAGGTCTGACCGAGAAGGCCCTGGAGCTGCGAGGCGAGACCCGAGGCGTCGGTCGCCTTCATGGTCTTCGGCGCGGCGTCGTTCGACGAGCCGCCCTGCGACGCGTTGGCGTTCGGCAGCAGAATGGCGGCCGCGCCGAGCGCCACGACGCTGCCCGCCGCGAACGCGGCCTTGCGCTTCGGGATTCGCTTGTGACTCAAACTTCTCGACCTCCTGGGGGGACCGGAGTCCGTACCGCCGTGCGGCAGCTGTTCGGTTCGGGCGCCTGGATGGCTGTTGGTACGCACGGGCCGCACGGTGCGTTCAATCACGTCGGCCAACTGACGCCGCCCGGTGCCGAATCGGCCATGACCCGCGTCCGGCGGACCAGAACGGGGAACAATCGCCCATATGACGCTGACCACCGCCGGGGCTGAGAAGATCCTTTCCGCGAACTTCGCCCCCTGGATCCTCGAACTGGGGCTGACGGTCGATGCATTGGGCGAGGACCGGGCCGCGCTGCGCCTTCCCTGGCCGGACCGGCTGGCGCGGGAGGGCGGCGGGCTGTCGGGGCAGGCGCTGATGGCCGCCGCCGACACGGCCACCGTGCTCGCGGTGTCGGCCGCGCGCGGCGCGTACGTCCCGATGACGACGGTTCAGCAGTCCACGTCGTTCCAGCGACCGGTGACCGGTGCGGATGTCCTGATCGAGGCGGTGCTCACCAGGCTCGGCCGCCGCATGGCGTTCGCGGACGTCACGATGACCGACACGGCGTCAGGGGAACTGGCCGCGCGCGCGAGCACGGTCTACGCGCTGCTGGGCTGACACGGTCTCGCACCGCCGGCCCGTGCGGCCGCACGCCACCGCCCGACACGGTCCGTATTCGAACGGCGACGTTCCGTTGAGAACACGCATCTGAATCCAAGCTTCAACCAATCTGCACAGCCACTGCGCAACGGGGTCACCGTGCGCGGAGGATCTGCACACGCCCGCGGCTTGCGCCACGCCGTTGTGACGGGAGTGTCGGATTCGTCGACGCGGCGGCAAGACCCCGGGCGGGCCGATGCCGTGACGCATGTGAAGAACTCGCCACCACTTCGTGCGCAGGCCTGCACCGATCGGTACCTCTGAGGACCAAGTTGCCTGGTGAGAAGCCTGGTTGATTGGAAGCCCGGCCCCGCACCGTGCTTTGATCCATCGCACCGCGGGGGCCGCGAAGGGTTCCCGGCAACGGGCGCCCGGCGCTCGCGGTCGCGGCCGTCGCTCTGTCCCCCAGAGGGGGCCGCTCCCCCCTTGTGAATATCCATACGAAGGGAAGTTCCATCATGAACTCCACCCCCCGTGTCGAGACCGCCGAGATCTCCGACGCCGAGCTCGACAACGTCTCCGGCGGCCTTTCCGTGAACGCGGTCAACACCGTCACCGGTGCCCTGGACAGCGTTGCCCCGGTTTCCGGCATCGTCGACACCGCCGTCGGCACCGTCGAGGGTGTGACCGGCCTGAACACCGCCCCGATCACGGGCCTGGTCGCCGGTCTCTGATCGCGTCTTTTGTGATCGTCGAGTCCCGGAGTCGTATGGCGGCTCCGGGGCCTTCGGTTGTCGTGAACCAGCCGGCTCGCGCGAGCCGGTCCTCTCTCGTTCCCAGGTGAGGGAAAGTCCCGTGCAGTTCCGCCAGCAGGCCCTCGCCAAGCTCCAGTCGCCGGAGGAGCTGGACCTTCCGGTGCGCTTCGCCCGCCCCCAGGGCTGGCTCGTGCTGTCCGTGACGGTGATCGCCATGGCCGCCGCGTCGGTGTGGGCGGTGACCGGCTCGGTGACCTCCACGGTCAGCGCGCCCGCGATCCTCACGCACGGCGAAGGCAGTTACGTCCTGCAGAGCCCGGTCGCGGGCCAGGTCACCTCGGTCGTCGCCGAGCAGGGCCAGCGGCTGCCGGCCGACGCCCCGGTCCTGAAGGTGAGGACCTCCCAGGGCGAGAGCGTCGTCCGTACGGTCGCCGCGGGCCGGATCACCGCTCTGGCCGCCACCATCGGCCAGATCATCCGGACCGGCGCGAACGTCGCCGCCGTGGAGAAGGTCGCCGAGCCGGACGACCCGCTGTACGCCACGGTCTACGTCCCGGCCGAGAACGCGGCCGCCATCCCCGCGGACGCCGCCGTGGACCTGACCGTCTCCTCGGTGCCCACCCAGGAGTACGGGGTGCTGCACGGCCATGTGAAGTCCGTGGACCGCTCCGCGCAGTCCGCCCAGCAGATCGCCGCGTTCCTCGGGGACAGCCAGCTGGGCGAGCAGTTCACCAGGAAGGGCCGCCCCGTGGCCGTACTGGTCCGGCTGGACAGGTCGTCCCGCACGAAGAGCGGCTACCGGTGGTCCTCCAGGAACGGGCCGCCCTTCCGCCTCACCTCCATGACCATGGCCTCGGGTTCGATCCGGCTGGCCGATCAGCGTCCCGTCGATTGGCTGCTGCCGTGAGCACCGCACAGCAGACGCGGAACAGGCGCCGCGCCGCTCCGCCCAAGCGCCCCGTGCCCACGGGGAAGGCGAAGACCGTCCGCACGCCCACGGTCCTGCAGATGGAGGCCGTGGAGTGCGGCGCCGCCTCCCTCGCGATGGTCCTCGGCCACTACGGCAGGCACGTCCCGCTGGAGGAGCTGCGCATCGCCTGCGGCGTCTCCCGCGACGGCTCGCGCGCCAGCAACCTCCTGAAGGCGGCGCGCAGTTACGGTCTGACGGCCAAGGGCATGCAGATGGACACGGCCGCCCTCGCCGAGGTGAAGGCGCCGGCCATCCTGTTCTGGGAGTTCAACCACTACGTCGTCTACGACGGCATGGGCCGCCGCTTCGGCCGCCGCGGCGTCCACATCAACGACCCCGGCAAGGGCCGCCGCTTCGTGCCGATGGAGGACTTCGACGGCAGCTTCACCGGCGTCGTGCTGGTGCTGGAGCCCGGCGACGGCTTCACCAGGGGCGGCCGCAGGCCCGGCGTCCTGGGCGCGATGCCGGCCCGGCTGCGCGGCACCGCGGGCACGATGCCCGCCGCGGTGCTGGCGAGCCTGCTGCTGGTCGCGGTCGGCGCGGCGGTGCCGGCGCTCAGCCGCACCTACATCGACGAGTTCCTCATCGGCGGCCGGACCTCGCTGCTGACCGTGCTGTTCGCGTCGATGGGCGCGTGCGTGCTGCTGACGGTGGTGCTGACCTGGCTCCAGCAGTCGAACCTGCTGCACGGCCGCATCATCTCCTCCACCCTCTCCAGCGCCCGCTTCCTGCGCCATCTGCTGCGGCTGCCGGTGACGTTCTTCGCCCAGCGCAGCCCGGCGGATCTGGTGCAGCGGCTGCAGTCCAACGACCAGGTGGCCGAGACGCTGGCCCGCGACCTCGCGGCGGCGGGCGTGGACTGCGTGGTCGTCGTGCTCTACGCGATCCTGCTCTACACCTACGATCCGCAGCTGACCTTCGTCGGCATCGGCGTCGCGCTGCTCAACATCGTCGCCATGCGGGTCGTCGTCCGCCTGCGCGCGACCCGGACGGCGAAGCTGCGCGCGGACAGCGCACGGCTGACCAACACCGCCTACACCGGCCTGCAGCTGATCGAGACGATGAAGGCGACCGGCGGCGAGGACGGCTACTTCCGCAAGTGGGCCGGACAGCACGCCACCACGCTGGAGGAGCAGCAGCGGCTCGGGGTGCCCAGTGCCTGGCTGGGCGTGGTCGCGCCGACGCTGGCCTCGCTGAACAGCGCGGTGATCCTGTGGATCGGCGGCATGCGGGCGGTCGAGGGCGGCATCTCGGTGGGCCTGCTGGTCGCCTTCCAGTCGCTGGTCACCCGCTTCACCGCCCCGATCACCCGCCTCAACGGCGTCGCGGGCCGCATCCAGGACTTCGCCGCCGACGTGGCCCGCCTGAAGGACGTCGAGAACTTCCGGGCCGACCCGCTCTACGGCCGCCCCGGCGCCGGCGACTCCACCCGCCGCCTGCACGGACACGTCGAACTGCAGAACATCAGCTTCGGCTACAACCCGCTCGACAAACCGCTGCTGACCGGCTTCGACCTGACCGTGGGCCCCGGCCGGCAGGTCGCCCTCGTCGGCGGTTCCGGCAGCGGCAAGTCCACCGTCTCCCGGCTGATCTCGGGCCTGTACACCCCGTGGGAGGGGGTGATCCGCATCGACGGACGGCGCCTGGAGGACATCCCGCGCGGGGCGCTGGCCGCCTCGGTCTCCTTCGTCGACCAGGAGGTCTTCCTGTTCGAGGGCTCGGTCCGCGACAACGTGGCACTGTGGGACCCCTCGATCCCGGACGAGGCGGTGGTGGAGGCCCTGCGGGACGCGGCCCTGTACGAGGTCGTGGCGCGCCGCCCCGGCGGCATCCACAGCAAGGTCGAGCAGGACGGCCGCAACTTCTCCGGCGGGCAGCGCCAGCGCCTGGAGATCGCCCGCGCGCTGGTGCGCCGGCCCAGCATCCTGGTCCTCGACGAGGTGACCAGTGCCCTGGACGCGGAGACCGAGCTGGCCGTGATGGACAATCTGCGCCGGCGCGGCTGTGCCTGCGTCGTGATCGCGCACCGGCTGAGCACCGTGCGCGACAGCGACGAGATCGTCGTGCTCCAGCACGGCGCGGTCGTGGAACGCGGACGGCACGAGGACCTGGTGGCGCGCGGCGGCGCGTACGCCGCGCTGGTCAGGGAACGGTGAGATGACGACCTCTCAGGAAGGCGACCTGGTCCTCGGCGCGCTCGGGTCCATGGGCACGCGCGTCGACTGCACGGGCCTGACCCGGCTGGATCTCGAAGGCCCGCAGGTGCTGTGGCTGGTCGCGTCCGGCGGCCTCGACCTGTTCGCCGTGGACGCCGTGCAGCAGGGCCACTGGCACCACCTCGGCCGGCTGGAGGCGGGCTCGCTGCTGCTCGGCCCGGTCCTCGGCCCCCAGCACACCCTGGTGGCCCGCCCGCTGCGGGACTGCGTGGTGCACCGCATAGGACTGCGCGAGCTGTACCAGCCGGCCAACACCCAGACCTGGTCCTACGACGAGTACGGCAACCCCCAGTACGTCCCGCCGCAGACCAGCCCCCTGGAGTACGCCCTCGCCCTCGGCGTGGGCCGCAGCCTCTCCATCCTGTTCCAGGCCCCGATGGCGACCGAGCGCGCCACGGAGGCCGGGGGCGCCCCGGTGCGTGCCTACTCGAGCACGGGCGAGGACGACGACGTCTTCTGGATGCAGGTGCCGCCGGGCAGCGTCCAGTACGGCTCCCTCTACGGCGCCGAGGCCGCCGCCGACCTGCTGATCGATCCGGCGGTCTGGCAGAGCATGGTCGACCAGCAGTACCGGCTGCTGACCACGCTGGACCGGTGGATCGAGCAGCTGGAGCGCACGCACGCGTCGCGCACGGCGGCCGGCATCAAGGCGGGCGAGGCGGTCCGGGCCCGGGCCGACCGCACCCTGCTGGCCTCCATCGGCAAGTCGTCGTCCAAGCGCACCACGGCGGCCGATGCCGACGCCTCCTACGCGGCGTGCAGGCTGGTCGCCGACGCGGCCGGGATCAAGCTGGCCGAACCCGCGCGAAGCGGCACGGAGAACGACCGGCTGGACCCGGTGGAGCTCGTGGCCATCGCCTCCCGCGTCCGCACCCGGTCGGTGCGCCTGGACGGCACCTGGTGGCGGGACGACGTCGGCCCGCTGGTGGGCCACCGGGCGTTGTCGGGGGCGCCGGTGGCGCTGCTGTGGCGACGTGGCGGCTACGTCGCCGTACACCCCGCGACCGGGCGTGAGACGCCGATCGAGAAGGCCAACGCGGAGGAGTTCGAGCCCCGCGCGGTGATGTTCTACCGGCCGCTCCCGGACCGCCGGCTCAGTCCCCTGGGGCTGCTGCGCTTCAGCATGCGCAACACCGGCGGCGATCTGGCCAACCTCCTGATCAGCGGTCTGGTGACGGTGGCGATCGGCGCGCTGGTGCCGATCGCCACCGGCAAGGTGCTCGGTGAGTACGTGCCGAAGGCCCAGACGAACCTCATCGTCCAGGTCTGTCTGGCCGTGATGCTCACGAGTCTGGTGTCGGCGGCCTTCATGCTGCTGGAGAACCTCACCGTCCTGCGTCTGGAGGGCCGGATCGAGGCCACGCTCCAGCCGGCCGTCTGGGACCGGCTGCTGCGGCTGCCGACCAAGTTCTTCACCGAACGCTCGACCGGCGAGCTGGCCAGTGCGGCCATGGGCATCAGCGCGATGCGCCGGCTGATGGCGGGCGTCGGCCCGGTCGTCGCCCAGTCGGTGACGATCGGGACGATGAACCTGGCGCTGCTGTTCTGGTACAGCGCCTCGATGGCCTTCGCGGCGATCGGCATGCTCGTCGTCATCGCGGCCGTCTTCCTCGGGCTCGGCCTGTGGCAGGTGCGCTGGCAGCGCAGGCTGGTGGTGCTCGGCAACAAGCTGAACAACCAGGCGTTCCAGACGCTGCGCGGGCTGCCGAAGCTCCGGGTGGCGGCGGCCGAGAACTACGCCTACGCCGCCTGGGCCTCGGAGTTCGCCCGCAGCCGCGAACTGCAGCAGAAGGTGGGGCGGATCAAGAACCTCACCACGGTGATGGGCGCGGTGTATCTGCCGCTGTGCACCCTGCTGATGTTCATGCTGCTGGCGGGCCCGGCGCGCGGCGTGATGTCCGCGGCCGCGTTCCTCACCTTCAACACCTCCGTGACGATGGTGCTGACCTCGGTCACCCAGCTGACCGGCGCGTTCGTCTCCGCGGCGGCGGCGCTGCCGCTGTTCGAGCAGATCGAGCCGGTGCTGGAGGCCACCCCCGAGGTGCGCGCGGGCAGCACCCGGCCCGGCCCGCTGACCGGCGCGATCGAGGCGCGGCGCCTGTCGTTCCGGTACTCCGACGACGGCCCGCTCGTCCTCGACGACGTGTCGTTCGAGGTGCGGCCCGGTGAGTTCGTGGCGGTCGTCGGCCCCAGCGGCTGCGGCAAGTCGACGCTGCTGAGGCTGCTGATCGGCTTCGACAGGCCGGTCTCCGGCAGTGTCCTGTACGACGGCCAGGACCTCGCGGCGCTCGACCAGTCGGCGGTGCGCCGGCAGTGCGGTGTGGTGCTCCAGCACGCCCAGCCGTTCACCGGATCCATCCTGGACGTCATCTGCGGCACCGAGCCGTACACGCCGGAGGAGGCGATGGCGGCGGCCGAGATGGCGGGGCTCGCCGAGGACATCAAGCGGATGCCGATGGGCCTGCACACCATCGTCTCGGGCAGCGGTGCCGTCTCCGGCGGCCAGCGTCAGCGGCTGATGATCGCCCAGGCGCTGATCCGCCGGCCGCGCATCCTCTTCTTCGACGAGGCGACCAGCGCCCTCGACAACGAGACGCAGCGCACGGTGATCGAGTCGACCAAGGCCCTCAACGCCACCCGCGTCGTGATCGCCCACCGGCTGTCCACCGTGCTGGACGCCGACCGCGTGATCGTGATGGAGGACGGCAGGATCGCCCAGCAGGGCCCGCCCGCACAGCTGCTCGCGGACACGGGCGGACGGCTGCACGAACTGGTGCGGCGGCAGATGGCGTAGCGGCCGGCCGGGGCCCGGGACAGCGGCCTCGCAGGGGGCGCGCCGGCCCCGAGCCGGCCTCGGACCGGCTCCCGCCGCACTCCTTCCACGAGGGCGCGCGGTCAGGGCGTGCATGACGTTCGTCACCACCCCCAGCGAAACGTTGCCGTTTCGATGGGAGTCCTTTAGGCTCGACGTGTACGAAACAGTTTCGTTTAGAAACTCCCCGCGATTCCCGAACGACTTCCCTGGAGTGGTTCTGCCATGTCCCAGAAGACCTTGTCCGACGGCACCCGGCACGGTGCCGCCGAGGCGCCGCCCGAGGCGTCGACCAAGCGGTGGTGGATCCTCGCGGTCATCGCCCTGGCGCAGCTGATGGTGGTGCTCGACGCCACCATCGTGAACATCGCCCTGCCCTCGGCCCAGGCCGACCTCGGCTTCTCCGACGGCAACCGGCAGTGGATCGTCACCGCCTACGCCCTGGCCTTCGCCTCCCTGCTGCTGCTCGGCGGCCGCATCGCCGACCTGTTCGGCCGCAAGACCGCCTTCCTGATAGGAGTCGTCGGCTTCGCCGGGGTCTCCGCGCTCGGCGGCGCCGCCACCGGATTCGGCATGCTGGTCACCGCGCGCGCCCTGCAGGGTGCCTTCGGCGCGCTGCTCGCCCCGGCCGCGCTCTCCCTGCTCAACACCACGTTCACCGACGCCCGCGAGCGGGCGCGGGCCTTCAGCGTCTACGGCGCCATCGCCGGCGCCGGTGGCGCGGTGGGCCTGCTGCTCGGCGGCGTGCTGACCGACGCCTTCGACTGGCGCTGGACGCTGTACGTGAACGTGCTGATCGCCGTCTTCGCCTTCGTGGGCGGCTGGCTGCTGCTGACCAACCACCGCGACGACGAGAGCGCGAAGCTGGACGTGCCGGGCACGGTGCTCGTCGCCGCCGGTCTGTTCTCCCTCGTCTACGGCTTCTCCAACGCCGAGACGCACGACTGGGGCTCCCCGCTGACCTGGGGCTTCCTGATCGCCGGTGGCCTGCTGCTGGCCGCCTTCGCCCGGTGGCAGACCCGGGCCACGCACCCGCTGCTGCCGCTGCGCATCCTGCTCGACCGCAACCGGGCCGCCTCGTTCCTCGCCGTGCTGATCTCCGCCGGAGGCATGTTCGGGGTCTTCCTCTTCCTCACCTACTATCTCCAGCTCAACCTCGGCTTCAGCCCCACCAGGACCGGTGTGGCGTTCCTGCCCATGGTCGGCGCGCTGATGGTGGCCGCGCAGCTCGGCACCACCGTCCTGGTGCCGCGGATCGGGCCGAAGGCGGTCGTCCCGCTGGGCTTCGCGATCGCGGCGGCCGGCATGGCCTGGCTGACCGGGATCGGCGTCGGCTCCAGCTACGTCGGCGCGGTACTGCCGCAGCTGATCGTCACCGGTGCCGGACTCGGCCTGGTGATGCCGGCGGCCATGCAGCTGGCCACCGGCGGAGTGGCCGCCGAGGACGCGGGCGTCGCCTCGGCCACGGTCAACGCCATGCAGCAGGTGGGCGGTTCGATCGGTACGGCCCTGCTGAACACCCTGGCCGCGAGCGCCGCCACCGACTACCTGGCCGGCCGCAACCCGGCCGACAAGCTGGTCCGGGCCCAGGCGACGATCGAGAGCTACACCACGGCCTTCTGGTGGTCGGCCGGCCTGTTCGCCGCCGGTGCCCTGATCGCCTTCCTGCTCTACCGCCGCGGTGTGCCGGAGCAGCACGAGGACGCCGCGCCCGTCGTCCACATGTGATCCGGGGGACCCGAGCCGCACCGGTCCCGGGGCCGCCGTCCGCAGGGAGACGGCGGCCCCCTCCTCCTGCCCGGCCTTCCCGAGCGGCTCCGCCGCCCCGCCGGCAGCCCCGTGTGTGCGTGTGTGCGTCCGCAGCGGGGTACCCACCGGGCCATGAGAATCAGCGTGGTGGACGTGGGATCGAACACGGTCCGGCTGGTGGTCGCGGACGCCGAGGGCGGGGTGCCGCTGCCGGTGCACACCGCGAAGTGGCGGCTGCGGCTGAGCGAGCGGGTGGAGCCGGGCTGCGACATCCCCGAAGAGGCGGTGGAGCGGCTGGTCGAGGCGGTCGCGGAGGCGAGCCGGACCGCGACCCGCTGGGGTGCGGCCGGTCCGCTGGCCTTCGCGACCGCCGTGGTGCGCGCCGCCCCGAACCGGCAGGAGGTGCTGCGCGCCGTACGGTCGCGGACCGGCGTCGCGCTGTGCACGCTGCCGGGCGAGCTGGAGGCCGAGCTGACGTTCCTCGGGGCGCGGCGCTGGATGGGCTGGCGGTCGGGACCGCTGGCCCTGCTGGACATCGGCGGCGGCTCCCTCGAGGTGGCCTTCGGACGCGGCCGGATGCCGGACTTCGTGGCCTCGCTGCCGCTCGGTGCGGGCCGGCTGACCCATGAGTTCCTCCCCGGCGACGGCCCGCCCGCGCCCGAGCAGGTGCGGGCCCTGCGCCGCAGGGTGCGGCACCAGCTGCGGGACGTGGCGGCGCGGATCCGCTGGGAGGGGCCGCGCACCGCGGTGGTCACCTCCCGTACGTTCCAGCAGCTGGGGCGGCTCTGCGGGGCGTCGCCCGGGCGTCACGGCCCGTTCCGGGAGCGGCAGTTGCACCGCGCGGACCTGCGCGAGGCGATCGGCCGGCTGGCCGCTCTGCCGGTCGCCGAACGCGCCCGGCTGCCCGGCATCTCCGCACCCCGCGCCCGGCAGAGCCTGGCCGGCGCCGTGGTCGGGCACACCGCGCTGAAGCTGACGGGCCTGAAGACGGTCAGCATCTGCCCGTGGGCGATCCGCGAGGGGGTGCTGCTGCGCCACATCGAGGACGGCGCGTCCTGGTGGGCGGAGATCACCCGCCTCAACGAAGCGGCCACTCCCCCGGACCCGGTGCGGCTGCGCCTCGCGGCCGCGGCCACCTGAAGCGCTCGCGGCCGCGGCCACCTGAAGCGAGGAAGGAGCCCTCATGTCCGACGACGCCAAGCACACCGGCAACACCCACGACTCGGCCCTGGGCGGGATCCTCCACGCGTTCGAGGACGCGCAGACACGCGCCCCGGCGCACCCCTGTCGGGAGCAGCACCCCGGCGGCGAGGCCGGCGAGGCGGTCACGCCCAGCACCGGAGCCGGCCCGGGAACAGACCGAGGGGGAGCGAAGGGGTGTCCCCGGGCCGGCCGGGCAGGTCAGCCCGGGGGCGCCCCCAACGGCCGCTCGGCCAGGGCGCGTGCGACTCCGTACAGGTTGGCGGCCATGGCCCGGCCCGTGCTGTGCGACCACTCACGGCCCCGCTCCTCGTCGAGGTAGTCGGGGCCCGGGCCGGGGCCGAGATGCCAGTAGGTCCAGGCCTGGCCGGGGATCGTGTAGCCGATGTCCTCGAGCCCGCCCGAGATCTCGCTGATCACGTGGTGTGCGCCGTCCTCGTTGCCGGTGACGACCACACCGGCGACGCGGTTGTAGGCCACGGGCCGCCCCTGGCCGTCGGTCTCGGACATCATCGCGTCCATCCGCTCCAGCACCCTCTGGGCGACGGAGGAGGGCCTGCCGAGCCAGGTCGGCGAGGCCACCACGAGGATCTCCGCCTCCAGCAGCCTGTCGTGGACGCCCGGCCAGGCATCGCCCTCACGCACCGCTTCGCTGGTCACACCGGGGGCGATGTCCAGATCGACGGCACGGACGACGTCGACGCCCACGCCGTCCTTCTCCAGCGCCTCGACGACGACGCGGGCGAGGGCCTCTGTGTTAGAGGGGTCGGGGGACGGTTTCAGAGTGCAGTTGATCACCAGTGCCTTCATGCCGACTCGGAGTACCCCCTTCCGTCCGGCCGCACGCGGTGGATGGCCCACCGCCGCCCGGGTACCCGGCCCGCATGACGCAGGACCACCAAGCCCCGCGGCTGCCGGCCCCCCGGGGGCCGGTCTCGGCCGCCGTCAAGGACCACCTGCTCGGCGCCGGTCCGCTGCCGCGCCCCGAGGAGGTGGCGGCGGCGGGCGCCTACGGCGACGACCTCCAGCTCGCCCTCTACCTCTGCTACGAACTGCACTACCGCGGCTTCGCGGGCGTCAGCGCCGACCACGAGTGGGACCCCGACCTGCTGCGCACCCGGGCGGCGCTGGAGCACCGCTTCCTGACCGCCCTGCGCGCGGACACCCCGGTGCACGACACCGTCGAGGACGCGGTCTCCGAGCTGCTCGTGGAACCCGTCGACGGCAGCGGCGTCACCCATTTCCTGCGCGACGAGGGCGAGTTGTGGCAGCTGCGCGAGTACGCCGCGCAGCGCTCGCTGTACCACCTGAAGGAGGCCGACCCGCATGCCTGGGCGCTGCCGCGGCTCACGGGCCGCGCCAAGGCGGCCATGGCGGCGGTGGAGTTCGACGAGTTCGGCGGCGGCCGCGCCGACCGGATGCACGCCCGCCTGTTCGCCGACCTGATGACGGACCTCGGCCTGGATTCGACGTACGGCCGCTATCTCGACGCCGCGAGCGCGGAGACGCTCGCCACGGTCAACCTGATGTCCCTGTTCGGGCTGCACCGGTCGCTGCGGGGCGCGCTGGTCGGCCACTTCGCGGCGGTCGAGATCACCTCCTCGCCCGGATCGCGGCGGCTCGCCGAGGCGATGCGCCGCACGGGCGCGGGGCGGGCCGCCGAGCACTTCTACGACGAGCACGTCGAGGCCGACGCGGTGCACGAACAGGTCGTACGCCACGAGGTCATCGACGGTCTGCTGGCCGACCAGCCGCACCTGGCGTCCGACGTGGTCTTCGGCATCGACGCCACCGGGTACACCGAGGACCGCCTCGGCGCCCGGCTGCTCGGGGACTGGCGCGCGGGGAGGTCGTCGCTGCGGGCGCCCGCCTCTTCCGGAATTTCCTTTATTTCTTGAATGCCGGGGTACCTGTGCCGGGTGAGACCACTGGTGACGCCGGGCGTGTACGCCCCGCAGGACGACACAGACCTCTTGGCCGGAGCCCTGTCCGAAGAGCCGCTTCCACCGGGCGCGCACGTTCTCGACGTGGGCACCGGAACCGGGGCGCTGGCGCTCGCGGCCGCGCGGCGCGGCACCCGCGTGACCGCGATCGACCTCTCGTGGCGAGCGGTGTGGACCGCTCGCGTGAACGCCCGGCTGGCCGGTCTGCCGGTGCACATCCGGCAGGGGAACCTGTTCGCGCCGGTGCGGGGCCAGTCGTTCGACCTGATCCTGTCCAACCCGCCGTACGTGCCTGCGCCCTCCGTCCGTGTCCGCCCGCACAGCGCGGCCCGCGCCTGGGACGCGGGCCACGACGGCCGCCTGGTGCTGGACCGGATCTGCCGGGAGGTCCCGGGCCTGCTGCGGCCGGGCGGTGTCCTGCTGATGGTCCACTCGGCGCTCAGCGACCCCGACCGGACGCTCGGCCGCCTGCGCGACGCCGGGCTGAAGGCGGCCGTGACGCGCCGCCGCCGGATCACGTTCGGCCCGGTGCTGCGCTCGCGTGCGGAGTGGCTGCGCGGACGGGGTCTTGTGTCCGCTTCCGAGGAGTCCGAGGAGAAGGAAGAGCTGGTGGTCGTCCGTGCCGAACTCCCCGTCTGAGCCCGCGCGCCGCGTCAGGGTCCAGCGCCGGGGCCCGCTGCTCGTGGAGGGACCGGTCGAGGTGGAACTGGAGGACGGCAGCACGGTCCGCTCCGACCGTTTCCGGGTCGCACTGTGCACCTGCCGCCGCAGCCGCCGCTTCCCCTGGTGCGACACCAGCCACCGCGACCGCGGATAGCGGCACAACGCGGTGCGCCGGAGGCGACGCCGGCCGGACCGCCGCGGAGTCGCACGGCCGGCCGGGGCCGCGCGAGGGTTTCCGCCCCTCCCCGCACTCCCCGGGGAGGGGCGGACGTGACCCAGGAAGCCGGCGGGCGGCCCCACTCCGCCCTGCCGGCTCCTGGGGCGGGATCGGCGGGTACCCGCGGCGAAGGACTCGCACTCCCCAGCTGCGAACCGCTTCGGACGCCCACGGGAACTCCGCGACCCCGGTCCATCAGAACGTGAAGACGCTGCTGAGGTAGGAGTTCTTCACGCACCCGTTGGCGAAGGTCTGCTCGTAGGAGACCCGTCTGCCCTGCCAGACGCCGTCCACCGTCACCACGACCGGGTCGTACTGCTTGGTGCACCACACGTCGTCCCTCGCCGTCAGGGCGCTGACGTCGCCCCCGACACCGCGCAGTTCGGCACAGGCCCGGGCGGGCGCCGGATGGGTGCCGGAGGGCGTCGGGGCACAACTCAGGGTGACGGCGCGCTGCGGCGTCGCGGTGGCGGCGCTCTCGCCGTGGCCGACGGTGAGCACCAGGGCCGAGGGGGCGTAGAGCGAGGCGGGGGCGGGGGCCTGGTCGGCGAGGGCGGCGCCGGTGAGGGGTCCGCAGACGGCGGTGGCCGTCAGAGCGAGGGTCGCCGCCCAGCGTGCGGTGTTCCGCATCGTGTGCATCCTTCCGCTGGTTCGAGGGTGTGCCGGACGCTTCCGGATGGGTGCCGGACCGGCGAGCGCGAGTCTGCCGACTCCGCCGCGGAAAAACACCTCGACCCCACGCGTTTCAGTAACATTCTGTATTCAATCAGTGGCGCGAAGTCACGGAATTCGAACGCGCGGGCCCCGGGGTTGAGCGGCGCTTGATCGCCCGGAGCAACCCGCTGGCCGATTTTCGGCGCTTCATTAATAGGCCTGAAACATTCCGGTTGAGCTCTCGGCTGACTCCTTCCGCTCCCCTTGTGTTCATGACCTGTGCGCGTAATCGTTATTACATGATTACGACAGAACAGCGAGAGAAGCTGCGCGGCTGGTTCACCGGCCGCGTCCCCGAGGATCTCTTCGAGGAGCTGACCGAGCTCACGGTCGACCGGGAGGAGATCACCGTGATCGGCCGCATCCCCGAACCCCGGCTCGCCGAGGGCGCCTCCGGCGCGGAGCGGGAGTCCGCGGTCCAGGGGCGGATCCAGGAGTTCCGGGAGCGCACCCGGGAGGCGCGCGTGGAGGTGGCCCGCGAGGCCGAGCACCGGTTCGGCCGGAAGGTCTCCTGGGGGGTGGAGTGCGGGGGCGAGCGCGCCCTGTTCACCCACGTCGCCGCGCCCGTGATGACCCGGCTGCGCCAGCCCGAGCGCCAGGTCCTGGACACCCTCATGGCCGGCGGCGTCGCCCGCAGCCGCAGTGACGCGCTCGCCTGGTGCGTGCGCCTGGTCCGGCGTCACGCCGACGACTGGCTCACCGAACTGCGGGAATCCCTCGAACACGTCCAGCGGGTGCGGGCCCAGGGCCCGGACAGCGAGCCGGCCGACGCCGCGCCGCAGGCCCCGGCCGACGACGAGTGACGGCGGGGCCGGGGGCGCCGTCAGTGCCGTCGGCTAGTGCCTCGGCAGGCAACGTTCGCCCGTCAAGGAGCGGCGTCCGGTGCGTGCTCTCGGCGTGCCGGGCGTCGCGACGAGGCGAACGTTGCCTGTTGCGGCACTAGTAGATCGTCGCGGCTTAATTTTGCTGTGTGGTTGGGTAGAGGTGGCGTAGTTTCACGCGTGCGTCGTCGGTGGTGAAGTGCCAGTCGACGTGGCGCTGGTTGCTGTTGGTGTGCTGCTGCCAGGCGGCGAGTTCGGTGTTGAGCACGGCGAGGTCGTCGATGCGGCGGTCCAGGCACTGGCGGGTGAGGGCGGAGAGCTCGATCTCGGCGATGTTGAGCCAGGACCCGTGTTTGGGGGTGTGGTGGATCTCCAGGCGCTGGGCCAGCGCGAAGGCCTTTGCCGGGTCGAACGCCTCGTAGAGCGAGGCGGTGGTGTGGGTGTTGAGGTTGTCCATCACCAGCACGACCGTGGTGGCGTCGGGGTAGTCCACGGTCAGGAGGTGCTCGACCTGGTGCGCCCAGTCGACCCTGGTCCGGCGGGGCCGGGCGTCCACGCGCCGCCATCCGCGCAGTGGCTCGACCCAGCAGAAGATCGAGCAGGTCCCCGAGCGGACGTACTCGTTGTCCTCGCGCCGGTCACGGCCCGGCCGCGCGGGAAGCGGATCGCGGACGTGGCCGAGCAGCTGGTACGGCTTCTCGTCCATGCACACCACCGGGCGGGCCGGATCGAAGGGGCGGCGGTAGACCGCCAGGACGTCCTCCATCGCCGCGGCGAAGGCCGCATTCGCAGCGGGCGGGATGGTCCAGTACTTCTTCACGTGAGGACGCAGTTCCGTTTTTTTAACACCCGGCCGATCGTGGAGTGGGCCAGATCCGGGATGTCCTCGACCAGCGCGACGTGCTTTTCCAGCAGTCGCAGCGACCACCGGGCGTGTCCCTTGGGCGGCGCCGAGCAGGCGAGCGCGATCAGCCTCGCCTCGACCTCGCCGGTCACCAAGGAGGGCACCGGCGGGCATGCGCGTTCCTTCCGGCCGACCGTGGCCCGCACATCGCCGCCGGTCTGCGCGTACCGCTTCGAGATCAGGCGGACCGACTCGCACGAGACCCCGACCCGCTCCGCGATCACCGCCCGCGGATCGACGTCGCCGACCGACGTGTCCAACGCGAGCAGCACCCGTGCCCGCCTGATCATCGACGCGCTGCGGACCCCCGTCGTCGTCACGCGCACCAACGCCTGACGATCTTCGGCACTCAACGCAACCGGATACTTCTTCTGCGAGGACACGGCACCCCTGCCCGGCCGAACGGAAGCGACAAGAGGAGCTTGCCCGACCCCAACTCCACCAACCAGAACAACACTTAGCCGCGACGATCTACTAGGTTGCGGCCATGACTGAATTCGTTCTGGTGGCGGGTGCCAAGCTGGGGGCGTGGGCCTGGGAGGACGTGGTGCCCGGGCTGCGGGCGGCCGGGCACGGGGCGCATGCCCTGACCCTGTCCGGCCTGGCCGAGAAGCGGGGCGTACCCGCCGGGCAGCAGACGCACGTGCGCGACATCGTCGACGAGGTGGAGCGGCGCGATCTGCGCGACGTCGTCCTGGTCGGGCACAGCTACTCCGGGATACCCGTGGGGCAGGCGGCGGAGCGGATCGGCGACCGGCTGGCGCGGGTGGTCTACGTCGACGCGAGTGTCCCCGCGGACGGCAGGTCGTTCCTGTGGGGCTGGGACAGCGGCGGGGTGCGCGCGGCGATCGAGGAGAACGGCGGCTTCTGGCCGCCCTTCTCGGCGCGGGACCTCGAGGGCCAGGGCCTCACGGAGGAGCAGATCGGCCGGATCGTACGCGGCGCGACCCCTCATCCGGGCGCCTCGCTCACCGAGCCGGCCGTCCTGACCCGCTCCCCCGCCGAACTGCCGGCCACCTACGTCAAGTGCCTGCTGGACTGGCCCGAGCCGAGCGACGACGTGACCGGGCACCTCAGGAGCGAGCGGTGGGAGCTGGTGGAGATGGACACCGGTCACTGGCCCATGTTCTCCCGGCCACGGGAGCTGGTCCGCGTCCTGTGCGAAGCGGCCGTCGGACCCTGATCCCCCACCCGACCTACCGGCCGGTATGGTCAGCGTGCAGCGCGTTCTCAGCGACGAGAGGCGGGACCACGGCATGGCCAGGCACTGGGCTGACTTCCAGTACGAGATCTATCTCAACGGGATGACGGGCGCCGTGCCGCGGCTGCCCACCGATCTGACCCGGCTGGAGGAGCTGGCCGAGCGGCGCCTCGGTCCCGGCCCCGTCGGTTACGTCGCGGGCAGCGCGGGCGACGGCAGCACCGCGCGCGCGAACCGGGCCGCGCTCGAGCGGCGGCGGATCGTGCCGCGGATGCTGCGGGACGTGCACGAGCGGGACCTGTCCGTCGAGGTGCTCGGCCGCGCCCTGCCCGCCCCGCTGGCGCTGGCGCCCGTCGGTGTGCTGTCGATCATGCACCCGGACGCCGAACCGGCCGCCGCCCGGGCCGCCGCCGCGCAGGGAGTGCCCTACATCCTGTCCTCGGCGTCCAGCACGCCGATGGAGGAGGTGGCCCGGGCCATGGGCGACGGCGAGCGCTGGTTCCAGCTCTACTGGCCGAAGGACGTCGAGGTGGCCCGCAGCTTCCTCGGCCGCGCGCGGGCCGCCGGGTTCACCGCGCTGGTCGTCACCCTCGACACGCCGCTGCTGTCCTGGCGGCCCCGCGATCTCGACCAGGCCTACCTCCCCTTCCTGCACGGCGTCGGCACCGCCAACTACTTCTCCGACCCGGCCTTCCGGGCCGGCCTGGCCAAGCCGGTGCACGAGGATCCGAACGCGGCCGTGATGCACTTCGTCGGCATGTTCTCCGACCCCGGCAAGAGCTGGCCGGACCTGGCGTTCCTGCGCGAGAACTGGGACGGCCCGATCGTCCTGAAGGGCGTCCTGCACCCGGACGACGCCCGGCTCGCCGCCGACGCCGGGATGGACGGCGTGGTCGTCTCCAACCACGGCGGCCGTCAGGTGGCCGGTTCCGTCGCGGCCGCGGACGCCCTGCCGCGGGTGGTGGAGGCGGTCGGCGACCGGCTGGCGGTCCTCTTCGACAGCGGCGTCCGCACCGGCGACGACGTCTTCAAGGCCCTCGCGCTCGGCGCGCGGGCGGTACTGCTCGGGCGGCCGTACGTGTACGGGCTCGGGCTCGACGGGCAGCCGGGCGTCGAGCACGTGATCCGCTGTCTGCTCGCGGAGCTGGACCTCACGCTCGCCCTGTCCGGGCACGCCACCCCCGCCACGGTGGGCCCCGCCGACCTCGTCGAGGAACCCGTATGACCGCCGGCCCCGCCCACGTGCTCGCGGTCGTCGCCCCGCACGTCGGCGGCCGCGCCGCCGGTGCCGGGCTCGCCGCCCTCTTCCCCGACGGGGCGGACGTCACCGTCGTCGAGGCGGCCGGCGAGGACCCGGAGGCCCTGCGCAGGACCCACGTGATCATCACCGCGCTCGCCCCCGTGACCGCCGGCCACCTCGCCGCCGCGCCCGACCTGGCGCTGGTGCAGTGCGCGAGCCACGGCTTCGACTACGTCGACGTGGACGCCGCCCGGGCCCGCGGGGTGCGGGTCGCCACCATCGGCTCCAGCGGCGCCGAGGCGCGGAACGTGGCCGAGCAGACCTTCGCGCTGATGCTCGCGCTGGCCAAGCAGCTGGTCCCGGCGCACACCGCGCTCGCCGAGGCGGACTGGGCACTCCCGCGCCTCCGGCGCTCCCTGACCGAGCTGTGCGGCAAGACGCTCGGCATCGTCGGGCCCGGCACCATCGGGCGGGAAGTCGCCCGCCGCGCGGTCGCGTTCGACATGAGCGTCGTCTACGCCGCCCGCCGCGGGCTGCCCGAGGAGACGGAGGCCCGGCTGGGCGGAGCCCGCCGCGTCCCGCTCGACGAGCTGCTGCGCACGGCCGACTACGTCTCCCTGCACGTGCCGCTCACCGACGCGACCCGGCATCTGCTCGACGCCGAACGGCTCGCCCTCCTGAAGCCGACGGCGTTCGTCGTCAACACCGCGCGCGGCGCCCTCGTCGACCAGGACGCCCTGGCGGACGCGCTGGAGAAGGGCGCCCTGGCCGGGGCGGGCATCGACGTCTTCGACCCCGAACCGCCCACCCCGGCCCTGCGCCTGCTCAGGGCCCCGAACGTGGTGCTCTCCCCGCACGTCGGCGGCGTGACCCGCGAGACGCTGGGCCGCATCGCACTGGCCGCGGTGCGCAACGTGACCGGGTTCCTGGCGGGCGGGGAGCCGGAGGACGTCGTGAACCGAGCCCGCTGAGGGTCACGGACCGGACCCGGTCAGGAGATCCGCTCCGCCAGCTCCGCGGGCCGCACCGCCGGTGTCCGGGTCCCCGTGATCGACAGCGAGCCCGGGTCGGCGGTCGTCGCGGATTCGGCCAGCCAGCGCTGCGCCGGGGAGTGGTCACGGACCTTGACCACGATGTCGGCGCCCGGTTCGGCGGCGGTGGCGGCCAGGGCCAGCTGCTCGTCCCAGCGGGGCAGCAACTCCCCCTGCACGGTGAGGTCGTAGCGTACGTCGCCGCCCCGTCTGCCCTTCTCCGCGGCGCAGGTGCCGAGAACGACCACCCCGGCGTCCACGTGCGAGTCCAGGCACAGCGTGGTGTCCGCCGCGCTGCGCAGCAGCCCGTCGCCGTCGTACGACCACTGCTGGGTGGGCACGCCCGAGCACGTCGCCAGTTCGGCGCCGGCCCCCGCCCGCACGGTGCCCCTGATGTCGAGGCAGAGGCCGGCGCCCGCGTTGCGCAGCCTGGACCGCCCGGGTATCCCGGGGAGTTGGGCGGTGCCCGGCGACGGCTGGGCGCTCGCGCCCGGCGCCGGGCCGCCGCCGCCCGCGCTCCTGGAGGCGGCCGGGCCGGCGCCGTCGTCGCCCGAGAACGGCCCGGTCAGCAGCACCGTCACAAGCAGCCCCGCCGAGGCGACGCCCGCCCCGGTCAGCAGCGCCCGCGAGTTCCTCGGCACGCCCGCGGGCCGGCGGACGGCAAGGGGAAGCCGGGGCAGGACGCGCGAGCGTTCTCCGCCGTGGCGCGCGGAGCCGCGCGTGCGCGAGCGTGTCCCCTGCCCGGCCCGGCCGGGCCGGGAGTCGAGATAGCGGCGGGCGCCCCAGCCGAGCACGGCCTCGGCCAGGAGGACGCCCAACCCGCCCTCGAAATGGCTCAGTTGTTCGGCGGCGAAACGGCAGTAACGGCACTGCGTCAGATGCTGGCGGACATCCGGCAGCAGGGCGCCGCCGCGGCGAATCGGGACGTCGAGGAGGCGGTTGTAGAACCGGCAGTCCTTGCTCGGCGCGAGTTCCCGGTGGGCCTGTACACAGCCTTCGCGGAATTTGTCACGCGCCTGTTCGAGTGCGGCCGACGCGGTCGCGGAGTCCATACCGAGCAGACCGGCCGGAACGGCAATGGACTCCGCCTCGACCTCGACGTGCCAGAGCAAACACCGCGAGAGCCCGGGAAGGCCGGCGAATGAACGCTCGGCCAGCTTGCGATTTTCGGGCGTCATGGACTTCGCCGAGCGCATGCCGCGGCCACCGGCGGGTTTCTGCAGCTCCGGCAGGACATCCGATATCCGGCCCTGCGCCGACCACACGCGGACCGTGTCCCGCACGGCCACCAGCAGCCGGGGACGCACCGCGAGCGCGGATTCGCCGAGCGCCAGCCGGTCGAGGACCTGGTGGAAGGCGGCCGACGTCACCATGGAGGCGACCTCCGCCGTGGAGGCGAGGCACACGGCCGCGTAGTCGCGGGCGGGCTGCCAGTGCCGCGCCATGAGCAGCGCGACGATCTGGGCCACCTCGCCGTCGGGGCGGCCCCTCAGCCGGGCGGCGAGGTTCTCGTCGGATTCTGCGGGAACCGAGCCGGGCGGCGGGTAAGGGGGGCGAGGTGGGTGGGGGGTGGGCACTGAGGGGATTCCTTCCCACGCGCGAGAGACACACAGGAGGGCGTGAATTCAGGTGTGTCCATTCGGCCCGGTCTCGGATAGGGCGATCGACACCCGGTCATTACACCCCCCGCACGGGTAGTTCACCCTGGCACAGGACGCTCATGACCAACAAGGCACTCGGGCAACATCCGTATCTTTGAAAGTTGGTCAGATACGGCGGCAACTCACGCCTGCCGCATGAGCTTTCCCCATTCCATGCGCCCCGTGTGAATCAGGCGCACACGCCGGAGCACCGCGCACGCTCCCGGCGTGCGCCACCCCGTAGTGGACTGTGTACCGGCCCTTCTCGGAGGCCCGCGCAGGACGGCGGCTCTCCTGCGCCGCACGGGCCGCCGGCCTTGTTCCTCCCGCCCTCGGCCGGCGGCCCCGGGGCACGCCGCACCGGCCCGGCGGGCGGCCCTCGGCCCGACCGGGTCAGATCTGCCAGGAGCGCAGGCGGTCGGCGGCGCCGTAGACGTCGGTCTTGGCGGACATCAGATCGCGGGCCAGGTCGACCAGGGCGCCGTAGGGCGGGTCGATGCCGACGCCGCTGACGAACATGTAGGCGACGGCGGTCGCGCAGGCGAAGCGCGCGTTGGCCGCCGGCAGGGGGCGCAGCAGGGCGAGGGTGTGCAGCAGGGCGGCGGCGCGCCAGGCGGGGTCGGAGTCCACGCCGAGGCGCGGCGGGTCGACGCGGTGGCGGGCGACGGCGGCGACCAGGGCGGAGAAGTCGTTGACGGTCGGCTGGTCGGGCAGGACCTCTTCGTGGCGCTGCAGCAGCCAGGGCACGTCGATGTGGATGACGGGTGCCATCGGTCAGGCGACCCGCCCCTCACCGGTGTGGGCCGGTTCGTCGTCCGGGAAGGCGGCCGCGAACTCGTCGGCGTGGGAGGCGAAGAACCGGCGGAAGGCCTCGGCGCCTTCCTGCAGGGCGCGGTGCCGCGCTATGTCCGCGGCGGCCGCCTCGCGCACGAGCGCTTTCATCGACGTCCCGCGTTCCTTGGCGATCTGCCGGAGGTCCTCAAGTTCACGATCACTGAACTCGACATTCAGGGCTGGCATGCCCTTACGGTACCTCCGTGGTACTTACTCGTAAATACCCACAGGTCACAGCTGTTTCTCTCGGTACCTCCGGCACCCGCCGGTGTGGGCGGCGCGCCGGGGCGGACGCCCGGCACGGCGCAGCCCCGCGCTACCGCACCCCGGCTCTCACCACAAGCCCTTGCGCCGGTAACCCGACTCCCAGAACAGGCGGTTGAGCACGCGGACGGGCGGCGGCAGGGCTCCCAGGAAGGCGGCGCGGTCCGCCGCCGGGGCCCCGTCGGTGATCCACGGTACGAACAGCGCGGCACCGCGCAGGCCCTGCGTCCGGCGCATCCGGCCGGTGAAGCCGGCCCAGTCGGCGGGTGTCAGGACGTCCCGCATCAGCGGCAGCGCGCTGTCCTCCTCGTGCTTGAGGTGGTCGTCGAGGGTGGCTCCCAGGGCCCGTACCAGATCCGGCAGTTCGGCCGCCCGGCCGGCCAGTGCGGCGTCGACCGCCGCGAGCAGCGGGTCGATGCGGGAGTGCTCCGCCTCCATCGCGTCGAGCAGGGCGAGGTCGCTGGGGCGCCCCGCGACGCGTTCCCGTACCCGCGGCCACAGCTCGCCGTCCTCGGCGGTGTGGTGGATGTGCAGCTGGTGCTTGAAGTTCTCCCAGCCTGCGTGCACCGCGGGCGTGGCGGCCCGCCCTTCGGCGACCGCCGCCGCCAGCCGCTCCAGGTCGCGCCGGAACGCGTCGTGGGAGGCGTACATCGGCGTGAAGTCGATCACCTTCTGCTTACTGTCGGTCATCGAACGACCTCTTCCCGTTCGGATCTCTCACTCCCGTTCAAGAGGGCGGCGCGCCGGTGGGCTGTGACGCGGGCGGGATTCGGTGAGACGTACGTCACATAAGGGCTCCGCGATGTCACAGACCGGCCCCCCTCCGGCCTCGGAGTAGTAAGCGCGCCACCGGGGAGGCCCACGCATGTCCGAGAGCTCTGTCGACGAGGCGACCGACGTCTTCATGAACCATCGCGAGCTGCTGTTCGGTCTCGTCTACAACATGCTGGGCAGCGTCGCCGACACCGAGGACGTGCTGCAGGAGACCTGGCTGTCCTGGTCGGGGCGGGGCACCGACGGGGTCGCCAACCCGCGCGCGTACCTGGTCCGCATCGCCGTCAACCACGCCCTGCAGCGCCGGGCCTCGGTCGCCCGCCGCCGCGAGACCTATGTCGGCCCCTGGCTGCCCGAGCCCCTCGTCTGCGACGACGGCCCCGAGGACCCCGCCCTGCGCAACGAGTCCGTCTCCCTCGCGATGCTGGTGGTGCTGGAGTCGCTGACCCCGCTGGAACGCGCGGTGTTCGTCCTGCACGAGGTGTTCGGCTACGCCCACACCGAGATCGCGGACATCATCGACCGCTCCCCCGCGGCCGTGCGCCAGCTCGCCCACCGTGCGCGCGAGCACGTGCACGCCCGGCGGCCCCGCTACCGGGCGCATCCGCGGGTGCGGCGGGAGGCGACCGAGCGGTTCGTGCGGGCCGCGCTGGGCGGGGACATCGCGGAGCTGATGGAGATCCTGGCACCGGATGTCACGGTGTGGACCGACGGCGGCGGCAACCGCAAGCCGGCGGGGCTGCGCCCGGTGCACGGCCGGGACAAGGCGGTCCGCCTGATCACGGGGTACGCGACCAGGGGCGGCGCCCGGCGCCGCGAACTCGACCTGCGCTACCGCCGCGTCAACGGCGACGACGCCGCCGTGCTGTTCGAGGGCGAGTCCCCGTACGCGGTCATGGTCATGGACCTCACTCCCGAGGGCGACCGGGTCTCCGGGATCTACATCGTCACCAACCCCGACAAGCTCACCCACGTCCACAAGGAGGAGGAGGAGTGACCGCCACCGGGACGCCCGGCAGGGGCGAGCGGGTCGCCGACTGGCTCGACGGCCGGCTCGGCATCCATACGATCGGCAGGAAGTACCTGCGCAAGGTCTTCCCCGACCACTGGTCGTTCCTGCTGGGCGAGATATGCCTCTACAGCTTCGTGGTGCTGATCCTCACCGGCGTCTACCTGACGCTCTTCTTCCACCCGTCGATGAACGAGGTGACGTACCACGGCGGCTACGTCCCGCTCAACGGCGTGCGGATGTCCGAGGCGTACGCCTCCACGCTCGACATCAGCTTCGACGTGCGCGGCGGGCTGCTGATCCGGCAGCTGCACCACTGGGCGGCACTGGTCTTCGTCGCCGCGATGGTCACGCACATGATGCGGCACTTCTTCACGGGCTCCTTCCGCAAGCCCCGCGAGATCAACTGGCTGTTCGGCTGGACGCTGCTGTTCCTGGGCCTGTTCGAGGGCCTGTTCGGCTACTCGCTGCCGGACGACCTGCTGTCGGGGACGGGCCTGCGCTTCGTCAACGGCGCCCTGCTGTCGGTGCCGATCGTGGGGACGTACCTGTCGATGTTCCTGTTCGGCGGGGAGTTCCCCGGCCACGACGTCGTGGCCCGCTTCTACTCCCTGCACGTCCTGCTGATCCCGGGCCTCATGGCGGCCCTCGTCGTCACGCACGTCCTGCTGGTCGTGTACCACAAGCACACGCAGTTCGCGGGCCCGGGACGGACCGAGCGCAACGTGATCGGCGCCCCGTTCCTCCCCGTGTACCTGGCGAAGGCGGGCGGCTTCTTCTTCCTGGTCTTCGGCACCCTCTCGATCCTCGCCGCGGTGGCGTCGGTCAACCCGGTCTGGGTCTACGGCCCCTTCCGCCCCGACCAGGTCTCCACCGGCGCGCAGCCCGACTGGTACCTGGGCTTCGCGGAGGGACTGGTGCGCGTGATGCCGGGCTGGGAGGTCACCCTGGGGGGCCACACCCTGGTGCTGGGCGTGCTGATCCCCGTCGTGGTCTTCCCGGTGCTCCTGGTGTTCATCGGGGTCTACCCGTTCCTGGAGGCGCGGGCGGTCCGCGACAAGCGCGAACACCACATCCTGGACCGCCCGCGCAACCGCCCGGTCCGCACCGCGATCGGCGCGGCCTGGATCAGCGTCTATCTGCTCCTGCTGGCGGGCGGCGGCAACGACATCGTGGCGACCCGCCTGCACCTGTCGATCAACACGGTCACCTGGACGGTCCGCGTCGCGGTGCTCGTCGTGCCGGTGGCCGTCTTCGCCGCCACCCGCCGCATCTGCCTGGGACTGCAGCTGCGGGACCGGGAGCTGGTGTCGCACGGCCGGGAGACCGGCGTGATCAAGCGGCTGCCGCACGGCGAGTACGTGGAGGTGCGGCGGCCGCTCGACCAGACCGAACTGCACACCCTGACCGCGCACCGGCGGCAGCAGGGTGAACTCGTGGAGCGCGAGCCTCAGCGCTGATCCGCCACGAAGGACGCCATCCGGGCCAGGGCCGCGTTCCAGTTGATCGCGGTCTCGTTGGTCGACCAGGACTGGATGTCGTCGATGTAGCAGAACTGGCCGACGCAGCCCTGGAGCCTGCTCTGTGCGTAGGGGTCCTGGATGGAGGAGTTGGGCCCGCCGGCCAGGGTGCCGTCCGGCGGGTTCGGCAGGCTCGGGTCGAGCTCGTGGGCGTACCAGCGGCTGTGCTCGTTGTGCGCGTTGACCTCTCCGTAGCCGGTGACGTACGAGATGTTCAGCGCGTTGCGGCCGAGGATGTAGTCCATGCTCTGGACCGCGCCGTCACGGTACTTCGGGGAGCCGGTGATGTCGTACGCCGTCGCCAGGACGACCGCGTTGTTGAGGACCTGGTGGCTGGAGCCCCAGTCGTAGACGTTGCCGTCCGGGGCGTAGGGCATGCCGTAGGGCTGCGACCTGAGCGTCGCCAGGTAGCGGTCGGCGCCCCGGACCACCGACCGGCGCACCGTGTCGCGCCCGGGCAGCCGGTTCGGCACGGTCGCCAGGTCCAGGCGCCCGGCGGCCGCCGTCCTGCCCCAGTCGAAGCCGAGCGGGCCGAAGATGTCGGCGGTGTTCACGGGTGAGTGGACGACGTAGTCCGCGAACTGCTTCTCCCCGGTGGTGAGGTACAGCTCCGCGGCCGCCCAGTAGAACTCGTCGGTGGCGTTCGTGTCGTCGTAGGTGCCGCCTCCGGTGCCGTCGCTGGGAGAGGCGTACATCTCGGGGTGGGCGAGCGCCGCCGACCAGGCCTTGCGGGCGGCGGTCAGGGCCCTGGCCGCGAAGGCGCGGTCGTAGGGCCGGTACAGGCGGGCCGCCTGGGCGGCGGTCGCCGCCAGGTTGAGGGTCGCCTGGGTGGACGGCGGGTGCAGTTCGCGCTTCTGCGGGTCCTGGCTCGGCAGCAGGGGCAGACCGGTCCACTGTTCGTCGTGGATCTTGTGATGGGCCATGCCGGCCAGCGGCTGCCCGTCGGGTACCTGCATCTTCAGCAGGAACTCCAGTTCCCAGCGGGCCTCGTCGAGGATGTCGGGCACCTTGTTGCCGCTCTCCGGGATGGCGAGGGTGCCGTCCCGCAGCTTCCACGGCTCACCCGTGCGGGCCAGCCGTTCGCGCTCGTACGTGCTCAGCAGCTCCCAGGTGGAGATGCCGCCGTTGACGACGTACTTGCCGTGGTCGCCCGCGTCGTACCAGCCGCCGGTGACGTCCAGGGTGTAGTCGCAGACGCCGGGCTGGCAGGGGACGTGGGAGTCGCCCTGGTTCGGCGCGACGTCGACGTGCCCGGCCGCGCGGCCGTATCCCGGCCGCAGGTCGTCCCGGATCGCGATGCCGCTGCGCTGCGTGTAGTAGTACTTCACCGAGTCGAGCCGCAGCCGCTCGTACGCGCGCGTGCCGATGTCGAACGGTCTGCTCGTCTGGCCGTCGGCGACCAGCGTCAGGCCGCTGCCCGCCCTGCGGTAGGCGCCGAAGTCGATCGAGTGGACGTTCTGTCCGGAGGACACGTCGACCCCGCGCGGCACGGTCCAGCCGTGTGCGACGGTCGCGCCGCCGGCGTCCTGCAGCCGCCAGGGCAGCTTCGAGGTGGCGTCGGTGACCAGCGTGGCGTTCTTCGGTCCCCGGGGCAGGTAGGCGACCTGGTTGACCCGCACCCGCGGCCCGGTGTCCGGCTCGTACACCTCGGGCGGCACCCCGCCGAGCAGCGACACGTCGTCCATGCACATCCGCCACGCGTCCGCGCTGCCGCCGGCCTGGAGGGCGACCTGGGCCTGGGTGGTGTCCACGGGCGAGGTGAAGGTGTACGAGTAGCTGTCGCCGGAGACGGAGAGCTGCGGGCTCACCTCGAAGTAGGTGTCGTACGGCGCCACCTGGAGCCCCACGACCGCCCGCACCACATGGCCCCCGGGCGCGCCGGACGCCTTGAAGGCGAACCGGTAGGACTCCCCCTTCACCAGGGTGACGTCGTTCTGGCCGACGGCGGCGTCCCAGCGGTTGGCGGTGCCGCCCGGGACGTCCGCGCAGAGCCGGCCGTCCGAGACGGCCGCGGTGACGCCGGGCGAAGCCCACCAGGGGTCGGTGGTGGTGTCGAAGGTGCCGTTCCTCAGCTGCTCGGTCTCCTCCGCCGCCGCCGGTCCGGCCGGCAGGGCGGTGAGCGCCGCTCCCAGCAGGGCGACGATGGTCAGCAGCGTGGTTCTGCGTCGTTTCACGTCTGGGCTCCTCGGACGGAGGGACGGGTGACGCTCCCACGCGCATGGGAGCGCTCCCAGATGCGGACTCCGCCATGCTTGTTGCTGCCATGACACTCGTCAACGGTCCGGACGGGACCGGTTTCCCGTCCGGACCGCCCGGACCGCCCGGGCCGCCCGGACCGCCCGGGCCGCTCAGCCGCCCGGCGCCACCAGCCTGCTGATCCGGACCGCCCCGGCCGCGTCACCGGGATGGGCGCTGGTCGGGGTGAGGCGGAGGCGGGAGCCGCGCACCGCGTCGAAGGTGACGACCGTCGGCGCGTGCGGGGCGGTGGACCGGTCGACCGCCGTACTCACAACTGATCGTGAACGAACGGATTCCTCCGCCGGGTCACGCGCGGCCGTCAAGGGTCCGGTGCCGTACTCCTGTCCCCCGGGCCGCGCCCTCCGCACGCGCGTCGCGCGCCGGTTCCCCTGACAGCCTGGGGTTTCCGTCCGGTGACCACGCCGACGGACTAGGCTGGAACTCAAGTGACGCGCCTGTTCACTGTGAGTGTGCGCAATGGAGTGGCGATGAGTCCGGTGACCCCGTTCGACGATTCCGCGACGGCTCGCGCGGTGATCGACGCGGACGGCACGCTCGTCGGCTGGAGCGACGGCGCCGAGCGGCTGCTGGGCCGGACCGGGGCCGAGGTCGTGGGCCGGCCCGCGGCCGAGCTGCTGGTCGGCGAGGCCACCGGCCCGGTCTTCGACCCCGAGGGGCCCCGCTGGCACGGTCTCGTCACCCTGCGCCACCGGGACGGCAGCGCGGTCACCGTCTGGCTGCTGGCCCACCGCACCGAGCCCGGGGACGGCGGCCCCGCGCAGTGGCTGGTGGTCAGTCCGCTGCAGGGCGAGCTGCCGCACGCGGTCGACGACCCGCTGGAGGAGGCGGGGCTGCTGCAGTCCCCCTGCGCCGTCGCCATCTGCGACGACCGGCTCCGGGTGCGCCGGATGAACGACGTCATGGCCAGGGTGCTGGGGCTGCCGGAGGAGCATGTGCGCGGGCTGCGGCTGTCCGAGGTCAGCGGCAGACCGCAGGGCGCCGACATCGACCGCCAGCTGCGCCGCGTGCTGGCCACCGGCCAGGGCCACGACGTGCGGACCTACGTGCCGATGGGCATCGACGGCCGGGTGAACGCCTGGCTGGCCCGCATGTCCCCGATCACCGACCCGTCCGGGAGGGTCCGGGGCGTGTGCATCGCCGCCCACGACTTCTCCGAGCAGTACCTGGCCCGCGAGCGGCTGCAGCTCGTCAACGAGGCGAGCGTCCGCATCGGCACCACCCTCGACGTCACCCGGACCGCCGAGGAGCTGGCAGAGGTCTGCGTGCCCGCCCTCGCCGACTTCGTCAGCGTCGACCTGCTGGACCCGCAGGACCCAGGCGGAGAACCGTTCGCCGGCACGCCGACCGTCCCGGTCGCCCTGCGCCGCACCGCCCACCTGTCCGTCAACCCCGGCACACCCGAGGCCGTGGTCGCGATCGGGCACGTGGACCGCTACCCCACCCCCTCCCCGCAGGTCGATCCGCTGCTGGCGGGCCACTCGATCGTGGCGACGGCCGACGCCGACGACCTCGCGCAGTGGCTCGCCTGGGACCCGCGGCGCCTGGAACGGCTCAAGGAGTACGGCGTCCACTCCACGATGTCCGTGCCGATCCGGGCCCGCGGCCTGACACTCGGTGTCGCGGTGCTGTACCGCTCCGCGCGCCAGGAGGCGTTCACGCCCGACGACGTGCTGCTGGCCGAGGAGATCACGGCCCGCGCCGCCGTCTGCATCGACAACGCCCGCCGCTACTCCCGGGAGCGGGAGACCGCCCTCGCCCTGCAGCGCAGCCTGCTGCCCCGCTCCCTGCCGTCCACGGCCGCCGTGGACGGGGCCTCCCGCTATCTTCCGGCGGCGCGGGCCGGAGTGGGCGGCGACTGGTTCGACGTGATCCCGCTGTCCGGGATGCGGGTCGCGATGGTCGTCGGGGACGTCGTCGGGCACGGCATCCAGGCATCGGCCACCATGGGCCGCCTGCGCACCGCCGTGCGCACCCTCGCCGACATCGACCTGGCCCCCGACGAGCTCCTGACCCACCTCGACGACCTGGTCGTACGGCTGTCCGCGGAGGCCGGACACGAGGGCAGTCCCGGCGAGGTCGGCGCCACCTGCCTCTACGCGGTCTACGACCCGGTCTCACGGCGCTGCACACTGGCCCGGGCCGGGCATCCGCCGCCGGTCGTGGTCCCCCCGGGCGGTGCGCCGCGGCGGATCGAGCTGCCGGCCGGGCCGCCGCTCGGGCTGGGCGGACTGCCCTTCGAGTCCGCCGAACTCGAACTGCGCGAGGGCAGTGTGCTGGCCTTCTACACGGACGGGCTGATCGAGTCCCGTGAGCGCGACGTGGACGCCAGCCACCGGCTGCTGTGCGAGGCCTTGTCGACGGACTCGGACTCGCTGGACGAGACCTGCGACCGCGTACTGCACCGGCTGCTGCCCACCGGCGGCGCCCCCGACGACGTGGCCCTGCTGCTCGCGCGCACCCGGGGGCTGCCCGCCTCGCAGGTCGCCACCTGGCACATCCCCGCCGATCCCGCGCTGGTGGCCCCGATCCGCAAGCAGGTCGTCGAGCAGCTGGGGACCTGGGGGCTGCAGGACGCCTCGTTCACGGCCGAGCTGGTGGTCAGCGAGCTGGTCACCAACGCGATCCGCTACGGCGCCCATCCGATCCGGCTGCGCCTGATCCACGACACGACCACGCTGATCTGCGAGGTGTCGGACACCAGCCACACGGCTCCGCACCTGCGCCGCGCCAAGACCTGGGACGAGGGCGGGCGCGGGCTGCTGCTGGTCGCCCAGCTCACCCAGCGCTGGGGCAGCCGGCACACGGCGGAGGGCAAGACGATCTGGTCGGAGATCGGACTGCTGGAGGAGGACTGAGGCGGACCGGCCGCGGACCGGCCGCCTTTCAGGACGCGGCCGTCAGCCAGGGCCTGACCTGCTTGCGCGCCTCGTGCAGCCGTGACTTGAACGTTCCCAGCGGGATGCCGGCCCGCTCGGCCGCCTCGGCGTAGTCGAGCTGGCAGATGTCGCGGTAGACCAGCGGCTCGACGAGCTGGGGGTGCTCGCGCTCCAGCCGGTCCAGCGCCTCCAGCAGGTCGAGCCGGGAGCCGGCGATGACGCTCGTCGTGCGCGGATCCACCTGCCGTTCGGTGTCGATCGCCACCGGCTGTTCGGCCGCCCGCCGCTTGAGTTCGCGGTACTTCTGGCGGCAGCAGTTGGCGACGACCGTGTAGAGCCAGGTGCTGAAGCGGCTCCGGCCCTGGAAGGTGGCGATCTTCCGGGCCACCTGGAGCAGGGCGTCCTGCGCCGCCTCCTCGGCGTCCTCGCGGCAGGGCAGGAAGCGGACGCAGCGCCTCAGGACTTCGGGCCCGATCGCCTGGAGCAGCTCGTCCAGGGCCGCCGCGTCACCTCCCGCGGCGCCGCGGGCCAGGTCCTCGGTGGGCGTAACCAGGGGCTCTCCTCGGAAGTGATCCACGTACAGGCATGATAGTCGTATGCATTCCGTCGAGCGGATCGGGCGCTACCGTCTCGAACGGCGCCTCGGCACGGGCGCGTTCGGCACGGTCTGGCTCGCGCACGACGACGAGCTCCAGGCACCGGTGGCGGTCAAGGTCCTCGCCGACAACTGGTCGCACCGGCTCGACGTGCGCGAGCGGTTCCTGTCCGAGGCACGGATGCTGCGCCGGGCCGGTTCGGACCGGATCGTCCAGGTCTACGACATCGGCGAGCTGTCCGACGGCAGGCCCTACTTCGTGATGGAGTACGCCGACGGCGGCACCCTCGCCGACCTGCTGGCCGACGGCGCGCTGCCCGTGTCCGAGGCGCTGAGCCTGACGGCGCTGGCCGCCCGTGGGGCGGCCGCGCTGCACGCGGCGGGGATCGTGCACCGGGACATCAAGCCGAGCAACGTGCTGCTGTGCGCCTCGCCCGACGACCCCGAGGGCGTGTCGCGGGTGCTGCTCGCCGACCTCGGGCTGGCCAAGAGCCTGGCACAGGCCTCGGGTCTGACCCAGGTCGCGGGCTCGGCGGGGTACCGGCCGCCCGAGCAGGCCGAGCCGGGCGCGGGCATCGACGCCCGCGCCGATGTCTACAGCCTGGGCGCGGTCGGCTACCACCTGGTCACCGGCGAGGTCCCGGGTGAGCCCGGCAAGGTGGTGCGGCCCGACCGGCTGCGCCCGGACCTGGCCCCAGCGGTCCGGCGGGCGCTGATGCGGGCGCTGGCACCGGAGCGCGGGCGCCGCTGGCCGGACGCGGAGGCCTTCGCCCAGGAGCTGGAGCGGCTCGCCGCCTGCGACCACCGCCCGCGCAGGCGCCGTACGGCCGTCCTCTCGGCCGCCGCCGTCGCCACCGCCGCCGCCGTCGTCGGTGTGACGGCCGCCCTGGTGAACCGGCAGTCACCGGCGACGGAGCTGCGGGTCACGGACTCGACCGGCCGTGTCGCCGCCGAGGTGCCCGAGGGCTGGGGCCGCCAGCTGCGCGACTCCGGATGGGATCCCGGGGCCCTCGGCCTGCCCTCCGGCCACGAGCCGGCGCTGGCCGTCGCGGACCGCCTCACCAAGTGGCAGGACCTGGGGACCGAGGTGAACGGCGTGTTCGTGGGCCTGAGCGAGCACGGGGACCTCACCGCCGCCGTGACCGCCCTCACCCACCCCGCCTGCCACTACGACGGCGGCCGCGCCTACGCCAGCGGTCCCTGGCGGGGGCGGGTGCGCAGCTGGTCCGGCTGCCCGGGAGGGGGCTCGGTCACGGAGGCCGCGCTCGCCCCGGCGCGGGGCGGCGCGCGGGCCCGGGTGTACGTGCAGATCCGCCAGAACGGCCGGGCCTCGGCGACCGACCGGGTCCTGGACTCGGTACGGGTCGGAAGCTGACCGGAATCACCCGGCCGGGTGCGAACTTTTCCGCCCGGACGCGCATCGGAGAGGTTGGACGGGGCACAGGGCGCCGTACGCAGAGGACAGGACGCAGGCGTGAGATCTCCGGGAGTGTTGAGGAAGATGACCAAGAAGTCCCCCTCGGTCCACCGGGCGGCGCTGGCCGCGAGCGCGGTCGCCGTGCTGGGCCTGCTGACGGCCTGCGGCAACGACGGCGCCACCTCGGCGAGCTCTCCGCAGACCCTCTCCGGTACGGCCGCGCCCGCCACCGGTCACGGCACCGACTCGGCGGCCCCGTCCGCCTCGGCGTCGCACACCGCCGCCGGTGGCACCGCCCCGGGCACGGCGCGGCCGACCGCCGCGTCCACCGCCCCGGGCAAGGGCGCCTCCACGCCGGCCGGCACCTCGGGAGGGGGCCGTTGCCACACCTCCGAGCTGAGGGCGACCGTCGGGCGCAACAACCCCGGTGCCGGGCAGGAGAACTTCCCGATCGTGCTGACCAACACCTCCTCGCACACCTGCACGGTGCGCGGCTACCCGGGCGCCGCGTTCGTCGACGGGTCCGGCAGGCAGCTGGGCGCCGACCCGACGCGCTCCCCGGGCACGCCCGCGACCGTGTCGCTGGCACCGGGCAGGAGCGCCTGGGCCGGGCTGACCTTCTCCAACCCCGGCATCAGCGGGGCCCGCACGGCCACCCCGGCGTCCCTGCTGGTGACCCCGCCGGACGAGCGGGCCCATCTGACGGTGCCCTGGCAGGGCGGCCCGGTGCCGGTGTCGGGCAACGCCTCCTCGGTCCGTCTGACGGTGTTCCGGCCCGGCACCGGAGCCTGATCGGCGGGGGTCCGGGCGGACTGTCCGCCCCGGCCTGCTTTCATGGAGGGTCCCCGCGCTGATCCACCCCGAGGGTCCCCGGCGCAGAACCGCCCGAAGGACCCGCCCTGAACACCCCGCTCGCCGAAACGCTGTCCGTCGTCCTGCTCGTCGCCGTGCTGGCCTTCGCCGTGGTGCGTCCCGGGGGCCTGCCCGAGGCCGTGGCGGCCGTGCCGGCCGCCGGGGTGCTGATCGCGGCGGGGGCGATCTCACCGGAGCACGCGCGGACCGAGGCCGCGAGCCTGGCCCCGGTGGTCGGCTTCCTGGCCGCGGTGCTGGTCCTGGCGCACTTCTGTGACGTCGAGGGCCTCTTCCAGGCGTGCGGCGCCTGGATGGCGCGGCAGGCGGCGGGGTCCCCCGGGCGGCTGCTCGCGGCGGTCTTCGTGCTGGCCTCGGCGATCACGGCGGTGCTCAGCCTGGACGCCACCGTGGTGCTGCTGACACCGGTGGTGCTCGCCACCGCCGCCCGGGCGGGGGTGCGGGCCAGGCCGCATCTGTACGCGTGCGCCCACCTGTCGAACACGGCCTCGCTGCTGCTGCCCGTCTCCAACCTCACCAACCTGCTGGCGTTCGAGACGAGCGGGCTGAGCTTCATCCGGTTCGCGGCGCTGATGGCGTTGCCGTGGCTGGTCGCGATCGGTGCCGAGTACCTGGTCCTCCGGCGCTTCTTCGACACCGACCTGGCCGTCTCCGTCCGCCCCCCGGCCGTCGGCGCGGCACCCGAACCGCCCCTGTTCGCCCTGGTCACCGTGGGCTGCACGCTGGCCGGATTCGTCGTGGCCTCGGCGGTCGGCATCGAACCGGCCTGGGTGGCCGCCGCGGGCGCGCTGGTGCTGGCCGGCCGCGCGCTGCTGCGGCGGCGCGCCACACCCCTGTCGGTGGTGCGGGCGGCGCAGCCGGCGTTCCTGGCGTTCGTCCTCGCGCTCGGCGTGGTGGTGCGGTCGGTCGTCGACCACGGGCTCGCCGGCGCGCTCGGCCATGTGCTGCCCGGCGGCTCGGGGCTGCTCGCGCTGCTGGGCATCGCCGCGGTGGCGGCCGTACTGGCGAACCTGATCAACAATCTGCCCGCGGTGCTGGTCCTGCTGCCGCTGACCGCCGCGGCGGGGCCCGGCGCCGTCCTGGCGGTGCTGCTCGGGGTGAACATCGGCCCGAACCTCACCTACGCGGGATCGCTGGCGACGCTGCTGTGGCGGCGCATCCTGCACCGGGAGGGGCACGAGGTCCGGCTCGCCCGGTTCACCCGGCTCGGCCTGCTCGCCACCCCGGCCGCGCTCGTCCCGGCCGTGGCGGCGCTGTGGCTGTCCCTGCGGGTGGCCGGCTGAGCGTCGCGGTCAGTGGCGGCCGCCACCGCCGTGTCCGTAACCGCCGCCGTACCCGTAACCGCCGTACCCGGAGCCGTCCCAGCCGCAGGAGTAGGGGTTGTAGGAGCAGTACGGGTTCGTGGGGTACGAGGTCGTCGGCGTCGGCCGGGCGGTCGTCGGGGTCGCGGACGGCGTCGGTGTGGGAGCCGGTGTCCGCGCGGTCTTCGGGGCGGTCCTGGCCGAGGGCGACGGCGCGGTGCCGCCGTCGGTGTCCCAGTTGACCACCTGCATCTCGAGGTCGTCCTTCGAGCCGTCGAACACCCAGCGCTGGACGGCGCTGTTGTCGCGGTTCTTCGCCACCAGCGCGCCCGAGCCGTCGGTGGCGGCGGGGGTCAGCGCCAGGTCCTGGTTCCAGCGCGGCACCAGGGTGCCCCGCAGGGTGAAGTCGTAGCGGACGTTCCTGCTCTTCGGCGCGGAGTTGCCCGTGCACGGGGCGAGCAGCACCGAGAAGCCGAGGTGGGAGTCGAGGCACAGGCTGGGGTCGGTGACGCTGCGCAGGCGGCCGTCCGTCTCGTACGACCACTGCTGCACGGCCGCCGAGGAGCACGCGGCGAGTGCGGTCTCCGCCCCCGCGGCGGCCTTGCCGCCGACGACGGCGACGCACAGGCCGGAGCCGCGGTTGCGCAGCCGGCCGCGCAGGGCGCCCCGGGCGCCCGTGCCGGTGCCGGTGCCGATCCAGGACGGATCGGCGGTCGGTGAGCCCTGGCCTCGGCCGGGCGCCCCGGAGGGCTTGCCGCCGCCGGCCGTGGTGGTGCCGTCGGAGCCGAGGACGGACCACAGGACCAGCGGCAGCACGATCAGCGCGCTCACCGTCACGGCGGCCGCCGCGAGATTGCGGCGGCGGGCGGCGGCGCGGCGCCGGGCGGCCTTGCCGGCCGAGCGGCGGGAGGCGGCGCGGCCACCGGGGCGCGGGCCCGTGGCGGGCACGGGGGCGAACGGCTCGCCCGGTATCGGCGGGGCGGGGACCTCCGGGGGGAGCGGGCCGGGGTCCTCGGGCCAGGCGGTGCGGGACTCCACGTAGGCCCGCGCGCCCCAGCCGAGCACCGCCTCAGCCAGCGCGAGGCCGAGTCCGTGGTGGAACTGGGCCAGCTGGTCCGCGGTGTGCCGGCAGTGCCGGCAGCGGGAGAGGTGGGCGGCGAGGTCGGGGTCGATGTCGATGTCGCCGCGCCGGTAGGTCACGTCGAGCATCCGCAGGAAGCGCCGGCACTCCTGCTCGGGAGCGAGTTCGCGGTGGACCTGGAGGCACTCCTCACGCAGCCGCTCGCGGGCCCGCTCCAGTTCGACGCGCGCGTCCTCCACCTCCAGACCCAGCAATCCGGCGGGTACGTCCAGCGCTTCGGCCTCGACCTCGGTGTGCCACAGCAGGCAGCGGGCCGACTGGGGCAGGCGCTGGAAGGCACCGGACAGCAGGCGCCGGGCGGGCGACGGCAGCAGCAGGGCCGCGACACGCCGGCCGCCCGCGCGCAGGTCCGGGCCGAGGTGTTCGCGTCTGTGGTCGTCGTCCCACTCCGCCGCGATACGGCGCACGGTGACCAGCAGCTGGGGCCGCCATGCGGAGGTGGGGCCGTTCTGCCGCAGCGTTTCTCCGAAAAGGCGGGTGAAAGCGGCAGTTGTGAGCATTCCCGCGGAAGCGGCGCCGTCGGTGCACAGCCGGGCGTAGGCGAATGCCGCTTCCCAGTGCCGGTCGAGGAGTTCGCCGACGGGTTGCAGCGCGGGCGTCGTGCCCGTCCACTTTTTGAGTTCGGCGCTCAGTTGTTCGTCCGTCACGTCGAACCGGCGGTCGGACCTGGGGGAATTCGACAGGCCGGTGTCTTTCACGGCTGCATTCCTCTCGGGGGCATGCGGCATAAAGTCCATACCAATGGGTATGGGGATCCCCTCCGCCGAGGCGACGGGGTCCGCCGGTACGGGGTTCGGCTGCTCCAACGCCCGCCTGGGGAAGCTCTTTTGGAGCGTAGACGAAAGAGGAGCGGCCTCGCACGCACGGCGGAAATGCCTCTGGTCCGTGCGCCGACAGCGCACACCTTTGCACAGGTCAGGGACGCCCAACAAGAGATCACGCGGATTTGTGCATTACTCGCCCCGCGGCGGCTGTTGACGAATTGTCAGCCAAGCCGTCCGGCCGTTCGGAATCGTATTCGACGGGCCTCGGGAAAGGGCCCCGTCCGAACCATTGACCTGCCCCTGGGCCGCACATCCGGCGAGTGGCGCGCACGACCCGCCTCCGGCTGCGCCCCTTGGCCTCCCGCACGGTAAGGGCGGGGCGGAACCGCGTCGGCCGGTCCGCCGCCCGCGGCGGCACCCGCCACCGCACGCCGACCCCGTACGGCGACCGGGTGCCGTTGCCGGAGAGCGAGGGGGCGGGCCCGCGCGGCACCGGGTTCGCGCCGCACGGGCCCCATCAGCCGGCGGCGCGCAGCCGGCCGCGGGCATCGCGCGGCCGGCCACCATGGCGCCGCACGCGACCGACGGCCTCACGCGGCCCCGCGGCCGGGCCCCGGTCAGCCGTGCCCGGCGATCGCGTGGGGCTCGTACGGCTGCTGCAGCTCCTCGAGCTCCTTCTCGCTCAGCTCCAGCTCGACCGCGGCCACCGCGTCCTCGATGTGGTGCGGCTTGGCGGCGCCGATGATCGGGGCGGCCACCGTGTCCTGGTGCAGCAGCCAGGCGAGCGCGACCTGGGCGCGCGGGACGCCGCGGTCGTTCGCGAGGCGGGTGACGGCCTCGACGATGGTGCGGTCGCTGTCGGCGTAGAGGCGGTCGCCGAAGTTGTCGTTGGCGCTGCGTTCGGTGACCGTCCCCCAGTCCCGGGTGAGCCGGCCGCGGGCGAGCGGGCTCCACGGCAGGACGCCGACGCCCTGGTCGGCGCAGAGCGGCAGCATCTCGCGCTCCTCCTCGCGGTAGAGGAGGTTGTAGTGGTTCTGCATGGACACGAACCTGGTCCAGCCGTGCCGCTCGGCGGTGTACTGCATCTTGGAGAACTGCCAGGCGAACATCGAACTGGCTCCGATGTAGCGCACCTTGCCCGCCTTCACCAGGTCGTGCAGGGCCTCCATCGTCTCCTCGACCGGGGTGTGCGGGTCGAACCGGTGGATCTGGTACAGGTCGACGTAGTCGGTGCCGAGCCGGGTCAGGCTGTGGTCGATCTCGGAGAGGATCGCCTTGCGGGACAGGCCCGCGCCGTTGGGCCCGGGCCGCATCCGGCCGTTCACCTTCGTGGCGAGGACGATCTCGTCGCGGCTCGCGAACTCGCGCAGCGCCCTGCCGACGATCTCCTCGCTGGTGCCGTCGGAGTAGACGTTCGCCGTGTCGAAGAAGTTGACGCCGGCCTCCAGCGCCTGCCGGATCAGCGGACGCGAGGCCTCCTCGTCGAGCGTCCACTCGTGCGTGCCGCGGTCGGGCAGTCCGTAGGTCATACAGCCCAGACAGATCCGCGACACCTCGAGGCCCGTCGAACCGAGCTTCACGTACTGCATCGTTGCTGCTCCTGCCTTCGGGAGGGGGTACCAGTGGGGAGCGTACGACGTCATGTCCCACGCGCCTCCGCTTTACCGTCCCCTCTTGACGGCAAGCCACGCCGGACGCTTTCATCCTTCAGACGTGCCGCCGCGTGCAGCGGGGCACACAGAGGTGCGCCCAGCCGGTAGCGGACGAGCTCCAAGTCCGGCCCCAGTCGCCAGGACCGACCGGACACCCGGTCCGAGGCGGGGTCGTACCCGCGATTGATGGAGCGGACATGCCCGCCAAGGGTGTATCCCGCGTCGGAGGTCTCGGGACGGCCGTCGGCGCCTGCCTTCTTCTCGTCGCCGGGTTGTCGGCGTGCGGTTCGTCCTCCGCGCCCTCGCCCGCGGAGCCGAAGCCGTCGAGGTCGGCGCGTGGTCCCGCGTCCGGGACGTCCGGCACGAAGGCCACCGCCCCGGACCGGCCGGCGCCCACCGGCGTCCGCCTCCCGCCCCGGCACGCCGGCTTCGACTACCAGATCGGCGGCGCCTATCCCCCACCGGCGGGCGTGCGCATCGTCAGCCGCGACCGTACGGCGCCGCCGGCGCCCGGCCTGTACAACATCTGCTACGTCAACGCCTTCCAGGCCCAGCCCGACGAGCGCGGCTCCTGGCCCGCCGACCTGCTGCTGCGGGACGCGCGGGGCAAGGTCGTCGTCGACGAGGACTGGGGCGAGGCGCTGCTCGACATCCGCACACCGGCCAAGCGCGCACGCGTGGCGGCGCGGATCGGCACGTGGATCGACGGTTGCGCGGCCAAGGGATACGACGCCGTCGAGCCCGACAACTACGACAGCTACACCCGCTCCCGGCACCTGCTGAGCGCGAACGACGCCACCGCCTTCATCACGCTCCTGTCCCGCCGCGCGCACGCCCGGCACCTGGCCATCGGGCAGAAGAACACGGTGGAGCTGGCCGGGCTCAGGAAGCGGACGGGGCTGGACTTCGCGGTCGCCGAGGAGTGCGCCGAGTACGACGAGTGCGGGACGTACGCGAAGGCATTCGACGACCGGGTGCTGGTGATCGAGTACTCCGACAGCGGGCTGCGCAAGGCGCTGGCGGGCTTCGGCGGCCGGCTGAGCATCGTCCGCCGGGACGTGATGGTGTCGACGCCGGGCAGCGGCCACTACGTGCGCAAGGTGCGGTGAGCGCGATGACCGACGGCATGACACGTCGCCGGCTGCTGCTGGGCGCGGCCTCCGCCGCCTCCGCCGCCGCCGTGAGCGCCTGCGCCGGCGGCGGCTCGGACGGAGTGGGCGCCGGCGGCAGGGTGACCGTGGAGCTGTGGCACGGGCAGTCGGACACGGCGCGCAAGGCGCTGGAGAAGCTGGTCGCCGAGTTCAACCGCACGCATCCCGCCATCCACGTCGACGCGGGCGGCGGCGGAGTGCTCGCCGACGCGATGCTGCAGAAGGTGACGGCCGCGCTCGCGGCCGGTTCGTACCCGGACGTCGCCTACATCTTCGGTTCGGACCTGGCCAGCGTGGCGCGCTCGCCGCGGGTGGTCGACCTGACCGACGCGATGCGCGACGGTCCGACGCCGTGGAGCTCGTACTGGAAGCCGGTGCGCGAGGCGGTGACCGTCAACGGCCGGGTGCGGGCGGCGCCCGCGGTGCTCGACTCGCTGGCGGTCGTCTACAACCGCACGCTGTTCCGGCGGGCCGGCGTCCCCTTCCCGAAGGCCGGCTGGACCTGGGACGAGTTCACCGCCACGGCACGGCGGCTGACCGACTCCGGCCGGGGCGTCTTCGGCACGGGCTGGCCGGGCGTCGGCGACGAGGACACCGTCTGGCGGCTGTGGCCGATGATCTGGGACCTCGGCGGCGAGGTCGTCGCCGCGGACGGCAAGCACATCGGCTTCGCGGACCAGGGGGTGCGCGCGCTCGGGACGGTCGCCCGGCTCGCCCGCGACCGGAGCGTCTACGTCGACATGAAGACCGGCAGCGAGCAGATGTACCAGGTCTTCCTCAGCGGCCGGATGGGGATGGTCCCCACCGGGCCCTGGGAGCTGCCGGACATCATCACCGCCGGCATCGACTACGACGTGGTGCCGCTGCCGTCGTACAGCGGGCGTCCGGTGACCATCTCGGGTCCGGACACCTGGACGGTGTTCGACAACGGCGGCGCCCGCTCCCGGGCCGCGAAGGAGTTCGTGCGCTGGATGACGCAGCCCGCGCAGGACGTGCGCTGGGACGCCTCGGCGGGCAGCCTGCCGCTGAGCACGGCGACGGCCGACCGGCCGGAGTGGCGGCGGCACAGCGCCGGCACCACCGGCCTCGCGGTGTTCACCGATGCCCTGCGCTCGGCCCGCGTCCGTCCCATCCACGCGGCCTACCCGCAGATCTCCCAGGCGCTCGGCGAGGCGGCCGTCTCCGTCCTGCTCGGCCGGGACTCCCCGGAGCACGCCGTGCACCGATGCGCCGAGAAGGCCGACGCGGCCCTGCTGATCCCCAGGTGACTTCCCCGGTACGGGAGACCGTCATGTCCACACTGCCCCGCGCTCTCACCCTCGCCCCGCAGGCACCGGCCGTCCCGGCCGCGGACCGGCGGGCCGCCCGCCGCCGGGCCCGCCGCGAGCGGGCCACCGCCTGGGCGTTCATCAGTCCGTCGGTCGTGGTGATCCTCGGCCTGAGCATCGTGCCCGTCGTCTGGTCGCTGCTGCTGTCGTTCCGCGCGGACGACCTCGTCACGCCCGGCCGCTGGGTGGGCCTGGACAACTACCGCGCGCTCGTCCAGGACCCCAATTTCCGTACGGCGGTGGGCAACACGCTGCTGTACGCGGCCCTGTACGTCCCGCTGAGCCTGGTCGGCGGGCTCGCCCTCGCGCTGGCCCTCAACCGCCGGCTGCGCTTCATCGGGGTGTACCGCACGCTGGTGTTCATCCCCTTCGTGGTGTCGGCGACGGCCCAGGGCGTGCTGTTCTCCTTCATCCTCGACCCGGACTTCGGTGTCGCCAACGCCCTGCTGCACCATCTCGGCGTCTCCAGACAGGGCTTCCTCTCCGATCCCGGCCAGGCCCTGTACCTGCTGGTGCTGATCTCCCTGTGGAACGGCGTCGGGTTCTGCGTCGTGGTCTATCTGGCGGCGCTGCAGGACGTGCCGCCCGAACTGGTGGAGTCGGCGCGGCTGGAGGGCGCCAACCGCCGTCAGGTCCTGTGGTACGTCACGCTGCCCGCGCTGACGCCGGTCACCGTGTTCCTGCTCCTGTGGCAGCTGATCACCGCCCTGCAGGTCTTCGACCTGATCTACGTGACGACCAAGGGCGGCCCGCTCGACTCCACGACCGTCGTCGTCTACTTCGTCTGGCAGCAGGCCTTCCAGCTGTTCACGGCCGGGTACGGGGCCGCCTCGGCGTACGTCCTCGCGGTCGCGCTGCTGCTGGCGGGCGGCGCGCTGCGCCTCGTCCGGCGCCGCCGGGGCCGTACGGAAGGAGCCGCCCGATGAGCACGCGCCGTACCTCCCACGCCTGGCACCTGCTGCTCGCGCCGCTCACCTTGGCCTTCGCGCTGCCGCTGGTGTGGCTGCTGCTGAGCTCGGTGATGTCGGACGCGGAGATCAACCGCTTCCCGCCCGCGCTGTGGCCCGACGGCATCCATCTGGGCGGCTACCGGTACGTACTGGGCAACGCGATGTTCCCGCGCTGGTTCCTCAACTCCCTGATCGTGTCCACCGTCGCGGTCGCCTCGAACCTGTTGTTCGGGGCCCTCGGCGGGTACGCGTTCGCGCGGATGCGGTTCGGCGGGTCGCGGCTGGTGCTCGGGCTGATGCTGGCGACGATGGTCGTGCCGTTCCAGCTGACGATGATTCCGACGTTCCTGGTGATGAAGTGGTTCGGGCTGATCGACACGCTGGGCGCGCTGATCGTGCCGTCGCTGGTGACGCCCTTCGCGGTGTTCCTGTTCCGGCAGTTCTTCCTCTCGCTGCCGCGCGAGATGGAGGAGGCCGCCTGGATCGACGGGTGCTCGCGGCTGCGGGTGCTGTTCTCCATCGTGCTGCCGCTGGCCCGGCCCGCGCTCGCCACGGTCGCCGTGCTGACCTTCCTCACCGCCTGGAACGACCTGTCGTGGCCGCTGATCGCCATCAACCACGACACTCAGTACACGCTCCAGCTGGGGCTGACCACCTTCCAGGGCCAGCACCACACGAAGTGGTCCGCGGTGATGGCGGGCAACGTGATCACCGTGCTGCCGGTGCTGATCGCGTTCCTGCTCGCGCAGAAGACGTTCGTCCAGTCGCTCACGTCGAGCGGGATCAAGGGGTGACCGGGGTGTCGTACGACCTGCTGGTGATCGGGGACGTCAACCCCGACGTGGTGCTCGGCCCGGTGAGCGGGCTCGAGTTCGGCCAGCGCGAACAGCTCGTGGAGCACGGCAGGCTGGTGCTGGGCGGCTCCGCGGCGATCATGGCCTGCGGGGCGGCCCGCCTGGGGCTGCGGGTCGCGTTCGCGGGGCGGGTGGGCGACGACGCCGCGGGCGCGTTCGTACGGCAGGCCCTCGCCGCGCGCGGCGTCGACGTGGGCCGTCTGGTCGTGGACCCCCGGCTGCCCACGCCGCTCACGGCGATCGTGACCACGGGCGACGGCGACCGCGCGATCCTCACCTCGTCCGGCTGCCTGGCCGCGACGGGCCCCCGGGACGTGCCCGCCGACCTGCTGGCCGGGGCCCGGCACGTGCACGCGGCCTCCTTCTTCCTGATGCCGCGCCTCGCCCGCTCACTGGCCGACGTCTTCGCCGAGGCCCGCGCGCACGGGGCGACCACCTCGCTCGACACCAACGACGATCCCGCCGCCCGCTGGGACCGCGCCCTCCTGGACCCGGTCCTGAAGGTCACGGACGTGCTGCTGCCGAACGCGGCCGAGGCCCGGGCGCTGTCGGGACAGGAGCAACTGACCGACGCCGTGGAGTCGTTGACGCGCCACGGCCCGGCCGTCGTGGTCAAGGACGGCGCGGACGGCGCGCTGGCCCGTCTCGGCGGGGAGCTGCTGCGCGTCGGGGCCGTCCCCGTCGAGCCCGTCGACGCGGTGGGCGCCGGGGACAGCTTCGACGCCGGTTTCCTCGCGGCGCGGCTGCGTGGACTGGATCCGCGCGCGTGTCTCCGGCTCGCCGCCGCGTGCGGCTCGCTGTCGACGCGCGCCCATGGCGGTACGGCGGCACAGCCCACATGGGACGAGGCGTGTGCCGCCGCCGATCCGAAAGGGAACGCATGAAGATCGCCTTCGTGGGGGCGGGCAGCGTGGTGTTCACCCAGGGCCTGCTGGCGGACCTGTTCGCCTTCCCCGAACTCGCGCACGCCCGCATCGCGTTGCACGACATCGACGCCGAACGGCTGGCCACCGCCGAGGGCGCCGCCCGCCACATCGCGGAGGTGCGCGGGGCGAAGCCGGTGATCTCCGCGCACCTCGACCGGCGAGCGGCGCTGGCGGAGGCCGACTTCGTCGTCAACATCGTCCAGGTCGGCATGGACGCGGCCACCCGTACCGACTTCGCCGTCCCGGCCCGCTACGGACTGCGCCAGACGATCGGCGACACGCTCGGCGTCGGGGGCATCTTCCGGGCGCTGCGGACCTTCCCCGTCCTCAGGGGCATCGCCGAGGACATGGCCGAGCTCTGCCCCGACGCGCAGTTGCTGAACTACACCAACCCCATGGCGATGAACGTCCTCTATCTGAGCCGTATCGCCCCCCGGCTGAAGGTCACCGGCCTGTGCCACTCGGTGTACTGGACGATGCACGACCTGTCCGCGCTGGTGGGCGTGCCCTTCGAGGAGGTCTCCTATCTGGCGGCCGGCGTCAACCACCAGGCCTGGGTGCTGCGGTTCGAGCGGGAGGGGCGGGACCTCCACCCCTTGCTGGAGGAGGCGATCGCCCGCGACCCCGGCCTGCTGCGCCGGGTGCGCGTGGACATGTACCGCCGGCTGGGCCACTACCCCACCGAGACGAGCGAGCACTCCTCCGAGTACGTGCCCTGGTATCTGCGCCATGACAGCGAGATCGAACGGCTGCGGCTGCCGGTCGGCGCGTACCTGGGCATCATCGAGGAGAACGCGGCGAGCTACGAGCGCACCCGCGAGGCCCTCGCGGCGGGCCGTCCGCTGCCGGTGGAGGGCACGCTGGAGTACGCCCCGCAGGTCATCCACAGTACGGTCACGGGCACGCCCCGCACGGTCTACGGCAACGTGCCCAACCGCGGCCTGATCGACAACCTGCCGGCCGACTCGGTGGTCGAAGTGCCGTGCCTGGTGGACGCGCTGGGCGTGCAGCCGACCCGTGTGGGAGCCCTGCCCCCGCAGTGCGCGGCGCTCAACCGTGCCTACGTCTCCGTCACCGACCTGGTGGTCCGCGCGGCCACGGACGGCGACCCGCGCCACATCCGGCACGCCGCCATGGCCGACCCGGCGACGGCGGCGGCCCTGCCGGTGGAGCGGATCTGGGACCTGTGCGACGACCTGGTGCGGGCCCACGGGGAGTTGCTGCAGCCGGAGCTGCGGGCGGAGCTGGGGCACTGACGGCGGGTGTCCGGGCCCTGCCGAGGGGGCGCGGATGTCAGTCGCGCCGCAGCGACTCCAGCGCGCGCTCCCAGCCGAACTCCGGTCGTGAGCCGTCCGGTCCGGGCTCGCCCGAGTAGGGCTCACCGAACCGGACGCCCATCCCGCGCAGCCGCGCCAGGCTGTCCTGGTAGGCGGGGTGGGCGGCCAGGGTGCCGGCCACGCACGGGAGCACGGCGACCGGGACGCCCAGGCCGTAGGTCTCGCACAGCGTCGCCACGGCCAGGGTGTCGGCCAGGCCCGCCGCCCACTTGTTGATCGTGTTGAAGGTGGCGGGCGCGACCACGACGGCGTCCGGCGGCGGAAAGGGCCGCGGCTCGCCGGGAGTGCGCCAGGCGGAGCGGATGGGACGGCCGGTCTGCACCCGGACTGCGGCGGTGTCGAAGAAGCCGTTCATGGCGACCGGCGTGGCGATGACACCGACCTCCCAGCCCCGCGCCTGCGCGGCGGTGATCAGCCTGCCGACGTCCGCGGCCACGCCTGCGGCGCAGACGACGACGTAGAGGAAGGGTTGCCCGGCCCGTTGGGTCATCCGGGAACCCTACTGAAGCGGGAAGGACCGTCCGCGCTCGGCCTCGGGCCGCGGTCCGTGGATGCGGCGCTCCTTCTCCTCGATCGGTACGTCGTCGATGCTGGCCTCGCGGCGGGTCATCAGGCCGTGCTCGTCGAACTCCCAGAGTTCGTTGCCGTAGGAGCGGTACCACTGGCCGCCGGCGTCGCGGCACTCGTACTGGAAGCGGACGGCGATGCGGTTGCCGTCGAACGCCCACAGGTCCTTGCGCAGCGCGTAGTCCAGTTCGCGCTCCCACTTGGCGGTGAGGAACTCGACGATCCGGGCGCGGCCGGTGACGAAGGTGTCGCGGTTGCGCCACACCGAGTCCTCGGAGTAGGCGAGCGCCACCTTCTGCGGATCACGGGTGTTCCAGGCGTCCTCGGCGGCCTGGACCTTCTGCGCGGCCGTCTCGCGGGTGAACGGCGGCAGGGGCGGGCGGTCGGCCATGAATTCCTCCTCGACGGGCGGGCAGCGGAGGAGAACGAGCGTTCTCCTGCTGGCTGCTACGGTAGGAGAACGCTCGTTCTCGCGTCAAGGAGAGGTGGTGCGCCGCATGGCCGTCATGGACCGCGCAGCCGCACGTGAGCAGGCGCTGGACGCCGCCGAGGAGCTGTTCTACGGGCGGGGCGTCCAGTCCGTCGGCATGGACGACATCCGGGGCGCCTCAGGGGTCTCGCTCAAGCGCCTCTACCAGCTGTTCCCGGCGAAGGAACAGCTGGTGGAGGCGTACCTGGAGCGGCGCGACGAGCGCTGGCGCGCTCGCCTCGCCGACTTCGTGCGGCGGCGCGAGGACCCCGAGGAGCGGATCCTGGCCGTCTTCGACTGGCTGGAGCTGTGGTTCGGCGAGAACGGCTTCCGCGGGTGCGCCTGGATCAACTCCTACGGCGAACTGGGCGCCACGTCGGAGCGCGTGACGGCCCAGGTGCGCGCCCACAAGCGGGCGTTCCGCGACTGCCTCGCCCGGCTCGTGGCGGACGCGGGCCTCTCCGCCGCCCTGAGCGGCCAGCTGTTCCTTCTCGCGGAGGGCGCCATGGTCACGGCCGGCATCACCCGGGCCACGGAGCCGGCCCGGCAGGCGCGGGAGGCGGCCCGGATCCTGCTCCGGGCCGCCTGAGACCGGCCCCGCTCGCCCCCGGTGCGCCCGCCCGGGTCTCAGCCCTCGGACACGGTGATGGCACCCACCGGGCAGGCCCGCGCCGCCTCCTTCACCATCGCGTCGCCGCCGCCGTCCTCGCGGCCGGGTACCAGCGTGCTGAAGCCGTCGTCGTCCTGGGTGAAGACGTTCGGGGCGGACAGGGCGCACTGACCGGCGCCGATGCAGGTGTCCTTGTCGATGTCGATGTGCATGACGTGAAGCCTCTTACCAGGTCACGGGGAGTTCCAGCATCCCCTGGATCGTGTCGCCGGGCTTGAAGGGGATCTCGTCCGCCGGGGCGGCGAGGCGCAGGGCCGGCAGCCGGTCGAAGAGACTGTGCAGGGCGATCTCCAGCTCGGCGCGGGCCAGGTTCTGGCCCAGGCACTGGTGGATGCCGAAGCCGAACGCCACGTGGTGGCGGGCGGGCCGGTGCCAGTCGAGGGTGTCGGGAGCGGGGTAGACGTCCTCGTCGCGGTTGATGACGGAGGTCGAGAAGACCACGCCGTCGCCCGCCCGGATCGTCGTGCCGCCGGCCTCGATGTCCTCCGTCGCCCTGCGCAGCAGACCGTCGGCGATCGACAGCATGCGCATCAGCTCCTCGACCGCGGAGGGCAGCAGCCGCGGATCGCCGCGCAGCTCGGCGAGCTGCTCCGGGTGCTGCAGGAGGGTGAAGGTGCCCAGGGAGATCATGTTGGCGGTCGTCTCGTGGCCCGCGACCAGCAGGATGGTCGCGAAGGCGATGACGTCCTCGCGGTCCAGCTCCCCCTCGCGCAGCTGCCGGTGGACGAGTTCGTCCAGCACCCCGTCGCCCGGCTCCGCCTCCTTCTGCTTGCGGTCGATCAGGTCCTCGAAGTAGGCGTCCAGCTGGCGCCGCGCCTCCTCGACGTCCGCGGCCCTGGGCCCGCGCAGCAGCCGCCGCGAGCGCCCCTCGAAGAACTCGTGGTCGGCGTAGGGCACGCCGAGCAGCGCGCAGATCACCATCGAGGGCACGGGCAGCGCGAAGGCGCTGACCAGCTCGGCGGGCGGCCCCTGCGCGATCATCGCGTCGAGCAGTCCGTCCACGATCCGCTGGATCTGCGGCCGCAGTTCGACGGCGCGCCGCAGGGTGAAGCTCGGCACCATCATCCGCCGCTGGACGCGGTGCTTGGGATCGTCGACGCCGAGCAGCGCCAGCCTGCGCCGCTTGACCGCGGCGAACCGCTCGGTGGGCGCGGGGAATTCGGGATGGGTGCGGTCGGTCGACAGCCGCTGATCGGCGAGCAGGTCGCGGGCGAGCGCGTGCCCCGTCACCAACCAGGCAGGACGTCCGTCGTAGAGCGTGACCCGGCTCAGCGGGCGGTCGGCACGCAGAGGCTCGTATGCGGTGGGGGGGTGGTAGGGGCAGGACCGGTCCTGGGGGAAGGCCACAGGTTCCGTTTCCGGCATGGAAGACCTCGCAGACGAAGAGTGCGTCGTGCAGATCTTCATTAGATGCCCCAGGCATCTATGGGGCGACGTGAAGTTCGGCCAGATCGGGGGTGGGCGCTTTCTGGCCGGGGATGCTCGCTCAGACATCGCATTCCGGTCATGGCGGCCGGCGGTCGCCTCCCCGCCGGTCCGGGCACGGGCCGCGGCGCTCCCTTGCCCGCCGGCCGGCCGCGGCACGCCTCGCCCCGCCGTCCCCCGTCCCGCCGGCGCCCGCACGCCCCCGTGGGTCCGCGACCGCGCCGCGCCGGGCACGCCGCCACCGCCGACGCTCGCGCTCACCGCGCCCGGTCCGCCGTACGCGGCGGGTCCGGGCACGGCACGGCTGCGCGCCCCGCCCGGCCCGCAGGCGCCACCGCCCGCGCCCCGCGCGAGGCCTCCCCACGCACCGCGGGCCCGCCCCGGCCCGCTCGGCGAGCCGCCCCACGCGCCACAGCCCGGCCTCCCCGCTCACCGCGCCCCCGGCCGGCTGCCTCCGCCGCGTCCGCGGGCCGGCCGGCGACGCTCGCGGAGCGGGGCCGGTCCCGCTCCCGAGTGGCGTGATCACGGCGCCGGCCCTACAGATGGTGGTGGCCCGATCAGGACCACCGGCGCGGATGAATCGCGGCCGCACCGGTGTTGAACGACGATGTCAGTCAGCGAGAACTCGACGATACGACGGGACGGAAGCCATGCCTTTGGAGGGCGAGTACGAACCCAGCCCGGAGCAGTGGGTACGCGACCAGGTGGCGCTGTACGAGAGCTCCGGCGGCACGGAGGGCACGACGCTGATGGACACCGGCCTGCCGGTGATCGTGCTCACCAGCCGCGGCGCCCGGAGCGGCAAGATCCGCAAGACCCCGCTGATGCGCGTCGAGCACGAGGGGCGCTACGCCGTGGTCGCCTCCCAGGGCGGCGCGCCCAAGCATCCCGTCTGGTACCACAACCTCAAGGCGGACCCCCGTGCGGAGCTCCAGGACGGGCCGTCGAAGTGGGACATGACGGCCCGCGAGGTCACCGGTGCGGAGCGGGACGAGTGGTGGGAGCGCGCGGTGGCGGCGTATCCGCCGTATGCCGACTACCAGAAGCAGACCGACCGCCGGATCCCGGTGTTCGTCCTCGAACGGGCCGGGTAGCCGGAGCGGTCCGGGAAAAAATCTTCGTTCGCGTGCGCATGAAGCCGATGGCCCGGGGCACGCGTGCGTCAGGCCCCGCCGCGTTCCCCCGTCGCGGCGGGGCTTTCCCGTGCCTCAGCGGCCGGACGGTCGGTGATGTCCAGGAAGATCTGGTCAGCCTGGGAGACGTGCTCGGCCAGGGACCGCTTGATCCGTACGGCGACCTCCTCGACCCGTTCGCTGTCCAGTCCGGGCACCAGGTCGACACGGGCGGCGACCAGGGCGGTGTCCAGGCCCGTCTTCATCGTGAACAGCGCCTCCACGCTGTCGATCTCGGGCTGGTCGGCCAGCAGGGAGCGGATCCGGTCCGCGGTCTCGGGGTCGGTGGACTCCCCGATCAGCTGGTCGCGTGCCTCCCGGCCCAGGTGGTAGGCGACGAAGATGAGCAGACCGCCGATCGCGAACGACGCCGACGCCTCGTACGCCACCTGCCCGGTGACCATGTGCAGCACCATGCCGACGGCGGCCAGCGTCACGCCGAGCACCGCCGTGCCGTCCTCGGCGACCACCGTACGCAGCGCGGGGTCGCGCAGGCTGCTGCGGCCGCCCTGGCGGCGCGCCTGGTGCACGGCACGCAGCAACGAGGCGCCCTCCGCGAGGAAGGCGACACCGAGCACGATCAGGCCCGCCACATAGCCGCTGAGCTTTTCGTCGGCGCCGTTCTTCAGGGCCTGGGCGCCCTCGAAGACCGAGAAGCAGCCACCCATGACGAAGATCCCGACGGCCGCGAGGAGCGACCAGAAGAACCGCTCCTTGCCGTAGCCGAAGGGATGCCGCTTGTCGGCCGGGCGCCGGCTGCGGCGCAGCGACGCCAGCAGGAAGACTTCGTTGAGGCTGTCCGCCACGGAGTGCGCCGCCTCCGACAGCAGGGCGGGCGAGGCGGCCAGCAGGCCGCCGACGGCCTTGGCCGCGGCGATCAGCAGGTTGGCGGTGAGCGCCACCAGCACGGTGACGCGCGTCCTGCGGTCCGGCTTGGAGTTCGAGGATGTCCCACTCACCTTCGCCGGATGCCCCTGTCCTGCGGGATCACACCGTGCGGGAGGCGCAAATCGGGGAACGCGTAGCTCACGGGGTCATGCGACGCAGGGAGGAATCATGGGAGGCGGGGGCAACAGTTCCTACGGCCACGAGTCGTTCAGGCGGTCCCGGAGCCACTTCACGGACCGGGTCACGGCGGACGGCCGGGACGGGTGGCCGGTGGAGCCGGGCCGTTACCGGCTGGTGGTCAGCCGCGCCTGTCCGTGGGCGAGCCGGGCACTGGTCTCGCGCCGTCTGCTCGGTCTGGAGGACGCCCTGTCCCTCGCCGTCGCCGACCCGGTCCAGGACGACCGCAGCTGGCGCTTCACCCTGGATGCCGGCGGCCGCGACCCGGTCCTCGGCATCCGTTTCCTCAGCGAGGCCTACGACCGGCGGGAGACCGGCTGTCCCGGGGGTGTGAGCGTGCCCGCGCTCGTCGACGTCCCCAGCGGGAAACTGGTCACCAACGACTACCAGCAGCTCACCCTCGACCTCGCCACCGAATGGACCGCCCTGCACCGCGAGGGGGCGCCCGACCTGTACCCCCGAGACCGGCGCGAGGAGATCGACGCGGTGATGGCGGAGGTCTACGAGGACGTCAACAACGGCGTCTACCGGGCCGGTTTCGCCACCGGCCAGAAGGAGTACGAGGACGCCTGCACGCGTGTCTTCCGGCGGCTCGAACTGCTGACGCGACGGCTGGAGGAACAGCGCTACCTCGTGGGCGACACGATCACCGAGGCGGACATCCGGCTGTTCACCACCCTCGTCCGCTTCGACGCGGTCTACCACGGCCACTTCAAGTGCAACCGCTGGAAACTGACGGAGAACCCGATCCTGTGGGCGTACGTCCGCGATCTCTACCAGACGCCCGGCTTCGGTGACACCGTCGACTTCGATCACATCAAACAGCACTACTACCAGGTCCACAGCGGCATCAACCCGACCGGGATCGTCCCTGTCGGACCGGAGCTGTCCGGCTGGCTCGCGCCCCACTTCCGGGAGGAGCTGGGCGGGCGTCCGTTCGGCGACGGGACCGCGCCGGGGCCCGTGCCCGCGGGCGAGGAGATCGGGGCCGTGGGACGGCCCTGACCGATGAAGGAGAAAGACGTGGCGAAGACGAAGAAGAAGATGAAGCTGCCGCTGGCCTACAAGCCACTCGGCTTCGTCCTCGGCTGGACCAGCGGAGCCCTCGCCGGGGTGGTCTTCCGCAAGACGTGGATGGCGCTGCGGCACGAGGAGGACGCGCCCGACGCCCTGGACCAGGACCGCGGCTGGGGCGAGATACTGCTCGCGGCGGCGGTCCAGGGTGCGCTGTTCGCGGTGGTGCGCAGTGCGGTGGACCGCACGGGCGCGAAGGCCATCGAGCGCTCGACCGGCGTGTGGCCGGCCACCGACCAGGGTGGCCGGGACTGACACCGGTGTGAGGTCTCAGCCCTGCTTGGGCGCCCTCGGCGTGGCGCGGCGCAGGGAGAAGGAGTGGCCGGCCGGGTCGGAGTACCCGCGGGTCTCGAACGGCCCGGCCGCGTCCTTCGTCTCCAGCGGGCGCCCGCCGAGTTCCACCACCCTGCGCTCGGCCGCGTCCAAGTCCTGCACGACGAAGTCCAGGTGGACCTGGAGGGAGTTCTCGGGCCGCGGCCAGCTCGGCGGGGTCGCGTTCATGTCGCGGCGGAAGGCCAGCCGGGTGCCGTCGGCGCCCCTGATCTCCACACGGTTGGCGGCCGAGTCCGTCTCCTCGCCCTCCAGCAGCTCCTTGTAGAACAACGCGAGCTTCTCGGGCTCGGCGCAGTCGAGCACCACGAAACCCGCTTCCACCAGTGGCATGTCTCCTCCGTACGGTTCGGGCGCGGGGCGTCGTGCTCCGCCGCTCAGTACCTTGGCGGATATCCCGGTCCGGCCGTTTCAGTCGCCGCCGGCCCTTCCCGGCCGCTGTGTGGAAGGGGAGGCAGTGTACGCGGCTCCTGAGGCGTGAGCAGTAACGGATATCACGGCCAGGTCACGGTGTAGATCATTTACGCTCTGGGCAGCCTCGTAGCGCTTCTCGGGTCAACTTTCGGCCATAGAAGCTGAGTTCGAGTGTCAGGACGGTCACCGCGACCGGCCGTTCGCAGGGCGGGGGGACTCTGCAGCTCCGTCTCCCGGAAGGAAGCGCATGCCTCAGGACGTCAGGTTCGACCTCCCCTTCGACACCCCCGTCAGCGACCATCTCGAGCACGCCCGCGCCCGTCACCTGCGCTGGATCTGGGACATGGGGCTGGTGCGCAGCCAGGCCGGTTTCGAGGAGTACACGTCCTGGGACCTGCCCCAGGCCGCCGCGCGCACGTATCCGCACGCCTCGGCCGACGACATGGTCGTCCTGATGAACTGGTTCTCCCTCGCCTTTCTCTTCGACGACCAGTTCGACGCGAGCCGGCCCGACCGCGCCGACCGGATCGCCGAGGTCGCGCGTGAGCTGATCGTGACGCCGCTGCGGCCGGCGGGCAGCCGGCCGCGGGTGGTCTGTCCCATCACGCTGGCCTGGGCCGAGGTCTGGAATCACCTTTCGGCTGGCATGTCCCTGACCTGGCAGACGCGGTTCGCCGCGTCCTGGGGGCGGTTCCTCGTCGCGCACTGCGAGGAGGTCGACCTGGCCGCCCGGGGCCTCGCGGGCACGCTGGGACTCGAGGAGTACGCGCTGTTCCGCCGCCGTACGGTCGGCATCCACCACAGCATCGACGCCGGTGAGCGCAGCCGCGGCTTCGAGGTGCCGGCGCAGGCGATGGCGCATCCGCTGATGGAACGGATGCGCGATCTGGCCGCCGACACCATAGGGTTCATGAACGACATCCACTCCTTCGAGCGCGAGAAACGGCGTGGCGACGGCCACAACCTGATAGCCGTGCTGCACCGCGAGCGCCGGGACTGCTCGTGGGAGGAGGCGGCGGAGGAGGCGTACCGCATGACGTCGGACTGCCTCGACGAGTACCTGGAGCTGGAGGCCGGCGTCCCGCGCATGTGCGAGGAGCTCCGCCTCGACGAGGACGAGCGCGACCGCGTCCGGATGGGCGTCGAGGCCATCCAGCACTGGATCAACGGCAACTACGAGTGGGCCCTGGTCACCGGCCGCTACTCCGCCGCCAAGGACGGCCCGGTCGCCACGGCCGAACTGGCCGGCCGGGGTTCGGTGGACGACCTGCTGGCCGTGTGACGCGACGCCGCTGCCCGGCCGGGGGGTCGGCCGGGCAGTGAGGGTTCTCGCTCGGGTGGTCCGGGACGGGACCGGCCGGAACGGGTCCGGTGGACGGTACGGGACGGAACCGGCGGTCCGGGACGAGACCGGCCGACGGGACGAGAGGGAACCGGCGGTCCGAGAGCAGACCGGCCAGAGACACGGGACCGGCCGACGGCGCGAGACGGGACCGGCCGTCCGAGACGGGACCGGCCGACGCTTACGGGACCGGCCGACGCTACGCACCGGCCGACCGACCGGAACCAGACCGGTCAGCGGTAGAGGACGGAACCGGCGCTCCGAGACCAGACCGGCCGACGCTACGCACCGGCCGACCGACCGGAACCAGACCGGTCAGCGGTAGAGGACGGAACCGGCGCTCCGAGACCAGACCGGCCGACGCTACGCACCGGCCGACCGCCCGGAACCAGACCGGTCAGCGGTAGAGGACGGAACCGGCGCTCCGAGACCAGACCGGCCGACGCTACGCACCGGCCGACCGCCCGGAACCAGACCGGTCAGCGGTGCAGGACGGACCGGCGCTCCGAGACCAGACCGGTCGGCGCTACGGACCGGCCGGCGGTGCGGCGAGGCGTCGTCGTTCACTCCGATCGGGGTCCGGTCGGTGGGCCCGTCCGCTGACGGCGCCGCCCGGCCGGGGTGCGGCCGGGCGGTGGTGACGGGTCAGACCGGGAACTCGACCGGCAGCGCGTCCAGTCGGGACTCCCACGTGGAGGCCGTGTCCGTGAGTTCTTCCGGTGGCACGGCCAGGCGCAGGCCCGGCAGCCGGTGCAGCAGCACGTCCACCGCGACCTCGATGATGGAGTGGCCGGTGTTCTGGCCGGGGCACTCGTGCGGCCCGGCGCTGAAGGCCAGGTGGGACTGGTTGCCCTGGACGGAGACCCCGGCGTCCGGCCGGATCTCCGGGTCGGCGTTGCCGGCCGCCAGACCCAGTACCAGCAGGTCGCCCTCCTTGATCTGGCAGCCGCCCAGCTCCAGGTCGGCGGTGGCGAAACGACCCGGCAGCACGATCAGCGGTGGCGTGTTCCACATGACCTCCTCCACGACCGCGGAGATGTTCAGCTGGCCGCTGACGAGGCCGGAGAGCCGGGACTCGTCGGTGAGAACCACCTGCAGCACCCGCGCGAGCAGGTTGCTGGTCATGTTGTGGGCGGTGATCAGCACCAGACGGAGATGACTGACGATCTCGTCCATGTCGAGGCCCGCGCGGTGGTCGATGAGCCCGGAGGTGAAGTCCGAGCCCGGCTCCGCGCGCTTGCGGGCGGCGAGTTCGGCGAGGATGGCCATCACCCGCTCGTTGTGTTCGAGGGCTTCCTCGCCACCGTTGAGGACCAGCTTGCAGGACTCCGCCAGGTTGCGGCTCTCCTGCTCGGCCAGCCCGAAGACCCGGCACAGCACCAGCATCGACAGGTACTCCGCGAAGTCGGCCACCAGGTCGGCCCGGCCCTCGTCGGCGAACGCGTCGATCAACTTGTTGGCGTAGTGCGCGACATGGCGCCGGATGCCGCGGCCGGTCATGGCCTGCAGGTTGTCCGTCACCGCCGCCCGCAGCCTGCGGTGCGGCTCGCCGTCCTGCGAGACGGCGTCCGGGCGCCAGCCCAGGACCTGGATCAGCGGCGAGGTCTCGTCGACCCGGCCCTCGTTCCAGTCCCGCCAGATCCGCGAATCCCGGGCGAACTGCAGGGGGTTGTCCAGCACCCGCCGGTTCTCCCGGTAACCGAGCACCAGCCAGGCGGCGACGTCTCCGTCGAGCAGGACCGGTGCCACCGCTCCGTACTCCTTGCGCAGCCTGGCGTAGACACCGTGCGGGTCGGTCGCCGCACCGGGCCCGTACAGCCGGGTGAAGCCCTCGCCGTGGGCGACGGGGCAGCCGCCCGGGGTGTCGGGTCCGTTTAAGGGCTGGGCGTTCATCGGGACTCCAGTGCGACGGCCGATCGGTCCTTCAGGTGGTGGATCAGCGCGACGAGTACGTCACGGCTGGAGGCCCGGTCGCGGGCGTCGCAGGCCACGACCGGGATGTGTTCGGGGATGTCGAGGGCGTCGCGGATCTCCTCGACCGGATAGTCCTTGGAGTCGGGGAAGACGTTCAGCGCGACGACGAACGGCACGTTCTGCCGCTCCATCTCCTCGATCGCCCGGAAACTGGAGGCCAGGCGCCGGGTGTCGACGAGGACCACCGCGCCGAGCGCGCCCTTGAACAGGCCGTTCCACAGGAACCAGAAGCGTTCCTGGCCCGGTGTCCCGAACAGGTACAGCATCAGGGTGTCGTTGAGGCTGATCTTGCCGAAGTCCAGGCTGACGGTGGTCTCCGTCTTGTCCGCGACGCCGATGAGATGGTCGACGTCGGCGCTGGCCTGGGTGAGCGTCTCCTCGGTGGTCAGCGGCTTGATGTCGCTGACCGAGCGGACCATGGTGGTCTTCCCCGTGCCGAAGCCGCCGGCGATCATCACCTTCACCGAGCGGGTTCCCCCGGCGGCCGGGCGGCCGGGATGGTCAAAGCCGTTCAAGTCCACTGAGTACCTCCTCAAGGAGCGCGAGGTCGGGCCCGCGACCGGCGTCGTGCGCCGGGATGGGATCACGGGCTTCGACGCGGCCTGCCTCGAGCAGATCCGCCAGCAGCACCGCGAGAATGTTGAAGGGCAATCCGAGGTGGGCGCCGAGTTCGGCCACCGACAGCGGATCGCGGCAGCGCCGGACTATCTCCTCGTGCTCGTGCTGCATGCCCGGCGCGGGGGCGGTCGCGGAGACGATGAGGGTCGCGACGTCGAGGCTCGACGCCGAACCGCCCGGTCCGCTGCGTCCGCCCGTGAGGACGTAGTACCGCTCGAGACCGGACGGGTCCGTGGGCCGGCGGGGAGCACTCATCCAGAGTGCTCCTCCAGGCGCGGAGTGGTGCCGAGGAGCTCACCCATCCTGCGGGCCAGATCCCTCATCTGGTGTCCGAGCAGCCCCTGGTCGAGGCCTTCCCGGGCGAGGACGCCGAGATAGGTCTCCACACCGGCGCGTACGACGAAGAGGTGGCCGCCGTCGACCTCGATCATGGCCAGCCTGAGCTGCCCCGCGTACTTGGGGAACTGCTCGGCCACCGGCTGGGCCAGGGCCTGCAGTCCCGCCACCACGGCCGCGAACCGGTCCACGTCGTCCGGGTCCTCGGCGCCGAAGGAGGTGATGGCCTTGCCGTCACTGGAGGCCACGAGTGCGAAGAGGATCTCGGGGATGGACTCGACCAGATCGCGGAGCGCCCAGCTCACGTCGGTTCCCTGTTGCGTCATGAGGACTCGTCGCTCTCTTCAGTGCGGTGCTCGGTGGACTCGGGCCCGGCGGGCGCCTCCTCCTCCGTGATGGTCTCCGTGGCGGCTTCGGTGCCGGCCTCCGCGCCGGGCCTACGGCCGGCGGTGGCGAAGGCGGCGAGGCCGGTGAACGAGGCGTCCGGCGGGACGGCGGAGACGGCGGTCTCCCCGGTCGCTCCGGTGGCTCCGGTCGCTCCGGAGCGCTCGGCCGGCTGGTGCCGCGCCGGTTCGTTCCGCCTGCTGCGGCGCCGGGGCAGTCCGCCCGGCGTGGTCTCCACCGATTCGGAGGCTTCGGTCACCGGCTCGGCGGCAGCCGCCGTGACCACCGGCACGGCCGCGGCGGGCTGGGCCGCCGGGGTCGCCGCGGTGGCCGGAGCGGCCGCGGGCAGCGGGCTGAAGTACTTGTGCGGGACCACGATCACCACCGAGGTGCCGAGCCAGGGCGAGTCGGCGAACGTGACACGGATGCCGTAGCGGCGAGCGAGTGCGCCGACGACGCGCAGGCCGATGTTGGCGTCCTCGGAGATGCCACCGATACCCGGCCCGGCGGCGCTGCCGGTGAGGGCCTCCTCGGCCTCACGCTTCTTCTCCTCGCTCAGCCCCTTGCCGGAGTCCTGGATCTCGATGCCGACGCCGTTGGGCACCTCCTTGCCGGAGACGAGCACCGGCTCGCTGGGCGGCGAGTAGCGGGCCGCGTTGTCCAGCAGCTGCGCGAAGATCAGTGTCAGGTGGTCCACCAGGCCGCCGTCGACGCCGAGTTCGGGCAGGTGGCGTACCTCGATGCGGTGGAAGTCCTTGATCCGGCCGATGCCGCCGCGGACCACGCTCAGCAGGCGCTGCGGCTCCTGCCACTGCCGTCCCGGCCGGTCGGAGCCGCCGAGCACGCCGATGCTCGCGGCGAGCGAGTCGGCGGGGCCGAGCTCCTGGTCGAGCTCCATCAGGCCCTGCGCGACGGCCGGCAGCCGGCCGTGCTCGCCCTGCATCTCGTGCAGCCGGCCGCGAAGCTTGCTGGTCAGGACGTGGATGCGGTTGCCGATGCTGATGACGGCCTGTTCGGCGGAGGTCGAGCGGTTGAACTCCTCCTCCACACCGATCAGGGCGGTGCGCAGCACCTTGCGCAGGTCGGCCTGCAGGTCGGCACCGACCTTGGCGCACTGGTCGGGGGCGGGCAGCAGGTCGTCGACGGCGTCACCGGCGCGCAGCCGCTTCAGCGCCTCGGGCAGCTGCTCGTCGGCGAGGCGGGTCACGGCCTCCCGCTGGTGGGTCAGTTGCTGCTGCCAGTCCTCGGCCCGCTGGGCCAGCTGCGCCTCGTGGGACCGGGCCTGCTCCGCGAGCCGCTCCTCGAACGTCCTTCCCTGCTCCGCGAGTTGAGCCTCGTACGACGAGGTGTGCTCGGCGAGGCGGGCCTCGTAGGCGTCGGACTGCTCGGTGAGCTGGGCCTCCAGGGAGCCGCGCTCGGCGGTGAACTTCCGTTCCAGGGTGGCGACATGCTGCTGCCACTGCTGGGCGTGCTCGGCCTGGGTGGAGCGGAAGGAGCCCTCGGCTCGGCCGAGCTGGGTTCGGGTGCGGATCAGCAGCCGTACGCACACGGCGCTCGCGGCGGTGGCCGCGACGCCCGCGACGCCGGCGGTTATTCGCTCGGAGCTCATGAACGTCGCGGCAACCGTCCCGCCTCCTAAGGCCAGTGGCATCAACCACCAGCTGTACCAGGCGACAGGGGCCCGCGCCGCCGGCGGCGGAGTGGCGAGTTCCATCTGCATCCTTACAAGCGACACGTTCGAACAAGGTGGGTGTGCGAGGGGGGAAGCGCACAGGACGCGTGCGCACGGCGAGACGAGGGATCACGGTCGCGTCAACTCGCAGCGCCGAAGGGGAGCTTATCGGGTTTGACGTCGAAAGGATCAACCTCGGGCATGGTGCGGAAGTGAGGGTTCCGTCACTCTCGGCCAACGGCCCGCACATCGACAAATGCCTTTGCTGACCCGAGGGACCTGTCGCCGGATGACAGGAACCGCATCCATGCCTGTCCGCCGCCGAAGGACTCTGACGGAGAAGTGACCGGTTCCGTCGCCCGCGGCACGCCCGCCCGCCCGGACCGCCTGGCTCACGGCCGCGCCGTACCGTTCAGCGTGCGGCCGCCTGGAACGTGCGCCGGTACGCCTGCGGTGTCACACCGATGGCGGCGTGCAGGTGCTGACGCAGCGAGGCGCCGGTCGCGAAGCCGACCTGGCCGGCGATCTGGTCGACGGACAGGTCGCTGGACTCCAGCAGGTGGCGGGCCCGGGCGACACGCTGCTGGACGAGCCAGCGGCCGGGACTGAGGCCGACCTCCTCGTTGAAGCGGCGGGCGAAGGTGCGCAGGCTCATCCGGGCGTGGCCGGCCAGTTCGGCCAGCGAGAGCGGCTGGTCCAGGCGCTCCAGGGCCCAGGCCCGGGTGGCGGCCGTGCTCGCCGCCCCGCTCTGCGGGACCGGCTGCTCGATGTACTGCGCCTGGCCGCCGTCCCGGAAGGGGGGTACGACGCAGCGGCGGGCCACCGAGTTGGCCAGCTCGCTGCCGTGGTCGGTGCGCACGATGTGCAGGCAGACGTCGACGCCGGAGGCCGCACCGGCCGAGGTGAGGATCCGGCCGTCCTGGACGAAGAGGACGTCGGGGTCGACGTCGACGTGCGGATGGAGGCGCCGGAACCAGTCCGTCACCTGCCAGTGGGTGGTGGCCCTGCGGCCCTCCAGCAGGCCCGCCGCCGCGAGGACGAAGGCTGCCGTGCAGATGGACACGATCCGGGCGTCCGGCCGGATCCGGGCCAGCGCGGCGGCGACCTCGGCGGGCAGTTCGGCGGGGATGCACGAGGGCGTCATGGAGGCGACCACCACCGTGTCGGCCGTGTCCAGGATCTCGGGGCCGTGCTCGACCCCGATCGTGAAGTCGGCGCAGCTGCGCACCGGTCGGCCGTCCACGGAGCAGGTCAGCACCTCGTAGCGGTCGTCGGCTGCACCGAAGATCCTGCTGGGGATGCCGAGCTCGAAGGGGTAGACGCCGTCCAGGGCCAGCACGACGACCCGCTCCATCCGCCGTGCGCCTTCCACCTGCCGTTCACCACACATGGCACGATCTTATCGAAGGTTGGCAATCGTGCCATTTCCTTGGCGGGCGCGCCCCGGCAGGCTGGTCCACCATGAGCACTGTGAACACGATGCGAGCCATCAGCCAGGACGTCCTCGGCGGTCCCGAGGTCCTCAGGGAAGTGGAGCTGCCCCGCCCCGAGCCGCGCACCAACGAGGTACTGGTCCGGATCCGCGCCGCCGGCGTCAACCCGACCGACTGGAAGCACCGCGCGACCGGCGGCTTCCTGGGCGAGCCGCCCTTCGTGCTGGGCTGGGACGTCTCGGGCGTGGTCGAGGCGGTCGGCATCGGCGTCGCCCGCTTCCGGCCCGGTGACGAGGTCTACGGCATGCTGTCGTACCCCTTCGGCCACGGTTCGCACGCCGAGTACGTCGCCGCCCCGGCGCGCTGGTTCGCGCACAAGCCGGCCTCGCTCGACCACACCCGTGCCGGCGCCCTGCCGCTGGTCTCGCTGACCGCCTGGCAGGCCCTGGTCGAGTACGCCGATGTGCGGCCGGGACAGCGGGTGCTGGTGCACGCGGCGGCGGGCGGCGTCGGCCATGTGGCCGTACAGATCGCCAAGGCGCGGGGCGCTCACGTGATCGGCACCGCGAGCGCGGGCAAGCACGAGTTCCTGCGCGGGATCGGCGTGGACGAGGCGGTCGACTACCGGGAGACGGACTTCGCCGAGACCGTCAAGGACGTCGACGTGGTCCTGGACACGATCGGCGGCGACACCGGCCTGCGCTCGCTGCGGGTGCTGCGTCCGGGCGGGATCGTCGTCTCGATCATCCCCATGGGCTCCGACGACTTCCCCGAGGAGGCGGGGCGGCTCGGCGTCCGGGCCCTGCGCATGCTGGTCGACGCCTCGCACAGCGACCTGGAGGCGATCACGGAGCTGGTGGAGACCGGGAAGCTGCGCCCCGAGATCGCTGGTACCTTCCCGCTGGCCGAGGCCGCCGAGGCGCACCGGCTCGGCGAGACCGGCCGCACCGCCGGGAAGCTGGTCCTGCGGATGGACTGAGTCGGCGCGCTCAGAACGTGAGCACGGGCTTGATCGCCTTGCCCGCGCTCATGTCCCGCACCGCCCGGCCGATCTCCGCGAACGGATAGGTGCTGATCAGGCGGTGCAGCGGCAGCCGTCCGTCCCTCACCAGGCGCACCAGGGCCGGGACGAGGGTCTGTGTCTCGGCGTCGCCGAGGGTGAGGCCGACGATCCGCTTGCCGCCCAGCAGGCCGTTGACGTCCAGGGCGACCTCGGTGCCGAAGGGCGGGGCGCCGACGACGACCAGTGTGCCGCGCGCGGCGAGCGCGTCGACGCCCTGGCGCAGTACGGCGGGGCTGCCGGTCGTCTCCACGACACCGTCGGCGCCCTGCCCGCCGGTGATCTCCGCGAGCGCCTCACCGAGGTCGGCGCCTGCCGTGCTGACGGTGTGGGTGGCGCCCAGCTCCTCGGCCAGGGACAGCCGTTCTGCCACCCGGTCGACGGCGACGACACGTGTCGCCGGGGTCAGGGCGGCGGCCATCACGGCGGACAGGCCGACCGCGCCGGCGCCGAGGACGACGACGGTGCTGCCCGCGGCCGGCCTCAGCACGTTCCAGAGGGCGCCCACTCCGGTCTGCACCCCGCAGCCGAGCGGGGCGACCGTCTCCAGCGGCACGTCCGCGTCGACCTTGACGAGGCTGCGCTCGTCCACCAGCGCCCGCTCGGCGAAGGAGGACTGGCCGAAGAAGTGGCCGCCGAGCGGGGCGCCGTCCCGGCGCAGGGTGCTGCTGCCGTCGGCGCGGCGGCCGCCGATGAGGTTCAGCGGGAGCCAGGTCGCGCAGTAGGCGGGGTGGCCGGCGCGGCAGTTGCGGCACTCCCCGCAGGAGGTGAAGGAGAGCACGACGTGGTCGCCCGGGGCGACGCCGGACACCGCCGGGCCGACGGCCTCCACCACACCGGCGCCCTCATGGCCGAGCACACCCGGCAGCGGGAAGGGGAGCCCGCCGCCGGCGACGGTGAGGTCGGTGTGGCACAGCCCGGCGGCCACCATGCGGACCACGGCCTCGTGGGGTCCGGGCGCGTCGAGTTCGACGTCGGCGAGGGTGAAGGGCGCCCCGCCGGACTCGACGACCGCGGCGCGGGTGATGGGTGACATGGTACGAACTCCCTTGTTTCTACGGCGGGTTCCGCGTTCTCGGTGCTGTCGGTGCTCTAGGTGCTGGGTGCTCTCGGTGCTTCGGCCGGGCTCAGGCGAGCGAGACGACGACGGACTTGACCCTGGTGTACGCGGCGAGCGCCTCGGGTCCGTACTCGCGGCCGAAGCCGGAGTCCTTGACGCCGCCGAAGGGCACCGCCGGGTCGAGCAGCGCCCAGTCGTTGATCCAGACGATGCCTGCCCGAAGGCGTTCGGCGACGCGGTGGGCGCGGGCGAGGTTCTGGGTCTGGAGGCCCGAAGCCAGGCCGTACGGCGTGGAGTTGGCGAGCTCGACCGCCTCGTCCTCGGTGTCGAAGGGCTGCACGGTCAGGACGGGGCCGAAGATCTCCTCCTGGACGACGCGGGAGTCGTTCGGCAGGCCGGCGACGACCGTGGGCCGGTAGTAGTAGCCGCCGTCGAGGTCGAGCCGTTCGCCGCCGCAGACGATACGGCCGCCCTCCTCGCGGGCGAGGGCGACGTACTCCTCGACCTTCTCCAGGTGCCGCAGGCCAGCCATCGGCCCGACGACGGTCTCGGGCCGCCGCGGGTCACCGACCGGGACGCCGGGCACCGCGTCGGCGAGGATGCCGAGCAGGGTGTCGTGGACCGGGCGGGCGACGAGCAGCCGCGGGCCGCCCATGCAGAACTGGCCGGTGTTGAAGACGAAGGCCTTGATGACCGCGCCGACGGCCTTCTCCAGGTCGGCGTCCTCGAAGACGATGTGGGCGGCGTTGCCGCCCAGTTCCATGGTGACTGGCTTCAGCGCCTCCCCGGCCACGCTCGCCACGTGGCGGCCGGTCGCGGTGGAGCCGGTGAAGGCGACCTTGTCGATGCCGCGGTGGCGCAGCAGCGCCTCGCCGGTCACCGGGCCGCTCCCGGTGACCACGTTGACGACCCCGTCCGGGACGCCCGCCTGCTGCAGCAGCCGGGCCATGCGCAGGGCGCTGAGCGGCGTCTCGTCGGCCGGCTTGTGCACCACGGTGTTGCCGGCGGCGAGCGCGGGCCCGATCTTCGAGCCGGCGAGGATCAACGGGAAGTTGAAGGGGGTGATCGCGGCGACCACGCCGAGCGGTTCGCGCCTGGTGTACGCGAGGGCGTTCATGGGCGTGTCGCGGACGGAGCCGTCGAGGGAGTGGGCGAGGGCGGCGAAGTGCTCGTAGTCCTCGGCCGCGTTGGCCACGTCGACGGCCCGGCACAGCGAGAGGGGCTTGCCGACGTCCAGGCTCTCCAGGCGGGCGAGTTCGTCGGCGTTCTCGCGGATCAGCTCGGCGATCCGGTGCAGGACGCGGCCGCGCTCACGGCCGCTCAGGCCGGACCAGGCACCGCCGTCGAAGGCCGCGCGTGCGGCACGCACGGCCGCGTCCACGTCGGCGGCGCCGGCCTCGGCGACGGTGGTGACGACCACGCCCCGGGACGGATCGACCACCTCGGTACGCGCTCCGTCGGCGGCCTCGCGCCACTGTCCTGCGACGAAGAGCCGCCCTGGTTCGGTCTCGAAGCTGGTCATCGCCGCTCCTCAGCGTCGTAGCAAAGCTTTCAAGTAACAGGATTCCTGTTGGTTCGGACTCTGCTGTGCAGTCTCGATACGGACAGGATTCCTGTCAATGCTCTAGGCTGAAGTCATGCTCGAAGCACAGGCGGCCAAGACGTCCCCGTCCCTGCTCTACATGGTCAAGCAGGTGGAGCTGGTGGTGCGCGCCCATCTGGACGACCTGGTCAGGCCGTCCGGGATCACCGCGCTGCAGTACACCGCGCTCACGGTCCTGGAGCGGCACGACGGCCTCTCCGCGGCGCAGCTCGCCCGCGACTCGTTCGTCACGGCCCAGTCCATCGCCGATCTCGTGCGCTCCCTGGAGAACCGCGGACTGGTGCGCCGGGAGCGCAACCCGCACAACCGCCGCGAGTTGCTGATCCTGCTGACCGACGCCGGGCGGCGGCTCCTGGCGCGCTACGCGGGGCCGGTCCGGCAGCTCGAGGAGCGGATGGTGCGCAATCTCACGGCGCGTCAGACCGAGCAGTTCCGCCAGGCACTTTCCAAGGCCTGGCACGCACTGTCGTAAGGGTTCCGCGCAATTCGCAGACATATGTCAACCGAACATGCTCAAATTCACTCCAACGAGGGTAACTTGCTGGGCGGAAAACAAATTTGCGCTCGCTGGGGGCCCGGGGGCTCGCCCACGCTCGTTACGCTCGCCGCACGATGTCACCCCGGCCCCCGGTGACCCGCAACAGCGCAGCAACGGGCCAGGTTGGAGGCGATGTCGTAGTGCACCAGGAGCCTGCGCCGCTCCCCCGGCATCTGCGTGTCCATCAGGACCGGGGGCATACGGTGCTCGAACTCCGCGGCGAGATCGACATCGCCGCCGCCCTGGAGATCGCCCCCCACCTGGACCGGGTGACGGCGCGGCCGGGTGTCCGTCTGGTGCTGGACCTGACCCGGGTCGACTTCTTCGACTGCTCCGGGCTGCGCCTGGTCTACCGGGCGCGCACCCGCCTCCTCGACCAGGACGGTGAGCTGCGGCTGGTCTGCACCCATCCGCTGACCCTGCGCATCATGCGGGTGACGGGGCTGTCCCGGCTGCTGCCGGCGCACGCGACCCTGGACGCTGCCCTGGGCCAGCCCGAGGCCACGTCCGGATCGCTGTGACCGCCACCGGCCCCCGGCCGGCGGCTACTTGAGGATCTTCGTCACCTGTCCCGCGCCGACCGTACGGCCGCCCTCGCGGATGGCGAACTTCAGGCCCTCCTCCATGGCGATGGGCTGGATCAGCTGCACGTGCATGCTGGTGTTGTCGCCCGGCATGACCATCTCGGTGCCCTTGGGGAGCGTCACCACACCGGTCACGTCCGTGGTGCGGAAGTAGAACTGCGGCCGGTAGTTCTCGAAGAACGGCGTGTGCCGGCCGCCCTCGTCCTTGGACAGGATGTACGCCTGCCCCTCGAACTCCGTGTGCGGCGTGACCGTCCCGGGCTTGATGACGACCTGCCCGCGCTCCACCTCCTCACGCTTGACGCCGCGCAGCAGCAGTCCGACGTTCTCGCCCGCCCGGCCCTCGTCGAGCAGCTTGCGGAACATCTCGATGCCGGTGACGGTCGTCCTCGTCTTCTGCTCGTGGATGCCGATGATCTCGACCTCGTGGTTGACGTGCAGCACACCGCGCTCGATCCGGCCGGTGACGACGGTTCCGCGGCCGGTGATGGTGAAGACGTCCTCGATCGGCATGAGGAACGGCTTGTCCACGTCGCGCTGCGGCTCCGGGACCGCCGAGTCGACGGCGTCCAGCAGGTCGATGATCGACTGGGTCCACTGCGGATCACCGTCGAGCGCCTTGAGTGCGGAGACCCTGACGACCGGCACGTCGTCGCCGGGGAACTCGTACTCCGTGAGCAGCTCGCGCACCTCCAGCTCGACGAGTTCCAGGATCTCCTCGTCGTCGACCATGTCGGTCTTGTTGAGGGCGACGACGATGTACGGCACGCCCACCTGCCGGGCCAGCAGCACATGCTCCTTGGTCTGCGGCATCGGTCCGTCCGTGGCCGCGACGACCAGGATCGCGCCGTCCATCTGCGCCGCGCCCGTGATCATGTTCTTGATGTAGTCCGCGTGTCCGGGACAGTCGACGTGCGCGTAGTGCCGGTGCTCGGTCTGGTACTCGACATGGGCGATCGAGATCGTGATACCGCGCTGGCGCTCCTCGGGCGCCTTGTCGATCTGGTCGAACGGCGTGAACGGGTTGAGGTCGGGGAACCTGTCGTGCAGCACCTTCGTGATGGCCGCCGTGAGCGTCGTCTTGCCGTGGTCGATGTGACCGATGGTGCCGATGTTCACGTGCGGCTTGGTCCGCTCGAACTTCGCCTTCGCCACTGCAAGCCCTCCTGGTCACCTGAGTGAGGCGTCACGGGGAACGCCTCAGCCCTGCTCCTCCCTCATGTCTATTCGTTTCGCGACGCGTCGAACAGGGCACTGACGGACTCGCCGTTGTGGATGCGGCGGACCGCCTCGGCGAGGGCGGGGGCGATGGACAGCACCCGCAGCTTCTCGGTGCGCTCCTCCGCGGGGACCGGCACGGTGTTGGTGCACACGATCTCCAGTATGTCCGGCTGCTCGCCGATCCGCTTGAGCGCACCGGCCGCGAACAGTCCGTGGGTGCACGCGACCCGGATGGAACGGGGCCCCAACTCCCGCAGTCGATCGAGCAGTTCGAGCACGGTGCTGCCCTTGGCGATCTCGTCGTCCAGCACGATGACGTCCCGGTCGGTGACCTCGCCGATCACCGAGCCGATGGCGACCCGGTCGTCGGCGAACCGCTGCTTGGCGCCGGCGGCCACCTGCGCGCCGATCATCCGGGCGAAGGCGGCCGCCTCCTTGGCGTTGCCGAGGTCCGGCGAGACGACGGTCGTACGGGAGAGGTCGTACTGCCGGAAGTGCGCGGCCAGTTCGCGCCGGGCGTGCAGATGGTCGACCGGCACCGAGAAGAAGCCGTGCACCTGCGGCGCGTGCAGGGTCATGGTCAGCACCCGGCCGGCGCCCGCCGCCACCATCAGGTCCGCGACCAGCCGGCCGCCGAGCGAGATGCGGGGCGCGTCCTTCTTGTCGGACCGGGCGTAGGAGTAGTGCGGCATGACCACGGTGATCCGCGCCGCCGAGGCACCGCGGGCCGCGTCGCACATCAGCAGCAGCTCGACGAGGTGCTCCTGGACGGGCCGGACCAGCGGCTGGATCAGGAAGACGTCGCGCTCGCGGCAGTTGGACTGGAGCTGCACCTCCAGGCAGTCGTTGGCGAACCGGCTGAGCCGGGTGGGGCTGAGCGGCACACCGAGGTGGGCGCAGACCTCCGCGGCGAGACCGGGGTGGGCGCTGCCGCTGAAGACGGAGATGTCTCGCACGATCCGCTCCTCGCATGATCATGTCGGGGACCCCATGCTACTGACCGCGGGAAACCCGGTTGCGCTCCGGTGCCGCCGCCCGCACGCCGTCGCGGGGCCGCAGACGTTCCTCACCCCAGAAGACCCCGTGCGCCGGCTCCGGACTCCACCGGCTCCCCCACCGGCCCACCGTTCACATGGACCGGCTTCGGCGTGCGGGCCGCGCCCCGGGACGGAGACTGCCTCGAGTTCTTCGCGCCAGCGCGCCCCGTGTGCCCCCGTCGAGGCCACCGTTCGGCCAACAGCGCGGTCTGACAAGGACTTTGGCGGGCATCCGGAACAGTAGGAAGGAGGGCCGTCGCCATGACGACTCCCATCAGGCGCGTGTCCAGGCGCATGCCCGGCTGGGCGAAGGCGGTGAGCGCCGTCGTACTGGTGCTCGTGGTGTTCTTCGCCGGGATCCGGCTCAGTGTGCTGCCCGGCCTCAAAGACCTGTTCGGCACCCACACGCACGACCGCTCGGGACCCGCACTCCTGCAGTCGATCCAGGACATGAGCCGTTACGACGCCGCCTCCGGCAACTTCCAGGTCGTCGTGGACCTGGAAAAGGACACCAAGTTCCTGCCCGACGCGATCCGCGGCTCCCGCACGCTCTACATCGGGGCGGGCACCGTCGACGCCTATGTCGACCTGGGCAAGGTCGGCAAGGACGACGTGACGGTCAACGGCGACCGTACGTCCGCCACACTCCGGCTGCCGCACGCGGCACTCGGCAAGCCCGCTCTCGATCCCGACCGCTCCTACGCCGTCTCCAAGCAGCGCGGTCTCCTGGACCGCCTCGGCGACCTGTTCTCGGACAACCCCAACAGCGAACAGGCCGTACAGAAGCTCGCGGTGAAGCACATCGGTGAAGCCGCCAAGGACAGCGGCCTCACCCGCCGCGCCGAGACCAACACCACCGACATGCTCCAGGGCCTGCTCCGCTCCCTCGGCTTCAAGGAGGTGCACGTCACGTACGGCGGCTGACCGTCTGCGGCAGCCTCGGGCGGGCCCGGCGGCACGGGGAACACCGGCCGCCGGGAACCGCCGCGGCGATCCCGGCGCCGGGGAGCCCCGCAGCAGCAGGAGACACCGCGGCGACATCCGGCCAGAGCTGTATGGCGGACCGCATTCTCGTCCGCCGAGCGGGTAACCGCGTTGCAACGCTGGGAAGTTGAAGACTGGAGGACCAGATGGCCCGGGCAGCCGCGGGACCACGTTCGGCATCACGTCTGCGCATGACCAAGTCCGACAGGACCGCTGAACCCGGCAGGACCGCGAAACCCGGCAGGTCCGGCAGGGCGGGCAGGGCGGCCGGGGCGGGAAAGGCCGCCGGGACACCCGGGACCGGCGGGACCCGCAGGACGGGCCTGTTCGGCGCGTTCGGGAAATCGAGCAAGGCCGCAGGCGGGGCGAGGGCGGGCCGGACGAGCAAGGCGGCAGGCAGGGCCGGTAAGGCGAGCAGGGCGGGAAGGTCCGGCAGGGCGGGCGGGAGCGGGCCGGAACCCGCCCCGCGCGAACGGCATGTCCTGGCCTTCCCGATCCGTCTGCTCGCGATGACGTGCGCCTTCGGGTTCATGGTGGCGTTCGCCGTGGTGCTGGCCCGGCTGACACTCGAGCCCTCCCCCGCGTCGGCGGCGCTCGCCCACACCAATCTGCATCCGGGCCGCTCGCTGCGCGCGTATCTGGATCAGCCGGCGCTGCGGGACGCCGTCAAGCAGATCGGCGGGAACATCCTGCTGGGCGTCCCGTTCGGGATCCTCGTCCCGGTCGTCGCCCCGCGCGCCCGCGGAGTGCTGCGGGTGCTGCTGCTGACCGCCCTGGTGATGCTGCTGGTGGAGTTCGCGCAGGGTGCGCTGATCACCGGGCGCGCCTTCGACATCGACGACGTCATCCTCAACACCACCGGCGCGCTGATCGGCTACGTGCTGCTGGGCCGCCGGATGAGCCGTGCGGTGCACGCGCGGGAACGCCGGGACTGAGGACCCGCCGCCGCCGTGCAACCTCTGCGGCGGGCTGACGCGTCCAGCGCACACCCGGCGGCACGCGGTCGGTGCCGCCCGGCCCCGGCGGCACACCCGCGGCGCCCGGTGACGCGCCCGCCGGCTCTCAGTGCCGCGTCCAGGTGAACTTGTCCCCGCCCACCCAGCGCACCACGTCAGGGTCGTCCAGGTCGTGGACCGTGATGCCGAACGCGGCAGCCACCGAGAGGACGTCGGTGACGGACCTGGCCTCGCCGACCACTTCGCCGTCGATCTCGACGATCCGGAACGGCGGCGTACAGGGCTGGACCCCCAGCACCAAGATGCGCGGTCTGGAGACATGCGGGCCCAAAATGTCACTCATGCAAGAGAGCGTAGGCCGCATTCCGGTCGAAAGCCTCGCGGCCGGCCGATCGATCGGCCACGCGGTGCGCCCCGCCCGCCGCTGGGGAACCCTGGTGGTGGAGGTCACCATGGATCCCCTCGAGGCACTGGACCGGATCGCCTTCCTGCTGGAGCGGTCCCTGGCGCCGGGCTACCGCGTCCGCGCCTTCCGCACGGCGTCCCGCGTGCTGGCCTCGCTGCCCGCCGGCGCGGTGCGCGGGCGGGCGGCCGACGGGTCGCTGGAGTCGCTCAAGGGTGTCGGCCCGAAGACCGCGCAGGTGGTGCGGGAGGCGCTGGCCGGACAGACGCCCGGCTATCTTCGGAAACTGGAGGACGAGGCCGCCGAGCCGTACACCGGGGCCGGTGCGCGGCTGCGCGCGCTGCTGCGCGGGGACTGCCATCTGCACTCGGACTGGTCGGACGGGGGCAGCCCCGTCGAGGAGATGGGCCGGGCCGCGGCGGCACTCGGGCACGAGTGGGCGGTGCTGACCGACCACTCCCCGCGGCTGACGGTCGCACGCGGTCTGTCGCCCGAGCGGCTGCGCGAGCAGCTGGAGGTGGTGGCGGAGCTGAACGCGGCATGGGCGCCGTTCCGGCTGCTGACCGGCATCGAGTGCGACATCCTCGACGACGGCTCGCTCGACCAGGAACCCGGGCTGCTGGAGCGGCTGGACGTCGTGGTGGTGTCCGTGCACTCCAAGCTGCGCATGGACGCCCGCTCGATGACCCGCCGCATGGTGGCCGCCGTACGCAGTCCGCACTCCGACGTCCTCGGTCACTGCACCGGACGGCTGGTGACCGGGCGGGGACGGCCGGAGTCGGAGTTCGACGCCGACGAGGTCTTCGCCGCCTGCGCCGAGACCGGCACGGCCCTGGAGATCAACAGCCGTCCCGAACGGCTCGACCCGCCGCGGCGGCTGCTGCGCCGTGCGGTGGACGCCGGGGTGCTGTTCTCGATCGACACGGACGCGCACGCGCCCGGCCAGCTGGACTGGCAGATCAACGGCTGTGCCCGGGCGGAGGAGTGCGGGGTGCCCGCCGAGCGCGTGGTGACCACGTGGTCCCTGGACGACCTGCTCGCCTGGACCCGCGAACGCCGCACTCCCGCGGGCGTGGCACGCCCCTGACGTGGTACCCGGGCGAGGAGCGAGCGAAGGAGCGTGCATGGAACGGGCGGCCGTCTTCGATGTCGACGGGACTCTCGTCGACACCAATCACCTGCACGTGGTGACCTGGTGGGAGGCCTTCCGCCAGGCGGGCCACACGGTACCGATGCACTCCATCCACCGGGCCGTCGGACTCGGCTCCGAGGACCTCGTCGCCCGGCTGCTCGGCGAGGGGCGCAAGAAGGAGCAGGACGCCGAACTCAGCGCCGCGCACAAGACGTTGTACGGCCAGTACTTCGACCGACTGCCCGCGCTCCGGGACGCCGGACGGCTGCTGCGGCGCCTGGACCACGAGGGCTGGACGGTGGTCCTCGCGACCTCCGCGAGCGGTCCCGAGCTCTCCGCCCTGCGCCGCGCCATCTCCGCCGAGGACGCCATCACCGCCACCGCGAGCGCCGAGGACGTCCAGCAGGGCAAGCCGGCACCGGAGCCCGTCGAGCAGGCCCTGGAGCTGGCCGGGGTGCCGCCTGAGCGCGCGGTCCTCGTCGGGGACACCGTGTGGGACATGAAGGCGGGCAGCCGGGCGGGGGTGCGCTGCGTGGGGGTGCTGTGCGGCGGGATCCCGCGGGCGGACCTGGAGGAGGCGGGAGCCACGGCCGTGTACGACGACCCGGCCCATCTCCTCGCGTGCCTGGCGGACAGTCCCTTCGGGACGCGGTGACGCACATCACCCCGGGAAGCGGCGCGGGAAGGAACACCTCGGAGAGGTTGCCCGTTGAACGACACGTGGGTGCGGATGGGACAGTGTCCCCGGGCCTCACCATTCGCCCACAGGGACGATCGTTCGGCTGAAGCCCTGTGGAGCCTTTCGCCGAGAGGCGACCGCCATCCGTGCCCGCCCTCGAACGGCCCCGACCGGCCTCCCCCGTCCGGTCGGGGCTTTCGTCTGGGAGTCGGGTCCCCGGCGCCCGCGGGTCGCGCTTGACTTCGAGAGCACTCGAATTCGTAGCGTTCCCGGCATGAGCACTGCACAGCACAAGATCGGATCCGGCTTCGGCGCCACCAGCACCGCCGACGACGTCCTGGCGGGCATCGGCCTCAGCGGCAAGCTCGCGATCGTCACCGGCGGCTACTCGGGTCTCGGCCTGGAGACCACCCGTGCGCTCACCGGGGCGGGCGCCCGCGTGGTGGTGCCGGCCCGCCGCCGCGCCACCGCCGAGGAGGCGCTGGCCGACGTGAGCGGCGTCGAGGTCGACGAGATGGACCTCGGCGACCAGGAGAGCGTGCGCGGCTTCGCCGAGCGGTTCCTCGCCTCCGGGCGGACCGTCGACATCATGATCGACAGCGCCGGGATCATGGCCTGCCCCGAGACACGGGTGGGGCCCGGCTGGGAGGCCCAGTTCGCCACCAACCACCTCGGCCACTTCGCCCTGGTCAACCGCCTGTGGCCGGCCATCGCGCCGGGCGGCGCCCGGATCGTCTCCGTCTCCTCCCGCGCCCACCACTTCTCGGGCATGCGCTGGGACGACGTCCAGTGGACGCGGGACTACGACAAGTGGGGGGCCTACGGTCAGGCCAAGACCGCGAACGTCCTGTTCGCCGTCCACCTCGACAAACTCGGCCGCGACGCCGGCGTGCGCGCCTTCTCCCTCCACCCCGGCGGCATCCTCACGCCGCTCCAGCGGCACATCCCCAGGGAGGAGATGATCGAGCGCGGCTGGATCGACGAGGCCGGCAACGTGCTCAACCCCCAGGGCTTCAAGACGCCGGAGCAGGGCGCCGCCACCCAGGTGTGGGCGGCCACCTCGCCCCAGCTGGACGGCCTCGGCGGCGTCTACCTCGAGGACTGCGACATCGCCGAGCCGGCGGTGGACGGCGACCAGAGCTCCGGCGTCAAGGCCTGGGCGACCGACCCCGAGCAGGCGGCCCGCCTGTGGGAGCTGTCGGCGGAACTCACCGGCGTCAACGCCTTCGGCGCCGCCTGAGCCCTCCGCCTCCGGCGCCGCGGCACGCCGGCCCCGGCACCGCCGTGGCCGTTCGCCCGACTGCCCCACTCCCCGAGCGCGCTGCCCTGCCCGACCCGCTCAGTGCTTGTCCGGCTCCGCGGGCCCGTACAGGGCGGCCGCCGCGCCCGTCATGAGGGCCCAGTAACGGTCGCCGTACGACCAGTGCCACCACTCGGTCGGGTAGTTGACGAGACCGGCCGCGCCGAGCGCCCGTCCCAGCAGCCCGCGACGGGCGCGGGCCTCGGCGGAGATGTTCGCCGCGCCCGTGCAGCAGGCCCCGTCACTCTGCTCGGGGTCGGCGTTCATCGGAGTGCCCAGGTCGAGCTCGCGGCCGTCGGAGTCGGCGAGGGTGAGGTCGACGGCAGCGCCGGCGCTGTGCGGCGCGATCTCGGGCGGAGAGACATAGCGGCTGGCTGCGGCACGGATGCGGTCCGCCGGCCACCGCGGGTGCCCGGCGCGCAGCTTCGCGGCGTACTTCTCGAAGTACGAGCGCTGCAGGGCCGGTGGCCGGTACCCCTCGACGAACAGCAGGCGCAGGCCGTCCGGCAGGTGCGCCTGCGCGGTGACGAGGCGGTCCAGGACACCCTGGCGCAGGTAGACCCCCGCCCCTTGGGAGTCCTCGTGCTTGCGGTCGTCGACCAGCAGCGCCTCTCGTACGTCGACCAGGCGCTCACCGCTCTCCCGCACCGGTATCGCGGCCACGCGGGCGTCGGACATCAGGATGATCTCGCTCATGGCCCGATGATCTCGCGCCCGCCGCCGAGCGGTCCGCGTGTCTCCCCTCCGGCCGGGTACTCGGTCGGCTCGCTTCCGGCGGGAGGGCCGGAGCGTGGAACCGGGCGGCCGGAAGGAGCCGAAGGTGAGCAGTACGACGGGCAGCAGGATCGTGGTCACGGGCGCCACCGGCAATGTGGGCACCAGCGTGGTGCGGCAGCTATCCGAGGATCCCCGGGTCGGGTCGGTGCTGGGCCTGGCGCGGCGGATTCCCGACTGGTCGCCCGCGAAGACGGAGTGGTCCGCGGTGGACCTGGCGTCCGAGCGGTCGGACCTGGCCGACATGTTCGCGGGCGCCGACGCGGTCGTCCATCTGGCGTGGGCGTTCCAGCCGACGCACGACCCGGCGACGACCTGGCGCACGAACGTGCTCGGGAGCATCCGGGTGTTCGAGGCGGTGGCGGCGGCGCGGGTGCCGGCACTGGTGCACGCCTCGTCGGTCGGCGCGTACTCGCCGGGGCCGAAGGACCACGCGGTGGACGAGTCCTGGCCCACGCACGGCTGGCCGGACGCCGCGTACTGCCGGGAGAAGGCCTATCTGGAGCGTGCTCTCGACACGTTCGAACGTGAGCACTCCGAGGTGCGGGTGGTCCGGATGCGGCCCGCCTTCCTCTTCAAGCGGGAGTCGGCGAGCGAGCAGCGCCGGATCTTCGGCGGCCGTTTCCTGCCGGGCCCGCTGGCCCGCCCGGAGCTGCTTCCCTTCCTCCCCGACATCCCCGGTCTGCGCGTCCAGGCGCTGCACACCGACGACGCGGCCAAGGCGTACGTCCTCGCGGTGGGCTCCGAGGCGCGCGGCGCCTTCAACCTGGCGGCCGAACCTCCCGTGGACGTGGAACTGCTCGGCGAGATGCTGGGCACGCGCCCGGTACGGCTGCCCCGCGCCGCGGCCCGCTCGGCGATCGCCGCGGCTTGGGGCCTGCACCTGCTGCCCGCCTCACCGCACCTGTTCGACGCGGTGCTGCGGCTGCCCCTGATGGACTGCACGCGCGCACGCGTCGAGCTGGGCTGGCGCCCGGAGCGCTCGGCGACCGAGGTGCTGGAGGAGTTCCTGCAGGGCCTGCAGCGGGGCGAGGGAGCCCCTACGGAGCCGATGAAGGGCCGCAAGGTGGGCTGACCCGCGACCGCCGGGGTCCGGCGGCGGGGCCTGCCGCCGGGGTCAGGCGGGGGACTCGTCCGGGGAGGGGTGCTCGGGATGGACCGTGGCCGAACGCGGCCCGTCCTGACGCCCCGCTCCGGCCTCGTCGGTGTCGGGCACCTCCCCGCCCGCCTCGTCCTCCTCCCCGGGCGGCAGCGGGATGTCCAGCGGGTCCTCGCCCTCGCGAACCTGCTGATCGGGCAGGTCCCGCGGCACGGGCTCGCCGTCCCGGCCAAGGTCGCGCCTGTCGGCCACGGCGTTCTCCCTTCATGTGGTGGAGGGCATCTTCATGTGGTGGAGGGCATCGCGAGTACCTCCGCCGCCCTGACCGAAACGTGCCGCCGTCCGCCTGCCGCCGTCCGCGAGCCGCGGCCACCGCGGCACCCCCGAGGGCCCGCGGGAAACCGCACGACCGGCCGGGGGCGCACGCACACCGCCGACCAGCCAGGGCGCACCAGCACCGCCGACCGGCTGATGACGCACCCACCCCCGCCGACCGGCTGATGACGCACTCGCCCCCGCCGGGCGGCGCACACGGCGCCCGCCGGGCGCCCAGCTGCTCGAAGCCCAGCGCCTAGTGCGGTGCCCGCTCCTGCAGCGCCGTCCGCCACGCCGGCGCCGGGCCCTCGGGCGGGGGCTCCGGCCGGCGCCCGCCCCGGGCGAAGAAGCCGGCCAGGGGCAGAATCGCCGCGCCGACCGTCACCGCGTCGGGCCCCAGCCGCCCGAGCTCGACGGTCACCTTCTCCGCCGGATGCCGCAGGGCGTAGGACGCCGCGTACCGCCGCACCGCCGGCAGGAACCGCGCCCCCAGCTGAAGCCCGGCCCACCCGCCGATGAGGATGCGCTCGGGCTGGAAGAGGTTGATCAGATCGGACAGGCCGGCACCGAGGTACTCCGCGGTCTCCTCCAGTACCGCCAGGGCGACCGGGTCCGCCTCCGCACCCGCCGGGGGGTACGCCGCGGCCAGCATCGCGGTCAGCGCCGTCTCCTCGTCGACCCCCTCGGGCGGCCGTCCGCCCTCCTCCCGCCAGCGCTCCAGCAGGGACTCCGCGCCCGCGTACGCCTCCAGGCAGCCGAGGGCGCCGCACCGGCAGCGGCGCCCCCTGACCCGTACGGTCAGATGCCCCCACTCGACCGCCCGGCCGTGCTCCACCTCGGGGGTGACGAGACAGGCGCCCACGCCGGAGCCGAACAGCACGACGACCGCGTTGCGCGCGCCGCGCCCGCCGCCGAACCACATCTCGGCCTGGCCGAGGGTCTTGGCGCCGTTGTCGATGAAGTACGGGACCGCGTCGGGCAGTTGCGAGGTGGAGCGCAGCAGGTGCTCCAGCGGGACCGCGTCCCAGCCGATGGTCTGGCCATGGACGACGGCACCGCGGTCGGGGGTGCGCTCCACGATGCCCGGGACGCCGATGCCGACGCCGAGCAGCCGCTCGGGGGCGATGCCGGCCTCGGCGAGCACCTCGGCGACGCCGTCGCGGATGTGGCCGACGATGACCTCGACCTCGTAGCGCTGCTGCTCCAGGGGCCGCTCGGCGCGGGCGAGTTCGGTGAGGGTCAGGTCGAACAGCTCGATCCGCACCCGGGTCTCGCCGACGTCGACGCCGATCATGTGGCCGCTGGCGGGTGCCACGCGCAGCAGCGTGCGCGGACGGCCGCCGTCGGAGTCGACGCTGCCGGCCTCCTCCACCAGTCCGTCCGCCACCAGGTCCGCGACGACGTTGCTGACCGAGCCGGAGCTGAGTCCGGTCGCCGGGCCGAGCTCGAAGCGGCTGAGGGGCCCGTCGAAGTAGAGCCGCTGCAGCACGACCGTGCGGTTGGCCCGCCTGAGGTCGCGTACCGTGCGTCCGTTCCGCCCCGCAGCCATGTGGCTCCCTTCGCACCCTGTTCGACCTGCAACATACCTCCGGGTGCGGGCGCGGCGCGACTTCCTCCTACCCTTAGTTCATGCTGTGAGCTAAGACGGGGCCGCGACGCGCCCGCTTCGGACACGGCCGGTTCCTCCTCCGGACGGGTCCGGTGCGTCGTCCGGAGGCGGCCGGTGCCTCATCCGGACGCGGCCAGTGCCTCGATCTCGTCGAGGGCCGCCACGAGTTCGGGAGCCACCAGCTTCTGGACCCAGCGGTCGTGCTCGGCGCCGGCCTCCCGCGGGACCGTCTCGGTGAGCATGATCAGGTAGAGGTAGACGCGGTAGAGCGCGAGGCGCAGAAGCGCCGGGATGTCGAACTCGGCCCGTCCGCCGGCCTCCCGGTATCCCGCGAGGAACGCCTCGTCCTTCCTGATGTCCCCCAGCAGCGCCAGCGAGACGAAGTCGGCCAGCGGGTCACCCCAGAACATGCGCTCGCCGTCGATGAGTCCGCCGATCCGGGGCTCGCCCGCCGAGCGGTCGACGAGGATGTTGCCCGGCCACAGGTCGAAGTGGACGAGGCTCGGTGTCGTGACCTCCTCGAGCGCGGGATACGCGGCGCGAGCGGTACGGGCCACCTCGTCGGCGGAGCGGGGCAGCCGGGCCCGGTAGTGGCGGGCGTCGTCGAGGACGGCGTCCAGCATGCCGGTGAAGGCGCTGCGCCAGTGGCGCGACAGGGGGCCGAGCGCACCGGACGGGTAGCCGAAGGCCGGTCCGGTGACCCGGTGCAGCCGGGCCACCTGCCTCCCCAACTCCGCGCGAAGCACGGCCTGCTGGGCATCGGTGAGCCAGGATCCCCAGGCCTCGCCCGGACACGCCGTCATCAGCAGGTGACGTCCGGCGGCGTCGCCCCCGAGGGACATCAGGCGCGGCGCCGGCACGCCGGTGGCGGCGGCGCAGCGGTAGAACTCGGCCTCGGAGACCAGCAGTCGCTTCTCGTAACTCAGCCCGGGGGTGTCCGGCGCGAGCTTCAGTACGTAGCGGCTGCCGTCGGTGAGCCGGAGCTCCTCGACCGTGTTGTAGGTGCCGCCGTCGAGGGGGCGCACGTGGACGAGGCGGTCGGGAGGGATCTTCGAGCCCTCCAGAATGCGCCGGGCGCGTTCCCAGGAGTCCACCACCGTCCGCCCACCCCTCCCCTGCGCTCGGCGGGCCGCGTCCGCGTCCTCGCCGTACCGCCGTCCGGGGCCGGCGTGTCCGGCCGCTCACCGGCGGCCGCGGCGTCCCGGTCCGGCACGCGGTCCGGCACGCGGTCCCGGTACAGCCTACGGAACGCGTCCCGCGTTCCGGGCGGCATTCGCTTCACCCCGCCCCGGGCTCGCGCCGTCCGCGCCGGGCCCGGGGGCCGGGGCGGTGGTGGCGCGCGGGATCAGACGGGTCGGCAGGACCACGTGCCGTCTGGGGTCGGCGTCCGGGTCGTCGAGCAGTGCCAGGACCAGGTCGCCGGCCACCCGGCCCATGTCGGAGGGCGACTGGGCCACGGTGGACAGGTCGAACCACTCGGCCACCGGCTGGTCGTCGAAGCCGAGGACGGACATCCGCTCGGGCACCTCGATCCTGGACCGGCGCAGGGTGCGGACGAGTGAGGCGGCGAGCTCGTCCTGTTCGGCGAAGACGGCGGTGGGCGGCTCGCGCAGGCTCAGCAGCCGGCCGATCGCCTCCACGACGGCCCGCTTGTCCTCGGGCGGCGCGGCCACGACGAGCGAGTCGTCCCGGGGGACGCCCGCCTCGGCCAGCGCCTGCCGGTAGCCGAGCAGCCGCCCGTGCGAGCTGAAGGAGAAGCCGGTGGCGCCCTGGGCCTGCACGAAGGCGATCCGGCGGTGTCCCAGGTTGAGCAGGTGCCGGGTGCCGTCACGGGCCCCGGCCACGTCGTCGACGTAGACACTGGGCCGGCCGCCGGCGTGCTGGCTGACGTAGACCACCGGCATGCCCAGGTCGTCGAGCCGGGCGCACTCCTCGTCGGTGAGGTCGAAGCAGAAGACCAGCAGTGCGTCGGCGTTGCGGCGGGCCGGGAGCCGCTCGAAGAACGAGGCGCGCTCGGCCAGGTCGGGTATGACGTAGACGGCGAGCTCCAGGTCCGCCGCCCGCAGCATCGGGCCGAGGCTGGAGAGGGCCGAGCCCATGAACCACGAGTTGAGCGTGGGCACGAGCACCGCCACGACGCCGGTCCTGCCGGTCACCAGGCTCGAGGCGTGCCGGGACACCGCGAAGTTCAGCTCCCGCGCGGCCGCCTCGACGCGGGCCCGGACGCCCGGCGACACGTTCGACAGCCCGCGCAGGGTGCGCGACACGGTCGATGCGGAGACCCCGGCGCGTTCGGCGACATCGGTCATCGTGGGGTGCCGTTGAGCTGCTGGCATGGGCGGACGTTAGCACAAACGTGCACGTACCCACAGGCCCGGATGACAGCGCTGCCAGCCACTTACCGGCGCGTAACGCATTGACGCGCCGCCCGCTGCTCTCCTAGCGTGCAAACGTTGTCCCACAAAGGTCATGGATGTCCTGGACGGACACGAAGACGCAAGGGAACACCGACCCTCGGACGCCGCCGACCTGTACGAACACTCCTGCCGCGGTCGTGACAGCGCAGCCACCGCACCTCCGGGCGGCCGGTGCCGCCGAGTGACCCCGCCGTCCCGCTGATCCACGAGGAGAGCGCCCCGACATGCCGACCAGCACCGAGCCCTGGTGGCGCGACGCCGTCATCTACCAGGTCTACGTCCGCAGTTTCGCCGACGGCAACGGTGACGGCGTCGGCGACATCGCCGGCATCCGCTCCCGGCTGCCGTATCTCAGCCGGCTCGGCGTGGACGCGATCTGGATCAACCCCTGGTACAAGTCCCCGATGGCCGACCACGGTTACGACGTCGCCGACTTCCGGGAGATCGACCCGCTGTTCGGCACGGTCGCCGAGGCGGAGCAGCTCATCGAGGAGGCGCACCGCCACGGGATCCGGGTCATCCCCGACATCGTGCCCAACCACACCTCCGACCGGCACGCCTGGTTCCGGGCCGCGCTTGCGGCCGGGCCGGGCAGCCCCGAGCGGGAGCGCTACGTCTTCCGGTCCGGCCGGGGGCCCGGCGGCGCCGAGCCGCCCAACGACTGGATGTCGTGCTTCGGCGGCCCGGCCTGGACCCGGCTGCCCGACGGCGAGTGGTACCTGCACCTCTTCGCCCCCGAGCAGCCGGACCTCAACTGGGAGAACCCGGAAGTGCGGGCGGAGTTCGAGTCGATCCTGCGCTTCTGGTTCGGCAAGGGCGTGGACGGCTTCCGCATCGACGTCGCGCACGGGCTGATCAAGCATCCGGAACTGCCCGACCTGCCGCCCCGGCCGCAGGCACCGGCCGAGGGCGGCAGGCCCGGGCACTTCGACCATCCGCACTGGGACCGCGACGAGGTGCACGACATCTACCGCGCCTGGCGGCGGGTGGCCGACGAGTTCCCGGGTGACCGCTCGTTCGTCGCCGAGGCCTGGGCGGACACCCCGGAGCGGCTCGCCGCGTACGTCCGCCGGGACGGACTGCACACGGCGTTCAACTTCGACTTCCTGATGTCGAGCTGGGACGCCAAGGAACTGCGGGCCGTCATCGACGACTCGCTCGCGATGCTCGGCGCGGTGGGCGCGCCGGCCACCTGGGTGCTCTCCAACCACGACGTCGTGCGCCACCCCAGCCGCTACGGCCGCAGGGTCGTCAAACGGTGGGTGGCCAACGAGACCTACCGGCCCGAGGGCCCGCTGGACCTCGAACTGGGCACCCGGCGGGCCCGCGCGGCCGCCCTGCTGATGCTGGCGCTGCCCGGTGGCGCCTACGTCTACCAGGGGGAGGAGCTCGGGCTGCCGGAGGTCGAGGACCTGCCGGAGAGCGTCCTGCAGGACCCGGTCTGGGAGCGGTCCGGACACACCGACCGGGGGCGTGACGGCTGCCGGGTGCCGATCCCGTGGTCGGGGCGCAGCGCGCCGTACGGCTTCAGTCCGCAGGACGCCTCGGCCGAACCCTGGCTGCCGCAGCCGGAGTTGTGGGGGGACCTCAGCGTGGCCGCGCAGAGCGGTGACGAGCACTCGATGCTGGAGCTGTACCGCGGCGCCCTGCGTCTGCGCCGCGAGCACCCCGCCCTCGGCGACGGGTCGCTCACCTGGCTGGACGCGCCGGCCGGCGTCCTCTTCTTCCGCCGCGACCCGGGCTTCCGGTGCGTGGTGAACCTCTCCCCCGGGCCGTACCGGCTGCCCGGGGACGGCTCGGTCCTGCTGGCGAGCGGACCGGTGCGCGACGGCATGCTCGCACCCGACCACGCGGCCTGGCTGTCGGCGTGAGCACACCGCGGTGAACCCGCCGCGGGCGGGCCCGCCCACCGGGCCTCCCGCCCGGGGTCGCCCGACGAGCCGCGGCGCCGTCGGCCGGGCCCCCGCGCGCCGGGACAGCGGCCGGTCCCGCCCCGCCACGACCGCCACGCCCGGGGCGCGCATGCCCGCGTCCGCCCGCCGGCGCGGCGAGCGGCGGGGAGGCGAGTCCCCGGGCCGGCGGGTCGCCCGCGCAGGCGTCCGCCGGTGATCGCGACACCCGCGCCTCCTTCGACGCGATGGCCGTGCGCGGGCGTGAGAACCTCGAGACGGCTGGTGCCCTGGGTACTCGCCCGGTGCGATGTGCCCATGGATACGGAAGGAGCACGGCCCGAGGATGCGACAAGTACGTGAGTGGACCGCGTCCCTCGTCCGGTTCGTGAGGCGCCGCCGGGACCCCGTGGTCGTGCAGACGCTGCGTTCGGCGGCCGCCGCGACCATCGCGTACGTCGTCGCGCTGCGGCTCAGCCCCGAGCCGGCGCCCCTGACCGCCCCGCTGACCGCGCTGCTGGTCGTCCAGGTGACCCTCTACGCCACGCTCACCAACGGCGTCCGCCGGGTGAACTCGGTGGTGACCGGGGTCCTGGTCGCCATCGCCTTCAGCCTGCTGGTCGGTCTGACCTGGTGGAGCCTGGCCCTGCTGATCGTGGCCTCGCTGGCGGTCGGGCATCTGGTACGGGTCGACGAGTACGTGCCCGAAGTGGCGATCAGCGCGATGCTGGTCCTCGGCGTCACGACCGTGGGGGACACGGCCTGGGCACGGGTGGTGGAGACGCTGATCGGCGCGGTCGTCGGGCTCGGCTGCAACCTCCTGCTCCCACCGCCCGTATGGGTGGACGCGGCGGGCGAGTCGGTCGAAGGGCTGGCCCGCCGGGTGCGGCAGCTGATGCTGCGCATGGGCGAGGAGGCCGCGGGCCGCACCCCCGTCGAGCGGGCGACGCAGCGGCTGTACGAGGCGCGCCGGCTCGATCACGACATCGTCGAGGTGGACGCGGCCCTGCGGCAGGCCGAGGACAGCCTGCGGCTCAACCCGCGCGTGCGGGAGGGGCTGCTGCACCGGGTGGTGCTGCGGACCGGGCTGGACACGCTGGAGATCTGCACGGTCGTGCTGCGGGTGCTGGCGCGCACCTTCACCGACCTGACCAAGGAACGCGAGCCCGAGCCGCTGTTCGCGCCCGCGACGGGCGCCGCCGTGGAGCAGTTGCTGTCGGAGATCGCCGACGCGGTGGTGAGCTTCGCGGTGCTGGTGACCAGCCACGTCAGCGCGAGTGCCGAGTCCGCGGAGTCCCGGCTGGCCGCCGAGCTGCGGCAGGCGGCGACCACCCGCGACAAGCTGGCCCAGCTGCTTCTCGAGGAGGTCCAGCGCGACGCCCGTTCCTGGCAGCTCTACGGCGCCGTGCTGACCGAGGTGAACCGCATCATCGACGAGATGGACACCGAGCACCGCTCGCGCCGGCTCTTCGAGGAGCTGGACCGCAACGCCCGTGACCAGCGCGAGCGGATGCCGCGGCTGACCAGGCTGCGGGAGAGCCTGCACGACTCGGAGCTGCTGCGGGTACCGGAGGTGCTGCGGCGCAACCGTCCCGGCACCGCCCGCCGCGCCAGGTGACACCGGCGTCCCCTCCCGCCTTGGGCGCCGGAGGCACGCACCGGTCCGGTGGGCCGCCATGGCCCTGCGCGCGACCCGGGTCCCCGGTGTTGCGGGCAGTCCGCCGCTCGTCTTCCACGTGGTCGGCGGCAGCGGTGCGCTGCGGCTCGCGGGCGAGCCGTTCGCCTCACCCGTCGCCGTCTGCGCGCTGCCGCTGCAGGGCGCGCGGGCAGGATGCGGCGCCGGCCTGTGCGAGCTGGACGCGCAGGCGCTCCGTGAGCTGCGCTCCTTCGCGCGCCCGTGGTGGGCGCACGCCCCGGGCGCGGCCGAGTCGGGTGAGCCTTGTCCGGTCACGGAGGTGCGATGACTCCCAGCAGCGCCCGGGCGCACAGGTCCCGCACCTGCTCCCGGGTCAGGTCCGAGCGCCGTAGCCACTCCAGGCAGACGGCCGTGGTGAAGGCCAGCCAGCCGCGGACGGCCAGCCGGAGGTCGGGGCGCCGCCGGGCCTCCTCGCCCAGTTCCGGGTCGGCGGCGATGGTCGCCAGGATCTGCCGCTCCTGCGCGGCGAGCGCCCGCTGGTAGATCCGGCGGATGGTCCGGTCCCCCGCGGCGTCCGCGCGGTGGAAGGCGCGGAAGCCGTGCGCGTGGGCGTGGGCGTACTCCAGGAACGTGTCGAGTCCGGCGGCCAGTTGCTCGCGCGCCGGCACCCCGGGCACGGCCGCCGTCATGCGCAGCATCCGCTCGCTCTCGCGCTCGACGACCGCCGCGAAGAAGTCACGCTTGGTCGGGAAGTAGTGGTAGAGCAGCCCGCGCGAGACGCCCGCGATCTCGGCGACCTGCTCGATCCAGACCTCGTCGTACGGGCTCTCCGAGAACAGCCGCGCCCCCACCGAGAGCAGCTGCTCCCTGCGCTCCTCGGTGCTGAGCCGGCGGCGGGTGCGCCCGCCCTGGTTCGCGGCCATGCCCGCACCTTACTTGACGCCGGTTCAACGGCAGGACCAGACTGAGCCCCGTTATTGAACTCACGTACAACGACGCACGACAGCTCGACCTGCCGCTGATTCAAGGGAGATCGCGTCATGGCGGAGACGACGACGGAAGCCGGACCGCAGGAACGTGCCCCGCTGCCGAAGGGCTTCAGGAGCGCCGAACAGGGCTGGCCCGAACTCCACCGCATCCCGCGTCCCCCGCGCCGCGTCCCCCTGCTCGGCGACATCATCGGCGCCGACCGGCGCACCCCCGTCCAGGACTCGATGCGCTACGGCCGGCAGCTGGGGCCGATCTTCCGGCGCAAGGCGTTCGGCAAGGAGTTCGTGTTCGTGTGGGGAGCCGCCCTGGCGGCCGACCTGGCGGACGAGGCGCGCTTCGCCAAGCACGTGGGTCTCGGGGTCGCCAACCTGCGGCCGGTCGTCGGGGACGCGCTCTTCACGGCGTACAACCACGAGCCGAACTGGCAGCTGGCGCACGACGTCCTGGCACCGGGCTTCAACCGGGAGGCCATGCAGGGCTACCACCCGATGATGCTGGCGGTGGCCGAGCAGCTCACCGGCCACTGGGACCGCGAGCTGGCGGCGGGCCGGGCGGTGGACGTGCCGGGTGACATGACCAAGCTGACGCTGGAGACGATAGCCCGCACCGGCTTCGGGCACGACTTCGGCTCCTTCGGGCGCTCCCGCCCGCATCCCTTCGTGTCCGCGATGGTCGGCACGCTGTCCTACGCCCAGCGGCTGAACACCGTTCCCGCGCCGCTGGCCCCGTATCTGCTGCGCCGGGCCTCGCGGCGCAACGAGGCGGACATGGCCCACCTCAACCGCACGGTCGACGACCTGGTCCGGGCCCGGCGGGCGGGGGACGGCGGCGGCAGCGGGGACCTGCTGGACCGGATGCTGGAGACGGCCCACCCGCGGACCGGGGAACGGCTGTCCGCCGAGAACGTCCGCCGCCAGGTCATCACCTTCCTGGTGGCCGGCCACGAGACGACGTCGGGCGCGCTCTCCTTCGCCCTGCACCACCTCTCCCGCCATCCCGAGGTCGCCGCCCGCGCCAGGGCCGAGGTGGACGCCGTGTGGGGCGACGCCGAGCTGCCCGGCTACGACCAGGTGGCCAGGCTGCGGTACGTGCGCCGGGTGCTGGACGAGTCGCTGCGGCTGTGGCCGACGGCGCCCGCCTTCGCGCGGGAGGCCCGCGAGGACACGCTGCTGGCCGGCGAGCATCCGATGCGGCGCGGCGCCTGGGCGCTGGTGCTGACCATGATGCTGCACCGCGACCCCGCGGTGTGGGGCGCCGACGCGGAGCGGTTCGACCCCGACCGGTTCGACCCCGGGGCCGTACGGGCCCGCGCCCCGCACACCTTCAAACCGTTCGGGACGGGGGCGCGGGCGTGCATCGGGCGGCAGTTCGCGCTGCACGAGGCCACGCTGGTGCTCGGCCTGCTGCTGCGCCGCTACGACCTGCGCCCCGATCCCGGCTACCGGCTGCGGGTCACCGAGCGGCTGACGCTGATGCCGGAAGGGCTCCGGCTGCACCTGGAGCGGCGCCCGGCGAGGGCCGGGGCGGCCGCTGCCCCGGCCCTCGGCGAGGCGCCGTCAGACGCCCGCTGTCCAGTGCGCGGGGCGGGTGACTGAGGCCGGCAGCCGCGTGCCGGCGCTGCCGCGGGCCGCGTCCACCTGCGGCTGGGTGAGGAAGAAGGCGCCGGTCAGATCGGCGTCGGTGAGGTCGGCGTCGCGCAGATCGGCGCCGAGCAGGTCCGCGCCCCGCAGGTCGGCCCGGGTCAGGTCGGCGGCGATGAGACAGGCGCCGCGCAGGTGCGCACCGCGCAGACCGGCGCCCCTGAGCCGGGCTCCCATCAGGTCGGCCCCCCGGCGGTCCTTCCCCCGGCCGCCCGTGCCTGCCCGCACCGACTCGCTCACCTTCAGCAGGAGGTGGCCGACCTCCTGCCGGTGCGCGGCCACGTCCAGCGCGGCCAGCTGCTCGGGGGTCCGGCGGGTGAGCTCCTCGGTCGCCGTGAGCACGCGCCGCAGCTCGTCCCCGAGCGGTCGCGCCGCCGGCAGGGTCAGCGCCTCGTTCAGGTACCAGAGCAGCTCATGCAACTGCCGCACCACGGGGAACACTTCGAACATGCGCCGCGCCCGCTCGGCCGGCCCGGCACGCCAGTCCTGCCCGCCGAAGGTCACCTGCGAGACCTTCTGCCCCGCGCCGAAGCAGTCGTAGACGGTGCAGCCGCTGAACCCCTCGTCCCGCAGCCGCGTGTGAATGCCGCACCGGTGGTCCTCCCGCAGGTTCGGACACGCCTGGCCGGCCCGCTTGTCGATCGCGAAGTCGGCGGAGGCGGCGAAGGGCAGGGCGACACAGCACAGCCCGAAACAGCGCGCGCAGTCACCACGCAGGTCGCCCCGGCCGGCCATCTGATCTGACATACCGCCAAGGATATCCGGGGTGGGGCGGTGACCTGCGCCTTCCTACGAGTCGTGCCGCCGCGGACCGGAGCGGCCGGCCCCGGCGGCCCGGGCGGCGGCCTCCGCCTCCCCGATCGCCTGGACCAGTTCGGCGATCTTCGCCTTCTTCGACCGGATGCCGCGCTCCAGGAGGCGCAGGTGGGCCGACGACTCGGGGACCGCGGACTCGAACTCCGCCAGACGGCGGCGCTCCACGGTCAGTTCGGTTCTGAGGCGGGACGCGGGGTCGGGGGGCGGGGGCGGGTCCGAGCCGTTGAAGACGACGTTGTGTCTGGGGCGTTCGGTGAAGACGGCTTCCCTTTCGGCGGCCTCGGCGTCCGCCGGGTAGTCGATCCGTACGCCGATGACGCCGGGTCCCCAGGGCTGCTCCCGCAGGTGGGTGCGCACCCGTGTGAGCGGACAGACCGATATGCCCACGTAGAGCAGGCCCTCGAGGCCGTACAGGCGGTACAGCGCCGTCCTGCCGCCGCCGTGCAGGCTGCCCTCCTCGTCGAACAGGCCGCGCAGGAACCGCGCGTCGACCTCGCTCATGCCGCCGTCCCCCTTCCCTCCCGCTTCCCTCCCGTCTGTCCTCACGGTCGCACGGGGGTCTGACATCGGCCGCGGCGCGAGCGGACCTCACCGATGACTTCCGGGCCCGGACGACGGGGGACTGCTCCCGGGCGCCGACGGGCCCCCCGGAGGGGCGCTTCCCCGAACGCTCCCACGCCTCAGTACCGTTGCGCCTTGACCAGTTTCGGGGTCAACACCGGCTGGGGCGGCTTGCGGCTGACGGCGACCGGCTGGGCCTTCTCGCCGGGGGCCAGGTCCTCGGCGCCGACATAGCGGGTCTCCACGGCCTTGCCGGAGGAGTCGAGGAAGTCGACCTGGACGGCGTAGGACGCCTTCTTGCCGGACTTGTTGGTGATCGTCACCACCACGGCGAGCAGCCCGCCGGTCTGTGCGCGCGGTTTGCCGGTCATGGTGACCTCGGACATCGCGTTGCCCGGCGCCTTGACGTCCTTCAGTTCGCTCTGGGCTGCCCTGTTGGCGCGCTCGGTCTCGGCCGACACGGACGCCTCGAAGGAGGAGGCGGCCGCTGAGGCGGACGCCGCCCTCGAGGAGGCCGCGGCGCGCGCCGATGCCTCCGCCGAGGACATGGCGGAGGGCGGTGTGCCGGAGAAGGAGGCGGTGTCCGGCGCGGTGGGCCGTTCGGTGGACGGCGTGCTCGGACCGCCGCCGCCGTTGTCCGAGCCGCACGACACCAGGGTCATGGTGCAAGCGGCGACCAGGGCCAGCGTGCCGGCCACCGGCCGGGACCGGCCCGCTCGCGCCCGGGGGGAAGCCCCTGCCCTCATCCTCGACGTCCTCTCCCGCGACCATGGAAATACGGCGAGATGAACCTTATGCCGGAATATGTCGCGGGGCATGTCGTCGGGCGGGCCCCGGCCGGTCATCGCGGCCGGAGTCCGGCCCGGTCACCGGCTGAACAGCTCGAAGGCCACGGCCGGCCTGCCGCCGAACCGGTCCGCCATCCGCTCGGCGTTGCCGGTGAGGAATCCGCGGACGTACGTCTCCGGGTCCTCGTCGGTCAGCACCTCGATGTAGGTGCGGTGCTCCAGCAGTGAGCGCACCGCCCGTTCGAGTCCGGGCGAGGCGTCCACCGCGTGCGTGGGAGAGGCGGTGCCGGCGACGGCCACCCACCGCACGCCGTTCCAGGGCTCCAGGCCCTGCTCGGCCAGTTCGGGGAAGATCCAGCGGTTGCCGGCGTCGCCCGCCGCGTCGAGCGCGGCCCGGCCGACGGCGACGTGGTCCGGGGTGTTCCAAGCGACGCCGCCCCAGGTGTCCCGGTGGTTGAGGGTGATCACCAGCTCGGGCCGGTGCCGGCGGATCGCGGCGGCGAGGTCGCGGCGCAGGGCCGTGCCGTACTCGATCACCCCGTCCCTGTGGTCGAGGAACTCCACCCGCGACACCCCGACGACGGCCGCGCTCGCCCGCTGCTCACGCTCGCGCAGCGGGCCGCACTCGGCGGGGTCGAGGGTGTCGATGCCCGCCTCTCCCCGGCTCGCCAGCACATAGGCGACCTCACGGCCCTCGTCGGTCCAGGCCGCGACGGCGGCCGAGCACCCGTACTCGAGGTCGTCCGGGTGCGCCACGACCGCGAGGGCGCGCTGCCAGTCGGCGGGCATGGGCTTCAGCTGGGCGGGCTGCGGCTCGGTCATGCTCCGCAGACTAGTACCGCGACAGGCCCCGTCCGCCCGTGGCGGCGCCGTCAGGCCTCGTCACGGGTGAGGGCGAGCAGCCGGTCCAGGACCCGGGGGCCGCCGGCCCGTACGCCGTCGTGCTCGAACTCGTCGGTCACCCAGGTGCGCAGACCCCGGATCGTGCGGGCGGTCCGCAGGGCGTGGCCGGTGTCGACGTACATGTCGTCGTGGTAGACGGCGGCCGCGGCGGGGACCTCGTTGGCGGTGAGGCGGGCGGTGTCGTAGAGCGGCTGCCAGTCGGTGCGGGCGGCGAGGAGTCCGGCCGTCTCGCGCAGCGGGCGCAGCGCCGGGTCGCACTCGAACATCCACGGGTGGACCGACTCGCCGGTGAACAGCAGCGGTCCGTCGCCGGCCAGCGTCTTGGCCGCGTCGAACTGCGGGAACTCGGCGCGGACCCGTTCGGCCGACCAGGCGGTGGGGCGCTCGTCCTGTCCGTAGATGGCCTCGTGCACCAGGGCGTACAGCGGGTGGCTCGCGTACGACAGCAGGGACTGGGCCGCCTCCTGGAACGCGTCGGAGAGCTCGGGGCCGCGCGGTGTGCGGACGAAGGCGTCCTCCAGGAGGTAGTGCAGGCGGTGGCTGCCCTCGCTGCCGCCGAGCATGATGCCGAGGGACTGGAACGCCTCGACGGTGAGGCGGTAGCCGTTCGGCAGGCTCACGTCGTGGGTGAGGAGGTGGTCGGCGATGCGGCGGGCGCGTTCGACGTCCTGGGGGTAACGGGCGTAGTGCGCGGCGACCTTGCGCTCGATGCGGGGGTAGGCGGCGCGGTAGACGTCGTCGGCGTGCGCGTCGAGGGAGGGCAGACCCCCTGTGATCAGGGCGGCGGCGAGGCCCTCGGGCGCACTGGAGAGGTAGTGCACGGTGCAGAACCCGCCGAAGCTCTGGCCGAGGACGCTCCAGCGGGCGCCGCCGGTGACCTGGCCGCGGATCGCCTCGCAGTCGCGGACGATGGCGTCGGCCCGGAAGTGGGCGAGGTAGTCGGCCTGTTCGGCGGGGCCGCCGCGCAGCGCGAGGGTCTGGCGGTTGGCGGGGGTGGAGTGCCCGGTGCCGCGCTGGTCGAGGAGCAGCACCCGGTGGTCCTTCAGGGCGCGGCCGAGCCAGGACTGGCGGCCGACGAAACGGTTCGCCCCGAAGCCGGGGCCGCCCTGCAGGTAGACCAGCCACGGCAGGTCCGCCTGTGCCCTGTCGCTCGCGACGACCTCGCGGGCGTAGAGCTCGATGGTCTCGCCCGCCGGGTCGTCGTGGTCGAGGGGCACGGTGAAGCGGCGGTCGGTGAGGACGACGCCGGGCTGACGGTACGAGGCGGTCAACGGGTCTCCAGGGACGGACGGATGTCGGGCCGCGTCCCACTTCATCACATCTCCGTCCGGCGGCCGAGCCCTGGGATCATGAAAAGCTACTGAACTGGTGGTCAGCGGACGGCCAGACTCGAACGCCGTACGACCAGCTCCGGCTGGAGCACGACGCGCCGGTGCTCGTGACGCCTGGCGCCGGTCTCGGCCTCCGTCTCCTCCAGCAGCAGTCCGGCGGCGAGGGCGCCCATGGTGACGGCGGGCTGGCGGACGGAGGTGAGCGGGACGGCCGCCGCGGCGGCGAACTCGATGTCGTCGTAGCCGACGATGGCCAGGTCGTCGGGGACGCGCACGCCGGCCGCGTACATGGCCTGCAGCACGCCGAGGGCGAGCAGGTCGTTGGCGCAGAAGACGGCGGTGGGACGGTCGGCGAGGCCGAGCAGGCGGGCGCCGGCGTCGCGGCCCGCGGCCACGTCGAGGCGCTCGGTGGGCAGTTCGCGCAGGCTCCCGGGGCCGAGGCCCGCCTCGGCGAGCGCGCTCAGGGCGCCGGTGCGGCGGTCGCGCACCTGGTTCAGGCCGGGGGGACCGCTGACGTACGCGATGCTCCGGTGCCCGGCGTCCACGAGGTGCCGCACGGCGAGCGCACCGCCCGCCACGTCGTCGACGGAGACGGAGCACTCGGTGGTGGAGTCGCCGACCCGGTCGACCAGCACGAAGGGGATGTTGTGCCGCCGGAACGTCTCGATGTTGCGGCCGGAGGCGTCGGTCGGGGTGAGCAGGACACCGCGTACCCGCTGCTCGGCGAAGAGCGAGAGGTACTCGGCCTCCTCGCCCGCGCTCTGGGCGCTGTTGCAGACCATGACGCCGAGGCCGGCGTCGCGGGCGGCGCGTTCGGCACCGCGGGCGACGTCGACGAAGAACGGATTGCCCATGTCCAGGACGAGCAGGCCCATGATCCGGCTGCGGCCGGCACGCAGCTGGCGCGCCGACTCGCTGCGCACGTAGCCGAGCCGGTCTATGGCGGACTGCACCCGGGCCCGGGTCTCCGAGGCGACCGTGTCCGGACGGTTGATCACGTTCGACACCGTGCCGACCGAGACTCCGGCGGCGCGGGCGACGTCCTTGATACCCACCGACTGGGACATCAGGCAGGGACCTCCTGGGGGACGCGGGACGGCCGGAAGGCCATCACATTACCGTCATGGACCGGCGTGTCCTGGCCGGTCACGCGGGCAGTCCGAAGTCGACGACGTGGAGCGGGGAGGGCGTCGTACCGCTCGACTTCTCCTGGTACATGAACGACAGGACGTTGCCCTCGCGCACCCGCGTCTCGTCGATGACGACCTCGCCGAAGGCGTCGAGCCCGGCGCCGTCGTACAGCAGCGTCCAGTCGGTGTACCCGGAGGCCCTGGAGGCGCCGGCGATCCGGCCGTGGGGGAGGACCGCGTAGGCGTTGTCGTACCGGTCCAGGACCAGCTTGGTGCGCTGGCTGGAACCGAGGGCGACCGGGATCTCGGTCTTGTGCCAGCCGCCGGAGGCGGTCTTGCGCAGGTGGAAGGCGCGGCCGTGGGCGGTGCGGTCGGCCACGTAATCGGTGGTGCACCGGCGGAAGCGGCCGGGGACGTAGCTGACGACCGCGTGCGGCAGGCCGGCGGAATCGGTCCACTGGCTCTCCTGGTTCATCAGCGAGTGGTCCGGGCCGAGGGGGTCGACGACCAGTCCGCCGCCGGTGACGGCCACGGTGTCCGGACCGCCGGTGGTGGCCACGACGGCGCCGGCGTCGTTGCGCCAGGTGCGGCCGCGGTCGGTCGAGTACACATAGCCGGTGTCGTGGTTGGCGATGCCGCCGCTGTCGCACATCACGGCCGCGTTCTGCTCGCGCCAGGTGAAGAAGGCGTGCAGCCGGCCGCTCGTGTCGTAGTCGATGCCGTGCAGATACATGTTGCGGGCGGTCGAGGAGCCGTGGGCGGTGGTGTACGTGCCCGTCGAGCTGGTCCACTCCCCCAGTGCCGTCCACGTCGAACCGTCGTACTCGGCCAGGGCGTTGCGGCCGTCGCCGGAGACCCCGACGCGGTAGGCGAGCTGCAGCCGGCCCTCGGGGGTGGCGATGAACTGCGGATAGGTGAACTCGCCGGTGAGGGCCAGGCCGTCGAGCGTGGTCAGCACCGGACCGAAGGCGGACGGGGTCCACGGCGTGGCCGCCGGATCGTCGAGGAGCCCAGCGACCGACCTGACGTAGAAGAAGCCGTCGCTGTGCGAGTCCAGGTTGAGGTGGAGACGGCCGTCGGCCCTGGAGAAGCCCATGCAGACGACGTTGTGCGAGTCGTCGCTCTTGAGCCGGTGCGCAAGGGTCACCGCCGACCAGGTCCGCCCCGCCTGCTCCCGGCGGGCGACCACGGCCTCACGGGAGGCCGTGTACCAGGCGGCGTACTGGTGGCCGCGGTAGGTGAACAGCCCGTGCTTCTGGAACGCGTTGTTGTTGACGAGGCCGTCGTAGGAGACGAAGTAGAGCGCTCCGGCGTCGAGTCGGGTGCGGTCGAGGAGGGTGACCTCGGGGGCGGGGAGCCCGCTTGTGGCGGCGGTCATGCGAGGTGGAACACCTCCGTCAGGGGTTTCATGGCCTCGTCGGGGCGGGCGCCGTCCAGCGACTCGAAGAACGGCGCCATCTCCGCCTGCCAGCGGGCGTTGACCTCGGTGGCCTCCATGCCGGCCTGCGCGGCCTGGAAGTCCTCGGTCTCCAGGTAGCCGACGAGCAGGCCGTCGTCGCGCAGGAAGAGCGAGTAGTTGTGCCAGCCGGTGGCCGAGAGAGCGTCGAGCATCTCCGGCCACACGGCGGCATGGCGTTCGCGGTACTCGGCGAGCCGGTCCTCGCGGACCTTGAGGAGGAAACAGACGCGCTGCATGAGGTACCGCTCCTGGGTCGGAAGGTGAACCGGCCGGTGATCAGAAGTTGAACTGGTCGATGTTCTGGGCGTTGAACACGGTGGGCTTGCCGAGGTTGATCACTCCGTCCTTGCCGATCGTGTACGTCGTCGAGCCGGCCTTGAAGGTCTCGCCCTCCTTGCCGGTGATCTGCCCGGAGGACAGGGCGACGGCGGTGCGGGCGGCGAGGTCGCCGAGCTTGGCCGGGTCCCACAGCTCGAAGGCCTCGACCGTGCCGTTCTTGACGTACTTGCGCATGTCGTTGGGGGTGCCCAGGCCGGTCAGCCTGACCTTGCCCTTGTACTTGGAACCGGACAGGTACTGGGCGGCCGCCTTGATGCCGACGGTGGTCGGGGAGATGATCCCCTTCAGGTCCGGGTACTGCTGGAGCAGGCCCTGGGTCTGCTGGAAGGAGGCCTGCGCGTCGTCGTTGCCGTAGGCGATCTTGACCAGCTTGACGTTCTTGTACTTCGGGTCCTTCAGCTCGTCCTTCATGAACCCGATCCAGGTGTTCTGGTTCGTGGCGGTCTGGGCGGCGGACAGGATCGCGATCTGGCCCTTGTAGCCGATCTGCTTCGCCAGCAGCTGCACCTCGGTGCGGCCGAGGTCCTCGGCGGACGCCTGGGAGACGAAGGCGTTGCGGCAGTCGGTCTTGGTGTCGGAGTCGTAGGTGACGACCTTGATGCCGTTCTTCATGGCCTGCTTCAGCGCCGTGCACAGTGCGCCCGGGTCCTGCGCGGAGACGGCCATCGCGTCGACCTGCTGCTGGGTGAGGGTGTTGACGTAACTCACCTGGCCCGCGGTGTCGGTGGCACTGGAGGGGCCGACCTCCTTGTACTTGCTGCCCAGTTCGGTCAGCGCCTTCTCGCCGCCCTTGTCCGCCGAGGTGAAGTAGGGGTTGTTGACCTGCTTGGGCAGGAAGCCGACGGTCAGGCCCTTCTTCAGGGCGGCGTTCGGGTCGGCCTTGGCGGTCGATGCGGCCGCGGCCCCGTCGCTCTTGGAGTTGTTCTTGGTCGTGCCGCCGCAGGCGGTCGCGGCGAGAGCGAGCGAGGTGACGGCGGCGAGGGCCGCGCAGGTACGGCGGACGGATGACTTGCGCATGGTGTGCGGTCCTTTGTTACGGGGGTGGGCGAGACGCCTTCGAGGGGCGCGGGGCTGGGTGTGGTGCTGCGGCTGCCGCGGCGTGGGCGCGAGCCGCCGCGGCGGGCCGAGGGCCGGCCGACGGCCTAACCGGCCGAGCGTGCCGCCCTGGCGACGGCGATCTGGCGTGCGACCCGGGGGCCGAGTACGGAGATGACGAGCAGGACGCCGGTGACGACGATCTGCGACTGGGCGGAGACGTTGAGCAGGCTCATCACGTTGTGCAGCGCCCCGAGCAGGAACACGCCGGCGATCGCGCCGCCGAGTGTGCCCCTGCCGCCGTCGAAGTCGATGCCGCCGAGCAGCACGGCCGCGACGACGGACAGTTCGAGGCCGGTGGCGTTGTCGTAGCGGGCGCTGGCGTAGTGCAGTGCCCAGAAGACGCCGGTCAGCGCCGACATCAGGCCGGTCACCGTGAACAGGATCAGCTTGTGGCGCTTGACGCGCACGCCGGCGAACCGGGCGGCCTCCTCGTTCGCGCCGATCGCGAAGAGCGAGCGTCCGAACGGGGTGGCGTGCAGGACGACGGCGGCGATCGCGAGCAGGACCAGGAAGGGCAGGAAGGCCTGCGGCAGGAAGGTGTCGCCGACGCGCCCGGCGGCGAAGTCCAGGTACTGGCCGGGGAAGTCGGTCACCGCGTTCGAGCCGAGCACGATCTGTGCGATGCCCCGGTAGGCGGCGAGGGTGCCGATGGTGACGGCGAGGGAGGGCAGTCCGAGGCGGGTGACGAGCAGGCCGTTGACCAGTCCGCACACCACCCCGAGCAGCAGGCACAGCGGGATGATCGTCTCGATTGCCATGCCCTGGTTCCAGAGCTTGCCCATCACCGCGCCCGACAGGCCGGCCGTGGAGGCGACGGACAGGTCGATCTCGCCGGAGACGACCAGGAGGGTCATCGGCAGCGCGATCAGGGCGATGGGCAGGGTGTTGCCGATCAGGAAGGACAGGTTGAGGGCGTTGCCGAAGCCGTCGACCGTGGCGAACGACAGCAGCAACAGCACGACCAGGAGCGCTCCGACGACCGTGTCCCAGCGGACGGCGCGCGTCAGGGAGTCAGGCATGGCGGGCGTTCCTCTTCTTCAGGGCGGTCGCCACCCGCAGCGCGACGATCCGGTCGACCGCGATGGCGAGGATGAGCAGGATGCCGTTGATGGCGAGCACCCAGACGGAGCTGACACCGAGGGCGGGCAGCACGCTGTTGATCGACGTCAGCAGCAGGGCGCCGAGGGCGGCGCCGTAGACGCTGCCGGAGCCGCCGGTGAAGACGACACCGCCGACCACCACCGCGCTGACGACGGTGAGTTCGTAGCCGGTGCCGGTGCCGGAGTCGACGTTGCCGAAGCGCGCGAGGTACATGGCGCCCGCGAGGCCCGCAAGGCCGCCGCAGAAGGTGTACGCGGCCAGGATCCGCTTGCGGACCGGGATGCCGGCCAGGCGGGCGGCCTCCGGGTTGGAGCCGAGCGCGTACAGCTCGCGCCCGCTGCCGAAGTGCTTGAGGTAGTACGCCGTGGCCACCAGCACCGCCAGCGCGATCAGTGCCAGCCAGGGCACCGCCCAGATGCCGCCGGAGCCGAAGTCCACGAATCCGCCGGGCAGGTCGGCCGCGGTGATCTGCCGGGAGCCGACCCAGATGGAGTCGATGCCGCGGATGATGTACAGGGTGCCGAGGGTGACGACCAGCGCGGGCACCTGGCCGAGGCTGACGAGCAGGCCGTTGAGCAGCCCGAAGCCGATGCCCAGGAGCACCGCCAGGAGGATGGCGACCACCGGGTCGCCGCCGCCGTGCAGATAGTCGCCGGCTGCGAAGGCGCAGATGCCGAGGGTGGAGCCGACCGAGAGGTCGACGTTCCTGGTGATCACCACCAGGGACTGGCCGGTGGCGACCAGGACCAGGATGGTGGCGTTCAGGAGCAGGTCCTTGATGCCCTGCTGGGACAGGAACTCGCTGTTGCCCGCCTGGGTGACGGCGATCATCACCAGGAAGACGATCAGGATGGCGAGTTCGCGCATCTTGAAGACGCGGTCGACGAGGCGGGTGCCGCCGGACCTGGGCACCTCGGCGACGGGGGTCTCGTCGGAAGCGGTCACCGTCATGCGGCGGCCCTCCCGGTTGCTGCGGCCATCACGGTTTCCTCGGTGGCTTCGGCGCGGGGGATCTCGGCGGTCAGCCGGCCCTCGTGCATGACGAGCACGCGGTCGGCCATGCCGAGGATCTCGGGCAGGTCGGAGGAGATCATCAGGACGGCCACGCCGTCCGCGGCCAGTTCGCTGAGCAGCCGGTGCACCTCGGCCTTGGTGCCGACGTCGATGCCGCGGGTCGGCTCGTCGACGATCAGCACCTTGGGGCCGGTGGCGAGCCACTTGGCGAGCACGACCTTCTGCTGGTTGCCGCCGGACAGGGTGGAGACGGCGTCGGCGATCCGGGCGTACTTGACGTGGAGTCTGACGGCCCAGTCGAGGGAGCGGCTGCGTTCCGCGCCGCGGTCCATCAGTCCGGCGCGCACCGTCGTGCGCAGTCCGGTCAGGCCGATGTTGCGCTCGATGGACATGCCCATCACCAGGCCCTGGGCCCGGCGGTCCTCGGGGACGAGGGCGAGGCCGGCGGACATGGCGGTGGAGGGCGCGCCGTTGGTGAGCCTGCGGCCCTCGACCTCGACCTCGCCGGCGTCCCAGCGGTCGATGCCGAAGACGGCCCGCGCGACCTCGGTGCGGCCGGCGCCCACGAGTCCGGCGAGACCGACGATCTCGCCGTGCCGCACCTCGAAGGAGACGTCGGTGAAGACGCCCTCGCGGGTCAACCGCCTGACGCGCAGGGCGACTTCGCCCGCCTGGACGTCCTGCTTGGGATACAGCTCGTCGAGGTCGCGGCCGACCATGCGCCGCACGAGGTCGTCCTCCGTCATGCCCTCGACCGGCTCGCTGGCGATCCAGGCGCCGTCGCGCAGGGTGGTGACCCGCCGGCAGATCTCGAAGATCTCCTCCAGCCGGTGGGAGATGAACAGCACCGCGGCGCCCTGTTCGCGCAGGGCCCGTACGACGCCGAAGAGCCGGGCCACCTCGCTGCCGGTGAGGGCGGCGGTCGGCTCGTCCATGATCAGGACGCGCGCCTCGAAGGACAGGGCCTTGGCGATCTCGACGATCTGCTGGTCGGCGATGGACAGGCCGCGGGCCGGGCGGTCGGGGTCGAGCTCGACGCCGAGCCGCCGCATCAGGGCCAGGGTCGCGGCGTGGGTGGCCTTGTGGTCGATGCGGCCGAGGGCGCGCCGCGGCTGGCGGCCCATGAAGATGTTCTCGGCGATCGACAGGTCGGGGAAGAGCGTGGGCTCCTGGTAGATGACGGCGATACCGGCGTCACGGGCGTCACCGGGGCCGTGGAAGACGACGGGCTCACCGTCGAGCAGCACCCGGCCGGCGTCCGGCCGGTGCACACCGGCGAGCGTCTTGATCAGGGTCGACTTGCCCGCGCCGTTCTCGCCGGCGAGTGCGTGCACCTCACCGGGGAACAGCTCCAGGGAGACGTCCCGCAGGGCGCGCACCGCGCCGAAGGACTTCGAGATGTCCTCGAGCGCCAGCACCGGGGCCGGGCCCGTGTCGGACGGGTGGGTCATGAAGGGCTCCTCGACGACGTCGACCAGTGGCTCAGGACGTCGTGAAAGGTTTCAACTTGGTTGCCGGGACGTTAGGCGCGCTCCGCATGTCCCGTCAATGGGTCCGTGTCGAAAAAGTTCCGAGAGCCCTCCCTGAGCCGAAGGTCACGGTCGGGCAACGGGCAACAAGGAGTGCGGGAACGCTTGACACCCCTGCTGACGCGCCTAAGCTTCACGTTCTGAATCGATTCATACGGAAGCCGTTCCGGCCCGACGTCACAGGAGCCCTGAAGTGACCGAGCTCGCCGCGGTGAAGACCGCGCTGAAGACCCAGGCAGTCGAGACGCCGTCATGGGCGTACGGGAACTCGGGGACCCGGTTCAAGGTGTTCGCCCAGCGAGGCGTCCCCCGCACCCCGCAGGAGAAGCTGGCCGACGCCGCCCAGGTGCACGCGTTCACCGGCGTGGCCCCGACCGTCGCCCTGCACATCCCGTGGGACAAGGTCGACGACTACGGCGCGCTGGCGAAGTACGCCGAGGACCACGGCCTGAAGCTGGGGGCGATCAACTCCAACACCTTCCAGGACGACGACTACCGGCTCGGCAGCGTCTGCCACCCGGACGCGGCCGTACGCCGCAAGGCCGTCGACCATCTCCTCGAATGCGTCGACATCATGGACGCCACGGGATCCAGGGACCTGAAGCTGTGGTTCGCCGACGGCACCAACTACCCCGGCCAGGACGACATCCGCGCACGCCAGGACCGGCTCGCGGAAAGCCTCGCCGAGGTCTACCGGCGGCTCGGCGACGAGCAGCGCATGCTGCTGGAGTACAAGTTCTTCGAACCCGCCTTCTACACCACCGACGTGCCCGACTGGGGCACCGCCTACGCCCACTGCCTCAAACTGGGCGAGAAGGCCCAGGTCGTCGTCGACACCGGACACCACGCACCCGGCACCAACATCGAGTTCATCGTCGCGACGCTGCTGCGGGAGGGAAAGCTCGGCGGGTTCGACTTCAACTCCCGCTTCTACGCCGACGACGACCTCATGGTGGGCGCGGCGGACCCCTTCCAGTTGTTCCGCATCATGTACGAGGTCGTCCGCGGCGGCGGACTCACCTCGGACGTGGCTTTCATGCTCGACCAGTGCCACAACATCGAGGCCAAGATCCCCGCCATCATCCGATCCGTGATGAACGTGCAGGAAGCCACCGCGAAAGCGTTGCTGGTCGACCGGGACGCGCTCGCCACCGCCCAGCGCGAGGGCGACGTGCTCGGTGCGAACGCCGTCCTCATGGACGCCTACAACACCGACGTACGGCCGCTCCTCGCCGAGGTGCGCGAGGAGTCGGGGCTGGACGCCGACCCGGTCGCCGCCTACCGCCGCTCGGGGTGGCAGGAGCGCATCACCGCCGAACGCGTCGGCGGCACCCAGGCCGGCTGGGGCGCCTGACCCTCCGCCGCCCGGCACCGCCGCCGCCCTGGCACCGGCCGTCCTCGCACCCGCAGTCGCCGCACCCGCCGTCGCCGCACCCGCCGTCCTCGCACCCGCACTGTCCCTACGCAGCAAGGAAGAGACCCGATCATGGCACCGCATCCCGAAGCCGCCGCTCTTCTCGCCCGTTCGCACCGGCTCGGTTCGGACCCGCGCAACACCAACTACGCCGGCGGGAACGCCTCGGCGAAGGGCACCGCCACCGACCCCGTCACCGGCGGCGACGTCGAGCTGATGTGGGTCAAGGGCTCCGGCGGCGACCTCGGCACGCTCACCGAGAACGGACTCGCCGTGCTCCGGCTGGACCGGATGCGGGCGCTGGCCGACGTCTACCCGGGTGTCGAGCGGGAGGACGAGATGGTCGCCGCCTTCGACTACTGCCTGCACGGCAGGGGCGGCGCGGCGCCCTCCATCGACACGGCCATGCACGGGCTCGTCGGGGCCCCGCATGTCGACCATCTGCATCCCGACTCCGGGATCGCGCTGGCGTGTGCCGCCGACGGGGAGAAGCTGACCGCCGAGTGCTTCGGCGACTCGGTGGTGTGGGTGCCCTGGCGGCGCCCCGGCTTCCAGCTCGGGCTGGACATCGCGGCGGTCAAGGAGGCCAACCCCCAGGCCGTCGGCTGCGTCCTGGGCGGGCACGGGATCACGGCGTGGGGTGCCACCTCCGAGGAGTGCGAGCGCAACTCGCTGCACATCATCCGCACCGCGGAGGCGTTCCTGACGGAGAAGGGCAGGCCGGAGCCGTTCGGACCCGTTCTGGAGGGATACGCGCCTCTGGAAGCCGCGGAGCGGCGTGAACGGGCGGCTGCCCTCGTCCCGTACGTCCGGGCCCTCGCCTCCCAGGACAAGCCGCAGGTCGGGCACTTCACCGACGCCGACGTGGTGCTCGACTTCCTGGCCCGCGCCGAGCACCCGAGGCTCGCCGCGCTGGGCACCTCCTGCCCCGACCACTTCCTGCGCACCAAGGTCCGCCCGCTCGTCCTGGACCTGCCGCCGACCGCTCCGCCGGAGGAGGCGATCGCCCGGCTGAAGGAGCTGCACACCGCCTACCGCGAGGAGTACGCCGGCTACTACCGGCGGCACGCGGCTCCCGACTCCCCCGCGATGCGCGGCGCCGACCCGGCGATCGTACTCGTCCCGGGCGTCGGCATGTTCTCCTTCGGCAAGGACAAGCAGACCGCGCGCGTGGCCGGGGAGTTCTACGTCAACGCCATCAACGTGATGCGCGGCGCCGAGGCCGTCTCCACGTACGCGCCCATCGAGGAGTCGGAGAAGTTCCGCATCGAGTACTGGGCGCTGGAGGAGGCCAAGCTCCGGCGCATGCCCAGGCCCAAGCCGCTGGCCACCCGGGTGGCACTGGTGACCGGGGCGGGCAGCGGGATCGGCAGGGCCATCGCGCGGCGGCTGGCCGGTGAGGGCGCCTGTGTCGTCGTCGCCGACCTGGACGCGGACAACGCGGTCGCCGTCGCCGAGGAGCTGGGCGGGCCGGACACGGCCGTCGCGGTGACCGTGGACGTCACCTCGGAGGAGCAGATCGCGGCGGCGTTCAAGGCGGCCGTGCTCGCCTTCGGCGGGGTCGACCTGGTCGTGAACAACGCCGGCATCTCCGTCTCCAAGCCGCTGCTGGAGACGTCGGCGCGCGACTGGGACCTCCAGCACGACATCATGGCCCGCGGTTCCTTCCTCGTCTCGCGGGAGGCGGCCCGGGTGATGACCGCGCAGGGCCTGGGCGGCGACATCGTCTACATCGCCTCCAAGAACGCCGTCTTCGCCGGGCCCAACAACATCGCCTACTCCGCCACCAAGGCCGACCAGGCCCATCAGGTGCGGCTGCTGGCGGCCGAGCTGGGTGAGCACGGCATCCGCGTCAACGGCGTCAACCCGGACGGCGTGGTGCGCGGCTCCGGGATCTTCGCCGGGGGCTGGGGTGCCCAGCGGGCGGCCGTGTACGGCGTGCCGGAGGAGAAGCTGGGCGAGTTCTACGCCCAGCGCACCATCCTGAAGCGGGAGGTGCTGCCGGAGCACGTCGCGAACGCCGTCTTCGCGCTCACCGGCGGGGAGCTGACGCACACCACCGGGCTGCACATCCCGGTCGACGCCGGCGTCGCGGCCGCCTTCCTTCGATGAGCGCAACCGTGAAGGCGTACGCCGCGGTCGACCTGGGCGCCTCCAGCGGGCGCGTCATGGTCGGCCGGGTGGGCCCCGGCAGCCTGGAGCTGACCGAGGCGCACCGGTTCGCGAACCGGCCGGTGCGTGTGCCGGAGGGACTGCGCTGGGACGTCCTCGCGCTGTACGGGGGTGTCCTGGACGGGCTGCGGGCCGCCGGCCGGGTGGACTCCGTCGGTATCGACAGCTGGGCCGTGGACTACGGCCTGCTGGACCGCGACGGGGCGCTGCTCGGCAACCCCGTGCACTACCGGGACCCCCGCACCGAGGGCGTCGCGGAGAAGGTGTGGGCGACGCTGCCGGCCGAACGGCTGTACGCGGCGACCGGGCTGCAGTACGCGCCCTTCAACACGCTGTACCAGCTGGTGGCGGCCCGGGGCTCGGCGCAACTGGCCGCCGCCGGGCGGCTGTTGCTCATTCCGGATCTGCTGTCCTACTGGCTGACCGGTGAACAGGGCACCGAGCTGACCAACGCCTCGACGACCCAGCTGATCGACCCCCGCACCCGGGACTGGTCCCACGACGTCGCCTCCCGGCTCGGGGTGGACCTCGGCCTGTTCGCGCCGCTGCGCCGGCCGGGCGATCCGGCGGGTGCGCTGCGGCCGGAGGTGCTGGCGGAGACCGGGCTGCGCGGTCCGGTGCCGGTGACCACGGTCGGCTCGCACGACACGGCGTCGGCCGTGGTCGCCGTGCCGGCCGGCGGCGAGCGGTTCGCCTACATCTGCACCGGGACCTGGTCGCTGGCCGGTCTGGAGCTGGGCGCGCCCGTGCTGACCGAGGCGAGCCGGGCCGCGAACTTCACCAATGAGCTGGGGCTGGACGGCACCGTCCGCTACCTGCGCAACATCATGGGGCTGTGGCTGCTCCAGGAGTGCCTGCGGGCCTGGGGCGAGCCGGAGCTGGGCGGCCTGCTGCGCGCGGCGGCCGAGGTGCCGGCGCTGCGGTCGGTGGTGGACGCGGGGGACGCGGCGTTCCTGGCGCCGGGCCGGATGCCGGAGCGGATCGCCGAGGCGTGCCGCGCCTCGGGGCAACCGGTGCCCGCCTCGCCCGCCGGGACCACCCGGTGCATCCTCGACTCGCTCGCCCTCGCCCACCGCAGGGCCGTCGAGGACGCCCAGCGGCTGGCGGACCATCCGGTGGACGTGGTGCACGTCGTCGGCGGCGGTACCCGCAACGGCCTGCTGTGCCAGCTGACCGCCGACGCCTGCGGGCTGCCCGTGGTGGCCGGCCCGACGGAGGCCGCCGCGCTGGGCAACGTGCTGGTGCAGGCCCGGGCCCACGGGCTCGTCGGCGACCTGGCGGGCGGGCGGCGCCTGCTCACCCGCTCCCAGCCGCTCACCCGTTACGAGCCGCGGGGCGACACCGCGCGCTGGCGTGCGGCACAGGCCCGGCTCGCCGGGGGGTGAGCGGGGTCTCCCCCGCACCCCCGTGCCCGGACTACCCTGCACTCATCCGATGATCGACATCAAGGAGCCGCGATGCGTGTCGCCCTGTTCCTGACCTGCGTCAACGACACGCTCTATCCGGACACCGGGCGCGCCGTGGTGAAACTGCTGACCAGGCTGGGCGTCGAGGTCGACTTCCCGATGGCCCAGACGTGCTGCGGGCAGGCGCACTACAACACCGGGTACCGTCATGAGGCCGAGCCGCTCGCCCGGCATTTCTCCGACGTCTTCGCGGAGTACGAGGCGATCGTCACGCCGTCCGGGTCGTGCGGGGCGATGGTGCGGGAGCTGTATCCGCGGATGGGCGAGCGGGCCCGGGCCGAGGGACGCGGGGACACCCTCGCGGTGACGCTGGAGCGGGTGGCTCCGAAGACGTACGAACTCACGGAGTTCCTGGTGGACGTGCTGGGGGTGACCGACGTCGGTGCCTGGTACCCGCACCGGGTGACCTACCATCCGACCTGCCACGGGCTGCGCGGCCTCGGACTGGGGGACCGGCCGCGGCGCCTCCTGGAGGCCGTGCGGGGTCTGGAACTGGTCGACCTGCCGGGGGCGGAGGAGTGCTGCGGCTTCGGCGGCACCTTCGCCGTGAAGAACGCCGACGTCTCGGCGGCGATGGGCACGGACAAGGTGCGGGGCGCCGAGTCGACGGGCGCGCAGGTGCTGTGCGCGGCCGACAACTCCTGCCTGATGCACATCGGCGGCACCATGGCGCGGCTGGACAGCCGTCTGCGGCCGGTGCACATCGCGGAGATCCTGGCGAGCACCGAGGAGGAGCCGGCCGTATGAGCGGGACGTATCTGGGGATGCCGGCCTTTCCCGAGGCCGCGCACGCGGCGGTGCGCGACGAGACGCTGCGGGGCAACCTGCGGCACGCGACGCACACCATCCGCGCCAAGCGGGCCAAGGCCGTCGCGGAGGTGTCCGACTGGGCGGCGCTGCGGGAGGCCGGCAAGCGGATCAAGGACCATACGCTGCGCCATCTCGACCGGTACCTGGAGCAGTTGGAGGAGTCGGTCACGGCGGCCGGCGGCACCGTGCACTGGGCCGCCGACGCCGACGAGGCCAACCGGATCGTGGCGGACCTGGTCAAGGCGACCGGGGAGTCGGAGGTCGTCAAGGTCAAGTCGATGGCGACGCAGGAGATCGGCCTCAACGAGGCACTGGAGGCGGAGGGCATCCGCGCCTACGAGACCGATCTCGCCGAGCTGATCGTGCAGCTGGGCAGGGACCGGCCCTCGCACATCCTGGTCCCCGCCATCCACCGCAACCGCGGTGAGATCCGGGACATCTTCCGCGCCGAGATGGGCGGGTGGGGCCGGCCGGCACCCGAGGGCCTGACCGACACCCCGGCCGAACTGGCCGAGGCCGCCCGCCTGCACCTGCGCGAGAAGTTCCTGCGTGCCAAGGTCGGCATCTCCGGTGCCAACTTCATGGTCGCCGACACCGGCACGCTGGTGGTCGTGGAGTCCGAGGGCAACGGGCGGATGTGCCTGACCCTGCCCGAGACCCTGATCTCGGTCGTCGGCATCGAGAAGATCGTGCCCACCTGGCGGGACCTGGAGGTGTTCCTGCAGACCCTGCCCCGCTCCTCGACCGCCGAGCGGATGAATCCCTACACCTCGATGTGGACCGGCACCGGGGGCGGCCGCGCCGGGGAGGACGACGGGCCGCGAGCCTTCCACCTGGTGCTGCTGGACAACGGCCGTACGGACACCCTCGCCGACGAGGTCGGCCGCCAGGCCCTGCGCTGCATCCGCTGCTCGGCCTGCCTCAACGTCTGCCCGGTGTACGAGCGGGCCGGCGGCCACGCCTACGGCTCGGTCTATCCCGGCCCGATCGGTGCCATCCTCAGTCCCCAGCTGCGCGGCACGCAGAGCGAGATCGACGCCTCCCTGCCCTTCGCCTCCTCGCTGTGCGGGGCGTGCTACGAGGTCTGTCCGGTCGCGATCGACATTCCCGAAGTCCTCGTCCACCTGCGCGAGCGGGTCGTCGAGGGCGGGCAGGTGATCCGTGGGGGCAACAAGGTGACCTTGCGGCCCGCCAGGGGACACGCCGCCGAACGTGCCGCGATGCGGGCCGCCCGCTGGGCCTTCGCCCACCCCGGCGCCCTGCGCGCCGGCCAGCGCCTCGCCTCCCGCACCCGCCGCCTCCACCCGCGGACGCTGCCGGGACCGGGCCGGGCGTGGAGCGGCAGCCGGGACCTGCCGGCCGTACCCCCGGAACCGTTCCGTGACTGGTGGCAGCGCACGCACGGCGAGGACGGCGGCAAGGGGGCGGCGAAGTGAGCAGCAGGGAACGGATCCTGGGCCGGGTGCGGCGTGCGCTCGCCGACGTGCCGAGCGACGACCCGCCGTACGAACAGGCGGTGCGGCGCGAGTATCTGCGCGAGCACGGCAACCGCGATGTCGCGCGGACGGTGGAACTGCTCGCCGAGAACCTGGCCGACTACCGGGCCGTCGTGCACCGCTGCGAGGCGGGCGAGCTGGCCTCGCTGATCGGCCGGTTGCTGGCCGAGCGGGGCTCGCGGACGGTCCTGGTACCCCCCGGCCTGGACGAGGCGTGGCTCGACGGCACGGACGCCGAGCGGATCCCGGACCGTGCCGGGAGCACCCCGCACGAACTGGACCGGGTCGACAGCGTGGTCACCGGCTGCGCGGTGGCGATCGCCGAGACCGGCACGATCGTGCTGGACGGCGGCCCCGACCAGGGCCGCCGTCGCATCACGCTCGTCCCCGACCACCACGTCTGCGTCGTCCGGGTCCCCGAACAGGTCGTCTCCGCCGTTCCCCAGGCCCTCGAACGGCTCGACCCCGCCCACCCGTTGACGTGGATCTCCGGTCCGTCGGCGACCAGCGACATCGAGCTGGACCGGGTCGAGGGGGTGCACGGTCCGCGCACCCTGGAAGTGGTGCTGATGAGCGGCCGCCCGAGCACCGGGACCTCGTCGTAGGACCGTCCGCAGGGGGCAGGCTGCTCGGGCGGCGGGCGGCTCGGGCGAAGCCCCCGCGGCCCGGCAGCGCCCTGCAGCGGCGCGGGGAACCGCGACCGGCCACGACGGCGCGGCAGGCGCCGGACGCCGAGGCACGACAGCCCGACCGCCCGACAGCCCGACAGCAGAGGGCACGCGGCACATCGCGGCGGCACCGGTGGGGCGCTACCGGTGGGATGTTCCGCGTCGCCGTGCGCCGCCCCTTCCGCTACGCCACGCCCGCCGCGTCCAGCAGCGTCGTCACCGTGGCCGTGGTCAGGCCGGCCAGCGTCTCGATCCGGGCGCCGGCCCGGGCGCTCGCGCCGTCGAAGACGAGCATCAGCTGGCGGGCGAGGAGCTGCGGGTCCCGCGCGCCGCCCAGCTCCGCCTGCGCTCGGAATCCCTCCTGCAGCCGCTCCTTGGCCCGGCGGGCCACCACGCTCGCCGGGTGCTCGGGGTCCTTCAGCTCGACCAGCGCGGCGAGGAAGGGGCAGCCCTGGTAGCCGGGGTCGGCCGAGAGCTTCTCCGCCTGCTCGAAGACGTAGAGGATGCGTTCGCGCGGTGTGAGGGTGCCCTCATCGCGCGGCGTGAGCCGCGCCGCGTATCCGGGGGCGCGGCGCTCCAGGCTCGCCGCGAGGACCTCGTCCTTGCCGGCGAAGAGCTGGTACATCGAACGCTTGGAGACACCGGCCGTCCTGCACAATGCCTCGACGCCGATGGAGACGCCGTCGCGGTAGAAGAGTTCGGCCGCCGCGTCCAGCAGCCGTTCCTTCGTGGACGCCTTGTCCGTCGTCGTGGTCATACGGCGAGGTTACCTCCGCCGCGCACAGCAAGGAAACCGATCGGTCTACCGGCGCCTCCGGGGTCGCGACCCCGTGACACAGGGGGTGAACAAGCGCTTAGATAGTAGCTTCCGACCCGTGCCGCGCTGGAGGCCCCGTTGCTGTTCACATCCGTCGACGACGTCTCCGCGCGCCTGGCCGCCACCGGGTACCTCGCCTCGCCCGCGGTCGCCACGACCGTCTTCCTCGCCGACCGGCTGGGCAAGCCGCTGCTGGTCGAGGGTCCCGCCGGGGTCGGCAAGACGGAACTCGCCAAGGCCGTGGCCGAGGTGGCCCGGGCGCGGCTGGTCCGGCTGCAGTGCTACGAGGGCGTCGACGAGTCCCGCGCGCTGTACGAGTGGAACCACGCCAAGCAGCTGCTGCGCATCAGCGCGGGCCGCGACGAGACGTGGGACGAGACCCGCACGGACATCTTCAGCGAGGAGTACCTGCTCACCCGCCCCCTGCTCACCGCGATCCGCGGCGACGACGCCAAGGTGCTGCTGATCGACGAGACCGACAAGGCGGACGTCGAGGTGGAGGGCCTGCTCCTGGAGGTGCTCAGCGACTTCCAGGTCACCGTCCCGGAGCTGGGCACGATCACCGCGACGCGCCGCCCCTTCGTCGTCCTCACCTCGAACGCGAGCCGTGAACTGTCCGAGGCCCTGCGCCGCCGCTGCCTGTTCCTGCACATCGGCTTCCCCGACGAGGAACTGGAGCGCCGCATCGTCCGGCTGAAGGTGCCCGGCCTGGACGAGGCGCTGGCCTCCTCTGTGGTCCGCGTGGTCGGGGCGCTGCGCGCCATGGACCTGCGCAAGGTGCCCTCGGTCGCCGAGACCATCGACTGGGCGCGCACCCTGCTCGCGCTCGGGGCCGGCACCCTGGACGAGACCGTCGTACGCGACAGTCTGGGCGTCCTGCTCAAGCACCAGGACGACGTGCTGAAGGCGGCGGCCAAGCTCGACCTGGACGCCGTGTGACCGCCCCCGGGGTGGCCGAGCGCCTGACGTCCCTCGTCGGGGCCTTGCGGGCGCACGGCATGCGGATCGGCACCGGCGAGACCGTGGACGCCGCGCGGGCGGTGGCGGCGCTGGGCCTCACCGACCGTGAGCTGCTGCGGGAGGGACTGGCCTCGGCACTGCTGCACGACACGGTCCAGCGCCGGGTGTTCGACCCGGTCTTCGACCTGTACTTCCCGCGCGGCGTCGGCGCGCCCGACGGCGGGTCCGCGGACCGGGACGATCTGCGCGACCGGCTCGCGCGGGCGCTGGCGGCGGGCGACGAGGCGCTGACGGCGCGGCTGGCGGCCGAGGCGGTGGACGGCTTCGGCGGATACGGCTCCTCCGCCGCCGCGGACGGCTGGTCCGCGCAGCAGACCCTCGACCGGATCCGCCCGCAGACGCTGTTGGCCCGCGTCCGCGACACCCTCCGGGCACAGGACGGCACGTCCGGCTTCACCGACCGGCTGCTGGAGGACGAGATACGGCGGCGGATCGAGGTCTTCCGCCGGCAGGTGGCCGCGGAGGCACGGCGCCGGGTCGCCGAGCGGCGCGACCGCGACGAACTCGCCCGGCGCGCGGTGGCCACGACGCCCGACCGGGTCGACTTCCTCTACGCCGGCAAGCTCCAGCTGGCCGAGCTGCGCCGGACGGTGCAGCCGCTGGCCCGCAGGCTCGCCACCCGGCTCGCGGCCCGCCGGCGCCGCGCCGCCCGCGGCGGCATCGACCTGCGCCGCACCCTGCGCGGGTCGCTGTCGACGGGCGGTGTGCCGGTGAAGCCGGTGCTGCGCAGGCGCCGTCCGGTGCGGCCGGAACTGGTGCTGCTGTGCGATGTGTCGGGGTCGGTGTCCGGGTTCTCGGACTTCACGATGCTGCTGGTGCAGGCGCTGCACGACCAGTTCAGCAAGGTGCGGGTGTTCGCCTTCGTCAACCGGCTCGACGAGGTGACCCCGCTCCTCGAGCACGGCGCGGCCGACCCGCAGGGGCTGGGCGCCCGCATCCGGGCGGAGGCGACGCTCACCGGCTGGCACGGCAGCAGCGACTACGGCGTCGCACTCGGCGAGTTCGCCGAGCGCTACGGCGACGCGGTCGGGCCGCGCACGACGGTGTTCGTACTCGGCGACGCCCGTACGAACATGAGCGACCCGAACCTGGCGGCGGTCCGGCACATCGGTGAACGGGCCCGCCGCGTCCACTGGCTCAACCCCGAGCCGCGCGCCCTGTGGGGCACGGGCGACTCGGCCGCGCCCGAGTACGCCGAGCTGGTGGAGATGCGTGAATGCCGCAACGCCCGCCAGCTCGGCGCCCTGATCACCCGCCTGCTTCTGGTGTGACTCCCTCTCTCACGCCTTGGCGTAGTCGGTCGCCATGGTGCCCGCGAAGTCGTACACCACGCAGGGTTCGTCGCCGACGACCCAGGCGTCGTGTCCGGGGCTGATGACGAAGACGTCGCCCGGTCCGACCTCGCGTTCACCGCCGCCGTCCATGCGGATCTGCATGCGCCCCGAGACGCAGTACCCGTTGTGGTGGACCTGGCAGCTCGGTGTCCCGGCGATCGGTGCCACGCACTCCGACCAGCGCCAGCCCGGCTCGAACGTGCCCACGGCGAAGTCGAGTCCGGTCAGATGGACGGCCTCGAGATGGCCGCGCGGGAAATCGCGCCGCTCGTCGGGTTTGTCGACGGCCTTGACCTCGATCATGACGGCTCCCTCCAGCTCCGTTTCGGGTCCCGCCCACCACACCATCGTCCGCCTGTCCAGTCGGCGCCGCCATTCAGGAGCCCGCACCGGGACGGCTGGACAGGCGGTCCGCTCACGAACGCGTCGCCCGGCCGCACAGCTGGGCGAACCGCTCCGCGTCCACGTTGCCGCCGGAGATGACGACACCGACCCGCGGCGGCAGCGCGTCCACCCGCCCGGCGAGCAGCGCGGCCAGCGGGGTGGCCCCGCTCGGCTCGATGACGATCTTCAGCCGCTCGAACGCGAACCGCATGGCGTCCCGGATCTCGTCGTCGGAGACGAGCGCGATGCCGTCGACGAGCCTGCGGTTGACCGAGAAGGTCAGCTCACCGGGTGTCTCGGCCGCCTGCCCGTCGGCGATGGTGCGCGGCACGGGGATGGTGACGCGCCGCCCCGCCTCCAGGGACCGCCTGGTGTCGTCCCCGGCCTCCGGCTCGACGCCGAGCACCCGGATCCCGGGGTGCAGTCCCTTGGCGGCCGTGGCGGTGCCCGCGATCAGTCCCCCGCCGCCGACGGGCACCACCAGCGCGTCCAGCTCGCCGGTCTCCTCGAGGAGTTCCAGGGCCGCGGTGCCCTGTCCCGCCAGTACGTGCGGGTGCTCGTACGGCGGGATGAGGGCGAGGCCGCGCTCGGCGGCCAGGGCCTCGCCGACCGCGACGCGGTCCTCGGTGTAGCGGTCGTAGGTGACGACCTCGGCGCCGTAGCCGAGGGTGGCCTCGCGCTTGGATCGCGGGGTGTCCTCGGGCATGACGATGACCGCGGTGGTGCCGAGTTCACGGGCGGACAGGGCGACGGCCTGGGCGTGGTTGCCGGAGGAGTAGGCAGCGATGCCCCGGGACAGCTGCTCGGGGCTGAGCCGGGAGGCGGCGTTGTAGGCGCCGCGGAACTTGAAGGCACCCACGCGCTGGAAGTTCTCGCACTTGAGGAAGACCTTAGCGCCGACGAGCGCGTCGAGGGTCCGCGAGTGCAGCACCGGGGTGCGGTGTGCGATGCCCTTGAGCCTGGCGGCGGCGTCGCGGACGGAGTCGAGGGTGACCGGTGAGGTGGTGGTCGTCACGCGTGTCCTTCGTTGGTGGTCGGGTCGGTGGCGGCGCGGGCCTGGGAGAGATAGCTGTAGGCGGAGGCACGGGAGATGCCGAGCCGGGCGGCGACCTGCTCGACCGCGCGGCGCACGGCGAACACGCCGTGCTCGTCGAGGCTGCGGAACAGCTCCAGGCGCTCGGTGCGGCCGAGTCCGGCCCAGGTCTGGGTCTGCCCGAGCCGGTGGGCGTCGAGGATGGCGTCCACGACGGAGTCGATGTCGTTGCCGAAGGCGGTGACCGGCGGTTCGGCGGAGGCGGGCGGAGGGCCGGCCAGCGCGCCGAGCAGTGCCTCGGCCTGGTTCACCGCGGTGACGTCGACGTTGACGCACAGAGCGCCGAAGACCGCCCCGGCGGAGTCGCGCAGCACCATCGTGGACGACTTGACCAGCTGTCCGGACCCGGTGCGGGTGACGTAGTTCAGGTCGTCGGCGGCTTCGTCGCCGCGGGCGAGGACGCGCATGCCGATCTCGCTCATCGCCCCGCCCACGGCCCGCCCCGTCACCGAACCGGCCACGGCGACCACCGACTTCTCCGGCCGCCGGTAGTCGTGCAGGACGACCTCGCACATCGCCCCGAACGTCGCCACGATCCCGTCGACGACAGGGCGCAGCGCGGACAGGATCGCGTCGCGCTCGGTGTCCTGGGATCGCTCGGCAGCCATGCCGCTCAGACTACACGTCCAGCCTCTGGACACATGGTCCAGATCGAAAGCCCGGACGGCCCGGAAACCCGCACGGCCCGAAAGTCCGGACGGACAGCGAGACGAGAGCCCGGACGGACACCGAAAGCCGGGAGGACCCCATGGCCCGGTCGGTACGTCCGGGCCTAGAAGGCGGAGTCACGGGCCTGGAAGGCGGAGTCATGACTGGCCGCGTACGTCAGCGCCTCCCGTGCCGCGTGCCGGTCACCGACCGTCTCCCACCAGGGGTGGGTGTGCATCTCCTCGGCCAGCCGCCGGCAGCGCTCGCGCGCGTCCGCCAGGCGCTCCCGCTGCTCGCCGGAGATCTCGGTGCGGCCCGCCGCGATGTCGGCGCCGCTGGGCAGGCGGGCGGCGATGTCCTCGCAGTGCTCCAGTGCCCGCGTGAAGGTCCGCCGCGCCGCCACGAGGTCTCCCGGGATGACGAACTCCCCCACCGTGAAGGGCCGGGAGAACGCCGAGGGGCCCGGCTCGGTGTGCCACAGCGAGGCGTCGATGGGCCGCTCGTCGTCGCGCGCCCGGGTGAGCTCGGTCCGCACGCCCGCCGCCGGGCCGTCCGGGCCGGGCCCGGGCGCCGTCGACCCGCCCGGCACGGGTTCGGGGCGGCCCCCGAGGAACTCCGCCTTGTCCGCCGGGGTGACCCACATGTGCCAGCCGCGGCGGCCCGCCGGGCGGGGCAGGTAGAGGGAGACGAGCTCGCCGGTGGCCGTACGGCGGATGACGTCGTCGTAGTACAGCCCCCGCACCGGCTCCCACAGCGCGTGCCTGCCGCCGCAGCGGCCGGCGCCCTGCTGCGGGCACGGGACCGGGTTGCCCCAGTCGCAGCGGGACATGTGCAGGTGCTTGACCCCGCCGCGCACCGGGAGGGCCGCCCGGTCGGTGACGTCGCGCCAGCTCTGCACGTTCAGCCGGGCCCAGGGCGCCCGGTCGATGGGAATCGCGTTCTCGTTGTTGACGAGCCACAGCGGGGTGAGTCCCGCGCGGCGGGCGGTGCGGGTGCGCTCGTCCACGGAGCCGCCGGCTATCGCCGCGAGCTGTATTTCATAAGCGAGCCGCTGTTCGTCGGCGCCTTCCACCGTCACGTCCGTGCGCCGTTTTCCATGTTCGCCCTCCTCCGTCCGCGTCACACGGAAACCCTCTCCCGAGGCGACCTCGGCGGTGTAATCCCGCAGCGCCTTGTGGAGATCGCTCTCGGCCTTTGTCTCGGGCCGTTCCCCTTTTGCCACATGCATCGCGTGCGGCCTTCCGTTGACCTTGCGGATGGCCATGAAGCCGGGGCAGACGAGCCCTTCGTCCTCATGGGCCTCGAGGCAGTAGAGAAGGTCGGGCTGGTAATTGCCGTAGATCTCGTCGAGCAGCCGCGGGTATTCGGGGTGCCCGAGATCCGCCTCGGTCAGATCGAGCGTGATGCCGAGGCCCCTGTGCCAGACGCTGTAGGTCATATGGCGAGAGTAGGACGCACCACTGACAATCGGCGTTTCCTTGATCGCCGAAGTGCGTTCCGGACCGCATTTCCGCGATCACGAACGGCTCGTGGACTCCCGTGGACGAAGACCGCTCACGAACAGCGCGCGGAAAGAAAGACCGTTGGATTCACGCGGGCGTCAACGCACCCTTCCCCGCGGCCGCAACGGCACCGGCGGCAGTTCCGGCGCCGGCAGCGGAGCGCCGTCGTAGCCCTTCACCTCGCCGAAGCGGGTGCCCGTCATCCAGTCCGTGCGCGCCTGCTCGATCTCCTGCTGGGTGCGGCCGATCCAGTTCCAGAACATGATCAGTTCCTCCTCGAACGGCTCACCGCCCAGGAGCATCAGCGCGGCGTCCGACTCGGCGCGCAGCGGGAGTCCGGTGCGGCCGCAGCCGAGGTAGAGCATCGAGCCCGGCAGCATCGGCACGCCGTCGACGTGGGCCTCGCCGGACATCGACAGCACGGCGTACTCGAAGTCCCGCTCCAGCGGCAGCCGTACGTCCGCCCCGCTCGCCAGGGCCAGGTCGGCGCCGACGATCGGGGTGTAGGCGGTGCCGGGCGACCGCGCGCCGTCCAGGTCGCCGAGGATCAGCGTGCCCGCGAGGCCGGGGGCCGTGATGACTGGCAGTTCGGCGTGGTGCTCGAAGTGCGGGTCGGTGTGCCGGTGGCCGTCCGGGAGGGCGACCCAGAGCTGGGCGCCGTGCAGGAAGCGGGCGTGCGGCCGGGGGCTCTCCTCGGAGTGGCTGATGGCCCGGCCGGAGGTCATGAGGCCCAGCTCGCGGGGGCGGATGGTCTGCAGGCTGCCGGTGGAGTCGCGGTGCAGCACCTCGCCCTCGTGCAGCCAGCTCACCGTCTGCAGGCCCATGTGCGGGTGCGGCGGCACCTGCATGCCGGGCTCGTCGGCGATGTCGTCGGGACCGTAGTGATCGACGAAGCACCAGGCACCGACCATGCGGCGGCCCAGGTTGGGCAGCAGCCTGCGGACTTCGGTGGACTCGCCGAGCTTGACGCGGCGAGGGCTGAGGAGTTCACGCACGGGCTCCGCCACCACGAACCCGCGGCCTCCGCACAGGGCGGGAACCGCCTCGCGATCAAGATTGCTCATGGCGCCAACCTAGCCCCGCCAGGGGGGTCGCGTCAGTCCGTCGCACGGGCGGTGTCCTCCGCCGAAAAACAGTAGCCATGACTATCATAGCCATGTACTGTATCCGTCATGAGTCAAGGGCCCGAGAAGGCGACACCCGGCTTCCTGGTGTGGCGGCTGTCGATGAAGTGGCGGGTGGCCGTCGACCGGGCGGTGGCCCCGCTCGGCCTCACGCACGCGCAGTACTCGCTGCTGGCCTCGCTGTACGGCATGCGGCGCACCGGTGAGCGCCCCAGTCAGCGCCGCCTCGCCGACCACACCGGCCTCGAACCGCTCTACGTCTCCAAACTGGCCCGCGCCCTGGAGACGGCCGGCCTGCTGGAGCGCGCCCGGGACCCCCGGGACCCCCGCGCCGTGCAGCTGGCCCTCACCGAGCGGGGACACGAGGTCACCGGGCGCGCCATCGAGATCGTCCAGGGCCTGCTGCGGCAGCTGCTCGCGCCCCTCGGCGGCCCGGACAGCGCGCGGGCACAGGACTTCACCCGCGACCTGGCGGCCCTGCTCGAGGCACCGCTCGACCCCTCCGGCACCGGCGCGGCACCGGATCCGCCCGGCCACCGCGGCCCGGACGGCAACCACGACCCGGACGGCAGCCGTGGCCCGGACGGCAGCCGTGGCCCGGGCGGCAACCACGACCCGGACGACCGGGAAGACCCGGATCACCCGGACGACCCGGACGACAAGGAGCAGTCATGAGCAGCACCGCACCCGCCGCCGACGCCCGCGCGCTCGGCCTGGCCCACTACGCCGCCCGGGCGGCCCTGGAGAGCGTCCTGGCCCGGCACGGCGTCACCTTCCAGCAGCAGATCACCCTCCGGCTCGTCGCCGTCGCCGAGGCGCCGTTGGAGCGCGAGGCACTCGTCGAGCAGGTCACCGGCTCGCTCAAGGCCGACCCGGCCGAGGTGCGGGGCGTCGTGGCGGAACTGATCTCCAAGGGGCTCCTCACGGCCGGGGGATCCGGGGGATGCGAGGCATCCGAGGTCCGGATCACGGACGCCGGCCGGGAGTTCCACACCGCGGTGAGCGGCGAGAGCGCGGAGATCTCGGCCCGGATCTGGGGCGGGATCCCGGCCGAGGACCTGGCGGCCACCGGCCGCGTGCTGGCCCTGGTGACCGAGCGGGCCAACGCCGAACTGGCCGCGAAGGCCGCCTGACCCTCCCCTCCCGCATTTGGTGGAATGTTCAACCACTGCTCATGGTTGCAGACACCGAAGGAGGTCACGAGTGGACACGACGTACTACGACCACGGGACACCGGCGGAGCGCTGGGAGCGCGCGCGGATGTTCTTCGACGCCAAGGACTACGCCGCCGCGGCGCGCGTGCTGAGCGGGCTGGTCGAGGAGGTGCCGGAGCGGACAGGACCGCGGCTGCTGCTGGCGCGCGCCTACTACCACTCGGCCCAACTGCGCCGAGCGGAGAGCGAGTTGCGCGTGATCGTGGAGCGTGACCCGGTGGAGCACTACGCCCGGCTGATGCTCGGCCGCACCCTCGAGCGGCAGGGGCGGCAGGAGGAGGCCGATTCGCACCTGCGCGTCGCCTCGGCGCTCGCGGGTGACTTCGCGCAGGGCTGAGCGACGTCCGCAGACGTCCGGACGAGCCCCGGCGGCAGCGTACGGCGACACGGCCGGGCCCGGTTCCACCACGGAACCCGGGCCCGGCCCCGGTCGTACCGCCGAGGCCCCGGCCGGCCGCCTGCCCGGCCCGGCAGCACTCCGTAACTCCCTACCTCCGTACCTCCCCGCCGCCCCGCCGGAAGGCGCCGCCTACCCGGCCGCTTGCGGCCCGTGTCGTACGGTGCGACGCCCGTCCGGGAGGCCGTGGCATCCTGGGCCGATGGCAACTCCCCGTGACCGAGCGCCCCTTGCCGAGCGGATCGAGGAACTCCTCGCCGTCGACGGCCCGCTGCCCATCGTCGCCGCGGGCCACCCGGTGCTGCGGCAGGGCACCGAGCGCTTCGACGGCCAGCTCGACGCGGCGCTGCTGGCCCGCTTCGTCGACGCCCTGCGCGTCACCATGCGCGCCGCTCCCGGCGTGGGTCTCGCCGCGCCACAGGTCGGTGTGGAGCTGCGGATCGCGGTGATCGAGGACCCGGCGCCGGTGCCGGAGGAGGTACGGCTGGCCCGCGGCCGGGTGCCGCAGCCGTTCCGGGTGCTGGTCAACCCGTCGTACGAGCCCGTCGGCGCGCGGCGGGCGGCCTTCTTCGAGGGCTGCCTGAGCGTGCCGGGCTGGCAGGCGGTGGTGGCCCGGCCCGCCGAGGTGCGGCTGACCGGCCAGGACGAGCACGGCCGCGCGCTGGACGAGGTGTTCGCCGGCTGGCCCGCGCGGATCGTCCAGCACGAGACGGACCACCTCGACGGGACGCTGTACCTGGACCGTGCGGAGCCGCGCTCGCTGGCCTCGAACGAGGCGGTGGCCGAGCGGTGGACGCAGCCGACGCCGCGGGAGGCGGCGCGGGCGCTCGGGTTCCCGCTGCCCTGAGCGGCCCGGGGCGGGCGCACCCCGGCACGGTCGCCCGTGCCGGGGTGCGCTGAACTCCCCTGACAGGTAGGTCAGTTGTCGCGGTAGGACTCCAGCAGCCGCAGCCACACCTCACTGATCGTCGGGAACGACGGGACCGCGTGCCACAGCCGGCTGATCGGGACCTGGCCGGCGACCGCGACGGTCGCGGAGTGGATGAGCTCCCCGACGCCCGGGCCGACGAAGGTGACGCCGCGCAGGATCTCCTCGTTCAGGTCCACGATCATGCGGGCGCGGCCGCGGTAGCCGTCGGCGTACAGGCCCGCGCCGGACGCGGAGGTCATGTCGACGTCCACGGCGCGCACCCGGTGGCCGGCCTGTTCCGCCTCCGCGAGGGAGAGGCCCACGGCCGCCGCCTCCGGGTCGGTGAAGACGACCTGGGGGACGGCGTGGTGGTCGGCGGTGGCCGCGTGGGCGCCCCAGGGGTCCGACTCCAGGATCGGCACGCCGGAGGCCCGGGCGGCGATGGCGGCGCCGGCGATACGGGCCTGGTACTTGCCCTGGTGGGTCAGGAGCGCGCGGTGGTTGACGTCACCGCACGCGTACAGCCAGTCCTCGCCGCTCACCCGGAGGCTGTCGTCGACCGCGAGCCAGCTGCCCGGTTCCAGGCCGACGGTGTCCAGGCCGATGTCGCCGGTGCGCGGCTTGCGGCCGGTGGCGAAGAGGATCTCGTCGGCCTCGATGCGCTCGCCCTGGTCGGTGACGACCACGACGGTGCCGTTCTCGCGGGTGACCGACTCCACCGACGTGCCGGTGCGCACGTCCGCGCCGGCCTCGGTGAGCGCCTCGGCGACCAGTTCTCCGGCGAACGGCTCCATGCGGTTCAGCAGGCCCTTGCCGCGGACCAGGACGGTGACCTGCGAACCGAGGGCCTGCCAGGCGGTGGCCATCTCGGTGGCGACCACTCCCCCGCCGACCACCACGAGACGGCCGGGCACCTCCTGCGCGCTGGTGGCGTCCCGGCTGGTCCACGGCTTGACGTCGGCGAGGCCCGGCAGGTCGGGCAGCACGGCGTCGGTGCCGGTGCACACGGCGACCGCGTGCCGCGCGGTGAGCACCTTGCGGCCGCCGTCCCGGCCGGTGACGGTCACGGTGCGGGCGCCGTCCAGTCGGCCGTGGCCGCGGTACAGGTCGGCGCCGATGCCGTCCAGCCACCCGGCCGCGCCCTCGTCGTGCCAGTCGGATGTGTAGTAGTTGCGGTGGGCGAGGACCGCGGCGGCGTCGAGGGGGCCCTGTACCGACTGGCGCAGGCCGGGTACCCGCCTGGCGTCCGCTCGGGCGATGACCGGGCGCAGCAGGGCTTTGCTGGGGATGCAGGCCCAGTACGAGCACTCGCCGCCGACCAGTTCGCTCTCCACGACCGCGGTGGACAGGCCGGCCGCACGGGTGCGGTCGGCCACGTTCTCCCCCACGGGCCCGGCCCCGAGCACCACGACGTCGTACGCGAAGGTTTCCGTTTCCGTCATGGGGTCAGTCTGGTGGGTGGTGTGCGCTCAGGCCACACGGGTAGGGGCGCGGAATACGTGACAGGTCGGCCGCGTTGTGCCGACGGCTTCGCCCCGACAGCAGGAAGAGGGAATCGCGCAATGAGCAGCACCGTGGAGCTCACCAAGGAGAACTTCGACCAGACGGTCACGGACAACGAGTTCGTCCTGATCGACTTCTGGGCGTCCTGGTGCGGGCCGTGCCGCCAGTTCGCGCCGGTGTACGAGAAGGCGGCCGAGGAGAACCCCGACCTGGTGTTCGGAAAGATCGACACCGAGGCGCAGCCGGAGCTGGCCGCGGCCTTCGGTATCCAATCGATCCCGACGCTGATGATCGTCCGTGACCAGGTCGCCGTGTTCGCGCAGCCGGGCGCGCTGCCCGAGGCCGCCCTGGCGGACGTCATCGGGCAGGCCCGCAAGCTGGACATGGACGAGGTCCGCAAGGCCGTGGCGGACCAGCAGGCCCAGGCCGAGCAGAACGGCCAGTGACCCCGGAGGGAACCGGGTGACTCCCGGAAAGGGACCCGGCCCGGAAGGGGACGGGACCTAGAAGGGGTACTGCGCCACGTCCCCGCGCACCGTCGTCCAGCGCACGTCGGTGAAGGCCTCCAGGTTGGCCTCACCGCCGAAGCGGGCGCCGGTGCCCGACGCCGCGACGCCGCCGAAGGGAGCCACGGCCTCGTCGTTGACCGTCTGGTCGTTGATGTGGACGATGCCGGTCGGGATGCGCTCGGCGAGGTCGAGTCCGCGGGCCGTGTCACGGGTGACGATGCCGAGCGAGAGGCCGTACTCGCCGTGTGCCGCCAGGGCCGCCGCCTCGTCCGCGGTGCCGAAGGGACGGACGGGCGCGACCGGGCCGAAGACCTCCTCGGCGTAGGCGGGGCTGGAGTCGTCGGCGCCGGCGACGACCGTGGGCCGGTAGAACAGCTTGTCGTGGGTGCCGCCCGCGGCCACCCGGGCGCCGTGGGACGCGCTGGCCCGTACCAGACCGTCGATCTTGGTGAGCTGGGCCTCGTCGATGATGGGGCCCAGGTGGACCTGTTCGCGGTGCGGGTCGCCCACCGCGAGCGAGTCGGCCTTGGCCGCGAGGCGCTCGACGTACTCCTCGTAGATCGACCGGTGGACCAGGTGGCGGCCGGTCGTCATGCAGATCTGGCCCTGGTGGAAGAACGAGCCCCAGGCGGCCGTCGAGATCACCGCGTCGAGGTCGGCGTCCTCCAGGACCACGAGGGCGGAGTTGCCGCCGAGTTCCAGGTGGACGCGCTTGAGGTGGCGGCCGCCCGCCTCGCCGACCGCGCGGCCCGCGGCGGTGGAACCGGTGAAGGAGATGACGGGCACCCGCGGGTCGGCGACCAGCGCCTGCCCGACGTCCGCGCCGCCGGGCAGCACCCGCAGCAGGTCCTCGGGCAGGCCGGCCTCGGCGAAGACCGCGGCGAGGGAGAGTCCGCCGCAGACCGCGGTGCGCGGGTCCGGCTTGAGGACGACGGCGTTGCCGAGGGCGAGGGCCGGGGCGACCGAGCGGATCGAGAGGATCAGCGGGGCGTTGAACGGGGCGATGACGCCCACCACGCCCACCGGGACCCTGCGGGTGTACGACAGCCTCGGCGCCTCGGTGGGCAGGACCTGACCGGCCGGGCGGGAGGCGAGGGCGGCGGCCTCGTAGCACTCCTGGGCGGCGACGTGCAGTTCGAAGTCGGCCTTGCCCGGGATGGAGCCCGACTCGCGCACGATCCACTCCCGCAGTTCGCCGGCGTGTGCCGCGAACAGGTCGCCGGCCTTGCGCAGGACCCCGGCGCGGACGAAGTGCGGCACGCGCGCCCACTCGGACTGGGCGGCGCCGGCGGCCTCGGCCGCGGTGCCGACGTCCTCGGCGGAGGCGAGGCCGACGGTGGCGAGCGTGTCCCCGGTGGCGGGCTCGGTGACGGCGTACTCGGGCCCCGACAGGGGACGGGGTTGCCAGGTCTTCGGGTCGAGCAGCGGCATGACGGCTCTCCGTTTCGTCACCGGGACTCACACCATGAGCGGAAGTCCCGTGTAGTTCGCGGCCAGTTCGGCGGCCGCGTGGCGGGACGCGGCGATCCGGCGCAGGCGTGCGAGCTGCAGACGGTCCTCGAACGCGTCCCCATCTGGTTGAGCATGCAACATCTTAGTCATGTCGTAGGAGAAGCGGGTCGCCTGCCACACGCGCGCCAGGCAGATGTCCGAGTAGGCGTCCAGGAGCCGCTCCGACCCGGTGCGGTGCAGTTCGGCGAAGGCGCGGGCGAGGACGCGGACGTCGGAGACGGCGAGGTTGAGGCCCTTCGCGCCGGTCGGCGGCACGATGTGGGCCGCGTCGCCGGCCAGCAGCAGCCGGCCGTGGCGCATCGGTTCGTGGACGAAACTGCGCATCGGGGTCACGGACTTGGCGGTGATCGGGCCGCGGCGCAGGGTCCAGTCGGCGTCGATGGCGAAGCGGGCGGCGAGCTCGTCCCAGATGCGGTCCTCGCTCCAGTCGTCGGCGTCGGTGCCGTTGGGGACCTGCAGATAGAGGCGGGAGACGTGCGGGGAGCGCATGCTGTGCAGGGCGAAGCCGCCCTCCCCGCGCGCGTAGATCAGTTCCTCGCCGGAGGGCGCCACGTCGGCGAGCACGCCGAGCCAGGAGTAGGGGTAGTCGCGTTCGTACGTCCGGCCGAGGCGTTCGGGGAAGGTGTCGCGGGCGATCCCGTGGAAGCCGTCGCAGCCCACCACCCAGTCGCAGGCGAGGGCCTGCTCGCGGCCCTCGTGCCGGAAGCGGACGACGGGTGAGCCGCGGTCCGGCTTCTCGACCGCCATGGCCTCGGCCTCGAACAACAGCGGTGGCCCGTCGGCCAGTTGGAGCGCGACGAGGTCCTTCACGATCTCGGTCTGGGCGTAGACGGTGACGGTACGGCCGCCGGTGAGGGCGGGAAAGTCGATGTGGTGGCGTTCCCGGTCGAAGCGCAGCTCGATGCCCTGGTGGACCAGGCCCTCGGCGGTCAGCCGCTCGGCGGCGCCGGCCTCGTGCAGGGCGTCGACCGTGCCCTGTTCGAGCATTCCGGCGCGCTGGCGCCGCTCGACGTACTCCCGGGTCCGGGCCTCCAGCACCACGCAGTCCATGCCGGTACGGTGCAGCAGCCGCGCCAGGAGCAGCCCGGCGGGGCCGCCTCCGATGATGGCGACCGTCGTGCGCATGCGCGCCTCCTCGGTTCAGCTGGAGTCGCGGTGGATCACCGTGGCTCCCAGCACCTTGTGCGTCTCCGGCGCGGCGCCGGGGTCGCGCACCGCGCGGTCGACCAGTTCGGCGAGGTCGCGGCCGGACGGCAGCTCGATGTGGACCGTGCTCAGCCGGGGCCGCAGCAGCCGGCCGAGCATGAGGTCGTCGGCGCCGATGAGGGCCACGTCCTCCGGGATGCGTACGCCGGCGTCCTGCAGCGCCCGCATCAGCAGCATCGCGTACTCGTCGTTGTACGCGAACACGGCGTCCAGGTCGAGGGCGGGCCAGCGGGCGGCGAGCCGTGCGGCGGACTCCTCCTCGTAGGCCAGGGGCAGTTCGGTGACGGTGGCGTCGGTGCCCCGCAGGGCCCGGCGCACGCCTTCCAGGCGGGGCAGGGCGAAGGACTCCAGGCCGTTCTCCCGGGGCGCGACGGCCCCGATGCGGCGCCGGCCACGGTCGAAGAGGTGCCCGGCGGCGCAGTGGCCGACGGTCTCGTGGTCCATGAGCAGGGCGTGGGCGCCGTCGACCGACTCGGCGCCGAGGGTGACGACGGCGCGGGCCCCCGAGCGCTTGAGCACGGTGACGCCCTGCGGGCTGAGGTGGCCCGCGCCGGGCACCAGGACGGCGACCGGCCGCAGTTCGGCCCAGGCACGGGCGGCCTCGTCGCCGTGCAGGCCGACGGAGCCGTACTGCACGACGGTGTAGTCGAGCCGGCCGAGCGCCCATTGCAGCTCGCTGATGAACTGGCTGTAGAGGGGGCCGACCGGGAAGCTGGGGGCGGGCATCAGGACCATGCGGCTGTGCCCGGCGCGCAGGCTGCGGGCGGCGGCGTGCGGCACGTAGCCGAGTTCCTCGGCGGCCTCTTGGACCCGGCGGCGTGTGGGCTCGCTGATCCGTACGGCGCTGGTGTTGTTCAGTACGTAGGAGACGGTCGCGCGCGAGACGCCGGCCAGGCGGGCCACATCCGCGCTGGTGGGCACGGAGCGCGCCGTGGACGAGGAGTGCGCGGGCGTTTTCGGTATCTGCACCATGACGTACGGCATCTTCGCAGAGCCTGTGTCAGGGGCCACACCCGGGCGAGGGCGAACATGTTCGTCACGAACTTGTTCGCAACGAACATGTTCGCTACGCTCGGGGCATGACAGACCGCACCGACTCCCCCCGCAGCCGCCGTGAGCGTCCGGCCAAGCCCGCCCTGAGCAGGGAGGGCATCGTCACCGCGGCCGTCGCGGTCCTGCGCGCCGAGGGCCTGCCGAAGGTGACCATGCGGCGCCTGGCGCAGGAGCTCGACACCGGCCCCGCCTCGCTGTACGTCTACGTGCGCAACACCGCGGAGCTGCACGCGGCCGTCCTGGACGAGCTGCTCGGGACGATCGGGCCGGCCCCGGCCGACGGCTCGTGGCGGGAGCGTCTGGAGCGGCTGCTGACCGCGTACACCGCCATGCTCTTCGAGTACCCGGGCCTGGCCCGCTCCGCGCTGACGGCCCGGCCGAGCGGACCGCACTACCTGAACCTGATCGAGTCGCTACTGGCCCTGCTCGACGAGGGCGGCGTCCCGCCCGCGCAGGCCGCGTGGGGCGTGGACCTGCTGCTGCAGCACACCACCGCGACCGCCGCCGAACACGCGGACGGCGAGGCGGCGTCCGAGGAGGACTGGGACGCCCTGCGCGGCGCGCTGCACGGCGCGTCCGCGCGCACCCACCCGCGCATCGCCGCACTCGGCGACGCCCTGCTCGCGGGGGCGCCGCAGGAGCGCCTGTCCTGGGCGCTGCGGACGCTGATCACCGGCATCGAGCACGCCCCCGCACCCGACTGACCCCAAGGAGTACGACATGACCACGCACCACGCCATCACCATCGTCGGCGCCGGCCTCGGCGGCCTCACCCTCGCCCGTGTGCTGCACGTGCACGGCATCCGGGCCGCCGTCTACGACCTGGACCCCTCCCCCGCCACCCGAACCCAGGGCGGCATGCTCGACATCCACCACGACTCCGGCCAGGTGGCCCTGCGCGCCGCGGAGCTGCACGAGGGGTTCCGGGCCCTCGTCCATCCCGGCGGCGATGCCACCCGCGTGCTGGACAAGGACGCCGTGGTCCGCCTGGAGCGGACCCACGGCGACCGGGGCGAGCGCCCCGAGATCGACCGCGGCGACCTGCGCGGTCTGCTGCTGGACTCGCTGCCCGAGGGCACCGTGCGCTGGGGTGCCAAGGTCACCGGCGCGCGTCCGCTGGGCGGCGGCCGGCACGAGGTGACGCTCGCCGACGGCACCGTCCTGACCACGGACCTGCTGGTGGGCGCCGACGGCGCCTGGTCGCGGATCCGCCCCCTGGTCTCGGACGCCCGCCCGGCCTACACCGGCGTCTCGTTCGTGGAGGCAGACCTCCAGGACGCGGACCTGCGCCACCCGGTGAGCGCCGAGGTGGTCGGCGGCGGCATGCTGTTCGCGCTGGGCGCGGGCCGCGGCTTCCTCGCCCATCGCGAGACCGACGGCAGCCTGCACGTCTACGCCGCCGTCGAGGCGCCCGAGGAGTGGCTGGACGGCATCGACTTCACCGACACCGAGACGGCCAGGGCGCGGGTCCTGGAGCACTTCGCCGGCTGGGACAAGAGCCTGCGGGCGCTGGTCGCCGACGCCGACGGCGCGCTCGTGCCGCGGCGCATCCACGCGCTGCCGGTGGGCCACCGCTGGGAGCGGGTGCCGGGGGTGACGCTGCTCGGCGACGCCGCGCACCTGATGTCGCCGTTCGCGGGCGAGGGCGCCAATCTGGCGCTGCTGGACGGGGCGGAGCTGGGCCTCGCCCTGGCCGCGCACCCCGGGGACACCGAGGCCGCGCTGAGCGCCTACGAGCGGAAGATGTTCCCGCGCGCCGAGCGCTCCGCGGCCGACTCGGCCGACAACGGGGCCATGCTGCTGCGATCCGATGCGCCGCAGGGCCTGCTGGACATGTTCGCGCAGCACGCCTGAGCCGGGCCGCCTCCCGGCCGGGCGCGAGAGGCCCGGGCCGGGCGGGTCAGCGGGGCGGCCCGGTGCCCGTGAGCCGGGCGACGAGGTCGATCCAGCCGGACTCCAGCCGCCGCATGGGCATGCCGCGCTGCCTGGTCAGATGGTGGATCACGGCGGGGTCGAGGTAGCCCATCAGGGTCTGTGCCAGCAGCTCGCAGTCGGCGTCCGGCACGATCTGCCGCAGCAGCATCGTGGCGTGCATGGCGAGGGCCCCGGCCGAGGGGTGGACGAAGCGGCGGGCGGGGTCCGGCTGGGCGGCCAGTTGCAGGTCCAGTTGCTCGGCCGACCGGTAGAGCACGGCCACGCCGAACGCCCGCAGCCGCTCCAGGGGCGGCGCCCCGGGGCCCAGCGGCGGCGGCCCGCCCAGGAAGTCGGCCTGCAGCGTGCGGGCCGAGTGGTCCAGCAGCGCCATCAGCAGGCCCGTGCGGTCGCCGAAGCGGCGGAAGACGGTCCCCTTGCCCACGTCGGCCGCGGCGGCCACCGCCTCCATCGTGACCCCGGCCGCGCCGTGCTCCGCGATCAGCCGGGCGGCGGCCTCCAGCAGCCGGGCCCGGTTGCGCGCGGCGTCGGCGCGCAGGCACGGCCCGTCGGCGGCGCTGAGCTGCAGCAACTCGGGCTCGCCGACCGGCTCCTGGGGCCGGGGGAAGGGCGGCAGGGCGGCGGACATGAAGACAGCGTAAAGCATGGGGAACAAAACTGGACCGAGGTCCGGTTAAGGTGCTACACAATAAACGGACCTCGGTCCGGATTGTTTCGGCAATATCTCAGTCCCTGTCCCAGCCCCCCATACCTGGAGTTCCCCATGTCTGTTCGCATCCTCGCGCTCGTCGGCAGTCTTCGCGCCGGTTCGCACAACCGCCAGCTCGCCGAGGCGGCCGTCCGGTTCGCGCCCGAGGGCGCGGACGTCGAGATCTTCGAGGGCCTGGCCGAGATCCCCTTCTACAACGAGGACATCGACGTCGAGGGCGCCGTCCCGGCCCCCGCGGCCAAGCTGCGTGAGGCCGCCCAGGCCGCCGACGCCTTCCTGTTCTTCTCCCCCGAGTACAACGGCACCATCCCGGCCGTCCTGAAGAACGCCATCGACTGGCTGTCCCGCCCGTTCGGCGCCGGCGCCTTCGGCGGCAAGCCCGTCGCCGTGGTCGGCACCGCCTTCGGGCAGTACGGCGGCGTGTGGGCGCAGGACGAGACCCGCAAGGCCGTGGGCATCGCCGGCGGCAAGGTGCTCGAGGACGTCAAGCTCTCCATCCCCGGCTCGGTGACGCGCTTCGCCGGGATCCACCCGGCCGACGACGCCGAGGTCGCCGCGCAGCTGACCGAGGTGGTCGCGCGCCTGCACGGCCACGCGGGCGAGGCCGTCGCCGCCTGATCCACGACCGCACAGGTCCCCAGGGGGCCGGGCCGACGGGCCCCGGCCCCCTTTCGCGTCGCCTTCGCGCTCCCGCTCACCGCTCGCCGTCGACGGTTCGCGGTTCACGGTTCGCGGTTCACGCCACGGCCGTGGGCGCCAGCTCGCTCAGTTCCGCCAGCGCGGCGGCGACCGCGGGCCGCTCCCGGCCGCCCCGGCGGGTGCAGGTGAGCAGCGTGCGGTGCGGGTTGCCGGTGCAGCGGACCCGGGTGATCGGCAGGTGCGGGGTCAGCTGGGCCAGCCGCGGGATCAGCGCGACGCCGAGCCGGTTGGCGACCAGGTGGGCGGTGACGTTCCAGTCCAGGGCGTGATGGACGATGCCCGGGCTGAAGCCGGCCTCACCGCACGCCGACATCACATGCGTGCGGCAGGGGTCCGCGACCGGCGCGATCCAGTCCTCGCGGGCCGCGTCGGACAGACCGATCCGCTCGCACCCGGCCAGCGTGTGGCCCTCGGGGACGACGAGGTCGAACGGGTCGTCCAGGAGCGGCCGCTGGTCGAAGCGGACGTCGCCGAGCGGCGGGTTGTGGGGGCTGGCCTCGACGACGGCCAGGTCGGTCTCCCCCTCGAAGAGCAGGTCGAAGGCCTCGGACGGTCCGCCCTCCCGGATACGGACGGACAGCCGGGGGTACCGCTCCCGCAGCCGTACCGCCATCGGGGCCAGCAGCACCGATACGGCCGTGGAGGGCCCGCTCACCCGTAGCGGCCCGGCCGGGGCGCCCTCGGCGCGCAGATCCAGCTCGGCCTGTTCCCAGCGGGCCTGGATGGCGTCCGCGTGCGCGAGCAGACTCTCGGCGGCCGGAGTGAGCCGCACCCCCCGGCCCTGCGGTTCCAGGAGGTCGACGCCGAGGTCACGGGCGAGCTGACGGATCTGCTGGGAGGCCGCCGAGGTGGTGAAGTGCAGCGCGCGGGCGGCCGCCGTGACCGTGCCGTAGTGGGCCACGGCCCGCAGGACGTGCAGTCGGCGCAGGTCGATCATGAAGTCCAGGCTTCAGGGTCAGGTCCATAAAGTCAACCTGGACGTGTACGGACACCGGGCCGCACCCTGGCTGTGTCGCGACGGCCCATTCGTCAGCAGCCACGAGGAGTTGCCATGATCAGCACGTCCGTCGACTGCCCGCACTGCGGCCGCCCCGACTGCGCCGGGCCCTTCGAAGTGGTGTCGCGGCACAGCACCGCGAGGGGCCGCACGGTGTGGGCCCGCTGCCGCTGCGGCTCACTGCAGGTCCGGGTGGAGGACGGCCGCGGCACGCGGGTCGTCTCACGCGGCCGGCCCCCGGAGCGCCGGCCGAGCCCGGCCGGCCGCTGACCGACGCGCCGGGGCCGCGAACCTCCGGCCCGCCCCGCGGGCCCGCCGGGACGCGGCACCGGGACCGGGACCGGGTCCGGGACCGGGACCGGGACGCCGAAACCGGGTCCGGCGCGGCAGTCACCCGGCCCCGGTCGACCTGCTCGGACCTGCCCGGGAGGCCCGCTCGGCGAAGACGTCGGCCGGTACGCGGAGGCAGGGCGGGCAGGGCACCTGGGTGGCGGCGGCGTGAGCCGAGGCGCTCAGCCGGTGTCCCACGAGGTGCCCGGCCCGGGGCGTGAGGACGTGATCGGCGCGACCCCACCCGCGCACACCGGCCGGGGCACGAAGAACCCCTTGTGCCGCCGGGCGATCACGGTCCCGGGGCGCGCCCGGCTACCGCAGCGCGAAGGACGCCCGGTGGCGCCACTCCGTACCGGTGTGGACCACGAGGTCGACAGTGGGGACGCGTGCCGTGAAGGGGAGGCTGGGGCGCAGGCCGGACTCGATCTCGTCCAGTACGGCCTCCTCCTGCCCCTGAGCGACCGTCAGGTGGGGATGGGGGGCGTACTTGCCGCCGTACGGCGGGGCCTCGGGCCACCGTTCGACGACCGCCTGGGTGAGCCGGCGGAACGGGGTGTCCGGCACGGGTACGAGGTAGAGCACGCCGGGAAACCGTCCGCACTCCCCGAACCGCGCGTCGAAGGACGGGTGGCGGGCGACGATCTCGTCCAGGGCGGCGCAGGTCGCGGCGTCGACGAGGGAGGCGTGCAGGAAGGGGAAGACCACGGTGACATGGGCCGGGACACCGGCCCGGGCCGCGGGGTCGAAACGCTTGCGCCAGGTCCGGACCGAGGCTTCTGCCTCCGGTACGGGGATCACGAGCGCCGTCTGTCCCGCGGCGAAGCGCCCGGATTCGTCGTCTGCCATGCCTCGGGTCTATCAGCCGGACCCGGGTGACCGCGACACGACACAGCTTGCACGCGCGCGATACTTGCATCCGCTGGCAATTTCACCGTTGGCCTATCCTGGAGGGCACACCCTTCGCGACGGAGGACTCGGACCCATGACCGCGACCGACCCGGCACCCACCGCCCTCGCCCAGGGCTGGTGCGCCCTGTCACTGCTGCACGGCAGGATCGAGGCGCACATCGAGCGCGCCCTGCAGTCCGGGCACGGTCTGAGCGTGCGCGAGTACTCGCTGCTCGACGTGCTGAGCAGGCAGCACGACGGAGAGGGCGGGCACCTGCAGATGAAGCAGGTCGCCGACGCGGTCGTGCTCAGCCAGAGCGCCACGACCCGGCTGGTCACACGCCTGGAGGACCGCGGGCTGCTGAGCAGGTACCTGTGCCCCACCGACCGGCGCGGCATCTACACCGATGTCTCCGAGGTCGGCCTCACGCTCCTGGAGGAGGCCCGCCCGACGAACGAAGCGGCCCTGCGCGAGGCCCTGGACGAGGCGGCACGCGACCCCGGGCTCGCCCCGCTGGTGAGGGCGGTCGAGACGCTGCGTACGCCCTGCTGAGCCCGGGAGCCCCACCCGGCATCCAGCCCGCGGGCATCGCCGCGGGGGCTTACGTACGGCCGGATACTTGCAAGCGCCCGATACCCGCTCAAGGGATTGTCTGCACTTGCATTTATCCGGCGTACGCAATTATTGTCTACGCTTGTAAAGCTCGCACGCAACTGCCTGAAAGGTACCTCCCATGCCTCTCGCCCTCCTGGCCCTGGCCATCGGGGCCTTCGGGATCGGCACCACGGAATTCGTGATCATGGGCGTGCTGCCCGAGGTCGCGGGCGACTTCGGGGTCTCCATCCCCACCGCCGGCCGGCTCGTCTCCGGCTACGCCCTCGGCGTCGTCCTCGGCGCACCCCTGCTGACGGTCCTGGGCACCAAGGTCTCCCGCAAGAAGATGCTCACGTTCCTCATGGGCCTGTTCGTGGTGGGCAACGCGCTGTCCGCGCTCGCCCCCGTCTTCGGCGTCATGCTCATCGGCCGGATCGTCGCCTCCCTCGCGCACGGTGCGTTCTTCGGCATCGGATCCGTGGTCGCCGCCCAACTGGTCGCGCCCGAGAAGAAGGCCTCCGCGATCTCCCTGATGTTCACCGGCCTGACCGTCGCGAACATCGTGGGCGTCCCGCTGGGCACCTACATCGGCCAGGCCGCCGGCTGGCGGGTCACCTTCGCCGGTGTCGCCGCGCTCGGCGTCGTGGGGCTGCTCGGCGTGGCGAGGCTCGTGCCCGGGACGGGCAGGCCCGAGTCCGCCGACATCCGCGTCGAGTTCGCCGCCTTCCGCAACGTCCAGGTCTGGCTGGCGATGGCCATGACCGTCCTCGGCTACGGCGGTGTCTTCGCGGCGATCACCTACATCACGCCGATGATGACCGAGGTCGCGGGCTACTCGGCCGGTGCGGTGACCTGGCTGCTGGTGCTGTTCGGAGCCGGGATGTTCCTGGGCAACCTGGTGGGCGGCCGGTTCGCCGACCGGGCCCTGATGCCCATGCTGTTCACCACGCTCGGGGCGCTGTCCCTCACGCTGCTGCTGTTCACGGCGACCGCCCACAGCAAGGCGCTCGCCGCGATCACGCTGACGCTGGTCGGTGCGCTGGGCTTCGCCACCGTTCCCCCGCTGCAGAAGTGGGTGCTCGACCAGGCCTCGGCCGCGCCCACCCTGGCGTCCGCCGCCAACATCGGAGCCTTCAACCTCGGCAACGCCCTGGCCGCCTGGCTGGGCGGCGTCGTCATCGCGGCCGGGTTCGGCTACACGTCACCGAACTGGATCGGCGCGCTGCTGTCCGGCGCCGCGCTGCTCCTGTCCTTCCTGGCGGCCTTCCTCGACCGCCGCACCCGGCCGACCGGGCGGATCGTGGCGGAGTCCGCCCCGGCCGGACAGCTGCCCGCACCCGTACAGCACTGATCCCCCGACCCGCACGGCCGGCCGGCACCCATGCCTCCGCCGTCCCGTCTCCGCCGTCCCCGCCTCCTCCGTCCCCCGCCGCCGTGAGCGCGGCCCTCGAGGCCGGCCACCGCGGCATCGACACCGCGGCCGTCCACGGCAACCGCCTGGACCCCGGGGGTACGGGGCGCGGTGCCGGCCGGGTCGGCGCCGTCCTCACTGCGCCCACTTCGGGGTCCAGACGTCCCGGTCCCCGTCCGGGGAGCCGAGGTGGGTGCGCAGGGCGCTCAGCGCCGGGTGCGGGTTGTCGCTCCGCCAGATCAGCGAGTGCGGGTAGACCGGCGTCGGGGCGTGCACGGGGATGCGGCGCAGGTCGTGGTCGGCGGGCCAGAGCACCCTGGTCTGCTCCCCGACGAAGGTCGCCAGCAGCGGGGAGTCGGCGATGGTGTCCAGGAGCGGTTCGGTGCCGAAATCGGGGCCGGTCACCTCGATGACGATGCCGAACTCGGCCGCGAGGTCGTCGTAGAAGGCCGCCCACTCCGTGCCGGCGACGTTGCCGGGCATCCAGATCCGGTGTCCGGCCAGCTGCTCCGGGGCGACCGTACGGGCGCCCGCCAGCGGGTGCCGCGGTCCGGTGAGCAGCTCGACGGGCTCGTCGTGGACGCGGGCGGCCTCGACGCCCTCGGGGAGCCGTCGGGCGGGCAGGGTCAGGGCCCGGAAGGAGGCGTCGATGGTCCCGGAGCGCACGGCGCCGATGGCCGCGTCGGCGTCGAAGAGGGTCACCACGTCCAGGACGACCTCGGGATGAGCGTGGTGGAAACCCCGTACCAGATCGGCCGGCGCGAGGCGCCGGCCGATGACGTCCACGCGCAGCGCGCGCCGGCCGGGCCGCACGGAGGCGGCGGCCCGCTCCTCGGCCCGCAGGAGGTCGCGCGCGTGCGGCAGGAAGACCTGCCCGTCGACGGTGAGCAGGGCGCCACGCGCCGTGCGGGTGAACAGGCGCACCCCGAGCTGCTTCTCCAGGGCGGCGACCCGTTTGGAGACGGCCTGCTGGGTGACGGCGAGGGTGAGGGCGGCCTCCCGGAACTGCCCGGCGTCGGCGACGGTCACGAAGGTGCGTACGGCGTCGAGGTCCACGGACACATTCTGACGCCGCGATCCGGGTGCCCGTGCGCCGGGAGACGGTCACCGCACCCACAACGCCCGGTTGTCGGGCGTCGCGCGAGTCGGTTGTTTGCCCCGCTGTCCCGGGACCCGCTTGGATGTCGCCGGTCGGCTTTCCAGGGCGGCGGAGAGGTGGGTATGCGCGGCAGACGGCCGCTCGGGCGGCGGTTCGGATGGCTGTGGGCGGCGTACGCCGTGAGCACGGCCGGCACATGGCTCGCCTTCGACGCGTTTCCCTTGATCGCGGTGCTCGTCCTGCACGCAGGCGCGACCGAGGTGGCGGCCCTGGCGGCCGCGGGCCTCGCGGTGGGGGCGGCCGTGGCGATGCCGCTCGGGCCGTGGGTGGAGTTCCGCCGCAAGCGGCCGGTGATGGTCGGCATGGACCTGGTCCGGTTCGCGGCACTGATGACCGTCCCGGCGGCCTACGCGCTGGGCCGGCTCAGCTTGGTACAACTGCTGGTTGTGTCGGTCGTGGTCGCGGCGGCCGACATCGGTTTCACCGCGGCCAGTGGCTCCTTCCTCAAGTCGCTGGTGCCGCCGGAGGACCTGCTCGTGGCGAACGCGCGGTTCGAGACGACCACCTGGACCGCCACCGTGCTCGGACCTCCGCTCGGCGGGGCCTCGATCGGCCTGTTCGGACCGGTGATGACGGTGGTCGCCAACGCGGTCAGCTTCCTGCTGTCGGCCCTCGGGATCCGCGCGATCGGCGGCGAGGAGCGGCCTCCGGTACGGAAGGAGCCGGCGTCGGCCGGCGGTCTGCTCGACGGGTGGCGCCACATCCTGGCCCATCAGGGGCTGCGCCTGCTGTTCTGCAACACGGTGGCCTTCAACGCGCTGCTCATCGCGGTCTCGCCACTGCTCGCCGTCCTGATGGTCGGCGACCTCGGGTTCGCGCCCTGGCAGTACGGCCTGGCCTTCGCGCTCCCCTCGCTCGGTGGCCTGGTCGGCTCACGGCTGGCGCGTCCGCTCGCCTCGCGGTTCGGGCGGCACCGGGTCCTGCTCACCAGCGGGATGCTGCGGGCCTGCTGGCCGATCGGGCTGGCCTTCGTCCGTCCTGGCGCTCCGGGGCTGGTGCTCGTCATGGCCGTGGAGTTCGGCCTGATCACCTGCTGCGGCGTGTTCGGTCCGCTGTACGCCACCTACCGGCTGGAGCACACCAGGGCCGACCGGGTCGCCCGCACCCTCTCCGCGTGGTCGGTCACCGGCAAGTGGTCGACCGCGGCCCTGACGGCGCTGTGGGGCGTACTGGCCGACCTGGCCGGCACACGCACCGCGATCGCGCTCGCCGGTCTCCTCATCCTGGCCACCCCGCTCGCCCTGCCCCGCCGCGACGGGGCACCCCGGCCCGCCCCGGAACCCGCGCCCGCCTCCACGCTGTAGGTCTGCCGTGGGTCTGCCGTGGATCTGCCTCAGGTCTGCCGTAGACCTGCCGGAGGGCATGCGTTGCCGCCCGGCCGCCTGGGCACTGTGTTGAAGGACCCACTGCGACCCGCAGCGACCCGCAGCGACCCGCAGCGACCCGCAGCGACCCGCTGCGACCTACTGCGACCTACTGCGACCTACTGCGACGAGGACGGCGCGAGCCGCGATCCGGCTTCCGCCGTCGAAACGGAGATCCTTCGTGACGACGTACGACGCGGACGGACGGACCACGCACCACGCGGCCGCACCGACGGCGGAGCTGTCGCTCGACCGGCTCGGCCGGCTGGAACGCCTCGACGACGAGATCATCGCGCTCCTCGCCCGCCGCCGCGCCATGGCCCGGGAACTCCCCGCCCCGGCCCGCGCCCGTGCCGCCGATCCGGACTTCGCGGAGACCGTCCGCGGAACGACGGGCCGCTACCGCAGGGAACTCGGCGGTGCGGGCGAACTCGTCGCCCGCGCGGTCATGGTGCTGTGCGACCCCCGCCGGGAACCCTCGGCCGTCCCGGCCCCGGAGTCCTGAGCACCGCGCCTCGATGGAAAACGGCAGCTGGCAAGGGTACGCGGGTCATCGCCCAGGACGGACGGTCCGGCTGGACGGACCGTCCTGTGGACGCATGGTCCTGTGCCAGGATTTGTACGGCCACGCGGGAAAGGCCTGTCGCCATACGAAGGCCAGGAGGCATCACGGTGCACGAACTCCCCCTGTCGGGCATCACGGTGGTCAGCCTGGAACAGGCCGTGGCCGCCCCCTACGCCACCCGGCAGCTCGCCGATCTCGGCGCCCGTGTCATCAAGGTGGAACGGCCCGGCGAGGGGGACTTCGCGCGCCGCTACGACACGACCGTGCACGGCCACTCCAGCTATTTCGTCTGGCTCAACCGGTCCAAGGAGTCGCTCACCCTGGACGTCAAGGAGCCGCGCGGCAAGGAGGTGCTGCGCCGGCTCCTCGACGGCGCCGACGTGTTCGTACAGAATCTCGCGCCGGGGGCCGCCGACCGCCTGGGCCTCGGCGCCGACGCGCTCGCCGAGCGCCACCCCCGGCTGATCCCGTGCACCGTCTCCGGGTACGGCACGACCGGTCCGTGGGCGGACCGCAAGGCCTACGACCTGCTGGTGCAGTGCCAGACCGGTCTGGTCTCGCTGACCGGCACCCCGGAGGAGACCGCCCGGGTCGGGATCTCGGTCGCCGACATCGCGGCCGGTATGTACGCCTACACGGGCGTCCTGACCGCCCTGTACACGCGGGCCACCACCGGCCGGGTCCACCCCGTCGAGGTGTCCCTGTTCGAGGCGCTGGCGGAGTGGATGGGCCAGCCCGCCAACTACACGCGCTACGGCGGCAGTCAGCCGCCCCGGATCGGCACCCAGCACGCGACCATCGCACCGTACGGCGCCTTCACGACGGCCGACGGCAAGCAGGTGCTCCTCTCCGTCCAGAACGAGCGCGAGTGGGCCGCCCTGTGCGCGGACTTCCTGCGCCGGCCGGCGCTGGTGGACGATCCCCGCTTCGCCACCGGCCCCGACCGGGTCGCGCACCGTGACGCGCTCAACGCGATCGTCGCCGAGTGTTTCGCGCGCGCGGACGCCGATGAGGTCCTCGAGGACCTGGAGGCGATCGGCATCGCCTGCGCCGGGGTCAACGACGTCGCCGCGTTCCTGGACCACCCGGTGCTGGCCGCCCGCGAGCGCTGGCAGGAGGTGGCCGTACCGGGCGCGACCGTCCGCGCGCTGCGCCCGCCCGCCGATCTCGCGGGCCTGCCCGCCCGGATGGATCCGGTGCCGGACGTGGGCGAGCACACGGACGCGATCCTCACCGGTCTGGGCCTGTCGGCGGGCGAGATCGCGGCGCTGCGCGCCGACGCCGTCGTCTGACGTCCCGACGACGGTCACCGACCCCTGACGGCCATGTGTCCCCTGACGGCCATGTGCCGCTGACAGCCGTGTGCCGTTGACGGTCATGCGCCCCTGACAGCCGTGTACCGCTGACGGCCATGTGCCCCTGACGGTCACGTATCCCTGACGGTCACGTATCCCTGACGCGGTTGTTCTCGTATGCGGGGCAAGATGCGGAGGCATTCCTCCGATCGGATGGTAGCCTCCGTATCGACCGATCTCCTTCGCCCCGACGGGAGCATGCTCTGATGACGGCACCCCAGCCCCCCGTGGACCCGCCCACCGGCCCGCCCGGCGGCACCGCCGAACTGGCCGGACGCACCGTCGCCCGGGTCGGCTTCGGTGTGATGCAGCTGCATTACACGACGGCAGGGCGCGACGCCGTCCTCGGCCTGCTGCGCGAAGCGGTGGACCTCGGCGTCAACCACCTGGACACCGCGCACTTCTACGGTCCCTGCAACGAGTTCATCCACGCCGCGCTGGCCCCCTACCCCGACGACCTGGTGCTGGTCGGCAAGGTGGGGGCCGACGACTCCGGCGGCCGGCTGGCCGCCGCCCAGCGTCCCGAACAGCTCCGCGCCCAGGTCGAGGCCAATCTCTCGGTGCTCGGCGTGGAGCGGTTGGACGTGGTGAACCTGCGGCGCGCCGACGCGCCGCCCGGCCTGATCGCCGAGGGGGACCAGAAGGTCGACCTCGACAGCCAGCTCGCCGAGCTGTCCGCACTGCGCGACGCCGGCAAGATCGGCGGCATCGGGCTGAGCAACGTCTCCGCCGACCAGCTCCGGCAGGCCCTGCCGGCCGGCGTCGTGTGCGTGCAGAACGACTACGGCGTGCTGGAGCGGGCCGCCGAGCCGGTGCTCGCGCTGTGCCGGGAGCACGACATCGCGTGGGTGCCGTTCTGCCCGCTCGGTTCACGCTTCCCCGGCCGGCCGAAGGCGACCGGTCATCCCGAAGTCGTGGCGGTGGCCGAGGAGCTGGGCCGCACACCGGCCCAGGTCGCGCTCGCCTGGCTGCTGGCGGTCTACGACCGCACCCTGCTGATCGCGGGGACCGCCGACCCGGCCCATCTGCGGGAGAACGTCGCCGCGGGAAGCCTCCGGCTGTCCGCGCGGAACGTCGCCCGGCTGGACCGGGTCCGGCCGGTCTGACCGTCCCGGCGGTGCCGGCCGTGGTTCAGCGGTTCAGCCCCTCACCAGGGCAGCGGGCCGTTGATGTCGAAGTAGCCGCCGGTCGGCCCGTCGGGACCGATCTGCGCCATGCGCACGATGATCTCGGCGCCCTCCTCGACGGTCTGGATGCCCGTGTTGCCGTTCAGGTCCGTCTTGGTGAAGCCGGGCTCGACGGCGTTGATCCGCATGGCCGGGAACGCCTTCGCGTACTGCACGGTGAGCATGTTGACCGCGGTCTTGGACGTCGGGTACGCGATGCCCGGGTAGAAGTGCGCGGGGTGACCGGGGTCGGAGAGGTTGGTCAGGGAGGCCAGGCCGCTGCTGACGTTGACCACGACCGGGGCGGCCGAGCGCCGCAGCAGGGGCAGGAAGGCGTGCAGGACGCGGACGACGCCGAAGACGTTCGTCTCGAAGGTGTTGCGCATCTGGTCGGCGGTCACGGTCTCTGCGGTGGGAACGGCGTTGCCCTCCAGCCGGGTCTCGATGCCGGCGTTGTTGACGAGCACGTCGAGTCCGCCGTCGGCCTCGATGGTCTTGGCGGCCGCGTCGACCGTGGCGTCGTCGGTGACGTCGAGCAGGACGAACCGCGCGCCCAGCTCCTCGGCGGCGCGGCGTCCGCGCTCCGCGTCGCGGGCGCCGACGTAGACGGTGTGGCCCGCCGCGACGAGCCGGCGGGCGGTCTCGCGGCCGATGCCCTTGTTCGCTCCTGTGATCAGTGTTGTCGTCATGCGTCCAGCCTGCGGCGCGGCGGCCCGGTCAGCCAGGAGACCCCTCTTCCTGGGACTGCGGGTACCAGGCACGGGCACCGGCGCGCGGTGTTCACTGGGGGCATGACGGCTACGGAACTCGGCAGGGCGCTGCGGCGCTGGCGCGACCGGATCCCCCCGCAGGCGGCGGGGCTGGCCGCGGGCGGTCACCGGCGCGCGGCCGGGCTGCGGCGCGAGGAGCTGGCCCTGCTGGCCGGGATCTCGGTCGACTACATCACGCGCCTGGAGCAGGGCCGGGCGGCCAACCCCTCCGGGCAGGTCGTCGAGGCGCTGGCACGGGCGCTGCGGCTGTCGGGGGACGAGCGGGCGTATCTCTACGGGCTGGCGGAGCTGGTGCCACCGGGTCCCGAAGTGGTGCCGCAGTACATCACGCCCAGTGTGCAGCGGCTGCTGGACCGGCTGGTGGACACGCCCGTCGCGGTCTCCGACGCGGCCATGACGCTGCTGCTGGCCAACCCCATGTACGCGGCGCTGATGGGCGACGTCTCCGGCCTGCGCGGCTTCGAGCGCAACGGTGTGTGGCGCAACTTCCTCGACCGGCCGACCCGGGTGCGGCACAGCCCGGAGGAACGCCGTGCGTTCCTGGCCGGCCTGGTCGCCGAACTGCGCGCGACCGCGGTCCGCTACCCGGCCGACCACCAGCTGCGGCGCATGATCGCGGAGTTGCGGGCGCGGAGCGGGAACTTCGCCGAGCTGTGGGACGCGGGCGTCGTGGGCCGGCTCGACGCCTCCCACAAGACCGTCGAGCACCCGCAGGTGGGGCTGGTGACGCTCGACTGCGACCTGCTGCGGGTGGAGGAGAACGACCTGCACATCCTCGTCTACTCGGCCGAACCGGGTACCGAGGCCGCCGAGAAGCTCCGGCTGATCTCGGTCCTCGGCACCCAGAACCTGGCCGGCCGGAACTGAACGGGCGGCGCGGGACCGGCGGCCCGGCCCTCAGGTCCGGCCCTGGCCGCCGCCGGCACCGCGGGCGCGGGTGCGGCGCAGTGCGCGGGTGACGATCGGGGGCAGGATGTCCGCGCCGATCCGGCGGGCCCGGGAACGGGGACGCGGCCGGGGGCGGGCCGGTGCGGGCGCGACGGGCCGGGACGGCTCGGGCACGGGGCGGTGGCGCGAGCGCGGGAAGGACGGCGGCTGCATTCCCTTCTGCGCGCGGGTGCGGACCAGGCGGTGTCCGGCGGCGTCCTGGACGCTCAGGCCGCAGTCGGAGCGCTCCCTGAGCATCGCCAGCAGCTCCTGCTGGACCTCCTCGGGATCGTCCCAGGTGCCGTAGAGCTTCTGGGTGCTCAGGCATATCGGGCGCAGGCCGCGGTTGAGGACGGCCTCCCAGGTGGCGACCGAGACACCGGGTGTGTGCTCGGAGCGGAAGTCGTCGAGGACGACGATGCCGCCCGGGAGGAGGAGCTCGCGGGCGGCGCCTATGTCGTCGCGGACGTGCTCGTACAGATGGGAGGCGTCGATGTGGACGAAGCGGCAGCTGTCCGGCTCGACCTCCTGGGAGATCACGGAGGTGGGGGCCTGTATGACCACGGGCAGGCTGTCGTGGAAGGCCAGGTAGTTGCGCTCGAAGGTCTGCCGGGTGAGCGAGGAGTACGACTTGGCGGTCTCGGCCGCGTTGGCCCCGTCCGGCGCCTCGCCGCCGAAGAGGTCGCAGACCGTGAGCTTCTCACCGTCCTGGAGGTGCCGGCCGAGGAGGATCGCGCTCTTGCCCATGTACGCGCCGAGTTCGACGAGGTCGCCTCCGAAGCCCCGGGTCTCCTGCCGCTCCAGGAACCAGGTGAAGAGCAGTTGGTCCAGCGGCGGAAACCAGCCGGGGACGTCCTTGAGCTCGCCGGGGCCGCTGTCCGTTGCCTGTGCAGTCGCCATGGAACGAGTGTGCTCACTGGGAGCCGCGGGAACTGTCGCCGGGCTGAACGTCCTGTGAACACCTCGGCCCACCCCGCCCCCCGCGCGGTTACACCGGCAGGTCACACGGCGGATCGGCCGTCCGAGCGGGGTCCCGGGTTCCCGGCCCCGGGGGTCTCGAGGTCTCGGGGTCTCGGAGGTCCCGGGCCTCGGGGGTCCCGGAGGTCCCGGGCCTCGGGGGTCCCGGAGGTCCCGGGTCTCGGAGGTCCTGCTGCGGGCCCCGTGGACGTGCCGGGGCGGTGCGCGGTGACTCGCGCCGTCAGGTGGACTCGCGGACCACCAGCCGGCACGGCACCGTGTGCACGCCCGGCACCGGCTCGGCGTCGATGGCCTCCAGCAGCTTCAGGGCCGCTATCCGGCCGATCTCGGCCAGGTCCATGTCGATCGTGGTGAGCGGCGGGCGGCTGGCCAGCGCCATGGTGTCCCAGTTGTCGTAGCCGACGACGGCGATCTCGCCGGGGACGTCCCGGCCGCGCTCGCGCAGCGCGTCGGTCACACCGCGGGCGATCTGGTCATTGCCGCAGAAGAAGGCGTCGGTGTCGGGGGCCGTGCGCAGCACGGCGTCGGCGGCGCGGCGGCCCCATGCCTCGCTCCACTCGCCGAAGTGGACGCGCCCGGAGGCGGGTTCGGCTCCGGACCGCGCCAGCAGCTCGACGGCGTGGCGGGCCCGGTCGCGGGCGGCCGCGTGGTGTCCGGGGCCGGTGACGTGGGCGATCCGGGTGCGTCCCGTGGCCAGCAGGTGCTCGACGGCGAGGAGTGCGCCGCCCCGGTCGTCGGAGACCACCGAGGTGTCGGCCGGGTCGGTGGACGGGGACAGCGCGTAGACGATCGGTATGCCCTCGACGCCCTTCAGCGGCGGGCGCGGGTCGGTGCGGCGGCCGGTGACGATGATGCCGTCCACCCTGCGGTCCATGAGATTGCGCAGGTGGTGCTGCTCACGGATGGTGTCGCCCCGGGTGTCGCACAGCAGGACGGAGATCTTGCCCGCACCGAGCGCGTCCTCGGCGCCCAGCAGCACGGGCGTGCTGAAGCGGCCGATGCCGTCCGTGGTCATCAGGCCCACGGTCCAGCTGCGGCCGCCGTGCAGGCTCTGCGCGTGCTGGTTGGGCCGGAAGCCGAGCGTCCGGACGGCGTCCAGCACCCGCTGGCGGGTCTCCGGGCGCATCCGGCCGCTGCCGCTCAGGGCCTTCGAGGCGGTGCCCACGCTGACGCCGGCGAGGGCCGCGACGTCGGTGAGCCTGGCCCGGCCGCCGGAGGACGTTCGCGGAGCGGCTTCGGTCACGGGCAATCCTTTTCTCGCTGGTCGTGCCTGGTGGATGCGGCCCGGCCCATGGTGGCAGGCGGCCGGGTGGAGGACCAGCCCTTGAGCAACCTGAGAAAGCCAGTGCAGAGCCCTTGACCGCAATTCCCTGGCTGCACTCTACTCTTCGGCTAGGAAAACGATTGCTCACGGTTGCTCAACGGACGGCCCAGCCGTCGTCCATGTCTCCTCCGTCCACGCTTCTTCCGTCGTCCACGCTTCCTCCTCCGTCCACGCTTCCTCCGTTGTCCACGCTTCTGGCCGCCCGTCCTCCGGAGAACCATGCCCCGCACCCGCTCCACCCAGCCCGCCGCCCCGTCCCGCGCCACGCCGTCCCGCGCCACCCCGCCTTCCGGCGCCCCGTCCCCCGCGGGTCCGGTCCGTCCGGGACCCGGTGCCCGCGCCGCCCTGCGCCCGGCCGTCGCCGAGGTGGAGGACGGCTTCTGGCACACCCGGCGCGAGGTGAACGCGCGCACCTCCATCCCGCAGGGCCCCGGGTTGCTGGAGTCCGCGGGCAACCTGCACAACCTGCGGCTCGCGGCGCGCGCGGAGTCGGACACGGCCGCCGAGGGCACCTTCCAGGGCGCCTACCCGTTCATGGACTCGGACGTCTACAAGTGGCTGGAGGCCGCGGCCTGGCAACTCGCCCAGGGCCCCTCGGCGCGGCTGGCGGCCGACGTCGAGCGGATCATCGCTCTGGTCGCCGCCGCCCAGCGGCCGGACGGCTACCTCAACACCTGGTTCCAGCTGGTGCGCAGCGGCGAGCGCTACCAGGACCTGCGCTGGGGCCACGAGCTGTACTGCGCGGGCCACCTGATGCAGGCGGCCGTCGCCCACCACCGGGCCACCGGGCGTCGCGAACTCCTCGACGTGGCAAGGAAGTTCGCCGACCACATCGACTCCGTCTTCGGGCCGCCCGGCAGCGGCCGGCGGATCGACGGCATCGACGGCCACCCCGAGGTCGAGACCGCCCTGGTCGAGCTGTACCGGGAGACCGGCGAGCGCCGCTACCTCGACCTCGCCGGCTACTTCGTCGACCGGCACGGACACGGCCTGCTCGGCGGCGAGGCCTACTGCCAGGACCGCGTCCCGGTGCGCGAGGCGACCGACGTCGAGGGCCACGCCGTACGGCAGTTGTATCTGCTGGCCGCCGCCGCGGACCTCGCCACCGAGACGGGTGAGGAGGAACTGCGGGCCGCCGGAGAGCGGTTGTGGCGGGCCATGACCACCACCAAGACCCATCTCACCGGCGGTCTGGGAGCCCACCACGACCAGGAGGACTTCGGCGACCCGTACGAACTGCCCAACGAGCGCGCCTACTGCGAGACCTGCGCCGCCATCGCCTCCGTGCAGTGGAGCTGGCGCATGGCCCTGCTCACCGGCGAGGCCCGCTACGCCGACCTGATCGAACGCACCCTCTTCAACGGCTTCCTGGCCGGTGTCTCCCTGGACGGCGAGCGCTGGCTGTACGTCAATCCGCTCCAGGTCCGCGACGGCCACACCGACCACGGCGGCGACCAGTCGGCCCGCCGCACCCGCTGGTTCCGCTGCGCCTGCTGCCCGCCGAACGTGATGCGGCTGCTGGCCTCCCTGGAGCACTACCTCGCCACCGGCGACGACGACGGCCTGCAGATCCACCAGTACGTCACCGGGCGCTACACCTCCGGCCCGATCGCGGTGCGCGCCGATACGGACTACCCCTGGCACGGCACCATCGTCCTCACCGTCGAGGAGACCCCCACCGACCGCCCCTGGACCCTCTCGCTGCGCGTCCCGCAGTGGTGCCGCGCATTCCGGCTGCGCGCGGGCGAGTCGGCCCACGACCAGACCGACGCTCCGGTCGAGGCGGGCTGGCTGCGGCTGGAGCGGACCTGGACGCCGGGCGAACGGATCGTGCTGGAACTGGACCTGGAGCCGCGGCTCACGGCGGCCGATCCGCGCGTGGACGCGGTGCGCGGCTGTGTGGCGATCGAGCGCGGGCCGCTCGTGTACTGCCTGGAGCAGGTCGACCAGCCCGGCGGCGGACTGGACGACGTCGTCCTGGACACCACCCGCCCACTCGCCGTCAAGCACCGCCCGGACCTGCTCGGCGGGGTCACCACGGTCGTCGCGGCCGGGCGGCGGCGCGACCTGCCCGGGGCGGGCTGGTGGCCGTACCGGCCGGCCGGCGACGGCTCCCCCGCGGCCGGCGAGCCGGTCGAGCTCACCGCGATCCCCTACTACGCCTGGGCCAACCGGCAGGACGGCGCCATGCGCGTCTGGCTGCCCGTCTCCTGACACCCCCTCACTTCGCCCTACGACAACGAGGTCACCCCGTGATACCCACCCGCCGCACTCTCCTGGCCGCACTCGCCGCCGTCGGCACGCTCGCCTCCCTCACCGCGTGCGGAGGCGGCTCCGACTCCTCGGGCTCCTCCTCCGGCGCGTCCTCGGGCACGTACACCTTCTGGGACCCCTATCCGCAGTTCGACGCCTCCTCGGCCTGGGGCCGGCTGGTGACCTCCTGCGGCACGAAGGCCGGGGTGAAGCTCAAGCGCACCGCCTACGACACCACCGACCTGGGCAACAAGGCGCTGCTGGCCGCGCAGCAGGGCAACGCGCCCGATGTGATGCTGGTGGACAACCCGGTGGTCTCCACGCTGGTGGAGGCGGGAATCCTCAACAAGACCGGCGATCTCGGTCTGGACACGAAGTCGATCCAGAAGAACATCATCGGCGCGGGCACCATCGACGGCGCGTCGTACGGGGTGCCGATCGGCGCCAACACCCTCGCCCTCTACTACAACAAGAAGGTCCTGTCCGCCGCGCACGTCGACCCGGCCTCGGTCCGGGACTGGAACTCGCTCACGGCGGCCCTGCGCAAGGTCAGGGCGGCGGGCAAGAAGGGCATCACCTTCTCGGCCATCAACACCGAGGAGGGCAGTTTCCAGTTCCTGCCCTGGTTCTGGGGCGCGGGCGGCGATCTGACGAAGCTCGACAGCGCCGAGGGAGTCGCGGCCCTGTCGCTGTGGCAGCAGTGGGTCAAGGACGGCTACGCGCCCAAGGACGTCCTGCAGAACACGCAGACCACCGCCTGGCAGGAGTTCGCCACCGGCGACTACGCGTTCGGCGAGAACGGCACCTGGCAGCTGGGCAACGCCGACAAGGCCGGCTTCGGCTACGGCGTCATCAACATCCCCGGGCGCAGGGGCGGTTCGGCTCCGGTGCCGACGGGCGGCGAGTTCGTGACCGTGCCCGTGCAGAAGGACACCGCGCGCTACGACGTCAGCAAGAAGATCGTCACGTGTCTGACCAGCGACACGAATCTGCTGCCCACCGACACGACCCTGATGTACGTCGCCCCCACGGCCGCCGTGCAGGCCGAGCAGGTGCGGCAGAACCCGAGGCTCAAGCCCTGGGTGGACGCGGTGGCCTCGGCGCGTGGCCGCACCAGCGGTGGTCTGGGCACCAGGTACCCGACCATCTCACAGCCGATGTGGACGGCCGTGCAGGCCGCGCTGTCGGGCAGCAAGACTCCCCAGGAGGCCCTGAAGACGGCCCAGTCGAGCGCACGGAAGGGCTAGGACCGGCCATGACCACCGCCCGGGTCGACCGTCCGCGGCGAGCTCCGGCGGCCGCGCCGGCGAGCGGCGGCGACACCCCGGCCCCGCGCCGCCGTCACCGGCGCGGGGCCAGGCTGACCGCGCTCGCCTTCGTGACCCCCCTGCTGGCCTATCTCGCCGCCTTCTACCTCTATCCGCTCTACCGCAACCTCGACCTCAGCCTGCGCGACTACACCGTCCGCTCCTTCGTGGCCGGGAACGCGCCGTTCACCGGCTGGGACAACTTCCGCAGAGTCCTCGACGATCCGACGTTCGGCCCGGCGATGCGGCACACGATGGTCTTCACCTTCGTGTCGATCGCCTTCCAGTACGCCATCGGGCTGGCCCTCGCGGTCTTCTTCAACCGCCGCTTCAGGCTGTCGACCGTACTGCGGGCACTGTTCCTGATCCCGTGGCTGCTGCCGCTGATCGTGTCGGCGTCCACCTGGTCGTGGATGTTCAACAGCGAGTCGGGAGTGGTGAACTACTTCCTGCACCTCCTCGGTGCCGACCCGGTCGGCTGGCTGACCTCGCCGGACTGGGCGCTGACATCGGTGATCGTGGCCAACATCTGGATCGGCATCCCGTTCAACCTGGTCATCCTGCACAGCGGCCTGCAGAACATCCCGGCCGAGCTGTACGAGGCGGCTGCCCTGGACGGGGCGAGCGCCTGGCAGCAGTTCCGCCGCATCACCTTCCCGCTGCTGCGCCCGGTGTCGGCGATCACCCTGCTGCTCGGCCTGGTCTACACCCTCAAGGTCTTCGACCTGATCTGGATCATGACCAAGGGCGGTCCCGGGGACGCCTCGTCCACCCTGGCGACCTGGTCCTACCAGCTCGGCTTCGGCACGCTGCTGCCCAGGTTCGGCCCGGGGGCCGCCGTCGGCAACATCCTCATCCTGATCGCGCTCGTCTTCGGGCTGGCGTACATCCGCGTCCAGAGGAGGCAGGAGACGTGAAGTCCCGTACGCGCGCACGCCGTCACACGGTCATCGGGATCGTCCTCACCGCGCTGATGCTGTTCCCGGTGTACTGGATGCTGAACGTCTCCCTCACCCCGCAGCAGGACATGCGCAAGGACCCGCCGGACCTGTTCCCGCTGCACCCCACCTTCGAGGGCTACCGGGCCGTCCTGGACGACCAGTTGCCCTACCTCGGCACCAGCCTGCTCATCGGCCTGGGCACGGTCGCCCTCACGCTCGTCCTGGCAGCCCCGGCCGGCTACTCCCTGGCCAAGCTGCGCCCGAGGGGCGGCGGCGCGCTCGGTCTGGCGCTGCTGATCGCGCAGATGATCCCGGGAATCGTCATGGCGATGGGCTTCTACGGCATCTTCCTGGACCTCGGGCTGCTCAACTCCTGGTGGGGCCTGATCGTCGCGGACTCCACCATCGCCGTGCCCTTCGGCGTGATGATCTTCTCGGCGTTCATGTCGGGCATCCCCGGCGAGCTCGTCGCCGCCGCCCGCATCGACGGTGCGGGCACCTTCCGCGCCTTCTGGTCGGTCGTGCTGCCGGTGAGCCGCAACGCCGTGGTCACCGTCTCGCTCTTCAGCTTCCTGTGGGCCTGGTCCGACTTCGTCTTCGCCAACACCCTCGACGGCGGCGGCGACCTGAGGCCGATCACCCTCGGCATCTACAAGTACATCGGCAACAACAACCAGGAGTGGAACGCGATCATGGCCACCGCCGTGGTCGCGTCCGTCCCGGCCGCGGTGCTGCTCGTGCTCGCACAGCGGTATGTGGCGGCCGGGGTCACGGCAGGCGCCGTCAAGGACTAGGGCCGAAGCAGGCACCAGGCGGTCCGCCGCCGTACGTCCGCAGCGCCGTGACGGCCGGTCGTCGCGCAGTTCCCCGCGCCCCGGTGGGGGCGCTTCCCCCAACCACCTCCGTAAGGACCCCCCATGAGCCGGACAAGACCCCTGACACCCGCACGCCTGACCGTCGTTCTCAGCGCTGTCGGCCTCACTGCCGCGCTTGCCGTCCTGCCCGCGCAGGCCGCCCCCACCGCCGCGACCACACTGGTCGTGCACGCGGACCGGACGCTCCGCCCCGTCACCCATGTGGCGACCGGCAGCCTCTACGGCCTCGCCGACGCGAGCACCCCGGCCGACAGCCTGGTCGCCCCGCTCAAGCCGAACACCTTCGTGCAGATGGCCCCGGGCGGCTCCCAGCTGCCCAACGGCGAGCCCGAGCCGGCCGGTGACGCCCTCGTGGTGGCGCCCGAGGCGGCCCGGGCGGGCGCCGGGGTGGTCGTCCGGATGCCGGACTGGTATCCCGACTTCCCCTACAAGTGGGCCGGTTGGAGCGACTGGCTGTCCGCGGTGGACACGCAGGTCGCCTCCGTGCGGTCCTCGGGCGCTTCGAACATCGCCGCCTACGAGCTGTGGAACGAGCCCGACTGGACGTGGGACACCGCCCACGCCGGCGCCTTCGACGCGGGATGGACGCGCACGTACGAGGAGGTGCGGGCCAAGGACAGCAAGACGCCGATCCAAGGCCCCAGTCACTCCGTGTGGAACCGGTCCTGGATGAGCACGTTCCTCACCGACGCCAAGGCCGCCGGCACCGTCCCGGACATCGTCTCCTGGCACGAGCTTCAGGGCAGCAAGGACATCGCCGCGCACGTCTCGGCGTACCGTGCGCTGGAGAGGAGCCTCGGGATCAGCCCGCGTCCGATCGCCATCGAGGAGTACGGCACCCCGAGCGAGGTCGGCGTGCCCGGATCGCTGGTCGGCTACGTCGCCAAGTTCGAGCGGGCGGGCGTGCACGACGCCGAGCTGGCCTTCTGGAACCACTACGGCACCCTCGGCGACACCCTGACCGACACCGGCGGCTCACCGAACGGCTCGTACTGGCTCTACCGGTGGTACGGCGACATGTCCGGGAACATGCTGGTCACCACTCCCCCGGCGCAGACGGGCATCGACGGCGCGGCCTCGCTGACCGGTGACGGCAGGCGGCTCAGCGTGATCTTCGGCGGTGGTGCCGGCTCGAGCGCCGTACAGGTCGAGGGACTCGCGTCACTCCCGGCGTTCGGCTCGACCGTGCACGTGAAGCTGGAGTACACCCCGTCCAAGGGCCGTACGACCGCGGTGTCCGGGCCGGTCACCATCTCGGAGGCCGACTACGCCGTCTCCGGCGGCTCGGTCACCGTGCCGGTGGCGACGAACGCCTCCGACGGCTACCACCTGGTGATCACCCCGAGCGGCTCGTCGGCCCCGCTGACGGGAACCTACCGGATCACCAACAAGAACAGCGGGCTGGCACTGGACACCCGGGGAGCGGGGACGGCGCAGGGCACGGCGGTCGTGCAGGCGACGCCGGGCACCGGCACGAGCCAGTCGTGGACGCTGACTCCGGCCGGCTCGGGCCTCTACAAGATCACGAACCGGGCCGGCGGGCTGCTGCTCGGCATCGACGGCATGAGCACGGCGGACGGCGGCACGGCCCTGGTCTGGGGCGACAACGGCACCGCCGACCACCTCTGGCAGCTCATCCCGTCGGGCGACGGCTACTACAAGATCGCCAACTACAACAGCGGACTGCTGCTCGGGGTGGACGGCATGAGCACCTCCGCCGGTGCCCGGGTCCTGCAGTGGGACGACAACGGCACGGCCGACCATCTCTGGAGGCTGACTCCGTGACGGCGGGGTGACACCGGGGCCCCGGGCCCGCCCTCCGGGCGGCTCGGGGCCGGTCGGCTCCACGCCGCGACCACCACCGGCATCGCGCGAGCGGCCGCCCGGCCCGGGGCCGAGGACGACTGTGTCCTCGCCCGCGGAGCGGCGGGGGCCTCCCTCCGGCCCGCACCCGCCCCGTCCCTGCCCTCACCCTCGCTCTCACACTCGACTGTCGCCGAGCGGGGCCCCTGACACGTCCCTCACGCCAGGGCCTTTCGCGCCGCTGTGAGGGCCTGTTCGGCGTAGCCGCGGCCGAACAGCACGGCGTGCACCAGCAGCGGGAAGAGCTGATGCAGCGCGATCCGGTCCGCCCAGCCGTCCGCGAGCGGGGCCGTCTGCCGGTAGCCGTCGAGGATCCCGTCCAGGTGCGGGCAGCCGAACAGGTGGAGCATCGCGAGGTCGGTCTCCCGGTGTCCGCCGTGTGCGGCCGGGTCGATCAGCCAGACGTGCCCGTCGGCGCCCCACAGCACGTTGCCGTTCCACAGGTCGCCGTGCAGCCGGGCGGGCGGCTCGGCCGGGCCGGCCAGTCCGGGCAGCCGCTCGCAGACCCGCTCGAACACGGCCGTTTCGGCCGGGCGGATCGTGCCCCGGTCGACCGCGGCCCGCAGGTACGGCAGCACGCGGTGCTCGGCGTACCAGACGGGCCAGTCGGTGCCGGGGACGTTGCGCATGGGGGCGAGTCCGATGTACGCCTCGACGGGGCCGCCGGGCGGTGCCGCCCCGAAGGCTGCAGCGCCCGCGGCGTGCAGCGCGGCCAGCGCGCGGCCGAACTCCCGTGCCGCCCCGGCCGACGGCCGCCCCCGCGGGACCGCGTCGCTCACCAGCCAACGCGCGTCATGGCCGTGCACACTGGGGACACGGACGGCGCCGGCCCCGGCCAGCCAGCGCAGCCCCGCCGCCTCGGCCCGTGCCGCCCCGGGCTCGTCGCCGCGCTTGACCATCACCGACCGCCCGCCGTCGAGGCCCACTTCGGCGAGCGTCCGGGACAACCGGCGCTCGCCGCGCACCGCGCGGCCGGTGATCCGGGCGGCGGCCGCGGCCGGCCCGTCAGCGTCGCCGTGGTCGTCGCCGTGGTGCTCGGCGTGACCGGCGCCGGAGTTGTCGCCGGGAAGGGAGCCGTCGGAGGGAAAGCCGCTGTGCACGGGCACCAGCCTAGGGCCACCCGGGCAACCGACCACGGTCTGCCGGTGCGCTCCCGGTCGCCGCCGCAGAACTCGCCCGTGCCCGCGCCGTCCGAGTCCGTACCCTCGGTCCCTAGTCCGTACCCTCGCCGTCCTCGTGCCCTTCGGCGCCCTCGTCGTCCTCGTCGTCCCGGTCGTCCTCGCTGTCGTCGTGCGCGGCGTACGGATGCACGTACCGCTCGTCGCCGAAGGGCACGAACCAGTCCCGGACGTGGCCCTTGGCTGCGCCGTCCGCGGCCGGAGCGTAGAGCCACTCGTGGTCCATGTCCTCGCCCACGCCGTCGGCGAAGACCTGCAACGCCGTCTCGACCTCGTCGGTCAGCAGCTCATAGAGGTCGGCCGTCGCCTCCGCCTGGCCGACGAGGAACTTCAGCAGCAGTTCCTCGGCCACACAGCTCAGCCCCCCGAAGTGCGGCTGGGTGAGGCGGCCGGTCAGGGCGACGGCCGTGACCGTCAGCCGCCGGGCGAACAGGACGGAGTACTGCTGGGCGAACTGCCGGGGCAGTTCGTCGAGGATCATGAACGGCGCGTCGGTGTCCGCGACAGTGGGCCCTTCTTCCTCCAGACCCGCCAGGTCCGTGAAGAGTTCGTCGACCAGGAGGTCGATGGCGTAGACGACGGCGCCGGCCGCGATCTCCGCCGCCTCGCGGCTGACGATCCGTTTCTCCTCGTCGTCGTAGTGGCCGAAGGACGAGAGCGGGAAGGCCTGCAGTCCGGGCGCGAGGGAGCGGAGCTTGCGCCGCATGTCCGCGACGTCGGTGTCGTCCCGGCGGCCGGAGTCGGCGGCGGACCTTCCCGCCGCGTGCCGGCGCGCGCGTTCGGCGGGGTCGGCCGGCGGTGCGTCGGGCCCGTCGGCCGCGTCGAGGCTCTCCTGGAGCACCTCGGGGGCGAGCTCGACACCGCAGCGGATGATCTCCCAGGCGGCGAGCGGTTCGGTGCGCTCCAGCAGCTCCGCGACGACCTCGCGTGCGGCGTCCTCGGCGAATTCCAGGGCCGGGGCGTCGACGTAGAGCTTGAGCCCGGCCCCTCGGGAATGGACGGTGATGACGTCGTCCACCAGGTCGACCTCCATCCCGTCGGGCCCCTCGATCGCCGCGATCGAGTCGAGGCCCTTGCGCAGCAGGAAGACCACGCCCTCCCGCTGGAGGACGTCGAGCTCCGGGGCCCCTCGGGGAAGCTCCACATCCACAGTCACCGCGTATGTCACACGATCATGGTGCCTGAGGGCGGACGCCTCAGGGGAGGGAACCGGCAGGAACCCGCCCTTCGGGGCGGAAGCGCGGAACCCGCCGTGATTCCCCTCGGGGCAGGCGCCGGGGCACCGTCCTGAAAGGCTCCAGCACACTCCTTTGCATGACCATGCGAGATGATGCATACTCTTCCTATGTCCAAGGTCCTCACCTCCCTTCCCGCCGGCGAGCGCGTCGGCATCGCCTTCTCGGGCGGCCTCGACACGTCCGTCGCGGTCGCGTGGATGCGCGACAAGGGCGCCGTCCCGTGCACCTACACCGCCGACATCGGCCAGTACGACGAGCCCGACATCGCCTCGGTGCCCGGCCGTGCGCACACCTACGGCGCCGAGATCGCGCGCCTGGTCGACTGCCGGGCGGCGCTGGTCGAGGAGGGCCTGGCCGCGCTCACCTGCGGCGCGTTCCACATCCGCTCGGGCGGGCGGGCGTACTTCAACACCACGCCCCTCGGCCGGGCCGTGACCGGCACCCTGCTGGTACGGGCGATGCTCGAGGACGACGTGCAGATCTGGGGCGACGGCTCGACGTTCAAGGGCAACGACATCGAGCGGTTCTACCGCTACGGGCTGCTCGCCAACCCGCACCTGCGGATCTACAAGCCCTGGCTGGACGCGGACTTCGTGACCGAGCTCGGCGGCCGCAAGGAGATGTCGGAGTGGCTGGTCGCCCACGGCCTGCCCTACCGCGACAGCACGGAGAAGGCGTACTCCACCGACGCCAACATCTGGGGCGCCACCCACGAGGCCAAGACGCTGGAGCACCTGGACACCGGCGTCGAGACCGTGGAGCCCATCATGGGCGTGCGGTTCTGGGACCCGGAGACCGACATCGCCGCGGAGGACGTGACGATCGGCTTCGACCAGGGCCGCCCGGTGACGGTCAACGGCAAGGAGTTCGCCTCCGCGGTCGATCTGGTCATGGAGGCCAACGCCATCGGCGGCCGGCACGGCCTGGGCATGTCCGACCAGATCGAGAACCGCATCATCGAGGCCAAGAGCCGCGGCATCTACGAGGCCCCGGGCATGGCCCTGCTGCACGCCGCCTACGAGCGCCTCGTCAACGCGATCCACAACGAGGACACCCTCGCCCAGTACCACAACGAGGGACGGCGGCTGGGCCGGCTGATGTACGAGGGCCGCTGGCTGGACCCGCAGGCGCTGATGATCCGCGAGTCGCTGCAGCGCTGGGTCGGCGCGGCCGTCACGGGCGAGGTGACGCTGCGGCTGCGGCGGGGTGAGGACTACTCGATCCTCGACACCACGGGCCCGGCGTTCAGCTACCACCCGGACAAGCTGTCGATGGAGCGCACCGAGGACTCCGCGTTCAGCCCGGTGGACCGGATCGGCCAGCTCACCATGCGCAACCTGGACATCGCCGACTCCCGCGCCAAGCTGGAGCAGTACGTCGGACTCGGCCTGATCGGCACCGGCAGCCCCACCGTCGGCGCATCCCAGGCGGCCGCGACCGGGCTGATCCGCACCATGCCGGCGCTGCCGGAGGGCGGTGCCGAGGCCATCGCCTCCCGCGGCGAGGTCTCCGAGGAGGACGCGCTGCTGGACCGGGCGGCGATGGAGTCCGGCACGGACTGACCCCGCAACCGGAGACGCGTGAGCGGAAGAGGCCGGCTCGACGGCCCCCGGGTCGTCGAGCCAGCCTCTCGCGTCGTCGAGCCGGCCTCTCGCGTCGTCCGCAGCGCTCGCGCGTCACCCTCAGCGCTCGGCCGCCGTGTGCAGCGCCCTCAGCACGTCGTCGTCCGTGAGCTGCTCGAACTCCTCGTAGAAGGCGCCCACGGCCATGAAGTCGGACGGCCGGTGCGGGCAGAGCACCTCGTCGGCCTCGGCCCGCAGGCGGTCCGCCGTCTGCGGTGAGCCGACCGGTACGGCCAGAACGAGGCGGCCGGGCCGCCGGCGCCGCACGAATCGCAGGGCGGCGCGGGCCGTCGAGCCGGTGGCGAGCCCGTCGTCCACGACGATCACCGTCCGGCCCCTGACCTCGGGTGCGGGGCGCCCCTCCCGGTAGAGCCGTTCCCGGCGGCGGAGCTCCTCCCGTTCCCGCTCGACCACGGGAGCGAGTTCGGCGTCACCGAGGCCCAGCTGGTCCAGGGACCGCTGGTCATAGAGCGGCTCGTCGTCGCCGACGATCGCGCCGACGCCGAGTTCCTCCTCGTACGGGACACCGATCTTCCGTACGACCAGGACGTCGAGCGGGGCTCCGAGCGCCGACGCCACTTCCCGGGCCACGGTGACGCCACCGCGCGGGAGGGCGAGGACGAGGGGATCGGGCAGCATGCCCTTCTCCTGCTCGATCCGCAGCCGCGCGGCCAGTTCGCGCCCGGCCTGCTCACGGTCATGGAACTGCATCCGGATCGCCGCCCCTTTCCCGCTCTTCCCGTTCTTCCCGTTCTTTCTGCTCTTCCCGTTCTTCCTGCTCTTCCTGCTCTTTCTGGTATTGCCGTTCTTTCCCGTTCGTCTGCTCCGCGGCACTCTTCTCGGCCCGCTCGGGCAGGTACCCCTACGAAGTGAAGTACCTCTGCAGAAGATTTCAAGACTTCGCGGAGATGAACGATGCCGGCGGGCGCCGGGTGAGGGTCCTCGCCCGTGACCAGGTCACCGATGCCGAGCGGGTCGGCCGGGGCCGCCACGGGCGGCGGCGTCCATGGCCGAAACCCGTGCCCGGCGGGAGTGCGCGGCGGGGCTCCGCGGTTCACGGGCGGCCGGCCTGGACAGAGATCAACCTCGGCGGGCGTGCGGGCGGACGGTTCACCCGGCGGAACGGATGGTCCTGTTCCGCGGCCCGGGATCACGGTCCGCCGCAGGAGGGGACCGCACGGAGCGGCGGCGTCCGGGTATGGCCGGATTCAGCAGCGCATCGTGTGCGGGGTGACATTGTTCGATCGCTGGGCGCTTCTACCAGTGTCGAGCATTTTCGACGGCATTCGGGAGGGATGCGTGTGCGGCATTCGGCAGGGGTGCGTGTGCGCGATTCGGCAGGGGTCCGTGATTCCGGAGGGGTGTGCGTGCTGAGGCGCAAGACGTTGCGGCTTCCCCGGCATCCGGCCTCGGTCGGTGTGGCCCGCTACCGGGTGCGGCAGCATCTGGCCGACTGGGGGCACTCCACGGGGGAGGAGATCACGGAGCGGGTCGTCCTGCTGGCCTCGGAGCTGGCGGCGAACGTCGTACGGCACGGGCCGATCATGGAGCGCGAGTTCGCGATGGCGGTGACGGCGCGGGCCGACGGCTCCTGCTTCATAGCGGTATCCGACGAGAGCCCCGCCAACCCGGTCCTGCACGCGACGCCCACCGGGGAGGACGAGCGCGGGAGGGGCCTGCACCTCGTCGACCAACTGGCGCAGGACTGGGGCGTGCGGCACCTGGGGCGGCACGGCAAGACGGTGTGGGCGGTGGTGCGTCACCCGCGTTCGGCGGTGCCGTCGGCTCAGTCGCCGCAGAAGCGACGGTGCAGATAGGGAACCCCTCGGCCGTTCGCGGTGAGCGACCACACCTGATCAGCCGGCCCCCGTGCCAACAGGCGCAGTCGCTGCCGCACGGCGCCGCCCCGGGGCGGCGGTCGTCCGACCTCTGACCGGGGGCGGCCGTCCGGCGTCTGACCGGCAACGGTCGTCCGGCCTCCGACCGGCGGTGCCCCGCGGTCGGGCGCTACCGGTTCAGCTGCGGGTACAGCGCCGCCAGATCCCCGGCCAGTCCCGCCTTCACCTGGCGCGACACGTCGTCGGCCAGCACCTCGTGGGCTCCGGCCTCGAGGCCGTCGAGGGCGAGCGCGGCGACGGCGCGGGGCTCGGACTTGGGGGCGTCGACCCGGGTGGTCAGGTCGGTGTCCACGTAGCCGACGTGCAGACCGGTGACCGCGATGCCGCGCGGCTGCAGCTCCAGGCGCAGGGAGTTGGTCTGCTGCCACAGGGCCGCCTTCGAGGCGCTGTAGGAACCGGCGTTGCCCAGCCAGGACAGCACCGAGTGGACGTTGAGGACGTGGCCGCCGCCGTTGCGCTCGATGACGGGGGCGAAGGCACGCGTGACCAGCAGCGGCCCGTAGAAGTTGATGTCGAACTCGCGGCGCACGTCCTCCACGGGGGTGTCGAGGAAGGGCCCGCCGACCGATGCTCCGGCGTTGTTGATCAGCACGGTGACGTCCTGCGCCCGCTCGGCGGCGGCGGTCACCGAGGCCGGGTCGGTGACCTCCAGCGCCAGCGGAACGGCGTCGGGGTGGGTCACCGTCCGCGGGTCGCGCGCGGTGGCGTACACCTTGCCCGCGCCGCGCGCGTACAGCTCTTCCACCAGCGCCTTGCCGATGCCCCGGCTGCCGCCGGTGACGAGGACGACGGCGCCCTTGACAGTGGTCATGACAGACTCCTCCACACACGGGAAACCGATCGGTTTCACCCTCATGGTAAACCGATCGGTTTCCTGCGTTCAAGGCGTCTTCGTCCGTCCCGTCGTCAGCCGCCGCCCGATCGGCCGGCCGCCGCGGCCCGCTCGCCGAGCCTCCTGAGGGCCGTCTCGCTCCAGCGGAGGTTGGCCCGTTCGTAGGCGATCCCGCCCTGCAGGGTGAGGTACGGGCCGATGCGCTCGGCGCCGGCGAGGTACTCCTCCTCGCTGCGTCCGCCGAGCATGCGTTCCTGCATGCGCAGGTAGCGGGCGAGTTTGGCGGTCGCGCGCTCGTGGCGCTCGGCGACCGCGGCCCGTACGGCGTCGAACTCCTCGCCCTGCACGATGTCGACGCACTGCACCTTGACCATCAGCTCGTCCCGCATGGCCGGGGGCCGGTCCGGAGCCCTGCCGACGTAGTCGCGCAGGACCTCGAGGCCGGCCTCGGTGAGCGAGAAGAGCCGTTTGTTGGGCCGGCGTTCCTGCTGCACGACCCGGGCGGAGACCAGCCCCTCCCGCTCCATCCGCTCCAGCTCCCGGTAGAGCTGCTGGGGCGTGGCCATCCAGAAGTTGGCCACCGAGGCCTCGAAGCCCTTCGCGAGGTCGTATCCGGACGCCTCGCCCTCCAGAAGCGCGGCCATCACCGCGTTGCGCAGAGCCATTGACCCAACGTATCAGCGCGTTGATTAATCAACAGATCGACTACGACGGTTCACGAGGACGTCCCGGCGAGCGTGCCCACCGGGAGCAGCGCGGGCCTCTTGGCCTGTCGTCCGTCGCCGGACGAGCGGCCGCGGACCCGGCGCACGAGCCAGGGGCCCAGGAAGGTGCCCGCCCAGCGCAGTTCGGCACCGAGGGCCCGCAGACCCGTCCGCGCCGCCGGGTCCGGAGGCAGCGGCCGGGTCCAGCCGTCGTCGCTGCCCGGCACCTCAAGGGCATGGGCGACCGCGGCCGCGATACGGGCGTGACCGCTCGGGCCGGCGTGCAGCCGGTCCGCGCTCCACAGCCGGCGGTCGGTCACCGCCGGGTACGGCGCCGAGTCGGCCACCACGACGCCGTGCCGCGAAGCCGCTTGGCGGATACGGGCGTTGAGCGCGAGCACGCGCGGCGCGAGCGGCCTGGCCAGCGGGGCGATCCGGCCGATGTCGGGGAAGGTGAGTGTCGCCACGCGGGCGCCCTGTCCGGTGAGCGCGGCGAACATGGCCTCCAGGTGGCCGGCCACCTCGTCCGGGTCGAACCGGGGCCGCAGCACGTCGTTGACCCCGGCGACGACCGTGGCCAGGTCGGGCCGCAACTCCAGCGCGGGCGCCAGCTGTTCGGCGCGCACCTGCCCGGCGAGCCGGCCCCGCACGGCGAGGTTCGCGTACAGCAGCCCCGGGCTGTCCTGGGCGAGCCGCTCGGCGAGCCGGTCCGCCCACCCCCGCAGGCCCCGCTCCTCGTCGCCGTCGCCGAGCCCCTCCGTCTGGCTGTCGCCCAGGGCGACATAGCGCAGATATCCACCGCCGGCCATGGACCGACCGCTTTCCGACGTCATCGTCACCCCTGCCGTCGCGGGCCAGCTGCCCTACGCGTCACCTATTCACATTGTTGACTATACATCGCGGTGACCCCTACGGCACCGGACCGGGGCCGGCGCCTGCGCCGGGTCAGTTACGGCACCGGGCGGGGGCCGGCGTCTGCGCCGGGTCAGTGGACGGACAGCCCTCCGTCGACGAAGACGGCCTGACCCGTGACATAGCCGGAGGAGCGGCTCGCCAGGAACACGGCGGCGCCCGCGAAGTCCTCGGCCAGTCCGTTGCGGCCGACCATCGTGCGGGCGGCCAGATCCGCCACCTTCCCGGGGTCGGAGGACAGCCGCGCGTTGAGCGGTGTCAGCACGAAGCCGGGCACGAGTGTGTTGCAGGTGACGCCGTACGGCGACCATGCCTCGGCCTGCGAGCGGGCCAGCGACTCCAGCGCCCCCTTGGACACCCCGTAGGCCCCGCTCTGCACGAACGCCCGGTGCGCCTGTTGGGAGGTGACGTGGATGATCCGCCCGAAGCCGCGCCCGGCCATGCCGGGTCCGAACCGCTGTCCCAGCAGGAAGGGCGCTTCCAGGTTCACCGCCATCGTGGCGTCCCAGACGTCCTCGCCCAACTCGCCCATCGGCGGACGCAGGTTGACGCCGGCGCTGTTGACGAGGATGTCCGGCTCCCCGAAGACCTCCACCGCCCGCTCCGCCGCCCCGCGCACACCCTCGCGACTGCCCAGGTCCCCGCCCACCCAGGCCGCCTCGCAGCCGTCGGCGGTCAACTCCCCGACGGTTTCGGCCAGTTGTCTCTCCCCACGGGCCACCACCACGACGCGCGCCCCGGCGCGCGCGAGGGCGCCCGCGATGGCGCGGCCGATGCCGGAACTTCCGCCGGTCACCAGGGCGACCCGCCCGTCCAGCGAGAACAACCGGGAGAGATACGTCTGCGAGGTCATGCCGGCACCCTAGACGGGCCGGCCGGGCCGGCCCGGTGGCGGGACGCGCGCGCGGGGCTGTCAGGTGGCGGTGTAGCCGAGTTGGCGCCTCATGTACGGGGTCATGAGCGTCCTGGCCTTGGCCAGCACGGACGTACGGCCGCCGAGGACCGCGCTCTCGCCGCCCGGCACGGGCAGCAGGGTCAGCCCGTCCGCCGAGCCGAACGGCACGATGAGCGGGGCTCGGTGCGTCGCCCGGTAGCGGCGCAGCTGTTTGCGGTGCCTGCCCGAACTGGTCAGATGGGCGCGGATGTTCCAGGCGGCGAGATCCGCCTGGGCGAGCGCGACGGGGGTGATCTTGAGTTCCGCGGCGTCGTTGACGTCCCCGACGGCGAACACGTCCGGCCGCCCCTCGACCCGCAGTGTGCGGTCGACCTTGACGTGCCCGGTCTCGTTCAGCCAGGCGCCGTGTCCGCCGAGCCGCAGCCAGAGGGTGTTGGGCGTGGTGCCGGTGGCCCAGAAGGACAGGTCCGCCTCGATGACGTTGCCCCGCCTGTCGCGGTAGGTGCCGAACTCGTGGCCGGGCGACATGAACGAGTCCAGCCGTACGTCGACGTCGTGGGACTCCAGCCAGTCCAGCGCCCTGCGGCCGGCCCGCTCGACGCCCGTCCCGTGCAGCAGCGCCGGGCCCGCGTGCGCCAGGGTGACCCGGGCGTCGGGCCGGGCGAGCCGTATCTCCGCGGCCAGTTCGACGCCGGAGGGGCCCCCGCCGACGACGAGGATGTGTCCGGCCGTGGCGATCTTCTGCTGGTGCCCGGCGAAGGCCTTCACCGCCTCGTCGGTGGTGGCGCCGGTGAAGCGGGCCGGCTCCGGGTAGTCGGCACCGCTCGCGATCACCACCACGTCGTACGGCAGCCGCTCCCCGGTCGCCAGCACGACCCGGCGCTCGGCGGTGTCGACGCGGACCGCCTTGCCCACGAGCACACGGCCGTTGTGCAGCAGCCGGTCGTAGGGGATGAAGGGTGTCACCGACCACTCGGGGCGCACGCCCGCGCGCAGCGACGCGATGCGGTGGAAGAAGACCTCCTTGCGGTCCACCAGCGTCACCCGCGCGACCGGGTCCAGCCGCCGGGCCAGCCGGACACCCGCGTAGCCACCGCCGATCACCACTACGTCGCCGTCGTGCACCTCGGGTCTCCTGTGCCTGCGGGGGGGGAACGACACGAGGTGTGCTCACTCGGCCGCCGGACTGTGCCGCCGAGCGTAGCGCCTGAAACAAGAGTTCACCTGGAGGTGTGTGCGCATTCTGTGAAGCATGGGCCACGGGGTCGGCGCGCGGCACGCTCCGTGCGCGACAGACCCTAGTCCGGCAGCCGTTCCAACGTCGCCGCGATGCCCGCCTGCCCCACCGCGTCGATGAGGGCCTGCCCCGTCACCGAGACCGGTTCGCGGGCCGGGAGGACCAGGCCGATGCGTTCCGTGCGGACCGGGCGGACCAGGGGGACGGCGTGCATGCCGGCGGGGACGCCGAACACGTGCAGCCAGGCATGCGGCACGATGCTGGCCCATTGCCCGGACCTGACCTGGGCGAACAGGGAGGCGATGGAGTCGGTCTCCACCCGCGGGGTCACCGAGACGCCTACCGCTTCGAACGCGGACTCCAGGACCTGGCGTCCCTGCATGCCGGGATGCAGCAGGCAGAGGGGGTACCGGGCCGCGTCCTGCCAGGAGATCTCGGCGGGGCGGTCCTCGTGGCCGGAACGCCGGATCAGCAGGACGTAGCGCTCCCGGTACAGCGGGACGAACCTGAAGCCGGTGTCCACGACGGTGCTGTGGTACGTGACGGCGGCGTCGAGTTCGTAGCTCCTGAGCCGGTCGACGATGTCCACGGACTGCAGGTCCGCGAAGACCTGGACCGTGGCCAGCGGGTTGGCGGCGCAGAACGGCTGGGTCAGCAGCGCGACCGCCGTGGCCGCGGTCGGCACGGTCCCGATGCGCAGCCGGCCGCTGAGCCCGGAGCGCAGCGCCTGGATCTCGTCCCGCATCGCGTCGCGGTCGGCGAGGATGCGCTGCGCCCACAGCACGACGCGCTCGCCCTCGGGGGTGAAGCCCTCGAACCTGCGGCCCCGCTGGACGAGGGGGACGCCGAGTTCCTCCTCCAGTTTCCGGATGCCCTCGGACAGGGCCGGCTGGGAGACGTAGCAGGACTGCGCCGCCTTCGCGAAGTGACGGGCGCGGGCCAGGGCGACGAGGTACTCGAGTTGGCGGAGCAGCACCCTCCAATGATCCACCGCGGCGGCCGGTCCGGCACCGGTGTCGTCGCTCACGCAGCAGTCATCGGTACCGCTTGTCGGACGATCGGAACTTCCGCTTTGACCTGGCCCGACGCGTCGGCGAAGAGTGTGCCGCGGCGAACGGCGAGCCGGGCGGCCCGGCACGGAGGCGGCCCGGCGCGGAGAGGACGTGGTACTCGATGCGGGACTTCGACGAACCGGACGAGGGCGAACTGTCGGTCTCGGCCCCCAGGACGTGGGCCACCGGCGCGCCCGCGATCGGTCACGCCCTGGCCTACGCGCTGGGCCAGACCTCGCCGAAGCGGACCGCGCTGACCCTGCTCAACGCCAACCAGGCGAAGGGCTTCGACTGCCCCGGCTGCGCCTGGCCCGACCCCGCTCCGGATCGCCGGCACCGCAACGAGTACTGCGAGAACGGCGCGAAGCACATCAGTGACGAGGCCACCTCCCGCCAGGTGACCGCGGAGTTCTTCCGGCGGCACTCGGTGGACGAGCTGAGCCGCAGGTCGGACCACTGGCTCAACCAGCAGGGCCGGCTGACCGAGCCGATGGTGCTGCGCGAGGGCGCGACCCACTACGAGCCGATCGGCTGGGACCAGGCCCTGGACCTGCTCGCCGGTGAACTGCGCGCCCTGGACCACCCGGACCAGGCCCTGTTCTACACCTCCGGACGGCTGGCCAACGAACCCGCCTTCCTGCTCCAGCTGTTCGCGCGCGCCTTCGGCACCAACAACCTGCCGGACTGCTCCAACCTGTGCCACGAGTCGAGTGGTTCGGCCCTCGGCGAGACCCTGGGCGTCGGCAAGGGCAGCGTCGGCCTCGACGACCTGTACGAGGCCGACCTGGTCTTCGTCGTCGGGCAGAACCCCGGCACCAACCATCCGCGCATGCTGTCCGCGCTGGAGGAGACCAAGCGCCGCGGCGGGCAGGTCGTCGCCGTCAACCCGCTGCCCGAGGCGGGGCTGCTGCGCTTCAAGCACCCGCAGAAGGCGCGCGGCGTCATCGGCCGCGGCACGGAGATCGCCGATCAGTTCCTGCAGATCCGACCCGGTGGCGACCTCGCCCTGTTCCAGGCCCTGAACCTGCTGCTGCTGGAGTCCGAGGACAAGGAGCCGGGCACCGTCCTGGACCGGGAGTTCATCGAGGCGCACACCACCGGCTACGACGCCTTCGCCGAGCGGCTGCGCGCCACGACCTCCTGGGACGCGGTCCTGCGGGCCACCGGACTGAGCCGTGCGGAGATCGAACGGGTGCACGAACGCGTGCTGAACAGCCGCGGCGTCATCGTCTGCTGGGCGATGGGCCTGACCCAGCACAAGCACGGCGTGCCGACCATCCGCGAGGTCGTCAACTTCCTTCTGCTGCGCGGCAACATCGGACGTCCGGGCGCGGGCGTGTGCCCGGTCCGCGGGCACAGCAACGTCCAGGGTGACCGCACCATGGGCATCTGGGAGCGCATGCCGCAGGCGTTCCTGGACCGGCTCGGCGAGGAGTTCGGCTTCACCGCGCCGATCCGCCACGGCCTGGACGCGGTCGACTCCATCCGGGCCATGCGCGACGGCCGGGCCCGGCTCTTCGTCGGCGTCGCCGGCAATTTCGTGCGGGCCACGCCCGACAGCGACGCCACCGAGCGCGCTCTGCGCAACTGCCGCCTGACCGCGCACATCTCGACCAAACTCAACCGCTCGCACACGGTGTGCGGGCGCACCGCGCTGATCCTGCCCACGCTCGGCCGCAGCGACCGGGACGTCCAGGCGGGTGGCGAGCAGTTCATGACGGTCGAGGACTCCATGAGCGAGGTGCACGCCACGCGCGGCCGTCTCGCGCCCGCCTCGGAGCACCTGTTGAGCGAGGTCTCCATCATCACCCGCCTCGCCCGCCGGGTCCTGGGCCGTGAACCGGACATCCCCTGGGCGGAGTTCGAGGCCGACTACGACCTGATCCGCGACCGCATCGCCCACGTCGTCGAGGGTTTCGAGGAGTTCAACGAGCGGATACGGCGTCCGGGCGGCTTCCGGCTGCCCAACCCGGTCAACGAGCGGGTGTTCCGCACCCCGGGCGGCAGGGCCGTCTTCACCGTCAACGACTTCACGATGCTCGAGACGCCCGCGGGCCACCTCGTGCTGCAGACGCTGCGCTCGCACGACCAGTGGAACACCGTCCCGTACGCGATGGACGACCGATACCGCGGCATCAAGGGCGGCCGGCGTGTCGTCCTGGTCAACCCGGCCGACCTCGACGGCCTCGGTCTCACGGACGGCGGGCTCGTCGACCTGGTCAGCGTCTGGTCCGACGGTTCCGAGCGCCGCGCGGAGGGCTTCCGCCTGGTCGGCTACCCCACTCCCCCGGGCTCGGCCGCCGCGTACTACCCGGAGACCAACGTCCTCGTCCCGCTCGACAGCGTCGCCGACATCAGCAACACCCCGACGTCGAAGGCCGTCATCGTGCGCCTGGAGCGGGCGGCGGAGCGGACCACGGCCTGACGCGAGCGGACGGGCGGGCGCGGACCGGCGCGAGCGGACCGGCGGGCACGGACCGGCGGGCACGGACCGGCGGGCACGGACCGGCGGGCACGGACCGGCGGGCACGGACCGGCGGGCACGGACCGGCGGGCACGGACCGGCGGGCACGGACCGGCGGGCACGGACCGGCGGGCACGGACCGGCGGGCACGGACCGGCGGGCACGGTCCGCCGGTCTCCGGCTCCAGCTCCGGCTCGGGCTCCGGCTCCGGCTCGCGGACCGGGCCGTCGTCCGTCAGGAGTCGAGGTCGTCGGCGTAGTGCCGGTAGCCGTGGCGGGTCCGGTGCATGTCCCACAGGGTGTCCGCGAGCACGGCCGGGTCCTTCCGGGGGTGTCCGGGGACGATCGCTCCGGGGATGACCAGCTGCGCGACGTGGATGCCCTCGCCGGCGAGCGCGTCGTGCAGCAGATGCCCGTAGGCGCTCTCGGCGGCGAAGGCGATGGAGGTGCCGGCCCGGTCGGGGTGCGGGACGGCGGCGGTGCCGCCGTTGACGAACAGGACGGTGCCGCGGCCCAGGGCGCGCATGCCGGGCAGCACCTGCCGCACGGCGGCGACCGGGCCGTAGACGGAGAACTCGACCGGTCCGACGAGGTCGTTGTGCGTGGTCTCCAGCACCGGCAGCATGAACTCCGGCTGCGGGACGGGGCTGTACTGCAGGACCTCGATCGGGCCGAGCTTCGCCTGCGCCGTGTCGAGTGCGGCGGCCAGGGCCTCAGGATCGCGTACGTCGGCGGCGAAGCCACGGGCGGTGACGCCCGCGTCGGCCAGGTCCGCGGCGAGGGCCCCGGTCCGTTCCCGGCTGCGGGAGACGAGTGCCACGTCGAATCCCTCACGGCCGAAGCGGCGGGCGACGGCGGCACCGAGGCCCGGTCCGGCTCCGATGACGGCGATGGTGGTCATGGTGGCTCTTCCTTCGTCCGGGCGGTCACTGATTCGGGCCGGGCCGGGGGCGCCCGGGGCCCACCCGTCCAGCACACCACTCGCGGCACCGGCCCGCTCCCCCGCCACGCCATCCGGCACCGGCACCGGCACCAACTCCGATGCCTATGCCTATGCCGTCAACAGCGGTCCCCGTCAGCCATTCGGCCGACACGCCCGCCCCGCGGCGCCCCCTAGGCTGCGCCGGGTGACGTCGATGACGTCCGGCCGACAGCCTTACGGGGCGGGCCAGTTCACCCCGGCGAAACCGAAGGATCAGCGAACGTGCCGTCGAACAACAGTCGTCTCATGCTTGCCTCCGTGGCCCTTGCCGTAGCGGCCTCCGGCCTGACCACGGCGGGACCCGCCATGGCGGTGACGCGGCGGGCGGCCCCGGGACCCACCGCCTCGCCGCGGCCGCGGCCGCCCGCCGCACCCAGCCACTACCTGGACGAACCCGCCGGTCCCCTCCGGGCCGACGGCGAGCGGCACGAGTTCACGGTCACGTACCGCGACGACACGGCCGGGGACCAGACGGTCGCCCCGCAGCTTCTGGTGGTGTCGCCGGACGGGGGCCCCTACCTCACGCCGTCGGACGTCATGCTGGAGCGCCGCACGGCGGACGGCTGCTGGGAACCCGTCCGGGTCGGCACCCGGACCGGCACCCTCTACACCGGCCTCCCCGGCGCCCGGCGCACCCTGCACCCGGGCGAGCGGCTCACCGAGATCTACCGCCTCACCGTCCTCGAACCGCAGGCCGAGGGCACGGTGCGGCCGAGGGTGGCCTTCTACGACTGACTTCCCCCACGTCCCCCCGCGTCCGCGCCCCGCGGTGACGGGCCGCAGCGGAAGGTCCGGCACGGCACGTGAGAGGACGCCACGGGACACGAGAGGACGCGAGGGGACGCCACGGGACACGAGGGGGCACGAGGGTACGCGCTCGCTGCACGTTCTACGGCCGACCGCCGAACCGCCAGTCGTGTACCTCGACCTGCGCGTACCGGTCCGCGGTCAGTACGGTGCGCGCCGTGTGCGCGTCCGGCGCCCGCAGCAGCGCCGCCGTGCCGAGCCAGGTGACGCCGTCGTCCGACAACAGGGGCCCGTAGGCGATCAGTTCGTCCGTGTCGCGCGGTACCGCGGGACCGGTGCCCGCTCCCGGGCCGAGCCCGAGCACGAGGTACCGGTTGCCGCCCTCGCGGCCGCCGGGGAAGTCCCACATGGTGCGCCCCAGGAGGTTGTGCCACCGGCGCAGCAGCACGTCGCGGTAGACGCCGGCCTGGTAATTGGGCTCGTCGAAGGCGAACGCGCGGGCGGCGGCGGGGCCGGGCAGATCGAGGATGTGCACGCTGCCGCTGAGGGTGCCGCCGTCGGTGAAGGTCGGGCCCCGGGCGATCATCTCCGCCGCGTACTGGTCCATGTAGGCCCAGTGGTCCGCCAGCAGTTCCTCGCGCAGCGGCAGTGATCCGGCCCGGTCACGGTGGTAGCAGAAGTACTCCATGACCACGGACCTTCCCCGACGAAGGGCGGCGTCTCAACCGGGTTGTGCTCAGTGGGTGCCGGAGAGCTCGGCGAGCCAGTCGATGAGGAGACGGTTGACCTCGTCCGGGCGTTCCTGCTGGATCCAGTGGCCGCAGCCGTCCAGGAGGTGCGAGGAGACCAGGCCGGGCAGCGTGACGGGGTACGCCTCGATCGCGTCGGACAGCCAGGTCGTGGAGGCGTCGAGGGTGCCGCCGATGAACAGCGACGGCTGGGTGACGGGGGCACCGTCGTAGGCGGCGAGGTCCTCCCAGTCGCGGTCCATGTTCCGGTAGCGGTTGAGGGCCCCGGTGAGCCCGGTGCGCTCGAACTCCCCGGCGTAGACGTCGAGTTCCTGCTCGCTGAGCCACCCGGGCAGCGGGCCGGCGGGGAACCGGTCGCGCAGCGTCCCGGCCGGGCCGACGAAGTGCGGGTCGGGGGCGCCGGGTGCGGGCATGGTGTCGGCGGAGAGCGCGGCGTAGAAGCCCGCGAGCCAGCCGCGGACGTCGGGCTCGATCTCGGCCTCGGCGCGGCCCGGTTCCTGGAAGTAGGAGACGTAGAACTCCTCGTCCCCGCCCATGCGGGCGAAGACGTCGCTGGGGCGGGGGCCGCCACGCGGGGTGTAGGGGACGCTCAGCAGACCCACCGCGCGGAAGACCTCGGGCCTGAGCAGGGCGGAGTTCGCGGCGATGGTCGCGCCCCAGTCGTGACCGACGATCACGGCCGACTCCTCGCCCAGGGCCCGCACCACCGCGGCGTTGTCCGCCACCAGTTCGCGCATGCGGTACGCGTCCGTCGCGGCCGGTTTGGAGGAGCGCCCGTAGCCGCGCACGTCGACGGCGACGGCGCGGTATCCCGCCGCGGCCAGGGCGGGCAGCTGCCGGCGCCAGGAGTACCAGGACTCCGGGAAGCCGTGGACGAGCAGTACCAGGGGCCCGGCGCCCTGTTCCGCGAGGTGGACCCGGCCTGCCGGGGAAGGGACCGACCGGTGCGTGATCTCGGAAACTCGCCGCGTCATGCGCTTCCCTCCAGGGACGTTCTGCTGCGGACGTACGTCGATCATGCGTGGGGCCGGGCACGGAGGAGGAGCGCGTTTGCCGATCCGGCAAAGGAGCGGAGGAAGGCCGGGCCGAGGCGTCCAGCGGCTCTGTCGGCCGACCGGGCCGCTGCTGCGCGATGCGGAGGCCGGCGGGCGTGCGACCCGGTCGGACACCGGCTGCAGAGTCGCGGCACGCGCCTCACCGGCAGGGATTCAGCCACGGCGGTGTGGACGACCGATGCCCTCCGCCTTCCGGGGTGACCGGGCGTGGGGTGGGAGTCACCGGTTGTCACCACACGCGTGATCGGGCGAATCTGGAACAGACGAATGGAAAGGGGAGCAGTACGGCGGAAGGACCCACCGCATGACACAGGAGCAAGCGGCGCCACCGCACGGTGACACGGCGTGCGGCGCCACCCTCGGCGTGCAGCCGACGGCCGGCCGGGTGGAGATCCTCTGCCTCACGGGCGTCCTCGACGCCGACGGCGCCACCGCACTGGGACGGGAGCTGCCCCGCCACGTCGACAAGGCGTCCCGTGCGGGGCAGCGCCTCGTACTGGATCTGACCGGCGTCCGGAGCGTCAGCGCGGCAGCCGCCCGGCGCCTCGACAGCCACACGCGTCACTTGGCGGAGGATCCCCTCCTGGTGATCGCCACTGCGCCGGTACGGGCACTGTTCTCCCCGCCGCCCGCGGGGCTGCGGGTGTACCCCTCCCTCGGTGCGGTGCTGTCCGCGGTCGGCTCCCCGCCCCGCCGGGCGGTGGCGCCGATCGGGCGTGACAGCCTTCAGGCCGAGCTGTTCGGCCTGAAGGCCAAGATCCGCACCGGCCCGCTGATCGGCATGGCGCAGGGCGTCCTGCTCGAGCGCTACGCCCTGGCCGACTCGGTCGCGGCCTTCGACCTGCTGAAGCAGGCGTCCCAGCGGCACAACGTGCCGATGCGGGTCCTGGCCTCGGCCCTGGTGACCGCTCCGCCGCCGAACGAGTCCTCGCCCGCGTGGTTCCCCGGCCGTCTGCGTACTCCGCCACCCCCGCTGGAACTGCTCGGCGGCCGGGGCTTCCAGGCCGGCGACCGCAAGCACGTCCTGCGCACCCTCGTCTACGAGGCCGTGACGCTCGCGGACGCGGACGGCGCGGAGGTGCACCTGAGCGACCGTGCACTGGAGAACTCCCTGGTACTGGAGGCGCAGACCGGGCTGGACAGCGCCCACCGCGACCGCCTCGCGCTGGTCAGCGGCCCGCCGGCCGTGTCCGCACGGGCCCGGGAGCTGGGCAGGCCGGTCTTCGTCGCGGACATCGCCGCCGACCCCGAGCTCGCCGGTGCCGAGGAAGGGGCGACCGCGCTCGCCGCCGGCAGCCGTGCGCTGTACGCGGTGCCCGCCCTGACCGAGACCGGCGAGTGCGCCGGCGTGATCTGTGTCCACCGGATGTGGCCCGGACGCTGGATGACGACCGCGCAGCACACGGCTCTGGCCACCCTCGCGGACGACCTGGTCGCCTGGCACTCCTGGTACCGGCGCGCCGTCGTCCTCGAGGCCCTGGAGCACGTGCACTCCCACGCCCCGCACCGCGGCTGACGCCTCCGGGACCAGTCGGAACCGACCCCGCGATCGGGTGTGTGACTCACCCGCGAAGGGGCTACCCGAGGCGTCGAGGGGTTGGGAGCACAGCCCCTCTGGTTCTCCGGGGCCACCTGCCCCGGAGAGCCGCCTTCCCGCCGGATGGTCCCGTGCGAACCATTCGGCGGCCCGAAGGCGTCACCCGCCGCAGGCGGCCGCCCACCCCGCGGCCCTGCCTTCGGCTCGCCCGGGTCCCCGCCTTCGCTCCCGCCCGGGGTCCCTGCCTTCGCCCCCGCCTCGGCCCCCGCCCTGCGACACGGCCCGCTGCCGCCGGGCCCCGGTCGAAACTCCCCTGTCCCCTGTCCGCTGTCCCCTGTCCGCTGTCCGCTGTCCGCTGTTTCCTGTCCCCTGTCCCCTGTCCCCTGTCCCCATCAGAGCACTCACGCCCCGATCGAAGCACCCGCCTCCCGATCGGAGTTCCCGCGTCACCGCCCGCCCGACGGTCGTGGCGAGCGCGGGCAGGGCTCCTACGACGTCATCGTCCTCCGGGCCGGGAGGCTGTCGGCGCCGGCATCGCCGCGTCCGCCTCATCGGGGCCCCGGGTCGCCGATGAGCTCGTCGGCCACCCAGTGTGCGACCCCGGCCGGGTACGGCGAGGGCAGACCGAGGACGATGTGCCGGAAGCCGGCGTCGACGGCTTCGGCGATCGCGTCACGGGTGGCTCCCGGCCGCTCGTAGTCGACGGCGAGGTGGATGGAACGGGTGACAGCGGCGGGATCGCGCCCGATCTCGGCGCAGTAGCGGTCGAGGAGCGCGCTGCGGCGGACGGCGTCGTCGATGTCGCCACCCGGGATGTTCCACAGGTCGGCGTGCTCGGCGACCACACGCAGGGTCGCGGACGAGCGTCCGCCGATCAGGATCGGCGGGTGGGGGCGCTGGGCCGGCTTGGGGTTGCCGAAGGCTCCGGTGAGCTGGACGTACTCGCCGTGGAAGTCGAACGGCTCCGGTTCGGTCCACAACCGCCGTATCACCGTGCAGGCCTCGGCGAGGCTCCCCACGGCGTGGGCCGTGTCCTGGAAGGGCAGGCCATGGGCGGCGTACTCGCGCCGGGCCTGCGGATGGCCGGGACGGGAGCCCACACCGATGCCGAAGTCCAGCCGCCCGCCGGAGACGACGTCGACCGTGGTGGCGATCTTGGCGAGCATCGCGGGCGGCCGGAACCGGTTGCTGGTCACCATCACACCGAGCCGCAGCCGCCGGGTCCGGGCGGCCAGGGCCGAGAGCAGCGTCCAGCCCTCGTACGCCGGCCCGCCGGGGTCACCGCCGATCGGCATGAGGTGATCGAACAGCCACGCGTGCTCGATCCGGGGGATGGTGTCCGCCTCGCGCCAGACCCGCAGGAGGTCGGCGTAGTCGACCTGTTGGGGAGCGGTCATGATGCCGAAACGAGGTCGGGCCGTGAACTGCATGGAGATCTTCGTCCTTTCGGCAGGCGCGACGCCGACGTGCCTTCTCGGCAGTGGCGTTCGCCGCTCTCCCTGTGACCGGTCAGCGGCGCCGGAGTGACGGGTCGAGCAGCGCGGGCGGGGTGTCGAACTTCTCGTGCGCGGCGAGGTCGGTGCCGGGAGCGACGATCGCGTCGACGGCGTCGAGTACGTCGGCGGAGAGCACGGTGTCCGCGGCCGCGAGGTGGGAGCGCAGGTGGTCCAGGGTGCGGGGGCCGATGAGTGCGCTGGTGACGGCGGGATGCGCGGTGACGAAGCCGAGCGCGAGCTGGATCAGCGTCAGGCCGGCCTCGTCGGCGACGGCGGCCAGCCGCTCGACGGCGTCGAGCCTGGCCCGGTTGGCCGGGACGGAGGTGTCGAAGCGCTGCGGCATGAGGGCCGCGCGGTTGCCGGTGATCTCCCGGCCCTCGCGGATCGCGCCCGACAGCCAGCCCGAGGCCAGCGGGCTCCACACCAGCACGCCGAGCCCGTACTCCTCGGCCACGGGCAGGACGTGGGACTCGACCCCGCGCTGCAGGATCGAGTAGCTGGGCTGCTCGGTGACGTAACGGCTCAGGTGGTGTTCGCGGGCGGCCCACTGGGCCTGCACGATCCGGTAGGCCGGGAAGGTCGAGGAACCGAAGTAACGGATCTTTCCCGCCCGCTGCAGATCGGTCAGGGCCGACAGCGTCTCCTCGTCTCCGGTCCTGGGGTCCCATCGGTGGATCTGGTAGAGATCGACGTGGTCGACGCCGAGCCGGCGCAGACTGTTGTCCAGTTCGGTGACCAGCCAACGGCGTGAACTGCCCTGGTGGTTGCGCTCGTCGCCCATCGGCATGCCCGCCTTCGTGGCGAGCACGATGTCGTCGCGGCGGCCGGCGATGGCCTTGCCGACCATCTCCTCCGACTCGCCGTCGCCGTACATGTCGGCGGTGTCGATGACGTTGATGCCGGCTTCGAGGGCGGCGTCGACGACGGCGGTGGCCTCGTCCTGGGTGGTTCGCCCGATCCGGCCGAAGTTCATGGCGCCGAGCGCCAGGGAGCTGACCTGCACACCGGTGCGGCCCAAGGTGCGGTATCGCATGACCGTCTTCCTTCGTCTAGACATGGCTTGGTGGCCGGGCTCCGGCTCTGACATCATGAGCAAGCGGAACCTCGTTCCGGAACGAACGATACGGAACTCGGTTCCGTTTTGGCAAGGCGGACAGCGCGGGAGCGACAGGGTGAACGACAACGGCGAGAGCAAGGGGCAGGCGGCCCGGTCCGAGCGGGCGGACGCCCGGCGCAACAAGGAGACACTGCTCAGCGCGGCGGCCGAGGTCTTCGTTGCCTCGGGCGTGGAGGCACCGGTGCGCGACATCGCGGCCAAGGCCGGAGTCGGCGTCGGCACGATCTACCGCCACTTCCCGACGCGGGCGGACCTGATCGTCGCCGTCTACCGGCACCAGGTCGAGGCCTGCGCCGAGGCCGGACCGGCCCTGCTGGAGAGCAGCCCGACCCCCTACGCCGCCCTGCGGGACTGGATCAGCCTGTTCGTGGACTTCCTCGTCACCAAGCACGGCCTCGCCGCGGTGCTCCACTCCCACAGCACCGGATTCGACACGCTGCACGCCTACTTCCTCGACCGGCTCGTACCCGTGTGCACCCGGCTCCTGGACGCGGCGGCGGAGTCGGGCGAGATCCGTTCCGGCATGGAGGCCTACGAGCTGATGCGCGGCGTGGGCAACCTCTGTGCCGGCGCGGACAGCGATCCCCGCTACGACGCCCGCCGGCTGGTCGATCTGCTCATCACGGGGCTGCGCCGGCCTCGGTGAGAGACGAGAGACCAGGAGACCAGAGGGCGGGAAACACAGCGGAGGAGACGCACAGAGCGGAAAACACGAAAGGCAAGGAGGTCATCCACTCCTTGCCACTCTCAACTTATAGCGCACCGGGGGGCTTGCGGCAAGACCGGGGGTATGCCGCAGAATCGCAGGCCGAAGCCAGGATCTGCGGAAATGGGGGATTCCCGAGGTGTGTGTGCATATGTCGGCCTATGCGGTGCGACTTGTCCTCGTAGCGATGGCGGCGGTCGGCGACCGGAGGCGATGACATGGACTCCGACTCCCTGACGGCCGACGCCTTCGATCTTCCCGATCGTCTCTCCGCCAAGGCCGACCCGGCGCTGATAGCCCGCGACGAGCGGCACTTCGCGGCCATCGCCCGGTGCCTGGAGCAGACGATCGCCGAACTGTCCGACCGGCTCGCCGCCGAGCTCAGGGCGCCGGGCGGCCCGGGCCGGCACGCGATGGACCGGGATGCCGAGGTGCACCGGCTGAACAGCCGGCTGCGGACCCTGCGCCGCTTCGGCCTGGACCTGTGCCTCGGGCACATCGTCGCCGCGGACGACCCCGAGCCGCTGTACATCGGGCGCCTGGGCCTCACCGACGCCGAGGGGCGCAGGCTGCTGGTCGACTGGCGCTCCCCCGCGGCCGAGCCGTTCTTCGCGGCGACGCACGCCGACCCGATGGGCCTGGCGAGCCGCCGCAGGTACCGCTGGACCGGCGGCCGGATCAGCGACTACTGGGACGAGGTGTTCACCGCCGACGGGCTCGAGGGGCACGCCGCGCTCGACGACCAGTCCGCCTTCATCGCCGGCCTGGGCGGCAGCCGGTCGGACCGGATGCGCGACGTGCTGGCCACCATCCAGGCCGACCAGGACGCCATCATCCGGGCCGGGTCCCGCGGCGCCCTGGTCGTCGACGGCGGCCCCGGTACGGGCAAGACCGTCGTCGCCCTGCACCGCACCGCCCACCTGCTGTACTCCGACCCGCGGCTCGGCCACCGCCGGGGCGGCGTGCTGTTCGTCGGCCCGCACCAGCCCTACCTGGCCTACGTCTCCGACGTGCTGCCCAGCCTCGGCGAGGAGGGCGTGCGGACCTGCACGGTGCGCGACCTCGTCGCCGAGGGAGCGTCGGCGGCGGCCGAGGCCGACCCGGACGTGGCCGCCCTGAAGTCGTCCGCGGACATGGTCAGGGCGATCGAGAAGGCCGTCCGGTTCTACGAGGAGCCGCCCGCCGAGGGGATGACGGTCACGGTCGGCTGGACCGAGCTCCCGCTGACCGCCGAGGACTGGGCCGAGGCGTTCGACGCCCCGGAGCCCGGCACCGCGCACAACGAGGCGCGCGAGCAGATCTGGGAGAGGCTCGCTTCGCTCCTGATGGACAGGTACGCCGGCGACGATGTCCCGCCCGAGCAGTTCCTCAGGGCGCTGCGGCAGCACAAGGAGCTGGTGAGCGCCCTCAACGGCGCCTGGCCGCTGCTCGACGCGGCCGACCTCGTGGGCGACCTGTGGTCCGTGCCCGCCTATCTGCGCATGTGCGCGCCCTGGCTCGGCCGCGACGAGGCCGAGAGGCTGCGGCGCGCGGACGCCCACGCCTGGACCGTGTCCGACCTGCCGCTCCTGGACGCGGCCCGGCAGCGGCTCGGCGACCCGGGGGCGGCCCGGCGGCAGCGGCGGCGCGCGGCCGCTCTCGCCGCACAGCGGGAGCGGATGACACAGGTCGTCGACAACCTGATCGACGCGGCGTCCGTCTCCGGTGCGGACACCGACGACGGCGAGGGCCTGGTGATGATGCTGCGCGGCCAGGACGCCCGGGTCAGCCTGGTCGACGAGTCAGAGCTGCCCGCCGGCGAATCAGACCCGCTCGCCGGCCCCTTCGCGCACGTCGTCGTGGACGAGGCCCAGGAACTGACCGACGCGGAGTGGCAGATGCTGCTGTCGCGGTGTCCGTCCCGGAGCTTCACCATCGTCGGGGACCGCGCCCAGGCCAGGCACGGCTTCACCGAGTCGTGGCGGGAACGGCTCGCACGGATCGGACTCGACCGGATCGAGGTGGCCTCGCTGAGCATCAACTACCGCACGCCCGAGGAGGTGATGGCGGAGGCCGAACCGGTCATCCGGAGCGTGCTCCCGGACGCCAACGTGCCGACCTCCGTCCGCAGCGGCGGCGTCCCGGTCGTCCACGGACCCGTCGCCGAGCTGGACGCGGTCCTCGACACCTGGCTCGCCGCCCACGACGAGGGGATCGCCTGCGTCATCGGCGCTCCCGCGTTCCGGGCGACGCCACGCGTGCGCTCACTGCCGCCGGAGCTGTCGAAGGGTCTCGAGTTCGACCTGGTCGTGCTCGTCGATCCGCAGACCTTCGGCGAGGGCGTCGAAGGGGCGGTCGACCGCTATGTGGCGATGACCCGTGCGACCCAGCGGCTGGTCATCCTCACCAGTCCCTGACGCGGGCCGAGTGGAGCACGGGGACGGCCGGGAACGGCCGGGAACGGCCGGGAACGGCCGGGGACAGTCGGGGACGGCGGGGACGGCCGGGGACAGTCGGGGACGGCGGGGACGGCCGGGGACAGTCGGGGACGGCGGGGACGGCCGGGGACAGTCGGGGACGGCGGGGACGGCGGGGACAGTCGGGGACGGCGGGGACGGCGGGGAACGGCCAGGAACGGCCGGGGACGGCCTCCGACGGACCGGCCGACGCGGACCGGGCCGACCCACGCGGCTCCCCCGGTCCCCCCAGCTCCCTAGCTCCCTAGCTCACCCGGCTCCCCGCGGTCACGGCTTTGAGCTGCGCCAGGGACTCCCGCATCAGCTCCCCCATCGCGCGGTCCTGGCCTTCCTCGAGCCAGCGCTCGAAGCCGACCTTGAAGACGGCGATGCCCGCCTCCGCGGTCAGGCTCGCGGCCGGATCCGCGATGCCACGGCGGCGCAGCGCGTCGGCGAGCGCCGCGGACAGCGAGGCGAGCTTGATCAGTTCACGTTCCCGCAGTTCCGCGTTGGTCGCGATCACGGCCTGGCGCTTGCGCGCGAAGGGGCGTCGGTCGACGAACATCGCGGAGACCGCCTCCAGCCCGGCCGCCACCATGTCGATCGGCGCCGCGGACTGCGGGGCCCCGGCGACGCCCTGGACGAACAGCTCCTGCAACGCGCCCGAGCCGTCGAAGAGCACCTCGCGCTTGTCGGCGTAGTGCCGGAAGAAGGTCCGCTCGGTCAGCCCTGCCTGCTTGGCGATCTCCGCCACGGTGGTGCGTTCGTAGCCGCGCTCGCTGTAGAGCTCCAAGGCCGCCGCGGCCAGGCGTTCGCGTGCGTTCGGCTCCCATCTCACCATGGGCCAGATCCTACGTGATGGCAGTGACTGACATCAGGTGCTAGCGTTGATGACAGTCACTGACATCGACAGTTTGGGGCTTTCCCATGCGTTTCTTCGTGACCGGCGCGTCCGGCTGGATCGGCTCCGCGCTCGTTCCCGAACTCCTGGGCGCGGGCCACCAGGTCACCGGCCTCGCCCGCTCCGACTCCTCCGCCGCCGCCCTCACCGCCGCCGGGGCGGACGTGGTGCGCGGCAGCGTCGACGACCTCGATGTGCTGGCCCGCGCGGCCGCCGAGGCGGACGGTGTGGTCCACCTGGCCTTCAAGCACGACATCGCCTTCTCCGGCGACTTCCAGGGCGCCGCCGAGGCCGACCGCCGTGCCGTCGACGCCCTCGCCGAGCCGCTGGCCGGCACCGACCGCCCGTTCGTCCTGGCCTCGGGTCTCGCCGGCCTCAAGCCGGGGCAGGTGGCGAACGAGCGCGACATGCCCGGGATCGACGGCTCGGCGATGTCCGTCCGGGCGGCCACGTCCCTGGCGGTGCTCGCGCTCGCCGAGCACGGCGTGCGCTCCTCGGTGGTACGGCTCTCCCCCACCTGCCACGGCGAGGGGGACAACGGGTTCATGGCCTTCCTGGTCGCCATCGCCCGGGACAAGGGCGTCTCCGGCTACATCGGCGACGGCACCAACCGCTGGCCGGCCGTCCACCGCCTCGACGCCGCACGCCTTTTCCGGCTGGCGGCGGAGAAGGCACCCGCCGGGTCGGTGCTGCACGGTGCCGCGGAGGAGGGCGTCGCGATCCGCGACGTGGCCGAGGTGATCGGCCGGCACCTCGATGTGCCGGTGACCTCCGTGGCGCCCGAGGCCGCCCCCGGGCACTTCACCTGGCTGAGCGGCTTCCTCGGCACCGACATCCCGGCGTCGAGCACCCTCACCCGCGACCTGCTGAACTGGCAGCCGGCCCAGCCCGGCCTCCTGGAGGACCTCGACAAGGGCCACTACTTCCACACCTCCTGACCACCACGTGCGAGACCGAGGCCGATGCCCGCTCCCCCGCCGGCCGGCGTTCAGCCCGGCCGAGGGCGAGCACGGACCCGGCCGCGGCCGGTGGCCGGCCCGGCCACCGGCGGAAAGCCGTTCGGCCGACGGGCGGCTGCCGGCTGCCGGCACAGCCGACGGCCGGTGTCGGTCCGCCTGCCGGCCGCGGCGCGCCGAGCACGGGCCCCGTGGTGAGCGTTGATGCGGCGCTCAGCCCTTCCGGTCCACAGCCCTGTCGCGCACCGGCACCGACCGACGGCCGTCCGCCCGCGCGGCTGATCAGCGTGCGCCATTCGGGCGTGCGTGGCGCGCCGCGTCCGGGCGGGGCGGGACGGGATGTCGAAGCTGGGGCCGCTCCGAGCCCCCACCGACGCCCGTCACCAGGAGGTGCGCACCTTGATGCGCCGCATCCTCAAGGCCGCAGGAACCGCCCTGGCGGCGGCGGTCTGCCTGACCGCCGCCGCCCCCGCCGCTTCGGCCGCCCCGCTCAGACCGCGGCCGGTCGCCGTCCCGGCCCCGACCACCGTGTCCGCCAACCACTTCGGATACCTGGGAGCGGTCAGCACCGGCCTGGCCGCGCTCGCCTCACTGCCGGACCCCGACCGTTCCCCGGCCGGGGCCGACGACTTCGGCTGCAAGCCCTCGGCGGCCCACCCCCGCCCGGTGGTGCTTCTCCACGGCACCTTCGCCAACGCCTACGACAGCTGGAGCGGGCTCGCGCCGGTGCTGAAGAACGCCGGTTACTGCGTCTTCGCCCTCAACTACGGCGAGAGCAAGCCCCACGCCCTGATGAAGGCGACCGCGCACGTGCCCGACTCGGCCCGGCAGCTGGCCTCCTACGTCGACAGGGTGCTGGCCGCCACGGGCGCGTCGAAGGTCGACCTCGTGGGCCACTCCCAGGGCGGCGGAGTGATGCCCGAGTGGTATCTGCGCTTCGACGGCGGCGCCGCGAAGGTGCACCAGCTCGTGGGCATCAACCCCAGCAACCACGGCACCGACGCGGCCGGCCTGGCGCACCTCCTCGAGGCGGTGCTGGACGTGGCGGGGCGGGCCGGCAAGCCGCTCGGCCTGGACAGCCCCGCGGCCAGGGACCAGACGACCGGCTCCCCGGTGCTCCAGCGCCTCTACGCCGAGGGGGACACCGAGCCCGGCGTCACCTACACCACCCTCGTCAGCCGTACCGACCTGGTGGTGACCCCGTACACCCACCAGTTCCTGAAGGCCGGACCCGGTGCGACCGTGCACAACATCCTGCTGCAGGACAGGTGCCCGCTGGACCTCACCGGTCATGTGGGCGGCGTCTACGACCCGAACATCAACCGACTGGTGCTCAACGCCCTCGACCCCGCCCACGCCGAACCGGTGCGCTGCGCCCTCATGCCGGTTCCGCTGTAGGCCCGGCGGCGCCTCCGGAGACCTCGTCCGGTGCTCCGGAGGCGCACCCCCGGCCCGGGCACCGGCCCCGTTGGACTGACAGGGTGGTGGACACGTCGCCCGGACCCGTGCGCCCCGGGAACCGCGGTGCCGGCTGCTAGCTTCCAGAGCTGTCGGAGGGTCCCGTCCATCTCGCGCGGAGACGGGGCCGTTGCTATGAGCTGAGGCGAAATTGACTGGTACGACAGAAGATTCGGACAGCCCGGCAGTCGCCCCCTTCAAGCGCAGGAGTTTCCTGGCGACCGCCGCCCTGGCGGCCGGCGCTCCGGTCGCGGCCACCGGTGCGGCGCAGGCCGCCGCACGGCCGGCGAGCGCACCGCCCGCCGCGGCGGGCCACCACTCCGTGGCGCGTCTGCTGGCCGTGCCCGAGGACGGCCGCGGAATGAGCTGGCTCCGTGACGCCCTCCAGGTGGCAGTGGCACTCGAACTCGCCACCATTCCCCCTTACTTGTGCGGTTGGTGGTCCATCAGGGACCGCGGCAGCGAGGCCGCGCGGCTGATCCGGCGCATCGTCGGCGACGAGATGTTCCATCTCGGCGTGGTCTGCAATCTCCTGGTGTCCGTGGGCGGACGGCCGCGGATCAAGGAGGCGGCGTCCGTCTACCCGGGCCCCCTGCCCGGTGGGGTGCGCCCCGGGGTCACCGTCTATCTGTCCGGCCTGACCAGGTCCCTGGTGCACGACGTCATGATGGCCGTCGAAGCCCCCGACCGACCGCTCGCCCGCGGCCTCGAGGCCGAACCCAGCGTCGGCACCTTCTACGGCGACATCCTGCGGGCCTTCCGCAATGTGGCACCGGACCTGCGGGTGCGGGGTCAGCTGTCCGCCCGCATCGGCTCCGACGTGCTGGAGCCGGTGAGGACCCCGGACGACGTCATGACCGCAATCGAGATCATCAAGGAGCAGGGCGAGGGCACCACCAGCTCCGCGGCCACGGCCTTCGACGACGACTACCCCGCGCACTACTACGCCTTCGGCGAGATCTACCACGGCCGGCGGCTGCGCGAGAGCGACGGCGACTGGGAATTCTCCGGCTCGCCGGTGCCCTTCCCCGACGCCCGCCCCATGGCCCCGGTCCCGGCCGGCGGCTGGCCCGACCCGCCCGGCGACGTACGCCGTCTCCTGGACAGCTTCGACGCGACCTATCACGCCGTCCTGCAGCACCTGGAGACGGCCTGGGCCGGCGGCGGCCACCGCACCCTGCACACCGCCATCCACACGATGCGCAACCTGGAACACCCCGCCGTGGAGCTGATGGAGCGCTCGATCCCCGACGCACCGGGCAACTACGGCCCCCAGTTCCGTCCCTTCTGACCTTCTGACCTTCTGACCGATCCGGGCCGGCCGGCGCCGCCCGGCCCGGTCCTGGTCGCTCCGCTCGCCCCGGCCCGGTCAGTGCTGCTCGCCGCCGACACGGCGTGGGCCGACCGGGGCGGGGCGCAGCCGTGGCAGCAGCGCGGGGACGCGGGCGCGGTAGGCGTCGTAGGAGGCGCCGAACTGATCGGCCATCAGCCCGTCCTCGGTGCGCACGCGGCGCAGCAGCCACGGCACGGCGACCGCCACGCACGCCGTCCACACGCCGAACCCGCAGGCCAGCATGGCGCCGACGACGAGACCGAGGAGACCGGTGTATATGGGGTGGCGGACCAGACGGTAGGGGCCGTCGGTACGCAGTTCGTGGTGCTCCTGGACCATGGGGACGCTGGCCCACATCGTGCCCAGCACCCAGCGCGCCCACAGCAGCAGTGCGGTGGAGGCTGTCGCCAACAGGGCGCCGGTGAGCGCGAGTTCGGGCTGCCAGTACTGCAGGTGGCGCCAGAAGCCCTGCGAGTGTCTGATCAGCGTGGCAAAGATCCAGACGCCTGCGATCAGCAGGATCCGGCGAGGCAGCGTGCGACGCAGCCCGCGCATCCAGCCGCGCGGGCCGTCCTGGCTCTTCACGCCGAAATAGACGGCGCCCACGAGCCAGGCCACGACGAAGACCACGAAGCAGACGCCGATCAGAACGACGAGTGCAGAGTGCAGAGAACCCATGTCCCAAGGGTGCTCCGAGCGGTGGGCCGATCACCACCACCCACAGGTCGATGGACACCTCTCCACCCAGGGATGGAGGAAAACCCCCAAACGCAGCGGCGGGCCCGCCGGATGGTGGCCATCCGGCCGAGCCGGGACCCTGTACGTGATCGCACCACACGACGTGCCCGAAAGAAGCGACGTGCCCGGCGAAGCGGCGCGATCGGCGAATCGGCGAATCGGCTGCACCACGCGGTCGGCGGCACGACGCGAGCGACAGACCGACGTGACCCGTGACCCGTGACCCGTGACCACCGAACACGTACTGGCAGCTGCACACCGAATGGACAGCTGCACTCGTATCGACCAAGGGGACCAGTCATGCAGACCCGCCGTGCCGTCCTGATGTCGGCCGCCGCCACCCTCGCCGTGCCCGTCTTCTCGGCACGCGCCGCGTACGCCGCACCCGCGTCCTCGGCGTCTTCCCCCTCTTCGGGGCCTCCGCTGCCTTCGGTGCCTTCCAGGTCATCAGCGCCTGCCGGGTCATCCGCGTCGCGTGAGCACGGGCCGGTTCGGCTGACGTTGCCCGGACTGAGCGGGCCGTACCCGGTGGGGACGGTCTCGCTGCGCCTCGTGGACGGTTCCCGCCCCGATCCCTGGGTCACGTCGCGGCCGTACCGGGAGCTCATGGTCGATGTCCGCTACCCGGCCCGGACGGCCGCCGGGTACCGGCGCGCGCCGCAGATGCTCCCCGGAGCGGCCGCCGGGTTCACCGCGCTGAACAGCCTCTCCGGGGTGCCCGCCGACCGGGTCGACTGGGCGGCCACCCGCACCCATGCTCGCGAAGGCGCCCCGGCGGAGCGGCGCAGCGGCCCGTTCCCGGTCCTCCTCTACTCGCCGGGTGCCGGCGACCCCCGCACCCTGGGCACGACGCTCTGCGACGACCTCGCTTCGCGCGGCTATGTGGTGGTGGCCGTGGACCACACCTACGACGCCTCGGCCGTGGAGTTCCCCGGCGGCCGCGTCGAGAGTTCCGTCCTGCCCGCCGAGTACGACAGGGCGTACCCGGACCCCGGGCGCATCACGGCGCTGCTGCGCAAGGCGATCACCGTCCGGGTGGCCGACACACGCTTCGTCCTCGATCGGCTGCCCCGCGCGCTCCCCCGGGCCCTGTGCGACACGCCGGACTTCGACCGCCTCGGCATGTTCGGCCAGTCGGCGGGCGGCTTCACCGCCATGCAGACGATGCACGACGACCCGCGCATCGCCGCCGCGGCCGACCTGGACGGCCTGCTCGCCCACCAGCAGGAGGACCGCACTCCGGGCAACCTCTCCACCGTGGCAGCCGACGGCGTCGACCGCCCCTTCCTGCTGATCGGCAAGGACGGCAACGACCTGCGCACGGTGCCGTCCTGGCAGGCCGTCTGGCAGCACAGCCACGGCTGGCACCGGGGCCTGAGCCTGCGCGGCGCCGAACACGCCACGTACACCGACGCCGTGGCCCTCGTCCCGCAGATCGCCCGCCGGCTGCGCCTGCCCCGCAGCACCGTCGTGAACAACATCGGGACGATCGCACCGAGGCACGCGATCGACGCCGAACGCGCCTACGTCGCCGCCTTCTTCGACCGCTGGCTGCGCGGCCGGGACGACCACGGGCTGCTGGAGGGGCCATCCCGTCGTCACCCGGAGGCGCGCTTCTTCTGAACCCCGGGGCGCGCCCCTGTGAAACCTCGGGCGCGCCCGCTCCCGAACGCCTCGCTGTTCGGCCACCGGCCACGGGGGTGTGTTAGGGTTCAGGAGTTGCAGTTGTGGTACCCATGAACCTATGTGCGCCTGACGGGAATGTTTATCCTTCAGGCGCACTATTTGTTTCCGGCATCTCCGGATGGGCCCTCTGCCTACAGAAGGAGAAAGTCATGGCACAGGGAACCGTCAAGTGGTTCAACGCCGAAAAGGGTTTCGGCTTCATCGAGCAGGACGGCGGCGGCCCCGACGTCTTCGCCCACTACTCGAACATCGCGGCCCAGGGCTTCCGTGAGCTCCACGACGGCCAGCGGGTCTCGTTCGACGTCACGCAGGGCCAGAAGGGCCCGCAGGCGGAGAACATCGTCCCCGCCTGATCGCAGGACGCGTATCCGCTCACCGGGGTCCGCACCTTCGTGGTGCGGACCCCGGTTTGTGCTGTTCCCAGGAAGGCAGACCACCGAATGTCCCGCAGATCCCAGAAGCCGAACCGGCGCGCCTCGTCCTCCCCGCCGTCCGCGTCGCCGCCGCGGGAATTCCGGCTGCCCGAGAACACGACCCCCGCGCTCGCCCCGGTGGAGGACTTCGCCGGTATGGGGATGCCCGCGGGGCTGCTGAAGACCCTCGCCGCGCAGGGCGTGACCACCCCCTTCCCCATCCAGGCCGCCACCCTGCCCAATGCGCTGGCCGGTCGTGACCTGCTGGGCCGGGGACGCACGGGGTCCGGCAAGACCCTCGCCTTCGGGCTGGCTCTGCTTGCCCGCACGGCGGGGCTGCGTGCGCGGCCCAAAGCGCCTCTCGCGCTGGTGCTGGTGCCCACCCGGGAGCTGGCCCAGCAGGTGACGGACGCGCTGACGCCCTACGCGGCGGCCGTGGACCTGCGGCTGGCCACCGTGGTCGGCGGGCTCTCCGTCACCAAGCAGGCCGGTGCGCTTCAGCGCGGCGCGGAGGTGGTCGTGGCGAGTCCCGGCCGGCTCAACGACCTCGTGGAACGCGGGGACTGCGTGCTCGACCAGGTGGGCATCACGGTGCTGGACGAGGCCGACCAGATGACCGACATCGGCTTCCTGCCGCAGATCACGAAGCTGATGCGGCAGGTACGGCCCGACGGGCAGCGCATGCTCTTCTCGGCCACCCTGGACCGCAACATCGACCGCCTGGTGAAGGAGTTCCTGACCGACCCCGTGGTGCACTCCGTGGACCCGTCCGCGGGGGCGGTGACCACCATGGAGCACCACGTGCTCCACGTCCAGGACGAGACCGACAAGAAGGCGGTCACCACGCGCATCGCGGCCCGCGACGGCCGGGTCATCCTCTTCCTCGACACCAAGAGGTCCGCCGACCGGCTCGCCAAGCGGCTGCTGGCCGTCGGTGTCCGCGCCGCGGCACTGCACGGCGGCCGCTCCCAGCCGCAGCGCAGCCGCACCCTGGAACAGTTCAAGAACGGCCAGGTCACCGCGCTGGTGGCGACGAACGTCGCGGCCCGGGGCATCCACATCGACGACCTGGACCTCGTCGTGAACGTCGATCCCCCCACCGACCACAAGGACTACCTCCACCGGGGTGGCCGCACGGCCCGGGCGGGCGGCTCCGGCAGCGTGGTCACCCTCGTCCTGCCCGACCAGAGACGGGACGTCACCCGGCTCATATCGGACGCGAACGTCCGCCCCCACACCGCGCGCGTCACGTCGGGCGACGCGGAACTTGCCGCCATCACCGGCGCCCGCGAGCCCTCCGGGGTGGCGGTCGCCATCGAGGTCCCGCCGCCCGCGACGCCGCCGAAGGCGAGCCGCCCGGAGCGCAGGACGGGCAGCGCGGCAGGCAGGCGGTCCGGGCGCCGCCGAAACGGCAACGGGACCGCGACCGGTGCCGCCGCCGGTACGGAGGGCCGGGTATCGGGCCGGCGCGCCGCACCCGGGGCGAAGGTCGCCGGCGACACCTCGGCGCCCGGCAAGCGCGGCTCTGCCCGCCGGGCGAACTCCGGCGGGGCCAAGGGCAACACCGCCGCGGCGGGCGGCCGCGGCCCCGACCGTCAGTCCGCGGCGGGCACGGCGGCCGGCGGCGCCTCCGGCAAAGCGGTCCGCGGATCCGGCCGACGGCCGTCGGCCGGCGGAAGCGCGAGCGCCGCCGGCAAGGCGGGCGGCCGCGGCTCCGACCGCCGGGGCGGCGGCCGCCGTACCTCTGCCACCTAAGTGCCGCGGCAGGCAACGTTTGCCCGTCGAGGAGCGGCGTCCGGTGCGTGCTCTCGGTGTGCCGGCCGGAAGCCCTCGTACTGGACGTACTCGGGGTTTCGGCCGGTGCGGCGAGAGTGCGTGCCGGGCGTCGCGACGGGGCGATCGTTGCCTGTTGCGGCACTAGGGTCTGGCGCGGAAGAGGCGCCCGCCCGTGCGACAGCCGGCACGCCCTACGGCCGCCCTTCGGGCAACGACGCCGCTTTCGCAACAGGCCCCGGTTACGCGTCGTCTGGCGCCGGGCCGCACCGTCACCGCGGCAGAGGCGGCGCCCCGCCCGGCCGGCGCGGTGGTGGCGGACGCCGGTGCCCGGCCGGTGTCCCGGGACCCGCTCGAACGCCCGCCAAGATCAGCGAATTGCTGGCCCGAACCGACGGCCGCCCGCTACGTTGTCGTGTGCCACAAGCGCGGAGGACCGGTGGTCGAGGGGGCTGCCGGTCGGAACGAGGAGCGTGCCATGCCCGAGCAACCGGCCGACGACGATCGCGAGGCCGTGCTGGCGCGGCTCGATCTCAACACCCCGCATTCGGCGCGGGTGTGGAACTACTGGCTGGGCGGCAAGGACAACTACGGCCCCGACCGCGCCATGGGCGATCAGGTCCTGCAGTACTTCCCGGAGATCGTCGACGCCGCCCGGGCCGACCGGGCCTTCCTCGGGCGGGCGGTGCGTCATCTGGTCGGCGACGCCGGCATACGCCAGTTCCTCGACCTGGGCACCGGCCTGCCCACCGCGAACAACACGCACGAGGTCGCCCAGCGGCTCGCCCCCGACGCGCGGATCGTCTACGTGGACAACGACCCGCTGGTCCTCGTCCACGCCCAGGCCCTGCTCACCAGCAGCCCCGAGGGCGTCACGGACTACCTCGACGGAGACGTCCACGACCCCGGCACGATCCTCGAAGGCGCCGCCCGCACCCTGGACTTCGAGCAGCCGATCGCGCTCATGCTGCTGGGCATCATGCAGTTCGTGAACGACGACGAGGAGTCGTACGAGATCGTGGACCGGCTGGTCGCCGCCCTGCCGTCCGGCAGTTACCTGGCCCTCGCCCACCCCACCGCGGAAGTGCACACCGAGGCCATGACGGCGGCGGTCGCCAGCTGGAACGAGCAGGGCTCGGCCCCGATGAAGCTGCGCAGCCGCGAGCAACTGCTGCGCTTCTTCGAGGGGTTGGAGCTGCTCGAGCCCGGTGTGGTCTCCTGTTCCCGTTGGCGTGCGGACCAGCCGGAGATCGGCGAGATCGTCGACGTGACGCAGTTCTGCGGGGTGGCCCGCAAGCCCTGACGTCCTGCCGGGCGGCGGTGCCCGGATCAGCGCGCGGCGAGCAGTTCCAGCGTGTCGATGACCCGGTTGGAGAAGCCCCACTCGTTGTCGTACCAGGCGACCACCTTGATGTGCCGGCCGTCGACACGGGTGAGCGCCGAGTCGAAGACGGACGAGGCCGGGTTGCCGGTGATGTCGGAGGAGACCAGGGGGTCCTCGGAGTACTCGAGGACCCCGGCCAGCGGGCCCTCCGCCGCGGTACGGTAGGCCGCCAGGACCTCGTCGCGGGTCACGTCGCGGGCGACGGTCGTGTTGAGTTCGACGATCGAGCCCACCGGGACCGGTACGCGGATCGAGTCACCGGACAGCTTCCCGGCCAGGCCGGGCAGGACCAGACCGATCGCCTTGGCGGCGCCGGTCGTGGTCGGCACGATGTTCACGCCGGCGGCGCGGGCGCGGCGGGCGTCGCGGTGCGGGCCGTCCTGGAGGTTCTGCTCCTGCGTGTAGGCGTGCACGGTGGTCATGAACCCGTGCTCGATGCCCGCGAGTTCGTCCAGGACGGCGGCGAGCGGGGCGAGCGCGTTGGTCGTGCACGAGGCGTTGGAGACGACCGTGTGCAGCTCGGCGTCGTAGTCGTCCGTGTTGACGCCGTAGGCGAGCGTGACGTCGGCGCCGTCGGACGGCGCGCTGACGAGGACCTTGCGTGCGCCCGCGTCGAGGTGGGCGCGCGCGGCCTTGGCCGAGGTGAATCGGCCGGTGGACTCCAGAGCGATGTCGACGCCGAGTTCGGCCCAGGGCAGCTGTGCCGGGTCGCGCTCGGCGAGCACCTTGATGCGGCGGCCGTCGACCACGAGGGTGTCGCCGTCGACGCTCACCGGACGGCCGAGGCGGCCCGCGGTGGAGTCGTAGGCCAGGAGGCGGGCGAGGGTGGCGGGCTCGGTCAGGTCGTTGACGGCCACGACCTCGAGGTCGCTGTCGCGCTCGAGCAGGGCGCGCAGCACATTGCGGCCGATGCGGCCGAATCCGTTGATGGCGATGCGAGTCATGGGTGTCCCTTGGTGTCCCTGTCCGTTCGGTACCCCTCAAGCCTCACGCGCGGGAGGCGGCCGCGGCCGTGGCGTGGGCGCCATGGTTCGCAAGGATCGCGCCACGGGCGGCCGGCCCGGGCGGCGGGTCACTCGCCCCGGGTGAAGGTGCGCCGGTACTCGCTGGGCGTCGTCCCGAGGATCCGCTGGAAGTGCATGCGCAGGTTGGCTCCGGTGCCGAGCCCGACGTCGTTCGCGATTCTCTCGACGCTGCGCCCGGAGCGCTCCAGCAGTTCGCGTGCCCTGTCGATGCGCGCGCGCATGACCCACTGCATCGGCGTGTATCCGGTGTCCTCGACGAAGCGCCGCGAGAAGGTGCGCGGTGAGACGGCCGCGTGCTGGGCGAGGGTTTCCAGGCTGAGCGGTTCGTCGAGCCGGTGCAGGGCCCATTCGCGGGTGGCGGCGAAGCGCTCGCCGAGCGGCTCGGGCACGCTGCGCGGCACGTACTGCGCCTGGCCGCCGCTGCGGTAGGGGGCCGCGACCAGGCGCCGGGCCGCGTGGTTGGAGGCGGCCACCCCGAGGTCGGCGCGCAGGATGTGCAGGCACAGGTCGATGCCCGAGGCGGCGCCGGCCGACGTCAGTACGCTGCCCTCGTCGACGAAGAGGACGTTCTCGTCGACCTGGACGCGCGGGTGCCTGCGGGCGAGGGCGCGGGTGTAGTGCCAGTGCGTCGTGGCGCGCCTGCCGTCGAGCAGGCCCGTCGCGGCGAGGGCGAAAGCGCCCGTGGAGATCGCGGCGAGCCGCGCGCCCCGTTCGTGCGCGGCGATCAGCGCATCGACGACGGCCCGCGGCGGGTCCTCGCGGTCCGGGAACCGGTAGCCGGGCACGAACACGATGTCCGCCCAGGTGAGCGCGTCGAGGCCGTCGGCGACGTGGTACGCCAGGCCGTCACCGCCGGTCACCAGGCCGGGCGCCGCGCCGCACACCCGCACCTCGTACGGCATGCTCCGGCGGGTCGTGAACACCTGCGCGGGGATCCCGACGTCGAGCGGCTTCGCGCCCTCGAGCACCAGGACGGCGACGCGTTGCAGGCGGGAGGACGGCACGAGGACAGGGTACGAGGCGTGCGGGGCGCCGCCGGTCGTCCGGTGCCGCGCCGGTCGTCCGGTGCCGCGCCTCGCGGCCCGGCCGTTCGAAGGCGTCCCGCGCTCGCATCGCCCGGCAGCGGCGGCCGGGCGGACTCCCGCGCCGGACGGTGCACGGCCGTCGGGATGGCCCGGACGGTGGCCGGGACGATGCCGCCGTGAGAGGACGACGCGGGACGTGGCCCTTCACCCGGGGACGGGTGCGGCAGGGGCGCGGGTGCGGCCCGGGCGGAGCGCCTACGTCCCTCGGGTGCGTCCGGCCGCGCCGGTCGGCAGGCGCCGCAGGCTTCGGTCGAAGACGGTGATGAGCAGGTAGAGGACTCCGGCGCCGAGCATCACCCAGGCGAGGTGGTGCATGCCGGAGGTGCCCGCGCGCTGCCCGAACGACGCGGCGGTGGCGGAGGAGGCGACCATCGAGCCCAGGTAGGCGAAGGTCCGCAGCAGGCCGGCGGAGGACGCGGTGCGCTGGGGATCGGACTGGAAGTACACGGAGTTCTGCAGCGCCAGGCCGTTGGCCCCCTGGGGCACGCCGAAGATCACTGCCAGGACCAGCAGCGCCCACACGGCGCTGTCCTCGGTGAGGGTCAGCATCAGCGCGCAGGCGGCGATCTGGCCGGCTCCGCCGAGCAGCAGCTTGCCGAGGACTCCGCTGGTGCGGCCGACGGTGACCGAGACGGCGATGCCCACCAGGAACATCGGTATCTGTACGAGCCCGGCGTGGAAGGGCGTGAGTCCGTAGCCCTCCTCCGTCCACTGGGTGAATCCGTAGAGGAAGGCGTAGGAGACGACGTAGGCCACCAGGGCGCGCCCGTAGGTGGCCAGCAGGGGCGGGTTGCCGGCCAGTACGCGCAGGTCGATGAAGGGTGTTTGGGCGCGCAGCTCCCTGACGGCGAAGCCGGTTCCGGCGGCGAGGGTGATCACGGGCAGGTACCAGCTGCCGGCGCGCAGGTTCATCAGGAACAGCAGGAGCGAGAACAGCATGGCCGCGAACAGGGCCATGCCCGGCAGGTCGATCTGCGCGGCCAGGCGGCCGCGGACCGCCGCGCCGGTGCCCGGCTGCCCGGGCAGGCGCAGCGCTCCGAGGGTGACCGCGACCGCGGCGAGCGGGATGTTGAGGGCGAAGGTGGAGCGCCATCCGCCCAGGCCGATCAGCAGGCCGCCGAGCAGGGGGCCGACCACGGCGATGGTCTGGTTGGCGACCGCGAGTGCGGTCAGCACGCCTGCGGGGCTGTCGCGCCCCGTCCGCTGCGCCTCGCTGCGCAGCAGGGCCATGGCGGCGGGGTAGCCGGCGCAGGTGCCGAAGCCGAGCAGGACCCGGGCCGCGATCAGGACGCCGAGGCCGGGGGCGAGGGTGCCGACGACGCCGGCCACGCCGACGAGGCCGGTGCTGAGGAGGAAGAGGCGGCGCGGGCCGAAGATGTCGATCAGGCGGCCGACGATCGGCTGCCCGAGGGCGGTGGCCAGGTACAGGGCGGAGACCAGCCAGGCGGTCTGCGCGGGAGGTGCCCCGAACGCGGTGCCGATGGGGACGAGGGCGACCGCGATGACGGTCGAGTTGACCGGGTTGAGGACCGAGCCCAGCATCATCGGGGGGATGAGCCGGCGGTCGAAGCCGGCCGTCCCGGTGTCGCCGCGCGCGGCGGCGGTCCGGTCAGTCATGGACGAGTCGCTCCAGTACGGCCATGGCCGCGATCACGGTCTGCCGCTCTTCCTCGGTGCACTTGCGCTGCAGCTGGTCGGCGAGCCATTCGCCGCGGGCCTGTCTGGCCTCTTCGGCCCGCCGGTGGCCCTCGGCGGTGAGGGCGATGAGCATGCGTCGGCCGTCAGCGGGGTCCCGGTGGCGCTCGACCAGGCCCAGCCCGTCCAGCGCGGCGACCGTGCTCGCCATCGACTGGTGGCGCATGCCCTCGACGGCGGCGAGGTCGCTGACCGTGAGTCCCTCGGTGTCCGTGAGGCGGGCCAGCACCGACGCCTGGGGGAGGCTGATGTCCCCGGTGTCCGCGGCGGCGCGGATACGGCGCCGCAGGCGTCCGACGACGGACCGCACGTCCTGTGCGGCGCGGACGGCGGAAGGCGGTGGCCCGGCGTGTGCGCTCATGACGTGCACCATAAAACTTTCAGCCCAGGCTGTCCAGTTTACCTGCGCAGTCTGCCTGCGTGATCACCGGGCCGGAACGGCGCCGGTGAACGCGGGACCACTTTCTTGTGCACCTCTCACCTCTTCTGGATGAACCGGACATGCCTCGCCTTCTCTCTACGTGCTGTAGTGGCGAGTTATGGAGAGGGCGGACATGAGCACCCATACCGTCGGCGCGGGGCAACGGCGGCGCGACGCACCCTCGTCCGCCGCCGGCCGGCCCCGGGCCGCTCCCCCCGACGACGCTCCCCGGCAGTGGCACCGGGGCATGACACTGATCGCGACGATCAGCCTGTTCATCGGCACCCGCTCCGCCTGGACGCACGCGATGCTGGACCGTCCGCCCGTCGCCGCGGTCATCAGCGCCTGCTACGCCGGGATCCTCGTGTGCGGGGTGCTGGCCCTGGCCGTGCGGGGCCGGCGGGCACTGGTCCGGGTGGACGCCGCCGTCCTGTTCCTCGCCGTCGCCCTGGTGCTCTGCGGGTACTGGCTGACGCACGGCGGCACCGACGAGGGCGTGCTGACCGCGCAGGCCGCGAACGAGATCTGGCACGGCCACCCGATCTACGGTCAGCCCTGGCCCTGGCTGTTCGGCACCCCGAGGTCCGGCCTGACCAAGACCATGTCCGGTGGAGCGGACCTGACTTACGGCTATCCGCCGCTGACCGCCCTGCTCGCCGCACCGGTCCACGCCGTGCTGCACTCCGCGGCGGCCGCCACCCTGGTCACCACGGGCGCGCTGATCGCCGGCGCGGTCACCCTGTGGCTGCTGCTGCCCGCCCCCTGGCGGTCGGCGGCCACCGCCGTGTGCCTCGGTTTCGGCATCCTGCCGGGCTACGCCCGCTCCGGCTACCCGGCCGTCGTCGCGCTGGCGCTCCTCGTCCCGGTGGTGGTCCGCTGGCCGGACACCGGCGCGGGCGGGCGGCTGGGCAGGAGCGGAGCGGCGCGGGCGGTGTGCCTGGGTGCCGCCTGCGCCGCTCAGCAACTCGCCTGGTTCCTCACCCCGTTCCTGCTCATCGGCCTGTACGCGGTCCGGCGCCCCGAACTCGGGGCCCGGTCCGCGACGGCCCTGGTGGCCCGTTTCGCCGGCGTCGCCGCCCTCACGTGGGCGGGTGTCAACGCCTACTTCGCCGCCCAGGGCTTCTCCGCCTGGCTGCACGGACTGCTGCTGCCGATCACCCAGAAGGCGATCCTGCACGGTCAGGGCCTGATGGGCATCTCCTACTACTTCACCGCCGGCAGCAGCCGCCTGGACTACTACTCCTACTCCAGCGTGCTGCTCCTGGCCGGTCTGCTCGCCGCGACGGTGCTGTTCGCCCGGCGGCTGGGCACGGCCGTCACCGTCCTGCCGTGGCTGTGCTTCTACCTGGCCACCCGCTCCCAGGACGGCTACTTCCTGATGATGACCCCGCTGTGGCTGGCGGCCGCGGCGACCGTACCGGCCTCCTCGCTGGCCCACGCCTGGCAGCCCCGGATCCCCCGCGTCACCGGCCGCCGCGCGAAGGCCGCCGTCGCCGCGGCTCTCGTCGCCCCCGCGCTGCTGTGCGCCACCGTCGCCGCCGCCAGCCCGCCGCCACTGCGCATGGAGGTGCTCCCCCGCATCAGCGGCCGGGCGCACCCGGTGGTGACCGCCGTGACGGTACGGGCCGTGAACACCAGCGGCACCGCCCTCACCCCGCACTTCGCCAGCCGGACCGGGCAGGGCGCCTCCAACTGGTGGACGATCACCAGCGGGCCCGCCACACTCGCCCCGCACAGCAGCGCGGTGTACGTCGTGCGTCCGGCCGGCGGCCACCACGCACTGCCCCACGGCCACCAGCGCATGTACCTCATCGCGGTCACCGGAAAGCCGATGACGATCAGCAACGCGCGCATCGAGACCGGCGGGCAGGGGGCCGCCGGCGGGTAACGGCCCGTCGGCGGACCCCTGCCCGCCGGCGGGTAGCGGCCCGTCGGCGGGTGGAGGCCCGTCGGCAGGTAACGGCCTCGACGGGTAACGGCCGCGGCGGACAGAGGTGCCACCGGTCGGCTCCCCGTGCCGCTCCTGGGCAGGCCGCGCGGGCCGGGCGGGCCGGGCACGGGGAGGGCTCACCCGGCGGCCGCCCGCGGCTCAGTCCGGGTTGGGCCGGGCGAGCCCGTGGTCGTAGGCGAAGATCACTGCCTGGATGCGGTCGCGGGCACCGATCTTGGCCAGGACGCGGCCGACGTGGGTCTTGACGGTGGACTCGGACAGGACGAAGCGGGTGGCGATCTCGCCGTTGGTCCAGCCCCTGCCGACGGCGACGAGGATCTCCCGCTCACGGTCGGTCAGGGAGCCGAGTCGCGGGTCCTGGCCGGAGTCCGCCCGGTGAGCGGGGACGTAGCGTGCGAACTCGTCCAGCAGGCGGCGGGTGAGGGCCGGTGCGATGACCGCGTCGCCGCCGGCGACGGCCCGGATGCCGGCGAGGAGTTCCTCGGGCCGGGCGTCCTTGAGCAGGAAGCCGCTGGCGCCCGCGCGGAGGGCCGCGTGGACGTACTCGTCGAGGTCGAAGGTGGTCAGCACCAGGACGCGTGACCGCTCGCCCGCGGCCACGATGCGGCGGGTGGCCTCGATACCGTCCATACCGGGCATGCGGACGTCCATCAGGACGACGTCGGGGCGCAGTTCGGCGGCCTTACGGACGGCCTCGGCGCCGTGGGCGGCCTCACCGACGACGTCGGTCTCGGGCACGGACTCCAGCAGCATGCGGAAGCCGTAGCGCTGCAGCGGCTGGTCGTCGACGACGAGCACGGTGGTCACCGGCCACCGCCTTGCGGGGTCAGGTCGAGGACGGCCTCGACGCCCCATCCTCCGCCGCCCGCAGGTCCCGCGCTGACGGTCCCGCCGTAGAGGGCCGCCCTCTCCCGCATGCCCACCAGGCCGTGTCCTTCCTCGTGCGACCCGGGCCGTGCGGCCGGGCCGGTGTCCCGCACCCGGATGGTCAGCCGGGTGTCCGTCTCGACGATCGCCAGATGCACGCGGGCCTCCGTGCCGGCGTGCTTGAGGGTGTTGGTGAGGGCCTCCTGGACGATGCGGTACGCCGTCAGCTGCACCCCGCTGTCCAGTGCCTCCACGTCGCCGGAGGTCCGGTAGACGACCTCCCGTCCGGCGGCGCGGACGGTGGCGCACAGCGCGTCGACGTCCGCGAGGCCGGGTTGCGGGCTCAGTTCGGGCCCGCCCGGGGCGGCGTCCGCCGGCTCGCGCAGCACACCGAGCACGCGCCGCAGCTCTCCGAGGGCCTGCCGGCCGGTGTCGCCGATGAGCCGGAGGGCTTCCTTGCCGCGTTCGGGCGCGAGGTCGGTCGCGTAGGCACCGGCGTCGGCGAGCGTGATGATGACGGAGAGGTTGTGGCCGACGATGTCGTGCATCTCGCGGGCGACACGGGTGCGTTCGGTGGCCGTGGCCAGCCTGCTGCGCTGGTCGCGTTCGATCTCCAGCCGGGCGGCACGGTCGCGCAGCCCGGCGAGCTGGGCCCGGCGGACCCGGACCATCAGGCCGAGCGCGAGGGCCGCGGTCGTGGTGCTCAGCAGGAAGAACAGCGCGTCCCACACGGACACGGTGGGGGACGCCCGCACGGCGACCAGCACCATGGCGCCCGCCGTGGTGGCGCAGGCCCACGGCAGCTGCCGCAGCCGCCCGTGCAGGGTCAGGCTGTACAGGGCTACGAAGAGGGCGACGTCCGCGCGCAGCGCGGCGCCGAGCGTCCACTGCAGGACGAACACCGCGGCGATGACGGCGAACGCCGCGAGCGGCCTGCGGCGGCGCCACAGCAGGGGCAGGACCAGACCGGCCTGCAGGGCCAGCATGCCCGTCACGGGCAGCTGGGTGAAGGCGAGCCGGAACCGGCGCGGCCCGTCACCGCCGCCTGCCCCGTCGTGCAGCAGGTCCGGCAGGCAGAACATCAGGAAGACCACGGCCACGACGGCGCTGTCCAGCACCCAGGGCCGGGCCCGGTCGGCCTGCCGCAGCCGCCGGCCGCCCCGGGCGAGCAGGGCGACCAGCGGTCCCATCCCGCTGAGGTCATCGGTGGTCACGGTCGTCACCTGTTCATGGTGCGGGTCGTTCTCGGAGCCGGTCGTGCGGGGGCCGGACCTGTCCCATGGTGCCCGGCGCGGACCTGGTGCCGGGGATGCACGGTGCGTCGGCCCGGCGTGGTCCCCGGCACACGGTCATGGTGCTGGGAATGTACGGGGTACGTCCGGCCCGGCGTGGTCCCCGGCACACGGTCATGGTGCCGAGGATGCACGCGGTACGTCCGGCCCGGCGTGGTCCCCGGCACACGGTCGTGGTGCAGGGAATGCACGGGGTACGTCCGGCCCGGCATGGTCCCCGGCACGCGCTCGTGGTGCCGGGGGTCAGACGTCGCTGCGCGCGAGCCGGTACGCCGCGCCGCCCAGGGCCAGTGCCGTCCAGCAGGCGAAGACCAGCAGTCCGGCACCCGGCGACAGGGTGGTCGAGTCGTGGGTCAGGGCGAACATCGACTCCCCGGCGTTGGAGGGCAGATAGGGGCTGATGTCGTTCTGCCAGGAGCTCGGCAGCAGCGAGATCAGGCCCGGGATCAGCATGAGGGCGGCCACCAGCACCGAGATACCGCCGGCCACCGAGCGCAGCAGCGCGCCCAGCGCGACGCCGATCACGCCCACCAGGCCGAGATACAGCCCGGCGCCCAGCAGGCTGCGCAGGACGCCCGCGTGCGAGAAGTCCATGGCCGCGGGCGTGCCCGACACGATCCCGCTGCCGAACAGGAAGGCCACGAACGCCCCCAGCGCCCCCACCACCAGGGCGACCAGCCCGAACACGGCCGCCTTGGACCACAGCACGGGCAGCCGCCGGGGCACCGCCGCGAGCGTGGAGCGGATCATGCCGGTCGAGTACTCCCCCGCCGTGATCAGCACACCGAGGACGCCCAGGGCCAGCTGCGCGAAGTTCGTGCCGAACAGCGACAGGCTCACGGCCGTCGAACGGGCGAAGTCCCGGTCCATGTGACCGGAGCCGATCCCCGACTTGTAGCGGCTGGCGGCGATCAGGCCGAAGGCGACGAGGAACAGCAGGCCGAGGCCCAGGGTGATCCAGGTCGAGCGCAGGGACCACAGCTTGGCCCACTCCGAGGACAGCACACGCCGTCCGGTCACCCGGTAGGCGGGTCGGGCGGGTACGGTCGTGGGCTCCTCGGCGGTCGCGGTGAGGGTGCTCATGCCGGCCTCCCGGCGGTCTCGATCGCGGTCGTGGTGCCGTGGTACTCCACGGCATCCCTGGTCAGCTCCATGAACGCCTCCTCCAGCGACACCGATCGCGCACTCAGTTCGAACAGCGGGATCCCGTGCTCGGCCGCCGTCAACCCGATCCGGCGGGCGGTCAGCCCGGTCACCTGGAGTTCCTCGGAGCCGATACGGCCGGTGATGTCGACGCCCGGACCGGCCAGTACCTCCCGCAACCGCGCGGGGTCCTGCGTGACCACCTTCACCGTGTCGCCGCCCGCCTCACGGACGAGGTCCCCCACGGTGGTGTCGGCGAGCAGCCGCCCCCGCCCCACGATGATCAGGTGGTCCGCCACCAGCGCCATCTCGCTCATCAGGTGCGAGGACACGAACACCGTACGGCCCTCGTCGGCGAGTGCCTTGAGCAGGTTGCGGATCCAGAGCACGCCCTCCGGGTCCAGCCCGTTGACCGGCTCGTCCAGCATCACCGTCTGCGGATCGCCCAGGAGCGCCGCCGCGATGCCCAGCCGCTGGCCCATGCCGAGGGAGAAGGCGCCGGCCCGCTTCCTCGCCACACTGCCCAGACCGGCCAGGTCGATGACCTCGTCGACCCGGCGGCGCGGAATGCCGTGGGTCAGCGCCAGGGCCCTGAGGTGGTTGTACGCCGAGCGGCCCGGGTGGACCGACTTCGCCTCCAGCAGAGCGCCGACCTCCTGCAGCGGTGCCCGGTGCTGGGCGTACCGGCGACCGTTGACGGTGACGGAGCCGCTCGTCGGGGCGTCCAGGCCGACGATCATACGCATGGTCGTCGACTTGCCCGCGCCGTTGGGCCCCAGGAAACCGGTCACCGTGCCCGGCTTCACGTCGAAGTCCAGCCCGTCGACGGCCGTCTTCTCGCCGTACCTCTTGGTCAACTGCCGTGCCTCGATCATTCGCGCCCTTCCTGTCGGCCCGCGGCGTCCGTCGCTTCGGCGCCTCGGGACCACGCTAAGAGCCGGTTCACCTGGGACGGGTGGTACCGGGAGACCGGATTGGGCCGGGCGGGTGGTACCGCGGTACTACGCGGAGGCGGGCAGGTCCGCGGGCTCGCCCCCGGCACCTCGCGGCCACGGTGCGGACCGGTCCGGCAGCCACGGTCACCGCCGCCGTCGTTCAGCGGATCCGGGCCGCACGGCGCCGGACGGCGATCGGCACCGCCGGGCGCCGACGGTGCGCGGGGTCGCCGTCTCTCCCGCCGTCCCTACAACGTGTAGTGTGGTCCTGCCCGCGCGGCGCAGGGCGGGGCGGGCGGTGAGCACACGGGAACAAGCATGGACCAAGCACCGGGTCCCGGTCACGTCCGCGGAGCCGAGGCCGACCGGCAGAGCAGCGGCCGACCGGGCGTCTCGACGCCGGGCCGCGACGCACGGCTCAGACGTCCTCCGGCCCTCCTCCACGGGTTTCGCCCCGGCCGGCCGGTACATCGCGTACGGTGAGCGGCCCCGCCCCGGCCGTCCCGGACCTTGGGACCGGCGGGTCCTGGCGTCTCGCCGCACAACGGTCCCGGTGCGCGGCGTCCGCCCTGTCCCCGGCTCCCGTCGCTCTCCCCGGTCGGCTTCCGTGGCCGGCTCCGTCCAGTTCGCGTCCCCGCCCCCGTCCGATTCCCCTTTTCCGTCCCCGTCCCCATCTCCTCCCCCCGCATCGATCGCACCACCTACTCCCCAAGGTGACCGCCAGTCATGTCCGTCCAGCAGTCAGCACTGACCCCCCGCCGGCGCACCGCTCCCGAAGCGCCGCCCACCCCGTCCCGGCTACGGGCACGGGCTGCCGCGTTCACCGTCTGGTACCTGCGGCTGATCGCCCTGCTCAACATCGCCGCGGTCATGTCGGTGCCGTTCCGGCGCGAGGTCGCCGAGCACAACACCGGACGGATCTACGCCTCCCACACCGCCCACCGCTTCCACGCACACCACGCGGGTGAGTACTTCACCCCGTACCTGGCCACCGCCGGCCTGGTCTCGGCCGCGCTCGCGATCTTCCTGTCGCTGGTGATGCGGCGCGGGAAGCGGGCCGCCTGGACGGTCAACATGGCCCTGGCCGGGCCGCTGTTCGTGCTGTACGCCGTCGCCCTCACCCAGGACCCCTACCGTACGCACCTCTTCAACTGGGTGTCCGCCCTGCTCACCGGCCTGTTCGTGGCCGCACTGGTGATCGGGCGCCGGAACTTCGACGCGGTCGGGGACCCGTCCAACCCGAAGCTGGCGCTGGCCGTCGGCGCGGGCGGCGTGCTGGTCAGCGGCACGATCGGCACCCTGCTGGTCAGCGCGACCAACACGCTGCACGGCGCCACCCTGTTCGACAAGATCGCGTACACGCTGCTGCGGGGCATCAGCGTCGGCCCGCTCGCCGACCGCGTGTCGGCCGTGCACGCGCCGCGCTGGGTGGACGTCATCGTCAACGTCATGATCGCGGCCAGCTTCTGCCTCGTCCTGTACGCCTGCTTCCGCTCGCCCCGCGGCCGCGAACTGCTCGGCGAGCAGGACGAGGAGCGGCTGCGCGCGCTGCTCGACCGGAACGGCGAGCGCGACTCCCTCGGCTACTTCGCGCTCCGCCGTGACAAGGCCGCCATCTTCTCGCCCAGCGGCAAGGCCGCCGTCACCTACCGGGTCGTCGGCGGCGTCAGCCTCGCCTCCGGCGACCCGATCGGCGATCCCGAGGCATGGCCCGGAGCCATCGACGCCTGGCTCGCCGAGGCCCGCCGGCACGCCTGGACGCCCGCCGTGATGGGCGCGAGCGAGGAGGCCGGCGTCGTCTACGGCCGGCACGGTCTGGACGCCCTGGAACTGGGTGACGAGGCCATCGTGGACGTCGCCGACTTCACCCTCGAGGGGCGCGCCATGAGGGTCGTGCGCCAAGCGCACAACCGGGTGCGGCGGGCCGGGTACACGGTGCGCATCCGCCGTCATGAGGACATCCCGGACGCCGAGATGGCCACGCTGATCGACCGGGCCGACCACTGGCGCGACGGCGCGACCGAGCGCGGCTTCTCGATGGCGCTCGGGCGCATCGGCGACCCGGGCGACGGGCGCTGCGTGATGCTGGAGTGCCGGGACGCCGAGGACCGGCCGCGGGCGCTGCTGAGCTTCGTGCCCTGGGGCGAGAACGGGCTGTCGCTGGACCTGATGCGCCGCGACCGGGCCTGCGAGAACGGCCTCATGGAGTTCATGGTCGTCGAGCTGCTGCTGCACGCCGAGCAGCTGGGTGTCCGGCGGGTCTCCCTGAACTTCGCCATGTTCCGTGCGGTCTTCGAGCGCGGCGCACGGCTCGGCGCCGGGCCGGTGCTGCGGCTGTGGCGCTCCGTCCTCACCTTCTTCTCCCGCTGGTGGCAGATCGAGTCCCTCTACCGCGCCAACGCCAAGTACCGGCCCGTGTGGGAACCCCGCTACCTGCTGTTCGCCAAGAGCGCCGACATCCCGCGCATCGGTCTGGCCAGCGCCCGCGCCGAGGGTTTCCTCACCCGGCCGCGGCTGCCCCGGCTCCGAGGCGCCGACACCCCGTAAGGTTTCGCAATGGCAGGCACATCCCCCCGTGGCCGTGGGGCACGACGCGGCGCCGGCACACTGGAGAGCGAGGTCCTCGCCGCCCTCTGGGCGACCGAGGACGCGCTGTCCCCGGCCGAGATCCAGGGCCGGCTCGGCGGCGACCTCGCGTACAACACCGTGCACACCGTCCTCAGGCGCCTGTACGACAAGGGGTTCGTCCTGCGGGACGTCGGCGGCCGGCGCGGCGCGTACCGCCCGGCGAAGAACGCCGCCGAGGTCACGGCCGAGGCCATGCGCCGGGCCCTGGACCGCGGGCCCGACCGGATCGCCGCCCTCCAGCACTTCGTGAGCGGGCTGACCCCGCAGGACGAGCAGGCACTGCGCGACCTCCTGGAGGAGGGGACGTGAGCACCGGCGTCCGCAGCATCCCCTGGCCACCGCCCGGGCGCCGGTGCGACGGCATCCTGCGGCCCGCCCCGACAGGACCTAGGGTTGTTGTCGGGAGCCGACGGCATCCCGGGCCGGCGGGAACGGCGGCGACCTCGCCGGGAGCACACAGGACGCCGGCGTCCGCGCCGGGGTGATCCCGGCACGCACTCCGAACGGGGACGGACCGATGGGAGACTCGGGACAGCAGGCGCCCCCGGTGGGACGCCGGACCGTACTGCTGGCGGCAGGTGCCCTCGCGTGCGGCGCCGCGGGGTGTTCCGCGGGCCGCCCGCACGCCACCGCCTCGGGCACCCGGCACGCAGAGGCGCCGGGACGCCCACCGCCGTCCGCCGGGACCGGCACCACGCGCACCCCGTCCGCACTGCCGCGCAACAACGTCGGCGGTCCGGTGCTGCTGGGCGGCGGTACGCCGGGGCAGTTCTTCAGCGACGCCACCCACCACGACCATGTGCACCTCGGCTTCCGCGCCTGACGGGCCGCCGGGCCGCCCGTCCCGTCGCTCGCTGACGGGCGAGATCGCGCGGTTCGGCGCGGTGGGCGGCCTCGGCGTCGTCGTGAACTTCGCGGTCTTCAACGCCTGTCACGCGCTCACGTCCCTTCCCGTGGTGCGGTGCGGCGTCATCGGCACCGGCGTGGCGCTGCTCGTCAACTACCTGGGCTTTCGCTACTTCGCCTACCGCGACCGGGACAAGCGCCGGCCGGCTCGCCAGTTCACGCTGTTCGCGGTGTTCAGCGTCATCGGCCTGGTCATCGAGAACGGCGTGCTGTACGCGGCGACGTACTGGTGCGGCTGGGACACCGCCGTGCAGAACAACCTGTTCAAGGCGCTGGGCCTCGCGCTCGCCACCGCCTTCCGTTTCGCGATGTACCGCACCTGGGTGTTCCGGCCCCGCGATCCCGGGGAAGAACACGGCCGCAGCCGGGTGGCGGGCCCCGGCGGGGCACACCCCCATGCGGTCGTACGGGCGCCGCGGCCGGGCCGGGGCGGGCGCCCCGGGCTGTGACGCCGACTCGGAAGGCCGAGGCGTTCCCGGAGGCCGAGCACGCCGCGCAGGCAGGCCCTCGAGCGCGGTGCGACGCGGATCACGGGTCGTAGCATGGTGATCCACTCCTGGAGGACACATGCGCGCCGGAGAAGAGCCGGACTCTCTCGACCGGGCAACGCGGGAGTTCACGGCCGCGCGGCCCCGGCTCTTCGGTATCGCCTACCGCGTGCTGGGCAGTGCCACCGACGCCGAGGACATCGTCCAGGAGGCGTGGCTGCGCTGGCAGCGGGCCGACCGCGCGGACGTCCTGGACCCGACCGCCTTCCTGGCCACGGTCGCCTCCCGGCTGGCGATCAACCTCGCCCAGTCCGCGTGGAAGCGGCACGAGACGTACACCGGGCCCTGGCTGCCGGAGCCGGTCGACACCAGCCGGGACCCGCAGCTGGGCGCCGAACGGGCGGAGGCGCTCGACCTGGCGGTCCTGTTCCTGCTGCAGAGGCTGAACCCCGTGGAGCGGGCGGCGTACGTGCTGCGGGAGGCCTTCGACTACCCCTACCGGCAGATCGCGGAGATGCTGGAGACGAGCGAGGCCAACACGCGCCAGCTGGTCAGCCGCGCCCGCAGACACCTGTCGGGGGAGCGCAGGGACCCGGTGAGCCCCGAGGCCCACCGGCGGCTGCTGGAGGTGTTCCTCGCCGCGGCGCAGAACGGCGACCTGTCGGTCCTGGAGGACGTGCTCACCGCGGACGTGGTCAGTTACACCGACGGCGGCGGGATCCGCGGAGCGACCAGGATCCCGGTCGTCGGACGTCTGCGTGTCGCCAAGTACCTCGCGGCGTTCGCGCCGCGCTTCTGGCCCCCGACGCAGGTCCGCCGCGTCGAGGCCAACGGCAGGCCGGCCGTCCTGGTCACGACCGGCGGCGAGGCCGTGGCCCTGCTCAGCATCGACGCGTCGGAGCGTGGCATCGAACGGGTCATGTGGGTCATGAACCCGGCGAAACTGGCGCCGTACGTCGCCTCGCTGGACGGCTGACCGGCTGCCCGGCCGCACGGCGAGCCGAGCCGGCCGGGGCGGGGTCCGGCGACGTGGCGGACCCGGCGTCGCCGGACAGGCGGGCAGCGCCGGAAGGGGGCCTACGCCCGTGGGCGATGCCCGAGCGCGGTCAGGCCGTCGCCGGTGTCTTCCCGGATCAGGCGGGTGATGGTCGAGGCGATGGCTTCGAGAGGCAGGACGAAGTCCACCTGACCTGTTCGGACGGCGGCCTTGGGCATGCCATGGAACTCGGCTGTGCCGGGGTCCTGCACGATGACCATGCCTCCCCGGCCCTTGACCGCCTCCACGCCCCGGGCGCCGTCGCTGTCCGAGCCGGTGAGCACGCAACCGATGGCTCCGGGCCCGTACGCCTGCGCCGCCGACTCGAAGAGCGGATCGGCGGCCGGGCGGGCGAAGTTGACCCGGTCCTCGCGGGTCAGGGACAGCGTCCCGTCTGCGGTCACACACAGGTGCCGGTCGGGTGGCGCGATGTAGACGGTCCCGGCCTGAGGGTCCTCGCCGTCCTCGGCGAGCTTGACCGTGAGAGCGGTGGAACGGGACAGGATGGCCACGATGCGGGTCTCGCGCGCCCGGTTCAGGTGCTGGGCCACCAGGACCGGCACGGGCATCGCGGCCGGCAGCCCGCCCAGGAGCGTACCGAGCCCCTGGATGCCACCCGCCGAGGAGGCGACCAGCACGGCCGCCCACCGGCGGTGGTCGTCGTCGTCCCGGAGACCGTTCTGCACCTTGTGAACGTTACCGCAGCACCCTGACACACGGAGTCAGGCGCGAGGCCGTTCCGGCCGCCCGGGAAGGTCTCCTCCCGGGCGGCCTGTCACACGCGAGGGGGCTGTCCGGTCTCTTCTGGTGCGAGGCGATCTGCGCGGCGGGCGCTCCACGCGGGGCGATCTGCCCAGTGCGATGTGTGCTGAGGCTTCTGTGCTGGGACATCTGTGCTGGGACGTCCGCGCTGAGGCGTCCGCGCCGAGCAAACCGTTTCTCCGAATTCTCCGAGAGGAATCCGTCATGAAGGTCGTAGTGATCGGTGGCACCGGGCTCATCGGCTCGAAGCTCGTCGGCGAGCTGAGGGAGCACGGCCACGAAGCGGTCCCCGCGGCGCCCACCACGGGTGTCGACACCCTGACGGGTGAGGGCCTGGCCGGGGTGCTGCACGGGGCGTCGGTCGTGGTCGACGTGTCCAACTCCCCCTCCTTCGCCGACGACGCGGTCATGGAGTTCTTCCGCACCTCCACCACCAACCTGCTGAAGGCGGAGGACGAGGCGGGCGTACGGCACCATGTGGCGCTGTCCGTGGTCGGCACGGACCGCCTTCAGGGCAGCGGCTACTTCCGCGCCAAGCAGGTGCAGGAAGACCTGATCAAGGCGTCCGGCCTCCCCCGCACCATCGTCCACGCCACCCAGTTCTTCGAGTTCGCGCAGGGGCTGGCCGACGGGGTCACCGAGGGCGACACCGTGCGCCTGCCCGCCGCCAGGATCCAGCCCATGGCCTCCGACGACGTGGCGGCGGCCGTCGGCCGTGCCGCGGTGGGCGCCCCGGTGGGCGGCGTGGTGGAGATCGGGGGCCCGGAGGTCTTCCAGCTCGAGGACTTCATTCGCAGGGGACTCACCGCGAGGAACGATCCCCGCAAGATCGTCACGGACCCGCGGGCACGCTTCTGGGGTGCCGAGCTGCGGGAGGACACCCTTCTGCCGGGTCCTGACGCGCGCCTGGGCGAGACCAGGTTCGCCGACTGGCTCGCCCGGCAGCGGTGAACCCTGGAGGTGGCCCCCGTCGGCAGGCGGGGGCCACCTGCGCCGTACGCGCAGGGCGAACGCGTGACCGGAAACCGTTCGCCTGTTCTGCCGCAGTGGTGATGACCGCAACAGAACGAAGCGATAGGTCTGAAATTATCGGAACGAAGGTTGCGAGCTGAGACTGCTGGACGTCATAGTGATCCGGTGACCTGTCGCACTGTGCGCTTACGTGGCGCCCAACTGCCGTTGACATCAAAGGAACTGATGTTCCGACGGGTCGGCCGCTTCACCTCACCTCCGGACCTCGGCACGGCGGCCCACCGCCGGTACCGACGGCCGCCCGGGCAGCCACCCCACAACAGGGCTGCGTACGAAGGAGGTTCGATGACGGCCTTCAGGGCATCATCGCGCCACATGCCGTCACCCCCACCGGCCCAGGACGGGGACACCGCCGTCACCCGCGTGCCGACCGCTCAACTCCGGCCCCCCAGACCCGTCGTGGGTGAACTCCTGCGCTCCACGTTCCCGGCCGACCCCGCCTGGGCCACGGCGGTGCGGCACCTGGTCACCGAGCGGCTGGCCGCGCTGATGCCGCACCCCGAGCGGCTCGACGACGCGGCGACGGCGACCGGCGAGCTCTTCGCCAACGCCGTCAGACACGCCAGCCGCGGCCCGGGCGACACGGTCACCGTGGCCGTCGAGTGCACCGAGCACACGCTGCGCGTCTTCGTCGCCGACCGCTCCCCCGAGCCGCCGCGGCCTCGGCCGGCGGACGAGGCGGCCGAGTCGGGGCGGGGGCTGGCCATCGTCTCCGCGCTGGCGGACAGCTGGGGCACGGCACCACCCGAGCCCGGGACTCCGGGCAAGCGGGTCTGGTTCGCGATCGGACGACGGGAGACGACGGCGTGAAGGGCACGGCAGGGCGAGTGGGCGGCGGCGGAAGCGGCCTCGCACCCGGTGAGGAACTCCGCGAGAGCGCGCAGCCGGGGTCCGCTGCCGTACCGCCGGCGACGGCCTCGGCGCTGGCCGCCGAACTGCTGCGCCGGGCGGAGGAGGACCGGCACCTGACACGCCGGGCACAGGCCGACCCGACCCCGCTGCGCAAGCACCGCATCGCCCAGTGCCACCGGGACAACGCCCAGGCGCTCGCGGCGATCGTCGACCGCCACGGCTGGCCGCACGCCGACCTGGTCGGAACCGACGCCTCGACCGCGGCCCTGATGATCCTGCTGCACGCCCCCCATCTCGGTTTCCGGTTGCGGTGCCGCGACCTGATCGCGCACGCCACCGCGGACGGGCACACCCCCGCCATCCATCTCGCCTACATCGCCGACCAGTGCGCCGTCGACCTGGGCCAGCCGCAGTACTACGGGACGCGGATCAACCCCAGCACGCTGCGCCCGTACCCCATCCGCCGTCCGCAGAGCGTCGACGAACGCCGCGGGGACGTCGGTCTGGGCCCCCTCCAGGAGCAGTTGCGGGCCCTGCGCATCACCGGCTGAGGCCGCCCCGGCCACGGTCTACCACTCCGGGTCGGGGCACCTCCGGGCGGGGCCTGTTCGACCTGGGCGCGCCAGTTGTGGAGAATCGGGGCCATGAGCGAGAACGTGTATTTCGAGATTTCGGCCAATGGCGAGAAGCTCGGCCGCGTCGTCTTCCGGCTGTTCGACGACGTCGTGCCGAAGACCGCGCGCAACTTCCGTGAGCTGGCGACCGGCCAGAACGGCTTCGGCTACAAGGGTGCGCCCTTCCACCGGGTCATCCCTGAGTTCATGCTGCAGGGCGGTGACTTCACCAACGGCAACGGCACCGGCGGCAAGAGCATCTACGGCGAGAAGTTCGCGGACGAGAACTTCCAGCTGAAGCACGACCGGCCGTTCCTGCTCAGCATGGCGAACGCGGGCCCCGGCACCAACGGCTCGCAGTTCTTCATCACCACCGTGGTGACGCCGTGGCTGGACGGCAAGCACGTCGTCTTCGGCGAGGTCGTCGAGGGCGAGGACGTCGTCAAGGCCGTCGAGGCCCTCGGCAGCCGCTCGGGAGCGACCGCCAAGAAGATCGTCATCGAGGACTCCGGCGTCGTCGCCGCCTAGTCCCCGGTCTCCGGACCACCCCGCTGCCCGCGTAAGGACGGCAGCCGGGTGGCGTACGGCCAGGCAGCCGGTCACGGCCCCGTCGCCCCGGGTGATCCACCTCGGGGGGCGGGGCCGTACCGCTGCTCCCCCCGGGTCTCTACTCCTCGAGGATCAGGCAGAAGCCGTCATGGCCGGGCAGCTCGACGTTCAGGGCGCGCAGGTCGTCGACCACGCCGACCTCCGTGCCGGTGAGGGCGTCCCGGGCCCGCGCGCCCGGCTGGAAGTGTTCGGAGGCCACGGACCCTGCGACCGGTGTGGAGCCGAAGTTCAGGACGGTCGCCTGGATCTGCCCGCTCTCGGGGACCCGGTGGACCATGACGAGCAGCGCGGGGTGCGGCACCGCCGGGATCTCGAGCTGGTCGGCCGTCGCGATCCCGGTCTCCTCGCGCACCTTCAGCAGGTGTTTCAGGCTGGAGGCGAAGGAGTTGGGGTCGGCGAGCTGGGCCGGGAGGCTGCCGTAGAGGCTGTGGCCCTTCGGCATGCCGGAACCGGACGCCGCCGCCCGGGGCTGGTAGTCCATGAGGTCGTAGGCGGCCCGGTGGATCCAGCGGGTGTCCCCGGTCGCCAGGAGGGCGCCCAGCTGTTCGCGGGGCAGCGTCAGCATGCCGCACAGATCCCAGCCGGAGAGCGAGAACACCCCGGGCTGGAGGGCGTTGAACATCGCCAGCAGCAGGTGTGCCCTCCTGATCTCCCGGACTTCCTGCTGGGAAAGGTTGTCCAGCGACGAGTGCCCGAGCGCCGCGGCGATGACGGTGGCCGTGGTGGAGGCGATGCCGTTCGTGGTGAAGACGGCGTTGTAGGGCGCGTCGGGGCCGGCCAGCGTCTGCACCAGTTCGGCGCGGACGTGCTCGGCGAGCTGGCCGCCGGTGACGTCGACGCCGTGGTAGGTGAAGTGGTCGTCCTTGTGCAGCGTCGCGAAGTGGACCAGCTCGTAGGTGAGTTCGTCGTGGTTCTGCAGGGCGTGGACGAGGCTGGCGGCCGCCACTCCGCTCTCCAGGGCGATGTTCAGGGTCAGCCGCAGGAACTCGGTGTCCGCCGTGGCCAGGGCATGGTGGTAGGCGGGCCGGTTGACGAAGTCGTACGACAGGTCGGCGCCCGCTTCGGAGGTGATCCTGATGTCGTCGACGGTCAGGTTGAGCTCCTGGAAGGTGAAGCCGCCCAGCTTGCGCACCATGCTGGCGATCAGCTGGTTCGCCGCCTCCGACAGCGGGTGCCCCTCCGACCAGGCCGGCAGGCCCTCGGCGCTCTTCTCGACACCGAGGAAGCCGTTGGCGTCCAGGCGCAGGGCGCCCGATCCGAGGTCGCCGATCGAGTGCAGGGCGTCGCCGATGACGAGCCGCATGCCGGCGAAGGTCGGATCCAGCCAGTTGATGGAGGGCTGTCCCGCCTTGAAGTAGTGCAGGTAGACCCAGCGCCGGGTGACGCCGTCGGGCCCGAGGACGGGGGCCGTCGCACTCCAGTTGGTGTCCTTGACGCCCGGGTCGTGGAAGATCACCCGTTGCAGGCGGCCGATGATGTAGCCCGCCTTCGCCAGCGCCTCCTCGGCCGCGGTGTCGAGGTTGGCCGAGTCGCGTCCCGGCGCCACCTCGGGCAGCAGGTGCCAGTCCTCCGGTTCGATCTGGACCATGTGGTAGATGCCGGGGTAGTCGTCGACGTTCATCTCGGCGAGGCGGAAGTCCGGTCCCTTGCCCGTGTGGCCGGGAACGATGTCGTCGATGATCGTGCCGCCGTGGTCCGCGGAGACCTGGCACATGCGCCGGAAGTCCTCCTCCGTGCCGAACGCGGCGTCTATGGCGGTGCTGACCCGGTCGAAGTGCCCGTCGACGCTCGGCGTCGGGTCCCAGCCCGAGATCCCGCCCGCGCGCTTGACGGGCCCGGTGTGCACGGCCCGGATCCCGATGTCGGCGAAGGTGCGCCACAGATCGGGGTCGGCCAGCGTGCCGAGGAAGCTGTCGCCGGGGCGGGTGATGAGAGAGATCGGGTACGCCGTGAACCACACCGGGGCGACGCTCACGGCGGCCTTCGGATTGGGCCGCGCGAACGGGTTCTGCCACATGCTGCCCTGGCCGGAGAGCTGCACCGAGAGGTCCCGGGCGTCCTGCAGCATGGAGTTGCGCCGCAGCCAGGACACGTAGTCGGGGTTGGTGCCGACCGGGTCTCCGTTGCGTTCCCGCGGCGAGGGCTGTCCCTGCGGCCTGAGCCGGGCACGCGGTCGCAGGGACCGGGGACGCGCCGGATAGAACTGCTCGGAATAGGTGATCTCTGTGGGACCGTGCTGAGCCTCGTCGTCAGCCGCCTGCTCGTCTGTCATGGATGGGCATCTCCCTGCTGTTTCAGCGCATATGAGACGGCTGCCCAGGAAGGTGCCGCGGGATGCTCACCGGTTCGGACGAGAGGGACGAGACGGACCACGCCGGGTGCGGACCGCGATGCCGTGTGCGGACCGCGATGCCGTGTGCGGACCGCGATGCCATATGCGGACCGCGGTCGGGACCCGGCGCTGGTGCCGCCGGCCGAGTCGGCTCAGGACGGCGGCCCCGGTGACGGCTTGGTGTGCAGGACCTCCCGGGCCTGCTCCGCGGAGCGGACGATGCTCTCGGAGACGAAGTCGACGAAGCGGGCGATGTTCTCCAGCCGGATCGCGGCCGGGGTGCCGGGGCCGAGGATGCCGACGCCCTGCCGGGCGGTCTCGCCGAGCCGGGCGGTACCGCGGGCGCTGGCCATCATGGACTGGTACCAGACGTCGTCGTCGACGACGTAGCGCTCGCGGCGGCGCCCGTCGCGCTCCCGGCGCACGAGGCCCTGGTCCTCGAGGAACGCGATCGCCTTGGAGACGGACGCCGGGCTGACCTGGAGGCGCCGGACGAGGTCGGCCGCGGTGAGGCTGCCCGCGTCGGTGGTGTAGAGGCAGGCCAGCACCCGGGCCATCATCCTGGGCGCGCCCGAGGCCGTGAGCACGGTGGTGAGCGTCTCCTCGTACTCCCGCACGGCCTCGGCGTCGCGCCCGTGGACCTGCGGGAGCGCCGTCGCCTCCCGGGGCACGGACCGCTTGCGGCGGTGGGCGCGGCGCGCGGTGGCGCGATGGGCCAGGTCGGCGCGGTACACCGTGGGGCCGCCGTTGCGCATGACCTCGCGCGTGACGGTCGAGGTCGGGCGGTCCAGGCGCCTGGCGATCTCCGCGTAGGCGAGGCCGTCGGCCAGTCCCAGCGCGATCTGCTGACGTTCCTGCTGGGTGAGTCTGCCTCCCGGCATCGGGGCTCCTTCGCGACGGTCCGTGATGACTCCCCAGGATAGCGTTCACCTTCAATTCATTGCAACGCCCAGGTGGCGATTCGTTGCATTAGGCGTGAGACCACCGCAACGATTTCGCCGCATCTACCTGGCATTTTGCCTTTGATACGCAACAAGCGAGTTCCCAATAGCATGAATGCAACGTAGCGTTTCCTTCATCAGAAACCGCGGGTGAAAGGCGCTCGCGGCGCGACAGAGGGAGAGCACGATGCACACGTTCGACACCCCCGCCCCCGTCTCCGCCGTCGTGAGCGTCCCCGCCGGGCGCATCCAGTTCATCGCCGCCGACCGCGCCGACACCACCGTCGAGATCCTGCCCGCCACCCCCTCGCGGAGCCGCGACGTCAAGACCGCCGAGCAGACCACGGTCGCCTACGCGGACGGGGTCCTGCGGATCAGCACCGCCGGGTCCCGGAACCCGCTCACCGGCCCGTCCGGGTCGCTGGAGGTCACCGTCCGGCTGCCCGCGGGCTCCCGCGTCGAGGCCAGGACCGCCGGCTGCGAGCTGCGCGGCGTCGGCCGTCTGGGTGACATCTCCTTCGAGGGGGCGTACCGCCGGATCAAGATCGACGAGGCGGCGGGCGTCCGCCTCACCGCGACCGACGGCGACGTGGAGATCGGGCGCCTGGCCGGCCCCTCCGAGATCAGCACCGCGCGGGGCGACATCCGGATCACCGAGGCCGTGCGCGGCAAGGTCGTGCTCCGCACCGGGTCCGGCGACATCTCGGTCGGCGCCACCGCCGGCGTCTCGGCCGCCCTGGACGCCGACACCGCCCACGGCCGCATCAGCAACGCCCTGAAGAACGACGGCGGCACCGGGCTCGACATCCGCGCCACCACCTCGCGGGGCGACATCACCGCCCGCAGCCTCTGAACGGGCCCGGCCCGAACCGACGCAACCCGACCCGACGCAACCCGACCCGACGCAACCCGACCCGCCCAGGGGATCACATGACGAAGAACAGCCCTTCCTCGACCGACGCGACATGGACCGGCATGGTGCCGGTCGACGACACGGCACTGGCCGTCACCGACACCGGCGGCCCCGGTGTCCCCGTGCTGTACCTCAACGGGCAGTTCGCCACGCAGGGGTACTGGCGGCGGGTCGTCGCCGAACTGGGCACGGGATGGCGGCACATCACCTACGACGAGCGGGCCCGCGGCCGGAAGTCGGGGCGTTCGGCGGACTACTCCTTCGAGGCGGCCGTCCGCGATGTCGATGCCGTCCTCGCGGCCAGGGGCGCGGACCGGGCGCTGGTGGTGGGCTGGTCGTACGGGGCGTTCGTCGCGGCGCACTGGGTCGCCCGGAATCCGGAGCGCGCCGTGGGCGCGGTCCTGGTCGACGGCGCGTTCCCCTACGACTGGCTGGACGAGGCCATGGAGCAGCGGATCAGGAAACAGTTCCGGCGGTGGGGCCGGTTCATGCCGCTGCTGCGCCCGACGGGCCTGACACCGCGGATGGACGCCGGACAGATGGCGGACAGCAACATCGAACTCGGCAGGGTCTCCCGCGAGAGCGAGCTGGCTCCCGTACTGGACGCCATCGGTGTCCCCGCGCGGTACGTGGTCGCGTCGGGGACGTCCCTGGGCAGCCGCGGTGACGAGCAGGAACGGATACGCACCAGTCTCGGCGCGGTGACCGCCCGCAACCCGCACATCGAGGTGAGCGCGAAGGTCGGCAGCAACCACGGCGCGGTCCTGAAGAAGGACGCCCCGGCCATCGCGGCGGCGGTACGCGAGGTCGCCGCTCTCGCCACCCTCGGCGACTCCGGCGACTCCGGCACAAATCTCTCATAAATGTACAAAAAGGATGAATGGTGCTGCCTGCACGAGGAACACGGGCACGAACACACGCCACTCGAACGGAAGACACCCATGGTCATCCAACGCATGCATGAAATGGGCATCCGAAGCGAACACGCGTACACCGCCGCCATGGCATCCGTCGGGCTCTCCGTCGTCGCCTGGATGAGCTCGCTCAAGGCAGAGTCCGGCGCCGGCGTCGCTCGCGCCGACCGGTGGGGCATCTTCGTCGGCGAATGGGCCCCCACCTTCTTCGGCCTCGGCCTCGCCCTCTCCCACTACGAGCAGCAGGACGGGACTCTCACCGCCAGCGTCCACGACCTCCGCGAACACAAGAAGGCCGGCTGAGAGGACGCCGGTGTCGATGCCGCCGGGCCGGGTAACCGGAACGGCGCAGGCCCGGGAGGGGCCGTCGTACCTGGGGAGGTCGCGGCGGCCCCTCCCCTTGCACCCCGCACCATCACGCTGTGTAACGGGTGATCGCCCGCTGCAGTTCGATCCGCTCCGGCTCCGGCATGTCCGCGCCCATCGCGAACGCCATGACGTGCTCGGCGACGGTGCGCAGCTTCGTGTTGGTGCGCTGCGACACGTCGCGCAGTGCCCTCCATGCCTCCTCCGGGGAGATCCGTCCCAGAACGACGATCGCGCCGATGGCCCGGTCGACGGTGGCGTGCGAGGCTATCGCATGCCCCAACTGGGCACATTCCGCTTCGAGACGTTCGTTCTCCATCACCAGATCGGTGGCGGACAGGAGTGTCAGGGGTCGTGAACGAGAGATCGCGAAGAAAGCCATGATGTCGCCTCAGTGCAGGGTCCAGGCAGCGCGGACAGCATGTGTCGGTTCCCCACCAGCTTGTCCCATCCTCGGTGGCCACCGCAACGACTGCGTCGGAGCACCACCGCCACCGTCACCGTCCGCCATCGCCACCGCCACCGCCACCGCCACCGCCACCGCCATCCTCCGCCCCGTCATGCCCCGCCCCGTCGTCCGCCACCGCCGGTGGTCGGATCGGGGCGGCGCGCGGTGGCCTCGGCGGTCCGGCGGCCGGAGCCGGGATCTCAGAGGCGGCCCGGCTCCGGCCCTCGTCCTCCGGCCCGGTTCGAGGAGGGGACTCGACGGCCGGCAGGACATCCCGCGCGGGGCCCGGGGGGAATGAGCCGCTCACGCGTCACGACCGCCGTCAGCGCCGACTCGGACGGTGGCCGCGCCCGTGCGCCTACCCCGATCGCCGTGCGCCATGCCGCGGTGGGTGAAGACATGAGCACGGCTGAGCCGCACGGCCGGGCCTTCGGGGGCGACCTGTGACACGGCGGCCGCCACGCGGGGTTCGACGGTGCCCTCGGTGCCCCCGGGGCCGAAGGCGGCAGGTGGTCGGTCGCCCGGCGGACACCCCTCGGCCGACGGCGAGACCCGCCGGCCGCGGAACCCGCCCGGGCGGTACGGGGCACGCGCGGCGGCGCCGGCACGTCGTGTCCGACTCGCGTGCGCGATGTCATCGCCGGATCACCGGGCCGACTTCCCCCGGATAACCCGTACGGCCTCGGGGTACCCGGCCGCGCAGCACGGCCCGTCCCCCAGTCCGGTACGCGGTGACAGCAACGGAGAACAGATGAAGGCCCGCCGATCAGCAGCTCTGCCGGCTACCGCGCCGATCTGGGCGGATCCGAAACCCCCTCACATCCTCGGCGACCGCTACCGGTTGGGCGCCAGAGTCGGCTCGGGCGGCATGGCCGACGTCTACGAGGCGGTCGACACACGCCTCGGGCGGCCCGTGGCCGTCAAGCTCTTCCGGCCGGGCTCCGACCCGGAATCCGAGGACCGCCTCGCCGCGGAGGCCGTCCTCCTCGCCCGGCTGGAACACCCCGGACTGGTCACCGTCTACGACTCCGGACGCCACGACGACCGCGCCTACCTGGTCATGCAGTTGGTCGACGGCCCCACGTTGCGCGGCCTCCTGACGAGCGGAGCGCTGTCCCAGCGACGCGTGGCCGCCCTGGGCACCGCCCTCGCACGGGCGCTCGTGCACGTCCACCGGGCCGGCATCGTGCACCGCGACATCAAACCGTCGAACGTCCTGCTCGACCGGGCAGGCGCCCCCCACCTGGCGGACTTCGGCATCGCACGGCTGGCGGACGCCACGCGGCGGACGGCACCTGACGCACTGACAGGCACCGCCGCCTATCTGGCACCCGAGCAGGTCGAGGGAGGGCACGTCGGACCGCCCACCGACGTCTACGCTCTCGGCCTGGTGCTGCTGGAGTGCGTCAAAGGAGAACTCGAGTACCAGGGCACGTTGCTGGAGGCCGCCATCGCGCGTCTGCACCGGCCGCCCACGATCCCCGCCTGGCTCGCCCCCGGCCTGGCGAACCTGCTGCTGGCCATGACGGCCCGGGACCCCGAGGCGCGCCCGGACGCCGGGCAGTGCGCGGCGGTCCTCGCCTCCCTGGACCCGGACGCCGGGAGCGATCCGGCCTCGCCGCCGTTCTCCGCGTCCGCCGCGGCGTCCGCGGCCCCTGTCACCGCCCCCGAGGCCACGCGGACCAAGGAAGCGGCCGTCCGATCGCGCCTTCCGGCCGGCGTGCGGCACAACCGCCGCCTCGCCGTCGGAACCGCCCTGGCCGCACTCTCCGTCGCCCTGGGGACGACCCTCACCGTCGCCTCGGGCACCGGCGGACAGGACGGCAACCGTGCCGACGCGTCGTCGTCCGCCGCCCACCCGCCCTCCGGCACGGCGACTCCCAGGAGCGGACCCGGTTCCACCCCGTCGACCCGGCCCCACCGCGCCTCCGGCCCGCCGGCCGGATCCCGCACGCAGCCCACCGGCACGAACCGGGGCTCCTTCGAGGAGGCGGCCCTGGTGGGCCGGGAACCCGCAGGACACCGCGGCTCCGCACCCCATGGCCCGGCCGCACACCGGCCCCCGGGCAAGGACGACTCCGCGCACCCGACGTCACAGGGCACCGCGAGGCACCCCGCGAAGCCCGGCAAGCACGGCAAGCACGGGCATGGGCCGGGGCGGCACGGCCACGGCTGAGGCGCGGCGGCGCGCTGTGCACGAGCCGGCAGCGCGCCTCGCGACACCTCCGCCCCGGCCACCCGGCCGGATGCCCGCTCCCCCACGGCACGCCTGACACCTGCGGCTCCGGCGGCGGCCGGCTCGCGGACCCGGGATTTGACCCTCGACCTTGTGCAGGGCCCAGAGTTCCGGATGTGGAGAGCGAGATGCGCAGCATTGGTGAGATGGGCCGCGCCAGCGGGCTGGGGGTGAGTGCCCTGCGGTTCTACGACCGTACCGGTGTGCTGGTCCCCGCCCGGGTGGACCCGGTGAGCGGCTACCGCTGGTACAGCCCGGCCCAGCTCCAGGAGGCGCGGCTGCTGGCCCGGTTGCGCCGGGCCGGTATGTCGCTGGCGGACATCCGACTGGTCCTGGCCGGTTGGTCCAACGCGGACAAGGACCTGGTGAGTGAGCTGCTGCAGGCGCACTTGCGCCGTCTCGAACGCGAACTGTCCGACGCTCGTACCGAGTTCTCCGCGCTCCGGGAACTACTCACACACAGGGAGAACGCCTTGGCTTCCACTCGTACCACGACCCTCCGGCTCACCGTTCCGGCTCCTGAGCTGGCCGGCGCCCTGGACGCCGTCCGTTTCGCGGTCAGTGCCGATCCGGAGCTGCCGATGCTGGGCGGCGTCCTGTTCGACGTCGAGGGGGAGGTACTTCGCGTCGTGGCCACCGACCGGTACCGGATGGCTGTCGCGCACGTCGGTGCCGGCGGATCCGGCGGATCCGCCGCGCAGGCCATCGTGCCTGCCCCGCTGGCCGACGCGATGCGGGCGCTGCTGAGCGGTGAGGAGCCCGTACGGCTCGCCGTGGACGGTGATCGGGTGACGCTGGAGACGGCGGACGGACAGGCGTCGGGCCTGCGCCTCGACCACGACTTCCCCGATCACCGCCGCCTCGTCCGGTTGCCGGCCGGGCGGCGTGCGCTTGTCGACGCGGCCGTCCTCCGCGACGCGGTGGAGAGCGGTCCCGTCCGCGCGACCGAGGTGCGCGATCCGGACGGCGCCTCCTGCGACCTCAGCGTGCTGAAGGTGACAGAGGACGGCGCCGTGGCCGTCTGTGCCGACGGCGACGACGACCCGGACCAGGTGGCCGTCAACCGCGCGTTCCTGCTGGAGGCCCTCGCGGCCGGAGGCCGGGAGGAACTGATCCTCGAGTTCGGCGTCCCGACGGCTCCCATCGCGATCCGCCGGCCGGACGACGAGGGGACGTTCTCGCTGCTGATGCCGGTGCGCCTGGAGCCTTGAACCGCTGTCGGCACGCCCCGAGGGCCGAGCTGGCGCAGGCCCGCCCGGAGCACCGCCGGCCTGACTGGGCGTCGCCGGGCCGCGGCCGGCGGCCATGTACCGGTGGCGGTCACCCGACGGCGATCCCGAGGCAGAAGAACGGCAGGAAGCCCGCGAACAGCACCGCCACCTCCACCGGCCCGGTGTCCTGCTCGTGGGCCTCCCGCAGCAGTTCCTCGAACACCAGATACATGATCACGCTGGCGCCCGCCCCCAGCACCCCGGTCGCCAGGCCCGCGGGGGCGCGCGCCACGGCCCAGCCCAGCGCGCCGCCCGCGACGATGCCGGCCCCCGTCACGGCCGCGGCCGTGACGGTGCGGGAGCGCGGCCAGTCCAGCCGCGTCGCGGCGGTGGTGCCCAGCAGGAACATCTCCGGTGCCAGGGCCAGCGCGAACAGCAGCCCGGTGCCCGGGCCCAGGGCCGCGGACAGGCCGATCAGCACACCGTCGACCAGCACGTCGGTCAGCACGGTCACCACCAGGCTGCCCGCACCCCGCCGGCCGCCCTGCGGCTCCTCGGGCGCCCACCGGCGCACGGCCAGCATGCCCGCCAGCCCCACGAGCAGCCCCAGGACGGTGAACAGCAGCTGGTCGGAGCGCCGCTCCAGCTTGGCCAGCACGTCGATGACCAGACCGGCGAACACCGTCCCGGCCGCGGCATGCTGCACCAGGCTGCGGGCCGTGGCGCCCAGCGCGCGCGAGGTGGCGTACGCGGCACCGGCCGTCACCGACACACCGCCGATGGCGGCGTAGCCGACCGAGGTGGCCAGGCCAGAACTCACGAGCCGCGCCTCTCCGGTGGGTGGGCAGCAACGACGCGGGGCCCGGAACGGGCCCACGTCCGAAGTACCGGGGTTCCCGGGCCGGGGCAGCGTCACTCCCGCCCGGCTCCGGACAGGCCCCGGCGGCCGCGACGGCCCGCACGACGGCGGATCGCGCCCGCCTCCCGGCGCGGCGACCCGGCAGCGCGGTCAGCGCGGCAGCCGGTAGGCGCCGCGGAGCAGGCGTTCGAAGAGGCGCTGCGGCAGCAGGGTCTTCGACCGGGGCACCCAGAAGCCCTCCCGGCCCGCGCCGTAGCGGCCCCTCGGCCTGCGGTCCGTGGCGGCTTTCCAGATCACCTCGGCCGCCACGCGGGGGTCCTGTCCCCTGGCCATGGCACGGTGCAGGGTGCGGTGGGCGCTCTCCCGCGGCCCGTCGTAGTCGGCGATCACCGCTCCGGCCGTTTTGGCGGCGTTCAGCACGTCCGTGGTGAACGCCCCCGGTTCCACCAGGACGACGCCGACGCCCAGGTGCCACACCTCCTGCCGGAGCGCCTCCGAATACCGCGCCAGGGCGGCTTTCGAGGCGGCGTAGAAGCCCTCACCCGGCTCCCCCACCCACGCGGCCAGTGAACCGACGTTGACGATGCGGCCGCTGCGCCTCTCGCGCATGCCCGGGAGCACCGCGTTCGTGACCCGGACCGTGCCGAAGAAGTTCGTCGCGAACGCCGTCTCCGCCTCGTCCGGCGTGGTCTCCTCGGCGAATCCCTCGAGCATGACACCGGCGTTGTTCACCAGGATGTCGATGCCGCCCGCCCGTGCCCGCACCTCCTCGACGCACTGCCGGACGGAGTCCTCACGGCGCACGTCGAGCCGCAGCATCTCCACGCCGGCGTCGTCGGGGCGGGCGCTTCGGGACGTGCCGAAGACCCGGGCGCCGCGCTCCGCGAACAACCGGGCCGCGGCCCGGCCGATCCCGGACGATGCACCCGTGACCAGGACGGTCCGTGCGCCCCGCCGCATCTCGGTCATCGATCGCCTCCCCGGCCGTCCGGAACGGTCGCCCGGCCCGTGCGCGCGGCATCCTGCCTCTCCGTGCCACGGCCCGCCCCGGGGCCCAGCCCCCGTATAGGGGCCGGAGGGCGGCCTGGGGATCGACCTTGGCATACTGCAAAGATGGCAGTCAAAGCCCCCCGTACCCGCACCCTCCTGGCGGCGTCCCTGTCCGTGGCTCTCGCCGCTCTGACGGCAGGCTGCACGAGCGGACCTTCCTCCCCTTCCGCGCCTTCCGCGTCCGCCGGCAGCCCGGCCGTCCCCGGCCGCATCCACGTGCAGGTCGCCGACGTCGACCTGACGATCACCGACGCCGTCGCGCACCTGGATCACTCGGGTGACGGCTCGCTCAGCATGGCCGTGCGCAATGACGACGGCGTTCCCGAGCACCTCGCCATGGTCTCCACCCCGGACGGCGGCCGGGGCCGGCTGACCGGCGCGAAGTCGGCCGAGGGCAACGGCTCCCTGTCCACCGCCGGGATCCTGCTGCGGGACGGCACCACCGTCACCTTCGGCGCCGGGGGACCGCGCGTCCTGCTGCACCACGTGCAGGGGGTCACCGCCAGGCACACCCTGCCGGTGGCCCTGCAGTTCGGTGTGGCCGGACTCGTCCGCTTCCAGGCACGGGTCGCCTCGTCCTGACGCCCGGCCCGGGCGCCCGGTGTCGCCGCGCCGGTGGGGACCGGCTGCCGCGGAAGGCCGGGACGGTGAGCGCCGCGGCGCACGCGTCCGTACGTATCCCTGACGCATGTACCGGGGACGCGGAGAGGCGACGTGAGACGACAGCTCGACAGCGGCAGGCGCACGGTCCACTCACTCCTGGTGGTGGTCGCCGTGCTTGCCGTCGCCCTCCTCCAGGGTGCGGCTCCCGCGTCCGCGCACGCGGTGCTGACCGGCAGCGACCCCCATGAGGGCAGCGTGCTGAAGACCGCGCCGAAGCGCGTCACCGTGACCTTCGACGAGTCGGTCTCGCTGGTCGAGGACTCCCTGCGGGTGCTCGACCCGGACAACCGCCCGGTGGCGGAAGGCGATCCGCGGCACGTGGGCGGCCGCGGGAACACCGCAGGCGTGCCGCTGGCGAGCGGCCTGAAGCACGGTACGTACACCGTGTCCTGGCGGGTGGTCTCGGCGGACAGCCACGCCGTGTCCGGCGCCTTCACCTTCTCGGTCGGCGAGCCGTCCAGGACCGTGGCCACCGCCGCTCCCCCGCCGGCCGTGGACCGCGCCGTGGGCGCGCTGTACGGCGTCGGGCGCTACGTCGCCTACGCCGGGCTGGCGCTGCTGATCGGCCTCGCCGTGTTCGTCCTGGCCTGCTGGCGCTCGCCCGTGGCCGCGCGCGTGGTGCGCGGACCGTTCCTGGTGGGCTGGTGGTCGCTGTGCGTGTCGACCCTCGCGCTGGTGCTGCTGCGCGGCCCGTACGACAGCGGCGGTGGGCTCGGCGGTGTCCTCGACCCCGGTGCGCTGCGCCACACGGCCGGCAGCCGGCCGGGGCTCGCGCTGCTGGCCCGGCTGGCGCTGCTGGTGGCGGTGGCGGCGGTGGTGCGCGGACGGCGGGCGGAGCAGGTGCGCGGCCGGCCCGCGCTCCTGGCCGGTGGCGCTCTCGCAGCCGGGCTGGCCGCCACCTGGGCGGCGGCGGAGCACGCCTCCGTCGGCATCCAGGTGCCCGTGGCGATGGCCTCCTCCATGCTGCACCTGCTGGCCATGGCGGTGTGGCTGGGCGGCCTGGCCGCGCTGCTGCTCGCCCTGTACCGGGCCCCCGCGGAGGAACCGCTGCCGCCCGCCGCCGTCGGCCGCTTCTCGCGCATCGCCCTGGCCTCGGTGGCGGTGCTGGCCGTCACCGGCGTCTACCAGTCCTGGCGCGGGCTCGGCTCCCTGGACGCGTTCGCCACGACGTACGGCAGGATCCTCGTCTTCAAGGTCTGGGCCGTGCTGGCGATGCTGGCGGCGGCCTCGTACTCCCGGCGCTGGACGGGCGCGCTGCTGAAGGCTCCGGCGCAGGAGCGGGTGCTGGTGGGCGCCGGGGCGGGCGGGGCTCCGCCCGCCGACCCCGGGGACGGCAGCGGCGCGGACGGCTCCGGGGAGCGGGCGCGGCGCCGCGGTCTGCGCCGGTCCGTGCTGGCCGAGGTGGCGGTCGGCGTGCTGGTGCTGGTCCTGACGACGGTGCTGACCGGCACCGGGACGGGCCGGGCCGCCGCGTCGGCGTCCGCCGCGCCGGTGGCCGGGCAGCCCGAGGTGTCCCTGACCCTGATCCCGTACGACACCGGCAAGAAGACCCTCTCCGGGCGCGGCAAGGTGCAGATCACCCTCGAACCGGGCCGGGTGGGCCGCAACGTGGTGGAGGCGATCGTCTACGGCGCCGACGGCAGCCCGGTCTCCGTCCCCGAACTGCGGCTGAGCTTCACCCTCGCGGGCCGGCACGTCGGCCCGCTGGACGCGCGGCTCGTCGACGAGCGCGGCTACTGGGGCAGCGACACCCTCGATCTCCCGATCGCCGGGACCTGGACGATCGGCGCCACCGTCAGGGTGTCCGAGATCGACCAGGTCACCGTGTCGAGGACGGTGCGGATCGGCCGCTGAGGGGGCGACGCCGGTGCGGGCGGCACGCCCCGGTCCCTCACCACCGGGGCCCCGCGCGGCCCGGCCCGGCCACGGCACCGGGGAAGGCGGCCTCCAGGGCCTGGGCGCGGTCTGTGTAGCCCGTGATGCGGGTGACGAGGCCGTCGGTGACGTCGAACACGTGGTACACGACGCTGTCCGGGTCGGCGGGGGGCACCGGACCGTGGACGCGCAGGCCGAGGACGACGGCCGCGGGGTAGGTGAAGGTCTCCTCCACGGTGGCCCACAGGCCGAGGGCGCGCAGCCGGGCGCAGCGGCTGAGGACGTGGGAGCGGGTGTGGCAGCCTGTGCCGCTGCCGGCCCAGGGCGGGTGCCAGCACACGTTCGGGTGCAGGACGTCGGCGAGCGAAGGACAGTCGGCGGTGTGCAGGGCCTGGCGCAGCCGAGCGGTCACGGCACCGGAACCGGGCCGGGAATCTGATCGCATCTGGGCCTCTCGAGCGTGCGGGGCTTTTCGGTGCCCCGCCGTTTCCGTCCGCGGGCTCGCGGGCGGGGCGCCGCCACGTGCCCCCTCTCAGGCGGACCGGACGGGGACGGTGGCGAGCTGTCCGAGGGACGGGCGCTGTCTCCCGGTCGGTGAGACGCCGGCGAGACGGCCGGCGCCCGGCAGCCCGGCGAACCGCAGGGCCGTGCGGCGCACTCGCAGACGCCGGGCGGTTTCCGGGACGAACCAGCGGGCCGTTCTGCGGGCGGCTCGCTGCCGGTCCCTGACGACCGGCCGCCACAGGCGTTCGTAGCCGCGCAGCGCGTCCTCGACGCGGCGGGCGCCGGCGAGCTGGTCGGCCAGTACGTAGGCACCGGCGACGGCCAGCGAGGCGCCCTGTCCGGCGAGCAGGGAGACGGCCTGGCAGGCATCGCCGACCAGCACGACCCGGCCACGGCTCCAGGACGGCAGGTCGGTCTGGGCGACCTGGTCGTAGTAGACCTGGGAGGACGGCGGACAGGCCGCCAGTGCGCGGGGGACGAGCCAGCCCAGGGAGCCGTACTCGCGACGCAGCGCGTCCCGCGGGTCCTCGGGGCGGCGGGGATCGGCGCTGCGGTGGACGGCGAAGGCGGCGACCCTGCCGTCGCGCAGGGCGTAGAGGCCCATCTGCCGGTCGACGGTGTCGGTGAGGCAGAAACGGTCGCCCAGTTCCGCGTGGACCTGCGGATCGTCGAAGGTGAACGCGGCGGTCTGGTAACCGAGGTAGCGCAGGCACCGCTGTTCCTCGCCGAAGACCATGGCCCGCACCGTGGAGTGGAGGCCGTCGGCTCCGACGAGGAGGTCGGCGTCGAGCGTGGTGCCGTCGGTGAGGGTGACGCGGATGCCGGAGGCGCCCGGGTCGACGCGTGCCGGACCGGTGCCGAAGCGGAGGCCGACGGCGAGGGAGAGCCGTTCGCGCAGGGCGAGTTCCAGGTCGGGCCGCATGATGCTCAGCAGGCGGCCGTTCAGGGGGCGGGCGAGGCGGTCGTAGGGGAGCCGGGCGCGGCACCGGCCGTGCTCGTCCAGGAAGGCCGCCTCGGAGACGGGATGGCTGAGCTCCTCCAGCCAGGGCAGCACACCCATGGCCTCGGCGGCGTCATAGCCCGGGCCGAAGAAGTCGATCATGTAGCCCTGGGTGCGGGGCCGCGGGGCCTTCTCCAGGACCACGACCTCCCAGCCGAGCACGTTGTGCAGGCGGCCGGCCAACGCCAGTCCCGCGATACCGGCCCCGCAAATCACTGCTCTCATCGGTGTCCATCGCCTCTTCCCCTCCCCGAGCGTTCCCTGCTCTATACTTTTGCACTATGCAAAGCTGAGGTGTCAAGGAGGCCCAGGACCGGCGCCGCCGCAGCTTCCTCCTTCGCCGCGAACGGTCACGGCCCGCCTCACCCCAGGAGGACCGGCGCACCTGACCGCCCGGGCCGGGCACCGCGACCCGGCGTCCCGGCGGACCGAGGACCGACCCGCACGGCGGACCACTGCCCCGGCGCGCCCCGGCGGTGCGCCGTCGAGACGGCCGGTGTGACGCCCTCTTGACTCGTTTTGCATAATGCAAACATGGAAGCGGAAGCGACGAGCGCCATGACGGCAGCGACAGACGGGAAGCAAGTGCCCAGCAGTGATACAAGCGGTTTCACCCCCACCACCCCGAGGCTCTCGGGGCTGCGCAACGCGCCATGGGGCCTGATGGCACTCGCCGTGGTGGTCGGCGCCGGGGCCGGTGCGGGGTCGGTCGTCTTCCGCTGGTGCATCAAGACCTTCACGCGCCTGCTCTCCGGTCACTCCGACTACGCCGCCTCCCCGGGTGCGGACAACCCGCACCTGCCGTGGCTCGGCCCGTACTTCGTGCTCCTCGCCCCGGTGGTCGGCGGTCTGCTCTACGGGCCGCTGGTCAGCCGGTTCGCCAAGGAGGCACGCGGCCACGGGGTGCCCGAGGTGATGCTCGCGGTCGCCCAGCGCGGCGGGCGGATCAGCCCCAAGGTCGCCGTGGTCAAGACCCTCGCCTCCGGCCTGTGCATCGGCTCCGGCGGCTCGGTGGGCCGTGAGGGCCCGATCGTGCAGATCGGCTCGGCGCTCGGCTCCACCCTCGGCCGCCTCACGAAGGTGACCGAGGGCCGGATGAAGCTGCTGGTCGCCTGTGGTGCGGCGGGCGGTATCGCGGCCACCTTCAACGCCCCGCTGGCCGGCGTCTTCTTCGCGATGGAACTGATCCTGGGCGCCTTCAGCGCGGAGGCCTTCGGCGCCGCCGTGCTGGCCAGCGTGACCGCGAGCATCATCGGACGCGCGGCCTTCGGCAACACGCCCTTCCTGACCCTGCCCGACTTCCATGTCGACCACCTCGCCCAGTACGGCCTGTTCGCGGTGCTCGGCGTCGGCGCGGCCGCGGTCGGCGTGGGCTTCTCCCGCTTCCTGTACCTGATCGAGGACGCCTGCGACTGGATCTGGCGCGGCCCTGAATGGCTGCGTCCGGCCGTCGGCGGGGTCGCCCTCGGCCTCGTGCTGCTGCTCCTGCCGGAGATGTACGGCGTCGGTTACCCGGTACTGCAGAAGGCGACCGAGGGCGGCTACGCGGTCGGTTTCCTGCTCCTGCTGCTCGTGGGCAAGATGGTGGCCACCAGCCTGACCATCGGCATCGGCGGCTCCGGCGGCGTGTTCGCGCCCAGCCTGTTCATCGGGGCGATGCTGGGCTCGGCGTACGGCATCGGCGTCCACCACATGCTCCCCCACTCCGCGGGCGCGGTGGGCGCGTACGCGCTGGTCGGCATGGGCGCGGTGTTCGCCGGCGCGGCCCGGGCGCCGATCACCGCGGTGGTGATCCTCTTCGAGCTCACCGGCGAGTACTCGATCATCCTGCCCCTGATGCTGGCCATCGTGCTGGCCACCGCGATCAGCCGTCTGCTCACCGGCGACACCATCTACACCCTCAAGCTGCGCCGCCGCGGCATCGACCTGGAGGGCGCCGCCCCCGGTGCGCGGATCGGCACGCAGCGGGTCGGCGCGGTCATGGAACCGCTGCCCTCCCCGCTGCCGGTGTCCACGACCCTCCCGGACGCCGCCGACCTGCTGAGCCTGTCCGGCCACGGCGCGCTCCCCGTGGTCGACGACGGCGGTGACTACGCCGGCGTCATCACCGCGCAGGCGGTGGCCCAGGCACTCGCCGAACAACCGGAGGACGCGCCGGCCCGAATCGGGCAGCTCGCCGAGGCCCCCGCGTCCGTCCTGGCCGACCAGCCCCTCGGCCAGGCCCTGCACACCCTGCTGTCGTCCGGGGGCACCGGCGTACCGGTGCTGGACTCGCAGGGCGGGAAGCCGGTCGGCTGGCTCAGCCACCAGAGCGCCCTGCGCGCGGTGCACACGGCGCCCTGACGGCCGCGGACCGGCAGCTCACGGACCCCCTATTTTGCACTGTGCAAGACTGGGTAGCCGAGGTCTGGACACCCGGATCGCCCGGAAGAGGTGAACCATGCAGACCGAGTACGTTCAGCGCTCCTACTCGTTCGCCTGCCTCGCCTGCGGACACGGCTGGGAGAGCACCTACGACATCGAGCTGAGGGTGGACGAGCACGCGCGCGTCACCGCGACCTACCGCCTCGGCGCCAGGCGCGTGCCGTCCCCGCTGCAGTCACCGCGCTGCCCCGCCTGCGAGGACGGCAGGATACGCATCATGCGGCCGGGGCGGGTGGCGACGGTACGGCTGCACGAGAGGTGGAGGTGACCCGCCCGGGCGCCTCCACCTCTCATGCGGCCGGAGCACCCTGTGACCACCGCCGGGCGCGGGCCCGGCACCGCCGGAGGGGCGACTCGCGCGGATCCGCCGGGAGCGGCCTGCCCGTGGGACGGGCGACCGTGTCGGCATAGTGCAATCTTTACCTGGCACAAAGGTTCTTTTTTACTTGGGGCCCGTACCTCCTTGCGTCCATGCAGTCCGCACCGGAGGACCCATGCCCATCTCGCGCAACACCATCGGCTCTCTCTTCGTCGGCGGTGCGCTGGCCGCAACCCTAGCCGCCCTGGCCTACCCGAGCATGCTCGGCGTCCAGAAGACATCCAGCAACGGGGCGCGAGTCATAGCCAACACCCAGTGGGGACCGCTCACCGAGGCCGACCGCAACTTCGTCGTCTTCGTACGCTCCGCCGGGCTGTGGGAGGGCCCGTCCGGGGACCTGGCCATGAAGAAGGGGACGAGCGCGGCCGTGCGGGAGGCTGGGCGGCACCTGGTCATCGGGCACGCCGCGCTCGACGCCAACTGCCGGAAGATCGCCCCCGAGCTGAACATCACCATCCCCAACCAGCCCACTCCGCAGCAGCAGGGCTTCCTGGACAAGTTCAAGTCGGACACGGGCAAGCAGTTCGACTCCGACTTCGCCAACATCCTGCGCGTCACCCATGGCTCGATCTTCTCCACCATCGCCAAGATCCGCGCCACCACCCAGAACACCCTCGTGCGTCAGCTGGCCGACCAGGCCAACGACGTCGTCCTGGACCACATCGGGCAGATGGAGAAGACCGGACTGGTCAACTTCAACCAGGTCAACTTCCAGGAGACGACGCCCCCGAAGCTCCCGTCCGCCCAGGTCACGCCACCCGTGCCGCAGCCGGGGGCTCCCGTGGTGGCTCTCAGCGTGCCCCCGGGGCTGCCGACCGACGGAGTGCCGACGGGCCCGGCCACGCAGCCCTCGCCGTCCGCCTCCCCGCCCGCTTCCCCGTCCGGTTCCCCCACGGTGGGATGACCTTCGTGACGCCTGCGCCCCGGCGGCGTCGACAGGCGCACACGCGGCCCGGCAGGGGGGAGCGAGGCGCGCGCTCAGGACGGCGCAGGCGCGGACTCAGGACCGCGGTGATGCGCGCTCAGGACCGGGACCGTGCGGCGGGACGGAGAGCCGGTAGGAGCGGACGACGGCGATCAGGCACGCGGCGACGAGGGCGGCGGACCAGGGGGCCAGGTCCCGCACCGGCCCCGGCACACCGGTGCCGGTCCGCACACCGCGCGGCGGCACCCGGCCCTTGGGGTCGTAGCGCACGGCGAGCGCGTCCCCGGGCCGGGTCGCCTCGCCGCAGCCGCGCCAGATGCGGACCTTGAGCGGCACCCCGTCGGCGTCCGCCACCGAGCACAGGTACCGGGAGCGCCCGCCGCCGAGTGCCCGGCCCCCCTCGACGGACGTCACCACCACGGACTGCACCTGCCCGCGTTCCGCCAGCACCGCGCCGGCCGCGGCCTGCGGAGCCTGGAACGCAAGGCACACACCGAGCAGCGCGGCGATGCCGACCAGGGCGCGACCGGCCCCGACGAAGGCGAGATACAGCGCCAGCGCCCCCGCACACACCAGGCCCGCCTCGCCGTCGGCGAGTGCGGGCCTGCCCGTCCAGGCACCGAACAGCGTCGCCGCGACGATGGCACCCGCGGTGAGGACCCCGGCCAGGATCCCCTCCCCCACCAGCCACCAGGGCGGCCGCCCGACGAACTCCGCGGGCCCCCACACCGACGCGCGCAGATGCGCCATGAGGTGCGGCTCGGAGGAGGAGTGCCGATATTTCCGGCGCACGCGTCTCACGCCCGCATCCTTCCATCCGTCGGTGACCGCTTCGAGACGCACCCCGCGACCGGACGCCTTCACGGGGCGCGCGTTGCCGGAGCACGGCCGCGCAGCCCCCATTCACGATTGCCTTGCATTATGCAAGACCTTTCCGGCCCGAAGAAGCACCGTCCGGGAATCGTGATGACCGGCTGGAACGGCCTCAGGCGTCGTGCGCCAGCACGTCGTCGACTATCCAGCCGAGCGGATGCGGCTCCGACTCGCCCGCGGCGGGGACGAGGGGTTCGGCTCCCGCCTTGTTGAACGCGCCCAGGGCCTCGACGAGTCCCAGCCGCTGCAGCGGGGAGAGCCGCTCGACGATCGCGGCGATCTCGGAGCGGCGCCGCGCGGTGACGTCCTCGACGGTGCGCCGGCCTTCTCCGGTGAGCTGCAGCAGGGTCTCGCGCCGGTTGCCGGGGTTGGTCTCCCGGTGCGCGAGCCCGGCGGCGATGAGCCGGTCGACCATCCGCATCGCCGTCGACGGCGCCACCTGGAGCAGGTCGGCCAGTTCGACCAGCTTGGTGGCACCGCGGGTGGACAGCACGACCAGCATGCGGAACTGCGGAAGCGTCACCCGGTCCTCGACCTCGGCGAGCGAGCGCGCGGACACCGCCACCAGCAGGCGGGACGCGGTCAGCACCGCACGGGTGACCGCATCGACGTCGTCCATCGCCCCGGCGGGGTTCTCACGTTCCGGCATACGTCCTTTCTACCGTGCCGAAGTCGCCGCTCACTCACCCGATGAGAACAGATTTTCCTTCCCCATGACCGTGGTAGCGCAGCAGCAGCATCGCTGCATCGTCGTGCAGCGGCCCGGCGACGTGCCGCACCAGGTCCTCCCGCAGGGCCTCCAGAGCGCGTGCCGCGTCGGGTTCCCCGAGCAGATCCCCCCGGTCACCGAGGGGGTAGAAGCCGCCGTCGGCGTCCCGCGCCTCGGTGACCCCGTCGGTGTACAGCAGCAGTTGCTCGCCGGGCGCGAAGTCCACCCGATAGGGCTTCGGCCCGTCGCCGCCGTGCGCGCCCAGCCCCAGGGGGAGGGAGTACGCGAGCGGCTGCGGAAAGTCGACGACGCCGTCCCGGCGCACCACCATCGGGGCCGGATGACCGTAGTTGAGGAAGACCACCGCGTGATCCGAACCGATCTCGGCGAGGACGGCGGTGACGAACTTCTCCCCCTCCAGTTCCCGGCCCAGGCTCCGCTCCAGCCGCTCGCCCAGCCCGACCAGGTCGGGCTCCTCGTGGGCGGCCTCCCGGAAGGCGCCCAGCACTACGGCGGCGGTCTCCACGGCGGCCAGGCCCTTGCCCTGCACGTCCCCCACGATCGCGCGGATCCCGTGCGGGGAGGCGACCATCTCGTACAGGTCACCGCCGATGCGTGCCTCCGCGACCGCCGACGTGTACGACACGGCCGCCTGCAGCGGGCCCGCGGTCCGCGGCACCGGGCGCAGCAGCACCCGCTGCGCCACCTCCGCGATCGACCGGACGCTGGCCAGCTCCGCCTCGCTGCGCGAGCGTGTCACCGCGGCCGCGATGCCCACGCCGGTGACACCCGCCACCGAGGCCATCGCCGTGAAGCCCCGCCGCTCCTCGAACAGCCCGTCGTACAGCCCGAGCGCCACGCACAGCAACAGCGCGACCGCACCGATCAGCGCCGTACGCCGCCAGCCGCCGACCAGCCCGGAGAACGCCGGGCCCAGGGAGACCAGCGGCAGGAGGCCCACGCTCGGCCCGGCGACGACGTCCGCGCCGGCCACCACGGCCATCACCGCCACCGGCATCCAGGACAGCACCGCGAAACCCGGCGCCGGCTTCTCCTCCGTCATGCGTCCTCCAGCGACGTTCCTGCGCGCGGGAGCCGGCCCCTCGTGTGTGGCACAGACACCCTCCCCGCCTTTAGACTATGCAAAGGTTCCTGTGAGGAAGAGACTCCCGGCCCAGCCCTTTACCCAATAGAAGCCGAGAGTGACATGCCCGACGTCCGAAAGGCGAAGATGCCCCCCAGACAGACCGCGGCGGACCGGCCCCGGGTTCCCGTCGGCGGGCGGCGGCTGCTCGCACGGCTGCCGGTCGTCCTCTTCCGCGCCGGACTGGGCTGGGTCTTCGGCCGGCGGCTGCTCCTGCTGCATCACACCGGCCGCGTCACCGGGCTCCACCGGCGCGTGGTCCTGGAGGCGGTGGAGTACGAGCCGGCCGACGGCAGCTGGATCGTCGCGTCCGGTTCCGGCCCGGGGGCGGACTGGTACCGCAATCTGCGCGCGGAGCCGAAGACCGTCATCGAGGTGGGCACCCGCCACCACGCCGTGACGGCCCACTTCCTGACGCCGGACGACGGCGCCGGGATCATGGCCCGCCACGCGCGGCGCCGCCCGCGCGCCGCGCGCCGGCTGTGTGCGTTCACGGGTCTGCCCGCGGACGGCACCGAGTCCGGGTACCGGGAGGCCGGCCGGGCCGTTCCCTTCGTGCGCCTGGAGGCCGGCCCCGGCTCTCGCCGGGCGTGATCGTCCGGTCGCGGATTCGGCGCCGGACACCGGGTCAAAAGATCGCAAGGAACTGGTGATCATATTTTGCACTATGCAAAGCTTGCATCTCGGGGGACCGAGTCGGCGGTCGGCGTCGCCCAGCGCCCAGGAGTGATCGGCAGAATATCGGGAGTGGGAGCGACGTGCTGACCGCCGACAGGTCTCCCGCCGTGCGGCTTCGGGCCACGCGCGCCCCGCGCCGGCCGGCCGATCCGCTCGGTCGGCCGCGGTCCGCGGAACCGGCCCGGTCGAGCGGGGACGAGGAGAGAAGGCGTCGTGGTCGCTGAAGGCCCGGGCCGGGACGGCACACCCGGCGACGGGAGCGGTGTCCCGCCCGTCCCCCACACCGTGTGGCTGCAGTTCCTCGACGACACCGAGCAGGCCATCCGGATCTCCGCGCCCCGGGAGCCCTCGGCGCGGGAGCGGGCGGCCGGGGCCCGGCCCGAGCCCGCGGGTCCGAAGAACACACGGCGCCGCCCGAACGGCCGGGCGTCCGGCGAGCCCGGAGCGGACACGGTGGGCGAGCTGTGGGAACCGCAGGACGCGTGGCCCGGCGAGGCGTGGCGGGACATGGACGGCCCGGCCAGACGGCGGCGGGTGGGCCGGGCGCTGGTCGCGGTCGTCGCGGTGCTGGTGGCCGTCGGAACACTCTCCTACGGGGCCGGCCGCTCCGGCGCCCCCGGCGGCCGGCCCGGCGACACCACCTCGCAGCAGTCCGAGGAGGTGATGCCGGACGGAGCGCCCACCGAGACCGGTCAGCCGTCCGCTCCGGCCTACGCGGGCACACCCCCACCGATGCCCGGCACGGGGTGAGACGCGCGCGGTCCCGCGCGCTGCCGCGGCCGCATCAGCGGTGCCGCCGAGCGGCCGGAGCCCCGGCCGCTCGGCGCTCACCTCTCAGGGCACCCGTACCCACAGCGCCTTGGACGGTGTGCCCTGGTCGTCGGTCACGAAGAGCATGTACCAGCCCGCCGGGACCAGGTTGCGGTTGTCCGGGACGGTGACCCGGATGCCCTTGCCGTCCCCGGTCTTCTTGAAGTCGAGGGCGATGGAGCGCTGTTCGACGTCGGTGACGTGGGTGGTGGAACTGGGGTGGATCAGCCGGGCCGTCCTGATGACGGAGGCGTACTTGGTGGTGAAGGTCGCCGTCTGTCCGAGCCGGACGGTCTTCGGGCCGCTCGTCAGGGACGGCCGGGAGTCGCGGTAGAGGTACGGGGGCGTGTAGATCTCCAGGCGCTGCTCGAAGACCCCGGGCTTGGTCTTGGCCCTGTCGGCGAAGAGGGAGTCGCCGCCGAAGGTGATGACGCGGCCGTCGGGCAGCAGGATGGAACCGGAGTGGTAGTTGCGGCCCACCTCGGGGTCGGCGACGCGGCGCATCCTGCCGGTCCTGGCGTCGTAGATACGGGCCTGGTGGATGTTCTCGGCGGCCGGGCCCCGGTAGTCCTGGGAGCCACCGGTGACCAGCACGGTGTCGTCGGGCAGGATCGACAGCTCCGGATACCGGGTGCCCTCCGTCAGCGCCGGCCCGTCGGTGAAGTGCGGCCGGGCCGCCTTGAGGTCGATGACCCGGGTCTTCTTCGAGGACTTCGTCGACTCGCCGATCCCCCCGCCGCCGACCACCATGAACTTCTCGTCCTGGGCGGGCGGCAGCAGCACCGTGCCGGAGGTCTCCATCAGGCCGGGGTCGCCCAGGCCGGGCAGTTCGGTGAACCTGTTGGTGGCGAACCGCCAGATGCCGGGGGTGCGGCCGACGGTGCTGGGCCCGTAGCCGGCGTTGGAGCCGGAGTAGAAGAAGGTCCCGTCGGGCAGCTGGAAGACGGCCGGGTAGGTGGGGAACTGGCGGACCTTGCCGCTGTAGTGCCAGGTCCTGGTCTTCGGGTCGTAGATCTCGCTCTTGCCCGGCACCACCTGCCCGATGTCGTCCAGGCCGGACAGGGCCAGTACGCGGCCGTCGGCGAGCCGGGTCAGGGTCGGGTACCAGCGGGCCTCGTTCATCGGCGCGACCTTGGTGAACTTCTCCGTGTACGGGTTGAACTCGTAGGCCTGGCGGATGCCCTGGAAGTCCTTCTTGTCCAGGCCGAGCTTGTTGGCGATGCCGTACACGTCGTGGGTGTCGGAGCCGGTGAGGCCCTGCACCCGGTAGTTCTCCTGGGCGCCGGTCTCGTACCTGGCACCGCTCTTCTGCGCCTCGACGTAGACGCGGCCCAGGCTCGCCTCGGTGCGCAGGAACTTCCCGGTCTTCCTGTCGAAGACCTTCTTCGCCGGTCTGACCGTGACGGGGTCCTTCGAGACGAAGGTCTTGTGGTTCTCCTTGCCGGTGAAGCGGGTGCCGGCGGGCAGGGTGACGGACTTGTCCGGGTTCTCGTTGTGGACGACCATCAGGCCGCCCGCCTTGGTGACGTCGCCCTTGAGCTTCTCGTAGCGCTTGGTGCCGCCCGCGAACAGCAGGTTGCCGTTGGCCAGATGGATGTGGCCGGTGCAGAACAGGTCGGCCGGGGTCTTGACCTCGTGGTAGGTGTTCTTGACCGGGTCCCACACGACGGAGCGGAAGTTCTTGGCGTCGAAGTTGTCGAGGTTGTTGCCGGAGCCGGCGACCAGGAACACCTTGCCGGTCTGCAGCAGCGCCCCGTGGATGGTGTTCTGCCGGAACCGCTTCGGCACGTCGACGACGTCCCAGTGCCCGTTCTCGGCCTTGTACTCCGGTCTGTTGATCTCGTAGTGGTGATACTTCTCGACTCCGAAACGGTACAGCCAGGGCCCGTTCATCCCGGCCAGCGCGAGCACCACCACGGTGCCGACCGCGAGGCGGCGAGCGCGCCGGCGCCCGCCGAAGTCACGTGCAGAACTCATTCCCACATCCCCCCCGGAATGGGTGCAGCAGCGGTCCACGGCCGCCCGACGAGGGTGGCCGCACAGCAAAACGCCATCTTATTTTGCACTGTGCAAAGCAGAAGCCAAACCCGTGTAACAGCCGCGACAAGGAACGCGCGGCCGGCCGGGGCACCGAGGCTCCCGCCCGCCCATTGCCGGGGTCGGCCGGCGTGAATCGTGGCACGATGCAAAGACGGCCGGTCCACCGGGCTTCGCGCCGTACGACGAGGGGGTGCCGTGTCCGCCATCACCATCGCGCTGCACAGGGCGATGCGCCTCGACGGCGCGCTCGGCGTCGCGGTCGTCGACTACGTCAGCCGCATGACGCTCGGCACCCTCGGCAGGCCGGACGGCCTGGACCTCGCCAAGGCCGCGAGCGGCGGCACGGACGTCGTGCGCGCCAAGCTCGCGGCCCTGACCCTGATGGGTTACGCGCCGGTGCGGCTGGAGGACATCCTCATCACGCTGGACACGGAGTACCACCTCATCCGGCCGCTGAACCGCCGCACGCACGAAGGGCTGTTCCTGTACGTCGTCCTGGACCGCCACCGCACGGACCTGGCCACCGTCCGCAAGGAGCTGCGGCAGATCGAGTGGCTCCTGTGACGACCCCCGCGACGACAGCCGTGACCTGACGAAGCGTCAGCTCCCGGTGAGCAGGTGCCTGACCACGTATCCGGCGGAGTTCACGCCGGACCTGCCGCCCTCGACCAGGGCGGCCACGGCGATGCGGGAGTCGTAGGCGGTCAGCCAGCCGTTGGTGTGGTCGCCCTCTTCGGCCGTACCGGTCTTGGCCCCGACGCCCGCCAGCCCGCCCAGCCGCGGTGCGGCGGTACCGCTGGTGGCCACGGTGCGCATCATCGACCGCAGATAACCGGCCGTGCGGGCGGAGATGGGCCGGGGCGCGGTGTCCTGGTGCTGGTCCGGCAGGATGATCGGCTGCTTGAAGCCGCCGCCGCGTACGGTGGCCGCCACGGACGCCATGAACAGCGGTGTGGCCGTGACCCTGCCCTGACCGATGAACTGGGCCGCCTGGTCGCCGCCCCGCGCGCCGGACGGGATGCTCGGGTCGGTGGTGGCCACCCCGCCGCCGATGGACCAGCTGCCCATGCCGAAGACGTCGACGGCCTCGTCGTGCAGGGCGGAGGCGTCACCGTCGTGCACGAGGTAGTGGAAACCGTCCTTGATGAAGGCCGTGTTGCACGACACCGTGAACGCCTGGGCGAGCGTGGAGGCGGGATTCGCCCGCACCCCGGGGTCGTTGTGGAACAGCTGGCTGTTGGCCATCAGCGAGTCCGTGCACGGGGCGGAGCTGTTCGGCGTCATGCCCACCCGGTCGAACAGGGCGGCCGAGGTGATGATCTTCATCGTGGAGCCCGGCGACTTGATGCCGTTGATGGCGATGTCGCCGTCCGCCCCCGTGTGGGCGAGGGCGAGGATGTGACCGGTCCTGAAGTCGAGCGCCACCGTCCCGGCGGGCTTGCCCTGGAGATGGGAGTCCGTCACCGCCTTCTCGGCCACGGCCTGCAACCGGGCGTCGAGGGTCGTCCTGATCACCGGGGCCCTGCCCTTGGTGAAGACCCGCAGGGTCCTGACGCCGTCGCCGTTCGCGTCGACCACGGCGACGCCCGTGCCGGTGCGGCCACCGGCGGGCTCGGCGTTCTTGCGGATCGTCGCCACGATGTCGCGCAGCGACGGGAACCGGGCGAGGTCCGTCGTGCCGTCGCTCGCCACGACCTCGGCGGTGCTCGCGCCGGCGGGGAGCCTGCCCGCGGTCAGCGACTGCCCGGCCCCCAGGCCGGGACAGAGCACCGAGTTGTTCCAGTGCACCGCCGCCCGGCCGTCGGTGCTCTGCCGCACCGCCACCGCGCCGGAATAGGTCCAGGTGCCGCCCGCGACCCGGGCCGTGACGTCGAAGGTGACCTTGGTGGCGCCCGCGGTGACCGTCGACGGACCCGCCGACGTGACGTTCTTGAAGGCCAGCGCCTTCAGGTGCAGGCCGTCCGCGTATCCCCGCAGCGCCGACACCGCGGTTGCCGAGGCGTCGGTGTCCTTCGCCGCGTCGTCGAGTTCCTGCCGGGACCAGCTGCCGAGGAAGGCCCGGGTCAGCTTGAGCGCTTCGGCGCCCGAGGGCGGCCGGCTCGACACCGCCGCCGGGTCGAAGGTGTGCGCCGCCTCGGGCCCCCCGTCGCCCGTCGTCCCGGAGGACATCGCCTGCACGACGTTGTAGGTGCCGAGTCCCCCGAGGACGAGCAGCGCCGTACCGGTACCGGCTATGCCGATCTTCACAGCTCTGTTCATGCGGTGGATCATATGTTTGTTTGCATTATGCAGCTATCGGCTCCCGTGGATCGTTACCGGACCGTCAGGCCGTCCCGCAGACGGTGCCCGAACGCCTCCGGAGGGCTCTTCGAGCCGCGGCCCACGGGCCGGTTCTCCTTCCGGACGTCCGCGCGAGCGCGTCCCGCCGGGCCGCGGTCGGGGTGCCCTACGGGGTGAGGACGGTGCAGCTCCCGTCCCGGCGGGCGTCGTGCAGGCCGTCGCCGGGCTGCCCGGTGTGGTGCTCATGGTCCGTCATCCGGTGCTGCCGCACGGTCGAGTACGGCGCCGGGGTGTCGCCGGTGCCCGCGGCCACCGGTCCGACGGCCAGCAGGCCGCCGAGGGCGAGGGCGCCCGCGGTGGCCGCCGCCGCGATCTTGGTGTTGCGCCTCATGGCGCACCTCCTCGGGTCCGCGGGAGCGTCCTCGCGCTCCCGCACCGTCACCGTCGCGCCGGGCCCTGCAGCCGCCGTGGGCGCCGTGTGGAGACGGGATGGAGACAACCGACGGGCCGATCGGGGCTGTTCGGCCCTCCCGTACGGGCATGCGGGGCGCGTAGATGTGGGGCATGGCCGCCACCGTGCTCGTCGTCGAGGACGAGAAGGAGATCCGCGAGCTGCTGCGCCGCTATCTGGAGCGCGCCGGATACGGCGTGCTCACGACCGGCTCGGGCGCCGAGGCCGTGCGACTGCTGGGCGAGGGCGATGTCGACCTGGCCCTGCTCGACCTCGGCCTGCCCGACGTGGACGGCGACGAGGTGCTGCGCGAGGCCGGGGAGCGCGGGCGGGTGCCGGTGGTGGTGCTGACCGCCCGCACGACCGTCGAGGACCGTATCCACGGGCTGCGGCTGGGCGCCGACGACTACGTGACCAAACCCTTCAGCCCCACCGAGGTGGTGCTCAGGGTGGGCGCGGTGCTGCAGCGGGCCGGGGGAACGGCTGCCGGCGCGGCCCCGGTCCTGTCGTACGGCCGGCGGCGGCTGCGGATCGACGAGGCCCGGCACGAGGCGGTGCTGGACGGGACCCCGTTGGAACTGACGCCCACCGAGTGGGGCCTGCTGACGACGCTCACATCGGTGCCGGGCCGGGTGTACTCGCGCTACGAGCTGGTCAACCGGGTGCGCGGTTACGAGTTCGCCGGGTACGAGCGGACGATCGACTCGCACGTGAAGAACCTGCGGCACAAGCTCGGCGACGCCGGCCCCGAACTGGTCGAGACCGTACTGGGCGTGGGGTACCGGCTGGGGTGGGCCCGTGACCCGTGAGCCCGGCCGGGCACGCCCCGGCACGCGGCCCTCCGGCGGACTCGGACCGCTCGGGCGGCGGCTCTTCGCCGCCTTCGCCGTGGTCGCCCTCGCGTCCGTGGCCCTGCTGACGGCCGCGGCGCTCGTCGGAGCCGGCCTCGGGCTGAACAGTGCCCACCAGGCCGACCGCCAGCGTGCCGCCTCGCGGGTGGCCACGGCCGTCGCCGACGCCTACCGGGCCGGAGCCGGCTGGTCGTCGGCCGACCTGTCGGCGGCGCGCTCCATCGCCGCCGGCGCCGGCGCGGTGCTCACGGTACGGAACGCGGACGACGAGATGATGTCCGGCTCCGGCACGGGCTCGGGCCCGGACTCCGGCTCCGGCTCCGGCTCCGGCTCCGGCTCGGACTCCCACTCGGGCTCGGGTTCGGGTTCGGGTTCGGGCTCCGGCTCCCGATCCGGGACCGGCTCAGGCTCCGGCTCCGGCGCGGAGGACGATCACGGCATGTCCGACTCGCCGCGCGGGCACCACGGGGACGGATCCGGCGGATCCGGACCCGCGACGACCGCGCCCGTGGTGGTCGACGGCCGCACCGTCGGCTCGGTGCACCTGGTCTTCTCGGCCGGCTCCGGGTCCGCCGGCCTGTCCGTCGCCTGGGGCTGGATCGCCGCGGCCGCCGCCGGAGCCCTCGTCCTGGCGCTGGCGGTGAGCTGGTTCGTCACCCGGCGGCTGACCGCACCGGTGGTCCGCGTCGCGGCCTCCGCCCGAGCGCTGGCCGCCGGCGACCGCGCCGCGCGCGCCCGGATCGACGCGCCGGGGGAACTGGGCGACCTCACCCGCGCCTTCGACGCCATGGCCGACGACGTCGCCCGGGCCGAGCGGGCCCGGCACCGGCTCGCGGCCGACGTCGCCCACGAACTGCGCACGCCACTGGCCTCGTTGCAGGCGGGGCTGGAGGAACTGCGTGACGGCTACGCCGACCCCTCGGCCGAACGCCTGGGCACGCTGCACGACCAGGCACTGCGACTGGGCCGGATCGTGGGCGATCTCGGGGAGCTGGCGGAGGCGGAGTCGGCCCGCCTGTCGCTGCACCTGACCGAGGTGGATCTGACCGCGCTGGCCGTCGCCGCCGTGACCGAACGCGGGGCCGAGCTGCGCACGGCGGGGCTCACCGTGCACACCGTCCCGGGCCCCGCTCCCCTTACGGTCCTCGCGGACGCCGACCGCCTGCATCAGGCCCTCGGCAACCTGCTGAGCAACACCGCCCGCCACTGCCGTCCCGGCGACACCGTCACCGTCGCCACGTCCGCGACGGCGTCCGAGGCGCTCGTCGAGGTCATCGACACCGGCCCCGGCATCCCCGCCGACGAGTTGCCGCACGTCTTCGACCGCCTGTGGCGCGGCACCCGCGCCCGCGCCGGGGGCGGCAGCGGCATCGGCCTCGCCGTGGTCAAGGAGCTGATCACCGCTCACGGCGGTACGGTCACCGCGGCCCCCGGACCGGACGGCGGCGGAACGCGGATGGTCCTCCGGTTGCCCAGGGCCCCGGCAGAGGGGACGTCTGTTCCGGATGCCGGCACCGAGGAGCGAGCCGCCTCCGAGGCGCACACCGGCGGGGGTGCCTGACGGCTTCCCCCGGATGAGCGGTGGCCGCGCGCGGCCTGCCGCCGACGCCTGATCCGGGGAACAAAGCGGCCTCGCACGGCGCTGTTCCTCATACCCCGCCGGGTATACGCCACAGCCGGCACCCGCCGGGACCCGACACCGCCCCGGCGAAGGAGCGTGAGAACGATGGCGACGGCAGGATGCGACCGGCCCCCCGGCAGCGAGGACGGCCGGCTCGTGACCACCTGCGGACGCAGCATCGCGGTACGGCGGCTGCGGCTCGTGCCCACGGAGCGGCCCATCACCCGTATCGCTCTCGACGTCGGCCGCGACCAGGGCGGCGAACCGGGAGTGTGGGCGGCGCTCACCCCCGGCGAGGCCCGTGACCTGGCCCGCCTGCTCCTCCTCCACGCCGACCTGGCCGAATACGGTACCGAGCCCGTCGCGCCGGGGCACGCGGCCCCTTCCGGAACCTGATCCGGCGCCCGCCCGGGGCGGTTCGCGACCGCGGCGCGGGCGCAGGACCGGCCCGTCCTACGCCGCCAGCCTCACCAGCCACGGATGCCCCGGGTGCACCCGCTCCAGCAGGCCGCCGAGCCGGTCCCGCCGTGCCCGGTCCAGCACCGGCAGCACACCGTCGAAGTCGGCCTCGTCCTTGGGGCGCGGCGCCTTCGCCTTGAACAGCAGCACCAGCTCCGGTGCGAGGTAGGGGATCTCGTCCGCCGTCCGTTCGATGATCGCGCCGTAGGGCAGGCGCAGGCCCGGATCCCTGCGGCAGATCCACACCCCCGCCTCGTGCGGCTCACGGAAGACGTCGAGCAGGAAGCGGCCGGTCGCCGGCTCCCGGAGCCAGGTCTGGTGCGTGGCCGCCAGGGCCCCGGCTCCCGCGCCGGCCCAGACCCGCCCGGAACCCACCGCGTCCCAGACGTACTCCGGGAAGCGGACCCGCACCTCCGGGAAGCCCGCCGCGGGCACGGCGATCTCCAGATCACCGTGCGGCCGCGTCTGCGCCCCGCGGAAGAGATCCAGCGCCCATCCCGCCGCGACGCACCAGGGTGCCCGGACCCCGTCCAGTCGCTCCGCGGCCTGCTCCGGCCGCCAGGCGTGCGCCCATCGGGCGTCCAGCTCGCCCGGTGCGATTACGGCGCCGCCCGGCGGCAGGGAACCGGTCATCCGGACAACCTAGGCCCTCGCCGAGGGCGCCCGGTCCCGGGCCCGCGCGGCAGCCGACGCGCGGGCCCCTGCGCACCGTGCCGGCCCGCTACCGGTACCCGATGCTCACCGCGCCGCGGACGCCGTGCGGGGGCAGGGTGATCCGCAGGACGTGGGCGTCGGCGTCCCAGTGCCACACCGACGCCGTCAACCGCCTGTGGCCCGCGGTGACCTGCTGCGGCGCCCGTTCGACTCCGAGGAAGGACACGGTCCAGGTGCGGTGCCTCGCCTGGCCCCGGAAGGTGCCCCTGGTGGGGGCGATCCGCAGCAGGTGCGCGCCCTCGTGCTCGGTGTAGCGGATGCGGGTGGTGGCCGTGTGCCGGCGGCCGGCGCCGGTGCCGTCGTCCTCGTAGAGGGAGAAGGCGCCGGACGCCCCCGAGGCGACCGAGACGCTGACGTGGTCGAGCGTGCTCTGCGCGTCGCCGGCCACGTTGTCCGACCGCGTGGTGACGATGCCGCCCGCCCGGACGAAGACCGGCATGGTGTCCAGGGTGGTCCTGATGTCGTACGTGGCGCCGCCGGCGGGGGCGGTGTAGGAGCGGCCGGTGAAGTAGTCCGTCCACCGGCCCGGCGGGAACCACACGGAGGTGGTGGTGTCGGTGCCGGGCTTCGCCACCGGGGCGACCAGCATGTCGGGGCCGTAGAGGTACTCGCTGTCAGCCCTGGCGTAGGCGGTCTCCTCCTCGGGGTACTGGAGGTACAGCGGGCGGACGATCGGGGTTCCCGTGCTGCCGGCCTGCTGCGCCAGGGTGTAGGTGTACGGCACGAGCGCCTCGCGCAGCCGGAGGAACTTCTCGGCGGACCCGCGCGCTTCGGAGCCGTACTGCCAGGGGAGCCGGTCGCTGTGGTTGCTGTGCAGCCGGTCGACGGGCTGGAAGGTGCCGAACTGCACCCATCGCGCGTACAGGTCATCGGGCAGTTTGGTGGTGCGGTGGGTCTGGCCGCCGGAGGTGTACGTCTCCGCGCCGGGGATGCCGTAGCCGTCGTTGTGGCCGCCGATGTCGTGGCTGATGGCGGCCAGGCCGGTGGCGGCGGACTCACCCGGTGTGTAGCCGATCTCGGCGCGCAGGGTGCCCCAGTTCGAGGTCGTGTCACCGGTGAAGTGCAGGGTGCTGCGCTTGTCGGCCCAGGGGCCGGTGGGCAGGCCGACGCCTCCGCTGTAGCCGCCGGCCTGCAGGGATCCGTAGGCGCGGGACAGGACGAAGCCGCGGCCGCCGGTCTCGGAGGTCAGGTCGGCGTACTTCTGGTTGATCCATGCGTCCGGGGTGATGCCCGGCTGGGAGGAACGGGAGGCGTCGCAGCACCAGTCCAGCCACCAGAAGTCGTTGCCGGCCCGGTCCATCGGGCGGTGCAGGTCGAGGTAGGCCCTGAGCTGGTCCGGGTCACCGAAGTCGAAGGTGTAGCAGTCCGAGCCCGCGCCGCCCGCGCAACCGCCCTTGCGCAGCTTGCCCTTGGCCGTGCTCTGGGCCTTCGCGAACTGCGGGTCGGTGCCGAGGATGCTCGGGTGCACGTTCAGGGTGTTGTGCAGCCCCTGGGCGGCGGACCAGTCGAAGAAGCCCTTGGGGTCGGGGAACTTGGCCGGGTCGAAGTTCCAGCCGCTCCAGGTGTTGGGCGACTTGAAGTCGGTGTCGGTGACCAGTACGTCCAGGGGTACGTCCGCGGCGCGGAACGCGGGCAGGATGGTGTTCTCGTAGTCGCTCGCGGTGCGGTCGATGTATTCGGAGTACCAGACGCCGTAGGCCCAGCGGGGCAGCAGCTGGGACGGCCCGGTCAGGGTGGCGAGGTCGGACAGGCCCTGCCGGTAGTCGTGCCCGAAGCCGAAGAGGTAGCCGTCCTGGTAGGGCCGGCCGTGGTGCGTGGGGCGCTGGGACGCCTTCTCGGTGGCGGGGTCGTAGATCGCGGAGGGGGTGTCGTCGAGCAGGTACCAGCCGTCGCGGTGCAGCAGGCCGGGGGTGGTCCAGGGAGTGGGGTCGTTGTCGCCGTTGAAGCCGTCCAGGCTGCGCCGGTAGCCGCCCAGGGCCAGGTGCGGCGCGGGGGCGGGGTCGCCCTGCCGGCTGACGGAGAGGGTGTCCACATTGACGTGGCAGCTGGTGGCATGGGGGCAGTTCAGGGTGACCTCGTCGGTTCCCGCCGTCAACCGGACGGGGACGGACGCCGACTGCCAGGTGTCCCAGTTGTCGGTGGCCGGGAGCGTGAGGGTGCGGGTGGCGCCACCGCCGGTGGCGACCTCGAGCGTACGTGACTGGTGCAGGCCGTCGCTGCCGGTGCCGTTGGCGTAGCGCAGGTTCAGCAGGTACGTGCCGTCCTCGGGTACGCCCGTGATGCGGTCCGAGACCCGCGACCCCTGGTTGAGTTCGGCGGTGAATCCGTAGCCGGCGTGGTTCCTGTGGTCGGTGGCGACGGTCGCGGAACCCGCGAGGAGGGCGTCCTCGGCCTCACAACTGGTGCCGAACGCACAGCCGTTGACCGCGCTCTGCGCCCGGGAGGGGTAGCTCGCCCCGGAGGCGAGGAGGGCGAGGCTGTCGATGTTGACGTTCCCGGAGTCGCCGGCGGCGCGGTGCAGCCGGACGGTGTGGGGGCCGGCGCCGAGCGTCAGCGGCAGCCGGGCCACGCCCCAGGTGTTCCAGTCGGAGGTCTCGGGCAGGGTGAACGTCCGGTCGGCGCCGCCGTCCACGCTGAGGCTGAGGGTGCGGGTCTCGTGGCGGCCGTCGCCGCCGACGGCGTTGGCATAGCGCACGGCGAGGTCGTAGGTGCCGGAGGCCGGCGAACTCACGTCCGCGGCGAGGGAGTTGTTGTCGACCTGGAAACCGGCGAGGAAGCCCTTGCCGGTGAACCCGCTGTGATCGGAGGCGAGGCCGGGGCCGTCGTAGCGCTGGTCCTCGGCCTCGCACAGGGTGCCGACGGCGCAGACGTCGTGCTGCCAGGGCGCCGCCAGCACCGGTGCCGGGCCCGCCTTGAGGGACGTCGTCAGGTTGCCGGCGTCGAAGGGGCCGGAGCCGACCCGGTAGCGCAGGGTCATGGCACTGGTGGTGATGGTCAGGACGCCGTCGTGGACCGACGAGGTGTAGTGGGGCGGGCTGAAGGAGTCCCGGCCGATCGCGTTGAAGGTGGGACGGTCCTCGAAGTGGCCGTCCCCGGCGTACTCGGTCCGGATCAGCGTCGGCGACAGGACCTCGAACCGGGCGTTCTGCACGGTCACCGTGGCTCTGTGGGGCTGCCGGTGCGCGGTGCCCGCCGCCGCGACGCCCGGGGTGGCGAGGCACACTGCCACCACCGCGCCGGCCGCCAGCTGGACGACGACGGGTGTGCGCAGTCTGCGCCAGGATCTTGTCAGGGAAGGTTTCACAGCACTCTCCGCCTCCGGCCCAGCCATGTCTGGGCGACGACAACCACGGCCAGAAAGGCACCGCTGACGACCTGCTGGTAGGCGGAGTCGAGCGAGCCGATCTGGTTGATCACGTTCTGGATGACCTTCAGCAGCAGCACCCCGACGAGCGAGCCGCTGATGAAGCCGAAACCGCCGCTGAGCAGGGTGCCGCCGATGACCACGGCCGAGATGGCCTCCAGCTCCATGCCGTTGCCGAGGATGGTCACGCCGGACACCAGCCAGGCCGCGTTGAGGGCGCCGGCGAGTCCGGCGCACAGGCCGGACAGGGTGTAGACGGAGATCTTCGTACGGGCCACGGGGGCGCCCATCAGGGCTCCGGCGTCCTCGTTGCCGCCGACGGCGTAGACGTACTGCCCGAAGCGGGTGCGGCGCAGCACGACGGCGCCGAGCACGAACAGCGCCACGGTGATCCACACGGGCACGCCGACGCCGAGCAGGGAGCCCTGCCCGAGGGCGGCGAAGAAGGAGTCCTTGTCGACGAGGTACGTGGTGGAGCCCTCGTCGGTGACGGCCAGCAGGATGCCGCGGGCGCCCAGCATCGCCGCGAGGGTGACGATGAACGGCGCCAGCCGGACGCGTGCGATCAGCAACCCGTTGACCAGGCCGATCAGTCCGCACACGGCCAGCGGCAGCAGCAGCGCCACCGCGGTGCCGTAGCGCGAGCCCCAGGCCGCGAGCACGCCGCCGAGGGCGAACAGGGAGCCGACGGACAGGTCGATGCCGCCGGTGACGATCACGAAGGTCATGCCGAGGGCGACCACGGCGAGGAACGCCGAGGACAGCGCCATGTTCTCGAGGTTGTCGCCGGTGAGGAAGGTGTCGAAGCTCAGCGAGGCGACGGTCATGGCGATCACGAGGGTGACCAGGGCGCCGTGCTGCTGGGCGAGGGCGCTCAGCCGTTCCGAGCGGTTCGTGCGCACGGGATCGCCGTCCCCGGCGCCGGCGGTGTCGGCCGGCAGGCCGGCCTCTTCGGTGTGCGTGGTCATCTCCTGCCTCGTTCCCGGGCCGCGTAGACGGCGAGGACGATCACCACGGCCTGGGCGATCTGGGTCCACGACGGCGGCAGATCGTGCTTGATGAGCGTGGTGGTGAGCAGCTGGATGAGGACGGCGCCCGCCACGGTGCCGCCGATGCGCACCCGTCCGCCGCTGAGCGGGGTGCCGCCGACGACCACGGCGGTGATCGCGGACAGTTCCATCAGGTTGCCGAGGGAGGTGGGGTCGCTCGCGCTGAGTCGGGCGGTGGCCAGGACGCCGGCGATCGCGGCGAGGGCGCCGGAGCAGACGTAGACGACCACCAGGACGCGGCGCACCGGGAGTCCGGCGAGCCGGGCGGCGGGGCGGCTGTCGCCGATCGCCAGCACCTGCCGTCCGAAGGTGGTGCGGCGCACCACGAACGCCACCAGCAGGGCGAGCGCCGCGGCGATCAGGACCAGGTAGGGGACGCCGAGCACGTCGCCGGAGCCGAGTGACGCAAGGCCCGGATCGCGTACGTCCTTGAGCTGGGGCAGCAGGACGAGGGCCAGTCCGCGTCCGGCGACCATCAGGGCGAGGGTGGCCACGATCGGCTGGACGCCGACGAAGGCGATGAGCGCCCCGTTCGCGGCGCCGACGACGACGCCGCCGGCGACCGCGACGAGGGCGGCGATCCAGGGGCCGTAGCCGAGGTAGAGCGAGAGCAGCGAGGTGGACAGGGCCATCACCGAGCCCACCGACAGGTCGACGCCCTCGGTGCCGATCGCCAGCGCCATGCCGAGGGCGACGATGAGGACCGGGGCGACCTGCACGGCCTGGGTGCGGAAGTTGGCCGCGGAGGCGAAGTGCGGGGTGAAGGCGAAGTTGAACAGCAGCAGCGCCACCACACCGGCGTAGACGCCGTAGTCCTGGAGCAGGCGCAGCAGCCGGTCACGGTCCAGTGAGCCGCGTGCGAGGGTGAGTTCAGCCATCCTTGCCTCCGGCGGACACGGCCGCGATGGCGCGCATCAGCTCGTCCTCGGTGACGGCGTCGCCGGTCAGCTCGCGGACGACGGCGCCGTCCTTGAGGACGACCACGCGGTCGCTGCCCTCGATCAGCTCCTCGGTGTCGGAGGAGATCAGCAGCACGGCGAGGCCGTCGTCGGCGAGTTCGTCGATGAGTGCCTGGACCTCCGCCTTGGCGCCGACGTCGATGCCCCGGGTCGGCTCGTCCAGCAGCAGCACCTTGGGGTGCAGGGCGAGCCAGCGGGCCAGCAGCACCTTCTGCTGGTTGCCGCCGGAGAGTTCGCCGACCTTCTGGTGCGGTCCGGCGGCCTTGATGCGCAGCCGCTTCATGAACGTCTCCACGATCCGGTCGACGCGGCTGTCGTCGACGAGGCCGAAGCGGGAGAGCGCGGGCAGCGCGGCGAGCGCGATGTTCTCGCGCACCGACAGTCCGGGCACGATGCCCTCGGCCTTGCGGTCCTCCGGCAGCAGGCTGATGCCGGCGCGGATGGCGGCGGCGGTCGAGCCCGCCCGCACCGGAGCGCCGGCGACGGTGACCCGGCCGGCGTCGGTGGGCAGCGCCCCGGCGATGGCCTTGGCGGTCTCGCTGCGGCCCGAGCCGAGCAGTCCGCCCAGGCCCACCACCTCGCCGGGGCGGATGGACAGCGACACCTCGCGCAGCCGGTGACCGGCCGTCAGGCCCTCGGCACGCAGCACCGGTTCGGCGGTGGTGCCGTGGGAGCCGGAGAACTTGGTCATGCCCTCGGCGCGCACCTCGCCGATCTCGCGGCCGAGCATCATGGCCACCAGCTTGAGCCGGTCGAGGCCGGCCAGCGGCCCCGAGTGCACCAGGCGTCCGTCCCGCAGGACGGTGACCGTGTCGCAGATCTCGTACAGCTCGTCCATGCGGTGGCTGACATAGACGACGGCGACGCCGCGCCCGCGCAGCATGCGGATCACCCCGAACAGGGTCCGCACCTCGCGGGGTTCGAGGGAGGAGGTCGGCTCGTCCATGATGACGACGCGGGCGTCGACGGCGACGGCGCGGGCGAGGGCGACCATCTGCTGTGCGCCGACGCCGAGTTCGCGCAGTGGCCGGCGCACGTCGACGCGGATGCCGAGTCGGCTCAGGGCCTCGTCGGCCTCGCGGTGCATGCGCCGGAAGTCGATCAGGCCCAGCCGGCCGAGGGGTTCGCGGCCCAGGAAGAGGTTGCGGGCCACGCTCATCAGCGGGACGAGGTTGACCTCCTGGTAGATGGTGGAGATGCCCGCCTGCTGGGCCTGCAGGGGGGTGCTGAAGCGGACCGGTTCGCCGTCGTACGTCACCTCGCCGGCGTCGGGCCGGTAGACGCCGGTGAGCACCTTGATGAGCGTCGACTTGCCCGCGCCGTTCTCGCCGACGAGTGCGTGCACCTCCCCGGCGCGGGCGGTGAAGTCCACGTCGGACAGCGCGCGCACGCCGGGGAAGGACTTGGACAGTCGGTTGACCGAGAGCACGTCAGTAGGCCTTGGAGAGGTCCGACCGGGCGTTGCTCTTGCTGTAGGAACTGTCCTTGATAACGATGTCCTCACCCACCTTCCCGCCCTGGGTGAAGGTGTCGAGGGTCTGGAAGGCGAGCGGCCCGAAGCGGGGGTTGGACTCGATCACGCCGTGGATCCAGCCGTCGACGATGCCCCGGACGGCGTTGCGGGTGCCGTCGATGGTCACGATCTTGACGTCGCCGGGCTTCTTGCCCGCGCCCTTGAGGGCGTTGACGGCGCCGAGGCCCATCTCGTCGTTCTCGGCGTAGATGCCGGTGATGCCGGGCTTGGACTGGATGAGGTTCTCGGTGACCGACTGGCCCTTCTCGCGGGCGAATTCACCGGTCTGCCGGAACACGATCTTCAGGCCGGGGGCCTTCTCCTTGATGCGGTCCTCGAAGCCCTTGGTGCGCTCGGTGGTGACGTTGTTGCCGGCCGCGCCGAGCAGGATGGCGATCTCGCCCTTGCCGCCGGTCGCCGCGATCATCGAGTCGGCGGCCCGCTTGCCCTGCTCGACGAAGTCGGAGCCGATGAAGCTCACATAGTCCTTGCAGGCGGTGGCGTTGATCTTGCGGTCGATGGTCACGATGGGGATGTGCCTGGCGGCCGCGGTGCGCAGCACCGGTCCCCAGCCGTCGGAGTTGAGCGGGGCGATGACCAGCAGGTCCGCGCCCTTGGCGATGAGGTCCTGGACATCGCTGATCTGCTTGGAGAACTGCGACTGGGCGTTGGCGGTGAGCAGCTTCACGCCCCGCTTCTTGGCCTCGGCCTTGATGGAGGCGGTCTCCGCGATCCGGAAGGGGTTGGCCGCCTTCTCGGACTGGGAGAAGCCGACGGTGGCGCTCTTCAGGTCGAGCTTCCGGCCGCCGTAGGCGTCGATGGTGCAGGTCGGTCCCGAGCCGGCGGCGGGCGAGGCGACCACCTGGCCGGCGTCGTCCTGCTTCGAGGCGGAGGCCTTGCTGCCCGAGTCGTCCTCGGACTTGGTGCATCCGGTCGCGAGCGCGAGGCTCGTCACGAGGCCGGCGGCGAGGAGGGTTCGTGCGGAGGTGCGACGGACAAGTGCGGTGGGCTTCATGGCTGTCCCCAAACGGCGCGGCCCCGGAGCTGAGAGCGCTCCCGGGGAGGCTGGCTCTTGCGGTCAACTCGGCGTGCACGTCGTTCCGGGGAGGTTTTTACATCGTTGGAAGGGCCGTGTAAAGCCTTCCGTCCGAAATCCCGTCACCTCCGGCCGAGAGTGCTCTCCCGTTCAACGAGCCTGAACTGCGCGGTCAGTTCGCGCCCGCCGGGCTCCTCGCGGCCCGACAGGCTGCGCAGCAGCGAGCCCACGGCCATCTTGGCGATCGCCTGTTTGTCCGGGGAGACGGTGGTCAGGGTGACGGCCCCGAAGCGCCCCTCGGCGATGTCGTCGAACCCCACCACCGCCACGTCCCAGGGCACCCGCAGGCCCCGCTCGTGCAGCACCCGCATCGCCCCGATCGCGATCAGGTCGTTGAAGGCGAAGACGGCGTCCGGGCGCACGCCGGCGTCCAGCAACTGGGCCATCGCCCGCGCCCCGTCGTCCCGGTCCCAGCCGCCGACCGGCACCACCAGGCTGTCCGGCGCGGGTACCCCGGCCGCCGCCAGCTCCTCGCGCCAGCCGTCCAGTCGCAGGTGGGCGGGCTGGTTCACGGAGTCGGTACGCGCGCCCAGGTAGGCGATCCGGGTCCGGCCGCGGCCGAGCAGATGGCGCACCGCGCACCGCGCCGCGGCGACGTTGTCGATCGCGATGTGGTCGAAGGGCAGGTCGTACTCGCGCTCACCGAGCAGCACCAGCGGTACGTCGTCCGCGCGGCCCCGCAGATCCTCGGCCTCCAGCGCCAGCGGACTGAGGATCAGCCCGTCGATCACCCGGCCGCTGAAGCCCTGGCTGACCAGGATCTCCTGTTCGCGCTCGCCGCGCGTGTGGTCGAGCAGGACGGTGAACTCGTGCTCGGCGGCCGCGTCGATCACGGCTCCGGCCAGCTCGGCGAAGTAGGGGTTGCCCAGCTCGGGAACGGCCAGCGCGATGATCCCCGTACGGCCCTTGCGCAGATGCCGCGCGGTCAGGTTCGGCCGGTACCCGAGCTCGTCGATCGCCGCCTGCACCCGGGACCGCATACCCGGCGTGACGTGCGGATAGTTGTTCACAACGTTGGACACGGTCTTGATCGAAACGCCCGCGCGTTCCGCCACGTCCTTCAGGCTGACCCGCAAGGGATCTCCTCAGCGTCGATGGATGCCCCGTCCACGGGCTTTGTCATGACCCTGGACAGGGGCCGGGAGCCGTGCTCTCATGCCAACTGCCGTTCCTTCCAACGTTGTACAGACTGAAGCAACGAGCCGCCACCCTTCCTCAGCCAAGGAGGATTCGTGCGCATCAGACCCGTCCGTCAACGCCTCGCCCTGCTGCTCGCCGCGGCACTGGGCGCCGCGGGCCTCGCCGCGGCACCCGCCGCGACCGCGGCCGACGACCCCGTGGAGGTCCACGGCCTGAAGGGCGATTACTACACCCAGTCCGCCCCGGGCGCCTTCGACTTCGACCAGCTCAAAGCCACCGGCTTCGACCCGAACCTCGACTTCGACACCCTGGAGCCGCGTCTGAGCTTCGCCACCGGCCAGTCGGACGACGTCAGCGTCCGCTGGACCGGGAAGATCGTCCCGGAGAAGACCGGGCCCACCACCTTCTCGATCATCGGCGACAACGGCTTCCGGCTGTGGGTCGGCGGGAAGATGGTCATCGACCACTGGGTCGACGACTGGGACCGCGAACAGACCGGCGCCCCCGTGGACTTGACCGCGGGCAGGGCCTACGACATCAAGGTCGAGTACTTCGAGCACTACGGAGGCTCCAACCTCCATCTGCGCTGGACCCCGCCCGGCGGCACCAAGACCGCCGTCCCGCAGTCCGCCTTCCGCCTCCCCGACGGATGGGCCTACGACGGGGCCGTCTCGACCAGCGTCCTGGCCAGTGGCCGCACCCTGAAACTCGACTTCGCGCAGCCGCTCGGCGCGCCGCCGTCCGGCATCGGCGGCCACTTCGACGCCGTGATCGGTGGCGCCACCTGGCCGCTGGGCGACGCGAAGCTGGATCCCGCCGACCCGCGTACGCTGCTGATCGCGCTGAAGGAGCCCGTCGTCGGCAACAAGACCGGCACCGCGCCCGGCCTCGCCGACGTCCGCTACGACGGCAAGGGCGGCCTGACCGGGACGGGCGGCAACGTTGTCAGCTCCTTCTGGAGCAGCGGCGCCAACAAGTCCACCTACGAGCTGCGCACCAGGTGGGCCGACGACGTCTCCGCGCGCAACGCCCATCCGGAGTACCCGCGCCCGCAGTTGACCCGGGGCGCCTGGCGGAACCTCAACGGCTCCTGGCAGTTCGCCGCCGCCACGGCGGGCGAGCGGCCTCCGGTGGGCCGGAACCTCGGCGAGAGGATCCTCGTCCCCTACCCCGTCGAGTCCCAGCTGTCGGGGATCGAACGGCACGAGGACCGCATGTGGTACCGGCGCACCTTCACCGTGCCGCGCGGCTGGAAGGTCGGCTCCGGCAAGCGGCTGCAACTGAACTTCGGCGCGGTCGACTGGAAGGCCCAGGTCTACGTCAACGGCACCGAGGTGGCCGAACACCAGGGCGGCTACGACAAGTTCAGCGCCGACATCACCGACGCGCTGAAGCCCGGCCGCACCCAGGAGCTGATCGTCGGCGTCTACGACCCCACCGACGCGGCGAACGGCGAGAACCCGCCGATCGGCAAGCAGCGCCTGGACCCCAGCGGGATCTGGTACACACCGACCTCGGGCATCTGGCAGACGGTGTGGATGGAGCCGGTCGCCGCCGACCACGTCGATCAGCTCAAGCTCACCCCCGACGTGGACGCCGGCACGCTCACCGTCGAGCCGCAGGGCGTGCGCGACAGGCTGCCGGTCACGGCGACGGCCTACGCCGGCCGGCACAAGGTGGCCACGGTCACCGGCCGCAGCGGCCGGCCCCTGACCCTGCACATCCGCGACCCGCACCTGTGGTCGCCCGACCACCCCTACCTCTACGGCCTCAAGGTCAGGGTCGGGGCCGACCGCGTCGGCAGCTACTTCGGCATGCGCTCCATCAAGGTCGAGAAGATCGACGGCGTGCCGCGCACCGTCCTCAACGGCAAGCCGGTCTTCATGATGGCCACGCTCGACCAGGGGTTCTGGCCGGACGGCCTGTACACGGCCCCGACCGACGCGGCCCTCGCCTTCGACCTGAAGATGCACAAGCGCATGGGCTTCAACTCGGTGCGCAAGCACATCAAGGTCGAGCCCGACCGCTGGTTCTACTGGGCCGACCGGCTGGGACTGATGGTGTGGCAGGACATGCCGGCGATGACGGCCGGCGTGAACCCGTCCACCGCGGCCCGCGCCGAGTACGAGCGCGAGATGAAGCAGATGATCGACGAGCACATCAGCAGCCCGGCGGTCGTCATGTGGGTCACCTTCAACGAGGGATGGGGCCAGTACGACATGGCCCGCATCGCCGACCAGGCCAAGTCCTGGGACCCGACCCGGCTGGTCAACTCCATGTCCGGGCTGAATCTCGGGGCCGACGGCGGCACCGGCGACATCATGGACGAGCACGGCTATCCCAGCCCCGCCCTGCCACCGCATCCCGACGGCCGGCGCGCCCTGGTCAGCGGCGAGTACGGCGGTCTGGGGCTCGCGGTGCCCGGCCACGCCTGGTCGGTGCAGCAGTCGTACGTGGACGTCGACCCCTCGACCTACACCGACGACTACCTGGCCAAACTCGCCGAGGTCCACGCGCTGGCCTGCAAGGGCGGCAACGGCGCGGTCTACACCCAGATCTCGGACGTCGAGGGCGAGCTCAACGGCCTGATGACGTACGACCGCAAGGTGGTCAAGCCCGACGTCGAACGGCTCAGGAAGGCCCAGCGGGCGCTGATCTCCGACGCCTCACGGGCCACTCCGGCCGGGTGCGCCTGACACCCGCCCGGACTCGGCGCACGCCTCCCCGCGCCGCGCCGAGCGTCCTGCGCTGACCCAGGAGGAAGGTGCGGTCCGCCCGTCCGCGCGACGGGCGGACCGCACCGCGGCCGGTCGGGAGGCGAAGACCCGCGAGTCCTCGGCGAACGCCTTGGGCCCGGCGTCGCCGGCCGGACCGCGCGGCGACACCGTGCACCCCGGTGCCGGGGACGAGGGTTCCTCGGTCCCGGGGGTCCCGGGCGGCACGCTCGGCGATGCCGACATCGAGAACGAGTCACATGACGAGTCACACGGTGACTCGGCGCCCATCCAGGAGGTGCAGGCGATGAACGAACGGCGTCGAGTGACCCCGGCCCGGCGCCGGGGCCTGGCCGACGAGGTCGCCGACCGCATCCGGGAGGCCGTCTTCGACGGGACCTACGCCCCCGGCGCGCAACTGCGCGAGGTGGAGCTGTCCGCCGACATGGACGTCAGCCGCGGCCCGGTGCGCGAAGCCCTTCGCCTGCTGGAACGGGAGGGCCTGGTGCACTGCGCCTGGCACCGCGGCACGACGGTGACCGCGCTGTCCGCCGACGACGTGGCCGAGTTGGACAGCCTGCGCGGTGCCCTGGAGGACCTGGCCGTCCGCGAGGTGGTCGCGCGCGCCTCGGACGAGGACCTCGCCTCCGTCGCGAAGACGGCCGGCCTGATGGAACGGGCGGGCGACGCGCACGAGATGGTGCGCTACGACATCGCCTTCCACGACGCGGTGTTCGCCGCCGCGGGCCACCGGCGCCTGGCCGACGCGTGGGACGGCGTCCGCTGCCAGGTGCACCTGTTCCTGCTGACCCGGATCGGGCGCGGCACCCGGGGCCGGCTCGACCGCGTCCCGGGTGAGCACCGGGAACTCCTCGCCGCGCTCCGCGCCCGCGACACCGGCGCCGCGCTCGCGCTCTTCGCCGCCCACCGGCGCCTCGCCGCCGACGCCGCCTCCGGTGCCGGGCGATCGAGTTGAGCGGCGTGCGGCAGAATCCGGGGGCAAGCACGGCACACGAGGAGACATCAACGTGACCCGAATGACGACGTGGACCCCGGCCTCGGGCACCGGAGTGTGGTCGCTCCTGGGCGCCGCCGCGGCGGAGGCCGTCAGCCACGGCAGCCCCGGGTGGATCGGCCTCGACGCCCAGCACGGCTTCTACGACGACCGGTCGATGCGCGACGCGCTGCACGTCGTCCCCGAGGTCGACACGCTGGTGCGGGTGTGCTCGCTCGACCCCGGCGAGATCGGCCGGGCGCTCGACGCCGGGGCCCGCGGGGTCATCGTCCCCATGATCGAGAGCGCCGGGGCGGCCGCCCGTGCGGCAGCCGCCGTGCGCTACCCGCCCGTGGGCAACCGCAGCTGGGGACCCTTCGCCCCGTACTGGGGCCGGACGGAGATCGGGGCCGAGGAGGCCAACCGCCGGGCGGTCTGCGGCGCCATGGTCGAGACGCGCACCGGACTCGACCACGTCGAGGAGATCGCCGCGACGCCCGGAGTCGACATGATCTTCGTCGGGCCCTACGACCTCGCCCTGTCCCTCGGCGTCGCGCTCGACGAACTCCTCGCGGGTGACAAGGGAGAGCTGCGGGCGATCGTGTCCGCGTGCCGGGCGAACGACGTCATCCCCGGCGTCTACGCGGGCAGCCCCGCGCGGGCCCGGCACCTGGCCGGCCTGGGGTTCGAGGTGCTGGCGGCCCGGACGGACCGGGATCTGCTGGTCGACGGGGTCGCGGCCCTGCGTTAGCTCCCCGTGCCGGCGCCCGGCGGGGGTGCGGCGGCCGCCCGCAGGCGCCGCACCTCACCCGTGCGGCGACCGGTACGCCGCCACCGCCCCCGGGCGCAGGGCGACGCTCCCCGTGCCGATCAGGCTGCGGACATCCGGGAACCGGGCCCCGACCGCCGGGCACGAGTTCGCTCGCGCGCGGGACCAGCAGGCGGGTGACGGCCTCGGCCCCGCACAGCCCGGCACACCCCTTGGGAAGTGCTGCCGCCCCGCGGCGGACGTCACCCGGTCCGCTCAGCGGTCCGCGGGTCTGATGAGCGGCACGTCCCGCGTGAACGCGCGGAATCCGACGCCGTAGTACAGCCCGCGCGCCTCCGGTCGCCCCGGCGCGCCCAGGCAGACGACCGTCATGTGACGGGCCCCGGCCGCCCGCGCCAGGTGCATCCCGTGCAGCAGCATCGCCGTGGCGAGGCCGCGCCGGCGGTGGCCGGGGTGCGTTCCGACCGGTTCGAACTGGGCGGTCGCGTTCGCCTCGTCGAGCCACATGATCGTCGACGCGGCCATCGTCCCGTCCGGGGCCTCGACCAGGACGTGCAGGTCGCCGCGGTACGGCGGGGTCCGCCGGACGCCCTCGTAGCCCTCGAGCGTGTAGGACGTGGGCGACCAGGCGTCCACGTGGGCCCGGACCGCGGCCCGCGGTCCTGTCTCGTCGGCGGTACGGAAGCGGAATCCGGGCGGCAGCACCGGCCGTTCCACGTGATCGAGGTCCCGGACGTTGAGCTGGGTCCAGGAGCCGCTGTCGCCGAGCGAGTCCGGATCGGTGCGGTAGCCGTGCGCCGCCCAGCGCTGAAGTGCCGGTTCGTCGGCGGCCTGCGGTATCACCGCGCGTTCGGTGCCGGCCGCCACGCCGTCGTACCAGTCGATCACCTCGTCCACCAGCGGGGCGTGGGCGGGATGGACCTGGTAGGTCAGGCAGGCTCCGGTGACGTCCTTCACCGACCCGTCGTCGCGCCTCACCCGGCGCGGCAGGAAGGCCCACCCCCACGCCACCAACTCGCCGCCGGAGAACCACAGTCGGCGTCGCCAGCTCTCTCCGGCGCTCGCGTTGCCCCTGCCCCAGATCCAGGCCAGCTCGCCGACCGACGCGTCGCTGTTGACCAGGTCGGGACGGAGGGCCGTGACCCGTCGCGCCAGGTCCTGCATCAGCCGTACGTCCGCCGCGGTCAGGAGCTCGGAGTCATCCATGGTGCGTCACTGTGCCAGGGCCCCCCGATGCCGTCGAACCGGTTTCCGGGGTGTGGAAGGCACCGCAGGACCCCGGCTGCCTGAGGTGGCCGAGATCAGCCCCAGCCGTGCGGAATCCTTTCACCGGTGCGTGCGGCGAACGTATGGTGATCTCGTGAAGGCACCCCCGCCGTCCGGCGGCTCGGGCATCCGTTCGCGCCCCACGGGTCACGGCCACCCCGAGGCCGTACGGGCGATCGCCGCCTTCCGCCTCCCGTCGGCCGCGGCGGAATGCGGATCCCGTCGTGAACGCCCGGAACCCAGCAGAAAGGTTCAGCCCGGTGAGCTCGAGTATTCAGCCGACCGCCCAGGTGGACGCGACGGCCGTGATCGGTGACGGGACGGCGGTGTGGGATCTGGCCCAGATCCGGGAGGACGCCCGGCTGGGCAGCGGGTGCATCGTGGGCCGGGGGGCGTACGTCGGCCCCGGTGTCCGCATCGGAGACAACGTCAAACTGCAGAACTACGCGCTGGTCTACGAGCCCGCGGTGCTCGGGGACGGGGTGTTCGTCGGCCCGGCCGCGGTCTTCACCAACGATTACTTCCCGCGCTCGGTCGACCCCGAGGGCAGGCTGAAGCGCGGCGGCGACTGGGACGCGGTGGCCGTGGTCGTGGCCGAGGGGGCGTCGGTGGGGGCCCGTTCGGTGTGCGTGGCGCCGGTGCACATCGGCCGCTGGGCGCTGGTCGCGGCGGGCGCCGTGGTGACCCGGGACGTGCCGGACTTCGCGCTCGTGGCCGGTGTCCCGGCGCGGCGCATCGGCTGGGTCGGGCGGGCCGGCGTCCGGCTGACCGAGCGCGACGGCGAGCCGGGGGTGTGGGAGTGCCCCGAGACGGGCGCGCTGTACGAGGAGAAGGGCCACGAGGACGGCGAGAGCGGCGGACTCGTCGAGCGTGCGTGACGGCCGGTTTCTCCCAAACCGCAAATCTTCGAACATCTACCGGCATAACATGTGTGCGAAGTGTGCAGAGCAAGCACAATGAGCGCACTGAACCGGTAGTGCCCAGGGGGGTTACAGGGGTGGGGACACCTGTGTCTGAAATCAGGGGCGACCACGCTCCACCGCACCACATCTGACGGCTGCGACGTCCGACGTCCGCCTCGCGCCGCGTCACCATCCGCTCCGCGGCGATCACCACGTCTGTTCACAGGACCCAGGGGGGTTGGTGTGTCCACACGATGACCACCACACGTCTGGCGGCACTCGGTCATGAGGAACCGCCGCTTCTCGCGCTCGCCCAACGACTCCTCAAGGTCGCGGAGTCGGGGCTTCCATCCATGCTGCTGCCCGGCAGCGAGGCCTTCGTCTTCACCATGGCCGGGCGGCAGCTCCCGGACGGTTCCTGGACCTTGGAGCGGCGCGGGACCAGCGCCCGCTACGGGGCCATCACCGTGCTCGGGGTCCGCTTCCTGCCGGAGGAGCGCCAGCGCGCGGCGCTCGGCGGGCGCACGGCCCAGGAGTTCGCGGGCCTGCTGGTGGAGTCGCTGCCCGCGGTGACCAACCTCGGCGACGCGGCGCTCATCGCCTGGGCCGCCGCCGAGACCGACCATCCCAAACTCTCCGACGCCCTCGCGCGGGTCCACGCGCTGGACGAGGAGGGCCGGCCGCAGTACACCGTCGAGGCGGCGTGGGTGCTGTCCGCCCTCGCGGCCGCCCGCGAGGCGGTCGACGTGGAGGACCGCTTCACCGCGGCCCGCGACCGGCTGCTGCGCGCCCGCGTCGGCGACAGCCCGCTCTTCCCGCACGCCACCGGCCCCGGCCTGGTGTCCCGGTACCGGTCCCACATCAGCTGCTTCGCCGACCAGACCTACCCGTTGCAGGCCCTGGCGCGCGCCCACGCGAGCGCCGACCAGGGCGACGCGGAGGCACTGGCCGCCGCCGATGCCTGTGCGGCACGCATCTGCGAGCTGCAGGGCGAGGGCGGGCAGTGGTGGTGGCACTACGACGCGCGCACCGGCGGCGTCGTGGAGGGCTACCCCGTCTACAGCGTCCACCAGCACGCGATGGCCCCGACCGCCCTGTTCGACCTCGCGGACGCGGGCGGCACCGACTTCGGCGCCGCGATCCGCAAGGGCCTGCGCTGGATGACGGAGGTACCCGAACTGGCGGGCTCCGACCACCGGGAGCCGCTGATCCTCGACGAGCTCGGCGCCACCTGGCGCAAGGTCCACCGGGGGGACCCGAAGAAGGCCGTGCGCGCCGCCCGCGGCCTGTCCACCCGCGTCGCGCCCGGCCTGCGGCTGAGGGCCCTGGACCGGATGTACCGCCCCCTCTCGGTGGACCGCGAGTGCCGGCCCTACGAGTTCGGCTGGATGCTCCACGCCTGGCAGGGGGGCCGGATATGACGCCGCGTCAGCAGTTGTTCGGGGTCGAGCTGGACCCTCTGACCATGGACCAGACCGTCGAGCGCTGCCTCGAGGCGGTGCGGGAGGGACGGCAGCTGGAGATCGGTGTGGTCAACGCCGCGAAGCTGGTGAACATGCGGCGCGACGACCGTCTCGCCAGGGCCGTCTCGGGCTGCGACCTCGTCCTCGCCGACGGCCAGGCCGTGGTGTGGGCGGGGCGGATCCTGCGCGCCCCGCTGCCCGAACGGGTGGCCGGCATCGACCTGTTCCTGCGCCTGCTGGCCGAGGCGGAGACCGCCGGCGTCCCGGTGTACTTCCTCGGCGCCCGGCAGGAGGTGCTGGAGCGGATGCTGCTGAAGGTGGCCGACCGCTTCCCCGCGCTGAAGGTGGCCGGCAGCCGCAACGGCTACTTCGACGACTCCGAGCAGAGGGAGATCGCCGACGGCATCGCGCGGAGCGGCGCCCAGATGCTCTTCCTTGGCATGACCTCGCCGAAGAAGGAGATCTTCACCGCCGCCTACGGCAGCCGCACCGGCGCCCGTGTGGTGCACGGGGTCGGCGGCTCCTTCGACATCCTGGCCGGGGTCACCAAGCGGGCCCCCGCCTCCTGGCAGCGGTGGGGCATGGAGTGGCTCTACCGCGCGCTGCAGGAGCCGCGCCGGCTGGGCCGGCGCTATCTGACCACCAATGCCTCCTTCCTCCTCATGACGGCGCGCGAGCTGTTCCGGCTCTCCCCGTCGGCCGCTCCCGCGAACAGGAGTCACTGATGCGTGTCGTCGTCGTGGGACAGGGTTACGTGGGCCTCCCGCTGGCCATCCGGGCCGCCGAGGTCGGACACGAGGTGGTCGGCTACGACGTCGACACCCGGCGGATCAAGAGCCTGGCCGCCGGTGAGTCCTTCGTCGAGGACGTCTCCTCCGAGCGGGTCCGGGCGGCACTGGACAACGGCACCTACCGCGCGAGCGACGCGGCCCGCGACTGCGGCGGATTCGACGTCGCGGTCGTGACCGTGCCGACCCCGCTGCACGAGGGCATGCCGGACCTGCGCTACATCAGGGAATCGGCCGTCACCCTCGCCCGCTACCTGCGCCCCGGTGCCACGGTCGTCCTGGAGTCGACCACCTACCCCGGCACCACCCAGGAGATGTTCGGCCCGATCCTGGAGGAGGGCTCGGGCCTGGCCGCGGGTGCCGACTTCCACCTCGGCTACAGCCCCGAGCGGATCGACCCCGGCAATGCCGTATGGGGTTTCAAGGAGACCCCCAAGGTCGTCTCCGGCGTCAACGAGGCGTCCCTGAAGGCGGTCGAGGGCTTCTACGGCCAACTCGTCGACACCACCGTGCCGGTGGGCTCGCCGAAGGAGGCAGAGCTGGCCAAGCTGCTGGAGAACACCTTCCGGCACGTGAACATCGCGCTGGTCAACGAGGTCGCGATGTTCGCCCACCACCTGGACATCGACATCTGGCAGGCCATCGACGCGGCCTCCACCAAGCCCTTCGGGTTCATGCGGTTCACACCCGGGCCGGGTGTCGGCGGCCACTGCCTGCCGATCGACCCCTCGTACCTGTCCTGGCGGGTGCAGCGCGAACTCGGCCAGAGCTTCCGGTTCGTGGAGCTGGCCAACGACATCAACAACCACATGCCCGAGTACGTCACACGCCGCATCACCGACCTGTTCAACGCCAGACGCCGCTCCGTCAACGGCTCGCGGATCCTGCTGCTGGGCCTGGCGTACAAGAAGAACACCGGCGACGCCCGCGAGTCGCCGGCCCTGCGCATCTCCCAGCTGCTGCTCGACATGGGCGCCCAGGTCAGGGCCGCGGATCCGCACGTCGTCGAGGGCCTGCCGGCGGACACCCGGCTGGTGCGGGTCGAGCCGACGCCGCGGGAGCTGGCGGACGCGGACGTCGTGGTGCTGCTGACCGACCACGACGGCTTCGACTACGAACTCGTCGCCGAACACGCGCCCTTCGTCCTGGACTGCCGCCGGCGGCTCCCGGCCGGGCCCACGATCGAGGTGCTCTGAATCCATGCCGCGCATCGTCTGCGTCGCCGGCGCACGCCCCAACTACATGAAGATCAAACCGGTGATGGACGCCCTGGAGGCCCGGGGCGCCGAGGTCCTCCTCGTCCACACCGGCCAGCACTACGACCCGGCCATGAACGACGTGTTCTTCGCCGACCTCGGCATCCGACCGCCCGACCGCCGGCTCGGGGTCGGCTCGGGCAGCCACGCCGAGCAGACCGGGCGCGTGATGACCGCGTTCGAGCCGCTCCTCGAGGAGGTGTCCCCCGACATCGTCGTCGTGGTCGGCGACATCAACTCCACGCTCGCCTGCGCCCTGGTCACCGCCAAGGCCGGACCGCTGCTCGCCCACGTCGAGGCCGGCCTGCGCAGCCGCGACTGGAGCATGCCGGAGGAGATCAACCGGGTCGCCACCGACCGCGTCGCCGACTACCTGCTGGCCCCCTCCCCCGACGCCGTGGACAACCTGCGCGCCGAGGGCTACCGGGAGGACCAGGTCCACCTCGTCGGCAACGTCATGATCGACACCCTGCTGGCCAACCTGGAACGGGCCCGCGCCTCGGACGTACTCGGCCGACTCGGCCTGTCCAAGGGCGAGTTCGGCCTGGTCACCCTGCACCGCCCGGCCAACGTCGACGACCCCGCGGTCCTCGCCGGGCTCCTGAAGGCGCTGGGTGAGATCGCGGGCCGCTGCCCGCTCGTGCTGCCCGTGCACCCGCGGGCGGCCGGGAAGCTGGCCGACATCGGCGTGCCGGGAGGCATCCGGCTCGTGCCGCCCGCCGGGTACCTGGACTTCATCGCGCTGCAGGACGCCGCCCGCGTCGTCCTCACCGACTCCGGCGGCGTACAGGAGGAGACGACCGCGCTGGGCGTGCCCTGCGTGACCCTGCGGGACAACACCGAGCGCCCGGTCACCGTCGAGGAGGGCACCAACGTGCTGGCCGGACGGGACCCGGAGCGCGTCGTGGCCACCGTGAACCGGGTGCTGGACGCTCCGCCCGCGCCGCGCCGGCCCGCGTTGTGGGACGGCCGGGCCGGCGACCGCATCGCCGGCGTACTGCTGGAAGGGGGCGGCGCGGCCACGCGCCCGCGGCCGACCGACCTGCCGGCACCGGCCGGCCCGCCGCCGTCGACCGGACGGCCGGGCCCCGCCGGCCACGAGCCGCCCGTCGAGTCACCGGTCGAGTCACCCGTCGACCGGACGAGACCCACGGACCGAACGTTCCCCATATGATCCGCTTGCAACATATGCTCGTCGAACGTCTGGTCGCTAGGGGGGACCACCATGGATCTCGCTGAGATCTTCCGGGTGATGCGCAGGCGCTGGTACGTCCTGCTGCCCGGGCTTGTGCTGACCGCCGGCCTGATCGCCGGCGTGCTCACCACGGTCCCGGTCACCTACCAGTCGCAGAGCACGGTGGTCCTGCTCAACTCCCAGAAGGCCACCACGGCCTACGACGGCAACCCCTTCCTCAGCACCCAGACCTCGCTGACGGGCATGGCCGACAGCCTGGCGCGCAACCTCAACTCCGACGACTCGCTGCGCGACCTCAAGGCCCGTGGCGCCAGGGGCACGTTCGACGCCAAGCTCGCGGACAACGCGCAGGGCCCGCTGATGTGGCTCACCGTCACCGGCACCGACAAGGCCGCCGTCCTCGCCTCGGACAAGATCCTGACGTCGTACGCCAAGGACCGGCTGTATCAGTTCCAGAAGGAGCAGAAGGTCGCCTCCAGGGCCATGATCCGCATGACGACGATCGTGCCGCCCCAGAACCCGGTGGCACAGACCAAGACGCGGCTCGAATACACGGTCATGGCCGGAGGTCTGGGCCTGGTGCTGAGCCTGGTCGCCGTCTTCTACGTGGAGGCGCGCCGGCGGCCGCGCACACCGGCCGCGCCGGAGGAGGCCGTACCGCCCGGGGGACCCGGGGAGCCGGTCACCGCCGCCGGATCGGCGACCGGGGAGCCGGTCGCGGAGCAGACGATCGCCCTCAGGCGTCCGCCCGCCTGGTCGCGCACCGCCGGGAACCGGGGGTCCGCACAGCCGGGGTCCGGGCGGTCCGCCACGGCCGTGGCGCCCGCCGAGCCGCTCGACGAGGAGTCGACTCATGGACAGCGTCCGCACACCCGGCAGCGAGAGATCTGAGGCGGGCGGGGCGTCTGCGACGGCATCCGCGGCGCACGCGGACCCCGCGGAGAGCCGGCCTTCCCCGGCCGGCGGACCCGCTGAGCCGGCCGGCGGCGCCCCCGCCGACGGCTCCCTCGGGAGCAAGGTCCGTTCGGCGGCCCGCTGGAGCCTGATCAACACCGTGGTCATGCGGCTGGGCAACTTCGCCACCGGCATCCTGCTGGCGCGCTTCGCCCTGGGACCGGCCGAGTGGGGTGTCTACGGCATCGCCCAGACCGTGCTGCTGGTCCTGCTCTCGGCGAACGAACTGGGCGTCAGCCTGGCCATCGTCCGCTGGGAGGGCGATCCGCGCCGGTTCGCGCCGACCGTACTGACCCTGGCGACCGCCACCAGCGGCCTCCTCTACGTCGCGCTGTTCGCCTCGGCGCCGGCGGTGGCCGGGCTGCTCGACTCGCCCCACGCCACGGGCGTGCTGCGGGTCATGTGCCTGTGCCTGGTGATCGACGGGATCGCGCAGGTGCCCGCGGGCTTCCTCACCCGGGAGTTCGCGCAGGGCAGGCGGATGGCCATCGACGCGCTCAACTTCGTCCTCAGTACCGCCGTGACGCTGCTGCTGGCCTTCGCCGGCTGGGGCGCGATGAGCTTCGCCTGGGGCGCCGTCGCGGGCAACGCCGCCGCGCTCGTCGGCTGCGCCCTCGCCGCCCCCGGCACCCTGCGCTTCGGCTGGGACCGCGAACAGGCCCGCGCACTGCTGCGGTTCGGGCTGCCGCTGGCCGGCGCGAGCCTGCTCGCGCTCGCGGTCGTCAACGTGGACACCATGGTCGTCGGCTCCACCCTCGGCGGCGTCGCCCTCGGCTTCTACGTCCTGGCGTTCAACATGTCCGGCTGGCCGGTCCGGGTCATCTCCGAGGCGGCCCGGCGTGTCTCGTTCGCCGGCTTCTCCCGCCTCGCCGACTCCCCGCGGGCCCTCGCCGAGGGCTTCAGCCGGGCCCTCGGGGTGCTGGTCACCGGCACCGTGCCGCTGTGCGTCCTGCTCGGCGGCCTCGCCGGCCCCGTCGTGCAGCTCGTCTACGGCGACACGTGGCTGCCCGCCGCCCACGCCCTGCCCTGGCTGATGGTCCTGGGCCTGATCCGCATCGGCTGCGAACTCGCCTACGACTGCCTGGTCGCCACCGGACAGCGCCGCTCCCTCGTCCTGGTCCAGGGGCTGTGGGTCGTCGCCCTGGTCCCCGTCCTGATCGCCGGTGCCCGGGTGGGCGGCATCGTCGGCGTCTCCCAGGGCCATGTCCTGGTCGGCGCCGTGCTGGTCGTGCCGGTGTTCCTGCACGCCCTCGGCCGGGCCGGGATCGGCCTCGCCCACATCGCCAGGGCCTGTGCCCGGCCCTTCCTCGGGGGAATCGTGATGACCCTGGTGCTCCTCGCCGCGAAACGGCTGCTCGGCGACGGTGTCCCCGCGCTGTTCGCCATCGGCACGCTCGCGTCGGCCGGTTACGCGGTGTGCGTCCTGCCCGGCCTCCGCCGCCTGCGCGGCGCCCGGACCCCGGAGGCGGTGTGACACGCCTCGGACGCCTGCTCGCCGGCCTGGCCCTGGTGCTGCTGACCGCCGGCTGCTCCGGGGCCGCCGGCCCCTCCCCGCTCCCGCACCCGCCGAGCACCCATGACCGGCCGCCCGCCGCGGAGACCTCCGGCGCCGCCCCTTCCGCGCCGGCCTCACCCGGTGCGAGCCCCCGCGGCTCGGCTTCCGCCGCCTCACCCGGTGCGAAGCCCTCGGCCCGCTCCACCGCCGTGACGTCCCTGGAAGCCGGGTTCCCCGACGCCCGCACCACCGGCCCACGGACCCGCCTCGAGCCGCACGCCACGGGCAACATGAGCGTCCGGACCGACGGCATGGTCATCAAGGGCTGGGACATCACCGGGTCGCTGGACGTCTACGCCGACGACGTCACCATCATCGACTCCAGGATCACCTCCGCCAACTGGTGGGGTGTCAACCTGCGCCCCGGCCACCACGGTCTGCGCATCCTGCACACCACCATCACCGCCGTGCCCGGCAAGGGTCCCGACAACGGCGGCGTGGACTACGCCGTCTCCAACATGGGCGCCGGCTCCATCGAGGTGGGCTGGTGCGACATCTCCGTCTTCGGCAACGCCCTGTCCATGGGCCAGGGCGACATCCACGACAACTACGTCCACGGCCTCGTCCCCTTCCGCAACGCCGGCGGCGAATGGCAGCACACCGACGCCGTGATCAGCGGCGGCGGCAACACCGGCAAGCTGGTCATCCGCCACAACACACTGCTCAACCCGGTCGGCGTCGACCGGGGAGCGTCCGCGAGCATCGGCCTGTTCGCCGACACCGGCCACGTCTCCAACACCGTCATCGACGGCAACCTGCTGGCGGGCGGCGCGTACGCCCTCTACGGAGGCGGTGACGGGGCCGGCGGGATCACGGTCACGGACAACGTCTTCTCCACGCGCTACCACCCCAACTCCGGCGTCTACGGCTCCGTCACGGCCTGGAACCCCGGTCCCGGCAACGTCTGGCGCGGCAACCGCTACGCCGACGGCACCCCGGTCACCCCCGAGCCGGCCGGCTGAGGAGGAGGGTCATGAGACGCCTCGCCCGCGCCCCCTGGGAACTCCTCAAGCACGCCTTCGGCTGGCTGGTGCTGTTCGAACTGCGCAACAAGGTCCTGCTCGCGCCCGCCGCGCTGAGGCTGCGCCGCCTCGAAGCGGCCGAGGCCCGCCGCCTCGCGGCCGTGACCGCGGCCGCTCCCCCTGCCCTCGTCGCGACGGTCATCGCCACGCACCGCCGTCCCGGGGAAGTGCGGGCGGCGGTGCGCTCCGCCCTGGCCCAGACGGTCCGCGACCAGGTCGTCATCGTCGTGGACGACGGCGCCGGCCTGCCCGGTCTCCCGGACGACCCACGCCTGTTCGCCGTCTCGCTGTCGCGCAACACCGGCGTGGCCGGAGTCGTACGGAACGTGGGCATCCGCCTGACCCGCTCCCGGTACGTGGCCTTCCTCGACGACGACAACCTGTGGGAACCCGACCACCTGGAACGGGCGCTGGCGGTCCTGGACGCTCCCGGCGGACCCGACGGCGTCTACACGGCCCTGCGCCGGGTCCTGCCGGACGGCACCGAGCACGACACCCTCTCCGTGCCGTTCGACCGCCACCGGGCCGCACGCGAGTCCTTCCTGGACACCAACGCGTTCGTCGCGCGCCGCGACAGCGCCCTGCGCTTCAGCCGGCTGCGCCGCACACCGAAGGTGCTTCCGCGCGAGGACTGGGAGCTGATCTACCGCTACAGCCGCGGCCACACGCTGCGCCACGTGCCGCACGCCACCGTGCGGTACCTGGTCAACCCGGCGAGTTTCTACACGACCTGGTGAGGCCGGGCGCGGCCGCGCCCGGAACCAGTGCGGCCAGTGCGGGGCACGCCCGGCGCGGAACGGGACGTCGGCGAGGGGTGCGGCGCCCGGGTGGTGGGCGTGGGTGTGCCCGGCGCGCACGAGGCGGGCCGAGGCGCTCCGCGGTTCCCCGCCGTCCGGCCGGTGCCGGCCCGCCTCCACGGTCACGGGGCGCGGGGAGGGGTGCTCGGGCGGACCGGCCGGGTGCGGCGCCGGCCTCCGCCGCACCCGGCCGGTCCGCCCGTCTCCGGCCCATGAGGCTCAGGCGCGGTCGCCGGGGCCCGGCTCCGGCCGGTGGTGCTGGTGAAGGTATTCGAGGGCATCGAGGACCGTGGTGCGCCGGTACCAGGAGCGCCAGGCCGCGATGTCGGCCATGAGCGCGCCGAGCGCGTGCTGCCGCGGGCCCGTCAGCCAGGATCCCGGCTCGGCCCGGTGCAGCGTCACGGTGCCTGTGCAGCGCCCGTCGCCCGTGAGCAGCGGCATGCTGTGGACCGCGCGGCTGTCGGTCTCCAGCAGGGCCCGGCCCGCCGGGTGAGCCGACAGACCGGGGTCCGCGGCGACGTCGGGCACCGTGACGGGCGCCCGCTCGCGCTGTGCCCGGGCGCAGACGACGGGGGGTCCGGTGACCAGGGCGACCTGGTCCCAGTAGGCGGCGCCGAGTCCGCGGTGCTGTTCGAGGAAGAGGGCGTCGTCCTGTGCCGGGTCGGTGAGGTGCACTTCGCCCGCGTCCGCGCCGGAGAGGGCGATCGCCTCGTGCAGGGCCGCGGCGAGTACGTGCCCCCGGTCCCCGGCGTCACCGCCGTACGCGGACAGGAAGGCGATGTCGGGCCGTGCGGAGTGGGTGGTGCGTCCGGGGAACCACTGGTCGTGGCTCCTGGGCGGCGGGGCCGCGACGACAGCGGAGGCGACGACCCGCAACGGCACGTTGAACTGCTGGGAGGCGCTGCGGAGCAGGGCGAAGGCGGCGGCCGGCCCGGGCAGGCCGTACCGCGTCATGAGCATGCCCTGGGCCACCCCGATGAGGCCGGTGGTACGGGCCTTGGCCCGCAGGCCAAACACCTCGTCCCGGAGACTGTCGCCCTCGGCCGAGAGGTTCCCGAGCTGCCACGCGCCCAGCGAGCTCTGCGGGGCCGGCGGCCGGGGCAGGGAGGTCAGCGCGTCGACGAGCGTGTCGTGCAGGCGGACGCCCGGCGGGCGCGCGGACTCCAGCACTCCGCGGACCGCGGGCGGCGCCGCGATCACCAGTGCCGGCTCCTGGGTGAGGTGGTCGGTCGCGAGGCGGAGCGTGCGGCAGGCCGCGGCACCGAGCGACCGGACGCCGGCCATGTCCAGCACCAGCCGCTGCCCGCGTCGCGCGGCCCGGTCCAGGTGCCGCTTGAGCTCCTGGGCCAGCTGGGTGCAGACGTCGCTGTCCAGCCGGCCCGCCAGGCAGACCACTGTCACCTGGTCGGTGGTCGACAGCACCAACAACGGAGAACGGGTCGTCATCTTGCCTCGCTCCACGGTCCGGTCCGACGCGGGCGTCGTACGGGGGCACCGGTCCCGGGGGCACCGGACCGGCACGGCCGCTGCCTGACCGTAGGTACATCCTGCCTCCCGGCGGCACGGTGAGCGCGCGCGAGTGACCATGGTTGGACGCGATATACCCGGGGCAATACCGTCCGATTACCCGACGGCCGGCGGGCGGCGTCACCGCGACCGCCCGCCCGTCGGCCACGGCCTGCCGCCTCGTCCGCCGGCCACAGCATGAAGGAGGGGAACCGGGGTAGGCGGACCGGCGCGACCACCGCCGGAGTCGGCGCTGACGGTGGCCGTGGTGTGCGTGCGGCCCGCCCTTCCGGGGCCTCACGCGCAGGATGTCCTCGCGGCCGTCGAGTCCCCTCCTCGGACAGGGCCGCAGGACGAGCGCCGGAGCCCGGGGCTCCCGAGTTCCCGGGCTCCGGCCGCCGCCGGGGCGGCCGTCCCGTCCGGGGTGACGGGCGCGGGACCGGCACCCCGCTCACGAGACGACGGCGTCGTCCACCGTCTCCCGTGTCTGCAGGACCTCGTCGAGTCCGGTGAGTTCGAAGAGCCGCCGCAGCTGCCGGCGCGGCGCGGCCACGCGCAGGGTGGCCGCCCGGTGGGTGCGGATCAGCAGATTGAGCAGCGCCGAGTCCGCGAAGGCGATGCCGGAAGCGTCCAGGACCACCTTCGCACGCTCCCTCGCGGCGGTGTCCAGGGCGGCCGTCAGCGGCGTGATCGAGTGCGTGTCGTAGGAGCCGTGAGCCGCGACGACCCGGACGCCACGCCGTTCGTAGTGGATCACCGTGGTGTCCGGGGCGTGCTCGCCGGCCCGGCCCGGGCGGCACTCCTCCTCGGTGCTGCTCCCGACCCTCGGCATGACGGCCTCATCCCAGGACACCCTCAGGCTCCTTCCGTGGCTCTTCCTCGCGAAGCATGTCAGCAGTTACCTGAAAAATATGTCATGCATCTGGGTTCCGGCAACGCCGGCCCCTAAAATGCGGGTCATGGTTGGAGTGCCCGAACCTCACACCGGATGGACGTTCATCACCAGCCACGCGCGGGTGCTGGCCGCCATCGCCGATGACCCGAACGTCCGCATCCGCGACATCGCGGCCCACTGCCGTCTGACGGAGCGCGCCGTCCAGCGGATCATCTCCGATCTCGAGCAGGACGGTTACCTCTCCCGCACCCGCGAGGGGCGCACGAACACCTACCGCGTCGAGTCGGACAAGGTGCTGCGCCACCCGGCGGAAGCCGGCCTCTCCGTCACCGCGCTGCTCTCCCTGCTCGTGCAGGACGAGACCGAACGCGTCCGGAAACCGGTGGCGGTAGCCGGCCCGGGCTCCCGCGAGCGGGTCACGGGCCCGGCGTAGCCCTCAGCGCCCCCGGCCGGAGCAGGGCCCCCGCCGCCGCCCGGCTCGCCTTCCTGCCGAGGGCCGCCCGTGACGCCTCGCGCAGGAGTACCGCACCGCGGAAGGCAGCGGTCGCCACGGCGCCGTGGCGACGCCCGTACAGCCGCACGCGGTTCAGCGTGAGCAGGGTCCAGAGCCGGGGGGAGACCTGGGAGTCTCCTCCCAGGTGCACCGCCTCGGCGGTCGGCTCCAGCCGCGTCGGGTGGCCCGCGTCCCGCGCGCGCAGGCAGTACTCCGTCTCCTCCGAGTAGAGGAAGAAGGACTCGTCCCAACGGCCGCACGCGGCGAGGCAGTCCGCCGAGACCGCCATCAGCGCGCCCGTCGCCCAGTCCGCGCGCGTGGCCCGCCGGTAGGCGGCCGGGTCGGTCACCAGCTCGCTCAGGGCCGGGAAGCGGCCGGCCCGGCGATTGCCGATGACCGCCTCGCCGAGGGCCCGCAGCACGCTCGGCTCCCGGCGCAGTGAGTGATGGGGAGTGCTCCCGCCCTCCTCGTACAGCAGGGGCACCACGATCCCCGCGTCCGCCCCGAGACCGTCGACCAGCCGTTTCGCACACCCCTGCCGCATCCGGACGTCGGGGTTGCAGATCAGGGCGGCCCGCACCGGACCGGCGGCGTCCAGCGCCGCGTTGACCCCGGCCGCGTACCCGGCGTTGCGGCCGGTCCGGACGATCGTGGCACCGGGGGCGAGGGTCCTGACGAGGTCCACGGTGCCGTCGGCGGAGTCGTTGTCGGCGACGACGAGGTGCCAGTCGAGGCCGGCCATGCCCTCGGGGAGCGCGGCGAGGAAGCCGGGGAGTACCGGGGCGCTGTTCCAGGTGACGACGATGACGGCGACGGACGTGCTCATCGGGACTCCACCAGTCGGTCGAGCTCGGCTTCCGGGGTCGTGCGGGGGCCGGGCAGGGCGGCGGCCGCATCGCGCCGGATGAAGCCCAGGTAACTGGCCCCCGCCCCCAGCGTCAGGAAGAACATCCCGGCGAACATGGGGAAGCTGAGGGAGTCGAAGGTGGCGCTGCTGACCATGGCGACCAGCGCCGAGGCGAAGAACGCCTGGCCCAGTTCGCGGTCGGCCTCGGTGCGGGCCAGCCGCCGGATCGAGCCGCCCTGGTGGATGCCGGTGACGAACAGGACGAACAGGGCGACGAATCCGAGCAGGCCCATCTCGGCCAGGCCCAGCATGTACTGGTTGTCGGTGAAGAAGTACAGGTCCGGGGTGAAGGTGCCGAAGCCCCGTCCGAACAGCGGGTGTTCCTTCAGATAGGGCACGATCGCGCTGTACTTCACGGTACGGGCCTGGGTGCTGCTGTCGGAGTTGGACAGGAACGACGCGAACAGGCCGGTGATCGTGCCGATCAGCCCGGGGACGAGCACCTTGAAGACGGCGACGGAGGCCGTCAGCACCCCGATCGCGGCCCAGCGCCGGACCGGCTTCCAGCGCGGCACCATCACCAGCGCCACCAGCAGCAGTCCGATGATCGACGTCCGTGACACCGACAGGGGCAGCGCGCCGGCCATCAGGATCACCGGACCCCAGCGGCGCAGCACGTGCAGATGGCGGCGGACCGGGTCGAAGGCCTGCTGCACGGCGAAGGGCAGCAGGATCGCCAGCATGCCCGCGAACTCGAGCGGTTGGGCCGTGGTGGCGCGCGGACGGGTGAAGGCGCCGCGGTCCATGACGCTGACCTGGGCCACGCTGGTCTGCAGACCGGGGATGTGGATGGAGTCGGCGATGTTGGTGGCGGCGAAGAAGTCGTAGAAGCCGATGGCCGCGACGACGGACGCCATGACGACCACCCGGCGCATCAGCACGTCCAGCCGGCCGCGCTCCTGCACGGCCGCCGAGGTCAGGACGACCAGCGACACCCACACCAGGTATCCGATGAGTCCGCGGTCGGCTCCGAGGACCTCCTCGTGGGAGCTTTCGCGCAGGGCGTCGGAGATGTAGGCCGCGAGGACGGCCAGTCCGAGGACGCACAGGGCGACCCGGACGAGCCGGGTGCCGGGGGCGGGCAGGATGCGGCCGCCGAGCCAGGTCGCGAGGTACCACATCAGGCCGAGCAGGGCGAAGACGTTGGCGGGGGTGCCCACGCCGCCGAGCGCGGGCAGGGCGAGGTTGGAGGGGATGAAGAAGGCGAGCACCAGGTAGACGGTGAGGATCGCGGTGGCGTCGACCCGCCGGCTGAGCACGCCCGCGCGGATCCGCCGGGGGGCGCGGGGCTTCTTCGGCCGCCTCGCCTGCCGGTAGCGGCGGCGGACCACCGAGACGCCTTCCATCAGGATCGACAGGAGGAAGGCGCTGACCACGCCCAGGATGATGACGGCCGCGACGCCCTGGTAGCGGCTCTTGGACTTGGCCACCGGGGTCTGCGGCAGCACCACGGGCGCGGTCTGCACGGCGTACGCGGGCGGGACCTTGGCGGCTTCCTGCAGCGCGTCGAGCTGCTCGCCGGCGAAGGTGGTCAGGGTGTTGGTCTCCCTCAGCACCTTCTCCCGGTCGGTGCCGGTGACGCTGAGCACCACCAGCGGGCTGTCACTCGCCGGCGCGAAGCCGGCCGTGTAGCTGTCCGTGACGCCCCGCCCGGCCAACTCCTTGGCGGCGTCCGCCGATTGCAGCGTCCTGATCAGCACGTCGGCGGTCACGATGAGGGAACCGCCCGCGTTCGAGATGGGGTTGCCGAAGGTGGGGGCCAGCCGGGCGACGGCCGAGGAGTCCAGCAGCGCGACCGAGCTGTGGGACTCGTAGGAGACCGGGACGGTCACCCACAGATACCCGCCGCCGATCAGGCTGAGCACGGTGAAGGGCACCATGAAGTACCACCGTCGGCGCAGAATTGCCCATATCTCACCAAGACTCACGATGCGTCCCTCCGTTCGGTGGCATCCCACCGTGCGCCCTGCCAGTATCGGCAGTGACGGAAGGAACTCGTATGTCGCCTGGGAACGTCGCCGACGCGCTGCTCCGCCGCTGGTACGTGGTGGTGGGCGCGCTGCTGCTGACGATGGCCGGGGCGTACTTCGTCATCCGGCCCGCCCCGCAGTACGTCGGTTCGGCGGTGGTCGTGCTCAAGCCGCCGGTGACGCGCAGCCAGCCCAACCAGTACACCAACCTGCAGCCGCCGCTGGCCGTGGTCTCCTACGGCGTCGTCCAGCAGCTGCGCTCCCCCGCCGGGGCCGCGGAACTGCGCGCGGCCGGCGTCACGGGGACCTACCATCTCGTCCCCCGCAACAGCGGCACGAGTGCGACGCCCCAGTACCTGATCCCGTCCCTGCAGGTGCAGTCGCAGGCGTCCAGCGCGGACGCCGCGGTGACGTCGGTGCGCCGCATCGTCGACGTCTACAGCAGGCACGTCGAGCAGTTGCAGACCGCCCAGCGGGTGCCGGCCGGGGCACGCATCATCCCCTCCGTGCTGACCTCCCCGAGCGCCGCGGAGGTGCGGGGCAGCAAGAGCCGGGGTCTTGCGGGCACCGCGCTGCTGGGGCTGTCGGCCGGGGTGATCGGCGCGCTGTGGCTCGACCGGTACGCGATGAGCCGCCGGAAGACCCCGCGGGGCCGCCGGCGCAGCTCCGGACCCCTTCCGGTCACCGGCTGAGCGGCCCGCCGGGCCGAACTGATCGCTCATCAGATGCCGCGGCGCTTCCAGGACTCCCACCACAGCCACTCCCGCCCGCGCTCGGCCACCGCCGACCACACCAGCGGCTGCAGACAGGGCATCACCCTCGGCCCGATCCGTCTGCGCAGCCGCAGCGCCCGGTACTCGGGCAGCGCCCGGTAGCCGGGCAGGCACCGCTCGGCGAAGGCCACGCACTCCTCGACCGGTACGACGCCGGTACGGCCCCGGTCGTATGCGCGGTAGGCACGGCGCAGGGCGAAACGGGCGAGGCGGGTGTGGACCTGCTCGGCCAGGCGGTCGGCCTCGGGCAGCCGGTCGGCGCACTTGGCGAGCACCGAGTCGAAGGCGGCCAGGCGCTGGCGCAGGTCGTCGAGCTGGCCGCCGAAGTCGACGGTCGACATGTTCCTGCCGTGCACGCGGTAGAAGGCCTGGTCGGCGCCGCGGACGTAGCCGACGTCGGCGTGCGCGGCCAGCCGCATCCACATCTCGATGTCGCCGGCGTGCGGCAGGGCCGGGTCGTAGCCGCCGACCTTCCGCTGGAGGCCGGTGCGGACGACGACCTCCGGCGAGGTGATGCAGCCGGTGCCCTCGCGGAAGCGCCGCTCCAGCCACCAGGCACCGGGGTAGACGACCGAACCGGTGCTCCGGGTGCGGGCCCTGGGCAGGGGGCCGCCGTGCTGGAAGCGCAGCGGGCGGCCGTAGGCGAAGCCCGCCTCGGGGTGGGCGTCCAGCAGCCGGGCGGCGCGGACCAGCGCGCCCGGCACCAGCCGGTCGTCGGCGGACAGCAGGGCCACGTAGTCGCCGTCGGCCCACTCCAGGAGGCCCTCGTTGTAGGTGGCGATATGGCCCTTGTTGGTCTCGTGGACGAGGACCTCGACGCGCGGGTCGGAGGCGGCGAGCTTCTGCGCGGCCGCCGCCGAGTCGTCGGGCGAGGCGTCGTCGATGATGAGTACGCGGACGTCGACGCCGTCCTGCTCGTCCAGGACGCTGCGCACGCAGTCGGCGAGGAAGTGGCCGTACTTGTAGCAGGGGATCACAACACTGACGCTGCTCATCGGTCGAAGCCAATCCCCGTCGGTGGTCCGCGCCGCGCGCGGACCACCGACGGTGCGTGCGGACGGGTCAGTTCTTCTTTTTCTTCACGACGGTCCTGCTGGTCAGGGTCCAGCTGTGGGACTTCACCAGGTGGCGGTGCCTGTCCCTCGCCGTGACCGTGACCTTGAACCGTGTGCCGTCCGGCAGGGGGGCGGAGAGGTGGACGGACGCCTTGTGGGTCGCCCGGTCGTAGGAGACGACGGCCGTCACATGCAGCTTCCTGGCGGCCTTCGAGCCCTTGACGACGGTCACGCTCGCCTTGACCGACGTCACCGCGGCCGCCTTGCCCACGGTCATGACCAGAGGGCTCGCCGAGTCGGCGGTGTGCGCCACCGAGGACGCGGTCGCCTCCGAGGCGTTGGCCGTCGCCAGGGACGCGCTCGGGTTGTCGGCGGTGAAGACCGGCCCCACCCAGTAGTTCGCGGATCCGTAGGAACCGCTGGGGAAGGCCGGATCGGCGCCGTAGCGGTAGAGCCCGTTGTGATGGTCGGTGGTGTCGGCCGTGGCCGTCAGCGGATACGACTGGTGGGCGCCCGCGAAGTAGCCGCCGTCCACCGCGTAGTTGCCGTTCGGCGCGTGGTAGGAGACGACGTACGGAGTGCCCGCGGTGACCGCCACCGGGGTGGCGAAGGTCAGGGTCTGCCAGCCGGAGGCCGTCTCGTTGGTGAAGGTCCCACTGGCCAGCAGCGTGCCGTTGTCCGACCACAGACTGCCGGTGTGGGTGCCCGTGTTGCCGGTGCCCTTGTAGAAGGTGACACCGGTGATCCAGCCGTCCGCCGAGGACGTGAACCGGGTGCCCAGCTCCACGGAGTTGGCGTCACCGGTCACATCGGTCGTGGCCGGCACCGCGGAGGAACTCCACAGGGTGCACGGGCAGGTGACCGCGGGCGGGGTGGAATCGGTGGTGAAGGACCACGTCACCGGGTCCGTCATGGCGTTGCCCCACACGTCCGACGCCTGGACGGAGGCGGTGTAGGTGGTGTGCAGCGCCAGCTGCGTCGACGGGGTGAAGGTCACCTTGTCCGCCGCGGGGAACGTCAGCGACCCCGGCACCGTGGCGCCGCCCGCGTCCTTCAGGGAGAAGGTCACGTTGTCGGTGTCGACGGCCGCGCTGAAGGTGGCCGACACCGGTGCGGTGATCGACGTGCCGCTCGCCCCGGACGTCGGGGAGGTGGCGGTGACGGTGGGCGGGGTGGTGCTGGCCGTCGAGGTGTCCAGCACCACGTCGACCCAGTAGTTGCTGCCCGAGGACTGCGAGGACGGGAAGGCGCTGGTCGAGCCGTAGTGGAAGACGCCGTTGCCGCCGTCGGTGCCCGACTTCAGCCCCGTCAGCGGGGCCAGGCCCGCGTCCTTGTCGGTGAAGTAGCCGCCGTCGAAGGAGTATCCGCCGTTGGGCGCGAAGTAGGAGGCGACGTAGGTGGTGTTGGCCTTGACCGCCACCGGGGTGGCGAAGTTCAGCTGCTGCCAGCCCGAGGCGGTCTCGCCCGTGAAGGTGCCGGTGGCCAGGCGGGTGCCGGAGGCGGTCCACAGGCTGCCGGTGTGCGTGCCGGTGTTGGCGGGCGACTTGTAGAAGCGCACCCCCGTGATCGAACCGGCCACCGTGGTACGGAACTTGACGCCCAGCTCCAGCGAGCTGCCGTCGCCGCCGTTCACGGTGCCGGGGACGGCGGAGGCCGGCCAGATGGTGCAGGGGCACGCCTGGGGGCCGACGGTGACCGGAACGGTGGTGACGGCGCCGATGTTGACGCTGTCGTCGACCGCGCGGACCTTGATGGCCGCGGTGCCCGGGCTGGTCGGGGTCCAGGTGTAGGTCCACGAGGACAGGCCCTTGGCGGCCTTCCAGGTGGCGCCGCCGTCGGTGGAGACCTCGACGCGGGCCACGACGCCGCCGCTGTCGGAGGCGGTGCCCTTGACGGTGACCGGCTTCAGCTCCGGGACGGTGGTCCCGGAGGCCGGGCTGGTCACGGTGACGGCCGGTCCGGTGGTGTCGGTGGAGGCCGTCGCGGCGACGAGGTTGCTCTGCCGGGTCAGGGGCTGGACACCCATGTCGGCGAGGATGTTCAGCGTCGCCTGCTGCATCCGGGAGTCCTCGGTGACCACCGTGTCGGCGGGGTTGTAGGTGGGGACGTCGGTCAGGCCCCACGACCACTGCACGGTTCCGGTGCCGAACACCAGGGCCCCGGAGTCCTGGTCGCGGAACTCGACCAGGCTGTGCGTCGCCGTGCCGTTGCCGTAGACGTTGCCCCAGTCCATGCGGAGCTTGCCGTCGTTGATGTCCACCGTCGTCGACGACACGTCGATCGCGCCGGCTGGCCGGGTGCTGTTGTCGAGGTCGCTGTCCCACTCGTAGCCGAGGGTGCCGGTCGGGAACGTGGCGGTCTGGCTCGATGTCAGGTCGGCGATGGAGGTGTTGCGCCAGATCCGGTTCCTGCCGTACGAGCCGGGGACGGTGATGGCGTCGCTGCGGTAGCCGTTGACGGTGAACATGGAGCCGGTGAGGATGTTCGGCGGCTGGTAGTCCTGCCCGTAGTTCTTGCTGGCGGGGTCCATCCAGGTGCCGGTCCAGATCCCGCTGGGATCGGCGATGCCGTTGTTCTGCTCCATCTTGGTCATCTTGTAGCAGACCAGGGTGCGGTCGGCGGTGTTGGTGCCGTCGATGCTCGGCGCGAGGCGGGTCTTCCAGAAGACCTCGTTGCCGCTGAAGAAGCCCTGCCTCACGCCTGCCTTCCGCGCCGCCAGGACGTTGGAGTACTGGCTCTGCGTCCAGTACTCGTCATGGCCCGAGGACAGGTACACCTTGTGCTTCTCCAGCTGGGTCGCGCCGTTCGCCGAGGACACGTCCACGCCGGAGGTGTAGCTGACGTCGTAGCCGTTGCGCTCCAGCCAGGCGAGCATCATGTACTCGGAGCCGTAGATGCCGTTGTCGCCGCCGATGTCCAGCGGCCGGTTGTAGCTGACCTCGTAGGCGCGGCCGTCCGGCGCGGGCCCGAGGCCCCCGTAGAGGTCCTGGCCGCCGTAGTCGTTGTAGGCCTGCCAGGTCTGGTCGCTGGTCTGCACGACGATGTCGGAGGTGCTGGAGTCGTTGCGCACGACGAAGGGGTACGGCATCAGGCCGTTGCCGTCGGTCTGCGACAGGTTCGCGATGTACAGGCCGGACACGGCGTCGCCGGGCACGGTCCAGCTCGCCGTCACCGGCCAGTTGCCGCAGTCGACCAGGCCGGTGTTCTTGGTCGTGCAACTGGCGGGCTTGGTGGTGTAGTTGGCCGGATACGTCACCGCCGCCTGGGCCGCGGTCGACATCTGGCGCGCGCCGTCGCCGCCGTACCAGCCCAGACGGTAGATCTGGACGTTGTACGGCGTCTTCGACTGGACCTTGAACTGCACGGTGTCACCGGCCTGGACGCTCTCCTTGGTGGAGAAGCCCTGGATGTCACCGTAGGCGTTGGGCGCGAACCAGTCGGTCTTCGGGGCGCCCGGCTTGGAGTTCTCGCACACGATCGGGTTCGAGCCCGACCCGCACGGATCGGACGCCGCCTGCGCGGACCCGGCCAGCGGGAGCACCGCCAATATCAGTGCCGCTACGACGGCGAGGCGCCCGCCTCTGATCCGTCTGCTCCAACGTTTCATGAGTACCTCTCAGCGGTGCTGTGCTGGACCGGCCCGCGGGGGCCGGTGTGGAGCCGAAACTGCGGGGGCCGGTCAGGCCGTGAGCGCGTCGGTGAGCGTGTCGGCGACGCGCTGCTGCTGGTCGGGCGTGATCTGCGGATACAGCGGCAGCGACAGGATCCGGTCCGCCGCGTGCTCCGCGTTGGGGAAGTCGCCGCGGCTGTGGCCGAGATGGCGGTACGCCGGGGTCAGGTGGACCGGGGCGGGGTAGTGCACTCCGGCGCCGATGCCCTCGGCGTTGAGCTTGCCGACCACGTCGTCGCGGTCGGCGCCGGCGACCTGGATCACATACAGGTGCCAGACGTGGACGTTGCCGGGCGCGGTGACCGGCAGGACGACCCGGCCGGCCCGGACCAGGTCGGCGAGGAGCGCGTCGTAGCGGGCGGCGGCCGCCCGGCGGGCCGCGTTGCCGTCCGCGAGCCGGGCCAGCTTGGCCCGCAGGACGACGGCCTGCAGCCCGTCCAGGCGGCTGTTGAACCCGGGCACGTCGTGGCGGTACTTGGCGACCCCGCCGTGGTTGGCGATCGCCCGCACCAGGCCGGCGCGTTCCTCGTCGTCGGTGAGGACCGCGCCCGCGTCGCCGTAGGCCCCGAGGTTCTTGCCCGGGTAGAAGCTGGTGGCCGCGACGGAGCCGCTGCCCGGGGTGCGGCCGTCGCGGCTCGCGCCCTGGCACTGGGCCGCGTCCTCCACGACCGCCACGCCGTCGGGCAGCTGACCGGTCAGGGCGGCCACGTCGGCCATCTGCCCGTAGAGATGCACGGGCACGACCGCGCGGGTGGCGGGGGTGACCGCGTCGAGTGCGGCCCGCGGGTCGAGCAGGTGGCTGCCGGGCAGGCAGTCCGCCAGGACCGGGCGGGCGCCGATCCGGGCCACCGCGCCGGCGGTGGCGATGAAGGTGTTGGCGGGCAGCACGACCTCGTCGCCGGGGCCCACCCCGCTCGCGCGCAGGGCGAGTTCGACGGCGTCGGTGCCGTTGGCGACGCCCACGCAGTGCGCGACGCCGCCGAAGCCGGCGTACTCGCGCTCGAAGTGGCGGACCTCCTCGCCGCCGACGAAGGCGGTGTTGGCGAGGACGCGGTCGAAGCCGGCCCGTACCTCGTCGGCGACCTCCTCGTGGGCCGCCTTGAGGTCCACAAGCGGAATCTGGTTCATGTGACTGGTCCCCCCAGTGCGTGGTGCGTCGCGAAGTCGTCGGTCCGCTTCGCGAGTCGGTCGAGCGCGGGCGCGTCCGCCGCGCGCAGCCGCCGGGCCGGGCTCCCCACCCAGACCTCGCCCGGCGGTACGTCGCCGAGCACGGCGCTGCCCATCCCGATCAGCGACCAGGCGCCGATCGTCGTGCCTTCCCTGATCAGCGCGCCGGAGCCCACATAGGCCCCGCGGCCGAGTCGTACGCCGCCGCCCAGGCGGACGCCGGAGGCGAGCGTGGCGCAGTCCTCGACCACGTCGTCGTGGGTGAGCACGGTCTGGGGCATCACGGCCACGTGCGCGCCCACCCGCACGGCGGCGGTCAGCACGCAGTGCGCGAGCAGCACCGAGCCGCGGCCGACCCGCGAGGTCGCCGACACCGCCGCCGTCGGATGGACGACGGTGGCGTAGCGGTCCTCCGGCAGGGCGAGCCGGCTCACCAGGCGGGCGCGGGCCGCGTAGTCCCGCGGGTTGCCGACGCAGACCACCACCCGGGCGGCGGGCAGTTCGCGGACCAGGTCGCAGCCGCCGAGCACGGGCACGCCGTCCACCTCGGTGCCGTGCAGGGCGGGGTTGTCGTCGAGGTGGCCGAGCAGCCGGAACCGGCCCGCGTCGGCCACGGCCTGAGCGGTCTCCCGGGCGAAGCCGCCCGCCCCGACGATCACGAGTTCGTTCATCCACCGGCCTGTTCGCGCAGTACGGCCACGACGCGGTCCTGCTGGGCCTCGGTCATGGTGTGGAACAGCGGCAGGATCAGCGAGTCGCGGCTGATGCGCTCGGTGACCGGCAGCGGCGCGCTCGGGTGGCCCGCGTAGGCGGGTTCGAGGTGCGCGGCCATGATCCCGCGCCGGGCGGAGACGCCGGCGTCGGCGAGTGCGGCGAGCAGGTCGTCCCGGCCGACGGGGAAGTCCTCGGCCGGCAGCACCCAGTACGACTGGAAGTTGCCCTGCCCGTACGCGGGATCACGGACGGGGGTGAGGCCGGGCACGTCGCCCAGCAACCGCTCGTAGCGGGCGGCCAGTTCGCGGCGGCGGGCGATCATCGCGTCGAGCTTGCCGAGCTGGACCAGGCCGATCGCGGCCTGGACGTCCGTCATGCGGTAGTTGAAGCCGACCTCCAGGTAGCTCTCCAGGACGGGCTTGTCGCTGGCGTGGCGCTCGGCCGCCGAGGCGTTCATGCCGTGCTCGCGCAACCGGCGCAGGCGGGCCGCCCATTCGGCGTCGTCGGTGGTGACCATGCCGCCCTCACCCGTGGTGAGGAGCTTGCGGGGGTGGAAGGACCAGGCGGCCAGGAGCGCGCCGTGCCCGACGGGCTTGCCGCCCACGGTCGAGCCGATGGCGCAGGCCGCGTCCTCCACCAGCGGCAGGTCCCACTCGGCGCAGGCGGCGCGCAGCGCGTGCACGTCGGCCGGTACGCCGCCCTGGTGGACGGCGAGGACGGCCTCGGTGCGCGGGGTGCGCACCGCCTCCACGGTGGCCGGCGTCAGGTTGCCGGTGACGGGGTCGACGTCGGCGAACACCGGCTCGGCGCCGACGTGGCGGACGGCGTTGGCGGTGGCGATGAACGACAGCGAGGGCACCACGACCTCGTCGCCGGGCCCGATGCCGAGCGCGACGAGCGAGAGGTGCAGGGCGGTGGTGCAGGAGCTGACGGCGACGGCGTGCTCGGCGCCCACGCGTTCGGCGAAGGCCTTCTCGAAGGCGGCCACCCTCGGGCCCTGCGCGACCCACCCCGAGAGCACGGCGTCGGAGGCGGCCTTGGCCTCCTCCTCGCCGAGCCAGGGGATCATCACCGGGATGCGGTCGGTGCTCACCGGGCCGCCTCCTCGGTGGCGGACCGCTCCGCGCGCCACCAGTCGACCAGGTCCTTCAGCCCCGTACGCAGGTCGATCCGCGCCGTGAAGCCGAGCCGGTCGGCGGCCCGCGAGGTGTCGGCGAGGCGGCGGGTCACGCCGTTGACGGCGCGGGCGGGCCCGTGCACCGGCTCCAGACCCGTCGCGCCCATCGCCTCCAGCAGGCCCTCGGCCAGCTCCTTCAGGGAGGTCTCCGTACCGCTGGCGATGTTGAACACCTCGTCGGTCAGGTCCGATTCGGCGGCCAGGACGTTGGCGCGGGCGATGTCGCGGACGTCGACGAAGTCCATGGTCTGCGTGCCGTCGCCGAGGATCAGCGGCGGCTCGCCCGCCTCGATGCGCTCCATCCAGCGGATCAGCACCTCGGTGTACAGGCCGTGGATGTCCATGCGGGGGCCGTAGACGTTGAAGTAGCGCAGCGCCACGTAGTCCAGGCCGTACATGGCGTGGAAGCTGCGCAGCATGCCCTCGTTGAAGGCCTTCGCCGCGCCGTAGAAGGTGTCGTTGTTGTAGGGGTGGTGGCGTTCGGTGGTCGGGAAGTCCTCGGCCATGCCGTACACGGACGCCGAGGAGGAGGCGATCACCTTGGCCACGCCGGCCTCGGCCGCCGCCTCCAGGACGTTGAAGGTGCCGTCGACCAGGACCTCGTTGGCCAGCCGGGGCTCCTCCGCGCACTGGGTGATGCGGATCGCGGCCAGGTGGAACACCAGGTCGGCGCCCTCGGTGACCTTCCGTACGGTGCCGGCGTCCCGGACGTCGCCCTCGACGACCTCCACGACCCCGCTGGGCAGGGCCCGGGCGAGGTTGGCGCGCCGTCCGCGCACGAAGTTGTCCAGGACGACGACCTCACGGGCGCCGCCCTCGGCCAGGAGGTCGACGAGGTTGGAGCCGATGGTGCCCGCTCCCCCGGTGACCAGGATCTTCTTGCCACGTACGCTGCTCAACTGCTGTGCCCTCTCAGGGAATCGCATCGCTGACTCGGCTCGTCGGCCCGGCTCGCCGGCCGGCTCGCCGATGTGGTTCCGCTCAACGTCCGGCGCGCAGGCCGACGACCGCGCCCTTGAACTCGAGGCTGCGGGAGGCCGCTTCGAGGATGTCCAGCACCCGCAGGCCCGCCCGGCCGTCGGTCAGCGGGGCCCGGCCCTGCCGGATCGCGTCGCCGAACTCGTCGACCATGCTGCGCAGCGCCTCCTTCTCGCCGATCGCGGGCGCGACCATGTCGCCGGAGCGGTAGGAGATGAGCATGTCCCGGCGCTCGTCGGCGCCGATCTCCTGCGGCGAGGCCAGGTCCACGCCCCGGTCGAAGATCGCCACTCGCTGGGCGGGGTTGAGGTCGTCCCAGACGAGGGTGCGCTTGGAGCCGCCCACCATGGTGGTGCGCACCTTGGTCGGCGACAGCCAGTTGACGTGCACGTGGGCGATGGCCCCGGTGTTGAGCTGAAGCGTCAGATAGGCCACGCAGGCCTGGCCGGCGCCGATCGGGTCGGCCCCGTGGGCGGCGACGGCGACCGGCTCGACGCTGTCGGGGAGGATGAAGTCCAGGATGGACAGGTCGTGCGGGGCCAGGTCCCACATCACGTCGATGTCCTTCTGGACCAGCCCGAGGTTGATGCGGACCGAGTCGACGAAGTGGATCTCGCCGAGTTCGCCGTCGCGGACCAGCTCCCTGATGCGGCCCACGGCGGGCGTGTAGCAGTAGGTGTGGTCGCACATCAGGGTGAGGCCGCGCTCCTCCGCCTCGGTCACCAGGCGCTGCCCGTCGGCATAGGTCGCCGCGAGCGGCTTCTCCACCAGGACGTGCTTGCCGGCGCGCAGGGCGGCCAGCGCGATGTCGAGGTGGGTGCCGGCCGGGGTGGCCACGGCGACGGCGGCCACCTCGGGGTCGGCGAGTACGGACGTGTAGTCCGAGGTGGCCTCGACCGTCGAGTAGGCGCCGAGCACCCGCTCGGCCCGCCGGACGTCGAGGTCGCACAGCCACCGCAGCCGGAAGCGGTCGCTGGCCTGGAAGTTGCGCACCAGATTGGGGCCCCAGTAGCCGGCCCCGACGACCGCGACCCCCAACGGCTGCGTGGTCTGCGTCACGTGCTTCCTCTTTCCTCGGTCCATCAGTAGGCCCCCGTTCCCCGCACCACCGCGGACCCGGTGCGCGCCAGGATCGACAGGTCCAGGCCCATCGACCAGTTGTCCACGTATCCGAGATCGAGCCGGACCGCCTCGTCCCAGGGCAGGTCGGAGCGTCCGCTGACCTGCCACAGCCCGGTGAGGCCGGGCTTGACGAGCAGCCGGCGCTTGATGTCCGGGGTGTACTCCTCGACCTCCTCGGGCAGCGAAGGGCGCGGGCCGACGAGCGACATGTGCCCCTTGACGACGTTGATGAGCTGCGGCAGTTCGTCCAGCGAGCTGCGCCGCAGGAACGAGCCGACACGGGTGACGCGCGGGTCCTTCTTCACCTTGAACAGCAGGCCGTCGCTGTTCTCGTTGAGGTGCTCCAGTTCCGCCCGCAGGGCCTCGGAGTCCACCCGCATGGTGCGGAACTTCAGCATGGTGAAGTGGTCGCCGAAGCGTCCCACGCGCTCCTGCCGGAACAGGGCCGGGCCGGAGCTGTCCAGCCGCACGATCAGGGCGATCAGGAGCATGGGCAGCGAGAGGAGCAGCAGCAGGCCCGCGGCGAGGGAGCGGTCCAGCACCTCCTTGGGCAGCCGGGAGAGCCGGGACAGGTCGGGCGCCTTGATGCGCACGAGCGGCACCCCGTTGGTGGGCCGTACCGCCAGCCGCGGGGCGGACACGTCGGTCAGCACCGGGGCGAGCAGGAAGTCGACGCCCTGGGCGGCCGCGCTCCAGGACATCCGGCGCAGCACCGTGGGGTCGGCTCCGGGAACCGGCAGCGCCACCAGGGTGTTGATGCCCAGGGCGTGGATGACGTCGTTCATGCCGCCGATGCCGCCGAGGAAGGGCAGGCCCAACTTCCGTATCTCCGCGGCGTTCTCCGGGTCGCTCAGGCAGACGCCGGCGACCTGGAGTTCCTGTGCGCCGGCGCGCCGCAGCACGGAGACCAGTTCCACGATGCCGCGCGAGGGCCCGATCAGGAGCGTCACGCTGCGGTCCCGGTCCCGCCCCCAGCGGCTGTGCAGCCGGCGGCGGAGCGCGCAGCGAACCAGCACCGCCGCGGCGGCCAGCGGTACCGCCGCCATGATCATGTCATGAAGGAGGTCCGAATCGCGGGCGAACAGCCCGTACGCGACCGCCGCCAGCGCCGGCAGTGCGACGGCCCCGCGCAGCACTCTGCGGTACTCCTCGCCCCCCAGCCCCAGGGCGCTGCGTTCGTAGCAGCGGTGGGCGAGCAGGGCGACGATCCAGGCCGGCGGCAGCACCAGGGCCACCGCCCACCGGCCGTAGACCGCGTGGATCAGGAAGGCCGCGGCAGCTGCCGCGCAGCCGTCCGCGACCAGCAGTGCAATCCGGTACTTGTGCTCCCAGCGTCTTCGGCGAGCTCGTGGACGCCTGTGTTCCACTTGCACTCGCTCATGCGTGACCTCAATGGCCATGCCCCCCCCACCATGTGCGCGGCTACCCCTGACCGAAGTGCCCTGGACCGAGCGGCACCGGAAAGCGACGGGAGCGTCAGCGGTTCCCCAACCGCCTCATGCCCCAGCACGCCGGCTACAGACTGATCAGAATTGTTCACCATGCCGCACCGTGACACGCAATCAAGAACTCGTTCCCCACCCAAACCGGTCCGGCGAAGCTCAATCTAGACCACGGCCCGCAGTCTCGGGAACAGTTGGACGAAACACATGTCGCAATAACGACACCGGCGGCATACTGCCCGCGTGACCAGCATCGTGATCCCGGCCCACAATGAGGCGTCCGTCATCGGGAGACTCCTTGACGCACTGTTGGCCGATTCCGACCCCGGAGACGACACCGACATCCTGGTCGTGTGCAACGGCTGCACGGATTCGACCGCGGACGTCGCGGCCGGCCGTGGCCCACGCGTGCGGGTGGTGGAGACCCCGGTCCCGTCCAAACACGCCGCGCTGCGCGCGGGCGACGACCACGCGCGCGGCTTCCCGCGGGTCTACGTGGACGCCGACGTCGTGATCACGGGTGCCGCGGTGCGGGCGCTGGCCGAGCCGCTCCGGGACGAGGCCTCGGGCATCCTCGCCACCGCCCCGGAGCGGCGGATTCCGCTCGATTCGTGCGCCTGGCGGGTCCGCGCCTACTACCGGATCTGGCAGCGGCTGCCCGCCGTACGCGAGGGGTTGTTCGGACGGGGCGTCATCGCGGTCTCCAAGACCGGACACGAGCGCATCGCGGCGCTGCCGCCGCTGATGGCGGACGACCTGGCGGCGTCCCTGGCCTTCGGGCCCGCGGAGCGCCGGGTGGTCGACGCGGCCGCGGTCGTCGTCCAGCCGCCCCGAACCTGGCCGGATCTGATCAGAAGGCGCATCCGGGCGGCCGTGTCCACCGCACAGATGGAACAGAATCAGGGGCCGGACGAAGCATCGGCGCGCACGAGCACGGCGGACCTGAAAGCCATGCTCCGGGAGGAGCCGAGGCTCCTGCCCGGCGTCGTGGTCTTCCTCGCGGCAGCGGTCAGCGCCCGGCGCAGGGCCCGCAAGGCCGTCCGCGCCCAGGACTTCGGCACCTGGCTGCGGGACGAGAGCAGCCGGCGGAACTGACCGCACCACACCTGGAGTTCCCGACGTGTACCTCACCGACCGATCCGCGCCCGTCCGGGCGGGGACCGACCAGGGTCCGAGACGCGGGCCGGGGCGCGGGGTCGCCCCGGTCGTCCTCGTCCTGGGCACGGTCAGCCTCATCACCGACATCTCCTCGGAGATGGTCACCGCCGTACTGCCGCTCTACCTCGTCACCACGCTCGGCTTCAGCCCCCTGGGGTTCGGCACCCTCGACGGCGTCTACAACGGCGTCAGCGCGCTGGTCCAGCTGACCGGCGGCCACCTCGCCGACCGGGTTCGCAACCACAAACTCATGGCCGGTCTCGGCTACGGCCTGTCCGCGCTGTGCAAGCCCCTGCTCCTGCTCGCCGGCAGCGTCGGCACGCTCGGCACGGTCCTCGCCCTGGAGCGGACCGGCAAGGGCCTGCGCACCGCCCCGCGCGACGCGATGATCTCCCTGTCCACGCCACCCGGGAAGCAGGGCCGCGCCTTCGGCGTGCACCGCGCGATGGACACCACCGGCGCGATGCTCGGCCCGCTCGCGGCCTTCCTCATCCTGCGTGCGGCGGTCGACGGCTACGACGCGGTGTTCGGGGTGAGCGCGTGTGTCGCCGCGCTCGGGGTGCTGGTGCTGGTGCTGTTCGTGCCGGGCCGGCGGCGGGGACCGGACCGCCGGCAGCCACCGGGCGGGCGGCTGCGCCCGGCGAGCGACGAAGCGGCCCCGGCGGAGCGAGCGGCCGATTCGGAGGGTGCCGGCGGTCCGGACGGGGCCGCCGCGCCGGAGGCCGTCGCGATCGCGGAACACGCCGCGGTTCTGCGGCAGGCCGCGGTTGCGGACGGAGGAGGTGCGGGAGAGGAGGGGGCCACGGCGGAGGGAGGAGCCGTGGCCGACGCGGACGCCACGGCCGATACGGAAGCCGCGCCGGGCGGCCGGCAGCCCGTTCGCCTCCGTGAAGCGCTGGCGCTCCTGCGGGTGCCCCGGATGAGGGCGCTCGCGGGGTGCGCCGCCCTGCTCGGCCTGACGACCGTGAGCGACGCCTTCGTCTACCTGCTCCTGCAACGGCGGGCGGGCATCGCCGAGGAGTGGTTCCCGCTGCTGCCGCTGGGCACCGCCGCGGTCTTCCTGCTCCTGGCCGTGCCCTTCGGCGCCCTGGCCGACCGGATCGGCCGCCGTACCGTGTTCCTCGCCGGGCACGCGGTACTGCTCAGCGCCTACGCCCTCCTGCTGTGGGCCCCGGCCGCGCCGGCCCTGCCCTGTCTCGTCCTCGCCCTGCACGGCACGTTCTACGCGGCCACCGACGGCGTGCTTCCCGCCGCCCTCGCCGGCATCGTCCCCGCCCATCTGCGCGCCAGCGGCCTGGCCATCGTCGGCACCGGCCAGGCACTGGCCCGGTTCTGCTGCTCGCTGGCCTTCGGCGCCGCCTGGACGATGTGGGGAGACGGCCCGGCACTGGCCGGCTCGGCGGCCGGCCTGCTGTGCTGCGCGGCCGTCGCGGGCGTCGTCCTGCGGCCGGCCGACGGACCCCGATGACCACCTCAGCGACCAGAACCACAAGGATCCGGATGACCTCCATGCGCCGCCGCCTGCTCGTACTCGTCGCGGCGGTCCTGGTGCTCGCCGGCGTCGGCACCGGCGTCGTCCTGCACGCCGCCGCCCGCGCCGACCGCGCGAACCGGCCCCAGGCGGGCGGTCCCGCGGTGGGCGAGGGCACCCTGACGCTCCGCCAGAAGCACCGCATCGCCTTCGTCAACGGGGCCGCCGGTCCGCACCGCACCGCGGTCGCCGCCGTCCCGTCCACCGACCCCGGGGCCACGCGGACCGCCACGCACCTGAAGTGCGCGCGGTTCTACGCGGCGGGCGGCACGGGCATCTGCCTCCAGTCCACGACCGGCGTCCTCAAGCAGAGCAACCGCGCCCTGCTGCTGGACGCCGACCTCCGCACGCGGCGCACCTTCGCGCTCGCGGGCACGCCCAGCCGGGCCCGGATCTCGCCCAGCGGCCGCCTGGCCGCCTGGACCGTCTTCGTCTCCGGCGAGTCCTACTCCTCGGCCTTCTTCTCCACCCGCACGTCGATCCTGGACACCCGCACCATGCGGCTGATCCCGAGCCTGGAGACCTTCTCGGTCATCCGGGACGGCAAGCCCTACCACGCCTCGGACATCAACTTCTGGGGTGTCACCTTCGCCCACGACGACGACACCTTCTACGCCACCCTCAACACCGCCGGCAAGACCTACCTGGTGCGGGGTTCGCTCTCCCGCCGTACGGTCACGACGCTGGCGGAGAACGTGGAGTGCCCGTCCCTCTCCCCCGACGAGACCCGCGTCGCCTTCAAGAAGCGGATCCTCTCCCGTACCGATCTCTGGCACGAATACGTCCTCGATCTCAGGACGTCGAAGCAGACACCGCTGGCGGAACGCCACAGCGTCGACGACCAGGCCACCTGGCTGGACAACCGCACCGTCGCCTACGCGCTGCCGTCCCAGGGCAAGGTCGGCACCAGCGACTTGTGGAGCGTGCCCGCGGACGGCACGGGCGCGCCCCGCCTGCTGATCACCGGCGCCTCCTCGCCCGCGCCGTTGTAGCACCGGTTCAGCGGTCGTAGCACCTCCGCCCGGGACAAGAGCGGCTTCCGGCCGTGAGCGGAGTCCGACCCGCGCGCCCGGTGGTGATCAGCCGGGTGGAGCCGCCGGGCTCCTGCCGGCAGGAGGTCAGCCGCCGACGGCGCCCGGCACCTCTTCCGTGACGCCGTTCAGCGGTGAGCGCGGATCGCTGCCGTACGGGCGGGTGATGACCTCCATGCCGTGGCCGGCGGGGTCGAGGAAGTACACGCCGCGCCCGCCGTCGTTGCGGTTGATCCGGCGCGGGTGCCGGCCGTGCGGGTCGGCCTGGATCGGTACCCCGTCGGCCACGAGCCGGGCGAGGACCTGCGTGAACTCCTCCTCGGAGACGAGGAACGCGTAGTGCTGGACGGGAATGTCGATGTCGACGGTGGCGAAGTCCAGGGTGACGCCGTTGGCGGTGGTCACGGGCAGGAACATGCCGGCCGGTTCCCCGACCTCCAGGCCGAGGACCCCGGCGAGGAAACGAGCGGACTTCTCCCGGTCGGGGGTGAGCACGATGGTGTGGTTGAACTCTACTGACACGGGTCAATGCCTCCACGGGCATCTCCGCGGCGCCTCCATGCCTCACCCGGCCGGTGACCGGCACGCGATGCCGCGCGGGAGAGCGTAGAAGCACTCCCGCGCCCGCGTCGAGCGGTTTTCGGCCGCCCGGCACCGCCGACCGGGCGGGCCACCGGCTAGAGCGTCCCTCCCTGACGGGTCGGCGGGGTGTGGTCCGCTCGCACCGTGCCCATCTCCATGGCGAAGACGGCGGTGTCGCTGTCGAAGCCCCTGATCACCTCGCGCAGGTCCCACTCACCGGAGGCGTTCCGGGTGAACTCCACCACGGTCGTGGCGGTGGAGCCGGCGACCCGCGCGAAGTCGTCCGCGAGCAGCTCCGTGTACTTCTCCACGACCACGACCGCCGCGTTCGCGATGTCGCCGAAGGTCCGGTGCCCGCCGTCCTGGTGGATGCTCACGCCCACCACGACCCGGCCGAAGGACGGCGCCAGCCGGTCGAGCTCCAGCACCATCACCTCGACGAAGCCGTAGCCCTGGCCGGTCCGGCTGTGCCGGTTCATGTTGATGGTGCCGTCCGGTGACCGGCTGTCGTAATGCACGACGTACACCGGCCGCCCGTGAGGATCGTCCGCCGCGTAGGTCGCGGCGATGATGTCGAGGTGCCGTGGGGGCTCCCCGAGGGGACTCGGGTCCCACTTCAGCCGCACCTCGACCTTCCGTGGCCCCTTGTCGGCACTGCTCACCGGACGTCGCCTCCCCCGTGTCGGACCGCGGCGGGACCGACGTGGCCCCGCTCGACAAGTATCGCCCCTGACCAGCCACTTGATTCCTTCTTGACGCGCTTCTTGCCGAACCGGGCGCCGGCGGCGGCGCCGGCCGGCACCGCGCGCGCCGGCGCCGCGCCGGTGAGCGGGCCGCCTCCCGTCGCGCCCCCGGCCGCACCGGTCGCGTATGTTTCCCCCCGGTGACCTGGCGCGCGGGGCGGGAACGTACGACGCTGGGCGCGGGGACGATTCAGACGGACGGGAGCCGGACGGTGCGGGCACGTGACCTGGCGGTGGAGTACGAGTCGGTGAGCGTCGACAGCGACGCTCTGGACGCGGCGCGGCTGATGGCCGAGCACAAGCTGCCGGCCCTGCTGGTGCTGGACGAGCGCGGCGAGCCGAAGGCTGTTCTGCCCGCCTCCCAGATGATCAAGGTGCTGGTTCCGGCCTACGTCATCGACGATCCCACGCTGGCCGCGGTGGTGGACGAGCGGCACGCGGACCGGCTGTGCCAGGCGCTGGCCGGCCGCCGGGTCGGCGAGTGCCTGTCCCATACGGCCGCGCCGCCGCCGATCGCCGACCCGGACGACACCGCGCTCGAGGTCGCCGCGCTGATGGCGCGGGTGCGCAGTCCGCTGGTCGCGGTCGCCCGCAAGGACAAGGCCGGCACCCGTCTGCTCGGCGTCATCACCGCCTCGCACCTGCTGCACGAGCTGTTGAGCAGGGCGGGAGCACCGGACACGCCGACCACCTGAAATCCCGTGCACCCGGGCACACCCGGGCACCCGGGAGCGGGCGCCCCGCCTCACGCCAGCGCGAAGTACCGCAGCCACACGTAGCCGAGCGCGACGGTCACCGTCGCCGCCGTCACGACCAGCCCGTACTTGGTGAACTGCCAGAAGGAGATGGGCTGGCGGCTGCGCTCGGCGATGCCGAGGACGACGACGTTCGCGGAGGCGCCGATGGCGGTGGCGTTGCCGCCCAGGTCGGCGCCGAGGGCGAGGGCCCACCACAGGACGTGATCGCTCGCCCCGCCCATGTCGTGCACGAGGTCGGCGGTGATGGGGGCCATGGTGGCGACGTACGGGATGTTGTCGACGATGCCGGACAGCACCGCCGAGCCGCCGAGCAGGGTCAGGGAGCCGCCGAGTTCGTTGCCGCCGATCGCGTCCGCCAGCCGCTGGGAGATCTGGTCGACGACGCCGGTGTCGATGAGGCCGCCGATCATGACGAACAGGCCGGCGAAGAAGGCCAGGGTGGGCCACTCCACCTCGGTCAGGACCTCCTGGGTGTCGACCTGGGAGACGGCGACGAGGAGTCCCGCGCCGAGCAGGGCGACGATGCTGGGCTCGTAGTGCAGCACCGGGTGGAGGACGAAGCCGGCCACGACCAGGGCCAGGACGACGAGTCCCTGGACGAGCAGGCGCGGGTTCCTGATGGCCTCGCCCTCCTCCAGCGCCATGATCTCGGCGGCGCGGTCCCCGTCGTAGACGAAGGACTTGCGGAACATCACCCGGCACAGGGCGATCAGGACGAGCACCAGGACGGTGGCCAGCGGGGCGAGGTGGACGAGGAAGTCGTTGAAGGTGAGGCCGGCCCGGCTGGCGATGATGATGTTGGGCGGGTCGCCGACCAGGGTGGCCGTGCCGCCGATGTTGGACGCCATCACCTCGGCGATGAGGAACGGCGCGGCGGGCAGCGCGAGGCGCTCGCAGACCAGCAGGGTCACCGGGGCGATCAGCAGGACGGTGGTGACGTTGTCGAGCAGCGCCGACGCCACCGCGGTGATCACGACGAGCATGACCATGACCCGGAAGGGTTTGGCCCGGGCGCGCTTGACCGCCCAGATCGCCAGGTACTCGAACAGGCCGGTCTTCTTCAGCACGCCGACGATCATCATCATGCCCATGAGCAGGAAGATGACGTTCCAGTCGACCCCGGAGTCCTCGGAGTAGAACGCCGAGACGTCGTCGGTCGCCCCGATCGCCAGCATCAGCCCCGCGCCGCCGAGGGCCACGGCGACGCGGTGGATCTTCTCGCTGATGATCAGGGCGTACGCGCCGACGAAGACGGCGATCGCTGCCCAGCTGTGCCAGTCGTTCACGTTCCTCCGGTCTTGCCGTGGGCCCGCGAGGCCGCGGGTCGGGGGGTTCGGGGGGCGTCCGTGCCGCCGGGGCCGCCGGGCCCGTCGGGTCCGTCGTCGGGGATGCCCGCCAGGTCCTCGACGTCGAAGGCGCGGGCGATCGGCACGTCCGTGGAGCTGTGCGCGACGATCGAGAAGGCGATGCAGACGGCGATCAGCGTGAACGCCTCCTCGGCCCGCGGGATGCCGGACTGCAGCACCAGCAGCCCGTACACCACCGACGCGAAGCCCTTCGGGCCGAACCAGGCGGCGACGAGCTTCTCCCGCCGGGAGATGCCGGTGCCCAGCAGGGACAGCAGCAGCGATGCCGGGCGGATCAGCAGGATCGCCAGGACGACGGCCGCGTATCCGCCGAGCGACAGGTCGCCGAAGAGGCTCGGGGTCAGCAGCGCGCCGAAGACCAGCAGCGCCGCGAACTTCGCCAGTTCGGCCAGTGCCTCGCCCAGCGGCTCGAAGGACGCCTTGGCCTCGGGCGAGACGTGCCCGAGGACCGCGCCCGCCGAGAAGGCCGCCAGGTACGGGTTGGCGTGCGTGAGGTGACAGGTGGCGTAGAGGATGATCCCGGTGGCCAGCGGCAGCAGCGGCTGCAGCTTGGGCTCCGCGCCCAGCAGCGGCAGCCGCACCAGCCCGTTGACGAGCAGGGGGAGCACGACGCCGAGCAGCAGCCCGAGCAGCAGCTCCAGCGCGATCTTCCCGGGCGACGCCTCCAGGCCCGGGGCCGTGGGACCCGCGGCGGCGATCAGGAGCATCACGACCGGCAGGGCGAGGCCGTCGTTGACGCCGCTTTCGACGTTCAGCAGCTGGCGCAGTTTGGCGGGGACCTCGGCGCGCCCGACGATCGCCGAGGCGAACACCGGGTCGGTCGGCGCCAGCACCGCGCCCACCAGGAACGACGTCGTCCAGTCCAGGCCCACCAGGTAGTGCGTGATCAGGGCCATGAAGACGAACGCGAGCGGCATGCCCAGGCCGAGGGCCCGGGCCGGGTTCTTCCAGTGCGCGCGCAGGGTCGGCAGCGACACGTGCATGCCGTCGGTGAACAGCACCGCGAAGAGGGCCAGGTCGGCCGTCACGGACACGATCCCGCTGTCCGGCGTGATGTGGATCAGCCCGAGGAATCCGTCGCTGACGAGCGCGCCGCCGGCCAGGAAGAGGAACGACGTGGACAGCACTGTTCGCGCCGCGAGGCCCGACAGCAGCACCGCCACCAGCAGCGCGACACCGAACACCACCACAAGCACCATGGCCGCAAGCCCCGATCGGAAGAGAGATCTGTCCTCGACTCGCCGACCAGGCTTCCCGGCACACCGGATGGAACCTTACCTGTTCTTGATACATCTTTGACAGGTTGCCCATACGCACCTGTCCGGCGCGTACGTTGCCGGGTCCCGGCAACGTACGGACCGTGCCTCACCCATGCCCGCGCGGGAACCGGTTCCGGTGGGCGCGGGCCCGGCGCCGGGCGGCGCGGAGACCGCGGGGGGCGGCCGCCCCGGTCCGCAGGGTGTCCGCGCCCGCGTCCATGCGGCGCCGGTCCCGCCGGACGAGCACCAGTGTGCCGGCCGCGACGATCAGCAGGGCGGCGGCCAGGGGGATCAGGAAGGACGTCACGGCTGCTCCTTCCGCCCGGCCGCGTGCCGGGCGCCCGGCTCGACGGGGACGGCCGGTGCATCGACGGCGCGGCTGATCGCCGTCTCGACGGCGGCCACCCGGTCGGCGACGAGGCCGAGGGCCGCGACGGCGCGGACCAGGGGGTCCTCCTGCGGGCCGCCGAGCGTCCGGGTGCGGACGTAGGCGGCTTTGAGCTCCGCCCAGCGCCGGGCCTGCGCGGGCGTCAGCGTGCCGCGCAGTTCGGCCAGTTTCAGCAGGTTGGCCTCGGCCCCGCCGGTCAGGGTCCGCGCCTCCGCGGTGAAGTGGTCGTCGAGGACGGCGGCGAGTTCGGCGTCGTTCATGACCGGCCGCAGCCGCTGGGCGATCCTGTTCATGGTGCGGTACGAGCCCTGGAGGCGGAACGGCGGTTCGGTGCGCGTGGCCTCGGACTGCGCGGCGGAGGCGATGTAGGCGGCGTTGACCGCGAGGACCGTCTCCCGCGCGGCGAGCAGATGGCGCAGGACGGCGACGATCTGTTCCACCTCGGCGGGCGCGCAGGGGTGGACGAGACGGTCCGGCCGGGCCGTGGAGTCGTGTGCGGCGAGCCGGACGAACAGGTCGAGGTCGGCGCGGTCGCGCCCGGCGAGCGGGGCGAGGACCGGGTTCGAGGTGAGCGCGTTCTCCAGGAAGCTGTGGGCGAAGGCGTCCTCCTTGCCGGTGAGGACGTCGCCGAGGTTCCAGACGTCGGCGCGGCTGGCGAGCATGTCGGGCACGTGGAAGCGGGCGCCGGACTCGGTGTAGGGGTTGCCGGCCATGCAGACGGCGAAGCGTTTGCCGCGCAGGTCGTAGGTGCGCGGTTCGCCGTCCCACACGCCGTCCACGCGCCGGGTGGCGTCGCACAGCGGGATGAACTTCTGCAGCAGCTCGGGCGAGGTGTGCTGGATGTCGTCGAGGTACAGGAGGGTGTTGTTGCCCGCCGCCAGGGCGAAGTTGATCTTCTCGATCTCCTGGCGGGCGGTGGCGTTCGGGGCCGCGGCGGGGTCGAGTGAGGTGACGGCGTGTCCGAGCGCCGGGCCGCTGATCCTCACCAGCAGCAGGCCGAGGCGGTCGGCGACGTACTCCATCAGCGTCGTCTTGCCGTAGCCGGGCGGGGAGACGAGCAGCAGCAGCCCGCCGGTGCCGGTGCGCCCGCTCTCGCCGGCGGTGCCGAGCTGCCGGGCCAGGCTGTCCCCGACGAGCGGCAGGTAGACCTCGTCGATGAGGCGGCCCCGCACGAACCCGGGCATGGCGCGCGGGCGGTGGTCGTCCAGGCGCAGGCGGGCGCGTTCGGCGGCCACCAGGGCGGTGCGCCGGCGCTGGTGGGCGCGGAACGCGGGAACGTCCTGTTCGGCGAAGCGCCCGGTCCGGGCGAGGAACTCGTCGAGCCGCAGGGTGAGTCGGCGGGCGGTGATCCGCGGATGCGTGCCGAGCAGGCCCTCGACCGTGGTCACCGGCACGACGGCGGACACGTGGCGGGTCAGGTCCGGGCACAGCTCGGCGGCCACCGCCTCGGCCAGGTCTCCCGGGGCGAGCTCGGTGCCGGTGGCGCGGGCGTACGCCGACAGCCACGCCTGGGCCAGCTGGCGGCGGGCGCCGAGGTCGCCGAGCGCGGCCAGGTCCTCGCGGTAGGCCGGACCTCCCGCCGTGCGGCGGAACGTGTCGAGCAGGGTGCGGGTGGTGGCGCCGAGCACGAAGCCCTCGGGACCGGTCGTCAGTTCCTCGAAGAGGTACGACGCCGCCGCCCGGCCGGGCTGCCCCGACCAGGCCCCGACCGCCTCGGCCAGCTCGCCCTCCAGGTCGGCGATCGCGCCCGCCGGGCCGAAGGTGTCGCGGGCCCGGGCGAGGGACACCGCCCGCCGGGTCCAGGCCGCGCGCTCCTCGGCCGTGGTGCCGTGGGCCCAGAACAGCTGCGCTGCGGCACGGGCGCCGGGCTCGTGGCGCAGGCATCCGGCCCGCTCGTACAGGGGCAGGAGGGCGGTGAGGATCAGCGTGGCGTCGTGGTCGTGGACGCCGCGCTCGTAGCCCTCGTCGTACGCCTCCCGTGCCGCCTCGCGCACCACGGCGGTCAGGTCGGCCTCCGCCAGGCCGGCGGGGCCGTGTGCGGCGAGCAGGCGGGCGGCGAGGTGTTCGGCGCGGTAGACCTCGGGTGACTCCGAGGGCAGGTGCCGGTCCGCGTGGGAGCCGGTGCCGGTGAGGCCGGGGTCGGTGACCGGGGAGCGGTAGTCGGTGCCGGTCAGGGCGAAGGCGAGGCCGTCGCCGTGCGGCACCAGGGTGAGGTCGGGGAGCTGGGTGGTGACGGCGAAGCGGTGGGCGCCCAGGCGGAGGGTACGGCCGTCGTCGGCGTACAGGTCGGTGCGGTCGCGCAGGGCGCGGGTGGCTTCCTGCTGTGCGGACCTCAGACGGCCGTCCAGCTCCTGCGCCCGTACCGGGTCGCCGAGCTCGCGCAGTTCACCGGCGGTGCGGCGGACCTTGGCGGTCATGGGGTCGGAGGCGAAGTACGTGGCGACGGCGTCGGCGTCGGCGAGCGTGGCCGCGCGCCGGGCGATCGTCTCCAGGACACGGTCGGCGGAGGCCGCGAGTTGCCCGGCGCGGCGGGCGCGGGCGTCCAGCAGGGCCTGCTTGCGCGCGGAGAAGGCCTCGTAGACCTCGGCGCGCTTGCCGGCGAGCTCGCCGAGGAAGTCGTCGAACTCCGCGAACCGCGCCTCCAGGTTCTCCAACCGGACCAGTAGCAGGGCGAGTTGCTCGTCGCAGGCGTCGTGGTCCGCCGCGGTCGCGAGCGCGCCGGTGACGGCCTGGCCGAGCAGGGCGAACTCGGCGGCGAACTCGGCTCGTCCCTCGCTGTCGCGCAGCGTGCGGCGGCGCGCGTCCAGAAGTGCGCGGGCCCGGTTCACGCCGCCCAGCACCTCGGCGATGTGCTCCAGGACGGACGTGCGCACGGTGGCGTCGCCGGTCTCGAGGCCGGTGACGACCTCGGTGACCGTACGCAGCGTGCCGGCGAGGTCGTCCAGCCGGGCGGCGACGGGCTCCGCCTCGGCCACGCTGCCGATCGACCCGGCGTCCGCGGCCAGCCGCTCGACGTCGGTGTGCTGCGGGGCGAAGGCGTCCTCGCGGGCGAGGAACGTGACGGCCCGCTGCCCGAACGAGGCCAGGTCCGCCTCGGCCCGGGCGGCGAGTTCGTCGATCCGGGCGGTGTCGGCACCGCGCATCTCCTTCAGGGTCAGCACATGCCCCTGTGCCTGCCGCAGTTCGCTCAGCCCGCGCACCCAGGCGGCGGCCTCGCGCGGGGTCTCGCCCCGCAGCCGGCGCACCACCGCCGCGAGCCTGCCGGCGGCCTCGTCGAGGGCGTCCTCGGCCTGCCGGGCCAGCGTCCGCACGGTCCGGAACTCGCTCAGCACCTGACGCGCGGTGTCCAGCACGGCGTCCAGCGGGGTACGCAGGTCGCCGAGTTCCCCCTCGCCCAGCCAGTGGTGGCTGTCGGCCGCCCGGACGCAGGCGGCGACCAGTGCCTCGTAGACCTCGACCGTCGGCGTGGTCCCGGCGACCGCGCGGCTGATGGCCAGGCAGTCCGCGATGCCCCGCACCAGGTCGGCGTTGCCCACACGGCCCAGGGGGCCGCTGCCCGCCAGGGTGGCATGGGTGTCGCGGACGTAGGGGGAGGACCAGAGCTGAAGCGGGTGGACCCGGGCCGGTTCCCCGTCCCCGGCCCGCAGGACCATCAGCGTGCCGTCGTCGAACAGGGCCCATCCCCGGCAGGGCAGCGGTGCGGCGGCCTCCTTGCGGATCGTGTTGTACGACAGCAGCAGGCTGCGTCCCTCGGCGCGGGCGTGGAAGGCGTACAGCACGTCCTCGCCGTACGGCGAGCGCACCTCGCGTTCGAACTCGAGCCCCGAGCAGTCGAGTTCGTAGGTCTTGTGGTCGCCCGTGGCCAGGCAGTAGCCGCCGGCGAAGACGATCCCCTGGTCCTCGGGCAGGCGGCGGCACGCCTGCCCGATGCCGTCGAGGCGGACCACGGTCCGGGTGAGGGTGCTGAGGACCAGATGGCGGCGGGTGTCCTCCTTGTAGGGGCGGATCCGCAGCAGGAGCAGGTCGCCCACCCGGGCGTGCGCGACGTCCGCGTCGGCGAGCGACTGCAGCGGCTCGTCGACGGGCTCGTCGTACAGTTCCTCGCCCTGCCGCGTGGTGACGGTGAGCCTGCCGCCCACGGTCGAGACGAAGGCCTCGCCGCCCACGGAGACGCGCGGGTGGCCCTCACCCAGGACGTGGTCCTCGCGGGTGGCCTCGGTCCAGGTGAAGTCGTGGGCGGGCGGGAGCACGTGGTCGCGTTCGCCGCGCGCGTCGAGGAAGGCCGCCCGCCCGTCCTCGGTCACCGTCCAGCGCAGCACCCGGACGTCGTCGGTGGTGTCACCGGTCTGGAAGACGGCCAGCAGCCTGCCGCCGGTGCGACGGGTGTGCAGCAGGCGCGCCTGCCGGTAGTAGCGGTGCAGGTCCGCGAACTCCCGCTGGAATGCGGGGTCGTCGAGCAGACCGGGCACGGCGTCCTGGGGCAGCCGGTTCAGGTCGCGGTCGTACAGGGCGAGGACGTCGTCCGCCCGCGGCTCGGGCCGGCCGGCGTGCCGTCCGAACAGCAGCCGGTCGCCGACCGCGACGACGTCCCGGGGCAGGCAGGGGTGCTCGGTGCGCAGCCGGCCGGTCCCGGTGAGTTCCAGGCGCGGGGCGCCGAACTCCTCGACGCGGCGGGCGTTGAGGAGTTCGGCGCCCCGCGCCAGCTCGGCGGCCCGGGCGGTGAGCCGGTCGCGCAGCACCTCGTACGTTCCGCTGTCGAGGGTGTCGCTCGACGTCTTCTCCAGGGCCGTTGCCATGGATCGTGCATCCCTTCGAAAGGCGCGGGCCGGAGCCGCCGTCCCCTGTGCGGCGGCTCCGGCACCGCGGGTCATCAGGCCCCGGCCGTGCCGTCGAGAGCGGTGAGCGGGGTGTCGGCGAGGCCCAGCTCGCCCGCGCGGTCGAGGAGTTGCTGCAGCTGCCCGGCGTCGGTGCCACCGGACTTCATGAGCTTCATCAGCAGTGCGGACACGGTCAGGTTCTGCACGTCGGCCGTGGAGAATCCGCCGAGGATGCCGCTGAGGTCGGCGGTGAAGCTCGACGCGCCGTCCAGCCAGGGCTTCGCCAGCGCCTGCACGGTCCCGGAGTGCTCCACGAAGCCGTCGACGCCCTTGCCGAGCGTGATCGCCCCGACCAGCCGGTCGAAGAAGACCGAGTCGCCGCCGACGATGTCGATGTCGGCCTTCTCCAGCCCGGTCGCCAGCACCGTGGCCTGGGCCTCGGCGACCTGGCGCTGCACGTCGAGACCGGCCAGCCGGATCTCCTTCTCCGCCTGCAGCCGCAGCCGGTACTCCTCGTGCCCGCGGGACGCCTCGTCCAGGGCGGCCATCGCGGCCGCCTTCTCGGTCAGGCCGGCCGCCTCGGCCTTCAGCTTCTCGCCGATGGCCGTCGCCTCGGCGAGCGCCCTGGCCTGCGCGCCCTCCGCCTCGGCCCGCATCCGTGCCCCGGTGGCGGCGGCCTCGGCACGTCCGGCCTTCTCGATGACGTCGGCCTCCTTGTCCCGCACCTGGACCACGGCCAGGCCCTCGGCCGCCGCCTCCGCCTGGGTTCCCTCGGCGAGCCGCAGCTTGGCCCGGGCGTCGAGGTCGGCGCACTTCAACCGGGCGTCGGCCAGGGTGAGTTCCTCGGCCGCCCGGTGGGTGGCCGCCTGCTCCGCCGCCTCCGCGGCCTTGATGTCCTTGACGAGCTTCTCCTGCGCCTCGGCCTCGGCGGCGATGACGACGGCCTGCCGCTCCCGTTCCGCCTCCTCCACCGCCCGCAGCCTCTTGATGGCCTCCTCCTGCTCGGCGACCGTCCGGTCCACGGCGACGCGCTCCCGGATGACCTCGGCGATCTCCCGCTTCTCCGCCTCGACCTCCTTGTCCTTGGCGATCCGGGTCAGTTCGGTCTCCCGCTCCCGGGCGATGACCTCCAGCAGCCGGTCCTTCTCGATGCGCTCGTTCTCCACGGCGATGACGCGCTCGCGGTTCTTCTGCGCGACGGCGACCTCACGGGCCTGGTTCTCGCGCTGCACGCCGAGCTGCTCCTCGGCGCGCAGGAAGGCGCTCTGGGCCCGCTGCCGTTCCTCCTCCACGACCCGGGCGGTCTCGGCCTCCTCGCGGGCCCGGGACGTCTCGATCTCGCGGCGCTGCTTGATCTCGGCGTCCGTCTGCCGCCGCTCCAGCTCCAGGATCGCCTCGCGGGCGTCGACGTTCTGCCGGGTGATCTCCTTCTCCTCGGTGCGCTGCGCCTCGTTGGTGCGCACGTGCTCCACGACCGTCAGCTCGGTGATCTTGCGGATGCCCTGGGCGTCGAGGACGTTGGCCGGGTCCAGCTGCGACAGCGGCGTCTGCTCCAGGTAGTCGATCGCCGCGTCCTCGAGGTGGTAGCCGTTGAGGTCGACGCCGATCAACTCGATGATCTTGTACCGCAGTTCCTCGCGCTTGGTGTAGAGGTCGGTGAAGTCCAGTTGCTTGCCGACCGTCTTCAGCGCCTCGGAGAACTTGGCGTGGAACAGATCCTGCAGCGTGCCCGGGTCGCTGGCGCGCGCCGTGCCGACGGCCTGGGCGACCTTGATGACGTCCTGCACGGTCTTGTTGACCTTGATGAAGAACGAGATCCGGATGTCCGCGCGGATGTTGTCGCGGCAGATCAGCCCGTCCCGTCCGGCCCGGGTGATCTCGATCGTCTTCACCGAGATGTCCATCACCTCGGCCCGGTGCAGCACCGGCAGGACGACCTGTCCGGTGAAGGTCACGTCGACCTTGCGCATCTTCGACACGATCAGTGCCTTGCCCTGCTCCACCTTCCGGAACAGACGCGAGACGACGAACAGCGCCGCGACGACGAGAAGCAGGCAGGCGGCGGTGAGCACGCCGATGACATTCATGGCATACGTCCTTGCTGCACAAGGCAGTTGAAGTAGGAAGGGAGAAAGGTGGAGCTGGGCGGGGCGGGCCCCCGGCCGGGAGCGGCCGGGCTCAGGTGGCGCGATCGCGCGCCGCGGCGCAGGCGGGCCCGGGTTCGTCGGGGACGGCTCGCCGCTCCCGCCGGACGGACGGGCGGGCCGGCGGCCGGCGGGAGGCGCGGAGGCGGGCCGGCGGTCGGCGGGAGACGAGCAGGCGGGAGACGAGCAGGCGGGTCAGCCACCAGCCGGCGAACAGAGCCGCCGCGGCTCCCACCGGACGCGCCAGCCCGGTCACGACTCCCGCCGGCGCGAACCAGGTGAGCAGCACCGCCGTGCCGACGCCGAGGATCCAGCAGAGCGCGGTCAGCAGGGACAGCGCGACCGCCACCGGCACCCCGCCCATCCCCCACGCGTCCAGGTCGAGGTCGGCGTCGAAGCTGCCGGAGTGCGTCACGCCGGCCGCGACCAGCAGCCAGAAGACGACGACCACGACGAGGGCGGCGGTGAACAGGATGAGCGGAAAGCCGGTGGCGGCCTCCATGAGCGTCCGCATGCTCCGCCCCCCTCCCGTGTACGCGCCGTGTCGACGAGGCACCGCCCGCGTTCGGGTTCCGGTGCCGGGGACCTGCCGGTGCCCGGCACCGGAACCGTCCGCAGTGCTCCCCGCACGGCATGATGCACGGCCGGAGCGCGTGCGCGCATTGCCGGTTCCCGGCAGCGTTGCGTAGGGTCTGCATGCCGGTGAGCCGCTAAGAAACCATCACCGGGGCATCAGGATTCCGGGGGACGGCGTGACACAGCGGGAGATACCCGATCAGTATTTGGACGGCTATGCCCGGATCCTGGCCGAGGTCTCGGCCACCGGCCGCCGCCTCACCCGTGAGGAGATCGAGTCCCGGCGCGCTCTCGGGGAGCAGGCCGCCGACGCCGGCCACGGGCTGCGCGCCCTGGTCGGCGCCCACCTGGCCGCCGCCCGGGCCGTGTGGCCCGACACCCGTGGTTCGGCCGACAGCACGCTCGCCGCGGTGCAGCAGGTCGTCGACGCCTTCGCCGAGGGATACGAACGCGCCCAGCGGCTCGCCGTGCGCCAGGAGGAGGCGGCCCGCCGGGAGTTCATCGACGACCTGCTCTACGGCCGCAGCGACCTCGGCCGGCTCTCCGAACGCGCCGAACGCTTCGGCCTGCGCCTGTCCCACGCCCACGCCGTCGCCGTGGCGCAGGGCCCGGCCGCCTACGACGAGGGCAGCCCCGTGTCACGGCAGGTGGAGCAGGCGCTGATCGCGCGCTTCGGCAACCGCAACGTCCTGCTCACCACCAAGGACGGCCGGCTGCTGTGCGTCGCGCCGGGTCACGAGAGCGAGGTCCTGCCCTACTTCGCCAAGCAGGCGTACGCCGCCACCGACGGCGGCCGGGTCGCCATCGGCCGCCCGCAGCCGGGACCCGGCGGGGTCGTTCAGTCGTACGAGGAAGCCCTGAGCGCCCTGGAGATGGCGGACCGTCTCGGTTTCGACGAGCCGGTCCTGCGCACCACCGACCTGCTCGTCTATCCCGTTCTGACCCGTGACCGGCAGGCCATGGCCGACCTCGTGGTCAACACGCTGGGCCCCCTGACGGGCGCCCGCGGCGGCGCCCAGTCCTACCTCGACACCCTCACCGCCTACTTCGACTCCGGCTGCGTCGCCACCGAGGCCGCCCGCCGCCTGTCCCTGAGCGTGCGGGCCATGACCTACCGCCTGGACCGCATCCACCAGCTCACCGGCGCCAACCCGGCCGACCCGGCCCACCGCTACATGCTCCAGACCGCGGTCATCGGCGCGCGGCTGCTGAACTGGCCGGCCGAGGAGTTGTGATCCGCCTGCCGTGAACGGGCCGGGCCGGCCCTTCCACCGGGCCGGCCCTCCGCTTCGGCCGGCGGAGCCGTGGGGGGACGCACCGCGAGCGATGGTCCCGCCCGGCACCGGGCGGGACCATCGCCTCCGGCTCGCCCTGCTCACGGTCTACTCGTCGGCGATCCAGTGCTCGAACGCCGCCAGATGGCGCTGGGAGGCGTCGAGCAGATTGCCGTACACCTGGCGGGTGTCCGGGGCGGTGAGCCCGGACAGCGCCCCGGTCAGCGCGGCGACGTCGTCCTTCTCGACCGTGCGGCCCGCCTTCAGGGCCCCGGCCAGGCTGTCCTCACCCTGGCGCAGGAGCCGGTCGTAGGTGGCCCGGACGGCCGGGTCGGTGAACTCGCCGGCCTGCTTGCCCGCGGTCGGGTCGGTGATGCCGTAGCGGTCCAGCAGGGTGCGCACGGCGCTCAGGTGCTGGGTCTCGGCCGCCGCGATCCGCTGGAAGATCCGCACGTCGTAGCGCTGGGCGAACACCGTGTAGAGGTCGTGGGCCAGCTTCTCCTCCTCGGCCATGCCGGCCAGCGTGGTCTTCTGCGCGGCCGTCAGGGTGCCCTGCGGGGCGAGCGCGGTCGCGGCGCAGTTCCCGTCGTGCCGGAAGCCGGAGCCGTCCGTGTCGCCGCCGTGGTGGCGCGCCTGGTACCGGGACTGCGTGAGCACACTCTGGGAGGCGCTCTGCGCCGCCGGAGCGGCGCCGCCCGGGTCCGCGGTCACCGGGCCGACGGCGAGCACTCCGCCGACGGCCAGGGCGCCCGCTGCGACCGCCGTCGCGATCTTGGTGTTGCGCTTCATGGCGAACCTCCTCGGTTCCGCGGGAGCCTCCCTGTGTTCCCGCACCGTCACCGTCGCGCCGGGGCCTGCAGTCGCCGTGCCGTGCGTGTGGAGACGGGATGGAGAGCACCACCGGGCGTCGGCACCGGGCCGGGTGTTGCCTCTGGGGTAAATACCCCAGGGGGTATTTGACGCTCCCCCTCGGACCGTCGTACGCTCGCCGGCAAGATACCCCCCGGGGTAATTGAGGAGGCAACGAAGTGGCTCGTGAAGTAACACAGGAGGCGTTCGCGGCGGCCTGGGCCGACGGTGCGCTCGTCGTCGACGTCAGGGAGACGGACGAATACGCGGCCGGGCACGTGCCCGGCGCACGGCTGATGCCGCTGCGCACCGTGCCCGTCCGCCACGAGGAACTGCCCTCCGGCGGGCCGGTCTTCGTGATCTGCGCCAGCGGCAACCGCAGCAGGACCGCCGCCGACTGGATGAACTCCCGCGGCATCGACGCCTACTCGGTCACCGGCGGCACCGGCGCCTGGGTCCGTGCCGGGCGGCCGATCGCAGCCGGGCGCCACGAGCGCGCGGCCTGAACCCATCCCCGTTCGGGCTCCGCCCGGCACCCGACCGCCGATCCTTCGGCCCGTACGACACCGGCAGCGACCACTTGGAAAGGAGCACCGCCATGGCCGCCACCCCCTCCCCCACCGACGCACCGATCTCCGGGCGTCACCGCGTCGCCGTCATCGGCGGCGGCAGCGCCGGAATCAGTGTCGCCGCCCGCCTGCGCCGCGCCGGCCTCACCGACATCACCCTGATCGAACCGTCCGACACCCACTGGTACCAGCCACTGTGGACCCTGGTCGGCGGCGGGCAGGCACCCCTGCGCACCACGCGCCGCCCCGAGGGGTCGGTGATACCGGACGGCGTGCGCTGGATCCGCCGCCGGGCCCTGGCCGTCGATCCCGAGGCCCGCACCGTGACCCTGTCCGGGGACGCCGAACTCGCCTATGAGTACCTGGTCGTGGCGCCCGGGATCCAGCTCGACTGGAACGGCGTGCCGGGCCTGGCCGAGGCCGTCGGCCACGACCGGGTGAGCAGCAACTACGCGCCCGAGTACGCCCCGCGCACCTGGGAGCTGATCCGCCAGATGCGCTCGGGCACGGCCGTCTTCACCCACCCGGCGACCCCGCTGAAGTGCGGCGGCGCCCCGCAGAAGATCGCCTACCTGGCCGCCGACCACTGGCGCCGGCGGGGGGTCCTCGACGACATCCGGATCGTCCTCGTCATTCCCGACCCGGCGCTGTTCAAGGTGCCCGCCTGGACGCGGGTCCTGGAGCAGGTGGCCGACCGCTACGGCATCGAGGTCCGGCTGCGCTCCGAGATGACCGGCGTCGACGGTGCGGGCCGCGAGGTCACGATCACCGACCACGCCGGCGGCACCAAGGAGACCATCGGCTACGACCTCCTGCACGCCGTGCCGCCGCAGAGCGCGCCCGACTGGATCAAGACGGGCCCGCTCGCCGATCCCGCCAGTCCGCAGGGCTTCGTCGCCGCCGACAAGCACACCCTCCAGCACCCGCACCACGACAACGTCTTCGCCCTCGGCGACGTGGCGAACCTGCCCACCTCCAAGACCGGCGCGGCCGTGCGCAAACAGGCCCCGGTCGTGGCCGCGAACCTGCTCGAGGTGATGAAGGGACGCTCCCCCTCGCACCGTTACGACGGCTACACCTCCTGCCCGCTGGTCACCGCCCGCGACCGGATGCTGCTCGCCGAGTTCGACTACGACCTCAATCCCACGCCCAGCTTCCCGCTGATCGACCCCTTCAAGGAGCGGCGCACGATGTGGGCGTTCAAGCGGTACGGCCTGCCGCCCGTGTACTGGCACGGCATGCTCACCGGCCGTCTGTGACCGTCGCCGGCCCGGGCACCCCCCGCCCGGGCCGGCCACCCCGCTCTCCGGCGAGGGCGGGCCGACCCCTTCCGCACACCCCCGCGTGACCCAACCTTCCGATACGGAGGTCTTCCGACCATGTTCTTCGCCCAGTACTACCTCGACTGCCTCTCCCAGGCGTCGTACATGATCGCCGACGAGACCACGGGCAAGGCCGTCGTCGTCGACCCGCGCCGCGACGTCTCCGAGTACCTCACCGACGCGGCCGCCCACGGCTTCACCATCGAGGCCGTCGTCAACACCCACTTCCACGCCGACTTCCTCGCCGGCCACCTCGAACTCGCCGACCGCACCGGCGCCTGGATCGGCTACGGGCAGCGCGCGGAGGCCGAATACCCCATCCACAAGCTGGTCGACGGCGAACGCATCGTCCTCGGCGACGTCCAGCTGCAGATCCTCGAGACCCCCGGCCACACACCGGAGTCGATCAGCGTGCTGGTGTACGAGCACAAGGACGACACCGTCCCCTACGGGGTCCTCACCGGCGACGCGCTCTTCATCGGCGACGTCGGCCGCCCCGACCTGCTGGCCTCGATCGGCGTGACCGCCGACGAACTCGGCAGCATGCTCTACGACACCATCCAGCACAAGCTGATGGCGCTGCCGGACGCCGTCCGCGTCTTCCCCGCCCACGGCGCCGGGTCCGCCTGCGGCAAGAACCTCTCCACCCAGCGCCAGTCCACCATCGGCGAGCAGCGCGCCACCAACTACGCCTGCCGGCCGATGAGCGAGGAGAGGTTCGTGGAACTGGTCACGGCCGGACAGCCCTCCGCGCCCGCCTACTTCGTCTACGACGCCATCCTCAACCGCAAGGAGCACGGCCTGTTCGACGCCGCCGCCGCACCCGTGCCGCTGTCCGTGGAGGAGTTCATGCGGCGCCGCGCGGCCGGGGCGGTCGTGCTCGACGCCCGTTCGCCGCAGGACTTCGCGCCGGGGCACCTGCGCGGTTCTGTCAACGTGCCCGCGGACGGCCGCTTCGCCGAGCAGGCGGGCATGGTCGTCGCCCCCGAGCAGGACGTGATCGTCATCGCTCCCCAGGACCGCGAGGAGGAGGTCGTCACCCGGCTGGCCCGGATCGGCTTCGACAAGGTCGGCGGCTATCTGCGCGAGCCCGAGGGCGCCTTCCCGGACCTGGCCGGCGAACTGGAGCCGGCCAGCCGCCTGACCGCCGAGGAACTGCGCCGGCTGCTGGACGGGGACGAACCGCCGCTGGTGCTCGACGTGCGCAACACCGCCGAGCGCGAGGAGGGCCTCATCGAGGGCTCGCTGCACATCCCGCTGGCCGAACTGGCCCGCCGCGGCGACGAGATCCCCGCCGGGCGGCCCCTGGTCGTGCACTGCGCGGGCGGTCACCGCTCCTCCATCGCCGCGAGCCTGCTGCGCCACCAGGGGCGTACCGACGTCTCCGACCTGCTCGGCGGCTACGGCGCCTGGCTCGCCGAGCCCGCGCCGGCCGGCGCCTGACCCGTCCGTCGCCGGAGCATGCGAGCCGTTCACCCGCACCACGCAGCGATCCGGCACCAGCAGGAGCGACAACCCGGCCCCGAGGAGGCATCCGGTGGACGACATGGACGTCGTGAGCGTCGTGAACGGGGAAGCGGAATCGTGGGCCGAGGTGCTCAACCGGCTGCGGCGGGCCCAGGGACAGCTCGCCGCGGTCATCACGATGATCGAGGCGGGGCGGGACCGCAAGGACGTCGTCACCCAGTTGGCCGCGGTCTCCCACGCCCTGGACCGGGCCGGCTTCAAGATAGTGGCCGAGGGCATCCGCCAGTGCCTCACCGAACGGCAGCAGGGACACGTCCCGCCGCTGAGCGAGGCCCAGCTGGAGAAGCTGTTCCTGTCGCTCGCCTGAGCCGCCCGTACCGGCTCCCGTGCGTCGCGGCCGGGTTCTGGGGGACGATGCTGAGGACCGTACGACGGCGGCAGCGGCGGTGCGGACACGCGCACGGCAGGATGAGGGGAAGAGCATGGACGCGGCGAGCTGGGACGAGCGCTACCGGGGCGGCGAACTGGTCTGGAAGGCCGAACCCAACCGGTTCGTCGCCCAGGAGCTGGCCGGTCTCGAGCCGTCCGGGCGGGCGGTGGACCTGGCCGCCGGCGAGGGACGCAACGCCGTCTGGCTCGCGGAACGGGGCTGGGACGTGGACGCCGTCGACTTCTCCGCCGTGGCGCTCGAGAAGGCGCAGCGGCTGGGCGCCGAGCGGGGCGTCCGGCTGCGCACCGTCCACGCCGACCTCACCCGCTGGGCGCCCCCGGAGGCGGCGTACGACCTGGCGGTGATCGCCTATCTGCACCTGCCGTGGCCGAGGATGGCCGAGGTGCTGCGCCGGGCCGCCCCCGCCGTGCGCGAGGGCGGGCACCTGTTGCTCGTCGGCCACGACGCGGCCAACCCCGAGCACGGCCACGGCGGACCGCAGGACCCGGGCGTGCTGTACAGCGCCGGACAGGTCGCCGACCTGTGGCGGCCGTACGCCGACATCCTGCGGGCCGAGACGGTCGTCCGGCCGGTGACCGACTCCGAGGGCGTCGGCCACGACGCCCTCGACGCTCTCGTCCACGCCGTGCGGAGGTGACGGCGGCCGGGGTCACTCCAGGGGCCGCAGGTACTCCCGGTCGCCCAGGAGCTCCAGACGGCGCCAGAGCACCGGGTTGGCGGACGACTGACTGGCGTGACAGGCGATGGCGCGGCGCTGGCGCTGCCGCGGCACCGGCTCGACGACCTGGCACTCGGCCGGGTCCCGCCCGGTGAAGGCGGTGCCGAACTCGGTGTTCAGCCGGTCCGCCACGGCCCGCGGCAGGGTCCAGCCCAGCAGGGCGACACCGGCCCGGTGGGCGGCGAGCAGCGCGGCCCGGGTGGCCTGCTGGTGATCCCGGTGCCCGGTGACGCCTCCGGTGTCGAACACGAGCAGGTGGGTGGGGTGCTGCTCGCCGATCAGGCGGGTCACCTCCGCCGCGAGGCGGGGCACCGGGACGTCGGCGAGCGCGCCGTCCGGATGTCCGGTCAGTTCCACCTGCCCGACGCCGAGTTCCCGTGCCGCGTGGGTGAGTTCGTCCACGCGTACGGTGCGCAGGTCGCCGGGCCTGCCGTGCAGGGTGGACGCCTCGCCGTGGGTGAAGCAGAGGACGGCCGTCGGCACTCCGGAGTCGGACAGCATGGCCAGGAGGCCGCCCAGCCCGAACGACTCGTCGTCGGGATGGGCGACCACCGCCAGCACGCGCCCGATGCCGTCCGGCAGACCGCCTCCGGCGCCTGTGCCTGTGCCGGTCATCTCAGGTGTAGATGATCTGGCTGCCGGCCGCGCGCTCGTAGAACTCGCCGACCGTGATGATGCCCTGGACCTGCTCGACGAGGTCGTCCTTGTCGAGTTCGAAGAGGTCGACGGACGCCTTGCAGGCGTAGATGCCCGCGCCGGTGTCGGCGATCATCTCGATGAACTCGGGGATGGGCGGGATGTCGAGCTTGTCCATCTTGCGTTCCATGTAGTGGGTGACCAGGTCCGGCACGCCGGGCAGACCGCCCAGCAGGGTGGGCAGGTGCAGACCGGGGTTGCCCACGGTGGCCAGCTTGATGTGCTCCCAGTGCTTCTTCGTGATCGCCTCCAGGCCGAAGAAGGTGAAGAACAGATCGGCTTCGATGCCCTCGGCGCGGGCCCCGTTGGCCATGATCAGGGCCGGGTAGATGCCCTCCAGCGAACCCTTGGAGACGACGATCGAGACCTTCTCGATGGTTGCGGTGTCGGCCATGACGGCTCGTACTCCTTCTGGTTGCGGCCGCGGCTCAGATGCAGCCGCGGGGCTTGGGGATGCCGGCGATCCTCGCGGCGGTCTTCGCGGGTCCCTTGGGGAAGAGCTGGTAGAGCTCCTTGACGCTGACACCGGAGGTCTTGCCGAGCACCCGCACGGTGGGGCCGGTGCCCTTGGCCGCGTACTGGGCGCGCATGAAGCGGATGACCGTCCAGTGCCGGTCGGTCAGCTCGCCGATGCCCTGCTCGCGGGCGATCTGCTCGGCCATCGGCTCGGTCCACCGCGCGGGGTCGGTGAAGAAGCCTTCGTCGTCGACGGGGACGTCGGTGTCTGCGTAGGTGGCGGTGGGCATGGCGGGGTCCTCTCCCCTCGTCGGATGCGTGCTCTCAGGCGGGCACGTGGGTCTTGCCGCGCTCGGGCATCGCCGAGCCGATGCCGGGCACGTCCCGGCCGGGCAGCAGGCTGTGCCAGTACAGCCACTCGAAGGCGAGCTTGCCGAGGTGGCTCGCGTGCGACTCCTTCAGCAGCGGCAGGCCCACGGGGCCCGGGTAGTGGCCGGGCAGCGGTTCGGTGTCGTAGTTGAAGTCGATCAGCAGGGCCTTGTGGAAGCCGGTCTCCACGAAGCAGCTGGCATGCCCGTCGAAGGAGGCGTCCAGCGGCTGTCCGGTGAGGAAGCGGCCGATGTTGTGCACCAGCACCTCCCCCTCGAAGTGCGCCACCGAGCCGGCCTTCGAGGCCGACAGGCCCGCCGCGTCGCCGATCGCGAACACCTCGGGGCGGCCGGGGAGTTGGAGGGTGTGCGGGTCGACGGGCACGAAGCCGAGTTCGTCGCCCAGCCCCTCGGAGCGGTCCACGTAGGCGGCGCCACCGTGCAGTGGCACCACCACCGCCAGGTCGAACGGCACCTCGCGTTCGTCGTACGACACCAGCCGGCCGCCGGCCCCGTCGACCTCGCCGAGCGTGAACTCGGTGATCAGCTCGATCCCCTTGTCCTGCAGCAGCCCGCCCAGCGCCTTCGCGGCGACCGGCTTGGTGAACGCGCCGTCGAGCGGCGTGGCGTACGCCAGCTCGACCCGGTCCCGGATGCCGCGCCGCTTGAAGTACCAGTCCGCCAGGAAGGCGAACTCCAGGGGCGCCACGGGGCACTTGAGCGGCAGGTCGGCCACGTCGATCACGATGCGGCCGCCGTCGAAGCGCTCCAGTGCCTCGTGCAGAGCGGTCGCGCCGCGCAGGTCGTAGAAGGTGAAGACCCGCTCGCCCCAGCCGGGCCCGGTCAGGCCCTCGGTCTCCTCCGGCAGCAGCCGGGATCCGCTGGCGACGACGAGGACGTCGTAGGTCAGGTGGATGCCGCCGGCCAGGTGCACCGTCCGCCGGTCCAGGTCGACCCGGTCGATCCGCGCGCTCTTGTAGTCGACGGACGCGTCCAGCTGACGCGGCCGGGAGCGCACCAGGTGCCGCGGTTCGGCGAGCCCGAACGGCACGAACAGCAGACCGGGCTGGTACAGGTGGTCGTCATCCTGATCGACGACCGTGACGCGGTACTCGTGCGCGTCGTCCGCGCGGCACAGGCGGTTCGCCGTCATGGTGCCGGCCGTTCCGCCGCCCAGAATCACGATGTGTTTGGCCATGCCCCCACTGTGGTGCGGGGGATGACGGCCGGACATGGGCCGCTGGTCCCCACTGCCGTACCCACCCGGGTATCACTTCGGCCCGCCCACCGGCCCTCCCGGTCCTCACCGTCCGACACGAAACCCCTGGGCAAAATACCCCGCAGGGTAGATCTCCGGGCCGGCGCCCACGAGGGCCGAACGGCCCCGTCCGCACCCCGTCGGCCTCTCGATACCGGGCCCGGCGCGCGGTCGACTGGAACGCGGAGCAGCCGACACCACCGAGAAGGGCCCGGCCATGACCGCCAGCGCACCACAGACCCTCGGCACGAACCAGTCACGGGCCGGGGAGGTCCATCGTTTCGAGGTCGCCCATGTCGAGCGGGACACCTACACCGTGGACGTCCGCGGGCACCGCGTCCAGGTCGACCAGCCCGCCGAGCTGGGCGGCACGGACACCGCGCCGACGCCCACCGAGCTCTTCGCCGTCTCCCTGGCCACGTGTGTCGCGTTCTACGCGGGCCGCTATCTCCACCGGCACGGCCTGTCCCGCGCCGGGCTGCGGGTCCGCACGGGGTTCACCATGTCCAGCGACCGCCCGGCGCGGGTCGCCTCCGTGCGCCTGGTCGTCGTCCCGCCGCCCGGGCTCTCCGAGCAGCGGCGCGCGGCCCTGCTGGCCGTGGCCTCGCACTGCACGGTCCACAACACCCTGCATCAGCCGCCCGAGATCGATATCGAGCTGGAGCCATGAGCACGGCCTCGGCGCCGGCCGTGCCGGTGCTGGTGGAGCGCGTCCGGAGCGGCCTCATCGGCGACGACGAGGTGCTCGACGGCCCCTACGGCCCGAAGCGGATCGTCTACGCCGACTACACCGCGTCCGGCCGAAGTCTCGACTTCATCGAGGACTTCGTCCGCGAGCAGGTGCTGCCACGCTACGGCAACACGCACACGGAGAGTTCCAGCACCGGTCTGCAGACCACCCGGCTGCGCGAGGACGCCCGCGGGATCATCCGCGAGGCGGTGGGCGGCACCGAGGACGACCTGGTGATCTTCTGCGGCTCCGGCGCCACCGCCGCGGTCAACAAGCTGGTCGGCATCCTCGGACTGCGCCGCCCGGACCGGCCGCCGCCGGCCGAGCGGCCGGTGGTGTTCGTGGGCCCCTACGAGCACCACTCCAACGAGCTGCCCTGGCGCGAGTCCGTCGCGGACGTGGTGGTGATCGACGAGGACGCGGACGGCCACATCGACCCGGCGGGGCTCGAAGCGGCGCTGCGGCGCCACGCCGACCGCCCGCTGCGCATCGGCAGCTTCTCCGCCGCCTCCAACGTCACCGGCATCCTCACCGACACCGACCGCGTCGCGCGTCTGCTCCACGCGTACGGCGCCCTGTCCTTCTGGGACTACGCGGCGGCCGCACCGTACATCCCGATCCGGGTGGCACCGAGCGCGCCGGGCGCCGGGGACCACAAGGACGCGCTGTTCATGTCCCCGCACAAGTTCGTCGGCGGCCCGCAGACGCCCGGGGTGCTCGTGGTGCGGCGCGAGCTGGTGCACAACCCGGTGCCCACCGCGCCCGGCGGCGGCACGGTCGCCTTCGTGGACCCGCTCGGTCACCGCTACCTCGACGATCCGGTGGCCCGCGAGGAGGGCGGCACCCCGGCGATCGTGGAGTCCATCCGGGCCGGACTGGTCTTCGCCCTCAAGCAGGCCGTCGGCACCGACGCCATCCAGGCCGCCGAGGAGCGCCACTGGCGGCGGGCGCTGACGCGCTGGGACCGCAACCCGGGCATCGAGATCCTCGGCAACCACCACGCCCGCCGCCTGTCCATCGTCTCCTTCCGCGTCCGCCACGGCGAGCGCGCCTACCTGCACCACAACTACGTCGTCGCCCTGCTCAACGACCTCTTCGGCATCCAGGCCCGCGGCGGCTGCTCCTGCGCGGGCCCCTACGGCCACCGCCTGCTCGCCATCGACTCCCCCACCTCGCACGCCCTGCTCGACGAGGTCGCCCGCGGCTGCGACGGCATCAAACCCGGCTGGGTCCGCGTCAACTTCAACTACTTCATCAGCGACACCGTCCGCGACTACCTCATCGACGCCGTCGACCTGATCGCCGTGCACGGGCACCGGCTGCTGCCCGACTACCGCTTCGATCCGCACACCGGGCAGTGGCGCCATCACCGCGGCCCCGCGCGACCCCCGCTGCGGCTGACGGACGTGCGCTTCGGCGCCGACGGCCTGCTGACCGCCCCGCTGCCCGGCCACCGGCGGCTGGGCGAGGAGGCGCTGGCCGGGCAGCTCGCCCGCGCCCGCGCGGTGCTCGCCGCCGGCCGCGGCCTCCTGGACGACGGTCCCACCGGGCTGCCGGCCGACTTCGAGCGCATGCGCTGGTTCCCACTGCCTCCCGTCTGCGTGGAACAAATCCGGACCGGCACCGGTTGAACCGAACGTATACCCCTCCGGGTATAGGAGAGGAAAGGGAAACCCCCATGCCGACCGTCGAACTGACCAAGGACAACTTCGAGGAGACCGTCACCGGCTCCGACATCGTGCTGATCGACTTCTGGGCGGCCTGGTGCGGGCCGTGCCGGATGTTCGGGCCCGTCTACGAGAAGGCGGCCGAGCGCCACCCGGACATCGTCTTCGGCAAGGTCGACACCGAGGCCCAGCCCGAACTCGCCGCGACCTTCCAGATCTCCTCGATCCCGACCCTGATGGCCGTCCGCGAGCGCACCGTGCTCTACGCGCAGCCCGGCGCCCTGCCGCCGCAGGCTCTCGAGGAGCTCATCGGCAAGATCCGGGCCGTGGACATGGAGGACGTGCGCCGGCAGACGGCCGCGGGTCCGGCGGCCGCGGGCTGAGCGTCCGGCCGGAGCGCCCGCCGTGCCGCGGGTGCTCCGCACCGGGCATCCCGGCACCCACTGGTCGACGCCGCCCCGAATCGGGACGTACAGTACCCCCAGGGGTATATTTTTCGAGGAGTGAACGTGGACATCGAACTTGCGGGCGCCGAGCTGAAGGCCGTACTGAACCGGCTGCGCCGCGCGCAGGGTCAGATCTCCGGGGTGATCCGGATGATCGAGGAAGGACGCGACTGCGAGGACGTCGTCACCCAGCTCGCCGCCGCCTCCCGGGCGCTGGACCGGGCCGGCTTCACCATTATCGCCACCGGTCTGCAGCAGTGCGTGAGCGACATCGACTCCGCCCGCGCCACCGACGCCGACGGCGAGGACCCGCAGGCCGTCCGCGCCCGCCTGGAGAAGCTGTTCCTCTCGCTGGCCTGATCACACCGGCCCGCCTCCGCGCCCCGGCCACCCCGATCGCGCCGGCGAGGAACACGCGGTACTCCTTACGGCCCCATATGTACCCCGGGGGGTATTCTCGGGGGCAAGGACGATCCGGGACGACACGAAACGAGCACCCCGTTCGCGGCCGGGCCCACGTCCCGCCCGCGAGCCGGAGAGAAAGGGTCCACCCCCCATGCGCTACGACCGCACCGTGCAGCTCGACGCCGACTTCGCCACCGCCCTCACGCGCACCCGCGACGCGCTCGCCGGGCAGGGCTTCGGCATCCTCACCGAGATCGACGTCACCGCCACCCTGAAGGCCAAGCTCGACCACGACATGGAGGACTACGTCATCCTCGGCGCCTGCAACCCCTCACTCGCCCACCGCGCCCTGGACACCGACCGCGGCATCGGACTGCTGCTGCCCTGCAACGTCGTCGTCCGCCGCGAGGGCGAGCACACCCTCGTCCAGGCTCTGGACCCGAACACCATGGTCGCCCTCACCGAACTGGACGCCCTGCGCCCGGTCGCCGAGGAGGCCACCCGCCGCCTCGACGCCGCCCTCGCCGCGCTCGCCAGGCCCGGCACCACCGACTGACGGAGCCGCGCGCCGACGCGGGCGCCCGGGACGCGCGCGCCCGTCGGCGCTCACCGCGCCGCGGCCGCCGGTCACCGCCCGGGCGCGCCCTCACCCGGCTCCCCGAGGTTCTCGGCCAGCCGGAACAGCGCGGGCAGCGCGTTCGCGATGGCGGCCCGGGCGGTGTCGTCGAGGCCGGCCAGCGCCGCGTCCATGCGGCGCTCGTGGGCGGTGGTCCACGCGGTGAGCTGCTCGCGCCCGGCGGCGGTGAGGGTGACGACGGAGGCGCGCCGGTCGGCGGGGTCGACGTCGCGGGCGACCAGCCCCGCCGTGATCATCTGGCCGATCAGACCGCTGACGGTACTGGGTGCCAGGCGCTGGCGCGCGGCGAGGTCGCTGACCCGGGCCGGGGAGTGCTCACCGAGGACCTGCAGCAGTTCGACCTGGGCCATGGGCAGGGTCTCCCACGGGTAGTCGGTGCGGATGGAGGCGCGCAGCGCGCGACGCAGCCGGGTGACGGCCTCGGTGAGCAGCCGGGCGTCCGGCACCTCGTCGGCGGGCCGGGACACAGAGACGTCGGAGCGGGGCTGCGCGGGCATGCGGCAAGGGTAGCCGGGCAGCCGCGGGCGACGACCGCCGCGCGCCGCCGGGCCGGCCGGATACCGAAAGCTTCGGTGTCCGATGTATTGTCGGGCCAGTCCCCCGGCCCCGCGGCCGGTCCCCGTGCACGTGAGAACGGTCGAGCCCATGCAGCTGGCGTACCTGCCCAGTCCGTCCCAGGGGGTGTGGCACCTCGGCCCGCTGCCGATCCGCGCGTACGCGCTGTGCATCCTGGCCGGAATCTTCACGGCCGTATGGCTGACCGGCCGCCGCTGGGAGGCCCGTGGCGGACGCCGGGAGGACATCGCCGACATCGCGCTGTGGGCGGTGCCGTTCGGCATCCTCGGCGGGCGCCTGTACCACGTGATCACCGACCCCGAGCTGTACTTCGCACCCGGCAGGCAGCCCCTGCACGCCCTGTTCATCTGGGACGGCGGTCTGGGCATCCCCGGCGCGGTGGCCCTCGGCGCGGTCGGCGCCTGGCTGGGCTGCCGCCGCCACGGCATCAGGCTGGCCGACTTCGCCGACGCCACCGCCCCCGGACTGGTCCTGGCGCAGGCGATCGGCCGCTGGGGCAACTACTTCAACCAGGAGCTGTACGGCCGTCCCACGCACCTGCCCTGGGCGCTGTACATCGACCCGGCCAACCGGCCCGCCGACAGCCCGACCGTCGCCCTCTACCACCCGACCTTCCTGTACGAGTCGCTGTGGGACCTCGGGGTCATGGCCCTCCTGCTGTGGCTGGACGCCCGGCACCACGGCCGCCTGCGCCGCGGACGGCTGTTCGCCTGCTACGTGCTGGCCTACACCACCGGCCGGGCCTGGATCGAGGCACTGCGCATCGACCACGCCAACCACTTCCTCGGCATGCGGCTGAACGACTACGTCTCCCTCGCCCTGTTCACCGGGGCGCTCGTGTACCTGATCGCCAGCCGGCATCCGCGCCCGGGCGACAACGCCCCGTACGCCGGCGCCCAGGACGGCGAAGAGGACGAGGAGGCCACGGCCGCCGCCACCGCCACCGCCGGGGAGGCGGGCGGGAAGGGGGCGTGACGCCGGCGCCTCCGGACACCGGCGCGCCACCCGCCACCACCCGGCTCCCGCGCCCCGGCCCCCTGTACCGGGTCCACGCCCTCACCCGCACCGCCGTGCCCGCCCACCCCGCCGCCGCCCTGCACCGCGCGTACGCCGCCCGGCACCCACGACCGCACCGCACCCGCCACCGAGGCACCCGCGCCACCCACGCCCAGGACGACCACCCGACGCCACGCACCCACACGCCGCCCGCCCGGGTCAGCACCCCGGCACTCGGCCCCTCACCGTGTCTCCGGTGCGGTGCCCTGGCCGTCGCGCGGGCCCAGCCAGGCGGAGACGGCCGCGAGGACCGAGGCCGCCAGCAGGACGGCGGCGGCCCACCGGGCACCCGCCCGGACACCGCCCCCGGCGACGAGGTGCAGGGCGAGAGTGACCAGGGCGACGCCCAGAGCGGTGCCCAGGCCGCGGGTCATGTTGACCAGCCCGCCTCCCGTACCGGAGGAACGGGCCGGGATCGCCCCCATGATCATGGTGTTGTTGGCCGGGGTGAAGGTGCCCAGGCCCAGGCCGGTGAGCGCCAGCAGCGGCACCAGCGGGCCCGTGGTCAGCGGCACGAAGAGCAGCGCGGCCGTGGCGAGGGCGAACACCCCGGCTCCGGCCAGGCACCGCCCGCGGTCGGTCAGGGAGCCCGGCAGCAGCCGGTCCCCGCCGGTCGCGGCCAGGGCGAAACCGGCGGGCAGCGCGGTCAGGACCGCACCGGCGGTCAGCTCCGAGGAACCCCGGGCGGTCAGGACCACGGGGACCAGCACCAGCGGTCCGAACAGCACCAGGTACCCGCTCAGCGCACCGATCAGCCCGGTCGCCACGGCACGCACCCGCAGCAGGTCCAGATCCAGCAGCGGTGCGGCCGTCCGCCGCTGCCGCCGCACGAACTGCCGGCCGGCCACCGCGGCCACCACGAAGAGCAGCGCCACGCCCCAGCCCGGTACCGCGAGTCCGGAGGCCGCCGACACGCCCAGGAGGGCGCTCGTGGTCGCCACCGCCAGCAGGGCGAGCCCGCTCCAGTCGAAGCGCGCCACCTTCGTACGGGCCCGGGTACGCGGCAGCAGGTAGTGGCCGCCGACCAGCGCGACCAGCCCGACCGGCACGTTCACGAAGAACACCCAGCGCCAGCCGAGCGTGGACACCAGCACCCCGCCCACGGTCGGCCCCAGCGCCAGCCCCAGCGCCTGCGCGGCGGCCTGCACCCCGAGGGCGCTGCGCATCCTCTCCCGCGGCGCGCTCGTGGTCACCAGCGCGACGCTGTTGGCCTGCATCATGGCGGCCCCGGCGGCCTGCACCACCCGGAAGGCGACCAGCGCCCACAGGGACGGGGCGAACCCGCAGGCCGCGGAGGCCAGGGTGAAGACGGCGAAGCCGTACAGGTACAGCAGCTTGCGGCCGTGGGCGTCGGCCAGCCGCCCGGCCGGCACCAGCAGTGCCACCAAGGTCAGCAGATACGCCAGCGACACCCACTCCACGGCCGCGAGCGAGGCGTGGAACCCGGTGCGCAGGCTGCCGTAGGTCAGCGTCACGATGCTCGCGTCCAGCTGCCCCATGAAGGCCCCGAAGCACACCGTGCCCACGGCCAGCCACCAGGCGTCGGGCCGCGAGCGTATGACCTCCGGGCGGGCGCGCTCACGCGTGAGCGCGGCGGGCCAGCGGCTCCGGTCCCGGCGGGGCGTCATGTTCGCGACCATGACCCCACAATACAACGGACACCGAACTATTCGGCTACCGTCTCATTCCGCGGCCCGGCAGCACCGCGGGCGCCGCCCGCCCCGGCACCACGAACCGCGCGGGCCGGCGCGCCCGGCGGCGGTCACGGCAGCAGCGGGCCCGTCGCGAAGGGAAGGACGGTGCCGCCGGCGACGCCGAGCGCGAGGGAGAGGGCGCCGGCGGTGTAGGCCGTGGCGGCTGCCCAGCGGCCGAGCACGGCGTGCGCACCGGCGGGCGCGGGGTCGGCGGTGGTGAACAGGGGGGCGAGCCAGCGCAGGTAGTAGAAGAGGGAGGCGACGGTGTTGGCGACGGCGAGGGCGGCGAGCCAGGTGTAGCCGCCGTCGATGGTGGCGCTGAAGATCTCCAGTTTGCCGAGGAAGACGCCGGTGGGCGGCGTGCCGACCAGGCCGAGCAGGCAGACGACCAGAACGGCGGCCAGGCCCGGGTGGCGGCGGGCCAGGCCGCGGTAGTCCGCCAGGTCGCGGGCCTCGGGCAGTTCGGTGACGACGGCGAAGGCGCCCAGGTTGGTGGCCGCGTAGGCGGCCAGGTAGAACAGCAGGCCCTTCTGGGCCAGGTCGGTCCGGGTCGCCACGGCGAGGGCCATGAGGAGATAGCCGACCTGGCTGATGGTGGAGTAGGCCAGCAACCGTTTGACGGAGGTCTGGAAGAACGCGGCCAGGTTGCCCAGGGTCATGGTGGCGGCGGCGAGGATCGCCAGCAGCAGCGGCCAGTTGACGCCGCTGTCGGCCAGGGCCTGGTGGAGCAGCCGGTAGCCGGCGATCAGGCCGCCGATCTTGGGCAGCGTGGTGACGTAGGCGGCGACGGGGGTGGGCGCGCCCTGGGTGACGTCGGGGACCCAGAAGTGGGCGGGTACGGCGCCGGCCTTGAACAGCAGCCCGGCCAGCACGGCCACCAGGCCGACGGTCACCAGGGCGTACGGCGCGGAGGGCAGGGCGGCGCGCAGTTGCGGGTAGAGGGTGGCGTGGCCGGCGCCGTAGAGCAGGGCGGTGCCGGCCAGCATGGTCGTGCCGAGCAGGGCGCCCATCAGGTAGTACTTCAGGGCGGCTTCGGTGCCCGGCGCGTCCTTGGCGAAGGCGGACAGCGCGTAGGCGGGAATACTGGCGAGCAGGTAGGCGGCGAACAGCATCAGCAGGTCGTTCGCGCCGATCATGGCCAGGGTGCCGGCGCCTGTCATCAGCAGCAGCACCCAGTACTCGCTCTCGCGCTTGTGGCCGCGGACGGTCTCCACCGACATGGCGACGACCAGCAGCAGCGCGCCCAGCACGATCAGACGGCCCGCGTCGGTGGCCGTGTCGACGGCGAACGCCTGGGAGAACACGGCCTGTTCGCCCCGCGTCGCCATGGTGACGGCGGTCGCGGCCAGCCCGGTGACACAGGCGGCGACGGCCAGGGCCGCGACGGCCCACTGCCGGTGGCGCGGCAGCCACGAACCGGCCAGCAGGCCGATGACGGCGCCGCCGGCCAGGGCGAGTTCGGGCAGCAGGGCGGAGAGGTTCTCGTTCACCGTGCCACCAGCCCGGTCACGGTGCGGCTGGCCGGCTCGATGACGTCCAGCAGCCACCGGGGGGCGACACCGATGATCAGGGCCATGCCCAGCAGCGTCACGGCGGGTGCCGCCTCACTGCCGCGCAGATCGGCGATCCCCCCGGTGGGGATCGTCTCCGGCAGGCGCGGGGCGCCGAGGAACATCGTCCGCAGGGCGCGCAGGAAGAGGGCGGCGGTGATGAGGATGCCGGTCAGCGCGATCGCGGTGGCGACGGCCTGGGAGGCCAGGCTGCCGGTGAAGATCTGGAACTCGGCGATGAAGCCGGAGAAGCCGGGAATGCCCAGGCTCGCGAACGCGGCGACGGCGGTGGCGGCGGCGAAGCGCGGGGTGTGCGCGGCCAGCCCCGAGTAGGCGTCGATGGCGTACGTCCGGCCGCGGTCGTAGAGGACACCGCAGAGCAGGAACAGCGCGCCGGTGATCAGGCCGTGGCTGACCATCTGGGTGACCGCGCCGGTCACCGCGAGCGAGCGGGCCTGGGCGTCGCTGCCGGCCAGGGTCCCGGCGGCGCCGACGGCGAGGATGATGTAGCCCATGTGGTTGACCGACGTGTAGGCGATCATGCGTTTGAAGTCGGTCTGCGCCAGTGCCACCAGCGCCCCGTAGACCACGGAGACGGCCCCGACGACGACGATGACCAGGGCGTAGTGGCGCCAGGAGCCGGGCAGCAGGGGCATGGCGATGCGGACGAACCCGTAGGTGCCCATCTTCAGCAGCACCCCGGCGAGGATCGCGGAGCCGGCGGCGGGCGCGTCGGTGTGGGCGGGCGGCAGCCAGGTGTGGAACGGGACGGTGGGCGTCTTGACCGCCAGGCCCGCCCCGATCGCCAGCAGCACCAGGCCCGCGTAGAGCCCGCGCCCGGCCAGCGGGTCGGCGCGGGTCAGGTCGGTGATGTCGAAGGTGTGCGGGTCGGCGGCCAGGTACAGGCCGATGAAGCCCAGCAGCAGGGCGAGGGAGCCGACGAAGGTGTAGAGGAAGAACTTCAGCGCCGCCGCCCGCGCGCGCTCGCCGTGCCCCCAGCCGGCGATGACGAAGAACATGCCGACGATCGACAGGTCGAAGAAGACGAAGAACAGGATCAGGTCCAGGGCCACGAACAGCCCCAGGCACACGGTCTGCAGGAAGAGGAACAGGCACACGTACGAGCGCACCCGCCGCGTCTCGCGCAGCGAGTACACGGCGACGGCCAGGAACAGCAGGCAGGTCAGCGCCACCAGCGGCAGGGAGAGTCCGTCCACGCCCACGTGGTAGCCGACCCCCGCGCCGGGGATCCACCGCGTCCGCTGCTCGTACTGCATCCCGCCCCCGGCGTCGAACCCGGCCCACAGGGCGAGGACCAGGGCCAGGTCGGCGGCCGCGGCGGCGATCCACACCCACACGGCCGTCCGGTCGGGCAGGGTGCGCGGCAACAGCAGCAGCACCGCGCACACCACCAGCGGCAGGAACACGACGACGCTCAGCACAGGGATTACCTCACCAACAGCACGATCAGGACGAGCACCGCGAAACCGACCGCGGCTTGGGCGTAGTACTGGTGCAGCAGCCCCGTCTGCGGGCGGCGCGCCCACCGGCCCAGACTCCGGGCGCCCGCCGCGACGGCCCGGACGGCGGCGTCGATGCCGCCGTCGTCCGCACGGCCGGCGAGCCGGGCCGCGGTCAGACCTCCGCGCGCCACCTGCCGCACCGCGCCGTCGACGACCCGGTCGTCGAAGACGGCCAGCGCCCGCGCCAGCCCGAGCACGGGCCGCACCACCACCGCGTCGGCGGCCTGCTCCAGGAAGAGCCACTGCCGCGCCCAGCGCACGGCGCCGGCCCGGGGAGCAGGCTCCTCGCGGGCGGCCCACCACCAGGCGGCGCCGGCGGCGGCGAGCGCCACACCGGCGGACAGCCCGAGCTCCCACGGCACGGGCGCCGGCTCACCGGAGGCCCCGACGAGCCGCTTCAGCCAGGACGCCGGGCCGGGCAGGGCGAGCACGCCCAGCACCGCCGCGGCCCCCGCGAGCGTCCACAGGGGGGCGGGGGCCGCCCGCGAGACGCGGCGGGTGCCCCGCTGCTCGGTGTCGTAGCCCGCCTCCGCGTCCTCCGGCAGGGGCCGGGTGACGTACCAGAGGGCCTTGACGCTGTAGACGGCCGCCACCGCCGCGGCGGCCAGCCCTACCGCGTACAGGGCCGTGTTCTCGGCCCGGGCGGCCGCCAGCACCTCGTCCTTGGCCGCCCACAGCGACAGCGGCGGCAGGCCCGCCAGCGTCAGCGCGGCGACCACGAAGGCGGCGCCGACCACGCGGTGGCGGCGGGCGGCGCCCCGCAGGGCGGGCAGTTGCCGGGTGCCCAGCGCGGTCAGCCATGCTCCGGCGGCCAGGAACAGCGCCGACTTCGTGGCGGCGTGCGCGACCAGCTGCGTCACGCCGCCCGCCACCCCGCCACTGCCGGCGGCCAGGACCATGTAGCCGATCTGCGCGGACGTGGAGGCCGCGAGCAGTTGCTTCACATCGCGCTGGGCGACGGCGACGACCCCCAGGGCCAGGGCCGTCAGCGCACCGGTCCAGGCCACCAGCGGGCCCGCCCAGGAGGTCGCGGCCAGCAGCGGGTGCAGCCGCAGCAGCAGGTAGGCACCGGCGGCCACCATGGTCGCCGAGTGCAGCAGGGCCGAGACCGGGCTGGGCCCCTGCATGGCCCTGGACAGCCAGAAGGAGAACGGCAGCTGGGCGGACTTGCCCAGCGCCGCGGCGACCACGCCCGCGGTGACCACGTGCAGCCACGGGGAGTCCGCCCCGGGCAGCGCCGCAAGCCGCAGCGAACCGACGCCGCCCGCGAGCGCGGCCCCGGCCGCGAGGTACAGACCGAGGTCGGCGGTACGGGTGGTGAGAAAGGCGACGTCCGCCGCGTACGCCCGCTCCGGCTGCTGCCACCAGTAGCCGATGAGCGCCCAGCTGGTGGCGCCCATGATCTCCCAGGCCATCAGCAGCAGCGGCAGTGTGGTCGCCGTGACGGTGACGAGCATGGCCCCGGCGAAGAGCAGCATCAGCCCGAAGAACCGGCCCCGGTTGTCGCCCTCGCCGAACTCCCCGGTCGAGAACAGCAGGACCGCCAGGGTGACGGCGGCGACCGTGACCACCATGACCGCGGACAGCCCGTCCACCGCGAACCCGGCCCGTACCCCGGCGAACAGCGGGGTGCTCGCCCCCGGCCTGGTCACCGCCGCGGCCACGGCCAGGCCCAGCGTCACCAGGGCCGCCGCCACGCCGAGGAGCGGGGCCGCGCGCCCGGCGCCCCGGCCCGCCAGGGCGAGCAGAGCCCCGCCTCCGAGGGGCACGGCGATCAGCAGCCACAGCAGCGCGCTCACCCCTTCAGCTCCTCGGCCATGTCGGTCATGTCGACCTGCCGGGCCCGGTAGATGGCGGTGGTCACGGCGAAGCCCATGGCCATCTCCACCGCCATCGCCACCACCGCCGCCACGATCACCACCTGGCCGCCGGCCGCGGCCGGGGCCAGGAAGTGCCAGAAGTCGGCGCCGGCCACGATCACCCCGCCGATCATCAGCTCGATCCCCATCATGATCATGACGATGGACTGCTGGGACAGCGCGCCGAACAGACCGACGCAGAACAGACCGGAGGCCAGCACCAGGAGCAGCTGGAAGGTCATCGGCCCACCCCTCCGCCGGCCGGGTCCTTCGCGGGCCGCCGGTCGAGGCCGTCACCGAAGCGGTCGTAACGGCCGCGGTGGGTGGCCAGCACGGTGGCGCCGACCATGGTGGCCAGCAGGACGAAGCCCAGCGTGATCATGGTCAGCATCTGCGGGCCCATCAGCGACATGCCGACCTGGAAGGTGGTGTCCTTCGGCCGGGCCTTCGCGTGCTCCGGCCAGGGGACCGCGAAGATCCCGGCGACCAGACCGGCGAAGAGCACCGCGCTGATGAGCAGCGAGCCGCGCTTGTTGTGCAGCATCGACATCGGCATCAGACCGGCCGGGTTCATCATGTAGGCGATCATGAACACGGCCATGATCACCATCTCCATGACCATCATCAGCACGATCACCACTCCCAGGTACGGCAGCCCCAGTACGGTCACCACGCCGCCGACGCAGCACAGGGAGGCCAGCAGCGCGAAGGTGACGCGGGCCATCGAGTCGAGGGTGAACACCAGTACGCCGCTGATCAGGGCGAGCAGGCCCAGCACCCCCAGCACTACGAGGCTCGTCGTACTCATGACGTGATCCCCTCACTCGTCATCGGTTCAGGTCCACCAGGGCCGGGACCAGCACCTGCACGATCGTCAGCGGGATGAGCACCACCCAGGCCAGTTCCACGTACCGGTCCGCGCGGACCACCGGCAGCCGCCGCAGCGCCACCACCAGCAGGGCCAGCACCAGCAGCGTCTTGACCAGCGACCACGCCCAGGCCGGCAGCCCCGGCCCGGCGCCGCCGCCCAGGAAGAGCGGCACCGCCATCGCCGCGCCGGCGGCCAGCCACAGCCACCGCCCGGCCTGCAGCAGCAGCCGGTCCGGCCCGGAGGCCTCGCTCAGCACCCCGCCGGCGAGGTCGCGGCCCGCGGGATAGGCGAACGGGCCCAGAAAGCTGAAGGCGAGCACCCCGGCGAGGTAGACGACGAAGGCGACCGGCATCCACACCGCGTACCACAGACCGTGCTGGGCGGCCGCGATGTCGCCCACTCGCAGCGACTGCGCCCCGGTGGCCGTCGAGATCAACGCGAACATCAGCGGCAGCTCGTAGGCCAGGCCCTGGGCCAGGAAGCGGTAGCCGCCGACGAGGGAGAAGGCCGAGTTGGGGCCCCACCCGGCCAGCCACAGACCGGCCCAGGTCAGCACCTCCATGGCGTTGAACCACACCAGCCCGACCGACACGTCGGCCACCGCCGTGCCGCCGAACGGGATCACCAGCGTGGCCAGCACCGCGGCCACCGGCACGGTGACCACCCCGGCCCGCCACAGCAGCACATCCGGCGCGGGCAGGCGCCGCGGCCGCGCCAGCAGCGACCGCGGCACACCGGTGAACGGCCGTGCCACGGCAGCGGCGGTGAGCGGCCGGCCCGCGTCGCGCGCGTCGAGCAGCGCGTCGGCGGCGACCGCCAGCACGGCCAGGGCGCACAGGATCGCGGGTGCCGCCAGCAGCGTCCACCACGCTCCCGTCTCAGTCATGGACGCTCACCTCCCGCCGCACGGCGGCGAGTTCGTCCAGGTCGGGGTCGAGGCTGGCCACGACCAGGCGGGCCGCGGCCAGCTCCGCCCCGGTCAGCAGACGCGGCAGCAGCGCCACCAGCGCGGCCGACGGCGGGTCCCCGTCCGCCCAGCGGCCGCGAGGGCTCTCCTCGTCCTCGGGCCGCAGCGGTGACGGCTCCTCCAGCCGCCCCACGTCGCGGCGGACGTCGGCCAGCCACTGCCGGTAGCGGTCGGTCACGTCCCCGCCGGCCCGCGCGGCCGGCCCGCTCACCCCGGCCTCCCGTGCCTCCTCGGCACTCAGCCCGCCGATCCCCCGGGTCAGCCACGCCAGTGTCCGCGACCGGCCGACCCGGCGGGAGAAACGGTCCAGCCGGGGGGCGATCACCGTTCCGGGGGCACCGTCGAGCAGATCGTCGCGCAGCCGGCGCGCCGCGACCGCCTCGGCGGGCCAGCCGGCCACCGACAGCAGCCGGGCCAGGCTGTCCAGGTGCGCGGCGGCCCGCCGCCGGGCCGCCGCGCCCACCGGCACCGGTTCACCCGCCGCCGCACGCAGCCACGGCCGCACCCAGAACGCCGTGTCCGGCCCGCCGGTCGGCGTGAGCGGCTCCTCCACCTCGGCCTGCTGGATGACGTCGCCCTGCAAGGTGAGCCTGACGGTCAGCCCGGCCGGCCAGTCGGCCAGCAACGGCCCGAGCGGCACGTGCAGCTGGTCCAGCGTCAGACCGTCGCGGTCCTCGCCCTGCCCGGCCATCGGCAGCCCGCCCGGCATCTCCATGTCCCCACCACCGTGACCTTCGTGGTCGCCGTGACCTTCGTGGCCCCCGTGGCCGTCGTGACCTTCGTGGCCATCCCCGTCGTCGTCGCCCTGGCCGTCACCGCCGTCGCCTTCTTGCTCGCCTTCTTGCTCGTCGTGGCCGCCGCCGTTCCCGTGACCGCCGTCGCCCGCGCCGCCGTGAACCTCGTGCTCCTCGTGGCCGCCGCCGTCCCCGTGACCGCCCTCGCCCTCGCCCCCGTCCTCGTGCCGCTCGTGCGCGCCCCCGGCGCCGCCGTGCTGTCCGTCGCCGTCCTCCGCGCTCTCGCCGCGAGCGTCGACCCCGGGTGCGGCAGCCGCTCGGGCCTGCTCGCGCTGAGAGGCCGGTGAGCCGAGCCGGGTCCGCCCGGACTCCAGCGCGGCCTCGACGTCACCGGCGTCCGGCGCGTGTACGCGAGCGCGGGGCGCGGGCAGGTCCTGCCAGAGCCGGTCCACCGCCGCGTGCAGACGCGGGCAGTCCGGTCCGGCGACGAGCAGCAGGTCCGCCTGGGCCGGCGTGGCGGCCGGCGGCCAATCCCGCAGCCGCAGCAGACGCTCGGCTGCCAGCCGTGCGGCCGTTCCGCCCGGCAGGGTGGCCAGCAGCACGCGAGGCCGCGCGGCAGCGGCGCGCAGGAGGAGGCCGGTCACGTCCATCGCAGCGCACCCTCCCGCCAGGCGTAGAGGACACCCGCGACCAGGACCGCCAGGAAGACGAACATCTCGATCACGGCGCTGGGCCCCATCACGGAGATCACCCGCGTCCACGGGTACATGAAGACCATCTCCATGTCGAAGGCCAGGAACAGCATCGTCACGGTGTACCAGCGCACGTGGAACCTGCTCACCGCGTGCTCCACGGGTTCCAGCCCCGATCCGAACGGCGCGGCGGCCACGGGATCGGAGGACAGACGCGCCGCCCAGGCCGCCCCGTAGACGGCGGCGACGGCCAGTGCCGCCACACCCAGCAGCGACAGCGCCGCGGTGATGCCGGTCATCGGGCCCCACCGTCCCGGTGGGCGGCGCGCGGACACCCGGGGCCGCCCGGGCCCGGGAAACCGGCGGGTGCCGGACCGCCGGAGGCGACGGGCTGCGCGGTCATCGCCTGGTCCTCTCCTGCTGCCATGGAGTCCCTCTGCCGTACGGTGGTTCTGCCGTGCAGCCGATCATGTACCCCTGGGGGGCATATGTAACCCCGGAAGCGCAGCGGCGTCCCGTCGAGGATTCCCGCCGCGGTCCCGGCGAGGGTCCGCGGCGCGCCGCGCCGTACCGGGTTTCGCTGTGGTGGCGGATGATGCCCGGCCGTAGTAGCCGCGGGCCTTCGGCGGAGGTGCACGGCGGCGAGGTCCCGGCCTGCGCCCGTGGCGGCGTGCCGCCACGGCCCGCGGTCGGTCTTCGCCGGCCTCGGTCGGGCGCGCTGTGGACGCCGGCTTCGTACAGCGAGCGTCCCCCAGCCGCTGCCGCGCTCGATGCCGTGGCCGCGAACGCGGACGCGGACGCGGCGGCCCGGTGTGCCGGCGAATGCGGCCGTGTCGAGGCCGCCGCCCCCGCCCCCGCCCCCGTCGCCGTCGCCGTCGCCCTCGACGTCGACGGCCCGTCCGGGCCGGTAGCTGGTGACGGGGTTCCCGATGAACGGGCGGGGTGGCCGCCCCGGCGCGTGAACCGACGGGGAGCCGGCGCGGAAGACCGGAACCGGCGTGCGGAAGACCGGAACGGGCGTGCCGAAGCCCGGAACGGCCGTGCGAAAGGCCGGAACGGGCGTCTTCGCCCGCTCCGGCCTCGCGGCGGAGGACCGTGCCGCTACGGGACAGCGGCCCTCCACGCGGTACCCATGGGGAACCGGCCTACCTCACAGGCGGGTTCAGCCGGTGAAGGCGGCGGTGCCGTTCGGCACGCCGAGCCCGGACGGGCCGTCGTACCCGGTGGCTCCGGTGCACAGGTAGGAACCGCCGCAGCTGCCGTTGGAGCCGCTGGTGACGTCGTACAGCGCCGAGGTGTGCGCGTACGGGAAGGACGCCGGATCAGAGCCGGCGGACGGGGCGCCGGCCAGCGCGTAGGTCGCCGCGATCAGCGGGGAGGAGGCGCTGGTGCCGCCGAAGACCATCCAGCCGGTGGCCGAGCGGAAGGTGTCGTAGACCGCGACACCGGTGTTGGGGTCCGCGACGGCCGACACGTCCGCCACCGTGCGGTTGGCGCAGCCGGTGTCCTTCTGCCAGCCGGGCTTGGCGTCGTAGGCGGAGCATCCGGAGCCCGCCCCGCTCCAGACGGTGTCGGTCCAGCCCCGCGAGGTGGAGGCGGTCCTCAGGGACGTGCCGCCCACCGCCGTCACGTACGCGGATGCCGCCGGGTATTCGACGCCGTAGCCGTTGTCGCCGGAGGAGACGGTGATCGCCACGCCCGGGTGGTCGAAGTAGCTGGAGTCGTAGGTGGCGTCGCTGGAGGACTCCGAGCCGCCGTAGCTGTTGGAGACGAACTTCGCGCCCAGCCGCACGGCGGTGTTCACGGCCGTGCCGAGGTTGGTCATGGTGGCCGAACGGGCCTCCACGAGCAGGATCCGGCAGTTCGGGCAGGCCGCGCTGACCATGTCGAGGTCGAGGGATATCTCCTCGGCCCATCCGGAGTCTCCGCGCGGGTAGCCGGTGCCGCCGCTCTGGTCCACCTTCTGGAAGCAGCCGTTGGCCGTGGTGCAGGCGGGCAGGCCGTACTGGGAACGGTAGACGGCGAGGTCGGACTCGGCGTTGGGGTCGTCATAGGCGTCGACGATCGCCACCGTCTGTCCCGAACCACCGCTCGCTGAGGGCAGGTTGTACGCCGCCTGGAGCGAGGCGGGCCCGTAGCCGGAAGGAGCGGCCGCCGCGGTCAGGTCGCTCTCGGCGTGTGCGGACTTCGGGGTGCCGGCGGTGACCTGCAAGGCGTTGCAGGCCATCTCGCCCTTCTTCGTGGGGGTGGCGCAGGCGTGGGCGACGGTGACGCCGTGGGAGGTGGAGGTGGTGGCCTGGGCCGCCTGGCCGACCGGGGCGGCCAGGGCGAGGGCGGTCGTGGCAAGTGTGGCCACGGCGGCGAGGGAAACGGTTCTGCGCAACGTACGTCCTCCGCATGGTGGATGAACCGGGAAGGGCTGTGGGGGGTGCGCGGTACGACCTCGGCGCGGGGTGTGCGCCGTGGCCGCGCAGAACGTACGAATGTCGGGGCCACGTCAACAAGGAGGGAAGTTGAACCAGGAACGTTCCTTTGCGTTCCTGGGAAGATCATGTTCCGTTCTTGGCGGGATCATGGGCGAAACCCGACCCGATCATGGCTTGACCGGCCCGGCCGGCACCCGTCCCGCCGCCGCCCGCACTCCCGGCCCGCACCCCGCCCCCCGCTCCACCCGCTCCGTCCGTTCCCCCCTCCGCCCCACGGACGTTACTGTTCGGTAGTGGACGTGTCGCACGAGCCGCCCCTCGGAGGTGCCCGCATGACGCCCGACCGTGCCGCAGGTCTGGTGGAGTCCGCCCGAGCGCTGGCCGAGGGGCAGGTGAGCTCCCGGGCGCTGGTCGAGCGGGCCCTGACGCGCATCGAGGCGAGCCGGTCCACCGTCAACGCCTTCCGGATCGTGCGGGCCGAGGCCGCCCTCGCCGAGGCCGACGCCGCGGACCGGGAACTCGCCGCCGGGGTGCGGAAACCGCTGCTCGGCGTGCCGGTCGCGGTCAAGGACGACATGGACGTGGCCGGTGAGCCGACCGCGTTCGGCTGCGACGGGCGGTTCCCGCCGCTCGCCGAGGACGGGGAGGCCGTACGGCGGTTGCGGGCGGCCGGGGCCGTGATCGTCGGCAAGACCAACACCTGCGAGTTCGGTCAGTGGCCCTTCACGGAGGGGCCCGCCTTCGGCGCGACCCGCAATCCGTGGAACCCGGAGCACACGCCGGGTGGCTCCTCCGGCGGATCGGCCGCCGCCGTCGCCGCCGGGCTCGTGCCGGCCGCCCTCGGCTCCGACGGCGCGGGCTCCGTGCGCATCCCCGCCTCCTGGACCCACCTCATCGGCATCAAGCCGCAGCGCGGCCGCATCTCCACCTGGCCGCGCGGCGAGTCCTTCCAGGGGATCACCGTCAACGGCACCCTCGCCCGCACGGTCGCGGACGCGGCCCTGCTGCTCGACGCGGCGAGCGGCAACCACGAGCGCGACCCGGACCGGCCGGCCGCCATCCGCGCCGCCGAGGCGGTCGGGCGCGAGCCCGGGCGGCTGCGGATCGCGCTCGCCCTCAAGCCGCCGTTCACCGCCCTGCCCGCGCGCCTTGGGCCCGAGGTGCGTGCGCGTGTGGTCCGACTCGCCGACGAACTGGCCCGGTTGGGGCATGTCGTGGAGGAGGCGGACCCGCCCTACGGGCAGATCGGGCTGACCTTCGTCCCCCGTGCCACCGTCGGCCTCGCCGAGCGCGTGGCCGAGGCGCCCTTCCCCGCGCTGCTCGACCGGCGCACCCGCGAAGCCGCCCGGCTCGGCCGGCTGCTCGGCGGAGCACCGCTTCGGGCGGCGCGGCGGGCCGAGCCGGCCCTGCACCGCCGTATCGGCGGCTTCTTCGAGTCCTACGACGTCGTCCTCGCGCCGACGACGGCCGCTCCCCCGCCGCGCATCGGCTCGATGCTGCCGCTGAGCGGCTTCGCCACCGACCGCGCGATGATCGCCGCCTGCCCGTACGCCTGGCCGTGGAACGTGCTCGGCTGGCCCGGCGTCAACGTGCCCGCCGGATTCGTGAGCGGCGGGCTGCCCGTCGGGGCCCAGCTGCTCGGACCGGCGGACAGCGAACCGCTGCTGATCTCGCTCGCCGCGCAACTGGAGGCCGAACTGCGCTGGCACGAGGCGTGGCCGCCGCAGCGGGCGGTCGGCGACACCTCGGCGGCCTGACCGCCCGGCCCCTGACGGAATCGCCGGCGCGCCGGGCGTCGCCGGCCCGCGGGTCTCGTCTCCGGTCCTCCGAAAGGTCCTTGTGCCGTCCCCGCCCTCCTTGCCGTCCCTGCCTCCCTCGTCCTCCGCCGGGTCCGGTACCGGTCGGCCGGCCCCGTCGAGCCTGTGGCGGGACAGCGACTTCCGCCGGCTCTGGGTGGGCCAGACAGCCTCCCAACTGGGAGAGCACGCGAGCCTGGTGGTCCTGCCGCTCTTCGCCGTCCTGGTGCTCGGCGCCGGTGCCGGCCGGTTGGGCGTCCTGCGCGCGGTCGGGCAGGCACCGATCCTGCTGCTGTCGCTCGTCGCCGGCGCGTGGGTGGACGGGTGGCGCACTCGCACGCTGATGGTGCTGGCGGACGCCGGCCGGGCCCTGGTCCTGGGCGCCACCGCCGTGGCCGGCCTCCTCGGACTGCTCGGCCTGCCGGCACTGTTCGTGGTGGCCTTCACCGTCGGGGCACTGTCCGTGTTCTTCGACGTGGCCTACCAGTCCTGTCTGGTGCGGCTGGTCGGCCGTGAGCAGCTGGTGCGGGGCAACAGCGCGCTCGAGGGCAGCCGGTCCGCCGCGCAGATCGGGGGTCCCGCCCTCGGCGGTGCGCTGGTGTCCGCGCTGTCGGCGCCCATCGCCGCCGCATCCGCCGCCGTGTTCTTCGCGCTGTCGTTCCTGTCGATCCGGCGGATCGCCTCCCGCGAAACCGTCCCGGAACGCTCCGGACGTCCACCCCGGCTGTGGCGGCAGATCCACGAGGGCGTCCGCTTCGTCGCCGGCGACGCCTCGCTGCGGACCGTGTGCCTCGCGTCGGCCGCCTTCCAGTTCTCCTTCGCCGCCGTGATGACGGTCTATCTGCTGTTCCTGCCACGCGAACTGCACCTGTCGGGCACCGCCGTCGGGCTGGCACTCGCGGCCACGGGGCCCGGCGCGCTCCTCGGCTCGCTGCTGGCCGCCCGCCTGCCGGGCCGCTTCGGGCACGGGACGGTCCTGGTGTCCGCGGCGGCTCTCGGCGACGGCGTGTTCCTGTTCGTGCCCGCGCTGCACAGCTCGTCCGTGGCGGCCGTCAGCGCGCTCCTCGCCGTCAACCTCGTCTTCGGCACCTTCGGCCAGCTGGTGAACGTCACGGTCATGGCCGTGCGGCAGGCCATGACCCATCCCGGGATGCAGGGCCGGGTCGCCGCGACGATCAACTTCGCCGGCATGGGGCTGACCCCGCTCGGCTCGCTGCTCGGCGGCTTCCTCGCGGAGGCGTGGGGGACGCGCGCCGGCCTTCTGGTGGCAGCCGCCGGCATGCTGCTGTCACCGGCGCTGATGGCTCTGTCCCCCCTCGCCCGCCTGGGCCGGACGCCGCCCGCCCGGCCAGACCCGGGCCGTCCGCCCGATGGCACCCTATGAGCTCGGCTCCACGCAGGTGAGGGCCTGTTGACCGATTCCACGCAGGTGAGGGCCTGTCGACCGATTGCGCGTCGAGAAGTCGACCGATTGCGCGTCGAGAACACGACAAGGTCGCCGCAGCACCTTCGCCGTGACTCGGCGCAGGAGCAGGTGCCGGCGGAGCGGGAGGCGTGGCAGAGGCGGCGGCGCGGACAGGGACGGTGCGGACAGGGACGGTGCGGGCAGGGACGGTGCGGCGGGTCCGGGGCGGCGGGCCCGGGGCTCTCGGTTCGGCCGATGGGCCCCGGGCTTTTCGCACGGGGCCTGCGAGGGGCCGGCACCCGCTGCGTCTAAGGTGCCCCCGTGACCGCCTTTACCGATGAGAACGTCCCCGGCCGCTACGGCCCCTCCGCCACCACCGAGGCCGACCCGCGCCGGGTCGGCAGGGTGCGTACCGAGTACGCCCCCGCGCACGACGGCGACCCCGACCCGGGCGAGATCGTGTGGACCTGGGTGCCGTTCGAAGAGAACGACGGCCGTGGCAAGGACCGCCCGGTGCTCGTCGTCGCCCGTGAGGCCACCGGCACGCTGCTCGCGGTCCAGCTCTCCAGCAAGCGCCACGACGGCGACCGCGAGTGGGTGGCCATCGGCAGCGGCCCCTGGGACCGTACCGGCCGCGACTCCTGGATCGATGTCGACCGTGTGCTGCGCCTGCACGACGGCGGGATGCGCCGCGAGGCCTGCGCCCTGGACCGCGGCCGCTTCGACCTCGTCCGGCGGCGGTTGGCGGAGCGCTACGGCTGGAGCTGAGTACGCGCTGCCGCTCCGGTCGGCCGGGGCGGAGAGGCACCGGCACCGGGCACCGCCCTCCGGACGCCGCGCGGCGGTCGCGCGCACGCCGCCGCGGCCGCCGGTGGGGACCGGTCACCGCCCGCGGAACGGGCCCCTCCGGGCCGGCGTGCCACCGGCCACCGGCACGGCCGGGAAGGCCCTCCCCGGCTCACCGGCCGTGGTCCCGTCAGCCGAGGGTCAGCAGGCCCACGCCCAGCGTGATGAGCGCCGCGACCTTCGCCAGCTCCAGGCCGACGTAGAGGAAGTGCTCGTGCGAGCGGGGCAGGTCCTCGCCCGCCAGGATCCGGTCCGACCTGCGGTTCAGGCGTGGACGCACCACGAGAAGCTGCGCCAGCAGCAGGACGACGGCGGCGACGACCGGTGCCACGACCGGTGTGGAGGCGTCACCGACGAAGACGGCGACGGCCACCGCGACGGCGAGCGCGGCCTCGACGAGGTTCAGGGCCCGGAAGACCAGCCGCCCGATCCCCAGCCCGAGGGCGATCGTCACACCGGGGGCGCGGAACTTCAGCGGCGCCTCCAGGAAGGAGATCGCCAGTACCATCCCGAGCCAGACGAAGGTGATCGCGACCGCTGCCGCGGCCCACGTGGGGTACATCAGGAGTGCCTTTCTGCCGGCTGCTGCGGTGCGGGCGCCAGGTGGGCCACGCACAGGTCGGGTTCGGCGAACGGTTCGAGATCCGTCACCGTCAGCGGGGCCCGCATCCCGGCCAACGCCCCCCGCATCAGGGCCAGATGGAGAGGGCAGACCAACTGGCCGTATTCCTCGGCGAGTTCGAGGAAGGGGCAGTGCCGCAGCCCGATCCGCGGCGGAGCCGCGCCCTCCTCGCCGGCGCTCGCGGGGGCGGGGGCGGGGTCGAAGCCGAGGTCGTCCAGCAGCTCCACGAGCCTGGCGGACGACACCTCGGCGGTGGGCCGCCCGGACGGCGGCGAGGCGGCGACCAGTGCACGCCCCCAGGCCTGCCCCGCCTCCACGGCCGTGGACCGTGCCCCGGCCCCGGCCGCCGCGAGCCGGCCGAGCAGCATCTGCGCGAGGAGCCGGTAGCGGCGGGTCCCGCCACGGTCCATACCGGGCCGTGGCGCGTAGACCGTCCGCGGCCGTCCGGGTCCTGAGGGCTCCAGCGCCGCCGGCTCGACGAGTCCCTCGCCGACCAGCGCCTCCAGGTGGAACCGCACCGTGTTGGGGTGTACGCCGAGACGCTCGGCCACCTCCACGACACCGAGCGGAGCGGAGGCCGCGCGCAGCGCATCGAGGACCTCGCGGCGGCGCGGGCCGAGGCGACCACGCGACACGGACCCACCTCCTTCCCTCCACCTGCGCAGATTTTCTCCAAAAGACAGCTGTAAGAATTCTACGGCAAGCTGTGTGACAGATGAGGAAGAGGGAAGGGGCACCCCCATGGCCATCGCCGACACCCCGGACGACCAGGCACCGGACGAAGCGAGCGCGCGCGTCCTGTGCGACACCGCCCTGGTGGCCGCCGCGGCACCGACCGAGGCCGCCGTGGCGTGGAAACTCGCCGAGAGCGGACGGCAACTCGACGCCAACGTCGTCAGGTTGACCCCCGGCCGCCACGTCGCCCCGCACGCGGAACCGGACCTGGACGTCCTGCTGCTCGTCGTCTCGGGCGGCGGCGTCCTCGGCGGCCGGGACGGGGACGAGGCGCAGCCTCTGGCTCCGGGCGCGCTGGCCTGGCTCCCCCACGGTTCGACCCGCAGCATCACCGCGGGCGGCGACGGCCTCGCCTACCTGACCGTCCACCGCCGCCGCGACGGCATGCGGATCGGCCGCGCCCGCTGACGAAAGTCATGGCGCCGGTCTGGAACTCCTTGCGCCTTTCGTCCGTCTACCTGGACGAGGCCCCCGCCGCATCCCCCGTCTGCGGGGGCCTCGCCACCCGCCGCGCCGTTCCGGAACCGCGCGCGCGAAGGCCCCCGCACCGCGCTGCCCGCCCACGGTCCAGGATCCCGGACGTCACCTGCACGAAGGCCCCGGCGAACCGACCGCCCGGTCCGGGCAGTCCCCGGAAGCCGCCCGCCACCTGCGCCGGGCCGTTCCGGAGAACCCCGCACCCCCGGGCCCCCAAGCCCAGCCGCCGGCAGCCAGGGGCACGGGCGGTCTCCAGCACCCGTTCCGCCGCGGTCGTCGCGGAAGACGGGCACCGCGGGTGAGTGGATGACGGGGTCGGTGTGCCGCGCGGGCGCGCGCTCACGGCGCCACCCCCGTGAGCGCCGTGAGCGCGCGCCCGCGCGTTCTCCCCCGTCGTGCTCATGAACCGATCCTGGGCGATGCTGGACAGGCGGTGCAACAGAGTTTCCGCGTGTGCGAACGGCCGGAAAAGCCCTGGCGAACGCCTGACGTGAGGAGATTACCGACTCGGAACGCGCCAATACGCACCCTTGTGCGATACGGCATGAGGGTCTTGGGTTAGACGGGTGCCGCCGCCCGGGTACCTGACGGTCCGGGCCGACGGCACGTTCGAATCTCAGGAGGTTCCTGGCATGTCCGATACGCCGAGTGCGACTCCGGCGCCCGACCGTACGGAGCCCCGGACCGCCCTCACCCCGCCCGAGGTGGAGGCACTGGTCCGGGGCATCTGCTTCAAGACCGGCCCGCCCCGCAGCATCGGGGTCGAGGTGGAATGGCTGGTCCACGAGCTGCGCACGCCGCGGCTCCCCGTCACAACCGAACGACTCGAAGCGGCCTACGCCGCACTGCGGAACGTACCTCTGAGGTCGGCGCTCACCATCGAGCCCGGCGGTCAGCTGGAGCTCAGCTCGCCGCCCGCCGCCTCCCTGATGGAGTGCGTCCGCACCGTCTCCGCCGACCTCGACGCCGTCCGCCCGGTCCTGACCGGGCAGGGTCTCGGCCTCGTCGGCATCGGGCACGATCCATGGCACGCCCCCCGCCGGTTCCTGCGCGAACCGCGCTATGACGCCCTGGAGGCCTGTCTCGACCGGACCGGCCCCGCCGGGCGCCGCATGATGTGCACCTCGGCCTCCGTCCAGATCGCTCTGGACGCCGGCTACGAGGAGCCCGGCCCGCTCGGTCACGGGCGGCGCTGGTGGCTGGCGCACCAGCTGGGAGCGGTCCTGGTGGCCGCCTTCGCCAACTCCCCGCTCGCCGGGCGGCGGCCCACGGGCTGGCGCTCCACCCGGCAGTCGCTGTGGCTGGACATCGGCCCCGGCCGGGCGGGCGCGCCCCCGCTGGACCGCGACCCGCGCCGGGCCTGGGCGCGGCACGTCCTGGACGCGCCGGTGATGTGCGTACGCAGGGACGACGGGCCCTGGGACGTTCCGGAGGGGCTGACCTTCCGGGAGTGGGCGGAGTCCGGGGCACCGCGCCCGCCCACCCGGGAGGATCTCGACTACCACATCACCACCCTGTTCCCGCCGGTCAGACCGCGCGGGTTCCTCGAACTGCGCATGATCGACGCGCAGCCCGGCGAGGACGGGTGGATCGTCCCGCTCGCCGTGACGGCGGCGCTCTTCGACGATCCGGAGGCCGCCGAGACCGCGTACCGCACCGTGAAGCCCCTGGCGGAGCGGGCGCTCGCGAGGCCGGCGCCGCACAATCCGCTGTGGATCGACGCCGCCCGCGACGGCCTGGCCGACCCCGAACTGCACGAGGCGGCCATCACCTGCTTCGCCGCGGCGCTCGAGGCCCTGCCCAGGATCGGCGCCACCACCGAGGTCACGGACGCCGTGGCGGCGTACCTCGGCCGCTATGTCATCCGGGGCCGCAGCCCTGCCGACGACCTGCTGGACCGGTTGCGCGGCACCGGTTCCGCCCGTTCCGGGCCGCACCCGGCCGGGGGGACCCCCGGCCCGCACGGGAAGGACATCCGCACATGACCGACCCCGCCATCGACGCATCCTTCACCGACCCCGCCGGCGGCTCCTCCACCGACGGGGGCGTCCTCGACGCGGAGACGCTCCGCGAGCGGGCCCTGACCACGCTCGTCACCGCCCGCGACCGCACCACGCTCCTGACCAGCTGCGTCGAGGAGCCCGACCTCACCGCCCAGCACTCGCCGCTGATGTCGCCGCTGGTGTGGGACCTGGCGCACATCGGCAACCAGGAGGAGCTGTGGCTGCTGCGGTCGGTCGCCGGGCGGGAGGCGATGCGGCCCGAGATCGACGGCCTCTACGACGCCTTCGAGCACCCGCGCTCCGAACGGCCCTCGCTGCCGCTGCTGCCGCCCGCCGAGGCGCGCGCGTACGCGGCCGAGGTGCGCGGGCGGGTGCTGGACCTGCTGGAGGGCGCCGACTTCCACGGAACGCGGCTGACCGAGGCGGGCTTCGCCTTCGGGATGATCGCCCAGCACGAACAGCAGCACGACGAGACGATGCTGATCACCCATCAGCTGCGCAAGGGCCCGCAGGCGCTGACCGCCCCCGACCCGGACCCGGTCCCGCTGTTCACCGGACCGGCCGAAGTCCTCGTGCCGGGCGGCCCGTTCACCATGGGCACCTCGACCGAGCCGTGGGCGCTGGACAACGAGCGCCCCGCGCACCGGCGCGAGGTGGCCTCGTTCCACATCGACACCACACCGGTGACCAACGGCGCCTACCAGGCGTTCATCGAGGACGGCGGCTACGACGACGAGCGCTGGTGGACGCCCGAGGGCTGGGCGCACATCCGCGAGCACGCCATCCGGGCGCCCCTGTTCTGGCGGCGCGACGGCAAGCAGTGGCTGCGGCGGCGCTTCGGCGTCACCGAGGTGGTGCCGGCGGACGAGCCGGTGCTGCACGTGTGCTGGTACGAGGCCGACGCCTACGCCCGCTGGGCCGGGCGGCGGCTGCCGACCGAGGCCGAGTGGGAGAAGGCGGCCCGGCACGACCCGGCGGGCGGCCGTTCGACGCGCTACCCGTGGGGCGACGCCGACCCGCGGCCCGAGCACGCCAACCTCGGGCAGCGGCATCTGCGCCCCGCGCCGGCCGGCAGTTATCCGGAGGGCGAGTCCCCGCTGGGCGTACGGCAGTTGATCGGTGACGTGTGGGAGTGGACGTCGAGCGACTTCGCGCCGTACCCGGGCTTCGCGGCCTTCCCCTACAAGGAGTACTCGGAGGTGTTCTTCGGGCCGGAGTACAAGGTGCTGCGCGGCGGTTCGTTCGCCGTGGACCAGGTGGCCTGCCGGGGCACGTTCCGCAACTGGGACTACCCGATCCGCAGGCAGATCTTCTCCGGCTTCCGCACGGCCCGCTCGGGAGACGTCTGATGTGCCGTCATCTCGCCTATCTGGGGCCCGAGGAGCCGCTCGGGCACGTCCTCGTGGATCCCGCACACGGCCTGTACCGGCAGTCGTGGGCACCGCGGCATCAGCGGTACGGCACGGTCAACGCCGATGGTTTCGGGGTGGGCTGGTACGCCCCGGGGGACCCGGCGCCGGCCCGCTACCGCCGGGCCGGGCCCATCTGGGCCGACCTGTCCTTCGCCGACCTGGCCCGCGTCGTGCGCTCGGGGGCCCTCCTGGCCGCCGTACGGGACGCGACCCTGTCCGGCGCGGACGCGGAGGCCGCGGCGGCGCCGTACGCCGCGGGGCCCTGGCTGTTCAGCCACAACGGCGCCGTGCGGGGCTGGCCCGGTTCGCTGGCCCCGCTCGTGTCCGCCCTGCCCGCCGTCGACGTGCTGTCGCTGGAGGCCCGCAACGACTCGGCGCTCGTGTGGGCGCTGGTCCTGGCGAGGCTGCGCGAGGGCGACGAGGAGGGGCAGGCGCTGGCGGACACGGTCCTGGAGGTCGCCGAGGCGGCCCCCGGCTCCCGCCTCAACCTGCTGCTCACCAACGGCACGTCGATCACGGCGACCACCTGGGGCGACACCCTCTGGTACCTGTCCCGGCCCGGCCGGGGCACCGTCGTGGCGTCCGAGCCCTACGACGACGACCCGCACTGGCAGGAGGTCCCCGACCGCACCCTGCTCGCGGCGAGCGGCACGGACGTGCTGCTCACCCCTCTCAAGGAGCCGAGCGACGCCTCGGCACCCGCACTGCCGAAGGAGCCCCGCACGTGAGCCCGTTCCTTCTCACCCGCACCCTGCCCGAGGACGCCACCGACACCGCCCTGCGCACCGACGTCCAGCGGGGCCTGACCGGCACGCCCAAGACGCTGCCGCCGAAATGGTTCTACGACGCGCGGGGCAGCGAGCTGTTCGAGCAGATCACCGAGCTGCCCGAGTACTACCCGACGCGCGCGGAGCGGGAGATCCTGATCACCCGTGCCGCCGAGATCGCCGCGGCGACCGGCGCCCGCACCCTGGTCGAGCTCGGCTCGGGCTCCTCCGAGAAGACCAGGCACCTGCTCGACGCGCTCACCGGCCTGGACACCTACGTCCCGGTCGACGTGAGCGACAGCGCCCTCACCCAGGCCGGGCAGGCCCTCGTCGCCGAACGTCCCGGCCTGCGCGTGCACGCCCTGATCGCCGACTTCACCGCGGGCCTGTCCCTTCCGGACACGCCCGGTCCCCGGCTGATCGCCTTCCTCGGCGGCACGATCGGCAACCTGCTGCCGGCCGAACGGGCCGCCTTCCACGCCGCGGTCCGCTCCCTGCTCTCCCCCGGCGACGCGCTGCTGCTCGGCACGGACCTGGTCAAGGACGAGAAGGTCCTGGTCCGTGCGTACGACGACGCGGCCGGGGTGACGGCCGCCTTCAACAAGAACGTCCTGGCGGTCGTCAACCGTGAACTGGGCGCCGACTTCGACCCCGGCGCCTTCGACCACGTGGCCCTCTGGGACTCCGGCAACGAGTGGATCGAGATGCGCCTGCGCTCCCGCACCGCGCAGACCGTGAAGATCCACGCCCTGGACCTCGCCGTCGACTTCGCCGAGGACGAGGAGCTGCGCACCGAGATCTCCGCGAAGTTCCGCCAGGAGGGCGTACGCGCCGAACTGGCCGCGGCGGGGCTGGACCTGACCCACTGGTGGACGGACAGGGAGGGACGGTTCGCACTGTCGCTGAGCGTGGCGCGGTAAGCCGCAGCAGCGTGGTCGGGGCGGGTGCCGATGTCGGCACCCGCCCCTTTCCGTGGCAGCCCAGCTCCGGAATGTCTTCGAAACTTTCGACGGTACGGTGAGGTACCGGCGGCGAGTTTGAGACAGGGATTCGAAAGTAAACCGCAGGCTGAATACCTTCGAATGTTTCGAATTCCCACCGAAAGTATTGACGCTTGACGGGGACAGGCCAACACTGGCGGACCACAACCCGGCCTCGATCCACGAGGAGGAAACCCCCACATGGACGTCACACCCGCACACCCGGTGAGCCGCAGGGCCGCCTGCGGCCTGCTGCTGGGTACGGCCACGGCGCTGGCGCTGCCCGGTACCGCCCGAGCCGCGACGGTCATCACCACGAACCAGACCGGCACCGACAGCGGCTTCTACTACTCGTTCTGGACGGACGCGCAGGGCACCGTCTCGATGACCCTGGGCTCCGGCGGCAACTACAGCGCCGGCTGGCACAACACCGGCAACTTCGTCTGCGGCAAGGGCTGGAGCACCGGCGGCCGCCGCAGCGTCGGCTACTGGGGCAGCTTCAACCCCTCCGGCAACGGCTACCTCTCCCTGTACGGCTGGACGTCGAACCCGCTCGTCGAGTACTACATCGTCGACAACTGGGGCACCTACCGGCCCACGGGAACGTACAAGGGCTCCGTCACCAGCGACGGCGGTACGTACGACATCTACCAGACGACGCGGTACAACGCCCCGTCCGTGGAAGGCACCAGGACCTTCAACCAGTACTGGAGCGTGCGGCAGTCGAAGCGGACCGGCGGCACCATCACCACCGGCAACCACTTCGACGCCTGGGCCCGTGCCGGGATGCCTCTCGGCAGCTTCAAGTACTACATGATCCTCGCGACCGAGGGTTACCAGAGCAGCGGCAGCTCCAACATCACGGTGTCCGGATGAGCCGCCGACGAGGACTGCTGTCACGCCCGCTGACGTCGGCCCTGACCGCCGTCGCACTGGCCGCCACGGGCACCCTCGCCCTGCACGCCGCCCCGGCGCGGGCCGCCTCCTGCTACGGCTATGTCGGACTCACCTTCGACGACGGCCCGTCCGGCAACACGACCGCCCTGCTCAACGCGCTCGGGCAGAACGGCCTGCGGGCGACGATGTTCAACGAGGGCCGGTACGCCGCCGCCTACCCGGCCCAGGTCAGGGCCGAGGTCGCCGCCGGGATGTGGGTCGGCGACCACAGCTACACCCACCCGCATCTGACCCGACTCGGCCAGGCGCAGATCGACTCGGAGATCTCCCGCACCCAGCAGGCCATCGCCGCCGCGGGCGGCGGTACGCCGCGACTGTTCCGCCCGCCGTACGGCGAGACCAACGCGACGCTGAAGGCCGTCGAGGCCAAGTACGGCCTGCGGGAGATCATCTGGGACGTGGACTCGCAGGACTGGAACGGCGCGAGCACCGACGCGATCGTCGCGGCCGCCGGCCGGCTCACCAACGGCCAGATCATCCTCATGCACGACTGGCCCGCCAACACGGTCGCCGCGGTTCCCCGCATCGCGCAGCAACTCGCCTCCCGCGGCCTGTGCGCCGGGATGATCTCCCCGCAGACGGGCCGTGCCGTGGCACCGGCATGACCGGTACGCCCTGAACGATCCCGGTGACGCCCCGGCCTCCGGACAGGCGCCGGTCCGGAGGCCGACCGCGTCCGCCCGGGCGTCAGCCCAGCCTGTTGAGCACGTCGGTGATGCGCCGGGAGGCCCGCCGGGCCTCGGTCGCCGGGTCGGCTCCCGTGAGCACCTTGGTCATGTACTCCTTGATCGGATTGTCCGCCTCCACCGCCCCCCACTGCGGCGTGCTGGGCGTGGCCCGGCCCTGTGCGGCCCCGGCCGCCATGGCCGCGACTCCCTCCTCGCCGCCGACGGCCCCGGCGAGGCTCTTCTTGTTGGGGACGTAGTTCATGGTGCGGGCCAGTTCGGTGTCCCACCTGGCGCCGGTGAGCGCGGCGACGACGGCGACGGCGCCGTCCCGCTCACGGGTGTTGTTCGGGACCACCAGGTCGGAGCCGCCGGTGAAGACGGCGCCGGGGTGGGCGGCGGTCGGGCCGGGCACGGGGAAGAAGCCCAGCCTGCCCTTCAGGTGCGGGTTCTGCTGGACGACGGTGCGGGCCAGGCCCGGGACGGCGACCATCTGGGCGACCTTGCCCCCGGCGAACACGCCTGCCTGCGGCGGGTGTTCCTCGTCGGCGCCGACCGGTCCGGCACCGAGGGCCTGCAGCCGCCGGTAGAAGTCCATGCCGCGCAGGGCCGCCGGGGTGTCCAGCGTGCCGCGCCAGCCCTCGCCGTCCCCGTCGTCGGCCAAGTCCCCGCCCTCGTCCCAGATGAAGCCGGCGAGGGTGTACCAGTCCTGGCCGGCGAGGTAGATACCCTGGTTCCCGCCGGAGTCGAGCTTCTCGGTGGCGTCGAGCCACTGGTCGCGGGTGCGGGGCACGGCCCTGATGCCGGCCCGCGCGAACAGGTCCTTGCGGTAGACGACGACCCGGTTGGCCGCGTACCAGGGAATGCCGTACTGGTGCGAGAGGAACTGTCCCGGCTCGGCGAGGCCCGGCAGCCAGCTCTCACTGCCCCAGCGCAGCGCCGACTCCAGGGTCAGGTCGAGCAGCCGGCCTCCCTCCACGTACTGCGGCACCTGGGTGTTGCCCACCTCGATGACGTCGGGTCCGTGGCCGGCGTCGGCGTCCAGGGCGGCCTGCACCTTGGGGCCGATGCCGGTCCACTGCTGGATGCGGATGTCCAGCCGGAGCCTGGGGTTGTCGCGCTCGAACGCCGCGGTGAACCGCCGCAGGAAGCTCCGCGAGGCGCTGTCCTTCATCAGCCAGGCCGTGACGGTGCGCCTGCCGTCGCCGCCGGAATCGAGTCCGCACGCGCTGACGAGACCGACGGAGGAGAGGGCGAGGAGCCGACGACGTCTCACGAGGGGTCCTGTTCTGTCTGACGGACAGGGCGAAGGGCCCGACGTGGGGGGACGAGCGCGGGGGCTCGCACGGGTCGTCCGGGATTTTGGTATGGACCAATGCGGTAGTCAAGAGGGGGCGAAGGCGGCGTCCACGGAGGAAGGCCGTATGCCGGTCCGGTTCGCCCGCGGTGCGCGGGGTCAGCCGGTCAGCTCGCCCAGCGTCCTGCGCGCCTGCTCCCGGTACTCCTCGACCCGGGCCATCTTGATGTGCTCGTAGCCGCGGACGGACTGCGGGAGCCCGGCGATCCGCACGACCGTGTCGGCGTTGTCCGGGGTGAGCCGGTCCAGGGCCGCGCGCATCAGCCGCTGGTACTCCGCGACCAGGGCGCGTTCCGTGCGGCGCACGGTGGTGCGGGCGAAGGGGTCCAGCGGGGTGCCGCGCAGCCGGCGGGCGGCGCGCAGGGCCCGGAAGGCGGGGCCGCCGGTGCGGCGCAGCCGCAGTTTGCGGTTCATGCCCAGCGCCCGCAGGACGGGCGGGTGCAGCATCACCGAGACCGTGGCGTCCGCACCGAACTCGGCGCGGATCCGGGCCTGTTCGGCGGGGTCGAGGTGCAGGCGGGCCACCTCGTACTCGTCCTTGTACGCCATCAGCTGGTGCAGTGACGTGGCGAAGGCGTGCGCGATCCGCCGGGCGTCCCGCTCCCCCGCGCGCTCGGTGGCGAGGCGGGTGACGGCCTCCACCGCCCGCCGGTAGCGGTCCGCGTAGGCCCTGTTCTGGTACTCGGTCAGGTCGGCCGCACGGACGTCGACCGCCTCCTCCAGGGTGGTGCTGCGCGGGACCTGCTGCCGCGGTGCCGCGGCCCGCCGCACGGCCTCGGGTTCGAGCACCGCGGCGCGTCCCCAGCGGAAGGCGGCCAGGTTCTTCGCCACGGAGGCGCCGTTGAGCTCGATGGCGCGCTCCACCGCCTCCGCGCCCACGGGCAGACAGCCGTGCTGGTAGGCCGCGCCGAGCAGCAGCATGTTGGCCGGCATGTGGTCGCCGAAGAGCCGTTCGGCCAGACCCTGGGCGTCGAGCGGGAGCAGCGTCTCGGAGCGGGTCGCCGAGGCGATCCTGGCGAGCGCGTCCTGGGGGCCGCCGGGCACGGCGACCTGCCGGGTGACCATGGCGGCGGTGGGCACGACGGCCGTGTTGACGACGGCCACCGTCCGCTCGGGCGCGCAGGTGGCCAGGGTGGCATCGGAGGCCGCGCCGAGCAGGTCGTAGCAGATGAGGACGTCGACGCCGGCTGCGGAGGCGCGCACGGCGCCGGTGACGGGGTCCTTGCCGATGCGGACGTCGCTGACGACGGGGCCGCCCTTCTGGGCCAGGCCGGTCTGGTCCAGGCCCGCGGCGTGCAGTCCGTCCAGGTGCGCGGCCATCTGCAGGATCTGGGAGACGGTGACGACGCCGGTGCCGCCGATGCCGGGCATGCGCAGCACCACCTCGCGGTCGGTGAAGCGGCGCTCCGGTTCCGGCAGCGGGGCGGGCGGTTCGGGCAGGCGGCCGGGAGCGGGGGCGGCCGAGGTGCCCGGTCGCACCAGCAGGAAGGAGGGGCAGTCGCCCTTGAGGCAGCTCAGGTCGGAGTTGCAGGACGGCTGGTGGATACGGGTCTTGCTGCCGAACTCGGTCTCGACGGGCTGCACGGACAGGCAGGTGGACTGCTCGGCGCAGTCGCCGCAGCCTTCGCAGACCCGCTCGTTGACCACGACCTTCTCGGCGGGGGCCGGCAGCAGACCGCGCTTGCGCATCCGGCGTTCCTCGGCGGCGCAGCGGTCGTCGTGGATCAGTACCGTGACGCCCTCGACGCCGGCGAGCTCGCGTTCGACGTCGGCGAGTTCGTCCCGGTGGCGCACGGAGGCCCGCGGGTCCAGGCGTGTGCCGCGGTAGGCGCGCGGCTCGGGCGTGGTGACGACGACGCGCCGCACGCCCTCCAGCGCCAGCAGCCGGGTGAGGGCGGCGACGTCGAGGCGCCCTTCGACGCTCTGCCCGCCGGTCATGGCGACGGCCTCGTTGTAGAGGAGCTTGTAGGTCATGCTCACCCCGGCCGCGACGGCGGCGCGGACGGCGAGCGAGCCGGAGTGGTGGAAGGTGCCGTCCCCGAGGTTCTGCACGAAGTGGCGGTCGTCGGTGAAGGGGGCGAGGCCGAACCACTGTGCCCCCTCGCCGCCCATCTGCGTCACGCCGATCTGGTTGCCGCGCATGCCGCTGTCGTCGAGGGCGACCATGGCGTGGCATCCGATCCCCACCCCGACCAGGGTGTCCGCGGTGGTGCGGGTGGAGAGGTTGTGCGGGCAGCCGGAGCAGAAGAACGGGGTGCGGGTGGCGACGAGCGGCAGCATGCGCGGTCCCGACGGGCGCGGCCGCCCTGCGGGCGCCGCGGGCCGGCCCGGCAGGCGCCCGGCGCCGATGAGTCCGGCCAGCGCCCGGGCCACGTCGTCGGCCTTGAGGGTGCCGCGCACCGGCAGCAGCGTACGGCCGGAGTCGTCGCGGCGGCCGAGGACGAGCGGTGCTCCGGGCCGCCGGTAGAGGGCCTGCTTGAGCCGGCCTTCCAGGAAGTCGCTCTTGTCCTCCACCACCAGCAGGCGCTCCAGGCCCTCGGTCAGCTCCGCCAGGTGGTCGCCGTCCAGCGGATGGGGCATGCCCAGCGCGATGAGCCGGATGCCGAGCCGTTCCATCCCGGCCTCGTCGATGCCGAGATCCCCCAGCGCCCGGCGCACCACGGCGAAGGACGTCCCCGAGGCGAGCACGCCCAGGGTCGCCCGCCGGGCGGAGGCGACGACGCGGTTGAGGCGGTGCTCACGGGCGTAGGCGCGGGCGATGTCGAGCCGGCGGGTCAGCAGGTCCTGCTCGGCGTCCAGCGCGGCGGGTCCGACCAGCACCGGTGGCTTGCCGGCCGGGCGGCGCGCGGGCACGGGAACGTCGCGGCCGAGGCCGGTCAGGTCGACGGTCGCCGAGGAGTCCGCGACATCGGAGACGATCTTCAGGGCCGTCCAGAGGCCCGCGGCCCGGGACAGGGCGACCGCGTGCAGGCCGTGGTCGATGAGTTCGCGCACCGACCCCGGCGCGAACAGCGGCAGGTGCAGGCTCGCGCACATCGCCTCGCAGGAGCTGGGCAGCGTGGAGGACTTGCAGTCCGGGTCGTCCCCGATCCAGGCGACCGCCCCGCCCAGCGGCGCCGTGCCGGCCGTGCTCGCGTGCCGGATCGCGTCCGCCGCCCGGTCCAGGCCCGGGTTCTTGCCGTACCAGAACCCGGTGACCCCCTCGTGCCGGGCTCCGGGCAGTTGGCCGAGCAACTGGGTGCCGCCGACCGCGGTGGCGGCCAGCTCCTCGTTCAGTCCCGCCTTGAAGACCACGCCGGCCTCGTCGAGGAAGCGGGCCGCGCGGTCCATCTCCAGGTCGACGCCGCCGAGCGGGGAGCCCTGGTAGCCGGAGACGTACACGCGGGTGTCCAGCCCCCGCTCCCGGTCCAGGCGCCGCTGCTCCAGTGTGAGCCGCACCAGGGCCTGCACCCCCGACATCAGGGCACGCCCCTCGGTGGCCGTGTACTTGGCGTCGAGCGACGAGGAGACGGCCGGGACGCTCACGAGTTCCTCCACTGGATCCGGGGAGCAGGAGTGGGCACAGCACACAACCGGCCGGCAGGCGACGCAAGACCTGTGCGGGAAGACGCTCCGAAGACGCAAAGAACTCGTGGACAGGGCCCGGATTGCTTGATTCCATTGCGCCACCGCATGCGGAGGAAGGGGTGGCGATGGCGCCGTACCAATTGGACGAGACCGATCACCGGCTGCTGCGTCTGCTCCAGGCGGACGGCCGCCGTACGTTCTCGGAGATGGCACCCGACGTCGGGCTGTCCGTGGCGGCGGTGAAGCGCAGGATCGACCGGATGCGCGAGGCCGGGGTCATCACGGGCTTCACCGTCCAGGTCGACCACGCCAAACTCGGCTGGGGCATCGAGGCGTTCACCGAGCTGCGCTACGCCGGCACCACCAGCATCAAGGACATCCTCGCCAGCACGACCCGCACCCCCGAGGTGCAGGCGGTGTTCACCATCGCCGGTGACCTGGACGCCCTGGTCCACATGCGGGTGCGCGACATCAACCATCTGCAGGAGGTCATCGACCGGCTGCGCGGCTCGGGCAAGGTCATCGGCACCAGGACCCTGATGGTGCTGGGCTCCTGGACGCGGGAGGACTGATCCGCGGCACCTTCGGGTCGTACGGCGAACTGGGCTGTGGAACCGGGGTGTTGGCCTCTAGGTTATGCGGAGAAGCATTCACTGACGCCTCGGCCGAAAGACGGACGCCACGCATGACCGACCCTGAGACGCACGGACCCGCGGGACACACGAAGATCGACACCTCGGTGCCGCACTCGGCCCGGATCTGGAACTACTGGCTGGGCGGCAAGGACAACTACCCGGTCGACGAGGAGGCGGGCGACGCGTACACCGCCGTGTTCCCCGGCATCGTCACCATCGCCCGCAGCAGCCGCGCCTTCCTGCGGCGCACCATCACCTACCTGGTCACCGAGGCCGGGATCCGGCAGTTCCTGGACGTCGGGACCGGCCTGCCGACCGCCGACAACACGCACGAGGTCGCCCAGCGGCTGGCACCCGAGTCACGGATCGTCTACGTCGACAACGACCCGATGGTGCTCTCCCACGCCCGCGCGCTGCTCTACTCCTCGCGCGAGGGGGCGACCGCCTACGTCGACGCCGACGTGACGGACCCCGACCGCATCCTGGCCGCCGCCGCCGAGACGCTGGACCTCAGCCGCCCCACCGCGCTGATCCTCAGCAACATCCTGGGGCACGTCGCCGACCACGCGGAGGCCCGCTCCATCGTGACCCGGCTGATGGCGGCGCTGCCGCCGGGCAGCTACCTGTCCGTCAACGACGGCTCGCGGGGCGTCGACCCGGTCTTCGAGCGGGCGCAGGACGCCTACAACGAGAGCGGGGCCGTTCCCTACAACCTGCGCACGGTCGACGAGATCACCGCCTACTTCGATGGTCTGGAGCTCATCGAACCCGGTGTCGTGTCGGTCCCTCTGTGGCGTCCGGAGCCCGGCGCGCCGGCCCCGGAAGTCATCGGCGAGCACGGCGGGCTGGCCCGCAAGCCCTGACGGCCACCGCCCGGTCGGACATGTCGCGCTCCGCCGCGCCCTGGGGCACGGTGGAGTGACGTGTGACACAGGCGTCACCGCCGAGAGGAGCACCGGCATGTCGAACCACACCTACCGGGTCACGGATATCGTCGGCACCTCGCCCGACGGAGTCGACCAGGCCATCCGCAACGGCATCTCCCGTGCCTCGCAGACCCTGCGCAACCTGGACTGGTTCGAGGTGACCCAGGTCAGGGGCCAGATCGAGGAGGGGCAGGTCGCGCACTGGCAGGTCGGTCTGAAGGTGGGCTTCCGGCTGGAGGAGGAGGGGGACTGAGGGCTCGGCCTCCCGGGCCGGGCCGACGGTCAGGCGGCCGGGGCCCGGCCCGCCGTCCGCGGGAGGGAAGGCCTGCGCGCGGTCCGGCGGGCGGCGCGCTTCAGGTCCGGCCCTCCCGCTCCTGCGCCGTCTTCAGGGCGGCCGACGGGGCCGCCCAGCGGGCCCGTACGACGGGGAACCCGGCCCGTTCGGCGTCCTCGCAGACCAGTTCGTCGTCGTCCACGACCACGCGGATGTCGCGGTCGCGGGCGAGGCGGCGCAGGGTCTCCAGCTTGGTGCGGCGGGCGGGCCTGCGGTCGTCGTCGCGCCGCATGTGCACCCGCCCGTCGGGCAGCCCCTGCGCGGCGAGCCAGTCCAGCGTGTCGCGGCGGCAGCGCTCGGGCCGGCCGGTGAGGTACACGACCTCGCACTCCCGCGCGCTCTCCCGCACCAGCGCGATGCCCTCCGAAAGCGGGGGGTCGGCCGGTGCGGCGGCGAAGAACGCGTCCCAGTCCCGCGGCCGGCGTTCCAGGAACCGCTGCCGGTGGGCCGTGTCGGCGAGGGTGTTGTCCAGGTCGAACACGGCGAGGGGGCGTGTGCTGCTGTCGGTCACACGGCCACCCTAGACAGCGGTCAGGACAGCTGCGCGAGGAAGGCGATGAGCGCGGCGGTGAGTTCGGCCGGGGCGTCCTCCTGGACCAGATGGCCGGCGCCGGCGATCGGCTCGAGGCGCGCGCCCGGGATGCGGGCGACCAGCTCGTGTCCCTTGGCCGGCGGGATCCAGGTGTCCTCCTGGCCCCAGCAGACCAGGACGGGGAGGCCGATCTCGCCGTAGCGGTGCTGCACCTCGTTGGTGTGGCGCTGGTCGGCCTGGGCGATCTGCCGGTAGAAGGCCGCCTGGCCCGGGTCGCCGAGCCAGGGCCGGACGAGCCGGTCCAGTACGGCCGGGTGCAGCCCGCGGCTGCTCGCCGAGCCGACGTACTCGCGCACCAGGGCGCCGTGCAGGGCGGGCGGCAGCTGCTCGAAGACCTCGGCGTGCTCGCCGACCAGCCGGAAGAACGGGGAGCCCCAGGGCACCAGCGCGACCGGGTCGACGAGCGCGAGGGCCCGGTAGCGCGCCCCGTGCAGCAGACGGGCCCGCAAGGACACCGCGCCGCCGAAGTCGTGGGCCACCACCACCGGTTCGGTCAGGCGCCAGTGCGCGAGGAGCTCGGTGAGGATCCGGCCCTGGGCCGCCAGCGACACGTCCTGCCCGGCGGACATCTGCGAGGCGCCGTAGCCGGGCATGTCCCACACGAACACGTGGTGGTGGCGGGCGAGCGAGCGGGCGACGGCGCGCCAGACGTAGGAGGAGAAGGGCGTGCCGTGACAGAGCACGACCGGGTCCCGGCCGGGCTCGCCGAGCGTGTCCCAGCGCACGTCGCCGGAGGCGCTGCGGAAGGTCCTGGTCAGCGGCCAGTCACTCACAGCGGTACTCCCGGGACGTCGTGGTCGGCCGTGACACGTACACGCTAGCAACCGGCGGCCCGCGCCGGGCACCGGACGTACGGATCATGCTTCCGCCCCGCCCTTCGTGCTCGCGGTGAGGAATCCTGCGGGCGGCCGGCTGTTGAACCGTGCATGAGCTCCGTCATCGCCTCCACCCGCTTCTCCGTCCTCGACCGCTCCCGCACCCGTGAGGGTCACACCGCCGCGGAGGCGCTGCGCGACACGGTGGCTCTGGCACGGGAGCTGGAGGTGCTCGGTTACCACCGCCTCTGGGTCTCGGAGCATCACGGGGTGCCCGGGGTCGCCGGGTCCGCGCCGACCGTGCTGGCCGCCGCCGTCGCGGGAGCCACCGGATCGATCCGGGTCGGCACCGGCGGCGTGATGCTGCCCAATCACCAGCCCCTCGTCGTGGCCGAGCAGTTCGGAGTGCTGGAGTCGCTGTTCCCCGGGCGGATCGACATGGGGCTGGGCCGTTCCGTCGGGTTCACCGGCGGGGTGCGCAAGGCGCTGGGCCGGGACAGGGGCGAGGCCGAGGGCTTCGAGGCACAACTGCGGGAACTGCTCGGCTGGTTCCGCGGGACCTCGCCGACAGGCGTGCACGCGCGGCCCGCCGAGGGCCTGACCGTGCCGCCCTTCGTCCTGGCCATGGGCGAGGGCGCCGCGATCGCCGCCCGCACGGGCCTGCCGATGGTCATCGGCGACCTGCGCAACCGCGAGAAGATGCGGCGCGGCATCGACCACTACCGCAGCCTCTTCCGGCCCTCCGCCTGGGCGAGCGAGCCGTACGTCGTGATCTCCGGCACCGTCGCGGTGGCCGCCACCCCCGAGGAGGCCCGGCGGCTGCTGATCCCGGAGGCCTGGTCGATGGCGTACTCGCGCACACACGGCTCCTTCCCGCCCCTGCCGCCCGCCGAGCGCGTCGAGGCACTGGCGATGACCGGCAAGGAGCGCGGCCTGTACGAATCCGGGCTCACCGGCCACATCGCCGGCACCGAGGAGCAGGTCGCGCACGAACTGGAGGCGGTGCTGAAGGAGACCGGGGCGCAGGAGGTACTGGTCACCACCAGTACCCACGACCGCACGGCACTGGTGGACTCCTACCGGCGCCTGGCCCGCCTGTGGTGAGAGGCCGCGGCCGGCCCCGCCGGAGCCCGCGCCGGGCGCCATGCGCCCCGTCGGCACAGGATCGTGGCGTCTGTCCCGCAGGCGGCCCGGTCGACGCCGGACACACCGTGATCGTCGTCGAGCACGACATACCGGTCGTGGCCGGCGCGGACCGGGCCGTCGGCCTCGGCCCGGCGATCCGCTTTCTCCCGCGCACCCCGCGGCGGCGCCGGATCCGCGTGTCCCGCCCACCGCCCGACCTATCGTGACGCCATGACCCTCACCCTCTTCGCAGGCATCCCCGTCAACGACTACGCGACGGCGCTGGCCTGGTACGAACGGCTCCTCGGCGGCCAGCCGGCGTTCTTCCCGAACGACAGGGAAGCGGTGTGGGAACTCGCCGAGCACCGCTACGTGTACATCGAGCACCGCCCCGGACACGGCGGCCACGCGCTGCACACCGTGTTCGTCGACGACCTCGACACCCGTGTCGCCGGGATCGCCGGCCGGGGCCTGGAGCCCACGAGCAGGGAGACGTACGCCAACGGCGTACGCAAGGTCACCTACCACGACCCGGACGGCAACGAGTTCGGCTTCGGCGGCGCCGCGGCCTGAGCCGGGCCACGCCCGCGATCGGTGAGCCGGAGAAGTCGGTGAGCCGGAGACGAGGGAGCCCGAATCCCGTCGCCCGGTTCCCGGCCGGAGGTTAGGGTCTGCTGTCATGCGACTGACGGTTCTCGGCGGCTGCGGTGCCTGGCCCACGGCCGTACAGGCGTGCAGCGGCTACCTGGTCGAGTACGACGGGTTCCGCCTGCTGCTCGATCCCGGATACGCCACCCTGCCGCGCCTGTTGCACCGGCACACCGCCGACGCGGTCGACGCCGTGCTGGTCAGCCACGGCCACCCGGACCACTGCGCCGACCTCAACCCCCTGCTGCGCGCCCGGGGGCTGAGCGACGATCCTCCGCCGCCGCTGCCCGTGTACGCGCCGCACGGCGCCCTCGACGCGGTGCTGGCGCTCGACGGGCCGCGCATGCTGGCGGCGGCGTACCGCCTGCACGAGTTCACCCCCGGCGACCGGTTCGCCGTCGGCCCGTTCACCGTCGCCACCCGGCTCCTGCCGCACTTCGTACCCAATGCCGGCATCCGGCTCGGCACCCCGCACGGCGTGCTCGCCTACACGGGCGACACCGGTCCGAGCCCGGACGTCCCGCTGCTCGCGGAAGGCGCCGACCTCTTCCTGTCCGAGGCCACCCATCTGCACCGGGTTCCGGCCGCCGACGCCCCCTATCTGCTGACCGCCCGACTGGCCGCCCGCTACGCCCGGCAGGCCGGCAGTGCCCGGCTCCTGCTCACCCATCTGTGGCCGGGCACGGATCCGGCGGCGGCCCGGGAGACGGCCGCGGAGCTCTTCACCGGGCCGGTCGACGTCGCCGTGCCCGGCCTCGTCGCCGAGCCGGCTTCCCGATCCACTTCCTGATCCACCCGGCGGCCGCTTCCTGATCGACGCGGCGGCCGCACCCGCGGCCCGTGCCCGGTTCCACGGTGCGCCGCAGTCAGCGGGACGCCGTCTGGTGGAGACCCGGAACGTCCAGGTCGTCGGCGCCGAGGTACTGGTTGTAGGCGGTGACGTCGGTGAAGAAGATCGGGATGGGAAGAGTCAGTCCCGGCGGCAGCGGGGGCGGCATGCTCGGGGTGAACGTGACGGGCAGCAGGCCGAGGAGGTTCCCGCTGAGGACCTTGGTCAGCAGGACCACGGGCTCACCGGTGGCGACCGCCGTGCCGGAGGGAGCGCCGTCCGTCTCCAGAGTGCCCTGGCACGGATACCAGGGGCCGGGGGCGGCCGGGTCCACGCTGCCGATACCGGGAACGCCCATGTCCAGCAGGGGCAGCCGGAGGCCGGGCAGGCCGTGGAAGGACGGAGCGGGCGGCGGGGGCTGGTCGCGGCCGCACCGGGGGGCGAGCAGGGGCGCGGTCTGGCGCAGGCTCTCGATGGCGATCCGGGACACGGTGAAGACCAGCACCTCCTCGGGACCGTACGCCGTCGGCACCTCGGTGATGCCGTGATAGGTCAGGCCGGTGAGCACCATCAGGGGGCTGCGGACCCGGAACGGCTGGGCCGCGGTGCGGACCTGGTACGCGGCGGCGTCGACACCCAGCCTGAGGGAGATCAGGGGCTGCGGAAGGCACCAGGGCGAGCGCTCGTCCCGGCCGGAGCCGGCGTCCGGCCTGATGTGCGGGGGCAGCAGCGACAGCAGGCCGTCCATCCGCCCGTCGCCGGGCAGGGGCGGGATCCTCAAGGGCAGGACGGACGGCGGGGCGGCGTCCGCGGCGCCGCCGGACCGGCCCGGCCGCTCGTGCGGCGCACCCGGCCGCGCGGAGTGGCCGGACTTGCCGCGCTGCGCCGGGCCGGCCGAACCGCTCGGGCGCGGCGTCGCACGGTCGTGCCGGGCGGCCGGGCCGGCGCCGCGTCCGCCGGGCGCGCCGTGTCCGTCGGGTGCGTCGGGTGCGTCGGGTGCGTCGGGTGCGTCGGGTGGACCGTCCAGGCCGAGCAGGCCCGCGACCGAGCCGAGCAGGCCCGCTCCGGACGAATGTGCGGGAGGCGGGGCGGACTCGGCGGAGTCGGGTCCCCGTCCGGGCCTGTGGTGGCCGTGCGCCTCGGTACGCGGCTTCGGCACGCGAGGACTCCGGGCCGCGTGCGGGCCCGGGCCGTCCGAGGCGGAGGCCGGGCCCGTGGGGTGGTGAGCGGCCTCAGGCCCGGAGCCGGGGTCCGGCGCGCGGCCCGGCTCGGCGCGCACCGGATCGCGGCTTCCCGCGCCCGGCCCGGTGGGTGCCGTGGTCCCGGCCAGCAGTCCGCCGAGCAGGGAACAGACGGTCAGGCCCCGCGGGGTCTCCTCGTCGGCGGTGCCTGCGGGCACGCCGGGTGGTGCGTCGGCGATGTTCGACACCGTCCGGGGGAGGTGCGCCGGGGGCGCCTGCAGCCCGCCGGTCAGCAGAGCCCCGATCGGAAGCACACCGAGCGCCCGGGTACGGGCGGTGCGCCAGCTCAACGGGTTCGTGCGCGGACCGCTGCCGGCGTGTCCGCCGCCGGCCGTCCGATCACCGTCGCCCTCTCCCCCGCTGCCCGGTTCACCGGAACCGCCGGCGTCACCGGCGCCGGGGCCACCGGGCCGATCAGGACCACCGGCCCCACCGGGACCGCCCGGACCACCCGGACCGTCAGGGCCGCCCGGACCGCGCGGCTCCTCCGGGTCGCCCGGTCCTCCGGGGCGGCCCGGACCGTTCCCGCGGCGCCAGTCCGGCCGGATCGGCGGCCGGGCCGGCGGCCGGGCGTACGGCACCCAGCTGACCGCCATCGCGCCGCCGGCGACGCCCAGCAGAAAACCGATCAGGAAGCCGCCGAAATTGGAGAGCACGAGTGAGGCGACGGCGAACACCAGCGTCGCGATGCCCGCGAACACCCGGTGCCCGGGAGCCAGCCACATGCTGAGCGCGAGGACCACCATGAAGATCCCCATGAGGGACCCCGCCACGCCCGCGATGCCCTCGTGCATCATGATCGGCAAGGGCGCGAACGGGATGGAGAGGATCTCGACTCCGGCCAGCAGCGTCCACACCCCCGCCCAGAACGGGCGGCTGCGCCGCCAGTCCGTGAAGGCGTTCCACCACCCGCCGCTCCGTCCGCCGGCCGCCGTCTTCCCCTTGCCTCCCCGGCGCAGCCGCGCACTACTCACGTCGTTCTCCCCGAGTGTGGTTTGCGTGAGACGGCGTCAGAAACACGAGTGGTCGCCGACCTTCACGCTCAGGTGGAGTCCCGGCAGCCGGAACGTCGCCGCGCTCACCGAACGTGTCCGCTGCCGCAGATCGTCGATGCGTACGGTGTCGGCCTGCTCACCGAAGCCGCCGGGCTCGCCGTGCACACCCGGCACCCCCTGCACGGTCGCGGCGTCCTGGCCGATGTTGATGTTGTGGAAGAGCGCGTCACCCTGCAGGTCGTGGCTGTCCGCGACGAGCCGCCGGGCGCGCGCGGGATTCCCCCCGCTGCCCGAGGTCAGCCGCAGGGTGACGGGCCCGAAGAGGGGCACGTCCTGTACGACGGACTGGCACAGGTCGTACAGCTTCGCGTCCCGGATCCCGGAGAGCGCCTCCGGGTACGAGGCGTGCGCGCCCCGGTCCACCACGCCGAACTGGACGAACCCGCGTCCCTCGAGCGTGCTGGCTCCGATCTGGAAGCTCTGGCCGGACACCGTGAACGAGTTGGGTGACACTCCGAAGGACGCGGCCAGGGCGCCACGCGCCATCGCCGTGCACAGCGCGGCGGACGCCAGCAGGGTGGGCACCATGGCCACGGCCAGGCGCCGCCATCGGGTGTGGCCGGTCGGACGTGAGCTCACGGCGGTCTCGGCGGAACTGTGGGCGATGCTTGTCATCCCTCTCCCCGTCAGCCATTCGGGGCCGGCCCGCCGGGCCGGGACACCCCGACGCCCGAGTCTCGGGCGGTATGCATCGCCAACTCCCGCGGGACTCGCTCGTGACGTCGGGAACCGCAGGGATACCCCAATGGCCGGACACTTTCATCCGTTCGGCCCCGAGGGAGGGGGAGGGCCGTTCAGTAGCAGGGCTTGGCCCCGGCCTTCACGCCCAGGTGCAGGCCCGTGAGCCGGAAGGTCGCCGCCGTCACCTCTCGGGTCGACTGCCGCAGGTGATCGATGCGTACGGTGTCGGCCCGCTGCCCGAAGATCCCCGCCACGCCATCGGGGCCGTTCTTGAAGGTCGAGGCGTCCTGACCGATGGTGATGTTGCTGAACACGGCGTCACCGCCGAGGTCGTCGGTGTGGACGACGAGATGGTCCGCGTGCGCGGGCTTGCCGCCCCCGCCGGCACCGATCCGCAGCGTGGTCTCGCCGACCACGGGGAGGCGGACGACCATCGACTGGCAGAGGTTGTACAGGTCGGCCGAGTCGATGCCCGCGATGGCCTCCGGGTACGCCTTGGACTTCGACCGGTCCGTCCCGACGTACTGGGTGAACCCGGTGCCCTGCAGCCGGTCCGCGGAGATCTTGAGGTTCTGTCCGGAAATCACCATGGACTGCGCGGAGACCGCGAGCGAGACGGGGAGGGTGCCCGTGCCGACCGCCGCCAGGAGGACCGCCGAGACCAGCAGCGTCGGCACCATGACCCAGGCGAGCCGCGGCCACCGGGTGTGCCCCGCGGGGCGGGAACCGGGATCAGGGAACGTCATCGCTGCCTCCCGCCTCGAGCGGTGCCGAGCGGGGACGGGGCAGCACCCGCGCCGCCGGCAGCGGCCGTCGGGCCACAGCCTCATTGCACCCCGGGGCACGGGGGTCGGCAACCGGAACACCTGCCGGGCGCCCCCGCGGCACGCGGCCGGAGCGGGCCGCGGGACCGCCGCGTCACCGGGCCCGGGCGGCAGCGAGCCGGCCGGAGGGGGCACCCGGCGACAAGGATTCCGGAGCGGTCCGGACCGCCGGCGCGGCGTGGATCCGGCCCGGTCGACCCTCCGTCGCCGGCTGAGCGGCCCGCGCCAGCGCCCGCCGGTCGCCGTGCGTGCCCGGCGCGATGACCTCGCGCACCTCGACCTCGGCCACCAGCCCCCGCGCCGTCAGCACCCGCCACACCGACGTCAGCAGCGAGTCGTCGCCGATGAAGGCCGGCACCGTGCTGGGCGTGCCGCCCTCGATCCGGTAGCGCAGGCGGACCGGCTGGACGGGGACGCCCGCGTCGAGTGCGGCCTGGAAGGCGGCCCGCCTGAAGGTGCCCTGGGCCCGTCCGCACCAGGTGCTGCCCTCGGGGAAGACGCCGACGGCCTGCCCGCGGCGCAGCGCGTCCGCGATCTGGGCGACCGTCCGCGGCAGGGCGCGCAGCCGGGTCCGGTCGATGAACAGCGCGCCGCTGCGCGCCGTCAGCGGGCCGGCCACGGGCCAGCCGCGGATGTCGGACTTGGCGAGCATGCGGGCCGGGCGGACGGCGGCGAGCAGCGGGACGTCCAGCCAGGAGATGTGGTTGGCGACCAGCAGCAGGCCGCCGGCGGGCGCGGTGGCGCCGGTGATGCGGACCCGGACCCCTGCGGCCCGTACGATCCACCGGCACCACCGCCTCACCAGTTCGGCGGGGATCCTCCCGCCAAGCGGCGACAGCACGATCCCGGCGAGCATCAGCATCACGACCGCCCCCATACGCAGCACGGCGCGCGGTACGGCCGAGGCGGACCCCGTCGCCTCTATGCACGCCCCCGGGGTGCAGGGCGCGCTGGGCTGCCAGACGCTCATCAGGCCGGCACGAGCGAGAGGAAGTGCCGCAGATAGCGCGGGTCGACCCGGCGCATCGACAGCAGCACGTACAGGTCGGCGACCCCGAAGTCCGGATCGTGGGCGGGTTCCGCGCACACCCAGGCGCCCAGGCGCAGGTAGCCGCGCAGCAGGGCGGGGAGTTCGGTGTTCGCGGCCGGAGCGGCCGTGCCCGGGACCCAGGGCAGCAGCGGACGTACCCGGTACTCCTGAGGGGCCAGGTGCGCGGCGCGCACCCGGTCCCAGGTCGCGGAGGCGAGCCGGCCGCCGTCGGCGAGCGGGACGGAGCAGCAGCCGGCCAGCCACTCGTGGCCGCGGTCGACCATGTAGCGGGCGATGCCGGCCCAGATCAGGCCGATGACGGTGCCGTCGCGGTGGTCGGGGTGGACGCAGGAGCGGCCGACCTCGACCAGGCCGGGCCGGATCGCGTCGAGCGCGGTGAGGTCGAACTCGCCCTCGGAGTACAGCCGTCCGGCGATCGCAGCGCGCTCCGGCGGCAGCAGCCGGTAGGTGCCGACGACCTGGCCGCTCATCTCCTCGCGCACCAGCAGGTGGTCGCAGTGGGCGTCGAAGGGGTCGATGTCGTGGCCGGGCTGCGAGGTGGTCAGCAGGGCGCCCATCTCCCCGGCGAAGACGTCGTGCCGCAGCCGCTGCGCGGCGCGCACGTCGGCCTCGTCGCGGGCGAGGGCGACGCTGTAGCGGGTGGGCGCGGCGGGCCGCGGGGGACGGTCGAGCGTGGGTACGCCGGTCATGGCTCACTCCTGGTCACGGGCCGGGGCGGCGAGGTGGGGGCGGCGGAGCGGTGTGCTGCGATCCGCCGCCCCTGTTCTTCCGATGCCGACTGACCTTCGAGTGACCGGCGCTAAGAGGAGGGGTGTGAGCTTGCTGAACGGCTCGGTCGACGGCTTCCAGCCGCACTCACTGCTCGTCGGCCGGCCCGTGTCCGGTTCCCGTCGTGCGCGAAGCCCACCGACCCCGCGCATGCGGGGCGGGGCCGGGGAGCACCACTCCCGGCCCCGCCCGTCCGCCCTGTCGGCGGACGTCTCCTGAGCGTGCGACCGGCCGTGCCGGCGCCGGCAGCCGCCGGGCGGCGACCGCGGCGCTCACGGCGGGACGCTCAGCGCTTGGCCACCTTGCGGGTCGCCCGCAGCCACTCCTTGTTCATGCTGGTGATGGACATCAGCGGAATGCCCTTGGGGCAGGCCGTGGCGCACTCCCCGGTCAGCGTGCAGCCGCCGAAGCCCTCTTCGTCCATCTGGGCCACCATGTCCAGGACGCGGGTCTCGCGTTCGGGCGCGCCCTGCGGCAGCGTGTTCAGGTGGTTGATCTTGGCGGAGGTGAACAGCATCGCCGCGCCGTTCGGGCAGGCCGCCACGCACGCGCCGCAGCCGATGCACTCCGCGTGCTCGAAGGCGAAGTCGGCGTCCGGCTTGGGTACGGGGGTGGCGTGGGCCTCCGGTGCGGCGCCGGTGGGCGCGGTGATGTAGCCGCCGGACTGGATGATCCGGTCGAAGGCCGAGCGGTCGACGACCAGGTCCTTGATCACCGGGAAGGCGGAGGCGCGCCAGGGCTCGATGTCGATGGTGTCGCCGTCCTCGAAGGACCGCATGTGCAGCTGGCAGGTGGTGGTGCGTTCCGGGCCGTGCGCGTCGCCGTTGATGACGAGCGAGCACGCGCCGCAGATCCCCTCGCGGCAGTCGTGGTCGAAGGCGACCGGGTCCTCGCCCTTGAGGATGAGCTCCTCGTTGAGGGTGTCGAGCATCTCCAGGAAGGACATGTCGGCGGAGATGCCGTCCACCTCGTACGTGGACATGGTGCCGTCGGCGTCGGCGTTCTTCTGCCGCCAGACGCGCAGGGTGAGCTTCATGCGTAGCTCCGCTGGGTGGGGTGGACGTACTCGAAGACCAGGTCTTCCTTGTGCAGGGCGGGAGCCTCGCCGGTGCCGGTGAACTCCCAGGCGGCCGCGTAGGCGAACCGCTCGTCGTCACGGGCCGCTTCGCCGTCCGGGGTCTGCGACTCCTCGCGGAAGTGGCCGCCGCAGGACTCGGTGCGGTGCAGTGCGTCGAGGCACATCAGCTCGGCGAGTTCGAGGTAGTCGACGACGCGGTTGGCCTTCTCCAGCGACTGGTTGAACTCCTCGCCGGTGCCGGGGACCTTGATGCGCCGCCAGAACTCCTCGCGGATCTGCGGGATGCGCTCCAGCGCCTTGCGCAGTCCGCTGTCGGTGCGGGCCATGCCGCAGAACTCCCACATGAGTTCGCCGACCTCGCGGTGGAAGGAGTCGGGGGTGCGGTCGCCGTCGACCGCGAGCAGCCCGGCGAGGCGCTCCTCGGTCTCGCGGACCGTCTCGACGGCGGCCGGGTGCGTGGCGTCGACCTCGACGGTGTGCGGGTTGCGGGCGAGGTAGTCGTTGATCGTCGCCGGCAGCACGAAGTAGCCGTCGGCCAGGCCCTGCATCAGCGCGGAGGCGCCGAGCCGGTTCGCGCCGTGGTCGGAGAAGTTGGCCTCGCCGATGGCGAACAGGCCCGGGACGGTGGTCTGCAGGTCGTAGTCGACCCACAGCCCGCCCATCGTGTAGTGCACGGCCGGGTAGATGCGCATGGGCACCTGGTACGGATCCTCGTCGGTGATCCGCTGGTACATGTCGAAGAGGTTGCCGTACCTGGCCTCGACGGCCGCCCGTCCCATGCGCTCGATGGCGTCGGCGAAGTCCAGGTAGACGCCCTGCCCGCCGGGGCCCACGCCGCGGCCCTCGTCGCAGACGTTCTTCGCGGCGCGGGAGGCGATGTCGCGCGGGACCAGGTTGCCGAAGGAGGGGTAGATGCGCTCCAGGTAGTAGTCGCGCTCGTCCTCGGGGATCTGGTTCGGCGGGCGGTCGTCGCCCTTCGCCCTGGGCACCCAGATGCGGCCGTCGTTGCGCAGCGACTCGCTCATCAGCGTCAGCTTCGACTGGTGGTCGCCGGTGCGCGGGATGCAGGTCGGGTGGATCTGGGTGAAGCAGGGGTTGGCGAAGTACGCGCCGCGCCGGTGGGCCCGCCAGATCGCGGTGGCGTTGGAGTTCATGGCGTTCGTCGACAGGTAGAAGACGTTGCCGTAGCCGCCGGACGCCAGGACGACGGCGTCCGCGAAGTAGGTGGAGATCTTGCCGGTGATCAGGTCGCGGGCGACGATGCCGCGGGCCTTGCCGTCGACGACGACCAGGTCGAGCATCTCGGTGCGCGGGTGCATCTCCACGTTCCCGGCGGCGATCTGCCGGGACAGCGCCTGGTAGGCGCCGAGGAGCAGCTGCTGGCCCGTCTGGCCGCGGGCGTAGAAGGTGCGGGAGACCTGGACGCCGCCGAAGGAGCGGGTGTCGAGCAGGCCGCCGTACTCGCGGGCGAAGGGCACGCCCTGCGCCACGCACTGGTCGATGATCTCCACCGAGATCTGGGCGAGCCGGTGCACGTTGGACTCGCGCGCCCGGAAGTCGCCGCCCTTGACGGTGTCGTAGAAGAGCCGGTGGACGGAGTCGCCGTCGTTGCGGTAGTTCTTCGCGGCGTTGATGCCGCCCTGGGCGGCGATGGAGTGGGCGCGGCGCGGGGAGTCCTGGTAGCAGAACTGCACGACGTGGTAGCCCTGTTCGGCGAGGGTGGCGCCCGCGGAGCCGCCGGCCAGGCCGGTGCCCACCACGATCACGGTGTGCTTGCGCCGGTTGGCCGGGTTGACCAGCTTGGCCTCGAACCGGCGCCTGTCCCAGCGCTCGTTGATGGGGCCGGCGGGTGCCTTGGTGTCGGCGACGGGCTCGCCGGTCGTGTAGTCCACGTAGTCAGCAGGCATGTTCAGCTCACCACTCCGGTCATCACGCCCACGGGGACGGCGACGAAGCCGGCCGTGAGCAGCAGTGCGAGGACGTTGGCGCAGGTCTTCAGGGCGCGGTCGCGGGTGCGGCTGCCCACGCCGAGGGTCTGGGCCGCGCTCCAGAAGCCGTGCCGGACGTGCAGGCCGAGGGCGAGCATCGCGACGATGTAGATGACGTCGCCGTACCAGGTGGAGAAGGTGTCCACGACGTTCTGGTACGGGTGGCCCGCCTGGAATCCGCCGGAGTGCACGGTTCCCGTGGTCAGGTCGAGGATGTGCCACACGATGAACAGGCCGAGGATGACGCCGCCCCAGCGCATGGTGCGCGTGGCGTAGTCGGCCCGGGGCCTCTTGTGCGCGTACCTGCTGGGCCGGGCCTTGATGCCGCGGCGGCTGAGCTGGTAGGCGGAGACCGCGTGCGCCACGACCGCGACGACGAGCACGACGCGGATCAGCCACAGCGTCCACTCGTAGTGCATGAAGGGCTCACCGACGGTGCGCAGCCAGTGCGCGTAGTGGTTGAACTCCCCCGCTCCGAAGAAGATCTTCAGGTTGCCGATCACATGGGCGACCAGGTACAGCAGCATGATCACGCCGCTGACGGCCATCACCGTCTTCTTGCCGACGGAGCTGTCCCACACCGTGCGCGCCATGGACGGTCGTCGGTCCGTCCGCGTTGCCAGAGCCATGGGACACGACGCTAGGGCCGAACGACCCGATCGGTCCAAGACATGGTCCAGCTTGATTCCATAGGCATCGGCTATCGTGGAGCGGTGCAGTTCCAGCAACTCCAGTACTTCGTGGCGGTCGCCGAGACGCGGCACTTCACCCGCGCCGCGGACCTCGTGCACGTGGCCCAGCCGTCCCTGTCCCAGCAGATCAAGGCGCTGGAGCGGGAGCTGGGGGCCGATCTGTTCCTGCGGGCGCGCGGCAACATCACGCTCACCGACGCGGGCGAGGCACTGCTGCCGCTGGCCCGGCGCATCCTGGCCGACGCGGACACGGCCCGGCACGAGGTGCAGGAGCTGGCGCAGCTGCGCAGCGGCCGGGTCCGGCTGGGCGCGACGCCGAGCGTGTGCACGGGCCTGCTGCCGGACGTGCTGCGCGCCTTCCACGACCGCTACCCCGGCATCCGGCTGCTGATCGAGGAGGGCGGCTCGCACGATCTCGTACGGGAACTCGCCCGCGGCGCCCTCGACCTCGCCCTGGTCGTCCTGCCACTGCCGACGCCGTCCCCGGCGCTGACCACGGTGGAACTGCTGCGCGAGGACCTGGTCGTGGTGTCCTCGCCGGAGACACCCGCGCCGGGCGGTCCGGGCCGGCGCACGGTGCGCGTCGCCGACCTGGAGGGCGAACGCCTGGTGATGTTCCGGCACGGCTACGACCTGCGCGAGCTGACCGTGGCCGCCTGCCGCGCCGAGGGCTTCGAGCCGGACCTCGCGGTGGAGGGCGGGGAGATGGACGCGGTGCTGGGCTTCGTCCGGGCGGGGCTCGGACTGGCGGTCGTGCCGCGCATGGTGGCCACCCGCTCGGGCCGCGGGCTGCGGGTGACCGCGCTGGCCCGGCCCGGGCTGCACCGGACGATCGCGCTGGCGCACCGCAGCGACGTGGCACCGCCGCGCGCGGCCCGGGAGCTGCAGCGCATGCTGCTGGAACGGTGACAGGCCTCCAACGGTTCTCCGACTGTCACTCACTGAGCAGGCGCAGGAACACCGCCGAGAACAACAGCGCCAGCAGGCAGGCGGACAGGGCGAAGTAGAGCAGCGAAACCGGGATCATCACGCCGTAAGGCGTGAACTGGTTCACCTCCGGACTGACCATCCCGAGCGAGGAGTACTGCGCCAGCCGACCGACGTCGCTTTCGCCCTTTCCGAGGTCTGTGCTGACGTTCCGCACCCGTGGTTGCGCGGAGGCAGGGGAGACGGATCCTCTGACAGCCGCCGCAGGCCGGGGCGCCTGGTAGATCACCCCGCTGCCACTCGTGAAGATGGACACGAGGCACGCGGTCAGCCAGAAAGCGAGGAAGAGGAGCCCAAGATTCCGCAGGATGCGCAGCGGGCGCACGCCGTACCCGCTCAGGAACTCGGCAGTGTACGCGAAGCCGGTGCGGATGATCGTGCGCACGATCTGGTCGCGGTACTGGCCACCGGTCAGCGCGCTGTATCGGTAGAAGGACCGGGTCAGGTAGTAGCGCTCGTTGTACTGGCAGTGCACCGCCGCCTGTCCATTGTGGTTCTCCCGGTACAGACGCTTGAGCCGGTTGTAGATCTGCGAGCGCTGCAATGCGGCTTCCTGCGGGTCCAGTTCGTCGAACGTGAACCCGTAGCCACCGACCTGATAACTACGCAGACACAGGTCCTTCGTGTCCTGGATAACCTGGCCGAAGGGTACGTCGCGGACGTTGTGCTCGATGTCCACCGAGAAGGTCACCGATCGGCGGCGGGACTCCACTCCGAAGTCGAGCAGCTTTGCGTACGTCACGTTCGCCGAGGAATTAAGCAGCCATCCGTAGGTGAATGCCCCCCGAAAATCGGCCCGCGTAAGATTCGCACCGTCGAGCTCGACCGCATAGAGGACGGACCGCACGAAATTACAGCGGTAGAGGTCCGCTCCGGAGAAGTTGGCCATACTCAGATCGCTGTCCGAGAAGTCACAGTCCTTGCATATGGCGCCGGAGAAATCAGCCCCCACCAGACATCTGCTGGAGAAGTCAACGCCTATGAACGTCTGCCCGGCAAACACACCCGGCTCCCACACACCCTGATACGACGCCATACCCTCCCCCTCTTGTCACGCACGGCCACCGTTGAGCATCGGGAATCTGTTGTTGTAATCCTTTAGGTTCGGTTCGTTGCGGGGATACATGATGCGATAGATGTTCGCGAAGCAGTACGCTTCACCGGCCGCCAGATGAGATGTAGGCCGACGTACCGTTATCTCGAATATGATCGGCGCGGGCCCTGCATTTCCGAAGCCAGGGACAACGAAGTTCGACGACTGAAGCGTTTCAAGCCCTATACGGGCGAAGCGGGAGCGCGTGTGCAGAGACGCCACGAGCCCCATGCCGAGCGAGAAACGTTCACGAGTGATGCCGAGATAGAACGAACCCGGGTCTAGCCGGGCCGCGGGCAGCGGAATCTGCTTGAGGACGGCGTGCTGAGGTGCCCGCAGGTCGACATCGCCGACCACCTCGTGCAGTTCGGCCATGTGGAGGGCTATGCGGTGCTCGTCCAGAAATTCATGGCCGCCCTCTATAAACAGATCGCCGGACCTCATGAGCGAGCCGATCTCGGAGATGTTGCACAGATGCATGGCGACGCCTCCCTTCACGTCGTCCGGATGATGCCTGAATCGGCGTCCACAGTCACACACTGCCCGCTCTGAATCATCTCCGTCGCGTTGACCGTGCCGATGACACAGGGAATTGCCATCTCCCGGCACACCACGGAGCAGTGGCTCAGCAGTCCGCCGCGATCGGACACCACCGCCGCCGCCTTGGCGAGCAGGGGAATCATGTCCGGGGTCGGCTCCGAGCACACCAGCACCTCGCCGTCCGCGAGATCCAGCAGGTCGGCCTCCCGCTGGAGGAGGACGCGAGCCACCCCGACCGCGTGCCCCCGGCTGGCGGTCACGCCCTGGACCTCTGTCTGCTCGGTGGCCTGCTGGGCCCGGATGAGGTCCAGGTACGAGGCCTCCAGGCGCCTACCCATCGCGATGTTGAAGTCGATGAAGCGGATATCCGCACTGGGTCCGACCACAGCCTCGTAGTACCCCTCCATATAACCGCCGCGTGTGAACGAGCAGCCGAGGCTGCGGCTCAGTTCAAGCTGCGCGGATGCGGCCACACGCGTGTGCTGGACCACGGAGGCTGCGATCTCCTGATACTTGGCCTGCGGTGGCACCACACTCCACTCAGCATCGAAATTATGCGTGAAGATGCTCGGTGTCGCCGCCGTGTAATCCCCCTGAGTGAGCTGCCGCAGACTACCGCGCACCACTTCTCCAATGATGCCACTGAGGGTCACGACAAAAATAGTGGCCCACTCGTTCGGCATGTGCGGAGTGAATTCGATGTCACAGTCCGAGAGGTCACTGACCTTCGACTCAAGCCACTGGAGGAGTTCGTCCACCGGTAGGTTGCGGTTACGCACCACCGTCTCAGTACCGCGATGGAAGGACCGTACGGCGTAGGCGCCCCGGGCGGTCCGAAGGAATTCCTCGAACTCCGGCGCGCGTTCCGCGACCTGCTGCCCGGAAAAGGGCACCACGTGGAGGATGGGAAGACCCATGCGCTCATGCAGAAATCGAAGCCGACTCGAACGGGTGGAGTCCTCGTTGAGGATCGCCTCCCGACTGTCCGGGCGCGCAACGGCCAGCCAGTCCGCCAAGGCGGAATGGCTGCGAAAATATTCTTGAGGTGAAGGGCGCGTCATCTCATCATCTCCTCATTGGATGGAAGGCACATACATTCCCGCGGCTGGAAGCGTCACCTTGTCAAAGATGCACGCCACATGCTGTCCGACCCTCTCGGACTCCTCACACAGTGGAGCGTTGACGATCCGCATGGCGGGGCAGTGCTTGAACTCCCGCTCCTGCGTGCCTTCGGTGCGCCGCAGCAGAAAATTTGGATTCCGTTTCAGGTCGGTCCCGTCCCAGGTGAAGGAATGCCCGTCAGCCATACCCAGAAACATGGGGCACTGAAATACTCTGCCATCCGGAAAGAGCAGCAACTCGCTGTCCTTTTCCACGGCACAACCCGAAAGCGACGCCCGGGAGGTGAAGCCTCGGTCGACACGGACGGGAGTGGTGAGCCCCAGCTTTTTCATTTCCTGGCGCAGAGCCATCCAACGGCGTGCCGAAATGACCGGCTGGCGTGCCGCATAGCCCCGGTTGGAGACGTAGTGCACGTTGATGTGGTGGAGCTTGAGCTCATCGAGCAGTACCAGTGTCGGCAGCGCCCGCTGCAGGTTGTGCGTACCGATGGACACGATGGCCGCGGCCTCGTGGCCTGCTTGCCGCACGGCCTCAAGGCTGCGCAGCGCCCGCTCGAACGACCGCGGCCTGCGGATGCCGTCGTGGACAGCCGACGAATCGCCGTCCACGCTCACCGTCACCGCGAACGGTGCGTCGTCGCGACGCTCCTCCAGGAGCCTACCTAACGAGAGGCCGCCGTTCGAGACAAGTCGGACGCGGAATCCCAGCTCTTGCGCCCTGGCGATGGCGCGGCCGATATGCGGGTACAGGCTCGGTTCCCCACCGAGGAACGCCACCTCCTCGGATGACCACTCGGTTCTCGCCGTCTCCAGGAAGGCGCACAGTGCGTCCCAGTCAAGATCGGCAGCCGTGTCGAGGAGCTCTCCGACGAAGCAGTGGCCGCAGCGCATGTTGCAGCGGAAGGTCGTGTAGACGTCGATGGCGGGAACACGCATCCGTTTCACTGCCTTCTCTTGGCAACAGGACAACCGGAAATCTCACACGGTGACAGGGCGGCTCTGCAAGATGCGCAAGCGGCCGCCGGTGAAGGCCCACTCGATGTCCTGGGGGCCACCCAGCAGCGCCTCGCACCGGGCACCGGCCTTCGCCAGCTCTTCCAGTTGCCCGGGGGTGAGCGACGGAACCCCTCGCCGCTCGGCCGGCACGGGCACGATCGCTGTCCCGCCACCGACCGCGGCCCGTACCATCCGCTTCTTGTCCGCGTTCTCCCGCTCCATGACCCGGCCCGTCCGGTCCAGCGTGAAGCGGTCGGAGCTCGCGCCTCCGGCGACCGTGCTCTGACCGAGGCCCCACGCCGACTCCACGAGGAAGACCGGGGCCCCTGTGACGGGGTGCACGGTGAACAGGACGCCGGATGCCTCCGCGTCGATCATCTCCTGCACGATGGCCGCCATCCGGACGTCGTGGCGCAGTCCCAGCATCGAACGGTAGGCCACGGCCGAGTCCGAGTGCGCCGACGCCCGAACCGCGCGCAGCGCCTCGCACACGTCGTCCACGACGCCCCTGACGCCCACAACCGAGGTGAAGACACCAGCGTAGGAGCGCGCCGAGCCGTCTTCGTCCGCGGCCGAGGAGCGCACAGCGAGTACCGAGCAGCCCAACCGCCCAAGTGCCTGGTCGAGTTCGGCTGTGAAGCGTGGCGCCTCCAGGGCCGCGAGCTGGGGTTGGGTGACGCAGAATCCTGGGGGAACGGGAAGTCCCTGGCGCGCGAGCAGGGCGAGGCTCAGGGCTTTGGGCCCGACCTCGTCCACCGCGTCGACTTCGGCCAACGTGATGATCGACACATCGCGAGTGTAGAGCCTGGCTCCCGGCCCGTCCTCGACTTGGACAACACCACGACTCCGACCACCGCCGCGCTTAGCACGCTTGGGGCCGGATGCCCGGTCGTCCGGCCCCTCACCGCCGCCCGCCTGCGGTCCGTCAGCCCGTCGCGTCCACCAGCGCCAGCTCGTGCAGCCGGTCCGGCGGGCCCGGGCGGGCGTAGTACCAGCCCTGGGCCGTGTCGCAGCCCAGTATCCGCAGCTGCTCGGCCTGGGCCCCGGTCTCCACTCCCTCGACCGTCACCGCGAGGTCCAGGGAGTGGGCGAGCGAGACGATCCCTTCGACGATCTTGAGGTCGACGGGGTCCGCCGGGAACTGCTGCATGCTCTGGGTGAAGGAGCGGTCCAGCTTCAGGACGCTCACCGGCAGGCGGCGCAGGTTGGCCAGGTTCGAGTAGCCGGTGCCGAAGTCGTCCAGGGCGATGTCGACACCCATCTCGGCGAGCCGGCGCAGCGGCTTGAGCAGGTCGTCGTCGGCGCCGATGAGGGCCGACTCGGTGACCTCAAGGCACAGCGCGTCGGGTGCGACGCCCGCGCGCTCCAGGATGTCGACGGTGTCCTGCACCAGGCCCGGGTGAGTGAGCTGGCAGGGCGAGAGGTTGACGTTGATGCGCAGCGGTCCCGCGTCCTGGTCCCGCTCGCGCCACTCGCGGGCCTGGCGCACCGACTGCTCCAGCACCCAGCGGCCGAGCGGCACGATCAGGCCGGTGTGTTCGGCGAGCGGGATGAAACGGTCCGGGCCGAGCACCCCGTGCTGCGGGTGCAGCCAGCGCACCAGGGCCTCGGCGCCGCGCACACTGCCGTCGCCGAGGTGCACCAGCGGCTGGTACTCGATGAAGAACTCGCCCCGGTCCAGGGCCGCAGGCAGCGCGGTGGTCAGGCCGTGCCGGGTGATGGCGCGGGCGTCGGCCTCCTCGTCGGCGAGCTCGAAGCGGTTGCCGCCCGCCGACTTGGCCCGGTACATGGTGATGTCGGCGCTGCGCAGCACCTCCGCCGGGCTGCGCTCGCCCGCCGGGCCCTCGACGACGCCGATGCTGCCGCGCACGGTCAGCTCCCGGCCGTCGATGCTGATCGGGGCGAGCAGCGCGTTCATGATGCGGGCGGCGAGCTCGTCGACCTCGCGCTCGGTGTCGGGGCCGGTGGTCAGTGCGACGAACTCGTCGCCGCCGAGCCGCGCGACCATCTCCCCGGGCGCGGTCGCGCAGGCCTGCAGCCGGTCGGCGACCTCCACCAGCAGCCGGTCGCCGGCGGCGTGGCCGAGGCTGTCGTTGACCGTCTTGAAGCCGTCGAGGTCGAGGTAGCACAGGCCGAAGCGCTGGCCCGGCCCGGCGCCCAGGGCCTTCTCCAGGCGTTCGAAGAAGAAGGTGCGGTTGGGCAGGCCGGTGAGCGCGTCGTGGGTGGCCTCGTAGCGCAGCCGGAGGTTGAGCAGCCGCCGCTCGGTGGTGTCCTCCATGAGGGCGAGCTGGTACTGCGGATCGCCGTCGGCGTCCCGCAGCAGGGAGACCGTGAGGTTGGTCCACAGGACCGTTCCGTCAGGCCGGTAGAACGCCTTCTCGAGGTGGTAGTGGTCGCGCTCGCCGCGGACGAGCTCGTCGTAGAGCGTCCAGGTCTGGGGCGCGTCCTCGGGGTGGGTCCAGGCCCTGACGTTGCGGGCGTGCAGGTTCGGTTCCGACACCCCGAACATGCGCAGCAGGGCGCCGTTGACCTGGAGGATGTTGCCCTCCAGGTCCGCGATGCCGATTCCTATGGCCGCGCCCTCGAAGACCGCGCGGAAGCGTGCCTCGGTCGCGTGCAGCGCCTGGGCCACCACGCCCTGCGCCTTCAGCGCGGCCGCGGAGATCGCCTCCTGCTCGGCCCGCGTCCGCTCGCGCAGCGCCTGCGCGAACCCGGCGGCCATGGTGTGCTGCAACCGGGCGCAGCGCGCCCGCAGTTCCTCCGGGTCGCCCTCCTCGCCGCAGTAGAGCACCAGGTAGGCGTCGACGCAGTCCAGCGTGCGGGTCAGCGCCTCGGGGTCGGTGCAGTGCGCGGCGACCAGGGCGGTGCCGACCGCCCGGCCCTCCTCCGCGTCGAGCGCGCGGGTGTGCAGCGCGTCACTCAGCCGACGGGCCAGCGGCAGGAGTTGCTCCTCGAGCTCCGGCCGGGTCAGCGACGTGGAGGTCACCGGGAAGACCGCCCGGCTCCAGATCGTCGCGAACCTGCGCAGTCTGCCCTCGGGCCCGTCCGGTTCCGCGTTCACGCCGTACGTCCTACGCCGGCGAACCCGGAGAAGGCGTAGGGATCCTCGTCCTCGGGCGCCGTCTGCGGCCGCCAGCGCGGCATCGGCACCAGTCCCGGTTCCACCATGTCGTACCCCTCGAAGAACCGCGCGATCGCGTCAGGCGAACGCATGATCAGCGGGTTGCGGATGTCCTTGTACACGTCCACCGTGCCCGCGGCCTGCTCGGCCGGGAGCGGGATCCCCTCGTACGAGGCATGGGTGAGGACGAGCAGGCTGCCGGGCGCGAGCGCGTCGCGCAGTTCGGCAACCGCCCCGTACGGGTCGTCCTCGTCGTCCACGAAGTGAAGTATGGCAACCAGAAGCAGCGCGACTGGCCGATTCCGGTCGATCAGTCGCTGCACCTCGGGACTGGCGAGGATCTCCTGGGGCTTGCGGAGGTCCGCGGCGGTGACGGCCGCGTTCTCGTTGCCGTCGAGCACCGCCTGGCTGTGCGCGACGGCGACGGGGTCGTGGTCGACGTAGACCACGCGGGCGTCCGGCCGGGCCGACTGGGCCACCTCGTGGACGTTCCCGAAGGTGGGGATGCCCGAACCGATGTCCAGGAACTGGTCGACGCCCTCGTCGAGGGCGAAGCGCACGGCGCGGCGCATGAACGCCCGGTTCGCCTGCATGATCTTCGGGAGTCCCGGCATGAACTCCATCGCCTTGCGGGCCGCCTCCCGGTCGACCTCGAAGTTGTGCGAACCGCCCAGGTAGTAGTCGTAGATCCGCGAGACACTCGGCACCGAGATGTCGATGCTCCGTGGGGCCCAGGCGGGACGTTCCATCTATCTCTCCAAGGCATAGGCGATCCGGTGTTCGAGCTGAGGCTACTGATCGCCCGCCAACAGGGCGAGCGGAACCGGAAATTGACCGTCCGTTCCCGGTCACTGCCTGAGGCAATTGCCACATTCGCCCGGTGCTGCGCCTTCCCGGAGGGGACATCCCCCTCCGGCAACCGCGCGGCGGCGCGCCGAAGGGCCCGCCCCCTCCGTGCGGTGCGGAGGGGGCGGGCCGCGGGGCCGTGCGCGCGTCCGGGTGCGATCAACCCTGGGGAGGTGACGCCTACTTCTTCGGCGCGCCGACCGGCTTTCCGTCGGGCGACATGGCGTACCACGTGCCGCCCACGCCCTGGCCGTTGACGTCCCCGGGCTCCTTGTCGCCGGAGAAGGTGTACGCGGGCCAGCAGTCGACGGTCATCTGCCTGACTCCGTCGGGCCGGGTGAAGCCCATCAGGCCCTTCTTCTCGATGCCCTTGGTGTCACCGGACGCCACCGGGCTCACCGCCGGCCACTTCGCCAGGCACGGGCCGGTGCAGTGGGAGATCGGCTTGGGCCAGGCCACGTCCTTCACGAAGCGGTAGACCGTCATGCCGTTCTTGTCGACGACGATCTTGCCGAGCTTGGGGTCGGTGCGCACGGACAGACCGGGCAGGTTCGCCTGGGTGGCCTTCTTGCCGTCGGGGGCGAGCGCGTACCACTTGCCGCCCACGCCCTGGCCGGTGACGTCGCCGGCCTTGGCGTCCTTCGCGTAGCGGTACGCCGGCCAGCCGCCGATGGTCAGCTGCTTGGAGCCGTCGGCACGGGTCACCTCGCCGAGCAGGGTCTTGTCGATGCCGGCGCCGGCCGTGGCGTCGTCCGCGGGGACCGGCGGCCAGACCTTGGCGCAGTCGCCGTCACAACTCGACTTCGGCGGCTCGGCGGTGTCCTCGTCGAAGCGGTACAGCGTCTTGCCCGCCCCGTCGGTCAGCACCTCGCCGAACTTGGCGCTCTGGGCGACGGTGAGCTTGCCCGCGGCCGGAGCCTGGGCCTGCCCGTCGGCACCGTAGCCGTTGCTGGGGCTGGCGCTCGCGCTCCCGCCGGCGCCGACGCTGCCGTAGTCGCCCGCCGCGGCCGTGGCGCCCACGTTCTGACTGCCCACCGACGGGCTGCTTCCCTGACCGCACGCCGTCGTCAGCGCCAGCACAGCCGCAGCGCTCGCCACGAGTGAGGCGCTCCGCCAGGAGGTCTTCATCGTCAACTCCCCACACATACAAGGGTGTTGCAGCGCCCTGCTGCGCCGCCGCACGGCCATGGGTACGAAGGGGACCACCGGTTGTGTTCAACCGCCGCCCGAATTTCTTTCCGGAACCTGTGACCCGGGAGGCCGTCTCGCACGCGTGTGCGCACCGGCAGACCGCCGAGCGTGGAGCGGCCAAACGGCCACGGGAACCTGATCCTTCGTTCGTGCCAATCCCGGCACACTCCGGCGTGCCCCGCCCCGCCAAGGCTCATGATCTTCGTCGTGCATGGACCCGAAACGACCCAAACCACCACGATCACAAGGGCGTTGGCGCTGGCACTGCTGACCTGGCTGCTGGTGGGGGTGCCGGCCGGCCGGGCGACGGCCGACGCCTGCGCTTACGCCTCGACGGGCCCGGACGGCATCCAGGCGGTGGCGGTCGCCGGTGACCTCCCCTGGCCGCTGCCGCCGCAGTGCACCACACCACCGCCGGCACCGGCTCCCACCCCCACTCCGGCACCGCCCGAACCGAGGCCCGCGCCGACGCGCACGCCGAAACCCAAGCCGCCGCCTCCCCCCGCACCGCCGCCGCGGCCCACGCCACCGCGGCCGAGCGTGCGCCCGGCTCCCCCGCCCCCGCCGCCCCCGGCCCCCACTCCGACGCCGACACCCACTCCGACACCGACGGTCCGGTCCGCGCACCGTCCGTCCGCGGCCCCCGTGACCTACCCGCGCTACCGGGCGCCGGTGCGCACCGGGCCGAGCCGCCACAGCACCTCACCGATCGTCTTCGTCCTGCTCATCACGGCTCCCGCCGTGATCGCCGTCGCCGCGCTGCGGGCGCGCTGACCCCTGGAGGCAACTCTTGCCGGAATGGCTTGTTCTCACCCTCGCGATGCTGGCCGCCTGCGGCGTCGTGGTCATCGTCACCCTCGTACGGCACCGGGCCGCCCCCGACGACGAGGACACCAGCGAGACCCCGGACGTCATCGAGTACATGACGATGTGGATCGGCGTCGTGTACGCCATCGTCCTGGGCCTGGCCATCGCCGGGGTGTGGGAGGGGCGCAGTGCCGCCCAGGACCATGTGCAGGCGGAGGCCGTCGCGCTGCACGAGATCTCGGAGCGGGTGCGGGTCTATCCCGCCGACGTCCGCGACCGGATCCGGGAGGATGTCAACGCGTATGTCGGACAGGTCGTCCACACCGAGTGGAGGACGATGGCCGACGACGGGCATCTCACCGCGCGCGGCGACGCACTCTTCGACCGCGTCCGCGCGGACGTCACCGACTACCGGCCAAGGACCGACTTCGAGGGCCAGGCCTACCAGCCGCTGCTGGACCAGGTCACCGCGGCGGACCAGGCGCGCAGCGCACGGGCCGACTCCATGGGGGCGACCATGCCGGGCGTGGTGTGGTTCGGGCTGCTCGCCGGCGCCGTGATCACCATCGGCATGGTCTTCGCGCTGCAGATCCGGCGCACCCTGCGCGAGCTGGTCCTCGCCGGGCTGTTCTCCGCCCTGATCGCCTTCCTGCTGTTCCTCATCTGGGACTTCGACGCGCCCTACACCCGCGGCATCACCGCCTCGCTCTCCCCGTATCTGCACCTCTTCCCGCACGTCTAGGACGTCCCGCGCCCCGGAGGCCGCCCGGGGACGCGCGCGCCCCGCCGCCGTCCCCTGGGTGGCCCACACGCGTGCCCCATTCGCACTACACCGATCGCGCGCACGCACTCCTCTTCCTAGCGTTTCGGTCATCGAGGTGCATTTCTCCCGACAGCGGAAAGAGTCCGCGGCTGCTCCTCGGGACCGGAGGAACACCATGCGCGCGATACGTGTCGCTTCGGCCGCGCTGCTGGGCGCCGGCGCTCTCGCCCTCTCCGCACCGGCCGCCGTCGCTGGCGACGTCGCGAGGGACGACAACCACGGCATCACGCCGTTCGCCTTCAGCGTGCTGCCCTCGACCGTCGCGGCCGGCGGCCACGTCTCCCTGCACGTGAACCGCGACGGCGACTGCAAGGGGCCGGCCACGGTCCGCTCGGCGGTCTTCGACACGGTCGTCATCCCGCCCAGGCAGTCCTGGGGGACAGCGGTCGTCGACCGGGACGCCAGGCCGGGCGCGATGTACAAGGTGACGTTCACCTGTGACGGCGCGAGCGGTTCCACGGATCTGACCATCGCGGGCGGCCGTCCGCGCCACCCCACACCCGTGCCGGTCGACCCCAGGCCGGTCCCGCTCACCCCCCACCGGGGCGTGCAGGCCGGTGAGGGCGGCAGCATCGCCGGGTTCGACCTCAAGGAGATCGGGATGGGCGCGGCGCTCATCGCGGGCTCGCTCGCAGCCGCGTACCACTTCTCGCGCCGCCGCGACGAGAACGGCGCCTGACCCGTCGGCAGGCCCGGACGCCGCCTGCCGGCACAGGTGTTCTGACAGCACAGGTCTTCGCCCCGGAACCCGAGAGCGGTTCCGGGGCGAAGTGGCGAAGAGGGGGAAGGCCCGCAAGGCGGAGGTCAGATCCGCCGCTCGGACCTGCGCCGCAGCCAGAAGAACCCGCCGGCCACGACCGCCGCGGCCACGAGCCCGCCGCCGATGGCCATGTCGGTCGGCGTCGCACCGCTGGAGCTGCCGCCGCCGAGACCGCCCTGGACGCCGCCGATGACGGTGAAGGCGGCCGGGTTCGTCAGCGTCTTGCCGTTGCAGTTGACGGTGATGCTGTGGGAGCCGTTGCGCGCGTTGCGGTTGACCGTCGCCGTGCCCTTGGCCGTCTGGGTGGTCCTGACCGGGGTGAGCGGTGTGCTCCGGAAGGCGTCCGAGGTCGCCGTGCCGCCGCCCGGGCAGCCGTCGACGGTGATGGTCAGCTGACCGCCGCGGGCGATGACGCTGGGCAGGGCGACGATGTTGCTCGGGTTGATGTTCATGCCGTCGGCCTCGGCCGCCGGTGCGGCCAGCCCGAGGGCGGCGACCGCGGCGGCGGAGACCGCCAGGGCACGATGAGTACTCATGTGATCCTCCGCGGAAGGCACCCCGGGGCCCGTCCCCGGTCTGTCGGCGAGGAAGCGCCTCCCAGAAAGACCCTCAGATGCCCCGGACGCGCCCGCATTTCGGCGACGGCGGGAAATGGTCCGTATCGGTGAGACGACACGCCGGGCGATCACCGCGCATTCCTCTATCGCCGCAGGTCACCGGAGCATTGGAAATTTCGTGTCGGTGGCAACTCGGATGGCGCACCGAAGGTGTCCGGGCCACCCGTTCGCGCCTGCCCCCGTCGCCGGTCGCACACTCGGCATTTAGCGTGGTCGTATGCGCGAACGACCCGGCGACGGCCGCGTCGAGAGGGGTGACGAATGTCTGCGTCGGAGCTGGCCGAACTGGCCGAAGAGGAGGAGCGGCGGAAGAAGCGTGCTCCGTGGGGCGTCATAGCGCTCGTCCTGCTGACCGGCCTCGCCCTCATCCGCAACGGCTCGGGCGAGTTCGACGTCGGCCCGCCGCAGCCCGCCACCGCCGCGGCGGCGGACAGCCGGGTCCCCGGCACCCCGGCGAACGACGTCCAGCCCCTGCCCTACGCCCTGCCCGACCGGGTCCGCATCCCCACGATCCGGGTCGACGCACCGGTGCTGCCGGTCGGCCTCGACGCGGACGGCTGGGTCGCGGCGCCGCCTCCCGAGGACCCCAACCTGGCGGGCTGGTTCACCGGTGGCGTCACCCCGGGCGAGAAGGGCACCGCGGTCGTGGTGGGGCATGTCGACAACAAACAGGGCCCGGCCGTGTTCTACAACCTCGGGGCCCTGAAAAAGGGAAATCACATCGAAGTCGCCCGCAAGGACGGGAAGACGGCCGTGTTCGAGATCTACGGCATCCAGGTCTTCGAAAAGAAGAACTTCCCCGGCGACCGCGTCTACGCCTCCAAGGGCAGCCCGGAATTGCGGGTCATCACCTGCGGCGGCGGTTTCTCCAAGAAGAACGGCTACGACGGCAATGTCGTCGTCTTCGCCCGCCTGGTCGAGGTGCGGTAGGAGTTCCCCGGCCGGGCCGGCGGTCACGGCGGCGGTGCCCGGCGCCGCACCGGCACCCTCACGTGGGGCGACGTCTCGGCACGGTGAAGTGGTAGCCGGAGTCCAGCAGATGCGGCAGCCACTTGTGCAGGGCGCGGACGGTCTGCGAGCGGTTGCCCCCGGCGTCGTGCGAGAGCACCACGACCCCGGGGGCGGCGCCGTGCTCGACCCTGCGGACGATGGTGCGGGTGCCGGGCCTGGCCCAGTCGCGGGTGTCGACGGTCCAGGCGAGGGGCTCCATGCCCATCTCGGCGCCGAGTTGGAACGTGGCGCGGTTCCAGACCCCGTAGGGCGCGCGGAACCACTGGGGCGGTTCCCCGTACGCCTTCTCGATGACGTCGCTGGTGCGCTCCATCTCGGAGCGGATCCGGGAGCGCTTCAGCCGGGTCAGCAGCGGGTGGCTCCAGGTGTGGTTGCCCACCAGGTGCCCGTCGTCGGCCATCCGGGCCAGCAGGTCCTGGTTGTCGACGGCCATCTCCCCGCACACGAAGAACGTGGCCCGCACGTCGTACGCGGCGAGCGTGTCCAGGATGCGCGGGGTGTAGCGGGGGTCGGGCCCGTCGTCGAAGGTCAGCACCATGGTGCGGCCGTGCACGGGCAGCCGCAGGAACGGCTCGTGCCGTACGGCGGTCGGGGCGGGCGCCGCGCGGAGCGGTCCGCCGTATCCGGTCAGCGGCCGCAGACGGTACGTGGACGGCTTGCGGGCGGCGCCCACCCCGGGTCCGGGAGCCGGAGCCGCCGGCTGTCCCGCTCCCCCGCCCAGCGCCAGCCCGGCGGCACCGCCCGCGAGGCCCAGAGCGGCGGCGCCGGCGACCAACACCTGGCGCCGCGTGAGCAACTGATCCGTCTTCATGACTCATCAGTCGCCCGAGCCGGCGCCCGGCGCCGTCACCGACACGGCAGCGGCGCCCGGAAAGCACCCGCCCGGAGCAAGCAGCCGGACCAACGACGGCGTGTCGGGGGCGGGTGCGGCCGGCGGCAGCCGTCAGCGGCGGCGCACCAGCGGGAAGGGCAGTGTTTCGCGGATCGTCAGGCCCGTGAGGAACATGACGAGGCGGTCGACACCGATGCCCAGGCCCCCGGTGGGCGGCATCGCGTACTCCAGGGCGCCGAGGAAGTCCTCGTCCAGTTCCATCGCCTCCGGATCGCCGCCGGCGGCCCGCAGGGACTGGGCGGTCAGCCGGCGGCGCTGTTCCACCGGGTCGGTCAGCTCGGAGTAGGCGGTGCCCAGCTCCGTGCCGAAGGCCACCAGGTCCCAGCGCTCGGCCAGGCGCGGGTCGGCGCGGTGCTGCCGGGTGAGCGGGGAGACCTCGGTGGGGAAGTCCTTGTAGAAGGTGGGCCGCCGCGTCCTCTCCTCGACCAGGCGCTCGTACATCTCCAGGACGACGTCGCCGCGCCCGTCGTCGGCGGTGTACGGCACGCCCGCGCGGTCGCACAGCCGGCGCAGCCGCGGCAGCTCCGTGCCGGCGTCGATCTCCTCCCCCAGGGCCTCCGAGATCGCGCCGTGGACCGTCTTGACCGGCCAGGTGCCCGAGATGTCGTACTCCTCGCCGTCCTTGCGGGCGACGGGTGAGCCGAAGACGGCCGTGGCGGCGCCCTGGACGAGTTCGCGGGTGAGGCCGAGCATGACGTCGTAGTCGGCGAACGCCTGGTAGGCCTCCAGCATGGTGAACTCGGGATTGTGCTTGTAGGAGACGCCCTCGTTGCGGAAGGTGCGGCCGAGTTCGAAGACCTTCTCCAGGCCGCCCACGCACAGCCGCTTCAGATACAGCTCGGGCGCGATGCGCAGGTACAGGTCGAGGTCGTAGGCGTTGATGTGGGTGGTGAAGGGGCGGGCGTTGGCACCGCCGTGGATCTGCTGCAGCATCGGCGTCTCGACCTCGAGGTAGCCGCGCTCCAGCAGGCCCTGGCGCAGCGCCTGCACCGCGGTGGAGCGGGCCCGGATCACCGCGCGGGCCTCGGGGCTGGAGATCAGGTCGACGTGGCGCATGCGGACCCTGGCCTCGGGGTCGGCCAGGCCGTGGCGCTTGTCCGGCAGCGGGCGCAGGCACTTGCCGATGAGCCGCCAGCCGGTGACGAAGACCGTCGGCTCGCCCCGGTCGCTCACGCCCGCCGTGCCCGTGGCGGTGATGTGGTCGCCGATGTCGGTGTCGGCGGTGAAGCGGTCGAGGGCGGGCCCGCAGCGGTCGCGGGTCAGGGCGAGTTGCCGGTCGCCCGACCAGTCGCGCAGCACGGCGAAGACGATGCCGCCGAAGTCCCGTACCCGCATGATCCGGCCGGCGACGGTGACCTGGTCGCCCGCGCGGACGTCGGCGAGGGCGTGGGTGAGCGGGGGGATGCCGACCGGGTAGGGGTCGACGCCCTCCGCGCGCAGCCGCTCCAGGGTGCGCAGCCGGACGCGGACCTGTTCGGGCAGGGCGGCCTGCGGACTGCCGGGCCCGGCCTCGTCCCCTCCGGCGAGGCCGAGCGCCGACAGCGACGGCAGGCCCTCGGTGGTGGCCGGCCTGTCCGCGCCCCTTGGGTGCCCCTTTCCCCAGAGCTTGCGCAGGGACGGCACGGAGACGAAGCCTTCGGCGATCCCGGAGGCCAGGCCGATGCGGGCGAGGGAGCCGGCGTCGCCGTAGCAGATGAAGCGCGGGTACCACTGCGGGCGGTACTTGGCGTTGGACCGGTACAGGGCCTCCAGCTGCCACCACTTGGAGAAGAACAGCAGCAGGCGCCGCCACAGCCGCAGCACGGGCCCGGCACCGATGCGGGCGCCCTCCTCGAAGGCCGAGCGGAAGACGGCGAAGTTCAGCGAGACGCGGCGCACCCCCAGCTTCGGCGCGGCGGCGCACAGTTCGGCGACCATGAACTCCATGACGCCGTTGGGTGCGGCGCGGTCACGGCGCATCAGGTCCAGGGACACGCCGTCGCGGCCCCAGGGCACGAAGGACAGCAGGGCCAGCAGGCGGCCGTCCTCGCCCAGCGCCTCCACCAGGAGGCAGTCGCCGTCCGCCGGGTCGCCGAGACGGTCCAGGGCCATGGAGAAACCGCGCTCGGTCTCGGTGTCGCGCCAGGCGTCCGCCCGGTCGACGATCTCCTCCATCTCCTCGTCGGTGAGGGTGGCGTGGCGGCGGATGCGGCACTGGGCGCCGGCGCGGCGCACCCGGTGCACGGCCTGCCGGGTCACCCGCATGTCACGGCCGTCGAGGTCGAAGTCGGCGACGTGCAGGATCGCCTCGTCGCCGAGTTGCAGGGCGCCGAGTCCCGAGCGCCCGAAGGCCCGGGCGCCGTCCTCCGAGGCGCCCATCACGGCGGGCGCCCAGGCGTGCCGGCGGGCCACGTCCAGCCAGGCGGCCACGGCGTGCGGCCAGGCCTCCCGGTCGCCCACGGGGTCGCCGCTGGCCAGGCAGACGCCGGCCTCGACGCGGTAGGTGACGGCCGCCTTGCCGCTGGGCGAGAAGACGACGGCCTTGTCGCGGCGGGTGGCGAAGTAGCCGAGTGAGTCCTCCTCGCCGTAGGCCCTGAGCAGGGCGCGGATGCGGGCCTCCTCGTCGCCGTGCAGGGCGGATTCCATGCGCTGCGAACGGAACAGGGTGGCGGCGGCGTTGAGCAGGGCGAGGGCGCCGAACAGGCCGAGCAGGAAGAACAGGGCGCGCGGCGGGCGGCCGTCGAAGGAGTGACCGGAGACCAGGCCGCCGCAGACGTGGTTGGCGGCCCACGCCAGGCTCTGGGTGTCGGGCAGCGTGCCGGGGAAGAGCTCCACCAGCCCCCAGCCGACGGCGATGCCGAGGACCAGCCCGGCGAGCAGGACGAGCAGGGCCCGGCGGACGGCGGCGCGGCGGGAGGCGGCGTAGAACTCCCGGCGGGCGACGATGAGCAGGGCCAGCGCGAGGGAGCAGACGACGAGGGAGCCGACGGACTCGGCGTACAGGCCCATTGCCACGCCGGCGACGTCGGCGAGGACCACGAGGCCGAGACAGCTGACGACGAGCCACCAGGCGATCTTCTTGCGGGCGGCGGTCGCGGCGGCGAGGAGGAAGAGGAAGGCGGCGTAGGCGAGGTTGTCGCTGACCGGGACGGTGAGCAGGTCGAGGACGCGGACCAGGGGAAGCAGCAGCACGCGCAGGGGCCGGATCAGGGCCAGCAGGACGCACAGCAGTCCCAGGGCGCCGAAGAAGGTCCCGAAGGCCTCCGGCACCTTGCTCATCGGGCCGTGTCGGGGCGGCCGTGCCGGGCCGGTCGTCGCCGTGGGCGGGGAGGCCTCCGCGGTGGCACTCATGTTCCGAGGGTAGGAACTGCGCGGCCGCCTCGCCCGCCGAGCCCGCACATCGGCACGACCTGCGGCTTCGGATAGCCTCACAGCCGTGACGGAACAGCACTCGCATCAGTTCGAGCGGGGCACGGACGGGCCCAAGGTCATCGTGGTCGGAGTGGACGGCTCGGACACCTCGATGCGCGCCGCGGCCTATGCCGGCGGCCTGGCCCGGCGCCAGGGCGCGCTGCTCGCCGTCGTCTACGTGCAGCCGGTGATGGCCGCGGGCGCCGCCATGGGGGCGCCGGTCGCCGAGACGACGGACGAGATCGCCGAGGGGCTGATCGCCTACATCCGGGACGCGACCGAGCGGCTGAGGGGGATATTCGAGGTGCGCTGGGAGTTCCACACCTTCCGCGGTGACCCCTACGGCGGCCTGGTGAAGGCGGCGGACGAGCTGAAGGCCGACGCGGTGGTGGTGGGCGCCTCCGAGCAGGCCGGCCACCGGATCGTGGGCTCGGTGGCGGTCCGCCTGGTCAAGGCCGGGCGGTGGCCGGTGACCGTGGTGCCGTAGCGTGCGCCCGTGCCGCGCGGTGCCCGTGCGCGGCGTCTTCCCTCCCCCGGGCCGCTGGGCCATCATGATCGGCGGTCAGTCGTTGCCGAACGTGAAGAGGTGAGGCGCATGGCCCGGCTCCGGATGGGCGAGGGGATTCTCCGCCGCAAACCGATCGAGCACATCGAGGACACGGAGGTCGGCGAAGGCACCCGTCTGGAACGCTCGTTGGGACTGTGGCAGCTGACCGCGATCGGCGTCGGCGGCATCATCGGCGCCGGCATCTTCACCCTCGCCGGCACGGTGGCCAACGGCACGGCGGGGCCCGCGGTCCTCGTCTCCTTCCTCATCGCCGGTGTCGCGAGCGCCGCGGCCGCGCTGTCCTACGCGGAGTTCGCGGGGCTCATCCCGAAGGCCGGTTCGGCCTACACCTACGGCTACGCGGTGCTCGGCGAGTTCGCCGGCTGGTTCATCGGCTGGGACCTGCTGCTGGAGTACACGGCGATCGTGGCCGTCGTCGCCATCGGCATCTCCGGGTACTTCAGCTTCCTGGTCCAGGACATGGGCGCCGAGTTGCCCAGGTGGATGCTGGGGGCGCCCGGCACCGGGAGCGGGCACCGGGTCGACCTCTTCGCGGCCCTGCTGTGCCTGCTGATCGCCTACCTGCTCAACCAGGGCATCAGGAACGCGGCCCGCTTCGAGACGTTCGTCGTGGCGCTCAAGGTCCTGGTCGTGCTGCTGGTGATCGGCGTCGGCGTCTTCCACATCGACACCGGCAACTACCACCCGTTCTTCCCCTACGGCATCGGCGGCGCCTTCACCGGCGCGGCGACCGTGTTCTTCGCGGTCTTCGGCTACGACGCCATGTCGACCGCGGCGGAGGAGTCCAGGGACGCGGCACGGCACATGCCGAAGGCGATCATCTACTCGCTGGTCGTCTCGATGGTCCTGTACGTGGCCGCCTGCCTGGTGCTGACCGGGATGCAGGACTACCGGCACATCGACAAGGAGAGCGGCTTCTCCTCGGCGTTCAAGTCGGTGGGTCTCGGCGGACTCGCGGACGTGATCGCGGTGGGTGCGATCATCGGCATCCTCACCGTGATGTTCACGTTCATGCTGGGCGTGACCCGGGTGTGGTTCTCCATGTCCCGGGACGGGCTGCTGCCCAAGTGGTTCGCCAAGACCCACCCCACCCGGCACGTGCCGACCCGCGTGACCTGGATCGTCGGCGTGGCGTCGGCCGTCATCGCCGGCTTCCTGCCCATCGGCGAGGCGGCCGAGCTGACCAACATCGGCATCCTGCTGGCGTTCGTGGTGGTCTGCACGGCGGTGATCGTCCTGCGCTACCGGCGTCCGGACCTCCCGCGCTCCTTCCGTACACCGTTGATGCCGCTGGTGCCGGCGGTGGGCGTCGTCGCCTCCATCTGGCTGATCACCTATCTGCAGTGGCAGACGTGGGTGCGGTTCGCCGTGTGGTTCCTGGTCGGGGTCGGGATCTACTTCGGGTACTCCTACAGGCGCTCGGAACTGGCACGGCCTCAAGCCCCTCCCCCCTGACGAAGCCTTCGGGTTCCTCCGGTCCTCGGGCTACTCCCCCATCACCAGTCCGTCCCTGGCCGCACCGCGGCTGAGCACCACGTCCCGGATCGCGTCGCGTACGGCCTTCACCTCGGCGCCCCTGCGGATCGCCCGGTTGAGGTCGACGACCCGGCCGGCGTCGACGTCGAACATCTGCGGGATGAACTCCGCCTTGGTCACCTTCCAGCGCCCGCCCGGCCTCGCGGGCGGGGAGAAGGTGAAACGGCCGAGGGTGGACTCGTTGCCGCGCGGGTCCTTGGCGCCCGCCTTGTCGGTCATCTCGCCGGCGATCTGGTCGCCCATGCCGTAGATCACCCAGGTCCCGTTGACCTTCTCGTACGCCTGCGGCACATGGGCGTGGGTGCCGAGGATGAGGTCGATGTCGGGCCGGCCGCCCGCGCGGGCGGCCGTGAGCTGCCGGGCCAGGGCGAGCTGCTGCGCGTCGGGCGCGTCCTGCCACTCGGTGCCCCAGTGCAGGGAGACGACGACCACGTCGGCGCCCGCGCGCCGGGCGGCCCGGGCGTCGGCGAGGATCGCGTTCTCGTTCATGAGGCTGACGGCCCAGGGCTGACCGGCGGGCAGCGGTTTGCCGCCGGTGTCGAAGGTGTAGGCGAGGTGGGCGACCTCGGCGCCGCCCGCGCGCAGCATCGTGACGGTGTGCGCCTCCGCCTCCGTGCGCGCCGTGCCGGCGTGCCGTACGCCCGCCGCGTCGAGGGCGTCGAGGGTGCGGCGGATGCCCTGGGCGCCGTCGTCGAGGCTGTGCTCGGAGGCCGTGGAGCAGCCGTCGTAGCCGGTCGCGGCGAGAGCCTGGGCGATCTCGGGCGGGGACCTGAAGTCCGGGTAGCCGGTGTAGACGCCGCCGGTGCCGTAGACGGTCTCCATGTGACACAGCGCCAGATCGGCTCGGGAGACGACCGGCTTGACGCCGGAGAGCATCGGGCGGAACTCGTAGGCGCCGCCGCCGTCGAAGCGCGCGCGGTCGATGACGGAGCTGTGCGGAAGGACGTCGCCGGAGGCGACCAGCGTGAATCCGCGTGCCGCGGCCGGTGCCGGCCGGCCGGCACCGGCGGCCGGTTGACGGTGCTGGGCCTGACAAGCGGCGCCCGCGGCCAGAAGGGCCGTCAGGGCGAGGGCAACCTGTCGTCTGCGTGCAATCATCAGCTCACCCCACTGTGGTCCTATTTACGGACAAATACGTACGAACTTGGGAGCGCCGCCAAACAACCCCGCCGCGCCGATTAGCCCGTCCGGGTCCCCGGCTCTCCCGCGGCACCGCCGCGGACGGTGACCCGGACCGTTCGCCGAACCGTTCGCCGACGCGATCGACCGTCCGCCGCAGATCCCGGCGCGTTCCCTGTCCGGGAGCGGCGGCCCGCGGTGCCATACAGCCATGACGGCCGCACCCACCCTGCCGAACGCGACGACCGCCGAGCACGAACTCGCCGCACTCCAGCGGGAGCACGGACGCCCCCTCTTCGCGCTGCTGCTCCGGCTCTGCGACGGCGACCGGCAACGCGCCGAGGACCTCGTGCAGGAGACGCTCGTACGCGCCTGGCAGCATCCCGAGGCGCTGCGCGCCGACGACTTCGAATCCGTACGGCCCTGGCTGCTGACCGTGGGACGGCGGCTCGCCATCGACGCGCGGCGGGCCCGGCAGGCCCGGCCGCCCGAGGTCGGCGACGCGGTCCTGGAGCACACCCGGGTGATCGGCGACCACGCCGAACGGGCCGCCGCCGCCCTCGACGTACGGGAGGCTGTGAAGACACTCACTCCCGGGCACCGTGAAGTCCTGGTGCTCGTGTACTTCCAGGGGGCGAGTGTTGCGGAAGCCGCGAAGACCCTCGGGATCCCGCCCGGTACGGTGAAGTCCCGCGCGTACTACGCGTTGCGCGCCCTGCGCCGGGTGCTTCCGGGATACGCGGCCGACCTGCGGTGAAACGGACTGTCTGGTCAAGCCTCGGCAAAGCGCCTTGCTGAAGACATGCGTTGAGCAATGGGCTGTCTTCATCCGTGTTCCGGACTGGGGGCCCGGGGTCCCGAACGGGAGCCCGGGCGGGGCGACGCGCACGCACCGGAGGAAGGCAGGAAGGGATGCTGCACAGAGGTCACAAGAGCACGGACGGGACCGGCGGCGATGAACTGGTCGTCCCCATGGCCTGGCTGTACGCCGAGTACATCGCCGACGAACTGCTGCGGACGGGCGACCTGATGCCGCCGACGTCCTTCGAGTTCCGGGCCGGTCGCGACGCCCTGGCGCTGACCGTCTTCCTCTCGGACACGGACGGCGAGCTACCCGGCATCCGGGTGGTCTCCCAGCTGGAGAACTGGCTGTCGCTGACGGCCTACGACCAGCCGTGGCAGGACTGGGTGCGGGAGCGGATGGCCCTGCTGGGCGCCGAGGCGGCCGAAGCGGGAGGCCCCGCGCCCGACTTGGAACTGGCGGAGGCGGCCTGGCGCTGGCTGGAGGAGACCGAGCTTCTCGCGCCCGACCTGAACGCGGTGCCAGGCGGCGCCGTGGTCGGCGAGGACGAGGGACCGAAGGTATGGACCAAGGCGTGGCAACTGGGGCTGCCCCTCGGGCATCTCGCCATCCATCTCTTCTAGTTTCGTCCGGGTTCGTCCGGTTCCAGATTCGTCCGGTCTCCGACCAATCCACGGGTCCGTCCGCTCCGAATCCCTTGGTTGCGATTCTGTGGACGCCTTGAGTGATTCGACTGTCTGGTGCGTACCGGTGGGAGCAAGGAGTAACACCCCCCGCACCCAACGGCACGAGGATTCGGCATGTGGTCGTCCCAGGAGAGGCATCGCGACGTCGCCGCGTACGCGCTCGGCGTGCTGGACGAGGCGGACGCCTTCCGCTTCGAGGACCACCTCATGGAGTGCGCGCGCTGTGCCGCCTCCGTGACCGAGTTCGGGCCCATCACCCGGCAGATGATGCTGTACCGCCGGGCCACGCCGCGGTTCGTGAGCCCCATGAGCAGGCCCGGCCCGCAGTTGCTGGACCGGCTGCTGGCCACGGTGGCGGCCCGGCACCGGGCCGGCCGCCGGCGCTTCGTCTTCGCCCTCGCCGCGTCCGCGGCGATCGCCGTCACCGGCCCCGCCCTGGCGATGACGGCCGGCCACCGCGACGGCGGCGACACCGTGCGCATCGCGGCGACCGACGCGCGCTCGGGCGTGTGGGCGCAGGTGACCTCCCGGGACGCGGAGATGGGCAGCCGGGTCGAGTTCGAGATGAAGGACGGCGCGGGACCCCGCTCCTGCCGGCTGATCGCCGTGGGCCGCGACAACTCCGAGGAGGTCGTGACCAGCTGGACGGTCCCCCGCCACGACGCCCGCGCGATCACCATGCGGGGCAGCTCGGCCATGCACACCGCGGAGATCGCACGGTACGACGTGCGGACGGCCGACGGGGAGCACCTGGTGACCCTTCAGGCCCCCTGACCCACGGACGGGCGGGACCGACCGGACGGGCGGGGCCCGCGCCGCTACTTCAGCAACCGGGACATCCTCCGGTCCGCCAGCGGCTTGCCGCCCGTCTGGCACGTCGGGCAGTACTGCAGCGAGGAGTCGCTGAAGGAGACCTCGCGGATGGTGTCGCCGCACACCGGGCAGGGCTCGCCGGTACGGCCGTGCACCCGCAGGCCGCTCTTCTTCTCCGCCTTCAGCCGGCCCGCCGCCACCCCGCGGGAGCGCTCGACGGCCGCCCGGAGCGTGCCCTGGAGCGCCGCGTGGAGGCGGTCGGTCTCCTCGGGGGTGAGGGACGCGGCCAGCTTGAAGGGGGACATCCTCGCGGCGTGCAGGATCTCGTCGCTGTAGGCGTTGCCCACCCCGGCGATCAGGCTCTGGTCGCGCAGGGCCCCCTTCAGCCGGCGCCGCTCCGGCCGCAGCAGGCCGGCGAGGCGCGCGGCGTCGAAGTCGTCGGCGAGCGGGTCGGGGCCGAGGCGGGCCACGCCCGGTATCTCCCGGGGGTCCCGGACGACGTGGACGGCGAGACGCTTCTGGGTGCCCGCCTCCGTGAGGTCGAAGCCCGCCCCCGTCTCCAGGGCGACGCGCAGGGCGAGCGGTCCCCTGCCGGGGCGGGGCGGCCCGTCGGGGAGCCGGTCCCTCCACTGCAGCCAGCCCGCGCGGGCCAGATGGGTGACCAGGTGCGGGCCGCCGCCGGTGGCCAGGTCGAGGAACTTGCCGTGCCGGCGCACGGCGGTGACCTCACGGCCCTCGACGGCCGAGAGCGGGGGGTCGTAGGTCTTCAGGACGCTGATCGCGACGGGCAGCACCCGGACGATCTCGTGACCGACCAGGTGCTCCGTGAGGAAGTCCTTGAGCGCTTCGACCTCGGGCAGTTCCGGCATACGTCCAGGGTGCCACCCGGCACCGACGGTGCCGGGCGGGAGCGGGCGGGGCGGATCAGTCTCCGGGCGGGACCACGAACTCGCACCACACGCACTTGCCGCCGCCCCGCGCCTCCACGCCCCACGCGTCCGTCAGCAGGTCGACCAGGAGCAGGCCCCGTCCTGAGACGCCCGACTCCCCCGCGTCACGGCGGCGCGGCAGGGCGCTGGAGGAGTCCTCGACCTCCACGCGCAGCCGGCGGTCGCCGCCGGTGAGGACCCTGAGGGTGAGGATCGCGGAGCCCTCGGTGTGCATCAGGGCGTTGGTGACCACCTCGTCGGCGACCAGCTCGATCTCGTCGGCACGCTCCCCGGCGCCCCAGGCCCGCACCGCGGCGCGGATCATGTGCCGGGCCTGGGTGAGGGCCTCGGGATCGCCGGGCGCCACGTGCTGCTGCAGCCGGCTGCCGGACTGCGTGGTGTCCGGGCCGCGGCGGCGCAGCAGGAGCAGGGCCACGTCGTCGTCGCCGCCGCGTTCCTCGGCGACGTCGATCAGGCAGTCCGCGAGGTCCCGTACGTCGTCGGGCCCCGTGGCGATGAGCGCGGTGAGGACCTGTACGCCGTCGTCCAGGTCCGCGCCGGGCTGTTCGACCAGGCCGTCGGTGCACAGCAGCAGCGTGTGACCGGGGTCGAGCTCGAGGGTGCCGACCGGGTACTCCAGGCTCCCGAACTCGGCGGACAGGCCGAGCGGCAGTCCGCCGGGCACGGGCACCCGGCGGCAGCCGCCGTCGGTCGCGCGGATCAGCGGGTCGATGTGGCCGGCCCGGACCACCTGGACCACTCCGGTGGACAGGTCGGCCTCCGCGTACAGGCAGGTCGCGAAGCGGTCGGTGTCGAGTTCGTGCAGGAAGACGGAGGCGCGGGCCATCACGGTGGCGGGGGTGTGGCCCTCGGCGGCGTAGGCGCGCAGCACGATGCGCAACTGGCCCATGACAGCGGCCGCGTGCGTGTCGTGCCCCTGGACGTCGCCGATGACGGCGCCGACGCGTCCGCCGGGCAGCGGGATGAGGTCGTACCAGTCGCCGCCGATGTCGCGGCCCAGGGCGGCGGAGCGGTAGCGCACGGCGACGTCCGCGCCGCGCACGCTGGGGATGGTGCGCGGCAGCATGGCCTGCTGGAGACCGGAGGCGAGGTCCTTCTCCTGCTCGTAGAACATGGCCCGCTGCAGGCTCTGGGCGATGCTGCTGCCGAGGGCGAGCAGGACGTTGCGCTCCTCGTCGGAGAAACCGCGCCGGTCGTTGTAGAGCAGGCCCATGGCGCCGATCGGCCGGGCCTGCACGATCAGCGGCAGATAGGCGGCCGACGTGATGCGCAGGTCGGTGATGTGCGGCCACAGCAGCGGGTAGCCCTCGGCGAACTCCTCCGGCGACTCGATGAAGCGCGGCGTCAGAGTCCGTACGACATCGCTCATCGGGTAGGGCTCGTCGATCCGGGTGACCAGGGTGCCGGGGACGAAGCTGCCCGCCGGGCCCTCCGCGATCAGCCGGATGCGGCCGGCCTCGACCAGGCCCATGACCAGACTGGTGGCACCGAGGTGGGTGAGACCGTGGGTGTCCTTGACGACGTCGATGACGTCCTGGACGGTGCGCGCGTGGGCGAGGGCGGCCGTGGTGAGCTGGACGACACTGGTCTGGTGGCGCCGGGCCGCGTCCTGGGCCTCCTGCTCGCGGCGGGCCTCGCTGTCGGCGAGCTCCTGGGTGGCGTCCCGGACGATCCCGATGATCCGGCGCGGGCGGCCCGTCTCGTCGCGCCGGATGTAGCCCTGGGTGTGGGTCCAGCGCAGGGTGCCGTCGCGGCGGCGCAGGCGGAAGTAGGCGCCGTAGTTCTCGCTGCCGTCCTTCATGGCCCGGGCGACGAGGCTGTCCAGGCGGTACGACTCGGCCGCGGGGACCCGCAGCGCGAGGGTCTCGGGGTGGCCGTCGTACTCGTCGGGGCGCAGGTCGAAGACCTCGTGGGCCTGGGCGTCCATGTGGAACAGACCGCTGTCCAGGTCCCAGTCGAAGCTGCCCATGAGGTTGAGCGCCAGGATCGGATCCGGGTGGGCGGGCCAGCCGTCCGGGAGAGACGGGGCGCTCGCTCCCCGATCAACCATGGGGCCACCTTGCCAGGATTCGCCCGATTCTTCGACCGGTGGGCACGCGGGCAGGCCGCGGCGAGGGTTCGGGGGGCTGTCCGCGCCCCCTCCCCGCACCCCCGTCCGGACCATTCATCACTATGGTTTGATTCGCCCCCTTGGGTTACGCAGGCGTGAGGGGGATACGCGGAGAGTGACGCAGGGTCCGGCGCGACAGGCGCGACAACGGCAGAGGAGCGCACGGCCGTGGACTGGTTCACCGCACCCGGATACTGGCTGAGCCGGCTGGTCTTCCAGCGGGCTCTGGCCGGCCTGTACCTCGTGGCGTTCCTGGCGGCGGCGCTGCAGTTCCGGGCGCTGCTGGGTGAGCGGGGCATGCTGCCCATCCCCCGCTTCCTCGAACGGGTGCGCTTCCGGCAGGCCCCGAGCCTGTTCCAGCTCCACTACTCCGACCGCTTCTTCGCGGCCTGTGCCTGGGCCGGCTGCGCGGTCTCGGCGGCGCTGCTCGCCGGCGCGGACTCCCGGCTCCCGCTCTGGGCGGGGATGGCGCTGTGGCTGCTCCCGTGGGCGCTGTACCTCTCGATCGTCAACGTCGGCCAGACCTGGTACGCCTTCGGCTGGGAGTCCCTGCTCCTGGAGACCGGCTTTCTGGCGGTGTTCCTCGGCAACGACGACGTGGCCCCGCCCGTCGTGGTGCTCTTCCTGCTGCGCTGGCTCCTGTTCCGGGTGGAGTTCGGCGCCGGCCTGATCAAGATGCGCGGCGACGCCTGCTGGCGGAAGCTGACGTGCCTGGACCACCACCACGAGACGCAGCCGATGCCGGGCCCCCTGAGCTGGTTCTTCCACCATCTGCCCCGGCCCCTGCACCGGGCCGAGGTGGCCGCCAACCATGTCACCCAACTCGTGGTGCCGGTGCTGCTGTTCACTCCCCAGCCGCTGGCCACGGCCGCCGCGGCCCTGATGATCGTCACCCAGCTGTGGCTGGTGCTGTCGGGCAACTTCGCCTGGCTGAACTGGATCACCATCGTGCTCGCCGTCCCGGCGCTCGAGCTCCCGGCCGACGCGCCGTCGCCGGTGCCCGGCACCCCCCTGTGGTACGAGGTCCTGGTCCTCGCCGTCGCCGTCCTGCTGCTCGCCCTCAGTCACCAGCCGGTGCGCAACATGATCTCCCGCCGCCAGATCATGAACCGGTCCTTCGACCCCCTCCACCTGGTCAACACCTACGGCGCGTTCGGCAGTGTCAGCCGGCAGCGCTACGAGGTGGTCGTGGAGGGCACCCGCGACGGCGTGCCGCGCGAGGACTCCGACTGGCGGGAGTACGAGTTCAAGGGCAAGCCCGGCGACCCGCGCCACTGGCCGCGCCAGTTCGCCCCCTACCACCTGCGCCTGGACTGGCTGATGTGGTTCGCCGCCCTCTCCCCCGCCTACGCCGGCGCCTGGTTCAGCACCCTGGTGGAACGCCTGCTGGAGAACGACCGCGACACCCTGCGCCTGCTGCGCCACTGCCCCTTCCCGTCCGAGGACCCGCCCCGCTACGTCCGCGCCCGCCTCTTCCGCTACGAGTACACGAGCTGGCGGCGGCTGCGGGAGACGGGGGCGTGCTGGGAGCGGACGTTCGTGCGGGAGTACCTGCCGCCCACGCGGCTGGCGGAGGTGGCTCAGAGGTCGTAGACACGCGCGGCGGTGGTCTCGAAGAGCCGTGTGCGCTCGGCCGGGCTCAGGCCGCTCGTCGACTGCCGTGCCATGGCGAGCACTTCGCCGTACGACGCGTGCTCGGTGCACACCGGCCAGTCCGAGCCGAACATCAGGCGGTCGGGGCCGAAGGCGTCCAGGGCCGTGTCGGTGCAGGGGCGCAGGCCGGGGACGCTCCAGAACGCCGGGCCGGCCTCCGTGACCAGGCCGGAGAGTTTGGCGACCGTGTTGGGGCGGGCGGCGAGGGCGCGCAGGTCCCGGGCCCAGGGCGCGAGGGCGGCGGAGGCGATCGGGGGTTTGCCCAAGTGGTCCAGGACGAAGGTGAGTCCGGGTACGGACGCGGCCGCCTCGGCGCAGGCCGGGAGCTGGTGCGGGAGGACGACGAGGTCGTAGACGAGGCCCGCTCCGGCCACGGCGGCCAGGCCGCGACGGACGTCCGGGCGCAGCAGCCAGCCGGGGTCCGGTTCGCCCTGGACCTGGTGGCGGATGCCCTTGAGGTGGTGGCCGCCGGGGAGTCCGCGCAGCCGGGCGAGTTCGTCGGCGATGTCGGGGCGGGTGAGGTCGGTCCAGCCGACCACCCCCGCGATCAGGTCGCAGGACGCGGCCAGGGCCAGCAGCTCCGGGGTCTCCTCCGCCGCGGTGACTGTCTGGACGAGGACCGTGCGGTCGACGCCGGCCGCGCGGGCCTCGGGTTCGAGGTCGGCGACGGCGAAGTCGCGGCGGATCGGGCTGCCTGGGGGGATCCAGTCCTGGTCGCGTACCGACAGGTCCCAGACGTGGTGGTGGGCGTCGACCGTCACGGCAGCTCCCAGACCACGGGCAGGCCGGCGTCCGCGCCCTCGCCGGAGTAGTCGTGCGCCACCTCCAGCAGCCGGGCCATACGGGCCTGCCAGGCGACGTTGACCGGGAGCTTCTCCAGCTCGGCCAGGAGGCGGGCGTAGTCCTCGCAGTCCAGGACGTGGAAGAGGTCGGTGCCGCTGCGCCAGATCGTCCAGGAGGTGGCGCCGGCCGCCCGGATCGCGGCCGTGAGTTCCTCGGGCACCTCGCGGTGTGCGGCCTCGTACGCGGCGACGCGGTCCGCGCGGACCTTGGTGTGCAGGGCGACTCTCACGACGGCTCCTCGGCGGGGACGGGGGCGTCGGGGGGCAGCAGGCCGGTGTCCCGCAGCTCCTGCCAGAACGCCTGCGGCACGGGTGCGGCGAACTGCTCGGCGCAGTCGCGGACTTCGGCCGCCGAGCGGGCGCCGACCAGGACGCTCGCGACCGCCGGGTGGGCGGCGCAGAAGGCGAGTGCGGCGGCGCGCAGGGTGGTGCCGTGCCGGTCGGCGAGGGCCTTCAGGCGCAGGGCGCGCTCCAGCAGCTCCGGTGGTGCCTGCGTGTAGTCGTACGTCGCTCCGGGCTTCGGGTCCGCCAGCAGGCCGGAGTTGAACGCGCCGCCGATCACGACCGAGGTGCCGCGGTCCTGCGCGGCGGGCAGCAGGCCGGTGAGCGCGCCCTGGTCGAGCAGCGTGTAGCGGCCGGCGCACAGCACCATGTCGACGTCGGTGTCGCGGACGAAGCGGGTGAGCATCCCGGCCTGGTTCATGCCGGCCCCGATGGCGCCGACGACGCCTTCCGAGCGCAGCTTCTCCAGTTCCGGATAGGCCTCGTGGAAGGCCTGTTCGGCGTGGTCGTCGGGGTCGTGCAGGTAGACGGCGTCGACGCGGTCGAGGCCGAGCCGGGTCAGGCTCTCCTCCAGCGAGCGCCGCACGCCGTCGGCGCTGAAGTCCCAGACGCGCCGGTGCGTGGCGGGCACGGCGAAACCGTCGGCGAGGTCGTCGCCGCCCGCGCCGGACGGCTCCAGACGGCGGCCGACCTTGGTGGAGACCGTGTACGCGCCGCGCGGGTGCGCGCGCAGGGCGGCGCCCAGGCGGCGCTCGGACAGGCCGATGCCGTAGTGCGGCGCGGTGTCGAAGTAGCGCATCCCGGCCGCCCAGGCGGCTTCGACCGCCTCATGGGCCTGTGCGTCGCTCACCTCGGTGTAGAGGCCGCCGATGCCGGCCGCGCCGAAGCCCAGCGGACCGACCTCGACGCCGCTGCGGCCGAGCGCCCTCATCGGCGCACCGGCCTCGGGCGCAGGCCCTGCATGCCGCCGTCGACGGCGAGGGAGGTGCCGGTGGTGGCGCCGGACAGCGGGCTCGCCAGGTAGGCGACGGCGCCCGCGACCTCGTCGGCGGAGACGAGACGGCCGGTGGGCTGGCGGGCCTCCAGGGCGGCGCGTTCGGCGGCCGGGTCGGGGGCCCTGGACAGCAGGCGGCCGATCCACGGGGTGTCCACCGTGCCGGGGTTGACGCAGTTGACGCGGATGCCCTCGCGTACGTGGTCGGCGGCCATGGCGAGGGTCAGCGCGTGCACGGCGCCCTTGGACGCGCTGTACAGCGCCCGCTGCGGCAGGCCGGCCGTGGCCGCTATGGAGCAGGTGTTGACGATCGCCGCGTGCCGCGAGGCGCGCAGCAGCGGGAGCGCGGCGCGGGTGACGCGCACCATGCCGAGCACGTTGACGTCCAGGACGCGGTGCCACTCGGCGTCGTCGTTGTCCTCGACGGTGCCCTGGGCGCCGATGCCCGCGTTGTTGACCAGTACGTCCAGTACGCCGCGTACGCCGTGCCCGCCGAGCTCCGCGGCCGCGGCCGCCACCGCCTCGCGTACGGAGGCGTCGTCGGTGACGTCGGCGCGGTGGGCGAGCAGCGGCTTGTCGACCGAGGAGGGGTCGAGGTCGAGGACGGCGACCCGGGCGCCGCGGGCGGCGAGGAGTTCGGCCGTGGCCCGTCCGATCCCGGAGGCACCGCCGGTCACCAGGGCGGTCAGTCCCTCGAAGTCCGTCATGCCGCCCGTCCTTTCTGCGCGTCGCGGTCGGCGGTCCAGAAGGCGCCGTCGGGGAAGGAGTACCGCGCGATCGACTCGGGCCGCATGGCGGCCGAGAAGCCCGGCGCGGTGGGTGCCGTGTAGTGACCCTCGCGCACGACGACCGGTTCGAGGAAGTGCTCGTGCAGGTGGTCGACGTACTCGATGGCCCGGTTCTCGGTGGAGCCGGAGACGGCGACGTAGTCGAACATCGACAGGTGCTGGACGAGCTCGCACAGGCCGACGCCGCCGGCGTGCGGGCAGACCGGCACGCCGAACCTGGCCGCGAGCAGCAGGATGGCGAGGTTCTCGTTGACGCCGCCGACGCGGGCCGCGTCGATCTGGACGATGTCCAGGGCGCCGGCCTGGAGCATCTGCTTGAAGACGACGCGGTTGTGCACGTGCTCGCCGGTGGCGACCTTGACCGGCGCGACGGCCTCGCGGATCGCGGCATGCCCGAGGACGTCGTCGGGGCTGGTCGGTTCCTCGATCCAGTACGGGTCGAACTCGGCGAGCGCCTTGGTCCAGCGGATGGCCTCGGCCACGTCCCAGCGCTGGTTGGCGTCGATCGCCATGCGGATGTCCGGGCCGATCACCGCGCGGGCGACGCGGCAGCGCCGTACGTCGTCCTCCAGGTCCGCGCCCACCTTCAGCTTGATCTGCCGGAAGCCGTCGGCGACGGCCTGCGCGGCGAGCCGGGTGAGCTTGTCGTCGCCGTAGCCGAGCCAGCCGGGGGAGGTGGTGTAGGCGGGATAGCCGCGCCGCAGCAGCCGGGCGGTGCGCTCGGCCGCGCCCTGCCGGCCGCGGCGCAGGATCTCGAGGGCCTCCGCGGGGGTGAGCGCGTCCGTCAGGTACCTGAAGTCGATCTGCTCGACCAGCCATGCGGGGTCGGCCTCGGCGAGCAGCCGCCACAGGGGCTGGCCGGCGCGCTTGGCCGCCAGGTCCCAGGCGGCGTTGACGACCGCGCCGATCGCCATGTGCATCACGCCCTTCTCGGGCCCCAGCCAGCGCAGCTGGCTGTCGCCGACCAGGTCCCGGTAGAGGGTCCCCGGGTTCGCGCACACCTCGTCGAGGGACCGTCCGACCAGGTGGTGGCGGAGTGCGTGGATCGCGGCGACCTGGACCTCGTTGCCCCGCCCGATGGTGAAGGTGTAGCCGTACCCCTCGGGCCCGTCCCCGCCGTCCTCGGATTCCGTGCGCAGCACCACGTACGCGGCCGAGTAGTCGGGGTCCGGATTCATCGCGTCGGAGCCGTCGAGCTCGCGCGAGGTCGGGAAACGGATGTCGTGGGTGTCGACCGCGCGGATGCGGCCGGAGGGGACGGGCGTCGGGGACACGGAGGGCCTTTCGGTCGGGGGCAGGGGGCGGTCAGTCCTGGGCGCGGCCGGTGGTCACCCGGGCGAGGACGAGCGCGAGGAGGATGATTCCGCCGTAGATGGCGTCGATCCAGAACGACGGCACCTGGGCCATGGTGAGCATGGTCTTGACCACGCCCAGCAGGAGTACGCCGGTCAGGGCCCCGAACATGGTGCCCTTGCCGCCGTCGAGGCTGATCCCGCCGATCACCGCGGCGGCGAACACCGTGAAGATCATGTTCTGGCCCTGGTTGGCGCCGATCGCACCGACGTAGCCCGTGTACATCAGGCCGCCGACCGAGGCGAGGACGCCGGCGACGACGTAGACCCCGAGCCGGGCGCGGTCGACGCGGATGCCGGCGGCGCGGGCCGCCTCCAGGTTGCCGCCGATCGCGTACAGCGAACGGCCCACACGGTGGTACTTCAGCACCAGCCCGGCGACGGCGAAGGCCGCCGCGGCCACCCACACGGAGAGCGGGACGCGCAGGAACGTGGTGGTGGCCAGGGAGAAGAACGCGTCGGGCATGCCGAACAGCGTCTTGCCCTTCGTGGCGCCCACCAGGAGTCCGCGCAGGACGATCAGCATGGCGAGCGTGACGATGAAGGCGTTGAGCTTCACCTTCACCACCAGGACGCCGTTGAAGGCGCCGATGGCGGCGCCCACCAGGGGGATGGCCAGCAGGGCGAGTCCCGCGGGCAGCCGCGTGCCCCAGCCGGCCTGGGCGGCCGGCAGCACCAGCAGGGCCGCCACCGCCGGGGCGATGCCGACCACCGACTCGAGCGACAGGTCGAACTTGCCGGTGATCAGCACCAGCGACTCGGCCAGCACCACCATCGCCAGCGACGCCGAGGAGGCCAGGATGGAGATCAGCGTGGCCTCGGTGAGGAAGGAGTCGTTCAGCACGGCGCCGAGCAGGAGCAGCAGCAACAGCGCGGGCACCAGGGCGAGTTCACGTGCGCGCCGCACCAGCACGACCCGCGCCGACCGGGCGTCCGGCACGCTCACCGCCTGCTCCGGCGGCGCCTTGGTGTCAGCCATCGTGGTCCACTCCTTCTATGGAGGCGATCAGCTCGTGGTCGCGCCAGCCCGCCGGGTGCTCGGTGACGACGCGGCCGTGGAAGAGGACGAGGACGCGGTCGCAGCGCCGCAGGTCGTCGAGTTCGTCGGAGACGACCAGTACGGCGGTGCCGTCCTCGCGGGCGCTGTCCACCCGGGCCAGCAGTGACTCCTTGGACTTCACGTCGACGCCCGCGGTGGGGTTGATCAGCACGAGCAGCCGCGGGCCGGAGGCGAGGGCGCGGGCCATGACGACCTTCTGCGCGTTGCCGCCCGACAGGTCGGACACCGGCTGTCCGGGGCCCTCGGCGTGGATGTCCAGCCGGTCGATCAGCTCGGCGGCGACAACGCGCCTGCGCTCGGTGCCGACGAAGCCGAAGCGGCCGAGCCGGTCCAGGACGCTCAGGGTGGCGTTGTCGCCGACGGTCATGCCGGCGACCAGGCCCTGCTCGTGCCGGTCGCGCGGGACGCAGGCCACACCGGCCTCCAGGGCGGCCCGCACATCGCCGAACGGCAGCTTCGCGCCGTCGAGCCGTGCCGTCCCGGCGGTCGGGGTGTGCAGTCCCGCGAAGGCCTCCGCCAGCTCGATCTTGCCGCTGGCGGAGGAGCCGGCGAGCCCGACGACCTCACCGCGCCGGACGGCCAGGTCGACGCCCTCGTACGCCGGTGAGGTGAGCCCGCGGGCCTCCAGCAGGACGGGCGCGCCGTCGCCGACGGCCCGCTCCCGCACGCCCTGCCCGGCGATCGTCTCGACGGCCTCCCCCGCCATGGCCTCGACCAGGGCCGGCCGCGGCAGGTCGGCGACCGGGGCCGTGGTGATCCAGCGGGCGTCGCGCAGCACGGTGACGGTCCGGCAGACCTCGTAGACCTCCTGCAGGTGGTGCGAGATGAACAGGAAGGTGACGCCGGAGTCCTGCAGCGCGCGCATGCGGCCGAAGAGCCGCTCGATCTCCCGGTTGTCGAGCTGGGCGGTCGGCTCGTCGAGGATGATGAAGCGGGCGCCGAAGCTCAGCGCCCGGGCGATCTCGACCATCTGGCGGTCCTCGACCTTGAGGTCGGCGGTGCGCGCCTCCGGGTCGACGCGCACGTCCCAGGTGTCCAGGAGCCGGGCCGCCTCCGTCCGCAGGCGGCGCCAGCTGATCAGGCCCCGGTGCCGGGGCTGGCGGTTGATGAAGAGGTTCTCCGCGACCGTCAGCTCCGCTACGACCGTGGGGTGCTGGTAGACGCAGGCGACCTTGCGGCGCCAGGCGTCCCGGTCGGCGAGCGGGGGCGCGGGCCGGCCGTCGAAGCGGACCGTGCCCGCGTCGGGCGCCTCCAGGCCGGTGAGCACGCGGACCAGGGTCGACTTGCCGGCGCCGTTGCGGCCGACGAGGGCGTGGGACTCGCCGGCCGGCACGGTGATCCGGCCGTCCGCGAGGGCGGTGGTGGGGCCGTAGCGCTTGACGATGCCGCGTGCCTCGACGAGGGGCTCCACCGGGCCGCCCTCGGTCGACGGGCTTGGCTGGGCGCTCATTTGACGGTGTTGCCCCAGAGCTTGGGGTCGTCGACGTTCTCCTTGGTGACCAGTGGGGCGGGCAGCTGGTCCTCGAGGATGCCGCTGGGCAGCTCGACGATCGTCGAGTCGTGGTCGGTGGGGCCGGGCTTGAAGGTCTTCCCCTCCATCGCCGCCTTGATGTAGTACATGCCGTACTTGGCGTAGGCGTCGGCGGGCTGGGAGACGGTCGCGTCGATCTGGCCCTTGCGGATGGCGTCGTACTCCTGCGGGATGCCGTCGTTGGAGACGATGACGATGTGGCCCGTCCGGCCGGCCGGCCTCAGCAGGTTCTTCGACTTCAGGGTCTGCAGGGTCGGGGCGAGGTAGACGCCGCCGGCCTGCAGGTAGATGCCCTTGATGTCGGGGTTGGCGTTGAGCAGGGTGTCGAGCTTGGCGGCCGCGGCGTCCGACTCCCACTTGGCGGGGATCTCCAGGACCTTGAGCTTCGGGTACTTCTTCTTCACGCAGGAGCGGAAGGCCTCGGAGCGGTCGCGGCCGTTGACCGAGGCGAGGTCGCCCATGATCTGCACGACCTTGCCGCTGCTGACGTGCGCTCCGAGGTAGTCGCATGCCTTGGTGCCGTAGGCGACGTTGTCGGCGCGTACGACCATGGCGACCTTGCCCTTGTCGGGCGCGACGTCGACGGCGACCACGGGCACGCCCTTGCGGTCGGCCTGGTCGAGGCCGGCCTCGATGGCGGCGCTGTCCAGCGGGGCCACGACCAGGCCCTTCACGCCCTGGTTGAGCTGGTTGTCGATGTCGGTGATCTGCTGCGAGGGGTCGCTGTTGGAGTTGACGGTCTTCAGGGCGTCGACGCCTTCGGACTTGGCCATCTTCGGCACGTAGTCGTTGTAGGACTGCCAGAACGGCGAGGTCAGCAGGGGCAGGATCACCCCGACCTTGCCGGTGCCGCCGCCTCCCCCGGCGCGGGCGGAGCCTGCGGTGTCCTTGGTGCTGCCGCACGCGGCGAGCGCGAGCGAGGCGCAGGCCGCGATGGCCACCACGCCGACGATGTTCGACCTGTTCCGTTTCCGCACTGTCCTGCCGGGCATCTTGGCGGCTCCTCGGTGAGCGGGTTCGAGCAGACGACGGCATACTTATCAGACCACTTCGCCGAAACAACACCCCTATGCCCCAGATTTCACGGCAACTGGTCGCTAGTGGTCGGACCACTGTGCTGGTTAGACTGCGGCGGACCCGGTGACTGGAGGCGTGGCGTGGACGAGGTGGCTCCGCAGAAGGGCACCGTGACGCAGCGGGCCATGGAGCAGATCAAGACGATGATCGCAGAGGGCCGTCTGGAGCCCGGCCAGCGGCTGCCCACCGAGCGCGACCTCGCGGCCCAGCTGGGCATCTCCCGCAGTTCGATGCGCGAGGGGATCCGCGCGCTGACCGTACTCGGCGTGCTGGAGGCGCGGCACGGCTCCGGCATCTACGTCACCCAGCTGGAGGCCGGCGACCTGCTGGAGACCTTCGGCGTGGTCGCCGACCTCTCGCGCGGCCCCCGCCTGGTGGAGCTGCTGGAGGTGCGCCGCGTCCTGGAGTCGACGGCGACGGCGCTCGCGGCCGCCCGCATCACCACCGACCGGCTCGCCGAGGTCGAGAAGCACCTCACGGCCATGAACGCCACCGACGACCCCGAGGAGATCCTCGCCCACGACCTCGCCTTCCACCGCGAGATCGCGGCCGCCGCGGGCAACGACACCATGGCGGCCATCCTGGAGGGCCTGTCCTCGCGCACCTTCCGCGCCCGGGTCTGGCGCGGCTACCAGGAGGAAGGCGCGTTCGCCCGCACCCGCCGCGAGCACGCCGCCATCCACCGCGCCCTGGTCGCCCACGACCCGGAGGCGGCCCGCGCAGCGGCCGCCGCGCACGTGGGTGAGGTCGAGCAGTGGCTGAGGAACCAGCTGAGCCCGTGAGACGCCGGCTTCGGCGTGGCCCTCACGCGACGACGTGCCCGGGGGCGCTCGACGTCGCCGAGCGCCCCCTCATCCCGCCGTACGGCGCCGGGTCAGCCCCTGGCCAGCCGGAGCGTGACCAGCTCGAAGGGGCGCAGGGACAGCCTGACGGCCGGACCGTCCCGGTCCGGTGCGGCCGCCTCGGCGAGCGGGCGCTCCAGCAGGTCGGTCACGACCGCGCCGGCCGGCGGGAAACCGGCCGTGAGCGTGGCCCGGGTGCGGGCGCCGTGCGCCTCGTGGAGGCGGACGATCACGTCCCCGCTGCCGTCGTCGGCCAGTTTGACGGCCGTGACGACGACCGCGTCCCGGTCGACGGCCACCAGCGGCGCCACCTCCCCGGCACCCGTGACCCGGCGCTCGGGCAGATTGATCCGCCAGCCCTCACGGACGGCGTCCGCGATGTCCGCGCCCGGCACCAGCGCGTGCCGGAAGCGGTGGACGCCCTGGTCCGTCTCGGGGTCCGGGAAACGCGGGGCCCGCAGCAGGGACACCCGCACGGTCGTGGTCGTCCCCCGGTCGCCGTCGGTGCGGACGCCGCGGGTGATGTCGTGGCCGTAGGTCGAGTCGTTGACGAGGGACACGCCCCAGCCGGGCTCCTCGATGTGCAGGAAGCGGTGGTTGCAGGCCTCGAACTTGGCCGCCTCCCATGAGGTGTTGGTGTGGGTGGGCCGCCAGAAGTGCCCGAACTGGGTCTCCGACGCGTACCGTTCGGCGTGCAGGTCGAGCGGGAAGGCCAGCTTCAGGAACTTCTCCGTCTCGTGCCAGTCCACCTCCGTCTCCAGCACCAGCCGCCGCTCCCCCGGGGGCAGTGCCAGCACCTGGGTGACGCGCGAGGCGCCGAAGGACCGCACGACCCGCACGGACGCGCCGTCCGCCGCGGGGACCACCTCGTCGGCGTCGGTGAGGTCGGTGACGGTGTTGCGGTAGAACTCGTCGACGTCCCAGGCGTCCCACATGTTCGGGAAGTCCGGGTGGAGTTGGAGCACGCCCGCGGCCCGTCCCGGGGCGATCGTCTCCCGGTCGGCGGCGATGTCGTAGGCGGAGACGACGAGCCCGCGGGCGTCGATGCCGACCCGCAGCAAGCCGTTGTCCAGAACGTGGCCGCCGCCCTCGCGCGGGGTGAGGACGGTGCGTCCGCCGGCGACGGGTGCGGCGGCGCCGCCCGCGGGGACGCCGGCGCGGGTGTGCGGGGCCGAGTTGAACACCAGCGGCGTCGAGCCGGCGCCGGCCAGGGCGCGCTGGGCGCCGTCGATGATCGCGGTCAGCTCCTCGGCGAGGCGCGCGTAGGTCGCGCGGGCCTCGCGGTGCACCCAGGCGATGGACGAGCCGGGCAGGATGTCGTGGAACTGGTGCAGCAGCACCGTCTTCCAGATGCGGTCCAACTCCTCGTAGGGGTAGGGGAACCCGGTGCGTACGGCGGCGGTCGCGGCCCACAGTTCGGCCTCGCGCAGGAGGTGCTCGCTGCGCCGGTTGCCCTGCTTGGTGCCGGCCTGGCTGGTGAGGGTGGCGCGGTGCAGTTCGAGGTAGAGCTCGCCGACCCAGACGGGCGGGTCGGGGTATTCGGCCTCGGCCTTGGCGAAGAATGCCGCCGGGGTCTCCCAGACCACGGTCGCCGAGCCTTCCAGGTCACGCAGCCGGGCCGCCTTGGCGACCATCTCGCGGGTGGTGCCGCCGCCTCCGTCGCCCCAGCCGGTGGGCGCCAGGGAGTGCCGGGCGACCCCCTTGTCCTTGAAGTTGCGGGCCGCGTGGGCGATTTCGCTGCCCTTCATCGAGCAGTTGTAGGTGTCGACGGGCGGGAAGTGGGTGAAGATCCGGGTGCCGTCGATGCCCTCCCACTGGAAGGTGTGGTGCGGGAACCTGTTCGTCTGCGACCAGGAGATCTTCTGGGTGAGCAGCCGGGTGGAGCCCGCCGCACGGATGATCTGCGGCAGTCCCGCCGCGAAGCCGAAGGTGTCGGGCAGCCACGCCTCGTCGTTCTCGATGCCGAACTCGTCGAGGAAGAACCGCTTGCCGTGCACGAACTGGCGGGCCATCGCCTCCGAGCCCGGCATGTTGGTGTCCGACTCCACCCACATGCCGCCCGCCGGCACGAACCGCCCCTCGGCCACCGCCTTCTTCACCCGCGCCCACACCTCGGGCCGGTGCTCCTTCACCCACGCCCACTGCTGGGCCTGTGACATGGCGAAGACGAAGTCCGGCTCGTCCTCCAGCAGCGCGGTCATGTTGGACGTCGTACGGGCGACCTTGCGGACCGTCTCGCGCAGCGGCCACAGCCACGCCGAGTCGATGTGCGCGTGGCCGACGGCGCTGATGCGGTGGGCGGAGGGCACGGCGGGCGCCGCCAGCACCCCGGCGAGGCGTTCACGCGCCCGCGCGGCGGTACCGCCCACGTCCTGGAGGTCGACCGCGTCGAGGGCCCGGTCCACCGCGCGCAGGACGTCCCAGCGGCGGGCCGATTCCACGGGCAGTTCGGCCATCAGCTCGCCCAGCACCTCCAGGTCGATCACCAGCTGCCACACCGTCTCGTCGAAGACGGCGAGGTCCATGCGGGCCAGGGTGTACTGCGGCGCGCTGCCGGCGGTCTCCTTGTCGCCCAGCTGTGTGGGCAGGAAGGGGTGGTAGTCGAGGATGACGGGGTTGGAGGCGGCCTCGATGTGCAGGCGCACCTCCTCCCCGCCGCGGACGGGCGCACCGACGCGCACCCACTGGTTGCGGGGATTGAGGCCCTTCACCGGCGTGCCGTCGGGCCGGTGGACCAGGCCCTCGCACTGGAAGCCGGGCATGTTCTCGTCGAAGCCGAGGTCGAGGATCGCCTCGACGGTCTTCCCGGCCCAGGTCTCGGGGACCGTTCCGGTGACCCGGAACCAGCTGGTCCCCCACGGAGCGCCCCACCGGGCGCCCACCTCGATGGGCTCGGGCTCGGCGGCGAGTCCCTCGGCGACCGGCACCGGCTCGCCGGGCGCGTGCCAGACCGCGACCCGGAGCGGGACGGACTCGGGGTACACGGCGGGACGGATGCGCTCGTCGAGGACGCGCCGGAGACGGGCTTCGACCAGGCTGCGGTCGTCATGCATGCGGGGTGCTCCAAGGGTGGGGGCGGATCGCGGGTGATGCCAGGGGTGGGTCACGGTGACGGGGGCCGACGAGGTGTACAGCTCCCCCACAGCGCGCGACTCCAACCGCACGTGCCGTTCGCCCTGCTCGGGCTCGAGGACGGCGACGAAGCAGGCCGCGACCGGCCGGTGGCGCCGAGGAAGCGGCGGGTGCCGTCGGGGAGGCGCCGGTACGGGGTGGACTGCCGGGCGCCTCCCCCAGGCCGGGCACCTCCCCGGGCCGGCCGCCACGCCGACCGCGGGTCCCCGCCGGAGGCGGCGGTGGCCCGCAGGCCGGAAGGGGCGGCCGGGGTGACGACCGCGTCCCGGACCGCGAGCCCGTCCAGCCGCCACTTCACCGGACCGCCGGTCGCGGTCAGCCGCACGCCGATCGCGTGCACGGTCCCGGACTGGCCGGTGAGCGGCACGGTCACGGTCCGCCGGCCCTCGCCCGACGGCACGGGCAGACAGGTGTACGGCGGCGCGCCACCCGCCGTGCCCGGTTCGGCGGTGGCGGTCCGGGGCTGCCGGAGGGCAGCGAGTCCGGGTACCGGTACGAGGCGTACGGCGCGGTGGCGGCGGCCCTCGTCCGACCGGGGGCCGCGGCGGCGGGCAGCGGCGGCGACGGTGCGTCTGGCGGGGTTCACGAGCCGGCTCCTCCTCGGGGGGCGGGGAGCACCTGTCCGGGAGTGACGACCTCGCTGATGCCGCGCGCCGTGAGGTGGTCCTTGTCGTCCGCGCGGGTGTCCAGGACGGTCGTGGGGCGGGCGCCGTCGGCGGTCAGCCGGAAGAAGGCGTCGAAGACGTCCCCGCCGGGGGCGCAGCGCGAGCGCCGGGCCGGGTCGGCGGGGACGGCGAGGGCGGTGGTGCGGGGGGCGGGCGCGGGGGAGGTGCGGGCGCGGGCCGCCGCGCCCGCGAACGCGCGGGCCGTGTCCTTGGCCTGCCGGTCGTTGGTCAGCAGGCCGAGGCCGTACTCGAGTTCGGGGAAGTCGGCGAGGTCGCGGGAGACGTCGTGGGAGCACCACCAGGTGACGCCCCACAGGCCGGGGCAGTCCAGGGCGTTGGCGACGGTGGCCTCGGTGAAGGCGGCGGCGTGCTCGGGCGGGACGAGGGGCGCGGGCGCGCCGACCTCCTGGAGCCAGACGGGCCGGTGCGGGGCGCCGGCCCAGGCCTTGGCGAGCTCGACGAGGTAGGCGGCGTGGTGTTCGGTCGGGACGCCGGCGCGGCCGTGGCGCTGGGCGGTGCCGTTGAACACCCAGGAGTGGACGGCGGTCAGGGCGCCGTGGCGGGCGGCCTGGGCGGGGGTGAAGGGCTGGTCGTCCTGGTACCAGGTGGCGTCGTACTCGGCGTGCAGGTGGAGCCGGCCGGGGGCGCCCTCCTCGCAGGCGGCGAGCATGCGCTCCAGCCAGGCGTCGATCTGCCGCTCCGTGGCGCGGTCGGGGTCGGGGTGCGGGCCGGCCGAGAACTGGTTGACCTCGTTGCCCAGGGTCATGCCGAGGAAGTTGGGCCGGCCCGCGAGGGCGGCGGCGAGGGTGCGCAGATAGGCGGCCTGGCCGTCGAGGACGTCGGGGTCGGTGAAGAGGTTGCGGCGGTGCCAGGTACGGGTCCAGGCGGGCAGGAAGTCGAAGCTGCTCAGGTGGCCCTGCAGGCCGTCGACGTTGACGTCGAGGCCGCGTGCGGCGGCGTCGTCGACGAGCTGCACCAGGAGCTCCACGGCCCGCGGGCGGATGAGGGTGCGGTTGGGCTGGAAGTAGGGCCACAGCGGGAAGACGCGGATGTGGTCCAGGCCGAGGGCGGCGATGGAGTCGAGATCGGCGCGTACGGAGTCGGGGTCGTGGTCGAGCCAGTGGTGGAACCATCCTTTGCTGGGGGTGTAGTTGACGCCGAAGCGCACGGCAGAAGGCATGCGGTGTCCTGTGTCCTTGAACTCGGGTGCGGTGCTCAGCCCTTGACGGCCCCCTCGCCCACGCCGCGGAAGAAGTACCGCTGCAGACAGGCGAAGAGGGCGATCAGCGGTGCCACGGCGATGACCGTGCCCGCGGCGACGAGGCGTTCGTCGTTGGCGAAGGTGCCGTGCAGGTAGTTGAGGCCGATGGTCAGCGTGAACTTGGAGGGGTCGCTGAGCACGATGAGCGGCCACAGGAAGTCGTCCCAGGCCCCCATGAAGGCGAAGATGGCGACGACGGCGAGGGTGCCCTTGACCGCCGGCAGGGCGATGCGCAGGAAGCGCTGCCAGACGTTGGCGCCGTCGACGTAGGCCGCCTCCTCGATCTCGTAGGGCAGGTTGAGGAAGGCGTTGCGCATCAGCAGCACGTTCATGGCGGCGACGCAGCCGGGCAGCACGACCCCGATCAGGGTGTTGTTGAGGCCGAGCTCCCGCATGGTGGTGAACTGGGCGATGATGATGCCCTCCACCGGGACGAGCATCGCCAGGATGAACGCGAGGGTGGCGACACGGCGGCCGCGGTAGCGCAGCCGGGCCAGCGCGTACCCGGCCAGGGCCGAACCGACGCAGTTCGTGACGACGTTGGCGGCGGCGACCTTCAGGGAGTTGAGGGCGTAGTCCCACACCGGGATGGTCTCGGCGACCCGCTTGTAGTTGTGCAGGGTGGGGTGGGCGGGCAGGAACGTCGGCGGTGAGCTGAAGATGTCCTCCGTCGGCCCCTTCAGCGAGGTCGACAGCTGCCACAGGAACGGGCCGACGGTCAGGGCGAGGACGGCCAGCAGCAGCACATAGCGCAGCAGGAGTTCCCACACCCGGATGCGGCGGCCGTGCTCGTCGGTGACGCGGGGCTCCCGGACGGGCGCCGGCGCCGCGGCGGGCCGTACCTTCTCGGCGACGCTCATGTCTCCTCCCTGCGGTCGGCGCGCAGGACCAGCAGCATCAGCGCGACGGTGACGACGAAGACGACGAGGGAGAGGGCGGAGGCGTAGCCGACGCGGCCGGTCAGGCCGGTGCCGGTGCGCTGGACCAGCATCACCAGCGTGGTGTCCTCGCCGGCCGGTCCGCCGCTGGGGCCCGCCATCAGGTACACCTCGGAGAACACCTTGAAGGCGGCGACCGAGGAGAGCGCGGCGACCAGGACCATCGTGGAGCGGACGGCGGGGACGGTGACGGTGAGGAAGCGGCGCACCGCGCCCGCGCCGTCGACGGCGGCGGCCTCGTGGAGTTCACGGGGCACGTTCGCCAGCGCCGCCAGATAGATGATCATGTAGTAGCCGAGGCCCTTCCACACCGTCACGGCCATCGCGCTCAGCAGCAGCAGCCACTGGTCGCTGAGGAAGCCGACCCGGCCGATGCCGACGCCCTCCAGCAGGGAGTTGATCAGGCCGCGTTCGTCGAGCAGCCACACCCAGATCAGTCCGACGACGACGACCGAGGCGACGACCGGGGTGTAGAAGGCGGACCGGAAGAAGGTGATGCCGGGGATGTTCTTCTGCACCAGCAGCGCGAGCAGCAGCGGCAGGATCACCAGCGCGGGCACCACGCCGACGACGTACAGGGTGCTGTTGCGCAGGCCGATCCAGAACATGTCGTCGTGCAGCAGCTCGCGGAAGTTGGCGAGCCCCACGAACCCGCCCGGGACCAGCGTCCGGCGGTCGGTGAAGGAGCTGATCACCGTGGAGACGAACGGGTAGAGGACGAACGCCGCGGCGATCAGCAGTCCGGGGGCGGCGAACAGCCAGGGGCTGGTGGGGAGCTGGCGCCTGACGCGCCGGGCGCCCCGCGCCCCGGCCACTCGCTTGCCCGGCGCCGTGGACAAGGCCATCTCCGGTGTCCTATCCCTGCTGCCGGAGCAGCGTGTCGCACTGCTTGACAGCGTTGTCGAGAGCTTCCTTGGGGCTTTCCTTGCCCTGCAGCGCCTTGGCGACCTCGTTGCGCAGCGCCGTCTTCATCTGGTCGCTGAACAGCACGGGCGTGTAGTTGACCGCGGTCTTCAGGGACTTGGCGGCGGCGACGCGCACGCGCGTCTCGTCGGTGCCGTCCTCCTTGGTGAAGTACGGGTCGTCGAGGGAGCCGGCGGTGGAGGGGAAGATGGCGACCTTCTTCGCGAAGGACATCTGGTGCTCGGCGTCGGTGACGTAGTGCGCGAAGGCCACGGCGGCGGGCGTGTGCTTGGTCTTCGAGTTGACCATCACACCCATCACGTACATGTTGACGTGGCCGGTGCTGGTGATCTGGTCGGTGATGCCGATGTGCTTGTACAGGTTCGGCGCCTGCTTCTTGAAGTTGTCGAGATCGAGGGCGCTTCCGGGGTTCATGGCGACGGCCCCGGTGAGGAACTTCTTGCCCGAGGACTCGGGCGTGGCGGTCAGCGCCTGCGGGTCGAGGGCCTTGGCGTCGTACAACTGCTTGTACTTGGTGAGCAGTTCGACGCCCTTGGCGTCGTTGAAGGTGAAGGCGCGGCCCTGCTTGTCCATCAGCTCCACGCCGTAGCGGCCGAAGTCCTCGATGGTGGGGACGTTGGCCAGGGTGGCGACCTCGCCGTCGGTCTTCTTCGCCATCTGCAGGGCGTCGGCGAAGAGGTCGCCGTAGGTCTTCGGCGGTTGCTCGGGGTCGAGTCCGGCCTTCTCGAAGAGGGACTTGTTGTAGAACAGCGGGCCGGTGTTGAGGTACCAGGGGAAGGCGTACGTGCCGGTCATGCCCGGTATCCGGTGGCTGGCCCACGCTCCGGCCAGGTACTCCTTCCTGTACTTGGCGGCGGCCTTGTCGAGGTCGAGCGCGAGGCCGGCCTTGGCGAGCGGGGCGACGAGGTCCGGGGAGACGTTGACGACGTCGGGCAGGGTGCCGCCGGCCGCGTCCGCGCTGATCTTGTCGGCGTAGCCCTCGGCGGGCTGGTCGATCCACTTCACGTGGGTGCCCGGGTACTTCTTCTCGAAGTCGGCGATCAGGCCGTCGAAGTAGGACTTGAAGTTGGCCTTCAGGTTCCAGGTCTGGAAGGTGATGTCGCCCTCGACCTTGCCGGAGGCGTCGGACGATCCGCTGCCGTCACTCCCGGAGCCGCAGGCGCTCAGCGGCAGGACGAGGGCGGCGACGGCTGCGGCGGCGAAGGTTCTGCGGGATGTGGACACGGTGACACGGCTCCCTCGAAGGGTCGTCGGCGGTGATGCCACGGACCATGCCCGGGACCTTCGGAGGAAGTCAATGGATTCGCCTCTACTAAAGAATTGTGGTCCTCATTAGTGCAGGTCAGAGCGGTCATGATCGAGAACTTGCGCTTCATCACTAATGCGCTTTACCGTTCTTGCACTCAAGCGCATTAGCTACGACTGCCGAGAAAAGGGTGAGCGAGGTGGCAGCCAGGCGTTCCCCCGCCCGTCGGCCGACGATGAAGGACATCGCCCGGCGCGCCGGTGTCTCCGAGAGCGCCGTCTCCTTCGCGCTCAACGGCCGCCCGGGAGTCTCCGAGGTCACCCGCGACCGGGTGCGCAGGGTCGCCGAGCAGCTGGGCTGGCGGCCCAGCGCGGCGGCGCGCCAGCTGTCCGGGGAGGGCGCGGCGACGGTCGGCTTCGTGCTGGCCCGGCCCGCGCACACCCTCGGTGTGGACTCCTTCTTCCTCCAGCTCGTCTCGGGCATCCAGGAGGTGCTGGCGGAGCGTCATCTCGGCCTGCTGTTCCAGGTGGTGGAGGACGTCGCCGACGAGTGCGCGGTCTACCGCCGCTGGTGGGCCGAGCACCGCGTGGACGGCGTCCTGGTCGTCGACCCGCGCACCGACGACCCGCGGCCCGGTCTGCTGGACGAACTCGGCCTGCCCGCCGTGGTGATCGGCGGCGCGCCCGACGAACGCCACCCCGGCCTGTCGACGGTCTGGGCGGACGACGCGGGCGCGATGGCCTCCGTCGTCGACGAGCTGTACCGGCTCGGCCACCGCCGCCTCGTGCACATCGCCGGCCTGCCGGGCCTGGCCCACACCGAGCGCAGGGTGCGCACCCTGCGCACCGAGGCCGAGGGCCGCGGCCTGCGCGAGGTCGAGTCGGTGACCACCGACTACTCCGACGCGGAGGGCGCGGCCGTCACCCGCCGCGTCCTGGGCCGCCCCGCCCCGCCGACCGCCCTGATCTACGACAACGACGTGATGGCCGTCGCCGGCGTGGCCACCGCGACCGAGCTCGGCTTCTCCGTACCGGCGGACGTGTCCGTGGTCGCCTGGGAGGACTCGGCCCTGTGCCGCATGGTCCGGCCCTGGCTGTCCGCGCTCTCCCGCGACAGCGTCGAGTTCGGGCGTACGGCGGCGCGGGAGCTGACCGCGCTGCTGGACGGGGGCCCGGCGCGCGCGGTGCGGGTGCCGGTGCCGCGGCTGATCGTGCGGGAGAGTACAGGGGCGGCCCGGGGGGCATGAGCCAGCCGAGGCCCCGGCCCGACCGGCTGCCCGGACGACGAGGACGAGAGCACCCACCCCATGTACGACGCGGACGACGCCGATGACGCCGACGCCCCGGACGGTCGCAGGGCCCGCTGGTGGGCGGCGCTGCGCCGCACCCCGGTGGCCGTCTGGAACGACGACGTCACGGACTGGGCCGCCGCACTGACGTACTACGCCGTCCTGGCCCTCTTCCCGGTGCTGCTGGTGATCCTCTCGATCGTGGGGCTGACCGTGCCCACCGCGAAACCCGAGGTCATCGACCGCATGGCGCAGGCCGTCCCGGTCGCCTCGCGGGCGCTGCTGCGCAGCACCCTGCGGCAGCTGACCGAGCAGTCGTCGGCGGCCTGGACGCTGGTCTTCCTCGGCGGGGCGGCGGCCCTGTGGTCGGGCTCCAGCTATCTGAGCGTCTTCCGCCGGGCGCTGCACGCCATGCACCGCGTCAGTGCGCACCGGCCGGTCTGGCGGACCGCGCCGCGCATCATCGTCACGACCCTGGTGCTGATCTCGCTGCTGCTGACGTCCACGCTCACGCTGTTCCTCACCGGCAGCCTGGCCCGGCGCCTGAGCCGGGCGCTGGATCTGGGCAGCGGACCGCAGGCCGCGTGGGACGCGCTGCGGTGGCCGGTGGTGGCCGTGGTCGCCGTGGCCATGGTGCTCGTCCTGTACCGTTCGGGCCCCGCCTCCTCCCGCCCGGTACGCCGGATGGCCCCGGGCGGCGCGCTGGCGGTGGTGCTCCTGCTGGCCGTCTCGGTCGGGTTCGCCGTCTACACGTCCCACATCGGCACCTACCACCGCCTGTACGGCTCTCTGGCCGGCGTGGTGATCTTCCTGATCTGGCTGTGGCTGTCCAACCTGGCCCTGCTGGTGGGTGCCCAGTTCAACGCGGAGCTGGCGAAACCCGGCCGGCAGGCGCCGGTGGAGCCCCGCGTCGCGGTGGCGGACCGCTCGTAGGATCCCCCGTCCGCCCGGCTGCCGTGACGGAAGTGGCCGGGGATGCGTGCGCGGTCGGGTGGTCATGGTCCACAAAGGCTGCTTGCGCCCCGGCTCTTCGGGTACAGCCTTGGAATACGGGATGTCCCCGCAAGATCGGATCTTACGGAAAGTGATGCGTTCGTGACTCTTCCCGGCGGCGCCGACGACCGCGCGGAGGGCTCGGGCGACGGCGCGAGCGCCGACGCTCGAGAGATCGCCGACGCGGTGGAGCGTCTCGCGAACCTCTGGTCCGCGGCCGCCCAGGAAGCGGCCCTGCGGCTGTCCCTGCACCAGTTGCGGGCGCTGCGGGCGCTGGAGACGGCACCGGAGCTGAACCTCACCGGCCTGGCGGAGCGGCTGGACATCGGGCTGCCCACCGCCAGCCGGCTGTGCAACCGGCTGGAGGCGGCGGGGATGCTGGAGCGTGCGCTGCACCCGGGCAACCGCCGCGAGGTGCAGCTGAACCTCACCGGTCAGGGGCGCCGCGTGCTGAGGGACGTGGCCGGCCGGCGCACCGAGGCCCTGGCGGGCCTGCTGGCGGCCATGGCACCGGCGGAGCGGTCGGCGCTGGTCAGCGGCATGAAGGCGGTGCTGAAGACACCGGAGCAGGCGCCCTCCCGGCCGCCCGGGGCACCGTAGGTCAGCGCCCCGGCCTCTGCTGCCCGGGCGCCCCGGCCTCGCGCCCCGTCCAGTCGAGGCAGACGACGGAGGCGTCGGCGAGGATGTCCCGGGTGCCGACGTGCTCGATCAGCCCGGCGACCACCGAACGGGCCGTCTCGTGCGGCGAGGTCTGCCGGGTCGCGCCCAGGATCTGGCGCAGGACGCCCTCTCCGAACATCTCCCCGGTCGCCGAGCGGGTGTCGTGGACGCCGGTGCTGAGGGCGACCAGGCGGTCGCCCGGCTCGACCTGGAAGGTCTGCTCCTCGTAGGGGGTCTCCTCGAACATGCCGAGCGGCATCTGGGCGTCGAGTTCGACGCGCTCCACCGCGGTGCCGCGCTGCCGGTACAGCTGCGGGGAGCCGGCGTCCACGGCCGACACGGCGCCGGTGGCGAGGTCGAAGCGCAGCAGCAAGGTGGAGGCGTACCTCTTGCCTCCGTACTGGGAGAAGAGGGCCTGGTCGGCCAGGGACGCCTGCTCGGCGAGGCCGACGCCGGCGCGGCGGGCGTTGCGCAGCGCGCCGACGGTGAGGCTGGTGAGCAGGGAGGCGTCGATGCCTTCGCCCATGCCGTCGGTGACGGTGAGCGTGAGGTGGTCGGCGCTCGTGGACCAGTCGTAGTTGTCGCCGCCGATGGCGTAGGCCGGCTCCAGATGGGCGCCGATGACGAACTCCTCGCGCGCGCACCCCCGGCCCGGCAGCAGCTGCCACTGCATCTCGGCGGCGAGGGTGAGGCGGCGGGTGCGTCGGGCCCGCAGGTAGAGGTCGGTGTCCCGGCCCGCCGTGGCGACCTCGTGGCCCAGCGCGGTGGCGAACTCGCCGAGCCGGAGCACCGTGGCCGGGTCGGCGGAGGTGCCGGGCACCTGGACGCGGAGCACACCGAGGCGGTCACCGCGGACGGTGACGGGCAGGTGGAGCAGTTCCGTGGCCGGGTCGGCGGTGACCTCCAGCACCGGTTTCTGGGTGGTGAAGGCGGTGCCGGCGGGGCCGTCGTGGGCGGACACCGGTTCGCCCGTGTCCGGCAGCCGTGTGACGGGCTGCAGCACCGTCAGGCCGTAGTCGGCGAGGAGGAGCGTGACGTCGCCCGCGCCGAACCGCTCGGCCAGCAGCCGGCCGGCGGTGGCCACCAGGGCGTGCGGCGGAGCGGCCCGCAGCTGGGCCTCGGCGGACGGGACCGCGTCAGAGGTGTTCACGAAGTCTCCATCCTCTCCCCTTGCGGCCTCCACGCTATCGCGGCGGGCACCGGTACCGGGACGCAGGCGAAGCGTGCGGGACGGCGGCAGGCGGACGTCGTGCAGTCCGACGGCGTCCCGCGTCATGGTGCCGGTGGTCAGCGGCTGGACGTGCGCGGGCACCCGGCAGAAGGGGCGCGGACGAGGACGACGAGGCGGGTCCCGGCGCGCGCGAAGCCGGTGGCACTGCCGGCATCGCGCGCGACGGCCGCCGCGTCGGCTGCCCGCGTCCGGCCGGGGAGCGCCGGATCGGCGGGCGGCACCCACCGGCCGGACAGCCCGTCACGGTGCGCGACGAGCGGGCCGCCCGGCTCCCGGGACCCCGGGCGGAGGCCGTCGGGACCGGCCCGGGCCCCGGCCGCCCCGGTCGCCACACGGACGTCACGCACACGGACGTCACGCACATGGACGTCTCGCACACGGACGTCACGCACACGGGCGGAGTCGTGCGCCGGGACGTCGCCGACGCGGGTCATCCCGTCCCCGGGCGGGGGGCGGGCACGCCGGTGATCCAGGCGGCGACGGTGACGACCGTGCCCTTCCCGGGCACGGTGTCGACGGAGAACTCGTCCATCAGCCGCCTGGCCCCGCCGAGCCCCATTCCCAGGCCGCCCCCGCTGGTGTAGCCGTCGGTCAGCGCCTGCTCCACGTCGCCGATACCGGGGCCGGTGTCGGCGAAGGCGAGCCGCAGTCCGCGCCGCGGACCGTCGGCCAGAGGGGTGATCCGCGCCTGGCCGCCGCCGCCGTGGACCAGGGTGTTGCGGGCCAGTTCGCTGGCCGCGGTGACCAGTTTGGTCTGCTGCACCAGGCCGAAGCCGAGTTCGGCCGAGATCCGCCGCACCTGCCGGCGCAGCCGGGCCAGGTCCGCGTCCGAGCCGATCGGCAGGCTCGTCGCGGTGGCGGGATCGGTGGCCGGTGTCACGCGCACCCCTCGGGGCCGCCGGGGACGGAACCGTGTAGCGATGCGAGAGCGCGGTGGGCGTCGAGCGCCGTCATCAGGCCGGGCAGCGTCATACCGGGCAGCGTCAGGCCCGGCCCGACCAGGGTGAGCGCCGCCGCCGGCCGCATGCCGCACAGGACGGTGCGGGCGGCCGGCAGGCGGGTCCCGGCCGCGATCCCGGCGACGACCCGCGCCAGGGACGAGTCCACGATCCGGGCGCCCGAGACGCCCGAGACGCCGGAGACGCCGGAGACGCCGGAGACGCCGGAGACGCCGATGACCACGCCGGTCGCCGCGCTGCCGGTCACCCGGCGGGCGGTGTCCCGCCGGAGCCGCTCGGCCGTGCGGTCGTGCAGGTCCCCCTGGAGACGGACCTGCACGCCTCCACCACCTCGTCGCGGGAGACGGTGAGGACCGTACGGAACAGCGGCGCGTCCGCCCGCCGCCGGGCGATCCGCTCGCGGCAGCGCTCCAGGACGGCCGCCGGCTCCCGTGCCGCCGACTCGGCCACCGTCCGCTCCGACACCCTGCATCGTGCCCCTTCAGCACAGCCGTCCGCGCCTCGTCCGACGCCCTCCGGCAATTATTGCCACATGACAAGTATGAGTGCCGCGCGCACCGTGGAAACGACACCGCATCGACACATCCGCGGCTCGCGCGGCGGCTCAGTGCCCGCGCCAGTCCAGGCAGACCACCAGCGCGTCGTCCTGCGGAGCGGACTGGCCGCGGTGGCCGGTCAGCTCCCGCAGGATGGCCCGCGGCACCTCGGCGGCGGGCAGCAGCCGGGTGGACGTGATCGCCCGGGCCAGGGCGGCGTCCCCGTAGGCCTCACCCTTGGGCGAGGCGACCGCGTACACCCCGTCACTGACGAAGACCAGCCGGTCGCCCGGCTCGACCTGGAACTCCTGAGCCACGTAGTCGGTCTCCTCGAACATCCCCAGCGGGAGCTGGGCCTCGAAGCCGACCCGCTCGACCACGCCCTCCCGCAGCCGCAGCAGTTGCGGGGAGCCGGCGTCCACGACCCGCACCCGGCCCGTCGCCAGCTCGAAGTCCAGCATCAGCACCGAGAGGTAGCAGCGCCCCCGGTAGTGCGCGTACACCGCCTGGTCGGCCAGGGCGGCCTGGTCATCGATGGCGATACCGGCCCGCCGGGCGTTGCGCAGGGCGTTGATCGCGAGGTTCGTCAGCAGGGAGGCCTCTATGCCCTCCCCCATGCCGTTGGTGACGTAGAGCATGAGGCGGTCGGCGTCGGCGGACCAGTCGAAGTTGTCACCGAAGATCGCGTACGCCGGCTCCAGCTGGGCCCCGAGGTCGTACTCGGGGCGGGAACAGGAGCGGCCCGGCAGCAGCTGCCACTGCATCTCGGCGGCCAGGGTCAGCCGGTCCTTGCGCCGCGCCCGCAGGTAGACGTCCGTGTCGCGCTCGGCCACGAGGACCTCGTGGGCCAGCACCTCGGCGACGTCCGCGAGCTCGCCCAGCAGCTCGCGCACGGCCTCCCGGTCCCGCATGGTGACCGACAGCACACCCAGCCGGTCCCCGCGCACGGTGACCGGCAGATGCACGCGTACGGCGCCGTCCCGGACGCCCTCCAGGAACGGCTCCTGGGCGCCGAAGGCGCGGCCGGCGGGGCTGTTGTGCACCGACACCGGGGCCGTGGTGCGGGGCAGCTGCGACACCGGCTGCAGGACGGTCAGGCCGTAGTCGGCCAGGAACAGCTCGACGGACTGCGCCGCGTACTCCTCGGCGAGCACGCGGCTCACCGTGTCGAGCAGCTCATGCGGGGCCGCCGTGCGCAGCGCGCGCTCGGCGGTCACAAATCTGTTCACGATGGGAAATACACCATTCCTTCGACGGACACACGCGGGGCTCGCCCTGGGCGACGAGCCGGCCCGGGTCGAGCCGCGCCGCCTGCCCGAGTCATCTGTTGCCGCTTGCGGCACCTAGTACGCTGACGACCGTCCCAGTGCCTGCGAGAGTGTGACGGTGACTGTCTTCCGCCCCCGCCCCGAACCCGCCGAGGTCGCAGGCATGACCTTGACGGCGGTGGAGCTGCTGGAAGTCCTCTGGGGCCGGGCCTCGACCGCGCCGGCCTCTCCCTCCCAGCTGCGCGTGCTGTTCATGGTCGAGCACCAGGACGGCATCAACCTGCGCTCCCTCGCGGACTCCCTGGCCTCCACTCCCCCGTCCACCAGCAGGCTCTGCGACCGGCTGGTGGCCGCCGGATTCCTCGAGCGCATGGTCAGCCCCGCCGACCGGCGCGAGGTGCGGCTGCACCTCAGCAGCCACGGTCGCGCCTTCCTGGACGATCTGCGGGCACGCCGGGAGCGGGAGTTGCGGGCGGTGCTGGAGCTGATGCCCGCCGCCAAGCGGACCGCGCTCCTGGAAGGGCTGGAGTCGTTCTGCGACACCGCGGCGCTGCAGATACACGACAGCGCCGCGCACACCCCTGGAGAGCGGACGGCCTGAACACCGGGCCGGGCCACCGCGAGCCCCGGCACCCCCGGGCTCGGACGGCCGGCGCACGGAGCGGACTCCGCCCACCGGAACATTGCAGATCCTTCCCCTGCCGTACGACTCGCCTACTTTGTTGCCTCACGGCCATAGTTGTCAAATGGCAACTGTTGTGCCGCGGGCGGCCAGGACCCGGCCGGCTGACCGCCTCTCCGACCGGGCCGAGGGCGCCGGACACTCCTGCGCGGTGCGCCGGGGCGGCCCCGGAGGGGGCCGTCCGGCGGTCAGCCGGTGCCGAGCATGCCCTCGCGCAGACCCGCCAGGAGACGGGAGAGCAGCCGGGAGACGTGCATCTGGGAGACACCGAGGCGCTCGCCTATCTCGGCCTGGGTGAGCTCCTCGACGAAACGCCAGTGGATGATCCTGCGGTCCCGTTCCCCGAGTTCGGCGATCATCGGCGCGAGGGCGTGGAAGTCCTCGACCAGGCCGAGCGCTGCGTCCTCGTCGCCGATGAAGTCCGCCAGCGCGGCCTCGCCGTCCTCGCTGCCGTTGATCGCCGCGTCCAGGGAGGCCGACCTGTAGCCGTTGGAGGCGAGTTGGGCCTCGACGACCTCGTCCTCCGGGAGGCTCATCAGCTCCGAGAGCTCCTTGGTCGTCGGCGTCCGGCCGAGCCGGCTGCGCAGTTCCTCGCTCGCGCGGGCGAGTTGGAAGCGGGCTTCCTGGAGCCGGCGCGGGACGTGCACGGCCCAGGTGGTGTCGCGGAAGAACCGCTTGATCTCACCGACGATGTAGGGGACGGCGAAGGAGGTGAACTCGACCTCGCGCGACAGCTCGAACCGGTCGATGGCCTTGATCAGGCCGATCATGCCGACCTGGACGATGTCCTCCATCTCCTCCGGCCCGCGGCTGCGGAAGCGGCCGGCCGCGAAGCGGACGAGGGACATGTTCATCTCGATCAGCGTGTTGCGCGCGTACTGGTACTCCGGCGTGCCCTCCTCGAGGACCGCCAGCTGGTCGAAGAAGAGCTTCGACAGCTCCCGCGCGTCCTGGGGCGCGACCTTCGAAGGGTCCGCGATCTCCGGCACGTCCGCCGTCCGTCCGGCAGTCTGCGCGGTCGTCGCCGTCATGGTGGGTCCCTCCCCGGTCGTCGGCCTCGGCTTCGCCGGACCGAGGCCCGGCAAGCTCCCGGATACCCCGGTCGCCGGGCAGCATGCCTCGCACCCGTTCGGCCGCCGCCCGGGCGCGGACCGCGCCGCCGGGCGTACGAGGAGAGAGAAGAGGGGAGCCAGGAGAGGTGACCGCCGTGCTCCGCGGTGTCAGAGTCCGAACAGCGCCCAGACGACCTTCCCGCCGTCCGCACGCGGACTCCAGCCCCAGCTGTCGCTCAGCGCCGAGACGACCCGCAGCCCCCGCCCCGACTCCGCCAGGTCCTCCGCCTCCACGGCGACCGGCCCCGGATCGCTCTCGTCGGTGACCCCGCACACCGCGCAGGACCAGCTGTCCCAGTACGCCAGCCAGAGCGCGGGCCGCAACTCCGCCCCGTCCGGGGGCCGGCCGTAGCGCAGGGCGTTGCTGATCAGTTCGGAGACGGTGACCGCGACGTCGTCGATGCGGTCGCGGGCGGCGCGGTCGGCGAGGGTCGTCCTGACGAAGTCACGGGCGATGTGCGCGGACTGGGGCAGGGGCGGCACGACGAGGACCGAGCAGCGGGCGGGGCCCCGGCCGTCCTCGGAGGCGGGTGCGAGGGGGAAGGTGATCCCGGGTCCGGGGCGGCCTATGTGATCCACGGCCTGGCACAGCCACTGCCAAGTCGCCTCGATGCGTGGGGGGTCGGCCGGTTCTGCGACTTGCTCTGCGGACATCGCGACCCCTGGGACCCCTGCGGAGAGAACTGACGAGCGCTACACCTGTGCGAAGTATCGTGCTACGCCCGCGAGTCCGTCCGCAAGTGCATCGGCAATTACCGCTGCAATTGCAGACGATCTTGCGAGCGGCGGGAGCCGGGCGCTATCGTCCCCGCATCACCCGTGGATGCAATTGAGGATGCAATTGCAGAGCCGGCAGCGCGACTTCATCTCAAAGAGGCTCCAGATGCAGCACGTGAGCAACGGCATACCCGCCACCCAGCTGAGAGGGGCGATCTGGCGCAAGAGCCATCACAGCAACCCCGAGGGCAACTGTGTCGAACTCGCCGCACTCCCGGACGGGAGTGTCGCCGTGCGCAACTCCCGCCACCCCGAAGGTCCGGCTCTCGTCTACACCAGCGCCGAGATCTCCGCCTTCGTCCGCGGCGTGAAGGACGGCGACTTCGACGGCCTACTCCCCGGCCGTTGAGGTTCTGCACACCCGCGGACGGCCGGAAGGCGCACGTCAACGGCGCGCGCCTTCCGGCCACTTCACGCACCGCAGCCGTTCGGCACCACGGTGCTACCCTCCTTGGTTGAGTCCCGGAAAAATACGCAGACACAGCCGGCGCGGCGGCCGAGGGGATGATCATGACGGCAGTGCGACCCGATCCGATCGCCACCGGTCCCGACGTCCTCAGCCTTCGGCGCGGCGGCCCGACCGTGCAGCGCATCATGCTGGGCACACGCCTGCGCCGCCTGCGGGAATCCCTCAACATCAGCCGGGACACGGCCGCTTCGGCGATACGCGCCTCGGACGCCAAGCTCTGCCGCATGGAGCTCGGCCGCGTCGGCTTCAAGCAGCGCGACGTCGCCGATCTGCTCACGCTCTACGGCGTCCATGACCCCGACGCGCGCCAGGAGTACCTGGAGTCGGTGCAGCGGGCCAACGAACCCGGCTGGTGGCGGGCGTACGGCGACGCCTTCCCGAGCTGGTTCGAGCAGCATCTGGGCCTGGAGGAGGCGGCGTCCCTCATCCGCACCTACGAAGTGCAGTTCATTCCCGGCCTGTTGCAGACCCCTGCCTATGCCGAGGCCGTCATCCGTCTCGGCCACCCCATCAGCTCGCCCGAGGCGATCCAGCGCCGGGTCGATCTGCGCATGACCCGGCAGGAGCTGCTCTCCCGGCCGGATGCGCCGAAGCTGTGGGTGGTCGTCGACGAGGCCGCGCTGCGCCGGCCGCTCGGCGGCACCGGTGTGATGCGCGACCAGCTCGAGCACCTCGTCGAGGTCGCCGCCCGGCCCAACGTCACGCTCCAGGTGCTGCCCTTCCACGTCGGGGGCCACGCGGCGGCCGGCGGCCCGGTCACCGTGCTCCGCTTCCCCGTGCCCGACCTGCCCGACGTCGTCTACCTCGAGCAGCTCTCCAGCGCCCTGTACCTGGACAAGCCCGAGGAGGTCGACCACTACCTCGCGGTCATGGACCGCCTCAGCCTGGTCGCCTCCCCGGCCGTGGATTCGGTGTCCTTCCTGGAAGAGGTCCTGCGGCAGACCTGAGCCCGCCGGGGACCGGGGCGGCGGCCGGGGATCACCCGGATGTGATCACACCGGCGTGGGCGGGTTGTCCACCAGGTCCTCGGCGTGTTCGCCGGTGACCAGGTAGACCACGCGCTGGGCGATGGAGACGGCGTGGTCGGCGAAGCGCTCGTAGTAGCGGCCGACCAGCGTGACGTCGACGGCCGTCTCCACGCCGTGGTGCCAGCGGTCGTCCATCAGGTGCTGGAAGATCAGGCGGTGCAGTTCGTCCATCCGGTCGTCGTCCCGCTCCAACTGCAGCGCGGCGTCGACGTCCTGCGTCATGAGCACCTCGGCGGCCTGCGCCATCAGCCGCTGCGCGAGCTGGCCCATCTCCAGGATCGTGCGGCGCAGATCGCGCGGCACCGCGTGGTCGGGATGGCGTCGCCGGGCCAGCGTGGCGACGTGCTGGGCCAGGACCCCGCTGCGTTCGAGGTCGGCGCTCATCCGCAGTGAGGTGACCACCGTGCGCAGGTCGGTGGCGACGGGCTGCTGCCGGGCCAGCACCGTGATCGCCTTCTCCTCCAGGTCCCGCTGCATGGCCTCCACCTGCTCCTCGGTGGAGATCACGCTCTCCGCGAGCGGCAGGTCGGCGTCCAGCAGAGCACCGGTCGCGCGGCCCATCGCGGAACCGACCAGGTTCGCCATCTCCACCAGGGCCTCGCTGATCGATTCCAGTTCCTTGTGGTAGGTCTCTCGCATCCGTACCTCACCGTCCCGTCCGTGCCCAGCCTGCACCGGCTGCCAGATTCGCACATGGTGTGCCCGGCGTGTCAGGGGAACCCGGTCCGGCGAGGAATCCGGCGAACGGCGGAGAGGGGAACCGGCAGATGCACGCTCTGATCGGCTGGCTCACCGGGCTGTCCGGCCCGCTGGTCTACGCCGTGGTCGTGGCGCTGGTGTTCGCCGAGGACGCGCTGTTCTTCGGGTTCGTCCTGCCGGGCGAGACCGCCGTGATCGTCGGCGGCGTCCTGGCCCGCCGGGGCACGGTGGACCCGGTCTGGCTGACCGTCGCCGTGGTCCTCGCGGCGGTCGCCGCGGACAGCGTCGGCTACGAGATCGGACGGCGCCTGGGACCGCCGCTGCTGCGCACCCGGCCCCTGCGCCGGCGGGCCGAGCGGGTCGAGCGGGCACGTGACCTGCTGCGCAGGCGGGGCCCGGCGGCCGTCTTCGTCGGCCGCTTCCTCGCCTTCGTGCGCTCGCTGGTGCCCGCGCTGGCGGGCGCCTCGCGCATGCGCTACCGCCGCTTCCTGCTGTACAACGCCCTGAGCGGGCTGGCCTGGGGCGTCGGCAACGTCGCCGTCGGCTACGCGGCGGGCGCCGCCTTCCAGCGCGTCGAGGGTGTCGTCGGCGGGACCGTCGCCCTGGTCTCGGTGGCCCTCGTCGTGGCCGGCCTCGTCGTCTGGCGGGTCCGCCGGCAGCGCCGCCGCTCACCCGCCTGAACGGACGGTCACCAGAGCGCCGACACCCTGGTGACCGCCTGCCCCGCGGGTACCCCCGGAATCCGTGAACGGTACAAATGGAAACGGCCCAGCCGTACGGTCCCCCCGCGCCCGGGTGATCCGACCGCGCCGCCGGGGGCCCGTACGGGCGCGGGCAGGAGCGGGATGCGGCTCGCGCCGGCGGTTCCGGCCCGGGTCACCTCCCGCCGGGCGCCCCGTCGCGCCACGCCTCGGCCGCGCCGCTGCCGGTCTGCCGGCCGTGCCGGAGGTGCTCGGCCGGCCGGACGCGGTCCGCCCGTCGTCCGCCGCCGAGGCCGACCGTCCGCGCCCGGGAGGCACCGGTGGCCCCGTGCTCCCCGGGCGAGGTCGGCTCCGCCCTCCGGTCGGCCGGCGCGGGCACCGTGAGCTGTGGCGGGTCCCGCCCTGCGCGAAGGCCGGTGCCGTCAGCGGCGTCGGCACCGCCATGGCCCCGAGCAGCCGCGTCGGTCTCTCCTGCCGGGCTCAGTCATGCCACTCCACCTTGAAGACCCACACGTGCTCTCCCGCCCGGCGGGCCGACTCGGGTACGTCGATCACCAGTGCGCCGTTGCGGACGGTCCAGGTCAGCGGCCGGTCGTGGCCGAGCATCGTCACCCTGTCCCGGGCCCGGACCGGTACGGGTGCCTCGACGGTGAGCCGGGCGCCCGGCCTCGTCAGGGAGTGGATGTAGAAGGCCTCGTCCCCTCGGACGGTGAAGCGCAGGTCGTCGCCGAGCTGGGCCATGCGCGACCAGTACGTCGTGCCGTAGATCGCTTCGCCGTTGACCGCGAGCCAGGCGCCCGTCTCGCGCAGCCTGCTCTGCATGACCTCCGGGATGGTGCCGTCGGCGCGCGGGCCGATGTCGAGCAGGAGGTTGCCGTTCTTGGAGACGATGTCGACGAGGCTGTGCACGACCTCCTCCGCGCTCATGTAGGAGGCGTCCGGGGTCGCCCGGTTGTAGCCGTAGCTGAAGGGGTCGAGGCCGCGGCTGGACTCCCACTTGGCGACGACGGTGTTGTCGTAGGTCGTGTACTCGGGCGTCGTGAAGTCGTGGAAGGCGATGCCCGAGCGGTTGTTGACGGTGACGTCGATCGGACGGGCCCGGTTCTTGGCGTGGTTGAAGTACTCGGCGAGGACGTGCAGGCTGTCGTTCGCGCCGCCGATGTCGCACCAGATGATCTCCGGGTCGTAGCCGTGGATCAGTTCGAGCATCTGCGGGGCCTGGAAGTCCTTCACGTAGTCCTTGCCCGCGGTGTATCCGGTGTACGGCACCGGTTCGAGCGTGTACGGATTGCGCGGGGCGTGGCCCATCCACGGGTTGTCCGGGTTGAACCACTCGGGCATGGAGAAGTACAGGCCGCGGTGGAGCTCGGGCGTGTACCTGCGGGAGGCGGCGAACAGCTCCTTGACCAGGTCCCGCCTGGGTCCCAGCTTGACGGCGTTGCGGTCGGAGACCTTGGTGTCCCACAGGGCGAAGCCCTCGTGGTGCTTGGAGGTCAGCACGTGGTACTGCGCGCCGGCCTCGCGGAACAGCTCCACCCACGCGCGCGGGTCGAACCTCTCCGCGGTGAAGCGCGGGATGAAGTCGTCGTAGGCGAAGTCGGCGCCGTAGGTGTCGCGGTGGTAGGCGTACGTCGGGTTCGACGGGTCCTGCATCTGGTCCCAGTACCACTCGGCGTACTGCTTGCCGACCGGCGCCCAGGCGGGCACCGAGTAGACGCCCCAGTGGATGAAGATGCCGAACTTGGCTCCGTCGAACCAGTACGGCGCCTGGTGGGCGGCGAGGGAGGTCTCGGTGGGCCGGTAGTCGGCCGTGCCCAGGGTCAGCGTGCGCCGGCCGGTGGCGGCTTCGCCGCCTCGGCCGCGGACGGTCACCGCGCCGTCCTGCCGCGTGCCGGGTGCGGTGCCCGCTCGGTTGCGGATGCCGACCCGCACGCGGGCCTGTTCGCCGGGGTCGAGGCGCCGGATGCGGGCGGGTTCGACGGTGCGGGCGCCGGGGACGTCGACGCGTACGCTCACGTCGTCGCCGCTCAGGACGGCGACGGTGCCGGCGTTGACGACGGTGGCCTCGACGCTCTGGGCGCCGGTGGGCTCCAGGAGGGAGGGGGTGGAGCGGGCGTCGCGCAGGGCGAGCGCCCGTCCCCGGGCGGCCGGTTGGAGGGAGAGCGCGAAGACGTGCAGGGAGGTCTTGTTCGCCTCGGCCGGGTTGGTGACCGGCAGGGTGAGGGCGACGGCCTCGCGCCCCGGGTCGAGCCAGACCTCGGAGGTGCCGATGCCGACGCTGTGCTCGTCCTTGGTGCCGTCCGGCTTGTAGCGGTAGGGCGCCGACAGCGAGCCGCCCGCCGCGTACCAGTCGGCGCCGCCGAGGCCGGCCGTGCTGGTCGAGCCGTCCGCGTAGTGGACGGTGGCCCGGCCGGAGGCGTCGCCGTAGCTGCCGGCGGTGAGGAACACGGCCGACAGGTAGCGGCCCCGGGGCAGGTCGACGCGCTGGCCAAGCGCGACGACGTTGTTCCTGGCGCCCGCGGTGGAGGCCGGGAAGTCGAAGGGGATGCCGTCGACCTCGACGCGGCCGGCGGGGAGTTCCTCACCGGGGAAGGTGTAGCCGGAGCCGTCGAAGTCGCCGCCGCGGGCCGCGGCGGTGTCGAGGCCGTCGTTGTCGTAGAGGGCGTCGAGCGGGACCGGGACCGGGTCGGGGACGGGGGCCCACCGGGGTGAGGTGCCCGCGTCGTCGCCGGTGGGCGGGGCGGCGTGTGCCGCGCCGGGCGCGGCGAGGGGCAGGGCGGCCGCGGCGGCGACCGTGGCGGCCGCGCCGAGGACCTGACGTCTTGGATACGGACTCATACTCATGAGCGGCTCCCAATTCATCGGATGTCTGATGATTGAGCGGGCTTATACGCCTGTCAATGGGGCCGATGGCGACCAGAGTTGAGTTATTGATCGGATGAGCTGGGGTGTCGGGGCCGGTGACCGGAAGATCCTCGCCGGAAGTCCGGCACGAGTGCCGCGCAGGTCCGGGAGCGGGAGCTCTCGACGTGCGGCCCGCGCCGGGGCAGAGTGCTGTGCGTACTGACGAGTAAGCCCAGGCTTCGCACCCCCGAGGAGCACCCGTGACCAGCTGGGTCGGCCGGACCGCCGCCGAGATCGCCGCCGCCGTACGCGAGAAGCGGGCCACGCCCCGCGAGGTGGTGGCCGAGCATCTGGAGCGCATCGAGCGGATCGACCCGCGCGTGGGAGCCTTCCGGGTGGTGCGGGCCCGGGCGGCCCTCGCCGAGGCCGACGCGGTGGCCGACCGCGGCGACCTGGCCGGACTGCCGCTGGCCGGCGTGCCGGTGGCCGTCAAGGACAACCTTCCGGTGCGCGGCGAGTCCAACCGGGTCGGTTCCGCGGCGACGCCGGACACGCCCGCCGAGGAGGACCACGTCACGGTGGCCCGGCTGCGGGCGGCCGGCGCGGTGGTCGTGGGCCTGACCAACGTGCCGGAACTGTGCGTCTTCGGCACCACCGAAGGCGTGCACGGCACCGCCCGCAACCCCTGGGACCCGACCCGCACCGCGGGCGGCTCCTCGGGCGGCAGCGCGGCCGCGGTCGCCGCCGGCCTGGTGCCGATCGCCCTCGGCAACGACGGCATGGGCTCGCTGCGCATCCCGGCCGCCAACTGCGGCCTGGTCACCATCAAGCCGGGCCATGGCGTGGTCCCCGCGGGCATCGGCGAGGGCGACTGGTTCGGCATGTCCGAGAACGGCCCGCTCGCCACGAGCGTCGAGGACGTGCGGCTGATGCTGACGGTCCTCGCGGACACCGACGCCGTACGGCCGTCCGAGCCGGGCATGCGCAAGGTCGCCGTCTCGCTGCGCAGCCCCCTGCTGGGCGTCACGATCACCAGCCCGTACGCGACCGCGGCCCGGGACGCGGGCGGCGTCCTGATCAAGGCGGGCCACCAGGTGCGCCGCGCCGAACCGCCCTACCCGCTGTCCCTGAACACGATGTCGCTGACCCACTGGACGGCCGGCACGGCGGTCGACGCCAAGGACCTCGACCCGCGCCTGCTCACCCGGCGCACCCGCGTCCACGCCGCCATCGGCCGCCGCTTCGTCGACCACGTCCGCACCAGCGACAGCCGGGAGCGGCTGCGCCGCCGTATGGAGGCGTTCTTCGCCGAGTACGACGTCCTGCTCACCCCGGCCCTCGCCCGCCGCTCACCCAGGTCCGCGCCCTGGCACGAGCGGGGCTGGCTCGCCAACGTCCTCGCCAACACCAACTACTCCCCCATGACCCCGCCCTGGAACCTCACCGGCTGGCCCGCCATGGCCGTCCCCTTCGGCACCCTGCCCTCCGGCGCCCCCACCGCCGTCCAACTGGCCGGCCGCCCCGGCTCGGAGGCGATGCTGCTGGACGTCGCGGAGCAGCTGGAGCAGCTGCGCCCGTGGCGGCGGACGGCACCGCTGGACTGAGCGCCCCGCGGGGAGCGCCGCGGTGTGCCGGACGCCGGCAGCGGGCGTCGTGCCGGACGCGGGCGCGGAAAAACCGGCTGAGGGCCGGCCCGTCCGCGTGCTTGCATGGGCGCATGCCTTCCACCGACCGGCTTCTCGCCTTCGCGGCGCTGTCCCTCGTGCTCATCGTGGTTCCCGGGCCGAGTGTGCTGTTCGTGGTCGGGCGTGCGCTGGCGCAGGGGCGGCGGGCCGCACTGACCACCGTCGCGGGGAACACACTGGGGGCCTACCTGCTCGTCGTCGCCGTGGCGGTGGGCATCGGGTCGCTCGTGGAGCGCTCGCTGCCGCTCTTCACCGGGCTGAAGCTGTCCGGTGCCGCCTATCTGGTGTACCTCGGCATCAGGGCGTGGCGGGCGCGCGGTTCGCTGCGGGCCGCGTTCACGGGCCAGGACGCGGGCCACAGCGGGCTGCGCACCTTCTGGGAAGGGTTCGCCGTCGGGGTGACGAACCCCAAGACGATCGTGTTCTTCGCGGCCGTGCTGCCGCAGTTCGTCGACCGTGACGCGGCACACGTCACGGCCCAGATGCTGCTGCTCGGCCTGGTCTTCAACGCCATCGCCCTCGCCTCCGACAGCGTCTGGGGCCTGGCCGCGTCCACCGCGCGCGACTGGTTCGCCCGCTCCCCGCGCCGGCTGTCGATGGTGGGCGGGGCCGGCGGGCTGACGATGATCGGCCTGGGCGTCACGGTGGCGGTCACCGGCCGCAAGGACTGAGGGCTTCGAGCGGACCGGGCGGACCTACAGCGCCCGGTGCATCACGTGCAGCCCCACCCGCCCGTACCGGGGATGGTCGTAGGCGTCCGGCACCGTGCCCAGGATCGTGAAGCCCAGCGACAGCCACAGCCGCACGGCGGGGTTGGTCTCGACGACGGCGTTGAAGACCATGGCGTCGTAGCCGTCGGACCTGGCGGCGGCCAGGACGTGTCCGGCCAGGGCGCGTCCGATGCCGCGGCCCGCCCGGTCGGGGTCGACCATGAAGCCGGCGTTGGCGATGTGGGCCGCGGGGCCGCCGTAGTTGGGAGTGACGTAGGCGGAGGCGACGACGGCGCCGCTGTCGTCCTCGGCGACGTAGACCCGATTGGCGGGACCCATCCACAGGGCCCGGGCAGCCTCCTCGGAGGTGTCCGGGTCCCAGGCGTAGGTCTCACCGGCGGCGACGATGCGGTGCCAGAAAGGCCAGATCCGCGGCCAGTCGTCGGCCGCGGCTTCTCTGATCTGCATGGGCGTGAGTCTGGCACGCCCATGCGGTCGGCGATCGCGAGGCTCCTGCCGGCGTCTCAGTCGACGCTGGGCAGGATGTGGGGTTCGGCCAGGTCCTCCTCGTAGCCCGCCAGGCGGATCGGTGCGGAACGGGCCCACACGTCCAGGCTGCCGATCTCGTCGGGCCGGTGGCCGGCGCGCTCCGCGTGTTCCTCGGGGCGCTGTTCGCGATTCGTCTTCTCTGGTGTCACCGCGCACTCCTTATGTGTCGGGTCACCCTCGGGGCGTGCCGGTCGCTCGGCGGTCCGGCGCCTGACGCCCGCTCAGGTGTGAGTCGAAAGCAGTTCGGACGCGGTGGCGCCTGCAACTCGGGTGAGAACAGGCCGCTGTGAACCGGCTTGCCCCGGGACGGACGTGGGTGTGGGTGGGACCCGGTGGTGCTGTCCGTCCGCTCCAGATTAACCAAATGAGCGGAGGACCGCTCTATGGGGCCGAAAACTTGGGCTCAATGTCCTAAGTTATTCGGTTTCAGTCCTCATTTCTGTCACCCGTTCGGCTCACAGACGTGCCGAACGGCCAACACCCGTTCCATCCTGGGTCGGAGAGACATCTCCGGGAGGGGGACGTCATGGCCTCGGTCACCTTCGACAGAGCCACCCGGTGCTTCCCGGCGATGGACCGGCCGGCCGTGGACTCGCTCGACCTCGAGATCGAGGACGGTGAGTTCATGGTCCTCCTCGGTCCTTCCGGGTGCGGGAAGTCGACCTGCCTGCGCATGCTCGCCGGCCTTGAGGACGTCGACTCGGGTTCGGTCCTCATCGGCGTCCGGGACGTCACCCATCTTCCGCCCCGGGACCGGGACATCGCGATGGTCTTCCAGGACTACGCCCTGCTCCCGCATTTGTCGGCTGCCGACAACATCGGGTTCGCCCTGAGGATCGCCCGCATGGCCAGGCCGCCGGCCCGGCAGCGGGTCCGGCACGCCGCCGCCGTACTGGACCTCGAGCAGTACCTCGACCGCCGGCCCGGCACCCTCGCGGGCGGCGAACGGCAGCGGGTCGCGACCGGCCGGGCGCTGGTGCGGGACCCGCGGGCCTATCTGATGGACGAGCCGCTGTCGAACCTCGACGCCCGGCTGCGCGCGCAGACCCGTGCGCGCATCGTCCGGATGCAGCACCACCTCGGCATCACCACCGTGTACGTGACCCACGACCAGCTCGAGGCGATGGCCGTGGGCGACCGTGTCGCCGTGCTCAGGGACGGGGTGCTCCAGCAGGTGGGCACGCCGCGGGAGGTCTACCGCCGCCCGGCCAACACCTTCGTGGGCGGCTTCGTCGGCTCGCCGGCGATGAACCTCCTCCGGCTCCCGCTGTCCGCCGCCGGGGCCCGGTTCGGCGCCCTGGACATCCCGCTCGCCCGTGGCACGCTGCGGGCGGCCGGCGCCCCCGAGATCGTGCTCGGCGTCCGGCCCGAGCAGTTCGAGTTCCTCTCCCCGGAGGACCGCGAGACGCCGGGGCTCGACCTCGTGGTCGACGCGGTCGAGGACACCGGCGCCGTCGTCCACCTCCACACCACCGCGACGTCCGGCCGGGCCCGCGCCGAGCTCGTCGTCCGCCTCCCGGGGCGCCCCGCCTACGGCGAGGGGGCCTCGCTGCGGGTCGCGATCCGCGCCCAGGAGGTGCACTGCTTCTCGGCCGTGACGGGCCGGCGGCTTCCCGGGGACACGGCAAGCGCCGGCTGAGCCCGGCGCCGGGCGGCGGACGGGCCGCACAGTTCAGGTCCCGTTGGCCGAATCGCAAGGCGGCCATGGTCTGCTGGCGGACGGCAACGGCCTGTCCTGCGGGAGGACTGACGCATGCAGCTGCGCAGTGTCGAGGAGCTGATGGATCTGCTGTACGCCTGCCGGGGCTCGTGGGACGCCCCGGGCCCGAGGAGGGGCCGCGTCGATCTGCACCAGCACGCCCTGCAGACCGCCGCGCTGCTGCGGCGCCGGCGCCCCGCGGACAAGGAACTCCAGGTGGCGGGGCTGGTGCACGCCATCGGCCCACTGCTGCGGCCGGGCCGCGCCGCCGCCCACCCCGGTGGCGCGGCCGACGCGGTGCGCGCCCTGCTCGGCGAGCGCGTCGCCCGGCTGGTGCGCGAGCACCACCGCTCCGGTCGGCCCGCCGACGAGGAGCTGGCGTGCCTGCGCCAGGCGGACGAGGAGGGCCGCGCCCCCGGCGTCGACGCCGGGGTGCTGGAGGACTGGCGTACCGTGCTGGAACTGGTCGCCGCACGCAACTCCCGCCTGGGGGCTGTCGACTGACGGCCCGTCATGAGACGGTACGGCGATGAAGCCGTCGTATGGGTCGTACGGGCTGAAGGGCAGGGCCGCCGTCGTCACCGGGGCGACGCGCGGCATCGGGCGCGCGGTCGCCGGGCGGCTGGCCGAGGCGGGGGCGCTGGTGTGCGTCACCGCGCGGGACGCGGACGGGGTCCGGCGCACGGCCGAGGAACTGGGCGGCGTGGGGCTGGCCGGCGGCGTCGGGGACCCGGACCATCTGCGGGCGGTCACCGAGCTGGCGCTGGAGGCGTTCGGCCGGATCGACGTGGTGGTCAACAACGCGGCGACGAACCAGCCGTACGGGCCGCTGATGGACATCGACCCCGGCGCGTGGCCGGAGGCCTTCGCGGTGAACGTCGAGGCGCCGCTGCGGCTGGTGCGGGAGGCGTGGCACGCGTGGATGCGGGAGCACGGCGGCTCGGTGGTCAACATCTGCACGGAGGGCGCCGGCCACGTCGGACCGCACGTCGGCGCCTACGGCACGAGCAAGGCGGCCCTGCTGCACCTGACCCGGCAGCTGGCCGGGGAGCTGGCGCCCGCGGTGCGGGTGAACTCCGTCTCCCCCGGCCTGGTGCGCACCGAGATGGCGCGGTTCGTCTGGGAGCCGGGCGGGCCGGAGCTGGCGGCGGGACTGCCGCTGGGGCGCATCGGCGAGCCGGACGACGTCGCGCGGGCCGCGGTGTGGCTGGCCTCGGACGCCGCGGGGTGGGTCACCGGCGCCGACCTGCTGGTGGACGGGGGGACCCGGGTCAGGACGGCGTACCCCGGGCCGGGGTACGCCGCCGGTGACATTCTTCGCTCATACGCACCACCTCGCTCCTGACGGCGGCCATGGTCCCCTTACGGGAACAGCGCGATGCCCAGGGCGACGATCAGGACGACGAACACGACGATGGCGACCGTGCTCCACGTCCAGGGGTGCTTGTACGGCTCCCGGGCGCCGCCTCGCGGCCGGTCCTCCGGCAGCGCGGACCGGCCCGTACGATCGCTGCCGTAGAACTGCTCATCGGTGGGGTAGCGGTTGCGCGGGTCGTTCTGCGCTCGCGGATCGATGTTGTCCTGACCACCCATGATCACTCCCTGACGCGGTTGTCACCAGGGGCCGGGTTCCCGGCGGGCGCCGGGCCACACGCACGATCGCGGATCACCACTTTCCGGGCGCGTAGTCCTTCAGGAAGACGCCGTACAGGTCCTCGCCCTGTTCGCCGCGCACAATCGGATCGTAGACCCGGGCCGCCCCGTCCACCAGGTCGAGCGGTGCGTGGAAGCCCTCCTCGGCCAGGCGCAGCTTGTCGTGGTGCGGGCGCTCGTCGGTGATCCAGCCGGTGTCGACCGAGGTCATCAGGATGCCGTCGGTCTGGAACATCTCCTGGGCGCTGGTCCGGGTGACCATGTTCATGGCGGCCTTGGCGGCGTTGGTGTTCGGGTGGCCGGCGCCCTTGTAGCCGCGGCCGAAGACGCCCTCCATGGCGGAGACGTTCACGATGTGGGCGCGCCCGCTCGCCGCCTTCCGCGCGGCGTCGGCCAGGGCCGGCCGCAGGGCGCTGATCAGGATGAACGGCGAGGTGTAGTTGCACAGCTGGGTCTCCAGCAGCTCCACCGGGGAGATCTGGTCGATGGTCTGCACCCAGGTGTTGCTGTCGACGACGTCGGGGACCAGGCCGCCCGCGTCGATGGCGGTGCCGTCGAGGTGCCGGGCGACGCTGGCGTTGCCCGCGACCAGGGCGAGGTCGGCGACCTGCTGGGCGTCCAGGCCGCCGGCGCCCGGCGGCAGTGCGGCCAGCCCGTCGACCGCGCCGGAGCCGAAGGCGCCGATGACGTGGTGGGCGGGCAGTTCCCCGGCGGGCAGCGGGGCGCTCTCGCCGTCGACCAGGGCGGCGTAGGCGGAGGGCAGGCGGCGTACGGTCTGCGTCGCGTTGTTGATCAGGATGTCGAGCGGGCCCGCCCCGGCGACCTGTTCGGCCAGGGCCACGGCCTGGGCCGGGTCGCGCAGGTCGATGCCGACGACCTGGAGGCGGTGGATCCACTCCGCCGAGTCGTCCATGGCCTTGAAGCGGCGGATGGCGTCCTTGGGGAAGCGCGTGGTGATCGTGGTGTGGGCGCCGTCGCGCAGCAGCCGCAGCGCGATGTACATGCCGATCTTGGCCCGGCCGCCGGTGAGCAGGGCGCGCTTGCCGGTGAGGTCGGCGCGGGCGTCGCGCTTGACGCGGTTGACGCGGGCGCAGTCGGGACACAGCTGGTGGTAGAAGTAGTCGACCTCCACATACCGGGTCTTGCAGGTGTAGCAGGAGCGCGGGCGCTGGAGTATCCCCGCGATCCTGCCCTCGCCGGTGGCCGACGAGGGCAGCAGCCCCTCGGTCTCGTCGTCGATGCGCTGGGCGGAGCCGGTCGCCGTCGCCTCCGTGACCGCCTTGTCGTGGGCGGTCTTGGCGGCCCGGCGCTCCTGGCGGCGGCGCTGCTTGACGGTGCGGTAGATGCCCGCGGTGGCCCGGCGCACCGCGATCGCGTCCGGGTGGTCGACCTCCAGCCGGTCGAGTTCCTCGAGCACGCCGAGGCAGACGGCGAGCCGTTCGGGGTCGATGCCGGGCCCGAAGACGGCCTCGTCCGTGATCGCCGGGCCGTTGTCTGTCACCGTCATCGCCGCTGCCGTTTCCCTGGTCTTCCGTCGCGGCGCTCCGGTCGCGCCCGCTTTCGAACAGCGAATTTTAACGGAGCGCCGCCCCGGTCCACCAAACCGTCCGCGAGCGGCCGGCAGGAGGTGCCGGCCGCTCGGGGGGCGAACGCGCGAAGAGGGGGCTCAGGAGCCGCAGGCGGTGATCAGCGTCCGCACCTCCTCGGTGAGCGCGGCGGCCAGCACGGCCAGGTCGGGTACGGCCTTGGCGTCGGCGACGAGGCCGTAGTGGACCCGGCCGCGGTAGGTCGACACGGCCACCGCCAGGGACTGGCCGCGGGCCAGCGGGGCGAAGGGGTAGACCTCGGTGACCGGGTTGCCGCCGAGCTTCAGGCCGATGCCGGGCAGCGGCACACTGGTGACCAGGATGTCGAACCAGAGCCGGGCGGCCTGGCTGACCAGCGGTCCGCCGAGCCGGTGGGCGAGCGCCGGCACGTGGTCGGCGAGCAGGGCCACGGCGCCCGCTCCGCGGTTGGGGCCCGCGTCCTTGTTGCGGTCCATGGCGGTGCGGACCGTGTCGAGCCGGCCGAGCGGGTCGGGGTCGTCCACGGGGAGCCGTATCAGGTAGCCGGAGAGCCGGTTGCCCTGTGGGTGGGCGGTGCGCGGGCGGCGCTTGGAGACGGGGATGAGGGCGCGCGGCGCGACGCCGTCGCTGCCGTCGCCGCGCTCGTCGAGCCAGCGGCGCAGGGCACCCGCGACCACCGCGATCAGGACGTCGTTGACGGTGCCGCCCTGGGTCTTGCGTACGCGCTGGACGTCGTCGAGGTCGATGACGACGCCGGCGGTGCGGCGGGTGCCGGTCGCCTCGGAGGTGAACGCCGGGCAGGGGCGCGTACCGAGGGTGGACACGGCCACGGAGGCACCGATGTCGAGGGCGCGGCCCACGTCGGACAGCGCACCTTTGAGCAGCCCGGGCAGCTTGCGCACATCGGGCAGCGGGCCGCGGCCGGGCTCCTCGGGGCGGGGCCGGCGCTCCGGCAGGTCCATCGGGTCCAGGACGGCGGCGGCGAGCGTCAGCGCCCGCAGGCCGTCGGCCAGGGCGTGGTGGAACTTGAACAGCACGGCGAAGGAGACACCGTCCTCGCCCGGCAGGACATGGGCCTCCCACGGCGGCCTGCCGCGCACCAGCGAGCGCTCCATGAGCCGGCCGGCCTCGGCGTGGAAGTCGGCGGTGGGCGCGTGCAGCAGGACGTGGTGGAGCGGGTCGAAGCCGGGGTCGGCCTCGCGGCTGGCGCTGCCGAAGGACAACGGCCTCAGCGGCGAGGGCTGCCACAGGTCGCGGATGCGCATCCGCAGTCCGGGCACCGCCGCGGCCCGCGCGGCGAGCAGGTCGGCGGCGTGGGCGCCGGCGGTGGGCGAGTGCGCGGAGAAGACACCGAGGGCGCCGAGGTGCATGGGGTGCTCGGCGGACTCGATGTTCCAGAACGCCAGGTCGAGTGGAGCGAGCAGGTCAGTGGTCAATGGCTTGCCTCGCGTCGACGGACGGGTGAGCCAGCAGTCAACCCCTCCGGGGAGATTACGGTCAAGTACGATCAGGCTACGCACAGTTAACAGCAGATTAAGTCCCGTCCCCCTGTTGAGGGACGGGACTCATGGGACTTCTGAGGTCAGTTCAGCGCGGGTGGCGCCGCCTCGGGTGACGTACCCCACTCCGACGGGTGCGGGCCGACCGTGAAGTCGAGCCGGCGCAGGGAGCGCAGCGCGCCGGTGGTCAGATACGTCCGGCCGTAGGACCTGCCGTCGGTCCGGGCCGACTGGATGTACCGGTCGGTGGCGGAGGTGCCCTTCGCGGTGATCGTCAGGGCGCCGCGCGGGTAGTAGCGGCGGTCCAGGGTGAGGTCGACGCGGTCGAAGACCGGCGTGGACAGCCCCCAGGTGTCGAAACCGGGCTGCACCGGGAAGACACCGATGGACGACAGCACGTTCCAGGCGGACATGGTGCCGAGGTCGTCGTTGCCGGTCATACCGGTCGGCGTGTCCGTGAACAGCGTCAGCGCCGCGTGCACGACATCGGTCGTCTTCCACGGCTGCCCGGTGGACAGATACGTGTACGGGGCGATGAGGTCGGGCTCGTTCTGCGGGTTGTACTTGTCGGCGTTGTAGTAGTCGTACGGCCCGTTGACCCAGACCTCGCGGGCCGTCTTCGCCGGATCGGCCAGCAGCCGGTCGTAGGCGAAGAAGGAGTCCAGCCGGTCGTTGGCCGCCTGCTCGCCGCCGATCAGGGAGACCATGCCCGGCAGGTCCTGCGGCACCAGCCACTGGTACTGCCAGGCCGTGCCCTCGTGGAAGCCCTCGCCCTGCGCCGGGTCGGCCGGCCCGGTGAAGGCGCCGGAGGCGTCACGGGCGCGGAAGAAACCGGTCGAGGGGTCGAAGATGTGGCGGTAGCTCTGGGCGCGGGCGGCGTAGCGCGCGGCGTCGGCGTCGTGCCCGAGGTCGCGGGCCATCTGCGCGAGCATCGCGTCCGACAAGGCGTACTCCAGCGTCGCCGAGGCGCCGTGGTCGTAGTCGGAGTCGCCCGGCTTCGCGTGCGGGCGGTTCTTGAGGTACGGCGCGAAGCCCTCGGCGATGTACTCCTTGTTGGCCTCGCGGCCCACGGCCGGCGAGTCCGCGGGCGGCACCCCGTCGGCGTTCCGCTTCAGGGCGCGGTAGGCCCGCTCCGCGTAGCCCCCCAGCAGGCCCTGCTGGTAGGCGTTGGTCAGGAAGGGGGTGACCGGGTCGCCGGTCATGATGTTCGTCTCGACCGTGCCGTAGCCCCACTTGGGCAGCCAGCCGCTCTCCTCGGAGATCTTGATCACCGAGATCGCCATGTCGCGGGCCTCACGGGGCGCGAGCAGCGACAGCAGCTGGGACTGGGTGCGGTAGGTGTCCCACAGGGACCAGTTCTGGTAGTACGTGAAGCCCCTGGTCCGGTGGACCCGCTGGTCCCAGCCGGTGTAGCGGCCGTCGACGTCACTGCCGATGTTGGGCGCCAGGAAGGACCGGTACAGCGAGGAGTAGAAGGTCCGCCGCAGGCTGTCGTCCCCGCCCCGGGCGCGCACGTCGTCCAGGCGGTCCTCCCACGCCCGGTCGGCCCGGTGGCGTACGGAGTCGAAGGAGCGGCCGCCCTCGGCGCGGAGGTTGACCGCGGCGCCGTGGGCGTCGACGTAGGACAGGGCCGTGGCCGCCTCGACCGTGCGGTCCCTGGTGGTGTCGAAGCGGACGTAGGCGCCACCGGAACCGCTCTTGGAGCCCGCGGTCACCGTCGAGCCGTCCCAGGTCCCGTAGGCGGTGAAGGGACGGTCGAAGCGGGTGATGGTGTAGACGGTGTACGGCTTGGTGTCCTGGCAGAAGCCGCGGCCGGTGATCGCCGTGCGCACGGTGCGGTGGTCCAGGATCTCGACCCTGGTGGAGACCGTGGTGTGCAGCGACTGGGCCGCGTTCAGCAGCACGTTGGCCTTGTCGGTGGCCGGGAAGGTGTAGCGCTGCACGCCGGTGCGGGCGGTCGCGGTCAGCTCGGCCCGGATGCCGCTCTGCAGGCCGACCTCGTAGTAGCCGGGGCGCGCCCGCTCGTCGTCGTGGCTGAACCCGGCCGCGTACCTGGCGTAGTCCGTCTGCGTGACGTCGCCCGTCGTCGGCAGGACCGGCAGGTCGCCGCCGAGGCCGCAGCCGACACCGGACAGGTGGACCAGGGAGAACCCGCGGATGTGGTTCTGGGCGTAGTCGTAGCCGGTGTTGTGGCCGGTGTCCGGCGAGAACTGCACCATGCCGAAGGGCACGGCCGCGCCGGGATAGGTGTTGCCCTCGTTCTGGGTGCCGATGAACGGGTTCACCAGGTCGGTGAGGTGGGTGTCGCTCGGCTCGGCGGCCCGGGCGGCGGGAACGGCGAACAGCGACGACGCTGCCACCGCTCCCGCGAGGCCCAGGCGCAGGCGCCGGGTCCATCTCATACGGGAAGACCTCCGTCGGGTGGGTGTGCTGAACTCGCGGACATGCCGGTGACAACGTTGTCGTCCGCCACCGACAACAACGTTGTCAGGGAGAGCAGTTGGCATGACAGCACGGATTCCAGCGTGCGTCCAGGGACATGACAAACGCGGCGGCCGGCCGGTCCGGGGCCGGCCGGTCCGCGCGCGTGGGCCCGGAGGCCGCCTACGGCACCACCTGGTTCTTCCCCAGCGCGATCACTCCGCCCTTGGAGACGGTGTACAACTCCGCGTCCCGCTCGGGGTTGACACCGATCGTCGCGCCCGGGGGCACCTCGACGTTCTTGTCCAGGACCGCGCCGCGGACGACCGCGCCGCGGCCGATGTGGACGTTGTCGTGCAGCACCGAGCCCTGGACGACGGCTCCGGGGTCGACGCGGACGCCGGGCGACAGGACGGAGCGGGTGACCTGGCCGCGGATGAGGCAGCCGGCGCTGATGATGGACTCGCTCGCCATGCCGCCCGCGTTGAAGCGGGCCGGGGAGAGCTGGTACGAGTGCGTGTAGACGGGCCACTGCCGGTTGTAGAGGTTGAACGCCGGGCGCTCGGCGATCAGGTCCATGTGGGCGTCGTAATAGGCGTCGAGGGTGCCCACGTCGCGCCAGTAGCCCTGGTCCCGGGTGGTCTCGCCGGGCACGTGGTTGGCGCTGAAGTCGTACAGCTGGGCCTCGCCGCGCTCGGTGAGCTGGGGCAGGATAGAGCCGCCCATGTCGTGCACCGAGTGCTCGTCCTCGGCGTCCCGCTGCAGCGCCTCGATGAGCGCCTTGGTGGTGAAGATGTAGTTGCCCATGGAGGCGAAGACGCAGTCCGGGTCGTCCGCCAGGCCGGGCGGATCGGCGGGCTTCTCCAGGAAGCGCTCCACCGACAGGCCGTCCGAGCCCGGGGAGATCACCCCGAACTGCGAGGACTCCGAGCGCGGGACGCGGATGCCGGCGACCGTGACGCCCGCGCCGCTCTCGATGTGCTGGGCGAGCATCTGGCGCGGGTCCATGCGGTACACGTGGTCTGCGCCGAACACCGCGACGTACTCCGGTCCCTCGTCGTGGACGAGGTTCAGGGACTGCAGGATGGCGTCGGCGCTGCCCAGGTACCAGCGCGGGCCGAGCCGCTGCTGGGCCGGGACCGGGGTGACGTAGTTGCCCAGCAGGCTGGACATCCGCCAGGTGGTGGTGATGTGCCGGTCCAGCGAGTGCGACTTGTACTGCGTGAGGACGCAGACGCGCAGGATGTCGCCGTTGACGAGGTTGGACAGGACGAAGTCGACCAGGCGGTAGGTGCCGCCGAAGGTGACCGCTGGTTTGGCGCGGTCCGCGGTCAGGGGCATCAGGCGTTTGCCCTCTCCGCCCGCCAGTACGATCCCGAGCACCGAAGGTCCGCCACGACGCATGGCCGCTCCCCTCACCGTGGTTGATCCATCCTTGCCCCCGCCCGGGGCGGTGTAAGCCTGTTCGAAGGACTGCCGCCGCTGTCCTCGTCCACTTCTCGTCCACTCCTGCTTGAGGATCTCCGCTACCCCTGCTTGAGGACCTCCTCTACCCCTGCTTGAGGACCTCCTCTATCCCTGCTTGAGAATCTCCTCGTACAGACCGACCGTGCGGCGGGCGACGGCGTCCCAGCCGAACTCACCCACCGCGCGCTCCCGGCCGGCCTCGCCCATCCGCCGGGCGGTCTCCGGGTCACCGATCACCGAGTCGAGGGCCCGCGCGAGGGACGCCTCGAAGTCGTCGTCCACGTCGACGAGCAGGCCCGTCCTGCCGTCGTCGACGACCTCGGGGATGCCGCCGACCCGGGAGGCCACGACGGGTGTCCCGCAGGCCATCGCCTCCAGGTTGACGATGCCGAGGGGCTCGTACACCGACGGGCAGACGAACGCGGCCGCGTGGGTCAGCAGCTGGATCACCTCGGGGCGCGGCAGCATCTGCGGGATCCAGTGCACGCCCTCGCGCACCCGGCCGAGGTCCTCGTACAGCGCGCGGAACTCCCGGTCGATCTCCGGTGTGTCGGGCGCTCCCGCGCACAGCACGACCTGCGCGGACGGGTCGATGTCCCGCACCGCCCGCAGCAGGTGGGGCACGCCCTTCTGCCGGGTGATGCGGCCGACGAACAGCACGAAGGGGCGCTTGGTGTCCAGGCCGACGCGCTCCAGCACGTCGGTGCCGTGGTCGGGGCGGTACAGGGTGGTGTCGATGCCGTTGTGCACGATGTGGACCCGGGCGGGGTCCAGGGCCGGATAGCAGTCGAGGATGTCCTCGCGCATGGCGCCGGAGACGGCGATCACCGCGTCGGCGGACTCGATCGCGGTGCGCTCGGCCCAGCCGGACAGGGCGTATCCGCCGCCGAGCTGCTCGGCCTTCCAGGGCCGCAGGGGCTCCAGGGAGTGCGCGGTCATCACGTGCGGGATGCCGTAGAGCATCTTGGCGAGGTGGCCGGCGAGGTTGGCGTACCAGGTGTGGGAGTGCACGAGTTCGCGGCCCTCGACCCCGGCGGTCATCGCGAGGTCGACGGAGAACGTGCGCAGCGCGTCGTTGGCGGTGTCCAGGGCGGCCCAGGGGCGGTGGCGTGCGACGCCCACCCCGCGGCCCTCGCCCCAGCAGTGCACCTCCAGGTCGACCAGGGAGCTCAGCTCCCGGGCGAGGAACTCCACGTGGACGCCCGCACCGCCGTACACGTCCGGCGGGTACTCCCGGGTCAGCAGTCCCACTCGCACCCGCAACCCCCAGCTCTCGGCGACCGGTTCCCTCATGGTCACCCAGATGTCCCGCGCGCGGAAGAGCACGGCGGCCGCGGGAAGCAGCAGTCACCGCACACGCCCCCGCCGGGCACGCGGTAGTACAGGCAGCAGCTGCGGCGCCGGAAGGCGGTGCCGGTGAGGGTGCCGGTGGCGGACAGCAGGGGGTGGGCGAGGAGCTGCGCGGTGAGGGCGCGGGTGCGGGCGGCGGCCTCGGTGCGGCCGTGCCGGTACGCCCACTGCTCCAGCTGCCGGGCGGCGCCCGCCAGCGCCGAGGCCGCGTTGCCCCACAGCAGTCCGGCCGCGACGCGGTGGCGGGCGCGCAGGGCCGCCGCCAGCGGTTCCAGATGGCCGTGCAGCACGGTGTCCGCGACGCTCGCGGCGTGGGCGGGCAGCGGGCGGACCTCGGGCAGCCACAGGTCGTCGGGAGGGCCGGCGCCGGGGTCCCAGTGCAGCAGTGCCGGGTCGAGGTCGGGCACGGCGCCGTAGCGGACGGCGCAGCCCAGCGTCACCGACCACAGGCGGGCGGCGAGACCCTGCTGGGCCACGGAGGCCGCGATCCGCACCTCGGGGGCGCGCAGCGACCGGGCGACCTTTTCGACCCGAAAAGTAATAGGATCTGCCTCAGCGTCGGAGAACTGGTCCCCGTACGCGCGGGCGAGCGTCGGCAACGACCCCCGCGGCGCCCCGCCGGTGCGCAGTACGAAGAAGCCGCCGAGCGGTTCGAGGGCGGCGAGATCCTGGTCGAGCTCCACGAAGGGCAGTAGTACCCGAAGGACCCGGTCCGCGAAAAGCAGTGGCTGTCAGGGGGCCCTGGGGGTTCCCATTGGGGGTGCCGCTCCGCTGTCGCCCACCTTGGGGAGGACGGCGCCCGATTCGTACTCCATCGGCAGTAGGACCCATTGACTGCTCAGGGACGACGACGGGAAGAGATCGGCAAGGCATCGTGTTGGTCATGAAGGCCGACCGTTCGTCGCGCGGGGCGCACCGCACCCGCCACACGCAGAGGAGCAGCTCATGAGTGCCCTCGCGTTGTCCGTTCTGCTGTCGCTCGTCTCCGCCGTGGCGTACGCGGGCGGGGCGATCGTGCAGGAGCACGTTGCGGTGTCCTCGCCCGGTCGGCAGTACGCGCCGCTGCGCCGGACGGCCTGGTGGGCCGCGGTCGCGCTCAACGGCCTGGGCGGACTGCTGCACGTGGTGGCGCTGGCCTACGGCCCGCTCAGCCTGGTGCAGCCGCTCGGCGCGCTGACGATCGTGTTCGCGCTGCCGATGGCGGCGCTGTTCGTGGGCCGCAGGGCCGGCGCGACCGCCTGGCGGGGCGCGGTCATGGCGACCGTGGGCCTGGCCGGCCTGCTGTCCCTGGTGGCCTCCTCCGACGCCCAGTCGCTGTCGACGGCCCAGCGGGTCGCCGTGGCCGTCGTCTCCGGCGGCGTGGTCGTGGCGCTGATGATCGCGGGCCGGGCCGCCCACCGGCACCCGGCGGTGCGCAGCATGCTGCTCGCCACCGGCTCCGGCATCGCCTTCGGCATGTCCTCGGTGTTCACCAAGACCGTCGCGGTCGACTGGACGGACGGCGTGTCCGCGGCCGATCTGCCCTTCCTGGCCGTCATCGCCGTCCTCGCCACGGCCGGCATGCTGCTGTCCCAGGCCTCCTACCGGGGCGCCGGCCTCGCCGCCCCGCTGGCCACCCTGACCGTAGTGAACCCGGTGGTCGCGGCCGCGCTCGGCATCACGATGTTCGGCGAGACCTTCCGCTACGGCACCACGGGCACCGTGCTCGCACTGGCCTGCGGCGTGGTCGCGGCGGGCGGCCTGATCCTGCTGACGACGGAGCGCATCACGCGCACCGCCGCCGGGAGCGCGCCGGAGCCCCTGGCCGTACCGCGGCCGGCCGAGCCCGTCGCCGCCGGGCCGACGCCCGTGGAGGAGCTGCTCGCCACGATCCCGGAGCAGCCGGCGAACGCGCCGCGCGAGGAGACGCTGGTCCCCGCCCAGACGGGCCCGGCCGTCCTGGCCGTGGCCTACGGCGGCGAGGACGACGTCCCGGCCGCCGACCCGGCCCGCTACCGCTTCTACGGCCCCTTCTACGGCGGCTCGTACGTCCCGGTGCCGGACCTCGGCCGGCACCGGGAGCGTGTCAGATCGTGACGCCTCCGGCCCTGAGATAGGCGACGGGGTCGATGTCGGAACCGAAGCCGGGCCCGGTCCGCACCTCGAAGTGCAGATGCGGGCCCGTGGCGTTCCCGGTCGCCCCGGAGCGGCCGATGCGCTGCCCGCCACCGACGCTCTGCCCGGGCTTCACGGAGATCGCGGACAGATGGGCGTACTGGCTGAAGCGGCCGTCGGCGTGCCGGACGACCACCTGGTAGCCGTAGGAGCCGCCCCAGCCGGCGGAGACCACCCGTCCCGCGGCGATCGCCCTGACGGTCGTGCCGGTGGGCACGGGGAAGTCGACGCCGGTGTGGTAACCCTTCGACCAGGAGGTGCCGGCCTCGTGGTACGGGGTGCCGGTGGGCCCGTGGACCGGCGCGACGAGCGCGTGGCCGCTGCCGGTGGCCTTCTGCCCGGCGGCCGAGGACGCCTTCTTCTTCGTGGTCTCTTTCTTGGTCTCCTTCGTGGTCTTGCGGGGCTCGGCGCGCGTGGCCCTGTGGGACTCGGCGTGTGTCGTCCTGTGCGGCTCGGCGCGCGTGGACGACGCCTCGCTCGTCCCGGCCGGGTGCGGGGCGGGGGCCGTGCCGCGCAGGTTCAGCCGCTGGCCCGGCAGGATCAGGTCCGGGTCCGCTCCGACGGTCCCGCGGTTCGCGGCGTACAGCCGGTGCCAGCCGCCGCGCACGTGCTCGGTCTCGGCGATCTCGGAGAGGCTGTCGCCGCGCACCACCGTGTACATCTCCGCGCTGCCCGCCCGCGACTGGGGCGTCGTCTGCGGCTGCACGTCCCGCACGGAGGTCTTCCTGACGGTGCTCCGGCCTCCCGCGTCCGGGTGGGTGTCCGCGGTGGCGCCGCCCCGGGTCAGCCCGGCCTTCACCGAGCACACCGGCCAGGCACGCGGCCCCTGTCCGTCCAGGACCTTCTCGGCGACGGCGATCTGCTGGTCCTTGGTGGCCAGATCCGCCCGCGCCGCGTACTTCGTGCCGCCGTAGGCCTCCCACGTGGACCGGGTGAACTGCAGTCCGCCGTAGAAGCCGTTGCCGGTGTTGATGCTCCAGTTGTTCGTCGACTCGCAGGCGGCCACCTTGTTCCAGGTGGACACGTCGGCGGCATGGGCGGTGCCGGTGCCGATCAGCGGGATCGCCATGCCGGCGCCCGAGGCGGTGACGGTGAGTGAGGCGCGGTTGATCCTGTTCGGCTGATACCGGCGGTGCCGGCCGCGTACGGCCATGAAGATCCCCCTCGACATGCGTCAGGAGGGCCAAAAGTAAGCGCCGCGAACAGGCCATGACAAGACGGCAATCGGCCGCCCTGAACACACAAGCACCCAGGAATAGACGCCAGTTGCACACACGCTGAGGCGGGTGGGGCCCATGGTGCGTATCTGCCTACGGTATGCCGGGCACCCCGGACATGCGCCCGGCGTACCGGCACGTCAGGATGGCGGTGGGGCGATACTGACGGGCACGACCGGCACCACCGATTAACGGATCCTTAGGAGCCAAACCGAATGAGCACTTCAGCCCAGATCGGCGTCACCGGACTCGCGGTCATGGGCCGCAACCTCGCCCGCAACTTCGCGCGCAACGGCTACACGGTCGCCCTGCACAACCGGACGGCGTCGCGCACGCACGCCCTGGTCGAGGAGTTCGGGAGCGAGGGCGACTTCATCGCGGCCGAGACCGCGAAGGAGTTCGTGGCGGCGCTCGAGCGGCCGCGGCGCCTGGTCATCATGGTGAAGGCCGGCGACCCCACCGACGCGGTGATCCACGAGTTCGCCCCGCTCCTGGAACCCGGCGACATGATCATCGACGGTGGCAACGCGCACTTCGCCGACACCCGGCGCCGGGAGCGCGAACTGCGCGAGCAGGGCATCCACTTCGTGGGCATGGGCGTCTCCGGCGGCGAGGAGGGCGCGCTGAACGGGCCGAGCATCATGCCCGGCGGCCCCAAGGAGTCCTACGACTCCCTCGGCCCGATGCTGGAGAAGATCTCCGCGAAGGCGAAGGACGGCTCGCCCTGCGTGACCCACGTGGGTCCCGACGGCGCCGGCCACTTCGTGAAGATGGTCCACAACGGCATCGAGTACGCCGACATGCAGCTGATCGGCGAGGCCTACCAGCTGCTGCGCGACGTCGCCGGGTACTCCCCCGCGCAGATCGCCGAGATCTTCCGCACCTGGAACACCGGCCGGCTCGACTCCTACCTGATCGAGATCACCGCCGAGGTGCTGTCCCACGTGGACGCCGCGACCGGCAGGCCGTTCGTGGACGTGGTGGTGGACCAGGCCGAGCAGAAGGGCACCGGCCGCTGGACCGTCCAGATCGCTCTCGACCTCGGCGTCCCGGTCTCCGGCATCGCGGAGGCGGTCTTCGCCCGCTCCCTGTCCGGCCACGCGGCCCTGCGCGAGGCGTCCCGCGGACTGGCCGGCCCGAAGGCCACCCCCCTCTCCGAGTCCGAGGCGGCGGCCTTCGCCGACCGCGTCGAGCAGGCGCTGTACGCGTCGAAGATCGTCTCCTACACCCAGGGCTTCCACGAGATCCAGGCCGGCAGCGAGGAGTACGACTGGGACATCGACCTGGGCGCGGTCTCCGCGATCTGGCGCGGCGGCTGCATCATCCGCGCCGCCTTCCTGGACCGCATCCGCGCCGCCTACGACGCCCGCGCCGAGCTGCCCAGCCTGCTCTCCGACGACACCTTCGCCCAGGAGATCGCGGCCGCCCAGGACGACTGGCGCGAGGTCGTGATCGCCGCGACCCGCCAGGGCGTCCCCACGCCGGGCTTCGCCGCCGCCCTCGCGTACTACGACGCGCTGCGCGCCGAGCGGTTGCCCGCGGCGCTCACCCAGGGCCAGCGGGACTTCTTCGGGGCGCACACGTACCGGAGGGTGGACCAGGACGGGGCGTTCCACACGCTGTGGGGCGGGGACCGGTCCGAGGTGTCCGCCTAGCGGGCGGCCCGGTTCCCTGGGGCGCGGGCGGCCGCCGCCGGCCGACCGCGCCCGGCGGCGGGGCCGGGCACGGCACCGCCGCCGGAGGGTGCCGCGGTGGGCGCTGTTCCCTCACGCGCCCACCGCTCTCCCTCTCGGTGGCTCACCGCAGCGGCGGGCCGGGCTCCGGGTTCGGCACCGGCTCCGGGCCCGGTGGCACCGGGGACGGGGAGGGGTCCGGCGTGGGAGTCGGAGGTGAGGGCGGCTGCGGCGGCGGAGTGGGCTCCGGGGACGGCGGCTGGGGGGTGGGAACCGGTGAGGGGTACGGGTCGGGGGGCTGCGGGTCCGGGCCGCCGGGCGTGGGCCCCGGGGGGACGGGTTCGGGACGGGGGTCGGTCATCAGGTCCTCCGGCCAGTCGGTCGACGTCGGCTCTGGACTAATCCCCCGCCTACCCGGCGCCCGCGTCCCCACTCACCCGCCCGCAGGACGCCGACAGCCCCGAGTGGGCCTGCCGTCAACCGGTCGGCAGCGCCGCCGCCGCTGCCGCCAGCCCCGCGCGGGGGCTGGACAGCACCGGGACCGCGGTCGTCGTCAGGTGTTCGGCCGGGGCCATGGAGCCCTGGGCCAGGACGATCGCGTCGGCGTCGGTGACCGCGTCGGCCGCGGCCGCCACGAGGCGGGCGCAGCCCTCGGTGTCACCGGACGCGAAGCACTCCCAGGCGCCCTCGACGAGGCGGGTCCGTACCCGGGCGGGGCGTCCGGCGCGGAGAGCCTCCTGCCGGATCAGGGCCGTCGTGGGGCCGAGGGTGCTCTCGACCGTGGCCAGGACCACGATCCGGGCGCCCGCGGCCACCGCGGCCGCCGCCATCGGGCGATCGGAGCGCAGGACGGGCGCCGTGACGGCGGCCTGCTCCGCGACGCCGCCGATCGTCGAGCAGGTGCACAGAACGGCGGCGGCGCCCTGCCGCACCGCCTCGCCCAGCACCGCGCGCACCGCGTCCGCCACCGCCTCGGGGCCCTCGCGCCGGGCCCGGGCCAGCAGTCCCTCGTCGACGAAGTGCCGTAGTTCCAGGCCCTGATGATGCGCGTCGCGCAGCGCCTCGAAGACCGGGACGTGGAGGGGTGAGGTGTGCAGCAGGGCGAGCACGGGGCGCCGGCGACCTTTCTCGGGAGATTCCGGTACGGCTTCCTGGGGCGGTGTCAGAGGCGGCCCGGATGCTCCGTCAGCCGGCGCTTCGCCGCCCGCAGCAGCTCCGGGTCGGCAGCCGGGGCCTCGTCGGGGTGGCGTTCGGCCCACTTGACGACGTAGGGGCAGAGCGGGGCGACGACGACTCCCTCGCGCCCGGCGATGGCGTACAGCTCACGGGCCAGTGAGCCCGCGATGCCCTTCCCCTCGTGGGCCGGCTCCACGACGGTGTGCACGGGGACCAGGGCGCGCGCGGGCGATTCGAGGACGAAGTACTCGATGTGGCCGACGACTTCGCCGCCCGTGCCGTCGCCGGTCGCCTCCAGGCGGCCCGCCGTCCGGTCGTCGCGGATCTCGAGATCGCTCATCGGCACGCTCCTGGTCGGCAGGTCGGCGAGGGTCAGGCCCGGACGGCCTGCGGGCTGCGCTCCTGGTCGGAGCCGGGCACCGGCTCGGACGGGTCGGTGCCCAGGGCGACGACGCGGTTGTCGCGGTCCACGTGCACGACCCGGGGCCGCAGGGCCCTGGCCTCCGCGTCGGTCACCTGAGCGTAGCTGATGATGATCACCAGGTCGCCGGGGTGCACGAGATGGGCGGCGGCGCCGTTGATCCCGATCACACCGGAGCCCCGCTCCCCCTCGATGACGTACGTCTCAAGGCGCGCGCCGTTGGTGATGTCGACGATGTGCACCAGCTCACCGGGCAGCAGATCGGCGGCGTCGAGCAGGTCGGCGTCGATGGTCACCGAGCCGACGTAGTGCAGGTCGGCCTGGGTGACGGTGGCGCGGTGGATCTTGGACTTGAACATGGTGCGCAGCATTCAGTACTCCCAAAACTCGCTCCCTGCCTGATTTCCCAGGTCAAGGGCTGTCTTCTCAGACTACAAGGGCGCTTGCCGCCGGCCCGGCCGCGGGCCGGCGGCCGACGGCCTCCCTCAGGGTAGGGACCGGCATGCCGGAACCGCACCGAGAGCTCGGTCACGTGCCCTCTCCGGGACGGCTGCGCGTCCCGGAGAGGGACCCGGCTCCGTCCGGCGTGCGGCCCGTTCGGGCCGTGTGCCGGACGGAGTTCGTGGTTCGTGTCGCCGGTCAGGTGAAGGGCAGTCGGACGACCGCCTGGGTGCCGGTGGCGACGGTGCTGGGGGCGTGGCCCAGGGCGTTCCAGATCAGGACCCGCACGGTTCCGTTCCTCAGGTCGCAGGAGGTGCCGGTCGCGGAGGCGAGCCCGGCGGCGTCGGTGTAGTGCTCCCAGCCGGGGACGGGGTCGGTGGCGAAGTAGCGGTAGGTCTCGACGCGGTCCCAGGTCCCGCTGCCGGTGCAGTCGTACGACACCTGGAGCTGGACTCCGTTGCCGACGGCCTGCTGAGCGTCGACGGCCAGGTCGAACCGGGCGGTGCCGCCCGCGTACTTCATGTTCAGCCCGGAGGCGGTGAAGGCCAGCGGCCTGTACGGAGTGCCGTCGTGGTTGACGCTGTCGGCGGACGCCACGGTCACACTGCCCGCGGTCCCGGCCGTGTCCGTCAGCGTCCCGTCACCGCTCAGGTACAACGTGGGCGACGTCCCCGAGTTCCCGGGCGGCGTGGGAGTCGGGGTCGGGGTGGGAGTCGGGGTCGGGGTGGGCGTGGGGTCCGTGCCGCCGGGACCGCTGCCGCCGGTCCAGGTGTGGGCGCCGGCCGTGACCGTCTTCCCCGCGGGCACCTGCACGGTGGTGCCGTCGGAGAAGTGCACGGTGATGGCGGCGGCGGTGGTGTCGGCGGCGACGTAGGTGCGGGCGCCGTTCTTGACGAAGACCGCAGTCAGCGGGCTGTCGGCGGTGACGCCGGTGTCCACGGTGCCGAGGGCGGCAAGGTTACGGATCCAGTGGAAGGTGTGGGCCTTGCTCTCGCCCTCCTCGGAGGTCAGGGAACTGTTGGCGCGGAAGTCCGCCAGGGCCGCGTCGCCGTCGCCCAGGGCCAGGTACTCGTACCAGATGTCGGGCCAGATGCCGGGCTGGGTCTTGCCGGCCTGGTCGAGCATCTCCTGGTAGTTGGCCTTGACGTAGGCGGGGTCGTCGCCCAGGTAGAGGTGTCCGCCGGTCACCGGCAGCAGGTTGATGCCCTGGATCTGTTCGGGGGCGCTGGAGAACCAGGTGGAGTACGCGCCGCCGTTGCCCCAGACCATGCCGACCTCCTTGTGCGGGAAGTCGCTCGGATAGATCTCGTCCTTGGTGTCGAACCAGTAGTCCTGCACGGCGGCGGCCTGTGTGGTGTACATGTAGATGCCGGCGTCCCGGACGGCCTTGTTCCCGGTGGCGGTGCCCCACTGGATGAGCGCGTTGTCGAAGTTCATCCCCTCGGACGAGGACTCCTGGTTGTTGCCCGCGGCGAACGAGCCGTGGCCCGAGGCCCAGTCGTGGCCGCTGTAGATGTCGAAGTCACGCAGGTAGGGGAAGCGCTTGTCGGCGCGGTCGTAGTTGTCGGCGTCGCGGATCAGCAGGTCCACCATGCCGCCGTACTGGGTGGAACCGGCCCAGGCCGGGTCGAACCTGGCGAGGGTCGCGGCCGCGGCGATGTAGTAGCCGTAGTGGAAGTGGTGGTCGTTCAGCTCCTGGTCGGACCCGTAGGAGGCCGGGTAGCCGATCAGGGTGCCCCACTTGTCGTCGTAGTAGAACAGGTGGCCCGTCTCGCCCGGCGAGGCGGTGAACCAGTCCGTCAGCTTGGACTTGATCGCCGCGAGGGCGGCGTCGCGCACGGCCGTGTTGCCGGTCTGGTCGGCGATCTCCGCCAGCCGGGCCGCGCGGCCGAGTCCCTTGCCGGTCCAGTAGGTGTCGTCGCTCTGCTGCCGGGTCGGGTCGGCCTTCTCCGCGTTCAGGTGGTTCTGCAGGGTGGTGGCGTCGGCCCCGGAACTGTCGGCCACGGCAGGCACCTCGGGGAGAACGCCGTGGAAGACCATCGACGTCGTGAAGGAGGTGATGCCGGTGAGCACCTTCAGCGGGCCGCGCGAGGAGATGTACCTCTGCGGCAGCGGGCTGCCGCCGGCGAGGTGGCGCCACTGGTGCGGCATCAGCGCCGCGACCGTGCCCTTGCCGGTGCCCTCCATGGCGGTGGTGGTGAAGCCGTACTTCGTCGTGACGGTGCTGCTCGCCTCGTCGTACGCGTACGACACGGCGGTGCCGGTGACGTGGTTGTGGGCGTACTCGGCGTACTCGTCCGCCAGCGCGGCCCGGTCCGTGGCCGGCGTGGAAGGCGTGGTCGGCAGCACGGCGATCGAGAAGTAGTCCTTGCCCGCGAGCGAGGACGTGAAGGTGGTACCGGAACCGTCGGCCGACCAGGTGGCACCGCTCGGGGCGAAGGCGGCGTAGTCGTGTCCGGCGATGGTGTAGCCGAGCATCGGACCGGAACGGGACCACACGTCGGCCGTCGCGCCGGAGGCCACCTTGATCTGCGCGTCGCCGCCGGTCGCCCGGAAGTAGGCGAACGGCAGACCGGAGCCGATGGTCGCCCGGAGCGTGTGCGTGCCGTCGCTCAGCACGGGGCTGACGGTCCAGTCGCTCCAGTCGTCGACCTTCACCTCGGGAGCGTTCAGCCCTGCCACCCCGGCGACGAAGTCCTCGGTGTAGTCGAAGTGGTACTCACCCACGCCCTTGGCGCTGCCGGAGATCGTGGGCTTGGTGCTGTAGGAGACCCCGAGCCCTGCCGACCGCGCCCGGAAGCCGAGCGGCTGCGCGAACAGCGGCTCCCCGTAGGCGCAGTTGGTGCGCTTCCACAGGATCGATGACCACCAGTCGTTGGTGGGGACGGCGCCCGCCGGGGCGTCGGCCGTCACCCAGTGGCGCGGGTTGGTGGACAGGTCCGCGCATCCCGAGGGCAGCGGGCCGGGCGCCGTGGTGGTGTAGCTGCCGGCACCCACCGTGTCGGCGCCGGCCGCCGGGGTGTCGAGCACCGTGAGCACGGCGCCGAGGAGGGCGGCGACGGCCATGAGGACCACCGTCCGCCGCCGGGCCGAGGACCCCGGGGCCGCTCTTAAGGGCTGGGCTCCGTCTCTGGACATTGATGCACACCCTTCAGCAGGAGAGAAAGCAGGCGGACGACCCGCGGCTGCGGGCGCGGCGGGCCGTCGGACGGATCAGCGATCCGAGGTGACTTTCGTTTCCCAGGTCTAGGCCATTCGGCACCCGGGCTCTTGCAGCTTGAGAGCGCTCTCAAAGCGGGAAGGCTAGGCTCACGCAGGGTGGTCGTCAATACGATGCGCAATGATCGTTCGACGATCGTTCGACCCGTCGCCGCCGGGGGTTCATCGCGGACGACGGCGCGCCGGATCGTCCGGCGGTGCCGGATCGTCGGCGGCGCCGCGGGGCCGCGTCCACGCGCGCCCGGTCACCGGTGCGCGATGGCGCCGAGCGCAGACCGCAGACCGCAGAACCTCCTCAGCCACCGCGAGCCGCTCGTGCCTGTGCGGCCGCTCCCGGCGGCAGCCGCACACCCGGCGGCTGCCGGGCACCCGACGACAGCCGGGCACCCGCCTGCGGCCGCGCGCCCGGTGCCCGGCAGCGCCGACCGCCGTGGTCGGCGGCGGTCGCTACGCCACCGACTCCCCGGCGGCGGCGACCTCCGCGACGTCGGGCGACTGCTGCTCGAACTGGGTCTGGTACAGCTCCGCGTACCGTCCGCCCGCCGCGAGCAGCTCCTCGTGGGTGCCCCGCTCGACGATCAGCCCGGCCTCGATCACCAGGATCACGTCCGCCGCCCGCACGGTGGACAGCCGGTGGGCGATGACGACCGCGGTGCGGCCGGCCAGGGCCTCGGTCAGGGCCTCCTGCACGGCCGCCTCCGAGGTGTTGTCGAGGTGGGCGGTCGCCTCGTCGAGGATGACGACGCGCTGGCGGGCCAGCAGCAGGCGGGCGATGGTCATGCGCTGGCGTTCGCCGCCGGAGAGGCGGTAGCCGCGCTCGCCGACCACCGTCTCCAGGCCGTCGGGCAGGGAGCGTACGAGATCGTCGAGGCGGGAGCGGCGCAGCGCGTCCCACAGTTCGGCGTCGGTGGCCTCGGGTGCGGCGAGGAGGAGGTTGGCGCGGACCGTGTCGTGGAAGAGGTGGCCGTCCTGGGTCACCATGCCGAGGGTGGCCCGCAGGGAGGCGGCCGTGAGGTCGCGGACGTCGGTGCCGCCGATGCGTACGGCGCCCTCGTCCACGTCGTACAGGCGCGGCAGCAGTTGCGCGATGGTCGACTTGCCCGCGCCGGAGGAGCCCACGAGGGCGACGGTCTGGCCGGGTTCGGCGCGGAAGGAGATGCCGTGCAGGACCTCGGCGCCGCCGCGGGTGTCGAGGGAGGCGACCTCCTCCAGGGAGGCCAGGGAGACCTTGTCGGCGGACGGGTAGCCGAAGCGGACGTCGTCGAACTCGACGGAGACCGGCCCCTCGGGTACGGCGCGCGCGTCCGGCTTCTCCTCGATCAGCGGCTGGAGGTCGAGCACCTCGAAGACGCGCTCGAAGCTGACCAGGGCGCTCATCACCTCGACGCGGGCGCCGGCGAGCGCGGTGAGCGGCGCGTACATGCGGGTCAGCAGCAGCGCCAGGGAGACCACCGCGCCCGGCTCCAGGCTGCCGCGCAGCGCGAACCAGCCGCCGAGGCCGTAGACCAGGGCGAGGGCGAGGGAGGAGACCAGGGTCAGGGCGGTGATGAAGACCGACTGGGCGGTGGCGGTCCGTACCCCGATCTCGGCGACCCGGCGGGCCCGCGCGGCGAACTCCACGGACTCCTCCTCCGGGCGTCCGAAGAGCTTGACCAGGGTGGCTCCGGGGGCGGAGAACCGTTCGGTCATGCGGGTGCCCATCGCCGCGTTCAGCGTGGCCGCCTCCCGCTGCATCCGGGCCATCCGGCTGCCCATGCGCCGGGCGGGCACCACGAACACCGGCAGCAGCACCAGCGCCAGCAGGGTGATCTGCCAGGACAGGGTGAGCATCACCACGAGCGTGAGCACCAGGGTGACCAGGTTGCTGACCACTCCGGAGAGGGTGTTGCTGAAGGCTCGCTGGGCGCCGATGACGTCGTTGTTGAGCCGGGAGACCAGCGCGCCCGTACGTGTACGTGTGAAGAACGCGACCGGCATCCGCTGCACATGATCGAACACAGCCGTCCGCAGATCGAGGATGAGCCCCTCGCCGAGCGTCGCCGAGAGCCTGCGGCCGAGGATGCCCAGGGCCGCCTCGGCCACCGCGATCAGGGCGATGAGCAGGGCCAGGCGTACGACCTTGCCCTCCTCATCACCCGACACGATCGCGTTCACGACGCGGCCGGCCAGTACGGGGGTCGCGACGGCGAGCAGGGCCGTCATCACCCCGAGCACCACGAACTGCGCGATGCGCGCGCGGTGCGGGCGGGCGAAGGCGGCGATACGGCGGAGCGTGGCACGCGCCACGGGGCGCCGTTCCTGCTGGGCCGTCATGACACTGTGCAGCTGTGTCCACGCTGTGGTCTCCATGCTCATGGGAGAGAACCTAGAACCTCGAGCGTCGTTGAGGTCAACTCCCCCGCTGCCCCGTCCCGCCGCGGGAAGGACCCCATGGCCCCGCCTCCCCACCCGCTGCCCGTCCGTAAGACGCCGTCCGCGGTCCCGCAACCCGCAGTTGGCGCGGTGCGGAGAACCTCTTCGGGTGTGACCGCGGTTGAACTCCCCCAAGGCCCGCCCCCGGGACGGCTCCCCCGTCGCGTCCCGGTCCGCCGGATCCTGTGCCTGGTTCCTCTTCTGCTGGTCGCCGTCGTCGCCGTACGGCACCGGTCGGTCCTCGTGGAGGGCCTCGGTCAGCTGCGGGCCGCGCAGTGGCCCTGGCTGCTGGCGGCGGTCGGCGCGACCTGTCTGACCTGGGTGGCCGCCGCCTTCACCCGGCAGGGCGCCGTCGTCGACCGGCTGCCGAGGCGGCGGCTGCTCGCCACGCAGTTCGCGGCGGGCTCGGCCAACCACCTGCTGCCGACCGGCCTCGGCGCGGGGGCGGTCAACCTGCGCTTCATGACCGTGTGCGGCATCCCCCTCGCCCGCTCCTCGGCCGCCCTGGCCCTGTATCTGCTGGCGGAGTCGGTCACCCGGGTGGCGCTGCTGGTCACGCTGCTGCTCGCCTTCCCGGGCGCCCTGCGCCCCGGCGGCCTGCTGCCCGCGGGCACGACGGGCCCGCTGCTGCTCGCGGCCACCGCGGTCGTGCTCGCGGCAGCCGTCCTCCTGGTCCTCCTGCGACGGCTGCGGACGGCCGCGCTGTCCTTCCTGCGCACGGCGCTGGGCGAACTGCGCTCGGTGCACTCCCGCCCCTCCCGGGCGCTCGCGCTGTGGGGCGGTTCACTCGCCTTCCCCACGCTGCAGGCGGCCGGGCTGGTGCTGGTCGGGCTGTCGCTGGGGCTGCCGGTGCCGCCCGTGCACATGGCCGTGGCATATCTGGCGGCGACGGTCGCCGTCGCGGTGGTACCGACGCCGGGCGGGATCGGCTCGGTGGAGGCGGCGCTCGTCGTGGCGCTGGTGGCGGCGGGCGCCCCGGCCGCCGTAGCCACGGCCGTCGTTCTCGCCTACCGGGTCATCACGGTGTGGCTGCCGCTGCTGCCGGGGGCACTGACGCTCGGCGCGCTGGTGCGGCTGAAGGTCATCTGAAACGGGCGGGGGCCACCGGCCACGGGCCGACCGTGCCGGAAGCAGCCACCCGGAATTCAGGGACACTGCCTTGTGCGGGGCGCCCCGGACTCGCACACGAGCCCGGGGCCGCGAGTCCACAGAGCCACACGACCGTACGGCCACAGAGTCGCAAGGCCACGGAGCCGCACGGCCACACGGCCACAGAGTCGCACGGCCACACGGCCGCACGACCACAGAGCCACACAACCGCAAGGCCGCAAGGCCGCAAGGCCGCAAGGCCGCAAGGCCGCAAGGCCGCAAGGCAAGATCACGGAGTCACACGACCGCAAGGATGAAAGGGGACCCGAGATGCCGGTCCGTACCGAGCGCCAGGGGCACGTCACCACCGTCGTCCTCTCCCGCCCCGCGGCCCGCAACGCGGTGGACGGCCCGACGGCCGCCGAACTCGCCTCCGCCTTCCGGGAGTTCGAAGCGGACGAGGAGGCGCGGGTGGCGGTGCTGTGGGGTGAGGGCGGCACGTTCTGCGCGGGCGCCGACCTGAAGGCGATCGGCACCGAGCGCGGCAACCGCGTCGCGGAGGACGGCGACGGCCCGATGGGACCCACCCGGTTGCGGCTGTCCAAGCCGGTGATCGCCGCGGTCGCGGGGCACGCGGTGGCCGGCGGACTGGAGCTGGCCCTCTGGTGCGACCTGCGGGTGGCCGAGGAGGACGCGGTCTTCGGCGTCTTCTGCCGCCGCTGGGGCGTGCCGCTCATCGACGGCGGCACGGTCCGCCTGCCCCGCCTGATCGGGCAGAGCCGCGCGATGGACATGATCCTCACCGGCCGCCCGGTCGCGGCCCCGGAGGCCTACGGGATGGGCCTCGCCAACCGCGTGGTCCCCACCGGTACGGCCCGCGCGGAGGCGGAGGCCCTGGCCGCCGGGATCGCCCGTTTCCCGCAGGCCTGCCTGCGGGCCGACCGGGCGTCGGTGCTGGAGCAGGACGGGCGGGACGAGGCGGCGGCGATGCGCGGCGAGCTCCGTCACGGTACGGGCGTGCTGGCCCAGAGCCTCCAGGGGGCGGCGCGGTTCGCCTCCGGGGCGGGACGGCACGGGTCGTTCGAAGAGGTGTGACGTGCCGGCCGGCCGAGCGGCGACGGCAGGTACGGCACCCCTCGCCGGGTACGGCAGGATGGACGGCCGTACATCCGACATGGCGAGCAGGTGGAAACGTGACGACACTTCACATCCGGCACTCCGCGGCCCCGCCGGCCGCAGATCGGCTTTCCGGAGGTGACCGGTGAACCGCGCACTCACCGTGGACGACCTGGTCATCGCCGGTATCGCGGTGGCCGCGGGCCTGCTGGCCGCCTTCCTGCTGCGCGTCCTGACGCGCTGGCTGGGCAAGCACGCCGAACGCACCCGCTGGAGCGGTGACGACGTCATCGTGGACGCGCTGCGCACGGTGGTGCCCTGGGCGGCGGTGGTCGGGGGCGTGGCCGCGGCCGGCGGGGTGCTGCCGCTGACGAGGACGGTCCAGCACCATGTGAACCAGGTCCTGACCGTGATCCTCATCTTCGTGGTGACGCTGACCGCGGCCCGGGTCATCGGCGGCCTGGTACGCGCCGTCACCCAGTCCCGGTCCGGTGTGGCCGGATCGGCCACGATCTTCGTCAACATCACCCGGGTCCTGGTCCTGGCGATCGGCTTCCTGGTGGTGCTGCAGACACTGGGCATCTCCATAGCGCCCCTGCTCACCGCCCTGGGAGTCGGCGGTCTTGCGGTCGCCCTCGCGCTGCAGGACACGCTCGCCAACCTCTTCGCGGGTGTCCACATCCTGGCCTCCAAGACCGTGCAGCCGGGCGACTACATCCGGCTGAGCAGCGGCGAGGAGGGATACGTGGTCGACATCAACTGGCGCCAGACGACGGTCCGCCAGCTGTCCAAGAACCTGGTCGTCATCCCCAACGGCCAGCTGGCGAAGACGAACATGACCAACTTCACCCGGCCCGACGAGGACCTGACCATCCTGCTCCAGGTCGGCGTCTCCTACGACAGCGACCTCGAGCACGTGGAACGGGTGACCACGGCGGTCATCGCCGAGGTGATGACCGAGATCACCGGCGCCGTCCCGGACCACGAACCGGCGATCCGCTTCCACACCTTCGGTGAGTCCAGCATCGACTTCACGGTCATCCTGGGCGTCGGCGAGTTCAGTGACCAGTTCCGCATCAAGCACGAGTTCATCAAGCGCCTGCACAGGCGCTACCGCGACGAGGGCATCGGCATCCCGTACCCCACGCGGACCGTGACGCTGCAGCAGGAGGCGGTCGCCATCCCGCAGCAGCGCGGCGCGGAGCGCGAGCCGGGCGAAGCGCCCTCCGCCCGGCTCGGCTGAGCCGCTGCCGCGTGGCCGGGTCGCCGTGGTACCGCCCGGCCCCGCGGCGGTGCGGTGAGGCGGGCGCCGGGTGCACCGGCGTGACCGTCCGGCGCGGCCGGCCGGGCGCCCGGCCCCCTCGGATCGGGTGCCGGAGTGTGGGACGTGTGGCCGACCCCTTTCGAGCCCGGCTCGCTCACGAGATATCTTGATGTCGAGCAATGTTGCAGACGTGGAGCGGAGCACCCGGTGACTGACTCGACCATCTTCTATACGCACACTGACGAGGCCCCGGCCCTGGCGACGTATTCCTTCCTGCCGGTGGTCCAGGCGTACGCCTCGCAGGCGGGTGTCGCCGTGGCCACGCGGGACATCTCGCTGGCCGGACGCATCATCTCGGTGTTCCCGGAGTACCTGACCGAGGACCAGCGCGTCCCGGACGCGCTGCACGAGCTGGGCGAGCTGGCCAAGACGCCCGAGGCCAACATCATCAAGCTGCCGAACATCTCGGCGTCGATCCCGCAGCTCAAGGCCGCGATCGCCGAGCTGCAGGGCCAGGGCTACGCGCTGCCGAACTACCCGGACGAGCCGAAGACCGACGAGGAGCGGGAGATCCAGGCCCGCTACGACAAGGTCAAGGGCTCCGCGGTCAACCCGGTGCTGCGGGAGGGCAACTCCGACCGCCGCGCCCCCGCCTCGGTCAAGAACTACGCCAGGACCCACCCGCACCGCATGGGCGCCTGGTCCCCGGACTCCAGGACCGAGGTCGCCACCATGGGCGAGAACGACTTCCGCTCCACCGAGAAGTCCGTGGTCATCTCCGAGGCCGGTTCCCTGAGGATCGAGCTGGTCGGCGAGGACGGCACCACCACCGTGCTGCGCGAGTCCGTCCCCGTCCTCGAGGGCGAGGTCGTCGACGCCTCCGTGATGCGCGCCGCCGCGCTCAACGAGTTCCTCGCCGCGCAGGTCGCCCGTGCCAAGCAGAACGGCGTGCTGTTCTCCGTGCACCTCAAGGCGACGATGATGAAGGTCTCCGACCCGATCATCTTCGGCCATGTGGTGCGCGCCTTCTTCCCGAAGACCTTCGCCAAGTACGGCGAGACGCTCGCCGCGGCCGGACTGAGCCCGAACGACGGTCTGGGCGGCATCTACAAGGGCCTGGAGTCCCTGCCGGAGGGTGCCGAGATCAAGGCCTCCTTCGACGCGGAGATCGCCGACGGCCCCGAGCTGGCCATGGTCGACTCCGACCGCGGCATCACCAACCTGCACGTGCCGTCCGACGTGATCGTCGACGCCTCCATGCCGGCCATGATCCGCACCTCCGGCCACATGTGGGGCCCGGACGGCCAGGAGGCCGACACCCTCGCGGTCCTGCCCGACTCCTCCTACGCGGGCGTCTACCAGGCCGTCATCGAGGACTGCAGGGCCAACGGCGCCTACGACCCCTCGACCATGGGTTCCGTCCCGAACGTCGGCCTGATGGCGCAGAAGGCCGAGGAGTACGGCTCCCACGACAAGACCTTCGAGATCAAGGCCGCCGGCACGGTCCGCCTGGTCGACGCCGGCGGCAACGCCGTCATCGAGCAGCCGGTCGCCCCGGGCGACATCTTCCGCGCCTGCCAGACCAAGGACGCCCCGATCAAGGACTGGGTGAAGCTGGCCGTCACCCGCGCCCGCGCCACCGGCGACCCGGCCGTGTTCTGGCTGGACGAGACCCGCGCGCACGACGCCAACCTGATCGCCAAGGTCAACGCCTACCTGCCGGAGCACGACACCGAGGGCCTGGACATCCGCATCCTCCCTCCGGTCGACGCCACCAGGCTGTCGGTCGAGCGCATCCGCCGCGGCGAGGACACCATCTCGGTGACCGGCAACGTGCTGCGCGACTACCTCACCGACCTCTTCCCGATCCTGGAGCTGGGCACCAGCGCCAAGATGCTCTCGGTGGTCCCGCTGATGGCGGGCGGCGGCCTGTTCGAGACGGGCGCCGGCGGCTCCGCGCCGAAGCACGTCCAGCAGCTGGTCAAGGAGAACTACCTGCGCTGGGACTCCCTCGGTGAGTTCTTCGCCCTCGTCCCCGCCTTCGAGCAGTACGCCACGGCCACCGGCAACGCCCGCGCCAGGGTCCTGGCCGACACCCTCGACCGGGCCACGGCGACCTTCCTCAACGAGGACAAGTCCCCGACCCGCCGCGTCGGCGGCATCGACAACCGCGGCAGCCACTTCTACCTGTCCCTGTACTGGGCGCAGGAGCTGGCCGGGCAGACCGACGACGCGGACCTGGCCAAGGCCTTCGCCCCGCTCGCCGAGACGCTCGCCGCGAACGAGCAGAAGATCGTCGACGAGCTGATCGCCGTCCAGGGCAAGCAGGCCGACATCGGCGGCTACTACCAGCCCGACCCGGCGAAGGCCGCCGCGGTCATGCGCCCCTCGGCCACGTGGAACGAGGCGCTGGCCTCCCTGAGCTGACGTCCGCGGCCCGGCGTCCGCGCTCCGGCTCTCCGGCTCCGCCCCGGCAGGCACCACGCCCGCCGGGGCGGAGCCGTGTCCGCGGGCGCGCGGCGTCCAGGAGCTGGGCGCGGACGGCGATACGGCGGGCGTCGGTGCGCGAGAGCCGGTGGACGGTCATGGATCGAGACTAGGCGAGGGGTCCGACAACGCGGCCCGGCACCGGGGCGGATACTCGGGTGCATGGAGTCCGCCCTCTTCACGACCCTGCACGGGCCGCCCGCGACCCCGCCCGCCATGGCCTTCGGATCAGCTGCTGCTGCGTGCCGGGAGGACGGCGCGCCTGCGCGTCGCACCGCCGTGGACCCGGCGGGCGGGGTCGCGGCCGGGCAGGTGCCGCCGCGCGGCCCGTAGGTGGCAGGGACCGTTCCACGCCCCCGGCCGCATCACCACCGCAGGAGCAGCCCGTGCCCCGCCCCACCCCGTCGTTCGAGTACCTGCCCGGCGCCGCCGGCTCCCCCGTGATCCTCCATGTGCCGCACTCGGCGCGGGACGTACCGGACGGCGTACGCGCGGGCATCGTGCTGGACGACGCGGCACTGGAGCGGGAGCTCGACCACATCACCGACGCGCACACGGCCGAGATCGCCGCGGCGGCGGGCGGGCTGTCGGCGCTCGCGCCCTGGCGGTTCGTCAACCGGCTCTCCCGGCTGGTCGTCGATCCGGAGCGGTTCCCCGACGAGCGGGAGGAGATGCTGTCGGTCGGGATGGGCGCGGTCTACACCGCCACCACGCACCGGGAGGCCCTGCGGCCCGCGGACACCGACCCCGAGCCGCTGATCGCACGGTACTTCCTGCCGTACGCCCGCGCCATGACCGAGGCGGTCGCCGGCCGGCTCGCCGCCACGGGCCGGGCCGTGATCATCGACGTGCACTCCTATCCGAGCGCCCCGCTCCCCTACGAACTGCACGGCACGGGCCCCCGCCCGCCGGTCTGCCTCGGCACCGACCCCTTCCACACGCCGCCGGAGCTGGCGGCCGCGGCCCGGGACGCGTTCGCGGCGTACGGGGGGACGGGCCTCGACAGCCCGTTCAGCGGGGCCTACGTACCGCTGGAGTTCCACGGCGCGGACCCGCGCGTCACCGCCCTGATGGTGGAGATCCGCCGGGACACGTACATGACCGAGCCGGGCGGCCCCGCCACCCCCGCGCTGAGCCGGCCGGCGTCGGCCCTGGCCGCGCTCGTCGACGCCGTGACGGGCTGACCTCCGGCTGGAGCACTCCGGCGCGACACGCACCCGGGCGGGGCCCAGGGTGGACAGCATGATCGAGGAGACCAGCACGTTGACGGAGCAGACCCCGCCGCCCCCCGTGCGGGAGTGGCCCGCGCTCGACCTGGCCGGGACGGAGTTCGATCCGGTGCTCGCGGCGCTGATGCGCGAGGGACCGCTGACGCGGATCCGGCTGCCGCACGGTGAGGGCTGGGCGTGGCTGGCGACCCGGTACGAGGACGTGAAGCTGATCACGAACGACCCGCGGTTCAGCCGTACGGAGGTCACCCGCCGTCAGGTGACCCGGCTGGCCCCCAGCTTCGCGCCCCGGCCGGGCTCGCTCGCCTGGGCCGACCAGCCGGACCACAACCGGCTGCGCAAGGCGATCGCTGGCGCCTTCACGGTGGGCGCGGCCAAGCGGCTGCGGCCCCGCGCGCAGCGGATCCTGGACGGGCTGGTGGACGGCGTCGTGGCCGGCGGGCCGCCCGCCGACCTCGTCGCGCGGGTGCTGGAGCCCTTCCCGGTCGCCGTGGTCAGCGAGGTGATGGGCGTGCCCGCCGGGGACCGGGAGCGGGTGCACGCCTGGACGCGGCAGATCATCTCCACCTCCGGCGGGGCCGAGGCCGCCGACCGTGCCAAGCAGGGCATGTACGGGTGGATCGCCGAGACCGTCCGCGCGCGGGCGGGCAGCACGGGCGAGGACGTGTACTCGCTGCTGGGCGCCGCCGTCGGCCGCGGCGAGATCAGCGAGGAGGAGGCCGTGGGCCTCGCCGGACCGCTGCAGATCGGCGGCGAGGCGGTCACCCACAACTGCGGCCAGATGCTGTTCCTGATGCTCTCCCGGCCGTGGCTGCTGGAGCGGGCGAGGCGGCCGGAGGAACGCGGGCGCGTGCTCGACGAACTGCTGCGCTTCGTCCCGCACCGCTCCTCGGTGGGGCTGGCCCGCATCGCCCTTCAGGACGTGCGACTGCACGGCCACCGCATCGCCGCGGGCGAGCCCGTGTACGTCTCCTACCTGGCCGCCAACCGCGACCCGGACGTCTTCCCCGACCCGGACCGGATCGACCCCGACCGCGCCGCCGGCGCGCATCTGGCGTACGGCAACGGCCCGCACTACTGCACCGGGGCCGTTCTCGCGCGCCTGCAGACCGAACTGCTCGTCGACACGCTGCTCGGGCGGCTGCCGGGCATGCGGCTCGCGGTGCCCGCCGGCGACGTCGTCTGGCGCCGCGGGACGATGATCCGGGGGCCGCAGACCCTGCCCGTCACCTGGTGAGGGCAGGGTCCGGGGCGCTCAGACCGTCAGCCAGTCCGTGACGAGCACGCCCTGCCCGGTCCGCAGCCGGAGCGCGAACGGGCCGGCGGGGGGCTCGCCGTAGGTGAAGCGCCCCATGGCGTCGGTCTGCAGGGGCGAGCCGGCGACGGGGCCGCCGAGCACCTCGACCCCGGCCGTCTGGGGCGGCAGCACCTGCCCCATCAGACCGTGCGCGGACAGCTCCACGTCGACGGTCACCCCACCCGCGTGGAACGTCAGCATCCGCGGCACGTCCGTCGCGCCCCGCACCGGGATCGCGTCGACCACCGAGTCGAAGGTCAGCTCGGCGATCTTCGCATCGAGATCGTGCAACGCGAAGGCGTCGACGGCGATCTGGCGCAGTTCGGCCGGCACCGGGTCCAGGATGGCCGTGGCCCGGCGCAGTTCCTCCTCCAGCAGGTCGAGGCCCACGTCCTCGCCCTCGAAGGCGTCCTCGCCGCCGATGTCACTCATGTCGTCGTCCATGTCCCTCACGCCGCTCCCCGTGCCTCGAGTCGTGCCCGCAGGCGCCGCAGACAGCGCTGGCGGAGCGGTCCGATGCTGCCCACGGCGATCCCCAGCGCCGCGGACACCTCCTGGTAGCTGGGCGGCGGTGTGGCCATCAGGACCCGCAGCAGCTGCCTGCAGCGTTCGCCCAGTTCCTCGAACTCCTGCCACAGGTGGCGGATCCGCTCGCTCTGCGCGGCCGCCTCCTCCAGGTCGAGGAACGACTGCTCGGGCGTACGGTCCTCACTGACCCGGTCGAGCAGTTGCGGATCGTCCGTCGGGGTCAGCCGCCGCAAGCTCTTGAGCACCTTCAGGCACTCGTGCCGCGCGGTACTGGCCAGCCATGACCCGGCCTTCTCCGGTTCCCGGATCCGGCCCAGGTGCTGGGCGAAGCGGAACCACGCCGTCTGGTACACCTCGTGCGCGTCGGCCTCGGAGAGCCGGTGCGAGCGCACGACGGACCACACCAGTGGGCTCAGCCCTTCCACGAGCGCCTTCCAGGCCGCCGCGTCACCGTCGACGGCGGACTGGACCAGCGCGCCGACATCTGCTCGGTCCACGGCCCCACCCCTCGAGTACGGCATGACATCGTACGCCGTGGAAGGGGGCGTTCCGCACCTCATGTCCCGGGAGAGAGCTGTACGACCGGACCCGGGCGCCAGCCGGCCGGGCGCAGCGCCGGTACGTGCGCCCCGCGCACTTCCGCGAACCCGGTGTTCGCCGCGAGCAGTTGCCTGCACGCCGCGCGCGCGTCGCCCTCCTTGTTGGCCGTCATGTAGGCGGCGACCATCCCCGCGGCCACGGGGGTGGCGAAGGAGGTGCCGCTCCAGTGGGCGTAGCCCTCGAACATCACCTGGTCGGCCTTGCCGGCGGTGGGTGTGCCGGCCTCGCTCAGCGCCCCGGTGTGGCGCGGGTACTGGCAGGTGCAGGCGTAGGTGAAGCCGAAGCGGCAGGCGTCGTAGGTGGAGTGCTGGTAGGCGTACGGCACCGGCGCGTCGAAGCCGGTCAGCGCGCTGGTCAGGCGCTCGCCGGGGGCGTAGGCGCGCACCCAGGCACCGTGGTTGGAGAAGCAGGCGCCGAACTCGCCGTCGCTGCGCAGCGCGCCGACCGAGAGCACGGCGTCAGCGAAGTCGGGCAGGGAGGCGTAGGCGGCGGGCCAGAACGGGGTGGCGCTGGCGTTGTTGCCGGCCGCCGCGACCATCAGCGTGCGCTGCCCGCGCAGTTCCCGCATGAAGCCCTCGACACCGAGCAGGCCGTCGACGCGGCCGTTGGAGGTGCCGGCGGACAGGCTGATGATGTCCGGCCAGCCGTGCTCGTCGACCGCGGCGAACAGCCGCTCGCCGAACTCGGACTCCAGGATCGCGCCGGCGTCGTTGAGGGTGTTGCGCACGGTGATGTCCGTGTTGGGCGCGACGGCCGCGACCAGGCCGGCGATGAAGGTGCCGTGGCCGACGTACTGCAGCAGGCTGCCCCGGCCGTCGGTCTCGGTGCCGTGCAGGTCGCCCTGGACGTGGGCGAGGAGGGGGACCATGCCGTAGTCGTGGGTGAGGCCGTTGTCGATGACGAGGACGCCGACGGCGGTGTCCTGGTCGTGCCGGCCCTCGGCCGCGACCGGGTTGGTGGCCTGGGTGAGCGGGGCGGGCACCGGCTCGTCGCCGGGGCAGGAGTTGACCGCGATCGACACCACGTGGTTGCGGCTGACCAGCCGGCGCCGCTGCCGTCCCTCGTGCTCGCGCATGGCCCGCAGGGCGTGTGCGACCGACCGGTCGCCGTGCCGGTCGCCGTGGCCCGGGTCGCCGACCTGGATGCGGGTGATGCCCGAGCGGTTGGTCTCGGGGCTGACCCGCTGCACGTGGTCGGCGGTCAGGCCGGTCGCCTCGGTGAAGTGGGTGCGCACGGTGTCCTCGACGAGCCGCGCCTCCTCCCCGTCGCGGGCGAGGACCACGCCCTTCTCGTAGATGAACTCGGCCGCGTCGTCGGGCCCCAGGGCCAGGGAGACATCGGGCATCGAGCGCTGGATCTGGTCGAACTGCTCTCGGAATCGCTGAGGCGCCATGGCGGTCCTCCCGGTGAGGCGGCTGTCGTCAGTCAGAGTCTGGGGGCGTTTGGTTGATACAGCACCGAACCGGTGTGGCCGCTACCAGGGGCCACTACTATCCGTGGGGTGACAGGGGCAAGCGACACGGTGCTCGAACTGCTGCCGATGGTGTTCGCCGACCCGGGCCAGGCCCGGGCCCGGGCGCAGGGCGTGCTCGACGCCGACCCGTCGCCCTGGCACGCCTCCGTCGCCCACCAGGTGATCGGCATCTGGCAGCGCGACTGGGGCGACATGAGGATCGCCCTGCGCCATCTGCGCCGGGCCCGCGACCTCGCGGCCCGCGCCGAGGCACCGGAGCGGGAGGCGGACGTCCTGGCCGCGCTGGGCGTGGCGCTGGTGCACGCGGGCCGCACCCGGCAGGGCCTGGAGGCACTGGAGCGGGGCGTCACGGTCAGCAGCGGCCACACCCGCGCGCGGGTGCTGTTCCGGCGGGCCTACGCCTCCTGGGTGCTGGGCCGGCACCGCGAGGCACTGGAGGACGTACGCCGGGCGATCCCCGTGCTGCGGCAGGTGGACGACGTCATCTGGACGGCGCGGGCGCTGACGCTGCGGGCCACCGTGCATCTGGCGCTCGGCGCGGTGGACCGGGCGGACGCCGACTTCACCGCGGCCGAGGCGCTGTGGGACACCACCGGCCAGGACCACGACAAGGCGGACGTGGTGGAGAGCCGGGGCCTGGCCGCCTTCCGTCAGGGCGACATCCCGGCGGCGCTGCGGCTGATGGACGAGGCCGAGGAGCGCTACGCCAAGCTCGGCACGCCGTCCTTCATGCTCTCCATCCGCCGCTGCGACGTCCTGATGGCGGCCGGGCTCGCCCCGGAGGCGCTCACCGTCGCGGACGCGGCGATCGGCGCGCTGGACGGCATCGGCGGGCAGTCCACGCGCAAGGCGGAGCTGCTGCTGGTGGCCGCCCGCGCGGCCCGGCTCGCGGGCGATCCGCACACCGCGATCGCGCGCGCGGCGCTGGCGGTGCGGCTGTTCGCGGGGCAGCGCCGCACCTGGTGGGAGACCCACGCCCGCCTGGTGCTGCTGCAGGCGCGGGTGGCCTCCGGGCGCCGCTCGGGGCGCCTGGTCGCGGACGCGGCGGCGGTGGCCGAGCGGCTGGCGTCCTTCGGCGCGCCGGCCGCCCCGGAGGCCTCGCTGCTGGCGGGCCGGATCGCGCTCGGCCTGGGCTGGACGGCGGACGCGGAGCGGCATCTGGCCGTCGCCGCGCGCAGCCGGCACGGCGGGCCGCCGCTGGCGCGGATGACGGGCTGGGCCGCGCAGGCGCTGCGGGCCCGGGCGGCCGGCTCGGGGCGGGGTGTGCTGGAGGCGTGCCGGCGCGGGCTGGACGTGCTGGACGACCACCGGATGACGCTGGGCGCCTCGGAGCTCAGGGCCCGCGCCACCGAGCAGGGCGCGGAACTGGCCGCGCTGGCCCAGCGGGCCAGCCTCGACTCCGGCGGTCCGCGCCGGCTGCTGACCTGGAGCGAACGCTGGCGGGCCACCGTCCTGACCGCACCGCCGGCCCGGCCGCCCGCGGACCCGGCCCTGCTGGGCGACCTGACCGCGTTCCGGGAGATCGCCGCGCGCGCGGAGGAGGGGCGCAGGGAAGGCCGTCCGGTCCCGGCCCTGGAGCGCGAACAGCGGCGTCTGGAGCGGGAGATCCGTGCGCGGACCCTGCACCTGCGCGGCGACGCGCCGGGGGACGGGGACCGCTTCGACGCCGGCCGGCTGCTGCGACGGCTGGGCGGGGTACGGCTGGTGGAGCTCGCCGTGCTCGACGGGCGCGTGCAGGTGCTGCTGTGCGGGCAGGGGCGGGTGCGGCGGTTCGAGGCGGGGCGGCTCGCCGACGCCGAGATCGAGGCCGAGCACGTGCAGGCCGGGCTGCGCCGGCTCGCCCATCCCGGCGCGGAGGGACGGCTCCCGCTCGTCGAGGCCATGGGCCGCCGCCTGGAGGAGCTGCTGCTCGGCCCGGCCGCCGCGCACCTGGGTTCCGGTCCGGTCGTCGTCGTCCCGCCGGGCCGGCTGCACAGCGTGCCGTGGGCGCTGCTGCCCAGCCTGCGGGAACGGGTGCTGAGCGTGTCGCCGTCGGCGAGCAGCTGGCTGCGCGCCCACGAGACCGAGCCGCCGCCCGGCGGCCGCCAGGTCCTGGTGCGCGGGCCGGGCCTGGCCACGGGCGGCGCGGAGGTGTCCGAACTCGCCGCCCGCTACGGCACACCGCTGCTGCTGGAGGAGGACGACGCGCGCGCGACCCGCGTCCTGGCCGGACTCGACGGAGCGGCGCTGGCCCACATCGCCGCGCACGGCACGTTCCGGGCCGACAGCCCGCTGTTCTCCTCGCTGCGGATGGCCGACGGACCGCTCATCGTGCACGACTTCGAGCGCCTCGACCGCAGCCCGTACCGGATCATCCTGTCCTGCTGCGACACCGCCCGGCTCGCCTCGGTCGGCGCGGACGAGCTCCTCGGCCTGGTCACCGCCCTGCTGCCGCTGGGCACGGCGGGCGTCGTGGCCAGCAGCGCGCCCGTCAACGACGCCGCCGTGGTGCCGCTGATGCTCGCCCTGCACAAGGGACTCGACGCGGGCCTGTCGCTGGCGGAGGCGCTGCGGGACGCGCGCGCCGCCCTGCCGGGGGACGCGCTGCACCAGGCGACGGGCTGGGCGTTCACGGCGTTCGGCGCGGCCTGAACCGGCCGGGACCCGCAGGGGCGCCGGGACACGGGACGGCGGCCTGACCCCTCCCCCGAATACTGGGGGTCAGACCGCCGGTTCATGGGCGGCTCAGGCCGGCTGCGCCCCCGGCAGCTCGACGAGCCACGGCAGCGCACCCCGGTCGCTCGCGCCGAGCCGGGCGTAGGCGCTGTAGAGGTGGTTGCCGACGGTACGGACGGACAGCGTGAGCCGCTGCGCGATCTGCCGGTTGCTCAGGCCGGCGGCCGCGAGGGTGACGACCTGGCGCTGGCGGGCGGTCAGTTCGCCCAGGACCAGGCCGGCCAGGGCCGGGGTGCGGGCGCCCTGGCAGCGGCGGGCCAGCGCGACGGCACGCGTGCGTGCGGTGCGTGCGGCGCGCGGGTCGCGGTGCGCGCGGGCGGCCTGGGCGTGCGCCTCGGCGGCGAACAGCAGGAACCCGCGCTCCTGGAGCGCCCCGGCCGCCCGGTCCAGGGCCGGACCGTCCGCGCGGGCCAGCGCGTCGGCGTGCCGGGCGAACACGCCGTCGGCCGGCAGCCGCCCGGCGGCCTTCTCCGGGGCTCCGAGGCGCACCAGGTCGTAGAGCGCGAACGCGGTGTCCGTGCAGTCGCCGCCCGCGCCGTACGTCCGCACCATGCGGTCCGTGATGTCGCCGATCGCCGCCAGGGCCGCGTCGGTGTCCCCGCGGGCCGCGGCCAGCCAGGCGGACGGCTCCGGCAGGTCCGGGCGGTCCGCCACCGTCTCCCGTGCCGTGGCCACGTCCCCCGACTGCGCGGCGGCCAGGGCGAGTTCGGCGCGGCAGGGCGCGTCGTGCGCCGCCTCCCGCAGCCCCTCCCTCGCCCAGGCCGCCGCCGTGCGCAGCTCCCCCCGAAGCCGCGCGAACCGGGCGCGCACGGCCGCGTACCCCGCGGGTACCGTCGCGCCCTCCTGGGCCAGCCACTCCCCCGCGGGCATGGCCGCCGGCCGTACGTCACCCTGCTCGATCCGCCCGGTCAGCGCCGCCGCCTCGGCGGCGAGGGCCGCCTCGCACCCCTCCGGCGTACGGGACAGGCGGGCCGCCCTGAGCCGGCCGGCCGACGCGCGCAGCACGGGGCCGTGCAGCGGGTGCGCGAGGCGCACGGTGCCGTGCTCGTCGACCCGGACCAGGCCGTCGGCCTCGAGGTTCTCCAGGACCGGCAGGTCGAGGTCGTCCAGGTGCAGCGGCAGGGGCTCGGCGAAGGCGAGCCGTTCGAGCGTGCCGCGCTCCTTCGGGCCGTGGCCCTGCAGGACGCGCGCGGCGCGCTCGCGGACCGCCGCCGTGACCGGCACCGGGCCGCGCCAGGCCCGGGCGCCCGGGTCCGGCGGGCCGGGGGCGGCTCCGGCCGCCGGCTCGCGCGGCGTGAGCAGGCCGCGCTCGCGGACCGCGTCCAGCAGGTCGCGCAGCAGCCGCAGATCGCCCCGGCACAGGTGCTGGAGGCGGTCGAGGGTGAGCGGTTCCAGCCCGCCGCGGACGCCTGCCGCAAGCAGCTGCTCGGTGTCCTCCCGGGGCAGCGGCTCCAGGGCGAGGCGCGGCAGCAGCTCGCCGGTCCACAGCCGGGAGATCGCGCCGGGGCACGGGCCGCCGTCCGCGGCGACGGCGATCAGCCGGGTGCGGCCGTGCACGGCGAGCTGGTGCACGAGGGCGGCGGAGGCGTCGTCGAGCAGGTGGGCGTCGTCGACCACCAGCAGCCGTACGCCGGACAGGAGCTGGACCGCCCGGTGCAGGGAGACCGCCTCGGGCAGCAGGTGGGCGAACGCGGCGAAGGGGAGGTGCCGGGTCTCGGGCGTGCCGGTCGCGCGGGCGTGGTCGGCGCCGCGCACGGCCTCGGTGACCAGCCGGGTCTTGCCGCAGCCGGCCGGACCGGTCACCACGATGCCGTGACGGCCCGCGGTCAGGGACCGGCGGACCAGCTCCAGCTCGTCCTCACGTCCGGTGAACGGCCAGGGCGCCTGCAGGGTCTTCGCGTCGCGTTCGAAGCTCGTCACGGGAGTATGAGCGCGCGTACTCATTCCTGATACAGGCCGACTTGAGTAGACCCCGACTCAGGCGCCCGTGCCGCCCGCACGGCAGTCTGTGCGCATGACCGGACGCTACTGCTCCCTCGCGCAGCAGTCGGCCCCCTCCTTCACCCCGGGGCTGACCGCCGAGCGGCTCGGTGCGCTCGCCGCCGGACGCGCGATGTGGGTCAACGGCACGGTCCTGCACTACTACTTCTTCGACGGCGACGCCGACGGTTCGGTCATCTCCGTACCGGGGACGGGGCACTCCCGCCGGGTGTCGTGGGTCGGCGCCGAGGAGCAGCGGGACGTGGTGCGCGAGTGCTTCCGGGAGTGGCAGGACCTCGGCACGGGGGTGTCCTTCGTCGAGGTCGGCGACCGCTCCGAGGCGGAGCTGCGCGTCGGCTTCCAGTCCGGCGACGGCTCCTGGTCGGCCGTGGGCAGGGACTGCCTGCGGCTCGGGCAGCAGGAGCGCACCATGAACTTCGGCTGGGACCTGACCGCGCCCGGGGAGCGCGGGACGGCCCTGCACGAGATCGGGCACGCGCTCGGCATGCTGCACGAGCACCAGAGCCCGTTCGCCGGCATCCACTGGGACGACGAGGCCGTCTACGCCGATCTGGCGGGCCCGCCGAACCACTGGAGCCGGGACCGGACGTACGTCAACATCCTGCGCAAGCTCGACCCCGCCGAGGCCAACGGCCCGGTGTGGGACCCGCAGTCGATCATGCAGTTCCCGTTCCCGGGCGAGTTCATCCTGGAGCCGGAGCAGTTCCGTGCGGGCCTGAACCCGCCCGGCACGCTCTCGCCCGCCGACAAGGAGTTCGTGCTGCGCTGGTACCCGCCGGCCGATCCCGCGCGGCTGACCGCGCTGGAGCCCTTCCGCTCCGCGCCGCTGCGCCTGGCGCCCGGCGAGCAGGCCGACTTCGTGATCGACCCGCCGGAGACCCGCGAGTACACCGTGGGCACCTTCGGCGCCCACGACTGTGTCCTGGTCCTCTTCGAGGAACGGGACGGCGAGCCCCGCTACGTCGCCGGCCGCGACGACGGCGGAGAGCCGCACAACGCCACCATGAAGGCCCGCCTGGTCAAGGGCCGCCGCTATCACGTCCGCGTTCGTCTGTACTCCGCGTGGGGTCCGGGGGAGACAGCGGTCATGTGCTGGTGACAGCACGGACCGCCCCCCACGCGGTCGGCCGGCCCACAGTCCGGCGCCGGGGGAGCGGTTGGAGGACGTCGCCTTCGGGGGAGGGGGACGTCCTCCAACCCATGCCCGCGCCGGCCGCCGGTGGCGCCCCGGTGCTCAGCGCGCCGGCACCGCCAGGTACTGGTACTCCAGGAACTCCTCGATGCCGACCCGGCCGCCCTCGCGCCCGAGCCCGGACTGCTTGACGCCCCCGAACGGGGCGGCCGGGTTGGAGACCAGGCCCGTGTTGAGGCCGACCATGCCGACCTCCAGCCGTTCGCTGACCCGCAGGGCCCGGTCCAGGCCCCCGGTGAAGAGGTAGCCGACCAGGCCCCAGGGCGTGTCGTTGGCGCGGCTGACGACCTCGTCCTCCTCGTCGAAGGTGAGGATCGCCGCCACGGGTCCGAAGATCTCCGTGTCCATCAGGCGGCTGCCGGGATCGACGTCCGTGAGCACCGTGGGCGGATAGAAGCAGCCCGGTCCCTCCGGCGTGCGGCCGCCGACGAGCACGCGGGCGCCCCGCTCCACCGCGTCGGCCACCAGCTCCTCCACCTTGGCGCGGCCGGCGGTGTCGATGAGCGGGCCGACGTCGACGCCCTCGCGGGTGCCGGGACCCACCACGAGCGCGCCCATCCGCGCGGCGAGCCGGCGCGCGAACTTGGCCGCCACCCGGCGGTGCACGAAGAAGCGGTTCGCCGCCGTGCAGGCCTCCCCCATGTTGCGCATCTTGGCGACCATCGCGCCGTCCACGGCCGCGTCGAGGTCGGCGTCGTCGAAGACGATGAACGGGGCGTTGCCGCCGAGCTCCATCGAGGTCCGTACGACGGTCTCGGCGCACTGCGCGAGCAGCAGCCGGCCGACGGCGGTGGAGCCGGTGAAGGAGAGCTTGCGGATCCGCCCGCCGCGCAGGAGCGGCGCGCACACCTCACCCGCCCGGGAGGTGGTGACGACGTTGAGCACGCCGTCCGGCAGTCCGGCCTCCTTGAGGATCGCGGCGAGCGCCAGGCTGGAGAGAGGGGTCTGCGGGGCCGGTTTGTGCACCATGGTGCAGCCCGCCGCGATCGCCGGGCCGATCTTGCGGGTGCCCATGGCGAGGGGGAAGTTCCAGGGGGTGATGAGCAGGCAGGGGCCCACCGGGCGGCGGCTGAGCAGCATGCGGTTGCGGCCGTCGGGGAGGGTGCCGTAGCCGCCGTCGATGCGGACCGCCTCCTCCGAGAACCAGCGGAAGAACTCGGCGGCGTAGGCGACTTCGCCACGCGCCTCGGCCAGCGGCTTGCCCATCTCGGAGGTCATCAGACGGGCGAGCTCGCCGGTGCGGTCGAGGATGATCTCGTGCGCGCGGCGCAGGATCTCGCTGCGCGCGCGGGGCGCCGTACGGGCCCACTCCTGCTGGGCGTCGACGGCCGCGTCCTCCGCGAGCCGGGCGTCCTTGGGACCGGCGTCGGCGACGCGCGCGAGGACCTCGCCGGTCGCGGGGTCGTCGACGGGCATGGTGGCGCCGTCCGCGGCGTCCACCCAGGCTCCGTCGATGAACAACTGCGTGGGTGTGTTGGTCATGGGGTGCCTCCTGGTCGGTGGGACGGCGGTCCGGAGAAGCGGTGGTCCGGAGAAGCGGTGGTCCGGAGAGGCGGTTCGGGCAGGCGGGTGTCCGTTCACCGGCCGGCGGACCCGGCCGTGCCGGCCTCCACCGCCTTCGCCCACGCCCGGAGTCCCTCGTCGATCGCGGTCTCGTCGACGACCAGCGCGGGGATCATCCGTACGACCTGGTTCCAGGCCCCGCACAGCAGCAGGAGCAGGCCCTCCTCGACGGCGGCCCGCTGCACGCGGGAGGCGGTCTCCGGGTCGGGACCGCCGTCCTCGGTGACGAACTCGCTGGCCAGCATCAGGCCCAGGCCGCGCACGTCGCCGATGGCGGGCGTGCGGTCGGCGACCTCCCGCAGACCGGCGCGCAGCCGCGCGCCCATGGCGTCGGCGTTCTCCACGAGTTTCTCCTCGCGTACGACGTCGAGGGTGGCGCAGGCGGCCGCACAGGCGACGGCGTTGGCGCCGTAGGTGCCGCCCTGCGAGCCCGGCCAGGCCCTGCTCATCAGCTCCTCGGAGGCGGCGATGCCCGACAGGGGGAAGCCGCTGGCCAGGCCCTTGGCGGTGACGAGGATGTCGGGGGTGACGCCGAAGTGGTCGTGGCCCCAGAAGCGGCCGGTGCGGCCGACGCCGGTCTGGACCTCGTCGAGGACGAGCAGGAAGCCGTGGCGGTCGGCCCGCTCGCGCAGTCCCTCCAGGAAGGCGCGGTTCGCGGGCACGTAGCCGCCCTCGCCGAGCACGGGCTCGACGACGACGGCGGCGGTGTCGGCGGGCGAGGAGATGGTCTGCAGGGTGTAGTCGAGTTCCGTCAGCGCGAAGCGGGTGGCGGTCTCCTCGTCCCAGCCGTAGCGGAAGGCCGTCGGGAAGGGCGTGACGACCACGCCGCCCATCAGCGGGGAGAAGCCGGAGCGGAAGCGGGTGCCGGAGGTGGTCATCGAGGCGGCGGCGACGGTACGGCCGTGGAAGCCGCCGTGGCAGACGAGCACGTTCGGCCGGCCGGTGGCCTGCCGGGCCAGCCGCAGCGCGGCCTCGACGGCCTCGCTGCCGGAGTTGGTGAAGAACAGGCTGTCCAGGCCGGGCGGCAGTACCTCGCCGAGCTTGTCCACGAGTTGCCTGAGGGGCCGGTGCATGACGGTCGTGTACTGACCGTGGATGAGCGTGCCGACCTGCTCCCGGGCCGCCGCCACGACCTTGGGATGGCAGTGGCCGGTGCTGGTGACGCCGATGCCGGCGGTGAAGTCGAGGTAGCGGCGGCCCTCCTCGTCGTAGAGGTGGACGCCCTCGCCCCGGGCCGCCACGACGGGGGTGGCCTGGCGGAGGTGCGGCGACAGTGCGGTCATGGGGGGCCTCCTGGGCCGTACGGGGAACTCCGGTCTTCCGAGCGTCCCCGCCGCCGCGGGCGACGGCAACGCCCGAACCGTCCAGCCGGAGGACGGTGTCCGGACGATGTGTCAGCCGCGGCGGACCGGCCCACCGGTCCGCCGCGCGGGGACCGGGCGGCCCGCCTCCCCCGTCTGCCGGGCGGCGCCGCTTGTCACCGTGTCCGGGCGGGCAGGTAGGCCCTATGCGCGAGAACGAGTCCTCCGAGCGCGAGACCGCCGGCACCGCGAGCCGTCCGCTCACCGTCGCCGACGCGCTGGCCCTGCCGGTCCTCGCCGCCGGACAGCCGCAGGTCGTCACGGGGGTGGACCACCTCGACCGGCCGGTGCGCTGGGTGCACATCACCGAGCTGACGGACCCGGCGTCCTTCCTCAAGGGCGGTGAACTCGTCCTGACCACCGGCATGCCCCTGCCGGAGGAGCCTGCGGGCGTGCGCCGGTACGTCGACGAGCTCGCGGACGTCGGAGCTGCGGCCCTGGTCATCGAGCTCGTACGGCGCTACCACCGCCCGCCGGCCGCCCTGGTGGACGCCTGCCGGGCCCGTGGCCTGCCGCTGGTCACGCTCGCCGCGGACGTCAACTTCCTGGACGTGACCCAGGTCGTCCACGCGCTGCTGCTGGGCAACCAGGCGGACGCGATGCGCCGGACCCAGCGCATCCACGAGGCGTTCACCGCGCTGACGCTGCGCGGTGCGGGACCGCGGGAGGTGGTGCGCGCGGCGGCGCAGACCAGCGGCCGGACGGTCGTGCTGGAGAACCTGGTGCACCAGGCGCTGGTCTGCGAGCCGTCCGGCCGCACGCTGGAGGAGGCGCTCACCGGCTGGGAACGGCGCTCGCGGGCCGCACCGCCGCGCGAGCGCACCGAGGTGTGCGGGCCCGAGGGCTGGCTCGTGGCACCCGTGGAGTACCAGGGCGAGCGCTGGGGCCGCGCGGTCATGCTCCCCGCGCGCACGGGTCCGTCCGCCTTCGGACCGGAGGACGTCACCGTCCTGGAGCGGACGGCGATGGCCCTGACCATCGCCCGCCTCATCCACGCCACGCCCTGGGAGCGCACCGCGCACCGGGGCGCCCTGCGCGACCTGGCCGAGCAGCGCCACCGCTCCCCCGCGGACGCCCACGCCCGGTTCGCCGCGCTGGGGCTGCCCGTCGCGGACTGCTCCTTCGTCGCCGTACGCGTGGACTTGCCCGCCGGGGCCGACGACGCGGAGGCGGAGCGCCGCCTGTCCGAGACCCTGCGGGCGGCCGGGGTGCCGACGCTCGTCGGCGTCCTGGCGCCCGGCAGGCTCGGCGTGCTGCTCGCCCTGCGCACCGCGGGGACCTGGCGCCCGGCGGTCGAACGGCTGAGCCTCGGTGCGCTCGCCGTCGACCCGGACGCGGTGGTGAGCGTCGGCTCCGAGGTCAGGGACCTCCCCGCCGCCGCCCGCTCCTTCCGCGAGGCCGGGCGCGTGGCCGAGGCGGTGCCTCCCGGCGCGCCGCCGCCCGAGGGCCGGTCCTTCCACGAGCTGTCCGACATCGGCCTGCGCCGCCTGCTGTACGCGCTGCGCGAGGACGTCCGGATCCAGGAGTACGCCGAGCGCCGGCTCGGGCGCCTCGCCGACCACGACACCCGGCACGGCACGGACCTGCTGACGACCCTGCGCCACTACCTGGACGCGGCCGGGAACAAGACGACCACGGCGCGCCGCGGCAACCTCTCCCGCGAGACGGTCTACCAGCGGCTCCGGACGATCGAACGACTGCTGGACTGCGACCTGGAATCGGGCGGACAGCGCACCGAACTGCATGTGGCCCTGGCGGCACTGGACGTGCTGCGGACCCGCTGACCGGGCACGCGCCGCCGCGCCCGGAGGCGGAGCACCCCGCTCCGGGCCCGTCCCGCGCCCCCGTCACGCCCGGGCCCCAGCGGCCGGTCCGCCGAGTCCGGTCCCGGCGCCGGTCCCAGCGCTCGGACACCCCTGCACGAGCGGCGCCCCGCGGGACGGGGCCGCGGCGCACCAGGACGCGCACGCACCACCCGGCCGACCCGGCCGCACCGGCGTACCGGCGCGGGAGAGGGCCCGTGGGGCGGGGTCCCGGCCGCCCCACGGGCTCTGCCCTCCTTTACGTGATGAACACCTCCGATGCTCATCCGTGCCCCGTGCCCCGTGCCCCCTGCCGCAGGCCGGGCGGCGCACGGCCTGCGGGGGACGACCGGGCGGGGGACGACCGGGCAGGGGACGACCGGGCAGGGGACGGCAAGCCGCCGAAGGCCACGGCGAGGTACGCGCCCAGGGCCCGCGCCGAGGCGGGGCCACCGGGCGAAGGGGGGGCGGGTGCCACGGCCGGGGCGCGAAGGCGGGCCGGCGTGATCCCGTGGCTCGGCGGCTGCCGCGGCCTCAGTCCTGCGGCGAGGGCGACGAGCGGCGCCTGGCCAGGACCCAGCCTCCGCCGCCGAGCACGACCAGCGCCAGTACCGCTGCGCCGACGACCAGGCCGGTCGAGGGGCCGTGGTCCTGCTCGGCGCCGGCGGTGTCGGCGACCGGTGCGGACGAGGCGGCCGTGGCCGAGGGAGCGTCCGGCGCCGAGCCGGCCGGGGCCGTGGCGCCCGCTTCCGGGCTGAGCGGTGTGGCTCCCGGTGCCGCCGCCTTCAGCTTCAGGACCGGGGCGGGCTGCTCCGGTTCCTTGCCCCCGGTTGGCGTCTCGATCCAGCGGGAGACCTCGCCGTCGCTGTAGGTCTCGACGGTCTTGAAGACGAGCTCCTTGGCGTTCGGCAGCTGCTTGACCTTGATCCTGTGCTCGGCGTCGACGCCCGGTTTCAGGGCCGGTCCGCCGAGGGTGTAGCCGTCACCGGCCGCCGTGAGTTTCCAGCCCTCGGGGGCGCCGTCGAGGGTCACGTCGCCGGGAGCGATGCCCTCGGGCAGGACGACGCGCACCTTGGTGAAGCCACCGGAGGCGGACTCGGCCTCCGAGACGAAGGTCAGGGTGACGTCGGTGGCGAGGGCCTGCGGGGTGTCGGCCTCGACCTCCGCGTGCGCGGACGCGGGCACGGACAGGGCGAGGGTGGCCGTCACGGCGGCGGCGCCGGCGAGCGCGGCACGGCGGGCGGTACGGGCGAGTGGACGGATGTGCATGGACACAGAGGAGTTCCTTGCCGGTAGGGGAAGGACCGGACCGGCGGCAGCCTGGTCCGGTGGCGGACCGGAGTCGCTCCCGCGCCGGTGGGCCTCTGCGCACCACCGCGTGCTCCAGTACGTCTTCCCGGGTACGCGCCACGCCGTGCGCGTCGGCCGCGACACCGCACCGGGGCAGCCGTACCGGCTTCGCCCCCTGATGACCGACCGGCCGGGGCAACGCCTGCGCCAGGGCCGCCGCGGCCACCCGGGCCAGGGTGCGCAGGGCGCCGAGGCCGGCCGACATCCGCGCGTCGGCGCGGTGCAGCAGCCAGGCCACCGACAGGGCGGAGAGCGCGTGCACGGTCGTCATCGCCGCTCCGGCATGGTGCCAGGCGTGGCCGTCGCCCGGCGCCGCGGCCATGTGGCCGCCGTGCGCCGCGTGCGCCGGCGTGCCGACGGGCGCGTCGACGTCCGCGTACGACAGCGCCAGATGCAGCAGTGCCTGCGTCGTGAGCGTGAAGGCGATGGTGGCGGTCGCGGCGTAGCGGCGCCGGGCGAGCGGCCAGACCGCCAGGAACTGACCGGCACACGCCGCCCCGGCCAGTCGCCACGGCACCGCGCCCTCGACGATCGCGTGGTGTCCGAACGCGGCGAGCACGGTGCCGAGCACGGCGAACAGCCCGGCCCGCACGCACGCACCCGCGCGGCCGGCCCGCTCTCCCCCGGCACCTGTCGCGTGCCCGGTCACCTCGTCACACGGCACGTCCGTCCGTCATCCTCCGGCTACCGGCGGTCGGCCCCCACGGTCGGCGCGCGGGCGAGCCGGCCGAAGCAGGGTATGGGCGTTCACCTTGTCGTATACGGCGGACCGGGCGGGGGCGTTCACGCGGGTTCCGGGGTTCCGGGGTTCCGGGGTTCCGGGGTTCCGGGAGACGTTCACGCGGTTCCGGGGCTCCGGGAGAGCCGAGAGACGCGGGAGATCCGCGAGAGCCGGGAGCAGCATGAGTCAGCCGCCCTCCCCTTGCGCGGGAGAGCGGCTTTCGACCTGCGGTGAAGCTGGTCGGGACGACAGGATTTGAACCTGCGACCCCTTGACCCCCAGTCAAGTGCGCTACCAAGCTGCGCCACGTCCCGGTGCGCCTCGCGCGGAGAACCGCGTGATCGCGCAGGTCGACCCTACCGTACGGCCGACGCCGGGGGTCAACCGCGTGCGGCGGGTACGGCCGCTTGCGGCTGCCCGGGTGCCGGGGCGTCCGTGGAACTCGCCGCGGGGGTGAGGCGGCCGCGACGGGCGGCCGGGACGAGCAGGGCCGCGAGTGCGGCGGCCAGGCACAGAACGGCCAGCAGGGTGAAGCCGTGGGTGTAGCCGGAGGCGTACGGCAGCCCCGAGGGCTGGAGGTGGCCGGTGACCAGGACGCTGGTCAGGGCGGCGCCGATGGAGCCGCCGATGGTCCGGATGTTGGCGTTCATGCCGGTCGCGGCGCCGGTCTGGGAGGCCGGGACGCTGCCCACGATCAGGTTGGCCATCGAGGCGAAGGCCAGCCCGATGCCGAGGCCGAACACGCCGGAGACCAGGGCGACCTGCCACTGCCGGTCGTGCCAGGCGGCGAGCAGGCCGAGGGCGAGGGCACCGAGCGCCGCCCCGGCCGTCAGCAGGGTTTTCGCACCTACGACCGGCTCCAGCCGGCCGCTGAGGATGCCGGAGAAGAACATGGTCGCCAGCATCGGCAGCATCAGCAGGCCGGAGGCCGTGACACTCGCGCCGAAGCCGTATCCGGCGGAGCCGGGCGTCTGCACGAAGCCGGGCAGGAAGGACCACAGCGCGTACATGCCCGCGCCGAACAGCAGGGCCACGGTGTTGGTGGTCCACACGGTGGGCAGCCGCATCACGCGCAGGTCGATCAGCGGAGTGCGGGAGCGGGCCTCGGCCAGCAGCCAGGCGGTGAACAGGACCGCCGCCGCGGCGAACAGGCCGATCACCTTCGCCGAGCCCCAGCCCCAGGTGCCCGCCTGGCTCAGCGGCAGCAGCAGCGCCACCAGCCAGGCCGACAGCAGGGCCGCGCCCAGCCAACCGACGCTGCCTCCGCCCCTGTTGGGCGACTCGGGGACGTAGCGCAGGGCGATCAGCACGGTGGCCGCGACGACCGCCACGGGGATCCAGAACAGCCAGCGGTAGTCGAGCGCGGACACGATCGGCCCGGCGGCGACGATGCCGACGCCGCCGCCCGCGGCGATCACGGCGGACAGGTTGCTGATGCTGCCGCTGACCCGCGAGGCGTCGAACTCGTCGCGGATGATGCCGAAGGAGAGCGGGAAGAGCGCGCCGCCGACCCCCTGGACGACCCGGGCGACGATCAGTACGCCGATGGTCGGGGCGAGCGCGGCGAGCAGGCAGCCGAGCAGCACGACGGACAGGACGGCGACGAGGGTGCGCTTCTTGCCGATCAGGTCGCCGACGCGGCCGAGGATCGGGGTGAAGACGGAGGCGGACAGCAGGTAGGCCGTCATCACCCAGGTCGCGGTGGACTGTGAGGTGTGCAGCGCGTGCTGGACCGTGGGCAGGGCCGGAGCTATCAGCGACTGCAGCATGGCGAACACACCGGCGCCGGTCGCGAGGACGGCGAAGGTGAGACGGGTGGACTTGCGGGGCATGGACGTGCCTCTCCGAACGAACGGGGTGCGGCCGGAGTCCTCGGGCGCCGTCGTACGGGCCCGGGGGCGCCCGCTGGGCACCTTCGGGCACGCCGACGGCCGCGGTGAGCGGTCGCGGAAAGGGGAGGGTGTGCCGCGCGCGGCCGTACGCGGCCGCGGCGATCGCACTCGCACTGGTAAAGTGGAGGTACCCCTCCACTGTAGCGGAGGTGCCCCTCCGTTTCAACTCGTCCCGCCCGGGAGGCAGCAGTGTCGGCCCAGCCGTACCCCGTCCGTGAGCTCGTGGCGTCCCGGCGCCCGCACCGGAAGGACGCCGCGCGCAACTACGACGCCCTGCTGGCCGCCGCCCGCGAGGCGTTCGCCGAGCACGGCGCCGAGGCGTCCTTGGAGGACATCGCCCGGCGCGCGGGCGTCGGCATCGGCACCCTGTACCGGAACTTCCCCTCCCGCCGCGAACTGTTCGAGAGCGTGTACGCGGACGAGGTCAACGAGCTCGTCCGGGTCGCCGAGGAGGTCGCCGACCGGGAGCCGTGGGAGGCGCTGACCGCCTGGCTCACCCGGTTCGCGGACTACATGGTGACCAAGCGGGCCGTGCGCGAGGCACTCGACGAGGAGTCGGAGATCTTCGACGCCTGCCGCGAGTCGATGTACGCCGCCGGCGGGCCGCTGTTCACCCGCGCGCAGCGGGCCGGGGTGGCCCGCGGGGACATGGACTTCGGCGACCTGATCCGCATGGTCGCCGGCATCACCGGGACGGTGTTCGCCGACGACGCCCAGCGGGACCGGGTGCTGGCCATCGCCCTGGACGGGGTGCGCACCGGGGCTGAGGCGGCGCGGCACCCGCGGCTCGGCCGGTAGCCCGGCGGCCCCGGACACCCGTGAAGAGTCAACAGCCGGCCGGTGGTGCCGGTCCAGTCCTCGGTGTAGACGACGTCGTAGGACTTGTTCGTGTACGTCAGCCAACGCGCCGCGACACGGCCGGATGCCGGCCCGGGACAGGACAGGCGGGACAGGACGGGGCGGGACCCGTCGGGCGGGGTCAGTCGCCGGGGAACTCCGGGGGCCCGCCCTCGTACGCCGCCCGCAGCACCGCGAGCGCGCCCTCCGCGGTGACCGCGCGCGGGTTGGCGTACGACTGGCCCGCCGTCCGGGCGGCCGCCTCCGCCAGGTCCGCTTCCCTCAGGCCCAGTTCGGCCAGCGAGCGGGGGGCGCCCAGCCGGGCGGCGAGGGCCCGCAGGGCGTGCGGCGCGTCGGCCGCGTCCAGGGCGCGGGCCACCGTGGCGGCCGCTTCCGGGGCCGCGGGGGCGTTGTAGGCGAGGGCGTAGGGCAGGACCACCGTGTGCGTCTCGGCGTGCGGCAGGTCGAACGTGCCGCCCAGGACATGGCAGAGCTTGTGGTGCAGGCCCATGGTGGTGGCGCCCAGGCAGGAGCCGCACAGCCAGGCGCCGTACAGGGCGCGGCCGCGGGCCTCGAGGGAGTCCGGCTGGTCGGCCACCGCGGGCAGGGCGCCCGCCATGGCCCGCAGGCCCTCCTCCGCCATCAGCGTGGTCAGGGGCGAGGCGTCGGGGGCGTAGAGCGCCTCGACGGCGTGCGCGACGGCGTTGATGCCGCTGGTGACCGTGAGCGGCACGGGCAGGGAGAGGGTGAGTTCGGGGTCGTAGACGACGCTGCGCGGCAGGACGACGGGGTCGCGGCCGGTGCGTTTGGCGCCGTGTTCGGTCAGGCCCCAGACGGGGGTCATCTCCGAGCCGGAGTAGGTGGAGGGCACCGCGATCGGCGTCAGCCCGGTGCGCAGGGCGATCGCCTTGCCGAGTCCGATCGAGGAGCCGCCGCCGACCGCCACGCAGCCGTCGGCGCCCGCCGCGCGGGCCACCTCGACGGCGCGGGTGGCGACGTCGGCGGGGACGTGCATCCGGGCGCCGGTGTGCAGGCCCACGCAGGCGGGGCCGAGGGAGTCGGCGACCGCGCGGGCGGTGGCCGCGCCACGGCTGCCGCAGACCACGAGCAGGCGGCGCAGGCCGAGCGCGGCGGCCTCCCGGGGGGTCGCGGTGGTGGCGGCGCCGGGCCGGAAGACGACCCGCACCGGCCAGGACTCGTGAAAGAAGTCCAGGACGTCCTTCACGACCGCTCCAGTACGAGGTCGAAGCGGGCGTACCGGAAGGGGTTCGCGACGCCGAACTCGGCCGCCAGGGAAGGATCGTCCGTCCGGGCGAAGTCCTGCACGAGGCTCGGCTTGACGGCGAACACGGCGTCGGAGTCGAGGTGTTCGCTGCCCGCGACGAAGATGTGCGTGGTGACCGGTACGTGCCCCTCGGCGGAGGCGATGAAGTGGATGTGGGCCGGGCGGTAGGGGTGGCGGCCGGTCGCGCGCAGCAGGTCCCCGACCGGGCCGTCCGTCGGGATGGGGTACGGGCTCGGCACACAGGTGCGGAACCGGAAGCGGCCGTCGGCGTCCGCGGTGAACAGTCCGCGGCCGTTGCCCGGCGGCTGCACGTCGGGGCGCTGGACGTCGTAGAAGCCGTCGCCGTCGGCCTGCCAGACGTCGATCACCGCGCCCGGCAGGGGGGTTCCGTCCCGGGACAGGACCCGGCCGCCGACCACGCAGGGCTCGCCGCCGCCCACCAGGTCGATGTCGGCGCCGAGTTCGCGCACCGGTGACTCGGTCATGTGGAAGGGGCCGAGGACCGTCGACTCGGTGGCGCCCGCGGCGCGGTCGCCGTTGATCGTCTCGACGAGCATCGACAGTCCGAGCACGTCGGACAGGAGGATGAACTCCTGCCGGGTGCCGGTGCAGGTCTGCCCGGTCCTGGTCAGGAAGGTGACGGCCTTCTCCCACTCCTGTTGTGTCAGCCGTGTCTCGCGCGCGAAGGCGTGCACGTGGCGGATCAGGCCGGCGAGCAGCTCACGCAGCCGCGGGTCGGCGGTACCGGCGAGGCTGGCGACGGCCTCGTCGGTGACGGTCCTGTCGGTGACGGTCGCCGCCGCGGCGGCCTCGTCGGTGGCGGTCGTCCCGCCGGTCGTGCCGGTGGCGTCGGTGGTCATGACGGCTCCCTTCCCGGGTGCGCGGGTCAACCGAACCAGACGCTGAGCCGTACGTGCTCCTCGCCGTGCTCGGCCGCGAGGTGGCGCATGGCGCTCCACACCTCTGCCCAGCATCCCTCGTTCGGCGGGGCGAGCATGCGGGCGGTGAGGACCACGGGCCGGTACACCGCGCCGTCCAGGTGCACCTCGGCGCCGGGCGGCCATTCCGGCGGGGCGAGGTGCAGGCCTCCGCCGCCGAAGAGCTCACCCGCCGCCGTGCGCAGGGTGGGTGTCACCCGTACGAGGTGCTCGCCGCCCGGGTCCGAGCGGTGCGTCCAGTACCAGGCGGGCCGGGAGGCCAGCGGCTCGTCCCAGTCGACCGCGCCGGCCTCGGCCCAGCTGACGTGCGTGTGGCTGTGCTGGTGATCGCCGAGCGCCGCCTCGCGCACCGGGTCCGACACGTCGTCGGGCAGTCCGCGGTCGGCGAAGAGCGGGCGCTCCACGTCGCCGGTCCCGCGCACGCCGAAGAGGCAGTCCCAGGCGACGTAGTCCCGCGGCGGGCTGAAGTCCAGCAGATCGAACTCCATCCGCCAGCGTCCGTCGGCGCGGCGGCTTTCGATGGCACCATCCATGTCCGTCCCCACGCGGCGAACCTTATGGCAGGACGGACGGCCTGTGACGCCATGATGGGGTGATCGTGTCCGCTAGGGCTACGATCACACCGGGCGGCGCGTCCATCGGGCGGGCCTGCAGCGCCCTCCGGGGGCGCGGGGAAGCCGCGCGGACCGCCACGGCGGTGCCGCGGACGGTCGACGGCGTACCGGCCCGCGCCGGCACGACGAAGTGTCCTGCCACCCGCCCGACTACCGCACACAGTGTCCACGCACGGCCGGCGGTACCCCTCGTTAGGGTCGCGTCATGACCCACAGCTTCGTTGTGCACGTCCCGGACGCCGAGCTCGAGCCGGAGCCCCTCGACCCGGAGCGGATCGTCTCCGGTGCCCCGGAGGTGACCGGCAGGGTCGTCTGGGAGTCGGCGGACGGCAGGCAGCTGCGCGGCGTCTGGCAGATCACGCCGGGCGTGGTGACCGACACCGAGGCGGACGAGGTGTTCGTCGTGCTGAGCGGGTCGGCGACCATCGAGGTGGCGGGCGGGCCGACGCTGCGGGTGGGGCCCGGCGACCTGGCCGTGCTGCGCGCGGGCGACCGTACGACGTGGACGGTGCACGAGACGCTGCGCAAGGCGTACGCCGTCAACCGGTGAGCGGGATTCCGTCCCCGGGCGGGGCCGCGGTCGTGCCGCGGATCTCCAGCGTCGGTACGGACAGGTGCAGCCGCCCCGCTCCCCCGGGCCGTTCGAAGCGGTCAAGCAGGCAGCGGGCGGCGCGCCGGCCCACCTCCTGCCCGGCGTTGTCGACGGTGGTCAGCCAGACGTGGCGCAGCCGGGAGATGCTGGTGTTGTCGTAGCCGACGACCGACACGTCCTGCGGGACGCGCAGGCCGAGTTCCTCCGCGGCCGAGAGCGCGCCGACGGAGGCGATGTCGTTGACGGCGAACAGGGCCGTGGGCCGCCGCGGGCGGCTGAGCAGCCGGACGGTGGCGCGGTAGCCGCCCTCCTCGGTCATGTCGCTGGGTTCGGCCACGGCCTGGTCCGCGAGGCCGTGCGCCCGTACGGTCGCCTCGAAGCCGCGCCTGCGCAGCTCGCCGACGGCGCCGTAGCCCGCGATGTGCGCGACGCGCCGGTGGCCGAGTGCGATGAGGTGCTCGGTGACCAGCCGGGCGCCCTGCTCGTCGTCGCACGCCACCACGTCCACGCCGGCCGGGGCGGGCTCTCGGGCCCCGGCCACCACGACCGGGATCCGCTCCGCGGCCGTGCCCAGCGCGGCCGGGCCGGGCAGGGTGCCGACGACGACCAGGCCGTCCACCCGCAGGTCGAGGAGCGGCTCGGCGGGGTCCTGACCGGCGCGGCGGTTGAGGCGGGCGTCGGCCAGCAGCATCCGCAGGCCGTTGTCGTGCAGCAGCGGGTTCAGGCCGTCGAGGAGGTCGACGAACCAGGGGTTGCGCAGGTCGTTGAGGAGCACGCCGACCGTGCGCGTGCGCCGCTCGCTGAGGCTGCGCGCCGCCTCGTTGGGCCGGTAGCCGAGCTCCCGCGCCGCCCGCAGCACGGCCTCCCGCTTCTCGGGCCGCACCTGCCCGGAGCCGCGCAGCACCAGCGAGACCAGCGACTTCGACACGCCGGCGGCTTCGGCCACGTCGCGAATGGTCGGCGGTTTCATGCTCTGGACCGTTCCATGGGCGGCAGCGGCTTGTCAAAGGGCCGAGCGAGGGTTGACAGCGGCAGTTTCTGGCCTCCAGGGTGACCCGGACAGGTTGTGGACCGTTCCAAGAGTTCCGAAGAGGGGCTGTCATGGTGGATTCGCTCGGTGTCGCCGTCATCGGGTTCGGCTGGATGGGCCGGGTGCACACCCAGGCGTACGCCCGCGTGCCGCACCACTACCCGGAGCTGGGCCTGCGCCCGACGCTGGTGGCGGTCGCCGAGGAGGTGCCGGGCCGCGCCGAGGAGGCCGCCGCGCAGTTCGGGTTCGCCTCGACGACCCGGGACTGGCGCGACATCGCCGGGGACCCGCGCGTGCGGGCCGTGTCCATCACCGCCCCCAACTTCCTGCACCGTGAGATCGGCGTCGCGATGGCCGCGGCGGGCAAGCACATCTGGATCGAGAAGCCGGTCGGGCTGGGCACCGCGGACGCGCGGGCGGTCGCCGACGCGGTCGCCGGCGCGGGCGTGCGGGGCGCGGTGGGCTTCAACTACCGCAACGCGCCGGCCGTCGAGACGGCCCGCGCACTCATCGCCTCCGGGGAGATCGGCCGCGTCACGCACGCCCGCGTCCGCCTGTTCAGCGACTACGCCGCCCACCCGGAGGGCGCGCTGACCTGGCGCTACGAGAAGGAGCGCGGCGGCAGCGGCGTCCTGGGCGATCTCGCCTCGCACGGCGCCGACCTGGCCCGCTTCCTGCTCGGCCCCGTCGAGTCGCTGACCGCCGACACGGCCGTCTTCATCCCCGAGCGGGCCCGCCCCACCGGTGCCACCGCCGGACACGCCCGGGCCACCGGCGGCGAGCTCGGCCCGGTCGAGAACGAGGACTACGTGAACTGTCTGCTGCGCTTCGCCTCCGGCGCCCGCGGCGTGCTGGAGGCCTGCCGGGTCTCGGTCGGCGAGCAGAACAACTACGGCTTCGAGGTGCACGGCACCGAGGGCGCCGTCCTCTGGGACTTCCGCCGCATGAACGAGCTCGGCGTCAGCCGCGGCCCCGGCTACCAGGACCAGCCCGTCAGCACGGTGTACGTCGGCCCGGGCGCCGGGGAGTACGGCGCCTTCCAGCCCGGCGCCGCCAACGGCATGGGCTACGACGACCTGAAGGTGATCGAGGCCCACCGGTTCCTGCGCTCGATCGCGGAGGGCAGGCCCTGCGGCGCCACCCTGCAGGACGCCGTGCGCAGTGCCGCCGTACTGGAGGCGATGGTCCGGTCGGCGGAGAGCGGCGGCTGGGTCAGCGTGCCGGACGCGTGACGGACTCGGCGGCCAGCAGCCGGACCCCGGTGACGAGCGCGTCGACGACGGGGCGCGGCGGATCGTCGGGGACCCGCGGGCCGCGGCCCGCCCGGTGGGTGCGGGCGGACAGCGGCAGTTCGACCTGGACCCCGCCGCGCCGCGGCAGGTTGACCGGGTTCCTGGCGTGCACGCCGCGCAGCGCGGCCGGGATCTCGGCGAGGTCGGTGACCGGGTCGAACCGCGGGCGCAGGGCGCTCAGCCCCGAGGCGAGCAGGTGGGCGGCCGGGCGGTTGGTCCCGCCGAGGAAGATGGACCGCGGTGTCGCCGGTCTCATGTGGCCGTGCAGCGAGACCGCGAGGGTGACCCGGGACAGGAACACCCGCAGCAGGGCGCAGTGCTCGACCGCCATGCGCGGGGAGGGGATGTGCACCGGCTCCGGCACTCCCGGCTGGGTGAAGACCAGGCTGGTGGCGCCGCAGCGTTCGGCCACCGACCGGGCCAGCTCGGCGGTGCCGCCCTCGTTGCTGCCGTGCAGCGCGAGCAGTCCGACCTCGCCGCCGGTGGTGAGCGTGGCGAGCAGCCGGACGCCCTCGATCTCCACGAGTTCGGTCCTCGTCATGCCCGTCTCCTCACCCCGTCGCCTGTGGTGGCATGTTGTACGGCGTCACCACCTGGATCGCCGAGGGCAGCGTAGGCCCGGTGGGCGGCAGCGCGCCGTGCGCGCGCATGACGATGTGGCAGGCCGCGCGCATGTCCCGGCGCAGGTCGTGGTGGAGGACGGCGGACAGGCGGTGCTCGCGCAGCAGGCGGGTGTTGTCGTGGTCGAGGTCGTGCGCGACGAACACCGCGCACTCGCGGCCCAGGTCCTCGAAGGCGCGCAGGGTGGCGATGTTGCCGCCGCCGATGGAGTAGACGGCGCGGATGCCCGGGTCGCGGGCGAGGGCGGCGCGCACGAGGTCGTACTGGGTGGCGTCCAGGCCCTGCCCCTCGGCGATCTCGACCAGCGCGCGGTCCGGGTGGCGGCTGCGCATGGCGCCGCGGAAGCCCATCTCGCGCTCCTCCTCGTTGCGGAAGAAGCCGCTGCTGAGGCTGGTGAGCACGTTGCCGGGCCGCTCGCCCAGCCACTGCCCCATGAGGTAGGCGGCGGTGGCGCCTGCGGCGCGGTTGTCGATGCCGACGTAGGCGAGGCGGGCGGTGGCGGGCAGGTCGGTGAACAGGGTGACGACGGGGATACCCGCCTCGGCGAGCCGGCCGACGGCGGCCGTGACCTCGGGGACGTCCGGGGCCTTGAGGATCACGCCCTGCGAGCCGCGCCGGGCGATCCGGTCCAGGGCCGCGGTCAGCTCCGCCACCGGGCCGGTCTCGCGGAAGTGGAACCGCGAGCGCACCACGGCCGGGTGCAGCGCGGGCAGCTCCGCCTCCAGGGCGGTGCGCACGGCCGTGGAGAACCGCTCCGGCGCCTGCATCACGATGTCGATCATGAAGGTGCGGCCGACCAGCCGGACCTGGGTGCGCTGCCGGTCCAGGTCGCTGATGGCCTGCCGGACCTCCCGCGCGGTGCTCTCCCGGACGCCGCCCCTGGCGTTGAGCACCCGGTCGACGGTCGCTTCGCTCAGGCCCGCCTGCCGGGCGATCTCCCGGATCGGGAAGGGGTGGCCCATGCGCGGACTCCTCTCGCCGGCACGTTGAGGGGTTTTTGATGGCAGCGTGCCGGTTGTTCGCCAGGTTTGTCATGACAAGAATGACAGGGCAGCCCAGGGCTGTCACCGAGCGCCGTGTGACACCTCCGACCGAAGGAACGACGATGTCTTCCACCTTTGCGGATCACCGTGTCTGGCTGTCCGAACAGGACTGCGACCTGGCCGGCTTCCGTGAGCTGGTCGAGCGGAGCACCGACCTCGAGGACTTCCCGCACGCCTCTGCGGTGGAGCACGGCGTCCTGGTCTACGACAGCGCGCGGCTGCGCGCGGCCGAGCGGCGGCCGCTGCGCTGCGAACTGGTGCGGGCGCTGACCGAGGGGCCCGGCGTCGTGGTCCTCAAGGGCGCCTTCCCCGACCTGTCCGTCGTCGACCGGCTCAGCGCCGTGTTCGACGCCCTGATCGCCGAGCAGCGCGCGGCGGGTGCCACGGCCGGTGACCACTTCGCCGCGCCGGGCGCCAACGACCGGGTGTGGAACGCGCTGGAGAAGGCGGCCCTGTACGACGCCGGGGCGTTCGCCGACTACTACGCCAACGACGTCCTCGCGCTGGTCTCGGCCGCCTGGCTCGGCCCCGGCTACCAGGTGACCTCGCAGGTCAACGTGGTCAACCCGGGCGGCGCGGCGCAGACCGTCCACCGCGACTACCACCTCGGCTTCCTCTCCGGCGAGGCGGCGGCCGCCTACCCGGCCCACGTCCACCGGCTGTCCCCCGTGCTCACCCTCCAGGGCGCGGTCGCGCACTGCGACATGCCGGTGGAGTCCGGGCCGACGCTGTACCTGCCGTACTCGCAGCGCTACGAGCCCGGCTACCTGGCCTGGCGGCTGCCCGCGTTCCAGGCGTACTTCGACGCCCACCGCGTCCAGCTCCCGCTCGCCAAGGGCGACGCGGCCTTCTTCAACCCCGCGCTGTTCCACGCGGCCGGCGCCAACCGCTCCGCGGACATCCGCCGCATGGCCAACCTGCTCCAGGTCTCCTCCGCGTTCGGGCGGGCCATGGAGACGGTGGACCGCGAGGCCGTCACCAACGCCGTCTACCCCGTGCTGCTCGAGCGCAGGGCCGGGGGCGCGGACGAGGACTGGCTGGAGAACGTGGTCGCCGCCAGTGCCGAGGGCTACCCCTTCCCCACCAACCTCGACAGCGACCCGCCGGCCGACGGCCTCGCCCCGCCCGCGCAGGCGGACGTCGTACGGCGCGCGCTGCGCGAATCATGGACTCCCGAGGCCCTGCGGCAGGAGCTGCGGGCCGGCGCCGGGCGCCGGGAAAGCTGAAAGGACCTTCACATGGGACTTCTCGACGGCAAGGTCGTCCTCGTCAACGGCGGCAGTCAGGGCGTCGGCGCCGCCGTCGCCCGGGCCGCCGTCCGCGCGGGCGCGGCGGCGGTGGCCGTGACCGGGCGTCGCCCGGAACCGGGCGAGGCACTGGTCGCCGAGCTGACGGCCGAGGGCGGCAAGGCGATGTTCATCCGCGCCGACCTCGCCGACGCCGGGCAGGCGAGGACCGCGGTGGGCGACGTGGTCGCGGCGTACGGGCGGATCGACTGCCTGGTCAACTCCGCGGGGCTCACCTCCCGCGGCACGCTGCTGGACACCACGCCCGAGCTGTTCGACCAGCACATCGCGATCAACCTCAAGGCGCCGTTCTTCGCCATGCAGGCCGCCGTGGCGGACATGGTCTCCCGCGGGTCACCCGGCACGATCGTCAACATCATCACGTCCTCGGCGCACGGCGGGCAGCCCTTCCTCGCCCCCTACGTCGCCGCGAAGGCGGGCCTGGCCGGCCTGACCCGCAACGCCGCGCACGCGCACCGCTGGGACCGCGTCCGCATCAACGGCCTCAACATCGGCTGGACGGCGACCGAGGGCGAGGACGCGACGCAGAAGCGCTTCCACGGCGCCGGCGACGACTGGCGCGAGGAGGCCGCCGCCCGGCTGCCGATGGGCAGGCTGGGGCAGCCGGACGAGATCGCCGACTTCGTGGTCCTGCTGCTGTCGGACCGGTCGGGCGTGGTGACCGGATCGGTGATCGACTGGGACCAGAACGTGCTCGGCGGCCTCGACTGAGGAACCCGGCAAGACACCCGCACCCTCTCTAGGAGCAGCACCCCCATGCGTATCGGAATCCTCGGCCTCGGCCGCATCGGCGCCTTCCACGCCGAGACCCTCTCCGGACTCGACGTGGTCGAGTCGCTCGTGCTCACCGACCCGTTCGCGGACGCCGCCAAGTCCGCCGCGGAGCGGTTCGGCGGCGAGGTCGTGGACTCGCCGGAGGCGCTGCTGGCCGCCGGCGTCGACGGCATCGTGGTCGCGGCCGCGACGGACGCCCACCCCGGGCTGATCCTGGCCGGGGTCGAGGCCGGCGTCCCCGTCTTCTGCGAGAAGCCCGTGGCCCGGACCATGGCCGAGGGCGCAGAGGTCCTGAAGGCGATCGAGGGCAGCGGGGTGCCGGTCCAGATCGGCTACAACCGGCGCTTCGACGCCGGGTTCGCCGCCGCCCGCGCGGCCGTGCGGAGCGGCGAGCTCGGCACGCTGCACACCGTGCGGTCGACCACCCTGGACCCGGCTCCGCCGCCGGCCGCGTACATCGCCGCCTCCGGCGGCATCTTCCGCGACTGCTCGGTGCACGACTTCGACATCATCCGCTGGGTGACCGGCCGCGAGGTGCGCGAGGTGTACGCCGTCGGTGGCAACCGCGGCGCCGAGTACATCAAGGAGGCGGGCGACGCCGACACCACCGGCGCGCTCCTCACCCTCGACGACGGCACCATCGCGGTGGTCTCCAACTCCCGGCACAACGCCCGGGGCTACGACGTCCGCATGGAGATCCACGGCTTCACGGACTCCATCGCCGTCGGCCTGGAGGACAAGCTGCCGCTGCGCTCCGTCGAGCCGGGCGTGACCTTCCCGGCCGGCACCCCGCACGACTTCTTCATGGACCGCTTCACCGCGGCCTACCGCGCCGAACTCACCGCGTTCACCGAGGTGGTGGCGGGCAGCCGGCCCTCGCCGTGCACGGTCGCGGACGCCTTGGAGGCCGGCTGGATCGCGGACGCCTGCACCCTGTCGCTGCACGAGCACCGGCCGGTGACCGTCGCGGAGGTCCGCGCCGGCTGACGGCGCCCCGGTCCCTCGTGCTCCGTGCTCCGGGCGGCCTGCGCCGTCCGGAGCACGGGAGTGTGTCAACCACCACCTCGCCCCGGCGGTCATCATCACGGGGTCGCCCGTACCACCGTGCGATCCACTCATGCCGGACCGACCGAGGAGCGACACCCATGAACACCGCCGAGACGTCCCGGCCCGACGGGCCCCGCCGCGTGATCGTCGTCGGTGCCGGACCGGGCGGGCTGACCGCCGCCCGTGAACTGGAGCGCGCGGGGCACCGGGTGACGGTGCTGGAGGAGCAGGACTCCGTCGCCGGGAAGTGCCGCACCGTGCGGGTGGCGGGCCTGGCCCACGACCTGGGCGGCCACATATGCACCAACCGCTACGAGCGGACGGCGGAGTTGATGGGCGAACTCGGCGTGAAGACCGAGCGCACCACCCGCTACCGCATCCTCGACGTCGAGCGCCGCACCGCCTCCCGCCAGGCGATGTCGTTCTTACGTGATCCCGCCCTCCGCCGCTACCGGGCGCTGCGCGAGCGGGAGTTCCCGCGCATCGCCGAACCCGGCCTCGCCCACTCCGCGCGGGCCCTCGCCGCGCCCGTCGCCGACTGGATCGCCGCGCACCGGCTCCAGTCCATGGCCGCGTCGTTCGGCCCCGGCTACACGGCGGCCGGCTACGGCTATCTCGACGACGAGGTGCCCGCGCTCTACTTCGTCAAGTACGCCGAGATGACCGGGCTGCTCTCCCCCGGCTCCGAACTGCTGGGCCACGACGGCGCGTTCACCGTCACGGGCGGCTTCGCCACGCTGTGGCGCCGGGTCGCCGCGGAGCTGCGGGACGTGCGGTGCGGGGTGCGCGTGCGGTCCGTCCAGCGGCCGGGCGACGGTGTACGGGTCCTGACGGACTCAGGCCCGCTGGAGGCCGACGACCTGGTGCTGGCCGTCACGCCGGACCGCATCCTGCCGGTGCTGGACGCCACGCCCGGGGAGCGCGACCTCGCCGGCCGGATCCGCCACAACGCCTACCACACCACCGTCGCCACCGCCCCCGGCCTGCCCGACAACGCCTTCTACTTCCTCGCCCCCCACACCGCGCACCGCACGGCGCGGGGCCACTGCGTCTCGTACCACCACCGCTACCCGGACAGCGACGTACGGACCTTCTACTCCTACGGCCGCCCCGAGGACGTCGCCGCCCTGCTGCCGCGGGACGTCGCACGGCTGGGCGGGCGGCTTCAGGAGGTGCATGTGCACCAGCCCTGGGCGTTCATGCCGCACTTCGGCAGCGGCGACCTCGAGGACGGCGCCCTGGACCGCCTCGACGCGCTCCAGGGCCGTGACCGCACCTACTACACCGGCGGCCTGCCCGCCTTCGAACTGGTCGAGTGCGCCGTCGCCCATGCCCAGGACCTCGTCCGCCGCCATTTCCCGCCGGCACAGGGCACACTGACCCCGCAGGAACGGATCAAGGAGGAACGCACGTCATGAGCGAAGAAGGCCGCGCACCCCTGCGCATCGGCGTCCTGGGCGCCGCGCGCATCACCGAACGCGCTCTGGTCGGCCCCGCCCGCGCCGGTGGACACCGCCTCGTGGCCGTGGCCGCGCGGGAGCGCTCCCGCGCCGAGGCCTTCGCCGCCGAACACGGAGTGGAGCGGGTCGTGGGCTCCTACCGGGAGCTGCTGGCCGACCCCGAGGTCGAGGTCGTCTACAACCCGCTCGCCAACGGCCTGCACGGCCCCTGGAACCTCGCCGCCCTCGCGGCCGGCAAGCACGTGCTGAGCGAGAAGCCGTCGGCGAGCAATGCCGAGGAGGCCGCCGAGGTGCGTCGGGCGGCGGAGAAGGCCGGCACCGTGTTCATGGAGGCGTTCCACTACCTCTTCCACCCGGTCACCCGCCGCCTGCACGAACTGCTCGCCGGCGGTGAACTGGGCGAACTGCGGCGCGTGGAGGCCCTGGTCGCCATCCCGGCCCCCGCGGACACCGACCCCCGCTGGTCCCTGCCGCTGGCCGGCGGCGCCATGATGGACCTGGGCTGCTACAGCCTGCACGCCCTGCGCATGCTCGCCCCCTGGGCGGGCGGCGCGCCACGCCTCGTCTCCGCGCGGGGCGGCGAACGGGCGGGCGCGCCGGGAGTCGACGAATGGCTCGACGCCGACCTGGAGTTCCCGAACGGAGCCACCGGCAGCGCACGCTGCCACATGGCCTTCGACCGGGTCGAGATGAGCTGCCGCGTGATCGGCAGCCGCGGTGAGGCGCTGGCCCCGAACTACGTCCTCCCCCACCTCGACGACCGGCTCGTGATCCGTACCGGGGACGGCGAGCGGACGGAGCGTCTGGGCACCAGGTCGTCCTACAGCCACCAGCTGGAGGCGTTCGCGGCGCGCGTCCGCGAGGGCAGGCCGCTGCCGCTGGACGCGGCCGACGCGGTGGCGACGATGACGCTGATCGACGAGTGCTACCGGGCGGCGGGGTTCGAGCCGCGGCCCCGCACCACGCCGTAGCCGCACCCCGTGCGGCCGTGGCTCTGGGATGATCGGCGCCATGGCCGCACACATCACCCCCGCCCACGTCGCCGACCTCCGGCAGGTCCTGGCCGACCACTCCCGCTACTGGGGCGATCGCGATCTTCGGGCGCTCCATCTCCCGGTTCTGGTGCGGGAGTTCGGCGAGACCTGTCTGGTCGCCCGGTCCGCCGGCGGCGGCATCCCCGGCTATCTGATCGGCTTCGTCACACCCGGCCGCACGGGCTACGTGCATCTCGTCGCGACGAGGGACGACGCCCGCGGCACCGGCCTGGGGCGCGCGTTGTACGCCGCCTTCACCGAGGCCGCGCGGCGGCAGGGGGCGGCCCGGCTGAAGGCGATCACGAGCCCCGGCAACACGGCTTCCGTGGCGTTCCACCGGCGCCTCGGCTTCGAGGCACGGCTGGAGGAGGACTACAACGGCCCCGGTGAGGCCCGGGTCGTGTTCTCGCGCGCGCTCAGCTGACGTCGTAGAGCGCCGGCCGCTCGGTCAGCTCGACCTCCGCCCGGCCCCCCTCCCGCAGCGAGCGGACGCCCGCCTCACAGACCGCGGCGACCGCGTAGCCGTCCCACGCGCTCGGACCGGTGGTCTCGCCGCGGCGGGTGGCGTCGACCCATGCCTGGACCTCGCGGTCGTAGGCGTCGGCGAAGCGCTCGACGAAGTCCTGGGCGATGGTCCCGCCCCAGCGCCCGGCCATGGTGGTGACCATGGCGTGGCCGTCGCCGATGCGGGCCGTGCCGCGTTCGCAGACCACCTCGGCCTGGACCTGGTAGCCGAAGCCGCAGTTGACGAAGATCTCGACGTCGACGATCGCCCCGCCGTCGGTCTCGAGGACGACGAACTGCGGGTCCTGCACGGCGTCCGGCGCGTTCGCGGACGGTGTGGGGCGCAGGACCGTGACGGCGGTGATCTCCTGGCCGAGCAGCCACCGGGTGACGTCCATCTCGTGCGCGACGGAGTCGTTGATGAGCATCTCGCTCGTCCAGCCGGGCGGGGAGGCGACGTTGCGGTGCCGGTTGTGCAGCAGCAGGGGGCGGCCCAACTGGCCCGTGCCGAGAAGTGACTTGAGCTTGGTGTACTCGGTGTCGTAGCGCCGCATGAAGCCCACCTGGAGGCGGCGGTGGCCCAGTTGCCGCTCGGCCTCCAGCACGCGCAGCGCGGAGGCCGCGTCGGGGGTGAGGGGCTTCTCGCACAGCACGGGCAGGTCGCGGGCGAACGCCGCCAGCAGGGCCGCCTCGTGGGCGGGTCCGGGGGAGGCGATCAGGACGGCGTCGACGTCGGCGGCCGCGATCGTGGCGGCCGCGTCGGTGGAGGCGGTGCAGCCCTCCACGCGGGCGGCGACGGCCTTCGCGCGCTCCGCGTCGACGTCGACCACGGCGGTCACCCGGGCCCCGCTGATGACCTCCTGGATGCGGCGCACGTGGTCCGCACCCATCTTGCCGGTGCCGACGACGGCGACCTTCAGCGTCTCGAGCCGAGCCATGGTGGCCCCCTTCGGATGGTCGGCGCCGGGGCGGTCGGCGCCGCAGGACCTCGGGAAGTTGCTGGTGCGCGTCGCGAGGGGCGGCGGCGCGTCCGGCTCGCGGCACTCGCCGCGGGTCTCGGTCAGCCTGACGCTCTCGCCGCCGCGGCCGGCCCCGTGGTGTCCCGGACGGCCGGGCCGCGGTGCGGGCCGGTGGGGACGGTCCGGTGCGGACGGTGAGGACGGTGCCGGGCGGGGACCCGCGTCCCGCGGCGGGCCGTCTCGCCGGTGAGCCGGGCCGGGTCCGTCGGCCGGCGGCCGTACGGGCCCGGCCCGGTCCCCGCGTGGCCGGCCTCGGCGGCCTCGGCCGGGAGGCGTTCCCGAGGCATCTGCCGGGGTTCCTCGGCGGACCACCCGCCCGGGAGCCGGGGTCCGCGCCGGTCCGGACGGTCCGGAAGGGCCGCCATGTCAGGCGGTGCCTTCCGGGCCCGCCGCGACGGGTGCGGTGAGGTCGCCCTGTTCCGGGAGTTCCTCGAGGTCGACGCCGCTGACCTGGGACAGCTCGTGTTTGAGGGCGGTGAGTTCGGCGCCTCCGGCCATGTGGTTGGTCAGCTGTTCGAGGCTGACCTCGCTGCGCGCGGCGGACAGTTCCATGGTGCCCAGGCGCAGCACGCTGAAGTGGTCGCCGACCATGTAGGCGTGGTGGGGGTTGTGGGTGATGAAGATGACGCCGAGGCCGCGGTCGCGGGCGGCGGCGATGTACTTCAGCACCACGCCGGACTGCTTCACGCCGAGGGCGGCGGTGGGCTCGTCCAGGATGAGCACGCGGGCGCCGAAGTAGACGGCGCGGGCGATGGCCACGCACTGGCGCTGGCCGCCCGAGAGGGTGCCGATGGGCTGTTCGAGGTCGTCGAGGACGATGCCCATCTCGCGCAGTTCGTGGTCGGCGGTCTTCTTCATCTTCTCGATGTCCAGGCGGCGCAGGGGCCAGGGGCCCCTGGTCATCTCGGAGCCGAGGAAGAAGTTGCGCCACACCGGCATCAGGGGGACGACGGCGAGGTCCTGGTAGACGGTGGCGATGCCCTTGTCGAGGGCTTCGCGGGGGGTGGTGAAGCGGACGGGGGCGCCGTCGACGAGGAACTCGCCCTCGGTGTGCTGGTGCAGTCCGGAGATGATCTTGATCAGGGTGGACTTGCCGGCGCCGTTGTCGCCGAGGACGCAGGTGACCTGGCGGGGGCGGACCTGGAGGCTGACGCCGTGCAGGGCGCGGATGTTGCCGTAGGACTTGCCCGCGTTGCGCAGTTCGACGACCACGTCGCCGTCCGGGGCGGTGTCCGCGATGATCGCGCCGTGGGTTCCGCTGTTGCTGTCACTCATCGGGTCACCTCCGGGTCATGGTGCGCTGGACCCACAGATTGATCAGGACGGCGCCGAGGAGCATGACGCCGAGGAAGGCCTTGAACCAGTCGGGGTTCCAGCCGGCGTAGACGATGCCCTGCTGGACCATGCCGAACATGAAGGCGCCGAAGACCGGGCCGATCGCGGTGCCGTAGCCGCCGGTCAGCAGGCAGCCGCCGATCACCGCGCCGGAGATGTAGATCAGTTCCTGGCCCACGCCCTCGCCGGACTGCACGGTGTTGAAGGAGAACAGCTGGTGCATGCCGACGAACCAGGCGCCGAAGCCGACCAGCATGAACAGCGAGATCTTGGTGAAGGCCACCGGGACGCCGACGGCGCGGGCGCTGTCCTTGTTGCCGCCGACGGCGAAGGTCCAGTTGCCGTACCTGGTGCGCATCAGCACCCAGGTGGCGATCACCGCGAACAGCAGCCACCAGAAGATGGTGATCTTGACCTGGACGCCGCCGATGTCGAAGGAGGAGGCGAAGACCTTCTTGGCCTGGTCGAAGCCGTCCATGTTGCTGATGTCGTCGGTGGCGACGTTGCCGGTGACCAGCTTGGTCACGGCGAGGTTGACGCCCTGGAGGATCAGGAAGGTGCCCAGGGTGACCAGGAAGCTGGGCAGGCCGGTCCTGACGACCATCCAGCCGTTGAAGAAGCCGATCGCCAGCGACACGGCCAGGGCGGCGACGACGCCGGCCCAGACGTTCAGGGTCAGCTGGTAGGCGAGCATGCTCGCGGTCAGCGCCGAGGTGATCACCCCGACACCGGCGGACAGGTCGAACTCGCCGCCGATCATCAGCAGGGCCACCGGGATGGTGACGATGCCGAGGGTGGAGGACTGGTACAGGATGTTCGCCATCGAGCTGGCTTCCCGTACCGGGGGTGCCGCGATCAGGAAGAAGACGTAGACCGCGACGGCGCCGAGGAGGACACCCACCTCGGGCCGGGCCAGCGTCCTGACCAGCAGCGTCCGCGGGGCCGTGCGGCCGTCGGCCTGATCGGGGCCGGAGGCCGGCGGTGTCTTCACCGCCGGCTCAGCGTGTTGGGTCATGCTCGTCACCGGGTGCCCTTCGCGGCGAACTTGGCGACGGCGTCGACGTTGGACTTGTCGACGAAGGCGGGACCGGTCAGGACCGGCTGCTCACCGCCGCCCATGTAGTTGCCGTTGTTCTTGTACAGCCACAGCGAGTCGATCGCGAGGTAGCCCTGCAGATAGGGCTGCTGGTCCACCGCGAACTGGATCGTGCCCTTGCTGATGGCGCTGGTGAGGTCCTTGTTGAGGTCGAAGGTGGCGACCTTCGCCTTGCTGCCGGCGTCCGACACCGACTGCACGGCCGTCAGCGCGAAGGGCGCGCCGAGCGTGGCGACGTAGTCGATGGAGGGGTCCTGCTTGAGCTTGGCGGTGATCGTCGACTTCACGGACGGCATGTCGGTGCCGTTGACGTTGAGCACCTCGCTCTTGCCGGAGAAGGTCTTCTTCAGGCCGTCGCAGCGCTGCGTCAGGCCGACGTTGCCCTGCTCCTGGATGACACAGACGACGTGCTTGGCGCCGACCTCGTTGAGCTTCTTGCCGAAGGCCTCGCCGGCGACGCTCTCGTCCTGGCCGAAGAACTCCATCAGGCCGAGCTTCTTCCAGTCGCTCACGCCCGAGTTCAGGCCCACGACCGGTATGTTCGCGGACTGCGCCTTGCCGATGACGCCCTTGAGGGCGTCGGGCTTGGCGAGGGTGACCGCGATGCCGTCGACCTTCTGGTCGATCGCGTTCTGCACCAGGTTGGACTGGTTGCCGGCGTTCGGGTTGGCCGAGTAGATCAGCTTGATGTTGTCCTTGGCGGCGGCGGCCTCGGCGCCCTTGCGGACGATGTCCCAGAAGGTGTCGCCGGGCGACTGGTGCGTGACCAGCGCGACGGTCATCCGGGGCGTGGTGGCCTTGCCGGCGGAGGCGTTGCCGCCGCCCTCCTCGGACTTCTTGCCCCCGGAGCTGCTGGAGCAGCCGGCGAGGGCCAGGGCTGCTGCCGCGGCCACCGCGACGACGGGGACGAGTCTGCGGGAGCGGGAAGGAGAAACGCGGTCCATCGTTCCTGGCACCTCACTGTGCGTTGCGGAGGAAAGGAGGAGGGGATCACGAAGATCCGAACCCGGGATCTTGGCATGCCCGGGAGGTCTGCCGCAAACGCGGCGGTCGGCTTGGGACGGGATCAAACCCCTGGCCGCGCCCGCTGTCAATACTTTGTTAAGACATCATTTCACCGTCAGGTCCGAATGTAAGTACAAACTATTGACAGCGTCACCCCGCGCGGCCTACACCTGGATTGCGGCAGCCCCTCCGGGGATCCGCGCCCCAGCCCCGTCCGAGGAGCGTCGCATGGCCGAGTCAGCCCAGCCCTTCGGCGCCCACCCGCACCATGCGCTGAAGGAGTTCGGCATCGACGACCGCCGGGTCACGCCCGTCACCGCCCGTCCGGCGCCGGTCACCTGCTGCGAGATCGTCCCGCCGGACGGCCTCCCTCTGTGCTCCTACCGGCAGCCTAAAGCGCCTGACCTGGAGATACCCACCCGAGGAACCGGACTTCTTCGCCGTCCGGGCGACCCGGGTGCCGCGGATCACCGGCACGGCACCGGGCCGGGCGCGCGGCGCGGCCGCTCGGCCGGGGGCAGTGTGGAGACGGCGGCGGCCACGGCCGTCGGCCTGTTGTGACCTGGCGTTGTGACACGGAGGAACGCGATGACCTATCACCTTCCCGCGGGCAAGGCCCTCGGCGGCCCCTACGTCGTGGACGTCTCGCCCGAGAAGGCCGGCTGGGGCTACTCCAGCCTGCGCGTCCTGGAGCTGCCGCCGGGCGGCACACACAGCTTCGACACCGGCGACAGCGAGTGGATCGTGCTCCCGCTCCACGGCGGCTGCACGGTGAGCGCCGCCGACGACTTCGGCCATGACACCTTCGAGCTCACCGGCCGCGAGAGCGTCTTCAGCGGCGTCACCGACTTCGCCTACCTGCCCAGGGACGCCCGTACGACGGTCACGTCCGCCGGCGGCGGGCGGTTCGCGTTCACCGGGGCCCGCTGCTCCCGCCGGCTGCCCGCCCGCTACGGCCCGGCCTCCTCGGTACCGGTCGAGCTGCGCGGCACCGGCAACTGCTCCCGGCAGGTCAACAACTTCGGCGCGGCCGGGGTCTTCGAGTGCGACAAGCTCATCGCGGTCGAGGTGATCACCCCGGGCGGCAACTGGTCCTCCTTCCCGCCGCACAAGCACGACGAGCACCGGCCCGGCGAGGAGTCCGTCCTGGAGGAGGTCTACTACTTCGAGTTCGCCGGCCACGACGGCACGCCCGGCCTCGGCTACCAGCGCGTCTCCCCCTCCGGGCACGGCCGGGGCACCGACGTGCTGGCCGAGGTGCGCGGCGGCGACGTCGTCCTGATCCCCGACGGCTGGCACGGACCGTCCATGGCGGTGCCCGGCCACCACATGTACTACCTCAACGTCATGGCGGGCCCCGAGCCCGAACGCGCCTGGCTGATCTGCGACCACCCGGACCACGCCTGGGTCCGCGGCACCTGGCCCGAGCAGCCCGTCGACCCCCGTCTCCCCCTCTACACGGCACCGGAGCAGTCCTGATGAGCACCCACACCCGCCGCCTGACCGTCGCCCAGGCACTGGTGCGCTTCCTGTCCGTGCAGTACACCGAGCGCGACGGCGTGCGCCACCGGCTGATCGCGGGCACCTGGGGCATCTTCGGTCACGGCAACGTCGCCGGGATCGGGCAGGCCCTGCTGGAGGCCGGCGAGCAGGCGATGCCCTTCCACCAGGGCCGCAACGAGCAGGCCATGGTGCACGCGGCCGTCGGCCACGCCCGCCAGCTCGACCGCCTCTCCGCGCAGGCCGTCACCACCTCCATCGGTCCCGGCGCCACCAACCTGGTGACCGGAGCCGCCCTGGCCACCGTCAACCGCATCCCGGTGCTCCTGCTGCCCGGCGACTACTTCGCCACCCGGGCGGCCGACCCGCTGCTGCAGCAGCTGGAGCACCCCAGCGAGGCGGACGTCTCGGTCAACGACACCCTGCGCCCGGTCTCCCGCTACTTCGACCGCGTCACCCGCCCCGAGGCGCTCATCCCCTCGGCCCTGAACGCCATGCGGGTCCTCGCCGACCCGGTCGAGACCGGTGCGGTCACCCTGGCCCTCCCCCAGGACGTGCAGGCCGAGGCGTACGACTGGCCCGAGGAGTTCTTCGCCGAGCGCGTGTGGCCCGTACGGCGTCCCGCGCCCGACCCGGCCGAGGTGCGCGAGGCGCTGACGGCGATCCGGGCCGCCGAGCGCCCGCTGATCGTCGCGGGCGGCGGCGTCCACCACAGCCGGGCCGAACAGGCCCTGAAGGAGCTGGTGGACGCCACCGGCATCCCGGTCGCCTCCACCCAGGCGGGCAAGGGCGCACTGCGCCACGACCACCCGGCCGACCTCGGCGGCATCGGCCACACCGGCACCGAGGTCAGCGACGACATCGCCCGCACCGCCGACCTGGTCATCGGCGTCGGCACCCGCTACACCGACTTCACGACCGCCTCCGGCACCCTCTTCCGCCACCCGGACGTCCGGTTCGTCAACCTCAACATCGCCGCGTTCGACGCCCACAAGCTGGCGGCACGCACCCTCGTCTGCGACGCGCGGGCGGGCCTCGAGGCGCTGCTGGAGGGGCTGTCCGGCCACCGCGTCGACAGCGGGTACGAGGCCGGGTACCGGGCCGGCAAGGCGCGCTGGGAGCAGGTCGTCGAGGCCGCCCTCACCGCCGCCGACGACACCGGCGTGCCGACCCAGACGCAGGTGCTCGGCGCCCTGGACGCGGTCGTCGGCGACGACGACGTGGTGATCAACGCGGCCGGCTCGCTCCCCGGCGACCTGCACAAGCTGTGGCGGGCGCGCGGCCGGCGCCAGTACCACCTGGAGTACGGCTACTCCTGCATGGGCTACGAGATCCCCGCGGCCATCGGCGTCCAGCAGGCCGCGCCCGGCACCCCGGTGTGGGCGCTGGTGGGCGACGGCACCTACCTGATGATGCCGACCGAGATCGTCACGGCCGTCCAGGAGCGCCTGCCCGTCAACCTCGTCCTGCTGCAGAACCACGGCTACGCCTCCATCGGCGGCCTGTCCGAGACGGTCGGCGGTGAACGCTTCGGCACCGCCTACCGCTACCGCGCGGCCGACGGCACCTTCTCCGGCGACCCGCTCCCCGTCGACCTCGCCGCCAACGCGGGCAGCCTCGGCATGGACGTGCTGCGCGCCAAGACGGTCCGCGAGCTGCGCGAGGCGCTCGCCGCGGCCCGCGCCTCCGACCGCCCGACCTGCGTCTACGTCGAGACCGACACCGCCGGCCCGGCCGCTCCCCCGGCCGCGGCCTGGTGGGACGTGCCGGTCGCCGAGACCGCCTCCCGCGAGGCCGCCGTACGGGCCCGCGAGGAGTACGACCGGCAGGCCGCCGGCCGGCGCCGCCACCTGTGAACCTCCCCATGCGAAAGGCACCCGCACCGTGAAGACCATCACCCACTGGATCGGCGGCAAGCCCGTCGAGTCCGCCTCCGGCCGCTACGGCGCCGTGTACGACCCGGCGACCGGCACGCAGCAGAAGCAGGTCGCGTTCGCGACCGTCGAGGACGTGGACGCCGCCGTCGCCTCCGCCAGGGCCGCGTTCGAGAGCTGGGGCGCCACCTCGATCGCCAGGCGCACCGCGATCCTGTTCAGGTACCGCGAACTGCTGGACGCGCACCGCGACGAGATCGCCTCACTGATCACCGCCGAGCACGGCAAGGTGCACTCCGACGCGCTGGGCGAGGTCGCGCGCGGCATGGAGATCGTCGAGCTGGCCTGCGGGATCAGCGTGCACCTCAAGGGCGAGCTGTCGACCCAGGTCTCCACCCGCGTCGACGTGGCCTCGATCCGCCAGCCGCTGGGCGTGGTCGCGGGCATCACGCCGTTCAACTTCCCCGCCATGGTGCCGATGTGGATGTTCCCGCTCGCCATCGCGTGCGGCAACACCTTCGTGCTCAAGCCCAGCGAGAAGGACCCCTCGGCCTCCTTCCGGCTGGCGGAACTCGCCGCCGAGGCGGGCCTGCCGGACGGGGTGCTGAACATCGTGCAGGGCGACAAGGTCGCCGTGGACCGCCTGCTGGAGCACCCGGACGTCGAGGCGGTCTCGTTCGTCGGCTCCACGCCGATCGCGCGGTACATCCAGCTCAAGGCGGTCGAGCACGGCAAGCGGGTACAGGCGCTCGGTGGCGCCAAGAACCACATGCTGGTGCTGCCCGACGCCGACCTCGACTTCGCCGCCGACCAGGCGATCAACGCGGCGTACGGCTCCGCGGGCGAGCGCTGCATGGCCGTCTCCGTCGTGGTCGCGGTCGGCGACACCGGCGACGAACTCGTCGGCAGGATCGCCGAACGCGCGAAGAACCTGCGCATCGGCCCCGGCGACGACCCGGCCTCCGAGATGGGCCCGCTGATCACCCGCGAGCACCGCGACAAGGTGGCCTCCTACGTCTCCTCGGCCGCCGAGCAGGGCGCCGAGGTCGTCGTGGACGGCACCGGTCACACGGTCGAGGGCCACGAGAACGGCTTCTTCCTCGGCGTGTCCCTGCTGGACAAGGTGCCGCTGACGGCGGACGCCTACCAGGACGAGATCTTCGGGCCGGTGCTGGTGGTCGTGCGCGCGGAGACCTACGACGAGGCCATCGGGCTGATCAACGACTCCCGCTGGGGCAACGGCACCGCGATCTTCACCCGGGACGGCGGCGCCGCCCGCCGCTTCCAGCTGGAGGTGAAGGCGGGCATGGTCGGCGTGAACGTGCCGATCCCGGTACCCGTCGGCTACCACTCCTTCGGCGGCTGGAAGGACTCCCTCTTCGGGGATCTGCACATCTACGGAGGCGACGGCGTCGCCTTCTACACCCAGGGCAAGGTGATCACCACGCGCTGGCCGGACCCGGCCGACGCGGGCATCGACCTCGGCTTCCCCAGCCACGCCTGACGCTTCACCGGTTCACCAGAGGGAGGTACGCCATGGCGAGGACCGGCACCACCGCACGGACCGCGACGGCCGCGCTCGACTCGCTGGACTTCGCCCTGGACCGGGGCAGTCCGGTGCCGCTGTACTACCAGCTCGCCCAGCAGCTGGAAGCGGCGATCGAACACGGGGTGCTCGCCCCGGGAAACCTCCTGGGCAACGAGATCGACCTCTCCGCCCGGCTGGGCCTGTCCAGACCGACCGTCCGGCAGGCCATCCAGTCCCTGGTCGACAAGGGCCTGCTGGTGCGCCGCCGCGGCGTCGGCACGCAGGTGGTGCACAGCCAGGTCAGGCGCCCGCTGGAACTCAGCAGCCTCTACGACGACCTGGAGGCGGCCGGCCAGGGCCCGACCACGCGGGTCGTCCGCAACGAGCGCGAGCCGGCGTCGCCCGACGTCGCGGCCGCGCTCGGCATGGCGGAGGACGGCGAGGTGGTCGTCCTGGAACGGCTGCGCCTGACCCACGGCCAGCCGGTCGCCCTGCTGTGCAACTACCTGCCCGCGACCCTGCTGGACCTCGACACCGGGCGCCTGGAGTCCACGGGTCTGTACCGGATGATGCGCACCGCAGGCATCACCCTGCACAGCGCCCGCCAGACCGTCGGCGCCCGCTCCGCCACCGCCGCCGAGGCGGCCCGCCTCGACGAGAGGGAGGGCGCCGCCCTGCTCACCATGCAGCGCACGGCGTACGACGACACGGGCCGCCCGGTGGAGTACGGGACGCACATCTACCGGGCGTCGCGGTACGCGTTCGACTTCCAGCTGCTGGTCAACCGGTGACCTGCCCCCGCGGTGCCCGGCTGCCGGCGGGTCGGCCCCTCGTCGTCCAGGGCCGCGGCTTCTCCGGGGTGCTCGGCCCGGATGGGCCGGATCCGGTCGCCCGCGAGGGCGAAGGCGAGCACCACCGCGATCGTGCCGCCCTGCCGGGCCACCGGCCGGGCTGTCCGTCGACCGTGCTCCAGGAGCGTCCGATCCGGTGCCCCGCCGAGAAGCCCGGCCGGGTGTCGGGCGATGGGGCCGCCGCCCTGGTCCGGGTGGGCGCGCGTGTCACCGGCGATCCAGCTCGCGGCTCTTGGCGACCTGCCCCGGCATGGCCGGATGGCGGGCCAGTACGAAGACGCCCGCCACCACGGCGGCCAGGCCCACCACCTCCCAGGTGAGCGCGAGGGCGTCGGTGCGCAGCCGGTCGCCGAGGAAGCCGATCCCGCAGGCGATGCCCGCCAGGGGTTCCGCGGCGGTCAGCGCGGGGAGAGACATGCGCAGCGGGCCGGTTTCGAAGGCACTCTGCACCAGCATGAGGCCGGTCACGGCCAGCGCGATCACGGCGTACGGCTGCCAGCCGGTGAGCAGGACGACCACTCCGCCGGTGCCGACGATGCTGAGGGACACCCGGGTCAGCGCGTCCTGCAGGCCGTAGAGCATGCCCGCCGCCGTGGCCAGGAACGGGGGCTCGTCGAGGCGTGGCAGGTGGCGCGCCAGGACGATCAGGGCGAAGGCGACGCCGATGACCAGGCCGATGACGGTCCACTGCCGGAAGGTCCCGGATTCGGCCGTGCCGCCGCTGGGCCTGCCGGCCAGGGTGAAGGCGGCCACTCCCCCGCCGAGCATCAGGCTGCCGGCCCAGCCGGACGCGCCGAGCCGCTGGCCGCTCAGCCAGCGCGCCAGTGCGAAGGCGAAGAGCAGGTTGGTGACGAGGAGCGGCTCGACCTGGGAGAGATCACCGTTGGCGAGGGCGACGGCGCTCAGCAGCTGGCCGGCCACCATGCATCCGATGCCGCCGAGCCACAGCCCGCTGTGCGCGAGGTCCCACAGCAGCCGGAAACGCAGGACGTCACTGGCGGGCGCCCGCTCGGCGGCGTGCTGCTGGAGCACGAAGCCGGCGCCGAGCAGGCACGCGGCAGTGAGGCCGAAGACGTAGACCATGAGCGCTACCCGTCACATCCCGCTCGGTCGCCCGGACTCCCGGGGATCTGCCGGCCTCCCTGCGTAGCCGCCGTCGTCAAGTGCCGGTCCCGGCCGGTCGGTGCCCGGTCACTGGCCCGCGCGTGCGCCCGGCATCCCCGCGCTGTAGCCGATGTCGCGCACCACCCGGCGCCCGGGCACGTTGCCGCTCAGACTCCACTTGCCCAGCGGCAGCACCACCCGCCCGCCGAAGGACTGCTCCAGCAGCATCGCACCGGCCGTGTAGAAGGCGGCCGCACTCGAAGCCACCAGCACCCACCCGGCCGCGATCCGCACATTGTGCAACGTACCGATGTACGCCGCCGCCAGCAGCCCCGCCCCCGCCGTCAGCAGGATCAGCGTCAGGAACAACCCCATGTTCTGCGCCGTCGCCCCCAGCGCCCCGAACAACGTGATCACACCCAGCGCGATGAACCAGAACCCCAGCGCCTGACTGTCCAGCAGCACCGGAGAGAGCACCCCGGTCGCCGTCAGCAGCATCAGCAGACCCCACGCCAGCCAGAACGCCCCCCAGATACCGTGCATCGCCGTCGCCAGACCGTCCCGCGCCCGATAGGCCCACATCCCCGCCAGCAACTGCGCCAGCCCCCCGAGGAAGATCGCGAACGGGGCCAGGACCACCGGCGAGGTCACCGCGTTGCCCCACCACTCGGCCAGATTCGAGGCCACCGTGAACGTCGCCGCACCGAAACCGAACAGCCCCAGGATCGACGGCGCCGCCACCGGCGTCAGAACCAGCCTGCTGCGCGCCTGCCACGCCTCGTAACCATCAGGGTCATCCATCCCATGAGGTGCAGGCGGCTGTGCTTGCGAGGTCATCGCAACTCCTTCCGAGCACGAGGGACCACGCCGCACCGGGCCCCTCCGGACCCCCGGTAGTCACCTCACCCGGCATGTCTGAAACGTCTCTCACCCCGTTTCGGGCGGAGTCACACCGTTTCAGGGGATGTCGTCCCGGTTCAGAGGGATGTCGTCGGGCGGCGATCCGTGGTGGGGGCCGGATGGCGGGTCGTTCGGTTCGTGGTGGGGGTCGGGTGGCGATTCGTGGCGGTGGTCGGGTGGTGGTGGGTGGTGGGGGTCGGGCGGCGGGTCGAAGCGCACCCGGACCTTCTGGAAGCCCTTGAACGCCTCGGTCGCCGCGTAGGAACGGTAGGCGCGGCGGTCGGCCGCGCTGAGGTGGACCCGGTCGGTGAACGGCGTCAGCAGACTGCGCGGCCACAGCCGCATCACCTGCACCGCCCCCGCCTCCGCCGCCATGACGAAGATCAGCGCTCCCCCGTACAGCCATGCGATCAGCCCCAGCACGATCCCGAACAGACCGTAGGTGGCGGTGGCCCCCCGCAGCACATGACTGACGTAGTACGTGCCCACCCACTGCAGCACCTGCCACGCACCGGCGGCCCCCAGCGCCACCACCGCCAGCCGCCGCAACGGCAGCGCCCGGTGCGTCAGCAGCCGGTAGCTCATCAGCAGAAGCAACGTGTTCAGGCACACCGAACCCGCCGTCGCCGCGATCCACGTCCCGCCCCGCAGCCGCACCCCGAACACCGGCGTCTGCGTACCCGCCACCGACAGCAACGTGAACGCCCCCAGCCCGAACGCCAGGATCAGCAGGAACACCAGCGCCTTCAACCGCGAACGGAACGGATCCGGACGCGCGTGCCGCGGCACCGCCCAGATCTTGTTCAGCGCGTACTGCGCCGCCTGCGCCACCCCCAGCGAACCGTAGAGACTGCCGATGACACCCGCCGCCAGCGCCGCCCCGCTGCCGTGGAAGGAATGGATGTTCTGCCCCAGCTGGTCCCCGATCACCGGGAACTCCCCCAGTGCCGAGTCCAGCACCCGCTGACGCAGCGCCGGACTGTCGCTCAGGAACGTGCTCAGCACCGCCACCAGGATCAGCAGCAGCGGAAACAGCGACAAGAACCCGTAGTACGTCAGCAGCGCCGCCAGATACAGCGCCTGATCGTCGTAGAACTTGTACACCACCGCCAGCGGCATCCCCACCCAGCGATGACGCCTCTGGAAACCGTCGGCACGCTCGAGAAACCTCATGGCACGCGACTTCTCCCGCAGTTCCTCATCAGGGCCGACGGGTTTCCCCGCGTCCCGGCCCCGAAACGGCCGGGCGGCCGTTCGACCAGGTGGACGTCCGCAGGCCCGGTCCGGCGCGGGCTCAGCGCAGGTCCGCGCCGGCGGGGTGTTCGTCCACGGGGGCGTCGGCCGCGGCGCTTTCGTCGGTGAGGAACCCGCCCGACTGGTGCCGCCACAGCTTGGCGTAGGCGCCGTCGGCGGCGAGCAGCTGACGGTGGCTGCCCTGTTCCACGATCCGCCCCCGGTCCAGGACGACGAGCCGGTCCATGGTGGCGACCGTGCTCAGCCGGTGCGCCACCACCAGCGCCGTGCGCCCCTCCATGAGCCGCCACAGCGCCGCCTGCACGAGGATCTCGCTCTCGGAGTCCAGGGCACTGGTCGCCTCGTCCAGCAGCAGGACCGGGGCGTCCCGCAGGATCGCCCGCGCCAGCGCGACCCGCTGGCGCTGCCCGCCGGACAGTTTGACGCCGCGCTCGCCCACCATGGTGTCGAAACCGTCGGGCAGCGCGTCGGCGAACTCGGTGACGTGCGCCGCCTCGGCCGCGCGGCGGACCTCGGCGTCGGTGGCGCCCGGCCGGGCGAAGGCGATGTTGTCGCGCAGGGTGCGGTGGAACATCGCCGGGTCCTGCGGCACGTAGGCGATCAGGCCGCGCAGGTCGGCCTGGCGCAGCGTGCTGATGTCCTGGCCGCCGATCAGGATGCGGCCGGACTGGACGTCCGTCATCCGCAGCAGCAGCCGGGTCAGGGTGGTCTTGCCGCCGCCGGACCGGCCGACGAGGCCCAGTTTCGTCCCCTCGGGCACGGTCAGGTCGAGGTTCTCGAAGAGGGGAGCGGCACCGTTGCCGTGGGCGAAGGTCACCCGCTCGAAGCGGACGTCGGCGGGGCCCGGCAGCAGCGGCTCCGGCCGGGCCGGGTCGAGTACGGTCGGCCGGGCCAGCAGCAGTTCGGTGAACTGCGCGGCCTCGGTCATCGAGCTCTCCAGGCGACGGTAGATCTGGTTGAAGTCGAACATGATCTTCGTGGCGTTGGTGTAGTACGTGAAGGCGACGACCACGGCCTCCACCCCGTGGCCGCCCCCGCCGATCGAGACCGCGAGCAGCAGGCCCAGGACGTTGGTCAGCACGGACATCGGCGCGACCAGCGTGTCGATGCGCAGGTTGCCGTAGTCCCACGACTTCAGCGTGAGCCGGCGCGAGTGGGCGACGCGGCGGCGGTGCTCGGCGGCCTCCATGGGCTCGGCGGCGAACGCGCGCACCGTGTCCATGTTCATCAGGCTGTCGGCGACGTGGCCCGCCACCCGGGCGATGGCTTCCTCGCGCCGGTCGACGAGCGCCTGGCGGCGCCGGATGAGCGGGGCGACGCACACCGCCGTCAGCGCGATCATCGCCAGCAGGCCGACGACGAGCAGGGGTTCGTAGCGCCACAGCACCACGGACCCGAACGCCAGCGGCACGAGACTGCCCAGGACGTTGAACGTCAGGGTGTCGGCGAAGTCGTTGAAGCGGGAGGCGAAGCTCAGCACCCGCTTGGTCAGCGCCCCGGCGAAGTTGTCGTGGAAGAACGCGGCGTCCTTGGCGAACAGCTCGTCCATCCCGATCACGTACAGGTGCTCGACGCCGAGGGCGCCGAGGCGGTTCAGACAGTGCAGGCCGATCCGCCACAGCACCTCCGCCAGCAGCAGGATGCCGGCGAAGCAGAGGACGTAGGGCAGAGCGGTTCTGATGCCGCCGTCGCCGTCGGCGGCGATACGGCTGACGAGCTTGGCGACGACGAGCGGCGCGACGTAGCTGATCCCGATGTTGCCCGCCGCCGGCAGCAGCATCGCGGGCACCGTCAGCCGCCGTAGCCGGGCCATCTCTCGTCCGTAGTGGCGCAGCGCCAGGAGCACGGAGCCCCCGCGCGGTGGAACCTCACGCGATTCAGGTAATCCCATCCCGATCCTGTGTGGTCGTCGCAATACGGGCAGGCAGGAAAGGGAGTGTCCCGCGAGAGGGCCCGCGCAGTCCAAGTGTTTTGTCCGGGTCGTCTCCGCCGGGCGCAGGCCGGCGCTTCCCGGGGGCCGCCGATCCGCCGCGTTACCCCCTCGGGGTACATTGACGGCGACGGGGCGTTTCAACTGGAGCACGGGCGGAAGCGATGGCGACAGCCGATCACCGAAGGGGTGACGTTCGTGGCGCCGCGCTCCGGTGGACGCACGCGGCCGCCGTGGTCCTGGTGGCGGTGCTCGCCGTTCTCGTCCACCACGAGACGGCCGGGGCGGTGGCCCATGCGCCCGCCGCCGCGGCCTCGGGGACGGCTCGCCCCGCAGGCACGCACCACTCGGCCGTGGCGGCCGTGCCCGCCGTCACGTGTGGTCACGCCGTCGAAATGGCGTCCGGCGCGACGGCGCCGGTCGCGTCCGACCCGGACGGGGCGTGCTCCGGCACCGGTACGCAGCACTGTTCCGCCGCGGGTGTCGACACGGCGAAGCTCGCGCCTCCCCACCGGCCCTTCACCGGCTGGGCCCCGGGCCTGCCTCCCGGTGCCGCCGCCGGCCGGGACGTCCCGGGCACGACGGACCGGGCCCCACCGGACCTCTCGGTCCTCTCTCGATTTCTGCTCTAGGCCGCCGCACACGGCCGCGCGCGTGCACACGCGCGCTCAGCCGTGCCCGCACGCGACTGGAACCAAGCGACATCGAGACAAGGACACCCCCTGTGAACAGCATGAACCGCCGCTCCGTCCTGCTGGCCGGACTCGGCGCCGCGGGCGCGGGCGCGCTCGCCGCCTGCAGCCGCTCCGGCAGTGCGCCGGCCCTGGTCAGCCCGTCGGGGCCGGCCGTGTCCGCCGTCGACGAACAGCGCGTCAGGACCGGCAGGACGCACGAGCTGACGCTGACCGCGGCCCGGGCCAAGGTCGATCTGGGCGCCGGAATCACCCCCGTGACCTGGGCCTTCAGCGGCCGGACGCCGGGCAGGGAGCTGCGCGTCCCGGCCGGCGACACGCTGGCCGCCACGCTGTCCAACCAGCTGCCCGGCCGGGCCACGACCTCCGTCCACTGGCACGGCATCGCCCTGCGCAACGACATGGACGGCGTGCCGCCGGTCACCCAGACGGCCGTGCGGGCGGGGCGCGACTTCACCTACCGGTTCACCGCGGACACCCCCGGCACCTACTTCTTCCACCCGCACGTCGGCGTCCAGCTCGACCGCGGCCTGTACGCGCCGCTGATCGTGGAGGACCCCAGGGAGCCCCTGCCGTACGACGAGGAGTGGGTGGTCGTCCTCGACGACTGGCTCGACGGCGTCACCGGCACCCCGGACGAGGTGTTCGCCGAGCTGCGGCACGGCATGGGCGGGACGGACACGGGCGGTGCGGGCATGGACGGTACGCACATGGGCGAGGACTCCGGCAGCCCGTCCGGCGCCCCGGGCCACGACATGGGCCACGACATGGGGGACATGGGCGGGACGGACATGGGCGGCTCCGGCTCCACGGGAGCGGCGAGCACGGCCGGTTCGCCGTCCCCGGCCGCCACTGGAGGCGCGGGCCACTCGTTCATGCTGATGGGCGCCGAGAGCCCGCTGCTCGGGGGAGACGCCGGCGACGTGAGGTACCCCTACCACCTGGTCAACGGTCGCGTTCCGGCCGACCCGGAGGTCTTCCGCGCCAAGCCCGGCAAGCGGGTCCGGCTCCGCCTGATCAACGCCGGCGGCGACACCGCGTACCGTGTCGCCCTCGGCGGTCACCGGCTCACCCTGACCCACACCGACGGCTTCCCCGTCCGGCACCAGCAGGTCGACACCGTGCTGATCGGCATGGGGGAGCGCTACGACGCGCTGGTCACCCTGGGCGACGGTGTCTTCCCCCTGGTCGCACTGGCGGAGGGCAAGAACGCCCTCGGCAGGGCGCTGGTGCGCACGGGCCCGGGCGCCGCGCCGGCAGCGACGGTGCGTCCGAAGGAGCTGGACGGAATGATCATGACTGCCTCGCAGCTGCGCGCGGCGGAGGACGTCCGGCTGACACAAAGGAAGACGGACCGGGTCCACCGGATCGAGCTGACCGGCGGCATGACGTCCTACGACTGGGCCGTCAACGGCAAGCGGTTCGATATGAGCCACCCGGCCGCGAACCCGATCACGGTCGAACGGGGCGAGCGGGTGCGGCTGGACTTCGTCAACACCACCACCATGTGGCACCCGATGCACCTGCACGGCCACACGTACCAGATCGGCGGCAGCGGCCCGCGCAAGGACACCGCGATCGTCCTGCCGAAGAAGACCATGTCGGTCTTCTTCGACGCGGACAACCCGGGGCGGTGGATGCTGCACTGCCACAACGCCTACCACGGCGAGGCGGGAATGATGGCTCTGGTGGGCTACCGGGCCTGAACACGAACGGCCGCTCTCCCCTTCACGGGAGAGCGGCCTCCGACCGCGTCAAAGCTGGTCGGGACGACAGGATTTGAACCTGCGACCCCTTGACCCCCAGTCAAGTGCGCTACCAAGCTGCGCCACGTCCCGGTGCGCCTCGCGTGGTGGAACCACGTGATCGCGCGGACAGTACTTTACCCCACGCCGGGGACCGCCTTCGAGACGGGCCGCGGGGCGCGCGACAATCGGTGCCATGGCCAGCACTTCCTCACAGGACTCAGGACGGTCGGCCCTCCCGCGGGACCGGGACGGCGAGGGGCGGGCGCGCAACGCGCGCCCGCGCGACGGGCTCGGGCGGCCGCTGCCGTACGGCGCGGAGGGGGTGGACCGGCAGCCCGAGGGCGTCGTGCGTACGCCCTGGCGGACCGTCGCCGAGGCGCAGGAGCTGCTGGACGCGGGAAAGCCCTTCCACGCGCACGAGGTGTTCGAGGACGCCTGGAAGTCGGGCCCGGAGCAGGAGCGGACCCTGTGGCGGGGGCTGGCGCAGGTCGCCGTGGGCCTGACGCACGCGGCCCGCGGGAACGCCACGGGCGGCGCCCGGCTGCTGCGGCGCGGTGCCGGGGCCGTCGAGGAGTGGGCCGCGCGGACGGGACAGCGACGGCCGTACGGGATGGATCCGGCCGGAGTGGTCCGCTGGGCGCGGGAGCTGGCGGCCGATGTGGAGGAGGGCGGCGGCCGGCCCGTCGACGCCGGGGCGCGGGCCCCGCGGCTGCGGGGCCGGACCCCGTAGGCAGGCACTGTCAGTGGCGTACGGCAGACTCGGGGTGTGCGAAGGATTCATGTCATCGGTATCGGCGCGGGCGACCCCGACCAGCTGACGCTTCAGGCGGTCAGGGCGCTGCGGAGCACGGACGTGTTCTTCCTGCTCGACAAGGGCGAGGTGAAGGACGACCTCACGCAGCTCCGCCGGGACATGCTGGACGCGCACATACCCGACCCGGGGTCCTACCGCGTGGTCGAGGCGCGGGACCCGGAGCGGGACAGGAAGGCCGGCGGCGCGGCCTACTCGCCCGCCGTCGGGGACTGGCGCCGTGCCCGCGCGGACATCTACGAGCGGCTGATCGCCGAGGAGCTGGGCGAGGACGACAGCGGCGCGTTCCTGGTGTGGGGGGACCCGGCGCTGTACGACAGCACGCTCGCGATTCTCGAGGAGGTGCGGGAGCGGGGCGGCGTCGACTTCGCGTACGACGTCGTGCCGGGCATCAGCAGCGTCTCGGCCCTCGTCGCCCGCCATCGCACGGGGCTGAACCGCGTCGGCCGGCCCGTTCAGATCACCACCGGGCGGCGGCTCGCCGAGGGCTTCCCCGAGGGGGTCGACGACGTGGTGGTGATGCTGGACGCGCACCAGTCGTTCCGCCAGTACGCGGGCGAGGACATCCACATCTACTGGGGGGCGTACCTGGGCACCCCGGACGAGATCCTCGTCTCCGGACCGATCGGCGAGGCCGGACCGGAGATCGAGCGGGTGCGGGCCGAAGCGCGGCAGCGCAAGGGCTGGATCATGGACACGTATCTGCTGCGCCGCCATCCCGGGAAGTGAGCACGCTCCTCCGGCCGCGTACGGGATGCCACGCCCGGCCGGGGGAACGGGTCCGGCGGGACGTCGGCCGCCCTCGGGCAGCCGGCGGGACGTCGGCCGCCCTCGGGCACCGATCCGCGGCTCGGGGCCGCGGGCACCGGTCCGCGGGGCCAGGGCCTCGGGCGCCGCCTGCGGGCTCGGGCCTCGGCACCCGGCCTGCGGGGGCAGGGCCTCGGGCGCTGCCTGCGGGGGCAGAGTCTCGGGCGCCGCCTGCGGGCTCGGGCCTCGGCACCCGGCCTGCGGGCTCGGGGCCTTGGGCACCGGCCTGCGGGGGCAGGGCCTCGGGCGCCGCCTGCGGGCTCGGGCCTTGGCACCCGGCCTGCGGGCTCGGGGCCTTGGGCACCGGCCTGCAGCCACGGGGATGGGAGCTGCGACCTGCGGATACGGGCCGAGGACACGAGCTGCGGACCCGAGCTGGCCCGCCGGGCCGCAGGCCGCAGGCCGCAGGCCGCAGGCCGCAGGCCGCAGCGGGCAGGATCGCGCGCGTCCGCCGGTCGGGGGCCCGGACCCGCGGGTGGTCGGCGGAGCCGGGGGCGAGCGGGCGGGCCGGACGGCGGTCAGGGCCCCGACCGGCGCCTTCCCGTCACCCCGTTCGTCTCACGGTGAGCCGAGACCCAGCCGTTCGAGCGCTCCCGCCACGTCCGGTACCGCGCGTACGCCCTGCGGCAACGGCGGCCGGCGAACCACCACCACCGGCAGCCCGAGTCGGCGTGCGGCCGTGAGCTTGGCGGCCGTCGCCGCTCCCCCGCTGTCCTTGGTCACCAGGACGTCGACGAGGTGCTCCCGCAGCAGCGAGGTCTCGTCGGCGACCGTGAACGGCCCCCGGGCGAGCAGCACTTCGGTGTGCGGGGGCATCGGCGGCCCGGGGGGCTCGACCGACCGTACGACGAAGTGCAGGTCCGTCAGGTGCGCGAAGGCGGCCAGGCCCAGTCGGCCGGTGGTCAGGAACGCCCGGGAGCCGAAGCGCGGCAGCAGCTCCGCGGCGGCGGTGAGCGACGGGACCATGTGCCAGCGGTCGCCGGGGCCGGGCCGCCAGCCCGGGCGGCGCAGCACCACCACGGGCACACCGCTCGCCGCCGCGGCCTGCGCCGCGTTCGCCGTGATCTTCTCGGCGAAGGGGTGCGTGGCGTCGACGAGGGCGTCCACGTGCTGTTCGCGCAGCCAGTCGGCCAGGCCAGCCGCCCCGCCGAACCCTCCGACGCGTACGTCCCCCACCGGTGCGCCCGGCCGGGTCACGCGCCCGGCCAGGGAAGTGGTGACACGCACACCCGGGCGCGCCGCGAGCGCGGCGGCCAGCTCGCGGGCCTCCGTGGTGCCGCCGAGGATCAGGATGTGGGGGGACATGGGGTGAGCGTACGAGGCAGTGGGCGGACCGGTGTGCGGGGGACCGCACTCGCGGCGCTCCGGCCACCGGGCACCGGCCACCGGCCAACGGCCACCGGCCACCGGCCACCGGCCGAGCGATCGGCGGCTCAACGTCCGACGGCTCACCGCTGATCACCGACGACCGCCTGGGCGGTGCGGTGGCCGAACGCCGGTGGCGCGGCGGCACGGTGGCCTGACCGCGGACGGCCGCCCGGTGGCATGCCGGGCGGCCGTCCGTGGTGGCGGACTCCGGGCCGCGTCAGCCCTGGCGGGCCTTGACGCGCGGGTCCTTCTTGTTGATGACGAAGACCACACCGCGGCGGCGGACCACCTGAGCGCCGGGCCTGGACTTCAGTGAGCGCAGGGAGTTGCGCACCTTCATGATTCTGCTCTCCTGGTTCTCCTACTTCTCCTGCTTTCCCTGCTTCTCCCGGTCGTCCTGGTTCTCCTGGTGACGCGTCGCAGCACGGCCGTAGCGGCGCTCGAAGCGCTCCACTCGGCCGGCGGTGTCCAGGACCCGCGACCTGCCGGTGTAGAAGGGGTGGCTCGCCGACGAGATCTCGACGTCGATGAGCGGGTAGGTGTTGCCGTCCTGCCACTCGATCGTCCTGGCCGAGTCGGCGGTGGAACGGGTCAGGAACGCGGCGTCCGCGGCGCGGTCGCGGAAGACGACGAGCCGGGAGTCGGGATGGATGCGGGGCTTCATGGGGTTACCTCCTCGGTGCCCTGGGTGCCGGGCGGCGCGGGTTCGTTCAGCGCTCCTCGCGGAACGCGACGTGCTCGCCGGCCACCGGGTCGTACTTGCGCAGGACCAGCCGGTCGGGGTGGTTCCGGCGGTTCTTGCGGGTCACGTAGGTGACGCCGGTACCGGCCGTCGACCTCAACCTGACGACGGGGCGCGCGGTGCTGCGTGCCATGAGGTCCTCCTTTCGCCCACGCCCTGGATCTTTGATCCGAGCATGCCAATCACAGTGACTGGAACACCGCCGCCCGCCGCCGCATTCCCGCCGCGCGCCGCCCGCCGCGGGGGCTCAGCGCAGCAGGAGCTGCAGCCCGCCCACGATCGTGGCCGCGATGACGAGCTGTTCGAAGAGGCGCTGGTTGATGCGGCTGACGGCCCACTTGCCGATGAACGCGCCGGGTACGACGAACAGGGCGAGGGCCGCGTCGAGGAGCAGCGAGGAGCCGTCGATCAGACCCAGGCCGGCGCTGAAGGGGACCTTGGAGACGTTCACGATGAGGAAGAAGAACGCCGACGTGCCCAGGAAGCCGAGCTTGCGGAAACCCGCGGACAGCAGGTACATCGACATCACGGGGCCGCCGGCGTTGGCGACCATCGTGGTGAAACCGCCGAGGACACCGTAGGAGCGGGCCTTGGCGCGGCCGGAGCGGGTGCCCACCGAGTCCGGCTCCTCCCCGGCCTCCGCCGTGCGCCGCCGCCAGAGGGTCACGCCCGCCATCAGCAGCAGGATCGCGCCGATCGACGTGCGTACGACGGCGTCGTCGGCCCAGACCAGGAACAGCGTGCCGGCCACCACGCCCGCCGCCACCGCCGGGAACAGCCGCCACAGCGTCGGCCAGTGGGCGTGGCGCCGGTAGGTCAGGACGGCGAGGACGTCGCCCACGATCAGGACGGGCAGGAGCACGCCCGTGGAGGCACGCGCGGGCAGGACCGCCGCGAAGACGGCGAGGCTGACCGTGTTGGCCCCGCTCACGGCGGTCTTGGAGAAGCCGACCAGGAGCGCGGCGAAGGCGAGGGCGGCGAACTCCCAGCCGGATATGTGCCAGAGCGTCATCGTGTTCATGCGGTGACCGATGGTATGTGCAGACATACGGGCCGGTAAGTACCGTCTCGCCTGTCGGCCCTTCCACCCCGCCTGTCGGCCCTTCCGCCGCGGGGAGATCCGGATCATGCTGAGAGTCTTGCGGCACCGTTCACCGACGCAGCTGGAGGAGACATGGCCGACGCCCGCGAGCACGTCCTGGCCGGCACCCGGGGCACGATCACCGCACGCGAATGGGCCCGCGAACGGCCGCGCTGCGTCGCCCTGGTGGTGCACGGCTACGGCGAGCACGTCGGCCGGTACGAGGAACTGGCCGCGGTACTGACCGGGTACGGCGCCGCCGTGTTCGGGCCCGACCACATGGGCCACGGCTCGTCGGCGGGCGAGCGGGTGCTGATCGAGGACTTCGAGGACGTGGTCACCGACGTCCACACCGTGGCCGACCTGGCCCGCTCGACGTGTCCCGGCGTGCCGCTCGTCCTCATCGGGCACTCCATGGGCGGCCTGATCGCGGCCCGCTACGCCCAGCGGTACGGCGACGAACTGGCCGCGCTGGTGCTGTCCGGGCCGGTGATCGGCGCATGGGAGCTGCCGGGGCGGCTGCTGGCGTTGGACGAGATCCCCGACACGCCCATCAGCCCGGCCGCGCTCTCCCGGGACCCGGCGGTCGGGGCGGCGTACGCCGGTGATCCCCTGGTCTGGCACGGGCCGATGAAGCGGCCGACGCTGGAGGCGTTCGCCCGGACGCTGGGGACCGTCGCCGAGGGCGGCGGCGTCGGCCGGCTGCCGCTGCTGTGGCTGCACGGCGACGACGACCGGCTCGTCCCCCTGCCCGGGAGCCGCGTCGGGGTGGAACGGCTCGGCGGCGAGCGCGTCACCGAACGGATCTACCCCGGCGCCCGGCACGAGGTCTTCAACGAGACGAACAAGGCCGAGGTCTTCGCCGACCTTGTCCGCTTCCTGGACGACGTACTCACGAAGTGAGACGGGGCAAGGCGCTCCGGCGGGTGTTTGCCCCACTTCGACCTGGGCACTCGCGGCCACGTGGAGGGGTCGCGGGTGCGGCCTGCGCGGGTGGAGGGCCCGGAGGGGCGGGTGCGGGGACCCGCGCGGGCGCACGCCGCACCGCTCCGCGGCGGCAGGCACTACGCCAGAAGGAGAGCACCCCTATGACTGTGGTGAAGAGCACGCTTCCGGAGCCGGCCCGCAAGATCGCCGGCGAGGCTCTGCAGGGCACCCTCGTGGATCTTCTCGGGCTCTCACTGATCGGCAAGCAGGCGCACTGGAACATCGTGGGCCCGCGGTTCCGCTCGATCCATCTCCAGCTCGACGAGGTGGTGGACACCGCACGCACCTACGCCGACACGGTGGCCGAGCGCGCCGCCGCGCTCGGTCTGCCGCCCGACGGCCGGCCCGAGACGATCGCGACGGGCTACACGCTGCCCGGCCCGAAGGAGGGCTGGCTGCGCGACACGGAGGTCGTCCAGGTGGTCGCGGACGCCCTGGAGGCGGCGATCGGACGGCTGCGCGAGCGCATCGCCGCGACCGGCGAGCCGGACCCGGTCACCCAGGACCTGCTGATCGGCATCACCGCCGAGTTCGAGAAGCAGCGGTGGATGTTCGACGCCGAGAACTGGCCGCGCGACAACTGACCCGCCCCCGGCCTCAGTACCGGCCGAGGGGCCCGGACGGGTACGCGGGCCGCGTACCGACGGACCGGAGCACATACCGACGGAAAGGGGTGCCCGATGACCGACGCCCTCGAACTCGACGCGCTGTGGGAGGACTTCCACCGCGTGGTGAACATGACCTCGCAGGAGCTGGCCGCCTGGCTGCGGGTCGCCGACGCCGACGAGACCACCGAGCCGCTGCCCGATCAGGCGGGCCCGCCCACCGGGCAGCACGTCCTCGCGATCCTGCAGAAGCGGCGCACCGACCTCACCGACGACGACATCCGGGTGATGTACACGGTGGTGGACACGGTGGCGGCGCAGACCGATCCGGAGAACGAGCCCGAGGCCGAGGACTCCGACCGCAGGCACCGGCTGATGACGATCGGCCACGACCCGCTGAAGCCGTGAGCGACCGGCAGAGCGTGGTGCGGGAGCTCGTCGGGGAGCACGGGCGGACGTACGCCGAGGACGCGGGCATCAAGCTCAAGGACACGCCCCAGCCGCTGTTCCAGCTGCTCGTCCTCGCGCTGCTGCTCAGTGCCCGCATCCGCGGGTCCATCGCCGTCGACTCCGCACGCGAGCTGTACGAGGCGGGGCTGCGCGACCCGCGGCGGATGGCCGGGGCCGACTGGCAGCAGCGGGTGGACGCGCTGGGCCGCGGCGGCTACCGGCGCTACGACGAGCGCACCGCCACCCAGCTCGGCGAGGCCGCCGAGCTGGTGAGCGAGCGGTGGGGCGGGGACCTGCGGCGGATGCGCGAGGAGGCGGACGGCGACACCGGCCGGCTGCGCGCCCTGCTCCAGGAGGTCCCGGGCCTGGGGCCGGCCGGCGCCGACATCTTCCTGCGCGAGGCCCAGCGGGTCTGGCCGGAGGTCGCGCCGTACCTGGACCGCAAGGCCCTCGACGGAGCGCGGCGCCTGGGCCTGCCGAAGGACCCCGACCGGATCGTGGAGCTCGCCGGGGACACCGAACCCGCCGTGCTCGCCGCCGCGTTGGTGCGGGCGGCGCTCGACAAGGAGGTGGCCGAGGACAGCCGCCGGCACGCCTCGTGACCGTAGGGTGGCGGGCCTCCGCCGGCCCGGTCGGCCGTGACCGGCCGCGGTGCCGTGCTGTGCCGCTCAGCCCAGCAGCCATCCCCCGTCCACGCTCAGCTCCACGGCGTTGACCGACCTGTTGCGCAGCAGGAAGTCCACGGCGTCCACGACGTCCGCCATGGTGGCGAGGCGCCCGGTCGGGGTCCGCGCCCTGAGGTCGGCCAGCACCGCCTCCGGTTTGTCCCGCCAGTAGGGGCTGTCGCCGACGACACCGGGGTGGACGGCGTTGACGCGGACCGGGGCCAGTTCGACCGCGAGGGTGTTCACCAGGCCCCGGACCCCCGCGTTGACCGTCGCGACCGTGGTGGCGCCCGGATAGGGGCGTTCCTTGGCCTGGCCGCCGAACACGACGATCGCGCTGTCGTCGTGCAGACGGGGCCGCAGACGGTGGACGACCTCGGTGTAGCCGACGAGCTTGAGGGTCACCAGGCGCAGTGCGGCGGTGATGTCGTACTCGGTGGCCCGGTTCTCGTCGCGGGAGACACCCGCGAGAACCAGGTGGTCGACGCGTCCGACATCGGTGAGCGCCCCGGCGAGCTCCCGCGGCCGGGCGAGGTCCAGGGCGAGACCACGGGCGCCGATCTCCTTGGCGACCGCGTCGGCGCGGTCGGGGTCGCGGCCGGTGAGGACGACCTCGTCGCCCCGCTCCGCGCGTACGCGTGCGAACTCGCGGCCGATGCCCGACGTACCGCCGACGACCACCACACTGCTCATGACTCCAGGGCCTCCCTCAGGTACTCCCAGTCCCGGGTGAACCGGTACGAGTGGCGCGGTGGCGGCTGCGGCGCCTGGGTCTCCAGCCACCGCAGCGGCCCCTGACCGGCGTTGGCGAAGCCGTGCACGCAACCGGCGCCGGCCCAGGCGCAGTCACCGGGCCCCAGCCGGTGGTGCTCGCCGTCGAAGACCGCGTCCGCCTCCCCTTCGAGGAAGTAGTAGGTCTCCTCGAAGGGGTGGTCGTGGCTGCCCGCGACGCCGTCGGGCGCGTACTGGACCATGAACATCGTCGAGGCGACCGCGCCGAGGTCGCCGTCGACCATCATCTTGACCGTGATGCCGCTGTAGACGAGCAGGGCGGTGCGCATGCTCGCGGAGACGGCCAGCAGGTCCTGGGACTGCTTGCCCGGGTCCATCTGGGCGGGTTCGAAGTGACCGAAGGAGCGGGTGCGCGGGTCGCGGACGTCGATGCGCACGGGGTGGCGCGCGGGCAGGTCGCGCACCCGCTGCGTGTCGTGCCCGTAGCGGGCCCGCGGCACGGGCGCGAGCATGTCCGCCCAGCGGGCGGCTGTGCCGCCGGTGCCGCGCCAGGCGTGCGGGACGCCCGTGGGGAGGACGCCGTAGTCGCCCTCCTCCAGCAGCCAGGACCCCTCGGGCAGGTCGAGGACGACGGTGCCGCCGAGGATGTGGAAGCTCTCCTCGTAGGAGTGCACATGGGCCGGTACCCGGCCGTCCGGCCGCAGTTCGCACACCCCGAAGCCGGTGTGCACGCTGCCGTCGTCCTCGCCGACCAGGGTCCTGCGCCGGTGACCGTGCGCGTCGTACGGCGGCTCGGGCACGTCCGCGGCCCGTCGCACCAGATACCCGGTCATGCCGTCCGTTTCGCCTCCTTCGCCGCCAGGAGCCGGTCGCGGGAGGCCTCGACGAGGCGGCGCGCCCGGGCGACGTCGCCGGTGAGCCGTCCGTCGCGCTTGCGGATCACGCCGTCGACGATGACCGTCTCGACGTTGGAGACGTCCGCGCACAGCGTGACCGCGGCGGCCGCGTCGTGCACCGGCGCCATGTTCGGCGCGGTGGCGTCGAGGGCGACGACGTCGGCGCGCTTGCCGGGGGTCAGGGAACCGGTGCGGTGCTCCAGTCCCGCGACGTGCGCGCCGTTGGCCGTCGCCGTCTCCAGCATCCGGCGTGCCGTCAGCATCGTTTCGGGGACGGGCACGTCGGCCTGCCAGCACTCGGCGTTGACCCGGGCCCGCTCGGCGCCGAAGGCCGCGCGGATCTGGGTGAACATGTCGCCGGGCACGGTGGTGACGACGTCGATGCTGAGGCTGGGCCGCAGGCCGTGTGCGACGGCTTTCATCACGGGCGGCCAGCCGTGCCCCATCTGCGTCTCCACCTGCGGCGCGATCGACACGGTGCCGCCGCTGTCGGCGACCATCCGCCACTCGTCCTCACTGAGGTAGCAGCAGTGGACGTAGGTGGTGTCGGGCCCGAGGAGCCCCATCTCGTGCAGCTGCCCGACCATGCCGAAGCGGCCGGCCAGCCGTCCCATGGCGACGTGCACGGTGATGGGGATGCCGAGTTCGCGGGCGAGGGCCCATTCGGAGGTGACGACCTCGCTCCGGCAGAAGCCGGGGCCGCGGGTGGCCAGGGCCATGGTCAGCAGGCCGTCGTCCGAGGCGAAGTACTTGGTGCGGATACGGCGGACGTCGTCCCCGGGTATCGCGATCTTGCTGTCGAACCAGTAGTCGGCGAGGGAGGTGTTGGCGCTGCCGTAGGCGTACTGGGCGCGGATGCCGCTCTCGGCGAGCGCCTGGACCGCGGCGTCCGGGTGGTCGGGGGTGTTGTTGATGTGGGACCAGTCGACGAGCGTCGTGATGCCGGCGTTGAGGCACTCCAGGGCACCGGCGAGGTTGGCCGCGTAGACGTCCTCGGGGGTGTAGAGCGGGGCGAAGGTGTCCAGGATGTCGACGAAGTAGTCGTCGAGGGTGGCGTCGGGGGCGACGCCGCGGATCGAGGCCTCCCAGGTGTGGCGGTGGGTGTCGACGAAGCCGGGGATCACGATGCGCCCGGTCATGTCCAGGACCTGGGCGTCCGCTCCGATCTCGGGCCGCACGGCCGCGACGCGGCCGTCCTCGATGAGGACGTCACCCCTCGGCAGCTCCCTGACGGAGGCGTCCATGGAGATCACGTGTCCGCCGCGAAGGAGTATCCGATCGGTCATCGCGCTTCCTCCTCAGGGGTGTTCAGTACGCGGCGAGACTCCTCACGGCCGCCACGACCTTGGCTACGGTGGGGATGACCCGCTCCTCGAGCGCGTCGGCGAACGGCAGCGGGACGCACTCGCCCGCGACCCGGCGCACGGGCGCGTCCAGCAGGGAGAACCCCTCGTCGGCGACGACCGACACGAGGGTGGCGCCCCAGCCGCCCTGGTAGGGGTTCTCCTCGACGGTCACCAGCCGCGAGGTCTTCGCGAGGGAGGCGAGGACGGTCGCGGTGTCCAGCGGGACGAGACTGCGCAGGTCCACGATCTCCGCGTCGACGCCCTCCTCGGCGAGCCGTGCGGCGGCCTCCAGCGCCACCGGCACCATCGCGGCGAGCGCCACCAGCGTCACGTCGGCGCCCTCGCGCACGACGGCCGCGCGGCCCAGCTCGACGACGTGGTCCGGTGGCGGCGGGGCGCCCTTGCTCGCGAGCAGCCCCTTGTGCTCGAAGAAGACGACGGGGTCCTCGCTGCGGACGGCCGCCGCCATCATCCCGATGACGTCGGCGGGGGTGGCGGGGGCCGCGATCTTCAGCCCCGGCACGGTCAGCGCCCAGTTCTCGGTGGCCTGGGAGTGCTGCGCGCCGAAGCCGAGGCCACCGCCGTTGGCGGTGCGCACGACGAGGGGAACGGTGACCTGGCCGCCCGTCATGTACCGCACCTTGGGGATCTCGTTGGCGAGGTAGTCCCAGCAGCAGGCCAGGAAGTCGGAGAACATGATCTCGGCGACCGGCCGCATCCCGGTCATCGCGGCGCCCATCGCCGCGCCCACGATGGCCTGTTCGGAGATGGGCGTGTCCCACACCCGCTCGGGCCCGAACTCCTTCAGCAGCCCGGCGGTGGTCTTGAACACCCCGCCGGCCTCGCCGATGTCCTCCCCCAGGCACACGACGGCCGCGTCGCGCCGCATCTCCCGTGCGATGCCCTCGGCGACCGCCTCCCGGTAGGTGATGACGTCACGGCCCGCCGTCACGTCCGCCATGCCGCACCCCCGTCCGCCCACACGTCGGTCAGCGCCTCGTCCGGATCGGGCGGCGGCGCGTGCTTCGCCGCCTCGACCGCCCGCCGCACGAGGTCGCGGGCGCGCTCGTCGGCGGCGGTGAGCGTCTCCCCGGTCACGCCCAGCTCGGCGAGGCGTCCGCGGGCCACGTCCAGCGGGTCGTGCCCGAGCCAGCGTTCGACCTCCTCGGCCGGACGGTAGGCGGCCGGGTCGGCGCGGCTGTGGCCGAAGTGGCGGTAGGTCTCGGCCTCCAGGAGAGCGGGCCCGTCTCCCGCCCGGGCCCGCCGGGCCAGGGCGGCCACCGCCTCCCGCACGGCGACGACGTCGTTGCCGTCGACGGTCTCGCCCGGGATGCCGTAGGAGGGGGCCCGGTCCGCCGCGGGCCGGGCGACGGCCGTGACGTCGGCGATCGGCGTGTACTCCATGTACAGGTTGTTCTCGCAGACGAACAGCACGGGCAGCTTCCACACGGCGGCCAGGTTGAGCGCCTCGTGGAAGGCGCCGATGTTGGTCGCGCCGTCGCCGAAGAAGGCGACCGCGATCTGTCCGGTGCCGCGCAGCCGGGCGGACCAGGCGGCGCCGACCGCCATCGGGAGGTGGGCGCCGACGATGGCGTAGGAGCCGAGCATGTTCTCGGACGCCTTCGTCAGGTGCATGGAGCCGCCCTTGGCCTTGCACAGTCCCGTCGCGCGGCTCATCAGCTCGGCCAGGCACTCCTCGGGGGTGGCGCCGCGGGCCATGGCGTGGTGGTGGCCGCGGTAGGTGGCGAAGACGTAGTCGTCGGGGCGCAGCGCGGCGCTCGCGCCGACGGCGATCGCCTCGTGCCCGGCGGCGAGGTGGGTGGTGCCCTTGACCAGGCCGGACAGGAACAGGTCGTGCGCGGCCTGCTCCGTACGGCGGATGACGGCCATCTGCTCGTACAGGGTGAGGAGTTCCTCCGGGCCGGCCATCAGGTGCTCCCGTCGCCGCGGGTGTTGAGGTGGGACTGGGACTCCCGGCGGGTGTTCAGCTCGCCGCCGACGGTCCAGTACTTGCGGCCCGCGACCAGCAGTTCCTCGGCCGGGAACTTGGTGATGACCTCGCAGCCGTCGGCGGTGACGACCAGCTCCTCCTCGATACGGGCGGCGGACCAGCCGTCGGCGGCCGGCCAGTAGGTCTCCAGGGCGAAGACCATGCCCTCTTCGAGGACTTCGGGGTGGTCGAGGGAGACCAGGCGGCTGAAGATGGGCTTCTCCCAGATCGACAGGCCGACGCCGTGGCCGTACTGCAGCGCGAAGGCGGCGGTCTCGTCGGCGAAGCCGAACTCCTCGGCGCGCGGCCAGACCCGGACGACGTCGGCCGTGGTCGCGCCGGGGCGGACCAGGGCGATGGCCTCGTCCATGTACGCGCGGCAGCGCACATAGGCGTCGCGCTGCGCCCGGGAGGCGCTGCCGACGGCGAAGGTGCGGTAGTAGCAGGTGCGGTAGCCGAGGTGGCTGTGCAGGATGTCGAAGAAGGCGGGGTCGCCGGGGCGGATCAGGCGGTCGCTGTAGACGTGCGGGTGGGGTGAACAGCGTTCGCCGGAGATCGCGTTGACGCCTTCGACGTACTCGCTGCCGAGGTCGTAGAGGACCTTGCTGACGAGGCCGACGCACTCGTTCTCGCGCACCCCGGGGCGCAGGTGTCCGTACAGTTCCTCGTAGGCGGCGTCCACCATCGCGCAGGCCTGGGTGAGCAGGGAGATCTCGTCGCGGGTCTTGGTGCGGCGGGCCTCCAGGAAGACCTGCTGGCCGTCGACGACGTCGATGCCCTCGGCGCGCAGGGCCATGAGGACGGGCATCTCGGCCACGTCGACGCCGAGGGGCTCGCCCGCGAGGCCGTGGTCGCGCAGTTCGCCGGCGATCTTGCGGGCCACGTCCTCGGCGATCCCCGCGTCCGGATGGAAGGCGCCGCGCAGGGTGGAGATCCCGGCCCGGGCGCCGGTGGGCTCGCCGCCCTTGCCGTCGCTGTAGTCGAGCCAGGGGTTGTAGAGCTGGTGGTGGCGGGCGGCGGAGCCGAAGTCCCAGACGACCGGTTCGCCGCCGCGCACCAGCAGGGCGAAGCGGATCAGCTTGTCCATCGCCCAGGTGCCGATGTGCGTGGCGGTCATGTAGCGGATGTTGGCGAAGTCGAAGCTCAGCAGGGCGCCGAGCGAGGAGCGGTTCAGCCGGTCGTTCAGCCGGGACAGGCGCTCCTTGCGCAGCCGGTCCAGGTCGACGCGCTCTTCCCAGTCGACGGCGTTCGGGCCGTACGTGCGGATCGCCATGGCGACCACCCCCACTCCGGAGTGAACGACCACACGGCGCAGGTGTCAAGTGTCACTGAACACGAACCAGATGCCGACGGCCGGTTCCTCTCCGTCGTTGCGGTAGCGGTGCGGGGTCGCCGACTCGAAGCACACCGCGTCGCCGGGGTGCAGCGGGTACTCCTCGAATCCGAGGGTGAGGACGAGTTCGCCCGAGGTCAGACAGCCGTACTCGGTGCCCGCGTGCCGCATCAGGCCGCCGGAGCCGGAGGATGCGCCGCCGGGCCGGTAGGTCACCCGCAGGAAGTCGACGTCCGTGCCGGGGACGTGCCCGAGCCGCTCCCACACCACCCCCGAGTCCAGCTCCAGCACCTCCCGCTCCCCCGGCGTGACCACCGGCCCGATACGGCGGCCCGGGTCGGCGGCGAAGGCGGCCAGCGCGTGCAGGACGGGCGCCCGGGCCGTCGCCGGGGACCCGACGGCGGCCGGCGGCACGCCGGGCGGGGCCGCGGCGGGCGGGACGGCGGTGGCCTCCCCGGCGTCGAAGAGCGACTCGACGGAGATCCCGAGCGCCGTCGTGATGGCGTACAGCGTGCTCACCGACGGCTGGCTCTTGCCGGTCTCGATCTGGGACACCAGGCTCGCGGAGACACCGACGTCCCGCGCGAGGGCGCGCAGGCTCACGCCTCTCGCCAGGCGCGCCTGGCGGATGCGTGCCCCGACGGGCGGCACGGCGGCGGGAGACACGGCGGCTCCTTCCTCGGGCGGGCATGTGCAGCCCCATTGAACAGCCGGGGCGGGCCGGGGCGCCAGGCCCGCGGGTGACGGCCCGTCGGGTGTCAGGCCTCCAGCCCGAGCACCCGGGCGATGGTGCGCAGCACGCCGTTGTCGTTGTTGGACGGGGCCAGGTGGCGGGCGCGGGCGATGACGTCCGGGTGGGCGTTGGCCATGGCGAAGGACCAGTCTGCGGCGTCCAGCATCTCCAGGTCGTTGAGGTAGTCGCCGAAGACCATGGTCTGGGCGGGCGTGACGCCCAGCTCGTGCTGGAGCCGGCGCAGGGCGGCGCCCTTGTCGGCGGTGCCGTTCATGACGTCGACCCAGTGCTCACCGGAGACGACGACCTTGGGGATCCCCCCGCTCGAGCGAAGTCGAGAGTGCGGGAGGGTGGCGGTGAAGGGCTCCAGCGCGGGGGCGGTGGTGCGCTCGGCGGCACCGAAGTCGAACAGGGCGACCTTGATGACGTCGTCGTCGAGCGCGGTGGCGTCCTCGACGACGCGGTGCTCGGCGTAGTACCTGCGCACCTCGGCCAGGAACGCCTCGTCGCCGCGCTCGACGTAGGCGGAGCGCTTGCCGCAGACGACGGCGCCCACGTCCACGCCGTCGGCCACCAGCTGCCGTACGGCTCGCACGACACCGGCCGCGACGCCCGGCTCCAGCGGGTCGGAGCTGAGCTCAACACCGTCCCGCACCACGTACGTGCCGTTCTCCGCGATGAACACCATCCCCTCGGCCACCTCGGCGAACTCCTTCGCCAGCGTGGCGTACTGGCGTCCGCTCGCCGGGCTGAACACCACCCCGCGCCAGCGCAGTTCGGCCAGCGTCCGCCACAGGCCGGGCGGGACGCGCTTGGCGTCGTCCAGGAGGGTGCCGTCCATGTCCGTGACGATCAGCCGGATGTCGGCGGAGCCGGTGGACGGACCGGTGGCGGTCAGGAGGGGCGACGGGGCGGAGGACACGGCCTGCTTCCGGGTCGGGGCGCGACGGGGCGCCGGGGGTCTGCGGCGGTCCGGTCACCCTACGCGAACCGTGTGAACGGTCAGTTTCCGGACCGGATCAGGCCCGTCAGATAGCGCCACAGCGAGGAGCGCCGCCCGGCGGAGCGGTCCGCCGCGGCCGGTGCGTCCGGCGGATCCGACGGCCGGGCCCCGCCCGCCGCGTCCGCGGTGTGCGGCGGCGCGAGCGACGGCTGCGGCCCGCCGGTCAGCTCGTAGCGCACGGGCAGCGAGCGCAGCCCGCGCATGAAGGGCGAGGAGCGCCAGGGCAGCTGGTCGACGGGAAGGGCGAGCTCGATGTGCCCGAACCGTTCGAAGAGGCGGCCCACGCCCGCCGCCGCGATGGCCGAGGCCAGCTCGCGGGCCGGGCACTGGCGGGGCCCCGCGCCCCAGGACAGGTGGGCCCGGCTGCTGATGCTGGACTCCGCCGGCCTCCGGCCGGCGAAGAGGGGGTCGGCGTGCGCGGCGGCGGCGGAGACCCACACCGGGTCGCCGGCGCGGACGGTGTAGCGGCCCAGCCGGGTGTCCTCGGTGGCGAACCGCGGCACGAAGTTGACCAGCGGCGGCTTGCGCATGACCACGCGGTTCATGGTCTCGCGCACCATTCCGGCGGACAGGGCGGTGCGTACGCCGCCCTCGCTCTCCCCGCAGATCACCTCCACGACGGTGTTGGAGATGAGGATGCCGACGTGGTCGGAGACCATGCCGAGCAGCATGAACAGCTCCCGGGCCAGCGCGTCGACCGACAGCTCCGGATGGGCGGCCGCCAGGTGGGAGGGGAAGTCGTCGCCGGGCTCGTCGGCCTTGGCTGCGGCCAGGTCGCGCAGCGTCACCAGCAGGCGTTCCAGGGCGGGTCCGGCGTCGGGCCCCGCGTCCAGCACACGCCACATGTCCATCAGGGCGTCGTCGCCCTGCGAGCCGGGGAAGCCGAGCAGATGGCTGGCGGCCATCAGCGGCAGCGGGCGGGCGAACTGCGCCGACAGGTCGGCCAGTCCGGTGCGGCCGCCGCGCGCGAGCAGGGTGATCAGCTCGTCGGCGTAGCCGGTGACGGCGGCCCTGAGGCGCTTGGTCCGCTGGTCGCGCGGGTCCTGGAACGGCCGCAGCGCCACGTCCCAGGCGGCGCGCAGGGTGCGGTGGGCGGGGCCGCCCTGGATCAGCACGTGGTTGACCTCGAGGGAGGGGCCGAGCGGCCAGTCGGCGGGCACCCGGCCCTCCGACCGGGCGCGCCAGTTCTCCAGGCCCTTGGGCCAGGCGGCGTCGTCCTGGAGCACTTCCAGCGACTCGCGGTATCCGAGCACCAGCCAGGCCGGCACGCCCAGCAGGTCGACCGGCGCGAGGGGGCCGTGGCGGTCGCGCAGCCGTTCGTAGACGAGCTCGGGGCGGGTCTCGTAGTCCCGGGTCAGCAGGGGCTGCGGGGCGAGGTCCTCCAGCGGGGTGCCGTCCGGCTCCGGGGGCCCTTCGCCGTCCTCGACCAGGTGGAACTCCATGCCTGCGGCGCCCCCTTCGACCCTGCGCGTGGCGGTCCGCGGGCGGCGGTGCGCACGGACCCGGGAGGGACCGTACCCCAGGCCTCACGCCGGTCACAGGGTGGGGTACTGACGAGTAGCAAGCCGGGCCCGGACGGCTGCTCCTGCTGACCGGGCGGTGCGGCCGCGGGCCGGCCCGTTCCGCACGCCGGCCGGCCGATCGCGCGCGAACGGCCGGCCGGTTCCCCGGCGTTCACCGGACACCGTGATCACCGGACGGCACAATGGCCGCGACGGCCACCGGTGTGCGAGGAGGAGCTGAGTCGTGACGGAGAGTCCCACCCCTTCGGACGGGTCGCCGGTGCCCGGCACCGGCGTGCCGCACAACGCGCGCGTGTGGAACTACTGGATCGGCGGCCAGGACAACTACGAGGCCGACCGGCGGGTCGGCGAGCACGTCGCCGGGATGTTCCCGGTCATCCGCGACGTCGCCCGCGCCGACCGGGGGTTCCTGGGCCGGGCGGTGCGCTTCCTCGCCGCGGAACGCGGGGTGCGGCAGTTCCTGGACATCGGCACGGGCCTGCCCACCGGGGAGAACACGCACCAGATCGCCCAGCGGATCGACCCCGGGGCGCGGGTCGTCTATGTCGACAACGACCCCGTCGTCCTCGCCCACGCCCACACCCTTCTCGGCGGCACCGGCGAGGGCGTCACCGAGTACCTCGACGCGGACGCGCGCGACCCGGACACGATTCTGCGACGGGCCGCCGGGACCCTCGACCTCGGCGAACCGGTCGCGGTGCTGATGCTGGGCGTCCTCAATTTCGTACCGGACACCGGCGAGGCCCGCGACATCGTCCGCCGGGTCATGGCCGGGACGCCCAGCGGCAGCTTCCTGGTCCTCACCCACCCGACCTTCGACCCCGAACTCGGCGGGGCGGGCCAGATTCCGGCCATGAAGTTCTGGAACGACAACGCCACCCCGCCCATCACCGCCCGCGGCGGCGCGGACGTCGCCGCCTTCTTCGAGGGCCTGGACCTCCTCGAACCGGGCCTGGTGTCCTGCTCGCGCTGGCGCGCCGGATCCGGAACACCCGCCGTCGTACCGCAGTACGGCGCGGTGGCCGTGAAACCCTGAGGCACGTGCCGCACACCGAGGACGTACCCGTGACGGACGTATCCGTGGAGGACGTATGACCACCCTTGCCGATCCCGTCCCCGGCGGGCGCCCCGGCGACGTCGAACGGGCCACCGCGCTCGGCGGCGAACTGTCGGCCCGTGGTGTGCACGGCGTCGTGCTGTCCTACGTCGACACCGCGGGCGTCGGCCGGATCAAGGCGGTCCCGACGGCCGGGCTCGCCTCCGCCGCCGCGTGGGGCGTCGGGATGTCGCCGGTGTTCGACACCTTCCTGGCGAACGACTCCATCGTCTCCACCGACGTCCTGGGCTCCCCGGACGGCGATCTGCGCCTCTACCCCGACCTCGACCACCTGACCGTCCTGGCGGGGCAGCCCGGCTGGGCCTGGGCGCCCGTCGACCGGATCACCCAGGAGGGCGAGCCGCATCCGGGGTGCGGGCGCACGGCCCTGCGCCGCGTCGTCTCCTCGGCGGCCGAGCGGTACGGCCTGACCTTCCGCGCCGCCGTCGAGGTGGAGTGGTCGGTCGGCTGCGGACCGGCGGAGGGCGGGGAGTTCCTGCCCGCCTGCTCGGGACCCGCGTACAGCGCCGCGCGGCAGATCGAACTCAGCGACTGCACCGCCGACCTGCTGGCCGCGTTCGCCGCGCAGGGCGTGGACGTCGAACAGCTGCATCCCGAGTACGCGGCCGGTCAGTTCGAGATCTCGGTGGGCGCCCTCGACCCGGTGGCGGCGGCCGACCGCAGCGTGCTGGTGCGGCAGACGATCCGGGCCGTGGCCCGGCGCCACGGACTCGTGGTCTCCTTCGCCCCGGCCGTCTTCGCGCAGGGCGTCGGCAACGGCGGCCACGTCCACCTCTCCGCCTGGCGCGACGGCGTCAACCTGCACTCCGGCGGCGGGGGCCGCCACGGCATGACGGCCGAGGCCGAGTCGTTCGCGGCCGGCGTGCTGGCGCACCTCCCGGCCCTGACGGCCGTGACCGCGCCCAGCCCGGCGAGCTACCTGCGGCTCAGGCCCTCCCAGTGGGCCGGGGTGTTCACCTGCTGGGGCCATGAGACCCGGGAGGCCGCGGTGCGCGTCGTCACGGGCACCGCGGGCCTGCGCGACCGGGCCGCGAACCTGGAGGTCAAACCGGTCGACCTGGCCGCCAACCCGTATCTGGCCCTCACCTGCCTGATCGCGGCCGGACTGGACGGCCTGGCCTCCTCCGCCCCGCTGCCGGAGGAGATCACCGGCGACCCGGCCCTCCTCGGACCGGACGACGCGGCGGCCCGCGGCGTACGGCGGCTGCCGGCCTCGCTCGCCGACGCGGTCACGGAGTTCCGCGCGGACCAGCGGCTGCGCGCGGCGCTCGGGCCGGTCCTCGCGGACGCCGTGATCGCCGTACGGCAGGGGGAGATCGCGGCGGTCGACGGACTGGACGACGAGCGGGTGGCGGCGGCGTACCGCTGGAAGTACTGACATGGGCGCGGTCCGGGAGGCGCTCGACGCGCTGGAGCTGGTGGACCACCACTGCCACGGCCTCGTCACCGCCGGCCTGTCCCGGGAACGCTTCGAGGAGCTGATCACCGAGGGCGGGTCCTGGCCCGGGATCTCGACCTTCGACAGTCCCGTCGGCGTGGCCGTCCGCCGGCACTGCGCCCCGCTGCTGGACCTGCCCCGGCACGCGCCGCCCGACGCCTACCTCGCGCGCCGCGCCGAGCTGGGCGCCGACGAGGTGCACCGGCGCTTCCTGACCGCCTCGGCGACGGGCGTGTTCTGCGTGGACACCGGCTGCGCGCCGGACCGCCCGACCACTCCGGCACAGCTGGCCGAGACGGCCGGCGGGACGGCGTACGAGGTCGTACGGCTGGAGAACACCGCCGAGGCGGTGGCCGCACGGGGCGTCGAGGCCGACGAGTACGGCGACGCCTTCCGGGCGGCCGCGCTGGAGGCGGTGGGGCGGCCGGGCGTGGTCGAGGTGAAGTCCGTGGCCGCCTACCGCACCGGCTTCGACCTCGATCCGGCCCGCCCGTCCCGGGCCGAGGTGACGCGGGCGGCCCGGCGCTGGCTGGCGCGCGGCGGCCGGCTGGACGATCCCGTCCTCGTACGGCACCTGCTGTGGACCGCCGTCGACCTCGGCCTGCCGCTCCAGCTGCACACCGGCTTCGGCGACAGCGACATCCGCATGCACCGGGTGGACCCCACCCACCTCACCGACTGGCTGCACCTGACCGGCGGCGCGATCCCGGTGCTGCTGCTGCACTGCTGGCCGTACCAGCGCCAGGCCGCCTATCTGGCGGCGGTGTTCGAGCACGTGTACCTGGACGTGGGTCTCACCCTGCACCACGTCGGCCCGGCGCGCGCCCGGGCCGTGCTGGCGGAGGCCCTGGAGATCACGCCGTTCCGCAAGCTGCTGTACAGCTCCGACGCCTATGGGGTGGCCGAGTTCTACTGGCTCGGCGCGCTCGCCTTCCGCCACGGTCTGGCCGCTCTGCTGCAGGACCGGGTGGACGCCGACGAGCTGAGCCTGCCCGACGCGCTGCGGATCGCACAGTGGGCAGGAGCACACAACGCCTCTCGGGTCTACCGGTTTTCCGGCCCCTGCTGAAAGTATGATCAAGCAATGTCTGACATGACCGAAACCACGCCGGGCTGGCTGAGCGCCGACGACCTCGAATCGGCGCGTGCCCGTATGCCGATCCTGTACGTCGAGGCCGTGCCCGTGCGCGTGGACGACAGCGGCGAAGTCACCAGTGTCGGCGTGCTGCTGCGCATCGGGCCGGACGGCACGGTCAGCCGGACCCTGGTCTCCGGGCGGGTGCTGCACCACGAACGGGTCCGTGACGCGCTGCTGCGCCACCTGGAGAAGGACCTCGGCCCGGTGGCACTGCCCCGGATCCCGGCGTCACTGCAGCCCTTCACGGTCGCGGAGTACTTCCCGACGCAGGGCATCACACCGTTCCACGACCCGCGCCAGCACGCGGTGTCCCTGGCCTACGTCGTCCCCGTCACCGGCGACTGCCGTCCCCGTCAGGACGCCCTGGACCTGGTCTGGTTCAGCCCGCAGGAGGCGGTGTCGGAGGCCGTGCAGAGCGAGATGCCGGGCGGGCACGGGGTGCTGCTCAAGCAGGCTCTGGCCCACGTGGGCTGCTCGGTTTGAGGGTCGCGCTGAACGGCGTGACCGGGCGCTCCTGGCGCTCGCCGTCCACGCTGATGTCGACGGCCTCGTTGAAGAAGGCGAGGAGTCCGCGGATCGGGCCCACCGCGGGCAGCGGGTCCGGGTAGCTCCAGACCAGGTTGGGCGGCACAGCGGCCCCGCCGCGCCAGGACCAGTACTCGGCGGTGCCCTTGTAGGGGCAGCCGCTGTGGTGGTCGGTGGGTTCGAGCAGGTCGAGGCGGACGTCCTGGCGCGGGATGTAGTAGCGGGTGGGCAGGGCGGTCTCGAACAGCAGCACCGGCCGGCGGGTGTCCGCGACGAGCGTCCCGTCGATCTCGACCTGGACGTGCCGGCTGCTGGGCAGGGCGTCGACGCGTTTGTGCGGGTCGCGGGGGTGGATGAAGATCTCTTCCTCCTCCTCGTACCAGTGGTCGAGGCCGGGGCGCCGGAACCACTCGAAGGCGATGTGGCCGGCCAGGTCGGCGGCCGGGAAGGTCCAGGCCGCGTTCGCCACCCGCTCCTCGCCGGCTTCGAGGTCGTAGAAGATCCGCGAGCCGGTGTGGGTGCCGGTGTGCGGGTGCTTGGCGGGGCGCAGGAGGTCCAGGCGGACGTCGGCGCGGGGGAAGGCGTACTGCGGTACGGGCAGCTCGGGCTCCCAGACGAGGACGGGGTGGCGGCTGTCGACGACCGTGACATCGCCCTTGACGCCGCGCACCCACCGCTCGCTGGGCTCCCACTGCAGGCCTTCGGGGGTGGTGCGGAGGCTTCGCTCGGTCGGGAGTGGGCTCATGCCTCAAGTCACGCACAGCGGGAGGGGACCTGCCAGGGGTGGTGTGCGCCATGATGGGCCCATGGACCTTGAGCCGTACCGGGGCGAGCTGGTGGCCTACTGCTACCGCATGCTGGGCTCGTTCCACGAGGCCGAGGACCTGGTGCAGGAGACGATGCTGCGGGCGTGGAAGGCGCGGGAGCGCTACGACGCCTCACGCGCGTCGGTGCGCACCTGGCTGTACCGGATCGCGACGAACGTGTGCCTGACCGCGCTGGAGGGGCGGGCGCGGCGGCCGCTGCCGTCCGGACTGGGGGCCCCGAGCGAGGACCCGGGCGCACCGCTGACGCCGGCCCTCGACATCCCGTGGCTGCAGCCGTTCCCCGACGCCCGCTACGACATCGAGGCACGGGCCGATCTGCGGCTCGCCCTGGTGGCGGCGTTGCAGTGGCTGCCCGCGCGGCAGCGGGCGGTGCTGGTGCTGCGGGAGGTGCTGGAGTTCAGCGCCGCGGAGGTGGCCGAGCAGCTCGGGACGACGGTCGCGGCCGTCAACAGCTCGCTGCAGCGGGCCCGGGCCGCACTCGCCCGTGTGGGCGATCCCGCCGAACTGCCCGAGCCGGACGACGCCGGGGCGCGGGACGTCGTACGGCAGTACGCGCGGGCCTTCGAGGCGGCCGACGTGCCCGCGCTGGTGCGGCTGCTGACCGACGCGGCCGTGCTGGAGATGCCGCCGGTGCCGCTGTGGTACCGGGGGCGCCGCGACTACGGCCTGTTCCTGGAGCGCGTCTTCGCGATGCGCGGCACGCACTGGCTCACCCGGCCGCTCACCGCGGGCGGACAGCCGGCGCTCGCCGCGTACGCGCCCGCGCCGGACGGCGGGCACCGGCTGCACACGCTGCAGGTCTTCACCGTCGGCGCGGGGCGGATCGCGCGCAACGTGGTGTTCGCCGATCCGCGGGTGTTCGCGGCGTTCGGCCTGCCCGGGGAGATCTCCGCGGAGAAATCCGGCAGCGGGCGATGAGTCCGGGCGGTGGCGCCGGTACGTACCGGTGACCATCGATCGTGACCTCCGAGAGGACATCGCCATGAGCGTCATCGTCATCGCGTTCAGCACGCTGGACGGAATCGTCTCCGACCCGGACGGCCGCGGGGGCACACCCGGCGGCGGCTGGATGTTCCGGCACGGCCCCGAGGCGGTCGCCGGGGACAAGTTCCGGCTCGGGGCCACCCTGGACGAGGGGGTCCTGCTGCTGGGCCGCACCACCTGGGAGCAGTTCTCCCGCCTGTGGCCGCAGCGCGAGGACGCGTTCTCCGCCCGCATGAACGCCGCGGCGAAACTCGTCGCCTCCCGCACCCTCACCGATGTCTCCGGCTGGGCCAACTCCCGGCTCCTGGACGGCGACCCGGCCGACGCGGTCGAGCGCGAGCCACGCGACGTGGTCGTCGCGGGCAGCCTGAGCGTCGTCCACGCGCTGAGGGCGCGGGACCTGGTGGACGAGTACCGCCTGATCACCCTGCCCAGCGTCCTGGGCACCGGCGACCGCCTGTTCCCCGCGGGCGGCCCGCCGGCGCACCTGGAGTGCGTGTCGGCCGAGCGGACCGGCCCGGCCGTCCTCACCTGCTACCGGCGGGCAGCCCGGCGGTGACGGGGCGCGGATCAGTGGGCCGCGTCCAGGCGCGCCCGCTGCTCCGCCGTCAGTTCCAGATCGGCCGCCGCCAGGTTCTCCTCCAACTGGGCCACCGACGAGGCGCCGACCAGCGGGATGGTCGGGAGCGCGCCGCCCAGCTGCCAGGCCAGGACGACCTGGTTGAGCGTCGCTCCCGTTTCGCGGGCCACCTCGCGCAGGGCGGCGAGGCGAGGCGGGGTGCCGGGGTGGTCGTAGTCGGAGGGGAGCCGGTCGGGGTGGGTGTAGGCGCCCCTCAGCAGGGGCGAGTAGGCGACGAGGGTCAGGGTGGGCTCGGCACGCAGGTAGGTGACGAGGTCGGGACCGGCATGACCGAGGCTGCCGTCGGGGAACATGTCGCTGGGGACGTCGGCGCGCGGGCGGAGGTAGCTGTGCGCGTACTGGAGGACCTCGTAGCCGGGCAGGCCGGCCCCGGCGGCGAGGGCGCGGGCCCGCTCCACCCGCCAGGTGGCCTGGTTGCTCACGCCGAGCAGTCCGACCGTGCCCTCGCCGACGAGTTCGGCGAACGCCTCGACCGTCTCGCGCTGCGGGACGGCGGGGTCGTCGATGTGGGCGTAGAGGAGGTCCAGCCGGTCCACGCCGAGCCGTTGCCGGCTGCGCTCGGCGGACTCGCGGATCACCTTGGCGGACAGGCCCTCCGGGTTGTCGACATAGCTGGTGCCGGGGGCGAGCGGACGGGCGCCGAGCTTGGTCGCGATGACGATCTCGTCGCCCACGCCGCGGCTGCGCCGCCACCGGCCGAGCAGTTCCTCGCTCTGACCGCCCTGGCCGCCGTCCTCCCAGAAGGCGTAGTTGTCGGAGGTGTCGATGAAGGTGCCGCCGGCCTCGACGTAGCGGTCGAGGACGGCGAACGACGTCTTCTCGTCCGTGCGTGAGCCCATGAGCATCGCCCCGAGGGCGATCACGCTCACCTCACGGCGGTTGGCCGGGTCGCTTCCGATCGTGCGGTACTTCATGGGTGTTCCTCCCGTTCGTACCCGGGTGTTCGGGCACGAACGGGAGTCTTCAGCCTGGAGCGCTCTCCAAGTCAAGGGGTCCGGCCCAGGGGGCCCGGCGCAGGGGGCTCGGCGCAGGGGGCCGTCCCGGGTGGCGAAGGGCCGGAGGGCGCAGGGCCTAGCGGGCGAAGGGGCCCTCCAGCGCCGCCCACTGCAGCAGCATGATGGTCTTGGCGTCGTTGATCTCGCCGGTGCGGATCATCTCCAGGGCGCGGCGGAAGGGCAGTTCGACGATCTCGATGTCCTCACCCTCCTCGTCGAGGCCACCGCCCTCGTGGGTGCGGGTCGAGGGTCCGTACGCGGCGGCGTAGAAGCTGACGCGTTCGGTGACGGAGCCGGGGCTCATGTAGACGTCGAAGACGTGCCGGACGGCGCCGATGGTGTGCCCGGTCTCCTCCACCACCTCGCGCCGCACGGCGAGTTCGGGGTGTTCGTCCTCGTCGTCGAGGAGTCCGCCGGGCGTCTCGATCAGCATGCCGTCGGGGTGGCCGTTGACGTAGACGGGGAAGCGGAACTGCCGGGTGAGCAGGACCGTTTCGCGTTCGGCGTCGTACAGCAGCATGGTGGCGCCGTTGCCGCGGTCGTGCGTCTCGCGCTGCTGGCTGCTCCAGGTGCCGTCGGCGTGCTGGAAGTCGAAGGTGGTGGCGCGCTCGACGTACCAGTGGCTGGAGAGCAGTTTCACCTCCCGCACCCTCACGCGCGGGTTTCCGGTCAGGTCCAGGCCGGTCCGGTCCAGGCCGGTGCGGCCGCGGCGGTCCGGGGTGTCGATGCCGGCGGTCATCGCGCGCCGCCGTTCCGGCTCGGGGTGGTGCGGGAGCTGTTCATGGTCCGCTTCTACCACGTGCGTCTGTCAGCTCGGCTTCTGCCACGTGCGTCTGTCAGCTCAGCGCCGGCACAGGGAACGGCCGGGCCGGCAGGTCGGCCGCCCGGCCGCCGCGGCGGCGCCCGTGCGCGGGCCTCGCCCCCGTGCGCCCGGGTATGCCCCGCCGCGCGGAGGAAGGCCGAGGGTGGGGGTGATCGGATGGGAGGGCCGCCGTTGGTGGGGTGGCTGCTGACAGCTCTCGGTACGGCCACGGGCGTGCTGTGCGCGGTGCGGTCCAGAGCGTGGACGGTGAAGGACCGGTGCGAGCGCCGTATCGCGCGGGCCGAGGCGGTGATGGGCGTCGGGATGGCCCTCATGGCGGCACCCGCGCTGGCCCGCAGGACCGGTGTCTGGGGCCCCGCGGTGCTGGCGGTGGTGTTCGTCGCGCTCGCCGTACGGGCGCTGCTGTTCGCCCGCGGTGAGCCGCACCGCCTGCACCACACGATCGATGCGGCGGTCATGGCCTACATGGCGGTGGTGATGGCGGTCGCCGCCGGCGGCATGACGCCCGAGGCGATGGCGGGCATGCGCCACGGCCACGCCCCGATGGGTTCGCCCCTGGTGGACCTGGCGCTGCTGGGCTACTACATCGCCTACGTGCTGTGGGCCGGGACGCGACTCGTGCCCGTGGCGGCCGTCGAGTGCGCCCCCGCGTCACCACTCCCGGTGGCCGGGCCCCGCCGTGCCGCGCCCAGCGTCTGGCAGGCCCCGGCGGTGGGCACGGCATGCCGTCTGTCGCTCGCCATCGGCATGCTCGCGATGGTCCTGACGATGTGAACGGCCCACCCGTACGCGCCGGTCGTCCTGGGTACCGCGGTCGTGCGGGTACCGGTCGCGCGGGTACCGGTCGCGCGGGTACGGACGGGTACGGGCCGCGTGGACCCTCAGGCGGGGTGGTCGCGGGCGGCGAGGCGGGCCAGGTAGGCGTTGTAGGCGGCCAGTTCGGCGTCGTGGTCGCGGTCGGCCTGGCGGTCGGTGCGGGCGGCGGTGCGGCGGTCGCTGCCCGCCCACTGGACGAGCACGGCCATCAGCACCAGCAGGGTGGGGATCTCGCTGAAGGCCCAGGCGATCCCGCCACCGGTGTTCTGGTCGGCCAGCGGGCTGAGGTGCCAGGCGGCCGGCGGGTGGGCGAAGAAGGTGACGGTCAGGGTGCTGGACATCATCACGGCGATGCCGAAGAAGGCGTGGAACGGCATGCCGATGAACAGTTCCAGCAAGCGCAGCAGGTGGGAGGGGCGCCGCGGTGCGGGATCAACGCCGAGGATGGGCCAGAAGAACAGCAGCCCGGTCGCCAGGAAGTGGGCCAGCATCCACTCGTGGCCCAGCCAGCTGCCCATCAGGAAGTCGAACAGCGGGGTGAAGTACAGCCCGTAGAGGCTGGCGATGAACAGGGGCAGGGTGAAGAACGGTGAGGAGACCACCCGAGCCGGGCGGCTGTGCAGCAGCCTGACGAGCACTTCCCGCGGGCCGGTGCGGCCGCGCCCGGCGGTGGGCAGCGACCGCAGCGCCAGGGTGACGGGCGCGCCGAGCAGCAGCAGGATCGGGGAGAGCATGGACAGCACCATGTGCTGCACCATGTGGACGCTGAACATCTCCATGCCGTAGCCGCCCACGCCGGTACAGGTGACGGCCGCGGCGGTGAGCACGCCCGCGGTCCACAGCAGGGTGCGGGTGAGCGGCCAGCCGTCGCCGCGGCGCCGCAGGCGCCACACCGCCAGGCCGTAGAGGGCCAGGGCGAGGAGACAGGCGAGGGGTTCCACCGGAAGCGGCTGGGGGTGCCAGGCCAGCAGGCGTGGCAGCGTCGGCGGCGCGGTGGGCGCCCACATCGGACCGGTCATGTGCATGTGCATGTTCATGTGCCGCATACCGTCCATGTCAGTCCTCCAGCAGGCTCTGGCCGACGTACTCGCCCGGTGCCGCGCCGCCCGGCACGGCGAACAGGGCGCTGGACTCGTGCCGGACGAATCGGGTGAGGTGGTCGGCGCCGTCGAGTCTCGTCCGCACCGTGAGGAAGGCGGCGGGGTCGGCCTGCCAGGCGATGAACAGCACTCCCGCGTCCGGTCGCCCGTCGGCGGTGCAGCCGTCGTGATGGGAGAAGCCGCGGACGGCGGTGCTGCCGGCCGAAGTGAGCGGCGCGGGGTGGTGCGCGCCCGCGTGGGCGGCCGTGCCGGCGCCCGCCCCGGCCAGGAGCCCGGCGGTGCCCGCCGCGCCCGCCGTGCCCAGCAGCCGCCTGCGGGAGATGGCGCCCCGCGCGTCGTCGTGTCGTGTGGTGTCTCGGGCCATGTCGGAGCCTTGTCGAACCTCGGGAACTCGGGGTGCGGATGTCCGGGTGGGCGAGGGCCGGCCGCGGTCCGTGCGGCTCGGTCGGCCCTCGCCGCCGGTCAGGACGGGGGCCGGTACGTCGCCGGCTCGACCGGCGCCCGTACGGTGAGCGAGTCGGACTCGGCGAACCGCAGACGGAGGGTGACGGTCTGCCCGGCCGTCGGCTTCTTCTTCAGGCCCGTCAGCATCAGGTGGTTGCCGCCGGTGCGCAGCACCAGGCTGCCGCCCGCGGGAACGGTGAATGCCTTCACCGGCTCCATCCGGTTCGCGGCCGTGGTGCGGTGCATCGTCACCCGGTCGGCGACGTCGCTGGTCACGCCGGTGAGTTTGTCCGGCTGCCGGCCGGTGTCGGTGATGGTGAGGTAGCCCGCGGCCATGTCGGGCGTGGGAGGCTGCCGTATGTAGGCACCGGTGACCTTCAGGACCGGGGTGTCGTACGCCGGTGCCGCACCGGACGACGACGAGCAGCCGGTGAGCGCGGTGGCGGCGAGCAGCAGCGTGGCGGCGGCGTGGGCGCGGGTCACGGCGTCTCCCCCGTCACGAGCTTCGGCAGGTCGGCCGCGTATCGCTGCTGCGAGGTTCCGGAGGTGTAGAAGAGGTGGGCTTTGTCGTCCTTGGGCGAGAAGGCGAACACCTCGGCGCCGTGGCTGACGGTCACGGTGCCGTCCTTGTGCCTCACCGGTGCGGAGATGCCGACGCCCAGACTTCGCGCCGCCTTCTGCACGGCCGGGAAGTCGCCGGTCAGACCGGTGAACGAGGAGTCGATCGCGCCGAGCCACCGCTTCAGCCGGCGGGGGGTGTCGCGGGCCGGGTCGGTGCTGACGAAGACCACGCGCAGCTCGCGCCGCTGCGCCGCCGGCAGTTTCCGGGCGGCCAGCGCGATGTCGGCCATCGTCGTCGGACACACGTCGGGGCAGTGGGTGTAGCCGAAGTAGAGCAGCGTCGGGTGGCCCGCGGTCTGCTCGACGAGGTCGTAAGGGTGGCCGTTCTGGTCGGTGAGCGTCAGGGCGGGCTTGGCGTCCGGTGTGTCCAGGGGAACGGTGCCGGACGCGGCGGAGGAGGAAGGGGTGGAGACGGCGGCGGCCGGCCGGCCGCCCGACGGGCCGGCGCAGGCCGTCAGGCCGAGCCCGGCGGCGAGCAGGGCCGCGGTCGCGGCTGTCCGGCGCGCGGTGAAGGTGTACATCGTGAAGCTCCTGTGAGCGAAGCGGCGGTGCGTGCGGCGCGCCCGCTGCGTGAGTGCGGGGGGCGGCGCATGCCCGTGCGTGTGCGCATGCGTGTGCGTGTGTGTGGAAGGTGAGGTGAGAGACCACCCGTGCCGCGGACGGAGCGCCGAGTGCGGCGCCCGACGACCGACCGCAGGACCCGTCCTCCCGTGGCCCCGGAGGACCCGAAGACCTGGCGGCCCTACGGAGGACCCGGAACGCGCGAGGGCGTGAAAGCCCGGGAAACCCGGAGGTCCGGGAAACCCGGAAGCCGGGGGCCCGGGGGCCCGGAGGTCTGGGGGCCCGGAGCACCGGAGGCCCGGGACGCCGAGAGCCGTGAGGCACCCGGGACCTGGAAGGCCGGCTGATCGGGTCACCGGGGTTATCAGGGCCACCGGGAGTCACCGGGGTTGTCAGGGCCACCGGTCTACCGGGGTGGTCGAACGGGTCACCGAGTTACCGGGGACACCCGGGTGGCAACCATGGCAGGCAGGCAGCCTGCCCCGCCCCGGCGTACGAGCGCGCGGGGGGTCTCAGGCTGCCGTGGTCACCATCGGCGGGCCCCGTCGCACGACGCACGTCCACAGGACGGCGGACCGCAGCCGCCGCCCGCCGTCGTGGGCCGGCCGGCGCGGGGCGAGCACGGTCCGCAACCGCTCGAGCAGAGCCGCGACCCGCCTGCGCGCCCGGGCCACGGCGAGCAGCCCGCCCAGCCGTCGCAGCAGGGCGAGCCGTGCCAGCCGGCCCGCCACCAGGGTCGGCAGCCGGACGGCTCGCCAGAGCGCCACCTCGCAGCGGCGCAGCACCCAGCCGGTGGCGACGGCCGCGGTGACGTGCGCGGCGACCATCGGCACCGTGAACATCGAGCTGAGCATCATCGCGTGCCCGCCGTGGCCCGCCATTCCAGGCATTCCGGCCATGGCCGGCGCACCGTGCGCGACGGACACGGCATGGGCCGGGTCGATGTGGGCCTGCCGCAGGATCCGGGCCGCGGTGCCCGGCGTGAGCCGTGTCGCCTCGGCCCCGCACAGCAGCCGTCCGGCCAGCGCCACGACCCGGCTGGAACCGCCGGCCGGAGCGGCGGAGGTCGCGGAGACCTGGCCGAGGGAGAAGAGCAGGTGAAGGCCGAACTCGCCGGCCATCACGGCCAGCGCGATGCCCGGCAGCGACCGTTCCCGCCCGGCCAGAGGCCCCACGAGACACAGCACCCCGGCCCAGCCTGCCGCCAGGGACCACAGGGAGACCCCGCTGCCCGAGGCCAGCACGTGCCCGCCCGCGGACAGCGCCACGCACACCGCTGAGAACACCGTGGCCCTCAGCAGTCTCAGATCGGCGGCAGCCCGCACCGGGACGTTCATGGCGGTCGCCATCATTCCAGCCGCCGCGGAGCCCGCGGACGCCGGGGCGGGGGTGTCAGCCCCGCTGCGCCGGCTGCCGGGCCGGCCGGGGGCGGGCGGCGCGGCGGCGGAGCAGCAGCCGCCGCGCGGGGCGCTCCACCGTCTCGTGGAGGAGCCAGGACAGGCCGAGGGAGACGGCGAAGGCGAGGGCGGTGACCGCGAGCCCCTCGGTGAGGCCGAAGCGGGGCTTGACGCCGATCACGTTGGTCCCGGCGCGGAGCACCAGCAGGTGGACCATGTAGAAGGCGAAGGAGAGCTCGCCGAGTCTGACCAGCCGCGGGCGGCGCCACAGGGAGGGCAGAGAGCGCAGGTCCGCGACGGCCGCGGCCGGGATGAGCAGGGCGAAACCGATGACGGTGCAGGTGGTGGCCCGGTAGTCGGTGGTGACCTGCGGGACCAGGAAGTAGCCGACGACCGCCAGCGCGAGGGATGCCTCCAGGCCGGGGCCGCGCCACCGGTCGAGCAGCACGAGGCGGGCCACGGCGACGCCGAGGACGAACTCGGGCAGCCGCGCCAGCGGCAGGGAGTCGATCGGCTGGCCCACCCAGTGGTGCGCGTTCACCCAGGCCACGGCGAGGACCGCCGACACCGACAGACCGGCCACGACGGTCGCTCCCCGGGCACCGAGGCGGCGCAGCAGGAGCGCCAGCAGCGGGAAGAGGGCGTAGAAGAAGGCCTCGCAGGCCAGTGACCAGCTGACCGGGTCCAGGGTCTGCCACCACGGGCGCCACCAGGAGTGCACCAGCAGGACGTTGGCCAGCCCCTGGGGCAGCGACGGCTTCGACTGGTGCTCCAGCGTGCAGGCCATGAGCAGCGCGATCCCCGCGGTGACCAGGTGCACCGGCAGGATGCGGGCGACGCGCCGCCGCCAGAAGGCGGGGGCGCGGTCGCCCGGCCGCGCGGACCAGGTCAGGACGAAGCCGGAGAGCACGAAGAAGAACGACACGCCCGTCGCGCCGGCCCCGAACGCCCAGGTGACGACGCGGCCCGCGGTGCCGTCGAAGTAGCGGAAGTTGTTCACGTGCAGCCCGAAGACCAGCAGCGCGGCGGCCCAGCGCAGCCCGGTGAGCGACGGCAGCGAGGGCGGTGGAGCGGACCTTGGGCTGTTGGCGGGGGTGGTGGCCGAGGTGGCGGAGGGCGTACTGGTCGCCCTGGTCGCCGTCGTCATCGAATCACCTGCCGGGGGTGGTGCGTGCGGCGCATGGAAAGGGGCATGAGGGGGAACGTTGCCCCGCTCAGCCCCTTTCATTCGGCCCGGTACCCGACGTCACACCAATGCCGCACGCTTCGGGCGTGGCGCCGCTCAGTGCCGGTGGTGCCCCTTGTCCAGGCGTTCGAGGACGGCACGTGCCATCGCTTCCTCGCCCTTGGCGTTCGGGTGCGCGGGGGCCGCGGGTGAGGCCGGCTGGAGCGGCTCGATCCAGCGGACGCCGGGCGCCTTGCACATGTCATGGCCGCGGGTGGGCCCGTAGGTGTCGACGTACTGCGCGTGGTTCACCCTCGCCACCAGCCGGAGCATCAGGTTCAGCCGTTCGCCGGTGTCGCGCAGATAGGGGAAGTCGCCGGTCGCGAACGGCACCGACGGGTAGCAGCCGCTGCCGTCGTCGGGCAGCAGGTCCGGGTAGCCGACGACGAGCACCCGGGCGTGCGGCGCCCTGGCGTGCACGGCCCGCAGCACCGCGGCCACCTTCGGCGCGGTCCGCAGGATGTTGACCGCCAGCTGGTCGTAGCCGGAGGAGGTGTAGTAGCGGCGGCACGGGTCTCCGGCCGGGTCCGTGGGGGCGAGCTTCGCGCAGGTGCCGATGATGGGGCCGAAGCCGATGTCGTTGCCGCCGATCTGCACCGTCACCAGGTCGGTGTACCGGTTCACGGCATCCAGCTGGGGGCCGTTGGTGCCCTGCGGTTTCCACATGTCCTCGGTGGTCGCACCGCTGCAGCTCACGTCCTTGAACGCGCTCACCTCGCGCGCCGCCGCGACGAGCGAGGGGTAATTGTGGTCCGAGCGGGCGCAGTCGGCGTCCACCTGGGTCGGGATGACGGGGCCCGAGGTGTAGGAGTCCCCGAGCGCCGCGTAGCGGGTGCCGTGGCCGTGCCCGCCACCGTGCGCGGCGGCCGGCGACGTCGAGACGGCCACCAGGGCGCAGCTGCCGAGCGCCACCCCCGCCGCGATCCCCTGCCGCCGTCTCGCCGCTCTGCCCGAACGCGTGCCGTCGGTCATGCGATCCTCCCCCAGATCCGCCCCTGCAACGTGGACGTCGCGCGGAACCGGCCCGCACAGTGCGGGCGTCACACGCGACGGAGTCTGTATACCGCTCGGTATGTGTCCGGGGATAGAGGCGGGAGGCAGTCGGTACGCAGGGGTCTGGACCCGTGGGTACGGAGGGTCGGGACGGCGGTTCAGGGCGGGAGTCGGGAGCGGCGGTTCAGGGCGGGAGTCGGGAGCGGCGGTTCAGGGCGGGAGTCGGGAGCGGCGGTTCAGGGCGGGAGTCGGGACCGGCCGGTACGGAGCGGTCGGGGCCCGCTGGTACGGAGCGGTCGGGGCCTGCCGGTACGGCGGGCAGGGGTCGGCGTGTCACAGGCGGGCAACCCATGACGCCATGCCCGTTGGGTCCCCGACCCGGGTGGGTCTATCGTCTGAATCATGGGTCGGGCAGGAGGAGAGCGGGCGTGATGCCGCAGGACGATGCCGTGATCGGCTGTACCGGGAAAGTGCTCATCGGAACCCGCGGATCCGCGGGCCCCGGCGAAGTCCTGGTGCGGGTCCGGGGCGGCTCCGAGACCTTCCTCGCCTGGTCCGAAGAACCACTGCCTACGGGGGCGACGGTGCTCGTGATCGAGTCGCGTGGATGTCGAGAGGTCGGCGTCATCGAGTGGGCGGATCCATTGGACGCGCTCGGCGGTGACACCGCCGGCGCCGACTGAGGAGTAGACAAGAAATGTTCGGATACCGCGTTCCCGCTCCCGACGAGGCGATGCTGATCTCGGGGGGCCGGCGGGGACTGGGGGGCGCGCCGTTCCGAGTCGTCACGGGGCACGGCAAGTTCGTGGTGCCGTTCTTCCGCAAGACCCGCTTCCTGACCCTGTCGATGAACGAGGCCGAGGTCACCGAGACCTGCGTGACCCGCCAGGGCATCGCGCTCAGCGTGCGCGCCGTCATCGCCTTCAAGGTCGGCAACGACAACGAGAGCATCATCAACGCGGGTCAGCGCTTCCTCTCCGACCAGGAGCAGATGTCGGTGCTGACCGGGCGCATCTTCGCGGGCCACCTGCGCGCCATCATCGGCTCGATGACGGTCGAGGAGATCGTCACCGAGCGGCAGAAGCTGGCCGCGGAGGTGCTGGACACCTCCAAGACCGAGATGGCGAAGATCGGCCTGATCGTCGACTCGCTGCAGATCCAGTCCATCGACGACGGCGACGCCGGGTACATCGACGCGATGTCCGCGCCGCACCGGGCGGCCATCCAGCGCCAGGCCCAGATCGCCCAGGCGCAGGCCACCCAGGCGGCGGCGGAGGCCCAGCAGGAGGCGGCCCGCAAGCAGGCCGAGTACGCCCGGCAGACCGCCGTCGTGAAGGCGGAGTACTCCGCCGAGGTGGACCGCGCCCAGGCGCAGGCCGGCCAGGCGGGGCCGCTGGCGCAGGCCCACGCCCAGCAGGAGGTGCTGGCCGCACAGACCGAACTGGCCCAGCGGCAGGCGAAGTTGCGCCAGCAGCAGCTGGTCGCCGAGGTCGTGAAGCCGGCCGAGGCGGAGGCCGAGCGGGTCCGCGTCCTCGCGGCCGCCGAGGCACAGCGCATGAAGATCCAGGCCGAGGCGGCCGCCTCCTACGACCGCGTCGCGCTCGACCGGATGCTCATCGACCAGCTCCCGCAGATCGTGAAGGAGGCGGCGGGCGGCCTGTCCGGCGCCAACGTCAACGTCCTCAACGGCGCGGACGGTTTGGGCGAGATCGCCGCCGGCCTCGTCTCCCAGGGCCTGACGATCCTCGACTCGGTCCGCCAGAACCTGGGCGGCCAGGAGGCCACCGGCAACTCCCGGCCCGAGGACAACGGCGGCAGCGGCGGCAGCGGCGGCGGCAACGGCGGCGGGCTGCTGCAGCTGCGCTCGGGCAGGGAGAAGAAGTCGGACGACGGGCCGGTGGACGTGGACTAGCGGCGGACTAGCGGCCGGCCCCGACCGGCGCACGGTCGGAGCGGCCTGCCCCGGATGCCTCGGCGTCCGGGGCCTCGCCCGACGCGCCGTCGGACAGCGAACGGGGCCCGCCCTCGCTCTACGCGTGGACGGGCCCCGTGTTCCGAGCGCCGGGCAGGCCTTGCACCTGCATCTCCCCGCAGGAAGCGGGGCGTCTTTCCTTGGACCACCAACGCCACACCGGCCCACCGTGGTTGCGGCGACCAGCTCGTGATCGATCTTAGCGTACATATGACCGCCGCGAAGCCGCCGCACGGGCAACGGACCGGGGCCGGCCCCGACCGGCGGTCGCCCTTCGGCTGCCGGCTGCGACCGCTTCGACAGGGGCGGCACGGCGTGGGGACTTCCACGGCGTTCGCCATCGCCTCGGGGGTCAGGCGGAAGGTCTCGGGGCAGGCGCCGGGCCGGATGGTCAGGCCGGATCGGTGCGTCCGGCACGGATCCGCTGCGCGACGTCGCGGAGCTTGACGTTGTGGTTCTGGGAGATGCGGCGCAGCACGTCGAAGGCGTCGTCCTCGCTCAGGCCGTGGCGTTCCATGAGGATGCCCATGGCCTCGCCGATGGCGTGCCGGGTCTCCATGCCGTGCTGGAGCTGGTCGATGGTGCGGGCGTCGGCCAGGGCGACGGCGGCGTGCGAGGCCAGCAGCCAGCCGGCGGTCTCTATGTCCTCGCCGAAGGCGCCGGGGCGGCGCGCGTACAGGTTCAGCGCCCCGAAGTCGTCGTTGTCGGTGTAGAGCAGTACCCCGGCCATGCTGCCGACGCCCAGCTCGCGGGCCGCGACCGCGAAGCGCTGCCAGGACGGGTGGGGCTGGGTCAGGTCCGCGATGCGGTAGACGCGTGCGCCGTTCTTGCGGCGGGCCAGGTCGTAGCAGGGCCCCTCCCCCAGCTCGCCCTGGATGCGGTCGGATTCGGAGACCATGGTTCCGCAGGCGGCGAGGGTGACAGCGCGGCCCTTGCGCACCGCCAGGATGCCGGCCTCGTCGCAGCTCTCCACCAGTTCGACGGCCGCCGCGGCGATCGTGTCGAGCGTCGCCTGGACCGACTCCTGGTCCAGGAGTTTCCGTGCCAGGTCCGCCATCTGCTCGGCGTACGCACGCCACTCCACCGCCACCACCTGCCTCCATCACGGGGTGCCGTCACCGTACCCCCCGGTCCGTCCCCGCCCCGGTCCGTCCCCACCCCGGTCCGTCCCCACCCCGGTCCGGCGCCTCCCGGACGCCCGCCGGTGCCGGAGCCGGCTACAGGCCGTCGATGACGAGATAGCCGTCGACGCGCCGTACGAGGTCGCAGTCGGGGTCCGGTGGGAGTGCGTGGCCGAGGTCGTTGGTGCGGACCTCGCTGATCCACTGGTCGTGCTGGTACTCGTGGTTGATCAGGGTGGTGAGCAAGTGTCCGGCGACGATGGCGAGTTGGGCGGGGGCGCCGACCCGGCCCACGGCGATGTCGCCCATACGGGCGTGCACGCGTTCGGCGACGGTGGTGCGGAAGTCGGTGAGGCGGCGGATCGTGGGCAGGGCTCCGCGGAAGCGCTCGGGGTTCGCCGAGTCCATCAGGGCGTCCAGCTCAGGGTCCGGGCTCGGTTCGGCCGCCGTGAGGTTGCGGATCATGAAGTGCGCGACGTGCGCCTGGTGGCCGAGGTGCCAGCCGATGGCGCTGGAGTTCTCGTGCGGGCGCCAGGTCACCTCGTCCGGGCTGAGGTCCTTCCACAGGTCGTCCGTGTAGGCACGCGCGCGGTCGTACTCGCGCAGCAGTGCTTCCATCTCGTGCATGCGGTAAACCGTACCGGCAGCCTCCGCCACCGGGCCGGCGGAAGACCTCCGGCCCTCCCCGAGAGGCTCGACCGGCACAGCGGAAAGGCGTACTGCGGCGATGAACGGCGATGTCCATGTCCTGTCACTCGACGACCCGGTGGGCGAGTCACTGCGCGGGCACCACTGCCCGCTCGGCCGCCGGCTCGGCCGGGCCGCCGCCTACCTGCCGGAGGTCGCGACCTTCTGCGCGGTCTCCGCCGATCCGGGCCCGGCGGACTGGGCGGACCTGGCGCGGCTCCTCGGGCCGGGCGGGTTCGCGGACATGTTCAGCTCCCCGGCGGTCCCGCCGCCGGACTGGGAGCAGGTGTTCGTCCTCGAAGGCCGGCAGATGGTCCTGCCGGACGGCAGCGGGCCCGGTCAGGCCGACGTCTCCGATGTGGTCGAGTTGGGCGCCTCCGACGGGCCCGACATGCTCGCGCTCGTGGCCCGGACCCGGCCGGGTCCCTTCCGGCCGCGCACCCATGAACTCGGCACCTACCTCGGCATCCGCGACAGCGGCAGGCTGGTGGCCATGGCGGGAGAGCGGCTGCGGCCCCCGGGGTGGGCCGAGATCAGTGCCGTCTGCACGGCTCCCGAGGCACGCGGCAAGGGGCACGCCGCCCGGCTGGTGGGTGCGCTCGTCGCGCGCGTCCTGGCGCGGGACGAACGCCCCTTTCTGCATGTGGCCGAGGCGAACACCGGCGCGATCACGCTCTACGAACGGCTCGGCTTCGAGACCCGGAAGCCGGTGAGGTTCCAGGGCTTCCGCACGCCCTGACCGCTCCGGCGGCTGTGGCAGGCGCGGCGGACGAACTCCCCGATCACCGTCCTCCCCGGCACCCGCACCGTCCTCGTCACCAGGTGTACGGTCCCCTCCACCGCCCGTACCGGCGGGAGCCGGCGGACGACGCCGATCGGCCGGGCTCCGCGTTGCGGCCCCCGAACGCTCGTACTTGACTTGGCCGAGGGAACGAGAGCCAAGGAGGCACCATGGCGCGCTACCCGATGCGGTGGACGGCGTGTGCTGTGCTGGCCGCCGTCGTGGGTGCCGGCCTGACCGGCTGCTCGGGCGACAGCAACAACCCCACGTCCTCCGCCAGCAAGGCGGCCTCGGCCGCGTCCTCGCTCGCCTCGCGCGGCGCTGAGGCGCTGGCGTCGGCGACCGCATCCGCCGGCCGGAAGCTGGACGAGGTGAAGGGCGGCATCGACGCCAAGGACGCGGTACGGCTGGGCACGCCGACGACGGACAACGGGCGGGCGACCGTGAAGGTGACCGCCGAGAACTCGGCCTCCTCCACCAAGTCCTTCCTCGTCCAGGTCAATTTCCGGGACTCAGGCGGCAATCTGCTCGACACGGTCCTCGTCACGGTGTCGGACGTCGCGGCGGGCAAGTCCGGCGAGGCGACGGCCCGCAGCAACCGTTCGCTGTCCGGCCAGGTGAAGGCCGAGGTGGCGCGGGCGCTGCGATACTGACGGACCGCTGCGGCGGAGGGGCCGTCCGTCCTGCCGTCGGCGAACCCTCCCCCGAGGGGCGCCCGGTTCGCGACGTGATGCGCGAGGCCCGGCAGAGCGCGCACGGACTGGGCGTCGTCGCCCGGACCCCGCCGACGCGGAGCCCAAGGAGCCCCGGTCCCGATGACCGTGATCCGGACGCCGCGATCGTCACGCCGTGACGCCCGTCGGGCTGCTGACCTGGGAGAACCTGTAGCCGGTGAAGTCGGCGACCGGGACGTAGCCGATGCGCTGGTAGAGAGCGTTGCTGGTGGGGTTGTCGGGGTTGGTGAACAGGACGACGTCGCTCGCGCCGGCGTCCAGCGCGGCCCGGCTGACCTCGACGGTGACGGCGCCGGCGTAGCCCCGAGCGCGCAGGCGGGCCGGGGTGTAGACGGGGTCGACCCGGATCATCCGGCCGACCATCGATGTCGAGCCTGCCATGGAGACCGGGGTGCCGTCCGGGGTCTCCCAGAACGTGAAGTGCTTGTCGGCGAAGCGCGAGACGGCCCATGCGTCGGCGTCCATGGAGGGGGCTTCTCCGACCTCGGCGACGAACTCGCCGCAGAACCGGACGACTTGGTCGTGGTCCCGCTCGCCCGCCGCCCGCCCGCGGCCCGCTGGGCGCGGCCGTGGTGGCGTGAGGGCGCCGAGCCGGTGGAGACGCCCCCACCAGTGGGCCTGCGACGCCACACCCGCGTGCCGCTGCCAGGCCTCGGCGAACGCGGTGGCGGTGTCGTGATCCGCGGTGACGCCCGCGAGGGTGCGGCCGATGCCGGTCAGGTGGGCGGCGAGGGTGTCGGCCTGCCCGGGGCGGAGGGGGGTGAGGGTCACGCGCCGGGTCGCAAGGCGGTGGAAGGCGGCGCGGACCTCGCCGGCCACCTCCAGATGGCCGAAGAGAGGGGGCTCGGGGCCGAAGGCGTCCGGCCCGCGTGTACGCAGTTTCTCGACCGTCGTCAGCTGCGTGGTGTGCAGGGCGGGGCGCGACCGCAGGAAGTCCCCGGCCCGGTCGAGGAACGCGTGGACGTCTTCGGTGAGGTGCCAGTCAGCCGGGTGCATGCTTCATGATGGCCGACCGGGCCTTCGGGCAACAGGCGCCCCGGGCCGTGCCGGGGGCCACGGTCCGTCGGAGCGGTGTCAGGCGGGCAACCTCGGAACGGGCCGGGGTGGGCGCCTCGGAGCAGGTCGCGGCAGGCGCGGAGCAGGCCGCGGCGGGCACCGCGGAGCAGGCCGAGGCAGGCACCGCGGAGCAGGCCGAGGCAGGCACCGCGGAGCAGGCCGAGGCAGGCAACCTCGGAACGGGCGGAGGCGGGCAAGACCTCGGAACGGGTCGAGGCGGGCTCCTCAGAGCGGGCTGAGGCGGCCCTTGAGGAGGCAGAACTCGTTTCCCTCGGGATCGGCGAGGACGTGCCACTGCTCCTCGCCGGTCTGGCCGATGTCGGCCGGGCGCGCCCCGAGCCGCAGGAGGCGTTCGAGTTCGGCGTCCTGATCGCGGTCGGTGGGGTTGACGTCGATGTGCAGCCGGGACTTCCCCGGTTCCGGCTCGTCCCTGCGGCTGAGGATGATCGTCGGCTGCGGGCCGCCGAACCCCTCACGCGGCCCGATCTCGAGTGTGCCGTCGTCCTCGCGGTCGAGCACGACGAAGTCCAGGACCTCGCACCAGAACCGCGCCAGTACCTCCGGGTCACGGCAACCGAGCACGAGCTCACCGATACGACATGCCATGGACGAAACCTGCTCTCAGCGTGGGAACGGCCGGACCGGCCGCGCACGGAGCGCTCTCGGGCTCCCCGCGGCGGGCACACTCCCGAGACCGTAGCGGGCGGGGTGATCCACCGCGAAGCCTTTTTCGGCTCCCCGCCTCACCCGGCCGGGCCCTGACGGGTCGGGCCCGGCCACCGCGCGGTCACCAAGGGGGTGTGGGCTCCTGGAGATCGCGGTGGCCCTGGGCCACGGCGTCAACCCCGCCGCCCGTGGGCACGCGACGCTCCCGCCGGGACCGGGAAGCTAGGCCGCCCTGGATCGCGCGGCACGCGGGCGCGAGGCGGGCTCCTGCGCGTCCTCGTGCGGGAAAGCCTCGTTCTCCCCGAAGTCCGGGGCCTGGAAGGGGTTGGTCGTCGGAGGCGGCGATGCGGTGGCGGCACCGCGGGGTAGCCCTTCCGGGGCGGAGAACAGCGAGGTCGTTTCGATGAGAGGTCTCCCTTTGGTTACAGATCCCGGAGCGGGCCTGGTGTGCCGTGACCGGGCACAGCGGTCTACAGCTTGGTCATCTTGGCGTACGGGTTCAGGATCCGCATCTGAGTGGAGCCGAAATCCACGAGCACCGCGATTCCGTCCTCGACACCGATCACCCGGCCGAGGCCGTAGACGTCATGAGTGACCTGGTCACCCATGGCGAAGTGCTTGGGAGCCGGGACGACCGGAGCCTTGAAGGGGCTGGTGGGCAGATGGCGCTTCGGTGCAGCAGGCTTTGTCATTGCGCACAGTATGCGCCTACGAAGCGGCGCAGGAGTAGTCGAGCGCCCCACCGACCTCTCCAGCGGGAGCCGGGCGGCGGGACCGCAGACGGACCGCAGACGGACCGCAGTCGGGCCGCAGTCGGACGGCATAGGGCGGTTCGGCGTCGAAGAAGTCCGAACCGCCCGTACCCTTCATGGTGTCTACAGCGTCACATAGCGGGCGCCAAACACTGGAGGCAATACCTCGTGCTGATCGCTCAGCGTCCGTCACTGACCGAAGAGGTCGTCGACGAGTTCCGGTCCCGGTTCGTGATCGAGCCGCTGGAGCCGGGCTTCGGTTACACCCTCGGCAACTCCCTGCGCCGTACCCTGCTGTCCTCGATCCCGGGTGCGGCGGTCACGTCCATCCGCATCGACGGTGTGCTGCACGAGTTCACCACCGTGCCGGGCGTCAAGGAGGACGTCACCGACCTGATCCTCAACATCAAGCAGCTGGTCGTGTCCTCCGAGCACGACGAGCCCGTGGTGATGTACCTGCGCAAGCAGGGTCCGGGTCTGGTCACCGCCGCCGACATCGCGCCCCCGGCCGGTGTCGAGGTGCACAACCCCGACCTGGTCCTGGCCACGCTCAACGGCAAGGGCAAGCTGGAGATGGAGCTGACGGTCGAGCGCGGCCGCGGTTACGTCTCCGCCGTGCAGAACAAGCAGGTGGGCCAGGAGATCGGCCGTATCCCGGTGGACTCCATCTACTCGCCGGTGCTGAAGGTCACGTACAAGGTCGAGGCGACCCGTGTCGAGCAGCGCACCGACTTCGACAAGCTGGTCGTCGACGTCGAGACCAAGCAGGCGATGCGTCCGCGTGACGCCATGGCCTCGGCCGGCAAGACCCTGGTGGAGCTGTTCGGTCTCGCGCGCGAGCTGAACATCGACGCCGAGGGCATCGACATGGGCCCGTCCCCCACGGACGCCGCCCTGGCCGCCGACATGGCGCTGCCGATCGAGGAACTGGAACTGACGGTCCGCTCCTACAACTGCCTCAAGCGCGAGGGCGTCCACTCGGTGGGCGAGCTCCTGGCGCGTTCCGAGGCCGACCTGCTCGACATCCGCAACTTCGGTGCGAAGTCGATCGACGAGGTCAAGGCGAAGCTGGCCGGCCTGGGCCTGGCCCTGAAGGACAGCCCGCCCGGGTTCGACCCGACCGCCGCCGTGGACGCGTTCGACGCGGACGACAACGCGAGCACGGGCTTCATGGAGACCGAGCAGTACTGAGTGCCGCGCCGCGCCGGGGCGCACGGGAGCCGGTGCGGCGGACGCCCGCGCCCCGAGCGTGATCGGGCCGGTGCTCCGCCGCGTGGACCAGCCCTCTCGCACAGATCAGCTCTATCGCACAGATCAGCCCTCTCGGGGATCGCTCCGAGGGGGCTGTTCCACGACGGACCGACGGCCCGCCGTGCGCGATCTCCGCACCGGCGGGACGGGCGCCGATGACCGGCTGGAATGCGGGGCCGCGGGGCTCGGATGATCCTGAAGGCATGGCCGGACCCATTCGCGTCATCGTGCATCCGCCGTCGCCCACCGGCGGCAGGCGTGTGCGCGTGGACGGCGAGATCCTCGGCCTGGCGCACAACGTGGCCGAGGTCGCGGAGTTCCTCCGCCGGGCCGGACTGGAGATCGATCCGGCCGAGGTGGCAGGGGTGGCGTGGATCGACTGGCGCGGGGTAGGGCCCGAGCGCTGGGGTCCGGAGACCAGCGGCTGACCACCGCAGAGGGTTCCTCACACGTCGAGGCGGCCTCGCGAGACCGGACTGCCAGGAGACCGGACTGCCAGAAGACCGGACTTCCAGGACCAACCGTGAGAGGGCGTCGTATCCGTGGGGAAAGCCCGCACACTGCAGCAGGTGTACCGGCACTTCGGCGAGGTGGACGCCGCCGAGGCGTCGCCGCTGTACGAGCGCGTCGCGGTCGCCCTGAGCGAGTCCGAGGAGGCGCTGCGCGCGATCGAGGCGGTGCCGGCGCGCAGACGGCACCCCGCCGTGGTCCTCGCCGCGCTGCACGACCTCGCCCTCGCCGGACGGGCCCCGGCGCTTGCCGCCGCCTATGCGGCCGGGAACGGCGACGCCGCCGCCGGCGCGGCGATCGACACGCTGGTGCGCAGCACGGACGAGGTCACGGCCGTCGCCGTCCGGCGCAGGCCGCGGGCCGACGAGACCGGGCGCTGCGCCGTGCTGTACCCGGCCCTCGCCGAGGCGGCGCGTCGGGTGGGCGCGGACACGGTCGGGCTGATCGATGTGGGGTGTTCGGCCGGCTTCAATCTGAGCGTCGATCGCGTCGGCATCGCCTACGGTGACGGGCGGGTGCTGGGTGACGCGTCGTCGCCCGTGCGGTTCTCGGCCTCGGTCGTGGGGGAACGGCCCGTCCCGGAGCGGGCGATGCCCGAGGTGGTGGCCCGCATCGGCGTCGATGCCGACCCGGTCGACGTGACCGACCCGGACGACGCCCGCTGGCTGCGCGCATGTCTCCCGCCGGACCGGCCGGAGCGGGCCGCGCGGCTGGCGGCGGAGTCGGCGCTGGCGGCGACGGCTCCGCCGCTGCTGCTGGCGGGCGACGCCGTCGAACTGCTGCCCGAGGCGCTGGCCCGGGTGCCCCCGGAAGCGCTGCCGGTCGTCACCACGACCTGGGCGCTGTCGCGGCTGCCGCTCGAGAAGCGGCTGCGCTTCCTGCAGCGCCTCGACGCCGCGGCGACCGAGCGGCCGGTGGCGTGGGTGTCGGTGGAGGGCGTCGGCGTCGCTCCGGCGGTCCCGACCATGGGCGATCGCCACGCCTCCGGCCACAGCATCGTCGGGGTGGCGGTGTTCGGGCACTCGGCCCTGCACGCGGAGGCCGTCGGCCGCTGCTGGTCGCGGGGGCGGCTGCTGGCGTGGCTGGCCGGCTCGTAGAAACGCGTCGGCGTCGAGCGGGCCGGCCCCACGCCTGCGTGCCGTGACGGCTCACCGGCCGAGTCGGCGAGCCCTCGGCCGGTCCGTCCTGACGGTCACCCGGGGACGACACCCTCCCGGTGGGTCACTCGCCCGAAGGCGCGCTCTCCTGATGGGTCACCCGAGGGCGCCCTCCCGGTGGCTCACCCGAAGGCGCCCTCCCGGTGGGTCGCCCGAGGCCCTTCCAGGACGTGCGGTGGTGGCGGGTCATGTCGTACGGGTGGGGACGACGCGGTCCGGTGCCGGGGACTGCACCGTGTGCCGGGACCAGTGCGATGCCGACGGGCCGTCGGGGTCGTCCGTGCGGGCGAAGCGGCCAAGCCGTCGCGAGGACGGCGGTCAGGCCGTCGCGAGGACGGCGGCCAGGGCACAGCCCAGGGTGGTCGGGGCGCGGTGCGTGGTCATCGTCTCCCGGTTCGTCGGGTCAGCTGCCGCCCATGCCGCCCTGGGCGGCGATCATGGTGGTCGGCAGGTCGCGTACTGCTTTCTCCAGGCCGGGCGCGAGTGCGGCGAGGGATGCCGTGCAGGCGTCGATGCGGGCGCGGTAGGTCTTCCGGTCCTGCCGGGAGGCGACCGGAGGGACGCCGCCCGCCGCGGCCAGCGCCAGCAGCGCGGCGTCGGAGGCGGGCAGGTCCCGCACGGGACCGTCGCCGTGCAGCGCGGCGGACACCCGGGCGTGCAGGGCGGCGGTCACGGTCCGGTCCGTCACGGTCGGGCGCCGGGTGCCGAAGGGGGTGCGGGGCTCCTTCACGGTCAGCACGCCCGCCGCGGCGAGCCGGTCCTCCACCTCCGCCAGGGTCCGCCTGCGGTGGGTGCGTACGAGGTGCTTCCAGCCGTGCCCGGCGGTGGCGTCACGCAGCATGCCGTCCAGGACGGGGTTGCCGGTCGGTCCGGTACCGGAGACGGTGACCGTGCCGTCGATCTCCCTGAGCCGGCCGCGCAGCGCGAGGTCGATCAGGGTGGCGGCGCGCAGCAGCAGCCGGGTCCGGGGACGGTCGTAGGGGCCTTCGGCCGCGTCGTCATGGGCGAGCAGATACATCAGGCTGGGCAGGTCGTCGATCACCCTTCGACGCTACGGCCGCGCACCCCGGCCGCGGATCGGCCATGGGAGCGGTCGGGCACTGGGAGCGCGGGAGGACCGCGGCCCGGCCTCCTCCCTGAGGAGGAGGCGGCCGTCAGGGACGGCGCGGCTCCACGAGGCCGTGGTCGTAGGCGGCGACGACGGCCTGCACGCGGTCGCGCAGGCCGAGTTTGCGCAGCACAGCGGTGACGTGGTTCTTGACGGTGGCCTCCGACAGACGCAGCCGGCCGGCGATCTCCGCGTTGGACAGGGCCTGCCCGATGAGGGTGAGCACCTCCCGCTCACGGCCGGAGAGGTCCTGCAGGGAGGGAGGCGGCGCCGGGTCGGGCGCGGTGCGCAGGAACCGGTCGAGGACGCGGCTGAGCGCGGTGGGCGCCAGCAGCGCGTCACCGCGCGCGGTGACGCGGATCGCGTCGACGAGTTCGGTGGGGCGGATGTCCTTGAGCAGGAAGCCGCTGGCCCCGGCCCGCAGGGCGCCGACCACGTGCGCGTCCACGTCCCACGTGGTCAGCACGAGCACCCGGGCCCGGCTGCCGTGCTCCACGATCCGCCGGGTCGCCTCGATGCCGTCCACGACGGGCATGCGTACGTCCATCAGCACCACGTCCGGCGCCAGGTCCCGGGTCAGCCGCACCGCCTCCTGGCCGTCGGAGGCCTCACCGACCACCTCGAGGTCGTCCCGGGCGTCGATGATCATACGGAATCCGGTACGGACCAGGGCCTGGTCGTCGGCCACCACCACGCGCAGCGTCATCACGCCCCCTCCACGGGCAGCCGCGCCGCCACTTCGAAACCGCCTCCGGGCAGCGGACCGGCGCGCAGGCTGCCGCCCACGAGCCGGGCGCGCTCCTTCATCCCCACCAGTCCTCGTCCCGCCGCCGCGGACGGACTTCCTTGTCCCGTACGGCCGTTGTCGGCCACCGTGATCTCCACGCAGTCCCCTTCGGCCGTCACCCGCACGCTCACCTCGTCGGCACCGGCAGCGTGGCGCAGGGTGTTGGTGAGGGCCTCCTGGACGATCCGGTACGCCGCCAGGTCCACCGCGGCCGGCAGCGGGCCGGTGGCGCCCTCGCGGTGCACGTGCACGGTGACGCCGGTGGCGCGCACGGTGTCGGCCAGCTCGTCCAGGCGTGCCAGCGAGGGCTGCCGCTCCGGTCGCTCCGCGGTATCGTCCCGGTCCGGCTCGGGCCGGAACGCCCGTAGCAGCAGGCGCAGTTCACCCAGCGCCGAGCGGGCGCCCGTCTCGATGGCCCGCAGCGCCTCGCGGGCCTGTTCGGGGCGATCGGTGAACACGTCCTCGGCGGCGCCCGCCTGAACGACCATCACCGACAAGGTGTGGGCGACGACGTCGTGCACCTCGCGCGCGATGCGCGCGCGTTCCTCCGTCACCGCCCGGCGCGCCTCCGCCCGTACGCGTGCCTGCTGCGCCCGGCGCCACTGCCCCGCGGTCCACGCCAGGACCACCGTCAGCAGATAGACGGCCAGGCCCGCGGGACCGCCCGCCCCGAAAGCCAGCGGCGCCGGCAGGCACATCGCGGCCAGCGGCCACACCGACACCCGCCGTGGCCGGGTCGCCGACAGCACGCACAAGGTGAGCTGCGCGGCGAGCAGGGCTCCCGTCAGGGAGACCGCGGGCAGCAGCGCCCACACGGCGAGCCCGGTCACCGCGTCCGCGGCCAGTACGGCGACCGGGTGGCGCGCCTGCCACCGCAGGACCCACGCCTGCGCCAGGACCAGGGCTCCGGCCACGGCCAGCCGCCGGCCGTGCTCCGCACCGGCCACGAGCACCGAGGTGCCGAGCACTCCGAGCACCAGACCGGCCGAACCCCACCACAGCGCCCGGGACGCCCGGGGCGACAGTTCGTCGTTCCCCGCCTCCCCGGCGGACACGTCGCCCGGCTGCCTGCTGCTGCGCTCCACGGCCCCGACCCTATCCAGCGGCAGCGGCCCGGCCGGGCCGCTCACGCCTGCCGCGGTCTCGTGGCGGGCTGACGGCCGGCTCGTGGGGGACTCTTGGGGGGTGTGGGGTGTTCGGCCTGGGGACGATCAGGAGTCGGATGTCCAGCTCGGATGTCCCGCGACGGAGTTCCCCGGGGTTGCGCACGACCCGGATGTGCTTGCTCCGCTCCCCCGCGACGTCGAACGCGAACACCGTCACGGTGACACCGCGCTGCCGGGTCGCCAGACCGGTCCTGCGGCCTCGGGCGACCGCGGGAACGGCTCCGTGACGTGCGCGGCTTCGTCCTGACTGCCGTATTCGCCACCCTGCACGGCGACAAAGTAATTGCATTGTGCACTTTCTCACGGGAACGAGACGGCCCGCTGCCGGTAACGTGCTCTCCAGCTGACGTAACGACGGCTCAGGAGAAACGGCCCGTGTCCCTCTCGACCCCGCCCTCGCCCGAGGGCAGCTACTTCGAGGCCATAGACGACCACCGCTACAAGCCGACGGCCCACGCCAGCGGGGCCTGGGACCCGGACGAGCAGCACTTCAGCCCGTTGGGCGGGCTGATCGTCCACGCCCTCGACCGTCATCGGGCGGCAGGACCGGACAACGGACTGCTGCTTTCCCGGATCAGCTACGACATCCTCGGCCGCCTCGCCCTCGACGAGTGCGCGATCGAGGTGGAGACCCTCCGCCCCGGCCGCACCATCGAACTCCTCGAAGCGGTCGTACGGATCGCCGGCCGTCCGGTCGTCCGGGCCCGTGCCTGGTATCTGGCCTCCCTGGACACCGCCGCGGTCGCGGGCGGCCCCGACGACCGGCTCGCCCCACCGGAGTCGCTCACCCGCTGGCGCATGTCCGAGTCCTGGCCCGGCGGCTACATCGCCTCCGTGGACGTCCGCCCGGTCGGACCGCCCCAGCCGGGCCGTACGACCGCCTGGGTCAGTACTCCCCTGAGCCTCGTCGCCGGCGCCGAGGTCAGCCCGCTCGCGTCCTACCTCGCCCTGGTCGACACCGCCAACGGCATCGCCGTGCGCGAGTCGCCCACCGCGTGGATGTTCCCCAACGTCGACCTCACCGTCCACCTCCACCGCCGGCCCCGCGGCCCCTGGACGGGTCTGGACACCACCGTCACCTTCGGCCCCACCGGCCAGGGCCTGACCAGCACGGTCCTGCACGACGTCCACGGCCCGGTCGGCCGCGCCGAGCAGATCCTGACGGTCCGCCCCCGGCCGGGAGCGTGACCGCCCACGGCGGAGCGCCGGCCGACGGACGACTCGGACGGCGGACCGGTCGGTCCATGTGCGAGCGATGGGAGCAATAGGAGCCCTCGCTGAAAGCGTCGGAGACGCGAGAAGATCGGCGTCTGCCGGTTCCCTCCCGCCTCCCGGTCGGCGGCCGATGACCCGGGACACGGCCAGTGCCCCGGCCACGGCCTCCGGCTCGGGCTCCGGCTCGGGCTCCGGCTCCGGCCACCGCCGGAGCCCGAGGCGACCGGGCGCCCTGATCGGCTCCAGCCGGGCGGTCGCCTCTTCGGTGCGGGGCGCTGCGCGGTCCGCCGCCGGCGGCACACCGTCCTGCGCCCAGCGGACCGCTCACGCCGACTCGCGCACCACCAGCTCCGTCGGCAGCATCAACTGCTGCCGGGCCGCGCCCTGTCGGGTGATCTCGCTGAGGATGCGGACCATCGTGCGGCCCAGTTCCTCCACGGGCTGACGCACCGTCGTCAGGGGCGGGTGGGCGTAGCGGGCGAGTGAGTCCTCGAAGCCGATGACGGCGACGTCGCCGGGGACCTGCCGTTGCCGGCGGCGCAGTTCTTCCAGGGCGCCGAGGGCCATGAGGTCGGAGGCGGCGAAGACGGCGTCCAGATCGGGTACGCGTTCAAGAAGCGAACGCATCGCCCGGCGGCCGCTCTCCCAGCTGAAGTCGCCCGTCTCGACCAGGAGTTGACTTGCGGGCACGCCCGCCTCGTGATGGGCGGTGCGCCAGCCCTCGAGCCGGCTGCGGCCGACGTCCATGTCCAGCGGCCCGGCGATCGTGGCGATCCTGGTGCGTCCGCCGGCGAGCAGGTGGCGGACCGCCTCCGCGGCCCCGCCGGCGTTGTCGGCGTGCACGTAGCTCAGCCGTTCGCCGACGTCGCGGCGGCCGGCCAGCACGGTGGGCAGGCCCATGGCCTCCAGCATCGCGGGCAGCGGGTCGTCGGCGTGCACGGAGACCAGCAGGACGCCGTCCACGCGGCGCGCCGCCACCGACTCGGTGAGCTGCTCCCGCTCGGCCTGGTCGCGGACGAGCATCAGCTGCAGTTGCGTCCGGTTGTCGGCGAGGGCCTCGCTGACGCCCCGGATCAGCGCGGCGAAGAACGGCTCCGAGCCGAGCCGGCTCGCCGATTCCGGGATGACCAGGGCCACCGCGTTGGTGCGGCTGGTGACGAGGCCGCGGGCGACCGTGTTGGGTACGTAGTTGAGCTCCTTGATCGCCGCCAGGACCCTGGCCCGCGCGTCGGCGCTGACCAGGTCGGAGCCGTTGACGACCCGGGAGACCGTCGTCCTGCCCACGCCCGCGCGGGCGGCGACCGTCTTGATCGTCGGACGGCGATTCCCAGCCATGCACTCCCCTCCCGGCAGCCGCGGCGGTGTCGGCCGCGCTGGTGACCAGCACCGATTCTTGCAGACGCCGCTGTGGGCCGGGCCCGGGCCGTCCGGGAAGCCGGGCCCCGCGCCGTCCGGGAAGAACGAGCGCGCGGGGCGTCCGATGTCCTTTCGTTGCTTTCAAGTCATTGACAGATCGGCTCGCTGCCGTGAGTCTGCCATGCATCGGTGGGAACGTGCCCACCTAATTTTTGGTCGTCGATGGGCACGTTCCCACCCACTCACCAGAGCCGCACTGGTCGCCGCAAAACGTGTCAATCCAGCACGTCCGCGTCGCCGCCTAGGAGGAGATCCATGAGCAGTCCCGTTTCGTTCGGCAGAAAGAGGCTGGCGTCAGCGCTCGCGGCCGTGGGTGTGCTGGCACTCGTCGCCGGCTGCAGCAGCGGCGGCTCGGTCACGGGCGGTGGCAAGAAGGACGGCAAGGTCACGATCACCATGGGCATGTTCGGGGTGATGGGCTTCAAGGAGTCGGGCCTGCTCGAGCAGTACGAGAAGGAGCACCCCAACGTCCGGATCAAGGCCGAGATAGCCGGCGACGAGCAGACCTACTACACCGCGCTGCAGACCCATCTCGCCGCCGGGAACGGCCTGAAGGACATCCAGGGCATCGAGGTCGGCCGGGCCAAGGAGATCACCGAGACGCAGGCCGACAAGTTCGCCGACTTCTCCCACATGGCGGGCACCGACCACTTCCTGCCCTGGAAGCAGTCCCAGATCACCACCAAGGACGGCAAGGTGCTGGGCCTGGGCACCGACGCCGGCCCGATGGCCGTGTGCTACCGCAAGGACTACTTCGCGAAGGCCGGCCTGCCCACCGACCGCGACGCGGTCGGCAAGCTGTGGGCGGGCGACTGGAAGAAGTACGTCGAGGTCGGCCGCACCTTCAAGAAGGACTTCAAGGGCGGCCACGTGTCGTACATGGACTCCGTCAGCGGCCTGTTCAACGCCATGGTCTACGGCTATCCCGAGCAGTACTACAACGAGAACGGCGACCTGATCTACGCCAAGAACCCCGCCGTCAAGCAGGCCTGGAACCTCGCCGCGGACGCCGCCGACGACGGGCTGAGCGCGAAGCTGCGCCAGTTCCAGCCCGGTTGGGACCCGGGCCTGGCCAACGGCACCTTCGCCACGGCGGTCTGCCCGGCCTGGATGCTGAGCCACATCAGCGAGAAGGCCGGGGAGAAGAACAAGGGCAAGTGGGACGTCGCCAAGGCCCCCAAGGGCGCCAACTGGGGCGGCTCCTTCCTCGGAGTGATGGAGAAGAGCCCGGTGAAGGCCGAGGCGCAGAAGCTCGTCGCCTGGCTGACCGCGCCGGAGCAGCAGGCGTACATCTTCAAGAAGCTGGGCAACTTCCCCTCCTCCCGCCAGGCGCTGGAGCGGGCCGACGTCAAGAACGTCACCTCCGCGTACTTCAGCAACGCGCCCATCGGCCAGATCTTCGGTGCGGCCGCGCAGGAGATCCCCGACAAGCAGGTCCTCGGCCGCAAGGACGGCACGATCAAGGACACCTTCACCCAGGGCCTGGCCCTGGTGGAGCAGGGCCAGTCGCGGGACAAGGCGTGGAAGACCACCGCGGAGCGCATCGACAAGGCGGTCGGCTGACCCTCGGGCTGTTCCACACCCCCGGGCGCGCCGCACCCTGCCGACGCGCCCGGGCCCCGGCTCAGACATCCGCTCTCAGGAAGGAACTCCGGTGGCCACCTCCACCACCAACGCCCTGGCCGGCGAGGAGCGTTCGGGCCCGCCCGCGAAGACCCCCGGCGACGGACGGGGCCGGCGCAGCGCGCTGCTGCACCGGCTGGACCTCAGGGGCGCGCCGTACGCGTTCGTCGCGCCGTTCTTCGTCGTCTTCGCCGCGTTCAGCTTCTACCCCCTCGTCTACACGGCGTGGATCTCCCTGCACCATGTGGAACTGGCCACCCTCAACTCCATGCAGTGGGTGGCGTTCGACAACTACGTCGAGCTGTTCAAGGACTCCAGGTTCTGGAACGCGCTGCAGAACACCATCACCATCGGCGTCATCTCCACGGTGCCGCAGCTGCTGATGGCGCTCGGCATGGCGCACCTGCTCAACTACCGGATGCGCGCCTCACTGTTCTTCCGCGTCGCGTCGCTGGTGCCCTACGCCACCTCGGTCGGCGCGGCGGCCCTGGTCTTCACCATGCTCTTCGAACGTGACTTCGGCATGATCAACTGGGTGCTCAGCTGGTTCGGCGTCCACCCGCTGGACTGGGAGGCCGACAAGTGGCCCGCCCAGGTGGCCATTTCCTCCATGGTGATCTGGCGCTGGACCGGCTACAACGCGCTGCTGTACCTGGCGGCGATGCAGGCCATCCCGGCCGAGCGGTACGAGGCGGCGTCCATCGACGGCGCCTCGCGGTGGAAGCAGTTCACCCATGTCACCGTGCCCGGGATCCGCTCCACGATCGTCTTCACCATCGTGCTCTCCACCATCGGCGCCACCCAGCTGTTCGGTGAGCCGCTGATCTTCGGCCAGGGGCCCAACGGGGTCACCGGCGGCGCGGACAACCAGTACCAGACGCTGGGTCTGCTGCTGTACGAGGAGGGCTGGAAGAACTACCGGATGGGCCGCGCGGCGACCGTCGCCTGGGCGATGTTCCTGCTGCTCATCCTCGTCTTCGCGGTGCAGCGCCTGATCCGGCGGCTGCGCCCCCGCACGCCCTGACCAGGAGCCGTCATGACCGTCAACTCCCTCCCGGTCCGCACGGACGCCCCGGTCCGGACCCCCGCCCCGAAAGCCTCCCGCGGCGGCCGCCGGCTGCTGCGGATGCGCGCCGGCCGCCAGCACCACGCGGGACCGCTCGCCTATGTCCTGCTCGCCGTGATGGCGCTGGTGTCGATCTTCCCGCTGTACTGGACGATGGTGGCGGCCTCCACGGACAACACCCGCGTCAGCCAGACCCCGCCGCCGTTCCTGCCCGGTCCCAACCTGTTCCACAACCTCGCCCGCGCGTGGGACGAGGCGGCGATGGGCAAGGCCATGATCAACAGCATGATCGTGGCCGGGGTCATCGCCCTGTCCACGGTGCTGTTCGCGACGCTGGCCGGCTTCGCCTTCGCCAAACTGCGGTTCAAGGGGCGCAACATCCTGCTCACCCTGGTGATCGGCACCATGATGGTGCCGCCCCAACTCGGCGTCGTACCGCTGTTCATGATGATGTCCGAGCTCGGCTGGGCGCAGCAGCTGCCCGCCGTCATCTTCCCCACGCTGGTGAGCGCGGTCGGGGTGTTCTTCATGCGGCAGTACCTCGCCGAGGCCCTGCCGGACGAGCTCGTCGAGGCCGCCCGCGTGGACGGCGCGCACTCGCTGCGGATCTTCTGGAGCATCGTGCTCCCGGTCGCTCGGCCCGCGATGGCCGTGCTGTTCATGATCACGTTCGTGCACGCCTGGAACGACTTCTTCTGGCCCTTCGTGGTGCTCGACATGACGAACCCGACCGTCCCGGTCGCCCTCACCCAGCTCAGCGCCGGCTATGTCCGCGACCAGTCACTGATCATGGCGGGCGCGCTGCTCGGCACCCTGCCGCTGCTGGCGATGTTCATCGTCTTCGGCCGCCAGATCGTCAGCGGGATCATGGCCGGCGCCGTCAAGGGCTGATCCCGGCCGGCCGGGGCCGGCCGGGTGCACGCCGGCCCGGCGCCCGGCCGCCGGGCTCCGCCCCTCCCCGTTTTCCCTCGACACACCTTTCGCGACCCACCTTTCTGAGAGGATCCACGTGGTCACCGCAGCACGACAAGGCGGAACTGCCCCGGACGCGGCACGCACCTTCCCCGAGGGCTTCCTCTGGGGCACCGCGACCGCCTCGTACCAGATCGAGGGGGCAACCGCCGAAGATGGCCGCACCCCCTCCATCTGGGACGTCTACGCCCGTACCCCCGGCCGTGTCCGCAACGGCGACACCGGCGACATCGCCACGGACCACTACCACCGCTGGCGCGAGGACGTCGCGCTCCTGGCCGAACTCGGCCTCGGCGCCTACCGCTTCTCCCTCGCCTGGCCCCGGATCCAGCCGACCGGCCGCGGCCCCGCCGTCCAGAAGGGCCTGGACTTCTACCGCCGCCTGGTCGACGAGCTGCTGGCCCACGGCATCACGCCGGTGGCGACGCTCTACCACTGGGACCTGCCGCAGGAGCTGGAGGACGCGGGAGGCTGGCCCGAGCGCGTCACGGCCGAGCGGTTCGCCGCCTACGCGGCCCTCGCCGCGGACGCCCTCGGCGACCGGGTGAAGACCTGGACCACCCTCAACGAGCCCTGGTGCAGCGCCTTCCTCGGCTACGGCTCCGGCGTCCACGCCCCCGGCCGCACCGATCCGGTCGCCGCCCTGCGCGCCGCTCACCACCTCAACCTGGGGCACGGTCTGGCGGTCCAGGCGCTGCGCGCGGCGCTGCCCTCCGACGCCCGGTGCTCGGTCACGCTCAACTTCCACCAGGTGCGCCCGCTCACCGGCAGCGATGCCGACGCCGACGCCGCCCGCCGGATCGACGCGCTCGCCAACCGGGTCTTCACCGGCCCGATGCTGCGGGGCGCGTACCCGGAGGACCTGTTGAAGGACACGGCGGCGCTGACCGACTGGTCCTTCGTCCGCGACGGCGACCTGGAGCGGATCCACCAGCCGCTGGACTTCCTCGGCATCAACTACTACACGCCCACTCTCGTCTCGGAGGCCGACGGCAGCGCCGCCCACAACGCGGACGGGCACGGCAGGAGCTCGCACAGCCCCTGGCCCGGAGCGGACCAGGTCGCCTTCCACCAGCCTCCCGGCGCCACCACCGCCATGGGCTGGGCCGTCGATCCCACGGGCCTGTACGACCTGCTGCGCCGGCTGGCCTCGGAGTTCCCGGCCCTGCCGCTGGTCGTCACGGAGAACGGAGCGGCGTTCGACGACTACGCCGACCCCTCCGGCCAGGTCAACGACCCCGAACGGATCGCCTACGTGCGCGGCCACCTGGCCGCCGTGCACCGGGCCATCGCCGACGGCGCGGACGTCCGCGGCTACTTCCTGTGGTCGCTGCTGGACAACTTCGAGTGGGGGTACGGCTACAGCAAGCGCTTCGGCGCCGTCTACGTCGACTACCCCACCGGCACCCGCATCCCCAAGGCCAGCGCCCGCTGGTACTCCGAGGTGGCCCGCACCGGCGTCCTGCCCGGCGCCTGACCGGCGTCCTGCCCGGCGCCCGACCGGCGCCGGTGGCGGCACCGTCCCGCCCTCGTGCCCGCGCCCCTCGCGTGCGGGGCACGGGAACGGGTGCGGCCCCCGACCTGCCGGTCGGGGGCCGCACGCGGCGTGGACGAGGTCCGCGGCAGGCGCTCAGCGCAGCCAGGCGTGGTCGCGGACCACGGGCAGGCCCGCCCACCAGCGGCCCAGCCCCCAGGTGGTGCCCGCGGCGGCGGCCGCGACGGCGATCAGCACCACGGCGTAGATCACGTGGTAGTCGGCGAACGGGTTCGTCGACATGCTCGGCGAGCCGTCGGCCAGGTGCTTGGCCGGCGGCCATTCGGCCATCCACATCAGTGCCATCATCGCCGTGCCCGCGACGGCGGCGGGCCGCAGCGCCACACCGGTCATGACGGCGGCGCCGATGCCCAGCAGGCCGAGCATGAACAGCCAGTCGGCCCAGGTGTCGCCGGCCCACGAGTGGAACGTCGACTGCATCGGTCCGGCGGCCACGGAGCTCAGGAAGCCCTTCGTGGGCGATCCTCCGTCGACCCAGCCCTTGCCGGACGCCGTGGCGTATCCGAGGCCGAAGGTCTTGTCCAGGAACGCCCACAGGAAGACGAAACCGGTCAGGACGCGCAGGCTCGCGAGGGCCCGGGCCGCCACGGTGTGCGTGTCGACGCCGGCCGACACGGCGAGCGCGGAGCCGGTCCGGCCGCTGCGGAAGAACAGACGGAAGCCCGGGCTGCGGTGGGAGTGCTCGTGCACGGCCATGATGGTGGTCCCCTCTGGCATGTTCAGGTCGTCTTTGCTTGACGACCTCACTCTCCCAGCGCGCGCCTGGCGACGCGGGATGCCGAAGGGCTCCGCCGATGGGGACCAACGTCCCCGCCTCCGGGGACGTTTCGCGGTGTCACTGACCGTCCTGCCGCTGCCGGTCCTTGGTCTGGGTGGCGATCACGGCGGCCTGGACGCGGCGCTCCACCCCCAGCTTGGCCAGCAGTCGGGAGATGTGGTTCTTCACCGTCTTCTCGGACAGGTAGAGGCGCTGGCCGATCTGGCGGTTGGTGAGGCCCTCGCCGATCAGGGACAGGATCTCCCGCTCCCGGTCGGTCAGGCCGGACAGCGCCTCCGGTTCCTCCTCCTGCTGCTGCTGACCACCGCGCAACCGGGCCATCAGCCGGGCGGTCGCGCTCGGGTCCAGCAGGGACTGGCCGGCGGCCACGGTGCGCACGGCGGCGACCAGGTCCGAGCCCTGGATCTGCTTCAGGACGTATCCGGACGCGCCCGCCATGATCGCGTCCAGCAGGGCCTCCTCGTCGTCGAAGGAGGTCAGCATGAGACAGGCCAGTTCCGGCATGCGCGAGCGCAGCTCCCGGCAGACGCTCACGCCGTCGCCGTCGGGCAGGCGGACGTCCAGCACCGCCACCTGCGGGCGCAGCGCGGGGATGCGCACCAGGGCCTGCTCCGCCGTACCGGCCTCGCCGACCACCTCGATGTCCGGCTCGTCGTTCAGCAGGTCGCGCACGCCTCGCCGTACCACCTCGTGGTCGTCCATCAGGAAGACCCGGACGGGGTTGTGGGGGCCGAACTGCTTGCCGTCTGCCATCGATCGCTCCCTGTCGCGGCGCTCGCCTCGCCGCCGTCCGTTCCCGAACGGCTCGCCTGCTGTCCGAGATCTTGCCCTCATCCGGGCGCGAGCACCAGGCCCCGCCGTCTCCCCGGTACCGGCGCCCGGCGGGGCCCGGGCAGCCGGCTCACGGTGTCCGCAGGCCGTGTTCCCGGAACCGCCGTCGCACCCGTTCCACCGATTCCGGGTCGGGCACGGGGGTGTCGCGCAGCGGGAAGTCGATGCCGAGGGCGTCGTACTTGTGGGCGCCGAGCTTGTGGAACGGCAGCACGTCCACCCGGTCCACGTTGCCGAGCCCGGCCAGGAACGCACCGAGGCCGTCCACGGCCGAGAGGTCGTCGGTCCAGCCGGGCACGAGGACGTAGCGGATGTACACGGGGACGTGGAGCCGGTCCAGGCGGGTGGCGAAGGAGAGGGTCGGGGCCAGCCGGCCGCCGGTGAGCTTCCGGTAGGCGGAGATGTCGAACGACTTGATGTCCAGCAGCACCAGGTCGGTGTCGGCGAGGAGTGCGTCGGAGGCGCGTTCGCCCAGGAACCCGGAGGTGTCCAGCGCCGTGTGCAGCCCGGCCTCCTTGCAGCGGTGCAGGACGGAGCCCGTGAACGCGCGCTGGAGCAGCGGTTCTCCGCCCGTGATCGTCACCCCGCCCCCGGCCGTGGCAAGGAAGGCCCGGTACTTCTCGATCTCGGCCATGACCTCGTCCACCGACGCCGGCCGGCCGTCCCGCATGTGCCAGGTGTCGGGGTTGGCGCAGTACAGGCAGCGCAGTGGGCAGCCGCTGACGAACAGCACGAACCGGGTCCCGGGGCCGTCCACGCCGGTGGACAGGTCCCAGGAGTGGATCCGGCCGGCCGGCGCCGGCGCCGTCGTGTTCCTCACAGCGACCCGTGGAAGGTGCGGCTGATCACGTCGAGCTGCTGCTCGCGGGTCAGGCGGACGAAGTTGACGGCGTATCCGGAGACCCGGATGGTCAGCTCCGGGTACTTCTCCGGGTGTTCCATGGCGTCCTCGAGGGTGGCCCGGTCCAGCACGTTGACGTTCATGTGGAAGCCGCCCGCGGCCGTGTAGCCGTCGAGGATGCCGACCAGGTTGCCCGCGCGTTCCGCGGGGTCGTGGCCGAGCCCCTCGGGTGTGACGGTCGTGGTCAGCGAGATCCCGTCCCGTGCCTCCTCGTACGGCAGCTTCGCCACCGACAGCGCCGACGCGACGACCCCGTGCCGGTCCCGGCCGTTCATCGGGTTGGCGCCGGGCGCGAAGGGCTCACCGGCGCGCCGGCCGTCGGGGGTGTTGCCGGTGTGCTTGCCGTAGACCACGTTGGAGGTGATGGTCAGCACGGACTGGGTGTGCTCGGCGCCCCGGTAGGCCGGGTGCCTGCGCACCTTCGCCATGAACGACTCGACCAGGTCGACGGCGAGGGCGTCGGCGCGGTCGTCGTTGTTGCCGTACCTGGGGAAGTCGCCCGTCGTCCGGTAGTCCACGGCGAGCCCGGTCTCGTCCCTGAGGTCCTCGACCCGGCCGTACCTGACGGCGGACAGGCTGTCCACGGCCACCGACAGACCGGCGATGCCGCAGGCCATGAAGCGGTGCACGGGGTGGTCGTGCAGCGCCATCTCGATGCGCTCGTAGGCGTACTTGTCGTGCATGTAGTGGATGACGTTGAGCGCGTCGACGTAGGTCTCGGCCAGCCAGTCGAGCATCCGGTCGTACGCGGCGGACAGCTCCTCGTGGTCGAGGTACTCGCCGGTGAGCGGGGGCGTCTCGGGTGCGACCTGCTCGCCGGTCATCTCGTCCCGGCCGCCGTTGATCGCGTACAGCAGGGCCTTGGCGAGGTTGACCCGGGCCCCGAAGAACTGCATCTGCCTGCCCACCGCCATGGCGGAGACGCAGCAGGCGATGGCGGTGTCGTCGCCGGTGCGGGGGCGTATCGCCTCGTCGGACTCGTACTGGATGGCGCTGGTGTCGATGGAGACCCGGGCGCAGAACCGCTTGAACCCCTCCGGCAGGCGCGGCGACCACAGCACGGTCAGGTTCGGCTCCGGTGCCGGCCCGAGGTTGTAGAGGGTCTGCAGGAAGCGGAAGGAGGTGCGGGTGACCAGCGGGCGGCCGTCGGCTCCGATGCCGCCGATGGACTCCGTCACCCAGGTCGGGTCGCCGGAGAACAGGGCGTCGTACTCGGGGGTGCGCAGGAACCGCACGATCCGCAGTTTGATCACGAAGTCGTCGATCAGTTCCTGGGCCCGCGTCTCGTCGATCACTCCCTCGGCCAGGTCCCGCTGGAGGTGGACGTCCAGGAAGGTCGAGGTGCGCCCGAGCGACATCGCGGCACCGTTCTGCTCCTTCACGGCGGCCAGGAAGCCGAGGTAGAGCCACTGCACGGCCTCGTGCGCGGTGGCGGCCGGGCGCGAGACGTCGCAGCCGTACGACGCCGCCATCCGCGTCAGCTCACCCAGCGCACGGATCTGTTCGGCGAGTTCCTCCCGGTCGCGGATGACGTCCGGGGTGGAGGGCCGCGCGTCCAGCAGGGCGCGTTCGGCCCGCTTCGCCCGGATCAGCCGGTCGGTGCCGTAGAGCGCGACGCGCCGGTAGTCGCCGATGATCCGGCCGCGGCCGTAGGCGTCCGGCAGCCCGGTGATGATGCCGGCCCTGCGCGCGGCACGCATCCGGGGGGTGTACGCGTCGAAGACGCCGTCGTTGTGGGTCTTGCGGTAGGTGCCGAAGACCTTGGTGACGAAGGGGTCGGGCGCACGGCCGTACGCCTTCAGCCCGTTCTCGACCATCCGCAGGCCGCCGTTGGGCATGATGGCGCGCTTCAGGGGCGCGTCGGTCTGCAGTCCGACGATCAGCTCGCGTTCCCGGTCGATGTAGCCGGGCGCGTGCGAGGTGATCGTGGAAGGGGTGGCGGCGTCCACGTCGAGGACGCCCTTGCGGCGCTCCTCGGGGAACAGGCCGCTGACCCGGTGCCAGACGGACAGCGTGCGCTCGGTCGGGCCGGCCAGGAACTCGGGGCCGCCCTCGTACGGCGTGTAGTTGGCCTGGATGAAGTCCCGCACGTCGACACGCTCGCGCCACCGCTGCCCGGTGAAGCCCCGCCAGGCATCGGTGGGTGCGGCCACGTCCGTGTGGGGTGCCATCGTCATCTCTGCCTCCGCATCGCTTGCGACACCGCCCGGAGGAGAGTCCCCCGGGCGGCTCCACCGTCGATGTTCTACGCCCGTAGCCGGGCGGGGCAGGGTCGGCGGGAGCCCGCCGCCGCGCCGTCCGGCCCCACCGCCGCGGGACGTTGGTCCCGGTCGTACGAGGGGAGGCGCGGGCGTCAGGCCGGCATGGCGTCCATGGTCCGGCCGGTGACGAGTTCACGCCCGGTGACCAGTTCGGACGCGATGCGGACGAAGACCTCGTCGGGGCACGGCGACCAGGAGGGCGGGACCCTCCGCCGCAGGCGCCCCAGCTCCGCCCCCTCGGTCACGACCTCGGCGTGGCCGGTGACGACGACGCTCCAGCCGGCCCGCCCGGGCACGTCGACGGCGTCCGCCTCGAAGGCGACGACCGCGCCGTCGACCGCGCGGGCCAGCTCGGAGGCCGCGGCGGTGCGCAGCACCACCGCCCCGTCCGTGTCGAGGCCGAAGCCGACCGGCACCACCGCGGGCAGGGCCCGCCGCGTGAAGACGACACGGCCCACGGGTGCGGTGGCCAGCAGGCGCAGGCACTGGCTGTGGGCGAGTTCACGGAAACCATCGTCGGGATACATGGCCCAGCCCTCCCTCGAGGCGGTGCGCGCGGCCTGTGTTCATGCTGGGCCCGGCCGCCTCCGTGGGTGAGGGCCTCCGGTCCCGCTGTCGACCGGAGAGTGGCCCACGAAAGCGTGCCGTTCGCCGGGCAACGTGCGGTCCTTCGGGCCCGGTCGGGCCCGTCGTCCTTCCACGGGGCGTGGCCGGCGCCCGCGTCAGGTCCGCGCGCGGCCCCGTACGGCCGGGGTCAGCCGCCCGTCAGGGCGTGCTCACCGGCCGTGGGCGAGGGGTCCGCGGACAGGGGTACGGTCCATCGCAGCAGCGTGCCGGAAGGGTCGCGGCGATCGGCGTGGAAGGTGCCGCCGAGTTCCTCGGCACGGCTTCGCAGGTTGGCCAGGCCGCTGCGGCGGGTGGCGGCGGGGTCGATGCCGCATCCGTTGTCGGCGACGATCAGCCCCAGCGTCCGGTCGGAGGCCTCGGCGGTGACCTCCACCGCCGTGGCCCCGGCGTGCCGGGCCGCGTTCGACAGGGCTTCGCGCAGTACGGCGAGCAGGTGGTCGGCGTGGCCGGCGGGCACGTCGGTGTCCAGCAGACCGGTCATGCGCAGCGCCGGGGCGAAGCCGAGGACCTGAGCGGCCTCGTCCGTCACGGCCAGCAGCTGGGCCCGCAGTCCGCCGGAGCGCTGCCGCCGGTCGCGGTGCTGGAGACCGAAGATGGTCGAGCGGATCGTCTTGATGGTGTCGTCCAGGTCGTCCACGACCCGCTCGATGCGCTCGGCGGCGGTGGGCTGGTCGCGCACGTGACCGAGCACGGTCTGCAGGGTCAGTCCGTCGGCGAAGAGACGCTGGATGACCTGGTCGTGCAGGTCCCGGGCGATGCGGTCACGGTCACCGAGCAGCGTGAGCTGCTCGGCCTCGCGACGGTGCTCGGCGAGCTCCAGCACCAGGGCCGCCTGGTCGGCGAAGGTGAGGACCATGTCGAAGGTCGCGTCGCTGAACGGGGGCCTGCCGGGCACGTTGGCCACCTGGAGCACGCCGCGCACCTTCTCTGTGCTCCCCACGGGCACGAAGAAGGCGGGGCCCAGGCGGACCACGGAGGCGCTGCCGCCCGACCCGCGGGAGTCGTCGCTGAGGGCCTCGCTGGTGATCGGCTCCCCCGTGGTGAACACCTTCGCCGCCAGGGTGGTCGCCGGCAGCGCCAGGCCCAGCACCTCGTCGGCCGCCCGGCCGGCCGCGGCCTCCACGACCAGGTCCTGGCCCCGCCCCACCGGCCGGGCCAGGGTGACCAGGTCGCTGCCGGTCATCTGCCGGACCGTGTCGGCCAGGGACCGCAGGATCTCCTCCGGCGGCTCCCCCGACAGCAGCGCACGCGTCATGTCCGCGCTGGCGGACAGCCGGCGCTCGCGGTGGCGGCTGTCGTCGTACATGCGGGCGTTGTCGATCGCGACGCCCGCGGCGGCGGCCAGGGACTGCAGCACCACCTCGTCGTCGGTGTCGAAGGGCAGCCCGCCCCGCTTGTCCGTCAGGTAGAGGTTGCCGAAGACCTTCCCGCGCACCTGTACGGGGGCGCCCAGGAAGGTCCGCATCGGCGGATGCCCCGGCGGGAAGCCCGCCGACTCCGGATGCTCACCGAGATCGTCCAGCCGCAGCGGGTGCGGCTCGCGGATCAGCAGGCCCAGGATCCCGTGCCCCTCGGGGTAGTGACCGATCTCCGCGATGGTCCGGTCGTCCATGCCGACCGTGATGAACTGCCGGATCACGCCCTCTTCACCCGGCACGCCCAGCGCGCCGTAGGTGGCGTCCACGAGGTCGACGGCGGACTGCACGATCCGGCGCAGCAGATCCTCCAGGTGGAGGTCGCTGCCGATCGCCATCACCGCGTCCAGCAGGGTCTGCACGCGGTCCCGGCCACCGCGCACGCGCTCGACATGTTCCTGCAGCTCGCTGAGCAGCGCGTCCATCCGCAACGGCGGGACCGGGCCGGAACGCTCCGCCGCGCTGCGCTCGTCCATCCCGGCTCCCTCCGCGTCTTCCCTCATCACGCAGAACAGAATGCCCGAAGGGCCCTGGCGGAGAACACCGAACTTGTGCCAAGGAACAGCCCCGTCGGCGCGCCGGGACCGGTCCCGCGGCAGACCCCCGGCGCCCCGTTCGAACAGGCCGGTGGGGGGTGAAGGGGGTGAATGGGGTGAATGGGGTTAAACGGGTGAAGGAGGTGAAGGGGGTGAAACCGTGTCGGCCGGTGGCCCCGGCCGGGATCCGGCCCGGTGGCCGCGAGGAGGACACCTGCGAGCGGATCACCGCGTCGCGCTCGCCCCGTCGGACTCGCCGCGTCGCGCCCGCCCGTCGCGCCTGATCTGGCGGACGGGTACTCCGGACCCGCGGGCGCGGGCGCGGGCGCGAGCGCGGGGCGGCCGCGTCGCTGCGCGCGGGAAGAGATGAGGACGGGCGGGCGCGAGGCCATGAGGGCGGGCGGCCCAGGGCCATGACGACAGGCGGCCCGAGGACATCACGACAGGCGGGGCGAGGCGCACGCCGGGGTCCGCATGCCGGAGCAAGCGCGCGGCCGGCGCACGAGGCGGGCCGTGTCCGGTGGCCGCCGTCACGGGTGCTTCGGCTGCCGGACCCACCCCAGGGACCGTTCGACCGCCAGCTTCCAGCTTTCGTACTCCCACTCCCGCCGTTCGGGATCCATGTCCGGCAGCCACTGGGCGGCCCGGTGCCAGTTGCGGCGCAGCACCTCCAGATCGGGCCAGTAGCCGGCCGCCAGCCCGGCCGCGTAGGCGGCGCCCAGGGAGACCGTCTCGGCGACCAGGGGCCGTACGACCGGAACGTCGAGCACGTCGGCCAGGATCTGCATGAGCAGGTGGTCGGACGTCATGCCCCCGTCGACCTTGAGCTGTTTCAGCGCGAGTCCGGCGTCGGCGTTCATGGCGTCGACGACCTCGCGGGTCTGCCAGCCGGTGGCCTCCAGGACGGCCCGGGCCAGATGGCCCTTCGTGATGTACGAGGTCAGGCCGACGATGACGCCCCGTGCGTCGCTGCGCCAGTGCGGCGCGAACAGGCCGGAGAAGGCGGGGACGATGTAGCAGCCGCCGTTGTCCTCGACGGTGCGCGCCAGCGTCTCGATCTCGGGTGCGCTGTGGATCAGGCCCAGCCGGTCGCGGAACCACTGGACCAGCGAGCCCGTGACGGCCATCGGACCTTCGAGCGCGTAGACCGTGGGCTGGTCCGCGATCTTGTACGCGACCGTGGTGAGGAGCCCGTGCCCGGAGCGCACGAGGTCGGTGCCCGTGTTCATCACCAGGAAGCTGCCGGTCCCGTAGGTGCACTTCGCCTCGCCCGGCGAGAAGCAGGTCTGTCCGAAGAGGGCCGCCTGCTGGTCACCGAGGGCGGCCGTGATGGGCACACCGGCGAGCAGCGCCCGGGCCTCGCCGTAGTGCTCCGCCGAGGAACGGATCTCCGGCAGCATCGAACGCGGCACGCCGAAGAAGTCCAGCAGCGACTCGTCCCAGCTCAGCGTGCGGATGTCCATGAGCATGGTGCGGCTGGCGTTGGTGGCGTCGGTGATGTGCACGCCGCCGTCCGGGCCCCCGGTGAGGTTCCAGATCAGCCAGCTCTCCATGGTGCCGAACAGCACCTCGCCGTCCCGGGCGCGCCGCTCCAGCCCGTCGACGTGGTCGAACAGCCAGCGGATGCGGGGCGCGGAGAAGTAGGTGGAGGGAGGCAGGCAGCAGCGCTCCAGGAAGTACTCGTCGCCGGGCCGGCTCCTCAGCTCGTCGACGAGCGGGCCGGTGCGGGTGTCCTGCCAGACGATCGCCCTGCCCAGCGGGACCCCTGTGCGCCGGTCCCAGAGCACCGTCGTCTCGCGCTGGTTGGCGATGCCCACGGCCGAGATCTGTCCCACGTCCACCTGGGCGTTCGACAGTGCCTCGGGTACGACGCGCTGGAGGTTGCGCCAGATCTCGACGGCGTCGTGCTCGACCCAGCCCGGCCGGGGGAAGTACTGCTGGTGCTCCCGCTGGGCGACCGACACCAGCCGCCCGCCGTGGTCGAACAGGATGCATCGTGTGGAGGTGGTGCCCTGGTCGATGGACATCACATACCGCTCAACCATGATCGGCCCTGCCTTCCGTTGTGTCGCGGGAGTGCCGGGGACCTACCAGCGGGCCGCACCCAGGTCCCTGGAGATCGCGCGTGCCGCCTCCCGCAGCACGGTGATCAGGGCCGGTTGGGGCCGGCCTTTGGTGTCGCAGATCCGCTCGACGGCGCCGGACACTCCGATCGCGCCCACCACCAGACCGCCCTGTCCCCGGATCGGGGCCGCGATTCCGGCTTCGCCCATGCTCATCTCCTGCACCTCGGCGCCCCAGCCGAGGTCCCGTATCTCGCTCAGCGCCCGGTTGAGTTCCTCCGGGTGGACCAGGGTGTGCCGGGTGTACGACTCCGGCGCGGCCTCCAGCACGGCGTCCACGGGCGTGACCCCGTAGGCCAGCAGCACCTTGCCGAGCGAGGAGGCGTGCAACGGCAGCAGCGCGCCGACGTCCAGGGTCTGCAGGGTGTCGTCCGGCCGGAAGACATGGTGGATGACGAGCACCCTGCCCTCCAGGGGCGTGCCCAGGCGGACGGCCTCCCCGCTGCGGGCGGCCAGGGCGTCGGCCCAGTTGATGGACCGCGAACGCAGTTCGTTCACGTCGAGGTAACTGGTGCCGAGGTGCAGCAGCGCCGCCCCCAGCTGGTACTTTCCCGTCTCCGGGTCCTGCTCCACGAAGTCGACGTGCTGCAGGGTGCGCAGTATCCCGTGTGCGGTGCCCTTGGCCAGGCCGAGCGAGGACGCCACCTCGCCCAGTCCCATCCGACGGGATCCGCCGGCGAGCAGGCGCAGGATCGCCGCGGCTCGCTCGATGGACTGGACTGGGCCGGCCATGAAGCGATGGTAGTCCGTGTTTTTGCGGTAGGGGACTGCCGTTCGGTAATGCCGACCGGGGTTCGTTGACCGGCGGGGGTTCCCTCCCTAGCGTCTTTCTCGCGTGCCGTCGCGCCGAGTCCATGGCGGGCAGCGCTCCGAGGAGGACACATGACAACAGCGCAGCTCGACGCCGCGCCTCGAGGGGAGGTCGAGCACGTTCTGCCGCTTCCGCACGACCCGGGGGCCGTCTCAGCCGTGCGCCGGCGCATACGTACGGTCCTCATCGACTGGAACCTGGCGGCGGACACCGCGGAAGACGTACTGCTGGTGGTGTCGGAGCTGGTCACCAACGCGATCGTGCACGCCCTGCCCCCGGCGACGCTGACGCTCTCCCGGACCGCGCCGGACGGGTGCGGTGCCGTCCGTGTGGAAGTGACCGACAGGGGGCCCGCGGCTCCCACGGCACTGTCCGCCGCCGCACTCGACCCGGACGAGTGCGGCCGCGGCCTCGCCATCGTCACCGCCCTGGCGGCCCGCTGCGGCGCCCGCGCGGACTCCGGCGGGACCATCCGCTGGGCGGAACTGCACTGCGACCGGGGCTGAGGCTCGCCACCGCGGACACAGCCCGAGGGAGTTCTTGCGCTCGGGTCCGAGACGTTCCCGGCTACCTCTTCCGCCCGGCGAAGGCGCTGACGATGCCGGCGAAGGCGAAGATGGCGGCGATGACGACGGCGGCGGTCGGCCAGTTCATGACGTGCTCCCTTCTGCTCCCATGACCACTTGACACCGGCCGGGCCCGGGCTGCCAGGTACCGAACGTCCCGGCGGCCCGTCCGAACGGGCCGAGGGGGGAGGGGATCCGCCGCCTCGGTCACGCCGGTCACGCCGGTCACGCCGAACGGCGCAGCGGCGCAGCGGCCGTGGGGCGGGCGAGGTGGGCGGTGAACCAGTCCTCGGCCAGCTCGGCGACCGTGGCCAGGGCGCCGGGCTCGGTGAACAGGTGGGTGGCACCGGGAACGACGGCGACGCGGTGTTCGCAGTGCATCCGGCCGGCGGCGAGCCGGTTGCGTTCGAGAACGGCGGTGTCCCGGCCGCCCACGATGAGCAGCGTGGGCGCGCGCACCCGAGCCAGTGCGGCGGGGGCGGCCAGGTCGGGGCGGCCGCCCCGGGAGACGATCGAGCGGATGTCGGCCTCGGGTGCGCAGGCGGCCTCCAGGGCGGCGGCCGCGCCGGTGCCGCGCCCGAAGTGGGCGACGGGCAGACCGGTTTCGTGCCGCAGCCAGACGGAGGCCGCGCGCAGCCGCCGGGCCAGCAGGAGGACGTCGAAGACCTTGTCCCGGTCGTGCTCCTCGTCCTCGGTGAGCAGGTCGAGCAGCAGGGTGCCCAGCCCCGCCCGGTTCAGCACGTCGGCGATGTACCGGTTGTGCGGTCCGTGCCGGCCGCTGCCGCTGCCGTGCGCGAAGGCCACGACCGCCGGGGCCGCGGCGGGGAGGGTGAGACGAGCGGCCAACCACTCGCCCGCGGCCGGCAGTTGCACCTGCCGGTGCGACAGGCGGGGGCTCGGCGCGGCGGCCACGAGCGGGACGGCGGGCACGGGGTGGGCGGCTCGGGCGAGCAGGTCGGCCACCTCGGCGTCGGACGTCCGGGCGAAGTCGTGGTACCAGGCTCCGACCGAGTCCAGGTGCCGGAGGGTCTGCAGACAGACGACGTCGTCGGCCACCTCACGCAGTTCCGTGACGACGGCCACCGGTCCGACGGGCACGGCGAGGACGACCTCAGCCGCTCCTCGGGCGCGGGCCACCCGGCAGGCGGCCCGGGCCGTGACTCCGGTGGTCAGCCCGTCGTCCACGATCACCGCCGTACGTCCGGCCAGCGGCACCGCCTGCCGGCCCGTGCCGTAGCGGTGCGCCCACCGGTCGAGTTCGGTGCGGACCGGCTTCTCCACGGCCGTCTGCTCCGCCGGGCTCAGTCCGGCCGCCTGGACGACGGCGTCGTCCAGGACGCGCACTCCCTGTTCGCCGATGGCGCCGAAGGTCCACTCCGGCTGCCACGGCACGCGCAGCCTGCGCACCACGAGTACATCCAGCGGCGCGCCCAGCTCCTGGGCCACTTCATAGGCCACCGGGACCCCGCCCCGCGCCAGCCCCAGCACCACCGCGTTGTGGCCGCGCAGGAACTCCAGGTGCCAGGCCAACTGCCGCCCGGCCTGCCTGCGGTCGTCGAAGAGCATCGCCGCCACCCCCCAGCCCTGACAGCAGCGCGGCGGCACTCAACCGCCGCACCGCGGGGGCGAGTTGTTCCTCACCTCTCATTGCATCGCGCTTCGCCGGACGCCGGTAGGGACGGCCGGCCCGGACCCGGGACCAACGGGCCCTGCCGCCAGGCGACGGCCGGTGGACGGTCTTTGTGCCGTGCCGTGCCGTGCCGTGTGGTGTCGCGTCGAGTACGGGCATGTCCCGGTGCCGTGCCGAGCACGGGCATGCTGGCGCGACGGCGCCGCCCATGCGGGTGGGGCCGAGCCGGTCCGCTCGGCCCCACCCGGATGCGGACGGGTCAGGTCCGACCCTTCGCCCGCCTCGCGAGGAGCCCCGTGATCGCGGCCAGGATGACGGCGAGGCCGCCGACCACGGCGTTGCTGACAACCTCCGCGGCGGGGTGCGAGCTGCGCGCGCCCGACACCACGAAGGGGGCGATGACGGTCCACACACCGATCCCGGCCGCCGCCCAGCTCATCGCGTGCGTGCGCTCGTAGGCGGAGCCGAATCCGCCGCCCATCAGGAACGCGTACGCGAGCCCGGCGATCAGGTTGGTCACGGCGAGTGTCGGCAGGGTGGCGTCGAATCCCACGATCCATGCCGAGGCCGCCAGGTACAGACCGGCCAGCAGGCCGAGTCCTTCGCAGATCTGCGCTGTCACCGACGTCGTCACCCGTTCGGAGCGGGCTCGCAGCGCAAGGATGTCCGGGTGTTCCTCGATACCCGGGAATGTGCGTTCGGTCATGTCAGACACCTCCCGTGTCATTCCGAACCCACGGCACTCATGTCGCATCGGGCAGATGAAAGCCGCGACTCCCTTCTTATGTCCTCCTTATATCGTCTGCCGTCGCCCGCCCGATGTCGTGGGCCGAACGGCCCTGCCTTCGTGGACGGTCCCGGGACAGAAGAAGAGCCCTCACAGAAGAAGGGCCCTCGCAGGCACTCGCCTGCGAAGACCCTTCGCACCGTCGGGACGACAGGATTTGAACCTGCGACCCCTTGACCCCCAGTCAAGTGCGCTACCAAGCTGCGCCACGTCCCGGTGCCTGTCTGACCTGGGGTTTCCCCGGGCCGGACGTGCACAGAAACCATACCGCACTCGGCTCGGTGGTCGTGCATGGGTTTCGCGGCCGACGCCCGCGTCGGGAGGTCAGGCCGTCGGCTTCGAGCAGGGCTGCTCGCGTACCGGTCTCGTCGCCGCGATCGCGCTCGGAGCGTCGGCGCGGACCAGGTCGCGGATCGCCGGGACCGAGAGCAGGGCGATCGGAACGGCGAGGCTGACCGCTCCGGAGACGAGGAGGACATGGCCGGAGCCCAGGGCCCCGGCGGCGGGGCCGGCCAGGGCCTGGCCGACCGGCATCATCGCCAGGGAGCCGGCGACGTCGTAGGCGTGGATGCGGTTGAGGACGTCGGGCTGTACCTGGGTCTGGACGCTGGTGGCCCACATGACGCCCCAGAAGGACATCCCCGCTCCGGCGGCGGCCGCCCCCGCCGCCATGAGCGGCAGGTGCAGGCCCGCGCCGACCGTCACCGGGAAGCCCGCGAAGGCGAACAGGGAGACGGCGCCGGCGCGGAGCATGCGGCGGGGGCGCAGGCGCAGGGCGAGGACGCCGCCGACGACCGTTCCGGCGCCGAGCGCGGAGTTGACCAGGCCGTAGGCGCGTGGGCCGTGCTGCTGCACCACCTCTGTGGCCACGAGCGGGACCGTCGGCCCCCAGACGGCGATCATGTAGACGCACCAGACGGCTATGACGCCCCACAGCCAGGTGCGGGAGCGGAATTCGCGCCATCCTTCGATCAGGTCGGCGCGGAAGGCGCCGGAGCCGCCGTGACCCGCCGGGCCGCCGCCGGCGGCCGGTGGGGGCAGACGGAGCAGCAGGAGGCACAGGGCGCTGATCGCGTAGGTCGCGGCGTGGGCCGCGAAGACCCCGCCCGGTGAGGCGAAGCCGACGAGGAGACCCGCCGTGGCGGGGCCGGCGAGCTGGGCGGCCGACTCGGCGATGCGGATGGCGCCGTTCGCGCCCTGGACGTCGGCGGCGAGCCGGGGGACCGTGCTGGCGACGCCGGGCTGGAACACGGCGCCCGCGACGCCGTTGACGAAACCGATCGCGCAGATCTGCCAGAGCACGACGTGCCCGGAGTAGAACAGTGCCGCGGCGAGGGACTGCGTGCCGAGGCGGACCAGGTCGGCGCCGATCATCAGCTTGCGGGTGCTGAAGCGGTCGGCGATGACCCCGCCGAAGACGACCAGGCCGGCGAAGGCGGCGGCCGTCGCGGCCATGGCCAGGCCGACCGCGCCCGCCCCGTACCCGTGCTGGAGCAGACCCGCGGCGAGGGCGACGGGAAGCATGGTGTCGCCGAGCCGGGCGACGGCACGGGCGACGAAGAACAGCCCGAAGTCACGCGACCACACCGGCCGTTCGCCCGCCGGCAGCCCCGCCCTCTCTCCGGCCACGACGTCATGACCTGCGCCCATCCCCGCGCGCTCCCCTCCCCGCTCGATGCCCACCGGACGTCGCCCCGGGCACGGCCCGCCGGATGCCGTCGCCCCGGCCACCGCCGTCGCCCGGCCACCACGCCTGTCCGGAATCATGCCACGCGGCACCGACGGCGCCCGAGCCGTTTCTACTCGCCCGGAACCCCCAACTCCGGGTAGGCGTCGAGCAGTCGGGACGGGGCCGCCTGGCGCCAGGAGTCGGCGAGGATGGCGCGCAGCTCGTCCTCGTCCTCGATCGCGGAGAGGCGGGCCCGCACCCAGGCGAACTGCGCCTCGTGGCCGGCGATCCAGAACTTCCCCGGCTCGGCCAGCACCAGTTCCGCGCGCTCCTCCTTGGGGCAGCGCACGGCGATGGAGGTCTCGTCCTCGGGCAGCGTGGCGAACATCTTGCCCGCGACGCGGAACGTGGGCATGCTCCAGGCGATCTTCTCCGTCGTGTCCGGCAGGGCGAGGCAGATACGGCGTACGTCTTCGGCGTCCAGCATGCCCGGCACCGTAGCCGCCGCCACTGACAATCACCTGGTGGGAGCGGCGGGGATCAGTCTCTTGAAGTAGATCGACGTCGGCCGCAGCGCGCCGTCCGGGGCGGCCGCGTAGTCCGGGATCGCGCCGATGCGGGTCCAGCCGGCCGCGTCGTAGAGGCGCTCGGCGGGGCTGCCGGTCTCCGTGTCCAGGTGCAGGAGCGTGATGCCGGACGTGCGCGCCGCCTCCTCGGCCGTGGCCAGGAGCGTGCGGCCCAGTCCCCGTCCGCGCGCGTCGCGGTGCACCATCAGCTTGACCAGTTCGCCGCGGTGGCGGCTGTTGGGCTTGTCCGGGTGGGCCAGGCCGATGGTGCCCAGCGGCCGGACGCCGTCGTCGGCCGCCCATACGGCCAGCCACCCGGCGGCGACGAGCGCGGCGCGCTCCTTCCACCAGGCGAGGGCCTCCGCCCGGTCCAGCGGTGCGAGGAAGCCGACGGAGGCACCGCCCTCCACGGTGTCGACGAGCAGGTCCGCCAGCTGTTCCGCGCGCGCGTGGAGTCCGCGGGCGTCCAGCCGGGTCACGGTCACGTCCACGTTCACGGCAGCACCACCGCCAGTACGTACCGCGCCCCCTCGGGTCCCGCGCACCGGAACCGCGTCGGGCCCCACACCCGCAGCCGCAGGCAGTCCCCGGCGGTGAGGCGGTGTTCCACGTCCTGTGCCGTCACCTCGAGAGCTCCTTCACGCAGCCAGATGTGCTGCTCCAGGCCGGGCACGGGCGGCCGGTCGTAGGCGATGTCGGCGCCCGCGGCGAGCCGTCCCTCGACGAGTTCGCCGCGCAGCCCCGCGTGCGGCGGCGACACGGACCGTCGTACGAAACCGGAGGCCTCGTCCCGCCACACCCGCTGTTCGGCGGCCCGCACCAGTTGCGCCGGTTCCGCCTCGACCTCGCTGAGCAGCTGGGACATGGTGCGCCCGTACACGCCGCACAGACGGTTCAAAAGCGAGGCGGTGGGGCTGATCTGCGCGCGTTCGGCACGGGAGAGGGTCGAGCGGCTGACCCCGCTGCGCTCCGCCAGCTCACCCAGGGACCAGCCTCGTTCGGCCCGCAGCTCGGCGAGGCGGACACCGAGCCGGGTGTCGAGCCGGACGTCGAGCCGGGTGTCCGCGGCGTCCGGCCCGGCCTCGGCGCTGTTCTGTCTCATATCAGGGATGCTATCCCGTATCCGGGAAGGCGGCGGACTTCTTCCAGGCGCCGCAGCGCCGTCGCGCGGTCGGCGCCGGTGTTCCGGCTCTTGCGGCGCTCGGCGCGGCCGGCGTCGTCGGCGGTCCCGAAGCCGGCGAACGGGCGTCTGCGGGCGTGAGGGGCCCCTACGCCCGCGCCGCCTCGGCCAGCGCCGTCAGCACCGGCCGGATCAGCGGGTGCTCCTCCGCCCCCCGCCGTACCGCCGCGAACACCCGCCGGGTCGGTGCCACCCCGTCGACGGGCCGGACGACCACGCCCGTCAGGTCCGTCCCCCGCAGCGCCGAACGCGGGACGAGCGCGACGCCCGCGTCCGCGGAGGCGAGCGCCACCACCGCGCGGAAGTCGTCCGACGAGTGCTCCAGACGGGGCTGGAATCCGGCGGCCTCGCAGGCCAGCACCACCACCTCGTGGCAGGGGTTGCCCGGGTAGGGGCCGATCCACGGGTCCTTGGCCAGTTCGGCCAGCGGGACCTCACCGGCGCCGGCCAGGCGGTGGCTGAGCGGGACGACGGCGTCGAAGGGCTCGGCGTACAGCGGCACGTGGGTCAGGCGCGGGTCGTCGGCGGGCGGCGCGCCCCGGTACTCGACCGCGACCGCGACGTCGACCTGCCGGTCCAGGACCATCGGCAGGCTGGCGTCGCCCTCCGCGTCCTGGACGCGGACGCGGATACCGGGCGCGGACTCGGCGAGCCGGGTCACCGCCGGGGCGACGACCTGCGCGATGCCGGTGGCGAAGGAGGCGACGGTGACCGTGCCTGCGGCGCCCGAGCCGTAGGCGGCGAGCTCCGCCTCGGCTCGCTCCAGCTGGGCGAGGACCGCGTTGGTGTGGCTGAGCAGGATCTCGCCCGCCGGGGTCAGCCGCACGCCCCTGGCGCTGCGCTCGACCAGGCGGTGGCCCGTCTCCTGCTCGAGCGCCGTGAGCTGCTGGGAGACGGCGGAGGGCGTGAGGTACAGCGCGGCGGCAGCCGCCGTCACCGTACGGTGGTCGGCCACCGCACGGAGGATGTGCAGCCGCCGCGCTTCGATCACGGCACGATTATCGCAAGCCGCGCGCGAACCCCCGGCGGTGGCTCGGCCGGGGCGCGCCGACGTCCCGCCCCGTGGGACGCACCGAGCGGCCCGCCCCGGCTCCGTGGGCCCCGCCGGCGCTCAGCTCTCCAGTTCGGCCCGCGCCGCGACGAACGCCTCCACCGCGCGGTTCACGTCCTGCGCCGAGTGGGCCGCCGACAGCTGGACCCGGATCCGGGCCTGACCCTGCGGGACCACCGGATAGGAGAAGCCGATGACGTACACGCCGCGCTCCAGCAGCAGCTCCGCCATCCGGCCCGCGACCGACGCGTCGCCGATCATCACGGGCGCGATGGCGTGGTCGCCGGGCAGGATCTCGAAGCCCTCCTCCCCCATCCGGCGGCGGAACAGCGCCGTGTTCTCGGCGAGGCGCACCCGCAGGTCGTCCGCCGACTCCAGCAGGTCGAGCACCTTCAGCGAGGCCGCGGCGATCACCGGGGCGAGGGTGTTGGAGAACAGGTACGGCCGCGAGCGCTGGCGCAGCAGGGCGACGATCTCGGCGCGGGCCGCGACGTAGCCGCCGGAGGCGCCGCCGAGTGCCTTGCCGAGGGTGCCGGTGATGATGTCGACGCGGTCCATGACGCCGTGCAGCTCGGGGGTGCCGCGGCCGCCGGGGCCGACGAAGCCGACGGCGTGGGAGTCGTCGACCATGACCATGGCGTCGTAGCGGTCGGCGAGGTCGCAGATGTCCCGCAGCGGCGCCACGTAGCCGTCCATGGAGAAGACGCCGTCCGTGACGATCAGTTTGCGGCGCGCACCCGCGGCCTCCTTCAGCTGCCGTTCCAGATCGGCCATGTCACGGTTGGCGTAGCGGAACCGGCGGGCCTTGGACAGGCGGATGCCGTCGATGATCGACGCGTGGTTCAGGGCGTCCGAGACGACCGCGTCCTCGGGGCCGAGCAGCGTCTCGAAGACGCCGCCGTTGGCGTCGAAGCAGGAGGAGTACAGGATCGTGTCCTCCTGGCCGAGGAACGCGGACAGGCGCGCCTCCAGCTCCTTGTGCACCTCCTGGGTGCCGCAGATGAAGCGGACCGAGGCCATGCCGTAGCCCCAGCGGTCCAGGGCCTCGTGCGCGGCGGCGACGACCTCGGGGTGGTCGGCGAGGCCGAGGTAGTTGTTGGCGCAGAAGTTGAGGACCTCGCCGGGGCGGCCGCCCGCGGTCACGTTCACGGTCGCGGACTGCGGGGTGCCGATGACACGCTCGGGTTTGTGCAGGCCGGCGGCACGGATCTCGTCGAGGGTGGCGCGCAGGTCGTCGCGGGCGGAGTCGAACATGGGGGAAGCTCCTAAAAAGCCGTCGCCGAAGGGGAGTTGCGCGGGAGTTACGCGGTCCAGTCGAGGATGACCTTGCCGCCGCGGCCGCTCGCCGCGTCGGCGAACGCCGCCTCGAAGTCGCGGTGGCCGTACCGGCCGGTGATCACGGGCGACAGGTCGAGACCGCCTTCCAGCAGCACCGACATCGCGTACCAGGTCTCGAACATCTCACGGCCGTAGATGCCCTTGATGGTGATCATCGAGGTGACGACGCGGGCCCAGTCGACCGGGAACTCGGCGGCCGGCAGGCCGAGCATGGCGATCCGGCCGCCGTGCGTCATGTTGTCGATCATGTCGCGCACGGCCTCGGGGCGGCCGGACATCTCCAGGCCGATGTCGAAGCCCTCGCGCAGTCCCAGCTCCCGCTGGCCGTCGGCGATCGCGGCCCGCGAGACGTTCAGGGCGAGGCTCACGCCGATCTTGCGGGCCAGTTCCAGGCGCTCCTCGCTGACGTCGGTGACGACGACGTTGCGGGCACCGGCGTGCCGGGCCACCGCGGCGGCCATCAGGCCGATCGGCCCGGCGCCGGTGATCAGGACGTCCTCGCCGACGAGGGGGAAGGACAGCGCGGTGTGCACCGCGTTGCCGAACGGGTCGAAGATCGCGGCCACGTCGAGGTCGACGGGCACGCGGTGCACCCACACGTTGGACGCGGGCAGCGCGACGAACTCCGCGAAGGCGCCGTCCCGTCCGACGCCGAGCCCGACGGTGGAACGGCACAGATGGCGCCGGCCGGCCTGGCAGTTGCGGCACTTGCCGCACACCAGATGGCCCTCACCGCTCACCCGGTCGCCGATCGTGATGTCCGCGACGTCCCGGCCGGTCTCCACGACCTCGCCGACGAACTCGTGCCCGACCACCAGCGGGGTGCTGATCGCCTGTTGCGCCCAGCCGTCCCAGGCCCTGATGTGCAGGTCGGTGCCGCAGATACCGGTACGCAGCACCTTGATCAGTACGTCGCCGGGCCCGACCGTGGGTTCCGGAACGTCCGCGAGCCACAGCCCCGGCTCCGCCTTCTCCTTGACCAGCGCCTTCACGCTACGGCTCCTGTGCTCGAGGGACCGGGCGCGGGCATGCCGGAACAGCCCGCCTCCGGGGTGGGGGTGGAATCACCCGGCAATCTGCCGCACCGCACCACGCCGGGTCCATCGAGGATTTCTTAAGCCGCGTCCCAGATCCGCTTCACACCTGTCCCCGTTCGAAGTAGGCGACCAGGTCGTCGTCCGGCGGCGGCACCTCTTGCACGGCACCTCCGGCGCGCAGCGACGCGGTCGCCCCGTACCCGGCCGCGACCGCCATCCGCGCGGCCACCGGTGAGGTGTCGGTCGGGCCGCCCTCCCGTACGAAGCGCAGGAACTCGTCGATGAGCAGCGGGTCCGCGCCGCCGTGCTCGGCGTCCTGCTCGGGCTCCGGCACCCGGTACTCCGCGTCGGGCTCGGCCCGGTACCCGGAGCGCCGGGCGTTCCACACCCGCACCACTCCCCCGGGTATGTCGCCGAAGTTCTCCAGGCGGCCCGCGTCGCCGATGACGGTGTAGTTGCGCCAGTAGTCAGGGGTGAAGTGGCACTGCTGGTAGGCGGCCAGCACCCCGTTGTCCAGGCGCAGGTTGACCACCGACACGTCCTCGACGTCGATCACCGGATTGAGGGCGCGCTGGGTGTGCGGGGGCCAGTGGCCGTCCTCGGTGTACCAGTCGGCGCTCTTGGGCTCGCCGGGCGCCCGGCGGTGCGGGTTGCCGCCGTAGACCATGAGGTCGCCGAAGGCCTGTACCTGGCGCGTGCAGCCGCCGGCCAGCCAGTGCAGCACGTCCAGGTCGTGGGCGCCCTTCTGCAGCAACAGGCTTGTGGTGTAACGGCGTTCGGCATGCCAGTCCTTGAAGTAGAAGTCGCCGCCGTGGCCGACGAAGTGGCGCACCCAGACCGTCCTGACGGTGCCGATGTCGCCGCGCGTGACGAGGTCCCGCATCCGGCGGATCACCGGCATGTGCCGCATGTTGTGGCCGACGTAGAGGCGTGTGCCGGTCTCGCGGGCGGTGCGCAGGATGCGGTCGCAGCGCTCCACGGTGATGTCGAGGGGCTTTTCGACGAAGACGGGCTTGCGGGCGCGCAGCGCCGCGCAGGCGAGGTCGGCGTGGGTGTGGTCCGGGGTGAGGATCAGCACGGCGTCGACGTCCTCGGCCTCGATGACCTCGCGGTGGCCGTCGACCGTCCGGACCCCGTCGATCAGTTCGGCGGCCTGTTTCCGGCGCTCCGGGTCGTGGTCCGCGACGACGGTGACGCGGGCGCCCCCGCCGGGCCGGTGGGCGACCCGGGCGAGGGAACCGCGCAGTCCGAAGCCGAGAACGCCGAGGCGCAGGTCGGTCATGGTGGACCCTTCCTTGGCCCTGCGCCCCGGAGCCGCTCGCGCGGACCGGCCTGGTCGAGGCGGGAGACCTGGTAGTGGCTGAGGAACCAATCGTCGCCCACCCGGGTGGCCGGCACCGAGAGCTTCACCCGCAGCGCGGGCCGGTCCGTGAAGGAGAACTCGACGTCCAGGTAGCCGAGGACCAGGCCGTCGGCGGGCCGTCGGGTCTCCAGGACGCGGTACGCCGCCTTCGTCCCCGGGGGCTGGGAGTCGTAGTGGGCGGCGACGCCCGCCCGTCCGACGCTGTAGGGGTGCAGCCCCTGGAGGATGGCGTCCTCGGACTCGCAGCGCAGATCAGCGGTTCCGGGCGCGCCGCGTGCCCGTCGGCCCGCCGTCGCCTGCGCCGGCGGGAGGGCCGGCCGTGTTCACCAGCTGATCGCGGCCGCCACCGGCAGATGGTCGCTGCCGGTGGCCGGCAGCACCCAGGAACTTCTCGGCTTCACGCCCCTGACCAGGATCTGGTCGATCCGCGCCACCGGGAACGCCGCCGGCCAGCTGAAGCCGAAGCCGTCCCCGGCCACCTCCTGGGCCGACCGCATCCGCGAGGTGACGCCGGCGAACGCGCGGTCGTCCAGGGTGCCGTTCAGGTCGCCGAGCAGCACCACCCGCTCGTTCCTCTCGGCGGCGACGGCCTTGCCGAGCGCCTGCGCGCCCCTGTCCCGCTGGGCCGTCGAGAAGCCGGCCCTCGGGTTCACGCGTACGGAGCCCAGGTGGGCCACGTACACCGCCAGCGGTCCCTGTTCGGTGGCCACCGTGGTGCGCAGCGCCCGGGCCGAGGCGAGCCTGACGTCGGCCGGCTTGGTGGCCGCCAGCGGCCCGTAGTCCATGCCGACGTCGACCGGCCGGGTGTCCGACAGCGGCAGCCTGCTCCACAAACCGACCGTGCCCTGCACCGTGTGGTACGGGTACGCCTTCGCCAGCCCCTTCTCGTACACGCCCCGGGCCTGCTCGCTCAGCTCGACCAGGGCCAGTACGTCCGCTCCGGAGGCGGCCAGGTCGCGGGCGGTGCCGGCCGGGTCGGGGTTGCCGGCGTCGACGTTCTGGCCGACCACGGTGAGGTCACCGCCCGGGTGCGACTTGTCGGCGAGCAGCCCGCCGAAGAGGTTCAGCCACACCGTGACCGGCAGCAGCAGCGCGGCCACCGCGGAGGCGGAGCGGCGCCACAGCGCCCCGGCCAGCAGGACCGGGACGAACAGGCCGAACCACGGCAGGAAGGTCTCCACCAGGCTGCCGAGGTTCCCGATCCGGTTCGGGATCCACGCGTGCAGCAGCATCAGCAGACCCAGCAGCAGCGCCAGCGCCGTGAGGAACGGGCCGCGCCTCCAGGGCCCCGGCCGCAGCACCGGACGGATCACCCGGCCGAGGACCGCAAGCCCTGTCCCGCCGCCGGCATCCGGGCCGTCAGCGCCGCGCCCCCCGGTCTCCGCCGCGTCCACCCGCGTCATCGCCTGTCCTCGCTCACTGCCGCCGCCACCGCTCGCTGCCACTTGCTGCCCTCCATCGCCGATCACCGCCGCGTCCACGGTCGTGTGCGGCCCGTCCCCCGCGGCCGAGGCGCGCGCCGGGCGGTCGGGACGCCGACGACCGGGCCGCTGTCGGTGCTGGTTCGCTGCCGCGCATTCCCCGAGTCAAGGCAGCACGGTGTTGCCGGCACGTATGCGGTTTCCGATATGCCGGCGATATGCGCGGGCTCGTAGCGTGGAGGGCATGCGTGTGCTGATCGTCGAGGACGAGCCCTATCTGGCGGAGGCCATCCGCGACGGTCTGCGCCTGGAGGCGATCGCCGCCGACATCGCGGGCGACGGCGACACCGCCTGGGAGCTGCTGAGCGTCAACGGCTACGACATCGCCGTCCTCGACCGCGACATCCCCGGGCCGTCGGGTGACGAGATCGCCCAGCGGATCGTCGCCTCCGGCAGCGGGATGCCGATCCTCATGCTCACCGCGGCCGACCGGCTCGACGACAAGGTCTCCGGGTTCGGGCTCGGTGCCGACGACTACCTCACGAAACCGTTCGAACTGCGGGAGCTCGTTCTCCGGCTCAGGGCCCTCGACCGCAGGCGCGCGCACAACCGGCCGCCGGTGCGGGAGATCGCGGGTCTGCGGCTGGACCCGTTCCGCAGGGAGGTCCACCGGGACGGCCGCTACGTGGCGCTGACCCGGAAGCAGTTCGCCGTGCTCGAGGTCCTCGTCGCCGCCGAGGGCGGTGTCGTCAGCGCCGAGGAGCTCCTGGAACGCGCGTGGGACGAGAACGCCGACCCGTTCACCAACGCCGTACGCATCACGGTGTCGGCCCTGCGCAAGCGCCTCGGCGAACCCTGGCTGATCGCCACGGTGCCGGGCGTCGGATACCGCATCGAGGCACCCGGGAGCCGGTGCGAGGGGCGGGACCGTGGATAGGCAGCCCGGATTGAGCGTCCGCCTCAGACTCACCCTCAGCTACGCCGGCTTCCTCCTGCTCGCCGGCTTCCTGGTGCTCGCGGCGGGGTGGGTGTTCCTGAGCCGCGTGCCCCACGTCGGGCTCATCATGGTGCCCAACTACCGCCTTGCCATCCTGCGCGCCTTCGCTCCGATCGCGTCCTGCACACTGGGGTTCCTGCTGGTGTTCGGACTGGTGGGAGGGTGGTTCCTCGCCGGCCGGATGCTGGCGCCGCTGACCCGGATCACCGACGCCACCCGCCTGGCCACGGACGGATCGCTCTCCCACCGGATCCGGCTCCCGGGCCACAGGGACGAGTTCCGCGAACTCGCCGACGCCTTCGACACCATGCTCGCGCGGCTCGAGGCACACGTCGCGGAGCAGCGGAGATTCGCCGCCAACGCCTCGCACGAGCTGCGCACCCCGCTGGCGATCTCCAAGACGCTCATCGACGTGGCGCGCACCGATCCGCACCACGACACCGGCGAGATCCTCGACCGCCTGCACACCGTCAACACCCGGGCGATCGACCTCACGGAGGCCCTGCTCCTGGTCAGCCGCGCAGAACAGCGGTCGTTCGCCCGGGAGCGGGTCGACCTGTCCCTCCTGGCGGAAGAAGCCACCGAGACCCTCCTGCCCCTCGCGGAGAAGCACGGCGTCGCCATCGAGACCTCCGGCGACATCGCCCCCACCGCCGGTTCGCAGACCCTCCTGCTCCAGCTGACCATGAACCTCCTGCACAACGCGATCGTCCACAACCTGCCCGAGCAGGGCACCGTGCGGGTCTGCACCGGCGTCCGCCCCGGGACGGTGGTGCTCACGGTGGAGAACACCGGCGAGAAGCTCGCCCCCGAGGCCGCCTCGACGCTCACCGAGCCGTTCCGGCGCGGCACCGAGCGCGTGCACACCGACCACGCGGGCGTCGGCCTCGGCCTGGCCATCGTCAAGACCATCGCGCAGGCACACGACGGAACACTCGCCCTGGCCCCCCGCTCCGCCGGAGGGCTCCGCGTCACCGTGGAGCTGCCCGCCGTGTCAGGGGACTGAGATGCCGCCGGCGGCCGATCGGGTCAGCGCGCGGGCGCGTGCGGGTCGTCGGCCGGCAGCCAGGCGTCCGCGGCATGGACGCCGAGGTCTCCCACGCCGTCCCGGAGGGCGTCGACGAGACCGAGGACCGCGTCGCGCCGCTCGTTCTCGCGCCACACCAGCGACCACGTCCAGTATACCTTCGGTGCCACGATCTCCCGGCGGACCAGGTCCGGAGGCAGCGGAGCCGTCTGCCCCTTGGGTGAGTTGACGACCGGGCGGGAGCAGCGCCGGACGTGGTCGAAGAAGGCGGGCCCGGTGATCGCGCCGTCGGAGATCCGCACCGTACGGGCCCCGGTGGCCCGCGCCAGCTCCTCGCCGTAGACGTTCCACGACGCCCAGGAGGTGACGTCGTCGTCGATGAGGACGTCGGTGTCGCGGGCCGCCACATCCGGCACGTCACGGCTGTCACCGCCCTTGGCCACGGCGTACAGCCGGTCCGCACCGATCAGGTGGGCGCGCAGGCCGAGGCGGTCGAGGTCCTGGCCGCGCACCCAGCACACGGCCAGGTCCAGGCTGCCGTCGGCGACCCGGGCGGCCTGGGTGTGCGAGGGGGCGACCCAGGCGTCCAGGTGCAGCCGGGCGACCGCGGCCGTCCGCGAGCCCAGGTCCGGCGGCAGCCAGTTGACGTAGCCGAGCCGCACCGCCTGCGAGCCCGCCAGCCGGCCCGCCCGCCGCCTGAGGTCGTCGGCCCCCTCCAGCAGGGCGCGGGTGTGCGGCAGCAGGGCGGCACCGGCCGGGGTGAGGGAGACCGAGCGGCGGTCGCGGTCGAACAGCCGCACCCCCAGGTCCCGTTCGAGGGCCTTTATCTGCTGGGAGAGCGAGGGGCCCGCGATGAGCAGCCGCTCCGCGGCCCGGCCGAAGTTCAGCTCCTCGGCGACCGCGACGAAGTACCGCAGCTGGCGCAGTTCCACGGGCGCCATGCTACGCGCGCTGAGAGGCCGCGCCTCCCAGCAGCGAGGCAGCCGGTCGTGGCATCGGCGCCGGTGACGGGCCCACGATGAGGGCACGTCACGCAGATCGGAGGGAACCGTGCGAGAGTTCCTGGTCGAGATCACCACCACCGTCCCCGAGGGCACCAGCCAGGAGGAGGTCGACCGGCGGCGCGCCGCCGAGGCCGTCCGCGCCGGGGAACTGGCCGCCGCGGGCAACCTGGCCCGGCTGTGGCGCCCCGTCGGAGAGCTGCGCAGCATCGGCGTGTGGCGCGCCGCCGACGAGGCGGAGCTGCACGAGAAGGTGCTCGGCACGCTGCCGCTGCGCCCGTGGATGACCCTCACCGTCACCCCGCTGGAGTCCCACCCCAACGACCCGGGGCGGGTGGACGGCACCCGATGAGCACCACCTCCTCCTGGCGCCTGGTCGCCCAGGCCGGGGCGGCGCTCGCGGCGGGCATGGGCGTCGGCCGCTTCGTCTACACGCCGATCCTGCCCCTGATGCACTCCCAGGCGGGCCTGTCCGCAGGCGCCGGCGCGAACCTGGCCACCGCCAACTACGCCGGCTATCTCGTCGGGGCCCTGGCGGGCATCCTCTTCCCCGCGCTGATCCGCTCCCGCACCGTCCTGCGCGTCTCCCTGCTGGTGCTGACCGCCACGCTCGCCGGCCTGCCGCTCACCCACAGCGTGGTGGTGTGGGGCGGACTGCGGCTGCTGGCCGGGGTGACGAGCGCCCTGGTCTTCGTCGTCGCGGCCGGCTCGCTCCTGCACCATCTGCGCGGGCACCCGGCGCATCTGTCCGGGTGGGCGTTCGGCGGGGTGGGTGCCGGCATCGCCCTGTCCGGGCTGCTGGTCCTGGCGCTGCGGTCGGTCGCCGACTGGCGGGCGGCCTGGTGGTCGGCGGCCGCGCTCACGGCGGTACTCGCCTGCGGTGCGTGGCGGCTGCGGCCGGAGGACGCCCCCGCCGTGCAAGCGGCCCCGAGCACTCCCGGGCCCGGGACGCACCGCTGGTTCGCCGCCCTGTTCGTCAGCTACACGCTGGAGGGCGTCGGCTACATCGTCGCCGGGACCTTCCTGGTCGCCGCGGTCGGCCAGGGTTCCCCCGGCCCGCTGGGCAGCGGCGTCTGGGTGCTGGTGGGGCTGGCCGCCGTACCGTCCTCGGCGCTGTGGGCCCGCCTCGGGCACCGCTTCTCCCGCCCCGGCCTGCTGCTCATCGCACTCGTGATCCAGGCGGCCGGCATCGCCCTGCCCGCCCTGAACGGCACGACGGCCGCCGCTCTCGTCTCGGCGGTGCTGTTCGGCGCCACCTTCCTGGGGGTCAGCACCCTCGCCCTGGCCACCGGCGCCCATCTGCGCTTCCCCCGCTCCGTGGCTCTGCTGACCACGGGATACTCCGTCGGCCAGATCCTGGGTCCCCTGGCCGTCGCCCCGCTGCTGCGCCACGGCTACCAGCAGGCCCTGCTCCTGGCCGCCCTGGTCGTCCTCGCCGCGGCCGCGGCCGCCGCGGTGCTGCGGATCGGTTTCCCGCACCACATGGTCGTAGTACGACACACGGAGCCGCGCCGGCAGCGAGAATCGGCCCAGGACGCACGGCCCGCCTGAGGCCGACGCCCCCCGCGCCCGCCCCGCACCCGGCCAACTGACGTGGAGCCGCTCATGAACACCGCACGGGACCTCGCACTCGTCGCCCTGGACGCGGCACCCGACCGCCCGGTGGAACAGGGCGACCTCTCCCTCGCGCTCGCGGGTGCCGAGATCCTCGACCTCGTCGAGGCCAAGGCGCTCGTCCTGGACGGCGAGCGCATCCTGCCCAGCGCCCAGGCCCCCACCGGCGACCGCCTGCTGGACGAGGCCACCGCCGCACTCATGCGGCAGGAGCCCTACGAGTCGGTCGAGGACTGGCTGTGGCGCCGGGGCCGCGGGCTGGCCACGGCCTACGTGGACGACCTGGAACGGGTCGGCCTGACGACCCGTGGGCGCGGCCGCCGGCTCCGGATGAGGACCTGGCGCACGGAACCGGTCGACTCGGCGGCGCGCCGCCGGGCGACCGAACGCCTGGCGCAGGCCGAGCCCGTCCTCACGGCCCTGGCGGCCGCCGCCGGCGTCCGGGACGAACCCACCGGGCAGGACGTCGACGACGAGGCCGTCACCACCGTACTGGCCGCCGTCGGGGACTCGGTGATGGAACTGGAGGCGGTGCGGCAGCGCCGGCAGATCGAGGACGCGGCGTTCGACAACGTGTGGCGCGGTTACTAGGACTGTTGCGCAAGCGGCGCCCGCCGCGATGCGGAGCGGGCCGGGCGGAGGAGCAGCGGCCGGCTGGGCGCGGTGCCGGCGCTCGCGCCCGGTCAGAATGAGCCGCGTGGACGCCGACGTGCAGACCTACCTCGACGGGATCGCCACCGAGCACCGCCCGCTGTCGGACCGGATGCACCGGCTGACCCTGCGGGCGTACCCGGACGCGGGCCTCGCGCCGTCCTACGGGATGCCGGCCTACCGGGCCGGCGACCGGAGACCGCATGCCGGGGTGTGGCGGCACGGAGTGTCGGTCGACGGCCGGGAGAAAGGCCGGGCCACGGGGTTCGTCTCCCGCCACCCCGACCTCGTCAGCGGGAAGGGCACGATCCGGCTGCGCTCCCCGGCGGCCGCCGCGCTCACCGACGACGAGTCGGGCGATCTCGTTCGCGCTTCGCTGGAAACCTGAGCGCCCATCCTGCCTTCCGGGGTGCGCGCCTCTTCCGGCATGCGCGCCTCTTCCGGGATGCATGCCGGCGTCCCGTCAACGGCCTTGCACACCGGGCGCGTTGAGCCGATGGGTGGGGCCTGGAGTCAGGGGGGAGTCACACGAACGGCCGCGCCCGACAGGAAACCTGCCGCGGGGGCATGCAGATTGGTCCACATGAAGCACACACACGAAACCCGATGGGAGATATCCATGCCCCGGACATTCGCGATCAGCGCCGCCCTCGGCCTCGCTCTCGCAACCGGATTGGCCACGGCCGGATACGCGGTGGCCGCGCCCGCCGCCCCGCACGCCGCGAAGGCCGCGACGGTCCAGTCCAGTCCTGTCTCCGCCGCCGACCACGGCGGCTGGGGCGGTTGGGACGACGACGACGGCGACTGCAACGGCACCGGCAACATCTGTGCGTGAGACCCGTTCGGCATGAGCCGGGGGCAGGCGAAGGAGGAGGGCCGTGTGCCTGTGCAGTTCCTCCTCCGCCTCCCTTCTCTCAAGCGCCCGAAGCTCCCAGCAGTGCACGGCAGTTGCGCCACAGCGGACCCAACCGGCCAGTGCTGTTGTAGAGCTTGGCGAACAGAACCTGGCCCTCCATCTGGGCCACCACCGCACGCGCCGCCTCTCCCGTGTCCGTCACGGTGACGTCACCGCGCCCGCGTGCCTCGGCGACGACCGACTCGACCATGTCGACCTGCGCCTCGAAGATCTCCTGAAGCCGCCGTCGTACGGACTCGGTCTGGTTGCTCAGTCCAGGGTGAGATTGCCGAACAGACACCCGGACACGGTGCCGCAGCCCTGCTGCGCGGCGTACTGTGCGGCCTCGGTCTCCTCGAACAACCGCCGCAGCCGTTCAAGCGGTTCCGCGTCCGCGTCCAGCACGCGCGCCCAGTCGCGCCGCTGGGCCGCCCAGTGCTCGTCCACGACGGCCAGCGCGAGGGACTCCTTGGACTCGAAGAAGTGGTAGAAGCTGCCCTTCGGTACACCGGCCGCCGTACAGATCTCGGCCACGCCCAGCGCCGAGTAGCCACGCGCCTCGATCAGCGAGCGGGCGGCGGCGAGGATCTTCTGCCTGGCGTCACCGGTGCGTCCCACGGCGCCAGAGTACGCGATTACTAGACCGGTCGGCTGGCCGCCGGGGCGGGGTGTCACAGCACCGGAAGCCCGTCCGCCTCCCGCCGCTCCAGCCGGGCCACCAGCTCCGCCGCCGACGCCTTGATCGTCTCCAGGCCGGGCCTCCCCCACGGCCGCGGCTCCACGTCGACCACGCACACGGTGCCCAGCGCCATCCCGGTGCTGTCGATGAGCGGTGCGCCCAGGTACGAGCGGATGCCGAACTCGTCGACGACCGGATTGCCCGCGAACCGCGGATAGTCGCAGACGTCCTCCAGCACCAGCGCCTTGCGCCGCACCACCACATGCGGGCAGAAGCCCTGGTCACGGGCCAGCTCCCGGCCCAGCACGGGCGTGGTGCCGTCCGGCCTCACCACCGGGAACGGCACGTCCGACAGGTGCAGTCCGGCGAAGAACTGCCGGTGCTCGTCGATGAAGTTGACCATGGCGTACGGCGCCGCGGTCAGCTCGGCCAGGTGGTCGGCGTAGACGTCCAGGGCGGGGTCGGCGCGCTCTCCCAGACCCAGCCTGCTCAGGCGCAGGGCACGCGCGGGGGCCTCCTTGTCCTCGGGGGTGAGCAGCAGACGACCTGCCGGGCGCGACGGGTCGTACCTCATGGGCGGGCTCGGTCACTGTGGACGTGGGTCATGTACGGACTCCGTGGCGGTGTGCGGGGATCACATGTGGGCGCGGTGGCTCGGCGCCGGCGCGGGCGCGTGGGCGAGGAGGTGCCGTACGAGCGTCAGCAGGGTCTGCACCCCGGAGCTGGAGATCCGGGCGTCGCAGCGCACCACCGGGATCTCCGGGGGCAGGTCGATGGCGGCCCGGACCTCCTCGGGGTCGTAGCGGTAGGAGCCGTCGAACTCGTTGATCGCGACGATGAAGCCGAGGCCGCGTTGCTCGAAGAAGTCGACGGCCGCGAAGCACTCCTCCAGGCGGCGCGTGTCGGCGAGGATGACCGCGCCGAGCGCACCCTCGGAGAGTTCGTCCCACATGAACCAGAACCGCTCCTGCCCGGGCGTGCCGAACAGGTACAGCACATGCTCGGGATCGAGGGTGATGCGGCCGAAGTCCATGGCCACCGTGGTCTCGACCTTGTTCTCGATCCCGTCGAGACGGTCGGTCGCGGCGCTGACCGTGGTGAGCAGCTCCTCCGTGCTGAGCGGCGCGATCTCGCTGACCGCCCCCACGAAGGTCGTCTTGCCGACTCCGAACCCTCCCGCGACCAGGATCTTCAGTGCGGTCGGGAAGGGGTCAGAGCTGTCGTCGTAGTCCATCGAGCACTGCCTCCAGAAGGGCCCGGTCAGTCGGGTTGTGGTGGAACTCGGGGGGCTTGGTGGTGAGCGCCCCGCAGTCGACGAGGTCCGACAGCAGCACCTTGGTGACCACCGCCGGCAGCTTCAGGTGGGCGGCCACCTCGGCGACCGAGACGGGCGCGCGGCACAGGTCGAGCACCTGCGTGTGCTCGGGTCCCAGATAGCCGAGGGGGGTGGCGCCGGTGGCCATCACGTGCGACAGGAGGTCGAGCGCGATGGTGGGCCGGGTGCGGCCGTTGCTGACGGTGAACGGGCGCACGAGCCGGCCGGCCGCGTCGTCGAGCCAGGGCCCGTCGCCGACCGCCGCCACGCTCAAGGCCTCATCGCCGGCGGTTCGACGGCGTGCTGCCGGGGCGCGGTGACCAGGTAGGGGCGGACGCTCTTGACGAGCATCGCCATCTCGTAGCCGAGCACAGCCGCGTCCGCCTCGCGGCCCGCCAGCACGGCGAGACACGTGCCGGAGCCGGCGGTCGTCACGAACAGCAGGGTCGAGTCGAGTTCGACGACGACCTGGCGGACGTCGCCGCCGTCGCCGAAGCGGACTCCGGCGCTGCGGCCCAGGGAGTACAGGCCGGAGGCCAGCGCGGCCATGTGGTCGGCGCTGTCCGGGTCGAGGCCGTGGACCGACTTCACGAGCCCGTCGCAGGACAGGAGCACCGCACTGGTGGTGTGGGGCACGCGCTGCACGAGGCCGCTCATCAGCCAGTCGAGATCGGATACATGGCCGGTCGGCACATCGCTCGCCATGGTGGATCGACTCCTTGGGGTACGAAGGTCTGCGGGAGCGGTGGGGGTGGTGGCAGAGGTGGTCATCCGGCCGGCGCGCTCCCGTCGTGCCGGGTGGGGTGGTCGATGCCGCGGGCGGACGCGGGGCGCGCCTCGGTCATGTGGGACGGGTCCATGGGGGTTGGGTCCATGGGGTGCGGCGGGTGGGGAGGGGTGCGGCCCGCGTTGAGCGCATCCAGGGCCGAGGGCGGAAGGGTGGCGGGGGGTTCCGTGTGGCCCGGGCCCATGAGCGGGTACAGCCCCGCGTGCGCGGTCCGCTCCCCCGGGCCGGGCTCCCGGTGCGCCGGGAACGCCGTGTGTTCCGGCACGCCGTGGATGACCCCGGTGTGCCCGGACTCCAGGTCCTGCTGGGCCTCCGCCAGGCCGATGCCCCGCTGGAAGGCCGCCATCAGGCCCGGGTCGTGGCCGGCGACGTGGTCGGTGTCCTGCCGGGGGGCCGGGCCGTCGCGCAGCTGGGGCACGATGTGCTCCTGGGCGCGGCGGCGGGGCAGACGGGGCTTGCCCATGGTGCCGCGGACCGTTCCGGTACGGGGTGCGGGCGGCTCGGCCGTGTTCTCCGCGACGCGCTGCCGCTCGTCGGGGCGGATGCCGGGCACGGCCTCGGCCGGGTTGGCCCGCTCGTCGTGGGCTCCGCGCACCGGCAGCGGTCCGCCCGCGCCCGGGGCACTGCCGTGGAGAGGGGGCCCGTCGGGCACGGACTGCGCGGTCTCCTCCCGCGGTTGCGCACGGCGCGGGGCCCGTGGCTCGGGCACGACACGCAGCCCGGCCGTCCCGGACGCGGAGGGGGCCGGCGGCTGCGCCTGCAGCTGCGGTTGCGGTTGCTGCTGCGGGGAGGGCGCCGGCGGCGCGGACATGCCTCCCGCCCCCACCGCTCCCATGCCGCCCTGCAGTTGCGCCTGCGCCTGGGCGGCGGCGTCTTCGGGGACGCCCGGCCCGGAACCCAGCAACTCCTGCGGCACCACGAGGACGGCCTGCACGCCGCCGTAGATATTGGTCTGCAGACGGACGTCGATGCCGTGCCGCCGGGCGAGCTGGGAGACGACGAACAGTCCGATACGGCCGTCCGCGAGCAGGCTCGCGACATTGACCTGGTCGGGGTCGTCGAGCAGGGCGTTCATCTTCTTCTGCTCGCCGACCGGCATGCCCAGGCCGCGGTCCTCGACCTCGACGGCGAGGCCGGAGGTGACGAGGTTGGCGCGCAGCAGGACCTGGGTGTGCGGGGCGGAGAACACCGAGGCGTTCTCGACGAGTTCGGCCAGCAGGTGGATCACGTCGGCGACGGCGTGGCCGCGCAGGGTGCCGTCGATCGGGGGCACCAGCTTGACCCGGGAGTACTGCTCGACCTCGGCGATGGCCGAGCGCAGCACCTCGGTCATGGAGACGGGACGGCTCCACTGGCGGCGCGAGACGGCGCCGCCGAGGACGGCGAGGTTCTCGGCGTGCCTGCGGATGCGGGTGGCGAGGTGGTCGACGTGGAAGAGCCCCTTGAGCAGGTCGGGGTCCTCGATCTCGTTCTCCAGCTCGTCGAGGATCGAGATCTCCCGGTGCACCAGCGACTGCAGCCGCCGGGCGAGATTGACGAAGACTTCGAGCTTCTGCTCGCTGCCCGCCTGGCTGGAGAGCTGCGCGGCCTGCACGACGGCGGTGACGGCGCCGTCGTGCGCCCGGCTCAGATCGGCGGCGAGCAGTTCGAAGTCGTCGGCGCCGTCGGGCGGGCCGCCGCGCGGCTTGCGCCGGGGCGGCGTCTCGCCGCGGCGCAGCGTCTCGACGAGGGCCCTCAGGTCGGCCTCGCCGCGGGCGCTGCTGCGCCGCAGCGCCCCGACGCGGTCGCTGACCGAGCGGGCGGCGCGGTCGGCGGCCACGACGGCGATCAGGATGCCGGCGAGCGTGACCGCGGCGGCGCCGGCCATCACCCCCCACAGGGTCGGGCCCGGCCGTACGCCGGTCGAGCGGACGGTGAACAGCACGGCCGCGGCCGCGCTCAGGGCCACCGCGACCGGTGGCAGCACCGCGAGCCGCATCAGCTGGGGCCGTATGTGAGCCTCGGGCAGCAAGGGAACGGGACGGGCGACCGGCCGTCCGTGCCGCCCGCCCTCGCGGCGGTCTGCGCGTGCGGCCGGGGCGCGGAGGTGAGACATCGGTGTCCTCGTCGTACTGGTCCGTCGGTGCCGAAGCGCGGGCTGCGCTTTTCGGGCAGGCGGCGCCCGATGGACACTCACAGTAGTCGGCAACGCATCATGTGCGGTGGGCAGTTGACAAAGTCCCACGCGTAGCGTCCCGCTCTGGTATGAGGCTTCGTACGACAGACCGACAAACCGAGCGGAGTCATGTACCTGTCGGCGAACGGATCGATCAGAGCTGGTCAGAACCGGTCACGAGGGAACGGTGACGGCCGGGCGGCGACCGCTCCACGGCGTGCACCGACTGATCCCTCCCGCTCGCCGCCGATCCCTTCCGGACCGCCCCGAGGCGCTCCCGCACCCACAGAACCACTCCCCCGAACATCACTCAGAGTGTCGACAGCAGTCGTGGGCACGGTCCCTCGCGTGCCGGGCCCCGCACCGGGAGCGGGAGCGGCCACCGTGCTCCGGACCACGCCGTCGGCCACCGGCGCGGCATCGCGCTCCCGCGGGCGCGAACCGTCAGCGCAGGGCCGCCAGGTCACCGCCCGGCAGATGGATCCAGCCCTCCTGCCGGGCGGCGGCGCGTTCGTCCGCCGTGCGCGGCCACCGGGTGGCGCCGAGCAGCACGGCACGGGCGACCAGCGCGCAGATCAGGGCGTCGAGGTGGTCGTGGCTGTCGAGGCACGCCGCGCGCGCCGGCCCGGGCAGGGGGAGGCCGAGGCCCGCCTCGATGGAGGCGAGCACGTGTGCGCGCATCTCTCGCGACTCCGGCCCGGCGTTCTTGTAGCTGCGGAGGGGCCGGACGTCCCACAGCCTCAGCGCGGCGGCGGGGTAGACCTCGGCGACCGGGCCCGAGCCGTCGCGGGGCACCGGGACGTCCGCGGCCGCGAGAGCGTCCAGCAGGCGGGCCGCGCGCAGGGCGACGACACCCAGCAGGTCGGTGGAGACCGACAGCGGGGGGCGCGTCGTCGTGGCCTTCCAGGTGAGGTCGTCGGTGAGCCGGAACCGCAGCGGGTCCAGGCCCGCCCGGCCGTCCGCACGCTCCTCGAACCGGGGCCGCGGCGGCAGCCGCAGGCCCTGGTGGTGGGCCAGGACCGTCGCGACGAAATCCGACGGCCAGCCGAGCGGGCAGTCCAGGCCGGTCTTGTCGGCGGACCGGATCAAGGCGAGCAGGTCCTCGTCGGCCGACGCTACGGCGAACTCCGCCGTCACGGTGCCCCGGTCCGTCCACTCCATCCGGCAGACGGCGGTCCGCCGGGCGCTCGCGGCGAGGTCGATCCCGACGGTCACCGCCTGCCGCCGCCGCGTGCCGGTGTCCTCCCCCGGCACCTCGGCCCCGCTCACGGCCTGCTCCGGGCGGCTCACGGCCTGCTCCCCTCCGGGCGCGGTCAGTTCACCGGAACCGTCTCGGGCTCCCCCGTGCCCTCGGCGCCGTCCGCGTCGGCCGGGGCATCGCCGCGCGGGCCGGCGGCCGTCCCCGCCGCGTCGGCCGGGGCATCGCCGCGCGGGCCGGCGGCCGTCCCCGCCGCGTCGGCCGGGGCGTCGGACCAGCCGCCCACCGGGGTCAGGGCGACGGCGCGCCACCACGGCTCGGCCGGGACGGCCTCGGCGGTGGGCTCGAAGGGCTCGCCGGGCCGCGGCACGGCGATACGGGAGCCCGTCGCGCGGGCGGCCGTGACGGTGCCCTCGCCGGGCTCCGCCCACGCGTGCGTGGCCAGGTTGAAGGTGGCCCAGTGGATCGGCATCATCACGCCCCGGGGCTCACCGCCCTGCAGGTCGAGGTGGGCGCGCATGCCCTCGGTCGGCGTCATGTGGATGTCGGGCCAGAAGTCGGAGTACGCGCCGATCTGGATCATGGTGGCGTCGAAGGGGCCGTGTTCGGCGCCGATGTCCCTGAAGCCGTCGAAGTACCCGGTGTCGCCGCTGTGGAAGATGCGGTGCTCGGGGCCGGCGACGGACCAGGAGGCCCACAGGGTGTGCTGGGTGTTGCGCAGCCCGCGGCCGCAGAAGTGGCGGGCCGGGGTGGCGGTCAGGGTGAGGCCGCCGGCCTCGGTCGTCTCGTGCCAGTCCAGCTCGCGCAGCCGGTCGGCACGGACGCCCCAGCGCTCGAGGTGGGCGCCGACCCCGAGGGGCACGGCGAACAGCGTGTCCGTGCCCGCCAGGGCCTTGATGGTGGGCAGGTCGAGGTGGTCGTAGTGGTCGTGTGAGATGACGACGACGTCGACCGGCCCGAGCGCGGCCAGCGGCAGCGGCACCGGGTGCAGCCGCTTGGGCCCGACGAAGGAGAAGGGGGAGCAGCGCTCGCCCCACACCGGGTCGAAGAGCACCCGCCGCCCGTCGATCTCGGCGAGCACGCTGGAGTGGCCCATCCAGGTCAGCCGCAGCCCGGTGGCGGGCGGCCGGGCGATGTCGGCGAGCGTCGTGGGGTGGACGGGCACGGTGCCCTCGGGGGAGCGCCGGGGGCGCTCGTCCTTGTCGAAGAAGACCTTCGCGAAGTCCGTCGCCGAGCCGGAGGGCCGGGTCCGGGCGGCACCGCCGGGATTCTGGAAGACACCGTCCTTGAAGTGGGGCGATCTGCGGATGCGCGCCATGCGCTCACCGCTCGGGTCCGCGCCGAAGGCCTCGGGCCGCAGCGCACGGAGCCCGGACCTCAGGGAACGGAAACCGGACACGGTACCTCCAGGTGGATCGGGTGAGGCGTTCCATTATGGTCGGCGGCTCCGACAACACCCCTCTGGTGCGGGGGCACCGCGCGCTTTCCAAGGAAAGCCCAAAGAACCACGTCCTCGATGAACCCCGGAACGCCGGCGTCCATTCCTGTCACCATGCACATGCCCGCCTCCCGTCACCACGCGCCTGCCCGTCGCGGTGCCGTACGGGAACCGTTTCCGAGGAGTCTCATGACCGCCCCCCTGATGTCGCTCACCTGGACCGACCACCTCACCGGCCGCCAGGGCTTCCTGGTCGTCGACCGGCTGGTGCGCGGCGTCTGCAGCGGCGGCCTGCGCATGCGCGAGGGCTGCACCCTGGAGGAGGTCACGGGGCTGGCCCGCGGCATGACCATGAAGGAGGCGCTGCACTACGACCCCGAGGGCCGCTACGTCCCCCTCGGCGGCGCCAAGGGCGGCATCGACTGCGATCCCCGGGACCCGCGGGCGTACCCGCTCCTGGTGCGCTACCTGCGCGCCGTGAAGCCGTACGTCGAGCGGTTCTGGACCACCGGTGAGGACCTCGGCCTCAGCCAGGACCTGGTGGACCGGGCGGCCGCCGAGGCGGGGCTGGTGTCGTCCGTCCAGGCCGTCTACCCCCTGCTCGACGACGAGGCGGCCGCGAGACGGCGGCTCTCGGACGCCTTCGCGGTCGAGGTGGACGGCATCGGGCTGGACGAACTGGTCGGCGGCTGCGGCGTCGCCGAGGCGGCGCTGACGGCCCTGGACCGGGCGGGCGTTCCGCACCCGGGGACGCGGGTCGCCGTGCAGGGCCTCGGCACCATGGGCGGGGCCACGGCCCGCTTCCTCACACGTGCGGGCCTCACCGTGGTGGCCGTCGCCGACATCAAGGGCACCATCGCCAATCCGTCCGGCCTCGACGTCGAGACCCTGCTGGCCGCACGGGACGCCTACGGCACCGTGGACCGCGCGGTGCTGCGGCCCGGCGACCGCGAACTGCCCGGCGAGGCCTGGCTGTCGGTTGAGGCGGAGGTGCTGGTGCCGGCGGCGGTGTCGTACGCGATCGACGCCGCCGAGCAGGAAAAGGTCACCGCCCGCTGGATCGTCGAGGCGGCCAACATGCCCGTCCTGCCCGAGGCGGAGGAGCGGCTGGCCGCGCGCGGGGTGACCGTGCTGCCCGACGTGGTCGTCAACTCCGGTACGAACGCCTGGTGGTGGTGGACCCTGTTCGGCGACATCGGCCCCCGCGCGGACGAGGCGTTCGGCCGCGTCCGGCGCTCGATGCGCACCCTGGTGGAGCGGATGCTGGCCCGCGCGGAGGCCGACGGCACCACCCCGCGCGCGGCCGCGCACGCCATCGTCGCCGACCGGCTGCCGCTGATCGCCGAACGCTTCGGGTGGTACCGGTGACGGCCCCGGAAGCGCGCGGTGCGTCCTGCCCCGGCCGGCGAGCGGGCCGCATGGGACCGGTGCCCGGACCGGCCGGCTCCGGCAGGTGGTCCGGGACGGTGGAGAGGGCGTCGGTAGGGTCGGGCACCATGACCGTTCAACTGTGCGTCGTGCTGTGGGGGCGGCCCGGTGCCGCCGGGGCCCTGGCCGCCTACGAGGACAAGGTGCTGGCCCTGCTGGGCGGACACGGCGGGCGGCTGGTGCAGCGCGCCCGGGCCGACGGGACGGACGGCAGGCCGGACGAGATCCAGCTCATCGAGTTCGCCTCGCAGGCCGGGTACGACGGCTACCTGGCCGACGCGCGGCGCACCGCGCTGGCCGCCGAGCGCGACGCGGCGATCGCGCGCACCGATCTGTATCCGGTCGAACTCGTCAAGTGACGGTCCGGCCCCGGCACCGTGCGCCGCGACGCAATAGGGTGACCGGGTGGCGAGAGTGCGGTTGGGCGTGGCCGAGCGGCGTGCGGAGCTGCTGCGGGCCGCCATCGAGCAGATCGAGGCGCGGGGCGTGGCCGCGGTCAGGATCGCCGACGTCGCCTCGGCGCTCGGTGTGAGCAACGCGCTGGTGCTGTACCACTTCTCGACGAAGGAGAAGCTGGTCGCCGCCGCGTTCACCTTCGCGGCCGAGGACGACCTCGCCCATCTGCGCAAGCTGCTCGGCCGCCGTACGACGGCGCTGCGGCGGCTGCGCTCGGCGGTGCGCTGGTACGCGCCGACGGGCCAGGCCAAGGGCTGGCGGCTGTGGATCGAGGGCTGGGCGGCGGCGCTGCGCGAGCCGGCGCTGCGGGAGGTCACGCGCGACCTGGACAAGCAGTGGAAGGCGGCGCTCGCCGAGGTGATCGCCGAAGGGGCGGCCGGGGGCGAGTTCCGCTGCCCGGACCCGCACGGCGCGGCCCTGCGCCTGACGGCCCTGCTCGACGGGCTCGCCGTGCAGATGACGTCGTACGGCGGCGCGATCTCCCGCGCGCGGGCGCAGGAGTGGGTGGACGACGCGCTGGCACGTGAACTGGGCATGGAGCGGGCGGCGTTGACGGCGTCCGGGCACTGAGCCCCCGCCCGGGGCGGGGGCCCACGTCCGGCGGACCCGGAGGCCTCAGGCGACCGAGGAGATCCGCATCCTGATGTCGTCCGGGGACAGCGTGCCCTTCGCCGTCACGTGATCGCCGGAGGACTCGCCGCGCAGCCGCCGGCCGATCCAGGGCACCAGGTACTCGCGCGCCCACTGCACGTCGTCCCGGCGGATCTCCAGGGCGCCGCGCGGCGGCAGCGGCGGCCAGGGCTGGTCCGGGTCGGCCGGGATGTCGAGACCGAGGACCTGCCCGGCGCGCAGCGCGACGCGCGTGTGCCCTTCGGGTGAGAGGTGGAGCCGGTCGCCGTCCCAGGCCCGGCGGTCCTGCACGGTCTTGAGGGACCACAGGTCGAGCACCGGGCAGCCGTAGCGGTCCGCGATGGCCCGGACATGACCGTTGTAGGTGGCGATCTTGCCGCGCAGGCGCTGGAGCACGGGAACGCCGCGGGTGTCGAACCCGGTCGTCACCATGACCGTTCCCGCGGCCTCGGTGAGCCGGGCGACGGCCCGCTCGAAACGCTCGGCGACCTCGTCGGGGTCGGTGCCCGGCCGGATGATGTCGTTGCCGCCCGCGCAGAAGGAGACCAGGTCCGGCTCGAGGGCGATCGCCTGCGGCACCTGGTCCGCCACGATCTGGTCGAGCAGCTTCCCGCGCACCGCCAGGTTCGTGTAGCCGAAGTCGCCCTCGGGCCGCCGGTCCGCGAGGAGCACGGCGAAACGGTCGGCCCAGCCGACGTACGCCCCGTCGGGGCCGGGATCGCCGACGCCCTCGGTGAAGCTGTCCCCCACCGCGACGTACGACCCGATCACTGCTCTGCTGTCACTCTTCGAATCGTCTGCCACGTCGACCGATGATCCACCTTTGAATGTGACCTACGCGACCGTAAGAAAGCGCCGGAAGGGCTTGACGGGCGGTGAGATAAGACACTTCTAAAGTGTTCGCCAAGCTCGGAATAACCGTCCGGACCGCACTGTTGCCTTCTCAACTGCCCTGTCTGTGCGCGGAGTCCGTGCGCGGACATACCGAAGGCCGGACCCGGGGATCGAGGTCCGGCCTTCGGCAGCGTGTCAGGAGAGGTGGCAGGGGGGGTCAGCCGACGGTGACGCCCTTCGAGCGGAGGTAGGCGACCGGGTCCACGTCGGAGCCGTAGTACGGCGTGGTGCGGATCTCGAAGTGCAGGTGCGGGCCGGTCACGTTGCCGGTCGCACCGGAGAGGCCTAGCTGCTGGCCGGCGGTCACGGCCTGGCCGGCCGAGACGGATATCCGGGACAGGTGGCCGTACTGGGCGTAGTGGCCGTCGGCGAGCCTGATGACGACCTGGTTGCCGTACGCGCCGCCCCACCCGGCGGAGACCACCGTGCCGGTGCCGACCGCCCTGACGGTGGTGCCGGTCGGGACCACGAAGTCGACGCCGGTGTGGTAGCCGCTGGACCACATGCTGCCGGCCACCTTGTAGCCGGTGCCGATGGCGGAGCTGTTCACCGGGAGGGTGAAGCCGCTGCCGGTGGTCTCGGACGCCTGCGTGGCGGTGGTCTTCCTGCCGGCCGGCTTCTTGGCGGACGGCTTCTTGGCGGAGGCCTTCGGAGCCGTGGAGGACCGGGCGGCGCTCGGCGCGGCCTTCTTGCCGAGCGTGAGCTTCAGGCCGGGGTGGATCAACGACGGGTCGTCACCGACGGCCCGGCGGTTGTCCGAGTAGAGCTTCTTCCAGCCGCCGTCCACATGCTGCTCGCCGGCGATCTTCGAGAGACAGTCACCGGCGCGCACCGAATAGGTGCGAACGCCGTTGCCGGCCACGGCATTCTTCTTCTCCGTGGCCTTTTTCCCGGCGCTCGGAAGGGACTGGACGGCCTTTTGGGAAACCGACTGGGAAACGGAGTCCGCGGTGGCGGCGTGGGCGCCGGTGGCCCCCATCAGCGGGAGTGCGAGCGCGGCGCCACCGGTTCCGGCGACGGCCATGGTGCGGGTGAAGCGCAGGGACTTCGGACGGCGGTGCTTACCCTTCGCGGGCATGACGAATTCCTCTCCGGCGCCTACGAGGTGAGCTGTCGGGTGCGGGCTGGAGATGCCCGGCCGCGCGTTCGACGCGGCTTTACCCCTAGCCGTTCCGGAGACCGGAACAGGCGGTGATTCCTGTGGGTCCCCCGCTCCTGCCGTTCACGGGTGAGTTGTGCGGGCACCGGACGGCGGCAGGATTGGGCGTCCGTCCGGATCGGTGGTGAACGTAGGCGACGAGGACGCAAAGGGACAAGTGACGGTTCCCCGTGAAAGCGATTCTGTTGATCCTTGAGGGGAAACCGTGGTGACCCAGCGTTATTCGAAGGCTGTCTTCGCAGGCGAATTCCCTTGTCCGGCGCGTCCATTACGTGAACATGACGGACCACGTTCGGTCACGGATATGACGCTCCTCACGCACCGCGCCGCCAGGAGGCCCTATTTACGAGCGAGTTGGAGCGAAAAGACCAATACGGACACACCGCTCACACGCGGCGCAGACGGACGACGGCCGCGTCGAGATCGCCGCGCAGCCCGGTGCGCAGTCCGTGGTGGAGCAGTACGGCACCTCTGTGGATTTCACCCGTTTCAAGGCATTCGTACGAAGCGGCCGGATCGAGACCCCTGAGCCGCAGCGCGGGCACGGGTTCGCCGTGGCTCTGCGCCTGCAGCCAGGCCAGGACGACCGCCTCGTCCCCGCGTACGTACTGCACCGCGCTCAGCCCGCCCGCGGGCGGCCGCAGCCGGTAGAGGTCCCCCTGCTGCACCAGGGGGCGGATCTCCTTGTAGAGGGCCACCCACTCCCCCGCCTCGGCCAGCTCCTCCTCGCTCCAGCGGGTGAGGTCGCCGCCGACGCCGAGCACTCCGGCCATGGAGCTGACGAACCGGAAGCGCAGCGAGCTGACGCGGCCGTTGAGCTGGGTGTTGGGGCTGTCGGTGACCCAGGCCGCCATCACGCGCGCGGGGTGGATCTGGCTGAAGCCGTGCTGGATGGCGAGCCGGTCGAGCGGGTCGGTGTTGTCGGAGGTCCACACCTGGTCCGTACGGCCCATGATCCCGAGGTCGATCCGGCCGCCGCCGCCCGAGCACGACTCGAAGGCGACACCCGGGTGGGCCGCGCGCAGCCGGTCCAACAGGCCGTACAGGGCGTGGACATGGTCGGTCCACAGCCGCTGCGGGTAGGGCTCGCCGGGCCAGCCCGCATCGGTGAAGCAGCGGTTGAAGTCCCACTTCACGTAGTCGATCGGGGCGCTGGACAGCAGCGCGTCGAGCTGCTGCCACAGGTGGTCCTGGACATCCTCGCGGGCCAGGTTCAGTACGAGCTGATTGCGGAACTCCGTCCGCTTTCGTCCCGGCTGGAACTGGACCCAGTCCGGATGCTCGCGGTAGAGGTCGCTGTCCGGGTTGACCATCTCGGGCTCCACCCAGATGCCGAACTGCATGCCGAGGGCGTGCACGTACTCCGCGAGGGGCCTGAGCCCCTTCGGGAAGCGGTCCGGGTTGGGCGACCAGTCGCCGAGCCCGGCCCGGTCGCTGGTGCGCCGGCCGAACCAGCCGTCGTCGACGACGAACAGCTCGACGCCGATCGCGGCGGCCCGCCGGGCGAGCACCGACTGCTGCTCCTCGGAGATGTCGAACTCCGTGGCCTCCCAGGAGTTGAACAGCACCGGCCGGTCCCGCTGCGCGTCCGGGATCACGTACGCGCGCTGGTAGGCGTGCCAGGCACGGCTCGCCCCGCCGAAGCCGCCCTCGCTCCACAGGCCCGCGAAGACGGGCGTGGTCCAGGACTGCCCCGCCTCCAGGCGCAGCAGCCCGGAGTCGTCGTATCCCGAGCCGCCGGTGATCTGCACGCGTGCGTCGGGCAGCTGCGCCACCGCGATCCGCCACGAGCCCGACCAGCCGAGCGCGCAGCCGTAGACCTCGCCGCGCTCCTCGCTCGCGTCGGTGTCGAGGGCGACCCAGGGCAGGTGCTGGTGCCCGGTGTGACCGCGTCGGCTGCCGATGACCTTCTCGCCGTAGGTCAGGGGTGCGCGGGTCAGCCGGGACTCGGCGGCCCAGCGGCCGTGCAGCTGGGACAGTCGCCAGTCCTCCCGCTCGGGCAGCGTCCAGGTGGCGGAGTCGGCCCGCAGCAGCTCCAGGGCGGGGCCCTCGTTGTCCAGGCTCACCCAGCGTTCCAGGACGTCGTGCCGCATCCGGTAGTGCAGTGTGATCGTCAGGCCGCCGTCGCGGAAGCGCAGGCGCAGTGCGCCGTCGTCGCCGGGCTCGGTGCCGTGGCCGTCGAAGCGCCACTCGGTGCCGCGCCGCTCGTCGGTGCGGACGGACAGGGCGGGGCGCACGAAGCGGGGTCCGCCCTCGACCGGGTACTCCTCGCGCCCGTCGAGCGGCGACTCGAAGGGCCGGTAGTCGGGCAGCGGGCGCACGGCGAGGGCCTCGGCGTCGGCGAGCGCGATCCTCGGGCCCCAGTGCAGGTGCAGCAGTTCGTCGTCCTCCGTGAGGTGGACGGCGTAGCTGCTCGCCGGCCCGCTCAGGAGCCATGTACGGCCGTTGTCGGCGATCTCGAGCATGACAGCCCCCACAGATAAGAAACAGATACGAACAGGTGCGCTCAATCCCCAACATCATCAAGGGCGGCGGGGCCCGGCCGCAACGCCTGTGGACAACTCATTGCCTCAGGAATCCATGTCGTATGGTCGACTGAGCGCCCGTCGACGAGTCGCGCCGTTCGGGCGGAGTGGGAGGAGCACACGTGACGCAGCAGGTCCCGTCGACCGAACCCGAACTCGCCGGTGTCCGCAACTTCCGTGACGTCGGCGGCCTCCCGACCACGGACGGACGACGGGTGCGGTACGGGGTGCTGTTCCGCAGCGGGCACCTCGCGCACGCGACCGAGGAGGACGCCGCCTTCCTGTCCTCCCTGGGGCTGCACACCATCTTCGACTTCCGCAACGCCGCGGACCAGAAGCTGGAGGGCCCGGACGTCGAGCTGCCGGGCGTGCGCAATGTGAACCTGCCGCTGAGCGACCCGGCGGACGGCGCCGAGTTCTGGAAGATGGTGCGCGACGGCGAGATCGAGCAGCTGCGCGGCATCCTCGGCGACGGGCGGGCGGCCGGCCGGATGGTCACCTCCTACCGCACCATCATCAAGGAGCGCACCGCCGAGCACGCGCGTGTGCTGCGCTCGCTCGCCGACGACAGCGTGCCCGCGCTGATGCACTGCGCGGCGGGCAAGGACCGTGCGGGTCTGTCGATCGCCGTGACGCTGCTCGCCCTGGGCGTCGAGCGCGAGGCGATCGTCACGGACTACCTGGAGTCCAACGCCAAGCACCGCCGCTACAAGGTGCACCGCAGCAGCTCCTCCGGCGCCGGCTACTCGCCCGAGGTCATGGAGCTGCTCAGCCCCCTGTTCGAAGCCCGCGCCGAATACCTGGCGGCGGCCTTCGAGACGATCGAGGAGACCTGGGGAGACGTCGACTCCTACCTGGAGCAGGGACTCGGGCTCACCGCGCGGCTGCGCGCGGGCCTGCGCGAGCGGCTGCTCGACTGAGCCGGGGCGCCGCGGCGGCACCCCGGCCCTACTTCGCGCCGACCGAGAACAGCAGATAGACGAAGGCCGCGAACAGGTGCCCGACGGCGATGTAGATGACCAGCCGCACCCACAGGCCGCGGGGGAACTTCTCCTCCATGTCGCTGTTGCTCATGGCATGTCTCCGGTGATCGGGCCCAGGCACAACGTGGCAGTGGGGCTCTGCAGCAGGGTGTGGACGAACAGGAGCTCGACGCCGTCGGTGCCCTGGGCGGCGATCCGGTGCGGGGTCAGCGAGTCGAAGTGCGCGCTGTCGCCGGGGCCGAGCTGGTGCGTGGTGTCCCCCAGGCGCAGCCGGAGCCGCCCTCCGAGGACATGCAGCCACTCCTCGCCGGGGTGCACGCGCACGATGTCACGCTGCGAGCCGTACGGGACGTGCACGCGCAGGGCCTGCATCCCGCGACCGGGCGCGCCGGCCTGCCAGTAGGTCCAGCCGCCCGCGACGGTCGGCTCCATGTCCGCGGCGCGCACCACGGCGTCCCGGTCGGCGACCGTCTCGCCGAGCAGTTCCGAGACCGTCGTACCGTAGATACGGGCGAGAGCGAGCAGCACCGGCAGCGAGGGCTGGCGCTGGCCGGTCTCCAGCCGGGAGAGATGGGCCGGTGACAGCCCGGCCGTGCGGGCCGCGGCCTCCAGCGTGAGGGAGGCACGGCGGCGCAGGGCGCGGAGCTGGGGTGCGACGGAGGGCAGCAGGTCCTCCGGCCCGGCCGGGGCGCCGCCCGGCGGCGCGGGCCGGGTCTCGGGAGAGGTCATGCCCTCCATTCAGCCGCAGCTTTGCCCCCCGGGCAATTTTCTTGCCTCTGAGGCAAAAACCCGCGTGCGGCCCTCAGCGGTTGGCCACCGCCTGCTTCATCAGTGTCTTGCCGAAGTCCCACATCAGGGTGCCGCCGCTGTGCGCGTCGTCCATCACGGCCGTGAAGGCGTCGACGAAGCGGTCCACGTCGGCCTCGTCGATGACCAGCGGCGGGATCAGCTTGATCACCTCGAGGTGGTCGCCGGAGACCTGGGTGAGGATGCGGTGGCGCTGCAGCAGCGGCACCACGACCATCTGCGCGAACAGGCCCTTGCGCGCGGCCTGCAGCATGGTCCAGCGGCTGCGCAGCTTCAGCGACCTGGGCCGGCCGAACTCGATGCCGATCATCAGGCCGCGGCCGCGGACGTCGGCGAGCAGCTCGTACTTGTCGATCAGAGCCGCCAGCCGGGACTTCAGCCGCTCCCCGGTCACCCGCGCGTTGGCGACGATCTGCTCCTGCTCCATGACCGACAGCACGGCGAGGCCGGCCGCCATGGCCTGGGCGTTGGAACCGAAACTCGCCGAGTGGACGAGAACCCGGTCCAGCGACGAGTAGACCTTCTTGAAGATCCAGTCCCTGCCGAGGGTGGCGGAGACCGGGACGTAGCCGCCGGACAGTGCCTTCGCCACGCACACCAGGTCCGGCTCGACGCCCTCCTCGTGCTGGTAGGCGTAGAAGTCGCCGGTCCGGCCGAGGCCCGTCTGCACCTCGTCGGCGATCAGCAGCGCCTTGTGCCTGTGCAGCAGCTCCTGGGCGGCGCGCAGATAGCCGGGCGGCGCTGCGTGCACGCCCTTGCCCTGGATCGGCTCGACGATCAGCGCGGCGACGTCGCCGCGCTTCAGCTCCCGCGCCAGGGCGTCGAGATCGCCGAGGGGTACGGGGGTGTCGGGCAGCAGCGGGGCGAAGCCGTCGCGGAAGCCGTCCTCGCCGTTGACCGACAGGGAGCCGGTGGTCAGGCCGTGGAAGGCGTGGTCGCAGTACAGGACCCTCGGCTTCCCGCTCGCGTACCGGGCGAACTTCAGCGCCGTCTCCACCGCCTCCGTGCCGCTGTTGCCGAAGAACACCCGGTCCAGGTGCGGGCTGTGCGTGAGCAGCTTCTCGGCCAGCAGCCCGGGCAGCGGCTGGCAGTCGAAGCGGGTGAGGTCGGCGAGCTGGGCGTCGAGGACGTCGTGCAGCGCCTTGCGGACGACGGGGTGGTGGCGGCCCAGGCCCATCACCCCGAACCCGGCGAGCATGTCCAGGTAGTCGTTGCCGTCCGCGTCCCAGAAGTGGGCGCCCTCGGCGCGCTCGTAGACCTTGTCGAAGCCGATGGTGTGCAGCATGCGCGGGAGCTGCGGGTTGAGGTGTCTGCCGTGCAGCTCGTAGCGCTCGGCTCCGCGCTCGGCCAGGAGGGCGCCGAGGTCGAACTCCTTGGTCATTCCGCCTTCTCCTTGAGGGTGCCGCCCGGCTGCTGCCCGACGGCCAGGGTGTCCTCGGCCTCCTTGACGGCGAGGCTCGCGCTGATCCGGCCGGCGACCTCGACGGGGGTGAGGCCGATGTCGGCGAGGACCTCGCCGCGCTTGGCGTGGGCGAGGAACTGCTCGGGGATGCCGAAGCGGCGTACGGGGACGTCGACCTCGGCGTCGCCGAGTGCCAGCGCCACCGCGGCGCCGACCCCGGAGGCGCGGCTGTTGTCCTCGACGACGGCCACCATGCGGTGCTCGGCGGCGAGGCCGGGCAGCGCCGGGTCGACGGGCTTGACCCAGCGGGGGTCGACGACGGTGCAGCCGATGCCGCGGGCCTCGAGCAGTTCGGCGGCCTGCAGGCAGACCGGCGCCATCACGCCGACGGCGACGAGCAGCACCTCGGGCGTGCCCGCGCCGCGGTGCAGGACGTCCAGACCGCCCACCCGGTCGATCGCCGGTATCCGCGGGCCGACGTTCTCCTTCGGGAAGCGGACCAGGGTGGGCGCGTCGTCGACGGCGACGGCCTCGCGCAGCTGGGCGCGCAGCTGGTCGGCGTCGCGCGGGGCGGCGATTCTCAGGCCGGGGACGACCTGGAGGATGGACATGTCCCACATGCCGTTGTGGGAGGGCCCGTCGGCGCCGGTCACGCCGGCCCGGTCCAGGACGAAGGTGACGCCGCAGCGGTGCAGGGCGACGTCCATCAGGAGCTGGTCGAAGGCGCGGTTGAGGAAGGTGGCGTAGACGGCGACGACCGGGTGCAGGCCGCCGGTGGCCAGGCCGGCCGCGGAGACGGCGGCGTGCTGCTCGGCGATGCCGACGTCCCAGACGCGGTCGGGGAAGCGCTCGGCGAACTTGCCGAGCCCGACCGGGTGCAGCATGGCCGCCGTGATGGCGACGACGTCCTCGCGTTCCGCTCCGATGGCGGCGATCTCGTCGCCGAACACCGAGGTCCACGAGGGCCCGCCCGGTACCAGCGGCTCGCAGGTGCGCGGGTCCATCACGCCGACGGTGTGGAAGTGGTCCTCCTCGTGGGCGAGGGCGGGTTCGTAGCCGCGGCCCTTCTCCGTGAGGCAGTGGACGAGGACCGGCCCGTGGAAGCGTTTCGCGCGCCGCAGCGCGGACTCGACGGCCCCGATGTCGTGCCCGTCGATCGGGCCCACGTACTTCAGGCCCAGGTCCTCGAACATGCCCTGCGGGGCGAAGGCGTCCTTGAAGCCTTTCTTGGCGCCGTGCAGCGACTCGTAGATGGTGCCGCCGACGACCGGTGTGTGCAGCAGGACCTCCTTGCCCCAGGCGAGGACCTTCTCGTAGCCGTCGGTGGTGCGCAGGGTGGCCAGGTGGTTGGCGAGGCCGCCGATGGTGGGCGAGTAGGAGCGCTCGTTGTCGTTGACGACGATGATCAGCGGCCGGTCCTTGGCGGCCGCGATGTTGTTGAGCGCCTCCCAGGCCATGCCGCCGGTCAGGGCGCCGTCGCCGATGACGGCGACCACGTGCCCCTTCTCCCCCTGCACCTGGCGGGCCTTGGCCAGGCCGTCGGCCCAGCCGAGCGCCGTGGAGGCGTGGCTGTTCTCGACGATGTCGTGCTCGGACTCCTCGCGCGAGGGGTAGCCGGACAGGCCGCCCTTGCCGCGCAGCTTGGAGAAGTCCTTGCGGCCCGTCAGGATCTTGTGCACGTAGCTCTGGTGGCCGGTGTCCCACACGATGCGGTCGACGGGCGACTCGAAGACCCGGTGGAGTGCGATGGAGAGTTCCACCACCCCCAGATTGGGCCCGAGGTGTCCGCCGGTCCTGGCGACCGCGTGCACCAGGAACTCCCGGATCTCCTCGGACAGTTCGCCGAGTTCCGCCTCGGACAGCGCCTTCAGGTCACGTGGTCCCCGGATGTTCTCCAGAATCGTCACGCTCGGGCCCCCTCTCGGTCCGTGCCTTGCTTCAACTCACAGTCACTGCCGGTTTCCCCGTGACGGTGGGGGCGCCCGATGCGGCCCCGTCCTGCTCCATCTGCTCGGCGATCTTCATCGCCTCCTCGATCAGGGTCTCCACGATCTTCGACTCGGGGACGGTCTTGATGACCTCGCCCTTGACGAAGATCTGGCCCTTGCCGTTGCCGGAGGCGACCCCCAGATCCGCCTCCCGTGCCTCGCCGGGACCGTTGACCACACAGCCCATGACGGCCACCCGCAGCGGGACCTCCATGCCGGTCAGGCCCGCGGTGACCTCCTCGGCCAGCTTGTAGACGTCGACCTGGGCCCGCCCGCAGGACGGGCACGACACGATCTCCAGGCGCCGCTCCCTGAGGCCCAGCGACTCCAGGATCTGGATGCCGACCTTGACCTCCTCGACCGGCGGAGCGCTCAGCGAGACGCGGATGGTGTCGCCGATGCCCTGGGAGAGCAGGGCGCCGAAGGCGACGGCGGACTTGATCGTGCCCTGGAAGGCGGGCCCGGCCTCCGTCACGCCCAGGTGCAGCGGATAGTCGCACTGCGCGGCGAGCTGCCGGTAGGCCTCGATCATCACGACCGGGTCGTTGTGCTTGACCGAGATCTTGATGTCGCGGAAGTCGTGCTCCTCGAACAACGACGCCTCCCACAGCGCCGATTCGACGAGCGCCTCCGGCGTCGCGCGGCCGTACTTCTGCAGCAGCCGCTTGTCGAGGGAGCCCGCGTTGACGCCGATGCGGATGGGGGTGCCGTGGTCCTTCGCGGCCCGCGCGATCTCCTTGACCTGGTCGTCGAACTTCTTGATGTTGCCGGGGTTCACGCGGACCGCCGCGCAGCCCGCCTCGATCGCGGCGAACACGTACTTCGGCTGGAAGTGGATGTCGGCGATGACCGGGATCTGGGACTTCCTGGCGATGGTGGGCAGCGCGTCGGCGTCGTCCTGCGTGGGGCAGGCGACGCGGACGATCTGGCAGCCGGAGGCGGTGAGTTCCGCGATCTGCTGCAGGGTGGCGCCGACGTCGGAGGTGCGGGTCGTCGTCATCGACTGCACCGAGACCGGGGCGCCGCCCCCGACCGGGACTGGCCCGACGTGGATCTGCCGCGACACGCGCCGCTCGGCGATCGGCCGGGCCGGCATCTCGGGGACTCCCAGGGCGATGGCGGTCACGGCGTCACTCCCGGTTCCCGGACACCGTCTCGCGCATGGCGCGCAGGGACTCCTTGAGCGAACCCATGGTGGCCATGACGGCGGTGGGCTCGTAGCCGCAGTGCGCCATGCAGTTGGCGCAGCGCGGGTCCTTGCCGCGGCCGTACTTGTCCCAGTCCGTCTCCTCGATCAGCTCGCGGTACGTCGGCACGTACCCGTCGCTCATCAGGTAGCAGGGGCGCTGCCAGCCGAAGAGCGAGTAGTTCGGGATCGCCCACGCGGTGCAGGGGAAGTCGACCTTGCCCTCGAGGAAGTCCAGGAACAGCGGCGAGTGGTTCAGCCGCCACTTGCGGCGGTTGCCGCCCGCGAAGGCCTTCTTGAACAGCTCACGGGTCTGCTCCACGCCCAGGAAGTGCTCCTGGTCGGGTGCCTTCTCGTAGGCGTAGGCGGGCGAGATCATCATCTCGTCGACCTGGAGGTCGTCGTTGAGGAAGTTGAGCACCTCGATGATGGTCTGCGGGGTGTCGGTGTTGAAGAAGGTCGAGTTGGTGGTGACCCGGAAGCCGCGCCGCTTGGCCTCCTTGATCGCCTCCACGGCCTCGTCGAACACGCCCTCCTTGGCCACGGACTCGTCGTGCCGCTCACGCAGCCCGTCGATGTGCACCGCGAAGGCGAAGTAGGGGGAGGGCTTGAACTTGTCCATCTTCTTGCGCAGCAGCATGGCGTTGGTGCACAGGAAGACGTACTTCCGCTTGGCCACCAACTGCCGCACGATCTCGTCGATCTGAGGGTGCATCAAAGGCTCGCCGCCCGCGATGGACACCATCGGCGCACCGGACTCCAGCACGGCTCCGACCGCCTGGGCGACCGGCATGCGCTGCTTGAGCACGCCCGCCGGGTGCTGGATCTTGCCGCAGCCCTCGCACTTCAGGTTGCATGCGAAGAGAGGTTCCAGCTCCACGATCAGCGGAAACTTGTCCCGCCTGCGGAGCTTCTGTTCAGCCAAGTACGTAGCGACCTTGATGGACTGGCGCAGCGGCATGGCCATCTGGCTCACCTCCTGGGGAGCAGCAAAGAACGGTGCCATTCGAAAAAAGCCGGAAGAACGGCGCGCAGGACTCGGAAGGCCGATATTCCACCGAGCACGGTGCCGATCCGGACGAGTTCATGTTCTGGAGCGTCCACGACCACCCGTACGGCCGCAACCGGGCGCTCACCGGCGCGGACGGCGCTCAGAAGCGTCGCCGCGGATTCCATGTCGACCCCGATCGCGCCGGTCGCGAGCAGACCGGACCGTTCGTGACCGCGGACGACGTGATCGGAGCCGACGACCGGACCGGTGTGGACGGTCCGTCCGGGCACTGCCCGCGCGAGCTCCTTGGCCAGCAGGTCGGTCCCCACGCACCGGACGGTTCCGTCCGGATCGCGGGTCTCCTCGGCCACCACCAGATCGCCCGGGTGCATCCCGGGCGCGAGCCCGGCGCAGAAGCCGGTGGCCAGCACGGCGGCCTCGCGCAGGGCCGGGCCGGCCAGCCGCCGGGTGACCGACCGCCGCGCCGCCTTCGGCCCCATGCCGGTCCGCACGAAGGTGACCGGCCCGCCGGCCCCGCCGCGCTCGCCCGTGCGCAGGGCGAGGTGCTCGATGCCGAGCGCGCAGGCGATCAGCAGCGGGGCTGGAGCGGGCTGTGTGCTCATCGACCCCCCTTGCCGGCGGCGGTCACGACGCGCGGCTCGCCGTGCACGTACCGGCCGAGCGCGGTCAGCGGGAAGACCTGCCGGTACAGGTGGTAGTTGATGGAGAAGTCCCAGGGGAAGCCGGTCCCGGTGAAGTACGGCTCGTCCCAGGAGCCGTCCTCGCGCTGGGTGGCCGCCAGCCACTCGACGCCGCGCTCGACGGCCTTGGAGTCCTTCTCCCCGGCCGCCAGCAGCGCCATCAGCGCCCACGCGGTCTGCGAGGCGGTCGAGGCGCCCCGGCCGCTCCACTCCGTGACGTCCTTGTAGGAGCGCAGGTCCTCCCCCCAGCCGCCGTCGTCGTTCTGCACCTTCTCCAGCCAGGCCACGGCCCGCCGGATCGCCGGGTGCGAGCCGGGCAGTCCGGCCGCGGTCAGTGCGGGCACCACGGAGCCGGTGCCGTAGATGTAGTTGACGCCCCAGCGTCCGAACCACGAGCCGTCCGGCTCCTGTTCGGCCAGCAGCCACTCGATGCCGCGCCGGGTGCGCGGGTCGTGCGAGAGGCCCTCGACGGCCAGCATCTCCACCACGTGCGCGGTGACGTCGGCCGACGGCGGGTCGATGACCTCGCCGAAGTCGCAGAACGGCAGCCGGTTGGGGAAGGGGCTGGTGTTGTCGACGTCGAAGGCACCCCAGGCGCCGTTCCTCGACTGCATGCCGAGGTTCCAGCGCACCGCGCGCCCGATCGCCTTCTCCACCCGCTCCGGGTCGTGGTGGGTGACCCGGCGCAGCGCGAGAGCCACCTCGGCGGTGTCGTCGATGTCCGGGTAGTTGTCGTTGTGGAACTCGAACGCCCAGCCGCCGGGCGGCAGTTGGGGCCGCTTGACGGCCCAGTCGCCGGGCCGCACGATCTCCTCGCCGAGCATCCAGTCCGCCGCTCTGACGAGTTGCGGATGGTCGGCGGGCACACCCGCGTCGGCGAGCGCGATGGTGGCCAGGCAGGTGTCCCACACCGGCGACTGGCAGGCCTCGATCATCCGGGCCCCGTCCTCGCGCCACACCGCGAACCGGTCCAGGGAGGCCAGCCCCTCGCGCATCACCGGGTGTTCGAGGTCGTAGCCGAGCAGGTACAGGGCGATGACGGAGTACACGGCCGGCGGCTGGATGCCGCCCCAGCAGCCGTCGTTCTCCTGCCGCTCGATGATCCAGCGGGCGGCGGAGTTCATGGCGGCCCTGCGCAGCCGGCGCGGCACGACCTTGCGCGCCCGGTGCAGCATCTTGTCCAGGCGCTGGAAGGCGCCGTCCCAACTCGCCACCGGGGCCAGGGGCTTGGCCGGGTTGGGGTCACTCGCGTCGGTGTGCAGCTCGTCCAGCGGGAAGGGCGCGGGACGTACCGGCCGCTTGGCGGAGACGATCGTGAGCGGCACGATCGTCTGCCGGGCCCAGCAGCCGAAGTCATAGATGTTCAGCGGCATCCACGAGGGGAAGTAGATCAGCTCCGGCGGGAGTTCGGGCAGGTCCTCCCACTTCCACCAGCCGAACAGGGCGAGCCAGATCCGGGTGAAGACGCGCGAGGCGGCGATGCCGCCCTGCTCGCGGATCCACGCCGAGGCCTTCGCCATGTGCGGGGCGTCCGGGGTGTCGCCGGCCAGGCGCAGGGCGACGTAGGCCTCGATGGTGGTGGACAGCTCGCCCGGTCCGCCGTAGAAGGTGGCCCAGGTGCCGTCCTCGCGCTGCTCGCCGCGGATGAAGAGTGCGGCGGCGGTCGCGGTGGCCTCGTCCAGGATGCCCAGGAACTGCCGCAGGAGCAGGTCCTCGGCGTCCATGGTCACGTTGGTCTCCAGGTCGCCCTTCCACCAGCCCTCCGCGTCCTGCCGGGAGAGCAGGAAGTCGGTGGCGCGCTGGGTGGCGCGTACGGCGACGTCGTGCACCCCGGCCGTCGCGGGGCTCGTGCTGTCGGTGTCGCTGGCCGAGGCAGGCCGGGGCGGGAGGGCCCCGGCACTTCCGTCGGTCGTCGCTGTCATGGCTTCCCCTTCGTGCAGTCGTGCGACTCGTGCTGCTGTGGGTCCGCCGTCGGCCGGTACCTGAAACCTCCTGTCCGGCACCGGTCGGCGACTACGCGAGGACTGTTCGACCGATAGTGATCATCTCTTTCGTACGACGACGAAGTCGGCGAGCGCCGCGAACTGGGCCCGTACCCGGTCGGGCATGTCGACGGCGTCGAGGGCTTCGATGGCGATGGTGTGCTGACGGCGTGCCTCCTCGGCCGTCCATGCGCGGCCGCCCGCCTCCTCGATGAGGGCGGCGCGGGCCGCGAACTCCTCCTCGGAGAAGTTCTCGAAGTCACTGCTCTTGGCGTCGGCGGCGAGGATCTCGCCGAGCCGCTCGGAGGCGGGACCGCCCGCCGCGAGCGCGGCCACGACCGGCAGGGACTTCTTGCGCTGGCGCAGGTCGCTCCAGGTCTGCTTGCCGGTGGACACGGGGTCGCCCCAGATGCCCAGGAGGTCGTCGACGGCCTGGAAGGCGAGGCCGAGGTGGTAGCCGTACTTCTCCATCGTGTCGGCGGTGCGGTCGTCCGCGCCGCCGAGCACCGCGCCGATGGAGGAGGCGCAGGCCAGCAGGGCGCCGGTCTTGTTGCCCTCCATCTCCAGGCACTCCTCGACACTGACGCGGTCGCGGTGCTCGTAGGAGATGTCCTGGGCCTGGCCGTCGATCAGGGCGCGGGTGGCGGTGGTCAGGCGGCGGGTGGCGCGGCCTGCCTCGGCCGTGCCGAGTTCCAGCAGCACCTCGTTGGCCAGGGCGAACAGCGCGTCGCCGACGAGGATCGCCTGTGCCGGGCCGTGCACCTTCCACACGGTGTCGCGGTGGCGGCGCTGCTCGTCGCCGTCCATCAGGTCGTCGTGCAGCAGCGAGAAGTTGTGGACGAGTTCGACGGCGACGGCGCCGGGGACGCCGACCTCGGGCGCGGCCCCGGTGACCTCGGCGGACAGGACCGCCAGGGCGGGGCGCACGGCCTTGCCGCCGTCGCCGTCGGCGGGGTTGCCCTCGGCGTCGATCCAGCCGAAGTGATAGGCGGAAACGGTGTCCATGGGAGGCGCCAGGCGGTCCACGGCCGCCCGCAGTACCGGTGTGGCAAGGGTCCGGCCGCGCTCCAGGAGCGCGGTCACGTCCACCGCGGTCCTCCGCGCGGCCGTCTCGGCCGGGGGCACAGTGGGCACAGTTTCTCCTCTTTCTGCGGTACCGGGGGTGCGGGAGCCTGCCGCCTGCTGCTCGAGCATCAAGCCGCCTCCTCGAGGTCGAAGAGGTCGTTCGGGCGTGGCCGACCCAGGGCGCCGAGCGCGGCACCGGCCGCGCTGACACCGCTGCGGACCGCACTCTCCATGGTCGCGGGCCACCCTGTGGCGGTCCACGCTCCGGCCAGGTAGAGGCCGGGGGCCTTGGTGCGGGCGCCGGGCCGCAACCGCCCGACGCCAGGGGTGGGGGCGAACGTCGCCGTGCGCTCCCTGGTCACGAAGAAATCTTTCACTTCGGCACCGTGAGTACCCGGAAGCAGGCGTTCCAACTCAGGAAGGTAGCGCTCGCGCAGCGCGGCGACGGGTGTGTCGATCTCGTCGTGCGCGGCCGACTGCGACAGCGCCAGGTACTGGCCCGCGCGCAGCCCGGACGCCTCGGTGCGGTCGAAGACCCACTGCACGGGGGTGCCCAGCGCGGCGAAGAACGGCCGGCTGAGCACCTTGCGGTCGTAGACGACGTGGATGTTCAGGATCGGTGCGGTGGCGATGTCCAGCAGTCTTTCCGGGGCGTCGAGCGCGCCGGCCGGCAGCAGGTCATGGGCCTCGCGCTGGGGTACGGCGAGCACGACGGCGTCCGCCTGGAGCGTCTCTCCGGGAACCTGAACGCTCCACCGCCCGTTTGCGTCAGTAGAGATGGAGGTGACGCGTGTACGGACCTCGGTACGCACGCCCGCGGAGTCGAGCGCCTTGCGGGCCAGCCGGTCATGCAGTTCCCCCAGCGGGACGCGCGCCCAGCCGATGTCGGCCGCGCCCGGGTCGGACAGCAGACCGGTCTTGAACACCATCGCGGCGAGCGACAGCGAGGCGTCGCCCGCGACCGCGTTGAGGGTGGCGACCCCGACCAGGTCCCACAGGGCCTCGACGGCACGCGCCGACTGACCGTGCGCGGTCAGCCAGCTGCCGAAGTCCTGGGTGTCCAGGCTCGGATCGGCGAGGTCGAGCCCCTTCAGCGCCAGTGCGGCACGCCCCACCCCGGCCCGCTCGGCGAGCGAGAGATGCGGATAGGTCGCGAGGCTGCGCCCGAGATGCAGCGGCACGGGCAGCGCGTCGCGCCGTAGTCTGCCCAGCCGCCGCCCGGCGGGCCGCGCGACGTCGAGAACGGGCACGTCGAGACGATCCTGCAAGGGCGCCAGCGCCGCGGCCCCGATGCGGTCGAGGAACCAGCGGTAGGCGGTGCAGCAGCGCAGGTAGACGTGCTGTCCGTTGTCGACGGTCAGCTCGCCGCGCCGGAAGGAGAAGGCCAGGCCGCCCAGGCGGGGCCTGCCCTCGACCAGGGTGACGCGGACGCCCGCGTCCGCGAGCGCGAGCGCGGCGGTGATCCCGGCGAGCCCGCCGCCGACGACGACGGCCTCCCTGCCGGAGCGTTCCGGCACGGCCGCGAGCGGCTCGTCGGAGCGCGTGTCGTCGCTCATCGTGCACCCTCCCCTGCGCGGCCGCCGCGGTGGTTGAACGGTGCACGGCAGGCCGTCGCAGTCAGGGACGCCACGCCGGCCCGGAGGGTTGCGTGCCGCGTGTCGCCGGTCGCGTCACCGTGACCCGTGCCGCCCATCAGGCGCGCCTCCTGACGGTCCTGCGGGTCACGTGCCGCGTGTCCAGGCCGGACAGCCCGCGCACGGCGACGTAGGCCTTCTCCCGGCCGGGCAGCGAGACCCGGCCGCGCAGCACGGCCTCCGGGTCGCGTTCGATGCGGTCCAGCAGACGGCGGTAGATGCCGGCCATGGCGGCGACGCAGGCCCCGCTGCGCCGGTCGAGCATGGGCAGCAGCCGGTAGCCCTCGGCGAAAAGTGCGCGGGCCCGACGCACCTCGAAGTGCACCAGGCCCGTGAAGTCGGAGCCCTCCGGTGGAGTGGGGCCGCTGAAGCCGGCCGAGCAGCCGAACTTCGCGAGGTCGTCGGAGGGCAGATAGGTGCGGCCGCCCTCGGCGTCCTCCCGGATGTCCCTGAGGATGTTGGTGAGCTGCAGCGCCAGGCCGAGGGTGTCGGCGTACTCCGGGGCGCGCTCGGCGCCGCGCGCCCCCGGTTCCGTGCCGAACACACCGAGCGAGAGCCGGCCGATGGCGCCGGCCACGCAGCGGCAGTAGACCTTCAGGTCGTCCCAGGTCTCGTAGGTCTCGCCGCGGACGTCCATCAGCACGCCGTCGATCAGCTCGTCCAGGCCGCCGAGCGGGATCGGGAAGGCGCCGGCGGCATGGGCGAGGGCGACCGCGACGGGGTCGGTGTCGTCCTCGGCGACCGCGCCCTCGCGCACCCGGGCCAGCAGCCCGCGGGTGTCCTCGAGTCTGGCCGCCTTGACGTCGTCCGCCAGCGCGCCGTCGCCGATGTCGTCGACGCGCCGGGAGAACGCGTACAGCGCCGACATCGCGCGGCGCTTGGGCGTCGGCAGCAGCCTGATGCCGTAGGCGAAGTTACGGGCCTGCTGCCCGGTGACGGCCTCGCAGTAGCTGTAGGCGGCGAGTACCGGCGCGGACACGTGTGGTGCAGACTCCACGGTCCGGATCACCCCTCTCCTCGCAGGGTCACGCCCACCTCGCGCAGCAGCCGGCCCTTGCCGGGCCTGGGCGGGCCGGGAAGTACGTCGTATTCGGCGGCCGCGATCGCGTGGACCGCCGCCCTTCCACCCGCCACGAACCCTGCCAGCAGCAGCTTCAACCTGCCGTGGACGCTACCCACGAGGGGGGCTCCTTCATTCAGGAGATCCCGGGCGCGTTCTGCTTCGTATGCGACCAGTGCGCGCACCGATGCGCCCGCGGTGGGTGTGGCGAGATCGGCCTCCTGGACATGAAAGTGTTTCATGTCCGCTGCGGGCAGATAGATGCGGTCACGACGGAGGTCCTCGGCCACGTCCTGGAGGTGCTCGACGATCTGCAGTGCGGTGCAGATGGCGTCCGAGAGGCGGATGCGTTCCGGACTCGAAGTGCCCGTGACCGAGAGAACCAAACGTCCCACCGGGTTGGCCGACAGCTCGCAGTAGGCGAGCAGGTCGTCGTAGGTCTCGTAGCGGCTGACGAGCTGGTCCTGGCGGTTGGCGGCGATCAGCCCGAGGAAGGGCTCACGGGTCAGCGCATGGCGCCGGACGGTGGGCTGCAGGCGGCGCAGCAGGGGGTGGCGGGGGGTGGAGTCGAAGACCCGGTTCAGGTCCTCCTCGAACGCGTCCAGAAGCAGCAGCCGGTCCGCGGCGCGCGCGGGCGGTACGCCGAGCAGGGCCGCGTCGGCGCCGCCGGGGGCCAGGTCTCCGTCGCCGATGTCGTCGACGAGCCGGGCGAAGCCGTAGACGGCCATGAGGTCGGCGCGCCAGGCCCTGGGCAGGAAGAAGGGCGCCACGGGGAAGTTCTCGCCCGCGGCCTTCTCGAGGGTGCCACGCTCCGGATCGGCGGCGTGCGGCGCGCCGGTTCCCGTCACCGGTGACCGCCCGTGGCGGGGACGGCACATGCTGCGCTGAGCTGGGGAGTTTCCGTAGCCATTGCCGTCACATCTCCCGTTCTACACTGCCGACCCAATGCATACTATTTCGGACACGCCAACCAGCCGTCCGCGCGGCCGCCCCCTTTGAGGGTGTCGTGCATTATCGCCCCACTTGCCGCCTTTCGGGACCGCTCCAGCTTACGTTGTACAACGCAGCCCGCTTCCCTGGGGTGTCCTGCACATCACAACAACACACCGATTGGCGTCAAGATTCCTTGGGCCGGACCGAGTTGACGTTTCCTTTGCAGACGCGGGGCCCCGCCGGAGCAGTTCCGGCGGGGCCCCGCGAAGCGTCCTGGGCCAGGGTGCCCACAGGTCGGTGGACTACTTGCCCGTGAACTTCTCGTACTCCTTCAGGACCTCTTCGGTGGGCCCGTCCATACGCAGCTCACCGCGTTCCAGCCACAGGACCCGGTCGCAGGTGTCGCGGATCGACTTGTTGTTGTGGCTGACCAGGAACACCGTGCCGGCCTCCTTGCGCAGCTCGCGGATGCGGTCCTCGGAGCGCTTCTGGAACTTGCGGTCGCCGGTGGCCAGCGCCTCGTCGATCATCAGCACGTCGTGGTCCTTGGCGGCGGCGATGGAGAACCGCAGACGGGCCGCCATGCCGGAGGAGTAGGTACGCATCGGCAGGGTGATGAAGTCGCCCTTCTCGTTGATGCCGGAGAAGTCGACGATCCCCTGGTAGCGCTCCCTGATCTCCTCGCGGGACATGCCCATGGCGAGCCCGCCCAGGATGACGTTCCGCTCGCCGGTCAGGTCGTTCATCAGCGCCGCGTTCACGCCCAGCAGCGAGGGCTGGCCGTTGGTGTAGACACGGCCCTTCTCCGCCGGGAGCAGACCGGCGATGGCCCGCAGCAGGGTCGACTTGCCGGAGCCGTTGGAGCCGATGAGGCCGACGGCCTCCCCGCGGTAGGCCACGAAGGAGACGCCCTTGACGGCGTGCACCTTGCGCACGCCGCGTGCCGCATCGTCGGAGCCCCGCTTGAGGATGCGGCTGAGAGCCGCCGTGGCACTGCCCTTGCCGCTCTTCGCGCCGTGCACCCGGTAGACGATGTGCAGTTCGTCGGCGATGACGGTGGGGATCCGCTCGCCGGTCCTGTCGTTGTGCCGCTCAGCCACGGCCGTACCTCTCCTCCGCCTTCCAGAAGTACAGGAACCCGCCCAGGGCGATCAGGACGGCCCAGCCGGCCGCGGCCGCCCAGACATGGTCGGGGAGGTTCTCGGCGCCGTAGCCGTCGATGAGCGAGAAGCGCATCAGGTCCATGTAGATGGCGGCCGGGTTCCACTGCAGCACGGTCGCCGTCCACTGCGGCTTGTCGGCCAGCATGATCGGGATGGAGAACATCACGCCCGAGGCGTACATCCACGTACGCATGATGAACGGCATCAGCTGCGCCAGGTCCGGGGTCTTCGCGCCCGCCCGGGCCATGATCAGCGCCAGGCCGCTGTTGAAGAGGAACTGCAGCGCGAGCACCGGGACGATCAGCAGCCAGGACAGGTCCGGCATGCTGCCGAAGCCGACCGCCACCGCGAACAGCACGACCATCGAGAACAGCAGCTGCTGGAGCTGCTGCAGCGCGAAGGAGATCGGCAGGGAGGCGCGCGGGAAGTGCAGCGCCCGGACCAGGCCGAGGTTGCCGGAGATCGCCCGCACACCCGCCATCACGGAGCTCTGCGTGAAGGTGAACACGAAGACGCCCGTGACCAGGAACGGGATGTACACGTCCTTCGACATGCCCCGGCTCGCGTTCAGGATGACGCCGAAGATGAAGAAGTACACGGCCGCGTTCAGCAGCGGCGTCGCCACCTGCCAGAGCTGGCCGAGCTTCGCCTGGCTGTACTGGGCGGTCAGCTTCGCCCGCGAGAAGGCGAGGATGAAGTGGCGCCGGTCCCAGAGCTGGCGGACGTACTCGACGAGGGAGGGCCGGGCGCCGCTCACGGTCAGGCCGTACTTCGCGGCGAGCTGCCCCGCCGGAAGGCCCTCGTCCAGCGGTACGGCCGCGCTCAGGGCGACCGTGCCTTCGTGTGTTGACTCACTCACTGGTGGAAACTTTCGTCCTCGGGATGCGCGGCCTGTGCGGGCACGGGCGGGAGCTCGGGACCCGGGCCGGGCCCGCGTCGCTCTCAGGAAAGAGCTTGTCAGATCACCGGAGGCCGGCCCAGTCGGGTCAGCCGCCACACCGTACGCCATTTCATGGGCCTGCGCGGCCCGCACGGAGTGGCCCAGCCTTCCCGGAACCCGCCGAACCAGGCCCTCAGGGCGGGCCGGGAGGGGCGGCGGACGAGGGTGAGCAGCATCCAGACGCCGAGATAGACCGGGACCAGGGGAGCCGGGAGGTTGCGGCGGGCGAGCCAGACCCGGTTGCGGGCGACCATGCGGTGGTAGACCGCGTGCCGCGAGGGCGCGGTCGTGGGGTGGTACAGCACCATGTCGGACCGGTAGTCGATCATCCAGCCCGCGTCGAGGGCCCGCCATGCCAGGTCGGTTTCCTCGTGGGCGTAGAAGAATGCGTCCGGCAGCCCGCCGACTTCGGCGAAGACCCGGGTACGCACCGCGTTGGCCCCGCCGAGGAAGGTGGTGACCCGGGAGGAGCGCATCGGGTTGGCGGCGCGCAGCCGCGGCACGTGCCGGCGCTGGGTGACGCCGGTGCCGGGGTCGGCGATGCGGAAGCTGATGATGCCGAGCTCCGGGTCGGCCTCGAAGGCCCGCCGGCACAGCTCGGCGGTGTCGTGGCCGGCGAGCAGGCCGTCGTCGTCCAGGAACAGCAGCACGTCGACGTCGCGGCCGCCGGGTCCGAAGGCCTCGATGCCGACGTTGCGGCCGCCGGGGATGCCGAGGTTCTCGGGGAGCTCGATGGTGCGTACGCCGTCGGGGACGTCCGGGACCGGCGAGCCGTTGCCGACCACGACCACCTCGACCGGCTCGCCGTCCTGCTTGGCGACCGACTCCAGCAGGGCGCGCAGTTCGCCGGGCCGGTTGCCCATCGTGATGATGACCGCGCCGACCTTCATGGCGCTCACTTCAGCCTGCTGGAGGCCAGGATGGACACCAGGTGCAGCAGGGTCTGCAGCAGCGCGATGCCCGCCAGCACCGCGACGCCGAGCCGGGAGAAGAACAGGTCCCCGCGCGCCTGGTCGGCTATCGCCAGGACCAGGATCAGCAGCGAGGCCTCGATGCCCAGGATCAGCCGGTGGAACTTGAACGCGGCGGCGGCCCGGCGGGCCAGCGCCATGCCGGAGGAGCGCATCTCGGCGGCGGCCTCCTTCACCGGGGGCAGGCCGGCCTGGTGCCGGGCGACGCCGACCAGGTCGGTCTCGGCCTTGATCAGGATCGCGCCGAGCGCGGCCAGCGTGCCCAGGAAGGCCCACAGCCAGTCGATACGGCCGCTGCCGAACAGGTCGGCGGCGCGCAGCCCGAAGCCGACCAGCACGGCGGCGTCGGTGAGGTAGGCGCCGACCCGGTCCAGGTAGACGCCGTTCATCGAGTACTGCTTCTTCCAGCGCGCGATCTCGCCGTCGACGCAGTCCAGCAGCAGGTACATCTGGACGCACACCACGCCGAGCACCGCGCCCCAGATCCCCGGCACCAGCAGCGCCGGGGCGGCGAGCACGCCGAAGACGGTCATCAGGTACGTGAGCTGGTTGGGCGTGACCCTGGTGGTCACCAGGTAGCGGTCGACCCGCAGGGACACCTCGCGCATGTAGAGGCGCCCCATCCAGTGCTCACCGCTGCGCCGGTCCTTGACCCCCGCGGGGTGGACGACCGGACGGAGTTCAGCTACCGATGGCCTTGACATAGTCGGCGTATCTGTCCTTGATCTGGTCGGTTGTCAGGTCGAGGTGCTCGAGGATGGTGTAGCGGCCGGGCCGGGTCTGCGGAGCGAACTCCACGGCGCGGACGAACTCGTCCACCGTGAAGCCGATCTCCTCCGGAAGCACCGGAAGCCCGTGCCGGCGCAGCACCTCGGCCATGTACGCCGACTCCTCGTGGGCGCCGCGCAGATGCATGGCGAAGGCGGCACCGAGGCCGCACTGCTCGCCGTGGGCGGCCGCGCGCCTGGGGTAGAGCAGGTCGAAGGCGTGGTTGATCTCGTGGCAGGCGCCGGAGGACGGGCGGGAGTCGCCCGACACGGACATGGCGATACCGGTGAGGACGAGCGCCTCGGCCAGCACCTGCAGGAAGGCGTCGTCACCGACGCCTCCGGGGTGCCTGAGCACCGCCTCGCCGGCCTGCCGGGCCATGGCGGCGGCCAGGCCGTCGATCTTCTCGCCCTTGACCCGGTTCGCCAGCTCCCAGTCCGCGACCGCGGAGATGTTGGAGATGGCGTCGCCGATGCCGGAGCGCACGAAGCGGACCGGGGCCTCACGGATCACGTTGAGGTCGATGACGACCGCGATCGGGTTCGGCACACCGTACGAGCCGCGGCCCGCGTCGTTGTCGAGGGTGGCGACCGGCGAGCACAGACCGTCGTGCGCGAGGTTGGTGGCGACGGCGACCAGGGGCAGGCCGACGCGCGCCGAGGCGAACTTGGCACAGTCGATGATCTTGCCGCCGCCGAGGCCCACGACCGCGTCGTAGTGGCCGGCCTTTATGTCGCCCGCCAGCCGGACCGCGTCGTCGATGGTGCCTCCGCCGACCTCGTACCAGTCCGCGCCGGGCAGCGAGGGGGCGATCCGTTCGCGCAGGCGGGCGCCCGAACCGCCGCTGACGGCGATGGCGAGCTTCCCGGACTGCGAGATCCGCTCGTCGGCCAGCACGCACGCCAGGTCGTCGAGGGCACCCGGGCGGATGTCCACGACGACCGGTGAGGGAATCAGCCTGGTCAGTACCGGCACGCGATCTCCCGTCCGCGGGCGAGATCGTCGTGGTTGTCGATCTCGACCCATTCGACGTCGCCGATCGGCGCCACGTCGATCCGGAAGCCGCGGTCGACCAGCTCCTGGTACCCGTGCTCGTAGAACTGCTGCGGGTCGCTCTCCCAGACCGTCTTCAGGGCGTCGGCCAGCTCGGGCGCGGCGTCGCCCTCGATGAGGGTGACGCCGATGTACTCACCGGTGGCCTCGGCGGGTTCCATCAGCTTGGTGATCCTCGTCATGCCCTTGTCCGGGTCGACGACGACCTTCATCTCCTCGTCGGCGAGGTGCTTCACCGTGTCCAGCGCGAGGATGATCCTCTTGTCCCCGCCGCGCGCGGCGAGCAGCGTCTTCTCGACGGAGACCGGGTGGACGGTGTCGCCGTTGGCGAGGATCACCCCGTCCCTGAGGGCGTCACGGCCGCACCACAGGGAGTAGGCGTTGTTCCACTCCTCGGCCTTGTCGTTGTCGATGAGCGTGATCTTCAGGCCGTACTTCCGCTCCAGGGCCGACCGGCGCTCGTACACGGCCTCCTTGCGGTAGCCGACGATGACCGCGGCCTCGCTCAGGCCGATCTCGGCGAAGTTGCCGAGGGTCAGGTCGAGCACCGTGATCGAGTCCTCTATGCCCGCGGGCCCCACCGGCACCAGCGCCTTGGGCAGGGTGTCGGTGTAGGGGCGCAGACGCCGTCCGGCGCCGGCCGCCAGCACGAGGCCGATCATGCGGGTTCTCCTTCGTCGTGTACGGCGGGCGCCCCAGCGGACACCCAGAAGCGGATGCTCTCGACGAGCACCACCAGGGCGACGGCCACGGCGAGGACCGTGAGCGCGACCTTGAACTGCGAGCCGGTGAGCAGCGCGGCGAGGACGGTGACCAGCAGCGTCCGGCCCTCGTGCCCCCCGATGGCGCGCACCAGGCGGGCCGGGGGCGCTCCGGCGTTGCCGCGGATGCGGTAGACCGTGTCGTAGTGATGGTAGGCGACCGCCGCCACCAGGCCGAAAGCCGCGGGCAGCACTCCGTTCACCCCGGACGTGGCCGCGAGCAGCAGCACGGTGCCGTACTCGGCCGCCCGGAAGACCGGCGGAACGAGCCAGTCCAGGGCGCCCTTCAGCGGCCGGGAGACGGCGGCGCCGGAGAGCACGACGTAGACCACGGCGCCCAGCACGACCTGCCAGCCGGCGCCCCAGGCCGCGGCGGGGACCACCACGAGGAGCCCGCCGATCGCGGCGCTCGCCGGCGCGGGGAAGCGGGGGGCGACGCGCGCCACCGCCTCGGCCAGCGGCCCGCTGTCCGCGAGGTCCGCCAGCGCCTGTGCGGCCCGGTCGGTGCGCCTGGCCTTGCGGGTCAGCGACCTGAGCACCCGGCCCGCGGTCGTGTACGTCGCGGCGAAGGCGCACCCGGCGAGCAGGACGTAGAAGGTGGTGCGCGGGGTCGTGACCGCGGTGAGGACGGCGATCAGCGCCCAGCGCTCGCCGATCGGCAGCACGATCATGCGCCGCACCCACACCGTCCAGCCGACGCTGTCCAGCCGGCCCGAAAGGGCCGCCGTGGGGCTGGTGTTGGCGGTGGCGTCGTGATTGGCCTCGTTGAAGGAGAAGTCGACGACGTGCCGACAGGTCTGCAGGACCATCGCGCCGAGCGCCAGGGCCCATACGTCGTCGCCGCCGCGGGCCGCGCCCAGGGCGAGGCCGGCGTAGTAGGCGTACTCCTTGGCCCGGTCGAAGGTGGCGTCCAGCCAGGCGCCGAGCGTGGAGTACTGCAGGGAGTAGCGGGCCAGTTGGCCGTCGGTGCAGTCCAGGACGAAGGAGCAGATCAGCAGGACGCCGGCGGCGACGAAGCCGACGCGGGTGCCGGTGGCCGCGCAGCCCGCCGCGATCAGCGCGGTGAGCAGGGAGGCGGTGGTGACCTGGTTCGGGGTCAGGCCCCGGCGGGCGCACCAGCGGGCGAGGTGGCGCGAGTAGGGGCTGACGAAGAAGGTGGTGAAGAATCCGTCGCGGGACTTCACGGCCGACCTCAGGCGGACGGCCTCGTCGTCCACGGCGGCGACGGCCTGCCGGGCCTCGTTGCGGGCCTGCGGGTCGGCCGGCACCTCGGCGACCAGGCTGCCCAGTTCGGGGCGGTGGACGTCGGCGCCGTCGGCGACGAGGGCGGTGACTATGCGGTCGGCGAGGTGGCCGGGACCGTCGGTCTCCCGCACACCGGCGTTCGCCCGCGCCGGGCCGCCGGCACCGGCCACGCCGCCGACCGCGGAGTTCTCCCGGGCCATGGCGCGGGTGAGCGCCTGGCGGCCGGCCGCCTGCGCGGTGACGGCGCCGGTGATCGCGGCGAGCGGGAAGCGGGGGTCGGTCAGGCCCAGGCGCAGGGCGTGCAGGTGGCCCACGAAGCGGGGGTCCACCACGGCGACCCGCTGGTCGCCGGGGACCTGGGCCAGGAGGGTTTCGGCGTCGGCGGCGTCGGCGGCGACCCGGAGGTCGAAGCCGAGCGACCGCAGATCGTCCTCGATCGACGATCCGGGGACCGGCTGACCGGTGAGGATGGCGGTCGACAACCGAACTCACTCCCTGGGTGCCGACGCGCGGGCGCCGGTCATGTGCACGGTGGTACGCCCCTTGGCTGCACCAGGCGGGCGGCATGTCGGCAGAGGTTATCGGATGCTCGCAGAGCACCGTTCACCGCCCGTTAACGGGCTGATCAACGCTGTCTGCAACGGCCTTTGCCGCGATCATCATCGGTGATCCGGGGGCCCGCCCACAAACCGCGTCGGCCGGAACAGGGGCATCCGGGACATTGGGGATCGCCGTAGCGGTGTCGGCATAGGGTGGACGACCATGACATGGCTGATCACCGGCGGAGCGGGATACATCGGGGCCCATGTGGCGCGCGCCATGAGCGGCGCCGGGGAGCGCGTCGTCGCGCTCGACGACCTCTCGGCGGGACACCCGGCGCGGCTGCCGGCCGACGTGCCGCTCGTCGAGGGCTCCTCGTGCGACGGCACCCTCCTGAAGCAGGTTCTCGCCCGGTACGGGGTGAGCGGCGTCGTGCACCTCGCGGCGCGCAAGCAGGTGGCCGAGTCCGTGGCACAGCCCACGTGCTACTACCGGGAGAACGTCGGCGGTCTCGCGACGCTGCTGGAGGCCGCGGCCGAGGCCGGCGTCGAGCGGTTCGTGTTCTCCTCCTCGGCGGCCGTCTACGGCAACCCGGACGTGGACCTGATCACCGAGGACACCCCGTGCGCGCCGGTGAACCCCTACGGCGAGACCAAGCTCGCCGGCGAGTGGCTGGTCCAGGCGGCGGGCCGGGCCCACGGCATGGCGACGGTGTGCCTGCGCTACTTCAACGTGGCGGGGGCGGCCGCGCCCGGGCTCGCCGACACGGGCGTCTTCAACCTCGTCCCCATGGTCTTCGACCGGCTCACCCGCGACGAGGCCCCGCGGATCTTCGGCGACGACTATTCGACGCCGGACGGCACCTGCGTCCGCGACTACATCCATGTCGCCGACCTGGCCGAGGCGCACCTGGCGGCGGCGCGCGGGGCGGGCGGGGGCGCGGGCGGCGACCTGACGGTCAACATCGGCCGGGGCGAGGGCGTCTCCGTGCGCGAGATGGTCACCGTGATCGGTGAGGTCACCGGCGACCGCCGCACGCCCGTGGTCGAGGCCCGCCGCCCCGGGGACGCGCCCCGCGCGGTCGCCTCGGCCGCCCGGGCCGCCGGGCAGCTCGGCTGGACCGCCCGCCGCGGGGTGCGCGAGATGATCGAGTCGGCGTGGGCCGGCTGGCGGCTGCACCACGGCGGGTGAGCCGGGTGGTGCGCCCCCGGGGCGGAACGCAGCCGTCCGGCGCGGGGAGGCGTCCTTGGGTCTCACAGCCCCGGCCGGACGGTTCCCCGCCGGTCGACGGGGCACGATCAACTACCGGGCCCCTCTCCCGGTCTCCTACCGGTGACGGCCGTGACCCGCGCCGTGCGCGGGACATGCGGGCGCACCGTGGAGTGCCGGGAGTGCCGGTTTCGTGCGGCACACTTGGGGCGCGAAGACCGATGCGAAGGATGGGTATGCCGATCACACCTGCCACCGCGACGCACACGCCGTCGAACGGCACCGCTGACGCGATTCTGCTGGAACTGGTCGACGAGAACGGCGTCACGATCGGCACCGCGGAGAAGCTCGCCGCCCACCAGCCACCAGGGCAGCTGCACCGCGCCTTCTCCGTCTTCCTCTTCGACGAGCACGGCCGGCTGCTGCTGCAGCAGCGGGCGCCGGGCAAGTACCACTCCCCCGGCGTGTGGTCCAACACCTGCTGCGGCCACCCCTACCCCGACGAGGCGCCCTTCGCGGCCGCGGCCCGGCGGACGTACGAGGAGCTGGGGGTCTCCCCCTCGCTGCTCGCCGAGGCGGGGACGGTCCGCTACAACCACCCGGACCCGGCCTCGGGCCTGGTCGAGCAGGAGTACAACCACCTGTTCGTCGGGATGGTGCAGGCGCCGCTGCGGCCGGACCCGGAGGAGGTCGGCGAGACCGCGTTCGTGACCCCCGCGGAGCTGGCGGAGCGGCACGCCGAGGACACCTTCTCGGCCTGGTTCATGACGGTGCTGGACGCGGCGCGCCCGGCGATCAGGGAGCTGACCGGCCCGTCGGCCGGCTGGTGAGGCTCAGGGCACCCGCACGGGTTTGAGCGGCAGGGCGGCCCAGATCACCTTGCCGCCGCTCGCGGTGTGCTCGACGTCGCACACGCCGCCCGCCTCCCGGGCGATCTCGCTCACCAGCAGCAGTCCGCGGCCGCCGGTGCGGGCGTGGTCGGCCTCCAGGGCGGTCGGGCGGTAGGGGTGGTTGTCCTCCACCGACACCCGCACCCACTCGGCGCCCACGGCGACCTCCACGGCGAGCACGGGCGACAGCAGCGCCGCGTGCTTGACGGCGTTCGTGGCCAGCTCGGAGACGATCAGCAGCAGGCCGTGGACGAGGTCGTCGGAGATGGGCACCCCCTGGCGGTGCAGCAGGTCGCGGACGGCGTGTCGCGCCTGCGGGACCGAGGCGTCGACGGCGGGGGCGGTGAACCGCCAGACGCCTTCGTACGGCAACGGGCCCGCTGGTTCCGGGTCGCCGGGCCCCTCGTCCCCGCCCTCCGGGCGTGGGCCGGTCCCGCGCCCGTGGTTGTCCATCGTGAGGTCGCCACCCTTGCGCTCGATTGTCACCACACGTCGAGTGTTGGTAATGCCCCGCTCCGCTCCGGATGACTGAACAGAAGTCAGCGGTAATCGAGCGTTTCTGACCGTTGGCGTATGACACCGTCAGTTGTGGGACTGCTCCTGTCACCCGTGGAGCGCCTTCGCGAACTTTTCGGGTTGTACGGGTTTGGTGGCAGGCTCGCCCATTCGTCCCGCCCGTGCCGATCACACGCCGGGCGGGGCGGCTAGCATCCGCCCCATGGAGCCCCAGCTGCTGCACGGCGTCGCCGACTCGGTCGCCACCGTCGTCATCCACCATCCGGCCAAGCGCAACGCCATGACGGCCGCGATGTGGGCCGCGCTGCCGCCGCTGCTCGACACCCTCGCCGCCGACCCGGGCGTACGGGCGCTGGTGCTGACCGGCGAGGGCACGACGTTCTGCGCGGGCGCCGACATCTCCACCCTGCGGAGCTCACCGGAGCAGGCGCAGGCGCTCGCGGTCCTTGCGGAGGAGGCCCTGGCCGCGTTCCCCAAGCCGACGCTGGCCGCCGTGCGCGGACACTGCGTCGGCGGCGGCTCGCAGCTCGCGGCCGCCTGCGACCTGCGCTTCGCCGAGGAGGGCGCGCTGTTCGGCGTGACACCCGCGAAGCTCGGCATCGTCTACCCGGCCTCCGCCACCCGGCGACTGGTGTCGCTGGTGGGGCCCGCGGCCACCAAGCACCTGCTGTTCTCGGGCGAATTGATCGACACGGCACGGGCGCTGCGCACCGGCCTGGTCGACGAGGTGCTGCCCGAGGGCGAACTCGCCAAGCGGGTCACGGAGTACACCCGGATCCTGGCCTCCCGCTCGCAGCTGACCCAGGCGGCGGCGAAGGAGTTCGCGGACGGCCGCGCCGGCCGGGACGCGTACTGGGCGGAACAGGCGCGCGGCAGCGGCGACACCGCGGAGGGGGTCGCCGCCTTCCTGGAGCGCCGCCGGCCGCGCTTCACGTGGTCGGTTCCGTGCCCAGGACGAACCGGCTCCGGGACCTGAGCAGCGCGACGACGTCCGCGGGCGCCCGGTCCGGGGACCCGGCGTCGTAGGGCGGCCGCGGGTCGTACTCGATCCCCAGCTGTACGGCCTGGGCGACCGTGTCGCCCGCCATCCGGCCGAGCAGCGCGAGCCCCATGTCGATGCCGGAGGAGACGCCGGCGGCGGTGACGTACTTGCCGTCGGCGACCACCCGTTCACCGGTGGGCTCGGCGCCGAACCGCTTCAGCTCCTCCAGCGCCAGCCAGTGCGAGGTCGCGCGGCGGCCGTCGAGCAGCCCCGCGGCGGCGAGCAGCAGGGAGCCGGTGCACACCGAGGTCGTCCAGGTGCTCGTGCGGTCGGCGCTGCGGATCCAGTCGAGGAGGGCGGTGTTCTCCATCTGCGCGCTCTGCCCGGGCCCGCCCGGGACGATCACGACATCGGGGTCCGCCACCTCCTCCAGGGTCCTGTCCGCGATGAGCGCGAGGCTGCCGCCGTCGGTGCGGACGGGACCGGTCCGCTCGGCGACGAACACGGTCTCGGAACCGGGCAGACGGCCGAGGGTCTCGTACGGGCCGACCGCGTCGAGCGCGGTGAAGCGGTCGTAGAGCAGGATCGCGAACTGCATGGCTTCCCCCTGTCGGTGAGGCGGGTGCTCAGTGGGCGGGCGCCGGACGGAACCGGCGCCGGTACTCGGCGGGCGCCGCGCCGAGCGTGCGGACGAAGGCCAGGCGCATCGCCTCCGGGGTGCCGTAGCCGCAGCTCCGGGAGATCTCCCCGATCCCGTCCGGGGTGTCCTCCAGCAGGCGGCGGGCGTGTCCGAGGCGGACCCGGTCGGCGTAGCGGCCCGGCGTCATGCCGGTCTCGGCCTGGAAGGCGCCGGCGAAGCGGCGGGGCGGGAGCCGGGCGCGGCCGGCGAGCCGCTCCACCGCCAGGTCCTCGCCGGGTGCTCGCGGGCGAGCTTGTCGCACACCGACCAGCGGCTGGTCCCCCGGGCAGTGCAGCTCGGCGCCGTCGAAGACCTCGACCGGGCCCGAGACGTCGAGGCTCTGCACGTCGTCGGAGAGGACGACCAGGACGGTTCGCATGCCCTCGATTCTTGGCGGTCCGTTCCGATGGCCGCAATGACGAGGATCCCACCTTTCCCGCCATGGCAGGATCACCTTTACCGTCCCGGCGCGGCCGGCCCTGGAGTTACGTACCAACCAGTCGGTAGCCTGCCGGTCATGACTACTGCCGCCCTCGACGCACGCGCCGGCCGCCGCTGCCACAACGTGCTCAACTCCCTGCACGCGACGCACTACTTCTCGCCCGACCTGGGCGAGGAACTGGACGCGCTCGGCATCACCCACCCCAAGGCCCGCAACTTCGCCGTCCGGGCGGCCGCGCTGGGGCCGGTCGGCCCGGGCACGGTTGCGGCGGCGTTCTACAACTACAAGTACGAGCTCGTGGCCCGGCACGTGCCCGCCGTATGGGAGAGCGCCACGCCAGCGCAGACGCTCGCCGCACGCGCGCGTGCCGCCGACGCGACCCTGCGCCGCCTGCTGGGCGAGGAGACGCTGGCCTCGCGGGAGATGGCCGAGGCGGCACGGCTGGCCCTGCGGGCCACCGAGGCCTGTACGCGCCCGGCCCGGCCGCTGTACTCCGCCCACGCCGACCTGCCCGTCCCCGACCGGCCGCACCTGGCGCTGTTCCACGCCGCCACGCTGCTGCGCGAGCACCGCGGCGACGGCCATGTCGCCGTGCTGATGTCCGCCGAACTGGACGGCCTGGAGGCCGTGGTGACCCACACCGCGACCGGCAAGGGCATGACGCCGAAGTGGGTGTTCGGCACGCGCGGCTGGAGCCAGGAGGACTGGGACGCCGCCTGCGCCCGGCTGCGTGAACGCGGACTGCTGGACGCGGCGGGCGAGCTGACCGAGCGGGGCGTCGCGCTGCGCGCCGAGATCGAGGCGGAGACGGACCGGCTGGACCGGGCCCCCTACGAGCACCTGGGCCCGGAGGGCGTCGCGCGCCTGACGGAGCTGGGCAAGACCTTCGCGGGGGCCGCGCTCGGCGCCGGAGCCTTCCCGGCGGACCTGATCGGCAAGGGCTGAGCGAAACGGGGTACCCGACCTCCCCCGGCCGTCGTGGCCGGGAGAGGAAAGGGGAAGTCCGTGTTCCGAGCGATAGCCGACGTGCTGCGCCAGATCGGTGGCGCCATCGCCACCGTCGTGACGCTGCCCTTCCGGGCCCTGGCCCGCCTCTTCGGCGGAGCCTCGTCCACCGCGCGCGGCCGCGGAGCCTGAGGGAGCCGTCCCGGCCCGCCGGGTGCCGCCCTGATCCCCGACTGTCGGTGCCACCTGCCACAATTGCGGCGCAACCTCAGTGAGAAGGCGGTACGGGATCGTGACGACACCCGGGTCCAGCACAGTCGGGACCATCGAAGGCAGGATCGCCGAGGAACTCGGCGTACGGGAGCGGCAGGTGAAGGCTGCCGTGGAACTGCTCGACGGCGGTTCGACGGTGCCTTTCATCGCCCGCTACCGCAAGGAAGCCACCGAGATGCTCGACGACGCGCAGCTGCGCACGCTCGAGGAGCGGCTGCGCTACCTGCGGGAGCTGGAGGAGCGCCGGACCGCGATCCTCGAGTCGGTGCGCGAGCAGGGCAAGCTCACCGAGGAGCTGGCGGCGCGGATCCGCGCCGCCGAGACCAAGGCCCGGCTCGAGGACATCTACCTGCCCTACAAGCCCAAGCGGCGCACCAAGGCGCAGATCGCCCGCGAGGCCGGCCTGGAGCCGCTGGCCGAGGGGCTGCTCGGCGATCCGAGTGTCGAACCGCTCGCGGCCGCCGCCGCGTTCGTCGACGCGGACAAGGGCGTCGCCGACGCGCAGGCCGCGCTGGACGGCGCCCGCGCGATCCTCACCGAGCGCTTCTCGGAGGACGCCGACCTCATCGGCGAGCTGCGCGAGCGCATGTGGGTGCGCGGGCGGCTGGCGGCCAAGGTCAAGGAGGGCAAGGAGGAGGCGGGCGCCAAGTTCGCCGACTACTTCGACTTCTCCGAGCCGTTCACCGAGCTGCCCTCGCACCGCGTCCTCGCGATGCTGCGCGGCGAGAAGGAGGGCGTCCTCGACCTGGTCCTGGAGCCCGAGGAGCCCACCGAGGGCCCGTCGTCGTACGAGGGCGCCGTCGCCGCCAGGTTCCAGATCGCCGACCGCGGGCGCCCCGCCGACAAGTGGCTCGTGGAGACCGTGCGCTGGGCCTGGCGCACCCGCATCCTGGTGCATCTCGGCATCGACCTGCGGCTCAGGCTGCGCACGGCCGCCGAGGACGAGGCCGTGCAGGTGTTCGCGGCCAACCTGCGCGACCTGCTGCTCGCCGCCCCGGCCGGCACCCGCGCGACGCTCGGCCTGGACCCCGGCTTCCGTACGGGCGTCAAGGTCGCCGTCGTCGACGCCACCGGCAAGGTGGTGGCGACCGACGTCATCCACCCGCACGTCCCGGCCAACAAGTGGGACGAGGCGATCGCCAAGCTGGCCCGCCTGGCCGGGCAGCACGCGGTCGAGCTGATCGCGATCGGCAACGGCACGGCCTCCCGCGAGACCGACAAGCTCGCCGGTGAACTCATCGCCAGGCACCCGGAGCTGAAGCTCACCAAGGTGATGGTGTCCGAGGCCGGCGCCTCCGTGTACTCGGCCTCCGCCTTCGCCTCCCAGGAACTGCCCGACATGGACGTCTCCCTGCGCGGCGCCGTCTCCATCGCGCGGCGCCTCCAGGACCCGCTGGCCGAGCTGGTGAAGATCGATCCCAAGTCGATCGGCGTCGGCCAGTACCAGCACGACCTGTCCGAGGTGAAGCTGTCGCGTTCGCTGGACGCGGTGGTCGAGGACTGCGTCAACGGCGTGGGCGTCGACGTCAACACCGCCTCCGCCCCGCTGCTGGCCCGGGTCTCCGGCATCACCTCCGGCCTGGCCGAGAACATCGTGGCCCACCGCGACGCCAACGGCCCCTTCACGTCCCGTACGGCACTCAAGGGCGTGGCACGGCTCGGCCCCAAGGCCTACGAGCAGTGCGCGGGCTTCCTGCGCATCCGCGGCGGCGACGACCCGCTGGACTCCTCCAGCGTGCACCCCGAGTCGTACCCGGTCGTGCGCCGCATGGTGAAGACCTCCGGCCAGGAGGTGGCGTCACTCATCGGCAACACGTCGGTGCTGCGCTCGCTCAGGCCGGACGACTTCGTGGACGAGACGTTCGGTCTGCCGACCGTGACCGACATCCTCAAGGAGCTGGAGAAGCCCGGGCGCGACCCGCGTCCGGCGTTCCGCACGGCCACCTTCAAGGAGGGCGTCGAGAAGATCTCCGACCTGTCCTCCGGAATGGTCCTGGAGGGCGTGGTCACGAACGTCGCGGCCTTCGGCGCCTTCGTCGACGTCGGCGTCCACCAGGACGGCCTGGTGCACGTCTCCGCCATGTCCAAGACCTTCGTCAAGGACCCGCGGGACGTGGTCAAGCCGGGCGACATCGTCAAGGTCAAGGTCCTCGACGTCGACATCCCGCGCAAGCGGATCTCGCTGACGCTGCGCCTGGACGACGAGGCGGCAGCGCAGGGGCAGCAGGGCGGCGGCGGTGAGCGCCGGCAGCGCGGCGGGCGCCCGCCCCAGCAGCGGCGGCAGGGCGGCGGCTCACGGCAGGGCGGGGGCTCACGGCAGGCGCCGCCGCCCGCCAACAGCGCGATGGCCGACGCGCTGCGGCGGGCCGGACTGCTGGATCCGAAGAACGGCAGGCGCTGAGGCCCCGGGCAACGGGCTCGTGGTCGGCCGCGGACCGGTCGCGGCCGGCCGCGACCGGTCCGCGGCCCCGCGCTCCTCGGGCCGGCCGTGCGCCGGGTGGGACCGACCTGTGCCGGGCCGGGCAGGGGCCGCGCCGCTCATCGGCTCCCGCGGCGCGTCAGCCGGACGACGACCGCCGTCGCGCCTGCCGCCGGCGGCGGCAGGACGCGGTGGCCTCGGCCGGGCGCGCGCCCTGGACGCCGTTCAAGGACCGCACCGGCTCGGGTGCCTTCGGCGACCTGGCGCTCACCCCCGTCCCCCGCTCCCTGCGGCCGGTCGGCGCCGTGGGGCGCCGGCCGCTGAGATCACCGCACCGTGCCTGACCTGGTGGTGTGCAGGGTGGCCGGGGCGTCGGCCCGCTGGAGTTCGGTGAGGAGCTGGTTCTGGCCGGCGAGCAGCTCGGTGAGGATCCGGCGGGCGGCGCGCAGGAGTTCGGCGACGTCTCCCCCGGCGAGCGCGTAGCGGACGGTGGAGCCCTCGCGCATGGACACGACGATGCCGGAGCGCCGCAGGACGGCCAGTTGCTGCGACAGGCTGGACGGTTCGATGTCGATGTCGGCCAGCAGGTCACGTACGGAGACCGGCCCGTGCTGGAGCAGTTCCAGCACCCGGATGCGCACGGGATGGCCGAGCATGCGGAAGAACTCTGCCTTGACCTGGTAGAGGGGGGCCTGCATGGGCTCGCTCCTGGTCGGGTGGGTGGGGCTGCGGCCGCCGCGGTGCGACGGCGTCGCAGGACGCCGCCGCACCCCGGACCGCCTTGGGTGCCGATCCTTCACGCCTCGGACCCGGCGGGGACGCACATTGGCACCATGCTGATGTGGTGACTTGAAGAATTCTTCACATCATGGGCAGACGTGGCCGCCGGCGTCCTCGGGCGCGCTAGATCTCGATCGCCTCCTCCACCCGCTTGAGTTGGTGGCGTGCCATCGCCAGGTTCGAGTTGGCCTTGTCCAGGACGAGGTAGAGGAACAGTCCGTTGCCCGTGCGGCTCTTCACCAGGCGGATCACGTGGTACTGGCGGTCCAGCGTGATCAGGATGTCCTCGATCAGGCCCTTGAGGCCCAGCTGTTCCATGGTGCGGACCTTCGCCCGGATGACATCTGTGTTGCCGGCCGCGGCGACGGTCAGGTCCAGCTCCTTGCTCCCGCCCAGCGTGCCCAGGGCCATTCCGCTGGTGTAGTCGACCACGGCGGCTCCCAGGGCGCCCTCGATCCCCGCCATCATCTCCTTCAGCGAAACTTCCACACTCGCCACAGCGCCTCCCATTGCGTGCCGTTGTGCGCGGGCCGTGCGCGACCCGCTCGGTCTCCGGACCGTACGCACGCCGCCGTCACGGCAGGAGGAACTCTCTGGGACTGACCTCCGACGACCGAACAACGGCGCGACCGGATCGTTCGGCGGTCCGCAACTGCCATGACAGGAGGCGAAGTTGACGCGGACGGGTGTGCCGCAGGCGGCTCAGCGCTCGGTCACCTTGCCGTCCGCCACCTCCAGGCGGCGGGTGACGTGGACCGCGTCCAGCATGCGGCGGTCGTGGGTGACCAGCAGGAGGGTGCCCCGGTAGGCGTCGAGGGCGGACTCCAGCTGTTCGATGGCCGGCAGGTCCAGGTGGTTGGTCGGCTCGTCGAGGACCAGCAGGTTGACGCCCCGTCCCTGCAGCAGCGCCAGGGCCGCGCGCGTGCGTTCGCCCGGGGAGAGGGTCGCGGACGGGCGCAGGACGTGGTCGCTCCCCAGGCCGAACTTGGCCAGGAGGGTGCGCACCTCGACCGGCTCGGTGTCGGGCACGGCCGCCCGGAAGGCGTCGAGCAGCGGCTCCGCGCCGTGGAACAGCTTGCGGGCCTGGTCGACCTCGCCGACCAGGACGCCGGAGCCGAGCGTCGCGGTGCCGGCGTCGAGCGGGATCCGGCCCAGCAGGGCCGCCAGGAGGGTCGACTTGCCGGCGCCGTTGGCCCCGGTCACCGCCACCCGGTCCGCCCAGTCGATCTGCAGCCGGACCGGGCCGAGGGTGAAGCCGCCGCGCCGGACCTCGGCGTCGCGCAGCGTGGCCACGACGGCGCCCGACCGCGGGGCCGACGCGATCTCCATGCGCAGCTCCCACTCCTTGCGGGGCTCCTCGACGACCTCGAGCCGTTCGATCATGCGCTGGGTCTGCCGGGCCTTCGCCGCCTGCTTCTCACTGGCCTCGCTGCGGAACTTGCGGCCGATCTTGTCGTTGTCGTCGCCCGCCTTGCGCCGGGCGTTCCGCACGCCCTTGTCCATCCAGGAGCGCTGCGTCCGCGCCCGCTCATGGAGCGCGGCCTTCTTGTCCGCGTACTCCTCGAAGTCGTCCCGGGCGTGCCGGCGGGCGACCTCCCGCTCCTCCAGATAGGCCGCGTAGCCGCCGCCGTAGAGGCTGGTCCGCCCCTGGGCGAGGTCGAGTTCGAGGACCTTGGTGACCGTGCGGGTGAGGAACTCGCGGTCGTGGCTGACGACGACGGCGCCGGCACGCAGCCCGGAGACGAACCGTTCGAGGCGTTCCAGGCCGTCCAGATCGAGGTCGTTGGTCGGCTCGTCGAGCAGGAAGACGTCGTAGCGGGACAGCAGGAGGGAGGCGAGTCCGGCGCGGGCCGCCTGGCCGCCGGACAGGGACGTCATCGGCTGGTCCAGGCCGACCGCCAGGCCGAGGGAGTCGGCGGTCTCCGCCGCCCGTTCCGCCAGGTCCGCCGCGCCGAGGTCGAGCCAGCGCTCCAGGCCGGTCGCGTAGGCGTCGTCGGCGCCGGGTGCGCCGTCGACCAGCGCCTGGGTGGCCTCGTCCAGTACGCGCTGGGCCTCGGCGACGCCGGTACGGCGGGCCAGGAACTCCCGGATCGTCTCGCCGGGGCGCCGCTCCGGCTCCTGCGGCAGGTGTCCGACGGTCGCCGTCGGCGGGGAGAGCCGCAGCTCGCCCTGCTCCGGTGCGAGGAGTCCCGCGAGCATCCTGAGCAGCGTGGACTTGCCCGCGCCGTTGGCACCGACCAGCCCGATCACGTCGCCGGGTGCGACGACGAGGTCGAGCCCGGCGAACAGGGAGCGGTCACCGTGTCCGGCGGCGAGGTTCTTGGCGACGAGAGTGGCAGTCATCAGGCCGCCGATCCTAGTGCCGCGGCAGGCAACGTTTGCCCGTCAAGGAGCGGCGTCCGGTGCGTGCTCTCGGTGTGCCGGCCGGAAGCCCTCGTACTGGACGTACTCGGGGTTTCGTCCGGTGCGGCGAGAGTGCGTGCCGGGCGTCGCGACGGGGCGAACGTTGCCTGTTGCGGCACTCGCCGTCGCCGCGGGCCCGCCGCCTCGGCGTTCTCAGCGGGCCGGCGCCTGCACCAGCACACTCCCCGCCGTCCGCGCCACCACGAAGGACTCGCCCCTGAGCGCCCTGGCGTCCAGGGCGATGCGGTGCCGGCCCGCCTCGAGGACGCCGTCGAAGACGTCGTGGACGCGGGTGCGGTGCAGCCGGTCCAGGCGGTAGGCGGTCAGGCGGACCCGGCAGGGCGCGCTGAGCTCGACGCCCGCCTCGCCGCCGGCCGCCACCAGCCGGGTCAGCCGGCGCCGCTCCACCGGGCTGCGGTCCAGGGCGTGTTCGATCTGGGCGACCAGGAGCGGGACGATCGGGGCGAGACCCTCGACGTACGCCACCTCGACGCCCGCCCGCTCGAAGCAGCGCCGCACCTCGGCCCGCTGCTCCTGGCCGACCGCCCGGCCGAAGGCGACCGCGCCGTAGCCGCGCAGTTCGTCAGCGGGGACGCCGCGCGCGTCCTGGGCGATGTCGGCGCCGATACCGATGATGCGCAGGGCCGCGGCCAGTCTGGCGAGCAGGGCGACCCGGGCGCCGACGAGCAGCACCCGGCGGCGCGTGCCCGGGGCGTTGCCGCCGTCGAGGAGCGCGGCGAGCGCCTCGCGGTACTGCTCACCCCGGAAGCGGAAGGGGCCTATTCCGCGGTAGCCGTTGAGCTCCGGATCGGCGTGTTCGCCGGTCTGCCAGGCGAAGTCCCGCCAGACGACGTCCTCGCCGTCCCGCTCGATGACCGCGGTGACCGCACCGCAGGCCAGGTCCGCGCACTCGGGGCAGCCGTAGACGACGTACCGGCCGTCCGGGAGCGGGGCCTCCGCCTCCAGCATGAGGCTGCGGACCTGCTCGGTGAAGATCGCGGGCGGCACGTCGGAGGCGAGCGGGGAGACGGCGTCGAGGTCGGAGAGCCGGAACAGCAGCGGCCGCCCGTCGACGATGAAGTCCACGAAGTCCCGGTGGACCTGGTAGTCACCGTCTGCGAGAAGTCCACCGGCACGCATCGCCGGTGCCAGGCCGAAGGTCGCGTATGCGGCAGACATGACCCGAGTATTCCCACCAGGGGAGCCCTCCGTGCACGGTGCGTCCGGCCGGCTGCCGTGCGGGCGCGGGCCGTGCGGAACGTGTGTGGCCGGATCGGGCCTTGTCACGAGGTGGTGCCTGACGGCCGAATGGCGATCGAGTGACAGACGGGGCCATGGACACGCCCACGGACTCAGGGACTCCACGGGCTCCGGACCGACCTCGTGCCCCTACGACTTGGAGCTTTCGTGCACCGCAGAATCATCGCGCCGGGCGCTCTCGCCGCGGCCTCCCTGATGCTGGCGATCCCGGCGTCCGCCGCGAGCTGGTCCCCCGGCGCTCCGGGCATCGGCGACCCCTACTACCCGGCCTACGGCAACGGCGGATACGACGTCTCCCACTACGACCTGCGCCTGAAGTACCGGCCCACGACGGACGAGCTGTCCGGTACGGCGACGATCCTCGCGAAGACCACGCAGGACCTGTCCAGCTTCGACCTCGACTTCCTGCTGGACGTCAGCGAGGTCCGGGTCAACGGCGCCAGGGCCTCCTTCACCACCTCCGGCCAGCACGAACTGGTCATCACGCCGAGGACCCCGCTGGCCGAGGGCACCCCGATCACCGTGGTCGTGCGCTACAGCGGGGTGCCGTCGACGAAGAGCGCCTACGGCTTCAACACCTGGCACCGCACCCCGGACGGGGCGGTCGCGGCGGACGAGCCCGAGGCGGCCTGGTGGTGGTACCCGAGCAACGACCACCCGCTGGACAAGGCGACCTACGACGTGTCGGTCGCCGTGCCGAACGGCACGCAGGCCCTCTCCAACGGCACACTGCAGTCCACGCGTTCGCAGCTCGGCTGGACGCGCTACAACTGGCGTGAGAACAAGCCGCAGGCCACCTACCTGACCACGCTGGCGATCGGCAGGTTCGACATCACGACCGGCACCTCCGAGGGCGGGGTACCGGTCGTCAACGCCTACAGCAAGGACCTCGGCGACGACGACGGGGCCGCGCGGGCGAGCGTGGAGCGGACCGGGGAACTCGTCGACTGGCTCAGCGGCTACTTCGGGCCGTACCCGTTCAGCTCGGCCGGGGGCTACGTCCCCAACACGACGACCGGGTACGCCCTGGAGACCCAGACCCGCGTCTACTACAGCCCGAGGCAGTTCGCGAGCGGCTCCAACGCGTCCGTCGTGGTCCACGAACTGGCCCATCAGTGGTACGGCGACAGCGTGTCGCTGAAGGGCTGGAAGGACATCTGGATCAACGAGGGCTTCGCGCGGTACGCCCAGTGGCTCTGGTCCGAGCACGAGGGCGAGGGCACGACGCAGGAACTCGCCGACTACGTGTACGCCGAGCATCCCGCCGACGACCCGTTCTGGAAGGTCGCGCCGGGTGATCCCGGTCCGGACAACCAGTTCGACATCGCCGTCTACGACCGCGGGGCACTGGCCATCCAGGCCCTGCGCAACGCCATCGGCGACGACGCGTTCTTCGCCGTCCTCAAGGGCTGGCCGCAGGAGCACGCGTACGGCAACGCGTCCGTCGCCGACTTCGAGGCGTACGCGGAGAAGGTGTCGGGCACGTCACTGGGGCCGCTGTTCGACACGTGGCTGTTCCAGCCGTCCAAGCCCGCGGCACCGGCGGCGAAGGGGGCGGCGATCGCCGGGTCCGCCGCCATGCCGCAGCCCAGGTCGTGGAAGAAGATCGCGGCTACGAACGACGTCCACTAGGGCCCGCCGGGTCCGGTGGTGCGGGGGCCGGGGGCCGTGCGTCGGCGGTCGCGCGGTTCCCGCGCCCCTCAAGGCTCGCCACGCCCGCAAGCAGTTCCTCGCGCGTCATCGACCGCGTCTCGGTGGACGGGACCGTGCAGGCGTGGGCGCCCGCGACCGAGCCGTGGACGGCGCTGCGGTGCGGTGTCTCCCTGTTCAGCCAGCCGTGCAGGAAGGCCGCCGCGAAGGCGTCGCCCGCGCCGTTGGAGTCGAGGACCGGCGCGGGGGGCACGGCGGCCGGTACGTGGGTGAGTTCGTCGTCGGACAGGAGGTAGGCGCCCTTCGCGCCCGCCGTGGCGACGACCACCTCGGCGCGGCCCCGGTCGGCGATGCGGCGCATGGTGCGTTCGGGGTCGGCGAGGGCGGTGGCGGAGAGGAAGACGAGGTCCGCCGCGTGGGCGAACGGCTCGTGGTAGGGGTTCTCGCCGTCCCAGTCGTGCAGGTCGGTGGAGACGGTCGCGCCCGTCTCCCGCAGCAGCGGCAGGGTGTCCGCGCAGGGCTGGGTGATGGTGACGTGGACGTGGCGGCTCGCCGCGGCCAGGGCGCCCACGGTGTCCTCGGGGAAACGGTCCTCGAACCGGGTGCGGCTCGCGTCGTACAGGGACAGCCGCCTGCCGTCGGGGCCGACCAGGTTGACCGCGCGCTTGGTCCCCGCGGGCTGCGGGACCGCCGTGAGGGCGATGCCCTTCTCGCGGTGCAGGGCCCGTACCAGCTCGCCCTCGGCGTCGTCGCCGAGCATGTCGAGGTGGTGCACGCGCAGGCCGAGCGCGGCGAGCCCCAGGGCGACGAAGTCGCCGGTCTGGCCGGCCCGGGTACGGATGCCCCGCTCGACCAGGTAGCTGTCGGCGTACGGGAGCGGCAGCCGCGGGACGTACACGATCGTGTCCACGCCCGCGCCGCCCAGCACGAGAACATCGATGTCACGGCTCATTCCGCGCCCTCCCTGTGGTCGCACACGGTGGCCCCGGCGGCCCCGGCCCGCACCCTACCCACGCACGGGCACCGGCCGCCGGGTGAGGCCGGCGCCCCGGCGGCCCGACGCCGAGCGCAGAGCGCCGGACCGGCCCGTGCGACGTCCCACCGGTTTCACAGTCCTGGTGAGACAGCGATACTGCTGCACATGACGACCGACACCGACGACGACCCCGGAGAGCCGACGCTCACGGTCGACGAACTGGCCAACCGGGCCGGCGTCACCGTCCGCACGGTCCGCTTCTACAGCACCAAGGGGCTGCTCCCCCCGCCGGTGATCGGTCCGCGCCGGGTCGGCCACTACGGGCAGCAGCACCTGGCCCGGCTGGCGCTCATCGAGGAGCTCCAGCACCAGGGCATGACCCTGGCGGCGATCGAGCGCTACATGGAGCAGCTGCCGGCCGACCTCAGCCACCACGACCTGGCGATCCACCGGGCCGTCGTGGCGTCGTGGGCGCCGGACACCGTGGAGACTCTGACGGCGCGGGAGCTGGACCGCCGGGCCGGTCGGCCGCTGAGCGGGGACGACGTCGAGCGGCTGACCGCCATGGGGGTCGTCCGGGCCGACGGGGACGCCTTCCGGGTCGACACGGGGCTGCTCCGGCTCGGGGTGCAACTGCTGGACGTACCCCTGTCCGAGGCGGCCATCCTCGCGTCGCGCAAGGTGCTGATCGAGCACTCGCGCGCGGCGGCGCACGAGTTGTCGCAGCTCTTCCGCGGCGAGGTCGGCGAGCGGGCCGAGCAGGACGTGAAGCTGCTGTCCGCGCACATGCAGCCCCTCGTGGTGCAGGCGCTGCTGACGACCTTCCAGCGCTCGCTCAAGGAGGAGGTGCACCAGTGGCTCGCGGACACCCGTCCGGAGCCGGGGCGGGACGGGGGACGACCGGGGTGGCCCGGCGGCCGGTGAGCGAGTGGCTCAGCAGCGCGGCGCCGGCTTGCTGTAGGTGGTGCTGCTCGGCGTCGCGACGTAGTGGTCGGAGACGTAGTGGCCGTTCTCCAGCCGGTCCCAGATCTTCGTGCTGCCGACCGCCGAGCCGGAACGCTGGCAGGTGACCCAGGCGACCGCGCCGTTCGCGGAGGTGCCGACGGCCGTGTAGCTCGTCCCCGGGCCGCTGCGCTCGGTCAGGCCGGCGGCGGCCGTCACCTGGTACGGGTAGGTGCAGCGCGGCAGGGGCGCGGTGTAACCGGTGGTGGAGGCGGTGTTGACGTAATGGTCCGTCACGTAACTGCCGTTGGTCAGCTTGTCCCAGACGCTCGTGGTGCCGATCTTGGCGCCGGGGGCCTGGCAGACGACGCGCACGGTCGCGCCGGGCGCGTAGGAGGTGACGACCCCGTACGACGTCGAGGGCCCGCTGCGCGCGTTGAGCGCGGTGGTGCTGGTCACCTTGTAGGAGAGGGCCACCGTCGCCGTGGGAGCGTCGACGCGGTCGCTGTCGATGTTGAGGGTGACGCCGCCGTAGGTCTCGTCGTGACCGCCGCGGAACTGCTTGGCGCGCTGGTGGACGGCCCACTTGGAGTCGGCGATGCCGGTCCATCCCTTGACGGAGTCGACCCCGTCGTAGCGGGCGATCCACAGGGCGTCCGGGCGCGCGTAGGCCGTGGAGGTGTAGACGTCGGCGAGTTGCCTCGCGCCCAGGTTGAGGTTCATGTAGACGCCGGAGACCCAGCCGAGGCGGTGCAGTTCCCGGGTCCAGGCCGACAGGTAGGTCAGGACCCCCGTGCGGCACGCGGTGTCCGTCTGGCTGTAGTTCTCGATGTCGTTGTAGAGGGCGCTGCCCGGCTGCATGCCGAGCGCCTTGGCGGCCGTGATCGCCTCGGTGGCGGCCGCGGTGCCCTGGGCTCGGGCCGTCGCCGCCGTCGTGCTGATCTTGGCGTCGGTGGGGCGGGCACCGCAGGGCGGCTGCAGCCCCTTGTGGATGGGCAGCAGACGCCACCTCAGCTGCGTCACGGAGGCCACCCAGGAGGCGGTCAACTGCGGCTGGGCGCAGGTGCGGTTGACGCCCGACACGTAGACGCCCAGGGCGCGGTACGGCGAGGCGCTCCACGCCTGGACGGACGCGAGCGGAGGGGCCGTACAGGTGTCGAGGGCCAGGCCCGAGTAGCGGGTCGCGCTCGCCCCGGACGGATAGCCGGCGGCCGTGGCCGGTTCGGCGGCGGCCGCCGGGGCGAGGACCAGCGCGGTCGTCGTGCCCAGCGCGCAGGCGGAGGAGACGGCGAGCAGTCTTCGCAGGACGGAGTGCAGGTGCGGCATGACGGCCCCCCGGCGGTGAGAAGTTGAGATGCCGTCAGGGTGGGCGCCGTGCTCAGGGCCCTGCCATGGGCCGAACGGCCTCGTGCCGGACCTGCCGGGCCCCTTCGGAGACGCTCGGAGGCCGCGGGACGCGCCGGTCGGCGGTGGCCGTGTCAGTTCCCTCGTGCTCACGGCGCGTTCGGTCGGCGGGAACGGCGACCACCGGGTGGCCGGGCTCGGGGAGGGCACGACGACGGTGTGCGTGTGGGGTGGTGACCCACAGGGTTCGGGGGTGACCTACAGGGTTCGGGGGCCCACAGAGCTCAGAGGCGGCCCATGGGGCTCTGGGGGCCGGTAGGACGGTGGGCCGGGAAGCGGGGCCGGTGGGCCTGGGAGGAGGGGCGCCTTGCCGCCCGGCGGCCCGGGCCCGCCGCCGGCGGTTCCGCTCGTCCAGGGGCGCCTTCCAAGGGCGCGCCGCCCGAGCGGCGTCGGCCTGCCCCCTCGGGGCGCCGTTCCGCCCGGACGGCTCGTCCTCCGGGCGCGGGACGGGCCGGACCGCCGGGCGGCACCGGGAAGCACCCGGGAGCGCCCGTCAGGCGTCCCTGAAGCGCCGTCAGGCGTCAGGCGTCCGTGAAGCGCTCCCCCTTCTCCGCCTTCTCCACCAGCAGCGCCGGGGGCGTGAAGCGATCGCCGTAGCGGGTGGCCAGCTCGCGCGCGCGGGCCACGAAAGCGGGCAGGCCGGTCCCCGTACCGGAGCCGCCCTCGTAACCGTTGATGTACTGGAGGACGCCGCCCGTCCAGCCGGGGAAGCCGATGCCGAGGATGGAGCCGATGTTGGCGTCGGCGACGGAGGTCAGGACGCCTTCCTCGAGGAGCCTGACCGTGTCGAGGGCCTCGGCGAAGAGCATGCGTTCCTGCATGTCCTCGAAGGGGATCTCGTGGCCCGGCTTGGTGAAGTGCTCGCGCAGGCCGGGCCACAGGCCCACGCGCCTGCCGTCGTCGTAGTCGTAGAAGCCCGCTCCCCCGCTGCGGCCGGGGCGGTCGAACTCGTCGACCATGCGGTCGACGACGGCCTCGGCGGGGTGGGCCTGCCAGGTGCCGCCGGCCTCCTCGACGGCCCGCCTGGACTCGTTGCGGATCTTGCGCGGGAGGGTGAGGGTCAACTCGTCCATCAGGGACAGGACCTTGGCCGGGTAGCCGGCCTGCGCCGCCGCCTGTTCGACCGACGCGGGCTCGACGCCCTCGCCGACCATGGCGACACCCTCGTTGATGAAGTGGCCGATCACCCGGGAGGTGAAGAAGCCGCGGGAGTCGTTGACGACGATCGGCGTCTTGTTGATCTGGCGGACCAGGTCGAAGGCGCGGGCGAGGGCCTCCTCGCCGGTGCGCTCGCCCTTGATGATCTCGACCAGCGGCATCTTGTCGACCGGGGAGAAGAAGTGCAGGCCGATGAAGTCGGCCTGGCGTTCGACGCCTTCGGCGAGCGCGGTGATCGGCAGGGTCGAGGTGTTGGAGCACAGCAGCGCGTCCGGCTCGACGATGTGCTGGATCTCCTGGAAGACCTTGTGCTTGAGCTCCGGGTTCTCGAACACGGCCTCGATCACGGCGTCGCAGCCGGCCACGTCCTGGGGGTCCGCCGTCGGCGTGATGCGGGCGAGCAGGGCGTCCGCCTTCTCCTGTGTGGTGCGGCCGCGGGAGACGGCCTTGGCGCACAGCTTCTCGGAGTAGCCCTTGCCCTTGACGGCCGCCTCCGGCGAGACGTCCTTCAGGACGACCTCGATGCCGGCCCGGGCGCACGAGTAGGCGATGCCCGCGCCCATCATCCCGGCGCCGAGGACGGCGACCTTGCGGACCTGGCGGGAGGCGACCCCCTGGGGGCGGTTGGCGCCGGAGTTGACGGCCTGGAGGTCGAAGAAGAACGCCTGGATCATGTTCTTCGAGGTCTGGCCCGCGGCGAGTTCGACGAAGTAGCGCGCCTCGATGACCTGTGCGGTCTCGAAGTCGACCTGGGAGCCCTCGACGGCCGCGGCGAGGATGTTGCGCGGCGCCGGGTAGGGGGCGCCGTTCGTCTGCTTGCGCAGGTTGGCCGGGAAGGCGGGCAGGTTGGCCGCGAACTTGGGGTTGGCGGGGGTGCCGCCCGGGATGCGGTGGCCCGGCTTGTCCCAGGGCTGCTGCGACTCGGGGTTGGCGTCGATGTAGGCGCGGGCCTTGGCGAGCATCTCGTCCCGGGTGGCGGCGACTTCGTGGATCAGGCCGTTGTCGAGGGCGCGCCGCGGGTTGTACTGGGTGCCCTGGAGCAGGACCTTCAGCAGGGCGTCGGCGATGCCCAGCAGGCGGACCGTGCGGACGACTCCGCCGCCGCCGGGCAGCAGGCCCAGGGTGACCTCGGGGCAGCCGATCCTGGAGCCGGGCGCGTCGAGGGCGACGCGGTGGTGGCAGGCCAGGGCGAGTTCGTAACCGCCGCCCAGGGCCGCGCCGTTGATCGCGGCGACGACCGGCTTGCCCAGGGTCTCGATGCGGCGCAGGTTGCGCTTGATCGCCATGCCGCCGTCGAAGAGGTCCTGCGCGGTCTCGGGGGTGACCCGGATGAGGTCGCGCAGGTCGCCGCCGGCGAAGAAGGTCTTCTTGGCCGAGGTGAGGATGACGCCGCGGATGGAGTCCTTCTCGGCCTCCAGACGGTCGGTGACGGCGGCGAGGGAGTCGCGGAACGCCTGGTTCATGGTGTTCGCGGACTGGCCGGGGTCGTCGAGGACGAGGGTGACGACGCCGTCGCGGTCCTGTTCCCAGCGGATGGTGGTGCTCTCGGTCATGAGGGGGTCTCCGTAGAAGTCTCGGGTGGCCGCTGGGGTCTTCAGACGCGCTCGACGATCGTGGCGACGCCCATGCCGCCGCCGACGCAGAGGGTGGCGAGGCCGTAGCGCTTGTCCTGGCGCTCCAGTTCGTCGACGAGCGTGCCGAGGATCATCGCGCCGGTCGCGCCGAGCGGGTGGCCGAGGGCGATCGCGCCGCCGTTGACGTTGACCTTGTCCAGGGACAGGCCCATGTCCCGCGCGAAACGCAGGACCACCGCCGCGAAGGCCTCGTTGATCTCGACGAGGTCGATGTCGTCGATGGTCAGCCCTGCCCTGGCCAGGGCCTTGCGGGTGGCGGGGGCGGGGCCGGTGAGCATGATCGTGGGCTCCGAGCCGGAGACCGCCGCGGAGACGATCCGCGCGCGCGGGGTGAGGCCGTAGCGCTCGCCGACCTCCTCGGTGCCGATCGCCACCAGGGCGGAGCCGTCGACGATGCCGGAGGAGTTGCCGGCGTGGTGGACGTGGTCGATCCGCTCCACCCAGTGGTACTTCTGCAGCGCCACGGCGTCGAAGCCGCCGAGGTCGCCGATGTCCGCGAAGGACGGCTTGAGCCTGGCCAGGGAGTCGGCGGTGGTGCCGGGGCGCAGGTGCTCGTCGTGGTCGAGGACGACCAGGCCGTTGCGGTCCCTGACCGGGACGACCGAGCGCTCGAAGCGGTTCTCCTTCCAGGCCGTGGCCGCCCGCTCCTGCGACAGGGCCGCGTACTCGTCGACGTCCCGGCGGGAGAAGCCCTCGATGGTGGCGATGAGGTCGGCGCCGATGCCCTGCGGCACGAAGCCGGTGGCGAGGTTGGTCATCGGGTCGTTGAACCAGGCGCCGCCGTCGGAGGCCATCGGCACCCGTGACATGGACTCCACGCCGCCCGCGAGGACGAGGTCCTCGAAGCCGGAACGGACCTTGGCGGCGGCCATGTTGACGGCCTCCAGGCCCGAGGCACAGAAGCGGTTCTCCTGGACGCCCGCGACCGTGTCGGGCAGGCCGGCCGCGATCGCGGCGATACGGGCGATGTCGGAGCCCTGGTCGCCCACGGGGCCGACGACACCGAGCACGACGTCGTCGATCGCGGCCGGGTCCAGGCCGGGGAAGCGGTCGCGGAGTTCGTGGATGAGCCCGACGACCAGGTCGATGGGCTTCGTGCCGTGCAGGGCGCCGTTCGCCTTGCCGCGGCCGCGCGGGGTGCGGATCGCGTCGTACACGTACGCTTCGGTGGTCACAGGCAAGCCTTTCGGGGGGTGAGGGTCGGCCGGCGGAGGGCTTCAGCCGAGCAGGGAGCGGCCGATGATCTCCTTCATGATCTCGGTCGTGCCGCCGTAGATGGTCTGGATGCGGCCGTCGGTGAAGGCCCGCGCGACCGGGTACTCGGTCATGTAGCCGTAGCCGCCGTGCAGTTGCAGGCACCGGTCGGCGACCCGCTTCTGCAGCTCGGTCGCCCACCACTTGGCCATGGAGGCGTCGACGGCGTCGAGCGCGCCGGCCCCGCCTTCTCCGTGAGCCTCGATGCAGCGGTCGACGAACGTGCGCGTGACGGCGCACTCGGTGGCCATCTCGGCCATCTCGAAGCGGATGTGCTGCTTGGTGGCGAGCGGCCGGCCGAAGGCCTCGCGCTCCTTGACGTAGTCGGTGGTGATCTCCAGCAGGTGCTCGGCGGCGGCGATCGCCGAGACGGCGATGCTGAGCCGCTCCTGGGCGAGGTTCGTCATCAGGTGGACGAACGCGCCGTTGAGCGTGCCGAGGAGGTTCTCCTTCGGCACCCGGACGTCGTTGAAGAACAACTCGGCCGTGTCCTGCGCCTTCTGGCCGATCTTGTCGAGGTTGCGGCCGCGTTCGAACCCGGGCGTGCCGCGCTCGACGACCAGCAGTGACAGCCCGTGCGCGCCGCCCTCGGGGGTCGTCCTCGCGACCACGACCACCAGGTCGGCGAGGATGCCGTTGGAGATGAACGTCTTGGCGCCGTTGAGCAGCCAGTGGTCGCCGCGGTCCTCGGCGTGGGTGCGGATGCCCTGCAGGTCGGAGCCGGCGCCGGGCTCGGTCATGGCGATCGCGGTGATGATCGAGCCGTCGCAGAAGCCGGGCAGCCAGCGGCGCTTCTGCTCGCCGGTGGCGAGCGAGGTCAGATAGGGGCCGATGATGTCGTTGTGCAGGCCCAGGGCGAGGCCGGCGGCACCCGCGCGGGTGAACTCCTCGGCCAGGACCGCGCTGTAGCGGAAGTCGGCGGTGCCGCCGCCCCCGTACTCCTCGGGTACGGCGAGTCCCAGCAGGCCCTGCTTGCCGGCCGCCCGCCAGGCCTCGCGGGAGACGATGCCGTCCTTCTCCCACTGCTCGTAGTACGGCAGCACCTCCCTGGCCAGGAAGGCGCGCACCGTCTCGCGGAACGCGTCGTGCTCGGGGGCGAAGATCTGCCGCTTCATCCGGGGTCCTTCATGGGTTCCTGGTCCTGCACGAGGTCGGGTACGTCCCAGTCGCGGGCCACGCCGGCGCTGTCCGCGCCGGGTTGCGCCGGGCCGGTCCGTACGGCCGTCGGGGTCGCGGAGAAGCGCGGCGCCGGCGCGGGCTGGGTGATGCCGCCGTGGTCGGTGAAGGTGCCGCGGGCGGCGAGGTGGGGGTGGTGCGGGGCCTCGCTCAGCGACAGCACGGACGCCACGCACGCGTCGGAGCCCTCGAAGCGGGCCGTCCACTCCCGCTGGGTGCGGGACTTGAAGCGGGCGGCCACCGCGGCCCGCAGCTCACCCCAGCGGGCCCGGTCCCTGCGGGCGCCGGAGTGCTCGGGGATGCCCAGCAGGGTCACGAACTCCTCGTAGAACCGCGGCTCCAGCGGCCCGACCGCCATGTACCTGCCGTCGGCCGTCTCGTAGGTGCCGTAGTACGGGCAGCCGCCGTCCAGGAGGTTGGCGCCGCGCCGGTCCTGCCAGCCGCCGGCGGCGAGCATGCCGTGGATCATCGCGGAGAGGTGCGCGGTGCCGTCGACGATCGCGGCGTCCACGACCTGGCCGGTGCCGCCCGCGCGCGCGTGGTGCAGGGCGGCGAGGACGCCGACGACCAGGTAGAGGGAGCCGCCCGCGTAGTCGCCGAGCAGGTTGGCGGGGACGGCCGGCGGCCGGTCCGGGTCGCCGATCATGCCGAGGGTGCCGGTGAGGGCGATGTAGGCGACGTCGTGGCCCGCGCGGTGGGCGAGGGGGCCGTCCTGGCCCCAGCCGGTCATGCGGCCGTAGACGAGACCGGGGTTGCGGGCGTGGCAGGCCCCCGGGCCTACGCCGAGGCGCTCGGCGACGCCGGGGCGGTAGCCCTCGATGAGGATGTCGGCGCGTTCGGCGAGGTCCAGGACGCGCGCGGCGCCCTCCTCGGACTTCAGGTCGACGATCACCGAGCGCTTGTTGCGGTTGGTGACGTCGTAGGCGGGATCGATCGCGAGTCCGGTGCCGCCGGGGCGGTCCACGCGGACCACGTCGGCGCCCAGGTCGGCGAGGAGCATGGCGGCGAACGGGCCCGGCCCGATCCCGGCCAGCTCGACCACGCGCACGCCGGCGAGCGGCCCCTGTCCGGGCGGCGTCTGTGCCGTTGCCATCCAGCCCCCAGCGCTGTGACACAACTGATGTAACACCAGTGATGCTAAGAACACGTTCCATTGAACACAAGACCTGGGCGAGCAAGCGCTTAGCCAATTTTCGGGGTCCGCGGCGGCCCCGCCGTCTCCTCACGCTAACCTCGGCCACCGACAACGGCGCGTGCTGCGGACCGAGGGGTGTCATGAGCAGGCTGAACAGGGCGGACCGTCCGTACGACATCGTGCTCTTCGGAGCCACCGGCTTCGTCGGGGTGCTCACCGCGCAGTACCTCGCCGCGCACGCGCCCGAGGGGCTGCGCTGGGCGATCGCGGGCCGCAACAACAGCAGGCTGGAGCGGCTGCGCGAGCGGCTGCCCGGCGGCGAGCGGGTCGGCGTGCTGCGGGCGGACGTGTCCGATCCGGCCGGCCTGCGCGAACTCGCCGGGCACGCGCGCGTGGTGGCCACGACCGTGGGCCCGTACATCACCTACGGCGAGGACCTCGTGGCCGCCTGCGCCGACAGCGGCACGGACTACCTCGACCTGTGCGGCGAGCCCGAGTTCGTGGACCTCACCTACGTACGGCACGACGCACGCGCGCGTGAGACCGGCGCCCGGCTCGTGCACGCCTGCGGCTACGACTCGGTCCCGCACGACCTGGGCGCCTACTACACCGTCCGGCAGCTGCCCGAGGACGTACCGCTGACCGTGGACGGATACGTGACGGCGGACGCCGCCTTCTCCGGCGGTACGTTCGCCTCGGCCCTCGGCCAGTTCGCGCGGGTGCGTCCGATGCTGGCCGCCGAGCGGGACCGCAGGCGCCACGAGCCGCGCCTGGTGGGGCGGCGGGCCGCCGTCCGCACGGGGGCGCCGCGGTTCGCCAAGGAGGTCGGCGCGTGGGCGCTGCCCCTGCCGACCATCGACCCGCAGATCGTGCGGCGCTCCGCGAAGGCCCTGGAGCGCTACGGCCCCGACTTCCGCTACCGGCACTACGCGGCGGTGCGCCATCTGCCCGTCGCGCTGGCCGGGGTCGCGGCCGTCGGCGGGGTGTTCGCGGCGGCCCAGCTGCCGCCCGCGCGGCGCTGGCTGTCCGGCCGCCTGAGGCCCGGCGAGGGCCCGGACGCCGAGAAGCGCGCGAAGAGCTGGTTCAGGGTCCGCTTCGTGGGCGAGGGCGGCGGGCGACGGGTGTTCACGGAGGTCGCGGGCGGCGACCCGGGCTACGGCGAGACGGCCAAGATGTTCGCCGAGTCGGCGCTGTCGCTGGCCTTCGACGACCTTCCGCCCACGGCGGGCCAGGTGACCACGGCGGTGGCGATGGGCGACGCGCTGATCGGGCGGCTGCGCGGGGCCGGCATCACCTTCCGGGTCGCCGCCCGTCAGTGAGGCGGTGAGCGGGCCCCGGGCGGACCCGGGTCCGTCCTAGAGCGACCACCCGGCCACGGTGCAGATCATGCCGGCGATCCAGCCGACCCCGGCCAGCACGGCCAGGACCAGCACGGCCGTGACGGCACGCTCGACGGGACGGCCGGGATCGGCGAGGGGCTTCGGGGTGCGGTGCGTCGTCATGCGCCACAGCCTGGCTCCCGGCGCGCCGGACCCACATCCGTACGGCTACTCAGTACACGTACTCAGGTCGCGGGCACTCAGTACGTGTACGCGGATCGCGCACGCTCGGTACACCTAGAGGCGGATCGCGCACGCTCACTGCACGCTCGCGGATCGCGGATCGCGCGCCGAGCACGCCCGGCGACGAGGCGGGGTCCGCTACGACGCGGCACGCCGGGGCGCGGGTCGGTGACCGGCCGTCGCCTCCCGCAGCGCCCGGCGGCACAGCGCGTCCGCCCGGCGTGTGGTCTCCGGGAGGCGGTAGGCCGGGGTCAGCGCCAGGGTGTGGGCGCAGGCGTTGTCCAGGCCGACGCGGTGGCCGACGGAGACGAAGACCGGCTTGACGGCGTCCCGGGTGCGAAGGGCGCGGCCGACCTCCTCGTCGCCCGCGAGCAGGGGTGACGTGCTGCCGCGCGCGGCGCCCGGCTCGTCGTGGACGAAGGTGAAGGGGTTCTTGGCGACACCGATCGTGGGCAGGTCCGTCAGGACCCCGAGGTGGCTGGCGAGGCCGAAACGGCGCGGGTGGGCCAGGCCGTAGCCGTCGCACACGACCAGCCCCGGCGGACCCGCCAGGGCGGTGAGGGCGGCGAGCACGGTGGGGATCTCGCGGAAGGCGAGCAGGCCCGGCACGTACGGGAAGGAGATCCGGCCGACCGCCGTCGCCTCCTCGACGACCTCGAGGCTCGCCGCGTCGAGGACCACCGCGGCGGCCGCGACGACGTCCCGCTCGTCGTCGTAGGCCACGTCGACACCGGTCACGCGCCCCGCGCCGGGCGGCGGCCCCGCCTCGTCGAGCACCACGCGCTCGCGCAGCGCGTCCTGGACGGCTCGGGCCTCTTCCCCGGTCGCGGGCCGGCCCGCCGGGATGCGTACGGTCGTCATGATGGCGACCAGCGTACGGGGCCCGGCCGGGCGGCGTAGGCTCGCGATCATGTTCGTACTGGAGCTGACCTACACCGCCCCGCTCGATGCCGTGGACGCGCTGCTGCCGGACCACGTGGCGTGGCTGGACCAGCAGTACGGCAAAGGCCTCTTCCTGGCGTCGGGGCGCATGGAGCCCCGCGACGGCGGAGTGATCCTGGCCGTCGCCGAGGACCGGGCCGGCATCGAGGAGGTCGTCGCGGGCGACCCGTTCGCCGTCGCCGGTGTGTGCGCGTACCGGATCACGGAGTTCCTCGCCACGAAGACGTCCCCGGAACTCGCGCACCACCGGCAGACGGCCGGCTGAGCCGCGCGGCTCAGCCCTTCTTCTTGTCCAGGGCGCGCCGCAGCTCGTCCTTGTTCATGTTCGAGCGGCCTTCGACGCCCCGCTGCCTCGCCTCGTTGTAGAGCTGGTCCCGGGTGGGGCCGTGCGAGCCGACCCGGTTGCCCGACCGCTGGCCGCCGCGCTTGCTGGACGACATGTCCTGCTTGGAGCTGCGGCTGGCGGTCCTGGACTCGCCGGAGCGGGCACGTTCCTTGTTCACGGTCCGCGAGGCGATCTCCTTGGCGCGCCCCGCGCTCTCCCCCCGGTCCTGTGCGCTCTTCTTGATGTGCTCGTACTGACGTTCGCGCTTCGGGCTGGAACCGGCCGGCATGATCGCTCCCTTCCTGCGTCGTCTTTGCGGCAGGGAACGAGTACCCGCTTTCCGGCTCCCTACCTCAGCGTTCCAGCCGGGCCACCCGGCCCTGCTCGCCCGCCGCCCAGCAGGTCGGACCGGGTGCGCAGTCGACGGTGTCGTACGAGCCGGTGTCGACGGTCCGCCAGGTGCGGCCGCCGTCGGCGGTCAGGTCGGTGCCGGTGGGACCGACCGCGAGGGCGGTGGTGCGGCTGTGCGGGAGCCAGGCGACGCCGGAGCGGTAGGCGGGCGGCGGCGCCGCGGACGGCCGCCAGGTGCGGCCGGCGTCCGCGGTGCGCGCGGCGGCCCGCGGCGAGGACCGGCCGGGGCGGTAGTCGCCGCCCACGGCGAGGCCGTGGGTGCGGTCGCGGAAGGCGAGGGCGAAGACGCCCTCGGCCGGGTCGCCCGCCGGGAGCGGGGTGTCGGCGGCGGCCCAGGTGCGTCCTCGGTCGCGGGAGTGCAGCACGCGCGCGTGTGCACCGCCTCCGGTGGCCAGCCAGACGTCCGACGGGCCGGAGGCGACCAGGCACTGGCCGCTCGCCGCGAAGCCCGCCTCCCCGTCCAGGGCGGCCGGCATGCCGTCGGCGGGCAGCACCGTCCAGGAACGGCCGCCGTCGGCGGTCGACAGGATGCGGAACCTGCCGTCCACCGGGTCGCTCACCGCGAGACCGTGGCGGTGGTCGAAGAAGGTCAGGCAGTCGTAGAAGGCCCTGGCATCGGAGTTGCGGAAGGACTCGGTCCAGGTCGCGCCGCCGTCGTCGGTGCGGTAGACGCGGGACGCCTCGCCCTCGCCGATGGCCAGCACCACGGCCCGCCGCGCGTCGAAGGCCTCGACGTCCCGGAACTGCAGCCCGCCGGCGCCCGGTGGTGAGACGTCGCGCCAGCTCGACCCCCCGTCGGTGGTGCGCAGCACGGTGCCCCCGGTTCCCGCCACCCAGGCGGTGTCCCGGCCCACGGCCGACAGCCCCCGGAAGCGCACGCCGCTCGCGCCGGTGTCCTTCGGCTCCCAGTGCGGTGCCCGGTGCCGCTGCGCGGGTGCCTGTGCCGGTGCCTGTGGTTGTGCCTCTGCCTGTGGCTGTGCCTCTGCCTGTGCCTGCGCCGGTACGGCGGTCAGCGCGGCCAGCGCCGCCGAACACACCACCCCCGCGGCCACCGTCCGGAACGTACGTCTCATCCGTCGCGAGCTCCCCGAGCGCCTCATGGCGGGCGAAGCTAGCCCAGGGTACGGACACCGTCCAGAGCGCCGCCGGAGACACACGGGCCCCGGCGGTGCGCCCAACGTGGACCTCGTCACTCCTGTGAATGAACGCGGTGACGGAGGTCACTCGGAATGGGGGTGCACGGATTGGCTGATTCCGGCGTCTCTAGCAGTGCCCGGCCCGCACGGCACCAGAGCACGGTCCGATCCGCCCCGCAGTCCGTGCGTCCATCCGTCCGTCCAGCCGTCACCGAGGGAGCAAGGCGTTGTCCACCGTCATCGAGCAGCCCGTGGAGGCCCGCCTCGTGGCCGCCGCGCCACGAATGCCCAGCATCCCGGCGACGCTGCACTACGACCGCCGCGATCCGTTCGCCGTCCGCATGACCTTCCCCGCCCCGGCCACCCTGGAGGGCGTGGACGTCTGCTGGACGTTCTCCCGTGACCTCCTCACGGACGGCCTGGAGGAGCCCGCCGGGGACGGTGACGTCCGGGTGCGCCCCTACGGCTACGACCGCACCGTACTGGAGTTCCACGCGCCCGAGGGCACCGCCGTCGTGCACGTCCACTCGGACGCGATCCACGGCTTCCTCGCCGCCACCAACGCCTTGGTGCCCGTCGGCATGGAGCACCTCCAGCTGGACCTGGACCACGACCTCGCGGAACTGATGCGCGACGCGGCCTAGACCTGGCCTAGATGTTCTGTCCACGGAGGTTGTGGACGGTGACAGGGCTCACGGCTGAGGGACCCCGGCGGGTACGTCCCCCGCGGCCCCGCCTCCTCGCGGGCCGCCCGCCCCCCGCGCCCACGCGGCCGCACGCTCCCCCGTCGGCCGCCCCGCCCCCACCGGCCGCCCCTGCCGGGTACACCACACGGCTGCCGCGATCACCCTGACCCGCGGGACCACGCCTCTGAGGGCGTCACCCGTCGCCGCGTCAGCCCCACCGCGGGCCTGCCCGCCCGTCAACGAGCCACACACCCCACGCCCACCGACGAGGCACACCCCACGCCCGGCGGCGACTCCCCGCGCCGCGCCGGACCCAGGCCACCGTGCGACCTGTCCGCGCGGTCGACTGGCCGCGCGGTCGCCTGTCCGCGCAGTCGACTGGCCGCGCGATCGCCTGGCCGCGCAGTCGACTGGCCGCACGGTCGCCTGGCCGCGCAGTCGACTGGCCGCGCAGTCGACTGGCCGCACGGTCGCCCGGCCGCACGGTCGCCCGGCCGCTCGGTCGCCCGGCCGCTCGGTCGCCCGGCCGCTCGGTCGCCCGGCCGCGCCGAGCGTGACCGCTCGGCGGCCCCCGCTGACGTCACGGCGCCGGCGTCAGGGCCGTGCACAGTTCGCCGAGGACTCCGCTCACCCCGCTGCGCTCGACGAGTTCCCCGACGCGCTCCTGGAACCGCTCGCGATCGCCGTCCGGGCCCAGGCCGGGCACCCCGGCGGCGGCCGCGAGGGCCGCCGCCGCGGCCTCCCGCCCGGAGACCTCCCCGCTCCCGGCCAGGGCTCCGCGCGCCTCCTGCCGCAGCACGCCCACGGCGTCCGCGCGCTCCAGTACGTGCTCCACGCTCGGGAAGACACCGAGAACCCGCTTCTTCTCCGCGCGCAGCCACCCGCCGGCGGTCAGCTGCTCCCGCACCGCGTCCGCCGTCACGCGCGCGTGCAGGCCCACCCAGCCCCGCCACCGGTGCGGCAGGGACTCGCGGACCAGCTCCAGCAGGCCGTCGAGGACCGGGTCCCCGGTGAGGGTGTCGAGGTCGGCCGGGGTCGCGATGCCGTCCTCGTCGGTGAGCAGGCCGCGGCGGACCAGCTCGGTCAGGGCGCCGGCCCGCACCAGACGCGCGGTCACCGACTCGGTCCCGGTGGGATCCCAGGCGAGCAGGCAGAGCCGGGCCGGGAGCGTGAGCGAACCGTGGGGCACGAGGTCTCCTTGGTGCGGCGACGGGATTCACGGTAGGTCGTAAACGCGTTGACAGCCTTCGCGGCGCCCTCCTACGGTGTGCAGCGGTTCTGTTGCCGTCGATCGGAGAAGGACGTTGCTCCTCTGAGGTCCTGAGACACCGCGTGACACACCACAGGTGTGTGCGCCGCGTGCGACCTCGGCTGTCGAGCCGTCCCGACGGAGCAGGGCTTTCTCGTGCCCCGGGCCGTTCCCTGAGGCTTCCTGCCCCGGGTCCCCCTCTCCGGCCGTGGGTTGCGCGGTGTCTCGATACGCGTTTGCCCCTGACCGCATCGAGCAACCGCGAGGCACGCATGTCAGCTTCCATCACGTGTACGTCCCTCTCCTTCGCCTGGCCCGACGGCACGTCCGTCTTCGAGGGCCTCGACGTCTCCTTCGGCGCCGGCCGGACCGGGCTCGTCGGGGTCAACGGCTCCGGCAAGTCGACCCTGCTGAAACTGATCGCCGGTGAACTCGCCCCGGCGGACGGCCTCGTCCGCGTCGCGGGCGAGATCGGCCACCTGCCGCAGAACGTCACGCTCGACACCCACCTGCGCGTCGACGAGGCCCTCGGCATCGCCGCACAGCGGGCCGCGCTGCACGCCATCGAGGCGGGCGACGCGTCCGAGGAGCACTTCGAGACGGTCGGTGACGACTGGGACGTGGAGGAACGGGCCCTCGCCACCCTCGGCGAACTCGGGCTCGACCACATCGGGCTGGACCGCACCATCGGCGAGGTCTCGGGCGGTGAGTCGGTGCTGCTGCGGCTGGCGGCCCTGCTGCTCGGCCGCCCGGACGTCCTGCTCCTGGACGAACCGACCAACAACCTCGACCTGTACGCGCGCAGACGGCTGTACGCGGCCGTGTCCGCCTGGCCGGGGGTGATGGTCGTGGTCAGCCACGACCGCGAACTGCTGGAACTCGTCGACCAGATCGCCGATCTGCGGTCGGGGGAGGTCACCTGGTACGGCGGCAACTTCTCCGCCTACGAGGAGGCCCTCGCCACCGAGCAGGAGGCGGCCGAACGCATGATGCGGGTCGCCGAGGCCGACTACCGCAAACAGAAGCGGGAGCTGGTCGACGCCCAGGTCAAGCTGGCCCGCCGCAGGCGCTACGGACAGAAGATGTGGGACCAGAAGCGCGAACCGAAGATCGTCATGGGGGCGCGCAAGCGCGCGGCGCAGGAGTCCGCGGGCAAGCACCGCATCCTGCACGAGGAACGGCTCACCGAGGCCAGGGAACGGCTCGACGAGGCGGCGGACGCCGTACGGGAGGACGACGAGATCCGCGTGGACCTGCCGTTCACGGCCGTACCGCCGGGCCGTGAGGTGCTCACCCTGCGGGAGCTGGAGCTGGCCCACGGCACGCGCGTGGCCGGCGGGCTGGACGTCCGCGGTCCCGAGCGGATCGCGCTGACCGGCCGCAACGGCGCGGGCAAGACCACGCTGCTGCGGACGATCGCCGGTGAGCTCGCGCCGGTCGCCGGCGAGGCCCACGCGCACGTGCCGCTCCGTTTCCTGCCGCAGCGGCTCGACGTGCTCGACGGCGAGCTGTCCGTCGCCGAGAACGTGGCCCGGTTCGCGCCGGGCGCCACCAACAACCGGATCCGGGCGCGCCTGGCCCGCTTCCTGTTCCGCGGCGCCCGCGCCGACCAGAAGGCGGCGACGCTGTCCGGCGGCGAGCGCTTCAGGGCCGCCCTGGCCGCCCTGATGCTGGCCGAGCCGGCCCCGCAGCTGCTGCTGCTCGACGAGCCGACGAACAACCTCGACATGGCGAGCGTCCGGCAGCTGACATCGGCGCTGGAGTCGTACGAGGGAGCACTGATCGTGGCCAGTCACGACCTGCCGTTCCTGGAGTCGCTCGGGATCACCCGGTGGCTGCTGCTGGACGGCGAGTTGCGGGAGACCGCGCCGCGGGAGGCCGGATGACGCGTTCCGGGAGCGCGTCTCAGGAGGGGCACATCCTGGCAACGGGGGTTTTGCCCGCACACATCCGGGCTGCATGATGGCGGACCGGGCCCCTCACCAAGGGGCCCGGTCCACAGTCCCGCCGTTACGGAGTCCCGTCGTGCCCAGCAAGAAGGCCCTCGTCCGCCGCCCCAGCCCGCGTCTCGCCGAAGGTCTGGTCACGCACATCGAGCGGGAGAAGGTCGACGCCGACCTCGCGGTGGAGCAGTGGGAGGCCTACGTGCAGGCGCTGCAGGCGCACGGCTGGCAGACCGTCGAGGTCGACCCGGAGGACGACTGCCCCGACTCGGTGTTCGTGGAGGACACCGTCGTCATGTTCCGGAACGTCGCGCTGATCGCCCGGCCCGGCGCCGACTCCCGGCGGGAGGAGACGACCGGGGTCGAGGAGGCGGTGGCCCGCCTGGGCTGCTCGGTGAACTGGATCTGGGAGCCGGGCACCCTGGACGGCGGCGACGTGCTGAAGATCGACGACACCCTCTACGTCGGCCGGGGCGGGCGCACCAACGCGGCGGGCGTCCAGCAGCTGCGGGCCGTCTTCGAGCCGCTGGGGGCACGGGTCGTCGCCGTCCCCGTGAGCAAGGCCCTGCACCTGAAGTCGGCGGTCACCGCGCTGCCCGACGGAACCGTCATCGGGCACATCCCCAACGTGGACCGGCCGTCGCTGTTCCCGCGCTTCTTGTCGGTGCCCGAGGACAGCGGCGCCCACGTGGTGCTGCTGGGCGGCGAGAAGCTGCTGATGGCGGCGAGCGCCCCGAAGTCCGCCGAACTGCTCGCCGATCTCGGCTTCGAGCCCGTCCTGGTGGACATCAGCGAGTTCGAGAAACTCGAAGGCTGTGTGACATGCCTCTCGGTCCGCCTGCGGGACCTGTACGCCTGACGAGTGACGCGCCCACCCTCACGGCGCCCGGACCTGCGGGTCCCCGGGCTTTTTGACATGACCTCGGAAGCCTTGGGCAGCCCGCCTGATCAGGGATCTTTACAGCACCCTTAACCTACGGCTTCGTAACCTACGGTTTCGTAGCCTACGATCCCGTAGGTTCCGGCACCGCTCGCCGGTCCGACCCTGTTGTCGCGTCCCCCTGGAGTTCCCGTGACGATCACTTCCCCGCACCTCGGCAGTCCCGCCGTCTGGACCGACGCCCGGCTGTTGTACGCCCTGGAGGAAGTGGTCGAGAGGGAACTCGACCGGCACCTGAAGGTCGCCAAGGACTGGATGCCGCACGAGTACGTGCCGTGGTCGGACGCCCGCAACTTCCCCGGTCTCTTCGAGGACGGCGAGGCCTGGGGCAAGGAGCAGTCCAAGGTCACGGACATCGGCCGCACCGCGCTCGTGGTGAACCTGCTGACGGAGGACAACCTCCCCAGCTATCACCACGAGATCGCCTCGCTCTTCGGCCGCGACGGCGCCTGGGGCACCTGGGTGCACCGCTGGACCGCAGAGGAGGGCCGGCACGGCATCGTGATGCGCGACTACCTGCTCGCCTCGCGCGCGGTGGACCCGGACCAGCTCGAACAGTTCCGGATGGCCCACATGAGCGAGGGCTTCGAGTCGGACAACCGCCACTCGATGCTGCACTCGATCGCCTACGTCGCCTTCCAGGAGCTCGCGACCCGCATCTCGCACCGCAACACCGGCCACCAGTCGGGGGACCCGGTCTGCGACCGGATGCTGGCGCGCATCGCGACCGACGAGAACCTGCACATGGTCTTCTACCGCAACCTTCTGAAGTCCGCCTTCGAGCTCGCCCCCGACCTCACCATGCAGGCGGTCCGCGACGTCGTGGTCGACTTCCGCATGCCCGGTCACGGCATCCCCGGCTTCGAGCGCGCGGCGGCCCAGATGGCCATCGGCGAGGTCTACAACCTCCGCATCCACCACGACGACGTCCTCCAGCCGGTCCTCCGCTTCCTGAAGGTCATGGAGATCGACGGCCTCGGCCCCGAGGGCCGCCAGGCGCAGGAGGAACTCGGCCTCTACATGGGCGGCCTCGACGCGGAGGCCCTGAAGTTCGACGAGAAGCTCGCCGCGCGCAAGGCACGGATGGCGGCCCGGGCCGGGGCCTGAGCGCACCGGGTCCGCGGTGCCGGTGCGGGCGGGGCGCCGCCCGCCCGCACACACACGCGCGGACGGCGCCGGCGGAACGGACGCGGCCGGTCTCCTCACCGCCGTCCCGGACCCCCACCGCGACACGGGCGCGTGACCGCGACACGAGTCCCCACCGCGCCCCAGGTCCCCCAGGGCGCCCCAAATCCCCGCCACGCCCCGGGCCCGCGCCGTTCACCGGTTCTCGCGCCGCCTGAGCTCCAGCCGCTCCTTCTCCGACAGGCCGCCCCAGACACCGAAGCGCTCGTCGTTGCGCAGGGCGTACTCGAGGCAGCGGGGCCGCGTCTCGCACAGGCCGCAGATACGCTTGGCCTCACGCACCGAACTGCCCGGCTCGGGGAAGAAGAAGTCGGCCCCGGTCTGCGCGCACAGCGCCTCGGCCTGCCAGGCGAGGTCCGTCGGGGTCATGTCGATGTGCATGACCAGAGCGTGCCGGGCGGCGAAAAACATCCGATCAACGTCCGCTCAACGCCTCCGGCCGAGGCCGCCGGGCCCCTCCGATGGTGCCGTGCCCGCACCTGGCGGCGCACGGCGGCGCGCGGGACGCGTCCGGTCCGTGCGGCACTCCGGCAGCGGTTGTCGGTGGCGGGTGCAAGACTCGGCAGTGCAGCCAACGGGACCCTTCCGAGGAGGGCGATGATGCTCACCACCCGTTTCGTCAACGGCGCTCCGAACTGGCTCGACGTCGGCACCTCCGACATCGACGGCGCCATCACCTTCTACGGCGGCCTCTTCGGCTGGGAGTTCCGGTCGGCGGGACCGGACGCCGGCGGTTACGGCTTCTTCCAGCTGGACGGCGAGACCGTGGCCGGCGGCATGCAGACCACGCCCGAGCAGGGCCCGCCCTCCTGGACCGTCTACTTCCAGAGTCCCGACGCCGAGGCCACCGCGAAGGCGGCGGAGCGGGCGCACGGCAAGGTGCTCGTGCCGCCCATGGACGTGATGGGCAAGGGCCACATGGCGGTCCTCGGCGACAAGGCGGGTGTGCCGTTCGGCATCTGGCAGCCGGGCCTGACCAAGGGCGTCGACAAGGCCAACGAGACCGGTGCCCTGTGCTGGGTCGAGCTCTACACCCTCGACATGGCCCAGGCCGCCTGGTTCTACCACGAGACCCTCGGCCTGGAGACCTCCGCGGTGCCCTTCCCCGGCGGCACGTACACCTGCGTCAACCCCGCCGGTGCCGGGGAGGACGCCATGTTCGGCGGCATCGTCGACCTCGCCGACGACCCCACCGAGGAGAGCGCCTACTGGCTGCCGTACTTCGAGGTCGCCGACACGGACGCCGCGGTCGCCCTGGCTCGGGAGCTGGGCGGCGGCGTCCGCGCCCCCGCCACCGACATCGAGGGTGTGGGCCGCGTCGCCAAGCTCTCCGACCCCTACGGCGCCCGCTTCGCCGTGATCAAGAGCGCCCCACCGCAGAGTTGAGGGGTCCGGCAGTGCCCCCAGGGGGCGGCGGCCGCACGACCGTCCACAACCTCCCCGGACAGAACGCCTAGGCCGAGGCGCGCCGTACCAGCGTGGTGGGCAGCACCACGCTGGACGGTGCGTCCGCCCGGCCCTCGCCCTCCGCCCGTTGCCCGAGCCGGCGCAGCAGCAGCCGGGCCATCAAGCGCCCCATCCCCTCGATGTCCTGACGGACCGTCGTCAGCGGCGGATCGCTCTGCTCGGCCACCGGCACCATGTCGTCGAACCCGATGACGGCCACGTCCTCGGGCACCCGCCGACCGTGCTCGCGCAGCACGCGCAGGGCGCCGGCGGCGGTGAGGTCGTTGGCGGCGAACACGGCGTCCAGATCGGGCCGGTGCTCCAGGAGCCGGCGCATCGCCCGCTCCCCGCCCGCGTGGGTGAAGTCGCTCTCGACGATCAGCCGCGGGTCGGCGTCGGACCGGGCGTCCCGGAAGCCGTCGAGCCGGTCCGCCGCCGAGGTCTGGTCGAGCGGCCCGGTGATGTGCGCGATCCGCGTGCGCCCGAGGCCGACCAGGTGCCGGACCGCCTCGCACGCCCCGGCGCGGTTGTCGCAGTCGACGTACACCACGTCGCCGCGGCCGTCGCTCCAGCCCGGCCGCCCGCCGAACACGGTCGGCACACCGGCGTGCTGGATCAGTCCGGGCAGCGGGTCGTCGAGGTGCAGGGAGAAGACGAGCGCGCCGTCGACATGGCCTCCCGCGAGGTAGCGGCCGACCCGGACATGGTCGTCGCGCCCCTCGGTGAGCAGCAGCACGAGCTGGTTGTCGTGGGCGGTCAGCTCCTTGCTGATGCCGCGCAGCTGCAGGGCGAAGAAGGGGTCGGCGAAGACCCGGGTCTCCGGTTCGGCGATGACGACGGCGACGGCGTCGTGGCGCCGCGTCACCAGGCTGCGGGCCGCCTGGTTCGGCACGTACCCGAGTTCCTCCACGGCCTGCCGCACTCGCTCGACGAGGCGTTCGCGCACCCCGTCGCCACCGTTCACCACCCGGGAGACGGTCGCCCGGGACACTCCGGCCCGGGCGGCCACGGCCTCCAGCGTGGGCCGCGGCGCTGTGTCGGTCACTTCGAAGCTCCTCATCGGCGGGTGCCGATCAGGATAACTCCGGGCGGGCGGGGAGGTCAGAGCGCTCACACGGCCGCCACGGACGGTCCGGTCCCCTCCGGCACGGGCACGGGGTCGTGCGGTGCCGCGGGGCCCGCGCGCGGCAGCGCGGCGGACATGATTCCTCCCACCGGGGCGCCCGGATCACGGAGTCGTCGGTTCTGCGGGCGGCGGCGTCGCCGCGCTCCGGGCGGGGGGCGCCTTCTTCGCCCGGCTCGGCTGCACCCGCCTGGGCTCCCCGGGCATCTTGGGGTACTCCGGCGGGTAGGGCAGATCACCCAGCCCGTGGTCGTGCTCGTCCCGGCGGGCGAGTTCGAGCAGGGCCTCCAGCGAGAAGCGGTGGTCGTCCATGTCCGCGTGCACGTCGCCGAGTTCGGCGAAGCGCGCCGGCATGGTCGCGAGGTCGAAGTCCCGCGGGTGGGCGACGCCGACCTCCTCCCAGCGCAGCGGCGCGGAGACGGGGGCGTGCGGGCGGGGGCGTACGGAATAGGCGGAGGCGATGGTGCGGTCACGCGCCGTCTGGTTGTAGTCGACGAAGATGCGCTCCCCCCGCTCCTCCTTCCACCACTTGGTGGTCACCCGCTCGGGCATCCGCCGCTCCAGCTCCCTGCCGGCCGCGATGGCGGCACGCCGGACCTGGGTGAAGCTCCAGCGCGGCTCGATCGGCACGTAGACGTGCAGGCCGCGGCCGCCCGAGGTCTTGGGGAAGCCGCGCAGGCCGCCGAACTCGTCGAGCACGGCGCGCAGTTCGTGGGCGGCGCGGACGGCGTCGTCGTAGTCGGTGCCGGGCTGCGGGTCGAGGTCGACGCGCAGTTCGTCGGGACGGTCCACGTCGTCGCGGCGCACCGGCCAGGGGTGGAAGGTGAGCGTGCCGTACTGGGCGGCCCACAGCACGGCCGCCTCCTCGGTGGGGCACATCTCGTCGGCGCTGCGGCCGCTGGGGAAGGTGATGTGGGCGGTCGGGATCCAGTCGGGCATGCTCTTGGGCGCCCGCTTCTGGAAGAAGGACTCGCCGGTCACCCCTTCCGGGTAGCGCTCGAGGGTGGTGGGCCGGTCGCGCAGGGCGCGCAGGATGCCGGGGCCGACCGCGATGTAGTAGCGGGCGAGGTCCAGCTTGGTGAAGCCGCGCTCGGGAAAGAAGACCTTGTCCGGACTGGACAGCCGGACCGTGCGGCCGCCCGCCTGAAGTTCCACCGCTGCACCCATGCGGCCACGGTAGGCGCCCCCCATGAACCTCGCATACCGGGCGAGACATGACGTATGCGAGCAGAATCGGGGCCATGGATCTTCCGGTGATGCCGCCCGTGAAACCGATGCTCGCCAAGCCGGTGGCGAGCATCCCCCCGGGCATGCAGTACGAGGCGAAGTGGGACGGCTTCCGGGCGATCGTGTTCCGCGACGGTGACCAGCTGGAACTCGGCAGCCGGACCGGCAAGACCCTGACCAGGTACTTCCCGGAACTGGTGGCCGCGCTGAAGGAGCGGGTGCCCGAGCGGTGCGTTGTGGACGGGGAGATCGTGATCGCCCGGGAGGGACGGCTCGACTTCGACGCGCTCACCGAGCGCATCCACCCCGCCGACTCCCGGGTGCGGACGCTCGCCGAGCGGACTCCGGCGTCCTTCGTCGCCTTCGACCTGCTGGCCCTGGCCGACGAGTCCCTGCTGGAGGCGGCGCTCACCGACCGGCGGGCGCTGCTGGAGCGGGCGCTGCGGGGCGTCACCGCTCCCGTCCACCTGGCGCCGGCGACGACCGACATCGACGTCGCGCGGGACTGGTTCGCGCGGTACGAGGGCGCCGGCCTCGACGGTGTCGTCGCCAAGCCGCTCACCCTGCGCTACCACCCGGACCAGCGCGCCATGTTCAAGATCAAGCACGAGCGCACGGCCGACGTCGTGGTCGCGGGCTACCGCTTCCACAAGAGCGGCCCCGTCGTCGGCTCCCTGCTGCTCGGCCTCTACGACGACCGGGGCCGCCTCCAGCACGTCGGCGTGTCCGCCGCCTTCGCCATGAAGCGGCGCGCGGAGCTCGTCGAGGAGCTGGAGCCGCTGCGGATGGAGGACACCGCGGACCACCCCTGGGCGGCCTGGGCCGACGAGGCGGCGCACGAGTCGGCCCGGCTGCCCGGCGCGCCGAGCCGCTGGTCGGGCAGGAAGGACCTGTCCTGGGTGCCGCTGCGGCCGGAACGGGTGGCCGAGGTGGCCTACGACCACATGGAGAACGGCGCGCGCTTCCGGCACACGGCCCGCTTCCGCCGCTGGCGCCCGGACCGGACCCCGGAGAGCTGCACCTACGCGCAGCTGGAGGAGCCGGTGCGCTACGACCTGGACGAGATCCTGCGCTCCCCCGGCTGACCGCTCAGGACCGGCGGCCCGCTCAGGGTGTCATCAGCACCTTCACCGCGCCGTCCCGCTTGTGCTGGAACATCTCGTACGCGCGCGGCGCCTCCGACAGCGGCAGCCGGTGGGTGGCGAAGTCGTCGACGCCGAGCGGGTCCTCGTCCGTCAGGTAGGGGATGATCTCGTCGCTCCAGCGGCGGACGTTGGCCTGCCCCATGCGCATCTGGATCTGCTTGTCGAAGAGCGTGAGCAGCGGGAGCGGGTCGGCCGTGCCGCCGTAGACGCCGACGAGCGAGAGGGTGCCGCCCCGGCGCACCAGCTCGATCGCCGTGTGGAGGGCGGCCAGCCGGTCGATGCTGAAGCGTTCGGCGAACGGTCCGCTGATCCTGCGGGGCAGCAGCGCCGAAGCCTGCTGGGCCAGCCGGGCGGCCGCGCTGCCGTGGGCCTCGGTGCCCACCGCGTCGATCACCGCGTCGGGACCGCGGCCGTCGGTCTGGTCGCGGATCGCGGCGACGAGTTCCTTCTCGCTGTCGAAGCTCCTGAGGTCGTACGTCTCCACGCCCCGGGCGCGGACCCGGCGCAGCCGGTCGCTCACCAGGTCGACGCCGAACACCTTCCCGGCGCCGCGCGCCAGGGCGACCCGGCAGGCCATGTCCCCGATCGGCCCGAGGCCCAGCACGGCGACGCTGCCGCCCTGGGGGACGCCGGCGTACTCCACCGCCTGCCAGGCGGTGGGCAGCACGTCGGAGAGATAGACGAAGCGGTCGTCCGGCGGCCCCTCGGGCACCTTGATCGGGCCGAACTGGGCCTGCGGCACGCGCAGGTACTCGGCCTGCGCGCCCGGCACCGCGCCGTAGAGCCGGGTGTAGCCGAACAGCGCGGCGCCCATGCCCTCACTCGACACCTGGGTGGTCTCGCACTGCGTGGGCAGCCCCGTCAGGCACATCCAGCAGTTGCCGCAGGCGATCTGGAACGGCACCACGACCCGGTCGCCCACCGCGAGGTCCGGCACCCCGGGGCCGACCTCCTCGACGATGCCCATCGGCTCGTGTCCGAGGATGTCGCCCGGCGTCATGAACGGCGTGAGCACCTCGTACAGATGCAGATCGGAGCCGCACAGCCCCGTCGACGTGATGCGGATGACGGCGTCGGTCGGCTCCTGGATCCTCGGATCGGGCATGTCCTCGACCCGTACGTCCCGCTTCCCCTGCCAGGTCACAGCCTTCATCGCGTGGCGCTCCCTCCGTCGTTCCGGTATGTCCGGTCCTGCGGTCCGGCCCGGGTACCCGGGCCTGCGCCTCCCGAAGCAGCTTCGGGGGCCAATGGGCGTATTCGACGCGCGCGACCAGAACGAAGCGGGTATGGCCACCAATGAACATATAAGCGCACAATCATTCACACGGGATGTGGTGGCCATGGTGAGCACGAGACGGAAAAGACGCCTGCGACGCGCCTCGACGACGGTGACCCTGCTCGCCGTCGCGGTGACGGCCGCGCTGACGGCGAGTTGCACGGCAGGGCACGGACCGGCCGACGACGGACGCGGGCGGCCGAGGTCGCCGGCCCCGCAGCACAGCGCCGTCCGCCCCGTACTCGCCGTGAAGATCGACAACGCGCCCGCGGCGCGGCCCCAGACCGGGCTCGACGCCGCCGACATCGTCTACGCCGAACAGGTCGAGGGCGGGCTGAGCCGCCTGATGGCCGTGTACGCGACCAGGCTGCCACCGGTGGTGGGGCCGGTGCGCAGCGCCCGCGAGTCGGACCTGGAACTGCTGCGCCAGTTCCACGACCCGACGCTCGCCTTCTCCGGCGCCCAGCACAAGCTGCTGCCCCTCATCGACCGCGCACCGCTGAACCCGCAGCCGCCCACGAAGGCCACCGGCGCCTACTTCCGCGGCACCGCGAAGCCCGCGCCCCACAACCTCTACCTGCGCCCCGGCCGCCTGATGCGGTCCGCTCCGGGCCCGCGCGCCCTCACCACCGGCTTCCGCTACGGCCCCGCACCCGCCGGCGGCAGGGCGGAGACGACGCGCACGATCCGCTACCCGGCCGCCGGTTTCACCTTCACCTGGTCCCCGCGCCTGCACCGCTATCTGGTGGCGATGGACGGCACGCCCACCGTGACGACCGGCGGGAAGCGGGTCGCCCCGGCGACAGTCGTCGTCCAGTACGTGAAGATGCGCAGGTCCGCATTCCACGACTTCCTCGGCAACAACACGCCGTACAGCGAGACGGTGGGCTCGGGGCGGGCCAGCGTCCTGCGCGACGGGCGCGTCTACGACGTCGGCTGGCGGCGCGCCACGGCCACGGACGGCACCACCTTCACGACCAGGGACGGCAAACCCGTCGATTTCGCCGAGGGCCAGGTCTGGGTGGTGCTCGCCCGGGCCTCCTGACGGGGGCCGGACCTGACCGGCTCAGCCGCGCGCCACGAGGGGTTCCACCGGGTTGCGGAGCCCCTCGGCCGCGTCGGCGACCCGCCGGATGAGATCGAAGAACACCGCCTGCTCGTCGCTGGACAGCGGCGCCAGGAACACCTGGCTCATCCGCGCCGTGCGCACGGTCAGCTTGCGGTGGGTGCGCAGCCCCTCGTCGGTCGGGCGCAGCAGGAAGCGGCGGCCGTCCTGCGGATCGCGCACCTTGTCCACCAGCCCGCGCCTGCCGAGCCGGCTGACGACCTCGGCGATCGTGGACCGGTCGAGCCCCACCCGCTCCCCCACCGTGCGCTGGTCGAGGCCCGGCTCGGCGACGAGCGTGTTGAGGACCGCGAACTGCGGCGAGGTGATCTCCTCCGAGACCATCGTGTTCCACAGCAGGTAGTGGGCCTGCTGCAGCCGCCGGGCCAGGTGCCCGGGGTGGGTGGTGAGGTCCACCGCGGCCATGTGCGCTCCCGAGGGTCGAAATCGTTGGTGCACTGACGATACCGGCAGACGGCTCAGGCTGTCCGCATCACCGTTCCCTGGATTGACCTCGAATTTCGTGGAGGCCTTGACGACCAGCGGCGGCGATGGCAGCGTGAAGGAAACTTCACCGAAATAGTCAGTGCCCTGATTAATCGATGGCCGGGTACATGGACGGGATGGGGCTTCACCGATGGACAAGGTGGTCGCCACGGCCGCTGATGCGGTGGCGGATGTGCCGGAGGGCGCGTCGCTGGCGGTGGGCGGGTTCGGGTTGAGCGGGGTGCCGAACGTGCTGATCCAGGCCCTGTTCGAGCGGGGTGTCTGCGGGCTGCGCGTGGTCTCCAACAACTGCGGGGCGATGGAGACGGGTCTGGCGGTGCTGCTGGCGGCCGGCCGGATCGCGCGGGTGACGGGGAGCTACATCGGGGCGAACAAGGAGTTCGCGCGGCAGTACCTCGCGGGCGAGCTGGAGGTGGAGCTGATCCCGCAGGGCACGCTGGCGGAGCGGCTGCGGGCCGGCGGCGCGGGCATTCCCGCCTTCTACACCCCGGCGGGCGTGGGCACCCAGGTGGCCGAGGGCGGGCTGCCGTGGCGCTACGACGGCGAGGGCGGCGTGGCGCTGGCCTCGCCGCCGAAGGAGGTCCGCGAGTTCGACGGCACCGAGTACGTCCTGGAGCGGGGCATCCGCACGGACTTCGCGCTCGTCCGGGCCGCCCGGGGCGACCGGCACGGGAACCTGGTGTTCAACAAGTCCACCCGGAACTTCAACCCGCTCGCCGCCATGGCGGGCAAGGTCACCGTCGCGGAGGTGGAGGAGCTGGTGGAGCCGGGTGGGATCGACCCGGACGCGGTGCACCTGCCGGGGATCTTCGTGCAGCGGGTGGTCGCGCTGAGCGCGGAGCAGGCAGGGGCGAAGAAGATCGAGCGGCGGACGGTGAGCGGCTGATGGCCTGGAGCCGTGAGGAGATGGCCGCGCGGGCCGCGCGGGAGCTGGAGGACGGCCAGTACGTGAACCTCGGCATCGGGTTGCCGACGCTGATCCCCAACCATCTGCCGGCCGGGGTGGAGGTGGTCCTGGAGTCGGAGAACGGCATCCTGGGCACCGGCCCGTACCCGGCCGAGGACGCCGTCGACCCGGACCTGATCAACGCCGGGAAGGAGACGGTCACCGTCCTGCCCGGGGCGTCCTTCTTCGACTCGGCGCTGTCGTTCGCGATGATCCGGGGCGGGCACATCGACGTGGCCGTCCTGGGCGCCATGCAGGTCTCGGCCGGCGGCGACCTGGCGAACTGGGCCGTTCCCGGCAAGCTCGTCACCGGGATCGGCGGCGCGATGGACCTGGTGCACGGGGCACGCCGGGTGATCGTGGTGATGACCCACCGCGCCAAGGACGGCAGCCCGAAGATCCTGCAGGAGTGCGCGCTGCCGCTGACCGGCAAGGGGTGCGTCAACCGCGTCATCACCGACCTCGCCGTGATCGACGTGACGCCCGGCGCACTGGTGCTGACCGAGCTCGCCCCGGGAGTGAGTGTCGAGGACGTGGTCGCCGCGACCGGCGCCGAGCTGACTGTCGCAAAGGAGCTGCTGTGAACACGGTCTACCTCGTCGACGCCGTGCGTACCCCGTTCGGCCGGTACAACGGCGCCCTGGCGGCGGTGCGCCCGGACGACCTGGCCGCCCACGTCATCCGCGAACTCCTCGCCCGCACCCCCGCACTGGACCCGGCCCGCATCGAGGACGTCTACTTCGGCAACGCCAACGGCGCGGGCGAGGAGAACCGCAACGTCGGCCGCATGGCCGCCCTGCTGGCCGGACTGCCGACCTCGGTGCCCGGCGTCACGGTCAACCGGCTGTGCGCCTCCGGCCTGGAGGCGGTCATCCAGGCGGCCCGGGCCATCGCGGCCGGCGACGCCCACATCGCCGTGGCCGGCGGCGTGGAGTCGATGACCCGCGCCCCCTACGTGCTGCCCAAATCGGACCGGCCCTTCCCCGCCGCGCACACCGAGCTGTACTCCACCACGCTGGGCTGGCGCATGGTCAACCCGAGGATGGACCCGCAGTGGACCGTCCCCCTCGGCGAATCGGCCGAGCTGATCGCCGAGAAGCACAAGATCAGCCGCGAGCAGCAGGACGAATTCGCCCTCGCCTCCCACCGGAAGGCCGCGGCCGCCCGGCAACAGGGCCTGTTCGAAGCCGAGTCGGCGCCCGTCCCGGTCCCGCAGCGCAAGGGCGATCCGGTCTTCTTCGCCGAGGACGAGTGCGTCCGCCCGGACGCCTCGCTCGCCGCGATGGCCCGGCTGAAGCCGTCCTTCCGCACGGAGAACGGCACGGTCACGGCGGGCAACGCCTCGCCGCTCAACGACGGCGCGGCGGCCCTGCTGCTCACCGACGAGGAGGGTCTGAAGGCAGTGGGCCGCGAGCCGCTCGCCCGGATCGGGGCGAGCGGCGTCCACGCCGTCGACCCGCACTACTTCGGCCTGGCTCCCGTCGAGGCGGTCAACCGGGCCCTCGCCAAGGCGGGCCGGAGCTTCGACGACCTGTCGGTGCTGGAGCTGAACGAGGCCTTCGCCGCGCAGGTGCTGGGCTGTGTGGCCGAGTGGCCGGAGTTCGACCCGGCGGTCCTCAACCCCCAGGGCGGGGCGATCGCGCTGGGGCATCCGCTGGGTGCCTCGGGCGCCCGGCTCGCCGGCACCGTCGCCCACCAGCTCGCCCGCCACGGCTCCGGCACCGGCGTCGCCACCCTGTGCATCGGCGTCGGGCAGGGCCTCGCCCTCGTCCTCGAACGCTGAGCACACCCGGGAAGCCGGAGGAATCCCCATGACTCTCACACAGCACGACATCGACCAGGAGATCGCGGCCGCACACGCCGCGTACGAGAAGCGGGTCGCCGACGGCGCCCCCGTCGAGCACCACCCGCGCCGCGACTACCCGCCGTACCGCTCCTCGGTCCTGCGCCACCCCCGGCAGCCGCTCGTCGCGATCGACGTCGGCAAGGACCCGGAGCTGGTGGAGCTGCACTCCCCCGCCTTCGGCGAGCGTGACATCACCGAGGTCGACAACGACCTGACCCGGCACCACCGGGGCGAGCCGATCGGCGAGCGGATCACGGTCTCCGGGCGGCTGCTGGACCGGGACGGACGTCCGGTCCGCGGCCAGCTCATCGAGATCTGGCAGGCCAACTCGGCCGGGCGGTACGCCCATCAGCGCGAGCAGCACGACGCACCGCTGGACCCGAACTTCACCGGGGTCGGCCGCACGATCACCGACGCCGACGGCGGCTACCGCTTCACCACCGTCCAGCCGGGCCCGTACCCCTGGCGCAACCACCTCAACGCCTGGCGTCCGGCCCACATCCACTTCTCGATGTTCGGCTCGGCCTTCACGCAGCGGCTGGTGACGCAGATGTACTTCCCCGCCGACCCGCTGTTCCCCTACGACCCGATCATCCAGTCCGTCACCGACGACGCGGCGCGGCAGCGGCTGGTGGCGACGTACGACCACAGCCTGTCCGTGCCGGAGTTCTCGATGGGCTACCACTGGGACATCGTGCTGGACGGTCCGCACGCCACCTGGCTCGAAGAAGGACGCTGAGCTGCCATGACGAAGATCGACACCAGTCGGCCCGAGACCGTGCTGCCCACGCCCTCGCACACGGTGGGCCCCTTCTACGGGTACGCGCTGCCGTTCCCGGGCGGCGGTGACATCGCGCCCCTCGGGCACCCGGACACCCTCACACTCCGGGGACACGTGTACGACGGCGAGGGCCGGCCGGTGCCGGACGCCTTCCTGGAACTGTGGGGCGCCGACCCCGACGGCAACGTGCCGACCACCGACGGATCGATCCGGCGCGATCCCGCGAGCGGCGGCTACCTGGGCCGCAACGGCGTGGAGTTCACCGGCTGGGGACGCGTCCAGACCGACGCCGGCGGTCACTGGTACGCGCGGACCCTGCGGCCCGGCGCGCGCGGGCGCAGCGCTCCGTATCTCAGCGTGTGCGTCTTCGCGCGCGGCCTGCTGACGCACCTGTTCACCCGGATCTACCTGCCGGGCGACGAGGCGGCGCTCGCCGCCGACCCGCTGCTGTCCCGGCTGGACGGGGCGCGCCGGGAGACGCTGGTCGCGAAGGACGACGGCCGGGGCACCTACCGTTTCGACATCCGCCTTCAGGGCGAAGGCGAAACGGTCTTCCTGGAGTTCCAGTGACATCTGCCGGTCCTTCCGACGCTCCTGACGACACCGGTCTGCTCGCGCCCGGGTGGGCAGGCTCCCCCGCCGCGTCGGCCACCGCCGACACGGCGTATCTGCAAGCCCTGCTGGACGCGGAGGCCGCCCTCACCCGCGCCCAGGCGGCCCTGGAGCTCGCCCCGGCCGGAGCCGCTGCCGCCGTGACCGAGGCGGCCCGCGCCGGCCACTTCGACGTCCGGTCCCTCGCCCGGCGGGCGCGAGGCGGCGGCAACCCGGTCATCCCCCTCGTCGCCGACCTGACGAAGGCGGTCGGCGAGGAGTACGGGCCCTGTGTGCACCGGGGCGCGACCAGCCAGGACATCATGGACACGGCGACGATGCTGGTCGCCGTGCGCACCCTGGACCCGGTCCTCGCCGACCTCGGGCGCACCGAGCGCGCGCTGGCCCGGCTGGCCGCCGCACACCGCGACAGCGTGCTGCCGGGCCGCACGCTCACCCAGCACGCCGTGCCGACGACGTTCGGGCTGAAGGCGGCCGGCTGGCGCTCGCTCGTCCTCGACGCCCGGGACCGGATCACGGCCGTACGGGACAGCCTTCCGGCCCAACTCGGCGGGGCCGCCGGCACGGCGGCGGCGTTCACCGCCTACGGCGCCCGGGACCCGCGGGCCCTGACCGCGGCCTTCGCCCGCGAACTCGGCCTGCGCGCGCCGCTGCTGCCCTGGCACACCCTGCGCACGCCGATCGCCGACCTCGCCGGCTGCCTGGCCTTCACGGCCGGCGCGCTGGGCAAGGTGGCCGCGGACGTCCTGGTGCTCGGCCGCACCGAGATCGCCGAGGTCGCCGAGGGCAGCGGCGGCGGGTCCTCGGCCATGCCGCACAAGGCCAACCCGGTACGCTCCACGCTGATCGCGGCGGCGGCCCGCCGGGCCCCGCTGCTCGCGGCCACGCTGTACGGCGCGCAGGCCGCCGAGGACGAGCGCCCGGCCGGTGCCTGGCACGCCGAGTGGGAGGCGCTACGGGACCTGCTGCGGCTGGTCGGCGGCGCGGCCCGGGACGCCGCCGAGCTCGCCGAGGGGCTGCGGGTGGACACCGGCGCGATGCGCGAACACCTCGCCCTCACCCACGGGTTGATCGTCTCGGAGCGGCTGTCCGCCGAGCTGGCTCCGGTACTGGGCCGCGCCCGCGCCAGGGAGCTGCTCACCCAGCTGGCCGGACGCATCTGCGCCGAGGGCCGCTCCCTGCGGGAACTCCTGGCCGAGCGGCCGGAGTTGAGCGACCTCGACCTGGACGAACTGACCGATCCCGCCCGCTACACGGGCTCCGCCGGAGTCCTCACCGACCGCGCACTGGAGCGACGTTGACCGACGAACTCCTCAACCACCGGGCCGAGGGGCCCGCTTCCGCTCCCCCGCTGCTGCTCGGGCCCTCGCTGGGCACGTCGTACGCCCTGTGGGACGCGGTGGCGCCCGAGTTGTCCCTGACCCATCGGGTGGTGCGCTGGGACCTGCCCGGACACGGCGGGTCGGCCCCCGGGCTGATCGGGCCCGGCGCCACCGTCGGCGACCTGGCCCGCCTGGTGCTCACGCTCGCCGACTCCCTCGGCATCGACCGGTTCGCCCACGCCGGTGTGTCGCTGGGCGGAGCCGTCGGCCTGCATCTCGCCCTGCACCACCCGGACCGGGTGACGTCGCTGGCCGTGATCTGCTCGTCGGCGCACTTCAACGGGGCGCGGCCGTGGCAGGAACGGGCCGGGCGCGTACGGCGCGAGGGCCTGGACTTCCTCGTGGAGAGCGCCGACGCGCGCTGGTTCGGCCCCGGCTTCACCGTGCCGCGGCTGGTGCGCGACCAGGCGGAGTGCGACCCCGACGCCTACGCCGCGTGCTGTGACGCGCTGGCCGCCTACGACCTGCGCGGCCGGCTCACGGAGATCTCCGTGCCCACGCTGCTGATCGCCGGCCGCGAGGACCGGGCCACGCCGCCGCCGCACCTCAGGGAGATCGCGGACGCCGTCGCCGGCTCCACCCTCGTCGAACTCCCGGGGGCCGCGCACCTGGCTCCGGCGCAGTGCCCGGAGGCCGTACTGACGACCCTGCGGGCCCACCTCGGCGGCGGCGCCAGGCGCGGGATGGCGGTCCGCCGCGAGGTGCTCGGCGACCCCCACGTGGACCGCGCGCAGGCCCGCCAGACGCCCTTCACCGCCCGCTTCCAGGACTTCATCTCGCGCTACGCCTGGGGCGAGATCTGGACCGATCCGACGCTCTCGCGCCGCGAGCGCAGCATGATCACGCTGACCGCGCTGGTCGCGCACGGCCACTACGACGAGCTCGCCATGCACGTGCGCGCGGCCCGGCGCAACGGGCTCACCCCCGAGGAGATCGGCGCGGTACTGCTGCAGACGGCCGTGTACTGCGGTGTCCCGGCGGCGAACTCGGCGTTCGCGGCGGCCCAGCGGGTCCTGGCGGAGGAGGACGGCCAGGGAGGGTGACCCTGGTGGTCGTAGCCCCAGCAGCATCTCGCACATGGCTGCACCGCGTGCCTACGGTGGAGCCATGTCCACCATCCTGATCACCGGCGCCACCTCGGGTCTCGGCCGCTACGTCGCCTTCGAGCTGGTCCGCGCCGGGCACCTCGTCCTCGCGCACGGCCGCGATCCCGGCCGGACGGAGCGGCTGGTCGCGGAGCTGCGCACGGAGGGGGACGCGGAGGGGTTCGTCGCCGACCTGGCCTCACTGTCACAGGTGCGCGAGCTGGGCGCGCGCGTCGCCGCCGCGCACCCCGGCCTGGACGTACTGATCAACAACGCGGGTGTGGGGGCGGGCGCCCCCGGCGCGGCTCGCGAGCTGAGCGCCGACGGCCACGAACTGCGCCTGGCGGTCAACTACTTGGCGCCGGTCGTGCTCACCCGCGCCCTCCTGCCGGTGCTGCGTGCGAACGCGCCCGCCCGCGTCGTCAACGTCGGCTCGGCCGGCCAGGACCCCCTCGACTTCGACGACATCGAGTTCCGCCGCGCCCACGACGGCTTCGCGGCCTACCGCCGCGCCAAGTTCGCCCTGGCGGCCCACACGTTCGCCCTGGCCGAGGAGCTGGCGGACACGGGAGTCGCCGTGAACGTCCTGCACCCGGCGACCTTCATGGACACGGCGATGGTCCGCGAAGGCGGCGTCACCCCCTGGAACACGGTGGCCGACGGCGCGCCGGGCGTCCTGGCCCTGGCGACCGGGGACCACGGGACGGGCGGCTACTTCGACGGCACGGACCGCGCGCGTGCGCACGAGGCGACGTACGACCGCGAGCTGCGGAAGCGCCTGTCGGCGGTGACGGACCAGCTGCTCGCGCTGTAGCGGCTTCCGGGACGCGGGCCCGGGCGGTCGACGTACGGCCGTCCCGCCTCCCGGACACCCTCAGCGCAGGCCGCGCCCCGTCTCCAGCACCTCCCGGGCCTTCGCCGCCAGCCCGTCCGCACCACACGAACGCGCCAGCGCCAGGCCCCGGTTGAGTTCGGCGACGGACCGCGCGGCGATCCCGTACTCCACCCGCGCCGCGGCATGCTCGTACTGGCAGGGCGAGGCCTCCAGATAGGCCACGGCCTGCGCGGCGAGACGAACCGCCCGCTGCCCGGTCTCCAGCGCCGCGGCGCACCTCAGTGCCTCGCCTATGGCCGTGTCCGTGCCGAACCGCTCCGCCTGCCGCCGCGCGTCCGCGGCCAGTTGCGCGGCCCGGACCGGGTCCTGCGTGGCGAGGGCACGGGCCAGGCTGAAGGCCCACGGCAGGACCACCGGATTGTGGTGGCCTCGCGCGGTCGCGTCCTTCTCGGCCTCCTCCAGTTCGTTGATGCCGTCCGTGGTGCGGCCCACGGCGAGCAGCAGGCGGCCGCGCACGGACCTCGGGTCGTGCATCACCATGGGGGACGGGTAGGGCGGTGCGAAGCCGTACTGGTCGGCGATCGCCCAGGCCTCGTCGACATGACCGCGGGCGAGCAGGACGTCGACGAGGTTGCTGGTGGCGCACCAGTACAGGGGCAGGCCGCGGCCGACGCGCTCGGCCAGGCGCAGCGCCTCGCGCAGGGACGCCTCCGCCTCCCTGAGCCGGCCGCGCCTGCGGTGCACGAGACCGATGTGGGCGTGGGCGAGGGAGAGGTGACCGCCGCTCCAGCCGGCCGTCTCGTAGGTGCGCAGGGCTTCGTTGTAGAGGCTTTCGGCGCGGTCCAGGCGGTCGGTGTAGGCGTAGGAGTTGGAGAGCATCAGCAGCAGCTCGATGCCCCACTCGGTGTTGGTCCAGCCGAGTCCCGGGGCGAGGCGGCCGTTGACCAGGGCCAGGTCGCAGGCCTCGACGACCTCCTCTGCGCTCTCGCCCCTCAGCAGGGCGTCGAAGCCCCGCAGCATCAGCAGGGCGCGTTCGGAGTTGTTGCGGCCGGTGCAGGTGCGGGCGAGGCCGGCCAGGCGCTCGGAGCGCCCCGGTGAGTTCGACTCGCCGGCGTAGATGCCCTCCCACATGTACTGCACGGCCTGCAGCCGGAGTTTGGCGGGCCCGTCCTCGTGCCGGGCGGCCTCCGCCTCGACGGTGCGCACGGCCTCGCCCAGCTGGTCGTTGTGGAGCAGGGCCTGGGAGAGGCGGACGACGGCGTCGACGCGCTCGTCGGGGTCGAGGCCGGGCATCGCGAGGGCGGACTGCAGGTGGTCGATGGTGGTGGCGGGCGCGGTCAGCAGGGTCGCGCAGCCGAGTTCGAAGAGCACATGCGCGTGGACCTCCGGGAGCGGCGGTTCCAGCAGGGCGCGTTCGAGGCAGCGGCGGGCCGCGTCGGGCGCACCGACGGCGAGGTGCTCGCGGGCGGCCTCGCGCAGTTGCCCGACCAGTTCCTCGTCGTCGTCCGGATGCACCTGGAGCAGGTGCCGGGAGGCCGCGGCGGCGCCGAGTCCGGAGTCCGTGACGACCTGGGCGGCGATGCCGTGCATGGCGGTGCGCAGGGCGTCCGGGATGGAGTTGTAGACGGCGGAGGCGATCAGCGGGTGCACGAACTCCAGGTCACCGTCGCCGAGCCGGGCGTTCACCGGGTCCGGTTCGGTCAGGATGCGGGCGCCCTGGAGCAGTTCGGCGCAGCGTGCCGCGTCGTCGTGGCCCATGGTGGCGAGCCTGGCCACCAGGCCGACGGAGATGCCGGTGCCGAGGATCGCCGCCGCCCATGCGAACCGGGTGGCGTCGATGCCGAGTTCCTCCAGGCGGGCGACGAGGCCGCCGCCGCGGGCCGAGCGGTTCAGGGCGCGCAGTTCGGCGGCCGCGTGCTCGGTCGGCTCCAGCTCGCTTTCGCGGACCTTGGCGAGGAGTTCCACGGTCTCGTACGGGTTGCCGCCGGTGACGGCCCAGACCTCGCGGCAGAACGGGGCGTCGGCGTGCGCGCCGAGCGTGGCGCGGGTCAGGCCCGCGGTGGCGTCCGGGGTGAGGGCGCTCAGCAGGGCCTGGGGCCGGCCCGCGGCGGCGGCGACCGCCTCCAGATAGCGGGCGCTCTCACCGCTGACCTCGCCGGGCCTGCGGGCCACCACGACCAGCACGGACAGGTCGTCGAGCCGCTCGGCGAAGGCGGCCAGCCAGCGCAGCGTCTCCAGGTCGGCCCAGTGCGCGTCGTCGATCAGCAGCACCAGCGGCCAGTCCCGGCGGGCCAGCCGGCGCACCCCGGCGACCAGGCCGTCGGTCACCCCCTGCGGGTCCGCCTGGCGGTCGCCGGGTTCCGTTATGCCCAGGGCGGGGCCGGCGATGTCGTACCAGTCGCCGAGGTATTCGCGCGCCTCCTCCGGCATCAGCGACACCAGCGCGGGCTGGAGCAGCTGCCGTACCACGTTGAACGGCACGGATTTGAGGGTCTCGCCGCCGCGGGCCGCCCACACCGTGCAGCCGCGCCGTTCGGCGATGCGGCGGGTCTCGCCCAGCAGGGCGGTCTTGCCGATGCCCGACTCGCCCCTGATCACCAGCAGGCTGCCCGAGGACGAGCGGTCGGCGCACAGGGCGTTGAGCGCCTCCTCGACGGCGGCGATCTCCGCCTCGCGCTCCCACAGGGGGCCCGAGGCGGCCTCCGTGGGCCCGGCCTCCGTCATCCCGCTACCTCCCCAAGTCGCCCGAACGACGTACAGACCTCGAGCGTAGCCGTCGGATCGGGGAAGCGGAGCCCGGTCGGGGCAGCTCTTGCCGTGATGGGTGACAGCCGGTGCGGGCAGGCGACGCGCCCGGCCGGTGATCTGCCCCCGGAAAGCTAACGGTCAGTCAAAAGCCGCTGAAATGGCGTCCTTTTTCGGACAACACCGGGCCGCGCGGGTCCGTCTGCGGTATGGGCTCCGGCGGCGGGGCCGGGCGGCGGCCACGTCGTCGAGCGGGGCAAGGCCGAGCAGGCCCAGGCCGGGCGGGACGGGGCCGGGCGGGGAGGATCCGGGCCCACGGCGGCTTCGCGGCCGGAACCCTCTCATCCGTCTTTCACCGACGCCTCATACGGTGGGGGCATGACGCAGGTGACTCCTCCCGGGTGGTATCCCGACCCCGGGCAGACAAGTGAGGGGCCCGCCACCGAGCGGTGGTGGGACGGCAAGGCATGGACGGACCGGACCCGCCCCGCGGGCTCGGCCGCCGTATGGGGTCCCCCGGCGCAGGAGCCGACGGCCGGGGCACATCCGGCGCCACCGCCCCATCCGGCCGGCGCGTCCGCCTTCCCGGCGTACCCGGCGTACCCGGCCCATCCCGGGCAGCCGCCGGCCGCTCCGCGGCGCGGGCTGCGCACCGGCATCGCCGTCGGGGCGGCCGTGGTCGTCCTGGCGTGCATCGGCGTGGGCGTGTACGCCCTGGCCGGCGACGACGGTTCGAACGGCGGCAGCGCCTCGCGGCAGGGGCAGGGACCGGGCGGCTTCGGGCAGGGCGGTTCCGGCGGGGAGGGCGGTTCGTCCGGCGGACAGGGAGGCCAGGGCGGCCAGGGCGGTGGAGGCGGGCCCTTCGGCGGCGGGTCCGGCGGCTCGGGCGGGGGCGACGGCGGGTCACCCGCACCCGGCCGGTCCCCGGCGCCGAAGATCAGGAGCGGGTCCGTGACCGACGGGGTCAGCGGGATCAGCCTGCCCATTCCGGACAACTGGTACGGGCAGCAGATGTCCGTGGGCGCGCAGATCACCTCCGACAAGTCCTACAAGTGCCCCGGCAACACCTCCCAGACCTGCACGAACGGCGGCGCGTACTCGGCGCCCGCGCTGGTCCTGGGAACCAAGGGCGACACGGCCGAGGCGGTCGCGAAGGCCGACATCCCGGCCAACGCCAAGGAGTCCTACGGCGGCAGGACCTACGGCTCGATCACGTCGCACCAGGTGCTCGCGTCCAGGGCGGTCACCGTGGCCGGGCAGAAGGGCTACCTGGTCCGCTGGAAGGCGGTCACCAGCAAGGGCTCGGACGGCTACGTCGAGTCGCTCGCCTTCCCCGCGCCCGCGGACCCGCAGCAGATCGTCGTCGTCCGCTTCGGTGTGGACGTCGCCGAGAAGCAGAGCGTGATCGACACCATCACCAAGGGCATCAAGGTCTCGACGGGCGGCGGCAGCGGCCAGAACGTCTGACCCGGCCGCGCCCCGCCCCGCTCCCGCGAAGCGGTCGGCCGGGCGGGACTCCCCTCCGCTCAAGGGGAACCCGCCCGGCCGGGGGTGCGCGCCGCCCCCGTCCCCACGGTGCGGCGCGGTCAGGTCCCCGTCCGGTCATCCCGCGGACGGCGACCCGGGTCTCAGGCGAGGCCGAGCGCCGGCAGCACGGCGGCCTCCACGAAGCGGACCAGGTAGTCGGGGTCGGCGTACTCCCCCTCCAGGACGGGCCGGGCCCGCATCACGCCGAACATCTGCGCGGGCACGTACGGCAGGGCCGGGTGGTCGGCCGCGATCTCGCCCCGCTCCACGCCCCGCCGCAGGATCTCCTGCAGCGCGCGGATCTCCGGTTCGACGAGCGCCTCGCGCAGCGCCTGCTGAAGGTCCGGGTCCTGGGTGACGGCGTGGCCGAGCGCCTGGTGGAGCTTGGTGTCCTTGCGCCCCCACTGCGCGGCGACCCGCGCGGCCCGGCGCAGGTCCTCGGCCAGCGACCCGGTGTCTATGCCGCCGAAGCGGACCTGCCGGGCGGAGCGCAGCGCCGCCGCCACGAACTGGGGCTTGGTCTTCCACTGCCGGTACAGCGTCGACTTGCTGCACCGCGTGCTCGCGGCGACGCCTTCCATGGTCACGGCGTCGTACCCGCACTCACGGATCTGCTCGAGCACCGCGTCGAAGAACTCCTTCTCACGCTCGGGCGTGATCTTGGAGCGGCGCGGGGAGGCGGCCGGTTCCGGGCCGTCCGCGGCCTGCGACGTCATGCGCCCTTCTCCCTCGCTTCCGGACCGGGATTATTCCCGCTTCCTCGTGTGTCGTACCTATCGATACGCCACTGTACCGGAACGCCGACGTATCGGTACACTCCCGTATCGGAACGCATTCGTTTCGGGACGGGCGCGTACCGATGAGTTCCGGCCCCGGCCGGGGTCTCACCACATACAGCACGGGCACGACGCACGACCGTCAGCAAGGGAGCCGGGGGATGAACGGACCTACTGAGCCTCCGGACGCACAGGCGGCCGCCCCGGCGCGGCCGCCGCTCGTCCGCGAGCTCCTGCTCGTCGCGGGGCTCTTCCTCGTCTACAAGTTCGGCCGGCAGCTCGCCACGGGCCACACCGGTGAGGCGCTGCGCAACGGGCACCGCGTCTGGGACCTGGAGCGGGCGCTCCACCTGCCCTCCGAGGACGCGGTGCAGTCCCTGCTGCTGCACGGCGACGGACTCGCGCAGATCGCGAACACCTACTACGCGACCGTCCACTTCCCCGCCACCGCCGCCTTCCTGATCTGGCTCTACCTGCGGCGCCCGGCCCACTACGTCTGGGCCCGCCGGGTGCTCGCCGCCGTCACCTCGGTGGCCCTGGTGCTGCCCTTCGTCTATCCGCTGGCACCGCCGCGGATGCTGGCCGGCACGGGTCTGATCGACACGGGACACGTCTACGGCCCGTCCGTGTACGGCCCGCCCTCCTCGGACCACCTCTCCAACCAGTTCGCGGCGATGCCGTCACTGCACTTCGGCTGGGCGCTGATGGTCGCCGTCGGCCTGATCGCGGCGACGCGGTCGCGCTGGCGCCTGCTGTGGCTGCTGCACCCGCTGGTGACGCTGCTGGTGATCGTGGGCACGGCGAACCACTACTGGCTCGACCCCCTCGTCGCGACCGCCATGCTCGGTGCCGCGCTCGCGCTGTTCCACCGCCCGCACCGCACAGCCGGCACGGCCGCAGGCGGCAGCGGGCGGGCCGCGCCGGCCGCCGACGACGCAGACGCCGACGCCGACGCCGACGGCAAGGCTTTGACCGGAGCGGGCCGATGACCGCCGTGCTCCTCGCCGTCGCCCTCTCACTGGTCTCCGCCGTCGCCTACGCGGCCGCGGCCGTGGCCCAGGAACGCCTCGCCGCGCGCGATTCCGGCGGCGGTGTGCTGCGGCTGCTCGGCGCGGGTGCCTGGTGGGCGTCGGTCGCGCTCAACGCCTCCGCGGCCCTGCTGCACGTCGTCGCCCTCAAGTACGGCTCGCTGACCGTCGTGCAGCCGCTCGGCGCGCTCACCCTGGTCGCCGCGGTGCCGATGGGGGCGCGGGCGGCCGGCCGCAGGGTCGGCCCGGCCGAGTGGCGGGGCACCGCGCTGACGCTGGCCGGGCTGGCCGCGCTGCTGGTCGCCGCGTCCGGTCCGGCGCCCGAGCGGGTGCTGAGCCTGACCGGGGCGCTGGCGGTCGCGGGCACCACGGCCGCGCTGATCGGCGTGCTGTCGTGGCCGGGGGCCCGGCCGGGGCTGCGGCACGCCACGGCGTCCGGGTTCGCCTCGGGCGTGGCCTCGGCGCTCACGCAGACGGTGACCGTGGCCGCGACGGACCGCTCCGGTCCCGCGCTGAGTCCGAAGGTCGTCCTGGTGGCGGTGCTGGTCGCCGCCTTCGCGGCCGGCGGGCTGCTGCTGTCGCAGACCGCGTACAAGGGCGGCCTCGGCGCTCCGCTCGCGGTGCTGACACTCTCCAACCCGGTGGCGGCCTCCGTGATCGGCCTCACCCTGCTCGGCCAGGGCCTGCGCGGCGGCGCGGCGGGCGTGCTCCTCGCCCTCGCGGGCGCGGCCCTCGCGTCCTGGGGCGTCGTGCTCCTGACCCGTCCGGGCCCCGCTCCGGCGGACGAGGAGCACCCGGTGGCCGCGGTCCTGGCCCTCGGGCCGGAGACGGCCGCGCCGGAGCCCGTGCTGGTGCCCGGGCCGTCGCCGGATCCGGGCCGGCTCACCCGGCTGTGAACCCCGGCCGGGGCGCCGGCGGATCCGCGCCGCCGGTCCGGTCCGTCCGCTACCCCAGGCCGCGCGAGTCCTGCTTGAGGGCCGTGTCCACGGTCAGCGCGGTCGCCACGACCAGGCTCAGCAGCGGCTCGGGCAGCTGGTAGTGGATCTGCAGGACGTAGTTGTCCGCGGTGGTGAACATCGTCTTGGCGAGGCCTTCCCAGGTCTTGGTGATCCGGGCGACCTCGTTGTCGGCGTGGTCCACGATGGCGAAGTTCCAGGCCCGCCAGTTCTCCGCCTTGATCGCGCCGACCTGCCCGCCGTTGGCGTTCATCGCGAAGTTGATCTTCCCGATCATGTTCTGCTGGACGATCTCGCCCACCGGTGAGCCGTCCGGGCGGCTCACCTCCACCCGCGACTTGAAGAGCTTCGCGGGCCGGGTCAGCACCAGCTGCGGCCGGCCGTGGGCGTCCCGGATCTCCAGCCGGTGCGTCATGAACTGGTCGAGGCTGGAGACGAAGCGCGCCACCTTCTTCAGCGCGCTCTGCCCGACCTCGGTGACCGAGCCGATCTGGTTGCCGTTCTGGTCCATGACCGTGTACTCGTTGGTCAGCTCGATCAGCTTGGCCTTCTGGTTCACCACCAGGACCGGCTCGGTGAACAGGCTGCCGCCGCCGGGACCGCCCGCGGTGACCCCGGCCTGCTGCCGCACCTGACGCTGCACCCGCGGGTCGGGGCCCGCGGGCTGCTGCGGCATCTGCGGCGCCTGCTGCGGGGCGGCCGGGCCCTGCTGCTGGTCGGCGTGCGTGTGCTGGGTCCACTGGCCGCCGTCCCAGTAGCGCAGGGTCCGGGGCACTCCGTGCGGATCCGGGTACCAGCCTGCAGGTGTGTTCGAATGCGTGGTCACCGGGGCACACTACCCCGGCCCCACCGACACCTCGCCACCCCTTCCATCCCGTTGTTCATCAGGTTTTACCCGGCACGTCAGGCGGTGATGATCGCCGGGTCGCTGACGCCGGACCGCCCGTTCTCGACATGTCCGGCGAATCGCCGCAGGAAGCCCCGGTCGGCCTCGCAGGTCACGGAGAGGTCGTACCAGCGCCAGCTCGCCGCGAGGCCGACGGTGTGCCTGACGGTCGCGCCGGGCCGCACCGTGAACGTCCGCGGCCGGACGCCGTAGCCGCCCGACAGTTTCAGCCGGACCGCGCCTGAGCCCTTGTTGGTGAAGGTCAGCTCGACGTCCTCGCGGGTGTGGCGGGCGGTGACCTCGGGTCCGGCGACCCTGTTCGGGCCCTTGAAGACGCGCAGGAAGCCGTTCGGGCCGTGCACGGTCAGGTCGTAGGAGCCCTCGGAGTACGCCGAGTTCCAGGTGTCCGCGACCGTCCTGCCGGCCTCGGTGGTGTAGGTCCACGGGCCGTCGGTGCGGTTGCCCGAGGTGACCAGGAAGGCGGCGCCCGCCTTCGCCCCCGAGGCGAAGGTGAGCGTGAACCTCCCGCCCGCCGTGTCCGCCGAACCGTCCACGTACGGGACGTACTTGAGGGGACGCGCCCGGCGCAGCCCGCGCTCCTGCACGGGCAGCACGCCCTTCGCCGGCGGGGTCGGCACGTAGTCGGGGTGACGGTCGTGGTCCGGCGGCCGGTAGCCGTCGGTGCCGGGCAGGGCGACCGGCTCGGTGTCCTCGCGGCAGAAGTCGAAGGCGGAGGTCAGGTCGCCGCAGACGGCCCGCCGCCAGGGCGAGATGTTCGGCTCGTGGACGCCGAAGCGGGTCTCCATGAACCGGATGATCGAGGTGTGGTCGAACGTCTCGGAGCAGACGTAACCGCCCTTGCTCCAGGGCGAGACGACGAGCATCGGCACCCGCTGACCGAGGCCGTAGGGGCCGGCCGGGTTGCTGCCGCTGCCCTTGAACAGGTCGAGGGCGGGGTCGACGGTGGACCTGCCCTGGGCGGCGGACCCCGGCGGGTACGGCGGGATCTGGTGGTCGAAGAAGCCGTCGTTCTCGTCGTAGGTGATGAACAGCGCCGTCTTCGCCCACACCTCCGGGTCGGCGGTGAGCGCGTCGAGGACCTGCGAGACGTACCAGGCGCCGTAGTTCGCGGGCCAGTTGGGGTGCTCGGTGAAGGCCTCGGGCGCGACGACCCAGGAGATCTGCGGGAGCCTGCCGCCCTTGACGTCGGCCTTCAGCCGGTCGAAGAAGCCCTCGCCCTTGGTCGCGTCGGTGCCGGTGCGGGCCTTGTCGTAGAGCGGGTCGCCGGGCTCGGCGTTCCGGTACTGGTTGAAATAGAGCAGCGAGTTGTCGCCGTAGTTGCCGCGGTAGGCGTCCGGGATCCAGCCCCAGCTGCCGTTCGCGTCCAGGCCGTCGCCGACGTCCTGGTAGATCCGCCAGGAGACGCCCGCCTTCTCCAGGCGCTCGGGGTAGGTGGTCCAGCTGTAGCCCGCCTCGTCGTTGCCGAGGACCGGGCCGCCGCCCCGGCCGTCGTTGCCCGTGTAACCCGTCCACATGTAGTAGCGGTTGGGGTCGGTGGAGCCGATGAAGGAGCAGTGGTACGCGTCGCAGATGGTGAAGGAGTCGGCGAGCGCGTAGTGGAACGGGATGTCGTCGCGGGTGAGGTACGCCATCGTCGTGGACCCCTTGCTGGGCACCCACTTGTCGTACCTGCCCCCGTTGAAGGCGGCGTGCCCGTCGTTCCAGCCGTGCGGCAGGTCCTGGATGAACGCCAGGCCGAGGTCGTCGGCGTCGGGGTGGAAGGGCAGGATCTCCTTGCCGCCCGCGTCCTGCTGGTGCCAGACGGACGTGCCGTCCGGCCAGGTCACGGGACGCGGGTCGCCGAAGCCGCGGACGCCCCTGAGGGAGCCGAAGTAGTGGTCGAAGGAACGGTTCTCCTGCATCAGTACGACGATGTGCTCGACGTCCTTGATGGATCCCGTACGACGGTGCGCGGGCAGCGCGGCAGCACGCTCGATGCTGTTCGACAGCGCGGTGAACGCGGTGGTCGCGCCCGCGAGTTGCAGGAATCTGCGCCGATTGACCTCAGGCATGGGTGGGTGCCTCTCATCCTGGTGCGGACGGCCGGAACATGACGGAATGCGCGCGAGCGAGTGTTCCAAGAGCAGCGAACGTCAGGGAAGGGTCGGGTGGCGCCCGTGTGAAAGTCGCCGGTACGGGCGGTGCGCCGGGGGGCCGCGGAGTGAGCGGCGGCAGAGCCGCGCGCCGGACTTCCGTCAGACGGAAGCGCCCTTGCCCTCGTGTGGCGCCCGTCACGAACCTGAGTCCAACCACGGCACGCGGGGCGAGGACGCCCCGCTCTCAGGGACGGGAACGCCATGCCTCACATGACCGCCTTCGCCAGGAACCAGTGGTACGTCGCCGCCTACAGCCACGAGGTCGGGCGCGAGGAGCTGCTCGGCCGGACGATACTCGGTGAGCCCCTCGTCTTCTACCGCACCGAGCAGGACGGGGCGCCCGTCGCACTCGCCGACCGCTGCGTGCACCGGCGCTTCCCGCTGCACGAGAGGCCGAGCCGGCTCGACGGCGACCGGATCGTGTGCGGGTACCACGGGTTCACGTACGACACGACCGGTACCTGCGTGTACGTCCCGGGGCAGAAGCGCGTACCGCGCACCGCCCGCGTCGCCTCCTACCCCGTCGTCGAGCAGGACTCGCTGGTGTGGGTGTGGATCGGCGACCCGGCGCTCGCCGACGCGGGGACCATCCCGCGGGCGAGGCACCTGGACTCCCCCGGCTGGGTCACCGTGCGCGGCATGGAGCCCATCGACGCCGACTACGGGCTGCTGGTCGACAACCTGCTCGACCTCTCCCACGAGACGTACCTGCACGGCGGTCACATCGGCACCCCCGAGGTCGCCGAGACGCCGATCACGACCGAGGTCGACGAGGGCGCGGGCATCGTGCGGGTCAGCCGGCACATGGACGACGCGGAGTGCCCGCCGTTCTACGCCAGCTCCACCGGCATCGAGGGGCGGATCACGCGCTGGCAGGACATCGAGTACCACGCCCCGTGCCTGTATCTGCTGCACAGCCGGATCGCGCCGGCCGGCGTGCTGCCGGAGGCCGACGGCAGCGACCCGAACGGCTTCCACACCGAGATCACGTACGCCATCACGCCCTCCGCCGACGGGCACGTGTACGACTTCTGGATGGTCTCCCGCGACTGGGCCGTCGACGACGCCGAGGTCACCGAGTTCCTGCGGGGCAGCAACCACACCGTGGTCATGCAGGACGTCGACGCGCTCAACCTGCTGCAGCGGACGCTCGGTTCGGAGCGGGCGGGGTACCAGGAGCTGAGCATCAACATCGACACCGGCGGCCTCGCCGCCCGCCGCATCCTCGCCCGGCTGGTCGAGGAGGGCGAGAAGCCCGTGGAGAAGGCCCAGTGAGCAACGGCACCACCGGTGAGATCTACCGCATCGACTGGCTGCCGGGCACCGACGTCCTGCACGGCACCTGTCACTGCGGCGCCGAGCACACCGCCCAGGACCCGGTGGAGATGTGGGAGTGGATGCTCGGCCATCCGGAAGGACACCGGCCCCGGGAGAGCAACGCGTCATGACTCTCTTCGAAGCCGAACTCGTCGTCGAGCGCCGGGAGTCGGCGGCCGACGGCGTGCTCGCCCTGACCCTGCGCCACCCGCTCGGCGAGGACCTGCCGGCCTGGCAGCCGGGTGCCCATGTCGACGTGCTGCTCGGGCCGGAGCTGGAGCGGCAGTACTCGCTGTGCGGGGACCCCGCGGACCGTTCGGCGTGGCGGGTCGCCGTGCTGCGCGAGCCGGCCGGGCGCGGCGGCTCGGCCCGTGTGCACGAGCAGGTGGGCGAGGGCGACAAGGTGCGGGTGCGCGGGCCGCGCAACCACTTCCGGCTGGAGCCGGCCGCCCGCTACCGCTTCGTGGCCGGCGGCATCGGCATCACCCCGATCCTGCCGATGCTGGCCGCGGCCGAGGCGGCGGGCGCGGAGTGGACGCTGCTGTACGGCGGCCGCACCCGCGGCTCCATGGCCTTCGTCCAGGAGCTGGCGCGCTACGAGGGCCGGGTCACCGTCGTCCCGCAGGACGAGTCGGGGCTGCTGGACCTGGACGCGGCGCTGGCCGATCTGCCCGACGGCACCCTCGTGTACTGCTGCGGTCCGGCGCCGCTGCTGGACGCGGTCGAGGAGCGCTGCCCGGCCGAGCGGCTGCGGGTCGAGCGGTTCACGCCGAAGGAGCAACCGGCCGGTGACAACGGCGCGTTCGAGGTCGAGCTGGCGCAGAGCGGCCGTACCGTCACCGTCCCACCGGACGTCTCCGTGCTGGACGCCGTCCGCGCCGCCGGTGTCGAGGTGCTGTTCTCCTGCACGGAGGGCACCTGCGGCACCTGCGAGACCGATGTCCTCGAGGGAACCCCGGACCACCGGGACTCGGTGCTCACCGACGCGGAACGGCGGAGCGGGGAGACGATGATGATCTGTGTGTCCCGCTGCCGCGGGAAGAGGCTCGTGCTGGACCTGTGACGCACGGGCCGGCGTCGGTCCGGGCGACGGCCGCGACCACCTCGCCGCCCCGGTCGCGCACGGGGGCGGCGGGCGGGCGCCGGTCATGGCGGCCGGCGCCCGGAACACCCGCTCTCAGCTGGTCAGATACGCCTCCACCTCACTGAACTGGCCGGCCGGCCAGCCGGTGTTGGCGCTGACCGTCAGGCGCAGGTAGCGCAGGCTGGTGCTCGCCGGGAGGGAGACCGTGGCCGTGTTGCCGGTGGCCGGGTCGAAGCGGTAGCCGGCCGAGCCGACGACCGTGGCGTAGTTCGAGCCGTCGGTGCTGCCCAGCACCGTGATGGTCTGGGTACGGGCGCCCCAGGCGGACGACGGCGGCAGCTTGAGCACCAGCCTGCGTACGGCCTGGGCCGAGCCGAGGTCGACCGTGAGGGACTGCGGGAAGGCGTTGTTGGTCGACTCCCAGTAGCTGTTCGCGTCGCCGTCGACCGCCTTGCCCGGTGTGTAGACGTCCTGCGAGCCGGTCGCGGTGGCCGGGCGGCCCTCGGCGAGGTTGCGGCCCGGGTCCGGGTCGGTGTTGCCCTGGCCGGGCTGCGGCCAGGACGAGCAGTCGCCCCAGGTGCTGCTCCAGCCGGAGTTGCCGCCGCCGTCCTCCACCGTGAAGACGCCCGAGCCGGACGGGTAGGGGCAGTTGTAGACGCCGGCCGCGCCGACCCCGGTGGCCTGGACGCCGCTGACTCTCGCCGTGCCCTGCGTCTCCGCCTGGACGACGACCGTGCCGGTGTTCCGCACCGTCGCGCCGCTGATGTCGACGTTGCCGGTCGAGTAGCCGTGGCCGCCGCCGGAGACGAACTCGAAGGCACTGTAGGGGCTGTCGGTGATCGTGGTGTCGGTGATGTCGACGGTCGCGTTGATCGCGCTGTCGTAGGAGTCGACGCGCAGCGCGCCCATCGGATGGTTCCAGTTGGGGTTCATGGCGCCGGTGCGCACGAGTGTGTTGCCGGAGACCGTGATCGTGCCGGCCAGCGGGGAGAAGGGGTCGAGGAACTTCTGGTTGGAGATCGCGATGCCGCTGCCGAGGGCGTTGGTGTCGGAGACCAGGTTGTCCTTGACGGCGATGTCCGTGCCGCCGTAGATCGCGATGCCGTTGGCGAGGTTCGGCTGCGAGACGGTGTTGTTCTCGAAGCTGCTGTCGGTGTCCGCCCCGTTCAGGGACCACATGGCGAGGGAGTCGTCGCCCTGGTTGCGCAGGAAGTTGCCGCGCACGCGCACCCCGTGGGCGTTGCCGTTGAGGTTGAGGCCGTCGGCGGTGGTGTCGAGGATGCGGTTGTTCTCCACCACCAGGTTGTCGTTGTCGCCCATCAGCCACAGGCCGACCTTCATGTGCTGCACCCACATGCCGGAGACCGAACTGTCCGGCCCGAGCGAGCCGTTGACGAAGTTGTCGGGGTTGGAGTCGACGCGCTCGGTGACCTCGCCGATGACCGCGAAGTCCTTGATGTGCACGCTGCCGGCGGAGCCGGACTGGTCGATGAAGCGGGAGCTGTGCACGATCGAGTACCAGCTGCCCGCGCCCTGGAGGGTGACGTTCTGCACGCCGCTGAGCGAGGACGTCAGTCGGTAGTCGCCCGGCGGGATCCACACCACGCCCCCCTGGGCCGCGGCGATCGCGTCCCGGAAGGCCTGTGTGGAGTCGCCGTTGCCGCTGGGATCGGCGCCTTTGGAGGTGACCGACACCGAACCCGCGGGCTGCGTGGCGGCCCCGTCGACCTGCTCGAAGTCCGCGACGTCCACGGTGACCTGGGTGCCGGCCGGCTCGAGGGCGACCTTGTCGCCCGGCTGGACGCTCCGGCCGAGCAGCATGCGCGTGTCGTCGAAGAAGTGGTGCCTCTTCGCACCGGCGATCCAGCCGGTGTCGATGTACGAGTACTTCGACGTCACCGGGAGCGTCTGCGCGAGCCTGGTGCCGTTGACGTACACGTTCAGCGAACCCGACCGGCCGTCCGGGACGCTGTAGGAGACGTTCACCGCGTTGGCGGCGCGCGGCACGGTGAACTCCACGCGCTGCCCGGCGTTCAGGCGTACGGCCTGGCGTCCGGACGCCTCGGAGGCGAGGGTGCCCTGGGTGTAGTCGGGGCCGATCTTCGTGCCGGTGGTGGTGGCGGACTCGGCCTCCACGGAGGTGAACGGCAGGCTCGCGCCGGCCGCCGCGTGGGCGGCGGGCGCGGTCGCGGTGAGCAGTCCGGCGGAGAGGGCGACCACCATGGCGGCTGGCATGCCCCTGACAGTCCTGTGCATGTGCTGATCCCTTCGTGTGGGGGTGCGGGGACAGCGGTACGGGTGCGCTACGGGCTCAGCCGCGCAGCCAGACCGCGGTGTCCTCCGGCAGCCGCCCCCCGGAGTCCAGGGGGCCGCTGCCGAGGAGGAGTTCGGTGTGGGCGGGCAGTTCGGCGGGGGCGTCGGCGAGGTTGACCACGCACGCGGCGCCGCCGCGGGTGAAAGCCAGGACGCCGTCCGGCGCGGGCAGCCAGGTGAGCGGGCCGGTACCGAAGACCGGGCGGAGCCCGATGCCCGCGCGGTAGAGGGCGAGCATCGAGGAGGGGTCGGCCGCCTGCAGGTCGGCGGCGTACGCGGACCAGCCGGCGGGCTGCGGCAGCCACGGCTCCTGCCGGGAGCCGAAGCCCGCGTACGGCGCCTGCGCGCTCCACGGCAGCGGGACCCGGCAGCCGTCGCGGCCGGGGTCGGTGCCGCCGGAGCGGAAGTACATCGGGTCCTCGATGCGCTCGCGCGGGATGTCGGCCTCGGGCAGCCCCAGCTCCTCCCCCTGGTAGAGGTAGACGGCGCCGGGCAGGGCGAGCGAGAGCAGGGCGGCGGCGCGGGCGCGCCGGGTGCCGAGGGCGAGGTCGGTGGGGGTGCCGAAGGCCTTGGCCGCGAAGTCGAAGCCCGTGTCGTCGCGGCCGTAGCGGGTCACCGTCCGGGTGACGTCGTGGTTGCACAGCACCCAGGTGGCCGGCGCGCCCACCGGGGCGTGCTCGGCGAGTGTGGTGTCGATGGACGTGCGCAGCCGCGCCGCGTCCCAGGGGCAGGTCAGGAAGGAGAAGTTGAAGGCCGTGTGCAGTTCGTCGGGGCGCAGGTAGCGGGCGAAGCGCTCGGCGTCCGGCAGCCACACCTCGCCGACGAACACGCCGTCGTACTCGTCGGCCACGGCCCGCCAGGAGCGGTAGATGTCGTGGAGTTCGTCGCGGTCGACGAAGGGGTGGGGTACCTGGCCCTCGACGAGGTCCGGCAGGCGCGGGTCCTTGGCGAGCAGCGCCGCCGAGTCGATGCGGACACCGGCCACACCGCGTTCGAACCAGAACCGCAGGATCTCCTCGTGCTCCTGGCGGACGACCGGATGGGCCCAGTTGAGGTCGGGCTGCTCGGGTGTGAACAGATGCAGGTACCACTCCCCGTCGGGCAGTCGTGTCCACACCGGCTCGGTGGAGCCGACGAACTGCGACGGCCAGTCGTTGGGCGGGAGCCGGCCGTGCGTGCCGCGTCCGGGCCGGAAGTGGAACAGCCCGCGCTCCGGGCTGCCCGGCCCCGCGGCCAGCGCGGCCCGGAACCAGGGGTGCTGGTCGGAGACGTGGTTGGGCACGATGTCGACGATGGTGCGGATGCCCAGCTCGCGGGCCTCGGCGATCAGCTTCTCCGCCTCGGCCAGGGTGCCGAACGCCGGATCGATCGCACGGTAGTCGGCGACGTCGTAGCCGCCGTCCTTCATCGGCGACAGGTACCAGGGCGTGAACCACAGGGCGTCAACGCCGAGTTCGGCCAGGTAGGGCAGTCTGGAGCGGACGCCCGCGAGGTCGCCGGTGCCGTCGCCGTCGCCGTCGGCGAAGCTGCGGACGTACACCTGGTAGATGACGGCGTCGCGCCACCAGTCCGTCTTCTCGTCCGTGGGGTTCTCGTCCGTCCGGTTCTCGTCCGTCCGGTTCTCGTCCGTCGGGTCCTTCACGTCCTTCTGGGCAGGGGTGGGCTGTCCCACTGTGCGTGCCTTTCTGTCGGGGGGAGGGCGTCAGCCCTTCGTGCTGCCCGCGCTGATCCCGGCGATGATGTGCCGCTGGAAGACGAGGAACAGGGCGACCATGGGAACGCTGGCGATGACCATGGCGGCGATGAGCACGGTGAGCTGGATGTTCTGCGACAGCTGGACGAGTGCCACGCTGATCGGCTGTTTGCCGGTGTCGGAGAAGACCATCAGCGGCCACAGGAAGTCCTGCCACACGGCGACCAGCGCGAAGATCGACACGACGCCGAGGACCGGCCGCGACATCGGCAGCACGATCGAGAAGAGGGTGCGCAGCTTTCCCGCGCCGTCCATCTCGGCGGCCTCCAGCACATCGCGGGGAAGCTGGTCGAAGAACCGCTTGAGCAGATAGAGGTTGAAGGCGTTGGCGACGGCCGGCAGCCAGATGGCCAGCGGGTCGTTGAGCAGGCTGGTGTGGATGAGGGGCAGGTCGGCGACGGTCAGGTACTTCGGTACGACGAGGGCCTGCGCGGGGACCATCAGCGTGGCGAGGATGCCGCCGAGCACGACCTTGCCGAAGGCGGGCCTGAGCCTGGACAGGGAGTAGGCCGCGGCCGTGCAGAACACGATCTGGAACGCCCAGGCGCCGGCCGCCTGGACCACCGTGTTCCACAGGTGCTCGGGCAGCTGCATCAGGTCCCAGGCGTCGGTGTAGCCGCCGAGGTGCCACGCCTTCGGCACCAGGGTGGGCGGGGTCCGCGCGATCTCGTCCGGCGACTTCAGGGCGCCGGTCACCATCCAGTACACGGGGAAGAGGAAGGCGAGGGCGAAGAGCAGCACGACGGAGGTGAAGACGGTCCAGTACACGGCCCTGCCGCGCGGGCGGGCGAGCGTCGCCGGGGAGACGAGGGTGCGGGTGGCGCTCATGCGTCGTCCTCTCCGGAGCGGGTGAGCCGCAGGTAGACGGCGGAGAACGCGCCGAGCAGCACCAGGAGCATCACGCTGAGCGCGCAGGCCCCGCCGAAGTCGTTGTAGAGGAAGGCGTACTTGTAGATCAGGTACAGCACGGTGACCGTGGCGCTCTCCGGGCCGCCGCCCGTGATCACGAACGGTTCGGTGAAGACCTGCATCGTCGCGATGATCTGGAGGAGCATCAGCATCAGGATGACGAAGCGGGTCTGCGGGACCGTCACGTGCCGCACGCGCTGCAGCAGGTTCGCGCCGTCCAGTTCGGCGGCCTCGTACAGCTCGCCGGGGATGGACTGCAGGGCGGCCAGGTAGATCAGGACGGTGCCGCCCATGTTGGCCCAGGTGGCCACGATCACCAGGGAGACCAGCGCGGTGTCGGCGCCGTTGGACCAGTTCGAGGTGGGCAGGTGCAGGAAGCGCAGCGCCTCGTTGGCCAGGCCCGCCCCGGGATCGTAGAACCACTTCCACAGCAGGGCGCTGACCACCGGCGGGATCATCACCGGCAGGTAGACCACGACCCTGAAGAAGGCCTTGGCGTGGCGGAGTTCGTTGAGCACCAGGGCCATCACGAACGGGACCGCGAAGCCGATCAGCAGGGCCAGCAGTGTGAAGGTCAGGGTGTTGCGCCAGGCGGCGGTGAACTCCGGGTCGTGCCAGACGCGGGTGAAGTTGGCGGTGCCGACCCACTCGGGCGCGGAGCCCGGCGTGTACTTCTGGAAGGCGATCACGACGGCGCGGATCGCCGGGTACCAGGAGAACAGGGCGAAGCAGATCAGGCCGCCGAGGAGGAAGGCGTAGGCGCGGGCCTGGTCGGCGAGGCGGCGCCGCCTCCGGTCCCCTGCCGGGGGCGGCGCCTGCACCGGGCGTACGGCGACCTCGCCGGTCGGTCGCCGTTCGGCCGTCTTCGTCATGTTCAGCCCCGTGCCAGGATGTCGTCGATCTTGCCGGACGCTTCCTTCAGCAGCTGGTCGATGTCCGCGTCCTTCTTGGTGAGGACGGCGGAGACGGCGCCGTCGAGGACGGAGTAGATCTGCTGGGCGTGCGGCGGCTCGATCTTCATTTGGAGCCGGTGGTTGCCGTCGAGGAAGGACTGGTAGTTCTCCACCGGCACGTTGGCGTTGGCCTTCTTGACCTGCTGGTCCTTGGCGTCGGCGGCGCCGGTGAACAGCCGTGGCTCGGGCAGGCCGACGGGCGCGTCCGCCTTCTTGGCGCGGGCGTAGTCGCCGAGGAAGCCCGATCCGGGGGTGAGGAACATGTGGTCGAGCCACTTCAGGCCGGCCCGGATCTGGGCGGGCGTGTCGTGCTTGTTGAACATGTAGCCGTCGCCGCCGATGAGCGTGCCCTTGCCCCCGGGCATCGGGCCGAGCGCGAGGTCCTTGTAGTTGCCGCCCTTCTCCTTGACCAGGATCGGGATGTTGTCGGGGGCGGAGAGGTACATGCCGAGCCTGCCCGAACCCATCATCTGCTGCACGTCGTTGATGACGAGGAGCTGCTTGCTGCCCATCGAGTCGTCCCTCCAGCGCATGTCGTGCAGGTTCTGCAGCACGGCGTGGCCCTCGGGGGTGTCGATGGTGGCCTTCTTGCCGTCGGCGCTCACGACGTCGCCGCCCTGGGAGTACAGCTCGGCGGTGAAGTGCCAGCCGCCCTGGTTCTGGGCGCTGTAGTCGGCGTATCCGACGGTGCCGCCGCCGAGCGCGGCGATCTTCTTCGCGTCGGCGCGGACCTCCTGCCACGTGGCGGGCGGTCTGTCGGGGTCGAGGCCGGCCTTCCGGAAGAGCTCGCGGTTGTAGATCAGGCCCATCGAGTAGCCGGTGCGCGGGATGCCGTAGATCTTCCCGTCGACGGTGTAGATGTCGCGCAGCTGCTTCTGCAGGGTGCCGTAGCTCTTCAGGTCCTTGACGTACGGGGTGAGGTCGGCCGCCTGGTTGATGTCCACCACGTGCCTGGCGTCGGTGAAGTAGGTGTAGAAGACGTCCTCCATCTGGCCGCCGGCGAGCTTGGCGTCGAACGTCTTCGGGTCCTGGCAGGGGAACGCGTCGTGCGCGACGACGTCGATGTCCGGGTTCTGCTTCTCGAAGGAGGCGACGTCCTGCTCGAAGAAACCGCGGTCGACCTTGGCGCTCTTGGGCGGTTCGCAGTTGACCGTGATGCGTGTCCTTCCGCTGGAGGAGTCGTCGTCGCTCGACCCGCAGGCGGACGCGGTCAGGGCGAGCGAACAGACGCCGAGCGCGGCGAAGGTACGGCGGAACCCGGTGCTTGTCATCGGTGGACCCCTCTGGGCAGGAGCGGTGGGCGACGCACACTCAAGCACCGCCGACATCTGGACGCAAGATGTCGCGCGCAATTTGAAATTATTCAACAGCTCGTCGGATCTCAGGGGCGGTGGACCTGCGCGGTCGACCCCCTGACCACCAGCTCGGGCTCGAACAACAGCTCTTCGGCGGCTACGGCACTGCCGCTGATCTGCGCGTTCAGCAGCTCCACGGCCGCCCGCCCCATGGCCTCGATGGGCTGGCGGACGGTGGTCAGCGCGGGCTCGGTGCAGTTCATCAGCGCGGAGTCGTCGTAGCCGACGACCGACACCCGCTCGGGGACGCCCAGTCCCTTGCGGCGCGCGGCCCGGATCACCCCGAGGGCGAGGGGGTCGCTGGCGCAGATGAACCCGGTGACGCCCCTCTCGACGAGCCGGGCGGCCGCCGCGTGCCCGCCCTCGATCGAGAACATGGCCCGGGCGACGAACTCGTCCGGGAGCTCGCCCATGGCCCGGGCGGCGGCGAGCTTGCGCTCCGACGGCACGTGGTCGGACGGCCCCAGCACCAGCCCGATCCGCTCGTGGCCGAGCGAGGCCAGGTGCCGCCAGGCCTGCTCCGTCGCCACCGCGTCGTCGCAGGAGACGCCCGGGAAGCCGAGGTCGCCGATGGAGGCGTTGACCAGCACGACCGGGATGTTGCGCTCGGCGAGCCGGCGGTAGTGGTCGTGCGGGGCGTCGGCCTGGGCGTACAGGCCGCCGGCGAAGACGACGCCGGAGACCTGCTGCTGCAGCAGCAGTTCCACGTAGTCGGCCTCGGAGACACCGCCCTTGGTCTGCGTGCACAGCACCGGCGTCAGGCCGAGCTGGGCCAGCGCCCCGCCGATCACCTCGGCGAACGCCGGGAAGATCGGGTTCTGCAGCTCGGGCAGCACCAGGCCCACGAGCCGGGCACGCTCCCCGCGCAGCTGCGTGGGGCGCTCGTAGCCGAGGACGTCCAGGGCGGAGAGCACCGCCTGCCGGGTGGACTCGGAGACCCCCGGCTTTCCGTTCAGCACCCGGCTGACCGTGGCCTCGCTGACCCCGACCTTCTTCGCCACCTCAGCAAGTCGTCGCGTCATGACCGCAAGAGTAGCGCAAGAAATGCAAGCAGTTTGCGTAATGGTGTCAGCGGGCCGCCCACAGACCGCGGACGTGCCCGAGGTGCCTGGTCATCACCTCGCGCACCCCTTCCGGGTCCCGCGCGAGCAGCGCGTCCAGCAGCTCCAGGTGCTCCTCCGCGGAGGCCCGCAGCCGTCCCGCCTCCACCAGGGCGGTCAGCCCGTACAGCCGCGAACGGCGCCGCAGGTCCCGTACGACGTCCACGAGGTGGCCGTTGCCCGCCAGGGCCAGCAGTCCGAGGTGGAAGTCCAGGTCGGCCTCGATGTACGCGATGAGGTCGCCCTTGGCGGCCGAGTCGACGATCTCGTCGGCGAGCGGGCGCAGTGCCTCCAGGTCGGCGGCGTCGGCGGTGGTGGCGAGGCCCACCGTCGTGGGGATCTCGATCAGGGACCGGACGTGCTTGTACTCGTCGAGCTGCCGGTCGGAGACGGCGGTGACCCGGAAGCCCTTGTTGGGGACGATGTCGACCATGCCCTCCTTGACCAGCTCCAGCATCGCCTCGCGCACCGGGGTCGCCGAGACACCCAGGCGGGGGGCGAGGCCGGGTGCCGAGTACACCTCTCCCGGACGCAGTTCGCCGGAGATCAGGGCGGCCCGCAGCACGTCCACGACGCGTTCGCGGAAGTTGGGCTTCCGGCCGCCGAGCGGCGGCAGAGCCGGGCGGTTCTGCGGGGCCATGGTGATCGTCCTCCTCGGGTCACCCGACAGTACCGAAGCGCCTACAGCACGAAGCCCGCGGGGAACGGGTCCTCGGGGTCCAGCAGGTACTGGGCGGTGCCGGTGATCCAGGCCCGGCCGGTGAAGCTCGGCAGCACCGCGGGACGGCCCGCCACCTCGGTCGTGCCGAGGAGCCGGCCGGTGAACCGGGTGCCGATGAACGACTCGTTGACGAACTCGGTGTGCAGGGGGAGTTCGCCGCGCGCGTGCAGCTGGGCCATGCGCGCGCTCGTCCCGGTGCCGCACGGCGAGCGGTCGAACCAGCCGGGGTGGATCGCCATCGCGTGCCGCGAACGGCGGGCGCTCGCGCCGGGCGCGATCAGGTGGACGTGGTGGCAGCCGCGGATCGACGGGTCCTCCGGGTGGACCGGTTCCGCCTCGGCGTTGACGGCGTCCATCAGGGCCAGGCCCGCCGCGAGGATGTCGTCCTTGCGGGCCCGGTCGAAGGGGAGCCCGAACCGCTCCAGCGGCAGGATCGCGTAGAAGTTGCCGCCGTAGGCCAGGTCATAGGTCACCGACCGCCCGTCGGCCAGCGTCGCCTCGCGGTCGAGCGCGACCACGAACGACGGGACGTTGCGCAGCGTGACCGCCTTGGCCGCCCCGTCCTCGACCGCCACCTCGGCCACGACGACTCCGGCCGGCGTGTCCAGGCGGATGGTGGTGACCGGTTCGACGACCTCGACCATGCCGGTCTCCACCAGCACGGTCGCGACGCCGATGGTGCCGTGCCCGCACATGGGCAGATAGCCGGAGACCTCGATGTAGACGACACCCCAGTCGCAGTCGTCCCGGGTCGGCGGCTGCAGGATCGCGCCGCTCATCGCGGAGTGCCCGCGCGGCTCGTTCATCAGCAACTGCTTGATGTCGTCGCGGTGTTCGCGGAAGTACAGCCGCCGCTCGTTCATCGTGGCGCCGGGGACGGTCCCGATCCCGCCGGTGATCACACGGGTGGGCATGCCCTCGGTGTGCGAGTCGACGGCGTGCAGGACGAGCTTGCTGCGCATGGCCGCTCTCCCTCCGGGCCTACGCCGGTCCGGCCGCGACGGCCCGCTCGGTGGCGGCCCGGACCGCGGCCTCCTGTGCGGGCAGCAGGGGCACCCGCGGCGGACGGCAGCCGCCCCCGTACCGCCCGACGACGTCCATGGACACCTTGATGGCCTGCACGAACTCCACCCTGGAGTCCCAGCGCAGCAGCGGGTGCAGCCGCTCGTACAGCTTCCTGGCCGTGCCCAGGTCTCCCGCGACGGCCGCGCGGTACAGCTCGGCGCACGCTCTCGGCAGCGCGTTCGGGCAACCCGCCACCCAGCCCTTCGCACCCGCGATCGCCAGCTCCAGCAGCACGTCGTCGGCGCCGACCAGCAGGTCCAGTTCCGGGGCGAGTTCGGCGATCCGGTAGGCGCGGCGGACGTCGCCGGAGAACTCCTTCACGGCCTGGATGCACCCCTCGGCGTGCAGCTCGGCCAGGAGTTCCGGCACGAGGTCGACCTTGGTGTCGATCGGATTGTTGTACGCCACCACCGGCACCCCCGCCTTCGCGACCTCCGCGTAGTGCGCGAGCACCGAACGCTCGTCGGCACGGTAGGCGTTGGGCGGCAGCAGCATCACCGCCCGGCAGCCGGCGTCGCGCGCCTGCTCGGCCCAGCGGCGGGCCTCGGCGGACCCGTACGCGGCGACGCCGGGCATGACGCGCTCCCCGCCGATCGCGCCGACGGCCGTCTCCACCACCCGGGCCCGCTCCTCGGGGGTGAGCACCTGGTACTCCCCCAGCGATCCGTTGGGCACCACGCCGTCGCAGCCGTTCTCGACGAGCCAGGCACAGTGCTCGGCGTACCGGTCGTGGTTCACGGAGAGGTCGTCGTTCAGCGGAAGCGCGGTGGCGACGAGAATGCCACGCCAGGGGCGGTGGCCGGTCATGAGGGTCCTCCATCGGTCGGGTGGGTGTCCGCGCGCCCCCTCGGGCGGGTGTGCTCACGGGCCAGGACGCCGAGCGGCACGGGGTGTGCGAACGGCCTTCTGGAGGGGGCGAGTTCGCAGCCGGCGAGCCCGGCGACCCCGGGCGCGCAGACCCGGCCCTGGCACCAGCCCATGCCGGCCCGGGTCAGCAGCTTCACCGTGCGCAGGTCCCCGGCGCCGAGCTCCGCGACGGCCTCGCGGATCGCGCCGGCGGTGACCTCCTCGCAGCGGCAGACGACGGTGCCGTCGCGGACCTGCTCCGTCCAGTGCGCGGGCGGCTCGTACACGGAGCCGAGCGCGGCGGCGAACTTCCGCAGCCGGGTACGGGACCTGGCGGCCGCGGCCCACTCGCGCGGGTCCGCCGCGCCGCCTCCCAGCCGGGCCGCGGCCGAACGTCCGGCGATGTGGCCCTCGGCGAGCGCGAGGGCGTGGCCGCCGACGCCGGTGGCCTCGCCCGCGGCCCAGACGCCCGGCACGTCGGTGCGCTGCTCGTCGTCGACGTCCACGGCCAGGCCGTCGAGGCGGCAGCCCAGGGTCTCGGCGAGGTCGGTGTGCGGGAGCAGGCCGTGGCCGACGGCCAGGGTGTCGCAGGGGATACGGCGCCCGGTGCCGGGCCTGACCCGGCCCCCGCCGTCCAGCGCGGCGACCGTCACGGCCTCCAGCCGGTCGCCGCCGTGCGCCTCGACGACGGTGTGCCGGGCGAGCGTGCGCACGCCGTGCCGCAGCAGCCGGGCGGCGTATCCGGCCCCTTCGGCGACCTTGCCCGGCTGCGCCGCCAGGGCCCGGGCCCGCCGTACGAACGCCCGGGCGGCGGCGGACTCCACGAGGGCGGCGATCTCGGTCCCGGCCGCGGCGAGGCCGGCCGCCACGGGCAGCAGCAGCGGCCCGGTGCCGGCCACCACGGCGGTACGCCCGGGCACCACGAGCGCGCCCTTGAGCATGGCCTGCGCGCCGCCCGCGGTCAGGACGCCGGGGAGGGTCCAGCCGGGGAAGGGCAGCACCTTCTCGTATCCACCGGTGGCCAGCAGGACGGCGTCGGCGTCCACGGTGGCCGGCTCCTGGTCGGGGCCGAGCAGGGCGTGCACGGTGAAACGGGCCGGCTGCCGCTCCGCGAACCAGACCTGATGCTCCGTCAGGTGGCGTACGGTGCCGGCCCTCAGATGCGCGTCGAGCGCCGCCTGCAGCCGCTGCCACGTCCGCCGGTCGTGGTGCGGCGCCTGCGGCCGGCGCGCGCGGAGCCCGGGGGCGGGCTGCCGGTGGAACTGGCCGCCCGCCCGCGCGGCCGCGTCGAGCAGCGTGACCCGGACGCCGTGTGCCGCGGCGGCCACGGTGGCGGCGAGGCCCGCCGGGCCCGCGCCGATCACGGCGAGGTGCGGGGCCGCGGAAGGCCGGTCAGCCATGGCGGCCCGTCCCCTCCTGCGTACGGATCGCGTCGCCCGGTTCCAGGGTGACCAGGCAAGCCCGCCGGTTCGGGCGGTCGTTGACGGTCACCAGGCAGTCGTGGCAGACGCCGATGCCGCAGAAGACGCCGCGCGGGCGGCCCGTGCCGCGCGTGGTCCGCCAGGAGGTGACGCCGGCCGCCCAGAGCGCGGCGGCGACGGTCCGGCCGGGCAGCGCCTCGATCTCACGGCCGTCCAGGGTGACGGTGAAGACGGGGCCCGGGTGGGCGTCGGCCAGGTCGAGCGGGGAGCTCACGAGACCTCCTCGGCGAAGCGGTCGGGGCGGAAGGGCGCCAGGTCCAGGTCGGGCCTGCGCGCGGTGAGCAGCTGCGCGATCAGGTGCCCGGTGCCGGTGGACAGGCCGATGCCGGCGCCCTCGTGGCCGCAGGCGTGGAGGAGGCCGGGGACCCGGGGGTCGGGGCCGACGGCCGGGAGGTGGTCGGGCAGGTAGGGGCGGAAGCCGAGGTAGGAGCGGATGGCGTGGACGTCGGCCAGGAAGGGGAACAGCCGGGTGGCGTGCGCCGCCAGGGCCCGCAGCGCGGGCAGGGAGAACGACCGGTCGAAGCCGACCCGTTCGCGGCTCGCGCCGATCAGGACCGGCCCGGCGGCCGTGCCCTCCACGACGGGCGAGGTCTGCAGCGCGGCCGAGTCACTGGCCACGTCGGCCACGTAGTCGGCGGCGTACACCTTGTGCCGGACCAGGCGCGGCAGCGGCTCGGTGACGAGGACGAAGCCGCGCCGCGGGAGGACGGGGAGGGTCGCTCCGGCGAGTGCGGCGATCTCGCCGCCCCAGGTGCCGGCCGCGTTGACCAGCGCCGGGGCGTGGATGTCGCCGTGATCGGTACGGACGCCGAGCACCGCGCCCCCGGGGGTGCGCAGGACGCCCGTCACGGTCCGCCCGGTCAGCAGGCGCGCCCCCGAGGCCCGGAGCAGACGCGCGGCCGCCAGGGCGGGCATGACCTGGGCGTCCTGCGGGTAGTGCACGGCTCCGGGCAGCCCCGGGGCGAGGTGGGGCTCGAGGCGGTACAGGGCGTCGCCGTCGACCGGTTCGGCGAGGACTCCCGCGGCACGCTGCGCGGCGGCGAGGCGCTCCAGCGCGGTCAGGCCGCCCGGGGAGGTGGCCACCACGACGCCGCCCTTGGCCTCGTACTCGATGAACTCGCCGAATTCCCCGGCCAGTTCGCCCCACAGCCGGTTCGACAGGAGCGCGAGGTCCAGTTCCGGACCCGGCTCCTTGTCGGAGACCAGGAGGTTGCCCTCCCCCGCGCCGGTCGTGCCGCCGGCCACGGGACCGCGGTCCACGACGACGACGTCCAGGCCCGAGCGGGCCGCGTACAGAGCGCATGCGGCGCCGGTCATTCCGGCGCCGACGACCACGACATCGCAGGTCAGCGGGTTGGCCACGGCAGTACTATGTCACATACCACAACCGTTGGGAACCACCGCGCGCCCCAGCCGCGCCGACCCGGCCCGCCGGACCACCGCTGGGGCGGCCTTAGACCCGGCTCCCGGTGGCCGTGTCCGAGGACAGCCGCTGAGCGACGTAGATCGGGACGACGGACAGCAGCACCAGCACGGCCGCCACCACGTTCACCACCGGCGCCTGCCGCGGTCTGGTCATGTTGTCGAAGATCCAGATGGGCAGCGTCTCGACGCCCGGCCCCGCCGTGAAGGTCGTCACCACGATCTCGTCGAAGGAGAGCGCGAAGGCCAGCAGCCCGCCCGCGAACAGCGCCGAGCGCACCAGCGGGAAGGTGACGTCGGCGAAGGCGCGGAAGGTGTCGGCGCCCAGGTCCATCGCCGCCTCCTCGTAGGAGCCGGCGGTCCGCCGCAGCCGGGCCACGACGTTGTTGAAGACGACCACGATGCAGAAGGTGGCGTGGCCGACGATCACGGTGAACAGGCCGAGCCCCAGCCCGAGGGGCTCGAGCACCGTGCCGAAGGCCGAATTGAGGGCGATGCCCGTGACGATGCCCGGCAGGGCGATCGGCAGGACGACCACGAAGGAGACGGTGCCGCGGCCGAAGAACCGGTGCCGGGCGACGGCGAAGGCGATCAGCGTGCCGAGGACCAGGGCGATGGCGGTGGCGCCGAGACCGGCCTTGACCGACACCCACAGCGCCGCACGGGCACCGGCGTTGTGCCGGGCGACCTCCCACCAGTGGAGGGTGAACCCGGGCGGCGGCCAGCTCGCGCTGCGGTCCGGGCTGAGGGAGTTGACGAGGACGAGCAGCAGCGGCACGTAGATCACGGCGAACCCGAGCGCGGCGGCGACGCGCAGCGCGATGCGGGCGGACCGGCTGAGTGTCATATGAGGCAGCACCCCGTTTCAGTCACCACAGGACTCCGTCCCGGACGGCACGGCCCCGCCTCACAGGCTGCTCAGCGCGCCCGTGCGGCGCATGGCCAGCAGGTAGACCACGATGACGACCACCGGCACCGTGCCGAGCGCGGCCGCCATCGGGAGGTTGAGTTCGACGTTGGAGTAGACGACGTTGCCGATGAGCTGGGTCTTGCCGCCGACGATCTGCACGGTGATGTAGTCGCCGAGGCTGAGCGAGAAGGTGAAGATCGATCCGGCGGCGACGGACGGCAGCACCATCGGCAGGACCACCGACCGGAAGGTGCGCCAGCTCCTCGCGCCCAGGTCGGCCGAGGCGTCGAGGAGGGCGGCGGGCAGCTGCGCCAGGGCGGTGTGGATCGGCAGGATCATGTACGGCAGCCAGAGGTAGGTCAGGGTCAGCACGGTGGCCGGCAGGCCGTATCCGGGGCCCGACATCCCGAACGGCCTCAGCATCCAGTCGGCCGGCCCGCCCTCGGACAGGATCAGCCGCCAGGCGTACACCTTGACCAGGTAACTGGCCCACAGCGGCGTGAGGATGGCGACCACCAGCAGCGGCCGCCGGGCCGGCCGGGCCACCCGGGCGGTGTAGAAGGCGAGCGGGAAGGCGATCACCACGCACACCAGGGTGACGGCGAGGGCCACACCGACGCTGCGCAGGACCACCTGCCGGTAGACGGGGACGGTCAGCAGCTGGTGGAAGTTGTCGGTCGACCAGGCCTTCACCACCTGGGAGGTGAAGGAGTTCGTCGTCCAGAAGGCGGAGACGAACAGGACGGCGAGCGAACCGAGGTAGAGGACCGTCAGCCACAGCAGCGGGGCGGTCAGCAGCAGGGTGAGCCGGAGCCGGGGACGGCGGTGCAGCGCCCCGGCGAGGCGCCGGACGGTGCCCCGCCCGGCGCCCGCCTCGACGGCGGTCACGCGCTCAGCCCTTGATCTCGGTCCAGGCCTGGACCCACTTGGCGTACGGCACGCACTTCACGTCCGTCCGGCCGTCCAGGCACTGCTCGATGGGGGTGTTCCAGAAGGCGATCTTCTTCCAGTATTTCTCGTCGGCCGCGTGGTAGACCGTGCAGAAGTTCCTGTCACTGGTCAGGGCGCACGCCTTGGAGTTGGCGGGTGCCTCGCCGAAGTACTCGGCGACCTGGGCGTTGACCTTCGGCGAGACGATCCAGTTCAGCCATTTGTAGGCGCAGTTGGGGTGTTCGGCCTTGGCGTAGACCATCCAGGTGTCGGACCAGCCGGTCGAGCCCTCCTCGGGTACGAAGGCCCTGACCTCGGCGCCCTCGTCGGCGGCGAGGTTGGCGATGACCTGCCAGGTGGTGCCGATCACGGAGTCGCCGCTCTTGAAGGCGGAGACCTCCTTGAGGTAGTCGCTCCAGTACTCGCCGACGTATCCGTTCTGCTTCTTCAGCAGGGCCACGGCGGCGTCGAACTGCTTCTGGTCGAGCGCGTAGGGATCCTTGATCTTCAACTCGGGCCTGGTGGCCCGGAGATACAGCGCGGCGTCGGCGATGTAGATCGGGGAGTCGTAGGCGGTGACATGCCCCTTGTACGGGGCGGCGTCGTCGAAGACGGCCGCCCAGGAGGTGGGGGCGGGGGTGACCTTCCGGGTGTTGTACATCAGCAGGTTGGCGCCGCGGCCGTGCGGGATGCCGTACATCCGGCCCTTGACGGAGTTCCAGCTGCCGTTCTTCAGCCCGGCGAAGACGTCCTTGTAGTTGGGCACGAGCCTGGTGTTGACGGGGGCCGCGTCGCCGGATGCGATCAGGCGCAGGGAGGCGTCGCCGGAGGCGGAGACGGCGTCGTACTCGCCGGTCTTCATGAGCTTGACCATCTCGTCGGAGCTGGCGGCGACCTTGGAGTTGACCCGGCAGCCGGTCTGCTTCTCGAAGCCGGTGACCCAGTCGGCCTTGGGGTCGTTGGAGCCGTCCTCGACGTAGCCGGCCCAGGCGATCAGGTTGACCTCGCCCTCGGTCCTGCCGAGTTTCGTGGGCGCCTTGAGGTCCGGGGGGTTGAGCCCGGTGGCGGAGGAGCCGCCGCCGGAGCCGGAGGAGCCGCACGCGCCGGCGGCGAGGAGCATGGCGGCGGCACAGGCCGCGGCCTTGAGGCTTCGGGTGAGACGCACGTCGTTCTCCCTGCGGTGTGGGGGCTTCGGTGCCGGGGCCGGGACTCAGCGGGTGTCGGGGAGCGGGACGGTGTGACGGCGGTGCCACCGCAGGCGCACCCGCGTGCCGCGGTAGGCGGCGACGTCCTCGGCGGAGGTCTCGAGGTTCTGCTGGAGCGCGGTGAGGCGCCCGCCGGCGTCGAGGTCGACCAGGAACCGGGTGCTGTCGCCCAGGTAGACGACCTCCGCGACGGTGCCGGTGGCGCCCGCGTGGTCGGGTTCGTCGCTCTCCGCGGACTCCTTCAGGACCCGGATCTTCTCGGGGCGGATGCTGTAGAGGCCGGGGGCGCCGACGACGCGCTGGGCGGCCTCGCCGTCGAGCAGGTTCGAGGTGCCGACGAAGGAGGCGACGAAGGGGGTGGCGGGGCGTTCGTAGATCTCGGCCGGGGTGCCCACCTGCTGGACGCGGCCCTGGTCGAAGACGGCGATGCGGTCGCTCATCGTCAGGGCTTCCTGCTGGTCGTGGGTGACGAGGACGAAGGTGATGCCGACCTCGCGCTGGATCTCCTTGAGCTCGACCTGCATCCGCTCGCGCAGCTTGAGGTCGAGGGCCCCGAGCGGTTCGTCCAGGAGCAGCACGCGGGGGCGGCCGACCAGGGCGCGGGCGAGGGCGACGCGCTGGCGCTGGCCGCCGGAGAGCTGCGCGGGGCGGCGGGCGCCGAAGCCTTCCAGGCCGACCTCGGCGAGGGCCTTGCGGGACCGGACCAGGCGTTCGGCCTTGGGCACCTTGCGGATTCTGAGGGCGTAGGCGACGTTCTGCTCGACGGTCATGTGCGGGAACAGGGCGTAGTCCTGGAAGACCGTGTGCACGTCCCGCTCGAACGGGGCGAGGCCGGTCACCTCCTGGCCCGCGAGCTCGATACGGCCGGCGGTCGGGGTCTCGAACCCGGCGATCAGGCGCAGGACGGTGGTCTTGCCGGAGCCCGAGGGACCGAGCATCGAGAAGAACTCCCCGTCGCCGATCTCCAGGTCGATCCCGGCCACGGCGGTCGTCTCCCCGAACGACTTGTGCAGACCGTGCAGCCGGATCGCGCTTCCCTCCATGCACGGGAACCTTTCTGGCGCTCTCGTCCGTTGCACGGAAAGATATGAAGTCATAGTTCAAAGCTCAAGTCCCCCTCAGGGCAAAGCTTGAGTCAACGCGCAAGGTGGTGGCCGTGATGCAGCAGCGGACGGACGGCGGGGCCCGCAGGGCCGTCTTCGCCCCGGTGGACAACCGGGCGCGGGTGGACGCGGTCGTCCGCCGGATCGGCGACGCCATCGAGCTCGGCCTGCTCGCCGACGGGGAGCAGCTGCCCGGTGAGAGCGAGCTGGCCGGGCAGCTCGGCGTGTCCACCGTGACCCTGCGGGAGGCGCTGATGGCCCTTCGCCAGCAGGGCCTGGTCACCACCCGCCGGGGCCGCGGCGGCGGCTCCTTCGTCTCCCTGCCCGAGGCCCCGGGCGCGGAGCGCCTCAGGGCCCGGCTGCGCGGCTGGAGCACCGAGGAGCTGCGCGACCTCGGCGACCACTGGGCCGCCCTGTCGGGCACGGCGGCCCGGCTCGCCGCCGAGCGCACCGAGCCCGGCGACCTCGTCCGACTGCGGCGCACCGCCGAGGAGTTGGCCCGGGCGGCGGACACCGCGGCGCGCAGCCGCCTCTACGGCCGCTTCCATGTGGAGCTGGCCGCCGCCGCGCAGTCGGCCCGGCTGACCCGGGAGCAGGTCTCGCTGCAGACCGAGATCGGCGCCGTGCTCTGTCTTGTGCTCGGGGACGACGCATATCGTGAAGAGGTGGCGGACCGTCACCGCTCCGTGATCTCGGCGGTGCACGATGGAGTGCGTGAGACGGCCAGGGAACTGGCCGAGCGGTGCGTCCAGGAGTCCACGGCGCGGCTCGTCGCCCTCCGCCTGACGCTGTAGGCCGCGCCGCGCCCGGTCCCCGTCCGCTGGAGGGCGCATGAGCCTCGCCACGGCGGCAGCCGGCACGGCACCGGAGAGGGCGGTCGCGGCAGGCGTCCGCTCCGCTCTGGAGAGCGTGTTCGAGGCTGTGGCCGCCACCCGCACCGACACCGCCCGGCTGCTGGACCGGGTGGCCGCCGAGGGCCGCCGCCCCGCGACCGTGGACCTCGCCGCGCTGCGTCCGGGGCTCCATCTGCGGCTGGCGCGGCAGGAGTTGATCTCCGGGGTCGGCTTCGTCGCGGCCCCGGGCCTGCTCGGCGACGTCCCGGCCTGGCTGGAGTGGTGGCAGAGCGACTCCGACGGCGGCGTACGGCCGCTGTTGCTCGACCTCGACCCCGAGCGGTCGGCGTACGCGGACTACACCCACTGGGACTGGTTCACCGTCCCCCGCGACACCGGCGAACGCGCGGTGGCCGGACCCTACGTCGACTACCTCTGCTCCGACGAGTACAGCCTCACGCTGTCCGTGCCGGTGCGGACTGCGGGACACTTCGCCGGGGTGGCCGCGGCGGACGTGTATCTGCGGCACTTCGAGGCGGCCGTGCTGCCGATGCTGCGCCGGCTGCCGGGGCCGGCCCACCTGGTGAACGCGCGCGGCCGGGTGACCGCCTCCGCCGACCCGGCCCGTCTCGCCGGGTCGCTCACCAGGGGGCCGGACTTCGCGGCCGTACTGGAGCGGGCGCGGCCCGGACGGTTCCGGGGGCTGCGGCTGATCCCGTGCCGGGACGTCCCGCTGGTGCTCGTGGTCGCGCGGGAGTGAGCGCGGTGCCGGTGATCAGGCCTGCTCGGTGGGCACCACCGTCAGGTGCGCCGCCGCCCGCCGCGCCCTGCGCGCCCGGGGCCGGTCGCGGCGGGTCTCCCGCAGCACCAGCGTGATCCGGGTGTAGCCCAGGTCCTGAAGGGCCGGCGGCGTCTCGTCCACCACGCGGCACTCGGTGGTGCCCCAGCGCGGGTCGGGGTGCTTCAGGGGGCGTACGGCACCGTCGTGCGCCACGGCCCGTTCGCCCACGGCGCGGATCCAGTGCGGCAGGCCCTGCCGGTAGGCGGCCTCCATGATCGGGTCCTGGGCGATGTCGCGGCGGATGGACTGCAGTGCGTGGTCGTGACCGTAGCGCTCCACGGCGGCCGCGAAGTGCGCCAGCATCGGCAGGCACCAGCTCGACTCGTGCGCGCCGAGGACCGTGGCCGCGTCGGGGTGGAAGAGGACGAACCTGAGGAAGTTGTCGGCCGGCATGGCCGTCGGGTGCGGGCCCACCTCGCGGAAAAGTGACGCGAAAGCGTTGTTGGAGGCGACGACGTCCCACCGGTGGTCCAGGACGACGGACGGAAAGGGAACGGCCTCCAGGAGGACCGCGTAGTCCTCCAGGTACGCCTGGGCGTCGAGACTCTCGGGGTCGGACAGCGGCGCCGACCGCTGCCCACCTGCCTGATATGCCATCGGGAGGTCACCCCTCTTGCCTCTGCGGCCTTCACGCGGCGCCTTGATCCTGCGGTCCCGAGGTGGATCGTGTCAACTATCGTGGCATTTCGTACTGGTTGACGGCTGAAATTGGCCACAGTTGTGGCGACGTCTGGATGTGAGTTCGAACTACCCGGTAATCTCCGTCGAGTTCACGGCAACCGCTTGTGAGAAGCCTGTGAGATACGTAGGAGATCTGTCGGTGACGGAAGGCTTCGATGGCCCGGGCACCACGGCGGCGAGCGCTGCTCTGCCGGCCGTCGTCGCCCGCGTCACCGCGCTCGCCGACCGGCTCGGCGTGGCCCACGCGGAGGTCTTCGACACGGGCCGCCTGTCCGCCGCCTCCGGGGTGCCCGAGCCCGTGGTCAGGGCGCTGCTGAACGGCCACCCGGCGGGCGAGCCGGATGTCCAGGCGCGGTTCCTGCAGCGCCTGGACCTGCTGCGGCGCACCCGGCTCAAGCCCAACGGGCGCAAGTACACCCAGCAGGAGATCGCCGACGGCGCGGGCATGTCGCGCCAGCAGGCGGGGGCGCTCATCAACGGCGACCGGCGCCCCACCATGGAGCACTGCGACGCCATCCAGCGCTTCTTCCGGGTGCACGCCGGCTTCCTCACGGCCGAGGACCCCGAGGCCCTCACCGGAGCGCTGCAGAGCACCGAGCAGGAGCTGCTGCAGAAGCTCGCCGAGCGGGAGGAGGCCGCGGCCTCCGACGATCCGCTGGAACGGCTGCTCCAGGACCACGGAGTGCGCGGGATCGCCTGGCGGGCCGCGCAACTGCCCACCGACCAGCACCGCGACAAGGTCGCCGAGTGGCTGGACATGCTCCTGGAGAGCGTCAAGCGGCCCGAGTCCTGAACCGGCGGCCGCAGCCGCGCGGACAGCCCGGGCCCTCCCCCCCACCAGGCGTTCCGCGGACGTGCCGGCCCCGTCGGGCGGGCGGGTCGTCGCACAGGACGCCGCCGCTCGGGCGACGCCTCGACCTGGGCCGGAGCCCCGTTGTCAGTGGTGGCGGGCAAGCTGGAGTCGCGCCCTTCCGTACGGGCGTGCAGAGACGACGCCGACAGGGGAGAGCCGACGATGCCCACCGCCGTACTGACCGACCGCGAGCGGACCGCCGTGCAGGCCTATCTGCGCCTGTTGCACACCGTACGAGCCGCCTTCGACGGTCCGCCCGGCGATCCGCGACCACCCGTCGTGCCGCCCGCCGTGCTCCAGGAGGCCGAACAGGCGCTGGCGGCCGCCGGCCTGACGGGCAACGAGGAGGAGTTCTTCCGCCTGCTGCAGACCTGGTGCCCGGAGCCGTGACGGCCGCTCAGCGGGACCTCAGGGGGTGCGGGAGACGGTGACCGCGGTCGCCACCAGCCCCCGCTGGACGGTCCACCGGCCCTCGAAGCGGCCGAGGCGCCGGCCGCCGACCAGCGGGCCGGGGACGAGGAGTTCGGCGCGGAAGCCGCCGCGCAGCGCCGCGCCCGGGTCGAGGGAGACCTCGATGTCGGCCTCCGTGAACTCCAGCCACCGCCCGGTGAGGGGGAACCACGCCTTGTAGACGGACTCCTTGGCGCTGAACAGCAGCCGGTCCCAGTGGACCTCGGGGTGCCGCCCGGTCAGGCGGCGCAGTGCGGCCGCCTCGGTGGGCAGGGCCACGGCCTCCAGGACGCCCTCTGGGAGCGGCTGGTGGGGTTCGGCGTCGATGCCGAGGGATGCCAGGTCGGTCGCCCGGACCAGGGCGGCGGCACAGTAGCCGTCGCAGTGGGTCATGCTGCCGGCGAGCCCGGGCGGCCAGCCCGGCGCGCCGCGCTCGCCGGGCAGCAGGGGCCGCGGCGGCACGCCGAGCTTGTCCATGGCGCGGCGCGCGCAGGCCCGTACGAGGGCGAACTCGCGGCGGCGCTTGGGCACCGCCCGCGCCACCACCGCGGCCTCCTCCGGGTACAGCGGCGCGTGCTCGCTCCCGTCGCCGTGCACCTCCACGGCCACCACCTCGGGCGGCAGCAGCTCCTCGATCACCCGGTGCCTCCCTCGGTCGGCAGGACGCGGCGAAGGCGTCCCGGCGGTTCGGGCCGCCTGCGCCACTCGCGTGGGTAGCCGACCGAGACCTCCTCGAAGCGGACGCCCTGGTGGAAGGTGGTCCGCGGGATGTGCAGATGCCCGTAGACCATCGTCTCCACGCGGAAGCGCCGGTGCCAGTCCGCGGTCAGCTCCGTGCCGCACCACATGGCGAACTCGGGGTACCACAGGACGTCGCAGGGGTGGCGGTGCAGCGGGTAGTGGTTGACGAGCACGGTGGGCAGCTCCGCGGGCAGTCCGGCGAGTCTGCGCTCGGTCTCGGCGACCCGGGCCCGGCACCAGGCCTCCCGGCTCGGGTGCGGGTCGGGGTGGAGCAGGTACTCGTCGCTGCACACGACGCCGGTGCCGTGCGCGTACTCGAGGCCCTGCGCCTTGGTGGCGCAGCCGGCCGGCAGGAACGAGTAGTCGTAGAGCAGGAAGAGGGGCGCGACGGCGACGGGGCCGCCGGGGCCCCGCCAGACGGGGTAGGGGTCCTCGGGCGTGGTGACGCCGAGTTCGCGGCACATCGCGACGAGGTGCTCGTAGCGGGCGACGCCGCGCAGGGTGACCGGGTCCCTGGGATGGGTCCACAGCTCGTGGTTGCCCGGCGCCCAGACCACCTTGGCGAAGCGGCTCGCGAGGGTCTTCAGGGCCCAGCGGATGTCGGACACGGTCTCCGAGACGTCGCCGGCCACCAGCAGCCAGTCCCGGTCCGACCCGGGGCGCAACTCCTCGACCAGGGCGCGGTTCTCGGGATACCCGATGTGCAGGTCGCTGATGGCCAGCAGCTGTCCGGCACCCCCGGCCGTCGTCGTCACCTCGCGTCCCCCTCCGCGCACCGGGCGCACTCGCGAACGGACACCACGACAGCACATGGCACCGCCTGCCGACAAGGCGGCCCGGCGGGTGCGCGGGGTCCGGCGACGACGGGTGCGGAGGATCCCAGGGGATCCGTAACACGGACGTTGCACGCGCGACCCTCGCGAGGCCGTATGATCGCCCCGACACCGCCGCCTCGCCTTCCCTTCCGACAGGGGCGGTTCGGTGACCCTCCAAACACCCCTGCCCGGGCACGGGCCGCTCCGCCCTGCCCGCGAACCGTGAAAGGCGGCCTGCATGGTCTCTCGCGTACGCGTCTGGCTCAACCGCACGTACGCGGAGAACGTGTTCTTCATGGATCAGCTGCGCCGAAATCCCAGCGATCGCGCGGTGAAGATCCACGCGACGCACGGGGACCCGGACTCCCCCGTGCTGGCCGCCGCCGACACCGCCGAGCTGGAGCCGGAGGGCCTGTCCCCGGCCGGGTACGTGGAGTTCGCGCTGGACCAGTGCCGGCGGCGCGGCATCGACGTGTTCGTGCCCCGGCTGCACCAGTCGGCGGTCGCGGCGCACCGCGCGGAGTTCGAGGCCGCGGGAACGGCGCTGCTGGCGCCGCCGCCGGAGGCCGTCGCCGTCTTCGAGGACAAGGTCATCGCCTACGAGGCCGTGCAGGCGATCGGGGCGCCGGTGCCGCCGTGGTGGCGGGTGCGCTCTGCGGAGGAACTGATCTCCGCCGTCGAGGAGTTGGAGGCGGACGGGCACACGGCGTGCTTCAAGCCCGCGTCCGGAGCGGGCGGGGTGGGCTTCCGCATGATCACCCGCTCCCCCTTCTCGATGACGCACCTCAGCGGCTTCCCCAGCCCGTACGTGCCGCTCGACCTGGTCGTCGCGGCGCTGCGGCGGGCCGACGAGCCCGTCGACTGGCTGGTGATGCCGCTGCTGGAGCAGCCGGAGGTGTCGGTGGACTGCCTCACCGGCCCCGACAGCAAGGTCCGGCTGGCCGTCGGCCGCACCAAGAACGGCCGCCGCCGCGGATTCACGCTGCACGAGCAGTGGCTGGAGCCGGCGCGGCGGATCGCGGAGGGCTTCGGGCTGCACCACCTCTCCAACATCCAGTTCCGCGTGTACGGCGACCGGCCGGTCCTGATGGACGTCAACACCCGCCCGGCCGGCGGGCTGCACCAGCTCTCCCTGTGCGGCCTCAACGCCCCCTGGGCGGCCGTGCAGCTGGCACTGGGCGAGGACCCGGGCGAGATCACGCCGCCCTTCCTCGGCCAGGACTACACGGTGGTGTCCGGGCCCCGCCCGCTGCGCCCGGTGGCGCTGCCGCAGCAGCGCGCCCAGGAGGCGGAGCCCCTGCTGCCCGCCGTGCCCGCCCCGGTGGCGGAACCGGCCCGGGCCGCCACCACGGACAGCGGCGTCCGGGCGGCCACGCGGACCTGAGCGCACGCGGAGCCGACCGCTCCGCGCCGCCGACCGGTATGGACCAATCAGCGCGCAGCACCTTGACACCGCGATTGGTCCATACCAACTTGGTTGCGCACCTTCCTGCACTCCCGAACACCCCCATTTCCCCTGGGAGATCGCATGCGCAACACGTCCGGGCGTCACAGACGCCGTTTCCTCGCACTGCTCGGCTCCGCCGCCCTCGCTCTCGCCGGAGCCATCGCGCTGCCCGGCACCGCCCAGGCGGCCAACATCCTGTCCAACCCCGGCTTCGAGTCGGGCGGCCTCTCCCCGTGGACCTGCTCCGGCAACCTCGGCTCCGTCGTCTCCTCCCCCGTGCACGGCGGCTCCAAGGCCCTGCAGGGAGCGGTGACCTCCAGCGACAACGCGCAGTGCACCCAGACGGTGTCCGTGCAGCCGAACACCACCTACTCGCTCAGCGGCTGGGTGCGCGGCTCCTACGTGTACCTGGGCGTCGACGGCGGCGCCTCCACCTGGACCACGTCACCGTCGGCGTACAGCCTGCTCTCCGTCTCCTTCACCACCGGCGCCTCGCAGACCAGTGCGAAGATCTACGTCCACGGCTGGTACGCGCAGGGCACGTACTGGGCCGACGACATCAGCCTGGACGGCCCCGGCGGCGGGGGCGGCGGAGGCGACACCCAGGCGCCGACCGCGCCCACCGGGCTGACCTCGACCGGCAAGACCTCCTCGAGCGTGTCGCTGAAGTGGAACGCGTCCACCGACAACACCGGCGTGACGGCGTACGACGTCTACAGCGGCTCCAACCGGGTGCTCAGCGTCTCCGGCACCAGCGCCACGGTCGGCGGGCTCTCGGCCGGCACGGCCTACACCTTCACCGTCAAGGCGCGTGACGCGGCCGGCAACACCTCCGCGGCCTCCAACTCCGTGAGCGTGACGACGGACGCGGGCGGCGGTGGCGGTGGCGGCTTCAAGCAGGCCGCGCCCTACCTCTACGAGGGCTGGGGCGATCCGCCGAGCCCGTCGACGGTGATGAGCGCGACCGGCGTCAAGTGGTTCACGATGGCCTTCGTGCTCGACTCCGGCGGCTGCAACCCGGCCTGGGACGGCAGCCGGCCGCTGACCGGCGGCGCCGACCAGAGCGCGATCAACGCCATCCGCTCCGCGGGCGGCGACATCGTGCCCTCCTTCGGCGGCTGGCAGGGCAGCAAGCTCGGCGCCAACTGCTCCTCCGCGAGCGCGCTCGCCGGCGCCCTGCAGAAGGTGATCGACGCCTACTCGCTCAAGGCGATCGACATGGACATCGAGAACACCGACGAGTTCGAGAACGAGGCCGTCCAGGCGAAGATCCTCACCGCGCTGAAGACGGTCAAGGCGAACAACCCCGGCCTGAGGACCATCGTCACCTTCGGCACGTCGACCACCGGCCCGACGTACTACGGCAACCGGCTCATCGAGCAGGCGCAGTCGCTGAACGCCGGCATCGACGTCTTCACGATCATGCCCTTCGACTTCGGCGGCGGCTCCGACATGTACGGCAACACCGTCAACGCCGCGGAGGGGCTGAAGGCCAAGCTGAAGTCGACCTTCGGCTGGGACGACGCCACCGCGTACTCCCACATCGGAATCTCCGGCATGAACGGTCTCTCCGACCAGCAGGAGACCACCACTCCGGCGATCTGGTCGCAGGTCCGCGACTGGGCGAACAGCCACCACATCGCCCGGCTCGCCTTCTGGTCGGTCAACCGCGACCGGCCGTGCCCCGGCGGCGGCGTGGTGAGCAACTGCTCCGGCATCAGCCAGAACAACTGGCAGTTCACCTCGATCACGGCCGGGTTCACCGGCTGACCCGGCCCGTCCCGTCAGGCGCGTGGGGGTGCCCCGACCGGGTACCCCCACGCCCGCGCGATCTCGGCGAGCCGCGGCGGCAGTCCGGCCGTGGTGTCCGCGGAGCGGGCCGGCTGGACGCGGCCCGACCGGATGGTGCTGGACCAGTCGCCGAGCTGCGGCCGGAAGGTGCCGTGGTCCTTGGCGCCGTAGTCCAGCATGCCGCTCTCCCACTCGACGCCGAGGTACCCGCACAGGCCGCGCGTGGTCCGCTCGGGTTCGGCGGTGAGGTCCTCGTACGTCACCACGTGGGCGTCGAGCGCGTGGCGCGCCGCCTCCAGCTTCTCGCTGTAGTCGAGGACCTCGGCCAGGATGGCCTCGTGGTCGGGGTCCGTGCGGCGGTCGGTCAGGGAGGCGATGACCGCCGCCGGGTGGCGCAGCAGCAGGATGTAGCGGGCGCCCGGCCAGCACCGGCGCAGCCGCGGCCAGACGAGGGTGTTGGGCGGCGTCTTGTCGACGATGACGTCCTTGCCGCTGCGGGTCAGCTCCAGGTGCAGCACCCGGTCCCACAGCAGGTGCTCCAGTTCGTCCTTGTCGAGCCGCAGTTCCTTCATGGCGTCGGCGGTGAACTCGCGCGAGAGGTGGACGTGCAGCGTCCGCAGGTGCATCTCGTGCGGGGCGCGGATCCGGCTGTGGCTGTTCAGCAGGACGCGCAGCAGGGTCGAACCGGAGCGCACCGAGGACAGCACGAAGACCGGCGACTCCACCAGGCGCGGAGCGGGCGGGGCGGTGTAGGAGGGCACGGCGGCGCGCGGGGAGGGCACGGCGTCGAGGGTGCGGCGCGGCGGGCTGACCGCCTGGGCCATGAGCCTCCCGCGACGCCTGAGACCCCTTCGTATCGCGGACATACGACGGTCACTCACGTGGACACCTTCCTCTCGCCCCTGGGAGTCGCATCCCAGGGGTTGCGGGCGAACCACAGGTGTCGCGCGGGAGAACACGACGGGTCACGGGCGCCGTGATCGCACCCGTGACCAGCGGACTTACCGCTCTCTTAATTTTTGGTGGAAATCACGCCGCCCCGCGCCGGGCCCGGCCGTCGCCACCCGGTCATCCCCTCCGCAGCCTCAGCGTCAGGATCTGGAACGGCCGCAGCGCGACGGGGACACCGCCGTCGACGACGTCGGCGTCCTCCAGCGGGCGCTCCAGCAGGTCCGTCACCTGCGCGCCGGCCAGGGGGAAGCCGGTGCGCAGCACGCCCCGGCCGCGGCCGCCGCGCGACTCGTACAGCCGCACCACGACATCGCCGGAGGTGTCGTCGGCCAGCTTGACCGCCTCCACGGTCACGCCCTCGCCGTCCACCGAGACCACCGGCTCCGGCGCCCCCTGGGCGTCCGCGATCCGCAGCGGGAGGTTGAGGGCGTAGCCCTCGGCGACGGCGTCCTCGATGCTCGCGCCGGGCAGCAGGGAGTAGACCAGGCGGTGGCGGCCCTGGTCGGCCTCCGGGTCCGGGACGCGCGGGGCGCGGACCAGGCTGAGGCCGACCCGGGTCGTCGTGCCGCCGTCCTCGCGGACTGTGCGGGTCACGTCGTGGCCGTAGGTCGAGTCGTTGATGACCGCGACGCCGTAACCGGGTTCGGCGATGTGCACCCAGCGGTGGCCGGAGACCTCGAAACGGGCCGCCTCCCAGCTGGTGTTGGTGTGCGTGGGCCGCTGGACGTGCCCGAACTGGATCTCCGCGCTGGAGTGCGGGGCCCGGATGTCGACCGGGAAGCCCGCCTTGAGGATCTTCTCGGTCTCGTGCCAGTCGATGTCGGTGGCGAAGTCGACACGGGGGCTGCCCGCCCGCAGCGTGATCGTCTGGGTGATCTTCGAGCCCGTGCCGAAGGAACGCTCGACCCGGACCGAGCCGACCAGTGGGTCCGCCTCGGTCACGGTGACCGCCTCGGCCCGCAGCAGATCCGTGTAGCGGTTCCTGTAGTGCTTGTCGATGTCCCAGGCGTCCCAGTAGTTGGGCAGGTCGGTGTGCAGGCGCAGCAGGTTGCCCCGGCCGGCGAGGACTTCGCGGCCGGCCCGCAGGTCGAACACGGAGGCCAGGGTGCCGTCCTCGGCCACCTCGACGCGCACCAGGCCGTTGTCGAGGACACGGCCGTCGACCATCACCGGCCGCGGTGGTTCGGCTGCGGCCAGCGGCGCGCTGCCGCTCGCGGGCACGCGCACGTACGCGGGCGCGCCCCCGGGCGTACGGACCACCTCGGCTCGGGCGTACGGGCTGGTGTTGAACACCCGGGTGCCGCCCCCGCCGAGCGCGCCGATCGCCTCCGCCGTCAGCGCCTCCAGCTCCTGTGCCACGCGCGCGTACTCGGCCTCCGCCTCGCGGTGCACCCAGGCGATCGAGGAGCCCGGCAGGATGTCGTGGAACTGGTGCAGCAGCACCGTCTTCCACAGCCGGTCCAGCCGCTCGTACGGGTAGGCGTAGCCGCTCGCGTGCAGGGCCGCGGTGGTCGCCCACAGCTCGGCCTCGCGCAGCAGGTGTTCGCTGCGGCGGTTGCCCTGCTTGGTGCGGGCCTGGGAGGTGTAGGTGGCGCGGTGCAGCTCCAGGTAGAGCTCGCCGTTCCAGACCGGGGCGTCCGGGTACTCCTCGCGGGCCTTGGCGAAGAACGCGTCGGGGTGCTCGACGACGACCCTGGGCGAGCCCTCCAGGTCGGCGAGCCGGCGCGCCCGCTCCATGATCTCGCGGGTGGGGCCGCCGCCTCCGTCGCCCCAGCCGAAGGGCGCGAGCGACCGCGTACCGCCGCCCTTCTCGGCGTAGTTGCGCACCGCGCGGTCCATCTCCGCGCCGCTGAAACGGGCGTTGTAGGTGTCGATGGGCGGGAAGTGGGTGAAGATGCGGGTGCCGTCGATGCCCTCCCACCAGAAGGTGTGGTGGGGGAAGGTGTTGGTCTGGTTCCAGGAGATCTTCTGGGTGAGGAACCACTCGTTGCCGGCGAGCTTGGCCAGCTGCGGGTAGGCGGCGTTGTAGCCGAAGGAGTCCGGCAGCCAGACGCCCTTGGTCTCGATGCCGAAGTGCTCGAGGAAGAACCGCTTGCCGTGGACCAGCTGGCGGGCGATCGCCTCGCCGCCGGGCAGGTTGCCGTCGGACTCCACCCACATGCCGCCGACCGGCGCCCACTGGCCCTTGGCGACGGCCTTCTTGATCCGCTCCCACACGTGCGGATGGTTGTCGCGCACCCACTCGTACTGCTGGGCCTGGGAGCAGGCGAAGACGAAGTCCTCGTACTCGTCGGCGAGCGCGGTGACGTTGGAGAAGGTGCGGGCCGTCTTGCGCTTGGTCTCGCGGATCGGCCACAGCCAGGCGGAGTCGATGTGCGCGTGGCCGACGCCGGAGATCGTGTGCGCGCTGGCGTGGGCGGGCCTTGCCAGGACGGGCGCGAGGACCTCGCGGACGGCCGCCGCGCTGCCGGGGACGTCGTCGAGGTCGAGGGCGTCCATGGCGCGGCCGAGGGCGTGCAGGATCTCGTGGCGGCGCGGCTCGTGCTCGCCGAGGTGGGCCATGAGCTCGCGCAGCACCTGCAGGTCCAGGTCGAGGTGGAAGACCTCCTTGTCGAGGACGGCGAGGTCGGCGCGCCGGAAGGTGTACAGCGGCCGGTCGCCGGCCGTGAGCACATCCCCCAGGGGGGTGGGCACGGCGAAGTCGTCGGCCAGGATGTCGGGGTTGGAGGCGGCCTCGACCAGGTAGTGGACCTCCTCGCCGCCCGCCGCGGGGTCGGCGACCGGGACGTACTGGTTGAGCGGGTTGACCGCCTTCAGCGGCGTCCCGTCGGTGCGGTGCACCAGCGCCTCGGCCTGGTTGCCCGGCCAGTCGCCGACGAAGCCGAGGTCGATGACCGCCTCGACGCGCCGGCCGGTCCACTCGGCCGGCACCCGTCCGCGCAGCCGGAACCAGGTCGTGCCCCAGGGCGGGCCCCAGGGGGTGTCCGTCGCGAAGGGCTCGTACGTGGCGGCGGCCGCCGCCTCGAACGGGACCGGCTCGCCCGGCGCCTGCCAGGCCTCGACCGTCAGGGGGACGGTGGCCGCGTAGAGCGCGGGCTTGATGCGCTGGGTGTGCAGGCGCGCGGCGCGCTCCTCGATCAGGCGGCGTTCGTCGTGCATGGCAGGTCTCCAGGGAGAGGGCGGCGGAAGCACCGGGGAAAGCGCTTTCCAATCGGAGCTTACTTCAGGTAGGCAAGGCCGGGGTGAACGTCCGTGTAGCCCTCGACCAGGCGTCGGGCGACGGTCACGGAGTCGACCAGCGGATGCAGCGCGAACGCCTTCACCGCGGCGGCGCGGGAGCCGGACTCGGCGGCCGCCAGCACCTCGCGCTCGACCGCCTTGACCGCGCAGACCAGGCCGGTGGCATGGCCGGGCAGCGGGGCGACGGCGACCGGGTGGGCGCCGTTGGCGTCGACCAGGCACGGCACCTCGACGACGGCCTCCGAGTCGAGCACCGGCAGGGTGGCCCGGTTGCGGACGTCGAGGATCAGCGTGGTGCGCTCGTCGCGGGCGATGGCCCGCATCAGGGCCAGGGCGACCTTCTCGTAGCCGCCGGAGAGGTCCTCGGCGGCGCGTTCGCCGGCCCCCGCGGCCTCCCGGTTCTCGGCCATGTAGGTCGCCTCGCGCTCGGCGCGGGTACGGTTCCAGGCGGTCAGCGCCCGGGCGCCGGGCTCGCGCATCTCCGCGTAGAACCGCGCCTGCTGGTCGCGGAGGAAGGCGCCGCGGGTCCGCTCGGCCCGCCGGTAGGCGTGCACGGCCTCGCGGTTGAAGTAGTAGTAGTGCAGGTACTCGTTGGGGATCGCCCCGAGGGAGCGCAGCCAGTCGGCGCCGAAGAGCCTGCCCTCCTCGAAGGAGCCGAGCAGGCCGGGGTCGGCGAGCAGGCGCGGCAGTTCGTCGCGCCCGGCGATGTGCAGGCCGCGCACCCAGCCGAGGTGGTTGAGGCCGACGTAGTCGATCCACGCCTCCCGGGGGTCGCCGCCGAGCACCCGGGCGATACGGCGGCCGAGGCCGACGGGCGAGTCGCAGATGCCGATGACGCGGTCGCCGAGGTGGCGGGACATGGCCTCGGTGACCAGGCCCGCCGGGTTGGTGAAGTTGATGACCCAGGCGTCCGGCGCCAGGCGGGCCACCCGCCGGGCGATGTCGGCGGCGACCGGCACGGTGCGCAGGCCGTAGGCGATGCCGCCCGCACCGACCGTCTCCTGGCCGAGGACGCCCTCCGCCAGCGCCACCCGCTCGTCGTTCGCCCTGCCCTCCAGGCCGCCGACGCGGATCGCGCAGAAGACGAAGCCCGCGCCGCGCAGGGCCTGGTCGAGGTCGGTCGTGGCGGTCACCGCGGGGGCGTCGGGCACGTCCGCCGCCTGCTCGGCCAGCACCCGCACGACCGCGTCCAGCCGGCCGGCGTCCAGGTCGTGCAGCACCACCTCGGTGACCCGCCCCTCGGCGTGGTCCGTCAGGAGCGCCCCATACACGAGCGGCACCCGGAACCCGCCGCCGCCCAGAATCGTCAGTTTCACGACCGCACCTCTCCTGCCAGGACCGCCTCGGCACCCGCCGCCTCCGGCGAGGAGCCGGGCGCCGTGCCGACCGGACCGTCCGTCACCACCGCGTCCGGGTCCCCGGCCCCGCGGAGCCTCACGGCACCCGAACCCGTACCCGTCCCCTACCCGTACGCGTACCCGCACCCGCACCCGCACCCGCACCCGCACCCGCACCCGGGAACATCGGCCGGCCGCGAGGAGCACGATCGTCCCGCCCGCCCCGGTCGTGGCGCACGTGACCGGCACCTCGACGGCCGTCGTGTCCATCATCCGGCTTCGCCCCCGGACCGGCCCGCCCGGCGCGGCCCGCCGCCGTGATCCCGGCCCGGGGCGCGGCCGCCGGCCGGCGCGTCGGCCCGGCCGTCCCCGGCACCGTCCGGGACCTGTCCGGCCCCGGCGACGGCCTCACCGAGGTGTCCCGGAGGTGTCCCCGTCGGCGCAGGCGCGCTCGGCCGATCGGCGGGCCACGGCGCCGGCCGGCCCGGCCGCGGCAGCCCGGCCTCCCGGCGGTACCGGTCGCCGCCGGAGGCGCGCCCCCGGAAGCGGGCGGGCCCACCGCCGAACCGGGCCGCCCTCAGGGGCGGTTGCACCATCGGCACCTTCGACCGGCCGCCCGGGCCGACGCGTTCGCCTCCCCCAGGGTCCTCGGCGCCCGGGACGTGCGGGGACCCGCCGGTACGTCGAGCGGTCCCTTCCGCACAGGTCCGGAAACGGTGACCCCTGACCCGATCCGTGATTGCATGCTCACCTCATCTCCGGTGACATGGCAGGTGCCTGATGAAGCGTCAACTCGTCGCTCTGGCCGCGGTGGCCTCCGCCCTCGCCCTCAGTGCCCCGAGCGCCCTCGCGTCCGGCGAACCGCACTGGACGCCGAGCGGTACGTCGTACACCGGCACGCTGGGCGGCGGGCAGGGCCTGGCGAGCCGTGCGGACGGCTCGGTGCTGTACCGCGGCCTCACGGACATCCCGCTGGGCCTCAGAGTCAGGGGCTGGAACCACGTCGGCGACCCGGACATCGCGCGCGGGTACACCTTCGACGCCTACCAGGGCGCCGGCACCGCCACGTCGAAGATGTTCGCGGTCACCACACCGGCCGGGAAGCGCTACGAGTACGTGCACCGGCTCGACCCGGGCGAGAAGGTCAACAACTCCTTCGCGGCCGTCTCGCCCGACGCGCGGTGGCTGGTGTCGGGCGAGTGGGGCGACCAGAACCGGCTCCAGGTCTTCCCCGTTATGTTTTCCGCGGTCCTGCAAGAGGGCCGCTGGCCTCCGGGCCCGGCATGACTGTTGCCCCCTGTCGAAGGCATGACCTGGGGGGTGGTGTCACCGGGCCCGGGAGGTGCCGTCGGAGACGCTGATCAGAGGTCCGGCCACCGCCCGGTCCGGCGCAACGCCGGACAGTTCGCGGGCGGCAGGTCTGCATAACGTGGATGCGCGAGCACGACACCCGAGCCGAGGCCGGCACCGTCAACACCCCTGGGGAAGGGGCACGATGTTCGAGATCGAAGACGTGGGCGTGTTCCTGGGCCTGGACGTCGGCAAGAGTGCCCACCACGGCCACGGACTCACCCCGGCCGGGAAAAAGGTCTTCGACAAACCGCTGCCCAACAGCGAGCCCAAGTTGCGGGCCGTCTTCGCCAAGCTGCGCGAAAAGTTCGGCACCGTCCTGGTGATCGTGGACCAGCCCGCCTCCATCGGCGCCCTGCCACTGACCGTCGCCCGCGACGCCGGCTGCCAGGTCGCCTACCTGCCCGGACTCGCGATGCGCCGGATCGCCGACCTCTACCCCGGCGAGGCCAAGACCGACGCCAAGGACGCCGCCGTCATCGCGGACGCCGCACGGACGATGCCGCACACCCTGCGCTCGCTGGAACTGACCGACGAGATCACCGCCGAACTCACGGTCCTCGTGGGCTTCGACCAGGATCTCGCGGCCGAGGCCACCCGCACGTCCAACCGGATACGCGGCCTGCTCACTCAGTTCCACCCGTCGCTGGAGCGCGTTCTGGGTCCCCGCCTCGACCACCAGGCCGTGACCTGGCTGCTGGAGCGCTACGGCTCCCCGTCCGCCCTGCGCAAGGCCGGCCGCCGCAGACTCGTGGAGCTGATCCGCCCGAAAGCCCCCCGCATGGCCCAGCGGCTGATCGACGACGTCTTCGACGCACTCGACGAGCAGACCGTCGTCGTCCCCGGCACCGGCACCCTCGACATCGTCATTCCCTCCCTGGCCGCATCCCTGGCCGCCGTCCACACCCATCGCCGGGCGATGGAAGCCCAGATCAACGCCCTGCTGGAGACTCACCCTCTTTCCCCGGTCCTGACGTCGATGCCCGGCGTCGGCGTCAGGACCGCCGCCGTCCTGCTGGTCACCGTCGGCGACGGCACCAGCTTCCCCACCGCCGCCCACCTCGCCTCCTACGCCGGCCTCGCCCCCACCACGAAGCAGTCCGGGACCTCGATCCACGGCGAACACGCACCCCGAGGCGGAAACCGGCAGCTCAAACGGGCGATGTTCCTCTCCGCCTTCGCCTGCATGAACGCTGACCCCGCCTCCCGCACCTACTACGACCGCCAGCGAGCACGCGGCAAGACCCACACCCAGGCCCTCCTCCGCCTGGCCCGTCAACGCATCAGCGTCCTGTTCGCCATGCTCCGCGACGGCACCTTCTACGAATCCCGGACACCGAAAGGCGTCGAGCTCGCCGCGTAACCTCAGCAACCCCGAACCACCCCAAACCCGACAGGAGTGCCTTGACGAAAGACATAGAGGCACCCCCCTGCTCAACCCGTCCACGCCGCGGCGGGGCGGCGAACTCCCGGAGACCCGGCAGATCACCCTGGACCGGCCGGTGCGCGACATCCAGGGCTGCGACTTCGTGACGGACACCCGCCTGGTCTGCGCCTCGGACGACGCGTCGGGCAGGCTCTTCCCGGAAAGCCGCCCCCTCCTCCAGGTCGACCTCCCGCACAAACTGGACGGGCAGCCGGTGACCGGCTCCGTGACGGCCCTGTTCGGCCTGCCGCAGCGCAGCGTCTGCACGAACGGCTCGTTCGAGGCGGAGGGAGTCGACTACGACGTGCGCACCGGCACACTGCGGGCCGAGGTCGTCCCGCCGGGGGTGTGCGCGCTGGTGACGGCCGTCCACGCGTACCGGCGGACGACGAGCTGATCGAGAACGACGTACGGTGGCCGCATGACAGGTGAGGAGTCGTTGCGGCCCCAGTCCCTCCTGCTGACGTTCCTGGGCGACCAGGTCCTCGGGCGGGACGTCTGTGTGTACTCGGGCAGCGTGATCGACGTGTTCGAGCGTGCCGGGGTGGGCGAGCAGGCGACCCGTTCGACCCTGACCCGGATGGTCAACCGGGGGCTGCTGCGCCGCCAGCGCGAGGGCCGCCGGATGTACTTCGGCCTGACCGAGCACTCGAGGGCCGTCCTGCACGACGGGGAACGGCGCATCTGGCACACCGGCGCGGTCAACCGCGACTGGGACGGCACCTGGACCCTGCTCGGCTTCTCGCTCCCCGAGTCCTGGCAGCGGCAGCGGCACGACCTGCGCTCCAAGCTCACCTGGAGCGGCTTCGGACCGCTGTTCAGCGGGCTCTGGATCGCGCCGGGCGAGACCGACGTGGCGGAGCTGGTGTCCGAACTGGGCCTGTCCGCCCATGTGAAGGTCTTCCGCGCCCACGCCGACGCCGGCATGGACATCGGCGCGATGATCGAGGAGACCTGGGAGCTGTCCGAACTGGCCGCGCGCTACGAGGAGTTCGCGCAGCGCTGGGAGGGCCGGGAGAGCCCGCTGCCGGACCCCGAGGACGCCCTCGTGCTGCGGCTGCGGCTGCACGCCGAGTGGCTGGGCATCATCCGCGGCGACCCGCGCCTGCCGGTCAAGCACCTGCCGGACGACTGGCCGGCGGAGCGGGCCGAGAAGACGTTCCGGACGGTGCACGACCGCCTCACCCCGCTCGCGCGCGAGGCATCGGAGCGCCTTCTCGACCTGGTGCCGGTCCGCCCCGATCAGGCGTAGAGACCACGAGAGGCCACGAGAACCGGGAGAGACCCGGCGCAGAGATCAGCCGCAGGGTCAGGCGTAGAAGCGGGACAGGCTGCTCAGCACGGCCGCCGGCTTGGTGCCGCCCTCGATCTCGATCGCGCCCTCCACGGTGATCTGCGCCCCGCCCGGCACCTCCTCGACCTCGGCGAGCCGGGCGGCGAGACGGATGCGGGAGCCGACCTTGACCGGTGCGGGGAAACGCACCTTGTTCAGGCCGTAGTTGACCTTCGTCGTCACGCCCTGGACGTCGAGCAGCTCGGTGAACAGGGGGATGAAGAGGGAGAGGGTCAGATAGCCGTGCGCGATGGGTGCGCCGAACGGGCCCTCCTTCGCCCGCTCGGGGTCCACGTGGATCCACTGGTGGTCGCCGGTGGCGTCGGCGAAGGTGTCGACGCGCTGCTGGGTGACCTCGATCCACTCACTGGTGCCGAGGTCGCTGCCGGCCAGCTTCTTCAGTTCCTCGATGCCGTTGACGGTGACGCTCATGAGCAGCCTTGTTCCTTAGGGGAGTCGGGGGTTCCGTAGCGCTTGCGCACCCGGGACTTCAGGAGCTTGCCGGAGGCGGTGCGCGGGAGTTCGTCCGCGAGCACCACGGATTTGGGGATCTTGTACTTGGCGAGCCGGCCGGAGAGGGAGGCCAGCACCTCGTCGGGGTCGAGCACGGCGCCCTCGCGCGGTACGACGACCGCGCGCGGCACCTCGCCCCACTTGTCGTCCGGCACGCCGATGACCGCGCACTCGACGATGTCGGGGTGGCGGAGCAGCAGGTCCTCGACCTCGGCGGGGTAGACGTTCTCACCACCCGAGATGGTCATGTCCTTGATGCGGTCGACGATGTGGACGTAGCCGTCCTCGTCGACCCGGGCCGCGTCCCCGCTGCGGAACCAGCCGTCGGTGAAGGAGCGAGCCGTCTCCTCGGGCAGGCCCCAGTAGCCGGGCATGACGTGCGGGCCGCGGACCACGACCTCCCCGGTCTCGCCGACGTCGACCGGGGTGAGGTCGGGCCGTACGACGCGGACGTCGCTGAAGAAGTGCGGGACCCCGGCCGAACCCGCCTTGTCGACCGCGTGCTCGGCGTCCAGGAAGAGCGTGCCGGGGGACGCCTCGGTCATGCCGTAGCCCTGGAGGAAGGTCAGGCCCCGCTTCTGGTAGGCGGCGATCAGCGGCGTGGACACCGGGGAGCCGCCGCAGGTGAGGACGCGCAGGGAGGACAGGTCCGCGTCCGGCCAGCGCGGGTGCCTGGCCACCTGCTCGAACATCGTCGGCACCCCGAACATGAAGGTGATCCGGTGCCGTTCGATCATGTCGAGGGTCGCCCCCGGGTCGAAGGCCTCCACCAGGACGCAGGTACCGCCCTTCAGCAGCACCGGCAGCGTCAGCATGTTCAGACCGGCCGTGTGGAACAACGGCGCGGAGACCAGGGCCCGTTCACCGGCGATCAGATCGGTGTCGACGAGGACGTTGAGGGCGTTCCAGGTGAGATTGCCGTGGGTGAGCATCGCCCCCTTGGGCCGGCCGGTCGTCCCCGAGGTGTACATGATCACGCAGGTGTCGTCGGGGGTGACCGGCTCGTCGATCGGGTCGTCGGCGGCCGCGGCCGTCAACGCGTCGTACTCGGCGCCGACTTCGACGTACACCCGTACGTCGGTGCCGCCCGGCAGACCGGCGACGAGGCCGGCGTGCGAGGGGGCGTGGACGAGGGCCCTCGCCCCCGAGTCGGAGAGCTGGAAGGCGATCTCCGGGCCCGCGAGCCGGGTGTTGAGCGGGACGAAGACGGCGCCGAGCGTGCCCGCGGCGAACAGCGTCTCCAGGTAGGAGGGGTGGTTGGGACCGAGATAGGCGATGCGGTCGCCACGCCGGACGCCGCGGGCGCGCAGCGCGTGGGCGAGGCGGGTGGCACGGTCGTACAGCTGCGCGTACGTGAACGAGGTGCCGCCGTGGACCAGGGCGGTACGGTGCGGGGTCTTGCGGGCCCGGCGTGCGGGCCACGACCCCAGTCCCTCATTGCGCATCTACGGCCCCTTACGGCTTGGCCAGCCCGAGCAGCCGGGCGGCGTTCTCCTTGAGGATCTTCGGCCTGACCTCGTCCTTGATCGACAGCTTCGCGAAGTCGGCGAGCCATCGGTCGGGGGTGAGGACGGGGAAGTCGGAGCCGAAGAGGACCTTGTCCTTGAGCAGCGTGTTGGCGTACTGCACGAGCTGCGGCGGAAAGTACTTCGGCGACCAGCCGGACAGGTCGATGTGCACGCCCGGCTTGTGGGTGGCGACGGCGAGCGCCTCGTCCTGCCAGGGGAAGGACGGATGCGCCAGGATGATCTTCAGATGCGGGAAGTCGGCGGCGACGTCGTCGACGTGCAGCGGGTTGGAGTACTTCAGCCGGATGCCACCACCGCCGGGGACGCCGGCGCCGATGCCGGTCTGGCCGGTGTGGAAGAGGGCGATGGCGCCGGTCTCCTCGATGACCTCGTAGAGGTCGTAGGCCACCGAGCGGTCGTTGGGGAAGAAGCCCTGGATGCTGGGGTGGAACTTGAAGCCCTTCACCCCGTACTCCTCGACCAGGCGGCGGGCCTGCCGGACGCCCGCCCTGCCGCGGAAGGGGTCGATGGAGGCGAAGGGGATGAGGACGTCGGGGTTGGCGGCGGCGGCCTCGGCGACCTCCTCGTTCGGCACGGGCGGGGTGCCGGTCGCCGACTCGGCGTCCACCGTGAAGATGACGGCGGCCATCTTCCGCTCACGGTAGTGGGCGGCCGTCTCCTCCAGGGTGGGCTTGCGTTTGCCCTCGACCTTGAAGTAGGCGGAGGAGGCCTCGTGCAGGTCGTCGTCCAGGGAGGAGTGGCCGCCCCGGGAGGAGACCTCCGCGTGGGTGTGGACGTCGATCGCGACCAGGTCGTCGAGGTTCATGGAAGGGAGCGCGGACGGGTTCGTGGCGGGGGTTGCGGACGGGTTCGTGGCGGGGGTCGCTGACGGGTTCGTGGCGGGGGTCGCTGACGGGTTCGTGGCGGGGGTCGCTGACGGGTTCGTGGCGGGGGTCGCTGACGGGTTCGTGGCGGGGGTCGCTGACGGGTTCGTGGCGGGGGTCACGGACGGGTTCGTGGAGGGGTTTGCGGGGGGAGCCATCACGCCTCCGGGAGCTTGGGCGCCGGGATGCCGACCGACTGGAGCTCGGCGCCCACGGACGTCGGGAAGACGTCGGCCAGCGTCTCGGGCGTCCAGCCGCCGTCGGCGTAGGCCGCCCTGATCTCCTGCGGATGCGACCAGAGTGCCACCTTGTCGCCGCCGATGCCGATGGCCTGGCCGGTGATCCGGCGGGCGGCCTCGGAGGCGAGGAAGGGCACCAGGGCGGCGCAGTCCTCGGGGGTGCCGAAGCCCTCGCCCTTGCGCAGGAAGGCCGGGAGCGGTTCGCCGTTCCTCATCGCCTCGATGTACGGGGCGAAGGCGGGGATGGTCTCGGTCATCGCGGTCGCGGCGACCGGCACGATCGCGTTCACGGTGATGTCCGCGCGGCCCAGCTCCATCGACCAGGTGCGGGCCATGGCGGCGATGCCGGCCTTGGCGGCGGCGTAGTTGGTCTGGCCGAAGTTGCCGCGCTGGCCGGCCGGGGAGCCGACCAGGATCAGCGTGCCGCCCTCGCCCTGCTCGCGCATGCGGACGGCAGCGGCGCGGGCGCAGGTGAAGGTGCCCTTGAGGTGAGTGGTGAGCACCGCGTCGAAGTCGTCGTCGGTCATCTTCCACAGCACCTTGTCGCGCAGGATGCCGGCGTTGGTGACCAGGACGTCGAGCCGCCCGAACTCCGTCACCGCGCGGTTGACCAGCCGGTCGGCGGCCTCGCTCGTCCCGACCGGGACCACCTCGGCGACGGCCCTGCCGCCCGCCTCGGTGATGGATTTCACGGCCGCCTCCGCCACGGCCTCGTCCACGTCGTTGACGACCACGGACGCGCCGTGGGCGGCCAGGGCGTGGGCATAGGCCAGGCCGAGGCCGCGGCCGCTGCCGGTGACGACGGCGGCCTTGCCGGTGAGATCGATGCTGGGCACGGGTGGGTCCCTCCACTTCGGCTCTTGTGGTGCGGCGGCTGCGATCGCTCTTCCGAGCACGGCCGCGAGATCGAAGCTAAGAGCAATAATTGTTGACGTCAATAGTTGTTGGCGACCCACGGGTGGGACATGCTGGAATCTCCACCACCCGCCCAATCCACCGAGCCCACCGAATCCGCCAAATCCACCGAGGCCATTGAGTCCGCCGAGCCCATTGAGTCCATCAAGTCCGCCGAACCCAGGGAGCCCGCCATCACACGCCAGCACGCCACCCCACAGCCCATCGACGCGGACGAGCCGTGGATGCGCGGGCTCCACGCGGACGCGGGCTACCTCCTGTACCGCCTGGGCCTGCGCTCCGGTCAGCTGTTCAACACGTTCCTGCAGGAGTCGGGGCTGCGCCTGCGCCACTACGCGGTCCTGCGCTTCCTCGCCACCTGCGAGGGCGCGCCGCAGCGCGAGCTGAGCGCCCGGCTCGGCTACGACCCGAGCGCGATCGTCGGCCTGGTCGACGACCTGGAGAAGCTCGACTTCGCCGAGCGGCGCCCCTCACCGGACGACCGCCGCAGCCGCATCGTCGCCCTCACCGGCGAGGGCCGCGCCTTCCTGCGCGACACCGACGAGGCGGGCCTGCGCGTGACGAACGAACTGCTGGGCCCGCTCGACCCGGCCGAGCGCGAGGCGCTGCACGCCCTGCTGCTGCGGATCGCGGAGGACGGACTGGGCTGATGTCGCGCATCGCGGAGGACAGGCCGACCGATGCCTGCGTCGCGGAGGACAGGCCGAGCGGTGCGCTGCGTCGCGGAGGACGGGCCAACCAATGTCCTGCGTCGCGGAGGACGGGCCGAGCAATGCCTTGCATCGCGGAGGACAAGCTGAGCCGATGCCCTGCGCCGCGAAGGACAAGCCGAGCAATATCCTGCGTCGCGGAGGACAGGCCGAGCGGTGCGCTGCGTCGCGGAGGGCAGGCCGAGCGGTGCGCTGCGTCGCGGAGGACGGGCCGACCAATGTCCTGCGTCGCGGAGGACGGGCCGAGCAACGCCTTGCATCGCGGAGGACAAGCTGAGCCGATGTTGTGCATCAGATTGACGGCAGATGTATGAATGCATAACTTCACCGGGGTTTCGTCCCGCACTCCCCCACCGGAAGGGACCCCCGTTGAAGACGCGCACCTGCCTCGCCGCACTCACCCTCGCCCTGAGCGCGGCCACCGCCCTGCCCGCGCACGCCGCCACCGACGCGCACCTCGAGGGCCACCTCCCCTCGGGCGCCACGTACCTGATGGACGTACCCGCCGGCTGGAACGGCACCGTGCTCCTCTACAGCCACGGCTACACCCCCGCCGGAGTCCCCAACCCGGCCCGGAACACCCCCGGTCCGGACTCCCGGACCAAGCTGCTGGCCGAGGGATACGCGCTCATCGGCTCCTCGTACGCCACGACCGGCTGGGCGGTGACGGACGCCGTGCCCGACCAGCTCGCCACCCTGGACCTGTTCACCCGGAGGTTCGGCCCGGCCCGGCGCACGCTCGCCTGGGGCACCTCCTACGGCGGCCTGGTCACCACGACCCTCGCCGAGCGGCATGCCGCCCGCTTCGACGGGTCGCTGTCGATGTGCGGTCTGGTCCAGGGCGGCATCGCCAACTGGAACAGCACGCTGGACCCGGCCTTCGCCCTCCGCACGCTGCTCGCGCCCGGCGCGGACATCCCGCTCACCGGCTTCGCCGACCAGTCGGCCGCCACCGCCGCCGCGCGGGCGCTCGGCTCGAAGGTCACCGAGGCCCAGCAGACCGCACCGGGCCGCGCCCGGATCGCGCTCGCCGCCGCCCTGCACGACATCCCCGGCTACAACGACCCCGCGCAGACCGAGCCGGGCCCGAGGGACTGGGACGGACAGGAGGCCAACCAGTACGCGGCCGTCACCGGGCTGGTGCGGCTGCCCGCGTTCAGCTGGCGGCAGGAGGCCGAGAGCCGGGCCGGCGGCAGCATGTCCTGGAACACCGGCGTCGACTACACCGTGATGCTGAGCCGGTCCCCGCTGTACAAAGAGGTGAAGGAGCTCTACAAGGAGGCGGGACTGTCCTTGCGCACCGACCTCACCGCCCTGAACCGCGCACCCCGGATCGGGGCCGACCCCGCGGCCGTCCGGTGGATGCGGCGCACCAGTGTCTTCACCGGCCGGCTCACCGACCCCCAGCTCGATATCCACACCACCGGCGACGGCCTGATCCCCGTCCCGGCCGAGAGCGCCTATCGCCGGGCCGCCACCGCGGCCGGCTCCGGCGCGCTGCTCAGCCAGGCCTACGTGGACGGGCCCGGCCACTGCGCCTTCACCACCGGTGAGATGCTCGGCGCGCTGCACGCCCTCGAGCACCGCCTCGACACGGGCCGCTGGGACACCTCACCCGCCACCCTCAACTCCCGTGCGCGCCGGGAGGATCCGGCGACCGCACCGCGCTACGTCGGCTACCGTCCCGCCGCCTATCCCCGCCCGTACGACCTCGCCCACCCGGGAGACACCCGGCCATGACCGCCCCCACCGCGCCCGACCGGCTGCTGTCCGTGCTCGCCGCCTTCGACCACGAGCACCCGGCACTGTCCCTGACGGACATCAGCCGGCGGGCCGGGCTGACCCTCACCACGGCGCACCGGCTGGTGGGCGCCCTCACCGACTGGGGCGCCCTGGAGCGGGACGAGGCGGGCGTCTACCACGTCGGGCTCAGGCTGTGGGAGATCGCGGCGCTCGCCCCGCGCGGGCTCGCCCTGCGGCAGATCGCGCTGCCCTATCTGGAGGACCTGTACGAGGCGACCCATGAGAACGTGCAACTGGCGGTGCAGGACGGCGTGGAGGTCGTCTACACCGAGTGGATCTCGGGCCGTTCCGCGGTCGGGGTGCACATCCGCGTCGGCGCCCGCTGGCCGCTGCACGCCACCGGGGTGGGGCTCGTGCTGCTGGCACACGGCGACCCGGAGTTCCAGGAGCGGTACTGCGCGGGCACGCTCGCGTCCTTCACGCCGTACACCATCACCGACCCGGCGCGGCTGCGCCGGGTGCTGGCCGAGGTGCGGCACACCGGGGTCGCGGTCAGCAGCCGCCAGGTGACCGACGACGCCCTGTCGGTGGCCGCCCCGGTGCGCGGGCGGGACGGCACGGTGGCCGCCGCCGTGTCGGTGGTGGTACCGCAGACCGACGCACAGGTACCGGTACTGGCGCCCACGGTAAGGCTCGCGGCGCTCGGCATCTCGCGGGCCATGGGGTGGCGGCCGGCGAAGGAGCCGTAGGGCGTCGTTCGGGCCGGATCAGCAGTTGCCGTGCACCGACGTGCCGGCGGTCCGGCCGGCGAACCAGTTCACCGAATCCCTGATCGACTGCCGGTCTCCGTTGAGGTGGCCACCGACGTCCACGGGTGGCGATCCCCACGTCACAGAACGCCCGTCGTCCGCTCTGGGGGCTGCCGGAATCGGCTCGTCGAGGAGTCCGCAGTGGTGCGGGAAGGGGAAACGGAACTCGTGGCGCCCCGCATCCGGACTGGCCTACTCCGGCATGGATCCGGCCGAGGGGCAGCCTGTCCTTGGTGCGGCTCGACGCGGACGGCGGCGAGGCGGGTGCCAGCGCTGATCGCATGGGGCGACTCGCGTCCCGTCCTGACGTTTCCCGCGAACGGGCCGCAGCCGGACGGCGGCCCCGCTAGCGTGCCCTGGTGACGATCAGACGATCAGCACTCCTCATCGGAGTCGGTGAAACGCCCCGTGCCTGTGCGAGGTTCCCCTCATTGGCCGACATCGTGGAAAAAGACCTCTCGGCGGTGGGAGACCAGGTCGCGGCGTCCGGGTACGACGGGGTGACCACACTCGGAGGGCAGGGCGGCGGCCCGGCGGGGAAGAACGACATCACCGCCGCACTGGAGCGGGCCGCCGCCACGGACTGCGATCTGCTGCTGATCTACTTCACGGGCCACGGGGTACGCGTCGGCGACACCGACTATCTTGTGCCCGCCGACGCCCACGCCCCCGCGGCCGGGCAGACCTGGTCGCAGGCGCATCTCGACTCGTTGCTCCCCGTAGACGTCACGCCCTATCTGAGCGACTGCAGGGCGCCATCAGTGGTCTACGCCGTCGACGCATGCCGTGACCGCGGACCGGACGACGGGGCGAGCCCCGATTGGGGGGCGTCCAGCATCCACGCCCCGTCCCGTCGGCTCGCTCTCCTTCTAGGTTGCGGCCGGGGACAGCGGTGCCACTACGACGCTGAGGGCAGCTTCTTCACGCGGGCACTCACCGAGTTCCTGGATCCTTTCACCCCAGAGCACACATTCGAGGAGATCGTTCGTCGGACCAAGAAACGTACGTTCGAGTACGCGCGCAAGGCGAACCATGAGCAGACTCCGAGCGTGAGCTGCGCCCCGTCGGACGAGGAGCTTGCCGCCTTCCCCGACCCGTGCGAGGGAACGGAGATTCCCCTGCGGTGGCGCGGCGCTGTGGAGCGCGCTGCGCTGTGGGCCACCGCGCCGGGCGAATCGGGACCCGACACGGCCATGCGAGACCGCGTCGCGAGATTCGCACACGAGTGCGCGGTCTCCGTGCTGAAGGACCGGCGTCGCTTCGACGACCCCTGGGAGGACCGCGGTCTGCCGACGCGCACCCTGAGCCGGGTGATGAAGGAGCTTCTGCGCAGCGCCCCCGAGCGCTCTCCACTGGAAACCGGTCTGCTGGCCGCGCTCCCCTTCCTGCGGGAGGCACTGTGGGCCCACAAACTCAGCCGCCTCGCCGACGCCGACCCGTTCGACCTGGACCCGGTACCGCCGGACGTCGGCCTTTCCATGCGAACGGAGCTGCAATACGTCCACGAAAGCCACGCCCAGCTTCTGCGCAAGGCACGCGGGCACGCCCGGCGCGGCGAAACCGAGGCGTTCCGGGCGCTGGCCGCCTGGCTCGCTCACCGCTGGGTGGGCGAACAGTTGGTCGAGCCACCCGACCCGGGCGGGGCGGAACTGATCGAGCGCCTGGCCCGGGCCCTGCTCGGGCCAGAGCAGAAACACCAGTCCGACGAGGTCTACTGGCTGTTGGTGAAAAGTGTCCAGTTCCTTTCCGACGATCCGGTGGATCCTGACCTGTACCGGCGCCATCTGGGGCAGGCGCCCTCGGCCCTGACGACCGCCGAGGGGCGATGCCCCGTACGGTGGTGGGGCGTGCTGGGCATCGTCCGCCTCGCGGGTCTCTTGGCGGCCGACGTGCACCAGTTCCCCGACGTACTGCCCGATCACGTGGGAGTGGCGGCCTCGGTGGTCCCCGCCGACGTGGTCCAGACGGTGCATGACCAGCTCGAGTGGGCCCTGGAGGGGGACCACCTCGACCTGCAGATGCTGTGTCCGCACCCGGCCCTGCACGAAGGCGTCCTGGACCTCGCGCAGCGCGCGGACACCGTGCTGCAGTCTCTGCATGCCGCGCGGGAACAACAACGCGACGACCTCCTCGACGGGTTGCCCCGGAGAATCACCACCCATGGCCTGGTCCCGGCACGCCAGAGGTACACGGAGGAGCGCCTCTACAGCGTGCCTCTGCTGCGCTTCGCGCTGGCGCAGGACGAGATACGCGAACTCCTGATGGGCCATCAACTCTACGGCGATCGCACGCTGGCTGTGCGGGAGCTGTACCAGAACGCCGCCGATGCCTGCCGCTACCGTGAGCTGCGCTGGCGGTTCCTGGACGAGCACAAGGGGGGCGTCCCCTTCCCGTGGGAGGGACAGATCAAGGTCAGCCAGGGCCGCACCCGGGCCTCCGGCGGACGACCCGGTCGCGCCTTCATCGAGTGCCGTGACAACGGCGTCGGCATGGGCCGGGCTCAACTGGAGCAGACCTTCAGCCGAGCCGGCCGTCGCTTCTCACAAACCCGAGCCTTCCGGCGGGAACAAGCCCGTTGGCTGAGTGCGGATCCTCGGCTCCGGCTCCAGCCCTACAGCCGCTTCGGCATCGGGGTCCTCAGCTATTTCATGATCGCCGACGAGGTCACCCTGGTGACCCGGGAGGTCTATCCGGACGGCCGAATCGCGCGGCAGGCTCTGGTGGTCGACATTTCCAGCAGCAGTGGCCTGTTCCGCATCCGTGTGTACGACGATGAGGACGACCCGATGCGCGAGGGCGGAACCCGCGTCCGCCTCATGCTCAGCGAACCCGAAAGGGACGAGGAGCTGGTGTCCGCACTGGAGGTGCTGAGTCATCAGGTACGGCTCAGCGAGTACGAACTGATCCTCCACGAGGACGCCGGTGAGCCCGAAGTACGATCCGCTGGGAAGCTGCTGCACCCAGCCGATGCCGACGCAGTGCCGCCGCTCGACGCCCGGGGACCGGTGTGGTGGGTTTCCGGCCAGGGCTCCGTACTCGCCGACGGCATCATCACCTCGCAGAACACCTTCGGATATGTCGTCAACCTCTCCGGCGCGCACGCCCCACAGTTGAGCGTCAACCGCAACAAGTTGCTGAGCTGGGACGAGGAGTGGGCCGCCCAGCAGGTGGGCCGTGCCGCAGCGGACCTGCCGGGCTGGGAGGGCCTGGACTTCAGATGGCTGTGGTCCTTGGAGGAGCATGATGCGACGCTGGCCCAGACGGTCATCGCCGAACTGGCGGGCCGTGGACTCACCCTGCCCGTGTACCGGACTTCCGGCTACGACCGTCCGGATCTCTCCCTCGACGACGTCGGCTGCTTCCCCGACGACCGCCAGTTGCTGCCGCGGGAACCTGACAAGGGTCGTCGCCAGCCGGACGAGCTCACGACTCCCTGGCGGCTGGCGGTCCTGCGCGACCAGGGTGTGCGGGTCGGTGACGATCGCACCGAGGGCGTGGTGCCGCCGGACGACGTCTCCGGGTATCCCGTACCGCACCCGGGTGACAGCGACCTCCTCGATCGGGCGCCAGGTTCCGGGCCCAAGCTGGTCTCGCACGCCTACCGTGCGCGGCGATCCCTCGCCGAAGCCCTACGTGACCTGCGACGTTTCGCCATCCTCGGGCGACGGGTCCGGATACCGGCCGTCACAGCGGAGCAAACCCCTGCCCTGGACTTCGTTCCCGAGTCCCACGACGACGATCTTGTGCGATGGATGCGCGACTGGTCGGACCCGCACCGGGCCGAACGGCAGCCCCCCGCGGCGGCTCTCCTGCAGCTGTCGGCCTCCAGCGGCCTGAGCGTCGGCGCCCTGCTCGAGCGGTGCCGCTGCTACGAACCTCTGGGTCTGACCGTTCCCGACGTCCCCGTGGACCGTCTGGCCGACCATGTCGCCACGTCCAGGGAGGTGGATCTACTGGCCGTGGACAGCGGCCACAACCGGGAAGGGGCTGCTCGGGGTCTGCCCAGGAACGTCCTGCCGATCCACGTCGCCCGCCTGGCCGACCGGCTCGGACTTACGGGGCCCCAGGTGTTGCAGGAGCTCAGGAGCTGGGAGTTCCTCGGTTACCGCTTGCCTGCGGAGGACGAGCTGTTGTCGTCCGCGCCCAGCTCCACGGACTGGGATCTGTTGCACAAGCTGTGGAACGCCGAGACGGACGAGGCTGGCCCCAGCCTACAGTCCGTGCTGGCCGAAGCAGCCCGCCGGGAGACGACGGTCGGCGCCCTGCTGGAGTCGGCGGGGCGAGTTGCGGCACAGGTCGGCGTGCGGCTGCCCGAGTTCCGTATGTCGACGGACACCCTGGTGACCCTGGAGTCGGCCGACCTGAAGCTGCTCACGGTCGATGCCGACGACGGCGCCCCGCTTCCCACTCCCGGCATTCCCATCGATGTCCTGGCCTTGGCCTACGCCCCGGGCGGCAAGCTGCCCGGGCTCGGATCGGATCGGGACTGGGAGCCCTGGGAGGTCTTCGCCGCCCGGGTCCGCCGCCTGGCCGACCTCGGGATGAAGGTCCCGGACGACCTCGAACCCCTGCGGCACTGGGTGGGACTGCCCACCCGGGACCGCATCGCGCTTCTCACCGGCAGTCTCGACCCCACGATCCCCTGGACCGCCGCCACCGTCGTGCTCGCAGCCGGTGAGCTCGGTGAGTCCTTGGGCGAGTGTGTGCAGCGGTTGGCCGCCCAGGCAGATCACCTCTGCAAGCAGCCACCCGACCTGCCCGCGCAGGCCCTTTCCCTGCAGCCCGCAGGCGCCGAGACGAACTTGCTGCTCGATCTGGCCGGCTTGGACGAGGGAACGCCCTTCAGAGCCGTCTGGGTCCCCATCACCCCGTTCCACCTCGCCCGATACGCCCGCGACGCCTCCCTCACCCTCGGTGAGGCACTCGAACGCCTCGCCCCGTACCAGGCACTGGGCGCAAAGGTGCCCGGCCTCAACGCCGAACAGCGCGCAGCAGTCGCCAAAATTGCGCCCGAACCGTACGACCTGCTCGCCCTGTCGATGGACATGGACCTGCAAACGCCCCGGCCCCCCTCCGCCGTCCAGGCACTGGAACTGGTCACCATGGCCGCTCGCATTGGCCGAAGCGTCCGTGCGGTGTACGAACTACTGCGGCGCTACGAGCCCTTTGGTGTCGTCGTCGACGTACCGGACGCACCCGATGTCCTTCCCGTGTGGCAGGACATGGTCCTGCTCAGCGAAGGGCTCAACGGTCGAGGGCCCGCTCTGCACGGCACCGTGTCGACCGATCGGGTCGAGGCGCTGGCCCGTGAGCTGGGCACGGACCGCAGTTGGGTGGCCCGCCGGCTGAGGATCTACGCACCCATGTTCGGGCTGCAGTTCACGACGTCCACGGAAGAGCCGTCCGGAGCGCGAGGTCCGGCAGCCCCGGCCACGCCCCAGGAGCAGGAGCGCGCATCATGACCAACCCCCCGCACGACGTGAACCTGGTCTACGCCCAGGTCCCCCTGGAAGCCGTCGCCGACCGGTTCCGGTTCAGCGTGGACGACGACGGAGTGACCGTGGCGGGTGCCTGCCCGCGGTGCCACGGTCCCACATCCACCACGTTCCCCAAGGGACTGGTCGGCACGAAGGGCTTCCCCCGCCTCCGCCGCGGCGGGGACTCCACGGCCGAACTGGAGGCGGCAGCCAGTGCTGAGACGCTGTTCTGCGAATGCGGTTTCACCCATGCGGGGCAGCCCGAGGACACGTTGTTCGAAGGGTGCGGCGCCCAGTGGACGTTCAAGTCGGCCGTGGGAGGCGCTGCTTGAGCGCGGGGGTCGACCGACGATGGGCTGAGCTGGCCAGGGAGCTGCAGTTCCAGCAGCTGGACCTGCTTCGCAAGCAGGCGGAGGGCTGGCGCAACGGCCTCCTCGGCCTCACCGCTCTGGTGACGGTCGTGACGGTGCTGAAGGGCCGTGACGACCTGTCTCAACTACCCTCGTCCTGGCGACTTCTCGCCACCTCTTCGCTGGGTGGCGCCTTCCTCCTCCTCGTGGCCGGGTCGCTGCTCGCAGTCCGGGCCTCCTTCGGCCGGCCTGGTGAGCAATTGTTGCTGGGCGGTAGCTCCCTGCGCCGGTGGACACGGACAGAGATCATCCGGGTTCGCCGGGCGCTCCATCTGAGTGCGGTCGCGTTCACCGGAGGTGTACTGCTGGTGGCCGCCGCCCTCGGGATCGCCTGGGCTCACACCGAGGACCCGGCGGCCGATCTGGTCAGGGTGTCCACAGCCGCGGGGACCTACTGCGGGGAGCTGGTCTCGTACGTCCCCGCTGCCGTCACGCTCATGCGCACGTCCGGCGACGTGGACCGGCGGTTCGTGATACCCGGCTCGGAGATCACCAAAATCGCACCAGCGTCCACCTGCTGACTTCTGGGCTCTACAGGGGCTCCCGAATAAATCCTCGGTGGCCGGCCACCGGTTCCACGCCGGCTCGATATTCACCGACATCGTCCTCATGGAGAACTCCGGCGAGCGCACCGTCGAACCGGACGATGGGCTCAACGACCGGAACCTGTCGTGGGCGGACTGGAAGGCAGGCAGTTCTTGGCACATATGCCGTTCATAGGGTGAACTCACCTACCACTGAAAGACTTTGCCTGCTTCAACTCTTGACGACCGGAGTGACCGGGAGCACATTGAGGCACTCTGAGAGCGCTCTCAGAAGAGCTCCGCGCACATGGCATCCAGCGCACCCCCACTCCGTCCCCGGGAGGCACCCCGCATGAGTGACACCTCCGGCACGCACCACAGACGGCGCCCGCTGCGGCGGGCACTCGTCGCCGCTGTCGGCACCCTCGGCCTGGTGGCGGCCGCCGCCACCCTGACCACCCAGTCCGCCAGCGCCTCCGCGCCGGCTCCCCCGTCGGGCTGGAACCAGGTCTTCCTCGACGACTTCAACGGCGCCGCCGGGTCCGGCGTCAACACCTCCGACTGGCAGTACGACACCGGGACCTCGTATCCGGGCGGCCCCGCCAACTGGGGCACCGGCGAGGTCGAGACGATGACCAACAGCACCAGCAACGTCGCGCTCGACGGCAACGGCAATCTGCGCATCACCCCGGTGCGCGACGGGTCCGGCCACTGGACCTCCGGCCGCATCGAGACCAAGCGCACCGACTTCCAGCCCCCGGCCGGCGGCAAGCTGCGCGTCGACGCCCGCATCCAGATGCCCAACGTCACCGGCAACGCGGCCGCGGGCTACTGGCCGGCGTTCTGGGCGCTGGGCGCGCCCTACCGCGGCAACTACCAGAACTGGCCGAGCGTCGGCGAGCTGGACATCATGGAGAACGTCCAGGGCATGAACAAGGTCTGGGCGACCATGCACTGCGGCACCAACCCGGGCGGCCCCTGCAACGAGACGACGGGCATCGGCAATTCGATCGCCTGCCCGGGCAGCACCTGCCAGTCCGCCTTCCACACCTACAGCATGGAGTGGGACCGCTCGGTCAGCCCGGAGGCGATCCGCTTCTACGTCGACGGCGTCAACTACCACACGGTGACGGCCAGTCAGATGGACGCGACGACCTGGGCCAACGCCACCGACCACGGGTTCTTCCTGATCCTGAACGTGGCGATGGGCGGCGGCTTCCCGGACGCCTTCGGCGGCGGCCCGACCGGCGCCACCGAGTCCGGCCACCCGATGGTGGTGGACTACGTCCAGGTGCTCTCCTCCGGCGGCGGCGGGGGCACCACACCGCCGCCCACCGGCAACCGCGACGCCTACAGCCCCATCCAGGCCGAGTCCTACGACAGCCAGTCCGGCGTCGCCACCGAGGCCACCACGGACGCCGGCGGCGGACAGGACATGGGCTACCTCGCCAACGGCGACTGGGCGCTGTACAAGGGCGTCAACTTCGGCTCCACGGCGGCCACCCAGTTCAACGCCCGGGTGGCGAGCGGCGCGGCGAGCGGGGTGAGCGGTCTGGTCGAGGTGCGCCTGGACAGCCGCAGCAACGCACCGATCGGCAGTTTCGCGCTGTCGAACACCGGCGGCTGGCAGTCATGGAGAACCGTCCCGGCCAACATCAGCTCGGTGACCGGCACGCACGACGTCTACCTCACCTTCACCAGCGGCCAGCCGGCCGACTTCGTGAACGTGAACTGGTTCGACTTCGGCCACTGACCGGGCACTTGGCGATGCCCCCGCGAGGATCCTCCCGCGGGGGCATCGCCATGCCGGTCCGCGAGGACATCGCCATGCCGGTCCGCGAGGACATCGCCATGCCGGTCCGCGGGCCCGACCCCTCCGCGGCTCCGCGGCTCCGCGCCGGGCCTACCGCAGCTCCGCCCGGAACGCCGCCGGTGTCTGGTCCGTGTGCTGCTGGAAGAACTTCGAGAAGTTCGCGGCGTCGGGGAAGCCGATCGCCGCGCCGACCCGGCCGATCGGCATGTCGGTGTGGGCCAGCAGCCGTTTCGCCTCCAGCACGACCCGCTTGTCGATGAAGCCCTTGGGGGTCTCGCCGGTGGCGGCGCGGACCGCGCGCACGAGGGTGCGGCGGGAGTAGCCGAGGGAGTCGGCGTAGGCGCTCACGCTGTGGTTGGTGGCGAAGTCCTTCTCCACGGCGTCCCGGAAGAGGGTGAACGTCGTGTCCGCCCGGCCGCGCGCCGCCTCCGCCGAGCTGGCCGCCAGATGCGCCAGGCGCAGCAGGAACGCGGTCAGGGAGTGCCGCAGCACCGCCGTGTGCAGGCTCGGCGGCAGCGTCCCCGTGTCCTCGTACTCGCGGCGCAGCTGGGCCAGGGAGGCGCGCAGGGCCTGCAGCCGGGGTGCGTCGGGGCGGAGCAGGGGCGGCTGGCCGTAGTGGTAGAGGCCGGTCGCCTCCACCGTGGCGCGGGGCAGGAAGCCGGGTTGCATGGTCAGTACGGTTCCGCGGTACTCGCTGGTCGGCGAGAAACGGTGCACCTGGCCCGGGCGGATCCACAGCAGGTCGCCGGCGGACGCCTCGTACTCGGCGAAGTCGATCATGTGGCGGACCGGGCCGCCGTCGAAGAGCATCACGACGTGGAAGTCGATGCGGTGCACCCGCTCCAGCGGTGCCTGGGCGTGCCAGGTGCGGCCCGCCCCCATCGGGCCGATCTGCATCCCGACGCCGCCCACGCTCAGCTCGACCGGGAAAGGGAACGTTCGGATGCCGTCCACCACGCCGTCATCGCCCCCGCCTTGGATGGTTCTGCCCGCCATGTCCGCCTCGTGCCGCCTCGGTCGTGCCGCCGGTGTCCCACTTTCACCACAGGCTGACACACCGCGACCTTCCGGCTCAAAAGTCAGACTTTTAGTTTTGAACGCGACCGAGCACCAGATTCGCTTCGATCGAGGACTTCTTGAAGATGAGCACGCAGACGTCTGACGGCTTCGAATGGACCGGACTCGACCGGCGCGCGGTCGACACTGCCTGCCTCCTGGCGGCCGACGCGGTGCAGAAGGTCGGCAACGGCCATCCGGGCACCGCGATGAGCCTGGCCCCGGCCGCGTACACGATCTTTCAGAAGATGATGCGTCACGACCCCGCCGACCCCGAGTGGACCGGCCGGGACCGCTTCGTCCTCTCCCCCGGCCACACCTCGCTGACCCTCTACACCCAGCTGTTCCTGGCGGGCTACGAGGTCACCCTGGACGATCTGAAGGCCTTCCGGACGCACGGTTCGAAGACACCCGGTCACCCCGAGTACGGCCACACCGCCGGCGTCGAGACCACCACGGGACCGCTCGGCCAGGGCGTCGCCAACGCCGTCGGCATGGCGATGGCAGCCCGCTACGAGCGCGGCCTGTTCGACCCCGAGGCCCCCGCGGGCACCTCCCCCTTCGACCACACCGTCTGGGCGATCGTCTCCGACGGCGACCTGGAGGAGGGCGTCTCCGCCGAGGCATCCTCGATGGCCGGCCACCAGAAGCTCGGCAACCTGGTCCTCCTCTACGACGACAACCACATCTCCATCGAGGGTGACACCGCGACCGCGTTCTCCGAGGACGTCCTGGGGCGCTACGAGGCCTACGGCTGGCACACCCAGCGCGTCGAGCCGGCCGGGGACGGCGACGTGGACGTGCCCGCGCTGCACGCGGCGCTGGAGGCCGCGCGGGCCGAGACCGGCCGCCCCTCGATCATCGCGATGCGCACGATCATCGCCTGGCCCGCGCCGAACGCGCGGAACACCGAGGCCGCGCACGGCTCCGCGCTCGGTGCCGACGAGGTGGCCGCCACCAAGCGCGTCCTCGGCTTCGACCCCGAGCAGACCTTCCAGGTCGACGCCGACGTGCTCGCCCACGCCCGCAAGGCCCTCGACCGCGGTGCCGAGGCGCACGCCGCCTGGGACAAGCAGATCGACAAGTGGCGCGGCGCCAACCCCGAGCGGGCCGGGCTGTTCGACAGGATCGTGGCGGGGCGGCTGCCGGAGGGCTGGCAGGACGTCCTGCCGGTCTTCGAGGAGGGCAAGGCCGTCGCCACCCGCGCCGCGTCCGGCAAGGTGCTGCAGGCGCTCGGCGGGGTGCTGCCGGAGCTGTGGGGCGGCTCCGCCGACCTGGCCGGCTCCAACAACACCACCATCGACAAGACCTCGTCCTTCCTGCCGGAGGGCAACCCGCTGCCGGAGGCCGACCCGTACGGCCGTACCGTCCACTTCGGCATCCGCGAGTTCTCGATGGCCGCGGAGATGAACGGCATCGCCCTGCACGGCAACACCCGCATCTACGGCGGCACCTTCCTGGTGTTCTCCGACTACATGCGCAACGCCGTCCGCATGTCGGCGCTGATGCAGCTGCCGGTGACGTACGTCTGGACGCACGACTCCGTCGGACTCGGTGAGGACGGCCCGACCCACCAGCCGGTGGAGCACCTGGCCGCCCTGCGCGCCATCCCGGGCCTGAACGTGGTCCGCCCGGCCGACGCCAACGAGACCGCGATCGCGTGGGCCGAGATCCTCCGGCGGCACTCCACCGACCCGGCCCCGCACGGCCTCGCGCTCACCCGCCAGGGCGTGCCCACCTACGCGCCCGACCCCGACGCGGCGAGGGGCGGTTACGTGCTGAAGGAGTCCTCCACCGCGATCCCGGACGTGATCCTGATCGCCACCGGCTCCGAGGTGCAGCTCGCCGTCGCCGCACGGGAGCGGCTGGAGGCCGAGGGCACCGGCACGCGCGTGGTGTCGATGCCGTCCGTGGAGTGGTTCGAGGAGCAGCCGCGCGAGTACCGCGACCGCGTCCTTCCGCCGTCGGTGAGGGCCCGCGTCGCGGTCGAGGCGGGCATCGGCCTGACGTGGTACCGCTTCACGGGTGACGCGGGACGCATCGTCTCCCTGGAGCACTTCGGCGCCTCGGCCGACGCCAGGACCCTGTTCGCCGAATTCGGCTTCACCCCCGAGAACGTCGCCGCCGCGGCCCGGGAATCCCTGGCCGACGCCCGCGGCTGATCCCGATCGCGAGAAAGAAGATGATCACTGTGACCGAAGCCACCGCGGCCGCCGGAGCCCTGAAGCGCCTCAGCGACGAAGGCGTCTCCGTCTGGCTGGACGACCTCTCGCGCCGGCGCATCGAGTCCGGCGACCTCGCCGGACTCGTCCGGGACAGAAACGTGGTGGGCGTGACCACCAACCCGTCCATCTTCCAGGCCGCCATCGGCTCCACGGCGTGGGGATCCTCCCGCTCGAGCGAAGCCGAGAGTGGGGGAGGGTACGAGGAGCAGCTCGCCGACCTCGCGGTGCGGGGCGTGGCCGTCGACGAGGCGGTACGGATGATGACCACCGCCGACGTGCGCGCCGCCGCCGACATCCTGCGGCCGGTGTACGACGCCACCGACGGCCGCGACGGCCGGGTCTCCATCGAGGTCGACCCCCGCCTGGCGCACCGCACCGGGGCCACCGTCGCCGAGGCCAGGCAGCTGGCCTGGCTGGTCGACCGGCCCAACGTCATGATCAAGATTCCGGCGACGAAGGCCGGCCTTCCGGCGATCACCGAGGTCATCGGGCTCGGCATCAGCGTCAATGTCACGCTGATCTTCTCGCTGGAGCGCTACCGCGAGGTCATGGACGCCTACCTGGCCGGCCTGGAGAAGGCGCGGGCCGGGGGCCTGGACCTCGCCGCCATCCACTCCGTGGCCTCCTTCTTCGTCTCCCGTGTCGACTCCGAGATCGACAAGCGCCTGACCGTGCTGGGCACCGGCGAGGCGCTCGCGCTCAAGGGCAGGGCCGCGCTGGCGAACGCGCGGCTCGCGTACGAGGCGTACGAGGAGGTCTTCGGCTCCGTGGCCGGTCCGGTGCGGCCGTCGGCGCGCTGGAGCGCGCTCGCCGGTGCGCGGGCCAACCCGCAGCGCCCGCTGTGGGCCTCCACCGGTGTGAAGGACCCGGCGTACAAGGACACCCTGTACGTCGACGAACTGGTCGCGCCCGGCACCGTCAACACGATGCCGGAGGGCACGCTGAACGCCACCGCCGACCACGGCGGGATCACCGGCGACACGGTGACCGGCGGCTACGCACAGGCCCGCGCGGACCTGGCCGCCGTCGAGGCGCTCGGCATCTCCTACGACGAGGTCGTCCAGCGGCTCGAGGACGAGGGTGTCGCCAAGTTCGAGGCGGCCTGGCAGGACCTGCTGGACGCCGTGACGAAGTTCCTGGACGGCGAGGGGGTCGACGCAGTATGACCGAGCAGGATGCGGCAGGGGCGCAGCTCCACTGGAGCAATCCGCTGCGCGACGAGCGCGACCGCCGGCTGCCCCGGGTCGCGGGCCCGTCCGGTCTCGTCATCTTCGGCGTCACCGGCGACCTGTCCCGCAAGAAGCTGATGCCGGCCGTCTACGACCTGGCCAACCGCGGCCTGCTGCCGCCGGGCTTCTCGCTCGTCGGCTTCGCCCGCCGCGACTGGGAGGACCAGGACTTCGCGCAGGTCGTGCACGACGCGGTGCGCGAGCACGCCCGCACCGAGTTCCGTGAGGAGGTCTGGCAGCAGCTCGCCGAGGGCATGCGGTTCATCCCCGGCGACTTCGGCGACGACACGGCGTTCGAACTGCTGCGCAGCACCGTCGACGAGCTCGACAAGGCCCGCGGCACCAACGGCAACTACGCCTTCTACCTCTCCGTACCGCCGAAGTTCTTCCCGAAGGTCGTCCGGCAGCTGAAGGAACACGGTCTGGCGAACGCTCCCGAGGGCTCCTGGCGGCGCGCGGTCATCGAGAAGCCCTTCGGGCGCGACCTGGCGAGCGCCCGCGAGCTGAACGCGATCGTGCACGACGTGTTCGAGCCGGACCAGGTGTTCCGCATCGACCACTACCTGGGCAAGGAGACCGTCCAGAACATCCTGGCGCTGCGCTTCGCCAACCAGATGTACGAGCCCGTCTGGAACCGGTCGTACGTGGACCACGTGCAGATCACCATGGCCGAGGACATCGGCATCGGCGGCCGGGCCGGCTACTACGACGGCATCGGCGCCGCCCGCGACGTCATCCAGAACCACCTGCTGCAGCTGATGGCGCTGACCGCGATGGAGGAGCCCATCGCCTTCGACGCCGAGTCGCTGCTCACCGAGAAGCTCAAGGTGCTCAAGTCCGTACGGCTGCCGGAGGACCTGGGCAGGAACACGGTGCTCGCGCAGTACGCGGAGGGCTGGCAGGGCGGCGAGAAGGTGGCCGGCTACCTCCAGGAGGAGGGCATCGACCCGAAGTCGAGGACCGACACCTACGCCGCCGTCAAGGTGGAGATCGACAACCGCCGCTGGGCGGGCATCCCCTTCTACCTGCGCACCGGCAAGCGCCTGGGCCGCCGGGTCACCGAGATCGCCGTCGTGTTCAAACGGGCGCCGCACTCCCCCTTCGACTCCACCGCCACCGAGGAGCTCGGCGAGAACGCGATCGTCATCCGCGTCCAGCCGGACGAGGGCATGACGGTCCGCTTCGGCTCCAAGGTGCCGGGCACCTCGATGGAGATCCGGGACGTGTCGATGGACTTCGCCTACGGCGAGTCCTTCACCGAGTCCAGCCCGGAGGCGTACGAGCGGCTCATCCTGGACGTGCTGCTCGGCGACGCCAACCTGTTCCCCCGTCACCAGGAAGTGGAAGAGTCCTGGAAGATTCTCGACCCCATCGAGAAGTACTGGGCGGACCACGGCAGGCCGGCGCAGTACGCCTCGGGTTCCTGGGGACCCGGGGAAGCCGACGAGATGCTCGCACGAGACGGACGGAGCTGGCGCAGGCCATGAAGATCGACCTGACCGACACCACGGCAAGCAAGATCAACAAGGCGCTGGTGCAGGGCCGCCGCGCCCTCGGCACGCCCGCTGTGGGCATGGTCCTGACGATGGTCATCGTCACGGACGAGGAGAACGCCTACGACTCGATCAAGGCCGCCGAGGAGGCCTCGCACGAGCACCCCTCGCGCACCCTGGTCGTCATCAGGCGGCAGGCCCGCACCCCGCGTGACCGCGTCGTCTCCAAGCTGGACGCCGAGGTGCGGGTGGGCTCCGACGCCGGCACCGGCGAGACGGTCGTGCTGCGCACGTACGGCGAGGTCTCCGACCACGCCGACTCGGTCGTCCTGCCGCTGCTGCTGCCGGACGCCCCGGTCGTCGTCTGGTGGCCGGTGGACGCGCCCGAGGTGCCCGCCAAGGACCCGCTCGGCGCCCTCGCGCAGCGCCGGATCACCGACCTGTACGCCGTCGGGGACCCGCTGGCGACGCTGGAGCAGCGGGCCCGCTCCTACGCGCCCGGTGACACCGACCTCGCCTGGACCCGGCTGACGCCGTGGCGCTCGATGCTCGCCGCCGCCCTGGACCAGGCCCACACGACGATCGTGTCGGGGGCCGTCGAGGCCGAGGCCGACAACCCGGCGGCCGAGCTGCTGGCGCGCTGGCTGGAGGCCCGGCTGGGGGTGACCATCGACCGCGTGGTCACCGCCGGCCCGGTGGTGACCGCCGTCCGTCTCGGCACCGGGAGCGGCGACATCGTCATCGACCGCCCGGAGGGCCCGCTGGCCACGCTGACCCTGCCGGACCAGCCGCCGCGCACCCTCGCCCTGAAGGTGCGCACCATGTCGGAACTCATCGCCGAGGAACTGCGCCGCCTCGACGCCGACGAGATGTACGCCGTCGCCCTGCGCGGCGAGGCCGCCACGAAGGAGACCGTCTGACATGCCCGACTCTTCGGCCGACTCCCCCAGGCTCACCCGGCGCCCGGAGTGGACCGCTCTGGAGGACCACCGCGCGCAGGGACTGCGACACCCGCGGCTGCGTGAGCTGTTCGCGGCGGACCCCTCCCGCGCCGAACGGTACGTCGTACGCGTCGGCGACCTGCGCATCGACTACTCCAAGCACCTGATCAACGACGAGACCCTCGCGCTGCTCCAGGAACTGGCCACCGCCACCGGTGTGTCCGGGCTGCGCGACGCCATGTTCCGCGGCGAGAAGATCAACACGACCGAGGACCGCGCCGTGCTGCACACCGCGCTGCGGGCGCCCCGGGACGCGGTGATCGAGGTCGACGGCGAGAACGTGGTGCCGCGGGTCCACGCCGTGCTGGACAGGATGGCCGGCTTCGCGGACCGGGTCCGCTCCGGCGCCTGGGCCGGCCACACCGGCAAGCGCATCAGGAACGTCGTCAACATCGGCATCGGCGGCTCCGACCTCGGACCCGCGATGGCGTACGAGGCCCTGCGCACCTTCACCGCACGGGAGTTGACGTTCCGCTTCGTGTCGAACGTCGACGGCGCCGATCTGCACGAGGCGGTGCGGGACCTGGACCCGGAGGAGACGCTGTTCATCGTCGCCTCCAAGACCTTCACCACGATCGAGACCATCACCAACGCCACCTCGGCCCGCTCCTGGCTGCTCGCCGGGCTCGGCGGCGAGGAGAAGGCGGTGGCGAGGCACTTCGTGGCGCTGTCGACCAACGCGGAGAAGGTCGCCGGGTTCGGTATCGACCCGGACAACATGTTCGAGTTCTGGGACTGGGTCGGCGGACGCTACTCCTTCGACTCGGCGATCGGCCTGTCGCTGATGATCGCCATCGGCCCGGACCGCTTCCGCGAGATGCTCGACGGCTTCCGCATCGTCGACGAGCACTTCAGGACCGCGCCCGCCGAGCACAACGCCCCGCTGATCCTGGGCCTGCTGGGCATCTGGTACGGCGACTTCCTCGGGGCCGAGTCCCACGCGGTGCTGCCGTACAGCCACTACCTGTCGAAGTTCACCGCGTACCTGCAGCAGCTCGACATGGAGTCCAACGGCAAGTCGGTCGGCCGCGACGGCCACGTGGTGGACTGGGCGACCGGTCCGGTGGTGTGGGGCACGCCCGGGACCAACGGCCAGCACGCCTACTACCAGTTGATCCACCAGGGCACCCGGCTCATCCCCGCCGACCTGATCGGCTTCGCGCGTCCGGCGGCGGAGCTGAGCGACGAACTCAAGGCGCAGCACGACCTGCTGATGGCCAGCCTGTTCGCGCAGGGGCAGGCGCTGGCCTTCGGCAAGACGGCGGAGGAGGTGCGCGCGGAGGGCGTCCCCGAGGCGCAGGTCCCGCACCGCACGTTCGCGGGCGACCGCCCCACCACCACGATCCTGGCCCCGGAGCTGACCCCGTCCGTCCTCGGCCAGCTGATCGCCCTCTACGAGCACAAGGTGTTCGTGCAGGGCGCCGTCTGGAACATCGACTCCTTCGACCAGTGGGGCGTCGAGCTCGGCAAGGTCCTCGCCAAGCGCGTCGAGCCCGCCCTGACCGAGGGCGCCTCCGTCCCCGGTCTGGACCCCTCCACCACCGCTCTCGTGGCCGCGTACCGCGAGCTCAAGGAAGTGCACTGATATGACAGCGATGCAAATGGGTCTCATCGGTCTCGGCAAGATGGGCGGCAACATGCGCGAGCGGCTGCGCCGCGCGGGCCACACCGTGATCGGCTACGACCGCGACCCCGACCTCTCCGACACGGCGAGCCTCGCCGAACTGGTCGACAAGCTCCAGGCGCCGCGGGTGGTCTGGGTGATGGTCCCGGCCGGCGCCGCCACCCAGTCGGTCGTCGACGAGCTCGGCGGGCTGCTGTCGCCCGGCGACACCGTCGTCGACGGCGGCAACTCCCGCTGGAGCGACGACGAGAAGCACGCCGCGGAGCTGGGCGCCAGGGACATCGGCTTCGTCGACGCCGGTGTCTCCGGCGGCGTCTGGGGCCTGCAGAACGGCTACGCGCTCATGGTCGGCGGCGACAAGGAGCACGTCGAGCGGCTGCAGCCGATCTTCGATGCGCTGAAGCCGGAGGGCCCCTACGGCTACGTCCACGCCGGCAAGGTGGGCGCCGGGCACTTCTCCAAGATGGTCCACAACGGCATCGAGTACGCGATGATGCAGGCCTACGCCGAGGGCTGGGAGCTGCTGGAGAAGGTGGACTCCGTGGACAACGTCCGCGAGGTCTTCCGCTCCTGGCAGGACGGCACCGTCATCCGCTCCTGGCTGCTGGACCTCGCGGTCGGCGCCCTCGACGACGACGAGCATCTGGACAAGCTCAAGGGCTTCGCGCAGGACTCCGGCGAGGGCCGCTGGACGGTGGAGGCGGCCATCGACAACGCCGTGCCGCTGCCCGCGATCACGGCCTCCCTCTTCGCCCGGTTCTCCTCCCGCCAGGAGGACTCCCCGCAGATGAAGATGGTCGCCGCACTGCGCAACCAGTTCGGCGGGCACGCCGTCGAGTCGAAGTAGGCCGGCCCGAGGGGTGCCGCGCGGGTCACGGGCCCGCGACGGCACCGGCGGGTCCTCGGTGACCTGATCACCACGACCCCGCGCGTCCCGGCGGCCGGGTTCCGCTGCACGTCCTCGGGTGCCGCGGCGCTCGTGGAGACCCGGCTCCGCCGCCCCCTCGGCGGCCGGACGCCCGGCGGCTGCCCGCCGGGAGCTCTCCGGGAGGGCCGACACGCCGGTACCGGGCGGGCCCGCGGAAGGTCCGGGCGCAGGCCCCCGGACGGATCCGACGGACGTGGCTACCGGTTCGACCAGCCCCGTTCGCACAGCACCAGCCGGTACCCGTCGGGATCCTCGACCGTCACCCCCCACCGGTTCCAGTACGGATTGGGCGAGGCCACCCGCCTGCCGCCGTGCTCCTCCAGACGGGCGAGCAGCTCCTCCGGCACCGGACCGTCGACGTAGACGACGAGAAGGTCCTCCTGCGTGGGCCGCGGCTCGACGGGCCGTCCCGGTTCGCGGACGAGTTCCAGGTGCCAGCCGGCATCCGGCCAGCCGACCATCAGCAGCTCGTGCTCGCCGGGTTCCGAGCCGCCCTCGGTCCGCCACACCACGCTGAGACCGAGCCCGCCGACCCAGAACCGCTCGGCGGCCGCGAGGTCCCGGGACGGACGGGCGAGACGGACATGGCTACGGCCGTCGAGGGGCATGCTGACCTCTTTCCGGGCTGGGGTGCGGTCCCTCGCAGCCTAGGCAGCCGGCGGTGCCCGGACCATCGGCCGTCGGTCCTGCGCCCCGGGGCCTAGGTCGGCCCAGATCCTGCGGGATTCCTCGGCGCCCGGTCCGCGGTCCGCGGGAGGGGCGCCGTTGAGACGTGGCGCGCGCTGCGGTCATCATGAGGGGACGCGTGCCCCGGCCGGATTCAGGGGCGGCCGGAGCGCGCGGCCCGGGCGCGCCGGGGCTGCTCTCAGCCCCGGTCGGCCCCCTTCGGCATCCCGTACGCGCGCTCCACCTTCAGCCGCACCACCAGGCGCCGGTCGCGGACCATCGCGGCACGGTAGTCGTCCCAGTCGGGGTGCTCGCCGACGACGTCGCGGTAGAGCCGGACCAGCTCCTCGACGGTGTCGTCGTGCGGATCCCTGGCGACCGGTGAGAGTTCGGCCGAGCCCTCGACGACGGCGTAGGCCCGGCGGTCCGCGGTGGTCACGTGGTACGACGCCCGCGGGTCCCGGCGCAGATTGCGCGTCTTGGCGCGGCCGTCGGTGACCGAGATCCGGAGGAGGCGTTCGCCGGGGTAGTAGTGGTGGCTGACGTTCGACAGCTGGGGCCGGCCGTCGCGCTTGAGGGTGACCAGCACCCCGCCGCGGCCCTCGGAGAGCAGCTCGAGCAGTGCGTCCTGAGTCATGCCTGGATCAACTCCGCCGTCCGAGCCGCGCATTCCCGGATGATCGGCCCTCGCGGCCGGGCTGCCGACCGGGCCGGTCGGGGGCGCGGGACGCGCGCCGCCGGAACGCTCCACGCAAACGATCAATCCTGGCCGACAGGGGGACCCGGGACGCCTTCCTGCGCGACGATGAGATCCGAGGCCGTCCGGACGGGTACCGCCGGACCACACCTCGACGAGCGGATGTGGAGGAGAGCAATGGCAACGCTGCGGCAAGAGGCCGAACCGGACGAGGCCGGGCTGGACGTGAAGGCGCTGGACCGACTCGACCGGGCCTGCGCCCACTACGTCGACGAGGGACGTCTGCCCGGCTTCCTGGTGGCCGTGGCCCGCGGCGGGCGCGTCGCGCACCTCACCACCCACGGCCGGCGCGACGTCGCGGCGGACCTGCCCGTCGAGGCCGACACCCTGTGGCGGATCTACTCCATGACCAAACCGGTCACCTCGGTGGCCGCGCTGATGCTCGTGGAGGAGGGCCGGCTGTCGCTGGACGACCCGCTCGACCGGTACGTCCCGGCCTTCGCGAGCCCCCGCGTGTACGAGAGCGGCGCGGGCGACGAGGTACGCACCCGGCCCGCCGACGGGCCGATACGCATCCGCCACCTGCTCACCCACACCTCGGGCCTGACCTTCGGCTTTTACCACAGCCACCCCGTCGACACCCGCTACCGCGCGGCCGGCCTCGAGTCGTCCGTGGTACCGGGCACCGACCTGGCGCAGACGGTCGACGTGTACGCCCGTATGCCGCTGCAGTTCGAGCCGGGCACCCAGTGGAACTACTCGGTCTCCACCAATGTGCTCGGCCGGGTGATCGAGGTGGTGTCCGGGCAGCCGCTCGACGCGTTCTTCACCGAGCGGATCCTCGGACCGCTCGGCATGACCGACGCCGGCTTCCACGTCACCGACGAACAGGCCCCCAGGCTCTCGGAGTTGTACGGCGAGTCCGACGGCGGCGGCATCGAGCCGGTCCCCGGGCTGCCGCTGCGCGGCGGGCGGCCCCGCTTCCTGTCCGGCAGCGGCGGCATGGTGGCCTCCGCCCACGACTTCCACCGCTTCATGGAACTGCTGCGCCGCCGCGGCGAACTCGACGGCGTCCGCCTGCTCGCCCCCGGGACGGTGGACCTGATGACCCGCAACCATCTCCCCGGCGGAGCCGACCTGCGCGCCTACGGCAGCCGCCCGGCCCACGACGAGCCCACCAACGACGGCGTCGGCTTCGGCCTCGGCGTCTCCGTCGTCATCGACCCGGAGCGCACCCTGTCACCGACGGCGGCCGGCACGTACGGCTGGAGCGGCGCGGCGACGACGACCTTCTGGGTCGACCCCGGCCGCGACCTGACCGTGCAGTTCATGACCCAGGTCCGCCCGAAGTCCTCGCTCCGGATCATCCCCGAACTGCGGCGCCTGGTCCACGAAGCCGTCAAGGAGTAGGCGCTGCCGTGGGGGCCGAACGCCCGCACCGGACGGCGCGGGGGACGGAGGGGCGTACGGCGTTCGGTGCTGCGGCCCACCTCGCCGACGGCGCGTCCCCTGCGGACACCGGCGGCGAGGTGGCGTGCGTGTTCAGGACAGGTGCGCCACCGCGTCCAGATGCGGCAGCACGTGGTCGAGCCGTTCCCGCTTGGTGCGCAGGTAGGTGATGTTGCTCTCGCACGGCGGGATCAGCAGCGGGACGGTCTCGGCCACCTGCACGCCGTGCCGCACCAGTGCCTCCTTCTTGCGCGGGTTGTTGGACATCAGGCGCACCGAATGCACGCCCAGGTCCCGCAGGATGCCGGCGGCCACCCCGTAGTCGCGTGCGTCGACCGGCAGTCCGAGCGCGAGGTTCGCCTCGACGGTGTCCAGGCCCTCCGCCTGCAGGGCCATCGCCCGCAGCTTGGCCAGCAGCCCTATGCCGCGGCCCTCGTGACCGCGCAGGTAGACGACGATGCCGCTGCCCTCGGCGGCCACGGCCTTGAGGGCGGAGGCCAGTTGGTCGCCGCACTCGCAGTGCCGGGAACCGAACGCGTCACCGGTCAGGCACTCGGAATGCAGCCGGGTGAGGACGCCTTCCGTTCCGATGTCCCCGTAGACGAGGGCCACCTGCTCATCACCGCGGTCGTGATCCATGTAACCCACCGCCCGGAATTGCCCGTACACCGTGGGCAGCGGTGCATTCACGATCCGTTCCACACCCGTGCGCGGTGGGGACTTCTTGCCGAGGACGCCGATTTTTTCTGTCATGATCTGATTCCTAAGCAGAGACGAAAGGCCGTGAAGAAATGAGTGTTTCGGGCGCGCGTACGGCGGCGGACGGGCTGGTGCCGGCGGACACTACGGAAGAGGTACGGACCAGGGCCGCGCGTGTCTCAACGCAGGTCGCGGTGCTTCCCGTCGGCAGCTTCGAGCAGCACGGCCCGTTCCTGCCGCTGGCGACCGACACGCTCGTCGCCTGCGCCGTCGCCCGGGAGATCGCCGCGGCGTACCCGGTGCACCTCCTTCCCCCGGTGACGATCTCCTGCTCGCACGAGCACGCGGCCTGGCCCGGTACGGTCAGCATCTCCTCGGTGACCCTTCATGCGGTGGTGTCGGACATCGCGGCCTCGCTCCGCCGCTCCGGCGTCGACGCCCTGGTGGTGGTCAACGGGCACGGCGGGAACTACGTACTGGGCAACGTCGTTCAGGAAGCCTCCGCCCGCGGCGAGCGGATGGCGCTGTTCCCGGCCGCGGAGGACTGGGAGGCGGCGCGGCGGCGGGCGGGGGTGACCACCTCGCTGCTGACCGACATGCACGCGGGAGAAATCGAGACCTCCATCCTGCTGCACGCTCATCCGGAATTCCTCCGGCCCGGTTATGAGACCTCCGATTTCGTCGCGGACGACCGGCGTCATCTGCTGACCCTCGGTATGTCCGGCTATACCGATTCGGGCGTCATCGGGCGCCCTTCGCTGGGTTGTGCGGAAAAGGGGAAGGAACTGCTGGCGAGCCTCGCGGATTCCTTCGGCGCGTATTTCTCGCTCCTCGCCCCGGCGGACGGCCCGGCGTAGCCTGCGGCGGCCTCCGGGCCCGGCCCGGCCGTCCGGGGGCCGGTGCGCAGGGCGGTGCACCAGCGGGCGAGGAGGACGCCGGCGCCCGGCAGCGCGGCCACGAAGCTGAGCACGCCGTAGACCACGGCGACCGCCACGCCGCTGCTCGCGCCGAGGCCCGCCGCGCCGAACGCCCAGGCGGTGGCGCCCTCGCGGGGTCCGAAGCCGCCGACGTTCAGCGGCAGCCCCATGGCGGCCAGCGCCAGCACGGCCAGCGGCAGCAGTACGGCGACGGGGGCGCCGGAGCCCGCGACCCGGGCGGAGAGCACGAACAGCGCGAAGTGCCCGGCCAGGATCAGCAGCGACGACAGGGTCACACCGGGCCAGTTGCGGCGTGAGAGCAGCCCCTCGCGCGCCTCGCTGAGCGTCGCTCGCAGCGCCCGTCCGCGCCGCGACGGCGCCTTGTTCATCCGCAGCGCGAGGACGACGGCGAGCGCGCCGACCGCGGCGAGCCCGACCAGCGGGGCGAACTGCCGCACCTCGCCCCGTACCGGCGACGGCATCGTCAGCAGCGTCGCCGCCCCGACCACCGTCAGCGTGACCTGCCCGGCGACCCGTTCGAGCAGCACCGACCGCACACCGCGGCCCAGGTCACCGGCGCTCCGCCCGTGCCGCACCGCCCGGTGCACGTCCCCGAGGACGCCGCCGGGCAGGGCGGCGTTCAGGAACAGCGACCGGTAGTAGTCCGCGACGGCCGTCCGAAGCGGCAGCCGGATCCTCAGGCCCCGGGCCACCAGTGCCCAGCGCCAGGCACTGAGCACGGTGGTCACCACGCCGACGGCGAGCGCGAGCAGCAGCGTCGGCGCGTCGATGCGGCGCAGCCCGTCGAGCAGGACACCGGTACCGAGCCGCCACAGCAGCCCACCGACGATGGCGACGCCCGCGACGGTGCCGAAGTGGGTGCGTACGGCCGGGGAGTTGAGCACGGCCGCCGCCTTGCGCCACCAGGGCGCGGCCGCCGTGCGGGGCGCGGCTGCCGGCCCGCCGCGCACCTCGCGCACGACCACCGCGGCCCGCACCGTCTCCACGCCCACGACTTCCACGCCCACGAGTTCCACGCCCACGAGTTCGGCGCCCACGACCTCCACGCTCATGACGCCCCGCCCGTCGGCCGGGACAGCGCCAGCAGGTCGCTGTGGTGGACGGTGACGTGCAGCTCGCCCGCCTCGCAGGCGGCCAGGCGCTCGCGCAGATACCGTTCCGCGCGCGCCTTCAGGCCGGGCCGCTGTTCCACGGCCGCACCCACCCAGCCGCGCAGCCACTGGGCCGTCAGCGGGGCCTCGTCCGGTCCGAGCCGCCAGGGGCTCGGGGCGATCCGGACCGTCGCGCCCCGCTCCGAGAAGGCCTCGCACGCCGCCGTCACCGCGTCCGGGCCGAGCAGGCCGTTCCGGCGCTGATGGGCGTTGAACGCCTCCGCGATCTCCTCGTCCATCGGGTCGGACGGACCGAGTTCGACGCGTCCGGCGACCGAGAGCGTCAGCAGGGCCGGGCAGCCGGCCTGCGAGCAGGCGTCGGCGAAGGTCTCGATCTCCTCCTGGGTGAGGACGTCGAGGAGCGCGGAGGCGGTCACCAGGGAAGCGCCGCGCAGGGCGTCCGCGGTGAGCCGGGCGACATCGCCGCGCCGGGTCTCCACGGTGACCCGGCTGCCGTCGGCGGCCGAGCGCGGGGAGGCGGCGGCCGCGAAGTGCAGCAGATAGGGGTCACGGTCGTGCAGGATCCAGTGCTGGGCACCGTCCAGCCGGGGCGCGAGCCAGCGGCCCATGGAACCGGTGCCGCAGCCGACGTCGTGGATGACGAGACCGCCCCTGCCCGGCAGGTTGGCCAGCCGGATGCGCAGCGGGTCGAGCAGGTCGTGCGCCCGCGCGGCGGCGTCGGCGGGCTCCCGCAGCTGAAGCCACTCGGGCGCGTACCGCGCCGGCTCCTCGGACCCGCCGTCCCGCAACCGGACGGTGGCACGCTCCCCGGGGCGGGGGGCGGGACCGGCGCCGGGGATCACGGGGTCCGCCGGTTCGGGGCCGGACACCACCGAGTCCGCCGATCCGGGGCCGGACTTCATGGCGCCCGCCGTTTCGGAGCCGTCGCGCGGCCCGGGCTGCACCGGGACCTTCCCACCGATCTGCGCGGTCCTGTTCATGCCGCCCTCCTGGGTTCGCTCGGTAGCCGGCCCAGTACTCCGGCAAGGCTTCGGGCCGTGGTCGCCCAGCCGTCCAGGGCGGCCCGCCGGCCCCGGGCGGCGGCCTTCAGCCGGCGCCGTACGTCGGCCTCGCCGAACCAGCCGCGCAGTTCGGCGGCGAGGGCCGCCGGGTCCTCCGGCGGCACCAGGATGCCGGGGACACCGCCGTCGGGGGCGCGCCCGACCGCCTCCGGCAGCCCGCCGACGTCCGTGGCCAGCACGGGGATGCCGCGCGCGAGGGCCTCGGTCACCGCCATGCCGTACGTCTCCGCGTAGGAGGTGAGGACCATCAGGTCGGCGGCGGCGTAGCTGGCGTCGAGCTCGGCGCCGGCCTGCGGGCCGGCCAGCTCGATGCGGTCCTCGAGGCCGTGCTCCCTGATCAGCTGCCGCAGGTGGCCGACGTACTCCGGATCGTGCCCGAGTCCGCCGACGCACACGCAGCTCCACGGCAGGTCGGCCGCGGCGGCCAGCGCCTGCACCAGCCGGTGCTGCCCCTTGCGCGGGGTCACGGCGGCGACGCACAAGAGCCGGGAGACACCGTCGGTGCCGGGGGCCGGCGGCGCGATGTCGGCGCCGGGGGCGGCGGCATGGACCCGCCCGGGGGCGAGGCCGTGGTGCGAGACGAGACGCCGTACGGCCCAGTCGCTGGTGGCGATCACGGCGGGCACGGCCCGCAGCACCTCCCGCTCCTTCGCGTCCAACTCGGCGGCCACGGAAGGCTCCAGGCCCGTCTCGTCGCCGAGGGGGAGGTGCACCAGCACGGCGAGGCACAGCCGTTCGGCCTCCGGGACGACGACGTCCGGGACGCCGCAGGCGACGATGCCGTCCAGCAGGACGACCGAACCGTCCGGCAACTCCCGCAGCGTACGGGCGAGATCGGCTCGTGCCGCGGCCGTGGGCCGGGGCCAGTCACCGGCCACGGCGTGCTGGTGGACCTGCCAGCCGAAGCCGGGCAGGTCGAGGCTGACGCGCCGGTCGTAGGCGTTGCCGCCGCTCGGCGCGGCGGGGTCGTCGACACCGCCCGGCACGACGAAGTGCACGGAGCGCAGGGACATGGGAATGATCTCGGCGTTCTTCACGGCGGAGTGCGGGCGGGGCGGGTGGCCGAGCGTCGTCCGCTCCGCCGGTCCCAGGCCCTCCCGTGTCCTCTGCTCCACCTTCTCCAGGGTCACGTGGGTCACAGGGCACGCTCGTAGCTCGCCCAGGCGATGTGCGACTCGTGCAGGGTCACGCCGATCCCCGCGATGCCCCTGGCGCCCTCGCCCAGGGCGCCCTTCCCGATCCGCTCGGCGAGCCGGTCGGCGATGACCTTCGCCAGGAACTCCGTCGAGGTGTTGACCCCGGCGAACTGCGGCTCGTTGTCGAGGTTTCTGTAGTTCAGCTCGGCGACGACGGCGCCCAGTTCCTGCGTGGCCAGTCCGATGTCGACGACGATGTTGTCGTCGTCCAGCTGCTCGCGCCGGAACGTGGCGTCCACCAGGAACGTCGCTCCGTGCAGGCGCTGCGCGGGCCCGAAGACCTCGCCGCGGAAGCTGTGGGCGATCATGATGTGATCGCGGACGGTGACACTGAACAACGGACGACCCTCCAGGTGCGGCGCGTCTGGCCCCCCGGCCGATGCCTGCCGGGGGATGCCCTTAATACGGCTCCTCGCTTCCCCGTGTTCAGCCCGCTCGCACTCTTTTCTCAGGTCAGGCCGTCCCGGGGTACCTCACACGGTGACACAGCGCGGGAAGCTCGCCGGAGGCCAGCCCCGGCATCACCTCCGGCAGGTCCTCGAACCTGCTCTCCCCCGTGATGAGCGCGTCGAGCGCGGGGTCGGCCAGCAGATCGAGGGCGAGGGCGAGGCGGTCGGCGTAACCGCGGCTCGTGCGGGCCGGGGAGACGGTGCCGACCTGGCTGCCGCGGATGGTCAGCCGCCGGGAGTGGAAGGCCTCGCCGAGCGGGAGGCTCACCTTCCGGTCGCCGTACCAGCTCAGTTCCACGACGGTGCCCTCGGGCGCCAGCAGCTCCAGCGCACGCGCGAGGCCCTGCTCGGTGGCGCTGGCGTGCACGACGAGGTCACGGTCGCCGAGCGCGTCCGCGGGCGCGGCGAAATCGACGCCGAGGGCCCGCGCGACCGCGGCGCGGCCCGGATCGGCGTCGACGAGCTGGACCCGCACACCGGGGAAGCGGGCCAGCAGCGCCGCCACCGAGCAGCCGATCATGCCGCCGCCGACCACGGCGATCCGGTCGCCGACCAGCGGCGCGGCGTCCCAGAGCGCGTTCACGGCGGTCTCGACGGTGCCGGCGAGGACGGCCCGCCCGGCGGGCACGGTGTCCGGTACGACGGTGACGGCGGCGGCCGGGACGACGTACCGGGTCTGGTGCGGATACAGGCAGAAGACGGTCCGTCCGACGAGTTCCCCCGGTCCCTCCTCCACCACCCCGACGCTGAGGTAGCCGTACTTCACGGGGGCGGGGAAGTCGCCCTCCTGGAAGGGCGCGCGCATGGCCGTGTGCTGGCTCTCGGGCACCCCGCCGCGGAACACGAGCGTCTCCGTGCCCCGGCTTATGCCGGAGTACAGGGAACGCACGAGCACCTCGCCCTCCGCGGGTTCCGGCAGGTCGGCGGTCCGTATCTCGCCAAGACCGGGGCGACTGAGCCAGAACGCTCGAGCGATGCGGTTCATCGGGTGTCCTCCTGAACGATCGGGAAGCCGTTCACGTACCGAGGTGTGCACAGGCCGCGCACAGTACGCGGCGTTGATCGACTCTGTCATACGGCCGGAGGGTGTGCGGTGGCCCTGAACAACACTTACGACGCAAGGCTGGTCCAGCAGGAGACCGCTGTGGGAGCGGGCGTTCAGATCCTGTTGCTGGCCCTGCTCGGCACGGCGATCGGCATGGGGCCGGCGGGCTGGCTGACCGGCCTGGCCTTCGCCGTGGCCAGCTGGGCGGTGCTCTCCCGGGCGCTGCACCGTTCCCGGCTGCGCTCGTTCGGCCCGGCCAACCGGGTGACCCTGGGCCGGGCCACCCTGGTGGGCGGTGTCACGGCCCTGGTCGCGGACTCCTTCGAGAGCTCCCCACCGGTCACGCTCTTCGTCGGCCTGACGGCGATCGCGCTGATCCTGGACGGCGTGGACGGCAAGGTCGCCCGCGCCACCGGCACCTCCACCCCGCTGGGCGCCCGCTTCGACATGGAGGTCGACGCCTTCCTCATCCTGGTCCTCAGCGTCTACGTGTCCATGGAGTTCGGCCCGTGGGTGCTGATGATCGGCGGGATGCGCTACGCCTTCGTCGCCGCGGCCCGCGTGTACCCGTGGCTGAACGCCGAACTCCCGCCCAGCATGGCCCGCAAGACCGTGGCCGCCACGCAGGGCGTCTGCCTGCTGCTGGCCGCGTCGGGCTATCTGCCGCGGTCCGTGTCCCTCGCCGTGGTCCTGCTGGCCCTGGCCTCCCTGACCTGGTCCTTCGGCCGCGACGTCCGATGGCTGCACCGCACCTCCCGGATCCAGGACGCCGAGGTGGAGGAGATGCTGGGACTGGCTCCGGAGCCGCAGACGGTGACGTCCTGAGGCAGACGACTCCTCAGCCGCCCAGGGCCATCCGGTACGCGCTCGACTCCCGCGGCTCGAACCCGAGCCGCCGGTAGAGCCGGTTGGCGCCCTCCCGGTCCGGCCGCGAGGTGAGATCGACGGTCCGGGCCCCGGCCCGACGGGCGACCCGCAGGGCCTCCTCGATCAGCAGCCCGGCGACCCCGTGCCCGCGCGCGGACGCGTCGACCACGACGTCCTCGATACGCGCCCGCAGCCCGGCCGGCAGAGGAACCATGACGAGGGTCAGGGTGCCGACGATCACCCCGTCGCCACGGGCGACCAGCACCGTGTTCGCGTCACACGCGAGAATCCGCCGCACCGCTCCGGCGTCGAGCGGCTTCGCCCTCGCGGACAGCTGCGGCAGCAACCGGCCGAAGGCGTCGACGAGTTCCGGGCCCGCCTGCCGGGCACGTGCCACTTCGATCTTCATGAGGGGACCTTACCGGCGCGGCGACGCGGCGGGCGCGGGCTCCCCCGGCCCGCGCCCGCCGCCGTCCGTGTCAGGCCGCCCGGCGGTCCCGCTCGCGGTGGGCGCGGACGATGTCCGCGTACCGGTGGCCGGTCCCCTTGATGGTGCGGACCTGGGTCCGGTAGTCCACGTGGACCAGGCCGAACCGCTTGTCGTAGCCGTACGCCCACTCGAAGTTGTCCAGCAGCGACCAGGCGAAGTAGCCGGCCAGCGGGGCGCCCTTGCGGATGGCCGAGGCGCAGGCGGCGAGGTGGCGTTCGAGGTAGTCCTGGCGCTCGGGGTCGTCGATGGTGCCGTCGGGGCGTACGACGTCGGGGAAGGCGGAGCCGTTCTCGGTGACGTACAGGCGGCGGACGGGGTACTCGTCGGTGAGGCGCAGCAGGAGCGTCTCGATGCCGTTCGCGTCGATCTCCCAGTCCATGCCGGTGCGCGGGACGCCGAGGCGGCGCACGGAGCGGACGTGGGGCGCCGGCGCCGAGGGGTCGTCGGCGACGGTGGACGGCATGTAGTAGTTCAGGCCGTGCCAGTCCAGCGGCGCGGCGATCCGCGCGAGGTCGCCGTCCCGTTCGGGGAGTTCGACGCCGTACACCTCGCGCATGTCGGCCGGGAAGCCGCGGCCGTAGACCGGGTCGAGCCACCAGCGGTTGATGTGGCCGTCCTGGCGGCGGGCGGCCGCCACGTCCTCGTCGCGGTCGGTGGCGGCGTGCACCGTGGAGAGGTTGGTGACGATGCCGACCTGGGCGGCAGGGGCGGCGGCGCGGATCGCCTGGACGGCGAGGCCGTGGCCGAGCAGCAGGTGGTAGGAGGCGCGGACGGCGGCCGTCAGGTCGGTCAGGCCGGGGGCCATCCTGCCTTCCAGGTGGCCGATCCAGGCGGAGCACAGGGGCTCGTTCAGCGTGGCCCACTGCGGCACGCGGTCGCCGAGGCGCTCGGCGACGACCGAGGCGTACTCGGCGAACGCGAGGGCGGTGTCCCGCTCGGGCCAGCCGCCGCGGTCCTGGAGGGTCTGCGGCAGGTCCCAGTGGTAGAGGGTGACGGACGGGGTGATGTCCGCCTCCAGCAGGGCGTCGATCAACCGGTCGTAGAAGGCGAGGCCCCTGGGGTTCACCGGGCCGTCGCCGCCCGGCACCACCCGCGGCCAGGCGATCGACAACCGGTAGGCGTTGGTGCCCAGCCGGCGCATCAGGCCGATGTCCTCGCGCCAGCGGTGGTAGTGGTCGCAGGCGACGTCGCCGTTGTCGTTGCCCGCGACCTTGCCGGGCGTGTGGGAGTAGGTGTCCCAGATCGACGGGGCGCGGCCGTCCTCCGCGACGGCTCCCTCGATCTGGTACGCCGCGGTGGCCGTCCCCCACAGGAAGTCGCGGGGGAAGGCGGCGAGGTCGATGCGGTCGGACACGGAAGTCCTCTCGAGGCGATGGGAGTTGGTCACTTCACGGCCCCCGCCGTCAGTCCGGCGACGAGATAGCGCTGCAGCAGCAGGAAGCCGGCCACCACGGGCACGCTGACGACCAGCGAGGCGGCCATGATCTGGTTCCAGTAGACGTCGTTGAGCGTGGAGTAGCCCTGGAGGCCGACCGCCAGGGTGCGGGTGGCGTCGTTGGTCATGACGGAGGCGAACAGCACCTCGCCCCAGGCGGTCATGAAGGCGTAGACGGCGACGGCGACGATCCCGGGGATCGCGGCCGGCACGACGACCCGGAAGAGCGCGCCCAGCGGTCCGCAGCCGTCCACCAGCGCCGCCTCGTCCAGGTCGCGCGGCACCGAGTCGAAGTACCCGATGAGCATCCAGATCGAGAACGGCAGGGAGAAGGTGAGGTAGGTGAGGATCAGGCCGCCGCGCGAGCCGAACAGGGCGATGCCGGTGGCGTTGCCGATGTTGACGTAGATGAGGAACAGCGGGAGGAGGAAGAGGATGCCCGGGAACATCTGGGTGGACAGCACGGTGACCGTGAAGACCCGCTTGCCGCGGAAGCTGTAGCGGCTGACGGCGTAGGCCGCGAACACCGCGACCACCACCGAGCAGACCGTCGCCGAGACCGCCACGATCAGCGAGTTCATGAAGTACTTCGCGAGCGGGACGGTCGACCAGATGTCGATGTACGGGCGGATCGTCAGACCGCTGGGCAGCCAGCGGAACTTGCCGGTGACGTCCGCGAGGGGCTTCAGCGAGCTGGAGACCATGACGTACACCGGGACCAGCACGAAGCCGGTGAGCAGGGTGAGGAAGATCCGCCGGGACCAGAGGAAGGAACTCGGCGGCGCCATGGGCGACCTGGCCGCCCGCTTCGACGGTGACAGCGGCCTCGACCTGGGCATCCGCAGCGACTCAGACATCTCCCGTCCTCCGTCCGCGTGAGGTGAGCACCAGGTACACGCCCGTCACGACGAGCAGGAACAGCAGCAGGAGCACGGACATCGCGGAGCCGGTGCCGAAGTTCCAGGTGACGAAGGACGCCTGGTAGATGTGGACCGAGATGAGGTCGGCGGCCTCGGGCGCGGCCTTGCCGAACAGGACGTACGGCGTGTTGAAGTCGTTGAACGTCCACAGGAACAGGACCAGGACCAGCACCTGGTTGACCGGGCGCAGGGACGGCAGGGTGATGCGGCGGATCTGCTGGATCAGGCCGGCGCCGTCGAGCGCGGCCGCCTCGTAGAGCTCCTTCGGGATGTTCTGCAGCCCGGCCATGACGATGAGGAAGGCGAACGGCCAGCCCTTCCACACGGACACGATCAGCAGCGCGTAGAAGCTGTTGTCGCCGATGAGCCAGAAGGACGGCTTGCCGGTGAGGTGCAGCTGGTCGTGCAGCACGTGGTTCACCAGGCCGTTGTCGTGCTGGAACATGAACACCCAGGTGATGACGGCCGCGTAGACCGGCAGCGCGTACGGCACCAGGAACAGGGCCCGCAGCAGGCCGCGGCCCCGGAAGGTGTCCTGCATGTAGATCGCCGCCGTCGTGCCGATCAGCCAGCACAGGCCCACCGACAGCAGGGTGAAGCCGACGGTGACGAAGAACGAGTGCAGCAGTGCCTCGCCGACGGGGGCGTGGAAGTCCACCGACACCTTGTAGTTGCCGAAGCCGGACCAGGGCGCGGTGCCCCAGTCGCGGATGTAGAACTGGGTGAGCTCCTTGAAGCTCATCACGATGCCGATGACCATCGGCACGAGATGGACCAGGAGTTCGAGGAGCAGGGCGGGCAGGAGGAGCAGGTACGGCAGCCCGATCCGGCGGATGCGCCCGGGGCGGCGGCGCTGTTCGCGCGGCCGGGCCCCGGGGGCGCTCCCCCTCACCGGCTCCTTGAGGGTCGTGGTGGTCATCGGGCTCACTTCGCCGGCATCTGCTGCTGGGCCTTCTCGAGCTTCGCCTTCACCGAGTCGGTGGTGACCGCGCGCCCGGCGGCCGCGTCGGCGAACAGCTCCTTGACGGCCGTGCCGACCGCGGTCTCGAACTGCGACTCGTCGGCGACCTGCGGCAGCGCGGCGGCGCTCGTCGCGAGGGTCTGCTTCAGCACGGCGTTGGCGGGGGAGTTGAACGCGGCGTCCGACTGCGCGCCCTTGACCGGCGGGATGGAGCTGTAGGCCGTGTTGAGGATCTTCTGCTCGGCGTCACTGGTCATGAACTTCACGAACTTCGTCGCGCCGTCGAGGTTGTGGGTGTTCTTGAAGACGGCGAGGTTGATGCCCGCGACCATCGAGTTGACCTGGGTGCCGGTGCCCGGGGTGCCGGACTGCACGGGCACGGGCGCGATGCCGTAGGCGTCCTCGCTCATGCCCTGCGACTTGAGGTTGGCCGCCGCCGACTGCCACAGCAGCATGGCCTGCTTGCCCTTGGCGAAGTCGCTCACCGACTGGTTCTGCGCGTACTCGGCGTCGCCGGTCGGGATGACCTTGTCCTTGGCCATCAGGTCGACGTACTGCTCGACCGCGGCGACCACCTTGGGGTTGGTGAAGTCGGGTTTGCCGTCGGCGGTGAAGAAGTCGCCGCCGTGCTGCTTGGCGAAGACGAAGACGTGGTGGATGTTCTCCGAGACGTTGGCGCCCTCGGCGCCGAGCGGCGCCTTGCCCTTCGCCTTGATTTTCTTGCCGTCCGCGATCAGCTCGTCCCAGGTGGCGGGCGGCTTGCCGATGCCGGCGTCGGCGAAGATCGCCTTGTTGTAGTAGAGGGCGTAGGCCATCGAGTACAGCGGGACCGCGGCCGGGTCCTTGCCCTCGGCGCCCGTGGAGCCGAGGGCGGAGTCCACGAAGCGGTCCTTGCCGCCGATCTTGGCGAAGTTGTCGGCGTCCCAGGGCAGCAGGGCTCCGGTGGCCTGCAGCGAGGCGCTCCAGGTGTTGCCGATGTTCAGCACGTCGGGGCCCTGGCCGGAGGTGGTCGCGGTGAGGATCCGGTTGAGCAGGTCGGACCAGGGGACGACCTCCAGTTTGACCTTGATGCCCGTCTGCTTCTGGAACTTGTCGAGTTCGGGCTGCAGGACCTTCTTGTCCACGGCGATGCTCGCGCCCTGGTTGGAGGCCCAGTACGTGAGGGTCTTCGGTGAGTCGTTGGAGCCGCCCCCGCTGGACGACCCGCCTCCGCAGGCCGAGGCGGCAAGGGCGAGTGACATGGTGACGGCGCCTATGGCCGCGGCTCGGATGCTGCGCATGGCTCTGGGTGTCCCTTCAGGGATTGCACTCACGGCTTAATTTAGGACGTGAGTTAAACCTCAGGAGATGGCCCAGTCAAGAGGTACGGCAACCGTTGTGGAACTCCGGTCCCACCTCTTGACGGACTCCTTCGGATAGTTGAAGCATTCACCGGCGAGAGAGCGCTCCCAACGCCCTGCCCCGTTCACTTCATGAACAGGAGAGCCGCCCCATGCCCCTGCCTGACATAGGCCGCAGAACCGTCCTCGGCGCCGCAGCCGCCTCCGCGCCCGCGGTGCTGGGACTGTCCGCCCCGGCCTCGGCCGCCCCGCGGCCGAAGAAGCGGCACAAGAAGCCGTGCCACCTCCACGGCGGCGGCGACCTCGGCCCGAACGTCCTGGTCTTCGACCCGTCCACGCCCGGCATCCAGGCCAAGCTGGACGAGGTCTTCGCACAGCAGGAGTCGGCCCAGTTCGGCACCGGCCGCTACGCCCTGCTCTTCAAGCCGGGCTCCTACGGCGGCCTCAACGCCCAGCTCGGCTTCTACACCTCCATCGCGGGCCTCGGCCTCTCCCCCGACGACACGACCATCGACGGCGACGTCACGGTCGACGCGGGCTGGTTCAACGGCAACGCCACGCAGAACTTCTGGCGTTCGGCGGAGAACCTGGCCCTCGTCCCGGCGAACGGCACCAACCGGTGGGCGGTCGCCCAGGCGGCGCCGTTCCGCCGGATGCACGTCCGCGGCGGCCTCAACCTCTCGCCCACCGGCTACGGCTGGGCCAGCGGCGGCTACATCGCCGACAGCCGCGTCGACGGCCAGATCGGCCCGTACTCGCAGCAGCAGTGGTACACCCGCGACAGCGCGATCGGCAGCTGGCTCAACGGCGTGTGGAACATGGTGTTCTCGGGCGTCGAGGGCGCTCCCGCGCAGAGCTTCCCCAGCCCGCCGTACACCACCCTCGACACCACCCCGGTCTCCCGCGAGAAGCCCTTCCTCCACGTCGACGGCGGCGGCCGGTTCCGCGTCTTCCTGCCCGCGAAGCGGACGGACGCCCGGGGGGTGAGCTGGGGCAACGGCACGCCGAGGGGGACGTCGCTGCCGTTGTCGCGGTTCTACGTCGCCAGGCCGGGCGTGACCGCGGCGACCCTCAACCAGGCGCTCGCGCAAGGCCTGCACCTGCTGCTGACGCCGGGCATCTACCACCTCGACCGGGCCATCCGGGTGACCAGGCCCAACACGGTCGTCCTGGGCCTGGGGTACGCCACGCTGGTGCCCGACGACGGGGTCACGGCCCTGAAGGTCTCCGACGTCGGCGGCGTACGCCTGGCGGGTTTCTCATCGACGCCGGGCCGGTCAACTCCGCCACCCTGCTGGAGGTGGGCCCCGAGGGTGCCTCCAGGGACCACTCCGCCAACCCGACCACCGTCCAGGACGTGTTCGTCCGCATCGGCGGCGCGGGCGCCGGCAAGGCCACCACCAGCATGGTCATCAACAGCCGGCACACCATCGTCGACCACACCTGGGTGTGGCGCGCCGACCACGGAACGGGCGTCGGCTGGGAGACCAACCGGGCCGACTACGGCATCGTCGTCAACGGCGACGACGTGCTGTGCACCGGCCTGTTCGTCGAGCACTTCAACAAGTACGACGTGCAGTGGAACGGCGAGCGGGGCCGCACGATCTTCTTCCAGAACGAGAAGGCCTACGACGCCCCGAACCAGGCGGCGATCCAGAACGGCTCGGTGAAGGGCTACGCCGCCTACAAGGTCGGCGACTCGGTGACCTCGCACGAGGGCTGGGGGCTGGGCAGTTACTGCTACTACAACGTCGATCCGACGATCGTGCAGCACCACGGCTTCGCCGCGCCGGACACCCCCGGGGTGAGGTTCCACGACCTGCTGGTGGTCTCGCTGGGCGGCCAGGGCCAGTACGAGCACGTCATCAACGACACCGGCGCGCCGACGTCGGGCACGTCGACGACGCCGTCCACGGTGGTGTCCTACCCGTGAGCCGGAGGCGGCCCCGCCCGCACGGGCGCGGGGCCGCCCCGCACGAGTCGGCACGGGGCCGCCCCGCACGCGTCAGGACGGGGCCGCCGCGCCGGTGCCGGAACGGGACCGCCCCGCCGGTCGCCGTACCCCGCACCCGGCCTCGTGAACTTTCGGCGACCAGCCGGAACTTATCCACCGGTCCGTGAGTTTCCACGGTGCTGCAGATCTCTTACCACCACCGACAACATGGAGTTCGCATGGCCCTGTGGGACCGCATCAAGGAATCCGCGTCGACGATGCAGACCCAGCTCACGGCGAAGAAGAACGATCTGAAGAGCGGCGCCTTCCGCGACGCGAGCATGGCGATGTGCGCCCTGGTCGCCGCGGCGGACGGCACCATCGACCCGGCCGAGCGGCAGCGCGTGGCCCAGTTGATCGCCACCAACGAGGTCCTGCAGAACTTCCCCGCCGACGATCTGCGCCGCCGCTTCGAGGAGAACCTCGACAAGCTGACGGCCGACTTCGCCTTCGGCAAGGTCAGCGTGCTGCAGGAGGTCGCCAAGGCGAAGAAGAAGCCCGCCGAGGCCCGTGCCGTCATCCAGATCGGCATCGTCATCGGCGGCGCCGACGGCGACTTCGACAAGACCGAGCAGGCCGTCGTGCGGGAGGCGTGCTTCACCCTCGACCTGCCGCCCCACGAGTTCGATCTCTGATACCGAAGGCAGGGATCCCTGACCGGCCGGCCCCGACCGGGTCCGGCCGGGGCGCCCCGCGGAGGAATCCGGTGTTCCGGGGTTTAGGCCGCGAAGAAGCGGTCAGGCGCGGAGGGTGTCCTCACCTCAGACCACACCCGCAACCCAGGTAAGACAGTCCCCGAAGAGCACTGGTTCCCCTCGGGGCGGGCGGGATGAACGGCCGGCGCGGCGCGACGCCTACTTCGACAACGCGAAGTACCTGGCGATCGTGCTGGTGGCGATGGGGCACGCCTGGGAGCCGCTGCGGGACGGCAGCCGGACCGTCACCGCGCTCTACGACTTCGTCTACGCCTTCCACATGCCGGCGTTCATCGTGATCTCCGGCTACTTCTCCCGCAGCTTCGACGCGAGTCCGGCGAAGATCAAGCGCCTGGTGACAGGCGTCGTGGTGCCGTACGTCGTCTTCGAGACGGCGTACACCCTCTTCACCCGCTGGACCGACGGCGTCCCGGACCGGCCGATCACGCTGCTGGATCCGCTGTATCTGACGTGGTTCCTGATCGCGCTGTTCATCTGGCGGCTGACGACCCCGATCTGGAAGCGCGTACGCCATCCGCTGCCGGTGGCGCTCGTGATCGCGATGCTGGCGACCCTCTCGCCGTCCATCGGCAACGACCTCGACCTGCAGCGTGTGCTGCAGTTCCTGCCGTACTTCGTACTCGGCCTGTGCCTGCGTCCCGAGCACTTCCGGCGGCTGCGCACCCGGCGAGTGCGCGCGCTCGCCGTACCGGTGCTCGCCGTCGCGATCGCCGTGTCGTACTGGGCGGTCCCGCGCATGACGGGAGCGTGGTTCTTCCACCGCGACAGCGCCCAGGAGCTGGGCGCGCCGGCCTGGTACGGGCCCCTGGTGACGCTCGCCTGCTTCGGCTGCTCGACCCTCCTGGTCGCCTGCTTCCTGTCCTGGGTGCCCGGACGCCGCCTGTGGTTCACCGCGCTGGGCGCGGGCACCCTCTACGGCTACCTGCTGCACGGCTTCCTCGCCCAGGGCTCGAAGTTCTGGGGCTGGTACGACCCCGCCTGGGTGCACGGCCCGTTCGGCGAGATCACCGTGACGCTCGTCGCCGGCGCGGTGGTGACCGCCCTGTGCACGGCACCCGTCCGGCGGGCCTTCCGCTGCGTGGTCGAGCCGCGGATGGAGTGGGCGTTCCGGCGCGAGGGGCAGGAGCCGCAACCGTCCTGACGGCCGGCCGCTCCGGGCGGGACGGGACGCACGCGGGCAGACCGGTGAAACGCGAGAGACCCCTGATCATCAGGGGTCTCAGCTGTGTCCGAGGGGGGACTTGAACCCCCACGCCCGATAAAGGGCACTAGCACCTCAAGCTAGCGCGTCTGCCATTCCGCCACCCGGACGAGGTGTCCGCCGCCTTGACCGAAGGGTTCGCTCCGGCGACATGGACAACAATACCAAGGTTTCGGGGTGCCTTTCACCTGCGTATCCGGGCCCCGGGGACCCGGCTCCCGACCTGCCGGGGCGGCCGGGAGGCGGGGCGCCGGTGGTGACCGGATCATGACCTCTGGTCGTGCCACGGACCGGGGTGCGACGTGGTCGCCGGGTGGCGTCCCCGGGGCGTGGACACCGGGGACGCCACCCGGCCGTCGTCACGGCACGAGGTGGGAGTCCGGCCGTCGTCACGGCACAAGGTGGCGGTCCGGCCGTCGTCACGGCATCAGGTGGTAGTCCGGGAAGTTCCCGGGCAGCCGCTCCCCCGCCGGGCCCTGGGTGACGGCGCGGACGAGGAGTTCGCCGCCGACGAAGGCGCCCCGCCAGGACGCTCCGAAGCCGCCGAACAGCTCGTCCCGGTCGCCGCGGGAGCGGGGCTTGCCGTGTCCTGTCTTGAAGGCGCGGATCTGCGGGGCCAGCCGGTCGAAGGTGGCCCGGTCGTCGGTGGACAGGGTGGCCACGAGCGCGCCGTTGGAGGCGTTCATCGCGGCCAGCAGCTCCGCCTCCGTGTCCACCAGGACGATCGTGTCGACCGGGCCGAACGGCTCCGCGTGGTGCAGCGGCGACGACGGCGGCGGGTTGAGGAGGGTGACGGGCTGGACGTACGCCGAGGTGTCCTGGCCGGGCAGGAAGCGGGCCCCGGCCGCGTCGGCGCGGTGCAGCGGGACGGCGCCGCGCTCGATGGCCTCGGCGACCTGGTCGCGCAGTTCCTTGGCCTTGGCCGCGTTGATGACCGGCCCGAAGTCGAGTTGCGGATACGGGTCCCCGGGCCGCTCCACGGCGAGCGGGTGGCCGACCTTCAGGGTGCGCACCGCCGGGAGGTACGCCGCCAGGAAGTCGTCGAAGAGCTGCCGCTGGACGACGAAGCGCGGGTAGGCGGTGCAGCGCTGCTTGCCGTAGTCGAAGAGTTTGGGGATGACCGCGGCGAGCGCGTCCCAGTCGGAGTAGTTCCAGATTCCCCAGGTGTTGAGTCCCTCCTGTTCGAGCACGTGGCGCTTGCCGAGGTCGGTGACGGCCGTGGCCACCGCGGCGCCGGTGTCGCGGCCGCCGACGAAGGAGACGCAGCCGATCTCCGGCGCCCGCACCAGCGCCTGGGACAGCTCGCCCCCGCTGCCGCTGACGAGGGTGGCCGGGATGCCCTCGCGCGCGGCGAGCGCGCAGGCCAGGGTGAGGCACGCGGCGCCGCCGTCGGTCGGGGTCTTGGCGATCACCGCGTTGCCGGCCAGGGCCTGGACGAGCATGGCGTGCACGAGCACGCTCATCGGATAGTTCCAGCTCGCGATGTTGGACACCGGGCCCTCCAGCGGGGCCCGGCCGGCGAGCATGGGCTCGATGCCGTCGACGTACCAGCGCACGCCGTCGATCGCCCGGTCCACGTCCGCCCGCGCGAGCCGCCAGGGCTTGCCGATCTCCCAGACGAGCAGCAGGGCGAGGAGTTCGCGGTGTTGGGTGAGCGCGTCGAGGGTGGCCGCGACGCGGGCGCGGCGTTCCTGAAGGGGGACGTGCCGCCAGGCGCGGTGCTGGTCGAGCGACGCGCGGACGGCCTGGTGCGCGGTGTCGCGGTCCAGGCGGGGCGGGCCTGCGACAGGGCTGCCGTCGACGGGGCTGGTGGCGGGCAGGGCCCGGCCGCCGGCCTGCCAGCCGGCGCCCCAGAGGTTGAGGACGCGGTCGTCCTGGAACGCCTCGGGGGCCACGGCCAGGCAGCGCCGCCAGGCGTCGTCCCAGGACGTGCCGGACTTGAGGGTGAGGGTGGACGTGTCGGGGGTGAGGATCGATGCCATTCGGCTGCTCCGCTCTCGGTGCACAGTCGGGGGCGGGGGATGCGTGGCTCGTCGCGCGCACGGACTCGCACCGCCGTGCGCGGACGTCGAGATCGGCGCCGGCGTGCCGGCGCCGCGGGAGGTCGGTGACCTCCCGTCAACTATGGGTGACTCAGCGTCCTTCTTCGAGACGTGCGAGCACAAGTTTCGCCGTCTCGGTCGGTGTGCTGCCCACACCGACCCCGACCGCCTCCAGCGCCTCCTTCTTCGCCTGCGCGGTGCCGGAGGAACCGGACACGATCGCACCCGCGTGCCCCATCGTCCTGCCCTCGGGCGCGGTGAAGCCGGCGATGTAGCCGACCACGGGCTTGGTGACGTGCTCCTTGACGTACGCGGCCGCGCGTTCCTCCGCGTCGCCGCCGATCTCGCCGATGAGGACGATGAGTTCGGTGTCGGGGTCGTCCTGGAAGGCGGCCAGGCAGTCGATGTGGGTGGTGCCCACGACCGGGTCGCCGCCGATGCCGACACAGGTGGAGAAGCCGATGTCCCGTAGTTCGTACATGAGTTGGTAGGTGAGCGTGCCGGACTTGGAGACCAGGCCGATACGGCCGGGCTTGGCGATGTCGGACGGGATGATGCCCGCGTTGGACTGACCGGGAGTGATCAGGCCGGGGCAGTTGGGACCGATGATCCGCGTGCCCTTCGACTTCGCGTACGCGTGGAAGGTGACGGAGTCGTGGACGGGGATGCCCTCGGTGATGACGACCGCCAGGCCGATGCCGGCGTCGGCGGCCTCGGTCACGGCGGCCTTCGCGAAGGCGGGCGGGACGAAGACGACGGTGACGTCGGCGCCGGTGGCGTGGACGCCCTCGGCGACCGAGCCGAAGACGGGGACGGACATGGGGGTACCTCCCAGGCCGTTCAGGCACTGGGGGACGTCGAAGTCGACGCTGCGGCCGGCCTTGCGCGGGTTGACGCCGCCGACGACGTTCGTGCCGGCCGCGAGCATCCGCCGGGTGTGCTTCATGCCCTCGCCGCCGGTCATGCCCTGGACGAGAACCTTGCTCTCCTTGGTGAGATAGATGGCCATGTCGTCCCGTCTCCTCAGTTGGCGGTGGCGAGTTGGGCGGCCCGGGCCGCGGCGCCGTCCATGGTGGTGGCCTGCTGGAGCAGCGGGTGCGCGCGCTCGTCGAGGATGGCGCGGCCGCGGGCCGCGTTGTTCCCGTCGAGCCGGACGACCAGCGGCTTGGTCAGCCGCACGGCGTCCAGCGCCCGCACGATGCCGTCGGCAACCGCGTCGCACGCGGTGATCCCGCCGAAGACGTTGACGAAGACCGACTTCACGCCCGGGTCGGAGAGGATGACGGACAGGCCGTCGGCCATGATCTGGGCGGAGGCCCCGCCGCCGATGTCCAGGAAGTTGGCGGGGCGGGCGCCGCAGCCCGCGACCACGTCGAGGGTCGACATGACCAGGCCCGCGCCGTTGCCGATGACGCCGACCTCGCCGTCCAGCTTCACGTAGTTGAGGCCCTTGGCGGCGGCGGCCGCCTCCAGCCCGTCGTCGTGCTCCGCCTCGTCCGCGCCCCAGCGCGCCTGCCGGAAGCGGGCGTTGTCGTCCAGGGTGACCTTGCCGTCGAGGGCGACGATGCGGCCCTGCCCCGTCCGCACGAGCGGGTTGACCTCGACGAGCAGCGCGTCCTCCCGGACCAGGACCTGCCACAGCCGTACGAGCGTGTCGACGGTCTGCGGCGGCAGGCCCGCGGCCTCGGCGATCCCGGCCGCCTTCGCCGAGGTCACGCCCTCGGCCGGGTCGATCGGGACGCGAGCCACCGCCTCGGGCCGGGTGGCGGCGACCTCCTCGATCTCCATGCCGCCCTCGGCGGAGGCGATCGCCAGGAAGGTGCCGGCGGCGCGGTCGAGTACGTAGGAGACGTAGTACTCGGTCTCGATGTCCACGGGCTGGGCCAGCATGACCTTTCCGACCCGGTGGCCCTTGATGTCCATTCCCAGGATCTGCCGTGCGGTGAGCTCCGCGGCGGCCGGGTCGGCAGCCGGTTTCACACCTCCGGCCTTGCCTCGTCCGCCCGTCTTGACCTGGGCCTTCACCACCACTCGCCCACCGAGCCTGCGGGCGATCTCGCGTGCCTCCTTGGGCGAGTCGGTGACCTCGGCCCTCGGCACCACGATGCCGTGCTCCTCGAAGAGTTCTCTTGCCTGGTGTTCGTACAGGTCCATTTCGGCTCCTGTCTTAAAAGTGCCGCACGCCCCCTGGACACCACCCACCGGATGCGGGATAACAAGGTTCATACAGTATTCGTCGACTGTATGCAATGTACCGCGAGAGCAGTTCCACCCCCTACGAAGGGACAGGACTTCGCCATGCCCGACGACACCCAGGACGTGATTTCCGGCGGTCATCTGGTGGCCAAGGCCCTCAGGGCCGAGGGGGTCGACCGCATCTACACGTTGTGCGGCGGCCACATCATCGACATCTACGACGGCTGCGTCGACGAGGGCATCGAGGTCGTCGACGTCCGCCACGAGCAGGTCGCCGCGCACGCCGCCGACGGTTACGCCCGGCTCACCGGCAGGCCCGGCTGCGCGGTGGTCACCGCGGGTCCGGGGACGACGGACGCCGTCACCGGTGTCGCCAACGCCTTCCGCGCGGAGTCACCGATGCTGCTGATCGGCGGCCAGGGGGCCCTGACCCAGCACAAGATGGGCTCGCTGCAGGACCTGCCGCACGTCGACATGATGACGCCGATCACCAAGTTCGCGGCGACCGTGCCGGACACGGCGCGCGCCGCGGACATGGTGTCGATGGCGTTCCGCGAGTGCTACCACGGCGCCCCCGGCCCCTCCTTCCTGGAGATCCCGCGCGACGTGCTGGACGCCAGGGTGCCGGTGGAGAAGGCGCGCGTGCCGAAGGCCGGCGGCTACCGTGCCTCCACCCGCTCGGCCGGCGACCCCGAGGCCGTCGAGAAGCTCGCCGACCTGCTGGTGCACGCCGAGAAGCCGGCCATCCTGCTCGGCAGCCAGGTCTGGACGACCCGCGGCACCGAGGCGGCGACCGAACTCGTGCGCAGCCTCAACATCCCGGCGTACATGAACGGCGCCGGCCGCGGCACCCTCCCGCCCGGCGACCCGCACCACTTCCAGCTGTCGCGCCGCTACGCCTTCTCGAACGCCGACGTCATCGTCATCGTCGGCACGCCCTTCGACTTCCGCATGGGCTACGGCAAGCGGCTCTCCCCGGACGCGACCGTCGTGCAGATCGACCTCGACTACCGCACCGTCGGCAAGAACCGCGACATCGACCTCGGCATCGTCGGCGACGCGGGACTCGTGCTGAAGTCGGTCACCGAGGCGGCCTCCGGACGTGTCAACGGCGGGGCCGCGAAGCGCAAGGAGTGGCTCGACGAGCTGCGCGCGGCCGAGCAGACCGCGATCGAGAAGCGGCTGCCCAGCCTGAGGTCGGACGCCTCACCGATCCACCCCTACCGGCTGGTCAGCGAGATCAACGACTTCCTCACCGAGGACTCGATCTACATCGGCGACGGCGGCGACATCGTCACCTTCTCCGGGCAGGTCGTGCAGCCCAAGTCCCCCGGGCACTGGATGGACCCGGGCCCGCTCGGCACCCTCGGCGTCGGCGTGCCCTTCGTGCTCGCGGCCAAGCAGGCGCGGCCCGACAAGGAGGTGGTGGCCCTCTTCGGCGACGGCGCCTTCTCGCTCACCGGCTGGGACTTCGAGACCCTGGTCCGCTACGACCTCCCCTTCGTCGGCATCGTCGGCAACAACTCCTCCATGAACCAGATCCGTTACGGCCAGAAGGCCAAGTACGGCCAGGAGCGCGAGCGGGTCGGCAACACCCTCGGCGACGTCCACTACGACAAGTTCGCGCAGATGCTGGGCGGCTACGGCGAGGAGGTCCGCGACCCCGCCGACATCGGCCCCGCGCTGCGGCGCGCCCGCGAGTCGGGCAAGCCGTCGCTGATCAACGTCTGGGTCGACCCGGACGCGTACGCCCCCGGAACCATGAACCAGACCATGTACAAGTGAGGTGACCTGGTGACCACGGAGATCATTCCGACCGCGCAGCAGACCAAGGCGCTCGCCGGCATCCGCGTCCTCGACATGACCCACGTCCAGTCCGGGCCCTCCGCGACCCAGTTGCTGGCCTGGCTCGGCGCGGACGTGATCAAGCTGGAGGCGCCGACCGGAGACATCACGCGGGGGCAGTTGCGCGATCTGCCGGACGTCGACTCCCTCTACTTCACGATGCTCAACTGCAACAAGCGCAGCATCACCCTCAACACCAAGTCCGAGCGCGGCAAGGAGATCCTCACCGAGCTCATCCGGCGCTCCGACGTCATGGTCGAGAACTTCGGGCCGGGCGCGATCGACCGCATGGGCTTCACCTGGGACCGCATCCAGGAGATCAACCCGCGGATCGTCTACGCCTCCATCAAGGGCTTCGGCGAGGGCCCGTACACCAACTTCAAGGCGTACGAGGTGGTCGCGCAGGCCATGGGCGGGTCGATGTCGACCACCGGTTTCGAGGACGGGCCGCCGATGGCGACCGGGGCCCAGATCGGGGACTCGGGCACGGGCGTCCACGTGGTGGCGGGGATCCTCGCGGCGCTGTTCCAGCGCGAGCACACCGGGCGCGGCCAGCGGGTGAACGTCGCCATGCAGCACGCCGTGCTCAACCTCTGCCGGGTGAAGCTGCGCGATCAGCAGCGCCTGAGCCACGGCCCGCTCGCCGAATACCCCAACGAGGACTTCGGCACCGAGGTGCCCAGGTCGGGGAACGCCTCCGGCGGCGGCCAGCCGGGCTGGGCGGTCAAGTGCGCGCCCGGCGGGCCGAACGACTACGTGTACGTCATCGTCCAGCCCGTCGGCTGGAAGCCCATCAGCGAGCTGATCGGCCGGCCGGAGCTGGCGGACGACCCCGAGTGGGCGACGCCGCAGGCCCGCCTGCCCAAGCTCAACAAGATGTTCCAGCTGATCGAGGAGTGGTCCTCGACGCTGCCCAAGTGGGAGGTGCTGGAGCGGCTGAACGCCCACAACATCCCGTGCGGGCCGATCCTGTCCACCAAGGAGATCATCGAGGACCGGTCGCTGGTCGCCAACGAGATGGTCGTCACCGTGCCGCACCCCGAGCGCGGCGAGTTCACCACGGTCGGCAGCCCGCTGAAGCTGTCCGACTCCCCCGTCGAGGTGACCAGTTCACCGCTGCTCGGCGAGCACAACGAAGAGGTCTACGTCGGCGAGCTCGGCCTCGGCGACGAGGAGCTGCGCCTGCTCAAGTCGAACGGAGTGATCTGACGTGATGGCGGAAGACCGGGAGCTGAGGGTGCGCTCGCTCCTCGACGCCGTGCGGGCCGAGGGGCGGACCGCGCTGACCGCGCCGGAGGGCAAGGTGATCGCCGACGCGTACGGCATCGCGGTACCGGGCGAGGAGCTGGCCACCGACGTCGACGAGGCCGTCTCGTACGCGGCGCGCTTCGGCGGCCCGGTCGTGATGAAGATCGTCTCGCCGGACATCCTGCACAAGACCGACGCCGGCGGTGTGATCGTCGGCGTCGAGGGCGCCGCGGCGGTACGGGCGGCCTTCCACAAGATCGTGGAGAACGCGCGGGCGTACGACGCCCGGGCGCGCATCGAGGGCGTACAGGTCCAGGAGCTGCTGCCGCAGGGGCAGGAGGTCATCGTCGGCGCGGTGACCGACCCGACCTTCGGGAAGGTCGTCGCCTTCGGGCTCGGCGGGGTGCTCGTCGAGGTCCTGGGGGACGTCACGTTCCGGCTCGCGCCCGTGAGCCCGGACGAGGCGATGTCGATGCTGGACTCGATCCGCTCGGCGGAGATCCTGCACGGGGTGCGCGGCGCCGCGGCCGTGGACCGGTGGGCGATCGCCGAGCAGATCCGCCGGGTCTCGCAACTGGTGGCGGACTTCCCGGAGATCGCCGAGGTCGACCTCAACCCGGTGATCGCGACCCCGGAGGGCGCCGTCGCCGCCGACATCCGCGTGATCCTCGCCGGGAAGCAGCCGCCCCCGCGCAGGACGTACACGCGCGAGGAGATCCTCACCTCGATGCGCCGCCTGATGCAGCCCTCCTCGGTCGCCGTGATCGGCGCCTCCAACGAACAGGGCAAGATCGGCAATTCGGTGATGCGCAACCTCATCGACGGCGGCTTCCCCGGGGAGATCCATCCGGTGAACCCCAAGGCCGATGACATTCTGGGCCGCAAGGCGTACAAGAGTGTCACGGACGTTCCCGGTGAGGTGGATGTGGCCGTGTTCGCCATCCCCGCCAAGTTCGTGGCCCCGGCCCTGGAGGAGGTGGGACGCAAGAACATCCCCAACGCCGTGCTGATCCCCTCCGGTTTCGCGGAGACCGGCGAGCACGAACTCCAGGCGGAGATCGTGGCGATCGCCGAGCGGTACGGCGTCCGCCTCCTCGGCCCGAACATCTACGGCTACTACTCCACGTGGCAGGATCTGTGCGCCACGTTCTGCACGCCGTACGACGTCAGGGGCGGCGTGGCGCTGACCTCCCAGTCCGGCGGCATCGGCATGGCCATCCTGGGCTTCGCCCGCACCACCAGGACGGGTGTGTCGGCGATCGTGGGCCTCGGCAACAAGTCGGACCTGGACGAGGACGACCTGCTGACCTGGTTCGGCGAGGACCCGCACACCGAGTGCATCGCGATGCACCTGGAGGACCTCAAGGACGGGCGGGCCTTCGTCGAGGCCGCGCGCGCGACCGTGCCGAAGAAGCCGGTCGTGGTGCTGAAGGCGGGCCGTACGGCGGCGGGCGCGAAGGCCGCCGGCTCGCACACCGGGGCGCTCGCGGGCGACGACGCCGTCTACGACGACATCCTGAAGCAGGCCGGGGTGATCCGGGCGCCGGGGCTGAACGAGATGCTGGAGTACGCGCGCGCGTTGCCGGTGCTCCCCACGCCCCGCGGCGACAACGTCGTGATCATCACGGGGGCCGGCGGCAGCGGCGTACTGCTGTCCGACGCGGTGACCGACAACGGCCTGTCCCTGATGGAGATACCGCCGGACCTGGACGCGGCCTTCAGGAAGTTCATCCCGCCCTTCGGGGCCGCGGGCAACCCGGTCGACATCACCGGGGGCGAGCCGCCGTCGACGTACGAGGCGACGATCCGGCTGGGCCTTCAGGACCCGCGCATCCACGCCCTGGTCCTCGGCTACTGGCACACCATCGTCACTCCCCCGATGGTCTTCGCGGAGCTCACCGCGCGCGTGGTGGCCGAGTTCCGCGAGCGCGGCGTCGCGAAGCCCGTGGTGGCCTCGCTCGCGGGCGACGTCGAGGTCGAGGAGGCCTGCCAGTACCTCTACGAGCGCGGGGTGGTGGCCTACCCGTACACGACCGAGAAGCCGGTGGCCGTGCTCGGCGCGAAGTACCGGTGGGCACGTGCGGCGGGGCTGTTGGGGGGCGGTTCATGAGGTGAGCGAGACGCGGGGCCGGCCGGCAGTGCGGCCGGCCGGCCCCCGGGACCCGTGCGCACGCGAAACGCATTGGACAGGGGGCGCTGGCCAGAGCTTTCGACGCAAGGGGCACTGAGCAGATGACAACCACCCACTACCCGTCCGTCCCCTGTAGGGAGGTGACGGACCGCAAAGGCCGCGTGTACCGGATCGGCGAATCGGATGTCGATCTGATGGGCCGGACACGCACGTCGATGGTCATCCTGCCCTGGCTGGGCATGATGGGCATCACCTCCGCCGAACTCGCAGTCGCGTCGGCGGGGGGCACACTCCACCAGGCGCACACGTGGAGCGGCGGGCACATGTTCCGGCTGCTGGGCGTCTGGGTGTTCTTCCAGGCGGCCGCGGCCCACCGCGCCGGACTCCTGCGGGAGAACGGCGGACTCCGGGCCCGTACGGCCATGTCCCTCGGCGCGGCCGGCGCGCTGCTGGGCTTCGTGTCGCTGGCGCTCGTGCCGGACCCGGCGGTCTCCGAGGCCGGTTTCGGCGTCCTGGGCGGCATCGGCGCGGGTCTGGTCCAGGCGACCTGCCTGAACGCGACCGCCAAGTGGTATCCGGAGCGCAAGGGCCTCGGGACGGGCATCGTCGGCGGGGCTCCGGCCTTCGGGGCCGTGGCCTTCGTCCTGCTGCCGGCCGCGGGCCCCTACCGGTCCGGGTACGCGGTCGCGGGCATCGGGCTGTGCCTGATGGTCGCCGCGGTGGGCCGGTTCCTCCAGGACCCGCCGAAGGACTGGTGGCCGGCCCATGTGGATCCGCTCCGGCTCACCGGCGGCCCGAGGACCCGTCGGGCCCTGCGGAAGAACCCGCCGGCGGTCAGGCAGTACAGCGTGCGGGAGGCCGCCCGCACACCCGTCCTGTGGATGATGTGGCTCTGCCTGCTGTGCACGGCCGGCGTCGCCGTCCACGCCATCGCCGTCCTGGTGCCGTTCGGCGACGGTCCGGGCTTCGCAGGCGGGTCCGTGGCCACGGCGACGGCCCTGACGGTCCTCGGGTACGGCACCGGGAGCGTCGCCGCCGGCGGGGTCTCCGACGTCTGGGGGCGCCGCAACACGCTCGTCACCGTCTGCGTCGTCCTCGGCACGGCCCAGTTCGGCCTGCTGCTCTCCGGCCGGGCGGGCGGCACGGCGCTCCTCCTGGTCTGCTGCGTCGTCTCCGGTCTCGGCGGCGGGGCGGTCCTCCCGCTGTTCGCGGCGATGACGGCGGACCACTTCGGTGAGAACAACAACGCCGCCGTCCACGGCCTGCTCCACGGCTCGGCGCTGGTCGCCGGGCTCGCCGCCGCGGGCGCAGCCGCGCTCGCCGTCGGCTCGTGGGCCTCCCACGGCGCTTTCGTCCTGGCCGGCTCCGTCGGCCTGGCCTCCGCAGTACCGGCCCTCTTCCTGAAATCCCCGGGCAGGCCCAACGCCCGGCGCATCGTCCCCAACCCGCACCCGCTCGGCGAGGAGATGTCCCTGACATGACCGCGGACCCGATGGCAACAGGCAGTTCGTCGGCAGAATCCGGCGCCGCACACCGTCCCTACCGAGAAGTCACAGACTCCCACGGCCGTGTCTACCGCGTCGGCGAGACCGACAAGGACATCCTCGGCCACTCCCGCAAGCTGATGGTGTACCTGCCGTGGATCGCCATGATGGCGATCAGCGTCTCCGAGTACGCCTACGGCTCCGCGGAGGACACCCTGTCCTCGGCGCACGGCTGGACGCAGAGCAACACCTTCTGGATCCTCAGCGTCTGGGTGTTCTTCCAGGCGGGCATCGCCTTCCCGGCCGGCTGGCTGCGCGAGCGCGGCATCCTCACCGCACGCCGGGCCATGTTCACCGGCGCGGCGATGTGCCTGCTCGGCTTCCTGGCCCTGTCGCACCTCGACAGCGTGCTGCTGGCCATCGTCGGCTTCGGCGTCGTCGGCGGGCTGGGTTCGGGACTGATCTACGCCACCTCCATCAACATGGTCGGCAAGTGGTTCCCCGAACGGCGCGGCGCCAAGACCGGCTTCGTCAACGGCGGCTTCGCCTACGGCTCGCTGCCGTTCATCTTCATCTTCAACTACGCCTTCGACACCGGGAACTACAACGAGGTGCTCGACCTGATCGGCGTCTACGTGCTGATCGTCGTGGCCGTCTGCGCCTTCTTCTTCAAGGACCCGCCGAAGAACTGGTGGCCCGCGGACATCGACCCGCTGTCCTACTCCGGCAACAGCAAGAGCGCGGCCAGCCTGGCCAAGAACCCGCCGGCCGTACGGCAGTTCACGCCGAAGGAGGCCATCAGGACCGGCATGCTGCCGCTGATGTGGATCACCATGGTGGCGAGCGCCGGCGTGTCGATCTTCGGCATCTCCTTCCAGGTCGACTTCGCCAAGGAGGCCGGCTTCGGGCCGCTGGTCGCCGCCTCCTCGATGGGCGTCATGGCCGTCATCAACGGTGTGGGGCGTGCCGTCATCGGCTGGCTGTCGGACCTGTGGGGGCGCAAGACGTCGCTGGTGTTCGTCATCGTGGTCCTCGGCCTCGCCCAGTTCGGTGTCATCTGGGCCGGTGACATCAAGAACGAGTGGCTGTTCCTGTTCTTCGCCTTCCTCTCCGGCTTCGGCGGCGGCGCCTTCTACCCGATGTTCGCCGCCCTCACCCCGGACTACTTCGGCGAGAACTACAACGCCACCAACTACGGGCTCGTCTACAGCGGCAAGCTGGTCAGCGGCCTGTTCGGCGGCGGCCTCGGCTCCATGGTGGTCGCGGCCTGGGGCTACAACGGGGCGTACGCCCTGGCCGGCGGCGTCTCGATGGTCGCCGCGGCGATCGCGCTGATGCTGCGCCAGCCCGGGCGCGACGGCCGGGACGCGGTGACCGCGCGGCCGCAGCCCGCGAGCTGACGGCACGCGCGGGTGCGCAGGCCCTCCCCGGACGCGGGAAGGGCCTGCGCCCCGCGCACGTCTGCGCCGGTCCGCCCGCCACGGCCACACGGCGGGCGGCCGGCGGCCGGCTACGACGCCGCCCGCTCGTGGTACGACCGCCGGGTGTGCTCCGTGTGCTCGCGCATCAGCCGGGTGGCGCGCTGCTCGTCCCGCTCCACGATCGCGGCGATCAGCGCGCGGTGCTCGATCCAGGACTGGCTGCCGCGCTGCCGGGCGATCGGCGTGTAGTACCAGCGCACCCGGCGGTCCACCTGGGCCGCCAGCTCCGAGAGCACGGCGTTTCCGGCCAGTTCCATGATCTTGGCGTGGAAGCGGGCGTTCGTGCCGACGGCCGCGTCCACGTCGTCGGCGGCGACGGCCTGCTCGCCCTCCGCGCACAGGTCCTCCAGGGCCTTGATGCCCGCGGCGTTCGCGTTGGCCGCGGCGAGCCGGGCCGCCTCCGCCTCCAGCAGCGTACGGACGGTGAGGAGCTGGTCGGCCTCCTCCTGCGTGGGCTCGTGCACGAACGCGCCCTGGGCGGGCCGCAGGTCGACCCAGCCCTCGGTGTTCAGCCGCTGCAGCGCCTCCCGCACCGGCTGCCGGGAGACGCCGAGGTGGCCCGCGAGTTCGCTCTCGACGAGGTGCTGGCCGGGCTGCAGGGCGCGCGTGGTGATGAGTTCCAGCAGCGCCTCGTAGACGCGGTCGCGCAGCGGGCCGGGCCGTTCGAGCTTGGGTACCGCGCCCTGCGGCAGTCCTGTCGACAACATCGGTCGGTCCCCCTCCTTGGCGGCACGAGCAGCCTGCGGCCGGAAAGCCAGTATGGATTGTCTTTCGTCTACAGTCTACGGCGCACAGGGTCGGTCCGGTGGGGAGTCGGGGACGGAGTCGGCTGTGTCACACTCCGCCGTAGGCGCAGGTCACGGGCAGCGGACGACCTGCCCGGCGTAGGAGAGGTTGCCACCGAAGCCGAAGAGCAGGACCGGGTCGCCGGAGGAGATCGCGCCCCGCTCGGCCAGCTTGGAGAAGGCGAGCGGAATGCTCGCGGCCGAGGTGTTCCCGGACTCGGCGACGTCCCGCGCGACGACGGCGTTGACGGCGCCCAGCTTCTCGGCGAGGGGCTCGATGATGCGCAGGTTCGCCTGGTGCAGCACGACTCCGGCGAGGTCCTCGGGCGCGAGCCCGGCGCGCTCGCAGGCCCGGCGGGCGATGGGCGGCAGCTGCGTGGTCGCCCAGCGGTAGACGCTCTGGCCCTCCTGGGCGAACCGCGCCGGGCTCCCCTCGATCCGCACGGCGTGACCCATCTCCGGCACCGATCCCCACAGCACCGGGCCGACGCCCGCGTCCGGCGACGCCTCGACGACGGCCGCCCCCGCGCCGTCACCGACGAGCACGCAGGTGGTGCGGTCGCTCCAGTCGGTCACGTCGGACATCTTGTCGGCGCCGATGACCAGCGCGCGGGCCGAGGCACCCGCCCGCACCGCGTGGTCCGCGGTGGCCAGGGCGTGGGTGAACCCGGCGCACACGACGTTGACGTCCATCGCGGCGGGCGAGGGGATGCCGAGCCGGGCGGCGACCCGGGCGGCCATGTTGGGCGAGCGGTCGACGGCCGTCGAGGTGGCGACCAGCACCAGGTCGATGTCGCCCGGCGCCAGGCCCGCCGCGGCGAGGGCCTTGGCGGCGGCGTGGGCGGCCAGCTCGTCGACCGGCTCGTCGGGCCCGGCGATGTGGCGCGTGCGGATGCCGACCCGTGACGTGATCCACGCGTCACTGGTGTCGACCATGTCCGCCAGGTCCTCGTTGGTGAGCACCCTGGCGGGCTGGTAGTGGCCGACGGCGGCGATGCGCGAGCCGATCATGCGGTGATCCCCCTGTTGCCTCGGGTTGCGGATCCACCAGTCTGATCAGTGACTCACGGGTACGACGGCAGGCGAGCGGACAGGATTACGGCGTCCGGGTTGTCGGCTTCTGTCAGACTCCCGGACGCCCGAGCGCCCACCGGACGGTCACCCGGTGAACAGCCGCGCCGCCTTCCGGACCGGCTCGTGGAGACTCCCCGGGGGCGGGGATGCGGGGGCGGGCGCGAGATACGGCATGCGTGCCGCGACGAACGGTCGGACCGACCGGTTTTCCAAAGCGTGCGCGACCCCTTGCCGCCCTCAACACCATACTGTAGACAATATTCAGTCGACGAAGCTCGGCAGTGTGCCACCTCCGCGGTATCCCCTCGAACCGAACGGAGCTCCCTCGTCATGAAAGTCGCAGTCCTCGGCGCCGGTGCGATCGGCGCCTACGTCGGAGCCGCGCTCCATCGCGCCGGCGCCGACGTCCATCTCGTCGCCCGTGGACCGAACCTGACGGCCATGAGGCAGCACGGAGTACGGGTGCTCAGCCCGCGCGGCGACTTCACCGCGCGCGCCCACGCCACCGACGACCCGGCCGAGATCGGCCCGGTCGACTGTGTCTTCCTCGGTCTGAAGGCCAACTCGTACGCGGCGTGCGGGCCGCTGATCGAGCCGCTGCTGCACGACCGCACGGCGGTGGTCGCCGCCCAGAACGGCATCCCCTGGTGGTACTTCCACCGGCACGGCGGCCCCCACGACGGCCACCGCGTCGAAAGCGTGGACCCCGGCGGCGCGGTCAGTGCGGTGCTCGCGCCCGAACGGGCCGTCGGATGCGTCGTCTACGCGGCGACCGAGCTCGAACGGCCGGGTGTCGTACGGCACTTGGAAGGCACCCGGTTCTCCGTCGGCGAACCCGACCGCAGCGTGTCCAAGCGCTGCACGAGGTTCAGTGAGGCCATGGTCGCCGGCGGCCTGAAGTGCCCGGTGGAGCCGGACCTGCGCAACGACATATGGCTCAAGCTGCTCGGCAACATCTCCTTCAACCCGATCAGCGCGCTGGCCCGCGCCACCATGCGGCAGATGTGCCTGCACGGCGGCACCCGCAAGGTCATCGAGACGATGATGGCCGAGACGCTCGCCGTCGCCGAGGCCCTCGGCTGCGAGGTCGGCATCTCCATCGAACGCCGGCTCGCGGGCGCCGAGAAGGTCGGCGACCACCGCACCTCCACGCTCCAGGACCTGGAGCGCGGCAAACCGCTCGAACTCGACGTACTGCTGGCCGCCGTCGTCGAGCTGGCGGAGATCACCGGCGTCGACGTGCCCACCCTGCGCACCGTGCACGCCATCTCGGACCTGCTCGCGCTGAGGAGCGCCGCATGAGGAGTCCCGTATGAGGAAGCGGCAACCGAAGACCTACACCCGACTGACCCACCCGCTCGTCCGGGACTCCCGCGAGGAGCCGTTCCGGCGGGCCACCTGGGAGGAGGCCCTGGACCGGGTGGCCCGGGGCCTGGAACGCAACCGCGGCGCGTTCGGCATGTTCGCCTGCGCCCGCGCCACCAACGAGATGAACTACGTGGCGCAGAAGTTCGCGCGGGTCGTCATGGGCACCAACAACGTCGACTCCTGCAACCGCACCTGCCACGCCCCGAGCGTCGCGGGCCTGTCGGCCGCCTTCGGCTCCGGCGGCGGGACCTCCTCCTACGAGGAGATCGAGCACACGGACGTCATCGTGATGTGGGGCTCCAACGCCCGCTTCGCGCACCCGATCTTCTTCCAGCACGTGCTGAAGGGCATCAGGAACGGCGCCCGGATGTACGCCGTCGACCCGCGCCGCACCTCCACCGCCGAGTGGGCGGAGAGCTGGCTCGGCCTCAACGTCGGCACCGACATCCCGATGGCGCACGCCGTCGCCCGCGAGATCATCCACGCGGGCCTGGCCAACGAGGCGTTCATCGAGCGGGCCACCACCGGCTACGAGGAGTACAGGAAGCTCGTCGAGCCGTGGACGCTCTCGCTGGCCGAGAAGGTGACGGGCGTACCCGCGAAGGCCATCAGGGAACTCGCGCACGCCTACGCCCGCGCCGAGCGCGCCCAGCTGTGCTGGACCCTCGGCATCACCGAGCACCACAACGGCACGGACAACGTCCGCGCGCTGATCAACCTGTCGCTGCTGACCGGCCACGTGGGCCGCTACGGCGCCGGGCTGCAGCCGCTGCGCGGCCAGAACAACGTGCAGGGCGGCGGTGACATGGGCGCGATCCCCAACCGCCTGCCGGGCTTCCAGGACATCCTCGACCCCGGCACCCGGCACAAGTTCGAGTCGGCCTGGGACACCGTCATCCAGCCCCACTACGGGCTGAACCTGACGGAGATGTTCGAGGCGATGGAGGACGGCTCGGTGAGGGCCGTGTACTGCGTCGGCGAGAACCCCGCGCAGTCGGAGGCCGACAGCGAGCAGGCGGTGCGCCGTATGCGGCAGCTCGACTTCCTGGTGGTGCAGGACATCTTCCTCACCAGGACGGCCGAGCTGGCGGACGTCGTGCTGCCCGCCACCGCCGGCTGGGCGGAGACCGACGGCACGACCACCAGCAGCGAGCGGCGGGTGCAGCGGGTGCGCAAGGCGGTCGACCCGCCCGGCGAGGCCCGCGAGGACGTGGACATCATCTGCGAGATCGCCGCCCGCCTCGGCCACGACTGGAAGTACGCCGGCTCCGAGGCCGTCTGGAACGAGCTCAGGTCCGTCTCCCCCGACCACTACGGCATGACGTACGACCGGCTGGAGGAGCTCCAGGGCATCCAGTGGCCGTGCCCGAGCACCGAGGAACTCGAACCGACCTATCTGCACGGCCGGTTGTGGGAGAAGGACCCCGAACGGCGCGGCCTGCCGGCGCCGTTCGGGCTGGTCCAGCACGACCCGCCGGTCGACCTGACGGACGAGGAGTACCCGGTCCGGCTGACCACCGGGCGGCGCCTGGACTCCTACAACACCGGTGTGCAGAGCGGCGGTTTCGCCTCTCCGCTGCGGCGCGGCGAGTACGTCGAGCTGAGCCCGGAGGACGCCGAGCGCTACGGGGTCGTCGTGGGCGAGGAGGTACGGGTCTCCTCCCGGCGGGGCGCGGTCGTGGCCCCGGTGTGGGTCGAGCCGGCGCTGCGGCCCGGGCTCGCCTTCATGACCATGCACTTCCCCGACGAGGTGGACACCAACAGCCTGACGATCGAGGCCAACTGCCCGATCGCCGGGACGGCGGAGTTCAAGGCGTCGGCCATCCGGATCGAGAAGCTTCCCGTCGCGACCATCGTGAGGTGACCTGGTGGATCTGCACTTCGGTGACAGCAAGCCGACGGACGAGGAACGGGCGGCCGTCGACGCACTGCTCGGTCCCGCTCAGTCCTCCTGGGAGGGCGCCGCCCGCGACGAGATGAGGGCCGCCGACCTCAGGTGGGCGCGCGGCGGCCGGGAGGCCAGGGACCGGCGCGAGCTGCTGCTGCCGGGGCTGCACGCGATCAACGACCGGGTCGGCTGGATCAGCGAGGGCGCCCTCGACTACCTGTGCCGGCGGCTGACCGTGCCGCCGGCGGAGGCGTACGGCGTCGCCACCTTCTACGCCCTGTTCTCGGTGAAGCCGCGTCCGGCCACCGTGCTGCGCGTCTGCACCGACCTCGCGTGCGCGGCGGCCGGGGCTTCCATGCTGTGCGAGGGCGTGGAGTCCCGGCTCGGGCCCGGCAGCGGTGTGCACGTCGAGCGCAGCCCCTGCCTCGGCCTGTGCGAGCGGGCGCCGGCGGCGCTCGCGGTCAGGGCCGGGGACCCGGTGCGGACGGCGGTGTCGGCGCCCGCGACGGCCGAGGCGGCCGTCCTCGCGGCGACCTCGCCCGGCTCGGCGCCCGAGGAACCGCCGGCCGCGATGGCGGTGCCCCAGGCCGGGGACCCCGCGCTGAGCCTGCTGCGCCGCGTCGGCGTCGTGGACCCCGCGTCGCTGGACGACTACCGCTCCCACGGCGGTTACGCCGCCCTGCGCCGGGCCTTCGAGCTCGGCCCCGCCGGGGTCATCCGCGAGGTGACCGACTCCGGCCTGGTCGGGCGCGGCGGCGCCGCCTTCCCCACCGGCCGCAAGTGGCAGGCCACGGCGTCGCAGCCGGACCACCCGCACTACCTGGTGTGCAACGCCGACGAGTCCGAGCCGGGCACCTTCAAGGACCGCGTGATCATGGAGGGCGACCCGTACGCGCTGGTGGAGGCGATGACGATCGCGGCGTACGCGACCGGCGCGCACCGGGGGTACGTCTATCTGCGCGGCGAGTACCCGCGCGCCCTCGAACGCATGGAGCACGCGATCGCGCAGGCCCGCGCGCGCGGCTTCCTCGGCGAGGACGTCCTCGGCCAGGGCTACGCCTTCGACATCGAGATCCGGCGCGGCGCCGGCGCCTACATCTGCGGCGAGGAGACGGCCCTGTTCAACTCCATCGAGGGCCACCGGGGCGAACCGCGCTCCAAGCCGCCCTTCCCGGTGGAGAAGGGCCTGTTCGGCCGGCCGACGGTCGAGAACAACGTGGAGACGCTGGTCAACGTCCTGCCGGTGCTGACCATGGGTGCCCAGGCGTACGCGGCGATCGGCACCGGGCGGTCGACGGGCCCGAAGCTGTTCTGCGTCTCGGGCAGCGTGGCACGGCCCGGGATCTACGAGCTGCCGTTCGGCGCCACCCTGGGCGAGCTGCTGGACCTGGCCGGGGTGCGCCCGGGGCTGCGGGCCGTGCTGCTGGGCGGGGCCGCGGGCGGCTTCGTACGGGCCGACGAACTCGGCATCCCGCTCACCTTCGAAGGCACCCGCGAGGCGGGCACCACGCTCGGTTCGGGCGTGGTGATGGCCTTCGACGACACCGTTCCCCTGCCCCGGCTGCTGCTGCGCATCGCGGAGTTCTTCCGCGACGAGTCGTGCGGGCAGTGCGTGCCCTGCCGGGTCGGGACCGTGCGGCAGGAGGAGGCGCTGCACCGGATCGTGGAGCGCACGGGCGCGGCCGCCGCCGAGGACATCGCCCTGCTCAGAGAGGTCGGCCGCGCGATGCGGGACGCCTCGATCTGCGGTCTGGGACAGACCGCGTGGAACGCCGTGGAATCCGCCATCGACCGTCTGGGGGCGTACGAATGACCGTGACACCGCTGGGGATCCCGCGCCGGCTGCTGGAGTTCACCATCGACGGAGAGGCCGTGCGCGCGCCCGAGGGGGCGACGGTCCTCGACGCCTGCCGGGCCGCGGGCAAGGACGTCCCGACCCTCTGCGAGGGGGACACGCTGCGGCCCAAGAACGCCTGCCGCCTCTGCGTCGTCGAGGTGGAGGGGTCCCGGACCCTGGTCCCGGCCTGCTCCCGCAAGGCGGAGCCCGGCATGGAGGTGAGGACCGGCACCGAGCGGGTCCGGCACAGCCGCAAGATCGTCCTCGAGCTCCTCGCCTCCTCGGTCGACCTGTCGACGACTCCGCAGGTCGCGGACTGGATCAAGGAGTACGAGGCGAAGCCGGACCGCTTCGGCCCGGACGCGGCCCGCCTCGACGAGGAACCGAGGATCGACAACGACCTGTACGTGCGTGACTACGACAAGTGCATCCTCTGCTACAAGTGCGTGGACGCCTGCGGCGACCAGTGGCAGAACACGTTCGCGATCTCGGTCTCCGGGCGCGGTTTCGACGCGCGGATCGCCGTGGAGCAGGACGCCCCGCTCACCGACTCGGCCTGCGTGTACTGCGGCAACTGCATCGAGGTGTGCCCCACCGGGGCGCTGTCGTTCAAGTCGGAGTTCGACATGCGCGCGGCGGGTACCTGGGACGCGTCGGCCCAGACGCGGACGACGACCATCTGCGCGTACTGCGGTGTGGGCTGCAACCTCACGCTCCATGTGCAGGACAATGAGATCGTCAAGGTCACCTCCCCGCACGACAACCCGGTGACCCACGGCAACCTCTGCATCAAGGGCCGCTTCGGCTACCAGCACGTACAGAACCGGGACTGAGGCACGACATGGGACGAGTCACGGAACGACGCAAGGTGATCCGCATCCGGGACGGGGCGGTCTCCACCCGCCCGGACACGCTCGTCGCCGAGGAGCCCCTGGAGATCAGGCTGAACGGCAGGCCGCTGGCGATCACCATGCGCACCCCCGGCGACGACTTCGCCCTGGCCGCGGGTTTCCTGGTGAGCGAGGGGGTGCTGGCCGAGCGGTCGGACCTGCAGAACATCGTGTACTGCGCGGGCGCCACGGCCGACGGCCAGAACACCTACAACGTGGTGGACGTGAAGACCGCTGCGGGTGTGGCGATCCCCGACATCACCCTCGAGCGGAACGTCTACACGACCTCGTCCTGCGGCCTGTGCGGCAAGGCGAGCCTGGACGCGGTCCGCACCACGGCCCGCTGGCCGATCGCCGACACTCCCCCGGTCCGCCTCGAGCCCGAGCTGCTCGCGAGCCTCCCCGACCGGCTGCGGACGGCCCAGCGGGTCTTCGACCGGACCGGGGGCCTGCACGCGGCGGCTCTGTTCTCCGGGGAGGGCGAGCTGCTGGACATACGGGAGGACGTGGGCCGGCACAACGCGGTCGACAAACTGGTCGGGCGGGCCCTGCAGAACGGGCACCTGCCGCTGTCCCGGGCGGTCCTGCTGGTCTCCGGCCGGGCCTCCTTCGAGCTGGCGCAGAAGGCGGTCATGGCCGGGATCCCGGTCCTGGCGGCCGTCTCGGCGCCGTCCTCGCTGGCCGTCGACCTGGCGGCGGAGACCGGGCTGACCCTGGTGGGATTCCTGCGGGGCAGCTCCATGAACGTGTACGCGGGCGAGGACCGCATCGCCCTGCGGACCGCGGCCGCCCAGGGGTGAGTCGCCTCCCCGCGACACGGCGGCGGGGCCCCGGCCGGCGGGGAGCGCCCCCTGCGCCGCAGGGGCCCCGCCTCAGATCCGGGAGGTGGCGGTCCGCGGCGTCCGCCGCTCATGCCACGAACCGGACCTCCCGCGCCGTCACCACCGTCCCCAGCCGCGGAAAGTCCAGCCGCACGGACGCCTCGTGCTCGGCGGCGGTGAAGGCCGACATGGCGTCCTCGACGAAGACCAGGTCGTAGCCGAGGTCGCCGGCGGCGCGCGCGGTGGATTCGACGCCGAGGTTGGTGGCGACGCCGCCGAACACGAGCGTGCGGACGCCGCGTTCGCGCAGCCGCTCGTCCAGACCGGTGCCCTGGAAGGCGCCGATGGTCCGCTTCACGACCTCCAGGTCGCCGTCCCGGGCCAGTCCGGCGACGAGTCCGCTTCCGGGCGGCTGCTCGGCCACGCCACCGCGTTCCACGCGGACCAGGACGACGGGCGCGCCCGCCGCACGGAAGGCGGCCGCCAGCTCCTCGGCGGCCCGGAGGACTTCGGTGCCCTTGCGGGGCTCCAGGGGCAGCGCGACGATCCGCTCCATCAGGTCGACGAGGACGAGGGCGGTGCGCGCGGGGTCGAGGGCGAGGGGTGCGGTCATGACGGAACGTTATCCGCCGTCAGCCCTCCGTGCCCGGGATCCGGATCAACAGGCCCATGAACCGGTCACGTCCGGGGCCCGCGGGGGCCCGCCGGGGGCCGAGGGAGGAACCGAGGGGAGACCGGGGGAGGGAGCGAGGGGGACCGAGGGGGACCACACACCGATCAGGCGCACGGCCGTCGTGGGCTCGGCAGGGGTGCGACCGGCCCCGGTGGCCCGGACGCCGGACGGGGCATGACCGCCCATGGACCGGGTGCGCGGCGGCCGCTAACGTCCCGTGCGTGCCCGAGGACGCACGAGCACGACAGCGGACGGGAACCGGCCTCGGCCTGCTGCTGGCCCTGGTTCTCGGGGCCGTGCTGCTCACCGCCCTCCCGGACCACCCCGGCCGGCAGGGCGGCGGCTGCGCACCGCGCGAGGTCGCCTCCTGGTCCGCCGACCAGCGCCTGACCGGAGAGTTCGCCCGCTACGGCGACGACGCCGCCCGCACCGACGACTGGACCGGCGGTGACGGCACCCACTCGGTGCGGCTGCCGGACGGCCGGGTGCTGTGGCTGTTCTCCGACACCTACCTCGGCCGGGTCCACGGCCCGCCCGACCCGGTGGGAGAGTCGTCCGCCTGGCGGGACGCGACCGCCCCGCTGGTGCGCAACTCGGGCGTGGTGATGGACGGCGAGGGCCGGCTGCGGACCACGCTGCCCGCCCCGCTCTTCCCCGACCCCGCGCCGGGCCAGTGGCGCTGGCCGGTCGCCGCCCGGGTGGAACCCCGCTCACCCGGCTCCTCCGAGAAGGTCGTGCGGGTGCTGCTGTGGGTGCGCACGGCCGGGCGGTCCCCGTGGATCTACGGCGTGCCCACCGCCACCGAGGTGGCCACGCTCTCGCTGCCCGGCCTGCGGGTGGAGTCGGTCGTGAAGGTGCTCGACCAGAGCCTGGTGCCCGATCCCTCCCGGCGCGTGCTGTTCGGCACCACGCTGGTGGGGAAGGACGGCTGGACGTATGTGTTCGGCGGGGACGACGGGTGGACGGCGTCCCGGTCCGCCTCCTCGGCGTACGTCGCGCGGGTGCCCGAGGGGCGGCTCGGCGAGCCGGCCGCCTGGCGGTACTGGGACGGCTCCCGCTGGGGTCTCCGGCCGCGGGCGCTGGCCGGTGCGAAGGTGGGCAGTGCCTTCTCCGTGGTGCCGGTGGACGGCACCTACGTGCTGTTCACGATGGCCTCGGGCACGGCGGGGCTGACCACCGTGACCTCCTACTGGGCCTGCTCCCCCACCGGGCCGTGGCACGGCCCGGCGAAGGACTTCAGCCCGCGGCTGCCGACGGCCGGGGTGGCCGCGTACAACCCGCAGGCGCACCCCGCTGTGCCGGACAGCGCCTCCGGCGCGGGCGGCGGCGGGCGGCTGGTGCTCAGTTACGACGTCAACTGGCTGGAGACGACCGGTGCGTCCGCGAGCATCAACGCGGACGTGGCGCTGTACCGACCGCGGTTCGTGACGGTGCGGCTGACTCGCGCGGGGTGAGGGGGGCGCCCTCGCCGCCGGGCCCGGACGCGCCGGGGTCCCGCGCACGGCGCTTGGCGATCACCGCGCACACCATCAGCTGCATCTGGTGGAAGAGCATCAGCGGCAGCACCGCCAGCGAGGCGTGCGCGCCGAACAGGACGCTCGCCATGGGCAGCCCGGAGGCCAGGGACTTCTTGGAGCCGGCGAACTGGATGGCGATGCGGTCCTCGCGGCCGAAGCGGAGGGCCTTCGCGCCGTACCAGGTCAGGGCCAGCATCACGGCGAGCAGGGCGGCCTCCACCACCAGCAGGCCGCCGAGCCGGGCCGCGCCGACCTGGTGCCAGATGCCCCTGACCATGCCCTCGCTGAACGCCGCGTAGACGACGAGCAGGATGGAGCCGCGGTCGACCAGGCCGAGGACCTTGCGGTGCCGGGCCACGAAGCCGCCGATCCAGCGGCGCAGCACCTGCCCGGCGACGAACGGCACCAGCAGCTGGAGCACGATCTGCACGAGCGAGTCGGCGGAGAACCCGCCCGCGCTGCTGCCGAGCACGGCGGCCGCGAGGAGCGGTGTGACGACGATGCCGACCAGGGAGGAGAAGGAACCCGCGCAGATCGCGGCGGGCACGTTCCCGCGGGCGATCGAGGTGAAGGCGATCGACGACTGGATGGTCGACGGCACCAGGGTGAGGAAGAGCAGGCCCTGGTAGAGCGGCTGGTTCAGCAGCACCGGGACGAGGCCGCGGGCGGCGAGGCCCAGCAGCGGGAAGATCACGAAGGTGGACGCGAGCACGGTGACGTGCAGCCGCCAGTGCCGGAGTCCGTCGAGCGCCTCACGGGTGGACAGCCGGGCGCCGTACAGGAAGAACAGGAAGGCGATCGCGGCCGTGGAGGCGCCCGAGGCGACGTCGGCCCCCGTCCCGCGCGCGGGGAGCAGGGCCGCGAGCCCCACCGTCCCGAGCAGCAGCAGGATGTAGGGGTCGATCGGCATCCAGCTCGGCCATCGCAGGCGTTTCACGGTGCTCCACTTGCTGCTCGCTGTCATCGGTCCGGGGCCGGAGGGCCCCCGTCCATCGTCCTCCTCCGGCGGCCGATCGGGAATCCGGTATACCGCTCTGACTGCCATCGCGATCCATGATGAGCGGCTACCGTTGCCCGTATGTACGAGCCCTCCCATCTGCGTACCTTCCTGGCGGTCGCCCAGACCCTGAGCTTCACCCAGGCCGCCCGGCGGCTGGGGCTGCGCCAGTCGACGGTCAGCCAGCACGTACGGCGGCTGGAGGACGCGACCGGGCGGCAGCTGTTCTCCCGGGACACCCACTCGGTGGAGCTCACCGAGGACGGCGAGGCGATGCTCGGGTTCGCGCGGCGGATCCTTCAGGTGCAGGAGCAGGCGGCGGCGTTCTTCACGGGTACCCGGCTGCGCGGCCGGCTGCGCTTCGGCGCCTCGGAGGACTTCGTGCTGACCCGGCTGCCGGAGATCCTGGAGGGCTTCCGCCACGACCACCCCGAGGTGGACCTGGAGCTGACCGTCGAGCTGTCGGGCACCCTGCACGAGCAGCTCGCGGCCGGGAGGCTGGACCTGGTGCTGGCCAAGCGGCGGTCCGGGGACCGCCGCGGGAAGCTGGTCTGGCACGACGAGCTGGTGTGGATCGGCGCGGAACGGCTGCGCCTGGAGACGGACCGCCCGGTGCCGCTGATCGTCTTCCCGCCTCCCGGCATCACGCGTGCCGTGGCCCTGGAGTCCCTGGAGCGCGCGGACCGGCCCTGGCGCATCGCCTGCACCAGCGGCAGCCTGAGCGCCCTGATCGCGGCGGCCCGCGCGGGCCTGGGCGTCATGGCCCACTCCCGGGGCCTGATCCCACCGGGCCTGGTCCGCCTCCCGGACCGCTTCGGCCTGCCCGAACTGGGCCGCGTCGACTTCGTCCTGGTCGACGGCCACCGTCCCGGCGGGTCCCGGGAGGCGGCGGACGCCCTGGCGGCGACGATCCTGGCGGGCGGTGACAGACTGCAGCGCAGGCGGGCGACGTAGGCGGGGCGCGGGGCGCGCCCGGCCGCAGACCACCCTCGACCTGGACCGGAGTGACGAATTCCGCCCCTCGTACGCTGAGGGAGGAGGCGGCCGGACCGCGCCGGTGACGTCGTTGACCAGCAGTCAAGGGCGGTAGGCAGGTCGTACAGATTCGGTGGAGATTACGGAACCGAAACTTACTCAACCGTCAGTTTTCTGTCCGACCCTTCCGGATGTGGGCGCATTTTCCAGCCGCTGACCAGGCCGAGACTGAGGGTTGTTCGCTTTTGACCCCCCTCCCGCCCCGTCTCCGGGTGGGGTAGCTTTCACGGCGCTTGCGGGTCTCGATACAGCGCTGAGGGAGCGGGGAGTGAGTTTGCGCGAGTTCACCAGCCCTGCGTTGACGCTGGCACCGACAGTGGGCGGTCTGGCCGACGTGGTGTTCGAGCGTGCCCAGAAGGACCCGCTGCACGTCTCGCTCGGCCGCAAGGACGACGGCGGACGCTGGCGGGACGTGACCGCGGCCGAGTTCCGGGACGAGGTGCTGGCGCTCGCCAAGGGACTGCTCGCCCGGGGCGTCCGGTTCGGCGACCGCGTCGCGATCATGTCCCGTACCCGCTACGAGTGGACCCAGCTGGACTTCGCGCTGTGGACCATCGGCGCCCAGGTGGTGCCGATCTACCCCACCTCGTCGGCCGAGCAGTGCTTCTGGATGCTCTACGACGCCGAGTGCACGGCCGCGATCGTGGAGCACGAGGACCACGCGATGACGATCGCCACCGTCATCGACCGGCTGCCCCAGCTGCACCAGCTCTGGCAGCTCGACAACGACTGCGTGCAGGAGCTCTACGACGCCGGCGCCCACCTCGACGACGAGGTGGTGCACCGGCACCGGCAGGCGATCACCCCGGACTCGGTCGCGACGATCATCTACACCTCGGGCACCACGGGCCGCCCGAAGGGCTGTGTGATCACCCACGGCAGCTTCATGTACGAGTCGGACACCGTCATCGAGCGCTGGGAGCCGGTGTTCCACACCAAGAAGGGCGACGAGGCGTCGACCCTGCTCTTCCTGCCGCTCGCGCACGTCTTCGGGCGGATGGTGGAGGTCGCCACCATCCGCGGCGGGGTGCGCCTCGGCCACCAGCCGCAGCTGAACGCCTCCGCCCTGCTGCCCGACCTGCAGGCGTTCCGGCCGACGTTCATCCTGGCGGTGCCGTACATCTTCGAGAAGGTCTTCAACGCCTCCCGCCGCAAGGCGGAGAAGGAAGGCAAGTCCGGGCCCTTCGAGAAGGCCGTCGACATCGCCGTGAAGTACGCCGACGCCGTCGAGGCGAAGGCCTGGGGCCTCGGGCCCGGCCCCTCGGCCGGCCTGCGCGTGCAGCACCAGCTCTTCGACAAGCTCGTCTACTCCAAGGTGCGCGCCGCGATGGGCGGCCGGATCCGCAACGCCATGTCGGGCGGCTCCGGGATGGACCGCAGGCTCGGCCTGTTCTTCGCGGGCGCGGGCGTGCAGATCTACGAGGGTTACGGCCTCACCGAGTCGACGGCCGCCGCGACCGCGAACCCGCCCGAGCGCACCCGCTACGGCACCGTCGGCCGGCCCATCCCGGGCGTCACCGTGCACATCGCGGACGACGGCGAGATATGGCTGCACGGCCCGAACGTCTTCGCCGGCTACCTCAACAACCCCAAGGCCACCGACGAGACCCTGCACGACGGCTGGCTCGCCACCGGCGACCTGGGCTCCCTGGACGAGGACGGCTACCTCACCATCACCGGCCGCAAGAAGGAGATCCTCGTGACCTCCGGCGGCAAGAGCGTCTCGCCCGGCGTGCTGGAGGAGCGGGTCCGCGACCATCCGCTGGTCAACCAGTGCATCGTCGTCGGCAACGACCGCCCCTACATCGCCGCCCTGGTCACCCTCGACCAGGAGGCCGTCGAGCACTGGCTGCAGATGCGCGGCAAGCCCCGGATGGGCCCCGCCCAGCTGGTGCGCGACGCCGATCTGGAGACGGAGGTGCGGCGCGCGGTGGTCGCCGCCAACACCCTCGTCTCCCAGGCCGAGTCGATCCGCACGTTCCGGATACTCGCCCAGCCGTTCACCGAGGAACACGGTCTGCTGACCCCGTCCCTGAAGCTGAAGCGCAAGGCCATCGAGAACGCCTACGCCAACGAGGTCGAGGCCCTCTACCAGGCCTGACGGCCGGTCGGCCGGGGGTGGTGCGCCGCTCGTCCGCCACCGGTCGGTTCCGGCGGATTGTTCTGTCAGGAATGCATCACGGCCCGTGATCGTTGACGATGGGGAGTACCACCTGACGACAACCGTAAGGATCGAGAGCTCGTGAGCAGCAAGGTCCCCCCGATCATCCTCAACAACGGCGTCGAGATGCCCCAGCTGGGCTTCGGCGTCTGGCAGGTGCCGGACGACGAGGCGGAGCGGGCGGTCGCCACCGCGCTGGAGGCCGGGTACCGCAGCATCGACACAGCGGCGATCTACGGCAACGAGGAGGGCACCGGACGGGCGATCGCGGCCGCCGGCGTCCCGCGCGAGGACATCTTCGTCACCACCAAGCTCTGGAACAGCGACCAGGGGTACGACTCCACCCTGCGCGCCTTCGACACGTCGCTGCGCAGGCTCGGCCTGGACCACGTCGACCTGTACCTGATCCACTGGCCGACCCCGGCCCGGGACAAGTACGTCGACACCTACAAGGCGTTCGAGAAGCTGCACGCCGACGGCCGCGTCCGCGCGATCGGCGTCTCCAACTTCGAGCCGGAGCACCTCCGGCGGCTCATCGCCGAGACGTCCGTCATCCCGGCGGTCGACCAGATCGAGCTGCACCCGTACCTGCAGCAGCACGCGGCGCGCGAGTACCACGCGGAGCAGGGCATCGCGACCGAGGCTTGGTCGCCGCTCGGCTCGGGCAAGGGGCTGCTGGAGGTCCCGGCGATCGTCGCCATCGCCCAGAAGCACGGCCGCACCCCGGCCCAGGTCGTGCTGCGCTGGCACCTCCAGCTCGGCAACATCGTGATCCCGAAGTCCGTCACGCCGTCGCGGATCAGGGAGAACATCGAGGTCTTCGACTTCAGCCTGGACACCGAGGACCTGGCGGCCATCAGCGCACTCAACGAGGACCGGCGCCTGGGTCTCGACCCGTCCGCCTTCAACGCCGCCTGACGCGGTCCCCCGGCCGGCGTCCGCCCCGCCGCGCGGCTTCCGCGCGGCGGGGCGGACGTGCTCGGTTCACCCCGCCCGCACATCGGTGAAGACGGTCTCGAACTCCTCCAGCGTGGTCACGGAGACGTGCGCCTTGGCGGCGCCCTCGTGCCGGATCGCCGCGTGGGCCCCGCGAGAGGCGGCGAGGCGGGCGCGGTCGGTGAACAGCGCGCCGATCATGCCGCGTCCGCGCTCCCGGTCGACGAGCAGGGACGTCCTGGCCAGCCCGGACAGGGCCTCGAGTCCGGGGGCCACCGACGCGCGGAAGGTCTCGGCGAGCAGACCGGTGTCCACGGGGTCGAACTCCAGCCTGCTCAGCCGCAGCCCGCCGCCCGCCTCGGGCGGCCGTACCTGGTGGAAGACGGCCGCCTCGTAGTTCTCGACGAGGGTCGTCGCGGCGAACGGCTCCAGCATCCCCCCGCGCCGCTCGCGCATGACCTCGTCGCTGTTGCGCCGGGCCTCCTCGGAGGTCCACCAGCTGACGGCCAGCAGCTTGCCGAGCGTCCGATCCACGAAGACGCCCGACCCCCGGTAGCCGGGACGGTCCTCCAGCAGGTCCCGTCCCTGCGCGTTCAGTGCCCTGACGGCCGCGTCGATCTTCGAGGGGTCGCCGGTCGAGTACACGGTCCGAACGAACATGGCGCCTCGCCTCCCAGGGTCGGGCGGTGTCCGGGTGGTGCCTCGCCGCCAGTCTTCTCCCGGGACCCGGGCGCCGCAATCCGTGCACCGGCCTCTCGGGGCGCCCTCCGCGGCGAGCACCGCCCACAGACTTGACGCGAGCATGCCCTTGGGGCCACCTTGTACGGCAACCCGGTAAGGAAAGTTTCCTAACAGAAGGGTTCCCCCACAGTGCGCATACGAACTCTGACCCTCGCCGCGGCCTCCGGAGCCGCCCTGCTCGCCGCCGGAGTGCTCCCCGCGAACGCCTCCAGCTCGCCTGGGCCCGCGTCCGCCCAGGAGGGCTCGGTCAGCGCGGCCGACCTGCTCGCCAAGGTGAGGTCCTGCTCCCAGATCTCCCACGGCAAGTACCGGACCGACGAGGAGACCTCGGCCACCGTCCCGGTCTGCGGCAAGAACGGCGCCGTGTTCTGGAAGGCCGACATGGACATCGACTGCGACGGCCGGCGCACGTCGAAGTGCAACGAGAACACCGACCCCTGGTACCAGGACGACACGGCCTTCCACCAGTCCGACGGCAGCCCGCTGCGGGCGGACTCCCTGCCGTACGTCGTCGTGCCCAGCTCCAGCGGCATCTGGGACTACTCCGGCGCCGGCATCAGGGGCGGCGGCGTGGTCGCCGTGATCTACCACGGCAGGGTCGAGTACGCCGTCGTCGGCGACACCGGCCCCACGAAGATCATCGGCGAGGCCTCCTACGCCACCGCCCACGCGCTCGGCATCGACCCCGACCCGGAGAACGGCGGCACCGACTCCGGGGTGACCTACATCCTCTTCAAGGACTCGCGGGTGTCCCCCATCGAGAGCCACGGCGCGGCCGTCACGCTGGGCGACAAGCTGGCCCGGCGGTTCCTGCGGGACAACTAAGGCTCGACTGGGGCGTATTTCGCCCCGGGCCCCCCGGTCAGGGCGCGGGCGGCCCGGCCGGCCTCCGTGCGGGGGTCAGTTGGGCTGCCCGATCGGGCGTACGACGACGGTGTTGACGTCCACTCCGGCCGGCTGGCGCAGCGCCCAGACGACGGAGTCCGCGATCTGATCGGCGGTCAGCAGGTGACCGGGCGGCAGAGTGCCGTCCCAGAACGGGGTCTCCACGCGGCCGGGCGCGATCAGCGTGACGCCGATGCCGAAGTCCGTCACCTGACGGCGGGTGTTCTCGGCGAGGCCGGTCACCGCCCACTTGGTCGCCCCGTAGATGTTGCCGGGCGTGTTCACGAATCCGGCGACGCTGCCGACCAGGACGATCCGGCCCCGGGTCTCCTTCAGGGCGTCGACCGAGGCGCGGATGAGCAGCGCCGGGCCGAGGACGTTGGTCAGCACCATCTCGGTCCAGCCGGCCGGGTCGCCGTCCGCCACCGCGTCGTGGGTGGCGAACCCGGCGTTGGCGACGACCGTGTCCAGCCGTCCGTACGCCTTGAGCGTGCTCTCCACCGCGGACCGCACATCCGCGTACTCGGCCGCGTTGCCGGCCAGGGTCAACAGCTCCTCGGGCCGGCCGAGTTCGTCGGCGAAGGCGTGCAGCCGCTGCTCCCGGCGGCCGGTGACGGCCACCCGGTGCCCGGCGCCGAGCAGTTGCCGCGCCACGGCCGCGCCGATGCCGGTGGCACCGCCGGTGATCAGCGTGACGGGAGACTCCGCGCGGTGTGTGCTGTCTGTGCTGGTGGACATGGCTACCCCCTGTGTCGCGTCCGGCCCGTCCGGGCCCGACGACGGGAGTAGATCAGTTGGAGCGTTCTCGAAGTCAAGCGCCGGCCGGCGGACGCGCCCCTCACATCGCGTGGGCCGCCGTGTGCAGCGTGTGCGCCGCCAGCACGAACACATCGGGGCGGTGGTGCACGCTCGCCTTGTCGTCGGGGTCGAGCAGACGGTCGAGGGTGGCGCGGTCCGTCGGGTCGAGCCGGTCGGCGAAGCCGTCGCGGAGGCGGGAGAGGGTGGCGGCGACGTAGCCGCGGGCCCGGTCCCCGGCCGGGGCGGGCAGGTCGAGGAGGAAGGTGCGGGTGCCGGTGGGCCTGAGGCCCGCGGCGGCCATCAGGGCCGGCCAGTCCTCGGTCTCGGCGACGGAGTCGGGCAGGCCCGCGCGCATCTCGGCGAACCACTCCTCCTCCAGTACGTCGAGCCGGGTCTGCAGACCCGGGCGGCCGATGCCGATGTCGCGCGGCAGGAAGCGGGCGGGCAGCCCGCCCTCCATGATCGCCAGCGTGCCGCCGGGCGCGAGCCGGTCGGCGAAGGCGGCGAGGGCGGCCCGCTGGTCGCCGAGGTGGTGCAGGCTGCGGCTGGCCCAGAGCAGATCGGCCGGATAGTCCAGCTCCTCCAGCACGCCTGGCAGGTCACCGGTGACCGTGCCGAAACGGTCCCCGACGCCGAGCCGGCCGGCCCGTGCGCGCGCCCGTTCGAGGAGCTGCTCGGAGCCGTCGACGGCGACGACCCGCGCGCCGGGGAACGCCTCGGCGAGCAGGCAGGCCACGACGCCTGGCCCGCTGCCCGCGTCGACGATCAGCCCGGGCTCGGTCTGCTTGTCGGTGAGCCAGTTCATGGCCCGCTCGTACAGGGGGGTGAACAGCTCCGCCTGCGATTCCAGCAGCGGGGCCATCTCCGCCCAGTCGATGTCCGCGTGGTCGTGGTGATGAGGGCTCCCGTGGCCCCCGTGACCCGCGTGTCCTGGGTGCTCTGCGTCCTGATGTCCGTGCGCCATGGTGTCAGCCTCTCGTCCGGGTCCGGCCAGGGTGCGCCGACGCGCCGCGCAACGGCAAGCACAGTTGCCGACCCGGCAAAACGGGGCGTCCGGAAAATGAGGTGCGCGGTCGCGGACGGCTCCCCGACGATGGCCCGATGGACGACACGGTGGTGGAGGATTTCCTCCGGGACGGATTCGTGAGGATCGAGGGGGCGTTCCCGCCGCGCGTCGCCGAGGACTGCGCACGCCTGCTGTGGCGCGAGACGGGGTACGACCCCGAGGATCCCGCCACCTGGAAGGACCCGGTGGTCCGGGTGGGCGGCATGGCACAGGGTCCGTTCGCCGCCGCGGCCAACTCCCCCGTGCTGCACGAGGCGTTCGACCTGATCGTCGGCGCGGGCCGCTGGCTGCCGCGCTACTCCCTGGGCACCTTCCCGCTGCGCTTCCCGCACGAGGAGGAACCGGACGACGCGGGCTGGCACATCGAGGGCAGCTACCTCCCGGACGGGGAGAGCTGGTACTTCACCAACCTCCGCTCCAGGGACCGCGCGCTGCTGATGCTGTTCCTGTTCAGCGAGGTGACCGAGGCGGACGCCCCGACCCGGATCCGCGTCGGCTCCCATCTCGACGTGCCGTCCCTGCTGGAGCCGTACGGCGAGACAGGCGTCTCGGGCCTCGAGATCGCGCCGAGGCTGGTCGAGGCCTCCGCCGACCGTCCCCTGGCGTACGCCACCGGCGGCCCCGGCGACGTCTACCTCTGCCACCCCTTCCTGGTGCACGCCGCCCAGCCCCACCACGGCACCCGCCCGCGCTTCATGGCCCAGCCGCCGCTGATGCCGGCCGTCCCCTACGAGCTGGAACGCCCCGACGGCGACTACTCACCGGTCGAGTGCGCGATCCGCCGGGGGCTGGCCGGGAAGGCCTGACCCCGGCGGACCGCCATGTCACCGCGGCCGCCGCGTCACGACAGCGGCGGGTACGCGTTCTGCATCAGCTGCTGGAACTGCGCCGAGAACCAGTGCCCCGACAGCGGAGCGTTCGGCAGCGCGCCCGACATGTTGTTGCCGTTGCGGGCGTTGCCCGTGTACGTCGGGTCGCACATGCGGTCGAAGCCCTTGCCCTCGTCGTTGGCGATGGCGGTGCTGGAGCCGTCCGACTCGCCCGGAGGCTTCATCCACACGTAGGCGTCGATCCCGCTCGCCGGGTCGGCCTGCGGGCGCTCGCCGAGACCGGCGCCGGACTGGTTGCACCAGTTGCCGACGTGGATCCGGCGGTCGTAGCGGCCGCCGTCGACGTAGGCGTCCACGCTGGTCCTCGGGCCGGGGCCGGTGGGCCGGGCGGTGCCGCCCCAGCCGTTGCGGGAGGTGTCGATCAGCATGCCGATGTCCGAGTTGAAGCCGACGGAGACCAGTTCGTCGCGGAACGCCTGCGCGAACGACAGCTCGTCGACGTACCGGTTCCAGTCCACCCACTTCGACTGGCGCACGGACGTGCCGTTCACCGTGTCGTCCACGGTGAAGTTGTCCTCCTTCAGGGCGCTGTAGTTGGCCGTGTTGGTGATGAAGCCCTGCACGTCGTCGACGGTCGCGCCCTCGCTGGTGGCGGCCTGCTTCATGATGTCGGCGGACGGGCCGAAGTTGTCGTCCCAGCCGAGCCAGCCGTGGTGCCCGGCGTCGAGGTAGTTGTAGACGTTCGGGATCGCGCCGAGCTTGGCCAGCGCGTAGCCGACGCCCTTCACGTAGTTGCCGTTGGCGAGCATGGTGTCGCAGTTCGGGGTGGCGGTGGCGCGGCTGCCGGTGTTGGTGACCAGGTTGGGCAGCGAGTCGATCTCGATCGTGGTGACGATGCGCAGGGAGGCGTACTTGGCGTCCGACAGGATCGCCGCGATGGGATCGATGAACTGCGTCTTGTACTTGTCGATCTCGGTCGGGCCGAGTTCGCCGTTGGAGGCGAGGGCCGAGCAGTCCCGTCCGGGGAGGTCGTAGACGACCAGCTGGACGACCTCCTCGCCACTGCCCTTCTGCTGCAGGGCCGCGTCGAGGTGGTCGCGCAGGCCCATGCCGCCGTTCACGCCGTCGATGGCGGCGATGCGGTCGAGCCAGACGCCGGTGGGCTGGTCGGAGACGCGGTCGCCGCCCGGCTCGGCGGCGGCCTTCGCGGACCACTCGGGGTTGACGTACACCTTGGCGCCGGCGTACGGGTTGTCGACCCGGCCGCTGGGATCGGTGCCGCCACCGCCGTCTCCGCCCCCGCCGCCGCTGCTGCCGTCGTCGGCGTTGCAGGTCACACCGTCGAGCGTGAAGGCGGTCGGCACCGCGTTGGTGCCGCTGTAGGTGCCGTTGAAGCCGAAGCTCACCGAACCGCCCGCGCCCAGCGTGGCGTTGTAGGTCTCGTTGGCGGCCGTGACGGTGGCGCCGCTCTGGCTGAGCTTCGCGTTCCAGCCGCTGGTGACCTTCTGGTTTCCGGCGTACGACCACTTCACCGCCCAACTGCTCTTGGCGGCGCCGTTGTTGGTGACCGTCACGGCGGCGGTGAAGCCGGTGTCCCACTGGTTCTGCACCGTGTAGTCCACCGTGCAGGGCACGGCCGCGAGCCCGGTGTCCGGGGGGACGGCGGCCGCCGCGGTCCCGGCGGACGCGGCGATCAGCGCCAGGGCGCCGAGTAACGCTGTTCTGGTACGACTGCTCATGAGTGCGGGTTTCCTGTCCTGTAGGGGATCAACCGTTCAGGGCGCGCAGGTGGTCGCGCAGCCCGATGCCGTACGACGTGGGAGTCCCGTCGTAACCGGAGATGAGCGAGGGGCCGGAGGAGCAGTCCCAGGTGTTCCAGGTCCAGCCGAGGTAGGAGAGCCCCCGGGCGTCGAACCACTTCATGACCCGGTCGACGAAGGAGTGCGCGCAGGTGTTCTCCCCGATCTCCCCCGCCACCAGCGGCACCTGGGCCGCGACGGGCGCGAGCGTGGAGTTCCAGCAGCTCTCGTTCGAGCAGGTGTTGAAGTTGTAGACGTGGTAGGCGGCGACGAGATTGCCGGTCGGGTCGCCGGGTCTGTACGTCAGCCACTGGCCGAGGTCGTTGGAGTACGCCAGTCCGCCGGCCATGACGACGTTCCGGGCGCCGGTGGAGCGCACCGCGTCGACGAGGTCCTGCATGCCGGCGACCTCGTAGCCGATACCGGGGCAGGTGCCGCCGTCCCGCCAGCACTGCCACGCCTGCGCGGCCGTGGACGTCGCCCGGTCCGGATAGGGCTCGTTGAACAGGTCGAACACCACCGCCTGGTCGGCCTTGAAGGTGTCGGCCACCGACGACCAGAACGACGGCGTGTACCGCGCGTCCGGCATCGGCTTCTGGCAGGTGGCGTGCACGTCGGAGCAGCCCGCCGAGTTGCCGGTGTACTGGCCGTAGGTCCAGTGCAGTTCGACGATCGGCGTCATGCCGTGCGCCTCGACCCGGGCCACCAGGTCCCGGACCGCGCCGATGTAGGCGGCGCCGCCGTACTGCGGCTCGATGCCGGAGAGTCCCAGCCAGCACTCCTCGTTGAGCGGAATGCGGACCGCGTTCGCCTTCCAGTCGGCGATCGCCCGGATCGCGGCGTCGTCGACCGGACCGTCGAAGATGCCGCGGCCCTGTACGCACATGAACTCGCCGCCGGAGCGGTTGACGCCGAGCAGCCGGCGCGTGGCGCCGCCGGCGTCCACCAGCCTGTTGCCCGAGACGTGCAGGGCGGGTGCCCCGCCGCTCGCGGGCGGACCGGTCGGTGGCGGCGGCGTCGGTTCCGGAGCCGCGTCGCACGTCGTCCCGTTGAGCTCGAACGACGTCGGTGCGGCGTTGCTCCCCGATCCCGGCCGGGAGGCGAGGAACCCGGCGCTGACGCTCGCGCCGGTGGCCAGCGAACCGTTGTAGCTCTCGTTGGCCGCGGTCACCGCCGTACCGGACTGGGACCACTCGGCGTTCCAGCCCTGGGTGACCTTCTGGCCGTCAGCGAAGTCGAAACCCAGCTTCCAACTGCTCGTGGGCGCCGAGTTGTTGGTGATCTTCACGGCGCCCTGGAAGCCGGTGTCCCACTGGCCGGTGACGGAGTACTCCACCGAGCAGGCGGGCGCGGCTCCCTGTGCCGCGACGACCGGAATGGTCATGGACCCGACAAGTCCGGCCGCCGCGGCGACGGCTAAAAGTACTGAACGCGGGGGGTGTCGCATGAGCGACTCCTTGCAGCTCGGGCGCGCCGGGACGGACGCGTCGACTGATGGAACCGCTCCCACTGGTGCCGATGAAGGTAGCGCCAAGTGACGGCAAAGGACAGGGGAGTCACAGAAGTTCGCTGACTTTCCCTCAACACCCCGCTCCTCGCCGCCGTCCACCGCTGTCGAATCTTTTCGACTCTTCGAGCCCCCTTGACCGCCTCCACCCCCTTCCGCACTATGGGAGCGCTCCCACTGGTTCACGGCTTGTTGCTCCGCCCCCCACTTCTCCGAGCCGCAAGGAGGAACCAGCACATGCACTCCAGACGCAGACGCCGCGTCACGCGGCGGTTGTGGACCGCTGTCGTGGCGGCCCTCGCCCTCCCGCTCCCGATGCTCGCCACCGGCTCGACACCCGCACACGCGGCGGCACTTCAGTGCAGCGTCGACTACAAGGCCAACGACTGGGGCTCCGGTTTCACCGCGGACCTGACCCTCACCAACCGCGGCACGGACGCGATCGACGGCTGGACCCTGACGTACGCCTACACCGGCAACCAGAAGCTCAGCAACGGCTGGAACGGCACCTGGTCGCAGTCCGGGCGGTCGGTCAGCGTGAAGGACGCCGGCTACAACGCGAAGATCGCCGCGGGTGCCGCCGTCTCCACCGGCGCCCAGTTCACCTACAGCGGCACCAACGCCGCGCCGACGAGCTTCGCGGTCAACGGCACCACCTGCGCCGGCGCGCACCAGCCGCCGGTCACCGTGCTGACCAGCCCGGCCGCGGGCGCGGTCTACTCGCAGGGCGAGGCGGTGCCGCTCGCGGCCACCGCCGCCGCGGCCGACGACGCGAGCATCAGCAAGGTCGAGTTCTACGACGACACGACCCTGCTGGGCACGGACACCAGCGCGCCCTACACGCTGTCGGCCACCGGCCTGGCGGTGGGCAGTCATTCACTGGTGGCGAAGGCCTACGACAGCCTGGGTGCGTCGGCCGACTCCACGCCGGTCGGCATCACGGTCGCCGCGGGCCCCTCGGTGGTCGCCTCCCCCACCCAACTGGGCGTCCGGCAGGGCGCGTCGGGCACGTACGCGGTGAAGCTGTCGACGCAGCCGGCCTCCGACGTGACCGTGACGACGGCCCGCGCGAGCGGCAACAGCGGTCTGTCGGTCACCGGCGGCGCGACGCTCACCTTCACGCCCGCCGACTGGGACACCGCGCAGACGGTGACCGTCACCGCGGACTCCTCCGGCACCGGCTCGGCGACGTTCGAGTCGACGGCGGCGGGCCACGGCAAGGCGACGGTCACGGTGACCGAGCTGGCGGCGCAGAAGGCGTACGACGCCCGTTTCCTGGACCTCTACGGGAAGATCACCGACCCGGCGAACGGCTACTTCTCCCCCGAGGGCATTCCCTACCACGCGGTGGAGACGCTGATCGTGGAGGCCCCGGACCAGGGCCACGAGACGACATCGGAGGCCTACAGCTATCTGCTGTGGCTGCAGGCGATGTACGGCAAGGTCACCGGTGACTGGTCGAAGTTCAACGGCGCGTGGGCCCTGATGGAGAAGTACATGATCCCCACCCACGCCGACCAGCCGACCAACTCCTTCTACAACGCCGCCAAGCCGGCCACCTACGCGCCCGAGCTCGACACCCCGGACGAGTACCCGGCCAGGCTCGACACCTCCGTCTCCGTCGGCTCGGACCCGATCGCCGGTGAGCTGAAGAGCGCGTACGGCACCGACGACGTCTACGGCATGCACTGGCTCGAGGACGTCGACAACGTCTACGGCTACGGCGACACCCCCGGCGGCACCTGTGAGGGCGGGCCGTCGGCGAAGGGCCCGTCCTACATCAACACCTTCCAGCGCGGGGCGCAGGAGTCGGTGTGGGAGACGGTGCCGCAGCCGACCTGCGACGCCTTCAGGTACGGCGGCCCGAACGGCTACCTGGACCTGTTCACCGGCGACTCCTCGTACGCCAGACAGTGGAAGTACACCGACGCCCCGGACGCCGACGCGCGGGCGGTGCAGGCCGCGTACTGGGCGGACGTGTGGGCCAGGCAGCAGGGCAAGGGCGCGGACGTCTCCGCGACGATCGGCAAGGCCGCGAAGATGGGCGACTACCTGCGCTACGCCATGTACGACAAGTACTTCAAGAAGATCGGTGACTGCGTCGGGCCGTCCACCTGCGCCGCAGGGACCGGCAAGGACGCATCGCACTACCTGCTGTCCTGGTACTACGCCTGGGGCGGTGCGAACGACACCGGCGCGGGCTGGGCCTGGCGCATCGGCTCCAGCCACGTCCACGGCGGCTACCAGAACCCGCTCGCCGCGTACGCGCTGAGCAGTGACGCCGACCTGAGGCCCAAGTCGGCCACCGGCGCGAGCGACTGGTCGAAGTCCCTGACCCGGCAGCTGGAGTTCTACCGCTGGCTGCAGTCGGACGAGGGCGCCATCGCGGGCGGTGCGACCAACAGCTGGGCGGGCCGGTACGCCACCCCGCCAGCCGGGACGTCCACCTTCTACGGCATGTACTACGACCAGCAGCCCGTCTACCACGACCCGCCGTCCAACCAGTGGTTCGGCTTCCAGGCGTGGTCGATGGAACGGGTCGCCGAGTACTACCAGCAGACCGGGAACGCGGCCGCCAAGGCGATCCTCGACAAGTGGGTCGCGTGGGCGCTGTCGAAGACCACGATCAATCCGGACGGCACCTATCTGATCCCCTCCACGCTGCACTGGTCGGGGCAGCCCGACACCTGGAACCCGTCGAGTCCCGGCGCCAACAGCGGCCTTCACGTCACCGTCGCCGACTTCACCGACGACGTCGGCGTGGCCGCCGCGTACGCCAAGACGTTGACGTACTACGCCGCCAAGTCCGGCGACGCGCAGGCGAAGACGACCGCCAAGGCGCTGCTGGACGGCATGTGGGACCACTACCGCGACAGCCTGGGCATCGCGGTGCCGGAGACCCGCACCGACTACAGCAGGTTCGGCGACAGCGTGTACGTGCCGAGCACCTTCAGCGGCACGATGCCCGACGGCGACGCGATCAACTCCTCGTCGACCTTCGCCTCGCTCCGGTCCTTCTACCGGAACGACCCGGCCTGGTCGAAGATCGAGGCGTACCTGGCGGGCGGGGCGGCGCCGTCGTTCACGTATCACCGGTTCTGGGCCCAGGCGGACATCGCCATGGCCATGGGTTCGTACGCGGAGCTCCTCGAATAGCCCCCGCCGGGCGCTCCGCGGGTCCGGTCGTTGCCCGCGGCAGCGCCTGAAGGCTCCGCGTGCGTGGTCCCGTCATCCGGCGACGGGACCGGCGGGCCGGGCGGTCCTCACCGCAACGGGGGACCGCCCGGCCCGGCCGCATGGTCACGGTGGGTCATGTTCGAGTTGCGGAGCGTACGCAGCGGTATGAGGCTGATCAAGGAAGTCCTCCCATAGCTGTCGAAAGGACAGATATGTCGCAGCGCACCAGCAAGGCGACCCGCGCCCGCGTCGCGGCGGTCCTCGCCGCTCCCGTACTCGCTCTGACCCTTATGGCGCCGTGCGCCTCTGCGGCTACCGCGACCGACACCCCCGCCAAGTGCGACGGGACCACCCATGTGTCCCTCCTGGGCCACGAGGCCTGTCTCACGCCCTCCTCCGGCGACGATTCCTCCTCGGCGTCCGGCCTGCTCGGCGGTCTGCTGGGAGCCGTGACCGGGCTCCTGGGCGGGCTGCTGGGCAGTCTTTGAGCACGCGGTGAGGCGGTCGTCCGCAGCCCGCGGGCGGCCGCCTTCCCGTGTCAGGGGGCGAGCGCCCCGGGCCGTCGCCGGAGCGGGCTCACGAGCCGGCCGGCGGGCGGGGGCCGCCCGGACGTCCCGTGGACGCCCGCCCCTCAGCCGCCGCGGTGCTCCGCCGGGTCGCCGTATCGCCCGGCCGGTTCGGCCACCGTGCGGGCGAGGCGCGCGCGCAGTTCCGGCGGCTGAAGGACCTCGATCGCCGTGCCGAGGCTCAGGAACTCGCCGTGGGCGTGCTCGACGGACTCGATGGGGACCCGGGCGCGGACCCGGCCGTCCGCGTCGGTGCCCGCGTCGACGGCCCTCGGCAGCCGCACGCCCGGGGCCGGCCGGACCACCGCCTCCCGCCGGTAGAGCCGTTGCGTGACCAACCGGACGACGGCCCTCACCCGGCCGGCTTCCGGAACGACCGCAGGCTGAAGACCGGGTCGGCGCGCGGCCGGTCCTGGTCCGGGAGCGCGGCGAGCCCGGCGGCGAACCGCTCGGTGAGCGGGTCGCCGGGCGGCAGCGTGGTGAACCAGCCGCGCCCGAGGTCCGCCACGGTGCGCCGGGGACTGCGGCCCTGGCCGTGGCCGCGGAAGCCGGCCCGTCCGGCGGGCAGCAGCCCGCAGGCCGCCGCGCACTCCTCGACGAGGGGCGCGGCGTCCCGGGCCGCCCGGCGCGGGCGCCCGGCCAGCACGACGTCGATGTCGCTGCCCACGTCGTGCGCGGCGGCCTTGTCGACGGTGGTGACGTACACCCCGCCGGGCCGCAGCACCCGGGCGCACTCGGCGACGGCGGACCGCACGGCGCGGGCGTCGTCGAGGAGGTGCAGCAGCCAGACGCTGGTGACGGCGTCGAAGGTGCTGTCGGCGAAGGGCAGCCGGCGGCTGTCGGCCAGGACGACCGCGCCGGGCAGCCGGGCGGCCGCCATCCGCGCCATGCCGTGCGTCAGATCGGCGCCGGTGACCCGCAGGCCGGGGCGTGCCGAGGCGAGCCGGCGGGTGACGATGCCGGTGCCGCAGGCGGTGTCGAGGAGCCGGCCCGCGCCCTCGGGAACCAGGCCGAGGACGGCGGCGGCGGCCGCCGCCGCGCGGGGCTCGCCGCCACGGCTGTCGTCGTAGGCGCCGGCCTCCTTGTCGTAGTCGAGCACGTCACCGGGCTCCGTGCCCGGCAGCGAGCGCCTCCGCCCTGCGCGCCAGCTCGAAGTCCTTCTCGGTGAGGGCGCCGCCCGCGCTGTGCGTGGTCACCGCCAGGGTGACGGTGTTGTAGCCCAGGGTCAGGTCGGAGTGGTGGTCCAGCTCCTCCTGCACCTGCGCGATGTGCACGACCATCGCCGTCGCCCCGAAGTGCGAACCGAGGCGGTACCGGCGGGTGAGGCGGCCGCCGTCGACGGACCAGCCGGGCAGCTCCGCGAGCCGGTCCTCGACTTCCTTCTGCGACAGCGGTTCGACGGCCATGGGCTGGCTCCTTCCGGGACCCGGGGTTCTTCCTCAGCCTGCCACAGAGCGGTGCCCACGGCCCTGGTGGGACGGGTGTCCGGGCAGGCGGACGGAGGCGTCCGGCCGAGTGCCGGGCGGCCTCGTCCGCCGCCTCGGCGCCGGCGGATCGGCATCCCTCCGGCGCGTCTCCTCGACTACCGTCGTACACATGACCACTGCCGCGACCGGACCCTCCGCCTCCACAGCCGCCCCCGCGGGCCAGGGCGTCGGTCCGCTGCTGCGGGCCTGGCGGGAGCGGCGGCGGGTCAGCCAGCTGGAGCTGGCACTGCGCGCCGACTCCTCGGCCCGGCACATCAGCTTCATCGAGACGGGCCGCTCCCGGCCGAGCGAGGAGATGGTGCTGCGCCTCGCCGAGCACCTGGACGTGCCGGTGCGCGAGCGCAACGCCCTGCTGCTGGCGGCCGGTTACGCCCCGCACTACCCGGAGACCCCGCTGGACTCCCCCGCGCTGGAGACCCTGCGCGAGGGCATGGAGCGCCTCATCCAGGGCTACGAGCCCTACCCGGCGCTGGTCGTCGACGCGATGTACGACGTGGTCGCGGCGAACCGGGGGGTGGCGATGCTGCTGGACGGCGTCCCGGAGCACCTGCTGCGGCCACCGCTGAACGTGATGCGGCTGACCCTGCACCCCCAGGGGCTGGCGCCGCGCATCCGCAACCTGCGCGAGTGGCGCGGCCACCTGCTGGCGCAGATGGAGCGGCAGATCGCCCTGTACCGCTCCGCACCGCTGCGGGCGCTGTACGAGGAGGTCGCCGCCCACCCGGTGCCGGAGACCGCCATGGACCCGGAACCGGCCGGTCCCGTCCCGTACTTCGCGCTGCCGATGCGGATCGAGCACGAGGGCCGGGTGCTGTCGTTCATCTCGTCGATCTCGACGTTCAACACCCCGATGGACGTGACCGTCGCCGAGCTGGCCATCGAGACGCTGCTCCCGGCCGACCCGGCGACGGTCAAGTACCTGCACGGGCTGCTGTCCTGACGTGCCGTCAGGGCCCGGGGCGTGGCTGGCGGCGGCCCCGCGGCCGAAGGCGCCGGTCACCCCGGTGGCCGGGCCGGTGCGTCCGGGGGGTGACGGGCCCGCGGGCGGTCCGCGCGGCGGGCGACTCCTCACGGACCCGTGAGATGGCCGCCGGAACGTGACACACTGCTTCGCGCATACTTCGGCGCGTAAGGGGAGGCGTGGCGTGAGTGAGCGGCGTCCCGCGCCCACCGTGGGCCAGGTTGTGCTCGGAAAGCGTCTGCAGGAGCTGCGGGAGGCGGCAGGGCTCAGGCGTGAGGAGGCGGCGCGCGTCCTGCGGGTGGCCCCCGCGACCGTCCGGCGCATGGAGATGGCCGAGGTCGCGCTGAAGATCCCGTACGTGCAGGTGCTGCTGGAGACCTACGGCGTCCCGGACGACGAGGCGGCGGCGTTCGTCGCCCTCGCCGAGGAGGCCAACCAGCCGGGCTGGTGGCAGCGGTTCCACGACGTGCTGCCGGACTGGTTCAGCCTCTACGTGAGCCTGGAGGGCGCCGCCACCCTCATCCGCTCCTACGAGCCGCACTTCGTGCCGGGGCTGCTGCAGACCGAGGACTACGCGCGCGCCGTGCTGGAGGCGGGCACCATAGGGCAGACCGGGCCGGAGACGATCGAGCGCCATGTGTCGCTGCGGATGGCCCGGCAGCGGCTGCTGGAGAGACGGGACCCGCCCCACCTGTGGGTGATCATGGACGAGACGGTTCTGCGGCGCCCGGTGAGCATCCGCGGCGAGGTGATGCGCGAACAGCTCGACAAGCTGCTGGAGTTCGCCGAGCGCGACCGGGTGACCCTTCAGCTCGCCGAGTTCAGCGACGGTCCGCACCCGGGGACGTACGCGCCCTTCACGCTGTTCCGCTTCGGTGAGCCGGAACTGCCCGACATGGTCTTCACCGAGTATCTGACCGGAGCCCTGTACCTGGACTCCCGCACCGAGGTCTCCGCGCACCTGGAGGTCCTCGACCACATGACGGCGCGGGCCGCCTCGGCCCAGCGCACCAGGAAGATCCTGCGGGAGTACCGCGAGGAGTTCTGAGCCACGCACCGCGCCCCGGCCGTCCCCTGCCCCGAGGAGAAGACACCGCATGTCCGGATCCGACGCCTTACCGCAGATCGACACCAGCCGCCCGCACCCCGCCCGCGTGTACGACTGGTGGCTGGGCGGCAAGGACAACTACCCGGTGGACGAGGAACTGGCCCGCAGGATCCTCGCCCTGGACAGCACCGCCGTCCGCGGGGCGCGCGCCAACAGAAGGTTCATGCACCGGGCCGTCCGCACCGTCGCCGAGGCGGGGACGCGTCAGTTCCTGGACATCGGCACGGGCATCCCCACCGAGCCCAATCTGCACCAGGTCGCGCAGGGCGTGGCGCCGGACGCCCGGGTGGTGTACGCGGACAACGACCCGATCGTGCTGCGGCACGCCGAGGCGCTGCTGCGCGGCTCGGGGGAGGGCACCACGGACTACGTGCACGCGGACGTGCGCGACGCCGAAACCCTGCTGCGGCGGGCCGCCGAGTCCCTGGACCTCACCCGGCCCGTCGCGCTGTCGCTGGTCGCGCTGACCCACTACCTGGGCGACGAGGCCGACGGCGACGACGTCCACGGCCTGCTGCGGACGTACCTCGCGGCCCTCGCCCCGGGCAGTCATCTGATCCTGTCGCAGGTCACCGCCGACCTCAATCCGGAGGCCGTCGCGCAGGCGGCGGACGCCTTCAAGGCCGGCGGCACCCCCTTCTTCCCCCGCTCGATCACCGAGTTCCAGCGCTTCTTCGAGGGGCTGGAGCTGCTCGGTCCCGGAGTGATCCCGGTGACCGGATGGCGTCCGGAGGCCGAGGACGTGGCGGCCCAGGCGGAGGGTGTCGTGCCGGTGTACGCGGGGGTCGCCCGCAAGCCCTGACACCGGCCTCCGGTGCACCCGTTCGGGTGCCGTGAACGGGTACGCTCCCCCGCCCGCCCCTAGCGTCGAGGCACAGGGCGAGCAAGGGAGCGCACGTGGCCGACATACGGACACCGCCCACCCGGCCGGGCACGGCGCCGGCGCGCGCCGGGAGGCGCCGGCGTCCCGGCACGGCCGCTCCCGCCGGGCCCGTCGCCGCCGCGCGGCCCGCCGCCGTCGGCGGCGCGCGACGGCCGCGGGACACGGCGCCGCCCGAGGGCCGCCGCGTCCTCGAACAGCGCCTGCACGCCGAGCTCGGTCGCGAGGACGCGGCGGGGCCCGGGCGGTCCCCGCCCCTCCGCCCGGTCCCCGGGACGCAGGCAACCGCCACCGGTGCCCGCGGACGGCCTTCCCGTCCGGAGCGGGCACCGCACGGCCGACGCGAAGGAGGTCCGATGCCCTCGGACGCCGTGCTCTACCAAGCCGCCGCGCTCTGCCTCACCTACCCCGGCGAGGACTTCCGCGCCCGGCTGCCGCTGCTGCGCGAGGCCGCCCCGCAGCTGCGCGCGTTCGCCGACCACGCGGCCGTGACGCCGGCCCGGGAACTGGCCGCGCACTACGGGCAGCTCTTCGGTGCCGAGAACCGCCAGACCCTCTGCCTGACCTGGTGGGGGCACGGCGGCGTCCGCGGCAACGGTACGTCGCTGGCGCGCTTCGCGGACGTCTACCGTGCCGCGGGCCTGACGTTCACCGGCGAGGAGGTGCCGGACTTCCTGCCCGCGGTCCTGGAGTACACGGCCCGCACCGGCGACACCGCCCTCCTCACCGAGCACCGCGACGCCCTGCGCCGGCTCCGTTCCCACCTGACCGGCCTCGGCACGCCGTACGCGTCCGTCCTGGACGCCGTGTGCGCCGCACTGCCGGCCGCCGGCACCGGGGAACGCCCGTGAGGGCACGGCCTACGCCGCTCCTCCCTTCTGCTCCTTGTCCTCGTCCACGATCTCCGCGTCCACCACACCCTCTTCGTCGGATGTGCTCTGCTCGTGCGCCGTGCCCGGTGCGTCGGTCGAGTCGCCGGAGGCGGACGCGTACATGGCCTGGCCCATCTTCTGGCTGACGGTGGCGAGTTTCTCGACGCCGGTGCGCAGTTCGCCCGTCTCCGCGTTCCGCTCCAGCAGGCCCTTCAGCTCGGTGGCCGCGGCCTCGACCTCCGACCTGGTGTCGGGCGGGATCCGTTCCTCGTTGTCCCGCATGAACTTCTCGGTCTGGTAGACGAGTTGCTCCGCCTGGTTCCTGGTCTCGGCGGCCTCGCGGCGGTTGCGGTCCTCCTCCGCGTACTGCTCCGCCTCCCGCATCATGCGGTCGATGTCGTCCTTGGGCAGGGCCGAGCCGCCGGTCACCGTCATCTTCTGCTCGCGGCCCGTCGCCAGGTCCTTGGCCGAGACGTGCATGATGCCGTTGGCGTCGATGTCGAAGGCCACCTCGATCTGCGGCACCCCGCGCGGCGCGGGCGGCAGCCCGGTCAGGTCGAAGACGCCGAGCTTCTTGTTGTACGCGGCGATCTCCCGCTCGCCCTGGTAGACCTGGATGCCCACCGAGGGCTGGTTGTCCGCGGCCGTGGTGAAGATCTCCGAACGCCGCGTCGGGATGGTCGTGTTGCGCTCGATCAGCTTCGTCATGATGCCGCCCTTGGTCTCGATGCCCAGGGACAGCGGGGTGACGTCGAGCAGCAGGACGTCCTTGACGTCGCCGCGGATCACGCCGGCCTGCAGCGCCGCGCCGACGGCCACGACCTCGTCGGGGTTGACGCCCTTGTGCGGCTCCTTGCCGGTGAGCTCCTTGACCAGGTCGGTGACGGCCGGCATCCGGGTGGAGCCGCCGACGAGGATGACGTGGTCGACCGCGGACAGCTTGATGCCGGCGTCCTTGACCGCCTGGTGGAAGGGGGTCTTGCAGCGATCGAGCAGATCGGCGGTGAGCTCCTGGAACTGGGCGCGGGTCATCTTCTCGTCGAGGTGCAGCGGGCCCTCGGCGGAGGCGGTGATGTAGGGCAGGTTGATCGTCGTCTCGGAGGAGCTGGACAGCTCGATCTTGGCCTTCTCGGCGCCCTCCCGCAGCCGCTGCAGGGCCATCTTGTCCTTGCCGAGGTCGATGCCGTACTGCCCCTGGAACTTCTTCACCAGGTGCTCCACGATCCGCTGGTCCCAGTCGTCGCCGCCGAGGTGAGTGTCGCCGTTGGTGGCCTTGACCTCGATGACGCCGTCGCCGATCTCCAGCAGCGACACGTCGAAGGTGCCGCCGCCGAGGTCGAAGACCAGCACGGTCTGCTCCTCGCCCCGGTCCAGGCCGTAGGCGAGGGCGGCGGCCGTCGGCTCGTTGATGATCCGCAGGACCTTCAGGCCCGCGATCTCCCCGGCCTCCTTGGTCGCCTGCCGCTGCGAGTCGTCGAAGTACGCGGGGACGGTGATCACCGCGTCGGTGACGTCCTCGCCGAGGTAGGACTCGGCGTCCCGCTTGAGTTTCTGCAGCACGCGCGCGGACAGCTCCTGCGCCCGGTAGCGCGTGCCGTCGACGGACCCCTGCTCCGGGAAACGCCAGTGCGCGTCGCCCATGTACCGCTTCACCGAGCGGGCGGTCCGCTCCACGTTCGTCACGGCCTGCCGCTTGGCGACCTCTCCGACCAGCACCTCGCCGTTCTTGGCGAAGGCCACGACCGACGGTGTGGTCCTGGCCCCCTCCGCGTTGGCGACGACCGTGGGCTCGCCGCCCTCCAGGACGGCCACCACCGAGTTCGTGGTCCCGAGATCGATCCCGACCGCACGTGCCATTTCCGTCCCCTTCCGCCAGGGCACTCCTCAGACACCAGCACAAAACTTGAGTGCGCTGTTGTCAATGCCGCATACCCCGAGTACCCCGGGTACCCCGCGAACGCCGGTGCCGCGCCCCCCTTGTGGGAGCGCGGCACGCAGGGGACCCCGGCAGGGCGGGCGTCAGGAGAGCTTGGCCGACAGGGTGATCGTCGTGCCGGTCAGGGCCTGGCTGACCGGGCAGTTCTTCTTGGCGTCCTCGGCCGCGGCGACGAAGGCGTCGTTGTCGATGCCGGGGACCGTGCCCTCGACGGTGAGGTGGATGCCGGTGATGCCCTCGCCCGGCTGGAAGCCGACGTCCGCCGAGGTGACCAGCTTGGTGGGCGGGGTGCCGGCGCCGTTCAGGGCGTGCGACAGCGCCATGGAGAAGCAGCTGGAGTGCGCGGCGGCGATCAGCTCCTCGGGGCTGGTCCTGCCGCCCGCCTCCTGGGAGCGCGAGGCCCAGGTGACGGGCTGCGCCTCGATGGCACCGGAGGAGTCGAAGTTGACGACACCGCTGCCCTCGGTCAGGTTGCCTTCCCAGACGGTGTGTGCGGAGCGCGTGGTGGCCACGGTGAATCCTTTCGAATTCGGGCTGTTGCTTGGTGCTCGGGACCCCATCCGATCACACTCCGGCCCACCGCACCCGGAAGACCGGCCCGCGGGCGGTGAACGGCGGCCGCGACCCGCGGGATCGGATACGGGTGCGCGCGCCGCACCCGCAGCTCGTCGCACCGGCCGTCCGTGATCACCGGCGGCCGGTTCTCACGCCGCCCGCTCCTCCTGGTCGCTCTCCACCGGCACCTGGGGGCCGTTGGACTCGCGCAGCCAGCGGCGCAGGACGCGGTGCATCCGCTCGGCGCCGACGAGTTCGAGCCCGTCCTCGGCCGGCTCGGAGAAGGCGAGCGGGGAGAGCAGGAACGGTCTGGACTGCGCGCCGCCGAGCCCGCCGTGCGAGCCGATCTGCTCCTCGAAGGCGAGCACCTCGCCGTCGGCCGGGTCGTGGAAGGAGTTGACCATGATGTCGGCGGTGTGCGGGAAGGAGTGGGTGCGCCGGACGGCGTCGGCGGCGCCGGGACCGAACGGCTCCAGCGGGCCCGGCTCGTCGTCCAGCCGGTCGAGCGGGATCTCGGCGCCGTACGCGCCCAGCACGACCCCGCCGTGCTCCTCGCTGCGCACCAGCAGGAAGCCGATGCCTGGGTGGTTGGCGAGCGTCGTCAGCAGCGCCGGGTGGCGGGCGTCGATCTCCTCCTTGCTCATCCGGTGCGGCACGTCCGGGAACGAGATCAGGCCGAGGTTGCCGGAGGCCAGCACCAGCGGCTCGGAGCGGCGGCGGGAGGGGTGCTGCAGCTCCCCGCCGGCCTCGACGGGCCGGCGCAGCGCGGCCCGGACGGCGGCCCGGGCCTCGGCTCCGCTGTGGGTGCGCCGCGCCCTGCGCGGCACGGGCAGCCCGCAGCCGGCCCGCACCAGGTCGCCGAGGCCGAGGCCGTAGCGGGCGCGGAAGGTCTCGCCGGGGCTCTGCCCGTGGTCGGACAGGACGACGATCCGGTACGGCCGCGGGGCGTGCTCGGCGACGTTCGCGATCAGCTCCAGCGCGCGGTCGAGGCGTTCGAGGACCTTCTCGGCGTCCCGGCTCACCGGCCCGGAGTGGTGCGCCACCTCGTCGTAGGCCACGAGGTCGGCGTAGACGGCGGTGCGTCCGGCGAGCATGTCGCCCATCACCGCGGCGACGACGACGTCCCGTTCGACGACGGTGGCGAAGGCGCGTACGAAGGGGTAGAGGCCGCCGCGGGCGACCCGCGGGCGCTGTCTGCGGGCGACGGCCCGGGTGGACTGGCCGATCTCGCGGCCGGCCTCGGCGACGAAGGACATGGCGGTGCGCACGGCGTTGGCCGGGTCGGAGAAGTACGCGAAGTAGCCCGCCCGGGAGCGGTTGTCCCGGCCGCGGCGGCGGGTGGCGATGGACAGCACCAGTGCCTGCTCGTCGGCGCCGCCGCTGAAGAGGTTGCCGCGGCTCGCGCCGTCGGCGGCGAGCAGCCCGCCCTCGCCGGTGCGCTCCACGGCCCGGCGCTGGAGTTCGGCGGCGCTGGTCGGCCGGTTGCAGACCATCACCTCGCGGGTGTCCTTCTCGTACCAGCGGAAGGCCGGGACGTCGTGGTTGCTGCCGTGCAGGATGCCGAGCTGGCTGGCGCCGGTCTGGCTGGACCAGTCGGTGCGCCAGGGGGTCAGCCGGTGGGTGGCCCCCAGCCACCGGGCCACCGTGGGCATCACGCCCTTGCCGGCCGCGGCCACGAGCACGTCGTGGCCCACGCCGTCGAGTTGCAGGAAGACCGTGCCCGGGGTGGAGGGTCCCGGGGGCCGGTGTCTGCGGCGGCGGTCGGAGAGCCGGTACAGGCGGCGCCGGTAGGCGTCGTCGTCGCGCACCGCGAGGGCGGCGCCGGTCGCGGAGGCGACGGCGGACATGACGGCGGCCACCACCACGGCCGTCTCGGGTGCGGCCTCGGCGCTGCTGGAGGGGTTCAGCCGCAGGGCGACCAGCAGCAGGGAACCGTTCAGGACGAAGACCAGCAGCCCCAGCACGAGCGCGGGCACGAGCAGCATCAGCCGTACCAGCAGCGGCCACACCAGGGCCGACAGCACACCGAAGGCACCGGCGCCGAAAGCGGCGGTGACGGCTATGTGCGTGGCGCTCTCGCCGTCGGGGGACTGGAGCCGGAAGTCCGGCAGGATGCCGGCGAGCACGAGCATGGTGAGCGTGGAGACCGCCCACACCGTGACGCTCCGCCCCACCTGACTCGCGATCCGCCGCCACCGCCCGCCACGCACGCCCAGCCCACCTCATGTCCCGGCCCGTCGTCGCTGCGGGCCTGTACTCAGCCTGTCATACGGGTCGGACAACCTCTTCCCGCCGGGGGAGCGGCCGTCTCACCGCCCGTCGTACCCGGCGGTCGGCATCGACAGCCTCCGGTGCACCCGCGCCTTCATCTGCGCGTCGTAGCAGGGCTCCGCGGAACCCACGGTCTCCACCCGCACCCCCCGCCGGGCGCACTCCGCGGTGAACTCCTCGACCGACGACAGCGCGCTCTCCAGCACCCGGCGGCTGGGCGCCACGAACAGGTCGACCCCCGGCCGGACGCCGTCCCACAGCACGCAGTGGTCCGCCCGCACTCCCCGCACCAGCAGCTCCCGGCTGACGATGTAACCCCGCTCGGCGGCCCAGCGGGCGCACATGGCGTGCTGGCTGCGGGAGTCCACCAGGAAGGGATCGGCGTCCAGTTCCTCGAGCGGCGTCAGACTCGCGATCGCCGTGACCCGCACCGGTCCCATGGCGTCCCCCTCACCTCTGGGTTTCGGCGCCGACCCTACTCCTGCCCGTAGGCTTCGGGGAGTCGCGCGAAGGAGGCAAAGAACGGTGCCGGTGGACATCACCTGGTGGGGTCACGCCACCTGCACGGTCAGTGACTCCGGCGTGCGCCTGCTGACCGACCCCCTGTTCGCGCGCCGCCTCGCCCACCTCCGCCGCCGCCGCGGGGCGCTGCCGCCGCCGGGCGCCTGGCGCGCCGACGCCGCCCTGGTCTCGCATCTGCACGCCGACCACCTGCATGTGCCGTCCCTGGAGCGGCTCGCCGAGGGCACGCGCCTGCTGGTGCCCCGGGGTGCGCCCCGGGCGGTCCCCGGACTGCGCCGGCTCACTCACCTCAGGGTGAGCGAAGTGGCGCCCGGTGACCGGGTGAGGGTCGGTGAGGTCGTCGTACGGGCCGTCCCCGCACGGCACGACGGCCGGCGGCTGCCGTTCGGACCGCACCGCTGCCCCGCGCTCGGCTACGTCGTCGAGGGCGAGGGGCGCACCTACTTCGCCGGGGACACCGGGCTGTTCGACGCGATGGCGCGGGAGGTCGGGCCGGTCGACGTGGCGCTGCTGCCGGTGGGCGGCTGGGGCCCGTTCCTCGGCGAGGAGCACCTGGACGCGGGGCGCGCGGCCCGCGCGCTCACCCGGCTCGCGCCGCGCAGCGCGCTGCCGGTGCACTACGGCACGTACTGGCCGGTGGGGATGGACGCGGTGCGGCCGCACGAGTTCCACTCCCCCGGCGAGGAGTTCGTGCGCCTCGCGGGCGAGTACGCCCCCGGGGTCGACGTGCACCGGCTCGGGCACGGCGAGAGCATACGGCTGGAGGTCGCCCGGTGACGTGGCTCGCCTTCCCGGCGACCGTGCTGCCCGAGTCCACCCAGCAGGCGTTCGGGGCTCCGTCGCTGTTCCTGCTGGTGCTGTTCGGGGCCCTGGTGCCGGTCATCCCGACCGGGGCACTGGTGAGTTCGGCGGCCGTGGTGGCCTTCCACCAGACGTCGCCGTTCTCACTGGCGCTGGTGTTCGTCACGGCGTCGCTGGCCGCGTTCCTCGGGGACGCGGCGCTGTACTGGCTGGGGCGGCGCGGGATGAGGTCGAAGAACGGCTCGCGGTGGCTGGAGGCGATCCGGGCGCGGGCGCCGGAGGACCGGCTCGAGCAGGCGCAGTCGAAGCTGGCGGGGCACGGGATCGCCGTGCTGGTGCTCTCCCGGCTGGTGCCGGCCGGGCGGATCCCGGTGATGCTGGCCTGTCTGCTGGCGAAGTGGCCCATGCGGCGGTTCGCCCGGGGCAACCTGCCGGCGTGCGTCGCCTGGGCCGTGACGTATCAGGTGATCGGGATTCTGGGGGGCTCGTTGTTCCCCGAGCCCTGGGAGGGTGTGGTGGCGGCGGTCGCGCTGACCGTCGTGATCAGCGCGGCGCCCGGTGTGTGGCGGCGGGTGCGGGCCGCGCGGTGAGGGGTCGTCCCGGGTGCGGGCCCGTCGTGGCCGGTCGCATGGTTCCCGCGGCGCCCCGGACCCGGTCTAGGGATGCCGCAGCACCCGGGACCCTCCGATCGGCAGGTCCCAGAGGTCGTCGCGGTCCAGACCGGCCCCTTCCCATGCCGCGCGGACCCGGGTGAGGGGCTCCAGCACGGGTTCCGCCGAGAGGACGAAGGTGGCCCAGTGCATCGGGGCCATCCTCCGCGCGCCCACGTCCTGGGCCGCCCGTACCGCTTCCTCGGGATCGCAGTGGACGTCGCTGAGCCACCAGCGGGGGTCGTAGGCGCCGATGGGGAGCAGGGCCAGGTCGATGCCCGGGTAGCGGCGGCCGATCCGGGAGAACCAGTGGCCGTAGCCGGTGTCGCCGGCGAAGTAGACGCGCCGCCCGTCGGGGGCCGTGAGGACCCAGCCGCCCCACAGGGAGCGGCAGGTGTCGGTGAGGGTGCGCTTGGACCAGTGGTGGGCGGGCACGAAGTCGAGCCGCACTCCGTCCAGTTCGGACGCCTCCCACCAGTCCAGCTCGGTGACGGTGGTGAAGCGGCGGCGGCGGAACCAGGCGCCCAGGCCCGCGGGCACGAACACCGGGGTGTCGCGCGGGAGGCGGCGCAGCGTGGGGGCGTCCAGATGATCGTAGTGGTTGTGGCTGATGACGACCGCGTCCACGCGCGGGAGGCTGTTCCAGTCGATGCCGACCGGGGTGACGCGCGCCGGGGTGCCGAGGATGCGGCGGGACCAGACCGGGTCGGTGAGCACGGTCAGCCCGCCGATCTGCACGACCCAACTGGCGTGTCCCGCCCAGGAGACCGCGACGGTGCGGGCGTCGGCGCGGGGCACCGGCCCGGGCTCGCAGGGCAGCCGGTGAATGCCGGCGAGACCCTCGGGCCCGGGGCGGATGGCGCCCTCGCGGGCGAAGCGGGCCATGGCCTTCAGCCCGGGCAGCGGAGCGGTCAGACGGTCGTGGAAGGTCCGGGGCCAGACCCGGCGCTCACCCAGCGGGCGGGGTTCGGCGAGGGGCGGGAAGGGGGGCGCGAACTCCCGCGTGGACGCGGGAGCGCCGGCTTCCCGGCCGGTCGCGCTCGTGGTCGTGCCCGTGGTGGTCGACTCGGACTGCTGCGTCATCGAGGAGGCTCCCGTCGCCGAGCGTCGTCGCGAAGGTCGTCGAAGACCGACTTCACATGGGTCAACGCGCGTTGCACGTGTGGCAGTTCCAGGGGCATGGGGGAAGCGAGGCATTCCGCGCGTTCCTCGTCCGTGCGCCCCAGGAACGCGCCGGTGGACAGGCGCACGCGCAGGGCGCCGAGTGCGTCGCCGAAGCGGTGGCCGCCGGGCGCGGACATGCCGAGCCGGGCGGCGAGGAAGTCCTCCAGCTCCTGCGCGTCGCCCACACCGCGCGCGGTGAGCGCGGGGCGCAGCGGGCCGAGGTCGGCGTAGAGGTGCCGGCCGGCCTGCGGGGGCCGGGACAGGGCGCCCGCCGCGACGATCTCCTTGTGCACGGCGGCGGCCACGCACGCGTGCAGGCGTACGGCGGCGCGCACCCGGGCGGTGACCGGCTCCGGCTCCGCCAGCGCACAGGCGGCGGGGACGGCGACCGGTCCCGCGATCCGGGCGCCGAGCGCGGTCAGCACGTCCAGCACGCGCGCGTGCAGCGCGCGGCCGGAGTCGTCCACCGGGAACCGGGCGACCGCGGCCGGCCAGCCCGGCGGCAGCAGCGCGCCCGCCAGGTCGGTGACGACCGTGACCCGGTCGGGCAGCATCTCGGCGGGGCTGACCAGCACGGTCTCGTGCGGGTCGTGCACGGTGTCGCGCCAGGTCTCGTCGCTGACCAGGTGCAGGCCCGCGCCGGCGGCGGCCTCGACGCACTCGTGCAGCACGTCGGGCGGGGCGACGGTGGCCGTGGGGTCGTCGGCGACCGACAGCACGAGCAGCCGCGGGTCACCGCCCTCGGCGCGCACCCGGCGCACGGTCTCCAGCAGGGCGAACGGATCCGGGACGCCACCGCTCTCGGCCGGAGTCGCGACGTGGAAGACCGGCCTTCCCAGCAGGCGCGCGTACGGCGCCCACCAGGCCGCGCAGGGCCTGGGCACCAGGACGTCGCCGCCGAGCGCGGCGGTCAGCGCGAGCAGCAGGGCGGGCGCGCCGGGGGCGGCGGCCACGAGGCCGGGCTCGGCGGTCAGGCCGCGCCGCTCCCAGTAGCCGCAGGCGGCCCCGGTCAGGTCCGCTCCGCCGCCGATGGGTTCCCCCTCGGTGCGGGTCGCGGCCGCGGCCAGTGCGGCGGCGAGTCCGGGCGGCACGGGCAGCCCGTCCTCGGGGAGCGGGGGCCCGTAACGGACGGGGCCGCGGCCTTCCGGGTCCGTCCGCCGCATACGTACCTCCGCGCAGTCATGGCCCTGGGGCCCTGAGTACCCAGGGTGCCGCCGGGCCATGGGTGTCCGCCGGCGTTGCGCCCGTCACAGGCGGTGTCAGCCGCGCGGGGCCAGGACCCGGTGGCGCAGCCGGTAGCCTGCCGCGCCCAGCGCCCCCGCGATCAGGATGCCGCCCGCCACCAGCGCGGGCACGGAGCCGGTGAAGGAGCCGCCCTCACCGGCCTCTACGCCGTGCTGGACCGGCGCGTCGGCGCAGGGACCGGCATCCGGCCCGGCACAGGGCCGGCCGGCGCCGTCGCCGCCGGGTTCGACGCCGCCGGGTTCGACGCCGCTGCCGCCGCCCGGGGCGACGCCGCCGTCGTCGCCTCCGGGTACCGCCCCGCCGCCGTCGTTCGCGTGGAAACCGGCGTGCCACGGCTTGCCCTTGCCGCCGGGTGCGGCCGGGCAGGTGCCGTCGACGGTCCAGGAGGCGTCCTGGGCCGCGTCGTCGGGGCCGTCGTCCGCCGCGAGGTCATCGGTGGAGGAGACACGGGCGGTGCCCCGGTAGGTGGGGCCGGCGCTCTCGTCGCCGGTGCCGGGGACCCGCTGGAGCTGGACGGTGCCCTCGTCGAAGGCCTCGGACGTGGCGTCGATGGTGGCGGGGGCCTCGCCGCCGGTGGCCTCGCAGGTGACCGAGACGGTGACGCTGCCGCCCGGGGAGACACTGCTCGGGCTGACCTCCGCCCCCGGGTCCGCGAGGGCGGCCGAGGCGGCGAAGCCGAGCGTGGCACTGGCCAGGGCCGCCACGGAGAGGACACGGGCGGTGGGACGCATGGGCGGGGCTCCTTCGACCGACGGGTTTCTCAGGAGCACGCAGGTCGTGCCCCATAACCCAGCACAGACCGCCCCGCCCCGAGGCGCGCGCGGCGGGGCTCCGTTCGCGGGACGAAAACACCCGGGCGGGTGACACGGCCCACCGCACCGGGCGCTCCGGCCGGAGCGGGTGCGGCGTCGGCTCGGAGCGGCTGCGGCGCCGGCCGAGCGCCCCGCCGCACGCGTCCCGTCCCGCGCACGCGCCTGGACGCGCCGCCCCCGCGGCCGGGCGCTGCCGGACCGCGGGGGCTTCGTCCGGACCGTTCAGGCCGACTCGCGCATGATCTGGTCCCGCATCCGGTCGCAGCAGCGGCTGATCAGCCGGGAGACGTGCATCTGCGAGATGCCGAGCTGCTCGGCGATCCGGCTCTGCGTCATGTCGCCGAAGAACCGCATGTACAGGATGGCCCGCTCCCGCTCGGGCAACGCGGCCAGCCGCGGCTTGACGGACTCACGGTCCACGACGGTGTCCAGCGCGGCGTCGGGTGAGCCGAGGGCGTCGCTCAGGGAGTACCCGTCGTCGCTGCCGGGCAGTTCGGCGTCGAGCGAGAGCGCGGTGAAGCTCTCCAGCGCCTCCAGGCCGACCTGGACGTCCTCCTCGCTCAGATCGGCGTGCTGGGCGATCTCCGCGGTGGTGGGCCTGCGGCCCGAGATCGTCTGGGAGAGGTCCTGGCTCGCGAACCGTACCCGGTTGCGCAGGTCCTGGACCCGGCGCGGCACGTGCAGCGTCCACATGTGGTCGCGGAAGTGCCGCTTGATCTCGCCGGTGATGGTGGGCACGGCATAGCTCTCGAAGGCGTTGCCGCGTTCGGGGTCGTACCGGTCCACGGCCTTGACCAGCCCCAGAGAGGCGACCTGCCGCAGGTCCTCGTAGTTCTCCCCGCGGCTGCGGAAACGCCCCGCGAGCCGTTCGGCCATCGGCAGCCAGGCCTCGACTATCTGCCCGCGCAGGGCGTCGCGCCGCGGTCCCGGGGGGAGCCCGGCCAGTTCACGGAAGGCCTGGGCGGTGTCGGGGGCGTCGTCGTGGGGGTGGTTCTTCGCGCTCACTTTGGTGGGCATGGGGGTCGCAACTCCCTTGGTGGTGCTTTGACATGGACGGTCACCATGGGAGGGCGAACACGCGTTCGGACAGACACGGTCCGGGCGGCGCGGTGCCGCACCCACGGACGTGCCTCCTGTCCGAAGCACTCAACTGCGCCTGCCCAGCAGCCGCCGCCGCAAACCTGCGCGCGGGTCCTCCCGGAAGCCGACGGGCGCGGGCGCGGGCGGGGGCGTCAGGGCGAAGGCAGACGGGGCGTCAGGGCGAAGAGGCGGGCGTTCCCGCCGTACCGCGCGAAGTGAGCGGGGACCGACGGGAAGCAACAGGCCGCGGAGAGACGGGCCGAGGGGAGACAGGCCGGGGGGAGACAGGCCGCCGGGACCGCCGGGACCGCCGGGAAACGGAAGGCTCCGGGGCCTGCCGGTCCCCTTCCTCCCGTCCGCTCGGCAGCAGGAGTTCCTCGTAGCGGCCCAGTGCCAGCACCAGGCCCAGCATGAGGATCGGGATGATCACTGCGAGAACGGCCATGGCGCGTCCCTCCCCAGGTGATGTCCGTGGGGGGCGCGCTCCGGGTCTCCTCGGACGGGGCCGGCAAACCCCGTGTCGGCGTCCGGTCTCCGGGTACGCGGTGCGGACCCCGAAGATCTGGAGGGAGCCATGCAGCGAGGCAACGACCGGCTGAGCGTCCATCGCGACGACGAGATGAAGCACGAACTGCAGGGACTGCTCCGTTCCGGGCACCCCACACGGACCGAGGAGTGGCACGACCCGGAACCGACCGCCGACGACGACCCCGAGGTGGCGGGCGGCCCGGTGGCGCCGGGGAGCACCGGCGCGCCGTTCGAGACGGTCCGGCTGGAGCTGGCCCGCATCCTGGGACGCACTTCCTTCCCCGCCGGCCCCGGCGAGCTGACGGCCGTGCTGCGCCGCGAGAACGCGCCCGACGTCCTCGTCGAGGCGCTGGAGCGGCTGCCCCGCAAGGACCGCTACCAGAACGTGCAGGAACTGGCCGAGGCCCTGACCCGGCCCGGGAACGCCGGGTCCGAGAACGCCGGGAGGGGCTCGCAGTGACGGCCGATTTCGTCAGGGACGTCATGACCCCGGGCGTGGTCGCCGTCCGCCCCGACGCCTCGCTCGTCGAGGCGGCGCAGCTGATGCGCGCGCAGGACATCGGTGATGTGGTGGTGGCCGACGGACAGCGGGTCGTCGGTGTCCTCACGGACCGCGACATCACCGTGCGGGCGGTCGCCGAAGGCATCGACCCGGTGACCGCGAGCGCGCGCTCCGTCTGCAGCGCAAAGCCCCTGCTGGTGGCTCCGGACGACCCCGTGCCGACGGCCGCGGCGCTCATGCGCGCCCACGCCGTGCGGCGGCTGCCGGTCGTCGAGGACGGGCTGCCCGTGGGCATGGTGAGCCTCGGCGACCTGGCCGAGGCGCAGGACCCGGACTCGGCGCTCGCCGAGATCAGCCGCGCCGAACCCGACGGGCAGGACACCTTATGAGGCGTGGGCAGGCCGCCGAGATCAGCGCCACCGGCGCCGGGACCAAGGTCGACGTCCGTGACGTCACCACCCGCTACCTCCTCTACGGGCTGCTGCCCGGCTGGTTCGTGCCCGGTCTCGCGGACTGGGCGATGCACCGGCGCAGCCGCATCGAGGACACCGCGGGCACCAAGGAATCCCTCATCCACTCCTTGATGATGACCGAGGTCGGCATCCCCATCGCGCTGACGCTGCGCTACGAGGTCAATCCCCTGCTGCTGCTCGTGCAGTCGCTCGGGGCCGTGGTGCACGAGGCGACGGCGCTGTGGGACGTGCGGACGGCGGTGGCCAGCGACCGCGAGGTCACCCCGCTGGAACAGCACATCCACAGCTATCTGGAGTCCCTGCCGTACGGCGCGCTGTCCGCGCTCATGTGCCTGCACGCCGACCAGGTCGGGTCCCTGCTGCGCGGGGGCCGCGGCGACCGTGACGCCTGGCGTCCGGTGCCGCGGCAGCGGCCGCTGTCCCGCGCCTATCTCGCGGGCGTCGCGGCCGCGATCACCACCTGTGTGGTGCTGCCGTACGGCGAGGAACTGCTGCGCTGTGTGCGCGCGGGCCGCCGTAAGAAAGAGCGCGCTTCCGACCAGGGGAAGCGGCGCGCGAGGAAAGGACGTCGAACATCATGCGTATCGCATTTCTGACCGCACCCGAGGGTGTGGAGCAGGTCGAGCTCACCGAACCGTGGCAGGCGGCGAAGAACGCCGGGCACGAGCCCGTGCTCGTGTCCACCGAGTCCGGTGAGATCCAGGCCTTCAACCACCTCGACAAGGGCGACACCTTCCCCGTGGACGAGGTCGTGGGCGAGGCATCGGCCGACTCCTTCGGGGCGCTGGTCCTGCCGGGCGGCGTGGCCAACCCGGACTTCCTGCGCATGGACGACAAGGCCGTGTCGTTCGTGAAGGACTTCTTCGAGCAGGGCCGTCCGGTCGCCGCGATCTGCCACGGCCCGTGGACGATGGTGGAGGCGGACGTCGTGCGCGGGCGCACCATGACCTCCTGGCCGAGCCTGCAGACCGACATCCGCAACGCGGGCGGCACCTGGGTCGACGAGCAGGTCAAGATCTGCGACCAGGGTCCCAACAAGCTGGTCACCAGCCGCAAGCCGGACGACCTGAAGGCGTTCTGCGACGCGTTCCTGCACGTCTTCTCCGAGGGGGCCGGCTGATGGGTTCCCCGGCAGACCGCAAGATGCAGCAGCGGGAGTCCTTCCACGCCGACGACCCCGCCGAGGGGCCGCTCACCACCGACCAGGGCGTGGAGGTCGACCACACCGACGACTCGCTGGCCGCCGGCGAGCGCGGGCCGACCCTGATGGAGGACTTCCACTTCCGGGAGAAGCTCACCCACTTCGACCACGAGCGGATCCCGGAGCGGGTGGTGCACGCGCGGGGCGCGGGCGCGTACGGGTACTTCGAACCGTACGAGTCCTGCGCCGAGTTCACCCGTGCCGCCTTCCTGCAGGACCCGTCCGTGCGGACGCCGGTCTTCGTGCGGTTCTCCACGGTCCAGGGCCCGAAGGGCTCGGCGGACACCGTGCGGGACGTGCGCGGCTTCGCGACGAAGTTCTACACGTCGGAGGGCAACTACGACCTGGTCGGGAACAACATGCCCGTCTTCTTCATCCAGGACGGCATCAAGTTCCCCGACTTCGTGCACGCGGTGAAGCCGGAACCGCACAACGACATCCCCACCGGCGCGTCCGCGCACGACAGCCTGTGGGACTTCGTGTCGCTGCAGCCCGAGACGATGCACATGATGATGTGGCTGATGTCGGACCGGGCGATCCCGCGCAGCTACCGCATGATGCAGGGCTTCGGCGTGCACACGTTCCGGTTCGTGAACGCCGAGGGGCGCGGCACGTTCGTGAAGTTCCACTGGAAGCCGAAGCTCGGTGTGCACTCGCTGGTGTGGGACGAGGCGCAGGAGTGCCAGGGCCGCAACCCGGACTTCAACCGGGCCGACCTGTGGGACGCGATCGAGGCGGGCGAGTACCCGGAGTGGGAGCTGGGCGTCCAGCTCGTGCCGGAGGAGGACGAGTTCGCCTTCGACTTCGACCTGCTCGATCCCACGAAGATCATCCCGGAGGAACAGGTGCCGGTGCGCCCGATCGGCCGCATGGTGCTGAACCGCAATCCGGAGAACTTCTTCGCGGAGACCGAGCAGGTCGCCTTCCACACCGCGAACGTGGTGCCCGGCATCGACTTCACCAACGACCCGCTGCTGCAGGCCCGCAACTTCTCCTACCTGGACACGCAGCTGATCCGGCTGGGCGGCCCGAACTTCGCGCAGATCCCGGTGAACCGGCCGATCGCGCCGGTACGGACCAACCAGCGCGACGGCTACCACCAGAGCGCCATCCACCGGGGCACGAACTACTTCCCCAACTCGCTCGGCGGCGGCTGCCCCGCGCACGCGGGCACCGACGGGAGCGCCTACACGCACTACGCGGAGCGGGTGGACGGCGCCAAGATCCGCAAGCGCAGCGAGAGCTTCAAGGACCACTACAGCCAGGCCGCGATGTTCTTCCACAGCATGACCGACTGGGAGAAGCAGCACATCGTCGACGCCTTCCGGTTCGAGCTCGGCAAGGTCGACGCGATGACGGTGCGCTCCCGCACGGTGGAGCAACTGGCCAAGGTGGACGGCGAGCTGGCGGCCGAGGTGGCGCGCGGCATCGGTGTGCCGGAACCGGGCGCGCAGGGCTCGGCGCACAAGTACGAGTCCCCGGCCCTCAGTATCGCCTCGCTGCCCGGCGACGGCTCGATCCGCACCCGCACGGTCGCGGTCCTCGTCACCGACGGCGTGGACGCGGGGCAGGTGACCTCCGTGCGGGAGGCGCTGGCCGCGGAGGGCGCGGTCGTCGAGGCGCTGGCGCCGGCGGACGGCACGGTGACGGGTGCGGACGGCGCGCAGTACACGGTCGACCGGGCGCTGCCGACCGTGGCCTCCGTGCTCTACGACGCCGTGCTGGTGCCCGGCGGCCCGGACGGGACGCCGCCCGTGGCCGAGGACCCGGACGCGCTGCGCTTCGTACGGAGCGCCTATCTGCACGGCAAGCCGGTGGGCGCGCTCGGCTCCGGCGTGGGCGTCCTGTCCGCCCTGGAACCGGACGGCCTCAGGCTGTCCACGGACTCCGTGGTGGCCGACCGGGGTGTGGTGACGGACGTCTCGCCCGGTGCCGCGGACGCGGAGTTCGTCCGCGCCTTCGTGGCGGCGATCGCGGCGCACCGGCACTGGGACCGGCCGCCGGCCCGCCGCTGAGCGGGCGCCGTCAGCTGCGGGGAGTCGCCGACTCCCCGCAGCGGCGTTCCCGGGCACCCTCGCGGGTGCGGCCCGCGGCCACCATGCGCCGCGGGTTGCGGCGCAGGAACTCGCCCTCCAGCTGGGCCATCCGGTCGTTGTGGGCCCGCAGCGCGTCCGTCGAGCCGTACAGCAGTGTGTCGTGGCGCGTGCGGTGGATCGTCTCCAGCTCCTTCATGAGCTGCTGGTCATCGAGCCTGCTGGGGTCGACTCCGGTCATCGTGGTGCCCCGCTCGTCGTGTTCGTCCATGCGGTCCGGGTACCCGCCCGGTGTTCCACAGTCCCTAGCGGCATCCGGGAGGCAGCCATGGATCTCGCCTTTCTGCATCCACTCTACGAACAACCCGGCCCCTGGGCCTCCGTGTACGTCGACACTTCCCGGCATACGCAGGACACGCCCCATGAACGGCATCTGACCGCCGTGGCGCTGGCCAGGGACCTGGACGGCCAGGGAGCGGACCAGGCGACGTGCGAGGCCGTGCGCGAGGCCCTCGACGGACTGCAGCACTCTTCCGAGCCGAACGGGCGGGCCCTGTTCGCCCGGGCCGGCGAGGTGGTCCTCGATCCGCCGCTGGCCCGTCCCCCGCAGCGGGACAGCGCCTTGTGGGCACCCCTGCCGCACACCGCGCCGCTGCTGGAGCTGGCCGGGGAGGACCCGGTCTGCCTGGTGGCGTACATCGACCGCAGGGGCGCCGACCTGGAGCTGCGCACCTCGCTGGGCCGGCGGGACGCGGGCTCGGTGACCGGACGGCAGTGGCCGGTACACCGTACGAGCACGGTCGACTGGTCCGAGCGGCACTTCCAGCTCAAGGTCGAGAACACCTGGGAGCACAACGCGGGCGAGATCGCCGACGCGCTGGCCGGCAGCCAGGAGGAGACCCGGGCCGACCTGCTGGTCCTGGTGGGCGACGAGCGGGAGCGGCGGTCCGTCCACGACCGGCTGCCCGCGCACCTGAAGGACCTCGTCGTCGAGGCCCCGCACGGCGCCGGCAGCCGGCTCCTCGACGGGGACGTGGAGAGCGCCCGTCAGGAGCATGTGCGGCGGCGGGCGCGGCGCGAGCTGGACCGCTTCGTGGCGGCCCGCGAGCCGGACACCGAGGGGCACTCCGGCGCCGTCGAGGGTGTCCCCGCGCTGGTGGAGGCCGCCCGGGAGCACCGCATCGACGAGCTGCTGATCCGCCCGGACGGTCCCGACGCCCACCGCGAGGTCTGGATCGGCGAGGACCCCGACCAGCTGGCCGTCCGCCGCACGGACCTGAAGATCCTCGGCGAGCAGCACTCGTGGTCGGCCCGGGCGGACGACGCGCTGATCCGCTCGGCGGTGGCGACGGGAGCGCCGGCCCTGTCGGTGACGGCCGCCGAGCAGGAGCGGGAGGAGGTCCCGGTGGGCGGCCTGGGCGCACTGCTGCGGTGGACGTGAGCCCGGCCGGCCGGTCCGGCGCCTGACGACGGGTCCCGTCCGGTGCCGCGGCGGGGTCCGGGGGCACGGCCCCCGGACACGCCCCCCGGCGGCCCGGCCACCGGTCACCGCGCCCGCTCGACCCTCCGCTCGTCCCAGACGGGAGCAGCGCTCTCCCGGACGCGGCCGTCGCTGCCGAAGACCAGGTACCGGTCGAAGGAGCGCGCGAACCACCGGTCGTGCGTGACCGCGAGGACCGTGCCCTCGAACGCCTCCAGTCCTTCCTGCAGGGCCTCCGCGGACTCCAGGTCGAGGTTGTCCGTCGGCTCGTCGAGGAGCAGCGCCGTGACGCCCTGGAGCTCGAGCAGCAGGATCTGGAAACGGGCCTGCTGGCCGCCGGACAGGCGTTCGAAGGTCTGCTCGGCCTGACCGGTCAGCTCGTAGCGCCGCAGCCGGGACATGGCCGCGCCCCGGTCCTGGGAGTGCTCCTGCCACAGGATGTCGACCAGCTTGCGGTTCCGCAGCTCGGGGTGGGCGTGGGTCTGCGCGAAGTGGCCGGGCACCACCCGCGCCCCGAGCCTCCACTGCCCCGTGTGCGCCACCTCGTCGCCGGCCAGCAGCCGCAGGAAGTGCGACTTGCCGGAGCCGTTGGAGCCGAGGACGGCGACGCGTTCGCCGTAGAAGACCTCCAGGTCGAAGGGCTTCATCAGGCCGGTGAGCTCGAGTGCCGCACAGGTGACGGCCCGTACGCCGGTACGGCCGCCCTTGAGGCGCATGGTGATGTCCTGCTCGCGCGGCGGCTCCGGCGGTGGGCCGGCCTCCTCGAACTTGCGCAGCCGGGTCTGGGCGGCGTGGTAGCGGGAGGCCATCTCATGGCTGACGCTGGCCGCCTGACGGAGGTTCAGCACCAGCCTCTTCAGCTGGGCGTGCTTCTCGTCCCAGCGCCTGCGCAACTCCTCGAAGCGCGCGAAGCGTTCGCGCCGCGCCTGGTGGTAGGTTGCGAAGCCGCCGCCGTGCACCCAGGCGTCGGCGCCCGCGGGCGACGGCTCCACGGAGACGATCTTCTCGGCGGCGCGGGCGAGGAGTTCGCGGTCGTGGGAGACGAACAGGACCGTCTTGCGGGTCTCCTTCAGCCGCTCCTCCAGCCAGCGCTTGCCGGGCACGTCGAGGTAGTTGTCCGGCTCGTCGAGGAGCAGCACCTCGTCGGTGCCGCGCAGCAGGGCCTCCAGGACCAGCCGCTTCTGCTCGCCTCCGGAGAGCGTGCGCACCTGGCGCCACTGCGCCTTCTCGTACGGCACCCCGAGTGCGGCCGTGGTGCACATGTCCCACAGGGTCTCCGCCTCGTAGCCGCGTGCCTCGGCCCAGTCGGCGAGCGCCTGGGCGTAGCCGAGCTGGGCCGCCTCGTCGTCGACGGTCATGATGGCGTGCTCGGCCCGGTCGACGGCCCGCGCGGCCTCCCGGATGCGGGGCGGCGCGACCGACACCAGCAGGTCCCGTACGGTCGTCTCGTCCCGTACGGAGCCCACGAACTGCCGCATCACGCCCAGGCCGCCGCTGACGGTGACCGTGCCGCCGTGCGGTGCCAGCTCGCCGGAGATCAGCCGCAGCAGCGTCGTCTTGCCCGCGCCGTTGGGTCCCACCAGGGCCACGGCGGCCCCTTCGCCGACCCGGAAGGAGACATCGCCGAGCAGCGTCCTCCCGTCGGGGAGGCAGTACTCGAGGTGCGCGGCTTCCAGGTGTCCCATGGGGTCGCATTCTGCGGGCCGCCCCGGAGGGCGGGCAAACGGTTATAGGGGCCGGCCCGCGGGTCCGCCCTCGCCCGCCGGGGTCACCAGGGCGCCTGCCCAGGACAGCGCCTTCCAGCCGCCGGCGGGCGAACCCTCCAGGACCACCACGCCGGTGTTGTCGAGGGGGCGGGCGGCGGCGAAGGGGACGTCGACGTTGTCGGCGCGCGCCGCCGTCCACATGCGGATCGCCGCACCGTGGCTGACCATGGCGACCGTCCCGGCGCCGGACCGGGCCGCCTCCGCGACCACGGCGTCGTAGCGCCCGAGCGCCTCCTCGCCGCTCTCCCCGCCGGGCATCCTCAGCGCGGTGTCCCCGTCCGCCCAGGCGAAGACGGTCTTCATGTAGAGGCGGCCGTGCTCCGTGTCGCCGGGCAGCATCTCCAGATCGCCCGCGGCGACCTCGCGGATGCCGTCGCGGACCCGGACCTCCAGGCCGCGGGCGGCGGCCAGCGGGGCCGCGGTCAGCTGGGTGCGCACCAGTGTGGAGGCGTACAGCGCCTCGATGTCCTCGTCGGCGAGCGCCTCGGGAAGGACGGCGGCCTGCTGCTCGCCGAGCGCGGTCAGACCCGGGCCCGGTACGGCGGTGTCGAGCAGGAGGTCGACGTTCGAGGGGGTCTGGCCGTGGCGTACGAGGAGCAGACGCATGCGGGACCCTCCGGGTGTCGTTCACCGCCCGTGGGACAAGGAACGGGCCCTTCAGGGTAACCGGCACCGCATGAGCCCCGAGGCCGGCCTCACCCTGCCGGAAACCGGTCCCCGCCGCCTGCGCGAGCGGCGCGCGGAACCGGCCGGCCGCCGGGGCGCGGGCCGCGGGCGGCGCACCGAACGCTTGCCCCGGGCGTCGATGGTCAGCGAGGCCGGACCCGGGGCCGCCCTCGCCCGTGCCGGCCGATGACTGACGCATGGTCAGTCCATATGGCAAAACAGGGGTCTCATCATCCGACACGCGGGCGTAGCGTGAAGCTCACCGACACGATGTCGAACGAGGGAGTTCTGTCATGCCGAAGCCGCAGGAGAGCGCCGTCTACACGCACGGGCACCACGAGTCGGTGCTGCGTTCCCACACCTGGCGGACCGCCGCCAACTCCGCGGCCTATCTGCTCGGCTCCCTGAAACCGCACATGAGGATCCTGGACATCGGCTGCGGCCCGGGCACCATCACCGCCGACCTGGCGGCACTGGTGCCGGACGGACGGGTCACCGGCGTCGACCGGGCGCCGGGCGTGCTGGACCGGGCCCGGGCCACGGCCGCCGAACGCGGCCTGACCAACGTCGACTTCGCGGTCGCGGACGTGCACGCCCTGGACTTCCCGGACGACACCTTCTGCGTGGTGCACGCGCACCAGGTGCTCCAGCACGTCGGCGACCCGGTGCGGGCGCTGCGGGAGATGAAGCGGGTCACGAAGCCGAACGGGTTCGTCGCGGTGCGCGAGTCCGACTACGCGGCCATGACCTGGTATCCGGCGTCCCAGGGGATGGACGACTGGCTGGACCTGTACCGGCGGGTGGCCCGCGCGAACGGCGGTGAGCCGGACGCCGGCCGGCGGCTGAAGTCCTGGGCGCTGCGGGCGGGGCTGACCGACATCACGGCGACGTCCAGCACCTGGACCTTCTCCACCCCCGGGGAGCGGGCGTGGTGGAGCGGGCTGTGGGCGGACCGGACGCTGGCGTCGGCGTACGCGGACCGGGCCGTCGGGGGCGGCCACGCCACCCCGGACCGGCTGCGGGCCGTGTCGGACGCCTGGCGGGAATGGGGCGCCCGGGAGGACGGCTGGTTCGGTGTGCTGCACGCGGAAATTCTGTGCAGAAAAACCGCCTGATCCCTGATTTACGGGTTACCCGACGAGCAGGAGGTTGGGAACTATGGTTGCTGTCCTGCTCGTATTGCTGCTGGCGCTGCTTCTCTTCGGCGCCGGATTTGCCCTGAAGATACTCTGGTGGATCGCCCTCGCCGTTATCGTGCTGTGGCTCCTGGGATTCCTGGTACGTGGTACGACGGCGTCCGGGAGCCGGGGCCGCTGGTACAGGTGGTGAGGTGAACCGGCGAGCTCACCGCCGGGAATACAGCGGAGAGCTCATTGCCGGGGAAGCAGTGGTCCGAGCGGCCCGAGGTCCAGATTCAGGTCCTCGGGCCGCAGTCCGTAGCGGTCGCGCAGTTCGCCCATGCGGTCCTCCAGGAGCATGAGTGTGAGCCCGATCCGCTCCTCCTGGTCCTCGGTGAGGTCTCCGGTGTCGAAGCGGCGCAGCGCCTGGCGCTCCATGAGCTGGCGCAGCAGTTCGACGACGGTCAGCACGAGTTTGACCAGGTCGCGTTCGACGGTGTCGGGGTCCAGGTCCAGCCGGTTGCCGCGGGCTGTCACGTCAGCTCTCCCAAGGTGATGGCACTTGCGCGTTGACCGAGCTGATCAGCGCGTTCAGGTCGATGCGGACGAGGTCGACGTCCGCGATGCGCAGCGTGATGTCCCCGGTGACGACCACCCCGCCGGCCAGCAGCCGGTCGAGCAGGTCCACGAGGGCGATCTCACGGCGTTCGACTACGGTCACGGCCGCTCCCCGGCGTTTTCGTTCTTGACATTCTCGACCTCCGCGACGAAGGAATACGCCGCCCACGGCCCGGTGAGTTCCACCCGCATTCCCGGAACGTCGTCCTTCGTACGGTCCACCGCTTCCACGAATTCCTCGGAACGATCGCGCGGCACCAGATAGGCGGCATTCAGCACATTCTGTCCCGGGGTGCCGGAGAGCGCGGAATTCTGCGGGGCGTGCAGCCGGGAATCCTCGGCGTGCGCGGAAAGCGCCGCGTGCAGCCGGTCCGCGAATTCCTCGGCCTGCTCCCACATGTTCTCCTGCGCCCGCGCGTGCAGGCGCCGCCGGCGCAGGTAGTCGCGGCCCGACACCGGCTTCTTCGCCGGCCCGGACGGCTCAGGCGGTCCGCCCGGCTCGTTCTCGGCGTAGACCTTGACGCCCCATTCGACCCGCCCGTCGAGCCGCTCCAGGGTGCGCCGGAAGGCCTCCTCACGCGCCTCCATCATCACGCGTACGCCGCTGTCGTCCCGGAAGACCGTGCCCAGCCGCAGGGGCAGCGGGGTGGTGACGACGGTGAGCGCGTCGATCACGCCCTGGTGGGCGCGGGCGGTCGCGGTGAGCCAGTCCAGGTCCTCGAGATGCCGCCGGAGCGGGTCTTCGGCGAAGTCCCGCTCCGGCACATGGCTGACCACGGCGACGAGGCCGCGATGGTTCAGCATCCTGGGCGGGTCGCCCGCCACCCCGGTCAGCTGGGCCTGCAGGGGCGCGCCCAGGGGGCGGCAGACGGCGTAGACGTAGCGCAGTCCGCTCATGAGCCCTCCTCCATGGCGCGGGTGCGGCCGGAGTGCGAATCGCTCTCCAGTTCGGCCAGCCGCTCCCTCAACTCGGCGTTCTCCCGGACGAGTTGGTCGCGGCGGGCGCCGGAGGACAGCGCCGGGTCGGTCTCCCACCAGTCGATGCCCATCTCCCGGGCCTTGTCGACGGAGGCGACGATGAGCCGCAGCTTGACCGTGAGGAGTTCGATGTCGAGCAGGTTGATCCGGATGTCACCGGCGATCACCACACCCTTGTCGAGCACGCGCTCCAGGATGTCGGCGAGGTTGGCGCTGCCGTTGTGTCCGTACGGATCAGGCAGCCTGCTGGGCGTGCTCATCGACGGCTCCCGCCCCCGGCGTACTCGTACTCGTACTCATCCTCGTCCTCGTACTCGCCCTCGGGCTCCTCGCCGCCGGCCTCGTCCTCGGACTCTTCGTCGTACTCCTCCTCGTCCCGGGGCTCCTGGTCCTCGTCGTACTCCTCCCCGGGTTCCTCCTCCTCGTCCTCCTCCCGGGGCTCTTCCTCCTCGTCGTACTCGTCGTACTCGTCGCTCTCCTCGTCGCCCTCGCCCGCCGACTCCTCGGGCTCCTCCTGCTCGCTCTCCTCCTCGGCGACCGCGTCCTCGTGGCTCTTGACGACCTCGCCGTCGCGGATCTCGCCGCGCCAGCCGTCCTCCGCCTCGCCCTTGAGGGTGATGTAGCGGACGTAGTTCTTCAGGTCGAGCCGGGCCCGGCGGCCCTGGGCACGCCAGATGTTGCCGGTCTTCTCGAACAGGCCCTTGGGGTAGTACTCGATGACCATCAGGACCCGGGTGAGGTTCTCGCCGAGCCGGTGGAAGGAGACGACGCCCTTCGTGGTGCCCTTGGCGCCCTCCGACGTCCAGGAGACCCGGTCGTCCGGCACCTGCTCGGTCGTGTGCGCCTTCCAGCTGCGGCTGGACCAGAAGATCTTCATCTGCCAGTCGGAGTTCGTGTCGTCGGCGCGGTTGGCGCTCTTGACGCCCTTGGCGAAGGTGCTGAACTCCTGGTACTGGGTCCACTGGTCGTAGGCCGTGCGCAGCGGGACGCCGACGTCGACGGACTCGATGATGACGGTGGGCTTGTTGCCCGCGCCGCCCTTGCGCTTGCCCTTGCCGCCGCCGATGCTCTTCAGGGCGCCGAGCACGTTGTCCTTGGCGCTCGAGGCGCCCGCCTCCAGTGCCGAGCGCAGCGGACCCTTGCCCTCGGCCAGCTTGCGGCCGCCGTCGAGGGCAAGTTTGGCGAATCCGGGGCTGTTGCCCTCGGCTATGTCGTTCAGCTTGCCGGTGGTCTCGCCGAGTTTGCGCCCGAAGCCGGTCAGCAGCCGGGTCGCCTGTGCGGCGAGGTAGTCCTGCAGTTCGGCCTTGAGCCGGTCGGCGGCCTCGCTGTGGGCCAGTCCGCCCAGCGGGCCGGGCGCCGCCTCCTCGGCTCCGCGTGCCGCCTTCGACGCCGATCCCAGTGCCTCGGTCATCGCTCACCGCCTCCCTTCGGCAGACGGGCCCGCGCCGAGCGGGCGCCGCCGCCGGCAGCGGCCGTCTTGCGCGCCGTCGTCTTCTTGGCGGCGGTCTTCTTCGCCGTCGTCTGCCGGCCCGCGGTCCTCTTGGCCGCGGCCTTCTTCGCCGGGGCCTTCTTCGCCGGCGCCCGCTTGGCGGTCTTCTTCGCCGGAGCCTTCTTCGCGGCCTTCTCGGCGGTCTTCCTCGCCGGGGGCTCCTCACCGGCCTCGGACTCGTCGCCCTCGTCCTCCTCGTCGACGGCCCTTTCGCTCTCCGGTCCCTCGTCCTCGTGCTCCTCCCGGGGCTCCTCCTCGGCGCCCTCCGGCTCCTCGCCCTCGTCCTCCTCGTCGGAGACGAGACCGCTCGCCTGGCCCGCGGCGCCCGAGAGCTGGTCGCGGACCTCGGAGGTGCGCCCGTGGAGACGGTCGGCGAGCGCGCTCATCTGCCGCTCCACCATCGCGCCCGAGGCCGCCTTGCCGACGCCCCGCAGGTCCTCCCGCAGCTGGTCGCCGATCTCCTTGAACTGCGGGTTGTTCTGCAGCTGCTGGGAAGCCAGGTCCGCGAGCGCCCGCGGGCCGAGATTCATCCGCTTGCCGGCCACGAGCGTGCCCAGCGCGAACGCCATCTTCATCTTCTTCGTACGTCCCAGGACGTATCCGGCCCCTACCGCGAGGCCGAGTCCCACTCGGTTCATCGTGCCGTCCCGTCGCCTGTGGCCCCGCCGGTGCGCAGGCCGATCTCCAGCCGGTCCAGAAGTTCGTCCTCACGTCGGTCGAACTCCTCCTCGTCGATCTCGCCGGCCTCCAACTGCTCCTCGAGACGGGCCAGTTCGGCCCTCACCGCGGCGGGGTCGTAGTAGATCCGTTCCGCCTCGTGCAATACCTGTCCGATCACCCAGGCGCTGCCGCGCACCGGGGCGAAGGGCAACAGGACCACTTCCTTGATCAGTCCCACGTGCTCACTCCAGAGCGGCGTCCCGGCCCGCCGCGCCCTCCGCGTGCTCCGCGGAGTCGGGCTCCACGAAGCTGTAGGGCGGCAGGGGGCCGTTGACGCGCAGTTCGATGTGCGGATGGGCCTTGCGCAGCTCCTCCACCGCGCCCAGGAAGCGCTCGGCCGTGTCGCGTTCCACGAGGAAGGAGAGGTTGGCCAGCCACCCGCTGGACTCGGGGCCGACGCTCACGTCGGACACCACCGGTTCCAGAGTGCGCCGCAGCTCGGCCGCGTCCTCGACCTCACGCGCCTTCACCGCGGCCACGACCATCTCGCCGAGCCGCAGCCGGTCGTCGTAACTCCCGCCGCCCGCCTGCCGGTTGGCCTCGGCCATGGACCGGACCTCGGCGTTCTCGGCCATCACGCGGTGCAGGACGGCCTCTTCCTGGTGGGTGGCCTTGATGTTGTACTCGACCTTGCCGTCCAGCGCCCTGAGGCGCTCCTTGTAGTGGCCGGCGCGGTCGGCGAGCGCGCCGGTGACCGAGTCGTCGTCCGCCGCGAGGCTGCCGAACCGCATGGGCAGCACGACGGCCGCCGCACCCGCCTCGGCCAGCACGTTCTGATGGGCGAGCAGGTCCCTGCGCTTGGGCCGCAGCCCTTCGGGGGCGTCGCTCACGACGGCCGCGAGGTCGCCCTCCTTCAGGATCCGCACCGGGCGCGGCGGGTCGCCGACACCCCCCATGCCCTCCGGAAGCGCGGGGTGCGAGCCCTCGGTGATGCCGTAGACGTACGTGCTCACTCCTGCTCCTCCCTCCTGCGCGAGGAGGTGGACTTGCGGGCGCGCGGCCGGGGCTCGGTCTCCTTCTTCTCGCGCCCCTCCTCACGCGCCTGCTTGAACGCGTCGGAGACGGTCTCCGCGGCTCCGGAGAGCGCACCCTTGGACTTGCCGCGGGCGCCGGATTCGGTGACCTCGCCGACGACGTCGGGCAGGCCCGGGGTCTTGTTGCTGCCGGCCTCGAGGTCGAGGCGGTTGCACGCCTCGGCGAAGCGCAGATAGGTGTCGACGCTGGCCACGACGACACGCACGTCTATCTTCAGGATCTCGATGCCGACCAGTGAGACCCGGACGAAGGCGTCGATGACGAGACCCCTGTCGAGGACGAGTTCCAGAACGTCATAGAGGCCGCTGCTGCCGCCCCCACCGCCGGTCTGCTGTGCCGGGACAACGGTCATACCGACCGTTCCTCCTTGTCTGTGTGAGTGACGCGGGGGCGGCCTAGCGGCCGCCCGGCCTGTGTGCGTCGGCCCGCCCGCGTTCGTAGCGGCGGACCCGCCGGTAACCGGTCAGCTGCCCCTCGGGGTCCAGGTCGACCTGGTAGCTCGCCATCAGGCTCATCGTGTCCGGTACGCGAGCCAGCTCGAGGACCTCGACCTCCAGGGTCCAGCCGTCCTCCGTCCGTTCGAAGGACGAGACGGTCTCGGCGGCCATGCCGGTGAGCTCCGTGAGCTGCGCGCGCGCCTGGCTCAGGACCTCCATGGGACTCGGCCGCTTCTCCGCCACACCGTTTCCTTTGTCCGAATTCTGAGATTTCTGAGACTTTTGCGAGTTCTGTGAATCCTGGGGAGTTTGGGTGTGTCTTGTGTTGGACATGGGCACCTCTTGTCTGCGGGTGGCCGCTATCCCGGCGACCAAACCCTCACGAGGTGCGCAACGTCTCCAGCCTCCGCCGGGCCGGCCCCAGGGCGCGGCCCCGGCTCATGACGCCGTCCCAGGGGTCGGAGCGGGCCTGTTCCACGGCGTCGGCGATGGTCCAGCGGCGGGCGTGCAGGGCCGGGTCCTCCAGCTGGGACCAGGCGATCGGAGTGGCCACCGGGGCACCGGGACGGACCCGGACGGTGAGCGGCGCGACCGCGGTCTGCGCGTAGGCGTTGCGGGCGATGTCGAGGTAGAGCCGGTCGCCGCGCCCGGCCTTGCGGGCGGCGGTGGTGAGCTTGTCGGGATGGGCACCGGCCAGGGTGTCGGCGACGTCCCGGGCGAAGGCGCGGACCTCGTCGAAGTCGTGGCGGCCGTTCAGCGGCACGATCACGTGCAGTCCGCGCGAACCGGTGGTCATCAGGCCCGAGGGGAGTTTCAGTTCCCCGAGCAGGCCGCCGAGCAGCGAGGCCGCCTCGCGCACCGCCTCGAAGTCGTCCCCGTCGGGGTCGAGGTCGAAGACCATGCGGTCGGGCCGCTCGGCGCTGCCGGCCCGGGACAGCCAGCGGTGCAGCGTCACGGCGGCCTGGTCGGCGAGGTAGAGCAGGGTGGCGGAGTCGTCGCACACGGTGTGGCAGACGGTGCCGCCCTCCTTGGCGACCTCGGCCCGGGTGATCCAGTCCGGATAGCTCTCCGGGGTGTTCTTCTGCATGAAGCGCGGGCCGCCGAGCCCGTCCGGGTGCCGCTCCAGCATCAGCGGGCGCCCGCGCAGGTGCGGCAGCATCAAGGGCGCGGCGGACCGGTAGTAGTCGACCAGATCGCCCTTGGTGTACTCCTCCAGGTCGCCGTCCGCCGGGAAGAGCACCTTGCCGGCCCGGTGGACCCGCACCGTGCGGCGCCCGGCCCGCACGGTGCGTACGCGGTCCTCGCTCACCGCACGACCGCCTCCTCGACCAGCAGCTTCCCTGCCGCGGCGATCGCCTCGGCGTCGATGCCGGCCGCGTGCAGCTGCTCTTCCGGGGAGGCCGAGCCCGGCATGGTGCGCACGGCGAGGCGCGCCAGCCGCGGCACGGGCCGCCCGTCGAGGAAGGCGTCCAGGACGGCGTCGCCGATGCCGCCCTCCTCGTGGTGGTCCTCCACGGTGATCAGGCAGCCGGTGTCCTCGGCGGCCTGCCGCAGCGTCTGCCGGTCGACGGGCTTGACCGAGTAGAGGTCGATCACCCGGGCCCGGATGCCGTCCCGGTCGAGCGCGTCGGCGGCGGCCAGCGCCTCCGGCACGGTGACGCCCGCGGCGACGAGGGTCAGCCGGTCCTCGGAGGAGGAGCGCAGTACCTTGCTGCCGCCGACGGGGAACTCCTCGTCGGGGCCGTAGATCACCTTGCTCTCGCCGCGCGAGGTGCGCAGGTACCGGATGCCCTCGAGGTCGGCCATCGCGGCGACGAGCCGCGCGGTCTGGTTGGCGTCGCACGGGTAGAGGACGGTCGAGCCGTGCACGGCGCGCATCATCGCCAGGTCCTCCAGGCCCATCTGGGACGGGCCGTCCTGGCCGATGGCGATGCCGGCGTGGCTGCCGACGAGGTTGACGCCGGCACCGCTGACGGACGCCATGCGCACGAAGTCGTAGGCGCGGGTCAGGAACGCCGCGAAGGTGGCGGCGTAGGGCACCCAGCCGCGCGAGGCGAGGCCCACCGCCGCGGCGACCATCTGCTGCTCGGCGATGTAGCACTCGAAGTACCGCTCGGGGTGCTCCTTGGCGAAGAACTCGGACCGGGTGGAGTCGCCGACCTCACCGTCGAGGGCGACGACGTCGGAGCGTCCGCCGCCGAGGGCGGCCAGCGCCTCGCCGTAGGCGTTACGGGTGGCGACCTCGTCCCCCGGGTCCCAGCGGGGCAGTTCGAGGTGCCCGGCGGGGGCCGCGTGCGGCGTGCGGGCGGCGGGCGGCTCCTGCACCCGGACCCGGAGGTCGCGCCGGCCGCCGAGCTCGGCGATCGCCTCGTCCGCGTCCGGCAGCGGCTTGCCGTGCAGGCCCTCGCGGTCCTGGACCGCCTCGACGCCCTTGCCCTTCAAGGTACGGGCGATGATCGCGGTCGGCTGTCCCGTGGTGGACAGCGCCTCGCCGTACGCCCGGTCGATCGCGTCCACGTCGTGCCCGTCCACCTCGACGGTGTGCCAGCCGAAGGCCTGGAAGCGGCGGGCGTAGGCGTCGAGGTCGTGCCCGTGCCGGGTCTCTCCGCGCTGGCCGAGCCGGTTGACGTCGACGATCGCCGTGAGGTTGTCGAGATTCTCGTACGCCGCCTGCTCGGCGGCCTCCCAGACGGAACCCTCGGCCATCTCGCTGTCCCCGCACAGCACCCACACGCGGTATCCGGCGTGGTCCAGCCGTTTGCCGGACAGCGCGATGCCGACGCCGACGGGCAGCCCCTGGCCGAGCGATCCGGTGGCCGTCTCGACCCACGGCAGCCTGCGCGGCGTCGGATGCCCCTCGAGGCGGCTGCCCAGCTTGCGGAAGGTGAGCAGCTCCTCGTCGTCGATGGCGCCGACGGCCTTGTAGGCGGCGTAGAGCAGGGGCGAGGCGTGGCCCTTGGACAGGACGAAGCGGTCGTTGCCGGGGTGGGCGGGCCGCTCGAAGTCGTAGCGGAAGTGGTGTGCGAGCAGGACGGCCATCAGGTCCGCGGCGGACATCGAGGAGGTCGGGTGCCCGGACCCCGCGGCCTGCGCCGCGCGCACGCCGTCCACGCGCAACTGCTGTCCGAGCTCGACGAGTTCGTCGGTGTTCATCGGTCTCCCTCCGCGGGTGTGTCGGTACGCTTGACGGGCCCGGGCGGTTCGGCCGACGCACCACCGCCACCACTCTCGACGGCCGCCCCGCCCGACTGCGTCTTGGCGGCTTCACCACCGGGCTGCTTCTTGGCGGCTTCACCACCGGGCTGCTTCTTGGCGGCTTCACCACCGGGCTGCTTCTTGGCGGCTTCGCCACCGGGCTGCTTCTTGGCGGCTTCACCACCGGGCTGCTTCTTGGCGGCTTCGCCACCGGGTTGGTTCTTGGCGGGCTCACCACCGGGCTGGTTCTTCGCGGCTTCACCGCCAGGCGGTTTCGTCGCGGCATCGCCACCGGGCTGCTTCTTGGCCCGCTCACCACCGGGCTGGTTCTCCCCGGCTTCGCCACCGGGCTGGTTCCTGGCCGGCTCACCAGCGGACTGGTTCCTGGCCGGCTCACCACCGGGTTGGTTCTTGGCGGGCTCACCACCGGGCTGGTTCTTCGCGGCTTCACCGCCAGGCGGCTTCGTCGCCGGGGCAGCGGCGCTCGCCGGGTTGCTCGTGGCCTCGGCGTGCGCCGGTTTCCCGGCGGCCCCGGCGCCCGCCCGCTTCTTGGCCCCTCGGCCGCCCGGTCGCTGTCTCGCGGACCGCCCGCCCGTCTGCTTCGCCGCGGTGTCACCGCCCGTTCGGCTTCCCGCCGACGCGTCGCCCGGCCGGTCCTTCACGGCCTCCGCGTCCGGCGCGCTCCCCGCGGCCGGCTCGGCACCGGACGGGCGCTTCCCGGACGCGGTCCCGGTTCCCCGCTCCGCGGGCGCGGAAGCGGCAGGTGCGTCGTCGTCCGTGGGCCCGGCAGGGCGATCCGTGTCGTCGGGTACGCGGGCCAGTTCCGGTGATGCGGTGTCCAGGGGGACCGACCAGGAGCGCACCAGGCCCAACTGGACGCCCTGGCGGGGCAGTACGGCGTCCAGGAGCCAGTCCGCGGCGACGCGCACGCGGTTGCCGGGCATCGCCGCGAGGTGGTAGCCGCGGGTGACCGCTCCCGCCAGCACGTCGGGCAGATGGACACCGAAGGGGTTGGCGGCGGCCTTCGCGCCGCCCAGGTCGACGACGAAGCCCAGGTCGCGATGGCCGTAGACGCGCCGCTCGCCGACGCCCAGGGACGCTGCGACGTTCCGCGCCGCGACCTTGCCGTGCCGCCAGGCGTGCTGCGCGGTCATCGGCGTGTACTTCCCGGGGCTGTTCGGATCCGGCACCGCCGCGGCGTCGCCGCAGGCGAACACCTCGGGGTGGCCCGGCAGTTGGAGGTGCGGGTCGACGAGGAGCCGCCCCCGCTCCAGCGGCTGCCCGATGCTCTCGACGAGGGGGTCCGGCCGTACCCCGACGCACCACACGAGCGTACGGGTGTCGACGAACTCGCCGTCGGTCAGCAGGACTCCGTCGTGCGTGGCCTCCTTCACGGACGTGCCCATGCGCACCTCCACGCCCCGCTGCCGCAGCACCCGGTCGGCGGTGCGCGAGAGCCGCTCGTCCAGCTCCGGCAGGACGCGCGGCGCGATGTCGAGCAGCAGCCAGCGCGGCCGCATCCCGTGCCGCAGCGGGTGCTTGCGGACCTGTGCCTCGGTGTACCGCTGTCCCTGCGCCGCCACCTCGGTGCCGGTGTAGCCGGCGCCGACCACCACGAAGGTGCACCGCGCGGCGCAGCCGGCCGGGTCGTCCGCGGCGGCGGCGAGCTCCACCTGACGGGTGACGTGGTCACGCAGGTACAGCGCCTCGGGCAGTCCCCGGAAGCCGTGTGCGTGCTCGGCGACCCCGGGGATCGGCAGCAGTTTGTTGACGCTGCCGACGGCGAGCACCAGCCGGTCGTAGGGCAGCGTGCCGTCCCCTCCCTCGGGGTCGGTGTAGTGCACGGCGTGCCCGTCGAGGTCGACGGAGTGCGCCTCGCCGAGCACCAGCCGGACCTGCGGCAGGGTCCCGGAGAGGGAGACCGCCACCCGGCGCGGCTCCAGGAGCCCGGCGGCGACCTGGGGCAGCAGGGGCAGATACAGGAAGTAGTCGGTCGGGTTCAGCACGGTGATGTCGGCCTTGTGCCGTACCAGCCGGGAGAGGGTGCGGGCGGTCTGGTACCCGGCGAAGCCGGCACCGACGATCACGATGCGGGGTCGAGCCACGGTTCGCCTCCGGCGCTGTCGCGTGCGTCGTACGGAGCTTTCCGCGTCCCCCTGGCCGCAGCGCCCAAACTGGCCACGGCGGCGGAACCGGTCAGGGCACCGGGCATGCGCGACATGTACCGGTTTCCGACCCGGCCCCCGGGTACCCGGACGGCGATCCTTCCCCTCGGACCCGAACCCACCGGAGGTACCCCCATGACCGAGTACGGCTATTTCCTCTCCTGTGAGGAGTTCGGTCCCGCGGAGCTCGTCGAGCAGGCGAGGATGGCCGAGCAGGCCGGGTTCCGGTCCCTGTGGATCTCGGACCACTACCACCCGTGGAACGACGCGCAGGGCCAGAGCGCCTTCGTGTGGTCGGTGATCGGGGCGCTCTCGGAGGCGGTGTCGCTGCCGGTCGAGACGGCGGTCACCTGCCCCACCGTGCGGATCCATCCCGCGGTGGTGGCGCAGGCCGCGGCCACCTCCGCCGTGATGACGAACGGCCGCTTCCGGCTGGGCGTGGGCACGGGCGAGGCGCTCAACGAGCACATCCTCGGGCACGTCTGGCCGCCGGCGACCGTCCGCATGGAGATGCTGGAGGAGTCCATCCAGATCATGCGCCGGCTCTTCACCGGCGAGGAGGTCACCCACTACGGCACGCACTACAAGGTGGAGAACGCCCGCCTCTACACGGTCCCGGACGAGCCCGTCCCGATCGACATCTCCGGCTTCGGACCGGCCGCCACGAAGCTCGCCGCGCGGGTGGGCGACGGCTACATCACGATGATGCCCCAGGAGTCGATGGTGGAGCAGTTCCGCAAGGGGGGCGGGGGCGGCAAGCCGGTCAGCGGAGGGACGAAGGTGTGCTACGGCACCGACCGCGACGAGGCCGTACGGCTGGTCCACAGGCGGTGGTTCAACGAGTTCCTGCCGGGCGAGATGAGCCAGATCCTGCCCTCCCCGAAGCACTTCGAGCAGCTGGAGCCGCTCGTCACCGAGGAGATGGTGCGCGAGAACGCGGTGTGCGGCGACGACGTCGACGAACACGTCTCGGCTCTCAAGGCCTTCGACGACGCCGGTTTCGACCGGGTCTACGTCAACCAGATCGGCCCCGACCAGCGCGGCTTCTTCGACTTCTACCGTACGAAGGTGCTGCCTCAGCTCCAGCAGTCCTGAGAGCCCGGGAGCGCGACCGGTGCGCCGGAGCGCGGCGGGGTCGGTCCCGCCGCGCTCCGGCGCACCCGCTCCGGCGCACCCGGTGTCACGCCCGGTGGTGCGGCTCCTCGGGGTCGATGTCGTCGCGGGGCGGTGCCGCGGGGCCGACGCCGCCGGGGGTGGCGGAGCCGGCCACGGACGCGCCCGAGGCGCCGCTCGCACCGCCGGGCGCGACCGGCGGCATCGGCGGGTACGGCACGCCCGTACCGCCCGGGGGCGCCGCGGGGGCCTCGCCGCCGATGACACGGTCGCCCTGGCCGGCGCCCGCGGCGAGTCCGGCCTCTCGGGCGGGCGTGGGCCCGGACGCACGGGGCCGGGCCGCGCCGCGCAGGACGTAGGCGACGACGCCGAGGATGCCCGCGGTGACGAGGGCGGCGGCCCAGTCGGGCAGGCCGATCGCCAGGGCCAGGCCCACGCCGAGCGCGACGGCCGCGCCCGCGTAGAGAGCGACGGCTCCGGACGCCGCGTACAGCATCGCCGTACGACGCTGCCTGCGGGTCTGTTCGCGCAGTTCGTCGCGCACCGTCTCGCGCGCGACCTGCGCCAGCTCGTCGACCAGGTGCTTGTCCAGGTGTTCCAGATGATCCAGGCCTTCCATGGGCTCCGGGTACCCGCACAGACGTACGGATAACGCGCAGCGTCACGGCTGGAAAACGCTGCGTCGGCACCCGGGGCCCGGGTACCCGCCCGCCCGCAAGGCCGCAACGACCAGACCCTCACAACCCCCTACAGGAGAGCGGGATGAACCAGCACACCGACGTGGTGGAGCTGCTCAAGGCACAGCACACCCGGATCCGAGAACTGTTCGACGAGGTGGCGAACACCAAGGGCGAGGACCGCAAGCGGCACTTCCACGACCTCGTCCGCCTCCTCGCGGTGCACGAGACCGCCGAGGAGGAGGTCGTCCACCCCTTCGCCCGCAAGAACATCGACGGCGGTGAACTGGTCGTCAGGGACCGGATCGAGGAGGAGGAGAAGGCCAAGCGGGTGCTGTCCGCGCTCGAGGACGCGGACACCGACTCGCCCGAGTTCCTGGACCGGTTCACGGCCCTGCGCGAGGACGTGCTCGCGCACGCCGACAGCGAGGAGCGCTACGAGTTCGCGCACTTCCACCGGGTCGCCGACCGCGGCAGGCTGGAGAACCTGGCGCGCGCGGTGCAGGCGGCCGAGGCCCTGGCGCCCACCCGGCCGCACCCGGGCACCGACACCGCCGCGAAGAACCTCGTCGCGGGTCCGGTCGCGGCCGTGATCGACCGCACCCGGGACGTCGTGCGCAAGGCGATGGGCTGACCGGCACCCCCTGACCGGCCGGCCGGCCGGCACCGTGGCCGGCCGGCCCGCGCCGGGGCGGCCGGGGGAAGGCGATCGGGTGAAACGATCACCTTCCCCCGGCCGCCCCAACTAGGCTCGGGGCATGGACATTCTGGGAGCCACGCTGCGCATCTGCGTCGACGACCTGGAGACTGCGGTCCCCTTCTACGAACGGCTCGCCGGCGGCCGCGCCCTCCGCTTCGAACGCGGTGGCGTCCAGGTGGCCGCGGTCGGCTGTTTCCTGCTGATGAGCGGGGAGCGGGCGGAGATCGAGGTGCTGCGCAAGGTCGCCGCGACGATCGCCGTCAAGGACGTCGACGAGGCCCACCGGGTGCTCACCGAACTCGGCGCGCACATCGTCGCGGGCCCGGTGGCGACGCCGGCGGGCCGCAACCTGATCGCGATGCACCCGGACGGTGCGGTCTACGAGTACGTGGACCGCAACTCCTGACAGCCCGGCCTCCCGAGAACGTCCGGGACCCGGCCGCTCGTACGGCCGGTCAGGACTCCTGCGGCCGCATCCGGAAGTCGTAGTGGGCCGGGAGCGGTTCGTCGGACAGCCGCGCCCACAGCCGGCCGATGTCCTCCGCGCCCTCCCGCAGGTCGGCGACCTCGAAGCTGGCCCGGAAGACGTCCCGCGCCTCCTCCGGCTGCCCCTGCGCGAGCAGCAGCCGGGCCTGCAGCAGCCGGAACCGGCCACGCTCCCGGACGGCCGGGTGCAGCCGTTCCCAGACGGCGCGCGCCTGGTCGTCGCGGCCCACGGCGAGCAGGGCCTCGATCGCCTCGCGGGCGAGCGCGGCGGTGGCCGCCGTCCACCGGTCCCCGTTGTCACGCCGCTCCCGGCACAGGTCGTCGAAGGCGTCGGCGTACCGGTCCGCGGCCCGCTCGTGGTTGCCGGCCTCCCGGTCGGCCACCGCCAGGCAGCGCAGCAGCGGCCAGAGGGACGGGGCGAGGTCGAGGGCCCGCTCCCAGCTGCGCACCGCCTGCGCCACATCGCCGGCGTGCCACTGGGCGACACCCAGGTGGTATTCGGTGAGCGGGGTCGCGGGCGCGGTCTCCAGCATGTCCCGCCAGGGCTGGGCGACCAGTGTCTCGCCGGGCGGCCGCACCCGGCGCGGTTCGGGCAGCGAACCGGAGCGCAGCAGGTGCAGCCAGGGCTCCTGCGCCTCGCCGAGGGTGCTGTCGTCGAAGGGTGTGCCGGGCAGCTTGAAGTCGGCGCGCAGGACTTCGAGCGCGCCCCAGCCGGAGCCGGTGGCGAGGATCTCGCCGGGTTCGGTGTCGGCGTGCGGCTTCCACGCGGCGTGGGCGGCGTCGACGCCGTCGCGCGGCAGCGCGGCCTCCAGCCGGGCCTCGGCCCCGTCCACGACGGCCGCCCAGGAGGGGCCTTCCGGCGCCGCGTCCAGCGGCCCGTACGCCTCCAGCCAGCTCACCTCGCTTCGCGCGTCCAGCCGCACGTGTTCCAGCTGGGTGCGGGCGAGCCCGGCCTGGATCTCGCAGTAGCCGCCGGTGCCCGGCTCGGTGAGCCACTCCTGCCAGCGCCGCCCGCCGCCCGAGCTGCCCCAGACGAACAGCTTGCGGCCGCGCAGCAGGTCGGTGGACGTCTGCACCAGGCCGTGTCCCCCGGTGTCGAGGGCGGCGATCCAGCGGCGCCGGTCCCCGTCCGGCTCGTAGAAGTAGTCGGCGGCGTACGGGCTGTTGAGCGGGTGGCTGCGGTCGATGCCCTCGTAGCAGGGCACGGGCACCCGCCGCAGGCGGTGCTCGTGGCCGAAGTACCAGGCTTCCCCGGCGGGTGCCAGCACCCGGCGCTCCTCCGGCACGGCGGTGTTCGACCACCAGTACAGCGGCGCGGGCCGCTCGTGCGGGTTGCGGACGCGGACGCCGACGTACAGGAAGTCGGAGTGCCGCGGCAGCCAGAGGTCGATCTGGAAGGGCAGGTCGCGCAGCCGCTCCCACTCCCACAGCCGGAGCATCTCGCCGCCGTCGGGGGCGGGGACGCGGGCGGCGTGCAGCGGGGCGCAGGACAGGGTGGTGTGGCCGGTGGCGCCGATGTTCCATTCGATGCCGCCGGAGTACCAGGCGCCGTTGAGGGCGAAGTTGGCGGGCTGGAAGACGGGGTTGCGGTAGAGGAGTTCGCGGCCGGTCGGCCGGTGCAGGAGGGAGGCGACACGGCCGCCGAGGCCGGGCAGGACGGTGGCGCGCAGCCGGCCGTTGTCGAGGACGAGGGCGTCGACCGGCCGCGGCTCGCGCGTTCTGCCGTAACCGTCCCGCACCCGCACCGGGAGCAGGCTGCGCAGCGGCTCGTAGCCCGCCTGCCGCGCCATGTCGCGCGGCAGTTCCTCCCGGTCGCGGTCGTCGATGCGGTGTACCTCGTGGAGCAGCCGCAGCGGGGGCAGGGGGTTGTCGGGACCCAACTGCGCCGCGGGCAGCGTCAGTACCTCACGTCGGATCGTCGTCACGATCACCATGGAAGCCGCTCGCCGGTGAACCGGCCAGGGGAGGTATCGGTCAGGATTGTGCAAAGGTGCCGAGGACGGCCGCGTCGGGCGGCCGTGCAATTCCGTGTGCGGTCCGTCCCCGGCGACGTACAGTCGGGCCTTCGGCGCAGGACGACACGGGAGCAGGGATGAGCGAGCAGCACACGTACCGGGTGATCGTCCGGGGCACCTGGGACGGACTGACCGACGAGGCGCGGCAGCGGCTGCTGGCCGAGGCCGGCGAGCACGGCATGACGAGCATGCGGTTCGCCGAGGAGGGCTCGCTGTCGTACGAGCCGGCGCCCCTCAAGCACTTCTCGATGCGCTACGTCGTGGTGTCCGACGCGGCGGACGGCGAGGAGATGGCGGGCGCGATCGCGGAGGACCGGGCGGAGGGCGCGCTGCGGGAGCTGGGCTACGGCTTTCGCGACCTCAGGTCGACCGTCACCGACCTCGACACCATGAAGATCAACCGCAAGCCCGCATCTCGGCGGTGATCGCCCAGCGCTCATGGTCGCGCCAGGCCCCGTCGACGTGGATCATCTTCGGGGAGAAGCCCTCCAGCCGGAAGCCGCAGGAGCGGGCCAGGGCGATCGACGCGGCGTTCAGCGGCTGCACGTTGATCTCCAGGCGGTGCAGCCGCATCGGGCCGAAGGCGTGGTCCACGACGAGGTCCAGGCCCTCGCGCATCAGCCCGCGCCCGGCCGCGTGCGCGAAGGCGCCGTAGCCGAGGGCGCCGCACCGGAAGCCGCCCTCGACGATGTTGTTGATGTTGATGAACCCGGCGATGGCCCCGGCGCCGTGCTCGCCCTCCTTCTCGCAGACCAGGAAGCCGGCCTTGGCCGGGTCCGCGATCAGCCGGCCCGCGTACGCGGTGTACGCGCTCGGTGAGTCCGGCGGGAACAGCCACGGCTGGTGCAGCTGCTTGCTCTCGCGGGCGCGGGCGGTGAACTCGGCGCCGTCCTCGTGACTGAAGGGACGTATGCCCACGCGGGGGCCTTCGGCGAGGTAGCGGGGTGCGGTGTGCGGCATCCCGCCAGCCTACGGCGGGGTCAGCCGCCGAGTACGGGCAATCGCAGCGTCCCGGTGTCCCCGGGCGCGCTGACCACGGTCACCGGCTTGATCCCCCGGTTGCCGAAGTACGCGTCGTCGCTCGCCGCGATCACGAACCGCAGCCGGTGGCCCTTCTCGTAGCGGTGCACGATGCCCGGCAGGGTGACGGTGAAGCCCTTGGTCACGTCCGGCACCCGGACCGGCGCGACCAGCCGGTGCACCAGCGTCTCGCTGCCGTCGGGCGCGACGTCGTAGAGCTTGGCGAACAGCACCAGGCGGTCGGCGGCGTCGCCGGAGTTCTGCGTCCGCGCGGCCGCCGGGGAGAGGACCCGGAGCGTGGCCCTCGGCGCGCCGACGACGTCGGTGGCGCGGGCGAGCGGTGCGCTGGTCCAGCCGAGGAAGGTGCCCGGGGTGTCGTACGGCCCCGGGTCCGGCAGCCCGACGGTGGCGGCCAGCGAGCTCTCCGAGTGGCTCGTGGGCGTCAGCCGGTTGGTGTAGGTGCGGCTGCCGCGGGCGACCTTCCGGCGGTTGTCGACGAGTTTGCCGTCGCCGGAGAGGTAGTACGTCCGGCTGAGCGCGGGGAGCCGGCCGGCGGTGCCGTAGGTGTGGCCGGGGTCGGTGATCCAGTCGCGGTAGTAGGCGAAGGCCGGGCCGGTGCCGGTGTCGTGCCCGTGCAGGTAGCGGTCGAACCAGGACAGGATCCGCCGGCCGACGTAGGAGGACTCCAGGTTGCCCTTGCCGAGGTCGAGTTCGCCGCCGGCCGGGTCGGTGATGCCGCCGCTGTGCCCCCATGACTGCCAGATCATCTTGGCGGTGGTGCCCTGCGCCGTGAGCGTCCGGTACGTCGCGGCCGCCTCGTTGAGGTTGAACAGGGTGTCGGCCTGCCCCTGGATGAGCAGGGTGGGTGCCTCGACCCGGCTCAGGTACGACACCGGGGAGACACTGCGGGCGTAGGCGCGCATCGCGGCGGTCGGGGCGGGGCGGTAACTGCCCGAGTTCAGCGTGCGGATGGTGTCGCAGGCCTTGGTGACGAAGTGCAGGCAGGTGAGGGAGTTGAAGCGGGACGGGTCGAGGCCGGGCTCGGTCAGCGGCTGGCCCTCGCCGATGAGGTAGAAGCCGTTGGTCCACTGCCACTTGAAGACGCCGGGGACGGTGGTGGAGGCGTTGTTCGGGTCGAGCGAGTAGGTGAGGTCGTGCCAGGTGATCAGCGGCACGAGCGCGTCGACGCGGTGGTCGACCGCCGCCGTCGCCAGCTGGACGGCGCCGCCGTAGGAACCGCCGATCATGCCGACCCTCGGGTCGCCGGCGCGGTCGAGGGTGACGTAGTCGGCCCTGGTGCCGTCGTCCGCGGCGCGCTCGCCGCCGAGGAAGTCGATGAGCCGTGAGGCGGCCGTGCCGTCGATCCGCGGATCGTCGAGCGAGATGAGGCAGCCCGATGTGCCGAACCCGAGCCCGGAGTAGATCAGGGACACGTAGCCGCGCTCGGCGAACGCCCTGCCGATGGCGTCGGTCGAGCCGTCGGACTTGCTGCCGCCGAAGCCGTTCGTGGCGAGTACGGCCGGGGCGCGGTGGGCGCTGTCGACGCCCGCCGGACGGTACAGATCGGCGTCGACGGTGCAGTCGCGGCCACCGGCCCGGACGGTGAACTTCAGCGCGGAGACGGTGTATTGCCCGGCCGCCGGAGCCGCGGGCGCGGTGAGCGCCAGGGGGGCGGTGAGCGCCGCGCCCAGGGCGAGAGCGAGGGCGTAGGTGGCTCGGGATCTGGGCACGCGTCGGGACACTGAGACCTCCACACTCGGGACAGCCCTGCTTACCGACCAGTAAGTACCGGTCGGTTGTCATGGTGTGACACGTGTCAGACGAGGTCAATCGCCCAGTCGAGTGCCGTTGCCGGACATGCGGTGAAGGGACGTCAGCGCAGGGCCGGCTGATGGAGCGTCAGGGTCCTCGCGTCCGCGTCCAGTTCGGCGGCCACGCCGAACGGAACGGTCAACGCGCCCGCGCAGTGGCCGAATCCGAACTCCTCGACCACGGGAACGCCGAGACCGGCGAGCCGGTCGAGGAGCACCGCGCGCACCCCGTCGTACGGACCGCACTCCTCCCACGACCCGAGCGCCATCCCGGTGACGCCGTCCAGCCATCCGCCGCGCAGCAGCTGGGTCAGCGCCCGGTCGACGCGGTACGGCCGTTCGCCCACGTCCTCGAGCAGCAGCAGCCCGCCCCGGGCGCCGTCGTGGGCGTGCGGCGTGCCGAGGTCGGTGGCGAGCAGGGCCAGGCAGCCGCCCAGCGTGACCCCCCGGGCCCGCCCGGGCACCAGGGTGGCGCCCGCGGAGGCGATGGTGCGGGCGTCCTCCGGCGCGAACAGCGTGGTCCGCAGGTGCTGCTGCGCCCGGGCGTTCTTGATGAAGTCGGCACCGGCGGCCGCCGGGCCGTACAGCGTGACCAGGCCCAGCCGGGTGGCGAACGCCTGGTGCAGCGTCGTGACGTCGCTGAAGCCGACGAACACCTTGGGTCCCGCCGCCCGCATCGCCTCCCAGTCGAGCAGGTCGACCATCCGCTGCGCCCCGTACCCGCCCCGCGCGCACAGCACCGCGTCCACCGACGGGTCGCACCAGGCGCCCTGCAGGTCGGCGGCGCGCGCCCCGTCCGGGCCCGCCAGATAGTCCAGCTCGCCGTGCCGGCCGAGCACGTGGGGCGCCACGACCGGATCGAGGTCCCAGCCGCGCAGCACGTCGAGCCCGGCCTGCAGCCGCTCCTCGGGCACGGGGCCGCTGGGGGCGACGACGGCCACACGGGCGCCGGGTGCCAGCCGGGAGGGCCGCCGCAGCTCCGGCAGACGCTCACTCACTTCGACAGCTCCAGGGTGGGTACGCCGCGCGGATGGAGGCCGAACACCTGTGCGTACAGGGAGAGTTCGGACTCCAGGGCCCGGATCATGGTGTCGGCCCGGCGGAACCCGTGCCCCTCCCCCTCGAAGGCGATGTACGCGTGCGGCACGCGCCGTCCCGCCAGCCGTTCCAGGAAGCGCTCGCACTGCGCGGGCGGGCAGATCACGTCGTCCAGGCCCTGCAGCAGCAGGAAGGGCGCGGTGACGCGGTCGGCGTGCTCGGCGGGCGAGCGCTCCGCGTACCGGCCGGGCACCTCGTCGAGCGGCCCGACCAGCGTGTGCAGGTACTGCGACTCGAAGTCGTGGGTCTCCCCCGTGCCCCAGCCGGCCAGGTCGAGGATGGGGTAGAGGATCGTGCCGCAGGCGTACACGTCGGTGGCGGCGAGCGAGGCGGCCGCCGTCCAGCCGCCCGCGCTGCCACCGCGGATCGCCAGCCGCCCGCGGTCGGCGGTGCCCTCCTCGGCCAGCGCCAGGGCGACCGCCGCGCAGTCCTCGACGTCGACCACGCCCCACTGCTCGCGCAGCCGGTTGCGGTACTCCCGCCCGTGCCCGGTGGAACCGCCGTAGTTGACCTCCGCGACCCCGATGCCGCGGGAGGTGAAGTAGGCGATCTCCAGGTCGAGCACGAGCGGCGCCCGGCTGGTCGGGCCGCCGTGCGCCCAGACGACGTAGGGCGGCAGCTCGCCGCCGGGCGCCACGCAGCCGGGGTTGTGGGGCGGGTAGACGTGCGCGTGGATGTCGCGTCCGGCGGGCCCGGTGAAGGTGCGGATCTGGGGCTCGGGGTAGTAGGCCGGATCGACGGCGTCGTCGTGCTCGGCGCCGATCACCCGGGCCCGGCCCGTGGCCGTGTCCAGCTCCACGACCTCGTAGGCGCTGCGCGGGCTGGCGCCGACGGCGGCCACGCGCTCGCCGTGGACCGCGAGCGTGGGCGCGAACTCCGTCCAGGGCCCGGCCGCGTCGACGACCTCGCCGGTCTCGGGGTCCAGGATCCCGAGCGCGGTGGCGCCGCGGCCGTGCACCACGGCGATCGGGCCGCCGGGCAGCGGCGCGAACCAGCGCTGGCCCAGCTTCCACAGCGGTCCGCCGAACTCCTCCTCCCGCGTGCACAGCGGCACGCCGTCGCGGTAGAGGTTCCACCAGCCCGTACGGTCGCTCGCGTACAGCAGCGCGCCGTCGGCGGCCCACTCCGCCTGGGCGATCGACTCCTCCGCTCCCCCGGCGACGGTCCGGGGCTGCCGAAAGGTTCCGGCCTCGTCGACCCCGGCGACGATCAGCTCCGTGCCGTCCCACGGCATCCGGGGGTGGTCCCAGGCCAGCCAGGCCGCGCGCCGCCCGTCGGGCGAGAGGCGGGGGCCGGTGACGAACCGGTGCCGTGCGCCGGTGAGTTCGCGGACGGCGCCCCGGTCCCGGGCCGCCGAGCCGTCCAGCGGTACCGCGGCCGGCACACGGCGCACGTCGGTGGGTCCGTCGCCGGTGAACTCCTCGAGCACGGCCCACACCTCCCCGCGTTCGGCGAACACCTGCGGCTCGGCCCAGCGCAGCCCGCCGCCCACCGGGGACACCGGGGTGAGGGGGCGCGGGTCGCCGCCGGGCTCGTGGCGGTACAGACGCTGGTCGGCGTGGTTCACGAACACCACCAGCGGCCGGCCGTCCACCACGGTGCCGGCCCAGGGCTGCCCGCCGTACTCGATGACCCGGCTGCGCACGTTCCACGGAGCGGGCAGCACCGGCTCCTCGCGGCCGTCCGCGCGCCGCCGCACCAGGGTGCGTCTGCCGCCCTCGGCGGGCCGGGGCTCGGTCCACCACACCTCGTCGCCGACGAAGCCGACGTACTCGGGGCGCCCGTCGTGCGCGGCGGCGAGCGCCGCGCGGATGGGCGAGGGCCAGGATCCGTACGCCAGAGTCTGCACGTTCTCCCCCACCTTGCTCAGGCCGTCCGCAGGAACCGGTCGAGTACCCGCACGCCGAAGTGCAGTGCCCCGGCCGGGACCCGCTCGTCGACTCCATGGAACATGGCCTGATAGTCGTAGCCCTCCGGGAGCTTCAGCGGCGTGAACCCGTATCCGGTGATGCCGAGCCGCGAGAACTGCTTGGCGTCCGTGCCGCCGGACATGCAGTACGGCACGACGTGCCCCTCGGGCGCGAACTCCTCCAGGGCCCGGCACATCCGCGCGTACGTCGGCGAGTCCAGGGGCGCCTGCAGGGCGACCTCGCGGTGGTAGAACTCCCAGTCCACGTCGGGGCCGGTGAGCCGGTCGAGGGTGGCGCGGAACTCGTCCTCGCCGCCCGGCAGGAAGCGGCCGTCGACGTGGGCGACCGCCTCGCCCGGAATCACGTTGACCTTGTAACCGGCGTCCAGCATGGTCGGGTTGGCGCTGTTGCGGACGGTCGCCTCGACCAGCCCCGCGGCCGGGCCGAGCTTGCGCAGCAGCGCGTCGACGTCGTCCAGGTCGGCCTCCAGGCCGTAGAGCGCCGCGAGCGCGGCCAGCGAGGCCCGCACCGTGGGGGACGGCCGCAGCGGCCACTCGTACTCGCCGATGCGGGCGAGGGCGGCGGAGAGCCGGGTGACCGCGTTCTCCTTGTTCACCTTGGAGCCGTGACCGGCCCGCCCGCGCGCGGTGAGCCGCAGCCAGCCGGTACCGCGCTCGCCGGCCGCGACCGGGTAGATCTGCCGCCCGCTGCCGTCGTGGAAGGTGAACGCCCCCGACTCGCTGACACCCTCGGTGCAGCCCTCGAAGAGCTCCGCGTGCTCGCCGGCGAGGAACCCGGCGCCGTCCCGGGCACTGTCCTCCTCGTCGGCGGTGAACGCGACGACGATGTCACGCCGGGGCCGGACGCCCTCGCGCGCCCAGGCCCGCACAACGGCGAGGATCATCGCGTCCATGTTCTTCATGTCGACCGCGCCGCGGCCCCACACCACCCCGTCGACGACCTCCCCGGAGAAGGGGTGCACGCTCCAGTCCGCGGCCCGGGCCGGGACGACGTCCAGGTGACCGTGGAGGAGCAGCGCGCCGGCGGAGGGGTCGCTGCCCTCGACGCGGGCCACGACGTTGGTCCGCCCCTCGGTGCGTTCCAGCAGCGTGGGCTCGAGCCCCGCCCCCGCCAGCTGCTCGGCAGCGTACTCGGCGGCGGGCCGCTCCCGGCAGTCGCCGCCCCCGCGGTTGGTCGTGTCGATGCGGATGAGATCCGAGGTGAACCGGACGACCTCGTCCAGCGCCTGCGCGTCAGCCATACTGCTCCTCCACCGCGGCCGAGACGATCGTCGTGACCGCCTTGAAGGTACGGATGCACTCGTACATGGTGGCGCTGGTGTACGCCACCTTCCGCTCACCGGACCGGTCCACGCCCGGCACGACGGTGGCGGACATCGCGAGGTGCTCGGCGTCGAACTCCATGGCCAGGGTGAACGGCCCGGCCCGCACCGGCTCGTGCCGGACCGCCAGCCGCGCCGCCTCCTCGGCGGCGGCCCGGATGCCGGCGGCGGTCCTGGCCGGCGTACGGCACACGGCCGCGTACCGCGAGACATGGTCCTTGACGGCGACCTTCAGCGCCCCGGGCGCGTACCCGAGGGCGTCCTCGCAGGCCACGTCGTCGCCGGTGACGAGGACGACGGGCACCCCGAACTCGGCCGCCACGTGCGCGTTGAGCAGGCCCTCGCTGGCCCGTACGCCGTTCAGCCACACACCGGTGAGGGAGTTGGCGAGATACGTGTGCGCGAGGACGCCCTCCATGCCGGCCCCGGCGTGGTAGCCGACGAAGGCGATGCCGTCCACGTCCCCGTGCTGCACGCCCTCCACCATGGACAGCGCCTTGTGCCGTCCGGTGAGCATCTCGGTGCGCTCGTCCAGCCGCTCCAGGAGCAGGTTGCGCATGCTCCAGTGGGCCTCGTTGACGACGACCTCGTCCGCCCCGCCGTCGAAGAACCCCAGCACGGCGGCGTTCACGTCGGAGGTGAACATCGAACGGCAGCGCTCCCACTGCGCGGTCCCCGGCAGCACGTCGGCCGGCCAGGTCACCCCCGTGGCACCCTCCATGTCGGCGCTGATCAGGATCTTCATGGTGCGTCACGTTACGCGCCGCGCGGTCGGCGGGCCAGGAAGACGGGTCGGACCTCAGGTCCTGCGCCCCGCCACCAGCCACTTCGAGGGCAGCTGGATACGGCTGCCGTCGGCGGCGTACTCGGTGGTGGTCAGCGGCAGTTCACCGCTCGCCAGGACGGTGAGGCCGGCGGCGCGCAGATACCCGGGCACCGCGTCGTCGGCCACCTCGCCGGGCGCGAGGCCGTGCTGGAAGACCGGGGCGAGCTTGGGCGGCGGTCCGGCGGGGCTCTGCGCCAGGCCCAGCAGGACGGGCTTGGCCGCCTCGGCGAGCTCGACGAGGAAGGCGCGGCCCCGCTCACCGACGAGCGCGGCGATCCCGTCCGCCATGGGCTGCCGGTCGTCCGGCTCGGCCTGGTGCAGCACACCGCGCATGTAGACGTTGGCGTCGCCGAGTTCGGCGTGCAGCGTCTCGGTCTCGCCCTTGTCGACGGCGTCGAGGACGCGGTACGTCGCCTGCCCGGCCGGATCGGCGTGGCGGGCGTGCTCCACGGCGGCGTCCGAGAGGTCGGCGCCGACGACGTGCCCGAACCGCTCGGCGAGGAAACGGGTCTGCGTGCCGTTGCCGCAGCCGAGGTCGACCATCGCCAGGCCCGGGTCGGCGAGGTAGGGCTCGAACAGGGCCAGGTGGACGCCGGCCGTCAGCGCCGGCTCCGCGTCCCAGAAGACGGCTCCCGGGTCCTCGGGGGCCTCACGCCAGAAGCCCTCCCATGCCTCACGGTACCGACTCGTCACGCTCATGACCGACTCTCCCCAGGGTGCGACGCGCTGACCCGCCCCGAGTGACGGGCCAGTACGGTCTATCGCGCCCCGGTGGTGGCGACAAGCGCGTCGCGCATTCCTTCACCCCGCTTTCGACAGGTGTGCGCCCGCGCGCCCCCGCGCCCCGCTCGTGCGGTCAGCGCCGCGGCGGCTTCAGCTCGAACCAGACGGTCTTGCCCGTCTTCGTGCGGCTGGTGCCCCACTCCCGGGCGACGGTGCTGACCACGCGCAGCCCGCGCCCGGAGTCGTCGCACGGACCGGCGCCGCGCAGCGCCGGCAGCTCGTGGTCGTCGTCGTCCACCTCGCACAGCAGGGTGTCGCCCCGGATCAGCCGCAGCTCGACGGGACGGCTGTGGGAGTGCCGTACGGCGTTGGTGACCAGCTCGCTGACGAGCAGCTCGGCGGGGTGGCCGAGCTCGGTGAGCCCCCAGTGGTGGAGCTGTTCCCGGACGACGGCACGCGCGCGGCCGACCTCCACCGGGTCGAGGGCGAGGCGCCACTCGGCCACGTCGTCCGGCGCGACGCCGTTGAGCCGGGCCAGCAGCAGGGCCACGTCGTCCTTGCGGCCGCCGCGGGTGTTGAGGGCACGGATGATCGTGTCGCAGGCGTCGTCCATGGACGCGGCCGGGTGCGCCGCGGACTCACAGAGCGTCGCCAGGCCCAGCTCGATGTCCTCGCCGCGCACCTCGACGAGCCCGTCGGTGCACATCACGAGCCGGTCACCGGGCTCCACGCGCACGCGTACCGCCTCGAAGGGCACGCCGCCGACGCCGATCGGCGCACCCGTCGGCAGGTCGAGCAGCTCGCTGCGGCCGTCCCCGGCACGGACCAGGACGGGCGGGACGTGCCCGGCGTTGGCGATGTCCAGCTCGCCCGCGATCGGGTCGTAGACGGCGTACAGACACGTCGCGAGGTAGGTCTCGCCGAGGCGCTGCGCGAGGTCGTCGAGGTTGCGCAGCAGCCGGGCGGGCGGCAGGTCGAGGGCGGCCATGGTCTGCACGGCGGTCCGCAACTGGCCCATCATCGCGGCGGAGTTCAGGCCGTGCCCCATGACGTCGCCGACGACGAGGGCGGTGCGGGCGCCGGGCAGCTTCACCGAGTCGAACCAGTCGCCGCCGACGCGGCCGAGCAGCGTGCCCGGCAGATAGCGGGTGGCGATGTCGCAGCCCGCCATGCGCGGCGGGATGTGCGGCAGCATGCTGTCCTGGAGGGTCTCGGCGACGCTCTCCTGGTAGGTGTACATGCGCGCGTTGTCGAGCACCAGGCCCGCGCGGGCGGCGAGTTCGGCGCCGGTGACCCGGTCCATGTCGTTGAAGACGGGCCGTTCCGGATGGCGCAGCAGGATCATGAAGCCGAGCACGACGTTCCGCGCCTTGAGCGGCACGACGAGCATGGAGCGGTGGGTGATCAGCGGCCTGATGTCCCGCTTCTCGAACTGCGCGGCGATGGCGTGGCCCATCTCCTCGCTGATGCGCGGCACCAGGACGGGCTCGCCGGTGGTCATGCACTGGAAGAACGGCGTGTGCGCGGGGAAGGGCATGGCCTCGCCGACCGGCACGACGTCGTCCCAGCGGCCGGGTTCGTCGGTGTGCTCGAGGGCGACCCGGTGCCACAGGGTCGTGGTGTCCGGCACACCGTCGGGGAACCCCTCGCCGGCGACGACCTGCTCGCGCAGATAGGTGCCGGCGACGTCGGTGAAGCGCGGGACGACGGCCTTGCTGACCTCGATGACGGTGTGCGACAGGTCGAGCGAGGTGCCGATGCGCCCGCTGACCTCGTTGAGGAACTCCAGGTGCTCGCGCACGGCCGCGTACTCCAGGTCCTCGCCCTGGTCGGCGGCCTCCCGCGGTACCGGCCGCCCCTCGGCCCTCGCGCGGGCGGCGAGCTCGCGGCGGGCCCGGTGCCCGGCGCGCCGCGGAACGCCCCAGTCGGGGGTGACGGGCACCCGGTCGTTCTGGGTGAACTCCAGGACCGGGTAGCCCAGTTCGAGGACCTGAGAGACGATGCGGGCGCTTTCGCCGACGCTCATGCTGGGCAGGATCTCGGGCAGCCGCCGGGCCAGCTGCTCGGCCCCGGGGAAGTCCGTGTGCAGCGCGAAACCGGGCGCGATCCGCTCGAACGCCGTGTCCGTGGCGTCCTCGCCGGGTTCGTCCTGCCGGAGCGCGCCCGTGTCGGCGGCGAGGACGAGCAGCCGCTCGGGCCCGGGGCCCACCAAGGGGTACGCCCACCACAGCACGTCCACGCGCGCCTGGTGCCGTCCGGGAGCGGGGACGGTCAGCCGGGCGCGGCCCGCCGCCGGGTAGGGGAGCCTGCCGTCGAGGGACGACTCGAGGTCGGGGCCGAGTTCGTCGTACGGGGCGAACGCGCCGTAGGGGGCGACGTCGTCGTCATCGGGCAGTGCGCCGGAGACCGGCAGCAGGTCGAGCGCCGGGTGCCCGAGCGCCTCGTCCTTGGGGACGCCGAACAGCCGGCCCGCGCCCCGGCTCCAGTGGGACACGAGGCCGTCGCGGTCCACGATCACCACGGCCAGCGGGACACGGCCGACCGCGGCGGGCTCCGTCGCCACGCCGCCCCCGGCTCCGCGGCTGGGAGGTGTGTCCCTCTCGGCGCCGCGGTCGGTGCCATTTTCCATGGCCCAGGCCCTCTCTCCCCGCGGTGCCCAAGATCTGCGCCGCCTACTCCACCGTACGGCTCCGGCCGGTGGTGATGTGCGGCAACACGGGAATTGGTGCCGCGCCACGGCCGCCGGCGCGCGGGAGCGCGCGCCGGGCGGGCAAGCCCGGTGACGCTGCGTCAGGTCACGCCCGGCTGCCGGCCGGCGCCGCCGGACCGGTGCGGAGCCGTCGGCCCCCCGCGCCCGGAGGGTCAGTCCTCGTGCCCCAGCTGCAGGTCCCGCTCGGTCCGTCCGCCTCCCGCGACCTGCAGGACGGTGGCGACCGGCGGGTAACCCGCGGCGATCACGGTGTACTCGCCGGACGACAGATCGACGAACCGGAAGGCGCCGTCGGCTCCGGTGGTGAGCGTGTCCACGACGTTGCCCGCCGCGTCGAGCAGGGTCACGCGCGCGTCCTCGACGGGCCGGCCGCCGCCCGCCCGCACGGTGCCGCGCAGCACGGCGCCGCCCGCGAGCTCGACGTCCTGGCGGGTCTCCCGGGCGGCCTGGACGGTGACCGGCAGCGCGGCCGGGCGGTAGGCGGGCGCACTGGCGGCGAGCGTGTACTCGCCGGCGACCAGTTCGGTGATGACGTAGCCGCCCTCGCGTCCGCTGCGCGTGGTGGCGACGACCTCGCCGTGCACGTTGGTGAGGGTGACGGCGGCGTCCCGTACAGGGGTGCCGTCGGCGGTCAGCACGCTGCCCGCGAGGCGCCCGGCGCCCCCGAGGACGACGTCCAGCTCGACGGGGCGCTCCCCGACGGTGACGGACACGGCCTGCGGCTGGTGGCCACCCGCGGCGGCGATGAGCACGTACGGCCCGGAGCCGGGCGTGGACAGCGCGTACCGCCCGTCCTCGCCGCTCGCGCCCCGGCCGACCTGCTGCCCCGCCACGTCGATCAGCGTCAGCGCCGCGCGCGGCACGACGGTCCCGTCGGGGTGCTGCACCGTGCCGCACACGGGGAGCCCGGCGGGGTGCGGCGAGCGCGGCGGGGCGGGGGTCCCCGCGGCCGGGGGCCGGGGGACGGCCTGCGGGACCGGGGCGGTCAGGGACTCCGTCCCGGCCGCGTGGTGGGACGCTGCGCTGTTCAAGAGGGGGATCTCCTTGAGGAAGAAGGCGATGACGAGGCCGAGGACGAGCACCGGCACCAGATAGAGGAAGATCCGGGGCATGGCGTCGGCGTAGGCCCGGATGTAGACGTCGCGCAGCGGTGCGGGCAGCGCGTGGACGAGCTGCGGGGTGATGGACTCGGGGTCGGGCAGGCGCTCCCCCGCGCGCGCGGGCAGCCGCTCGGCGAGGGCGTCGGCGAGCCGGCGGGAGAAGAGGGTGCCGAAGACGGCGGCGCCGACGCTGCCGCCGATCTGCCGGAAGTAGTTGTTGGCGCTGGTGGCGGTGCCGAGGTCGGCGGGGCGCACGGAGTTCTGCACCGCGAGGATCAGGACCGGCATCACCATGCCGATCCCGGCGCCGAGGACCGCCATCCAGACGCTGTACTGCAGCCGGGGCGTGTCGATCTGCAGGCGGGACAGCAGCCACATGCCGAGCACGGACACGGCGCTGCCGAGGACCGGGTAGAGCTTGTAGCGCCCGGTGTGGCTGATGAGCTGTCCGCAGATGACGGAGGCGCCGACGATCCCGCCCATCATGGGCAGCATCAGCAGGCCCGACTCGGTGGCGGAGGCTCCGTCGACCATCTGCAGGAAGGTCGGCAGATAGCTGGCGGCGCCGAACAGGGCGACGCCGATCACCAGGCCCACCAGGCCCGTGACGTTGAACACCGAGTCCCTGAACAGCCGCAGCGGGATGAGGGGTTCGGCGGCGAAGTGCTCGGCGACGAGGAAGAGCAGGGCGGCGACGGCAGCTCCGGCGCCGAGCCCGAGGATCTCCCGCGAGCCCCACGCGTACCGGGTGCCGCCCCAGCTGGTCAGCAGCACCAGGCAGGTGGAGGCCGCGGCGAGCAGCAGCGCGCCGGGGACGTCGAGCCGGGGCCTGGTCCGCGGCCTGGGCAGCTTCAGCACGACGGTGACGACGGCCAGGGTGACCAGGCCGAACGGCACGTTGAAGTAGAAGCACCAGCGCCAGGAGAGGTGGTCGGTGAAATAGCCGCCCAGCAGTGGCCCGGCGACGGACGCCAGGCCGAACGCGGCGCCGATCAGGCCCATGAAGCGGCCGCGCCGGCGCGGCGGCACGATGTCGGCGATGATCGCCTGCACGCCGATCATGAGCCCGCCCGCGCCGACGCCCTGCACCGCGCGGAAGGCGATGAGCTGGTCCATGGACCGCGCACGGCCCGCGAGGGCGGCGCCGATCACGAAGACCACGATGGCGAACTGGAAGACGCCCTTGCGGCCCAGGAGGTCGCCGAGCTTGCCGTAGACCGGGAGTCCGACGGTGGCGGTCAGCAGGTAGGCGGTGATCGCCCAGGACATCCGGTCCAGGCCGTGCAGCTCACCGACGATCTTCGGCAGCGCGGTGGCGACGATCATCTGCTCCAGTGCGGCGAGCAGCAGCGCCAGCATCAGCCCGAGGAAGACCAACCGTACCCGGCGCGGGCTCAGTTCGGCCGTCGCGGCGAGCGGGGCGGCGGGGGCCCGCGGCGGGGCCGGCGCCGCTTCCTCGTGCACCAGAGTCGTCCCGCCCACGTACCGCTCCCCTCGTCGCGCCGCCACGCGATTCCCGCGTAAGGCGACAACTACGAGCAAGCGCGACGAGTTACGGCACGTCCGCGCGACCCGGGGAGATCCACCCGAACCGGTGAGGGGGGCCAACGCCCCACGGAGGCCGGGGACTTGCCGGGCGAGTCCGGCCGCACCGCCTCTCGGCCCCGGTCGCTCCGCCCCCGGCCCAGGTCGCTCCCCCGCTCCGCCCCGGTCGCCCTACTTCTCGACCTCGGTGGCGAGACGGGCGAGCACCGCGTCGTAGATGCGGCCGAGGCCCTTGGGCGCGAAGGTCTTCTCGAAGAAGCCGCCGATGCCGCCGGCACCGTTCCAGACGGTGGTCACGACGACCCGGGACCTGCCCTCGCCGGCCGGGGTGACCCGCCAGGTGGTGACCATCGAGGAGTTGCGGTCCTTCTCGACGAGCTCGCCGTCGGTGGGCTCGCTCACCTCCAGCAGGCAGTCGCGGACGCGCTTGCTGGTGGCCTGGAGCTTCCAGTGGACGAGGGTGCCCTCGCCGTCGCCGCCCTCCCGCACCTCGTACTCGCTGAACTGCTCGGGCAGCAGCTTCGCGCGCGTGCCGCTGTAGTCGGCGAGGGCGTCGAACACCTTCTCCGCGTCTGCCGCGACGACCCGCTCGGTTGTGGCCTCGACCTGCGCCATCGGTTCCTCCAGGACTTGCGTTCTCGGGTGGGTGCAAGCCAACCACCCCCGCCCACGGCCGCCCAAATCGGGGTGCCATCGGCGATGCGAAGCGATCGGAAAGCGCCCTTGCACGAAAAATCGAACACGTGTTTCACTCGGGTGGCAGCGCTACCGAGGAGGCGTCATGCGCTGGGAGAACCTCACAGTGGAGTCCGGCGGCCACGGCCGCGCGGCCGACGCCGCGCTGTTCGGCGCGGACGCGGTGGTCAGCCGTACCTTCGACACGCCCGAGTTCCGCGGGATCACCTTCCACGAGGTGCGGGCCCGCTCGATCATCAACCGGGTGCCCGGGGCCTCGCGCATGCCCTTCGAGTGGACGGTGAACCCCTACCGGGGGTGCTCGCACGCGTGCGTGTACTGCTTCGCCAGGAAGACGCACACCTACCTCGACCTCGACCCGGGTCTCGACTTCGACTCGCAGATCGTGGTGAAGGTGAACGCCCCTCAGCTGCTGCGCCGTCAGCTCGGATCCCGCCGCTGGCCGGGCGAGCACATCGCGATGGGCACGAACGTCGACTGCTACCAGCGCGCCGAGGGCCGCTACCGCCTGATGCCGGGCATCCTGGCCGCGCTGCGCGACCACGCCAACCCCTTCTCGATCCTGACCAAGGGCACGCTGATCCTGCGCGACCTGGACCTGCTGGTGCAGTCGGCGCGGGTGACGGACGTCGGCGTCTCGGTCTCGGTCGGCTTCACCGACCCCGAGCTGTGGCGCACGGTGGAGCGGGGCACACCGGCCCCCGAGCGCCGCCTGGACGTCGTCCGCACGCTCTCCGAGCACGGCCTCGGCTGCGGTGTCCTGATGGCCCCGGTGCTCCCGTTCCTGAGCGACCGGCCGGCCCAACTGCGGGCCACCGTACGGGCGATCGCCGCCTCGGGGGCCACCTCCGTCACGCCTCTGGTGCTGCACCTGCGGCCCGGCGCGCGCGAGTGGTTCATGGCCTGGCTGGCCCGGCACCACCCGCACCTGGTGCGCCGCTACGAGCGCCTGTACGCGGACGGCTCCTACGCGCCGAAGTGGTACCAGCGCCGGATCACCCGTCAGGTCCACGAGCTGGCACAGGAGTACGGGATCGGGCCCACGCGCGCGGGGACGCCCCGCCGGATCCGGCCACCGGAGCCGCCCGCCGCGGACGTGACCGAATCAACCCAACTCACGCTCATTTGAGATCATTCGAGGGCATCCGGCGACCCAATTGGGTCAAGTATTGCCAGAACGAGTTCGTCCGGGGGCGCTTTCCGGGACGATGCGGCGAGGACCGTGAGACTCGCGGTCCGCGACCCTCCGTCCTGGGAGGACTCCATGAGAAAACGCGCAGCAGTGCTGTGCGGTGCCGTCGTCGTCGTGGCCGGGTCCTTCACGGCTCTCCCGGCCGACGCCAGCACCGCGCACACCGCGCACCCCGCTTCCGCCGCGAAAGTGACCTGGAAGAGCTGTGGCACCACCGACTATCCGACGCTGCAGTGCGCGTCGCTGAGAGTGCCGCTGGACCACGACAGACCGCACGGGCGGCAGATCACGCTCGCGCTCTCGCGCGTGCCGCACACCGCGAAGAAGAGCCAGGGCCCGCTGCTGGTCAACCCCGGCGGCCCCGGCGGCAGCGGACTCTCGCTGGCCGGATTCGTCGCGTCCTCGCTGCCCAAGGCGGTCGCGTCGCAGTACGACGTCATCGGCTTCGACCCGCGCGGCGTCGGGCGGAGCGAGCCCGCCCTGAACTGCGCGCCGGGCTACTTCAACCCCGTGCGCCCGGACTCGGTGCCGCGCACGCCGGCCCTCGAGAAGGCCAACCTCACCCGCGCCAGGTCCTTCGCCGCGGCCTGCGGCAAGAAGTACGCGAGCCTGCTGCCGTACATCAACACGATCCAGACCGTGCGGGACATGGACTCCATCCGCGCGGCACTCGGCGCCCGCAGGACCAGCTACTTCGGCTACTCCTACGGCACGTATCTGGGCGCGGTCTACGCCAAGCTCTTCCCGCAGCGCGTGAAGCGCCTCGTCCTCGACTCGATCGTCGACCCCACGGGTGTCTGGTACGACGACAACCTCGCGCAGGACCAGGCCTTCGACGCCCGCCACAAGGCACTGATGACCTGGATCGCCAAGTACGACTCGACGTACAAGCTGGGTACCGACCCGGCCGCGGTCGAGGCCAAGTGGTACGCGATGCGCAAGGCGCTCGCGAAGAAGCCGGCCGGCGGCAAGGTGGGGGCCTCCGAACTGGAGGACACCTTCATCCCCGGGGGCTACTACAACGGCTACTGGCCCTATCTGGCCGAGGCGTTCGCGGCGTACGTGAACGACCACGACTCCGACCCGCTGGTCGAGGCCTACGACAACTTCGCCGCCGTCGACGCCTCCGGGGACAACGGCTACAGCGTCTACACCTCGGTGCAGTGCCGTGACGCCGTCTGGCCGCGGGACTGGAACCAGTGGCGCAAGGACAACTGGGCGGTGTACGGCAAGGCTCCGTTCATGACCTGGAACAACGCCTGGTACAACGCGCCGTGCGCCTTCTGGCCGACGCGCCACCAGCACCCCGTCAGCGTCGCCAACCACAGGCTGCCGCCGGTCCTGCTGTTCCAGGCGACCAACGACGCGGCCACCCCCTACGAGGGCGGCGTGACGGTCCACCGCCTGCTGGCCCGCTCGAGCTTCGTGGTCGAGCAGGGCGGCGGCAACCACGGCATCACGCTGAGCGGCAACGCCTGCCTGGACAAGTACCTCGCCGGCTACCTGGCGAACGGCACGGTCCCGCGCAGCGGCGGCGCGGTCGACGCGGTCTGTCCCAGGCTGCCCGATCCGACCCCGCTGAGCTCGAAGGCGGCACCCACGTCCGCCGGCGGCGCGGCGCTGCACGGAATGCTCGGCTTCCACGGCTGAGGGCGGTTCGTCCGTTCCGCGTCCGAAGTCCCGTCGGGGGCGCTGTCAGACCCATGGTCCACGATGGACGCATGAGTGAGCTGACCAGGATCCCCGCCCCCGACGGGGTCTTCCCCGCCACCCAGTACAGCCACGTCGTGACGGGCACCGGCCGCTTCGTCGCGATCGCCGGCCAGATCCCCGTCGACGAGGACGGCGAACCCGTCGGCGAGGACGACCCCGAGGCGCAGGCCCGCCAGGTCTTCGAGAACCTCCGCCGCTGTCTGGCCGCCGCCGGCGCCGGCTTCGACGACGTCGTCAAACTCACCTATTTCGTCACGGACATGGCTCACCTGCCCGCCATCCGCAGGGCCCGCGCCGCCCATCTCCCCGACGACCGCCTCCCGGCGTCCTCGGCGATACAGGTGGCCGCGCTGGTCCGGCCCGAATTCCTGATGGAGGTCGAGGCGTTCGCGGTGGTGTGAGCCCCGGCGGGTCGGGACGGGCCGGCCTCTGCCGCGGATCCGCGCCCGCCGCGCGGCGCCCGGCACGCCCTCCCGCCGCGGGCCCGGCTCACCGCTGCTCGGGGATCCGTGCCAGCGCGCGTACCGCCGCCTCCGCGAGGGCCGGATGGGCCAGCGCCTCGTTGAGGACGGGGCGGGCCCGGGCGTCCTCCAGGGCGCCGAGGCCCTCCACGCAGGCCAGGGCCACACGGCGGTAGGGGTCGTGGGGCCGCAGTCTGCGCTCCAGGGTGGTGATGAGCGCGGGTACGGATTCCGGGGCGCGCAGGCGGGTCAGGAGGCGGACCGGGTACAGGGCGTAGGCGACGCGCAGTTCGTTGGTGGCGAGGGCGGCGGCCGCGCGGGCGGTGCGGGGGTCGTCGAGGCGGGCGAGGGCGTGGGCGGCCGAGGCGCAGCGCTGCGGGTCGCGGTGGTTGAGGAAGAGGACGAGGGACTCGAAGGCGCGCCGGTCGCCCGCGAGCCCCAGCCGGAACGCGGCCAGTTCCCGGGCCCACAGCGGCTGTCCGCTCTCGGTGAGCACCCGCGCCAGTTCGTCGAGGTCGCCGGTCGCCACCAGACGGTCGTAGGCGGGGGAGCCTCCCGACTCCGCGCGTAAGCGCTCCGTGAGTGATCGCAACTCTTCGTCCATGGCCCCGAGCCTAGAGGGGCTGTCGATCTCCCGGGACGTACATCACAGAGCCGGGGGCTGGTGTGCTCGTTACCCACCGGTTAAGCTCATACGAGCGAGTCACCCACTCGCGACCCTTACGGCGGCCTGGTGACGCAGCCGCCGTGTGGGGGCACCACCCACGCCCTTGCAGGCAGTGGGGGAAGTCGGTTCGGTACCCCGAGTACCGCAGCACGACCCGGCCCCGGGACAGGGCCGGTCGGTTCCCGCCGTTCGCTCCAGGCGTGTGCGCGCCCATGGCGACGGTTCCGGGCGTGTGCGCTCGCAGCCCGGCAACACCCGCACTCAGCAACGCATCCGGTGCGCCGCGGGGTCCCGGCCTCGGCCGGCTCCCCCGCGCACCCGGACGCGCTCCCAGTCGTCACCCCTCATTCCTGGAGTCCCGCGATGGCCACTCCCCTGTCCCCCTCTTCCTCCTCCGGCCCCTCCTCCTCGTCCCCGCTGTCGACCATCGCCGTCGTCGGCCTCGGCACCATGGGCACCGGTATCGCCGAGGTCCTCGCCAAGGCAGGCCGCGAGGTCGTCGGCATCGACATCAGCGAGGCAGCGGCCGCCAGGGCCGTCGCCGCCCTGGAGGCCGCGACCGCCCGGGCCGTGGCGCGGGGCCGCCTGACCGAGCAGGAGCGCGCCGGCGCCCTCGCCCGCTTCCGCACCTCCACCGACCTGCGCGCCGCTGCCGACGCCGACCTCGTCATCGAGGTGGCCCCGGAGTCGTACGAGATCAAGCAGCAGATCTTCCGTGAACTCGACGGGATCGTGCGGCCGGAGGCGATCCTGGCGACCGGCACCAACGCCCTGTCCGTGACCCGCCTCGCCGCCGACTCCTCCCGGCCGGAGCGCGTGCTCGGCCTGCACTTCTTCAACCCGGCGCCGGCCATGAAGCTCGTCGAGGTCGTCTCCTCGGTGCTGACCGCTCCGACCGCTGTCTCCGCGGTCACCAACCTCGCCCTCGACCTCGGCAAGGAACCCGTCGCGGTCGGCGACCGCCCCGGATTCGTCGCGGACGGGCTGCTGTTCGGCTACCTCAACCAGGCCGCCGCGATGTACGAGGCGAAGTACGCCTCCCGCGAGGACATCGACGCCGCGATGCGGCTCGGCTGCGGTCTGCCGATGGGCCCGCTCGCACTGCTCGACCTGATCGGCGTGGACACCGCCCGCACGGTCCTGGAGGCCATGTACGCCGAGTCCCGCGACCGCCTGCACGCCCCGGCCCCGATCCTCAAGCAGCTCAGCGAGGCGGGCCTGACCGGCCGCAAGTCCGGCCGCGGCTTCTACACCTACGAGGCCCCGGGCAGCGCCACCGTCGTGCGCGACGCGCTGACCCCGCTGGAGGGCGCCGCCCTCACCCCGGGCCGGGAGGTCCGCTCGGTCGGCGTCGCGGGCTCCGGCACCATGGCGTCCGGCATCGCCGAGGTCTTCGCCAAGGCCGGGTACGAGGTCGTGCTCGCCGCCCGCAGCGAGGAGAAGGCGCAGGCCGCCAAGGCCCGTATCGGCAAGTCGCTCGCGCGCTCCGTCGACAAGGGGCGGATGACCGCCGAGGCGGCGGCGCAGACCCTGGACCGGATCGCCGCGGCGGGTTCCTACGAGGCCTTCGCCGACGTCGACCTGGCCGTGGAGGCCGTCGCCGAGGACCTGGAGATCAAGCGGCAGCTGTTCCAGGCGCTGGACAAGGTCTGCAAGCCGGGCGCGGTCCTGGCCACCACGACCTCCTCGCTGCCGGTCGTCGCCTGCGCCCGCGCCACCTCGCGCCCGCAGGACGTCATCGGCATGCACTTCTTCAACCCGGCGCCGGCGATGAAGCTGGTCGAGGTCGTCCGCACGGTGCTGACGGCCGAGGACGTCCACGCGACGGTCCGCGAGGTCTGCGTGAAGGTCCGGAAGCACCCGGTCGACTGCGGGGACCGCGCGGGCTTCATTGTGAACGCGCTGCTGTTCCCGTACCTCAACAACGCGGTCAAGATGGTGCAGGAGCACTACGCGTCCCTCGACGACATCGACGCCGCCATGAAGCTGGGCGGCGGCTACCCGATGGGCCCGTTCGAGCTCCTGGACGTCGTCGGGCTCGACGTCTCCCTCGCGATCGAGAAGGTGCTGCACCGCGAGTTCCGGGACCCGGGCCTGGCCCCCGCCCCGCTGCTGGAGCACCTGGTGGCCGCGGGCTGCCTGGGCCGCAAGACCGGCCGCGGCTTCCGTGAGTATGCCCGGCGCTGACGGCGTCGGCGACTGGTTCGCAGGCGGCGAGGACTGGGGCGGGCTGCTCGATCCGGGCGGTTCCTCCCCGGCCTCGGGGCACGGCGCTCCCCCGGCCGCCGGGGGCGGGGGAAACCCCGTACCTGCGCGACAAGCTGCACACATGCAGTACGTTCGGGTCATGCCCCAGCCCGCCAGGTCCTCCCGTACACCAGCCACGCCCGACGTGCCGGAAAGCGCCGCAGGCTCCCGCGCGGCCGCCCAGCGCCTCAAGATGCGCCGCGAACTGGCGGCCGCGGCGATGGAGCTGTTCGCGACCAAGGGGTACGAGGCGACCACCGTCGACGAGATCGCGGCCGCGGCCGGGGTCGCGCGCCGCACCTTCTTCCGCCACTTCCGCTCCAAGGAAGAGGCGATCTTCCCGGACCACGACGACACCCTGGTCCGCGCGGAGGCGGTCCTCAACGCGGCGCCCCCGCACGAGCACCCGCTGGACACGGTGTGCCGCGGCATCAAGGAAGTCATGCGGATGTACGCGGCCCGGCCGGAGATCTCGGTCGCCCGCTACAAGCTGACACGCGAGGTGCCCACCCTGCGCGAGGCGGAGATCGCCTCGGTGGCCCGCTACGAGCGCCTGTTCACCCGCTATCTGCTCGGCCACTTCGACGAGCACGCGCACGACGACGACGCCAACGACGACCCGCTGCTGGCGGAGGTCGCCGCGTCCGCCGTGGTCACCGCCCACAACCACGTCCTCAGGCGCTGGCTCAGGGCCGGCGGCCAGGGCGACGTGGAGGCGCAACTGGACCACGCCTTCGCCATCGTGCGCAAGACGTTCGGCACGGGCATCGGGGCGGGGCGCTCGGCGGCGCCGCAGCAGCCGGCCCCCGCCTCGGTGGCCCGTCAGGGCGAGGTGCTGGTCACCGTCGCCCGCACGGACGCCCCGCTGGACGAGGTCATGCGGACCATCGAGGAGGCGCTGAAGGACCGCTGAGGGGCTTCGCGCCCTGTGATGACGGCCACCCTTCGGGGTGGCCGTTTTGGCATGTCAGGACCCCTTTTCCGCCGTCTTCGACGGCCCGTCCGATCGATCATCGCTCATTTGTTACGTAAAGATTTCACCTGAGAGCAATCTCTGGCACTCAGTGCCTTGCGGGGTGACACGCGGTGTCATACGTTGAAGGGGTCCGGGCGGCCGGCGTGCAGCGACCTTTCGTACGCCGGCTGTCCCAGCAGGCCCATGGCCCGCGCGCCCGGACGCCTGCGTCACAGGCAACCTCCCGCGCCACAAAGCGCTGCCGAAGCACCACCGAGCCGAACCGACGGCACCTCCATAAAACCCTCAGCAGCACCGACGCAACCCTCAGCGCCCTCCCCCGGGTGCTCATCGCCGGAGGCAACACCGTGACCGTGAAGGACATCCTGGACGCGATCCAGTCACCGGAATCGACGCCGGCCGACTTCGCCGCCCTGCCGCTGCCGGAGTCGTACCGCGCGATCACCGTGCACAAGGACGAGACGGAGATGTTCGCGGGCCTCGAGACCCGCGACAAGGACCCGCGCAAGTCGATCCACCTCGACGACGTGCCGCTGCCCGAGCTCGGCCCGGGCGAGGCCCTGGTGGCCGTCATGGCCTCCTCGGTCAACTACAACTCGGTGTGGACCTCGATCTTCGAGCCGCTGTCCACCTTCGGGTTCCTGGAGCGCTACGGCCGCACCAACGAGCTGGCCAAGCGCCACGACCTGCCGTACCACATCATCGGCTCCGACCTCGCGGGCGTCGTCCTGCGCACCGGCCCGGGCGTGAACGCCTGGCGCCCCGGTGACGAGGTCGTCGCACACTGCCTGTCCGTCGAGCTGGAGTCCAGCGACGGGCACAACGACACGATGCTCGACCCCGAGCAGCGCATCTGGGGCTTCGAGACCAACTTCGGCGGCCTCGCCGAGATCGCGCTGGTGAAGTCCAACCAGCTGATGCCCAAGCCCGGCCACCTCAGCTGGGAGGAGGCCGCCGCCCCCGGTCTGGTCAACTCCACCGCCTACCGCCAGCTGGTCTCCCGCAACGGCGCCGGCATGAAGCAGGGCGACAACGTCCTGATCTGGGGCGCGAGCGGCGGGCTCGGCTCCTACGCGACCCAGTTCGCGCTGGCCGGCGGCGCCAACCCGATCTGCGTCGTCTCCAGCGACCAGAAGGCGGACATCTGCCGCGCGATGGGCGCCGAGGCGATCATCGACCGCAACGCCGAGGGCTACCGGTTCTGGAAGGACGAGAACACCCAGGACCCCAAGGAGTGGAAGCGCTTCGGCAAGCGCATCCGCGAGCTCACCGGCGGCGAGGACATCGACATCGTCTTCGAGCACCCCGGCCGCGAGACCTTCGGCGCCTCCGTCTTCGTCACCCGCAAGGGCGGCACCATCACCACCTGCGCCTCCACCTCGGGCTACATGCACGAGTACGACAACCGCTACCTGTGGATGTCGCTGAAGCGGATCATCGGCTCGCACTTCGCCAACTACCGGGAGGCCTGGGAGGCCAACCGGCTGATCGCCAAGGGCAGGATCCACCCCACGCTGTCGAAGACGTACTCCCTGGAGGACACCGGCCAGGCGGCCTACGACGTGCACCGCAACCTGCACCAGGGCAAGGTCGGCGTGCTGTGCCTGGCCCCGGAGGAGGGCCTGGGCGTGCGCGACGAGGAGATGCGTGCCCGGCACATCGACGCCATCAACCGCTTCCGGAACGTCTGAGAGCCACAGATGACAGAGCGTCAGACCGCGCCTCGGTCGCAGGCACAGAAGGAAAGGGACCGTCCGTGGCTCATGCGGACGTACGCGGGCCACTCGACCGCGGAGGCGTCCAACGAGCTGTACCGGCGCAACCTCGCCAAGGGCCAGACGGGTCTGTCGGTGGCGTTCGACCTGCCGACGCAGACCGGCTACGACCCCGACCACGTCCTCGCCCGCGGCGAGGTCGGCCGGGTCGGCGTGCCCGTCTCGCACCTCGGTGACATGCGCCGGCTGTTCCAGGACATCCCCCTGGAGCAGATGAACACCTCGATGACGATCAACGCCACCGCCATGTGGCTGCTGGCGCTCTACCAGGTCGTCGCGGAGGAGCAGGGCGCCGACATCACCAAGCTCCAGGGCACGACCCAGAACGACATCGTCAAGGAGTACCTGTCCCGGGGGACGCACGTCTTCCCGCCGGGGCCGAGCCTGCGCCTGACGACGGACATGATCGCGTACACGGTCTCCCACATCCCGAAGTGGAACCCCATCAACATCTGCAGCTACCACCTGCAGGAGGCCGGGGCCACACCGGTGCAGGAGATCGCGTACGCGATGTCCACCGCCATCGCGGTCCTCGACGCCGTGCGCGACTCCGGGCAGGTGCCGCAGGAGCGCATGGGTGACGTGGTCGCCCGCATCTCCTTCTTCGTGAACGCGGGCGTCCGCTTCGTCGAGGAGATGTGCAAGATGCGCGCCTTCGGCCGCATCTGGGACAGGATCACCCGCGAGCGGTACGGCATCGAGGACCCCAGGCAGCGCCGCTTCCGCTACGGCGTCCAGGTCAACTCCCTGGGCCTGACGGAGGCGCAGCCGGAGAACAACGTCCAGCGGATCGTGCTGGAGATGCTCGCGGTCACCCTCTCCAAGGACGCCCGCGCGCGGGCCGTGCAGCTGCCCGCCTGGAACGAGGCGCTGGGCCTGCCCCGGCCCTGGGACCAGCAGTGGAGTCTGCGCATCCAGCAGGTGCTCGCCTACGAGAGCGACCTGCTGGAGTACGAGGACATCTTCGAGGGCTCGAAGGTGATCGAGGAGAAGGTCGGCCGGCTGGTCGAGGACGTCCTCGCCGAGATCGACCGCATCCAGGAGATGGGCGGCGCGATGGCCGCCGTGGAGTCCGGCTACCTGAAGTCCCAGCTGGTCGCCTCGCACGCCGAGCGCCGGGCCCGGATCGAGTCCGGCCAGGAGAAGATCGTCGGCGTCAACATCTTCGAGGGCACCGAGCCGAACCCGCTGACGGCCGACCTGGACACCGCGATCCAGACGGTCGACCCGGCGGTCGAGGCCCGGGTCGTGGAGTCCCTCCGGCAGTGGCGGGACACCCGCTACCAGCCCCCCTTCAACCACCCGCGCCCCTGCAAGGCGCTGGAGAAGCTGAAGGAGGCCGCCAGGGGCACCGGCAACCTGATGGAGGCCACCCTGGAGTGCGCCCGGGCCGGCGTCACGACCGGCGAGTGGGCCGGGGCGCTGCGCGAGGTGTTCGGCGAGTACCGGGCGCCCACCGGGGTCTCCTCCGCGCCGGTGGCCGTCGCCGCCGAGTCCGGCTCCGCGCTCGCCGACGTCCGCGCCCGGGTGGACGCCACCGCCCGCGAACTGGGCGTGGGCAAGCTGCGCTTCCTGGTCGGCAAGCCCGGCCTGGACGGGCACTCCAACGGCGCCGAGCAGATCGCCGTGCGCGCCCGCGACGCCGGCTTCGAGGTGGTCTACCAGGGCATCCGGCTGACGCCGGAGCAGATCGTGGACGCGGCCCTGGCCGAGGACGTCCACGCGGTGGGCCTGTCGATCCTGTCCGGCTCGCACGCACGGCTGGTGCCGGACGTGCTCGAACGCCTCCGTGTGGCCGGTGCCACAGATATACCGGTGATCGCCGGTGGCATCATCCCGAATGGTGACGCCGCGCAGCTCAGGGAAGCCGGAGTGGCCGCCGTCTTCACCCCGAAGGACTTCGACATCACCGGCATCATCGGCCGCATCGTCGACGAGATCCGGAAAGCGAACAAGCTCGACCCCCTGGAGGTCCCCGCATGACGACCGTCAACCGTCTCCGCCCGCGGCGCTCCTGCCTGGCCGTGCCGGGCTCGAACCCCCGCTTCCTGGAGAAGGCCCAGGGTCTGCCCGCCGACCAGGTCTTCCTCGACCTGGAGGACGCCTGCGCCCCGCTCGCCAAGCCCGAGGCGCGGCACACCATCGTGAAGTTCCTCAACGAGGGCGACTGGACCGGCAAGACCAGGGTCGTGCGGGTCAACGACTGGACCACCGAGTGGACGTACCGCGACGTCGTCACGGTCGTCGAGGGCGCCGGGCAGAACCTCGACTGCATCATGCTGCCGAAGGTGCAGACCGCCCAGCAGGTCGTCGCCCTCGACCTGCTGCTGACCCAGATCGAGAAGACCATGGGCTTCGAGGTCGGCCGCATCGGCATCGAGGCGCAGATCGAGAACGCGCAGGGCCTGAACAACGTCAACGAGATCGCGACGGCCTCCCAGCGCGTCGAGACCATCATCTTCGGCCCGGCCGACTTCATGGCCTCCATCAACATGAAGTCGCTGGTCGTGGGCGAGCAGCCGCCCGGTTACCCGGCGGACGCCTACCACTACATCCTGATGAAGATCCTGATGGCCGCCCGCGCCAACGACCTCCAGGCGATCGACGGCCCCTACCTGCAGATCCGCAACATCGACGGCTACCGCGAGGTCGCCCGGCGCGCCGCCGCGCTCGGCTTCGACGGCAAGTGGGTGCTGCACCCGGGCCAGGTCGAGGCGTCCAACGAGATCTTCTCGCCCTCGCAGGAGGACTACGACCACGCCGAGCTGATCCTGGACGCGTACGACTACTACACGTCCGAGGCCGGCGGCAAGAAGGGCTCCGCGATGCTCGGCGACGAGATGATCGACGAGGCCAGCCGCAAGATGGCGCTGGTCATCTCCGGCAAGGGCCGTGCGGCCGGCATGCAGCGCACGTCGAAGTTCGAGATCCCGGAGGCCTGACGATCATGCAGTTCGGACGCACCTACGAGGAGTTCGAGGTCGGGGCGGTGTACAAGCACTGGCCGGGCAAGACGGTCACGGAGTACGACGACCACCTCTTCTGCCTCCTCACCATGAACCACCACCCGCTCCACATGGACACCAACTACGCGGAGAAGACGACCGACTTCGGCAAGAACGTCGTCGTGGGCAACTACATCTACTCCCTCCTGCTCGGCATGTCCGTCCCGGACGTCTCCGGCAAGGCGATCGCCAACCTGGAGATCGAGTCGCTCCGGCACGTGGCGCCGACCTTCCACGGCGACACGATCTACGGCGAGACGACCGTGCTCGACAAGTGGCCGTCGAAGTCGAAGAACGACCGTGGCATCGTCCACGTCGAGACCAGGGGCTACAAGCAGGACGGCACGCTGGTCTGCGTCTTCCGCCGCAAGGTGATGGTGCCGACCGAGACGTACACCAAGGAGCGCGGCGGCGAGCAGCCCGGCCGCCCGGAACTTCAGGAGGGCTGAGCCCCATGGCACGCCTCGCCCAGACCGCCGGTCTGACCGACATCCAGCAGGAGATCCTCTCCACCGTCCGCGACTTCGTGGACAAGGAGATCATCCCGGTCGCCACCGAGCTGGAGCACCGCGACGAGTACCCGCAAGCGATCGTCGACGGCCTCAAGGAGCTGGGCCTGTTCGGCCTGATGATCCCCGAGGAGTACGGGGGCCTGGGCGAGTCGCTCCTCACCTACGCCCTCTGTGTCGAGGAGATCGCCCGCGGCTGGATGTCGGTCTCCGGCATCATCAACACCCATTTCATCGTGGCGTACATGCTCAAGCAGCACGGCACGCAGGAGCAGAAGGACCACTTCCTGCCGCGCATGGCGGCCGGCGACATCCGCGGCGCCTTCTCGATGTCGGAGCCCGGCCTCGGCTCGGACGTCTCGGCCATCACCTCCAAGGCGGTCAGGGACGGCGACGAGTACGTCCTGAACGGCCAGAAGATGTGGCTGACGAACGGCGGGACGTCCTCTCTGGTCGCCGTCCTGGTCCGAAGTGACGAAGGACACTCCCCCGAGGAGGCGGCCGCCAAACCCCACAAGTCGATGACCACCTTCCTGGTCGAGAAGGAGCCCGGCTTCGGCGAGGTCCGCCCCGGCCTCACCATCCCCGGGAAGATCGACAAGATGGGCTACAAGGGCGTCGACACCACCGAGCTGATCATGGACGACCTGCGGGTTCCGGCCGATCGGGTGCTCGGCGGCACGACCGGCCGAGGTTTTTACCAAATGATGGACGGCGTCGAGGTCGGCCGCGTCAACGTGGCGGCGCGCGGCTGCGGCGTCGCCCAGCGCGCCTTCGAGCTCGGTGTCCGCTACGCCCAGCAGCGGCACACGTTCGGCAAGGCGATCGCCCAGCACCAGGCCATCCAGTTCAAGCTGGCAGAGATGGCCACCAAGGTCGAGGCCGCCCATGCGATGATGGTGAACGCGGCGCGCAAAAAGGACTCCGGCGAGCGAAACGACCTCGAGGCCGGGATGGCCAAGTACCTCGCCTCCGAGTACTGCAAGGAGGTCGTGGAGGACGCCTTCCGGATCCACGGCGGCTACGGCTTCTCCAAGGAGTACGAGATCGAGCGCCTCTACCGTGAGGCGCCGATGCTGCTGATCGGTGAGGGTACGGCCGAGATCCAGAAAATGATCATCGGTCGCAGGCTGCTCGAAGAGTATCGATTCCAGGGCTAGATGTCCGGATACGGGGTGTTTTCTTGGAGAAGAAGGTCACACCCCGTCATCCCTCTTCGATCTCCGACTCGGCTTCCTGGCTTGCCCAGTTGCGGTCCGCGACCGGTACGATCCCGGGAAAGCCGCCGTCCCCTGTTACCGCGCGGCATCATCCGCTACGAAGGTCATCCATGCCCCACAGCCAAACCTCTGCACCACGCGACAGCCGGGCCGGCGTACGCCTCGCGCGCGGAGCATCGCCGTGGCTCCTCCCGACCGTCGCCACCGCAGCCCTCAGCCTGGCCCGCGCCCGCCGCTCCGGCGCGGCCAGGGCCGTGGCCGTGCCCGCCACCGCGCTCGCGGCGGGCATGCTGTGGTTCTTCCGCGACCCCGAGCGCGAGATCGCCCCGGGCCGGGTCATCTCGCCCGCCGACGGTGTGGTGCAGAGCATCATGCCGTGGAAGGGCGGCCGCACCCGCGTCGCGATCTTCATGAGCCCGCTCAACGTCCACGTCAACCGCGCGCCGCTGTCCGGCACGGTGACGTCGGTCGAGCACATCCCCGGCGGGTTCGTGCCGGCGTTCAACAAGGAGAGCGAGAACAACGAGCGCGTAGTCTGGCATTTCGACACCGAACTCGGCGACATCGAGATGATCCAGATCGCAGGTGCGGTGGCCCGCCGCATCGTCCCGTACATCCCGCAGGGCACGAAGGTCGAGCAGGGTGACCGCATCGGTCTGATCCGCTTCGGCTCGCGCGTCGACATCTACCTGCCCGAGGGCGTGGAGGTCGCGGTCGAGGTCGGTCAGAAGACGGTGGCTGGGGTGACTCGCATTGACCGTGATTGATCCTGAGACCCAGGCGGGCTGGGTACCCGCGGCCGACGAGGTGGACGACGAGGAGGAGATGCCCCTCTCTCTGCGCCTGTCGATAGCCGACACCCTCACCCTGGGCAACGCCACGTGCGGCTTCATGGCCGTGTACTTCACCACCACCGGCATCCTGATCCCGCACCTCACCGGCGACCAGGAGACCGGCATGGCCCGCCACAGCGCGGCCACCGCGGTGATCCTGATGCTGTGCGCGGCGGTCTTCGACCTGTTCGACGGCCTGGTGGCACGCAAGCTCCGCTCCTCCCCCATGGGGGCCGAGCTGGACAACCTCTCGGACCTGATCAGCTTCGGCCTGGCGCCGGCGTACTTCGTCCTCGTGTACGGCATGGTCGCGGACGACGCGCATCAGCGGGTGGCCGCGCTCGGGGCGATCGTGGTGCTCCTGGCCGTCGTGCTGCGTCTGGCGCGTTTCTCCTGCGTGACGGTGCCGAACGGCATGTTCCAGGGCATGCCGTCACCGTTCGGGGCGCTGACGGTCGTCTCGATCGTGCTGCTGGAGCTGCCCTTCGTGGCGACGCTCCTGGCGATCCTGGGCACCGCCTGGCTGATGGTGAGCCGGGTCGAGTACCCGAAGCCGCGGGGCCGTCTCGCGGTGGCGATGCTGTCCTGGATCGTCGTGTCGATGGGGCTGCTGGCGGCCTGGGCCTTCGACGCCCCGAGCGGTCAGCTGCTGCTCCAGACGGGTTGCGCGCTGCAGCTGGTCATGGGCGCGGTGATCCCGCTGTTCGCCACGGCCCGCCGGGTGAACAACTTCCGCGACAACCGGCGTGAGGCGCGGGCGGCCCAGTCGTAGCGGGCGTCGTGCAAGGGCGTAGGGCCCGGGACCCGGGACGGGGTCCGGGGCCCTACGCCCTGCAGCGTGGGGTGGGCCCTCGAAGGCCCGCTCCACGCTGCGGGTGCTCTCAGCTCAGGAAGTCCCGCGCGATCTGCTCCGCCACCCGCTCCAGGATCGGACCCGCCTGCGCGACGCACTTCGCCACGTCCGGTTCGAGCTCCGTCAGCGGGTAGGCGCGGCGGATGCCCGCGCGGCCCAGTGCCTCCGGCGGAAGGGCGAGGCGGCCGCAGACCGCGACGACCTCCTTGTCCGCGGCGCGGGCCGCGGCGGCGACGCCCGCGGGGGCCTTGCCGTGCAGGGTCTGCTCGTCCAGGGAGCCCTCACCCGTGATCACCAGCTCCGCCCACTCCAGCGCGGGCGCGAAGCCCAGCACCTCCAGCATGATCTCGATGCCGGGGCGGAAGCGGGCGCCGAGCAGGAGGGCGCCGTAGCCGATGCCCCCGGCCGCGCCCGCGCCGGGCGAGGCCGCGTACTCCGCCGCCTTCGGCCCGGCCGCCTTCTCCAGCACCTTCGCGTAGTGGGCGAGGGCGGTGTCCAGGACCTCCACGTCGTCCGGGGAGGCGCCCTTCTGCGGGCCGTAGACGGCCGGTGCGCCCTTCGGGCCGGTGAGCGGGTTGTCGACGTCGCTCGCCAGCACCAGCTCGACCGAGCCGAGGCGCGGGTCCAGTCCCGAGAGGTCGGCGAAGGCCAGCTCGCCCAGGCCGCCGCCGCCCGGCGGGACCGGCTCCCCGTCCGCGTCCAGGAACCGCGCGCCGAGCGCGGAGAGCATTCCGGCGCCGCCGTCGGTGGTCGCGCTGCCGCCCACGCCGAAGACGACGGTCCGCGCGCCGGCGTCCAGCGCGGCCCGCAGCAGCTCGCCGGAGCCGTACGTGGACGCCGTGAGCGGTGCGAAGACGCCGGCCGGCAGCCGCTGGAGTCCGCTCGCCTCCGCCATCTCGACGACCGCGGTGCCCGCCCGCAGCGCGAACGCCGCCGTGACCTCGCCTCCGAGCGGCCCCGCGACGCGCACCTCGCGCCGCTCGAAACCGGCCGCGACCGCCGCGTCCACGGTGCCGTCGCCGCCGTCGGCCACGGGCAGGGCCTCCACCTGGACGTCCGGTACGACCCGGCGCAGCCCTGCCGTCACCCGTTCCGCGACCTGCACGGCCGTCAGCGACCCCTTGAACTTGTCCGCGGCGATGAGCACCCTACGGGCACTCCTACCTGCAGCGTCCGCCACCTTGTCTTCCCCTTGCTCTCCGGGCCCCGCACATGTCGAGGCCAGTCGCGCCGCTGCGACCATAACCGGAGGAAGCCACCGCCGTCATGCGCCGCCCGGAGCGTGGGACGCGCCGGGCGGCCGCCCGCGGGTCCTCGCGCGAAGAGCGGGCGGGCGGGTGCGGAATCGGGTAGACCAGGAGCTATGACCGCTGTGGGCACCGAGCCGGAACTCGCCGACCGGATCTTCGGGGGCTGGCTGGGCCGGATCGCGGGCAACATGCTCGGCAAGCCGGTCGAGCAGGGCGACCTGTGGACACGCGACCGCATCGACCGCTACCTGCGGCGGGCGGCGGCCCTGCCCCTCACCGACTACCTGCCCGAGCCCGCCGTGGAGAGCGACGGCGTGGAGCTGCGCCCCGAGTGGCGCCAGTGCGTACGCGGCCGCATCCACGGCAGCTGCCGCGACGACGACGTCGACTACGCCGTCCTCGGCCTGGACCTGCTGGAGACCCACGGCTTCGGCTTCAGCACCGAGCAGGTCGGACAGCTGTGGCTGCTGCGGCTGCCGTATCTGCAGACCTTCACGGCGGAGCGGGCGACGTACCGCAACCTCGCCAACGGCATCAAGCCGCCGCTGACGGCCACGTACGACAACCCGTACCAGGAGTGGATCGGCGCCCTGATCCGCGCCGACATCTACGGCTGGACCTGCCCCGGCGCCCCGCGCCGCGCGGCCTCGCTGGCCCGCCGGGACGCGGTGCTGTCCCACACCGGCAACGGCGTGTACGGCGCGATGTGGGCGGCGGCGCTGATCGCGGCGGCGTTCACCGCGCCCACCGTGCGGCATGCGGTGGACCGGGCGCTGGCCGTCATCCCCGCGAGCAGCCGGCTCGCGCGCACCGTACGCCGCGTCGTCTCCCTGCACGACACCCGGATGACCTGGGAGGACACCCTGACCACGGTCTCGGAGGAGGCCGCCGGGCTCGGCTGGATCCACACCGTCCCGAACGCCGCGGTGCTCACTGCGGGGCTCCTCTACGGCGACGGCGACTTCACCCGCACCATCACGCTCACCGTCCGCGGCGGTCTTGACACCGACTCCAACGGCGCGACCGCCGGCTCGGTGGCCGGGGTGCTGACGGGAGCGGAGGCGATCCCGGCGCAGTGGAAGGAGCCGCTCGAGGACACCGTGCGCAGCGCCGTGTTCGGCTTCGACGGGGTGCGGATCAGCGAGCTCGCGGAGCGCACCCTGCGGCTGGCGGCGGAGAGCCGGCCGTCGTGACCGGTGGACGGACGTTCCCGCGCCGGCTGGTTACCCTTCCTGGATGACCTCCACTCCGGACTTCGCCACGTACATCGCCGGTCTCCCCCGCGTCCTGGCCGGCGCCGCAGCCCTCTTCCGCGACGCCGGGGGCCGGGTGCTGCTGGTCGAGCCCAACTACCGCGAGGGCTGGGCGCTTCCGGGCGGCACGATCGAGTCCGACGACGGCGAGACCCCGCGCCAGGGCGCGCACCGCGAGACGCTGGAGGAGATCGGCCTCGACCGCGAGCTGGGGCGCCTGCTCGCGGTGGACTGGGTGTACCGGCCGGGCCTGCCGCCGCTGGTGGCGTACCTCTACGACGGCGGTGTCCTCACCGAGGACGACTTCAAGGCGATCCGCCTGCAGGAGGAGGAGCTGCTGTCCTGGCGGCTGGTGGAGCGCGAGGAGCTCCCCGGCCACCTGCTCGGCACCCTCGGTCACCGCGTCCTCGCCGCCCTGGACGTGCTGGCGGAGGGCTCGGGCACGGCGGAACTGGAGAACGGCCGCCGGGTGGGCTGAGGCACCCCTACTCGGCGAGCGCCTCTTCCGGGTCGATGTGGCCGTGGTGGATCCGGCTGTGGTCGCGGTCGTTGCACGCGTCGTCCACCGACTGGGCGGTCCAGGGCGCGGCGAGCGGCACGAGCGCCGTGGCCTCCTTGCACAGTGCGTTGGTGGACAGGGTCCGGCCGCCGACGTTGATGCGTCCGTGTCCGCCGTCGTCGGCGTGGGCCGGGGTGGCGAGCGTGAGACCGGCCATGGTGAGCGCCGCCAGGGCGCCGATCTTCTTCATGGTCTGGCCAACGACGCCGGGATGACCAGGTCACGCCGCCGGGAAAGTCTTGGCCGCGCGCGGGAGGGCGCCCTTACTCTCGGCGTATGACCAGGCCTCTCGTCGCCATCCTCAGCGGCGCCGGGATCTCCACCGATTCCGGCATCCCCGACTACCGCGGACCCGGCGGCCTGTGGCGCACCGATCCCGAGGCCGAGAAGCTCGTGACGTACGAGTACTACATGGGCGACCCGGAGATCCGGCGGCGGTCCTGGCGGATGCGGCGCGAGAGCCGGGCGCTGCGGGCCGAGCCGAACGCCGCGCACCGGGCCGTCGCCGAGCTGGCGGAGTCCGGTGTGCCGGTCAGGGTCATCACCCAGAACGTCGACGGACTGCACCAGCTCGCCGGCCTGCCCGCCCGCAAGGTGCTCGAACTCCACGGCAGCGCGCGCAGTGTCGTGTGCACCGGGTGCCGTGCTCGCGGGTCGATGCGGGAGGCGCTCGCGCGCGTCGACGCCGGAGAGGCCGACCCGCCCTGCCGGGAGTGCGGTGGGGTGCTGAAGTCGGCGACCGTGATGTTCGGCGAGCGCCTCGACCCGGCGGTGCTCGCCGAGGCGCTCGCCATCAGCCGGGCGTGCCAGGTCTTCATCGCCGTCGGCACCAGCCTGCAGGTGCAGCCGGCGGCCGGGCTCGCGGGCGTCGCCGCCGACCACGGGGCCCGACTCGTCATCGTCAACGCCGAGCCGACACCGTACGACGAACGCGCCGACGAGGTGGTACGGGAGCCGATCGGCACCGCCCTGCCCGCGCTGCTGCGCACGCTGCGCGACGAGCGCTGACCGGTGCGGCACCGCCGCCCGTACCCACGGCGCGCGGGTACGGGCGTCCTCGGCGGGGCGCTCAGCCGCGGGTTCACACCAGACGGCGCCTCTTCACCAGCAGGAGCACCAGCCCCGCGATCATGAGGGCCGCTCCGGCTGCGGCCGGCCACAGGGTCGTGCCGGTTTCGGCGAGATCGCCCGCCGACTGCGGTTCGGTCTGCGATCCCGCGGCGGACGAGCCTCCGCCGGTGACGGACGTCCCTCCCGGGCTGGTGGTGGCGCTCCCCGGAGCGTCGTTCGAACCGTTTGGCGGCACCGTGGCCGTCGGGCCCCGGTCGCCCGACGCCTCGTTGGAGGATCCGGAGGATTCGGCCGGGGAGGACGTCCTGTCCGCCTTGGGCGCCGCGGCGCTGTCCTGACCGGTCGCCGAGCCGCCGACCGCCGATTCAGCCGTCCGGGTGGTGGCCGAGGGCTGCGGCATCTCCTTGCCGCCGGAAGTGCCGTGGTCCGCCCCGCCCTTGCCACCGGCCCCGGTGCCGGCTTCGAGGCTTGCGGTCGGCTTGTCCTGTGGCTGCTTGCCGGAGTCGGCGCCCGCCCCGCCACACTGTTTGCCGTTGTTGATGCAGTCGACCACCCGGTTCATCAGGTTCTGGTCCATGACGCTGATGAAGTCGTCGTGGTCGGTGATCGCCTTGTGCAGCTCCTCGGGGAAGCCGTCGACCGCGTACGGGTTCTTGACCTGACCGTTGGCGATGGTCGGCGTCGGAACGTCGTACACCAGGCGCTGCGTCAGCTGCGGGATGGCCTTGAAGCCGTTGGGGCAGGCGCCGCTCGCGGGGTCGGCGAAGGCCACGTGCGTACGGTGGTTGGCGCTGTCGATGTTCTGGCCGTCCCAGCAGCTCTGGAAGGCGAACGTACGGACCACCTTGCTGCCCTGCGGGCACAGCGGGTACTGGTTGGTCAGCTGGACCTTGTCCTCGAAGCCGGTGCAGCTCCAGTGCGCGTTGGCGTTCGCCGCGCCGTTGGTGGCCGCCTTGGCGTCACCGGTGATGATGCGCAGGAACGTGGGCATCGCCACGACCTTGCTGGTCGGGTTGCCGACGTAGGTGATCTGCGCCGACTCCGCCCGCAGGATCTTGCCGACGTTGCCCTCCTTGCCGCCGCCGAGCTGGTTGGCGTCCTTCTCCTGGGTGCCGTCCTGCAGGCGCAGCACCGGCCAGTAGTAGGCCGACTTGTCGCCCTGCTCGGAGCAGGTGGTACTGGCCTTGGCCAGGGTGTCGTTGCTGGAGAAGGCGTTGACGTCCTGGTTGCCCACGTAGTCGTGGGTGTGGTGCGCGCCGTTGTTCACGCCGGGCGCGACGATCAGGTTGTCGGTGTTGCGGTTCTCGTTGGCGTTGACACCGCAGTTGAGGCTGAACGTGCCGGTCGAGGCGTTGTTGCCCTTGTCCGGCTTGCCCTGCACGTTCGGCGCGACCTTCGTGATGTCGACGAAGTCGGCAGCGACCGGCCCGGCCGCACCGTTGCCGTTGTCCTGCTGCCGGCCCGCGCCGGCGGTGGCACCCGCCGAGGGAGAGGCGGTGGCCTGGTCCCCGCCGTTGTTCTGCTGCTGGCTGCCGCCGTTCCCGTTCTGGCCTTGACCGGCGCTGCTCTCGGTGCAGGCGGCCAGCCCGCTCAGCGAGTCGGGGACATCGGCGCTCGCCTGCTGCAGGTCCATCTTGATGCGGTCGATGACCGCGGTGCGCTTCTCCTTGAGGGGCCCGAGGATCGCGTTATGGACGAAGCCGGTGTCCTGCGCCTGCTCCTGACGCGTCGAAGTCAGCCGGGCGTACGCCTCGGTCACCTGCTGGTCGAGGTTGGCCAGCTCCTTGTCGACCTTCGCGCGCGCCGTGTCCGGTACGTCGGTCAGCTGCTGCCCGACATCCGGGCACGAGATGGTGCTCGCCCCGGACGCCGGAACCTGGTCGCCGTCGCTGCGATACGGCCGTTGCTCCTGGGCACCGCCCGAACCGCCTTCTGTCGCCGAGGCGTAGACGTTGGCGGTGACCAACCCCCCTCCGCCCAACATCAACGCGACCGCCGCAAAAGTCGCCCGCCGTGCGCCCGTGGGGCGTCTGCGCGTCTTCCGTCTCACTGAAGTACTCCTACACGTCACAACGACACAGGCATGAGGACTTGTCCTGAGTACGGACGGGAACCCTGCCGCGTTCAACGGCCCCACGGATTCACATCAGATCCACCGCTGTGGCGTCCGCGCCGCACCGGCGGGCTCGCGGGGCGGTGCGGCGATCAGAACAGGGAGCTGCCCCTTTCGAGGTCGAGCAGGCGCTGCTTGCGCTCGAGGCCGCCGCCGTAGCCCGTGAGGCCGCCGTCGGCGCCGACGACGCGGTGGCAGGGCACGATGACGCCGATCGGGTTCCTGCCGTTGGCGAGGCCGACGGCGCGGGAGGCGGAGGGTTTGCCGAGGGCGTCGGCGAGTTCGCCGTAGGAGCGGGTCTCGCCGTAGGGGATACGGCGGAGCTGGTTCCAGACGTCGCGCTGGAACGGGGTCCCGCGCAGGCGGAGTTCGAGGGTGAACTCCTTCAGTTCGCCCGCGAAGTAGGCCGTCAGCTGTTCCTCGGCCTCGGCGAAGGGGGTGTCGTCGCGGTCTCCGAAGGTCTCCTCCGGCGGGCGGTGGCGTTGGCCGGTCATGTAGAGGCCGCACAGGACGCCGTCCTCGGCCACGAGGGTGAGGGGGCCGCAGGGGCTGGTGACGACCGTGTGCCGCAGGGTGGGGCTCATGGCGGGAACTCCTTATGCCGGGAGGAAGTTGATCGGGTGGCTGTCCGTCGCCCACAGGTACTGGACCGCGTACGCCCGCCAGGGGCGCCAGGCCGCCGCGCGGGCCGTGAGGGCCGCCGGGGTCGACGGCAGGCCCAGCTCCCGGGCGGCGCGGCGGATGCCGAGGTCGGTGGGGAGGAAGGCGTCGGGGTCGCCGAGGGCGCGCATGGCGATGACGTCGGCCGTCCAGGGGCCGAAGCCGGGCAGGGCCAGGAGCCGGGCGCGGGTCTCCGGCCAGTCGCTCTCCGGGCCCAGGTGGAGGGTGCCGTCGGCGAGCCGGCGGACGAGCGTGGTGACGGTGGTGCGGCGGGTGCGGGGCATCGCCAGCGACTCGGGGTCCGCGGCGGCGAGCGCGCCGGGGGTCGGGAAGACGTGGGTCAGGCCGCCCTCGGGGTCGTCCACCGGGTCGCCGTGCGCCGTGACGAGACGGGCCGCGTGGGTGCGGGCCGCGGCCGTGGAGACCTGCTGGCCGAGCACGGCCCGTACGGCGAACTCCGCCTCGTCGACCGTGCGCGGGACGCGCCGGCCGGGTGCCTTGCCGACCAGCGGGGCGAGCAGCGGGTCGGTGCGCAGCTGGTCGTCGATCGCCACCGGGTCGGCGTCCAGGTCGAGCATGCGGCGGCAGCGGCTGATGGCGACGGGCAGGTCGCGCAGGTCGCCGAGGGTGAGCCGGCAGGCGATGTGGTCGGGCCGGGGCGTCAGGGTCACGATGCCGTGGCCGTAGGGGAGGCGGAGCGTGCGGCGGTAGGCGCCGTCGCGCCACTCCTCGACGCCGGGTACGGCGGTGGCCGCGAGGTGGCCGAAGAGGTTGTCGGGGTTGAGGGGGGTGCGGAAGGGCAGGCGCAGGGTGAGCGCGCCCGGCGTGGCGGCCGGGGTGTTCCCCTTCGGCAGCCGGGACCGCAGCTCGCCCGGTGCCAGGGCGAAGACCTCGCGCACGGTGTCGTTGAAGGTGCGGATCGAGGAGAAGCCTGCGGCGAAGGCGATCTCCGCCATCGGGAGGGCTGTCGTCTCGATCAGCAGGCGTGCGGTCTGGGCGCGTTGGGCACGGGCCAGGGCGAGCGGGCCGGCGCCCAGCTCGGCGAGCAGCTGGCGCTCGATCTGCCGGGTGCTGTAGCCGAGGCGGGTGGCGAGGCCGGGCACGCCCTCGCGGTCCACGACGCCGTCGGCGATCAGGCGCATCGCGCGGGCCACGAGGTCGGCGCGCCGGTTCCACTCCGGGGAGCCCGGGCTGGTGTCCGGGCGGCAGCGCTTGCAGGCACGGAAACCGGCCTGCTGGCAGGCGGCCGCGCTCGGGTAGAAGGTCATGTTCCCGGGCTTGGGAGGGACGACGGGGCAGCTCGGCCGGCAGTAGACGCGGGTGGTCAGGACCGCCGTGAAGAACCATCCGTCGAAGCGCGCGTCCTTGGACCGGACGGCGCGCACGCAGCGTTCCCGGTCGGTGTGCATCCCGTTCTGCATACGTCCAGCATCGGCGAGACGCGGGGCCGGGGCTGGCGAGAATGCGACATCAAGCTCGCGGGCGCTGGACCGGCGCGGATCGCCTGCCGCCTCATGTCCCGCTCGCGTCGAGCAGTTCGCGCAGGGCGGCCTCCTGGGCCGAGGTCAGGCCGGTGACGAAGTGCTGGAGGGCGGCGATCGGGTCGGGGCCGCGGGCCAGGGCGCGGTGCATGGCCTCGGCGGTCAGCTGGGCGGCGTTCTTCACCGGGCGGTAGGCGCCGCGCCGGCCGTCGGCGTCCCGCAGGACGAGGCCCTTGTCGTGCAGCCGCCGCAGGATCGTGTGCACGGTGTTGTAGGCGAGGCCGCCGCGCAGACAGGCCTGGATCTCGGCCGGCGTGAGCGGGCGGTCCGTCGCCCACAGGGTGGCGAGGATCTCGCTCTCCAGCTCGCCCGGGCCGCGTCGTACGGCCCTGTCGCGAGGAGTCGCGCCGGCCATGGCACCACAGTACGGCGCATACCGGCGGTGGTCAGTCCGGACGTCCGCCCCGCCCGCCGGTCACCACGGGGGCCTGCTCCGAGGCCCGGCGGGCCCGCGCGCGCCGCGCCTCCAGGGCGATCGGGACCAGGGAGACGACGACCACGAGCGCGACCAGCGGCAGCAGGTAGCGGTCGACGTTCGGCACCGAGGAGCCGAGCGCGTAGCCGGCCATGGTCAGGCCGATCGTCCACACCAGGCCGCCGGCCGCCTGCCACACGGTGAAGACCCGCCCCGGCACCTCCAGCGCGCCGGCCAGGGGGTTCAGCACGGTGCGCACGATCGGCACGAAGCGGGCCAGGACCACGGCCTTGGCGTGCCCATAGCGTTCGAGCAGGTGTTCGGCGCGCTCCGCGCCCTCGTGCAGCTTCTTCGACCGGCTGCGCGCCAGCAGCGCCCGGCCGCCGCGGCGCCCGAGCCAGTACCCCGTCTGGGCGCCGAGCAGCGCGCCGACGACGGCCGCCACCAGCACCTGCCAGAGCGAGAGGTGGACGGATCCGCCGTCGCCGCCGCCCGCGCACAGCAGCCCCGCCGTGAACAGCAGGGAGTCGCCGGGCAGGAAGAAGCCGACCAGCAGTCCGGTCTCGGCGAACAGCACGACGGCGACGCCGAGGGCGCCGAACGCGGACAGCAGGGAACCGGCGTCCAGGACGTTCACCGCCTGGGTCACGGCCAAGTGGGCAGCTGCCACGGGGACGACCCCTCTCATACTGGGACGTGGACGGAGCGGGAGCCCGCACCGAGCGACTACAGTCACGTAGACGTCCACCGCACTGTAGACGAACGAGAGCCGAGGAGCGTTCCCATGTCCGAGCGGCACAGTGACGAGCCGGTCGACGGGCGCACGGACCGCCGGCCGGCCGGCGAGCTGGAGGCGAGCGTACTCGCCGCTCTGTGGGCCGCCGGCAAGCCGCTCACGCCCGGCGCCGTCCGCAAGGAACTCGGCGGCCGGCTCGCGCGTACGACCGTGACGACGATCCTCACCCGCCTGCACGCCAAGGGCGCGGTCACCCGCGCGCGCTCGGGCCGCGGCTACGCCTACGCCCCGGCCCAGGACTCGCACGGCCTCACGGCCCGCCGGATGCACGCCGAGCTCGACAAGGACGCCGACCGCGGCACCGTCCTGGCCCGGTTCGTCTCGGATCTCAGCCCCGAGGACGAGCGGCTGCTGCGCACCCTGCTGGAGGGCGGCTCCGCGCGGGACGCCGGTTGACCGCACCGGCCGCCTGCGCGGGCCGCCCTCCGGGATCACTTGCGCCGGATCACCCCCGGCCCGGTCATCCGGGGAAGTCGGTGGCCGTGGGCCGGCGGGAGGCCGCCGTCGCCCCGCCGACGTCCGTCAGGGGACGCAGCCGGTAGGTGTAGGCGTAGTCGCGGTCGGCGAAGAGCTTGTAGGCGTCGTGCGTCTGCGCGCCCCAGCTGTTGTCGCCGCCCACGCCCATCTGCCGGTGGTTGACGCGCAGCACGACCTCCTCGCGCGGGGTGAGCTGGTACTCGTGGCGGGCGGCGAGTGACAGGTCCTCCGGGGTGAAGTGGGAGGCGTTGACCTCCAGCAGCGGCTCGCCCGACACGAGCAGTCCCCTGCCGCGGCCGTCGGTCAGGGCGGCCCACCGCACGTCGGTCTTGTTGCCGTTCTCCTGCGGGCGGATGTAGGACGTCCACTGCTCCGCGACGGTCCCGGAGTACAGGCCCACGTCGGTGCCGTCGTGGCGGTCCCAGTGGTTCTCCTCGGGGCCGCGGCCGTAGTAGTGCAGCCGCTGGAGCCGGCCCGGCAGGAACAGCAGGGTGCCGACCTCCGGGATGTAGGGCAGGTCCGGTGCGCCCGGGTGCAGGGTGTTGTCGACCTTGATCTCGCCGTTGCCGAAGACCGTGTAGGTGGTGGTGTACGTCGACTCGACGGTGGTGGGCAGCGTACCGGCCACCTTGATCTCGACGGCCCGGTCGCGCAGCGCCCGCACGCCGACGCCCGTCACCTCGCGGCGGGCCCCGGCGTCGCGCCAGGTCTGGTTGCGGGTGTGCTGGCCGTTGCCGCGGTCGTTGTCGGTGGGAGCGCGCCAGAAGTTCGGCGCGGGCCCGTCGGTGATCAGGTCGGCGCCGGCGGCCCGGTAGGAGGTGATGGTTCCGTTGCCCTTGTCCACGGTGACGGAGAATCCCTCGCCGGTGACGGTGACGGACGCGTCGTCCTCCTCGTGCCGCAGTGCCGGGACGCTCTGCAGCGCTACGGGAGTGACCGCCGGGGCACCCGCGTCGAGCGGCAGCTGCTGCGCGGCCACCTCGAAGCCGGCCTCCGCCCAGGGCGTGGGCTGCCTGGTGGTGAAGGAGAACTCGAGGAAGTACTCGGTGCCCGGTGCCGGTTCGGCCGGCAGGCGGACGGGCACGGTGACGTCCTTGCTCGACAGCGGCGGCACGTCGAGCTGGCCGCGGCTGAGCCTCCCGCGCCGCACGGTCCTGCCGTCGGCCACGAGTGCCCATCTGCCGTCGTAGGCCCGGAGGTTGGTGAAGAGGTTCTCGTTGGTGAGGGTCACCGCGCCCGGGCCGCCGGAGGCCGCGGTGACATTGACGGCCTGGTAGATCCGCTTGATCTCGGCCGCCTTGCCGGTGTGGGCCCGGTCGGCGGTGACGATGCCGTTGGCGCAGAAGTTGCCGTCGTTGGGGTTGTCGCCCCAGTCGCCGCCGTAGGCGAGGAACGTCCGCTCGCGCGGCCGCCGTTCGGTGACGGCGACGGTGGCCGCGTCGAACCAGAACCGCACGCCGTCGTCGCCGGGGCCGCGGTCGGCGGCCAGTTCGGCCGCGGTCAGGGCACGGGCGTAGACGCGGGCCCGCCGGATGGTGCCGCTGAACTCGCGGGTGGGGTTGTCGGCGTCGCTCGCGAGGGCCAGGGGCGCGGTGTTGCTGCCGGGGACGCGGGTGGTGGTCCTGGTGGCCTTCACCGCGCCGTCCACGTACAGGGTGAGCGTGCCGGCCCGCGCGTCGAACACGCCCGCCAGGTGGTGCTCGGAGCCGGTCCAGTCGTCCGGCACGCCCCAGCTCGCGGCGATCCACTGCCCGTCCCCGTGGATGAAGAACTCCAGGGTCCGGCCGCTCTGTTTCAGCGCGTACTGGGTGTCGCCCTTGGCGATGACCGGCTGGTGGTAGCCCGTCGCGCGCGGAGTGACCCAGGCCTCCAGAGTGAGCGAGCCGGTCAGGTCCAGGCGGTCGTCCCGGGCGAAGACGGTCGCGCCGGACAGGCCCCTGGCCCGGTCGAACGAGCCGCTGGGGTCGCGGAGTTCGCCGCGCAGGCCGACCGGCCCGCTCTCGGTGAGGATCGTGCGGGCGGGCGCGGTCCGGCTCAGGGACTGGTCGACGAAGTCCCAGATCCAGCCGCCCTGCAGCACGTCGTGGCGGCGGATGACGTCCCAGTACTCCTTGAAGTTGCCGTTGGAGTTCCCCATCGCGTGCGCGTACTCGATCATGACGTACGGCCGGGTGTCGCCCGTGTCCTTCGCGCGGGCCTCGATCCGCGAGGGCGATTCGTACATCGCCGAGCGGATGTCGCTCATGGCGGGGCGGTCGTCGCCCTCGTACTGGATGACCCGCGTGGGGTCGTAGCCGCGGATCCAGTCGTGCATGGCGACGAAGGTGCTGCCGGTGCCGGCCTCGTTGCCCAGCGACCAGATGACGACCGAGGCGTGGTTCTTGTCGCGGTGGACCATGTTCTTCGCGCGGGCCACGCAGGCCGCCGTCCAGTCGGCGTGGTCGCCCGGGTAGCGGTCGCGGACGCCGTGGGTCTCGAGGTTGGTCTCGTCGACGAGGTAGAGCCCGTACTCGTCGGCGAGGTCGAGCCAGACCGGGTCGTTCGGGTAGTGCGAGGTGCGCACGGAGTTGATGTTCAGCCGCTTGATGATGCGGATGTCCTCGACCATGTCCGCACGGGTGAGGGCGGTGCCGCGCACGGGGTGCATCTCGTGCCGGTTGGTGCCGCGGATGGAGACGGGCTTGCCGTTGATGCGCATGAGTCCGTCCTTGAGGGCGAACTCGCGCAGGCCGACCCGGTGCGAGAGGGTCTCGGTCACCTTGCCCGCGGGGTCGCGCAGCGTCAGAACGGCGGTGTAGAGGTACGGCCGCTCGGCCGACCACAGCCGCGGCGCGGGCACGGCCCTGGCGGCGTGCACGGTGCTCTCGTCGCCGGAGGAGAGGTCCACGGTCTGCCGCAGGGGGCGCGACCACACCGGATGGCCGTGCGCGTCGTAGAGCTGGGTGTCGACGGTGTAGCGGCCCGCCGCGCCGCCCGCGTAGTCGCGCACGCTCGCGGTCACCGACAGCCGGGCGGAGGTGTGGTCGTCGCCCAGCGGGGTGTCGAGCTTGAAGTCGCGCAGGTGGACGGGGGGTGTGGAGTACAGGAAGACCGAGCGGAAGATGCCGCTCAGCCGGATCATGTCCTGGTCCTCCATCCAGTCCCCGTCGGAGAAGCGGTAGACCTCCACCGCGATCTGGTTGGTGCCGGGCCTGAGGTGCGCGGTGATGTCGTACTCGGCCGGGGTGCGCGAGTCCTCGTGGTAGCCGACCAACTCGCCGTTGATCCAGACGTAGTGGGCCGACTTGACGCCCTCGAAGTGCAGGAAGGTACGGCGTCCCGTCCAGTGGCGGGGGACGGTGAAGGTGCGTCTGTACTGGCCGACGGGGTTGAAGCGGGTCGGGGCGGCGGGCGGCTGGGCGTCCTCGCCGAGACCGTTGGCTCCCCACCACGGGTAGGTGATGTTGACGTAGATCGGGAAGTCGTGGCCGTGCTGCTGCCAGGCGGAGGGGACGGGGATGGTGTCCCAGTCGCCGTCGTCCAGGTCGGTGCGGTGGAAGTCGGGGTCGCGGTCCTCGGGGCGGTCGGCGTGCGCGAACTTCCACGTTCCGTCCAGGCTGAGCCGGTACGGCGAGCGGGTGCGGTCGGCGGCCAGCGCCTGGCCGAGGTTCGCGTAGGGCATCAGCGTGCTGTGCGGCGGCTCGGTGCCCACCTGGAAGAGGGCGATGTCGCCGTTCCACTCGGGCGTGCCGTCGGCCGCGGCGCCGGCTCCGGCCGCGCGTGCGGTGGCCGGCGGCGTGGACAGGGCGAGCGCGCCGAGGACGGCGGCCCCTCCTTCGAGGAGGCGGCGGCGGCTGACGAGCCGGTCGGCGAGGGACGGGTGCGGCATGATCGTGGCCTTCCTCGGGACGACGGTGCGGTGCGCGTACTGAGGGTGCGTCAGATGGTGTCGCAAGATGTTGGGATACGGGAGTTGCTGTCGGGTCAGTCGGCAACCGACGGTGACGCGATGACTGCGAGAGACAGCTGCACCCTAGGTCGGCGGGTGTGAGGCAGGCAACGATCCTGTCGGAGTCTGTGCGATCCTGAGGATCCGGTCCCCCGCAACACCACACAGGGCGTACACGGCCCGCGCCGCACGGCCGCGGCCGTGGCCCGTCACACGCCGCACGCCGCACGCCGCACGCCGTGTGAATTCGGCCGGAAGTCAGGCCGCCCGCCCGCCCTTTACGGCAATGCGCACCGGACGTAGCGGGCCGGAATGTGAATGCCTGGACTGCTTATGCACAATTGTTTAGAGTCTTGCACATGCGTTCAATCCGCGACGACCGGACCACGCGCGCGGTCATCCGCGACGAAGCCCTCCGTCTGTTCTCCGCCGACGGACCCGAAAAGGTGACGGTCCGGCAGATCGCGGCTGCCGCGGGCATTTCACCCGGCCTGGTCGCACATCATTTCGGGTCGAAACAGGGACTGCGCCAGGAGGTCGACCAGTACGTTCTGGACTTCTTCGGGGCGATGCTCGGCGAACTGACCGGAGGAGGCGGAGCGGAGCTGCTCGATCCGGAATCCGGGGCCGTTTCGCTCAGTGAGGCGTTCGCACGCCACCTGCCCGACGATTCACCGCTGCCGGCCTATGTGCGCCGGCTGCTGCTGTCCGATTCGGACGCCGGGCGGCTGCTGTTCCGGCGGCTCTTCGAGGCGACCACGGCCACGCTGGACGGCATGGCCGCAGCCGGCCTGGTCGCGCCCGGGCGCGATCCGGCGATGCGGGCCGCGTTCCTGCTCGCCAACGACCTCGCCCTGTTCCTGCTGCGCGACCGCCTCACCGAGGTCCTGGGCATGGACCCGCTCTCCCCCGAGGGCGTCACCCGCTGGTCCCCGGAGATGCTGAGCATCTACGCGGGCGGCCTGACCGCGACGCCGCCGCCGCAGCAGCCTCAGCCACAGCCGCCCGGGGACGCTCCCTAGGCGCCCCGCACCCGCCGTCGCCAGGTGTCCCGTTCCGGCCGGGAAAAGTGTGGCCGGGACAGCTTGGCCAATTCACGGCTTCCGCCGTCCCGGTCATTAATTTATACTGTGCAAAGTTACATATCCGAAGTAATCCCGGGCGTCTCGCCATTGGTGGACACGGGCCGCACGCCCGCGAAACCCAGGAAGGCAACGATGACGCACGACGAGGGTGCTCCCCGCCGCACTCAGCCGCCCACCGGATGGCGCCGGTGGGCGTTCCGCCTTCCCATCCGTCTGTACAAGGCCGGACTGGGACCCCTGCTCGGCAAGCGATTCCTGCTGTTGCACCACATCGGCCGCAAGTCCGGCCAGCAGCGCCAAGCGGTGATCGAAGTGGTCTCCCGCGACCCGCAGGCCGGTACCTGGACCGTCGCCTCCGGCTTCGGACCGAAGTCGGACTGGTACCGGAATCTGCGTCAGCAACCGCGGGTGACCATCCAGTTCGGCAGGCGGCACTACACCGTCACCGCACATTTCCTCACGCCTCAGGAGGGTGCCGACATCATGGCCGCCTACGCCGCCCGGCACCCGCGGGCCGCTCGCCGGCTGTGCTCGCTGATGGGTTTCACCGTGGACGGCAGCGAGGCCGACTACCGCAAAGTCGGAGAGGCCACTCCGTTCGTGCGGCTGCAGGACACGGCGGCGGCGTGAACCGGGGTTCGGTCTTCCGCTGAGCCGGCGCCGGCCTAGCGGAAGACCGAACCCCGGCCGCGGACCATCCCGTCCAGCGTCTCCTGGATGGTGTCGCGGACCTCGTCCGAGAGCTTGTGCACGAACATCGGGTCCTGAAGCGTCTCGGCGGAGTAGTGGTCGGTCCGGACCGGCTCGCCGAACCGGATCGTCCACTTGGACGGCAGGGGGACGGCGCCCAGCGGACCGAGCAGGGGGAACGTGGGGGTGATCGGGAAATACGGCAGCCCGAGGCGGCGGGCCAGGGGGCCGGCGTCCGCGACCATCGGGTAGATCTCCTCGGCGCCCACGATCGAGCAGGGCACCAGCGGGCTGCCGGTCTTCAGCGCCACGGCGGCAAAGCCGCCCCGGCCGAAGCGGCGCAGCCGGTACCTCTCGGCGAACGGCTTGCCGAGCCCCTTGTAGCCCTCGGGCATCACACCGACCAGTTCCCCGCGCTCCAGCAGCCGCAGCGCGCTGTCCATGCAGGCGGCCGTGTGGCCGGCCCTGCGGGCCAGGGTGCGCAGCAAGGGCAGTTCGAAGACCAGGTCGGCGGCGAGCAACCGCAGCGCCCGGCGGGCGGGGTGATGGTCGCGCAGGGCGACCTGCAGCATGAGGGCGTCCAGCGGCAGGGTCCCCGAGTGGTTGGCGACGATCAGGGCACCGCCCTCGGCCGGTACGTTCTCCAGGCCCTCCACGTCGACGCGGAAGTACTTCTCGTAGAGCGGCCGGAAGGGTGCCAGCAGGACCTCGTCGGTGAGTTCGGGGTCGAAGCCGAAGTCGTCGGCGCCGTGCTCGTCGGTGAAACAGCGGTCGAGCACGTCCCGCCCCCGGGCCAGGGCGAGCATCCCCTGGGCGACCGCGTCCATGAGCAGGTCTCGCGGACTCACCCGCTCCTGCTCCCGCTCCGGCGGGGTCTCTCCCCGGCGTGCCTCGTCCATGCGCGTCTCCTTCCGCAGCGTGCTCGGGAACGGCGTGCGCGGTGCGGCCCGCCCTGCTTTCCGGGACCGCACCGCGGACGCGGTCAGTAGACGAACGGCACCAGCTTGGCGGTGCTCCGGGAGTACTCCTCGAAGGCGTCGCCGTACCGCTCGGCGAGGTACTTGTCGAGCATCGGGATGTTCAGGAACGCGAACATGGACGCCATGACGGCCGGGATGACGAAGGCCCACGGACTGCCCGTCACCAGCGCGAAACCGGTGAAGAGCACGACGTCACCGAAGTAGTTGATGTGCATGGAGTACCTGAACAGGCCCTCCGTGTAGAGCTTGCCCTTGTGCTCCGGCGCCTGCTTCCAGACCTTGCGCTGGTACTCCGAGCCGGTGTTCAGGTAGGAACCGACGAGGTAGAGCAGGACGCCGACCCAGGTGAACACGCCCACCGACGCGGTGTGGGTGCCGCCCAGGTAGGCCATCGTGCCGTGGATGATGAGGACCCAGACGCCCACGGTCGCGGCCTCGGACCACTCCATGCTGCGCTTGAGCATGACGAAGGCCGTGGCGATGAACCGGAGCAGGTAGATCGCCGACAGAGCGAGCAGCAGTCCGCGGCGGAGCGGCTCGGCATGGCCGAAGTGGGTGCCGAACCAGCCGGCCACGGTGTCCGTACCGCCGAAGAGGAACCAGGCGGCCGCCGCGACGGCGGCCGTGTTGCACACGGTCACCAGGGTCTTCGGGCCGATCGATCTGTCGTACCCGCCGTACATCTCTCACGCTCGCTTTCGGATGGAGTGGGTGGGGGGTGGGTGGGTCGTGGAACGGTGCCGGGGGGCGGGGCCGGGGGCCGTCAGGACCTGGCCCTGGCCAGACTGCCGGACTTCGGTTCGGCGGTGCCGCGCTTCGTGCGGGCGCCGTTCGTCCGCCGGGTGCCGTCGCCGTCCGCCGCCGCTGCCCGGCCGGTGTCGCGCTCGCCGCTCACCGCGGTGTCCGCGTGGGCCGCGGCCTCCGCCTTGAGCCGGTCGCGCATCTGCAGGAACTTGGCGTTCATCTCGTCCACCGAGATGAACTTGTTCACGCCCCGTTCGCTGACCTTGGGCTCCTGACGGAGCATGATGCCCACGTCCTGCGGGTCCTGGACGAGCCTCTCCATGAGCAGCGACGCCCGCAGCACCCAGGGCCGCAACTGCTTGATCGGCACCATGGTCCGCAGCCTGGGGTACTCGTACAGGCGCATGATCGCCAGGGTGTTCTCGTCGTCGATGGGGGTGAGCCAGGTGGTGATCTCCAGGAGCCCGGTCTTGACGTGGGTCAGGCCCGGTGCCTGGTAGATGAGGTTGAAGTGGGAGCTGTTGTCCGGGTTGGCCTCCTCGCACTGGTCGAAGGTGGAGCGGATGGTGGTCCCCTCGACCTCGACCCGGTGGTTGACGATCTTGTTGGCGGCGAGGTAGCGGTCGCGGCCGTCCGTCCAGAGGTTGCGCGCGGTGCCGTACATGAAGGTGTAGTCGATGTTGTTCGTCCAGTGATCCCGGTGCACGAAGGTCACGTGGTAGAACTCGAGGAGGCTCTCGATGTAGCGCGTGTAGTGGATCGGCCGGGTCCACGAGATCGTCTCGTACGGCCGGGGGTTGCCGGCGAGCTCGGTGGGCAGCTCGATGGCCGGCAGTTCCTCGCGCTGGTCGCCCCACCACATCCAGACCAGGCCGTGCTCCTCGCGGACCGGGTACGTCCGCAGCTTGAGCGAGGCGGGGATGCGCGCCTCGGAGCCCAGGGCGGGCACCACCTTGCAGGTGCCCTCGGCGTCGAAGCGGAAGCCGTGGTAGGGGCACTCGACGGTGTTGCCCTTGAGCCGGCCGTCGGCGATGTTGGCGCCCTTGTGAGGGCAGCGTGCCGTCTGGCACACGAGCGTGCCGTCGAGGTCGCGCCACAGGACCAGTTCCTCGCCCATGCGGCGCACCCCGGTGGGCCGGTCGTGCTTGAGGTCACCGGTCTGCAGGATCGGGTACCACTGGTTGGGGATCATCCGGCTGTCTTCCTCTCGTCACCCGCACCGGGGTGAACCGGGCGCGGTGTACTGGCGGACGGGCGGCAGGGCTGCTCAGCCCTCGACGACCTCGACGACTCCGGTGTCGCCGTCGACCGTGACCAGGTCGCCCGTGTTGATGCGCTGCGTGGCGTACTTGGTGTTGACCACCGACGGCACGTTGAACTCGCGGGACACGATCGAGCTGTGGGAGAGCATCGAGCCGATGTCGGTGACCACGCCGCCGGCGATCGCGAAGAGGGGGGTCCAGGAGGCGTCGGTGTAGCGGGTCACCAGGATCTCCCCCGGCTGGAACTCGTCGGCCTGCCAGACCAGGTCCTCCACGATGCGGGCCCGGCCGACGATCCGGCCCGGGCTGGAGCCCAGCCCCTCCAGGCGCGTCCCGCCCGCCGCCGGCCGCACCGACCGGGTCGGGTCGTGCTCGCCGACGAACGTCAGGGGCGGCTCGGGCAGCCGGTTGTGGTAGTCGTGGACGCGCCGGCGCTCGTCCAGCTTCGCGCGGGAGAACACCTCGCGTGCGCCGCGCCCGCCGGCCAGGTAGGCGCGCACGTCCTCGAAGTCGAGGTGGGCGACCTCGTCCGTGGAGTGCAGGACGCCCTCGGCCACGAGCCGGCGGCCGACCTCGTAGACCACGTTCCGGACCAGCCAGATCGACGTGATCATCGACATGCGCGTGGTCTCGCGCAGCTCGCTGCACAGGGTGTACAGGCCGATGACCGTCTCGAGCGTCCTGCGCCGGGGCAGCGGCAGCTTCTCCAGCGCCGCGCGGGCGTCGCCCTCCGCCCGGGCCCGGCTGCGTCCCATGATGTCGTCGACGGAGAAACCGTCGGCGGCGTAGCGGCGGATCATCTGGAAGATGTACGACGGGTCGTCGATCCAGCGCGGGTGGGTGAGCTCCATCTCCTGCCGGCCGCGGGTCCCGTTGGCCCGCATGAACGGTTCCATCTCGGTGTCCCAGAAGGCGCGGCCCTCGTCGTCCTCGCGCAGCCGCCGCGCGATCTGTTCCAGCGGCGCCCCGTCGATGATCGCCATGACCCCCGGCCGGGCCTTGGCGGCCTGGGCGATCTTCCAGATGTCCTGCGCGGAGGCCACGGTCCGCAGGCTCGACATGTCGGTCTTGAGGCGGTTCTGCAGATTGTCGCCGGCGTCCCCGAGCCACTTGCCGCACAGCTCCGTGAGGACTCCGTAGAAGCCGAACGCGTTGATGTAGTACGGCATGTAGCCGACGTGCGCGTCGTGGAAGAAGTCGAGGTAGCGCCCGAGTTCGGCGTGGAGCTCGCGGCGGCTCATCCGGGTGAGGTCCAGCCGCCGCGCGCGGTCGAACTCGTAGAGCCGGGTGGCGACCATCTCCTCGGCCCGGTGCTTCATCGTCAGCATCTCGGTCCCCGTGAACCGCACCCAGTGCAGGGTGGACAGCAGGTCCTCGATGCCGCCGGGGAAGGTGCCGAAGGGGTTGTCGTAGGTGCTGAGGTCGGCCTCCTCGCTGACGAAGCGGCTGGTGAAGTGGCGCTGGTCGCGGGTGGGCAGGCACTGGCCGAGCAGGTGGGCGGTGTAGGAGATGTTCAGGTAGACGTGGCCCTGGAGGTAGCCCATGTGCAGGTCCACGTCGCCGGTGTCGCGGACGCCGAGGGCCGCCGCGCAGTCACGGTGCACGTGCTGCTGGTAGTAGCGGGCGAAGCTCAGGCCCAGGGGTGACATCAGCCCGACGAAGATCTCGCCGATGTCCATCCGCGACCACAGCGTGCCCTCCCGCACCGCCTCGGACTGCGGCGCGACGTAGGGGCTGTGCTTCTCCCCCGCCGTGTGCTCACGGGGGCGGGTGGTGATCGGCCTGGTCTGCAGCAGGTACAGCGTGCCCTCCCGCATGGCCCACTCGATGTCCTGCTCGGTGCCGTAGTGGGCCCGGACGTCGAGGGCCAGCCGGGCGAGCGCGGTGAGCTGGTCGCGGGTCAGGCAGGGGGCGCTGCGGTCGGCGGCGTCGACCTTCGTCATGCCGATGGTGCCGGGTGTCACGGAGGCGCACTTGGTCACCTTGTAGCGCACGCGCTCCTCGACCACCTCCAGGGTGCGGTCGTCCACGGCGAAGAAGTCGCTGGAGACGCGCCCCGACACCAGGCCCTCGCCGAGCCCGCAACAGGCCTCCACCACCAGCCGGTTGGGCCTGCCGCCGACCGGATCGACGGTGAACAGGACGCCGCTGACGTCGGCGTGGACCATCTCCTGCACGACCACGGCGATCGAGCCCGCCGTGCCGCCGTCCCGGTAGGCCGCGGCCCGGTCGGACCAGAGCGAGGCCCAGCAGGTCCGGACCGCGTCCAGCAGCGCCGCCTCGCCCGAGACGTCCAGGACGGTGTCGTGCTGTCCGGCGAAGGACTGGTCGGCGGAGTCCTCGCGGCAGGCGGACGACCGGACCGCGACCCGTGGCCGGCCCAGGTCCGCGTAGGCGGCGAGGACGGTCCGGGCGATGGGGCCGGGGATCTCCCGGGAGACGATCAGTTCGCGGATCGCCGCGCCGGCGGCGCCCCGGGCCTCGGCGGCGCGGATCTCCGCCGCCAGGCCGGTCTCGCGCAGGAACAGGTCGAACAGGCCCGTGCTCAGGCAGAAGGCGGGCGGCACCGGGAGGCCGGCCGCCGTCATCTCGCCCAGCCGGGCGGCCTTGCCGCCGGCGGTCTCCACCGCGAGGGGTTCGGGGCCGAGCGCGATCACGAGGTCCGCGTGCGGTGCCTTCGGGAGCGCCGCGGTGGCCGTGACGCTGTCGGTCGGGGTTTCCATGATGAGCCTCCTGGCCTGTCAGGCGCTCTGGGCGGGAGAGTTGGTGCCGACGAACGCGCGGAACGGCTGGCCGGGGACGATCCGTGTGGCCCGCACGTCGGCGAAGCCCGCCTTCTCCAGCTGCGCGACCAGTTCCTCCGCCCGGGGCAGCGGGCCGCCGAAGTCGGCGTACGAGAACCAGAGGTTGAGCACGTCGAGACCGGCGTTGCCGCCGCCCTGGCACGAGGTGGTGAGCAGCAGCCGGCCGCCGGGGGCGAGGAAGGACCGGGCCCGCCGGAGCGCCTCGACGCGTTCGGCCTCGGGGAAGTAGTAGATGTTGTTGTGCAGGGTGACCAGGTCGAACTGGGGCTGCAGGTCCAGGGTGCGCAGATCGCCCTGACGGGTCTCCACACGCTCGGTGAGGCCCCACTCGGCCATGTTGCCGGCGGCGCGCGCGGCGACCTCCTCCTGCAGGTCGACGGCCACGGCGGTCAGCCGTGGGTTCGCCTCGGCGGCGTAGCGCACATAGGCGCCCGTCCCGCAGCCGATCTCCAGCAGCCGGACCGGGCCCTCGCGCTCGAGCGTGCGGTCGATGGCCGCCTGGACCAGACCGCGCAGCGCCAGGGACGACCGCGCGATGACGGTGCCGTCCTGGTCGCCCAGGGAGAAGCGGCGGCCGGCGCTGAGCATGCGGGGCGCGTCGAGCAGCACCGGCACGTGGAAGCGCAGGATCTCCTCGAGGGCGGCGGCGACGGCGTCGTTCCCGGGCTGGGCCAGCAGCCGGGCCGTCGGGCTCTTGAGCCGGTAGCAGCCCTCGCGCCTGCCCAGTTCGCCGAGGCGGACGCCCGTCTCCAGCCAGGCCCGCAGCTGCGGGCGCTCGTCCTGGGGGATCTCCAGGTACTCGGCGAGGCTCTCCAGGTCGCACGGGCGCACGGCCAGGCACCGCAGGACACCCGAGCTCGCCGCGGAGGCCAGGAACGCCGCCCGGTACAGCGGGTTGACCAGCACGGTCGACAGCGCCAGCAGCAGCGGGTTGCGCGGGTCGGCGGCGATCCTCGCCACGCTCAGCACGTCCGTGAGCGGTTCCTCCACCCGGTGCTTGACGGTCCTGGCCAGGCTCAGCAGATCCATGAGGGTTCCCTCTTCGCAGTGGGGAGTCGGTCGGGCGCGTCCGGGGCGGGTGCGGCCGGCTCGTCGGTGAGCCGGGCGAGTTCGCTCCGTATCCCGCGCAGGAGTGACAGCCGCGAGGGGCCGTTCAGGAAGAAGTGGTCACCCTCCAGGTGGTGGTGCAGGAGGGAACCGCGGGTGTAGGTCCGCCACGCCTCGACGGCGGGGCGCGGTGCGATCGGGTCGCGGGTGGCCGAGAACGCGGTCATGGGACAGCCCAGCGGGGGCCGCGGCCGCCAGCGGTACTCCTCGCAGACGGTCAGGTCGGCGCGCAGCACGGGCAGCCGCCGCTCCAGGTAGGAGCTGCCGATGGCCCGGTCCTCCCCGAGGCCGCCGAGGGCCCCGACCAGCCGCCGCAGGTCCGCGTCGGAGAGCGTCCGGTCCTCGCGGTCGCCGTAGAGGTGGGGTGCCCGGCTGCCGGAGACGAACAGGTGCCGGGGTTCGCGGTGTCCCCGCCGGCGCAGTTCGCAGGCGACCTCGTAGGCGAGCAGCGCGCCCATGCTGTGGCCGAACAGGGCGTAGTCGCCCACGAGTTCACGCTCGAGGAGGGCGTCCGCGAGGTCGCGGGCCAGTGGCCGCATCGCGGTGTAGGGGTGCTCCCGCAGCCGCAGTCCGCGCCCGGGCAGCAGGACGGGGACGACGGCCACGCCGGAGCCCAGCCGGTCGTCCCAGCCCCGGTAGACGGAAGGGGTGCCGCCCGCGTACGGGAAGCAGATCAGCCTGAGGGGCGGGGTGCCGGCTCCGCTGCCGGGCGTGAGGCCCGGGAACCAGCCGGCGGCGGGTGGCCGCGGGGCGGGGCCGGGCCCCGGCGGCCGCTCGGTGATGGGCACGTGGATCCTCACAGTCCTCGGTCGTCGCTGTGCGTCGGTCTACGGGGGCGGGTCGTCGCGGCCGGTCTCAGCGCGGCACGTGCCGGCGGCCCTCGGGCGAGTTGAGCCAGGCCAGGGTGAGGTCCATGCCTTCCTGGAAGCCGACCTCGCTCTTGAAGCCGAAGTCGTCGCGGGCCCGGTCGATGGCGTAGGACTGGTCGCGGTCGAAGAGGTGGACGGCGTGCCGGGTGAGCACCGGGCGGGACTTGAGCCCCAGGGCGCCGTAGAGCTTCTCGGACGCCGTGGCCACACCGCGGGCCAGCGGCGTCGGCAGGCTGAAGGCGGGCGGCCTGACGCCCAGGCCGTGCGCCAGTGCCTCCACGTACTCGCGCCAGGTCGTCAGGTCGCGGTCGCGCAGGTTGTACGCCCGGCCGGCCGCGGTCCCGGAGGTGCAGGCGGCGATCATGCCGTCGACGAGGTTGCCGACGTAGACGAGTCCGGCCGGTACGTCGCCCCGGCGGATGTAGACCATCTGCCTGCTCAGCAGGAGCGTCGCGATCTCGATCACGAAGTCCTTGCTGCGCGGGCCGTAGACCGAGACCGGCCGGACGACGGTGAGGGGCAGTCCGGCTCGCTCGGCCGCCTCCCGGACGGCGCGCTCGCCGAGCACCTTGCTGCGGTTGTAGGGGAGCCCGATGTCCCGCAGTTCGGCGGACTCGTCGCAGGGCGTGACCGGATAGCCGTAGACGTCGGTGGTGCTGACGTGCAGGAAGCGTTCGACGGTGCCCGCGTGGTGCGCGGCCTCGACGAGCCGGCGGCTGCCGTCGACGTTGACGCTCCGGAACTGCTCCCAGGGGCCCCAGTCGGCCGACATGCCGGTGCAGTTGTAGACGTGCCGTACGCCCGCCGTGGCGCGGCGCAGGCTGTCGGGGTCGCCGAGGTCGCCGGTGGCGATCTCCACGTCGGCGCCGTCGAAGGCGGAGCGGTCGCTGCCGTCCCGGACCAGTACCCGTACGCGGTGGCCGTGTTCGGCCAGCCGCCGGGTCAGGTGCCCGCCGATGAAGCCGCTCGCGCCCGCGACCAGCACGTCGGGGCCCGAGTCGGGGACGGGGCCCGGTACGGGGCGCGCGGCGGCGTCCGGCACGGTTTCTGACGGGTTCTCGCCGGGTGCGGTCTCGTCCGCCGCCCCGGAGGCGGTGGCCGGGTTCGCGGTCGGGTGGTCTGCCATGGCACGCCCCAGGAGGTCGAGGGAATGGAGCAGGTCTTCTTCGCTGTGGTCGGCGTTGATGAAGAAGCGCAGGCGGCACTCGTCGCGGGCGACGGCCGGGTAGCCGATGGGCATCACGTTCACGCCGCGCTCGAGCAGCGTGTTCGACAGCGCCATGGTCTTCTCCCAGTCGCCGATGACGACCGGGATCACCGCGGACGCCCGGGACACGCCGATGTCGAGACCGCGGGCCCGGGCCTCGTCGCGGAAGTACTCGGCCAGGTGCCGTACCCGGGCCACCCGCCGCGGGTCGTCCCTGACGACCCGGATCGCCTCCAGGGCCGCGGCGGTGTTGGCCGGGGAGATCCCCGTGCTGAAGATGTGCAGGGGAGCGGTGAACCTCAGGTACTCGATGAGCGGTTCGCGGGCCGCGATGTAGCCGCCGAGGCTGCCGAGGGCCTTGCTCAGCGTGCCCATCCACAGGTCGACGTCGCGGCGGTCGACGCCGAAGTACTCGCCGATGCCCCGGCCGGTACGGCCCAGCACGCCGATGGAGTGGGCCTCGTCGATCATCAGCATCGCGCCGTGGCGCTTCTTGACCTCGATGAACCGCAGCAGGTCGGGGAGGTCGCCGTCCTGGCTGTAGGCGCCCTCGATGAGCACCAGCGCCCGGCGGTGGCCCGCCCGCAGCGACCCCAGCATCCGGTCCAGGGCCCGCCAGTCGTTGTGCGGGAACGGCCTGCGCCGCGCCCCGGACAGGATGCAGCCGCGGACGGCGCTGTCGTGGATCCACTCGTCGTGCAGGACCAGGTCCTCGGGGCCGAGGAGGTGGCCGATCGTGGCCACGTTGGTGGCGTGGCCCCCGGCGAAGACGATCGCGGCCTCGGTGCCGAGGAAGGAGGCGATCTCGGCGTCCAGTTCGTGGTGCAGCGGCGTCTCGCCGAACAGCAGGGGCGTGGCCGAACTGGACGTGCCGTAGCGGTCGATGGCGTCCTGCGCCGCCTTGCGCACGCGCGGGTGGTGGGAGAGCGCCAGGTAGTTGAAGGAGGCGAAGTTCAGCACGCTGCGGCCGTCGACGGTGGCACGGCCGGCGTTGTGCCCCTCGTGGACGCGGCCGTACGGGTTGGCACCGCTCGACCCGGCCTGGCGCAGCCTGCCCTGCAGCTCCGCGTACTCGGCCCACTCCTCGAACTCCCGCTCCTGCCGGACCGCCGGGGCCGGTACGGCCGCCGGGGCCGGCGCGGTCGCGGCGTCGGGGAGGCGTTCGGGCGGGGGCGCGGCGCTCGCGGCCGGGGCGGCCGTCTCCGCGCCGAGCAGGCCGGCCAGTTCCCGGACGCTGGGGTCCTCGGGGAGGTCGTCCCGGTAGGTCCGGAGGCATCCGGGGTAGTGCCGTTCGAGCGCCCGCTGCAGTTCGGTGCGCATGAGGGAGTCGAAGCCGAGGTCCCTGCCCAGGCGCGCGTCGAGGGGGATCTGGTCGACGGGGAAGGAGCACACGGCCGAGACCTGTTCGAGGACCACCCGGCGCGCGTCCCGGCCGCCGGCGGGCCCGGCCGCGGCCTCGTGGCCGTCCCGGGCGACGGGATGCGGAACGGGCTGCCCGGCGGCCTCGTCGTGCTCGTGCCGGGCTGCCATGTCGGGTGCGGGATGCTGTGTCACGGCCGGGGCCTCCTGCGGGGGCGACGTGAACCAGTACGACTGCCTCTCGAGGACCGTGTGCGGTACGGGCACACGGGCTCGCCGGTGTCCCTCGTCGAGCGCCGCCCAGTCCACCTCGCCGCCGGCGCAGTGCAGGCGGCCGAGCGACTGCAGGAGGGTCCCCCAGTCGCCGCTGCCCGCCGGACCGCCCCTGCGCAGCGAGGGAAGCCACAGCGCCGGGTGCTCGTCGTCCGGGGGCGTCGTCGTGCGGGCCAGGTTGAGCAGGGTGGGGTGCGGGCCGATCTCGACGAAGGCGTCGCAGCCCAGCCGGCGCAGCGTGCCGAATCCGTCGGCGAAGCGGACCGTGCCGAGCATGTGCTCCACCAGATCGTCGGCGCCGATGCGCCCGGTGACCTGCTCGCCGGTGGCGTCAGAGATCCACGGGATGGCCGGCTCGGCGAACCGCACGGCACGGGCCGCCTCCCGCAGCGGCCCCGCCGCACCGGCCATCAGCGAGGAGTGGAAGGCGTGCGAGACGGCCAGCGGGCGCACCGCGACGGACCGCTCCTGGAGCAGGTGACGGGCCTGTTCGATCTCCTCCCGGGCACCGGAGAGGACCAGGTGGCCGGGCGCGTTGACGGCCGCCACCGAGACGGAGGGGAAGCCGCCGGCGACCGAGCGGATCACGTCCGCGGCTCCGGCGCAGGCGGCCATCGCGCCGTCGCCGGGCTGCTGGTCCATGTGCCGCCCGCGCAGCGCCGCCAGCGTCAGCGCGTCCTGCAGCGACATCACTCCGGCCACGCACGCGGCGCCGTACGCCCCGATGCTGTGGCCGAGCAGCGCGGCCGGCCGCACCCCCAGCGACATCCACACCTCGGCGAGGGCCACCTCGAGCGCCACCAGCGCGGGCTGGCAGTGGCGGGTGCCGCGCAGCCGGTCGCCGCCCGCCTCGGTGAAGAGCAGGTCCGGCAGCGGCAGCCCGATGAGCGGCCGCAGCACCTCGTCCGCCCGGTCGAGGGTGCGGGCGAAGCCGCTGTGGGTCTCGTACAGCCCCTTGCCCATGCCGGTGTACTGGGTGCCCTGGCCGCTGAAGAGGAAGGCCACCTTCGGTGCCGGGCCGGTACGGGCCCGGTCGCGGACCACGGCCGTCGACGCCTCGCCGCGTACCAGGGCGTCGAGCGCGGCGTCCAGCGCCTCGGCGGAGCCGCCGGTGACGACCGCGCGGTGGCCGAGCCGGGGGCGGCCCGTGTTCGCCGTGCGGCACAGGTCCGCGACGTCGGCGTCCGGATGGGCGGCCAGGTGGGTGCGCCACCGCCGGGCCAGTTCGGTCAGGGCCGTCGGCGTGTGCCCCGAGAGGCACAGGGCGTGCACCGGGCGCTTCGGCGCGGCCGACTCGCCCGGGGTGGTCCCGGGGGCCGCTTCGAGGACCAGATGGGCGTTGGCGCCGCCGAACCCGAAGGAGCTGACGGCGGCCCGCGCCGGGGTCCCCTCCGCAAGGCGCACCGGCCGCGTCGGCACCTCCAGCGCGGCGCCCGGCAGCAGATGGCGGTTGGGGGTGCGCAGGTGCAGGGTCGGCGGCACCCGGCGGCGGCCCACGACGAGCGCCGCCTTGATCAGGCCGGCGATGCCCGCGGCGGCCTCCAGGTGACCGATGTTGGTCTTGACGGAGCCGACGAGGCAGGGCCCGCCCCCGGCGCGGTCACGGCCGTAGACGGCGGCCAGGGCCTCCCACTCGACGGGGTCGCCGAGCGGGGTTCCGGTGCCGTGGGCCTCGACGTAGTGGATCGCCGCGGGCGGCAGGCCGGCCTGGTCCAGGGCCCGCTCGCAGACGGCGCGCTGCGCCGAGGTCCGCGGCGCCGTCAGGCCGTTGCTCCGCCCGCCGTGCCCGGTCGCCGAGCCCCGGATCACGGCGTGGATCCGGTCGCCGTCGGCCAGGGCGGCGGAGAGCGGCTTGAGCAGCACCAGTCCCGCGCCCTCACCGCGCACATAGCCGCTCGCGGAGTCGTCGAAGGAGCGGCAGCGGCCGTCCGCGGAGAGCATGTTGCCCGCGGCGAACGCCACGGAGAGGCCGGGTGTCACCATCAGGTTCACCCCGCCCGCGAGGGCCGCCGAGCACTCCCCGCGGCGCAGGCTCTCACAGGCGAGGTGGACCGCCAGCAGGGAGGAGGAGCACGCCGTGTCGACGGCGAGGCTCGGGCCGTGCAGATCGAGGGTGTACGAGAGCCTGTTGGCCGCGATGGAGTGCGCGTTGCCCGTGGCCGCGTGGACGTCGATCGCGGCCGGCCGGCTCATCTGCAGTTCGGAGTAGTCGTGGCTGCTGATGCCGACGAAGACCCCGGTGGCGCTGCCCGCCAGCCGGCCCGGGTCGAGCCCGGCGTCCTCCAGGGACTCCCAGGCGACTTCGAGCAGCAGCCGCTGCTGCGGGTCGGTGCGGGCGGCCTCCCGTGCCGACATGCCGAAGAAGCGGGCGTCGAACTCGTCCACCGCGTCGAGGAAACCGCCGTGGGCGGGCGCGTCGACCCGGTCGGCGTCCCAGCGGCTGCCCGGCACCTCGGTGATCGCGTCGCGGCCGTCCATCAGCAGCCGCCAGAAGCTGTCCGCGTCGGGCGCGCCGGGGAAGCGGCAGCCGATGCCGACGATCGCGACCGGCTCGGCGGCGCCCGGCTCCGCGGCCCGGCGCGCGGCCGGTTCCCGGGCTTCGAGGGGGGCGCCGGCGGGCAGGGCCTCCGCGCGGTGCGGGGCGCCGGCCGCCGCGGTGGTGGGGGCGGCGAGGTGACGGGCGACGGCACGCACCGTCGGGTGGTCGAAGACCGCGCCGGTGGTGACCTCACGGCCCGTCAGCGAACCCAGTTCGTGGACGATCTCCACCGCCTGCTTCGAGTCCAGCCCCAGGGAGGCCAGTGGCCTGGTCGCGTCGATCGCCTCCTCCGGCAGTCCCAGGCGGGCGGCGATCCTCCGTACCAGCCAGCCCTCGACGTCCTCCGGCCGGCCGGGCCCGGCCGGCTGTGCGGCCTCGGAGGGCGCGGGGGCGGGCGGCGGCGTACCGCCGCCGGGCCGCTCGCCGAGGAACAGCGCGATCAGCGTGTCGACCCGGGGGCGCACGAGGAGTTCGCCGAACGGGATGGCGGTGCCCAGCCGCCGCTCCAGCTCCCGTACGGCGCTCAGCAGTGCCGGGTGGTCGAGGTCCAGTTCGGCGAAGGTCCAGTCGGTGATGTCCGGCGCGTCGTCCGCCGGGGCGGCTCCGGTCAGTACCTCGGTGACCGCGTCGATCACCTGCCGCCCGCGCCGGTCGGCGGGAAGGCCGGCGAGTGCCCCGCCGGGAGCCGGGGGCTGCGCGTCCCGGGTGACGCTGGCCGCGACCGCCGTCAGCCGCAGGTCGACGAAGTCCCGTTTGCACGCCTGGCGCTGGATCTTCCCGCTGGTCGTCTTGTGCACGGTCGAGCGCTTGAGCAGGACCACGGCGTGCGGCGTGACGTCGTGCGCCTCGGCGATGGCGGTGCGCAGCCGCGCCAGCAGGGCGGGGGCGTCCTCGACGCGCCGGCCCTCGACCTCGTAGGCGACGACCATCTCCTCGGCGCCGTCCACCTCCACCGAGAACACCGCTCCGCTGCCCGCGCGCAGGCGCTCGTCGGTCTGCTCGACGGTGAGCTCGATGTCGTGCGGGTAGTGGTTGCGGCCCTGCACGATGACGACGTCCTTGGTGCGCCCGACGACGTACAGCTCTCCCTCGCGCAGGAATCCGAGGTCGCCGGTGCGCAGGTGGGGCGTGCCGTCCTCCCCCTCGACGCGGGCCCTGAACGCCTCGGCGGTGGCCGCGGCGCGCCGCCAGTAGCCGTGGGCGACGTTGCCGCCGGAGATCCAGATCTCCCCGATCCGGTCCGGCGAGGTGATCCGCCGCCGGGTGGCCGGGTCGACGATCGCGACCTGCACGCCGTCGACGGCCGGGCCGCATCCGACGACCTCGGTCACCCGGGCGTCACCGGTCGCGGCCACGGGCCGCACCGTGCCGTCCCCGAGGGCCCGGGAATCGAGGGTGCCGACGGTGGGCGCCGCGTCGGCGCGCACACCGGTCACCATCAGCGTGCCCTCCGCGAGGCCGTAGCACGGCAGCAGGGCGCTGCGCCGGAAGCCGCGGGAGGCGAAGCGGTCGGTGAAGCGGCGCAGCGTGTCCGCGCGCACCGGCTCGGCGCCGTTCAGCGCCAGCCGCCAGTGGCTCAGGTCCAGGCCCGCGCACTGCCGGTCGGTGATCCTGCGCACGCAGTGCTCGAAGCCGAAGTTGGGTGCGACGCTGGTGGAGGCGCGGGTGTCCGACAGCGTCCGCAGCCACAGCAGCGGCTGCCGTACGAAGGACATGGGCGCCATCAGATGGGCGGGGAACCCCCCGTAGAGCGGGGTCAGGATGCCGCCGATGAGGCCCATGTCGTGGTACGGCGGCAGCCAGGAGACCATCGCCGAGGCGGCGTCGTGCCCGAGGCGCCGGTGGATCGCGCGGAGGTTGTGCAGCAGGTTGTCGTCGCCGACCATGACGCCCTTGGGGGACGACGTCGAGCCCGAGGTGTACTGCAGGAAGGCGGGCGTGTCCCCGCGGGGACCGGGGTCACGCCAGTCGTCGGCGCCGGTGGTGTCGAGTGCGTCGGTCACCAGCCAGCGCAGACCGCCCAGGCCGAGCCTGGCGAGCTCGTCGTGCCGGTCGCCGACGAAACGGGAGATCTCCCCGGTCGTCACCGCGTGCGTGGCCCCCGCGTCCCGGGCGATGGCGGCCAGTCGCGGCATGCTCTGCCCGAACCGCCGGGTGTCCGGGGGATACGCCGGTACGGCCACGGCTCCCGCGTACAGACAGCCGAGGAAGGCGGCGATGTAGTCGAGGCCGGGCGGGTGGAGCAGCAGGACCGGCTTGCCGGCCAGGCCCTCGCGGCCCAGCGCGACGGCCACCGCCCTGACGCGCGCGTCGAGTTCGCGGTAGGTGAGGGACTCGCCTTCGCCGCCGGCGCCGGTGAGGAAGCGGTACGCGAGGGCGTCCGCACGCTGTTCGCAGTGGTGCCGCAGGAGCCCGGCGACGGTCCTCGGTTCCTCGCGCCGGAGAGTGCCAGTAGGGCCTTGGTTCATGAGCGTCTCCGTCACTTTCCGGGCAGGGCCCGCGCCGGCCGGGCCGGGCCGGGCGTCTCGCACAGCCGCCGGTAGTCCGTCTTGCCGTTGGCGTTGCGCGGGAGCTCGTCGAGCCGGGTCGCCGTCTGCGGGAGCATGTACCGGGGCAGATAGCGCGCACAGTGCCGTTTGATCTCGATGAGCGCCGGTCCGCGTCCGCCGTCGCGGGGCGTGTAGTAGAGGGCGATCCGCCGTTCGGGGCTCCGGGCGTCGACGACGACGGCCGCGGAGGCGATGTCCGGGTGCCGCAGCACGGCGGCCTCGATCTCTCCCAGTTCGACCCGGTAGCCGGAGAGTTTGACCATGCGGTCCCTGCGGCCCCGGTAGACCAGCTCGCCCTGTTCGCAGCTGACGAGGTCCCCGGTGGCGTGGCGGCCCTTCCAGTGGTCGGCGGCCGCGGGCTCCGACTCCCTGCGCCAGTACCCGGGCGTGACGCAGTCGCCCTCGACGACCAGCTCCCCGACGGCGTCCGGGCCCTGGAGCGCCCGCCCGTCCTCGTCCACGACCGACACCCGGGCGCCGGGGACCGGGCGGCCGATCGGTACGGGCTCCTCCCGGGCCAGGTCCTCGGGGCGGACCCGGTGGTAGGTGCAGACGTTGGTCTCCGTGGGGCCGTACAGGTTGTACAGCCGTGTGGCCGGCGGGAGCAGCGCCGCCAGTGCCCGCAGCTGCCGGATCGGGAAGACCTCGCCGGCGAACAGGACGTGCCGCAGCCCGCGTGCGGTCTCCGGGGTCAGCGCTCCCGACGTGGTCAGCAGGTGCAGCACCGACGGCACGGAGTACCACACGGTGACGCCGTGCTCGCGGATGCCCGCGGCGAGCGCGCCGGCGTCGCGCGCCTGGTCGTCGGCGACGATCCAGAGCCGGGCGCCGGCCGACAGCGCGGTGAAGAGGTCGAAGGTGGACAGGTCGAAGTTGAACGAGGCGTGGTTGGCGAAGACGTCGTCCGGGCCCACCGGCAGCTCGGCCCGCGCCCACCGGATGAAATTGGCCAGGTTCCGGTAGGTGATGCGGACGCCCTTGGGCGTGCCCGTCGATCCCGAGGTGTAGAGGATCGACGCGAGGTCGTCGCGGTCCAGCGCGGGCAGGAACACGACGTGCCGCGCCGCGCGGGCCGCGAAGCCCTCCCAGGTCTGCGGGGCGATCCGGCCGCCGTCCGCGGCGGCGCAGGCGGGCCGCGGTTCGGGTGCCGTGCCGTGGCAGACCACGATCGTCCTGACCGAGGCGGGCAGTGCCCGGTCCGCCAGCCGCTCCCAGTGGTGGGTGTCGGTGAACAGGGCCACCGGCTCGCAGTCGGCGAGGATGGTGCGGACCCGGTCCGCCGGCTGGCCGCCGTCGAGGGGGACGTAGGCGCATCCCGCCTGCAGGGTGCCGAGGACGGCCTCGGCGTAGCGCGGCTGCTTGTCCATCCAGATCGCCACCCGGTCGCCGACCGCGGCCCCGGCGCCGAGCAGGCCGCAGGCGAGGGAGGCGACGCTCCTCTGCAACTCGCCGTAGGTCACGGTCCGTTCGCCCACCAGGGCCGGGCGGGCCGCCTGCCGGGCCGAGAGGGACCGCGGCAACCGGATCAGCGCCGTGTCGGACTCGCTCGTCGTCTGCGTCATGCCTGCTCCCATCACCGTTGCCTCAGGCCGCCGAGGGCAGCACACCGACCTCGCGGGCCGCCTCGACGAAGATCCCCGCGGCCTCCTCCAGGTCCCCGCGCGTGTGCTCGGAGGTGACGCTGACGCGCAGCCGGGCGTCGCCCAGCGGTACTCCGGGGAAGACCACGGTCTGGCAGTACAGGCCGCGGGCGCGCACCGCGCGTCCCATCTCCATGGCCTGGCGCTCGTCGCCGATGACGATGGGCAGGATGGCGCTCTGCGTGTGCTCCAGGTCGAAGCCCGCGTCGGCCAGCTGCCCGCGCAGCAGGCGGATGTTGGACCACAGCCGGGTGATCCGCTCGGGCTCGGCCTCGATGACGTCGATCGACGCGATCAGGCCGGCGGCCACGCCGGCCGGGATGTTGGCGGCGAACACGTAGGAGTTCGAGTAGAAGCGGAGGTACTCGACGACCTCCTCCTCGCCGACGACGAAGCCGCCCATGCCCGCCAGCGCCTTGCTCATCGTGCCGAGTTCGAGGTCGACCTCGCCCTTGAGGCCGAAGTGCTCGGTCGTGCCGGAGCCCCGCTCGCCCAGGACGCCGGTGGCGTGGGCGTCGTCGATCATGATCCGGGCGTCGTACTCCCTGGCCAGACGGACGATCTCGGGCAGGTCGCAGATGTCGCCGTGCATGCTGAACACGCCGTCGGCCACGATCAGCCGGCCCCCGGACCCCTCGTCGGCGCGTTTGAGGATGCGCTCCAGGTCCGCCATGTCGTTGTGCTGGTAGATCTTGCGGATGCCGCCGGAGAGCCGGGCGCCGTCGACGATGCTCATGTGGTTGAGCCGGTCGACCACGAGGGTGTCGTAGCTCTTGACGAGGGCGGAGATCGCGCCGAGGTTCGCGGCGTACCCGCCGGGATAGACGATGCAGGCCGGACGCTGCTTGAAGGCCGCGAGCCGGCGTTCCAGCTCCTTGTGCAGGACGTTGGTGCCGCCGATGAAGCGGGAGCCGGTGTGGGTGGCTCCGTAGGCGCGGGTGGCGTCGCAGACCGCCTCGATCACCCGGGGATGGTTGGCGAGCCCGAGGTAGTTGTTGGAGGCGAACATGAGGAACTCGCGTTCGCGGCCGGCGAGTTCGTCGAAGATGACGGCCCGGTTGCCGCACCGGGACCGCAGGGGCATCCCGTACCAGTAGAGCCGCTCGGCCTCCCGCCGCCGCAGATACGACCCGAAGCTGCGGGTCTTGGCGAACAGGTCGCGGTCGCGCTCCTCCACGAAGTCCTTCATGGAGCGGCCGTCCCACTCCGCCGTCTCCGGGCCGGGCCCCCGGCCCGCCCGCGGCCCGGAGGGTGACCCGCCGCCGGCGGCGGGCGCGGGGCTCGCGCCCGCCCGGGCGGCACGCAGTTCGGCGGCCATCCCGCGCAGCGACGTCGCCGTGAGCGAGTCCCGTACGCCGTCGCCGAGGGCGAGTTCCGCCACGGCGTCGGCGACGATCGAGGCCAGCACGACGGAGTCGATGCCGAGCTCGCTCTCGAAGTCCGCGTCGAGGGCCAGTTGGTGGCGCTGGTACTGGGTGTGCCGCTGCGCCGCGGCGACGACCGTCTCCAGCACCGCGTCGCCGTCCCCGGCTCCTCCGGCGCCTTCCGCGCCCGCCGTGCCTTCGCCGGCGACTCCGCCGGCGTGGGGCGCGGCCGGGCCGGCACCGCCGTCCAGCGACTCCGCGACGGCGTCGACGAGTTCCCGGATCGTGGCGGGTCCCGCGGCCAGGGGCGGGCGCAGGCCGAAGTGCTCGTTGACCGACGTCAGGATGGATTCGAGGATGACCGAGTCGATCCCGAGGTCCGCCTCGAAGTGGCTGTCGGGCAGCAGGTACGACTCGTCGTACAGCGTGCGCGAGGCCACGATGTCCACGACCTGCCGGTGGACGCCTTTCCGGTGCGTCCCGTCCCCCGCGGAGTCCGTCATCGGACACCCTCCCTTTCGCCCTGGAGCCGTTCCACGAGTGACGTGATCGCGTCCACGGTCCGGAAGTTCGCCGGGGAGACCTCGCGCAGCGGGACGGTGATGCGGAAGCGGTCCTGCAGGTAGTGCACGAGGTCGAAGATCTCCGCGGAGTCGATGATGTTGAGTTCGGCGAGGGGGACGTGCGCGTCGAGCCCGTCGGCGTCGCCGTCGAGCCAGACCTCGGCGATGTGGTCGATGATTGACTGCTGGGTGCTCATGGTCGTCCTCGGCTGTGTGTCCGGCGGCCCTCGGCCTGGTTGCTACGGGGCGGCGGCGGTGGCTGTGGCGGATCGTGCGGGTGCGGTCATGAGGAGGCCGTGGAGGAGGAGGCCGCGGAGGTGGTGTGCCGCTCCAGGAGCTCCGCGACCTGGGCGACCGTGTCGCCGGGCGAGGCGGCGTCGTCGTCGATCTGGACGCCGAACTCCGACTGGATCACCAGCAGCAGTTCCACCAGGAATAGGGAGTCCATGTCGAGGTCCTCGAACGTGGTGTCCGGCCCGATCTCGGCGCGGTCCACCTCGAAACGGCCGACGAGAAGATCGACCAGCCTGCCGTACATCGCACTCATGGCTGAGCTCCTGCTCTGTCGTGGTCGGTCACCGACCGGATGCGGCCGGTCAGGGTCGGTCCAGTCGCGGCCAGGTCAGCACCGTCGACCCCCAGGTCAGCCCGCCGCCGAACGCGGTGAGCAGCACCCGCTGCCCGGGTCTGAGCACGCCACGGGTGTGCGCCTGGTCCAGCGCGAGGGGGATGGACGCGGCCGCCGTGTTCCCCACCTCGGCGATGTTGCTGAAGCACCGCCGCGCGGGAAGCCCGAGCCCCTCCGCGACGTGCTGGGTGATCCGGGAGTTGGCCTGGTGGCTCACCAGGTGGTCGACGTCCCCGGCGCTCCAGCCCGCCCGGTCGAGCACGGCCTTCGCCGAGCCGGTCATACGGCGCACCGCGTGCCGGAAGACCTCTTTGCCCGACATGGAGAAGTACTGCTCGTCCGCGCGCGGCGGCTGTCCGGACAGGCGCTGCCGCGAGCCGCCCGCGGGCACGGTGATGAGTGCCTCGCCCTCCCCGTCGCTGCCCAGGTCGAACGGCCCGAGCGCGCCGGCGTCCGCGCGGGAGCCGGCGCGCAGGACCACGGCTCCGGCCCCGTCCCCGAAGATCACGGTGGTGGACCGGTCGTCCGGGTCGAGAAGGGTCGAGAAGGTCTCCGCGCCGATCACCAGGACCCGGTCGGCCACCTCCGCCATGATCAGGCCCGCCCCGGTCGCCAGGCCGTACACGAAGCCCGTGCACACGGCGGAGACGTCGTAGGCGGCCGTTCCCGTCATGCCCAGACGGGCGGCCACGACCGGAGCGGTCGCCGGGCAGGGGCGGTCCGGCGTGGTCGTGGCCACGATCACGGCGTCCACGGCGGACAGGCCCGAGCACTTCAGTGCCTCGGCGCCCGCGCCGACGGCGAGGTCCGACGTCGCCGTGCCCGGCGCCGCGACGTAGCGCTGCGCGATACCGGTCCGCGAGCGTATCCAGGCGTCGGAGGTGTCCAGCCGCCGCGCCAGCTCGTCGTTGGGCACGGCCCGGGCCGGCAGGCAGCTGCCGACGCCGGCCACGACCGCGGCCCGGTTCACCGGACACCGCCGGGCGAGCCGGAGGGTGCGACGGTACCCGGCTTCGGCCTGTCCGCACGGCGTGCCACCACGTGCGCTCCTCGTCTTCCGGGTCCGATGCGCTGTCCGGGCGATTCCGGGTCCGGCGCACTGTCCGGGCCGAGTCTTGCCCGGGGGCCTTACCGATGGCTGACCGCGCGCTGACCGATGGCTTACCGGGCACGTCGCCGCGGTCCGGGCGCCCTCCGGCGCGTCCGGTTCCCGCGAACGCCGAGGTCGCGGCCGGTCAGCGAGTCGTCAGCCATCGGTCAGTGCACAGTCAGCCCCGCGGCCCAGACTCGGTACGACGAACTCCCGGCACGCGAATGCGCGTTCGCCCCCGCTCCCCGCGGAGCGCGGGACGGGCCACCGGAAAGGCAGGGCGCATCCCATGAGTGCGATGTACGGCAGGCTGGTCGATCTTCTCGTCGGCCGTTTCGAGGTGGACCGCGCCGAGATCGGGCCGGACACCACGTTCGAGGACCTCGACATGGACTCCCTGTTCCTGGTGGAACTGCTGCTGGTGATCCAGTCGGAGTTCGGCGTCCAGATCGACGACGACGCCGCCTCGCCCGGCGACACGGTCGCCCAGGTCGCGGAGCTCCTGGAGCGGCACACCACCTCCGCGGCCTCCTCCCGCACGGCCTCCTCATGACCGCACGCACACCGCCCGCCACGGCCGTCACCGGGATCGGGCTGGTCACCGCCGCCGGTATCGGTGCCGACGCCACCTGGCGGGGCGTGTGCGCGGGCAGGTCGGCCGCGGCGCGCAACCCGCTCCTGGCCGGCCTCCCCGTGGACATCTCCTGCACGGTGCCGGGTTTCTCCCCGCGCGAGCACGTCGGGCGGCGCAGCACGCTGACCCAGGACCGGTTCATCCAGCTCTCCGTCGCCGCGGCGCGCGAGGCCGTCGGCGACGCCGGGCTGGACCCGGGGACGTGGGACGGCGCCCGGGTCGGGGTGGTCGTGGGGTGCGGCCTGGGCGGCGTGGCGACGTGGGAGGCCCAGCACCGGCGGATGCTGGACGACGGCCCCCAGGCGGTGTCGGCGCTGCTGATCCCGATGCTGGTGCCCAACATGGTCGCCGGCCACCTGGCCATGGACCTGCGCGCGACGGGCCCCAACCTCGTCACGGCGACGGCCTGCGCGTCCGGGGCCACCGCCATCGGCACGGCCCTGCAGCTGCTGCGCGACGACAGCTGCGACGTCGTGCTCGCGGGCGGCGGCGAGGCCGGCGTGAGCCCCCTCATGGTGACCGGCTTCGCCCAGATGGGGGCGCTGTCGAGGCGGCTCGACGAACCCGGCGCCGCCTCACGGCCGTTCGACGCGGACCGCGACGGGTTCGTCATCGGCGAGGGCAGCGGCATGCTGGTCCTGGAGCGGGAGGCCGACGCCCGGGCCCGTGGCGCGCGGGTACGGGCGAAGGTGGCCGGCTACGGGGCGTCGGCCGACGCCCACCACATGACCGCTCCGGACCCCGAGGGCGCCGGCGTCGTCCGGGCCCTGCGCACGGCGCTGGCCGCGGCGGACGTGATGCCCGACGAGGTCGATCACGTCAACGCCCACGGCACGTCCACCCCGCTGAACGACGCGGCGGAGGCACGGTCACTGCGCAAGGTCCTCGGCGAGGGTGCCGTGGTGACCTCCGCCAAGGGCGTCCTCGGGCACACGCTGGGGGCGGCCGGCGCGATCGAGGCGGCGCTGACCGTGCTCACCGTCGAGCACGGCGCCGTTCCTCCGACGGCCAACCTGCGGCGGCTCGATCCCGGGATCGAGCTGGACGTGGTCGCCGGGCCCCCGCGCCGGTGCGACGTGCGGGTGGCGGTGAGCAACTCCTTCGGCTTCGGCGGCCAGAACGCCGTCCTGGTCCTCACGGCCGCGTGAACCGCGGGCACGGCCGACAGATCTTGTCCGGAAAAACCACCGGCCGGCGGGCCATGACATCGGAAGAATCCGACAGGTGACCAAACGAATCCTGGTTCTTCAGCGCATCGTGGGCGTCCTCTACATCATCGCGGGCGTCGGCAAGTTCTTCCCGCAGATCGAGTCGGTGAAGCAGCGTCTGAACGACGCCGCCGACGCCAACCACGGCGTCGCCGTGATCGGCGCCTTCACCGACTGGCTGGCGAAGTACCCGACGGGCGTCACCGTCTTCGTCGCGGCGGCGATGATCTCGAGCGGCCTGGTGCTGATCCGCAACCGTGAGCTGGTGCTCGCCGCGCTCTACGGGCAGTTGGTGATGCTCGTCTGCTTCGTGATCATCCTGGTCGGCAGCGTGCCCCAGATCCTCGTGCTGGACGCCGCGTTCTTCGCCGCCGCCATCTACCTGATCGTGGTGCACCGCCGTGCCCAGGCCGGCGTCTCCCCCGTCCCCGCCCAAGCCGGGACGGACACCGACACGTAAAGGCGCGATGCCCATGTCCTTCACCGTTCCCCACGCCGAACTCGACCGCCTGGAACACCGCGTCCAGGCCGCGCTGCGCACCGCCGACGACAGCGCCCTGGACATCCTGGGCCACGGCGAGGTCACCCTGGTGCTCCGGCTGCGGACCGACGACGGCGCCTACGCCTGCAAGCGGCTGCCGGTCTTCCCCGACCGGGCGCGCTTCGAGAACTACCGGCGTGGCCTCGACGACTACCTCCGGCGCCTGGCGGACAGCGGACTGAACGTCGCGGACACGCGGTTGTGGCACGCCCACCGGCCGGGCGGGCGGGTCGTGGCCTACTGCGTGCAGCGCGAACTGCCGGAGCGGCGGCTGTGCTCCCGGCTCCTGCACACCGAGGACGAGACATGGGCGAAGGACTTCTTCTCCCGCTTCCTCGACCAGGTGGACCGGACCGTGTCCCCCTCCCTCGGGCTGGACGCCCAGGCCTCCAACTGGGTCGACACCGGCGGTGAGCTGGTGTACGTGGACGTCACCACGCCGCTCATGCGGGACGAGCGGGGCCGGGAGAAACTCGACGTCCGGCTCTTCTTCACCTCGCTGCCCTGGGTGCTGCGCGACGCCGTACGGCTGTCGATGAGCAAGTCGATCTTCGACAAGTTCTACGGCACGCGCGGCGTGCTCCTGGACTTCCTCGGCAACCTCCACAAGGAGCGGCTGGACGCGCTGATCCCGGCCTTCCTGGAGCAGGCCAACGGGCGCCTCACCGAGCCGATCACGGCCGCGGAGGTCGCCGCCTACTACCGCGGGGACGCCCGGATGTGGGAGCTGATCCAGCGGCTGCGCGCGGCCGACCGCTTCTGGCACTTCAAGGTGCTGCGCCGTCCCTACCCCTTCCTGCTGCCGCCACCGGTGGATCGCTGACGTGCGCACGGTGAGGACACCACCGGTCCGCGCCGCCCCGCCCGGACTCGACGACCGCCTGGCCCTCGATCCGGCACGGCCCCTGTACGTCTGCCACGTGCGCGGGCCGCTGACCCTCGCCGTCGTGTCGATCGCCTGGCTGCGGGCGGGCGGCGAGCAGACCCGTGCGGCCCTCGAGTCCCGGCACCTCGGCGCCGCCGAGAGGGCGCAGGCGCGGCAACTGCGCCTGCCCAAGCGGCGCTTGGAGTGGCTGGCGGGGCGCCTGGCGCTCAAGCACGGGGTGTGCGCCTACCAGGGGCGCCACTTCGGGACACGGCCCGGCACCCGCGACGTCCGCGTCAGCGCCGTCACCGGCGGTCTGCGGGCCGGCAAACCGCAGGTCGACCACCCGGTCCAGGTCGGGCTGTCGCACTCGGTGGACTTCGCCGTCGCCGTGTGCGGTCCGCGTGCCGTCGGCATCGACGTCGAACGGGTCCGCCGGATGCCGCCGATGCTCACCGCGCTGCTCAGCTCCCCGCCCGGCGCGGCGGACACGGGATCCGGCCGGCTGCGGGCCATGCCGCCGTCGCTGCGCTGGGCGTGCAAGGAGGCGGTGCTCAAGCACTTCGGCTTCGGCCTGCGGGTGGACCCGGGGGAGGTGGAGCTGACCGGCTGGCGTGCCGACGGCCGCTTCTCGTGGCGTGCGGGGCCGGCTCTCAGGCGGCACGTCCCCGAGGGCGACGGGCCGCGGTTCGACAGCTGGGCACGTGAAGTCGACGGCTACTCCGTGGCGTTGGTGTGGCGATAGGAGTTCAGCGGCAGTGACATCGACATCCGGGTCCCGGTCCGTTCCCGCGAGCCGGGGCGTGGCCTTCGAGGACGCGCTCCACTCGGCGGCCGAGATCGCCGCCCGCAGCCCCTCGTCGCACAACTGCCAGCCCTGGGCCGTCGGCTGGCCGACGGGCACGCTCGCCCGGCGCGCCGCGGCGGCGCTGCTCGGGCGGCCCACGGCCGGCGAAGGCCGTCCTGCCGGGCGGGACGACGGCGAGTTCCTCGTCCTCGCCCTGGACCGCGAGCGGCGGCTGTCGGCGCTCCCCGCGCACGGGACCGAGATGCTGCTCAGCTGCGGCGCGTACGGGCAGATCCTGACGCGCGCCCTGGCCGCGCAGGGCTGGCCGGCCGACGGCGTCCGCTTCCTCGATCCTGCGCCGGGGGGACACGGCCCGGCGGACGGCGCCCCCGGCCGGATCTTCGGCGACCGGTGGCCGGATGCCTGGGTGCCGCTGTGCGTCGTCCGCCTGCGCCGGGGGCACGCGTCCGCGCGGGACCTCGACGAACTGCGCGGGACCGTGCGGGCCCGGCACACCAACCGCGGCCCCTACGACGTGGCCGGCATCGACCCCGCCGTGCTCGCGGGACTGCCGACGGCGCGACCGGGTCCGCCGTCCCTCCTGACGGGAACGGAGCACGGCCCCGAGGTCACCGTCCGCCATGTGGTGGCCGACGCCGAGCGCGCCGCGGTCGCCGACCTCGTCTCCCGGCACGGCGGGCGCGACTTCAGCCACCGCCTCGCCTGGACGGAGACGTACTCGTTCGTACGCCGCGACGAGGCGGAGGCGGCGGCGCGCGGTGACGGGTTCTCCCTCGGCCAGCTCTTCGGGCCGCTGTCGCCGCCGCGCCGGTTCGGCATGCGGATCGCCCTGGCGCCCCCGACCATGCGGATCCTGCGGCACGTCGGCTACCACCGGATCCTCGCCCGTCAACTCGCCGCCGTGGTACGGCACTCCCCCGCCGTCGTCGCCCTGTGCTTCGGCCAGGAGGAACCCGGTGCCGGGTCCGTCGTCCGGGGCGGCGCCGTGCTGGCCGACTACTGGCTGGAGGCGACCCGCGCCGGGCTGGCGCTGCACCCCGTCAGCGTCCTCCTCCAGCACGACGACGTGCGGGCCGAGTTGGAGCGGCGGCTCGGCCTGCCCGGGCGGGCGTTCTTCGTCAGCCGGCTCGGGCGCGCGGTCTCGGCGTTCCCGCCGTCCCAGCGGCTGGCCGCGCCGCGAGCGCTGCGCCGCGTATGACGTTCCGCCGCCGCGCGGCGGTCGGCAATTCGCCCACGGGGCGGTGAAGCCGGTCCCGGGCGGGGCGGGCGGGTTGTTCGGGCGGTGACCTGTCTTCCGAATGCGGTGCAGCCGCGTCATCCCGTGCTAGCCTCAATAAGCTGCTTATATGAAATATTGCACGGCCGAAAAACGACCACCGCATTCGGTCGTCGCAAGCAGCAAGGAGTGTCGGAAGAGCGCTTAGGCGCCCTCTCGGGGGAGGCACGAACTTTGCACCACCACAACCGAACAGAACCGAAAGCCGCCTGCCGGTTCTTCCGGACGGCCCGCCTGGCCGGCGCCCGCTGAGGGCACCTCTCACCAACGTCACATCCCGGGCCGTAACGGGTGAACCACCCATGCACCCGCTCGGCCCCACCTCAGGGGAGGCAGTCGGTGAACATCCGCGTACTCGTCTGCTGCGAGGATGCGATCCTGGGCGCGGGAATGCGGGCACTGCTCGACCAGCAGCCCGACATCACCGTGATCGGCAACACGACCGGCGCCGAGTCCGCGGCGGCCGCGGCGCGGCAGGAACCGGACGTCCTGGTGATCGTGTCCCCCTCGCTGACCGTGGAGCACAAGCGGGAACTCGCCGCCCTGTCCGCCGACACGAAGGTGGTCCTCATCGCGAAGGCGGAGAACGCGCCGCGCTCCATCGAGGCCCTGCGGGTCGGCGTCCAGGCGGTCCTGACCCCGGGCAGCTCGGCGGACGAACTGGTCCACGTACTGCGCACGGTCAGTGTCGGCGGGGCCATCGTCCTGCCCGAGGAGGCCAGGTCGAGCCTCCACCACCTGCCCGACGAGGGGCCGTCGGCGTCCGCCACGTGCCTGGTGGCCGCCCTGACACCACGGGAGTCCGAGGTGATCGTCCTGCTGGCCCAGGGGAAGTCCAACGCCGAGATAGCGGAGAAGATGTCCGTTTCCACGGCGACGGTACGCTCCCACGTCCACCACTTGCTGAGGAAACTCGGGGTCGGGACACGCGCCCAGGCGGTGGCCGTCGCCTACGAATCGGGCCTCATCTCCGCTCTCGGACGGAATTCCATCCCTCCGGACCCAGTCGACTGAAGAGAATTCAGTATGTGTTTCAACCACACTTCACCGTCGCTGTGCCCGATATCCGTCCCCGATCCGTTCTCCGGTCACCTCGTCGACGACTTTCGCCATTTGGCCGAATTGCACGACGAGTTGTTGAAACCGCGAGCTTTTCATGTCCCGCTCGAACTCCTCGCGGCTGCTCACCTCGATGATCTCGAAGTAGCCGGGATCCTCGGCGCCGGGCGCCCCGGCGGAGGCGTCCACCACCCGCTGGACACCGAAGGCCAGCACACTGGGCAGGTCGGGACATGCCGCGTAGTCGACCTCCCGCACCCACCTCTCGAAGCGCCCGGGTGCGACGCCGTCGTGCAGTCGTATCCGGTGAACGATGATCGCCAAGGGAAACCTCCGTGTCCGAGGGGTGGTCGGGTGCCGTGGGCGGGCCCGGATCAACGCCGGCGGTTCGGCCGGCGGTTGCTCCCCAGCCCCAGCGCGCGTGCGACGTTGTTCTTCTGGATCTCGCTGGTGCCGGAGAAGACGCGGGCGGGCAGGGCGTCGCGGAGGAAGGTCTCGGCCTCTCCCCCGACCATGCCGAGGCCGCCCCGCACCTGGACGGCGTCCAGGCCCAGTTGTACGGCGGCCTCGCTCACCGCGAGCTTCGCGAGGGCGGGCGCGATCTCGTCCTGGTCGCCCCGCGCCAGGCCCCGGGCGGCCTTGTACAGCAGGAGCCGGGCGGACTCCAGGCGCAGCGTCATGTCGACGATCCGGTGGCCGACCGCCTGGAAGCCACCGATGGGGGAACCGAACTGCTCGCGCTCCTTGGCGTAGGCGATCGTGGACTCCAGGACGCGTCGCATCGCGCCCAGGTAGATGGCGAACAGACAGACGCGCTCCCACTTCATGGACGCGGAGAACACGGTCGCCCCGGCCCCTTCGGTGCCCAGCACCCGGCCGGCCGGGACGACGCACCCGTCGAAGTGCACGTCGGCCGTGGGCGATCCGCGCAGGCCGACCTTGTCGTAGGGCGCTCCGACGCTCAGCCCCGGGGTGCCGGCCTCGACGACGAACGCCGTCAGGCCGAAGAAGCCGCCGCTCGGCTCGGTCGCCGCCTGGACGACGAAGACATCGGCGACGGGCGCGTTCGTCGTGAAGCACTTGCTGCCGTGCAGGACGTACTCGTCCCCCTTGCGCTCCGCACGGGTGCGCAGGCTCAGCGCGTCGGATCCGGCCTCCGGCTCGGTGATGCCGTGCGCGGCGATCAGCTCCCCCGAGCAGAGCCCGGGCAGCCACTCGCGCTTCTGCTCCTCCGTGCCGAACTCCACGACGGGCATCAGCGCGGCGAACAGATGGGCGGCGACGGAGAACGCGAAGCCGGTGTCCTCACCGCCGTAGCCCAGCGCCTCCATCACGGCCGACGAGGCGACGGCGTCCAGGCCGCTGCCACCGTAGTCGGCGGGCACGGCGCCGCCCACCAGCCCCTGTTCGCCCGCGCGCCGCCAGCGCCGCCGGAAGCCGGCCGTGTCGAACGGGGCGCGCGCCGTATCACCCCGGCCGGCGAGCTCGCGCTGGGCGAACGCGACGACCATGGCACGCATCTCCTCGGTGTCCGCGTCGAATTCGAGGTTCATCGTCCGTCCAGGTGTTCTTCGATGAGTACGTGGTAGTTGATGCCCCCGGTGCCGAAGGAGCTCACCGCCGCGCGCCTCGGCAGGCCGGGCTGCCGTGTCCACTCGGACGGCTCGGTCGACACGGCCGCCGGGATGGCGTCGAGGTCGAGTGCCGGATTCAGCGTGCGGAGGTTGGCGTTGGGGGGCAGCGTCCCCGCCCGCATGGCGAGCAGCGCGCGCAGCAGGCCGGCGCTGCCGGCGGCCGCGAACGTATGGCCGAAGAACGACTTCGCCGAGCCGATCTCCAGGGGCCTCGCCCGGGGCTCGCTGCCGTAGATCCGGGCCGCGGCGGCGATCTCGACGCGGTCTCCGACCTTGGTTCCGGTGCCATGGGCCTCCAGGTAGTCGACGGCCGACGGCCCGAAGTCCACCTCGGCGAAGGCCCGCCGCATGGCCAGCAGTTGCCCCTCCACGTCGGGGGCGATCAGGGACCTGGCGTCGTTGGACGCGCCCGTGGCCCGGATGAGGCCGACGATGTCGTCACCGTCGCGGCGGGCGTCGCCGTACCGCTTGAGCAGGAAGAGGCCGCAGCCGTCGCCCGGGCTGAAGCCGTCGGCGGCCTGGTCGAAGGGGGCGATCCGGCCGTGCGACAGCAGCCCGAGCGCGGAACAGAGCACCATGTCACGTGTGTTGCAGGCCAGCTCGACGCCACCCGTCACGGCGAAGTCCGCCGTGCCGAGCCGCAGGGCCCCGACGCAGACGTCGAGCGCCGCGAGGGACGACGCACACGCGGCCTCGACCCCGACGGGCACGGCGTCGAGGCGGTACTCATGGGCGATGAGCGCGGCCACGCCACTGGCGAGGCAGCCGTCGAGAAAGCCCGGTGACAGCGCGTCGTCGTCTCCCGTCCCCGGTGACTTCTCGCGTACCGACGCCAGCAGGGCCTTCCTGCACAGCGGGGACAGACCGTCCAGAGCGGCGAGCCGTCCGGTCTCCTCGTCCCAGGACTGCAGGGACAGCCGTGCGTTGGCACGGCGCTCGCGCGTCAGACCCAGGTTGGTGCCGATCGCGACCAGCCCCCTGCCGGTGAGCCGCCCGGCGGCACCGCGCGCGCCCGGATCCCCCGCCGGGTACGGCGCCCGTCCCCGCAGCAGTTCGGCGGCGACGGCGAGCGCGAGGCGCTGTGTGTCGTCCAGGGCCGTGTGCCGCGCGGGGACGATCCGCACATCGCCGGGTGGCTCCTCGGGCACCGGCACATGGGCGCCCTGGTCGGTGTAGCTGTGGGTGAGGCTGAGGGCACCGGGCGCGTGGTACAGGCGCCGCTCCAGTACGGACTCCGGCACCGGGCCGATGCGGGTCCGGCCGGAGCTGACCACCTGCCAGAAGCCCTCGGCGTCTGGCGCGCCCGCGAAGCGGCCGGCGAGAGCCACCACCGCGATCGGCTCCGGGCGCCGCACCGGGGCCGCAACGGCCGCGGTCCGGGCGGGGCCGGGCCGGGCGGGGGCCGGCCCGGGCGAGGCGTTCGGGCCGGCCGGCCGCCTCGCTCCGCCGGTGCCTCCGGCGGCGTCGCCGTCGGCGTCCCCGGCGTACTCCTGCAGGACGAGGTGGCAGACCGTCCCGGTGAACGAGGATCCGTGCACCACCGCGCGGCGGGGCGCGGCGTCACCGCCCGCCGGCCACTCCTCGCTCGGGGACGGCGGCGCGAGTGCCGTGCCGGGCGCGCCGCTCCCGGCGGCGCGGCCCGGTGCGCCGCGGGGCGGGATCCGCCGGTGGTGCAGGGCGAGAGCGACCTTGCTGACGGCGGCGACCCCGGCGTTGGCGAAGGTGTTCCCGAGCCGCTCCCGCACACTGCCGAGGGCCAGGCCGGCGGGAAGGGCGCCACCGTGCAGCCCGGCCAGCGCCTGAAGTTCCGGCTCGGCCTGCGGGCCGAGGGGCACGCCGGCGCACTCCACGTACGTCACCGACCCGGCGCTCACCCCGGCGGCGCGCAGTGACGTCTGCGCGAGCGCACGGCGCAGCCCGGCGGAGCGGGAGGGGCGGAAGGCGCCCGGACGGGAGTCGTGGCGCACGGAGGAGTCGAGGATCACGGCGTAGACGCGGTCACCGTCCCGTACGGCGGTGGACAGCCGTTTCAGCAGCAGTGCGCCGACGCCCTCGCCGACCCGGTCGTACGTCTGCCCGGGCAGGCCGGCGCCCATCGCACCCGGGAGTCCTCCGGCGCGCAGGGCCCTGGTGACGACGGGGCTCTCCCACCGCTGTCCGGCGACGACGAGGACCGCGTCGGAGACCTCGCGGCGGAGGTTGTGCACCGCGTGGTCGATGGCCAGGAAGGAGGTCGCCTCCGCCGACTCGAGCGCGAGCGTCCGTCCGTGCACCTTGAACGCGGTGGCGATCCGGGCGGGGATCGTGCTGGCCATCTCGCCCACCCGGTCGTGCGGGGAGGCTCCCAGGCGCCGTGCCGTCCGCGACCGCAGCTCCTCGGCGGCGGCCCGCGCGGCCGCCTCGTCGACTCCCGCCGCCACCGCCGCCCGTTCGACCTCGTGGGCGTAGCGGCCGGCCTCGATCCGCAGCGCGTTGGCCTGCTGGCGGTCCAGGCCGAAGCAGGTGCCGGTGATGACATCGGTGCGTTCGGCGGGCAGCGGGCGCCGGGGGTGTCCGGCGTCGGAGAGGCACTGGCGTGCCGCTTCCAGCATGAGGACCTGCATCCGGGCCATGGCCCCGGCCTGGGCCGGCGGAATTCCGAACCGGGCCACGTCGATGTGCAGGTCGTCCAGACCGCGCGTCACGGCACCGCCCGGACGTTCCCGGTTCAGTAATTCCCAGTATTCCTCAGGACCCGAAGCGCCGGGATACAGCGCCGCAATCCCCACGATCGCCATGGGCTCCTTCGGGAATGCGCTCTCTTCGGGGCGCGATTCCGAATCGGACGGCATGATGCGACCTCTCCTCTATGTTGTTCCGGCCCCCGACGGACAAGGGATCGCGCGCGGGCCGAAGGAGGGAGACAGGGGGAACGTGGTGCTCCGGCGAACGGCCGGCACCGGCCCGGGCGGCCAGGGCCGGGTGATCCGGCCCTGGGTGATCCGGGCCGGGGTGATCGGGGCCGGGGTGATCGGGGCGGCCCGCCGGTCACGGCCCGTGACCGCTACCTGCTGACCACCGCGGGTTCGCCCAGGCCCGGCAGGATCGCCGCGGGCAGCCTCAGGGCCGGGGCCTGGGCCAGGATCTCGGCGTGCAGGCGCTGCAGTGGCGGCCCGGGCTGGATCCCCAGCTCCTCGTCGAGCCGCTGCCTGGTCCGCAGGAAGGAATCCAGCGCCTCCCCCTGGCGGCCGGAGCGGTAGAGGGCGAGCATGAGCAGTTCGCAGAACCGTTCCCGCAGCGGGTAGAGGGCGACCAGCTGGCGCAGTTCCGCAATCGCGCGTGCCTCGTCACCGACCGACAGCAGGGCGTTGACCAGGTCCTCGCACGCGGTGAGCCGGCGTTCGTCGAAGAGGGCCGCCGCGCCCCGGACACGCAGCCCGTCGCCCGCGTCGAGGAGGGCGGATCCGCGCCAGAGGTCCAGGGCCGACTGCAGCAGTTCCAGGGAGCGCACGGGGTGGGTCTGCAGGTGCGCGGTGCCCCGGGCGGCCAGGTCGAGGAACCTGTTGCCGTCCACGTACTCCGGTGCCAGCTCCAGGAGATAACCGTTGTTCACGCCGCGCAGCACGGAGCCGCCACGGCGGTGCAGGGCGGGCTCGATCACCCTGCGCAGCCGGGTCGCGGTCGCCTGCAACGCGTTCCGCGCGTTGCCGATCGCGTGCCCGGACCACAGTTCGTCGACGAGGTCTTCATTGGACACCGCCCGGCCCGCCTTGAGCGCAAGGGTGGCGAGCATGGCCCTCACCTTGCTGGCTCGAATGGTGCGGGCCTGTCCGTCGGTGATGACAGAGACTGGGCCCAATATATTGATCTGCAAGTCACTCCCCCGGGTCTGACGCGAAATGGAATCGGCCCTGCAGTCGGACAGGGACGCACCATTCGAAATGACCAGTAACTCTTCCCGCCGGAACGCTGCGATTCTCAGGCGACAGGCGTGTTGTATCCGCTGAACTCTGGCCTGATTTTTTCAGTCGCCGTGAATTCTGTCATCCATCAGCTGATGGTTTCCGCGTTCCACAATAGGTTGACTCGCGGGGCCCGGCCGCCTCCACCGTTCGTTGAGCAGCTCCCGGGCGCGCCGGGGGTCTCACCGCGCGTGCGGCCGGCCCAGCCGCCGGACGAACGCCTCGTGGGCCCGCTCGTCGAAGAGCACGAACCGGACCTCCTCGACCGACGTCCGCGCGGCCCGGACCGTCTCCACCGCGATGCGGGCGCCGTCGTCCATCGGCCAGCCGTAGACACCGGTGGAGATGGCGGGAAACGCGACCGTACGGGCGCCGAGCGCGTCGGCGACGCCGAGTGACGCGCGGTAGCAGGAGGCCAGCAGCTCGGAGCGGTCCTCGCCGGGGGACCAGACCGGGCCCACGGTGTGGATCACCCAGCGGGCGTCGAGGTCGCCCGCGGTGGTGGCGACCGCCCGCCCGGTGGGCAGGCCCCCGCCGTACTCCGAGGCGCGCAGCTTGCGGCACTCCTCGAGGATCGCGGGTCCGCCGCGGCGGTGGATGGCGCCGTCGACGCCTCCGCCGCCCAGCAGGGAGGAGTTCGCGGCGTTGACGATCGCGTCGGCGCTCTGCCGCGTGATGTCGCCCTGGGCGAGCGTGATGGTGGTCATGTCTGCCTCAGCCTCCTCCAGACGGCCTTCGCGGCGTTGTGCCCGGACATGCCGTGTACCCCGGGGCCCGGCGGCGTCGCCGACGAGCAGATGAAGACGGCCGGGTGCGGGGTGCTGTACGGCGAGAGGGAGAGCTTGGGGCGCAGCAGGGTCTGCAGTCCGCAGACCGCGCCGGAGCCGATGTCCCCGCCGATGTAGTTGTGGTTGCGGGCGGCGATCTCGGGCGGGCCCGCGGTGGCGCGGGCGAGCACGCGGTCGCGGAACCCCGGTGCGAAGCGCTCCAGTTGACGCTCCATGGCGTCCGTGAGGTCGCCGGTCCAGCCGCTCGGCACATGGCCGTAGGCCCAGAAGACGTGCTTTCCCCGGGGTGCGCGGGTGGGGTCGACGACGCCCGGCTGCACGGTGATCATGAACGGCCGCTCGGGGGCCCGGCCCCTGCGGGACGCCTCCCGCAGCGCGGTGCCGATCTCGGCGCTGTCCGCGCCGATCTGCACGGTGCCGGCGCTGCGGGCCTCCTCGGCGGTCCACGGCACCGGGCCGTCCAGCGCGTAGTCGACCTTGAAGACGCCCGGGCCGTAGCGGTAGCCCTCGTAGTAACGGCCCAGCCCCGCGATGCGGGCCAGCGCGGTGGGCGAGGTGTCGAAGACGTACGCGCGCGCGGGCGGCAGGTCGTCGAGGCGCTTGACCTCGTAGTCGGTGTGGACCACGCCGTCCAGGTCCTTCAGGTACGCGGTGAGCGCGTCGGAGATGGACTGGGAGCCGCCGCGGGCCACGGGCCAGCCCCGGGCGTGCGCGGCGAGCGCGAAGACCAGCCCGACGGCGCCGGTGGCGAACCCGGTCAGGGGCGCCATGACGTGCGCGACCAGGCCCGCGAACAGGGTCTTGGCGGGCTCGTCGCGGAAGCGGCGGGTCAGCCATGTCGACGGGGGCAGGCCGACCAGCCCGAAACGGGCCAGGGTGACCGGGTCGCGCGGGAGCGCGGTGGCCGGCAGGGACATGAAGTCCCGGGCCAGTGTGTCCCACTTGGGCAGGAACGGCTCGACCAGCCTGCGGTACGCACCCGCGTCCCGCGGGCCGAACGAGGCCGCCGTCTCGGCCACCGATCGCGACAGCACGGCCGCGCTGCCGTCGGTGAAGGGATGGGCCATGGGCAGCTCGGGGTGCAGCCACTGAAGGCCGTAGCGCTCCAGCGGGAGGGCGCGGAACGCCGGGGAGTTGATGCCCAGCGGGTGGGCCGAGGAGCACGGGTCGTGCCGGAAGCCGGGCAGGGTGAGTTCTTCGGTGCGGGCCCCGCCCCCGACGGTGTCACGGGCCTCGAAGACCGCCACGGAGAAACCGCGGCGGGCCAGCTCCACGGCGGCCGTCAGCCCGTTCGGCCCCGCACCCACCACGACAGCATCGAGCATCGACGGCACCTTCGGACCCCTTCGTCAGCCGATGGCCTGTGCGGATCAGGATATGCCGCGGGGCCGGCGCTCTCCCGAGGCGGGTGGTTCAGCCCTGAACGGCCGCCCGGGTCACGCCCCGTCCGGCAGCAGTCCCCGCACCCGGCGCGCCGTCGCCGTGTCGCGGGCGGCCGTGAACGGCAGGACGTTGCCCCCCGTGACGCGGAACGGCTCACCGCCGGACGTCAGATGCGCGCCGCCCGCCTCCTCGACCAGCAGGATGCCCGCGGCGTGGTCCCACGCGGCTTCCCAGCTGAAGGCGACCGCGTCGGACTCGCCGCGGGCGACGGCCAGATACTCCAGGCCGGCCGAGCCGCAGGCACGCGGCGCGATGCCGTCGCTCCACAGGCCGAGCAGGGCCCGCTTCTGCTCGTCGGTCGTGTAGTCCGGGTGGGAGGTGGCCACCCGGAGGTCACGGCCGGGGGCGGGCGCGCCGGCGCGCAGCCGCCGGCCGTCGAGGAAGGCGCCCCGGCCCCGCACGGCGGTGGCGAGCCGGTCCTCGACCGGCAGGTACGTCCACGAGGCGAGCAGCACCCCGCGCCGGGCGAGCGCGACCAACGTGCAGAACCCGGGGTCGCCGTGCACGAACTGGCGTGTCCCGTCGACCGGGTCGACGATCCAGACCGGGGCGTCGCCGCGGATCGCCTCGTACGTCGCCGGGTCGGCGTGCACCGCCTCCTCCCCGACGACGACGGACCCGGGCAGCAGCTCGGCCAGCGCCCGCGTGAGATACCGCTCGGCGAGGCGGTCCGCGTCGGTCACCAGGTCGTGCGGTCCGCTCTTCTGGTCGATCTCGTGCGCGGCCAGGCCGCGGAAACGGGGCATGATCTCGGCCGCGGCGGCCTTGCGGACCGCCTCCTCCACGTCGGCCGAGTGGCGGGCGAGAAACTCGTCGATGGTTTCCTTGTCTTCGATCATGCCTCCATGAGAGCACGCGCCACTGACAATCCCCGCCGGAAGGGTGGATCCCCGGTGGAATCGGCGTGAACTCGGCGCTGTCGATCAGTGACGGGCACCACACCGGCGCGCTCCCACCGAACGTGCCGTCCTCCCGGTCAGCGGCCGACCGCGTACCCCTGCATGCCCCGCGGGTTGGCGGCCGCCGACAGCACGCCGGTCGCGGGGTCGCGGGCGACCGCGCACAGCCGCCCCTCCGACCAGGGGTCGCCGACGGTCACCCGGTGGCCCCGGCGCCGCAGTTCCCCGACGACGCCGGCCGGCATGCGGGACTCGACGGTCACGCTGCCCGGCCGCATGCCGCGCGGGTAGAACGAGCCCGGGAAGCTGTCGTTGTGCCAGTTCGGGGCGTCGATCGCGCCCTGCAGGTCGAGGCCCCCGCGGACCGGTGCGCGCAGGGCGAGGGCCAGGAAGAAGTGCAGCTGCCACTGGTCCTGCTGGTCCCCGCCGGGCGTGCCGAACGCCAGCACCGGGACGCCGCCGCGCAGGGCGATCGAGGGCGTGAGGGTGGTGCGGGGGCGGCGGCCGGGCGTCAGCGTGTTGGGCAGGCCGTCCTCGAGCCAGGTCATCTGCAGCCGGGTGCCGAGCGGGAAGCCCAGTTCGGGCACGACCGGGTTGGACTGCAGCCAGCCGCCGCTGGGGGTGGCGGCGACCATGTTGCCCCAGCGGTCGACGACGTCGAGGTGGCAGGTGTCGCCGCGGGTGGTGCCGTTCGCCCCGACGGGGGGCTCGCCCGGCACCGGGGAGACCGGCGGCTTGGCCACGGTGGGTTCGCCGGCGCCCATGGGGCTGAACCCGGGCTCGTCGCCGACGACCACGTGCGCGTGCGCGCTGAGCCGCGGGACGCGTCCGCCGGGGCTGCCGGGGCGCAGCTCGTGCGAGGCCCTGGCGCCGACGAGGTGGCGCCGGGCCGCGTTGTACGGCGGCGACAGCAGGTCGCCGAGGGGGACCTCGGCCGCGTCCCCGTACCAGGCCTCCCGGTCGGCCATGGCGAGCTTGCAGCCCTCGATCAGCAGGTGTACGTAGTCGGCGCCGCCGTACTCGGGCAGTTCGGGCGGGAGCAGGGCGAGCTGCTGGAGGAAGGCCGGGCCCTGGCTCCAGGGGCCGGCCTTGCACACGGTCCAGCCGTTCCAGTCGTACGTCGCCGGGGCCTCGTAGGCCGCGGACCAGCCGGCCAGGTCGGCGGGCGTGAGCGTGCCCGTGTGGCGCTCGCCGGTGGTGTCCCTGGTCGGCCGCCGTGCCTGCCGGACCAGGGCCTCGGCGATGAACCCCGAGCGCCACACCTCGCGCGCGGCCTCGATCTGCGCGACCCGGTCCCCGGCCCCGGCGACCTCGGCGAGCAGCCGCTTCCAGGTGGCGGCCAGAGCGGGGTTGCGGAAGAGCTCACCCGGGCCCGGGGCCTTCCCGCCCGGGAGATAGACCTCCGCCGAGGAGGTCCACTCCGTCTCGAAGAGCTCCCGTACGGTCTCGACGGTCGCGCCGACGTTCTCCACGGGCGCGTGCCCGTGCTCGGCGTATCCGATCGCGTGGGCGAGGACGTCGGCGAGGGGCTTGGTGCCGTGGTCGCGCAGCAGGAGCATCCACGCGTCGAACGCGCCGGGCACGGCGGCGGCGAGCGGCCCGGTGCCGGGGACCAGTTCCAGGCCGAGCGACCGGTAGTGCGCGACCGTGGCCCCGGCCGGGGCCACGCCCTGGCCGCACAGCACCCGTACCCCGCCGCCCGCCGGGGCGAGCAGGATCGGCACCTCGCCGGCCGGCCCGTTGAGGTGCGGCTCGACGACGTGCAGCACGAACGCTCCCGCCACGGCCGCGTCGAAGGCGTTCCCGCCGGCCTCCAGCACCGCCATCGCCGACTGCGAGGCCAGCCAGTGGGTGGAGGACACCATGCCGAAGGTGCCCTGCAGGGTCGGCCGGGTCGTGAACGGCATCTCTCACCTCGCGGTTGACGCGCCCGCGCCGTGCGATCGGCGCTCGGCTCCACCGGCAGGCTACCCAGCCCCCAGGCACCGCAAGATCCCGCGTTCCGCCGGACAACGCGGCAACGCGGCAACGCGGCAACGCGGCAACGCGGGAAACGCACGGACCGCCCGCCCCGCCTGCCGGACGGCCACGCGGTGCCGCGGTACCCGCTCAGGCGTGCCGCGGCGAGACCAGGCCCGACTCGTAGGCGAAGACGACCAGTTGGGCGCGGTCCCGCGCCCCCAGCTTCGTCATCGCACGGCTGACATGGGTCTTGGCCGTGAAGGGGCTGACGACCATGTGGGCGGCGATCTCCTCGTTGCTCAGGCCCCGGGCGGCCAGGGCCGTCACCTCGCGTTCGCGCCGTGTCAGGCAGTCGAGTCCGGGCGCCGTCGCCCGGTCCGGCGGCCGGGACACGAACTCGCCGATCAGGGTGCGGGTGACCGACGGGGAGAGCAGGGCCTCGCCGCGGGCCACCACCTCGATGGCCTGGAGCAGGTCCGCCGGTTCGGTGTCCTTCAGCAGGAAGCCGCTCGCGCCGGCCCGCAGGGCCTCGAAGACGTACTCGTCCAGGCCGTAGTTGGTGAGGATCACGACGCGTACGGCGGCCAGGCCGGGGTCCGCGGCGATCCGGCGGGTGGCCTCGATGCCCGTCATCACCGGCATCTGCACGTCGATCAGCGCGATGTCGGGCGTGTGCGCGCGCACCAGCGCCAGGCCCTGCTCGCCGTCGGGCGCCTCCCCCACCACCTCGATGCCGTCCTCGGCCTCCAGCAGGGCGCGGAACCCCGCCCGCATCAGCGCCTGGTCGTCGACGAGGGCCACCCTGATCATCCCGCCTCCCCCAGCGGCAGCCGCGCCCGCACCTCGAAACCGCCCTCCGCGCGCGGGCCGGCGCGCAGCGTGCCGGCGAGGGCGGTGACGCGCTCGCGCATACCTGTCAGGCCCACGCCGGGGGTGTGCGGGCGGGACGGGTCGGCCGTGCCGTCGTCGCTCACCGTCACCGTCACCTCGTCGGCGTCGTAGGCCAGCCGGACCCGTACCTTCGCCGGGCCCGCGTGGCGGGCCGCGTTGGTCAGGGCCTCCTGGACGATGCGGTAGACGGCCCGGTCGAGCGCCGGCGGCAGGGTTCTGACCTCACCGGTCACCTCCAGGTCGGCGGCGAGGCCCGCCGCCCGGGCCCGCTCCACCAGCAGCGCGGGCGTGCCGGTCGGTTCGTCGCTGCGCAGCACCTCCAGGGTGGAGCGCAGTTCGCGCATCGCCTCACTGGAGGCGTCCTGGATGGCGAGCAGCGCGGGCGGCACCTCCTCGCCGCGCTTGCGGGCCAGGTGGACCGCGACGCCCGCCTGGAGCTTGACGATGGAGATGCTGTGGGTGAGCGAGTCGTGCAGCTCCCGGGCGATGCGCAGGCGCTCCTCGCCGGCGCGGCGCAGGGCCGCCTCCTCCCGGGTGCGCTCCGCCTCCAGGGCGCGCTGTTCGGTCTGGCGCAGGTACGCCTGCCAGTTGCGGTCCGCCATGCCCGTGATCACCGCGCACAGGAACCAGCCCGCGAGCAGCGCGGTTCTCTCGACGACGTCATGGGTCGTGGGCCCGGTGGGGATGTACGCGGCCACGAACACCCCGCTCGCACCGGCCGCGTACCCGCGGTGGCCCGCCCGGGCCGCCACCAGCACGGCGGCGAAGACGGGCAGCGACGCGGCCGGTCCCGGATGGGCGTGCAGCACGTAGGCGCCGCCGGTCGCCGTCGACACCGCCAGCACCGCCCGCGGGGCCGCGCGGTGCAGGGCGAGCGCGGCGGAAGCCACCGCGATCAGCGCGTAGTCGAGGGCGGTGGTGTCCGCGTCGAAGGCGGCCGCGGTCAGCACGATGGCGCCGACGGCGACCGCGAAGGCCGCGTCGGCGAGGCGTCCGCGTGAGACCCGGTGCCCGCTCATGCACGCACAGTAGACGGCCGCACGGACAACGGCGTCAGCCCTGTGGACGGCTCTCGCGCTACTCCCGCCGTAGTAGGGCCGGGCGCCGGTGGCCCCCGCGGTCGCAGGGCACACGGCATGCGGCCGTACGACGACTCCGACCGCCGCCGGGGCGCACCCTGCTGCTCATGTCCACACCGTTCCGCTTCACCGAACCCCTGCCGCCCGGGGCGGCCACCGGCCGCGTCGCCGAGGTCTACGGGCAGCTCGCCCGCGACTTCGGCGTCGACAGGGCCCCCACCTTCGTGGTGCTGTCCTCCGCGCCAAACGTCCTCGCCGCCGCCTGGGCCCTGGTGCGCGAGTCGCTGATCGCCGGGCCGGGCAGCCGCACCGGCAAGGAGCTGGCGGCCTACGGGGTGTCGCGCGCCAACAAGTGCCCGTTCTGCGTGGACGCGCACACGGTCCTGCTGCACGCCACCGGCGACCACGCGCTCGCCGAGCGGCTGGCGCGGGGCGAGCAGCCGGAGAACGCCCGGCACGCGCGCGTGCTGGCCTGGGGGCGGCACACGCGCGTGCCGGGCGCCGGCCTGATGCCGTACCCGTTCCCGCCCGAGCACGCTCCCGGCTACATCGGCACGGCGCTCGCCTTCCACTTCGTCAACCGGGTCGTCTCGGCCCTGCTGACCGAGCGGCTGCTGCCGGGCAACGTCCAGAGGTGGCGCCCCGTGCGCAGCCTCGCGGGCCGTTCGATCGCCGGGACCGTGCGCCGCCCCGCCGTGCCCGGCGCGGCCCTCGCCCTGCTCGACGACCCCGGGCCGGGCCCCGCGTGGGCGGCCGGCACGACCGTGGGCCCGGCCTACGCGGCGCTGCGCGCGGCGACCGCGGCCGGTGCGGGCCTGCTCGACACCGACGACCAGGCCCTCGTACGGGAGGCCCTGTGGGACTGGGACGGCTCGCATCCACCGCTGTCCTGGGCGGGGCTTCCGGACCGGCGTGAGCGCCCCGGCGCGCGGCTGGTTCTGCTCGCGGCGCTCGCGCCGTACCGCATCACGCGGGAGGACGTGACGGCCTGGCGGCGGCCGGAGCACACCGACGGCAGCCTCGTCCGCCTGGTCGCGCACGGCGCGTTCGCCGCCGTGGACCGCGTCGAGAGCGCGTTCACCCTGCACGCGGCCAGGGAGGGGGCGTGACCGCGCCCGCCCGCACCGGCCGGGTGCGGGCGCTGAGGCACCCGGCCCGCGGTGACTGAACGGTAACCACGCGTGTACGGAGCGAGTTGACACTTCCGTCTCACAGAGACTCATGTGAAACTGGCGCCCCGTCCGCAGTGCGGACCATTTCCGCACACCATCCCCCACCGAGAAGTGTGCCGTGCGCGATTTCCCTCTGCCGCTCGCTCTGACCGCGCGCCTGTCCCCGGTCGTCGTGCTGGCCGCGGCCGGCTGGGCGCTGTCGTCCGGACCCGCCGCGACGCCCGCCGCCGCGCACAAGGAGACGCACGAGACGAGCACCCCGTCGGCCACCGCCCCGGCCACGGCGGCTCAGAGCAAGTCCTACTCCGCCGCGCCCGCACCGTGCGGCAGCGTGGACGTCAAGACGCTCAAGTCCCTGGTGCCGGGCGCCAAGACGGCCGGCAAGGAGATCAAGTCGACGGACGAGAAGCTGCGCCGCACCTGCTCCTGGAACGCACTCCACGGCTACGACTACCGCTGGCTCGACGTCTCCTTCGAGGTCATGGACTCCGACCAGGCGGGACAGACGGCGTACAAGAGCCGCATCGCGGACAAGAGCGGCGGCGGAGCGGTCCCCGGACTCGGTGACGAGGGCTACTCCGTGGTGAACCTGACCACCCAGGACAAGCAGCAGACCCGCGAGGGCGTGGTGATCTCCCGGGTGGGCAACGTGCTGGTGGCCGTGACCTACAACGGCAGCGACTTCGAGACCAAGAAGGCGCCCGGTACCGACGAGATCAACAAGGGCGCCATCAAGGCCGCCAAGGAGGCCGTGGCCGCGCTGCGCAGCGGCCGGGCGAGCTGAGCCGCGCCGGCCGCCCCCGGGCCGCGCGTCAGACGCCGCGCTCCGCCCGCCGTCCGCGCGCCGTCATCAGCACCAGGTACAGCACCATCGAGGTGCCGAGGCCGACCGCCCAGCCGTAGTCCGCCAGGGGCCTCAGCGCCGGAACGGGCCGGCCGTCGAGCAGCGGCTTGAAGTCCGCCCCGCCGATGGCCAGTACGCCGCCCGCCAGGAAGGCCACCACGGCCCGCCAGTTCCAGCCGCCCGTGTACCAGTAGCGGCCGCCCGCGCGGTACAGGTCGACCAGGTGCAGCCGGGCGCGGCGCAGGATCCAGTAGTCGGCGATGAGGATGCCGGCGACCGTGCCGAGCAGACCGCCGACCAGGCCGAGCCAGGTGAAGATGTAGCCCTGCGGGTCGGAGTACAGCTTCCACGGGAAGATCAGTACGGCGAGCACCGCGGTGATCAGCGCGCCGGCGCGGAAACTCACCTTCCGGGGCGCGACGTTGGAGAAGTCGAAGGCCGGCGAGACCAGGTTGGCCGCGATGTTCACGGAGAGGGTCGCGACCAGCACGGTCACCAGCGCGTACAGCAGGCCGAGCACGTTGTCCGTCTTGGCCGCGAGCTGGACCGGGTCCCAGATCGTCTGGCCGTACACGGCCTGCGAACCGGAGGTGACCAGCACGGAGAGGAACGCGAAGAGCGTCATCGTGGTCGGCAGGCCCAGCGCCTGCCCCCAGGTCTGCGCCTTCTGGCTCCTGCCGTAGCGGGTGAAGTCCGGGATGTTCAGCGACAGCGTGGACCAGAAGCCGATCATGCCCATGAGGGACGGCCAGAACAGCGTCCAGAAGTCGCCGCCCCAGCCGAGTTTGGAGGGCTGGTCGAGCAGCGGGCCGAAGCCGCCGGCCTTGTCGCTCATCCACCACAGCATCACCAGCGCGCCGACGATCACGAAGGGCGCGGCCCAGTTCTCGAACCGGCGGATCGTCTCCATGCCGCGGTAGATGATGGCGACCTGGATGACCCAGAAGACCACGAACGACACCCACATCGTCCACGGGTGCCCGCCGGTCTTCGCCGCGTCGGACCAGCCGTTGCCGATCAGTTTGCCGGCCAGGAAGAAGATCGCCTCGCCGCCGATCCAGGTCTGGATGCCGAACCAGCCGCAGGCCACCAACGCCCGTACGACGGCGGGCAGGTTGGCCCCGCGGATGCCGAAGGAGGCCCGTGCGAAGACCGGGAAGGGGATGCCGTACTTGGGTCCGGCGTGGCCGGTGAGCAGCATCGGGACCAGCACGATCACATTGGCCAGGGCGATGGTGAACACCGCCTGCTTCCAGTCCATGCCGACGGCGATCAGACCGGAGGCCAGCGTCCAGGAGGCCGTGTTGTGGGCCATGCCCACCCACAGCGCGGAGAAGTTGTACGTGGTCCAGGTGCGCCCTTCGACGGGCACCGGGAGCAGGTCCTTGTTGGCGTAGGGACCGCTGGGCCGGGGAGATCCGGGCGCGATCTCCACGCGCCCGTCGGCGAGGGTGACCTGGGCTGTCGGTGGTATGGCTGAGGGAGCGGTGTCGGTCATGAGCAGGCCAATCGATCAAGGATGGTCCGGAAAGGCCGTGCGGGTCTCCGGTCTTCGGCCCCCTCCCCGGGGAGGTGGGGAGGGGGAGAACGGGAGTGGGGGGACGGTGCGTTGCGCGGATGCCGCGGACGTCAGGCGTTGACCGCCGGGATGACCCGCGCGCCGTAGGCGTCGATCACGGTCTCCTGCGCGTCGTGCATGTCGTACACGGCGAACTGGTCGACGCCCAGCTCGCGCAGGGCGTTCAGCTTCTCGATGTGCCGCTCGACCGGCCCGATGAGGCAGAACCGGTCGACGATCTCGTCGGGCACGAACCGGGTGTCGGGGTTGTCGGCGCGGCCGTGGTGGGAGTAGTCGTACCCTTCCCGCGCCTTGATGTAGTCGGTGAGTTCCTCCGGTACCCGGGAGGAGTGCTCGCCGTACTTGGAGACGAGGTCGGCGACGTGGTTGCCGACCATCCCGCCGAACCAGCGGCACTGCTCCCGCGCGTGGGCGAGCGCCTCGGGCGAGTCGTCCGCGGTGACGTAGGCGGGGGCGGCGACGCAGACGGTGACGTCGCCGGGGTCGCGGCCGGCCGCGGCGGCCGCGTCCTTGACGGCCCTCACCATGTACTCGGTGAGGTAGAGGTCGGCCAGCTGGAGGATGAAGCCGTCCGCCTCCTCACCGGCCATCTTCAGGGCCTTGGGGCCGTACGCCGCCATCCACACGGGGAGCCCGGCGCCCGGCTTGATCCAGGGGAACTTCACCACCGTGCCGCCGCCGAGGTCGGCCTCCTCGCCGCGGCCGAGGGCGCGGATGACCTTCATCGCCTCGCTGATGCGGGCCAGGGTGTTGGGCCTGCGGCCCGCGACGCGCATCGCGGAGTCGCCCCGGCCGATGCCGCACACGGTGCGGTTGCCGAACATGTCGTTGAGGGTGGCGAAGGTGGAGGCGGTGACCTCCCAGGTGCGGGTGCCCGGGTTGGTGACCATCGGGCCCACGGTCAGCTTCTGCGTGTTGGCGAGGATCTGGCTGTAGATCACGAACGGTTCCTGCCACAGCACGGCGGAGTCGAAGGTCCAGCCGTAGCGGAAGCCGTTGCGCTCGGCGCGCTTCATCAGGCTGACGACCCTCGAGGCCGGAGGGTCGGTCTGCAGAACGAGTCCGAAGTCCATGGCGCCACTCCTAGTTGAGGAACTGACAGGTGGAGCGCGGGGTGTACACGCCGTGACCCGCGTGTCCGGTGTACTCCCGCTCGTGGATGACGCTCTCGCCGCGCGAGAGGACGGTCTCGACCCGGCCGGTGACGCGCCTGCCCTCGTACGCCGAGTAGTCGACGTTCATGTGGTGGGTCTCGGCGGACAGGACCTGCTCGGCGTGCGGGTCGTAGATGACGACGTCGGCGTCGGCGCCCGGCGCGATGGTGCCCTTCTTGGGGTACATGCCGAACATGCGGGCCGGGGTGGCGCAGGCGATCTCGATCCAGCGGCGGCGGCCGATGTGCCCGTCGACGACGGCCTGGTGGAGCAGGTCCATGCGGTTCTCCACGCCCGGCAGGCCGTTGGGGATCCTGGAGAAGTCGCCGCGGCCGAGCTCCTTCTGGCCCACGAAGCAGAAGGGGCAGTGGTCGGTGGAGACGACCTGGAGGTCGTCGGTGCGCAGGCCCCGCCACAGGGCGGCCTGGTGCTCCCTGGGCCGCAGCGGGGTACTGCACACGTACTTGGCGCCCTCGAAGTCCGGCTCGGCGAGGTTGTCGGTGGACAGGAACAGGTACTGCGGGCAGGTCTCGCCGTAGACCGGCAGGCCCTCGTCGCGTGCCCGGGCCAGCTCCGCGACCGCCTCCGTCGCGGAGACGTGCACGACGTAGAGCGGCGCCCCGGCGACCTGCGCGAGCCTGATGGCACGGTGGGTGGCCTCGGCCTCCAGCAGGGCCTTGCGGACCTCCCCGTGGAAGCGCGGGTCGGTCTCCCCGCGCGCCAGCGCCTGCTCCACCAGCACGTCGATGGCGATGCCGTTCTCGGCGTGCATCATGATCAGGCCGCCGTTGTCGGCGGCGCGCTGCATGGCGCGCAGGATCTGGCCGTCGTCGCTGTAGAAGACGCCCGGGTAGGCCATGAACTGCTTGAAGGAGGTGACGCCCTCCTCGACGAGGAGGTCCATCTCCTTCAGCGTCTCGGCGTTCACGTCGGAGACGATCATGTGGAAGCCGTAGTCGACGGCGCAGTTGCCCTCGGCCTTGGCGTGCCAGGCGTCCAGGCCCTCGCGCAGGGACCGGCCGACGCTCTGGATCGCGAAGTCGACGATGGTCGTCGTACCGCCCCAGGCGGCGGCCCGGGTGCCGGTCTCGAAGGTGTCGGCGGCGTAGGTGCCGCCGAACGGCATCTCCATGTGGGTGTGGGCGTCCACGCCGCCCGGGATGACGTACTTGCCGGCGGCGTCGATGGTCCTCTCCGCCGTGAACGCCTCGGCGGCCGGGGTGCCGGAGGCGGCGAGTGCGGCGATCCGGCCGTCCTCGATCAGGACGTCGGCGTGCATCTCGTCGGCGGCGGTGATGACGAGGCCGCCACGGATGACGGTACGGCTGCTCATGGTCCCTCTCCTGCCAGGCTGGACGGTTCGGTCAGGGTGCGGTCAGCGGCTCGTACGCCTCCGGGCGGCGGTCGCGGTAGAACTGCCAGCGGTCGCGCACCTCGCGCAGCTTGGCCAGGTCGAGGTCGCGCACGATCAGTTCGGTCTCCTTCTCGGAGGCCACCTCGCCGACGAACTGCGCCTCCGGGTCGACGAAGTAGGAGGTCCCGTAGAAGTCGTTGTCGCCGTACTCCTCGACGCCGACCCGGTTGATCGCGCCGACGAAGTACTCGTTGGCGACGGCCGCCGCCGGCTGCTCCAGCTGCCAGAGGTAGCGGGAGAGGCCGCGCGAGGTGGCCGACGGGTTGAAGACGATCTCCGCTCCGCCGAGGCCCAGCGCCCGCCAGCCCTCCGGGAAGTGGCGGTCGTAGCAGATGTAGACGCCGATCCTGCCGACGGCCGTGTCGAAGACCGGCCAGCCGCTGTTGCCCGGCCTGAAGTAGAACTTCTCCCAGAACCCCTGCACCTGGGGGATGTGGTGCTTGCGGTACTTGCCGAGGTAGGAGCCGTCCGCGTCGATCACCGCGGCCGTGTTGTAGAGGACGCCCGGCTGTTCCTCCTCGTACATCGGCAGGATCAGGACCAGGCCCAGTTCCCTGGCCAGCGCCTGGAAGCGCTGGACGACCGGGCCGTCCGGGATCCGCTCGGCGTACTCGTAGAAGGCCTTGTCCTGGACCTGGCAGAAGTAGGGTCCGTAGAACAGCTCCTGGAAGCACAGGACCCGGGCGCCCTGGGCGGCCGCGTCGCGGGCCGCCCGCTCGTGCACCTGGATCATCGATTCCTTGTCGCCCGTCCACGCGGTCTGGAAGAGGGCGGCACGGATCACTCGGCTCATCGGGACCTCCGGTCGCTCGGTGTGCCGGAAGCGTAGAAAGACCGGAAGTCGTCTTTGAGGTGCACGGTGTCACGCATCCGGCCCGTCGGCGTGTCACGGTGTCACCCTGTCCCAGGCCCATGTTTCACCGCCGTTTTCCGAGGTCGTGACGTGTTTCAGCGCTGTTGCGCGTCGTGCGCGAGGAGCGCGATGTGCACCGACGCGGCCTGCTCGAAGTCGTCGAGGTCGACGCCGAGACGGCTCTGTATGGCCTCCAGCCGGCGGTAGAGCGCGGGCCGGGAGACGTGGTGGAGCTGCGCGGTGCGGGACTTGTTGCGGCCGGTGGCGAGGTAGGTGCGCAGCACGGACAGCAGGTCGTCGCCGCCCGGGCACAGCAGCCCGTCCAGCTCCCGCTCCGCGAACGACTGCACCTGCGGATCGTCCCGCAGCAGCCGTACCAGGCCCCGCAGATGGACGTCCTTCAGCCGTACGACGCAGGGCGGGTCCAGGCCGGCCGAGGAGTCCGCCACGGCGTCGGCGACGTGCCGGGCCTCGCGCAGCCCGGCCGGCACCTCGTCCCAGGAGGTGCGGGGGTCGGCGGCGGCCACGACCGTCCGGCCGGCCTCCGAGCGCATCCTGGCCGCGAGGTTGGCCACGAGCGCCGGGGCGTCCTGGTCGCGGGCGAGGCTGAGCAGCACGACGGTGGCCCCGTCGGCCGGCTCGGCGACGAGACCGGGCAGGCCCAGCATCCGCAGCACCCGCTCGACCGGGGCGGGTTCACCGCCGCGCACGACCAGCGGCACGAAGGTGCGCCGGTTGACCGGCAGTCCGGCCGCACGCGCCCGCGGCAGCAGCTGCCGTGCCGGTACGACACCGCCGGCCAGGTCGGTCAGCAGGCTGTGCGCCGACTGCTCCTCCCAGCTGTGCGCCGCGGTGCCGCCGAGCATGCGGTGCAGGACGAGGGCCTCGGCGGCCCGGTCGGCGAGCAGCCGTCCGGTGGCGGTGCCGCCGCGGTAGCCGCACAGCACGATCCGGCCCCAGTGTTCGCCGCGCCCGCCGAGCTCGGCGCTGATCCAGCCGTCGCCCTCGCTGCCTCCCCCGGTGCCCGAAGGGCCCGGGCGGTGCCCCCATGCCTGCCGGGCGATGCGCTCCCAGTCACGCAGCACGTCGTCCACGGCGGGCCGCTCCCCGGCCGTGGCGAGGACGCGGTGGGCGAGGTTGGTGACGACGACCGGGCAGGCGCCGTGCCGGGCGACCTCGTCCAGGAGCCGTTGCAGCGGGGCGCCCGCGGTGATGAGGCCGGTCAGGGCCGTGCGCACGGACTCGGAGAGGCTGACCGCGGCGAACTTCCGCCGCACCAGCCGCGCCTGGACCTCCTCGGTCAGCTCCGCGAAGGGGAACGGCCGGTGCAGCACCACCATGGGCAGCCCGCAGCGCTCCGCCGCCCGGCGCATCACCTCCGGCGCGGCCGGGAACGCCCGCCCGAGGCCGAGCACGACGGCCGCCGCCTCCGCGCGGTGCAGCGAGCGGATGTACTCGGCCTGCTTCTCCTCGTCGCCGGCGAGCAGCACCCCTGTGGTGAGCACCATCTCGCCGCCGGTGAGCATCACGCCGACGTCGGGCGCCTCGGCCACATGCACCCAGCGCACCGGCCGGTCGAGCTGGCCCGCGCCGGCCACCACCTCGGGCTCCCCGGCGAGCACCCGTTCCAGGGCCAGCACCCGGCGCACCGAGAGCGCGGGTTCGAGGGTCCCGAAGGTGGTGGTCATGGCAGTCGTCCCTTGCTCGGTGCACCGCTACGACAGGCTCCTGAGAGCACGCTCGAGGATCGCGGCGCCCTCCTCGGCCTCCGCGACCGTGAGGGACAGCGGCGGCGCGATGCGCAGGGCGCTGGTGTCGTGTCCGCCGCCCTTGCCGATGAGCAGCCCGTCCGCGCGGGCCGCCTCCAGCACGGCGGACGCGGCCCCGGGATCCGCCTCGTCCGTGCCCGGCTTCACCAGCTCGACGCCGATCATCAGCCCGCGCCCGCGCACCTCCCGTACGTGCGGAACCTGCGCCGCGACGACCCGCAGCCGCTCCAGGAGCAGGCCGCCGACGCGCCGGGCGTTGCCCTGCAGGTCGTGTTCCAGCAGGTGGTTGAGGTTGGCGAGGCCCGCGGCCATGGTGATCTGGGTGCCGCCGAAGGTCGAGATGCTGTTGGCGTCCAGGCAGTTCATGATCTCGGCGCGGGCGACCACACCGCCGATGGAGCTGCCGTTGCCGATGCCCTTGGCGAAGGTGAGCAGGTCCGGCGGGCCGTTCTGCGCGTGGGCCTGCCAGCCCCAGAAGTGGTCGCCGGTGCGGCCCCAGCCGGTCTGCACCTCGTCGGCGATCCACAGGACGCCGTGTTCGGCGAGCACCTCGCGGAAGGCGGCGTAGAGGCCGTCCGGCGGGGAGGTGAAGCCACCGACGCCCTGGACGGGCTCGGCGATCAGGGCCGCGGGCGCCCGGGTGTGGCCGAGCAGGTCCTTGAGGTCCTCCACGCAGGCGGCGATGAACGCGTCGTCGCCGAGGGAGGCGTACGGGCCGCGGGTGCGGACGCCGCCGTGGACGTACAGGGTCTGCAGCGGGGAGAGCGAGGTCGGGGACCAGCCGCGGTTGCCGGTGATGCCGACCGCGCTGAAGGAGCGGCCGTGGTAGCTGTTGCGCATCGCCAGCAGCGTGTTGCTGCGCCGGTGGGTGGTGGCGAGCAGCAGGGCGGTGTCGTTGGCCTCGGTGCCGGAGGTGGTGAAGAAGACGCGGGCGTCCGGGATGCCGCTCAACCGGGCGATACGCTCGGCGAGTTCGACCATCGGCCGGTTGAGGTAGAGGGTGGAGGAGTGCAGGATCCGCCCGGCCTGCTCGCTGACCGCCTTGGTGACCTCGGGCAGCGCGTGCGCGGTCATGGTGGTGAGGATGCCGCCGAAGAAGTCCAGGTACCTGTTGCCGTCGGAGTCCCACACGTGCCGGCCCTCGCCGTGGGTGATCTCCAGCGGGTCCTCGTAGTAGAGGGCCAGCCAGTCGGGCAGCACCGAGCGGTGGCGTGCGTACAGGTCGTTCACGGCCGCACCAGCCCCTCGTAGGCGTCGGGTCGCCGGTCGCGGTAGAACGCCCACTGCCGGCGCACCTCCTCGATCAGGTCGAAGTCGAGGTCGCGCACCACCAGTTCCTCCTTGCTGTCACTGGCGACCTCGCCGACGAACTGTCCGCGCGGGTCGACGAAGTACGAGGTCCCGTAGAAGTCGTTGTCGCCGTACTCCTCCTGGCCGACGCGGTTGATCGCGGCGACGAAGTACTCGTTGGCGACGGCCGCGGCGGGCTGCTCCAGCCGCCACAGGTACGACGAGAGACCGCGGTGCGTGGCCGACGGGTTGTACACCAGCTGGGCTCCGTTGAGACCGAGCTGACGCCAGCCCTCGGGGAAGTGGCGGTCGTAGCAGATGTAGACGCCCACCTTGCCGACCGCGGTGTCGAAGACGGGCCAGCCCGCGTTGCCCGGCTTGAAGTAGAACTTCTCCCAGAAGCCCTCGACCTGCGGGATGTGGTGCTTGCGGTACTTGCCGAGGACGGTGCCGTCGGCGTCGATCACGGCCGCGGTGTTGTAGTAGAAGCCGGACTGCTCGACCTCGAAGACCGGCACGACGATCACCATGCCCGTCTCGCGGGCGAGCTCCCGCATCCGGCTCACGGTCGGCCCGTCGGGCACCGGCTCGGCCCAGCGGTAGTGCTCCGCGTCCTGCACCTGGCAGAAGTAGGGGCTGTTGAAGACCTCCTGGAAGCCGATGATCCGCGCGCCCTGCCGGGCCGCCTCCCGGGCGTGCTCCTCGTGTTTCGCCACCATGGACTCGGTGTCGCCGGTCCAGGTCGCCTGGACCAGAGCGGCACGTACGACGTTGGCCATGAGCTGCTCCTTCGGCGTGTCGTCAGAGCCTCTACGCCCGTAGACGGGGCCGTAGAGGGATGAACGTAAGCCTCCGGGAGAGCCTTGCCAAGACCATCGCCGTCAACCCGCCAAGTCGATCACGTTTCGCACTCCTGTGGGTGAGCGGCAGGGGTGGCCGGGGGCGTCAGGTGGCGAAACCGGCGACCCGGAGGGCGTGCACCAGATCCCAGTGTCGCTCCTGCGAGACGCCCCGCGCAGCCCCGAGCAGCAGCGGTACGAGGACCCGCGGGTCGGGCTCGGCGCTGCGGGCCGCCTCCTCGGGGGTGCGGACGCGGACGTAGGCGTCGAGCAGCGCCTCCACCTCGCGGCTGCGGCCGTCCGCGGCCAGTCCCAGCACGGCCTGACCCATCTCGGCGGCGGGCCGGGCGACGCCCTGGCGCAGGATCTGCTCGCCGTCCGCCCCGCGCCCGGCCCCGGCCAGCGCGTCCGCCGCCGCGACCAGCCGGCCCGCGGGCAGCGAGGCGGCCTCCCACAGCAGCGTCGCCCAGTCGGCGCCGAGCCCGGCCCGCCAGAGTTCCTCGGCCAGCAGCGGCAGGCGGGCGGGGGGCCAGTGGGCGGCCTCGGCGAGCAGGACGTGCGCCTCGCCGGTCCGGCCCTCCGCCCGCAGCCCGGCGAGGTCGGCGACGGCCCCGGCGACCTCGCGCGCGTCCGCCCCGTCCACCTCCGCGGTCCGCGGCCGCGGCGGCTCGGGCGACTCGGTGGCGGCCCCGGCGAACCGGGCCCCGCGCGGGACACGCCCGCCGGCGTCCGGGGCGGGCAGAACCAGCCCGGCAGTGGGCGGTACGACGACGGGCGCGCTCTCCTCCTCGGCCATCCCGGCGAAGCGGGCACTGCCTCGGCGGCGCCTGCGCTGCCGGTGACCGGGGGGCGGCGGCTCGGGGGCGGGGGCCGGTGACGGTGACTCAGGGGCGGAGTGCGGTGACTCGGGGGCCGGTGACGGTGACTCAGGGGCGGAGTGCGGTGATGCGGCAGCGGGGTGCGGTGTCACGGGAGCGGGGTCCGGTGATGCGGCAGCGGGGTGCGGTGTCACGGGAGCGGGAAGCGGCGGTTCGGGCGCGGGCGGCCGTCGGGTGGGGCCCGGGTGACGCGCGGTGGGCGCGGACCGCGGCGCCGGGGCGGCCGCGCGGGGCGCGCCGGCATTGTCCGGGCCGCGGGCGTGCCCGGGCGTCCGCCGGTCCATCTCGTCCATGCGGGCGCGCAGTTCCGCGCAGCGGGCGGTGGCCCGCGCGTGGTCGTCGCGGGCCCAGGCGAGGTCCAGGCGGAGCGCGTCGGTCTCCTGCCGGGTGGCGGCGGAGGCGATCAGGCGGTCCAGTTCGAGCCGGCGTTCGGCAGCGTAGCGCTGCTCGCGCAGCATGACGTCGAGGCGGTCGCCCAGCGCCTCCCTCCCGCCGGGACGGCCGTCGTACGCGGCGACCGCGGCGGTGTGCAGCGGGCGGGCCCGCTGCGACTCCCGGGCCGCGGCCGGAGCGCCGTAGCCGGCGGCGAGGTCCTGCAGCAGCGCCTCGACCACGTCCCACGGCGGCACCTCACGCCCGTCGAGACAGGCCCGCATGCCGTCCGGGTCGCGGTGCCAGAAGACCGCGCACCACCCGCCGCCCTGGTCGAGGCGGCCCAGCAGGCCGTTGAGGTAGTTCGCGAACTCCCGCACCCGGCCCGGGAGTTGATCCACAGCCATCGCCGACTCCCGCCCGACCGGAACACTCCGGTTCCGTAGGCAACACCAGCCGTGTTACGGCGGTGCTACGGGGAGTTTTCGGGGGGCGTGCGGATGGATGCCGCATTGCCCGATCTTGACCGAGGCGCGTCACGGAGTCACACGGGCACCAGGGCGCACCGCTCGACCAGTTCGTCCATCGACAGGCCGAGCGCGCGGGCGAGCGCGGCGACGGTGAAGAAGGCCGGAGTCGGCGCCCGCCCGGTCTCGATCTTGCGGAGCGTCTCCGCGGAGATCCCGGCCTCGGCCGCCACGTCCGTCATGCTCCGCCCGCCGCGGGCCTCGCGGAGCAGCCCGCCGAGCCGTTCACCGCGTTCGCGCTCTTCGGGGGTGAGAGGGGTGCGCACCATGCCGCCATTCTAAGCCCGGATTTCAACCCGGTCGAGAAAGCCGGTATATTAATTGGCATGGTGGAACTGAAGACGGACACATCGATCGACGCCATGTACGAGGCGGGGCAGGTCACCGGTCGGGCCCTGACGGCCGTACGGCACGCCGCCCGCGTGGGGGTATCCCTGCTGGAGCTCGACGAGGTGGCCCGGGCGGTGCTGCGCGAGGCCGGAGCGTCCTCGCCCTTCCTCGGCTACCGCCCCTCCTTCGCGCCGACCCCCTTCCCGGCCGTCATCTGCGCCTCCGTCAACGAGGCGATCGTGCACGGCATCCCGACCGGCTACCGCCTGCGCGACGGCGACCTGGTCTCGATCGACTGCGGCGCCGAACTGGGCGGCTGGGCGAGCGACTCGGCGATCAGCTTCGTCGTCGGCGCGCCGCGCCCGGCGGACGTACGGCTGATCGAGACGGCGGAACGCGCGCTGGCGGCCGGCATCGGCGCCGCGGTCGTCGGCAACCGCACGGGCGACATCGCGCACGCGGTCGGCACGGTGTGCCGGGACGGCGGTTACGGCATCCCGCAGGGCTTCGGCGGGCACGGCGTGGGCCGCCGGATGCACGAGGAGCCGGACGTGCCGAACGAGGGGCGCCCCGGCCGCGGCTTCCCCCTGCGGCACGGCATGGTCGTCGCCATCGAGCCCATGCTGATCGGCGGCGGCCGGGACGGCTACCACGAGGCGGCCGACGGCTGGACCCTGTGCACGAACGACGGCTCGCGCGCGGCCCATGTGGAGCACACGGTGGCGATCACGGAGACCGGGCCGCGGGTACTCACCGAGCGGTCGTCGCAGCGGCGCCCGGACACCCGCCGACGCCCCTGACGTGCCCCCGTCCGAGGACGCCCGGACACCCACCCGCGCTCCCGGCACGCCCTCGCCCGCGCTCCCGACATGCCCCCGTCCTGACGCCGTGCGAAGGTGGTGTGACCGGGCCCTGTTCGGGGCACCCGCGTGGGCCAGCACGTCGACCAGCGAGCGCGTCCCGGGCCGCGCCTCGGGACGCCGGAACGGAAGGCCATGACCAGCGGTTTCAGCGGACCTGAGGGCTACGACCCCTTCGGCGAATTCCTCGCCCGCTTCTTCGGCGGCCCGCGACCGGGCCCCCGGCAGATCGACATCGGCAGGCTGCTCAGTCAGCCCGCCCGCGAGCTGGTCCGCGGGGCCGCGCAGTACGCGGCCGAGCACGGCAGCCGGGACCTCGACACACAGCACCTGCTGCGCGCCGCGCTGTCCAGCGAGCCGACCCGCAGCCTGCTCAGCCGGGCCGGCGCGGACCCCGACTCGCTGGCGTCGGAGATCGACGAGCGCTCCGGCCCGGCCCAGCACACGGCGCAGGACGCTCCGCCGCCCACCTCGCTCTCGCTCACCCCGGCCGTCAAGCGCGCCCTGCTCGACGCCCACGACCTGGCGCGGGCCAGCGGCGCCGGCTACATCGGCCCCGAGCACGTGCTCAGCGCCCTGGCCGCGAACCCCGACTCGGCCGCCGGCCACATCCTCAACGCGGCCCGCTTCGCCTCCTCCGGGCTGCCGCCCGAGGCCCCGGAGGCGGCCCCGCCGCGCGGCGGCGAACGCCCCCGCCCCACCGACACGCCCACCCTCGACAAGTACGGCCGCGATCTGACCGACCTGGCCCGGCAGGGCCGAATCGACCCGGTCATCGGCCGGGACCAGGAGATCGAGCAGACCATCGAGGTGCTCTCCCGGCGCGGCAAGAACAACCCGGTGCTCATCGGTGACGCGGGCGTCGGCAAGACCGCCATCGTGGAGGGGCTCGCACAGCGCATCGCCGACGGCGACGTGCCCGACGTGCTGCTCGGACGGCGGGTGTTCGCCCTCGACCTGACCGGTGTGGTCGCCGGCACCCGCTACCGGGGGGACTTCGAGGAGCGCCTGAACAACATCGTCGGCGAGATCCGGGCCAACTCCGAGAAGCTGATCGTCTTCATCGACGAGGTGCACACCGTCGTCGGCGCCGGAGGCGGCGGCGAGGGCGGGGCCATGGACGCCGGCAACATCCTCAAGCCGGCGCTCGCCCGCGGCGAGCTGCACATCGTCGGCGCCACCACGCTGGAGGAGTTCCGCCGGATCGAGAAGGACGCGGCGCTGGCCCGCCGCTTCCAGCCGATCCTGGTGCCGGAGCCGACCGTGCCGGACACCGTCGAGATCCTGCGCGGGCTGCGCGACCGCTACGAGGCCCACCACCAGGTCCGCTACACCGACGAGGCCCTGGTGGCCGCCGTTGAGCTGTCCGACCGCTATCTCACCGACCGCCGTCTGCCCGACAAGGCCATCGACCTGATCGACCAGGCCGGCGCCCGGGTGCGGCTGCGGGCGCGCACCAAGGGCACCGACGTCCGCGCCCTGGAGCGCGAGATCGACCAGCTGACCTGCGACAAGGACCAGGCGGTCGCCGACGAGCAGTACGAGCGGGCGATGCAGTTGCGCGACCGTATCGCGGAACTGAAGCAGCAGGTCGCGGACACCGACGGCGGGGACAAGGCCGACGAGGGGCAGCTGGAGGTGACGGCCGAGGCGATCGCCGAGGTGGTGTCCCGGCAGACGGGCATCCCGGTCAGCAGCCTGACCCAGGAGGAGAAGGAGCGGCTGCTCGGCCTGGAGGAGCACCTCCATCAGCGGGTGGTCGGCCAGGACGAGGCCGTCGGCGTGGTCTCCGAGGCGGTCCTGCGCTCCCGCGCCGGTCTGGCCAGCCCCGACCGGCCGATCGGCAGCTTCCTCTTCCTCGGACCGACCGGCGTCGGCAAGACCGAGCTGGCCCGCGCCCTCGCCGAGGCCCTGTTCGGCAGCGAGGAGCGCATGGTCCGCCTGGACATGAGCGAGTACCAGGAACGCCACACCGTCAGCCGGCTGGTCGGGGCCCCGCCCGGGTACGTCGGCCACGAGGAGGCCGGCCAGCTCACCGAGGTGGTGCGCAGGCACCCGTACTCGCTGCTCCTGCTCGACGAGGTGGAGAAGGCGCACCCGGACGTCTTCAACATCCTGCTCCAGGTGCTCGACGACGGGCGGCTGACCGACTCCCAGGGCCGCACGGTCGACTTCACCAACACGGTCATCGTGATGACCAGCAACCTCGGCTCCGAGGCGATCACCCGGCGCGGCGCCGGCATCGGTTTCGGAGCGGGCGGCGCGGAGGCCGACGAGGAGGCGCGGCGCGAGCAGATCCTGCGGCCGCTGCGCGAGCACTTCCGGCCGGAGTTCCTCAACCGCATCGACGAGATCGTCGTCTTCCGCCAGCTCACCGGCGACCAACTGCGCCGGATCACCGACCTGTTGCTGGAGCAGACCCGCCGGCTGCTGCACGCGCAGGGCGTCACGGTCGAGTTCACCGGCCCGGCCGTCGACTGGCTCGCCGAGCGGGGCTACCAGCCCGAGTACGGGGCCCGCCCGCTGCGCCGCACCATCCAGCGCGAGGTCGACAACCAGCTCTCCCGGCTGCTGCTCGACGGCCGGGTCCAGGAGGGCGGCCGGGTGACGGTGGACGCCGAGGACGGCCGGCTGGCGTTCCGCACGGAGGACCTGCCGACCGCCCCCGAACTCTGATCAGCGCGCGGGACGCACCACCATCGCGGAACCCCCGCCCCGGCGCACCTTCTCGGCGGCGGCCAGCCACCTGCCGCCCGGCAGCCGCTGGACGCCGGTCGCCGCGCCGATCTCCGGGTTGCGGGTGAAGGCGTGCCCGACGGCCTCCAGCCGGGCGCGCGGGCCGGCCGGGCCGGTGTCGTCGTAGAGCGCCGGCTCGAGGTCCGTCCTGGCGGTGTTGCGCTGGCTGGCGCGCGGCGCGGCGATGGCGTCGACGAGCGGCAGGCCGCGGTCGAGGAACTCCGTCAGCGTCTGCAGCACCGTGGTGATGATGGTCGAGCCACCGGGTGAACCGAGCGCCACCACGGGCCGGTTGTGCCGGTCGAGCACGATCGTCGGCGAGATCGACGAGCGCGGCCGCTTGCCGGGGCCGGGCAGGTTCGGGTCGTGCACGGCCGGGTTCGCCGGGGTGAAGGAGAAGTCCGTCAGTTCGTTGTTGAGCAGGAACCCGCGGCCGGGCACGGTCATCGCGCTGCCCCCGGTCTGCTCGATGGTGAGCGTGTAGGAGACCACGTTCCCCCACTTGTCGGCCACCGTGAGATGGGTGGTGTCGTCGCCCTCGTACGTGGTCGGGGCCGCCGTGCCGCCGCTGCCGCAGGAGGCCGGACGCCGTGGGTCGCCGGGCGCCACCGGGCTGGTGAGGACCGCGTCGTCCCTGATCAGACAGGCCCGCGAGTCGGCGTAGCGCTGCGAGAGGAGTTCCCTCGTGGGCACGTCCTCCTGGGCGGGGTCGCCCACCCAGCGCCCGCGGTCGGCGAACGCGATCCGGCTCGCCTCGAGGTAGTGGTGCAGGTACTGCGCCTCGCTCGCCCTCGAGAGGTCCGTCCGCTCCAGGATGTTGAGCGCCTCGCCGACGGTGGTGCCGCCGGAGGAGGAGGGCGCGATGGAGTAGACGCCGAGACCGCGGTACGAGATCCGGGTGGGCGCCTGGAGTTCGGCGCGGTAGGCCGCGAGATCCTTGCCGGAGAGCTTGCCGGGGCGGGCGTTCCAGCCCGAGCCGGGGTCGACCGGCGGCTTGTTCACGGTGCGGACGATGTCCTCGCCGAGGTCGCCGTGGTAGATCGCGCCGACGCCCTTCCTCGCCAGCTCCTCGTAGGTGCGGGCGAGTTCGGGGTTCTTGAAGGTGGAGCCGACCGCCGGGAGCCGTCCGCCGGGCAGGAACAGCTTCGCCGTGGCGGGGAAGTAGCGGAAGCGGGTCTCGTTCGAGGCGGTCTGCGCGCGGAAGGTGCCGTCGACGGTGAAGCCGTGCCGGGCGATGCGCTCGGCGGGCCTCAGCACCGTCCCGAGCCTCCTGCTGCCCCACTGCTCGAGCGCGGTCTGCCAGGTGGCCGCCGTGCCGGGTGTGCCGACGCTCAGCCCGCTGCTGACGGCGTCGGCGAAGGCGAGCGGCTCGCCGTTCTCCAGGAACAGACCGGAGTCGGCGGTCAGGGGGGCCGTCTCCCGGCCGTCGATGGTGTGCACGGTGCGGGATGCGGCGTCGTAGTAGACGAAGTAGCCGCCGCCTCCGATGCCGGAGGAGTAGGGCTCGGTGACGCCGAGTGCGGCGGCCGTGGCGACGGCCGCGTCGACCGCGTTGCCGCCCTTGCGCAGGACCTCGATGCCCGCGGCGGTGGCGTCCGCGTCGACGCTCGAGACGGCGCCGCCGTAGCCGACGGCCACGGGGGCTTTCGCGGGGGTGCCGGTCTTCGGCGCGGCGGGTGGCGCCGCCGCGCACACCGACACCACGGCGGCCGCGACCGCCAGGACCGACAGCTTCCGTGCCACAGGACGACGCATGCGCACCTCCGGTGAGGGACCGTCAGCGCAGCTTAATCCAACGGCATGTCCCCGTCAGGAACGGCTCGAACACGGTTTCCCGGCGCCCGCTAGCATGCGCGCCCATGAATGACGACGTACGCAACATCGTCCTGGGCGTGGTCGCCGCCGGTGTCAGTGCCGCGCTCGGCTGGCTGGCCCGCACCTACCTGTGGAAGCGGAAACTGCGCCGCAAGCAGGCGTTCTTCGGGCTGCCGGACAACTCCGAGTCACTGCTCGTGGTGAACCGCGGGGCCGGCGGGCCCGAACTGACGGTGATGCGCTACGACGTGTTCGCCCTGCTCGAACTCGCCGCCCTCATCAAGGACTGCAACGCCCATGCCCAGATACTCGCGCACGACGCGGCCCGCCAGGGCTTCGGCGAACGCACCGAGTTCTGTGTGGGCGGCCCGGCGTCCAACCGGCGCATGGTGGCGCATCTGGCCTCCATGCTCCCCGGGGTGCGGGTGAACGTGGACGCCGAACCCGGCCCCGACCGCGGCGCCTTCCAGATCGGCACGGAGCGCTACCGCGTGCAGCCGGGCCGGGAGGAGTACGCGCTGCTCGCCCGGCTGACGGCCGGCCAGAGCCCGAACGTCCGGCCCGTCTTCCTCTTCTGCGGCCAGACCGCCATCACCAACCAGGCCGCCACCCGCTATCTCGCCCGCAACCACGAGCGCCTCAGCCGCAAGCACGGCAACGGTTCCTTCGTGCTGCTGCTGAAGGTCGTCAACTCCCAGGCGTACGGCCCCGACGTCGTCGAACTGGTCGCGGACGTGACGCGCGCGGCGCAGGCGGAACTGCCCGCGGCGAGTGCGGCCACGCGCAGTTCGCACCGCGCGTCCTGAGGGTCCGGCCCGTGCCGACAACCTTTACCGGCACGTAACTTACCGGCGGGTTACTTCCGGTGGGAGCCCGAGGTTACTGTCTGGTCACTTTGCACTGACACGAGTGAGGAGGGACCGTGGGACCCCATCGCAAGGCCCTGCGCACGACCGCCGCGGGTGCCGTCTGCGCGACCCTGATCGCCGCCGGCGCCCTCGGGCTCGCCCCCACCGCGCAGGCCGCGGACGCCGTCCGTTTCGTCGACATCACCGGCGACGGGGGCGTCGTGCTGAAGGCGAACGTCGTCTTGCCCGCGGGAGCGGACGGCACCCGCCGGTACCCGCTCCTGGTGCTCCCGACGAGCTGGGGCTTCCCCCAGGTCGAATACCTCGCCCAGGCGCGCAGACTCGCGAACCGGGGCTATGTCGTGGTGAGTTACAACGTGCGCGGCTTCTGGCAGTCCGGCGGCGAGATCGACGTGGCGGGACCGCCCGACACGGCCGACGCGTCCAGGGTCATCGACTGGGCGCTCGCCCACACCCCGGCGGACGCGCGGCGCATCGGCATGGCGGGCGTCTCCTACGGCGCCGGCATCAGCCTGCTCGCCGCCGCGCACGACAGACGGATCAAGGCGGTGGCGTCCCTCAGCGGCTGGGCCGATCTCGTCGGATCGATCTACTCCGGCCGCACCGAGCACGTCGAGGCCACCGCGCTGCTGGACGGCGCGAGCCTGGTCACCGGCCGTCAGAGCCCCGAGACCCGCCGGGTGCTCGACGACTTCTACGCCTCCGACCCGGCCAGGGAGCAGGAGCTCATCGCATGGGGGAAGAAACGTTCCCCCGGGACCTACGTGGACCAGCTCAACAAGAACGGCACGGCGGTCATGCTCGCCGACTCCTGGGGCGACACGATCTTCCCGCCCAACCAGAACGCGGACTTCTACGAGCGGCTGACCGGACCCAAGCGCCTCGAACTCCGCCCCGGCGACCACGCGACCGCCGAGCTGCCCGGGCTGCTCGGACTGCCCAACGACGTCTGGACCGACACCGAGCGCTGGTTCGACCACTACCTGGAGGGCGCGGACAACGGGATCGGCCGCGAGGCGCCGGTGCGGCTGGAGTCCCGCTCCACGGGCGGCTACGAGGTCTATCCGGACTGGAAGTCGGTGGCCGCCACCGAGCGGAAGATCGCCCTGGGCGGCACCACCACGATCCACACCAACGTCGACTCCGGCGCCGACGGCGGGATCGTCTTCCTCTCCAGCATCCTCGACCAGGTGGCCAGGCTCCCCCCGCTCGCCTGGGTCCCCCTGCTCCCCCGCCGCTGGGCCGCCGTATGGCAGTCGGAGCGGTACGGCACGGTCCAGCGGATCCGCGGCACGGCGAAGCTGCACACCACCCTCACGCCGACCAAGGAGAGCGGCACCCTCGTCGCCTACCTCTACGACGTGGGGCCGCTCGGCCTCGGCAAGCTGGTCAGCAACGCGCCGTACACCTTCCACGGGCGCACGCCCGGAAAGCCGTTCGGTCTCGACCTGGACCTGTTCTCCACGGCCTACGACGTCCCGGCAGGGCACCGGCTCGCCCTGGTCGTCGACACGGTCGACCCGCTCTACATCGAGCACAACCCGTCCGGCGCTCAGCTGACCTTCTCCTCGCCGGCGGACGACCCGTCGTACGTGTCGGTTCCGCTGCGCGAGCAGTGATCTCCGGCTGCCGCCGGGCGGGTGGGCTCTTCGGCTCAGTGCCCCGGGGCCCCGGGCGGCGGGCCCCCGGGCGGGAAGGGGCTTCGCCCGCCGCCCGGGCCGGCTGCCGTCACGGGCCGGTCGGCCGGCGTGCCCCGCGGGGCCCGGAAGCCGGCGGGACCGCTTGTGGGCGTCCTCCTTCGATGACCACGACCACCTCCCCCTGGCCGGTGGTGAGGCCGATGCCCTGCAGGACATTCAGCTCCCCGGAACACCTGTTGACGTCATGGAGTGCGATCAACGGATCGACGGCCATACGCAGCCCTACCCACTCTCAGCTGTGTCGTCCTTTCGGCAAACTATCCGGGCCAGGGGGGAGCGATCGCACGACACGCACTTTCCGGGCATAAGCCGTATTTACGTCGATCTTAGGTCCAACGGGTCACGCCTCCGCGACCTCGGCGTACAACTGCGAGAGCTCGGGCGCCCCGCTCACGGCCCATTCGTGCCCGGAGGCGACGACGTCGAACTCGCGGCCGGAGGCCAGCCGTACGACCGGCTGGCCGCTCGGCCAGATCTCCCAGGCGGCACCGGGCACGGTGTGCACGATGACGGTGCCCAGGTACAGGCCGGCGTCGTTGCCGAGCCAGTGCAGCACCTCTTCGTCATCCCTCCAGCGCGGCAGCAACTGATCCAGCGCCTCCAACGAGGCCGCGGAGTCGTCCAGCCGGACGCCGTCCTGGGCCGCCTGGGAACGCAGCAGCTCGCACTCGGCAAGGAGCTCGGCGATCCCCTCCGGGTCGGGGACGCCCTGACTCTCCTGCCGGTGGCCCAGAAAAGGGATCTTCATACACCCAGCGTGTCACTCGCACCGGTGTGCGCACCACAGGCGCGCGGGCAGTCGCTGCGCGCTGATGTCACGCCGGGCCGGTGCGGGACACCTCGGCGGGGCCCCGGCCGTCTCACCCGCATCACCCCGCGACTTGCGCCCCGCCGGCAGCGGGCTCCGTGTCGGGGCGATCCCGACAACGCGGCGAGCGTGCGTGCCGGGCGCCGCCGGGCAGGCGGGACCTTCGACGCCCTAGAAGGCTGCTGAAAATCTTGTTGTGGGGCTGTCCGGCCGTGGGCTGGGCGGCCCTTCTTGGTTATGCGGTGGCCGGGGTGAGGTGCCAGCTGCCGTTGGCCCGGGCGAGTCCGAGGTTGATCAGTCGGCGGAGGTTGAGGGCGGCTGCGCGGTGGTGGAGCCAGAGGTTGTTGGCGATGGCGCCGCGGTAGGGGACTCGCCGGTTGCCCTTGGCGACCAGCCAGGCGATGGCGCGTTCGACCGGGGGCCGCCATCGGCGGTATTCGTCCTGCCAGGCGGGGTCGGTGGCAGCCTGGTGACGGGCTGCGGTGAGCAGTTCGTGCCGGGCGTGGACGTTGAGGGTGCGTCCGGTCTTGGAGGTGGTGCAGCGTCCGCGCAGGGGGCAGTCGCTGCACACGCGCTTGAACTGGGCGGTGCGGGCGCCGTCCGCTTTGACCTGTCCGAGGTGGGCGGTGTGTCCGGCGGGGCAGGTCGCGGTGCCGGCGGCCGAGTCGATGAGGAAGTCATCGATGGTGAAGCCGCCGGGGACGGCCTGCCGCAGCGGTGGCGGCTTGATCACCAGAGTGTGGCCATCTGCCTGCAACCGGGCGCGCAGGTCGCCGGTTCCGTAGGCGGAATCGCCGAGCACGGTTAACTCCTGGCCCTCGTCCTCCTCGGCCAGCAGATCGCAGGCGACAGCGGCCTCGTGGCTGTCAGGGCCATAGCCGCTGGTGAGGGCAACCGCGGTGAACAGCCCGCTCTCCGGCTCGAAGGACGCATGCCCTTTGAAGCCGTCCTGATGGCGGGTGCGGTTCTTGTGGATGTGGCGTGCGTCCGCATCGACGGTGGACACGGTCCGGTCCGCCACCGTGCGCCGGGCGATGCGCCAGCGTCCGTCGCGCCCGTCGGAGTCCTCGGCCGGCTCCACGTCCTGGCCCGCGACCAGGGCCAGCAGGCCCACCGCGTTCGCCGCTCTCTCGCCCAGTTCCTGCTCGGGCAGGTGCCCGAGCAGGTTGACCGCGTCGGTGACCAGCGCGTCGACCAGCGTGGCACGGGCGGCCTCGTCGTCCCAGGCAATCCTCGGCTTGCCCGGGTCGGTGTAATCGTGCGCGTGGCACCACCGCGCCGCGGTCTCCCCGCCCCTGGGGACCTCGCGGATCACCCGGCGGATCGCGGAGATGATCTGGGTGACGGTGTCCTGGGTGGCCACCGCGTCGTCCAGCACAGTCGAATCCAGCGCTCGCCGCTGCTTGCCTTTGAGTACCCCGGTCGCGGCCACGACCTCCTTGACCTTGGTGAAGATCCGCGTCGGATCGGCCGAGTGACGCAAACGGCGCCGGAAGTACGTCAGCAGCGAGGGATCGAACGCGGTGTCGTACAGGCCGAGCCCGCAGGCCGCCTTCCAGCGCAGGTCACACCGCAGTTCCTGAACCGTCTCGAAGTCCGACAGCCCGTGCAGGCTCTGCAGCACCACCGTGGCGGCCAGCACCTGCGGCGGCAGACTCGGACGGCCGTTGGACGAGGGGTACATATCCGCAAACATCCCCGGCGGGAACAGCACCTCCCGGTGCTCGGCCAGGAACGCGAACACACTGCCCGCCGGGATCAACTCCCGGCAGGTCTCCCACACATCCGGCCCGACCATCTCCCCGGCCCACTCCCCCTGCATGCCTACAAGACTGGCCCCAACTCCACCGAGCCGGGGCCAGAACCCGAGATTTTCAGCAGCCTTCTAGACGTCCAGGTCCACGACCACCGGGGCGTGGTCCGACGCGCCCTTGCCCTTGCGCTCCTCGCGGTCCACGTAGGCGTCGGTGACCGCCTCGGCGAACGGCTCGTTGCCGTAGACCAGGTCGATGCGCATGCCGCGGTTCTTGGGGAAGCAGAGCTGGCGGTAGTCCCAGTAGGTGTACGGGTGGTCGTACTTGAGGGGACGCGGGACGACGTCCCTCAGGCCGGTCTCGCGCAGGGACGTCAGGGCGGCGCGCTCGGCCGGTGTGACGTGGGTGGAGCCCTCGAACGCGGCCCGGTCGTAGACGTCGTCGTCCGTCGGCGCCACGTTGTAGTCGCCCAGCACCGCGAACGGGCGGCTGCCGCCCGCGTCGCCGGCGACGGCCGCCCTGAGCGCCTCGAACCACCGGAGCTTGTAGGCGTAGTGCGGGTGGTCCACCTCGCGCCCGTTGGGCACGTACACCGACCAGACGCGGACCGGGCCGCACGTCGCGGAGACGGCGCGGGGCTCCACGCCGCCGTCGTAACCCGGGTCGCCGGGCAGGCCCTTGACGACCTCCTTCAGGCCCACGCGGGAGAGTACCGCCACGCCGTTCCACCTGCCGGTCGCGTTCACCGCCGACTCGTAGCCCAGTTCGCGCAGCTGGTCGAACGGGAACTGCTCCTCGGCCAGCTTGGCCTCCTGGAGGCAGAGCACGTCCGTGTCGCTGGCCTGCAGCCAGGCCAGGAGCCGCGGCAGGCGGGCGGTGATCGAGTTCACGTTCCAGGTCGCGATGCGCATGTCCCACAACCTACCGGGCGGGTCCGACAACGCCGTCCCGGCCGGGTCAGAGGTCGGCGGACGACCCCGGCGCGAGCCGCAGGTGCTCCGCGCCGCCGAGCGCGCCGATCTGGCGGTCGTAGATCGGGCGGGCGAGATCGGTGAGCAGGGCGTCGTGGATGTCGAACGCACGCTGCGGCGCGACCTCGCGGACGTAGTCGATGACCTCGGAGATCTTGTTCCAGGGGGCCATCACCGGGAGCATCAGCGTCCGCACCGGGTGGTCGGGGACGGTGAGGGCGTCGCCGGGGTGGAAGACACTGCCGCCGTCGACGAGGTAGCCGACGTTGGTGATGCGCGGGATGTCCGGGTGGATGACGGCGTGCAGCTCCCCGTGGACCTGGACGTCGAAGCCCGCCGCGGTGAACGTGTCGCCGTGGCCGACGGTGTGCACACGGCCGGGGAACGCCGCCGAGAGCTGCTCGGCGACCGACCGGAGGGTCCAGATCTCGGCGGCGGGGTCGGCCTCCATGGCCGCCCGCAGCCGCCGCTCGTCGAAGTGGTCCGGGTGCTCGTGGGTGACGAGGATCGCCTCGGCGCCGACCGCGGCGTCCTCCTCGCTGAACCCGCCGGGATCGAGGACCAGGGCGCGCCCGTCCTTCTCGAGCCGGACGCAGCTGTGCGACTTCTTCGTGAGCTTCATGGCTCCCATCCTGCCTCTTGACGGGGTCACTCCGTGGGAGTCGTCTCCTCCCTTATGACCTGCTGGGCCACCGTGAAGGCGCGGCCGGCCGCCGGCAGACCGCAGTAGACGGCCGCCTGCAGCAGCACCTCCTTGATCTCCACCGGGGTGAGGCCGTTGCGCAGGGCGGCGCGGACGTGGGAGGCGAGCTCGTCCGTGTGGCCGCCCGCGACCAGGGCGGTGAGGGTCACGCAGCTGCGTGAACGCCGGTCGAGGCCGGGGCGGTCCCAGATCTCCCCCCACGCGTACCGGGTGACGAGCTCCTGGAAGTCCCCGGAGAAGTCGTCCGCCTGCGCCAGCGCCCGGTCGACGTACGCGTCGCCGAGCACCTCGCGGCGCACCTTGATCCCGGTGTCGTAGCGGTCGGGCCGGCCCGGCGTCCGTCCGGACTCGACCACCGGGGGTGCGATCTCGGCCACGGGCACCGGCTGCGGAGGAGCGGCGGCCAGCACCGGCTTGGCCGGCGCGGCGGGGATGGCCATCTGGCCGGTGTCCGAGTCGAACGCGGGCTTCCAGGCTGAGGAGAAGTGCCGCACGAGCAGGTCGGTGACGGCGGCGGGCTGCTCGACCGGTACCAGGTGGGAGGCCCCGGGGACGACGGCCAGGCGGGCGTCGGGGACGCCGGCGACCAGGGTGCGCGCCTGCGCGGGGCCGGTGACCCGGTCCTCGGAGCCGGCCAGGACGAGGGTCGGCACCCCGACGCCGCCCAGCTGGGACCGTACGTCGAAGGTGGCCAGCGCCTCGCAGGCGGCGATGTAGCAGCCCGGGTCGGTGGTGCGCACCATCTGCACGGCCCAGTCGGTGATCGGGGGCTGTGCGGAGGCGAACCCGCCGGTGAACCAGCGGTCGGGAGAGGTACGGGCGATGGGGTCGAGGCCGTTGGTGCGCACGATCACCCCGCGCTGGCGGAACTCGTCCGCCGTCCCGAAGCGCGGCGAGGCGGCGATCAGCGCGAGCGAGGCGATCCGCTCCGGGTGGCGCAGCGCCAGTTCGAGGCCGACCGCGCCGCCGAGCGCGCAGCCCGTGTAGCCGAAGCGCTGGACGCCGACCGCGTCCAGCGTGGCGAGCAGCCGTGAGGTCAGCTCGCCGACCGAGGCCACGGGGTACGCGGGCGCGCCGCCGTGCCCGGGAAGGTCGAAGCGGAAGACACGCCACTGCTTGGCCAGTTCGGGAACCTGGCGGTCCCACATGTGCCAGGTCGTGCCGAGCGAGGGACCGAGGATGAGGACCGGGGCGTCTTCCGGGCCGTCGAAGCGGTACTGGAGGGCAGGGGTCTTCGTCTCGTTCACCGCTTTAAGCTAACCGCCCCTCGCGGCCTCCCGGATGCGGGGCCCCACGTCCTCACACCTGACTCCCGCGGATCACCGGGGAATGCTCACACTGCCTTCACCAGCGATCCCGACGTCCCGGTGCCGGCGTTCCGATACCGACGTCCCGGTGCCGACTCACCAGTGTCGACGTCGCGGAGTCGGCGCCCCGGGATCGACGTCCCGGTGCCGGTACCGCCGTGTCAGCCTTCCGGTGAGGCGCCCAGGCCGGTGAGCGCGCCGACCGGGTCGAGGTCCGGGGTGCCGCGCGGCCACCAGTCGTCGTGGCCCGGTTCCGACTCGTAGGCGTACCACAGCCCGTCGCGGCCGAGGCGGAGCTGGACATGGCCGCGGGGGTGGGTGAGGTGGTTGCGCCAGGGGCGGAAGGGCGGCAGGTCTGCGGCGAGAAGGAGGGGGCGGGCGCGGTCGAAGCGTCCGGCCGGCGGGTCCCACGGCTCCTCGAGGACGGCGAGACCTTCGAGGCCCCCCTGTCGCCAGGCCGCGACCGCGCGGGCCAGCTCGGCGGGTGTCCGCCCGGCGGCGGTGGCGAGTGAGGCGTACAGCGCGCGGGAGCCGGCGGTGAGGCCGGAACCGGGGCGGGCGGCGGCGAGCCGCACCGCGTCCTGCCACAGCGTCAGCTCGGCCACCGGGTCGCGGCCGGTGCTGAGCAGGGCGTGGGCGCGCGCGGCCGCGTCCGTCGCCAGCTGGTCCAGCGCGAAGGGGTCGGGGCCGCCCGGCGCCGCCGGGTAGACCGGGGGCTGCTCGGGGTGCGCGGGCACGGGCAACGGGGCCGGGAGCGGCGGCAGCCGGCGGTCGGTCAGGGCCTTCGCGGCGCGTACGCCCGGGAGCGGGGCCGGTGCCCGCTCGCGGGCGGCGCGGGCCGCGCGGGTGGCGTTCAGCCGGGACAGCGCGTCGAGCAGTTCGCGCTCACCGCGGCCCCGCAGCAGGAGCAGCACGAAGGGGTCGGCGTCGAGCAGACGGGCCGTCTGGTAGCAGAGCGCGGCGGCGTGTTTGCAGGGGTGGCCGCGGTCGGGGCAGCTGCAGTGGGGCTCGAGGTCGCGCGGTCCCGGCAGCAGCGGCACTCCGCAGTCGGCGAGCGACTGGGGCAGTTCCTTGTCGAGGAGCGCCGCGATGTGCCCCGGCCGCTCCGCGGCCGTCTCCAGCAGCCGCGCCCAGTCCGCGTCGTCCAGCGTGCGCAGCCGCACCTGCACGCGGTACGGGCGCGGCCGGCTGCCCTGCACATAGGCCAGCACGAGCCCGGGTGTCACGGTGATGGCGTCCACGTTGCCCTGCTCGGCGTAGCCCCTGCCCCGCGCCAGCCGCTTGGCGTCCAGCGCTCCCTCCTCCAGCGCCGTGACCCAGGCGTTGCCCCACCAGGTCTCGGCGAAGCGGGTGCCGGCCGGGGGATCTCCGGCGCGGGACGGGAACGCCGGGAAGGTGCGCCGCAGTTCGCCGTCACGGCCGGGGGCCGCCATGGACGGCGCGCGCGAGGGGGCGGGCCCGGACCGGTGGGCCTCGTCGGCGCCACGGGCACGGCCCGGCGCGGCTTCCTCCCGGCCCCGGCCCTCCGCGGTGCTCCGGCGCTCCGTCGCACTCCCCTGCCCGGGGCGCGCACCACCGTCGTACGCCTCCTGCGGTCCGGCTGCCGGGTCGGCCGCGGGAGCGGGCCGGGCGCCGGCCGGCGGCTCCCACAGGTCACTCACCGGGAAGCCGGGGGTACGGCGGGGCCCGCCACCGGAGGCGCCGGACGCCGGACGCCGCGGCCGGCGCCCGGCCTGCTCCCGTACCCGCAGCGACTGCGCTCGCGCGGACCGCAGCGCCTCGCGCGCGATGTCTCCGGGACGCCCCGCGGCGGAGCCGGGCGCCCCTGGCCGGCGCTCCGGGTCCTCGAGGGCCCGGGGCCGCTCCCCCGGTGCCTGCTCCTCCTCCTGCGGTGCCCGGGCCTCCTCGTCCGGCGTTCCGCTCGGCGGCGCAGGAGAGGTCGTCCGGCGCAGCGCCGCGCGGGCGGCGTCGCCGGGCCGCGGCTCGGCGCGCCCGGGCCTCCCGGCGCCGGGCTCCCCGGGCGTGCCGGGCTCCCCGGGCGTGCCGGAGGTCTGCCCCGGCACGGCGGCCTCCTCCCGCTCCCGCGCCTGCCTCAGCGCCCGGCGGGCCTCGTCGGCCGGGCCCGGCGTCACGCCGGCCTCCGCAGGGAGACCAGGTCGGAGAGCTCGCGGTCGGTCAGTTCCGTCAGGGCCGACTCGCCGGAGCCGAGGACGGCGTCGGCCAGGGCGCGTTTGTTCTGCAGCATCTCGGCGATGCGGTCCTCGACGGTGCCCTCGGTGATGAGGCGGTGGACCTGGACCGGCTGGGTCTGGCCGATGCGGTAGGCGCGGTCGGTGGCCTGTTCCTCGACGGCGGGGTTCCACCAGCGGTCGAAGTGGACGACGTGCCCGGCGCGGGTGAGGTTCAGGCCGGTGCCGGCGGCCTTCAGGGACAGCACCAGCACCGGTGTCGCACCGCTCTGGAAGCGGTCCACCATGCGTTCGCGCTCCGGTACCGGCGTGCCGCCGTGCAGCATCTCCACCGGAACGGCGCGGGAGGCCAGATGGGCGGTGATCAGCCGGGCCATGCCGACGTACTGCGTGAAGACGAGCGCCGAGCCGTCCTCCGCCAGCAGCGTGTCCAGCAGTTCGTCGAGCAGCGCCAGCTTCCCGGAGCGGGCGAGCAGGCGGCCGTCGGCCGCGGCCCCCTCCTTCAGGTACAGCGCCGGGTGGTCGCAGATCTGCTTCAGCGCGCCGAGCAGCTTCAGCACCAGGCCCCGGCGCGCGATGCCCTCCGCGGTCCCGATGGCGTCCATCGACTCCCGCACCACCGCCTCGTACAGGGCCGCCTGCTCGCGGGTGAGCGGCACCGGGTGGTCCGTCTCGGTCTTGGGCGGCAGCTCGGGCACGATCCCGGGGTCGGACTTCCTGCGGCGCAGCAGGAAGGGGCGGACCAGGCGGGCCAGCCGCCGCACGGCCTCCTCGTCCTCGCCGTTCTCCACCGCGCGCGCGTGCCGGGCGCGGAAGGACTTCAGCGGGCCCAGGAGGCCGGGTGTGGTCCAGTCGAGCAGGGCCCACAGCTCGGAGAGGTTGTTCTCCACGGGGGTGCCGGTGAGCGCCACGCGCGCCGGGGAGGGGATCGTGCGCAGGGCCTTGGCCGTCGCCGAGTACGGGTTCTTCACGTGCTGCGCCTCGTCCGCCACGACCATGCCCCAGTGCCGCTCGGCCAGCCGCGGGGCCGTGGTCCGCATCGTGCCGTACGTCGTCAGGACGAAGCCGCCGGACAGGTCCTCCAGGGTGCGGTCGGGTCCGTGGAAGCGGCGCACGGGGACGTCCGGCGCGAAGCGGCCGATCTCCCGCTGCCAGTTGCCCAGCAGGGAGGCGGGGCAGACCACCAGGGTCGGCTCGCCGCGGGCGCGCTTGAGGTGCAGCGCGATGACCGTGACGGTCTTGCCGAGGCCCATGTCGTCGGCGAGGCAGCCGCCGAGGCCCAGGGAGGTCATCAGCTCCAGCCAGGCCAGACCGCGCAGCTGGTAGTCGCGCAGGGTGGCCCGCAGGCCGGGCGGGGGCTCGGCGGGGCGGATCCCCGCGGTGAGCCGGTCGCGCAGGCCGGCCAGGGCGCCGACCGGGACCGCCTCGACCGTCTCGCCGTCCACCTCCGCGCTGCCGCTGAGCGCGACCGAGAGCGCGTCGACCGGGTCGAGCAGGCCCAGCTCCCGCTTGCGGGCCTTGCGGACGAGTGCGGGGTCGACCAGCACCCAGCGGTCCCGCAGGCGTACGACCGGGCGGTGGGCCTCCGCGAGGGCGTCCATCTCGGCCTCGCTGAGCGGGTCGCCGCCGATCGCCAGCTGCCAGCGGAACTGCAGGAGTTCCTCGCTGTCGAAGAAGGCGGTGCCGTCCGTCGCGGAACCCGGCGCGGGCCGCACCACCGCGCTCGCGCTCAGGTCCTGCGCCAGGTCGCGGGGCCAGTGCACGGCGACTCCGGCGGCCGCGAGCCGGGTCGCGGCGACGCCGAGCAGGTCGCCCAGCTCCTCGTCGTACAGGGGCAGGACGTCGGGCACGTCCTGTTGGCAGAGCCGGTCGAGCGGTGGCCAGATCCGCGCCGCGCGGCGCACGGCCAGCGCCGCGTCGACCCGTGCGCGGGGGCCGAACGCCGCGTCCGCCTCGCCCGCCCACAGGGCCGCCGCGTCGGCGACCAGGGTGGGGTCGGCGAGGCTGTGCACCTGGACGACGGCGGCGCCCGCGGTGCGCACGCCCTCGTCCCGGTCGAACAGCTCGTGGGCCGACAGGTCCAGGCGGAGCGAGACGCGCACGCCCGCGTCCATGCCGGCGGCGACCTCCGCGGCCCAGTCCTGGGCGTCGGGCAGGTGCTGCGGCCGGTGGTCCGCGAAGGGCCGGCCGGACGCGTGCGGCGCGGCGGGGGTGCGCGGGAGGGTGTCCGCGACCGCGTCCAGGAAGGCGCGCACCAGCGCCTCCGGCTCGGGCAGCCGGAGCGGGCCCGGTCCGGGCAGCGGGACGGCATGGCCCTCGGGGGGCAGCGCCGCGGCGACGGCGCGGAGGTGGGCGATGTCGTCGGGGTCCAGGGGTCCGGCCCGCCAGGCGTCGTGGCCGGTGGCCGTCAGCCCGGGCAGCAGGCGTCCCCGCGCGGCGAGCCGCAGCGCGTGCAGGGCCGCCGCGCCCCAGCAGGCGGTGGCGGGGTGGGCACCACCGTCGCGCCGGGCGCGGACGAGCAGGGGCAGGGCCTCGCCGACGGGCAGGGACAGCGCGGGCACCGTGCCGCGCCGTACGCCCGAGCCGCGGCGCCGTACCACGGTGAGTCCGGTGTCCTCGGCGGGCAGCGGGCCGCCGTCGGGGTCCCAGAAGGCGACCCGGCCGTCCCTCGGCAGGGGCGCGGGCAGGAAGACGGCGGCGAGGCCGAGGGGGACGGACGTCTCCGCGCCCCGCTCGCGCTCGGCCACCGCGGCCCTGTCGCCCATACGACCTGTCACCTCCCGCCCGTGAGTCGGATCATCCGTGTCCGACTCTACGGGCGGGGTCCGACAATCGGCTCCGGTGACGGCGGCGGGGCGTGCCGGCTCAGGGAACCGTGCGGGAGACGACGTAGAAGAACGGGTTGTTCCTGTTCCCGAAGCTCACCATGACGTCCTGGGTCGGCTTCGGTGCCTTCTGCTTGTGGACCAGGCCGTACCAGGGGCCCGGGCTGGTGAAGTCCCAGCCGGTGATCTTCTGGTCGCGGGCACTGATGGTGACGGCGCCCTTCTTCAGGTCGGACCGCTTGACGCCCATGTCGTTCAGGAAGACGTCGAGGTTGACCTTCGGCGTCTGGAACTGGACGTAGAGCCGGCTGGTCTTCCAGTTGTTGGTCTCATAGGAGGCGACCTTGCCCGACGGGTGCGGCATCGGCACCTGGTAGAGGCGGCGCTGCACCTTCGACGGCCAGCCCTTGGTGAGGCCGGTCGCCGCGTACTTGGCCTCCTTGTCCTTGCCGCTGTCACGGCTCTGGTTGGCGGAGATCACCAGGTAGCCGGCCGGGATGCCGATGAGCAGCACGATGATGAGGAGGGTGAGCGCCCTGCGGCGGACCTTGTGCCTGCGGTCCTCGGGCGGGCGGGGCGGCTCGTTCGGGGACCCGCCCTGGTGCGGGAGCGAGGCCGTCACGCGGTGTCCCTCTGGGAGCGGCGGGCCTGTGTGTAGCGCGCGTAGCGCTCGTGCCGCTCGACCCTGCGCCGGTTGGCGCGGCGGAAGCGCCGGGCGACCAGACGGGCCAGGTCGGCGGCGCCCACCATGCCCGCCTCGGGGCCGAGCTGGGCCCGGACGATACGGGCCTCGGGGCGGTAGCCGCGGCCGGTGAGCTGGCGTTTGAACGCCTCGCGCGCGGGAGCGATCAGCAGGTCGTCGGCCGCGGACACGCCGCCGCCGATGACGAAGCAGGACGGGTCGAGGGCCGCGGCGAGGTTGGCGATGCCGACGCCGAGCCACTGGCCGATGTCCTGCAGCAGCTCGATGCACATCGCGTCGCCCTCGCGGGCCAGCTCGGTGATCATCGGACCCGTGATGTCGCCGATCTGGCCCTTGACGTGCTCGATGATCCCGTACGCCACCGGGGAGTCGGCGGCGGCCAGCTCCTTGGCCTCGCGGACCAGCGCGTTGCCGGAGCTGTACTGCTCCCAGCAGCCGCGGTTGCCGCACGGGCAGCGGTGACCGCCGGGCACGACCTGCATGTGGCCGAACTCGCCCGCGACGCCGTACTTGCCGCGCTTGACCTGTCCGTCCTCCAGGATCGCGCCGCCGATGCCGGTACCCAGCGTGATCATGACGAGGTGGTCCTCACCGCGGCCGGCGCCGAAGCGCCACTCGGCCCAGGCGGCGGAGTTGGCGTCGTTGTCGACGAGGACCGGCACGGCGAGCCGGCTCGCGAGGCGGTCGCGCAGCGGCTCGTTGCGCCAGGACAGGTGGGGCGCGAACAGGACGCGGTTGCGGTCGGCGTCGACCCAGCCGGCCGCGCCGATGCCCACCGCGTGCACGTCGTGCCGGTCGGACAGGTCCAGCACCAGCTCCACGATGGTGTCCTCGACGACCCTGGGGCTCTTGGACTTGTCCGGCGTCTCCGTGCGGACCTTCTCCAGGATGTTGCCGTCGGCGTCGACGACGCCCGCCATCACCTTGGTGCCGCCGATGTCGATGCCCACCGTGGGCACACGCGGCGCGCTCAGGTGCGAGCGGCGCTCCCTCGTGCCGACCGTGCGCAGGGCCGGAGCGCGGCGGGAGCCTATGGGGGCGGTGAAGTTGCCGTAGGTGCTCATCAAGGCCCGATTCTGCCGCACGCTCACGCTGTGTGCCGAATGGGGCTGCGTACGGGCCGCACGGGGCCGGTCGGTCAGGACCGCACCAGCAGCTGGAACTCGAAGGAGTACCGGGAGGGGCGGTAGGTGTGCGTGCCGTACTCGACCGCGCGGCCGGTGTCGTCGAAGGTGACCCGCTGCATGGTGAGCAGGGGGGCGCCCTCGGGCTCGGCGAGGCGCTCGGCCTCGGCGGCGGTGGCCGCGCGGGCGCCGATGGTCTGGCGGGCGCTGTGCAGGGTGATCCCGGCGGCCCGCATCATCCGGTACAGGCCCGTGGACTCCAGCTGCTCGGTGTCCAGGTCGAGCAGGCCGGGCGGGATGAAGTTGCACAGGTGGGCCATCGGCTCGCCGTGCGCGAGCCGCAGCCGCTCCACCCGGTGCACGTCGCTGTCCTCGGCCAGGTTGAGGGCGGCCGCGGCCTCGGCGCCGGCCGGGACGACCGTGTTGACGAGCACCCTGGTCGCGGGGCGCTGCCCGGCCGCCTCCAGGTCGTCGTAGAGGCTGGAGAGCTCCAGGGGGCGTTTGACCTGGCTGTGCACGACCTGCGTGCCGACGCCGCGGCGGCGCACCAGGAGGCCCTTGTCGACGAGCGACTGGATGGCCTGGCGGACGGTGGGCCGGGACAGGCCGAGCCGTGCGGCCAGCTCGATCTCGTTGCCGAGCAGGCTGCCGGGTGTGAGCGCGCCGTGTTCGATCGCGGCCTCCAGCTGCTGGGAGAGCTGGAAGTACAACGGCACCGGGGAGCTCCGGTCCACACTGAGCTCGAGCGACACGGTGGGGTCCACTTCTGGTTTCGGCACGGGGCGAGCGTAGCTCCAGGCGTTGTTGACGGGAAGTTGTGTAGTCAGATTGTCCTGACATATGCATTGACAGCGTCCGCACGGAACCCTCACTTTGTTTCCATGCGCATCGGGGTCATCGGTACGGGGCGGATCGGCGCCATTCATGCGAACACCCTCAGCCGCCACCGCGACGTGGGGTCGCTGATCCTCACGGACGTCGATCCGGCGCGGGCCCAGGAGCTCGCCCGCCGGCTCGGGGAGACGGCGGCCCCGGGGGTGGACGAGATCTTCCGGTGGGGCGTGGACGCGGTGGTGATCACCACCGCGACCGCGGCCCACGCCGAACTGATCGGTCGGGCAGCACGGTCGGGGCTGCCGGTGTTCTGCGAGAAGCCCATCGCGCTCGACCTGCCGGGCACGCTGCAGGCGGTCGCCGAGGTCGAGGCGGCCGGGACGATCCTCCAGATGGGCTTCCAGCGCCGCTTCGACACCGGCTACCAGGGCGCGCGGGACGCGGTGCTGTCGGGCCGGCTCGGGCGGCTGCACACCGTACGGGCGCTCACCTCCGACCAGGCCCCTCCCCCGGCCGCCTGGCTGCCGCTGTCCGGCGGGCTGTACCGGGACGCGCTGATCCACGACTTCGACGCGCTGCGCTGGGTGACCGGGCGCGAGGTCGTCGACGTGTACGCGGCCGGCTCGGACGCGGGGCCCGCGATGTTCCGCGAGGCGGGCGACGTGGACACGGGGGCCGCGCTCCTCACGCTCGACGACGGCACCCTCGCCACGGCCACGGCGACACGGCTGAACGGCGCTGGCTACGACGTCCGCATGGAACTGGCCGGGGAGCTCGACCAGATCGTGGTCGGCCTCGACGACCGGACGCCGATCGCCTCCACCGAACCGACCGGGCCGCCCGCCGCGGACAAGCCGTGGAGCGGCTTCCTGGAGCGCTTCGGGCCCGCCTACGAGGCCGAGCTGGCCGCGTTCGTCGAGGTCGTGACCGAGCAGCGCGCCAACCCGTGCGACGGCCGCGAGGCCCTCCAGGCGCTGCGGATCGCCGAGGCGTGCGACGTCTCCAGACGGGAGCGCAGACCGGTGGCCCTCGCGGAGATCCCGGGACGGGCCGAGACCGCGTTCAGGTGAGCGGGCGGACGGCGGGCGCCGCGGTGTCCGTGACCGCCGGCTCCTCGCAGCGCGCGCAGCGCGGATCGCAGGGCCGGACCAGGCGGGTCCGGACGCCCTGCCTGCCGGGCTCCCCGGCCTTCGGGCGGCGGGAGCCGAGGTGCAGCCGCACCGCGGCGGACGCCGTCAGTGCCCGTCCGTCCCCGGCTCCTCCAGAAGCCCGGCGTCGTGGGCCAGCAGCGCGATCTGTATCCGGTTGTTGAGGCCGAGCCTGGCCAGGACGCGGGAGACGTGTGTCTTGACGGTGGCGACGCTCATGAAGAGCGTGGCGGCGATCTCGGTGTTGGACAGGCCGCGGCCGACCGCGACGGCGACCTCGCGGTCGTTGAGGGCGGCGATGCCCACGCGCGCGTGCCTGCGCCGGGTGCCGGCGGCGCCGTCCGCCGCGTGCCCGGCTCAGCCCCACGGCAGCCGGGCCCGCACCCGGAACCCCCCGCCCGCCTCCGGCCCGTGCTCCAGCCGGCCGCCGGCCAGCGTGGCCCGCTCGGCGAGTCCGATCAGGCCCTGCCCGGACCCGGGGACGGCGGGGACGTCGCCCTCCGGAGCGGAGTTGCGCACGTCCACCACGAGGCCGTCGCCCGGGCCGCCCGTGACCGAGACGGTGACCTCCGTGCCGGGGGCGTGCTTGCGGGCGTTGGTCAGGGCCTCCTGGGCGACGCGGTAGGCGGTGCGGCCGGCGGAGGAGGGGACGGCGGCGGGGTCGCTGACACGGCCGGAGAGGGTGACCTTCATGCCGGCCTCCCGGCACTCGGCGACCAGCGCGTCGAGCGCGGCGAGTGACGGCTGGGGCCGGCCCGCGTCGTCGGGCTCGCCCGCGCGCAGGACGCCGATGATCTCCCGCAGGTCCTGCAGCGCCTCGTGCGCGCTCTCCCGGATGACGCCGGCCGCCCGTGCGATCTCCTCCTGCGGCGCGTCGGGCCGGAACTCCAGGGCGCCCGCGTGCACGCTCAGCAGCGTCAGCCGGTGCGCGAGGACGTCGTGCATCTCGCGGGCGATGGCCTCGCGGGCCAGCCGCTGTGCCTGCTCGGCGCGCAGCCGCGCCTCCGTCTCGGCCCGCCGGGCCCGGTCGCGCAGGCTCAGCATGAGCTGGCGCTTGGAGCGGACGAACATGCCCCAGCCGATGACGGTGAGGGTGGCCAGCTCCGTGAAGGCGACCGCTCCGGCGTACGGCAGGTCGGGGTCCGGGCGCAGCCAGAACAGCAGCGGGATCTGCGCGATCGCGATGCCGCCGATCCAGGCGACGTAGCGGAAGGGCCGGTGCACGGCGAGGGTGAACAGGACGACCATGCCGGCGCCGCCCGCCGTGTTCGACACCAGGCCGACGGGGACCATCGCGACGGCGAGACCGAGCGGCCAGCGGCGGCGCAGCCAGACGGCCGCGCAGGACAGCACGCCGAGCAGCTGGTCGACGACGGCGAGGGCGTGCGGGGTGTGGGGGTCGTTGCCGAGGGTGTCCGCGGCCGCCAGGCCGAGGGCGACGGCGAGCAGGAAGCACGCGAGGTCGACGGCCCAGTCACGCGCGGTGCGCCGGGGCCGCCGGCCGCTCCGCTCCACGTCGGGGTCGAGTTCATGCAGCAGGGCCGACGGGAACAGCCATCTGCGCCCCACGATCCCCGCTGCCGCCGGCGTCGGCCTGTCCTCGCTCACGGTCGACAAATCTACGCAGGAACGGCCGGTGTCACCGCCCCGTTGGGGGGGATCCCCGGCCAAAGTCGCGGCACCGGATACTTTCGGCGCGATCGGCTCGCCGGCGGCGCGGGCGAGCGCGCCGTTCGCCGCCCCGGGGAGCCGGAAGCCCGGCCGGCTGGGAGCCGGGCTTCCGGCGGGTCGCGCCGTTCCTCGCGCCGAGCGGTGAAGTCGCTCAGCGACCGAAGTGGATCAGCAGCCGAAGTCGATCAGGTCGAAGGTGGCGTAGTGGTCGGAGGTGTAGTAGTCCTCCTGGGTCTGCTCACCGGTGACGATCCGGCGGGCGCCGCGCGTGGAGGAGCCCGGCGTCCTGACCGTGTACTCGTGGTAGTAGCCGGACGGCTGGCCGGGCAGGACGCCCTCCCGGTTCGAGAAGACGGTGCCGTCCTGCTCGTACGGGTACGGGCCGCCCTGCGCGATCAGGTCCAGGGTGTCGTGCGCCTGCGAGGGCAGGGCGCCGTAGCAGATGCCGCCCACCGAGGCGGCGGAGGCGTCCGCCGTGGTGGCGGAGACGGTGCCGCCCACGAGGAGGGCGGACAGGAGGGCGGCTGCGGCGCCGATACGGGTGGCGCGTGGGGGGATTCGCATGCCCTCATGATGACGCGCGTAGACAGTGGCATGTCAATGACAAGCCGAGGAATTCGCCCCGACGTACGGCGAGTTCGCCGCGAGTTGACCCGCGCACGGCGCGCCCGGCCGTGCGGCGGCTCGTCCCTCGTGGCCTCATGGGCGCGGCTCGTCCCTCGTGGCCTCGTGGGTGCGGCTCATCCCTCGTGGGTGGAGAACAGACCGCCCGTCGGGCCCTGCTTGTCGCCGCCCTGGGCCTTCCGCAGGGCGTTGGCGAGGCCCTCGATGGTGAGGGACTGCAGGATCACCCGGCCGCTGCCCTCCAGGGTGGCGAGCGACAGGCCCTCACCGCCGAAGACGGCGTTCATGACACCCTGGCGGTTGAGGCCGCCGACGCGCTGGACGCCGTACCGGATGCCCTCCTCGAAGGCGACGACGCAGCCCGTGTCCACCTCGATACGGCCGCCGAAGTCGGCGGGGTCGAGGTCGATGAAGTTGCCCGCGCCGGCGATGATCACGGTGCCGCGGCCGGTGAACTTCTCCAGGACGAAGCCCTCGCCGCCGCTCATGCCCGTGCGGCCGCCCTGGAAGGCGATGCCGAACTCGACGGTGGACTCGGCCGCGACGAAGGCGTCCTTCTCGGCGAACCACGCGCGCGTGCCGTCGAGTTCCAGGGCGCGCATCTCGCCGGGGAGCACGCCCGCGAAGCCGACGGTTCCCTCGCCGCCCTGGGCGCTGAAGTACTGGAACGCCATCGACTCGCCGGCCAGCATGCGCTGGCCGACCTGCATGGCGGTGCCCATGGCCTGGCGGAGCATGCCGCCCATGCCGCCTCCGCCGCCCTGCGCCCGGCCGCCGTCCGACGGGCCCGACAGACGGGTCTCCATGGTGACGTTCGACGTCTTGAACAGGAACTTCCCGGCCTCGCAGTACACGGTCTGCCCGGGGCTCAGGCTGACGACCGCCATCTGCATGGCGTTGCCGACGATCTCTTGCTGAAGGGTCACGTGGGGAGAACGCGGGAGGAGGAGCGAAGAGTTCCGGCCCGGCGTGTTCCGGCCACGCGGTCTCGGTGTCCGTTCGCCGCCGGTCCGTTCGGGCGACGGCCGCTGGAATGGAGCCATGACGACGGATCACGGACATCTCACAGGCAAGGTCGCCCTGGTCACCGGCGGCAGCCGCGGCATCGGGGCGGCGACGGCGCTGCGGCTCGCCCGGGAGGGCGCGGACGTGGCCCTCACCTATGTGAACGGCGAGGAGGCGGCACAGGACGTGGTACGGCGGATCGAGGCGCTGGGCCGCGGGGCCGCGGCCCTGCGCGCGGACGCCGCGGACGCGGAGGAGGCGGCGGCCGCGGTGGAGCGCGCGGACCGGGCGCTGGGCGGGCTCGACATCCTGGTCAACAACGCCGGGGTGGGGGTGCTCGGTCCGCTGGAGGGGCTGTCGCTCGCCGACGTCGACCGGGTTCTCGCGGTGAACGTCCGGGGGGTGTTCCTGACGTCGCAGGCGGCGGCCGCCCGGATGTCCTCCGGCGGGCGGATCGTGACCATCGGCACCTGCATGACGCAGCGGGTGCCGGGGCCGGGCGGGACGCTGTACGCGACGAGCAAGGCGGCGCTGGTGGGCCTGACGAAGGCGCTCGCGCGTGAACTCGGGGCCCGCGGGATCACGGCGAACATCGTGCACCCCGGGCCGACGGACACCGACATGAACCCGGCGGACGGGCCGTACGCGGCGGGCCAGGCGGCGATGACGGCGCTGGGGCGGTTCGGGACGGCGGAGGAGGTGGCGGCGACGGTCGCGTATCTGGCGGGCGCGGACTACGTCACGGGTGCGGAGTTCGCGGTGGACGGAGGGCACGCCGCCTGAGCCTCCGGCGGACCGGCCGGGGGGCGCCGGTGCCTCGTGGCTCGCGTCCCCCGTGCCCCGCCTCGTGCCGCACGGCCCCGTCCTTTGCCGCCGGGCGGGCCGGCGGGGCCCGCTCCGTCCGGCGCCGGGGAGGCGAGGCCCGCTCCGTCCGACGGCCGGGGAGGCGGGACCCGCTCCGTCCAGCGGCCGGGGAGGCGAGGCCCGCTCCGTCCGGCGGCCGGGGAGGCGGGACCCGCTCCGTCCAGCGGCCGGGGAGGCGAGGCCCGCTCCGTCCGGCGGCCGGGGAGGCGGGGTCAGCCGCCCAGTTCCTGGTGGCGTGCCGCCAGCGTCGCCGCGCCGGATTCGGTCAGGGAGCCGTACAGGCGCAGCCGCGAGATGCCGCCGTCGGGGTAGATGTCGACGCGCGCGTGTGTGCCGACCGCCGGGGCCTGCAGGACGAAGCGGTGGCCGGTGTCGGGCTGGAGGCGGGTGCGCGGGAGGACCTCGTGCCAGGCGCCGCTCTCGCCGTCCTTCACCGAGACCGACGCCCAGCCGGCGCTGTTGCCCTTCAGGTACGCCGTGTCGATCTCGACGGCGCGGATCTCGGCCTGGGCCGCGAGGCCGTAGCGGATCCAGTCGTTGCCCCGGTCGCGGCGGCGGCGGGTCTCCCAGCCGTCGTCCATCTTGCCCGAACGGCCCGGCTGGATGGTGTGGGCGGCCGGGGAGTAGAACAGGTCGGAGGCGTCCTCGACCCGGCCGCCGTTCTCCAGGGCGACCACGTCGAAGGTGCCGAGGGCCCGCAGCCAGGCGGGGTCCGGTACCACCTCGCCGTACACGCGCAGGCGTGCGATGCCCCCGTCGGGGTGCTGGTTGACGCGCAGGTGCGTGAAGCGCTGTTCGGCCGAGACGGCGAAGCCGTTGGCCGCGTGGCCGCCGACCGGCGTGCGGGGCACCAGCGTCGTCCACTTGACGTCGTCCCCGAGGAGTTCCTCCGGCGAGGGCGTGCCGGGCACGGACGTGGCCTCGACCGACACCGCCTGCGGGTGGTTGCCGCGGAAGTGGGCGGTGTCGACGACGATCCCGCGGACCACGCCGGGCGCGCCCAGGCGGACCAGCGCCCAGTCGTGGTCCTCGGCCGCCGGCCACGGGTGGCCGGCGGAGGCACCGCGCCGGCGGCGGGTCTCCCAGCCGTCCATGACCTTGCCCTTGTGCCCGAAGTGCTCGGGGTCGAACTCGGCCGGCCCGGGCACCAGCAGGTTCTCCCGCTGGGCGAAGAACTCGTCGTTGGCGGCGATGACACCGGCGCCGAGCCGCCGGTCGGCGAGGTCGGCGTACCGGGTGAAGGGGAAGTCGGCGGCGCGGTAGTCCGCGTACGGGTCGCCGCCTTGGTAGGGGTTCGCGTCACCGGTGAAGCTCGGGATCGCCGTCACGTCTTTCCTTTCGTTCTCGCCGCGCTGTGCGGGGGATCAGGGGGTGCGGGTGAGCAGCCGGCCCTTCGGCCCGGTGAACTCGCCGTCCGCCACGATGCGTTCGCCGCGCAGCCAGGTCGACCTGACCACGCCGTGCAGGGTCTTGCCCGCGTACGCCGTCACGCGGTTGCGGTGCTGGAGCGCCGCCGGGTCGACGGTGAAGGTCTCGTCGGGCGCGAGGACCGCGAAGTCGGCGTCGCGGCCGGCCTCGATGGCGCCCTTGCGGCCGTCCAGGCCCACCAGCCGGGCCGTCCGCGACGACATCCAGCGGACCACGTCCTCCAGGCCGTGACCGCGCCTGCGGGCCTCGGTCCACACCGCCGCCAGGCTCAGCTGAAGGCCGGAGATGCCGCCCCAGGCGGTGGCGAAGTCGTGCGTCTTGAGGTCGGCCGTGGAGGGCGAGTGGTCGGTGACCACGCAGTCGACGGTGCCGTCCGCCAGCGCCTGCCACAGCAGGTCCTGGTTGGCGGCCTCGCGGATGGGCGGGCAGCACTTGAACTCGCTCGCGCCGTCCGGGACTTCCTCGGCGGTCAGGGTGAGGTAGTGCGGGCAGGTCTCCACGGTGAGCCGCACGCCCTCCGCTCTGGCCCGGGCGATCAGCGGCAGCGCGTCGGACGACGACAGGTGCAGGACGTGCACGCGCGCGTCGAACCGCTTGGCCTGCGCGATGAGCTGAGCGATCGCCGTGTCCTCGGCGTCGCGCGGCCGGCTGGCGAGGAAGTCGGCGTACCGGGGGCCGCCGTGCTGCGGGGCGGCGTCCAGGTGGTGCGGGTCCTCGGCGTGCACGATCAGCAGCCCGCCGAAGGAGGCGATCTCGGCCAGGGACCGGGCGAGCCGGTCCTGGTCGAGGTGCGGGAACTCGTCCACGCCCGACGGGGACAGGAACGCCTTGAAGCCGAAGACACCGGCCTCGTGCAGGGGGCGCAGGTCCGCGACGTTGTCCGGCAGGGCGCCGCCCCAGAAGCCGACGTCGATGTGCGCCTTGTCGGCGGCGGCCTTCTGCTTCGTCCGCAGGTGGTCGACCGTCGTCGTCGGCGGGAGGGAGTTGAGCGGCATGTCGACGAGGGTGGTGATGCCGCCGGCCGCGGCCGCGCGCGTGGCGGTCCAGAAGCCCTCCCATTCGGTACGGCCGGGGTCGTTGACGTGCACATGCGTGTCGACCAGGCCGGGCAGCAGGACGTCGTCGCCGAGGTCCTCCAGGCGGGCGCCGGGCGCGACGGCGGCGTCGTGGGGAAGGACGGCCGCGATGCGCCCGCCCGCGACCGCGACGGACGCGGCACGCGTCCCCCCCGGCGTGATGACGCGCGTCGAGCGCAGCACCAGTTCCACGTCGGACACCCGAACCCCTCTCAGCCGCCGTGGGGTACTCCCACGGAACGGATTTCAACGTTCTGTTGAAGGAGTCTTCACTCCCGGTTCCGAGCCGTCAAGGGCACACTTCTTCAGAGTGCGCCTTCCGCATCGACTCTGGACGATTCCACAAAGCGGAATTAATATTCCGACAAGCAGAACGTAGCCATGCACGACCAGGGAGTCAACCGACCGCCGGGTAGGCTTCAGCGACTTCCCGCCAGCCCCGAAAGGAACGCGCCGTGCCGACGTCCAGCGCCAGCACCACCGACTCCGCCAGGTCCAACGGCGGCGGGGTCCAGTCACTCGAGCGCGCCTTCGACCTGCTCGAGCGGATGGCCGACGCGGGCGGCGAGGTGGGCCTGAGCGAGCTGTCCGCGAGCAGCGGACTGCCGCTGCCGACCATCCACCGTCTGATGCGCACCCTCGTCGCCTGCGGATACGTCCGCCAGCAGGCCAACCGCCGGTACGCCCTCGGCCCGCGCCTGATCCGGCTCGGCGAGTCCGCGTCCCGTCTGCTCGGCACCTGGGCCCGCCCCTATCTGGCCCGCCTGGTCGAGGAGACCGGCGAGACCGCGAACATGGCGCTGCTCGACGGCGACGAGATCGTCTACGTCGCCCAGGTGCCCTCCAAGCACTCGATGCGCATGTTCACCGAGGTCGGCCGGCGGGTCCTGCCGCACTCCACGGGCGTGGGCAAGGCCCTGCTCGCGAACACCCCGGACGAGGAGGTGCGCGCGCTGCTCCGGCGCACCGGCATGCCCGCCGCGACGGAGAAGACGATCACCACCCCGGAGGGCTTCCTGGCCGCCCTGGAGGACGTGCGCCGGGCCGGTTACGCGGTCGACGACAACGAGCAGGAGATCGGCGTGCGCTGCCTGGCGGTCTCCGTGCCCGACTCCCCCACCGCCGCGGCCATCTCGATCTCGGGTCCGGCGGGCCGGGTGACGGAGGCGGCGACGGAGAGGATCGTGCCGGTGCTGCAGCAGGCGGCGGCGGAGCTGTCGGAGGCGCTGGCCAGCTCCGGGGGGTGAGGGGCCTTCGTCACGGGACTCAAGGGGGAGGCGCGCGGCCGTGTGCGGGCGCAGGTGACAGGTGAGGAGAGCGGCCACGCGGCGCCCTGACGCCCCGTCAACCGCGCGGCGGCTCCCCGAACAGCTCCACCGCGTTGCGCACCTCCGCCAGACCGCGGGAGAGCGCGCTGACCGAGCCGATCGCGCCGGCGATCAGCAGCAGCGAGCGGCGCAGGCGGCGGGCCTCGGGGGCACCGTCGGCCGTCATCGCGGCCAGGGCGGCCAATTCGTCCTCGGCGATCCCGCGGTCGGGGAACTCGGCGGGGTGGGCGGCGAGTTCGCGGCGCAGCCGGGACACGGCGGTCCGCAGTCCGGCCACCCTCGGGTCCTCGTCGCTGCCGATCACTGACCTCTGCCCCATGCTCCGCAACACAAGCCTCCCCCTCGCACGTCCTCGTGCGCGCACGCGTGATCCCGCCGAACAGCCCGAGGCGCGGGTCGGCTGCCGGGGTCGCGGGCCAGTAAACGCCACCCGGTGCGGGCCGCGCCACCGTGCGGACGGAAATTCAGCCCCCGGAAACCGGGCACCCGTCCCGGCGTCAGGTATGCAGAACACATGACGGTAGACGAAGCCCGGATCGCCGGGCTGCTGCTCGCGGCGGGCGGCGGACGACGGCTCGGCGGGCGGCCCAAGGCGCTGCTGGAGCACCGCGGGCGGCCGCTGGTCGAACACGCGGTCGCCGTACTGCGCGCGGCCGGCTGCACCCGCGTCCACGTGGTGCTGGGGGCGCGGGCCGACGCCGTACGGGAGCGGGCCGGGCTGGAGGGGTGCGTGCTGGTGGAGAACCCGGAGTGGGAGCGGGGCATGGGGTCCTCGCTGCGGGCCGGGCTGGACTCGCTCGCCGGGACGGAGGCCGAGGCCGCCGTCGTCTCGCTGGTCGACCAGCCGGGGATCGGCCCGCGGGCCTTCGGCCGGGTGCTGGCCGCCTGCCGGGACGAGACCTCACTGGTGTCGGCCGCCTACGACGGCGTGCGCGGGCATCCCGTCCTGTTCGGCCGGGCCCACTGGGCGGGCATCGCCGAGACCGCGACCGGGGACCGCGGGGCGCGCGCCTACCTGGGGGCGCACGAGCGGGCGATCACACTCGTCGAGTGCGGTGACGTGGCGCGGCCGTACGACATCGACACGGCGGCCGATCTGCACCACCTTGAGTGAACGGGGTGGCACCGAGCGCCACCTTCCCTCGACCCGGAGAATCTCGACGTCAACAAACCATTGAAGTTCCACGATGAGGAAACTAGTATCCACTGTTCAGAAGCGCCCTACCGCTCCACGGGTGCTGTCCGCCGTACCCGGTTCGACTGGCACCCGGTGCCACCGCTGAAGGAAGTGACAGCTCATGTCCGCACCAGCGCCGTCCCCGCTGGCCATCGTCGACGCCGAGCCCCTGCCCCGGCAGGAGGAGGTCCTCACCGAGGCGGCGCTCGCCTTCGTGGCCGAGCTGCACCGGCGGTTCACGCCGCGCCGTGACGAGCTCCTCGCCCGCCGGGCCGTGCGCCGCGCCGAGATCGCCCGCACCTCCACGCTCGACTTCCTCCCGGAGACCGCCGCGATCCGCGCCGACGACTCCTGGAGGGTCGCCCCCTGCCCCGCGGCCCTCGAGGACCGCCGCGTGGAGATCACCGGTCCCACCGACCGCAAGATGACCATCAACGCCCTCAACTCCGGCGCGCGGATCTGGCTCGCCGACTTCGAGGACGCCTCCGCGCCGACCTGGGAGAACGTGGTCCTCGGTCAGGTCAACCTGGCCGACGCCTACACCCGGAACATCGACTTCACGGACGAGGCGTCCGGCAAGTCCTACGCCCTGCGCCCGGACGGGGAACTGGCGACGGTCGTCATGCGCCCGCGCGGCTGGCACCTGAACGAGCGTCACCTCGTCGACGCCGACGGCGCCCAGGTGCCCGGCGCCCTCGTCGACTTCGGCCTGTACTTCTTCCACAACGCCCAGCGCCTGCTGGACCTCGGCAAGGGCCCGTACTTCTACCTGCCGAAGACGGAGTCGCACCTCGAGGCCCGCCTGTGGAACGACGTCTTCGTCTTCGCGCAGGACCACCTCGGCCTCCCGCAGGGCACCGTCCGCGCCACCGTCCTGATCGAGACGATCACGGCCGCGTACGAGATGGAGGAGATCCTCTACGAACTCCGCGACCACGCCTCGGGGCTGAACGCCGGCCGCTGGGACTACCTGTTCTCCATCGTCAAGAACTTCCGTGACGGCGGCGCCAGGTTCGTCCTGCCGGACCGCAACGCGGTGACGATGACGGCCCCGTTCATGCGGGCGTACACCGAACTCCTCGTCCGCACCTGCCACAAGCGCGGCGCGCACGCGATCGGCGGCATGGCGGCGTTCATCCCCTCGCGGCGCGACGCCGAGGTCAACAAGGTCGCCTTCGAGAAGGTCCGGGCCGACAAGGACCGCGAGGCGAACGACGGTTTCGACGGCTCCTGGGTCGCCCACCCCGACCTGGTGCCGATCGCCATGGAGTCCTTCGACAAGGTCCTGGGCGACCGGCCGAACCAGAAGGACCGGCTGCGCGAGGACGTCCACGTGGAGGCCGCCGACCTGATCGCGATCGACTCGCTCGACGCCAGGCCGACCTACGCCGGCCTGGTCAACGCCGTCCAGGTGGGCATCCGTTACATCGAGGCCTGGCTGCGCGGCATGGGCGCGGTCGCCATCTTCAACCTCATGGAGGACGCGGCCACCGCGGAGATCTCCCGCTCGCAGATCTGGCAGTGGGTCAACGCGGGCGTCGAGTTCGAGCACGAGGGCAGCACGGTGAAGGCCACCCCGGAGCTGGCCCGCGAGGTCGCCGCCGGGGAACTCGCCGCCATCCGCGCGGAGATCGGCGAGGAGGCCTTCGCGGCCGGCCACTGGCAGCAGGCCCACGACCTGCTGCTGACGGTCTCCCTCGACGACGACTACGCGGACTTCCTGACGCTGCCCGCCTACCAGCAGCTCGAGGGCTGACCTGCCCCGGGCGGCCCCGGCCGGGCGGCCGCGGGAGCTCTCCGGGGCCACTCGGCCGTCCGCGGCGGTCGCTCGCCCGGATCTCCTCAGCCGAGGTGCGCCGGCCGGTGCGGCCGGGCGGCCGGCTCGCCGTGCAGGTCCGGGACCCGCTTGAGCCACTCCGGGCGGCCCTCCTGCGAGCGCGCCGCCCGCCGGGCCTCCTCGGCGGCGAGCTCCCGCCGGGTGGGGAAGTCGGTGGGGAGCCACGCCGCGGAGGCCCGCACGCGCGCCTGGAGGTAGTCCACGTAGGCCGACCGCGCGTCGTCCGGCGTCGGGAAGCCGTCCTCGGCGGCCAGCCAGGCGTCGGGGACCTCCGCCGTGATCCCGCGCAGCAGTTCGCGGGTCACCCTCGGCGCGAGCTCCGCGTCGGCCGCGCGGACGTCCGGGGCGTAGCGGCCGAGGGCGTGGTGACGGAAGTCGTAGGCCTTGTCGGGCGCCGATGTGTCCCAGCGGTGGTGGAAGACGAGCGCCGCGCCGTGGTCGATCAGCCACAGGCGCGGGGGCACGGTGCCGAGCGTCGGCCAGACCATCAGGTTGGAGCTGTGGACCGTGCGGTCGACGTTCACCGTCAGGGCGTCGAGCCAGACGATCCGGCCCGCCTCCACCGGGTCGACCGGGAAGACCTCGGCGACCTCGGGGGTGAAGTCCCTGGCCCCCGGCAGGAAGTCCATGCCGAGGTTGAGGCCCCCGCTGGCCGCGTGCAGAGCTCGCACCTCCTGGTGCGGCTCGTCGCCGGCGATCGCCGGGTCGAAGTGGACGAGGACCAGTTCGGGGAAGCGCAGCCCGAGGGCGCGGGCCAGTTCTCCGACGATCACCTCGGCGACCAGCGCCTTGCGGCCCTGTGCGGAACCGGTGAACTTCACCACGTAGGTGCCCAGGTCGTCGGCCTCGACGACGCCGGGCACGGAGCCGCCCGACCGCAGGGGGGTCACGTATCGAACGGCAGTCACGTCGCGCAGCACACCCGCCAGGGTATGTCAGCGTCCCGGCACCGGCCGGGCCAGCGGGTTGGGCAGCGGCAGGTAACGGGCGTCGGCGCCGTCGGCCCCGGCCCAGCGCAGCAGCAGGTTCGTCTTGCCGGGGAGGGTCGGCGCGGTGAGCAGTGCGGCGATCTCGGGGAGGTCGTGGCGGCCGAGCTCGCGGCGGGCGGCGGGCCAGGGGTCGAAACCGGGACGGTGTCCGGCCAGGGCGGCCGCGACCTCGGCCAGGTGGTTGACGACCAGGGTGTAGACCAGCCGCTCCCAGCCGGCCTCCCGGCCCACGTCCGCCAGCAGCTTCACGCCCTCGGCGTCCCGGAACAGCGCCTGCACGGGCAGCCCGTCGGCGTCGACGGCGACCAGCGTGTTCTGCAGGTGCGCCTCGAGCACGACGCCGTGCCCGGCGAACGCGGCCAGCGCCGGCGGGACGACGGCCCTCAGGTAGGCCTCCCACCAGGCGGCCGGGTCCGCGGCGGCGGCCAGCGGGCTGCCCGTGAAGCCCTCCACCAGTCCCGCGGCGAGCAGCGGGGTCGCGCCGGGCAGGAGATGGCCGCGCAGTCCGTCGCGGACGAGGACGGCGAGCTCCTCGAAGGCGAAGCCGGCGGTGCGGTAGCCGCGGTCGCTGAGCCAGGCGGCGGATCCGCCCGGCGCCGCGAACGCCTTCGCCGCCTCCGCATCGGTGCGGCGCAGTGCGCGCAGGTCGTGCCGCCAGAGCCGGCGGATGTCGTTGGTGATGCGCACGTCGAGGCTGAACTTCAGGAACAGGTCGCGCCCGGGGGCGTACAGCGTCCGGATCGCGGCGGTCGGCCAGACGTCGAACGCGGTGGTGCCCAGGCGCACCAGGCGGCCGTCGGCGAACGCCCCAGTGAGCTCCCGGCCGGCGAGGTCGAGCTGCCACGGGTGGGCGGGCAGCAGCCGGTAGCCGGGCGGGGCCTGTCCCAGCGCGTCCAGCGCCGAGGTGTCGCCCTCCTCGGCGACCGCGTCCTCGCGCACGCCGAGCAGCACCAGCGGGAAGCGGGCGTGCGCCTCGGGGGCGTACGGCAGCCAGCCGGCCGCCGGGCCGCCGCCGCGCGCCTTGGGGGCGGGGTGGTGGGGGTGGCCGGTGATGAGGGACTGCTCGGAGCGCAGATACGGGTCCTCCGGCTCCCTGGCCCGCGCGCGTGCGGCGAGCAGCGCGGCCACCGCCTCCCGGCTGTCGATCATGTCGGCGGGCAGCTCGTGGTTGGACAGTCCCGTGTGTCGGCGCAGTTCCTCGGCCACCAGCTTGACCAGCTCGGTGTGGCCGATGCGGTGCCAGTGACCCGCCGCGTAGACCTCGGGGCCGGTGGGCCGCCGGACGCCCCGGACGCGCAGCAGCCGGTCCACGCCGGGCAGCCGGTACGTGCGCAGGCCGCCGGAGTCCGCGACGGGCCGGGCCACCTCGCGCAGGAGGCAGTTGAGCAGCGGTGCGGCCGCGTAGGCGTCGGCGCGGGCGGCGAGATCGTCACCGGTCGGCGGGGGGATGGAATCCACGCGATCCACTCGTTCCCTGAAGTCCTGAGGGCGAAGACGATCAGTATGGATGCCGTCGCACCCTGTCCGTGACGCCCCGCTCGTACCCGAGGAGTCCACCCGTGCACCGTCCCCACCCCGCGGAGGCCGAGGTCGCCGACGAGCTGGCCGGGGTCCGGCCGGACCTGCTGTCACGGTACGCGACCGAGCTGCCGGGTGCCCGCGCGGCCGTGCTGACCCGGCTGTGGCGGGCCCTCGCCCACGAGCCCCTGCCGTGGATCGCGGGCCGTGAGCGGGGCCGCGCGGAGCTCACCCTGCGCCTCGCGGACGGACGACGGCTTCACGGCCCGTCCGCGGACCCGTACGCCACCGCCGCGTACGTCGCCTCCGTACGCCTGGACGAGACGGTGTACGACCATCCGGCGCGGCTGATGAGCCGTCTCGGCGTGCCGCACGGCGATACTCTCGCGGCCGAACTCGGCGGCAGCGTCGCGTCGCTGGCCCTCTCCCGGGCGGGGCAGCCGGACCCCTCGAAAGAGTGGCCCGTCCGGGACTGGGAGTGGGAGCAGCGGGTGGTCGACGGGCATCCCTACCACCCCGGCTGCCGCTCCAGGCCCGGTTTCTCGGTGGTCGAGCAGCTGGCGTACGGGCCCGAGCACCGGCCGGTGGTGCGGCTGGGCACGGTGCCGGTACGCACCGAGGACTGCCTGGTGAGCGGGGCGTGGCCGGACACGCTGCGGGACGGGGGGCGGCTGTTGCTGCCGGTGCATCCGTGGCAGGCGGCACATGTCCTGACCCGGGCGGGTGCCGCGCGGGCGGCGGTGGGTGGAGAGGGGTTCGCCGCGCACCCGCTGATGTCCCTGCGCACCCTCGCCCTGCCGGACGGACCGCACGTCAAGACCGCGCTCAGCACCCGGCTGACGTCCTCCGTGCGGGACATCTCGGTCTACTCGGTGGGGCTGTCGGCCACCGTGTCGTCCTTCGCCGAGGCGGTGGCGGCGCGCACGGACGGTCTGTTGCACGTCACCCGCACGTTGGGCGCGGCCGCGGCCGGTTCGCCCGACCTCGCGGCCGTGGTACGGGAGTCGCCGCAGACGTACGCGGCGACGGACCGGGGCGAACGGGTGGTGCCGGTGGCCTCGCTGACCACCACGGCACTGCCCGAATCCCCCTCCTGGCTCGCCCGCTTCACCCGTCTCACCCTCACCGTCGGTCTGTGCCTGCTGGAGCTGGGTGTGGCGCTGGAGGCGCACGGCCAGAACCTCCTGGTCGTGCTCTCCGGCACGGGTGCCCCGTTGCGGCTGGTCTACCGCGACCTGGCCGACATCCGCGTCAGCCCGGCACGGCTATCCCGGCACGGCGTCCCGCTCCCGGAACTGACCGGACGGATCGTCACGGACGACGAGGAGGCCCTGCGGCGCAAGCTGTTCGGATCGCTGGTGGCGGGAGCCCTCGCCGCCACGGCGGGTTCGGCGCCGGCGCTGGGCACGGCGCTGGAGGCGGCCGTACGGGATCTGCCGCGCACGCCCGACCTGGCCGCGCTGCTCGGCCGGCCGCTGCCCGCGAAGGCCCTGACGCTGATGCGGCTGTCCCCCGGGACGCCCGGGGACCAGTGGGCCGAGCTGCCCAACCCGCTGGCGGACAGGCCCTGGTGACGTCCCGTTTTGGAGCCCGGCAGGTCTGATCAATAGGATCCGCCGATGATCAGAACACAACGGCTGGCGGCAGGAGTGTGCGCCCTGCTCGCCACCCTGGCGGCCGGGCTCGCGTTCCCGGCCGCGGCACGCGCCGGCGAACCCACGGGCGAGGGCACGCCGAAGGTGGACCTCGTGCTCGACGTCAGCGGCTCCATGCGGAGCCGGGACATCGACGGCGGCTCCCGGATGGCGGCGGCGAAGCAGGCGTTCAATGAGGTGCTGGACGCGACGCCGAAGGACGTCCGGCTCGGCATCCGCACCCTCGGCGCGAACTACCCGGGCGAGGACCGCAGGACGGGCTGCAAGGACACCGCGCAGCTCTACCCGGTCAGCACCCTGGACCGCACCGAGGCGAAGACCGCGGTGGCGACGCTCTCGCCGACCGGCTGGACGCCGATCGGCCCGGCGCTGCTGAAGGCGGCCGGCGACCTCGGCACCGACGCCGGCTCCAAGCGGATCGTGCTGATCAGCGACGGCGAGGACACCTGCGCGCCGCTCGACCCGTGCGAGGTGGCCCGCGAGATAGCGGCCAAGGGCATCGGCCTGACCATCGACACCCTCGGCCTGGTCCCGAACACCAAGCTGCGCAAGCAGCTCAGCTGCATCGCCGAGGCGACCGGCGGCACCTACACCTCCGTCCAGCACACCGACCAGCTCACCGACAAGGTCAACCAGTTGGTGGACCGCGCGGCCGACCCGGTGGTGACGCCGGTGGCCACCGAGGGCGCCGCGCGGTGCACCGACGCGCCGTCCCTGAAGTCCGGTCTCTACACCGACCGCGAGGAGTTCGGGCAGCAGCGCTGGTACAAGGTGGAGGTGCGGCCCGGCCAGGAGCTGCGCACCTCGGTGAGCGTCGCCGCCGACCGGGCGGTGAACCCCGACTACGGCGTCCTGCTGCGGGCGGTCACGGTGCACGGCCGGGAGATCGTGCGCGGCGAGGCCGCGGGCAACGGCCGTACGGACGTGGTCTCCACGGGCCTGCGCTACCCGAAGGCGGAGAGCGACGACGAGCAGGCTCCCGCCGAGACGGTGTGCCTGCAGGTCACCAACTCCTTCTCGGCGGCGTCCGGCGTGAAGACCACGCCGGGCATGCCCGTCGAGCTGACCGTGGACGTGGTCGGCGGCGCGTCGCAGGCGCACGACGTGGCCTCCTTCGGGCTGGGCCGCGGCTGGTGGCTGCTCGGCCTGCTCGTGCTGACCGGCTTCCTCGCGGGTCTGGTCTGGGGCTGGGTGTCACGCTGGCGGGTCGCGGTCTGGAGGACCAACTGATGCGGGTTTCCCATGTGCTGAGCGCGGCAGCGCTGATGTTCGGGCTGGCCGTCACGCCGGCCGCCGCCGACTCCTCGCCGTCGCCGAGCGCGTCCGGCGACGGCTCGGCGCCGACCGCGGCGGGTACGTCCTTCCGTACGGCGGCGGAGATCGAGCAGGGGCAGCAGGCCACGGCGAGCGCCTCCACCGGCGACTACCTGTACTGGTCGTTCCCCGCCGACACCGGGCAGCGCCCCACCGTCAGGGCGACGGTGAAGCTGCCGGGCACGCACGCGGCGCAGACCTGGCAGATCGACGTGTACGACGGCCTGCGCCGCCGTCAGTCCTGCCAGTACGGGGCGCAGACGCGCACCGCGGCCCAGGGCGCGGCCTCGGTCGACCTGGCCTGCACGCTGCGTACCGTGCGCTCCTGGTCCGAGGAGTGGGCCAACGACCCGCTGCCGGGCACCTATTACGTCCGGCTGACGGCGGTGAACCTGGCGACGGCCGACCTGGGGCAGCCGATCGGCGCCTCGGTACGGGTCGGCTCCAAGGACATCGGCGGCTCGGCGGCGGTCGACGGCTCGCTGGCGAAGCCGCTGGTGCCGGGGATCGCGGTGACGTCCGGGTCCGGGCAGGGGCAGGGCGACACGTCGAAGGCCGCGGTGCTGTCGGGCATCGAGCCCGGCGGCGGCTGGTCCTCCGGCTGGTGGTCCGACCGCTGGGTGTGGACCGCGGTGGGCGCGGTACTGGCCGCTCTCGCGGGCATCGGCGGCTACACGCTGACACGGGGTTCGGGCCGGCCTCCACGGATACCGCCGGGCGCCTGACGGCCCATCAGCACGACCTGACGGCACACGCCGGCACGATCCGACGGCACGCCGGCACGATCCGACGGCACGCCGGCACGATCTGACGGCACGCCGGACGCAGCCGTCGTGCACCGAAAGGCCCGCCGCGCCCCCTCGCGGCGGGCCTCTCCTCACGCCTCCCGGAGCCCCTTCGCCACGGTGCCCTCGCCCGTCACGGTGACCCGGCCGCCCCGGACCGCCTCCGTGACGCTCACATCCCCGCGGCCGACCGCCGCGCACGTCTCCGCGTCCAGGACCAGCCGCGCGTCGGGCTCCCCGGGAGCGGGTCCGTCGCCGTACACGGGACCGTCCCCGGCGCCGAGGCGCAGATGGAAGTCCCCCTCCTCCAGGCGCACTTCGACCAGCCCCTCACCCTCGAGCGAGCGCAGCAGCGGCAGGGCGAACCAGTGGGCGCGCAGGGCGTCGGTCGGCCGCCGCTCCCCCAGCTCCGCCTCGCCCCACCTCCCGAGGGCCTGCAGCACGGGCAGCAGCTCCCGCCCCCGCACGGTCAGTTCGTAGACGTAGGCCGCGCCCGGCGGCGGCAGGCGGCGCCTGGTCGTCAGGCCGTCGCGCTCCATGTCCTTCAGCCGGGAGGCGAGTACGTCGGTGCTCACGCCCGGCAGGTCCGCGTGCAGATCGGTGTAGCGCCGGGGGCCGGCCAGCAGCTCACGGACGATCAGCAGGGTCCAGCGGTCACCCACCAGGTCGAGGGCGCGGGCCGCGGAACAGTACTGGTCGTAGCTTCGGCGTCGTGACATGCGACGCAGTCTAGACATGTCATTGGACTTTCCAAGCTCCCACTTGGTAAAACCAAGCACCACCAGATACCGGAGGGGCGCAATGGAGTTCCGGCAGTCGAACAAGCTCAGCGAGGTCTGTTACGAGATCCGCGGCCCGGTGATCGAGCACGCCGACGCGCTGGAGGAGGCGGGCCACAGCGTGCTGCGCCTGAACACCGGCAACCCGGCCCTCTTCGGATTCGAGGCGCCGGAGGAGATCCTCCAGGACATGATCCGGATGCTCCCGCAGGCGCACGGCTACACCGACTCCCGCGGCGTCCTCTCCGCCCGCCGCGCGGTCGCCCACCGCTACCAGACCCTCGGCCTGCAGGTCGACGTCGACGACGTCTTCCTCGGCAACGGAGTCTCCGAACTGGTCTCCATGGCCGTACAGGCGCTGGTCGAGGACGGCGACGAGATCCTGGTTCCCGCCCCGGACTTCCCGCTCTGGACGGCGGTGACGACCCTCGCGGGCGGCCGGGCGGTGCACTACCTGTGCGACGAGCAGGCCGAGTGGTACCCCGACCTGGCGGACCTGGCCTCGAAGATCACGGACCGGACGAAGGCCGTCGTCCTCATCAACCCGAACAACCCCACCGGCGCGGTCTATCCGAAGGAGGTCGTCGAGGGCGTCCTCGACCTCGCCCGCCGCCACGGCCTGATGGTCTTCGCCGACGAGATCTACGACCAGGTCCTCTACGACGACGCCGTCCACCACTCGGCCGCCGCCCTCGCCCCCGACCTGGTCGTCCTCACCTTCTGCGGGCTGTCGAAGACCTACCGGGTGGCCGGCTTCCGCTCGGGCTGGCTGGTGGTGACCGGTCCGAAGCAGCACGCGCGCAGCTACCTGGAGGGCCTGACCATGCTGGCCTCCATGCGGCTGTGCGCCAACGCCCCGGCCCAGTACGCCATCCAGGCCGCGCTCGGCGGCCGCCAGTCCATCCGCGAACTGACCGCGCCCGGCGGGCGGTTGCGCCGGCAGCGCGACGTGGCCTGGGAGAGGCTCAACGAGATCCCCGGGGTGTCGTGCGTGAAGCCGAAGGGCGCGCTGTACGCCTTCCCGCGCATCGACCCGAAGGTCCACAAGATCCACGACGACGAGCGGTTCGTCCTGGACCTGCTGCTGCGGGAGAAGATCCAGGTCGTCCAGGGCACCGGCTTCAACTGGCCCGCCCCCGACCACTTCCGCATCCTGACCCTCCCGCACGCGGACGACCTGGAGGCGGCGATCGGACGGATCGGGCGGTTCCTCGGCGGGTACCGGCAGTAGCGGGCGACGGGGCCGCCGCGCTCCCGGGGCCCGCTGCGGCAGGGCCTAGCCTGGTGGCATGAGTGATCTTTTTCTCGTCCGGCACGGTGAGACCGAGTGGTCCCGCTCCGGGCGGCACACCGGCTGGAGCGACGTCCCGCTGACCGAGCGCGGGCGTGAGGAGGCGCGGCGGCTGGTGCCGCTGGTCCGGTCGCACCGGATCGGGGCGGCGTTCTGCAGCCCGTTGCAGCGGGCGCGCGAGACGGCGGAGCTGATCGGTCTGCAGGACGTGCGGATCGACGTGGACCTGCGGGAGTGGGACTACGGCGGATACGAGGGGATCACCACCGTGGAGATCCACCGCACCCGGCCCGACTGGTTCCTGTTCACGGACGGGGTGGCACCGGGCCCGCCGGAACACCCCGGTGAGAGCCCGGAACAGGTCGGCGAGCGGGCCGACCGGGTGCTGGCGGAGGTCGACGCTGCGTTCGCCAACACCGAGGGCTGCGTGGTGCTGGTGGCGCACGGTCATTTCCTGCGGGTGCTGACGGCCCGCTGGCTGGGGCTGCCGGCGTCGAGCGGGGCGCTGTTCCAGCTGGCCACCGGGACGGTGGGCCGGCTGGGGACGGAGCACGGGCGGCCCGTGATCGCGGCGTGGAATGTCAGACCCGCGGCGTAGTGTCCGAAGGGCCGGTCACGCGGGCGCGACGGCCCCCGTGCGGACCTGCCGGGGAGAGGAGCACGCCGTGACGCGACCGCCCACCGCCGCGCAGCGGCGTGTGATCGACGCCGCCGACCCCGTGACCGGGCGGCTGAGGGGTACGCCGCCGCAGCTCGCGGCGCTGGTGAAGCGCGGGCTGGCGTTCCGGCACCCGCGGCCGCCGCACGACCACTTCCTGACGCCGGCCGGGCACCGGATCCGGGAGGGGACCGACCGGCCGGCGCCGGCGGAGCCCGAGGCGCCCGCCCCGGCCGCGGACGTCTTCGCCGCCCGCGTCGGCGGAGAGGAGCGGGCGCCGCGGACCGGCCACGCCCGTGCGCGTGAGGTGCACAGCGCCTGGCAGGGCCTGCTGGAGCTGCGCCGGATGACCCGTCCGGACGGCGCCACGGACCGGCCGTGCGGCTGGGAGCGCGCGCATCTGGTGCAGGCCGCCGCGCTCGCCCTGGAGGCGGCCGGCCACCGCCCGGCCGGCCCGGAGGGCGCGGACGGCTACCGGGTGCGCGCGACCGCACAGCCGGAGGCCGTCGCCGTGTACGAGCCGGCCGCCGAGGCCCGGCGGGCCTGTGCGGCGACGCTGGAGCGGGCGGGCTGGCAGGTCGGCGAGTACGCGCAGCCGCGCACCGGGACCCGCTATCTGCTGGCGTCGCCCCGCCGGACGTGACGAACATGCCAGGATCAGTGATCGTTGCAGCAGGGCACGAGAATCCCGTACGAGAAGGGAACGCAGTGAGCGAGCCGTTTTCCGTCCCGGTGACCGTCCGCGGGTACGAGACCGACGTCCAGGGCCATCTCAACCAGGCCGTGTACCTCAACTACGCCGAGCACGCCCGCTGGTCGCTGCTGCGCGCGGCCGGGATAGGCCAGGCGGAGCTGATAGGCCAGGGCGTCGGCCCGGTGGCGCTGGAGACCACCATCCGCTACCGGCGGGAGCTGCTCGCGGGCGACGAGGTCGAGGTGACGTGCGCCTTCGTCTGGGGCGAGGGCAAGACGTTCCGCATCGAGCAGACGATCCGCAAGGCGGACGGCACGGTCGCGGCCGAGATCTCGGCGGTCGGCGGCCTGATGGACCTCAAGGAGCGCCGGCTGGTGCCCGAACCGCAGAGGTACTTCAAGGAACTGGCGGCCGAGCCGGAACTCTTCGGCTTCTGACCGACACGGACCTGCCCGGCCGCCGGCCGGCCGGGCCGGCCGGTCGCGCACCGCGCCCTGCGCGGCGGGCGTCAAACGACGGCCGGCGGGCGCGGGGGCCCGTCCCCGTCGCGGCCGCGGGGCACGGCGATCGCCGTGCCCCGCGGCCGGCGGGTTCAGTGCACGACGGCGATCTGCTCCCCGGGCTCCATGGGATGGGTCACGTCCTGCTTCTGCCGGCCTCCGCGGAGGTGGTTGAAGACCAGGTTCAGCACCACCGCCGCCACGCAGCCCGTGGAGATGCCCGAGTCCAGTACGATCCGCGCGGTCTGCGGGAAGGCGTGGTAGAAGTCCGGCGCGGTGATCGGGATGATGCCCACCGCGAGCGAGACGGCGACGACCAGGACGTTGTCGTCCTTCTCCAGGCCCGCCCTGGCCAGGGTCTGGATGCCGCTGGCGGCGACCGAGCCGAACAGCACCACCCCCGCCCCGCCGAGCACCGGGCGCGGTACGACGGCGATGAGCGAGGCGGCCATCGGGCACAGGCCCATCAGGACCAGGAAGCCGCCGCCGGTGGCGACGACGTACCGGCTGCGGATCCTCGTCATGGCGACCAGGCCGATGTTCTGGGCGAAGGCACTGCACATGAAGCCGTTGAAGAGGGGGCTGAGGGCCGAGCCGAGGGTGTCGGCACGCAGCCCGGCGGCGATCGTCCGCTCGTCCGCGGGGCGCTCGACGATCTCGCCCAGCGCCAGCATGTCCGCGGTCGACTCGGTCATCGAGACCACCATCACCACGCAGAGCGAGAGGATCGCGGCGAGGTGGAACTGGGGGCCGCCGAAATGGAACGGGGTCGGGAAGCCGATCACGTCCGCGTCGGCCACCGGGCCGAAGTCCGTGACGCCGAAGGGTATCGCGATCACCGTGCCGGCGATCATGCCGAGCAGCACCGCGATCTGCTTGACGAACCCGCGGGTGAGGCGGCGAAGCAGCAGCACGATCACGAGGGTGGTGGCGGCGAGGCCGAGGTAGGTGGCCGAACCGTAGTCGTGCGCCGCCGGGTCGGGGCCCTGCGCCCAGCCGAAGGCCACGGGCAGCAGGGACACGCCGATGAGCGTGATCACCGTGCCGGTGACGACGGGCGGGAAGAAGCGGACGGCCTTGCTGAAGAAGGGGGCCGCCAGGAAGCCCAGCAGGCCGGCGACGATCACCGCGCCGAAGATGATGGGCAGCGCGTCGGACTTGTCCCTGGTGGAGGCCACGACCGCCGTCATGGGCGCGACACCGGCGAAGGTGACACCGTTGACGAAGGGCAGTCGCGCGCCGATCTTCCAGACGCCGAGGGTCTGCAGGAAGGTGGCGAGACCGGCGGTGAAGAGGCAGGCGCCGGTGAGGAAGGTCAGGTCGGTGGCGCTCAGGCCGATGGCCGCGCCGACGATGAGGGGCGGGGCGACGACCCCCGCGTACATGGCGGCCACGTGCTGCAGGCCGGTCGTCGCCATCTTGAGTGCGGGCAGGCGTTCGTCAACGGGATGGGCGGCCACGGCGGCTCCTCCGGTCGGGTACGTGTCGGCTCTGACACGGGTTTCAAGGAGGTGGTGCGCTGGTCATGAGGGGTGCCTCACGCTCGAGCGGACTCGTCGGGAGCGGGGGAGGGACCGGGACGGAGACCGTTCCGGGGCGCACGCGTGCGCACGCCCCGGAGACGGCCGCCGTGGAACCACTGGATCCACGGCTACCGGTCGGGGGCCGTCCCCCCCGACCGGAGATCTTCGGCTGTTCAGGCCCGCTCGGCGATCCGTGCGAGCCGCTGTGCCTCCTGCCGCGTGGAGCGGGCGACGGCGTCCTCGTCCACGTGCAGCAGACGGCCCTCCTCGACCACCTGGCGGCCGTTGACGAACGACGCGGTGACGGGAGCCGCCGCGCCGAGGACCAGCGCGGCCACCGGGTCGGCGATGGAGGAGTGGGCGAGGGTGTCCAGCTTCCACAGCACCAGGTCGGCGAGCTTGCCGGGCTCCAGGGAGCCGATCTGCGCGCCGCGGCCGAGCACCCGGGCTCCGCCGTACGTGGCGAGGCGCAGCGCCTGGCGGGCGTTCAGGGCCGCCTCGCGGTGCGCGCCGAGGCGGTTGATGAGCAGGGCGTTGCGCAGTTCGGTGTGCAGCTCGCCCGACTCGTTGGACGCCGTGCCGTCGACGCCGAGGCCGACGGGGACGCCGGCCGCCAGCATGTCGGGGACGCGTGCGATGCCGGCCGCGAGGCGGGCGTTGGAGGACGGGCAGTGCGCGACACCGGTCCCCGTGCGGCCGAAGGCGGCGATGTCGGAGTCGTTCATGTGGACGCAGTGCGCCATCCACACGTCCTCGCCGAGCCAGCCGGTGGACTCGAAGTAGTCGGTCGGGCCCATGCCGAACTGCTCGTGGCAGAACTTCTCCTCCTCCACCGTCTCCGAGCCGTGGGTGTGCAGGCGCACACCGAGGCGGCGCGCCAACCCGGCTCCCTCGCGCATGAGTTCGGTGGAGACGGAGAAGGGGGAGCAGGGCGCCACGGCCACCTGGGTCATCGCGTCGAAGGAGGCGTCGTGGTACTCCTCCACGGTCTGCTCGGTCGCGGCGAGGGCGTCTTCCAGGGTCTCGACCGCGAAGTCCGGGGGCAGGCCGCCGTCCTTCTCGCCGCGGTCCATGGAGCCGCGGGCGAGGGTGAAGCGGACACCCGCCTCGCGGGCGGCGCGGATGATCGCGCCGGACAGGTCGCCGGAGTCGCGGGGGTAGACGTAGTGGTGGTCCATGGCGGTGGTCACACCGCCGCGGACCATCATCGCCAGGGAGCCCTGGGCGGCCGCGTAGACCATCGGCTCGTCGATGCGCGCCCAGGTCGGGTACAGCGCGACGAGCCAGTCGAAGAGGTTGTGGTCCGTGGCCAGGCCCCGGGTGATCCACTGGTAGAAGTGGTGGTGGGTGTTGACCAGACCGGGGGTCACCAGGTGGCCGGAGGCGTCGATCCGGCGTACGACGTTCTCCAGGCCCTCGGGGGCCCCGCCCGCGCCGAGCGCCTCGATGCGGTTGCCGGCGATGACGACGTGCCCGTGTCCGTACTCGGTGTCGTCGGCGTCGACCGTCGCGATCGAGCAGTTCTCGATGACGATGCGCTGGGCTGCTGCCATGATGCGTCCTTTTCGCTCGATGGACCGGTGCGGAGGGCACGGCAGGACCCTGAGGTTTTGAGTGCCGTGACCGGGGATACGGGGAGGCGGGTTCCCCGGTCACGGGTGCCGAAAGGGAGTCCCCCGGAAGGGGAAGGAGTCCCCCGGAAGGGGAGGGAGTCCCCCGCAAGGGGGCGGGGGGGACGGAGCGGAGGGAAGGGTCAGGGGCTGGTGAGGTCCACCGGGATCCTCGCCTCGCAGCCGTCCCGCAGGACCGTCCCCTCGATCAGGCCGTAGGGGCGGTCGGAGGCGAAGTACACCTCATTGTCGTTCTTCAGTCCGAAGGGCTCCAGGTCGACGAGGAAGTGGTGGCTGTTGGGCAGAGAGAAGCGGACCTCGTCGATCTCGCCGCGGTGGTCGATGATCCGCGAGCCCATCTGGTAGAGCGTCTGCTGCAGCGAGAGCGAGTACGTCTCGGCGAAGGCCTGGAGCAGGTGCGTCCTGGTCTGCTCGTAGGACTCCTCCCAGTCGGGCGTCTGCTGCCGGTCGTCGGTCCAGTTGAACCGCCAGCGGGCGGAGACCGAGGTCGCCAGGATGCGGTCGTAGGCCTCCTGGAGCGTCGTGTACTTGTCCTTGACGAAGCCCCAGAACTCGGAGTCGGTCGAGTTCATCACCGTCAGGTCCTTGAGGCCGGAGACGACCTCCCAGCTCTCGCCGTCGTAGGTGACCTGGGTGAGGCGGGTCTCCCGGCCCTGCCTCACGAACGAGTGCCCGGCCTCGTCGGACGAGTGCCTGGCCGCGTCGGCGCCGACGGGCCGCGAGCCGGCCCCGGAGGCCGCGATCCGCTCCCAGGCGTACTCCTCGACGCGGATGCGGGCCCGCCGGATCGGTTCCTGCGAGGTGACGAAGTGGCGGGCGAGGTGGATGCCGAACTGCTCGGCCGACTCGATGCCGTGCTCCTTGGCGAAGGCGAACACCGTGTTCTTGGTGGTGTCCGTCGGCAGCACGTTGGCGTTGGAGCCGGAGTAGTGGACCTCCTCCATGTCGCCGGAGAGGGCGACGGAGACGTTGAGGTCCTTGATGTGGTGGGTGGCGCCCTCCCGCGTGATCCTGACGACTCGGTTCTCTGCCTTGCCGTACTGGTTCTGTCCCAGGACCACAGGGCGGGCAGGGCGGGAATTGTCGGTCATGTGTCTGCTAGCTCCCTCGGTATACGGAGTAGCCGAACGGGTTGAGCAGCAGCGGTACGTGGTAGTGCTCCCCGGGCGTCACCGCGAAGGTGATCGTCACCTCGGGGAAGAACACGGCACCGCTGTCCCGATTCGCGGGGGCGTCCTGCTGCGCATCGGCTTGTTTCTTCTCGGTCTTCTCGGTCTTCTCGGTCTTCTCGAAGTACGCCTCGACCGCGAAGTCGAGCCGTACGTGGGTGGTTCCCCGCGGCAGCGCCGGCAGGTCCTTGCACCGGCCGTCCGCGTCGGTCGCGGAGCCGCCGAGCGCCTGCCAGTCCGCCTCGCGTCCGGCGCGGGCCGCGAGCCGGACGGCGACGCCCTCGGCGGGGCGGCCGGCGCTGGTGTCCAGGATGTGCGTGGACACGGAGGCGGCGGTGGTGCTGGTGCTCATGGGTCAGACTTCCTCTTCGACGAGCCGGGCCAGCCGGATGCGGTTGATCCCGCCCAGTTCGGTGCGGATGATCTCCTGTTCCCGCTCAGGCGGATTGCCGATCCGCTCCCTGACCGCGTCGCGCATCTGCTCACCGGTCCGGCCGGTGGCGCAGATGAGGAAGACGTGGCCGAACTTCTCCTGGTAGGCCAGGTTCAGTTCGAGCATCTCGGCCCTGAGCTCCGCGGAGGCGCCGGCCATGCCGCGCTGTTCCCGGGCCGAGGTGGACTCCCCCGGTTCGGGGCGGCCGATCGGCGGGTGCCCGGCCATCGCCTCGGCCAGGTCCGCGGCCGTCAGGTCGGCCGTGGCGGCGTCGCTCGCGGCGTAGAGCCGGTCGGGGGTGGCGTAGGGGCGGGCGGCGGTCAGCCGCCGCGCCCAGGTGGTGGAGGCGCACACCTCGCGGAGGGCGGCGAGGGCCGCGTGCTCCTGAAGTGCGTTGAACCGGGACAGGCCCGGGGGCGTGGAAGTCGACGTCACGGGAGCCTCCGTGGCCGCGTTGGGCCGTCGTGCTGAACGGGCGTGCCGATAGCTAACGCCCTCGGCAACCAGCCGTCAACACTTTGTTGAAAATTCACGGCGGCGGGACGGGACCGGCGATTTCAGGCGCCTTTGTCCCGGTTCAGGTAGTTGTACACGGTGAAGCGGCTGACGCCGAGGGCGCTCGCGACGGTCTCCACGCCGTGCCGCACCGCGAAGGCGCCCCGGGCCTCGAGCATCCGCACGACCTCCTGCTTGGCCCTGCGGTCCAGATCGGCCAGCGGCATGCCCCGCTTGCGCTCCATCGCGGCGAGGATGTGGTCGAGGGAGTCCGCGAGCTGGGGCAGGCGCACGGCGACCGCGTCGACACCCTGCCAGGAGAGCACGACGTCGTCGGGCCCGGCCTCGTCGGGCGGGAGCAGCTCGCCGCCCATGGCGTCGACCAGCGGTTTCACCGCCGTGATGAACGGTTCGTCCCCGGCCGCGGTCACTCGGCACCCTCCCCGGCGCCGACCACGTTGACCTGGAGCGAGATCCGGGTGGCGCCGGCCCGCAGCGTCCTGCGCAGCAGCGTGTCCACGGCGGTGAGCACGGCGTCCGTACCGCCCTCCACCGTGTTGCCGAACGGCCCGACGTCCACCGCGTCCAGCTCCGCCGCCTCGATCACCTCGCGGGCGGCCACCGCGTGCGCGGGGGCCTCGTCGAGGTCGAACGGCTCGGTCGTGAACTCCACTCTCAATCGCACGCGCACAACCTAACGCCCGGCGGGCGGGTTCCGGCAGGTCTGAACCCGGGCCAGCGCCGCCCGGCGGAGCCCCGGCGCGGCAGCGCGGGCCGCCGGTTTGCGTGAGCGCTCTTGACAGGTCTCCCCGGTCACAGGCAGTCTTCCATTAAGCAGAAACGAACTTCCGTAATACGGAATCACTTCACGGAAGGGAGCGCCGACCCCCATGGGATTCGCAGAGCAGCGCTTCAACGTCAACCTGTCGATCCTCTTCACGGAACTCCCGCTCCTGGAGCGCCCCGCGGCCGCCGCCGCGGCCGGCTTCACCGCGGTCGAGCTGTGGTGGCCCTGGGTCGACTCCCCCACCCCCGAGCGGTCCGAGCTCGACGCCCTGAAGACGGCGATCGAGGACGCGGGCGTACGGCTCACGGGGCTGAACTTCTACGCCGGGCGGCTGCCCGGCCCCGACCGGGGCGCGCTGTCGGTCCCGGGCGAGGAGTCGGAGAGGTTCCGCGCCAACATCGACGTGGCGGCCGGCTTCGCCCGGTCCCTGGGCTGCACGGCGCTCAACGCGCTGTACGGCAACCGCGTCGCGGGCGTGGACCCGGCCGAGCAGGACGCGCTGGCCCTGGAGAACCTCGTCCTGGCGGCCCGCGCGGCCGACCGCATCGGCGCGACCCTGCTGATCGAAACGCTCAACCAGCCGGAGTCGCCACTGTATCCGCTGGTCAGCGCACCGGCCGGGATCGGCGTCGTGGACCGGGTCAACGACGCGACGGGGCTCGGCAACGCGCGCTTCCTCATGGACCTCTACCACCTGTCCATGAACGGCGAGGACCTGCCCTCGGTGATCGAGCGGTACGCGGACCGGACCGGCCATGTGCAGATCGCCGACAACCCGGGGCGCGGCGCGCCGGGGACGGGCTCGCTGCCGCTGGAGGACCTCCTCGACCGGCTGGGAAAGGCGGGTTACGACGGCTGGGTCGGCCTGGAGTACAAGCCGGGCGACCGCCCCAGCGCCGAGGCCTTCGACTGGCTGCCCCGCGAAGCGCGCGCCGCCCGCTGACCTCCCTCACCGAAAGGCACACTTCATGAACACCCCCGCAGACTCCTCCCGCCCGGCGATCGCCTGGATCGGCCTCGGCATCATGGGCTCCCCCATGTCCGAGAACCTGATCAAGGCGGGTTACGACGTCACCGGCTTCACGCTGGAGCAGGACAAGCTTCAGCGGCTGGCCGCGGCCGGCGGCACCGCCGCCGCCTCGATCGCCGAGGCCGTCAGGGACGCCGACGTGATCATCACGATGGTGCCCGCCTCGCCGCAGGTCGAGGCGGTCGCCTACGGCCCCGACGGCATCCTCGAGAACGCGCGGCCCGGCGCGTTGCTGATCGACATGTCGTCGATCACCCCGCAGACCTCCGTCGACCTGGCGAAGGCCGCCGGGGAGAAGGGCATCCGGGTGCTGGACGCGCCCGTCTCCGGCGGTGAGGCCGGCGCCGTCGAGGCCGTGCTGTCCATCATGGTCGGCGGCGAACAGGCGGACTTCGACGCCGCGAAGCCGATCTTCGAGGCGCTGGGCACGACCATCGTGCTGTGCGGCCCGCACGGCTCGGGCCAGACCGTGAAGGCCGCCAACCAGCTGATCGTCGCCGTCAACATCCAGGCGTGCGCCGAGGCCGTGGTCTTCCTGGAGAAGTCGGGCGTGGACCTGAAGGCGGCGCTGGACGTGCTGGGCGGCGGCCTCGCGGGCTCCACCGTGCTGACGCGCAAGAAGGACAACTTCCTCCAGCGCGACTTCAAGCCGGGCTTCCGTATCGACCTGCACCACAAGGACATGGGCATCGTCACCGACGCCGCCCGCAACGTCGGAGCCGCGCTGCCCGTCGGCGCCGTGGTGGCCCAGCTGGTCGCCTCGCTGCGCGCCCAGGGCGACGGCGGCCTGGACCACTCTGCCCTGCTGCGGGCGGTGGAGCGCCTCTCCGGCGCCCGGCTCTGACGCGGCAAGGAACTTCCGGGCGGCGCCGCCGCCGACATCTGTCCTGTCGCGCCCAGGCGACGGCGCCGCCCGGAATCGACGTCACGGTCCACGCCCTGCGCGGGGACCGGCACAGACGGCCCGCGCACGAGCGGACCGGCCCGGATGAGGGGTGGCCGGCCGGACGTGCGCGGGCGGGGCGAGGACCGCGGCGGTGTGCGAGCCAGTGCGGTGGTGAAGGTTCCGGGCCCTCCTTCTTCGACCTGAGGGAAGGAGCGCCGCGGTGCCGTCGCATCCGCCGCGGTCCCAGCCGTCCTGGTACGGCTCCAGCAGACCCCGTCCGGCGGCGCGAACGTACTGTCGCGCCCAGCCTCGCGCCGCCGGACGGCCACAACCGAACATCTCACCGGCCGTCGGCGCCGGATGCGGACGCTCCCGCATCCGGCGCCGATCCGGTCCCGCCGGGGCGTGTGACAGCTGCTTCCGCACCACGAGGAGGCGTGAGCGGCCGCGTACGCCGGAGGACGCGGGACGTTCACGCGATCCTCAGAAGAACCTCTGAAGACGGCTCGGCACGCTGCAACCGCCCCCGCCTGGGGGCACGTTGTCCTCACGCGGGGCCCGCCGGCACGGGGGCGGCGGGCCCCGCGACGGGGTGTGCGACGGCAAGGTCCACGGCGGTCGTGCCCGGGCCGCACGAGAGCGCGCCGATACGGGGCGGCCGGCGGGCCGCGGTCACCGTCGCCGTACTCGGTCTGCGTCGGCGCGGGCCGCGGGCCGGGCGGGCACCGTGCGGATCTCGGGTCCGGCCGCGGGGGCCGCTCCTCCGCCGCCGGCGCCGGCGCCGTGCGCGCGGCGCTCCACCGGGGCCCGCGGGCACGGTGCGGTTGCCGGGGCGCCGAGGCGTGCGCGGAGCGCTCGCGGCGGCGCGGGACGGTCTTGCGTCCGCCGGGTCGCCGCGGGCCTTCCCGCCGGGCCGCACCGGCGCCGCGCGCCGGCCGCTCAAGGGACCGCGCGAGCGGCGTCCGCTGCCCGTGGAGCGGGCCGGCCGGCGGCGGAGATCCTGTGCGCGGTCGCGCTGCACGGCGAGAGGGCGCTGACGGCGCTCGTGCCGCGCTTCGCGCGGGGAGGCCGGGCCGACCGGCCGGACCGGTACCACGGAAGGTGAGCCGCCCGGCGTCTCCCGCGGCGGCGGGCTGAGCCGCGCGTCGGTGTGACGGCGCGGGCACGCGCGAAGGGGCGGCCCGTCCCACCGGACGGGCCGCCCCTTCGTCCGCACCCGGCGCGTCAGGCCTTCAGCGCCTTGATCGAGGTCGGGGCGTGCCCGGGCTCGGTCGCGATCTCCTCGAACTCGGTCACCTTGCTGATGTCGTTGGTGGTCGACATCGAGATGTTGGTGACGCGCTCCAGGATCGCCTCGACGACCACCGGCACCTGGAACTCGGCCGCGAGCTTCTTGGCCTGCTCCAGGGCCGCGCCCAGTTCGGCCGGGTCGGTCACCCGGATCGCCTTGCAGCCCAGGCCCTCGGCGACCTTGACGTGGTCGACGCCGTAGACGCCGAGCTCGGGCGAGTTGACGTTCTCGAACTCGAGGTTGACCTGGAAGTCGATGTCGAACGCCCGCTGCGCCTGGCGGATCAGGCCGAGGTAGGAGTTGTTGACCAGGACGTGCACGTAAGGGATCTTGTGCTGCGCGCCGACCGCCAGTTCCTCGATCATGAACTGGAAGTCGTAGTCGCCGGAGAGGGCGACGACCTGCGCCTCGGGGTCGGCCGTGGCGACGCCCAGCGCGGCCGGGATCGTCCAGCCGAGGGGGCCCGCCTGGCCGCAGTTGATCCAGTGGCGCGGCTTGAAGACGTGCAGCATCTGGGCGCCGGCGATCTGCGAGAGGCCGATGGTGGAGACGTACCGGGTCTCCGGTCCGAAGGCCTTGTTCATCTCCTCGTAGACGCGCTGGGGCTTGATCGGGATGTCGTCGAAGTGGGTACGGCGCTGCAGGACCGCCTTCTTCTCCTGCGCCGAGGCGGCCCACGCGGACCGGTCGGGCAGCTCGCCGGCCGCCTTCGACTCCCGTGCCACCTCGACGAAGAGCTCCAGCGCGGCCTTCGCGTCCGAGGCGATGCCGTACTCCGGGGCGAAGATCCTGCCGATCTGGGTGGGGTCGACGTCCACGTGGACGAACGTGCGGCCGGCCGTGTAGACGTCCAGCCTGCCGGTGTGGCGGTTGGCCCAGCGGTTGCCGATGCCGAGGACGAAGTCGGACTCCAGGAAGGTCGCGTTGCCGTAGCGGTGCGAGGTCTGCAGGCCCACCATGCCGGCGTTCAGTTCGTGGTCGTCCGGCAGCACGCCCCAGCCCATCAGGGTCGGGACGACCGGGATGCCGGTCAGCTCGGCGAACTCGACGAGGAGTCCGGCGGCGTCGGCGTTGATGACGCCGCCGCCGGCGACGATCAGCGGACGCTCGGAGGCGTTCAGCAGCGCGAGCGCCTTCTCGATCTGGGCCCGGGTCGCGGCCGGCTTGTGGACCGGCAGCGGCTCGTACGTCTCCGGGTCGAACTCGATCTCGGTGAGCTGGACGTCGATCGGCAGGTCGATCAGGACCGGGCCGGGGCGGCCGGAGCGCATCAGGTGGAAGGCCTGCTGGAAGACGCCGGGCACCTGCGCGGCCTCCAGCACCGTGACCGCCATCTTCGCGACCGGCCTGGCGATCGAGGCGATGTCGACGGCCTGGAAGTCCTCTTTGTGGATCACGGCGGTCGGGGCCTGGCCCGTGACGCACAGGATCGGGACGGAGTCGCCGGTGGCGGAGTACAGGCCGGTGATCATGTCGGTGCCCGCCGGGCCCGAAGTGCCGATGCAGACGCCGATGTTGCCCGGATGCGTACGGGTGTAGCCCTCCGCCATGTGCGAGGCGCCCTCGACGTGGCGGGCGAGGGTGTGGCGGACACCGCCGGATGCCTTCAGCGCGGCGTAGAAGGGGTTGATCGCCGCGCCGGGCACACCGAACGCGTTGGTGACGCCCTCGCGCTTGAGGATCTCAACTGCCGCGCGGGCAGCGGTCATACGTGCCATCGAGTACTCCTGCTTCGGCTGTCGGATTCGCACGCCCGTCGCGCCCCGCGGTGGCTCTTCCGTGTCGGCTTCACTCTGTCTTCCGCATTGCGGAAACATATTTCTACTATCTGGAATCAATGTAGGAGGGGTGAGGAAGGCAGTCAAGAGAGGGACAAGCAGGCGTCCGCAGGAGGACGATGAGGGTCATGTCCGAGAGCGTCCCGGTCCGCTGTCCGGCCTGCCGGCGCGAGCACCTGTACACGGCGCCGTCGTATCCCTGTGTGTGCGGCGCCCGTGTCGCGCCCTCGCTCGACCGGCACGGGAGCGCGACGGCCGTCACGTACGAGAGCTGGGAGGACGGCTGGGTCACCCTGCGGTGCGCCGGCTGCGGCCGCGGGAACCAGTGGCCGCGCCCGGAGCTGGGCTGCCCGTGCGGCACGCTGCTGCGCGTGCCGACGGCGGAGGGCGAGGCCGCGACCGCGGCGGCCACGCCCTCCGGGCCCCGCGGGGGACGCCGCTCCCCCTTCCGGCCCGTCACCATCCACACCGCCCGCGACGCGGTGACGGCCACCGCCGTGTATCTGCGCTGGCTCGGCTACCGGGACATCCGCCGCGCCGACCAGCGGCCCCCCTCCGGCATCGGCATCGCCGCCCGCGGCCTGGTGGCCCAGGTCGACCCGACCGCCTACCCGGCCTCCCCGCGGGACGTGGAGTGCCTGTGGCTGACCGCCATGACGGAGTCGGCGAACTGCGTCTACTTCTCCCTGACCGGCTACGCCTCCGAGGCCCGCACCCGCGCCGACGCCCTCGGCATCCCCCTGTTCGTCCTGGACCTCACGGGCACCCCGCAGCCGGTGAACGGCCCGGCGGACGAACTGGACGCCACCGGCGTCTGAGCACCGGTGGCGTCACGGAGGCGAACCGCCCGGACACGGGCGGGACTTCAGTCCCCGTACCTCTCCCGCAGCTCCACCTTGCGCACCTTGCCCGACACGGTCATCGGGAAGTCCTCCAGGACCTCGAGCAGGCTCGGGACCTTGTAGTGGGCCAGCCGGCCCGCGCAGTAGGCGCGCACGTCGTCCAGGGTCGGCGGGTCGGCCGGGTCGCGGGGGATGACGCAGGCGAGGACCTCCTCGCCGTAGCGTTCGTGCGGCACGCCCACGACCTGGACGTCCCTGATCTTCGGGTGGCCGTAGAGGAACTCCTCGATCTCCCGCGGGTAGATGTTCTCGCCGCCACGGATGATCATGTCCTTGATGCGGCCGACGATCTCGACGTAGCCGTCCTCGCGCATCGTCGCCAGGTCGCCGGTGTGCATCCAGCGGCCGGCGTCGACGGCCTCGGCGGTCTTCTCGGGCTCGTTCCAGTAGCCGAGCATCACGCTGTAGCCGCGGGTGCACAGCTCGCCCGCGCTGCCGCGCGGCCGGGTCACCCCGGTGGCCGGGTCGACGACCTTGACCTCGATGTGCGGCAGCACCCGGCCGACCGTGCCGGTGCGGTGCTCCAGGTCGTCGTCCATCCGGGTCTGCAGGGAGACCGGGGAGGTCTCGGTCATGCCGTAGCAGATGGAGACCTCCTCCATGTGCATCTCGGCGACCACCCGCTTCATCACCTCCACCGGGCAGGGCGAGCCCGCCATGATCCCGGTGCGCAGGGAGGTGAGGTCGTAGCCCGCGAAGCCGGGGAGGCCGAGCTCCGCGATGAACATCGTCGGCACGCCGTACAGCGAGGTGCAGCGCTCCTGCTGGACCGCGTCGAGGGTGGCCTTCGGCTCGAACGAGGGGGCCGGGATGACGATGCAGGCGCCGTGCGAGGTGGCGGCGAGGTTGCACATCACCATGCCGAAGCAGTGGTAGAAGGGCACCGGCACGCAGATCCGGTCCTGCTCGGTGTAGCCGACCAGCTCACCCACGAAGTAGCCGTTGTTGAGGATGTTGTGGTGGGAGAGGGTGGCCCCCTTGGGGAAGCCCGTCGTGCCCGAGGTGTACTGGATGTTGATGGGGTCGTCGCAGGACAGCGCCTCGTACGCCGCCTCCGGCGTGGCCCGGGCGAGCAGCGCCTCCCAGCCCGGGTCGCCGATGTACACCACCTCGCGCAGCTCCGGGCAGCGGCCGCGCACGTCGCCGACCATCGCCCGGTAGTCGCTGCCCTTGTGGCTGAGCGAGGCGAACAGCAGCGAGACGCCCGACTGGTTCAGGACGTACTCGACCTCGTGGGTGCGGTAGGCCGGGTTGATGTTCACCATGACGGCGCCGATACGGGCGGTGGCGTACTGGACCAGGACCCACTCCGGGCAGTTGACCGCCCAGATGCCCACCCGGTCCCCCTTGGCGACCCCGCTCGCCCGCAGCGCCCGCGCCAGCCGCTCGACGTCCGCGCCGAATCCGGCGTACGTCCAGCGCCGCCCCGACGGCACGTCGACGAGCACCTCGCGGTCGGGCCAGGCCGCCACGGCCCGGTCCAGGTTGGCGCCGATGGTGTCCCCGAGCAGGACGGTGCCGCTCGTCCCGTGCGCGTACGACAGCTCACTCACCGGAAGTCCTCCTCGCGGTACTCCTGGTCCGAACCGGCGGCGGTCGCCTCGCGCAGCTCGACGCGGCGGATCTTGCCGGAGACGGTCTTGGGTAGCGCCGCGAACTCCAGCCGGCGGATGCGCTTGTACGGGGCGAGCACCTCGCGGGAGTGCTCGAAGATCACCTTCGCGGTGCCGGGGCCCGGCTGCCAGCCCTCGGCCAGCACCACGTAGGCCTTGGGGACGGCGAGGCGCACCTCGTCCGGGGCGGGCACGACGGCCGCCTCCGCCACCGCCTCGTGCTCCAGCAGCGCGCTCTCCAGCTCGAAGGGGCTGATCTTGTAGTCGGAGGCCTTGAAGACGTCGTCGCTGCGGCCGACGTAGGTGATGTAGCCCTCGGCGTCCCGGGCGCCGATGTCGCCGGTGCGGTAGTAGCCGCCGGCCATCGCCTCCGCGGTGCGCTCCGGGTCGCCGTGGTAGCCCGTCATCAGGCCGGCGGGGCGGGCCGACAGGTCGAGGGAGATCTCGCCCTCCGTGGCGCCGGGCGCGCCCGTCACGGGGTCCAGCAGCTCGACCCTGTACCCCGGGCTCGGCCGCCCCATGGACCCGGTCTTCAGCGGCTGGCCGGGGCTGTTGGCGACCTGCACGGCCGTCTCCGTCTGCCCGAAGCCGTCCCGGACGGTCACGCCCCAGGCGCGCCGCACCTGCTCGATGACCTCGGGGTTCAGCGGCTCCCCGGCGGCGACGGCCTCGCGCGGCTTGCCGCGCAGCCGGGTGAGGTCGGCCTGGATGAGCATGCGCCAGACGGTCGGCGGGGCGCAGAAGGTGGTGACGCCCGCGCGGTCCATCTCGGCCAGCAGGCGGGCCGCGTCGAAGCGCGTGTAGTTGTGGATGAAGACGGTCGCCTCGGCGTTCCAGGGCGCGAAGAGGTTGGACCAGGCGTGCTTGGCCCAGCCGGGCGAGGAGATGTTGAGGTGCACGTCGCCGGGCTTGAGGCCGATCCAGTACATGGTGGCCAGGTGGCCGATCGGGTACGAGGTGTGGGTGTGCTCGACCAGCTTGGGGCGGGCGGTGGTGCCCGAGGTGAAGTACAGCATCAGCGGGTCGTCGGAGAGCGTCGGGCCGTCCGGCAGGAACTCGGCGGGCGCGACGGCGTACGCGTCCTCGTACGGCTCCCAGCCGTCCGCGGGCAGCCCGCCGACGCTGATGCGGGTGTAGGCGCCGGGGACGTCGTCGAACTTGGCGGTGTCCTCGGCCCGCACCACGACGTGCCGGACGCGGCCCCGCTCGACGCGGTCGCGCAGGTCGACCGGGCCGAGCAGCGGGGTGGCCGGGATGACCACGGCGCGCAGCTTCATCGCGGCCAGCGCGGTCTCCCACAGCTCGACCTGGTTGCCGAGCATGACGAGGACCCGGTCCTCGGCCCCGACGCCCCGGTCGCGCAGCCAGTTGGCCACCCGGTCCGAGCGCTCGGCCATCTCCGCGAAGGAGACCCGCACCTCGCTGCCGTCCTCCTCGACGATGTGCAGGGCGGTCCGGTCGTTGCCCTCGGCGATGACGTCGAACCAGTCGAGCGCCCAGTTGAAGTGCTCGGGCCGGGGCCAGCTGAACCCCTCGTAGGCCTTCGCGTAGTCCTCGCGGTGCTCCAGCAGGAAGTCCCGCGCGCTGCGGAAGAGCTCCGTCGCGGTCGTCATGTGTCCTCCTCGTGCCGGACCATTGCCGGGCGGCTCTCTGCCATCGTGTAATCCGTGATGCAGGTCTCACTACCCCCGAACGGGGGTGTGTGCTGCAGGAAAGGGCAGAACAGGTGACAGCAGACCCGGCCGGAGCGGTCGAGATACGCAACGCCCTGGTACGGCTGCGGCGCGCCACCGGGCTCCCGGTCGCCTTCGGCGGGCTGGTGGAGGCGGGCCGCCACCAGGTGCGCATCAGCGAGCTCAACGGCGCGGCCACGCTCGCGCTGAGCGGCCTCCCGGTGAGCTCCGGCAACGGCCTGGGCGGCCGGGCGGTCGCCCTCGCCCGGCCGTGCGCCGTCACGGACTACCGCGCGTCGCCGCAGATCAGCCACGAGTACGACATCCCCGTCGCCACGGAGGGCCTGCACTCCATCCTCGCGGTGCCGGTGGTGGTACGGCGCCGGGTGCGCGGTGTGCTCTACGGCGCCCTGCGCACCCCCCGGCCGCTCGGCGACCGCGTGCTGGACGCGGCGATGGTGGTGGCGCGGGACGTGGAGCAGGCGCTGGCCGTCGGGGACGAGGCCCGGAGCCTGGCGGCGGCCGCCCGCGCCGGGCAGGCGCCGGACGCCTCCGCGGGCGCGGCCTGGGAGCAGGTGCGCGAGGCGCACGCGGCGCTGCGGGCGCTGGCGCCGCGGATCGCGGACCCGGCGCTGCGCGCGGAACTGCTCGACGCGTGCGAGCTGCTGACACCGGAGGTGGCCGGCCCGGCGGTGCGGCTGGCCCCCCGCGAGCTGGACGTGCTCGCCTGCGTGGCGGCCGGCGCCACGAACGCCGTCACCTCGGAGCGGCTGGGGCTGCGCCCGGAGACGGTGAAGAGCTACCTGCGCTCGGCCATGCGCAAACTGGGCGCGCACACGCGGGGGGAGGCGGTCGCCGCGGCACGCCGTACCGGGCTGCTGCCGTAGTCTGGGGCCACCGCGCGCGCCAAGGTCATCTATTCCTGCGGCCGGGTTCTGAATTTCCCCATGCTGCACCATTGTTATGTCCCTCACCGCCCCGTCCGCCGGGATTTCAAAGAGACATTGCCTAGAATTTGGTGGGGACACGACACGTGGAGGGGAGCGGACCGTGCGAGGGGACTTCAAGGAGCCTGCCCGTCGCCGCCCCGACCTGGTCATCGGCAGGGAGGAGCTGCTGAGGGCGGCGCGTGAGCAGCTCGCCCGCGGCGGCAGTGTCCTGCTCCACGGCCCCGCCGGAATAGGAAAGTCGACCGCTCTGCGGGCATTGGCCACCGAATACGGGACGGCGACCCGTACGGTGTTGCGCTGCTCGGCGACCGAGTCCGAATCCCATCTCCCGTTCCTGGCCCTCGCGGACCTGTTCGGGCTGGTCGCCGAGGAGGTGTCCGGCAAGCTCCCGCCCGCCCAGCGCACGGCCCTGGAGTCGGCGCTCACCGGCCGCGGCGAGTCCACCCTCCAGCGCGACGGCCTCGCCCTGCGCCTGGCCGTGCTCTCCGTCCTGCGCGCCCTGGCCGCCGAGGGCCCGGTCCTGCTCGTCGCCGACGACCTGCAGTGGCTGGACTCGGCGAGCGCGGAACTCCTCGGCTTCGCCGTCCGCCGCCTCGGCGACGCCCCGGTGCAGCTGCTGTGCGCGGTGCGCACCGAGGGCCAGGAGTACGACCGCCACCTGCGCGCCGCGCCGCCCGACACCCTCGCCGTCCGGCTCGGGGCGCTCACGCGCGGCCAGGTCTCCGCGCTCCTGGACCACCGCGGCTACACCGGCCTGCCCCGCTCCACGGTCCGCGACATCCACCGCACCAGCGGCGGCAACCCGCTCTTCGCCCTGGAACTGGGCCGCGCCCTGGCCGAGAACCCCACCCCGCCCCGGCCCGGCGAGCCGCTGCCGGTGCCCACCTCGCTGCGCACCCTCGTCCTCAACCGCCTCGACCTGCTGTCCGCCGAGGCCCGCCGCACGCTCCTGGTGGCGAGCGCCGGCGCCCGGCCCACCCTGGCCCTGCTGCACGCGGCCGGCCGGGACGACGCCGAGGCCGAGACCGTCCAGGCCGCCGAACTCGGGCTGCTGGCGACGGAGCCGGAGGGCCCCGCCGTACGGTTCGCGCACCCGCTGGTCTCGGCCGCCCTGTACGCGGAGGCGCCCGCGCAGGAGCGGCGCGCCGCGCACGCGGCGCTGTCCACGGCGGCCTCCGACCCGATCGAGCGCGCCCGTCACCTCGCCCTCGCGACCACCGGCACCGATCCGGAGGCCGCGGCCCGCCTCGCCGAGGCCGCGGCGCTGGCCCGGGACCGCGGGGCGCCCTCGGTCGCCGCGTCGCTCGGACTGCTCGCCGCCCGGCACACCCCCGCCGGCCACGAGCCGGGCCCGGACGAGCGCCGGCTCCAGGCCGCCGAGGACGCGATCACCGCCGGCGAGGCGGACCTCGCCCGGGACATCGCCCGCGACGTGCTGACCCGGGCCACCGCGCCCGCGGACCGGGTCCGGGCCTGGATGGTGGTGATCGAGGCGGCCGGGCAGGCCCTCGGCGACGTCGACACGGCCTATCCGCAGGCCCTCGCCGACGCCGGCGACGACCCGCGGCTGCTCGCCCTGGTCCACTACCAGCTGGCCTGGCGCGGACTGGTCGTGGAGGGCGACTTCGCCGAGGGCCGGGAGGAGGCCGCGCACGCGGCGGAGCTCGCCGCCCGGGCCGGCGACCGCCGCACCGAACTCCTCGCGCTCGCCCTCCAGGCGCAGACGGAGACCCTGATGGGCCATCCGGACGCCCCCGCGACCATCAAGCGCGCCCTGAAGGAACCCCAGGACCCGCAGGTGGCCTGCCATCACAACGGGGTGGGCGCGACCCGCTTCCGCTGGCTGATCATGAGCGATCAGCTGCCCGAGGCCCGCGCCACCGTCAACGCGCTGCTGCGCGAGGCGCGGCGGCGCGGCATGGTCGAGAGCGAGGTGCACTTCGTGCGGCTGCTCGCCGAGACCGAGCTGCGCTCCGGGCACTGCGGCCGCGCCCTCGACCTGGCCCGGGAGAGCATGCGGCTGGCCCGTGACTCCGGGGTCGGCGAGATCCCCTCCGCCGTGCTCGCCTCCCTGACCGAGGCCTCGGGCGGCGACCCGCAGCGGGCGCTGGCGCTGGCACGGGAGGCGGTGGAGCACGCCGAGCAGGCCGGCGACCAGATGTACGTGTCGCGCGGGCTGACCGCGCTCGGGCACGCCCAGCTGGTCGCGGGGGACGCCAGGGGCGCCGTCCGCTCACTGCGCCGGGTGCGGGAGCTGGAGCGCGGGTTCGGCATCACCGACCCGGCCCGCGGCCGCTGGCACGGCGACCTCGCCGAAGCCCTCGTACGGACCGGTGAGCCCGACGAGGCGCAGCACCTGGTCGACGTGGCGCGCGCCCACGCGCTGCGGCTCGGGCGGGAGAGCGTGCTGGGGGTGCTGGACCGGGCCGAGGCGCTGGTGAAGGCCGCGCGCGGGGAGCACGAGGCCGCGCTCGCCCAGCTGACGTCGGCACAGGACCGGCTCGCCAAACTGGGGTACGGCCTGGAGGAGGCACGGGCGGCGTTCGCGCTGGCGTCGCTGCGCCCCGGCCGGCCCGGCTTCGCCGCGGGGGCCCGCGGGTGGCGCGAGCACGAGCGCGCGGAGGCCCGCGAGCACGAGCGCGCTCCCGCCACCGGCCCCGGCGTCCCGGAGACGGGCCGGGAGGACACCCCCTACGACGAGGCGGCCCGGCTGTTCCGCCGCTGCCGGGCGCTGCCCTGGCTGCGGCAGGTGGAGGCGGCCGCAGCGGCGAGCCGGGTGGAACCGATCGCCCCCGCCGCCGCGTCGGAGGGTCTGGAAGGTCTCGCGTCGATGGAACGCCAGGTGGCCGCGCTCGTCATGGAGGGGGCCACCAACCGGGAGATCGCCGCCCGGTTGTTCATCAGCGTCAAGACCGTCGAGGCGACGCTGACCCGGGTCTACCGCAAGCTGGGGATCCGCTCGCGCGTGGACATCGTCCGTTTGGCGGCCGCACGGCGCGCGAAGTGACGGCGCGCCGGGTTAACTGAGGCCGACCGAGGGTTTTCCCTCACCCCACCCCCTAGGGGGTTCCCTCATTGGGAGCCCGGGGTTCGGGGTCCTAGCGTGATGGACGTGCCGCTCGCCCGGGCATACGGGGGTCGGTCCCGCGGCCCCCGTGCTACGCCCCCACCCGCGCGACCCCCCACCGGCAACACCCGCTGAGGAGACTCATGTTCGGGCTCACCCGTGCCAGACAGGCAGCCGCGCTCGTGGCGGCGACCGCAGCGGCGGCCGCCACCGCACTGCTCGGCGCGCCGTCCGCGGCAGCCGCGCCCCAGCCCATCGTGGGCGGCACGACCACCACCACAACGGCCTATCCGTTCGTCATGCAGATCACCGACGCCTCGCAGCGGCAGTTCTGCGGCGGCACCCTCGTCTCGGCCACCAAGGTGGTCACGGCCGCCCACTGCATGGCCGGCGAGACCCCCGGCGCCGTCCGCGTCGTCGGCGGCCGCACCTACCTCGACGGCACGAACGGAACCGTCGGCAAGGTCAGCGGGATCTGGGTGGACCCCGGCTACACGGACGCCACCAAGGGCGACGACGTGGCCGTCCTGACGCTCGCGAAGGCCATGCCGTACCCGGCGGCGGAGTACGTCACGGCCGCGGACACCTCGGTGTACGCGGCCGGCACCACCGCCCGCATCCTCGGATGGGGCACCACCTCGGAGAACGGCAGCTCCTCCGACCAGCTGCGGACCGCGACCGTCCCCGTCGTGGCCGACTCAGGCTGCAAGAGCTCCTACGGTTCGGACTTCGTCCAGTCCGACATGTTCTGCGCCGGATACTCCTCCGGCGGCGTAGACACCTGCCAGGGCGACAGCGGCGGTCCCCTGCTCATCGGGGGCGTCCTGGCAGGGATCACTTCCTGGGGCGAAGGGTGCGCGGAGGCCGGTTACCCGGGTGTCTACACCCGGCTGACCACCTTCTCCGACCTGGTCACCGAGCAGATCCGCTCATGACCCGGCAGGACTGAGCACCCCTCAGGTGAGAGACAAGGGGGCGTTGCGGGCTACCACGAGCTGCCCGCAGCGCCCCCTTTCCACGTTCCGTTTCCGCGTTCCCTTTCCACGTTCGGTTTCCGCGTTTCCACGTTCCGTGGACCCGGCTCTGGAGGGGAGCCGGCGGGCCCTGCTTCAATGAGCGCCCGGATGGGAGTGATGCGCATGGTCTCCACGGACCGTCTCCTCGCCTTCGCCGCGATGTCCCTGCTGGTCATCGTGATCCCGGGCCCGAGCGTGCTGTTCGTCATCGGCCGGGCCCTGGCCCACGGCCGCCGCACCGCCGTGGCGACGGCGATCGGCAACGTCTTCGGCTCCTATCTGCTGGTGGTGGCCGTCGCGGTCGGCATCGGCGCGCTGGTGGAGCGGTCGGTGACGGTCCACCTGGCGGTGAAGCTGGCCGGTGCGGCCTACCTCGTGTACCTGGGCGTGCACGCCTTCCGCCACCGCGGACAGCTGAGGGCGTCGGCCATCGACCGGCCGGCCGGGCCGGCGCGCGGTGATCTGCGGACCGTGCTGGACGGCGTGCGGCGGTCGGAGCGGGCGAACCAGGCGCGCGCCGCCGACGCCGTCAGACCCCAGAGGGCGTCGGTGACCAGGCCGATCGAGATCGGGACCAGGCCGAGCAGCAGCATCTGCACAGGGACGTGGCCCGCCGGGTGGTCGACGAACTGGGGGAGCACGGCGGCGAAGAACACCACCCCCTTGGCTTCACGATGATCGGGCTGGGGCTGACGGTGGCCGTGACGGGCCGCGCCGACTGACGGGCCCCGGTCCCGGTACGCGGTGCTCACGGGATCACGGTCCCGAACCGGATGCCGTGGGACTCCTCCGGGTGCATGGTCGCGAGCATCCGTTCGCCCTCCCGCACCAGCTCCTCCCGATCGCGCCCGCCGAGCGTGCCGAAGGGCTCGATGACGAGCGCGTCCTCCGTCAGCTTCCACACCCCGGCCAGGAAACCGTCGACGAGGAAGGTGCGGTGCACGACGTTGCCCACCCAGCTGCGGCCCCGGTACTCGGCGGGGACGACCCGGGTACGGTCGGCGTGCGAGAGGAGCAGGTTGTCGAACTCGGGCAGGAAGCGGGGCGGTGCGGGCGTGCCGGCGTCCGGGCGGGGCGCGTCGGGGAGGTCGAAGAGCTCGACGCCGTTGCTGTCGCGGAAGGTGACGAGCCGCGGGCGCAGCCGCTCGAAGACCTCGCGCAGCCGGGTCAGCCCGGCCCAGGTCTGCATGTCCTTCACGGAAGCCGGACCGAAGGCGGCGAGGTAGCGCAGGACGGTGGCGTCGGGAGCCGGGGCCGCTTCGGCGGGGCGGCCCAGCCAGTGCTCGGCGGTGGTCAGGGCGACCCGGCCGCTTCTGCCCCACAGCCCGCGCGGGGTGACCTGGACCAGCGGGAGCGTGCAACGGGCGGCGACGGCGAGGGACTGCGGGTCGGCGTCGGGCCACTCGGCCAGCAGGGCCTCGCGCAGCTCCTTCATGGTGCGCGGCTCGGCCTCCACCAGCTCGCGGGCGAGCGTGGCGAGCCGGCCGAGGTCGACACCGGCGAGTCCCTTGCGGAAGCCGGTCAGTTCGCGGTCGCGGGCCGGCTGGACGAGCGGGCGCAGGGTGAGGCAGTCGGCGGCGGTGTGGGTGTGGATGGTCGAGCGCATGGTGACGATGCGGACGACCTCGCGGTCCGCCATCAGCGCCGACAGCTCCTCGGGGCGGAAGCCGTCGAGACGGGCGGCGAGCGCGTAGTACGGCGGCTTGACGTTCTGCGCCTGGAGCCCGAGGAGATGTCCGACCGCCGCCTTCGCGTCCAGCGGCGACCGGCCCAGCAGCAGCTGCCGTCGCAGCGTGGCGCGGTTGAGGTCGCGGGTGCTGAGCACGGGGCTCGTCGCGGTCGTGGTCTTCGGGGCGGTTCGCTGCGTCGTGCTCCGCTTCGTCATGCTCCGCACGCTAACCGCTCCGCTGGGTGTACGGCGCCGGGTCGTCGTCCGTCCGCGGCGCCGCCGTGGCCGGTCGCGCGGTTCCCGCGCCCCTTCGGGCGCGGCCGGACGGCAGCCGACTCCGCCGGACCCGCTCAGTGCCGCGACGGGCCGACGGCAATCCGCGGCACGTCCCGGCCGGCCGCCCGGTCGCCCGCGCCCCCTGCCCGCACCGCCCCTCCCCCGGCCCGCTCGCGGACCCCGCGCGCCGCGACGCTCACCGGGCCCCGCGACCGCGGGCCGTCCCGCCGTCATCCGTCCCGGATATCCTGCCCGGGATCACGCCGGCCGCGAGCAGGAACCGGGAGGCAACCGCATGTCCGAGCGACGCGCCCGTCCGGAGGCGAGGAGCACCCGCAGGTCCGTCTGGCGCCGCGCGCCGGCCCCGCCGCCACCGTCGTCGGGGACGCCGGAGCCCGCGGCCGAGCCGGCCTCCGGGGAACCGGCGGAGGCCGGGGGCGTGGTCCGGGCGGCGCTGTACCGCGACGGCGTCCGTGTCTCCTCGCCCGCCACCCTCGCCGACACCTACCGCGAGCTGCGCGACCGGCCCTCCGGCATGGCCTGGATCGGCCTCGCCCGCCCCACCGAGGCTGAACTGCTGTCCCTGGCCGCCGAGTTCGGGCTGCACCCGCTGGCGGTCGAGGACGCGATGGAGGCCCACCAGCGCCCGAAACTGGAGCGCTACGGCGACACGCTCTTCGTCGTGCTGCGCGCCGCCCGCTACCTCGACGCCCCGGAGGAGGTCGACTTCGGCGAGCTGCACGTGTTCGTGGGCCCCGACTTCGTCATCACCGTCCGGCACGGCCCCGCCCCAGACCTGTCCGCGGTCCGCCGCCGTATGGAGGACTCCCCGGAGCTGCTGAAGCTGGGGCCGGAGGCGGTCCTGTACGCCATCCTCGACGCCGTCGTCGACGGGTACGCGCCGGTCGTCGCGGGCGTGCAGAACGACATCGACGAGATCGAGACCGAGGTCTTCCGCGGCGATCCCGAGGTCTCCCGCCGGATCTACGAACTCTCCCGCGAGATGGTCGAGTTCCAGCGCGCCACCCGCCCTCTGGTCGGCATGCTGCACGGCCTGATCGCCGGGTTCTCCAAGTACGGCACCGACGAGGAGCTCCAGCGTCATCTGCGGGACGTCGCCGACCACGTCACGCACACCAGCGAACGCGTCGACGGCTTCCGCCAGGCCCTCACGGACATCCTCACGGTGAACGCGACGCTGGTCACCCAGCAGCAGAACGCGGAGATGCGGGCGCTCGCGCAGGCGGGGTTCGAGCAGAACGAGGAGATCAAGAGGATCTCGTCCTGGGCGGCGATCCTGTTCGCGCCGACGCTGGTGGGCACGATCTACGGGATGAACTTCCGGCACATGCCGGAGCTGGGCTGGGGCTTCGGCTACCCCTTCGCACTCGGCCTGATGGGCGTGGTCTGCTTCGGCCTCTACGTGATCTTCAAGCGGCGGGACTGGCTCTGACGGCCGCCGCCCGGCGCCCGCCGCGGGCGGCCGATCGGGGGAACCGCGCGTGTGTCGGCGGGGCGCGCCGGGAAGCGGGGCGCCAGGGTGACCGCCATGAAGAAGACGATGCGCCTGCTGGCGCTCACCGCCGTGCTGACCTGCCTGCTCGGGGCCTCCTCCGGCGACCCGAAGGAGGGAACGCAGTACTTCCGCCTCAAGCACCCGGTCGCCGGTGTGGACGCCCACCAGGTGGTGGAGGTGTTCTGGTACGACTGCCCCGACTCCTACGCGTTCGAGAAGCCGCTGGAGACCTGGGCCGCACGGCAGCATCCGCGGGTCAAGGTGGTGCGCGTGCCCGCGGCCTGGCCCGACCGGCCCGACCAACTCGCCTACGCCCGCCTGTACTACACCCTGGACCGGCTCGGCCTCGCGGAGCGGGAGGCGCTCCCGGTCTTCCGTGCCGTACGCGACCGGCACCAGGACCTCACCTCCGAGAAGCGCGTCCTGGCCTGGGCGGCCGAGCGGGGACTCGACGTGGGCGCGGTACGAAGGGCCTACCGCTCGAAGGCCGTTGACGCCGCTGTCGAGGCGGCGCCCGCGCTCCGGGAGCGCTACCAGGTGGTCGAGGAACCCACCGTGGTGGTGGGCGGCCGCTTCCGTACGTCACCGCTGCAGGTCGGCAGCGCCTCCGAGACCGTCTCGGTGATGGACCACCTGTACCGCACCGCCTGAGCGGGGACGGGAAAACGGTCGCGTACCGTCCGGAATCCGGCGTCCCGTCCGTGCCGTGCCGCGCCCGGGCCACTGGTCCACGTGCGTGACGCACCGCTGAACAGCCCAGTGAGCAGCGCGGATTGCCTACGATTCGTCATGTGGTCAACTTCCTTCTCGAACGCACGGCACCGCTCCCCCTCGACGAGGCGTGGCGCCGCCTCACCCAGTGGCGCCGCCACGGCGACGTGATCCCCCTGACCCGGGTGACCGTGGTCCCGCCGGCGCCGACCGATGTCGGCACGCTGGTCGTGACCCGTTCGGGAATCTGGCCCCTGGCCTTCGAGGACCCCATGGAGGTGACGGTCTGGCGCCCGCCCACGGACGCCGCGGCGGGCCTGTGCCGGCTGGAGAAGCGGGGGCGGGTCGTCACCGGCTGGGCCGAGATCGAGGTCCGTCCGGGGCCGGGCGGCCGGAGCAGGGTGGTCTGGCGCGAGGAACTCGCCGTCGGCTTCCTCCCCCGCCTTCTCGACCCGCTGCTCGGCGCGGCGGCCCGCTCCATGTTCGGCAGAGCGGTGAACCGGCTGCTCAGGACGGCCTGACGCCCTGCCGGCCCGATGCCGGCCCCTCGCCTGCGACGGCGGGTCAGTGCGGGGGGTCGTCGTCCAGGCGGGACTGGTGGTGGACGACGTCGTGCGCGACGTCCAAGAGGGGGCGGTTGTGGGTGAAGGCGTAGGCGCGCAGCCGGGCGAGGGCCTGGTCGATGGGGATGTCGAGCAGGACGGTCAGGGCGCCCGTCGCCTGGTGGATGAGGGCCCGGTGCAGGGGCAGCGGGTCGTCGCTGCCCATGTCGTGCGTGCCGTCGGGCGTGGTGAGGATCGCGGTGGCGCCCTCGGCGAGCGCGAGGAGGCCGCTCATCTGGTGGCGGGTGAGCGGGCCGGGGGTGGCGCGGTGACCGGTGAGAGCGCCCAGCCGGATGGCACCGAGGTCGAGGGGCACGGCGTGCACGGCGCCCGGGAGCCGGTCGCGGGTGGCGGGCAGCAGGGCGGGCCAGCGCTGTTCGGGCACGGCCTGCAGGTCGGGGACGAGCACGGTCTCGCCGGTGCGGACCGCGTCCAGGGTGGGCCCCTCGCCGAGGGTGTACTGCAGGTCCTCGAAGGAGATGCCGGTGGTGTCGGCCGGGTCGTACCAGATCAGTTCGAGGCCGGACCGGTCCAGCAGGGCGATGGTCAGTCCGTCGAGACCGATCGCGGCCGCGCAGAGGGCGGGCCGGAGCGCGCTGAGGCCCTTGCCGCCCTGGGCGGCGGCGGCCAGCAGCGCGGGGATGTCGGGGACGTCTGCGAGCACCGCGGGGCTCCTTGGTGAGCGCGTCGGGCGGCCGGTGGCGCCGACTGCGGGCAGGGACCGTGAAGGATACGGACAGACCGTCAGGCGTGCGGCGGCGGGGTGGGGGGCGCGGCGAACTCGTCCGCGGTCACCTGGCCCTCTATGACGAGCCGGCACAGCCGGGTCAGTGACGTGCGGCGGGCGCGGGCGTACGCGCGCAGCCGCTCGAAGGCGGCCTCGGGCGTGACGTTCAGCCGCGCCCCCAGAGCGCCCTTCGCCTGTTCGATCACGATCCTGCTGTTGAGCGCGGTCTGCAGCTGGCCGACCCGTTCCGCCTGGTCCTGGGAGAGGCGCTGGTGCAGGATGCCGATGGTCGCCGCGTCCGCCAGGGCCTGTCCCAGGCGCAGGCCGGCCGGGTGCAGCCCTGACCGGCTCTCGTGGAAGACGTTCACCGCCCCGATGACCTCCTCGCGCAGGCGCAGCGGCAGCGCGGCGACGACGGCGAAGCCGGCCGCGCGGGCGGCCGGGGTGAAGCGCGGCCAGCGCTCGGCGGTCGCGGGCGGGGCGAGGTCCACCGGGCCGATCTGCTCATGGCCGCTGCAGCTGTCCTTGCACGGGCCCTCGTCGAACTCGACCTGGACCTCTTCCAGCTGATGCGCGGCGTGAGTGGAGGCGGTCACGTCCACCAGGCGTTCCTGGGCGTCGACCATGACGACGCCGATCGCCGTCACGTCCAGCAGCTCGATCATGTGGTCGGTCAGCACGTGCAGGAAATCGACCAGGTAGAAGCCCTCCACCATGGTGTCGGCCAGTTCCAGGAAGGCCCGCGCGAGTCGTTCGTCGCGCTCCCACTGCGTCATCGGAGATCCCTCCTCCCCTGCCTCCACCGCGCCGGCACGGCGCGATGAGGGGACACTATCGGCCCACGACCATTGTTGCCCAAAGCCGTGTCCCAGGAGCGCGTACCTCCGCACGGCCAGGCGGTGCCCGCCGGGAGGACCCGGGTGCCGCCGCGGGCGCGGCGCACGATGGCGCGGGAGACCCGCGCGGAAGGAGCCGGTCGCCGGCGGGAGGCACGGGTCGAGGCAAGGGGGTGCCGCCCCTTCGGACCCGGGCGGCGGCGCAGTGGCATCGGGCGGCGGCGCGGCCGGCCCGCTCAGGCCACCGACCCGATCCGCCCGGCCGGCACCGGCGTGTCGTCGTGGTGGATCGGCGTGTGGGCACCGGTGAGGGGGACGCCCGTGCCGCCGCGGCGGTCGGCGACGATCTCGGCGGCGATCGAGAGGGCCGTCTCCTCGGGGGTGCGGGCGCCGAGGTCGAGGCCGATCGGGGATCGCAGGCGGGCCATCTCCGCCTCGGTGAGGCCGGCCTCGCGGAGGCGTTCGCCGCGGTCCAGGTGGGTGCGGCGGGAGCCCATCGCGCCGACGTAGGCGACGGGCAGGCGCAGGGCCAGCTCCAGCAGCGGTACGTCGAACTTGGCGTCGTGGGTGAGGACGCACAGGACGGTGCGGCCGTCCACCGGCGTCCGCTCCAGGTACGTGTGGGGCCACTCGATGACGACCTCGTCCGCGTCAGGGAAGCGTGCCCTCGTCGCGAACACCGGGCGCGCGTCACACACCGTGACGTGATGGCCCAGGAACTTGCCGACGCGGACCAGCGCCGCCGCGAAGTCGATCGCACCGAAGACGATCATCCGCGGCGGGGGGACGGAGGACTCGACGAGGATCGTGAGCGGGGCGCCGCAGCGCGAGCCCTCCGCGCCGATCTCCAGGGTGCCGGTGCGCCCGGTGTCCAGGAAGGCCCCGGCCTCCGCCGCCACCGTGCGGTCCAGTCCGGGGTGGGCGCCGAAGCCGCCCTCGCGGGAGCCGTCGGGGCGCACCGCGAGCGCCCGGCCGAGCAGTCCGGCCGGGCCCCGCACGATCCGCGCCAGCGCCGCCGCCCGGCCCTGGGCGGCGGCGCCGAGCGCGGACTCGACCGCCGGGCGGGCGGGGTCTGCGGCCCGTACCGGCGTGACGAGGATGTCGATGACGCCGCCGCAGGTCAGGCCCACGGCGAAGGCGTCCTCGTCGCTGTAGCCGAACCGCTCGAGGACGGTTTCGCCGTCCCGCAGGGCCTGTCGGCACAGCTCGTACACGGCCCCCTCCACGCAGCCCCCGGAGACCGAGCCGATCGCCGTGCCGTCGACGTCCACCGCGAGGGCGGCGCCGGGCCGGCGGGGTGCGCTGCCGCCGACGGCCACCACGGTGGCCACGGCGAAGTCGCGTCCCTGCCCGGCCCACCGGTTCAGCTCCTCGGCGATGTCCAGCATGTCTCGGTCTCCTCACGGGGTCGCTGCGAAGGGCTGGGGGCGGGCGCCGCGGACGGACGACGGCCCGGCGCCGTACGTCCGGCGCAGCGCTCAGCGCACGCCCATCCAGCTCTCGATCGGATGGAGGGCGAAGTAGATCAGGAAGACCGCCGTCAGGCCCCACATGAAGGCGCCGATCTCCCGCGCCCTGTTCTGGGCGATCTTGATGGCGGCGTAGGAGACGACCCCGGCCGCGACACCGGCGGTGATGGAGTACGTGAACGGCATGATCACGACGGTCAGGAAGACCGGGATCGCGGTGGCGCGGTCGGCCCAGTCCACGTGGCGGGCGTTCATCATCATCATGGCGCCGATCACCACCAGGGCCGCGGCCGCGACCTCGCCGGGGACGATCGCCGTCAGCGGGGTGAAGAACAGACAGGCCGCGAAGAACAGGCCGGTGACCACGGAGGACAGGCCCGTACGGGCTCCCTCGCCGACGCCGGTCGCGGACTCGACGAACACCGTCTGGCCGGACGCGCCCGCCACACCGCCGACCGCGCCGCCCGCGCCGTCGATGAACAGCGCCTTGGACAGGCCCGGCATCCGGCCCTGGTCGTCGGCCAGCTCGGCCTCGGTGCCGACGCCGATGATGGTGGCCATGGCGTCGAAGAAGCCGGCGAGCACGAGGGTGAAGACGATCATGCCGACGGTCATCGCGCCGACGCCGCCCCAGCCGCCGAACTCCACCTTCCCGAAGAGCGAGAAGTCCGGCATGGACACCGCGCTGCCGTGCAGTTCGGGAGCGCCGCTCGCCCACTGCCTGGGGTCGACGACCCCGGTCGCGTTGAGCACGACGGCGGCCACGGTGCCGCCGAGGATGCCGATCAGGATCGCGCCGGGCACATCGCGCGCCAGCAGCATGAAGATCGCGAGCAGGGTGACGGCGAAGAGCAGCACCGGCCAGCCCGCGAGTTCGCCGGTCGCGCCGAGGGTGACCGGGGTAGCCTTGCCCTGGTGCACGAACCCGGCCTTCACCAGGCCGATCAGGGCGATGAACAGGCCGATGCCCATGGTGATCGCGTGCTTGAGGGCGAGCGGGATCGCGTTCATGATCATCTCGCGCAGGCCGGTGACGACCAGCAGCATGATGACGACGCCGTACATCACGCACATGCCCATGGCCTGCGGCCAGGTCATCTGCGGGGCCACCTGCGAGGACAGCACGCCGGAGACGGACAGACCCGCGGCGAGGGCGAGCGGCACCTTGCCGACGAAGCCCATGAGCAGCGTGGTGAAGGCCGCGGCGAAGGCGGTCGCCGTGATGAGGGCCTTCTGGCCGAGCGTGTCCCCGGCCGCGTCCTTGCCGGACAGGATCAGGGGGTTGAGCAGCAGGATGTACGCCATCGCCATGAAGGTGGTGACGCCGCCGCGCACTTCTCGTGCGAGCGAGGATCCGCGCTGGGATATGTGAAAGTACCGGTCGAGCCAGGACCTGCCGGCCGGGACGCGGGTTCCCGCACCCGCGTCGTCGGCGGTGGTCCTGGGCTCCAGTGACTGCTGGGCCATGGTGCCGTCTCCCAAGGTTCATAGGGGCACCCGCGGATCGCCTGCGGCGGATCGCGGGGTTTGGGATGTGCACGACCCGGGGGACGGCCCGAGACGGACAAGGGGGGGTCCGGGGGACGGGGCCCCCGGACGGCTCACCGGTGCGACCCCCGTGGGGTCGGGTGGGTCAGGTCCCGGTGAGGTGCTCCGGCCGGACCGGAGTCCTGTTCAGCTCGAGCCCGGTCGCGTCGCGGATCGCCGCGAGGACGGCCGGGGTCGACGACAGGGTCGGTGCCTCACCGATGCCGCGCAGCCCGTACGGGGCGTGGTCGTCGGCGAGTTCGAGCACGTCGACGGGGATGGTCGGCGTGTCGAGGATCGTGGGGATCAGGTAGTCGGTGAAGGAGGGGTTGCGGACCTTCGCCGTCTTCGGGTCGACGATGATCTCCTCCATCACCGCCACGCCCAGGCCCTGGGTGGTGCCGCCCTGGATCTGGCCGACCACGGAGAGCGGGTTGAGCGCCTTGCCGACGTCCTGGGCGCAGGCCAGCTCGATGACCTTGACCAGGCCGAGCTCGGTGTCGACCTCCACGACGGCGCGGTGCGCGGCGAAGGAGTACTGCACATGGCCGTTGCCCTGGCCGGTGCGCAGGTCGAAGGGCTCGGTCGGGCGGTGCCGCCACTCCTGTTCGACCTCGACGGCCTCGCCCTCCAGCACGTCCACCAGGTCGGCGAGGACCTCGCCGCCGTCGGTGACCACCTTGCCGCCCTCCAGGAGCAGTTCGGCGGTGGCCCAGGCGGGGTGGTACGTGCCGAACCTGCGCCGGCCGATCTCCAGGACCCGCTCGCGGACGAGCTCGCAGGCGTTCTTCACGGCGCCGCCGGTGACGTACGTCTGCCGGGAGGCCGAGGTCGAACCGGCGGAGCCCACCTGGGTGTCGGCGGGGCGGATGGTCACCTGCGCGACGCCCAGCTCGGTGCGGGCGATCTGCGCGTGGACGGTGACGCCGCCCTGGCCGACCTCCGCCATCGCGGTGTGGACGGTGGCGACGGGCTCCCCGGCGACGGCCTCCAGGCGCACCTTGGCGGTGGAGTAGTCGTCGAAGCCCTCGGAGAAGCCGACGTTCTTGATGCCGACCGCGTAGCCGACGCCGCGTACGACGCCCTCGCCGTGGGTGGTGTTGGACAGACCGCCGGGCAGCTGCCGTACGTCGGCGCCCTCGCTGGACTCCCACTGGCGCTCCGGCGGCAGGGGCATCGCCTTGACGCGGCGCAGCAGTTCGGCGACCGGGGCCGGGGAGTCGACCGGCTGCCCGGTCGGCATGATGGTGCCCTGTTCCATGGCGTTCAGCTGCCGGAACTCCACCGGGTCCATGCCCAGCTCCTTCGCCAGCTTGTCCATCTGCGCCTCGTAGGCGAAGCACGCCTGGACCGCGCCGAAGCCGCGCATCGCGCCGCAGGGCGGGTTGTTGGTGTAGAGGGCGATGGCCTCGATGTCGACGTCGTCGATCACGTACGGGCCGACCGACAGGGACGCGGCGTTGCCGACGACCGCCGGGGAGGCGGAGGCGTAGGCGCCGCCGTCCAGCACGATCCGGCACCTCATGTGGGTCAGCTTGCCCTCGCGCGTGGCCCCGTGCTCGTAGTGCAGCCTGGCGGGGTGGCGGTGGACGTGCCCGAAGAAGGACTCGAAGCGGTTGTAGACGATCTTGACGGGTTTGCCCGTGCGCAGGGCGAGCAGGCAGGCGTGGATCTGCATCGACAGGTCCTCGCGGCCGCCGAACGCGCCGCCGACGCCGGCCAGGGTCATCCGCACCTTGTCCTCGGGCAGGCCGAGCACGGGCGCGATCTGGCGCAGGTCGGAGTGGAGCCACTGGGTGGCGATGTAGAGGTGGACGCCGCCGTCCTCCTCCGGCACCGCGAGGCCGGACTCGGGACCGAGGAAGGCCTGGTCCTGCATGCCGAAGGTGTACTCGCCCCGGACGATCACGTCGGCCCGCCCCGCGGCGTCGTCCGCGTCGCCGCGGACGATCGGCTGGCGGTGGACGATGTTCGGATGCGGGACGTGCCCGCTGTGGTGGTCGTCGCGGCCCTCGTGGAGGAGCACGGCGCCGGGCGCGGTCGCGGAGGCCTCGTCGGTGACGACGGGCAGCTCGCGGTAGTCGACCTTGATCTTGGCGGCCGCGCGGCGGGCGGTCTCCGGGTGGTCGGCGGCCACGATCGCGACCGGCTCGCCGTGGTGGCGCACCCTGCCGTGCGCGAGGACCGGGGTGTCCTGGATCTCCAGGCCGTAGTTCTTCACCTCGGTCGGCAGGTCGTCGTAGGTCATGACGGCGTACACGCCCGGCGTGGCCAGCGCCTCGCCGGTGTCGATGGAGACGATCTCGGCGTGCGCGACCGTGGAACGCAGGATCTGGCCCCACAGCATGTCCTCGTGCCACATGTCGGACGAGTACGCGAACTCGCCGGTGACCTTCAGGGTGCCGTCCGGGCGGAGCGTGGACTCGCCGATGCCGCCCCTGGTCTGCGACCCCTGGGTGATCCTGGTGGGAGCTCCGTTGGTGGGCATCCGGCTCAGACCGCCTCTCCCTGCCGGGCGGCCGCGAGGCGGACCGCGTCCATGATCTTCTCGTAGCCGGTGCAGCGGCACAGGTTGCCCGAGAGCGCCTCGCGGATGTCCGCGTCGCTCGGGTCCGGGTTGCGCTCCAGCATCTCGTCGGCGGCGACCAGCAGACCCGGCGTGCAGAAGCCGCACTGGACGGCCCCGGCGTCGATGAACGCCTGCTGGATCGGCGAGAGGGCCGTGTCCGGCGAGATCGCGCCCTCGCCGGTCTGCGAGTCCTGCCCCTTGGCCGCCCACGCCTGGGCGTCCTGCAGCGACGTACCGCCGGCTCCGGAGGCACAGCCGCCGTGCCCGGCGCGCTGCTTGGCGAAGTCCGCGAGGCCCTCGACGGTGACGACGTCGCGGCCCTCGGCCTGCCCGGCCGCGACCAGGCAGGAACAGACCGGCACGCCGTCCAGGCGGACCGTGCAGGAGCCGCACTCACCCTGCTCGCAGGCGTTCTTGGAGCCGGGCAGGCCCAGGCGCTCGCGCAGGACGTAGAGCAGGCTCTCGCCCTCCCAGACGTCGTCCGCCTCCTGCGGGCGTCCGTTGACGGTGAAGTTGACGCGCATTACGCAGCTCCCTCGGTGATGCGGCGGGCGCCGCGGTAGGACTCCCAGGTCCAGGTGAGCGTGCGGCGGGCCATCACGCCGACCGCGTGGCGGCGGTAGCTCGCGGTGCCCCGGACGTCGTCGATCGGGTTGCAGGCTCCGGAGCACAGCCGGGCGAACTGCTGGGCGACGGACGGGGTGATGATCTTCCCGTTGTCCCAGAAGCCGCCCTCCTCGAGCGCCGCGTTCAAGAACTCCTCCGCGGCCTTCGCCCGCACCGGGGTGGGCGCGGCGGAGCCGATGCCGGTGCGGACCGTGCGGGTGGCGGGGTGCAGGGCGAGGCCGAAGGCGCACACCGCGATGACCATGGCGTTGCGGGTGCCGACCTTCGAGTACTGCTGCGGCCCGCCGGCCTTCTTGATGTGCACCCATTTGATCAGCTCGTCCGCGGCGAGGGCGTTGCGCTTGACGCCGGTGTAGAACGCGTCGATCGGGATGCGGCGGCTGCCGCGCACCGACTCGACCTCGACCTCGGCGCCGGCCGCCAGCAGGGCGGGGTGGGCGTCGCCGGCCGGGGAGGCGGTGCCGAGGTTGCCGCCGACGCCGCCGCGGTTGCGGATCTGCGGGGAGGCGACCGTGTGCGAGGCGAGGGCGAGCCCCGGCAGCTCGGCCCGCAGGTTCTCCATGATCCTGGTGTACGGGACGGAGGCGCCCAGCCGTACGCTCTCCTCGCCGACCTCCCACTCGAAGAGGTCGCCGACGCGGTTGAGGTCGAGCAGGTACTCGGGCCGGCGGTGGTCGAAGTTGATCTCGACCATCACATCGGTGCCACCCGCAATCGGCACAGCGGTGGGGTGCTCGGCCTTCGCGGCGAGCGCCTCCTGCCAGCTGGCGGGGCGAAGGAAGTCCATTGCCGGCTCTCTTCTTCGTCTCGTGGTCGTACGGATCGAGCCAGATCGGGTGCGGCGGTCCCGGCTCGTTCATGTGCTGTTTACGCGAAGTGGAGTCAGTACACAGCGCCGTACTCCGCCGGGGTCAGTCACGGAAACCATGAAGGAGTTGGCTGGCCAGGCCGGGCATCTTGTAGATTCGTATGAACGGAGGTCATCAGCAACCTCCCCGTTCTCCTGTAGAAACGCAGGAAACAGCCTGGCCATCGAAGGACGCGCCGCGCGCGGCGGTCGCCGGGGCCCTGCCACCGGCCCTCCTGACCACTCATCGTAGATTTCGAGACACAGAACGGCGGCGACGAGAATGCGGCTGCGCGCACTGCTGGACACCGACGCGCTGGGCCTGCGGCTGCTCGGCGGCGAGGACGAGCTCGACCGCGCCGTGCGCGGGGTGATGACGACGGACCTGAGGGACCCCAGCCGCTACCTCTCGGGCGGCGAGCTGGTCCTCACGGGGCTGGCCTGGCGCCGCGACGCCGACGACTCCGAGCCGTTCGTACGGATCCTGGCGCAGGCCGGCGTGGCCGCGCTGGCGGCGGGTGAGGCGGAGCTGGGGGCCGTCCCCGACGACCTGGTCGCGGCCTGCCTCCGGCACCGGCTCCCGCTGTTCGCGGTGCACGAGTCCGTGGCCTTCGCGACGATCACCGAGCACGTCGTACGGCAGGTGTCCGGCGAGCGCGCCGGGGATCTCGCGGCCGTCGTGGACCGGCACCGGCGGATGATGACCTCGGGTCCTGCGGGCGGCGGCCCGGACGTCGTCCTCGACCTGCTCGGCTCCGACCTGGACCTGCGGGCCTGGGTGCTCTCCCCCACCGGGCGGCTCATCGCGGGGCCGAAGGCCGCCGGGCCCGCGATGCCCGCCGAGCTCCGCGCCAGGCTGGCCGCGGAGCACCTCGCCGCCGCCCGCACGGGCCGGCGCGGGCCGCACCGGGTGACGCTCGGCCCGACGACGTACAGCCTCTTCCCGATCCGTTCCTCGGGGCACCGCCCGGGGGCCGAGGCGGGACGCTCGGCGCAGGGCGCGCGGGACGTGCGCGCGACGGTGCTGTCCGACTGGCTGCTCGCCGTCGAGGCGGACGCCGGGGACTGGCCCGCGGCGCGGCTGGACCTGCTCCAGGGGGTCACGCAGCTGATCTCGGTCGAGCGGGACCGCCGGGACGCGGCGCGCACGGTGCGCAGACGGCTGGCGCAGGAGGTCCTGGAGCTGGTGCAGACGGGTGCGGCGCCCGCCGAGATCGCCGCCCGGCTGCGGGTGGCCGCGCCGGTGCTGCTGCCCGGTCTGGGGACCGCCCCGCACTGGCAGGTGGTCGTGGCCCGGGTGGAGTGGCAGGACTCGGACATCGAGGCCGGTCCGGCCGCGCAGTCCCTCCTGGAGGAGATCCTGGTCGACCCGCTCGCCACGGGTCCCGAACCCTCCGACCGCATCGCCGTGGCCCACACCGGCGACGAGGCCGTCGCGCTCGTACCGCTGCCCGCCGTCTCGGCCGAGCACGGCGGTGCCGAGCCGGAGATCCTCGCCGACACGCTGCTGGAGTCCGTACGCGATCCGCTCTCGGCGGGCCTGGACGACGACGGGCAGGTCACGCTGGGCGTCAGCGCCGCCGTGCACTCGGCGGAGGGGCTGCGCGGCGCGCTGGAGGAGGCGCGGCACGCGCGGCGGGTGGCGGCGGCGCGGCCCGGGCGGGTGTGCGCGGCGGGCCACCAGGAACTGGCCTCGCACGTGCTGCTGCTGCCGTTCGTGCCGGACGACGTCCGCCGCGCCTTCACCGCCCGGCTGCTGGATCCGCTGCGCGACTACGACCGCCGCCACCGGGCCGAGCTGATCCCCACCCTGGAGGCCTTCCTCGACTGCGACGGCTCCTGGACGCGCTGCGCGGCCCGGCTGCACCTGCACGTCAACACGCTGCGCTACCGGGTCGGGCGGATCGAGCAGTTGACGAGCCGTGACCTCTCGCGCCTGGAGGACAAGCTCGATTTCTTCCTGGCGTTGCGGATGAGCTGAGGTGCCACGGGCCCCGCACCGGACGGCACCGGATGCCGTCACCGTCCCACGACTTTGTGAAATCCTTCACCCGCCCCCTTGGCCGGGCCACGGAATTCGTGCTGAGATGCCGCCACCACTCATAGCTCGATGGCGCGCTCGGGGAGGGCAACGTGGCGCAGACCGCCATGTCTGGTTACGGAACGACCGCTGGTGACGATCCCCTCCAGACCGCGGTGTGGCGGCTGCGCTCACGGGCCTGCTGGGCCGACGCGGCCGCCCTGCTCCGACCCGGTACCGCCGACGCGGCGCTGCAGCGGACCGCGCTGCTGGTCGAGCGGTGTCTCTACACCGAGCAGGGCTGGGAGGAGGCCGAGGACGCGCTGCGCACGGCCGAGGCGCTGGCCCACACCGACGACGAGCGGGGCGCGGCCGCCTGTGAACGCGGGCAGCTCGCGTACGCGGCGACCCTGCACGGCGTGCGCGACCGGGCCGACGAGGCGCGGGCGGCGCTGGGACGGGCGGCCGCGCTGATCGCTCCGGGCGCGGCCGGCCGGGCCGTGCTGGACTTCCGGCGGGGGCTGCTCGCGGAGAACCTCACCGGGTCGCCGCAGGCCGCCCGGGCGGCGTTCCGGCGGGCGCACGCGGGCGCGACGGCCCACTCCGACCCGCTCCTGCTGTCCTTCACCTGGCGCCACCTCGCCGGACTCGCGCTGCGCGAGGGCGAGCTGGCCGAGGCCCGGCACGGCTTCGCCGAATCGCTGCGCATCCGCGAGGAGCTGGGCTACCTGGTGGGCACGGCCCCCGCGCTGGTCTCCCTGGCCGACACGGAGGCGGAGCCGGAGGCGTCCCGGCTGCGGGAGGAGGCGCGCCGGCTGTTCCGGCTGCTCGGCGGCGTACCGACCTGGCTGGCACGCCACCTGGCCCCACCGCCCCCCGGAGCGGCGACAGCCTGACGGCCCGGCACCTGCCCGGCGGGCCGGACCGGACCGGGCGCGGGCGGACGGGCGACAGCGCGACCGGGAAACAGGGCAACCGGAGCCCCGGCCGACACCGGCGGGGACGCCTCGGCCGACGTCGGCGAGGGTGGCCCGGGTCTCGGTGCGCGCGGTGGTCCGGGTGTGCACGGTGGTCTCGGCGCGCACGGTGGTCCGGGTGTGCGGTCGGGCGGCAGGGGCCGCAGGGGCCGCAGGGGCCGCAGGGGCCGCAGGGGCCGCAGGGGCCGCAGGGGCCGCAGGGGCCGCAGGGGCGGAACGTCGCAGGAGGTCCTGCGGTTCGCGAGGGTCCGGGCGGTGGGCGGACGACGCCGGGGCCCTGCCCGAGACGGCGAAGTGGCCGGGCGGGGGGCGGACGACGCCGGGGCCCTGCCCGAGACGGCGAAGTGGCCGGGCGGGGGGCGGACGACCCCGGGGCCCTGCCCGAGACGGCGGACTGGCCGGGCGGTGGGCGGACGACGCCGGGGGTTTCGCCGATGGCGGCCGTCAGACGGTCACGGTGATCCGGTGAAGTGCTCCCCCACCAGGGCCCGCACCAGCTCGAGGTCCCGCGCGATCAACGCGTCCAGCAGCGCCGCGTGTCCGGCCGCGTCCGCCAGGAGCTCGGTCCGGCCGCGGGACGCCGGGGGGCCGACGAGGGGCCACTGGGCGCGGCGGTGGAGGTCGTCGGCGATCTGGACGAGCTGTTCGTTGCCGGAGAGGGAGAGCAGGCCGCGGTGGAAGGCGCGGTCCGACTCGGCGTAGGTGGCGCGGCAGCCGGAGGACGCGGCGCGGACCGTCGCCTCGGCCAGCGGGCGCAGCTGCGCCCACCGCTCGACCGGGACCGTGCGGGCCAGCCGCAGCACCACCGGGACCTCGATCAGCGCCCGGACCTCGGCCAGTTCGGCCAGTTCGCGGCTGCCGCGCTCGGTGACCCGGAAGCCGCGGTTGGGGACGACCTCCACCGCGCCTTCGAGCGCCAGCTGCTGCATCGCCTCGCGCACGGGCGTCGCGGAGACCCCGAACCGCTCCCCCAGTGCCGGCGCCGAGTACACCTCGCCCGGTGCCAGCTCGCCCGCGACCAGCGCCGTGCGCAGCGCGTCGAGGATCTGGCCGCGCACCGAGGCGCGCCGCACCGGCCGGGGCCGGGGGATCGGCGGCTCACTGTGCGTGTGCTCGCCGCGCGTGGCACCGGCGGCGGCTCCCCCGCGCTCGGCCTCGCGCGCGCGGGGAGACTCCCGCCGCTCCCGGTCGGCGTCCGCCGCGGCGGGCTGCTGCGGCACCCGCGGCGTGGCCGCCGCCCATCCCCGGGGAGTTCCCGTCACCGCTCTTCGAGGGGTCCCCGTCTCCGCCGAGCCGTGCGTGCTCTGCCTCACGGGTCCTCCATCGGACGTATCGGTACTTGGGGCCATTACGGCGGGTTGTTACCCGCCCGTCAAGCACCATAGGCGCACAAGCCGTCAGTTCAAACCTCGACCATCTCGAGTAAGGTAAGCCTTACCTACAGATGATCTCGGATCGGCGGTCCCGCATGCCCGCGCACCCACCCGTGCCCCCCACGGCGCTCACGGCCGCGTACACCCGGCTGACCGCGGCCTTTCCGGGCCTGGAGATCACACAGCTCGGCACGGACGAGCCGATGCCCCGGACCGGCGGATGGGTCGGCGCCGACGCGCTCGCCGCGGGCGGGGCCGCGCTCGACGCCTTCCTGGAGCGGGACGACGCACAGGTGCTGCGCGACCACGGAACCCGGGCCCGCCCGGACGTCGTGGCGAGCTTCGGCCTGCACCGGTACGCCTGGCCCGCCTGCCTGCTGATCACCCTGCCGTGGTTCCTGCTGCGCCGGGTGCCCCGCCTCCCCGTGACGCACGTCGCCCACGACCGCACGGCCCCCGGCCTCTCCGTCGGCCGGATGGCCGTGCGCCCGGCCGGCTTCGCCTGCCTGCCCGGCGACCCGGCGGCCGCCCTGCCGGGGGCGCGCGTGGTCGCCGGCGAGGAGGCGCTGCGGGCGGAGGTGCGGGCGGCGGTCGCCGAGCACCTCGCACCCGTCCTCGCCGGGTTCGGGCCGCGGACGCGGCGGCGCGGACGGGCCCTGTGGGGCATGGCGACCGACGAGATCGTGGAGGGCCTCTGGTACGTCACCCATCTGCTCGGCGAGGAGCGGCGGGCGAGGCGCGAGCTGGAGGCGCTGCTGCCCGGCGCCACCGAGCCGTACGCCGGGTCCGCCGCCTTCCGGGAGCTCACCGGGCCGGACGGCGAGGTCCTGCCCACCCGGGACCGGGCGAGTTGTTGCATGTTCTACACCGTGCGCCCCCAGGACACGTGCGCCACCTGCCCGCGCACCGGTGACGCGGAGCGGGTGGCCAAGCTGCTGGCCGCGGCCACGAGTTGAGGCACCCTCAGGCGCGGCGGGCCCCGGCCGTCGCGTAGGATCAGCCACACGACGAGGCGCCCACCCGGTCACCGGCAATTCACAACTTCCTCACTTGTCGCAGGAACTTTCCGTGGAACCACCCGTACGGGTAGTCTTATTCGAACTCAACTCCCGCCCCTCAAGCGGCAGTTCGAGCAGAACGCTGCCATGGGCATCCCCTTGCACTTCCTTGGCGGCCTCTTGCCCCGAAACCCCCTGAGGGCCGGTGGGATTGGGCCACTATGGCGGGCGTTACGCCCTATCCCAATGCAAGGGACCCCAGATGAGACTGACCGACATATCGCTGAACTGGCTGCTTCCGGGCGCCGTACTGCTCCTGGGCATGCTGGCGGCGGTGGCGGTGCTCGCACGCAGCAAGCGGTCCGGGGAGCACGCGAAGACGGAAGACTCGTGGGAGCGCAGCGAGGAGCGCCGCAGGCGCAAGGAGGCCATATACGGCACCGCCTCCTACGTCCTGTTGTTCTGCTGCGCGGCGGTCGCCGCCGCGCTCTCCTTCCACGGACTGGTCGGCTTCGGCGAACAGAACCTCGGCCTCACCGACGGCTGGGAGTACCTCGTGCCGTTCGGCCTGGACGGTGCGGCCATGTTCTGCTCCGTGCTCGCGGTGCGTGAGGCCAGCCACGGCGACGCGGCCCTCGGCTCCCGGATACTGGTGTGGACGTTCGCGGGCGCCGCGGCCTGGTTCAACTGGGTCCACGCGCCCCGGGGCATCGACCACGCGGGCGCGCCGCAGTTCTTCTCCGGCATGTCCCTGTCCGCGGCCGTCCTGTTCGACCGCGCGCTGAAGCAGACCCGCCGGGCCGCCCTGCGCGAGCAGGGTCTGGTGCCGCGTCCGCTGCCGCAGATCCGTATCGTCCGCTGGCTGCGGGCTCCCCGCGAGACCTACAAGGCCTGGTCGCTCATGCTCCTGGAGGGCGTGCGCAGCCTGGACGAGGCCGTCGACGAGGTGCGCGAGGACAAGCGGCAGAAGGAGGCGAACCGGCTGCGCCGGCGCGAGCAGGACCGCCTGGAGCGGGCCCAGCTCAAGGCCATCAGCCGGGGTCACCGCGGGCTGATCGGCCGCGGCGGCGGCCGTCAGGTCGAGCCGCAGGCCCTGGAGCGCGCCTCAGCCTCCGCGGAGCCCGCCATACCGGCCCCGGAGCCGCTGCCCGTACGCTCACGCCCGTCGCTGCAGCCCGTCCGCAAAGGCGGTTCTGAATCGGTGACCGTCGACCTCACCGCGGAGGACGACACAATGGCCCTGCCACGCCTTGACTCCCTCGAGCGCAAGCTCAAGGACCTCGAGCAGCAGTTCGGCTAGAAGCGGCATCCGGGAAAAGGGGGCGCGGCCCGCGGGCCGCGCCCCCTTCCCGTTGCCGTGAGCCGGTTCGCCGCGTTCCTGAGCTCGCAGGCAACACGCCTAGAGGGCACCGGCGTCCAGTTCGAACCACACCACCTTGCCCACCCCGTGCGCGCGGACCCCCCAGGCGTCGGCGAGGGACTGCACCAGCAGCAGACCCCTGCCGTGTGTGCCGTCGTCGGTGTTCGTGACGCGCAGCCTGGGTCTGCGGGCCACGAAGTCCCGTACCTCGACCCGCAGTCCGCGGGAGGAGACCGTGGCCGTCAGGACCGCGTCGGTGTCGGTGTGGATGAGTGCGTTGGTGACGAGTTCACTGGTCAGCAGCTCCGCCACCTCCGACCGGCCGGGCCTGCCCCACTGCCGCAGCAGCTCGCGCAGTGCCCTGCGAGCCTCCGGCACCGCCTTCAGGTCCGCCCGTCCGAGTCTCCGCCGCAGCTGGGACGGCCGCGCCTGCCCCGCGCCGTCGTCCGCCCGTGCCTGCGCCGTCTTCGCCGAGAAGGCCCCGATCGCCATGGGACCGCCCCCTCGCGCCTGCCTCTTCATGACCCCCGCCCGCGTGCCGATGTCGGTCCCCTCCGTGTCGAACACGTTCACGGGGGATGCTTGCCCCTCTGAGCACGCCCCAGTCATGTCGAATCCTCAACGGCCGGGCGCCCGGCCACGGATGCGAGGATTCCGGCCGGGTGGGTGCCGTCCCGGGCCGCGCCGTCCGGGCGCCGGAGGAGCCACCGCACGCCAACCGGACCCTGGTACCCGCGCGCCTGGAACGCGCCCGGGGACGCTTCCCGCGGCCCGACCGGTGCGCGGAGCGCGTGCCCCTGGTCCCGTGCGCCCGGCATCCGCCCGGCGCGCCGGGGCCGGGCGGATGGAACCACCGCGTCGACCAGGGCTTTCCCACGGGTGCCCGGGGAGCGGGCGGGCCACCGCGTGGCGGCGGTGACCGGCCCCGGTCTCCCCGGCGTCGACGCCGAGTCCCCTCTCGACGCCCCCCGGTCGCCGGGCAGAGTGCCTCCGCCAGGACGCCGCGGACGTGCGGCTGAAGGCCGTCCACCCCCGCGACCGGCAGCCGCCGCCGGTTCCCCGGCCGGCGGGGACGGGCCGGTGCATCTGCTTGTGGAGGCGGCCCCCGATCCGGCCGTGCCGCACGGCTTCGCGGCTACGCGCCCGCCGGACGTACTGACCACCGGGGCTCGGCCCGTCCACCGGTTCCGCTCTGCCGACCTCGCCGTATCCGGTGAAGGCGTGGGACGGCCGGTGCTGGACGTGCGGGTGTTCTCGGACGACGGACCCGGCGGCTCGCAGGCGCGGCGGGACGCCCGGGTGAGGGGGAACCAGCCACACACGGGGGGCCGGTCAGGCATGCGGAGCCGGACGGCACCTGGGCGCCCGGCGGCCCGCTGTGGGGCGACACGGACGCCAACATGCCCGGCGGTGAGGTGCTCGCGCGGCAGATCGTGCGCGCGGAGCGCTCTTTCGCCGAAGAACCCGGCGTGCGGACCGGAGGCAGTCGGCCGCCGGACTCCTTCGGCCGCACCGCCGTCTTCCCCGGCTCCCGAAACTGGCCGGAATCCGCTCGTCCCTGACGCGCCTCGCCGGGCCCCCGGAGATGCTGCACACCGCTCGGCGACGTTCTGCCGGGCCATGACCGTCACCGGCCTTCGGTCTCCGGGCCTTCGGTCGCCAGCCTTGGCTCTCCGGGCCTTCGGTCCCCGGGCCTTCGTCCACCGGATCCCTCCGGGTTCCCTCACGGCACGGGCCCGGCCCTCACGCCTCCCACACCGCCGCGGCCGTACGGTCGTCCGCGTACCCCTTGACCCTGACCTGGGCGTCGGAGAGGAACGAGGCGAGACCGGGCGGGCTGGCCCCGGACCACCGGGTCGCCAGGTGGCGGCACAGGTCGGGTTCGCCGCGCAGGGGCTCGGCGAGTCCCCCGGTGCACATCAGCAGCGCGTCACCCGTGCGGGCGACGGAGGCACGGAAGCGGAAGGGCTCCCGAGGCGGTTCGGGGGCGGTCTCGTAGGGGCTCGGAGGTGTGGGGATCCCGAGGTCCATGGTGAGCCGGTCGCCGTCGGGGGTCTCGGCCGGCAGCGAGCCGAAGCCGACGACGGGTTCGCCGGCGACCTCGCCGACCCGCGGCTCGATGTCCTGCCAGTCGCCGTCACGCAGCCGGAACAGTCCACCGGTGCCCACGCCGAAGAAGACACGGATACGGCACCGCGGGTCGGCGGGCAGCAGCAGGCACCGCAGGGAGGCGGCGTACTCCTCCGGGTCGATGCCCTGTTCGGCGGCGCTCGCGCGGAGCTTGCCGAGGCTGCGGTCGGTGAGGCGGTGCAGGCCCGACTTCAGGTCGCCGCGCCGCCCGGCGCCGATGTCCTCCGCCAGCCGCGCGTGGCTGCGGCCGACGGCCCGGCCGATCCAGTGGCAGGCCTCGGCGGCCGCGCGGTGGGCACCCGGTGTGGCGCGGGCACCGGTGGCCATGGCCACCAGGACCAGGGCCTGTTCGCCGGCACCGAAGCGGGCGGTGAGGAGGGAGTCGCGGCGCGGCTCGCCCCGGTAGCGCGCGGAGTCGCCGCGGACGGAGACGGCACGCAGCGTGCAGGCGCCGTAGCGGGCGCCGTCCAGCACTGTGTCCGCGACCAGGTCGTCGAGGTCGTCCGGGTCGGCGGGCGGCAGCGCGGTGGGCTCGGCGTCGTAGGTGGGCGGGCCGGAACCGACGTAGTCGACCTGGGCCGGCGGGAGGGCGGGAACGTCCAGGCGGGTGGCGGTGCGGGCGGCCCGCCCGTCGGGCGCGGGGTCCCGGGACGGGTCCGCCCCGGCGCCACCGGTGTGCGCCGGGGTCGCAGTGGGGGCGGGGGCCGTCGTGGCGGGTTCCTCCGTGGAGGTGCGGCCCCCGGCGGGCGCCGACGGGCCTGCGGGCGCGGACGGCGGCTCCGAGGGCTGCCGTTGCGGGGCGATCCCGGCGCGCGGCGGTGCCTGGGGCGCCTCGGAGCCCTCGTGACCGGGCCCGCCCACGGCTCCCGCGGCCGAGGCGAACCGGTCGTCGAGGGTGTCGGGCGCCGGTGCGGGCCCGGTGTCCTCGGTGGCCTCGTCGTACAGCTGTCCCCACCAGTCGTCCTCGTGACCGGTGGGACTTCCCCCCTGCTGGCTCATGCCCCTAATTGTCCACCGACCGGGCCTGGTGGAAACGGGGCATCGGGTAAATCGGGCACGGCGGTCCGCCTCGAACGGCGCGCCTCTCCAGCTCGAACGGCGTGTCGGGTGAATCGTCGAACGTCGGTGCGTCAAGGCCGCCGGGCGGTTCCACCCCCCACGGGAGAACCGCCCGGCGACGCGGGGGTGATCCGGGCCCGAATCCCCTTCGTGCCGGCGCTGCGCCGACGGCACGTCTCGGGCCCGGATCACGTTTCTGGGTGCCGGGATCACGTCTCCGGGTGCCCCGGGCGCCTTTCCGGATGCCCGGATCGCGCCAGGGCGCCGGTCGGCCGGACCCGGGCGCGGGCGGCCTCCCGGGCGACCGGCCGTGCGTCGCGGGCGTGCCCCTCCGCCGTGCACAAGTGCTGATCAAACGGTGCGTGCCCACACCCTGGCAGAGGGCCGGGTGCTACGGCGATGATGTGCCGAGGCGGGTTTGCGCCGTGGCCGTTTTCCGCCACGGCGCCCACCGCGCGGAACTCCGGGGAGGGGCGAGAGGCCGATGCTGGGCGTGCTGGGGCTGGACGAGAGGCACGAGTCGGCGTACCGGGCGCTGGTGTCCGTGGGCGCCGCGGACGTACCCGATCTCGCGCGGCGGCTGGTCCTCGGCGAACGGGACGCCGAGCGCGCGCTGCGCCGGCTGGAGCGGCACGGGCTGGTCGCGCAGTCGCCGGCACGGCCGGGGCGCTGGGTGGCGGCGCCGCCCGCGGTCGCGCTGGGCGCGCTGCTGACCCAGCAGCGGCACGAGCTGGAGCAGGCGGAGCTGGCGGTGGCGGTACTCGCGGAGGAGTACCGGGCGGCGGCGCCCGAACCCGCCGTGCACGACCTGGTGGAGGTGGTGACCGGCGCGGCGGCGGTTGCCCGGCGCTTCCTCCAGCTGCAGCTCGGGGCGGACGAGGAGGTGTGCGCCCTGGTCACCGGCGCCCCGGCCGTCGTCACCGGCGCGGACAACGAGGCGGAGGAGCAGGCGGCCGGGCGCGGGGTCCGCTACCGGGTGGTGGTCGAGCGCTCGGTGCTCGACCTGCCGGACGGCATCACCGAGCTGACCGCCGCGCTCGGCCGCGACGAGCAGGTGCGGATGGTGGACCGGGTGCCGACCAAGCTGGTGGTGGCCGACCGCACGCTCGCCCTGGTGCCGCTGACCACGCACTCGGCGGAGCCCGCCGCCCTGGTCGTGCACGAGAGCGGGCTGCTGGAGCTGCTGTCCGGGCTGTTCGAGTCGGTGTGGCGGGACGCGCTGCCGCTGCGGCTGGGAGCGGACGGGATCACCGAGCGGCAGCCGGACGCCCCCGACGCCACGGACCTGGAGGTGCTGTCCCTGCTGCTGGCCGGCCTGACGGACGCGAGCGTGGCGAAACAGCTCGACCTGGGCCTCAGGACCGTACAGCGCCGGGTGAAGCGGCTGATGGAGCTGACGGGCGTGACGACCCGGCTCCAGCTGGGCTGGCACGCCTACGAACGCGGCTGGGTGGCCCGGGACCGACGGGGCGCCGACGGGGGCGGCGTAGGACCGACGGCGTAGGACGAGAACCCGATGTGCGAGCCGGGCCGGCGTGTTTGGCTGTCGGGCATGACCGCATTCAGTGAGGCCGAGAGCGCGTATCTGAAGTCGCAGCGGCTGGGGCGGCTGGCCACCGTCGACCCGCAGGGACAGCCGCAGGCGAACCCGGTCGGCTTCTTCCCGCAGGACGACGGCACCATCCTGATCGGCGGCGTGGCGATGGGCCGCACCAAGAAGTGGCGCAACCTCCGGCGGAACCCGAAGGTGGCCCTCGTGGTCGACGACGTCGTCAGCGTGCGCCCCTGGAAGGTGCGCGGCGTCGACATCCGCGGCGAGGCCGAACTCCTCACCGGGCCGCACGAGTTGGGCCCGCACTTCAGTGAGGAGGTGATCCGCGTCCATCCGCGGCGGATCCACAGCTGGGGTCTGGAGGACTGACCGGCCGGGTCCCGGGACCGCGGGCGGGAGCCGTCACGGCCGGCCCGGCTCACCCGCAGCGCGCAGGTGCCGCAGGGCGTACGAGCGCCAGGGCCGCCAGCTGCCGGGAACGTCCGGGCCGGGCGGGGCGACGTCGGGGTCGCCGAGGGCGCGGGTGCGGATGACGGCGACCGTGCCGGCGTCCAGGCCGGGCAGGGCCAGCAGGGCCGCCTCCGCCTCCTGGCGGTCGGCGCCGGGATCGAGGCGTACGGCGCCGTCGGCGAGGGCGGTGGTGAGCGCGCCGAGCGCACCGTGGGGTTCGGCCCCGGCGAGGACGGCCGGTTCCGGGAAGAGGTGGGTGAGGCTGCCGGAGGGCGAGTCGAGCGCCTTGCCGTAGCGCCGCACCAGCCGTTCGGCCCGCGCCCTGCCCGCCACCGCGCGCACCGCCAGCTCCTCGGGGTCCGCGGCGCCCGGCGACCGCAGCCCCGGCCGGGCGGCGACCAGGGGCGCGAGCCGGTCGTGGGCGCCGAGCCGCTCGTCGACGGCGTAGGGGTCGGCGTCGAGGTCGAACAACCGCCGCAGCCGCCCGACGGCGGTGGTCAGATCGCGGGGGTCGGTGAGGTGCAGCCGGGCGTCCAGCCAGCCTCCGGGATGGGCCCCGGACGCCGGCCCCGCACCGCCCGTCCGCTCGTCGACGGCGGCGATGCCGGTGCCGTGCGGCAGCCGGAGCGTACGGCGGTACGTCCGCCGCCCGCGCTCCCCGCTCATCTCCTCGACGCCCGGCACGGCCTCGTCCGCCAGCAGGTCGAAGACGGCGTCGGACCGGTACGGCCCCCGGTACGCGAGCCGCAGCGGGATCCCGGCGCCCTCGGTGGCCCGGCGGCCGCCCCGGCCGCCGTCCGGTGCGGTGGCGCGCAGCTGGGTCGGCGTCGCCGCGTACACCTGCCGGATGGTGTCGTTGAACTGCCGCACGCTGGCGAACCCGGAGGCGAACGCGATCTGTGTGATCGGCAGCCGCGTCGTCTGCACCAGCACGCGCGCGGTGTGCGCGCGCTGGGCCCGGGCGAGCGCGACCGGCCCGGCGCCCAGTTCGGCGGTCAGCTGCCGCTGCACCTGCCGGGCGCTGTAGCCGAGCCGGGCCGCGAGCCCGGCGACGCCCTCGCGGTCGACGACGCCGTCCCCGATCAGCCGCATGGCCCGCCCCACCACGTCCGCGCGCACGTTCCACTCGGCCGAACCCGGCACGGCGTCCGGCCGGCACCGCCGGCAGGCCCGGAACCCCGAGCCCTGCGCGGCGGCGGCCGTCGCGAAGAACCGCACGTTGCGCCGCTTGGGCGTCACCGCCGGGCAGCTGGGCCGGCAGTAGATCCCGGTCGTCCCGACGGCGAAGAAGAACTCACCGTCGAAACGCGCGTCCCGGCTGCGGACGGCTTCGTAGCGTGTGTCGTCGTCCATCACGCCTCCCAGTCTCCGCGGTCCACGGCGGCCCTGCTCGCGGGAATCGGACACGACGGCGGGACACGCCCGCGCGGGCGGGGCGAGCCTCGCGGCCGGCGACGACGGCACCGCAACCGGCAGACGGCAAGCGGCAGACGGCGCCGCAATCGTCAGCCGGCAGACAGCAGACGGCAGACAGCAGACAGCAGACGGCAGACGGTCAGCCGTGGTGCCTGCGGCGGCGCGCTCAGCGCCGGCGGCCGCGCTTGAGGTCCATCGCCGCCCTTCCCTCCGCCCCCTTCCGCTTCCAGTCCCGCCGCAGCTCCGCACGGACCCGCGCGTCGGTCTTCGCGACGATCCACTGGTTCTCCCGCATCAGCTTGCGGTAGCTCTCCAGGCGGCGGACCGGCAGGTCACCGGAGTCGACGGCGGCCAGCACGGCACAGTCCGGCTCGCCGGCGTGGGCGCAGTCGTGGAAGCGGCACCGCCGCGCCAGGTCCTCGATCTCGGCGAAGACCTGCCCGACGCCGCTCTCGGCGTCCCACAGGCCGACACCGCGCAGGCCGGGCGTGTCGATGAGGACGCCCCCGCCCGGCAGGGCGAGCAGGTTGCGGGTGGTCGTCGTGTGGCGTCCCTTGCCGTCGGCGTCGCGGATGGCCCGCACCTCCATCACCTCGGTGCCGAGGAGCGCGTTGGCGAGCGTCGACTTGCCCGCGCCCGACTGGCCGAGCAGCACCGACGTACCGCCGGAGACGGTCGCGACCAGGACGTCGAGCCCGTCCCCGTCCACGGCGCTGGTCGCCGCCACCGGCACGCCCGGCGCCGACAGCTCGACGTCCCGCACCAGGTGCGCGCGCGTGGCCGGGTCCGGCACGAGGTCGGCCTTGGTGAGCACGACGAGCGGTTGCGCGCCGGACTCCCAGGCCAGGGCCAGGAAGCGCTCGACGCGCCCGAGGTCGAGCTCGGCGGCGAGCGACACGGCGACGATCGCGTGGTCGACGTTGGCGGCGAGGATCTGCCCCTCGGACCGCTTGGAGGAGGTGGAGCGCACGAAGGCGGTACGGCGCGGCAGACACGTGCGGACGTAGCGGGGGTTGCCGCCCGGTTCGACGGCGACCCAGTCGCCGGTGCACACGACGCGCATCGGGTCGTGCGGGGTGACGAACGCGGTGTCGGCCCGAACGACCCCGCCGGCGGTGACCACGTCGCACTGACCGCGGTCGACCCGGACCACCCGGCCGGGCAGCAGTCCTTCGGTGTCGTAGGGGGCGAACTCGTCCGCCCATGCCTCGTCCCAGCCGTAGGGGGCGAGCGCGGAGAAAACGGAAGCAGCGGAGCTGGAAGTCAAGGGAGGGCCCTTCGAAGGGCGGCCCCGGCGAGGTGAGAGGTCGTCAGCCGGTGGCCACGGAGGTGGACTTGATGATCTGGATGCGGGCAGCGCTCATCGCAATGACAGCCATCGGTCGACACCTCCTCGGTCGCACTCACGTGGCGGAACGGCGGTGGGAGGCCGCCGTGGGAACCGCCGCAACAGTAGCCCGCCGCGACGGTGGCCCGTCAACCGGTTTTCGCGCAGGCACGGCCGTTCAGCGTGAAGCCGTACGGGGGCGAGTTCGTCCCGCTCCAGGAGGCGAGGAACCCGAAGGTCAGGGTGGCGCCCGCGGTGACCGACCTGTTGTAGTCGGCGGCGGTCGCCGTCACCCGGGAGCCGTTCTGGGCGACGTTCGCGTCCCACATCTGGCCGACCCGCTGGCCGTCGCGGAAGGACCAGGCGACCTGCCAGCCGTCGAGCGCGTCGGCGGTGGTGACGGAGACGGTGGCCTGGAAGCCGTCGGGCCACTGGTTGTCCAGGTGGTAGCTGACCTCGCAGCCGGCCGGCTCGCTCCTGCCGGGCACCGGCTTGCCCGCGGCGGTGGAGGAGGAGGTGCCCTGGGGTTCGGGGTCCGTGTTCCTGTCCTTGCCGCGGGTCCCGGTGCTCTCGCGGGTCTTCGTCGCCGTGGGGGACGGCGTCGGCGAGGCGGCCGGCGACGTGCCGGGGGCGGGCAGGGACGGGGCCGGGGCCGCGACCGGCGAGCTGTCGGCCGGGGTGTCGCCGCGGGCGGCGTCGTCGTCCGCGGAGCCGAACGGCATCAGCGACACGGCCAGCGCGAGCAGCGAGACGACCACGGCGGTGACGAGGAGACCGCCGCGCACCACACGCGCACGGTCGGTGCCGCTCTTGGGCCCGCCGCCCTCGGCGTCGGCGCGCTCCGGGCGCCCGGCCCCGAGGCGCACCTCGGCCGCGCGGCGGCGGCGTTCCAGATAGGCGAGGCCGCCCCAGCCGATGACGCCGCCGGCGAGGGCCGCGGACAGTCCGCCGCCCTGCGGGCGCAGACAGGCGGCGGCCTCCGCGCAGTCCACGCAGGTGGCCAGGTGCCGGGAGAGGTCCGGCGGGACGTCGGCGGCGGGCGAGCGGGTGACCGCGTCGAGCAGGCGGGCGTAGCTGCGGCACTGCGCGTCCATCGGCGTGTCGATGTGGGCGCGGTGGCAGCGGTCCCTGAACAGGCCGCGCACCTGGGCGAGTTCGTCGCTCACCAGGTCCGGGTCGAGGCCGAGCCGGCGGGCGACCACCGGCAGCGGCAGCGCCTCCACCTCGGCCAGCCACAGCAGCGCCGCGTCCGGCTCCTGAAGGTCGCGCAGGGCGCGCAGGGCCAGCGGGCGGCGCAGCGGAAGTCCGGTGTAGCGGGCGGCCTTCTCCGAGTTGAGCCACAGCCGCAGGTCCGGGTCGAGGTCGGACCCCCGCCCGCCGGACTCCCAGTCCGTCGCCGCGGTGCGTACGGCGGTCAGCAGCAGCGGGATCACGGGCAGCCGGGACCGGCGGCGGCCGCCGCCGCGGACGGCGTCGCCGTCGGCCGCGCGGACCTCGCGGATACCGAGCGCGAACGCCTCCGTGGCCAGCTGCGTCGCCGCGGCCGAACCGGCGGTGCACAGGTCCGCGTAGGAAAGCACCGCGTCCCAGCACTCGGAGAACAGCGCTGCCTCGGCGGCGTCCTTCGGGGTCGGCAGGTCGGGCATGGGTCTCCTGCATCCAGAAGCAAGGTCAACTCACCATGAGGGCGATGAAGTTGGGGGGCCTCGCGGCAGGGCAGGAGCCTTTCACGTTCTTCTCACAACTGACAAGCGCCGTGTTCAGTTGTCCTGACAGACACCTGCGGAACCTGCCGCGGGGCACGACTCCGGCCTCATGTACGCAAGCTCATGTACGCAAGGAGACCACGCTTCGACTCACCGTGCCCGGAGTTCACCCGGACCTCCGGCTCACACCTCCGCGGTCTCCGCGCTCTCCGCCGCCTCACGCGCCGGAAGGCTGTCCATGAAGGAGCTGACGGAGAAGACGGCGCGGCCGGGACCGGGCGGGCCGTAGCCGGGGGGCGAGGACAGGCCGAAGTCGTCCATGGTCCGGCGATAGGCCTGCAGCAGCCGGATGTGGTACTCCAGCGGGGCGCCCTGCGGGTTGGCCTTGCCGAGCGGGGTGGTCGGCTCCGGGCACCAGGTGGTGAAGCGGGGCGTGATGCCGTGCGACATGAAGAAGCGCAGGCCCTCGGTGGTCGACTCGATGGCCTCGTCCACCGTCGTGAAACCGAAGGGCTCGGCCATCTCCACCCCCGCCACGAAGTTGGGGATGACGTTGCGCGCGCCGAAGACCTCGGCCGAGTCCAGGATCCGCCTGTGCCACTCGTCGCGGCCGACGTAGCGCTCCTTGCCCGGGCAGTACAGCTCGAACAGACGGCGGTCCCACACCTCGTAGTTGGGGTGGTAGATCTGCACGCCGTGGTCCTTGAAGCGCTGTACGTCGTCGCGCGGCAGCGCCTGGGCGACGACCTTGCCGATCCAGCGGCCCGGGAAGCGCTCCTCGATGGCCTTGGCGTAGTGCCCGTAGAAGTCGGCCTCGTCCCGCCCGGCGACGGTCCTGGTGATCGCGCCGCCGGTCAGCGTGTACGCGGTGGAGGCCTTCGCCGTGTCGTAGCGGTCGATGATCTCCAGTGCCTCCAGGACCTCCTCAACGTCCTTGACGCCGGTGTAGGGCCGCCCGGCCGCCTTGTGCTGGCGCCAGTTGTGGTTGATGTCGCAGTACTGGCACTCCTCCTTGGCGCCGAAGTACTGGCAGACGCGGAAGACGGTGAGGTAGATCAGATAGCCCCACTGGATGGTCGGGGCGACCTCCATGACCGACTTCCCGTTGGACAGGGTGTGCCGGTAGTACTCGGGCATGGGCGGCACGCCGACGTCCGCGATGCGCCTGCCGTCGAGGTAGAGGCCGAGCATGCCGTCCTCGCCGGCCGCGACCCGGTACGGCGAGGAGGGGTTCACGCGCACGGAGACGACGGTCCGGCGCAGGTCGTACGGGCCGCCGGTGAGGATGATCTCCTCCGGCGGGCGCCGCAGCGCGGCCTCGCCCAGCTCCGGCAGGGTCCCGTGGTCGAAGGAGAAGATGAAGTACGACTTCGGCTTGACCTCGCCGGACTCGTTGTCGCTCAGCGCGGACGGGTCGAAGGCCACGCCTCCTCGCAGCAGGTCCTCCTTGAAGACGGCCTCCCGCGGCACGTGCGGGAAGCGCTCCATCAGATCCTCGACCAGTGCGGTACGGCTGCCCATCCCCACTCCTCTCCCGGCCTCTTCCGGCTCGGACGTTCGACTCCTCACGGTATGCCTTCACCCGCACGTCGGCCGTGCCGGGTCCCCCCGCGGCGCACGGGGCGCCCACGGGACGGTCACCGCGGGTGCCCAGGTTCACGCGATCCGCGGGTGCGAAACCCGCGCCCCGCTCAGGCCTCGCGCTCCAGCACCGCCGGATCCACCCCGTGGGCCGGCGGCTCCCCCGCCACCAGCCGCGCCGCCTCCTGGGCGACCACGCTGCCGAGTCGGGAGACCTCGTTGCCCTGCGAGCCGGCCAGGTGCGGGGTGACGAAGGCGTTCGGCAGGTCGTACAGGGGCGAGTCGGGGGGCAGCGGCTCGGGGTCGGTGACGTCGAGGACGGCGGTGAGGCGCCCCGTGCGCAGTTCGGCGATCAGGGCCTCGTGGTCGACCAGGTGGCCCCGCGCGGTGTTGATCAGGACGGCGCCGTCGGGCATCAGGGCCAGTTCGCGGCGGCCGATCAGACGGCGGGTGCGCGGGGTCGCCGGGGCGTGCAGCGTCACGATGTCCGAACCGCGCAGCAGGTCGTCCAGGGACAGCAGCGGCACGCCGAGGGCGGCGGCCGACGCCTCGTCCACGTACGGGTCGGTCAGGCTGGGCCGCAGGTCGAAGGGGCGCAGCAGCTGAAGCAGGCGGCGGCCGATGCGGGAGGCGCCGACGACGCCCACCCGGCGGCCGTGGTTGCCGATGCCGGGGACGATCTCCCAGCCGGGGAAGACCCGCCCGGTGCGCAGCCGGTCGCGGGCGCCGAGGACGTCCTTGCCGGCCAGCAGGATCATGGCGAGGGTGTACTCGGCGACCGGGACCGCGTTGGCGGCGGCCGCCGAGGAGACCGCGATGCCGCGCCGCCACACCTCGGGCGTGACGAAGCCCTTGACCGAGCCGGCCGAGTGCAGCACCGCGCGCAGCCCGGGCGCCGCGTCGAGGGCGGCTCCGTCCAGGCGGGGGCAGCCCCAGCCGGTGACGAGGATCTCGGTGCGGGCCAGCACGTCGCGCAGCGCGGGGTCGGCGAAGTCCCGGACCACCCGGGCGGGATCGATGTCCACGGACTCACGCAGCCGCGCCAGCACCCGGGGCGGGAACACCCGCGGAACGTTCTCGGGGGTCATGGCGAACAGCGCCTGGGGACGCTCGGGCAACGGCGTGTCCTTCCGCAGGGCGGCACGAGGACCCCGGCGGCACGAAGACCGGGGGCACGGTGACCACGTGGAAAACGCTCTCTAAGGTAGGCGGGTGCGGATGAGAGGGTCAATGCGCACACACTCCGAGGAGGGGCGGCACGCATGACGGACACGGTCACCAACTGGGCGGGCAACATCACCTATGCGGCCAAGGAGGTGCAGCGCCCGCACTCGCTCGACGCGCTGCGTGCCCTGGTGGCCCGGAGCACGGCGGTGCGCGTGCTGGGCAGCGGGCACTCCTTCAACAAGATCGCCGAGCCGGGTCCGGAGGGGGTCCTGCTCTCGATCGCCGGACTGCCGCCGGTGCTCGACGTGGACACCGCGGCCCGCACGGTACGGGTCTCGGGCGGCGTCCGGTACGCGGAACTGGCCCGCGCGGTGCACGCGCACGGGCTCGCCCTGCCCAACATGGCGTCGCTGCCCCACATCTCCGTCGCCGGTTCGGTCGCGACCGGCACCCACGGCTCGGGGGTGGCCAACGGCTCGCTCGCGTCGGCCGTACGGGAGGTGGAGCTGGTCGTGGCGGACGCGTCGACGCTGCGGATCGGGCGCGGCGACGAACGCTTCGACGGGGCCGTGACCTCGCTGGGCGCGCTGGGCGTCGTGACCGCCCTGACCCTGGACCTGGAGCCGGCCTACGAGGTCGAGCAGCATCTGCACACCGGACTCCCGCTGGACGGGCTGGACTCCGGGACCTTCGGGACGATCATGGCGTCGGCGTACAGCGTCAGCCTGTTCACCGACTGGCGTGCGCCGGGCTTCCGTCAGGTGTGGCGCAAGCGGCGTACCGACCAGCCGCTGCCGGACTTCCCGTGGGCCCCGCCCGCGACCGAGAAGCTGCACCCGGTGCCGGGCATGCCGGCGGTCAACTGCACCGAGCAGTTCGGCCGGCCCGGCCCCTGGCACGAGCGACTGCCCCATTTCCGCGCCGAGTTCGTTCCCAGCAGCGGTGCCGAGCTGCAGTCGGAGTACCTGCTGCCCACGTCCCACGGCCTCGACGCGCTGCACGCGCTCGACGCGGTCCGCGCGACGCTCGCACCGGTGCTGCAGACCTGCGAGGTGCGGACCGTGGCCGCCGACCGCCAGTGGCTGAGCCCGGCGTACGGGCGGGACACCGTGGCGCTGCACTTCACCTGGGTCGAGGACACCGAGGCCGTGCTGCCGGTGGTGCGGCGGCTGGAGGAGGCGCTGGACCCCTTCGGGGCGCGGCCGCACTGGGGCAAGGTGTTCACCCTGCCGGCGCCCGCGGTGCGGGGGCTGTACCCGCGGCTGGCGGACTTCCGGGCGCTGGCGCGGGCGCTGGACCCGGCGGGTAAGTTCGCGAACACGTTCGTGCGGGACGTGCTCGACGGCTGATCCCCGCCACGGAGCTCGCGCGGGCACGTGATCCACGCCACGGACCCCGCGCGGGCGCGCCGCGCGCGGGCCGTCTCCCGCACGCGGGGGTCCCAGGGCTTTCCCGAACCCCTTTCCTAAGGCCTTGTCGAAAGCCTCCCGCAGGCCATAGCCTTGCGCCGCGCCGGGGAGCGCCGGCAGTGAGGGGACGTCGATGAAGCGGGGCACATCACGGGACATCCGCACCGCGAACCGGTATGAGGTGCTGCGTCAGATCATCGCCCGCTCCCCCACCTCACGGCAGGAGCTGGCGGCGGCGACCGGGCTGAGCCTGGCGACGGTCGCCACGCTCGTCGGCGAGCTGCTCGAACTGCGGATGATCACCGAGGTCGGCTTCGAGGACTCGGCGGGCGGCCGCCCCCGGGGCCTCGTCGCCGTCAACGCCTCGGGGGGCGCGCTGATCGGCGTGGACATCGCGGAGACGTACGTCCACGTCGAGCTGTTCGACCTGGCGCTGAACGTCCTGGCCCGCGCCGAGGAGGATGTCCGCCCCGGCGAGAGCCTCCCCGGGCAGGTGGTCGGTCATGTCGCCGCCGCCGTCGGCTCGGTGGTCGCCCAGGCCGGGATCGAGGGCGCCCGGGTGCTCGGCGCCGGGGTGAGCGTCCCGGGACAGGTGGACCGCGCGACCGGCTTCGCGGAGTACGCGCCCAACTGGAACTGGCACGACGTGCCGCTGCTGGACCTGCTCACCGAGCACATCGCCTACCCGCTGTACCTGGACAACCCGCTGCGCGCGTCCGCGGTGGCCGAGCTGTGGTTCGGGGCGGCGCGCGGGCACGGCGACGCCGTGGTGGTCAACCTCGGCACCGGTGTGGGCGCCGGACTCGTCCTGGGCGGCGCCCTGCACCGGGGCGTAAGCAACAGCGCGGGCGAGTGGGGCCACACCACGATCGTCCTGGACGGCCGGCTGTGCCGGTGCGGCAGGAACGGCTGCGTGGAGGCATATGTCGGCGCGTCCGGGATCATGCTGACTCTGCGGGAGCTGAGCCCGGACGGCCCGCTGCTGCACACCGAGGACCAGACGGCCACCGTCGACGCGCTGGCGCGGGGGCTGCGCGCCGGCGACCCGGTCGCGGTGAAGGTGGTCCGCGACACCGTCAAGTACCTCGGCGCCGGGATCGCCGACCTGGTCAACCTGTTCAACCCCGAGGTGGTCGTGCTCAGCAGCTGGGTCGCGACCGCCCTCGGCGACCCGCTGATCGCCGAGGTGCGCGAGGCCGTCGCCCGGCACGCGCTGCCGCGGCCGATGGCCGCCACCGAGATCGTCCTCTCCCCCATCCCCACCGACCCGGTGTGCCTGGGCGCGGCCACGTTCGCGCTGGAAGGGGCGCTGCAGTCCGTCGGGCAGCGCGGCGCCCGACGGACCGCAGCCGCCAGGAGCCGTACGGCACCGCCTTCGTGACGAAGGAAGGGACGCGCATGACCGACCCGCACCGCGGCTGACCGTTCCTGACGCCGTAGCCGGCCTGCACCGTACGAGGGCCGCCGGGGCCACCGGCCCGGCGGCCCCAACCCCGTGCGCCCTCACCCTGTTCGGCATCCCGAACCGCGTGCAACGCTTCGAGCAGACTTCGTCCAACCCCTTGCCGAAGGATTGGCCGAAGAATAACGTCCCCGCACCGCACCGCAATTCGAGCCACGTCGCGCTGAAGCCGTGGAGCCGCAGCCGCAATCGAGACAAGGACGTCAGCATGTCGGCAATGAGCAACAGCAACTGGTCCCGCCGATCCCTCTTCCGCGCCGCCGCGGGCATGGCGGCCGCCGGCACGCTCGCCGCGTGCGGCGGCAACAACGGCCGCGGCGGCGGCTCGGGTTCGGGCAAGCAGCTCGTGCAGTACTTCCACGCGTACGGCGAGGCGGGGACGGAGCAGGCCATCAAGCGGTACGCGGCGGCTTACCACGGCGCGCACGTCAGCACCCAGTGGATCACCGGGTCGAACTTCGAGAGCAAGCTCTTCGCGAGCCTGCTCACGGACAACGCGCCGGACCTGTTCGAGTTCCACCCGCAGTACCAGCTCATCAAGAGCGGTCAGGTGGCCGACCTGACCGACATCATCGAGCCGGTCAAGGACGACTTCAACCAGGCGGACATCGCCTCGCACACGATGGACGGCAAGACATACGGCATCCGCATGATCGACGACCCGCAGTTCTTCTTCTACCGGAAGTCGATGCTGGAGAAGGCGAACATCGAGCCGCCCACCACCCTGGACGAGCTGATCGCCGCCGCCGCCAAGCTCACCACCAGCAAGGTCAAGGGCCTGTTCCTCGGCAACGACCTGCACGCCGTCATCCAGCCGCTGTTCTACGCGGCCGGCGCCGACACCCTCGACGACAAGAACCGGATCGCCTACCACACGGACGGGGTCGTCACGGGCCTGAAGGGGCTGCGCAAGCTGTTCACCAGCGGCGACCTCCTCCTCGACGCCCCGGCCGACTTCTGGGACCCGTCCGCGCTCAACCAGGGCCTGTGCGCCATCCAGTGGTGCGGCATGTGGGCCATGCCGCAGTTCCAGAAGACGCTCGGCGACGACCTCGGCATCATGCCGTTCCCGAAGGTCGGCGACGCCGGCAGGCCGGCCGTCTACAACGGCGGCTGGTCGATGTTCGTCAACGCCAAGGGCAAGAACGTCGACGCGGCCAAGGAGTACGTCAAGTGGCTGTGGATCGACCAGAAGAAGTACCAGGAGGACTGGGCCCTGTCCTACGGGTTCCACATCCCGCCGCGCACCTCCATCGCCCGGTCCGCCACCAAGCTGAAGACGGGTCTGCCGGCCGAGGGCGTGAAGCTGTTCAACGACTACGGCCACTTCGACCGGATCGGCTGGACCCAGGCCATGATCACCGCGACCGAGAACGTCTTCGCGGACTGCGTCCGCAAGGGCGGGGACCCGGAGGCCGCCCTCGACAAGGCCGACAAGACGGTCGACGCCGAGCTGAAGAAGCTGTTCGGTTAGGCCACCGGACGGACCACGACATGTCGACGACCACCACGCGCGGCCTCGCCAGCCCCGCCCCGGCCAAGGCCTCCCCGGCCCGGCCGAGGCGCGGGCTGCGCGGCAGCCGCACCTTCAACTTCTGGCTCTTCACCAGCCCGTTCCTCATCGGGCTGATCGTCTTCGTCTACGTTCCCATCGGCTGGAGCGTCTACCTCAGCTTCTTCGAGGCGCGCTTCACCGTCACGCCCAGCGACTTCGTCGGCCTGGGCAACTACCGGGAGCTGCTGTCGGACGGCCGCTTCACCAGCTCGCTCGTCACCTTCACCGTGTTCGCCGTGTTCATCGTGCCCACCACGTGGGCGGTCTCGCTGGGGCTGGCGCTGCTGGTGAACCGGCTGCGGTTCATGCGGGCCTTCTACCGGTCGGTGTTCTTCCTGCCGACGGCGTGCAGCTACGTCGCCGCCTCGCTGGTCTGGAAGATGTCGATCTTCAACGGGGTTCGCTTCGGTCTGGCGAACACCGTCCTCGGCCTGTTCGGCGTGGACAACATCGCCTGGCTCGCCAACCCCGACCCGCCGTGGTACTGGCTGGTCATCATCACCGCCCGGCTGTGGCTGCAGTCCGGCTTCTACATGATCCTGTTCCTGGCCGCGCTGCAGAACATCCCGCGGGAGCTGTACGAGGCCGCCGCCATCGACGGCGCCAAGCGGGGCTGGCAGACGTTCTGGTACATCACGCTGCCGCAGCTGCGGGCCACCTCCACGGCCGTGATCCTGCTGCTGATCGTGGCCGCGTACCAGGCGTTCGACGAGTTCTTCAACCTGCTGTCCAGGACGACCTGGGGGCGCCCGCCGCTCGTCGAGCTCTACTACACCGCCCTCGGGCAGGACCAGAACTACGGCAAGGGCAGCGCCGGCGCGGTGATCCTGACGCTGCTGATCTGCGTCGTCACCCTGTTCCAGGGCCGGATCATGGGCTTCGGAAGGGGTGAGGAGTCCAAGTGACCACGACCGCACCCGAGGCCGGAAGGCCACGCCGCGCCAGGCGGGGCGGCGCAGTGATGAGCTCCACCGGTCTCTACGTCGCCACGAGCATCGCAGCCGTCCTGTTCCTGGTCCCCTTCTACATCCTGATCCGCAACGCCCTGTCCACCGATCCCGAGATCACCGGCGAGAACTGGAAGTTCTTCCCCACCCACATCCAGTGGGGCAACGTCACCGAGCCGTTCCGCGACGTGACGGTCGACTTCGGGCAGTCGATGGTGAACTCGCTGATCGTGGCCGTCCTGCACACCGCCGGCACCCTGCTGGTCTGCTCACTGGCCGGCTACGGCCTGGCCCGCATCCCCTACCGGCACGCCAACAAGGTCTTCTACGGCGTGCTGTTCACCCTGATGGTGCCGACCGCCGTCACCTTCGTCCCGAGCTTCGTGCTGGTGTCGTCCCTCGGCTGGGTGGACAGTTACCGGGGCCTCATCGTCCCGGGCCTGTTCACCGGCTTCACCTGCTTCCTGTTCCGGCAGTACTTCCTGGGGTTCCCCAAGGAGCTGGAGGAGGCGGCACGGGTGGACGGGCTCGGGTACTGGGGCGCCTACTGGCGCGTCGTCGTCCCGAACTCGCTGAACTTCTTCGCGGCCATCGCCACCATCACCTTCATCAGCGGCTGGAACTCGTTCCTGTGGCCGCTGGTCATCGGCCAGGACCCCAGCGCCTGGACCGTGCAGGTCGCGCTGTCGTCGTACATGACCAACCAGACGGTCAACTACCACCTGATCTTCATGGCCACGGCCATCTCCATCCTGCCCCTGCTGTTCGTCTTCCTCTTCCTCCAGCGCTGGCTGGTGCAGGGGATCGCGCAGACCGGCATCAAGGGCTGACACCCTCCACTGCCTGCACCCGACGCCTGGAGACCGATGTCTTTCCGTACGACCACGGCCAGTACCTACGTCGAGGACGTCTCCCCGGGCGACGGGGCCCTGCCGCCCCGCGCCTGGTACGCGTCCTCGGACGCGAAGTCCCTCTCGCTGAACGGCGGCTGGCGGCTGCGTGTGTCGCCGACCGCCGACGCCGAGGACGACTCGTTCGCCGAGCCCGGGTTCGACGCCGGGGACTGGGCCGAGGTCACGGTCCCCGGCCACTGGGTCCTGCAGGGCGGGGGCGCCTTCGGCCGGCCCGTCTACACCAACCATCTCTACCCCTTCCCGGTCGACCCGCCGCGCGTGCCGACGGAGAACCCGACCGGCGACCACCTGCGCGTCTTCGACCTGCCAAAGGACTGGCCGGACCGCTCCGACGGCGGTGCGGTGATCCGCTTCGACGGGGTGGAGTCCTGCGCCCGCGTCTGGCTCAACGGCACGGTCCTCGGCGAGTTCAAGGGCTCCCGGCTGCCACACGAGTTCGCGGCCGGGCACCTGCTGAAGCCGAGCGGCAACGTGCTGGCCGTCCGCGTGCACCAGTGGTCGGCCGGCTCCTACCTGGAGGACCAGGACCAGTGGTGGCTGCCGGGCATCTTCCGTGACGTGACGCTGCTGCACCGCCCGGCCGGCAGCGCACGCGACTTCTTCGTGCACGCCTCCTACGACCACCTCACCGGCGAGGGCACCCTGCGCGTCGACTCCGACGTCGACGGGCGGGTGTCCGTGCCCGCCCTGGACATCGATGTCGAGACCGGCACGCCGGTGACGGTGCCCGTCGAGGCGTGGACCGCCGAGACGCCGAGGCTCTACGACGGCGTGCTCGTCACCGGGGGTGAGCGGGTGCCGCTGCGCATCGGCTTCCGGACCGTCGTCCTCGAGGACGGCCTCATCAAGGTCAACGGCAGGCCGCTGCTCTTCCGGGGCGTCAACCGCCACGAGTGGCACCCCGAGCGGGGGCGCGCCCTCGACCCGGAGACCATGCGCGAGGACGTGCTGCTGATGAAGCGGCACAACGTCAACGCCGTGCGCACCTCGCACTACCCGCCGCACCCGGCCTTCCTCGACCTGTGCGACGAGTACGGCCTGTGGGTCGTCGACGAGTGCGACCTGGAGACCCACGGCTTCACCGAACAGGCCTGGCGCGACAACCCGGTCGACGACGACCGCTGGACCCCGGCCCTCCTCGACCGCGCCGCGCGGATGGTCGAGCGCGACAAGAACCACCCGTCGGTGGTCGTCTGGTCGCTCGGCAACGAGGCCGGCACCGGGCGCGGGCTGACCGCCATGGCCGAGTGGATCCGCGGCCGCGACTCCGCACGTCTCGTGCACTACGAGGGCGACGTCGACTGCCGTGACACGGACGTCTATTCACGGATGTACGCCGACCACGGCGAGGTCGAGAGGATCGGCCGGCGGCTCGACGGCGGTACCCGCCGGCGACGCGAACTGCCCTTCGTCCTCTGCGAGTACGGACACGCCATGGGCAACGGTCCGGGCGGTCTCGCCGACTACCAGCGGCTGTTCGAGGCGCACGACCGGCTCCAGGGCGGCTTCGTCTGGGAGTGGATCGACCACGGCATCACCCACCCCGAGCTGGGTTTCGCCTACGGCGGCGACTTCGGCGAGGAGCTGCACGACGGCAACTTCGTCTGCGACGGCCTGCTCTTCCCGGACCGGCGGCCCTCCCCCGGCCTGCTGGAGTTCAAGAAGGTCCTCGAGCCGGTCGGGATCGAGGGCGTGGGCTCCGGCGCCGTGCGCATCACCGACAAGCGCGACTTCGCCGACCTCAGCGACCTCGCCTTCGAGTGGTCGTACCAGGTGGACGGGGAGACGGTCGGGACGGGCCCGCTGCCGGTGCCGGCGCTCGCGCCCGGCGAGTGGGCCGAGGTGAAGCTGCCGGAGCCGCCCGTGCGGGCGCACGGCGCCGAGGCGGGATGGACGGTACGGGCGCTGCTCGCGGCGGACACCGCCTGGGGGCCGAGGGGGCACGAGGTCGCGTGGGGGCAGGTGCCCGTGGCCGCACGGCCGTCGCCCGTCCTCGCGGCGACCGCCCGGCCGGTGCTCGCGGACCGGGTCATCACCCTCGGCCCGGCCTCCTTCGACGCCCGCACCGGCGCGCTGCGGGCCGTCGGCGGGGTCGAGGTGCAGGGCCCGCGGCTGGACGTGTGGCGGGCGCCCACCGACAACGACGCGGGCGCCGAGTGGCAGTCCGGGACCCGCTGGGCTGCGGTCTGGCGCACCTGCGGCCTGCACCGCATGCGGCACCGCCTCGACGCCGTGGACATCGGCGACGACGCGCTGAGCGTGCGGATGCGGGTGGCGCCGGCCGCCCGGGAGTGCGGTCTGTGCACGGTGCTGCGCTGGACCTCGGACGGCGACCGGCTGAGGCTGACCGTGTCCGTGGAGCCGGACGGCGAGTGGACCATGCCGCTGCCGCGCCTCGGCGTGCGCCTCGGGCTGCCGCGGGCCGACGCCGTGCGGTGGTTCGGCGGCGGTCCCGGCGAGGCGTATCCCGACACCGGGTCAGCCGCGCGCCTGGGCCGCTGGGAGTCCACCGTGGACGGGCTGCAGACGCCGTACGTACGTCCGCAGGAGAACGGCGCGCGCGCCGGTGTCCGCTGGGCGGAGATCGGCGGGCTGCGCATCGAGGGCGACCCGGAGTTCTTCCTCAGCGCCCGGCGCTGGACGAGCGAGCAGCTGGACGCGGCCGCGCACCTGACCGACCTCGTGCCCGGCGACACGGTCTGGGTCAACCTCGACCACGGCCTGCACGGCATCGGTTCGGCCTCCTGCGGCCCGGGCGTGCTGCCGCGGTACCGGCTGGCGGCCGAACCGGCCGAGTTCTCCTTCGTCTTCACGGAGACCGGCTGAGCGCGGCGGTCCCCGGAGCGCGCGGCCGGCCGGCGCCTCACCCGGCCGGCGGTGCCCTCCGGTCGCGGCCGGCCGCGGTGAACGCGTCCCGCACCGTTCTGGCCCGGCATCCGGAGCGGCCGGGCCACGTCGTTGGCGCGCGAGCCGCCGTGCGTGGGCGTGCTGCCGGACGGCGCACGCCGGCAGGCCGTGTTCCGGGAGGTGTACGACACCTACCGCACGGCCGGGCTCCGGGCGGCCGGCGCGCGGCTGGGCGCGGTCCTCACGGAGACGGAACCCGCGCCGTCCGGCGAACCACGGCCCCCCTCCCCGAGCATCCCGTGGCATGCGCCGGACCGCTCGCGGAGACGCTCGTTCCGGTCGACGACTCACAGGCCCCGCAGACCACTTAGACTGGAATCTTCGCGGAAGTCACGTGCAACCCCGGGGGAGGGAGCACGCCTTGTCTCAACAGCAGCTGGGACGCCGTCCCTTGAGAACCGGCCGTACCCCACCGCCGGAACCCGGCCGGAGCGAGACCGCGCGCTTCGTCGGCTGGCTGGGCAGCCTCGGATGCGCGGCGGCCGGGTACGGGGTGTTCCAGTTCCTGTTCGGGGTGCTGCCCGACTCCCTCGGCGGCGAGCCCGCCCGCTACCTGGTGGCCGGGGTCAGCGGCATCGGGACGGGTGCGGCCGCCTGGCTGGCGGCGGCTCTGGTCCGGGCCCGGAGCGCGGCCGGACCGGCCCGGGCCGTCGTTCGCGTCCCGCTCGCCCCGGAGCGCCCCTCCCCCGGCCCGCTCCCCGAGGTCCTCGCCGCCGCGTACGGCACGCTCGCCGAGAAGGTCGCCGTCATCGACGACCCGGACCGCGGCCGGCTCACCGGCTGGTCGCACTTCCTCAGCGAGTCGGCGCCGCTCCGGCGGCCCACCTCCGTCGGCACCGCGTACGGCCTGCACATCGTGCTCGATCTCGGCGTGCCGGACGGCCGGCTGCGCACCGGCGACCTGGTGGACACGCTGTGGCGGCTCAGGCTGCCGGACGGGGGCTGGTCGGCGCGGTCGCAGGGGGCGCAGGCCCGGCCCGAGGTCACGGCACTGGTGCTGGGCGCACTGGCCCGGGCAGGCGTGCCCGGCGAGCGGCTGGCGGCGGAGGTGGGCCGCTGCACGGACCGGTTCACCCATGAACTCGACCGCGCCGGGCGGGAGTCGACCCATGTGGTGACGACCGTGCTGCGCGGACTCCTGCGCGCCGCGCCGGACGCCGCCGCGGTGCCCCTGCTGCGCGAGGCCCTGGCCGACGGCGCCATCGGCGACGCGCGCCGTGACCATCTGCGCTGCTGGGGCTACCGGCTCGACCCGCCCTACGGTCCGCCGTCCGCGCTGCACACCGCGCAGGCGGTGGTGGCCCTGGACCGGGCGGCCCGCGTCCTGGGCGACGACGAGGCGGTGCGCGCCACCCGGGAGGACGGCGTCCGCTGGCTGCTCACGTGCGCGGACGCACCCCACCACCGCTGCCAGGACCTGCGGAACCTGCGCGAGGAGGTGCGCCGCCCGCGCACCGACGACCCCGCACGCCACGAGGTGCTGAACGTACGGCACTTCACCGCATCGTGGGTGGTCCGCGCCCTGATGACGCCCGGTGCCCGCGAGGTGGCGGCCCAGGACGGGCTGCAGGAGGCGTGGCGGGAGCGGCTGGACGGGGCGGCCGCCGCGGTGTGGGCCGGGCAGACCGGCGGCATCTGGTCCTGGGGGCTGCCCGACAGCGGTGAGCTGCGGCAACCCATGTGGATGACCTACCAGGGGCTTTCGGCGCTGCGGGCCCATGCCGTATGGATGTATCAGCCGGAACAGTGATCGCGGGCCCCGGTCGACCGGGGCCGGAGGGGCAGGGACGTGCATGGGCGGTCGGCAGGTTCTGCGTGCCCGGCGGCTGCTGACCAGGACGCTGGACGGTGATCTCCCCGAACACGAACTGGTCGCCGCCGCCCGCTCCGTCGTCGCCGAACTCGGCCCCGCCGAGCGGCTCGTGGAGCTGGTGACCGATCTCGCCTCCGGGGCGGGCGATCCGCGGGGATGCGCCCGGCTGTCGTACCGGCACGTCCTCGGCTTCGACAAGCTGCTGCTCATCGACGGCGGGCCGCGCCACATGCTCCGCGCCCATCTGTGGCACCACGGGTCCGGTGCGATCGGCGAGGAGGACGTGCACAACCACCGCTCCGCCCTCGCCTCGTACGTCGTCCGCGGGCGGCTGTCGATGGAGCTGTACGAGGCCGCCGGCGACGCGGCCGGCGGCGGGGTCCCCGCCACCCGTTACGAGGAGTCGCTGTCCGGCGGTACGGCGGACTGGCTGCTGTCACCGGCCGGTCCGGCCCGGCTGCGGCTGACCCAGGTGGGGCAGTACGCCGCGGGCAGCGCCTACGCCCTGCCCGCGCACACCCTGCACCGGGCCTGGTGCGACGCGGACGTGCCGACGGTGACCCTGTTCCTGGAGACGGGACCCCGACGGCGGCCCCGCACCGACGTGTTCACGGCGGCGGGCCCGCATCCGGCGGCGGTGGCGAAGGTGCCGCTCGGCGTGGACGACTATCTGCGGGCGCTGAACGGGCTCGCCGAACTGCTCACAGGGTCGTGAAGAGGGGCGTGTGGTGAGGGCCGTGAAGGCGGCGCGGGCGACCGCTCAGAGCGCCGCGAAGGCCTGGCCGACGATGTCGAGGTTGTAGGCGTCGATGTCGACCGAGGTCAGCTCCGAGCGCGTCAGCCAGACGTGGTCCTGGTCGGGCCGGGGCAGCACGATCTGCCGGCTCAGCGGCCTGACCAGGAAATTCTCCTGCCAGTTCTTGACCTCGTGGCCGCGGTACTCGCTGACGAAGGAGGACTCGCCGACCTTGCGGACGACCTCGCCGAGCAGCCCGGTCTCCTCCTTGAGCTCGCGCAGCGCACCGTCCCGGGCACTCTCGTCCGGTTCGAGCTTGCCGCAGGGAACGCCCCACACGCGGGGCAGGAACGTCTCCGTCTCACTGCGGCGGACCAGCAGCACCCGGCCCTCGTCGTCCATCACGACGGCGGCCGCCAGCCGCTTCTCGCCGGGGATGTCCATGTCCATGGTTCCTCGGTCCCTCGCCGGAGATGAGTCCAAAGGGTCTGATACCCACGAAAGCGTCCAGCGTACCAAGGAGTCACCGTCCGGCGCTGTGAGCCGGATCGCCCCGCCGGGCCCACGCGTCGGCATCCGCGTACGACGGTGCCGCGCCCCGCGGGGTCCGGCCGGCCCGGATCTCCCTCACCGCCTCCAGGGCCGCGCCCAGGGCCCGCCGGTACGGCAGCGAGCCGAGGCTGACGCGCCGGACGCCGAGGTCGGTGAGCCGGCCGAGGGTGGGGCCGGCGGGCGAGTAGAGGACGTTGAGGGGGACCTCGTCCAGGTGCCTCACCAGAGCCGCGATACGGCGCGGGTCGGTCAGCCCCGGGACGAACACCCCGTCGGCGCCCGCCTCCCGGTAGGCGTCGAGGCGGCGCAGCGTGCCCTCGCCGTCGCCCAGCCAGCAGGTGTCGGTGCGGGCGTTGACGAAGAGCTCCGGTGCGGCGGCCTTCACCGCGGCGATCTTCGCCGCGTGCCGCTCGACGGGGCCGAGTCCGTCCTCCAGGTTGATGCCGACGGCTCCGACGGCTGCCAGCAGCCGGGCGAACTCGCCCACCTCTTCGGGTACTTCGCTGTATCCGCCCTCCGCGTCGACGGACAGCAGGAAGGGTGCCGAGCCCAGGGTGAGGGCGAGCCGCAGGGTCTCGTCGCGGGTCGCGGACGTCCCGTCGGGCAGGCCGGCGGCCGCGGCGACGCCCAGGCTGGTCGTCCCGACGGCGCGGAAGCCCTCGGCGGCGAACGCCGTCGCCGAGGCGTGGTCCCAGGCGCCTGGCAGCAGCAGGGGTCCGGCGCCGTGGTGCAGCTCGGCGAACCCGGTCATGACAGATCGCCCACCGAGTCGGCGTAGTACGCCGATCCCGCCACGTGCCGGGCCAGTTCGCGGAAGCTCCAGCCCTCGCCCGGCGAGCGGTCGAGCTGCTCCTCGGTGAGGGCGTCGAGGCGGTTCGCCCAGATGCGGCCGAGCCGGACCAGGCGGCTGCGGGCCTCGTCGAGGTCGGCCCGGGTGAAGGGCGCGAGATCCGCCTCGGTCGTCACCGCGGACGCGTGCCAGTGGTCGGGCTGCGGCGCCTCGCCCGCCAGCCGGGCCTCCAGTTCGGCGAGATGGTCGACCAGGTGGTCGGCGACCCGGCGGATCGCCTTGTGCGGGGTGTGGACGCGGTCGTCGGCGTGGACGGGCGTGCCGTCCCAGTCCGTCCAGGTGGCGGCCAGTTCCAGGACGTGGCCGACCATGCCGGTGACGGCCCGGGCGGGTGTCTCCTGCGGGGTCTCGGTCATACCGGCACGCTAGAGCGGCGTCGCTTCGGCGCCGGCCGAAGTGTCCCGGCCCACGGCCGGACCGGGGGGCTCGCCCCTCGCGCTCCGCCGCGCACCGGGCTCGCCGCCCGCCCGATCGGCGGCCACGGGGTCCTGGCCCCCGGCGTGACAACCGGCCGGCCGCAACGGGGCGTCACGGCCGGCCGCCGGGTCATCGGCCGGCCGTCGGCAGGACCTGCGCCCCGGAGTCGTTCCACCGGACCCGCGCCCCGGCCCCGTCGCTCCACCGTACGGTCAGCTCACGCTCCCCGGCGGCCCGTACGCTCACCGTCTCCGCCAGAGGCACCGGGTCCGTCTCCCCGGTCAGCCGGGCCAGCGCGGCGAAGACGGTGCCGTCCTCGCCGGTGACCCCCGTGAGCGCCTCGGACAGGCCCACGGCGGGCAGCAGTTCGGCGCGCAGCCCGTCCGGCGCCGCCCACCCGGTCACCCGCACCGGCGTTCCGGGCCGGGCGCCCGCGACCAGATGGGCGCGCACCTCGACCGCTCCCCGGGCCAGGACGACGCTGGTCACCCTGGCTCCCCCGCCCGCCGTGTGCCGGGAGGCCGCCCAGCCGTCGCCCACGCCCAGCGGTTCGATCTCCGTACGGCTCGGATCGCCGCCGACGATCACGCTGTTGTCGTACGACGCTGCGGGCCGCGTCACCGTCGAGTAGGCCAGGCGCGTGTAGTGGGGGTCGTAGCGGACGTCCTCGCTGCCGTGGTTGTGCAGGCGGACGACGCCGTCCGAACGCGTCGACTGCAGCAGCCAGTTGGGTGCGGAGACCGCCGTGAGGGCGTCGGAGCGCTCCGCCGGGCCCGGTTCCTCCGGTGCCGTCCACACGGGGTGGTCGTCCGGCAGGAGCAGTCCCAGGAAGCCCTTGCTCGCCCAGTAGGGGGACGCGGGGCCCGAATAACCCTGCAGGACGGCCGTGTCGGGGCCGTGCCAGCCGAGCGTGAGCAGGCCGCGGGAGTCCACCGCGCCCCGCTCGAGGAAGTACCTCAGCGCCCCGGAGGCCAGCCGGCGCGTCTGCCCCGGCGGCAGCGGCGTGTGCCCCGTCAGCGCGCCCAGCCACAGCGGGGCGGTCGTGGCGAACCGGTAGGTGAGGCTGCGGCCCTGGTGCATCGGGGCGCCGTCGCCGCCGAACAGCCGGGCGTAGTCGGCCAGATGCCGTGCGAGCCGGCGGCCGTAGCGGTCGAGCAGGCCGGCGTCGTCCGCCAGCCACGCGTGCAGCACCGGGTAGAGGTGCATCGCCCAGCCGTTGTAGTAGTCGAACTTGCGGCCGTCGCCGTCGGTGTACCAGCCCGCGGCGACGTACCACTCCTCGATCCGCTCCAGGCCGCGCTCGATCGCCTTGCGGGCGGCGTCCGGCCGGTGGCCGATCTCCTGGAGGAAGCCGCCCACGGTCACCGGGAACAACTCCCAGTTGCAGGGCCATGCTTCGGCGGTCAGCGCGTCCCCGAGCCAGGCCGCCGCCCGCTGCCGTACGCCGTCGTCGAGCCGGTCCCACAGCAGCGGGCGCGTCAGGCGCAGGGCCAGGGCGATCGACGCCGCCTCGACCAGCGGCTGGCCGCGGTCCTCGATCCGGGGCCAGACGCCCGCGACACCGGCCGCCAGTCCCTCGGCGTACCGCTGGAGCACGGTCTCGTCCCGGCGGAAGGCCGCGGCCAGCAGCGTACGGGCGTAGCCCTCCAGGCCGTCCGAGAGCCGGCCCGACCAGCTCGGGTGGTCCCCGGGGAGGTGATAGAGCGCGCCGCCCTCCGCCGCGTAGGGCTCGACCGCGGCCAGCAGGGCGTCGGCGGCGGCCTCCCAGTGGGCGCGGGTGTACCCGGTGCGCGGGCTGAGCGTGCGGTCGTCGGGCGGCAGTTGCATCGGCTCTCTTTCACGGCGTGCGGCTTCGGGGCGTACGGCTCGCGGGCGCGGGACCTCGGGAGATGCGGCGTCCGTGCGCGGGGCGGACGGAGGGGAGACCTGGGGCGCCCCGGTTCCGGTCGGGACGCCCCAGGGGTTCATCCCACCCGCACAAGGCCCTTCGACACCAGATGCTGGGCGACGAGCGCGTCGCGGACAAGCCCCTCGTACCCCGTGGCGCCGCGGACCGGCGTGTGCTCCGCGGCGACCGAACGGGTGACAGCAGGATGGTGCACGCCGGGAGTGTTGACCAGCGGGGCGGCATCGCCGTCCAGGGCGCCGTCCGCGTCGGACCGGCGCCGCACGGCCGGATGCGCCGGTACCGGACGCCCGCACTTCTCCCGTACGGCTGCGGGTTCCCCGGACGGGTGGCCCTACTCTCCGGCGGCCTCACCGCGGCCGGACACGGACGGGCCCGGTGGAGAGGTCCGGTACGTCAGGTGCCGCGCGTCCACTGCTGGTTGGCGCCGCCGTTGCAGGTGTAGGTGATGATCGGGGCGGAGTCGGCGGTGGACGCGCCGGACACGTCCAGGCACTCGCCGCTCGCGCGGGACCTGAGCGTGACGTAGGAACCGGACGCGGCCGGCGACCACTGCTGGGTGGCGGCCGAGGAGTCGCAGTCCTCCTGGGTGACCGTGCTCGCGTTCTCCTGCACGCACAGGGAGCTGTTCCTGACCACCATCTGGTAGTAGCCGCCGCCGACGGACCTGAACCAGTACTTCTGGTTGCCGCCGCCGTTGCAGTCGTACTGCTTGACCTGCGCGCCCTGCCACAGCGACTGGCTGGTGACGTCGGCGCACCGGCCGCTGTGCCGGGCGATCAGCGTGTCGTACGTCGCGCTGGTGCCGGTGACGGTTCCGGCGGCCGTGTCGACGGTGATCTCCGGATACCAGGACATGGACAGGGAGGTGGGGCCCGGGAAGGCCAGCGGCAGCCACACGTACCGCGAGTCGTCCACGGTCCCGCCGAAGGAGTTGCCCCAGCGGTCGCCCAGGTAGAGGTACGAGGTGCCGGACGTGCCCGTGACGGGAAGGACGTACGCGGTCTGGGAGCCGTACGCCGTGGAGTCGCCGACGTTGCGCCACGGGGTCCACGGGCCGGAGAGCGAGGTGGCGGTGGCGTACTGCTGCTGGTTGGGGCTCCAGCCGGTGGCGCCCGAGGTCAGCATGAAGTAGACGCCGTCCCGCTTGAAGAGCGCCGGGGCCTCGCGGTGGCCGCCCGGCCAGGGGTTGGCGACGAGGCCGGCGATGCCGGTGTAGTCGGCGGTGAGCCGGTAGATGTGCAGGTCGTAGTTGTCGTTGGCGGCCGAGACCATATAGGCGGTGCCGTCGGTGTCGACGTAGGCCGTGATGTCCCGGGACATCGAGGAGCCGAGCGGGCGGAAGCTGCCGCGGTAGGTGTAGTCGCCGTCGACCGTGGCGGAGACGGCGACGGCCGCGCGGGCCTCGCTGTAGTCGACGCCGTTCTCCTTGTGCATCCACATCACGAAGGTGCCGGTGGAGGCGTTGTAGATGACCTTGGGCCGCTCGATGTAGGCGGTGCCGAGCTCGGCGGCCGAGGACCGGGTCAGCACGTGGTTCCTGAACTCCCAGTTCTTCAGGTCGGTGGAGCGGTAGGCGTCGACGTACCGGAAGGTGTTGTCCGCGTTGCGGTCCTCGCCGAACCAGTAGTAGTACGAGCCGACCTTGATGACCCCGCCGCCGTGGGCGTGCACCGGGTTGCCCGACGTGTCGCGGAACTGAACGCCGTTGGCGACCGTCCGGGCGGCCGCCCGCGCCGGTCCCGCGGTCACGAGGGCGCCGGCCAGCGCCAGGCAGAGGGCGAGCAGCACCGCGTACGCACGTCTCGTCCCGCTCGCTCCCCTCCGCCCCGGGAACGGGGCCGGCTCCGGCCCCGGCGCGGCGGTCGTCACGGCCGGGGTGGACGCCAGGGCGCCCGCGGCGGCGACCGCGGCTGCTGTCGGCGTCGGGCGACGGCTGGGGCGGTCGTGATCTCGGCTCATACGGCTGCCTCTCGCGGTGGGGGGCGGGGGTGCGGGGGACGAGGCGACACATGTCCGTACGGCATCTCGAACGGCATCTGCCATGACGAACGCCGAAAAGGTAGAGGTGCGGGAGGGAGAGGTCAACGGGTCCGGCGGGACTCGTAGACAGCGCTTTCCGTCCCGGCTCGCCGCCGCTTCTCGCGCTGCCGCCCCCGCTCGGCTACCGTCGGCCGCATGACCGGCACGGACACCCTCGCGGCAGCGCTCGCCACCGGGACCGTCGTGCTCGACGGCGGCCTGTCCAACCAGCTGGAGTCCGCCGGGCACGACCTCGGCGACGAGCTGTGGTCGGCGCGGCTGCTCGCGCAGCGGCCCGAGGCGATCGTCGAGGCGCACCTCGCGTACTTCGAGGCGGGCGCGGACGTGGCGATCACGTCGAGCTACCAGGCCACCTTCGAGGGCTTCGCCCGGCGGGGCATCGGCCACGAGAGGGCTGCCGCGCTCCTCGCCCTGAGCGTGGAGTCGGCGCGCGAGGCGGCGCGGCGGGCGCGGGCGAACGGTGTCACCCGGCCGCTGTGGGTGGCGGCGTCCGCCGGACCGTACGGGGCCATGCTCGCGGACGGGTCGGAGTACCGGGGGCGGTACGGGCTCGGCGCCGGCGAACTGGAGCGGTTCCACCGGCCCCGCCTGGAGGTGCTCGCCGCGGCGGGTCCCGACGTACTGGCGCTGGAGACGGTGCCCGACGCCGACGAGGCGGCGGCGCTGGTGCGGGCGGTGCGCGGACTGGGCGTGCCGGCCTGGCTGTCGTACTCCGTCGCGGGCGGCCGCACCCGTGCCGGGCAGCCGCTGGAGGAGGCCTTCGCACTCGCCGCCGACGCCGACGAGATCATCGCGGTCGGCGTCAACTGCTGCGCCCCGGAGGACGCCGGCGGTGCGGTCGAGACGGCCGCACGTGTGACGGGCAAGCCGGTCGTGGTCTATCCCAACAGCGGCGAGTCCTGGGACGCCGAGGCCCGCGCCTGGAACGGCCGGACGACCTTCGCCCCGGACCAGGTCACCGGCTGGCGGGAGTCGGGGGCCCGGCTGATCGGCGGATGCTGCCGCGTGGGGCCGGAGGCGGTCGCGGGCGTCGCGGAGGCGCTGCGGGCCTGACCGTGAGCGCCTCGCCGCCCCGCGCTTCGGCCTCGCCGCCCCCGCGCTTCGGTCCCGTCGTCCCCGCGCTGCGGTCCCGTCGTCCCCGCGGCTCCCGGGCCGCACCGCCGGGACCTGTGAGCCCCTGGGCCCCGGCGCCGCACCGGGGCGGTCGCGCCGGGGCACCTGCGGTGGTGCGCGGGTCACCGGCGGTGGACCGAGCCCGGCAGCCGCAGGCGCCGTACGACCGATCGCAGCTCCGTACCGCGCGGGGGTGCCGTGAGCGGGGGCACCATCGCCCGGGGGGTGTCGTCCGCGTTGGGCAGGGTGCCGGCGCTCCACAGGGCGAGTTCGGCGTCGCGCGGCCCGTGGGCGACGCGCGGCGGGCCCGCGTCGAAGATCCGCACGGGGTGCGTGGCGTCCCAGTGCTGCCAGCCGGGGTCCCCCTCGGTCGCGAACCGCACCCACGCGGCGTGCATCGCCTCGGCGAGGTGCTCGGGCCCGCCCTCGCCCGCGAGCTTGCGCGACTCCGGCACGTCGCCGGTGTCGAACACGAAGCCGAGTTCCAGGGCGTGGCAGGCGCCCAGGCCGGGCAGGTTGGAGGGCCAGGCGAACTCGTAGACGTGGCAGGAGCCGCCCCGGGCGTCGGCCAGCCGGTGCAGCGGGCGGCGCAGCAGATGGTCGGTGACCATCTGCCCGACGGTCTCGGCGGTGCCGGCCCGCGGGTGCAGGGCGCGGTAGCCGCGGGGCACCTCGGTGCCGCAGTGGCAGCGGGCCATGGCGCCGGCGAGCGCGACGGCGCCCAGCCGGTCGACACGCTCCAGCAGGCCGCCGGGGACGAGCCAGAGGCGGTACTCCTCGCTGGTCCAGCCCATCATCAGGTCGACGCCCCGGGCCACGTCGCCGTCGACCAGGGCCTGCAGGGGGTCGCGCGGCACGAGGTCGCCGTCGACGACGATGCCGAAGGACGGGCCGCCCAGCACGGGGCTGCTGAGCCGGCCCACCTCGCCCTGGGTGCGCAGCAGCAGATCGCGGTCGACCTCGGCGAAGGCCGCGGCGGTCGCCGGGATCTTCAGCCGGGTCGCCATCCGGCGCACCATCCGGCGCACCTTGTCCCGTTCGAAGGCCTCGGGCGAACCGCTCTGCAGGACCGCCCGGCGCACCAGCCCCTGTGCCCGCGGGGCGGCCAGCAGGGCCCCGGTGCTGATCGCTCCCGCGGACTGGCCGGCCAGGGTGATCCGGTCCGGGTCGCCGCCGAAGGCCGCGATCGACTCGTGCACCCACTCCAGGGCGGCCAGCTGGTCGCGCAGGCCGGCGTTGGCCGGAGCGTCCGGGAAGAGGCCGTACCCCTCGACGCCCAGCCGGTAGTTCACCGAGACCAGGACCACGCCGTCCCGGGCGAAGGCCCGCCCGTCGTACACCGGCACCGCGGAGGATCCCCTGGTCAGGGCGCCGCCGTGCAGCCACACCAGGACCGGGAGGCGGGCGTCCGGGTCGGGCTGCGGGGTCCACACGTTCAGGTTGAGGCAGTCGTCGCCCGGCACGTCGGGATCCGACAGGTACGCGTCGAAGGACTCCGAGTACGGCGGCTTGGGCGCCGTGGGGCCGAAGGCACCGGCGTCGCGCACACCGTCCCAGGGCTCGGGCGGCACGGGCGGCAGGAACCGCCGGGGGCCGAAGGGCGGCGCCGCGTACGGGACGCCCCGGAACACGGCGATCCCGTGCTCGCGGCGGCCCCGAACGGCGCCGTACGGGGTGTTCACCACGGGGTCTGCAGGGACTGCTGCCGTCATACGACCACCCGTTTCCTCACGCGCTACCGCACCGTGAACAACAGAGCACCACAGGACGGCGCGGTATTCCGGCGCGGACCACGCACACGGACGTGTCGCCCCGGGGCGGGAGCCGCGGGGCGGGGGCGTGGGCCGGCCGGGCGGCTGCCGGTGCGCCGTGGCCGGCGCGCGCGGTCCCGCCCCTGGGGGTGGTGCCGGGTGCGGTCAGGCGCCCCTGGTCGGGACGCTGTTGTCGGGGGCGCCGTCGCCGTTCGGCGGGAGGTCTCCGCGTCGCACCGGGGCGGTGGGGACGGTCGTGGGGGCCGGGGGCAGGAGGTCGGCGAGTTCGGCGGCGGTGGGGCGGTGCACGGCGAGGAGCGCCCGGTGCAGGGTGGTGCGCGGGACGCCGGCGCCGGTGAGCCAGATGACGTAGCCCTTCCTCGGCTCCGCGTATCCGTGCTGCCGCCCGGCGCTGCGGTACCAGGCGTCGCCCTCGCGCGTGCACCTGGTCCGCCCCTCGGCCGCGTCACCCACGGGCTGCCGGGGGCAGGTGGCGGCGGTCAGCGTGCCGCGGTCCACGCGGATCTCGATCTGCGTGTGGGTCTTCTCCGACCAGTACACGGCGGAGAAGCCGTCGTCCCCGGAGACGCCCACGGACTGCCGGGCGAGGGTGTAGCCGGGCGACTCGGTGACGTAGACGAGTTCCGGGGCGATGCCCAGCGCCCGGGCACGGGCCGTGAGTCGGGCCGGGTCGGCGGGTGCGGCCGAGCCGCCGCCGGCCCCGGCGCCCGCGCCGGCCTTCTCGGTGCCGCAGCCGGTCACCAGCAGCACCGGCAGCAGCAGAAGGGGCGGCAGGGCACGCAAGGCACGCAAGGCACGCAAGGCACGCAGGGCACGTAAGGCACGGATCACGCCCCCATCCTGCCTCATGCCCTGTCACGCCGCCGCACAGGTGTTCCATCGCGGGGGCGGGGCTGCGTAGCCTCGACTCCGATGAACACGATCCCCCCACACCTCGACCACCTCGTCCTCGCAACCCCCGATCTGGCGGCGACGGTCGCCGAGTTCACGCGCCGTACCGGTGTGGCACCCGCTCCCGGCGGCGCCCATGTCGGGCGCGGCACCCGTAACTTCCTGGTGTCGCTGGGCGGTTCGAGCTACCTGGAGATCATCGGGCCGGACCCGGAGCAGTCGGAGCCGGACGGCCCGCGCCCCTTCGACGTCGACGCGGTGGCCGCCGCGCGGACCGTGACGTGGGCCATCAGCCCGCCCGACCTCGACGCGGCGGTGGCGACCGCCCGGGCCCGGGGCTACGACCCCGGCGACGTCCGCCCGATGAGCCGCCGCCGCCCCGACGGCACCCTGCTGGAGTGGCGGCTGACCGACGGCGACACCCAGCACCCCTCCGGTCTGGTGCCGTTCCTCATCGACTGGGGGAGGTCGGTCCATCCGACCGCCACGGACCTGCCGGTCACGCCCCTGCTCCGGCTGTCCGCCACCGCCCCGGACCCCGGCGGGCTCCGGCCCCTGCTGGCCGCCGTCGGGGCCGAGCTGGCCGTGGCCGAGGGACCGGTGGGGCTGTCGTTCACGGTGCGGACGCCCCGGGGGCCGGTGACCTTCGGCTGAGGCGCGGGGGCCGCGTCCGATTCCTTCAAGACCCGCCGCCGGCGTGCTGCCTACGGTGACCGCATGACTCCACGAATCGATGCCGTAGGGCTGGTCGTCTCGGACATGGCGGCCGCCGTCGCGTTCTACCGCCGGCTGGGCCTGGCGTTCCCCGAGGACGCCGGGAGCCGTCCGCACTGCGAGGCCGAACTGCCGGGCGGACTGCGCCTGTTGCTCGACACCGAGGACACGGTCCGCTCCTTCCACGCCGGGTGGCGGCCCCCCGCCGGCGGTTACCGGACCGGGCTGGCCTTCCGCTGCGACAGCCCGGCGGAGGTGGACTCGGCCTACGCGGAGCTGGTCGCGGCGGGACACCACGGGGAGCTGAAGCCGTGGGACGCCTTCTGGGGCCAGCGGTACGCGGTCGTGCGCGACCCGGACGGCAACGGCGTCGACCTGTTCGCGCCGCTGCCGCGGTAGCGGCGCGCCGCTATCCGAGCAGTTCGCGCAGCGGCAGGCCCGCCAGCTCCTTCACGTCCCGGGACAGATGGGCCTGATCGGCGAACCCGGCCCGGGCCGCCGTCTCCGCGAACGGCACCCCCCGCCGGGCCAGCCCCAGTGCCCGCTGCAGCCGCAGCACGCGGGCCAGCGTCTTGGGACCGTAGCCGAAGGCGGCCAGGCAGCGGCGGTGCACCTGGCGGGCGCCGAGACCCAGTTCCCCGGCGGTGGCCGCGACCGGGCGGCCCGCGCCGAGGGCGGTCACGAGGTGCCGCAGCAGCGGGTCGGGGGGCCCGGCGCCGGCGGCCAGGCGCAGTGCCAGTTCCTCCAGGCCGCTCTCCGGTACGGCGGCGGCGCGCACTCCGGCGGTCAGGCGGCGGACCTCCGCGGCCGGCCACAGGTCGGCGAGCGCCACGCGCCGGTCGCGCAGCTCGTGCGCGGGCACGCCCAGCAGGGCGGGAGCGGTCCCGGGGGCGAACCGCACGCCCGACCAGACGCCGGGAGCGCCCTCGGTGACATGGGCGCGCGTGTCGGGTCCCGCGACCAGCAGGCGGCCCTCGTGCCAGAGCAGGTCCATGCAGCCGTCGGGCAGCACCCGCCCCACACCGGCCACGGCCGGGGTGTTGCGCCACACGACCGCTCCGGACAGCCGGGACGGTCTCTCCTCGTACACGTCCATCAGCCTACGCGCGGTCTCCCGGCCGGCCCCGGCGCCCATGCCGGCTCACGCCGCGCACCCGCTCGAACCCGCCGGAGGGGACGGGCCGAGCGGGCTACGGGGTGTCCGGCTTGTGGTGCGGATGCGGTGGGTGCGTGCTCTTCACATGGGTGCGCAGGCGGGACGTCACGTCCTCCGGCGGCAGGAAGCGCGACCAGCGCTCGGGGAACTCGGAGGGCATGTCCGGGTCGTCCGGATCGTGTTCGACGCCCGCGGCGGCCCGGGCCACCTGCTCGGCCAGCTGCGCCTCCCGGACCCGCTCGTTCGCGGCGCGGGCCGCGGCGGTCGCGGCGGCCGGCCAGACCCGGTCGATCGCGGCGTTGACCGCGGCCCCGACAAGGACGGCGAAGGCGGACACACCGATCCACAGCAGCACGGCGACGGGCGCGGCCAGCGAGCCGTAGATGGTGGGGCCCTCCACGGTGCCGGTGAGGTAGATGCGCAGCAGGAAGCTGCCGAGCACCCACATCGCCAGGGCGACCAGCGCGCCCGGCACGTCCTCGATCCACGGGGAGCGGACCGGCACGGAGACGTGGTACAGCGTGGTCAGGAAGACGATCGACAGCACGATGACGACGGGCCAGTACAGCACCTGCACGACGGTCGTCGACCAGGGCACGACGTTCACCACCGCGTCCGGGCCGGCCACCATCAGCGGCAGCGCGACCGAGCCGATCAGCAGGGCGACGATGAACAGCGCGAAGGACAGCAGGCGGGTCTTGACGATGCCGCGGACGCCGTCGAGGCCGTACATCACGGTGATGGTGTCGATGAAGACGTTCACGGCGCGCGAGCCCGACCACAGGGCGAAGAGGAAGCCGATGGAGATGACGTCGGGTCTGCCGCCCTTCATCACGTCGTGCAGGATCGGCTGGGCGATCTCCGACACGCCCTTGCCGGACAGGACGGTCCTCGACGCCTGCAGGATGTTGTTCTCCAGGCTGGCGATGGTGTCGGCGCCGGTCCAGTCGTCGACGTAGCCGAGCAGGCCGATCATGCTGAGCAGCAGCGGCGGCACGGACAGCAGGGTGAAGAACGCGGCCTCGGCCGCGAGGCCGAGGATGCGGTACTCCATGCACGAGTTGACGGTGTCCTTGAGCAGCAGCCAGACGGTCCTTCGCTTCGAGACGTTCCGGTAGAGGGCACGCGCCCGGTGGAGACGCCCGGAGGGGGCCCGTGGGGATTCACTTGCTGGCTGCACGCCCTAAAGGTATCCGTCGTTGCCCGGTGCACTCACCCCCCCGGCCCGCCGCCCGTCGGGGCGCGAGCCCCGCCCGGCCCCGGGTACGCCGCCGCCCCCGTCCTCGTCCGCGTGGCACCGTCCGGGGCTGCGGGGCACCGCGCCCCGGCCACCGAATGGGCCTGAACGGGTCCCCCGCCCGGACACCGGACCGGGCCGGTCGTGCTGACCGGCGCCGATCCGGGGTACTTTCGCCGCATGGCACGCCGCACCCACACCGTGACCAACCAGCCGCCGCCCCTGGTCGGCTACGACGTCTACAGCGCCGACCGTGCCCTGACCGAAGCCGTCGAGCGGCACCTGGACCCCAGGCTGCTCGACGAGGGACGCGCGGAACTGGCCGCCCTGGGGCGGGCCTCAGGGTCCCGGCAGCTTCAGGAATGGGGCACCCAGGCCAACGAGAACCCGCCCCGGCTGCGCACCCACGACCGCCAGGGCCACCGCGCCGACGAGGTCGACTTCCATCCCGCCTGGCACCGGCTGCTCGGCAAGGGCGTCTCCGCCGGCCTCACCGCGGCCTGGAGCCGGCCCGGCGGCCACGTGCGCCGGGCCGCCGCGTTCGTGGTGTGGACGCAGGTCGAGGCCGGCAACCTGTGCCCCCTGTCGATGACCCATGCGGCCGTGCCCGCCCTGCGCACGGACCCGGCGCTCGCCGCCGAGTGGGAGCCCCGGCTGACCTCCGAGGTCTACGACCGCGAGCTGCGCCCCGCCCGGCTGAAGGCCGGAGCGCTGTTCGGGATGGGCATGACCGAGAAGCAGGGCGGCAGCGACGTACGCGCCAACACCACGGCCGCACGGCCGCTCGACGAGGCCGGGACGTACGAGCTGACCGGCCACAAGTGGTTCTGCTCGGCTCCCATGTCCGACGGGTTCCTGGTGCTCGCCCAGGCTCCCGGCGGGCTCACGTGCTTCCTCGTGCCGCGCGTCCTGGACGACGGCACGCGCAACGTCTTCCTGCTCCAGCGGCTGAAGGACAAGCTCGGCAACCGCTCCAACGCCTCCGCCGAGGTCGAGTTCGACGGCACCTGGGCGCGCCGCGTCGGCGAGGAGGGGCGCGGGGTGCGCACCATCATCGGCATGGTGGCGGCGACCCGGCTGGACTGCGTGCTGGGCTCCGCCGGCCTCATGCGGCAGGCGGTCGCGCAGGCCGTGCACCACTGCACCTACCGGGAGGCGTTCGGCGCGAAGCTGGTCGAGCAGCCGCTGATGCGCAACGTCCTGGCCGACCTGGCCCTGGAGTCGGAGGCGGCGACCACCCTCGCGCTGCGCCTGGCCGCCGCCTACGACGAGGGCGGCGAGCAGGAGCGGGCGCTGCTGCGGATCGCCGTACCGGCCGCCAAGTACTGGGTGACCAAGCGGTGCGCTCCGGTGGCGGTCGAGGCCGCCGAGTGCCTGGGCGGGAACGGATACGTCGAGGAGTCGGGGCTGCCCCGGCTGGTGCGCGAGTCGCCGCTGAACTCGGTCTGGGAGGGCGCGGGCAACGTCCAGGCGCTGGACCTGCTGCGCGCGCTCCGGCGGGAGCCGCAGGCCATGGGCGCCTACCTCCAGGAGGTCGGCCGGGCCCGCGGCGCCGACCACCGGCTGGACACCGCGATCAAGAACCTGCTGACGGACCTGGCCGACCTGGAGGGCGTCGAGGGGCGCGCCCGGCGGCTGACGGAGCGGATCGCGCTGGTGCTGCAGGGCTCGCTGCTCGTCCGGTTCGCCCCACCGGAGGTGGCCGACGCCTTCTGCGCCTCGCGGCTGGGCGGCGACGGCGGCTCGGCCTTCGGCACCCTGCCGCACACCCTGGACCTGGCGTCGGTGGTGGAGCGGGCGAGGCCGCTGTCCTGAGGGCGCCGCGGGACGCGGGGGTGGTGCTGCGCCGACACGGCACCACCCCCGCTCAGCTGGCCCCATCAAGGCCATGAACGCCGCTCGGGACGGCGTCGCCCAATATTCAAGCAATCCGGGAGCGCTCCACCAGGGTTGCAAGGGGTTGCAACTTGCTGCTGTGTGTGGCCGGACTGTCTCCGTCCGTCAGCGCCGGACGGCACTATGAGACGGACAGTGCTGGACGACTCGACGGCCCGTGGCCGGAACGCCACGGGAAAGCGGTTGTCCCGAACCCTTCTTCCCGGGAGGACCAGTGGCGCCATCGCCGACGGACCTGACGCAGCTCGCCCTGGTCGACACGGCACGGGCGGCGCGGGTGCTGAGCGAGCTGCGCTCGGCCAGGCTCTCGGGGCAGCGCACGCCCATCGCCCCGCGCCCGGTGATCGAGCAGTCCTGGGGACGGATGCTGCGCAGCGGCATCGACCCCGACCACGACCGCCGCTCCGGGCTGCTGTCCGCCGACGAGGTGCGGCGGCGCCGGGAGAGTTCGGCGCTGCGGCACGTCCTGCCGGTGCTGCGCAAGGGGCTGCTGTCCGTCGCGGACGTCGCCCACCACATCATGGTGGTCGCCGACGAGGACGGCCGGGTGCTGTGGCGCGAGGGCAGCCCGGCCGTGCTGCGCAGGGCCGACGCGCTCGGCCTCGAACTCGGCGCGGACTGGCGGGAGGACGTCGTCGGCACCAACGGCCTCGGCACGCCCGCGGTGGAGCGCCGGCCGGTGCAGGTCTTCGCCTCCGAGCACTTCGTGCGCTCGCAGACCAGCTGGACGTGCACCGGCGCGCCGATCACCGATCCGCGCGACGGGCGGCTGCTGGGGGTGGTGGACATCAGCGGACCGCTGGAGACGATGCACCCGGCCACGCTCGCCTGGGTGGACTCGGTGGCCAAACTCGCCGAGGCCCGGCTGCGCGAACTGCACCTGGCCTCGCTGGAGCGGCTGCGCGCGGTGGCCGCGCCGGTGCTGGCGCGGGCCGGCGGCCGGGCGGTGGCGGTGGACCGGGACGGCTGGACCGCGGCGGTGACCGGAATGCCGTACACCGGCCGGATCACGCTGCCCAAGTCCCTGTCGGCGGGCCGCCGGTGGCTGCACCCGCTCGGCCTGTGCACGGTGGAGCCGCTGGCGGAGGGCTGGCTGATCCGGGCCTGGGACGAGCCGCTGCCGCACGGCACCACCAGGATCGTGCTGGATCTGTCGCAGCCGCGCCGCTGGTCGGTGACGGTGTCCGGGAGCGCGGGTTCCTGGTGCCGTGAACTGAGCCCCCGGCACGCCGAGTTGCTGTACCTGCTCGCACTCGGCCGCGACGGGTGCAGCGCGGCGGGCCTGGCCGAGGAGATGTTCGGGGACCCGGCCCGCCGGGTGACCGTGCGCGCGGAGATGTCCCGGGTGCGGCGCTATCTCGGGGGGCTGCTGGAGCACCGGCCGTACCGCTTCACCGAGGGCGCGGAGGTGGAGCTGCTCCTGCCGGCCGAGCCGCGCGACCTGCTGCCGCAGTCGACGGCGCCGGCGGTGCGGCGGGCGCGGGAGCCGGCCGGGACGCCCTGACGCAGGCCCGCCGGGGCGCCGGTCGCGTGCGCGGCGTCACCGCGGTGCACCCCTGGGTGACCCCGGCGGGGTCATCTTCCGCATATTTGCAGGTTCTTCGTCCCCGATCACGCCGGACTGCCGTAGCATCCTCTACGGGCCATCCCACCTGCTTCTTTGGTCAACGTACGGACCAATGAACGCAGTTGGCCCGCCTCGGCCGGCGAGCCGGTGGACGGGGCCGGTGCGCCCCGGAGGCAGACCGCCCTGGAAGGAGGGCCGTATGACGCGGCGTGGCCGACATCGCAGGCAGAAGCGGGGCCGCGCGCTGCGCGCCCTGCTCGCCGGGACCGCCCTCGCCCTCACCGCCGCCGCCACGATGATCAGCGTCTCGCAGGCCACGGTGAGCGATCGGCCCGGGGCGCTGAAGGCGCTCCCCCTCTCCGGCCGGGAGGCCGCCGGGCTGCGGTTGCAGGAGCACGCGGTGCCGCGGAGAACGCTCGACCGGCTCGCCTCCGCGATGGGCAGGCCCGTCGGCGTCACCACCGTCCTCGGCGACGCCGACCACTCCCTGCTCGACGCGACCGACTGCCCGTCCACCGCGCGCGCGGAGCTGCCCGTCGCCCCGGTGGCCCGGCGCGCGTACTGCTGGGGCGCCGCCGACACCCGTGGCTGGCGGGCCGGCGCGGTCACCACCTCCGGTGACGCGGACGACGACGGCCACTGGGGCGAGCACCGGGTGATCCTCTCCGGCTGGAGCCGCGGCAGCGGCCGGGCCGGCCACGCCCGGGTGGCCTTCGTCGACGCCACCGACCCGGCCCATCTGACCTACACCTGGGCCGCGCTCGCCGTCACGGTCGACGGCGGCCGTGACTACCGCGCCCTCGCCTCCCCCGTCTCCGGCATGGTCTGGTACCAGGGCAAGCTGCTGGTCAGCACCGCCGACGGGCTGTACGTGTACGACGTGCACCGCATCCAGCGGGCCACCGTCGACAGCGGCGCGGTGGGCCGGGTGCGCGGCGGCTGGTCGGCGTACGGCTCGAAGTACGTGCTGCCGGCGGTCGGTTCGTACCGGTTCGCCGGGAGGACCGCGGGCCCGGCGGCGATCTCGCTCGACCGCAGCACCGCGCCCGACAGCCTGGTCGCGAGCGAGCGGGTGCCGGCGGACAGCCGGCGGAGCACCCGGCTGTGGCGCTACGCCTTCAGCGGCGACCCGGTGCGTGCCGGCCTGCTGGCCACCGACGCCGCGGGCCGCGCGGTCCCGTCCCAGGCGTACCGGACGACGGCGACCGGCGTCGGCGGGGTCCTGTCCTACCGCTCGCGGTGGTATCTGGCGCGCGCGGCGGACCCCCCGGACGGCCACGGCACCCTCTGGCGGCAGGACACGCACAAGGCGCGGGCCACCCGGTGCGGTGCGGACGACTTCCACCACTGCTGGAGCGGACGGGCCGGGTCGCTGTCGTACTGGCAGCGGACCGGTGAGGTCTGGGGCCAGTCGGGCCGGATGCTCTTCGCACTGCCGCTGGCCTCGATCGACAGGTCCCTGGGATAGATGATTCCCTGACGGGCATGACCAACATCCCCGTGACCACCTGGTCCCTGGAGCAGACCGCCCGGGCCGACCTGCTGCCGGCCGCCACGCCGGAGGGGGACGTCCGCATCGTCCGCGCCGAGGTCCCCTCCCCCGAGTTCAGCCGCTTCCTGTACGCGTCCGTCGGCGGCGACATCCACTGGATCGACCGGCTGGGCTGGACCTACGCGCGGTGGCGGGAGCAGCTGGAGCGGCCGGGGACGGAGACCTGGGTCGCCTACGACCGGGGCACACCCGCGGGATACGTCGAGCTCGACCCGCAGGACGACGGGGTCGTGGAGATCGCCTACTTCGGCCTGATCCCCGCCTTCCGGGGCCGCCGCATCGGCGGACACCTGCTGTCCTACGGCACCGCCCGCGCCTGGGACCTCGCCGAGCGCTGGCCGGAGCGGACGCCGACGAAGCGCGTCTGGGTGCACACGTGCAGCCTGGACGGCGAGCACGCGATGGCCAACTACCGGCGCCGGGGCTTCACGCTCTTCGACACCGAGGTCGAGGAGCAGCGCGAGGTGCCCGCGCCCGGCCCGTGGGCCGGCGCCTACCCGGTGTGACCTGGACGGACAAGAGCGGCGAAGGCCAATGTGACCGAGGACACCCTTGTCCCATATTCCGGGACAAGGATGTCCACATCGCGGACGAAGCTGGACTGTGTCCAGATCGCCGTGCCACGCTTCCGTCATGTCTGGAACTGGAATTGCCTTGGTGAGTCGGCGGCACGTCGACCTCGGCCGCATGTCCAGCGCCATCTGTCCGGCGAGCTGACAGCACAGCACGCCCGGCATTCCTGACTCTTTCCCCCTTCTTCCCGCGCGATGCCGCGCATGCCTGCCCATGCGCCCGTACGCGCAGGTCACAGCCGTATTCCCGCCTGTCCCGAAGGACGTATCAACCATGGCCGCCACCCCGCCGAAGCCTGCCGCCGCGACCCCCCGCCGCAAGGTGAGCCGTCACCGCGGCGAGGGCCAGTGGGCCGCGGGGCACTTCACCCCGCTCAACGGCAACGAGCAGGCCAAGAAGGACGACGACGGTCTCAATGTGCGGACACGCATTGAGACGATCTACTCCAAGCGCGGCTTCGACTCGATCGACCCCGGCGACCTGCGCGGACGGATGCGCTGGTGGGGGCTGTACACCCAGCGCAAGCCCGGGATCGACGGCGGCAAGACCGCGGTCCTGGAGCCGGAGGAGCTGGACGACGAGTACTTCATGCTGCGCGTCCGTATCGACGGCGGTGCGCTGACCACCGGGCAGCTGCGCGTCATCGGCGAGATCTCGCAGGAGTTCGCGCGCGGCACCGCGGACATCACCGACCGGCAGAACGTCCAGTTCCACTGGATCCGGATCGAGGACGTGCCCGGGATCTGGGAGCGCCTGGAGGGCGTGGGACTGTCCACGATCACCGCCTGCGGCGACTCCCCGCGTGTGATGATCGGCTCCCCGGTCGCGGGCATCGCCGAGGACGAGATCATCGACGCCACCCCGGCGCTGGAGGAGATGAAGCGCCGGGTCCTGAACAACAAGGCGTACTCGAACCTCCCCCGGAAGTTCAAGACGGCCATCTCGGGATCGCCGCTGCTGGACGTGGTGCACGAGATCAACGACGTCTCCTTCGTCGGCGTGCGCCACCCCGAGCACGGCCCCGGCTTCGACGTCTGGGTCGGCGGCGGACTGTCCACCAACCCCAAGCTGGGCGTGCGGCTCGGCGCCTGGGTGCCGATCGAGGAGGTCCCCGACGTCTACGAGGGCGTCATCTCGATCTTCCGCGACTACGGCTACCGCCGGCTGCGCACCCGCGCCCGGCTGAAGTTCCTCGTCGCCGACTGGGGCGCGGAGAAGTTCCGCCAGGTGCTCGAGGACGAGTACCTCGGCGGGCGCAAACTGATCGACGGCCCCGCCCCCGAACAGCCGGTCCAGCGGTGGCGCGACCACATCGGCGCGCACCGGCAGCGGGACGGCCGGTTCTACGTCGGCTTCGCCCCGCGCGTCGGCCGCGTCGACGGCGCCACCCTGACGAAGGTCGCCGACCTCGCGGAGGCGCACGGCTCGGGCCGGGTGCGCACCACCGTCGAGCAGAAGATGATCATCCTTGACGTCGAGGAGGGCCAGGTCGACTCGCTCGTGGACGAGCTGGAGGCGCTGGACCTCACCGCCCGGCCGTCCACCTTCCGGCGCGGCACCATGGCCTGCACCGGCATCGAGTTCTGCAAGCTCGCCATCGTCGAGACCAAGCAGCGCGGCGCGCAGCTGATCGACGAACTGGAGCGCCGCCTGCCGGACTTCGACGAGCCGCTCACCATCAACCTCAACGGCTGCCCGAACGCCTGCGCCCGTATCCAGGTCGCGGACATCGGTCTCAAGGGCCAGTTGGTCCTCGACGACAACGGCGAGCAGGTCGAGGGCTACCAGGTGCACCTCGGCGGCGCGCTCGGCCTGGAGGCCGGCTTCGGCCGCAAGGTCCGCGGCCTGAAGGTGACGTCGGACGAGCTGCCCGACTACATCGAACGTGTCCTGAAGCGCTTCCAGGCCGAACGCGAGGACGGCGAGCGGTTCGCCGCCTGGGCCTCGCGCGCGTCCGAGGAGGCCCTGTCATGAGCGAGCGCGCGGCCCCCTTCTACTGCCCCTACTGCGGGGACGAGGACCTACGGCCCGGTGAGCAGGGCCATGGCTGCTGGGAGTGCGCGGCGTGCAACCGAGCCTTTCGGCTGGCGTTCCTCGGGCTGCTCGCCCGCGGTCTGCAGCACACCGGAGCAGGGGGAGACGAGACATGACCGCGGTGACGCACGAGCGGACGACCGAGGACCTGAAGGCGCTCGCCGAGCAGGCGGGCCGCGACCTGGAGGACGCCTCCGCCCTGGAGATCCTCAGGTGGGCGGCCGCGACCTTCGGCAGGCGGTTCTGCGTGACCTCGTCCATGGAGGACGCGGTGGTCGCCCACCTCGCCTCCCGGGCCATGCCCGGCGTGGACGTGGTGTTCCTCGACACCGGCTACCACTTCCCGGAGACCATCGGCACCCGGGACGCGGTGGAGGCCGTGATGGACGTCAACGTCATCACGCTGACCCCCCGTCAGTCGGTCGCCGAGCAGGACGCGGAGTACGGCCCGAAACTGCACGACCGCGACCCCGACCTGTGCTGCAGGCTGCGCAAGGTCCAGCCGCTGGAGCGGGGCCTGGAGAACTATGTCGCCTGGGCGACCGGTCTGCGCCGCGACGAGTCCCCGACCCGGGCGGACACCCCGGTGGTCGGCTGGGACGAGAAGCGGCAGAAGGTCAAGATCTCGCCGATCGCCCGCTGGAGCCAGGACGACGTGGACGCGTACGTGGCCGAACACGGCGTCCTGACCAACCCGTTGCTGATGGACGGCTACCCGTCCGTCGGCTGCGCCCCCTGCACCCGCCGGGTGCTGGAGGGCGAGGACGCGCGCGCCGGCCGCTGGGCCGGCCGGGCCAAGACCGAGTGCGGGCTGCACGGCTGACCATGACCGTGACCTCTACGAATCAGGAGACACACGTGACGACCGGAGCCACCGTCTGGCTCACGGGTCTGCCGAGTGCCGGCAAGACCACCATCGCGTACGAGCTGGCGGGCCGGCTGCGCGAGGAGGGCCACCTCGTCGAGGTGCTCGACGGCGACGAGATCCGCGAGTTCGTCTCGGCGGGCCTCGGCTTCACCCGCGAGGACCGGCACACCAACGTGCAGCGCATCGGCTTCCTCGCCGACCTGCTCGCCCGCAACGGCGTCACGGCCCTCGTCCCGGTGATCGCACCGTACGCCGACAGCCGTGAGGCCGTGCGCAAGCGCCACCACAGGAGCGGGGCGCCGTACCTCGAGGTGCACGTCGCGACCCCGGTCGAGGTGTGCTCCGTGCGTGACGTGAAGGGCCTCTACGCCAAGCAGGCCGCGGGCGAACTGAGCGGGCTGACCGGGGTCGACGACCCCTACGAGGAGCCCGAGTCGCCCGACCTGCGCATCGAGTCGCAGCACCAGACCGTCCAGGAATCCGCGGCCGCGGTCCACGCGCTGCTCACCGAAAGGGGACTGGCATGACGACCGTCGCCACCGTCGAGGAGGGCACGGGCTCCCCGTACGCCCTCTCGCACCTGGACGCCCTGGAGTCGGAGGCGGTGCACATCTTCCGCGAGGTGGCCGGTGAGTTCGAGCGGCCGGTGATCCTCTTCTCCGGCGGCAAGGACTCCATCCTCATGCTGCACCTGGCACTGAAGGCCTTCGCCCCCGCCCCCGTGCCCTTCGCCCTGCTGCACGTGGACACCGGACACAACTTCCCCGAAGTCCTCGCCTACCGCGACCGCGTCGTCCAACGCCACGGCCTGCGCCTGCACATCGCCTCCGTCCAGGACTACATCGACCGGGGAATACTGCGCGAACGCCCCGACGGCACCCGCAACCCCCTGCAGACCCTGCCCCTGACCGAGAAGATCCAGAACGAGAAGTTCGACGCCGTCTTCGGCGGCGGACGACGCGACGAGGAAAAAGCCCGCGCCAAGGAACGCGTCTTCTCCCTGCGCGACGAGTTCTCCCAGTGGGACCCCCGCCGCCAGCGCCCCGAACTGTGGAACCTCTACAACGGCCGGCACGCCCCCGGCGAACACGTCCGGGTCTTCCCCCTCTCCAACTGGACCGAACTCGACGTCTGGCAGTACATCGCCCGCGAGGACATCGAACTCCCCCAGATCTACTACGCGCACGAGCGCGAGGTGTTCGACCGCAACGGCATGTGGCTGACGGCCGGCGAGTGGGGCGGCCCGAAGGACGGCGAGAGCGTCGAGAAGCGGCAGGTGCGCTACCGCACCGTCGGCGACATGTCCTGCACCGGCGCCGTCGACTCCGACGCCGACACCATCGACAAGGTGATCGCCGAGATCGCCGCCTCCCGGCTGACCGAACGCGGCGCGACACGCGCCGACGACAAGCTCTCCGAGGCCGCCATGGAGGACCGCAAGCGCGAGGGGTACTTCTAAGCATGAGCACGATCTCGACCGAGGAACTCCCGGCCACCACCCTGCTGCGCTTCGCCACCGCCGGCTCCGTCGACGACGGCAAGTCGACCCTGGTGGGCCGGCTGCTGCACGACTCCAAGTCGGTCCTCGCCGACCAGCTGGAAGCCGTCGAACACGCCTCCCGCAACCGCGGCCAGGAGACCCCCGACCTGGCACTGCTGACCGACGGCCTGCGCGCCGAGCGCGAGCAGGGCATCACCATCGACGTCGCCTACCGCTACTTCGCCACCCCCAGACGGCGCTTCATCCTCGCCGACACCCCCGGCCACGTGCAGTACACCCGCAACATGGTCACCGGCGCCTCCACCGCCGAACTGACCGTGATCCTCGTCGACGCCCGCAACGGCGTGGTCGAACAGACCCGCCGCCACGCCGCGATCGCGGCCCTGCTGCGCGTGCCGCACGTCGTCCTGGCCGTCAACAAGATGGACCTGGTCGGCTACCGGGAGCCCGTCTTCGCCGCGATCGCCGAGGAGTTCACGGCGTACGCGACCGAGCTGGGCGTGCCCGAGGTCACCGCCATCCCGATCTCCGCCCTCGCCGGCGACAACGTCGTGGAGCCCTCCGCCACCATGGACTGGTACGGCGGCCCGACCGTCCTGGAGCACCTGGAGACCGTCCCGGTCAGCCACGATCTGAGCCACTGCCACGCGCGGCTGCCGGTGCAGTACGTGATCCGGCCGCAGAGCGCCGAGCACCCCGACTACCGGGGCTACGCGGGCCAGATCGCCGCCGGTTCGTTCCGCGTCGGCGAGCCGGTCACGGTGCTGCCGTCCGGCCGCGCGTCGCGGATCTCCGGGATCGACCTGCTCGGCGAGCCGGTCGACGCCGCCTGGACCACCCAGTCGGTGACGCTCCTGCTGGAGGACGACATCGACATCTCGCGCGGCGACCTGATCGTGCCCAGCAAGGACGCCCCGGCGACCACGCAGGACGTCGAGGCGACGGTCTGCCACGTCGCCGACGCGGCGCTGACCGTCGGCCACCGGGTGCTGCTCAAGCACGGCACCCGCACCGTCAAGGCGATCGTGAAGGACATCCCGTCCCGGCTGACCCTGGCCGACCTGTCGCTGCACCCGCACCCGGGACAGCTCGTCGCCAACGACATCGGCCGGGTGAAGATCCGCACCGCCGAGCCGCTGCCGGTCGACTCCTACGCCGACTCGCGCCGCACCGGCTCCTTCATCCTGATCGATCCCAGCGACGGCACCACGCTCACCGCCGGGATGGTCGGCGAGTCGTTCGCGTCCCCCGAGCCCGTCGAGGACGCCTCCGACGACGACGGCTGGGACTTCTGACATGGACTCCCAGGACTACTACTCCACGTTCGCGAAGGAGGGCGGCCGCGTCGGCAGCGGTGCTCTCGGCAGCGGGCAGGGCGGAGTGCCGCGATGTGTGCGCTGACGTACGCGCACCGCACGCGCGCCCTCACCCCCCGCCGTCGTAGACGCAAACCTGCCGATCTCCCGGCCACGACCTGACGGGCCGTGACCGCCGGGCCTGGCGAGAGGACCACCTCCCGTGCCTGCAACCACCGTCCCGCGCCGCGTGCTCGCGGTCGTGGCCGCCCTGCCCCTCCTGGCCCTGGCCGCCTGCGGCTACGGCTCCCAGGCCAGAACCGACGACACCGCGAAGATCGCGGCCGGGGCCGAGAAGACCGACGGCCTCGACTCGGTCAGGATCGGGTACTTCGGCAACCTGACCCACGCCACCGCGCTGGTGGGGATGGAAAAGGGCTTCTTCCAGAAGGAGCTGGGCGCCACCAGGGTCAGGCCCGCCGTCTTCAACGCCGGCCCCTCCGAGATCGAGGCACTCGACTCGGGCTCCCTGGACATCGGGTGGATCGGCCCCTCCCCCGCCGTCAACGGCTACGTCAAGTCGGGCGGCAAGAGCCTGCGGATCATCGGCGGTTCGGCGTCCGGCGGCGTGAAGCTGGTGGTCGACCCGGAGAAGATCAAGTCCCTGGACGACGTCAGGGGCAAGCGGATCGCCACCCCGCAGCTCGGCAACACGCAGGACGTGGCGTTCCTCGACTGGGCCGCGGGCAGGGGCTGGAAGGTCGACGCGCAGAGCGGCAAGGGCGACGTCACGGTCGTCCGCACGGACAACAGGATCACCCCGGACGCCTTCCGGTCCGGCTCCGTCGACGGCGCCTGGGTGCCGGAGCCGACCGCGTCGCGGCTGGTCGCCGAGGGCGGCAGGGTGCTGCTCGACGAATCGTCGCTGTGGCCGGACGGGAAGTTCGTGATCACCAACATCGTCGTGTCGCAGAGGTTCCTGAAGCAGCACCCGAAGGCAGTCGAGGCCGTGCTGAGGGGTTCCGTCGCGGCCAACAAGTGGATCAACGCGCATCCGGACGAGGCGAGGACCGCGGCGAACAGGCAACTGGCCGAGGACTCCGGCGCGGCACTGCCGGCCGCCGTCCTCGACCGGGCCTGGACGTCCATCCGGTTCACCGACGACCCGCTCGCCTCCACCCTCGGCACCGAGGCGGAGCACGCGGTCAGGGCCGGTCTGCTGGAAAAGCCCGACCTGAAGGGGATCTACGACCTCACGATCCTCAACAAGGTCCTCGATGCCGACGGCGCGAGCACGGTCGGCGACGCCGGTCTCGGCACCAGCTGACGCAGATCCCGACGACTTCCCAGGAGGTGACGACCATGGCCACGACCACGACTCCCGCCGAGGCCGGCGAGACCGCCCAGGCCGGCGAGGCGGTCGAGTACGCGGCGCGCATCGAGCACGTCTCGAAGTCCTTCGCGACTCCGGGCGGGCGGCAACCGGTCCTGGACGACATCAGCATCGATGTCGCACCGGGCGAGTTCGTCACCCTCCTGGGTGCCTCGGGCTGCGGCAAGTCCACGCTGCTGAACCTGGTGGCGGGCCTGGACCGGCCGAGCGCCGGCCGCATCACGACCGACGGGCGCCCGGCGCTGATGTTCCAGGAGCACGCCCTCTTCCCGTGGCTGACCGCGGGCAAGAACATCGAACTCGCCCTCAAGCTCAGGGGAGTTCCCCGGCCGGAGCGGCGCGGCAGGGCGGAGGAACTGCTGGCGCTGGTCCGGCTGAAGGGCGCGCACGGCAAGCGCGTCCACGAGCTGTCGGGCGGGATGCGCCAGCGTGTGGCGATGGCCCGCGCGCTCGCCCAGGAGAGCAACCTGCTGCTGATGGACGAGCCCTTCGCGGCACTGGACGCCATCACGCGGGACGTGCTGCACGACGAGCTGACCCGCATCTGGGCGGAGACCGGGCTCTCGGTCCTGTTCGTGACGCACAACGTGCGCGAGGCGGTGCGGCTGGCCCAGCGGGTCGTCCTGCTGTCCTCCCGCCCGGGCCGGATCGCCCGCGAGTGGAGGGTCGGCATCCCGCAGCCGCGCCGTATCGAGGACGCGCCCGTGGCCGAGCTGTCTCTCGAGATCACCGATGTTCTGCGCAGGGAGATCCGCCGTCATGGCCAGCACTGACACGACCGCCGCGCACGACGCCGGAAGTACCGCCGCGCACGACGCCGGAAGTGTCGAGGCGGGCCTCGACGCGCTGGAGACCACGGCCACCGGCCGTGCCCCCCTGCGCCAGACGCTCCGCACCAGGGTCCTGCCGCCGCTCATCGCCGTCGTCGTGGTCCTGGCGGTCTGGCAGGGGCTGATCACCTTCGAGGTCGTCGACGACCCGACCAGGCTGCCGTCGCCGGGCGACGTCTGGCAGGCCCTGCACCGCTCGTGGCTCGAGGGCACGCTGCTCGGCTACATCTGGACCAGCGTCTCGCGCGGTCTGCTGGGCTTCTGCCTCGCGCTGCTCATCGGCACCCCGCTGGGTCTGCTGGTGGCACGGGTGACGTTCGTCCGCGCGGCCATCGGGCCGATCCTGTCCGGCCTGCAGTCGCTGCCGTCGGTGGCCTGGGTGCCGCCGGCCGTGATCTGGCTGGGCCTGGACAACTCGATGATGTACGCCGTGATCCTGCTCGGCGCGGTCCCGTCCATCGCCAACGGCCTGGTGTCCGGCGTCGACCAGGTCCCGCCGCTGTTCCTGCGGGCGGGCCGCACGATGGGCGCGAGCGGGCTGAAGGGCACCTGGCACGTCACCCTGCCCGCTGCGCTGCCCGGTTACGTGGCCGGCATGAAGCAGGGCTGGGCGTTCTCCTGGCGCTCACTGATGGCGGCGGAGATCATCGCGAGCTTCCCCGATCTGGGTGTGGGCCTCGGCCAGTTGCTGGAGAACGCCCGCACCGCCGCCGACATGGCCATGGTGTTCGAGGCCATCCTGCTCATCCTGTTCGTCGGCATCGCCATCGACCTGCTGATCTTCAGTCCCCTGGAGCGGTGGGTGCTGCGCAGCCGCGGCCTGCTGGTGAAGGGCTGATCGCCATGCGTCCTGTGCGGCCGGTCCGCCCCGTCCTCGTCGTGGTCGCCCACGGCAGCCGCGACCCGCGGCACGCCGCGAGCGTGCGGGCCCTGGTCCGTCGCGTACGGTCGCTGCGGCCGGGGCTGCGCGTGGAGACCGGCTTCCTGGACTTCAGCGTCCCGTCCGTGCACGGGGTGCTGGAGTCGCTGGCGGCGGAGGGCGTCCGCGACGTGGTGGCGCTCCCGCTGCTGCTGACGCGCGCCTTCCACGCGAAGGCCGACATCCCCGCGGTCCTGCGGGAGGCGCCGCCGCGGCTGCGTGTCCGCCGGGCGGACGTGCTGGGCCCCGCGCCGCTGCTGCTGACCGCCCTCGAACGACGTCTGTACGAGGCGGGGCTGAGCCCCGCCGACAAGTCCTCGACCGGGGTCGTCCTGGCCTCGGCGGGGTCCACCGACCCGGAGGCGATCGCAGTGATCGCAGACATCGCGCGGGAGTGGCGGCACACCGGTTGGTGCGCCGTGCGGCCTGCGTTCGCCTCCGCGGGTTCTCCCGCGGGTTTCCCCCGCACGGAGGACGTGGTCCGCGACCTTCGCGCAATGGGCTGCGCGAAGGTCGCGGTCGCGCCGTACGTCCTGGCCCCCGGCTTCCTGCCGGACCGCATCGTGCGGGGCGCGGGCGGGGCGGACGTGCTGGCCGACGTGCTCGGGGCGGCGCCGGAGGTGGCGCGGGTGGTGCTGGACCGGTACGACGGGGCGCGGACACCGGCACCGGCGGCCGTGGGAGCCTGAGCCCCGCGGGACGGACCGGCCGGGCAGTGGCCCGCAGCGCCTGAAGGGCGCCGGGGAAGCGTTCAGTCGAAGCGCAGCGCACCCGTGCGGGTGCGCTTGAGCTCGAAGAAGTCCGGGCAGGCGGCCAGCGTGCGGAAGCCGTCGAAGAGCTCGGCCGCGCGGGCGCCTCGGGGGACGGCCCGCAGCACCGGGCCGAACCACACCGTTCCGTCGACGTGGAGCGTGGGTGTCCCCACATAGCCACCCGACTCCGGCTCAGCGCCCGCCTCGTGGCTGCGGCGTACGGCGTCGTCGTACGACGGGTCGTGGGCGGCCGCCGCGAGGCCGGCCGGGAGACCCAGGTCGGCGAGGGAGCTGGCGATCACCGCGTCGAAGTCGTCCTCCTTCCGCTCGTGGATGCGGCTGCCGAAGGCGGTGTAGAGCTCGCGCAGGACCTTCTCGCCGTGCCGTTCGGCGGCGGCCACGGCGACCCGTACGGGGCCGACGGACCTGTCGACCAGCTCCCGGTACCAGTCGGGCAGTTCGTTGCCGACGTTGTGCAGGTGGAGACTCATCGCGTGGAAGCGGAGGTCGAGCGGGCGGTCCCGCTCGACCTCCAGCAGCCAGCGGGAGGTGATCCAGGCGAAGGGACAGGCGGGGTCGAACCAGAAGTCGACACGGGTGGGCGGGGTGCTCGTCATGGCGTCGACGCTAGCGCCGCAATGGTGCATAACATCGACCCATTCCGCGACCTTTTCAGTGGCCCAATTTTGGATCCCGTCCGCTGGAGGCGAGCGCGCGGTCGAACACGGGCGCGTCGTCGGGCACCGGTACCGGGTCGGCGAAGCCGTCGTACTGCCGGTAGAGGGCTCCGTGCTTCTCGACCACGTGGAGGACGAAGCGGGCGGCCTCGTCGGAGACGTGGAAGCGTCGGCCGGTGGCGGTGGCGACGTCCCAGCCGTGGACGGCCGTCTCCTTGATGACCATCGACGCGATGTCGAGGGCGGGCACCTTCGCCGCGCCGAGGTCGACCTCGCCCTCCCACACGGCCGGGTCGGCCCAGGCCGCCACGGCGCGGTCCAGCTGGGCGGCGTAGGCCGCGGGCCAGTCGGGGTCGGCGGTGAAGTCGCGGGCGGTCAGCTCCTCGGGGAGCTGCCTGCGCAGGGCGCGGTGCTCCAGGCCGTGGGAGGTGTAGAGGACCCAGTGGTTGACCAGGGCGCGGAGGTCCCAGCCGGTGCAGTGGGTGGGCTCGCCGAGCCGGTCCGCCGGGACGCCGCGCGCGACGCGCGCCGCCTCGGCGGCGCATTCGCGCATGTACGGGTGCAGTTGCCTGGGGTCGTCGTACGTCATGCGCTCCACGCTAGGAAGCCCCCGCCCGGGACGCTTGAAGAAACGCGACGGCTTCCCCGGCCCGGGCGGCTTCCCCGGCCCGGGCGGCTTCGGCGGTCACGGCGGGCCCGGCGACCCGGGCGACCGGCACGGCGCCTCGCGGTCCGCGCCCGCGGGCCGGCCCTGGCGCCTGGTCACTCCGCCGTGAGCTCGACCAGCTTCACCACGGTGTTCCAGTTGCGGGTGGTCGCGATCAGGTCCTTGGTGAGACGGCGCTTCGACAGGTGCTCGGCGAGCCTGGAACGGCCGAGTCCGTCCGGGACGTAGAGGTACAGCTCGCGCTCGCCGAGCCGGAACTCCTCGGGCAGGTAGGTCTCCCGGTCGATCTCCGCGAAGCGCGCCGCGTCGACCGGCGCGGAGAAATAGGTGACGTGCAGCTGCCTGGCCTCCAGCTCGGCGGCCGGGAAGGGGCAGGCCTCGGCGACCGCCCTGAGGTAGGCGTGGTCGCGGACGATCACGTCGACCGAGAAGCCGAAGCGCTCCCCGATCGCGTCCGCCAGCTCGGCCGCGAGGGACTCCTCGTCGCCGTGGTCGGAGGCGAAGACGGCCTGGCCGCTCTGGAGGTGGGTGCGCACGCCGCCGTGTCCGAGGCCGATCATCAGCTGCCGCAGCTCGGCCATCGGGAGCTTCTTCGCGCCGCCCACGTTGATCCCGCGCAGCAGCGCCGCATACATCGTCATGGGCACACCCTAGGACGGCCGTCGTGCCCCGTGGGGGCGGGCACGACGGCCGTTTCCGCGCAGGCGGACTGCGCGAAACTCTGGCCGAACGACCGGGCCCGGAGCAACACCTACACGCAGCTGTGACTTGTTCAACAAAGTTCTGTAATCACAAAGGAGGAGCGATGCCGACGGACCGGACACGGGCCGGGCAGGGGCGGGGCAGGGGCCGGGCACCCTGATCATTACCTTCGGGTAGCCCGGATAGATGTAAGGGGCCGGTGTCCTCCCCAGCGGTGAGGCGACCGGGTCCGAGCGGATGAGTTCCGGCCGCGCCACTTCACCGGGCAGCACGACGAGACGCGCTTACGCCGGCCATACCGTCGAAGCGAAAGGTGGCGGCAGGGGGTCGCCACCGCGCACGAGGGGGCAGGCCCGTCATGGGGAACGGAGATTCGCGGGTGCGGGGCATGGCCGCCCGGGCCGGCGGCTGGAGCGCCCGGCACCGATGGGCCGCCGTCGGCATCTGGGTGCTGTTCGTGGCGCTGGCCATGGGGCTCGGTTCGGCCGCCGGCCGGGTCGACCTGAAGGACAGCGACCAGCTCAAGGGCGAGACGCACACCGCCGCGAGGATCATCGACGACGCGGGGATCAAGGAGCCGGCCGGCGAGACGGTTCTGATCCAGGCGAGGAGCGGCGGACCCAAGGCCACCGACGCCGAGTTCAAGGCGGCCGTCGGCGCCGTCGTGAAGGCGGTCGACGCGACCGGCAAGGTCACCGACGTGAGGTCGCCGTACGTCACGCGGACGATCTCCAAGGACGGGCGCAGCGCGCTGGTGCAGTTCGACATGCGCGGCGACGCCGAGACCGCGGGCGACCGCGTGGCACCCGTGCTGAAGGCCGTCGACGGCGTGCAGCAGGACCACCGGACGCTGCGGATCGAGGAGATCGGCAGCGCGAGCATGCAGAAGACGTTCGACGACGCGTTCGGGGACGACTTCCAGAAGGCCGAGCTCTCCGCGGTGCCGGTGGCCCTCGGGATCCTGCTCATCGCCTTCGGCGCACTGGTGGCCGCGCTGCTGCCGGTCGCCCTCGCGATCACCGCGATCATGGCGACGATGGGCCTGATGGGCATCGTCAGCCACCTCCAGCCGATGACCGACACCGCCAACTCCGTGATGCTGCTGGTCGGTCTGGCCGTGGGGGTCGACTACTGCCTGTTCTACCTGCGCCGCGAGCGCGAGGAGCGGGCCGCGGGACGCGACGCGCGGACGGCGCTGCAGATCGCCGCCGCCACCAGCGGCCGGGCGATCATCGTCTCGGGCATCACGGTCTGCGTGGCGATGGCGGGCATGCTCTTGACGGGGCTCGCCACGTTCGAGGGCATGGGCCTCGCCTCGCTGATGGTCGTCGCGGTCGCCATGGTCGGCTCCGTGACGGTGCTGCCCGCGCTGCTGTCGCTGCTGGGCGAGCGGGTCGAGAAGGGCAGGGTCCCCTTCCTGGCCAAGGCCATGGAACGCCGGGCCGAGCGCACGGGCGGCAAGAGCCGGTTCTGGACCGCCGTCCTGCGCGGGGTGCTCGCGAAGCCGCTGGTGTCGGTGCTGGTCGCGGCCGGCGCGCTGCTCGCGATCGCGGCGCCCGCGGTCGGCATGAAGACTCAGAACCTCACACTGGACCAGGAGTTCGGGAACTCGCTGCCGATCGTGCAGACGTACAACCGCGTCAACGACGCCTTCCCGGGCGGTTCCGAGCCGGCCGAGGTGGTCGTCAAGGCGAAGGACATCAACGCCCCCGAGGTGCGGTCCGCGCTCGCCGACTTCAAGGAGCGGGCGATCAGTTCGGGCGCCTCGCGCGGCCCGGTCGAGATCAAGCTGCACGACGCGCAGAACATCGCCTACGTCTACGTCCCGCTGGTCGGCGGCTCCGACCTGGACAAGGCCGGCGCCAGCCTGCACAAGCTCCGCGACGAGGTACGGCCCGCGACCCTGGGCAAGGTGGCCGGGGTGCAGGCGCCGATCACCGGGCAGGTGGCCGGTTCGCAGGACTTCAACGACCAGCTCGCCGGAGCCGTGGTCCCGGTCTTCGCGTTCGTCGTGGTCTTCGCCTTCGCGCTGATGCTGCTGTCGTTCCGCTCGCTGACGGTCGCGATCACCTCGATCCTGCTCAACCTGCTGTCGGTGGGCGCCGCCTACGGCATCCTCGTCGCCGTCTTCCAGCACGGCTGGGGCGCGTCCCTGGTGGGCGCGGCGGGCGTCGGCGCGATCATCACCTGGCTGCCGCTGTTCCTGTTCGTGATCCTGTTCGGGCTGAGCATGGACTACCACGTGTTCGTGGTCTCGCGGATCCGCGAGGCGCGGCTGCGCGGCCGTACGACGCGGGACGCGATCCAGCACGGTGTGGTCACCACGGCCGGTGTCGTCACCAGCGCCGCGGTCATCATGGTCGCCGTCTTCGCGATCTTCGGCACGCTGTCCATGCAGTCCATGAAGCAGATGGGCGTGGGCCTCGCGGCCGCGGTGCTCATCGACGCGACCGTCATCAGGGGCGTGCTGCTCCCGGCGGTGATGGCACTGCTGGGTGAGCGCAACTGGTACCTGCCGAGGTGGATGCGCCGGCTGCCGGACCTGACGCACGACGAGGCGGCGGACGCCGTGGTGGCGCCCGCGGTGCGGGACGACGAGGGCGAACCCGTCAGGGTGTGACCCCTCTCCGGCCGAGGGCCCGTTGGTCACAGGGGAGCCAACGGGCCCTCACCCGCGCCCGGCGCGCGGTCTCTGGGCTCGGGAGCCCGCGCACCGGGTGCGACCTGTGCGGATGCGAGACTGACCGGGGCACGGCGTGGTCCCGGCCGCCGCTCACTGCAGGGCTGCGACGACACGGAGGCGACGATGGACGAGGCACGGGCGCGGGAGGTACTGGCCTCGGCGCGGGTGCTGCCGGGCCCGGCGCGTGACGCGCGGCTGCTCGCCCTGGGCGAGAACGCGGTGTTCGCCGCCGGTGACCTGGTGGTCAAGGTGGGCCGTGACGCGGAGCTGCTGGACCGGGCGCGCCGCGAACTGGACATTGCGCTCTGGCTGGCCGGGGCGGGCGTGCCGGCGGTGCGGGCGGCCGAGCCGGAGCCGCGGCTGGTCGGCAGGCACCCCGTGACGGTGTGGCACCGCCTGCCGGATCCCGTGCGGGACGCCGAGCCGCGGGATCTGGCCGCACTGCTGCGCGTGGTGCACGCGCTGCCGCTACCCCCCTTCCCGTTGCCGCCGCGCGAGCTGCTCGGCGGGGTGGAGCGCTGGCTGCGGCTCGCGGGGGACGCGATCGACCCGGCGGACGCGGCGTATCTGCGTGAGCGCCGGGACGGGTTCGCCGCCGCCGCGGCCGCGTTGACGCCCCGTCTGACGCCGGGGCCGATCCACGGGGACGCGCTGCCGCGCAATGTGCACGTCGGGCCGGAGGGTCCGGTGCTGGTCGATCTGGAGACCTTCTCCTGCGATCTGCGGGAGCACGACCTGGTGGTGATGGTCCTTTCGCGGGACCGCTACGGGCTGCCCGCGGCGGCCTACGACGGGTTCGCCGAGGCGTACGGCTGGGACGTGCGGGAGTGGGAGGGGTGTTCCCTGCTGCGGGGGGCCCGGGAGACGGCCAGTTGCGCGTGGGTGGCCCAGCACGCGCCGGGCAGTCCCGGGGCGTCGGCCGAGTTCCGGCGGAGGGTGGCGTCGTTGCGGGACGGGGACGAGACGGTGCGGTGGTTCTCCTTCTGAGCACACGGGGGCGGCGTGAGCGGTGACGGCCGGCGAGCGGGTGGTCCGCGCACGGGCGGAGCGCCCGGCGGGCCCCGCGGCCGCATGGGGACACGGGCCGCCGACGCCGCCCGCTCACCCGCTCACCCGCTCACACCACCGGCTCGTCCGTCAGCTCCCGCAGGGGCCAGGTGCCGTCGACGACCGCCGTCGCGTCGCCCTTGCGGCGCAGGAAGTCCTGGAAGTCCGCCGCCCACTCGGCGTACCACTCGATCTGGCGGCGGTGCAGTTCCGCCGGGCCGAGGGCCGCGATCTTGCTGTGGCGGGCGGCTATCGCACCGGCCAGGCCCGCCGCGGCGAGGGCGTCCGCCGCGGCGTTGTGCGCGGCGTCGAGGGGGACGCCGTACTCCGTGCAGACGGCTTCGAGGTTGCGCTTGCCGCGGCGGTAGCGGTCCACCCGGCGGTCGATGCAGTACGGGTCGATGACCGGGGCGGGGTCGGTGCCGCCCAGGCGTTCCCGCAGCGACGGCAGGTGGTGACGCCGCAGTTCGGCGGAGAGCAGGCTGAGGTCGAAGGCGGCGTTGTAGGCCACCACCGGGACGCCCGTCTTCCAGTACCCGGCGAGGACGTCGGCGATGGCGTCGGCCACCTGGTCGGCGGGGCGGCCCTCCGCGGCCGCGCGTTCGTTGCTGATCCCGTGCACCGCCACCGCGTCCGCCGGGATGACCACGCCCGGATCCGCCAGCCACTCCCGGCGCCCAAGCGGCCGCCCGCCCCTGACCTCGATCACGGCCCCCGCGACGATGCGCGCCTCACGCGGATCGGTGCCGGTCGTCTCCAGGTCGAAGCCGATCAGCAGCTCCCGGTGCCAGCCCATGGGCGGCCCCCCTTCTTGGTGGTGCTTTCCCCCAGTGGTCTCCACCTTCCCATGCGCCACTGACAATCCGAGGAGCGCATTCCGCTTACCGCCGGGGACAGTTCAGGACACGGGGCGCGAATCCGCCCACGTCATTTCGAACTCCTCGCGGTAGGTGGGGAAGAGTCCACTGTCGACCCCCTTGTCCAGATCGCCCGGCTTGACCACCCGGTTGCCGTTGCGCAGCACCAGCACCGGTGCCTCCATGCCGCGCGAGCGCCGCAGATAGGACTGCACGACGGCGACGCCGTCCGAGCCGTCCCCGTCGACCAGGTAGGCCGAGCAGCGCGGGGTCTCGTCGTAGACCTGGATCTCGAAGGCGCCCGGGTCGCGCAGCCGGGAGCGCACCCGGCGCATGTGCAGGATGTTCATCTCGACGGACCGGCTCAGCTCCCCGCGCTTCATGCCGAGTTCACGCTCGCGCCGCTTCACCGCGCTGGAGGCCGGGTTGAGGAACAGCAGCCGCACCCGGCAGCCCGCCTCGGCCAGCCGCACGAGCCGCCGCCCGGAGAAGTTCTGCACGAGCAGGTTGAGTCCGATGCCGACGGCGTCGAGGCGGCGGGCGCCGCCGAAGATGTCCTCGGCCGGGAAGTGGCGCAGCAGCCGCACCCGGTCGGGGTGCACGGCGACCACGTCGGCGTACCGGTCACCGACCAGGTCCTCCACGGCGTCCACGGGCAGCCGGCGGGCCGAGGGCACGTCCCCGGCCGCGCCCAGCATGTCCAGCAGCTTCGCCGAGGCCCGCTCGGCCTGGTGCAGGACGGCCTCGGACAGCGCCCGGTTGCGGGAGACGACGTTACGGGTCACCTCGAGTTCGTCGAGGGCGAGTTCGACCTCGCGGCGGTCGTCGACGTACGGCTCGAAGCACGGCCAGTGCTGCACCATCAGCTCCCGCAGCTGCGGGAGGGTGAGGAAGCTGAGGACGTTGTCGTCGGCCGGGTCGAGCAGGTAGCCCTTGCGGCGGCTGACCTCGCGCACGGCGACCGCCCGCTGCACCCACTCCTGGCCGGCCGGTCCGGCCGCGGCGACCACCCAGTCGTCACCGTGGACGGGTTCGTAGACGGGCCGCAGAACGGCGGCCACGACCGCGCGCATCCGCTGTTCGACGAGGTTCAGCCATATGTAGGCCCGTCCCGCTCGCTGGGCGCGCGTACGCACCTCGCGCCAGGCGTCGGCGTCCCAGTCCAGCTCCGGCCCGATGGAGTTCGCCGCCATGGGCCTGGCCAGGGACACCGTGCCGGGCGGGACCTCTGTGGAGTCCCCCTCGTGACCCTCGTCACCAGGGGGCAGCTCCCGCCCTCCCGAGCCCACCCGCGCACCGCCTTCCGCTCCCCCGAGCACTCCCCGTCCCAACGATCAAGGAAGGGTACTCCGGGACCGGTCGGCGATGCAGCCGGATGGACAGGGTCGTTGCTCAACTACGCGGCTCCCAGTGGCCGTTCTGGCCCGCGGGGGCGCCGGGAATGAGCGGATTCATAGCGGTGACCTCCCGCGGGGCGGTCCAGAAGCCCTGCCGCTGCGCCGGCACGGGCCGCTGCCGGTCCGGCGCGGTGGGCTCCTCGCCGGTGACGTCCTCGCGGTCCGCCCGCAGGCCCGCGCCGAGCGGACCGGCGATCAGCAGCCCGGCCGCCCCGGCGCTCCCGGCGCGGCCGAGCGGCGGCTGGAGGCCGTGCCGGACCCCGGTCTCGTCGAGCTCCCCGCTGTCCGGATCGACGTCCTCGGTGACGAGGGCGTCGTGCCGGTGGCCGGTAGAAGGTCACATCGGCCCGTCCCGGCCCGGCGCGCACGGGCCGCGCCGGACCTCCCCGTCCCGCTCGGCGCCGCCCGGAGCGTGACCGGCGGGCGGGGGCCGCGGCGCCTCACCGTCGGCCTCCGACGCCCCGCCGCCCCGCCGCCTCCCGACACGTCCGCGCCCCCCGCCCCCGGCAGAACGATCACAGCCGTCACAGCGGCCGCATCCGCCACCACCTACCCCGTATGGCGGTGCGCCGAGTCGCTCCTGTTCTTCCCCCTGCTCCCCTTCGGTCACGGGAGTACCTGTTCGCCCCACCGGTTCGGCATACCGCGTATGCCTGGTCGAGCGGTAAGAGGGACATAAGTCATAGGGGGTTCCCTCACTTTCGGGGACACTCGACGCCAAGGCGCCCCCGACGGCGCGCTCCACCTGAAAGAGTCGATGCATGCAGGTCTGGCCTGGCGAGGCGTATCCGCTCGGTGCCACGTACGACGGCGCCGGCACCAATTTCGCGGTCTTCACGGAGGCCGCGGACCGAGTAGAGCTGTGTCTGCTGCACGACGACGGCTCGGAGACGGCGGTGGAACTGCGCGAGAGCGACGCGTTCGTACGGCACGCGTACGTGCCCGGCATCATGCCGGGGCAGCGCTACGGCTTCCGCGTACACGGTCCGTACGCCCCCGAGCGCGGTCTGCGCTGCAATTCGGCGAAGCTGCTGCTCGACCCGTACGCGCGTGCGATCAGCGGTTCCGTCCGCTGGGGCGAGGAGGTGTACGGCTACCACTTCGGCGCCCCCGAGAGGCGCAACGACCTCGACTCGGCGCCCCACACCATGACGTCGGTCGTGGTCAACCCCTACTTCGACTGGGGCGACGACCGGCGGCCGCGCCGCGGCTACCACGAGACGGTGATCTACGAGGCCCATGTGAAGGGCCTCACGATGCAGCACCCGGGGCTGCCCGAGGAGCTGCGCGGCACCTACGCGGCGCTCGCGCACCCGGTGATCATCGAGCATCTGGTGGAGCTCGGCGTGACCACGCTGGAGCTGATGCCGGTACACCAGTTCGTCAACGACCACCGGCTGGTCGACATGGGCCTGAACAACTACTGGGGCTACAACACGATCGGCTTCTTCGCCCCGCACAACGCGTACGCCTCCTGGGGCGACCGCGGCCAGCAGGTCCTGGAGTTCAAGTCGGCGGTGCGGGCCCTGCACGAGGCCGGCATCGAGGTCATCCTGGACGTCGTCTACAACCACACCGCCGAGGGCAACCACCTCGGCCCGACGCTGTCCTTCAAGGGCATCGACAACCCCCAGTACTACCGCCTCACCGACGACCCCCGTTACTACATGGACACCACGGGCACCGGGAACTCCCTGCTCATGCGGTCCCCGCACGTCCTTCAGCTGATCATGGACTCGCTGCGGTACTGGGTCACGGACATGCACGTCGACGGCTTCCGCTTCGACCTCGCGGCGACGCTGGCCCGGCAGTTCCACGAGGTGGACCGGCTGTCGTCGTTCTTCGACCTGGTGCAGCAGGACCCGGTGGTCTCCCAGGTGAAGCTGATCGCCGAGCCGTGGGACGTCGGCGAGGGCGGCTACCAGGTGGGCAACTTCCCGCCGCTGTGGACCGAGTGGAACGGCAAGTACCGCGACACCGTACGGGACCTGTGGCGCGGCGAGCAGCGCGCGCTCGCGGAGTTCGCCTCCCGGCTGACCGGTTCCTCGGACCTCTACCAGGACGACGGCCGCCGTCCGCTCGCCTCGATCAACTTCGTCACCTGCCACGACGGCTTCACGCTGCACGACCTCGTCTCGTACAACGACAAGCACAACCAGGCCAACGGCGAGGACAACCGGGACGGCGAGAGCCACAACCGGTCCTGGAACTGCGGGGCGGAGGGCGAGACCGACGACCCCGGGGTGCTGGAGCTGCGGGCCCGCCAGATGCGCAACTTCTTCGCCACGCTGATGCTCTCCCAGGGCGTGCCGATGATCAGCCACGGCGACGAGTTCGCGCGCAGCCAGCGCGGCAACAACAACGCCTACTGCCAGGACAACGAGCTGGCCTGGGTGACCTGGCCGGCCCCCGACGCGGAGGAGGGCTCGCCCGAGCGCGAGCTGCTCGACTTCGTGCGCGCGATGGTGTGGCTTCGCAAGGACCACCCGGTCTTCCGCAGACGCCGCTTCTTCCACGGCCGGCCCGTGGAGGGCACGCACGACGACCTGTCGGACATCGCCTGGTTCACCCCCGAGGGCAAGGAGATGACGCAGCGGGACTGGGACAAGGCGCCGGCCTCCGCGCTGACGGTGTTCCTCAACGGCAACGCGATCTCCGAGCCCGGCGTGCGCGGGGAGCGGATCAGCGACGACTCGTTCCTGCTGATGTTCAACGCCTCGCCCGAGCCGCTGGACTTCGTGGTGCCCGTCGACCACGGCCGGCAGTGGCAGGCCGTGGTGGACACCGCCCGCACGCAGGGGGTGCTGCCGGACGGGGACCAGAAGGTGCAGGCCGGTGACCGCCTGACCCTGGTGGACCGGAGCATGACGGTGCTCCGGCGGCCCGTCTAGCTCCTCGGCCGCCGACGCCCGCGGTGTGCGGGTCCCCACGGCGGTCACCCGGCCCGAGGCACCGGCCCGCCACGCGCGCGTGGCGGGCCGGTGCGCCTGCGGGACGTACACCCGTGCGGGGGACGATGACAGGAAGGGCGGCAGGGCGGGTACGTAGGTCTGCATGACATCTGAGCGACCCGACCCCATGGCGCCCACGGCCACCTACCGGCTGCAGCTGCAGCCGGCGTTCCCGTTCGCGGCCGCCGCGGCCGCCGTGCCGTACCTGGCCTCGCTCGGCGTCTCGCACCTGCACCTGTCGCCCGTGCTGGAGGCCGTGCCGGGCTCCACGCACGGCTACGACGTGGTCGACCCCGCGCGCGTGCGCGAGGAGCTGGGGGGCGAGGACGGGCTGCGCGCGCTGGCCCGCACCGCGCGGGAGCACGGTCTCGGCCTGGTGGCCGACATCGTGCCCAACCACATGGCCATGGCACCGCGGCACAACCGCGCCCTGTGGGAGGTGCTGCGGGAGGGCCCCGACTCGCCGTACGCGCGCTGGTTCGACATCGACTGGGAGGCGCAGGACGGGCGGATGCTGCTGCCGGTGCTCGGGGGGCCGCTCGGCTCGGTGATCGGCGAGCTGCGGGTCGACGGCGACGTGCTGCGCTACCACGACCACGTCTTCCCGCTGCGCGAGGGCACCGGGGGACTGCCGCTGCCGCAGCTCCTGGACGCGCAGTACTACCGGCCGGCGTGGTGGCGGCTGGCCCGCACCGAGCTGAATTACCGGCGCTTCTTCAGCATCTCGGAACTCATCGGCGTGCGGGTCGAGGACCCGGAGGTCTTCGAGGCCACCCACGCGAAGATCCTGCGGCTGCTGCGCGAGGGCGTGATCGACGGGCTGCGCGTCGACCATCCCGACGGCCTCGCCGACCCCGGCGCGTACCTGCGCCGCCTGCACGAGGCGACCGGGGGCCGCTGGACGGTCGTGGAGAAGATCCTGGCCGACGGGGAGCGCCTGCCGCCGTCCTGGCCCGTCGCGGGCACCACCGGCTACGACGCCCTGCGGCACGTCGACGGCCTCTTCACGGACCCGGCGGGGTCCGGTGAACTCCTCGGGCAGTACCGGCGCTTCGCGGCCCCGCAGACGGACCGGGGAGGCGACTGGGCGGCGACGGTGCGGCGGGCGGCGTACAAGGTGATCACGTACGAGCTGGCCACCGAGGTCAGCCGGCTGACCCGGCTGGCGAGCGGGCTGTGCGCCGCCTCGCCGGACCCCGCGCTGCGCGACCGCGCCCCCTGGGCGCTGCGCACGGCGCTGCGGGAGCTGCTGGTCCGTCTGGAGGTCTACCGGCCGTACGGCGCCGAGGACGCCGCGTCGGTGGTGACGGAGGACGCCGCGGCCGAGGCCCGGCTCGCCTTCGTCGTACCGGAGGAGGCCGGCGCGGTCGACGTGGTGCGCGACCTGGTCCTCGGGCGGGCGGGCGACGGACCCGGGCACGAGGAGTTCCGGACGCGTTTCGCGCAGACGGCGTCGGCGCTGCGCGCCAAGTCCGTCGAGGACACCGCGTTCTACCGCTATGTGCCGCTGCTCTCGGCCAACGAGGTGGGCGGCAACCCGGGGAGCCCGGCGCTCCCGCCGGAGGACTTCCACACCTACTGCGCGCGCGTGCAGCGCGACTGGCCCGTGACGGGGACGGTCGCCTCGACGCACGACACCAAGCGCAGTGCCGACGTACGGGCGGCCCTGGCGGTGCTCACCGAGTGCCCGGGGCGCTGGGCGGACGTCCTGACGGAGGTGACGCGCGCGGGCGAGGGCGTGCCGGACGCACAGCTGGCGTGGGCGGCCTGGCAGACCGTGTTCGGGCTCGGGCCCGCGGACCCGGAGCGCGTGCGGGAGGCCCTGCTGAAGCATGTGCGCGAGGCGGGGCTGCTGACGAGCTGGACGGAGCAGGAGCCCGCGTACGAGGAGGCGGTGGCCGCGTTCGTCGCGGCGGGGCCGTGCGGGCCTCCGGGCGAGCACGTCACCGCCCTGCGGCGCGCGCTGGGGACCCACATCCGGGCGAACGTGCTGGGAACCGCCCTGGTCCAGCTGACGATGCCGGGCGTGCCCGACGTCTACCAGGGCACCGAGGGCGAGTACCTGGCGCTGGTGGACCCGGACAACCGGCGGCCCGTGGGCTTCCCGCCCGCGCACCCCGGCGACAAGGACGCGCTGACCTCGGCGGCGCTGCGGCTGCGCGCGCGGCGGCCGGGCGCCTTCGGGGACGCGGCCACGTACACACCGCTGCCTGCGCGGGGCCCGGCGGCGGCCCACTGCACGGCGTTCGCGCGGTCCGGGCAGGCCGTCACGGCCGTGACGCGGCTGTCGCTGCGGCTGGCGGAGGCGGGCGGCTGGCGGGACACCCGGCTGCCGCTGCCACCGGGTCACTGGTCCGACACGCTCACTCCGGGCCGCCGGTTCACGGGCCACGTACGCGTGGCGGAGCTCTTCGAGGGGCTGCCGGTGGCGCTGCTGGAGCGGGAGGACGCGGAGTAGTCCGGCCGGCCGCGGCGGACCGGGGACCCGGAGGCCCGGCCGGGAGGAGGACCGCACGCGCGCGGAGCACCGCCGGAGCCTCCTGCCGCCGACCCCGGCCCACCGCCGTCCCGTCCTCCGGCCGGTCGTCTCCGGCCGGTCCCCGCCGGCCGTCCCCCCGGGCCGGTGACTTGCGGCCCGGGCCCCACCGCGAGCTCCCTCGCTCACCCCGGCCGGCGGTCAATGCATCAGGGCGCCCCCTGGCGCCTCCCCCCAGGCGTTATTGACACTTCGGCGCGAGCATGGGGTACTTCGGATGGCGAAGCCGGGCGGACGTGACGGGGGGTGGGTCTCCTGCCGCAGCTGCGCTACCCCACCGTGACGGAACTCGTCGCACGCGCACGGTCGTTGGCCGTCCAGAGTCCCGGTCTGTGCGCACTGAGGCAGGTGGGGGCCTCCCGGGCGGGCCGCCCCCTGCACCTGCTGTCCGTGGGCCACGCCCCGCGGGCCGTGCTCGTCGTCGCCGGCGCCCACGCCAATGAGCCCACCGGCGCCTGCACGGTCCTCTCGCTCGCCGAACGGGTTCTGGCGGAACGGGAGTTGCGCACCGGCACCTCCTGGCACTTCCTGCTCTGCGTGGACCCCGACGGAGCGAGCCTGCACGTCACACCGGCGCCGCGCAGCCTCTACGAATACCACCTCGGGTTCTTCCGGCCCGCCGCCGAGGAACAGCCGGAGTGGTCGCCGTCGGTGCTGCCGGCGCACCTCCTGCCGCCGGAGACCCGCGCGCTGACCGGGGTCATCGACGAGGTGCGCCCCTACCTCCAGGTGTCCCTGCACGGAACCGACCTGGGCGGCAGCTGGGTGCAGCTGACCAAGGACATACCGGGTCTCGCCGAGCCGTTCGCCAAGTCGGCGGCGCAGCTGCACATCCCGGTGGAGACGGGCGCCTCCGACGCCGCCGGCTGGGCGGCGTCGGGCCCCGGGGTGCATGTGATGCCGGCCCTCGGCGCGGGCGCCGCGTACCCGAGCATGCCGGACGACGCGCGCCGCAGCACCTGGTACGCCACGCACCGCCACGGCGGCCTGACGGCGGTCGTCGAGGTGCCGATGTGGGCGAGCGACCTGGTGGACGACCCGGCCCCGCATCCCGCGCCGGCCGCGGCGATACGGCGGACGGCCGGCCGGCTGCTGCGGGACGCCTTCGAGGTGGACCGGGTGCTCGCCGAGGCGCTGCCCCGTCTGCAGGACGTCGGCGGGCCGCTGCTGCGGGCCACCCGATGGGTGCTGGAGCTGGTTCCCGGCCTGGCCGCGGACTGGACCCACACGCCGCCCGCCGACGACACGATGGCGTACGTCAGCAGTGTGGACGCGTTCGGCCGCCGCCTGCCGCTGCGCGCGGCGGCCATGCTGCTACGGGTCCTGCGGGAGCACGGCGACCGCGGGGCACCGGGTCTGGAGCGGCTCGTGGCGGCCTGGAGCGAGGGCTTCGCGGAACGCTTCCGGGCCCGCTGGGTGCCGCTGGAGCACCAGGTCGAGCACCAGTCCCGTACGGTCGTCACGGCCGCGCGGTACGCGCGCGACCGCGCGACGTGAGCACGCCGCGCGGGTTCGCGCACGGGCCGCGGGGGCGGGGTCAGCCGTCGAGGGCGAAGACCGACCCGGTCCGCGCCCTCATGAAGCAGGCGCTGGAGAACGTCTCGGTGTAGTCGATCTTCCGGTTGCGCCACTCGCCGCGCGCGCGGACGGTCACCGGCGCGTAGATCATGGGGCAGTAGGCGTTCTTCGCCGGGATGCGGGAGATGTCGCCGTCGGCCGCCGCCAGTTCGCCGCACGCCTGGGCCGCCCGCGCGTGGCCCGCGGGCGGGTCGCACAGCAGCAGGGTGTCGTGGTGGCCGCCGGAGCGGGCGTCGCCCCTGGTCACGGTGAGGTAGAGCCAGTTGTCCGGCGGGAAGTGGTGGGACAGCGCCTGCGCCGGGGCCGCGCCCGCGAGCAGGAGCGCGGCCGCGAGCAGGCCGCCTCGTACCGCTTTCGCCGTGCTGCTGATCGCCTGTGTGGTGCTGGTCGTCATTCCCGGTGCATCGGCACGGCGGCCTGGGAACCCCAGCCCGGCTCACCCGAACGGGAGCACGTGGGCGCGTACCGCAGGGCGAGTTCGAACGCGGCGAACACCACGCGCGACTGGTACTCCACCTGACGCGCGACCGGGATCCAGCGCGCGCCGATGCGGTCGCGGTAGTCGGTGCACCACTCGTCGATGAGCCGGTCCAGGTCCGGCAGCACGCCCGCGGGGTCGCGGCCGGCGGCCGTCACGAGCTGGTGCAGCAGCCCCGCCGTGCGCAGCGCCAGGCGGCGCCCGGCGATGCGCAGGGCGGCCAGGTGGCCGTTGCTGAGCGGCGGCAGGGGGCGCGCGCCGCCGTCGGCGACGTCGGGGTCCCAGGCGTCGGCGATTCCGGGGCAGACCAGTAAATAGTCGTCCACCGGGGCGAGCAGGGCCGCCGCGTCCGGCGTGCGGGCCAGGTGCGGCCTGAGCCGGGCGAGGAGCGCCTCCAGGAGCCGCGTGTCGCGGCGCAGCGTGTGGCTGACGGTGCGCAGCACCGCGGCCACGTCGGCGGGCGGGGAGCCGTCCTCCACGGCCGCCACGCCCCACATGGGCGCCTCGACGACCGCGGTCACCGTGCCGTGCCGGTAGGGGTGGAACCAGGTCGACTCGACGGCGGCCTCGGTGATGGCCGCGGCCAGGTCACCGATGCGCGGCGGCGGGATGCGGTAGACGGCGGGGCCCAGGCTCGGCCAGTACAGGGTGTCGTACGGGCCGAGTTCGCGCGGGATGCCGAGGCGGGTGGCGGCGTGGGCGACGCGCCTCGCGAGGCCGGGCAGGTCGTGGGTGAGCTCGACGAAACCGCCGCCGACGTCGACGCCGTGCAGCGAGCACTGGAGGAAGGGCCGCAGCTCGTCCTGCAGTTCCAGCAGCGTGCGGGTCTCGGGCAGCGCGGCGCCCGCCGCGCCGTCGGGCAGCCACTCGGGCTGTTCGAGGAAGCCGGGCCGAAAGAAGTTGCGGAAGTAGCGGCCGAGCGCGTACGGGCCCGGCAGCCAGCCCTCGTTGCGGCGCAGTCCGTCGGGGTCGAGGGAGAGCAGCAGGTTCCAGGTGGCGTCGCTGCCCTCGGTGAACCGCGGGTCGGCCAGGGCGCGTTCGGCCAGCCGCAGCACGGTGCCGCCGCCGACGGGTTCGTTGGCGTGCGGCCCGGCGACGACGAGGGCCTGACGGCTGCCGTGACCGACGGAAAGCAGCCACATCGGGTTGCCCGCCCGGGAGGTGCCGACGCGGCGCAGACGAGCGTCCGCGGGACGGCGGGCCACGAGTGCTGCCGCCCGAGCGCCGAGTTCGTCGACGGTCGGGTAGCGGAGGAGGGGCGGCAGGGCACACCTCCACAATGTGGCGCCGTCGTTTCACCTGATGTACATGGCGTACGCACAGTCAGTCACGACTTGGGGGGTACGTCAACACCGCGGGACGGAAACCGCTGCGGCCCATCGCAGCACGTCAACGTGATGTCATGCTCAGGCCAAAGCTGTTCCGTCGCGGCCGGGCCCGCTCAGCCGGAGGCGAGCCGGAAGGACATCCGCCCGAAGCCGACCTGATCGCCCTCGCGCACGACGGCGGCGCCGATGACCCGCCGCCCGTTCACGGTGGTGCCGTTGGTCGAGCCGAGGTCGCGCAGCACCCACATGCCGCCCTGGCGGCGGAGTTCGGCGTGCACGCGGGAGACGGTCTCGTGCGTCAGGCGCAGTCCGTTGGCCGGATCACGCCCTATGCGCAGCGGGTGGCCGTTGCCCGGGTGCGGCAGCAGCAGCTTGGGCAGGCGCTCGGCCTGCCAGGCCCTGCGCAGCCGCACGGTGAAGCCGGAGACCGCCTCCACGGTGCCGAGGACCAGGCGCGCGAGACGGTTGTCCTGGCGGAGGTCGGCGGTGAGCGCGGCGAGTTCCTCGGAGCGGCGGGCGGCGAGCGCGAGCTCCATGCGGTGGATGAACGTGTCGTGCGAGAGCCGTCCCGTGGCGACGCCGTCACGCAGCACCTTCAGCGCCTTGTCGCGCTCCGCGTCGGACAACCGCGCGCGGTAGGTGGGGAACTCGAAGGACGACGTCACGTTCGTGATTGTCGGTCAGCGGACCCCGGCTGTCCAGGAAACGGGAGAACGCCGGGCACCCGCGCGGGCCCGGCGACACCAGCCGCAAAACGGCGGATGCGAAAGCGCGCCGATCTCGTTTGGCGCACCATGGACGGGCTACGTCACGGTGAGCAGACGAAGGGGAACCGTCCGTGCAGTTCGAGGTGTGGGCACCACAGGCCGAGCGTGTGACACTCCGGTGCGACGGCGCCACGCGCGCGATGGAGCGCGATCCCGGCCGGGAGGGGTGGTGGCGGACGGAGGCCGAGGCGCGGGACGGCTCGCGCTACGGGTACGCGCTGGACGACGGTCCCGTGCTGCCCGACCCGCGTTCGCGCCGGCAGCCGGACGGCCCCGACGGGCTGAGCGCGGTCGTCGACCACGAGCGCCACGCCTGGCGCACCGCGTGGGCCGGGCGCCCGCTGCCCGGGGCGGTCCTGTACGAGCTCCACGTGGGCACCTACACCCGCGAGGGCACCCTGGACGCGGCGGCCGAGCGGCTCGGGCACCTGGCCGAGCTGGGCGTCACCCACGTCGAGCTGATGCCGCTGTGCCCCTTCCCCGGGCGGCACGGCTGGGGCTACGAGGGGGTCTCGCTGTGGGCGGTGCACGAGCCGTACGGCGGCCCCGAGGCGCTGAAACGGTTCGTCGACCGGGCGCACGCCCTCGGCCTGGGCGTGGTCCTGGACGTCGTCCACAACCACCTCGGCCCCTCGGGCAACTACCTCCCCGCGTTCGGGCCGTACTTCACCGACACCCACCACACACCGTGGGGGTCCGCCGTGAACCTCGACGCGCCCGGGTCGGACGAGGTGCGGGACTACCTGCGGGAGAGCGCCCTCGCCTGGCTGCGCGACTACCGGATCGACGGGCTGCGGCTGGACGCGGTGCACGCGCTGGCGGACACGCGCGCGTGCCACTTCCTGGAGGAGCTGTCGGCGGCGGTCGACGCCCTCGCCGCCGAACTGGACCGCCCGCTGTTCCTGATCGCCGAGTCCGACCTGAACGACCCGCGGCTCATCACCCCGCGCGAGGAGGGCGGCCTCGGCCTGCACGCGCAGTGGAACGACGACTTCCACCACGCCCTGCACACCGCGCTGACCGGCGAGTCCCAGGGCTACTACGGCGACTTCGCGCGCGCTCCCCTGGCGGCGCTCGCCAAGACCCTCACCGGCGGCTACTTCCACGACGGCACCTACTCCAGCTTCCGCGGCCGGCGGCACGGGCGGCCCCTGGACCGTACGCGCGTGGCCGCTCACCGGCTGCTCGGCTACGGCCAGACGCACGACCAGGTCGGCAACCGCGCCCTGGGGGACCGGCTGTCGGCCTCCCTCTCCCCCGGTCTGCTGGCCTGCGCGGCGACGCTGGTGCTGACGGCCCCCTTCACGCCGATGCTGTTCATGGGCGAGGAGTGGGCGGCCGGCACACCCTGGCAGTTCTTCACCGACCACACCGACCCCGAGCTCGCCGAGGCCGTACGGCGCGGCAGGCGGCGGGAGTTCGCCTCCCACGGCTGGGCGGAGGAGGACGTACCGGATCCGCAGGACCCGGCGACCCGCGACCGTTCCTGCCTCGACTGGACGGAGCCCGGCGGCGAGCCCCACGCGCGCGTGCTCGACTGGTACCGCACGCTGATCGCGCTCCGGCACGGTCAGGCGGACCTGACCGATCCCGACCTCGCCGACATCAAGGTGGCCCACGACGAGCGGCAGCGCTGGCTCGCCTTCCGCCGCGGGGACGTCCGCGTGGCCGTGAACCTCGCCAAGGAGCCGGCCGCGATCCCCCTGGGACCGCGCCACGCGCGCGTGCTCGCCGCGTGGGAGCCCGTCGAGGCGCCGGGCCCGGACGGGCTGCTGCAGGTGCCCGGGGAGTCGGCCGTGGTGCTGCTCCAGGGCTGAACGGCGCGGAGCGCCCGGCGGGAGGCGCCGCGAGGTGCCGCGCGGCGCCGTCCGCCGGGCGCCGGCGAACCGCGGCGGGCTCCGCCCGGCCCGCTCAGACGTCCCCGTCGCCGTCCCGGAACTCCGTCACGCGCTCCAGCAGGATCGCCTCCCAGGCCCGGCGGAGCCGGAGCCTGAGCAGCGGCAGCACGGCCGCGTCGGGGCCCCCGAGGGCCCCGGCGAGGCGCACGACGGCGTCGCAGCGGGCCAGCCACAGGCCGCGCAGGCAGGGGCGGGCGCCGTAGCCGGCGAGGGTCGCGGCGCGGACGGCGGCCGGTGAGCCGACGGCGACGGCCAGCCCGGCGATGTCCTCGGCGGGGTCGCCCACGACCGCGTGGGACCAGTCGAGGACGCCGCGCACCCGGCCGTCGGGGCTGACCACGAGGTGCTCGCCGCCGAGGGAGTGGTGGACGAGCACGGCCGTGCCCGGCTGGGCGGCGAGCTGCACGGCGGCGGGCCCGGTGAGCTGGTGGAGCCGTACGGGATCGAACTCGTCGGCGGCGGCGAGCGGTTCGGCGGCGCGCCCGGCGGCCCGGCGCAGGGCCTCCAGGGAGCGGGGGGCGACCCGCGGGACGCCGAGCGTCTCGGCCTGCCGGGCGGGCACCCCGCGCAGCCCGGTGAGCAGCCCCGCGAGGTCGGCCTCGCCGACGGCGGACACGTCGTGCTCCTCGCCCGATCCGCCGGGCACCTTCGTGTCCAGCGTGTACGTCAGCCCCGGCGCCCACTCCCCGTGCGCCACGCTGCTGGGCACGGCGACCGGCAGGTGCGGGCGCAGCAGGTCGCGCAGCCGCAGTTCGCGGCGCTGGCGGACGGCGGCCTCACGGTCGGGCGCCAGGCGCAGCACATGCCGGCCGCCGACCCACCAGGTGCTGTGCCCGGCGCCCTCGGTGACGGGCCGCACCTCGGGTCCGACGCCGGCCGCACCCTCCTTGAGCAGGGAACTGACCAGCCTGCGGACGGTGTCCGCGGTGGGTGTCGGTGCCTGGGTCATGGTCCGCGCCGTCGTCGCTCGGGGGTCTGCCGGGGTTCCTGGTGGCTGCTTCAGTCCACTATGACCATCTCCCGGGTCGTGTCGTTCAGCCGGCGCCCGCCGTCCTCGGTGACGGTGACGATGTCCTCGATGCGCACCCCGAACCGGCCGGGCAGGTACACGCCGGGTTCCACGGAGAAGCACATTCCGGGCACCAGGGGCTGCCGTTCGCCCTCGATCATGTACGGCGGCTCGTGCGTGGTGACGCCGATGCCGTGCCCGGTGCGGTGGATGAAGTACTCGCCGTACCCGGCGCCGGTGATCACCTCGCGGGCGGCCCGGTCGACGTCCTGGCAGGCGGCGCCCGGCCGCACCGCCCGGAAGCCCGCCTCCTGGGCCTCGCGCACCAGGTCGTGCACCCGGCGCTCCTCGTCGGTGGGCTCGCCGACGTGGACCGTGCGGGAGGTGTCGGAGCCGTAGCCGTCCTTGAGCCCGCCGAAGTCCAGGACGACCATGTCACCGCGCTCGATGACGCGGTCGCCGACCTCGTGGTGCGGGTCGGCGCCGTTCGGGCCCGAGGCGACGATGGTGAAGTCGACCTGGGAGTGGCCGAACTGCCGCAGCAGGTCGGCGAGGTCCGCGCCGACGGCCGACTCCTTGCGGCCGGCGAAGGGAACCTTCCTGATCTCCTCGAACGCGGCGTCCGCGGCCGCGCCGGCCGCCGCCATCAGTTCCAGCTCCGCCGCGTCCTTGACGGCGCGCAGCATCGGCAGGGCCTCGGTGAGGGAGTCGTAGGAGGTGCCGGGCAGCGCCCGCTGGAGGCCCAGCAGGTGCATCGCCCAGGCGTTGTCGCTGATGCCGAAGCGGCCGGTGCCGGACAGCAGCGCGGCGGTCGCGGCGTAGGGGTCCTTGCCGTCGGTCCAGTCGCGCAGGTTCAGGGCGGGCGCACCGGGCGCCCGCGCGGCGTCCGGGGCCTCCAGCGTGGGGACGACCAGGACGGGGGACCGGCCCTGGGCGAGGACCAGCAGGGTGAGCCGTTCGGTGACCGCGGTGGGCGCGTAGCCGGTCAGCCACACCAGGTCGGGCCCGGGTGCCACCAGGAGCCCGTCGAGACCGGCGTCGGCGGCGGCCCGCGCGGCGCGGTCCATGCGGGCCCGGTAGTCGTCGGCGGTGAAGGGCGCGTGCGTGCTGCCGGTCATCCGGGCCTCCCTGGCCGGTTGAAAGGACCACAAAGGACTACGGGCAGCATCCTGCCCGGACGGCGGGGGCGGCGCGACCGGTCCGCGGGGCTTTCCGGCCCTGTGCCGTGCACGGCGTCAGCCCTCCAGGGCGAGGCGGACCCCGAGCAGCAGCAGTACGCCCCCCGAGGCCTGCTCCAGGCGGCGGCGCACCCCGGCGCGCGACAGAGCGGTCCGCATCCGGCCGACGCACCACACTGGGTCGGCGAGGCTCATCAGCAGCCCCGCGTGGCAGCCGCCGCGCCGCTCTTCCTGCCGCCCTGCAGCGCCCCGCCCCCGGACGCCCTCTCCGGAAGGCGGCAAGGGTGCTCGGCATGAGGGTCATCGTGGCCGGTGCCGCCGGACGGGACCAGTGGTTTTCCCGGTGTCACATCCGGGGTCACATGACGAATCCGGGTACGGCCGTCAGCCGCTGGTAGCGGCCGCTCGGGTGCCGGATCGTCAGGACGACCCCGGAGCCGGGGCGGGCGTGCGCGACGGCGCGGGCGAGGTCCGCGGCCGACGCGATACGGGTCCCGCCGAACGCGAGGAGCACGTCGCCGCGGACCAGGCCCGCCGTGTAGCCCGGGCCGGGGACGTGGACGCCGACGACGAGGGCGCCCGTCCGGTGGGCGTCGACCGCCTCCAGGCCGAGGGTCGCGGTGGCGGGTGCCGGGGGCGCCGGCGGGGTGGCGGGCGGGCTCGTGGCCGGGGGCGCGGGAGCCGGGTGGGACGCGGCGGGCGGGTGCCGCTGCGCCTGGCGTTGCAGGCCGGCGAGTCGGCTCATCCCCATCACCGTCGTGCCCACGGTGCCGAGGCCGACGCCGGTGAGCACCAGGACCGCGGCGACGAGCAGGCCGGACAGCAGGGTCCTGAGCCGGCGGGCCCGCTTCCGCGCGGCGTGCGGGTGCGGGACGGGCGCGCCGGGCCGGGTGCCGCGACCGGGGTCCCGGCCGGGCATCGGCTTGGGCCGCAACGCAGTCTGTTCCATGGATCGCCTCCTGCTGAAGCTCTACCCGGGACCCCCGGCGCGCGACGAGCCACGAACGAGTGAGACTGACCGGTGGAAGGCGGCGGCCCACAAGGCGTGGACACCAGTTCGATACGACGGGCTCGCGTCCGCACCCGATCGGCCCGTGCCCGCGCCCGCCGGTACGGGCGGCGGGCGCGGGCACGGGCCGGGTGGGGAGGCGGGTCACCCGAGGACGGGTACGGCGGGCGGCCGGTCCGGGAGGAAGCCGTGGACCCGCCGGGCCAGGTAGTCGGCCTTGTAACGGTCCACCGTGCGATGCCAGTTGAGGATGCCCGACAGCCAGTTCCGCAGATCGGCCACATAGCCGCCCAGCGCCTCGCGCGCCTCCCGCGAGAGGCCGAGGTCGTCGGCGACGAGCGGCAGTTCGTGCGCGACGACGTGCTCGAACTGCCGCATGCGCTGGGTCATCAGGTCGTGGACGACCGAGAGCGCGGTCGGATAGTCGACGCCGAAGAAGTTCTGCACGACGAGGATCGAGTTGTGGATCTCGCCCTCGTACTCGATCTCCTTCTGGTAGGAGAAGACGTCGTTGAGCAGGCAGGCATAGTCGATCGCGGCGTTCTCCAGTGAGCGGACGGGGCCGCTGCGGTAGACCTCGGGCGGGACGGCCGGGCCCCGGCCCATCCGGCACAGGCTCAGGGTGAGGTCGGAGCCGAAGGTGGCGCGGCGCATCTCCAGGTAGTCGACCGGGTCGGGGATGCGGTGCTGCAGCTGGTTGGACAGCTCCCACACCCAGCTCTCGGTCATCACGTTCACCGAGTCCTTCAGGGTGCGCCGGTCCTCGGGCGGCATCCCCGCGGTGGTACGCGCCCACAGGTCGGCGAGGCCGCGTTCCATGGCGTTGAGCGGGGCGACGGGCACCTCGCCGTCGAGGGGCATGCAGTCCGACAGGCGCCGGGTGGTCAGCCGCGCGGCGGCCAGGTCGCGGCGGTGGCCGTACACGAGCGGGTAGTAGTCGTCGCCGTACGTCCCCCAGGCCAGCCACTGGGAGCTGAGGTCGAGGGCCTCCGGTGTCGCGTCCGGGTCCAGGCCCGCGGAGCACAGCGCAAGGTCGTAGGCGGCGAGTTTGTCCTCGTCCCAGACGCCCTCATGGAGCATCCCCATGGCGTGCGTCCAGGCGGTGAGCCGGGGCCGGGCGGCCTGCAGATGGGGGCTCAGCTCGACCTGGAAGGGCATGTGGAAGTCGGGCAGCAGGGACGGCCCGACCTTCTGGTACGGCACGTGCGTGTACGCGCGCAGCCTCCCCCACTGCCCAAAGGGCGTGGGAGGTGCCCCCACGGCACCGGCCGCGGCGAGCAGCGTGCCGGCGCCGGCGGCGGAACCGCTCGAACCGCTCGGGCCGTGCCACGGATTCCCCGGCCGTGCACGGGCGTTCATGTAGCGGCTGGAGCGCATGTGCCATTCGTGACCGCCGGACTGCCAGTCCTGCAGCCCCCGGGTGTAGGCGGCGACGGCGGCGACCTCGGGCGCGGACAGGCCCAGTTCCACCGCCAGCGCGGGCACTTCGGTGAGCGCGGTGTGCTCGAACTGGTGCAGACGGGAGGTGAGGACGTCGTTGACGGTGTCGGCGGCCTGCTGGGTGGTGCAGCCGAAGAAGGTCTCCAGGACGAGCACGCCGTTGCTGTTCTCGCCCTCGTCCTCGACCTCGCGCTGGTAGGAGAACAGGTCGTTGCGCAGGTGGACGGCGTCGGCGAAGGTCTCCATCAGCACCCTGAGGGGCCGCGAGGCGGCCGCGGCGGCGGGGACCTCGGCGGTCGCGTACTCCACGAGCCCCGCCGACCAGGGGGCGCCGCCCACCTTGCGGCGCATCTCGATGTACTCGACGGGGTTGGCGACACGCCCCTCGTTGATGTTGGACAGCTCCCACAGCGACTCGTTGAGGAGGTGCTCGGTGGCCACGGCGAAGCGGCGGCGCCAGCCGGCGGACATCGCCGGCACGGTACGCGTCCACAGGTCGGCGAGGCCGGCCTCGACCGGGTTGCGCGGCTCGGGCATCGGGGTGGCGAGGTCCATCGGCATGAACAGCGGGAGCCGGTCCAGGTGGGCCTTGCCGGCCGCGCGGTCCTGGGTGCGCTTGAAGACCTCCAGGAAGTGGTCGTCGAAGAAGAAGACCCACACGTACCAGTCGGTGATCAACGACAGGGCCGGTCCGTCGCATTCCGGATGGGTGTAGGCGCAGAGCAGTCCGTAGTCGTGGGCCTCGAGGTCGGACCGCTCCCAGATCCCGGACCCCTCCAGCATGCCCATCTCGCGCGCCCACCGGGTCGAATGGGCACGCGCCTCGTCGACGTGCGGGTTCAGCCGCGCGGGGTACGGCATGTAGAAGTGCGGGAGTTCGAAGGGCTGGTGCGTCATGGCCGGGCCCTACCCGGGGCTGTTCGGCGTCATCCGCCGGCCCGGACATGATCACACCATCGCGTGAAGCAGGGGTGGGTGCGGGAGGTCCCGTGGGAGCTCAGGCCCGGCCGCCCGCCTCAGCTCCCCCGTACCGCCCGCCCCACCTCCGCTCGCAGCGCCACGAACTCCGGCAGCCCGCGGGTCGCGATCTGCTCGCGCCCGCCGGGGAGTTCGACCGGCAGGTCGAGGACGACACGGGAGGCCGGGCCCGGGGACAGGACGACGACGCGGTCGCCGACGTAGACGCTCTCGTCGATGTCGTGGGTGACGAGGACGATGGTCGCGCCGTCGGTGCGGTGCACCTCCAGGAGGAGGTCCTCCAGGTCCTCGCGGGTCTGCGCGTCCAGGGAGCCGAAGGGTTCGTCCATCAGAAGCAGTGCGGGGCGGCAGACCAGGGCGCGGGCGATGGCGACGCGCTGCTGCATGCCGCCGGAGAGCTGCCAGGGATGGCGGCGGCCGGCTCCTTCGAGGCCGACGCGTTCGAGGATGCGCTGCGCCGCGGACCGCCGCTCGGCGCGCGGCAGGCCGCGGCGGCGCAGCGGGAGGGCGACGTTGTCGCGGACGGTGAGCCAGGGGTAGAGGGAGCGGCCGTAGTCCTGGAAGACGACGGCGAGCCGGTCGGGTACGCCGGTGACGGGGGTCCCGTCGAAGGTGACGGAGCCCTCGGACGCGGGCTGCAGGCCGGCGACGGTGCGCAGGAGCGTCGACTTGCCGCAGCCCGACGGGCCCACGACGCACAGCAGTTGGCCCTCGGGGACGGTGAGGGTGATGTCGTGCAGGACGGGCTGGTCGCCGTAGCGCTGGCCGAGGCCGTCGAGGCAGAGCTTCATGCCGTGGTCCTTCCCCGGCCGACGAGCCGTCTCTCCACCGCCAGCAGCGCGGTGTTCAGCACGTATCCGAGGACGCCGAGCAGGAGCAGCGCCGCCCAGACGGTGAGCAGGTCGGAGCGGGACTGGGCGTCGGTGAGGGTGAAGCCGATGCCGTCGGCGCTGCCCGGGAGCAGTTCGGAGAAGACCATGAGGATGAGGGAGAGCGAGAGGCTGAGGCGCAGGCCCGCGAAGATGCGGGGCAGCGCGGAGGGCAGGAGCAGGAACCACAGCCGCTCCGCGGGGTTCAGCCGCAGCACGGCGGCCACGTCGAGCCGCAGCGGGTCGGTGTTGCGCGCCCCCTCCGCCGTGTTGATCAGGACCGGCCAGACGGCGCTGAAGGCGATCGCCGTGATCTGCATGGGCGTGCCGAGGTCGAGGACGACGACGAAGACGGGCACCAGCGCGGGCGGCGGCACGGCCCGCGCGAACTGCAGCACGGGGTCGCACAGCGCGTACGCCCAGCGCGACCTCCCGACCGCGAGCCCCAGTGCGACGCCGGTCACCGCGGCGATCCCGAACCCGGCCGCCATGCGCCCGAGGCTGGGCAGGACGTCGGCCACGGCGGCGTCGGTGAGGAACAGCCGGCCGGCGGGCCCGGAGAACCACAGCTCGTGGGCGCGGCCGGCGATGCGGCCCGGTGGCGGGAAGTACACGCTGCCGTGGGCCCGGGCCGCCACCTCCCACAGACCGACCGCGACGGCGAGGACCGCCAGGCGCAGGAGGACACGGCCACCCGCGCTCGCGGCCGGAGCCGGGCCGCGCCCGGTGCCGCGCGCGGGCGCGGCGGCCGCCTTCACGAGCGCACCCCCTGGCCGTCCGCCCGCCCCTGGGGCGTCCAGGGGAAGAGCCGGCGTTCGCACCGGACCAGGACGGTGTTGACGATCAGCCCGAGGGCGCCCGTCCAGACGACTCCGGCCAGCACGTCCCGGGTGCCGTCGGTGGCCAGGCCCGCCTGGGCGATGAAGATGCCGAGGCCCTCGCCGAAGCCGGAGAGCAGTTCGGTGGCGACGGCCAGGATGAGGGCGACGGCCGCCGAGATGCGGATGCCGGCGGCGATGAACGGTGCCGTGCCGGGCAGTTCGACCCGCAGCAGCACCGAGAGCCGGCCGAAGCCGAAGGCGCGCAGGGTGTCCTTGGCGAGCGGGTCGGTCTCGCCGAGGCCGTAGACGGTGTTGAACAACACGGGCCAGACGCACGCGTACGTGATCAGGGCGACCTCGGTCTCGGTGCCGGTGCCCAGCAGCAGGGAGACCAGGGGGATCAGCGCGACCGACGGCAGCGGCCGCAGGAACTCCACGATCACGCGTACGGCGGAGTCGACCAGCGGCACGCTGCCGAGCAGCAGCCCGAGCGGGACGGCGATCGCGACGGAGAGGCCGAGGCCGAGTGCCCAGGCCTTCAGGGTGGCACCGACCCCGGCCAGGAAGGCGCTGTCACCGCCCAGCTCCACGGCGCGGGCGAGCACCTCGGAGGCGGGCGGCAGGTAGCTGCGGCGGACGATGCCCGCGCGGCCGACCGCCTCACAGGCACCGAACGCCAGCAGCACGCCGAGCAGCCCCAGCCACCGTTCCCGGTGCCGTCCGGACCGCTTCACTTGACCAGCAGCGTCGCCGGGTCGAGCTTCTTCTTCAACAGCCCCTGTTTCTCCATGAGTTGTGTCAGGCGGCGCAGCTGCGCCGCGTCGCTGGTGGCCGGATAGGCCGGCAGCTGGATCTTCTTCGCCTGGTCGGCGGTCACCTTGGTGTACTTGGGCAGTTCCCCGCGTACGGCGTCGGGGTCCCGCGTCGCGATCTCGGAGGCGGCCTCGATGGCGCGCCGGAAGGCCGCCGCCGCCTCGGCGTGCGCGTCGGCGAACTTCCGCGTGGTGACGTAGCCGCTGATGGGCAGCGACCGGACCGGCGCCGAACCGCCGTCCAGCAGCACCCTGGCCTTCAGGTCGCCCTGGATCGCGCTGTCGAAGGGCTCCACCGCGTGCACGGCGTCGACCTGGCCGCGTTCGAGGGCGGGTCCCATCTGCGGGAAGGCGATCTGCCGGTAGACGGGCCGGCCGACGCCCCTGGCGTCCAGGATCGCGTTCAGCGTGAGTGACTGGACGTTGTTGAGGATGTTGACGGCGACCTTCTTGCCCGCGAGGTCGGCGACGCTCTTGATGGAGGAGTCCTTCGCCACCAGGACGTCCATCATGTGCGGCGCGACCCGTACGCCCTCGGCGAGGATGCGGACGTCGAGGGTGCCCTTCTCGTCGGCCTGCAGGAAGGTCACGTAGTTCGCGCTCGCGATCACGTCGACCTGGCCGTTGGCGAGGGCGGGCAGTGCCTGGATGCTCTGCTGGACCGGCCGGATCGTGACGTCCAGCCCCTCCTTCTTGAACAGCCCGCGATCGCGGGCGAGGTAGAGCGCCGCCGAGTCGGTCAGCGGCAGCGCGGCCACCGTCAGCTTCGTGCCTTGGCCGCCTGTGGAGTCCGTGCCGTCCTTGCCGCCACCGCAGGCGGCGAGGAGCAGGATCAGGGCGGCCAGGACGACCGCCGGTTTTCCGATTCCCGGCCGTGATCGACGTAACGCCATGCGGGCATGACTACCAAATATTTGGCATGATCACTACAGGCGGGTCGGTACAACCGTCAATCTTTGGAGAAAAGCGAAGGGCTCTGCCGTCTCCCGGGCGCCCCCGGCCTTCCGCACGGTCGTCCTGGCACGGGCGGCGGCACCGCGACCGCCGCGGGCACGCCCGCCGCACGCTCCCTTGCCGCGCCCCCGTCCGCCGCGCCACCGTGGTCGCATGAAGGTGCGCGCGGCCCCGCCCGTCCCCGACGTCTTCGACCCGCGGCAGTACGCCGCCGGGGTGCCCCATGCCGCCTACCGCGTCCTGCGCGACCACCACCCCGTGGCCTGGCAGGACGAGCCCGAGGTGCTGGGCTGGCCGGCCGGGCCCGGATTCTGGGCGGTGACCCGGCACGCCGACGTCGTCCGGGTCCTCAGGGACGCGGCGACGTACTCCTCATGCCTCGGAGCGACCCAGATCCGCGACCCCGACCCGGCCGACCTGCCCTTCATCCGGCGCATGATGCTCAATCAGGACCCGCCCGCGCACGGCCGGCTGAGGCGGCTGGTCAGCCGGGCCTTCACGCCGGGCCGCATCGACCGCTTCGCGGCCGTGGCACGGGACCGGGCACGCACGCTGATCGCGCGGGCGCTGCGGGAGGCCCGCGCGCAGGACGGCACCGTCGACCTCGTCGGCGCCGTGACCGACGACTACGCCCTGCTCAACCTCGCCGACCTGCTCGGCGTCCCGGACAGCGACCGCGGCCTGCTGCTGCACTGGACCCGGCGCGTCATCGGCTACCAGGACCCGGACGAGGCCGGCGCCCCCGTGCTCGACTCGGCGGGCAAGCCGGTCAACCCCCGCTCCCCCGCGATGCTGCGGGACATGTTCGACTACGCCCAGCAGCTCGCCGCGCACAAACGCCGGCACCCCGCCGACGACGTGCTGACCACGCTCGCACACGAGCGCGAACTCGCCGACGCCGAACTGGAGATGTTCTTCTTCCTGCTCACCGTCGCGGGCAACGACACCGTCCGCAGCGCCGGCCCCGGCGGACTGCTCGCCCTGGCCGAGCACCCGCAGGCCCACCGGCTGCTGCGCACGGGCAAGGTGCAACCCGCCACCGCCGTGGAGGAGTTGCTGCGCTGGCACCCGCCCGTGCTCACCTTCCGCCGCACCGCCACCCGGGACGCCGAACTGGCCGGGCACCGGATACGCGCCGGTGACAAGGTGGTCGTCTTCCACGCCTCCGCCAACCGCGACGAACGGGTCTTCCCCGCGCCGGACCGCCTCGACCTCTCCCGCCGCCCGAACCCGCACGTCTCCTTCGGGGACGGCCCGCACGTCTGCCTGGGCGCGCACTTCGCCCGGCTGCAGCTGCGGGTGCTCCACGAGGAGGCGCTGCGCGGGCTGCCCGTCCTGCGTACGGCGGGCCCGGCGGGGCGGCTGACGTCCAACTTCATCAACGGCCTCAAGTCCCTGCCCGCGCAAGTCGCATGAGCCTCGTCAGGTGCGGACCTGGATGAGCGCGTGTGTGCCCCCGGTCCGCCACCGCTGCCCCTCGGCCGCCATCAGCGCGGCCTCCGTGCCGGGGTCCAAACCGGTGATCACGTCGGACTTCAGGGTGCGCAGGGCCGCGACCGGACCGGGGAAGTGGGCGGTGACCCCGCTGAACGGCGTGGTCGGCGGCCACAGCCGATCGCCGACCAGGCGCCGGTAGTTGAGGTCGCCCTTGACGATCGTCAGGGTGGCCGAGGCGAGTTCCGCGCGGAGGTCACCGGGCATGTCCGCGTACGGCAGCGGGGCGCTGGAGAAGGGGTGGGCACGCAGCACGAGGCGGCCGTCGGTCATCGCCGCCCACAGGACGCGGCCGTACTCGGCCGCCGCGCCCCGCGCCCCGGTCAGTCTCCGCAGCGCGTCGAGCACGTCCGCCGTCGTGGCGTCGGAGACGTAGTAGGGGTACGGCTTGACGTGCAGCACGGCGCGCGCGATGCGCCCGCGCCGAAGGAGATGGGCGACGAGCAGCAGGTCGGGGATGAGTTCGCGGCCCGCGTTGTCCGCGATCAGGCACAGGGTGGCGCCGCCGGACGGCGGGAGCAGCGACCACAGGGCGGCGCTGTCGTCGGCGACCAGGCCCGGGGCCGCGTCCGCGCCGCTCGCGTCCCCGGCGGAGAGGCGGAAGCCGAGGTCGGCGCGGTTGCCCCAGAGGGAGCCGTGCAGCAGGGCCCGGTCCTGGTCCTCGGCGGACAGGGAGTCCAGGGCGGCCAGTTCCTCGTCCGTCTGCGGCGCGTCGAGCTCGGCGAGCTTGAACGGGCGGAAGGGATCGATGCCCTGCCAGGGCCCGGCGCCGAAGTACCCCACGGCCTGCAGCAGTTGACGGTAGAAGAAGCTCTCCGACCAGAGCCAGGGAAGGTCATACCAGGAACGGCCGGTGTGCTCGGCCGCGCCCCACTCCCGCCAGAGCTCCCGGTCGTGCGCCCCGGCGGGGAGCGGTTCGACGACGCCCTTGGTGCAGCTCTCCAGGAGCGCGTCGAGCGCGCCGTGCCGGTCGGGGCCGTACGGGAACGCCTCCCGCACCTGCCGGATGATCGCGGGGTGGCGCTCGGCGAGCACGCTGTGCGGGAACGAACCGGGCTCGTCGCCGAGGATCACGGGCGCGGACGGGATGTCGGGCATGCGCCTCACCCTAAGCGCTCGGCCGGAGGTGCCGTGGTACGGCGTCCGCCGTCCGCGCCGTCGTGAGAGCCCCCGCGGTTGTCCGCACCCCGCCAGGGGCGCCGGCGGACCCGCGGGGGGCTTCCCCCCGACCGCCGCCCGCTCCCGGCCCGCGCCGCCCCCGGGCCCGCGCCGCGGATCGGTCCGGGGGCCGCGGGGGCCGCCCGGCGCGCGCGTCAGACGAGTCCGATCTCCCTCTCCAGCCGCGCGGCGAGGTTCAGATAACGGGCCCGGCGGGTCACCGGGACCAGGCCGCGGATCATGATGTGCCACATCTCGGCCAGTCTGCGGGGCTGGCGGGCGACGGGTTCGAGGGAGCGGCTGACGACCCGGGTGCCGACGTAGAAGCCGACCAGGGAGTGGGCGACGGCGTCGACGTCGGTGTCCGCGTGGAGGTCCGACTCCTTGACGGCACCGAGGAGTTTGCGGCCTGCCACGTCCCGGAACTCGGTGAAGGGATGCTCCAGGGGCGGCCGCACCGCGACTCCCCCGGTGGCGAGTCTGAGCCCGGCGCGCGGTATCGGGCCCTCGACGGAGAGCCGGGCCATGGAGAAGGTGATGCGCATCAGGGTCTCGAGCGAGGAGTAGCCCCGGGCGTCCAGCTCCCCCGCCACCTCCCGCAGGGCCCTGGACTGCAGTTCCATGATCGCGTGTGCCAGGTCCTCCTTCGCCGCGAAGTGGAAGTACAGGGCGCCCTTGGTGACATGGGCGTGTTCGACGATGTCGCTGAGGCTGGTCGACTCGTAGCCGTGACGGTCGAACAGGTCTGCCGCGGCCGTGATGATCGTCGCGCGGGTCTGCTCGGCTCGTAACTGCCTCGCCATCGCCTGAACACTCCTGAGGGCCGGAAAGAACGGGTCGTGCTGTTTTTTCTCACTCCCCGTGCACGATATCTCACCCCTCGGCGGCGTCCACAGCGCACTCGAAGATCGTCGAATCGCCCTGGCTGCCCCGGACGAGCAGGCCCGGTCCGTCCCCCTCGACGACCTCGATCCAGGTGGATCTGTCCAGCTCGGCGTATTGGTGGAAGGTGGCGGCGAAGGACGCGGACACGTCCGGACCCGCGGTCCGCAGCCGGGCCGCCTGCCGGGCCGCCTCCAGCAGGAGCATGCCCGGTACGTGATCCAGCGGATGGTCGAAGAAAACGGGATGCGCGGTATCTACTCGCAGCTGCCAGCGCCCGGGCCGCTCGGGTGGCGCCAGGACGACGTCCGCGGGCAGCAGCCGTCCGACGGCACCGGCCGGCAGGGCGGGCGGCAGCGGCACCGCGCAGACGGTGGCCGGGGTGCGGCCGCCGCGCAGCCTGCGGTAGACGGCCGCGCTGGTCCAGCTGACGGCGATGTGCGCGTCGGCGACCGGCTCGCCGCCCAGCCGCACCTCGGTGTCGTAGCGCAGCGCGGTCGGGCGGCCGGCCCGGTGGCGGACGTCGAAGACACGGACGTCCAGGACCGGTTCGGCGGGCGCGGCGCCCACGGCGAGCCGGCCGGGCCGCGTGCTCAGGCGCAGTTCGCGCAGCACGAAGCAGCTCTCGAGCGGGACGCGGTACTCGGCGTGCGCGAGGAGCGCCCCGCACTGGCGGACGGTCTCGGCGACGAGCAGGGGCTCGTAGGCGGAGCGGTCCGGGGACACGTGTAACTGATGGGCGCGCGGCCACTGGGCGCACAGCCTGAAGCTGTCCGGCCCGGTCTTCTCCCAGTCGGTGAGGAACGTTTCCGCGATCGCCGCCCGGTGAACGAGCTGACGGGGCACGGTGGCCGTCAAGGACGGTTGAGGCATGTCCCTCCCTCGGTCCCCCGAAAAACAACGACAGACCAGACGGACGAACCCGTGCCGGCGACCGCCAGAGTACGAGGCGACCGGTTGGTTTTCAATGAGACGTGGGCGGCCTTCAGAGGCGTACGGCGCAGGTGGGCCCTCCTGGTGAACGCGCCGGGCGCGCGCCCCGTACACACCGGAAGCACTCCGTTCCCGCGCCGGCCGAGGAGACGTTCCGGATGCCCCGGATGACCGCACACCGCGCCGCCCTGACGGCCGCTCTGGTGACCCCGTTCCTGCTGCCGCTGTGGGCGGCGGGCCCCGCGCGGGCGCACGGCGCGCCCACGGATCCGGTCAGCCGGGTCTACGCCTGCTCCCCCGACGGCGGCGACGCCGCACGCTCGGCCGCCTGCGAGGCCGCCGTCGCCGCGAACGGCGCCCCCTTCACGCTCTGGGACGACCTGCGGGTGCCGGGCGTCGGCGGCAGGGACCGGCAGGCCATCCCTGACGGAAAGCTGTGCAGCGGGGGCCTGCCCGCCTACAAGGGACTCGACCTGGCCCGCTCCGACTGGCCGTCCACGACGCTGACGCCGGGCGCCACGCTGAGGATGACGTACGCCTCGACGATCCCGCACACCGGCACGTTCAAGCTCTACCTCACCAAACCGGGTTACGACCCGGCCAAGCCGCTGACCTGGTCCGAGCTGCCCTCCCGGCCCTTCGCGCAGGTCAAGGACCCGGCCCTGGTGAACAGCGCCTACCGCATCACCGCCAAGCTGCCCGCGGACCGGACCGGCCGCCACGTCCTCTACACGATCTGGCAGAACAGCAGCACGACGGACACGTACTACTCCTGCTCGGACGTGGTGTTCCGGACCGCGTCCGCCGGCGGCGGGAAGGCGTCGGGCGGCGCTCCCGCTGCCGCGCCCTCGTCCGCACCGGCCCCTTCGCGCACCGCCGGGACGGCGGCGGGCCCGCGGCAGGGCGGCGGCGCACCCGGCAGCACTCCGGTGGCCGCGGCCTCCAGGGCCGGCTCGGCGCCTTCCGCGCCCATGCTGGCGGGCGGCGCCGCTGCGGTGCTGGTGCTCACCGGCGGCGCCGCCCTGGCGCTGCGTCTGCGTCGGCGCTGACGTCGCGCCGGGTGGTGGTCAGTTGACGTAGACCGCCGCCCCGTTGTCGGTGACGGGGGCGTACTTGGCGGTGAAGTAGCCGCTGCTGAAGCAGAGCGAGGAGCCGGAGGTCTTGGTGAACTGCTGGTTGGTGAAGGCGATGCTGTTGTCGTCGTTGCTGGCCGTGCCGGTCAGGCTGGGGGCCTGGTAGACACAGGTGATGCTGCCCAGCAGGGTCCTCAGCTTGACCGTGGTCTGGATGGCCGAGCCGCTCGCCGGGGTCACGGTGAGGGTGCCGTCGGAGGCCACGGTGGTGGTGTAGGGCAGGTTGTCGACGGTGATGCTGCTGACGCCCGTCACGCCGAAGACGTTGCTGGTGCAGCTGCTGCTGTCGAAGCTCTGCCCGGTGACCGACTCGGTGGCCGTGCCGGGGGCGGCGGGGTTGTCGGTGACGCTCGCGGTGAACGTCGAGGAGGAGCAGGTCACACCGCTCGTGCCGGTCGCGCTGGAGTAGAGGGTGGCATCGGTGCCGGAGGCCAGCGGCGCGGTGAGGACGTCGCCGGCGGCGACGGCGGTGCCGCCGGCCGACCCGGTGGTCAGGACGGGGGTGCCGGCGGCCGAGGCGGGGACGGCCGCGGGGATCGAGAGGGCGGCGACGGCTCCGACGAGGGTGAGGAGGGTGCGAGTACGCATGCGGGGGTTCTTCCTTCCGGAATGGGGAGGCCGGCCGCTCTGGACGCGGAGCCGGTTCCTCCGGGATGTGGGGGCTGGAAGTGGCGCGGGGGGACGCGGGACCGCGTCCGCCATTGCCGGTCCGTGACGCCTTCTCCGTACGTGACGGACCGGCAACGACGACCGGCCGGCGATCGGCCGAGGACCCGTGGGAAGGGCCGCCTGCCGCGGCCGGGCGGGAGAGGCGGCCCGCACGAACCATGGGGGAAGTGCCCGTGCGGACCGTCGGGAGGTGTGGGGGTGCGGTTTCCGGGAAGCGGGCGATGCCGCGTGACGGGGATCCGGCGCCACGGATCCTGGGGGAAGCCAGGGGCAGTTGTAGACCCGGGTCGCAGTCGACGTCAAGGCCCTGCGCTGTAGTCAACGTCGATGTCCTGCAAGGTATTTGACGATCGTTCAGGAACTGCTCCGGGCCTCCGATCAGCCATGGAGACACAGGTGGGGCACAACCCCCACCCTTTTTCCACAACTCCCTTGACCCTCAAATGTAACCACCGGTAACTTCCTCGTCGGCTACTGCGGAGTACGCGTAAGCCCTTGCACCCGCCGGGAGTTGCGAGGAGGCGTGCGCCGCAGCCCGCTGTCCGCGCCAGGACAACGTGCCGCTGATGCCCAACCCGCACTGACTATGCACACGGGAGCAGAAATGGCCTCGTCCTCGGACGTCACCCCGTCCGCCGAGAACACCTCCGGAACGCCGGAAAGCGGTTCCGCGTCCGAACCCGCCAGACACGGGCGGGTCCGGCTGCGCCGGGCCGCCGTCATGGCGGTGCCCGCCGTCGCGGTCGCCGCCGGCCTGGCGATCATGACCGCCGAGGGAGCGCTGGGCGTGTCGTTCTCGATCTCCGGCATGCCCTTCACCGTCACCGCCAAGTCGCTCGACGGCACCGGCTTCGAGCAGTTCGGCGCGCTCGACAACATGATCGAGAACAGCCCGAACCAGGGCGACACCGGCGGTCAGGTGCTGGTCGTCACCTCCGCCATCAAGAACGCGACGCTGGACAGCCTGTGCCAGAGCGTCGACCTGGGCGGCACCAACCTGCTCATCACCGCGGGCAGCGGTTCGTCCAAGGTGCGTGCGACCGACCTGACCACCGACTCGACCGAACTGTCCGGCGACGCCGCGTTCGGCAACATCGAGATCGGCAACGACGCGAGCACGCTCACCAAGGCCGGCGTCAAGGGCCCGCAGGGCGTCTTCAGCCAGCAGGCGGACACGGTGCACATCAACCACCTGCGGCAGACCAACTACGCGACGACCGCGGGCGTGTTCAAGCTCCCCGGCCTGAAGCTGCGGTTCAGCAGCTCGGGGTGCTGATGCCGCGCCGTCCGGAACAAGGCGTGCGGCCCGCCTTCCGTCAGTGGCGAGCCCGTCGTCCGTTCTGGGGCGGGCTGCTGCTCGCCCTGGGCGGCGCGGAGATCCTGCTCACCGAGAAGGCCTCGCTGAAGGTCGTCATGCACATCGGCATGCAGGGCCTGGCCGGGTACCTCCTGCCCGTGGTCATGCTCCTGTGCGGCCTGCTCACGCTCTTCAGCCCCTCCCAGCGCGTCTTCTACTCGCTCATCGGAATCCTGACCTCCCTCGGCACCTGGATCACCTCGAACCTGGGCGGCTTCTTCATCGGCCTGCTCCTGGGAGCCGTCGGCAGCTGCCTCACCTTCGGCTGGCTCCCGGACCAGGAGCCACGCCGCAGCCGCCGGCAGCGCGGAAAGGACGCCAGGTCGGCGGAGGACGCGGCGAAGGGAGACGCGGAGAAGGGGAACGTGGAGAGGGGGCTCGCAGAGAAGCGGGACCCGGAGAAGGACGTGCAGAAGGACCCGCATGCGGCGGAGGCCGCGCGGGAGGAGGACCCGCAGGGCGCTGAGGAAGCCGTCCAGTTGTAGACCCCTGCCGGTCGCCGCTCCGCCGCAGCCGCTCCCGCGCCCCTCCCCGGCACGCCGCTCACCCGCGCCCCTCCCCGGCGGGGCGCGGGTGAGCGGCGTGCCGGCGTCCGGGGCCGCGCACGGGGCGCGGTCCGGGGACCGTGGACGCGTATGCGCGTAGACACCGTCCCGCCGGCCGGACGGCATCATCACGATGCGGCAGCGACAACTCACTCCATGTCGCTGATCACTTGACTACCGGCGGTCACACACGATTGGCTCCGGCCAGCGAGAGTCACCCCTGCGGCGCACGACGTCGGACGCCGGACGGGCACCTGCTCCCGCCGTTCCACTTGCTCGGCCGCACAGCGAGGTGCCGCACCCTCATGAACACTCCTCCCCCGCCTCCCGTCCCGCACAGATCCGTCCGCGTGATCGCCGCGGCGGCGGCCGTCTGCCTGCTCGCGGCCGGCTGTTCCGGATCCGGCGGCACGCCGGACTCCGCGCCGGGCGCCGCCGGCGGGGCGGGCGCCGCCCGCTTCAAGGTCGCCCTGGTCACGCACGCCTCGGAGGGCGACACGTTCTGGGACCTGGTCAGGAAGGGGGCCGAGGCCGCCGCGGCGAAGGACGGCGTCGACCTCACGTACGCCAACGACCCGGACGCGGCGGGCCAGGCCGCGCTGGTGCGGGACGCGGTCCGCCAGAAGGTCGACGGCATCGCGCTGACGCTCGCCAAGCCGCAGGCGATGAAGGGCCCGGTGGCCGCGGCCAGGTCGGCGGACATCCCCGTGGTCGGCCTCAACTCCGGCATCGACTCCTGGCAGTCCGAGGGGATCCTGGAGTTCTTCGGGCAGGACGAGAGCCTGGCCGGCCGGGCCGTCGGGGACAAGCTGGACGAACTCAGGGCCAAGCACGCGCTGTGTGTGATCCACGAGCGCGGCAACGTCGCCCTGGAGGCCCGCTGCGCCGGTGTGAAGAAGACCTTCGGCGGCCGGACCGACATCGTCTACGTCGAGGGCACCGACACCACCGCGACCGACGCCGCGATCACCGCCCGGCTGCGGCAGGACCCGACGATCGACGAAGTGGTCACCCTGGGCGCCCAGTTCGCCCTCAACGCGGTGAAGTCGGTGAAACAGTCCGGCAGCAAGGCGCACGTCGCCACGTTCGACCTCAACCAGGACCTGGTGAAGGCCGTCAGGAGCGGGGACGTGCAGTTCGCGGTGGACCAGCAGCCGTATCTGCAGGGCTATCTCGCGGTGGACTCGCTGTGGCTGTACAAGACCAACGGAAACGTCAGCGGCGGCGGGGTCTCACCCGTCCTCACCGGTCCGGCGTTCGTCACCAAGGCCAACGTGGCCTCGGTCGCCGCCTTCGCGGACCACGGGACGCGCTGAACGGCACGCCGGACCGCGCCGGACGACACTTCGGACGTCAATGTCTCGAAAGATTGGCAGACCCGGGGCACGTGCGGTCACTTGTACGGATAGCATCCTGTGCACCCCTTCTCTCCCCGCTCACGGTCACCCCCGTGTTTCCCCCTCCGCTCCGCTGAACGCCTAGGACGACGATGTCTCCACGGACAGGTGCAGGTACCGGGCGCCGTCTCGGCTCCATACGTCTCTCCCTGATCCTGCTGGCCCTGGTGCCCACCGTCACCCTGGCCGCCATGTGGGGTCTGACGACGACGCAGATGTTCAGCGAGGGCCTGCGGCTGCGGGGGCAGACGGAGCTGAGCCGCTCCACCGGCGCCATGGGGACGGAGGCCACGCTCGCGCTGCAGCGGGAGCGCAGCCTGTCGGCGGCCTGGCTGGCCGATCCGCACGGCTCCCGGGCCGCGCTGGAGGCGCAGCGCAGGGCGACGGACAGGGCGGTCGCCAAGCTGGTCGGCCAGACCGACGCGATCAACAACGCGCCGGCGCGCGTCTCGGACCGGCTGTACTCGGTCCTCGGCTCGGTGAGCAGCCTGGAGTACTACCGCGGCCAGCTCGACGACCCCACCGACATCACCGCGGCGCAGGCGCTGGACCAGTACGGCTCGATCATCGACGACCAGATCCACGCCTTCCAGGAGCTCTCCCAGGTCGACGACGGCGACCTCACCTCGCAGGCCGGCCCGCTGGTCGCCCTGGAGCACGCGGCCGAGCTGGTCTCCGAGGAGGACGCCCGGCTCACCGTGGCCTGGCCCTCGGGGCAGCTGAGCCGGAAGGAGTGGGCGGACTTCGCGGAGCTGGTCGACACCCGCCGCTGGCTGGTCCAGGACCAGATCGTGCCCTCGCTGCGCGGCAGCGCGAAGACACAGACCGAGCGGATCCTGCAGAGCCGCGAGTGGCAGACCATGAAGGACGTCGAGGACCGGGTGCTCGCCTCCCGGCCGTCCGCCGGCACCGGGAAGGCCGCGCTGCCCGCCGCGCGGAAGGAGTGGGCGGCGGCGTTCAAGAAGGTCGGCGACCAGTACGCGCAACTGATCGGCGGCCAGACGTCCGGGCTGCTCGACCGCAGTGCCGACAAGGCGGACAGCCTGCTGTTCAAGGCGGCCATGCTCAGCGCGGGAGGGCTGATCGCCCTGCTGCTGTGCGTGGGCATGTCCTGGCGGATCACCCGCTCCCTGTCCCGGCGGCTGCGCGGCCTGCGGGAGGCCACGCTCAGCCTGGCCGAGGAGCGGCTGCCGGACGTGGTGGCCCGGCTGGACCGCGGCGAGAAGGTCGACGCCGACGGGGCGACCCCGCCGCTGGACTACGGCAGCGACGAACTCGGTCAGGTGGCACGGGCGTTCAACAAGGCGCAGCGCACGGCGGTGCACACCGCGGTGGAACTGGCCGACACCCGGCGCGGCTTCCAGAAGGTCATCCTCGGCATCGCCCGGCAGAGCCAGAACCTGGTCAACCTCCAGCTCACCAGGCTCGACGCGCTGGAACGCAGCCACACCGACCCCGACGTCCTCAAGGGCCTGTACGAACTGGACTCCACGGCGAGCCAGTTGCGCCGCTACGAGGAGAACCTGGTCATCATCAGCGGCGAGCAGCCGCGGCGCAGCTGGCTGGAGCCGGTCGCGCTGATCGACATCCTGCGCGGCGCCGTCGGCGAGGTCGCCGAGTACCAGCGGGTCGAGGTGCACACCGACGAGGAGGTGTGCCTGTCGCCGCCCGCGGTGGCCGACGTGATCCACCTGCTGGCCGAGCTCATCGACAACGCGACCGTCTACTCCCCGGCCCCGGCCCCGGTCGCGGTGCGGGCCGCGACGGTGGCCAAGGGCCTGGCCGTCGAGGTGGAGGACCGGGGCCTGGGCATGTCGGAGGAGGACTACGACTCCTTCAACGCGCAGCTCGCCGTGGAACCGCAGTTCGACGTGGTGGCGCTGGCCGACGACCTCCGCCTCGGCATGTTCGTGATCGCCCGGCTCGCCACCCGCCACGGCATCACGGTCACGCTGCGCCCGTCGCCGTACGGCGGGACGACGGCGATCGTGCTGCTGCCGCACGAGATCGTCGTACGGGAGGAGGCGCCGGACGCGCCCGGCGACGTCCGGGTCCCGCGGGAGCCGGCCGCGCAGGACGGGCCGGCCTCGCAGGAGCCGGCCGCTCAGGACGGGCCGGTGGCGCCCGCCCCGGCCTCGGCCGGCCCCGTCCCCTCCGCACGGCGCGACGGCGTCGCCCCGCTGCCCCGCCGTGTCCCCCAGACCAGTCTGGCCGCCGAGCTGCGCGAGGAGTCCGCGGGCGGCGAGCAGGACGGCCACGCGGACGACTTCGGCGCGGAGCAGGCCGCCGCCTCCCTCGCCGGTTTCCAGCGCGGCACGCTGCGCGCCCGTGACGACTCCGCCGGGACGCGCGACGACCAGCAGGACGCGCCCGGTGCCGGGGACCCGGACGCGCCGCTGCCCGCCGCAGGCCCGGCATCCCCCGCTCCCGGCCGCGCCCGGGCGGGGGCACCCGCATCCTCGACTCCGCCCGCCGACCGCTGACGAAGGAACACCGCCATGACACGCCCCGTACCAGCCACCCATACCCAGCTCGACCAGTTGCTGACCGGACTCGTGGAGCGGGTCGCCGAGGTGAACCACGCCGTCGTCCTCTCCGAGGACGGGCTGGTCGTCAGCAAGTCCACCGGGTTCCTGCGCGACGACGCCGAGCGGCTGGCGGCCACCGCGTCCGGGCTGATGAGCCTGAGCAAGGGCGTGAGCATGGACTTCCGCGGCGGCCCGGTGCGCCAGGCGCTCATCGAGATGGCGCACAGCTACCTGATACTCACCTCGGCCGGTCCGGGCGCCCACCTGGTCGTCCTCACCAGCCAGGGCGCGGACGTGGGCGTGGTGGCGTACCAGATGAACATGCTGGTGAAGAAGATCGGCGAGCACCTCAGCGCGGCACCACGGGCGGGCCTCGGGCCGGCCGCCGAATCCGGCGTGTGAGGTGGGCGGTGGCGACACGGCGGGCCGTCTGGTCCGGCCGTTCGCACTGACCGGCGGACGCACCAGGCCCAGCCGCGCCGACTTCACGCTCATCACCACGGTGACCGCGGTGGACCCGCCGCCGGCCTGGGCCACCCGGCCGCAGCCGGAGCACCAGCGCATCCTGCGCCGCTGCGCCGAACCGGTCGCCGTCGCGGAGCTCGCCGCGCTGCTCGACCTGCCGGTGAGCGTCGTCGTGATCATGCTCTGCGACCTGCTGGAGGCGGGCCGCATCACCGCCCGCCCGCCGCGCCCCGTCACCCGCAATCCGGACCTGGACCTGCTGCAGAAAGTGAGGGACGGCCTTGGCCGGCTCTGACACCGCCGCCCCGGCGGCGCCCGACACGGTGAAGATCCTGATCGCCGGCGGCTTCGGCGTCGGCAAGACCACCATGGTCGGCTCGGTCAGCGAGATCACCCCGCTGCGCACGGAGGAACGGCTGACCGGCGCGGGCGCGGACGTCGACGACCTCACCGGCATCGAGGAGAAGAACGCCACCACCGTGGCCCTGGACTTCGGCCGCATCACCATCGGCCAGGACCTCGTGCTCTACCTCTTCGGCACCCCCGGCCAGCAGCGCTTCTGGTTCATGTGGAACGACCTCGCCGTGGGCGCCCTCGGCGCCGTCGTCCTGGTCGACGTGCGCCGCCCGGAGACCAGCTTCGCCGCGATCGACTTCTTCGAACGCCGCAAGATCCCCTTCGTCGTCGGCGTCAACGGCTTCTACGGCGACCACCCCTACCCGCCCGACGAGATCCGTGACGCGCTCGCCCTGCCGGAGCATGTGCGGGTGCTGCTGTGCGACGCCCGCGAGCGGGACTCCTCCCGGGACGTACTGATCGCGCTGATGGACCAGTTGATCGCGTCGGCGGCCGGGGGGAGCGGCTCCGGGCGGCTCACCGGTCCGGGCCGCTGAGGGGTTCGGCGCAGGGTGGCACGATGCGGGCGGTGAGGTCGGGGTCGGCCATCTCGGCGTCGAAGGGGAACATGGGCCGGCGGATGCGGTGGTGGCCGAGGCGGACGAGGTCCTGGTCGACGCCGCCGGGCGTCAGGGCCATCTTCCAGCCGGCGGCCATGGCGAAGAGCTCGGGTTCGAGGTAGCCGATCTTGACGATCACGATGTCGGCCGTGCGCGGGTCAAGGCCGAGGCCGGTGAAGTCGTGTTCGTGGTGGTACGGCTTGCGCCGGCGGGTCAGGATCACGTGCACGCCGCCGACGCGCAGGACCACCTCCGTCCCGGCGTCCCGGTCGCCGTGCCGGATCGCGTGGACCGCCCCGGTCAGGGTGAGCGGGCCGGCGTGCCGGTCGTCGACCTCGGCGCCCGCGGTGACGGTGACCGTCGCTCCGACGCCGGCCCGCTCGGCGGTGGCGACCGCGGACGGGCCGGGCAGCGAGGCGTACAGCACGCTCGGGCCGGTGGGGTCCTTGAACTCCGGCCGGTCGAGCACCTGGCGCAGGCCCCAGGTGACGTCGCCCGCGCCGCCGGCGGTCGGGTTGTCGCCGGTGTCGCTGATGAAGTACGGCCGGGCTCGCGACGCCAGCGCCTCGTCGAGGCACTCGTCCAGCGTGCCGGTCGGGGCGACGAAGCCGAAGTCGTGGCGGGCCTCCCAGAAGCCGCGGGCCAGCCGCTCGGCGCCCGCCGACACCGCGTCGCTGTCCGGGCCGGTGACCACGACCGCGGCCCGGTTGCGCGGTTCGTCGGCCCACGCGTAGCCCACCCAGACCGCCGCGTCCGTGACGCCCTCGGCCGCCTCCACGTCCGCGACCGCGGCGTACACGCTCTTCGCGGGCTCGATCCGGGTCGAGGTCTGCTCACCGGCGAGCAGTACCGGTACCGGGATCCAGGCCTTGACCGGGCGGGGCGCGCCGCTCGCCAGCAGGTCCACGAGGTTCCGGGCCGCACGCTCCTTGGTCTCCATGGCGTCCTCGTGCGGGGCCATGCGGTAGCAGGTGATCAGGTCACTGCGGTGGACGAGTTCGCGCGAGACGTTGCCGTGCAGGTCCATGGAGGCCGACACCAGGACGTCCGGGCCGATCACGGCGCGGACGCGGGTCAGCAGGTCCGTCTCGGCGTCGTCCAGGCCCTCGACGGTCATCGCGCCGTGGATGTCGAACCAGAGGCCGTCGAGACGGCCCAGCCCGGCCAGGCGCTCGATGAGTTCGGCGGAGAGCGCGGCGTACGCCCCGGCCGTGACCGTGCCGCCGGGCAGCGCCTTGCCGACCAGGGCGCCGCGCCAGTCGGCGGCGGCGCGCAGGGGGCTGCCGGTGGCCAGGAAGGGGTAGCCGTCCAGGACCTCCGCCCCGCGCCGCGGGTGGAAGGCGGGGGCCTCGGTGCGGGCCGGGGAGAACGTCGAGGACTCGATGCCGAGACCGGCGACGGCGATCACGGGACGCGTGTGCGGCATGGCTCCTCCGGGAGGGTCAGGGGTGGTGGTTGCCGGTCACGGTGTGCAGGGCGTGCGCCAGCGCCCGCTGGAGCGCGAACTGCCCGGCGCCGACCAGGCCGGCGTCCGCGCCGAGGCTGGCCCGCTCGATCACCAGGTGCTCGGTGACCAGCGGGTGGCAGCCCTCGTACAGCTGGCTGCGCACGGCGGCGACGAAGGGCTCCAGCGTGGAGAGGATGCCGCCGAGGTACACGGCGTCGGGGTTGAAGAAGTTGACGTTCGCGGCGAGTACCTGGCCGAGGTAGCGGCCGGCCTGCCGGACCGCGCGGGTCGCCTCGGGGTCGGCGTCGGAGGCGAGGCGCACGACGTCCTCGGTGGACGCCACCCGCAGGCCGCGCTCGCGCAGGATGCGCACGAGGGCCGCTCCCGAGGCGACCGTCTCCAGGCAGCCCGTGTTCCCGCAGGAGCAGGGCGTGTCGTGGGCGGCCTCGACCCGGACGTGGGTGATCTCGCCGGCGGCTCCGGTGCCGCCCCGGTAGAGACGGCCGTCGGCGATGACGCCGGCCCCGATCGCCGTCCCGGTCTTCACCATGATCGACTGGCGGCGCCCGGCGGGCTGCACGGTGTGCTCGCCGACGGCCATGCAGTTGGCGTCGTTCTCGATGGCCGCGGGCACGCCGAAGCGGTCCTCCAGCCAGGCGCGGACGGGAAAGCGGTTCCAGCCCGGCATCCGGGAGGGGAGCGTGACCACGCCGGAGGCGACGTCGACCGGGCCGGGCAGGGAGAGGCCGACGCCGCGCAGCATGTCCCGCCCGTGCCGGCCGGCCAGGCCCGCGAGGGTCTCGGCCAGTCCGGGCAGGGCGGCTTCGGGTCCGTCCGCCGTCGGGAACGGCACGGTCGAGACGTCGGTGAGCCCGCCGCCCGGCAGCACCACGCCCACGTGCGCGTGCCGTCCGCCGAGTTCCGCCGCCACCGCGAACCCGTCGCTGCCGCCCAGCCGCAGCACCTTGCGCGGCCGGCCGCCGGCCGAGGAGACCGTGCCCTCCTCCGCGACCAGGCCGAGCTGAAGCAGCTGGCTCACGGTGAAGGAGATGGTCGAGGGTGCGGCGCCGAGCAGTCCGGCGATCTCCGTGCGCGTGGTGGCCTGCCCGGAGGCGAGCAGTTCGAGGACACGCTCGGCCAGCGAGGAGACACCGGCGTGCAGCTTCCGCCTCGGCGGACTTTTTTCAGTCATGGACGAAACAACTTCCGTCTTCGGCGGTCGGAGCGACGAGCGTAGGCCAACTCGCCCCTCCCCGCGCTTTTTTCAGAACAGCAGAAACAGACTTTTTACAGCGGCGCGTCTGTTTCTTCGGAGGTACGGGCCGTTGACTGTCCTCACTCCGCTCGACCCCCTTCCCCGAGGAGAGCCATGTCCCCTGCCCGCACGAGACTCCTGGCCGGTGTCACCCTCTCCGCGGGCGCGCTGCTGCTCGCGGGCTGCTCCGGGTCGGCCGGTTCCCCGTCCGCGTCGAAGGACTCGATCAACTACGCGCTGCCCGCGAACTTCACGCCGAACTGGATCCTGCCGATCGGCACGGCGGCGCACCTGAACACCAACAACAGCTCCATCGCGCACGCGCTGTGGGAGCCGCTGATCGCCTACGACGGCTCGACCGGCACGATCGGCTGGAACAAGGCCGGCTCGATCGCGACGGCCGCCGACTTCGCCCCCGACAACAAGAGCGTGAGGATCACCCTCGGCGACCGCCACTGGAGCGACGGCAAGCCGATCACCTCGAAGGACGTGCAGTTCTGGTTCGGCCTCATCAAGGCGGACAAGAAGCAGTGGGCGGGCTACACGCCCGGCCAGGCGCCCGACAACTGGACCTCCTTCAGGGCCGACGACGACCGCCACTTCACGATCACCTTCGACAAGGCGTACAACCCGCAGTGGATGCTGGCGAACGAGCTGCAGCTCATCACGCCGCTGCCCGAGCACGCCTGGGACAAGGGCGGCAGTCCGGCGGCGACGTGGAAATACCTCAACGACGCGGCCAGGAACATCGGGGGGTACGCCTCCGACCCCCTGTGGAAGACCGTCAGCGGCCCGTACACCGTGAAGTCCTTCTCGACGGCCGGCAAGGTCGTCCTCGCGGCCAGCAAGACGTACGACGGCGGGGAGAAGCCGGGGATCTCCACCGTGAACCTGCTGCCGTTCACCACGGCGGACGCCGAGAAGAACGCCCTGCGCTCCGGGAGCGTCGACTACGGCTACATCGAGGCGACCGACCTCGACCAGAAGGAGAGCTTCACCTCACGCGGCTACACCGTGAAGCCGTGGTCGGGCTGGGCGATCACCTACATGCCGTACAACTTCCACAACCCGTCCATGGGGCCGGTGTTCCGGCAGCTCTACGCCCGCCAGGCGATCCAGCGGTCGATCGACCAGACGACCCTCGCGAAGGTCGTCTTCAGCGGCACGGCGGTACCCGGATACGGCCCCGTCCCCACGGCCCAGGCCTCCGCGTTCGTCTCGCGGACACAGCGGGACAACCCGTACCCGTTCTCCACGAGCGCGGCCAGAGCCCTTCTCACCGGCCACGGTTGGACCGAGCAGGGCGGGGTGATGACGTGCACGAGCCCGGGCAGCGGGGCGGGCAGGTGCGGTGACGGGGTCGCCGAGGGGACGAAGTTCCGGATGCAGGTGCTGTCGCAGTCCGGGTCGGCCGTGACCGACAACATGATGAGCGCGATCCAGTCCTCGCTCGCGAAGACCGGCATCAAGCTCTCCATCAGGACCGCACCGGTCAACTCGGTGCTCTCACAGACCCCGCAGTGCACGGCGGGCCAGTCGGTCTGCAGGTGGCAGCTGTCCTTCTTCGGTACGGCCGGCAGCTGGTACTTCCCCGCCTTCCCGACCGGCGACTCCCTCTTCCAGTCCGCGGGCGGCTCGAACTTCGGCGGCTACTCGAACGCGCAGGCCGACCGGCTCATCAGCGCCTCCACGACGTCGGGCTCGAACCGGGCGATCCAGGACTACAGCGCGGCCCTCGCCAAGGACCTGCCGGTGATCTGGCTGCCGGAACCCGACTACCAGATCTCCGTGATGCGCGACGGCCTGGGCGGCTTCGCCCAGGACTCCCTCGCCAACTTCCACCCCGCGCAGTGGAAGTGGACCGGCTGAGGCATGCAGACGCTCCTCTACCTGGCCCGGCGGCTGCTCCAGGCCCTCGTGGTGATCCTCATCGTCACGGTCGTGGTCTTCTGCCTGCTGCACGCGCTGCCCGGGGGCCCCGCACGCGGAATCCTCGGACCGCAGGCGACGGCGCAGCAGATCGCCGCCTTCAACCACGAGCAGGGCCTGGACCGGCCGCTGCCGGTCCAGTACGTCTACTACCTGCGCACGCTGCTCCACGGCGACCTGGGCACGTCGTACACCCTCAACGAGGGCGTCGCCCAGCTCATCGGGCAGCGGCTGCCCAAGACGCTGGTGCTGACGGTGCTCTCCGCGCTGGCCGGTCTGCTGCTGGCGATCCCGCTCGGCATGTGGCAGGCCGTGCGGCGCAACAGGCCCGCCGACTACGTGATCACCACGCTGAGCTTCGTGGCGTACTCGACGCCCGTGTACTTCCTGGGCCTGATCCTGGTGCTGGTCTTCACCCAGACGCTGCACTGGTTCCCCTCGCAGGCGCCCCAGGGCGACACCCTGGCACAGGTGTTCGCGGACCCGGCGGCGCTCGTGCTGCCGGTGGTCACGGGGGCCGCCTCCATGGTGGCGGTCTTCAGCCGGTACATGCGCGCCTCGACCCTGGAGAACCTCTCCGAGGACTACGTCCGCACCGCGCGGGCGGGCGGCTCGCGGCAGGGGGCGATCCTCTTCCGGCACGTGCTGCGCAACTCGCTGACCCCCGTGATCGCGATGCTCGGCTACTACGTGCCCGTCCTGTTCGGCGGCGCGCTCGTCGTCGAGCAGCTCTTCAACTACCCCGGCATGGGGCTGCTGTTCTGGAGCGCCGCGCAGTCTGCCGACTATCCGGTGCTGCTCGGCTGCGTCCTCGTCATCTCCGTCGCGACGGTCACCGGAACGCTGCTCGCCGACGTCGTGCAGCGGATCGTCGATCCCCGTGTGAAGGACGGCCGCGCATGAGCCGGCCGGCCCGCGACCGGGCGGCGGCCGACCCGGATCCGAAGGAGGACCGCGTATGAGTGCCGTGCTGCAGACCGGCGCACCGACGGCGGAGCCCGTCGCCGGCCACCGCCTGTCCCTGCGCAGGTTCGCGCGCGACAGGCTCGCCGTCGCCGGCCTCGTGGTGGTCGTGCTCTTCCTGCTCCTCTGCTTCGTGGGGCCGCTGCTGTACTCCACCGACCAGACCCACACGGACCTGCACCAGGTCAACCTGGCGCCGGGCGGCGCGCACTGGCTGGGTACGGACGCCGTGGGGCACGACGAGCTCGGGCGGCTCATGTACGGCGGGCGCGTCTCGCTCGTCGTCGGGCTCGCCGCCGGGCTCCTCGCCACCGTCATCGGGACGCTCTGGGGCGCGGCGGCGGGCTACGCGGGCGGCTGGGTGGACGCGGTGATGATGCGCGTGGTGGACGCCGGGATCGCGATTCCCGCGCTGTTCATCCTGCTGGTGGTCTCCGCGATCACGACGCCGGACACCCTCGGGCTGATCGTGGTCCTCGGCCTGGTGTCGTGGCTGGTGCCGTCCCGGCTGGTACGGGCGGAGACGCTCACGCTCAAGAGCCGTGACTACGTGCTGACGCTGCGCGCGACCGGCGGCACCCACGTCCGGGCCGTCACCCGGCACATCCTGCCGAACTCGGTGTCGACGATCGTCGTGGCGGCGACGTTCCAGGTCGCGGACGCGATCCTGCTCGTCGCCTACGTCTCCTATCTGGGGCTCGGCGTGCAACCGCCGAAGACCGACTGGGGCGGGATGCTGTCGGCCGGCCTGACGGCGGCGTACTCGGGACGCTGGTGGCTGATCGTCCCACCCGGGCTGGCGATCATCCTCGTCGTGTGCGCGTTCAACGCGATCGGCGACGGGCTGCGGGACGCGTTCGACGTGAGGGGGCGGGGATGAGCGCCGCGGAGACGGAGCGGGTACTGGACGTCGAGGGGCTCGGGGTCACGTTCACCACGGACACCGGTGACGTGCCCGCGGTGCGCGGCGTCGCACTGCACGTGCGGCCCGGCGAGACGCTCGCCCTCGTCGGCGAGTCCGGCTCCGGGAAGTCGACGGTCGCGCTGGCCGCGCTGGGCCTGCTGCCCGGCAGCGCGCGGGTGTCGGGCCGGGTGCGGGTCGGCGGTACGCAGGTCGTCGGCGCCGGCGAGGCCGAACTCGCCCGGCTGCGCGGCCGTACCGCCTCGATGGTGTTCCAGGAACCGGCCACGGCTCTGGACCCGCTCACCCGGGTGGGCGCGCAGATCGCCGAGGTCATCCGCAACCACCGGCCGCTCTCGCGGGCCGAAGCCGCCCGGGAGGCGGTCGGGTTGCTGCGCCGGGTCGGCATTCCCGAGCCGGAGCGGCGGGCGTCCGCGTTCCCGTTCCAGCTCTCGGGCGGGCAGCGCCAGCGGGTCGTCATCGCGATGGCGATCGCCAACTCGCCGGGCCTGCTGATCGCGGACGAGCCGACGACGGCCCTGGACGTGACGGTGCAGGCGGAGATCCTCGACCTGCTGCGGGGGCTGGCGTCGGACTCCGGCACCGGTGTCCTGCTGGTCACCCACAACATGGGCGTGGTCGCCGACTTCGCCGACCGGGTCGCCGTGATGCTGCGCGGCGAGATCGTGGAGACCGGCCCGGTGGAGGAGGTGCTGCTGCGGCCGCGGCACGAGTACACCCGGCGGCTGCTGGCGGCGGTCCCGCGGCTGGCGCTCAGCGGGGAGGACGCCCCCGCGCGGGAGGGCACGGAGGTGGTCGCGCTCCGGGACGTCCGCGTGCGGTTCGGGCGGGGCCCGCGAGCCGTGCGGGCCCTCGACGGCGTGACGCTGGACGTCCGGCCCGGTGAGACCGTCGGGCTCGTGGGCGAGTCGGGCTCCGGCAAGTCGACGGCGGCCCGGGTCGCCCTGGGCCTGATCCCGCCGGACTCCGGAACGGTGTCGCTCTTCGGCACCGACCTCGGCCGTTCGCGGGGCCGGAAGCGGCGTGCGCTGCTGTCCGGGGTGGGCGTGGTGTTCCAGGACCCGGTGGCCTCGCTGGACGCGCGGATGAGCGTGGCCGAGTGCGTCGCCGAGCCGCTGCGGACACACCGCCGGGACATGTCGGCCGCCGACCGCCGGGCGCGGGTCGCGGAGGTGCTCGAACTGGTCCGTCTGCCGCGGGAGTCGGCCGCGCGGGGACCGCGCGAGCTGTCCGGGGGCCAGCGCCAGCGGGTCAGCCTGGCCCGCTCCCTGGTCCTCGGGCCCCGGCTCCTGGTCGCGGACGAGCCGACGAGCGCGCTCGACGTCAGCGTGCAGCGGACGGTGCTCGAAGTGATCGCCGAGTTGCAGCGCGAGCTCGGCTTCGCCTGCCTGTTCGTCTCCCACGACCTGGCGGTCGTCCAGGAGTTCGCCCAGCGGGTCGTCGTGATGCGGTCCGGGCGGGTGGAGGAGCAGGGGCCCACCATGGCCACGCTGCTGCGGCCCGGCACCGAGTACACCCGCCGGCTCATCGCGGCGGTCCCCGTACCGGATCCGGTGGTGCAGCGGCGCCGGCGGGCGCGGCAGCGGACGGAGGCCACCGCGTGACGTGGGGACCCGCCCGCCCGGGCGGAGCGGCCGGCGGGAAAGCTCCCGAGGTGATCGCCGGCGTCGACATCGGCGGCACGACCACCCGGGTGATCCTGTGCGCGACGGACCTCGCCCTCCTCGGCCGTCTGGAGGTGCCGACCCCGGCGGCCGAGGGCGGGGCGGCCATGCTGGGCGCCGCCCTGGACTGCGTACGGCGGCTGCTCGGCCGGATGCCCGCCCGGCTGCTCGCCGTCGGGATCGGCGCGGCCGGGGTGGTGGACGCGCGGGCCGGACGGATTCTGGTGGCGAGCGACTCCTTCCGCGACTGGGCCGGCTTCGAGGTGACGGCGGAGGCCGAACGGGCGCTGGGCGTACCGGCGTTCCTCGACAACGACGTCAACGCGTTCCTGCGCGGCGAGGCGGCCGCCGGTGCCGCCGCGGGCGTGCCGCACGTGCTCGGCATGACGCTGGGCACGGGGGTGGGCGGCGCGCTGTGGCTGGAAGGCGGCCTGTACGACGGCCCGCACGGCGCGGCCGGCGAGATCGGGCACGTGCCCGGCTTCGGCGAGCTGCCGTGCACCTGCGGCGGTCGCGGCCATCTGGAGACCCTCGCCTCCGGCCGCTCCATCGCCGCCCGGTACGGCGAGCGCACCGGCCGGTCCCTGGACGCCCGCCGGGTGGCCGAGGCCGCGGCACGCGGCGACGCGGACGCGCTCGCCGTGTACCGGGCCGCGGGCGCGGGCGTGGCCCGGGCCATCCTGGTCACGGCGGGGCTGCTGGACGTCACCACCTTCGTGATCGGCGGGGGTGTCAGCCGCTCCTGGTCGCTGCTGGAGCCGTCGGTGCGCCGGGCGCTGGCCGCCGAGCCGCCGGTCAGCGGGCGCCCGCTGAGGGTGCTGGCGGCGGGTCTGGGCGGCGACGCGGTGGCGATCGGGGCGGCGGCGCGGGCGCGGGCCGAGCCGGGAGTGGGCGAGATCCGGCCAACCACGGCCGTGTGATTGACGCGCACGTGTCACATCCCTACGTTCTGATCGGCTTACCGAACCATGTTCGAAATACCGGCACGATCGCCAGGCTCCCCCGCATGCCCCTGGAGACCAGATGGACGCGCTCCCCCACGCACTCCCCCACCCCTCCCGCCGCCGTTTCCTCGGCATGGCGGCGGGCGTTCCGCTCGCCGCCACCGGCGCCCCCGCCCTCGGCGCGGGAACCGCGCGGGCGGCCACCGACACGGCCTACGCCATGTGCTACTTCACGGAGTCGCCGGACATGCTGGCCGCCGACTACGGCCTGCACCTGGCCGTCAGCCCCGACGGCCTGGAGTGGACCCCGCTGAACCAGAACAACCCGGTCGCCACGCCCACCGCGGGCTCCGGCGGGCTGCGCGACCCCTTCGTCCTGCGCAAGCGGGACGGCACGTTCGTGGTGCTCGCCACCGACCTCAAGGGCACCGACTGGAGCTACGTCAGCCAGTACGTCCACGTCTGGGACTCCACCGACCTGCGCTCCTTCACCGGCTACCGGCGGATGAAGCTGCACGACATGAACACCCACAGCTGGGCGCCGGAGGCCTACTGGGACCCGGGCCGCGGGCAGTACGGCGTGATCTACTCGGCCGTCGACGGCAGCGGCCACAACGTGATCATGGTGAACTACACGAGCGACTTCGTGACCGCGAGCAGCCCCCAGGTCTTCTTCGACCCCGGCTACGACGTCATCGACGGCGACCTGGCGGTCGACGTGAACGGCGTCAACTACCTCTACTTCAAGAAGAACTCGACGCTCGCCGGCGCGCGCTCCGGCTCCCTGGAGCCGGGCAGCTTCACCGAGTTCGGCACCGCGGTCTCGCACGGCGGAACGGAGGCCCCGACGCTGGTGGAGTCGCTGACGTCGAGCGGCACCTGGTACCTCTGGGGCGACACCTGGAGCCCGAACGGCGTCTTCTACGCCTGGCGGAGCACCGGACTGGCCTCCGGCACCTGGACGGCGCTGGACCAGCGGACCTACACCCAGCCGCTCAACTCCAAGCACTGCGGCATCCAGCCGATCACCGCGGCCGAGTACGCCGGCCTGCTCACCCGGTGGGGCACCCCCGCCTGGAACCGGCTGAAGTCGTACAACTACCCGGCCCGCTACGTGCGGCACTCCGACTTCGCCGGCCGGATCGACGCGTACGCCTTCGACCCGTACACCGACGGCATGTGGCACCTGGTGCCGGGGCTCGCCGACGGCTCGGGGGTGTCGCTGCGGTCGGTCAACTACCCGACCCGGTACCTGCGGCACTACGACTACAAGCTCCGGCTGGACGTGAACGACGGCACCCCGGCGTTCGCCGCGGACGCCACGTTCCACCGGACCGCCGGGCTGGCGGACGCCTCCTGGGCGTCGTTCCGCTCGTACAACCACCCGGACCGGTACATCCGCCACTCGGACTTCGTCCTGCGCATCGACCCGGTCTCGACCACGACGGACGAGCAGGACGCGACCTTCCGCGTCGGGTACTGACGCACGAGGGTGCCCCCCTCACGGCGGAGGGGGGCACCCCTGCGGGTCCGTCCGCAAGCACCGGACGGCCGGACGGTCAGCCGATGCCGGCCGACTTCAGCCAGGTCTTGGCGACGTCCAGCGGGTCCTTGCCCTCCTGCACCTGGGTGTCCAGGTCCAGCAGGGCCTTGGTGTCGAGCTTGGCGGAGACGGCGTTGAGGGCGGACACACCGTCCGAGGACAGTCCGCTCTTGTAGACCAGCGGCTGCACGTTCTCGAACCCGAAGAGGTTCTTCGGGTCCTGCAGGACGACGTGCTTCTCCTTGGTGATGGTCGGGTCGGTGGTGAAGATGTCGGCGGCCTGCACGGTGTTCTTCTTCAGCGCCGCCTGGGTCAGCGGGCCGCCCGCGTCGAGCGCCTTGAAGCCCTTGAACTCCAGGCCGTAGACCGACTTCAGGCCCACCAGGCCCTGCTGCCGGGTCTGGAACTCCGGCGAGCCGCCGATGACCAGGTCCTTCGCGATGTCCTTCAGGTCCGCGATGCTGGACTGGGACGTCAGCTTGTACTTGTCGGCGGTGACCTTGTTGAGCGTGACCGAGTCCTTGTCCTGCGCGGACGCGGGGTCGAGCAGCACCAGCTTGGAGTCCAGCTTGGCCTCGATCGCGGCCGTCGTGGCCGCGACCGTCTTCGGCGTGGCCTTGGGGTCGAGGTAGGCCAGCAGCGCGCCGTTGTACTCGGGCAGCACGGTGATGGAGCCGTTCTTCAGCAGACCGTAGGTCGTCTCGCGGCTGCCGATGTTCGGCTTGTAGGTGACCTTGATGCCCTTGGCCTTCAGAGCCTCGCCGTAGATGTCGGCGAGGAGGATGCTCTCGGCGAAGTTGTTCGATCCGACGACGACCGTCTTGCCGTCGGACTTGCCGTTCTGGAGCGGATCGGAGGACTTGTTGTCGTTGGAGGAGCCACATCCCGCCAGCAGGGCCGTGGTCGCGGCGAGCGCGACGGCCGCCGCGGGGTAGCTCCTGAGGTACCTGCTGCGTGGGGCGTTGGAAGTCACGATTCCCGTTCCGGACTCGGGGGATTGATGAGAAGGAAACTCTGCGACTGATCCAATCCAGCCCGTTCTCACTCAGTCAAGCCCAGTCGGGTCACCAATTGGCCTCAATGCGTGATCGGTTGTGAATGCAGAGTGAACGGACCGGCAGGGAAGCGGGGGCTCTTTGTAACGGATTCTTGACGTAGCGCGACGCACTTGATCGATTGAAGAGACGGTAGTCTCACGGCAGTTGGCATCCGTCACAGCAGTCACGGGGGTCGCTGCGGTGCCGTCCTGTCCCTTTTCTCAACGATCAGAATAAGTCATCATCGGCGTGCTCGCGCGATGGGACTTATGAAGGAGGCCCGGTGTCCACGACAGAGGTGGACGCGCCGGCCCGGCCGGCCCCGAAGCCGCTCAGGGGTGGCATACGAGGCTTCGCCGACCGCTGGCCCTTCCGGCGCAAGCTCAACCTCCTGGTCGGCGTCCCCCTGGCCGTGGTGGCCGCCCTGCTCGCCTATCTGATCGCCGGCCAGGTGGGCCAGGCGCGGAACGCGGCGTCCGCGGCGGACCTGGTGCGCAACAGCGAGCAGGTGTCCTCACTGGTCAACAAGATCGAGGCCGAGCACCAGCTGGCGATCCTGCTCTCCGTGCGCTACGAGGCCGGCGGCCGCGGCGCGAAGTCCACGCTCTCCGACTACCGCACGGCCCAGCACGCGGTCGACGCGCAGGTCACGAAGGTGCGCGACACCTTCGGCGACGCGCTGACCGACGGCGAGGCGCAGGCGCTGAAGGAGGTCGAGGGCCTGACCAGCCTGCGCGACACCGTCGAGCAGAGCTATCTGCCCGCGAGCAACATCGACCCGGCCTACGACAACGCCGCCAGGACCGTGATCGCCGGTCTGGGACTGGACCGCAACGCCGAGCTCGCGGCCACCTTCACCGGCAACCTGCTGGACTCCCTGCTGCGCGCCGACGCCGCGCACGGCACCTTCGAGACCGGCGTGTTCTCGGCGACCACCGGTGACACGAACGCCCAGATCGAGTTCACGACCGCCGTGGGCGCCTACCAGCTCTACACCAACCAGGTCGAGCGCTTCGCCCGGTTCGCCACCGAGCGGCAGGCCGACCAGCTCAGCGGCATCGAGCACACCGCCGCCCACCAGGACATCGCCGAGGCCTACGCCGAGCTCCAGGTCGCCCCGAGCACCCTGCAGGCCAGCACGCCGGCCGACATCCGGGACGCGTTCCAGGAGGCCCTGAAGGAGTACCCCGCCTACCCGCGGCAGGCGGAGAGCCGGCTGAAGATCACCTCCTCGCTCATCGGCCAGATCGCCGACGGCGCCGACAGCGCCTCCCGGGACTCCTGGTGGCGCGCGGGCCTGCTGCTGGCCGGCGCCCTGCTCGGCTTCGTCCTCTGGCTCGCCTTCTCGGTCCTGGTCCGCCGCTCGGTGGTCCGGCCGGTGCAGGCACTCACCGGCGCCGCGCAGGAGGTCGCCGACGTGGCCGGGCGTGAGCTGGCCCGGGTGGCCGACGACGACACCGGGGACGACAGCCCGCCGCGGCTGCGCGAGATGCCGGTGACCGCGCGCGACGAGATCGGCGAGCTGGCCGAGGTGTTCAACCGCGTGCAGACCACCGCGATCGCGCTGCTGGAGCGGCAGGTGCTCAGCCGCCGCAACGTCGCCGAGATGTTCGGCAACGTCGGCCGCCGTGTCAGCAACCTGACGACCCGTCAACTTGCCCTGATCGACGCGGTGGAGCGCGGCGAGACCGATCCCGCGCTGCTCGAACGCCTCTACTCCATCGACCACATCGCGGTCCGTCTGCGCCGCAACGCCGACAGCCTGATGCTGCTCGCCGGCATCCGCGAGACGGTCCTCGACTCCGGTCCCACCGCGCTCACCAACGTCGTGCGCGCCGCGCTCGGCCAGATCGAGGGCTTCCAGCGGGTGCGGCTGCACGCGCACACCGAGGTCATGGTGGAGCCCGACATCATCGGCGACCTGACCCTGATGGTGGCCGAGCTGCTGGAGAACGCCGTGTCGTTCTCGCCCGCGGGCAGCCCGGTCGAGGTGTACGTGCGCGACGCCTACGGCGTGGACGCCGCGCGCTCCGGGGGCGCCACCATCGTGATCTCCGACCACGGCCTGGGCATGAGCGCCGAGCGGCTCGCCGAGGAGAACGGCCGCCTGATCCGCCGCGAGCGGCTGGACCTGGTGCCGACGAAGGTGCTCGGCCTGTTCGTGGTCGGCACCCTGGCCCGCCGCTGGGACGTCTCGGTCGAGCTGTCCCGCACACCGGGCGGCGGCCTGACGGCGGAGGTGGCGGTGCCGTCGTCGCTGCTGCTGGCGATGAGCCCGGTGGGCGCCGGGACCGCCGGCCCGCCGGCCGGCGACCAGCGCCTGGTGAGCGCGCACGGTGCGCCGGAACGGCCGGCCGCGGCGCTCTCCGCCCGGCCGGGGACGGCGGACCGGAGCGCCGGTACGGGGCTCACGGAACCGGCCGGTGCCGGGACCCCCGGCTCACCGGCCGACGCGGCCGGTACCGGCGCCGGGCGGGCCGGTTCCCCGCCGCCGGACGGGGCTCCGTCCGGGCCGCGGCCGGCGGCCGCCGTCGGTGCGGATGCCGGTGCGGACGGCCCCCGGCCGCTGCCCCGCCGGGTGCCTCGCCGCGAGACGGAGGCCGGCTCGGACGCCGGGTCCGCGAGCCGTGCCGAGGCGGGCGGCGGCGTGACCCACAGCCGGTCCGATGATCCAACGCCCGCACGGCCGGGCGGGCTCGCCCAACCGGTATCCTCCTCCGAGGTACGGCCGGGTGGGACAGCGTGGTCCGCCCGGGCCGACGACGGCTCGCCCCGCCCGCTGCGCCGCCGGGTCCGCGGTGCCACCCTCCGCACCACCACCGACACCGCCGCCCAGCAGGCGGCACGGCAGGCCCCGAGGCCCGCGGACGCGGACGCGGTGCGGGCCTCGCTCGAGGAGTTCGAGGCGGCCGTGGAGCGGGCGCACCGCGACAGCGACGCCGGCGACCGGCCCGCGACCACCGACCCCCGCGACCAGAACCACCTCCAGGAAGGAGCCGAGCAGTGAGCACGTCGACAGGTGACACCCCCGACGCGGGAGCCACCACGCCGGCCGAACTGCAGGCCGCCGCAGCCGACTTCACGTGGCTGCTCAACCGTTTCGCCACGGAGACCGCGGGTGTCGTGGACGCCATCGCGGTGTCCTCGGACGGACTGCTGATCGCCGTGTCCGAACTGCGCGAGCACGCCGACTCCGAGCGGCTGGCCGCGATCGTCTCCGGCATCACCAGCCTGGCCGCCGGCGCGTCCGGCAACTACGGCCTCGGCGGTCTCAACAAGGTCATCATCGACCTGGAGGGCGGCCATGTCCTGGTCTCCGCGATCGGCAGCGGCGCCGTGCTCGGCGTCGTCACCGACAAGGAGGCGAAGCTGGGCAACATCGCCTACGAGATGACCCTGTTCGCCAACCGGGCCGGCAGCGCGCTGAGCCCGCAACTGGTGCTCGCGCTGAAGAACAGCGTCGGCTCCCCGACAGCCCTCTGACCGAGGGACGGACGACGACCTCATGGCGGACGGCTCCCCACCTCCGGGTCCGGACCCGGTCGGCCCCGCCCCGGCCGTACGACCGTTCCTGGTCACCGCGGGCCGCGTCGCGCCGACGGCGGCCGGCCGGCCGGTACCGGTCGAGACCCAGGTGGTGGCCACCACCGAGGGTCTCGCCGTGCTCGACGAACTCTCCTTCGAGCAGTACGACATCATCGCCGCCTGCCGGCTGCCGCAGTCCATCGCGGAGCTCGCGGCCCGGCTGCGGCTGCACCTGAACGTGGTCCGGGTGCTCGCCGAGGACCTGCGCGCCGCCGGGCTGCTGACGGTGCACGTCCCCGACTCCGGCGTCACGCACGACGCCACCGTCCTGCGCAGGGTGATCGACGCCCTGCGTGCCATCCCCGACTCCCGAGGGGTAATCCGTGACTCGGACTGAACCGGCCGCCCCCGTGGCGGCCGCCGAGGTGACCGCCGCCAGACCGCCACTGCCGGTCAAGCTGGTGATCGCGGGCGGTTTCGGCGTGGGCAAGACCACCGCCGTCGGCGCCATCTCCGAGATCGAGCCGCTGACGACCGAGGCCGCCATCACCGAGGTCGCGGCGGGCGTGGACGACCTCAGCCACACCCCGCGCAAGACCACGACCACCGTGGCGATGGACTTCGGCTGCATCACCATCGACCCGACGCTGAAGCTGTACCTGTTCGGCACGCCCGGCCAGGAGCGGTTCGGCTTCATGTGGGACGACATCGTCGAGGGCGCGGTCGGCGGCCTGGTCATCGTGGACACCCGCCGCCTCGACGACTGCTACGCCGCCGTCGACTACTTCGAGCACCGCCAGATCCCCTTCGCCGTCGCCGTCAACGCCTTCGACGGGAAGGTGGAGCACACCCTGGACGAGGTGCGCTGGGCGCTCGACGTCGCCGAGCGCGTCCCGGTGCTCGTGTTCGACGCCCGCGAGCGGGGCTCGGTGCGCGACGCCCTGCTGGTGGTACTGGAACTCGCCCTGGCGCGCACCGGGAACTGACGCCCGGCCCGCACCGGCCTGTGCACGGCCGGTGGGGCCGGTGCAGGCCGGTGCAGGCCGGTGCGGGCCGGTGAGGGCCGGTGCAGGCCGAGCGCGTGGTTTCCCGCGCGTCCCTTACGCGGCGCCCCTGCGTACGCCCGGCGACACCGTGAACCGCGCCACCAGCCAGAAGAAGCCCAGCGTCACCAGTGCCAGCACGGCCACCAGGGTCGCACCGCCCACCACCTTCTCGTAGTTGCGCTGGTAGAGGCCGTCGACGATGTACCGCCCCAGGCCGCCGAGCGAGACGTACGCGGCGATGGTGGCCGTCGAGACGATCTGGATGGCCGCCGAACGCAGTCCGCTGAGGATCAGCGGGAGCGCCACCGGGAGTTCGACGTGGAACAGGATGCGTGGCTCGGCCATGCCCATGCCCCGTGCCGCGTCCACCGGGGAGGGGTCGACGGAGCGCACCGCCTCGTAGGTGGTGACCAGGATCGGCGGGACGGCGAGCACCACCAGCGGGATCATCACCGGGGTCTGGCCGAGGCCGAGCAGCACGAACATCAGCACCAGCAGGCCGAAGCTGGGCAGGGCGCGGCCGGCGGTGGCGACGAGGGCGACGCTGTTGCCGCCGCGTCCGGTGTGCCCGGTGATCAGGCCGGCCGGCAGGCCGATGGCCGCGGCGATGGCGAGGGCGATGACCGAGTACTGGATGTGCTCGCGCATCCGGGTCGGGATGCCGTCGTAGCCGTGCCAGTGGGCGCTGTCGCTGAAGAAGGCGTTGATGAAGTGGAGGACGTTCATCGGACGGCGTCCTCCAGTGCGGCGGCGGCCGGCGCGGGCCGGGTCTCGGGCTCGGGTTCGTCGACGGGGCGGGGTTTGCGGTTGCCGCGCGGCATCCAGGGCGTCACCAGGATCCGTACGAGGACCAGGACGGCGTCCGCCAGGATGGCGAGGACGGCCGTGCCGATCACGGACAGCCAGACCAGGCGCGGCTGGTGGTAGATCATGCCGTCGTTGAGCAGGTTGCCCAGGCCGCCCTGGTTGCCGATCAGCATGCCGACGCTGACCAGGGAGATGCTGGAGACCGTCGCCACCCGCAGCCCGGCGATGATCGCGGGCGCGGCGATGGGCAGCTGCACCTGGAGGTAGCGGCGTACCGGCCCCAGGCCCATCGCGGTGGCGGCGTCGAGCGTCTCCTGCGGCACGGACCGCACGCCGTCCACGATAGCCGGGACGAACACCACCAGGCTGTAGACACCCAGCGGGATCATCACGGTCAGCTCGCTCTGCCCGGTGTAGTCGATGAGGACGACGAAGAAGGCCAGCGACGGGATGGCGTACAGGATGGTCGTCACCCACAGCACGGGCGGGTAGAGCCAGCGCATCAGCACGCACACCTGGGAGATCGGCAGCGCCACCAGCAGCCCGGCCACGACCGGGACCAGGGCCAGGCGCAGGTGCATGGCGACCAGACCCCAGTACGTGTTCTGCAGGTCGCTCGGTATGTCGAACAGGCCGGCGCTCATCCCGCGACCTTCTCGTCACCGCGGACCTCGGCGTGGGCGGTGCGGATCGCCTCGCCGATGGCCTGCTGCGAGACGACGCCGGTGACCCGGCCGTCGGCGCCGACCGCGACGGCCCACCCGGTGGGCGAGAGCACGGCGCCGTCCAGCGCGGCGCGCAGCGACTCCTCGCCGTGCACGAAGGGCCGCCCGTACGGCAGCAGCCGCGCGGGGTCGACGGCGCCCGCGGTCAGCGTCCCCGGCTCGCTCCAGCCGAGCGGTCTGCCCTCGACGTCGGTGACGAGCAGGTAGGGCACGTCGTGCGTGCCGCGCTCGGCGATCTGCTCGGCGGTGGAGTCGACCGCGACGATCGGGCGGGTGAGCAGGTCCAGGCCGGCGGTGGAGAAGAAGGAGAGCCGGCGGATGCCGCGGTCCGCGCCGAGGAAGTCCTCGACGAAGCCGTCCGCGGGATTCGACAGCAGTTCGGAGGGCGGCGCGAACTGGGCCAGGTGACCGCCGGTGCGCATCACCGCGACCATGGTGCCGATCTTGACGGCCTCGTCGATGTCATGGGTGACGAAGACGATGGTCTTGCCCAACTCGTCCTGGATCCGCAGCAGTTCGTCCTGGAGCCCCTTGCGCACCACCGGGTCGACGGCCGAGAACGGCTCGTCCATCAGCAGGACCGGGGGGTCCGCGGCGAGCGCCCGCGCGACCCCGACGCGCTGCTGCTGCCCGCCGGAGAGCTGGTACGGGTACCGCTTGGCGAGGGCGCCGTCGAGCCCGACGCGCTCCATCAGCTCCCGCGCCCGGCCGCGCGCCTTGTCCTTGCTCCAGCCGAGGAGCCGGGGCACCGTGGCGATGTTGTCCACGATCGTGCGGTGCTGGAACAGCCCCGCGTTCTGGATGACGTATCCCATGGACCGGCGCAGCGTGTTGACGGGCTGCTGCGTGACGTCCTTGCCGTCGAGCAGGATCCTGCCCTCGCTCGGCTCGATCATGCGGTTGATCATCCGCAGGGTCGTCGTCTTGCCGCAGCCGGACGGACCGACGAGGACGGTGATGGACCGGTCGGGGATCTCCAGCGAGAGGTTGTCGACCGCGACCGTCCCGTCGGGGTACCGCTTGGTGACTGAATCTATTCGTATCAAAGCGCCGAATGCCCTTCGGGTCTGGCAGAGGCCGTCCGCACGGTGGCCTCGGTCGCGCGGGCCGTTGAGGGGAGAGTCTAGACCGATCGCGTCACAGGGCCCCGTCGGGAGTCTGGCGGGATCGCGCCCGGCGGACGGCGCCGCGACGCCGCCCGGCGGGGGCCGGGAGGCGCCGGTGGACCACGCGGAGTCCGTGCGGCACGCCCGGTGCGCGTGGCATTCGGAGTACATGTGGCATGCGGAGTACGGACGGCATCGCCCCGAGGGTCTTACGGACCGGTGACATGACGGGCGCGGCCCGCCTCCCCGGCCGCTCACGGCCCTAGCGTGGCCGTATGCGCGTACTGGTCACCGGCGGTGCCGGGTTCATCGGGTCCCAGGTCGTGGCGGCACTCAGGGACCACGGGCACGAGCCCGTCGTCCTCGACGTGCGCACCGACCCGGCGTCGGACGTCCGCAGCCCCGCCGTCGTCCGGCAGGCGCTGACCGGCGTGGACGCCGTGTGCCACCAGGCGGCGATGGTCGGGCTGGGCACGGGTTTCGCGGACGCGGCCGAATACGTCTCGCGCAACGACCTCGGCACCGCCGTCCTGCTGACCGCCATGGCGGAGGCGGGCGTACGGCGGCTGGTGCTCGCCGGTTCGATGGTGGTCTACGGCGAGGGCCGCTACACCTGTGCCCGGCACGGGGCGGTACGGCCGGGCCCGCGCGCCGTCGCCGACCTGGACGCGGGGCGCTTCGAGCCGCCCTGCCCGCTGTGCGGGGCGGCCCTTCGGCCCGGCCTGGTCGCGGAGGACGCCCCCGTCGACCCGCGCAACGTGTACGCGACGACCAAACTCGCCCAGGAGCACCTGGCGGCGGCGTGGGCGCGGGCCACGGGCGGCTCCGCGGTGTCGCTGCGCTACCACAACGTGTACGGGCCGGGCATGCCCCGCGACACCCCGTACGCCGGGGTCGCGTCCTTCTTCCGTTCGGCGCTGGCGCGGGGCGAGGCGCCGCGTGTCTACGAGGACGGCCGCCAGCGGCGGGACTTCGTGCACGTACGGGACGTGGCCGCGGCCAACGTGGCGGCGCTGGCGGCGAGCCCGCACGAGGGCGCGCTGAGCGCCTACAACACCGGCAGCGGCGAGCCGCACACCGTCGGGGAGATGGCCCGCGCGCTGGCCGCGGCGTACGGCGGCCCGGAGCCGGTCGTCACCGGCGAGTACCGCCTGGGCGACGTACGGCACATCACGGCGGACTCGGCGCGGTTGCGGCAGGAGCTGGGGTGGAAGCCCGAGGTCGGCTTCGCGGAGGGGATGCGGGAGTTCGCGCGGGCCGGGCTGCGCGGGGCGTAGGCCCCTCGGACCGGTGGTGCTGCCCGCACTTCACGAAGCGGCGGCGGGCAGCACCACCTCGGAATCACCGACCCGCGCGGCGTCACGCCTCGGCCGTCGGGAGCGTCACCTCGAAGCGGCAGCCGCCGGGGATGTTGCGGACGGTGGTCCGGCCCTGGTGGGCCTCCACGATGCCGCGCACGATGGCCAGGCCGAGACCCGCCCCTGCGGGCGGTGTCCTGGCGTGGGTGCCCCGCCAGCCGGTGTCGAAGACGCGGGGCAGGTCCTCCTCGGGAATGCCCCCGCAGCCGTCCGTGACGGACAGCACGACGCCGTCGGGCGAGCGCTCGGCGGCCACGGCGACCGTGCCGTCGGCCGGGGTCCGCCGGATCGCGTTGACGAGCAGGTTGCCGAGCACGCGGCTCATCTCCTTGCCGTCCACCTCGACCGGCACGGGCTCGACGCTGCCGCCGACCAGCCGTACGCCGTGCTCGCGGGCGAGCGGGTCGGCGCCCGCGAGCGCGTCGCCGACGAGGTCGTACAGGGACATCCTGCTCGGGCTCAGCGCCAGCGCTCCCGCGTGGATGCGGGACAGTTCGAAGAGGTCGCCGACCATGCCGTTGAGGCGCTCGACCTCGGTGCGGATCTGCTTGAGGTAGCGGTCGGGGTCGGTGGCGAGGCCGTCCTCCAGCGCCTCGGACATGGCGCGCAGCCCGGCGAGGGGGGTGCGCAGGTCGTGGGAGATCCAGGCGACGAGTTCGCGGCGGGAGGCCTCCAGGGCGCGCTCACGCTCCCTGGACTCGGCGAGCTTGACGCTGGTGGCCTCCAACTCGCGGCTCAGGGCGGCGAGTTCGGCGGTGGCGGGACCGTCCGGCGAGGTGAAGTCGCCGCCTTCGCCGAAGGAGCGGGCGGCGAGCGCGAGGTCGCGGCCGCGTGCGGCGACCCAGCGGCCGAGGAGCAGGGCGGTGACGAAGGAGACCACGGCGGCCATCGCGACGACGGTCGTGACCACCTTCAGGTCGTGCGCGGACAGGAACATGGCCTGTGCGACCGCGAGGGTGCCCGCGAGCATGGCGGTGACGGCGACGGCGGCGACCACGCCGAGGTGCAGGGCGAGCGAGCGGCGCCGGATCAGCAGCAGCACACAGGCGCCGAGCAGCCCGGCCGCGGCGGCGCCGAGGAAGGCGAAGAGGGCGATGAGGAGGTTGTCGCGCATGCTCACGCCTCCGCGTGCGAGCCGTCGAAGCGGTAGCCGACGCCCCAGACGGTCTGGATCAGGCGGGGCCGGCCCGGGTCGTCCTCCACCTTGCCCCGCAGGCGGCGGACATGGACGGTGACCGTGGACAGGTCACCGAAGTCCCACCCCCACACCTCGCGCATCAGGTCCTCCCGGCTGAAGACCCGGCCGGGGTGCCCGAGGAAGAAGGCGAGGAGGTCGAACTCCCTTATGGTGAGGGCCAGTTCGGCCTCCCCCTTCAGTGCGCGGCGGGCCGCCGGGTCCAGCGAGAGGCCGGCGGCGCTCAGCAGGCGCGCCGGCCGGGCCGGGCGGGTGCGGCGCAGGACGGACTCGACGCGCAGGACGAGTTCCCGGGGGCTGAAGGGCTTGGTGACGTAGTCGTCGGCGCCGACCTCGAGCCCGAGGATGCGGTCGTCCTCGTCGCCGCGGGCGGTGAGCATGATGACCGGGACGGGCCCGCGCCCCCGCATCCGCCGGCACACCTCCAGACCGTCCATGCCGGGCAGCATCAGGTCCAGGACGACGAGGTCCGGCCAGTGCGCGGCGGCCCGGGCGAGCGCGTCGGGGCCGTCGCCGGCCCGGTCGACGACGTATCCGGCCCGGTCCAGGTACCCCGTGACCACTTCGGCGACCGTGGGATCGTCGTCGACGACGAGCACCCGGGCCCCGGTGTGTGCGTCCTGCTGCTGCTCCATGGAGCCAGCCTCGCACCGCGCACGCGCGTGCGCCGCCGCCCGCGTCCGACGTCCGCGTTTCGTAAGGAGCGCTCGCCCGGAATGTCCGCTTCCCATCCGTAGGGTGAGAGGCGTGACGACCCCATCCGACGAAGACGAGAGAGTCCCGGTGGCCGCGGCGTCCGTGGACGTCGTGCTGCCCTGCCTCGACGAGGCCGCGGCCCTGCCCCGGGTACTGGAACGGATCCCGCCCGGCTGGCGCGCGCTCGTCGTGGACAACGGCTCCACCGACGGCTCGGCGGACATCGCCCGCGACCTCGGCGCGCGGGTGGTGCACGAGGCGCGGCGCGGCTTCGGCGCCGCCTGCCACGCCGGCCTGACCGCCGCCACCGCGGACATCGTCTGCTTCTGCGACTGCGACGCCTCGCTCGACCCGGCCGACCTGGTGCCCTTCGTGCGCCGGATCGTGGACGGCGAGAGCGATCTGGTGCTCGGCCGCCGCCGCCCGCAGTCGTTCGGCGCCTGGCCCGCGCACGCCCGGGCCGGCAACCTCGCCCTGGCCCGCCTGCTGCGCCGCCGCACCGGACTGCGCCTGCACGACCTCGGCCCCCTGCGGGCGGCCCGCCGCGAGCCGCTGCTCGCCCTCGGTCTCACGGACCGCCGCAGCGGCTACCCCCTGCAGATGGTCGTGCGCGCCGCAGACGAGGGCTGGCGCGTCGCCGAGTACGACGTCCCCTACCGCCCGCGCACGGGTGCCTCCAAGGTGACCGGCACCTGGCGCGGCACCTGGCAGGCGGTGCGGGACATGAGCCGGGTGCTGGCCGAGCCGCCGATACCGCGCACCGGGCTGCCGGCACTCGAGGGAGCCGGCCGGTGACCACACTCCTGGTCATCGCGAAGGAACCCCGGCCCGGGCGGGTGAAGACCCGGCTCACCCCGCCCTTCACCCCGCGGGAGGCGGCCGAGCTCGCGGAGGCGGCCCTCGCGGACACGCTCGACGTCGTGGCGCGCACGCCGGCCCGCCGCCGGGTCCTGGTCCTCCAGGGCACGCCGGGCCCGTGGCTTCCGTCCGGCTTCGAGGTCGTACCGCAGTGCGGGGGCGGCCTGGACGAGCGGCTGGCCGCCGCCTTCGCGCACTGCACGGGCCCTTCCCTGCTCATCGGCATGGACACGCCCCAGGTGACGCCGGAACTGCTGGCGGTGGACTTCGCCGGCTGCGACGCGTACTTCGGCCCCGCCGAGGACGGCGGCTTCTGGGCCCTGGGCCTGGCCGACCCGGACCCCGCCCTGCTGCGGGGCGTGCCGATGTCGACGCCCGGCACGGGTGCCGCCCAGCGGGCCCGGCTGGCGGGACTGCGCGTGCGGGACCTGCCGCGGCTGCGGGACGTGGACACGGCGGACGACGCGCACCTGGTCGCCGGTGAGGCGCCCGGCAGCCGGTTCGCGGCGCGGCTGACGCGTCTCGCGGCGGCGGGCCGATGAGCGGCGCGCGGCGGGCCACGACGACCCGCCTCGCCCCGCAGCCGGCCGCGCCACCGGACGGCGGCACCTGGTCGGCGGACCCCTACGCCCACGCCCTGCGCACCGGCCGGGGACCGCTGTTCCTGCGCCGTGCCGACGGCTGGCTGCTGCTGCTCGAGGTGGAGCGCTGGTGCGCCGACGCGGACGCGGTGGACCTGGAGGTCGTACGGCGCTGCGAGGGAGCGGTCCTGGACGTCGGCTGCGGACCGGGCCGCCTGGTCGCGGCGCTGGCCGCACGCGGCTGGCCGGTGCTCGGCGTCGACGTGAGCGAGGCGGCGGTGACGCGGACGCTCGGCCTCGGCGGCCAGGCCCTGCACCGCTCGGTCTTCGACCAGCTGCCCGCGGAGGGCCGCTGGGGCACCGCGCTGCTCATGGACGGCAACGTGGGCATCGGCGGCGACCCCCGGGCGCTGCTCGCCCGGATGTCCCAACTGCTGCGTCCCGGCGGCCTGTTGATCGTCGAGACGGACGCCGACCCGGCCGTCGACGAACGGGTCCGGGTGCACGTCACCGACACCCGCGGAGCCACCGGCAGCCCTTTCCCGTGGGCCCGCCTCGGCACCCCGGCCCTGCTCCGGCACGCACGCCGCGCGGGCTGGCGCGCCACGGACCAGTGGACGACGGGAAGCCGCTCCTTCGCGGCCCTGCGCAACCGCACCCCCCGCACCCACACCCGCCCCGAGCAGCCACACCACCACTGACCACCCCCGACCCCCACCCCACCCCGCCACACCAGGCCACCGCACCGCAGGCCACCGCACCGGCAGGCCGCCGCACCGCCGAGACCGCGAACGACCGGAAACGGCCTCCACCGCGGCCCGCGCGGCCACGGCGCGAGCGGTGAGGCCGAGCCGCACCACCGCCCACCGCCCACCGGTCCCGGCTCCCGGCTCCCGGCTCCCGGCTTGCGGCTTCCGGCTCCCGGCTCCCGGCTCCCGGCTCCCGGCTTGCGGCTCCCGGCTTCCGGCTTCCGGCTCCCGGCTCCCGGCTCCCGGCTCAGTACGCCCACCGGCCCGGCGCGGGCGCCGCGCGCCGGGTCGGTGAGGGCCTCGGTCAACGTACCTGCGCCGCCCGCTCCTTCGTGTCCCTCCGGCCCGTCTCCCTCCGGTTGGTGTCCCTCCGAAGCCGCAGGACGAACAGCAGCGCCGAACCCCCGAAGAGCACCGCCGTGACCAGCAGCCACCGCGTCAGGAACCGGTCCGCGGGCAGGCCGGTGACGGCGCCGTAGCGGTCCGCCACCTGCCCGGTGATCAGCGGGAACCAGACCAGCAGGAGCAGCAGGGAGAGGGCGGCCGGTACCCGGACGTACCCCACCCACCGGCGCCGTGGGCCGGCCGCGCGGACGAGGGCCCGGTCCGCCGCCGCGTACAGCGGCAGCAGGACCAGGTCGTGCAGGAGTGCCGCCCCGGTGAACCACAGGGCGACGCCGAACCAGTCCCCCGCCAGCAGCCGTATCCCGGCGTACCCGGACAGCGCGAACGAACAGACCAGCAGCAGGAGTTGGAGGGGGCTGCCGAGCGGCAGCGCGAGGCGGGGGCGGGTCATGGCAGGTCTCCGAAGGTCAGCCGGGCCACCCACTTGGTGTTGAGGACACCGGGTGCCGCGGGCACGATGACGCGTGCCGGGTGGCCGTGGTCGGGGGTCAGGTCCTCGCCGTTGACGAACAGGGCGAGCAGGGAGCGCGGGTCGGCGACCTGGTTGGCGCGCAGGGCGGCCCGGCGGAAGGCGCCGTGCCGTTGCAGCGACTCCACGAACACGTCCGGTGGATCGCCGTCGTACCCGACGAGCGCCGCGAGATCCCGCAGCCGCACGCCGCGCCACCACTGGTCGGAGGTCGACCAGCCCTCCACGCAGGCGATGGGCAACGACGAACTGTGCAGGGGCAGTCGCAGGAGCCGGGCACGGCTGAGCCGGACCGTTCCGGTGCGCCCCGTCACCACCAGGCGCCACCCCTCCTCGCTCCGGTCGGCCGCGCTGACGCCCGCGTACGCCGCGGTCTTGTTGATCTGGAAGCCGCCGGGCCCGCCGCCCGGGTCGGCGCCGTGCGGCGCGAGCACCGCGCTCCAGCGCAGCCCGTCGACGTCCTGCCCCACCGTCGTGCCGAACAGCAGCAGCGAGCCGCCCCCGACCAGCCCGAGGGCGCCGCGCCGGGAGACCGTGGGCGGGGTGGGGTCCGCGGACACCAGCTCGCTCGGCTCCTCCCGCCGCATCCGGCGCAGATTGCGCCACGCGAGCGGCGTCTTCAGCACGGCGTGCGCGACGAACGCGCCGAAGAAGACCCAGGCGCCGTAGAAGTGCAGGGGGTAGAAGGAGCCGGGGAAGAGATAGTCGAGCTGGACGTTGAGCACGCCGGTGACGAACTCGAACAGGCCGCCGCCGACCAGCAGCAGCAGCGAGACGCGCTCCAGCGCGTGCGCGAGGGAACGCGCCGGCGGCAGGGTGAACAGCTTGGGCACCACCGACCACAGCTTGGCCAGCAGCACGGGGATCAGCGTGATCCCCAGGGTGACGTGGACGCCCTGGGTGAGCCGGTACAGCCAGTGCGGATCGGTCGGCCAGGCGAAGAGGTAGAAGCCGAGGATCCCCTTGTCCGGCGTCTTGTCGTTCACCGGCGACAGGCCCGGGTTGTAGGCGGCGTACGAGAGCAGTCCCGTCACGAACAGCACGGTGATCCCGCCGAGCAGGACGACGCCGAGCACCGAGGTGAACCAGGGGCCGCGCAGAGGGCTGCGCCAGAAGGAGGGTGAGAAGGGAGTGCGTCTCATGTCCCGACCGTAGGCCCGCACCGCCCCGCGAACGCCTCCGCGAACCATGACGAAACGCTGACGTCCACGCACGTCAGCCGTCCGGGCCCGGCCCCGGGGCCTAGCGTTCGGACCGTGAACCGGACCGTGAACCGCGACCTCCGCCGAGACCTGTACGCCGCCGCGGCCGCCGCGCTGCTCGTCGTGACGGCCGCCGTCGTCGGCACCGGCATCCAGCACCGCGACGGCTCACTGCGCGTCGCCTGGCCCCCGCTGCTGGCGACCTGGGATCCGCACGTCGGCCCCGGCACCCCGGCGGCGATCGCCGTCGCGGTGGCCGTCGTGGCCTACGGCCCCTCCCTCGCCGTCCGGCTGCCCTGGCGCCCGCTGCTGCTCGCGGCCTGGGCAGCGGCCATGGCCTGGACCTGGTCCCTCGCCCTCGTCGACGGCTGGCACCTCGGCGTCGCCGGACGGCTGACGACCCGCAACGAGTACCTCCAGGTCATCGGCCGCTTCCACGACATCCCCGGCACCCTGCGGGACTTCACCCACCACATCCTCCTGCACTCCCCCGGCAACTGGCCCGCCCATGTCGCGGGACATCCGGCGGGAGCCACCGTCACCTTCGTCCTCCTCGACCGGATCGGGCTGGGCGGGGGCGCCTGGGCGGGCGCCTTCGTCATCACGGTCGGCACGACCGCGGCGGCCGCGGTCCTGGTCGCCGTACGCGCCCTGGCCGACGAACGGCTCGCCCGCCGCGCCGCGCCCTTCCTCGCCCTGGCCCCCGGCGCGGTGTGGATGGGCGCGTCGGCCGACGCCTACTTCACCGCGGTCGCCGCCTGGGCGCTGGCCCTGCTCGCCCTCGCGGTGACGGGACACCACCCACGCGCCATCGGCCTCGCCTCAGGGCTCCTCTTCGGCCTCACCCTCTACCTCTCCTACGGCCTCACGCTCATCGCCGTGCCCGCGGCCGCCGTCCTCCTGCTGGGCTCGCACCGCACGCGTCCCCTCCCCTACCTGCTGGCCGGACTCGCCGTCGTACCGGCCGTGTTCACCGCACTGGGCTTCAACTGGTGGGAGGCGTACCGCCTGCTGGTCACCCGCTACTACCAGGGGGCGGGCGGCGTGCGGCCGTACGGCTACTGGGTGTGGGCGAACCTGGCCTGCACGGTGTTCATCGTGGGCCCGGCGACGGCGGCGGGGCTGCGCCGCACCCGTGCGCCCCGCACCGACCCGGCCCCGTTCCGCCTGGCCGTCGTGGTGGCCGCCGCCCTGCTCGCGCTCCTGGTCGCCGACCTGTCCGGCATGAGCAAGGCGGAGACGGAACGCATCTGGCTGCCGTTCGCGATGTGGCTGCTGCCCAGCTGCGCCTTCCTGCCGGGACCGCGCGCCTGGCTGGCCGCCCAGGCCGTGCTCGCACTGCTGGTCAACCACCTGCTGCTGACGTACTGGTGAGCCCTGCCGCCTGCGTGCCGGTGAGCGCTGCCGTGGGTGAGCCTGTGAGCCCTGCCGTGGGTGAGCCGGTGATCTCGCGGCGGCCCGGCCGGGAGCGGCGTCAGCCGGCCGTGCGCCGGATCCGCCCCGCGTACCGCTTCTCCAGTTCGAGGTTGCCCTCGAAGCCGCCGGGGACGTTGGCGGAGACGTAGACGGGTGGGCGTTCGCCGGCCTCGAGGAGAAGGCGCGCGGCTTCGGCGACGGTCATCTGGACCAGCATCACGCCGGTGAGCGTGGACAGGGCGCAGACGGCACCGCCGCCCGGGAGGCCCAGGAGGGCGTCGCCGCGCGGGGCCCTGTTGTCGAGGACGACGTCGGCGATGTCGGCGAGCTTCCGGCCGCTCGGGTGACCGGCCGGGACGGCGCGGGTGTGCGCGAGGGAGGTGATGGCGAGGAGACGGTGGCCCCGCTCCCTGGCGTGCAGCGCCATCTCCACCACGACGTTGTTGACGCCGGAGTTGGAGATGATCACGAAGAGGTCCTGGGGCCGCGGCCCCGCGAGGTCGTAGAGCCGCTCGGCCACGCCCTGGCCGCGCTCCAGGAGCGGGTCGTCGAGGACGCTCGGGTCGTCGCCGCCGTGCAGGACGAGGTCGGCGATGGCGAGCCGGTTGGTGGGGACCAGGCCGCCCGCCCGGCCCGCGAGTTCGAGGACGAGTGCCTGGGAGTGGCCGGTGCCGAAGGCCTGGATCACGCCGTCCGCGCGGACGCAGTCGGCGACGAGTCCGGCGGCGGCCGCCACCTCCTCGCGCGCCGACCCGGCGATGTCCCGCAGGGCGGCCAGGCCCTCCTGTGCGAAGCCCTCGGCGCTGACGGACCCGACGCTCACGCGATCCTCCCCACTGATGGATTGAACCATCCCGAACAAGCACCAACGACTGAATCAATGAACCACAATCAATAAACCACACGCTCCGCACGCCGGGCAACGCGGGAGCCTGCCGGTCCTGGTGGCCGATCCGCGCCCCGAACGGTGGCTGCTACCTTCGTCGCATGCCCTCGACGGACGTCACCGCACTGATCCGCGCCGAGCTCCCCCGGCTGGCCGGGTCGCTGCGGAAGGTCGGTGAGCTGATCCTGGACGACCCCGCCGCCGTCACCCACTGCTCGGCCGCCGAACTGGGCCGCCGCACGGGCACCTCGCAGGCGACGGTGACCCGTTTCTGCCGCGCCGTCGGCCTCGACTCCTACCAGCACCTGCTGATCGAACTGGCGCAGGAACGCGGCCGCGGCGAGGTCTCCGACTGGGGTTCCGCCGAGATCGACACCGACATCTCACCCGACGACAGCCTGGAGCACGTCGTCCGGGTCGTGGGCGCGGCGGACCTGCGGGCGATCCAGCGGACCATCGACCGCGTCGACCTCGACGCCCTCGAACGCGCCGCCCAGGCCCTCGCCAAGGCCCGGCGCATCGACGTCTACGGCGTCGGCGGCAGCGGCGCCGTGGCACAGGAGACCGAGACGCGGCTGTTCCGCATCGGCTGCCAGGTGCGCGGCTGGACCGAGGTGCACGCGGCGGCCACCTCCGCGGCCCTGCTCACCCCGGCCGACGTGGCCGTCGGCATCTCGCACTCCGGCACGACGCGCGAGACCCTCGAGCCGATCGAGACGGCCAACGAGCGGGGCGCCACCACGATCGCCCTGACCACGGACCCGCGCTCACCGCTCGCCAGGGCCGCCGGCATCCGCCTCATCTCGTCCGCCTCGGAGACCAGCTTCCGCACGGGCAGCATCGGCGGCCGCCACTCGGTCCTGATGCTCGTCGACTGCCTCTACGTCCGGGTCGCCCAGCTCTCCTACCAGCGTGCGAGCGCCTCACTGGCACTCACCGACCACATCAGGCCCAGGCACGCGGTGAGGTCGCGCCGGAAGGGGTGACGGGGACGGGGACGGGTGACCAGTACGGGCCACCAGGACGGGTGACCGGGACGAGTGACCGGGACGAGTGAGGCGGCCCGGGTGACCGGGACCAGTGAGGCGGCCCGGGTGACCGGGACCAGTGAGGCGGCCCGGGTGACCGGGACCAGTGAGACGGCCCGGGCCGGCGGTCAGCCGAGGCGCCGGCGCGCGGAGCGCTCGTACTCGATCCGGGCCAGCGCCACGGCGCCGCGGCAGCCGTCCGCCACCCACTCCAGGGTCAGGCCGAGGCCGCGCAGGCGGGTGGTCAGGCCCGCGGTCAGGGGTCCGTCGGGGCCGAGCAGGCCGCCGGTGGCGACCACCCGCTCACCCGCCCGCGGTTCCAGCGCCTCGACGGTGGCGGCCAGCCGGCCGACGGCTTCGTCGAGGATCGCCCGCGCGACGGGATCCCCGTCCCGGGCCGCCGCGGCCGCCACCGGCGCGAGGCGGGCCAGCCGGACCGGGGGCTCGGCCATCACCACGGGGAGCAGGCGCGTGCGGTAGCTCTCCCGGCCGTCGCGCGACCAGCCGGAAGCCCCCTGGGGCAGGACCTGCGCGGGCAGGCCGAGGACCCGTCCGACCGCTGCCGCGAGGGCGGTCGCCGGCCCCCTGCCGTCCGCCATCCGCAGGGCGGCCCGTACCGCCCGGCGGCCGATCCAGAAGCCGCTGCCGTCGTCCCCGAGGAGCCAGCCGTCGCCGTCGACGGTGGCCGCGCAGCGGCGCCCGGCGATGCGGGCGGCGACGGCGCCCGTGCCGGCGACGAGGGCGAGGCCGTCGGCCGGGGCGCCTGGGGCGGAGGCGAAGGCGGCCTCGATGTCGCTGCCGACGGCGATCGGGCAGGCGGGGACGCCGGTCTGCCGCAGCGCGCCCCGGAGCGCGGCCAGGGCGTTGAGACGTCCCGGTTCGTCCGCCGCGACGCCGGTGGCGCCCGCGAAACCGCCCGCCACGGCGGCGACCCGGCCGCGCGCCGCCTCGGGCACCGCGCGCGCGACGGCCTCGGCGAGGTGCGCGGTGAGCCGCGGCAGCGGGGCGGTGAGGGCGTTGCCGGGACCGGCGGCGCCCGCACCGAGGACGCGGCCGTCCGCCGCGGCGGCCAGGACCGCGCGGGTACGGGTGCCGCCGGCGTCGAGGCCGACGACCAGGGCCGCGCCCGCATCGGCGCGCTCGGAGCTCACTGGGCGATGGTGCTGGCTCGGTCATCCGAAAGTCAACACATCACTGGATGAGTGATTCATCGGGTGTCCGATGGTCCAGCGCAAGGTGCTGTGAGCACGCCCGCGGGGCCCGACGGTGCCGGGGGCGCGCCCGCACGGCCCCGGCGGGACGCGCCGACCGCCCTCAGCCCTCGTCCTCCGTCAGTCTCGTCCTCCGTCAGTCTCTTTCTCCGTCAGTCTCTTCCTCTGTCAGCCCTCGTTCTCCGTCAGCCCTCGTTCTCCGTCAGCCGCAGCGAGATGCTGTTGATGCAGTACCGCTGGTCGGTGGGCGTGGCGTACCCCTCGCCCTCGAAGACGTGCCCGAGGTGCGAGCCGCAGCGGGCGCACCGCACCTCGGTCCGCACCATCCCGTGCGAGCGGTCCTCGATGAGTTCCACCGCGTCGGTGTCCTTGGGGTCGAAGAAGGACGGCCAGCCGCAGTGGGAGTCGAACTTCGTCTCCGAGGTGAACAGTTCGGCGCCGCAGGCGCGGCAGGAGTAGACGCCCTCGGTCTTGGTGTTGGTGTACTCACCGGTGAAGGCGGGCTCCGTGGCGGCCTGGCGCAGCACGGCGTACTCGGAGGGGGTCAGCTCCGCGCGCCACTGCTCGTCCGGCTTTTCGACGTCGTACGACATGAGCTTCAGCCCCTTACTGCGAGAGACGGTCCAGGATGCGCGGTCCGAGGTCGGTGACGTCGCCCGCGCCCATGGTGAGAACGAGATCACGGGGCCTGGCCATTCCCGCGATCACCGACGGCACCTGCGCCCTGTCGTGGACCGGCGTCACGTCCGCGCCCGCGGCCCGCGCCGCCTCGATGATCAGGTCGCTCGTCACACCGGGGATCGGGTCCTCGCGGGCCGGGTAGACGTCGAGGACGACCGAGGCGTCCGCGAGCGCGAGCGCCCGGCCCATCTCTCCGCCGAGCTCCTGGGTGCGGGAGAACAGGTGCGGCTGGAAGACGACCAGGATCCGGCCCCCGCCCGCCGCCGCGCGCATCGCCTCCAGGTCGGCCGTCATCTCGGTCGGGTGGTGGGCGTAGGAGTCGATCACCTGGACGCCGGCCGCCTCGCCCTTCAGCTGCAGCCGGCGCTTCACCCCGGTGTACGCCGCGAGGGCCGGGGCCAGCTCCGCCGCGGGCACGCCCAGCGCGACGCCCGCGGCCAGCGCGGCCACCGCGTTGTGCGCGTAGTGGCGGCCGGGGACCGAGACCGTGAAGGTGAGCTCCCGGCCCTGGAGCAGGACGGTCACCTCGCTCCTCAGGCCCTGGGGCACGACGGACAGGACCCGCACGTCGGCGTCCTCCGCGTCCCCGTACGTCACCGTCCGCACCGACCCCGCCAGCCGCCGGGTCAGCTCGCGGGCCCCCTCGTGGTCGGCGTTGACCACCAGTGTGCCGCCGGGCACGATCCGGCCCGCGAACGTCTCGAAGGACTCGTAGATCTCCTCCATCGAGGCGTAGTTGGCGTGGTGGTCGAGCTCGACGTTGAGGACGATCGCGACCTCGGGGGCGTACTTGTGGAAGCTGCGGTCCGATTCATCAGCCTCGGCGACGAAGATCTCGCCCCCGCCGTGCAGGGCGTTGGAACCGGGCGCGTCCAGGTCGCCGCCGATCGCGTACGACGGGTCCAGGCCGAGCTCGCCCAGCGACACCGCCAGCATCGAGGTCGTCGTGGTCTTGCCGTGGGTGCCTGCCACCGCGATCGGGCGCAGGCCCGCCATGAGCGCGGCCAGCGCGTCGGAGCGGTGCACCACCGGGATGCCCAGCTCGGCCGCGCGGGCCAGCTCGGGGTTGTCCTGGCGGATCGCCGACGACACGACCACGCAGCTCGCGTCGTCGGCGAGGTGCTCCGCCGCGTGCCCGATGTGCACCGTCACGCCCAGGGCCCGCAGCGCCTCGGCGGTCGCCGACTCCTTCGCGTCGCTGCCCGCCACCTTGGCCCCGCGCTGCGCGAGGATCTTCGCGATGCCCGACATCCCGGCGCCGCCGATGCCGATGAAGTGCGGTCGGTCCATGGCGGGTGGGAGGCCGGGTGCCATGCGTTTCTCCTGTGCGTGGTGCGTACGGCGGACGTTCGGCCGCCCAGCCTATGCGGTCCGGGAGCCCGCGATGCCCTTCCGGGGTCCGCGACCCCCCTGTGCGCTGGCCCGGGACGCCCGCGCGGCGGGGCCGCCTCGAGACGCGGCCATGCCGCGCGGGCGCGCCCCGGCGACGACGGGCGCCCCGCCACGACGCGCCCGCGGCCGGGCGCCGCACCGCGGGCCCCACGGGCGCGCGGCCGGGCCCCGGACGGCAGCGGCTACGCCTTGCTGTGCGAGAAGAGCTTCAGCACCGGCACCCCCACCTTGTGCCGGGCCCGCGAGGCCCAGTCCCGGTGGAAGAACTCCTCCACGTAGTGGGGATCGGTCAGCACGATCACCTCGTCCGCGCCGACCTCGTCGACCAGCGCCTTGAGGGCGTCCAGCGGATGGTCCTCGATCAGCCTGCCCTCGGCCTCGCCGCCGGCGGCCTTCAGCGCCTGCAGGGACACCGCCAGGGCCCGCGCCCCGAAGTCCTTCGCGGCCTCCCCCTCGGGTACCTCGTTCTCCTTCGCCGCCTCGTCCAGCTCGCCGAGCGCCACGTCGTCGATGGCCCGCAGCAGGCGGTCCGCCTGATCCCCGCGGGGCTGGAGCAGCACGTGGAAGAAGACACTCTCGTCCCCGTGCAGACCGCTGACGAACTCCACGTCTGCGGAGGTCAGGGCCTTCTCGATCATCAGTACGCTTGTGAACACCGGGCGCCCCTTCTGCGGAAACCATCCTGCCCCGTGGTGCCACGGGGACTGCGAAATCCAGTGTGCCCGCCGGAAGCCAAGCGGAACGGGTCATTCCGCCGTTTTCGGGACCGCGGGTACCGCTGACCGAATATCAGGCCCGCTGGTAGCGGGTGAACAGAAACCCCTCCTCCTCGAGGACCGACGCGAGTACGAAGCGCTGCGGAACCGCGACCGAGGGTCCGCCCGCGATCCGCTGCGCGTCACCGGCGGTGAGCGTCGGGGAGACGGCGAGGCACAGCTCGTCCAGCACCCCTGCGGCCACCAGCTGGCCCAGCAGCCGGGGACCGCCCTCGGTCAGCAGCCGGGTGTGCCCCAGCTCGCCCAGCGCCTGCACGAGACGGGCGGGTTCGACGCCCACGCCGTCACCGGCGACCACCACCCCGGCGCCGGCCTTCTCGGCGGCGGCGACGCGGTCGGGGGGCGCGGCGGCGCCGGTGAGCACCAGGGTGGGCACCAGGGGCGAGGCGAACAGGGGGAGGGAGAAGTCCAGGTCGAGACTGGCGCTGACCACCGCGATCGCCGGCGCGGGCCCCTGTCCCGCGGCCCGGCGGGCCGCCGCGAACTCCGCACGGGCGCGTGCGGGCCGGTAACCCTCCTGCCGTACCGTTTCGGCACCCACGATCACGACATCCGCGAGCTGACGCAGGGTGCCGAAGATCCGCATGTCGGTCGCGCTGGAGATCGGCTGTGAGTGCCCGTCGTGCTGCGCGGCGCCGTCGAGGGTGGACACCATGTTCGCCCGCAGCCAGGGCACGCGGCGGCCGCCCGCGGTCGGCTCGGGATAGGCGTAGGCGGCGGCGACCTCGGCGAGGCTCCACTCGCGGCCGGAAGGGCCCGCGGGGACACCGGCGGCGCCTGCGCCGGGCCCCGCTCCGGTTCCGCCCTCCTCACCGTGGGTGTCCGGCGCTGTCTCTTCGGTCACAGGGAACAGGCGTCGCATGTCGTGCAGTGTGGCACGACGCTTAGCATGGTGAACCGTGTCGTCCTCCCCTTCCGCCACCGACCGCGGCGCGATAGCAGACGCGGCGCCGCTGTCGCTGTGCGCCCGTGTGCCGCATGTGCCCGCCGACCGGCTGGTCGCCGAGATGGTGCCGCCGCCGCGCTTCGACGCGGTGCGCTTCAGCACCTACATACCCGACCCGGACCGGCCCAGCCAGACCGAGGCCGTCCAGGCCCTGGAGGGCTTCGCGGCCGGGCTCGGCGGGGCGCACGCCGTCGGCGGCGGAAAGCGCGGCTTCCTCGGGTTCGGCAGGGCCAGGGCGGCCAAGGCCCCGGCCGGCCCCCGCGGCGTCTACCTCGACGGCGGCTACGGCGTCGGCAAGACCCACCTGCTCGCCTCGCTCTGGCACGCCACGCCGGCGGAGCCCGCGCTGAAGGCGTTCGGCACGTTCGTCGAACTCACCAACCTGGTCGGCGCCCTGGGTTTCCAGCAGACCGTCCAGACGCTCTCCGGCCACCGTCTGCTGTGCATCGACGAGTTCGAGCTCGACGACCCCGGCGACACGGTCCTCGTGTCGACCCTGCTCGGCAAGCTCGTCGACGCCGGTGTGGCACTGGCCGCCACCTCCAACACCCTGCCCGGCAAACTCGGCGAGGGCCGTTTCGCGGCGGCCGACTTCCTGCGCGAGATCCAGGGCCTGGCCGCCCGCTTCCGCACCCTGCGCATCGACGGCGAGGACTACCGCCACCGCGGCCTGCCCGCGGCACCGGCACCCTTCTCCGAGGAGCGGGTGACCAGGGCCGCGCACGCCACCGCGGGCGCCTCGCTCGACGGCTTCCCGGAACTCCTCGACCACCTCTCCACGGTCCACCCCAGCCGGTACGGCGCCCTGACCGACGGCCTGAGGGCGGTCTGCCTCACCGGCGTGCGGCCCGTCCCGGACCAGGCGACGGCCCTGCGGCTCGTCGTGCTCGCCGACCGGCTCTACGACCGTGAGGTACCGGTCCTGGCCTCCGGGGTGCCCTTCGACCGGCTCTTCGGCGAGGAGATGCTGAACGGCGGCTACCGCAAGAAGTACTTCCGGGCCATCTCCCGGCTCACCGCGCTGGCGCGCGACGCCGAACGGCTCACCGGGAGCGACTGAGTCCCGCCACCCCAGCAGCGCATTCCAGGCTCTCTTCGCCCGGGCACGTAGAGTTGATCCCGCAAACGGCCTCGCAGGGCCGGCCTGCCCTCTGCCGTGTCACACCTCTGCCCTGCCCACACCGACGCGCCGCGGCGCGCCAGGAGGAGTCATCCGTCATGCAGCCCCTCATCGACAACGCCCGTCTGTTCGGACAGCGCCCTGAGGAGTTCGCCGAACTCGCCGAAGGCCAGTCCCCGCAGGTGCTGTTCATCACCTGCTCCGATTCCCGGGTCGTCCCGGCCCTGATCACCGGTGCCCGCCCGGGCGAGCTCTTCGAGCTGCGCACCGCGGGCAACATCGTGCCGCCGTACGCCTCCGCGCACCCGACCGGCGAGGCGTGCACCATCGAGTACGCGGTGGAGGTGCTGGGCGTGCGCGACATCGTGGTCTGCGGGCACTCGCACTGCGGCGCCGTCGGCGCCCTGGTGCGCGGCGACGACCTGACCGCCGTACCGGCCGTGCGCGACTGGCTGACGCGCGCCACCCCGCGCCCGTCCGGCACGGTGGAGGACCCGGCGGTCACCGAGGGCGTGCAGAGCCACATCCTGACGCAGCTGCTGCGGCTGCGCTCGTACCCGTACATCGAGAAGCGGCTCGGGGAGCGCCGGCTGTCCCTGCACGCCTGGTTCTACGAGGTCCACACCGGCGCCGTGCTGGCGCACGATGCGCGCACCGACACCTTCGAGGCCCTGTGAGCACCACCAGCCGGACCGCGCCTGCCGTACGGCCCGGCCTCCCGTAGCACCCTGCGGCCGGGAGCCGGCCCGGGCCCCCCGGTCCCCCTCCAGGTCGCGCGGCCCCTGGTGGCCCCTCGTGGCCCGGGACCGGCAACCGGGCATATCGTTACAGACGCAGACATCCAAGACCTCTGGGCAGAGGGGGTCGCCATGGTCCCTGAACTGGTGACTGCGGTCGTGGCCGCCGGTTCCGCCGGGCTCGTCTACTTCGTGGCGGCGGCACGGGTCGTCAAGCAGTACGAGCGCGGGGTGGTGTTCCGGCTCGGGCGGCTGGCCGGTGAGGTGCGGCCACCCGGCTTCACCATGATCGTCCCGTTCGCGGACCGCATGAGCAAGGTCAACATGCAGATCGTGACGCTGCCGGTCCCGGCCCAGGAGGGCATCACCCGCGACAACGTGACCGTGCGCGTGGACGCCGTCGTCTACTTCAAGGTCATCGACGCGGCGGCCGCCCTGGTCAACGTCGAGGACTACAAGTTCGCGGTCTCCCAGATGGCGCAGACCTCCCTGCGCTCGATCATCGGCAAGAGCGACCTCGACGATCTGCTCTCCAACCGCGAGAAGCTCAACCAGGGCCTGGAGCTGATGATCGACAGCCCGGCCGTGGACTGGGGCGTCACCATCGACCGCGTCGAGATCAAGGACGTCTCGCTGCCGGAGACGATGAAGCGCTCCATGGCCCGGCAGGCCGAGGCCGACCGCGATCGCCGGGCCCGCATCATCAACGCGGACGCCGAGCTGCAGGCCTCGAAGAAGCTGGCGGAGGCCGCCGAGCAGATGGCGGACACCCCCGCCGCACTCCAGCTGCGGCTGCTGCAGACGGTGACGGCGGTCGCCGCCGAGAAGAACTCCACCCTGGTCCTGCCCTTCCCCGTGGAGCTGCTCCGCTTCCTGGAGAAGGCGCAGGAGCACCCGCAGGACCGCCCGCCGCCCCGCGAACTCGGGACGTGACCCGCACCCGCTCCGTGCGTACCGCCGCTGCCCGCCGTCGGCCCCTCGCGCCCCGAGGCACGAGGGGGGCGACGGGCAAGGCGCGAGGGGCGGGTAGCGGCCCCGCGGGGGCGCGGCTAGCGTTCCGTCCATGCGGTGCAGGCTCGTGATCGCCGCCGCGGCGGCGGCGGCAGTGGGACTCGTATCGGGCTGCGGGGACGGCGGCGACAGCGCCGCGCCCGCCCCGTCCGCCGCGCGGCGGATCACCGTCTCCAGTACGGCGTTCGCCGACGGCGGCACCATCCCGCGCCGCTACACCTGCGACGGCGAGGACGTCTCGCCCCCGCTGGCCTTCTCCGGCCTGCCGTCGGGCACGGCGGGACTCGCCGTCCTGGCCGAGGACCCCGACGCCCCGCACGGCACCTTCACCCACTGGGTGGTGTGGAACGCGCCCGCCTCGCATCCCCGCTGGGCGGCCGGTCAGGTCCCGCCGGGTGCGGCACAGGGCCGCAACGGCTTCAGGAAGGACGGCTACGCGGGCCCCTGCCCGCCCAAGGGCCGGCGGCACCACTACGTCTTCTCCGCCTACGCCGCCGACCGCGCCCTGCACCTGCCGGCCGGCGCCTCGGCCGACGACCTCGAGCGCGCGCTCGACGGCCACACCCTCGCCACCGGACGCCTGACCGGGTTCTACGGCCGCTGAGGCGGCCGACGGCGGCGGCACCGGCGGGCGACCGCCCGGTGAGTGAGTGAGCGCGCCGGTCCGCCGTCCGCCCACTCTGTCCCGTTATGTTCGTACGGTGATCATTCACGTACGACAAGTGGCCGCCACCTGTGCGCTCGTCTGTGCGGCCGGTGCCCTGCTCACCGCCTGCGGCGCCCCCCGGACGCCCCGTGCCGCCCGCCCGGCTCCCTCCGCCACCTCCGCCGCGCCGTCCCGGCCGCCGACCCTCGCCCCCGGGCCCGCCGGGCTCGCCCGCGTCTTCACCAACGGCCCGCGCACGCGGGGCAGGACCGTCGCGCTCACCTTCGACGCCGACATGACCGCCGACGAGGGGGCGCGGGCCGCGGCCGGTGAACGCTTCGACAACCCGCGGCTGATCGCGACACTGCGGAGGCTGAAGGTGCCGGCGACCCTGTTCATGACCGGGCGCTGGGCCGACGAGTACCCGCGGCAGGCCCGCTCCATCGGCCGCGACCCGCTGTTCGAGGTGGCCAACCACTCCTACAGCCACTACGCCTTCACCCGGGACTGCTACGGCCTGCCGACCATGTCCGTGGACCGCATGCGCTCGGACGTGGAGCGGGCCTACGGTGCCTTCCGCAGGGCGGGGGTGCCGGACCCGATGCCGTACTTCCGCTTCCCGGGCGGGTGTTACGACCGGCGGGCGCTGAAGGCACTGGCCGCGACCGGTGTCACCGCCGTGCAGTGGGACGTGGTGAGCGGGGACGCCTTCGCGACGGACGCCGACGCGGTCGCGCGGCAGGTGCTGGACGGGGTGCGGCCGGGTTCGGTCGTCGTCATGCACTGCACCCGCAGCGCCGCGCCCGTCACCGAACGAGCCGTCCGCACGATCGTGCCCGAGCTGCGCGCGAAGGGCTACCGGTTCGTGAAGGTGTCCCGGCTGATCGGGGCCGCCGGCGGCCACCGGTGACCGTGGGCGCCTTCCCGCGCCCCCCTTAGAGTTGGCCGGTGTGAGCCATGAAGTGACGTCCTCCGCGGACAGCCCGTTCCGGTCCGAGCCCGGCGAGCGCGACCGGGCACCGCAGTTCGTGCTGCCTCTCGTCGTGCGCATCGAGAAGGCGTCGCCGCCCGCCCGTACCGACGCGCTGGAGACCGCCGCCCGCGCCGTGCTGGTGCTGCTCAGCGACGAGCGGTCCCTGGGTGACGGCGAGTGGGCCGGGGCCGTGCGGGACTGGCAGGACGCCCGGATCCGCAAGGTGGTGCGGCGTGCCCGCGGCGCCGAGTGGCGGCGGGCCGTGGCCCTGCCCGGTGTCACGGTGACCGGGAAGACGGCCGAGGTGCGCGTGTTCCCGCCCGTGCCGCTCGACGGCTGGCCCAAGGACCTGGCCAGGCTCCAGGTGTCCGGCACCGATCTCGACGACCCGGAGCCGCCGGTCCGGGCGGACCCCGCGCTGCCCGTCCTGTGGCTCAACCCCGGCCTCGGCATGTCCGCGGGCAAGGCGATGGCCCAGGCGGGCCACGCCGCCCAACTGGCCTGGTGGGAGCTGTCCGCCGGGCAGCGGGCGGCCTGGCGGGACGGGGGGTTCGCCCTCGCCGTACGCACCGCCGACCCGGCCCGCTGGGAGGAACTGACCTCCGGCGGCCTGCCGTTGGTGCGCGACGCGGGCTTCACGGAGATCGCGCCCGGCTCCTGCACGGTGGTGGCCGACCACCCGGCGCTCCGCTGACCCGGCCCACCCGTTTCCCGCGGCGGGCCGGGAAGCTCAAATCTTGCTCTGAAGGTGTGCGGGGAGGGATTCGGGTCCCGGCGGTGGGGCCATACCTCCGTCACGTCGAGGGGGACGTGACGGAGGAGACGTGGCACCGCCGGCGTACGGACCGGGATGCGGCCGAGGAGGGGGACGGACATGGAGCGTCTGGGAACGGGCATCGGGTGGCGGCCGGAGATCGCCGACGCCGTGGAGCGGATGCCGGGCATCGACTGGGTCGAGGCCGTGTCCGAGAACGTGTGCCCCGGTCACCTTCCGGAGTCGCTGCGGCGGCTGCGCGCCCGCGGCGTCACCGTGGTCCCGCACGGCGTCTCGCTCGGTCTCGGCGGCGCCGACCGGCCGGACGCCGGACGGCTGAGCGCGCTCGCCGAGCGGGCCGAGGCACTGGGATCGCCGCTGGTCACCGAGCACATCGCGTTCGTACGGGCGGGCGGCCCGCTGACCGCCTCGCCGCCGCTGGAGGCCGGGCACCTGCTGCCCGTGCCGCGCACCCGGGACGCCCTCGACGTGCTGTGCGAGAACGTCCGCATCGCGCAGGACGCGCTGCCGGTGCCGCTCGCCGTGGAGAACATCGCCGCGCTGATCTCCTGGCCGGGCGAGGAGATGACCGAGGGGCAGTTCCTGTACGAACTCGCCGACCGGACGGGCGTACGGCTGCTGATCGACGTGGCCAACCTGCACACCAACCACGTCAACCGCGGCGAGGACCCGGCCAGGGCGCTCGCCGAACTCCCGCTGGAGGCCATCGCCTACGTCCACGTCGCGGGCGGCTTCGCACGCGACGGCGTCTGGCACGACAGCCACGCCCACCCGGTCCCGCGGCCGGTCCTCGACGTCCTGACCGACCTGGCCTCCCGGGTCTCACCCCCCGGGGTACTGCTGGAGAGGGACGAGAACTTCCCCGGGGCGGCGCAGCTGGAGGGGGAGCTGGCGGCGATCAGGGCCGCCGTGGGGAAGGGGCGGGCCCTGCGGGCGGAGGCCGCGGAGGGCGGGCGCGCGGGGCGCGCCGAGGCCGCCGGCGGCGGCTGCGCGGCGGTCCCGCCCCCGTGCGGCGACGCCGTCCGTCAGCGGCTCGCGCTCGCCCAGACCGCGCTGCTGTCCGCGCTGGTCGCCGGGACGCCCGTGCCGGAGGGGTTCGACCGGGTGCGGCTGGGGGTGCAGGCGCGGGCGCTCGCCGGGAAGCGGGCGGACGTCGTGGCCAAGGTCGCGCCCGAACTGCCGGAGATCCTCGGCGGGAGCTACCGGTCCGCGTTCCTCGCGTACGCCCACGGCCACCCGATGGCGGGCGGCTACCGCAGGGACGCCCTGGACTTCGCCGGGTACCTGCTGCTCGGCGGGCACGTCGGGGACGACCGCGTGCGCCGGGAGGTCAGGGCCTGGTGGCTGGAGCGGTCGGGACCCGCGCCGCGCTCACGGCGGCCGGCGACCAGGGCCGTCCCGCTCCGGCGGGGCCGGGAGTGGGGCAGGGCGGCGCGGGGGGCGGCCCGGCGGGTGCTGCCGCACCGGTGAGGGGCCGGCCGGACCCCGCAGTAATATGCGGTGCCGTACAGGAGGCACCATGCGACCGCGACCACCCGTCAAGGGCCGAGGCATATTCAGCGGCACGGGAATCATCGTCATCGGCCTGATGGCCACGCTGCTGGCACTGATCTTCCCGATCTGGTCGTACGCCGACCGGTCGGGCACCGCCGCCAGCACCGCCGGCACGCTCAGCGCCCATACCGTGCCGACGCGGTACGGGCCGCTGTCCGCTCTCGACCGCGACTTCATCACCAAGGTCCGGCTGGCCGGGCTGTGGGAGCTGCCCGCCGGGGAGGAGGCCGAGCAGAAGGGCACCACCCGGTCCGTACGCACGGCGGGGCAGCACCTCGTCCAGGGGCACACCTTCCTGGACGAGCGGGTACGCGACGTCGCCACCCGGCTCGGGCTGCAGCTGCCCAATGAACCCGACGCCCGGCAGCGGCAGTGGCTCGCGACCCTGAACGCGGCCCAGGGCACGGACTACGACCGCCGGTTCGTGAACATCACGCGGCTGGCGCACGGCAAGGTGTTCTCGCTCGTCGCCGAGGTGCGCGCGAGCACCCGCAACGCACTGGTGCGGTCGCTCGCCGACGACGCCAACACGACCGTGCTGGACCACATCAAGGTCCTGGAGGCGACGGGGTACGTGAACTGGGACGCACTCGCCCAGGACATGGCCTCCGCGAGCGCTTCCGCGCCGGACGGCTCCGCGGTCCCGCCCGGCCCGACCGCCGACCCGAGCCCGGTCACGCCGGTCGCCGCACCGCCCTCCCCGACCTACCCGCTGCCGCCGCCCGCCTCCAGCCCGCCGCCGCAATAGCGGTCATCCACCGCCATTTCAAGTGGAACGTCACATACCGGCAACGCTCCGTCCCGGATCGTGAACAGGGCATGGCGTTCCACCGAGCATCTGGCATAGAAACGCGGCATGTTCTGGGTCCTTCTCCTGCTGCTGGCCTGGGCCGCGGCCGGTGCCGCGTGCACCCGCCTGTGCCTGGCCGCCGTCCGGGCGGCCACCGGCGACGCGGACGCCCCCGGGAACACCGGGTGTCATGAGCTGACCCTCTACGAGGCCGCCTTCCTGTCCGGCGGGCCCCGCCGGGTCGCCGACCTCACCATGGTCTCCATGGCCAGGCAGCGGCGGCTGCTGCTCGCCCACACCGGCTGGGCGACGGTGGTCGACCCGCGCGGCCGGGACGACATGGAGCGGTCCGTCATAGGGGCCATCGGGCCCGAGGGACAGAACCGCATCGCACCGGTGCGGGCCGCCGCGGCCTCCGCGGCGGCCGTCGCCGGTCTCGCCGACCGGCTCGTCGACGCGGGTCTGGCCGTGCCCGCCGGCGCCCGGACCACCGTCGCGGCGGGAGTGCGCCAGGTCCGGCACGCCGCGCTCGCGGTGCTCGCGCTGGGGGCGACCGCGTTGCTGGCGCCCGCCCAGCCGGGCGGCATGCCCCGAACGCTGGTCGCCCTGTGGTTCGCGCTGCCGCTCGCGCTGACGCTGAGCTGCCTGGCCATCGCCCGGGTCGAGGTCCACCCGTACTCGCGCTGGGCCTCCCCGGCCGGGCAGCGGCTGCTCGGGGCCCTCACCCGGCGCGCCACGAGCGGCGACGACCGCACGTACCTCACCGCCGTCGCCGTACGGGGCGTCCGCGCGCTCGGCGAGCCGGACCTGCGGGCGGCCTTCGCGCACCGCGACCAGCCCTGGCGCGAACCGCACGCCGGGGGCGCATAGGGGGCATTGGAGCCGACACCGCCGGGTCGGTGCTTGCCTTCTCCATACACCGAACGAAACATCCCTTTTGTCGCTGCCATGCACCGAAGGGATACGTCATGAGAGCTGCCGCCCTCCACTCGGCCGCCGGGGCCTTGCTCCTGACCGCCCTGGCCCTCGTCCCGGCGGGCAGCGCACCGGCCGCGCCGGGCGCGCCGGCCGTCCACGGCACGGCCGAGCAGCGGGGCACGGCGGTGGCGGCGGCGCGAGCCCGGGAGGCCGGCATCGACTTCGGCAAGTGCTCGGACGTCAAGGAGGCGCCGGGCGCCATGCAGTGCGGCACGGTGTCCGTGCCGCTGGACTACGCCCGCCCCGGCGGCAAGCAGATCGAGCTGACCGTCACCCGGGTGCGGGCCACCCACAAGGACCCGCACAACAGCAAGCGGCGGGTGCGGCGGCAGGGCGCGCTGGTCTACAACCCCGGTGGGCCGGGCGGCGACGGCCGGTACTTCCCGCTCGTCGGCCTGCTCCCGGAGTGGAAGCGCATCGCGTCGGCCTACGACCTGGTCGGCTACTCCCCGCGCGGTGTCGGCCGGTCCGCGCCGCTGTCCTGCGAGGACCCGGGGCACTTCTTCAAGGCGCCCTCGCAGGCGCCGACGCACCCCTCGGAGTCGTACAAGCAGGAGCGCATCGCGCAGGCCAAGGCGTACGCGCAGGGCTGCGCCAAGCGGTCGGGCAGCGGGCTGAAGCAGTTCAACTCCCTCAACAACGCCCGTGACCTGGACGTGCTGAGGGCGGCGCTGGGCGAGCCGAAGCTGACGTTCATGGGAGCGTCGTACGGCACCTACTTCGGGGCCCTGTACGCGACGATGTTCCCCTCGCACGTGCGGCGGATGGTGTTCGACTCGGCGGTGAACCCGGCGCCGGAGCAGATCTGGTACCGCAACAACCTCGACCAGTCGGCGGCGTTCGAGAGCCGCTGGACGGACTTCCGGCAGTGGATCGCCCGGCACGACGACGTGTACGGGCTGGGCAAGACGGTGGCCACGGTCCAGCACAGCTACGCCAGGGCCAGCGCCCAGCTCGCGGCCGAGCCGGCGGGCGGGAAGGTGGGCCCCGCGGAGCTCCAGGCGGCGTTCCTGTCGGCCGGGTACTACGACGACTACTGGCCCAAGCGGGCGCAGGCGCTGTCGGCGTACCTGAAGGGCGACCCCAAGCCGCTCATCGAGCAGGCGGGGCCGGCCACCGAGGCGGCGGCCGAGGCGGAGAACTCCAACGCGGTGTACACGGCCGTCGAGTGCAACGACGCGGCCTGGCCGACCGACTTCAAGGTCTGGGACCGCGACAACACGCGGCTCGCGCGGGTGGCGCCGTTCGAGACCTGGGACAACGCCTGGATGAACCTGCCGTGCGCCTACTGGCCGGCGTCCCGGCAGCGGCCGCTCGACGTGCGGACCGGTCCGGGTGAGCTGCCGCCGACGCTGATCCTGGCGGCCGAGCGGGACGCGGCGACGCCGTACGACGGCGCCCTGGAGATGCAGCGGCGGCTGTCCGGCTCGGTGCTGGTGACCGAGCGGGACGCGGGCACGCACGGCATCGCCGGCGGCCCGAACAAGTGCGTCAACGGCTACCTCGACGCCTACCTGCTGGAGGGCCGCACACCGGACCGGCGCGCGTCGTGCGCCCCGCACGCGGAGCCGAAGCCGTCGTCCGGTGACCGTGCCCACCGCACGCCCCTGAAGGAGCCGCTGAAGGGCAAGGCCGCCAGGGGCTGACGCCCCGGCCGGGCCCGGACGCGACCGTGCGTCCGGGCCTCCCCGCTCAGGCCGGACCGCCACCGGCTCCGCGACGTCCTCACGCCGCCCGGTACCGCATCCCCCGGGGCACACCCCCGGACCCCCGGCCGGGCACCGGGCACCGCCCGCGGCCACACGAAACCGCCGGCCCCGATCAGGCCGACCCCGATCGGGCCGGCCCCGATCAGGCCAGACCCGCCACCAGCTCCGCGACGTCCTTGCGGCGGCCGGTGAAGAAGGGGATCTCCTCGCGGACGTGGCGGCGGGCCTCGGAGCCGCGCAGGTGGCGCATGAGGTCGACGATGCGGTGCAGTTCGTCGGCCTCGAAGGCCAGGATCCACTCGTAGTCGCCGAGGGAGAACGAGGCGACCGTGTTGGCGCGCACGTCCGGGAAGCCGCGGGCCATCTTGCCGTGGTCGGCGAGCATCCGGCGGCGGTCCTCGTCGGGCAGCAGGTACCAGTCGTAGGAGCGCACGAACGGGTAGACGCTGACGTAGTTGCGCGGCGTCTCGTCGGCGAGGAACGCGGGGATGTGCGAGCGGTTGAACTCGGCGGGGCGGTGCAGCGCCATGTTCGACCACACCGGCTCGAGCGCGCGGCCCAGCCTGGTGCGGCGGAAGAGGTTGTACGCCTCCTGCAGCTGGTCCGCGGTCTCCGCGTGCCACCAGATCATGAGGTCGGCGTCGGCGCGCAGGCCGGAGAGGTCGTAGGTGCCGCGGATCGTCACGTCCTTGGCGGCGAGCTGGTCGAACAGCTCCTGGACCTCCTCGGCGTAGCCCGCGCGGTCCTCGGGCAGCGCGTCCTTCAGCCTGAAGACGGACCACAGCGTGTAGCGGATGACCTCGTTGAGGTCCTTGGCCAGCTTGCCCTTGTTCGGGATGCGGCCGGCCTCGGTGGTAGGGGCGTCGTCACTCATGCGGCTATTCTCCCGCTCCGCCGTGCAGGCTCTGCACCGGGTGGGCGGTGAGTTCCTGCACAGCGCCCGGGTCGCCGCCGAGCTGGTCCACCGCCGCGTACGCACTCGCGATGCAGGCCGGGATGCCGACGCCGTCGAACTGCGCGCCGCACAGGGCGAGGCCCGGCAGCTTGGCGACATGCTCGCGGACGCGGGCCACCCGCGCGTGGTGGCCGACGGGGTACTGCGGCAGGCCGTCGGTCCAGCGCGTGACGCGCGCTTCGACGGGGGCGGCGTCGAGGCCGGTGGCCTCGCGCAGGTCCTGGCGGGAGAGGTCCACCAGCTCCGCGTCGTCGCGCCGCAGGATCTCCGTCTCGCCGTACCGCCCGACCGAGGTGCGCAGGACCAGCAGGCCGGGGTTGTCGCCGGCGATCCAGTCCCACTTCTGGGAGGCGAAGGTCGACGCCTTGATGGTGTGGCCGTCGACGGGCGGCACGAGGAAGCCGCTGCCCTCGGGCAGGGCGGTCTCCGTGCGCCGGTAGGCGAGCGTGACCAGGGCCATGGAGGCGTACTCCACGGCGGCGAGTTCGGCCGCGGCGGCCGGGGCCTCGGCGCGCAGCAGCACGGCGGCCGCCGGGGCCGGCACGGCGACGATCACGGCGTCCGCACGCAGTACGCGGTCACCGGCGACGACGCGCCAGGTGCCGCCGCCCTCGCGGCGCAGCTCCGTCACCGGCGCACCGGTGACGATCTCACCGCCCCGCGCCCGCACCGACTCGGCGACCGCGAGCGGCAGGGTGCCCACGCCGCCCTCGATGCCCATGAACACCGGACCGGTCTGCCGGGCCGCGGCGGCCCGGGCCTGGATGTCGCGGACCGCACCGGTGAGCGAGGCGTGCGTCTTCGCGGCCTGGTAGAGCTGCGGGACCGCCGAGCGCATCGAGATGCGGTACGCGTCGCCCGCGTAGACGCCGCCGAGCAGGGGCTCCACCAGGCGGTCGACGACCTCGCGTCCCAGCCGCGCCGCCACGTACTCCCCGACCGCCACGTCCTCGCCGAGCTCCGTGCGGGGCAGGCCGGCCTCGCGCCCGATGCGGGCCAGGCCCTCTTCGGACAGGACGCCGGCCAGGGCGGCGGCGGTGCCGGGCACGCCCATGACGTGGCCCTTGGGCATGGGGCGCAGGGCGCCGCGGGTCCAGATCGAGGCGGTGGCGGTGGCCGGAGGCCGGAGGCGGTCGCCGAGGCCCGCCTCGCGCGCCAGGTCCACCGCCTCCGGCCTGCGGGCCAGCAGGGACTCGGCACCGAGGTCCACGCGCGTGCCCGCGATCTCGCCCGGCAGCAGCTTGCCGCCGACCCGGTCCGACGCCTCCAGCACGGTCACCCGCGCACCCCGCCCGAGCAGCCGGTGGGCCGCGGCCAGCCCGGCGATCCCGGCTCCGACGACCACGGCCCGCCCGGCGCCCGTACGGCCTGCTTCTTCGCGCATGTCCCCAGCTTCTCAGACCCCGCTGACAGGCCGTCCGCGGCCCCGGTTTCCCGCGCGAGTCCCGACCGTGACCGCATCGGAACCGTCCGCGTCCAACGTCCGGGCCCCTCCGGGCGTCGAAGAAGCATCAGTCGTCACAACCCCCGGGGGTCAAGCTCATGCGCTCACGCCATCCCGTACGCCCCGTCCCGGCCCTGGCCGCGGTCCTGCTCGCCGCCGCGCTCGCGCTGACCGGGTGCAGCGCGGGTTCCGGCTCCTCGAGCAGCTCCGGCGACAAGGCCGCCGCGCGGAGCGACGCCAAGGGGTCCGCCCCGGGCGGTGAGAAGAGCGGTGCGAAGGGGGCGAGCGGTGCCGAGCCGGCCCGGGCGCCCAGGCTCACCAGCAGCATCATCCGCACCGCCTCGCTGACCGTGCAGGTCAAGGCCGTGCCGAAGGCGCTCGACGAGGCCCGCACCACCACCGAGAACGCGGGCGGCTACGTCGGCGACGAGAGCACCACCCGCGACGACAGGGGCCGGGAGCGCACGCGTGTCGTCCTGCGCGTGCCGGTCGCGAAGTACGACGAGGTCCTCGCCGACCTCCAGGGCGCGGGCAGGCTGCTCGACCGCACGGCGAAGGCCGAGGACGTCACGGACCAGGTCGTCGACGTCGACAGCCGCGTCAAGTCGCAGCGGGCGAGCGTGGCCCGGGTCCGTGCGCTGATGGACCGGGCCACCAAGCTGAGCGACGTGGTGGAGCTTGAGGGCGAGTTGAGCAGCCGGGAGGCCGACCTGGAGGCGCTGCTCGCCCAGCAGGCGTCGCTGCAGGACCGCACGAGCCTGGCCACGATCACCCTCTCCCTGTCGGAGGCCCCGGTGAAGGCGGCCGCCGCCAAGGACGACAGCCCCGGGTTCCTGGACGCGCTGGCGGGCGGCTGGGACGCGTTCGTGACGATGCTGCGCTGGCTCGCGGTGGTGATCGGCGCGGTGCTGCCGTTCGCCGCGGTGGCCGCCCTGCTCGGGTGGGCGTGGCTGCGGCTGGTCCGGCCCCGGCTGCCGCGCCGCCCGGCCGCTGCCCCCGCGACGAGCGCGCTCGGCCCGCTGCCGTCGGCCCGTCCGGTACCGGGGACCCGGCAGCGGCCGGACGGCGACGAGGACTGAAATGACCCGCGCCCGTAGCGTGTTCGCATGGACATGAGCGCTGCGCGGGAACGACTGGTCGTGATCGGCGGTGACGCCGCGGGGATGTCCGCGGCGTCGCAGGCACGCCGGCTGAAGGGCCCCGGGGAACTGGAGATCGTCGCCTTCGAGCGCGGCCACTTCACCTCCTACTCGGCGTGCGGCATCCCGTACTGGGTGGGCGGGGACGTCGGCGAGCGGGACGAGCTGATCGCCCGTTCGCCCGAGGAGCACCGCGCGCGGGAGATCGATCTGCGCATGCGGACGGAGGTCACGGAGATCGACCTGGCGGGCGGCCGGGTACGCGCGCGTGACATGGAGTCGGGGGCCGAGTCCTGGACGTCGTACGACAAGCTCGTGATAGCGACCGGTGCCCGCCCGATCCGCCCGGACATGCCGGGTGCCGACGCCCCGGGCGTGCACGGGGTGCAGACGCTGGACGACGGCCAGGCCCTGCTCGACTCGCTGGCACGCACGCGCGGCCGCCGTGCGGTGGTCGTCGGGGCGGGCTACATCGGCGTGGAGATGGCCGAGGCGCTGATCAACCGCGGCTACGAGGTGACGGTCGTCAACCGCGGCAGCGAGCCGATGTCCACACTCGACCCGGACATGGGCCGCCTGGTGCACGCGGCCATGGAGGGGCTGGGCATCACCATGGTCAACGACGCCGAGGTGACCAAGGTGCGCACCGGCGCGGACGGCCGGGTGCGGGCGGTGGCGACGGAGCACGCCGAGTACCCCGCGGACGTGGTGGTCCTGGGCATCGGCGTACGTCCGGAGACGGCGCTGGCCGAGGCGGCCGGACTCCCTCTCGGCGCCCACGGCGGCCTGCTCACCGACCTGGCCATGCGGGTGCGCGGGCACGAGAACGTCTGGGCCGGCGGCGACTGCGTCGAGGTCCTCGACCTGGTCTCCGGCCAGGAGCGCCACGTCCCCCTGGGCACCCACGCCAACAAGCACGGCCAGATCATCGGCACCAACGTCGGCGGCGGCTACGCCACCTTCCCCGGCGTCGTCGGCACCGCGGTCTCCAAGGTCTGCGACCTGGAGATCGCCCGCACCGGCCTGCGCGAGAGGGACGCGCGCAGGGCGGGCCTGCGGTTCGAGACGGTCACCATCGAGTCGACGAACCGGGCGGGCTACTACCCCGACGCCTCCCCCATGACGGTCAAGATGCTCGCCGAACGCCGGACGGGTCGCCTGCTCGGCGTGCAGATCGTCGGCCGCGAGGGAGCGGGCAAGCGGGTCGACATCGCGGCGGTGGCCCTCACGGCCGGCCTGACGGTGGAACAGATGACCGCCCTCGACCTGGGCTACGCGCCGCCCTTCAGCCCCGTCTGGGACCCGGTACTGGTGGCCGCCCGCAAGGCGTCGAAGGCGGTGGCGCAAGGCTTCTAGAGGCGCGGGGCTCTCAGGGGCGCGGGGAACCGCGCGACGAGCCACGACGCGTCCGCGGCCGCCGTCGCGCCCGCACCCCCGCGGGGGACCGCTACGCGCTGCCGTTGATCCGCTCGATCGCCTGCCGCGCCTGCTCCGCCGGCGGCCGCGGCGGCAGCGAGGACACCGAAGCGGTGGAGGTCACCGGCGCCGGCTGCTCCCCGGCGGGCTTCGCGTGCGCGGCGCTCCGTACGGACCGCAGCCGGTGACTCACCGCCTCGTCGAGGGTCACCGGCCGCTGCATCTGCGAGGCGAGCCGCCCCGCCTCCTGGCCGAGCCGGGCGACGTCCTCCCACGGCAGCTTCACCACCAGGGAGAGCTCCGCCTCGCCGTCGGGCGTGGCGTGCATCGGAGGAGTAACTCGGTCGTTCATCGCCTGTTCCTCACGTCGTCCCCGCGGCCCGCCTTCCCCGTGCCACGGGCGGTTGACGAGTCATACGCACGCGCGCGTGCGTATGTTCACCGGCCCGCCCGGCGCGGGGGGAGACGGCGGGAGCAGCGGGAGGCACTATTCCGGTCCGGCGGGGGCACTAATCCCTTGTGGTCATCCCCGTCCATGACGTGAACCCGGTGCGGCGCACCCCCTGGGTGACGTACGCGCTGATCGCCGTGAACTTCTTCGTCTTCCTGTCCACGCCGGGCCTGGCCGGTTCCGTGGCGGGAGACAGCAGCCTGGCGCAGCTGTGCCATCTCCAGGCCTTCCTGGACCACTACGCCGCCGTGCCGCGGGAGTTGATCCACCATCAGACGCCGCGGCTGGTGCCGACCGGCGACGTCGGCGTGGGGGCGCACGGGGCGGGCTGCGTGGTGGCCCCGCCGTCCTACGACAAGTCCCCCGCGCTGTCCGTCCTCACCGCGATGTTCCTGCACGGCGGCTGGCTTCACCTGCTCGGCAACATGCTCTTCCTGCTGATCTTCGGCAACAACGTCGAGGACCGCATGGGCCACGTCAGGTACGCGCTCTTCTACCTCGTCTGCGGCTACGCGGCGGGGTACGGCTTCGCCCTGTTCAACGCCGATTCCAGTGACCCGCTGATCGGCGCCTCCGGGGCGATCGCCGGTGTCCTGGGCGCCTATCTGGTGCTGTATCCGAAGGCCAGGGTCTGGGTCCTCGTGCCGTTCCTGATCTTCCTGCCGCTGAGACTGCCGGCCTGGCTGGTGCTGGGCTTCTGGTTCGTGCTCCAGGCCGTCTACTCCTCCGGCGAGGGCGTCTCCTCCGCGGGCACGGTGGCGTACGCCGCGCACGTCGTCGGCTTCCTGGCCGGCATGGCGCTGGCCTGGCCGCTCAAACCGGGCACGCCCCCGCCGCCGGAGCCGCGCGGCCTGCTGTTCGGGAGGCAGGCGCGGCCGCGGCACACCTGGTGAGTCAGCGGGCGGAGTGCGTGTGCACGTACTCCACCAGCCGCGTCAGCGCGTCCGGTTCGGTGGACGGCATGACGCCGTGGCCGAGGTTGAAGACGTGGCCCTCCAGGCCGGCGGCCGTGTCGAGGACCTCGCGGGTCTTGGCCTCGACGGCTTCCCGCGGGGCGAACAGGACCGTCGGGTCGAGGTTGCCCTGGAGCGCCTTGCCGGGGCCGACCCGGCGGGCGGCCTCGTCCAGCGGGACGCGCCAGTCGACGCCGACGACGTCCGCGCCGGCCTCGCCCATCGGGCCGAGCAGTTCGCCGGTGCCGACACCGAAGTGGATGCGCGGGACGCCGTACCCGGCGACGGCCTCGAAGACCTTGGCCGAGGCGGGCAGCACCGAGCGGCGGTAGTCGGCCGGGGCGAGCGCGCCGGCCCACGAGTCGAAGAGCTGGACGGCCGAGGCGCCCGCCTCGATCTGCGTCCTCAGGAACGCGGCCGTGATGCCCGCGAGGCGGTCGAGCAGGTCGGCCCAGAGCCCCGGGTCGCCGTACATCATCGCCTTGGCGTTCTCGTACGTGCGCGACGGACCGCCCTCGACCAGGTAACTCGCGAGGGTGAAAGGCGCGCCGGCGAAACCGATCAGCGGGGTGGCGCCGAGTTCGCGGGTGAGCAGGCCGATCGCCTCGGTGACGTACGGGACGTCCTCGGGCGTGAGGTCCCTGAGCCGGGCCAGGTCGGCGCGGGCACGGATCGGCTGCGCGACGACCGGGCCGACGCCCGGCTTGATGTCGAGGTCGACGCCGATGGCCTTGAGCGGGACGACGATGTCGCTGTAGTAGATCGCCGCGTCCACGCCGTGCCGGCGCACCGGCTGCAGGGTGATCTCGGTGACCAGCTCGGGCCGGGTGCAGGACTCGAGCATCGGGATGCCCTCGCGGACCTTGCGGTACTCGGGCAGCGAGCGCCCGGCCTGGCGCATGAACCACACCGGCGTGTGCGGCACGGGCTCGCGCCTGCAGGCCTTCAGGAAGGCGGATTCCCGGACAGCGTCGGGCGTGGCTGTCGGCGGCGTCTGGGCCTGGCCCGCGGGGCTCTCGTTCGCACTCACGACGGCAAGTCTCGCACGGCGGCGACGCGCCGACGGCCGGGGCCGGTGGGACACGATCCGGACAGGCGGCGCTCGCACGGGTGTCCCTCCCTGCGCGAAGGCTCCGTTCCCCTTAATCTTCCCCGCATGGCTGCGGCTCAGGGACGACTGTCGGACGGCGCTGACGGAATGGACGACACCACGGAGGGGGACCGGAATGCGGGCGGTACGGCTCCACTGCCCTTCAGGGCCGCGGTCGACGCGCTGAGATCCGCGCGGCTGCGGCCGCAGATCGAGGTGGAGGCGACCCGTGCGCCGCGGCGGCTCGCCGCGTTCGCGTACGCGCTGGAGGCGACGGTCGTCGACGGCGAGCAGGACCTGGCCGACGGCCGGCTGGTGCTGCTGCACGAGCCGGAGGGGCACGACGCCTGGCGGGGCACCTTCCGCCTGGTGACGCTGGTGCGCGCGGAACTGGAGCCGGAGATGGCCGCCGACCCGCTGTTGCCCGACGTGTGCTGGGCGTGGCTGACCGGCGCGCTGCAGGGCCGCGGCCTGTCGTGCGGCGAGCCCAGCGGCACCGTCACGCGCGCGAGTTCGCACTACTTCGGCGGGCTGGCGGAGCGTCCGGCCGCCTCGCAGATCGAGATCCGCGCCTCCTGGACGCCCCGCGAGGGCCTGGGCGGCATCCCGGACACGGCGGCCCACCTCGCCGCCTGGTGCGATCTGCTGGCCCAGGTGGCGGGTCTGCCGCCGGCCGGTCCGGGCGACGCGTCGATCGTGACGCTGCCGCAGCGGCGGGACCCGCAGGCGCGTTGACCCCCGGCTCATGGAGCGCCACCTCCTTGACCGTCACTTTGTCGATTCGGCCACTTTCAATCAGGACCGGCTTCTCGGACGAGCTGATTCGCTCAACAAGTGATCGATCGCTTGTCCGAATTGCACAGATTGTTACTCACTAAATCGTGATCTTTCCCTAAAGGACTCCGGGTCCGGTGCCGAAGACGACTGTGACCTTGAAAGCCGTCCCGCACCCCAGGAGGCCTGGTGTCCGTTCTCCTCGAGCAGCCCGCAAGCCTGGTCGCCTACCGTCCGAACAAGCCGACCGCCATGGTGGTCGTGGCCGACCCGCGCGTCCGCTCCACCGTCACCCGCCACCTGTGGGCCCTCGGTGTGCGCGACGTCATCGAAGCCTCGTCCATCGCGGAGGCCCGTCCCCGCATCGGCAACCCCCGCGACATCTGCGTCGCCGACGTCCACCTGCCCGACGGCTCCGGCCTGACGATCCTGTCGGAGACCCGCGCGGCGGGCTGGCCCAACGGCCTCGCCCTGTCCGCCGCCGACGACATCGGCGCCGTGCGCAACGCCCTCGCGGGCGGCGTCAAGGGCTACGTCGTCACCGGCACCCGCACCAACGTCGGGCTCCCCACCCGGCCCGGTGCCGCCCCCATCGGCGCGGCCGCCGCCCGCATGCACCGCCGCCCCCCGGGTGCCCCGAGCCACCCGGGCGGCTACCGCGAGCTGTCCGGCCGCGAGGTGGAGGTGCTGCGGCTGGTCGCGGAGGGCCAGTCGAACAAGGCGATCGGCGTCTCGATGGGCCTGTCCGCCCTGACCGTCAAGAGCCACCTCGCCCGCATCGCCCGCAAGCTCGGCACGGGCGACCGCGCCGGCATGGTCGCGGTGGCCCTGCGCACCGGCATCATCCACTGACCCGCACGCTCCACCCCACCCCCCGCCCCGGCAGCACTCCCTCCGCCCCTTCCCCCGGTGCCTCTCCCCACCCTTCGTCCCTCACCCTCCATCCCCGTACGTCTCCCCCATTCACGGACGTGAACCGGATCGGCCGCTGATTCCCCCCGCCCGTGTCCCACCCGTCGTGAACCGGACCTTTCACCGACCTGACTGGTTTACGACCCCCAGGCGCCCGTCGACGGAACGTTACGTCGGCGGGCGCTGTCCATACACAGATACTCTTGACAGGTGACCGACGCCCAAGAGACCGCAGCAGACAGCTCACTGCGAACCACCGGAGGCGCCCCTCCGGAAGACGGCGGAACATCTGTTACGGGGGCGCCGAAACCAGAGCCGGTCCCTTTGCTGGAGCCGCGCGAGGGGATTCCGCCCGTGATCGCCGACGCGGACGCGCTGGCCGACGTGGTCGCCGCCTTCGCGGCCGGCTCCGGCCCGGTCGCCGTCGACGCCGAGCGCGCGTCCGGCTACCGCTACGGCCAGCGCGCCTACCTCGTGCAGCTGCGCCGCGGCGGCGCGGGGACCGCGTTGATCGATCCGGTGGCCTGTCCTGATCTGTCCGCGCTCGGCGAGGCGCTCGCCGACGTCGAGTGGGACCTGCACGCCGCCACGCAGGATCTGCCGTGTCTGCGCGAGATAGGCATGGTGCCCACCCGGCTGTTCGACACCGAGCTGGCCGGCCGCCTCGCCGGGTTCCCCCGGGTGGGCCTCGGCGCCATGGTCGAGAACGTCCTCGGTTACGTACTGGAGAAGGGCCACTCCGCCGTCGACTGGTCGACCCGCCCGCTGCCCGAACCGTGGCTGCGGTACGCGGCGCTGGACGTCGAGCTCCTCGTCGACCTGCGTGACGCGCTGGAGAAGGAACTGGACCGGCAGGGCAAGCTCGACTGGGCCCACCAGGAGTTCGACGCGATCGCCTCGGCCCCGCCGCCGGAGCCCCGCAAGGACCCCTGGCGGCGTACGTCCGGTATGCACAAGGTGCGGCGGCGCCGGCAGCTCGCCGTGGTGCGGGAGCTGTGGCAGACGCGGGACCGGATCGCCCAGCGGCGGGACGTGTCGCCGGGGAAGGTGCTCGGTGACGCCGCCATCGTGGAGGCGGCGCTCGCGCTGCCGGCCGGCGTCCCCGCCCTGGCCGCGCTGAACGGCTTCGGCAATCGGATGGGGCGGCGGCAGCTGGAGCAGTGGCAGGCCGCCGTGGACCGCGCGAAGGCACTGCCGGAGGCGCAGCTGCCGGCGCCGGGGCAGCCGGTGACCGGGCCCCCGCCGCCGCGGGCCTGGGCGGACAAGGATCCGGCGGCGGCGGCTCGCCTTTCGGCGGCTCGGGCCGCGGTGTCGGCGATGGCCGAGCGGCTGAACATGCCCCAGGAGAACCTGATCACCCCGGACACCGTGCGGCGGGTCTGCTGGGAGCCGCCGAAGGTCGTCGACACGGAGGCCGTCGCGGCGGCGCTGGCGGGACACGGGGCCCGGCCCTGGCAGGTCGAGCAGGTGACGCCGGCCCTGGTCGCCGCGTTGTCCGCCTGAGCGCCGTAGGAACTCGTCCCGCGCGCGGGGCTCGTCCAGTTCGCCACCGCGTCGGGTGCCGAAGGGGCCCTCGAAGCGGAACCGTGACGTCGAGATCACGCCAAGGTCGCTCGACGGCTCCTCCACCGGTGTGACCTTCGCCGCTTGGACCGCCGGGACTGTGCAGCTACGTTACTCATAAGTAGCATGGTCCTGAGCGCGCGCTCAGCTTGCGCCACGCAGCAGTGCCGATCCCGCACCTCTGGAGGAGAGCCATCGTGCCTCGTACCGTCAGGGACGTCGTCTTCGTCGACGGCGTCCGCACCCCGTTCGGCAAGGCGGGCCCGAAGGGCATCTACCACGAGACCCGTGCCGACGACCTCGTCGTGAAGGCGATCCGGGAGCTGCTGCGCCGCAACCCCGGCCTCGACCCCGCGCAGATCGACGAGGTCGCCGTCGCCGCGACCACGCAGATCGGCGACCAGGGCCTCACCATCGGCCGCACGGCCGGCATCCTCGCGGGTCTCCCGAAGTCGGTGCCCGGCTACTCGATCGACCGCATGTGCGCCGGCGCGCTCACGGCCGTCACCACCACCGCGGGCTCCATCGCCTTCGGCGCCTACGACGCCGTGATCGCGGGCGGTGTCGAGCACATGGGCCGCCACCCGATGGGCGAGGGCGTGGACCCCAACCCGCGCTTCGTGAGCGAGAAGCTGGTCGACGAGTCCGCCCTCTTCATGGGCATGACGGCGGAGAACCTGCACGACCGCTACCCGCACATCACCAAGCAGCGCGCCGACGAGTACGCCGTGCGCTCGCAGGAGAAGGCCGCCAAGGCGTACGCCAACGGCAGGATCCAGGCCGACCTGGTGCCGATCTCGGTGCGCCGCACCAACCCCGAGGCCGGTGAGACCGGCTGGGGCCTGGTCACCGCCGACGAGCCGATGCGCCCGGGCACCACGATGGAGAGCCTGGCCGGCCTGAAGACGCCGTTCCGGGTGCACGGCCGGGTCACCGCGGGCAACGCGGCCGGTCTGAACGACGGTGCGACCGCCTCGATCATCGCCTCCGAGGACTTCGCCCGCGAGCACGACCTGCCGGTCAAGATGCGCCTGGTCTCCTACGCCTTCGCGGGCGTCGAGCCGGAGGTCATGGGCTACGGCCCGATCCCGGCCACGGAGAAGGCCCTCGCCAAGGCGGGCCTGTCCATCTCGGACATCGGCCTGTTCGAGATCAACGAGGCCTTCGCCGTCCAGGTCCTGGCCTTCCTCGACCACTACGGCATCGCCGACGACGACGAGCGCGTCAACCAGTACGGCGGCGCCATCGCCTTCGGCCACCCGCTGGCCTCCTCCGGCGTCCGGCTGATGACGCAGCTGGCCCGCCAGTTCGAGGAGCAGCGACACGTCCGCTACGGCGTGACCACCATGTGCGTCGGCTTCGGCATGGGCGCGACGGTCATCTGGGAGAACCCGCACTTCGAGGGGGACAAGTGAGCACCACCGCTGAGCTTCTGAAGGGTGCGGCCGAGCTGTTCCCCGACGAGGTCGTGACGTCGGCGCACGTACGCCACCTCGACCTGCCCTCCGGCGCCGGGCGCTTCGCGCTCATCACGCTGGACAACGGCCTCGACCACACCAAGCCGACCACCTTCGGCCCGGCCTCGCTGGCGAACCTCAACGCCGCGATCGACCAGGTCGAGAAGGAGGCCGCGGCCGGCGAGATCGTCGGCGTCGGCATCACCGGCAAGCCGTTCATCTTCGCCGTCGGCGCCGACCTCAAGGGCGTCGAGCTGCTGAAGGAGCACAAGGACGCGCTGGCCATCGGCAAGGGCGGCCACGAGGTCTTCAAGCGCCTCGCGGGCCTCGCGGTGCCGACCTTCGCGTACTACAACGGCGCGGCGATGGGCGGTGGCGTCGAGGTCGGTCTGCACTGCGCGTACCGGACCGTCTCCGCGTCCCTGCCGGCCTTCTCGCTGCCCGAGGTCTTCCTCGGCCTGGTCCCCGGCTGGGGCGGCTGCACGCTGCTGCCGAACCTGATCGGCGCCGAACGGGCCGTCCAGGTCGTCATCGAGAACAGCCTCAACCAGAACAAGCAGCTCAAGGGCGAGCAGGTCTACGAACTCGGCATCGCCGACGCGATCTTCGAGGGCGCCGACTTCCTGGAGCAGTCGCTGGTCTGGACGGCGTCCGTGCTGAAGGGCGAGATCGAGGTGGAGCGCCCGGTCATCGACCGCGGTGAGGCCTGGGACCAGGCCGTCGCCAAGGGCCGCTTCATCGCGGACTCCAAGGTGCACGGCGCCGCCCCGGCGGCCTACCGCGCCCTCGACATCATCGCCGCCGCCAGGAACGGCGACCTGCAGCAGGGCTTCGACGCCGAGGACAAGGCGCTCGCCGACCTGATCATGGGCGGCGAGCTGCGGGCCGGCATCTACGCCTTCAACCTGGTGCAGAAGCGCGGCAAGCGCCCGGCCGGCGCCCCGGACAAGAACCTGGCGCGCCCGGTCACCAAGGTCGGCGTGGTCGGCGCGGGCCTGATGGCCTCGCAGCTGGCCCTGCTCTTCCTGCGCCGCCTCGAGGTCCCGGTCGTCCTCACCGACATCGACCAGGAGCGCGTCGACAAGGGCGTGGGCTACGTGCACGCCGAGATCGACAAGCTGCTCGGCAAGGGCCGTATCAACCAGGACAAGGCCAACCGCCTCAAGGCGCTGGTCACCGGCGTGCTGGACAAGGCCGAGGGCTTCGCGGACGCGGACTTCGTCATCGAGGCCGTCTTCGAGGAGATCGGTGTCAAGCAGCAGGTGTTCGCGGAGGTCGAGGCCGTCGCCCCGGCGCACGCGATCCTGGCCACCAACACCTCCTCGCTCTCGGTGTCGGAGATGGCGTCGAAGCTGAAGCACCCCGAGCGGGTCGTCGGCTTCCACTTCTTCAACCCGGTCGCGGTCCTGCCGCTGCTGGAGATCGTCCGCGGGGAGCGGACCGACGACGCCTCGCTGGCCACGGCCTTCGCCGTCGCCAAGAAGCTGAAGAAGACCGCGGTCCTCACCAAGGACGCCCCGGCGTTCGTCGTGAACCGCATCCTCACCCGCTTCATGGGCGAGATCCAGAACGTCATCGACGAGGGCACCCCGGTCGACGTCGCCGAGAAGGCGATCGAGCCGCTGGGCCTGCCGATGTCCCCGCTGGTCCTGCTGGAGCTGGTCGGTCCCGCGATCGGCCTGCACGTCTCGGAGACCCTCAACCGGGCCTTCCCGGACCGCTTCAAGGTCTCCCCCAACCTCAAGGCGGTCGTCGAGGCGGGCAAGCGCGGCTTCTACGTCTACGACAGCGGCAAGCCCGAGCTGGACCCGGAGGTCGCCGCGCTGCTGAAGCAGGGCGACTCGGTCCTCACCGAGGAGCAGGTCCGCGACCGCGTCCTCGACGCCGTCGCCCAGGAGATCGGGCTCATGCTCGACGAGGGCGTCGTCGCCGAGGCCCAGGACATCGACCTGTGCCTGATCACGGGCGCCGGCTGGCCCTTCCATCTGGGCGGCATCACGCCGTACCTGGACCGCGAGGGCGTCTCGGAGCGGGTGAACGGCAGGAAGTTCCTGGCTCCGGGCGTGGCGTCGGTTCCGGCGTAGCACTCCTGCGTGCGTGAAGAGGGCCTCCGCCTTTCCGGCGGAGGCCCTCTCCGCGTGCCGTGGTGGCCGCCTGCCCGCTACGGACGCCAGGGCCCGAGCGGGCTGCCGGTGGTCGGGGACAGCTGGCGGCGGGTGTGCAGGCGGCCGCCGGTGCCGATGACCGCGACGGTGAGCGCGCCCGCCGCGTCGTACGCCAGCGCCGGGGCGTGCGCGACCATCTCGCCGGACTCCTGCCAGTGGGTGCCCGAGACCTTCTTGTCCCGGTCGGGCACGGACGTGACGAGGCGGCCGCGGCTGCCCCGGTGGGCCAGGAAGGCCTCGCGGGCGCCGCGTTCGGGGGCCCACAGCGCGGCCACGGGGCCGGTGCCGCCGTGGCCGCCGAGGCCCGCGCCGGAGCCGGGCCAGCGGCCGTCGGCGTGCCGGCGGTAGGCCATGACCTGCTGGGTGCCGGCCTCGCGGAAGTAGAGGCAGGTGCGGCCGCCGCCGGAGTCGACGGCGGTGACGCCGCCGGTGGCCGGGCGGCCCGTGCGCAAGGTGTCGTCGAGGAGGAAGGGGCCGCCGGGCTCGGCCTGGTGCCAGCGCCGGACGGTGTTCTTGCCCGGTACGTACAGCTCGACGGTGCCGCGCTCGGTGGCGAGGGCGCAGCCCGCGTCCTGCACGAAGCTGCCGCCGAGGTCCTCCCACGGCAGCCAGGTGCCGTCGGCCTCCCGGCGGCGGCAGGCGACGCCCTGGTCGAAGGTGCGGACGAACACGTAGAGCCGGCCGGCCGCGTCCACCGCGGCCGAGGGGACGCCCGCCTCGCGCTGCCTGCGGCCGTCGGCCCGCGCCCAGTCGGGGTTCTCCAGGGTCTGCCAGCCGCTGAAGCCGTTGCCGCCCGGGTCCTGCACGGTGTGCACGACGTCGACGGTGACCCCGCCGCCGACGACGTTCTGGCGGCGCAGGCCGACCAGTTCGGCCGGGCCGCCGGGCAGGCCGGCGACGGCGAGCGTGGGCGCGATCCAGCCGTCGCCGAGCGCGAAGGGCCCTTTCCACTCGCCGCTCGCCGGTCCGGTCTCCGTCCAGAAGGCCAGCCGCCCGGCCAGCACGCCGAAGGCGTTGAGCCGCCCGCCCGGACCGAGCCGCAGCCAGTCCGTGGCCGGCGAGTAGCGGTACGCGGCGCTGTTCATGTGCGTGCTGCGGAACGGGTTGCGCCCCAGCTGGCGGTCGCCGCAGGTCAGGCAGGTGCCGTGCGGGCAGCGCGCGGGGGCGTCGAGTCCGCTGTAGGTCGCCAGGTACTCGGCCTTCTCCGTGATCGCGGCGGAGTCGAGGTTGTAGCCCCAGAAGCGGTTGGCGTAGCCGCGGAAGTGCTCGACGACCGGGTTGTGGCCGGCCTCCCGGTGGCGCGCCAGGGCGTCGAGCGCGAACTGGGCGACGCTCGTGTGGTCGACGTGGTCGGAGCAGACGAACTCCTCGCGTCCGCCGTCGTGTTCGGGGTCCGGGTCCAGGGTGCGCACCGTGCTGGGGCGGATCCGGCCGAGGAGGGCGGTCAGGGCGGCGATCAGCTGCTCGCGGGTGACGTGCTGGACCCCGCCGACGGTGCAGCCGTGCACGGGCAGCGTCGCCTGGGTGCGCAGGGCGCCCTCCCACAGGTCGTGCAGCCGGGTGCGGGTGCCGCGGTCGGTGGGGGCGTCCTCGTGCAGCTGGAGGAAGTAGAGGGACACCTGGTCGTGGCCGGCGAGGGTGAACCGCTCCGCGGCGAACCCGGGGGCCAGTTCGACAGGTTCGCGCCGCCAGGGGCGGTCGCGGTCGCCGGTGGCCATACGGGCGTACGCGGAGCGCAGTCCGCAGCCGCGCTCGGTGCTGTAGCGGGCGAAGTCCGGTGGTACGGCGACGCGTTGGGGATCGTCGGTGTCGACGTTGATGCCGTCGCCCTCGCCCGCGGTGACGATCACCGTGGTGATCCGGTCGCCGTCCTGCAGGGAGCGCACCAGGTCGGGGTTCATGAAGTACAGGTCGTCGTCCTGGTGGGCGACGATGTGCAGGATGGAGCGGGTGGGTTCGGTCATCGGCCCTCCTCGACCGTCGGCTTCGGCGGGCTCACCGGTCCACCACGTTCATGGCCATGGCGCCCGAGGCGGAGCAGTAGGGCCGCACCCACACCGGGCGGGCCGGGTGCACCACGGCGTACCCGGACGTCTCGTCGCCGACCAGCGGGACGGACGGGTAGACGTAGGCGCCCTTGACGTCGGGGAAGTCCTCCAGCAGATGGCAGACGCGCACCTTGCGCCGGTGGTACGGGTCGGGCTGCAGCCACCAGTCCCAGTCCTCCCAGCGCTCCAGCCGGTGGTCGACGACCTCGCGCAGCGGTGCCCGGGCGCGGAACGCCTGGCGGCCGAGGATCTCGACGGGCACGGTGAAGGTGCGGCCGTGGCGGCCGCGGCGGCTGACGACGAACAGCGCGCCGGGTTCGATCCGGCGCCCGCCGGTCAGCACGCCCCGCACGGTGACGGCGCCGTCGGCCGACTCGACGTGGGTGCACTCGGCGTGTTCCTCGCGTACGACGGTGCGCAGCATCAGCCTGCCGTTGGGCTGGGCGTAGGGCAGGTTCCAGCCGATCGGGCCGGCCGGGGGCCGGGCGATCAGCCGGGCGCGGGCGTCGATCAGGGCCCGGGTGTCGCGGACGCCCGCCTTCATGTGGACGGGCGAGGACTTGGGGGCGCTCATCGTCACCTGCCAGCGTCCGTCACCGAGGTCGTCGAGGGCGGAGGGGGTGAGGACGGCGGTGTAGCGGGTGCCGCCGTTGTCCAGTTCCCTGCGGGAGGTGCGCAGCGGCAGGTCCGGGCGGGGTTCGCCGTCCGAGGGCTTGTGCCGCAGCACGAACCGCCAGCGGCGGCGCCCCTCGTCGGGCCCGTCGGCCGAGAACCGCAGCCAGCCCGCGTCGTCCGCGGTGACGTCCACGGTGGCCGCGCCGAGGGAGACGGGCGGCACGGTGAGCTGGTCGGCGCCGGCCGTGCGGGGTCCTGCCGGGGCGCGGTAACCGCGGTTCGCGGCGGCGCGGCGGCGGGCGGCGTCCTCGAAGAGCTCGACGTAGCGGTCGGCCACGGCAGCGGGGTCGAAACGGGCGGCGTTGCGCAGGGCGGCGGCGCCCATGGCGCGGCGCGTCGGCTCGTCGGCCATCAGGCGGCGCAGGCCCCAGACGATGCCCTCGACCTCGCCGTTGGGTACGAGGAATCCGTCCTCGCCGTCGCGCAGGATCTCGCGGGGGCCGACGGGGCAGTCGGTGGAGACGACGGGCAGGCCGCAGCGCATCGCCTCGACCAGGGTCATGCCGAAGGACTCGGCGCTGGAGGTGACCGCGGCGACGGAGCCCTTGGCCCACTCGGACTCGATGGGTGAGAAGCCGCCCATGAGCAGCACCCGTCCGGTCAGGCCGAGTTCGGTGACGAGCGCGCGCAGCTTGCCGGCCTCGCCGCCGTCGCCGTAGATGCGCAGCTGCCAGTCGGGGAAGTCGTGGGCCAGCCGGCCGAAGGCGCGGATGAGCAGGTCGTAGCGTTTGATCTGGTGCATGCGGCCGGCGCTGACGACGACCTTGCGTGAGCAGTCGGAGGGGGCGACGGCCGGTTCGGGCACGCTGTTGGGGATGCCGACGACGGGGATGCCGGGGATCGGCGTGTTCTCCATGAAGGAGCGGGCGTCGGCGTCGGTGACCGTCGTGATGGCGTCCAGCCGGGGGTAGACCCGGGCCATCTCCGCGCGCACCGCGGGCGGGATCGCCAGGTGCGTCATGTGCTCCTGGGCCACCCGCAGGGCGCCGTCGCGGGTGTGGGCGGCGACGAAGAGGTTGAGGCTGGGGCGGGTGCCGACGACGACGTCGGCGGAGGTCTTCTGCAGGTCCCGGATGATGCGCGCGTCGGTGAACCGGCTGTACTGCGCGTAGAACTCCTCCTGGCGCGGCACGACCTCGCTCGGCTCGCCGCTGCCGGCGGCGCCCTTGTCGGCGGAGCCGGGGCGCAGGTCGACCAGGGCGCGGACGGTGACGCGCGGGGAGATCTCGAACTTGGTCGCGGTGGTGCGCCGGAACACGGAGACGATCTCCACGTCGTGGTGGACGGAGAGCGCCTCGGCGAGGTTGATGACCGTGCGGTTGGTGCCGCCGATGCCGTAGATGTTGTTGATCAGGAAGGAGATCTTCACCGGACCTGGGGTTCTTTCTTCTCGTGACTCTCCTTCTTCTCGAAGGGCGACGGCACCGGGTAGTAGGTCCGCAGGAAGCGGCTGAGCATCGCCGTCTGGCGCTCGACGTCGTGGCCGTCGGAGAGGGTGTCGTTGATGCAGAACGCCTGCCGGTCGCGGCGGGCGAGCAGGATGCCGAGCCGGCGCTGGATCTCCGGCTTGGCGAGGTCGAGGTAGGCGAAGGTGATGTTCGAGGGCACGGCGCGGCCGGTGAAGTAGGCGTAGTAGTGGTACAGCGAGGACGGGATGGAGATGTCGCCGGCACTGCGGAAGCGGCTGTGCGAGGTGCGCCGGTGGTCCTCGGCGAACTCCCGCTCGATCTCGGCCAGCACACTGCACCGCAGCGCGTAGGGCGCGTGCCGGAGCTTCTGCACGATGGCGCTGCCGAAGTGGCCCTGCAGCAGGCGGCGGTTGTTCTTGCCGGCCGCGTCGACCGGCCGGTCCACCGGGGAGGGGTCCCAACGGGGCACCTGGGACGGGGAGAAGAAGGTGCGCGTCATGCCGTTGGACAGGAAGAAGTCCTGCGGGGTGACGGGGCTGCCCAGGAACATGTCGTCGTTGAAGTAGAGGAAGTGCTCGGACAGGCCCTTGATGTGGTGCAGACGGCTCTCGATGGCGTGCGAGTTGAAGGTGGGCAGCGCGGCCGGGTCGTCGAAGATCTCCGAGTGGTCGACGACCGTGAGGCGGTGGTGGCCGTCGTTGAGCCAGGCCGGGCGCTGACGGTCCGTCACGAGGTAGACGTGGCGTACCCAGGGGGCGTTCTGCTCCAGCGCCCGCAGGGAGTAGCGCAGTTCGTCGCGGCTGATGTAGCGGGCCGCGTTGGCCGACTCGCTGTGGTAGCCGTGGTCGCCGTACGCGCCGCGCCGCCGCTGCCACTCGGGGTCGCTGCCGTCGACCCAGGTGTAGACGACGTCGATCGGGAAGCGCACGTCCTCGGGCAGCGGGTCGGCACAGGGGCGGATGGTGCGCACCGAGCGGGTGCGGCGGGTGTGCAGGGCGGCGAAGCCGGTGAGCCGGCTGACCGGGACGGTGACACGTGGCTCGTCGAGGGCCACGTCCTCGGTGACCCGGTTGGGGCGCGGCGCGTGCAGCCGCCCGTCCTCGGGCCGCCAGAACTCGATGTCGCAGCCGTGCTCCAGGCCGAGGATCAGGGCGCCGGCCGGGTCGCTCCACACCATGCCGACGCGCAGCACGGACGCCTGGCGGGTCAGTTGGCGACCGGCCCGGGAGCCGGCCAGCACGATGCGGCCCTGCGCGGCCTCGCCCCGGCAGGCCCGCAGGTAGACGGGGCCGCGCTCGGCGCACCGCCGGAGCACCCGGCCGACCCGCTCGCGGTCCGCCTCGGCGACCGCGAGGCAGGAGCGGAAGTCGGAACTGCCGCGTACCGCGAAGTAGTCGACGCCGATCTCCTCCAGGGCGGTGACGACGAGTTCGAGGTTGGCCTCGCGCAGGCCGAGCGGCGACACGGTCGGGCGGACCAGCGCGATCCGCGCCCCGTGCCCGGCGAGGGCGGCCAGCCGCTCCCCCGCGCCGAACAGGTGCGGCCAGCGGCGCCGGGCCCGGGCGCCGCGGACGACCCGGGAGAACAGGTTCACGGTGTGCAGCCGGCGCAGCAGATGCTTGAGCACCGCGCGCAGGCGCAGCGGCACCCGGCGCGCGATACGTCGTCTGAGACCTGCCGGGACCAGGGTGCGGTACGCGCCGACCGCCGCGGAGGCCTCGGGGTTGCCCATGCTCACGGCTGGTCGACCGCCTCGTCGTGTGTGTCGGTGCTCCGGCCGCCCTCGAAGACGCTCGGGACGGGGAAGTAGCGCTGCAGGAAGCTCTGGACGGCCTGGGTGCCGCCGCGGTCACGCGCCTCGTCGGTGCCCAGGCCGACGAGCTGGATCTGCTGGCTGTCCCGGCGGACCAGCAGCCGCTGGAGGTGGTTGCCGATGCCGGGCAGCGCGGCGTGCAGCGCCACGGTGGCCTCGCCGGAGGGGTCGGCCAGGCCGGTGGTGTGGCCGAAGTGGTGGACCACTCCGTCCAGCGGATGCGTGCCGGGGACGGCGGGCAGCCACTGCGCGTCGTCGAGCGGCAGCGGCGCGGTCCCGGTCTCCGCGAGCCGGGCGAGCGTCTCGACGCGGTGCGGCTGGGGTCCGTGCGCATAGCCGTGGGCGGCGACCCGGCCGGTGGCCGAGTACGCGGTGCGGGTCCACGGGGCGAACGACTCCTGGGCGTTCCAGGGGCCGCGCCGGGGACGGGTCGCGCCGTTCGGGGTGAAGTAGTCGAAGGGGCGGACCGGCCGGCCGAGCAGGGCCCCGGGACGCAGCAGCAGGAAGTGGTCGGCGAGGTCGGGCAGCAGGTGCAGGTGCCACTCGGAGCCGGGCCGTGCGCGCACCACGACGAGCCGGTCGTCGGCCTGCAGCCAGGCCGGCGGCTCCGCCTCGGCGACCACGTGCACGACGTCGGTCCAGGGCGCGTACTGGTGCAGGGAGCGCAGCGCGGCCCGCAGCAGCTCCTCGCCCCACGGCGTGGGGTGCTGCCACAGCAGGACGGCGTCGACGGGGAAGGTGATCTCCTCCAGCCGCAGGACGTCGAAGTTCTCCAGCGTGATCGTCGGCTCCAGGTCGCCGTCGATGTCGCAGTAGCCGGAGAGCCGGTCCAGGCCGATCTCGACGCCGGGCGCGTCACTGGGGACGGCGCGCTGCACGCGGTTGGGGCGCGGGCCGATCAGCCGCTCGGCGGCCAGGTCGGTGTTGGCGGTCCAGAACTCGATCTCGACGCCCTGGTCCTCGCCCACCCAGAGGTTCTCGGTGGGCTCGGTGCGCAGCCAGGTCAGCCGGATCACCTTGGCCTTGCCGTAGTGCTTCCACGCCTTCACATGGCTGCCCGGGACCTCGCGGGTGTCGTTCTGGGCGGGCGAGACCGAGACGACGTAGCCGGTGTGCTCCTCCAGCAACGCGCGTAGTACGCGGCGGACGGCCCTCCTGTCCTTGTGGTCGACGGCCAGGCTGATCCGCCGGTCGTCGAGTGCGGGCACCGCGAACCAGGGGATCTCGGCGGCGTCCAGGGCCTGGGTGACCAGGTCGTGGTCGAGCCGCCGGGCCAGGTCGGTGGTGAGGCCGGCGTGCACGTGGGCGACTCTGCCGTCGGGTGCCTGGGTGCGGCGCTCGGACTGGCCGAGCCCCGCCTTGCGCACCCGGCGCAGGGCGCGCCGGTGCAGCCGGGCCTCGCGCCGGCTCAGGGTGCGCGCGAGGCGCCGCTTGACCTTGCGCCGTACGCCCACCGGGACGGTGGTGGCGGCGGCGGAGCGCACGGGCTGGGGGACGAGGCGTTTGTAGACGTGGGCCGCGGAGCTCATGGACGTCGGGTCCGACACGCTCATGAACTCCGTTTCATCTCTCGTGGGGGCTCGGTGTGGGGAAGTAGGCGTTGAGGAAGCCGTCCAGCAGCTCCTGCTGTGCCTCGGTGTCCTCGGGTGTGGAGAACGCGTCGTTGAGGCAGAAGGAGTCCTGGTCGCGGCCGTCGAGCAGGCGTTGCAGCCGGTCCGCGAGGTCCGGCACCGCCAGCTGGAGGTAGGTGAAGGGCATCGACGACGGTTGCGCGCGGCCGGTCAGGGCCGCGTAGTACAGCGCGAAGGACGACGTGGGCGACAGGTCGGTCATCGCCCGGAAGCGGCTGGCGGCGGTGCGCGCCCAGGCCTCGGGGAAGTCCCGTTCCGCCTCCTCCATCGCGGAGCGGCGCAGGGCGTAGGGGATGTGCTCCATCGGCTGGGTGATCACCCGGCCGAAACGTTCCATCAGCAAAGCCCGGTTGTTCTTGCAGGCCGCGTCGACCGGGGTGTCGGTCTCCACGACCGGGCCCTGCGGGATGCGGTTGCGCGAGGGGAAGTAGCGGGCCGTGCCGCTGGGTGTGAAGAAGGCGTGCGGGGCCACCGGGCGGCCCATGAACATGTCGTCGTTGAAGTACAGGAAGTGCTCGGCCAGGCCCTCGATGTGGTGCAGCTGCGACTCGATGGCGTGCGAGTTGAACACCGGCAGCACGGACCGGTCGCGGAAGATCTCGCGGTGGGTGGCGACGCGCACCCCGGGCACGTCCTCGCGCAGCCAGACCGGGACCTGGTCGTCGGTGACGATGTAGACGTTGCGGATCCAGGGCACGAACAGGTGCAGCGAGCGCACCGAGTAGCGCAGTTCGTCGCGGCTGATGAAGCGGGCGTCGCTCGCCGACTCGGCGTGGTAGACCTCGCCCTTCGCCTGCGCCTTGCGCTGCTTCCAGGCCGGGTCGTTGCCGTCGACCCAGGTGTAGACCGCGTCCACCGGGAAGGCGATGTCGTCCGCGCAGTTCACCAGGAACTCGGAGCGGGTGGCCAGCGGCGGCGCCAGGTGCCGCGGGGTCCAGTCCGAGACGAAGCGGCTGAACAGCCGGGCGGCGCCGAGGACGTTCGGGCCGTCGGCCGCCACGGCCCAGGTGACCCGGTTGGCACGCGGTGCGACGAGGTGGGTGCCGTTGCGCTGCCAGAACTCGATCGCGCAGCCGTACTCGTGCCCCAGCAGCAGATGCCGGCCCGGGTCGGTGCGGTACCAGCTGATCTGCAGGACGCGGGCGGCGGTGACCTCGCGCCAGGCCTTGGGGTCCCGGGAGGAGACGGGCCTGGGCGGGCGGGGCGCGTCGGGGTCGATCACGCTCAGGTGCCCCGGGTACTGGCCCAGTCCGCGGAAGACCACGCCCAGCACCCGCTCCCGGTCCTCCTCCGCCACGGCCACGACCGTGCCGTGGTCGGCGGTGCCGCGGACGGCGAAGTGGTGGACGCCGGCCGAGTCGAGCAGGGCGGTGAGGGCGCGCCGGTTGGCCTCACGGGCCGACAACGGTGTCAGCCCGGGCTCCACGTAGACGTCGCCGTGCTCCGCGGTGACCGTGGTGGGAACGGCCCGGTCCGCGGGCCCCGGTGCGGCGCCGCCTCGGGCCGCATGGCCCCCGCCCGGCACCCGACCGACGGCATGATCGGAAACGGTCGTCACGCCGCTCGCCCCCCACGGGCCGACGCACGCACCAGCACAGCCACCCCTCCCTCTCCTCACCCGGCGGGGCCGGACGAGTACTGGTGGCCGCTCGCCTTCGTGCCCCCCGGCTCGATCTGACGACCACGTAAGGCGACGACTAGAAGCCGTCGCTGGTTCACACCGAAAACTAACGTTCACAGGACCGGCACATCATGAGCAAGCGCATACTCGCCTGTCAACACCAGTCAGAAATGACGCGAAACACATACAACCCTTAACCAACTCTGAACGTCTGATGACTGGTGGACGACCGTCCGCCACCGCAGACGGGCCCGGCCTCTCCCCCCACTCGTGCCCCGAGCCACCTGGTCGAGTGAGGAAGGACCGACGCACATGACGCACGCCCAGACGGAGGAGACGGGCACCCGGGAATCGCCGAGCGCGCCGTCGCGCCGTCGCGCCAAGCCACCGCGGAGACGCCGGGTCTGGCGCTGGATCGCCCTCAGCCTGGCCCTGCTGGTGCTGGCCGCGGGAGGCGTCGGGTACTGGCTGTACAGCGACCTGAACGGCAACATCAAAGGCGTCGACCTGAACAAGGCGATCGGCGACAACCGTCCCGAGAAGCTGCCCACCTCGGGACAGAACCTCCTGGTCCTGGGCTCGGACTCACGCTCCGGGGCCAACGCGTCGCTGGGCACGGGCGACGTCGCCGGGGCACGGTCCGACACCGCGCTGGTGATCCACGTGCCGGAGGGCCGGCGCAAGGCGGTCGCCGTGAGCATTCCGCGCGACACGCTGGTGACGCGCCCCGAGTGCACGGCGAAGGACGGCTCGGCCCTGCCGTCCGCGAAGCGCGTGATGTTCAACTCGGTCTACTCGGTGGCCGGTCCGGCCTGCGTCGTGAAGACGGTCGAGCAGATGTCGGGGGTCCGGATGGACCACTTCGTGGAGATCGACTTCGCGGGCTTCAAGGGGCTGGTCGACGCGATAGGCGGGGTCGACATCACCGTCGACCAGGAGATCCACGACAAGTCCAGTGGCCTGAACCTGACGGCCGGCGCGCACCGGCTCGACGGCACGCAGGCACTGCAGTTCGTGCGCACGCGGCACGGCATCGGAGACGGCAGCGACCTCGGGCGCATCGGCCTCCAGCAGCAGTTCCTGATCGCCCTGCTGAGCGAGATCAAGAAGCAGGACCTGCTCGGCAGCCCCACCAAGACCTTCAAGATCGCCGACAGCCTCACCCAGTCCCTCACCACCGACTCGGGGCTCGCCTCCCTCACCAAGCTCGCCAGGTTCGCCCGCAGCATGAACGGCATCGACCCCTCCACGATGGAGACGATCATGCTCCCGGTGAAGTACGACACCCAGGACCCCAACCGCGTGGTCGCCGCCCAGCCGCAGGCGGGCCGGCTGTGGCAGGCCCTGCGCAAGGACACGGAGATCCCCGAGTCGGCCAAGAAGTCACCGGCACGGGGCGGGGGCACGGGCTCCAGCTCCTGAGGCCCGGGCCGCGCTGCCGATACGGGTGCCCGTCCGGCCACGCACGGCACGGGCACCGGGCGCGGCGGGGCGGTGTGGCCCGGCGCCCACGGCTCGCCGGCCGGCACACCGGCCGACGGAGAGCCACGCACGACCCGGCACACCGGCCGGCACGGCGGAACACCGCCCCGTCCGCCGGCCGGGTCGGGCACCGGCCGCCCCGACCCGGCCGGCGCCACGACCGGACCGCAGGGGCGGGCGGCCGGATGGGCGAGCGGGCAGGCGTCCGGGCAGGCAGGCGAGCGTCCGGGCGAGCGGGCACACAGGCGGCGAGCGTCCAAGCGGAGGGCACACAGGCAGGCGAGCGTCCAAGCGAACGGGCACACAGGCAGACAGGCGGCCTTCCGGGCAGGCAGGCGCACGGCCGGAGAGCCACGCATCGCCCGGCGCCACGGATCGCCGCGGCACGCTCGACGCGGCCGCCGACGCGACCGCCGAGCGGCTCGGGCGCCCACGGGCGCCACGGACCGCCCCGGCGCACCCGGCCCGTCCACCGACGAACCGGGCTCGGAGAGGCCGGAAACCGACCGGCACCACGGGACGACACGACGCGCTCGATCCGCCCGCCGACAGGCTGAAACCGCCGACACGCTCAGGCCGCCGACCGGCTCAGGCCGCCGACCGGCACCACGGGACGACACGACGCGCTCGATCCGCCCGCCGACAGGCTGAAACCGCCGACACGCTCAGGCCGCCGACCGGCTCAGGTCGCCGACCGGTACCGCGGGACGACACGGCGCGCTCGCGCCCGTCGTCGGGGGCAGGGCGTCAGCCGGCGCTGGGGGCCGGCGGTCGTCGGCCGGTGCTCAGATCCGCGCCGACGGCGACAGGGCCAGTCCGGGGCCGTCGGACTGGCGGGCGATGTGCAAGGCGCCGTCCTGGCCGATCGTGGCCAGGACCACGCGGCCGTGGGCGTCCAGGGACAGCGCGGGGGGCGTGGCGGAGTGTTCTCCCGTGGGGGACCACCACAGGCCCGCCTGCTCGTTCTCGGTGCCGCAGGCGGCCAGCACGACCTGGCCGTCGGGTCCGCGGTGGGCCAGCACGGTGCAGTCGTAGCCGTCGAGTGCCGCCCGCAGCGGTGCGAGGGGCTCGGCGGCCGGGGCGGCTCCGAGCGGGATCAGCCAGCCGCCCGGGCGGTGGGCGATCAGCTGGCCCGTGTCCTGGTCGGTCCAGTAGTACGTCGCCCGGTCCGGCGCCGTCTCCAGCGCGGCCGCCGTGCCCGGCGTGACCCGTATCGCGATGTTCGGCTCCTGCCGGAAGTCCCCGTCGGCCTCGGCCTGCCGCCACCACATGGCGTCCCGCGCGCCGCCCGCCAGCAGTTCGACGCGCCCCGACGCGTGCGCGGTCACGGCCAGTCCGTCCTGCACCCCGCTGCCCTTGAGGTCCTGCCAGGGCTGCCACTTCCCGGTCGGCCCCTCGCGGCGCAGCATCAGCCCGCGCCCCGCGTTGCGCACGAAGACGTGCACCCGCCCCGACCCGCTCACCGCGCCCACGGGTATGCCGAACCGCGCGGCCTTCTCCGGGTTCTTGTGCGGATTGCCCAGCGAACGCCACTCGGTGACCGGACGGCCCGTCTGGTACTGGATGGCGTGCACGATGTCCACGGCCGGCGGCCCGCCGTCCCGGCGCACCTCGCGCCGGCCCAGGAAGTGGACGTAGGTGTCGGCGCCCTGGACCACCGACAGCTGGCTCAGGCCCGCCACCGGGAAGAACTCCGGGCCCGTCCACCGCGGACCGCCCGGCCGGGTCTCGGTCCACCGCAGCAGCCCGTCGCGGGTACGGCCGTAGGCGGTCAGCCGCCCGTCCTTGCCGAGCACCAGCCAGCGGCCGTCCACGGTCGCCTCCGCCGCGTACCGCCCGGCCTCCTCGTGCGCTACGACGCCGTCGGCAGCTCTTCGTCGGGCGGCGCCGCGCCCGGATCCGGTCCGCATGACGTGGCCCGCCCCTTCCTTTCCGCCCGGCGCGGCCCGCGTGCCGATCCTCTTCCCCGAACACCTGTCGCAGGGGAAGCCGAGCGCGCCCCATCATAGGTCGAACATCCGACGAACACGGTGTGACCGGGACGTGCACGACCGTCACACGTCGCGGGGACCCGTCACACCTCCCGCCACGCCTCCAGGGCCAGACCCGGCTCGTCCTTGCGGCGGGTGAGCAGCAGCTGGCCGGTCGACGCGGACAACGTTGCCGCCACCACCCGCTCCTCCTCGTCCGCCGCCAGCGACACGTCCGCGTCCGAGGGCAGTTGGGGCCCCGACTCCGTCCACCACGCCCCCGCCGACTCCTGCTCGGTGGGATACGCCGCGAAGGCGACGCGGCCGCTCGCCGAACGCTGGGCCAGCAACGTGCAGTCGTGGCCGTCGAGTTCGCAGCGGATCGCGGCGACCGGGCCCGGTCCGGCGGACGGCAGCAGGACGACCGGCTTGCCGCCGGGGCGCCAGGCGCACAGGTCGCCCGCGTCGTCGGTGTAGTAGAGGGTGGTGCTCTCCGGTGAGGTGGCGAGGGCACGCAGGGTGCCCGGGCGGACCGGGGCCTCCATCGCCTCCTCCAGCGCCGGTTGCGCCCCCGGCTCCGTCTGCCGCCAGTGCAGGATGCCGCCGGGGACGGCCGCGTACAGCTCGACGCGCCCGGACTCCCCCGTCACGGCCGCCAGATCCTCCCGCACCTCACGGCCCTTGAGGTCGCGCCAGGGCTCCCAGCCGCCCTTCTCCTTCTGCGCGATCATGCTCACCCCGCCGCCCTTGTTGCGGACGAAGACATGGGCGCGGCCCTCGGCGTCCACCGCGACGGCCGGGGTGCCGGTCCTCTCGCCCTTCTTGTTGGGGTGCCCGACCGGGCTCCAGTCCAGGGCGGCGAGCCGGGGCCGGAAGTGGGTGCAGTGGACGAGGCCGGACTCGCCGGGGACGGTGGGACGCCAGGAGACCAGGTGGGCGTACGCGTTGGGGCCGTGGCCGACGGCCTGTGAGGGGAGCAGTTCCTGGTCGCCGCCGATCCTGCGCGCGGGCGCCCACGGGCCGCCGGGTCCGCGTTCCGCGCGGCACAGGACGGCGTCGTCCGTCGGCAGGTAGACACTGAGCCGGCCGTCGCGGCCGCGTATGAGCCAGTCGCCGTTCACCGGTTCACCTTAAGCGGGCGGGTGCGCGGACCGCGTCCCGGCCCCCCGGGTGACGCGCCGCCGCGGACGGGTCACGCGCGCACGGCGGGGCACCCGGCGGGCAGGCTGTACCCAGCAACCACCGTACGAGCGCACCCCGCACGAGTAAGGAAACCGACCTCATGACCGACCAGCTCACCGTGAGCGTCCTGGGCACGGGCATCATGGGCGCCGCGATGGCCCGCAACATCGCCCGCGCCGGGCACACCGTCCGCGTATGGAACCGCACCGTCGCCAAGGCCGAACCGCTCGCCGCCGACGGCGCGCAGGTCTGCGGCTCCCCCGCCGAGGCGGTGCGGGACGCCGACGTGATCCTGACCATGCTCTACGACGGCCCGGCCGCCCTCGCCGTCCTGCGCGAGGCCGCTCCCGCCCTGCGCCCCGGCACCGTATGGATGCAGTCGACCACCGCGGGGATCGAGGCGACCGGCGACCTCGCCGCCTTCGCCCGGGAGCACGGGCTCGTCTTCTACGACGCCCCCGTGCTCGGCACCCGCCAGCCCGCGGAGGCCGGCCGGCTGACCGTGCTGGCCGCCGGGCCCGCCGAGGGCCGTGAGCGGGTGGAGCCGGTGTTCGACGCGGTCGGCGCCCGCACCGTGTGGACCGGCGAGGACGGCGCGGCGGCCGGTGCCACCCGGCTGAAGCTGGTGGCCAACAGCTGGGTGCTCGCCGCCACCGCGGCGGCCGGCGAGGTGCTGGCGCTGGCGAAGGCCCTCGACGTCGACCCGGACGCGTTCTTCGACCTCATCGCCGACGGCCCGCTCGACATGGGCTATCTGAGGGCCAAGGCGGCGCTGGTGCTGGAGGACAAGCTCTCCCCGGCCAGCTTCGCGGTGGAGACCGCGGCCAAGGACGCCCGCCTGATCGTCGAGGCGGGCCGGCACGGTGGCGTCCGCCTGGACGTGGCCGCCGCGAGCGCCGAGCGCATGGAGCGGGCCGCCGCGCAGGGCCACGCCGGCGAGGACATGGCCGCCGCGTACTTCGCGAGCTTCGACGAGGACGGCGAGCGGGACGGCTGAACGATGGGACCCGATGACGGGGACGGCTGCCCGCTGCTGGTGATCGTCGACGCCGCGAACGTCGTCGGGTCGGTCCCCGACGGCTGGTGGCGGGACCGGCGCGGGGCCGCGGAGCGCCTGCGCGACCGGCTGGCCGCCGGCGGTCTCCCGGGCCGCGCCGGTGCCGTGGAGATCGTCCTGGTGGTGGAGGGAGCGGCGCGCGGTGTGGCGTCCGTGCCCGGCGTACGCGTGGAGTCGGCGCCGGGCAGCGGGGACGACCACGTGGCCGGCCTGGTGGCGGCCGCCGGCCGACGGCCCGTCCTGGTGGTGACGGCGGACCGGGAGCTGCGCCGGCGCGTGCGGGACCTGGGCGCGGAGGTGGCGGGTCCGCGGACCGTCAGGCCCGCCTGACGGCCGGCGTGGCCGCGGACCGGTCCCGCCGCCCCCTGCCGGGGAGGGCGGCGCACGGCCGGGCACGCCTGACCGGGGCCTGGCCGCGGGCCCGCGTGAGGCCGTCGGTCGCGTGCGGCGCCATGGTGGCCGGCCGCGCGACCGCCCGCGGCCGGCTGTGCGCCGCCGGCTGACGGGGAGGGCGGCGGGACCGCTGGGACGCGGCCCCCGGCTACCGGTCGGCCGTCGCGGCCTGCGTCCGGGCCTGGGCGAGCCGGCTGTGGTTGCGGCTGTAGAAGAAGTACACGACGAGGCCGATCGCCATCCAGATGGCGAACCGCAGCCAGGTCTCGGCGGGCAGGTTCAGCATCAGCCACAGAGAGGCCAGCACCGACAGGATCGGCAGGAACGGCACCCACGGAGTGCGGAAGGAGCGCTCGAGGTCGGGGCGGCTGCGGCGCAGGATGATCACGCTGATCGCGACGACGACGAAGGCGAAGAGCGTGCCGATGTTCACCAGTTCGGCGAGCGCGCTGAGGCTGGTGAAGCCGGCGACGATCGCGATGACCACGCCGAGCAGGATCGTCGGCCGGTACGGGGTGCGGAACGTCGGGTGGGTGTGGGAGAAGAACCGCGGCAGCAGGCCGTCCCGGCTCATCGCGAAGAACACCCGGGACTGGCCCAGCAGCAGGATCATGCAGACCGTGGTCAGGCCGACGGCGGCGCCGAAGCTGATCAGGCCCGCGAACCAGGGGTGCCCGGTGGCCTTGAACGCGTCGGCGAGCGGCGCGTCCACCGAGAGCCTGCTGTACTTCTGCATGCCGGTCACCACGATCGACACGGCGACGTAGAGCGCGGTGCAGATGATCAGGGAGCCGATGATGCCGCGCGGCACGTCCCGCTGCGGGTTGCGGGTCTCCTCGGCCGCGGTGGCCACGACGTCGAAGCCGATGAAGGCGAAGAAGACGACGGACGCGGCGGTGAAGATGCCCATGACGCCGAAGTTGGACGGCGCCCAGCCGACCATCAGCTGGATCAGTGGCGCCTTGAGGTTGCCGCCCGCCTCCACGGCCTGCTGCGGGGGGACGAACGGGTCGTAGTTGCCGCTCTTGATGAAGAAGGCGCCCGCGATGATGACGACCAGGACGACGGCCACCTTGATGGCGACGACGACCGAGGTGACCCGCGCGGAGAGCTTCATGCCGAGCACGAGGATGGCGGTCAGCACGAGCACCAGCGCGGCGGCGAGGATGTCGAAGCCGAACCCGGAGGCGCCGTCCCGGCCGCTCAGCGCCTCGGGGAGGTGCCACCCGGCGTTGTCCAGCAGCGAGTGGATGTAGCCGGACCAGCCGACGGCCACCACCGCCGTGCCGAGCGCCAGTTCCAGCACCAGGTCCCAGCCGATGATCCACGCGGGGAACTCACCGAGGGAGGCGTACGAGAAGGTGTACGCGGAGCCCGCCACCGGAACCGTGGAGGCGAACTCGGCGTAGCACAGGGCGGCGAGTGCGCAGACGACGCCGGCGACGACGAAGGACAGGGACACGGCGGGGCCCGCGGTGTTCTTCGCGGCCGTGCCGGTCAGGACGAAGATGCCGGTGCCGATGATGACACCGACGCCGAACACCGTCAGGTCGAGGGCCGACAGTGACTTCCTGAGCGCGTGTTCCGGTTCTTCGGTGTCCTGGATGGACTGTTCGATGTTCTTCGTCCTGAAGAGGGTGCTGCCCACGTGCCTACCTCCCACGCTTGTCGTCCTCGACATGATCGAGAGGGCCGGGAGTGCGTATGCCCCGGCAAGGGCAGGTTCACGCAGACGGGCCGGTTCCGCCACCTGTGCGAGTGGCGGAACCGGCCCACGGGGCACGCTTCTCTAGTCGCGGGCCGGCTCCACCGAGTCCACCCCGGTCGCCGTACGGCTGAAGCGGCCGTCCAGCCGGGAGACGAGGCCGGTGACCTGGCGGGCGATGTCCGGGGCGGTGAGGCCGATCTCCGCCATGACCTCGGCGCGGGCGGCGTGGTCGAGGAAGCGCGGCGGGATGCCGAAGTCGCGCAGCGGGATGTCGACGCCCGCGTCGCGCAGGGCCTGCGCGATCGCCGAACCGACACCGCCGACGCGCGAGTTGTCCTCGACGGTCACGACGACGCGGTGCCGCTCCGCCAGGGGCGCCATGGCCTCGTCGACGGGCTTGACCCAGCGCGGGTCGACGACGGTGGTGGAGATGCCGTGCCGGTCCAGCAGGGAGGCGATCTCCAGGCACATCGGGGCCAGCGCGCCCACGGAGACGAGCAGCACGTCGGGCGCCTGGGTCCCCGGCTCGCGCAGGACGTCCATGCCGCCCACCCGTCCCACGGCGGGTACGGCGGGGCCGACGGCGCCCTTGGAGAAGCGCACGACGGTCGGCGCGTCCTCGACCTGGACGGCCTCGCGCAGCTGGGCGCGGACCTGGTCGGCGTCGCGCGGCGCGGCGAGCCGCAGACCGGGGACGACCTGGAGGACGGACATGTCCCACATGCCGTTGTGGGAGGCGCCGTCGGTACCGGTGATGCCGGCCCGGTCCAGGACGAAGGTGACCCCGCACCTGTGCAGCGCGACGTCCATCAGCACCTGGTCGAAGGCGCGGTTGAGGAAGGTGGCGTACACGGCGAAGACCGGGTGCAGCCCGCCGTGCGCCAGGCCCGCGGCCGACACGGCGCCGTGCTGTTCGGCGATGCCGACGTCGTAGGTCCGCTCCGGGAAGGTGTCGGCGAACTTCTTCAGGCCCACCGGCTGGAGCATCGCGGCGGTGATGGCCACGATGTCCTCGCGCTCCTTGCCGAGCTTGACCATCTCGTCGCCGAAGACGGAGGTCCAGTCGGCGCCGGAGGCCTTGACGGGCAGGCCGGTGTCGGGGTGGATGGGGCCGATGCCGTGGAAGCGGTCGGCCTCGTCCTGCAGGGCGGGCTGGTAGCCGCGGCCCTTCTCGGTGAGGCAGTGCACGATGACGGGCCCGCCGAACCGCTTGGCGCGGGTGAGGGCCGACTCCAGGGCCTCGATGTCGTGGCCGTCGATGGGGCCGACGTACTTCAGGCCGAGGTCCTCGAACATGCCCTGCGGCGCGATGAAGTCCTTCAGGCCCTTCTTGGCCCCGTGCAGGGTCTCGTAGAGGGGCCTGCCGACGACGGGGGTTCGCTCCAGGAGGTCCTTGCCCCGGGCCAGGAAGCGCTCGTAGCCGTCCGTGGTGCGCAGCGTCGCGAGGTGGTTGGCGAGGCCGCCGATCGTCGGCGCGTAGGACCGCTCGTTGTCGTTGACGACGATGACGAGGGGCCGGTCCTTGGCGTCGGCGATGTTGTTGAGCGCCTCCCAGGCCATGCCTCCGGTCAGGGCCCCGTCACCGATCACGGCGACCACGTGGTCGTCGCGCCCGAGGACCTGGTTGGCCTTGGCGAGCCCGTCGGCCCAGCCCAGCACCGTCGAGGCGTGGCTGTTCTCGATGACGTCGTGCTCGGACTCGGCCTGCGAGGGGTAGCCGGACAGACCGCCCTTCATCTTCAGGCGGGAGAAGTCCTGGCGGCCGGTGAGCAGCTTGTGCACGTAGGACTGGTGGCCCGTGTCCCACAGCACTCTGTCCTTCGGGGACTCGAAGACCCGGTGCAGGGCGATGGTCAGCTCCACGACGCCGAGGTTCGGGCCGAGGTGGCCGCCGGTCTTGGAGACCGCGTCGACGAGGAAGCTCCGGATCTCCTCCGCCAGCCGGTCCAGCTCCTCCAGGCTGAGCCGGTCCAGATCGCGCGGTCCCCTGATGCGGGTCAGCAGCGGCACCCGTGCCTCCTTGCAGTAGAGCTGATCGAGCTGTTGCCGGGACTTGACGAGTCTAATGTTCCGCCTTTGCGCGGGGCGCCCGGGCGGTGCGTGATGCGTCACGCGACGGCAGTACCCCGGATCGGCGGTGGCTATGACATGGCTGTGCCCGGTACCGCCGTTGGTACCGGGCACAGGGTCGGTGGGTGGGGGCTAGGCGCGGCCCGCCGTCCGCTGCGTCTTGCGGGTGACGGCGTCGATGACGACGGTCGCCAGCAGAACGCCACCGGTGATCATGTACTGGACCGGGGAGGCGATGCCCTCCAGCGCCAGGCCGTACTGGATCGAGACGATGACCAGCACACCGAGGAGCGCGTTCCAGGTGCGGCCGCGGCCGCCGAACAGGGAGGTACCGCCGATGACGGCCGCCGCGATGGCGTTCATCAGCAGGTCACCGGCGCCGGCGCCCTGGTTGGCGGAGGCGATCTTCGAGGCGATGAACAGACCGCCGATCGCGGCGAAGGTGCCGGAGATCGCGAAGACCGAGATCCGGATCAGCTCCACGTTGATACCGGCACGCCGGGAGGCCTCGACGCTGCCGCCGAGGGCGAAGATCTTGCGGCCGTAGGACGTGCGGCGCAGCACGAAGTCCGTGAACAGCAGGACGCCGATGAAGATCACGACGGCCAGCGGCAGGCCCTTGTACTGGTTGAAGACGATGGCCACGGCGAACGAGAGGACCGCCAGCAGCACGGTGCGCAGGATGGTTTCGCTCAGCGGCCGCGACGGCACCCCCGCGGCCTCGCGGCGGCGGTTGCCGAGGTAGGAGCTGACGAAGTACAGCGCGGTCACCGCGATGGCGAGTCCGTAGGCGGCGGCCACGTCGCTGAAGTAGTACGTGGTCAGCTTGGCGACCATGCCGTTGCTGTGGAGGTTGATCGTGCCGTTGGCGCCCAGGATCTGGAGCATGAAGCCGTTCCAGAACAGCAGGCCGGCCAGGGTGACCGCGAACGCGGGCACACCGATCTTCGCGAAGAAGAAGCCGTGGATCGCGCCGGCGGCGGTGCCGGTCAGGATGGCCAGCACGAAGGCCAGCCACTCGTTCATGCCGTGGTTGATGTTCAGCACGGCGAACGAGGCGCCCGCGACACCGGAGACCGAGCCGACCGACAGGTCGATCTCGCCGAGCAGCAGCACGAAGACGATGCCGACGGCGATCATGCCCGTGCCGACCATCGCGATGGAGATGTCGGAGAGGTTGTTCGCGGTGAGGAAGTTGGAGTTCAGGCTCTGGAAGATGATCCAGATGATCGCCAGGCCGATGACGACCGGGATGGAACCCAGGTCGCCGGCCTTCATCTTGCGCTTGAACTCGGTGATGTAGCCCGCGAAGCCCTGTTCGCGCACCAGCAGCCGCGGGTCGACGGCGACGTCGGAGCCGCGCGCCGCGTCGGGGTTCTCCACGACGTGGTCGTCGGGAGCCCCCGGAGCCGCGGAGGTCTTGTCGATGCTCACTTCTTGATCTCCCCAGTGGTGCGCGCCGCACGACGGGTCACGGCGTTGTCCGTGGCGCCGGTGATGGCGGAGATGATTTCTTCCTGCGAGGTCGACTTGACCTCGAAGACGCCGTTGTTGCGACCCAGGCGCAGCACCGCCACCTTGTCGGCGACGGCCTTCACGTCAGCCATGTTGTGGCTGATCAGGATCACGGCGTGGTTGCGCTCGCGCAGCCGCTCGACCAGGTCGAGGACCTGGGCGGTCTGCTCGACGCCCAGAGCGGCGGTGGGCTCGTCGAGGATGACCAGCTTGGGCTCGCCGAGCATCGAGCGGGCGATGGCCACGGTCTGGCGCTGACCGCCGGAGAGGGAGGCGATCGGGATACGGACGCTGGGGATGCGGATGGACAGCTGGTCCAGCAGCTCGCGGGAGCGGCGCTCCATCTCGACCTCGTCCAGCACCCCGAACTTGCGGACCTCACGGCCCAGGTACAGGTTGCCGACGACGTCGATGTTGTCGCACAGTGCGAGGTCCTGGTACACCGTGGCGATGCCCAGGTGCTGGGCGTCGTGCGGCCGGTTGATGTTGACCGACTTCCCCTCCCACTCGATGACGCCCTCATCGATGGGGTGAACGCCGGCGATCGTCTTGACCAGCGTGGACTTTCCGGCGCCGTTGTCGCCGACCAGGGCGACCACCTCACCGGCGTGGACCTCAAGCTCTACGTCGGTGAGCGCCTGAACGGCACCGAACCGCTTGGAGACCCCGCGCAACGCCAGCACGGGCGTAGCGGACACGTGAACCATCTCCTTCGCCGCCTGACCCGGCGGGAGGTTGTGCAGGAATGCTGGGCGGGTGGGCTGGGAGCAACCCGTGGGGGTTGATCCGTCCGGCGCCCCGCGACGAGCTTGCGGGGCTGTTTGATGCGCGGGGCGCCGGAGGAGCCTTCGGGGCGGGCGTCCCGTAGGGGAATTCAAGAGCGAATTCCCCTACGTGGAAAGGGACGTGCCGCTGCTTACTTCAGACCGATCTTGTCGCAGGCGGCCTTGTACTGCGGGGTGCAGATGTCGGCGACCGTGTAGATGCCGTCCTTGATGACGGTGTCCTTGATGTTGTCCTTGGTCAGCGACTGGACCGGGACCAGCTTCGAGGGGATCTGCTTGGTCGTCGGGCTGTCGACCTTGTCGGGGGCGACGGAGCTGAGCGACTTGCCCTGGGCGAGGTCGACGGCCATCTCGGCCGCGACGTTCGCCTCCTGCGGGTAGGGCTTGTAGACGCTCATGTACTGCGTGCCGGCGACGATGCGCTGGACACCCGCGAGCTCCGCGTCCTGGCCGGTGACCGGGATGTTGGAGATGCCGGCGGCCTTGAGGGCGGTGATGATACCGCCGGCCATGCCGTCGTTGGCGGAGTAGACGCCGATCAGGTTCTTCTTACCGATCGCCGAGATCGCGCCCTCCATGTTGGCGTTGGCGTTCTCCGGCTTCCAGTCCTTGGTGTCGTAGGACTTGCCGATGTTCACCTTGCCCTGGAGGACCGAGAGGGCGCCCTTCTTGAACTGGGCGGCGTTCGGGTCGGTGGAGGACCCGTTCATCATGACGATCTTGCCGGACTTGGCCTTGGAGCCGAGGGCCTTGAGGAGGGCCTCGCCCTGGGTCTTGCCGACGGTCACGTTGTCGAACGAGGTGTACGCGTCGATGGGGCCCTGCGCGAGACGGTCGTAGGCGACGACGGGGATGCCGGCGTCCTTGGCCTTCTGCACCGAGTTCTTGATCGCGGCGGAGTCGACCGCGTCCACGATGAGGACGTCCACCTTGTTGGTGATCATCGTGTCGACCTGCTGGTTCTGCGTGCTGGCGTCCTGCTTGGCGTTGGCGTAGACCAGCGTCGCCTTGTTGTTCGTGAGCTCCTTGATCTTCTTCTCGATCAGGGGCTTGTCGAACTTCTCGTAGCGGGCGGTCTGGTTCTCCGGGAGGAGCAGACCGACCTTGATGTTGTCGCCCTTCTTCTTGGCGGACGACGACGAGGAAGAGCCACCGCCGGACTCCTTCGCGCTTCCACAAGCGGCGAGGGAAACGGCCATCGCACCCGCGGCAACGGCAAACGCGGCACGACGCATACGCGTGTTCACTTCAGAAACCTCCCTGACGAGGCCGCGACACTGCGGCCGAGGTGGCTGGAAGTCAACTCGGCCACGCGTGCGACGTCAAGAAGTAAATCCTTAACGAGATGGCAACGGTGCCATCCGTTCTCTAAGTGAAGGCAGGGGTCGCTGCGGGCAGCGTGCCGTCCAAAAGGGTCGAATCACCCATCTCGCTGAGCGCGAGAGCGAGCGCTCCGAGCACCTCCGCACGGCCCCCAAGTGCCCCGGGGAGAACGGACAGTTGGCGCGCCGCACTGGGGATGGCATAGCGGCCGACGGACTCCCTGATCGGCCCGAGCACCAGCTCACCGGCCTCGGCGAGATCACCGCCGAGGACCACCCGGCTCGGGTTCAGCAGATTGCAGAGATTGGCGACTCCACTGCCGATGTGGCGGCCGACGTCGGCGATCACCCGACGGCAGCCCGGGTCTCCGTCCCTGGCCAGCCGGACGACGCCTTCCATGGTCAGGTCGGTGCCGTGGCTCGGCTGGAGCAACGGGAGCACGTAGCGCGCCGCGGCGAAGGTCTCCAGGCATCCACGGTTCCCGCAGCGACAGACCGGGCCGGATTCGTCGAGTGTAATATGTCCTATTTCACCTGCGGTGCCACCGGGACCGCGGTAAATCTTCCCGTTGATCACCAGACCCGCGCCGACACCGCTGGCGACCTTGATGTACGCCAGGTCCCTGACCCCCCGGCCGCTGCCCCAGACCAGCTCTCCGAGGGCGCCGAGGTTGGCGTCGTTGTCCACGTGCACCGGCACGCCGAGCCGCCCCCGCAGCTCCTCGGCGGGCCGGGTGCCGGTCCATCCGGGCAGGATGGCGGTGGAGCCCAGGGTGCCGGACTCCACGTCGATCGGGCCGGGTACGCCGAGGCCCACTCCGGCGATCTTGGACGGGTCGACGCCCGTCGCCGCGAGCAGCCGGTTGACCAGCTCCTCCGCCCGGTCGAAGCCCTGCGCGGAGGAGGCGTCCACATCCAGCGGCTCGGACTCCTCGGCCAGCACCTGGTGGGCGAGGTTGCCGACCGCGACGCGCAGATGCGTATGCCCGAAGTCGACCCCGATGACGATGCCGGCGTCCCCGCTCAGCGAGACGCTGCGGGCCCTGCGGCCGCCCGCCGAGGTGGGTGTGACCTCGACCGTTCCGCCGTCCTTGAGCTCGCGGACGATGTTGGAGACCGTCGCCGCCGACAGTCCCGTGGTCCTCGCGATCTCCGCCTGCGTGAGCGACCCGGCCAGCCGGACGGCACGTACGACCCGCTCCAGGTTGGCTCGGTGCAGCGACGACTGCGACCCCGGAGTCTCCACGACGACCTCCTGCGCGCGGGACCGCTTCGATGAGGCCCCGACTATGTCCAACTAGTGAACTCTAAGCTGAGCCGTTCGGGTCCCCTCCCGTCAAGAGGTTGAACCGCATCCGGGTTCTTGCACACACGAAGGCGCGCCGCCCCCGAGGTCGTGGACGGCGCGCACGCGAACCGTGGAGCCCCTACTTCAGCGCCCCCGCGGTCAGTCCCTGGACCACCTGCCGCTGGAAGATGATGTAGGCCGCCAGCACCGGCAGCATGGCCATCACCAGACCGGCGAACAGGCCGGACCAGTCGCCCTTGTACCCCTGGCTGGCCGCGAGCTGCACCAGGCCCTGGGTGAGCACCCGTTTGTCCGGGTCGGTGTTGAGCACCGTCGGCAGCATGTACTGGTTCCACTGCCCGAGGAAGTTGAAGATCCCCACGCTGATCAGGCCGGGTTTCGCCATCGGCAGCATGATCTGGAAGAACGTCCGGCTGTGCGAGGCCCCGTCGACGAAGGCCGCCTCCGCGACCGAGGTCGGCAGGGTCCGGAAGAACGCGTGCAGGAAGAACACCGTGAACGGCAGCGAGTAGGCGATGTAGACCAGGATCAGCCCGTGGATGGTGTTCAGCAGGCCCATGTTGTTCACCACGTAGAACAACGGGACCAGCGCCAGCATGATCGGGAAGCTCATGCCGCCGATGAAGAGGAAGTAGATGAAGCGGTTGCCCGGGAAGTCGAACCGGGCCAGCACGTACGCCGCCATCGAGCCGAGCACCAGGGTGCCGATGAGCGAACCGCCCACCACCAGGATGGTGTTGAGGAAGTAGTCGCTCATGTTGGCGTCGGTCCAGGCCCGCGCCCAGTTGTCGAAGTGCAGCTTGTCCGGCAGCGCCCAGGGCGAGGAGAAGATGGAGCTGTCGTCCTTGAAGGACGTCATCACGGCCCACAGCAGCGGCATGACGACCATGAACGCCCAGAGGATCAGGAAGCCGTGGGAGAAGACGTTGAGGACGCCACCCTCCTTCTTCGGCTTGTACCGCCGGGCGGTCGGGACGTCGGTCTTGCTGACGGTGGTGCCGGACTCGGCCGGCACGGGGGCGGGGGTCTCGGTCGTCTTCATCTGATCAGTACTCCAGCCGCTCGCGCCGGCCAAAACGCATCACGATCGCCGCGAAGGCCAGCGTGACGACGAGCAGGGCGACGCCGATGGTGGTCGCGTAGGCGGCCTGTCCGTCACGGAACGCCTTCTGGTACACGTACAGAACCATGACGGTGGTCGAGTAGTCGGGACCGCCGGGTCCGGTCGTCATGATCTGTACGACCGCGAACGACTCGGCACCGAGGGCGAGAATGCCCATGTACACCCAGCCGGACTGCACGGTGTCCCACAGCAGCGGCAGGGTGATCCGGAAGAACGTGGAGATGCGGTTCGCGCCGTCCAGCAGCGCCGCCTCGTACAGGTCCGCCGGGATGGAGGCCATCCCGGCGGAGAAGAGGACCACGAAGAATCCGACCGTGGACCAGACGAGCACCGCCATCACACACCACAGGGCCAGGTTCGGGTCCCCCAGCCACAGCGGCTGGATGCTGTCGAGCCCGATCCCCCGCAGCAGCGCGTTGATCGCGCCGCTGTCCGGGTTGTACGCGAAAGCGAACAGCAGGGCGACGATCGCGATCGAGAGCACCTGCGGGAAGAAATAGACGATCTTGTAGAACGAGGAACCCCGGACGCCGGAGATCACCGGCCCGCCCCGCCTTCTGCGTCCGCCCACATTGATCATGAAGGCGAAGAACAGCGCCAGACTGATCGTCACCAGCGGCAGCACCAGAGCGAACAGCAGGCTGTGCCACAGCGACTTCCAGAAGATGTCGTCGTGGAACATTCTTCGGTAGTTGTCGAAGCCCACCATCTTGAATTCGGGGCTCAGGCCCGTCCAGTCCGTGAACGAGTAGTAGATGGACTGGATGAAAGGCCAGACGACGAAAAGCGCGTACAGCCCGAGGGGAACCGCCAGGAACCCCACGATGAACCGGTACTTGCCGTGCTGCATTACTACCTACCCCGTTCTCTGGGCGGGTGCTGCCGCCAAGGGTCTGTCCGGCGGATCATGCCGGACAGACCCTGGTGACGGGCTGTCACTGGTGCTTGTAGTGCTTGATCGAGCTGTCCTTGGCGGCCGCGTCGGCGAAGCCCTGGATCTTCTTGATGGTCTCGGCGGGAGTGGCCCGGCCGGCCATCATCTCGCCGAGGCCCGCCACACCGATCTGCTCCTTCTCCAGCTGTACGTACCAGTCCTGGATCCGCGGGTTCAGGACGTTGTCCTTGGCCAGGTCGAGCGCCGCGACGCCGGACTTCAGGCCGGGTGTCAGGGTGATGCCGGTGGTGCCGCCGTTGTACGCGGTCAGCGACTTCACCTTGCTGGTGAAGTTCTTCGAGGACGCCTCGCTGAGCATGATGCGCAGCTGCTCCATGCCGCCCAGAGGGTTCTTCGCCTTGGCCGGGACGATGAAGGGCTCACCGCCGGAGGCCCAGATGGTGCCGAACGGCAGCTTGTCGGAGCTGTCGATGCCGGACGGCGCGGAGACGGCGAGGTTGAAGTCGGACGGGATGACGTTCGCCGACTCGTTCTCGACCCAGGAGCCGTTCGGGATGAACAGCGCCTTGCCCTTGGCCCACGCGGTCTGCGACTGGATGTGGTCCAGGCCGGGCGTGCCCTTGAGGATGTAGCCCTTCTTGTACAGCTCGTAGTAGGCCTCGAAGCAGGCCTTGACGGCCGGGTGCTTCCAGGCGTTCGGCTCGAGGTTGTCGATGGCGTCCAGAACCTCGCGGCCGCCGACCTTGCCGATCATCGGGTAGAGCGAGAAGGGGATGTAGTACGGGTACTTGCCCGCGTACGTCCAGCCGGCCATGCCCTTCTTCTTGGCCTTCTCGCACACCGCGAGCATCTCGTCCCAGGTCTTCGGGTACTCCGCGTCGAGCGAGTCCAGAGCCTTCTGCGAGTACCAGACGCCGTAGACCGTGTAGGCGTAGTACATGATCCACACGGGCTTGCCGTCGAACTGGCCCATCTCGACGATGCCGGGGCGCAGCGTGTCGCGGACCTTCTTGTTCGGATCGTCGTACGACGCCGCGTCCAGCAGCGGGGTGAGGTCGGCGAGCTGGTTCTTGCCGACCAGGACACCCATGTCCATCTGCTCGGCGCCGGAGTTGTCGATCAGGTCCGGCGGGTTGCCCTGGTTGAAGCGGGGCTGGAGCGTGGACTGGATCTTCTGGGTGGCGGAGAACTTCACCTTCACCTTGGGGAAGTTCTTCTCGTAGATCTTGACGGCGTCCTGGGCGTACTCCTTGCCGAAGCCGCCGTCGAAGAGGACGAACTCCATCCCCGCCGTCTCGTTCACGCCGAGCGGGTTCTTGGCGGTCTTCTTGCCCGCCTTCGCCTTGTCGCCGCTGTCGCTGCCGCCACCGCTCGCACAGGCCGACAGGAAGCTCATCGTGGGTACGGAGATCAGGCCGAGCGCGGCGGACCGCTTGATCAGATCGCGGCGGCCCACGCCGGTCGTGCCGGTGGTCGCAGCGCCGTTGTTCTCGGCGGAAGTGGATCCCATGCTCAAGTCCTCGCCTTCTCCAGGACTCAGGCGGTGAACCGGATCCTTCCCGGCACCGCGGTCAGGTCAAGCAGGGTCGTGCAGGAAGTGCGGGTCGTGCAGTACGGATCGGGTGAATCGCCGACAGGTATAGTCCACTTCCCGCCAGCGGAGCAAGATCGAATGCAAAGTTGGCCGATGGTCTTATCCGAGTTGAGACCTCGCGGAAATATGAGCCCCCTGTGGCCGCCTTGCCGGAAAAATCCACGACATAAACCTCGAATGCCACAGGCAACACCCTTGACATCACTGACCACTTGACCCACTACTGGTCTCTGCGTGGCTCAGTTGACAACGTTGTCCACAGCCCAGGGAGGGTGCTGGCGAATGGGGCACAGAACTCGGCACAGATGGGGACCGGCGGTCGTGCTGACGGCCGCCTTTGCTTTGGCGGTGGGCACGCAGGGCGCGGCGACCGCGCTGCCCGCGAAGGCGCCGGCCGCCGACCGGGAATTCGCCTCCTCGTTCGAGGCGGGCGATCCGGCGCCGGACTGGCTGAACACGGTCGACACCGGCGCGGACGGGAGCAAGCGGGCCTCCGGGGTGGACGGCGGGTACAGCAGCGGCATTCCCGGAAACGTCAACGACCATGTCACCGACGTCCGGGCGAGCGGTGAGAACACCGGCGGCGGGGAGGTGAAGGAGAACCTCGTCGACGGCGAGTCCGGCACCAAGTGGCTGACCTTCGACCCGACCGGCTGGGTCGAGTTCGACCTCGACAAGCCGTTCAGGATCACCAATTACGCGCTCACCTCGGCCAACGACTTCGCCGAGCGCGACCCGAAGGACTGGACCCTGCAGGGCTCCACCGACGGCAAGGACTGGAAGACCCTCGACTCCCGCTCCGGACAGACCTTCTCCGAGCGGTTCCAGACGAAGTCCTACGACCTGGCCGAGCCGGCCGAGTACCAGCACTTCCGGCTCGACGTCACGAAGAACAACGGCGCCTCCGACATCCTGCAGCTCGCCGACCTGCAGCTGTCCACCGGCGACAGCGGCGGCCCGGTCCCGCAGGACATGCTCTCGCTCGTCGACCACGGCCCGAGCGGCTCCCCGACCGCGAAGGCGGCCGCCGGTTTCACCGGAAAGAGGGCCCTGCGTTACGCCGGACGGCACACCGCCGACGGCCGGGCGTACTCGTACAACAAGGTCTTCGACGTGAACGTGGCCGTCGGCCGCGACACCGAGCTGTCGTACCGGATCTTCCCGCAGATGGCGGACAAGATCCGCGACTACGACGCCACGAACGTCTCCGTCGACCTCGCCTTCACCGACGGCACCTACCTCAGCGACCTGGGCGCGATGGACCAGCACGGCTTCGGGCTGTCGCCGCGGGCGCAGGGCGCGGCCAAGATCCTCTACGTCAACCAGTGGAACAACGTGGTCTCCCGGATCGGCTCGGTCGCGGCCGGCAAGACCGTCGACCGGATCCTGGTGGCGTACGACTCGCCCAAGGGGCCGGCGAAGTTCCGCGGCTGGCTGGACGACATCGTCCTCAAGCGCGCGAGGCCCGAGAGGCCGAAGGCGCATCTGGCCGACTACGCGCTGACCACCCGCGGCACCAACTCCAGCGGCAGCTTCTCGCGCGGCAACAACTTCCCCGCGACTGCCATGCCGCACGGCTTCAACTTCTGGACGCCCGTCACCAACGCGTCCTCGCTGAGCTGGCTGTACGACTACGCGCGGGCGAACAACGACGACAACCTGCCGACGATCCAGGCCTTCAGCGCCAGCCACGAGCCGAGCCCGTGGATGGGTGACCGGCAGACTTTCCAGCTGATGCCGTCCGCCGCGCCGGGGACCCCGGACACCGGCCGGGAGGCCCGTGAGCTGGCCTTCCGGCACGAGAACGAGACCGCGCGGCCGTACTACTACGGGGTGCGGTTCGAGAACGGGCTGAAGGCGGAGATGGCGCCGACCGACCACGCCGCGTCGCTGCGCTTCACCTACCCGGGCGACGACGCGAGCGTGGTCTTCGACAACGTCACCGAGCAGGCCGGGCTCACGCTCGACCAGGAGCACGGCATCGTCACCGGCTACTCGGACGTGAAGTCCGGACTGTCGACGGGCGCCACCCGCCTCTTCGTCTACGGTGTCTTCGACAAGCCCGTCACGGACAGCTCCGCGAGCGGGGTCAAGGGCTTCATGCGCTTCGACGCGGGACGCGACCACACGGTCACGCTGCGCCTGGCCACCTCGCTCATCAGCGTCGACCAGGCCAAGGACAACCTGCGCCAGGAGATCCCGGCGGGCATGTCGTTCGGCGCGGTCAAGGCGCACGCCCGGCACGTCTGGGACAAGCTGCTCGGCAAGGTCGAGGTCGAGGGCGCGACCCCGGACCAGCTGACCACGCTGTACTCCAGCATGTACCGGCTGTACCTCTACCCCAACTCGGGCTTCGAGAAGGTGGGTTCGACGTACCAGTACGCCTCGCCGTTCTCGCCGATGCAGTCCCAGGACACCCCGACGCACACCGGCGCGAAGATCGTCGACGGCAAGGTGTACGTCAACAACGGATTCTGGGACACCTACCGGACCACCTGGCCGGCGTACTCCCTCCTCACCCCCTCCAAGGCGGGTGAGATGGTCGACGGATTCGTGCAGCAGTACAAGGACGGCGGCTGGACCTCGCGCTGGTCCTCCCCCGGCTACGCCGACCTGATGACCGGCACCTCCTCGGACGTGGCCTTCGCCGACGCCTACGTCAAGGGCGTGAAGTTCGACGCGAAGGCGGCGTACGACGCGGCCGTGAAGAACGCGACGGTCGTCCCGCCGTCCTCCGGCGTGGGCCGCAAGGGCATGGACACCTCGCCCTTCCTCGGCTACACGACCACCGCCACCCACGAGGGCTTCTCGTGGGCGATGGAGGGCTACGTCAACGACTACGGCATCGCCAGGATGGGCGCGGCCCTCTACAAGAAGACGCACGAGAGGCGCTACAAGGAGGAGTCGCAGTACTTCCTCAACCGCGCCCAGGACTACGTGAAGCTGTTCGACTCCAAGGCCGGCTTCTTCCAGGGCAAGGACGCCCGGGGCAACTGGCGGGTGGACTCGGCCACGTACGACCCGCGCGTGTGGGGCTACGACTACACGGAGACCAACGGCTGGGGCTACGCCTTCACCGCCCCGCAGGACAGCCGCGGTCTCGCCAACCTCTACGGTGGCCGGGGGGCCCTCGGCGACAAGCTCGACGAGTACTTCGCGACGCCCGAGACGGCGTCCCCGGAGTTCGTCGGCTCCTACGGCGGCGTCATCCACGAGATGACCGAGGCCCGGGACGTCCGGATGGGCATGTACGGGCACTCCAACCAGGTCGCCCACCACGTCATCTACATGTACGACGCGGCCGGCGAGCCCTGGAAGGCGCAGGCGAACGTCCGCGAGGTGCTCTCCCGCCTCTACACCGGCAGCGAGATCGGGCAGGGTTACCACGGCGACGAGGACAACGGCGAGCAGTCGGCCTGGTACCTCTTCTCCGCGCTCGGCTTCTACCCGCTGGTGATGGGCAGCGGCGAGTACGCCATCGGCTCCCCGCTGTTCAAGAAGGCGACCGTCCACCTGGAGAACGGCCACGACCTGGTCGTGCGGGCGCCGAGGAACAGCGCGAAGAACGTCTACGTGCAGGGGCTGCGGGTCGACGGCCGCACCTGGTCGAAGACCTCGCTGCCCGACAGCCTGCTCCGCCGGGGCGGGGTGCTCGACTTCCGCATGGGGCCGAAGCCCTCCTCCTGGGGCACCGGCAAGGACGCGGCGCCCGTGTCGATCACCCAGGACGACAAGGTGCCGACGCCGCGCGCGGACGTACTGAAGGGCGACGGGGCGCTGTTCGACAACACCTCGTCGACCGACGCGACCGTGACCTCCGTGGATCTGCCGGTCTCCGGTCCGGTCAAGGGCCTGCAGTACACGGTGACCTCCTCCGGCGACCACACCAAGGCGCCGACCGGCTGGACGCTGCAGGGTTCCGACGACGGGAGCACCTGGAAGACGCTGGACAAACGGTCCGGGGAATCCTTCCGGTGGGACCGGCAGACCCGCGCGTTCACGGTGAGCTCCCCGGGCACGTACGGCAAGTACCGTCTGGTGTTCGACGGCGAGGCGGTGATCGCGGAGGTCGAACTGCTCGCGTGAGCGGGCGGGCCGGCCAGGATCTCCGGACGGCTCGGGGGCCGCGTCGCACGACGCGGCCCCCTTGCCGTTCCTCCGCGGCTTCGGCGACGTCAGCCGGTCGCGAGCGTGCACACGTGCAGGTCCGTGTTCTGCGGCAAGGTCACCTTCGCGATGGTCCTCCCCTCGGGCGCCACGAACGGCTTGGTGGCGAAGACGTACGTGGCCACCGGGTCCTTGTCCGCGCCCGCGACGTTGCGGTACGCGGTCTTCGCGACGACCTCGTTGCCGTACTGCACACTCCCGCCGCCTCCGCCGACGGTCCAGTCGGTGAAGGAGAGGTCGATCGTGTCGGTGCCGCCGTCGGAGTAGGTGACGGTGGCCCTGGTCTGCTGGTTGCCGTTGACCGCGCTGCCGATGAACGACAACTTCGCCGCCGGGTCGGCGAGTTCGATGCTCTGCCCGGACGCCGAGACGTTGTCCGGGCGGGCGGACGGCGAGTCCGGCCAGCGGAAGGCCAGTCCGTCGACGGTGCCCTGCCCGCCCGGGGTGAGACCGGCGGCGGCGAGGGCCTGACGGGAGTAGCTCCAGCCGCCGCCGTCGTAGTCGGCCTCGGCGTGGTCGCCCTCGTCGTCCGAGACACCGGTGTTGTCGTAGGCGGCGAGGAGCGTGCCGGGGGCGGCCACCGTCAGGGCCACGGGCTGCTGGTAGGAGGTGTCACCCGAGGTCACCGTGACCTTGGCGTCGTAGAAGCCCTGCGCGGCGTCCCCGGCGGCCGAGAGGGTGATCTCCTGTGAGCCGCCGGAGACGGTTCCCTCGGCCGGGGTCGCGGTGACCCCGTCGGGCACCTCGACCTTGAACCGGACCTCGGGCCCGCTGCCGCCGCTCATCGACAGGGCGCGGATGCCGACCTTCGTGCTCTCGCCCGGCGCGATCGTCGCCGTGGTCGGACCGACGCCGATCTGGTACGGCTGCTCCCCCGCGCGGAAGGAGGGCGGCGCGTCGGACGGGTCGCTGCCCCACTGCTGGTCGGGCGTCGAGGAGAGCGTGTAGTCGAGCCGGCCGCCGTGGCGCACGAGCGAGGACGGCAGCCAGGGGCGCTCGCTGGTGCGGCCGCCGACCTTCAGGGAGTGGATGTACGGGGCGTCCGCGGCGGCGCCCTCCGCCCGGATGGAGATGTCGCCTCCGCGCGGCCGGTCGATCTCGATGCGCGGGAACAGCGGTGAGGCGAGGACGAGTTCGGCGCGCGAGGGCACCTGGGGGTACATGCCGAGCGCGGAGAAGACGTACCAGGACGACATCGCGCCGAGGTCGTCGTTGCCGGGGATGCCCTCCGGCCGGGCCGACCACAGCTGCCGCATCGCCGCCCGGACGGTCTCCTGCGTCTTGTACGGGGCGCCCGCGTAGTCGTACAGATAGGGCACGTTGATCGACGGTTCGTTGTCCAGCTCGGACTTGTCGCCGCCGCTGCCGGTGAGGGCCCAGTTGCCGTCACTGTCGTGGAAGAAGGCGTCGAGCCTGGCCAGCGCCTTGTCCCTGCCGCCCATCGCGGCGAACAGACCGGCCGGGTTGTGCTGCACCATCCAGGTGTACTGGGCGGCGGTGCCCTCGACGAAGCCGTTGCCCGTGGCCGGGGTGAAGCCGGTGACCCAGCTGCCGTCGGCCTTGCGGTTGGCGATGTAGCCGCCGGTGGGGTCGGCGGCGAGGTTGAAGTTGTTCTGCCACCACTGGGAGCGCTTGGCGAAGGCCGTGGCCGTGTCCTTCTCCCCGGCGGCGGTGGCGAGTTGGGACAGGGAGAAGTCCGCACCGGACATCTCCAGGGTCTCGGCCGCGCCGCCCCAGGCGTTCGACACGGACGGCATGTAGTGGAGTTTCAGGTACTTGTCGAGGGAGGGCCGCTGGCCGACCGAGAGCACCGGCTTCCCGGCGGACGACAGGTCGCCCTCGGTGGGGACCGTGGCCGCCCTGACCAGGGAGTCCAGCGCTCCGCGCAGGTCGAAGCGGGTGCCGCCGAACGCGCGGATGCCGGCCAGGGCGGTGGGCGAGGGGTCTCCGTTCATGACGTGCGTGCCGCTCGCGCCGTGCAGCCAGCGGTCCCAGACGCCGCCGTTCTGCCGGGCAAGCTCGTACAGCGACTGCGCCACGTCGGAGCCCGTGCGCGGGCTGAGGAGCGTCAGCAGCTGCACCTGGTCGCGGTAGACGTCCCAGCCGGAGAAGGTGCCGTACTGGGCCCCGTGTCCGCGCGCGACCCGGTGCACCTCGCCGTCGCTGCCGCGGTACCTGCGGTCGACGTCGCTGATGACGTTCGGGTGCATCATCGCGTGGTACAGCGCGGTGTAGAAGGTGGTGCGCTCGGCGTCGGTACCGCCGCCGACCCGGATCGCGCCGAGGCGTGCGCGCCAGGCGCGGCGGGCGGCGTCCCGCACCGCGTCGAAGGAGCGGTGCGGCGGGTTCTCGGCCGCGAGGTTGGCGGCGGCGCCGGCCTGGCTGACGTAGGAGATGCCGACCTTGACGTTCACGGGACCGGAGCCGGGCGCGAACTCGACGTAGCCGCCGGCGCCCTTGCCCGCGACGGGCCGCCCGCCGTGCGAGAAGCCTCCCGTGCCGCCGCTCGCCGAGGTCGAGCCCGGGCTGAGCCTGTCGTCCTGCCAGGTGCCGGTCGCCTTGAAGGCGCGGTCGAAGCGGGCGGTGAAGTAGAGCGTGTAGTAGGGGCGCCGGCCCTCGGGGTCCAGGTAGCCGCAGAAGTTCCCGGAGGTCACGGAGCCGGACACCGTGCGGGTCGCCGGGTCGATGCGGACCGAGGAATCGGTGGAGCCCACCTCGGAGTTGGCGGTGCGGATGAGCAGGGAGGCGGGCTTGCCGGAGGGGAAGGTGAAGCGGCCGGAGCCCGTACGGGCCGTCGCCGTGAGGTCGGCGGTGACTCCGGACGCGAGCCCCACCTTGTAGTGGCCCGGCTCCGCGGTCTCGTCGGAATGGCTGAAGTCGGACGCGTACACGGCGTCCTCGGTGTCGCTCGCGGGCGAGGAGGTCACCTCCCCGGCGTACGGGAAGAACGGGATGTCACCGCTGCCGCCCGCGCAGCCGGTGCCCGACATGTGGGTGAGGCTGAAGCCGCGGACGCGGGTGGCGTCGTACTGGTAACCACCGGGCGCGGCGGTTCTGGTCGCGTCGCCTCTGGTGTTCTCCGGGCTCCAGGAGAGCATGCCGAACGGCGTCACGGCGCCCGGGAAGACGTTGCCGCCGTTCCGGGTGCCGATGAGCGGATCGACGTACGCGGCCGGGTCCTTGACCAGGTCCGGCGGTGCGGTCGCCGCCGCGAGGGCGGGAGTGGCTCCGCCGACCGCGAGCACCGCGGCCAGCAGCATTGACGTGGGACGGAAACGCATGGAGCGGCCCCTCCTCCTTGGGACGGGTCGCGCACCACAGGTCGCACAAGCCGCAGGGACAGTAACCCGCGCCGCGCTCACCACGGAAGAGTGCGTGCGGACGCGCGGGGGCGCGCGGGACGCCGCCCGCATCGACCGGGTGATCCAACTGGCTTGACATCGTTGTCCGTTGACGGGGTAAAGTTGTCCGCGGACCATCAGACAACGTTGTCGCACCGCAGCGTCGCCACAAGCCAGCTCCATCCGGAACAGGTGAATCCCCCGGCCTGCCCGGCTCGCGGACCCGGTGGCCCGACACACCCCACCGGGTCCGCCCTGAGCAGTCCGCGCGCCGGGTGCGGCACGCGTGTCTAGCCGACCCGGCAGTCCGGGCCGGTCGCCGTGTCACCGCCGTCGCCCTTGACCACGTATCCGAAGGTCGTGCTCTCCCCCGGAGCCAGCGAACCGTTCCAGTCGGCGTTGTGGACCATCACGTCCTGGCCGGTGTAGGTCGCGTCGCCGTTCCAGAGGCTGTCGACCCGCTGGCCGTCCGGCAGCGACCAGCCGACCATCCAGCCCAGCATCGGGACGTCACCGGTGTTGGTGACGGTCACCCGGGACTGGTAGCCGCCACTCCAGCTGCCGGTGGTCTCGCGGGTGGCGGTGCACCGGCCCGGCACCGGACCGGTCGGGTCGCCCGGGTCGTGGACACCCGTCACCTCGCCGTTGCCGCCGTCGAAGACCACGTCGGAACAGGAGTAGAAGGTCTCGGCGCTGTCCGAGCGCTGCCAGACCATGTAGATGATGTGACGCCCCGTCTTGTTCTCCGGCAGCTTGCCGCTCCAGGAGTAGTTGGCCTCGACCGTGCCCGGGGTGCCGTTGAGCGGCGGGTGGTCGACCGTGAGGAAGGGGGTGTCCTCCATGTCGTCCCAGGTGAGCGTCTTGGTCGGGTCGAAGCCGTCCTTGGTGATGTAGACGTAGAACGAACCCGGGTGCGCCGCCCAGGCGTTGTAGGAGAAGTCGACGGTGGCACCCGAGGTCAGGTGGGTGAGCGGCCAGTCGTCGCGGGGGAGGTCGAAGCCCGCGAAGCTGGGGTTGCCGCCGCTGCACAGCTCCCCGTCCGGCACGAAGCCGCGGGTGCGGCCGGCGCCGTCGGAGCGCAGCACGGAGAACCAGTTGTAGAAGGGCGTGGTACCGCCGACCTGCTGCGCCGCCTTGCAGGCCGGGTTGACGGGCTTGATCTCCCCGGTGTCGGTGAGTGCGTCCTGCCAGCACAGGAAGGTACGGCTGCCGGGTTTCATGGGTGTGCCGTGCGCTTCCGCCCTGCCGCCCACGCTGACGACGAGCGCGAAGGCCGGGAGGGTGGCGAGGAGGCAGACGAGGGCGAGGAAGAGGGCGCGGGTGCCTGGCCGGCGCGGGGAGCGCCGCACAGGCGTTGTTGTCAGGATCATGACATCTCGCTCCTTGGAGTACGGCTGCGGGGCGGTGTGCCAGGAGAGCGGGGCGGGCGCGATCTCGGGGGCGGCGGGTTCCGGTCCGCCGCCCCGGATATATGGGAGCGCTCCCACCCCGCTCGTGGGTGGAAGGTAGCGCCGCGCGGGCCGGTTGTAAACGGCGGGCGCACCGGCCGCGCGGTTCGGGACAGGAATCCGGCCGCGCGGTTCAGGAGGGGGAACCGGCCGCGTGGTTCAGGACGGGAAACCGGCCGCCCGGGAGTGCCGCCTGAACGCGGAGAGACCGCCGTACCGCGGCGCGGCTCAGCGCGGACACTCATTCCGCCGTACCGGTCGGCGGATCAGCGCGGACACCCGTTCCGCCTCACCCGGGCGGCGGCCCAGCTCGGACACCCGTTCCCCCGTACCCCCAGGGCAGCTCAGCCCGGACACCCGTTCCGCCTCACCCGGGCGGCGGCCCAGCCCGGACACCCGTTCCGCCTCACCCGGGCGGCGGCCCAGCCCGGACACCCGTTCCGCCTCACCCGGGCGGCGGCCCAGCCCGGACACTCATACCGCCGTACCCTCAGGGCCGCTCAGCCCGGACACCCGTTCCTGCGGCCCGGCCGCCTGCACCCGGTCCGTCACGGCGGACTCGTCACCGAGGTGCCGTGTCCGATCGCGCTCGGCCTCGACGGGCCCGTCGCGGGCCGGCCTCCCGTCGCGTCCTGGGCGTGCGCCGTCGTGTTCCGTGCCCGCGGCAGCAGGATCGTGAACTCCGTGCGTCCCGGCGCGCTGTCCACGTCGATGTGTCCTCCGTGCGCCTCCACGATCGCCTTCGCGAGGGCGAGTCCCAGGCCCGGGCCGCCCGCGCCGCCGGGTGTGCGTGAGCGGGAGGCGTCGGCGCGGGTGAAGCGTTCGAACACCCGCGCCAGGAGTTCCGGTGGGATGCCCGGGCCGTCGTCGCGGACGCGGACCGCGCAGTGCTCCGCCGTCGTCCCCGCCTCGGCCACCACCGTCGTGCCCGCGGGCGTGTGCGTGCAGGCATTGGTCAGCAGGTTCGTCACTGCCCGGCGGAGGTGCGTCTCCTCACCGAGGGTGACGGCGGGCCCGTGGAGGGGGAGTCCCAGCCGCCAGTGGTGGCCGGGGGCCGCCGGTCTCGCCTGCCGCACCGCCTCCGCCACCACCGCCGCGAGGTCGACCCGCGTGGCCTGGAGCGGACGCCCCTCCTCCAGGCGGGCCAGCGACAGCAGGTCCTCCACCAGAGCCGTCAGGCGGGCCGACTCGATCGATACGCGGCGCCAGGCCAGTACCGGCTCGACGGGTGCCGTGCCCCGGTTCATCAGCTCCGCGTACCCGGCGATCGAGGCGAGCGGGGTGCGCAGTTCGTGGCTCGCGTCGGACAGGAAGCGGCGCATCCGTGTCTCGCTGCGCCGCGCCCGCTCCTCGCTGCTGCGCCGTTCGGCGAGGGAGGTCTCGAGCCGGTCGATCATCCGGTTGAGGGCGGCGCCCACCTGTCCGGCCTCGGTGCCGGGATCGGTGTCGCGGACGGGGACGCGGGTGAGGGCGGTGGCCCCGTCGCGGTCCAGCGGGGCCAGGGAGACCTCGGCGGCGGTGGCGGCGACCCGGCGCAGGGGGCGCAGCTGACGTCGTATCACCACCGCGCAGACCAGGCCCGCGGCCGTCAGACCGGCCGTGGCCACCACCGCCTCCGCCTCGGCGAGTTCGCCGGTCATGTGCCGTACGCCGTCCATCGGGAGCCCGGCGACGACACGGACCCCGTCCGAGTCGAGCGCGGTGATCCGGTAGGTGCCGAGGTCCGGGACGCTGACGGTGTGTGCGGAGCCGTCGGCCGCCGTGCCCCGCAGGGCCGTGCGCTGGGCCGTGGTCAGGCTCCGCGGCGGGGTGTCCTGGCCGACGACCGCCGCGGAGAGGACCGTGCCGTCGTCGCCGAGCCGGCCGGCGAGCAGGCCGGGCGGGTGGCCGTTCCCGGCCAGGAAGGACAGATCCGTCCGGCTGTCGGGCCGGCGGCCGGCACCTTCCAGGCCGTGCTCCGCGGCGGCGGAGACCCGGGCGTCCAGGTCGCGCATCAGGTAGGTGCGTTGGACGAACGCGCTGCTGAGTGCCATCGCGGCGCACACGACGACGAGCACGGCGCCGGTGAACAGGAGCAGGCGGGCGCGCAGGGAGCGCCCGGGCAGGGGCCTTCCGCGCAGGGGGCCGGTCCGCTGCCGCCTCCCTGCCGGTCCGGTCGAGCGCCCCGGTGACGCGGAGATGCCTGGCATGTCTCGATCCTGTCCCGGCCGGCTGGGGGAAGGCTGTGTTCCACCTGAGGCTGGGTGATGACCCGGGGCGTTCCGGCGCGGACGCGGCGAGGGCCGCGTTCCCGGCCGACCGGGAACGCGGCCCTCAACGGCCCTGCGGCGCCGCTTACTTGCGGATCAGCGAGCGCAGCACGTACTGCATGATGCCGCCGTTGCGGTAGTAGTCGGCCTCTCCGGGGGTGTCGATGCGGACGACCGCGTCGAACTCGACACCGGTGTCGGTGGTGACCTTCACCGTGCGCGGCGTGGTGCCGTTGTTGAGTTCCTCCACGCCCGCGAAGGAGAAGGTCTCCTCGCCGGTCAGGCCGAGGGACTCGGCGGTCCGCCCCTCCGGGAACTGCAGCGGCAGGACGCCCATGCCGATGAGGTTCGAGCGGTGGATGCGCTCGTAGGACTCGGCGATGACGGCCTTGACGCCCAGGAGCGCGGTGCCCTTGGCCGCCCAGTCGCGGGAGGAACCGGAGCCGTACTCCTTGCCGGCCAGGACGACCAGCGGGATGCCCTGCTCGATGTAGTTGCGCGAGGCGTCGTAGATGAAGGAGACGGGGGCGTCCGCCTTCGTGAAGTCGCGGGTGTAGCCGCCCTCGGTGCCCGGCGCGATCTGGTTGCGCAGGCGGATGTTGGCGAACGTGCCGCGGATCATGACCTCGTGGTTGCCGCGGCGGGAGCCGTAGCTGTTGAAGTCGCGGCGCTGGACGCCGTGCTCGGTGAGGTACTGGCCGGCCGGGGTGTCGGCCTTGATGGCGCCGGCGGGCGAGATGTGGTCCGTCGTCACCGAGTCGCCCAGCTTGGCCAGGACGCGGGCGCCGGAGATGTCGGAGACCGGCTCCGGGTCCGGGCCCATGCCCTCGAAGTACGGGGGCTTGCGGACGTAGGTCGACTCGGCGTCCCACTCGAAGGTGTTGCCGGTCGGGATCGGCAGCGCCTGCCACTGGGCGTCGCCCGCGAAGACGTCGGAGTAGGACTTGTTGAACATGTCCTCGCCGATGGCGTTCGCCACGACGTCGTTGACCTCGGCCTCGGAGGGCCAGATGTCCTTCAGGTACACCGGGTTGCCGTCGGTGTCGGTGCCGAGGGCGTCCCGGGTGATGTCCACCTTCATGGAGCCCGCGATGGCGTAGGCGACGACCAGCGGCGGGGAGGCCAGGTAGTTCATCTTGACGTCGGGGTTGATACGGCCCTCGAAGTTCCGGTTGCCGGAGAGGACCGAGGTGACGGCGAGGTCGTGGTCGTTGACGGCCTTGGAGACCTCCTCCGGCAACGGGCCGGAGTTGCCGATGCAGGTGGTGCAGCCGTAGCCGACGAGGTTGAAGCCGACCTTGTCGAGGTAGGGGGTCAGGCCCGCCTTGTCGAAGTAGTCGGTGACGACCTTGGAGCCCGGGGCGAGGGTGGTCTTGACCCACGGCTTGCGGGTCAGGCCCTTCTCGACCGCCTTCTTCGCCACGAGCGCGGCGGCGACCATGACGTAGGGGTTGGAGGTGTTGGTGCAGGAGGTGATGGCCGCGACCGTCACCGCGCCGTGGTCGATCTCGTAGGTGGAGCCGTCGGGGGCGGTCACGGTGACCGGGTTCGAGGGGGCGCCGTTCGGGATCGTGGACGGGGCGTCGGAGCCGGGGAAGGACTCCTTGCTGGCCTCGTACTCGTCGTTGACGTAGTTGCGGACGTCCTGCTTGAACTGCTCGGCGGCGTTCGCGAGGACGATGCGGTCCTGCGGGCGCTTCGGGCCGGCGATGGACGGGACGACCGTGGAGAGGTCCAGCTCGAGCTTCTCGGAGAAGTCGGGCTCGGCCTTCGGGTCCAGCCAGAGGCCCTGCTCCTTGGCGTACGCCTCGACGAGCGCGACCTGCTGGTCGCTGCGGCCGGTCAGGCGCATGTAGTTCAGGGTCTCGTCGTCGATCGGGAAGATCGCGGCGGTGGAGCCGAACTCCGGGGACATGTTGCCGATGGTGGCGCGGTTGGCGAGGCTCGTGGCCGCGACGCCCTCGCCGTAGAACTCGACGAACTTGCCGACGACGCCGTGCTTGCGGAGCATCTCGGTGATGGTGAGCACCAGGTCGGTGGCGGTGGTGCCCGGCTTGAGCTCACCCGTCAGCTTGAAGCCGACGACGCGCGGGATGAGCATCGACACGGGCTGGCCGAGCATCGCGGCCTCGGCCTCGATGCCGCCGACGCCCCAGCCGAGGACGCCCAGGCCGTTGACCATCGTGGTGTGCGAGTCGGTGCCGACCAGGGTGTCGGGGTAGGCCTTGCCGTCACGGACCATGACGACGCGGGCCAGCTTCTCGATGTTGACCTGGTGGACGATGCCGGTGCCGGGCGGGACGACCTTGAACTCGTCGAAGGCGGTCTGGCCCCAGCGCAGGAACTGGTAGCGCTCCTTGTTGCGGCCGTACTCCAGCTCGACGTTCTGCTTGAAGGCGTCGCTGGTGCCGAACTTGTCGGCGATGACGGAGTGGTCGATGACCAGCTCGGCCGGGGCGAGCGGGTTGATCTTCGCCGGGTCGCCGCCGAGCTCCTTGACGGCCTCGCGCATGGTGGCGAGGTCCACGACGCAGGGCACGCCGGTGAAGTCCTGCATGATCACGCGGGCCGGCGTGAACTGGATCTCCTGGGACGGCTGGGCCTGGGAGTCCCAGCCGCCGAGGGCGCGGATGTGGTCGGCGGTGATGTTCGCGCCGTCCTCGGTGCGGAGCAGGTTCTCCAGCAGGACCTTGAGGCTGTACGGAAGGCGGGCCGAGCCTTCCACCTTGTCCAGCCGGAAGATCTCGTACGACTCGTCGCCCACCTGCAGCGTGCTGCGGGCGTCGAAGCTGTTCGCCGACACGACAGTCTCCTTCATTGATGTGCGCGTACTCACCACGATCCTGCCGCCACGGCAACGGGGCCGATCCGCTAAGGTAAGGCTAACTTAGGTCACCCTTACCGGGTTGGCGGCTGCGGTGCTCCTGGGCAGATATCTCGATGTCGAGATAACTCTAGTACATGGGGCCGGGATGGTCATGCCCGCCCTCCGTCCGGACGCGCCCCGGCGGCCCCGCCTGCCATGCGCGCACAGCCGGGCCCGATAGGTGATTATCCGGCCGAACGGGGCATTCGGCACGGGCGGGCGGGCGCACCCTCGGCGCGGTCACCGGCACCCGGGTCCGGGGTGCGCGAGGGGTGAGCGGCCATCAGGTCCGGCGGCGAAGGAGGCAGCCGTGAGGCCACGGGGCGGCGTTGACGGCCTGTCATCCGAACGGACCCCCCGGCGGGCATCATCTCATATCTGAGATAACCTCAGCCTCATGGCAGACGACTACCTCGTACGCATCGGCAGGCTCATCCGTGACGCCCGGCAACACCGCGGCTGGACTCAGGCGCAGCTCGCGGAGGCGCTCGGTACCAGCCAGAGCGCGGTGAACCGCATCGAGCGCGGCAACCAGAACATCAGCCTTGAGATGATCGCCCGCATCGGTGAGGCCCTGGACAGCGAGATCGTCTCGCTGGGCTACGCGGGCCCGATGCATCTGCGGGTGGTCGGCGGCCGCCGGCTCTCCGGTGCCATCGACGTCAAGACGAGCAAGAACGCGTGTGTCGCGCTGCTGTGCGCGTCCCTGCTCAACAAGGGACGCACGGTGCTGCGCCGGGTCGCGCGGATCGAGGAGGTGTACCGCCTGCTCGAGGTCCTGGGCTCCATCGGTGTGCGCACGCGCTGGATCAACGACGGCGTGGACCTGGAGATCGTGCCGCCCGCGGAGCTGAACATGGCGGCGATCGACGCCGACGCGGCCGTGCGGACGCGGTCCATCATCATGTTCTTCGGGCCGCTGCTGCACCGTATGGACCGCTTCAAGCTGCCGTACGCGGGCGGCTGCGACCTGGGCACGCGGACCATCGAGCCGCACATGATCGCGCTGCGCCGGTTCGGGCTGGACATCACCGCCACCGAGGGGCAGTACCACGCCCTGGTGGACCAGTCGGTGCGGCCCGACCGGCCGATCGTGCTGACCGAGCGCGGGGACACCGTCACGGAGAACGCGCTGCTCGCCGCGGCCCGTTCCGACGGAGTCACCGTCATCCGCAACGCCTCCTCCAACTACATGGTCCAGGACCTGTGCTTCTTCCTGGAGACGCTCGGCGTCCGGGTCGAGGGCATCGGCACCACGACGCTCACCGTGCACGGAGTGCCCGACATCGACGTCGACGTCGACTACTCCCCCTCCGAGGACCCGGTGGAGGCGATGAGCCTGCTGGCCGCCGCCGTGGTGACGGAGTCGGAGCTGACGGTGCGCCGGGTGCCCATCGAGTTCCTGGAGATCGAGCTGGCGGTCCTGGAGGAGATGGGGCTCGACCACGACCGCTCCGCGGAGTACTACGCGGACAACGGCCGCACCCGGCTGGTGGACCTGACCGTCCGGCCGTCCAAGCTCGAGGCCCCGATCGACAAGATCCACCCGATGCCCTTCCCGGGCCTGAACATCGACAACGTGCCGTTCTTCGCGGCCATCGCCGCCGTCGCGCAGGGCCAGACGCTGATCCACGACTGGGTCTACGACAACCGGGCCATCTACCTGACGGACCTCAACCGCCTCGGCGGCCGCCTCCAGCTCCTCGACCCGCACCGCGTCCTGGTGGAGGGCCCGACCCGCTGGCGCGCCGCCGAGATGATGTGCCCGCCGGCCCTGCGGCCCGCCGTGGTCGTCCTGCTGGCGATGATGGCGGCCGACGGCACGTCCGTACTGCGCAACGTGTACGTCATCAACCGCGGCTACGAGGACCTCGCCGAGCGCCTGAACTCCGTGGGGGCGCAGATCGAGATCTTCCGGGACATCTGAGCCCCGCGCACCGCCTCTGCGGCACCGGGCGCCGCCGGCCTCTCGGTCCGGCGGCGCGACGGGTGACGGGTGACGGGCGACGGGTGACGGGCGACGGGCGGAGACCGGTCCTCGGTACGTCAGTCGTCGGTACGTCAGTCTCGGCGTCAGTCCTCGGTACGTCAGTCGTCGGTACGTCAGTCTCGGCGTCAGTCCTCGGTACGTCAGTCCCCGGCGTCAGTCCTTGGTCAGGGTGACGTCGTGCCGCGCCATGGCGTGGAAGGTGGGCAGGGGCAGGATGCCGTGGAAGCTGAGCTCCGTGACCGTGGCCTCGACGCTGACCTTGCCCGGCGCGACCTCCATGGACGGCACGCTGCTGTTCTCCCAGCGGTGCTTCGCGCCGTCGCAGACGGCCATCGTGCCGCCGATGCCCTGGATCACGGTCGTGGTGCCCCCGGCGGAGGTCGTGGAGCTTTTCCGTACGTTGGAACTGACGAAGGCCGGTCCGTTGCTCCCGACGCAGCGGTAGGTGCCGGAGAGCGTGACGGTACCGTCCTCGGCGATGTGGCCCGTCGGGTCGACGGTCACCGTCTCCTGCTGATCCGCGGCCCGGTGCGGGGCCGCGCTCGCCGGGGCGGCCGGAGCGGCGAGCAGGAACAGCGCGGCACCGGCGGCGAGGGCCAGGGCGGGACGCTTGGTCATCGGAAACCTCCTGTAGGTGGGGCTTCCACTGGTACCCGGCCGGAACGCCCACGGCCGTGACCGTCACCCCTTCGGTGGCGAGTCCGCACCGAGCGTCGTGGAACGGTCCGGGGGTTGTCCGCGTGTTGTCACGCTTCCCGGTGGGCCGTTCCGGTGACGCCACGACGGGAGCATGGTCTACCCATGGGGACCGGACGGACGGCCCCGAGCGACATGGAGGTGCGCCATGTGTTCCCACCAGCCCTCGTGCCCTTCCTCCGGCGGCAGCGCGGCGCACGTCGTCGCCGCCCGCCCCGAGCAGGGCTGGAGCCTGCTGTGCGACGGGGCGATCGTCTTCGACGACACCGGTGAACTGACGCCCGACGGCCGGGCCGTCGCGCCGCACCGGGTGCCCGTCGGGCGGCTGGCCGTCGCGGCCTGAGCACACGGCCGCCGTGGGCCGCCGCCTACGGCAGCACGGCGAACCCGTCGAGCTCCACCATCGCCTGCTCGTCCCAGAGGCGCACCACCTCGACGACGGCCATCGCCGGATAGTCGCGGCCTGCCAACTCCCGCCACATCCGCCCCAGTTCGGGAGCGTGGCGGCGATAGGAGGCGACGTCGGTGGCGTAGACGGTGACCCGGGCGAGGTCGGCCGGGGTGCCACCCGCCGCACGCAGGGCCGCGAGCAGATTGGCCAGCGCCCGCCCGAACTGCTCGGGCAGAGCGTCGCCGACGATCTTTCCGTCGGTGTCGAGAGCGGTCTGGCCGGCCAGGAACACCACGCGGGTGCCGGTGGCGACGACGGCGTGGGAGAAGCCGGTCGCCGGGGAGAGTTCGGGCGGGTTGACGCGCTCGGTGCTCACCGGGATGCCTCCATGTCGGCGTACAACTCCTTGGCGATGATGCCGCGTTGCACCTCGCTCGCCCCCTCGTAGATGCGCGGGGCGCGCACCTCCCGGTAGAGGTGCTCGAGGAGGTGGCCGCGGCGCAGGGCGCGGGCGCCGTGCAACTGGACGGCCCTGTCGACGACGTACTGCGCGGTCTCGGTGGCGAGCAGCTTCGCCATCGCCGCGCGCTTGGGGACACCGGGAGCGCCCTCGTCGTACGCCGTCGCCGCCGCGTGGACCATGAGGCGGGCGGCGTCGGTGCGCAGCGCCATCTCGGCGACCTGGTGGGCGACGGCCTGCAGGTCCTTCAACTTGGCGCCGAAGGCGTCCCGTCGGGCGGTGTGCGCGAGGGTCGCGTCGAGTGCCGCCTGCGCCATGCCGACCGCGAACGCGCCCACGCTGGGGCGGAACTGGTTGAGGGTTCCCATCGCGACCCGGAAACCGCGGTCCACCTCGCCGAGCACGTCGTCCGCCGTGACGGGTACGCCGTCGAAGCCGAGGGCGCCGATGGGGTGCGGCGAGAGCATGTCGAGGGGCGTGCCGGTGAGCCCGGGCCGGTCGGCCGGCACCAGGAAGGCGGTCACGCCCCGCGCGCCCGCGCCTGGGGTGGTCCGGGCGAAGACGGTGTAGAAGTCGGCGCCGGGCGCGTTGGAGATCCAGCACTTCTCGCCGGTGAGCCGCCAGCCGGCACGGCCGTCGGACTCGGCGGCGAGGGACCCGGCGGAGACGGCGGAGACGGCGGCGGAGGACTCGGCAGCGGAGGGAACACCACCCGGACCACCCAGACCACCCAGACCACCCGGACCACCCGACCCGGCACCGGAGAAGCCGGCAGACCCGGACCCGCCGGACCCGGCACCGCGAAGGCCGGCCCGCTGCGGTTCTCCGGACCCGGCACCGCGAAGGCCGGCGGGCTGTCGGCCTGCGGTCTCGCCGGTGGTGGGTGTTCCGGGTTCGCCGGGCTCCGCGCGCCGGATGTCCGCTCCGCGCGCGTCCGCGTCCGGGCGCGCGGGCTCCGGCTCCGCGCGCAGTTCCAGCGCCGCCGCGTCCGAGCCGGCCCCCGGCTCCGTCAGCGCGAACGCCGCCACCGCCGTGCCGTCGGCGACCCTCGGCAGCCAGCGGTCGCGCTGGGCCGGGGTGCCGCAGGCGTGCACCGGGTGCGCGCCGAGGCCCTGCAGGGCGAGGGCGGTCTCCGCCTCCGTGCAGGCGTACGCCAGGGACTCCCGCATCAGGCAGAGGTCCAGGGCGCCCGCGGTGAACAGCCGCCTCAGGAGCCCGAGCCGGCCCAGTTCCGCGACCAGGGCGCGGTTGACGTGGCCGGGCTCGCCCTTCTCGGCGAGCGGGCGCAGCCGCTCCGCGGCGAGGGTGCGCAGCTCGCCGCACCAGGCGATCTGTTCCGGTTCGAGCGAGAATGCGGGCATTGCCGGTCCCCTCTCCTGCGCGCTTCCCTCCGACCGTATCGCGTACCGTTGACTGTCGTCACCAACACGATACGCTCGAAGCGCGAGCCCACCACGACGGCCAGAACGGCAAGGGGGCGCACCGCCATGAACGTCTCGGCCCATGTCGACACCTTCGCGCGCGACCACCTCCCGCCGCGCGAGGACTGGCCCGAACTCCGCTTCGACCTGCCGGAGCTGCGTTACCCCGATCGGCTGAACTGTGCGGCCGAGCTCCTGGACCACGCCGACCCCGCCCGCCCGGCGTTCCACACCCCCGCCGGCCCGTCGTGGACGTACGGCGACCTCCGCGCCCGCGTCGACCGCGTCGCGCACGTCCTCACCCGCGACCTCGGTGTCGTCCCCGGCAACCGCGTGCTGCTGCGCGGCCCGACCACGCCCTGGCTCGCGGCCTGCTGGCTGGCGGTGCTGAAGGCGGGCGCGGTCGCGGTCACGGTGCTGGCCCAGCAGCGCCCGCACGAGCTGAGCACGATGTGCGAGATCGCCGAGGTGCGGCACGCGCTGTGCGACGTACGGGCCGTCGACGACCTGGCGAAGGCCGAGATACCCGGGCTGCGCATCACGACGTACGGCGGTGACGCCCCCGACGACCTGCTGCGCCGGCCGGCGCCCGACACCCCCTACCCGGCCGTCGACACCGCGGCCGACGACGTCGCGCTGATCGCGTTCACCTCCGGCACGACCGGCCGGCCGAAAGGCTGCATGCACTTCCACCGGGACGTGCTCGCGATCGCCGACACCTTCTCCCGGCACGTGCTCAAGCCCCGCGCGGACGACGTCTTCGCGGGCAGCCCGCCGCTCGGCTTCACCTTCGGGCTCGGCGGTCTCGTCGTCTTCCCCCTGCGGGCCGGCGCGAGCGCGCTGCTGCTCGAAGAGGCCCACCCCGGGCAGTTGTTGGCGGCGATCTCCGAGCACCGGGTCTCCGTGGTGTTCACCGCGCCGACGGCCTACCGCGCGATGCTCGACGGACTCGACGCCCGTGCCGTCTCCTCACTGCGGCGCTGCGTCTCGGCCGGCGAGAACCTGCCCGCCGCCACCTGGCGGGCCTGGTACGACCGGACCGGGCTGCGCATCATCAACGGCATAGGCGCCACCGAGCTGTTGCACATCTTCATCTCCGCCGCCGACGAGCACATCAGACCCGGGACGACGGGCAGGGCCGTACCGGGCTGGCAGGCGCGGGTGCAGGACGGGGAGGGCAATCCCGTGCCCGACGGCGAGCCGGGACTGCTCGCCGTGCGCGGCCCCGTCGGCTGCCGCTACCTCGCCGACCCGCGCCAGCGGGCCTATGTGCGCGACGGCTGGAACCTCACCGGTGACACGTATGTCCGCGACACCGACGGCTACTTCCGCTACGTCGCCCGCGCCGACGACATGATCATCTCCGCCGGGTACAACATCGCGGGACCCGAGGTCGAGGACGCCCTGCTGCGCCACCCGGACGTGGTCGAGGCGGCCGTCGTGGGACGGCCCGACGAGGCGCGCGGGCAGGTGGTGGTGGCGTACGCCGTGCTCAAGGAGGGCGCCGAGCGGGACGTCGAATCGCTGCGCGCCTTCGTCAAGTCCGAGCTGGCGCCGTACAAGTGCCCCCGCGAGATCGTCTTCCTGGACGCCCTGCCGCGCACCGCGACCGGCAAGCTCCAGCGCTTCCGGCTGCGCGCCGAGCCGGACGTCGACGGTGACACCGATGGTGACCAGCACTGATGCCGACGACCTAAGATGATCAACGTGTCCGACCAGCATGCACCACGGTCTCTCATCGTCACGCTCTACGGCGCCTACGGCCGCTTCGCCGACGGCCCCGTGCCCGTCGCCGAACTGATCCGGCTGCTGGCCGCGGTCGGCGTGGACGCCCCCTCGGTCCGTTCGTCGGTCTCGCGGCTCAAACGCCGCGGGCTGCTGCTGCCTGCCCGCACGGCACAGAACGCGGCCGGGTACGAACTCTCGCCGGACGCACGCCAGTTGCTCGACGACGGCGACCGGCGCATCTACGCCGCCACGCCACCCGGGGACGAGGGCTGGGTGCTCGCCGTGTTCTCCGTCCCGGAGTCGGAGCGGCAGAAGCGCCATGTGCTGCGGTCCCGGCTGGCCGGTCTCGGCTTCGGCACGGCGACACCGGGGGTGTGGATCGCTCCCGCGCGGCTGTACGAGGAGACCCGGCACACGCTGCGGCGGCTGCGCCTCGACCCCTACGTCGACCTCTTCCGCGGCGAGCACCTCGGGTTCGCGGCGACCGCGGAGGCGGTGGCCCGCTGGTGGGACCTGGCCGCCATCGCCAAGGAGCACGAGGCGTTCCTCGACCGCCACGCGCCCGTGCTCACGGCGTGGGAGCACCGGCCGGACACCCCGCCGGAGGACGCCTACCGCGACTACCTCCTCGCCCTGGACTCCTGGCGCCATCTCCCCTACGTCGACCCGGGCCTGCCCGCCCGGCTGCTGCCCGAGGACTGGCCCGGGGTCCGCTCGGCCGCCGTCTTCCGGAGCCTGCACACCCGACTCCGGGACGCGGGGGCCGAGTTCGCGGGCGTGTGATCCCAGCCACACCTCGGGTCACTCACGCAACCCTCAGCCGTTTCTATCGCTCTTCTCAAGTTTCTTACCTAGGGTGCCTCGGAGCCCCCAAGGTAAGAAAAGAGGAAGCACCACATGATCACCACGGCACGGGCTCAGGGAGCCACCGTCTGGCTCACCGGACTGCCGAGCGCGGGCAAGACGACCATCGCCCGGCTGCTCGGCGAACGCCTCGAGGCCGAGGGGCACCGTGTGGAAGTCCTGGACGGCGACGAGATACGCCGTTTCCTCTCGGCGGGGCTGGGCTTCTCGCGGGAGGACCGCAACACCAACGTGCAGCGCATCGGGCTCGTCTCCGAGGTCCTCGCGCGCAACGGGGTGCTGTCCGTCGTGCCGGTCATCGCACCGTACGCAGACAGCCGGGAGGCCGTGCGCAAACGGCACGAGGCGACCTCGACGCCGTACCTCGAGGTGCATGTGGCCACGCCGGTGGAGGTGTGCAGCGAGCGGGACGTGAAGGGGCTCTACGCCCGCCAGGCGGCCGGTCAGCTGGTAGGGCTGACCGGCGTCGACGATCCCTACGAGCCGCCGGTCGACCCGGATCTCGTGCTGCCGACGCAGAACCAGACGCCGCGGGAGTCGGCGGACGCCGTGCACGCGGTGCTGGCGGAGCGGGGGCTGGTGTGAGCGCGGCGACGCGGGGCTTCACGCTCTGCCATCTGGACGCCCTGGAGTCGGAGGCGGTGCACATCTTCCGCGAGGTGGCCGGTGAGTTCGAGCGGCCGGTGATCCTCTTCTCCGGCGGCAAGGACTCCATCCTCATGCTGCACCTGGCACTGAAGGCCTTCGCCCCCGCCCCCGTGCCCTTCGCCCTGCTGCACGTGGACACCGGACACAACTTCCCCGAAGTCCTCGCCTACCGCGACCGCGTCGTCCAACGCCACGGCCTGCGCCTGCACATCGCCTCCGTCCAGGACTACATCGACCGGGGAATACTGCGCGAACGCCCCGACGGCACCCGCAACCCCCTGCAGACCCTGCCCCTGACCGAGAAGATCCAGAACGAGAAGTTCGACGCCGTCTTCGGCGGCGGACGACGCGACGAGGAAAAAGCCCGCGCCAAGGAACGCGTCTTCTCCCTGCGCGACGAGTTCTCCCAGTGGGACCCCCGCCGCCAGCGCCCCGAACTGTGGAACCTCTACAACGGCCGGCACGCCCCCGGCGAACACGTCCGGGTCTTCCCCCTCTCCAACTGGACCGAACTCGACGTCTGGCAGTACATCGCCCGCGAGGACATCGAACTCCCCCCGATCTACTACGCCCATCACCGCGAGGTCTTCCAGCGGGGCGGGATGTGGCTGACGGCCGGCGAGTGGGGCGGCCCCAAGGACGGCGAGAGCGTCGAGAAGCGGCAGGTGCGCTACCGCACCGTCGGCGACATGTCCTGCACTGGCGCCGTCGACTCCGACGCCGACACCATCGACAAGGTGATCGCCGAGATCGCCGCCTCCCGGCTGACCGAGCGCGGCGCGACACGCGCCGACGACAAGCTCTCCGAGGCCGCCATGGAAGACCGCAAGCGCGAGGGGTACTTCTGAGCATGACTGTGGACACGCTGCGCTTCGCCACCGCGGGCTCCGTCGACGACGGCAAGTCGACCCTGGTGGGCCGGCTGCTGCACGACTCCAAGTCGGTCCTCGCCGACCAGCTGGAAGCCGTCGAACACGCCTCCCGCAACCGCGGCCAGGAGACCCCCGACCTGGCACTGCTGACCGACGGCCTGCGCGCCGAGCGCGAGCAGGGCATCACCATCGACGTCGCCTACCGCTACTTCGCCACCCCCAGACGGCGCTTCATCCTCGCCGACACCCCCGGCCACGTGCAGTACACCCGCAACATGGTCACCGGCGCCTCCACCGCCGAACTGACCGTGATCCTCGTCGACGCCCGCAACGGCGTGGTCGAACAGACCCGCCGCCACGCCGCGATCGCGGCCCTGCTGCGCGTGCCGCACGTCGTCCTGGCCGTCAACAAGATGGACCTGGTCGGCTACCGGGAGCCCGTCTTCGCCGCGATCGCCGAGGAGTTCGCGGGACACGCGGCGGAGCTGGACCTGCCCGGTTTCACCCCGGTCCCGGTCTCCGCGCTGGTCGGCGACAACGTCGTGGAACGCTCGGCGCACATGGACTGGTACCGGGGCCCGGCGCTCCTGGAGCACCTGGAGACCGTCCCCGTCGGCGCCGAGGCCGCGGACGCGCCCGCGCGCTTCCCCGTGCAGTACGTCATCAGGGACGGCGAGGACCGCCACTACGCGGGCCGGTTGGTGTCCGGCTCGCTGCGGGTCGGCGACCGGATCACGGTGCACCCCTCCGGCGAGACCTCCGAGATCACCGGCATCGACGTGCTCGGGGCCGCCCAGGAGGCGGCCCGCGCCCCGCAGTCGATCAGCGTACGGCTCGCGGACCAGCGGGACGTCTCACGCGGCGACATGATCACAGCGGGGGCCGACGCACCGACCCTCACCCGAGAGGTGACCGCGCACGTCTGCCACCTGGCCGACCGTCCCCTGCGCGTCGGCGACCGCGTCCTGCTCCGGCACACCACGCGCACGGTCAAGGCGGTCGTCAAGGACCTGGCGGGGGCGGCGGAGCTGGCCGTGAACGACCTCGGCCGCCTCACCCTGCGCACCGCCGACCCGCTCCCCCTCGACGACTACGCCGTCTCCCGCGGCACCGGCGCGTTCATCCTGATCGACCCGGCGGACGGCGCGACCCTGACCGCGGGGATGGCGAGCGTGCGCTCACGAGGGTGAGCGCGGGCCGCGCCCGCCCCCTACCGGGCCGTCAGCTCCCCAGGGTGAGCCGTGGCTTCGGGGTGTCCGCGCGGCCCGTCCGGGGGCGGCGGCTGCCCGCCCGGTAGGGGGCGGGCCAGACGGCGCCCGGGCCGTCGTAGCCCTGTTCGGCGGCCGCGTGCAGGGTCCAGTGCGGGTCGTAGAGGTGGGGGCGGGCCAGGGCGCAGAGGTCGGTGCGGCCCGCCAGGATCAGGGAGTTGACGTCGTCCCAGGAGGAGATCGCGCCGACCGCGATCACGGGGACGCCGACGCGGTGGCGGATGCGGTCGGCGTACGGGGTCTGGTAGGAGCGGCCGAAGTCGGGGCGCTCGTCCGAGACGACCTGTCCGGTCGACACGTCGATCGCGTCGGCGCCGTGGGCGGCGAAGGCGCGGGCGATCTCGACGGCGTCCTCGGCGGTCGTGCCGCCCGCCGCCCAGTCGGTGGCGGAGATGCGGACGGTCATGGGTTTCTCGGCGGGCCAGACCTCCCGTACGGCGTCGAAGACCTCCAGCGGGAAGCGGAGACGGTTCGCCGGCGAGCCGCCGTAGGCGTCGGTGCGGCGGTTGGTCAGCGGGGAGAGGAAGCCGGAGAGCAGGTAGCCGTGGGCGCAGTGCAGTTCCAGGAGGTCGAAGCCGGCGTGGGCGGCGCGCCGGGCCGCGGCCGTGAACTGCTCGCGCACGTCGGTGAGTTGGGAGCGGGTCAGCTCGCGCGGGATCTGCCCGCCGGGCCGGTACGGCAGCGCGGAGGCGGCCGTCAGCGGCCAGTTGCCGTCGTCGAGCGGCTCGTCCATGCCCTCCCACATCAGCTTGGTGGAGCCCTTGCGGCCGGAGTGGCCGAGCTGCACGCCGATCGCGGTACCCGGGGAGCGTTCGTGCACGAAGTCGGTGATCCGCTTCCAGGAGTCGGCCTGCTGTCCGGTGTAGAGGCCGGTGCAGCCGGGTGTGATCCGGCCCTCCTCGCTGACGCACACCATCTCGGTCATCACCAGGCCGGCGCCGCCCAGGGCCCGCGCGCCCAGGTGGACGAGGTGGAAGTCGCCGGGAACGCCGTCGACGGCGGAGTACATGTCCATGGGCGAGACCACGACCCGGTTGCGCAGGGTCAGCCCGCGCAGCCGGAACGGCGTGAACATCGGCGGCGTACCGGGCGGGCAGCCGAACTCGCGCTCCACCGCACCGGTGAAGCGGGCGTCGCGCAGGCGGAGGTTGTCGTGGGTGACCCGGCGGCTGCGGGTGAGCAGGTTGAAGGCGAACTGGCGGGGCGGCTGGCCGAGATAGAGGTCCAGGTTCTCGAACCACTCCAGGCTCGCGCGGGCGGCACGCTGCGTGGAGGCGACGACGGGCTTGCGTTCCTCCTCGTAGGCGGCGAGCGCCTTGTCCAGGGAGGGCTGCTCCCGGAGACAGGCGGCGAGGGCGAGTGCGTCCTCGACGGCGAGCTTGGTGCCGGAGCCGATGGAGAAGTGGGCGGTATGGGCGGCGTCGCCGAGGAGCACGACGGCGCCGTGCGACCAGTGCTCGTTGGTGACCGTGCGGAAGGTGGTCCACGCCGACTTGTTGGAGCGCAGCGGCCGTCCGCGCAGCGCCTCCGCGAAGATCTTGGCGCAGCGCTCGACGGACCCGGCCTCGTCCAGTTCGGCGAACCCGGCGGCCCGCCACACCTCCTCGCGCATCTCGACGATGACGGTGGAGGCGCCGGATCGGTTCTGCGGCCCCGAGGGCCTCGTTGCGGGGTGGTGGCCGGGCGACGACGGGCGGGCGTAGGGGTAGCCGTGCAGCTGCATCACGCCGTGTTCGGTCTCGGCGATGTCGAAGCGGAAGGCGTCGAAGGCGAAGTCGGCGGCGAGCCAGATGTAGCGGCAGCTGTGGGTGGTCACGCGGGGGCGGAAGACGTCGGCGTAGGTCTCGCGGGTGGCGCTGTTGACGCCGTCGGCGGCGATGACGAGGTCGTGCGTCCGCGCCAGCTCGTCGGGGTGCGGGGCCTCGGAGCGGAAGCGGAGCTCGACGCCCAGGTCGCGGCAGCGGGTGTGCAGGATCTCCAGCAGGCGTTTCCTGCCGAGGGCGGCGAAGCCGTGGCCCGAGGAGGTGTGCCGTACCCCCCGGCGCACGATGTCGATGTCGTCCCAGCGGACGAACTCCTCGCACATCGCCGCGTAGACCACGGGATCGGCGTGCTCGATGCCGCCGAGCGTCTCGTCGGACAGCACGACGCCGAACCCGAAGGTGTCGTCGGGGGCGTTGCGTTCCCACACGGTGATCTCGCGGGTGGGGTCCAGGCGTTTGAGCAGGGCCGCGGCGTAGAGGCCGCCGGGACCGCCACCGATGATCGCGACACGCATCGCGGCCTCACCTCCCCTGCCACTTGGGGGGCCGCTTCTCCGTGAACGCCGCGTGGAACTCGGCGTAGTCGTCGCCGTTCATCAGCAACGCCTGGGTGGCGGCGTCCAGTTCGACCGATGCCGCCAGCGGCATGTCCAGCTCGGCCGTCAGCAGGGCCTTGGTCTGGGCGTACGCCAGGGCCGGGCCCTCGGCCAGGCGGTGGGCCAGTGCCCGGGCGGCCTCGTCGGCCCGGCCCTCCTCGGTCAGTTCGCTGATCAGGCCGATGCGCTCGGCCTCGGGTGCGCGGACGGGTTCGCCCAGCATGAGCAGGCGGGTGGCGTGGCCGAGTCCGACCACCCGGGGCAGCAGATAGGCGGCTCCCATGTCGCCGCCGGACAGGCCGACGCGGGTGAACAGGAACGCGAAGCGGGCCGTCGGGTCGGCCACCCGGAAGTCCGCCGCCAGGGCGAGGACGGCTCCGGCGCCCGCCGCCGCCCCGTGCACGGCCGCGATCACCGGGAACGGGCACTCCCGGATCGCCCGCACCGTCTGCCCGGTCATCCGGTTGAAGTCGAGGAGCTGGGCGGTGTCCATGGACAGGGTGGCACCGATGATCTCGTCCACGTCGCCGCCGGAGCAGAAGCCGCGGCCCTCGCCGGCCAGCACCAGGGCCCGTACCGCGCGCTCCCGGGACAGCTCGGCGAGCAGGTCGCGCAGGTCGGCGTAGGCACCGAAGGTGAGCGCGTTGAGCTTGTCGGGACGGGCGAGCGTGACCGTGGCGACCCCGTCCGCGACCTCGACGCGCAGGTGCTCCCAGCGCGGGGTGCGGGCGGCGGAGCCGGTGAAGGGACTCATGACGCGCGGCCTCCTCGGGGGCGGGCACTGCCGTACTGAGTTCTGCCCCTCGAAGTTATCACCCTTCCGTGACCGTCGTCAGGAGCGCGCGATAAGGTCGGCCGGATCCGACCCGGCCGGGTCACATCCGTCACGGCTCGTCGACAGACCGGCAACGGCCGGAGAAACCGTGCGAGGCGCGCCGTTGACCTGGGTAAGCCGCTCGTCGACGGGGCCGAAGGTCCCGTACGGGCCCTACCGGACGCCTCTGCCGGGCGGCGCCGTACCATTCATACGGTTGAAAGCAGGACAGCCTGCTATGAACGGACCCGCCTTGTACGAACGCCCCTCAGCCTCCGCCTCCTGGCGCATCGCGCTGCCGCACTCCACCGCGGCCGTGCCGGTGGCCCGTGCGCTCGTGCGCAGCGCGCTGGCCGAGCTGGACCACGGGGCCGACCGCGACACCGCGGAACTGCTCACGGCCGAGCTGGTGGCGAACGCCGTGGAGCACACCGTCGGCGACACCCCGATAGAACTCGTGGTGGAGGTGCTGCCGGGCGGCTGCCAGGTCGAGGTGCACGACCCGGACCCGATGCCGCCGTACGAACTGACCTGGCCCGGCGACAAGGAGCCCGACGTCTGGGACGAGAGCGGGCGCGGGCTGCTGCTGATCCGCACGCTCAGCTCGTCCTGCGGGCACCGGCCGACCGCCGCGGGCAAGGCCGTGTGGTTCCGGCTGCCGGCGGTGCCGCGGCGGCACCCCGTCTGAGCGCCGCCGCCCGCCGGATCAGGCCAGGGTCGCGACCAGGACCGCCTTGATCGTGTGCAGACGGTTCTCCGCCTCGTCGAAGACGACCGAGTACGGAGACTCGAAGACCTCGTCCGTCACTTCCAGCGAGTCGAGACCGTGGGTGTCGTGTATCTCCCGGCCGACCTTCGTGCCCAGGTCGTGGAAGGCCGGCAGGCAGTGCAGGAACCTGACGTCCGGGTTGCCGGTGGCCTTCAGGACGTCCATGGTCACCGCGTACGGGACGAGCGCGGCGATCCGCTCGGCCCAGACCTCCTTGGGCTCGCCCATGGAGACCCAGACGTCGGTGGCGACGAAGTCGGCGCCCCGGACGCCCTCGTCGACCTGCTCGGTGAGGCTGACGCGGGCCCCGCTCACCCGGGCCAGCTCGCGCGCCCGGTCGACGATCTCCTGGGCCGGCCAGTAGGCCCGGGGAGCGACGATCCGTACGTCCATGCCGAGCAGGGCGCCGGTGACCAGGTAGGAGTTGCCCATGTTGAAGCGGGCGTCGCCGAGGTAGGCGAAGGCGACCTGCTTGAGGGGCTTGCTCGTGTGCTCGGTCATGGTGAGCACGTCGGCCAGCATCTGGGTCGGGTGCCAGTCGTCGGTGAGGCCGTTGAAGACGGGCACGCCCGCGTGGGCGGCGAGTTCCTCCACCTTCCGCTGGCTGTCGCCGCGGTACTCGATCCCGTCGTACATCCGCCCCAGCACGCGCGCGGTGTCCTTCACGGACTCCTTGTGCCCGATCTGCGAGCCCGACGGGTCGAGGTAGGTCGTCGAGGCCCCCTGGTCGGCGGCGGCGACCTCGAACGCGCAGCGCGTGCGCGTCGAGGTCTTCTCGAAGATCAGCGCGATGTTCCGGCCGCGCAGGTACCGCGTCTCGGTCCCGGCCTTCTTGGCGGCCTTCAGCTCGGCGGCCAGCTCGACCAGGCCGAGGAACTCCTGCTCGGAGAAGTCGAGCTCCTTGAGGAAGTGGCGGCCTGCGAGGGCGGTCGGGACTGTCGCCATGGGGCACTCCAGAATGCGGGAACGTCTACGCTTGGAAGTCTATACGAAGAATCGCATGCCTATACAGTCTCCTCCCGCACCCGTCTCGCCCGCCCGTACGGCCTCGCGTACCTATACGGCCTCTCGCTCCACCGGGCAGCTCATGCACCGCGGACCGCCCCTGCCCCGGCCCAGCTCGCTGCCGGGGATCTCGACGACCTCGATGCCCTGCTTGCGCAGGTGGGTGTTGGTGGTGGAGTTGCGCTCGTAGGCGACGACGACGCCCGGCTCGACGGCCAGGACGTTGCAGCCGTCGTCCCACTGCTCGCGCTCGGCCGCGTGCACGTCCTGCGTCGCGGTCAGCACGCGGATCTCGCTCAGCCCGAGAGCGGCGGCGATCGCGCGGTGCATGTGCTCCGGCGGATGGTCGGTGACCTTGAGCTCCTTGTCCGCCGCACCCGGCTCGATGGTGTACGAGCGGAGCATGCCGAGGCCCGCGTACTGGGTGAAGGTGTCGCCGTCGACCATCGTCATCACGGTGTCCAGATGCATGAAGGCCCGCCGCTTCGGCATGTCCAGGGCCACGATCGTCTCGGCCGAACCCGCCTCGAAGAGCTTGTGCGCGAGCATCTCGACCGCCTGGGGGGTGGTGCGCTCGCTCATGCCGATCAGGACGGCGCCGTTGCCGATGACCAGGACGTCCCCGCCCTCGATGGTGGAGGGGTAGTCGGCCTGGCCCTCGGACCAGACCCGGAACGTCTCCTCGCGGAAGACGGGGTGGTGGCGGTAGATCGCCTCGAAGTGGACCGTCTCGCGCTGCCGGGCCGGCCAGCGCATGGCGTTGACGCAGACGCCGTCGTAGATCCAGGCGGAGGTGTCGCGGGTGAAGAGGTGGTTGGGCAGCGGCGCGAGGAGGAAGTCGTCCAGGTCCATGACGTGGAAGCGCACGGAGGTCGGCTCGGTGTGCGCCTCGAGGAACTCGCGCTTGGTCATCCCGCCGACCAGGGCCTCGGCCAGCTCCGGCGCGGGCAGGTTCTCGAAGGCGGCCCTGAGGTGGTCGGTGGCGAGGACGCCGTACTCCTTCTCGTCGAAGACCCGGTCCAGGACGAGGGTGCGGGCCGCCGGGATCTCCAGGGCCTCGGTGAGCAGGTCGCCGAAGAGGTGGACGGCGACCCCGCGGTCGCGCAGGACGTCGGCGAATCCGTCGTGCTCGGCGCGCGCCCGGCGCACCCAGAGCACGTCGTCGAAGAGGAGCGCGTCCTTGTTGCTGGGCGTGAGCCTTTTGAGCTCGAGGTCCGGCCGGTGCAGTATGACGCGGCGCAGCCGCCCGGCCTCGGAGTCGACGTGGAGTGCCATGCCTCCATCCTGACCATCGCCGGGCGTCTTGACCCGTCGCCGCGGGCTTTCCGCGATTTCCTGTTTTCGTCCCCTTGACGACAAACGCCCTTCCGACGCGCCGTCAAGGGGACCGGAAGCAGGACTCCGACGGCCGACATCGCCGGCGCCCAAACCGGCGCGGCGGGCACGGCGGCTGGTGCGGCGCCCCCGTCACGCTCATGTCGCGCTTACCGTCGCGGCGCCTCTCGTACGGCTCAGAGCCGCGGGTCCACCGGCTCCGACTCCAGCGCCAGCACCCCGAACACGGCCTCGTGCACCCGCCACAGCGGCTCGCCCTCCGCCAGCCGGTCCAGGGCCTCAAGACCCAGGGCGTACTCGCGGGCCGCCAGCGACCGCTTGTGGCCCAGGAAGCGGGCCCGCAGCCGGGTCAGGTTGTCGGGGCGCGTGTACTCCGGGCCGTAGATGATCCGCAGGTACTCGCGGCCCCGGCACTTGACGCCCGGCTGCACCAGCCGTCCCTGCGGACCGCGCACCAGCGCGCCCAGCGGCTTGACGACCATGCCCTCGCCGCCCCGGCCGGTCATCTCCAGCCACCAGTCGACGCCCGCCCGCACCGACTCCGGGTCCCCGGTGTCGACGTAGAGCCGCCGGGTGGTGCGCAGCAGACCGCTGCCGTCGTGCTCCACCAGCCGGTCGAGCAGGACGAGCTGCTCGTCGTGCGGCAGCCCGGCGAGGCTGCGGCCCTGGACGGCGAGGATCTGGAACGGCGCCAGGCGTACGCCGTCCAGGCCCTCGGTCGTCCAGCAGTAGCGGCGGTAGGCGGCCGTGAACGCCGCCGCGTCCGAGGCGCGTTCGCGCTGCCGGTCCAGCAGGTCGCGCACCTCGACACCCCGTGCGGCGGCACCCTCCAGCGCGGCGAGCGCGCCCGGGAACACCGCGCCGGACGCGGCACCGACGGCCGCGTACTGCGACCGCAGCAGACCGGCGGCCTTCAGCGACCAGGGCATCAGCTCGGCGTCCAGCAGGAGCCAGTCCGTGTCGAGCCCGTCCCACAGGCCGGCCTCGCCGATCGCCGTGCGGACGCGTCCGAGGACCTCCTCCGTCACCGCCCCGTCGTCGAAGAACGGCCGTCCGGTACGGGTGTACAGCGAGCCGGTCACGCCGTCGACGCCGAACCGCCTGCGCGCCGCCTCCTCGTCCCGGCACACCAGCGCCACCGCCCGCGAGCCCATGTGCTTCTCCTCGCACACCACCCGCGGCACGCCGTCCGCCGCGTACTGCGCGAACGCCTCCACCGGGTGCTCCAGGTAGCCCTCCACTGCGGACGTGGCCGTCGGAGCCATGGTCGGCGGCAGATACGGCAGCAGCCGCGGATCGACCGCGAAACGGCTCATGACCTCCAGGGCCGCGGCCGCGTTCTCCTCGCGGACGGCCACCCGGCCCTGGTGCCGGGTCTCCACGATCCGGCGGCCCCGCACGTCCCCCAGGTCGAGCGGCCGGCCGTCGTGCCCGCCGGGCGCCTCGGTGCGCAGCGGGCGGGCCGGCTCGTACCAGACCCGCTCGGCCGGTACGTCGACCAGTTCCCGCTCCGGCCAGCGCAGCGCGGTGAGCCTGCCGCCGAAGACGGCGCCCGTGTCCAGGCAGATGGTGTTGTTCAGCCAGGTGGCCTCGGGCACGGGCGTGTGGCCGTAGACGACCGCCGCGCGGCCGCGGTAGTCCTCCGCCCACGGGTAGCGCACCGGCAGCCCGAACTCGTCGGTCTCCCCGGTGGTGTCGCCGTACAGCGCGTGCGAGCGGACCCGGCCGGAGGTGCGGCCGTGGTACTTCTCGGGCAGACCGGCGTGGCAGACCACGAGCCGGCCGCCGTCGAGGACGTAGTGGCTGACGAGCCCGTCGATGAACTCCCGTACCCGCCGTGTGAACTCCTCGCTCTCGCCCTCCATCTGCGCGATCGTCTCGGCGAGTCCGTGCGTGCGCTGGACGTTGCGGCCCTTGAGGTGACGGCCGTACTTGTTCTCGTGGTTGCCGGGCACGCACAGCGCGTCACCCGACTCCACCATCGACATCACCCGGCGCAGGACACCCGGGCTGTCGGGTCCGCGGTCGACGAGGTCGCCGACGAAGACGGCGGTGCGGCCCTGCGGGTGCACGCCGTCGACGTAGCCCAGCTTGCCCAGCAGCGCCTCCAGTTCGGACGCGCAGCCGTGGACGTCGCCGACGATGTCGAAGGGGCCGGTGAGGTGGGTCAGGTCGTTGAAGCGCTTCTCGGTCACGACCGTGGCGTTCTCCACGTCGTCCACACCGCGCAGGACATGCACCTTGCGGAAACCCTCGCGCTCCAGGTGCCGCAGCGAGCGCCGCAGTTCGCGGACGTGCCGCTGGATGACCCGGCGCGGCATCCCGGCCCGGTCGGCGCGGGCCGCGTTGCGCGCCGCGCACACCTCCTCCGGGACGTCCAGCACGATGGCGATGGGCAGCACGTCGTACTGCCTGGCCAGCCCGACCAACTGGCGGCGCGCGTCGGACTGCACGCTGGTCGCGTCCACCACGGTACGGCGGCCTGCGGCCAGGCGCTTGCCCGCTATGTAGTGCAGGACGTCGAAGGCGTCCCTGGTCGCGCTCTGGTCGTTCTCGTCGTCGGAGACCAGGCCGCGGCAGAAGTCGCTGGAGATCACCTCGGTCGGCTTGAAGTGCCGGCGGGCGAAGGTCGACTTGCCGCAGCCGGAGGCGCCGACGAGCACGACGAGGGAGAGGTCGGTGACGGGCAGGGTCCGTGTGGCGCGCTCCGCTGTCTCGGTCATGCCGCCTTCGCCTCCTTCTCGGTCTTCTCGGTCTTGCCGGTCTTGCCGGTCTTGCCGGTCGTCTCGGCCTTCTCTGTCTTTTCGGTCTTGCCGGTCGTCTCGGCCTTGCCGGTCGTCTCGGTCGCCATCCGGAACACGGCCATCTGGGTGGGCGGTCCGACCTCCGGGTCGTCCGGCCCGACCGGCACGAACTCCACGCCGTAGCCGTGCCGTTCGGCCACGGCCTCCGCCCAGGCGCGGAACTCCTCGCGGGTCCACTCGAAACGGTGGTCGCCGTGCCGGGTGTGACCGGCCGGGAGGGACTCCCAGCGGACGTTGTACTCGACGTTCGGAGTGGTCACGAGGACCGTGCGCGGGCGGGCCGCGCCGAACACCGCGTACTCCAGGGCGGGCAGCCGCGGCAGGTCGAGGTGCTCGATCACCTCGCTGAGCACGGCGGCGTCGTAGCCCTTGAGACGCTTGTCGGTGTAGGCGAGCGAGCCCTGGAAGAGCCTGACGCGCGAGGCCTGGCGCTCGCCCATGCGGTCCAGCTTCAGCCGCCGGGACGCGATGGCCAGGGCGCGCACCGACACGTCGACCCCGACGATCTCGGTGAACCGCGGGTCCTTGAGCAGCGCCTGCACCAACTGGCCCTGTCCGCAGCCGAGATCGAGGACGCGGGCCGCGCCGGACGCGTGCAGGGACTCGATGATCGCCTCCCGCCGCAGCACCGCGAGCGGGGGCGGCTTCTCCTCGTCCTCGGTCTCCGCGCCGACCGCGTTGTCGAGTTCCTCCACCTCGCTGTCGTCGGTCTCCGCCAGCCGCACCAGCTCCAGCCGCTCCCTCGCCTGCCGGGTCAGCGACCAGCGGCGCGAGAGATAGCGGCTGGTGATCAGCTTCTGCTCCGGATGCGCCGGCAGCCAGCCCGCGCCGGCGCGCAGCAGCTTGTCGACCTCGTCGGGGGCGACCCAGTAGTGCTTGGCGTCGTCGAGGACGGGGAGCAGGACGTAGAGGTGGCGCAGCGCCTCGGCGAGGGTCAGTGCCCGCGACTCGAGGACCAGGCGCACGTACCGCGACTCGCCCCACTCCGGGAACTCACTGTCCAGGGCGACCGGTTCGACGGCAGCCGACCAGCCCAGCGGCTCGAACAGCCGCCGCACCAGTTCCGGGCCGCCGCGGGCGGGCAGCGCGGGCACCTCGATACGCAGCGGGCGCGGCTGCGCCGGCAGCTCCGGCCTGGCCCGGCACGTGCCCTTGATCGCGCTGGAGAACACGCTGCTCAGCGCCACGGCGAGCAGCGAGGAGGCCGCGTACGGGCGGTCGTTGACGTACTGCGCGAGTGCCGCGTCGGGCGCGCCGCCGCGCCCCTTGCCCTTCCCCCGCCGCACCAGCGCCACCGCGTCGACCTCCAGCAGCAGCGCCGCCGTGCAGCGCCGATCCTCCGCCTCGGGGTAGAAGACGTGCGCCGTCCCGTAGGAAGTGGAGAACGTCCCCGCGTTGTCGGGATGCTTGTGCAGCAGGTGACCGAGGTCGGTGGCGGGGCGTTCCGGCGTGCCGGTGGTGGTGATGGTCAGAAACATGGGCGGGGCCTCTCCGGCCGGTGGACGTTTCTCCGTGCCGTGCGCGCGAAAGCCCCCAGGGACGGTGATCCTGGGGGCCCGGCAGGACGACCGCCCCACCTTCGCATACGGCTGCCGACCGGCGCCTTCGTTTATTCCCGCCCCGCGGCGTCCGGGGCCGCCCGCTGCTACGCCAGCTGCGACTGGACGTGGGAGGAGATCTGCTCCAGGTGATCGAGGTCGGAGAGGTCGAGGACCTGGAGGTAGACGCGGCCGGCGCCGATCTCCGCGTAGCGGCCGATCTTGTCGACGACCTCGGACGGAGTGCCCGCGAGGCCGTTGGCCTTCAGCTCGTCGACCTCGCGGCCGATGGCGGCGGCGCGGCGGGCGACCTCCTGGTCGTCCTTGCCGACGCAGACGACGAGGGCGTTGGAGAGGACGAGGTCGTCCGGTCCCCGGCCGACCGCCTCGGCGGCCTCGCGGACGCGCGCGAACTGGCGTCGGCTGTCCTCGACGCCGGCGAACGGCATGTTGAACTCGTCCGCGAAACGTGCCGCGAGGCGCGGGGTGCGGCTCGCGCCGTGGCCGCCGATCAGCACCGGGATCCGGTCCTGGGCGGGCTTGGGCAGCGCGGGCGAGTCGGTGAGGTCGTAGTAGGTGCCGTGGAAGTCGAAGGTCTCGCCGAGCTTCGTCCGCCACAGGCCCGTGACGATCTCCAGCTGCTCCTCCAGGCGGCCGAACTTCTCCTGCGGGAAGGGGATGCCGTAGGCCTTGTGCTCCTCCTCGAACCAGCCCGCGCCCAGGCCGAGTTCGACGCGGCCGCCGGACATCCGGTCGACCTGCGCGACCTGGATGGCGAGCACGCCGGGCAGCCGGAAGGTGGCGGCCGTCATCAGCGTGCCGAGGCGGATGCGCTTGGTCTCGCGGGCCAGGCCGGCGAGCGTGATCCAGGCGTCGGTGGGGCCTGGCAGGCCGTCCGCGGAGCCCATGCTCAGATAGTGGTCGGAACGGAAGAATGCCCCAAAACCGAGTTCCTCGGTCGCCTTCGCCACGGTGAGCAGCGTGTCGTAGGAGGCCCCCTGCTGGGGCTCAGTCAAGCCCTGCTCATGCACTAATAACTTCGCTGGTCAGGGGGTTGAATGATGCCGTTCCGTACATCCCGGCCTCGTCCGTGCCATGCATCGAACTGTCAGGGTCGTGTTCGGTTGCGGCTCGCTTGTAGTAAGCGGGACGATGCTCCGAAGGAGGCAGAATGGTGACTGATCTTGAGTTCACTGCGTCTCATCGAACGCCCGACGCACAACGTCGCGAACGGGTTCGACAGCATCTGCGCCAACTTGGCCCAGGTCCTCTCGCGTTGTTCGAGGACATCTGCACGTTAGTAGACAGCGATGTGCAGCTGGCTGCCAAGTCGATGCTGATCTCCCACCTGCTGCGAGAACTGGAGAGCGCAATCCGAGCCGTGCTTGTGCCGGCCGAGGCACGACGCCCGCGAGAGCCCTCACAGGGGAGCAGCCACGGGGACGAGGTGAAGGCAATCCTCGATGCCCTGGGCATTAAATGGGACAGCGTAGTGGGACGCGCCTGGCTAGCTGAGGTGGGCAGGCAGCATGGGTATGCGCACCGTCATGGACTAGAGCACCCCAGCCCGGTCGATGAAAAACTGCTCACACGAGTTGAGCGACTGGAGGTAGCGTTCGACGCTGTCCTGGACCGATTCGATGCGCGCTACTGTGCGATGGCCGATCGGCTTGAGGCGCTTGCGGCAACCCGTGAGCCGACCAAAGAGCACGCGAGGCAGCTCCGGCAGGAGTTCCCGCAGGACTATCTAACTCTTGAACTTTTCTTCGACCGACTTGAGGGGGCAGCATGGTTGCGCCCGCTCCAGCAGAAGAAGTTCTTCACCGCACCTCCTGGTCCAGTCGTCGACAGCGATGCTGGCACAATCACCTTTCCGCCATGGCCAGCTTCAGCCTATCTGGTAAGAGTTGCAGCAGTAGATCCCATAGCAGTTCTAGATATCGCATCTAATATTCCAGGCAGCGATAATCCGCGGGTCAACCTCGACTTGGTGGAGGTTGCCCTACTTGTGCCAGCATCCAAGTTCCAACGGCTGGTCCCCCGTGCTGTGGAAGCGCTACGCAGACCTTACGTAATCGGGGAAGAACGCTACGCTCAGCTCGCAAGGCGTTGTGCTGATCATGGACAGGCCGACGATGCTATTGAGTTGATGACCGCATTGTTGGACGTGGATCCTCAGACGCACGAGGCAAGCATCGATGACTACGCTTATGCCGAGATCCTGCAAGAGCACAATGTTGCTTTCACTAGAAGCTTAGGTGTGGGCTGGCTGGAGATGCTCGCGAGTCTGCTAGATCGGTCGCTTGGTCGTGATGGTCTGCAAGCCGGCAGACCCGGAGGCGAAGATCTTTCGCGGACCTGGTTTGCGGCTCTTGAAAATCGTCCCGGGTCGCCACACGCAGATCTACCCGCACTGTTGACCGCAGCCGTGCGTGATAGCGCTGAGCAGCTTGCCGAGGATGGTGAGGTCGGTCTTGATGCCGTACTGGTTCTGCTTGGCGCGTACCCGTGGCTCGTCTTTCGCAGGCTGCGCTTGTACCTACTTGAGCGACACGGCTCCCAGCTACCTGACGTGGTCCAAAACCTACTGACCGACCCATCCTGCATTCAGGATCGCTACCTTGCACGCGAATGGATGCGACTGGCTCGGGCGCATGCTGGCAACTTGCCCCCCGTTGCACGCGGTGCGCTGCTTTCTGCTATCTCAGCAGGGCCAGATGATGCATGGAAAATGCGATACCTAACACCAGGTGAGAATGAGGATCTATCAGCCGATCGCCTCGAGATCTGGACTGGACTGTGGCGTCGTGACCGTTATGCCGCCGCAGAGTCCATCCTCACGGACGAAATGCGTCAACAGTACGAGGAGTTGTGTGAGCGATTCGGATCCGCAACATCGTTGGATGATGTGCCCGAGAACTTCCGTTTCTATGGTCCTCCTAGTAGTTCAGTCACAGCAGGGGAGCTGAGTGCCCTAAATCCCGTCGATCTAGTGGCCCGCGTCTCCGCATGGACCCCTTCGGAAACATGGTCTGGAACCGATGCTGAGTCATTTGCCGCAGAATTTCGCAGTGCCGTGGCGTCGCAAGCACTAACGTTCTCTGCCCAAGCTGACCTCTTCGGTATCCTCAGCGATGAACACTTGGCAACCGTCTTGGGAGGCTTCTTTGATGCTGCTCAAAACGGTGTCCCGGTCGATTGGCCGCCGCTATGCCGCCTAGCCAATGCAGCCGTCGTTCGGACAGGGCGTGAACATAGTAACGAGGTTCACCGCCAAGCCGCACTCATGCTGCTATCAGGTCTGTCGCATCTCGGGAACCCGATCCCGGCGGAGTTGAGTGACTCGGTGTGGCAATCTATCTCCAGTCTCGTCGAGACGCCCTCACCCGCTGTTCCACGCAGCCTCGTTGATGACGATCAGCAGCGCCTCTGGAGCGAGGCCCGGGAAGCTGCCCTGCGAGCCGCTGTGGCCTGGGCATGCTGGCGGTATCGCCAAGGTATGGACTACTCACGTTTCTTCAACTCTCTTGACATCATTCTGTCGGAGGTCCTGCCTGCACCACAACGGGGTGGGATGACGGTCGCCACAGTAATCGGCTCACTGATTAACCAGCTTCACACTCTCGATCCTATCTGGGTCAGGAGCCATCTCACCCTGCTGTCAAATACCGACCCGTTTGGAAAAATCGCTTGGAAAGCCTACCTCTCTTCTGCTCAGCCGACTCAGTCGGTGGCGCCGCTACTCTTGGACACTTATCGCGCTGCTGCACGAACTCCCATTAGCGCCGATAGCGACTATCACCGAGCAGCGCTGCAACGCCGTCTCGGTGAGCACTTGCTCAGCCTCTATCTAAGAAGCCAGGTGGAACTTCACGACGAACAGAGCCCACTGGCTGAGTATTACAGCGTCTCATCTGCTGAAATTGCACAAGAACTTGCTGGCAGCCTAGGCGCAGCTATTCAAAACAATGATCTTTCCGAAGATACAATCCTCCGACTCCAACAGTGGTGGGATTGGCGTGTCGCTAACGCAGCTGACATGCTGAAACGTGATCAAAAATCTCCGTTCCGCGAAGAGCTGCTCACATTCATCGGTCCATTGGTAAGCAGTGGTTCGTTTTCCCGGCAATGGCGACTAGGGCAGCTCGAGAAAGTGTTCTGCACAGTCGGCACATTTGGCCGCGACCCCCGCATCTTCAAATTCCTTGCCGCTGCTTGCGAGACGATCGCCGGCCCTGTTATGGAATTCCTGAAGGACTGGGTGCTCACCTTGGATTCCTCCGACTGGACACCGCGGCTACAAGAAGCCTATCTACGCACCGTCCTTCTAACGGGCCTAGGAACGCCGGACCTTCGCGATCTGGCGGAAGACATTATCAATCGCGCAGCCGCGCGTGGCCATCGTCAGTTCCGACCCCTCTTGGTCACGTAGCCGCTGCACTCCAGGACTGCCTCATTCCCGGGCTCAGTTATACACGTAACGCGATCGGACCACCGGCTGGACGGCAAGAGCCATGGCCGTATTACCCGCGGCGTATTCGACCATGAGGACAACACAATTACTCCCATTGAATGTAAAATCGCTCCACGAGATCCATTATGAGGTCTGCCGGATCTTCACCACGCTCTTTCATGTACAACATCTCATTGAGGTGCTCTACATTTAGAAATAGGATGACCTTTTCATCTTCGGCGTACACGGTGTTTCGTTTTACGTGGGCAGCTTCGTTGGGCTCTTTTGTCGATACGATCAGTGCCAGACGCCCCATCGGCCTGGTTAGATAGTTGCGCGTCTGATTCACCTCGTCCTTGCCAACCTCCTCACTGTCATAGTTCTTGAACTCAACCAGAATCATACGGGCGCTTAGCTCGCGTAAGAGCCTTCCCCAGTGATTAGAATCGCCGTGGTTACGGTTCGGAAATATCGCATCGCGGCGATCGATTCCAGAGTGTGACCTAGGCTGGATAAAAGGGTTCGAAAGTTGTGGTACGAATAGATGAATCAGTATGGCGATTGCGACATCCTCAAACTGTTTCCAGCCGGAGGCTCCGCGCGGAACAGCCCTGAGCTGGGTTCTGAGTATCTCCTCAGGAGTGGCCATCGCGCCCCACCTCTGTCGAAGTGCCGAAGTGTCGGGATACGATCTGTGGGCGCTGCCGGAGAAGATTCTTGAGTTCAATTCCGTCGAGAACTCGCATGATAATATTAGATCTTTGCGCTAACTCCCTGACATAGTCTCGGGCTACGGAAGTCACCTGGGCATTCGTGACAAGCAATCCATGCGTTCCGCCAGGAGCCGTAGCGAGAGCGCCTGCGAAGTTCCTAATTGCTTGAATTGATACGCGTTGATGTGAGTACAGTTTTGTCTCTACGAGCCACACATCTGTTTCAGGTAACCCGAACGGATCTGTGCGGTTGTACGAGGCGCGTATGTCAGCGCCCACATCTCCATGGCTATGCACTCTCTCCAGATGAAACCCAACGGATTCCAGTAGATCGGCGATCAAACCCTCAAACTTCATGGAGTCTAGCTCGTCAAAGTCTATGAGGGACGTGATATCGATCTGTTCTACAAGATGTTGCAGCCCTAATGTGATATCGCTCGCAAGATCGATCACCGGACGGTTGAGTAGCGCGGTGGGCAGTTCCGTTGGCGCAATGAGCGCTGGGATGAGTTGGGCGCCGCGGCGGTCGATGTCGGGCGATAGAGCGTATTCGATTTCCTTGTTAACCCACTTACTTGTCACGGATGCAGGCGACAAGAGGGCGACCACGATATCGCTTGCTCGAATGTCGTCGCGAAATGATTTAGTCCAGTTTTCTCCAGGACGCACCACTCGTTTCGGATAGACAACATCGAACCGTCGACCCAGCCCATCCGTGACAATTCGCGCTAGTGCACTGTCCTCGTGAGCGTAACTAATAAAAACTCGTGTGCGACGGATTTCTAACTCCCGAGCTGCTCGTTATTGAACACTTAGCGACATTCAAATCTTCTTCGTGATGGCCATTCGATGGTCAACGCGGTTCAAAATGGCAGCTCGGGCGTGGTTGAGCCCCGCTTGATGGTCATGATCTGTTCGTGAAATTCACGGGTGGCGCTCTCGCGCGGGTAGCGGGCGCGGAGTTCCTTGTCCAACTCGGCAGCGACCAAAAGTAGGGATGGGAGGGACTTGCGGTCGGTTTCCAGGGCCGTGGTGCCCATGCCGATGGCTTCTTCTATCTCGCCGGTGCGGGCGGCGGCGACTCCGAGTGTGAGGCGGGCTTCGGCGGCGCGCATGGGGGAGATCTCGGTTCCGTCGGGGCCGGTGCTGATGTTGATCACTGAGCGGGCGTGGGTGGCGGCGCGCTCGTCGTGTCCGAGGAGGCGGTAGGCGTCCATCTCGTAGAAGTCCCACTTGTCCGGGTCGATGATGAAGTGATGTTCGGGGTGGTCGGGCCGGGGAAGCCGGTCCAACCTTGCGCGGCCGGCGTCGAGGGAGTCACGGACCAGGCGGGCGTCTCCCATGCGTGCGGCGGCGCGGGCCTTGTGGGCGTAGAGCTGCACGCCGACGGAGTGTGTTTGGTCGGCCACGTGTCCGGCTTCGACGGCGGTGAGCATGTCTTGCCAGCGGCTCTGGGTGAGGGCGAACCATGCCTCGATCTCCCACGCCCACGCCTTGATCTCGCCGTGCCCGGCCTCTTCACCGATGCGGAGTGCGGCGGCCTTGCTGAGGTTGGCGGCCTCGCGCTGGCCCCGGTCGTATTGGACGCACGCGTTGAGCAGGAACAGCCATCCGGCGTCGACGAGTAGTTCGCGGTGCTGGCGGAGGGTCATCCGGCTTTCGAGCTGTTTGGTGACGTAGTGCAGGCCGTTCTTGGTGCGCTCGTGCAAGTAGTCAGCGTTGGCGTACGGGTAGGCGCGGGCCAGTTGATCGATGCCCTGCTCGATCGATTCCAGAGCCGCGCCGTTGATGCTGGACATCTCCGTGCGACGCAGCATCTCTGCGATGTCCCATATCCCTGCACCACCTTTGGCAATCAGGGTGCTGGGGTCTTCCGGCTTGGTGGCTCTGGCCGGTCGTTCCAGCTCCCACGGGCGCGGGGCGAGTCCTGCGAGGTAACCAGGAATGCGTAGGCCGTCCACCACTTCGAGGATCTTGTGGAACTGGATGATCCGTGGGCGGACGCCGTTGCCGTTGGTCTCGGGGCGGGCCATCTTGCCGATGTGCTCCGGCTTGTACCCGGTTGCCTCGGCGATCTTGGCGTAGCTGATGTTTCCGTGGATCTTGGCGAGTCTGAAGACCTCTCCGAAGTCGTGGTTGGAGATCGCCGACCGCACGTCCGCGCGTTCCAGAACGTGAGGCGGGAGAGCTGCCGGTGTCGGTGCCGCTGCGGTCATCTCACTTCCCCATCGTGATTGACCAAACGTCTCTTCTGGGTCGATCTTCTCTTTCGATCTTCGCGTCCTGTCCGTCTGGCGAGTCTACCCAGGGGGTTTCCCAAGCGGAGGGGGCCGAGTGGGGTCAGGGGTAGCCCAAGGGGCCTTGGGGGTCCCCAAGTGGGGGATCCCCCAGTGGGGGGAGCGACGGCCGGGCATGGGGTGGACTCTGGGGCACCCTGCCGGGAGGGTCTCGGCAGGCGTGGCCAGAGACGGAACTGTGTGATGGACGCGAGGAAAGATCGGCACGAGCGAGTGGTGCAGGAATTAGATGCGTTCGCTCACTGGTTCGCGGCGCCCGACCCCTCTTCTTCCGGGAACTTCCTGACGCTGACCCTCTTCGCCGAGTGCCGCGATTCGGCGCGAGTGGCGCGTGACATGACGGCCGTGTTCCTTGAGCGCGGAGGTACGAACGAAATCGTGGATGATGCCCGACTGATCGTGTCGGAACTCGTGGGCAACGTCGTGAACCACGCGGTCCCGGAACTCTGCCTGGCGCAACCCGGCGGCGCTCGGCGCATCGATGTGACCTTCAAGCTGTGGCCGAAGTGGCTCTTCATCGGCGTCACGGACGAAGACTCGACTCCTCCCCTGCTGCCGATGGAGGACACGTTCTCGCCGGGTCTGATGGGAGAGCTGTCGGAGGCGATCTTGCCCGACAGCGGGCGGGGACTGCTCATCGTTCAACGGCTGGCAGCGGCGACCTGGTGGACGCCTGAGGACAAGGGCGGCAAGACCGTGTGGTGTCGCCTCGACCTCGGCGGCGGAGTCTCTGACGACCCGTCTTGATGATCTCCGAGCTGTCGCCTCCGCGTAGCTCCCTTGGGAGTGGGCGGCAGTCCGGGGCCGGAGGGTGCGCTCTCCGGTGATCGGGGCGTGGCTCCTCGGGACTGTCCGCCGAGTTCCCCACTCGGACCCGGGAGTCACGCTCCACAACCTCATACCGAGACCGGACCACCCCCGCGCCTGGCAGCAACCGGGGTGGTCCGGGAGGGGACACAGCGATCCCCGGTGCCTGATGGTACCGGGGTCGTTGTGCTGCACATCTGCCCTAGTCCAAAGAGAGTTGACGATCTGTTACCAGAGTGGGAGTGGCGGGATGACTGGCACGGGTGATGAGTGGCTCGGTGATGGGCTCGACGTGGCGGGCGGGGAGTTCGGTCTGTGGGTGTCCGGCGTGGACTACATCGCGGGGTGGCGTGAGGCGCGCACCGCTGCCGACCGGCTGAACCGTGCGTTTCTGGGTGAGGGTTTCGAGTTGTCGGAGTTACGGGCTGTGGCCTCGACGTACGACGACGGGCGCGGGGTCGTACGCCTCGTGGGCTGGCCCGATGCCGTGGTGCGACTCGCCTGGCTCCTGGAGGCGCGCGCGGATGGCAGCGGTGGTGCAGCGTGAGGAGTCTTTTCGCTGGTGAGCGGTGCGCGTGGGCACGTCGCCGGCTGGAGAGACTTTGGGCGGTAGCTGCCATGGGGCGAGTGAACAGGGGGCCTTACGCTCGCCAGCGGATCGGGCAGTCCTTGGACCTGCCCGCAATAGCCCGATCGGCCCCCTGTTCTTCGAGGCTCGCCCCATGGGAGCTGCCTAAAGTCTCGGAGGCCGTCGACCCCCAGCCCACCACGCCCCAGCCCGCTACGGCCGGTGGTCGCCTCGCCTCCTTGGGCGTGCTGCGGGCGGGGGCGCCCGGCGACCGGACGGGACCGGCGGCCACGCCGCACGCCCGGCCGGGGCGGCCGGGCGCCCCGGCGCGCCGCAGGCGCGCCCTTGAGGAAGTGAAGGCTGTTTCGACCGATTGCCGTGGCCGGTCAGGTGCGGGCGCGTCGCGCGGGCTGCTTGTCGGCGGTGATCCGGTAGGCGAGTTCGGCACGGTCTGCGCCGAAGCGGAGTTCTTCGAGGAACAGCGGCCGGTCGTCGGCGTCGTGCGTGACGCGGGCAAGGTGCAGGAGCGGGGTCGCGTCCGGGAGCTGGAGCGCGGTCCGCTCGTCGGGCAGCGGCATGCGGGCACGGACCGTCTCGGTCCACGTCAGCTTGTGTCCGGCCTGGGTGAGTACCCAGTAGATCGCTGCCGCAGGCTTGCACGGTTCCTTGCCGAGCAGCGGCACGGCTTCGGCGACTTCGAACGGGATCAGTGTGCGGTGCATGGCGCGCGTCCCCGTGCTGGGGTCGACGAGAAGGCGGTCGCAGCCGAACAGGGCCTCTTCCTCGTCGAGTTGGAGGAGGCGGCCGGTGTCCTTCGTGGTGTGGGTGCGGTAGGTGCTCGGTTCCTCGGCCTCCTGCCAGGTGTCGCCGTTAGGCATCACGAACTTGCCTTCGGTGGTGCGGCTGATACGGCGCTCGATGGTGAGGTGGGGCTGTCCGCTGGCGCGGACGAAGCTGCCTTTGCCGTGGCGGACGTCGATGAGTCCTTCCGCGCGCAGGGCCGCGACCGCGTTGCGGACGGTCGGCCGCGAGACGCCGTAGCGCGTCATGAGCTGGGCCTCGGAGGGCAGCAGGGAGCCGGGCGCGAACTCGCCGGACAGGATCGCTTCCCGGATCGCGGCGGCCACCTGCTGGTAGAGGGCTCCGGGGCGCTGGATCTCCGACATCTGGGCATCTCCGACGGGTCGGGGTCGTAGGCACGTCGCACGCGCGACGTCACTCGTCAGCATAAGTAGTTGCACTCGTCCCGTACAGACCTCCATAGTCGTAACTCGTAAGGACAAGTGACGTCAGCATCAGAGTTGGCGTCGTGACTGGCCAAGGAGGCCAACGAAATGCAGTCCATACCCGTGGACACGGCACGACTGGGCGTACTGCGGTGCGCAGGCGCGCCTGAGGTGAAGTTCAGCAACTCCGAGACGCAGGAGGTGAAGAAGGACCGGGACGGCAACCCGGTCTACAGCGTGGCCGTCACCGTGCGGCCGGACGGACGGCGCATCTCCGTCATCGAGATCGCGGTCAGTGGTGAGCCCAAGGGCCTCGACGCGGGCCAGATCGTCAAGGTCACCGGTCTGACGGCGTTCGTGTGGGCGATGGGCGACCGGCACGGCGTCAGCTTCCGCGCCGACGCCATCACCCCCGCCCACGGCGGCCCGGCGCACGGCAAGGGCGGTGACGCGTGATGGGACCGCTCCTGCTCGCCCTCGCCCTGGCCGTGCTGGCCTGGGTGCTCGTGGTCGGGGACCTGGTGCGCCGGCATCGTCCGGTCTGGCACTGGTACCTGACCGGCTACCCGGTCACCGCCTGCCGGGTGCTGGCCACCTGGCGCAAGGTCACCATGCTCAATGACCTCGCCGTCTCCAAGCGTCCGCCCCGCGGGCTGCTCGGGGATCTGATGGTCAAGGGTGATCCGCTGAGGCCGATCGCTCCGCGGCTGTCGTTCCCGCGGGCCACCCGGCTGGGGCTCACCGTGATGGTGCGGCTGCACGCGGGCCAGACCCCGGCCACGTACATGAAGGCGGCGGACGCCCTGGTGCACGCGTGGAAGGTCCATGCGGTGCGGGTCACCTCGCCGGAACGCGGGCTCGTCCTGCTGACGGCGACGGCCACCGATCCGCTCCAGCGGCCCGGCTTAGCCACCGCTCCGGCCGCACTCCTGTCCGCCCTCGTCGGCGTCCTGGAGAGCGGTGGGGCGTGGGTGATGGACCTGCGGCTCGTGCCGCACTGGCTCATCGCCGGGGCCACCCGCTCGGGCAAGTCCACCCTGCTGGCCCGGTTGATCACCCAGCTTGCCCCGCAGCCGGTCGCCCTGGTCGGTATCGACTGCAAGGGCGGCATGGAACTCGGCCTGTTCGCCGGACGGCTCAGCGCACTGGCCACGTGCAGGCGGGAAGCGGTCACCGTGCTGTCCGCCCTGGCGGTCGACATGCGCGACCGCATGCAGGCGTGCCGGTCGGCCGGTGTCCGCTCGATCTGGGAGCTCCCCGATCGACTGCGGCCGGTGCCGGTCGTCGTGATCGTCGACGAGATCGCGGAACTGTACCTCTCCGACGGCACCCGCGAGGGCAAGGCGGAGGCGGAGCAGTGCTCCACGCTGCTGCTCCGCCTCGCCCAACTCGGGGCCGCGCTCGGCCTGCACCTGGTCGTCGCCGGACAGCGGGTCGGCTCCGACCTCGGCCCCGGCGTCACCGCCCTGCGGGCACAGCTCGGCGGCCGCATCTGCCACCGGGTCAACGACCCCGGCACGGCGGAGATGACCCTGGGCGACCTCAACAAGGACGCGGTGGCCGTCGCGCAGTCGATCACGGCGGAGGAACGCGGCGTGGCCGTGTGCACGGGCCAGGAGGGCGGCTGGAGCCGTGCCCGCTCCCACCTCACGCCCACCGAACAGGCCGTAACGATCACGCAGAAGTACGCGGCCACCACGCCCACGCTGCCTGCCCTGCACGGCGTCGTTGAGGTGCTGGAAGGAGACGACCGGTGATCAGCGAAGGAACGGCGTTCACGTTCGCGGTGATCTTCGGGATCATCACCGTCCTCCTCGTCCGCTCCCGCGACGTCCGGGCCTGGGAAGCGGTCTGCGTCGGCCTGTTCGGCGTCTACCTCGGCCAGACCCCCGTGGTCTTCACCATCCACGGCCTCGTCACCTGGCTCATCAGCGGCTTCTCCCACACCTGACCCCAGAAGGGAACGCACGCCATGCCCATGCCCCGCGTGAGGTGCCCGAACTGCAAGGGCGACGGAGCCCGTAAGACCTGGACCGGACGGCTGCGGCGCTGCCGCATCTGCCGGGGCACCGGAACCATCCGCTGACCAACAACCCCACCCACCGGACCACCGAGAGGACAACCCCATGGACGACGGCGCACCACCCATCCACCGAGCCGCTACGGCGGCCCACCCCGGAAGGTCACCACCATCACCCCGGAGTTCACCCCGGCTGACAGGCGCGCCGTGCTCGACCGCGCGGCGCGCCTGCGTCAGCTGTCCGAAGCAGACCGCGACGCCATCCGCCTCGCCCAAGATCCGAAGTTCCCGCGCTGGCTGGAGCAGATCACCGCAACCGGCGGCTGTGCTCACCCCGTCCACCTCTCCGGCTCCACCACCACCCTGGAGGGGGCAACCGGCGAGATCCTGAGCCACTACGACACCCGCCATGAGCCCGGCGAACGCCTCCTCGTCCGCTGCCGCAACCGACGCGCCACCGTCTGCCCCGCCTGCTCCCGCCTCCACGCAGGCGACACCTACCACCTCGTCCGCGCGGGCCTGCTCGGCGGCAAGAACGTCCCCGCGGCCGTCCGCCACCGCCCCCGGCTCTTCGTCACCCTCACCGCCCCGTCCTTCGGCGCCGTGCACCGGACCGGGGAGACGTGCCGTCCCCGCCGCGACGGCGGAACCTGCGAACACGGCCGTTCCCTCGGCTGCGGCGCCGTCCACGCCCCGGACGTACCCCTCGTGGGCCAACCGTTGTGCGCCGACTGCTACGACTACACGGCCCACGTGCTGTGGCACGCGCACGCCTCAAAGCTGTGGGATCGGTTCGTGATCAACGTCAGGCGGCGCCTGGCCTCCTCGGTCGGCCTCGTACAATCCCGCTTTGCTCGGCACGCGCGGCTGTCCTTCGCGAGGGTTGCTGAGTACCAGAAGCGGGCGGCCGTCCACGTGCATGCCGTGGTTCGCCTCGACGGCCCCAACGGACCCGGCGACGAACCCCCGGCCTGGGGCACTGCCGAACTGCTCGCCGATGCCGTGTGCGCGTCCGCCCAGCGGGTTCTGGTCCACACTCCCTACAGCCCGGCCGTAGGTGAACTGGCCTTGCGCTGGGGCACCCAGGTCGATGCCCGGCCGTTGCGCGCCGACGACGACGGACCCGATGACGATGCCGTGGCTGCGTACGTCGCGAAGTACGTCACCAAAGGCGCGAGCGAGACGGGCGCCGGCACCGACCACCCGCTCACCACCTGGGCCGACATCGACGCCGCACGGGTCAGCAAGCACGTGCGGACTCTCATGCGGGCCTGCTGGCGTCTCGGCGGACTGCCGGAGTTCGAGCACCTGCGCCTGCGCTCCTGGACACACACGCTCGGCTACCGGGGCCACATCCTCACCAAATCCCGCGCCTACTCGACCACCTACGCAGCACTCCGCGCCGAACGCGCCCACCACATGGGCCACGACGACATGCCCGACGCGGTCACCGAACGGCACTGGCGCTACGTCGGCTCCGGCCACACCCCCGGTGCCGCGCTCATCGCAGCCGGAGTCGCTGATGACATAGCCGTCCTCCGAGAGATCGTTCGAGAAGAAATGGACCGGTCCGGGGGTAGCGGCCTTTGAACCCTCGTGAGGAAGAGCGGGCCCGATGGGTGAAGAAGCAGACTGCCAAATTCCCGACCCGCTTGGGACCGAAGAGCGCAGAGCGCCTTGCTCGGCTCCTCAGTCCCAAACCGGAACGCTAGTCCCACAAGGGGGCAGGCTCGATCTCGATGCGGCCCAGGTCGAGCCCCCTCCCCATTTTCTTGGCCGGATGGATGATTACCGCCGAGAATAGAAAGCGGTAAATGGCATTCATGCGCGCATAGTTTCTTTCATTCTCAAGCTCTGCCCATGCTTTGCGGGCGTCGGGTCCTGCGATTCCTTGTAGCACAGCCACCGGTCGTTGCACGGTACGGCGCTGGCGCTCTTTTATCCGGTCTTCGATTGCCCGGCGCATCGTCCGGTATTCAGGAGTGGGAACTTCCTTCGCAAGCCACATCTGGTTGAGTTCCTGAAGCTGCCGGGCGTCGTCCTCGTCGGCCTTGACATCGGTTTCCGGCCGGGAAGTGGTTGCGGGCTTGTGCCCGGTGACGTCTAGCTTTTCCAGGACTTCAAGTGCCACGTCCTTAACTGCCGCCTCAAGCGGGTCGGCGGCGATCACTCGCTGGCACTTTCCCTCACCGTTGAAAGCCATTCGCGTACAACGATAGTTCGCCTTGGCCTTGGTCTTGCTCCCGGCCATGCGTTGCCCACACGTACAGGTGGCAACCCCACGGAGCAGGTAGTAACGCTGAGGACGCTTTCCCTCCGTGTGCTGCGCGGCGCGGTAGGAACGTACTTCCTGCACTTCCTGCCACTGCCCAAGGTCAATGATCGCGGGCCAGTTCCCGGTCCCGATTTGTTCACCTCGGTAGACCTGTATGCCCGCAAGGAAAGGCTGCGAAAGAAGATTGCGAATGTTGGTGCCTTGCCAGGTCTTACCTTGGGCCGTTGTGATCCCTCGCTCATGCAGATCCCTTGCCAGAGCTTCCGGTGATTCGCCGTCCAGGTAGCGGCGGAAAATATCCCGGATGACCTCCGCTTCCTCCTCCACGATTGCACGCCGGTCCGGCGTGTAACCGTAAGGGCGCTTGCTCATGTGAGGATCGCCCGCACGCGCCTTTTCCTCCAACGCAGAGACTATCCGCCGGGACGTGTCGTCCGAAGAGCGGCAAGCGTGCGCAACCTCGATGCGCAGAATGAAGCGATCATCGGGGTCGGAAAGATCCCTGCGGTTGGCCTGACCGTGCAGCGTGATGTGCTGGTCATCGGCAACCGCGAGCAGTTGTTCCAGGTCCTTGGGCTGCCGCATTAAGCGGTCGGGGTGGTACACGAGAACGTGCCGGTATTTCCCCGTCGCCATGTTCTCCAGTAACTCGTCCCACCCCGGACGCTCGCGATTCCGACGCCACGCGGATCGGTTGTTGTCCACGAACACGTCAGCAACGTGCACGCCGAGACGATCCGCCGTCTCCCGGCAGATGCGCTCCTGCCGGTCCACCCCTGTCTGGTCCTCGTCGCCGGCCTGGGAGATCCGGCAGTAGATCGCCGCGTCTCCGCCGTCGGGCTTCGCCTGCTTGCCGTTCCTCGATTGCCTCATGAGAAAGAGTGTATGAAAGGGCCATGACATCGGTGAAGATGCGAAGATCCATGCGTCCATCCTGCACGCTCCCGGGCGGGCCGGCCCCACCGGTGTCCTATGGCGCCCGCTTCCCCCCGGCCGGTGCAACGCCCGCCTCCACGGTCGGGTGAAATCCGTCAACGCCGCGCCCGGGGCAGGCACCCGCCAGTGACCGGGCCTTATGGCGATCGTTGGGCGAGCGGAGCCGGACCGCCCGGCGCCCGCGCCGGCCGGTCTTCGCCGGTGTGTCACCCGCGTGGGCCTGTCTCGGGGCCCGGGGTCGAGGAGGCCGTCATGTCCGAAGAGTCCGTTCCGCAGCAGGGCGGAGGCACCGGCCGGCCCAAGGGGCTGCTGGAGCAGATGGAGGAACTGATGGCGGCGCTGAACGCGGATCTGTCGGCACTGGACGCCGACCTGCAGTCCGCGGGGCGGGGGGCGGAGGAGGAGTCCGGCTGACACCGGCCGCACCCGGCGGAGGCCCGCGGACATCCGGTGCCGGTGCCTGCGCCGACCGCCACCGATGCCTGCGCCCGCCACTGCACCGGCGCCGGTCCGGGTGCCGGCGCCGTGGCGGGTGCCTGCGCCGGTGCGGACGCGGGTGCCGGTGTCATGGCGGGTGCCTGCGCCGGTGCGGACGCGGGTGCCGGTGTCATGGCGGGTGCCTGCGCCGGTGCGGGTGCCGTGGTAATTGCTTGCGGCGCGGGTGCCGGCGCCATGACGGTCACTTGCGCCGGTGCGGACGCGGGCGCGGGTGCCAGTGCGAGCGCGGGCGCGGGCGCACGTGTTCGTCGCCGGTCTCGGTGGGCGCGCCAGTGCCGTTGCCCGTGCCGGTGCGGGCGCGGGCACCCCGGTGGCGGACCCTAGCCCGCCTCCCTCTGCGGCAACGCCTCTTCCCGATCCGCCAGCCTGCGCAGCATCTCCCGCACCCGGTCCCTGGACTCGTCCGCCGCGTCGATGGCCTCCATGCACTGCCAGTAGGTGCCCTCGTCGTCCGCGGCGCACGCGACGCCCACCAGGGCGATGCTCACCTCGCCGAGCAGGCCGTCGAGGAAGAGGAGCGCCTGACGGGCGTCACCCAACTCGGTGAGCTGGGCCGCACGCAGGTCTTCGGTGGCGAGGCGCGGTGCGTCCAGGACACCGCAGCCACGGCCCGCCAGCTCCGTCAACCCCAGCGCCTCACCGCGTAGTTCAGGTGGACCGGCCACCGCGAGGCGGGTTCCTATCGCCTGCGCCAGGGCCTGCGCCTGCCACACCTCCTCCATGGTCTCCGGCGCAGCCCCGCTCCCTGTCAGGGCGCGTCTGCTCGTCACGATGAGCCGCACAGCGTCCATGCGCTGCCCCCGTCCGTCCCGACGCGCTGCCCACGCGTCTGCCCGAACTCCGTTGTCCACTACCCAGAGTGAGGGCGTGTGGGACGAAAAGCCAGAGGAAGACCGAAATCTGTGGACAACAAACCGAATTCAGGCCGGATTACGACTGCGGAGAGTGAAAGCGGACTCAACCACTCCTCACTGTCGGCTCAGGGCGCGGGGAACCTTCGCTCGTTGCGGTCGATCTTCGCGCTCAGCGCCGCGAGCGGATCGATGCCCAGCACCTCGCACAGCTGCAGCAAGTAGGCGAGGACGTCGGCGACTTCGTCCGTCACACGGTGGGCGGTGTCCGGGTCCTCCATGACCCGGGCCGACTCCTCCGGCGTCAGCCACTGGAAGATCTCGACCAGTTCGGACGCCTCCACGCTGAGGGCGGCGACGAGGTTCTTGGGGGTGTGGTACGGCTGCCAGCGGCGGGCGGCCGCGAAGTCGGCCAGCCTGCGCTGCAACCCCGCCACGTCGAGGGGTTGGTGCGGGGTTCCGGCCCGGGGGCCCTGGGGATCGCTCACGGGTCCAGGTGTACCACCGTGACTCCGTCCGTCCCCGCGCCCGCCGTGCCGTCCGCCCCCGTGATCCACGACGTGTCGCTCACCGCCGCCACCATGCGGATGTGGCCGCGCAGGCCCGTCCGCGCGGCGAGCCGCAGCAGCTCCCGCCGCTGCCGCGGGTCGAGCGAGCGGTCGAAGCCGTCGGCGAGGACGGTGAGCGTCTGCATCGCCGCGGGCACCTCGCCGGCGGGGTCCACCTCCAGCACCCCCGGGCCGGTCAGCAGGACCAGGGCGAGCGCCAGGTACCTCAACTCGCCGTCACCGAGGCGGCGCAGAGCCGTACGGAAGCCGTCGCCGCGGTCGAGCACCGCCCGCACGGTGCCGTCGCCCAGCGGTTCGGCGAGTACATCGACCACCGGACCCGGGCATCCGGCGCGCACCGCGTCGACGAGCAGGGCGTGCCGGCGTCCGCACTCGGCGCGGGTGCGCCACAGCACGTCCGCGAGGTTGTCACAGCCGCCGAGGAGCCGGCCGGAGCCCATCGGCACGGGGGACCGCATCCGCCGGGGGCGCGGATCGCAGGCGAAGGCCGACCGCAGGGCGACCACCATCTGCTCGGCGGCGGCCAGCACCCGGCGCTGCCCATCGGTCTTGCCGGCCACACGCAGGGGCAGCAGCGCGGTGCCGAGCCGGTCGTCGGGCAGCGGGGCGCGGGTCACCGGGGCCGAGCCGGCGGTGTGCCAGGCGGCCTGCACGGTGCGGCGGGAGGGGTCGCGCAGGGCGGTCTCCAGCAGCACCACCCCGTCGGCGGTCAACCGCTCGCCCACGACGCGCAGTTCCGGCTCGGCCTGCACGGCGACGTCGAGCCGGACCGGCCCCTCGGGCCCGTCGGCGGTGCACCCGATGCGGAATCCCCGCCGCCGCTGCGCGTCGGGCCGTGCCCGGTCCGGCACACACGCCCCCGGGTCCGGGAACACCTCCCCGACCTCGGCGCCACCGCCGAGCCGCGCGAGCGCCTCGTAGGCCCGCAGGGCGGTCGTCTTGCCCCGCCCGCTGCCGCCGGCGAGCACGGTGACCGGCCCGAGCCCGAACCCGGCCCCCCGGTGCCCCGCGAAGGCGGACAGCCGCAGCTCGGTGAGACAGGGGCGGACGAGGTGTGGGCGGTCCGCAACGCCGCGCTCCGCCTCGGCGCGGTCCACCTCGGCACGCTCCGCCGGGGCTCGGTCCACCTCGGCACGCTCCGCCGAGGCGCGCTCCACTCCGGCTCGATCCACCCCGGCGCAGTCCGCGGACCGCGCTCCCGCCGCGGACGCGCGGGCGCCCTCGCCGGGCCCCTCATACGGCTTGGCCTCGTACGGCTTCGCCTCGTACAGCTTCGCCCCGGACGGCTTCGCCCCCGACGGCACAGGTGACACGGTCATGTCCGGACCGTAGATCCAGGTGTGCCAGGTGAACCGTTCCGTCGTCGGGAGCTTCCTACGATCGGGGGACCGGGGTCAGACTCCGGGCATCCCGGCGCCCTCCATCACGCCGGTGACCTCGGTGTCCGCCGGGGTGAGCAGGAAGACGTTGCGGTCGACGCGGTGCATGCCGCTCGCCAGGCCGAAGACCACGCCGGTGCTGAAGTCCAGCACACGCTTGGCGACTTCGGACTCCGCGCCGGTGAGGTCCAGGAGGACGGGGACGCCTGCCATCAGGGTCTCGGCGACGTCCCGGGCGTCGGCGAAGACGTTCACCCGGAGCACCACGAAGCGGCGGCGCGTCTCCGTCTCCGCCTCGGGCAGCGAGCGGTGGTCGACCGCTGACGGCCAGGCGTCGCGTCCCCGCAGCGGCACGACCTGCGCAAGTCCCGCCCACTGCTCATCGGTGACGTCGTGGCTGTTCACCGGTTCCCCCAACTGATCCGCGCTCCATGCCTGCACCAGCCAATTCTTACGGCATGTCACCCGTTCAGCCGAACAGCGACACGGTCCGCGACCGCCGTGACCGTTGCGGGGCAGCCGGACGGAACCGTCCGGAACGACCGGATTCCTGCCCGGTCGGGGCTTCTTACCGGGCTCACACCCGGCTCTTCACCCCCGGCCATGTCCCGGTCACCGGGCGTGGCTAGCGTCCCCTGACGTGCACGTGGCAGAAGCGCAGCTGGTGGCACCCGGTCGGCGGTCGCCCTCGGTGGTGTCCTCCCCCCTCCCGGAACCGCCCGCCCAATGGCACCGCGTCCTGACCCTGCTGGCGGACGTCAGCCTCTTCATCGGCACCCGCTCGGTGTGGACCCAGGCGGCCGGCCACCGGCTGCCGGTGGCCGCGGCGATCTCGGTCTGCTACGCCTCGATCCTGGTCTGCGGGGTGCTGACGCCGGTGGTGCGCCGGGCCCGTTCGCTGGCGCGGCTCGACGGCTGCGTCCTGGTCACCGCGGTCACGCTCGCCCTGTGCGCCTGGGTGATGAACCACGGCGGCTCCGACGAGGCGATCCTGACCACCCAGGCCGCCCACGAACTCGTCGCGGGCCACCCCGTCTACGGGCAGCCCTGGCCCTGGCTCTTCCAGCACGGCGTCGCGCTCACCACCACCGTGAGCGGCGGCTACGACTACACCTACGGCTATCCGCCCCTGGCCCCATTGCTCACCGTGCCGCTGCTGTGGCTGGGCCACGGCGGCGCCCCGGCGACGGCGGTGAGCACCGGCGCCCTCGTCGTGGGCACCGTGGTGCTGTGGCGGATGCTCCCCACGCCGTGGCGGTCGGCGGCCACCATGGCCTGCCTCGGCTTCGGCTTCCTTCCCTCCTACGCCCGGCTCGGCTACCCGGCGATCACGGCCCTGGCCCTGCTGATGCCGGTGGTCGTGCACTGGCCGCGGATCGGGCGCGGCGGCCGCCTGGGGCCGGCCGGCGTGGCCCGGGCCATGTGCCTGGGTGCCGCGTGCGCGGCGCAGCAACTGCCCTGGTTCCTGGCGCCGTTCCTGCTGGCCGGGATCTACGCGGTGCGCCGGGGAGAGCTGGGCCGGCGTGCCGCGGCCCTGGTGATCGCGCGGATCCTCGGCATCGCCGCCGCGGTATGGCTGCTGATCAACACGTACTTCGCCGTCAGCGAGCCGGGGACCTGGATCACCGGCATCGCGCTGCCGCTGACCCAGGGGGCGACCCTGCACGGGCAGGGCCTCGGGGACATCTCCCTGTACTTCACCGACGGCAGCGACCGGCTCGACTGGTACGCGCACGCGAGCGTGCTGCTGGCCGCGGCCCTGCTGGCGCTGCTGGTGCTCTTCATGCGCCGTCTGGGGCCCGCGGCGACCGTCCTGCCCTGGTGCGCCTTCTACCTGGCGACCCGCTCGCAGGACGGCTACTACCTGATGATGACGCCGCTGTGGCTGGCGGCGGCGGTCACCGCTCCCCTGCCGGAGTTCGCCCGCGCCTGGCAGCCGCGCCCGCGTCCGCTGCGCGGCCCGCACCGCCGTACGGCGCTGATCGCCGCGTCCGTGCTCCTGATCGCCCCGGCGCTGGTGAGCGCGGCCGTGGCGGCCACCGGGGCGCCGCCGCTGCGGATGCGCGTCGTCGCGGTGCGGCGCCCGTCGGCGAACGTGGTCTCCCGGCTGACACTCCAGGTCACGAATGTGGACGACACCGCTCTGACGCCGCATTTCATGCTCACGAGGAACCAGGGCTCCGGCGCGTACTGGTCGCTGGTGCGGGGCCCGGCCACGGTGCCGGCCCACAGCACCGTCCAGGTGGAGATCCGCCCGGCCTCCGGGACGTACGTCCTGCCCGCCAAGCCGAGCACCCACGTGCGCCTGCGGGCCTTCACGGCGACGCCGCAGACGCTGTCGAGCAGCTACGTCCGGCTCACCTCCGGCTGACGGAACGCGCCGGCTCCCCCACATCCGCCGCCTCCACAGCCTTCGCCACCTCCGCCGCCTCCGCAACCTTCGCCGCCTCCGCAACCTTCGCCGCCTCCGCCGCCCCGCCACCTCCGCCGCCTCCGCAACCTTCGCCGCCTCCGCCGCCCCGCAACCTCCGCCACCTCCGCCGCCCCGCGAAGCTTCGCCACCTTCGCCTCCGCCGTCACAGGGCCTCTTCCGCTCCACCGTCACACGGCCCTCTCCCGCGGCGTGGGCCCGGACCGGCCGGAGACGGTGCCCGGTCGCTGCCGTGACGCGCCGGGAGGCCGGGGACGCGATGGCCGGCGGAACGGATGGCCCGGCCGCGCCTGGGTACCCGGCCGTCCCGTTCATCTCTTGCCGTACGGCGACCGAAGGAGGGCCTACATGGGCGCATCGGACCTGCCCGCACCCGTCGTCCGCAGGGCGGCCGAGCCCCCTGTCGACACCGCGCGGCTCGAGGCCGCGCTGCGTGAACGGGTCGACGGCGAGATCCGTTTCGACGCCGGCAGCCGGGCCGCCTACTCCACCGACGCCTCCAACTTCCGGCAGACCCCGATCGGCGTGGTCGTGCCCCGCACCCCCGAGGCGGCCGCCGAGGCGGTGGCCGTCGCGCGCGAGCACGACGCCCCCGTGCTCTCGCGCGGCGGCGGGACCAGTCTGGCCGGGCAGTGCACCAACGCGGCGGTGGTGATCGACTTCTCCAAGTACTGCCACCGGCTGGAGTCCGTGGACGAGGAGGCCCGCACCTGCGTCGTCCAGCCCGGCATCGTCCTCGACGAGCTCAACCGGCAACTCGCCCCCCTCGGGCTGCGCTACGGCCCCGAGCCCGCCACGCACGCCAACTGCTGCATCGGCGGCATGATCGGCAACAACTCGTGCGGCGCCACCGCCCAGGCGTACGGCAAGGTCGTCGACAACATCGCCCGCCTGGAGGTACTGCTCTACGACGGCACCCGCTTCTGGTGCGGCGAGACCAGTGACGAGGAGTACGCCGAGATCGAGCGGCAGGGCGACCTGCGGGCCTCGGTCTACCGCAGGTTGCGCGCCCTGCGGGACCGCTACGGCGACGAGGTGCGCCGCCGCTACCCGGACATCCCGCGCCGGGTCTCCGGCTACAACCTGGACTCGCTGCTGCCTGAGCACGGCTTCGACGTCGCCGGGCTGCTCGTGGGCAGCGAGTCGACCCTGGTCACCGTGTTGCGGGCGGAGCTGGAACTGGTGCCCGTGGTGCGGGAACGGACGCTGGTCGTCCTGGGCTTCCCGGAGATCGCCGCCGCCGCCGACGCCGTACCGGCGATCCTGCCGTACGAGCCGATCGCGCTGGAGGGCATCGACGCGCGGCTGCTCAGGGACGAGCGGATCAAGGGGCTCAACCCCAAGGCGCGGGAGCAGATGCCCGACGGGAACGCCTTCTTGATGGTGCAGTTCGGCGCGGACACCGTCGAGGAGTCCGACGAGCGGGCCCACCGGATGCTCCGGGGGCTGCACGAGTCCGAGCACGAAGCCGAGGTCGCCTTCCTCGACGACCCGTCCGACGAGGACGCGTTGTGGCAGGTGCGGGAGGCGGGACTCGGGGCCACCGCGCACGTCCCGGGGCACGCCGACACCTTCGAGGGCTGGGAGGACTCGGCGGTGGCCCCGGAGAAGCTGGGCGACTACCTGCGCCGTCTGACGAGCCTCTACGAGGAGTTCGGCTACCTCAGCGACACCGGGCCCAGCCTCTACGGCCACTTCGGGCACGGCTGTGTGCACACCCGTATCCCCTTCGACCTGTACACGGCCGACGGGGTGGCGGCCTACCGGCGGTTCATGGAGCGGGCGGCGGACCTGGTCGCCGAGTTCGGCGGGTCCTTCTCCGGGGAGCACGGGGACGGGCAGAGCCGGGGCGAGCTGCTGCCGCGGATGTTCGGGGACGAACTGATCGGCGCCTTCGGCCGGTTGAAGGCCGTGTTCGACCCGCACGACCGGATGAACCCCGGGAAGGTCGTGGCCCCCTACCGGCTGGACGAGAACCTCCGCCTCGGCGGCGACTGGGCCCCGTACGCGCCCCGCGACCTGCACTTCCGGTTCCCGGACGACGGCGGGTCGTTCGCGCAGGCCGCCAACCGGTGCGTGGGCGTGGGCAAGTGCCGGCAGCAGACCACCGACGGCGGCTCGGTGATGTGCCCCTCGTACCAGGTGACGCGGGAGGAGGAGCACTCCACCCGAGGGCGGGCCCGGCTGCTGTTCGAGATGCTCGACGGGCACGGCGACAGCGCCGTCAAGGACGGCTGGCGCTCGCAGGAGGTGCGCGACGCGCTCGATCTGTGCCTGGCCTGCAAGGGGTGCAAGAAGGACTGCCCGGCCGATGTCGACATGGCCACCTACAAGGCGGAGTTCCTCTCCCACCACTACGAGGGGCGGCCCTGGCGCAGGCCCCGTTCCGACCTGTCCATGGGCTGGCTGCCGCTCGCGGCCCAGGCCGTCGACCGCCTCCGGCTCGGCCCGCTCGTCAACGCCCTCACCCACACCCCGCCGCTGGCCAGGGCGGCCCGCGCGATCGCGGGGGTGGAGGACCGGGAGGTGCCGCTGTTCGCGCGGCAGTCGCTTCAGCAGTGGTTCGCCGCACGCCGTGAGACCCGCGGCGACGGATCCCGCGGCAGCGTCCTGCTGTGGCCGGACACCTTCACCAACTTCTTCCACCCGCACATCGGGCGCGCGGCGGTGGAGGTGCTGGAGCACGCGGGGTGGCGGGTCGAACTGCCGCAGGAGCCGCTGTGCTGCGGGCTGACCTGGATCTCCACCGGCCAACTCGACGTCGCGGAACGGGTGCTGACCCGCACCGTGCGGCAACTCGCCGGACACGTCCGGGCCGGTGGGCTCGTGGTGGGGCTCGAGCCGAGCTGCACCACCGTGTTCCGTTCGGACCTGAGCGAGCTCTTCCCCGGCGACCACGACGCCCGCAGGCTGTGCGAGCAGACGGTGACGCTCGCCGAACTGCTCACCGAGCACTCTCCCGGCTACGAGCCGCCGCGGGTGCCGGACCGTTCGGCGCGCGCGCTGGCCCAGGTGCACTGCCACCAGCACGCGGTGCTCGGCTGGAACGCCGACCGGGAACTGCTGGCACGGGCAGGCGTCGACGCCGAGCGGCTGGACTCCGGCTGCTGCGGGCTGGCCGGGAACTTCGGCTTCGAACGCGGCCACCTCGAGGTCAGCGAGGCATGTGCGGAACGGGTCCTGCTGCCCCGGCTGCGCGAGGAGGACGAGGGGACCGTCCTCCTCGCGGACGGCTTCAGCTGCCGTACCCAGGTCCACGAGTTCGACAGCGGCGGCCACGAGGGGGTGCACCTCGCGGAGCTGCTGGCCTCGGGCCTGCCCAGGGGCGCGCACGGCAGCGCCTACGCCACGGGTCCGGGCGTGCGGCCCGCCCCGCCGGGACGACGCGCCAAGGCCCTGACGCTGGCCGGGGCAGGGCTGGGCGCGGCGCTCACCGCCGCGGGGATCACCCGCGGGCTGCGGCGGTAGCGCCCCTCAGGGGGCCTTGCCGGAGCGGCCACGCACCGGGACGAACGCGCCCGCCGCCGGCCCGGCACGCCTGCGGCCGGCCCCGGCGCACCCGCCACCGGTCCGGCGACCGCGAACCCGGCCGGCGGAGTCGCCGCTGCCGGAGGAGGCGGACGCGGCCCCACAGCCGCCCGGCGGCTTCGGCAACGGAGCCGCCGGGCGCCTTCGGTACCGCCGCCCCGAGGCACCCAACCGCTGTCCGCTCCCCCGCCGCCCCCGCCGCCGCTGTCGGCGGGCAGCGCGCACGGCGCGGCGGACACCGCCACGCCCGGGAACGGCCGTGCCGCCCGTCTGCCGACGCGCACCGGTGCACACTGAGACCCCACCGAGCGACCCCACCGACCGAGCGGCCAGGACGGTGACGGAATGCGTGTCCGGATCGACGGCGTGGGCTGACCGGACGCGCCTGCGCGGGCCCGACGACGGCATCCGGCCGTACAGGGTCCCGCACGCCCCGTACACGGTCCCGCACGTGTCACACGGTCCCGTACGTGTCGTAAACGAACCCGCACGTGTCGTAAACAGACCCCGCACGTGTCGTAAACAGACCCCGCACGTGTCGTAAACGGACTCCGCACGGACGGACCCGCACCTGGCCGTGCCGCGCCGGGCCGGCCGGACCGCTCGGCCCGCGGCCCGGCGCCCCCGTGCGGGAAGGGCTGCTGGTGGGGCGCCCGGGCGGGCCGACGAGCGCGGTCGCCCCCGGTGCGCGCGGGCAGGATCGGCGGAGTGGCAAAACTTGGCGGGTTCATTTTCTTGAACTATTCGTGTTTGTGCGGCTAGGTTGATGCCATGACCGCGTCCCAGACCCCGAACACCGCCGCTGAGCTGCGCGGTGCCGGCCTGCGGGTCACGGCTGCCCGCGTAGCGCTGCTCGAGACCGTCCGCGAGGGCGACCACCTCGGTGTGGAAGCGATCGCGTCGGGAGTGCGCGACCGCGTGGGCCACATATCCCTCCAGGCCGTGTACGAGGCTCTCCACGCGCTCACCACGGCAGGACTCGTCCGCCGCCTCGAGCCGCCCGGCAGCCCGGTCCGGTTCGAGGGGCGGGTCGGTGACAACCATCACCACCTCGTGTGCCGATCGTGCGGAACCGTCGTCGACGTCGACTGCGCGGTGGGCCACGCCCCCTGTCTGACCGCCTCCGACGACCGCGGCTTCGCGGTCGACGAGGCCGAGGTCATCTACTGGGGCCTGTGCCCCGACTGTTCCACCGAAGCCCCCACTTCAGCACCGTGATCCACCCAGTTCGGAAGGACTGTCATGTCTGAGAACCCCGATGCAATCGTGACCGATCCCAAGGCGGAGGGCACCGGCGGCTGCCCGGTCGCGCACCAGCGTGCCGCGCACCCGACTCAGGGCGGTGGCAACCGTCAGTGGTGGCCGGAGCGGCTGAACCTGAAGGTGCTCGCCAAGAACCCCGACGTGGCGAACCCGCTCGGCAAGGACTTCGACTACGCCGCGGCGTTCCAGGCCCTCGACCTCGCGGCCGTGAAACGGGACATCGCCGAGCTGCTCACCACCTCGCAGGACTGGTGGCCCGCCGACTTCGGCAACTACGGCCCGCTGATGATCCGTATGGCCTGGCACAGCGCGGGCACCTACCGCATCAGCGACGGCCGCGGCGGCGCCGGCGCCGGTCAGCAGCGCTTCGCCCCGCTCAACAGCTGGCCGGACAACGTCAGCCTCGACAAGGCGCGCCGTCTGCTGTGGCCGGTCAAGAAGAAGTACGGCCAGTCCATCTCCTGGGCCGACCTGCTGGTCCTCACCGGCAACGTCGCGCTGGAGCAGATGGGCTTCGAGACCTTCGGCTTCGGCGGTGGCCGCGAGGACGTGTGGGAGGCCGACGAGGACGTCTACTGGGGTCCCGAGACCACCTGGCTGGACGACCAGCGCTACACCGGTGACCGCGAGCTGGAGAACCCGCTCGCCGCCGTGCAGATGGGCCTGATCTACGTCAACCCGGAGGGCCCCAACGGCAACCCGGACCCGATCGCCGCGGCCCGCGACATCCGCGAGACCTTCCGCCGGATGGCGATGAACGACGAGGAGACCGTCGCCCTCATCGCCGGTGGCCACACCTTCGGCAAGACCCACGGCGCGGGCCCCGCGGACAACGTCGGCGACGACCCCGAGGCCGCCCCGATGGAGCAGATGGGCCTCGGCTGGAAGAGCACCTACGGCACGGGCGTGGGCAAGGACGCCATCACGTCCGGCCTCGAGGTCACCTGGACCAACACCCCGACCCAGTGGAGCAACGGGTTCTTCAAGAACCTCTTCGAGTACGAGTACGAGCTGGTCCAGAGCCCGGCCGGTGCCAACCAGTGGGAGGCGAAGGACGCCCCGGAGACCGTTCCGGACGCCTTCGACCCGGAGAAGAAGCACCGCCCGACGATGCTCACCACCGACCTGGCGCTGCGCTTCGACCCGATCTACGAGCCCATCTCCCGCCGGTTCTACGAGAACCCCGAGGAGTTCCGGGACGCGTTCGCCCGTGCCTGGTACAAGCTCACCCACCGTGACATGGGCCCGAAGTCCCTGTACCTCGGCCCGGAGGTCCCGGCGGAGACGCTGCTGTGGCAGGACCCGCTGCCCGGGGCCGAGGGCGAGGCCATCGACGCCGCGGACGTCGCGGCGCTCAAGGCCAGGATCCTCGACTCCGGCCTGACCGTCCCGCAGCTGGTCGGCGCCGCCTGGGCGTCGGCGTCGACGTTCCGCGGCAGCGACAAGCGCGGTGGCGCCAACGGCGGCCGCATCCGCCTCGAGCCGCAGCGCGGCTGGGAGGTCAACAACCCGGACGAGCTCGCGCAGGTCCTGCGCACCCTGGAGAACATCCAGGCCGAGTTCAACACCGGCGCCAAGAAGGTCTCCATGGCCGACCTGATCGTCCTCGGCGGCACCGCGGCCGTGGAGAAGGCCGCCAAGGACGCCGGTGTCGAGGTCGAGGTGCCGTTCGCGGCCGGCCGAGTCGACGCGACCGACGAGCACACCGACGTCGACTCCTTCGCCGCGCTGGAGCCGCAGTACGACGGCTTCCGCAACTACGTCGGCAAGGGCAACCGCCTGCCGGCCGAGTACCTGCTGCTCGACCGCGCGAACCTGCTCGACCTGAGCGCCCCCGAGATGACCGTCCTGGTCGGTGGCCTGCGTGTGCTGGGCACGAACTACGACGGGTCGAAGCACGGCGTCCTCACCGAGACGCCCGGCAGGCTGACCAACGACTTCTTCGTCAACCTGCTCGATCTGGACACGACCTGGAAGTCCACCTCCGAGGACCAGACCATGTTCGAGGCGCGTGACGCCTCCGGCGCGGTTCGGTGGACCGGCACCCGTGCCGACCTCGTCTTCGGCTCCAACTCCGAGCTGCGCGCCCTCTCGGAGGTCTACGCGAGCGACGACGCGAAGGAGAAGTTCGTGACGGACTTCGTCAAGGCGTGGGTCAAGGTCATGAACCTGGACCGGTTCGACCTGGTCTGATCCCACCGCACCACCCACCAGGGCCGGCCCGCCTCGGGCCGGCCCTGGCTGTCCGCACGGGGCATCAGCGGGGGCGCGGCCTCAGCGGGGGACAGCGGGCACACCTCCCCACAGGTCACGGTCTCTCTCGCCACCGCCGCCGTCGCCGCTGTCGTCGCCGTCGCGGATGACGGCGGTGGAACCCGGCCGCCGGCAGGGCTGCCGTCAACTCAGCGGATCGTGACCCCAGTTCATCAGCGAGTACCGCCACCGCGTGTCCCGCACGTCCCCCGACGGCCGCTGGGCGAGATGGCGGCGGACGTAGCCGACGACCTTGCGCATGTGCCGGTAGTCGTCGTCCGTCAGATCCGCCTTCTTCGTCCGCAGGATCCGCGTGATACGGCGTCCTGAGGCGTGCCCGGTGGATTCGCCGCCGCCCTTGTGCCGGCCGGCGTCGCGCGACTCCTCGGACTCCAGCCACCTGTCGAGTTCGGCCGGCGTCATGTTCACCAGCTCACCGAACTCCGCACGGGTCTCGTCCCGCTCCTTGTCGTCCACGGCCCCTCACTTCTTCTTCAGCGCGGACGGCTTGTGCACCGCGGTCCCGCCGGACTTGTCGCTGCGGACCTTGTACTGCGGGTCGTCCGGCGACGCGTCCACCGTCCGGCCGGCCTCCTCGGTGCGCTCGGTGATCTTCTTCTCCACCTCGCCCTCGGCCTCGGCTCCATGGCTCTTCCAGGCGACCTTGTCGCCCTTCCTCAGCTGCTTTCCCTCACCGTGGCTCCTGCTCATACGGCCACTCCTTCTGGGACTCGGGGTTGATGCCGCCCTCCCCGGGACGCCTGCCGCCCGTCCGGGACCAGCCCGTGGCCTGGCCGGGTAGCCCTTCCCCGCCCGCGCGAAACGACCGAGGCGGCTACCGGGACCGCTCGCCCCGCCCTCCCGCGCCCGTGCCGGCCGCGGCGGTGTCCGGTCCGGAGCCGTCCCGGCCGTCGACCGCACCCAGCGGCAGCCGTACGGCGACCACGGCGCCGGCCGCGCTCAGCACGCCGACGAGGCCGAAGCTCAGCAACCACCCGCCGGAGCCGCCGCCGACCAGGACCAGCACGGCGGCGCCGACCTGGCTGCCGATGCCGCCGCCCACGCGGCGCACGGTGCTGTTGAAGGACGTCGCCACGGCCGCGTGCTCCTGGTCCGCGCCCAGCGAGGCGAGGGCGCCGCTGGCTCCGACGGCCAGGCCCACCCCGCACCCCAGGACGAACCCCGACGCGAGGAGGACGGTCACCGAACCGCTCACGGAGGCGGCGAATCCGGCGGCGCCCGCCGCCATCGCGGCCAGGCCGATCGCGAGCGGCCGTCTGGGGGTGCCGTTCGCCTGCACCCGTTTCAGGGCGGGCGCCGTGAGCAGCTGACCGATCGCGGTGGGCAGCAGGCACAGCCCGATCACGGTGGTCCGCGAGCTCAGCCCGTCATGGCCCTCCTGCACGAACCGCGGCAGCAGGTAGTAGGCGCCGAACAGCGCGAAGCCGGTGCACAGGGTGGCCGCGTTGGTCCACAGCTCGGTGGGCGAGCGCAGCGTGCGCGCGTCCACCAGCGGCGAGGGGGCCGCGTCCTCGTGCCGTACCCACCAGGCGCCCGCGCCGCCGGCGGCGGCGAGCAGCCCCGCCGGGATCAGCCACCCGGCCCCGTGCTGCCGCGGCGCCAGGGTCAGCGCCACCAGCAGGAGGGCCAGCGCCGTCCCGAGCCCGGCCGCACCGCCCGCGTCGAGCGGACCGGGAGACGGTCCGGGCCGCCCCGGCACCCCGCGCAGCACCGGGGGGACCGCCAGGGCGACGACCACCGCTCCGAGGACGAACACCGCACGCCAGGAGAAGGCCTCCGTCAGCAGCCCGGACAGGGCGAAGCCCAGGGCCGTGCCCAGCCCGAACCCCGCGGTGAGCACACTCGTCGCCGCCGCCACCCGCTCGGACGGCAGCTCCTCCCGCGCTATCGACAGCGACAGCGGATAGACCGCGCCGCCCAGGCCCTGCAGCGCGCGGAACCCGATGAGCACCGCCCCGGTCGGGGCACACGCGGCGCCGACGCTCCCGAGCAGGAAGACACCCAGCGCCGCGAGCAGCACCGCCCGCCGCCCCCACCGGTCCCCGAGCCGCCCGAGGACCGGTCCCGCGACCGTGGCCACCAGCAGGTAGCCGCTCAGCAGCCAGGCACCCCACGGGACCGCGATCCCGAGGTCCTTCTCGACGACCGGGATGACGGGCACGACGGCCGTCTGCTGGTAGGCGAAGGCCACCACCGCGACGACCAGGGGAACGAGCACCGAGTACCCGCCGTCACGTCCCCTCCACGGGAGCTGCAGGCGTGTCACCCGCCGCCGGGTACCCGGATGCAGACACCACGCACCTACCGGCCGGCACCCCTTGTCCGCCCGCTCGGGGAGACGGAGGCCCGGTTCAGCGCTGCAGGGTGAGGACGCCCGGCCGCCAGGGCAGCTGGTCGTAGGGGCCGCTCGCGGAGGGTGACTTGCCCTGGTAGAGGAACTGCAGGTGGCAGGGGTCGATGGTCATGGTCTGATCGGGGTTGTCGCGGACCAGGTCGCCGTGGCTGATGTCGTCGGTCCAGCCGGCACCGCTGTTGGCCTTGCCCGCGAAGGGGTTGCTCTCGGTGGCGGCCTGCGGGGTCCACGAGCCGCTCAGGCCGGAGGCCGTGAAGGAGCGGAAGTAGCGCTGCTCGCTCGCGCCCCGGGCCTCCACGATCATCAGGTACTGGTTCCGGTCCTTGACCTTGTAGACCTGCGGCGCCTCGAACAGGTTCTTCGTCGAGTCGCTCATGACCGTGGTGTACGACGAGCCGAAGTTGCCCGGGAAGTTCCCGATCGGCATGCTCGCCCGGTAGATCTTGCCGTTGTCACCGGCGAAGAACAGGTACATGTTCTGGCCGTCACCGATCAGCGTCTGGTCGATCGGTCCGGTGCCGGAGCCGGGGATGCTGCCGGTGAACAGCGGCTGCGGCGAGGACCAGCCGTTGGGGTTGGTGGGGTCGCTCGAGGTGCGGTAGACGAAGGGCCACGCGCCCCATTGGTACGCCAGCACCCAGATGTTCTTGGGCGCGAAGTAGAACAGCGTGGGAGCCACCGCGGCCTGGCTCATCCCGGTCTGGCCGGCCGACGCCATGTCCGACCAGTTCGTGAAGGGGCCGAACATCATCGAGCCGTACGACGAGCCCGAGACGTTCGACGCGTAGACCAGGTGCTTGCCGTTGTACACCACGTCGGTGAAGTCCTTCAGCGAGACCCACCCGTTCGCCGGCTGCGCCAACGCGCCCGTGGACGTCCACCGGTAGGCCGACGGGAGAGAACACGTGCCGCCCGGCGGGGCCGGGGTCCCGGACAGGCCGGTCCACTTCTGGTTGCTGCCGCCGTTGCAGGTCCAGATCTGCACCGCCGTGCCGTTGGCCGTACCGGCGCCCGCCGCCTCCAGGCACAGCCCGGACTCGACGCCGACGACCGTGCCGTCGGAGTTCACCCGCCACTGCTGGTTCGCCCCGCCGGAACAGGTCCAGATCTGCACCCGGGTACCGGCCGTGGTGGCGTGACCCGGAACGTCCAGGCACTTGTTGCCGTACACGGTGAGCTGGTTGCTGTCCGTCAGCGTCCACTGCTGGTTGGTCCCGCCCCAGCAGTCGTAGATCTGCAGATACGTGCCGTCGGTCCGGTCGGCGCCCGGCACGTCGAGACACCGGCCGGACCCCACACCGCGCAGGGCGCCGCTGGAAGCCGCCTGAGCCGGGGCGGCCACGAGCATCGCCGCCAACGCGGCCAGGGCCGCAACCGCGGCGGCGAGTACCGCAGACGGATGCCTGCGGCTGAGAATTCCTCTGCGCATGGAGACGTCCTCACCTTTGAGTGGGCGGTTCCGGTGGGCCTCGCCGGAGGCCGGCCGGACTGTCGGTGTGGTGCGGTGTGGTGCGGTGGTGCGATGTGGCGCGGTGTGCAGCAGTCCGTGAGCGCCGTCCCGGACGAGCAGGATTGACGAGGGCATGACATTCACGGAGACGCATGACCCCTGCGACTCCGACTCCGGGCGGCGCCACCCGGAATAGCCTCGCCGCGCGATGGAGCGGCTCGAAATGTTCGACATATCGAATAAAGGTCGAAACATCGAGCAACCTGCATGATAGGGAACCGACGAATGACGTCAACACCCCCCGCATCTATCGCCGCGGGTTCCGAAATATTTCGCTCTTTCACCGCCGAACTCCGCGCGCCACCCCGCCAAACAGCTGGCTTGTACGCCACTTGACGCCAGAGCGGAGCGTTGGGCGGACGACGCAGACACCCGGTCGACCTGCCTTCTCCATCCACCGGCAGCGACACCGGGAGGATCACCATCCACCCAACGCAGCTTCGAAACTTTCGTACAGCAATCGGAAATTTCTTGCGCGGGGAGTATTGACGGTCCACGGTCACCACCTCAATCATCCCTGTCTGAGCAACCGGGCCTGAGAAACCGGCCGTGGTTCGAGATTCCGGTGAGGTCCGTACCAGCAGTCCCCTGCGCTTCAGTCCATCCGTGATGTCTACCTCGGAGGCACAGTCATGGGCTCGTACGCCCTTCCCAGATCCGTTGTCCGCCGGAAGATCCGCGGCCTGCTGCTCGCGCTGACCGTCGGTGTCCTCGGTGCGGTCACCGCGCTGGTCGCGCCGCCGACCGCACACGCCGCCGAGAACACGCTCGGCGCCGCGGCGGCACAGAGCGGCCGCTACTTCGGCACCGCCATCGCCTCGGGCAGGCTGGGCGACTCGGCGTACACCTCGATCGCGAGCCGTGAGTTCAACATGGTGACGGCCGAGAACGAGATGAAGATCGACGCCACCGAACCGCAGCGCGGCCGGTTCGACTTCACCGCCGGCGACCGCGTCTACAACTGGGCGGTGCAGAACGGCAAGCAGGTGCGGGGCCACACCCTGGCCTGGCACTCCCAGCAGCCCGGCTGGATGCAGAGCCTCAGCGGCAGCTCTCTGCGCCAGGCGATGATCGACCACATCAACGGCGTGATGGGCCACTACAAGGGCAAGATCGCCCAGTGGGACGTCGTGAACGAGGCCTTCGCCGACGACGGTTCCGGCGGACGGCGCGACTCCAACCTGCAGCGCACGGGCAACGACTGGATCGAGGTCGCCTTCCGCACCGCGCGCGCCGCCGACCCGGCGGCCAAGCTCTGCTACAACGACTACAACATCGAGAACTGGACCTGGGCGAAGACCCAGGGCGTGTACAACATGGTCCGGGACTTCAAGCAGCGCGGGGTGCCGATCGACTGCGTCGGGTTCCAGTCGCACTTCAACAGCGGCAGCCCGTACAACAGCAACTTCCGCACCACCCTGCAGAATTTCGCCGCCCTCGGCGTCGACGTGGCCATCACCGAACTCGACATCCAGGGCGCCTCGCCCACGACCTACGCCAACGTGACCAACGACTGCCTGGCCGTCTCGCGCTGCCTCGGCATCACGGTCTGGGGTGTGCGCGACTCCGACTCCTGGCGCTCGGGGGACACACCGCTGCTGTTCAACGGCGACGGCAGCAAGAAGCCCGCCTACACCGCCGTCCTCGACGCGCTCAACGGCGGCGGCTCCACGACGCCGCCCCCCGCGGACGGCGGACAGATCAAGGGCGTCGGTTCGGGCCGCTGCCTCGACGTGCCCAACGCCGTCACCACCGACGGCACACAGCTCCAGCTCTGGGACTGCCACAGCGGCACCAACCAGCAGTGGACGTACACCGACGCCGGCGAGCTCAGGGTCTACGGCAACAAGTGCCTCGACGCCGCCGGTACGGGCAACGGCTCCAAAGTCCAGATCTACAGCTGCTGGGGCGGCGACAACCAGAAATGGCGCCTCAACTCCGACGGATCCATCGTCGGCGTCCAGTCCGGACTCTGCCTCGACGCCGTCGGAGGCGGCACCGCCAACGGCACCCTGATCCAGCTCTACTCCTGCTCGAACGGCAGCAACCAACGCTGGACCCGCACCTGAGGAGGGCCTGCCACCGACGGAAGGGGGAAGCCGCGACGGCCCGCCGTGCGGCTTCCCCCGCCCAAGGCTGCGAAAGCTCCTCCCGGCGCACTCGCCCGACTGCCCCGCTACGGTCGCCCCCATGCACACCCAGGGTGACACTCGTCACACCGAGAGTCACCCACGCCCGAGTCGGGACACCCCGCGGCCGCCGCTGACGGCCGGTGCGGCGCTTCCTCCTCGCGGCATCCAACGGGTCAGGAGGAGTCACCATGGGCCACGTCGCCCCGAGAGTCCGGGCTGCGCTGACGTGCGCGATACTGCTCGCCGCCGCCGGGTGCGGCCAGCAGCGGTCCGGCACAGGGTCGGGCACGTCCGGCGACCCGATCAAGGCGGGACTGGTCGCGAACCTGCGCAAGAGCGGGTTCGACGTCAGTCCCGGATACGCGCGGCTGTACACCCAGCAGGACTGCAAGGACCACACGTACCCGAAGCTGAAGAACTGCCAGGCGAACAACCCCGCGGCCCCCTACGTGGTGCCCGTCGTGAAGACCTGGCCGGGCGAGTACGTCGACCCGGCGATGACGAACGCCTTCGGGGCGACGCGTCCCGGCTACACGTCGAGCTACCGGCTCGAGGCCGGGGACGCGCTCGTGATGTACGGCAGGATGCCCCCGCCGGGCCGCTACATGGGCCTGCAGACCTTCGAACTCGGCCAGCAGGGGCGCTGGAAGGCCGGCGACTACCTCAAGTGGCAGCGCAAGACCGACGTCGTCCCGATGCAGTACCTGTTCGACACCATCCCGCCCGACGGCCGGAAGTCGGACCGGACCCAGAGCTTCTCCTCGCTCGGGGACATCGTCAACAACGTCGGCATGAAGCGGCAGTCCGGTTACTCCTTCGACAAGGACCGGTACTTCATCGTCACCCCCAGCGCCACCACCGACCGCGCCGTACGCCGCGCCCTGCAGGCCCAGGGCGTCCCCGCCGATGACATCTTCACCGAGCAGATCCCCGACCGCGACAGCCACGGAGAGATCGGGCCGCTCGGCATGGGCAGGAACGCCATCGACTTCTTCACCGCGTTCCGGTACGCCCTTCCCGACCCCGGCCAGGAGCAGGCCGCGGAGAAGTGGCGGAGCAACCCCCCGATGACGGTGATGCGCGTACGCGCCCCCTCCTCGGCCGGGCCCGTCCACCGTTACGGACCGCTCACCTACGCCAAGCGGACGGCCGACAGCGAGACCCGTCTGGCGGGCGACATGGCGAACCTGATCAGCGCGGTGTGCGACCGCGTCCGCGGCACGGCGCACCTGCGGGCCGAGGACTGCACGCGCCCGCTGCCGGAGTCCACCAAGCTGGCCGACCCGGTGCGCGACTACGGCTGGACCGGGCCGTACTGCCGCGGGATCAACATGAACTGCCTGGGCGACCAGCAGGACGCCGCCTACTTCCTGGCCCCACCGCTGCCGCTCGACTCCGGACAGGTCTACGCGGTCGTCGACACCCTCGCCACCGAGACCGGCAACGCGACCTACAGCGCGCTGTCCGTCAACGACGCCTCGTTGCTGGCGGGCGTGGCGAACGTGCTGGACACCACGCTCAAGGGCTCCGCCGACGGATACGCGAAGTCGGTCCGCAACAGCGGCAAGTTCTTCGTGCACTACTTCACCCGGGACTGCGCGGTGCTCCGGGGCCTGCCCGGCTGGCCGAAGAACTGCACCTCGATCAGCACCCAGTTGCTGCCGTCGCACCTGGACACCACCGCCCAGGGCGATCCCGCTCTGCACGGCAAGTTCATGGCCGCCCTGCGTGACTACGTCAAGCCGGGCACCGAGCACGGCCCGGACTCCTCGAAGCTGCTGTACCCGAGGATCCTGACGTTCACCCAGCCCGGAAAGTAGCGCCCGCCCACCGGCCTCCGCCGTACCGGTGGACCCGATCCGGCTCACCCGCGGGGGGAGCCGGATCGCGGCCGGACGGGGCCGGCGGTCCACCAGGACCCGAAGCGGGCCGACGAACCCGGCCTCACGCGACGCCGTGGGGGGCGAGCATCAACGATGTCGCCGTCGTCGAGGGCAATCGACGTATCCACGGGCCCCGGTCTGTGGACGGCCACGGGGTCGGCCTCCCGATCCGGTGGCGCTCGCCATCACGCCCCTCGAGCCGGTGGTCCCGGGCGGCGCAGCCCTCGTCGAGGCCGCCGCGCTCATGCAGGACACCGCGCCCGCTGCCTCCTGCCGGCTCCCGCTGCCGCACGCCGCCGACGGAGCGCGGCCCGGGTGCGGCCGCCCCCTACCGAGGCGCCCTGCGGCGTGGCAGCGGCACGAGAGCCAGTCCCGCCACAATGAGCGGCAGGAAGCTGACCAGCAGCATGGTGAGTTGCAGCGCCTGGGTGAAGTCCAGCCCGAGGTGGAGTCCGGAAGCCTGACGGAGCAGGTTCGGATCGTAGACGCTGCCGCCGACGTTCTGTGCCATCGCACTGCGTACGGCGTCCACGGCCTGCTGAGCTTCGTTCACGGACAGATCGCGTGACTGCGCGTCCGCCAGCCAGCGCCGCTGGAAGAAGAAGTTGAAGAGCAGGAGGTAGACGGTGGGCCCGAGTGCCGAGCCGGTCATCCCGAAGGCCATCTGCACGGAGGCCACAGTGCCGGACCGCCCCGGCGGTGCCTGGGCGAGGACCGTCTCGGACACCGCTGTGGAGGTGACCAGCGCCCCCAGGTTGGTCAGCCATGTGGCCAGTACCAGCAGCCACAGCGCTATCGTGGGGCTGACGGTGCCGACCAGCAGCAGACCGCCCGCCGCCATCGCGAGCAGACCGGTGACCATCACCGGCCGGGGACTGTACTTCCCGACCAGGTGCCCGGCCAGGATCACGGCGCCGGCGACGAGAAGCGTGCCGGGCAGGTACAACAGGCCGATCTTCTCGGGAGACAGCCTCAGCACCACGCTGCCGAACTGCCCCAGAACCAGGCTGAGCCCGCCCCCCAGGAAGTTCAGTGTGAGAGCCGCCGCCAGGGCCACACTGAACGGTGCGCTGCGGAACAGCGTCAGATCCAGCGCGGGCTGGACGGTGCGGCGGGCATGCAGCACGTAGAGCACGACGGCGACCGCACTGATCACCAGCGGTACCCAGGTCTGGGGCCGGGAGACGCCGTTCTGCGCCGCGGCGAGACCGACGACCAAGGTCAGCAGGGCCGTTCCGATCAGGCTGACACCGGTCACGTCCACGGGGCGCCCCTGCTGAGCGGGGGTCGGCGGCACATACCGGGCCGTCAGCCACAGCGAGACCAGGGCGAGCGCAGGAGCGATCAGGAACAGGAACCGCCAGCCGACGGCCACCACCGCCCAGCCCGTGAACGCGGGGATCACCCCGCACAGGACCATCTCGACGCCCATCAGGACACCGATGGCCGCCGGCCGTTGCTCCGCGGTCACCGACACTTTCAGCAGGGCCAGCGACACCCCCAGCAGCATGGTCATCCCCAGCCCGTCCAGGAACCGCATCGCCAGCAGGAATCCGTAGCCGGGGGAGAACACGGAGAGCACGTTGACGACCGTCACGACCACCAGTCCCCGTATCAGCAGCCGCTTGAGTCCCACGGTGTCCGCGAGGCTGCCCACGGCGAGGACGGAAGCGGCCATCACCAGCGTCGCGGCGCCGCTCAGCAGCCCGACGGCCTGGGGCGGCACCCGCAGGGCCCGGTCCACCTGGGCCAGGTTCAGGCTGAGGACCAACGGGTCGACCACCGTGACGGTGAAGGCGAGGGAGAGCCCGAGGACGATCGCCAGAGGCAATCCCCCGGCAGGGGACCCGACCGCCGACACGGCACCTCCGCTGCTTCCACGTCCCATGCCGGTCGACGCTAGCCCGGTGGCGGCGGACCGTCCGACGTGCCCGGTCCAACACGCACGGAAGCCAGACGATCGGGTCAGCGGGGAAACCGGCCCGGCCGCCCGGCCCCGGGCTCCGGGACTGCACCGTGAGCGTCCGCGCGCAGGGCGTCAGAGATCGACTTGGCGCCGCCGTGCGCGGTGAGTCCGCCGTCGACCGGTATCTCGGCCCCCGTGATGAAGGACGCCTCGTCGGAGAGAAGGAAGACGACGAGCGGGGTGATCTCGTCGACGGTTCCGGTCCGGCCGAGCGGTGTCTCGCGGACGTTCGCCTCTCGGAAGCCGGGCGCCGCGGAGGCGGTCATGTCCGTTTCGATGAAGCCGGGGTGGACGATGTTCACGCGGATGCCGACGGGCCCCAGTTCCATGGCGGCGGTCCGCGACAGGCCGCGCAGCGCCCACTTGCTGGCCGTGTAGGCGACCGGGTAATGGCCGGTGAGCGCCGCGGACGAGCCGATGTTCACGATCGAGGAGCCGGGTGGCATCAGCGGGGCAAGGTGCTGGATGCCCAGCAGCGGGCCGCTGACGTTGACCGCGTGGACCCGGGCCATGTCCTCGGGGCCCACGTCGTCGATCCGGGCCCGCCACGTGATGCCCGCGTTGTTGACCAGGCCGTGCACCTGCCCGTACGCCTCACGCAGGTCGGCGGCGAGTTCCGCCCAGTCCTTCTCGCTGGTGACGTCGAGACGGCGGCAACCGGGTGTCTCCGTCACGTCGGTGGCGATCACCCGGGCACCTTCTCGGGTCAGTGCCTCGGCCTCGGCGGCGCCCTGGCCGCGGGCGGCGCCGGTGACCACGACGACCTTGCCGAGCAGCCTCCCCCAGCCTTCGGCCGGGAGGTGCCCCCGGGGGCAGAGGTCGGTCACGGCCGCTCCCGGGAGCGGCGTCGGGCGACGGGAACGGTCATGGGGTCCGGGCCGGCCACCACGGTGTTGGAGACGGAGCCGATGCCCTCGACGGTGAGGGTGACCGTGTCGCCGGGCTTCAGGGCAGGCGGGGACTGCTCGCCCCGTACACCCCACAGCTCGGCGAGGCAGCCGCCGTTTCCGCAGGTCCCGGAACCGAGGACGTCGCCGGGGCGGACGACGGTGCCGCGTGAGGCGTAGGCGGCCATCTCCTCGAAGGTCCAGCTCATGTTGGACAGCAGATCCCTGCCCACGACCTCGCCATTGATCTCGGCGGTCAGCGCCAGGCGCAGGAAGCCGTCCGCGTCGCGGTACTTCCCCAGCTCGTCGGCGGTGACCAGGTAAGGACCCAGCGTGGTGGCGGTGTCCTTGCCCTTGCAGGGGCCGAGGCCGACCTTCATCTCGGCGGACTGCAGGTCCCGTGCCGACCAGTCGTTGAAGACGGTGTAGCCGAGGATGTGGTCGCGGGCCTGCTCGGGCGTGAGGTCGCGGCCCTCCTTTCCGATCACGGCGGCGACCTCCAGCTCGAAGTCGAGCACGCTCGACCCCGGCGGCACGGGGATGTCGTCGTGCGGCCCGTACATCGCGTAGGGGTTGCCGAAGTAGAACGTCGGGGCCGCGTACCACCGCTCCGGTACCCCGGCAGTCCCGTCCACGGACCGCCGTACGCCCTCGACGTGTTCCTCGAAGGTGACGAAGTCCCGCACGGTGGGCGGCTGGAGCGGCGCCAGCAGTCGTACGTCGCAGATGTGGGGGCCGGCCGGGACGTCCAGGATCGCGGAGCCCGCGTCGAGCAGTTCGGGCAGGCCACCGCCCTCGGCGAGCAGGCCGGTCAGTGAGCTGACGCCGGGCAGGGGGTGGAGCGTGCCGTCCTCTGAGACGACGGCCACGTGGCGTCGGTTGCGGTACTCGTACGCGGCGAAACGCATGGCGGTTTCCTGTCGGCTGTCGACGTGAGGGGTGGCGCGAAGGCCGGGGATGCGGCATGGGAGTCAGGGCAGTCGACAGGGCAGCCGCGCCCCGGGGACTGAAGGCTCCGCCGATCAGACCGGCGGGGCGACGAAGCAGCCGTGGTCGACGTCGTTGAAGGACTCCTTGGTGACCAGTTCGTTCATGGGGTTGGCGGTGCCCCACTGGTCGGTGACCTCGGGCTTCGAGAAGTCGTAGACGTGCGGGTGCCAGGTGTCCTCGTCCAGCAGCTCCAACTCCGTGGTGTACTCCACCGTGTTGCCGTGCGGGTCGAGGAAGTAGGTGAAGGTGTTGTCGCCCGCCATGTGCCGGCCCGGCCCCCAGATCTTGCGGGCGCCGGAACGCATGACACGGCCGGAGCCGCGCATGTACTCGTCGATTCCGCGCATCTCGAAGGAAATGTGGTGCAGCGAGGTGTGCGGGCCCTTGGCGATGGCCATGGAGTGGTGCTGGTTGCTGATCCGCATGAAGTGCATGACGTCGCCGATGTGCGGATGGCCGAGCGTGTCGGACAGCCGGAAGCCGAGGTGCTCCTCGTACCACGCCCTGGTCTTGTCCAGATCCGGCGAGTTGAGGACGACGTGCGACAGCTTGACCGGGATCGACTCCTTCTCCTCGATCTTGCGGTGCTGCCGCACCTCGACGTCGGCCGAGACCTCGACGGTACGCCCGTCGACGTCGAAGAAGCGGAAGCCATAACCGCCGCCGGGTGTTTCCACTGTGCCCGGCTGGGAGATCAGCGGCACGCCCCTGGTGAGGAGCTGCTCGGCGAGCGTGTCCACGTCAGCCGGGCTCGCGGCACCGTAGGACACGAGGTCGAGACGCTTCTCCTCGGCCTTGCGCAGCCGGACGACGTACTGCTCCGGGCTGCCCTCGGCGGCCAGGAAGGAGATGCCGGAGTCCTCGGCGACCTTGGTCAGGCCCCACACTCCGGCGTAGAAGTCGAGTTGCTTGTCGTAGTCCGGCACGGCGACGTCGACGTGGCGGAGGTGGGTGAGCAGGCGGTTGTCCATGGAGGGCTCCTCAGACGAGGTCGAGCAGAGCGGCGGCGTTTCCGCCGCGGACGGAGTGGAAGTCGGTGTCGGGCAGGTCCGCGGCGCGCAGCGCGCCGAGCGGGTCGTCGGTGCCCATGTCGAAGGGGAAGTCGGAGCCGAGCAGGACCCGCTCCGGGCCGACCGCCCGCACCAACTCCCGCAGCACCTGGGGGTCGTGGACCAGGGAGTCGAAGTACAGCTGCTTCAGATAGCTGCTCGGTTCCCGCTCACAGCCCCGGGCGTCGGGACGGGCCCGCCAGGCGTGGTCGGAGCGGCCGATGTGGGTGGGCAGGTAGCCGCCGCCGTGCGCCGCGATCAGCTTCAGGCCCGGATGACGGTCCAGGACACCGGAGAAGATCAGGTGGGAGAGGGCGACCGCGTTCTCGGTGGGCTGGCCGACGGTGTTGGACAGGTACCACTGGTCCAGGCGCTCCTCGAGGGAGCAGCCGAACGGGTGCAGGAGGACCAGGGCGCCTGTCTCCTCCGCACGGGACCAGAAGGCTTCGTACGCCGGGTCCGACAGTTCGCGGCCGGGCGCGTGCGAGGAGATCTCCACGCCCCTCAGCCCCTGGTCCAGGGCGTGGTCGAGCAGGCCTACCACGAGGTCGGAATGCTGGAGCGGGACCAGGCCCAGGCCGTGCAGACGGTCGGGAGCCTTCGCACAGTGCGCGGCGGTGCCCTCGTTGGCCAGTCGGCAGACCTTCTCGGCCAGTCGGGGCTCGGCCCAGTAGTGGTAGTGGGAGGGCGAGGGGCTGACCAGCTGGATGTCCACGCCCTGCGCGTCCATGGCCGTCAGGCGCACCGCGGCGTCCGTCAGCTTCGGCACGCGCGCGCCGACCATCGGACCGTTCACTGCCAGGGCCGCCGGGCCGTTGCGGCGTGCGTCGAGGGCGCGGGCTCCGGCGAGTCCGGGATGACCGGCGACGGCCTCCTCGACCTCCGGGAGCAGGAGGTGGGCGTGGACGTCGATGGTCGGCGCGGAGGATGCGGTGGTGGTCACGGGCGCTCCTTGAGGAGGTTCATGGTGCGGCCGACCAGCCCGGCCATGTCGGCGTCGCGCACACCGTCCAGCTGCCACTGGCCGATCTGCATGGACGCCTCGACGACGGTGCGCACCCGGGGCATGCGGCGGTCGTGGTAGGTCCGGAGCAGCTCGTCGTCCCAGTCCCGGCCGTCGGCCACGGCTGCGCTGAGCAGCTCGGCGAGGACGAGGGCGTCCTCCAGGGACATGGCCGCGCCCTGGGCCATGGTGGGCGGGCAGCAGTGGGCGGCGTCGCCGATGAGCACGACCCGGCCCCGGTGCCAGGAGTCCTCGACCAGCAGGCGGTCGAACCAGGTGTAGTTGACCTTCTTCGGGTCGGTGATGTGCTCGGTGATCTCCGGCCAGACCCCGCCGTAGCTCTGCGCCAGGCGGCGCATCTCGTCGGCGTAGGTGGCCGGGTCGATGGAGGCGCGGTCGCGGCACCCTTCGACGACGTACGCGTAGATGGTGTTCTCGCTGGTGGGGCAGTAGCCGGCGATGTAGGCGGGGCCGCCGTAGGCGAGGTCGGTGCGCGTCACGCTCTCGGGCCGCGGGGCGACGACGCGCCAGATGGCCATGCCGGTCGGCTCGGGTTTGTCCGTGATGCCGATCGCGGCGCGGGTGGCGGAGTTGACTCCGTCGGCGCCGATCACCAGGTCGTAGCGGCGCTCGCTGCCGTCGCTGAAGCGCACCGACACGCCGTCGGCGTCCTGCTCCAGCGCTTCGGCGGTGATGCCGAGGCGAACACCGGCGCCGGAGGCGCGGACCGTGTCGATGAGGATCCGCTGCAGCTGGGGGCGCTGCATGCCGAGGGTGGCGGGCAGGTCCTCGCCGCCGGTCTGGATGTCCTCGGCGACGAACAGGACGGTGCCGTCGGGGGTGGTCACTCCCAGCGAGCCGAAGGCGTATCCGGAGGCTTTCACCCGTTCCCACACGCCCAGTTCGCGCAGGACCCGCAGGGCGTTGCCCTGGAGGGTGATGCCGGAGCCGGTGGTGGCGTTCCAGTCCGGCTTGGCCTCGATCAGGTCGACGGCGATGCCGGCGCGGCGCAGCAGGATGGTGACGGCGTTGCCTGAGGCGCCCCCGCCGATGACCAGGACGCTGGGTGTGCCCCCGGCCGGAGGCTGGGAGAGAGTGCGGCTGTCAGCCATGTCGGGGATTCCTCCCGGGGTTGGGCCGCGCGACTTCGGGCGGCGGGGCTGCGGCTCGCCCGCTGCGAGTGCGGGCCGGAGGTGGGGACGGGTCACCCGCCGAAGCGGGCGTGGGCGGTGGGGGCCGGATGCGCCGCTGCTGTCCGGGGAACGGCGCATCCGGCAGTGGTGCGGGCTACTTGACGGCGATCGGGTTGACCGGGGAGCCGACGGCTCCGGTGATGGCGAGGGGAGCGGCGGTGAGCCAGAACTCGTACACGCCGTCGTCGGCGCAGTCGGCGGCGAGTGTGTCGAGGTCCCACATCTCGCCGATCAGCAGGCCCATGTTGGGGATGACGACCTGGTGCAGCGGCTGGAAGGCGCCCTCGAACTCGTTGGGGCGGACCTCGAAACCCCAGGTGTCGGTGGCGATGGCGGCGATCTCGGTGCCGTGCAGCCAGCCGGCGGTGGTGAACGACAGGCCGGGCGCGGGGCCGCCCGCGTAGTCGCCCCAGCCGTCGCGGCGGGCGCGGGCGAGACGTCCGGTACGGACGAGGACGATGTCGCCGGGGCCGACGGTCACCCCGTGGGCCTCGGCGGTCTGCTCGAGGTGCTCCTCGGTGATGGCGAACCCGTCGGGCAGCTCTCCCCCGCTCCCGGCTCCGCTCGAGCGGGAGGTGCCCCCACCCGCGCCGACGACCAGGCCCACGTCCAGCAGCACGCCGCGTCCCGCGACGTACGGCGCCATGTGCTCGATGCCGGTGACGAGGTCTCCCTCGGAGGTGACCACCTGCTCGGCGGCCCGTCCGTTCCACGCCTTGCCGTGGTCGAAGATGTGCCCGAGGCCGTCCCACTGGGTGGAACACTGCAACGGCATCGCGATCACGTCGTCCGCGCCGCCGATGCCGTGCGGGAAACCCTGGTTGCCCAGCGCCGCGTCGGTCCCCGTGTCGAGCATGGTGTGCACCGGGTTGGTCCGCCGGCGCCAGCCCTTCTGCGGCCCGTTCATGTCGAACCGCTGCGACAGCGAGAAGCTCACGCCGCGGCGCACGAGTGCCGCACCCTCGCGCCGCTTGGCCTCGTCGAGGAAGTTCAGCGTGCCGAGCACGTCGTCCTCACCCCAACGCCCCCAGTTGGAGTACGCCTTGGCGGCCTCGGCTATCGCGCCCTCCGGGTCGCGGCGGTCCAGGCTCATGCCGTTCCCTCCGCGACACAGCGGGTGCGCTGCACGCCCAGACCGGTGATGGACCCCTCCATGACGTCGCCGTCGCGCAGCAGGCGTCCCCAGTGGATGCCGTTGCCGGCCGGGCTGCCGGTCAGCACCAGGTCACCGGGCAGGAGTTGAGCCGTCTGCGAGGCGTACGACACCAACCGGGCGACGCCGAAGAGCATGTCCTTGGTGGACTCGTCCTGCATGGTCTCGCCGTTCAGCTTGAGCGTGACCCGCAGGTCACCGGGGTCCGCGATCGACTCCGCGGGTACGAGCCACGGGCCGAGTGGCGTGAAACCGGGAGCGTTCTTGCAGCGCAGCCAGTCGGTGCCGATGGCCTTCATGTCCCGGCGGAACACGGTGGCGCGGTCGGTGAGGTCGTTGGCGATGGTGTACCCGGCGACGTACTCCAGGGCCTCCTCGACCGTCACCCGGTAGGCGGGCTTGGCGACGACGGCCGCCAACTCCAGCTCCCAGTCCGGCTTTTCGGCCCAGGCGGGCAGGACCACGTCGTCGTAGGGGCCCGTGATCGCGCTGGGCAGGCCGATGAACACGTAGGGCAGGTCCTCGGCGGCACGGCGGTCCATGACCGCGGCGATCTCCGCTCGTGCCTCCTCGACGGTGCGGGGGTCGTCGGGGGAACGGTGGGCGACCTCCAGATCGATCACGTGCCGGCGGTAGTTGGCGCCGGACTGAAAGATCTGCCGCGGCTCGATGGGGGCGTGCACCCGCAGGCCCTCGAGTGGCAGCCGGCCGAGGGAGTCGTCCTCCGCCAGGGTGCGCAGGACGGGGAGGGTCTCCTCCCACCGCTCCAGGACTGCGCGCAGATCCGGCGGCGCCCAGTCCAGGGCGCTGCGCAGATCGAGTACCCGGTCCTCGGCCAGGAGGCCGGGAAACGACTCCCCGTCCCGAGCGGAGAACGTGCCGAGCGCGAACGGGCCGGCTGATTGCGCGAGCGTTGCCATCAGATTTCCTCCTGCGGGGTCGGCGTCTACTCTGGCCCCGATCGGGCAATCACGGAAATTGATCCTGTGGATATGCCGAATCCATGTCATGGATGACTCTCGTTGCTAGGCGGTTGCCGGTGAACCTCTCCCGACTCGACCTCAATCTGGTCCTCGCCCTTCGCGCGCTGCTGGAGGAGCGCAATGTCACCCGGGCCGGAGAGCGCATCGGCCTCAGCCAGCCGGCCATGAGCGCCGCGCTGTCCCGGCTGCGCCGCCATTTCGACGACGAATTGCTCGCCCGCACCGGCAACACCTACGAGCTGACTCCGTTCGGCGCCGCCCTGCGCGACCGCAGCGCCACCGCGTGCGACCTGCTGGAGCGGGTCTTCTCCAGCCAGGCGGACTTCGACCCGGTGGCGGAGTCACGTGAGTTCACCCTGCTCGCCTCCGACTACGGGGCGGCCGTGTTCGGTGCCGCACTCGCCCGCACCCTGCACGAGGAGGCGCCCGGCATCCGGCTCACCTTCCAGCACCCGGCACCGTCCGTCGTGGAGAACACCGCCGCGGTGCTGAGCACCGTCGACGGACTGCTGATGCCGCACGGCGTCATCGACGGCTTGCCCGCCGTCGACCTCCACCAGGACCGCTGGCTGTTCCTGGTCCCCGACGATCACCCCGAGATCGGTGACGAACTCTCCCTGGACCAGCTGGGCCGTCTGCCCTGGGCCGTCTACCAGCGTCCCTACGACGCCCCGGCCGCCCGCCAGCTCAGCATGATAGGGATCAGTCCCCAGGTGGAAGTGTCCGTGCAGACCTTCCAGCTGCTGCCCCTCATGGTCGAGGGCACCCGCCGGATCGCGATGATCCAGGAGCGCCTGGCGCGCAGGGCGGTCCGATCGGCCGCGGTGCGCGTCCTGCCCTGCCCCTTCGAGGCGGTACCGGTGCGGGAGGCGATGTGGTGGCACCCGGTGCACGCTCGGGACGCGGGCCACATCTGGCTGCGGCAGAAGGCCGCGGAAGTGGGCGCGACGCTGGCGGGCGACGGCTACGGCCATGGCAAGGGCCCCGGGAAGGCCGTGCCCGTCGACCAGGGCGCCGGGCTGCCGCCGGGCCCGGCTCCGACCGGGCCCGGCGGCAGCCCGTGATCGACGCGCTCTCAGTGGTCCTCCCGCACGCCCTCAGGCCAACTGCTCCGGCAACGGCCGGGGATCGACGGCGCCCACCCGGCGGCGGGCCGCCCACAGCCCCGCCGCGACGAAGGCGGCGGCCAGCCCCAGCACGCCCACCGCACCGGCGAGACTGCCGGCCGCGGACTCCCCGGCGAGCAGCACCAGCGGGCAGACGAACTCACCGCCGAAGAAGGCCGCCGTCCACAGCCCCGTCCCGCGGCCGCGGTCCTCGAACGCCAGGCGGGACATGGCACTGGTGAGAAGGGCGGGCAGCAGCATGCCGGTACCCACACAGTTGACGACCGCCCCGATGACCAGCAGCGGGGCGTTGCCCGCGAGGAACATCACCCCGAAACCGACCGCGCAGACCGCGAAGACGGCGGGCAGCATCGGGGCGGGAGAACGCCGGAGCCGGGCGAAGGTGACCGCTCCGCCCACGGTCGCGGCACTGGCGACCGCGGTGGCCAGTCCGATCACGCCGGTGTTCTCCACCCCGAGGTCGTCGAGCAGGTACGACATCTCCACCGGGACGGTGTAGAACACCATCGCCCCGAAGAAGGTGAGGGCACAGACGCCGCCCAACTGCCGCCAGGGGAACGAGCGGCGGGCCTCCGCCGCGGCCAACGGCGCGTCGCCGTCCGCACGGGCCGCCGGGCGGGGCAGGACGGTTGCCATCAGCGGGGCGAGCGCCAGGCTCACGGCGTAGACCCAGAAGGGCACACGCCAGCCCGCCGATCCGGCGGCGCCGCCGAGCACGAAGAAGACGGTGGCCGACGCGGAGGCGCACATGGTCTGCAGGGCGAGGTACTTCACCCGCCGGTGACCGCTGTAGTAGTCGCCGATCAGAGTCGTGCAGCAGGTCATGATCGCGGCCTCGGCGACGCCGACCAGGGCGCGGCTGGCGATGATTCCGCCCAGCGAGTCCAGCCACAGCGGTGCCGTGCCGAACAGCGCGTACAGGACGGTCGCCACGACCAGCAGGCGCTTGCGGCCCACCCGATCCACGATCACCCCGGCGAACGGGGCCAGCAGCGCCAGCGCCGGGACGGTCAGCGCGAGGGGCACCAGCGCCTCGGCCCCCGGGACCGACGCGAAGTGGTCCTGCATCTTCGGCAGTACCGGGGCGATCAGCACCGCCCCCAGGATCGGCAGACAGCTGCCCGCCATCAGAAGGGTCACCCGCAGCAGATGGGCCGGGCCCGAGACGGCGACGGCTGACGGAGCGGTGGCATCGACCGCCGCGTGAGGCGGCGGGGGCACGGAACCGGGCATGGCGACTCCACGGGGCGGTGTGAGGGAGTGGGCATGCCTCACGGGCGCCGACGGCGCACGGCATGCTGGGGGAGCTCGCACGCCGGCGCCATCCGGACAGCGGCGTGCGGTAGCGACGACTATGGGGGCGCCGAAGCGCCGGTGCCATCCCCTGGGCGATCCGAATCCCGTATCCGGGTCATCCACGCTGTGGATGGGATGGCCACCCGAGGGCCGCGTACTGCTGGTCGCCGCGTACGGGCGGACTGACCTGACCCTGCACCAGCTGGCACCGCTGTTCGCGGTGTCCAGGTCCGCAGCCGACCGCGCATCGCTGTCCATGAGCTCGGCCAGGACGTCATCGACCTTCAGCTCGGCCCGGTCCTGGGCGTCAGACCTTCAGCTCGGCCCGGTCCTGGGCGTCACGGATGGCCTCCATGGCAGGGTCGAGCAACCCGCCGGGGCGACGAAACCGCAGTCAGGCACCCTTGTCCGCCGGCTCCAGAATCGCCACGCACTCCAGGTGGTGCGTCATCGGAAAGATGTCGACCGGAGCCTCATCAGGGAAACTGCAGGTCAGGCAAGGTTTCCCGCCCAACCAGGGAGTCCGTGAGGGCCGCGAGCGTCACGACCGACGGAATCCGATGCCCCCTCCCAGCAGAGCGGCGCTCCGCCAGACCGCCAAGGGCATCAGCGTGTCGAGGGCGCGCAGCGCCTCCTTGCCTGCGTCGGGCCGGCCATCGAGGACCGCGCCCATGTCGAGCAGCAGATCCACGGGCACCTCCGGACCAGTCCGGGCCAGCAGGCTCCGGACGTCATCCCCGAGGTGGTCGTCCCACTCGCCCGTGACCCGTACCCGGACCCCCAGTCCGCGCAGACAGCGCCGGGCCGTCTCCACAGCCGCTGTCTCCTGCGCCTCGGTCCGCTCCGGTCCGGTGACCGGTCGCAGTCGCCCCAACTCGCAGTAGGCGGACAGCGCTTCGGCAAGGGCAGCGGTTTGGGCATCCTCGCCGAAGGGAGCGTCGATCCATCCTCCGTGACGGCTCACCGCACTCACCGGATCAACGTACCTGCCGACCGGCGTGGCCAGCGTCTCCGGGGGCGCTCCGGGCAATGGTGGCAGGTTCCACAGCGGCCTGATCGCTGCACGGACGTCAGGCCACAATCGTCGGCACGCCCCGGCCGCGTGCGGCCGTGTCGGTAGAACGGGAACATAGAGCGGTCCGGACATCGCGGCTCCCCCTCGGCACCGTCCCTGCGCATCCCTTCCCACCAGGGTCCGTTCGCCTCGAAACACTTGAAAAGAGAGCAATTTCGGCCTGCATGGCCGATGTGTTCAAGTACCTGGTGACGGTGTGGCGCACAGAGTGCGCTTCGTGATGGACCTCATCGATGCGCTCTCCCTGGGAGACGTCGTACAGCCACCGCCCGCAGGGTCAGCCCGGGGCACGGGGACCTGCGGCCGCGCTTGCGGAGGTGGTCACCGCGATCCTCGCTCTCACCGTCGATTGCGTCCCGTCCCACGCCGCAGGCGCCGAAAGCGCGGAGCAGACGGAGAGCGGGCACCGCAGGAGGTGGTCCGGGCTCAGGGACGGCCGGGCTGGAGAACCACCGGCAGCGCGGTCAGGCGCCACTGTCCGGGCAGTTGCATGCGCTCGCGCCGTTCCAGTTCAGCCGGTTCCAGGGCGAGGCCGACGTCCGGGTAGCGGTCGAACAGTGAGCCGAAGGCGATCTCGGCTTCGAGTCTGGCGAGGGAGGCGCCCAGGCAGTAGTGGATCCCGTGGCCGAAGCCGAGGTGGTTCTCGGCTTGGCCGGAGGGGTGTCGGCGCAGGTCGAGGCGGTCCGGATCGGTGTAGCGGCGCGGATCGAAGTTGGCCGAGACGAAGACGAGGAGCACGGCGTCGCCCCGCGGGATCCGGGTGCCGGCGATCTCCAGGTCTTCAGCGGCGTAACGCAGCCTGCTCGTCTGGACCGGACCGCACCATCGCATCAGCTCGTGCACCGCGCCCGGCATCCCTTCGGGGTCGGAGCGCAGGTGGGCGAGCTGGTCGAGGTGGGAGAGCAGCGCTGCGGTGCCGTTGCTGATGAGGTGTGCCGTCGTCTCGTGGCCGGCGAGGACCAGGGTCACCACGAAGGTGACCAGCTCCATGTCGCTGATGCCGCCCTCCGCCGCGTCCTGGCCCCGTATGAGTCCGCTGAGCAGGTCGTCGCTCAGGTCGGCACGGCGTTTCCCGATCAGCCGGTGGGTGTGCTCGATCATCGCTGGGAATGAGGTGGCGAGACGTTCCGGCCGCATGGCGATCAGATCCTCGCCCCACTGCTGCCACTTGTCGCTGTCCGCCTCCGGGACGCCCACCAGCTTGCAGATGACCTGGATCGACAGTGGATAGGCGTAGTGCGCGAGCAGGTCCGTGACCCCATCGACGGTTTGCTGCGGCAGGGCGTCCAGCAGCCGGCCGGCGATCTCTTCGATCCGGGGCCGCATGTCCATCACCCGGCGGGCCGTGAACTCCCGCAGCACCCGCTTGCGCAGCCGGGTGTGCTCCGGCGGGTCGGTGTCGAGCATTGAACCGAGCAGGTAGGGACGCAGCTCCTCCGGGATGGCGAGCATGTCCATCATCTTCAGCCGCGGGTCGTCGCCCGACGCACCGGGTACCGAGGCCGGGGTGTTGACCAGGCGGCGGTCGTGCAGCAGCGCGCGGACGTCGTCGTGGCGCGTGACGAACCAGGCCGGCGTGCCGTCGAGGTACCGTCCGTGCACGACCGGGGCCCGCTCCCGCAGGCGTCCGTAGCCGCCGAACGGATCGGCCATCAGGTCCGGGTGCCGCGCGTGCGGTTCGGCGTCGAGGCCGCTGTCCGGAACGGGGGGAGACGTGGACATGCGCTTCGGCTTCTCCTCGTGACGTCAGTCCTCGGCGATGGTGATGGCCCGCACGGGGCAGGCCAGTTCGGCCTCACGGACCGATGGGTCGTCCGTGCCGTCCGTGCCGTCGGGCAGCACGTAGACGATTCCCATGTCGTCCTGGGCGAACAGGGCGGGAGCGGTCAGCGTGCATTGGCCGCTCCCGATACAGCCGTCTCGATCGATGCTGATGCGCACGGGTGCGGCTCCTCTGATTCTCTGGAGGGCAGGGACACAAAATTCTGCCGTGTCATCGATATCGGCACCGTGAGGTCGACGCTAGTGCAGTGAGTTTCGATCGGGCAAGCTGGTCCGCGACTCCCCCGGGCCAATCCGGCTTGTCCCGCCAGCGGGACAAGCCGCCGAAAATTCATGCCCGCCGGCGCTGATTGAGAGGCTGCAATTCATGAGTTCCGGTGAAAGTGCCGTCAGCATCGACTCCACGCTAGCCGCCGTCGACTCGTGGCTGACCGAATACATTTCGGCCCGCCATCCGGATATCGGTCGCATCGGACCCATCTGCCCGTTCGTTGCGCCCTCGCGCAAGAACCGGACGATGGAGATACGGGTGCGGTTCGTCGGTCACTCGCCCACGGCCGAACTCATCGAGGAGATCGCCCGCAGCAGTCTGCGCGAGTACGGGCTGATCTCCTGGCAGGGCCGCAACCCCATGCTGCGGGCGATGGTCGTAGCCCTGCCCGACCTGCGCTCCGAGGACACGAAGCTGCTCGACGAGGCGCAGCTGCGCGTGAAGGACGAGTTCGTCGCGCAGGGCCTCATGGTGGGACAGTTCCACGAGAACTGTGAGGTTCCGGCGGCCCGGAACCCGGACTTCGCGGTGAGCAAGGCGCCGGTCCCGGTCCTGGCGATCCGCGCGATCGCCCTGCACGACATCTTTTTCCTCGCCGAGCACCGGCACTGGTTCGAGAAGTACCGGGAGAAGTTCGGGCAGTTCTACACCCCGCAGGCGATGGAGACCGAGGACCGGTTCCGGGTGGAGCACTACCGGCGGGCGGCCCAGACGTACGGCTACCCGGCATAGCGTGCGGCCGGCAAACGCGGCCAACGCCGAGGCGGCGGGCCCGGTTGGGGGCCCGCCGCCTCGTGTGCCCGCGACCGCGGGCGCCGGTCACCGCCGGTGGGAGCTGTGCGCCCCGGTCAGGAGGGGGCAGTGCCGGCCGCTACGCGCTCCAGGGCGGTGCGGGCCAGCCGGTGGATCCCGGCCGGGTCGGGAAGGCGCACGTTGACGAACGAGAGGATGTCGCCACTGGCGGCGACCGCCCAGGAGCCCTCGATCCTGTAACCGTCGGAGGTCGTCACCCACCGGGTGACGACGCCCTCGCCGACGCTGTCCTCAAGCGGTTCGACGGCGGCCTTGGTCACGTCGAACTGCATGCCGTCGTTCAGCTGCATGCGGTAGCTGTCGCACTTGTTCAGGGCCTCCACGAACTCCTGGAGGATCCGCTGGGCGGCGTCACCGCGGAACCGCGCGACGTGGTGGAAGACCACCGAGCCGACGACGTTGGTGTAGAGCCCGGCCGCGTGGTCCACCGCCTCCGGATGGGAGCCGTGCGTGAGCGTGTTGATCAGTTCGATGAGGACACGGCCGGACTCGTCACCGGAGACGAAGACGGGGTCGTACGCGACGCTGGGCTCCTCGCCGAAGAACGACTCCTCGAGATCGTCCTCGGTCAACAGGAACGGCTCCACGGTGTCGCCCATCAGGCTTCTCCCATCTGGCGTACGAGGCTGAGCGGACGCATATCGGTCCAGTTCTCCTCGACATAATCCAGGCACGATTGCCGGTCGGTCTCCTTGAGGGCCACGGTCCAGCCCGCCGGCACCTCGGCGAAGGCCGGCCACAGCGAATGCTGGCCTTCCTCATTGACGAGCACGAGGAACGTGCCATCGGGGTCGTCGAAAGGATTGGACATTCTCTGCTCCCTCAGTAGGGCAACGGACACACGCATTTCTCTCGCGGAATACCGCGGCGACGGAAATGACGCTCGCAGGGCGCCAGTCATTCCCTGATCGGCGCCTTCTGGGAATTCACATTATCCGGCTCCGGGCCGGTGAGGAAGGTCTCTTGTCCGCCACCCGTCCGTCCCGCCGGCGGGACAGCCGGGCCGGTGCCCGGGGGCACCGACCGTAGGGGGTAGATCAGCTGGAGCAGGGGGCCTGCCATCGCCGTGGTGACGAGAGCCATCACGACCATGACGGAGTACAGCTTGCCGTCGAGTGCCCCGAGTTGAAGACCGACGGTGAGGATGATGAGTTCCGTCAGGCCCCGTGTGTTGATCAGCACGGCGAGCGCGGACGCCGGACGGTTCTGCATACCGGCGGCGCGTGCCACGACGAAGGCGCCGACGAACTTGCCGCCCACCGCGACGGTCAGGATGAGGCCGAGCTGCAGCAGGTCCGTGCCGTTCATGCCGGACAGGTCCACCTTCAGGCCCGCGACGATGAAGAACATCGGCAGCAGCAGGAAGTCGTTGAGGGAGGAGATGCGGTCGCGCACCTGGACGGTGACCTCCGACGGTTCGCGTGGTGCGCCGCGGCATGACCGCGCCGAGGACGAAGGCGCCGAAGATGAAGTGCAGGCCGATCCACTCGGTGAAGGCGGCCGACAGCAGCAGAGTGCTGAGGGTGAGGACCATCGCGGCCGGGTTGCCGGGTCCGCTGAACCGCCGGTGCTCCAGGAGACGGCGCAGCACGGGCCGCACGACGGTGAACATCAGCACGACGTACGGCACGAACAGCAGCAGGAGCCACTGCGAGCCGGTGCCCGCCCCGATCATCGCCACCACCACCGCCAGCAGGGTCCAGGCCAGGACGTCGTCGATCGCCGCACAGGCAAGCGCGACCGTTCCGAGCCAGGTGCGCTGCATGCGCGGTCGGCGAGGATCCGGGCCAGCACCGGGAACGCGGTCACGGACATCGCCGCTCCCATGAACAGGACGAAGCCCGTCCGGTCGCCGGTCGGGTGGCTGTCGAACAGGTACAGGGCGAGCAGCGCACCGAGCAGGAACGGCAGGATGATGGAGCCGACCGCGACGGTGCCCGCCACGAACCGGCGTCCGCGCATCAGACCCGCGTCCAGCTCCGCGCCGACGGAGAACATGAACAGGGCCACGCCGATGTTGGCGAGGGCGGTGAGGAAGGGCCGGATGTCCTCGGGGAACAACGCGTCGGAGACGGCGCCGTTCAGCACTGTCGGCCCCAGCAGCACGCCGAGGAACACCTCGCCGATGACGGGAGGCTGCCGTAACCGCCGGGTCACGGCGCCGGCGGCGTAGGCCATGAGTGAGATCGCGGCCAGGGCGAGGAAGAGCGTGGTCACCTGATGGGTACTCATGCCGTACGCTCCCGATGACGCGGTTCGGTGATCTGCGGTCGTCAGTCGTCGTGCCTGTGGTCGGGCTTCGGACGCGGCGTCAGGTGATGCGTGCCTTCTCACGTGGCAGCCGGGTGTGCCGGCCGCTCTCCACCAGACGCCTGGTGCGGTCCAGGGCGTCCCACACGTCGGTGAAACGGGTGTATGCGGGGGACGGTCCGATGCGCAACCGGTCCGGTTCCCGGTAGTCGCAGACGACGCCCTCGTCGTCCGCGAGGGCGCGGCAAATCCGCCAGGCGTCCGGGTGCCACAGGGTGACGTGAGAGCCACGCCGGTCCGGGTCCTCGGGTGATGCCAGGCGGAAGCCGAGCGGTGAGAGCCAGCGGGCCGCGAGGTCCACGGCCAGTTCGCCGAGCAGCCGCCCCTTGGCCCGCAGCCGGTCGACCCCCGCCTCCTCGACCAGGGCGAGCGCGGGCACGAGCGCGGCGGTGGAGAGCATCGGCGGCGTGCCCGTCAGGAACCGGTCGACCGTCTCGACGGGGTCGTAGTCGGCCGCCATGGCGAACTGGTCGCGCTGTCCGAACCAGCCCTGGATCGGCTGCCGCAGCCGCCGCTGGAGCGAGCGGCGGACATAGAGGAAGGCGGGCGAGCCGGGGCCGCCGTTGAGGTACTTGTAGGTGCAGCCGACGGCGAGGTCCGCGCCGTCCTCGGTGAGCCGGACCGGGACCGCCCCGGCGGCGTGCGACAGGTCCCACAGCACCAGCGCCCCGGCCTCGCGGGCCAGGGCATTGACCGCGGCCATGTCGGCCAGCGCACCGCTGCGGTAGGCCACGTGCGACAGGACGACCAGCGCCACCTGGTCGTCGAGTGCGGCCCGCAGTCGCTCCGGGTCCAGGCCCCGGTCCGGGTCGGAGTGCACGAGGCGCAGGTCGAGGCCGCGCTGGCGGGCCAGCCCCTGGGCGACGTACCGGTTGGTGGGGAAGTCGTCGGCGTCCACGACGAGGGAGCGCCGGCCGGGGGCGTGATCGAGCGCCGCCCAGGCCAGCTTGTACAGGTTGACGGTGGTCGAGTCGGAGAGCACCACCTCGCCGGGGCCGACGCCGAGGACGTGCTCCGCGAGCCGGTCGCCGATCCGCCGATTCCAGTCGATCCAGTCGTTCCAGGAGCGGATCAGGCCGCGGCCCCAGCCGCCCCGGATCACGTCGGCGACGAAGTCCGGGGTGTCGGCGGGCAGCTTCCCGAGCGAGTTGCCGTCCAGGTAGAGCAGGCCGGGCTCGGCGTGTACGAATCGGTCGCGCAGATGGCCGAGCGGGTCCTCCCGGTCGTACCGTTCGGCTTCCTCGCGGGTGCCGTCGAAGCGACTCACCGGCGAGGGGAGGATGTCGGTCGTCATGCGGTCACCTCTGCAGATGGGTCGTCGCGGTCGTCCCGGTCGTCGGGGAGCCGCAGCTGGGCCAGGACCGCGCGGCCGAGCGGCGTCGCCGGGTCGGCGAGGTCGTACGGCAGGTCGAAGTGGTTGCGATGCGCTTCCACGACGTCTGCCGCGAGCGCGCCGCGGCCTCGCAGGGCCTGGGCCATCAGGTCGTGCTGGCGCACGTACTCCTCGGTCTCGACGCCGCCACGGGCCAGGACGACCGGAGGGAGCTCGTCCGGCAGCAGTTCGGGCGGGCTGCTGCGGCGGACGGCGTCGGCGTCCAGCCGCAGCGCCTCGTTGACGTAGGAGCGGCTGACCGGTTCGAGGTCGTAGATCCCGCTGAGCAGGGTGACGCCGGCGAGCAGCTCGGCCGCCACGGGTTCGCCCGGTCCGGCCGGGACGAGGGCCATCGCGGCGAGGTGGGCGCCGGCCGAGGTGCCGCTGAGGTGTATCCGGCGCGGGTCGACGCCGAGGTCGTCGGCGTTCTCGTGGATCCAGCGGACGCACCGGCGCACGCCGGCCACGATCTCGTCCAGCGGGGTGACCGGGGCGAGCCCGTAGCCGACGGCGGCGAACGCGGCGCCGGCGCGGCGGAAGGCGAGCGCCGCGAACGCCGAGCTGCGCTCGGTGAGTTCCTGCCAGTTGCCGCCGTGCACGAAGACATGGACCGGAGCGGGTGCCGGTCCCGCGGGCCAGAAGTCGAGCTTCTCGGCGGATCCCGGGCCGTAGCGCAGTCCGGTGCGGACGCCGGGGGCGCGGCGGGCCCGCGCGCTGAGGGCGGCGTACTCGTCGAGGTAGTGCCGCAGGCTCGGCACCAGGTGGCTCGGCGAGTACGCGCGGTCCAGCCGGGCCCCGGTCAGGTGGGAGGGCGCGGTCATGTGAGGTCCGTTTCGCGCAGGACCGCGGACAGGAGGGCTCCGACCTGGGTGAGCGAGCCCAGGCGGGACAGCAGGGTGCCGTGCTCGCCGGGGACGACGTGGGTGCGGACCTCTCCGGTGAGGTACGGCCGCCAGGCGGCGGCGGTGGCCTCGGGCTTCTGCTGGTCGGTGGCGGCGAGGAGCAGGATGTCCCCGTCGAACACCGCGGGCCGGTAGTCGATCATCAGGTGGTTGTTGTTGGCGGAGATCGCCGTGATCGCGCGCAGCCGTTCCTCGTCCAGGGCTCCCAGGGCGCTGCCGCGCTCGCGCAGCAGTTTCATGACCTCGTCGAAGACGAACACCTCCGCGTCGAACAGGTCGGGGTCGAGACCGACGAGCCGCATCAGGTACTCCAGGTGGGGGCGCATGTTTCGGTCGTCCAGCGGTGGCACGTCGTCGTGGGTCAGGCCCAGCCAGCCGGGGTGGACGTCGACGACGATCAGTGACTGCACGGTCCGCCCGCGCCGTTGCAGCTCGGTGGCGAGGGCGTGCGCCGCCAGTCCGCCGAACGACCAGCCCAGGAGGCGGTACGGCCCCTCGGGGAAGGCGGCCTCCAGGTGGTCGGCGTAGTCGGCGGCCATCTCCGCCATGTCGGCCGGGAGTTCGTCCTCCGGCCGGGCCAGGCCCCGGGCCTGCACCGCGTAGACGGGGACGTCCGGATCGACATGGCGGATCAGGCCCATGTACGACCAGCCGATGCCGCCGCCGGGATGCACGCAGAACAGCGGCGGTTCGTTGCCGGTGGCGCGCAGCGGCAGGATGACGTCGTAGCCGCTGTCGGCGTCGTCCAGATCCATCCGGGCGGCGATCCCGGCCGGGGTCGGCGACTCGAACAGGGTGCGCAGGCCGACGTCCACGCCGAAGGCCGACTTGATCCGGGCGATGAGCCGGGTGGCGAGCAGGGAGTGCCCGCCGAGGTCGAAGAAGTTGTCGTCGAGCCCGACGGAGGGCACGCCGAGGAGTTCGGCGAAGAGTTCGCACACCACCTGCTCGTGCGGGGTGCGCGGGGCGCGGGCGGCGGCGCCGATGCGCGGGTCGTGCCGGGGCAGGGCGGCCCGGTCGAGCTTCCCGTTCGGCGTCAGCGGCAGAGCCTCCAGGGGGACGAACACCGAGGGCACCATGAAGGCGGGCAGCCGCTCCTGCGCGAACTCGCGCAGCGACGTCACCAGGGCGGCGTCGCCGCGTGCCGCGGTCGGGTCGTTGGTGAAGCGCGCCACCGGCTCCGCTGCGCCGGACGCGGGCGGTGCGGAGCCGAGCACGGTCGGCAGGGGGTCCGGTGCGCAGGGCAGGGCGGCAGCGTCGGCGAAGACCACGTCGACCCGGTCGCGAGCGCTGTCCGACCAGGTGACGGCGACCCGGTAGGACAGCCGCTCCCCCAGCTCGTACCAGTCGTCGACCCCGGCGTCGGCGTCCGGGGCGGGTGACAGCTCGCCGGTGCGCAGGGCAGCCGCGAGGGCCACGTCGGCGGTGACCCGGGGGTTGGGCACGTCCTTGACGACCAGGGCCGCGGGCCGCTTCGACGCGAGCCGCTCGGCCACCGCGGACCGCCCGGCGACAGACGTCCACTCCACGGTCTCGGGGGCGAGGTCCGGGCCGGGGCGGCCGTCCCGCTTGCGCAGGACCACGTCGTAGCGGAAGCGAGTGAGTTCGGTGTCGTGCCGGCCGCGCTTGAGGCGTACGGACACCGCGCCCAGGTCCGGCAGCCGGTCCCGCAGGGCCGTGAAGTAGCCGGGGTCGATGAGGAGTTCGTTTTCCAGCCGGGTGGTCTGGGTGACGGCGTCGCGCAGCGCGGAGAGGTCGTGGGTGCCTGTCCGGGCGGCCTGGACCCCGGCGGCGAAGGCGTCCAGCAGCCGCAGGTTGCGCACGTCGCCGACGAAGACGGAGCCGCCGGGGGCGAGCAGTCGCAGGGCTGTGGCGAGGACGTCGGTCAGGTAGTCGGCGTTCGGGAAGTACTGCACGACCGAGTTGACGACGACCGTGTCGAAGTGCCCTTCGGGCAGGCCGGCGAGTTCGTGCGCGGCCTGGGCCCGCAGGTGGACGCGGCCGGCCAGGGCGGGGTCGGCCGCCACCCGGCGCCGCAACGCCTCCACGACGGTGGGCGAGAAGTCGGTGGCCACGTACTCCTGGGTGCCGGGCGCCAGGCGGGCGAGCAGCAGACCGGTGCCGACACCGATCTCCAGAACCCGGCCGGGGTTCAGCTCGCGGATGCGCTCGACGGTGCGCTCGCGCCACTCCCGCATGGCGTGGCCGGCGATGGGCTGTCCGTCGTAGCTGCTGACCCAGCCGGTGAAGTCCTCGCCGAGGGCCGCGTCCGACTCGTCCCGCTCGGCTCCGTACAGGGAGTCGTGGACCTGAAGCCACTCGCCGACCTGTTCGGCCTCCGCCTGCCGGTCTCGTTCGGCGACGCCGGGTACGACGTATGCGACCAGCTGCGCCTCCTCGGCGAGGTCGCGGCGCAGCACCGCCGCGGCCTGGGTGACGCCGGGGTGGTCGAGCAGGACGGCCTCGACCTCACCGGGCTCGATGCGGAAGCCGCGGAGCTTGACCTGCTGGTCGACGCGGCCGGCGTACTCCAGGACGTGGTCGGGGGTCCAGCGGGCGAGGTCGCCGGTGCGGTACATGCGCAGGCCGGGCGGCCCGAAGGGACAGGCGACGAACCGTTCGGCGGTCAGCGCGGGACGCTCCAGGTAGCCGCGGGCGACGCCGGTCCCGGCCAGGTACAGCTCGCCGACCACGCCCGGCGGGACGGGCCGCAGCGCGGCGTCGAGCACATAGGTGTCCATGTTCGCCATCGGCCGTCCGATCGGCACCGACGTGCCGAGCGCGGGGGCGTCGGCGGCGGGCACGGGGTGGTAGCTGGCGAAGGTGGTCGCTTCGGTGGGGCCGTAGCCGTCGACCACCAGCAGCCGCGGATGGGCCGCCAGCAGGCGCCGCACAGAGGCCACGGGCACCGGCTCGCCGCCGGCCCACACCTGCTCGACGCCGGCGAAGCAGCCCGGCTCGAGGTCGGCCATCAGGTTGAACAGGGAGCTGGTCAGCCACAGCGAGGTGATCCGCCGCCGCGTGATGACATCGGCGAGCGTGTGGGCGTCGAGTTCGCCGGGCGGCGCCAGCTCGATGCGGCCGCCGCTCAGCAGCGGCACCCACAGTTCGTACGTCGACAGGTCGAAGGCGAGCGGTGAGTGCAGCAGCACCCGGCGCTGGGCGCCGCCGTGCCAGCAGGGGTCGGCGGCGAAGTCGGCGATGTTGCGGTGGGTGACGACCACGCCCTTCGGACGGCCCGTCGATCCGGAGGTGTACATGATGTACGCCGCGTCGTCGCCCTCGGTTTCCACGAGGGGCGGTGCGGGCGGCGTGCGGTGGTCCGGCCGGGGGTCGAGCACCAGCAGCGGCGTCCCGAAGTCGTCCAGGCCCGCCCGGGAGGCGGGGTCCGTCAGGAGCAGCACGCTGCCGGTCTCCGCCAGGACGAGGCGCTGGTGGGAGGCGGGGTAGCGTGAGTCGAGCGGGACGTAGGCCGCCCCCGCGCGCAGCACCGCGAGGATGGCGGCGACCAGGGCGGGCGAGCGCTGCATGAGCAGGGCGACCGCGCTGCCCCGGGTGACGCCCCGTTCGGCCAGGACGGCGGCCAGTCGCGCGGACCAGGCGTCGAGCTCGGCGTAGGTGAGGGTGGTGTCGTCGTCGACCACCGCGACGGCGTCCGGGGTGGCCGCGGCCCGGGCGGCGAAGAGGCCGGGCAGTCCGGCCGAGCGCAGGGGCAGGGCGGGCCCGGAAGCGGCGGCGAGCATCTCGTGCCGTTCGTGCGCGGCCAGCAGGTCCAGTCCGCTGACCGGCCGGCTCGGCCCGGCCACCGCCGACTCCAGCAGCCGCACCCAGCGGGCGAAGAGGTCGCGTACGGTCGCGGCGTCGTAGAGGTCGCTGGCGAATTCGACGACACCGGCGATCCCGTCGGCCGCGCCCTGCGCGCCACGCTGCTCTGCGAGGCTGAAGAACAGGTCGAACTTGGCTGTGCCGGTGCGTCCGTGGGCGATCTCCACGTCCAGGCCGGGGAGCTGGAAGGTGCCCTCGGAAGCGTTCTGGAGGGCGAACATCACGCCGAAGAACGGATGCCGGCCCAGTGAGCGCGGCGGGTTCAGCTTCTCCACCAGGTACTCGAACGGCACGTCCTGGTGCGCGTAGGCGGCCAGCGCGGTCTCCCGGACCCGGGCCACCAGCTCCTCGAAGGTGGGGTCGTCGGACAGATCGGTGCGCAGCACCAGCGTGTTGACGAAGAAGCCGATCAGCTGGTCCAGGGTCTGGTCGGTGCGTCCGGCGATCGGGCTGCCGGTGACGATGTCGGTGCCCGCGCCGAGCCGGTGCAGCAGGGCGGACAGGCCTGCCTGGAGCACCATGAACAGGGTCGCGCCGGTCTGCCGGGCCAGGTCGGCCAGCCGCTCGTGGAGCGCGGCCGGGATCCGTAGGGTGACGTAGTCGCCCCGGTAGGAGGCCACCGGCGGGCGGGGGCGGTCCGTGGGCAGCTCCAGTGCCGCCGGGGCACCGGCCAGCTGGCGTGTCCAGTAGGCGAGCTGGCGGGCCAGCAGGCTGTCGGCGTCGTCGTGGTCGCCGAGCAGCTCGTTCTGCCACAGCGTGTAGTCGGCGTACTGGACCCGAAGTTCGTCCCAGTCGGGCGCCGCCCCGGCGGTGCGGGCGGCGTAGGCGCGGGCCAGGTCGCCGGCGAGCGGGCCGAGGGACCAGCCGTCTCCGGCGATGTGGTGCACCACCAGCAGCAGGACGTGCTCGTCGGGGGCGAGCCGGAACAGGTCGGCGCGCACCGGGGGCTCCGTCGCGAGGTCGAACGGGTAGCGCGCGGCCGGCTCCAGCGCGGTCGGCAGCTCCTGCTCGGTGACCGCCCGCTCGTGCAGGACCAGCTTCGCCGACTCGGGGGCGAGGATCATCTGACGGGGCACTCCCCCGTCGTCCGGGAATACCGTGCGCAGGCTCTCGTGACGGGCGACGACGTCGGTCAGCGCGGCTTGGAGGGCCTGGCGGTCGAGCGAGCCGGTCAGCCTGAGGCCGAGGGGGATGTTGTACATCCCGCCCAGGCCTTCCATCTGGTGGAGGAACCACAGGCGGCGCTGGGCGTACGACAGCGGCAGCACCTCCGGGCGCGGCCGGCGTTCGAGGGCCGGGCGGGCCGCGCCGCCCTCCTCGAGCCGGGCGGCCACCCCGGCCGGGGTGGAGGCCTCGAACAGCGTCCGCAGCGGCAGTTCGACGCCGAACATGGCGCGCAGCCGGGCGATGAGCTGGGTGGCGAGCAGCGAGTGGCCGCCGAGGTCGAAGAAGCCGTCGTTCACCCCGACCCGCGCGAGACCGAGCACCTGGGCGAAAAGGTCGCACACGATGTCCTCCTGCGGGGTGCGCGCCTCGCGGGAGGAGCCGCTGACGACGATGTCCGGTGCGGGCAGCGCCGTGCGGTCCAGCTTGCGGTTCGGGGTCAGCGGCAGGGCGTTCAGGGGGACGAACGCTGACGGCACCATGTAGTCAGGGAGCCGTTCGCGCAGGTGCTCGCGCAGCCGGGCGATGAGGGCGCCGGTGTCGCGTGCCGTCAGCGGGCTGTTGGTGAACGACGACAGGCCGGCCCGGGAGGACGGGGAGACGGCCGGCCGGTAGAGACCGGCCGGCGGCCCGGACGCCGGGTGCGAAGCCGGGATGGCCGCGGAGTGGGCGAAGACGGCCTCCAGGGCGTTCGGGTCGGACGCCGACCAGGTGACCCACACCCGGTAGCCATGGGCGGCCGCGAGCTCGTACAGATCCTCCGGTTCGACGCCGTCGCCGGCCGGTGCGGCGGGCGGCCGGGTGCCGTCCCGCACCGCCTGTGCGAGGGCCGCCTCCGCGGCGATACGTCCGTTCGGGATGCCGGTGACGCGCACGGCCGCGGGGCGTTCGCCGGTGAGCAGCGCGGCCAGCCCGGCCGCGCCGTCGGCGGGCCAGGGCCGCTGTGCGGTCTCGGTGATCCGGTGGACCGGGGCGCCCTGCTTGCGCAGGACGACGTCGTACCGGTAGCGGGTCATCTCGTTGTGCGCCCGGCCCCGCTTGACCTGGACGGTGTGCGCGGTCAGTGCGGGCGTCCGCTGCTGGAGCGCGGGGAAGAAGTCGGGGTCGACCAGCAGTTCCTTCTCCAGGATCACAGCGTGCTCGACGGCCCGGCGCAGTTCGCCGGGGTCGTCGCCGGTGCGCCCCCGGGCGGCCTGCACACCGGTGGCGAAGGTCCGTTGCAGGCGCAGGTCGCGTACGTCGCCGAGGAAGACGGCGCCGCCCGGGGCGAGTAGCCGCAGGGCACCGCTGATCACCCGTTCGAGATAGTCGGCGTGCGGGAAGTACTGGATCACCGAGTTGAGGACGACGACGTCGAAGTGCTCCTCGGGGAGGTTCTCGGTGTCGTGCGCCGGGCGCACCAGCAGGCGGACCCGCTCGGCGAGTTCCGGGTCGGCGGCCACATGGCCGCGCAGGGTCTCGATCACCGACGGGGAGATGTCCGTGCCCCAGTAGGCCTCGCAGTCGGCGGCGAGCCGGGACAGCAGCAGTCCGGTGCCGACGCCGATCTCCAGCATGCGCCGGGGCCGCAGTTCGCGGATGCGGTCCACCGTGTGGTCGCGCCACTCGCGCATCTCGTCGAGCGGCAGGGGCCGGCCGTCGTAGCTGCTGTTCCAGCTGGCGAAGTCCTCGCCGAAGGGCACCGGGCCGGAGGCTGCGTAGACCGTGTCGTAGAGGTCCCGCCAGGCGTCGAGCTGGTCGTGCTCCCGGTCGCGGCCGCTGTCCGGCGAGGCGCCGGCGGCGTCCGGCACGACGTAGGCCACCAGGCGCCGGTCGCCCGGCCGGTCCTCGCGGACGACGGCCGCCGCCTGGGCGACCTCCGGGTGGGCGGCGAGCACCGACTCGATTTCGCCCAGTTCGATGCGGAAGCCACGGAGCTTGACCTGGTGGTCGATCCGGCCCGCGAACTCCAGGTGGCCGTCGGCGGTCCAGCGGACCAGGTCGCCGGTGCGGTACATGCGGGTCCCGGCGGGGCCGTGGGGATCCGCGGTGAAGCGTCCGGCGGTCAGGGACGGCCTGCCGAGGTAGCCGCGGGCCAGTCCGTCGCCGGCGAGGTACAGCTCGCCGAGCGTGCCGGGCGGCACCGGGCGCAGTGACGCGTCCAGCACGTAGACCCGGGTGTTGCGGATCGGGCGGCCGATGACGGTGTCGGTGCGGCCGGACAGGGCGGCGGCGGTGGACCAGATCGTCGTCTCGGTCGGGCCGTAGACGTTGAGCACCTCACGGCCGGTCTCGCGCAGGCGGGCGGCCAGCGGCGCCGGCAGCGCCTCGCCGCCGACCAGCATGCACAGTCCGCGCAGCGCGTCGAGGTCGTGGGCGGCGACCATCTGCCACCAGGACGGGGTCGCCTGGACGACGGTCACACCGGTCCGCCGGATCAGCTCGACGAGGGCGGCGGGCCGGGCGACCGTCTCCTCGGCCGCGAGCACCACCCGTGCCCCGCAGGCAAGCGGCAGGAAGATCTCCAGCGCGGCGATGTCGAAGGCGATCGTCGTCACCGCGAGCAGCGCGTCCTCGGGGCCCGTCGGCACCAGCTCGCGCATGCCGAGCAGGAGGTTGGTCAGCGCGCCGTGCTCCACGACGACGCCCTTGGGGCGGCCGGTGGATCCGGAGGTGAAGATCACGTACGCCGCGTCCCGGGGTCCGGGGCGTACGTCCGGGGCCTCGGGTCCCTCGGCGACGGCGGCCCGCACCCGCGGGTCGTCGAGAGCCAGCGAAGTCCCGCAACCGTCTGGCAGCTCCGCCAGCGTCGCCTTGGTACCCACGACCAGCGCGGGATGCGCCTCCCGCAGGATCAGCCCGGTCCGCGCGACCGGATGGGCCGGGTCGAGCGGGACGTGGGCGGCGCCGGTCTTGGCGATCGCCAGCAGCGCGACGACCAGGTCGGCCGAGCGCGGCAGCGCGACGGCGACCAGCCGGCCCGGTCCGGCGCCGTGCCGGGCGAGCACCCGGGCCAGCCGGTTCGACCGCTCGTGCAGCGCGCCGTAGGTCAGTTCCGCGTCGTCGGCGACGACCGCCATGGCGTGCGGCGTCCGTTCGGCCTGCCGGGCGAACAGCTCGGTGTACGGCACCTGTTCGCCCTCGGCGCGGGTCGCGTTGCGGTCGTGAAGCAGCGTGCGCCGCTCGGCCGCGTCCAGCACGTCGATCTCGCCGAGCCGCTGCGAGGGGTCGGCGGTGACCTGGGTGAGGAGCCGGGTCCACCGGCGGAACAGGCCGCGCACGGTATCCGGGTCGTACAGGTCGGTGGCGTACTCGACGGCGCCCTCGATGCCCGACGGCGCGCCGGTGGCGTCCCGGTGCTCGGCCATGCTGAAGAACAGGTCGAACTTGGCGGTGCCGGTCCGGCCGGACGACACCTCGACCTCCAGACCGGGCAGCCGGAAGCGGGCCTCGGGCGCGTTCTGGAGGGCGAACATCACCTGGAACAGCGGGTGGCGGCCCAGAGAGCGGGGCGGGTTCAGCACTTCCACCAGGTATTCGAACGGCACGTCCTGGTGGGCGTAGGCGTCCAGGGCGGTGTCGCGGACCCGGCGGACCAGTTCCTCGAAGGTCGGCTCGCCGGAGGTGTCGGTGCGCAGCACCAGGGTGTTGACGAAGAAGCCCGCCAGGTCGTCGAGCGCCTGGTCGGCGCGGCCGGCGATCGGGCTGCCGATCGGGATGTCGTGGCCCGCGCCGAGCCGGGACAGCAGGGCCGCCAGGCCCGCCTGGAGCACCATGAAGAGGGTGGCGCCGCAGCGCCGGGCCAGGGCGTCGAGCGCGCGGTGCAGGTCGGCCTCCCACTCCACGGTCAGGTAGTCGCCCCGGTATGAGGCGACCTCGGGGCGCGGCCGGTCGGTGGGCAGTGCCAGCTCGTCGGGCAGCCCGGCCAGCCTGCCGGTCCAGTGGGAGACCTGCTGGGCGAGGAGGCTGCCGGGGTCGTGCTGCTCGCCGAGGATCTCGTTCTGCCACAGCGTGTAGTCGGCGTACTGGACCGGCAGTTCGTCCCAGTCGGGCGCCGCCCCGGCGGTGCGGGCGGCGTAGGCGCGGGCCAGGTCGGTGGCGACCGGGGCGAGTGACCAGCCGTCCCCGGCGATGTGGTGGACCACCAGCTGCAGCACGTGGTCACGCGGCCCGGTCCGGAACAGGTGGGCCCGCAGTGGCGGATCGGTCATCAGGTCGATGGCGCAGCGGGCGCCGCGACGCAGCGCCTCCGGCAGTTCGTCCTCGCCGACGGCCGTCGTGACCAGCCGGGGTGCCGCCTCGTGCGGCGGGAGGACCCGCTGGCAGGGGACGCCGCCCGCTTCCGGGAAGACGGTCCGCAGGCTCTCGTGCCGCGCCACCAGGTCGCCGAGGGCCTGCTCCAGCGCCGCCCGGTCGAGCTCCCCGGTCAGGCGCAGTTGCATCGGGATGTTGTAGGTGGGGCTGGGGCCCTCCATCTTGTGCAGGAACCACAGCCGGCGCTGGGCGTAGGACAGTGGCAGCACCTCGGGGCGCGGGCGGCGCGCCAGAGCGGGCCGGGCCGGGCCCGCCGTGCCGAGCAGGGCTGCGACCGCCTCTGGGGTGAACGCCTCGAACAGGTCGCGCAGGCTCAGTTCGACACCGAAGGTGTGGCGCAGGCGGGCGGCCAGCCGGGTGGCGGTCAGCGAGTGCCCGCCGAGGTCGAAGAAGCTCTCGGTCACGCCGACCCTGGGCAGTCCGAGGACCTGGGCGAACAGCTCGCAGACGATCTGCTCCTGCGGTGTGCGCCCGGATCGCGCCAGGGCGGCGGTCCGCTCGGGTGCGGGCAGGGCGGCGCGGTCGAGCTTGCCGTTCGGGGTCAGCGGCAGCGCGTCCAGCAGCACGAACGCCGACGGCACCATGAACTTCGCGAGCTGGTCCTGCGCGAGGCGGCGCAGCTCCTCCACCAGCACGGTGGTGCCGGGAGCCGGTACGACATAGCCGACGAGGCGCTGGTGGCCGCCGTCCGTGCGGGGTACGACGGCCACGCCGCCGACGCCGGGATGGCGGGCGAGCACCGCCTCGATCTCACCCGGCTCGACCCGGAAGCCGCGGATCTTGACCTGGTGGTCCGCGCGGCCCAGGTACTCCAGCTCGCCCTGCCCGGTCCACCGGGCGAGGTCACCCGTGCGGTACATGCGCGCGCCGGGTTCTGCGAACGGGTCGGCGACGAACCGCCCGGCCGTCATGCCCGGTCGGCGCAGATACCCGCGGGCCGGGGCCACGCCGCCGAGGTACAGCTCGCCCGCTACGCCGGGCGGGGCCGGGCGCAGGTCGGCGGTGAGGACGTAGCACCGTGTGTGCGTGACCGGGCGGCCGAGCGAGGGTGTCGTCGGCCAGTCGGCGGGCTCAGCGGGCAGCGTCGTGCCGGTGACGACGTGGGTCTCGGTGGGCCCGTAGTGGTTGTGCAGGCGGCGGCCGGGGACGCGGGCGAAGAAGGTCCGCAGGGCGCTCGACGGGGTCAGCGCCTCACCGGCCTGGGCCACGTGGCGCAGCGACGGCAGGTCGAGGCCCTGCTCCAGTGCGGCTTGGGCGACCGCGTCGAGAACGAGGTTCGGCGCGTAGAGCTCGCTGATCTCCATGGCGTCGAGCCAAGTGGCCAGGCGCGCGGCGTCCTGCCGTGTCGCGTCGTCCGGCAGCACCAGCGTCTTCCCGGAGAGCAGCGCCGACAGGATCTCCTGGGCGGACACGTCGAAGCCGATCGCCGTGAACTGCGCGACTCGGGTGCCCACTCCTCCCCCGATACGGCGGTGGTGCCAGCGCATCAGGTTCATCAGGGGCGTCCCGGGCATGACGACGGCCTTCGGCGTCCCTGTGGAGCCCGAGGTGTACATGACGTAGACCGGGTGGTCTGCGGTCAGCGGAGCGGTGCGGTCGCCGGCGGACAGGTCGCCGGGCGCGCGGCCGGCGACGCGTGCGCGGGTGTCAGGGGCGTCGAGGACGAGCTGGGGCAGGCCCGCGGGAAGGCCGGCGGCGAGGCCGCTGTGGGTGAGCACCAGGTGCGGAGCGGCGTCGCTCAGGAGGAACTCCCGGCGGGCGTCGGGCAGTTCGGGGTCGACCGGCAGGTAGGCGGCGCCCGCCTTGAGCACGGCCAGCACCGCGGTCAGCAGTTCTGGCGAGCGGGGCAGGACGAGCGCGACGACGGTCTCCGGACCGACGCCGTGCGTGACGAGTTCGCGGGCCAGACGGTTGGCCGAAGCGTTCAGCCCGGCGTAGCTGAGCTGTTGCCCGTCGCCCCTCACCGCGACGGCGTCCGGGTGCATGGCGGCTTGCCGCTCGAACAGTTCGGGGAGGGTGCGCGCGGAGCCCTCCGGCTCACCGGTGCCGTCCGGTGCGCCCGCCTCCGCCTCGTCCGGCGCGTTCCACCGGTCGAGGACGAGCCGCCGTTCGGAACCGAGCAGCCCGTCGACCGCGCGGACCTGGCGGTCGGGGTGGTCGGCGAAGGTGCCCAGCACCTGGTGCAGCCGGTCCATCAGGGTCTGCGCGGCCGCCCGGTCGACCGCGTCGGCGCGGTGGTCGAGACGCAGGTACAGCCGTTCGCCCGGCGCGGCGAGCAGGGTGAGCGGGTAGTGGGTGGCGTCACGGCTCGCGCCGAGGACCAGCCGGAACCGGACGTCGCCCGCGTCGACGGCCCGGTCGGCGAAGGGGTAGTTCTCGAACACCAAGGCGGTGTCGAAGAGGTCGGCGACCGGTGCCTCCTGCTGGATGCCGGTCAGCCCGAGGTGGTGGTGGTCGGCGAGCGCGGACTGTTCGGCCTGCAACCGGGTCAGCAGGTCGCGCAGCGACTCGGCCGGGGCCCACCGCACCCGTACGGGGAGCATCGTGATGAACAGGCCGACCATCGACTCGACCCCGGGCAGATGCGCGGGCCGACCAGAGGCGATCGCGCCGAAGACGACGTCCTGACGGCCGGTCGCCCGGGCCAGCACCAGGCCCCAGGCAGCCTGAACGACGGTGTTGAGGGTGACGCCGAGGCCACGGGCTGTGTCCTCCAGGGCCGTGGTGAGCCGGGCGTCGGCGGGCTGGACGATGCGGTCGGGGAGCAGCAGGGAGCGGGGGGCGGCCGCGGAGAGCCGGGTCGCCGTGTCGATCCCGGCGAGCGCCGCCCGCCACGCCCGCCCGGCGGCACGCCGGTCCTGGCATCCCAGCCAGTCGAGGTACTCCTTGTACGGCGTGACGGGCGGCAGAGTGCGTGGGTCGCCGCCGGCGCCGTACAGCGTGAACAGCTCGCGCAGCAGAACTGGGGTGGACCAGCCGTCGAGGACGGTGTGATGGCTGGTCACGACGAGGCGGTGGCGCGCGGGGCCGTGTCGCAGCAGGCGGAAGCGGATCAGCGGCGGCTTCGACAGGTCGAACCGCTCGGCGAAGTCCGCCGCCGCCAGGCGCTCGCCCTCCGCCTCCGCCCGCGCGGCCGGCAGGCCGCCGAGGTCGGACTCGGTCCACGGCAGAGGCACGGTACGCGCCACGACCTGGAGCGAGCGGCCCGAGCGGGCCCGACGGAAACCGGTGCGCAGGACGGCGTGCCGGTCGATCAGGGCCCCGGCACAACCGCGCAGCAGGAAGGCGTCGAGGGGGCCCTCGACCTCGATCGTGTGCTGCACGGCGTACACGTCCGGGCCGGACCGGTCGTACTCGGTCTGGAACAGCAGCCCTTCCTGCATCGGGCTGAGCGGCAGGATGTCTTCCAGGCGGGACGGCTTCACCATGGTCACCACGCGGCTTCGACGTCGTCGATATCGTTCTGGGTCAAGTCGGCCAGCGAGAAGTCGGACGGGCTGTGGCCGCCCGCATCCGGGGAGAGGGCGTGCCGGACGATGCCTTGGAGGGCCGCCGTCCACCGCCGGCCGAGGTCGATGAGGTCGGCGTCGGACCACAGCCGCCGTGCCCCGCTCCAGGTGACCGTCAGCCGGGGGCCGGTGGCGGCGTCGTGCACGACGGCGTGCACCTCGAGGCCGTGTGCGACGGGCAGGCCGGGGTCGGTGGTCGTCACCATGACCGCCTCGGGGGCTATGCCCCAGCCCGGTTCGCCGCCCAGCGGGGCGCCGGGGGCGGCGAACCGCCCCAGGTAGTTGAAGCCGATCTGCGGAGTGCCGAGGCGGGCGAGCACCTCGCGGCAGCCGGGGGCGAGGTGGCGCAGCAGCCCGAAGCCGATGCCCCCGTCCGGCGCCGCGCACGCCTGCTCCTTGACCCGCTTGACGGCGTCGCCCAGGCGCGGCGCGCCCGAGGTCACGTCGGCCCAGGCGATCCGGCCGGGGTCGATCCTGACCGGGTGCAGAGTGGTGAACCAGCCGAGCGTCCGCGACACGTCGGCGCCCGGGACCACGTCCTCGCGGCCGTGGCCCTCGACGTCGACGAGCACGCCGTCGGCCGTGTCGTCCCCGCGGTCGCGGCGCCACGCGGCCACGGCCAGTGCGAGCGCCGTCAGCAGCACGTCCTCGGCGCCGCAGTGGAAGGCGGCCGGCACGGTCGTCAGCAGGGGGCCGACAACGTCCTCCGGGAGAGTGGTGACGGTGTCGACGGTGTCGGCGGCGAGGTCGAGCCGGGGGTCGGCGAGCTTCGGCGTCAGCAGCGGGTCGGGGACGCCGAGGACGTCCATCCAGCGGGGCAGTTCGGCGAGCCGGTCGGGCTGAGTGGCCTGCGCGGTGAGGCGGCGCGCCCAGTGGCGCAGCGAGGTGCCGACCGGCGGCAGGTCCGGTGTGCGGCCGGCCGCCGCCTGGGTGTACGCCTGGATCAGGTCGTCGGTCAGGATGCGCCAGGAGACTCCGTCGACGGCCAGGTGGTGGACGACGAGGAGGAGCCGGCCGGACGCGTGCGGCCCTCGGTCGAACCAGACGAGCCGCGCGATCCGCCCGGTGTACGGGTCGAGCCGGTCGGCCGCGGCCGTGACATCGGCACGGGCCCGGTCGGCGAGAACGCCGTCGCTCAGGCCGGTCGCGTCGACGCGGCGCACCAGGTCGGTGTCGGGAGTCGGTCCGGGCGGCTGGATCTCCAGGGCCCAAGAGTCGTCCTGGTCGACCAGTTTCAGGCGGAGCGCGTCGTGGGTGTCGGTCACTGCGCGGACGGCGGCCCGGAGTGCTTCCGGGGACAGGCCGGGTGGGCAGGACAGCAGGAGGGACTGGGCGAAGCGGTGCACCGGGGCGCCGCGTTCACGCATCCACTCGACGATGGGGGTGGCCGGGACCGGGCCGGTGCCGGTGTCACCGGGTGCGCCGTCTTCGGGGTCGTCCGTTGTGGCGGCGCTACGGCTCAGCTCCTGCGCGGTCCGGTGCGCGAAGACGTCCCGCACGGCGAACGTGAGCCCTTCGGCGCGGGCGGCGCTCACCAGCCGGATGGCGCAGATGCTGTCACCGCCGAGACCGAAGAAGTCGTCGTCGGCACCGACCGTGTCCCGCCCGAGCACCCGGGCCATGAGCGTGCACAGCAGGTGCTCGGCCTGGCCGGCGGGGGCGCGTCCGCTCGGCCGGGCGGCGGTCGCGGGCAGGGCCGCGCGGTCCAGCTTGCCGTGCGCGGTCACCGGCAGGGCGTCGAGGACGACGATCTCGTGTGGCACCAGGTACTGCGGCACGCGGCGCCCGGCGAAGGCGCGCAGCACGTCACGGGTGGGCCGGCCGCCCTCCGCCGGGACGACGTAGGCGACCAGCCGCGCCTCCCCGCTGTCCTCGCAGCGGACCTCGGCCACGGCCTGGGCGACCGCCGGGTGCTCCCGCAGGACCGCCTCGACCTGGCCGGGTTCGACGCGGAAGCCGCGGAGCTTGACCTGCCGGTCGGTGCGCCCCCGGTACTCCAGGACGCCGTCCGGGGTCCAGCGGGCGAGGTCACCGGTGCGGTACATGCGCTCCCCCACCGGACCGAACGGGTCGGCGACGAACCGCTCCGCGGTGTGCGCGGGCCGACCCAGGTAGCCGCGGGCGACCCCGGCGCCGGCCAGGTACAGCTCGCCCGTGGCGCCCGGGGGCAGCGGTTGCAGACCGGCGTCCAGGACGTAGGCGCGCATACCGGTGAGCGGGCGGCCGATGGGCACGACGCGGGCCTCGGGTGCGAGGTCGCGTACGGCGTGGCTGGTGGCGAAGGTGGTGGTCTCCGTCGGGCCGTAGCCGTTGACCACGACGGTGTCCGGGCAGGCGGCCAGCACCCGCCGGACCATCGACGGCGCGATCTCCTCGCCGCCCGCCCACACCTGGCGGACGCCCGCGAAGCAGTCGGGCCGGTACTCGGCGACGACGGCGAACAGCGCGGCGGTGAGCCACAGCGCGCTGGGCCGGTGACGGACGATCAGGTCCGCGTACTCCTCGGCGTCCAGTTCGTGCGCGGGGGCGAGGATGAGCCGGCCCCCCTGGAGCAGCGGCGCCCAGATCTCGAACGTCGACGCGTCGAAGGCGGCGGGCGAGTGCACGAGGACGTCGGCGCAGACACCGTCGCCGAAGCGCGGGTCGGTGGCCAGGGCGGCGATGTCGCGGTGGGTCACCACGATGCCCTTGGGCTGCCCCGTCGAGCCGGACGTGTACATGACGTAGGCGGCAGAGAGCGGGTGCGGCGGGACCGCGTCCCGTGCCGCCGGTGCCGGCGCCGCGTCCAGGTCGTCCAGCACCAGGCGTGGCGCCACCGTGTCCGGCAGCCGGCCGACGTCGGTGTCGCGGGAGATGAGCACGACTTTCGGCCGGGTCTCGCCGAGCATCGCCGCGACCTGGGCGGCCGGATAGCGGGGGTCGATCGGTACGTAGGCGGCGCCGGCCTTGAGTACGGCGAGCAGCGCGACCACGAACTCCGGTGAGCGCGGCAGCGCCACGGCGACCGTGTCCCCGGCGCGGACGCCGTGCCTGGCCAGGGCGCGGGACCACCGGTCGGCGCGTGCGTCCAGGTCGGCATAGGTGAGGTCGCGGCCGTCCGCCGAGACCGCGATCGCGGCCGGGGTGGCGGCGGCCTGCCGGGCGAAGAGGCCGGTGACGGTCGCCTCGGGCAGGTCCGCCGCGCCGGGGGTTCCCGCGGTCAGCAGGCGGGCGCGCTCCTCGGCCGTGAGCAGGTCGATCCGGTCGACGGAGCGGCCGGGGTCGGAGGCGGCCCCGGTGAGCAGCCGCGCGAACCGGTCGAACAGGGCCCGCACGGTCTCCCGTTCGAACAGGTCGGAGGCGTACTCGAGGTAGCCGTCGAGGCCGGCCGGCGCGCCGTCGGGCGTGTGCCGTTCGACCAGGCTGAGGAAGAGGTCGAACTTGACGGACCCGGTGCGGCCGAGCTCGGTGGAGACGGTGAGGCCAGGCAGGGTGAACTCCCCGGCGGGAGCCGTGTCCTGGAGACCCAGCATCACCTGGAACAGGGGGTGGCGGGCCAGCGACCGTTCGGGCGCGAGGGCGTCCGTGAGGTACTCGAAGGGCACGTCCTGGTGGGCGTAGGCAGCCAGCGCCGTCTCGCGGACCCGCTGGAGCAGCTCGGTGAAGGCCGGGCGGCCGGACACGTCGGTGCGCAGCACGAGGGTGTTCACGAAGGCGCCGACCACGTCGTCCAGCGCCTGGTCGAGCCGGCCCGCGACGGGGCTGCCGACGGCGATGTCGTCACCGGCACCGAGGCGGGAGAGCAGAGCCGCGAGGCCGGCGTGCAGGACCATGAACAGGCTGGCGCCCGAGGCCCGGCCCAGGTCAACGAGGCGGCGGTGCAGTTCGGCGTCGAGAGAGACGCTGATGTGGTCGCCGATGTAGGAGGCGGCGGCGGGCCGCGGCCGGTCCGTGGGCAGCTCGATCTGCTCGGGCAGTCCGGCCAGCTGCTCGCGCCAGTACGCCACCTGCGTCTCCAGCAGGCCGCCGCCGGGGCCGTCCGCCGCGAGCAGTTCTTTCTGCCAGAGCGTGTAGTCGCTGTAGCGCACCGGTGGCGGATCGAGCCGGGGGGCGCGGCCGGCGGTGCGGGCGGCGTAGGCACGGTCGAGGTCGCGGGCGATCAGCCGCATGGACAGCGCGTCGCAGGCGCAGTGGTGCAGGACGAGCAGCAGGACGTGCGCGTCTGCGCCGGTACGGAACAGTTCGGCGCGCAGCGGTGGTTCGACGGCGAGGTCGAAGGGGCGGCGGGCGGCCGCGGCGAGGCGTTCGTCGAGTTCGGCCTCGGTGACGGGGGTCGCGGCCAGGGCGGGCGCGGCGGGCGGCAGCACCTGCTGGAGGAGGCGGCCGTCGACATACGGAAGGACGGTGCGCAGGCTCTCGTGGCGCGCGAGGACGTCCCCGACGGCGGCGCTGAGAGCGGGCACATCCAGGGGGCCGTCGATGCGCAGCACCGAGGGGATGTGGTAGGCGCCGCCGGGGCCGTCCATCTGCTGGAGGAACCACATCCGGCGCTGCGCGTAGGAGGCTTCCAGCTCGGTGGGCCGCTCCCGCCGCACCAGGGGCGGGCGGGCCAGTCCGGCGTCGTCCAGGGCGGCGGTCACCGCGCGCGGGGTGGGGTCGTCGAACAGGACGCGCAGGTCCACCTCGACGGAGAACGTCGACCGGATGCGGGTGATCAGCGCGGTGGCGAGCACGGAGTGGCCGCCGAGGTCGAAGAAGTCGTCGTCGGGGCCCACCTCGGGTTCGTCGAGCACGAGCCCGAAGAGCGTGCGCATGATGTCGAGCCGGGAGGAGAGCCCGCCACCGGCGGGAGTGTGCCCGGGTTCAGTGGCCGTGGTCAGGGCGGCGCGGTCGAGCTTGCCGTTGGCGGTGAGCGGCAGCGCGTCGGTGCGGACGATCCGGCCGGGCACCATGTACTCGGGCAGCCGAGCGCGGACCGCCTCCTTGACCTGCTCGGGCGCGGGGTCGGCGCCGTCCTCGGCGACGACGAAGGCGACCAGGCGCCGGGCGTCCTCCCGCTCCTCGGTCAGCGCGACCGCGGCGAGCGCCACGCCGGAGCACTCGGCGAGCGCGGCCTCGATCTCGCCGGGCTCGATCCGGAAGCCGCGGACCTTCAGCTGGTCGTCCGAGCGCCCGACGAAGGTGAGCCGGCCGGCCGGGTCGCGGCGGGCCAGGTCGCCGGTGCGGTACATGCGCTCGCCGGGTCGCCCGTGCGGGTCGGTGACGAACCGCTGCGCGGTGAGGCCCGGGCGGCCCAGGTAGCCGCGGGCCAGGCCGGGTCCGCAGACGTACATCTCACCGATCGCGCCGACCGGCACGGGCCGCAGGCCTTCGTCGAGCAGATGGACCGTCAGGTCGGCGAGAGGGAAGCCGATCACGCTGTCCGGGCCCTGCTCGGGACCCAGCTCGACGTGGGTGACGTGGACCGTGGTCTCGGTGATGCCGTACATGTTCACCAGCGCCGGCCCGGTGCCGCCGTGGCGGCGGCGCCAGTCGGCGAGACGGGCGGGTTGGAGCGCCTCGCCGCCGAAGACCACGGTGCGCAGCCTCAGTCGGCGGCTCACCTCGGGCAGTTCCTGGTCGGCGGTCATGAGCTGGTAGAACGCCGAGGGCGTCTGGCTGAGCACGGTCACCCGCTCGTCGGCGAGCAGCCGCAGGAACCGCTGCGGCGCGCGGCTCACCTCGAAGGGCACGACGACCAGCCGGCCGCCGTGCAGCAGGGCGCCCCAGATCTCCCAGACGGAGAAGTCGAAGGCCGCCGAGTGGAACAGCGTCCACACGTCGCCCGGACCGTAGCCGAGTGGGTCGCGGGTGGTGGTGAAGAGGCGGACGACGTTCTCGTGGGTGGTGACGACGCCCTTCGGGCGGCCCGTGGATCCGGAGGTGTAGGTCAGGTAGGCGAGGCAGCCGGCCCGCAGCGGCCGGACCCGTTCCTCCGCGGCCACCGGCCGGGAGTCGCGGTCGTCGGCGTCGGCGCGGAACTCTGGGGCGTCGACGAGCAGGTGGTCCCGGTCGGTGGCGATCCGGGCCGCCGAGGAGGTGATCAACAGCTCGGGCGCCGAATCCTGGAGCATGTACGCGATACGGGCGGGTGGGTAGTCGGGGTCGACGGCGACATAGGCCGCGCCGGACTTGCACACGCCGAGCAGGGCGAGGATGAGGTCCGCGGAGCGGGGCAGCGCGACGGCGACGACGTCCTCCGGGCCGATGCCGCGGGCGATGAGGGCGCGGGCCAGCCGGTTCGACCGCTCGTCGAGTTCCCGGTACGACCAGGTGGTGCCGTCCGCCGTGAGGGCAGGGGCCTCCGGGGTGGCGGCGGCCTGCGCGGAGAACAGTTCGGGAAGGGTGGCCGCACCGGGGAGGGCGCCGGCCGCCGCGGTCGGGGGAGCCGGGTTCGCGGGCGCCGGAGCCTGGCCGCCGACGCTGCTCACCGGCTGGAAGGGATCCGTGGCGGTGAGCGCCTCCAGCGTCGCGGTGAACGCGTCGCGGTGGTCGGCCAGTTCCAGGTCCTCACGGCCGTTGACGTCGACCTGGAGGCCCTGCCCGTCCTGGCGGTCCCAGATCATGAACAGCAGGCTGCCCACCAGCCCGGAGGACAGGTTGCGCATCGTGCCGCGCGCCGCGCCGAACCGCAGGTCGTACGGGTGCGAGATGACGTTGACGACCGGCAGCAGGGACGTGGCATGTGCCATGCCGAGGTCCCGCTGGAGGTCCACGCCCCGGTAGCGCTGGTGTGCCACGGCCGCGGCCATCCGCTCGGCCACGTGCTCCAGCAGGGCCGCGACGGTCATGTCCGGGCGGACGGTGAGCGGCAACGGCAGGACGTTGGCGAGGTTCGCCGGGGTCTGCCGGGCGAGCTGACTGGCACGGGCGGAGAGCGGGAAGGCGAGGATGACGTTCTCGTCCCCGGTCCGCCGCTGGACGTGCAGCGCCACGGCGGCCGTGGCGACCACCGGCCAGGGTACCCGGATGCTGCGGGCGGTCGCCCGCACGGCGTCGAACCGCTCCTCGGACAGCCAGCGCGTCACGCCCCGGAACCCGACGGCCGCCCCACGGGACCGGCTGACGAGCGGGGAGGGCGACGGCCGTCCGCCCAGCTGCCCGAGCCAGAAGTCCCGGTCCTGCCGGAAGTCCGGCGCCGAGCGGTACGCGGCGTCCTCGTCGGCGAGTTCACGCAGCGAGCCGAACGGGTTCGGGCCGGGGTCACGCTCCTCGGTGAGCGCCGTGTAGACCTCGGCGACCCGGCGGGACACCAGGGAGGAGCCGTAGGCGTCCATGGCGATGTGGTGGTAGTTCTGGTACCACAGATGCCGCTCAGGGCCGAGGCGGAGCACCGCGTAACGGAACAGCGGACCGTCGGCGAGGTCGGTCGGCCGGGACAGCGCCCGGCGCATCCACGCGTCGGCCTCGGCCTCCGGGTCGTCGGCACCGGACAGGTCGACGGCGCTGAGCTCCCACGGCCGGTCCGGTTCGATGGACTGCGTGACCCGGCCGCGGTCCTGACGGAAGCGGCTGTGCACGGTGTCCAGGCCGGCGACGACCGCCCGCAATGCGCGCTCGAAGATCTCCGTGTCGAACTCGCCCTGCACATCGACGTACTCGCCGACCTGGTACACCGAATTGCCGTCGCTCAGCCGCTGTTCGGCAAACCAGATCTCACGCTGCGCTGCCAGCAGGGGCAGCATTGTGTCGGCGTTCAACAAGATCGACGACCTCCGAGATTTCCTACTGGAAGCGCGGAACACCCGGGAACCGAATCAGCCGGCATGTAAAGCCGGAACGGGCGGGCCGGGGAATGAACAATCGATACAGCGAATTCGCTCCGGCCGAACGTAACGGCGCCCCGGGCCCGGTACAAGGGCGGCGATCGCGCGGAGAAATGCGCGGCAGCCGGCCGCACCAGACCGCGACGGGCAGGTCATACGCGGTGCACGAGACTGCTGCGGTGTCCCGCCGGCGGGACATCACGATCGCTTTGCCGGGTCGGCGGGCGCGTCGACAACGACTCGGTTACTCGGCTAGGTTCCCATCACGCCGAAACACCGAGCGCACCCGGGACGTCGAAACTCCTGCACCCCTCCGCCACGGCTTTTACCGACGCGTCCCGTAAATCGTCCGCCAGAAATTTGAGGACGCACCCGGAGAGAATCCAGCATGACACTTGACACCCAGCAGTGGCAGCTATCGGAAACCGAGCTCGAGTTCTTCCGGGAGAACGGATACATCGGGCCGCTGACGATTTACACCCCGGAGGAGATGGACGCGCTGTGGCGCCGGGCCCGTCGTGAGGTCCTGGACCGTTCACACGCCGCCTACCCGGTCGACGAGGCGATGTCGGGCGCGACCAACATCGCGAACTACGACCGCCACCTCGACGTCGACCTGCTCATGAAACACGTGTGCAACCGGAAGATCACCGAGCGGGTCGCGTCCATCCTCGGACCCAACGTCCTGTGCTGGCGCACGGAGTTCTTCCCGAAGTACCCGGGCGACGAGGGCACCGACTGGCATCAGGCGGACACCTTCGCCAACGCCAGCGGCAAACCGCAGATCCTGTGGCCCGGCGAGACCGAAACCGAGTTCGGCAAGGGCACCATCACGGTGTGGACGGCGTTCACCGACGCCACCCGTGACAACGGCTGTCTGCAGGTCATCCCCGGCTCCCACCACCGGATGAACTACGACGAGACCAAGCGGATGACCTATGACACCGCCCAGATCAACTCCAAGGCCAAGGACGGCGTTCCGCGCGGCTTCTTCGGCTACGACTACCGCGAGCTCCAGATCGACCCGGACTGGAGGCCGTCCGAGGAGGACTCCTTCGACCTGGTGATGCGGCGTGGCCAGTGTGTGATCTTCTGGTCCACCCTGATGCACGCCTCGCTGCCCAACATCACGACGAAGAGCCACCGGATGGGCTTCGCCACCCGCTATGTCCCGACCAGCGTGCGGGTCTACCCGGACACCGACCGGGTCGACGAGTACGGCGGGAGCATCCCGCTCGACAAGTGGGGCGCGGTCCTCGTCAGCGGTGAGGACGACACCGCCCACAACAAGATCCTGCGCGAGTCACTGCGCGGCACCCCGATCTCCGAGTTCCTGAGCTGAGTCGGACCCCGCACCCCCGGCCGACTGGAGGAGTGCCCCCGCGTCGGGGCCCCTCCAGCCGGCCTGTGCCGCGCACCCCTGCCTGGAGGAGGGCACCCGCATGACCGTCACCCCAAGCTCCGTCACCCTGCCGATCGTCATGGGGGGTGCGGAGTTCGCCGCCGATCCGGCCGCCCACTACAGCTGGCTGCGGGAGAACGCCCCGCTGGGGCAGGTCCGGCTGGACTTCGGCGCGTTCTCCCAGGACGTCTGGGTGGTCTCGCGCTACGCGGACAGCAAGGCGATGCTCACCGATCCCCGCCTGCTGCGGTCCCCCTACGGAGCTCCGCCGGGCGTCGAGATCCCCGAGCACATCCGCCTGGTGAGCTCCACCCTGGACATGAAGGACGGGGACGAGCACCGCAGGCTGCGCTCCCTGGTGGCCGCTCCCTTCACGCCGAAACGCATCGAGCGTCTCGGCGAGCAGGTCCGGGTACTCGCCGAACGCCGACTGGACGCGCTCGGTGGCGGCGACGACCCGATCGACCTGCGCCAGGACTTCGCGCTCCCCGTGACCTACACCGTCATCGCCGACCTCGTCGGAGTCGGGGAACAGGACCGCGTCCGCTTCCAGCAGGGCGTCACGGCGCTGATGAGCGGGTTCAGCGGCTCCCGGGAGGACTGGGAGGCGCACGTGCGCGACCTCGTCGACGTCACCCGCGACCTGGTCGCCCGCAAGCGGGCCGAGCCCGCGGACGACCTCGTCAGCAGCCTGATCGAGGCCGAGGAGGCGGGCGACCGGCTGGACGACACCGAGCTGGTGGCCATGGTGTTCAGCCTGGTGACGGCGGGCTACGAGACGACGTACAACCTGATCACGAACGCGGTGGCCGCCCTACTGGACCACCCGGACCAGCTCGGCCTGCTCCTCGCGGCGTCGGACGACGAGGCGCTGTGGCGGTCGGCGGTCGACGAGGTGGCGCGGTATCTGCCGCCGATCACCGGCACCCGGCCGGCCACCGCGATCGAGGACATCGAATGGCACGGGCAGACGGTGGCCGCGGGGGCGTCGGTGCTGCCGCTGCTCGCGGCCGCCAACCGGGACCCGGAGGTGTTCGAGGAGCCGGAGCGCTTCGACATCACCCGCTCCCCCAACCCGCACCTCGGTTTCGGCCACGGTGTGCACTTCTGTCTCGGGGCCAACCTGGCCCGGATGGAGGCCCGGGTGGCGCTCCAGGTGCTGTTCGAGCGGCACCCCGGCGTGTCGCTGGCCGTCGGCCGTGACGAACTGGCCCTGGAGCCGATGCCGCTGTGGACACGCTTCCGCGAACTGCCGGTCGTCCTCGGATGACCGGGGCGCATCCGTACGCCCGACTGTCCGCCGATGCGCCGAGGAGACGGTGAGAGGACCATGCCGAACCGCACCGCTGTCGTCACCGGAGGAACCAAGGGAATCGGGGTCGCGCTGAGCCGGCGGCTGGCCCGGCTCGGCTACCACGTCGTCGCTGTCTACCGCGCCGACAAAGCCGCCGCGGACCTGCTGACCGAGGAACTCGGCCACCGGGTCGAGACGGTCCGGCTGGACGTCGCCGACCCGGAGGCGGTGACCGCCTTCGCCGAACGGGTGCTCTCCGCGCACGGCGCGCCCCAGGTGCTGGTCAACAACGCCGGCCGCAACATCGACGGGCCGTTCCTGGAGATGGCCGACGACGACTGGCGGCAGGTGCTGGACGCCAACCTGTCCGGGCCGTTCTATCTGACCAAGGCGTTCGCCCCGGCCATGCTCGGCCTGGGGGGCGGCGCCAGTGTCGTCAACGTCGGGGCGACGACCGCGATCCGGCCCCGGCTGAACGGCGTCAACTACTGCGCGAGCAAGGCGGGACTGCTGCATCTGACGAAGTGCCTCGCGCTGGAGCTGGCCCCCGCCGTCCGGGTCAACTGCCTGATTCCCGGAATGATCGACACCGAGGAGATGCGCACCCGGTACCGGGTCGCTGATCCGACGGCCCGCGCCGAGCTGCTCGCCGAGATCCCGCAGGGGCGGATCGGCTCCCCCGAGGAGATGGCGGACGCCCTGGAGTTCCTGGTCGGCGACGGGGCCCGCTACATCACCGGCCAGAAACTCATCGTCGACGGTGGCCAGTTCATGTGGTAGCGGTCACCGCCCTGTTCGAGAGAGAAGAGCCTTTCATGTTCGCACGCCTCGACCGGTATGCCGATTTCCTCAAGATCAGGTACCGCTCCGACTTTCTCAAGTCCGGCGAGTACTCCCTCGCCGAGGTCACTCCCGAACTGCGCCGGCGCATCGAGAGCGGGCAGTTCCACCGCATCGTCTTCTCCGGGATGGGCTGCTCCGCCATTGTTTCCGATGTGATCGGCACGTTCCTCAACGCCTCGGGCGCGGGAGTGGACGTCCTGGTCTTCAACGACTACGACTTCCCCTACCTCGTCCCGCGGTCGGTGGTCGACGACGAGGGGACGCTGTTCGTCATCAGCTCCTACAGCGGCCACTCCGAGGAGCCGGTCCGGGTCTTCCACCAGCTCGCGGGCCGCTACCACCGAACGCTGCTGCTGACCTCGGGCGGCCGACTGGCCGAGCTGGGCAGGCAGGCCGGGGTGTCGGTGGCCCGGTGGGAACTGAGTGAGCCGGACCGGGAGTACCCGCTCTTCCACGTCGGCCAGTACTTCGCGATCCTGCTCGACATGTTCCCGAGGCTGGGGCTGATCAAGGACGACCACCGGGCGGAGGTCGCCGCGCTGGCGGGCCAACTGGCCACCGACTTCACCCCCGCGCTGGAGGAGCTGGCCCGCGCCACCGCGCTGCGCTCGAGGGACGCGAACATCGTCATGCTGGCGTCGCCGAAGTGGTACACGAGCCTGCTGAAGCTGGCCAAGATGCACTTCAACGAGATGGCGATGGCACCGGCGACCCGGAACTTCTTCCACGAGTTCTGCCACAGCGAGGTCGCCACGCTCTCCGACCCGGCCCGCCGGCACAGCGTCCTGCTGTTCCGGGACAGCGATGACGACGCCTACACGCAGCAGAAGATGGACAACCTCGTCCGCCTGCTCACCCGCGACATCCCGCAGAACCGGAACATCGTAGTGACCGAGTTCGCGCTCGACCAGCCGACGTTCATGCGCAAGTACTTCACCGCGCTGGAGTTCGTCCAGCACACGGCGCTGCATCTGGGCCGCCTCTACGACACCAAGTCCCGCGACCTGATCTCCGAGTCCGCCGGCAACCCGTGGTACCACACGACCTCCATCCTGGCCGAGGCCGGAATGGCGAAGACGTCGGGCTGACCCCCCGAAGAACGCGGAGCCCCGGGCCCGGTGCGCCGGCGGATGCCGGACGGCGGACCCTACGCGCCCTCCGGCATCCGCGCGCCCCGCGCGTCCGGCACGTCCTGCCCGCTGCGGCGGACGATGGCCTCGATCCCGTCCAGCAGGACCGCCAGTCCGGCGTCGAAGGTCTCGGTCGCCTCCCGTTCCAGATACGGCTGTTCCGGGTCGGGCGGGGCCATGGCGGCCTCCGCGGCGAGCCGGACGACCGTGGGGAAGCGCTCGGCGAAGTCGGGCACGACCTCCTCGAAGGCCGCAGAGCGGGCGGCCCACCAGTCCTCGTCGGAGACACCTGTCGCGGCGGCGGCCTGCCGGGAGTCGACCACCGTCTGCGCCGCGCCCCGGACGTGGTTGATCAGCGTGCCGACGACCCGCCGCAGCACCTGCGCGCTCAGCCCGGTCGCGAAGAGGATGCGCAGGACGGTCTCCAGCATGGCGTTCTCGTTCGGCCCGAGCACGGGGCGCGCCTGGGAGACCTGGAGGGTCCAGGGATGGCGCAGGCAGAACGCCCAGTAGTCGTGCGTCCAGGCCGAGAGCGCGGCGCGCCAGCCGTCCGTGAGGTCGTAGTCGGTGGGCAGTTCGGCGAGGGCGCGGTCGTACATGAGGTCGACCAGCTCGTCCTTGCTGGGCACATACGTGTACAGCGCCATTCCGGTCCGCCCGACGCGCTTGCCCACCTCGCGCATGGAGACCGCGGAGATCCCCGAGGCGTCGGCGACGGCGATCCCGGCGTCCACGATCGCGTCCACGGTCAGTCCGGGCCGGGGTCCCGGACCGCTCCGGGTAACCGGCTCGCCAGGGGTGCGCCACAGCAAGGCCAAGGAACGACGGAAATCCCCCTGGCCGGCGAAAACGACCACCGCATCCCCTTGACTGGTGCCGGACTCGACGGTCATTACCTTACCCGGCCGTTCTTCGTGCGGGCCGCCGAAGCGTGTGACGGCCCTGCGACGGCTTTCATTGCATGGCTGCCTTCCGGCGCTCTTCGACGGCCGAGCCGGATTCCTTGCGCGCCATTCGGCGCAGTACCACGGGCGCCAGCAATAGACCGAGAGCGGCCCATGCGCCGAGTGTGCAGAATGTTTCGACATACCGCCAGGAATGGCCGATCTCCACGGCCGCGAACCGGCCCGGCAGCAAGGCGGCACGCATTCCCAGACCGAGCCAGTAGACGGGGAAGACCTGGGCGATCCACTGGAGCCATTCCGGCTCCTCGGTGACCGGGAAGAAAATGCCCGAAATACCGAAGAGCGCCAGCAGCGGGAACATGACGACACCGATGTTGCGCGGGTTGGTGAGCACCGACCCCAGGACGGCGCCGATCGGCATCGTCGCGAGCATCCCGAGCACCAGCACCCACGCCAGCGTGAACCAGGCGCCGACGCTGTCCAGGCGCACCCCGTCGAAGAGGAGGACACCTGGCACCAGCAGCAGGAGGGTGGTGATCAGGGTCGTCGCCGCAGAGTGGATGATCTTGCCGATCAGATGGGCGAGCATGCCGTTGGGGGCCGCCTTCGCGCGCAGCAGCGTGCCGTCCTCGCGTTCCATCAGCAGATTGAAGGCCACGGCCTGGAAGCCGTTGAAGGCGAGGGTCAGGCCCAGCAGGCCGGCCAGTGTGGTGGAGCCGAGAGAGAAACCGGTACCGCCGATGTGGGAGCCGCGCCGCAGCAGGGCGACGACGAGCAGGACGACCGGGATGAACAGCATGCCGAGGACGTCCTGGACGCTGGCGAGCGACTGGCGGGTCTCGATCCGGCCCGCCGCCAGTCCGCTGCGGACGGCGGTTGCGGTCGCGGTCACACTCACGACGACACCTCCACCGCCCGCTCGGCGGCCACCCGGGGTGCGCCCAGCGCCGGGAGTACGGCGTCGTCCCGGCCGGACTCGGCGGCGTGCACCATGGCCAGGTAGGTGTCCTCCAGGGTGGCCCGGCGGACCTCCAGCTTGTCGACGGCCTCCCCGTGCTCTGCGAACAGCTCACGGACGAACCGGGTCGGGGTCTTGGTCGAGGAAGTGAACCGTTCGCCGTCGCGGACCCAGCGCACCTCGGCGCCGGACTCCACCTGCCGGGCCAGTTCCTCCGGGGTGGCGTCGGCCACGATTCGCCCCCGGGCCAGGATCACGATGCGGTCGGCCAGCCTCTCGGCCTCGTCCAGATCGTGGGTGGTCAACAGGATCGTGGTGTCCTCGACCTCGGCGAGCCGGCGCACCAGCGCGTGGAACTCCTGACGGGCCTCCGGGTCGAAGCCCACGGTCGGCTCGTCGAGGAAGAGCACCTCGGGGCGGCCGACGATGCCGATCGCCACGTCGAGCCGGCGCCGCTGGCCGCCGGAGAGTTGTCCGACGCGTCGGCCGGCCTGCTCGGTGAGCCCGACGGCCTCCAGGAGTTCGTCCACGTCACGCGGGCGGGTGATCCGCTCGGTGGAGTAGGGCGCGTACAGGGAGCCGTAGTTTGCAAGGAACTCGCGGACGGGCCACTTCGCGTGGTCCCGCCAGGACTGGAGGACCACGCCGAGACGGGCCCGCCAGCGTTCGTCGCCGTGCGCCGGATCGGTGCCGAGCACCCGCACCTCACCGGCGGAGCGCAGCCGGAAGCCCTCGAGGATCTCGATCGTCGTCGTCTTCCCGGCGCCGTTGGGGCCGAGCAGCGCGACGACCTCGCCCCGGGCGACCCGGAAGGTCACACCGTGCAGGACCGCCGTGGATCCGTAGTCCATGCGCAGGTCGGCGACCTCGATGGCGGGCGCCGCCGTGTCCGCACTCACGTCACTCCCCCTCCTTCCGCTATCTCATTACAGCGTAAAACGTTAGCACGGGTCCCTCCCCGGCATCGGCGGCACGCCGGGAGACGGGAGGGAGAGGAGGGGAGCGGCCGGCAGCCTCAGCCGGCCGCCTGTCCGGGGAAGCGGTCGAGCAGGTACGCGTGGATGTCGTTGACCGAGTTCAGCGTCTGGAGCTCTTCGAACCGGGGGTCGACACGGATGCCGTACCGGTCCTCCAGGGAGGCCTGGAGGGTGACCATGGTGAAGGAGTCCATGACGAACTCCGCGTCGTCGCCGACGTCGGCGGACAGCGCCAACGAGCGGCTTTGGGAGAGGATCTCCCTGATCTCTTCCTTGCTGATCACTAGCGTTTCCCTCCGGGTGGGTCACAGGCCGGCTCGGATCGCGTTCCGGTCGCGGACGAGCTTTCCGGTCTTGTTGCGGGGCAGCGCGCGGGCGACGAAGAACCGCTTGGGGATCTTGACGGCGCTCAGCCGCTGCTGGCACCAGGCGATCAGTGCGCCCGCCTCCGGTGCCGCCTCACCCCCGACGTACGCCTCGATCACCTCATGGTGGAGGACCACCGCCTCCGCGACCGCGGGGTGCGCCTGCAGCACCGCCTCGACCTCGGCGAGGTCCACCTTGAGGCCGCCGATGGTGACGAGCGAGTCCAGCCGGCCGAGGATGCTCAGCTCGCCGGTGGCGTCGTCCGCGGCGAAGCGGTCGAAGGTGCGCAGCCACCCGTCGACGTAGCGGTCCGGCTGGTCGTCGAGCGGATACGGCGACCGGTCCAGGCGTACGTACAACTCCTGGCCGACGATCTTCGTCTCGACCCCGGGCACCGTGCTGCCCAGCACCGGCGGCCGCGGCCCGTGCAGCCCGGCCGCGAGCAGGCCGGTCTCGGTCACGCCGTACACCTGGCTCACCCGGACTCCGTACCTGCGGTGGAACTCCTCGTACACCTCTACGGGCAGCCGTTCGCCGCCGGTGACGGCCAGCCGCAGCGCGGGCAGCGGAGGCACCTCCCCGGTCTTCGTCAGCAGTTCGAAGTGGGCCGGTACCCCGTAGATCGCCATCGCCCCGGTCTCCCGGGCCGCCCGCAGCACCTCGGCCGGCGTCGGCAGGGGCGGCAGCACCACGGTCGCGCCCTGCCGCAGGGCGTGCAGCACACCGGTGACCAGGCCCATGGTGTGCACGAGGGAGTTGAGCAGCACCAGGCGGTCACCGGCGCCGGGCAGTTCCGGCAGGGCGGCGTGACGGTCGAGTTCGGCGAGGAGCGACGAGGGGGTGCGGCCGATCACCTTGGGCCGGCCGGTCGAGCCGGAGCTGAACTGGACCAGGCAGGCGTCGGACGCGGCGGGTCGCCCGGAAGGTCGGGTGCCGACGCGGAAGGCGACCTCCTCCTCGAAGCCGGTCGCCGGTCCCGAGTGCCCGTCGGAGTCGATCACGTACTGGGGCCGGAGCAGTTCGGCCAGTGGCTCGTACTCGGCGGGTGTCGCCCGAAAGTCGACCAGGAGGACCTGCGCGCCCCGGCTCCACAGGGCGAGCAGCACCCGCACGTAGGTGAGGCTCGGCCTCATACGGAGCAGAACGGTACTGTTCTCTCCTATTCCCTGTTCGCGGAAGGCGCGACCGAGTTCCGCCACGGCGGACCGCAGTTCGGTTCTGGATTCCGTGGTGCGTGAAATTACCCAGGGCTGCCGGCCCGCACCGGCGTCCATCAATGACTCACCCCACCAGGACGCGATTGCCATGCCTCTCCCTCACCGGCTGGAATAATCGGGAAGTTAGCAGGGTGATCATGGGCGCACCAGACGGAAATTCGCTGTCCCGCCGGCGGGACACCCGACGCTGTCCGCGGGCCTGCTCACGACATTGACTCCCCGAACCACCGTGTTAGGTTCGGGCGGTGCCCGGACAACGGGAAACCGGCTCGCAGAACAACCGTTTGCATTCTTCCCGCCGATGTATCGAAATCAGGCGGCGCTACGCAACCGGAGGCTGAAGATTGTCTGGTCGTGAGCCCGAGGGTGCGATTCTGCCCCTGTCGGCCGCACAGCGTGAGATCTGGTTCGCCGAACAGCGCCTGGAATCGGCGAACAGCGTCTACCGGGTCGGGGAGTACGCGCGGATCGACGGCCCGATCGACCCCGCGCTGTTCGAACGGGCGCTGCGGCAGACGGTCGCTGAGGCCGACGCGCTGCACGTCAGGTTCACCGAGTCCGGCGACGACGCCCGGCAGTCCGTACGGCAGGTGACCGACTGGCCGCTGCCGTACGTGGACGTCGGCGGCCGTCCGGACCCGTCGGCGGCGGCAGCGGCGTGGATGGAGCAGGACATCCGCAGGCCGATGGACCTCACCCGCGGGCCGTTGTTCCGGCACGCGCTGATCGACCTCGGGAACCACTGCCACATCTGGTACCACAGTTACCACCACATCGTCATGGACGCGTTCGGCGCCCAGCTCATCGCCCGGCGGGTGGCTGCGGTCTACACCGCGCTCGCCGAGGGACGGCCGTGCGAGGCGTCGCCGTTCGGCTCCCTGCGCCGGCTGGTGCAGAGCGACACCGTCTACCGCTCCTCCGAACAGTTCGCCGGGGACCGGGCGTTCTGGACCGGCCTGTTCGCCGACCGGCCGCCGACGCCCCGGCTCGTGGTGCCGTCGCGGAGCACGCCGGCGGAGCTGCTGCGCAGTACCACCCGGCTCGGCCAGGACCGTCTGGAGCGCATGCGCGAGATCACCCGTCGCGCCCGGGTGCCCTGGTCACAGCTGGCGATCGCGGCAGCGACGGCGTACGTGCACCGGATGACGGGCGCCGATGACGTGGTGGTCGGCCTGCCCGTCGCGGCGCGCACGGACGTCGTGGTGCGCCAGACCCCGGGCATGACCTCCAACGTGCTGCCGCTGCGGGTGCCGGTGCGGCCGGGCCTGAGCGTCGCCGGGCTGCTGCGCGAGGTGAGCGACCGGGTCCGTGACGTGGTGGCCCACCAGCGGTACCGGGGTGAGGACCTGCACCGGGACATCGCGCTGCCGGACACGGCCGCCGCCCGGTACGCGCCGCTGGTCAACGTCATGTCGTTCGACTACGACCTGCGGTTCGGCGAGCAGCCCGCGACCGTACACAACCTCTCCTCCGGCCTGGTCGGCGACCTGGCGATCGCCGTGTGGGACCGGCGGGACGGCTCCGGCCTCCAGATCGACCTCACCGCCCACCCCGAGGTCTGCGACCGGCAGACCCTGACGGAACATCAGGACCGGTTCCTGAGCCTGCTGAACGCCGTCACCGAAGTCGACCCGGACTCCCCGATCGGCCGGATCGACCTGCTGACCGCGGCGGAACGCCGCCGGCTCTTGCCGCCCCCGGCCGCCCCGGCCCCCGTGCGCCGAGCCACCCTGCCGGAGCTGTTCCAGGCGCGGGCGCAGGCCGCCCCGGCCGCGCCCGCCGTCTCCCTCGACGGCACCCGGTTGACCTACGCGGAGCTGAACACCCGGGCCAACCGGCTCGCTCGCCTGCTGATAGCCCGCGGCGCCGGGCCGGAGAAGATCGTCGCGGTGGCCCTGCCCCGGTGCGTCGAACTGATCGTCGCCCTGCTCGCCGTCACCAAGACGGGGGCGGCCTATCTGCCGCTGGACCCGGCCTATCCGCCCTCCCGGCTGGCCTTCATGCTGGCGGACGCCGCCCCGGTGCTGGTGGTCACCGATCGGGGCACCGCGCCGTCGCTGCCGTCCGGCGCGCCCGCGCTCGTCCTGGACGAGAGCGCCACCACCGGCCTGCTCGACGCGCAGCCGGCGACCGACCCCGTCGACGGCGACCGGGCCCGTGCGCTCTCACCGGAGCATCCCGCATACGTCATCTACACTTCCGGCTCCACCGGCCGGCCCAAGGGCGTCCTCGTCACCCACCGCAACGTGGTCCGCCTGTTCGACGCCACCCAGGAGCGGTTCGGCTTCGACGAGCGGGACGTGTGGACCCTGTTCCACTCCGCCGCGTTCGACTTCTCCACATGGGAGATCTGGGGTGCACTGCTGCACGGGGGCCGCCTGGTCGTCGTGCCGTACGACGTGAGCCGTACGCCATCGCAGTTGCTGCGGCTGCTGGCCGACGAGGGCGTGACCGTGCTCAACCAGACGCCGTCCGCCTTCTACCAGCTGATGCAGGCCGACCGCGAGGAGCCCGCGCACGGCGACCGCCTCGCGCTGCGCACGGTCGTCTTCGGCGGTGAGGCGCTGCGCCCGGACCGGCTGCGCCCCTGGTACGAGCGGCACCCGGACACCGCGCCTGCCCTGGTCAACATGTACGGCATCACCGAGACGACCGTGCACGTCACCCGGCTCGACCTGGACCGCAACCAGGTGGCCGCCGCCGAGACCAGCGTGATCGGCACCGGCCTGAGCGACCTGCGCACCTATGTCCTGGACCCGGGCCTGCGACCCGTGCCGCCCGGCGTCCCCGGCGAACTCCACGTCGCCGGCGCCGGACTGGCCCGCGGTTATCTGGGACGTCCGGAGCTGACCGCGCAGCGGTTCGTCGCCGACCCCTACGGACCGCCGGGCACGCGGATGTACCGCACCGGGGACGTGGCCCGCTGGACCGCTGACGGGCTGCTCGAGTATCTGGGCCGGTCCGACGACCAGGTGAAGATCCGCGGGTTCCGCATCGAACCCGGTGAGATCGAGGCCGCCCTTGCCGAGCACACGGGCGTCGCCCAGGTCGCCGTCCTGATCCGGCAGGACCGGCTCGACGACGACCGGCTGGTCGCCTACGTGGTGCCGGCCGCCGAAGCCGGGGTGCGTCCGCAGGAGCTGCGCGCGTTCGCCCGTGACCGGTTGCCGGAGCACATGGTGCCGGCCGCGGTGGTCCTCCTCGACCGGCTCCCCCTGACCCCCAACGGCAAGCTGGACCGGGCCGCGCTGCCCGCCCCGGACCAGACGTCGGCACACGGCCCGCACCGGCCTGCCCGGACGCCGCGTGAGCAGGTCGTGTGCGATCTGTTCGCCGAGGTCCTCGGCGTCGACCGGGTCGGCGCCGACGACAACTTCTTCGACCTCGGCGGTCACTCGGTAGTGGCGACCCGGCTGACCGCGCGGCTGCGCGCGGCGTACGGCGTCGAACTGAGCCTGCGCGCCCTGTTCGAGGCGGCGACCCCGGCCGCGCTGGCCCGGCTGCTGGACGACGCGGCGCCGGCCCGCCCGGCGCTGACCCGGCAGGAGCGTCCGCAGGTGCTGCCGCTGTCGTTCGCGCAGCAGCGGCTGTGGTTCCTGCACCGGCTGGACGGGCCGGACGCCACCTACAACACCCCGTTCGTGCTGCGGCTGTCCGGCCCGGTGGACCGGGCCGCCCTGCGCGCCGCCCTCGGTGACGTCGTGGCCCGGCACGAGAGCCTGCGCACCGTGATCCGCGAGCAGGACGGCGTCCCGTACCAGGTCGTGCTGCCGGATGTGGAGACGCCGTTCACCGCGCGGGACGGCGATCCGGCGGAGCTGTCGGACCACATGGCCGAGGCGGCTCGGCGCCGGTTCGACCTCGCCGCCGAGCCGCCGCTGCGGGCCGAGCTGATCAGCCTCTCGGCCGACGAGCACGTCCTGCTGCTCGTCCTGCACCACATCGCCGCGGACGGCTGGTCGATCGGGCCGCTCTCCCGCGACCTGGCGACCGCCTACGGCGCCCGCAGCCGGGGTGAGCGGCCCGAACTGCCCGACCTGCCGGTGCAGTACGCCGACTACACCCTGTGGCAGCGCGACCTGCTCGGCGACCCGGAGGACGCCGACAGCCTGTTCGCCACTCAGGTCGCCTACTGGCGCGGGCAGTTGGCGGGACTGCCGGAGTGCCTGGACCTGCCCACCGACCGCCCCCGGCCCGCCGTCGCCTCGCACCGCGGCGACCATCTCACCGCCGGGATCGACGCGGACCTGCACCGCCGGCTGCTGGAGACGGCACGGGCCGCGAACGCCAGCCTGTTCATGGTGCTCATGGCGGGCCTCGCGGCCCTGCTGACCCGGCTCGGCGCCGGCACCGACATCCCCGTCGGCACGCCGATCGCCGGGCGCACCGACCAGGCGCTCGACGACCTGGTGGGCCTCTTCGTCAACACCCAGGTGATCCGCACCGACACCTCCGGCGCGCCGTCGTTCACCGAACTGGTGGCCAAGGTGCGGGAGACGGCGCTGGCCGCCCACGGCCACCAGGACGTGCCGTTCGAGCATCTGGTCGACGTTCTCAGCCCGTCGCGCTCCCTGGCACACCATCCGCTCTTCCAGGTCGTGCTGGCCCTCCAGAACGCCACGGACGCCTCCTTCGACCTGCCCGGCCTCCAGGTGCGCTCGGAGCTGGGCCGCACCGGCACCGCCAAGTTCGACCTGTTCCTCAGCCTCACCGAGGAGTACGACGGCGACGGGCGGCCCGCCGGAATCCACGGGCTCGTCGAGTACGCCGACGACCTGTTCGACCCGGAGTCGGTGCTGACGCTGTGGGACCGCTGGGTGCGGCTGCTCGACGCCGCGGTCACCGACCCCGGCGCCCCCATCACCGGTATCGACCTGCTCATCCCGGCGCAGCGGGAGCGCATCCTCCGCCACGGCACCGGCCCCGACCAGCCACTCCCGGCCCTCCCCCTGTCCGCGCTGTTCGAGGCACGGGCCGCGGCCGATCCGGACGCGGTGGCCCTGGTCGCAGGGGACACCCGGCAGACCCGCTCCGATGTGAACGGCCGGGCCAACCGGCTCGCCCACGTGCTGCGGGCCCACGGTGTCCGGCGGGGCGACGCGGTCCTCCTGCGCCTGGAGCGGTCCGTCGACGCGGTCCTGGCGATCCTTGCGGTTCTGAAGGCGGGCGGCACCTATGTGCCCCTCGACCCCAGGCAGCCCGCGGCGCGGACCGAGCTGATGATGCGCGACACCCGGCCCGCCCTGCTGCTCACCACGCGCGGCACGCCCCGGCTCGACGGCGTCCCCCGCATCGACATCGACGACCCGGCCACCGCCGCCGAGCTGGCGGCCGCACCGGCGGCGGACCTCCGCCTCCCGGCGTCGCCCGCCGATGCCGCCTACGTCATGTACACCTCGGGTTCGACGGGCCGGCCCAAGGGGATCGCCGTCACCCACGCGAACATCGCCGCGCTCGCCTCGGATCCCTGCTGGTCGGACGCCGCGCACGACCGGGTGCTGCTCCACTCGCCGCTCGCGTTCGACGCGTCCACCTACGAACTGTGGGTGCCGCTGCTGCGCGGCGGCCAGGTGGTGGTGGCGCCGCCCGGCGACCTGGACGTGCCCACCCTGGCCGGGCTGATCACGGAGTCGGGGATCACCGGTCTGTGGCTGACCGCCGCGCTCTTCGACGTGATGGCCGAGCACGACCCCGGCTGCTTCGCCGCCGTACGGCAGGTGTGGGCGGGCGGCGAGGCGCTCTCCCCGGCCGCGGTCGGCCGGGTGCTGGCCGCCTGCCCCGGGACGGTGGTGGTCAACGGCTACGGCCCCACGGAGACCACCACCTTCGCCACCAGTCACGCCATGCGCGAGCTCGCGCCCGACGCCCCGGCCGTGCCGATCGGCCGGCCGTTGGCCGGAACCCGTACCTACGTGCTGGACGCAGGACTGCGCCTGGTGCCCGAGGGAGTCGTCGGCGAGCTGTACATCGCCGGTTCGGGGCCGGCACGTGGCTATGTCGGGCAGCCCGCGCTGACCGCCCAGCGGTTCGTCGCGGACCCGTTCGGCCCGCCCGGCGCCCGTATGTACCGCACCGGTGACCTGGTGCGCTGGAGCGGCGCGGGGGTGCTGGAGTTCGCGGGGCGCTCGGACGACCAGGTCAAGATCCGCGGGTTCCGGATCGAGCCCGGCGAGATCGAGGCGGTGCTCAGCGGGCATCCGGACGTGGCCAGCGCCACCGTGCTCGCCCGCCCGGACCACACGGGCGGTGCGCGGCTGGTCGCCTACCTGGTGACGGCAGCCGACCCCGCCGCGCTGCGGGCGTACGCCGCCGAGCGGCTGCCCGACTACATGGTCCCCGCCGCCTTGGTCCCGCTGCCCGCGCTGCCCCTGACCTCCAACGGCAAGGTCGACCGGGCCGCCCTTTCGGAACCCGCCCTGCCCGTGACGGACCATCGGGAGCCCCGCACACCCCGGGAGAAGCTGCTGTGCGAGCTGTTCTCCCAGGTGCTCGGCCAGGACCCGGTCGGTGCCGAAGACGACTTCTTCGCGCTCGGCGGCGACAGCATCCTCTCGATCCGGCTGGTCTCCCAGGCCCGCGCCGCCGGCCTGGACGCCGGCGTGCGGGACGTCTTCGAGCACCGTACGGCCGCGCGTCTGGCGGAGGCCGTCGGCGACCTGACGGCGCCGGCCCCGGCCGAGGACTCCGGATCCGGCGAGGGACTCGTCCCGCCCAGTCCGATCATGTGCTGGCTCCAGGACCGCGGCGGCCCGATCGACCGGTTCTCCCAGTCCCTGCTGCTCCGGGCACCCCACCGGCTGGACCGGGACCGGCTCACCGCCGCCGTGGCCTTTCTGACAGACCGTCACGCCGCCCTGCGCGCCCGTCTGACCCGGGAACGGGACGGGGGCCGCTGGGCCCTGGAGATCGGGCCCCCGGGCGGCGTCGACCCGGCAGATCTCGTCCAGGTGGCCCAGCTGCCGTCCACCGGACCGGGCCACGCGGGCGACGAGCCGGAGCGGTCCGCGGACGTCGTGCGGGCGGCCGTGGAGCGGGAGGCCGAGGCCGCGATGGACAGGCTCTCCCCCCGGGACGGGCGGATGGCCCAGTTCGTCTGGCTGGATGCGGGGCCCGGCCGGGAGGGCCGGCTGCTGATGGTGATCCACCACCTCGCGGTCGACGGGGTCTCCTGGCGCGTCCTGGTGCCCGATCTGCTGGCCGCGCTGGACGGGGCCCCGCCGCCCCCCGCCGGCACCTCCGTGCGCACCTGGTCGCGCGCCCTGCACGAGCGGGCCCGGCAGCCGGAGACGGTCGGCGAACTGACCTGGTGGACGCGGATGGTGCGGGAGCCGGAACCGCTGCTGACCACACGTGCCCTGGACCGGGCACGTGACCTCACCGGCACCGCAGCCCAGTTCACCGCCACCCTCTCGCCCGACGTCACCGAACCCCTGCTCACCAGCGTGCCGACCGCGTTCCACGCCGGGGTCCAGGACGTCCTGCTGGCCGCGCTGTCCCTGGCGCTCGGCCATTTCCGCCGGGAGCAGCGACGCGGCGAGGGCAGCGCCGTCCTGATCGACGTGGAGGGGCACGGCCGCGACGACGACGGCAGCGGGATCGATCTCTCCCGCACCGTGGGCTGGTTCACCAGCCTGTACCCGGTCCGGCTGGATCCCGGCGCGCACGCGTGGGAGGACGTGACCGCCGGTGTGCCCGGCACGGCGGCCGCGGTCAAACGGGTCAAGGAGCAGATGCGCGCCGTCCCCGCGCACGGCCGAGGTTTCGGCCTGCTGCGCTACCTCAATCCCGGCACGGCGGCCGAGCTGGCCACGGCGGCCGTCCCGCAGGTCGGCTTCAACTACGTGGGCCGGTTCCCGGCACCCGGCACCGCGATCGTCCCGGAGCACCCCGACTGGCGGGTGGCGGACGAGATCGGGCTGGTCGGCGGCAGCGACGCCGCCCTTCCCCTGGCGCACGGCCTGGAGGTCGACGCGGCGGTGCGCGACCACCCGGACGGGCCGCGTCTGACGGCCACATGGCGGTGGGCGTCCGGGATGTGGCCCGAGCCGGACGCACGGACCGTCGCGGAGTACTGGTTCCAGGCCCTGCGGGGACTGGCCCGCCACGGCTGCGCACCGGGGGGCGGCGGTTTCACCCCGTCCGACTTCCCGCTCGTCGGACTCGCTCAGCACGATGTCGAACAGCTCGAGGACATGTGGAGGACTCGGTAATGACCCGCGGCAATCTGGTCGACATCCTCCCGCTGACACCGATGCAGGAGGGCATGCTCTTCCACGCGTTGTACGACGTGGACGGCCCCGATGTGTACATGGTGCAGCAGGTCTTCGACCTCACGGGTCCGCTGGACCCGGGGCGGCTGCGCGCCGCGGCGCAGGCGCTGGTGGCCCGGCATCCCAATCTGCGCGCGGCCTTCCCGCAGGTGACGGACGGTCAGCCGGTGCAGGTGATCCAGGCCGAGGTGACCGTGCCGTGGACCGAGGTGGACCTGAGCGGGCTGCCGGAGGCGGAGGCGGGCGAGGAGCTGGACCGGCTGGGCCGGGAGGACCACCGGCGCCGCTTCGACCTGGCGCAGCCCCCGCTGCTGCGGTTCACGCTTGTCCGGCTCGCGGCGGAGCGGCACTGCCTGCTGCTGACCAGCCACCACATCCTGCTGGACGGCTGGTCGACGCCGATCGTGATGCGGGAGCTGTTCACCCTGTACGCCCGTGACGGGGACGCCGGCGCCCTGCCGAGGGTGACGCCGTTCCGGGACTATCTGGCCTGGCTGGGCCGGCAGGACCGGGCGGCGGCCGAGGAGGCGTGGCGGCGGGAGCTGGCCGGGGTGGACCAGGCGACCCGGCTGGCCCCAGCCGATCCGGCGCGCGTTCCCCGGCTGCCCGAGCGGGTGGTGACCGAGGCGCCGGAGGAGCTGACCGCGGCGCTGCGGGGCCGGGCGCAGGGGCTCGGGGTGACGGTGAACACCCTGCTCCAGGCCGCGTGGGGGCTGGTGCTGAGCCGCACGACCGGGCATCGGGACGTGGTGTTCGGCGCCATCGTCTCCGGCCGTACCCCGCAGTTGCCCGGCGTCGAGTCGATGGTGGGCCTGTTCATCAACATCGTCCCGGTGCGGGTGCGGATCGCGCCGGAGCGGTCACTGTCGGAGCTGATCGGCGAGGTGCAGCGTGGCCAGTCCGCGCTGACCGCGCACCACCATCTGGGGCTGTCGGACATCCAGCGGGCGGCGGGTGTGCCGGAGCTGTTCGACACGATGATGGTGTTCGAGAACTACCCGTGGGACGAGCCCGCCCAGGACGTCGCCGCAGGTCTGGGCACCGAGCTGCAGGTGGCTTCGGCCCTGGAGCGGGGCCGGGACGCCACCCACTATCCGCTGACTCTCGTCGCCGCCCCGGGCCGACGGCTGTACCTGCGACTGGACTACCGCGACGACCTCTTCGACCGGGCGACCGCGCAGGCTCTGCTGGATCGGCTGCTCCTGGTCCTCACCGCCGTGGCCGAGGACCCCGGCACGCTCACCGGGCGGGTCGACGTGGCCGGCGCCGAGGAGCGCCGTCTGCTGCTGCAGACCTGGAACGACACCCGGCGCGAAGGGGAACTGCCGCTGCTGCCGGACTGGTTCCAGGCGCAGGTCGCCGCCACTCCGGACGCGCCCGCCGTCCTCTTCGGCGACGAGACCCTGTCGTACGCGGAGCTGAACCGGCGCGCCAACCGGCTCGCGCACGCCCTGATCCGGCGCGGGGTCGGACCGGAGAGCATCGTCGCGCTCGCCCTGCCCCGCTCGTCCGCGCACATCGTCGCCCTGCTGGCCGTCGTCAAGGCCGGCGCGGCGCATCTGCCGCTCGACCCTCACCATCCGGCCGCGCGGATCCGGTACATGCTCGCGGACGCCCGCCCGGCCGTCCTGCTCACCGGCGTCGGGACCCGGGCCGCGATACCGGGCGACGACCCGACTCCCCTGCTGGTCCTGGACGATCCTCGCACCGCCGCCCGGATCGGAGGCTGCCCGGACACCGACCCCTCCCCCGCCGAGCGGCCGCGGACGCTGACGCTCGCGAGCCCGGCGTACGTCATCTACACCTCCGGGTCGACGGGCCGGCCGAAGGCGGTGCAGATGACCGGGCTGGGCGTGGCGAACATGCTGCGCTGGCACCACGACCAGCTCGGCGGCGGCCCCGGCACCCGCACCGCGCAGTTCACCGCGATCAGTTTCGACGTGTCCGTGCAGGAGGTGCTCTCGGCGCTGCTGTTCGGCAAGACGCTGGTGGTGCCCGACGAGGACACCCGCCGCGATCCGCGGCGCTTCGCCGCCTGGCTCACCGAGCACCGGGTGGACGAGATCTTCGCCCCCAGCACCGTCCTGGAGTCCCTCGCCGAGGCGGCCACCGAGGCGGGCCTGCGCGTCCCGTCACTGGGGCAGATCGCCCAGGCCGGTGAGGCGCTCACGCTCAGCCGGCAGCTGCGTGCCTTCCACGAGCACACTCCACGCCGCCTGCACAACCACTACGGGCCCACCGAGGCCCAGGTCCTCACCGCCCACACCCTGCCCGCCGACCCGGCCGGATGGCCCGCCGTCGCGCCCCTGGGCCGGCCCATCGACAACGTACGCGTCTACCTCCTGGACGACGCCCTGCGCCCGGTGCCGCCCGGCGCGACCGGCGAGCTGTACACCAACACAGTCGGCCTGGCCCGCGGTTACCTCCACCGGCCGGCGCTGACGGCCGAGCGGTTCGTCGCCGACCCCCACGGCCGGCCCGGCGACCGGATGTACCGCACCGGCGACCTCGCCCGCTGGACGCCGGACGGACAACTGGAGTTCCTGGGCCGCGCCGACGACCAGCTCAAGGTCCGCGGCTTCCGCATCGAGCCCGGCGAGATCGAGGCGGCGCTGACCGAGCATGCCGACGTGGCTCAGGCCACCGTTCTCGTACGCCAGGACCAGCCCGGCGACCAGCGGCTGGTCGCCTACGTGGTGCCCGTCGCCGACCGTGCCCCGGACCCGCACGTCCTGCGCGGCTTCCTGCGGGACCGGCTGCCCGACTACATGGTCCCCGCGGCCGTCGTGCCCCTACCCGCCCTTCCCCTCACCCCCAACGGCAAGCTCGACCGCGCCGCCCTGCCCACGCCCGACCTCACCCGGGGCGCCGGCGGCCGGGACCCGCACACCCCGCAGGAGCAGATCCTGTGCGATCTGTTCGCGCAGGTCCTGGGCCTGCCCCAGGTCGGTGCCGACGACGACTTCTTCGACCTGGGCGGCCACTCCCTGCTCGCCACCCGGCTCGCCGCCCGGATCCGCGCCACCTTCGGCGCCGAGACCGGGGTGCGCGCCGTCTTCGAGGCCCGCACCCCGGCCGCGCTGGCGCAGCGGCTGGACGACGGCGGCCCGGCCCGCCCGGCGCTGATCCGGCGGGCCCGCCCGGAGGTGCTGCCGCTGTCGTTCGCCCAGCGGAGGCTGTGGTTCCTGCACCAGTTGGAGGGGCCGAGCGCGACGTACAACATCCCGCTCGCGCTGCGCTTCACCGGCGCTCTCGACCACGCGGCTCTCCGGGCCGCCCTCGGCGACGTCGTCGTCCGCCACGAGAGCCTGCGCACCGTCTTCCCGCAGACCGGCGGCGCCCCCACCCAGCGCGTCCTGGACCCCGAGCGGGCCGTCCCGCCACTGCCCGTCACCCAGGCCACCGCGCAGACCCTGCCGGACCTCCTCACCGCGGCAGCCCGGCACGCGTTCCTGCTGGACTCCGAATGCCCGGTGCGCGCCGAGCTGTTCGCGCTCGCGCCCGACGAGCACGTCCTGCTGCTGGTCCTGCACCACGTCGCCGGCGACGGCTGGTCGCTGAGCCCGCTGGCGGCCGACCTCACCCGCGCCTACGCCGCGCGTGCCCAGGGAACCGAACCGGCCTGGCCGCCCCTGCCCGTCCAGTACGCCGACTACACGCTGTGGCAGAACGAGCTGCTCGGCGAGCACGACAACGACGACAGCCTGCTCGCCCGGCAGGTTGCCTACTGGCGGGCCACGCTGGAGGGCCTGCCCGAGCAGGTGACGCTGCCGGGCGACCGGCCGCGCCCGGCGGCAGCCTCGTACGCCGGCGACTATGTCGAGGTGGGGCTGGACGCGGACCTGCACCGCGCCCTCGCGGGGTTGGCCCGGCGCAACGGCACCACGGTGTTCATGGTGCTCCAGGCCGGTCTGGCCGCGCTGATGACGCGGATGGGCTGCGGCACGGACATCCCGATCGGCAGTCCGATCGCCGGGCGCACCGACCAGGCCATGGAAGAACTGATCGGGTTCTTCGTCAACACCCTGGTGCTGCGCACCGACACCTCCGGCAACCCGACGTTCACCCAGTTGCTGCGGCGGGTGCGGGACACGGCGCTGAACGCGTACGCCCATCAGGACGTGCCGTTCGAGTATCTGGTGGAGGTGCTCAATCCGGCCCGTTCGCTGGCCCATCACCCGCTGTTCCAGGTGATGCTGGCGTTGCAGAACGCGCCGGAGGGCCGGTTCGAGCTGCCCGGTCTGGAGGTCGCCGTCTCCCAGGCGCGCACCGGCACCGCCAAGTTCGACCTGTTCTTCAGCCTGGTGGAGCGCAAGACGGACGACGGGGCGCCGGACGGCATCGAGGGCGCGGTGGAGTACTCCGGCGACCTGTACGAACCGGCCACGGTCCGCGCCCTGTTCGCCCGCTGGCAGCGGCTGCTCGCCGCCGTCGCGGACGCCCCGGACCGGCCGATCGCGGACGTCGACGTGCTGACGGCCGCCGAGCGCGAGCAGGTCCTGCGCACATGGAACGACACCTCGGCGCCGGTCGCGCCGCAGCCGCTGCCGACGCTGCTGGCGGAGCGGACGGCGGCGACGCCCGACGCCGTCGCCGTGGTGGCCGACGGCGCCACGCTGACGTACCGCGAGCTGGATGAGCGGGCGAACCGGCTGGCCGCGGAGATCCTGGCGCGTGGCGGCGGGCCGGGCACGGTGGTCGCCCTGGCGCTGCCGCGCACGGAGGTGCTGCCCGTCGCACTGCTGGCGGTGCTGCGCACCGGCGCGGCCTATCTGCCGCTCGACACCGAGTACCCTGCCTCCCGGCTGGACTTCATGCTGCGTGACGCCCGGCCCACGGTGCTGCTGACCACCCAGGCCGCCGGCAAGCTGGTGCCCGACGCCGAGGAACTGGCCCGGATCACGCTGGACGACCCGGGGACGGCAAAGGCCCTGCAGGCCCACCCGGACACCCCGCCACAGGTCCTGATCGCGCCGCGGCAGCCGGCGTACGTCCTCTACACCTCGGGGTCGACCGGCACCCCCAAGGGTGTGGTCGTACCGCACGAGGCGCTGGCGAACTTCCTGCACGCGATGGGGCGGCTGGTGCCGCTCACCCCGCAGGACCGGCTGCTGGCCGTCACCACCGTCTCGTTCGACATCGCCGCCCTGGAGATCTGGCTGCCGCTGCTGCGGGGCGCCCGGGTCGTCCTCGCACCCCGGAACGTGGTGCGGCAGCCGTCGGCGCTGCTGGAGTGGGTGTCCGCACAGGGGGTCACCGTCATGCAGGCGACCCCGTCGCTGTGGCAAACGCTGGTGGCGCACGACCCGGCGCCGCTGCGCGGGTTGCGGGTGCTGACCGGCGGCGAGGCGCTGCCCGAGCGGCTGGCGGCGGGCCTGGCCGGACTGGGCGAGGTACTGAACCTGTACGGGCCGACCGAGACGACGATCTGGTCGACCGCGAGCCGGGAGACGGGGACGCGGCCCCCGCTGATCGGCACGCCGATCGACAACACCCGGGCGTATGTGCTCGACGCGCGCCTGCGGCCGGTGCCGCCCGGTGTCGTCGGGGACCTGTATCTCGCCGGGACAGGAGTGGCCCTGGGCTATCTGCGTCGGGCGGGCCTGACGGCCTCCCGTTTCGTCGCCTGCCGGCACGGGGGGCCCGGTGAGCGGATGTACCGCACCGGCGACCTGGCCCGCTGGACCGGCGACGGGCAGCTGGAGTTCGCCGGCCGCGCCGACGACCAGGTCAAACTGCGCGGCTTCCGGATCGAGCCCGGCGAGATCGAACGGGTCCTCGACGGGCAGCCCGGGGTGCGGCAGGCCGCCGTCACGGTGCGCGAGGACCGGCCCGGTGACCAGCGGCTGGTGGCGTACGTCGTGCCCGGCGCCACGCCGGACGCGCGGGAGGAGGGCGCGGAGCGGCACCATCTGGAGGACTGGCGGCTGCTGTACGACTCGGTGTACGCGGGAGCCGCCGAGGCACCGTTCGGCGAGGACTTCGCCAGCTGGAACAGCAGCTACACCGGCGAGCCCATCCCGCTCCCCGAGATGCGGGAGTGGCGGGCGCACACGGTGCGGCGGATCCTGGACCTGCGGCCTCGCCGCGTCCTGGAACTCGGGGTGGGCACGGGCCTGTTGCTGTCCCGGGTCGCGCCGCACTGCGCGGAGTACTGGGGCACCGACTTCTCCGAGCACGTCATCGGGGAACTGGGCCGGCATGTGGCGGCCGACGCGGCGCTGCGGGAGCGGGTCACGCTGCGGGTGCAGGCGGCGCACGACCCGAGCGGGCTGCCCGCCGGGCACTTCGACACGATCGTGCTGAACTCCGTCGTCCAGTACTTCCCCGGCGCCGACTACCTGACCGAGGTCCTCGCCGCCGCGACCCGCCTGCTGGCACCCGGCGGCACGCTGTTCGTCGGCGACGTGCGCAACGTGCGGCTGCTGCGGGCGCTGAAGGCGGGTGTCCACGCGCACCGGCTGTCCGGGCCGCCGGACCTCGCCGTGCTGCGCCGGGAGGTCGAGCACGAGCTGATGACGGAGAAGGAACTCCTCGTCGACCCGGACTTCTTCACCGCGCTCGCCGAGCGCCTGCCGGACATCGGCGCGGTGGGCGTGTCACTGAAGGAGGGTTCCTACGACAACGAGCTGAGCCGCTACCGCTACGACGTGACGCTCCACCACCGGGGCGCGCGCACGACGGACGTGCGGGACGCTCCCGCGGTGCCCTGGGACGACCTCGGGGACCTGGCGGCCGTGCGCACCCATCTGGCCGAGCGACGCCCGGAGCGGCTGCGGCTGACCGGCGTCCCGAACGACCGGGTCGCGGCCGAACTGGCGCTCGCCGAGGTGATCCGCACCGGGGACGGCCCGGTGGTGCCCGCGCCCACCGTGGACCTGGCGGACCTGCACCGGCTGGGTGCGGAGCTGGGCTACCGCACGGCGGCGGCCTGGTCGCCGCATCCCCGCCTGGTCGACTTCGTGCTGGCCCGCGGGGACGCCCCGCTCACCGGCACCTGCCCGCCGGTGTCCGCCCCCGGTGCGCGCACCGCGCTGTCGGCCCTCACCAGCGACCCGATGGTGCCGCGCACCAGCGGCACGCTGATGGCACGGTTGCGCCGGCACGTGGAGCGGACCCTGCCAGCCCCCATGGTGCCCAGCGCCTTCGTGCCGATCAGCGCACTGCCGCTGACCGCCAACGGCAAGCTGAACCGGGCCGCGCTGCCCGCACCGACACTGACCGCGGGCGGTACCGGACGCGATCCGCGCACCCCCCAGGAGCAGATCGTGTGCGATCTGTTCGCGCAGGTCCTGGGGCTGCCCCGGGTGGGTGCCGACGACGGCTTCTTCGAGCTGGGCGGGCACTCGCTGCTGGCCACCCGGCTGATCGCCGCGATCCGCGCCACGTTCGGCGTCGAGCTGGCGCTGCGGGCGCTGTTCGAAAACGCCACCCCGGCGGCGGTGGCGGCGAGACTCGACACGGCCGCGCCGAGCCGGCTGCGGCTCGCCCGCCGGGACCGGCCCGAACGGCTTCCGTTGTCGTACGCCCAGCGCAGGCTGTGGTTCATCCACAAACTGGAGGGACCCAGCCCGACGTACAACATCCCGCTCGCTCTGCGCCTGACCGGGTCCTTGGACCAGGAGGCGCTGCGGGCGGCCCTCGCCGACGTGGTGACGCGCCACGAGAGCCTGCGCACGGTCTTCCCGGAGAGCGGCGGGGTGCCGTGGCAGCGGGTGCTGGATCCTGCGCAGGCGACCCCGGCGGTGGAGGTGGTGGCCACGGACCAGGAGGGCCTGTCCGCGAAGCTGGACGTCGCCGCCCGCCAGGGCTTCGACCTGGCCACCGAACCGCCGCTGCGGATAAGGCTGTTCGCGCTGTCCGCCGAGGAGCACGTGCTGTTGCTGGTGGTGCACCACATCGCCGGTGACGGCTGGTCGCTGAGCCCGCTGGCCCGCGACCTGGCCGGGGCGTACGAGGCACGGTGCCGGGGTGAGGCCCCGTCCTGGTCGGCACTGCCGGTGCAGTACGCCGACTACACGCTGTGGCAGAACGACCTGCTGGGCGACCAGGGCGACGCGGACAGCCTCTTCGCCACGCAACTCGACTACTGGGTGCGGCGGCTGCGCGCCCTGCCGGAGGAACTGCGGCTGCCCACCGACCGTCCGAGGCCAGCCGTGGCCTCCTACCGGGGCGACTACGTCAGGGTCGGCATTGACGCGGAGCTGCACCGGCGTATCGCGGAGCTGGCCCGGGAGTCGGGCGCCACGGTGTTCATGGTGCTCCAGGCCGGACTGGCGGCGCTGCTGTCCCGGCTGAGCGGGAGCTCGGACATCCCCGTCGGCAGCCCGATCGCCGGGCGCACCGACCAGGAACTCGACGACCTGGTGGGCTTCTTCGTCAACACGCTGGTGCTGCGCACCGACACCTCGGGGCGGCCCAGCTTCCGGGAGCTGATCGCCCGGGTGCGTGACACCGCGCTGGGGGCGTACGCCCATCAGGACGTGCCGTTCGAGTACCTGGTGGAAAGGCTCAACCCGCCGCGTTCGCTCGGCCGGCACCCGCTGTTCCAGACAATGCTGGCCCTCCAGAACGCGCCGGCCGGCTCCTTCCAACTGCCTGGGCTGCGCGTCGACATCGAGCCGGGGCGCACCGGCTCGGCCAAGTTCGACCTGTTCTTCAGCCTGTCGGAGCACCTCGACGACACAGGCGGCGCGCAGGGCATCACCGGTGTGGTCGAGTACGCGAGCGACCTGTACGACGCGGGCACGGTCACCGAGCTGTTCGACCGCTGGGTGCGGCTGCTGACGTCCCTGGTGGCGGCGCCGCACCGGGCGATCGGTTCGGCCGATCTGCTCACCGCACGGGAGAGCCTGCTGCTGGAGCGGCAGAACGAAACCGACCGGCCCGCGGTCGAGGCCGGGCTGCCGGAGCTGTTCGACGCCCAGGTGGCCGAGCGTCCCGACGCACCGGCCCTGGTGCACGGCGACCGCGAGATCGGCTACCGGGAGCTGCGCGACGCCGCCGAGGAGGTGGCGGCCGTGCTGGCACTCCGCGGTGTGCGGCGGGGGGGCGCGGTGGCGCTGCTCATGCCGCGCTCCCCCGGCATGGTCGCCGCGGTCCTCGGCATCCTCCAGGCGGGCGCCGCCTATGTGCCGCTCGACGCACGCCACCCGGCGGCCCGGACGCGGACGGTGCTGGCCGAGACGGGGGCCCACGTCCTGATCACCGACCGGGCACCGGCGCCGGAGTCGCTCCCGGCGGGCACCACGGTCGTCCTCCTCGGCACCGACCTCGGTGACGGTTTCCTCTCGGAGGACGGCGTACCCGTCCCCGCCCCGGCCGAGCGGCCGGGTCCGGACGACCTGGCGTACATCATGTACACCTCCGGCTCCACCGGCAGCCCCAAGGGCATCGGGGTCACCCACCGCAACGTGGCCGAGCTGGCGGCGGACCCGCGCTGGCACACCGACGCCCAGCGGCGGGTACTGCTGCACTCGTCACCGGCGTTCGACGCGTCCACTTACGAGCTGTGGGTGCCGCTGCTCACCGGTGGCACCCTGGTGATCGGCCCGGACGGAGATCTCGACCTGCACGCGCTCGCCGACACCATCGTGCGGCAGCGGGTCACCGGCCTGTGGCTGACCAGTTCGCTGTTCACCCTGGTCGCCGAGAGCGTGCCGGCGTGCCTGGCCGGGGTCCGGCAGGTGTGGACGGGCGGTGAGGCGGTGTCACCGCACGCCGTACGCACGGTGCTGGCGGCCTGCCCCGGCCTGGTCGTCGTCAACGGGTACGGGCCGACCGAGACGACCACCTTCGCCGCGAGCTGGCCGGTCGACGCGCTGCCCGCCGACGCCACGTCGGTGCCGATCGGACGCCCGATGGCCAACACCTGGCTGTACGTGCTGGATCCGGACCTGCGCCCGGTCCCGCCCGGGGTGGTCGGCGAGCTGTACATCGCCGGCACCGGTCTCGCCCACGGCTATCTGGGCCGGGCGGCCCTGACCGCGCAGCGGTTCGTCGCCGACCCGTTCGGCAAGCCGGGCGCACGCATGTACCGGACCGGCGACCTGGTGCGGTGGACGGCGGACGGCGCGCTGGACTACGTCGGGCGCGGCGACGACCAGGTCAAGCTGCGCGGCTTCCGGATCGAGCCGGGAGAGGTGGAGAGCGTGCTGCTGCGTCACCCGGCCGTGGGGCAGGCGGCGGTGTTGGTCCGCGAGGACCGGCCGGGCGATCCGCGCCTGGTGGCGTACGTGGTCACCGACCCGGAGGCCGCGGACGAGGACGAGACGGCCGAGCAGGAGCAGGTGCAGGCTTGGCAGGGGATCTACGAGTCGTTGTACGCCGCGCCGACGGCCGCGTTCGGCGAGGACTTCTCCGGCTGGAACAGCAGCTACGACTCCGCGCCCATCCCCTTGGAGGAGATGCGCGAGTGGCGCCGCGAGACGGTGGCGCGCGTCCGGCGACTGCGGCCGCGCCGGGTGCTGGAGATCGGCGCTGGTACGGGTCTGCTGCTGTCGCGGCTCGCCCGGGATGCGCAGGAGTACTGGGCCACTGACTTCTCCCCGGCGGTTGTCGAGACGCTGCGCGGTCACGTGGCCGGCGATCCGCAGCTGCGCGAGCGGGTGCGGCTGCGGGTCCTGGCCGCTCACGAGACCGGGGATCTGCCGGAGGGCCACTTCGACACCGTGGTGCTCAACTCGATCGTGCAGTACTTCCCGAGCGCCGAGTATCTGCTGCGGGTGATCAGGGCGGCCCTGCGGCTGCTGGCTCCGGGCGGTGCCTTGTTCCTCGGCGACGTACGCGATCTGCGTCTGCACCGCATGCTCACCTCCGCGGCGTTGGCCCGCAAGGTGCACGACCGGCACGACCGCGCGAGCCTGCGGCGGGCCGTCGAACGCGCCCTGGTGATGGAGAAGGAACTGCTGGTCGCGCCAGAGCTGTTCACCGTGCTGGGCGAGCACGTCGACGGTCTCGCGGGCGCCCGGGTCGAGGTGAAGCGGGGCACCTTCGCCAACGAGCTGACGCGGTACCGCTACGACGTCACGCTCTTCAAGGACGGCGGTGGGCCGCTCACCTCGGCGCGCGAGATGCCCGTCGTCGCGTGGGACGACGCAACCGGGCTGGCAGGGCTGGAGGCGGCGCTCTGCCGAGTGCGGTCGCCACTGCGGGTGACTGGGGTGCCGAACCAGCGCCTGGCCGAGGACGCGGCCGTCGAGGCAGCGATCCACGAACACGACCCGGAGGTTCCGGGGGGCGCTCCGCCGCTCGCGGCGGTGGACGAGCTGGCCGCTCGGCTCGGCCTCACCGCGCACGTGACCTGGTCGGCCGACCCCTGCCGCCTGGACGTGGTGTTCACTGAGCCGGATGCTGCGTTCGCGGTGGTCGACCTGTACCGCCCGCGGTCCCCGCTGGGCACCGGCACGTCGCTGACCCGCTGGGTGCGGGCGCCGCTGACCGCGCGGGCGGCGAGCGCGTTGTTGGGCAGCGTGCTCGAGCACGCCCGGCGGCAGTTGCCGGGGTACATGGTGCCCAGCGCAGTGGTGCCGGTCAGCCGGCTGCCGCTGACCCGCAACGGCAAGCTGGACCGGTCGGCGCTGCCCGCCCCCGATCTCGACTCCGGTCTGGACGGCCGTGCTCCGCGGCTGCCGCAGGAAGAGCTGATGTGCGAGCTGTTCGCCGAGGTGCTCGGCCTGCCCAGGGTCCAGGTCGACGACGACTTCTTCCAGTTGGGCGGCCACTCCCTGCTGGCGGCCCGGCTCAAGGCCCGGATCCGCGCGGCCTTCGGAGTGGACGTGGGACTGCGCGCGCTGTTCGAGACGCCGACCCCGTCCGGCATGGCCGGACGCCTCCGGACCGCCGATACGGGCGACGGCTACGAGGTGATGCTGCCGCTGCGCCCGCGGGGTGAGCGCGAGGCGCTGTTCTGTGTGCATCCCGGCGGCGGCATCAGCTGGTCGTACGCGGGTCTGCTGAAGCATCTCGACCCCGAACGGCCGGTGTACGGGCTCCAGGCACGCGGTCTGGGCGCGCCGGAACCCCGCCCGGACACGCTGGAGGCGATGGCGGCCGACTACGCCGACGAGATCGAGCGGGTCCAGCCCATGGGCCCCTATCACCTGCTCGGCTGGTCGTTCGGCGGGGTCGCGGCCTACGCGGTGGCCGTGGAGCTGCGGCGCCGCGGGAAGCGGGTGGGAGTGCTCGCAGTCCTGGACGCCTGCCCGGGCTGGAAGGGACTGACCCATGACGACGTCCCGGAACTGGACGAGGAGGATCTGCACGAACATCTCACCTACCTCGTGGGGCTGGTCGACGAGTCGTTCGCACTGGGCGAGGGGGAGCGGCTGACGTTCGAGCGCACCAGGGAGATCCTGCGACAGCGGGGCAGCGCGCTGGCGAGCCTCGGGGAGGAGCAACTGCGGGCGATCATGGAGATCTCCGCCAACAACACCCGGCTGCTCATCGACTACCGCCCTGAGCGCCTGGCCGCCGACCTGCTGCTGCTGACGGCGGACGACCAGCAGGAGCCGTCGCGGACGCACCGCGCGTGGACTCCGTACGTGGAGGGGCGCATCGAGCGGCACGCCCTGCCGGGCGAGCACGGCACTCTGCTGAACCGGGAGGCCTCGCTCGAGGCCATCGGCCGGCTGGTCGGGGAGAAACTCGCGGCGTACACCGACGGCCAGGGATAGCCGGTGCCGCCTCGCAGACCTGCACCCCAGCTCCTTATGCCGTAAAGTATTCCGGGCAAAAGAGTCACGGGAGACGTCACGGCCGGCGCGGCAGCATCGGCCCGGCGGCGCCCCTCGCCATCCGCCCCGATCGCGCGAAGGAATCCATGAACAGCTTGCCGATCTGGCTCCTGCACGTCAGCCGGACAGAGCAGATCACCCCACACATGGCACGCATCACTCTCACCGGCGACGACGTCCGGGGCTTTGCCCTCACCGAACCCGACCAACAGGTCAAGCTCTACTTTCCGCGCCCCGGGCAGCCCCGGCCGCTCCTGCCGGAGGTCACCGAGACCACCGACCTCACGACCTGGTATCAGGCGTTCAGCGCCATCCCGGAGGACGAGCGGCCGTGGATGCGCAGTTACACGATCCGCGCGCACGACCCGGCCACCAACTCCCTCACCTTCGACTTCGTCCTGCACCGGCATGCCGGGCCGGCCACTCGATGGGCGATGGACGCCAAGGAGGGCGACTGCCTGGGCGTGTTCGGGCCCAGCGACTATTTCGCGCGCCCCAAGCCGCTGTCCGCGTCGCTCGCGGAGGCCGACTGGGTACTGCTGGCCGGTGACGACGCCGCCGTCCCCGGGATGGCGACGATCGCCGAGAGCCTGCCGTCCGGCACGCGTGCACTGGCGTTCATCGAGGTCCAGGACGCGGCCGACGAACAGCCGCTGCACACCGAGGCCGACCTGACCACGACCTGGCTGCACCGTGGCGCGACCCAGCCGGGCTACAGCGAGGCGCTCGCCGACGCACTGCGGGAGGCCGCGCTGCCCGACGGCGAGGGGTTCGCCTGGCTCGCCGGCGAGGCAGGCCTGGTGCGCCGGATGCGGCGGCACCTGGTGGACGACCGCGGCATGCCGAAGAGCCGGATCGAGTTCTCCGGCTACTGGCGCCTGAAGCTCACCCAGGACGACGCCCCCACCGCGGAGGATCTCGCGGAGGCGCAGGAGCGCCTCGCCGAGGCACAGGCCCAGGCCTCCTGACTCGCCGTTCACCGGCCGGGACGCGCCGCCCGCCGCCGCGTCCCGGCCATTCGATCTCCGCGCCGCCAAGACCGAAATCAACCCGACCGGTCGTTTCAAGCCGACCGATCATCGACCCTGCGGAAGATCGGAATTTCTTGCTACGCTCACACCCATGATCGGAACTGATCCGATAATATGTGCGTGGCATAGCCAGTCGACCATCGCCGGACGGCGAGGAGGTTTCTCGGCTTTTTGCCTGGCCACTATATGAACGGGGGTTTTGATATGACGTTGATCATTTCGGGCAATCAGACCCGTCCCAGATATCGCGCCCTTTAGCGCGTATTTTCACAGCGGGCGGGCCTTCGAATCTCCCAGCGCTCGGCCGCTCCAGCGCACGGCCGCGGTCGGCATACCGTGCCCACCGGCGCTTCGCCGCGTCCGTCGCCCGAATCACCTCAACCACGCGGCCTCTGCACGCCCAGAGGCATGACCAGCGCCGGGAAGAGAGGTTCGTATGCAGCACCCCGTGGACCGCACTCAACGGAGCCGCCCGCGTACCAGCGCACCCCTTCGGAGGAACCGCACCGATGGAGGGCGGCAAGGCAATGACATCCTCACGACACGCGTGGGACTGAGAATCCCCGCCGCCCTCACATTCGAACGATGGCAAAACGTAGGTTCGCAGATCTCACGCATCGTCGACTCCTCGGCCTGGTGCCTCGGCGACTGGCTGGTGTACGGGCAGGAGGAGTTCTCGGACCGCTATCTGCGGGCGATCGAGGCCTGCGGCCTCGACTACCAGACGCTGCGCAACTACGCGTGGGTCGCCCGCAAGTTCGCACTGAACCGGCGGCGTGAGACGCTGAGCTTCCAGCACCACGCCGAGGTGAGTTCGCTGCCGCCGTGCGAGCAGGACAAGTGGCTGGACCTGGCCGACGAGTTCAACTGGTCACGCAACGAACTGCGCCGCAACATCCGCTCCCATCGGCAGAGCGACGGCAAGGGCGAACCGCCGAAAGACTATCTGCCCAAGCTCAGCGCCCCGGCTGACCGGGTGCAGCGGTGGCGCAAGGCCGCCGAACTCTCCGGTGACAAGTTCGAGCAGTGGGTGCTCCGGGCCCTCGACGAGGCGGCGTTGGCCAGCCTTCCGGGGTGACACCCGCCAGGGCGGGGGAGGCGGGTGCCCGCCTCCCCCGCCCTGCGTCTGCCCTACTTCCAGGCGCGCAGCACCCCGTGCGGTGTCCACGTCTCGCCCGGCAGCCGTTCGACCCGCTGGAACCCGGCGCTGCGCAGCCACTCCTCGTACTGCCCCCAGTGGTAGAGGGTGCTGTCGGGCGCCGGCAGCGTGGCGAAGTAGACGTTGTCGAGCGCGGCATACAGCGGCCCGTCCCCGGTGTCGTCGGAGAACGCGTTGAAGATGAGTACCTGCCCTCCCGGTGGCAGGCAATCGAACGCCTTGCGCAGCAGGGCCGCGTTCTGTTCGGGAGACCAGATGACGAGCTGGTTGGCGAACAGCACACAGTCGTGGCCAGACGGGAACTCGTCGGCGAAGATGTCCCCCGCCCGTACAAAGATACGGCCGTCCAGTCCGCGCTCGGCGATCCTGCGGGTCGCGATGTCGAGCGCGCCGGGCATGTCGACCACCGTGAAGGACGTCCCCGGGTTCGCCTCCGCCAGCGCGATCGCGTTCACCCCGTCACCGCCGCCTACGTCCAGCACCCGGGACACCCCGCTCAGATCGGCCCGGTCCACCAGGACCGGGTTCGACAGCCGCGACCATGAGCGCATGCACCGGTAGAACAACGCCTCCAGTTCCGGATGAGACGCCAGCCGGTGGTACAGGTCGCCGCCCTCGCCCGGGATGCGGCGCAGGCCGACGTTGGTGTTCTGCCGCAGCGCCTCCACCAGGTCGGCGGCGGCCGGCATCGCGATCCGCTCCTCGAACCGCACGATGTCCTCGATGATGCTCCAGGTGCCGTCGGAGAGCATCGAGTCGATCAGCTCGGCGTTGAGGTAACGGCGGCTGTGGCGAACGGTCAGACCAAGCGAGGTCGTGCCCAGCAGCAGGATCTGCGCCGCCCGCGGTTCCAGCTTCAAACCGGCGCACACCTGCTCCGCAGTCAGCGGCCCATCCTGATGCAACCGAGTGAACAGGCCGAGTTCGCAGCCGGCGTGCAGCAGGTGGAAGGCGGAGGCGCCGAAGAGGATCCGGGTCAGGTCTTCTTGGTCGACGGGACGGGCCTTGGCCATATGCGCTCCCTCGTGGGGTCGGTGATCGATGGGGTGACAGCAGGGCCGGGGGGCAGCAGGGGCGGCCCGCTCTACAGGAGCGACCTCACGGACCACAGCTCCGGGAAGAACCGGTGCCCGCTGATCCTCTCCAGCCACGACACGCCGTCGGTGCCGCCCGTGCCGGGTTTGCCCCCGAGTACGCGCTGCACCACCGTCAGATGGGTGTAGCGCCATCGGGCGAAGGAGTCGGCGGCATCGGTCAGCGCCTCTCCGAGGAGGAACAGCGGGTGGTGCGCGGCGCTGTTCTCGTACACCTCGCGCCAGGCCCGCTCGACACTGTCGTCGGGTTCGTACGGCGCATCGCGCGGGCGCGCGAGTACGGCATCCGCGACCGGAAGACCGCGGCGGTGCAGCAGGACCAGCACGGCGTCGTAGAGGCTTGGCTCGTGCAGCTGCCGGGACACCGCCTCATGGCTCGACGCTTCCCGGTGCGGCAGCACCATCCGCGGATTCTTGTTCCCGAGCAGGAATTCCAGCCGTCGGTACGAGGCGGACTGGAAACCCGAGGCGGTGCCCAGCACCTCGCGGAACTCGGCGAATTCCGTGGGCGTCATCGCACTGAAGAAGTCCCACGACGACAACGCCACCTGCTGCACCCGAGCAGCCCGGCGCAACGCCCACAACGCGGCGTCCACGTCGTCGTCGGCCAGCCGGTCGCGGGCCGTCGTAAATTCGATGTGCAGCAGTTTGAAGAGGAGTTCCATGACCTGGCTCATGATGATGAAGCCGGGCTCGGTGGCCGCTGCGGTGCGCGGATGCTGCAACGCGAGGAGGGCGTCCATCTCCGCGTACTCGGCGTACGCCGTCGGGGACGCGTCCGCCGCCCCGCCGTAGGGGCAGCGCCTCACCACCGCGTCGTCCCGCCCGTCAGCCGGTCGCGCGGCGGTCATCCGGTGTCCCTCCGGGTCCGTGCAGGGTCAGGGCCTTGTGGTACATCGTCGTCAGCAGGGGGCCGATGCCGTCCGGCCTGGAGCGGTACCGCTCGCCGAAGCGGCGGTGGTACTCGGTGAACCAGTCCGCCCGTTCACCGAGGAAGAGGATGTCGTGCACCGCCATCGCCCGCACCGCGACCAGCGGAACCGGTGACAGGCTGACCTTGAAGGCGGGGTTGCGGGCCGCCGGCTCGTCACACTCCGGATGGAACTGGCCGATCATCAGGCCGCGTTCCACGCTCTCGGTCTTGACCTGCGCGTGAGCCTCGTCGAGCAGCGCGAACGCCTCGGGCGACAGATCCGGCAGCACGATGATCAGCGACCGCAAAGCCGGGTTCGACGTCGGCCGGCCCAACTGCTCGAACTCGTCCAGACCACAGCGGATGACCTCTTTGATCAACGACAGACTGGCGGCGGGACCCACCAGGCGCACCGCCGTCTCGACCGCGTGGACCCGCCGGGCCGGCGCCACGAAGGGACAGACCGCACCGGACCGGCCGAGCTGCTCATGGGGCTGGGTGACATAGGAATTCAGCCATTCGTCGACGCTGTCGAGGGCTTTCACCACGTCGACTGCCAACACATCGATTGACATTACTGTCGATTTCCCCTCCGACGGCACCATCAAGAAATGAGCGCACGCGTTCGCCGACATGTCCCGCACCGATTGGCTCGCGAAACCATATCGGCGGCCGGAAAGACGTACCAAGGAAAGCTCTACCGGGACGCCCCCGCACTGGCGAGCGGGAATGCGTTGGGTGTCCCGCCGGCGGGACACGGTATGCCCCGCCCGCAATCATGGAAATGCGGTGTCCACCATCACCCGAAACACCTCGGAGAAAACGTGCTCTTCCCGGTCGATCCCTGGATCCGCGGCTTCGGTCTCGCGCCTGCCGCGCCCTCGCGGCTCCTGTGCTTCCCCCACGCCGGCGGCACCGCGGCCTATTACCGTCCGCTGGCGGCGGCGCTCGCTCCGGACGTCGACGTGCTCGCCGTGCAGTACCCGGGCCGGCAAGAACGCTTCCAGGAGCGGCTTGTCGACACTGTCGGCGAGCTGGCCGACCACGTGGCCGACGCGGTGCGTCCGCTCCTGCACCACCAGCCCCTGTCCTTCTTCGGGCACAGCATGGGAGCCGCTGTGGCCTACGAGGTGGCGCTCCGGCTCCAGGCTCGCGGCCACCCGCTGCGGACCTTCTTCGGCTCCGGCCAGAGCACTCCCTCGGCCCGCCGCGACCGCGGAGTCCACTCCCTGCCCGACGACCTGCTGGCCGCGGAACTGGAGCGCCTGGGCGCGACGGACCCGGCCATCCTCGCCAACCGTGAACTGCTCGGCGTCCTGCTGCCCGCCATCCGGTCCGACTACCGGGCCATCGAGACATACCGCCGGAGCGACGAGCCGACCCTCGACTGCCCGATCGTGATCCTCACCGGTACCGCCGACCCGTACGTGCGGCCCTCGGAGGCGGCCGCCTGGTCCGGCCTCACCCGCCACGACTTCGCATTCCACGAACTGCCCGGCGACCACTTCTTCCTGGACGCCCAGCGCGACCGCGTGTGCGAGATCCTGCGCAGGCACCTCATCCTCTCCCCCACGGCGGACCGCCGCTGACGCCGACGGCGGCACGCACAGGGGGCGAATCAAGCGCCGACGTAGGCGGCCAGATGCTCGCCGGTCAGGGTGGAGCGGGCGGCGACGAGGTCGGCAGGGGTGCCCTCGAAGACGATGCGGCCGCCGTCGTGGCCGGCGCCCGGGCCGAGGTCGATGATCCAGTCCGCGTGCGCCATCACCGCCTGGTGGTGCTCGATGACGACGACCGACTTACCGGAGTCGACCAGCCGGTCCAGCAGCCCGAGCAACTGCTCGACGTCGGCGAGGTGCAGACCCGTCGTCGGCTCGTCCAGGACGTAGATCCCTCCCTTGCCGGCCATGTGCGTAGCCAGCTTCAGCCGCTGCCGCTCACCGCCGGAGAGCGTGGTCAGCGGCTGCCCGAGGGTCAGATAGCCGAGCCCGACGTCCGCGAGCCGGCCGAGGATGGCATGAGCGGCGGGAACACGCGCCTCACCGGCACGGAAGAACTCCTCCGCTTCTGTCACCGGCATCGCCAGCACCTCACTGATGTCCCGCTCGCCGAGCCGGTACTCCAGCACCGCGGCCTGGAACCGCTTGCCCCGGCACTCCTCGCACGTGGTGGCGACTCCGGCCATCATCGCCAGGTCGGTGTAGATCACCCCGGCGCCGTTGCAGGTGGGGCAGGCACCCTCGGAGTTGGCACTGAACAGGGCAGGCTTGACGTCGTTGGCCTTGGCGAAGGCCTTGCGGATCGGCTCCAGCAGACCGGTGTAGGTGGCGGGGTTGCTGCGCCGCGAACCGCGGATGGGCGCCTGGTCGACCGACACCACACCCGCGCCCGCCGGGATCGACCCGTGCAGCAGCGAACTCTTGCCGGACCCGGCGACCCCGGTCACCACGGTCAGGACCCCGAGCGGGACGTCGACGTCGACTCCCTGGAGGTTGTTCGCTGTCGCCCCGCGGATCTGCAGCGCGCCGTCCGGCTTGCGCACCGACTTCTTCAGCGACGCCCGGTCGTCGAAGTGACGGCCGGTCAGCGTGCCGCTGGTCCGTAGCCCTTCAACGCTGCCCTGGAAGCAGACGGTGCCACCGGCCGTCCCGGAACCGGGTCCCAGATCGATCACATGGTCGGCGATGGCGACGACTTCCGGCTTGTGCTCCACCACGAGCACGGTGTTGCCCTTGTCCCTCAGCCGCTGCAGCAGGCCGTTCATCCGCTGGATGTCATGGGGGTGCAGACCCGTGCTCGGCTCGTCGAAGACATAGGTGACGTCGGTGAGCGAGGAACCGAGATGGCGCACCATCTTCACGCGCTGCGCCTCACCGCCCGACAGCGTGCCCGCGGGCCGCTCCAGCGACAGATAGCCGAGTCCGATCTCGACGAACGAGTCGAGCGTCTGCTGCAGTGTCGCCAGCAGGGGTGCGACCGACGGCTCGTCCAGTCCGCGCACCCACGCGGCCAGGTCCCGGACCTCCATCGCGCACGCGTCGGCGATGTTGATCCCCTTGATCCTGGACGCCCGGGTCGCCTCGCCCAGCCGGGTCCCGTCGCAGTCGGGACAGGTGACGAAGGTGACCGCCCGCTCCACGAACGCCCGGACGTGCGGCTGCAGCCCGTCCTTGTCCTTGGCCAGCATCGACCTGCGCACCTTTGGGATCAGTCCCTCGTACGTGACGTTGATGCCGTCGACCTTCACCTTGGTCGGCTCGCGGTGCAGGAAGTCGTGCCGTTCCGTCTCGGTGTAGTCGCGGACCGGCTTGTCGGGGTCGACGAAACCCGACGCGGCGAAGATCCGCACGAACCAGCTGCCCGCCTTGTAGCCGGGGACGGTGATCGCGCCCTCGTTGAGCGACTTGCTCTCGTCATAGAACTGGGTCAGATCGAGGTCGGTCACATGGCCCATGCCCTCGCACCGGGGGCACGCACCGGCAGGCTGGTTGAAGCTGTAGTGGAACGGAGGCCCGGCGCTCGGTTCGCCGAGCCGGCTGAAGACGATCCGCAGCATGGCGTTGGCATCGGTCGCGGTGCCGACGGTGGAGCGTATGTTGGCGCCCATCCGCTCCTGGTCGACGATGATCGCCATGGTCAGCCCCTCCAACACGTCGGCCTCAGGACGCGCCAGCGTCGGCATGAAGGTCTGCACGAAGGCGCTGTACGTCTCGTTGATCAGACGCTGCGACTCCGCGGCGATCGTGTCGAACACCAGCGAACTCTTGCCGGACCCGGAGACGCCGGTCAGCACCGTCAGCCGCCGCTTTGGGATTTCGATGCTTACGTCCTTGAGGTTGTTCACCCGCGCGCCTTGCACGCGGATCATGCCGTGGCTGTCGGCGATGCAACGCGGCGCGCTCGACGTCGTGTCCGTCCTCGCGGCCATGCTCATTCTTGTCTCCCTCTGTCCCGCCCGGGCCAACGTCACGTCCTCATCCCCCGCCGTCCGAACCGATCTAACCAGTCACAGAAGCGCGCGCCGAGAGGAGAGTTGACGATGCACCGGGGCCGCCTGCGGGAGGTGAACCCACAACGGCCAGGTGGGCCGGAATCAGCCATGACAGTCTTCATGAACCTGTCATCTCGCGACGGCCACCGTCGGTTGCGGCCAAGATCTCGAGACCTTCAGGAACCCATCGGCCACAGCCCGCCCCTTCCCTTGCGACACCGCCCCCGCGCCAACGAACTCCTCTACCGGCGGCCCGCCCGCTGCCGAGCCACTCTCGACGTCGGAGCCGACCCGGTCATCGTCACCCAGTGGATCAACGAGGCGCAGAGAGCCAAGGAAGGGGCACGCAAGAAAGTGAGCGGCCACGGTGCTCCCGGGCGACCTCGATGCCTTTGACGGTCAGCCGACGGCTACATCCGGAGTACGAGACGGTGACGAACCCGGCCAGGTCACCGGCGGCCCCAAGGGCGACGAAGGCGCGGGAATCCCCGTCATCGCCCTCATCACCGTCATCCGTCCGATTCGTCGTCGGGGTCCCCGGGGCACGGGTCACGTCTCGGGCTCTTGGTGGGCCGGTCGTGGATCGCTAAAGGATGTTGCAAAGGCCGTGTTCGGGCAGGCCAGGGACTGTGGTTGGGGGACGACCGTCAGTTGCGCCGCCCACGTGAGGCGCGGGCCAGTTGGGCTCGTACTTCGGCTTCGCGGCGCCGATCGCCAGTCTCTCGAAAGAGGGCAGCAGCGGTGGAAAGAGCCTCGACGGCTTCGTCGAACCTGTGTACCTGGCACAGGCTGAGCCCGACATTCTACCAAGCGATGCCTTCGCCGTAGCGGTCACCCAGCTCCCGGGAAAGCGACGCATCCTGGGTGCCGACGTCAGCAGCCTCGTCGAATCTGCCTTGTTCGGCGAGGGTTTGGCCGAGCAAATCCAGCGTGGAGGCGGCACTGTGGCGGTCGCCGGTTTCCCTGAAGAGGCGGGCAGCGGTGGTGAGCGGAGTGACGGCCTTGTCGAAGCTCCTCTTCTGAAGCAGCAGTTGCCTTCCCAGTACCCTGGCCCGGCCCAGACTGTCTCCTACCTCTTCGAAAAGAGCTGCAGCGTCGGTGAGGACGTTGACGGCATCCACGATTTTCTCCATGAATGCCAGAGCCTGTCCGAGATTAGTCAACGTTATGGCTTCAATGTGGCGGTCTCCGGTCTCGCGGCACAGATCGAGAACCGCTGTGCGGGTCGATGGCGACGTTCGGCAGGTCGCCGCCCGCCGCAGAGCCTTGGTCGAGTCGGTAGGGGCGTTGGGGTCGACCTCGGCGGCGGCCGTGTCCTTGGCAATGGTGACCGGCTTGCTCCAAGTGCGGCCCTGGTCGGTCGACTTGACGACGGCGAAGTGCAGGTCGGTGGGCGTGAAGGTGCCGGAGGTGTAGTCGATGCCGTACGTCTGCCAGTCGAAGACGTCGCAGAGGGGGTCGGTGCGCGGGTCGACGACGATGACGTTCCCGCGAAGTGGTGTAGGAATCCGGACCGTTGCGCTCCGACGACCGGCTCCGTGGCGGACGCCGTCAGGAGTTCGCCGGCCACTTCCGCGCCGCCCGCAGCGGCGGAAGCGGTGCTCCGCCGGCCCGGCGATCCCAGCGCAGGCGTGACCTGTGAAGTCGCCCCCCGCGTCGCTACACCACTTCGCGGGACGCGACCCAAATCACGGCGCTCGCTGATCTCTTCCGGAACATCTGATCAGCACGACTCAGTAGGCTGCGTTCGGCGTCGCCTGCCCTCGGCGCCCCAGCGATGCTCGCCACGTCGGCAGGGTCCGGCCTGCCCGACAAGGCGCCTGACATCCCATCAGAACGAGCGTCAAATGAGCGTCACGAGCGTCATTTCGGCGTCAAGATATCGCCCGTAACGCCCACACCGCACATAATGCGCACGAGCAAAACCGCAGGTCAGGATCCCTTGGCCACCGGCTCAAGGATGGCAACGCACTCCAGATGATGCGTCATCGGGAACAGATCGAACGCCCGCAGCGTCCGCACCCGGTAGCCGCCGTCGCGGAAGTACGCCAGGTCCCGGGCCAGCGCGGCCGGGTCGCAGGCGACGTAGGCGATGCGGCGCGCGCCGAGCGACGCCAGGTGCGCCACGGTGTTGCGGCCCGCTCCGGCCCGCGGCGGGTCCAGGACGATCAGGTCGACCTCGGTGATTCCGGTGCGCGGCAGGACGGACTCGACCTTGCCGTGCTCGACGCGCACGCGGTCGAAGTTCTCGAGGTTGTGCCGGGCGTCCTCCACCGCGCGCTTGCCGGACTCGATGCCGAGCACCGCGCCCCGTTCGCCGAGCCGGTCGGCCAGCGCGCCCGCGAACAGCCCCACGCCGCAGTACAGGTCGAGCGCCGTCTCGCCCTTGCGCGGGAGCAGTCCCTGCATGACGGCCGTCACCAGGGTGTCCGCCGCCCTGGGGTGGACCTGCCAGAAGCCGCCGTTGCCGACCCGGTAGGTGCGGCCGTCCGCGCGCTCACGGACGAAGGGGCGGCCGTGCACCCGGTGCACCCCGCCGTCCTTCTCGCCGACCCGAAGCACCGACACCGGCCGGTCCAGCTCCACGATCGGCAGGCGGGCGCCCGGCCGCGGTGTGAGGACGACCTGACGGTCCTGCGAACCCGTCGCGGCGATCGCGTCGATGGCGGCCATGCCGCTCCAGTCGCGCTTCTCGATGCCCAGCTCGCTCACTCCGGCAGCGGCGATCATGCAGTGGTCGATCGGTTCCACCTCGTGCGAACGGTGGCGGCGCAGTCCGGCGTGGCCGTCCGCGTCCACCGCGTACTGCACGCGCGTGCGCCAGGCGGGCACCTCGCCCGCGGGCAGCTTGTCACCCTCGGCCGGCATCACGGTGCCGTCCCAGCCGGCCTCCTCGGGCGTGAGGCCGGCGAGCCGCCGCAGCTGCTCGGCCAGCACCTCGCCCTTGAGCCGGCGCTGGGCGCCCGGCTTCGCGTGCTGCCAGTCGCAGCCGCCGCAGCGGCCGGGACCGGCGTAGGGGCAGGGCGCCTCGATGCGGTCCTTGGCGGCGGTGAGGATCTCGACCGCGTCCGCGCGCAGGTACCGGGCGCCTTCCTCGCCCTCGGTGACCCGTGCCACGACCAGTTCGCCGGGCAGCGCGTGCCGGACGAACAGCACCTGCCCCTCGGACGTACGGGCGATGCAGTGCCCGCCGTGGGCGACGGGGCCGACCTCGACCTCGTACTCCTCCCCCACCAGCGACTTCTTCGGTTCTGCCTGCATGGCGGGGTGACTCCACTACGTCGGATGCGAATACGCCGGGTGCGAAACGGCCGGACAACAGCCCACCAGTCTACGTGTGGGGGTCGTCCGGCCGCCCACCGGCGAGCGTCAGCCCTGGCCGCCGGTGGGCTCCTTCGGGCGGCCCGACTGGGCCGGACCGCGCCGCACCGAACCCGGCGCGCTCCAGTCCTGCCGCCTGCGGGCCCGCAGCTTCGCGGCCTCCGAGGACTCCAGCTGGTAGGGCACGGAGGTGACCATGACGCCCGGCGTGAACAGCAGCCGGCCCTTCAGCCGGAGCGCGCTCTGGTTGTGCAGCAGGTGCTCGTACCAGTGGCCGACCACGTACTCGGGGATGATCACGGACACCGCGTCCCGCGGCGACTCGGTGCGCAGGCCCTTGACGTATTCGATGATCGGCCGCGTGATCTCGCGGTACGGCGAGTCCAGCACCTTCAGCGGTACGTCGATGCCGCGCCGCTCCCACTCCTGCTTCAGCGCCTTCGTCTCCGCGGGGTCGACGTTGACGGTCAGTGCCTCCAGGGAGTCGGAGCGCATGAGCTTGGCGTAGGCGAGGGCGCGCAGCGTGGGGCGGTGGATCTTGGAGATCAGCACCACCGAGTGCACGCGGGAGGGCCGCACGCTGTCGTCGCTCGGGCCCTCGGGGGCCGCGATCTCGGACGAGACCCGGTCGTAGTGCTTGCGGATGGCCGTCATCGTCGCGTAGAAGACGCACATGCCCATCAGCGCCACCCAGGCGCCGTGCGTGAACTTGGTGACCAGCACCACCACCAGCACCAGACCGGTGAAGAAGGCGCCGAAGGTGTTGATGGCCCGCGAGCGGATCATGTGGCTGCGCCTTGCGGGGTCCTTCTCGGTCGCCAGGTGGCGGTTCCAGTGCCGGACCATGCCGGTCTGGCTGAGCGTGAAGGACACGAACACGCCGACGATGTAGAGCTGGATCAGCCGGGTCGAGTCGGCGCCGTAGATGACGACGAGCAGGGTCGCCGCGCCGGCCAGCAGCACGATGCCGTTGGAGAAGGCGAGCCGGTCGCCGCGGGTGTGCAGCTGGCGGGGCAGGTAGCGGTCCTGGGCGAGGATCGAGCCGAGCACCGGGAAGCCGTTGTAGGCGGTGTTGGCGGCCAGGAACAGCACCAGCGCGGTGGCCGCGGCCAGCACCACGAAGAAGAAGCTGCCCTTGCCGAACACGGCCTCGGCGACCTGGGTGATCACCGGGTTCTGGACGTAGCCCGAGCCGACGCCGACACCGTGCTTGAGCAGGTCGGTGGCCGGGTTCTCGACCATCCGGACCTTGGTCGTCAGGGCCAGGGCGATGATGCCGCAGAACATGGTGACGGCGAGCAGGCCCATCATCGCGAGCGTGGTCGCGGCGTTCTTCGACTTGGGCTTCCGGAAGGCGGGCACGCCGTTGGAGATCGCCTCGACACCGGTGAGCGCGGCACAGCCGGAGGAGAAGGCCCGCAGCATCAGGAAGATCAGCGCGAACCCGGCCAGCCCCTGGTGCTCGGCCTTGATGGTGTACGCCGCCGTCGGCGCCCGCATGGTGTCGCCGAGCACCAGACCGCGGAACGCGCCCCACGCGATCATGATGAACACGCCGCCGACGAACACGTACGTCGGGATCGCGAAGAGCTTGCCGGACTCCTTGACGCCGCGCAGGTTCATCAGCGTCAGCAGCACGATCACCGCGACCGCGCAGAAGACCTTGTGCTGGACCACGAAGGGGATGGCCGAGCCGAGGTTCTCGATGCCGGAGGCGATCGAGACGGCGACGGTGAGGACGTAGTCGACCAGCAGGGCGCTGGCCACGGTCAGGCCCGCCTTGGCGCCCAGGTTGGTGGTCGCGACCTCGTAGTCGCCGCCGCCGCTGGGGTAGGCGTGCACGTTCTGCCGGTAGGAGGCGACGACCGTGAACATCAGCACCACGACCGCGAGCGCGATCCAGGGGCTGAAGTGGTACGCCGACACGCCCGCGACCGAGAGGACCAGCAGGACCTCACCGGGGGCGTACGCCACCGAGGACAGCGGGTCGGAAGCGAAGACGGGGAGGGCGATGCGCTTCGGCAGGAGCGTTTCGCCGAGCCGGTCGCTGCGCAGTGCGCGCCCGATCAGAATCCGTTTGGGCACGTCGGTCAGTTTGGACACAACAGGTAATCGTAGGCGTTCGAACGCGCGCCGAACCACCTGCCCCGCCCTCGGCCGTCCCCGAGCGGGGGGCGGCCGCCGCGGATCTGCCCTCCGGGTGAAAACACGGAGGCCACGGCTGCGGATTCGGCGGCCCGCCGCCGCGTCATGTCTATATGACAAGCACCGCGCTACTCCCCGCTGTCTTCGCCCCGTTGCCGTTACCCGGAGGTTCCATGCATGCCACCGCAGAGTTGATCGGCGCCGCGGCGGCCCTCGTCGGCCTCGGAATCCTGACGCTCGCCAGTGTCCGCAGCATCAGCCGGCGCTGACGTCCGTGCCGCGCGGCAACCGTGCACAGGGGTGCCTGCGCCCTGCCGCCGGTGTGTAGCTTTGGGCGTCGGTCTGAGACCCTGATCGGGCCGAGCAGTGATTCTTGACACCGGAAGGACGGTCGTGCACATCGTCATCATGGGCTGCGGGAGAGTGGGTTCCGCTCTCGCCCAGACCCTGGAGCAGCAGGGGCACACGGTCGCCGTGATCGACCGGGACCCCACGGCCTTCCGCCGTCTCGGACCCGGCTTCGGCGGCCGCCGGGTCACCGGCATCGGCTTCGACCAGGACACCCTGCGCGAGGCCGGCATCGAGGAGGCCGGTGCCTTCGCCGCCGTCTCCAGCGGCGACAACTCCAACATCATCTCCGCGCGCGTGGCGCGCGAGATGTTCGGTGTGGAGAACGTCGCCGCCCGCATCTACGACCCGCGCCGCGCCGAGGTCTACCAGCGCCTGGGCATCCCCACCGTCGCGACGGTCCGCTGGACGGCGGACCAGATGCTGCGCCGGCTGCTCCCCTCGGGCGCCGAGCCGCTGTGGCGCGACCCCACCGGCGGTGTCCAGCTCGCCGAGGTGCACGCCTCCGCCGCCTGGGTCGGTCACAAGATCAGCAGACTCCAGGAGGAGACGGGTGTCCGGGTGGCGTTCGTGACCCGGCTCGGCGAGGCCATCCTGCCCACCTCCCAGACGGTGCTGCAGGACGGCGACCTGGTGCATGTGATGATGCGCACCGACGAGGTCGACAAGGTCGAGGCGTCCTTCGCCAAGGGTCCGGACGAGGAGGGCGGTCACTGATGCGAGTCGCCATTGCCGGTGCCGGCGCGGTCGGCCGCTCGATCGCGGGCGAACTGCTGGAGAACGGCCACGAGGTCCTGCTCGTCGACAAGACGCCGACCGCCATCTCGGTCGAGCGCGTCCCGCAGGCGGAGTGGCTGCTCGCCGACGCCTGCGAGATCACGTCCCTGGACGAGGCGGCGCTGCAGCGCTGCAACGTCGTGATCGCCGCGACGGGCGACGACAAGGTGAACCTGGTCGTCTCGCTCCTCGCCAAGACGGAGTACGGCGTTCCGCGCGTCGTGGCCCGCGTCAACAACCCCAAGAACGAGTGGCTCTTCAACGAGTCCTGGGGCGTCGACGTCGCCGTCTCCACACCCCGTCTGATGTCCGCGCTGGTCGAGGAGGCGGTGAGCGTCGGCGATCTGGTCCGCCTGCTCCGCTTCAGCCACGGCGACGCGAACCTGGTGGAGCTGACGCTCCCGGAGGAGTCGGCGCTGGCCGGCACCCAGGTCGGCGACGTGCAGTGGCCCGAGGACACGTCCCTGGTCACGATCATCCGCGGCACCCGCGTCCTCACGCCCTCGCGCGACGACTCCCTCGAACCGGGCGACGAACTCCTCTTCGTGGCCGCCCAGGCCAGGGAGGAGCAGCTGGAGGACCTGCTGTCGGTGCGCCGGGAGGACACGGCGGGCTGATCACCGCGTCCCACTGGTCTCCGCCGGGGCCCGGCGGGAGACGGCCGCGTTCACGACGACGAGGGGCGCCCCGCGAGTCGCGGGGCGCCCCTCGTCGTCGTGGGCGAGCAGATGTTCGCAGGGGGAGCCGCGGCTACCGGCGGTGCCGCCCGCCGCTCGGCTCGGCGTCCGCGGCGGCGGCCCGCTCCTTCTCGGCCCGCTCCTGCGCCTCCATCTCGGCGAACACGTCGATCGGCGCGGGCGCCTTCGCCAGGAAGACCCACGTCAGCCACACGGCCAGCAGGAACGGCGGGATCTTCAGGGCGACCAGGACCCAGCCCAGCTGAGCGGTGTTCGCCCACCAGTACAGCGGGAAGAGGATGGCGCACTTGCCGAGCAGGATCAGCCCCCAGGCCCAGCTGGCCTTGGCATACGCCTTCTTGCGGCCCGGGTTGCGGGTGCGCCAGGAGAGGTTCTCCTTGAAGACGGGCCCGAGGATCAGCCCGAGGAGCGGGACCCCGCACAGCGTCGTGACGATGTACGCCAGCGCCAGGCCCAGCGTGTAGAGCATGCCGGGCAGGTAGAAGTCCTTGGCGTTGCCCGTCATCATCGCGAAGACGACGCCGAAGGCGACGCCGAAGACCCCGCTGAAGGCGTGCTTGACGGTGTCCCGCATGGCCAGGCGGACCACCACGAGCGCCAGGGACACCACGAGGGCGGCGATGGCCGACCAGTGCAGGTCCTTGTTGATCGTGTAGATGGTGACGAAGAGGAGGCCGGGCAGCACCGTCTCGACCATGCCCCGCACTCCGCCGAACGCCTCGAACAGGGCGGCCTCCGTCACCGTCCGCGTGTCGTCGGCTTGAGTGTCTTCGGTCGGCTTGTCGAGCGACGTCACCGGCTACTCCCGTCCGAGGGGTCTCAGTTCGTATTTCGGATTGAACAGCACCCGGCGGCCCCGGCTCATCGAGATCCGGCCCGATGCGATCAGTCTGCGCCCCGGCTCTATCCCGACGATGGAGCGCCGCCCGAGCCACACCACGTCGAGCGCGGCGGAGCCGTCGAACAGCTCGGCCTCCAGGGCCGGGACGCCCGCGCGCGGCCGCAGGGTGACCGTGCGCAAGGTACCAGTAACCGTGACGACCTGTCGGTCGTGGCAGTCACCGATCCGGGTGCATCCGGCGGTCTCGGTGTCCTCCCGCAGCTCCTCCGACTCCAGGTCCTCCTGCGAAGAGGAGAGCCGGTCGAGCATGCGCCGGAACCGGCCCACCGGCTTTTCGGAACGAGGAACAGCACTCATGTCTTGAAGCGTACCGGGGTGCACTGACGGCTACGTACCCGCGACCCTAGCGCTCGAACCGGTAGCCCATGCCCGGCTCGGTGATGAAGTGCTCCGGGTGCGAGGGGTCAGCCTCGAGTTTCCTGCGCAGCTGCGCCATGTACACCCTGAGGTAGTTCGTCTCGGTTCCGTAGGACGGACCCCACACCTCCTGCAGGAGCTGTCTCTGGCTCACCAGCCGCCCCGTGTTGCGCACCAGCACCTCCAGCAGGTGCCACTCGGTCGGTGTCAGCCGTACGTCCCTGCCGCCCCGGTTGACCTTCTTCGCGGCCAGGTCGACGGTGAACTCCCCGGTCTCCACGGTCGTCACGTCGCTGTCGCCGGTGCCGACCGGCTCGGCCCGGCGGACCGCGGCGCGCAGCCGGGCCAGCAGCTCGTCCATGCCGAAGGGCTTGGTGACGTAGTCGTCGGCGCCGGCGTCCAGCGCCTCGACCTTCTCGTCGGAGGTGTGCCGCGCGGACAGCACCAGGATCGGCACGCGGGTCCAGCCGCGCAGTCCCTTGATCACCTCGACGCCGTCCATGTCGGGCAGGCCCAGGTCGAGGACGACCACGTCGGGGTGGCGGGCGGCGGCGAGCCGGAGGGCGGTGGTGCCGTCGTGGGCGGCGTCGACCTCGTACTTGCGTGCCCTGAGGTTGATCACCAGGGCACGGACGATCTGCGGCTCGTCGTCGATCACGAGCACCCTGGTGGGGGCCTGGGAGGCACCCCCGGCCGGGCTCACCATGTGGTCTGCCTTTCGGGTTCCGCCGGGTGGACGGGCTGCCGCGCGTGCGACGCCGCCGCGCGCAGGGTCAGCACCATGGTGAGGCCGCCGCCGGGTGTGTCCTCGGCGTCGAGGGTGCCGCCCATGGCCTCGGCGAAGCCGCGCGCCACGGCGAGGCCGAGGCCCACTCCGGCCCCGCGCGGCGCGTCGCCGTAGCGCTGGAAGGGCTCGAAGATGCGCTCCTTGGCCTCGTCGGGGACGCCGGGGCCGCGGTCGACGATCCGCACCTCCACCCGGTCGGCGATGGCGCTCGCGGCGACCAGGACCGTCTCGTCCGGGGGGCTGTACTTGACCGCGTTCTCGACCAGGTTGGCCACCGCCCGCTCCAGCAGCCCCGGGTCGACGGCGACCATGGGCAGGGTCTCCGGCACGTCGAGCACGACGCCGCCCTCGACCACCCCGACCAGCGCCATCGGTACCACCTCGTCCAGGTCGGCCTCGCGGATCAGCGGGGTGACCGTGCCGGTCCGCAGCCGGGACATGTCCAGGAGGTTGCCCACGAGGTGGTCGAGCCGGTCGGCGCCCTCCTCGATGCCCTCCAGCAGCTCCGCCCGGTCCTCCTCGGACCACGCCACGTCGTCCGAGCGCAGGGAGGACACCGCCGCCTTGATCCCGGCGAGCGGGGTGCGCAGGTCGTGGCTGACGGCGGCCAGCAGTGCCGTACGGATGCGGTTGCCCTCGGCCAGCGCACGGGCCCGGTGGGCCTCCTGCTGCAGGCGCCTGCGGTCCAGTACGACGGCGGCCTGGGCGGCGAACGCGGCCAGCACCCGGCGGTCCTCGGCGGGCAGCACCCGGCCGGTGAGCGCGAGCGCGAGGTGGTCCCCGACCGGAACGTCCACGTCCGCGTCCTCCGGCCGCGCCACCGCCGTCCCGGTTCCCGCGCGGCCCGCGCAGGTCCACGGGTCGCGGTCGCCGGCCCGTTCCAGGAGGGCCGCCGACGACATGCCGAAGGTCTCGCGGACCCGTTCGAGCAGGTCCTCCAGACCGGTCTCGCCGCGCAGCACGTTGCCCGCGAGGAAGGAGAGGATCTCCGACTCGGCGCGCAGCCGGGCCGCCTGATGGGTGCGGCGGGCCGCGAGGTCGACGACCGAGGCGACCGAGACGCCGACACCGACGAAGATGGCGATCGCGACGATGTTCCTGGGGTCGGCGATGGTGAAGCGGTGCAGGGGCGTCGTGTAGAAGTAGTTCAGCAGCAGGGAGCCCACCGCGGCCGAGGCCAGCGCGGGCAGCAGCCCGCCGAGCAGCGCCGCCGCGACCGTCACCGACAGGAACAGCAGCATGTCGTTGGCGAGCCCCAGGTGGACGGTGTTGAGCAGCACCGCCAGGACGGCCGGCAGGACGACGCCGACCACCCACCCGGCGATGATCCGGGACCGGCCGAGGCGTGCGCCGCGGGCCACCGGCAGCCCGCGTCCCTTGCCCGCCTGGCCGTGGCTGATCAGGTGGACGTCGAGGTCGGGGCCGGAGTCCCGGGCGACCGTCGCGCCGACGCCGGGCCCGAAGACGTACTGCCAGCTCTTGCGCCGGGAGACCCCGAGCACGATCTGCGTCGCGTTGGTCCCGCGCGCGAAGGCGAGCAGCGCCGCCGGTATGTCGTCGCCGACGACGTGGTGGAAGGTACCGCCCAGGTCCTCCACGAGGGTGCGCTGCACGGCCAGTTCCTTCGGCGAGGCGGCCGTGAGCCCGTCGCTGCTGGCTATGTAGACCGCCAGCACCTCACCGCCGGCCCCCTTCTCGGCCAGGCGCGCGGCCCGCCGGATGAGGGTGCGGCCCTCCGGTCCGCCGGTCAGGCCGACCACGATCCGCTCGCGCGAGCCCCAGATCCGCGACACCCGGTGTTCGCTGCGGTACTGCTTCAGGTACTCGTCGACCCGGTCGGCCACCCACAGCAGTGCCAGCTCCCGCAGGGCGGTCAGGTTGCCCGGCCGGAAGTAGTTCGACAGGGCCGCGTCGACCTTGTCCGGCCGGTAGATGTTGCCGTGCGCCATGCGCCGGCGCAGCGCCTCGGGCGACATGTCGACCAGCTCGATCTGGTCCGCCCGCCGCACCGTCTCGTCCGGCAGCGTCTCCCGCTGCCGCACCCCGGTGATCGACTCGACGACGTCGCCGAGCGACTCCAGGTGCTGGATGTTCACGGTGGAGACGACGTCGATGCCGGCGGCGAGCAGCTCCTCGACGTCCTGCCAGCGCTTGACGTTGCGGGAGCCGGGGACGTTGGTGTGGGCCAGCTCGTCGACCAGGGCCACCTGCGGGCGGCGGGCCAGCACGGCGTCGACGTCCATCTCGGTGAAGACGGCGCCGCGGTACTCCAGGTCCTTGCGGGCCACCTGCTCCAGGCCGCGCAGCATCACCTCGGTGCGCGGCCGGCCGTGGTCCTCCACGAAGGCGACGACGCAGTCGGTGCCCCGCTCCACGCGCCGGTGCGCCTCGGAGAGCATGGCGTAGGTCTTGCCGACGCCCGGTGCCGCACCGAGGTAGATCCGTAGCTTGCCGCGTCCCATGGCCCCTATTGTCTTTCGTTCCCTGCCGCGCACGCAGCGTCGACCTTACGGCCACTGTTCTGGACAAACAGGACGGAAACGGGGGCGAGTGACGTCTTTGACACATCCCTGACGCAGAGCCGACTCCGACGCGCCTTCGAAGGCCCGGCGGTTCAGTGCTCGACGATCTCCCCGTCGCCCAGCTCCAGGACCCGGTCGGCCAGGTCCAGCAGGGTCGCGTCGTGGGTGGCGACGAGAGCGGTGACACGTTCGCTGTCGACGACGGCCCGCAGCAGCTCCATGACGGCGTGACCGGTCTCCGCGTCCAGCTGGCCGGTCGGCTCGTCGGCTATCAGGAGCGAGGGGCTGTTCGCCAGGGCACGGGCGACGGCGACGCGCTGCTGCTGGCCGCCGGACAGCTCACCGGGCCGCTGCGCCGCGTGGTCGGCGAGGCCCACCAGGGCGAGCAGCAGCTCCACGCGCTCCTCGCGCTCGCGGACCTCCGTGCGGCGCAGCCGCATCGGCACGCCCACGTTCTCGGCCGCCGTGAGGATCGGGATGAGCCCGAAGGACTGGAAGACGAAGCCGACGCGGTCGCGGCGCAGGGCGAGAAGCCCGTCCTCGCCGAGCGCCGACAGATCGAGGCCGTCGACGGTGACCCGTCCCTCGTCGGGTGCGTCGAGCCCGCCGACGATGTTCAGCAGCGTGGTCTTGCCCGACCCCGAGCGTCCCTTGAGGGCCACGAGTTCGCCGCGCGGCACCTCGAAGGAGACGCCGCGCAGGGCGTGCACGGCGGCCGCTCCTCGGCCGTGCGACTTGTGGACGTTCTCGACCCGCACCATGGTCTCGGTGACCACCTGGCTCATGCGCCCTCCCCCGTGCACCCGTCGGCCGGGCGCCAGTATCGCCACCCGGCGCCCGGTCCTTCAACGGCCGGTCGGCCCGGATCGTGCCGGCCGGCGCCCGCACGGCGAAGCGCCGCGCCCTCGGGTGTGCGGCTCACGGGGCGGAGGGGTCGTGCGGGCGGGGGCCTGTCCACCGGGGTCCGGCGGCCTCCCGCCGGGGCGCGGCCGACCGGGACGGCGCCGCGGCCGGTCGCGCGGCCCGCCGCGGCACTTCCCGCGGAGCGCTCAGCGGACCTCGGTGATCTCCGGTCCGCGCTGGAGCTGTCCCATGCCGCCGGCGAAGCGGGAGGACTCCTCCTGCTGGACGCCCTCGGGGACCATCTGCGCGTCGTTCGGCAGCTTGAGGACGATCGGGTCGCGGGGCGCCATCGGGCCGTCGCCGCGGACCACGACCGTGTCCCGGAAGATCTGCTCGAGCAGACCGGCCGCCTGCGGCTGCACCGCGCCCTGGCCCGAGATCACGCCGCGCAGGAACCAGCGCGGGCCGTCCACGCCGACGAACCGCACGACCTGGAAACCACCCGTGCCGTCGGGCAGTTGCACCGGCACTTGGGCCCGCAGCTCCCAGCCCAGCGGGCCCTCGACCTCGTCGATGATCCCACCCTGCTGGGTGATGCCCGAACCGATCTCCTCACGCACCTCGGCCCAGATGCCCTCGCGCTTGGGAGCGGCGAAGGCCTGCAACTGGATGGCGCTGTCGCGCAGCACGACGGTCGCCGCGACGATCGCGTCGCCCGCGACCTCGACCCGCAGCTCCATGCCGTCGACCCCGGGCACGAAGATGCCGCCCAGGTCCACCCGGCCCTCGGCCGGGTCGCGCACCTCGGACTCGTCCCAGGGCCCGTCGGGCCGCGGCCCGGGTTCGAGCCGCACGCGCACGCGCTCTTCGTCGTCCGCCTCAGTGTCGACGCTGTCGACGACCTGCTCGGCCTCGCCGGCCGCGTCCTCGGCGGCACCCTTCTTATTGCGACGTCCGAACACGTCACTGTCCTTCCCGGTCGGATACGACCGAAGCGTATCGATTCCCACCCGCCCGGCCGCCCTCGGCGGCCCGGCCGTTCGTGCTGTTGGTCCCGGCCACCGAGGCATGGCCCCCGGTGGACCCGAAGCCCCCTTCGGCCCGCGCCGAATCGGGAAGCTCCGCGACCTCCTGGAAGCGGACCCTCTCGACCTGCTGGACGACCAGTTGGGCAATCCGGTCGAAGCGCTCGAACCGCACGGCCTCGCGCGGATCGAGATTCACCACGATCACCTTGATCTCCCCACGGTACCCGGCATCAACCGTCCCCGGGGCATTCACGAGGGCGACACCGCAGCGGGCGGCCAGACCGGATCGGGGGTGCACGAAGGCCGCGTACCCCTCGGGGAGGGCGATCGACACCCCGGTGGGCAGCACCGTCCGCTCACCGGGCCTCAGTTCGCACGCCTCGGTGGTGCGCAGATCGGCTCCCGCGTCGCCCGGGTGTGCGTACGTCGGAAGCGGTACGTCCGGATCGACGCGGCGGACCTGCACGTCGAGTTCCTGACGCGGGGCACGGCTCACGGGTTCACCTCGAAGGCGCGGGCGCGCCGTCGCTGATCGGGGTCGCTCATCGCGGCGCGGATCTCCTCCGGGCGGCCGTGGTCGGTGAAGTGGTCGACCTTCACCTCGATGAACAGGGCGTCCGCGCGGACGGCGACGGGCCCCTCGGGGCCGCCGACGCGCCCCGTGGCGGTCGAGTAGATCTTGCGGCCCGCGACCGCCGTGACCTCGGCCGCCAGGTGCAGCGTGGTGCCCACCGGCACCGGCCGGACGAAGTCGGTCTCCAGCCGCCCGGTCACGGCGATCGTGCGCAGCAGCCAGTTCAGCGAGCCGAGGGTCTCGTCGAGCGCGGTCGCGAGCACGCCGCCGTGCGCGAGGCCGGGAGCGCCCTGGTGGGCGGGCTGCACGGTGAACTCGGCGGTGATCGTGACGCCTTCGCCGGCCCGCGCCTCCAGGTGCAGTCCGTGGGGCTGGCCGCCACCACACCCGAAACACTGTTCGTAGTGGGCACCGAGAGGCTCACCCGGCGCGGGAGCGTCGGGATGCCGTACGGGCCGCACCGCGTCGGCGGGGGGCTGAAGAGCTGGGGAAGTACCACTCACAGCCGCAGACCTTACCCGCGCGTCGGCACGTTCCGGACACCGTGCCAAGCTTGGATCCATGCAGCTCTCCACGGCCCCGTACGAAGAACGCCTCACGGCCCCCCGCTCCTGGTGGCTGATCTCCTTCCTGGTGGGCGTCTCCTTCGCCCTGATCCTGCTGCCCTTCGGCCCGCTGCCGCTGCTCGGCGGCCTGGTCGGGGGCACCGCGGTGGCGGCCGTCGTGGCGAGTTCGTACGGCTCGGTCCGCATCCGTGTGGTGGGCGGCTCGCTGATCGCGGGCGAGGCCCGGATCCCGGTCACGGCGCTGGGCGAGGCGGAGGTCCTGGACCCGGAGCAGGCGCGCGCCTGGCGCACGCACAAGGCCGACACCCGCGCGTTCCTGCTGCTGCGCGCCTACATTCCCAGGGCCCTGCGCGTGGAGGTCACCGACCCCGAGGACCCGACGCCGTACCTGTACCTGTCGACGCGGGAGCCCGAGCGGCTCGCGCAGGCCCTGAAGGCGGCGCGGGAGGCCGCGGCGTAGGGGCTCAGCCCGTGGCCTCGCCGTCCAGGTCCAGCGGATCGGCGGGGGCCTCCAGGGGAGGCAGCGCGGGCAGCGCGTCCCAGGGCACCTGAACCTTGCGCAGGTCCTTGCGGACGCGCCCGGCGAGCCTCCTGGTGTCCCGCCGGTTCATGACCGCGCCCACCGCGGCGCCCACCATGAAGGGCATCAGGTTCGGCAGGTCGCGCACCGTGCGCTTCATGATCTGCTGGCGCAGCCGCTGCTTGGCATGGCTGTTGAGCGCCGTGGTCACGGTCGACGGCCTGGTCATGTCGACCCGGCGCTCTCCCGACCAGGAGTTCAGATAGGCGGTGCTGCGCTCCCTGAGGTTGCCGGGCGGGCGTACGCCGTAGACCTCGTGGAGTTCGGCGATCAGCTTGAGCTCGATCGCGGCGACGCCGGTGATCTCGGCGGCGATCTCCGTCGGCATCGCGGGCGGTACGGGCAGCATCGCCGCCGCTCCGATGCCCGCTCCCACGGTGGAGGTGCCGGCCGCGGCGCCGGCCACGAGCTTGTCCGCGAGCTGCTCGGGGCCGAGGCCCGGGAACTGTCTGCGGAGCGTGGCCAGGTCCCGTACCGGGACCCGCGGGGCGATGTCGATGATCCGGTCGGCGACGTACGCCAGACCGGCTCTCGCGGCGGTGCCGCTCCTGCGGACACCCTGTGCGGCCCTGTCGCGGAGGACCGCGGCCCTCCCCCGCTGCCGGCTTCGCCCGGGCGGGGACTGTCCCGCCCCCGCGGCGGGCGCGGGGGTCTGTGACGGAGCCGGGAGGTCACCCCGGCCGGCCGCCGGTTCGAGCGAGGCCGATCCCGTACGCCCGTCCGTGCCGGGTGTCGCACCGGATGGGCCCCGCTCGTCGTCACGTGCGCCGAGAGAGGCGCCGTAGCGCCCTTCGTCCGCTCCCGTCTTCGGGAAGCGGCGCTTCCGAGGTGGGGTCGAGCCGGTCACGGCCGACCCGGCCTCAGTCGCAGTCGCGGCAGATCGGCTGGCCGTTCTTCTCCCGGGCCAGCTGGCTGCGGTGGTGCACCAGGAAGCAGCTCATGCAGGTGAACTCGTCCTGCTGCTTCGGCAGCACCCGGACGGCCAGCTCCTCGTTGGAGAGGTCCGCTCCGGGCAGCTCCAGGCCCTCGGCGGCCTCGAACTCGTCGACGTCGACGGCGGACGTCGACTTGTCGTTCCGCCGGGCCTTCAGTTCTTCAAGGCTGTCCGAGTCGACGTCGTCGTCGGTCTTGCGTGGAGTGTCGTAATCCGTTGCCATGTCGCTCTCCCCCTCTGGGTGTCTGCGGTGTCTCCAGCGCACGTAACGCGTGAGAGGCCGGACTTGTGCCCGACCCGAGGCGGAGATTTTGCCTCACATCAAGGTCTGTTACTCAATCGACACCCAACCGCACCCCTCAAGAGTGATCGGCTTGGATGGCGAACGGGACCGTACACGGTCCCCATGCCGCTGTTCAAAGGCATCTCACCCTGTACTTCCCGTGATCAGGTGACCCGAAAACCCGCATTTTCCCGGCTTTCCGGAAGTCGCCATGATCACGGAGAGTAGATGGCCGGAAAATCGCCCATGTGATCGATCACACACGGCGTAGGCCATCCGGCGGCCAGGAAATTCCGCCCAAAGCGAACATCCCCGTGTGTCGGCGACATGGTCTCAGATCGGCAGGGTGACCCGCATCACGAGTCCACCCCCCTCGCGCGGCTGGGCCGAGATGTGGCCGCCGTGCGCCCGGGCCACGGACCGGACGATGGACAGCCCCAGCCCCACACCCTTGTCGCTGCCCGTGCGCTCGGTGCGCAGCCGCCGGAAGGGCTCGAAGAGGTTGTCGAGCTCGTACGCCGGTACGACGGGTCCGGTGTTCGTCACGACCAGGACCGCCTGGCCGTGCTGGACGTCCGTGGTGACCTCGACCCAGCCGCCCTCCCGTCTCCCGCCACCGCCCTTGTTCGGAGGCGCTTCGCGCTGCGCCTCCTCACTCGGCACGTTGTAGCGCACGGCGTTCTGCACGAGGTTCAGGGCGATCCGCTCCAGCAGCACGCCGTTGCCCTGGACGACGGCGGGCTTCTGCTCGCCGCGGATCTCCACGCCCTTGGCGTCCGCCTCCGCGCGCACCTGGTCGACGGCCTGCTCGGCGACCTCGGCGAGGTCCACCGGCTTGCGCTCGACGATCTGGTTCTCGCTGCGCGCGAGCAGCAGCAGGCCCTCGACCAGCTGCTCGCTGCGCTCGTTGGTCGCCAGCAGCGTCCTGCCGAGCTGCTGGAGCTCCACGGGCGCGTTCGGATCGGAGAGGTGGACCTCCAGCAGGGTGCGGTTGATCGCGAGCGGCGTGCGCAGCTCGTGCGAGGCGTTGCCGACGAAACGCTGCTGGGCGGTGAAGGCCCGCTGCAGGCGCTCCAGCATGTCGTCGAAGGTGTCGGCGAGTTCCTTGATCTCGTCGTCCGGACCGTCCAGCTCGATCCGCCGGGACAGGTCCGAGCCCGCCACCGCGCGCGCAGTGCGCAGGATCCTGCCGAGCGGCGACAGGACCCGGCCCGCCATCGCGTAGCCGAAGGCGAAGGCGATCACGGCGAGGCCCAGCAGGGCCAGCAGCGAACGGCTGAGGAGGTCGTCGAGCGCGTGCTGGCGCTGGACGGCGTCGCACTGCTTCAGGATCGAGTTGAGCTCGCTCGGCGGCGCGGAGTTCAGGGCGGGGCAGGTGGTGCTGGTGATGTCGAGGTTGGAGCCGCTCACCTGGAAGGACTGGCCGCTGCCCTCGTGCAGGGCCTGGGCCGCCAGCAGATAGATGATCGACAGCAGCAGGATGCCGGCGATGAGGAACATGCCGCCGTACAGCAGGGTGAGCCGTATGCGGATGGTCGGGCGCAGCCACGGGAACGGCGGTTCGGGTTTTCTGGGGTCCCAGGTGGGCTTGGGCGGCGCGGTGGGGACAGCGGGTGTTGCGGCCATTGCGTATCAGATCCGGTAGCCGGAGCCGGGCACGGTGACGATCACGGGGGGCTCGCCCAGCTTGCGGCGCAGTGTCATGACGGTCACGCGCACGACGTTCGTGAACGGGTCGGTGTTCTCGTCCCAGGCCTTCTCCAGGAGCTGCTCCGCGGAGACGACGGCGCCCTCGGAGCGCATCAGCACCTCCAGGACGGCGAACTCCTTGGGCGCGAGCTGGACCTCCTTGCCGTCGCGGAAGACCTCGCGGCGGTTGGGATCGAGCTTGATGCCCGAACGCTCCAGGACCGGCGGCAGCGGCACACTGGTGCGCCGGCCGAGGGCACGCACGCGTGCGATCAGCTCGCTGAAGGCGAACGGCTTGGGCAGATAGTCGTCGGCGCCGATCTCCAGGCCCTCGACCCGGTCGCTGACGTCACCCGAGGCCGTCAGCATCAGCACGCGCGTGGGCATGCCCAGCTCGACGATCTTGCGGCACACGTCGTCGCCGTGCACGAGGGGGAGGTCGCGGTCGAGGACGACCACGTCGTAGTCGTTGACGCCGATACGCTCCAGGGCGGCCGCGCCGTCGTACACGACGTCGACGGCCATGGCCTCCCGGCGCAGTCCGGTGGCCACCGCATCGGCGAGCAGTTGCTCGTCCTCGACGACGAGTACGCGCACGTCGCAAGTCCTTCCTGTGTCCGCCCGCACGGCCCCGAGGGCGCGCTCGGGCGAGGGTTCGTCCCGGGTGTGTGTCTCCATCCTGCCCTTTTCGGTCATAAGTCGGCAGTAAGACGGGTGGGCGGCGGATGAGCGCCGGATGAAGGGCGGGTGTGAGACCCGGGAATCAAAGATTTTGTCGCCGGGTTGAGGTTTCCACGGAAGGGAGCGGGGGGAGGACGGTTCATACCCCGCGATCACGCTCTGCTAGTGCCGCAGCACCATGCGGCACGGCGCAATCCGCTTACCCCGGAGTGGCGTGGGTGTCCGGCACCGTCGCCTCCCGGCGCGGTGCGCCGGGCACTCGCAGGAGACGTGATCGGCCCTTCCGAACGGCACACCCCCGTGCCACCGACCCACGACCCAGGACGAGGGGGCGCAGCATGGACGCATTCACCGCAGGACTTCTGCAGCGCATAAAGGCGACCGAGTCCGACCTGACGCGGGCTCGCGACGAAGGCGACGACTTCCTCGTCGAGGTGGAGCAGGGCGAGCTCGACGACCTGCGCCGTCTCGCCGCCGAACACGGTGTGGAGGTCGGCGCCTAGCGTCCGATCAGCTCGTCAGCGCCGCAGCGGGCCCCCGGCGAATCCAGCGCCGGGGGCCCGCTGTGTCGTCCTGCGTTCGCGTTCACCTGCTGTTCGCCGCCGGGCGGCCCGGCGGACACGTTCAGTCGTGCCAGGCGCCGAAGTCCTCCAGGAGGCGCTGGAGGGGCTCGAAGACGCCCGGGGTGGCGGCGATCGCCAGATCGCGTCCGGGGCGCTCTCCGGGCCGTCCACCGGTCACGGCGCCCGCCTCCCGGGCGATGAGGTCGCCCGCGGCGAAGTCCCAGGCGTTCAGTCCCCGCTCGAAGTAGCCGTCGAGGCGGCCGGACGCCAGGTCGCACAGGTCGACGGCGGCCGAGCCGCCGCGCCGGATGTCGCGCAGCAGCGGGATCAGCCTCCGGGCGACCTCGGCCTGGTGGGTGCGGACCTCGGTGACGTAGTTGAAGCCCGTCGAGACCAGTGCCTGCTCCAGGGGCGGCGCGGGGCGGCAGGCCAGCTCGCGCTCGCCTTCCCAGGCGCCCGTGGCACGGGCCCCGCCGCCGCGGACGGCGTGGTACGTCTCGCCCCGCATGGGGGCCGCGACCACGCCGACGACGGCGTCGCCGTCCTGCTCGGCGGCGATGGAGACGGCCCACGTGGGCAGTCCGTACAGGTAGTTGACGGTGCCGTCGAGCGGGTCGATCACCCAGCGGATGCCGCTCGTGCCCTCGGTGGAGGCGCCCTCCTCGCCGAGGAAGCCGTCGTCGGGGCGGCGCTCGGAGATCAGGTCCGTGATCAGCTTCTCCGCGGCGATGTCCATCTCGGTGACCACGTCGATCGGGCTGGACTTGGTCGCGGCGACCGCGAGGTCGGCCGGTCGGCCGTCCCGCAGCAGCTCCCCGGCGCGGCGGGCGGCCTCCCGGGCGAGGCCGAGCAGTTCCTGGTGCAGGGGGTCGGTCACGGCGCTCCTCACGCGTACGGGCTGTCGGCGCCGGCGGCGGCCGGACGGGGGGTGCGGGCCGGGCAGCAGCCGGCCGGGCAGAGGTGGTGGCTCGGGCCGAGTGCGCCCAGGGCGCAGGGCGTGACCTCCTCGCCGCGCGCCACGGAGGCGCGCTCCAGGACGAGGTCGCGGACGGCGGCGGCGAAGCGCGGGTCGTCGCCGACCGTGGCCGAGCGGCGCATCGGCAGTCCCAGTTCCCCGGCCGTGGCCCTGGCCTCGGTGTCGAGGTCGTAGAGGACCTCCATGTGGTCGGAGACGAAGCCGATGGGGGCGATCACGACCGCCGGGACGCCGGCCCCGTGCCGCTCCCGGAGGTGGTCGCAGATGTCGGGCTCGAGCCATGGGACGTGCGGGGCGCCGGAGCGCGACTGGTAGACGAGCCGCCAGGGGTGGTCCACACCGGTGCGCTCGCGCACGGCGCCGGCGATCAGCCGCGCCACCTCCAGGTGCTGCTCGACGTAGGCCCCGCCCTCGCCGTGGGCCTCCACCGGGCCGGAGGTGTCCGCCGACGCGGTCGGGATCGAGTGCGTGGAGAACGCGATGTGCGCGCCGTCGCGGACCTCCTCGGGGAGGTCGGCCAGGGCCTCGAGCACACCGTCGGTCATGGGCCGCACGAAGCCCTCGTGGTTGAAGTAGTGCCGGATCTTGTCGATCTCCGGCAGGTCGAGCCCCTCGGACTCCAGGGCGGCCAGCGAGTCGGCGAGGTTCTCGCGGTACTGGCGGCAGCCGGAGTACGACGCGTAGGCGCTGGTGGCCAGGACCAGGACGCGGCGGCGGCCGTCGGCGACCATCTCGCGCAGGGTGTCGGTCAGATAGGGCGCCCAGTTGCGGTTGCCCCAGTAGACCGGCAGGTCCAGGCCGTGCTCCGCGAAGTCCTTGCGCAGGGCGTCCAGCAGGGCGCGGTTCTGGGCGTTGATCGGGCTGACCCCGCCGAAGAGGAAGTAGTGCTGCCCGACTTCCTTCAGGCGTTCCTTGGGGATGCCCCGCCCCCGCGTCACGTTCTCCAGGAACGGCACCACGTCGTCCGGGCCCTCCGGGCCGCCGAACGAGAGCAGGAGAAGGGCGTCGTAGGGGCTGGCATCGAGCGCATCTGGCATGGCTCGATCCTCCCACCCGGCACCGGCGGCCGGGAATCGGCGGGTGACGGGCGGGGCCCGGACCCGGTCGGGCGCGTTCAGCGGCGCATGACGGGTGCGTCGGGGCCGCCCGGCTCGTAAGCTGTATCAGCCGCAGTGGCACCTTACTGAACCCTGCCACCCCGCTGTCCGGCTACCGGTCCGCACCCATCGGAGACCCCGTGCCCAGCCCCTACCGCGCCCTGTTCGCCGTCCCCGGCACCAAGGGCTTCTCCGCCGCGGGCCTCCTCGGCCGGATGCCGCTGTCGATGATGGGCATCGGCGTGGTGACGATGGTCTCCGAGCTGACCGGGCGCTACGGGCTGGCCGGTGCCCTGTCGGCCACCATCGCGCTCGCGGCCGCGGCGATCGGACCGCAGATCTCCCGGCTGGTGGACCGGCACGGACAGCGCAGGGTGCTGCGGCCCGCGACGCTCGTCGCGCTCTCGGCGGCGGCCGGGCTGCTGCTCGCCGCGCACCTCGGGTGGCCGGACCGGGTGCTGTTCGCCTGCGCCGCGGGCATCGGCTCGGTGCCGAGCCTCGGCGCGATGGTCCGCGCCCGCTGGGCGGCCCTGTACGCGGGCACCCCGCGGCTGCACACCGCCTACTCCTTCGAGTCCGTGGTCGACGAGGTGTGCTTCATCCTCGGGCCGATCATCTCCATCGGGCTGTCCACGGCCTGGTTCCCGGAGGCGGGCCCCCTGCTGGCCGCCTGTTTCCTGGCGGCCGGCGTCTTCTGGCTGACCGCCCAGCGCGCCACGGAACCGCGGCCGCACCCGCGCGCGAAGCACGGCGGCGGCACGGCCCTGAGCTCCCCCGGGCTGCAGGTCCTGGTGGCCACCTTCGCGGCGACCGGGGCGGTCTTCGGGGCGGTCGACGTGGTCACCGTGGCCTTCGCCGACGAGCGGGGGCACAAGGCCGCCGCGAGTCTGGTGCTCGCGCTGTACGCGGGGGGCTCGTGCGTGGCGGGGGTCGTGTTCGGGCTGCTGCACCTCGCCGGGGCGCCCGCCCGCCGCTGGCTGCTGGGCGTGTGTGCGATGGGCGTGAGTATGATCCCCCTCCTACTGGTCGGAAACCTGCCGCTTCTGGCCGTGGCGCTGTTCGTTGCGGGTCTGACCATCGCTCCCACGATGATCACGACGATGTCCCTCATCGAAGAGCACGTACCGCGCACGCAGTTGACCGAGGGAATGACCTGGGTGAGTACCGGGCTCGCGGTCGGTGTCGCGCTCGGCTCCTCGGTGGCCGGCTGGGTCATCGACGCGGCCGGCGCGCGTGCCGGGTACGGGGTCCCGGCGGTGTCCGGGGCCGTCGCGGTCGCGGTCGGTTTTCTGGGGTACCGCCGGCTCAGCAGGCCGGCTACGCAACGGGGAGGCACCGTTGAGCAGCACAGCGAGCGTGAAGAACGGCACGTGGCGTAACTGGGGCGGCAACGTCGCGTCCCGTCCGGCGCGCGAGGTCTCGCCGGCCTCCGTGGAGGAGCTGTCCGCGGCGGTACGCGCGGCCGCGGAGGACGGCCTGACCGTGAAGGCCGTCGGCAGCGGGCACTCCTTCACGTCCATCGCCGCCACCGACGGTGTATTGATCCACCCTCAACTGTTGACCGGTATCCGGGCGATCGACCGTGACGCCATGACGGTCACGGTCGAGGCGGGCACCCCGCTCAAGAGACTCAACATGGCCCTGGCCCGCGAGGGCCTGTCGCTGACCAACATGGGCGACATCATGGAGCAGACGGTCTCCGGCGCCACCAGCACCGGCACGCACGGCACGGGCCGCGAGTCCGCGTCGATCGCCGCCCAGATCAGGGGGCTGGAGCTGGTCACCGCGGACGGATCGGTGCTCACCTGTTCCGAGAAGGAGAATCCCGAGGTCTTCGCGGCCGCCCGGATCGGCCTCGGCGCGCTCGGCGTCGTCACCGCGATCACCTTCGCCGTGGAGCCGATCTTCCTGCTCACCGCGCGCGAGGAGCCGATGCCGCTGGAGAAGGTCCTCGCGGAGTTCGACGAGCTGCGGACCGAGAACGAGCACTTCGAGTTCTACTGGTTCCCGCACACCGGCAACACCAACACCAAGCGCAACAACCGCAGCGCCGGGCCGGAGAAGCCGGTGTCCCCGGTCGCGGGCTGGATCGAGGACGAGTTCCTCTCCAACGGCGTCTTCCAGGTGGCCCAGTGGCTCGGCCGCGCGGTGCCCGCCACCGTCCCGGCGATCGCCCGGATCGCCAGCACCGCCCTGTCCGCGCGCGGTTACACCGACATTCCGTACAAGGTCTTCACGTCCCCGCGCCGGGTGCGGTTCGTGGAGATGGAGTACGCCGTCCCGCGCGAGGCCCTGACCGAGACGCTGCGCGAGATCAAGGCGATGGTCGACCGCTCCGGCCTGCGGATCAGTTTCCCGGTCGAGGTGCGCACCGCCCCGGCCGACGACATCACGCTGTCCACGGCGTCGGGCCGGGAGAGCGCGTACATCGCCGTCCACATGTTCAGGGGCACCCCCTACCAGGCGTACTTCACCGCCGCGGAACGCATCTTCACCGCCCACGAGGGCCGGCCGCACTGGGGCAAGGTGCACACCGGGGACGCCGACTACTTCTCCCGGGTCTACCCCCGCTTCGGCGAGTTCACCGCGCTGCGCGACCGGCTCGACCCCGACCGGCGCTTCCAGAACGACTACCTGCGGCGGGTGCTGGGGCCGTAGCCACGGACGCCGGGTTCGCAACCACTGGTTCCGTTTCTGGCGATTCCGTGAAGTACGCCACTTCCAAGATCCTGGAAACCCCTCAACGGGCGGCCGGGGACCGCCCCTTGCCGGAAGTTGAGCGGCGCGCCGATCCACGTACGTGGCCCGAATGGAGTACTGTTGCGAGCCCTGGGTCCGATCTCCCGCCAGGGCGTCCGTGACCGTCAAGGACCGCCGTGAGGGGGCTAGTTGCACAGGGTGACGGAGTTGGTCACTTAGCGTTGCGAATAGGTAACCGTGCCATAACGGCGGCTCAGGGCCCGTGCCCGACACGCCGGGCAACTCGGCAAGGTTGTGGCAGGCTGCACCCGGGCAGGCCACACTCGACTAGCGGAAGCAGCGACGCACGTGACGTCGGCAGGCACCACCCGGGAGGTCCCCATGCCCGAACTGCGTGTCGTGGCCGTCTCGAATGACGGCACACGGCTGGTGCTGAAGGCTGCCGACTCAACGGAGTACACGCTTCCGATCGACGAGCGCCTGCGCGCGGCGGTGCGCGGCGACCGGCCCCGCCTCGGCCAGATCGAGATCGAGGTGGAGAGCCATCTCCGCCCCCGCGACATCCAGGCACGTATACGCGCCGGCGCGTCCGCCGAAGAGGTGGCCCAGCTCGCCGGCATCCCCGTCGACCGCGTACGCCGCTTCGAGGGCCCGGTGCTCGCGGAGCGCGCGTTCATGGCCGAGCGGGCCCGCAAGACGCCCGTCCGCCGCCCCGGCGAGAACACCGGCCCGCAGCTCGGCGAGGCCGTCCAGGAGCGGCTGCTGCTGCGCGGCGCCGAGAAGGACACCGTGCAGTGGGACTCGTGGCGCCGCGACGACGGCACCTGGGAGGTCCTGCTGGTCTACCGGGTCGCCGGCGAACCGCACTCGGCGAGCTGGACGTACGACCCGCCCCGGCGGCTCGTCCAGGCCGTCGACGAGGAGGCGCGCTCGCTCATCGGCGAGTCCGAGGACCTCGCGGCCGCGGAGCCCAGTTTCCCGTTCGTACCGCGCATCGCCCGGCTGCCGCGCGACCGCCCGCTGGACCGCACCCTCGACCGGGAGCGGCCGAGCCTGCCCGCGTCGTCGTCCGAGCCCGCCGAGGAGGGCGGGGGCGAGCGGGACTCGCTGACCAGCCTGCTGGAGGCCGTACCCAGCTTCCGCGGCGATCTGGTGGTACCGGAGCGCCCGGTTCCGGACACCCCTCCGCCGGCGCCGCCGGCGGAGGAGCCGCCCACCGAGGCCGAGGCGGAGGAGCCTCCGGCTCCCGCGGCCTCGGCCGGTTCCGCCTACGCGGATGTCCTCATGCCGCGCTCGGTCGGCAGCCACCGCGACCGCCTCGTCGGCGCCACCGACCGGCAGGCCGAGGCCGACGGTGTCCGTCCCGGCCGCCGCGCGGCGGTGCCCAGCTGGGACGAGATCGTGTTCGGGACCCGGCGCAAGAAGCAGGAGTAACCGCCCGGCGCAGGGGGAGGGGCCGCACCCGACGGGTGCGGCCCCTCCCCCTGCGCGGCGGCCGCGGGTGTCACCGGGGGTCGGGCCCGACGGCCACCGGACGCGACGGATCGGAGGACCACTCCGACCACGAGCCCACGTACAGCGCGGCGTCGATGCCCGCGACCGCCAGCGCGAGCACCTCGTGCGCCGCGGAGACGCCCGAGCCGCAGTAGACACCGACCGGCGAACCGTCGGCCGCCCCAAGGGCCTTGAAGCGCCCGGCCAGCTCCTCCGCGGGCAGGAACCGCCCGTCGGCGGCCACGTTCTCGTTCGTGGGCGCCGACACCGCGCCCGGGATGTGCCCGCCGACCCGGTCGATCGGCTCCACCTCCCCGCGGTAGCGCTCCCCCGCCCGCGCGTCGAACAGCACGCCGGTGCGCGCCAGTGCCGCCGCGCCGTCGGCGTCCAGCAACCCCGCGGCACCCGGCACCGGTTCGAAGTCACCCTCGCCGGGCGCCGGCACGGACGTCTCCAACGGGCCCCGCCAGGACGGCAACCCGCCGTCGAGGACCCGCACGTCCGGGTGACCCGTCCAGCGCAGCAGCCACCACGCGCGGGCCGCCGCCCAGCCGAGGCCGCCGTCGTGGACGACCACCGGCCGCGCGGCCGACACCCCGGCCCGCCGCATCGCGGCGCCGAAGACCTCCAGGTCCGGCAGCGGATGGCGGCCGTGCCCGCCGGGTTCGGAGGCGAGCTCGGTGTCCAGGTCGACGTAGACGGCACCGGGGATGTGCCCGGCCGCGTACTCCGCGCGGCCGTCGAAGGGCGGTGCACCGGCCGCCCTGGCCAGGCTGAGCTGCCAGCGGACGTCGAGCAGGACCGGCGGGTGCGGTCCCGCCAGCCGGGCGGCGAGTTCGGAAGCGGAGATGATGGCGTTCATGGTCGCCATCCTCGCGCACGGGGTGGCCGCGCCGTCCAGGTCCGGCTACTCTGCTCGGCCGGACAGGGTGGTCACGAGGCGTGCGGGTTCGAGCACATGCCGTACAGCTGATCGACATTCGTCGGTAATCGTACAGAAACGGATGAGAATCCGTACACCGGGCATCCTCCGGGCAAGGCGGCGCGCCCGGAGCGCGCGGAGGCACCGGTGGTGCGAGCATCGGCACAGAGATCCGGAGTGCGGAGCGACAAGGCCACCGTGAGGGGTCTGGGAGAGAGCGACGATGACCGAGGCACGGGGATCGGCCGGCCCGAACGGCGGGACGCACACTCGGCACGCACCCGGCACGCCCTGCTGGGTGAGCCTGATGGTGCACGGTTTGGCCACCACCCAGGAGTTCTACGGCTCCCTGTTCGGGTGGGAGTTCCAGCCGGGCCCGCAGCAGCTCGGCCCGTACGTGCGGGCCCTGCTCGACGGCCACGAGGTGGCCGGCATCGGCCGGCTGCCGCCGGACCGCCGGCTGCCCGTCGCCTGGACGCCCTACCTCGCCTCGGACGACGTGGACGTGACCGCCGAGACGGTACGGCTGTGCGGCGGCACCATCGGCGTGGGGCCGCTCGACGCCGCCGAGGCGGGCCGGCTCGCGATCGGCTCCGACCCCTCCGGCGCCGTCTTCGGCATCTGGCAGGCGGCCGGACACCAGGGCACGGCCCTGACGGGCGTCCCCGGCACCCCCGCCTGGAACGAGCTGCTCACCTACGAGTCGGTCAGCGTGGCCAAGTTCTACGAGGCGGTCTTCGGCTACGAGGAGGAGGCGGTCGTCTCCGCCGACTTCGACTACCTGACCCTCCACATCGACGGGCGCCCCGTCGCCGGCATCCACGGCGTGGGCCACGCCCTCCCCCGCGACCGGGGCCCGCACTGGATCACGTACTTCGAGGTCGCCGACGCGGACGACACGGTGGAACGCCTGGTGGATCTCGGCGGCCACGTCCTGACGCCGCCCAGGGACAGCGCCCACGGGCGCGTGGCCACGGTGGCCGACCCGGAGGGCGCCCGCTTCTGCCTGATCGAGAGCCCGCGCTGAGCCGCGGCCCCCGTTGGTCCCGGGCAGCCGGACGGGCCTCGGACCGGCCTACTGGCTCCGCACACGATCCAAGGAACAGAACCTAGACCTGCGAGGTCGGCAGCACGTCCGGGGACAGCGCCGCCGCGCCGGACGTCGCCGCCGTCATACGGCGGCGGTGGTGACGCCGGCACAGGACCTCGTAGCCGATGTCCTCCGGCTGGTTGACGTCGCCCACGACCACCTGTGCGCCCTCGACGACCATGGCACCGCCTATGGTGCGGGCGTTGTGCGTGGCGCGGGCGCCGCACCAGCACAGGGCCTCGACCTGGAGGACCTCGACACGGTCGGCCAGCTCGATCAGGCGCTGCGAGCCGGGGAAGAGCTTGGTGCGGAAGTCGGTCGTGATGCCGAAGGCGTAGACGTCCAGGCCCAGGTCGTCGACCACGCGCGCGAGCTGGTCGATCTGCTCGGGCGCCAGGAACTGCGCCTCGTCCGCGATGACGTAGTCCGCGCGGCCGCGCTGCGAGAGGTGGTCGACGATGTGGGCGTACAGGTCCTGCCCGTCCTCGACCTCCACCGCGTCCGTGACCAGGCCGAGGCGGGAGGAGAGCTTGCCCTCGCCCGCGCGGTCGTCGCGGGTGAAGATCATGCCCGACAGGCCGCGCGCCGAGCGGTTGTGCTCGATCTGCAGAGCCAGCGTCGACTTCCCGCAGTCCATGGTTCCGGAGAAGAAGACCAGCTCGGGCATGGCGAGTCGAGCACCTTTCGGCGGCGGGATCGGGGGTCGGGCTTCAGGAGCGTACTTCGAGCAGCGGGATCAGCTGTTCGGCAGGGGTCATGGAACCGTGGTTGCCGACCATCGCCGACTCCTTCGGCTCCCGCTCGGAGGCGACGATCAGGACGTCGTCGCGCGCGGCCGCGACGACGTCGCCGATGCGCGCGCGCACCCGCTCGTCCACGCGCGGGCCGAACCAGCCGGCCGCGATCGCCTCGTCCCGCGAGGCCACCCAGAACTGCTCGCCGAGCACCTCGCGCCAGACCGCCAGCACGTCGTCGCCGGCGCCGGGGACCGCGTACACGTGCCGGGCCCGGCCCTCGCCGCCCAGCAGGGCGACACCGGCCCTCAGCTCCCAGTCCGCGTCGAAGTCGATGCGGTGCTCCTCGTCGAAGGGGACGTCGACCATGCCGTGATCGGCGGTGACGTACAGCGCGGTGCGCTCCGGCAGCTGCTCGGCGAGGCGCTGGACGAGCCGGTCGACGTGCATGAGCTGGCCGCGCCAGGTGTCCGACTCGACGCCGTAGCGGTGGCCTGCGCCGTCGAGCTCGGCGTAGTACGTGTAGACCAGAGAGCGGTCACCGGCGGCCAGTTGCCCGGCGGCGAGGTCCATGCGGTCCTCGCCGGAGAGCCGTCCGTGGAACGTTCCGCCGCTGAGCGCGACCTTGGTCAGCGGGGTGGTCTCGAAGGTGGGCGAGGACACCTGGGCCGCGTGCACGCCCGCGTCGTGGGCGAGCCGGAAGACGGTGGGGTACGGCTGCCACGCGCGCGGTTCGGTCCACGGCTGCCAGCGCAGCTGGTTCATCAGCTCACCGGTGGCGGGGTTGCGCACGGTGTAGCCGGGCAGGCCGTGCGCGCCCGGCGGCAGGCCGGTGCCGACGGAGGCCAGGGAGGTCGCGGTGGTCGCCGGGTAGCCGGTGGTCAGGGGGCGCCCGGTGCCGCCGCGCGAGGTGCCGAGGAGCGAGGTCATGAAGGGGGCCTCGTCCGGGTGGGCCTCCAGCTGCTGCCAGCCGAGGCCGTCGATCAGGAAGACGCAGGCGCGGTCGGCGGGGGTCAGCTCGGTGATCGCGGCCGTCATGCCCGGTACGCCCATGCCGGCGGCCAGCGTGGGCAGCAGGTCGGCGAGCGAGCCGCTGCCGTACTCCGGGAGCGGCGCGGAGTCGACGGCCAGGGGTTCGGGGTGGGCGTCCCAGGGAGAGCCGGCGGGGGTGGGCGCGAAGGGCCCTCGGTCGTGGGCGGCGGGGGGCGGCGGGTGGGCCATCAGCGGCTGGTGTCCGCGGTCGCCTCGGAGAGGGACTGGGCGAAGGCGAGGGCCTGGCGCACCGTCTCCGGGCCGTCCCCGGCCTCGCTGACGCGCAGACTGAGGTCGTCCGCGGTCGAGTTGCCCGTGTAGCCGTGGTCCGCCTCGCAGTTGGGGTCGCCGCAGGCGGCCGGCTCGAGGTCGATGCGGGAGACGGCGCCCCAGCCGATGGTCAGGACGACCTCGCGGGGCAGCGTGCCCGGCTGGTACTGCTCCGGGTTGGCGACCACGCGGCTGACCACGACCGACGAGATCCGTCCGAGCTTCACCGACTCCGTCGAGGTGGTGGCGTACGGCGTCGGGGACGTGTCGTCCGCCGCCTGCTCGTCGGTGTGGCTGACGATGAAGCGGTTGCCGGTGAGGACGAGCACGGTCACGTGCCGCCGCACCTCGTTCTGGTCGAACGTCGTCTCCTGGTGGACCAGGTACGACCGCATGGGCTCGCCGCCCACGGCGGCCTCCACCGCCTCGGCCACGAGGGCCGGGTAGTAGCCGCTGCGCTCGATCGCCGCACGCAGCCCCTGGGTCGTCGTACTGGTCTTGGCCATGACGTCCATCCTAAGGGGGCGCACCGACTGCGAGGCACCGGTCATGCGGTGTCCGTGCGCACGTCCCGGTGGACTCTTCCCCCGGTGGAGGGGAAGCGTACGCGGGTCTCGGCGGAGGGAACCACCGGCGCGGGTCTCAGTAGAGGGGAAGCGTGCGCGGGCCGAGGTCGTCGCGGGCCGGTGGCGGTGCGATGCGGACCGAGGCGCCGAGCACGGTCAGGCCACGCGGTGCGACCACGACCGGCTCCAGGGTCACCGCCACGACCTCCGGGTGGTCGTCGACCAGCCGGGAGACCCGCAGCAGCAGCTCCTCCAGCGCGGGCGTGTCCACCGGTGTGGAGCCGCGCCAGCCGAACAGCAGCGGCGCCGTGCGGATCGAGCGGACCAGCGAGGCCGCCTCCCGGTCGGTGACCGGAACCAGCCGGTGTGCCATGTCGCCGAGCAGCTGGGAGGCGGCGCCGGCCAGCCCGAAGGACAGGACCGCCCCGGCCGCGGGATCGATGACGGCCCGTACGACGGTGTCCACGCCGCGTGGCGCCATCTGCTGCACCACGGGCCGCAGCTCCTCCGGCTTCCCGAACAGCTCGGTCAGCTCGGCGTACGCCCGCCGGAGCTGCCCCTCGTCGGCGAGGTCCAGCCGTACGCCGCCCAGGTCGGCGCGGTGGCGCAGGTGCGGGGCGGTGGCCTTGAGGGCGACCGGGTAGCCGACCGCGGCGGCGGCCCGGGCGGCGTCGTCCGGGGTGAACGCGGGGACCGCCCTGCGCACGGTGATGCCGTAGCGCGCGAGCAGCTCGTGCGTCTCCTCAGTGCCGAGCGTGAGCCCCTGGCCGCGGGCGAGCATGCCGTCGATGAGCCGGGCCGCGCCCTTCTCGTCGATGTCCTCGTACTCGGGCACCCTGCCGGGCTCGGCCGCGTCGCGCCGCCACTGGGCGTAGTGCACGGCCTCCGCGAGGGCGCGGACGGCACGCTCGGCCGCGGGGTAGGCGGGGATGAGGCGGGGACCGGCGTCGGGGGCGGCGGGCTCCCGGGTGCGCACCGGCGGCGGCAGCTGCTGCGACGGGCGGAGCCGGCGGGTGCCGGTGGCCCTGGCGTCCGGCCGGGGCGCGGTGCTGGTCGCCGCCGACAGGGCCTCGGCGAGGCCGCCGAGTTCCACGTGCACCACGAGCACCGGCTTGCCCGGGACCCGTTCGGCCGCCGAGCGCAGCGCGTCGGCGAGCTGTGCGTCCCCCGGCGAGCCCTCGCCGATCGCCGGGATCGCGGTGACCACGACCGCGTCGCACGCCTCGTCCGCGAGCGCCCGCGACAGCGCCGCGTGGAAGTCGACCGCCGAGGCCTGCGTCGTCAGGTCGAGCGGCCTCAGCGGCCGGAGTCCCTCGGACAGGCACGCGTCGTAGGTGAGCAGCCCCAGTGACTCCGAGTTGCCCAGGATCGCCACGCGGGGCCCCGCCGGCAGCGGCTGGCGCGCGAGCAGCAGGCCCGCGTCGACCAGCTCGGTGATGGTGTCCACGCGGATCACCCCGGCCTGCCGGAGCAGCGCCGAGACCGTCGCGTGCGGCAGCCGCGTGGCGCGTACGGCGTGGCCCTGCGGCGCGGAGCCGGAGCCCTGGACCACGACCAGCGGCTTCGCGGCCGCGGTCCGCCGGGCGAGGCGGGTGAACTTGCGCGGGTTGCCGATGGACTCCAGGTACATGAGGACGACGTCGGTGTCCGGGTCGTCGTACCAGAACTGGATCACGTCGTTGCCCGACACGTCCGCGCGGTTGCCGGACGACACGAAGGTCGAGACGCCCGTGACACCGGTGACTCCGCCGCCGCGGCGCTCGAGACGGGACAGCAGCGCGATGCCGATGGCGCCGGACTGGGCGAAGAGGCCGATCCGGCCGGGGCGGGGCATCTCGGGGGCGAGGGAGGCGTTCAGCCGTATCCCGGGGGAGGTGTTGATGACGCCGAAGGCGTTCGGCCCGATGATCCGCATGCCGTACGTGCGCGCGTGCCGCACGAGTTCGCGCTGGCGCTCGCGCCCCTCGGGCCCGCTCTCGGCGTAGCCGGCGGAGACGACGACGAGTCCCTGCACGCCGTGCTCGCCGCACTCGGTGACGACCTCGGGCACGTGGTCGGCCGGGACGGCGACCACGGCGAGGTCGACGGGTCCGTCGATGTCCCGCACCGAGCGGTACGCCGGAACCCCATCGAACTCCTTGAGCCCTTCGGGGAGCGCTTTGTTCACGGCGTGCAGCGACCCGGTGAAGCCGGCGTCCCGGATGTTGTCGAGGATGCTGCGGCCCACACCCCCGGGCGCGCGGCCGGTGCCGACGACGGCGACGGAGCCGGGCCGCAGCAGCCGTCGCACCGAGCGCCCCTCGGCGCGCTGCTCCCGCGCGCGCTGCACGGCGAGCGACCGGTCGGTGGGTTCGATGTCGAACTGCAGGCGTACGACGCCGTCCTCGAAGCTGCGCTTCTGGGTGTACCCGGCGTCCGTGAACACCTTGATCATTTTCACGTTGGCGGGCAGCACCTCGGCGGTGAAGCGGCGGATGCCCCGCTCGCGGGCCACCGCGGCGATGTGCTCGAGGAGGGCGGAGGCGACACCGCGCCCCTGGTGGGCGTCCTGGACCAGGAAGGCGACCTCGGCCTCGTCGGCCGGCGCCCGGGCGGGCATTCCGTCGGCACCGACGCGGTCATAGCGTACGGTGGCGATGAACTCGCCGCCGATCGTGGCCGCGAGTCCCACCCGGTCCACAAAGTCGTGGTGCGTGAAGCGGTGGACGTCCTTGGCGGACAGGCGGGGGTACGGCGCGAAGAAGCGGTAGTACTTCGACTCGTCCGACACCTGCTCGTAGAAGCTGACCAGGCGCTCGGCGTCATCAACGGTGATGGGGCGGATGCGCGCGGTGCCGCCGTCGCGCAGCACCACGTCGGCTTCCCAGTGGGCGGGGTACTCGTGCCGGTCCGACGAGGTCTGCATGGGCCCCAGAGTACGGCTCGCGTCCGACAACGGCGCGAGGCAGTCTGTGGGGAGCACGGCAGTCGCCGTGGACGGAACAAGGACGCACGTCGGGCCGAGGCCGCGGTCCGACGGCCCACCTCCGGACGGGACGAAGGACCGTTCCGGGCAGGTTTCACGTGTGGGAAACTGGTCTAGACAACCCTGAACACCGAAGGGCAGCATCACATGGCTGAGCGCCGCGTCAACGTCGGCTGGGCCGAGGGCCTCCACGCCCGCCCCGCTTCCATCTTCGTCCGGGCCGCCACGGCCGCAGGTGTCCCCGTGACGATCGCCAAGGCCGACGGCAACCCCGTCAACGCGGCCTCCATGCTGGCCGTCCTGGGCCTCGGCGCCCAGGGTGGCGAGGAGATCGTCCTCGCCTCCGACGCCGAGGGCGCCGACGCCGCCCTCGACCGGCTGGCGAAGCTGGTCTCCGAGGGTCTCGAAGAACTCCCCGAGACCGTCTGACCGCAGCACCGCAGAAGGGCTCGTCCGGATTGCCGGGCGGGCCCTTCGCATTTCCCGTGCCGGGGCGGCAGGAATCCCGGTCGGCGTCGGCGGAATTCCCGGACGCGGGCAGCAGAAACAACCCCCGGCCAATTCCACTCCCTTTGTATACGGCGTGCGTGTTAATGCCGCGGGCCCGTCACGTTTACGGCGTGTTGCGAGGTCCTCACACGGTCGGCGCGACCGCCGCCGGGGCCGAACCGCAGCCGGTGCCCCGCACCAGAGCGCTCGGCGTGCAGGGCCGTGACCGCACGCGCGCGCTCGCTGTCGCCCCGGGCCACGGCGTCGACGATCGCCCCGTGCTCCGCCCAGGACTCCACGGGGCCGGCGGGCGCCTCCACGGCGTACATCCAGGCGATCTTGTGCCGCAGCTGGGTCAGCATCGAGGTCAGCGCGGGGCTGCCGGAGGCCTGGGCGAGCGTCTCGTGGAACCAGGACTCCAGAGAGCGCAGATCCTCGCCGTTGCCGCGCCTGGCCCGCTCCTGACCCAGCCTGACCAGGCCGCGCAGCACCTTGAGATGGGCCTCGGTGCGGCGCTGGGCGGCCCGGGAGGCGGCGAGCGGTTCGAGGAGCACCCGCATCTCCAGCAGGTCGGCCGCCTCCTGCTCGTCCGGCTCCGCCACGCACGCGCCCGCGTGCCGCCGGGTCACCACGAAGCCCTCCGCCTCCAGGGTGCGCAGCGCCTCGCGCACGGGGACGCGCGAGACGCCGTAGCGGCGGGCGAGGAGTTCCTCGGTGAGCCGGCCGCCGCGCTCGTAGACACCCGCGACGATGTCGTCCCGGATCGCCGTGCACACCGAGTGCGCCGGAATACGCATGACCGACCTCCGACTTAATCCCCGCGAAACGTCGATGATTGACGCGTGTTCCGGTGACTCTATTGCACCGGGCCAGAATTTCCGACGGCGGGCCGGAATCCATGGATATTTTTTGGACAGCGGGGCCGGTGAAACGCCGAAAGGCCCCGGCTCGGGAGCCGGGGCCTCGGGGGGATCGCCGGGGCGGGTCGTCAGACGTCGACGCCGTGCGAGCGCAGGTAGGCGACGGGATCGATGTCCGAGCCGTACTCGGCAGTCGTGCGGGCCTCGAAGTGCAGGTGCGGGCCGGTGGTGTTGCCGGTCGAACCGGAGAGGCCTATGTGCTGGCCCGGGGTGACCGTCTGGCCCACCGAGACACCGATGGACGACAGATGGCCGTACTGGGTGTACGTGCCGTCGTGCATCCTGATGACGATCTGGTTGCCGTAGGCGCCGCCCCAGCCGGTCTGGACGACGGTGCCGGCGCCGACGGCGTGGACGACCGTGCCGCTCGCGGCGTGGAAGTCGATGCCCGTGTGGCTGCCGGAGGACCACAGGGAGCCGCCGGTCTTGTAGCCCGTCGAGACGTACGAGTTCGCTATCGGGGCGACGAAGCTGTTCAAGCGCCTGCGCTCGGCCGCGCGCGCGGCGCGCTCCTTGGCCGCGCGCGCGGCCTTGGCCTTCGCGGCGGCCTTCAGGCGCGCGGCCTCCTCGGCGGCCTGCTTGCGGGCGGCCTCCTCGGCGGCGTTCTTCTGCGCCTCGGCCTGGGCGTCGATCTTGTCGGCGATGGTGTCGCCGATGGTGATGACGGGGTTGAGCCCGGTCTGCTCGACGGAGTTCTCCGCGGCGAACGCCGGGGCGGCGAGGCCACCGGCGACGCCGGTGGCGGCGAGGGCCGCCACGCCGGCCGCCTGGGCGGTACCGCGCTTGATCCTGCTGGGACGACGGTGCTTCCCGGTGGCGCAGATGAACGCCATGAACTGGCTGGTCCTTTCCTTCCCTCTCGCCTACCGGGTTAGCGGTGGGGGTCCCCCCAGGCCGTTCAGGCACTGGGGGAGGGTTCGGAGCAGGAAGGTCTCCTACGGGCCCCCTCGCCTGCGCGCGGGCGTCCGATTCACCCCGGGGGACTGCGCCTCCGCGGCCGCGGAGGCGGCGACAGGAGGTGCGGACGGGTCCCCGGCTCCCCTGGCTCGCGCCGTACGGGGACTCGGCGATGACTGTCCGGTGCCGCGGGCGCGGCGCACTGCCTGACGGACAGCCCGGACGACGCTAGGCAGAACGGCCTTCGATTCCCAAACGGATCGCGGCTTTTGTAGCGCATCCCACAGGCCAGACAGGCAACTCTCCCTCAATTCAGGCATAAAGGGGCCCTGGTGGCGTATCCGTCACCAGGGCCCCACGCGCGCGTGCCCCTACTCCGCGGTCACCACGGTGACTTCACCGATGCCCAGTGCCTCGACGGGCTCCTTGATCTGGGCCGCGTCACCGACGAGCACCGTCACCAGGCGGTCCACCGGGAAGGCGTTCACGGCGGCCGCGGTGGCCTCCACGGTGCCGGTGGCGGCGAGCTGCCGGTACAGCGTCGCCTGGTAGTCGTCCGGCAGGTGCTGCTCGACCTGGTCGGCCAGCGTGCTCGCCACGGCCGCGGCGGTCTCGTACTTGAGCGGCGCCACGCCGACCAGGTTCTGCACGGCGACGTCCCGCTCGGCGTCGGTCAGGCCGCCTTCGGCGAGGGTGCGCAGCACCGTCCACAGGTCCTGCAGCGCCGGGCCCGTGTTGGGCGTGTCGACGGAGCCGCTGATCGCGAGCATCGCGGCACCGGTACCGTCCGGCGCGGACCTGAGGACCTGGCCGAACGCCCGCACACCGTAGGTGTAGCCCTTCTCCTCGCGCAGGACGCGGTCCAGGCGGGAGGTGAGCGTTCCGCCCAGGCAGTACGTGCCGAGGACCTGCGCGGGCCAGACGCGGTCGTGCCGGTCGGCGCCGACCCGGCCGATGAGCAGCTGCGTCTGGACGGCCCCGGGACGGTCCACGATGACCACGCGCCCGGTGTCGTCGGCGGTCACCGGCGGCACCGGACGCGGCTCGGCCGGGGAGCCCGTCCAGGCGCCCAGGGTCTCGCCGAGCAGCGCGTCGAGGTCGACACCGGTGAGGTCGCCGACGACGACCGCGGTGGCCGTGGCGGGCCGGACGTGGCGGGCGTAGAAGGCGCGTACGGCCGCGGCGTCGATCTTCTCGACCGTCTCCTCGGTGCCCTGGCGCGGGCGCGACATGCGCGAGGTCGCCGGGAACAGCTCCTTGGAGAGCTCCTTGGCGGCGCGGCGGGAAGGGTTGGCCAGCTCGTGCGGGATCTCGTCCAGGCGGTTGCGGACCAGCCGCTCGACCTCGCCGTCGGCGAACGCCGGCGCCCTGAGGGCGTCGGACAGCAGACCGAGCGCCTTGGCCAGGCGGGAGGCCGGGACCTCCAGGCTCAGCCGCACGCCCGGGTGGTCGGCGTGCGAGTCGAGGGTGGCTCCGCAGCGCTCCAGCTCGGCGGCGAACTCCTCGGCGGAGTGCTTGTCGGTGCCCTCGGAGAAGGCCCGTGCCATGATCGTGGCGACGCCCTCGACGGTGGCCGGCTCGGCCTCCAGGGGCGCGTCCAGAAGCACCTCCACGGCGACCACCTGCTGGCCGGGGCGGTGACAGCGCAGGACGGTCATCCCGTTGCCGAGCACTCCGCGCTCCGGGGCGGGGAACGCCCAGGGCCTGGCCTCGCCGGCCTGGGGCTGCGGGTGGAACTCCATCGTGGCGAGCTCGGTCACTTGGCCGCCTCCTCGTTGTCGTCGCCGGCTTCGACCGTGGCCTCGGCCTCGGGGTCTTCGGGGGGATTGCCGTCCTCGGTGGCCTCGGGCGAGAGGGGCTCGTAGACGAGCACCGCGCGGTTGTCGGGACGCAGGCGGGCCTTGGCGACCTCCTGGACCTCCTCGGGCGTCACCTCCAGCACGCGCCGCACGGCGGTGAGGGCGAGCTGCGGGTCGCCGAACAGGACGGCGAAGCGGCACAGTTCGTCGGCGCGGCCCGCGACCGTGCCGAGCCGGTCCAGCCACTCGCGCTCCAACTGCGCCTGGGCCCGCTCCATTTCCTCCGCCGTGGGGCCCTCCTCGGCGAACCGGGCGAGCTCCTCGTCGATGGCGGTCTCGATGACCGGCACCTCGACGTCGCCGGAGGTCTTCACGTCCAGCCAGCCGAGGGAGGGCGCTCCGGCGAGGCGCAGCAGGCCGAACCCGGCCGCCACGGCCGTACGGTCGCGCCGTACGAGCCGGTTGTAGAGCCGGGAGGACTCGCCACCGCCGAGGACGGTGAGCGCCAGGTCGGCCGCGTCGCACGCGCGCGTGCCGTCGTGCGGCAGCCGGTAGGCCGCCATCAGGGCGCGCGCCGGGACCTCCTCCTCGACGACCTCGCGCAGCTGCTCGCCGATGACGTCGGGCAGCGAGCCGTCGCGCGGCGCGGGCTTGCCGTCGTGCGAGGCGATGGAGCCGAAGTACTTCTCGACCCAGGCGAGCGTCTGCTCGGGGTCGATGTCGCCGACGACGGACAGCACGGCGTTGCCCGGCGCGTAGTACGTGCGGAAGAACGCGCGCGCGTCCTCCAGGGTCGCCGCGTCCAGGTCGGCCATCGAACCGATCGGCGTGTGGTGGTAGGGGTGGCCCTCCGGGTAGGCGAGGGCGGTCAGCTTCTCGAACGCCGTGCCGTACGGCACGTTGTCGTAGCGCTGCCGGCGCTCGTTCTTGACGACGTCCCGCTGGTTCTCCATGGACTCGTCGTCCAGGGCCGCCAGCAGGGAGCCCATGCGGTCGGCCTCCAGCCAGAGGGCGAGCTCCAGCTGGTGGGCGGGCATGGTCTCGAAGTAGTTGGTGCGCTCGAAGCTGGTGGTGCCGTTGAGCGAACCGCCGGCGCCCTGGACCAGCTCGAAGTGCCCGTTGCCCTCGACCTGCCCGGAGCCCTGGAACATCAGGTGCTCGAAAAGGTGAGCCAGGCCGGTACGCCCCTTGACTTCGTGCCTCGAGCCCACGTCGTACCAGAGGCACACCGCCGCGACCGGGGTCAGGTGGTCCTCGGAGAGCACCACGCGCAGGCCGTTGGCCAGGCGGTGCTCCGTCGCTGTCAGGCCCCCGGTGCCTGCCTGGTCTGTGGCCGTGTGACCCATGGTCATGTACGTCCCTTCGATCGCCGAGGCGGTGGTTCGAACCGCGGTTTCACCGCCGGTCCTGCCACTGTATGCAAGCGCGCGGAGCGCGGGCGAAGTTCCCGGACGACGTACGCCCACAGCGGATCGCGTACCCTGCGGGCAGCCGCGGCGAGGGTGATCCCCGAGCGCCGGGCCGGGCCGCCCGCACCGGGTCCTGGTCCGCGTTGTCAGTGCCGCGGTCCACAATGGTCCGCGTCAGATCTCGTTCACGCTTCAGGCAAGAGTGAGCCGAAAGGGCGCGACCCGAAGGCGAGCGACCAGAAAAGAGGAGCCGGCAGCGATGGCCCGCCGCAGCACGAAGACCCCGCCGCCCGACGACTCGTACGAGGAGAAGATCCTCGACATCGACGTCGTCGACGAGATGCAGGGCTCCTTCCTCGAGTACGCGTACTCGGTCATCTACTCGCGAGCCCTGCCCGACGCCCGCGACGGCCTCAAGCCGGTGCACCGCCGCATCGTCTACCAGATGAACGAGATGGGGCTGCGCCCCGACCGCGGCTACGTGAAGTGCGCGCGCGTGGTCGGCGAGGTCATGGGCAAGCTGCACCCGCACGGCGACGCGTCGATCTACGACGCCCTGGTGCGCATGGCCCAGCCCTTCTCCATGCGCGTGCCGCTCGTCGACGGCCACGGCAACTTCGGCTCGCTGGGCAACGACGACCCGCCGGCCGCCATGCGGTACACCGAGTGCCGCCAGGCCGCGGCGACCAGCCTGATGACGGAGTCGATCGACGAGGACACGGTCGACTTCGCGCCCAACTACGACGGCCAGGAGCAGGAGCCGGCCGCCCTGCCGGCGGCCTTCCCGAACCTGCTGGTCAACGGCGCGTCGGGCATCGCGGTCGGTATGGCGACCAACATGCCGCCGCACAACCTCGGCGAGGTCGTCGCGGCCGCCCGGCACCTGATCCGGTACCCGAACGCGGACCTGGACACGCTGATGAAGCACGTCCCGGGCCCCGACCTGCCCACCGGCGGCCGCATCGTCGGCCTCTCCGGCATCCGGGACGCCTACGAGAGCGGCCGCGGCACCTTCAAGATCCGCGCCACGGTCGAGGTCGAGACCGTCACCGCCCGCCGCAAGGGCCTGGTCGTCACGGAGCTGCCCTTCACGGTCGGCCCGGAGAAGGTGATCGCCAAGATCAAGGACCTGGTCGGCGCGAAGAAGATCCAGGGCATCGCCGACGTCAAGGACCTCACCGACCGCGAGCACGGCCTGCGCCTGGTCATCGAGATCAAGAACGGCTTCGTCCCGGAGGCCGTCCTGGAGCAGCTCTACAAGCTGACGCCGATGGAGGAGTCCTTCGGCATCAACAACGTCGCCCTGGTGGACGGCCAGCCGCTCACGCTGGGCCTCAAGGAGCTCCTGGAGGTCTACCTCGACCACCGCTTCGAGGTCGTGCGCCGCCGCAGCGAGTTCCGCCGCACCAAGAGGCGCGACCGCCTGCACCTGGTGGAGGGCCTGCTGACGGCCCTCGTCGACATCGACGAGGTCATCCGCCTGATCCGCTCCAGCGAGAACAGCGCGCAGGCCAAGGAACGCCTGATGGAGCGCTTCTCGCTGTCGGACGTGCAGACCCAGTACATCCTCGACACGCCGCTGCGCCGTCTCACCAAGTTCGACCGCATCGAGCTGGAGTCCGAGAAGGACCGGCTCAACTCCGAGATCGCGGAGCTGACCCGCATCCTCGAGTCGGACACGGAACTGCGCAAGCTGGTCTCCTCCGAACTGGCCCAGGTGGCCAAGAAGTTCGGCACCGAGCGGCGCACGATCCTGCTGGAGGCGTCCGGCGCCCCGGCCGCCGCCGTGCCGCTGCAGGTCGCGGACGACCCCTGCCGGGTGCTGCTCTCCTCCACGGGCCTGCTGGCCCGTACGGCGAACGGCGAGCCCTTCCCGGAGGACAAGGCCGCCAAGCGCGTCAAGCACGACGTGATCGTCTCCGCCGTACCGGCGACGGCGCGCGGCGAGATCGGCGCCGTGACCTCGCTCGGCCGCCTGCTGCGCATCAACGTCGTCGACCTCCCGCAGCTCCCGGAGACGGCGTCGGCACCGAACCTCTCGGGCGGGGCCCCCCTCACGGAGTTCGTCCCGCTGGACGGCGACGAGACGGTGGTCTGCCTGACCACCCTCGACGAGTCCTCCCCCGGCCTCGCCCTCGGCACGGAGCAGGGCGTCGTCAAGCGCGTGGTCCCCGACTACCCGACCAACAAGGAGGAGTTGGAGGTCGTCACGCTGAAGGAGGGCGACCGCATCGTCGGCGCCGTCGAACTGCGCACCGGCGACGAGGACCTGGTCTTCATCACCGACGACGCACAGCTCCTGCGTTACCAGGCCTCACAGGTCCGCCCGCAGGGCCGTCCCGCGGGCGGCATGACGGGCATCAAGCTGACGGACGGCGCGAAGGTCATCTCCTTCACGGCGGTGGACCCGGCGGCCGACGCGGTGGTCTTCACGGTCGCGGGCTCCCGCGGCACCCTGGACGACTCGGTCCAGACCACGGCCAAGCTGACCCCGTTCGACCAGTACCCGCGCAAGGGCCGCGCCACCGGCGGCGTCCGCTGCCAGCGCTTCCTCAAGGGTGAGGACTGCCTCTCCCTGGCCTGGGCGGGCGCCGCCCCGGCCAAGGCCGCCCAGAAGAACGGCACCCCGGCCGACCTCCCGGACATCGACCCGCGGCGCGACGGCTCGGGGGTGTCACTGGCGAAGACGGTGGCGGTGGTGGCGGGGCCGGTCTAGAGCGGCGGCTCCGCCGAAGCCGCCTCGTCCGGATCCTGTACATAGCGGAGAACGCCCCACATACCGGCCTCGTCGGCGGTGTGCGGGGCGTCGCTCCTGCACGCGTCGAGTTCCTTTCCGAGGGCGGGCGCATCGATCCCGGAGCCGATGAGGACGAGCTGTGTGGCGCGGACGGCGCCGGGGGCGCAGGAGTCACCTGCGCCGCCGGAGCCGCCGGGCCAGGGCTCGGGGTAGAACCGCAGGAAGCGCCCCACGGCGTGCACGGCGTACCGGTTCCGGACGTCGTACGGCCCGAAGTCGACGTATCCCTTGATCCGGTAGAGCCCCTCCGGCCGGCTGTCCAGGAATTCCATCAACCGCCGCGGATCCATGGGCACTTCGGAGGCGAAGGAGAGGGTGTCGTAGGCGGCGTGCAGATGGCCGGCGTACTGGCGACCGCCGGTCCCGTCGTCGTTCGGCAGATGCACGTCGTCGAAGGACAGCTGCCCGATGCGCTCCTCGCCGGGCCGGCAGTCGAAGAGGAACTCGGGGTCGACGCGGCCGTGGGAGGCGGGAACGACGGCGGCACGGTCGACCAGCGACCGTACGAGAGCGAGCACGCGTCCGGCGTCGGGCGTGCGGTCGAGTTTGTTGACGACGACGAGATCGGCGAGGCCGAGATGCCGGTCGATCTCGGGGTGCCTGGCGCGGGTGTCGTCGAACTCCGCGGCGTCGACGACCTCGACGAGGCCGCCGTAGACGACCCCCGGATGCTCGCTCGCAAGCACCATGCGCACGAGCTCCTGCGGCTCGGCGAGCCCGCTGGCCTCGATGACGATGACGTCGATGCCGGCGGAGGGCCGGGCGAGCCGCCCGAGATAGTCGTCGAGCTCGCCGGTGTCGACGGCACAGCACAGGCATCCGTTGCCGAGGGAGACGGTGGAGTCCCCGAGTGCGCCCGCCACGGCCATGGCGTCGATCTCGATGGCACCGAAGTCGTTGACGATGGCGCCGATGCGGCTGCCACCGCTGCGGTGCAGGAGGTGGTTGAGGAGAGTGGTTTTGCCGGAACCCAGGAATCCGGCCAGCACGACGACCGGGATCTGCCGGCTGCTGCGGCTCGGCTGACTCAACGTGCGACCTCTTCCACGCTTCCTTGTGCGCCGGATCGCGGCCGGGGCGCACGTGCGAGATGTGAATGCCGCACCAGGATACGAGCCGGGACAATCACTGCTGAGTGAACGATTGTTAGCAGCTCCTACGGGGCAGACGTTGGGCAAGGCGCCGGAGTGTGCGACCCTCGCTTCCCTCCGTGCGCCGCCTCTCCGCCTCCCTGCCGATCAGAGCCGCTCGGCATCCTGGGAGACGGCAAGCGCCGCCCACCGCTCGCCGGTCCCCCTCAGTCGACCCGCACCCCGACGACCGGCGGACGGCCGCCTGATTCGGGGGTTGACATGGCCACACAGAGTTTTGGATTTCGGAGGCTGGGCGCCATCGCCTCGGCAGGCCTTGGACTCGCTGCAGGAGTGGCCGCCGCCCTGGCCGCACAGCGACCGGCCTACCAGGCCCTGCGCACACGAATCGAACATCTGGAACAGGCCGCACAGACGCAACGCCAGGCCAATTTCGCCCACCAGCAGCGTTTGCATTGGGAGCTGCTGAGCAAGGCCATGGACGACCCGGACCTGGCCGAGGTATTGGACGCCTACGACGGCACCGTCCCACCGCGCAAGCAGCGCCAATTCCTCTTCGCCAACGCGCTGTACACCAACGCGCTCTGCTATTACCGCATGGGCAACATCACTCGTGAGGAGTTCTTTGGGTTCGCCCGGAGCATCCTCCAGATTCCGATCTTCCGTGAATATTGGTACGCGACCCGTCCACATCGGGCAACGCTGGTCGACACCTCTGACGAGGCCACGCTCGGACGCATGGTCGACGACCTACTGGCACAACTGGAGGAAACGGACATCGACGAGTGGTGGGTGGTGGGTGAGCCGCCGTCCGAGTGACCACCGGGCTCCGGCCTCTGCGCGGAGCGGACCTCGTGAGCCACCCTTCCGAGCACACCACACGATTGGGCCATAACAAACCCGTAAACCGCGACGTTTCCCCAAGTGCCAACAAGGTTGACTACTGCACATCCTGCGGAACGGGTCAGACCCCCCTCCGTACTCACATGCATGCCGCCGGCTGTCGAGGCCGCGACCCCACCGGGCCGCATCGCACCGCGCTGCACCAATGCACAGCCTCGGAAACAAAGGAACATCAGAACAGTGAGCCAGATCATCCGTCGGATTGGTACGCCACCGAGCGCAAGAGGAAGCGTGTCGGGTACTAATTGCCCCGATATCTTCGAGTTGTCTGACGGAAGGTTCGCTGTCATCGGTACAGACCTCACCGACGAGCTCGACACCCAGTTGCCTGCAGATGCCTCCAGAGCCGACTACGAACGTATTGTCGTAGTCACCCGTGAGACCCTCATCCACGCGAAGGCTGACATCCCTGACGCATAGGGCCCGGGGAATCATTCGCTCGGCCCAGCCCAACGTCCTGTCAGCCTGTCTTCGTTCTCATTCCGACTGCCCCGGTGCCCTGCGGTCTCCTACGCAGGGCACTCGCGGGCGGCAGCGCCATGGCCAGTAGGTCACAGTCGAAAGGTCGAGACATTGGCAATCGCACGGCGGATCGGCTCCTCCCCCACAGCGCGAGGGTGCCAAACCGGCCAAACCTGCCCTGCCATCTTCGAACTGACCGACGGGAATTTCGCGATCATCGGTACAGACGCCACCGCGGAGCTCGACCCTGAGCTGCCAGCAGGCGCCGGGCGAGCCAACTGCGAACGCATCGTCATCATCAACAGGGAGGTCCTGATCCAGGCGAAGGAGGACATCCCTGACGCCTGATCCAGGCCGCTGAGACGGCCTGCACCCACCAAGGGGGCAGGCCGCCGTCGATTCAGGCCGCCGCCGGCACCGCCACCGGCGCCCCCGGCCCCACATACCGCGCAACCGGCCGGATGATCTTCCGGTCCTCCGCCTGCTCCAGGATGTTCGCGCTCCAGCCCACCACCCGGGCCGCCGCGAAGGTCGGCGTGAACATCTCGCGGGGCAGCCGGCACAGCTCCATGACCACGCCCGCGTAGAACTCGACGTTCGTGTGCAGTTCCCGCCCCGGCTTCAGCTCGGCCAGGATCGCCTCGACCTGGCGCTCGACCCCCACGGCGAACTCCACACGCGGCCCCCCGAAGCTCTGCGCCACCTCGCGGAGCATGCGGGAGCGGGGGTCCTCGGTGCGGTAGACGGCGTGGCCGAAGCCCATGATGCGGTCGCCGGCGAGGACCCGTTCGCGGATCCAGGGGTCGATGCGGTCAGGGGTGCCGATCGCGTCCAGGGTGTCCAGCGCTCGGCTTGGCGCACCGCCGTGCAGCGGGCCCGACAGCGCCCCCACGGCCCCGACGAGACACGCAGCCACGTCCGCCCCGGTCGACGCGATCACCCGCGCCGTGAAGGTTGACGCATTGAAGCCGTGATCAATGGTTGAGATCAGGTACCGCTCGATCGCCCGCGCCCGCGCGGCATCCGGCTCCGAACCGGTCAGCATATAGAGGTAGTTGGCCGCGAAGGGCAGATCCCCGCGCGGCTCCACCGGCTCGAGTCCGCGCTCCAGCCGGTACAGGGCCGTAAGCAGCGTCGGTACGGCGGCAGTCGCCACGAGCGCGTCCCGGCGGCGCGCGCCCGCGTCGATGTCGTACAGCGGACGGAACCCCTTCGCCGATCCGAGCAGCGACAGAGCCGTCCGCATCCCGGCCAGTGGCCCGGACCCGCCGCTCGCCGCCGCGACGGCGGGCAGTGCCGCCCGCACCTCGTCCGGAAGACTCCGCAAGGCCGTCGTCTCGTCGGTGAACGCCGCCCGCTGCGCCGCGTCCGGCAGTTCGCCGTGGACGAGGAGATACCAGACGTCCTCGAAGCCGCGGGTCTGCGCGAGTTCGACGGCCGAGTACTGGCGGTAGTGGTAGAAGCCCTCGAGCCCCCGGACGTCCCCGACCTCCGTGTCGGTGACCACGACGCCGGCGAGCCCGCGCGGCACATCGATGGTGACGGCGGCTGAGCTGTTGACGGACATGATTCCTCCCTGGACTTGATTCGACTGTTCATGCTTGACTATCTTCCTGTCAACATTGATTGAATCAACTCTCGTCAACGCATCGAGTCCATGCATCGTCATGCCTATACGGTGACCCCCATGCGCGATCAAGAGCCCTCCCCCGGCCTCCCCGAACAGCGGCTGACCACCAAAGAAGCCGCCGAACTGCTGGGCGTGAAACCCGAGACCGTGTACGCGTACGTCAGCCGCGGCCAGCTCAGCAGCCGACGCGTGCCCGGCGGCCGGGGCAGCACCTTCGACGCTCAGGAGGTGGAGTCGCTCGCGAGACGCAACAGGCGGGAGAGCGGAGGTGGTTCGGCGTCGGGAGGCGAGTTGTCCGTCCGGACCCGGATCACTCTTATCAAGCCGAACGCGTACTACTTCCGTGGCGTGGACGCGACCGAACTGGCCACGCACCACACCTACGAAGAGGTGGCCGAGTGGCTGTGGACCGGCCACCTGCGCCCCGGCATCACGTTCACCGCGCCCGAGGACTCCGTCACCGCGACCCGGCGGGCCGTCGACGCGCTGCCCGAGCACACCGGCCCGACCGACCGCCTGCGGGTCGCGGCGATCGCCGCCGCCGTGGCCGACCCGCTGCGCTTCGACCTCTCCGAGGACGCCGTGCTCGGCACGGCGCGCACGCTCATCCCCACTCTGGTCGCCGCCCTGCCGCCGACGTCCAGGCGCCGCCGTCATGACGACGAGGGTCCACTGGCCCGCCGCCTGTGGACATGTCTGAGCGGAAAGGACGCCGACGACGCCTCACTGCGCGTGATGGACACCGCGCTCGCCCTCCTCGTCGACCACGACCTCGCCGCTTCGACCCTCGCGGTGCGCGTCGCCGCCTCGGCCCGCGCCCACGCCTACGCGGCCGTCTCCGCCGGGCTCGGCGTGCTCGAAGGACCCCTCCACGGAGCGGCCAGCGGGCTCGCCCACCGCCTGCTGCTGGACGTGCTCGACGAGGGCGACGCGGGCCCCGTGATCGCCGAGGAGCTGCGCGCGGGCCGCCGCATCCCGGGGCTCGGTCACCGGCTGTACCCCGGCGAGGACCCGCGCGCGCGTGTGCTGTTCGGCCTCCTGGAGCGGATCCCGCACGCCGCCCCCGCCCTCGCCGCGGCCCGCGACATCGTCGCCACGACCGCCCGCCACACTCCGCTGCACGCCAACGTCGACCTGGCCCTGGCCGTGTTCACCGCGTCCAGCGGCATGCCCTCCACCGCTGGCGAGACGATCTTCGCCGTGGCGCGTACGGCGGGCTGGATCGCCCACGCGCTGGAGGAGTACGGGGAGCGCCCCCTGCGCATGCGGCTCAGCGGGCACTACGTCGGCCCGAGGCCGCCCCAGCCACTGCCCCGGCCAATGCCCCGGCCGCTGCCCGCACAGGACACGACGGCCGCCGAGACGCCACGGAGGGCCAAGTCAGGTTAGGCTCACCTCTGTGAGTACGTGCTCGACCGCCTCCCAGGAGCTCGACGAACCGATCGCGGGCACCGCGGCGACCGCGAGGACCTGGCTGCTGCTGGAGCAGCCGGGTCCCTGGGGCGCCAAGGCGCTCACGTCGAGCCACCTCGATCCGGCAGTCGGCCGGGCGCTGGAGGCGGCCGCCCAGGGCACGGGCGTACGCATCGCACTGATCCGGCGCCCGGGGCGCCACGCGGACTGCGGCACGCCGACCATCCGGCAGGTGTACGCGGCTCACACCGTGCCCGGCAACGCCTGGTTGCGCTCCGCCGCGCTCGACGATCCCCGCGCGCTGCTCGGCCTCGACTTCGCCGCGCTCGGCAGGGGCGAGCACCGCACCTTCGACGGGGCGCTCGGGGCCCGGGCCCACACCGGTGATCCGCTGGCCCTCGTCTGCACCAACGGCAAGCGCGACCGCTGCTGCGCCCTGCTGGGCCGCCCGCTCGCGGCAGAGCTCGCCGCCTCAGGGGTGGAGGGCGTCTGGGAGGTCACTCATCTGGGTGGCCATCGCTTCTCACCCACACTGCTCGTGCTGCCCTACGGATACGCCTACGGCCGCACGCGGGCCCACGCGGTCGAGGAGATCCTGAGCGGAGTGCGGGAGGGGCGCATCGCCGTCGAGGGGTGCCGCGGCAGCAGCGCCTGGGAACGGCCCGGTCAGGCGGCCGAGCTGGCCGTGCGCACGGCCGTGCACGAGGACGCGGCGGACGCCCTGCGGGTCGTGGCGACGCGCGGGGCCGCGCCGCGCTGGCGCGTCACCGTCGCGCACGCCGACGGGCGCCGGTGGTGCGTCGAGGTGGCCAAGGGCGCGTCGCTGCCGCCCCGTCCGGAGAGCTGCGGGACGTCGGTCCTGGGCTCGCCCGCACGCATGGAGGTCGTGGCGGTACGTGAACTGACGGTCGCCGCACTCGCCAGTTGATGCGGCCGATCAAGGCTTCGGCCCGCTCTGTTCAGCGTTGATCAAGAGATCCATGCCACACCCGTACGGCTGTTCCGGCCGGCCCACGTACCGTCGTGGCCATGAGTCCGCATCCGCCCGCCCGCCGTCTGCGTCTCGGTCTGCCGAAACGGGTGTTCTCGCAGGTACTGCTGATGCAGTTGGTGATCGCCGCGGGGGTCGCGGTGCTCGCGACGGGCCTGTTCCTCGCCCCTTTGAGCAAGCAGCTGGATCAGGAGGCGATGCACCGCGCCCTGGCCATCGCGGAGACCACGGCCCAGGACCCGCAGATCGCCCAGGGCGTGCTGACCACGCCGCCGACCCGGAACGGTCCGGTGCAGAAAGAGGCCGAGCGGATCCGACGGGCCACGCACGCCGAGTACATCGTGGTGCTGGACCAGCACTGGATCCGCTGGTCGCATCCCACCCTGAAGGAGATCGGCCGGCAGGTCTCCACCGACCCCAGCGTCGCCCTGGGGGGCGAGGAGGTCATGGAGATCGACCGGGGCACCCTGGGCCGCTCGGCCCGCGGCAAGGTGCCCCTCAGGGACGCCCAGGGCAGGATCATCGGGGCGGTCTCGGTCGGCATCAAGTACGACAGCGTGCGGGCCGAACTCATCGGCGCGATCCCCGAGCTGCTCGCCTACGCCGGCGGTGCCCTGGCCGCCGGCGCGCTGGCCGCCTGGCTGATCTCGCGACGTGTCCAGCGCCAGACCCGCGACCTGGCCTTCTCGGACATCTCGGCGCTGCTCGCGGAGCGCGAGGCGATGCTGCACGGCATCCGCGAGGGCGTCGTCGCACTCGACCGCTCCGGCCGCATCCGCCTCCTCAACGACGAGGCGCACCGCCTGCTGGGCATCGACGACGAGGCCGTCGGGCGGCTCCCGGAAGAGGCGCTCGGCGAAGGACGTACGGCCGACATCCTGGGCGGCCGGGTGACGGGCACCGACCTGCTCACCGTCCGCGGCCAGCGCGTGCTGGTCGCCAACCGCATGCCCACCGACGACGACGGCGCGGTGGCCACCCTGCGCGACCGCACCGAGCTGGAGCAGCTCGGCCGGGAACTCGACTCCACACGCGGTCTGATCGACGCCCTGCGCGCCCAGGACCACGAACATGCCAACCGCATGCACACGCTCCTCGGGCTGCTCGAACTGGAGATGTACGACGACGCCGTGGACTTCGTCGGAGAGGTCGTCGGGGACCACCGCGCCACGGCGGAGCAGGTCACGGAGAAGATCCACGACCCGCTGCTCGCCGCTCTGCTGGTGGGCAAGGCGACGGTCGCCGCCGAGCGCGGCGTCGCCCTGTGGATCTCGGACCGGACCTGGCTCCCGAACCGGCTGATCGATCCCCGCGGGCTCGTCACGGTCGTCGGGAACCTGGTGGACAACGCGCTCGACGCGGTCGCGGGCACCCTCCACGCGCGCGTGGAGATCGAGTTGCGCGCCGAAGGGCGTACGGCCGTCCTCCGGGTGCGCGACACGGGGCCCGGGATCCCGGAGGAACAGCGCGAGTTGGTCTTCACCGACGGGTGGTCCACGAAGGAGCAGCCGGTCCATCGCAAGCGCGGCATCGGGCTCTCGCTGGTGCGCAGGCTCGCCGAACGGCAAGGGGGCAGCGCCTCGGTCGGCGAGGCGCACGGCGGTGGCGCGGAGTTCACGGTGATCCTGCCGGAGGCGTTCACCGCCCCGGCGCCGAAGCCGGCCCTGACCGCGCCCGTGGAGACGTCCGTCGAGGAGGAGTCGCGATGATCGGGGTCCTGGTCGTGGACGACGACACCAGGGTGGCGGCGGTCAACGCCGCCTACGTCGAGAAGGTGGCGGGCTTCCACGTCGTCGGCGAGGCGCACAGCGCGGCGGAGGCGCTGCGTCGGCTGGAGTCGCCGCCCCGTCCCGATCTGGTCCTCCTGGACCACCATCTACCGGACGAGACCGGTCTGGCGGTGGTCCGGGAGATGCGGCGGCGCGGCCACCAGACCGACGTGATCATGGTGACGGCGGCCCGGGACGTGGCGACCGTGCAGGCCGCGATGCGGCACGGCGCTCTGCAGTACCTGGTCAAGCCGTTCGCCTTCGCGGGGCTGCGCACCAAGCTGGAGGCATACGCGAGGCTGCGGCGCACGCTCGACGGCGGGGGCGAGGCGGAGCAGGCCGAGGTGGACCGTATCTTCGCCGCGCTGTCCGTCCCCCCGGAGCCGGGGCTGCCCAAGGGGCACTCCCCCGGCACCGCGGAGCTGGTGCGCCGGTCCCTGATGAACGCCGAGGGGCCGCTGTCGGCACAGGAGGTCGCCGCGCGGACGGGAGTGAGCCGGCAGACGGCCCAGCGCTATCTGAAGCTCCTGGAGCGCACCGGACGGGCCCGGCTGACCCTGAAGTACGGCGACGCGGGCCGCCCTGAGCACCGTTACGTGTGGGCGGCCCGCGCCTGAGGGCACGGCCTGTGGGGGCGGGGGAAGGGGCCGTACCCCTTCATGGATACGGATTCAGCCCTTGGTCTTCTCCACGAACTCGGTGGTGAACGTCTTGCTCAAGTCGACCTTGGCGTTCTTGATGTTGGGGTTGAACGCCTTGAGGACCTTCTCAACGGTCTCCGGACCGTTGTCGGGCATGACGCCGTCCTTGGTGAACATCGGCAGCGTGCTCTCGATGGCCGCCGCGTAGAGGAGCTTGTTGCCCTGCGAGTAGTCCGCGGGCATCTTGGCGGCGATCTGCGAAGAGCTGTGGGTGGACATCCACTTGAGCGTCTTGACGAATGCATTGGCCAACTTCTGGACGGTGTCCTTGTGGCTGTTGACCCAGTCGGTCTGCATGTACAGGCTCGACGACGGGTAGGGACCGCCGAGCGCCTCCTGCGACCCCTGCGGGGTCCGCATGTCGAGCAGGACCTTGCCCGCCTTCTTGTCCAGGATCGTGGCGACGGTCGGGTCGGTGGTCATACCGCCGTCGATGGAGCCCTTCTGCAGCGCCGAGATGAAGGTCGGTCCCGCTCCGACGGCGACCGGGGTGAACTCGTCGACGTTCACGCCGTTCTTGACGGCGAGGTACTTGGTCAGGAAGTCGGTCGACGACCCCAGACCGGTGATGCCGAGCTTCTTGCCCTTGAAGTCCTTGGGCGACTTGATGTCGCCGGCCGCCTTGTCGGAGACGATCTCCACCTCACCGGGCGCATGCGAGAACTGCACGACGGACTCGACGGACTTGCCCTTGGTCTGCAGGTCGAGGGTGTGGTCGTAGAAGCCGACGGCTCCCTGGACCTGCCCGGAGACGAGCGCGGTCTCGGCCTGGACACCGGCCGGCTCGCTCAGCAGCTCCACATCCAGGCCCTCGTCGTCGAAGTAACCGAGCCGCTGGGTGAGCATCGCCGGCATGTAGATGACCTTGTCCAGGCCGCCGACCATGATCTTGACCTTCGTGCCCTTGCCGTCCCCCTTGCTGCCGGAGCCGCTGGAGGCGGTGCCGGCCGCGTCGTTTGCGCAGGCGGTGAGGGAGGAGACGGCGAGCAGGGCGGCGGCGGCCAGGGTGGAGTATCTGACGGACTTGCGCATGGCGGTTCACGTCCTTGTGAGAGGGCGGTACGGGGAGAAGTGGGGGGCGGTGGGGCGGATCAGCTGTCGGAACCCGCCGGCTTCCAGCGGAAGATGCGGCGCTCGGCGAAGGTCAGCAGCCCCTCGGCGGCGAGCGCCACGACGGCGAGGATGACCATCGCCGCGTACACACCGGCCGTGTTGAAGGTGCCCTGCGACTGCGCGATGAGCAGGCCGACACCCTTGGTGGCGCCGATGTACTCGCCGACGATGGCGCCGATGAGGGCGAAGCCGAAGCTGACGTGAAGGCTGGTGAAGATCCACGAGGTGGCGGAGGGAACGACCACCTGGAGCGTCACACGGCGGTTGCCGGCGCCGAGGATCCTGGCGTTGGCGACAAGGTTGCGGTCGACCTCCCGGGCGCCCTGGAAGGCGTTGAAGAAGACCGGGAAGAAGACCAGGACGACGGCCGACGCGACCTTGGAGGCCGGGCCGAGTCCGAACCAGATCACGAAGATCGGCGCAAGGACGATCCTCGGTATCGAGTTGAGCACCTTGATGTATGGACCAAGGACATCGGCGAGGAAGGTGATCCGCCCGAGGACGATGCCGAACACGACACCGGCGATCACACCGAGCACCCAGCCGAGCAGCGCCTCGTAGAGCGTGTACCAGATCTGCTCGCCCAGGGAGCCGATGGCGGTTCCGTGCGCCACCCACGTGTAGACCTGGTCCCAGATCTTGGAGGGCATCGAGAAGTTGAAGGGGTCGATCACCTCGGCCCGGGAGAGCATCTCCCACAGTCCGAGGACGGCGACCAGGAGCAGGACACGGGCTGCCGTGACGACGATCTTGCGCTTACGGGCGGCACGCGCGCGGGTCTGCGACCGATCCGGCGCCTTGGCCGTGTCGACGACCGGCGTGCTGAGGACCTCAGGCGACATGCGCGGCACCCCTCTCACGGGTGATCCGGACCTCTTCGCCCAGGGACTCCCAGATCTCGCGGTAGATCTCGATGAAGCGCGGCTCCAGGCGCACGGACTCGACCTTGCGCGGCCGCGGCAGGTCGATGTCGAAGACCTGCTTGACGGTGGCGGGACCGGCGGTCATCACCACGACCTTGTCGGCCAGCGCGATCGACTCCTCGAGGTCGTGCGTGACGAACACGACGGAGGCGCCGGTGCCCGACCACAGCTCCAGCAGCTCGTCCGACATCAGGGCCCTGGTCTGCACGTCGAGCGCCGAGAAGGGCTCGTCCATCAGCAGGATCTCGGGATCGTTGACGAAGGTCGCGGCGAGCGCGACGCGCTTGCGCTGACCGCCGGAGAGCTGGTGCGGGTAGCGGTCCTCGAACGCGGCGAGCCCGACCCGGGCCAGCCACTCGCGCGCCTTCTCCTTCGCCTCGGCCTTCGGCACACCGCGGAAACGCGGGCCCGCCATGACGTTGGACAGGACCGTGCGCCAAGGGAAGGTGGCGTCCTGCTGGAAGACGAAACCGACCTTGTCGCCGACTCCGTCGACCGGTTCCCCGGCGACCAGAACCTCGCCCTCGGTGGGCTCCTCCAAGCCGCTGACCAGGGTCAGCGTGGTCGACTTGCCGCATCCCGTGGGGCCGACGACCGCTACGAACTCGCCGCGCCCGACCGTGAGGTCCAGCTCCCTGACGGCCGTGTGCAGACCCCCCGACGGGGTCTTGAAGATCTTGCTCGCGCCCCGTAGCTGGATGGCGGGGCTGATGTCTGCGCTCATGGCCGGGGACGGTAGATGTGGTCCGGGCCACAGCAGCAGCCTTGTGGGCGCATGCAGTTCTTTTGCTTGCAACAGCCTGTTGTGCTCTTTTTGCTCGCGCTAGAACTGCGGAGCCGAAACACGGGCGAAACGTTCGCCAGGCCTTGACGGAAAGAGGCCCGATGATTGACGTCCTGGTCGTGGACGACGACTTCCGCGTCGCTGAGATCAACGCCAAGTACGTGGGAAAGGTTCCCGGTTTCCGGGTGGCCGACCGCGCGCACAGTGCTGCTCAGGCGCTGGACAGCGTGCAGCGCGGAGGTATCGACCTCGTTCTGCTCGACCACTACCTGCCCGACCGGACAGGCCTCGAACTCGTCCACCGCATGCGGGACCAGGGGCACGGCACGGACGTCATCATGATCACGGCGGCCGGCGACGTGGGCACCGTGCAGGCCGCGATGCGTCTCGGCGCACTGCACTATCTGGTCAAGCCCTTCACCTTCGCCGCCCTGCGCACCCGTCTCGACTCCTACGCCGCCCTGCGCCGCACCGTCGACCGGGTCGGGGGCCGCGGAATCTCCGGCCAGGACCAGGTGGACCGGATCTTCGGCGCGCTGCGCACCGCTCCGGCCGCCTCGTCACCGGGCCTGCCCAGCGGCCACTCGGAGCCGACGAGCGACCTCATATGCCGCGTCCTGCACCACGCCGACCATCCGCTCTCGGCGCACGAGGTGGCCGCGGAGACGGGTCTGAGCCGTTCCACGGCCCAGCGCTACCTGCGCCACCTCGAACAGGCCGGCCGTCTCCGCCTCTCCCTGAAGTACGGCGACACGGGCAGACCGGAGCACCTGTACGCATGGGTGGCGCCGTAGCCGGGCGCACCCGCAGCCGTGCGCACCGCGCCGCCGCGCCGTGTGCCGTACGAAAGCGGGAGGCCGCGTGCCGTACGAGGGCGGACACGCGGCGCCCCACCCACGATCGACGTGTCGTGGCGCGGCGGAAGGCGGCCCTTCCTACACGGCCCCCGCCCCCGTCAGCGACCGCACCTCCGTCTCCGCGTGCTTGGCCTCGTCCGGGGTCTCGGAGGAGGTGACCGTGCCGAGCCAGCCCGCGAGGAAGCCCATCGGGATCGACACGAGGCCGGGGTTGCGCAGCGGGAAGTACTGGAAGTCGAGGCCGGGGAACAGCGATTCGGGGCTGCCCGAGACCACCGGCGACAGCGCGACGAGGACCAGCGCGGGAACCAGCCCGCCGTAGACGGCCCATACCGCGCCGCGGGTGGTGAAGCCGCGCCAGAACAGCGAGTACAGCAGCGCGGGGAGGTTCGCCGACGCGGCGACCGCGAAGGCGAGGCCGACCAGGAAGGCGACGTTGAGGTCACGGGCCAGCAGGCCGAGGGCGATGGCGGCCGCACCGATGCCGACCGAGGCCACGCGCGCCACGGCCACCTCGCTGTGCCGCCTCGCGCGGCCGCGCCGCAGGGACGCGTACAGGTCGTGGGCCACGGCCGCCGAGGAGGCGAGTGTGATGCCGGCGACCACCGCGAGGATCGTGGCGAAGGCGACGGCGGCGAGGACCGCGAAGAAAACCGTTCCTCCGGTGGAGTCCGCACCGCCTCCCAGGTCGAGGGCGAGAAGCGGGATCGCCGTGTTGCCTGCCGCGTTCGACCCACGGATCGCCTGCGGACCGACGATCGCCGCCGCGCCGAAACCGAGGACGATTGTCATCAGGTAGAAGCCGCCGATGAGCCCGATCGACCAGAGCGCCGAGCGCCGTGCCGCACGGGCGGTGGGCACGGTGTAGAAGCGGGACAGGATGTGCGGCAGCCCGGCCGTGCCCAGCACCAGGGCGAGGCCGAGACTGAAGAAGTCGAAGCGGGCGGTCCAGTCCCGGCCGTACTTCAGCCCCGGCGCCAGGAACGCGTCGCCGTGGCCGCTGCGTTCGGCGGCCGTCAGCAGCAGCCGGTCGAAGTCGCCGTGGAACCGCACCAGGACGAGCACGGTCAGGGCGACCGTACCGGCGAGCAGCAGGACCGCCTTGACGATCTGGATCCAGGTGGTGGCCCGCATCCCGCCCATCGACACATAGATCACCATGAGCGCGCCGACGCCGATGACCGTCCAGACCCGCGCCGCCGCGCTCGTCCCCCCGAGCAGCAGCGCGACCAGGCTCCCCGCCCCCACCATCTGTGCCACCAGGTAGAGAACGCAGACGGTGACCGACGAAGTTCCCGCCGCGATCCGGACGGGCCGCTCACGCATCCGCGCCGCGACCACGTCGGCCAGCGTGAACCGCCCGCAGTTGCGCACCAGTTCGGCGACCAGGAAGAGCACCACCAGCCAGGCGACGAGGAAGCCGACCACGTACAGCAGCCCGTCGTATCCGAAGAGCGCGATGAGTCCGGGCACCCCCAGGAAGGAGGCTGCCGACACGTAGTCGCCCGCGATGGCAAAACCATTCTCCATGGGCGAGAAGAGACGCCCGCCCGCGTAGAACTCCTCCGCGGAACCCTGCCGGTTGCGCCCCACCCACGTGGTGATCGCCAGGGTGACGGCGACGAACGTGCTGAACAGGCACAGTGCCAGCGCTTGGTGATGGCCCGTCACGACACCCCGCCCCGAACGCCTCGTGTCAGCTCCTGCGTGTCCCAGCGCAGTTCCAGGGCGGCCCGGTCCCTGCGCAGCCGTGCGTGCCGGGCGTAGGCCCAGGCGAACAGGAACGTCGTGAGGAACTGCCCGAGCCCCGCGAACATCGCCACATTCACGGAGCCGGCCACGGGACGCGCCATCAGTCCGGGGGCGGTCGTGGCCGTCACGACGTAACCCACGTACCAGACGAGGAACACGGCCGCTCCGGGCACCACGAACCTCCGGTAGGTGCCGCGCACCTCCTGGAACGCCGCGCTGCGCTGCACCTCGAGGTAGATGTCGGCCGCGGTCTCGTCCTCGCTCACGCGGCGCGCGGGGACGGCTTCCGGCGCGAGGACCCGTCCGCCCGGGCTGTCCGATTCGCCCCACCCGGAAGCGAGGGCGTCGTACCAGGGGTCGTCGTACCTCACGCCCTCCGACGCCTCGGCGGGCGACGGGCCGTGCCCCTCGGGGCGCGCGGCCCAACCATCGATGCCACCCCCGCCTGCGCGGGGTCGGCCGTTGCCTGACTGCATGCCCAAGGATGGACAGAACGGGAAGATCCCCGACTCTTCTTCTCCGTGCTCTTCACCCCATCAGGTGACTCACCCCGCGGGCGGCCGCGCCAGCCCCTTCGCATAGGCATAACGCACCGCCTGCGCACGGTCCTTGAGGCCCGTCTTGGCGAAGAGGTTGTTGATGTGGGTCTTCACCGTCGCGGTCGAGACATGCAGCCTGCGGGCGATCTCCTGGTTGCTGAGCCCCTCGGCGATCAGCAGCAGCACCTCGGTCTCGCGTGTGGTGAGGCCGTCCGGCGCCTCGGGCACGGCCGCCGGCGCGGGCTGCGGTCCCGGATCCGACAGCCGCTCCAGCAGCCGCCGCTGGATGCTCGGCGACAGCCCCGCGTCGCCGCACAGCACGCTCTGCACGGCCCGTACGATCTCGTCCCCGCCCGCGTCCTTGGTCAGATAGCCCCGTGCCCCCGCCCGCAGCGCCGGGAACAGGGAGTCGTCGTCCGCGTACGTGGTGAGCACCACGACCTGCGTTCCGGGGTGCTCGGCGCGAATGCGACGGGTCGCCTCCACCCCGTCGCAGCGAGGCATGCGCAGGTCCATCAGCACCACGTCCGGGGCGAGTTCGGCCACGAGCCGCACCGCTTCGTCCCCGTCCCCCGCCGCGCCGACCACCTCGATACCGGGCAGCAGACCCAGCAGCATCACGATGCCCTCACGCACCACCGTCTGGTCGTCCGCGACCACCACCCGCGCAGGCCGTTCCCCGGCCCCTTCCGTCATACGGGCACCTTCAACGTCACCACGAACCCCTCCTCGTCCGGCCCTGCCCGCAGCGAGCCGCCCAGCAGCTCGGCCCGCTCCCGCATGCCGAGCAGACCGTACCCGGCGCCGGCCCCGGTGAGCTCGCCGGGCGAGCCGCCGGAGTCCCGCACGTCCAGCGTGACGTGCTGGTCGCCGTAGTCCAGCCGCACCTGCACCTTGGCCCCCGGTGCGTGCTTGCGGACGTTCGTCAGGGCTTCCTGCGCGACCCTCCGCACGGCCTGCGAGGCCTCGGCCGGCAGTTGCAGGCGCTCACCCGTAATGGTGACCTCGGCACCCGCCGTCGTACCGGCGAGCTGGGCGAGGAACTCCTCCAGCGGAGTCATCTCGCCGCGCAGCGCGGACAGTGCCTGCCGTGTCTCGTCCAGGCCGTCACGCGCCATGCCCCGTGCCGCCACCACCCGCTCCAGGATCCGCTCGCGGTCGGCGCCCCGCTCGATCAGCAGCCGGGCCGCCTCCAGGTGCACGAGCTGCGCGGAGAGGCTGTGCGCCAGCACGTCGTGGATCTCGCGTGCGATCCGGGCCCGCTCCGCCAGCGCCGCCGACTCCGCCTCGGCGGTCCGCGCGGCCCGCTCCTGGGCGAGCAGTCTCTGGGCGTTGCCGCGTGCTTCGGCGTCGAGCCGGAGCGTGTAGCCGGCGAGGGCGAGGCCTCCCGTGGTGGCCGCCGTGGTCAGCCATACGTCGTTGTTCACCGCGGCGTACGACGACAGGGCGACGGAAGCCACCGGCAGGGCGGCCGCCAGTGGCAGCCGCTCGAGAGCGGTGACGGCACAGCCGCACCACAGGACGAGAGCGGGTCCCTGGAATCCTCCGGTGTGCGCCGCCACGGCGAGTGCCAGCAACAGGAGCATGCAGGCCAGCGACGGCACCAGCCTGTGCCGCAGGGTGGTGCGGTAGAAGGCCCAGGCGAGGAGGGCGGCCACGACCACACCGGCTCCGCCGGCGATCGCCACCCAGCCGTGGACCCGGCTGCTGTGGAAGGCGGCCCACAGCAGGAAGCCGACAGCGGCCCCCCTCACTGCCCAGGCGATCATTCGCCGGGCCTGTGACGTCCCCGCGCGGCCCAGCGCCTCCCTCGAGGGCCAGCGCGTCCAGGCGTTCTCCGTCACACACGCTCCTTCCGCGCGGGGCGGACCATGCTGTCACCGTACGCCGTGGTGGAACCCGCGGACGGAGCGACGGTCCGGGCCCGCCATATGAGGATTCCCGAGCGGACCAGGAGGGTGGCGGCGAGGGCGAGGAGCAGGGCCGCACTGTCCTGGTGCACACCGACGGCGGCACCGAGGGCGTAGAGGCCGGCCCGCAGGGCGATGCCGACGCCCCAGACGGTCACGCTCGCCTTGGTGCTCTTGCTCCACACCGAGCCGTCGGGCCCTGTCCATACGCGGGTGGTCCAGGCCCAGCCCGCGCCGGTCGCGAGGCCGATCAGCAGCTCGGCGCCGAGCAGGACGACCGATTCGATGCGGTGATGGACGTCCAGGATGCCGGGCTCGCGCACCGCGACGACGGCGAGGATCAGGGGGGCGAGCCACCAGCGCCTCCCGGCGCCTATCCGCTGCGCGCGGAACTGTCGGACGACCACCAGGACGACCACGGCCGCGATCATCAGCGCGTTGACGAGCCCGGGCATCAATGCCTCCGTGAGCGAAGAAGGGAGCGCCGCAGCGAGTGCTGCCGACGCCTTCGACGTTACGGAGATCCGCAGGTCAGCAGATCGGAGCCGGGGTGGATCGTGGGTGGAACCGCAGACCCTCGCCGGCTCCACCCACGGGTGGAGCCGGCGTGCGACACCGCTGGTGCCGGCCGGGCGGCCCGGCAGCGGACGCGCGGCGGCTACGCGTCGATGCGCGACCGGTCCAGCGTCGCCGCCGAACTGGAGATGAACTCCTTGCGCGGTGCCACGTCGTTGCCCATCAGCAGATCGAAGACCTGCTCGGCGGAGTCCAGGTCCGAGAGGTTGATCCGGCGCAGGGTGCGGTGGCGCGGGTCCATCGTCGTCTCGGCGAGTTGGTCGGCGTCCATCTCACCGAGGCCCTTGTAGCGCTGGATGGAGTCCTTGTACCGGATGCCCTTGCTCTGGAACTCCAGCAGCTTGTCGCGCAGCTCCCGGTCCGAGTACGTGTAGACGTACTTGTCCTGGCCCTTCTTCGGCTGGACGATCTCGACGCGGTGCAGCGGCGGTACCGCGGCGAACACCCGGCCCGCCTCGACCATGGGCCGCATGTAGCGGTGGAACAGCGTCAGCAGCAGGGTGCGGATGTGGGAACCGTCCACGTCGGCGTCGGTCATCATGATGATCTTGCCGTAGCGGGCCGCGTCGATGTCGAACGTCCGGCCCGAGCCGGCTCCTATGACCTGGATGATCGCGCCGCACTCGGCGTTCTTGAGCATGTCGGTCACGGACGACTTCTGGACGTTGAGGATCTTGCCGCGGATCGGCAGCAGCGCCTGGAACTCGGAGTTCCGGGCGAGCTTGGCCGTGCCCAGCGCGGAGTCTCCCTCCACGATGAACAGCTCGCTGCGGTCCACGTCGTCGCTGCGGCAGTCCGCGAGCTTGGCCGGCAGCGACGAGGACTCCAGGGCCGTCTTCCGGCGCTGCGCGTCCTTGTGCTGGCGCGCCGCGATCCGCGTACGGGCGGCGGCGACGGCCTTCTCCATGACCACCCGGGCCTGCGCGGCGGCGTCCCGCTTGGTGGAGGTCAGGAACGCCTTGAGCTCCTTGGAGATCACGGTGTTCACGATGCGGCGGGCCGCCGAGGTGCCGAGGACCTCCTTGGTCTGGCCCTCGAACTGGGGCTCGGCCAGACGGACGGTGACGACCGCGGTGAGGCCCTCCAGGGCGTCGTCCTTGACGATGTCGTCCTCGGCGACGCGCAGCAGCTTCTTGGCGCGCAGCACCTCGTTGAGCGTGCTGGTGACGGCCGTCTCGAAGCCCGCGACGTGCGTGCCGCCCTTGGGGGTGGCGATGATGTTCACGAACGACCGCAGGGTCGTGTCGTACCCCGTGCCCCAGCGCAGCGCGACGTCGACGTCGAGTTCCCGGGTGACCTGGGTGGGCGTCATCTGCCCGTGCTCGTCCAGGACCGGGACCGTCTCCCTGAAGGTGCCCTGTCCGGAGAGGCGCAGGACGTCGCAGACCGGCTTGTCGGTCGCCAGGTACTCGCAGAACTCGCTGATGCCCCCGTCGAAGCGGAAGGACTCCTCACCCTTGCTGCCGCCCTCGCCGAGGCCGAGCTCGTCACGGACGACGATGGTGAGGCCGGGCACGAGGAACGCCGTCTGGCGGGCGCGCTGGTGCAGCGTCTGCAGGGAGAGCCTGGCGTCCTTGAGGAAGATCTGGCGGTCGGCCCAGTACCGCGTACGCGTGCCGGAGCGGGACTTGGGGATCTTCTTGACCTTGCGCAGGCCGCTCTTCGCCTCGAACCGGGCGTTCGCGCCGTTCCCCGCGAAGGCGCCGGGGACGCCACGCCGGAAGCTGACCGCGTGGGTGTGCCCGTCCCGGTCGACCTCCATGTCCAGGCGGGCCGACAGGGCGTTGACCACGGAGGCGCCGACGCCGTGCAGACCGCCGGAGGCGGCGTACGAGCCGCCGCCGAACTTGCCGCCTGCGTGCAGTTTGGTCATGACGACCTCGACGCCGGACAGACCGGTCTTGGGCTCGACGTCGACCGGGATCCCCCGGCCGTTGTCCCGCACCTCCACCGAGCCGTCGTCGTGCAGGATCACGTCGATGTGGTCGCAGTGGCCCCCGAGGGCTTCGTCCACGGAGTTGTCGATGATCTCCCACAGGCAGTGCATCAGGCCACGGCTGTCGGTGGATCCGATGTACATGCCCGGACGCTTGCGCACGGCCTCGAGCCCCTCGAGGACGAGCAGGTGCCGCGCGGTGTAGTTGGAACCGTCCCGGTCTGCTCCTGCCAGCAGCGCTGTGGACGGCACGGACGTCTCGGCGGTCACGCGGTTCGCTCCTCGCTGAATTTCAGGTGGGGCCCTCATGGGTAAGGGCGCGGCTTCGGTAGCCGTCAAGAGGGTACCGAGGCCTGGTAGAGCCGTTGTAACGCCACCCTCGGGCTGAAGTTAAGAGTAGTCCAGTGTCGCATACGTGTTCGATCCCTCGATGGGGTGAAGTGCATATCACGTTCCCTTCCAGGCATGAACCATTTAGGCTCCGGGCACGTCCTCATGAACAACCGGCAAGCCAGCCGGGAGGACGAGACCATGGCAGACCGCGCGAACCCGTAAGACACGACAGACACGCAATACGGCACATTCGCCGCCAACCGCCAGCAGACAACCGTCCTCGAAGATTTTTTTCGAGGAGAGGCCCGGGGCGGGAACGTTTTGGGGCTGGTTGGATGTTGACCCTGGTACGACAGCTCGTCGAGCTAGAGAAGAGGCGACGTGACTACTGTTCTGACCCCCGCGAGCCCGCTGACGGCCGCTGATCGGTGCGACCGCTGCGGCGCGCAGGCCTACGTGCGCGTCGTCCTGCTCAGCGGCGGAGAGCTGCTCTTCTGCGCCCACCACGGTCGCAAGTTCGAGCCGGAACTCAAGAAGATCGCCGCTGAGATACAGGACGAGACGGAGCGGCTCACGACCGTTCCGGCAACCGCTTCCGAAGAAGAGCGCTGACACCTCGCGTCCACGACGAGCCAGATCCGGCACAGGCCGGCACACGGGCGGCGCAGCCCCTGCCACCAGGGACCGCGCCGCCCGCGCTCGTGTCCGGGACGCCGCCCGGACCCTCTCAGCGGGCGTCTCGGGGCACAGCAGCCCCGGCACTCCGCTCCCGCGCCCGCACGACCTCGGAGACGCGCGTGTAGACACCGGGGTTCTGCGCACGGCCGCAGCCGCTCCCCCAGGACACGAGCCCGATCAGCTTGCCCTGGGCGACCAGGGGCCCACCGCTGTCCCCCTGGCAGGCGTCGTGACCACCCGCCGGCTCTCCGGCGCACAGCATGCTCCTGGCCAGGTAGGCGCCTTCGGCGCCGTTCGGATACGCCTTCTCGCAGCGGGCGTCGGACAGCACATGCAGGCGTGTCGCCCGCAGACTGCGCGCGTAGTCGCCACCGCCCGTGAGGTCCCCCCACCCGGAGACCATGGCGCCGGTGCCCGGTCTGTAGGCGGGATCGCCCGCGGCCGCCATCTCGATGACCGAGCTCTGCGGCAGCGGTTCGGCCAGGGTGAGCAGGGCGTAGTCCTCCGCGTTGGTGCGGCTGTCGTAGTCCGGGCTCACCCGGACCGCGCGTACCGGGATCTCCTGGCCGCCGCGCGAGAGCAGGTCCGTACGGTTCGCGATGACCTTGAGGTCGCCGACGCGTTGCGGCGACACCCCCAGGACGTCCTCACCCATGCAGTGGGCGGCCGTGAGCACGGTCGTACGGCCGATGACCACGCCCCCGCAGAACTGCCCGGCCCGCGTTCCTCCGAACCGGTCACGGCTGGACAGCGCGACCGTCCACGGGCTCGCGGACACATCGATGGGAAAGCTCCCTATGACGACACTGTCGGCGGCCACGGGAGTGGCGTACAGCAAAGGTATGCCGGTCGCCGCGGCCGCAAGGGCCAGCGGCCGGACGAGCGCCCGGACGAAGAATCGACGCATGCAGGCTCCTCACTCTGGGTCGGTCCTGGGACACCCAGAGTCATCCAGCCCGCCGCACCCCGCACCCGCGCGACAGCACGAAAGGCCCGGTCCTCCAGGGGAGGAGCGGGCCTTCGGCGTCGTACGAGCGGGACTCAGTCGAGGTAGTCGCGCAGCACCTGCGAGCGCGACGGGTGGCGCAGCTTCGACATGGTCTTGGACTCGATCTGGCGGATGCGCTCGCGCGTCACGCCGTACACCTTGCCGATCTCGTCGAGGGTCTTCGGCTGACCGTCGGTGAGACCGAACCGCATGGAGACGACGCCGGCCTCGCGCTCGGACAGGGTGTCCAGGACGGAGTGCAGCTGCTCCTGCAGAAGCGTGAAGCTGACCGCGTCAGCCGGGACGACGGCCTCGGAGTCCTCGATGAGGTCACCGAACTCGCTGTCGCCGTCCTCGCCGAGCGGCGTGTGCAGGGAGATGGGCTCACGGCCGTACTTCTGGACCTCGATGACCTTCTCCGGGGTCATGTCGAGTTCCTTGGCCAGCTCCTCCGGGGTGGGCTCGCGGCCCAGGTCCTGGAGCATCTGGCGCTGCACGCGCGCGAGCTTGTTGATGACCTCGACCATGTGCACCGGGATACGGATGGTGCGGGCCTGGTCGGCCATGGCGCGGGTGATCGCCTGACGGATCCACCAGGTGGCGTACGTGGAGAACTTGTAGCCCTTGGTGTAGTCGAACTTCTCGACCGCGCGGATCAGACCGAGGTTGCCCTCCTGGATGAGGTCCAGGAAGAGCATGCCGCGGCCGGTGTAGCGCTTGGCCAGGGAGACCACCAGCCGGAGGTTGGCCTCCAGGAGGTGGTTCTTGGCGCGGCGGCCGTCCTCGGCGATGATCTCCAGCTCGCGCTTGAGCTTCGGCGCCAGCTTGTCGGCGTTGGCCAGCTTGTCCTCGGCGAACAGGCCCGCCTCGATGCGCTTGGCGAGCTCGACCTCCTGCTCGGCGTTGAGCAGGGGGACCTTGCCGATCTGCTTGAGGTAGTCCTTGACCGGGTCGGCCGTGGCGCCCGCCGCGGCGACCTGCTGGGCCGGGGCGTCGTCCTCGTCCTCGTCGGAGAGCACGAAGCCGGCGCTCTCGGCGCCCTCGGGCTCGTCCGCGCCCTTGGGGGTCTCCTCGAGCACCTCTTCCTCGACGCCCTCGGCGTCGTCCTTCTTCGCGCTGGTCTTCTTGGCCGCCGCCTTCTTGGCTACGGTCTTCTTCGCGGCCGCCGGCTTCTTGGCGGCGACCGCCTTCTTCGCAACGGCCTTCTTGGCGTCGTCCTCGACCGGCGCGTCGGCGACGGGCGGCGTCTCCGGGGCGGCGGTGGCAGTGGCCTTCTTGGCCGTCGCCGTCTTCGCCGCCACCGTCTTCGTCGCGGTGCGCTTGGCCGGACTCTTCGCTGCGACGCTCTTTCGGGTGCGCTTGGGCTCCGCGGCACTGACCATCAGCGTCACACCCTCTTCCTCGAGGATCTGGTTGAGGCTGCGCAGTACGTTCTTCCACTGAGTGGCCGGAATCTGGTCAGCTTCGAAGGCCCGACGCACATCGTCGCCGGCGATCTGCCCCTCAGCCTTTCCCCGCTCAATGAGAGCCATGACAGAGACGGACTCGGCGATCTCCGGCGGGAGCGTACGGGATGTGCTGGCCGACACGAACAACCTCTCGGAACGTTGGAAAACGGCTTCCGGCCCCGTCCACGGCGGACAGGAGCCGACCGCCGGCTTGGGGATCGGGCCGACGGCGCGGGCGGGGGCCGGGAAGATGCACAGCGCCGCGAACGGCGTCCGTATTCCCTCCTCGGCTGTCACCTCTTAGGTCATCGCGCTGTTTCCGCGAGTGTTACGCCCAATCTACGTGGCCCGAGTCACAACCCGTAAGCGCCCAAAAACGAGCAAAAACGGATGAAAGACGTCATCTCGGGGCCGGATCGTTGCGCAATCAGAGGCTCGCTGCCCGTCACGCCGTCGGACCCCGCAGGATCTCCCGGATCCTGCGGGGTCCGACGGAGGCGGTTCGGCGGCCGCGCGACGCCGCGGGAGGAGGAAGGCGCTCGCCGGCCGCACCGCCCGCGGTGCGGTCAGTGTTCGCGCGGCGCGGGGACCACGCGCTCCACCTCGGGGTGGACGGTGAGCAATTGCCGCATGGCCGACTCGGCCCCCGCGCCGTCCCCGGTGGCGAGGGCGTCGACGATCCGGCCGTGGTGCCCGAGCGACGCCTCGTTCGGCCGGTCACAGCCGGTGACCGGTCCGCCGGACACCTGAAGGGCGGCCGAGACGATTCCCGAGAGGTGTTCCAGCATCCGGTTGCCCGCGACCTGGATCAGCAGGGAGTGGAACTCGCTGTCGGCGCGGGAGAAGGTGATCGCGTCCCCCTGCCCCATGGCGTGCCCCATGATCTCCACCATGTCGGCGAGCCGCTGCTGGACGTCCTCGCGCCCGTGCCCCGCGGCGAGACGCGCGGCGAGCGGCTCGATCGTCCAGCGCAGCTCGCTCAGCTCGCGGCGCTGGTCGTCACGCTGCGGCCCGAAGGCGCGCCATTCGATGATGTCCGGGTCGAGGAGGTTCCAGTCGCTGACGGGGCGCACGCGCGTGCCGACGTTCGGGCGGGCACTGACCAGACCCTTGGCCTCGAGAACGCGCAGCGATTCGCGGACGACGGTGCGGGAGACCTCGAAACGCTGACCGATCTCCTCGGGTACCAGCGGACGGTCGGCGCCCAGGTCACCGGAGACGATCATCTGGCCGAGCTGCTGTACGAGTTGGCCGTGGAGCCCGCGTCCGCGGCTGCCTGCGGCACGTCGGCCCACGCGGCCCAGCTCGGGGTCCGCGCCCTCCCAGGCAGGAGCTCCGACACGGTCGACCAAGGGGGTCTCCGCGTAGGGATAGCGGTCGAGTTCGCCCGGGCCGGCGAGACCGGAGTCTGCGGAGCGGGCGGCGGTCATCATGGTGTGCGCAAGGGTACTCACGGAACCTTTGTCGGCGCCCTCCTCAACTCCCTTGAGGGCTTTGGTGAAAAGCACACGAAAGGGTGATCGCTCACTTCGCCTCAATTGACGCCTTATCGGAAAGAAACGGGCTTCCCTCCGGGAGTTGCGCACAGGGTGGGCGCGAAAGTGTGCGGACGGTCGTCATTGGACCCGGCCGCGCAGCGTGGTGAGCAGATACGCGCAGAGCAGAGCGGTGAGCGACAACGTCAGGGCACCTCCCACGGGTTGGGCGATCACTCGCGCCACGGCGGACAGATAGCGCTCACCTCCGAACGGCCACTGCACCATGAGCACCTCGCGAAGCCGCAGCGGGAATCCGGCCGCCGTACGAACGGACGATCCCACCAAGGCCTTTTGTACGAGCGGAACGACGACGACCGGTACGGCCAGCACGGCCGCGAGTCCCGCCGTGGTGGACCGGAAGACGCCCGCGGCCAGGACGCCGGCCCACGCACATCCGACGACCAGCCCGAGCCAACTCGCGCTCAGCGACAACCACTCCGCGGGAACTTGCGTGAGCTCCCGTCCGTAGACGACGTAGAGGATCTCGGCGTCGCAACCGAGCGTGGTGAACGCCAGCATCAGCGCGGTGGCCGTGGCGACGAGGAGTTTCGCCGCGAGCAGCCCCAGCCTGCGGGGCACGGTGCCGCGGTCCGCCGCCAGCGCGGGATGGCGGAACTCGTCGCCGAAGGCCAGCGCACCGAGCAGCCCCGCACCGAGCGCGGCGGGCGGCAGCGGCAGCTCTCGCGGCCATGCGGCGAGCAGTCGCTCCTGCGGGGCGTGCCCGGTCCGCGCCAGGAGGACGGCCGTGAGGACGGATACGGCGAGCACGGCCGCCGCGGTGAGAAATCCGGTGCTGATGCCGGTGGCGCGACGGAGTTCGTAGCGCAGGGGGCGGAGGGGGGAGGGAGCGGGGCGGGGGGAGATCGGCGGAGGCAGGACGCACGCGTCGTCGTTCCGGGCCGGCGGGATCCGGCCGGGACGCCGATGACGCCAGGCACCGGCCGACGTCGTGGAAGACGGTTCCGCGCCTGCCGGAGGGAGCTCGTCGACCGGGTCCGAGCTGAGCGGCGCCGCCTTCGCGTCGGGCTCAGGTGCCGCGTCGATGTCGTGCACCCCGTCAGCGCCATGAAGCCCGTCAGCGTCATGAAGCCCGTCAGCGTCGTGAACCCCGTCAGCATCGTGAACGGCGTGGGCGTGGGGAACCGCCCGGGCTTGCTGGACAGGGTCGGCTTCGTGCGCCGTGTACGCCGCGTATGCCGCATGCGCTGCATGGGGCGCATGGGTTGTGTGGGGCCTGTGAGTTGTGTGGGGCGAAGGGATTGTGTGGGGCGCAGAGACTGTGTGGGGCGCATGGGTCGTCTGGGTCTCGTGGGCTGCGTAGGCCCTTTGGGTCGCATGGGCTGCGTGGGCCGTGTGGGTTGCCTCGGCCGCGTGCGGGGTGTCGGCCGCGTGCGGGGTGCCGCCGCCTGACTGCGGCTGGCGGTCCGTTGCCGGGCGCCGGGTGAGGGTGTCCGTCGCTCCGGGCCCCATGTCTGCGACCTCGTCGGCGAGTTGATGCACGAGGACCCCGTGGCGGAACGCGGTCTCGCCGACGTCCGCGCAGCTACTGCCGTACACGGAGAGGCGGTTGCCGCCCTCACGCACGACCTCCACCGAGCGCTGCGCGCCGCGGGCCTCCTTGGTGAGCAGGTCGGCGAGGCGCGGGGCGTGCGGGGTGCGGACGGCGACGCGAGGGCGCAGCCGGGTGCGGGCGAAGTCGCCGGCTTCCTGGTCGGCGACGAGTCTGCCCTGCTCCAGGGTGACGACCCGGTCGGCGTTGCGGGCGGCCTCCTTGGGGTCGGCCGTGGTGAGCAGGACGGTGCCGCCCTGGGCCGCGTGCGCGTGCAGCATGCCGTACATCCAGCGGGCCTCGCGGGCGGAGAGTCCGTCGGCGGGCTCGTCGAGTACGAGGGTGTGCGGACCGGGCAGCAGCGCGCAGGCCAGCCCGAGGCGGCGGTCCATGCCGCGCGAGAGGGCGCCGAGGCGCTCGTCGCGCAGTGCGGCGAGGCCCACCGCCTCGAGCACCTCGTCGGCGCGGCGGACGGTGACTCCGGCGGCGGCGCAGAGCATGCGGAGATGACCGCGGACGCTGCGGGACGGGTGACCCGGGACGTCACCGAGGACCACACCGACTTCGCGCGACGGATGCGGGATGCGGCGCAGGGGGCGGCCCCTGAAGTAGGTGATGCCACGGCCTTGTTGAAGTTCGAGCATGAGTCTGAGGGCCGTCGTCTTGCCTGCCCCCGGCGCACCGAGCAGCGCGGTCACGCGGCCCGAGTGCGCGTCGAAGGAGACGTCGTCGACGGCGCACGGAAACCCCTTGCGGGGAATGCTGGTCAACCCGAAGACCTGGATCACGGCAGCAAGATAGCGCGCTATGTCCGGTTTTGCGGGGATCGCGCGCCCGAGCCTCTGTCCGTGACCGACTCGCTCCGACGCCGCTACGCGCTCTCTGCCGGGTCCACGGCGCCGAGTTCGGGCTCCGCCGTCACACTTCGGGGCGCAGCATCGGGGGGTTGAGCAGCGTGGCGCCGCCCGCCCGGAACAACTGTGCCGGGCGTCCACCCTGACGCGTGGTGGTCCCGCCGGTCGGGACGAGGAAGCCCGGGGTGCCCGTCACCTTGCGGTGGAAGTTGCGAGGGTCGAGGGCCACGCCCCACACCGCCTCGTAGACCCGGCGCAACTCTCCGACGGTGAACTCGGTGGGGCAGAACGCCGTGGCGAGGGAGGAGTACTCGATCTTGGACCGGGCGCGCTCCACGCCGTCGGAGAGGATCTGGGCGTGGTCGAAGGCGAGCGGCACCACCGGTTCGCCGTCCCGGCCGTAACCACCCTGCTGCAGCAACTCCTCGACCGGCGCCCAGCGTGCGTTGCTGGCGTCCCCGCCCGCCCGGGGCGCGGGCAGGTCGGGCGCGAGCGCCAGGTGGGCGACGCTGACGACGCGCATACGCGGGTCCCGCTTCGGATCGCCGTAGGTGGCGAGCTGCTCCAGATGCGCGCCGTTGTCCTGGGTGGGGACGGACGGCTCATGGGCGCGCAGCCCGGTCTCCTCGGCGAGCTCGCGGGCGGCGGCCTGCGACAGATCTTCGTCGGCCCGTACGAAGCCGCCTGGTAGCGCCCAGCGCCCCTGGAACGGTGGCTCGCCCCTGCGCACCGCCAACGCACACAGGGCATGACGGCGCACGGTCAGCACGACCAGGTCCACGGTGACGGCGAAGGGGGGAAACGCTGACGGGTCGTAGGGCATGCGGCGATCATAGTCGTCTGCCTGACGATAAACACTCCCTTCGCCGGTTGCTTCGCCGGCTGATCCACATCGGTCCGTTTCACACCTCACCACGGTGTTCCGGCGGCTGCGCCGTGGTGCGCCGGCTGTGGTCACGCCCCCAGCTGCAGCCCGTCGGCGGCCTCCTCGACCATGGCGAGGCCGAGACGGCTGACCCGCACGGAGAAAGGGGCGCCGGCTACCCGGAGGCCGGTCAGGACGATCTCCCCGAGGGGAGCGCTGCGCACCGGGCGCAGCGTTACCGTCCGGGCGGGGGCGTCGGGGCGGATTCCCGCGAGCGTGAGGGGCAGCAGAACGCCGGCGGCCGCGGCGGTGGCTGCGGGGCGGCAGGCCGCCGGATGCGGGAGGGGAGCGCTGCCGTCGGTGCGCTGTTCCCCCGCGTGCATCTCGGGCAGCCGGTACCCGAAGGTCCCGGCCGCGGCCAGGGCTCCTCTCAGCAGCGAGCTCGCCTCCTTCTCGTAGCCTGCGGTGGCGAGACCTGAGACGGCGACGGCGGTCTCGTGGACCCGCACGGCTCCGGTGCGGTGGCCGAACGGGTTGTAGCCGGCTTCCTTCGCCGCCAGCCCGCGCAGTCCCCAGCCCGAGTCCATGGACGGGCCGCCGAGCAGCCGTGCCAGTTGTTCGGTCTGCACCCTGTCGAGCAGTCCGGGTGCCGGTTCGCCCCCGCCGAGCAGGCCGGTGTCAAGAAGATGGACGGCGGCCGCGCCCAGGTGCGGTACGGCGGTGCCGTCGGGGGTGAGGGCGGCCGCCGGCCGGCCGCCACCCGGGTCGTCGACCCAGAATCCCTCCCGGAACGCCGTCCGCAGCTCCTGGGCCCATTCCCGCAGCTCGGCGGCGCCGGGTCTGCCGCAGGCGTCGAGCAGATCGGCACCCAGCAGAGCGGCACGGTGAGCATGGGCCTGGGTTTCGCAGCGAACGGGCCCGCCGGGCTGCGGGTCGCACAGATAGGTGCCGTCGCCGACGGTCGTCCTCAGCCAGGTCAGGCAGCGCTCGGCCGCCGGCAGCAGCGCCTCCGTCTCGGGATCGGCCAGTCCCCAGCGGCGGGCCTCCGCCAGAAGCGCCGGGAAGAGCAGGGTGGCTTCCGTACCGGTGCAGGCCGGTGGCAGGTGGGTGCCCGCGTCCCGCCGCGACCCCGGGATCATGCCCGACTGCGGCCCCGCGCCCCGGAGTTGGATCCGGGCCAGGGCGCGCAACGTGCCCGCGGCCAGCCGGGTACCGAGGGCCAGCGTCATCCTCGCCGCGGCCAGCGCGTCGGCCGGGGCCGGGCCACAGCGCCAAGGGGCTCCTGCCGCGAGGTGCATGTCGGCCGGGTGAGCCGGATCGCGCAACAACAGGGCGTTCAGGTCTTCGACGCTTGTCCGCAGCAGCGGCTGGACCCGGGGATCGTCGCCGGACGCCTCAGCGGCGGCGAGAGGGCTCATGACCGAGCGGCCCACCGCCCGGCCCGGGCCGGCGCCGTCCGGCCGTACCCTCAGCTCCACACTTCTGCTGCCGCCGGGAGGGAGCTCGAACTCCCAGCGCAGCAGTCCCGCGGAGGCCAGCGCGTCCATGGGCGGTGGATCCGCCGTGACCGAGGAGCTTCCCGTGGGGCAGGACCAGCGCAGGCCCGAGTCGCGGACGCTGGCGGGCAGTTCGGGCCCCGCGGTGCCGGAGGCGATGGCTCCCAGCTCGGCCAAATCGGTGCCGAGTGCGACCTCGACCGGCACCCGCAGGGGGCGAAGTGCCGCGCTGAGCAGCGTGATGCGCTCCGTCCCGTCCGCGTGGCGGATGCGTTCGACGACGACGTCCGGGTCCGGACCCGAGTGGGGGGAGGCGCGCAGAGCGCCCACGAAGCGGGCGCGGTCGGCCGCAGTCATGCGGGCTTGCACCGCCAGCGGTTCGCGCCCGGACACCCGGAGCCGGCAACGGGAGAGCAGCCGCCGGCCCGCGCGGTAGAACCCCTCCAGCCCCTGGCCCGTCATCTGCCCCTGGTCCGTCGAGACGGCGAGGGCCGGCAGAGCGACACAGATCATGGTGGTGTGCGTGGGCGGCAGATCGACGGGGCGGCGAGCTGGTGGGGGCAGGAGCCCGCTCCGGCCCGTCGAGGACGACAGGGGCGACGGGGACGACAGGGGCGACGGGGACGACGGGGACGACGGAAGCGGAGGGTCCGTGCGTGTCTCCGGGTGGCGCGCCGGGCTCACCGATCCGGCCGTGTGCCGGTCGGGGCACGCCGACGTGGACGCAGGTGCGTTCCGGGGCCGGTCTGTCACTGCGGGCATGGGCCCCTCCTGGCCGATGGGTGAGAGGGCGCGCGGGGCGTCGGTCGTGAACCGGGGCTCGGGCCGGCCGACGCCCTCCGTACGGGTCGGCAGGTCGGCTCTCACTCCGGTAGGCGTGCCGGACCGGTCGAGCGAACTCTCGCCGGCGGCGGAAGGCGGAGTCAGCTGATGCATGGCGTGGCTTCCTCTGCGCTGGGTGCGCCTCGGTCGTGTGCCGCGCCGGATGGGGGCTCCGGACGGACGTGGCTGGGTGGCGGCACGGGCATCGCGGTGCTCGGCCACACAGGTGAACGGAAGGACAGTGCTCCGGGTCACGCTCACGCGGGACGCGGCTGAACTCGGTCCGGTGGCGCCGACCAGCGCTTCCCCGGAACGCATTCAGGCCTCGTCCTCGATGCCGTGGCTTCCGGCGCGGGGGCTGCCAGGACCGGAGTGCGAGTCTTCAGAGCGGCTGCCGCGGCGGCGTGCAGCGTTCTTCCCGGACGGACGCGGCCGCGTGTGTTCAGCCCGTGCGGGGCCGGGACGGGTGCCGCCCGCCGCGGATGTGCGCGGGCGAGGAACCTTCGTTCCGCTCCCCCGCGCCTCCGCCTTCGCCGGGCGGGCACGGCCGCCCGCCGCGCCGCGCTGGCGGCCGCCGCGTCGTGAGCGGGGAGTCGGCCCGTCCGTTCCGGTCACTCGTCCCGGCTCGACGGCTGAGGCGGACACCGGCTCGCTGAGGCCGCCGCTGTTGCTGCTGAGATCCTTGTCCCGGCTGAGATCCTCGGCCCGGCTGAGATCCTTGTCCCGGCTGAGATCCTCGGCCCGGCTGAAGCCCTCCTCCCGGCTGAGACCCTCGTTATCGCCGAGCCTCTCTCCCGCACCGAGCCGTCCCTGGGCTGCCATCTGTCCGCGGTTGCGGTCCTCCCGCTCCGTCCGCAGGCAGCGCCGGATCGACTCAGGATCCAGTCCCTCGTTGCACGCCTGGTGCAGCAAGCGTGCGAAGAGGTAGCCCGGATCGGCACCCAGCGCCATGGCCAGTGCCTCGCGGGCCTCCAGGTCGTCACCGGTGGACCAGGCGACCCAACCGGCCAGAGTCAGCGGTGCCGCCGCATGTTCGCCGTAGGTACCGACGCACCTGCGGGCCAGGGCTCGCCAGAGCCGGAGCGCGGGAGCGGCCTCCTCCCCTTCCATCCATTCGGCCGCTCGGTCCCGGGTCACTCGGTCCTGGAGGCCGAGAATCAGTGTCGCTGCCTCGTCGTGCGCCAGCAGTTCGTCATCGCGCAGATCCGACATGAGCACGCTGGACACGGGTGAGGCGTTCGTGAGGCGACGCATGATCCGTTCGGCCAGGTCCAGTGTCTCCTCGGCCACGCCCGCGCGGCCGACGTCGTCGAGGATCCTTGGCACCAGCGCCATGCTCACGGCATCGAGGGCGCTCTCCTGCTCGAGGGCGGCGGCGGTCTCCCAGGGTTGCAGTCTGGCCCGCAGCTCGCGCAGAGTGCCGCGCACCTGCAGGCCGGCGTAGGTGGCGGCCGCGGCCAGGACAGAGGTGCCGGGCAGCCCCATCGGCATGCCTTCGGGAGGGCAGCATGCCTCGTTCACGCAGCAGTACGACCAGAAGCGGCCGTCGGCGATGCACAACGCCTCGATCACCGGCACGTCGAGGAGACCGCATTCCACGCGCAGCTTCTGGGCGAGCGGGCGCAACCGCTCCATGACGTCCCGCCCCGTCTCGCCCTTCTCCGGTTCCTGGCAGAGGTAGGCGACCATCTGCTCGGGCCGCGCTCCCCTGCGCTCGCTTCCCCTCACCAGCCCCTGAGCCAACTGACGTGCCACGGACCCCCAGTCGTCCGGGCCGGCGGGAATGCCGAGCCGGGCGCGCCCGCCGAACCGGCCACGTACGTCCTGGTTGTGCAGGGCGACCAGGACGATGCTGTCCTCGGGTCGGTAACCGAGCAGATACGGCAGCGCGTCAGCCAGTTCTGCCGGGGTGCGGAGCGTCACCTGGTCCGCGGGACCGTGGCTGTCGTAGGCGGTGCAGTCGACTTGCGCCGGGCGGGGGTCCGGGCGGTGGGCGGTGCGGTCGACCTCCTCCGGGCGGGGGTTCGGGCGATCCGCGTACGCGTCGTCGAGGCGCCCCGGCCGTACATCACCGAAGGCTGCCGGACGCTCGCCGCCGGAGGGCCCCGGGTTCCCGTCGTCGAAGCGCCCCAGCCCCTCCCCGTCGAGGTCGAAGTCGTAGCCGCCCCGCTCCGCGTCCTTGCCGTTTTCGGAGGATCCAGTGCTTTCGCCGTGATTCGTCATGCCCTGACGATCTCGCGAAATCCCGAACTCCGCTTTGCCCTGTGGATAAGTCGGGCCAGGGACACGCCAATACGCAGCTCCACGTACTCCCGACACAGCCGACCGGCTCCTCACCGCCCGGGGCGCGCGTTCACACGCGTGCTCAGCCCGTCGCGGCAAGAACCAGCGGAAGCACCCGCCCGCTGCCCGCCCGGCGGAGCAGCCGTGCGGCAACCGCGAGGGTCCATCCGGAGTCTGTGTAGTCGTCCACCAGCAGAACGGGCCCAGGAGCCCCGGCCAGCGCACCGGCCAGCTCCTCCGAGACGGTGAACGCGTCCGACAGCGCCCGCAGCCGCTGAGCCGAGTTGCTGCGCCGTACCGCGTGCCCGCCCCCCGATCCGCTGTACGTCAAGGCACCGAGCAGCGGGAGGCGGCCGACGGCCGCGATTCCCTCGGCGAGCGAACGCACCAACTGCGGACGGGCCAGGGACGGTACGGCGACGACACCCACCGGCCGGTCGGTGGCGTCCGCGACGTCCGGCGCCCAACCGCCCGCGGAGCGCGCCCAGTCAGCGAGAACCGCCACGGCGGCCTGCAGGACGTCCGCGGGGACCGGACCGTCTGGCGCGTGCTCCGCCAGCAAGGGCCGCAGCCGGTTGCCCCAGCCGATGTCCGACAGCCGTCCCAGAGCCCGCCCGGTGGAGCACTGCTCCCCTGCCGGGATACGGCCCTTGAGTTCGACTCCGAGGGCGGGCATCCCCGTAGGCCACATCCGGCGTGGTTCGATCTCCACCCCGGGGCGGTCCAGTTCCTTCGTCGCCGCGGTGAGCGTCTCCGCCGAAACCGAGGGATCCGCCCAGGGGCCCGCGCAGTTGTCGCAGCGGCCGCAGGGACGCGCCCCCTCGTCGTCCAGTTGCCGGCGCAGGAACTCCATGCGGCATCCGGTCGTGCTCACGTAGTCGCGCATGGCCTGCTGTTCGGCGCTCCGCTGCCGGGCCACCCAGGTGTAGCGCTCGGTGTCGTAGACCCAGTCGGCGCCTGTGGTCGTCCAGCCGCCCTTCACCCGCCTGACCGCGCCGTCCACGTCGAGCACCTTCAGCATGGTCTCCAGCCGGCTGCGCCGCAGATCGACCGCCGCCTCCAGGGCGGGCACGGAGAGCGGGCGGCCCGCGTCGGCGAGGGTCGCGAGGGTCTGCCGCACCTGGGCCTCGGGCGGGAACGCCGTATCGGCGAAGTAGCGCCAGATGGCCTCGTCCTCCTTGCCCGGCAGGAGCAGTACGTCGGCGTGCTCGACGCCGCGGCCGGCACGGCCCACCTGCTGGTAGTAGGCGATCGGGGAGGACGGTGAGCCGAGGTGGAGCACGAAGCCCAGGTCCGGCTTGTCGAAACCCATGCCCAGCGCCGAGGTCGCGACGAGTGCCTTGACCCGGTTGCCGAGGAGGTCGTCCTCGGCCTGCAGCCGGTCGGCGTTCTCCGTGCGGCCCGTGTAGGAGGCCACCGGGAAGCCACGCTGGCGCAGATACGCGCTGGTCTCCTCGGCCGCGGCGACCGTCAGCGTGTAGATGATGCCGGACCCCGGCAGCTCGTCCAGGTGCTCGGCGAGCCACGCCAGGCGGTGCGCGGCGTCCGGCAGGTGCACCACGCCCAGCCGCAGGCTCTCCCGGTCGAGCGGGCCGCGCAGCACCAGGGCTTCGCCGGAGCCGGTGCCCAGTTGCTCGGCCACGTCCGCCGTGACGCGCGCGTTGGCGGTCGCGGTGGTGGCCAGCACCGGCACGCCGGGGGCGAGGTCGGCCAGCATCGCCCGCAGCCGGCGGTAGTCCGGGCGGAAGTCGTGGCCCCAGTCGGAGATGCAGTGTGCCTCGTCCACCACCAGCAGGCCGGTCGTGGCGGCGAGCTTGGGAAGCAGCTGGTCGCGGAAATCCACGGAATTCAGGCGCTCCGGACTGACGAGGAGGACATCGGTCCCGCCACGCTCCACCTCCTCGTGGATGGTGTCCCACTCCTCCGGGTTGGCCGAGTTGATGGTGCGCGCGCGGATGCCGGCCCGCTCCGCCGCCTCGACCTGGTTGCGCATGAGCGCCAGCAGCGGCGAGACGATCACCGTGGGGCCGGAGCCGCGTCGGCGCAGCAGAGCGGTGGCGACGAAGTACACGGCCGACTTGCCCCAGCCGGTGCGCTGGACGACAAGGGCACGCCGGTGGTCCCGCACCAGGGCCTCGACCGCCTGCCACTGGTCCTCCCGCAGCCGTGCCGGCCCTCCGGCATCGCCCACCAGCTGAGCGAGGATGGCGTCTGCTTCGGTGCGGAGCTGAGGTTCGTCCATGCCTCCATGCAACCCGACGGCACTGACAATCAGCCACTTCACGCTGTGTGACGACCGCGCGGCGAACGGTTCGGGAAACGAACGCACCGGCCGGGAGACCGTCCCGCCCTCTGGCCCACCGCCGCCCCAACGGTGTACGAACGTGAGGTGAACGGCCGCCCCACGCGTCGCGGCAGGACACCTTGGGTAGGGATATAAACCACACACCGCCAGATTCTGGTCAGCGCGCTCAATTGCTCGTTGCCGCAGCCAAGTTAGACCGCAAGAATTGAAGTCCGCTCCCCGCACGGCTCGTCCGTGGGCCCGGCAGGGCTCTGTTTGCGGTGCGCGCTCCCCCGTACAAGACCTCCGCCCGTAGTGCGGGCGTGTAGCCGAAGGGAGGACCGTGACCTTCGGATTCGCTCCGTCCTCGGCGGCCGCGTCGGCGTCGGCCGACCTGTCCGCCGCGTCCGCCAACCCCCTCGCCCGCATGCTCGAACCCGCGGAGTGGGCCGCAGCCGGGATTCCCCTGCTGCGCAACCCCCGGGAAGTCGTCAGCGGTCTGCACGCCCGGCACCATCCCCGGCCGGCGACCGCCGTCGTGGCCGTGCTGGATCCGGAGGAACGGCTGTGCGCGAGCGCCTCGTTCGTCCGCCGCCCGGCCCCGGCCGACGGCTGGATGTTCCGCAACACCCTGCTCGCCCAGCTGCGCCGGGTCATCCCGCACGACCTGCGACGCCGCACACCGGTACGCACCGCCGTGCTGCTCTACTGCCGGGAGGGGGACGCGCGCTGGACCGAGGAGGACGGCGCGTGGATGTGGGGCCTGCGTGACGCGTGCACCCTGCACGGGCTGCGCTGCGGCGCGTACATCACCCTGACGCGGGACGGCTGGCAGGTCCTCGGCGAGGGCCGCGGCGGCCGCCGTCCCCACGCGGGGTCGACGCCGGAACCCCTCGGCTCGTCCGAGGCACCGCCCCCGCTGCCGCGGACCGGCGGTGCCGCCTCGGAGGTCCTGCGCCGGGCGGCGGCCCGCTGAGAGCCCCGGCGGGCGCCACCGGAACCTCGCCCGTCGGGCGGCACCGAGCCCGCCGTGCCACCACGTGCCACCACCGGCGGACGCACACGTTCGCCGGGCCGTGCCGAGGTCGTCCGCGCATGCCGGAATGCCCGCTGTGCCCATACGGCCGCCGCGGCGTCCGAGCCGTTCCGGCGCCCTCGCGGAGGGACCGGAGAAGACTCAGACGCCCGCGCCCAGAACCGAGTTGATCTGCTGCGGATCGCCGCAGACGATCAGCAGGGCGCCGGCCCTGGAGAGGGCCAGCGGCAGCGCGGTGGCCGCGGCCGCGTCGGAACCGCCGTTGACGGCGACCACGACCACGGGTCGGGACGCGGCGCGACCGGCGGCAGCGGCGTCCGTGTAGAAGACGTCGTCGCCTGCGTCGTGCTGCGCCCAGTAGGAGGTCTCACCGAAGGACAGCTCGTGGGCGGCCCACGGGTGCTGTTCGCCGGTGGTGATCACCAGTACTTCTCCGGGGGCACGCCCGGAGTCCAGAAGCAGGTCCACGGCCTCTTCGGCGGCGTCGAGCGCGCCGCCCGCCGGGGCCGGGACCAGCTGGATCTGCGGAGTGGCCGCCGAAGCGGCCGGGGCCGAAGGCACGGGCTTCGCCGTGGCAGCGTCACGGCGCTGCGCCGGCGGCGCGGGCCGAAGCGGACCGGGACGGCCGGGGCGCGGCGGAGCCGCGGGACGCGGACCGGGTACGGGACGGGGGGTCGGCGCGGTGCGGCCGCTGGCCGGCGTGGCGCGGGGACCCTGGGCACTCTCGTGAATCTGAGGCTCCTCGGGAATGAGAGGCATGAGCTGATATTTATCAAACGTTGGTGCGGCTCGCGTCGGCGGGTGGCACAACGAGTGCGAGCGGATGCGTCAGAAGTCGAAGCCGAGCTGGCCCTCGATCTCCCGAACGCCTCCTTCCGCCCAACTGCGGACCTTCTTGAGATGCTGCCACTGGGGCAGCGCATCAAGATACGCCCATGACAACCGGTGGTACGGGGTGGGGCCCCGCTCCGCCAGTGCGGCCTTGTGCACGGGTGACGGATACCCGGCGTTGTCCGCAAAACCGAAGTCTGCATGGTCGACACCCAGTTCGGCCATCATTTTGTCGCGCTGAACCTTGGCGATCACGGAGGCCGCGGCAACCGCCACGCACGACTGGTCGCCCTTGATCACCGTACGGACCCGCCAGGGAGAGCCGAGGTAGTCGTGCTTCCCGTCGAGGATCACCGCGTCGGGACGGACCGGCAGGGCTTCCAGGGCACGCCCGGCCGCCAGACGCAGAGCGGCGGTCATGCCCAGATCGTCGATCTCCTCCGGAGAGGCGTGCCCCAGCGCGTACGACGTCACCCACTTCTCCAGCTCCACGGCAAGGGCGGTACGCCGCTTGACGGTGAGCAGCTTGGAGTCGGTGAGGCCTTCGGGGGGCCGACGCAGACCCGTGACCGCGGCACAGACGGTGACGGGGCCGGCCCAGGCGCCGCGCCCCACCTCGTCGACACCGGCAATGATCTTCGCTCCGGTCGTGGCGCGGAGTGAGCGCTCGACGGTGTGAGTAGGGGGTTCGTACGGCATGGCGCCCTCAGCCTACGCCTCGTGGATCACCCGGCGACACCCCGGTTTCCGCCGACCGGCTCCCGGCCGCCGCGAGGCGCCGTCAGCCGGCCCCGGGCCGCAGCAGCGGAAGCATCAACTGGTCGACCATTTCCTCGAGATCGCGATCACCCCATTCGCTCCCGCGCATCTTGTTGCGGTACATCATGATGGCCGGGATGGCGTCGAAGACGTAGTCGTTCGCCGCGTCGGAGCGGACCTCGTTGCGCTCTATCCCACGGACGACGATCTCGCGGAGCAGCTTGAGCAAGGGCTCCACGATGCCGTCGAAGATCACCGCGTGGAAGCGCTCCGCCTGAACCGGATCGCATTCGTGAATCACTGCGCGAACCGCGAAACCCGGACGGGAGAACATCGCGTCCCTGGCCCCACGGCACAGAGCGAGCAGGTCCTCCCGGACGCTGCCCGTGTCGGGAGCCTGCTCGAGGCGCGGCAGTCCGGCCTGGAGCGCGTCCGCGACGAGGTCCTCCTTGGACGGCCAGCGGCGGTAGACCGCGGCCTTGCCGGTCTGGGCGCCGGCCGCGACACCCTCCATGGTCAGGCCGTTCCAGCCGACCGTACTGAGCTGCTCCAGGGCGGCTTCGAGGATCGCCCGTTCGAGCACGGGGCCGCGCCGACGGAGGGAGGCCGCCTGAGCGGGGGCGGCCGTCCAGCGCGAGGTAACCATCTGAGTCTCCAGCTGGCATGAGGAGCGGATATTCGGGGATGGAGCGGCGTCACGCGGCGACGTCGGGGGATTCGCCACGCCACACCGATTTAAGTGAACGCTTGCGTTCTCTATCGGGGACTCACTACCGTTGGCGGAACAGTGAACGCGAGCGTTCACTAACGTATCCGTGGGGGACCCATAGTGACAACCTCTCAATTGATCAAGGCCCAGAGGCCGGGCGCGGCTCGCCGGGAGGGGCATCCCGGCATCGCCCTCGCAGTCATCGCCGCCTGTCAACTCATGGTCGTACTCGACGCGACGATTGTGAACATCGCGCTTCCGCACATCCAGAAAGCGCTGGAATTCAGCACCACCGACCTCACCTGGGTCGTCAGCGCCTACACACTCACGTTCGGCGGCCTGCTGCTGCTGGGCGGCCGGGCCGGTGACATCCTCGGCCGCCGCCGGGTCTTCATGACCGGCATCCTGCTGTTCACTCTCGCCTCCCTGCTCGGCGGACTCGCCCAGGAACCCTGGCAGTTGCTGGCCGCGCGCGTCCTGCAGGGCATGGGTGGCGCGATCGCGTCGCCCACCTCTCTGGCGCTCATCACCACGACGTTCCCCGAGGGGCCGGAACGCAATCGGGCCTTCGCCGTCTTCGCCGCCGTCTCCGCGGGCGGCGGCGCGATCGGCCTGCTCGCGGGCGGCATGCTCACCGAGTGGCTCGACTGGCGCTGGGTCCTCTTCGTCAACGTGCCCATCGGGGTACTGATCGCCGTGCTCGCGCCGATGTACATCAGCGAGTCGGAACGGCACACGGGCCGATTCGACATCACGGGCGCCGTGACGTCGACGGCCGGCATGGCCTCCCTCGTCTACGGCTTCATCCGCGCGGCGGACGAGGGCTGGCGGGACGGTCTGACCCTCGGCTCCTTCGGTGCCGCCCTGGTCCTGCTGGTGTCCTTCGCGCTCATCGAGTCCCGCGCCAAGGAACCGATCACACCACTGCGGATGTTCGCCGACCGCAACCGCTCGGGCACGTACGTGATCATGCTGACCCTGGCCGCGGCGATGTTCGGCATGTTCTTCTACATCGTGCTCTTCGTGCAGAACGTGCTGGGGTACAGCCCGATCCAGGCCGGCCTGGCCTTCCTGCCGGTGACGGTCGTGATCGCGATCGGCGCGGGTCTGTCGCAGCGGTTCCTGCCGGTGCTCGGACCCAAGCCGTTCATGCTCACCGGCTCGGCTCTCGCGGTGATCGGTCTGGCCTGGCAGACCCTCATCAGCTCCGACAGCTCCTATGTCGGCGGGGTGCTCGGTCCGATGCTGGTGTTCGGCTTCGGCATGGGCCTGAACTTCGTCACGCTGACCGTCACGGCGGTTTCCGGGGTCGCCCAGCACGAGGCCGGCGCGGCCTCCGGACTGCTCAACGCCATGCAGCAGGTGGGCGGCTCGCTCGGCCTGTCCATCCTGACCACGGTATTCGGCTCGGCCAGCAGGAACGAGGCGGAGAAGCAGCTGCCGAAGTTCCTCACCGACGGTTCGCCGGAGCAGAAGGCGGAGTTCGCCAAGACGCACCAGCTGCCCGGCACCTGGGGACACCAGGTGCTCGCCCAGGGCATCTCCATGGGCTTCGTGGCCGCCGCGGCCATGGCCGTGCTCGCCTTCGGTACGGCGTGGTTCGTCATCCGGGTGCGCAAAAGCGATCTGGAGGCGCTCTCCGGCGCGGCCGCGGCGCCGGCCGGCTGACCCGGGCGCCACGCCCGCAGCGAGCCGCGGATGGCCGGACCGGGTCCAGGGGACCGGCGGCGAGGACGCCGGTCCGGCCATCCGCACACGCACCGGCAGACAGCCTCCGGTCAGGACCGCCATCACTGCCCACACCACCACGTACCGCATGACCACCCCCGCGCCCCTCGGCTGTCTCCCGCCCGCACCGACGCGTGGATCACACGGTCGATGCCGGGACAACGGACGGGCGGTCACACAGAGTTCCCGTTCGTCACAGAAAGTTTTGATCCGGCTCCGGGCCGCCGCTCGACCAGCCGCCGATGCGCTGCCTCAGGTCACCGACGTCGGACGACGGCCCCGGCGCTCCAGCCCACCGCCGTCTCAGCGCCGTCAGGCGGCCGCCCGGGCCCACTGCGGCAGGTCCTCGGTCCGCTCCATCCACTCGGCGGGCGGTGTCCCCGCCTTTCCCGCGCCGAGCACGCCGCCCACGATGGCGCAGGTCGTGTCCACGTCGCCGCCCGCCCCTGCGGTCGTCCAGAACGCCTGCTCGTAGTCGCCGAGGGATCGCGCGGCCGACCAGAGCGCGAAGGGCACCGTGTCATGGGCCGACGTACGTCGCCCGCAACCCAGTACGGCGGCGACGGTGCCGGCGTCGTCGTAGTCGAGCATGTCCCGCGCGCGCCGCAGGCCCGCGCCGACGGCGCTCTTGGGGATGAGCGCGACGACGCCGTCGAGGAGCGCCTCGGGGGCCGGCGGTCCGCCGGGAGCCGCTGCCAGCGCGGCGGCCGCCGCGACCGCCATGGAACCGGCGACGGCTTCGCGGTGCTGGTGGGTCGGATAGGCGGAGATCTCCGCCTGGTGCGTCGCCTGTTCGGGGTCGTCCGCGTACCAGGCGCCGAGGGGGGCGATCCGCATCGCCGCGCCGTTGCCCCACGACCCCTGCCCCTGGAAGAGCGCCGCGGCCAGTTCGCGCCAGTCGCCGCCCTCCCGCACCAGCCGCAGCAGGCGGTTGACCGCGGGTCCGTAACCCCGGTCGAAGTCGTGGTGGGCGGCGAAGGAGTGCGCCAGGGCGTCCTGGTCGATGCGGTGGTGGGCGGTCAGGACGGCGACCACGGAACAGGCCATCTCGGTGTCGTCCGTCCACTGCCAGGGACCGGGCGGCAGCTCGCGCCGCCTCAGCAGCGGGAGGTTCGCCGGAACGAAGAACTGCGAGCCCAGCGCATCCCCCACCGCGAGTCCACGCAGGCTGGCCAGGGCGCGGTCCATGCGCCCCCCGGGAGAGGAATCAGGGGTCATCGCTGTGCCACTCTATCCGGTGATCCCGTACGGTTCCGGCTCCCGCCAGCGTTCGAAGGGCCGGTCCAGCGTGTACTTGCCGTCCTCCCCGAGAACGAGCATCCGCATCTCCGCGTTCCCGGGATTCGACAGCGACTCGAATTCCGCGACCGTCCAGTGGAACCAGCGCATGCAGAACAGCCGCATGGCCAGGCCATGGGTCACCAGAAGTACGTTCGAGGGGTGGTCGGCGGCCTCGAAGCTGCGGAACAGGCTCTCCAGGAAGCCGCCCACCCGGTCGTACACGTCGGCCCCGGACTCCCCCTGGGCGAAGCGGTAGAAGAAGTGGCCGTAGGCGTCCCGGTAGGCCTTCTGGAGCCGTACGTCGTCGCGGTCCTGCCAGTTGCCCCAGTCCTGCTCGCGCAGCCGCGGCTCCTCGCGCACCCGTATCAGCTCGGGGTCGAGATGGAAGGCGCGCAGGGTCTCGTGCGTACGGCGGTAGGGGGACACGTACACGCTGACGCGCTCGCGGCCGAAGGCGTCGCGCAGCCGCTTGCCGGTCTCCTCGGCCTGTCGGCGGCCGCGCTCGGTCAGTGCCAGTGCGTGATCGGGCTCGCGTTCGTAGACGGTGTCATCAACATTGCCCGTTGACTCTCCGTGCCGGACAAGGACGATGCGCCGTGGTCTTGCCATGCCGAAACCCTAGATCGGGTGGGGGCTGATCGAGCACTCGTGCGGGCTCCATACGGCGTAGGTCACACATTTCCCGCAGCACAGGTCACACCGGGGCTTCCGCGATCGACGCGTTCGTGCGTCCAGTCGTCAGACTGTCCAGGTCGGTTCGAGTTCGACGATGTCGCCGGCGAGCGCCGCGACGTCCGCCTCCGTCTGGGCCCGCAGGGCCAGCCGTTCCACGCGCTCCGCGCGGTACTTGCCGTGTTCGGCGGCGGAGCGCCACATGGACAGGACGAGGAACTCGTGTCCGGGCGCCTCGCCGAACAGCCCGCGGATCATGCCGGGCGAGCCCGCCATGGCGGGATTCCAGACCTTCTCCTGCATCAGCGTGAAGTGCTCCGCGCGGTCCTCATGGACCCGGCAGTGGGCGACCCGCACCAGGTCGGCGTCCGTGAAGCGCGGTTCGAAACCGGTCTTCACGTCGAAGCGGTAGTCGAAGAGCTTGACCTGGGCGTCCTTGAACGTGCCCGCCTGGGCCGCCGCCAGCCGGTCGTGGGAACGGGCCATGAAGGAGTCGTAGAAGGCACGGCTCTCCCAGAAGGCGAAAACGTGCGCCACACCTGTCCGTCCCCGGCTCCAGCCACCGCCCTGTCCCCGAAACCCCGGCTCCCCCAGAAGCCCCGCCCACTTTCGCTGCCCCCGCTCGAAGCCGCGGCGGTCCACCACGGTGCAGCGAATCCACTTGACCAGCACCGCGCCATGGTAAGGCCACGGAGCGTGGCGCAGGTCACGCTACGGCGCACACTCCCCCGGCGCAGGCCCGCGCACGCGTGGCAGGATGGACAACCGGCTTTGTCCGCCCCGGAGTTCAGAGCGGACGCAGTGCATCGGGAACGGGGAAGGGGAAGTCTGGTGAACGGCCTCAACAAGGCGATCCGCAAGGCGGAAGTCGCACTGAGATGGGACCCGAGTCCGACGGGAGAACCGCCCACCGATCTCGACATCGTCGCCGCCACCTACCTGGCGAGCGATCCCTACGGTGAGCCCGTCTACGCGGTGCACTTCGACAGCCGCTCCCCCGACGGCACCATCTACCTCAACCGGGACAGCAAGGACGGCAAGGGCTTCGGCTGGGACGAGGTCATGACCCTCGAGCTCGACCGGCTGGACGTCCGGTACGCGCGCGTGGTGGTCGGTGTCATCATCCAGCAGCGTGCGGCGCAGCGGACCTTCGCCGGGGTGCGCAACCCGGGCGTGCGGATCCGTGAGGGCTATACGGTCCTGGCCGAGGACGACTTCGGGGGCGTCCTCGGGGCGACCGCGGCCACGGTCGGTGAGTTCGTGCGCGACGGGTCCGGCGGATGGCGGTTCAGCCCCGGCCTCCACGGCTTCGAGGACGATCCAGCGACGTTCACCAGGGTCATGGGCCGGGCGCACCAGCCCTGAGGGCCGCAGTACGGGCAGGAGGGGCGCCGGCACACGGCCGGCGCCCCTCCTGTCTCAGGGACTGCCTGTCGGGCGGGGCGTCACCCGCCCGCCGTCAGCTGCAGCCGCTCGTCGAGCCGCAGCCCTCGCAGATGTAGCAGGAACCGGCCCGCTGCATCTTCGTGCCGCAGGAGAAGCAGAGCGGGGCGTCGGCCTGGATGCCCAGCTGCATCTCCACCAGCTCGGCGCTGGTGTGCGCCTGCTGCGGGGCGGGCTTGCCCGCCTCGACCTCGGCACGCGGCGTGGCGACGGCCTTCAGCTCCTGGGCGCGGGGCGCCGACTGCGCCAGGCCCTCGACGTCCACCTCGTCGTCGGCCGGCTCGTACGAACCGGTCTCCAGGTGGCGCTGGCGCTCCTCGGCGGAGTGGATGCCGAGCGCGGAGCGCGTCTCGAAGGGCAGGAAGTCCAGCGCCAGGCGGCGGAAGATGTAGTCCACGATCGACTGTGCCATCCGCACGTCCGGGTCGTCGGTCATGCCGGCCGGCTCGAAGCGCATGTTGGTGAACTTCGAGACGTACGTCTCCAGGGGCACGCCGTACTGCAGGCCGACGGAGACCGCGATGGAGAAGGCGTCCATCATGCCCGCGAGAGTCGAGCCCTGCTTGGACATCTTCAGGAAGACCTCGCCGAGACCGTCGTCCGGGTAGGAGTTGGCGGTCATGTAGCCCTCGGCGCCGCCGACCGTGAAGGACGTCGTGATGCCGGGGCGGCCCTTGGGGAGGCGCTTGCGGACCGGGCGGTACTCGATGACCTTCTCGACCGTCTCGCGGATGGCCGCCTCGGTCTTCTCCGTGATCTCGGCCTTCTCCTTCTCCTTGGTCTTGGCGGAGAGGGGCTGGCCGACCTTGCAGTTGTCGCGGTAGATGGCAAGGGCCTTCACGCCCAGCTTCCAGGCCTCGAAGTAGATCTCCTCGACCTCCTCGACGGTCGCCGACTCCGGCATGTTGACCGTCTTGGAAATGGCGCCGGAGATCCACGGCTGGATCGCGGCCATCATGCGGACGTGGCCCATCGGGGAGATGGCGCGCTCGCCCATGGCGCAGTCGAAGACCTCGTAGTGCTCGTGCCGGAGGCCGGGGGCGTCGATCACATTGCCGTGCTCGGCGATGTGGGCGACGATCGCCTCGATCTGCTCCTCCTGGTAGCCCAGGCGGCGCAGGGCCTGCGGGACGGTGCCGTTGACGATCTGCATCGAGCCGCCGCCGACCAGCTTCTTGAACTTGACCAGGGCGAGGTCGGGCTCGACACCGGTGGTGTCGCAGGACATCGCGAGACCGATGGTGCCGGTCGGGGCGAGTACGGACGCCTGGGAGTTGCGGAAGCCGTTCTTCTCGCCCAGGCGCAGCACGTCCTGCCAGGCCTCCGTGGCGGCGGCCCAGACCGGCGTGTCCAGGTCGTCCATGCGCACGGCCACGCCGTTGGCGTCGGAGTGCTGCTTCATGACCCGGTTGTGGGCGCCGGCGTTGCGCGCGTAGCCGTCGTACGGGCCGACGACCGCGGCGAGTTCGGCGGAGCGCTTGTACGCGGTGCCGGTCATCAGGGAGGTGATGGCACCGGCCAGGGCACGGCCGCCGTCGGAGTCGTAGGCGTGGCCGGTCGCCATCAGCAGGGCGCCGAGGTTGGCGTAGCCGATGCCGAGCTGGCGGAACGCGCGCGTGTTCTCGCCGATCTTCCGGGTCGGGAAGTCCGCGAAGCAGATGGAGATGTCCATCGCGGTGATGACGAGCTCGACGACCTTCGCGAACCGCTCGACGTCGAAGGACTGACGGCCCAGGCCGTCGTCCTTCAGGAACTTCATCAGGTTCAGCGAGGCGAGGTTGCAGGACGTGTTGTCCAGGTGCATGTACTCGCTGCAGGGGTTCGAGCCGTTGATGCGGCCGGACTCCGGGCAGGTGTGCCAGTGGTTGATGACGTTGTCGTACTGGATGCCGGGGTCGGCGCAGGCCCAGGCGGCCTCGGCCATCTTGCGGAACAGTGCCTTGGCGTCGACCTCTTCGATGACCTCGCCGGTCATCCGCGCGCGGAGGGCGAACCTGCCGCCCTGCTCGACCGCGTTCATGAACTCGTCGTTGACACGGACCGAGTTGTTGGCGTTCTGGTACTGGACGGAGGTGATGTCATCGCCGCCCAGGTCCATGTCGAAGCCCGCGTCGCGCAGGGCGCGGATCTTCTCCTCCTCCTTCACCTTGGTCTCGATGAAGCCCTCGATGTCGGGGTGGTCGACGTCGAGGATGACCATCTTGGCGGCGCGGCGGGTGGCGCCACCGGACTTGATGGTGCCGGCGGAGGCGTCGGCGCCGCGCATGAAGGAGACGGGGCCGGAGGCGTTGCCACCGGAGGACAGCAGCTCCCGGGAGGAGCGGATGCGGGAGAGGTTCAGACCGGCGCCGGAGCCGCCCTTGAAGATCATCCCCTCTTCCTTGTACCAGTCGAGGATCGACTCCATGGAGTCGTCGACGGACAGGATGAAGCAGGCGGAGACCTGCTGGGGCTGCTGGGTGCCGACGTTGAACCAGACGGGGCTGTTGAAGCTGAAGATCTGGTGCAGGAGGGCGTAGGCCAGCTCGTGCTCGAAGATCTCGGCGTCGGCGGGCGAGGCGAAGTACTTGTTGTCCTCGCCGGCCTTCCGGTACGTCTTCACGATGCGGTCGATCAGCTGCTTGAGGCTGGTCTCGCGCTGCGGGGTGCCGACGGCGCCCCGGAAGTACTTGCTGGTGACGATGTTGACCGCGTTCACCGACCAGAAGTCGGGGAACTCGACGCCGCGCTGCTCGAAGTTGACCGAGCCGTCGCGCCAGTTGGTCATGACGACGTCACGGCTCTCCCAGGCCACCTCGTCGTACGGGTGCACGCCGGGGGTGGTGTGGACGCGCTCGATACGCAGTCCCTTGGCCGCCTTGCTGCCCCTGGCGCGGGAACTCCGTGCCGGACCGCTCGCCGTCTCTGTCATGCCGCCTCCCTGTAAGGGCTGAAACGCCCTGAAGTGCCACGATGTTCCCGGGGCACGGTGTTGTGTCTGGTGTTGCGGGCAGCTCGCGCCGCCCTCCGCAACAGGTCTTCGGTCGCCGCCTGACGGCCGGTACCGGGGCTCCGCCCCGTTCCGGCCCGTCCGTCAGTCGGCGGCGTGGGCGGGCTCGGGGACCGCGACAGTCCCTCCGCGCCCGCCATCGTCTTTCTGGCTCCCCGCGACGGCGTTGTCGCGGTCGCCGTCGTCCGCGGCGGCGGGTCGCGTCCCCTCCCTGAGCTCCGCGATGGCCGCCTCGAAGTCCTCGAGCGAGTCGAACGCCCGGTAGACGGAGGCGAATCGCAGGTACGCGACGAGGTCGAGCTCCTGCAACGGGCCGAGTATGGCCAGCCCCACGTCGTGGGTGGTCAGCTCGGCGCTTCCGGTGGCGCGCACCGCCTCCTCGACCCGCTGGCCGAGCTGGGCGAGTGCGTCCTCGGTGACAGGCCGTCCCTGGCATGCCTTGCGCACGCCGTTGATGACCTTCGTACGGCTGAACGGCTCGGTGACCCCGGACCGCTTGACCACCATGAGCGAGCAGGTCTCCACGGTCGTGAAACGACGGGAGCAGTCCGGACACTGGCGGCGCCTGCGGATCGATGTGCCGTCGTCGGTCGTACGGCTGTCGACGACGCGGCTGTCGGGGTGCCTGCAGAAGGGGCAGTGCATGACGTCCAACCCTCCTCACAGCAGACTCAATAGCCTCGCCGGGCCTCACGAGCCCCTCGAAGCAGCCCCAAGCATAGGCGATCCCTCAGAGCCCGAAGACCCGGGGGAACACAACTTCTGGGCTACAGGTGGAATCCAACCACTAGATGTGGGGTTGGGCCAGACATGCACGCCACGCGCGCGTGTCGCACGCGACTGGGCATGTGCCCCGTGTCCGCGGCGGCACACCGGATCCGCGGGTGCACAGGCGTACCGTTCCGGCACATGCGGAGATACCGTGGGCGCCGCAGGGAGAGGGCGTGGGGCTCCCGCAGAGATGAGAGTCCACCTCCTGCCGGCGGAAAGCCGAATGGCAGACTGGGCAGGAACCCGCGAGGTCAGCACCTCGACGGTGAAGAGTACGACAATGGGCTCTTTTGCCCGCCAGGTGCGGCGTTAGCCATACACCCAGACACATGATCAAGTCAGGCTATCCACGGTTTTTCACTCGAACGTGTGTTTGGCGCAACCTTTCGAAACCAACTACCGTTGTCCAGCAGGGAGACCATCGAGAGGGGCCGACGTGACCACCACCGCAGACAGTGCCACCATCACTGCCCAGGACCGCTCCCAGGGCCGACTCGAGCCGGTGCATGCGATGAACGAAGCCGTGAACCCCGAGGGGCACAAGCGCTCCCTGCCGGGCCGACCGCCAGGCATCCGGGCGGACAGCTCCGGGCTCACCGACCGCCAGCGCCGGGTGATCGAGGTCATCAGGGACTCCGTGCAGCGGCGCGGCTACCCGCCGTCCATGCGGGAGATCGGCCAGGCGGTGGGGCTCTCCAGCACCTCCTCGGTCGCGCACCAGCTCATGGCACTGGAGCGGAAGGGTTTCCTGCGGCGCGACCCGCACCGGCCACGCGCCTACGAGGTCCGCGGCTCCGACCAGGGCACCTCGGTGCAGCCCACCGACACCGCCGGCAAGCCCGCCGCGTCGTACGTCCCGCTGGTCGGCCGTATCGCCGCCGGTGGCCCCATCCTCGCCGAGGAATCGGTCGAGGACGTCTTCCCTCTGCCCCGGCAGCTGGTCGGTGACGGCGAGCTGTTCGTGCTGAAGGTCGTCGGCGACTCCATGATCGAGGCCGCGATCTGCGACGGCGACTGGGTCACGGTCCGCCGCCAGCCCGTCGCCGAGAACGGCGACATCGTCGCGGCCATGCTGGACGGCGAAGCCACCGTCAAGCGCTTCAAGCGCGAGGACGGCCATGTCTGGCTCCTCCCGCACAACGCCGCGTACGAGCCGATCCCCGGCGACGACGCGACCATCCTGGGCAAGGTGGTGGCAGTGCTGCGCCGTGTATGACGGCTGCGGCGGGCAGTGCCTGCGGGCCGCCCCTCTGACCGGGCCCCGGAACCCCTGCGCCGGTTCCGGGGCCCTGCGCTGTCCGGAGCCCGCTGGCAGGTGAACGGCCCGGCTCCGTGACAGCTGGCTCGTGGCCCGGGGGTGGCGCGGCCCCGTGACGTCCGGCTCATGACCGGGCGGGGTGGCCCGACGCGGCGGAGCGTCGGGCCACGCCCCGTTCACTCCACCTCTGTCTGTGCCTCCGTCTCTGCCTCCGTCTTCTTCGCCGCCGCGTCGATCGCGGCCAGCGATCTGCGGGCCTGGTTACGGTCCGTCGTGTACCAGAAGTCCGGCAGTGACGCCTTCAGATAGCTGCCGTACCTGGCGGTGGCCAGACGCTGATCCAGTACGGCGACCACGCCGCGGTCCCCCGACGCCCGCACGAGGCGGCCGGCGCCCTGGGCCATGAGCAGCGCGGCGTGCGTGGCGGCGACCGCCATGAAGCCGTTGCCTCCCGCGTCCTCCACCGCCTTCTGGCGGGCACTCATCAGAGGGTCGTCCGGACGAGGGAACGGGATCTTGTCCATGACGACCAACTGGCAGCTGGCCCCGGGAACGTCGACGCCCTGCCAGAGGGAGAGCGTGCCGAAGAGACAGGTCTTCGGATCGGCGGCGAAGTTCTTGATCAGTTCGCCGAGGGTCTCCTCCCCCTGGAGGAGGATGGGGAACTCCGGAATGCGGGAGCGCAGTTCCTCGGCGGCGAGCTGCGCGCCCCGCATGGAGGAGAAGAGCCCGAGCGTGCGGCCACCGGCCGCCTGGATCAGTTCCGACAGCTCCTCCAGCATGTCCGTCCGATCGCCGTCACGCGCGGGGCGCGACAGATGCTTGGCGACGTAGAGGATGCCCTGCCTGGGGTAGTCGAAGGGCGAGCCCACGTCGATGCCCTTCCACTGCGGGAGGTCCTCACCCTCCGTGCCTTCCGGTGCGAGTCCGAGCGAGGCACCGACGCCGTTGAAATCCCCGCCGAGCTTCAGCGTCGCGGAGGTCAGCACGACGGAGCGGTCCGCGAAGAGCTTCTCCCTCAGCAGTCCCGACACGGACATGGGGGCGACGCGCAGGGAGGCGCCGAAGCGGTCATGGCGCTCGTACCAGACCACGTCCCACTCGGAGCCGTTGGTGATCCGCTCCGCCACGTCGTGCACCGTCTCCACGGAGGCGAGCGCCTGCTTGCGCACCGCGTCCTCGTCCTGGACGGACTTGTCGCGGGTCGCGCCGATCCCGGAGATCACCGTGCGGCAGGCGTCGCGCAGGGCCATGAGCGCGTACCCGAGGTCTTCCGGGATCTCCTCCAGCCGGCCCGGCAGGGCCAGCTCCATCAGCCGCTCGAAGCCCTCGGCGGCGGTCTGGAGCTGGTCGGCCGCCTTCTCGTTGACCAGCTTCGCCGCGCGCCGCACCGCGCGGTTGACCTGGCCGGGCGTGAGCTCGCCCGTGGCCACGCCTGTGACGCGCGAGACCAGTTCGTGCGCCTCGTCGACGATCAGTACCTCGTGCTGCGGAAGGACGGGCGCGCCTTCGATGGCGTCGATCGCGAGAAGGGCGTGGTTGGTGACGACGACGTCGGCGAGCTTGGCGCGCTCGCGGGCCATCTCGGCGAAGCACTCGGCACCGTACGCGCACTTCGTGGCGCCCAGGCACTCTCGGGAGGAGACCGACACCTGGGCCCAGGCCCGGTCGGACACTCCTGGCGTCAGATTGTCGCGGTCCCCGGTCTCGGTCTCGTCCGACCAGTCACGCAGCCGCAGCAGGTCCTGACCCAGCTTGCTGGTGGGCGCGGCCGCCTCGAACTGGTCGAAGAGCCCCTCCTCCTCGTCCTGGGGCACTCCCTCGTGCAGCCGGTGCAGGCAGAGGTAGTTCGACCTGCCCTTCAGCATCGCGAACTCCGGGCGGCGGCGCAGCAGGGGGTGCAGCGCATCGACAGTGCGCGGGAGGTCCCGCTCGACCAGTTGGCGCTGCAGGGCGAGGGTGGCTGTCGCCACGACGACACGCTCGCCGTGTGCGAGCGCGGGCACGAGATAGCCCAGCGACTTTCCGGTGCCGGTGCCGGCCTGGACCAGCAGATGCGAGCCGTCGTCGATCGCCTCCGCGACGGCTTCGGCCATGGTCACCTGGCCGGGGCGCTCCGTCCCGCCGACGGCAGTGACGGCAGCATGCAGGAGTTCGGGGAGTGAGGGCTTCGTCATAGCTCGACCACCCTACGGCCCGGCACTGACAGAGGGGCGATCAAGGCGGGGACGAGGGACGGGATCAAGACCGATTGCTCCTGGGTGGGAAGGCGGGGCGGACCGCTCGGGACGGTCGCCTGCCAGGACGTGAATGCGGTGGGACGGGCCCGTTGCCGAGAGGCGCGAAGGTGATGGGAACCGGATCGGCGTGGTCGGTGTACCAAGAGTGACGACGCCGCGGCACGGTGTCACAGCAGATTGCGCAGGGGCCGGTCCCGGATCATGAGTGCGGCCCGCTTGGCGGGCAGGTCGACCTCGGCGGCGAACCGGAAGCCGGCGCTCAGGAAGGCAGCGACGGAGGGAGTGTTACGGAGGTCGGGTTCCGCGATGACGCGTGCGCAGGCGGGACGTTTGTCGAGCACGAGGTCGGCCACTGACCTGAGGAGAGTGCTGCCGAGCTTGCGACCACGGTCGGCGACTTCACCGATGAGGAGGTGAATTCCGGTGTCATGAGGCTGGAGGGGGACGTACCGCGCCAAGGGGTCGAGGTCCGCCCGGTAGATCTCCCAGTAGCTCATCGGCGTGCCCTCCAGCACCCCGAGGCACGGAACGCTGCGTCCGTCCCCGGACAGCTGGGCCCGCAGGTGGTTCTCGGTCACCGCCCGAGGGCCACTCAGCTCCCAGAACTCCGCGACGACCGGGTCGTTCATCCAGCGGGTGACGAGCGGCAGGTCCCGCTCGACCTGCACGGGGACGAGCTGGAACACGCCCACGGGGGTGACGGTCGGCCTCCATTCGGCCACATGGCCGAGGAGGTCGTCGTCGACGGCGGTGATGAAGGCGGGCGCCGTCACGGGCGTGCGGCCGCGCGCCCCACCGGTGCCGGCTTCCGCCGCGAAGAGCGCGATCAGCTCGTCCGGCAGACGCAGATCCAGTGTGTCCTCGCTGTCCGTGTCCTCGCTGTCCGTGTCCTCGCTGTCCGAACTCGCGGTGGCACTGCTGTCGGCCGTACCGGGGCTCGTATCAGCGCCGGTGTCGGTGGCGTCGGCTGCATGGGCGGTGGCGTCGGTGGGAGGCACGGCGACGCTCCTCTCAGAAGTCGGGGTGGGGCATGTTCCTCAGAGCGGAAGGGAGTCGGTGGTGGTCGGCTGGAGTCGGCGACGGCGGCGGAGGGCCGCCGTCAGCAGTGGAGGGGATTGGCGATGGTGACGTAGACGGACTGTGTGTCGACCGGGCCGACGAGTTCGTCCATGCCGTGGAGTCTGGTCAGCAGATTGGCCTTGCACCGCAGCACGGGTGAGTCGAGCAGGTGGACCGGGAGCGAGGTGCGCAGCCGGGCAGGGCCAGAGGCGACGTCACCGAGGAAACGGCGGAAGGCGGCGAGCAGCAGCCGTTCGTCGGCGAGGTGTTGAGAGCCGAAGGCACCGATGAGGCCGAGAACGTTGTTGATGGCGAGGTAGTAGACGAAGCGCTCGTCGGTGACCTCGCCGGAGACGAAGGTGTCGCTGTGCTCTCCGATACCCGGCAGCCGGGCGTCGAGTTCCGCACGCCGCGACTCTCGGAAGTAGTAGCCCTGGTTGTCCCGGTAGCGGCCGCCCGTCGGCCATCCGTCGGGGTCCAGCAGGAGCAGGGTGTTCTGCTGGTGGGCCTCCAGGGCGATCCCCGCTTCCGCGTCCAGCCACAGCAGGGGGCGGACGACCTGCTCGAGGTAGCGCAGAAACCACTCCGCGGCGACGGCTCCACAAGGCCGGCCCGTGCGGCTGGCGAGACGGGTGATGACCGTGGCCAGGCGGGATCGCAGGACCGGCGGTTCCGCCTCCGGGCACGGCGCCGGCCCGGGGCGGGTCGGCGAGCCTGCTCGGCTGCCCGGTTCGGTCTGCGGGCGGGGCGTGACGAGCCCGGCGACGCAGGAGACGTCGTCGAAGGAGCTGAAGGGGTTGTGCCGGATCACCACGTCGAGGCCGGGCACGGGAGTTCCGTCGGGTGCGTCGACCGCGAGCCAGGCCGGGTCCCGGACGATGTCGAACCCCGGATGCGCGGCCTGCCACTGCCCGAAGAGACCGCTGCGCAGCAGGCGGTGGACCTCGACGCCGCGGTGCAGCTCCTTGCGGAGGTTCTCGCGGCGGGAGTTGGTGATCCGCAGGCCCAGCGACAGTTTGAGCATGGCGGGAGCGCCGGTCCGGTGGACGGTGCGCACGGAGGAGGTGGGATGCCACGGGGAGCCGAACGATCCGAGGTCACACAGCAGGCCGGCGTCGAACAACGCCGCGATCTCCGCCCGTTGCCGCGCCTCACGGAGCTGCCAGGGGTGCATGGGGAGCGCCGCGTAGCCGTCCGGCAGAGGAAGTTCCGTCCCAGCTAGCCGGCCGGTGAGCCCGGGTGCCGGTACGACACGGCCGCGCTCGGTCCAGGCGGAATCGGTGGCGAGAAGGGAGGGCGCGACGGCCAACCAGTGGAGGGGGAAGGAGCCGCGCAACTCCGGCGAGTAAAGGGCTGCTTCGACCTCGGAGAGGCCCTCACGGCTCTTCGCCGTCGGGTGCAGCGGGTGTCCGAGCAGTAGTGCCTGCTCGGCGGAGAGGAAGAGGTCGGGCCCGTCGGCCGGGTGTGCGCGGCGCTCGCGGATGAAGACGGCGGTACGACGAAGGGAGTCGGCGACACGGGCGACCAGGTCGGGAGCGGTCGCGGCGTCGATGCCGGCCGACTCGCGGGCGAGCAGTGCGGCGATGGTGACCGCGTCGGCCGGCGGGGACGGTTCGGCGGTGCCGGCGAAGGACGGGCGGCCGAAGCGGTGCCATCCCGTGGGGGACCAGTGGAGAACCGGGACCAGCAGTGTTGCGCCGCTGGCGGGGAGGGGGATGCGGAGCGTGTCGTCGGCGGGGGCCGGGAGGTCGTTTTCTCGCGCCCAGCAGCGCAGCAGGTTCTCGGCGGTCGCGGCGTCGGCCGCAGTCGTTGGGTCGGGGTGCTCCAGAGGGTCGGAAGCGGTGGGTCGGGAACGGTCGGTGACCGAAGGCTTTCGCTGTTCGTGGATCCGGTCCTGTTCGTGGACCCGGTCCTGTCCGAGGATCCGGTCCTGTCCGGGCACCCGGTCCCGGTGCGGGATGCGGTCCTGTCCGGGCACCCGGTCCCGCTGCGGGATCCGCTCCTGTCCGGGCACCCGGTCCCGCTGCGGGATCCGCTCCTGTCCGGGCACCCGGTCCCGCTGCGGGATGCGCTCCTGTCCGGGAGCCCCGGCATGCTCCGGTGGACCGGGGAGCAGTTCGTGCGGCCTCCCGTTCGGAGAGCGTTCCGTGGAGGAGTCGGCTTCCCGACGGTGGGCGCCGGGGGCAGGTGTGGGGGTGGTGTTCACAGCGGTCCTCATGGGTGGTTCCGGGTCATGGGCGGTGGCGAGCCTGGGGCAGCGCACGGACGACGACGCGAGCTGGGGGTGCGACCGGGCGCATACCTCAACCGCCGCGCAGCGCCGCCGTCTCGGTGCGCTCGCCCGGCCGCCGGTGCCGGCAGCGGGCTTCCTGTGGTCGGTGGGATCCAGCGGGGCTGCCGCTGTGGGCGCGGGCCACCGTCCGGATGGCGTCCGCCAGGCGGTCGAGTACCGCGGTCGCCTGTTCGTCGCTGATCGTCAGCGGTGGGAGCAGCCGTACGACACTCATGTGCGGCCCGCCGAGATCCACGAGCAGGCCACGGCGCAGGCACTCCCGCCGGACGGCGGCCGCGATACCGGGAGCGGGCGGCGGAGGTGAACCGGCAGCGGTCCGGCGACGGAGGCCGTCAGCGGTCGTATGCGCGGCCGGACGCGGTCCGCCGTAGGCTGCGGCGTCCGTTCCGGCCTCAGAACTCTCCATGGGCTGCATGGGTTGCATGGGCTGCATGGACATCCCGGGCTCCACGAACTCCACACCGATCATCAGTCCCCGCCCGCGTACGTCTCCCACGAGGACGAACTCCTCTTGCAGCGCGCGGAGTTGGTCGAGCATGCGGGTGCCCAGGGTGGCGGCTCGGGCGGCGAGACCATTCTCGCGGACGTAGGTCAGCGTGGCCGTACCCGCTGCCATGGCGAGTTGGTTGCCGCGGAAGGTGTGCGCGGGGGCGTCGGACGGCCGGACGTCGAGGTCGTCGCGGTGGACCAGCACGGCAAGGGGGAGGCTGCCGCCGATGGCTCTGGAGAGCACCATGAGGTCGGGGACGACGCCGCTGTGCTCCACCGCCCAGAAGGCGCCGGTGCGTCCGACACCCGTCTGCACCTCGTCGGCGATCAGCGGAACGGCACGGGCGGTGGTGGCCTCCCGCATCCGCCGCATCCAGGCATCCGGTGCGGGGATGGCGCCGTTCTCGCCCTGGACCGCCTCGAGAATCATCCCGGCCGGCGGTGGCCCGCCCAACCCGTGCGCGTCGAGGGCGGACTCGGCCCGGCGGGCGGCGAGTTCGGCGCCGCGGGGGCCGCCGACGCCGAAGGGGCAGCGGTAGTCCTGCGGATAGGGCAGCCCGGCCACGTGCGTGTCGCCGGCCTCACCGGACAGCGCCGCGGCTTCGTCGCTCATGCCGTGGCGGGCGCCGGAGAAGGCCAGTACGGCGGCGCGGCCGGTCGCGGCCCGTACGAGCCTGAACGCGGCCTCCACCGCGTCGTTCTCCCCCGGCCCGCAGAATCGCACGCGCGCGTGATCGGCCAGTCCGGGCGGCAGGGTGCGGAGCAACTCGGCGACGAAGGCATCCTGGATGGGCGTCGCGAGGTCGAGGGCGTGCAGCGGTGCTCCCGAGTCCAGGACCCCGCGGATCGCCTCCAGTACGACGGGGTGGTTGTGGCCGAGGGCGAGCGCTCCGGCGCCGGAGAGGCAGTCGAGGTAACGGCGGCCGTCGGCGCCTTCGATGGTCATACCCCGAGCGCGTACAGGCACGATCGGCAGGGCGCGGGCATAGGTGCGCGCCGCGGTTTCGCGCGCCGGCTGACGCCGCAGTACGGCCTCGTGCGCGGCCCGGACCGGCACGGACATCCCGCCGCCGGGCCCGCCCCTGGCGACCACTCCGACCACTCCTGCCACACGGGCCCCGCGGGACCCCTCCGACGAACTCCCCTCACACGCAGGCTCGGCCACGGTTCCCAGTCCTCCCGCCCACACAGGCACAGGGGACCGCCCACGGACAGCAGACCCCCCACCGCTACCAACCCCCCGTGGCCGACCGGGTTACGGGCCATTTCGAGGTCATTGGCGCACACCGCGCGCTCGCGACCCTCACCTCACTCCTCAACGCCTGCCGCGCGCCCCTGTTTCCCACCCCGCTGTCTCCCACCGAAATACCTGATCAGGCAGTCCGTAGCGAAACCGTTGCCGTTCCGTCGGCGCCCACCCACAGCGAACGCATAGTGTGTGGTGCCGTTGTCAGACAGCCGCGCCGGCCGGACACGCCGGATGGCCGGACACGCCCAGTTCGTTCATTCCAGGGGGAGTTCAGAAATGCGATCCATACGGCCGTCGTCCCACGTCCGGCGAGACAGGAGTACGCGCCGCAGGAGCTTCCCCGTTCTCGCCGCCGTGGCCCTCACGTCGGCGGTGGCGCTCACCGCCACCGCCTGCAACTCGGGCGGTGACAAGGCCGGCGGTCAGGCGGCCGCGTCCGCGTCCGCCGCCGACACGTCGGGCGCCGGCGACGGCAAGATCAAGATTCCGGACGACATCAGGAACAAGCTGAAAGAGCACGGGATCGACATCGACAAGTGGAAGAACGGGGCCTGGAAGAACTGGGACAAGGAAGACTGGCTGCGCGAGGCCGACGACTTCATCAACCCGATCATCAAGGGTCTGTGGAACCCGGACCGGATGCGGCGGGCCAACGACCCGGACAAGAGCGTCGACAACAACGACCTCTCCGGTGACCAGGGAGTGACCGACCCCACGCCGGCGCCGGTGGCCGCGAAGGCGGTCGCGCCCACGTACCACGCCAACGCGGCGACGGCCGGCAAGGTGTTCTTCGACTCCCCCGAGGGCACGATGGTCTGCTCGGCGACGGTCGTGGAGGACCCGGCCCATCCCGGCAAGTCGAACCTTGTCTGGACGGCGGGCCACTGCGTGCACGCGGGCAAGAAGGGCGGCTGGTACCGCAACATCGCGTTCGTGCCGTCGTACAACGACTCGGGCAAGGGCGCGGCCCAGCTGCAGAACGCCAGCAGGAAGGAGGTCGCTCCCTACGGCGTCTACTGGGCCGACTGGGCGCAGACCTCGCAGCAGTGGATCGAGCAGGGCGGCGAGACGGGCGGTGACGGCGCGCCGTACGACTACGCCGTCATCCATGTGACGCCGGAGAAGGGCGGCAACGGCAAGTCGCTGGAGGAGACGGTGGGTTCGGCGCTTCCTGTGGACTTCAACGCGCCGGCGGTGCCGAAGGTTCCCGGCATCACCGCGACCGGTTACCCGGCCGCCGCGCCGTACGACGGCCAGAAGCTCTACCGGTGCACGGACAAGCCGGGCCGGCTGTCGATCAGCGCCTCGGCCCCGACGATGTACCGCATCGGCTGCACCATGACCGGCGGTTCGTCCGGCGGCGGCTGGGTCGCGACCGGCTCGGACGGCAGGCCGGCGCTGGTGTCCAACACCTCGATCGGCCCGGTGACCTCGGGCTGGTTGGCCGGGCCGCGACTGGGCGACGTGGCCAAGGGTGTGTACGACTCCGTGAGCAAGAAGTTCGCCGGGCAGTGACCGGCCGGCAGGCGCGGGCGGGGTCGGGACCCTCACGGAAACCTTCACCGTCCCGTCCCCGTTCGCCCGCGACTCCACGGGCATAGTGGGGTGTCGCTTTCCAGGGACAGGCTCCGCGCAGGGCTGGCGAGCACGCGACAGGACTGGCGAGCACGTGACAGGTCTGGCGCGCACACGACAGGACTGACGGGCACGCGACATACATACATACATTCCGACGGGGGTTTTCCGCACCATGCGTTCCATTCGTACGCCCGCGACGCCACCGCGCGGCCCGCGGAGCCATCGCACCGCTCTCGCCGCCGCCGGTCTTGTCGCCGCGCTCGCGCTGACCGCGACCGCGTGCAACGGCTCGGGCGGCAGCGCGAGCGACAGGCCCGACGCCACCGCCACCGTCACCGCCTCGGCGAACAGCGGCAATGGCAAGCTCAGGGTTCCGTCCGGCATCGCCAGCAAGCTGAAGGACCACGGCATCGACATCGACCAGTGGGCCAAGGGCGGCTGGAAGAACTGGGACAAGGACAAGTGGCTCAGCGCGGCCAAGGACTTCGCCAACCCGGTGATCGAGGGTCTGTGGAAGCCGGAGCGGATGCGGTCCGCGAAGGAGGCCGACAAGACGCTCTCGACCAAGGACGCCTCCGCCGACCAGGGCATCAGCGACCCTGAGCCCGCGCCCGTCCAGGCCGTCGCCGAGCGGACGCCGTACCACCGGCACGCGGCCCCGGTCGGCAAGGTCTTCTTCGACAGCCCCGAGGGCTCGATGGTCTGCTCGGGCACGGTGATCAAGGACGTCAACCACCCGGGCAGGTCGAACCTGGTGTGGACGGCCGGCCACTGCGTGCACGCCGGCGCCCACGGCGGCTGGTACCGCAACATCGCCTTCGTGCCCGCGTACAACGACCTCGGCAAGTCGGAGTCGCAGCTGCGCAGCGCCGACGCCTCCCAGGTCGCCCCGTACGGCCAGTGGTGGGCGGACTGGGCCTCGACCTCCCACCAGTGGATCCAGGGCGGCTCGGAGACGGGCGGCGCGGGTGCTCCGTACGACTACGCCGTGCTGCACGTGAAGCCGGAGCGGGGCTCCAAGTCGCTGGAGGAGACGGTCGGCGCGGCCCTCGACGTCGACTTCTCCGGACCGGCGCCGCAGACGGTGTCGCGCGTGGGAGCCTGGGGCTACCCGGCGGCTCCACCGTTCAACGGCCTGAAGATGTTCCGGTGCGTCGACCGGCCCGGCCGGCTCTCGCTGAGCCCCTCGCTGCCGACGATGTACCGCATCGGCTGCACCATGACCGGCGGTTCGTCCGGCGGCGGCTGGTTCCGCGTGGTGAACGGCAGGACCGAGCTGGTGTCCAACACCTCGATCGGTCCCACCGGCAACACCTGGCTCGCGGGCCCGCGGCTCGGCAAGGACGCCCAGGCGCTCTACGAGAACATGAGCGAGACCTACGGCGGTCGGTGACGCCGAACGCGGAAGGCCCGCCTCCTGTCGCAGGGGGCGGGCCTTCGCGCTGTGGCTCAGACGGCCGGAACGGGCAGTACTGTCAGACGGCCGGAACGGGCACGTACTGCTGGAGCTCCGCGGCCAGTTCCTCGTGCACGCGCACCTTGAGCAGGGTGCCCTCCGCGGTGTGCTCCTCGGAGATCACCTCGCCCTCGTCGTGGGCGCGGGCCACCAGCTTGCCGTGGGTGTACGGCACCAGGGCCTCGATCTCGACCGACGGCCTGGGCAGCTCGTTGTCGATCATCGCGCGCAGCTCGGCGATGCCCCGGCCGGTGCGGGCCGAGACGGCGATGGAGCGCTTCTCGATCCGCAGCAGCCGCTGAAGGGTCAGCGGGTCGGCCGCGTCCGCCTTGTTGATCACGACGATCTCGGGTACGCCGGTGGCGCCGACATCCCTGACCACCTCGCGCACGGCGGCCAGCTGCTCCTCCGGGTCCGGGTGCGAACCGTCCACCACGTGCAGGATCAGGTCGGACTCGCCGACCTCCTCCATGGTGGAGCGGAACGCCTCGACCAGGTGGTGCGGCAGGTGCCGGACGAAGCCGACCGTGTCCGCCAGCGTGTACAGGCGGCCGCCGGGCGTCTCCGCGCGGCGGACGGTCGGGTCCAGGGTCGCGAACAGCGCGTTCTCGACCAGGACGCCCGCGCCGGTGAGGCGGTTGAGCAGCGAGGACTTGCCGGCGTTGGTGTAGCCCGCGATGGCGACCGACGGCACCTTGTGGCGCTTGCGCTCCTGGCGCTTGATCTCGCGACCGGTCTTCATCTCCGCGATCTCCCGGCGCATCTTCGCCATCTTCTCGCGGATCCGCCGCCGGTCCGTCTCGATCTTGGTCTCACCGGGACCACGGGTGGCGAGGCCGCCGCCCTTGCCGCCGCCCATCTGACGGGACAGCGACTGACCCCAGCCCCGCAGCCTCGGCAGCATGTACTGCATCTGCGCGAGCGCGACCTGTGCCTTGCCCTCACGGGACTTGGCGTGCTGGGCGAAGATGTCGAGGATCAGCGCCGTACGGTCGATGACCTTGACCTTGACGACGTCCTCGAGGTGGATGAGCTGGCCCGGACTGAGTTCACCATCGCAGATGACGGTGTCCGCGCCCGACTCCAGGACGATGTCGCGCAGCTCCTCGGCCTTGCCGGAACCGATGTACGTGGCGGCGTCCGGCTTGTCACGGCGCTGGATGACGCCGTCGAGCACGAGCGCGCCCGCGGTCTCCGCGAGGGCGGCGAGCTCCGCGAGCGAGTTCTCCGCGTCCCGCACCGTCCCCGAGGTCCACACGCCGACGAGCACGACGCGCTCAAGGCGGAGCTGCCGGTACTCGACCTCGGTGACGTCCTCGAGCTCGGTGGACAGACCCACCACGCGGCGCAGGGCCGCCCGCTCGGAGCGGTCGAACTGTTCGCCGTCCCGCTCTCCGTCGATCTCGTGGCTCCAGGCGACGTCCTCTTCCATCAGGGCATCGGCCCGAAGACCTTCGGCGTAGGTGTGCGCGAGGCGCTCAGTGTCCTGGGAAGGGGATGAAGAGGAGGTCATTGGATCCTTACGTCGATTGGCTCTGCGTCACTACTCACAACGCGGGAGTACCCCGGGAGATTCCCGGGACCCCTCGTCGCGGACTCGAAGATGGTCGCACGGTACGGCCCGTCTCGTCATCGCCTTATTGCGCGGCCTTGCCGGGCCGCCCCGCGCCGGACTTCGCGTCGGGCGCGTCCGACTTCCAGTCCGGGTGGCCGGGCATCGGCGGGGTCTTCTCGCCGTAGAGCCACGCCTTGAAGAAGCCGCTCAGGTCGCGTCCGGAGATCCGGGAGGCGAGGTGCTCGTAGTCGGCGGTCGTGGCGGTGCCGTCGCGGTGCAGGCTCACCCAGTTCCGTTCCAGCCGTTCGAAGGCGGGGCGGCCGATCTTCTGGCGCAGGGCGTAGAGGGCCAGCGCGGCGCCGTCGTAGACGTTCGGCCGGAAGATGCTGATCTTCTGGCCGGGCTCGGGGCCCTTGGGCGCGGCCGGCGGGCCTCCGGCAGCGCGCCAGCCGTCGGAGGCGGCGTAGGCGGCCTTCATGCGCTTCTCCATGGGCTTGCCGGCCTTCTCCTCCGCGTACAGGGCCTCGTACCACGTGGCGTGCCCCTCGTTGAGCCACAGGTCGGACCAGGAAGCGGGGCTGACGCTGTCGCCGAACCACTGGTGGGACAGCTCGTGCACCATGATCGACTCGACGTACCAGTCGGGGTAGGTGTTCCCGGCGAAGAGGTCCTTCTCGAAGAGGGAGAGCGTCTGGGTCTCGAGCTCGAAGCCGGTGGAGGCGTCCGCCATGAGGATGCCGTACGTCTCGAAGGGGTAGCGGCCGACCTTGCTCTCCATCCAGGCGATCTGGCCGGGCGTCTTGGCGAGCCACGGTTCGAGTTCCTTGCGGTCCTCGGTGCGCACCACGTCGCGTACGGGCAGGCCGTGCGGTCCGGTGCGGTGCAGCACGCTGGAGCGGCCGATGGACACCTGGGCGAGCTCGGTGGCCATGGGGTGCCGGGTGCGATACGTCCAGGTGGTGGCCTTGCCGGCCCGCTCACGGTCGGCCGGCAGGCCGTTGGCCACGGCCGTGTAGCCGTTGGGGGCGGTGATCCGGAAGGTGAACAGTGCCTTGTCGGAGGGGTGGTCGTTGCACGGGAACACCAGGTGCGCCGCGTCGGCCTGGTTGGCCATGGCGAGCCCGTCCGAGGTCTGCACCCAGCCGCCGTCCTGGCCCTTGGCGGGCACCGGGTCGCTGGTGTGCCGCACGGTGATCCGCGTCCAGCTGCCCGCGGGCAGCGGCTTGTCCGGCGTGACGACGAGGTCCTCGCCCGCGCCGGTGAAGGCGGCCGGCTCGCCGTCGACCCGGACCGACTCGACCGTGCCGTGGGCGAAGTCGAGGTTGAAGTGGTCCAGGGCGGAGGTCGTCCTGGCGTTGATCGTGGTGACCGCCTGGAGCGGCTTGCTGTTGCTGCCGGAATAGGTGAACGAGAGGTCGTACGACTGCACGTCGTAACCGGGGTTGCCGAGGTACGGGAAGAGGCGGTCGCCGATGCCGGCGGGGGTGGCGGGCGTGCCGGCGGCGAGGAGGCAGACGGAGACGGCGGAGGCGAGCAGCGCGGTCGCCCTCAGACGGCGACGGCCGCGGAGCCGGCGGCGCACGCGGGAGGTGGCGTCGGGCCGGCGGCCCTGAGGGGTGGTGTGCGGAGCCTGGGAGTGAGGGGTGAGCAGCATGGATCACCGCTATCAGCGTGCGCGCCCCGAACGGCGACGACGCGCGTCCGGCCCACCCGAACGGGTAGGTCCGGCAACGGCGTGCGGCTCTGCTGACGGCGAGCGACTCGGGCGCCGTTGAGCGGCGCGGGCGCCGTCGAACGGCGCGGCTGCGGCGACGCGGGCGTCAGGCCGGCGGCTCGGGCACCAGGCCGGCGGCTCGGGCACCAGGCCGACGGCTCGGGCACCAGGCCGACGGCTCGGGCACCAGGCCGACGGCTCGGGCACCAGGCCGACGGCTCGGGCGCCGTCGAACGCCGCGACTCCGGCGACGCAAGGCGCGCCGCTCAGGGGACACGGGACTCCGGAGACGCGGGACTGTCGAGACTCCGGAGACGCCGGACTCTGAGGACTCCGGGGACGCGGGACTCTGAGGACTCCGGTCAGCGCGGAATGCGGAAGTCCGGCAGCGGGGAACGCGGAACTCCGGCGGCGCGGCACACGGAACTCCGGCAGCGCGGCACACGGAACTCCGGCAGCGGGGACTCCGGCGGCGCGGACACGGGACTCCGGTGACGCGGGGCGCGTCGTAGCACTCCCGGCCGCCGCGCGCGCTACGGCCGCCCGCTCACGCCCTGGGCGTCCGCGCCCGGTTCACGTCGTACACACCCGCCACGTCCCGCATGGCCCGCATCAGCGCGGGCAGGTGCGCGGCGTCCGGGAGCTGGACGGTGTAGGTGTGCCGGACGCGCTGCTGGGTCGGGGGCTCGACCGTCGCGGAGACGATCTCGGCGCCCTCGAGGGCCATGGCCTCGGTCAGGTCGGCCAGCAGGTGGGGGCGGACGAACGATTCGGCGAGCAGCGTGACCCGGCACTCGGTGGTGTCTCCCCAGCGCACGCCGACCTCCGCGCGCCCCGCGCTCTTCATCCGCTCCACTGCGGCACACCCGACGCGGTGGACGGTGACCACCCCGCCGCGCACGGCGAAGCCGGTCACCTCGTCGGGCGGCACCGGCGTACAGCACCCGGCCAGGCGGACCGTCGCACCCTGCTGGTCGACGACGATGTCGGCCGTGGTGGGGCGGGGGGCCGAGCCCTCGGCGGTGGGCCGGAGCGCGGCCACGGGCGGCACCTGCCGTTCCTGCTGGGCGTCGTCCTCGGCCGGATGGGCCGTGAGCCACCGCTGGATGGCGATGCGGGCGGTGGGTGTCCGAGCGTGCTCCAGCCACTCCCTGGACGGCTCGGAGGCCGGGTCCTGGCCCATGAGGAGCTGGACCGTGTCGCCGTCGCGCAGCACCGTGCTCAGGGTCGCCAGGCGGCCGTTGACGCGGGCGCCGATGCACGCGTGCGCGTCCTCGCCGTACTGGGCGTACGCGGCGTCGACGCAGCTGGCGCCCTCGGGCAGCCCGAGCGTGCCGCCGTCGGGCCGGAAGACGGTGATCTCGCGGTCCTGGGCCAGGTCCTCGCGCAGCGTGGACCAGAACGTGTCGGGGTCGGGCGCGCCCTCCTGCCAGTCGAGGAGGCGGGAGAGCCAGCCGGGGCGGGTGGGGTCGACGCGTTCGCCGTCGGCGGGGTCGTCGGGTTCGGGCGCGTACGGGTTGCCGAGCGCGATGACACCGGCCTCCGCCACCTTGTGCATCTGGTGGGTGCGGATGAGGACCTCGGCGACCTGCCCGTCGGGGTGGGCGACCGCCGTGTGCAGCGACTGGTACAGGTTGAACTTGGGGACGGCGATGAAGTCCTTGAACTCCGAGACCACGGGCGTCATGCATGTGTGCAGTTCGCCGAGGACTCCGTAGCAGTCCGCGTCCTCGTTCACCAGCACCAGCAGACGGCCGAAGTCGGAGCCGCGCAGCCGGCCGCGTTTGCGGGCGACCCGGTGGACGGAGACGAAGTGCCGGGGCCGGATGAGGACCTCGGCCGCGATGTCGGCCTCGCGCAGGTGGCCGCGCACCTCGTCGGCGATCTCGGCGAGCGGATCGTCGGCGCGGGAGGCGTTGTCGACGATCAGCTCCCGCGTGTGCTCGTACTCTTCCGGATGCAGGATCGCGAAGACGAGGTCTTCCAGTTCGGTCTTGAGCGCCTGGACGCCGAGCCGTTCGGCGAGCGGGATGAGGACGTCCCGGGTGACCTTGGCGATGCGCGCCTGCTTCTCGGGGCGCATGACGCCGAGGGTGCGCATGTTGTGCAGCCGGTCGGCGAGTTTGATCGACATCACGCGGACGTCGTTGCCGGTGGCGACGAGCATCTTGCGGAAGGTCTCGGGCTCGGCGGCGGCGCCGTAGTCGACCTTCTCCAGCTTCGTCACGCCGTCGACGAGATAGCGGACGTCCGCGCCGAACTCCTCGCCCACCTGATCGAGGGTCACGTCCGTGTCCTCGACCGTGTCGTGGAGCAGAGAGGCCGTCAGAGTCGTGGTCTCCGCGCCGAGTTCGGCGAGGATCAGGGTCACCGCGAGGGGGTGGGTGATGTACGGCTCACCGCTCTTGCGCATCTGGCCGCGGTGCGAGGACTCGGCCAGCACGTAGGCGCGGCGCAGGGGTTCGAGATCGGCCCCGGGGTGGTGGGCGCGGTGGGCGTCGACGACATGGCTGATGGCGCTGGGCAGCCGGTCACGTGCGGTGGGGCCGAGCAGCGCGGCACGGCCGAGGCGGCGCAGGTCGATGCGCGCCCGCCAGCGCGCCGAGGAGCCTGCTGCCGGACCTGGGGTCGCGGGGTTCGTCGCCTCCGCACTCATGGGCACCTCCGGCTGCGTGGACCGGCGGACGGGGTGCCCCAGGACGGACACGGCTCAGGGGATGGCAACGGTCCCCCGCCCGGGCCGGTGCTTGATGCTACCGAGCCCATCACGTGCGACCGACCGCCTCTCGCCGAGCGTGAAACGGATCACCCCTTCGAGCGAAGGGGTGGAGGTTTACGGTTTCGCGCCATGTGACAGGCATCCGGCCATGGTTTCGAACACCCAGTAGCCGCAACGGTAGTTGACACATGCACCACCTGGCACACACACCTGCGATCTCAAGCCGCGTCGACGTTCAGCGGACGAACGTTTCCAGCCAGTCGGCATCGATCTCGCCTTCGGCGACGATCACCGCTGGACCGGTCATCTCGATCTCGCCGTCGGGCCGCTCGGTGATCACCAGGGTGCCGCCGGGCACGTCGACGGTGTACGTGACCGGGCTCCCGGTGACGGCCGGGTCGGCGCCGTCCCGCCGTGCGGCGGCCACTGCGACGGCGCACGCGCCCGTGCCGCAGGAGCGGGTCTCGCCGGAGCCGCGCTCGTGCACGCGCAGGGCGACGTGCCGGGGGCCGCGGTCGGCCACGAACTCCACGTTCACCCCGTCCGGGTAGGCGGAGGCCGGGCTGAACGGTGGCGGCGCGTACAGGTTGCCGGCGTGCGCGAGGTCCTCGACGAACGCGACCGCGTGCGGGTTGCCCATGTTCACGTTCCGCGCCGGCCAGCTGCGCTCGCCGACACTGACCGTGACGTCCCCCTCGGGCAGCCGCGCCCTGCCCATGCCGACGGTGATGTCACCGTCCTTGGCGATGTGCACGCTCTTCACGCCCGCGCGCGTGGCGACCAGGACGTCCCCCTCGTCCGCGTACCCGGCGCGCTGGAGGTGGCGGGCGAACACGCGCACGCCGTTGCCGCACATCTCCGCGACCGAGCCGTCGCCGTTGCGGTAGTCCATGAACCACTCGGCCTCGGCCGCCATGCCCCGTGCCTCGGGGTGCGCGGCCGACCGCACCACGTGCAGCAGGCCGTCACCGCCGATGCCCGCGCGGCGGTCGCACAGGGCCGCGACGGCGGCCGGGGGCAGGTCGACGGCGTTCTCGGGGTCCGGGACGATCACGAAGTCGTTCTCCGTGCCGTGACCCTTGAGGAAGGCGATCCGCGTGCGCGTGCTCATGCCTCGATCGTACGGGGTGGCTGCGACAGCCCGGCGCGCGTGGCCGTCAGCAGCCCGGCGCGCGGGCCGTCAGCGCAGCCGGGCCACGCGCCATACGGCGAGCACCGCGACCGCGGCGACGAGCACGGCGTAGGCCAGTACGACCCGCCAGTCCGGTCTGCGCCCGGAACCGCGCTGCGGGAGCCCGGGCCACGTGTAACCCACGCGGCGGGCGGCCATCATGCCCCAGCCGGCCGCGCAGGAGCAGATCAGCAGCCCCAGCATGGCGATCACGGCACCGCTGTCGCCGAAGTCGAAGGCGAGCGGGAAGGCGAACATCAGGGAACCGACCGCGGCCAGGGCGACGATGGGGGCGAGCTGCCAGATGCGCAGCCGGCGCTGCGGGCGCAGCTCGACCTCGACCTCGGGCCCCCCGGCGAACATCTCGTCGGGCTCGGGGCCGTCCGCCGTCACTCCGCCCTGCGTGTCCTCGGGGCCGTCGGAACTCAGACGGTCCTCGTCCCGCTCCTGCTCACCGTCGTCGACGGTGAGGGGCTCGGTGCCTTGTGCTGTGTCGCGAGGGCCGGCCTCCATCGCCACGCGCCCTCCCAACTAGGACTCCACTTGGTCGATCGAAGCTCGATGATGGCACGGTCCCGCAGGCCCGGACGGCGGCCGGAGCGTCCCGATGCCATCACGTGATCAGGCTGTAACCGGTCGTTCGACCAACGCCAGTGCGAGCCGGGGAAGTTCCTCGACGTCCGCCGCGGCCCCACTGAGCCAGTGCACCCGCGGGTCGCGCCTGAACCAGGAATCCTGACGGCGGGCGAAGCGCTTGGTGGCGCGTACGGTCTCGGCCCGCGCCTCCTGGAGCGTGCACTCCCCCGCGAGCGCCGCGAGCACCTGCTGGTAGCCCAGCGCCCGGGCGGCCGTACGCCCCTGCCGCAGGCCGTGCGCCTCCAGCGCGCGCACCTCCTCCACGAGCCCCGCGTCCCACATCCGGTCGACCCGGCGGGCGATGCGTTCGTCGAGCTCGGGACGGGCCACGTCGACGCCGATCTGGACGGTGTCGTAGACCGAGTCGTGTCCGGGGAGATTGGCGGTGAAGGGCTGGCCGGTGATCTCGATCACTTCGAGCGCCCGGACGATACGGCGGCCGTTGCTGGGCAGGATCGCCTGCGCCGCCTCGGGGTCGGCGGCGGCCAGCCGGGCGTGCAGCGCGCCCGAGCCACGCAGCGTGAGCTCCTCCTCCAGGCGCGCCCTCACCGCGGGGTCGGTACCGGGGAACTCCAGGTTGTCGACGGCCCCGCGGACGTACAGGCCGGAGCCGCCGACCAGGATCGGCCAGCGGCCGCGGGCGAGCAGGGTGTCGATCCTGTTGCGGGCCAGCCTCTGGTACTCGGCGACGGACGCCGTGACCGTGACGTCCCAGATGTCCAGCAGGTGGTGCGGGATGCCGCCGCGCTCCTCGGGCGTCAGCTTGGCGGTTCCGATGTCCATCCCCCGGTAGAGCTGCATGGAGTCGGCGTTGACGACCTCCCCGCCCAGGCGCTGGGCGAGGAACACGCCCAGATCGGACTTTCCGGCCGCCGTGGGGCCGACGACGGCGATGACTCGGGGGCTGGGGGGTGCGCTGCTCACCGCACCAGTCTCGCAAACACCGAAGGCGCTCCTCGAACGAGTTACGTGACGGAGCAGGAGTGGGGTCGTTGCCCGTTGCGAGGTCCTCGCCGCCGGTTCCGGGAGGCGGCGACCCGGGCGACGCAAACGGGCGCACCGGACGACGCGGGATTTCGCCCGCACGAGTAACGTATGGAGCGGATATGGGTGTTTTTGCACGACTTCTCCGGAGGTCGAAGGCTACGGAGGAGACGTCGACCGGCGGGGCGCAGGCCGGCACACCGACGGCCGAGCCCGAAGCCGCGGAAGCCGTGGCGGAGGCGGCGGATGGGGCAAGGCCGGCCCGGGCGGCTGAACGGGCCGGGAGCGAGCCGGTGGAATCCGGCACCGTCGCGGACTCCTCGGGCGAGGAGGGCGCCTCCGGTGCGGACGACGACGCGTCCGCCGAGAGTGTCGAGATCCCCAAGCAGCAGTCCGGCGGGCAGGCGGCCGACATCGAGGCCGGAGAGGACGCCCGCACCTGATCGCTCCCCACGCGAGTGAGCCGGCAACGGCGCGGCGGAGGGCCCCGCGGCGAACGCGACCGGAAGACCGGGCGAGCGGGAGAAACGGCGGACGCCGGGAGCCCCCGGAACCCTCTTCCGGTCATCCGGCCTTCCGGCCTTCCGGCCTTCCGGCCTTCCGGTGCGGCTACGACCAGGCCGCGACCAGGTACCCCACGCCGTAAGGCGCGTCCTCGTACAGCAGGGCACCGCTCAGGCCCGCGTCCTCGGCCGCGCCCGCGAGGATCTGCCAGGGAGCCCGGCCCGATGCCTTCAGCTCATGCGCCAGCTCGGGGTCCAGCTCCTTGAGAGCCGCCACGTCCGCCGCCCCCAGCGCACGCGCGACCTGCGCGTCGAAGGGGGCCGCCCGCTCGTCGAGGTAGCCGGGGGCCTTGAGCGTGCGGCAGGCACTGGCGTCGCCCATCACGAGCAGGGCCACCCGTTCGGCCCGAACGGCGATGTCCCTTCCGGCATGGATACACCGCTCGGGCGCGAGAGGTTCCCCCACCCCGAGCCCCTCGATCGGGGCGTCGCACCATCCGGTTCGCTCCAGCAGCCACGCGGCGACGGCGAGGGAGGGCGGCAGAACGCGCTCGCTCGCCCCGTCCTGACGTGCGCCCAGCCGTACGTCCACGTCCACACCGAAGCCGCGGAAGGACCCCCGCGTGCCCTCCGGGTACGTGCCGCGGCCGCTCTGCTCGGCGGGTCCGAGGACCACCAGCAGGTCGGGCCGGGACGCGGCGAGCACGCCGAGCGCGTCCGCGCACGCGGTCCGGGCGGCGTCCAGTTCGGAAGCCGCGCCCGCGGCGACCTCGGGCACGAGAAGGGGCGGACACGGGCAGACCGCGGCGGCGACAAGCATGATCGTCAGCCTACGCCGTCAGTACGTGATCGGTGGCGCCGCGCATCCGCTGCGGGCATGGCGGACGCCAGGCCGGTCAGTCGCAGCCGCAGCCGCTTCCCGTGGCGACCGGCAGCGGTGCCGGCGCCCCGACCTTCGGCAGGCCCAGCATCACGCCCGCCGGCTTCGCCGCCCCGGCCGCGTCGCGCTTCTCCCAGGCGTCACCCGCGCGCGTGCGGCGCACGCCGAGGACGGCGCCCTCGGCGAGGAGGTGGTGCGGGGCGGCGTAGGTGATCTCGACGGTGACCACGTCGCCGGGGCGTACCTCCTGCTCGGGCTTGGTGAAGTGGACCAGGCGGTTGTCGGGGGCGCGGCCGGAGAGGCGGTGGGTGGCGCCGTCCTTGCGGCCCTCGCCCTCGGCGACCATCAGCTCCAGGGTGCGGCCGATCTGCTTCTTGTTCTCCTGCCAGGAGATCTCCTCCTGGAGGGCGACGAGACGCTCGTAGCGCGCCTGGACGACCTGCTTGGGGATCTGGTCCGCCATGGTCGCGGCCGGGGTGCCGGGGCGCTTGGAGTACTGGAAGGTGAAGGCCTGGGCGAAGCGCGCCTCGCGGACGACGTGCAGCGTCTGCTCGAAGTCCTCCTCCGTCTCTCCCGGGAAGCCGACGATGATGTCCGTCGTGATCGCCGCGTGCGGGATGGCGGCCCGCACCTTCTCGATGATCCCGAGGTAGCGCTCCTGCCGGTAGGAGCGGCGCATCGCCTTCAGCACCGTGTCCGAACCGGACTGCAGCGGCATGTGCAGCTGCGGCATCACGTTCGGGGTCTCCGCCATGGCCGCGATCACGTCGTCGGTGAAGTCGCGCGGATGCGGTGAGGTGAAGCGGACGCGCTCCAGGCCGTCGATCCGACCGCAGGCGCGCAGCAGCTTGCTGAAGGCCTCGCGGTCGCCGATGTCGGAGCCGTAGGCGTTGACGTTCTGCCCGAGCAGTGTGATCTCCGAGACGCCCTCGGCGACCAGGGCCTCCACCTCGGCGAGGATGTCGCCGGGACGGCGGTCCTTCTCCTTGCCGCGCAGGGCCGGGACGATGCAGAAGGTGCAGGTGTTGTTGCAGCCGACGGAGATCGACACCCACGCCGCGTAGGCGCTCTCGCGCCGGGTCGGCAGCGTGGACGGGAACGCCTCCAGGGACTCGGCGATCTCGACCTGCGCCTCCTCCTGCACCCGCGCGCGCTCCAGCAGGACGGGCAGCTTGCCGATGTTGTGCGTGCCGAAGACGACGTCCACCCAGGGCGCCCTCTTCACGATGGTGTCGCGGTCCTTCTGCGCGAGGCAGCCGCCGACCGCGATCTGCATGCCGGGGCGGGATGCCTTCTTCGGGGCGAGGTGGCCGAGGTTGCCGTACAGCTTGTTGTCGGCGTTCTCCCGCACCGCGCAGGTGTTGAAGACGACGACGTCCGCGTCACCGTCCGAGCCCTCCGGCGCGCGTACGTAACCGGCGTCTTCGAGCAGGCCCGACAATCGCTCGGAATCGTGGACGTTCATCTGGCACCCGTAGGTGCGCACTTCGTAGGTCTTCACGCCCACGGCCGGGCTCCGGTCGATGCTGCTCATGCGACAAGGGTAGGCGGTGCCGGGGTCGCCCCCCGCCGCCCTGTGGACAACCGGGGACTCAGGGGCCGGCCGGGCCCGCGCGGCCCGCGTACCGGCACGGCGCACCACCCGCACGGACGCCCGGTGGCGGGCGCGGACACCGGCCCGCTCACTCGCCGCCCGGTACCCACCCCTGGCGTCGCAGCACCGCCGCCACGTCCGGGGCCTCGTAGTGATCGCCCTTGAGGATCTTCCCGTCGGCTCGGCGGCGGATCCGGCCGTCGGGGCCCAGCTTGGTCATGTTGGAACGGTGGATCTCGGCGATCACGGCGTCGAGGTCGATGCCGTGGACCAGGGCCGTGCCGTAGGCGACGTAGACGACATCGGCCAGTTCGTGCGCCAGCTTGTCGAGCGGGCCCGTGACCGAGACCTCGGCGACCTCCGCCGCCTCCTCCGCGAGCAGCCTCCCGCGCTGGGCGGCCAGCGGGGCCGGGACCTCGGTGGGCGTGGTGCGGGCGTCCAGCCCGACGGCGTGGTGGAACCGGCGGACCAGGTCGGCGGGCGATGCACTCATACGGCGACTGTAGCGACCGGCACCGACGACGCCCTCCGTGGTCGGGGTGCCGCCCCGTTGTGACTCCCGCCCTGGTCGGCACCGCGCACCGGCTGGCAGGATCCCACCCATGTCCAAGACGTCCCGCAGGATCGGCCGGCGCCGCGCCCTGGAGGGCACGGCCGCCGGCGTCGTCGCCCTCGGGCTGCTGCTGTGGTGGCTGCTGCCCCTGGGCGAGGCGGCTCCGAGCGGGGCGATCACCATCAGCACCGGCACGCAGTCCGGCGTCTACCAGCAGTACGCCAAGCTCCTGCGCACCGCGCTCGACAGGGACATGCCCGACCTGAAGGTGACGCTGCAGCCCAGCGACGGCTCGCAGGAGAACGTCACGCGCGTGGCCACCGGCGAAGCGGACTTCACCATCGCCGCGGCCGACGCCGTGGAGACGTACAAGCTCCAGCACCGGCCGAACGCCGGCCGTCTGCGCGGCGTCGCCCGTCTCTACGACGACTACGTGCAGCTGATCGTGAAGCGCGGCTCGGACATCGGCTCCGTCGCGGACCTGAGGGGCAAGCGGGTGGCCGTGGGCCCGCCCGGCTCGGGCGTGCGGCTGATCGCCGACCGCGTGCTCAAGGCGGCCGGCATCGACCCGGTGAAGGACATCACGCCGTTCGCCGACGGCATCAACACCGGTCCGGACCGGCTGCGGCAGGGCAAAATCGACGCGTTCTTCTGGTCGGGCGGGGCACCGACGCTGGGTCTGCAGCAGCTCGCCGACCGCTTCACCTTCCGGTTCGTACCGATCCGGGCCGGCCTCGTCGCCCGGTTGCACGCACAGGGCGGCGCCACCCGCTACTACCGCGCCACCACCATGCCGGAGTCGGCCTACCCCAGCGTCCAGAACGGGGTCGCCGTGCCGACGATCGCGGTCGCCAACCTGCTGGTGACGCGCACGGACGTGAACCCCCGGCTCACCGAGTGGGTCACCCGTACCGTGATCAAGAGCCGCGACCGGATCGGCACCCGCGTCCACTCCGCCCAGCTCGTCGACCTGCGCACCGCCATCTACACCGACCCGCTGGCGCTGCACGAGGGCGCCCGGCGCTACTACCGCTCGGTCAAGCCGTAGGGCGGTCCGCCCAGGCTTCGGGGCAGCCGGTCGACCCATAGGGCGGACCGGCCGGACCGCGAGGCGGGCCGGTGCAGGGGCGGAGCGGCCCGGTGCGGTCGTGGAGCGGCCCGGCCGGACCGGCAGGGCCGTCCGTCACGGGGACACGCGTCAGGCCGCGGGGCCGTGCCTGGGCACGGACACCGTCACCGTCAGGCCGTGCGGCTCGTGGTGGCCGTAGGAGACGGAGCCGCCGCCCGCCGCGAGCAGGGTGCGTGAGATGGACAGCCCGAGCCCGGAGCCCTTGACGTTCTGGTGGCGGCCGCTGCGCCAGAAGCGGTCGCCGATGCGGCTGAGCTCCTCGTCGGTCAGGCCCGGGCCGTGGTCGCTGACCACGATGGTCGAGGTCGCGCCATCGGCCGCGACGGTCACCTCGACACGCTCGCCCCCGGGCGTGAACTTCACCGCGTTGTCGATCACCGCGTCCAGGGCGCTGGAGAGCGTGACCGGGTCGGCCCAGGCGGTGGTCGCCGGGCAGCTGGCCACCAGGCGTACGCCCTTGGCCTCGGCGCTCGGCGTCCAGGCCGCGACGCGCTCGGCGGTCAGCGCGCCGATGTCGGTGACCCGCAGATCGGCCTCGGTGTGCTCTGCCAGGGCCAGATCGAGCAGGTCGTCGAGGACCTCCGCGAGGCGCTTGCCCTCGGTGCGCACCGACGCCACCTCCTCGTTGCCCTCCGGCAGTTCGAGCGCGAGCAGCTCGATGCGCAGCAGCAGCGCGGCGAGCGGGTTGCGCAGCTGGTGCGAGGCGTCGGCGACGAAGGCGCGCTGCTGCTCCAGTACGTCCTCGACGTTGTCCGCCATCTCGTTGAACGACCGTGCCAGACGTTGCAGTTCCGGCGGCCCGCCCGCGGCCGCCACCCGGGACTTCAGCCGGCCGCTCGCGATCGCGTGCGTGGTCGCGTCCAGCACGCGTACGGGCCTGAGCACCCAGCCGGTCAGCCGGAGCGCGGCACCGACGGCGAGCAGCATCGCGGCGATCTCGCCCACCCCGATGACCAGCCAGCCGTGCAGGATCCGCGAGCGCAGCTGTCCGGTGGGCGAATCGGTGACGACGACCGCGACCACGTCGCCGTCCCGGATCACCGGTGAGGCGACGACCAGCCGGCCGCGCTGCCAGGGCCACACCTGCTTGGGGTCGTGGCTGCGGCGGCTGAGCAGTGCCTCGGCGAACGCCGCGCGCACCTCTCCCGTCCTGGGCAGGAAGAACGTCCGCGGTGCCTGCGCCATGGGGACGTCGGTGCGGCAGAAGACGCCGGCCCTGATGCCGTAGACGCCGTAGTAGCTGGTCAGCTCGGTGGTCAGGGTGGCGAGGCGCTCGTCCGTCGAGGTGCGCGTGGAGCTGCAGGCGTCGGTGACGAACTGCGCGAGGGACGCGAAGCGTGCCGTGTCGTCGATCCGGTCGACGACGACCTTCTGCTGCTGGGCCGCTGCCACGCTCACGGCGAGCGGGACACCGAGAGCGAGCAGTACGGCCGCCATCAGGACGATGAGCAGCGGAAGCAGACGTGTACGCACGCGTGCAGGCTACGGAGCCGGGACGACGAGCCGGTAGCCGACGCCGCGCACGGTCTCGATCAGGGCCGGCAGGCGCAGTTTGGCGCGCAGGGAGGCGACGTGCACCTCCAGGGTGCGTCCGGTCCCCTCCCAGCTGGTGCGCCACACTTCGCTGATGATCTGCTCCCGGCGGAAGACGACCCCGGGTCGCTGCGCGAGCAGGGCCAGCAGATCGAACTCCTTGCGGGTCAGTTGGACGACCGAACCGTCCACGCTGACCTGCCGGGTGGGCAGCTCGATGAGCACCGGGCCGAGCCGCAGTTCGTTCTCCCCGCCGCCCGCCGGGTCCTCGTGGGCGGTGCGCCGGCTGACGGCGTGGATCCGCGCGAGCAGCTCACCGGTGTCGTAGGGCTTCACCACGTAGTCGTCGGCACCGAGGTTGAGGCCATGGATGCGGGAGCGCACGTCGGAGCGGGCGGTGACCATGATCACCGGGGTGCCGGTGCGCTTGCGGATCTTGCCGCAGACCTCGTATCCGTCCTGGTCGGGCAGGCCCAGGTCGAGCAGGACGACGCCGAAGCAGTCACTGTCCGGGACCAGCGCCTGAAGGGCCTCCTCGCCGCTGCGCGCGTGGGTGACGTCGAAACCGTGCCGTGCCAGAACCGCGGAAAGAGCGGCGGCCACATGGTTGTCGTCCTCGACGAGGAGCAGCCTCATCCGGTCCTCCTTCGGTTCGTCGATTCGTCGGCCCTGCGACCGGCATGGATGCACACCGCCGCGCGCGCGTGCGTCAACGCAGTCACGCTGATGGACGACGACAGCGTCAAGCGGGTTCCGGTCGCGCGCCGCTTCCGTTATCCGCCCGATACGCACCCGCCGGGTACTGCTACGTCACGTGTCCGATTGCTATCGGATCGTGATGCTCAGATTCCCCTCAGATGTAATGACGCTGGTCGTCGCGCATTACTACTGTCCTCCGAAACCGAGGAGGACGGAGCCTGAGAGCGATGACCGAAGTATCGGTGGCCAAGAAGGACCTGGCCAATGCAGGCGAGCTTGTCGTCCTGAAGACCGTCAACAAGCACTTCGGCGCGTTGCACGTGCTGCAGGACATCGATCTGACGATCGCCCGGGGCGAGGTCGTCGTGGTCATCGGGCCCTCCGGGTCCGGCAAGTCCACGCTGTGCCGCACCATCAACCGGCTCGAGACCGTCGACTCGGGCTCGATCGCGATCGACGGCAAGCCGCTGCCCCGGGAGGGCAAGGAGCTCGCCCGGCTGCGCGCCGACGTCGGCATGGTCTTCCAGTCCTTCAACCTCTTCGCGCACAAGACGGTGCTCGAGAACGTGATGCTGGGCCAGATCAAGGTCCGCAAGGCCGACAGGAAGACGGCCGAGGAGAAGGCCCGGGCCCTGCTGGACCGGGTCGGCGTGGCCACACAGGCGGACAAGTACCCCGCGCAGCTCTCCGGCGGCCAGCAGCAGCGTGTCGCCATCGCGCGCGCCCTGGCCATGGACCCGAAGGTCATGCTCTTCGACGAGCCGACGTCGGCGCTCGACCCGGAGATGATCAACGAGGTGCTCGAGGTCATGCAGCAGCTCGCCCGGGACGGCATGACCATGATCGTCGTCACCCATGAGATGGGCTTCGCACGATCGGCCGCGAACCGCGTGGTCTTCATGGCGGACGGCCGGATCGTCGAGGAGGCCGCGCCCGACCAGTTCTTCAGCAATCCGCGCAGCGACCGCGCCAAGGACTTCCTGTCGAAGATCCTTCACCACTGACAGCCGGTCGCGCTCCGCTCGGCCGCCGCCGGCCCTCGTCTCCGCTCCGGCTCTCGCCTCTTCACCACATAAAGGATGTTCACCATGAAGCTCCGCAAGGTCACCGCCGCCTCGGCCGCCGTCCTCGCCCTCGCCGTGGCCGCCACGGCGTGCGGCTCCAGCGACAACAAGGACAGCGGGTCCTCCTCCGGTGGCGGCAAGAAGATCAAGATCGGCATCAAGTACGACCAGCCCGGCCTCGGCCTGAAGGAGCCGGACGGCACCTTCTCCGGATTCGACGTGGACGTGGCCACGTACGTCGCCGGCAAGCTCGGCTACAAGCCCTCCCAGATCGAGTGGGTCGAGACCAAGAGCGCCGACCGTGAGAACGCCCTGGCGCGCGGCGACGTGAAGTTCATCGCGGCCACGTACTCGATCACCGACGAGCGCAAGCAGAAGGTCGACTTCGCGGGCCCCTACCTGCTGGCCCACCAGGACCTGCTGGTGAAGAAGGACTCCGACATCACCAAGGGCACGGACCTCAACGGCAAGAACCTGTGCTCCGTGACCGGCTCGACCTCGGCGCAGAACGTCCAGAAGTCCATCGCCCCCAAGGCCAACCTCAAGGAGAACAGCGGCTACTCGGAGTGCATCGCCAGCCTCCAGAGCGGTGCCGTGGACGCGCTGACGACCGACGACTCGATCCTCGCGGGCTACGCCGCGCAGGACAAGTACAAGGGCCAGTTCAAGCTCGCCGGGCTCAAGCTCAGCAACGAGAACTACGGCATCGGCGTGAAGAAGGGTGACACCGCGACCCTCAACAAGATCAACGACGCCCTGACGAGCATGGTCCAGGACGGCACCTGGAAGAAGGACGTCGAGAAGAACTTCGCCCCGGCCAACTACAAGTACGAGCCCGCGCCGAAGATCGGCCAGATCGTCAAGTAGCCGACTGGGACAAGGGCTCCGTCCCAGGCCACCGCAGGGTTCACAGGGGCGCGCCGCCGCCCGCCGCGATCAGGGCGGCGGCGCGCCACGCCCTCCTCGTACGCCACCCACCCGGAAGCGCGGGAGATCGTGTTCGACTTTCTTCAAGGTTATGACGTCCTGGGGGCGTTCTGGATGACGGTGAAACTCACCGTCCTCTCCGCCCTCGGCTCCCTGGTCTGGGGCACCCTGCTGGCCGCGATGCGGGTCAGCCCGGTCCCGCTGATGCGCGGGTTCGGCACCGCCTACGTCAACATCGTCCGGAACATCCCCCTGACGGTGATCATCGTCTTCACCTCGCTCGGCCTCGCCGACATCTTCGGCGTGACGCTGGGAGCCTCCGACTTCAAGATCCAGGGCTTCCGGCTGGCGGTGCTCGGCCTCATCGCCTACCACGCGGCCTTCGTCTGCGAGGCGCTGCGCTCGGGCATCAACACCGTGCCCCTGGGCCAGGCGGAAGCGGCCCGGGCCATCGGGCTGAACTTCAGTCAGACACTGCGGCTCATCGTGCTGCCGCAGGCGTTCCGCGCGGTGATCGGCCCGCTGGCCAACGTGCTGATCGCACTGACCAAGAACACCACCGTGGCCTCCGCGATCGGCGTGGCCGAGGCCGCGTACCTGATGAAGAAGATGATCGAGAACGAGGCACAGACGCTGCTCATCGGCGCGGTCTTCGCCTTCGGCTTCGTGGTGCTGACCCTACCGACCGGCCTGTTCCTCGGCTGGCTCGGCAAGCGACTGGCGGTGAAGCGATGAGCTCCGTCCTCTACGACACCCCCGGCCCCCGGGCCAGGCGGCGCAACGCCCTCCTCTCGGTGGTCTTCGTGCTCCTGCTCGCCCTCCTGGTGTGGTGGGTGTGGCGGACCATGGACGACAAGGGCCAGCTGCAGTGGTCCCTGTGGAAGCCGTTCACGACGTCCGACGCGTGGACGACCTATCTGCTGCCCGGCCTCGGCGACACCCTGAAGGCCGCCGCGCTCTCCATGGCCATCGCGCTCCCGCTGGGTGCCTTCTTCGGCATCGCGCGCATGTCCGACCACCGGTGGGTCCGCGTCCCGGCCGGTGTCGTGGTCGAGTTCTTCCGCTCGATCCCGGTCCTGCTGCTGATGCTGTTCGCCAACGAGTTCTACGCCCGCTCCACCGGCGTCGGCACCGAGGACCGGCCGCTGTACGCGGTCGTCACCGGCCTGGTCCTCTACAACGCCTCGGTGCTCGCCGAGATCGTCCGGGCCGGCATCCTCGCCCTCCCCAAGGGACAGACGGAAGCGGCGTACGCGATCGGTCTGCGCAAGGGCCAGACGATGAAGAGCATCCTGCTCCCGCAGGCCGTCACCGCCATGCTGCCGGCCATCGTCAGCCAGCTCGTGGTGATCGTGAAGGACACGGCACTCGGCGGTGTGATGATCGGCTACACGGAGCTGCTCAACACCCGCAGCACGCTGGCGGCCAACTACGCCAACGTGGTCCAGAGCTTCGTCGTGGTGGCGATCATCTACATCGTCGTCAACTTCCTCCTCACCAGCTTCGCTAGCTGGCTGGAAGGCCGCCTGCGGCGCAACAAGCGCAGCACCGGCGCGGTCCTCTCGGCCGAGGACACGGTCGAGCTCAATCCTGCCGAGGTGGGAGGCTCCTACGGGACCGGGGCCGCTACCTGATCATCAGTCAAGTCGCATGAAAGGCGCACGGAGGCAGTGGCATGATCGCCACCGCCTCCGTCGCTTGACGCAAACCCCGCCAATGGGTTGCATACGTTCTGTGATCGTGCACCCTGCCCCACCCTCCTGTTCACCTACGTCCGTCAGGACACCGCCGCGGGCAGGGGGCGCCACGCCGTGGACCCGGTGATCATCGTCGGAGCGGGGCCGGTCGGGCTCGCGCTCGCCCTGGCACTGGCCCGCCAGGACGTACCCGCCGTCGTACTGGACGAGGGCCCGGGCAAGGAGGAACAGCGCCCCGCGCGCACCGTGGTCCTGCGCGAGGACACCACCGCGCTGGTGGAGCGTCTGACGGGCGTGCCGCTCGCGCGGGAGGGGGCTCACTGGGCCGCATGGCGGTCCGTGCGGCGCAAGCAGGTGATGCGCGAGATCACGTTCGGCGACATCGAGACCTCCCCCCTGCACATCGCCCAGCACGTCCTCACCGGCGCCCTGCGCGAGGCCGTCGCCGCCGAGCGCCTCGTCCAGCTCGTCGTGGACAGCCGCCTCGACGGCGTCGAGCAGGAGGCCTCGGGGGTCACCGCCCACACCCGCGGCCCCTCGGGGACGTACTGGCGCGGCAGCTTCCTGGTCGGCTGCGACGGCCCGCGCTCCACCGTGCGCAAGCTCCAGGACATCCGCTTCCCGGGCCGTACGGCGGTGGAACGACACGCCGTGGCCACGCTGCGCACGGAACTTCCCTGGCCCGGCCAGGCGCTGCTTCATCGGATGCCGCCGTGGCGGACGTCCAGTCCCTCGGCCGGGGAGATCACCGCCCGCCCCCTCCCGGACGACGTGTGGCGCCTGGACTGGCTGCTGCCGCCGGGCAAGGACCTGGTCACGCCCGAGCTGCTGCTGGGCCGTGTCCGCGAGACGCTCGCCGGCTGGTCGGGCGGCTCGGCACCGGCGTACGAACTCCTCGACACCGGCGTGCACACCGTCCACCACCGGCTGGCCCGCCGGTGGCGCGTCGGCCGGGTCTTCCTCGCCGGGGACGCCGCGCACCTGCTCGGCGCGCTGGGCACCCAGGGGCTCGACGAAGGGCTCAGGGACGCCGACAACCTGGCCTGGAAGCTGGCGCTGGCCTGGCATCACGGGCCGCACGAGGCGCTGCTCGACAGCTATCAGGCCGAGCGGCGCGGCATCGTCGCCGCCCGGCTGCGCGCCGCCGACCAGGTGCTGCCGCTTTTGCGCGGCGGCGGAGGGCTGCGCGCGTACGTGCCGGGCTCGGGGCGCGGCCACGACGCGCTGCTCACGGACGGTCACCTGGGGCGCGGTGCGCTCGGTGCGCCGGGGGCGTACGACCATTCGCCGCTGGCTCCCCGGCACCTCGAGGCGGAGGTCCCGGTGGGCACGGCGCCCGGTGCCGCGGTGGCCGATGTGCGCGTCACCGCGGAGGACGGTTCCTTCGTGCGGCTGCGGGAACGGCTCGGGCGCGGTGCCCTGCTCGTGGTCCTGATCGCGCCCGGCACCGGGGTGTGGGAACGCAAGCACTGGGTGACCGCCGGGATCATGCCGCGGCTGGCGGCCGCGGTGGCCGCGCTTCCGCACCGCGCCGAGCTGCTGGTCGCCGAGAGCTATCCGGGGGCAGCCCCGCACACGGTGCTGCTGGTGCGCCCCGACGGTCACCTGGTCACGGCGCTGGGCGGCGTACGCCCGGCCGACCTGTACGCCGCGGCGGAGGCCACGCTCGGTGGGCCGGCGAAGGAGGAGGCCACGGCCGGGTCGGCCGCGACATGACGGTGGCGGAGGGGCGTGGGGGTTTCGTCCGCCGTGCCGGCCGCGGTGCCGCCGGGACTGCCGAAGGCGCGTCTTTTTCGAGGCGCATCCTTCCCGGCCGACCGGGGTACCCGCCGCTGCCACAGATCCACCACTACCGTCACGGAGGCCATGTGCCGCGGTCGGAGCAGGTCGAACGCCCGGAGGGCCCGCAGTGAGCGAGACGACGAACGGGGCGGGCGAGGGGCCCGTCGGCATCGACGAACTGCTGGAGCGGGTGCGCCGGGGCTACGAGCGGATCGGACCCGGCGAGGCGTACGCCGCCGCCGAGGCCGGCGAGGCGCTCCTGGTCGACATCCGTTATGCCGCGCTGCGCGAGCGGGACGGCGAAATCCCGGGCGCCCTCGTCGTGGAGCGCAACGAACTGGAGTGGCGCCTCGACCCCCGGGGCAGCCACCGCGTGCCCGAGGCCACCGGTCATGAGGTGCGGGTCGTGGTGATCTGCAACGAGGGGTACGCGTCGAGCCTCGCGGCAGCGTCCCTGCACCAGCTGGGGCTCGCCCGGGCGACCGATCTGGTCGGCGGGTTCCAGGCGTGGCGGGCGGCGGGGCTGCCGGTGGCGTCGTAGGCGGGCCTTGACCGGTCGCGCCCGCCGTGCCCCGGCGCGCGCAGGCCCACGGCCGGGCAGGAACCCCTGTCAGAACCCCTCGTCCGTGAGGAACTCCGTGTCCTCGCCCTCTTCCTCCAGTGCCTGCCGTACCACGCGCAGGGCCATGCCCTGGGGGTAGCCCTTGCGGGCGAGCATCCCCGCGAGACGGCGCAGCCGCTTCTCGCGGTCGAGGCCGCGCGTGGCCCGCAGCTTGCGCGCCACGAGGTCGCGCGCGGTCGCCTCTTCCTGCTCGGAGTCGAGCTGCGAGACGGCCTCCTCGATGAGCGTGGACTCGACGCCCTTGGTCCGCAGCTCCTGGGCGAGCGCACGCCGGGCCAGGCCTCGGCCGTGGTGCCGGGACTCCACCCAGGCGTCCGCGAACGCGCCGTCGTCGATCAGCCCGACCTCCTCGAACCGCGACAGGACCTCCTGCGCGGCGTCGTCGGGGATCTCCCGCTTGCGCAGGGCGTCCGCGAGTTGCTTGCGCGTGCGCGGGGTCCCGGTGAGCAGGCGCAGACAGATCGCCCGTGCCCGCTCCACCGGGTCCCCTGAGGACTCCTCCTGCTCGGCCCTCGACGAGAAGGAGGATCCCCCGTCCTGGTCGGACGGCTCGTCGCGGTGTCGCCGCCGGCGTCCCCGGGAGCCACCCGCGCCACGTGCCCCGTCACGGGCCGCGCCGCCCCGGCGTGAGCGGCCACGGGACGAGCCGAAACCCTCCCGCGCTCCGTCACCCTTCGACCACCCTTCGCCCTCCGGCCCGTCGCCGTCCGCGCGGTCGCCGAACGAGCCGTCGTCGCCGGACGGCCCACCGGCGCCGTGAGACCCGTGGGCGCCGTAGTACCCATGGGCGCGGTTCGGCCCACCGGCGCCGTACGAGCCGCCCGCGCCGCCGCCCGGGGCCACGCGGCCGTGTCCCCCGTCCGCGCCGCGCCCCGCGTCATCCCCGTACGCATCGCGGCCCGGCCCGGCGGACCCCCCGTCGTCCCCGCCGGTCCACTCACGCCCGGCGTCCTGGTAGGCGTACTCGGCCCAGTCGGTTCGCCGTGTCATGCGTCAGCTCTTGGCGGCCGGAGCCTTGGCCGCCTTGGCCGCCTTGGTCACCGGGGCGGGCACCGGCTTCACGGCGTCGTCCGCGGTGGCGGAGACCACGGCGTCCGTGCCCGGCTCCGCGGCCGGTTCCTCCGGACGTACGCCGACGCCCAGCTTCTCCTTGATCTTCTTCTCGATCTCGTTGGCCAGGTCGGGGTTGTCCTTGAGGAAGTTGCGCGCGTTCTCCTTGCCCTGGCCGAGCTGGTCGCCCTCGTACGTGTACCAGGCGCCGGCCTTGCGCACGAAGCCGTGCTCCACGCCCATGTCGATCAGGCCACCCTCACGGCTGATGCCCTGGCCGTAGAGGATGTCGAACTCGGCCTGCTTGAAGGGCGGCGCGACCTTGTTCTTGACGACCTTGCAGCGGGTGCGGTTGCCGACCGCCTCCGTGCCGTCCTTCAGGGTCTCGATGCGGCGGATGTCGATGCGCACCGAGGCGTAGAACTTCAGCGCCCGGCCACCGGTCGTGGTCTCCGGGGAGCCGAACATCACGCCGATCTTCTCGCGGAGCTGGTTGATGAAGATCGCGGTGGTCTTGGACTGGTTGAGCGCGCTGGTGATCTTCCGCAGGGCCTGGCTCATCAGACGCGCCTGCAGACCGACGTGGCTGTCGCCCATCTCGCCCTCGATCTCCGCGCGCGGAACGAGCGCGGCGACGGAGTCGATGACGATGAGGTCGAGGGCACCGGAGCGGACCAGCATGTCCACGATCTCCAGGGCCTGCTCGCCGTTGTCCGGCTGGGACAGGATCAGGTTGTCGATGTCGACGCCGAGCTTCTTCGCGTACTCGGGGTCGAGGGCGTGCTCGGCGTCCACGAAGGCGACCTGGCCGCCGGCCTTCTGCGCGTTCGCCACCGCGTGCAGGGTCAGGGTCGTCTTGCCGGAGGACTCCGGGCCGTAGATCTCGACGACGCGGCCGCGCGGCAGACCGCCGACGCCGAGGGCCACGTCGAGCGCGGTCGACCCGGTCGGGATGACCTCGATGGGCTCCTTCGACCGCTCGCCCATGCGCATGACCGCGCCCTTGCCGAATTGCCGTTCAATCTGTGCGAGAGCGGCATCAAGGGCCTTCTCGCGGTCGGTTCCTGCCATGGGTTCCACCCGATTTGCTTGAGTCGATCGCTTCACGTCAAAGACGCTAACGCCTGCCACTGACAATGCGCCCCGACGCCCGTCCGGCCTGTGGACAACTCGGGCACTTCTCCGCTCCAACCGGGATGAAACACCCGCCGAGAGCCTCACCGGAGCCTCCATAAGAATAGATGTTCGATTTTTGTGTCAAGCGCACCACGCGGCACACGCGGACTGTGACGGCGCGGAGTTGCTACTTCCCTCGGCGTAGGGCGGGTGTCTTCGGCCGGACGACGACGGGGCGGAGTGCTCTCGCGAGGCTGAGGGCATGCAGACCACGACGCAGACCCGGCCGCCGGCCACGCCGGCGGGGCGGTCCGAAGCACGTCCGGTGGAGCGCCTCGCCTACGCCGTGAGCCTCTTGCTGATCCTCTCCGGCCTCGTCCACCTGGCGGTGTTCGCCGTCGACGGCGGCCCCTGGTACGGGCCCGTCTCCTGGCGCAAGCCCGTCACGTTCGGGCTGTCCTTCGGGGCGACACTGATCGCGGTCACCTGGGTGACGTCCTATCTGCGCGTCGGCTCACGGCTCCGTGCCCTGCTGCTCGGCGTGTTCACCGCCGACTGCGTCGTGGAGGTCGGCGGCATCACCCTCCAGGCCTGGCGCCGGGTGCCCTCGCACCTCGACATGGAGACGCCCTTCGACACCGCGGTGTCCATGTCGCTCGCCGTGGGCGGCGGCGTCCTCGTGGTGCTGCTCACCCTGTTCGCCGTCGCCGCGTTCCGCCGGCGCCCGACGGGCCCCGCGGGGATGGCGCTCGCGGTCCGTTCCGGCTTCGCGATCCTGCTGGTGGGGCTCGCCTCGGGCGCCGCGATGATCGCACGAGGTGCCGTACTCGCCCGCACCGGCCACCAGGAGGCGGCCTACCACTCGACGGCTCCCCTCAAGCCGCTGCACGGGGTCAGCCTGCACGCGGTCCTGGTGCTGCCGGTACTCGCCCGGTCGCTGTCCCGCACCTCCTGGAGCGAGCCGGTCCGTCGCCGGATCGTCATGACGGCCACCGGCTGCTACGTGGTGGCCGTCCTCGGCGCCGGGGTGTGGGCCGTCCTCACGTACTGAACGGCCTCCGTCCTCACGTCCCGAGCGGCCCGGCGGGGGTGCGCGTCCGGCGGCGGCGTGCGTCCGTCGAGGGCGCGCCTCCGCCGAGGGCGCGCGTCCCGCCGCCTCAGCGCCTCGATGCGGGGTCGACGCCTCGATGCCTCGACACGGTCAGGAGGAACCCTCCCCCGTCTCCTCCCGCGCCGCCACCGGCCGCCGCCCCCACAGCAGCCTCACCCGCGTGAGCGCACCGTTCCCGGGCCTTCCCCGCCGGTGGCCGTGGACCCGGGGATCGTCCGTGACCGCGTACCGCTTCACGTAAGCCCCCAGGAACGCCTGCAGCGTGGCGATCGCCGGAATGGCGATCAGCGCGCCGACGGCACCGAGGAGGGCGGTGCCGGCGATGACCGAGCCGAAGGCGACGGCGGGGTGGATGTCGACGGTCTTCGAGGTCAGCTTGGGCTGCAGCATGTAGTTCTCGAACTGCTGATAGACCACGACGAAGATCAGCACCCACAGCGCGTACCAGGGACCGACCGTGAAGGCGATCAGCATGGGCAGGGCGCCCGCCAGATAGGTGCCGATGGTCGGGATGAACTGCGAGACCAGGCCCACCCAGACGCCGAGCACGGGCGCGTAGGGCACGCCCAGGATCTGCAGCAGTATGTAGTGCGCCATGCCGGAGATCAGGGCCATCAGGCCGCGGGAGTAGATGTAGCCGCCGGTCTTGTTGACGGCGATCTCCCACGCACGCAGCACCTCGGCCTGCCGCGCGGGCGGCAGCACGGAGCAGATCGCACGCCGCAGCCGGGGGCCGTCGGCGGCGAAGTAGAACGAGAACAGGGCGATCGTCAGCAGCTGGAAGAGACCGCCGAGGACCTGGGCGGACACGTCCAGCACACCGGTGGCGCTGTGCTGCACGTAGTTGCGCAGCCAGTCGGAGCGGAGCAGGCCCTCCTGGACGTCCACCCGCTTCAGATCGGTGTGAAAGTGCGTGTTGATCCAGTTGATGACGGAGTCGAGGTAGTTCGGGAAATCCTCGACGATCTTGATGATCTGGCCCGCCAGCATGGAGCCGAGCAGGGTGACGAACCCGGCGGACACGATCAGCACGACGACGAAGACGATGCCCGCGGCCAGCCCTCTGCGCAGCCCGCGGGAAGCCATCCAGCTCACCGCGGGCTCGATGGCGAGGGCCAGGAAGAACGCGATGACGATGTTGATCAGCAGGCCGGTGAGCTGGTGGAAGGCCCAGGTGCCGAGCTGGAGGACGGCGTACAGGCCGAGCACGAGCACCACGGCGCGCGGCAGCCAGCGCGGCATGCCGACGCCCGGCCCGGCGGCGGGGTCCTCCGGGGGCCGGCCGGGCGGCGTCGTGCCGAGCGGGGGTGCCTGCCGGGAGGTCTGCCCGGTCTCGTCGGTGGGGGCCACGGATCCAGTCTCGCCCACCGGTCCGACAATCAACTGCCGCCCTGCGATCTTCGTGACCGATCAGTGCCTCTCCCGCGGCACGTCCATGACCGCGCAGACCACTCGCCACACGTCCTTGGCGTCCCAGCCGGCGTCCAGCGCCTCGTGCACGGTGCGACCGCCGAGCTCCGCCATCACGTGGTCGCGCGCGAAGGTGTCGGCGTACCCCGAACCGAAGTGATCCGCCATCCGCTGCCAGAAGACCGTCAACCGCATGACTCCAGTATCCCGCTCCAGGGGGTGGGCCTGAGCCGGTACCCGTTGCCGAGACCGCTTTCCGCCCTACGGTCTGTCGCATGCCCGAAACAGGAGCCTCCCCACTCCCCGTCACACCCTCGGCGCGCTCTCCGCTCCTCCGCGCCGAGCACTTCGTCTGGCTCACCGCGCGCGTGCTGGAACAGCGCCTTTTCGCGCACCACTTCCTGAACGGGAGCGCGGACCACGTGGAGAGCGCGCTGGACGCGTACCGCAACGAGGACGGCGGCTACGGCCACGCGCTGGAGCCGGATCTGCGCGGCCCGGTCAGCCAGCCGCTGCACGCCGGGCACGCGTTGCGCGTCCTGGACGCCATCGGGCGCTGCGGCGGGCAGCGGGTGGAACGCCTGTGCCGGTACCTGACCGCCGTCTCCACGGCGGACGGCGCGCTGCCCGCGGTGCGTCCCGGCCGGCGCGGTCATCCCGCGGCCCCCTGCCTCCCGGTCGCGGACGATCCGCCGAGCGCACTCCTGACCACGGGACCGGTGGTGGGCCTGTTGCACCGCAACGCGGTGTGGCACGCCTGGCTGTTCAGGGCGACGGACTTCTGCTGGCAGGCGGTCGAGTCGCTGGACACGTCCCACCCCTACGAGATCCAGGCCGCCGTGGCCTTCCTGGACTGCGTTCCCGACCGCCCGCGCGCGGAGACGGCCGCCGCCCGCCTCGGCCGCCTGGTGCGCGAACAGCGGCTCGCCGCGCTGGAGCCCGGCCGCCTCGACACGTATCCCGTCGCCCCCGGTTACGAACCCGGCGAGCGGCACTTCCCGCACGACTACGCGAAGACGCCGGGCTCCCTCGCGCGCGCATGGTTCACCGACGCGGAGATGGAGCGCTCCCTCGACCACCTGGCGGACGCGCAGCAGGAGGACGGCGGCTGGCCGATCCTGCCGCACTCCTGCGCCCACGGATGGTCTCCCCGGCGCGCGTGGGCACCGGGCATCGCCCTGGAGGCGCGCCCCATGGTGACCATCGAGGCACTGCGCACGCTCAGGGCGCACGGGCGCTCCGTCGGCTGACCCGGGCGTCAGCCGCCCATGGCCCGCACCCCGGCGGTCACCAGCACGGCCGCCGCCACGACGAGCAGGAACGGCGCCCGCAGGATCAGCGTCACAGCGGCCGCGCCGAGGCCCGCGGCCCGTGCGTCGAGCACCAGGGTGCGGCCGTCGGCGAAGGCCTGCTGGGCCGTGAGCGCGGCCAGGAGCGCCACCGGGAGCAGCGCGGCCAGCCGCCTCACGAGCGGCTTCTCGAGCGCGCCCGCGGGCACGAGCAGCCCGGCGAGCTTGACGGCGTAGCAGGCGAGGGCGGTCGCGCCGATCGCGATCCAGGTGTTCACCCGTTCTCCTCCGGTGCGTCGTTCCGGCGTGCGCGGCCGGGCGAGGCGGCCTTGCGGCGGCCCTCCAGGAAAAGAACGGCGGGAGCCGCGAGGGCGGCCGTCAGGACGGGCACCCCCGCGGGCAGTACGGGCAGCAGACCGAGCCCCAGGAGGACGGCCAGGCCGGCGACGGCGCGTTCGGTGCCGGTCCTGAGCATCGGAGCGAGCAGGGCCAGGAAGACGGCGGGCCCGGCCGCGTCCAGGCCCCAGGCGTCGGTGTCCCCGATGGCCCGGGCGCCCAGGGCGCCGAGCAGCGTGGTGAGGTTCCACAGCACGTACAGGCTGAGCCCGGTGACGGTGAACCCGATCCGCGTGGCCCGCCGTGTGGGCTGCGCCAGCGCGACCGCGGTGGTCTCGTCGATCACCCACTGGGCGGCGAACGGACGCACCGCGCGCGGGAGGGCCAGCAGCTGCGACAGCCGGAGTCCGTAGAAGGCGTTGCGGACGCCCAGGAAGAAGGCGCCCGCCGCTGCCGTGAGCGGGTTGCCCCCGGCCGCCAGTGCGCCCACCAGGGCGAACTGGGACGCTCCGGTGAATACCAGGAGGCTCAGCGCGCAGGTCTGCGGCAGTGTGAGCCCGCTGCCGGCCGAGGTCACCCCGAAGGCGAAGCCGGACAGGCCCACGGCGACGCCTACGCCGAGGGCGTCCCGGACGACGGCGGCGTCGGCTTTCTCTCCGTCCCCGGGGCGTATGTCTGCGAGAGCTGTCTGTTCTGCCACGCGTCGGACGGTAGAAGCAGGCGCCCCCGCGCGTCTTGTACGTTCTTGCGCTCCCGCCGGTAGGCGCCCGGGGGTACGCCGACGATGCGGGTGAAGTGCCGGTTCAGGTGCGGCTGATCGGTGAACCCCACGGCCACGGCCGCCTCCGCGGGCGTCGAACCGGCGTCCAGCAGCCGACGTGCCCGCCGTACCCGGGCGTCGGTGAGCCAGGTGTGGGGCGGCATCCCGTAGGCGTCCCGGAAGGCCCTCAGCAGCGCGAACGGGCTGGTGGCGAGATCGGCCGCGAGCTCGTGCAGGGTCGGCGGCCCGGCCATCCGCTCCTCGAGCACGGCACGCGCGCGTGCGGCGACGCGGGCCCCCGCGGTCCGCACCTCCCGCTGCGGCAGCGGCCCGCCGTTCAGCCGGAGCAACCTGGTCACGGCGACGCGCAGCAGCGTGTCCGCGGCCAGCGGGTTGCCGTCCTCCGTGGCCCGCAGCACCTGGTGCACGAGCCGCACGGTGTACGGATCGTCGAGCACCGGGCTGACGAAGCCCGGCGTCCCGCGGATGAGAGTGGTCTCCGCCGCGATCCCCGCCACCACCTCCGGCGACGGGTACACGGCGCCGTACCGCCATCCCTCGGGCACTCCGGCCCGTCCGGTGTGCGGGGTGTCGGGGTTGACCAGCGCGAGCGCCCCGGCACCGGCGTACTGATCGGCGCCGCGGTGATGGAAGACCTCGACCCCGTCCGCGATGGCGGCGATGACGAAGTTCTCGTGCGTGTGCCGCACGAACGTCTTGCGGATGTACCGGGCGCGCAGCAGATCGACCCCCGGCAGCTCGGCGTACTGCCAGTGCCGCGCCGCCTCCCTTCCCGAACCTGCCATGTTCCCATTCTCCGCGAGGCCTCTCCGCCCCCGAACAGCGCCGCGTCACCGCAGGTCAGGGCCGTTGTCAGTGGACGGGTGCAGGATGGACGCATGGTCAGCTCCGCACACCGGGCCCTCGACGGCTTCTCCCCCGCGACCCGCGGCTGGTTCACGGGGGCCTTCTCCGCGCCCACCGCGGCCCAGGCGGGCGCGTGGCGGGCCATCGGTGCGGGATCGGACGTGCTGGTGGTCGCCCCGACCGGCTCCGGCAAGACCCTGGCGGCGTTCCTCGCCGCACTGGACCAGCTGGCCTCGGCACCCCCGCCGGCCGACCCGAGGAAGCGCTGCCGCGTCCTGTACGTGTCACCGCTGAAGGCTCTCGCGGTCGACGTGGAACGCAACCTCCGCAGCCCGCTCACCGGCATCCGCCAGGAATCCGTGCGCCTGGGCCTTCCCGAGCCCGAGGTGAAGGTGGGCATCCGCTCCGGCGACACCCCGGCCGCCGAGCGCCGCGCCCTGTCCACCCGCCCCCCGGACATCCTGATCACCACCCCGGAATCCCTGTTCCTGATGCTGACGTCGGCCACGCGCGAGGCGCTGACCGGGGTCGATACCGTGATCCTCGACGAGGTGCACGCCGTGGCGGGCACCAAGCGCGGCGCCCACCTCGCGCTCTCCCTGGAGCGCCTGGACGAGCTGCTGCCGAGGCCGGCCCGCCGCATCGGCCTCTCCGCGACGGTCCGCCCGGTGGACGAGATCGCGCGCTACCTCTCGCCGCGCCGCAAGGTGGAGATCGTCCAGCCGACGTCGGGCAAGGAGTTCGACCTCTCGGTGGTCGTCCCGGTCGAGGACCTCGGCGAGCTGGGCGGCTCCCCGGTCGCCGACGGCTCCGAGGGCACGGAGCGCCCGTCGATCTGGCCGCACGTCGAGGAGCGGATCACCGACCTGGTCCAGGCCCACCGTTCCACGATCGTCTTCGCCAACTCCCGCCGCCTCGCGGAGCGCCTGTGCAACAGGCTCAACGAGATCGCGTACGAACGTGCCACCGGCGAACCCCTGGACGAACAGCACGCTCCCGCCGAGCTCATGGGGGGCTCCGGAGCCGCCCAGGGCGCACCGCCCGTCATCGCGCGCGCCCACCACGGCTCGGTCTCCAAGGAGCAGCGCGCGCTCGTGGAGGAGGACCTCAAGGCCGGCCGGCTGCCCGCGGTGGTCGCCACCTCCAGTCTCGAGCTGGGCATCGACATGGGCGCGGTCGACCTCGTCGTCCAGGTGGAGTCGCCGCCGTCCGTCGCCTCCGGCCTGCAGCGTGTCGGGCGCGCGGGGCACCAGGTGGGCGCGGTCTCCACGGGAGTGGTCTTCCCGAAGTACCGTGGCGACCTCGTCCAGGCAGCGGTGGTCACCGAGCGCATGCGCACCGGCTCCATCGAGTCCCTGAGGGTTCCCGCCAACCCCTTGGACGTCCTGGCCCAGCAGCTCGTGGCCATGACGGCGCTGGACACCTGGCAGGTCGACGACCTGCTCGCCACGGTCCGCCGTGCCGCCCCCTTCGCCTCCCTCCCCGAGTCGGCGTTCACGGCGGTGCTCGACATGCTCGCGGGCCGCTACCCCTCCGACGCGTTCGCCGAGCTGCGCCCGCGCGTGGTGTGGGACCGCGTCGCCGGCACGGTCACCGGCCGGCCCGGGGCCCAGCGGCTGGCCGTCACCTCCGGCGGCACCATCCCGGACCGCGGGCTCTTCGGGGTCTTCCTCGCCGGCTCCGACCCCAAGAAGGGCGGCGGCCGGGTCGGTGAGCTCGACGAGGAGATGGTCTACGAGTCGCGCGTGGGCGACGTCTTCACGCTCGGCACCAGCTCCTGGCGCATCGAGGACATCACGCGCGACCGGGTCCTGGTCTCCCCCGCGCCGGGCGTACCGGGGCGGCTCCCCTTCTGGAAGGGCGACCAGCTGGGCCGCCCGCTCGAACTGGGCCGCGCGGTGGGGCGGTTCCTGCGCGAGGTCGGCTCGCTGCCGAGGGAGGACGCCCGGACGCGCCTGCTCGCGGCGGGCCTGGACGCCTGGGCCGCGGACAACGTGCTGTCCTACCTGGACGAGCAGCGCGAGGCCTGCGGGCACATCCCCGACGACCGCACCATCGTCGTCGAGCGCTTCCGCGACGAACTCGGCGACTGGCGGGTCGTCGTCCACTCGCCCTTCGGCGCGCAGGTGCACGCCCCGTGGGCGCTCGCCCTCGGGGCCCGGCTCTCCGAGCGGTACGGCATGGACGCCCAGGTCATGCACGCCGACGACGGCATCGTGCTGCGCCTGCCGGACACCGACCTCATGGGCCTGGACCTGCTCGACCAGGAGCCGGCGAAGGCGGGCGCCGACTTCCACCCGGCGGTCGGCGCGGAGCAGGCGCCCGTCGGCGCGGCGGACGTCGTCTTCGACAAGGGCGAGGTCGACCAGGTCGTCACCGACCAGGTCGGCGGCTCGGCGCTGTTCGCCTCCCGCTTCCGCGAGTGCGCCGCCCGCGCGCTGCTGCTGCCCCGGCGCAGCCCCGGCAAGCGCACGCCGCTGTGGCAGCAGCGCCAGCGCGCCGCCCAGCTCCTGCAGGTGGCCAGCGAGTTCGGTTCGTTCCCGATCGTCCTGGAGGCGGTCCGCGAGTGCCTCCAGGACGTCTTCGACGTCCCCGGGCTCGCCGAGCTGATGGGTGACCTGGAGTCCCGCAAGGTGCGCCTGGTGGAGGTCACCACTCCGGAGCCGTCCCCCTTCGCCCGCTCCCTCCTCTTCGGGTACGTCGCCCAGTTCCTGTACGAGGGGGACTCCCCGCTCGCCGAGCGCCGGGCGGCCGCGCTCTCCCTGGACTCGCGGCTGCTGGCCGAGCTGCTGGGGCAGGCGGAGCTGCGCGAGCTGCTCGACGCGGAGGTGCTGACCGAGCTGGAGCGGGAGCTGCAGTGGCTCACCGAGGACCGGCGCGTGAAGGACGCCGAGGGCGTGGCGGACGTCCTGCGCCTGCTCGGCCCCCTCACGGACGCCGACCTGGCCGAGCGGGGTGCCGAACCCCAGTGGGCGCCGGAGCTGGCCGGCGCCCGCCGGGCGATCAGGGTCCGCATCGGCGGCGCCGACCACTGGGCGGCGATCGAGGACGCGGGCCGCCTGCGCGACGCGCTCGGCACCGCCCTGCCGGTCGGCGTCCCGGAAGCCTTCATGGAGCCGGTCAAGGACCCCCTCGGCGACCTCCTCGCCCGCTACGCGCGCACCCACGGCCCGTTCACCTCGACGACGGCGGCCGCGCGCTTCGGTCTCGGCGTGGCGGTCACGGAGGGCGCGCTGCAGCGTCTCGCCGCGAACGGCCGTGTCGTGCAGGGGGAGTTCCACCCCGCGGGCATCGGCCAGGAGTGGTGTGACGCCGCCGTGCTGCGGCGGCTGCGCCGCCGCTCCCTGGCCGCCCTGCGACAGGAGCTGGAACCGGTGGCGCCGGCCGCCCTCGCCCAGTTCCTCCCCCAGTGGCAGCACATCGGCAAGGGGCACGGCCTGCGCGGTCTGGACGGACTGGTGCGTGCCGTCGAGCAGCTGCAGGGCGCGTCCGTGCCCGCCTCCGCCCTGGAGAAGCTGGTCCTGCCGTCCCGCGTCGCCAACTACACGCCCGCGATGCTCGACGAGCTCACCTCCGCCGGAGAGCTCCTCTGGGCCGGCGCGGGCGCACTCCCCGGCAAGGACGGCTGGGTCTCGCTGTATCACGCGGACGCGGCACCTCTGCTGCTGCCCCCGCCGCACCCCCTGGAGCTGACGGCGCTGCACCAGTCCGTCCTCGACGCCCTCTCCGGGGGCTACGGCCTGTTCTTCCGCCAGATCGCCGACCAGGTCCGCGCGACCGCCCACCCGGACGTCACCGATCCGCAACTGGCCGACGCCGTCTGGGACCTGGCCTGGTCCGGCCTGCTCACCAACGACACACTGACCCCCATGCGCTCCCTGCTGGGCTCGGGCCGCACCGCGGGCTCCACGGCCCACCGCGCCAAACGCAACGTCCCACGCGGGCGCTACGGCTCCCTGACCGCGGCCGCCCGCACCGCCTCGCGCAACGGACCGCCGACCGTCGCCGGCCGCTGGTCCCTGCTCCCGGCGCGCGAGGCCGACCCCACGGTGCGCGCCCACGCCCTCGCCCGTACGCTCCTGGACCGGCACGGCGTGGTCACCCGGGGAGCCGTCGCCGCGGAGGGCGTCGAGGGCGGCTTCTCCGCGACGTACCGCATCCTGTCCGCCTTCGAGGAGAGCGGTCAGGCGCGGCGCGGCTACGTGGTGGAGGGGCTCGGCGCGGCGCAGTTCGCCATGGACGGCGCGGTGGACCGCCTGCGCGCGGTCTCGAACGCCCGCGACCGCGGTGAAGCCCTGCCGCCGCGGCCCTCGCCCGACGGCGCGCCCGCGCCCGGCGTCCTCGCACCGGGCGGCTTCGGCTCCGCCGGCGGCCGGTGGCCGGACCCCGGCCGAGGAGTCACCGACGGCCGAGTCACCGGCGGGGGCCCGTTCTCCGACGGAACCGACGCGCCGTTCACCACGGAGTCCGGCACCGAGGCGGGCAACGGGTTCGTCTCCGGGTCCGGCGGCGACCTCGACAGCCCGTTCGGCACCGGATTCGAGGGATCCGCCACCGACGACTTCGGTTTCGCCCCTCCCCGCACCGCCGCCCACGAGTACGTCTCGCCCCGCGACTTCCCCGCGGCCGGCTCCCGCGGCGCGCAGACCGGACCCGGCCCGGCGCACGGCTCCTCCTTCCCCGGCCGCCGTGCCCCTTCCCCCGGCTCCCGGGCCGTGGTCCTGGCCGCCGCCGACCCCGCGAACGCCTACGGCGCCGCCCTGCCCTGGCCGGAGCCCCCGACCGGAGCGGGGCACAAGCCCGGCCGGAAGGCCGGCTCCCTGGTGGTCCTCGTCGACGGGGAGCTGACGCTCTACATGGAGCGCGGCGGCAAGACCCTGCTGGCCTGGCCCGCCGACCCGGACGGCAGGGCGAGCGACGACCCCCGCCTGCAGGCAGCGGCGCAGGCCCTGGCGGCGGCAGCCCGGGCGGGTTCCCTCGGCACGGTCACCGTGGAACGGGTGAACGGCGCCTCGGCCCTGACGTCCCCGATCGGCGCCCTCCTGGAAGGAGCGGGCTTCGTCGCCACCCCGCGCGGCCTGCGGCTTCGCGCGTGAGCCAGTGGCGTCCGCACCGCCCGCCGCGCGGGCGCGGACCGTGCGACCCTTGACCCGTGCCCGAAGGAGACACGGTCTGGCAGGCCGCGAGGCGGTTGCACGCCGCCCTCGCGGGCAAGGTGCTGACCCGCAGCGACCTCCGGGTGCCGAGGTTCGCCACGGCCGACCTCACGGGCCGTGCCGTCCTGGACGTCACCCCGCGCGGCAAGCACCTCCTGGCCCGTATCGAGGGCGGCCTGACGCTCCACTCACACCTGAGGATGGACGGCTCCTGGAAGGTGTTCGCGAACGGCCGGCGCTGGACCGGCGGCCCCTCCCACCAGATCCGGGCCATCCTGGGCAACACCGAGCACACGGCGGTCGGCTACCGCCTCCCGGTCCTCGAGCTCCTGCGCACCACCGACGAACAGCGCGTCGTCGGCCACCTCGGCCCCGATCTCCTCGGCCCGGACTGGGATCCGCAGCAGGCGCTCGCCAACCTCCGCGCCGACCCCGCACGCGCGCTCGGCGAAGCCCTGCTCGACCAGCGCAATCTCGCCGGGATCGGCAACGTCTACAAGAGCGAGCTCTGCTTCCTCCTCGGCGTCACCCCGTGGCTCCCCGTCGGCGCGCTGCCCGCCGACCGCGCCGCGAAGCTGCCCGAGCTGGCCAGGAGGCTCCTGGAGGCCAACCGCGAACGCCCGGTCCGCACCACGACGGGCCGCCGCGGTCAGGACCTGTTCGTCTACGGCCGCGCGCCCCGCCCCTGCCTGCGCTGCCACACGTCGATCCAGGTGGCCGAGCAGGGCGACGGCTCCCGCGAACGCCCCACCTACTGGTGCCCGAACTGCCAGACAGGACCGGTCCCGAGCGCTTCCCGGGGCTTCGGAACTCCACGCCGTACCACTAATTGACGACCCGTCAGAATTTCTCGTACCGTCCCTGCATGCCCGTCAAGGCGTACGACCTCACCGGACGCACCGCATTCGTCACCGGGGCCGCCGGCGGCATCGGCCGCGCCTCGGCCGTCCTGCTCGCCGAAGCCGGCGCCACCGTCCACTGCGCCGACCGCGATGCGGAGGGCCTGCACGAGACGGCGGGGCTCATCGAGGACCGCGGCGGCACCGCCCGTATCCACCGGCTCGACGTCACCGACCGGGCTCGGCTCAGGCAGGCCGTCGAGTCCTGCGGACGCCTGGACGTGATGGCCGCGATCGCCGGGATCATGCACACCAGCCCGGTCCTGGAGACCCGGGACGAGGACCTCGACAAGGTGCTGAGCGTCAACTTCAAGGGAGTGCTGTACGCCTGCCAGGAGGCCGCGCGCCGCATGCTCGCGGGGAAGGACGGCGGCAGCATCGTCACCATGGCCTCGGGCGCCGTGGACACCGGCCGGCCCGGCCTGCTCTGCTACGGCGTGGCCAAGGCGGCGGTCGTCCAGCTGACGAAGACGCTGGCGAACGAGGTCGGCCGGCACGGGATCCGGGTCAACGCCGTCGCACCGGGCTGGATCCGCACCCCCATGACCGATCGCCACGAGGCCGGGGCTCAGGCGCAGACCGAGGCGATGATGGCGCGCATGGCGCCGCTGGGCCGGGTCGGTGAGCCGGAGGACGTGGCCCACACCGTGCTGTATCTGGCCTCCGACGCGTCGTCCTTCACCACGGGCCAGATCCTGCGCCCGAACGGCGGGGTGGCGATGCCGTGGTAGCCCGGGCCGCCCGCCAGGCTCCCCGCCAGCGCTCCGGGCCCACGGCCCCGGCCGCGCGTGCCTTCGGAACGCAGTGCACCGGCAGCAGGCTCAGCCCCCATCCCCCGGCGGCGACCGCGCCTTCCACCACCCCGGCACCGGGCGCGAACGCGAGCCGCAGCACGGCCCACCACCACAGCATCCCGAGCCCCAGAGCCGCCCCCCGGCGCACTATCGGCCGTGCCATGAACGCCACCTCCAGCCCCGCAGCCAGACCGCGGCGGCCTTCACCCTCAGAGGGGACGCACCGACGGCATATGGGCGCAACGCACCGCAGGCATCCACCATGACCGCCCGCGGCCGCCCCGGCAAACGGGCCGGAACAGCCGCGGGAGATCTCCCGGGACGCGAAAACCCCGACCGCCTCTCTCCAGTTCCCCCTGGAGAGACCCCGGCCGGGGCCTTGCACGTGCACGTCGGTTCACGCAGTCACGCGCGTGATCGTCACGCGGCGACCACGTCCACCGCCTCGGCGGGCGCCTTGATGGTCACCCGTTCCGGTGGCACACCGGTCACCGACACGGAACCCAGCATCGGGCGAACCGGCGCGGGCACAGACTCGGTGGCCGCAGCAGACTGGGCCAGCTCGGCGAGGGCGAGCTCGTCGCTCACTTCCCGCATGAGCTCGGACATCCGTACGTCCAGCGCGTCGCAGATGGCGGAGAGCAGTTCGGAGGAAGCCTCCTTCTGCCCCCGCTCCACCTCGGAGAGATAGCCGAGTGAGACTCGGGCGGACGAGGAGACTTCGCGCAGAGTACGGCCCTGGCGCTGGCGCTGCCGACGCAGCACGTCACCCAGCAGGCGACGGAGCAGAATCATCGGTGGCTCCCTCCTCGGACCGCGTAACCGCATCCTTCACGCCCCACCGTACCGCCTCGCGCTGCGGCCGTGCGGGGAGCGATGTCGTGTTCACTCAGGGCTGCAAACATCAAAACCCCCCGTTCTGTTCCGTATCCTGTGCCAGCTCATTTCCGGTCTGTTCGCCCGCAAGCTCTCTCAGAAGCAGTGCGAGTACGCTCCGTACACTCTCCATACGAATTTCCGCACGGTCGCCGTTCAACCGCAGGGCCACTACTTTTCCGCCACCGGCGGAATCGGAATCGCTCCCGGTGGGGCCGGCCACGGCCACGAACACCGTCCCGACGGGCTTGCCGTCCTGCGGTTCCGGGCCTGCCACACCCGTGGTCGCCAGGCCCCAGTCGGCGCCGAGCGCCTTGCGCACGCCGGCCGCCATCTGGTCCGCGACCTGCGCGTCCACCGCCCCGCGCTGTGCGAGCAGAGCGGCGTCGACACCCAGCAGCCGGTGCTTCAGCTCGGTGGCGTAGGCGGTCACCGAACCGCGGAAGGCCTTGGAGGCCCCGGGCACCGTCGTGATCTCCGCCGCGACCAGCCCGCCGGTGAGCGACTCCGCGACCGCGAGGGTCTCGCCCCTCACCGTCAGTAGTCGCACCACGTCGGCAGCCGGAGAACTCACCCTTCCTTCTCCTCCAACGCCGCCTCGCGCTCCGCGATTCCCCGCCTGCGCAGCACGATGGCCTGTCTCACATAGTCGAGTCCGGTCACCACGGTCAGGACGACCGCGGCCGCCATCACCCACCATCTCAGGGTGGCCAGCCAGCCGGTCAGCGCCAGGACGTACATCCCGACGGCCACGCCCTGGGTGAGCGTCTTCAGCTTGCCGCCGCGGCTGGCCGGGATGACGCCGTACCGGATGACGAGGAAACGCAGCAGCGTGATGCCGAGTTCCCGGCCGAGAATGACGATCGTCACCCACCACGGCAGGTCGCCCAGCGCGGAGAGGCAGATCAGCGCCGCCCCCATGATCGCCTTGTCGGCGATGGGGTCGGCGATCTTGCCGAAGTCGGTGACGAGGTCGTAGGCGCGCGCCAGATGACCGTCGAACAGGTCGGTGATCATGGCGACGGCGAAGGCGGCCCAGGCGAACGAGCGCCATGCCGGGTCGTACCCGCCGTCGGCCAGCATCAGCGCGACGAAGCCGGGCACGAGAAGCAGCCGGAGCATGGTGAGCAGGTTGGCGACGTTCCAGACGCTGGCCTGGTTCACGGCGGCGGCCGCCAGCTTCCCGCTCCTCGGGGACTTGTCCGTCTGCCGGTCCGGGGCAGGGGGGCCGGGCGACGACGACTCCGCCTTGGAGGAGCCGTTCGCCGCCGATGCCGGTACTCCGGTCATCTGCCCGCCTCCTCACCACGCTCGAGCGGGCCCGTCAGCGGCTCGGCCACCAGGTCGACACCCTCCGTGCCGACCACCTTCGCCTCGACCATACGGCCGACCCCGAGACCTTCGCCGCTCGTGAGCAGCACCTGGCCGTCCGTCTCCGGCGCCTGGTGCGCCCCGCGTCCGTACACACCGTCCTCGTCCACGGCCTCCACGAGCACGTGCACGCTCTCGCCCACGCGCTCCTCGGAACGCTGGGAGACGAGTTCCTCGGCCAGCCGGGAGACATGTGCCAGCCGCTCGGCCACGACGTCCTCGTCCAGCTTGTTCCCGTACGTCGCCGCCTCCGTGCCCTCCTCGTCGGAGTAGCCGAAGACGCCGATGGCGTCCAGCCGCGCGCCGGTCAGGAACCGCTCCAGCTCCGCCAGGTCGGCCTCGCTCTCGCCGGGGAAGCCGACGATGAAGTTGGAGCGGACGCCCGCCTGGGGCGCCTTGCCGCGGATGGTGTCGAGCAGTTCCAGGAAGCGGTCGGTGTCGCCGAAGCGGCGCATGGCGCGCAGGACGCCGGGCGCGGAGTGCTGGAAGGAGAGGTCGAAGTAGGGGGCGACCTTCGGCGTGGAGGTCAGCACGTCGATCAGCCCCGGGCGCATCTCGGCCGGCTGCAGGTAGCTCACGCGCACCCGCTGGATGCCGTCGACGTCCGCCAGCTCCGGCAGGAGCGACTCCAGCAGGCGGATGTCGCCGAGGTCCTTGCCGTAGGAGGTGTTGTTCTCGGAGACCAGCATGATCTCCTTCACGCCCTGCTCGGCCAGCCACCGCGTCTCGTTCAGCACGTCGCTCGGGCGGCGGGAGATGAAGGAGCCGCGGAAGGAGGGGATCGCGCAGAAGGAGCAGCGGCGGTCGCAGCCGGAGGCGAGCTTCACCGAGGCGACCGGCGAGCCGTCCAGCCGGCGGCGCAGGGGCGCGCGGGGTCCGGAGGCGGGCGCCAGCCCCTCCGGCAGGTCCGCCGGGCCGTGCCCGGGCAGCGCGACCTCGGCCGCGGACTCCTGGCGCTCGGCGGGGCTGATCGGCAGCAGCTTGCGCCGGTCGCGGGGGGTGTGGGAGGCGTGGACGCCGCCGCCGAGGATGGTCCGCAGGCGGTCGGAGATGTCGGCGTAGTCGTCGAAGCCGAGCACGCCGTCGGCTTCGGGGAGGGCCTCGGCGAGTTCCTTGCCGTACCGCTCGGCCATGCAGCCCACCGCCACGACGGCCTGGGTTCTGCCCTGTCCCTTGAGGTCGCCCGCCTCCAGGAGGGCGTCGACGGAGTCCTTCTTGGCGGCTTCCACGAAGCCGCAGGTGTTGACGACCGCGACGTCCGCTTGCGCGGCGTCCTCCACGAGGTCCCAGCCGTCCGCCTCCAAGCGGCCTGCGAGCTCCTCCGAGTCCACCTCGTTACGGGCGCAGCCAAGGGTGACGAGTGCGACGGTACGGCGTTCAGGCATGCGCTCAAGACTACTTTGTCTCTCCGACAGCCCACGTCGACGGGGCTGGCGATGTTCGCCAGCCCCGCGGTACCGCCTCAGGCCCTAGCCGACCTGCGGGTCGCCCTTCGTGTACGTCAGCCGCTCCACCGCACCGGGCTGGAAGCTGTCCTCGATCTTCTTGCCGTTGACGTAGAGCTGGATCGCGCCGGCGTCGCCGAGGACCAGGTTGATCTTCTGGCTGTCCTGGAAGGTCTTGGAGTCGCCCTGCTTGAGGAGCCCGTCGAACAGCAGCCGGCCGTTGTGGTCCTTGGCCGAGATCCAGCTGCGGCCGTCAGGAGCACTGACCTGGACGGTCACCTTGTCCTGGGGCGCGGCCGCGATGGCGCTGTCCGAGGGTGCCGCCTTCGGGGTGTCGGACGTGCTCGTCCGGGGCGTGGGCGAGGCGGACTTGCTGGTCGCCGGCGTCGATCCCTCGGCGACCTGGGTCTTGCCGCCTCCGCCGTCGTCGCCGCCCTTGAACGCGGTGAACCCGACGAAGCCGACCACGGCCACGATCGCGGCGACCATGGCCGCGGTCCAGTTGGGCCCGCGCCGCTCGGGGCGGATGCGTTCCGCCTCGAACAGGGGGGCCGCCGGGGTCGGCGCCGGACGGCCGCCGTGCTCGGCGTCGTACTGCGCGATCAGCGGGGCCGGATCGAGGTGGACGGCCTTGGCCAGGGTCCGGATGTGGCCGCGGGCGTACACGTCCCCGCCGCAGGGGGCGAAGTCGTCCGCCTCGATGGCGTGCACGATCGAGATCCGGACCCGGGTGGCGTTGGTGACGTCGTCGACGGTCAGCCCGGCTGCGATACGGGCCTGCCGGAGGGCATGGCCGATGGAGAGGCGGGCTTCCTCGCGATCGTCTTCGAACGGACGCTCGTCTTCAGGAGAGTTGCCGATGGACACGGGGGCGCCTTTCGAGCGTTAAGCCACCTGTGCTGGAGGTTCAGTCTATGGGGGGTACAAATGGGTGGGGCAACCGGACGGTGGAGCTTGTTAGCCCATCGGTATGGCCGGACACGCCGATGGTGGTGTACACGCTTGTCGCTTCCCTCAACTTGACGTACGCCGAAGGGAAACGGTTGCTCAATGATCCCTTACGGGTGAGTCACGATCCGACATCGCCCACCCCTCCGTTCGGGCCTCTCTCTCAAGCCTCCCCGCGGATGACCGCGAGCACGCCGTCCAGTTCATCAGGCTTCACAAGAACATCACGCGCCTTCGAGCCCTCGCTGGGTCCGACGATGTTCCGCGACTCCATGAGGTCCATGAGCCGCCCGGCCTTGGCGAAGCCGACGCGCAACTTGCGCTGGAGCATGGACGTCGAGCCGAACTGCGTGGAGACCACCAGCTCGGCCGCCTGGCACAGCAGGTCGAGGTCGTCGCCGATCTCCTCGTCGATCTCCTTCTTCTGCTTGGTGCCCACGGTGACGTCGTCGCGGAAGACCGGCGCCATCTGCTCCTTGCAGTGCCGGACGACGGCCGAGACCTCCTCCTCGGTCACGAAGGCGCCCTGCATACGGGTCGGCTTGTTCGCACCCATCGGCAGGAAGAGCCCGTCGCCCTTGCCGATCAGCTTCTCGGCACCGGGCTGGTCGAGGATGACCCGGCTGTCGGCGAGCGAGGAGGTGGCGAAGGCGAGCCGCGAGGGCACGTTCGCCTTGATCAGACCGGTGACGACGTCGACCGAAGGCCGCTGCGTGGCCAGCACCAGGTGGATGCCGGCCGCGCGCGCGAGCTGCGTGATGCGCACGATCGCGTCCTCGACGTCGCGCGGGGCGACCATCATCAGGTCGGCGAGCTCGTCGACGATCACCAGCAGATACGGGTACGGCTGAAGCTCGCGCTCACTGCCCTCCGGCGGCTTCACCTTGCCGCCCCGCACGGCCTCGTTGAAGTCGTCGATGTGCCGGAAGCCGTACGCCGCCAGGTCGTCGTACCGGAGGTCCATCTCCCGGACGACCCACTGCAGCGCCTCGGCGGCCCGCTTCGGGTTGGTGATGATCGGCGTGATCAGGTGCGGAATGCCCTCGTAGGCGGTGAGTTCGACGCGCTTGGGGTCGACGAGGACCATGCGGACGTCCTCCGGGGTCGCCCGCATCATGACCGAGGTGATCAGGCAGTTGATGCAGGACGACTTGCCGGAACCGGTCGCGCCGGCGACCAGCACGTGCGGCATCTTCGCGATGTTGGCCATCACGTAGCCGCCCTCGACGTCCTTGCCGAGCGCGACCAGCATCGGGTGCTCGTCCTCGGCGGCCGCCGCGAGGCGCAGCACGTCGCCGAGGTTGACCATCTCCCGGTCGGTGTTGGGGATTTCGATGCCGACCGCGGACTTGCCCGGGATCGGGCTGATGATCCGCACGTCCGGACTGGCGACCGCGTAGGCGATGTTCTTCGTCAGCGCGGTGATCCGTTCGACCTTCACGGCGGGGCCGAGTTCGACCTCGTAGCGCGTGACCGTCGGCCCGCGGGTGAAGCCGGTGACCGAGGCGTCGACCTTGAACTCGGAGAAGACGTTGGTCAGCGAGGCGACCACCGCGTCGTTGGCGGCGCTGCGCGCCTTGCCGGGGCCGCCGCGCTCGAGCAGGTCGAGCGAGGGCAGGGAGTAGGTGATGTCCCCGGACAGCTGGAGCTGCTCGGCGCGCGGCGGCAGGCGGCCCGGCTCCTCGGGCGCGGGCTTGGTGAGGTCGGCGACCTCGGCCTTCAGCTTCTCCTGCTTGGGTCGCGCCGCCGGGACGGCCTTCGGCGCCGGCGTCGGGGTGCTCTCCTCGCGGTCCCCGGCGCTCACGCCCTGGGTGAGATCGGCGACGATCGGCGAGGGCGGCATGCCGTGCATGACCGCGCCGTCGAGCGCGGCGGCCGCGGCGGCGGCGACGTCCACGGCGTCCATGGGGCGCGCCATGTCGGGCTGCGGCACCGCGGAGCGCCTGGGCCGGCCGCGGCGCTTGGAGAGCGCCTCCTGCTCCGCCTGGTCGGGGTCGTAGGACTCCGGCGCCCGGCCGCGCCTGCGCGGGCGCGCGGCCAGTCCCTCGCGCCACTGGTCGTCGTAGCGGTGGTCGTCCTCGGTGAACTCGTCGTCCTCGGGATCGTGCAGGACACCGAGCTTCACACCGAGCAGGCGCAGCCGCTGCGGAATGGCGTTGACCGGGGTGGCCGTGACGACGAGCAGACCGAAGATCGTCAGCAGCGCCAGCAGCGGTACGGCGAGGACCTCGCCCATCGTGTACGTCAGCGGGGTGGCCGCGCCCCAGCCGATGAGCCCGCCGGCGTCCCTTATGGCCTGCATGCCCTCGCTGCGGGCGGGCGCCCCGCAGGCGATGTGGACCTGGCCGAGCACGCCGATGACGAGCGCGGACAGGCCGATCACGATGCGGCCATTGGCCTCGGGCTGCTCGGGATGCCGGACGAAGCGCACGGCGATGGCCGCGAGCAGTATCGGCACCAGCAGATCCAGGCGGCCGAAGGCGCCCGTCACCAGGATCTCGACGAGATCGCCGACGGGGCCGCGCAGATCGGCCCAGGTGCCCGCGGCGACGATCAGCGCGATGGCGAACAGCAGCAGCGCCACACCGTCCTTGCGGTGCGCCGGGTCGAGGTTCTTCGCGCCGTTCCCTATGCCGCGGAACACGGCGCCGACGGCGTGCGCGAGGCCCAGCCAGAGGGCGCGCACGAGCCGGTAGATGCCGCCGGTCGGACTCGGTGCCGGCTTCGGGGGCGCCGCCTTCTTCGCGGCGGCCTTCCTGGCGGGCGCCTTCTTCGCCGGAGCCTTCTTCGCAGCGGCCTTCTTCGCCGGTGCCGCCGCCTTCTTCGCGGGCTGCTTCTTGGCAGCGGAGGGACGTGAGGCCATAGGTGTGAGGTTACCGGTGGAGACGGCGACGGACACGTGTGCCCACTGCTTCACCCGTTCGTGTCGCCCTGGAACGGGCGCGGAACTGACGCGCGCTCATCCGCAACGGCTCCGCGTCGGTACGCCAGTTCCGCGAGGACGCTGACATCGGTGCCGTGAGGACACCGATGTCAGTTCTGCGAGGACACCGAGGAGGCGCTGCCCGCACCCGGTTCCAGGGCGTCCAGCGCCCGCCGCAAACCGGTGAGTTTGCGTTCGAGATGGGCCGCCGTCGCCACCGCCGCCGCATCCGCCGACTCGTCGTCGAGCTGCTTGGACAGCGCCTCGGCCTGCTCCTCGACCGCCGCGAGACGGGCCGACAGCTCGGCGAGCAGACCGGCCGGCTCCTTGGCCTCCCCGACCGCGGCCTTGCCACCGCCGCCCTCCAACTGGAGCCGCAGCAGCGCCGCCTGCTCCCGCAGCTGGCAGTTCTTCATGTACAGCTCGACGAAGACGGAGACCTTGGCGCGCAGCACCCAGGGGTCGAACGGCTTCGAGATGTAGTCCACCGCGCCGGCCGCGTACCCCCGGAAGGTGTGGTGGGGGCCGTGGTTGATCGCGGTCAGGAAGATGATCGGGATGTCCCGGGTCCGTTCTCGCCGCTTGATGTGCGCGGCCGTTTCGAAGCCGTCCATGCCCGGCATCTGGACGTCCAGCAGAATGACCGCGAAGTCGTCCGTGAGCAGTGCTTTGAGCGCTTCCTCCCCGGACGATGCCCGCACCAGCGTCTGATCGAGCGCCGAGAGGATGGCCTCCAGCGCCAGCAGATTCTCCGGCCGGTCATCGACCAGGAGGATCTTGGCCTTCTGCACCATGGCCCGCCCTCCTCGCCCCGGCTGTGCACCGGGCGCCGCCCCTGGGGACGACTCCCTTTCGCCGCCCGTCCTTGTGCCGGTCATCGTAGCCGTACCCCGCTCGTCGCCACACCCTGTCACCGCGATGTCACTGTGCACGTAGCACAAACGTAGCGGGAGACCAGAACGTTCCCCGAATCCCGTACTTCTACACGGCCCCGGGCACACTCAGTCAGCAACTCCGAGTGAACATCGATGGTTCCCGTCACTCCTCTCGCATCCACTGTTCCATCACCGACAGCAGGTGATCGGGATCGACCGGTTTGGTCACGTAGTCGGAGGCGCCCGACTCGATCGCCTTCTCCCGGTCGCCCTTCATCGCCTTCGCCGTCAGCGCGATGATCGGCAGGCCCGCGAACTGCGGCATCCTGCGGATCGCCGTGGTCGTCGCATATCCGTCCATCTCGGGCATCATGATGTCCATCAGGACGACCGCGACATCGTCGTGCTGCTCCAGGACCTCGATGCCCTCACGGCCGTTCTCGGCGTAGAGCACCGAGAGGCCGTGCTGCTCCAGGACGCTGGTCAACGCGAACACATTACGGATGTCGTCGTCGACGATCAGCACCTTCTGGCCGCCGAAGCGGACCCCGTGGTGCGGCTGCGGCGCGGCGGCCTGCTGGTCGCCGGACCACTGTTCCGGGGCGCCGGTGGCCCGGTCGGTGTCGAGTCCGTTCCTGCGGCGGCGCCTGAAGAGCGCGGCGGCGCCGTTCTGCGTCTCGCGGTACGACTTCACCTCGGCCGGCGTCTCGATCTCCGCCTGGGCGAGCTGGGCCAGGTCCGAGGCGGCCACCAGGTCGCCCGCCTCCAGGGCCGGCAGCGCCTGCTGATAGCCCTGCGGCGGCAGTTCGCTGGGATGCAGAGGCAAATACAGCGTGAACGTCGAGCCGCGTCCCGGTTCGCTCTGCGCGTGGATCTCACCGCCGAGCAGCTGGGCGATCTCCCGGGAGATCGACAGGCCCAGCCCGGTGCCGCCGTACTTGCGGCTCGTCGTGCCGTCCGCCTGCTTGAACGCCTCGAAGATCACCCGCATCTTGCTGGCGGCGATGCCGATCCCGGTGTCGGTCACCGAGAACGCGATCAGGCCCGCGTCCGGATCGCTCAGCGACCCCGCCTCGAGCAGCTGCTCCTTGATCCGCACCGGGACGTCCCGCCCGGCCGGCCGGATCACCAGCTCGACGGAGCCGGAGTCGGTGAACTTCACCGCGTTCGACAACAGGTTCCGCAGCACCTGCAGCAGCCGCTGCTCGTCGGTGTGCAGCGTGGCGGGCAGCTCCGGGGAGACCCGTACGGACAGGTCCAGGCCCTTCTCCGCGGTCAGCGGCCGGAACGTGGCCTCCACGTAGTCGACGAGCTGGACGAGCGCGATACGCGTCGGGGAGACGTCCATCTTGCCCGCCTCGACCTTCGACAGGTCGAGGATGTCGTTGATCAGCTGCAGCAGATCGGATCCCGCGCCGTGGATGGTCTCGGCGAACTCGACCTGCTTCGGCGTCAGGTTGGCGTCCGCGTTGTCGGCGAGCAACTTGGCCAGAATCAGCAGGGAGTTGAGCGGCGTACGCAGCTCGTGCGACATGTTGGCGAGGAACTCGCTCTTGTAGCGCATGGAGACCGCGAGCTGCTCGGCGCGCTCCTCCAGGACCTGCCGCGCCTCCTCGATCTCGGTGTTCTTCACCTCGATGTCGCGGTTCTGCTGGGCCAGCAGCTCCGCCTTCTCCTCCAGCTCGGCGTTGGACGCCTGGAGGGCCTTCTGCCGGTTCTCCAGTTCGGCGGAGCGCTCACGCAGCTGCTCGGTCAGCTCCTGCGACTGCTTCAGCAGCTGCTCCGTCTTGGTGTTGACCGAGATGGTGTTGACGCTGGTCGCGATCATCTCGGCGATCTGGTTGAGGAAGTCCTTCTGGATCTGCGTGAAGGGCGTGAACGAGGCCAGCTCGATGATGCCGAGCACCTTGCCCTCGAACAGCACCGGAAGGACGATCACCTGCGCGGGAGGCGCCTCGCCGAGACCGGAGGAGATCTTCAGATAGCCGCTGGGAGCGTTTTCCACCAGGATCGTGCGCTTCTCCTCGGCGGCCGTCCCGATCAGCGCCTCGCCCGGCCGGAACGATGTCGGCATGGAGCCCATCGAGTAGCCGTACGACCCCAGCATGCGCAGTTCGTAGGCGTCCTCGCTCTCGGCGCTGAGGTCCTTGCCGTCGACCAGCGGCATCGCCACGAAGAACGCGCCGTGCTGCGCGGAGACCACCGGCGTCAGCTCGCTCATGATCAGCGAGGCCACGTCCTGCAGGTCGCGCCGGCCCTGCATCAGCGCGGAGATACGGGCCAGGTTGCCCTTGAGCCAGTCCTGCTCCTTGTTGGCGATGGTGGTGTCGCGCAGGTTGGCGATCATCTTGTTGATGTAGTCCTGCAGCTCCTGGATCTCGCCGGACGCGTCGACGTCGATCTTCAGGTTCAGGTCACCGCGGGTCACCGCGGTCGCCACGCGCGCGATGGCGCGCACCTGCCGGGTGAGGTTCCCCGCCATCTCGTTCACGGACTCGGTGAGGTCGCGCCAGGTGCCGTCGACGTCGCGCACGCGTGCCTGACCGCCGAGCTGCCCTTCCGTGCCCACCTCGCGGGCGACCCGGGTGACCTCCTCGGCGAAGCTGGAGAGCTGGTCGACCATCGTGTTGATCGTCGTCTTGAGCTCGAGGATCTCCCCGCGGGCGTCGATGTCGATCTTCTTGGTCAGGTCACCCTTGGCGATGGCCGTGGTGACCATGGCGATGTTGCGCACCTGGCCGGTCAGGTTGGACGCCATCTGGTTCACGGACTCGGTGAGGTCCTTCCACGTACCGGCCACCCCGGGTACGTGCGCCTGACCGCCCAGGATGCCGTCCGTGCCCACCTCGCGCGCCACCTTGGTGACCTGGTCGGCGAACGAGCTCAGCGTCTTCACCATCGTGTTGAAGGTGTCGGCGAGCTGCGCGACCTCGCCGCGCGCCTCGATCGTCACCGTCCGCGTCAGATCGCCGTTGGCGACCGCCGCGGCCACCTGGGAGATGTTGCGCACCTGCACGGTCAGGTTCTTGGCCATGAGGTTGACGTTGTCGCTGAGGTCCTTCCAGATGCCGACGACGCCGGGTACGTGCGCCTGGCCGCCGAGAATGCCCTCGGTGCCCACCTCACGGGCCACCCGGGTCACCTGCTCGGCGAAGCTGGACAGCTGATCAACCATCGTGTTGACCGTCGTGACGAGCTCAAGAATCTCGCCCTTCGCGTCAACAGTGATCTTCTTCGACAGGTCGCCCTTGGCGACCGCGGTCGTGACCTCGGCGATGTTGCGCACCTGGATGGTCAGGTTGTTCGCCATGAAGTTCACGGACTGCGTGAGGTCCTTCCAGGTGCCGGAGACGCCCTGGACCTCGGCCTGACCGCCGAGGATGCCCTCGGTGCCCACCTCGCGGGCGACCCTGGTGACCTCCTCCGCGAACGACGACAGCTGGTCCACCATCGTGTTCAGGGTGTTCTTCAGCTCCAGGATCTCCCCGCGCGCGTCCACGGTGATCTTCTGCGACAGGTCACCGCGGGCCACCGCGGTGGCGACCTGGGCGATGTTGCGCACCTGCGCGGTCAGGTTCCCCGCCATGCCGTTGACGGAATCCGTCAGGTCCCGCCACACACCGGCGACGCCGGGCACCTGCGCCTGGCCGCCGAGGCGGCCCTCCGTGCCCACCTCGCGGGCCACCCGGGTCACCTGGTCGGCGAACCCGGAGAGCTGGTCGACCATCGTGTTGATGGTGTTCTTCAGCTCCAGGATCTCCCCGCGCGCGTCCACGTCGATCTTCTGCGACAGGTCACCGCGGGCCACCGCGGTCGTGACCTGGGCGATGTTGCGCACCTGCGCGGTCAGGTTCCCCGCCATGCCGTTGACGGAGTCGGTGAGCTCCTTCCACGTGCCGGCGACGCCCGGCACGACCGCCTGACCGCCGAGACGGCCCTCCGTGCCCACGTCCCGCGCCATCCGCGTCACCTGGTCGGCGAAGGACGACAGCTGGTCCACCATCGTGTTCACGGTGTTCTTCAGCTGGAGCATCTCGCCGGAGACGTCCACGGTGACCTTCTGCGACAGATCGCCGTTGGCCACGGCCGTCGTCACCTGGGCGATGTTGCGGACCTGTCCGGTGAGGTTGCGGAATGCAGTGTTGACGGAGTCGGTCAAGTCTTTCCATGTACCGGCCGCGCCCGGCACCTGCGCCTGCCCGCCCAGCTCGCCCTCGACGCCGACCTCGCGCGCCACGCGCGTCACCTCGGAACCGAAGGAGGACAGCTGGTCCACCATCCCGTTGACGGTGTTCTTCAGCTCCAGCATCTCGCCGGCCACGTCCACGGTGACCTTCTGGGAGAGATCACCGTTGGCCACGGCGGTCGTCACCGCGGCGATGTCCCGTACCTGGATCGTGAGGTTGCGGAAGACGGTGTTGACGGAGTCCGTCAGGTCCTTCCAGGTGCCGGCGGCGCCGGGCACGTTCGCCTGACCGCCCAGCTGGCCCGCGGCACCGACCTCGTTCGCGACGCGCGTGACCTCGTCCGCGAAGATCCGCAGCGTCTCGGTCATCTGGTTGATCGTGTCCGCGAGCTGCGCGACCTCACCACGTGCCGACACGGTCACCTTCTGCGACAGGTCGCCGTTGGCGACCGCCGTCGTGACCTGTGAGATCCCTCGCACCTGGGCCGTGAGGTTGCCGGCCATGAGGTTCACCGAGTCGGTGAGGTCCTTCCACACACCGGCCACGCCCGGCACCTGCGCCTGGCCGCCGAGCTCACCCTCGGTGCCCACCTCGCGCGCGACCCGCGTCACCTCGGAGGAGAACGACGACAGCTGGTCGACCATCGTGTTGACGGTGTTCTTCAGCTCCAGCATCTCGCCGGCGACATGGACGGTGACCTTGCGCGACAGGTCGCCCTTGGCCACCGCGGTCGTCACCAGGGCGATGTCCCGCACCTGGGCCGTCAGCCGGTACGCCATGGTGTTGACGGAGTCCGTGAGGTCCTTCCACGAACCCGACATGCCGCGCACCCGCGCCTGCCCGCCCAGCTTGCCCTCGGTGCCCACCTCGCTGGCCACGCGGGTGACCTCGTCGGTGAACGTCGACAGCTGGTCGACGAGGTTGTTGACCGTGCGCCCCACCTTGAGGAACTCCCCGCGCAGGGGGTGCCCGGTCCCGTCCGGCGCCTGCGTCCGCAGCTCCATCCGCGGCGACAGGTCACCCTCGGCCACCGCGGTCAGCACCCGTCCCACCTCGGAGACGGGCCGTACGAGGTCGTCCACGAGGGCGTTGGACGCCTCGATGGCGGCGGCCCAGGAACCCTCGTAGGCGCCCGTCTCCAGCCGCTCCGTGAGCTTGCCCTCGCGGCCCACCATGCGGCGCACCCGCGACAGCTCACCGGTCAGGTGCAGATTGCGGTCGGCCACCTCGTTGAAGACCGCGGCGATCTCCGACATCACGCCGTCCCCGGACACCGTGAGCCGCTTGCGGAAGTTCCCGTCGCGCATCGCCACGAGAGCCGCCAGGAGCCGGTTCAGGGACGCCGTGTCCACCGAAGTGGTACCCCCTCGCGGGGTGCGTTGTTTGCTCAGGGACTGTCCGCCTTTCGCGCGCGTCTTAGTGCCCCGCGCCGCTGCGCCAGACTCCACTGTGTCCCTCCCGCAGGGGTCGACCGTTACTGCTGTGCTCCGGTACTTCCGTTCGACGTACCAGTTACTTCTGCGTATTCCTGCCGGATACACCGGGCCACACCACGGGCTGCTGCCCGCTGCATGCGGAAGTCACTCGGCCTGCCCGGACCTTCTCAAGAAGCTTGCCCAGTGTTTCACCCTGCTTGAACCCGGCCATAACAGTTCGGCAGCTTCGCACATCGTCCGCACACCCTCTGGGCGGAAACACTGCAGACCGGCATCCGCTCGGACGGCGAAGGTAAGTAACCTTGCATGCGGCTGTCCAGCCGCGCCGGTCCGTCCGGCCTGGGCGGTGGCAGGAGCACGAGCGGGCATCGGAGGGGCGGCCGCAACAACATGACCACCGGACTGATCCCGGGGGGACAGCCCCCGGACCCCCGGCCGACGGGCGGTCTGCCGCATCAGCGGCACGAGCCGGTCGGCCGGCCAGCCCTGCCCGTCGACAACCGGACGAGGAGTTCTGTGATCACCGCGCGCGCGGCCGCCAGCTTCGAGCCCGTCGGGCGATCGGTCGCGACCGCCCGCTCGTTCGTCCGCGACACCCTCCAGGGCTGGGGCTTCGCCGACATCGTCGACGACGCCGTCGTCCTGACCAGCGAACTCGTCACCAACGCCGTCGTCCACGCGGGCACCTCCGCCGACGTTCTGTGCCTGCGCAGTGACGACGGGGTACGGATCGAGGTCGCCGACCGCTACCCGGAGCGAGAGATCCCCCTCCAGGGCTCGCCCGTCAACATGGGCAGCCCCGACCGCGAGGGCGGCCGCGGCCTGCAGCTCTGCGCGGCGCTGGCCGGCCGCTGGGGTGTCGAGTACACGCCCACCCACAAGCAGGTCTGGTTCCAGCTCAGCCTCCCCGAGCGCCCGGTCGGCACCCGTGCAGCGGGCCCCTCCCTGCCCTCCGAGCTCCTGCCGATCGCCGACGGCCGCGTTCGCGTCGCCGTCGTCCAGATCGACCGCACGGGCTCCATCACGGCCTGGAACGAGGACGCGGAGGAGCTCTTCGGCTACCCCGCCGAACAGGTCACCGGCAAGCCCCTCACCGACCTCGCCGCCTGGCCGCACACCCCGGGAACGAGCACGGGCATCGCGGAGGCGCTCCAGCTCTCCCGCTGGGAGGGCAGCTACGGCATAAGGGGCGCCAGCGGCCGCGTCACACCGGTCTACGCCTCACACCTGCGCGTCCGCGACACCGGCGGCGAGCCGTCCACGGTCTGCCTCCTCGTCCGCGACCACGAACGGGCCGTCCTGCAGACCCCGGTGCGCCTGCCGCCCTCGGACGCCGCCACCGGCGGCGAGGGGCAGAGCAACGACCCCTTCGAGGTGTTCATCGGCTCGCCCGCTCCCGACGACCTCGACGGCCTCCTGCAGCGCACGGTGGAGCGCGCCCGCGACATGCTCGACGGCGACTCCGCCTTCCTGCTCCTCGCCACCGACGACGAGACGGAGCTGGAGGTCCGCGCCTCCACCGGCCTGCCCTCCGCCCGCCAGCGCTTCGCACGCGTGCCCGTCGAGGCGGGCCCCGGCCGCTACGGCTCGGCCCGCATGCCGGCCGTCCACGACGACCTCGCGGCCGTTCCCGGCGCCGTGCCGCTCCTCAGCGGCACCGGCATGCGCTCGGTCGTCACGGTCCCGCTGAAGGTCGAGGGACGGCTCACGGGCTCCCTGGGCGTGGCCGCCGAGGGAGCGGGCAGATTCTCCAACGAGGAGGCCCTGCGGCTGCAATTTGCCGCCGACCGCATCGCGCTGGCCGTCGAGTCGGCCCGCCTCGGGGAACTGGAACGCCTGCGCCGAGGCTCCCTGAGCTTCCTCGTGGAGGCCTCCGACCTCCTCGCCGGCACCCTGGACCGCGACCAGACACTCGCCCTGATGGCCCAGATGACGGTCCCCACCCTCGCCACCTGGTGCGCCGTCTACACGATCGCCGACCAGGCCTCCGAGCCCTACCTGTCGTACGTCCTGCACGAGGACGAGGAACTCATCGACGGCATCAAGTCGTTGCTCTCCAAGGTCCCGCCGCCGGACCCGGTGCCGACCCCCGGCGCCCGCGTCTGGACGGCCCCCGGCGAGGTCGCCCACCAGGCGGCTCTGCGCAGCTCCATGCGCAGCCTGGGCCTCAGCGGCGGCCCGACCCACCAGATCGCCTCCGGCATCGGCCCCACGCTCGCCACAGCGTCCGCCGTGGGCGGTGAGACGGTCGTCCTGCCCCTGGTGGCCCGCAACCGCGTCATCGGCATGCTGACGCTCGGCAAGCCCACCGACGAGCACTTCCGCCAGGAAATCCTGGAACTGGCCGAGGACTTGAGCCGCCGAGCGGCTCTGGCGCTGGACAACGCCCGCCTGTACTCGGAACGCACGGCGATCAGCCAGTCCCTCCAGCGCAGCCTCCTGCCGCCCGAGCTCCCCGAGATCGGCGGCGTCGAGGTGGAGGTCATCTACCGAGCGGCCGGCGAGGGCAACGAGGTCGGCGGCGACTTCTACGACCTCTTCCCGATCAGCGACGGCGCCTACGGCTTCGCCATCGGCGACGTCTGCGGCACGGGCCCCAACGCGGCCGCCGTCACCGGCCTCGCCCGGCACGCCCTGCGCCTGCTGGCCCGCGAGGGCCTCAGCGGCCCCGCGGTCCTGGAACGGCTGAACTCGGCCATTCTCGACGAGGGCGCCCGCAGCCGCTTCCTGACGCTCCTCTACGGCGAGTTGAGGCCGCAGGAGGACGGCAGCGCACAACTCAAGGTGGTCTGCGCCGGCCATCCGCTCCCCCTGCGCCTGCGCCAGGACGGCACGGTCGAACCGGCCGCCGAACCCCAGCCGCTCCTCGGCGTCATGGACGACCTCGAGCTCTACGAGCAGACGGTCACCCTCGACGCGGGCGACGTCCTCCTCTGCGTCACGGACGGCGTCACCGAGCGCCGCGAGGGCACCCGCATGCTGGGCGACGACGGCCTCGCCGACGTCCTCACCGCCTGCACGGGCCTGACGGCGGGCGCGGTCGCGGCCCGCATCATGCGCGCCGTGGAGCGCTTCGCCTCCGACGCCCCGTCCGACGACATGGCGATCCTCGCGATGCGAGTCCCGGGCCCGCACAAGGACTGAGCGGCCCCGAACGACACGACCCGAACAACACGAAAGGCACCACCCGACCGGGTGGTGCCTTTCGAATGGAGCCCCCAAACGGAATCGAACCGTTGACCTTCTCCTTACCATGGAGACGCTCTACCGACTGAGCTATAGGGGCCTGTCGCCTTTTCAGAACATTCCCGCGCGGCGACGGAATAGATCATACCCCGTGCGGCCGAGTGCTCCCAACCACGCCGTCCCGTGACGAACGGCCACTCAGAAAGCGGGCTGGAGCAGTCCGCCCAGCGCATTGCACGCGCCGACGACCCGCTGCAAGTCCCGCTTCGTCAACGCGGCGTCCACCGGCAGCGCAAGGGTCTCGTCGGCGGCCCGCTCGGTCTCCGGCAGCGACACACACCGACGGAATTCCGGCATCCGGTGCACAGGCGTCTTCACCGGCACCCACGCCTCAACTCCCCTGGCCCGCACGGCCCGGGCGAAGGCGTCCCGGTCCGGCCGTCCGTTGCCCGGCACCCGCACGACGTACTGCTGATAGGTGTGCCCGTCACCACCGTCGGGCGTGCGCACACCCCTCAACCTGCCGTCGAGATAAGCGGCCCGCTCCCGGCGCTGAGCCACTTCGCCGTACGGCACCTCAGGCTCCGCCTCTTCCAGCACCAGGAGGCCGTGGCGCCGCCCGACCCCGTGCAACCGCGCGACATCGGCCGGCCGGCCGAAGCGGTGGACGACAACGACAGCCGCCGTCCTCGGAGTTACGGCCGCCTCGACGGCGACCGGATCGAGGCAGTACGTCACGGGATCTATGTCGGCGAACACCGGCAGCGCTCCGGCCATGGCGACGGCCTGAGCGACCTCGACGTTTCCGAAGGCCGACACGACGACCTCGTCACCGAGCCCTACACCGGCGGCCCTGAGCATCGCAGCAGTACCCATACCGCGGATGGTTGTTGCGCAACGTGAACTTCAAGTGACGCACAACAAAAAAGGGTTGGGCCCCGAACCGAAGTTCAGGATCCAACCCTTTGAATAATTGTTCGGCGGCGTCCTACTCTCCCACAGGGTCCCCCCTGCAGTACCATCGGCGCTGTAAGGCTTAGCTTCCGGGTTCGGAATGTAACCGGGCGTTTCCCTCACGCTATAACCACCGAAACACTATGAAGTTACAACCGGACACCACACGGTCGTTGCCTCAGAACAAACACAGTGGACGCGAGCAACTGAGGACAAGCCCTCGGCCTATTAGTACCGGTCACCTCCACCAGTCACCTGGCTTCCAGATCCGGCCTATCAACCCAGTCGTCTACTGGGAGCCTTACCCTCTTATAGAGGTGGGAGTCCTCATCTCGAAGCAGGCTTCCCGCTTAGATGCTTTCAGCGGTTATCCCTCCCGAACGTAGCCAACCAGCCATGCCCTTGGCAGAACAACTGGCACACCAGAGGTTCGTCCGTCCCGGTCCTCTCGTACTAGGGACAGCCCTTCTCAAGACTCCTACGCGCACAGCGGATAGGGACCGAACTGTCTCACGACGTTCTAAACCCAGCTCGCGTACCGCTTTAATGGGCGAACAGCCCAACCCTTGGGACCGACTCCAGCCCCAGGATGCGACGAGCCGACATCGAGGTGCCAAACCATCCCGTCGATATGGACTCTTGGGGAAGATCAGCCTGTTATCCCCGGGGTACCTTTTATCCGTTGAGCGACGGCGCTTCCACAAGCCACCGCCGGATCACTAGTCCCGACTTTCGTCCCTGCTCGACCCGTCGGTCTCACAGTCAAGCTCCCTTGTGCACTTACACTCAACACCTGATTGCCAACCAGGCTGAGGGAACCTTTGGGCGCCTCCGTTACCCTTTAGGAGGCAACCGCCCCAGTTAAACTACCCATCAGACACTGTCCCTGATCCGGATCACGGACCCAGGTTAGACATCCAGCACGACCAGACTGGTATTTCAACGACGACTCCACACGAACTGGCGTCCGCGTCTCAAAGTCTCCCAGCTATCCTACACAAGCCGAACCGAACACCAATATCAAACTGTAGTAAAGGTCCCGGGGTCTTTCCGTCCTGCTGCGCGAAACGAGCATCTTTACTCGTAGTGCAATTTCACCGGGCCTATGGTTGAGACAGTCGAGAAGTCGTTACGCCATTCGTGCAGGTCGGAACTTACCCGACAAGGAATTTCGCTACCTTAGGATGGTTATAGTTACCACCGCCGTTTACTGGCGCTTAAGTTCTCAGCTTCGCCCGACCGAAATCGGACTAACCGGTCCCCTTAACGTTCCAGCACCGGGCAGGCGTCAGTCCGTATACATCGCCTTACGGCTTCGCACGGACCTGTGTTTTTAGTAAACAGTCGCTTCTCGCTGGTCTCTGCGGCCACCCCCAGCTCGGAGTGCAAGACTCGTCACCAGGTGTGGCCCCCCTTCTCCCGAAGTTACGGGGGCATTTTGCCGAGTTCCTTAACCATAGTTCACCCGAACGCCTCGGTATTCTCTACCAGACCACCTGAGTCGGTTTAGGGTACGGGCCGCCATGAAACTCGCTAGAGGCTTTTCTCGACAGCATAGGATCATCCACTTCACCACAATCGGCTCGGCATCAGGTCTCAGCCGTATGCAAGGCGGATTTACCTACCTTGCGGCCTACACCCTTACCCCGGGACAACCACCGCCCGGGCTGGACTACCTTCCTGCGTCACCCCATCACTCACCTACTAACCGCTTGGTCCGGCGGCTCCACCACTCCCCTTCGCCCGAAGGCTCCGGGGCGGCTTCACGGCCTTAGCATCACGATGCTCGATGTTTGACGCTTCACAGCGGGTACCGGAATATCAACCGGTTATCCATCGACTACGCCTGTCGGCCTCGCCTTAGGTCCCGACTTACCCTGGGCAGATCAGCTTGACCCAGGAACCCTTAGTCAATCGGCGCACACGTTTCTCACGTGTGAATCGCTACTCATGCCTGCATTCTCACTCGTGAACCGTCCACAACTACCTTCCGGTGCTGCTTCACCCGGCACACGACGCTCCCCTACCCATCACAGCGGGCGTTGACCCTCATGCTGCAATGACACGACTTCGGCGGTACGCTTGAGCCCCGCTACATTGTCGGCGCGGAATCACTAGACCAGTGAGCTATTACGCACTCTTTCAAGGGTGGCTGCTTCTAAGCCAACCTCCTGGTTGTCTCTGCGACTCCACATCCTTTCCCACTTAGCGTACGCTTAGGGGCCTTAGTCGATGCTCTGGGCTGTTTCCCTCTCGACCATGGAGCTTATCCCCCACAGTCTCACTGCCGCGCTCTCACTTACCGGCATTCGGAGTTTGGCTAAGGTCAGTAACCCGGTAGGGCCCATCGCCTATCCAGTGCTCTACCTCCGGCAAGAAACACACGACGCTGCACCTAAATGCATTTCGGGGAGAACCAGCTATCACGGAGTTTGATTGGCCTTTCACCCCTAACCACAGGTCATCCCCCAGGTTTTCAACCCTGGTGGGTTCGGTCCTCCACGACCTCTTACAGCCGCTTCAACCTGCCCATGGCTAGATCACTCCGCTTCGGGTCTTGAGCATGCTACTAAAACGCCCTCTTCGGACTCGCTTTCGCTACGGCTACCCCACCCGGGTTAACCTCGCAACACACCGCAAACTCGCAGGCTCATTCTTCAAAAGGCACGCAGTCACGAGATGGAAGCAAGCTCCCATCCGACGCTCCCACGGCTTGTAGGCACACGGTTTCAGGTACTATTTCACTCCCCTCCCGGGGTACTTTTCACCATTCCCTCACGGTACTATCCGCTATCGGTCACCAGGGAATATTTAGGCTTAGCGGGTGGTCCCGCCAGATTCACACGGGATTTCTCGGGCCCCGTGCTACTTGGGTGTCTCTCAAACGAGCCGCTGACGTTTCGACTACGGGGGTCTTACCCTCTACGCCGGACCTTTCGCATGTCCTTCGCCTACATCAACGGTTTCTGACTCGTCCTGTCGCCGGCAGACAACAGAAGAGAGATCCCACAACCCCGCACACGCAACCCCTGCCGGGTCTCACACGTATACGGTTTGGCCTCATCCGGTTTCGCTCGCCACTACTCCCGGAATCACGGTTGTTTTCTCTTCCTGCGGGTACTGAGATGTTTCACTTCCCCGCGTTCCCTCCACACTGCCTATGTGTTCAGCAGCGGGTGACAGCCCATGACGACTGCCGGGTTTCCCCATTCGGACACCCCCGGATCAAAGCCTGGTTGACGACTCCCCGGGGCCTATCGCGGCCTCCCACGTCCTTCATCGGTTCCTGGTGCCAAGGCATCCACCGTGCGCCCTTAAAAACTTGGCCACAGATGCTCGCGTCCACTGTGCAGTTCTCAAACAACGACCAGCCACCCACCACCCCGAACCACCCGGTTCGAGTTCACTGGGGCCGGCACCTGAAGGCGACCTCACGGCCGTACCCTCAGACACCCAACAGCGTGCCCGGCCAGGTCCCGTCCGGAGATCATGCGTTCCACGCTCTTGCGAGCAGTACTAGCAGCCTCCGACCCGAGGTCCCGGCCGAGTAGTCAACGTTCCACCCATGAGCTGACCACCGCCGGACGTTTGCCGGCGTAGTGGCTCTGGCTGCTCTGCGGCAGCAAGATGCTCCTTAGAAAGGAGGTGATCCAGCCGCACCTTCCGGTACGGCTACCTTGTTACGACTTCGTCCCAATCGCCAGTCCCACCTTCGACAGCTCCCTCCCACAAGGGGTTGGGCCACCGGCTTCGGGTGTTACCGACTTTCGTGACGTGACGGGCGGTGTGTACAAGGCCCGGGAACGTATTCACCGCAGCACTGCTGATCTGCGATTACTAGCGACTCCGACTTCATGGGGTCGAGTTGCAGACCCCAATCCGAACTGAGACCGGCTTTTTGAGATTCGCTCCACCTCACGGTATCGCAGCTCATTGTACCGGCCATTGTAGCACGTGTGCAGCCCAAGACATAAGGGGCATGATGACTTGACGTCGTCCCCACCTTCCTCCGAGTTGACCCCGGCGGTCTCCCGTGAGTCCCCAGCACCACAAGGGCCTGCTGGCAACACGGGACAAGGGTTGCGCTCGTTGCGGGACTTAACCCAACATCTCACGACACGAGCTGACGACAGCCATGCACCACCTGTACACCGACCACAAGGGGGCGACCGTCTCCGGCCGTTTCCGGTGTATGTCAAGCCTTGGTAAGGTTCTTCGCGTTGCGTCGAATTAAGCCACATGCTCCGCCGCTTGTGCGGGCCCCCGTCAATTCCTTTGAGTTTTAGCCTTGCGGCCGTACTCCCCAGGCGGGGCACTTAATGCGTTAGCTGCGGCACGGACGACGTGGAATGCCGCCCACACCTAGTGCCCACCGTTTACGGCGTGGACTACCAGGGTATCTAATCCTGTTCGCTCCCCACGCTTTCGCTCCTCAGCGTCAGTATCGGCCCAGAGATCCGCCTTCGCCACCGGTGTTCCTCCTGATATCTGCGCATTTCACCGCTACACCAGGAATTCCGATCTCCCCTACCGAACTCTAGCCTGCCCGTATCGACTGCAGACCCGGGGTTAAGCCCCGGGCTTTCACAACCGACGCGACAAGCCGCCTACGAGCTCTTTACGCCCAATAATTCCGGACAACGCTTGCGCCCTACGTATTACCGCGGCTGCTGGCACGTAGTTAGCCGGCGCTTCTTCTGCAGGTACCGTCACTTGCGCTTCTTCCCTGCTGAAAGAGGTTTACAACCCGAAGGCCGTCATCCCTCACGCGGCGTCGCTGCATCAGGCTTGCGCCCATTGTGCAATATTCCCCACTGCTGCCTCCCGTAGGAGTCTGGGCCGTGTCTCAGTCCCAGTGTGGCCGGTCGCCCTCTCAGGCCGGCTACCCGTCGTCGCCTTGGTGAGCCATTACCTCACCAACAAGCTGATAGGCCGCGGGCTCATCCTGCACCGCCGGAGCTTTCCACCACCCGACCATGCGGTCAGCGGTTGTATCCGGTATTAGACCCCGTTTCCAGGGCTTGTCCCAGAGTGCAGGGCAGATTGCCCACGTGTTACTCACCCGTTCGCCACTCTTCCCCACCGAAGTGGTTCATCGTTCGACTTGCATGTGTTAAGCACGCCGCCAGCGTTCGTCCTGAGCCAGGATCAAACTCTCCGTGAATGCTTCCCCGTCATCGGGGCGACACACACGAGAGCGGTGCGAGAGGAGGAATAATCCCCCCGCACACAGCGTCCTCGCTGTGTATTTTTTCAAAGGAACCTCGCCCCGACCGTATGGCCGGAGACGGGGTATCAACATATCTGGCGTTGACTTTTGGCACGCTGTTGAGTTCTCAAGGAACGGACGCTTCCTTCGTACTCACCCTCTCGGGCTTTCCTCCGGGCGCTTCCCTTCGGTCTTGCGTTCCCGACTCTATCAGATCTTTTTCCGATCCGATTTCCTCGGTGCTTTCCAGGTTCCCGCTTCCGCGTTTCCCTTTCCGGCGGACCCGACTTTATCAGAGTTTCTGAGTCGGATTTACCGCCCCTTCTCGGGGACTCGTTCCGGTGCACGAAGCGTCCGGGTTCCCGATCGGGCGGAGCCGTAAACGTACTGGAGCGGGGCGCCTCGATGCAAATCGAGGCGCCCCGCCGCCAGTTGACGCGTCCGTGGCGTCGTTGTCCGTCAGACCTCCACGACGACCGGCAGGATCATCGGCCTGCGGCGATACGTGTCGGAGACCCACTTGCCGAGTGTGCGGCGGACGAGTTGCTGGAGCTGGTGCGGCTCCACCACGCCGTCCTGGGCTGAGCGTTCGAGGGACTCGGTGATCTTCGGGATCACGTCGGCGAAGGCGGAGTCGTCGATGCCCGAGCCGCGGGCCTGGACGTGCGGACCGCCCGTGATCTTGCCGGTGGACGAGTCCATGACGACGAAGACCGAGATGATGCCCTCGTCACCGAGGATCTTGCGGTCCTTCAGGGCCGGCTCGCCGACGTCGCCCACGGACAGGCCGTCGACGTAGACGTAGCCCGCCTGGACCTTGCCCGAGATCTTCGCCTTGCCCTCGACGAGGTCGACGACCACGCCGTCCTCGGCGATGACGATGCGGTCGTGCGGGACGCCGGTGAGAGCGCCCAGTTCGGCGTTGGAGCGCAGATGGCGCCATTCGCCGTGAACCGGCATCAGGTTCTTCGGCCGGCAGATGTTGTAGAAGTACAGCAGCTCGCCGGCCGACGCGTGGCCCGAGACGTGGACCTTGGCGTTGCCCTTGTGGACGACGTTGGCGCCCCAGCGGGTCAGGCCGTTGATCACGCGGTAGACGGCGTTCTCGTTGCCCGGGATGAGCGACGACGCCAGGATGACCGTGTCGCCGTCGACGATGCGGATCTGGTGGTCGCGGTTGGCCATGCGGGACAGGGCCGCCATCGGCTCGCCCTGGGAGCCCGTGCAGACCAGGACCACCTCGTGGTCGGGGAGGTCGTCGAGGGTCTTGACGTCGACCACCAGGCCCGGCGGGACCTTCAGATAGCCCAGGTCCCGGGCGATGCCCATGTTGCGGACCATCGAGCGGCCGACGAAGGCGACCCGGCGGCCGTACTCGTGGGCCGCGTCCATGATCTGCTGGATGCGGTGGACGTGGCTGGCGAAGCTCGCCACGATGATCCGCTTGCGGGCGCCCGCGAAGACCTGGCGCAGGACGTTGGAGATGTCGCGCTCGGGCGGGACGAAGCCCGGGACCTCGGCGTTCGTCGAGTCGGCGAGGAGCAGGTCGATGCCCTCCTCACTCAGGCGCGCGAACGCGTGCAGGTCCGTGAGGCGGTTGTCCAGCGGGAGCTGGTCCATCTTGAAGTCGCCGGTGTGCACCGCCATGCCGGCCGGGGTGCGGATGGCCACGGCGAGGGCGTCCGGGATCGAGTGGTTGACCGCGACGAACTCGCAGTCGAAGGGACCCACGCGCTCGCGGTGTCCCTCGGCCACCTCGAGGGTGTACGGGCGGATGCGGTGCTCCTGGAGCTTCGCCTCGATGAGCGCGAGGGTCAGCTTGGAACCGATCAGCGGGATGTCCGGCTTCTCCCGCAGGAGGAAGGGGACGCCGCCGATGTGGTCCTCGTGGCCGTGCGTGAGGACGATGCCGTCGATGTCGTCGAGACGGTCCCGGATCGATGAGAAGTCCGGCAGGATCAGGTCGATTCCGGGCTGCTCCTCCTCGGGGAAGAGCACTCCGCAGTCGACGATCAGTAGACGGCCGCCGTACTCGAAGACCGTCATGTTCCGGCCGATCTCGCCGAGGCCGCCGAGTGGGGTGACCCGCAGGCCGCCTTCGGGGAGCGGCGGCGGCGGGCCGAGTTCGGGATGCGGATGACTCAAAAGACTCTCCTCACCACACGCGCCACGTACCGGTGGGCACGTGGCGCGCATGACGTTCGTGCATGAGCAGTTGTCGTTGTGGGGTGCGGGCACCGGTGGCCCGCCTATTCAGTTGTGAAGCCTGTGGTGCCAAGTCCGTTGTCAGAGCTGTACCCCGCCGGCGGCAAGATCGATCTTGAGCTGGGCGATCTCCTCGGGCGTGCACTCGACCATGGGCGCGCGCAGAGGTCCCGCGGGCAGGCCCTGGAGGGCGAGGGCGGCCTTGGTCGTCATGACGCCCTGGGTGCGGAACATGCCCGTGTAGACCGGCAGCAGTTTCTGGTGGATCTCGGTGGCCTTCTGTACGTCGCCCGAGACGAACGCGTCGACCAGGGCGCGCAGATCGGGTGTGACGAGGTGGCCGACGACCGAGACGAAGCCGACGGCGCCCACGGACAGCAGCGGCAGGTTCAGCATGTCGTCGCCGGAGTACCAGGCGAGGCCGGAGCGGGCGATGGCCCAGCTGGAGCGGCCGAGGTCGCCCTTGGCGTCCTTGTTGGCCACGATGCGCGGGTGCTCGGCGAGCCGGACCAGCGTCTCGGTGTTGATCGGGACGCCGCTGCGGCCGGGGATGTCGTAGAGCATGACCGGCAGCTCGGCGGCGTCGGCGACGGCCTTGAAGTGCCGGTACAGGCCCTCCTGCGGGGGCTTGTTGTAGTACGGCGTGACGACGAGGAGGCCGTGCGCGCCGGTCTTCTCGGCGGCCCGGGCCAGCTCGACGCTGTGGTGGGTGTCATTGGTCCCGACGCCGGCGACCACGTGGGCCCGGTCGCCGACGGCCTCGAGCACCGCCCGTACGAGATCCGCTTTCTCCGCGTCGCTGGTGGTGGGCGACTCACCGGTGGTGCCGTTGATGATCAGGCCGTCGTTGCCTGCGTCCACCAGGTGGGTGGCGAGCCGCTGTGCGCCGTCGAGGTCGAGAGCGCCGTCCGCCGTGAAGGGCGTGACCATGGCGGTGAGGACCCTCCCGAAGGGGGTCTGCGGAGTCGAGGTCGGAGCCATGGGTAACACGCTACTCGCTGCTCCGTGCGCGGTCTGCCCTAGGGGTGCGGGATAAGTCAGGACAAATGCGGAGCCCGGTACTGCCTGCTCGGGGGTTCAAGCAGTACCGGGTCCGTTTGATCAGGCTAGATGAACTTCTCCAAATGCCGCAATACGGACACTTCGCGAGACTGACCCGTACGTCTGTGCCCCGGGTGCGGGAGAAGATTCACTACGGCGCCACTCGGCCGTTCGCGTTGAAGGCGGCGTACGTGAGCGGCATCAGCCTGGCCCACTCGGCCTCCATCTTCTCGCCGACCATCTCGATCTCCCGCTGCGGGAAGGAGGGGACCTTCGCCAGTTCGTGCTGGGTGCGCAGGCCGAGGAAGTGCATCAGCGAACGGGCGTTGCAGGTGGCGTACATCGAGGAGAACAGGCCGACCGGCAGGACCGCGCGGGCCACCTCGCGGGCGACGCCGGCGGCGAGCATCTCCTGGTAGCGCTCGTACGCCTGGATGTACGACTCCTGCATCGAGTGTTCCACGAGCTGCTGCTGGGCGTCGGTGCCGGGCACGAACTCGTACTTGCCGGGACGCCCCTGCTGGACCAGCTTGCGCTCCTCGCCGGGGACGTAGAAGACCGGCTGCAGTTCCCGGTAGCGGCCCGACTCCTCGTTGTACGAGTTGTGCACCACGAAACCGTTGGCGAGGAAGTTGTGCCAGGGGCCTTCCACGGAGAGGTCGTACGTCATCTCCTCGCCGTCGGCCTCGATGGCGGTGATCCGGTCCGGCACCGCCTTTGCGGTCCCGCCACCGCGCCGGGCGACGGCCTGCTCTCCGGCGCTCTTGGTGGCGTGGCACGGCTCGCAGGCAGGCGCGAGGTTCTTCTCGTCGAGGGCCCGCAGCAGATCGCCTGCGACCGGGACGACGTGGTCCAGGGCGAGTTGGTCCCGCGGGAAGTCCCGGCCGCACAGGTGGCAGGTGTCGACCTCCTTGATCAGCCTCTCGCGCTGCATCGAGGTCCACACGCCGATGCCGCGCCGCAGACCCGGCGGAACCAGCGCCTGTGACGGGTCCGGTGCCGTGTCGCCCACCAGCACGTCTTCCCCGACGGTGAGCTCACCCGCCTTGCGCCAGCCCTCCGGGGTGAACACGGCGTGGTCGACCGTGCAGCGGAGGGTCCTGCCCGAAGCGGTGGTGATCCTGACGAGCGGCTTCACCCCGGACTCGATCACATCGACGATCCTCGCCCGCTGGGCGAGCAGCGTCTCCTCGTCGTAGCAGCGTACGTGGCTGCGGCGCACCGGTTCGAGTGCGCGGATGCGTGTGCCGGGGTGCTGCTCCCGGAACTCGGCGACGGCGGACTCGGCCGCCTCACGGTTGTCGTAGAGGCCGAGGTAGTGGTCGGTGTCACCGCCCCGCACCCGAGCCGTCCACTTGCCCGCCCGGGTGTGCCAGGTGACACCGCCGGCCGAGTGCGGGAGGCGGTCCTCGTCGCCGAGATGCCAGTGGCGGTACAGCTCGGCGATGCTGCGCCGCCGCAGCTGACCGGCCTCGCTCTCCAGCGTGATCTCCGTGTCCCCCGCGATGCACCAGCCCACCCGGTGTCGCATGAACTCGCGGAAGACGAAGATCGGGGCGCTGACGAAGAACGTCATCGAGTTGTGCTCGAACGGGCTGCCGTGCCGATCGCGCATCAGGTAGTTGATCAGGCCCTTGGAGCGCTCGGGGTCCTTGCCCAGCTCGTCCAGGGACTGCTCGCCGATGGTCGAGACGCGGGCGGCGAAGAGCACGTCGGCGTCTGACGCGTTGTGCTTGACCAGCTCGACGGTGACGTCGCTGCGGAAGCTGGGCTTGGGGTCGTCGGCGGTGTCGGTCACGAGTCGGGGAGTCCCTTCCATCACTTCTCTCGGGCGGCGCCCACTCTACGGCCCGGCACTGACAACAGGGCGTTCAGTACCGGGTCGCGACATACGTCAGCGAATTTCTGTGAATTCGGCGAAACCGGGCACCTTTTGGGGCACTCGACCGTCTGTGTAGATGGCAGCCACTCGTTCGATCCCCGAAGGGAGACGTACCGGCCATGTTCAGTCGGCGTGAGCCCGTCCCGTTCGCCTTCGTCGCCGAGGCCGACCGGTTCCGCGGCAATGTCACCCCGCCGCCCCGTGAGCGGGCGTCCTTCGGGCAGATAGCCGGGCGCTGGCTGCTGGGGCTGACCATCCTCGCCGGGCTCGTGGGCTCGCTGGTCCTCGGCATGCCGGCGCTGTCCACCGACACCCATGCGCCGGCCCAGCAGTCACAGGCCTCCCAGGGGCGCTGACTCCATCGGACCCCCGAGGCTGGTGAGCCGGGACACCGCCGGATAGCCTCACCGGGCACAGCCCACGTATGGAACGAGTGAGGACCAGCCGTGCCCCTGCCCTTCCTGACGGCCGACCGAGCTTTCGACACCGCCGACGACCTCGCGCTGCCCCACCACGACCGCGACCGCTGGCGGCGTCCCTACCGCCCCGGCCCGTGGCGCGTGGGCGCGGCGGCCCTGTTGCTGCTGTTCGCCTCGTTCGTGCTGTTCGCCGCCGTCATCCTCGCGTTCACCGCCACGGCCGGCGAGGCGGGCGTGGTCTTCGGCGTCGCGCTGGCCGTCATCGTGGGCGCCCTGCGGCTGCTGCGCGTGGGCGCGTGGGTGAGTACGCGCGGAGTGCGCCAGGTCGGGTTCTTCAGCACGCGCACGACGCCCTGGGACCGGGTCGTCGCCGTGCGGACGGTGCAGCGGCCGGTGCGCTGGCTCGGGCTGCCGCGCACGGTGCAGGGGCAGGCGCTGATCCTGGTCCGCCAGGGCCGCGCGGAGCAGGAACCGCCGGTGCTGATGACCACGCACAACGCCGACTTCCTGGCGCGGCACGGCTCGTTCGACCGGGCGGCGGACATGATCGAGGCGTGGGCGGCGGAGAACGGGCGGCGCTGATCCCGCGCCCACCGCCGTCACGCCGGAGGGGCCGGCCCGCGACAGCACGGGCCGGCCCCTCCGGCGTACCCGGTCGGGTGTGCACGCGGCGCAGGGGAAGCTACGTCCCGGCCGTCCTGCCGTCGTGCAGTGCGATGGCCCGCTGCATCGCCTTGCGGGCGCGCGGGGTGTCGCGGGCGTCGTGGTAGGCGACCGCGAGCCGGAACCAGCTGCGCCAGTCGTCCGGCGCCGACTCCGTCTCGGCCTTGCGCCTGGCGAAGACCTCGTCGGCCGAGTCGCGGTCGATCCGGCCCGAGGGCGTGCGCCTCAGCTCGTCGACGGGCAGGCCGCCCTCGGCGTCGAGTTCGGCGGCGAGGGCGTTGGCCCTGCGGACGAACTGGGTGTTCTTCCACAGGAACCACAGGCCGATCAACGGCAGGATCAGCACCGCCGCGCCGAAGGTGACCGTGAGGGGGGTGCCGGACTGGATGAGCATGACGCCGCGGCTGCCGACCAGGACGAAGTAGAAGACCAGGACGGCGGCCGTGATGACGTAGGAGATCTTCGCGCGCATGACGGTCGGTCGCTCAGCCCAGGTCCAGGAAGTGTTCCAGGCCGAAGGTCAGGCCCGGGGCCGTCACCACGCGGCGGGCGCCGAGCAGGATGCCCGGCATGAAGCTGCTGTGGTGCAGGGAGTCGTGACGGATCGTCAGCGTCTCGCCCTCGCCGCCGAGCAGGACCTCCTGGTGGGCGAGCAGGCCGCGCAGGCGGACGGCGTGCACCGGAACGCCGTCGACGTCCGCGCCGCGCGCGCCCGCCAGAGCCGTCTCCGTGGCGTCCGGCGCGGGCGCCGAGCCGGCCTTCCTGCGGGCCTCGGCGATCAGCTGGGCGGTGCGCGTGGCGGTGCCGGAGGGGGCGTCCACCTTCTTCGGGTGGTGCAGCTCGACGACCTCGACGGACTCGAAGTACGGCGCGGCGATCTGCGCGAACCTCATGGTCAGGACGGCGCCGATGGAGAAGTTGGGCGCGATGAGCACACCGGTCCCTGGAGCGGCCGCCAGCCAGTCCCCGAGCTGCGCGAGGCGCTCGTCGGTCCAGCCGGTCGTACCGACGACCGCGTGGATGCCGTGGCCCACGCAGTACTCGAGGTTGGCCATCACCGAGTCCGGGGTGGTCAGTTCGACGGCGACCTGGGCGCCGCTCTCCGCGAGCGTCTCCAGCCTGTCGCCCCGGCCGAGGGCGGCCACCAGCTCCATGTCCCCGGCCGCCTCGACGGCCCGTACGGCCTCGGAGCCGATGCGCCCCTTCGCGCCGAGGACCGCCACGCGCAGCTTGCTCATGTCTGTTGCTTCCTTCGGGAGTTGCCGACGGCGGGTGTCAGGCGACCGCGTCGTGCAGACGGGCCGCCTGCTTGTCCTTGAGCGGGCCGATGACCGACAGGGAGGGCCGCTGTCCCAGGATGTCGCCGGCGACCGCGCGGACGTCGTCCGGGGTGACCGACGCGATCCGGGTCAGCATGTCGTCGACGGACATCTGCTCACCCCAGCACAGTTCGCTCTTGCCGATACGGTTCATCAGCGCGCCGGTGTCCTCCAGGCCCAGGACCGTGGAGCCCCTCAGCTGGCCGATGGCGCGGCCGATCTCCTCGTCGGTCAGGCCGTGCTCGGCGACGTGGTCGAGCTCGTCGCGGCAGATCTTCAGCACGTCGTGGACCTGCGAGGGCCGGCAGCCGGCGTAGACGCCGAAGAGGCCGCAGTCGGCGAAGCCGGAGGTGTAGGAGTACACGCTGTAGGCCAGGCCGCGCTTCTCGCGGACCTCCTGGAACAGGCGGGAGGACATGCCGCCGCCGAGGGCGGTGTTGAGCACGCCGAGGGCCCAGCGGCGGTCGTCGGTGCGGGCCAGGCCGGGCATGCCGAGGACGACGTGCGCCTGTTCCGTCCTGCGGCCGAGCAGTTCGACGCGGCCCGCGGCGCGCACCGAGCGGCGGCCGTCGCGCGGGGCGACGGGGGCGGCCCCGGTGTCGCCCAGGGCGCCCGCCTTCTCGAAGGCGGCGCGGACCTGCCGTACGACCTTGTTGTGGTCGACGTTGCCCGCGGCGGCCACGATCAGGTGGGTCGGGTCGTAGTGCTTCTTGTAGAAGCGGCGGATGCGGTCGGCGGTGAGGGCGTTGACCGTGTCGACCGTGCCGAGGACCGGGCGGCCGAGGGGGTTGTCGCCGAACATGGTGTGCGCGAAGAGGTCGTGCACGCAGTCGCCCGGGTCGTCCTCGGTCATGGCGATCTCCTCGAGGATCGCGCCCCGCTCGACGTCGACGTCCTCCTCGCGGATGAGCGAGCCCGTCAGCATGTCGCAGACGACGTCTATGGCCAGCGGCAGGTCGGTGTCGAGCACGCGCGCGTAGTAGCACGTGTACTCCTTCGCCGTGAACGCGTTCATCTCGCCGCCCACCGCGTCGACGGCGGCGGAGATGTCGAGTGCGGACCTGCGCCCGGTGCCCTTGAAGAGCAGGTGCTCCAGGTAGTGCGTGGCGCCGTTCAGGGCGGGCGTCTCGTCGCGGGAGCCGACGTGCGCCCAGATGCCGAAGGTCGCGGAACGGACCGAGGGCAGGGTCTCGGTGACGATGCGCAGGCCGCCCGGGAGGGTGGTCTTGCGGACCGTGCCGATGCCGTTGTGGCCCTTGATGAGGGTTTGGGTACGGGCGACGGCCCGCGCCTCCGAGGAGGTGCGGGCCGTCGCCTCGAAGCCACGGGACGTCACTTGTCGCCGTCGTCCTTCTTCTCGTCGCCTTCTTCGCCCTCGATGACCGGGATCAGGGAGAGCTTGCCGCGGGAGTCGATCTCGGCGATCTCGACCTGGACCTTCTGGCCCACCCCGAGGACGTCCTCGACGTTCTCCACGCGCTTGCCGCCGGCGAGCTTGCGGATCTGCGAGATGTGCAGCAGACCGTCCTTGCCCGGGAGCAGCGACACGAACGCGCCGAAGGTGGTCGTCTTCACGACCGTGCCCAGGTAGCGCTCGCCGACCTCCGGCATGGTCGGGTTGGCGATGCCGTTGATCGTCGTACGGGCGGCCTCGGCGGCCGGGCCGTCGGCGGCACCGATGTAGATGGTGCCGTCGTCCTCGATCGTGATCTCGGCGCCGGTGTCCTCCTGGATCTGGTTGATCATCTTGCCCTTGGGGCCGATGACCTCGCCGATCTTGTCGACCGGGATCTTGACCGTGATGATCCGCGGCGCGTTCGGGGACATCTCGTCCGGCGTGTCGATCGCTTCCATCATCACGTCGAGGATGTGGAGGCGGGCGTCACGGGCCTGCTTCAGGGCGGCGGCCAGGACGGAGGCCGGGATGCCGTCCAGCTTGGTGTCGAGCTGGAGGGCGGTGACGAACTCCTTGGTGCCGGCGACCTTGAAGTCCATGTCGCCGAAGGCGTCCTCCGCACCGAGGATGTCGGTGAGGGTGACGTAGTGCGTCTCGCCCTCGATCTCCTGGGAGATCAGGCCCATGGCGATGCCGGCGACGGGGGCCTTCAGCGGCACACCGGCGTTCAGCAGCGACATGGTGGAGGCGCAGACCGAGCCCATGGACGTCGAGCCGTTGGAGCCGAGGGCCTCGGACACCTGGCGGATCGCGTACGGGAACTCCTCGCGCGAGGGCAGCACCGGCACCAGCGCGCGCTCGGCGAGGGCGCCGTGGCCGATCTCGCGGCGCTTGGGGGAGCCGACGCGGCCGGTCTCACCGGTGGAGTACGGCGGGAAGTTGTAGTTGTGCATGTAGCGCTTGCGGGTCACCGGGGAGAGGGTGTCCAGCTGCTGCTCCATGCGGAGCATGTTGAGGGTGGTGACGCCCAGGATCTGGGTCTCGCCACGCTCGAACAGCGCGGAGCCGTGCACCCGCGGGATGGCCTCGACCTCGGCGGCCAGGGTGCGGATGTCGGTGACACCGCGGCCGTCGATGCGCTTCTTCTCCTTGATGACGCGCTCCCGGACCAGGGTCTTGGTCAGCGAGCGGTACGCGGCGGAGATCTCCTTCTCGCGGCCCTCGAACTCCGGCAGGAGCTTCTCGGCGGCGAGCGCCTTGACGCGGTCCAGCTCGGCCTCGCGCTCCTGCTTGCCGGCGATGGTCAGCGCCTGGGCGAGCTCGGGCTTGACGGCGGCGGTGAGCGCCTCCAGGACGTCGTCCTGGTAGTCGAGGAAGATCGGGAACTCGCCGGTGGGCTTGGCGGCCTTGGCGGCGAGGTCCGACTGGGCCTTGCAGAGCACCTTGATGAAGGGCTTCGCGGCCTCCAGACCGGCGGCGACGACCTCCTCGGTGGGGGCCTCGGCGCCGCCCTGGACGAGCTGGATGGTCTTGTCGGTGGCCTCGGCCTCGACCATCATGATCGCGACGTCGCCGTCCTCCAGGACGCGACCGGCGACCACCATGTCGAAGACGGCGTCCTCGAGCTCGGTGTGCGTCGGGAACGCGACCCACTGGCCGTTGATCAGCGCGACACGGGTGCCGCCGATCGGGCCGGAGAAGGGCAGGCCGGCCAGCTGCGTGGACGCGGACGCGGCGTTGATCGCCACGACGTCGTACAGGTGGTCGGGGTTGAGGGCCATGATCGTCTCGACGACCTGGATCTCGTTGCGCAGGCCCTTCTTGAAGGACGGGCGCAGCGGGCGGTCGATCAGGCGGCAGGTGAGGATCGCGTCCTCGGAGGGGCGGCCCTCCCGGCGGAAGAAGCTGCCGGGGATCTTGCCGGCGGCGTACATCCGCTCCTCGACGTCCACCGTCAGCGGGAAGAAGTCGAGCTGGTCCTTGGGGTTCTTGGAGGCGGTGGTGGCCGACAGCACCATGGTGTCGTCGTCCAGGTACGCCACGGCGGAGCCGGCGGCCTGCTTGGCCAGGCGGCCCGTCTCGAAGCGGATGGTGCGGGTGCCGAAGGAGCCGTTGTCGATGACGGCCTCGGCATAGTGGGTCTCGTTCTCCACCAGCGTTTTCTCCGATACTTGTCGTCTTTCGCCCCTCCCCGCCCGTGTGGCGAGGGGGACGGTTGCGGAGAAGCGCTCCGTCTGGTGCGGGCCGGTCTTCGATCGAAGCACCCGGGGTTCGCATTCCCCGGGGGCCACTACCGAGGACCGGCGGCGGCGAGGCAGCGCTTCTCCTCGTTCCTGGCGTGGTGCCTGCCCCTGCGGGCACGGCGCATCACGCTGTGTCGTGCGTATTGCGTTGTGCTACCACACTACAAAGCGCGGGTGACACTCCGCACGTTTCCGCACGTACGGCAAAGGGAGCGGTCCCCACGTTCGCGGGAACCGCTCCCTTCACGGCGTCTTACTTGGCGCCCGCCGCACCGCGGCGGATGCCCAGGCGGTCGACCAGCGCACGGAAGCGCTGGATGTCCTTCTTGGCCAGGTACTGCAGCAGGCGGCGGCGCTGACCGACCAGGATCAGCAGACCACGGCGGGAGTGGTGGTCGTGCTTGTGGGTCTTGAGGTGCTCGGTCAGGTCGGAGATCCGACGGGACAGCAGAGCGACCTGGACCTCGGGGGAGCCGGTGTCACCGTCCTTGGTACCGAACTCGGACATGATCTGCTTCTTCACTGCGGCGTCGAGCGACACTCGTACTCCTCGTAGTCTGTGAGTGGCCACCGAGTGCCCCCGGTCTTTGTCTCGGGGGAGCTTTCGTGACTCGGAAGGCGGGGATCCGCTGGGCGCGGCCTCCAGAACCCGCAGGTGTCCTGCGACGGCTCCGGAGGTGCGTACACGAACGGCCGTCAGCCAGGGTACCAGGCGGCCGGGGGCACCTTTGCCCAGGTCCGGAAAGCCGCAGGGCGGCACGGGGCGGCCACTAATGTGAGCGCACAGATCGTTTGCGTACGCCGGGAAGGCGTACGCGGGGAAGGGGTCGCTGGGGCATGGCGGAGACGGAAGAGCAGATCAAGGCCCGCAAGGAGCGGGAGCGGGACGAGCTGTACGCCCTGGACATCTCCGGCGTGGAGTGGCAGAGCGCGCCCGGAACGGAGCAGGACGAGGAGCGGGTCGAGATCGCCTACCTCCCCGCCGGGGCCGTGGCCATGCGGTCCTCGCTCGACCCGGACACCGTCCTGCGCTACACGGAGGCCGAGTGGCGGGCCTTCGTCCTCGGCGCGCGGGACGGCGAGTTCGACCTGGAGCCGGCGCCGGGCGACGGGAGCCGGCCGGCCGACGCGTGACGCCCGTCGTACGGCGGGCCGAGGGCACGCGAGCCCCGCACCGTCCCGCCGTACGCCGCGGTCGCCGGCCACTCGGGGCCGCGGCTGCTTCGCCGCGTTGCTCTCGATACCGGCTACCGAGGACGAGGTGCACCCACCGCGGCCGGCCTTTGGCGGGGCCGGAGGCGAACTTCCCGGTGGTCCTCGCGGACGGGATGTTCAGGCCCCGGATGCCCTGCGCCGCGGAGTGGGCCGACAGGATCCGGCCCGTCCGGGAGTCCACCTTGCGCGCCTTTGTAGGTGACGGCGCCGGAGTCACGCCCGGGGTGTCCTGGTCGTCGCCGCCCGTCAGGAACGGTGTGCGGCACGGCAGTTCGGGGGATCGCGGGCGACCGCTTCCGTTCGAGTCTGTGCGGGGAGTTCACAGGAAACGCCCGGTTTGTTCACCAATACGTAGGCTGTGCGGGCGACTTCTGCGCCGCTTGTGACACGACGGCCGGTCGCTCGTCGGTGGGCGGGCCTGCCGGGATGAGGCTTGTGGTGATTAGGCTGGGACAGTGCGCGTCGCCGGACCCGTGGACCAGGTGGCGGCGGCTCAGGGGGAAAGCCGGTGGAATTCGGACGACCTCAGAACGACACAGGACGACAGGCAAGGGTCGCCCCGGCACGGCATGAGGGTGCTCGAGCACACCAGGAGGAATTGTGAGCAGCGATCGGGACGGGATCCGCGGGGGCTGGGCCACACCCGGCGATGACCAGCCCGACGCGGAGTCCGCCGTCGAGACGACGGGCGAGTTCACCATCGACTACGCGCCGCCCGCTTGGTACACGCAGAACGCGTCCGAGGGCGCGGGTGGTGCGGGCGGCAGCGGTAACGGCGCGGGGGCCGGTGCGGGTGCGGGTGGCGAGGCCGGTGGCGCCGGTGCCGTCGGGGCCGGTACGGCTGGATCCGGTACGGCTGGGTCCCGAAGTGCGGGGTCCGGGGCCGGGGCGGTGCCGGGGGGTCCGGCCGCTTCGGGTGCCCCCTCCGACTTCTCGCTCTCCTCGCTGCCGGGTCTGACACCGCCGGCCCACTCGATGCCGAAGTCGGCCGCCACGCCCGACGGTGCGGCCGCGGCTCCCGCGCCGGCTCCCGGGGTGCCCTTCACACCACCTCCGCCTCCGCCCGCGACCGCGCCTGCGCCTGCGCCTGGGGCTCCGTTCGCACCTCCTGCGGCACCCGCACCGGGGGCACCTTTCACGCCGCCTGCGCCGCCCGCTCCGCCCGCTCCGCCTGCACCCCCCGCGCCGTCGAGCGATGGGCCGGGTGCGGTGCCCAGGCTTCCGGTGGGCAGCGGGTTCGAGCCCCAGCCGCCGGGGGACGCCTCGTCGCCTTCGGCCGTGCCGGACCTTCCCGCGGGTGGGTTCCGGTCGCAGTGGGGGGCTCCGGCCTCCGCGGAAGCCGCGCAGTCCGCAGGCCCCGCCGCCGCCGAGGAGGAGGCCGGCAACGGTGACCTGGAGAGCGGCGCCACCATGCGGTTCTCCTCCGTCGCACTGAAGCGGGAGATCGCGGAACGCGCCGCCGCCGCGGAGGCCGAGGCAGAGCAGGTGCCGGCGGGCGACAGCGACGCGGCGAGCACGGTTTCCGAAGCGGCCGAGGCTGACGGCGTCGACATCGACGCCGACGTCACGGAGCCGGCCGCGCAGACCGACGCCGAGGACGAGGCGGTCAAGACCGACGAAGGTGATGAAGCCGACGCGTCGGACTCGGCCGCCGTGGTCCGACTTCCGGAGCCCTCCGATGCGCCGGCGGGGGGTGAGGACGGTCCCTCCGAAGAGGTGACCGCCGAGGAGGCAGCCACCGAGGGTGCGGCAGGCCCACCTGAGGACGAGGACGCCGGTCGGCAGGAGCAGGAACAAGAGCAGGAAGCGCCGGAGACAGATACAGAGGCAGAGGCAGAGGCAGAGGCAGCTCCGTCGAAGGTCGAGGCGGAGGCCGGGACCGGCGCCGAGACCGCCGGCCCGGAGGCCGGCACGGAGGCCGAGCCGGCCGATGCGGTGGGCGAGGACGCGGTGCCCGGGGGCACCGGGCTCTCCGATCCCGTACCCGCTGAGGCGGCTTCCGGGAACGCCGAGCCGCAGGACGCGCATCCTCAGGACGACGAGCCCCGGGACGCCGTCCCGGGCGCCGACGCCCCGCAGGACGCTCCGCCCGCCTGGACGCCCCCGCCCGCGCCGCAGGGCGGGCTCCCGCCGTTGCCGCCGTCGTACCAGCCGGCCGCGCCCGCTCCGGCGGCCCAGTGGCCCGCGCAGCCGCAGCAGCCGCCGCAGCAGCCACCGGCCGCCGCACAGGACCTGCCGCCCGCGCCGCCGCAGCAGCCGCACTTCCAGCCGCACGCTCCGCAGCCGGCCCCCACGGCGTGGAACCAGCCGCCCGCCCCGGCCGCACCGCAGCCGCCCGCCCCCGCGCCCAACCCGCAGAGCGGCTACGGCTTCCCGCAGCCCGGTGACGCCCCGGCCCCCGCGCCGAACGCACCCGGCGGTTACGGCCCGCCGACCCCGGGCGCCCCCGCGCCCGGACCCGCACCCGCACCCGCACCCGCGGCCCAGCCGGCCCCCAACTCCCCGGCCCAGCAAGGTGGCTACGGCTTCCCGCAGCCACCGGCGCCGCAGGGACAGCCGCAGCCCGGTGTTCCCCCGCAGCAGCAGCCCCAGCCCCACGCGCAGGCGCCCCAGCCGAACCCGCAGGCGCCCCAAGCCGCCCCGCCCGCCGCCAACACCCCTGGCGGATACGGCTTCCCGCAGCCTCCGGCCCATCCCGGCACGCCCCCGCAGGCCCAGCCGCAGTCGCACCCGCATCCGCAACCCCAGGCGCAGCAAACGCCGCAGGCCCCTCAGGCCCCGCAGCCGCCCGTGGATCCGCGTGCCGGGGCCGCCTGGCCGCAGCCCGTGCAGCACGACCAGCGGCAGATGACCAACCCCGGTGCCGCGCCGCTGGGTTACACCGCTGCCGTGGAGCTGTCCTCGGACCGGCTGCTCAACAACAAGAGGCAGAAGGCGAAGAGCGGACGGCCCGCCGCCTCACCGAGCCGTTTCAAGATCGGCGGGAAGAAGGAGGAGGCCGAGCGGAACCGCAAGCTGGAACTGATCCGGACGCCCGTGCTGTCCTGCTACCGGATCGCGGTCATCAGCCTCAAGGGCGGCGTGGGCAAGACCACGACCACCACGGCACTCGGCTCGACGCTCGCCACCGAGCGGCAGGACAAGATCCTCGCGATCGACGCCAACCCGGACGCCGGTACGCTCGGCCGCCGGGTGCGCCGTGAGACCGGGGCCACCATCCGCGACCTCGTCCAGGCGATCCCGTACCTCAACTCGTACATGGACATCCGGCGGTTCACCTCGCAGGCGTCGTCCGGGCTCGAGATCATCGCCAACGACGTCGACCCGGCCGTCTCCACGACGTTCAACGACGAGGACTACCGGCGCGCCATCGACGTGCTCGGCAAGCAGTACCCGATCATCCTCACCGACTCCGGCACCGGCCTGCTGTACAGCGCCATGCGCGGTGTGCTCGACCTCGCCGACCAGCTCATCATCATCTCGACGCCGTCGGTGGACGGCGCGAGCAGTGCCAGTACGACGCTGGACTGGCTGTCCGCGCACGGGTACGCCGACCTGGTGTCGAGGTCCCTCACCGTGATCTCGGGTGTGCGGGAGACCGGCAAGATGATCAAGGTCGAGGACATCGTGTCGCACTTCGAGACGCGGTGCCGCGGTGTCGTGGTCGTGCCCTTCGACGAGCATCTCGCCGCCGGTGCCGAGGTCGACCTCGACATGATGCGGCCCAAGGTGCGGGAGGCGTACTTCAACCTCGCGGCGATGGTCGCCGAGGACTTCGTACGGCACCAGCAGATGCACGGCCTGTGGACCAGCGACGGCAACCCGCCGCCGGTCGCCGCGCCGCCGATGCCGGGCCAGCCCTACGCCCCCGGTCAGCCGGTTCCCGGGCCGCAGGCCCCGGGCGGGCCGCCGGTTCCGGGCCCGTACCCGCAGGCACCCCAGCCGGGGCAGCCCGGCGGGCAGCCGTATCCGCAGCAGGGTCAGCAGCCCTACCCGCAGCCGGGGCAGCCCTACGCCCAGCCGGGACAGCCGCCGGTCCAGCCCCCGCCCGCCCAGCCGGGGCAGCCGTACCCGCAGCCCGGAGCGCCTGAGCAGCCGCCCGGTTACGGCTACCCGCAGGCCCCTCCCCCGCCGCCGCAGCAGTAGCCCGTACGGCACGAAGGGCGGCCGGTGCCCACAGGCACCGGCCGCCCTTCGTCGACGTAGGGGGAACTACCCGGCGGCCGCCACCAGCTCCCGGCACCGCTTGACGTCCTCGCCCATCTGCTCCAGCAGGGCCTCCAGCGACTCGAACCTGGCCTGGCCGCGGACGAAGGAGAGGAAGTCGACGGCCACGTGCAGGCCGTAGAGGTCGAGGCCCACGCGGTCGATGGCGTACGCCTCCACCGTGCGCTCGGTGCCGTCGAACTGCGGGTTGGTGCCGACGGAGATGGCGGCCGGCATCGACTCGCCCTGGGCCTGCAGCCAGCCGGCGTACACGCCGTCGGCGGGGATCGCGGTGTGGGGCAGCGTCTCGACGTTGGCCGTCGGGAAGCCCAGTTCGCGGCCGCGCTGGGCCCCTCGGACCACCACGCCCTCCACACGGTGCGGGCGGCCCAGGATCTCCGCCGCGCCCCGGACGTCGCCCTCGGCGACCAGGCGCCGGGTCAGGGTGGAGGAGAAGGGTTCGCCGCCGCCCGCCTCGCCGCTCACGTACAGGTCGACGACCTCGACCTCGAAGTCGTAGACCTTGCCCTGCTCGGCGAGGAACTCGACGTTGCCCGCGGCCTTGTGGCCGAAGCGGAAGTTGGGGCCCTCGACGACCGCCCTGGCGTGCAGCTTGTCGACCAGGACCTTGACGACGAAGTCCGCGGGAGAGAGCTTCGAGAACTCCGTGGTGAAGGGAAGGATCAGGACCGCGTCCACGCCCAGGTCCGCCATGAGTTCGGCGCGGCGGTGGTGCGGGGCGAGCAGCGGCGGGTGGCTGCCGGGCCGGACGACCTCGCTGGGGTGCGGGTCGAAGGTGACGACCACGCAGGGAACGCCCAGCTCACGCGCGCGGTCCACGGCGTGCCGGATGATCAGCTGGTGGCCGCGGTGGACCCCGTCGTAGGAACCGATGGTGACGACGCTGCGCCCCCAGTCCTCGGGGATGTCCTCCAAGCCACGCCAGCGCTGCACTGTGACCGCTCCTCGAACCCGATGTGTGTCTTTCGACCTCTTACGCAGGTCCAAGGGTGCCATGCCGGGCGCGGACCGCCCGCATCGGCATGGTGGCTGTGACCCGGCGCACGCGGGAGGGCAGCTCAGGCGGGCACACGGACGCCGGCGAGGTTCTCGATCGTCCGGCGGGCGCTGGGGCCGACCACCGCGGCCCAGTCCTGCGGGGCGTCGGCCAGCCAGCCCGTCACGCGGGCGGCGAAGCCGGGGACGTGCCGGGCCAGGTCGACCAGGCCGCGGTCGAAACGGGCGGCGCCGTCCGGGGTGCGGACGAGGAGCAGACCGGTGCGGTGCACCAGTTCGCGCGTGTCGTCCCCGGCGCGCCGTCCCGTGGCGTGCAGCAGGGCGTCCAGGACGGCGGGGGCCTGTTCGTGCGTCAGGAGGACGTCGAGGAGTTCGCGGCGCATCGGGCGGGAGGCGGGCGCGCCGGGGGCGGCGAGGACGGCGGCGAGCGCGGCCCGCACCTCCTCCGGGCCGCCGTCGAGCAGACCGGTGACCAGGGGCAGGAGCACGGCCCGGGCCGTCGGTCCCTGGTCGAGCCGCCGGTCGACGTATGCGGCCACGTCCGCGGCGGTCTCCGGTCGTCCCCGTACCGCCTCGCGCACCAGCGCGGCGGCCCTTCGCGCGAGGGTGGGCGTGGTGATGTCGGCGAGCGTGCGCAGTACCCGCCCGGCGTCCGGCCCGCGCAGCCGCTCGCGGAAGGCGTCCAGGACCGGCTCCGGGTGGGTGGCCAGCGCGGGGACCAGCGCGCTCGGCGGGAAGCGCGGGTCGTCGGCCACGAAGTGCCGCAGCGCCCGCGGGAGATGGCGGGCACGGGTGCGGGGGTCCCGCACGAGCAGGGCCAGTGCGCCGCCGTGCAGGGGGGCGTCGGCGGGGCGGGCGAGCAGGGCGAGGGCGGCGTAGCGCAGCAGTTCGCGGTCGGCCCCGGAACGGACGTGCGGCGCGGCACACAGGCCGTACGTCACGGCCGCCACCCGCCGTGCGGGCCGCTCGTCGTGCGCCCACCGGTCGACGGCCCGGCACATGGCCGAGGGCTCGTCCTCCGCCAGTACGGCGAGCAGTTCGTCGGCCCGCCGGTGCGCGCTGTCGAGGAGCACCTCGGTCAGTCCGTCCAGGGCGAGGTGCCGGTGGGTGTGCAGCAGCGCCTGCGCCGCCTCGGCGACGGTCGCGTGCGGGGTGGCGGGGAGCGGCCGGTCGTCGTCGAACCAGTGCGTGAGCAGCGGCTGTACGCCGGCGGGGTCCGCGGCGAGGAGATGGGAAACGGCGTCCAGGAAACGGAGGCCGGGCTCCTGCGGCGGCCCGTCCGCGAGGAGGAGACGGCGCAGGAGGTCGATTCGGTCGGCCTGCGGGAGGGCCAGGGCAATCCAGAACCCGGGGCCGAAGGCAGTCAGGAGTTCGGCAGCGGGGCGCCGATCGCCTTCCTCCCGGAAAACCGACCCGGGCCCGCCGCCCTCCTCCGGGAACACGGCCCTCTGCCCGCCGACCTCCTCCGGGTAAGCCTCCGCGGGCCCATCGCTTTCCTCCCGAAGCACCGCCCCGTGCCCATCGCCCTCCTGCCGGAACACGGCCCCCGGCCCGTCGCCCTCCTCCCGGTGAGCCTCCGCGGGCCCGTCGCCGTCCTCCAGGGAGACCACTGCGGACCCGTACCGCCCGGAAGCCACCGCGAATCGGTCGTCGTCCTCCTGGGAAGCCGCTCCGAACCGGCCGCCGTTCCCCCGAAAGGCCACCCCGAACCGGCCGCCGTCCTCCTGGGAAGCCGCTCCGAACCGGCCGCCGTCCCCCCGGTAAGACGCCCCGAACCGGCCGCCGTCCCCCCAGGAAGCCACCCCATCGCGGCCACCGTCCTGCCCCCGCGCCGCCACCAGCCGGTCCACGAGCAGGCTCAGGACCGGCTCGTACGGCCTGGCGTCCGGTACGCGCAGCAAGGTCTCCGTGAGGAGGCGGGCGGGCCACCAGGACCGCGGGCCGGTGTCCAGGGCGTGCGCCAGCTCCCGCAGGCGGTCGGCGAGTCGGTGGGGGCCGTGCTGGCGGGCGAGCAGGAGCAGGGCCTGTACGACGGGGCCGATGCGGTGGTGCGGCACGGCCGGGACGGGGCCGCCGTCCGGGGCAGGGCGGTGGACCAGGGCCTCGAGGGCCTCGTCGAGGTCGAGGTGCATGCCCTGGATCCAGTCGGCGAGTTCCTCGTGGGCGAAGCGGTAGCCGCTGCCCGCGGGGACCAGGAGGCCCTCGGTGAGGACGGCGGACGCCCAGCCGGCGCCGCCGCCAAGCCGTGCGGGCGCGGGGCCCCACGGGAACAACGCCTCGAACGTCCCGCGGTCCAGCTCGCCCTGCCCGGAGCCGAGGCTGCGGCGGGCGGCCTCGTGGACCTGTCCGGCGACCTTCGCGGCGAGGCGCCGTACCGCGGTGCCGCGCAGCCCGTTCCCGGCGGCCAGCCGGACGGCGACGCGCAGGCACATCAGGTCGAGGTGGGCGGAGAAGACGTCGTCGCGGTCCACGCGCGCGTGAGGGGCGCCGGGGAGAGCGGCACCGACCTCCGAGAGCAGGCGGAGGGTGAGCGGATGGCGGGCGTCGGCGTCCTCCAGCACGCCCTCGGGGATGCCGTAGCGCGCGCGGGCCGTGCGGGCCTCGTCCGGTAGCAGGTCGCCCAGGCGCAGGCACGGCGGCAGCCCTCCGGGGGCGGGTCCCGCGTACAGCGACCCTTCCGGGAACTGCGCTCCCGCCCGCTCCCAGTACTCCGCCCGGCACGCCACCGCCAGCCGCGCCCCCGTCTCCCCCAGCCAGCTCGCCGTCCCCCGCGCCCACTGCCGCAGGTGGTGGGCAGGCGCGGGCGGCATCTCCTCGGGGCCGTCCAGCAGGAGCAGCAGCGGGCGTCCCGCGGCGCGTGCCGCGCCGGCCAGGCGCTCCGGGGTGATGTCGCCGAGGCCGCCGCCCGGCCCGGACGCCGCGACGATACGGGCGGCACGGGTCAGCGCCCGGCGGGCCGCGTCCGCGACCGAGGTGTCGTCGTCCTTCAGGTCGGCGCCGCGCAGCCACAGCGTGGGGGCCGGCGCGGCACCGCGAGCGCGGCGCGCGGCGAGCGAGGCGAGCTCCGTCGTACGGCCGCTGCCCGGAGCGCCGACGAGGCCGAGGACGGTGGCCGGGCCACCCATGAACGCGGCGAACTCCCGTGCCACGGCGTCCCGTTCGACCGGCTCGACCGCATCGCCCGCCCGGCCGGCCGGAGCGGGCCCGTCCTGCCCCACGGACGTCGCCGTCAGTGCCAGCACGCCCGCGAGGTTGAGGTCCGGCCCGTAGGCGGGGACGGTCGCGGCGTTGCGGGCGAGCAGGTCGGCCAGCGGGCCGTCCGGTGCGGGCAGGAGCGGGACGGCGAACCCGACGTCGCGGTGTCCGGAGTGCAGCGCGGTGCCGAGGACACCCACCACGGCGCCGGTCCCGGCGTCCAGCACCGGTCCCCCGGCCGCGCCTCCGCCGAGCCGCAGCGCGTCGCGGCCGTCGGTGCCGATCGCCAGTTCCAGCGCCTCCTCGAGGAGATGGAAGCGGTCCGTCGCCGCGTAGGTCACGGAGGTCGCGTGGAGCACCCGTGCCTCGCGCCAGCATCCGGCGGCCACCCGCACGTACGTGCCCGACTCGACCCGCTCCCGCGCCGTGACCGGCAGCGGGTCCACGTCCAGGCCCTCGGTGCGTACGAGGGCCAGGTCCAGGGCGGGCAGCGGGGTCACCGCGTCGGCGGTCACGAGGCAGGTGCGGTCGCCGGCGGCGTGCAGGACCAGCCGGGCGAGACCGTCGACGGCCTCGTGGCTGGTGATCACGGTGCCGTGGTGGTCCGCCACGAAGCCGGTGCCGCGGGGGCGGCCGGCCAGGTCGCGGATGCGGACCACGGCGGCGTCGGGAGCCGCGGGGTCCGCGGCACGCGCGCGTCCGCCGCGCGCGCCGTCCGCCTGCCGGTGTCCGCCCCCGGTCCGCGGGCCCCGTGCCGCCATGACCGAACCTCCCCGCCGTACACCTGTGCCCACCCTTCGACGGTAGGCGCGCGATGATCAGCGGGACAGATCGCGGGACGAACGCGCCCCCTTCCGCTCCCTCGGTTCACTCCGAGCGCCTGCCCGCACGGGTGAACAGGCGGGGGCCGTTGGATACACCCTATGGGTGGGGGAACCGAGGGGGGACCGTGGAGCGGCGGCGCGACCCCGTGATCGCCGCTCCACGGGCACACGGCCCCGGTGTCCCCCGCTGCGGGCCTCAGCCGAAGACGGCCAGGCTCTTCGCCCGGCCCTGGTGCTCCTCGACGAGCGCGAGCAGGCGCCCGTCGGGGTCGAAGACGGCGACGGGGCCGCCGCCCGCGTACATCTCCGGCATGTCGAGCCGCACGCCGTTGGTCAGCAGCCGGGCCCTGCGGGCGTCCACGTCCCAGCGCGGGAACGCGGCCGCGGCCGCCTCGGCGACCGGCAGCACGGTCAGCTCCTGCTGGAGCTGGTCCAGGGTCCGGGCGGCGTCCAGCCGGTACGGGCCGACGCGGGTGCGGCGCAGCGCGGTGAGGTGGCCCCCGACGCCCAGGGCGGCGCCCAGGTCCCGGGCCAGGGCCCGGATATAGGTACCTGAGGAGCAGACGACGGAGACCACGAGGTCCAGCACCGGGGTGCCGTCCTCGGCGACGGCCTCCCGCGTGTCGTACACCGCGAAGGAGGAGACGGTGACCGGCCGGGCCGGGATCTCGAAGTCCTCGCCCTCCCGGGCCCGCTTGTAGGAGCGCACGCCGTCGATCTTGATGGCGCTCACCTTCGACGGCACCTGCATGATGTCGCCGGTCAGTGCGGCGATCCCGGCGTCGACGGCCTCGCGGGTGACCTTCGAGGCGTCGTGCGACCCCGTGATCTCGCCCTCCGCGTCGTCCGTGACCGTCGTCTGCCCCAGCCGGATCGTGCCCAGGTACTCCTTCTCCGTCAGCGCGAGGTGACCGAGCAGCTTGGTGGCCCGCTCGACGCCGAGGACGAGCACGCCCGTCGCCATGGGGTCGAGGGTGCCGGCGTGGCCGACGCGCCGGGTGCGGGCGATGCCGCGCATCTTGGCGACCACGTCGTGCGAGGTGAAGCCCGACGGCTTGTCGACGACGACAAGCCCGTCGGGCGTCCGGTTGTGCTGGGTCATTCGGCGGCGTCGTCCTCGTCCTCGCCCGGCTTCTTGTACGGGTCGGCCTCACCGGCGTAGGCGGCGCCGGCGGAGACCTCGCGCACCTTCGCGTCGGACTGCCGCGCCTTGTCGAGGAGGTCCTCGATGGTCCGGGCGTTGTCCGGCAGGGCGTCCGCCACGAAGGTCAGCGTCGGCGTGAACTTCACGCCCGCCGCCGCGCCGACCGCGGAGCGCAGCACGCCCTTGGCGCTCTCCAGACCGGCGGCCGCGGCCTTGCGCTCCTCGTCGTCCCCGTACACCGTGTAGAAGACGGTCGCCTCCCGCAGGTCCCCGGTGACCCGGGTGTCCGTGATGGTGACGTGCGAGCCGAGCCGCGGGTCCTTGATCCCGCGCTGCAGCTTCTGGGCCACCACCTCTCGGATGAGGTCCGCCAGCCTCTTGGCACGCGCGTTGTCGGCCACTGGTCCGTCTCCTTAAGTGCTTACTTCTTGCTTCAGTCTTCGTCGCTGTGGAGCCTGCGTCGAACCGAGAGCAGTTCCACCTCGGGCCGCCCGGCGACCAGCCGCTCGCAGCGGTCCAGTACGTCGGTGAGGTGTCCCCATTCCCCCGAGACCACCGCGAGCCCGATCTCGGCCCTGCGGTGGAGGTGCTGGTGGTCCGTCTCCGCCGCGCTCACCGCGTACTTCCGCTGGAGCTCGGCCACGATCGGACGGACGACAGAGCGTTTCTCCTTGAGCGAGTGGACGTCGCCGAGGAGCAGGTCGAAGGACAGAGTCCCCACATACATGTGTGTATCCGGATGTCCCGCCGGTTCGGGGTACGGGCGCCGCTGCGGCGCCGATACCGGAACCGTACACGCAACGGCCGGGGCCGATCGACGGAAATTCGCTCCCGCCGATCGGCCCCGATCGCGTGCCGTGCCGGTCAGACGCGCGGCTTCTCCCGCATCTCGTACGTCGCGATGACGTCGTCGACCTTGATGTCGTTGAAGTTGCCGAGGTTGATACCGCCCTCGAACCCTTCGCGGATCTCGGTGACGTCGTCCTTGAAGCGACGCAGGCCCTCGATGTTGAGGTTCTCCGCGATGACCTTGCCGTCGCGGATGAGGCGCGCCTTGGTGTTGCGGCGGACCTCGCCGGAGCGGATGAGCACACCCGCGATGTTGCCCAGCTTGGACGAACGGAAGACCTCGCGGATCTCCGCCGTGCCGAGCTCGACCTCCTCGAACTCCGGCTTGAGCATGCCCTTGAGGGCCGCCTCGATCTCCTCGATCGCCTGGTAGATGACCGAGTAGTACCGGACGTCCACGCCCTCGCGCTCGGCCATCTGCGCCGCGCGGCCCGCCGCGCGGACGTTGAAGCCGATCACGATGGCGTCGGAGCCCATCGCCAGGTCGATGTCCGACTCCGTGACCGCACCGACGCCGCGGTGCAGGACGCGGATGTCGACCTCTTCGCCGACGTCCAGCTGGAGCAGCGACGACTCGAGCGCCTCGACGGAACCGGAAGCGTCACCCTTGATGATGAGGTTGAGCTGCTGGACCTCGCCGGCCTTGAGCACCTTGTCCAGGTCCTCGAGGGAGACGCGGCGCGTGCGCTTGGCGAACGCGGCGTTGCGCTCGCGGGCGGCGCGCTTCTCCGCGATCTGACGGGCCGTACGGTCCTCGTCCACCACGATGAAGTTGTCGCCCGCACCCGGGACGTTGGTCAGGCCCAGGACCTGGACCGGCGTCGACGGGCCGGCCTCGGCGACGTTGTTGCCGTTGTCGTCGAGCATGGCGCGCACCCGGCCGTAGGCGTCGCCCACGACCATCGTCTCGCCGACCCGCAGGGTGCCTCGCTGGACGAGGACCGTCGCCACGGCACCGCGGCCGCGGTCGAGACGGGACTCGATCGAGATGCCCTGCGCGTCCTGGTCCGGGTTGGCCCGCAGGTCGAGCGAGGCGTCGGCCGTGAGGATCACGGCCTCGAGCAGCGAGTCGATGTGCAGACCCTGCTTGGCGGAGATGTCGACGAACATCGTGTCGCCGCCGTACTCCTCGGCGACCAGGCCGTACTCGGTCAGCTGACCGCGCACCTTGGTCGGGTCCGCGCCCTCGACGTCGATCTTGTTGACCGCGACGACGATCGGGACCTCGGCCGCCTTGGCGTGGTTGAGCGCCTCGACCGTCTGCGGCATGACGCCGTCGTTGGCCGCGACGACCAGGATCGCGATGTCGGTCGACTTCGCACCGCGGGCACGCATGGCGGTGAACGCCTCGTGACCCGGGGTGTCGATGAAGGTGATCTTGCGCTCTTCGTTGTTGACCTCGGTCGCGACCTGGTAGGCACCGATGTGCTGGGTGATGCCGCCGGCCTCGCCCGCGATGACGTTCGTCTTGCGGATGGCGTCGAGCAGCCGGGTCTTACCGTGGTCGACGTGACCCATGACGGTCACCACCGGCGGACGGACGACCAGGTCCTCCTCGGTGCCCTCGTCCTCGCCGAACTCCAGGTCGAAGGACTCGAGAAGCTCGCGGTCCTCCTCCTCGGGGCTGACGATCTGGACCGTGTAGTTCATCTCGTCGGCGAGCAGCTGCAGCGTCTCGTCGGAGACGGACTGCGTGGCCGTGACCATCTCGCCCAGGTTCATCATGACCGCGACGAGCGACGCCGGGTTGGCGTTGATCTTCTCCGCGAAGTCGGTGAGGGAGGCACCGCGCGACAGGCGAATGGACTCGCCGTTGCCGCGGGGCAGCATCACGCCGCCGACCGACGGGGCCTGCATGGCCTCGTACTCCTGGCGCCTCTGCCGCTTCGACTTGCGGCCGCGGCGCGCGGGACCGCCGGGACGGCCGAAGGCGCCCTGCGTGCCGCCACGACCGCCCGGACCACCGGGACGACCGCCGAAGCCGGGACGGCCACCGCCGCCACCGGGACCGCCGGGACGGCCGGCGAAGCCGCCACCGCCGCCACCGGGACGGCCGGCGAAGCCGCCGCCACCGCCACCGGGACGGCCGGCGAAGCCGCCGCCGCCCGGACGACCGCCGCCACCGGGACGACCGCCGCCACCGGGACCGCGGCCACCGGGGCCACCGCCGCCGGGACGCGGGCCGGCAGCGGGCCGCTGCGGCATCATGCCGGGGTTGGGACGCGGGCCGCCGCCGGGACGGGGACCGCCGCCCTGCGGGCGGGGCATGCCACCGGGGGTCGGACGCGAGCCGCCCGGAGCCTGCGGACGGGGACCGCCCGAGGCACCCTGCGGGCGCGGGCCCTGGCCGGAGCCCTGCGGACGCGGAGCGCCGCCGGGGGCACCCGGGCCGCCGGGACGCGGGGCGCCGCCCGGACGGGGCGCCTGCGGGCGCGCCATGCCGGTGGAGCCGCCGGAGGTGAAGGGGTTGTTGCCCGGACGCGGACCGGCCGGACGGGCACCGGGACGCGGGCCCTGGCCACCCGGACGCGCGCCGCCGGAGCGCTCGCCGCCACGGCCCTGGCCGCCCTGGCCGCCGCCCGGACGGGCGCCCGGACGAGGAGCCTGGCCGCCCGGACGCGGGGCGCCGGGACGGGGGCCGGAGGCGGGTGCGGCGGGAGCCGCCGGAGGCGCCGTGAACTCGGGCGCGGTCGGAGCCGGGGACGCCGGGGCGGGCCGCGGCGCGGGCTTCGGGCCCGGGGTGGGACGGGGGCCGGGAGCAGCTGGCGCGGCGGGAGCCGCGGGCTTCTCGGCGGCGGCCGGCTTGGGGGCCGGCGGGCGCGGGGCGGCCGGGCGGGCGGCCTGCGCCGGAGAGGGGGCTGCCGGCTTCGCCGGGGCAGCCTTGCGGGCGGGGGCGGGCTTGCCGCCTCCGTTGCCCTGCTGGAGGGCGTCCGTCAGTTTGCGGACCACTGGCGCTTCGATGGTCGAAGACGCCGAACGGACGAATTCACCGAGTTCTTGGAGCTTGGCCATGACGACCTTGCTCTCCACGCCGAACTCCTTGGCGAGTTCGTATACCCGGACCTTAGCCACTTCGCTCCTTTTAGGTCCGGGTTGCGGCCGGACCGTCGCTACTTCATGGGCGTACTCATCGCGTACTCATCGAGTGCTCATCGCAATCTCGACCTACTTCCGACTCGCGAGGTACCTGGGCCGCACGGCGGTTCCGCACGACGCTTCTTACGGTGTTGCCTGCTCGACATAGAGGCGCAACGCCTGTGTGTCGAGCGTTCCCCGGACGCGCAGCGCCCGTGTGAACGCCCGGCGGCGTACCGCCAGGTCCAGACAGACCGGGGCGGGGTGCACATAGGCTCCCCGGCCGGGCAGCGTACCGCGATCATCGGGGACGCACGCGCCCTCGATCGCCACGGTCCGCAGCAGATCCTTCTTGGCCGCTCGCTGCCTGCACCCCACACAGGTGCGCTCAGGGCATGCGCGGGCACGCGTCCGGCCAGACACTGCTAAGTCTACCTCCCCCGAGCGACCTCACCCCTTTGGGGCAAGAATCGAACAGTTCCGCGCATACAACTGTCGTGATCCCAACCATCGGCGGCTCGGATCTATTCCCCGTGCCGCTCCGCGGGCTGCTCGGTGTCCGGGCGGATGTCGATCCGCCAGCCGGTGAGCCGGGCCGCGAGCCGGGCGTTCTGCCCTTCCTTGCCGATCGCGAGCGACAGCTGGTAGTCCGGGACCGTCACGCGCGCGGAGCGGGCGGCGAGATCGACGACCTCGACCTTCGAGACCCGCGCCGGGGACAGGGCGTTCGCCACCATCTCGGCCGGGTCGTCGGACCAGTCGACGATGTCGATCTTCTCGCCGTTCAGCTCGCCCATCACGTTGCGCACCCGGCCGCCCATGGGCCCGATGCAGGCGCCCTTGGCGTTCAGGCCCGAACGGGTGGAGCGGACGGCGATCTTGGTGCGGTGGCCGGCCTCGCGGGCGATCGCGGCGATCTCCACGGAGCCGTCGGCGATCTCCGGCACCTCCAGGGCGAAGAGCTTCTTCACCAGATTGGGGTGGGTGCGCGAGAGGGTGACGGACGGGCCGCGGACGCCCTTCGCCACCCGTACGACGTACGAGCGCAGCCGCATCCCGTGCGGATACGTCTCGCCCGGCACCTGCTCCTGGACCGGCAGGATGGCCTCGAGCCTGCCGATGTCCACGAGCACGTTCTTCGGGTCGCGGCCCTGCTGGACCACGCCGGTGACGATGTCGCCCTCGCGGCCGGCGTACTCACCGAGCGTCGCGTCGTCCTCGGCGTCGCGCAGCCGCTGCAGGATGACCTGTTTGGCGGTGGTGGCGGCGATACGGCCGAAGCCGGACGGGGTGTCGTCGAACTCGCGGGCCTCCTGGCCCTCTTCGAGGTCCTCGGGGTCCTCCTTCGCCCACACGGTCACATGCCCGGTCTCCCGGTTGAGCTCCACGCGCGCGTGCCGGCGGCTTCCCTCGGTGCGGTGGTAGGCGATGAGGAGGGCCGACTCGATCGCCTCGACCAGCAGGTCGAAGGAGATCTCCTTCTCCCGTACCAAGCCCCGCAGGGCACTCATGTCGATGTCCACGGCTACGCCTCCTCTTCCTTCTGGTTGGGCTTCTCGTCGTCCTTGCGACCGAACTCGACCTGCACGCGGGCCCTGTCGATGTCCGAGAAGGCGAGTCTGCGCCCGGTGGGCCTGCGGCCCTTGACCCCGGGGACCTCGAGATCGAGGCCGTCGTCGTCGGCCTTCAGGATCCTGGCCACCAGCTCTCCGCCCCCGGCCAGCTGGAACTTCACCAGGCGGCCCACGGCACGCACGTAGTGCCGGTGCTCCGTGAGGGGACGCTCCGCGCCCGGGGTGCCGACCTCGAGCGTGTACTCGCCCGCGCCCATCGCGTCCGTCTCGTCGAGCCTCGCCGAGAGCGCGCGGCTCACATCGGCGATCTGGTCCAGGTCCGCCCCGGTGCCGGAGTCGACGACGACGCGCAGCACACGCTTGCGTCCGACGGAGTCCACTGCGATCTCTTCGAGATCCAGGCCCTGGGCGGTGACGAGCGGTTCCAGGAGCTCTCGCAGCCTCTCGCTCTGGGTGGTGCTCATCCGGGTGACTCCTCGGCCGCGTGTGCTGTTGTGGGAAGGTCGCGTGTCTGGTCAAAGCGTATCCGGTCGCGAGGTGTGTTGTGTCCTGCCACCGCCTCCGGCGGCGGGATCGGGCGTCCATGGGCACGGAACCGGTCGCCCGCCTCCGGCTGCGGGCCGCCCACGGCCGGTCGCGCGGTTCGCCGCGCTCCTGGGGGCGGGCGGTGGAGCCGGTGATATGAGGTGGGCCACTTCGCGGGTAACGTGATCACGGCGGGCGGGTTCCCGCCCATGTGTTCGTACGCACCCCCCGAGGACGTCAGCCGTGTCGTACCCCCCACCCCCGCGGACCCCCTCGGGGCCGCGCAGGAGATCTCTGTTCGCTTCGGCCGCCGGTGCCGCCCTGCTGACGGGCTGTACCGACGGGGCCCGGAAGGCCGAGGAGAGCGCCTCGGGGAGTCAGTCGGTGACGCGCAGGGCGCGGGCGCGGGCGGCGCGGGACAGCGCGGGGATGGTCGGGCGCTACGACGCCGTGATCGCCGCGCATCCGCAGGTGGCCGCGCGGCTGGGGCCGCTGCGGGCGGAGGTCGTGCGGCACGCGGAGGCGTTCGGGGGGACGGGCGCGCAGGGGGGCTCGGCGTCACCGTCGGCGTCGGCCTCACCATCCGCGTCCGGGGCGGTCTCCACCACGCCGGCGAGCGAGAAGGACGCGCTGGCCGAGCTGGCCGCCGCCGAGCGGGCCCTGTCCGACCGGCGCGTGGCCGCGCTCCCGGACGTGCCGGGCGAGCTGGCCCGGCTGCTGGCCTCGGTGGCGGCGGCCGGCGCGGCGCACGCGTATCTGCTGACGGAGGGTGCCCGATGAGCGGCGGGACGGACCAGAAGGAGCTGAAGGCACTGCAGGCGGCGCTGGCCGCCGAGCACGCGGCCGTCTACGGCTACGGCGTCGTCGGCGGGCGGATCCGCGAGGCTCGGCGGGCCGAGGCGCGGTCGGCCTACGACGCGCACCGGGCCCGGCGGGACGCGCTGACCCGCAGGATCCGGGACCTGGGCGGCACCCCGGTGGCCGCGGCGCCCGGGTACGCGCTGCCGTTCCCGGTGCCGGACTCGGCCGCGGCCGTACGGTTCGCCGCGCAGCTGGAGGAACGGATCGCCGGGGTGTACTCCGACCTCGTGCGGGCGGCCCGGGGCGGACAGCGGCGTTCGGCCGCCGAGGCGCTGCGGGAGGCGGCGGTGCGGGCGGTGCGCTGGAGCGGCGAGAGCGTAGCCTTCCCTGGGCTCGCCGAGCGGGCGGCCACGGCCCCGCCCCCGTCGGCACCCACGGCGTAACGCGTACTGGAAGGGAACGACTCGCGTATGGCTTTCGAACCGCCGCAGCGTCTGGTCAGGGCGCTCGGCGAGACGGCACCCGACGGCGACGACTGGCTGGAGAAGCTGCCCGAAGCGGCGCAGCAGGCCGTCGCGCTACGCGAGTTGACCGTGGAGCGGGTGCAGGTGCCCGGCGGGCGCAGCAGCCTGGTGGTGCTGGTGCACGGGCCGGACGGCGCTCCCGCGGTGCTCAAGCTGGCGCCGCCCCGGGCGCGGCCGGAGAGCGAGCGGGCCGCTCTCGCGCACTGGGGCGGTGTGGGCGCCGTACAGCTCCTTGAGCCCTTCACCGTGGCGGGTGTGCTGTTGCTGGAGCGGCTGCACCCGGAGGTGTCGGTGCGGTCGCTGCCGGAGGCGAAGGCCCTGCTGGAGGCCGCGGGCACGCTGCGGCGGCTGTGGGTGGAGCCCCCCGCCGGGCACCCCTTCGAGACGGTCACCGAACGGACCGGGCGGCAGGCCGACGCGATGCGGAGCGCCGCGGCAGATGTCGGCGACGTGGCGGCGCTGGTCGACGCGGCGGTGGCCGCGCGCGAGTCGTTGCTGGCGGCTCCGCCCGAGTACCGGCTGCTGCACGGGACGTTCCGGCAGAGCAAGGTGCTGGCCGGTGAGCGGATGCCCTGGCTGGCGGTCGGGCCCGATCCGGTCGTCGGTGAGTGCGCCTTCGACCTGGCGCGGCTGGTGCGCGACCGGGTGGAGGACCTGATCGCCTCGCCGTCGGGGGCGTCGACCACCCGGCGCAGGGTGAAGCGGCTCGCGGAATCGCTGGACGTGGACCAGGAGCGGCTGCGGGGGTGGACGCTGTTCCGGGCCGTGGAGTCCGGTGTGCGGGCGCTCCGGGTGGGGCGCTCGAAGGACGCGGAGCTGTTGCTGGAGTTCGCCGGCTGGCTCTAGGACGACGCGACGCGCCCGGGCCGCGGCGCCGTCATGAGCGTTCCCCTCCCGCCGGGGCGCGCCGAAGCGTCCCCGGCGGGAGGGGAGCGGTCCCCCGGTCTTCCCGGGGGGCCGCTCAGGCGGTCAGGCGGGCGATCGCCTCGTCCACCGTCAGCTCCTCGCGCTCACCGCTCCTGCGGTCCTTCAGCTCCAGCACCCCGTCGGCGGCGCGGCGGCCGGCGACCAGGATCTTCGGTACGCCGATCAGCTCGGAGTCGGTGAACTTCACGCCCGGGGAGACCCCGGCGCGGTCGTCGACCAGCACGCGCAGGCCGGCCGCCCGCAGCTTCTCGGAGACCTCCAGGGCCAACTCGGTCTGCAGGGCCTTGCCCGCGGCCACCACGTGCACGTCGGCCGGGGCGACCTCGGCCGGCCAGCACAGGCCCTGCTCGTCGGCGCTCTGCTCGGCGAGGGCCGCGACCGCGCGGGAGACGCCGATGCCGTAGGAGCCCATCGTGACGCGGACGGGCTTGCCGTTCTGGCCGAGGACGTCGAGCTTGAGGGCGTCGGCGTACTTGCGGCCGAGCTGGAAGATGTGGCCGATCTCGATGGCGCGGTCCAGCTTGAGGCCGGTGCCGCACTTCGGGCAGGGGTCGCCGTCCTGGACGACCACGACGTCGACGTACTCCCCGACCTCGAAGTCACGGCCGGCGAGGACGTTCCTGGCGTGGACGCCCGGCTTGTTGGCACCGGTGGTCCAGGCGGTGCCCGGCGCCACGCGCGGGTCGGCGATGTACTTCACCTTCTCGCCCAATCCCTGCGGGCCGACGTAGCCGCGGACCAGGTCCGGGCGGCCCGCGAAGTCCGCCTCGGTGACCATCTCGACGAGCGCCGGGGCGAAGTGCGCCTCGACCTTGCCCAGGTCGACCTCGCGGTCGCCCGGCACGCCGATGGCGACGATCTCGCCGTCGACCTTCACCAGGAGGTTCTTCAGCGTGGCGGAGGCCGGGACGCCGAGGAAGGCGGCGAGCGTCTCGATGGTCGGGGTGTCCGGGGTGTCGAGCTCCTCGACGGCCGGCACGCCGGAGCCGTCCACCGGCCTCAGCTCGTACGTGATCGCCTCGGTGTTGGCCGCGAAGTCGCAGTTCGGGCAGTCCGCGAAGGTGTCCTCGCCGGCCTCGGCCGGGGCGAGGAACTCCTCCGACTTGGAGCCGCCCATGGCGCCCGCGGTCGCGGCGCAGATGCGGTAGTCGAGGCCGAGGCGCTCGAAGATCCGCTGGTACGCCTCGCGGTGCAGGGCGTAGGACCGGGCCAGGCCCTCGTCCTCGGTGTCGAAGGAGTAGGAGTCCTTCATCAGGAACTCGCGGCCGCGCAGGATGCCGGCCCGCGGACGGGCCTCGTCGCGGTACTTGTGCTGGATCTGGTAGAGGATGACCGGCAGGTCCTTGTAGGAGGACGCCTGGTCCTTCACCAGCAGGGTGAAGATCTCCTCGTGGGTCGGGCCGAGGAGGTAGTCGCCGCCCTTGCGGTCCTTCAGGCGGAACAGCTCGGCGCCGTACTCCTCCCAGCGGCCGGTCGCCTCGTACGGCTCCCTGGGCAGCAGGGCGGGCAGCAGCACCTCCTGGGCGCCGATCGCGTCCATCTCCTCGCGGACGATCCGCTCGATGTTGCCGAGGACCTTCCTGCCGAGCGGCAGCCAGCTCCAGATGCCGGCCGCGGTGCGGCGCACGTAACCGGCCCGGACGAGCAGCTTGTGGCTGAGGACCTCGGCGTCCGCCGGGTCGTCACGCAGCGTCTTGGCCATCAACTGGGACATCCGCTGGACCGGTGCGTTCGCCATGGTTCTCGTACTCCTGCTGCTGGGGGTTCCCCCGCTCGAGCGAGGCCGGGAGCGGGGGAAGGTGATGGCAGGAGGTTAGCCGGGGGGCCGGTTGCGGTGGAAATCGGTTATGGGCGCCGCAGCGGCAGCGGAGCGCCCATCACCGCGTACGGCTTCGGGGCGCTGGGGAAGAGGACCTGGCGGGCCAGGTCCTGGTAGCCGAGGGAGTGGTAGAGCCCGCGGGCCGGGCTGTCCACGTCGATCGCCGAGAGGATCGAGCGGGGCTCGGCCGCGCCGTCGGTGATGGCCGTGATCAGACGGCGGCCGATGCCGCGGTTCTGGTGGCCGGGGTGGACGTGCAGCTCGGTGATCACGAAGGAGTCGTCGAGCCAGTCGTCGTGACCCTGCGCGCGCAGGTACGGCTCCACGACCGTGGACCACCAGTGCGTGCGGTCGTTCGGCATCCCGTAGACGAACCCGACGAGGCGCCCGCCGGCGGTGGCGCCGAGGGCGCGCGCGCCGGGGTAGGTCATGTGGCGCAGGACGATCTGACGGCGTACGGCGACCTCGTCCGCGCCCAGGCCGAAGGCCACGGCCTGGACCGCGAGGGCCTCGTCGACGTGCGACGACAGGTCGAGAGGACCGATCACGACGTCGTCGGTCCTGCGGCGGTGTCCGTGACCGGGAAGACGCATGGGGGGAGAGTACAGGGGAGCGCCGGCCGTCGTCGGACCGTGGGTACGGTGCTCGGCACGCGGTTCCGCGCGCTGCCGGAGGGCGCCCGTCCTTGTCGTCCCTCAGAACAGAACGCTCATGAAGGCGCCGACCTCCTGGAACCCCACCCGCAGGTAGGCCTTCCGCGCCGGGGTGTTGAAGTCGTTGACGTAGAGGCTGGCGATCGGGGCCACGTCGGCGAGCGCGTAGCGGAGCACGGCCGCCATGCCGGGCGCGGCGATCCCCTGCCCCCGGTACTCGGGTGCCACCCACACGCCCTGGATCTGGCAGGCCTGGGCGGTCGCCGCGCCGATCTCGGCCTTGAAGACGACCCTGCCCCGCTCGTCGAGGCGGGCGAAGGAGCGTCCGGCGCCGACGAGTTCGGCGACGCGCGCCTGGTACAGCAGCCCGCCGTCCCCGGCGAGCGGCGAGACGCCGACCTCCTCGGTGAACATCGCCACGCACGCCGGCATGATCGTGTCCATCTCGTCCTTGCGGATACGGCGGACGTAGGGGTCCGGGGCGATGTCGTCGGGCATGCGGTCGGTGACCATCAGGGGCTGGTGGGCGCGGACCTCGCGGGCCGGTCCCCAGCCGGGTTCCAGCAGGCGCCACAGCTCGGCGGTGGGCCCGGCGGGGCCGACGATCGAGGAACAGCGGCGGCCGGCCCTGCGGGCGCGGTCGGCGAAGGCGCGCACGGCGCGCGGGGTGGCGCAGATCGGGACCAGGTTGGCGCCGGCGTAGCAGAGGGAGGTCAGCATGCCCTCCTCGTAGTAGCCCCACATCTCGCCGCCCAGGCGCCACGGGTCGAGGCCCGCGACCCGGACCCGCGACGTCACGAAGGCGTTCGCGACCGGCTCGCGGTCGAGGACGGCGAGCGCGGCGTCCAGGTCGCTCGGTTCGAGCACCCGGGAGGTGGTCTGGGTCAACACGCGGGGGCCTCACGCTGCGGGTTCTGCTGATCTCCGCACTGTACCTGCGGAAGCTTCGGCGTGCCGCCCCCGTCCGTTGTCAAGTGCGCCTTGGCTGCCGTGCTGTCCGGGGGCGGCTGCCCCCGGGCCCCGCTTCGGCCCTGAACGGGCCTCGTCCTCGAGCGCCGGACGGGCTGGGATCGCCGGAACCGGCTTGAAAGCGCGGCCCGGCAGGCGCCCTCGGTCAGACGTCCCTCAGCCCGTCACCGAGACCGACGGCTCTCCGGACTCCGTGCCGTCCTCCTGCATCTGCTCGGCGATCTTCATCGCCTCCTCGATGAGTGTCTCGACGATCTTGGACTCGGGGACGGTCTTGATGACCTCGCCCTTGACGAAGATCTGGCCCTTGCCGTTGCCGGAGGCGACGCCGAGGTCGGCCTCGCGGGCCTCGCCCGGGCCGTTCACCACGCAGCCCATGACGGCGACGCGCAGCGGGACCTCCATGCCGGTCAGGCCCGCGGTGACCTCCTCGGCCAGCTTGTAGACGTCGACCTGGGCGCGGCCGCAGGACGGGCAGGAGACGATCTCCAGGCCGCGCTGCCTGAGGTTGAGGGACTCCAGGATCTGGTTGCCGACCTTGACCTCCTCGACCGGCGGAGCGCTCAGAGAGACGCGGATGGTGTCGCCGATGCCCTGGGAGAGCAGGGCGCCGAAGGCGACGGCCGACTTGATCGTGCCCTGGAAGGCGGGCCCGGCCTCCGTCACGCCCAGGTGCAGCGGATAGTCGCACTGCGCGGCGAGCTGCCGGTAGGCCTCGATCATCACGACCGGGTCGTTGTGCTTGACCGAGATCTTGATGTCGCGGAAGTCGTGCTCCTCGAACAACGACGCCTCCCACAGCGCCGATTCGACGAGCGCCTCCGGCGTCGCGCGGCCGTACTTCTGCAGCAGCCGCTTGTCGAGGGAGCCCGCGTTCACGCCGATGCGGATGGGGGTGCCGTGGTCCTTGGCCGCCCGCGCGATCTCCTTGACCTTGTCGTCGAACTGCTTGATGTTGCCGGGGTTCACGCGGACCGCCGCGCAGCCCGCCTCGATCGCGGCGAACACGTACTTCGGCTGGAAGTGGATGTCGGCGATGACCGGGATCTGCGACTTCCTGGCGATGGTCGCGAGCGCGTCAGCGTCGTCCTGCGTGGGACAGGCCACCCGCACGATCTGGCAGCCGGAGGCGGTGAGTTCCGCGATCTGCTGCAGGGTGGCGCCGACGTCCGACGTACGGGTCGTGGTCATCGACTGCACGGACACGGGGGCGTCCCCGCCCACGGCCACGGATCCGACCTGGATCCGCCGGCTCTTGCGCCGTTCGGCGAGCTTGGTCGGAACGGACGGCATGCCGAGAGAAATCGCAGTCATCTGCTGTGCAACCCCAAGTCGTGGATCAAGGTCCGGCCCCGTCAGCAGCGGGCTCCAGACTTCGAGATTACGGCACGGGCGCGGGCCCGAACACGCCCCCACCTCGAATACGCCCGGCGGGGGGACCCCGTCGCCCGGTAAACCCCCTCAACGGAAGACGGCCTGGAACAGAGGGTTCCAGGCCGTCGTGAACTCCGGGTGTCTAGGTGATTTTCACGGGGTTGACGACGTCCGCCACCAGGACCAGGAGGGTGAAGCAGACGAACACCCCGGCCACCACGTACGCCACCGGCATGAGCTTCGCCACGTCGAACGGGCCCGGGTCGGGGCGGCGCAGGACGCGGGCGAGGTTGCGGCGCAGGGACTCCCACAGGGCGCCGGCGATGTGGCCGCCGTCCAGGGGCAGCAGCGGGAGCATGTTGAACAGGAACAAGGACAGGTTGAAGCCGGCGATCAGCATCAGGGCCGTGGCCAGCTGCTGCGTGGGCGGGATGTCGAGCGTGAAGATCTCGCCGCCGACGCGGGCCGCGCCGACCACGCCCATCGGGGAGTCGGGCTGACGCGGGGCGCCGTCGAAGGCCGCGTTCCACAGGGCCGGGATCTTGCCGGGCAGGGCTGTGAGGGAGTCGACGGTCTCGCTGATCCGGTCGCCCATCCAGGTCACGGACTCGCCGAAGTCCTGGCGGACCACGCCGTTGGCCGCGCTGAAGCCGAGGAAGCCGGCGGTGACGTACTTGCCGGGGACCACCTGGCCGCTGGAGTCCTTCTTGGCGACCTGGTTGGTGGCGATCTTCGCGTGCAGGGTGACGTCGTGGCCCTTGCGGTCGACGACGATCGCCACGTTCTTGCCCGGGGCGGCGCGGATGAGGTCGGAGAGCTTGCCCCAGTCGTGCGTCCGCACCCCGTCGAAGGAGACGATCTTGTCGCCGGCCTTGAGGCCCGCCGCCGCGGCCGGGGAGGCCGGGTCGCCCTTCCTGCAGGTGTCGCGGTTCTGGCTCTGGGCGATGACGCACTTCGAGACCGAGCTGACCGTGGTGGTCTGCTGGGCGATGCCGAAGCCCATCAGGACCGTGAGGAACAGCGCCACGGCCAGGACCAGGTTCATGAAGGGGCCCGCGAACATCACGATGACCCGCTTCCAGGGGGAGCGGGTGTAGAACAGGCGGCCCTCGTCCCCGGGCTTGAGCTCCTCGAAGGCGGCCGAGCGGGCGTCCTCGATCATGCCGCGCCAGGGGGACGAGGAGCGCGCGGCGATCCGGCCGTCGTCGCCGGGCGGGAACATGCCGATCATGCGGATGTAGCCGCCGAACGGGACGGCCTTGATGCCGTACTCCGTGTCGCCCTTCTTGCGGGACCACATGGTCGGGCCGAAGCCCACCATGTACTGCGGCACCCGGATGCCGAAGAGCTTGGCGGTGGACAGGTGCCCGAGCTCGTGCCACGCGATCGAGACCAGCAGGCCGACCACGAAGATCACTATGCCGAGGACCATCATCAGGGATGTCATGCACGCGCCTCCGCGGTGGCCGAAGCCGTCTGCGCCGTCAGTTCCCGGGCCCGGGTCCGTGCCCAGGTCTCCGCTTCGAGGACGTCCGACACGGTGAGGGAAGTTCCCGTGGGCGGGGTGCCGTGCTCCTCCACCACCCGGGTCACGGTCTCCATGATCCCGTTGAAGGGCAGCGCTCCGCCGCGGAACGCCTCCACGCATTCCTCGTTGGCCGCATTGAACACCGCCGGGGCGGTGCCCGCGAGCTCACCCACGTGCCGGGCGAGGTTCACCGACGGGAAGGCGTCGTTGTCGAGCGGGAAGAACTCCCACGTCGACGCCTTGCTCCAGTCGAAGGCCGGGGCCGCGTCGGGGATCCGCTCGGGCCAGCCGAGGCCGACGGCGATCGGCCCGCGCATGTCGGGGGGCGTCGCCTGGGCGATCGTCGATCCGTCCGTGAACTCAATCATCGAGTGGACATACGACTGGGGATGCACGACCACCTCAATCCGGCTGAAGGGAATGTCGTAGAGGAGGTGCGCCTCGATCACCTCCAGGCCCTTGTTCACCAGGGTCGCGGAGTTGATCGTGATCACCGGGCCCATGGCCCAGGTGGGGTGGGCCAGGGCGTCCTCGACGGTGACGTCCGCCAGCTGCTCCTTGGTACGGCCGCGGAAGGGGCCGCCGGAGGCCGTCACGACGATCTTCCGTACGTCCGCGCGCGTGCCGGCCGCCAGCGCCTGGAACAGCGCCGCGTGCTCGGAGTCGACCGGGATGATCTGCCCGGGCTTGGCGAGGGCCTTGACCAGCGGGCCGCCGACGATGAGCGATTCCTTGTTGGCGAGCGCGAGGGTGCGGCCCGCCTCCAGGGCGGCGAGGGTCGGGGCGAGGCCGATGGAGCCGGTGATGCCGTTGAGCACGGTGTGGCAGTCGGAGGCGGCGAGGTGCGTGGCCGCCTCCGGCCCGGCGAGGACCTCCGGCAGCGGCTCCCCCGCGCCGTACCGCTCGGCGAGCGCCTCGCGCAGCCCGGGCACGGCGTCCTCGCGGGCGACCGCGACGGTCCGCACCCGGAGCCGGTGCGCCTGCTCGGCGAGGAGGGCGACCCGGCCGCCGTTGGCCGAGAGCCCGGTGACCCGGAAGCGGTCGGGGTTGCGCAGTACGAGGTCGATGGCCTGGGTGCCGATCGACCCGGTGGAGCCGAGGATCACCACGTCCTTGGGGCCGCTGCCCGCCACGGGGTCGTAGACGAGATGCGGGTCGGCGAGTGGGGCTGGACTGTCGCTCATCCCTCCATTGTTGCCGAGGCGCGCCGCCGGGAGCACAGTGCGTCGCTCGGGTGGGTGGCTTGTCTGGCTCCGCCGGGTTGCGGCGGGATCCCCCCTTGTGAGGACGGCATGAAGATCATGCCTCGGGGGGACCCCTCGGGACGTGCGGCGGGTCAGCCGATGCGGCGGTGGACGTTGTCCTTCTGTGAGGGTCCGGGGTCGGACACGGCGATCCAGGGTCCCTCGCCCGAGGGATCGACGATGCCGTCCTCCAGCCACTCGTAGGTGCCCGAGAGCACGCCCTTGACCACCTTGCGGTCGAGGTCGTCGGTGTTGTTCCACAGCCGGCCGAAGAGTTCCTCGACGCGGATGCGGGACTGGCGGCAGAAGGCGTCGGCGAGCTGGTAGGCCTCGCGGCCGTGGTCGCCCTGGCCGCGCAGCAGCTCGGCCCGTACGCAGGCCGCGCTCATCGCGAACAGTTCGGCACCGATGTCCACGACACGGCCCAGGAAGCCCTGCTTGGTCTCCATCCTGCCCTGCCAGCGGGACATGGCGTAGAAGGTGGCGCGGGCCAGCTTGCGGGCGTGCCGTTCGACGTAGCGCAGGTGCGCGGAGAGGTCGACCTCGCGCTTGAACTCGCCGTAGGAGACCGGGAGCTGCCCGGGTCCGGCGACCAGTTTCGGAAGCCACCTGGCGTAGAAGACGCCCGCGTTGGCGCCCGCCTTCGCCTTGTCCTGGAGGGACTTCTCGGGGTCGATGAGGTCGCCGGCGACGCTGAGGTGGGCGTCGACCGCCTCGCGGGCGATGAGGAGGTGCATGATCTCCGTCGAGCCCTCGAAGATGCGGTTGATCCGCAGGTCGCGCAGGACCTGCTCGGCGGGGACGGCGCGTTCGCCGCGGGCCTTGAGGGACTCCGCCGTCTCGAAGCCGCGGCCGCCGCGGATCTGGACGAGTTCGTCGGCGATGCGCCAGCCCATCTCGGAGGCGTAGAGCTTGGCGAGCGCGCCCTCGATCCGGATGTCGTTGCGGTCCTCGTCGGCCATCTGGCTGGAGAGGTCGAGCACGGCCTCCAGGGCGAAGGTCGTCGCCGCGATGAAGGAGATCTTGGCGCCCACGGCCTCGTGGTGGGCGATGGGCTTGCCCCACTGCTCGCGGGCCGCCGACCACTCGCGGGCGATCTTCAGGCACCACTTGCCGGCCGCCACGCAGGAGGCGGGCAGCGACAGGCGGCCGGTGTTCAGCGTGGTCAGCGCGATCTTCAGGCCGGCGCCCTCGGGGCCGACGCGGTTGGCGGCGGGGACGCGGACCTGGTGGAAGCGGGTGACGCCGTTCTCGATGCCGCGCAGGCCCATGAAGGCGTTGCGGTTCTCCACGGTGATGCCGGGCGAGTTGGTCTCCACGACGAAGGCGGTGATGCCGCCCTTGCGGCCCTCGCCCTTCGGCACCCGCGCCATCACCACGAGCAGGTCGGCGACGACGCCGTTGGTGGTCCACAGCTTCACGCCGTCGAGGACGTAGTCGTCGCCGTCGGGCACCGCGGTGGTCGCCAGGCGCGCCGGGTCGGAGCCGACGTCCGGCTCGGTGAGCAGGAAGGCGCTGATGTCGGTGCGCGCGCACCGGGGCAGGAACCGCTCCTTCTGCTCCTGCGTGCCGAACAGCTTCAGCGGCTGCGGTACGCCGATCGACTGGTGCGCCGACAGCAGCACGCCGACGGCGGGGCTGGCGGAGCCCGCCAGGGTCAGTGCCTTGTTGTAGTACACCTGGGTGAGGCCGAGGCCGCCGTACCGGGTGTCGATCTTCATGCCGAGGGCGCCGATCTCCTTGAGGCCGCTGATGACCTCGTCGGGGATCCGGCCCTCGCGCTCGATCAGGGCGCCGTCGACCTTCGTCTCGCAGAAGTCGCGCAGTTTGGCGAGGAACTCCTCGCCGCGCTGGGCGGCCTCGTCGGTCGGCATGGGGTGGGGGTGGATGAGGTCGAGCCGGAAGCGGCCGAGGAACAGTTCCTTGGCGAAGCTGGGCTTGCGCCACTCCTGTTCCCGGGCCGCCTCCGCCACCTGGCGGGCCTCACGTTCGGAGACGGTGGGTTTGCTGGATGGTGCGGACATGAGGCTCACCTCGCCGCGAATCGGGATCTCGGGCCTATCGGTTACCGATGGGTTCTACCCGATCGTATGTACCCGATCCGGGGCGGCCCCACCACCCCTGGGACACGCTCGTTGGGCCGAATTGACGCACTGCCACCCGCCGGGGGGAATCCTCGCCCTTGCACGCGGGGGCCCTTCGGGGGACGGTTCGGGAAGGGCCACGCCCGGGAAAGAAGTCTGTCGAAGCGCTTCGACAGACTATGGACACTCACGGCTGCTGGGGCTAGGGTCGAGCCACCCCCACCCGCCCTTGTTCGCACTGCGCGCTGTCGAAGCGCTTCACACCGCTGGGAGAGCTGGATGGTCACCCTCGCCGAGGTCGCCCAGCACGCCGGAGTCTCGGCGAGCACGGTGAGCTATGTCCTCAGCGGCAAGCGGTCCATCTCCACAGACACCCGGCAGCGGGTCGAGCAGAGCATCCGCGAGCTCGGCTACCACCCGAACGCCGGCGCGCGGGCCCTGGCCAGCAGCAGGTCCAACATCATCGCCCTGATGGTCCCGCTGCGCACCGACATGTACGTGCCGGTGATGATGGAGATCGCCATCGCGGTGGCCACCACGGCCCGCACGCACGGATACGACGTCCTGCTGCTGACCGGCGAGGAGGGCCCCGACGCGGTGCGCCGGGTCACCGGCAGCGGGCTCGCCGACGCGATGATCCTCATGGACGTCGAGCTGGACGACGAGCGGCTGCCGCTGCTGCGGGGGACCGAGCAGCCGTCCGTGCTCATCGGCCTGCCCGCCGAGACCACCGGACTGACCTGCGTCGACCTGGACTTCAGGGCGACGGGCGCGCTGTGCGTCGAGCACCTGGCGATGCTCGGCCACCGTGACATCGCTGTCATCGGCGAGGCGCCCGCGGTCTACGAGCGGCACACCGGCTTCGCGGAGCGCACGCTCGACGGACTGCGCTCCCGGGCCCGGGAATTGGGCGTACGGCTGCTGCACCGGCCGTGCGAGGGCGGGTACGACGCCATGGCCGTCACCCTCGCCCGCATCCTCGACGAGCGCCCGGGCACCACGGGCATCGTCGTGCAGAACGAGTCGGCGGTCGAGCCGCTGCTCGCCCTGCTGCGCCAGCAGGGCCGCGCCGTGCCCGAGGACGTCTCGGTCGTCGCGGTCTGCCCGGAGCAGGTCGCCGTGCAGGCCTCGGTGCGGCTGACCTCCGTCGCCATCCCCGCGCAGGAGATGGGCCGGCACGCCGTGGAGCGGCTGGTCGCCAAGCTCGACGGCCGTGGTGCCGACGAAGTCGTGCTGATCTCCCCCGAGCTGACGGTACGGGCGAGCACGGGCCCGGCCCCGTCGGCGCCCTGACGGCCCACGCCACCCGCGCCGGTCCGCACGCCCCTCCGCACGCACACCACCTCTGTACGCACGCCCCGTCTGCCTTCCTGTCTGCTGTCCTCCAGGAGCACGCCTCGTGTATCAGCCTGCCGAAAACCAGCCCAAGGTCAGTCTCGCGCAGTCGTCCCCCACCGTCGGCACGTTCCGCGAACGGGACGGCGCGCTGGAGTGGAGCGGCCGTCAGGAGACCGTTCGCGTCGAACCGTGGGGACCGGACGCGGTCCGCGTGCGGGCCCGGCTCGGCGGACCGATCCTCGACGGACTGCCGGGTGCTCTGCTCGAGGGGCCCCCGGCCACCGAGAGCTCGGTCAAGATCGGTGACGGGGAGGCGCGGCTGACGGTGGGCGCCCTGACCGTCCACGTCGGTGCCGAGGGCCTGGTCCGCTTCCTGCGCACCGACGGCCTCTCCGAGATCCTGGCCGAGGAACGCGCCCACTTCTGGTGGCCCGGCTCGCGCCTCTACACCGCCGTCGGGAGCGGTCACCACCGCCTGGAGCAGCGCTTCGCCGCCTATGACGACGAGAAGCTCTACGGCCTCGGCCAGCACCAGCACGGCCGCCTCGACCAGAAGGGCCTGGTCGTCGACCTGGTCCAGCGCAACGCCGAGGTCTCCGTCCCGGTGCTGTGCTCCAGCCGCGGCTACACCCTGCTGTGGAACAACCCGGCGATCGGCCGCGTGGAGCTGGCGTACAACGGCACCCGCTGGGTCGCCGACTCGGCGCGCCAGATCGACTACTGGATCACCGCGGGCGGCCCGGCCGACGGCCAGCGCCGCTACAGCGCGGTCACCGGCCGCACGCCGATGCTGCCGGAGTGGGCGGCGGGCTTCTGGCAGTGCAAGCTGCGCTACCGCACCCAGGACGAACTCCTCGCGGTGGCACGGGAGTACAAGCGGCGCGGCCTGCCGATCTCCGCGATCGTCTGCGACTTCTTCCACTGGACGCACCTCGGCGAGTGGAAGTTCGACCCGGCCGAGTGGCCGGACCCGGCGGCGATGGTCCGCGAACTGGACGAGCTGGGCATCAAGCTGGTGGTGAGCGTCTGGCCGTCGGTGTCGCCGCTGAGCGAGAACCACCCGGTGATGGAGCAGCGGGGCTACTTCATCGGCACCCAGTACGGCCCGACGGCACACGCCGACTGGCCGGACAAGGAGGTCGCCTCCACCGTCCAGGTCGCCTTCTACGACGCCACGAACCCCGACGCCCGCGCGTTCGTGTGGTCGCGGGTGAGGGAGAACTACCTGGAGCCGTACGGCATCACGGCCTTCTGGCTGGACGCCTGCGAGCCCGAGCTCAAGCCCGGCTTCCAGGAGAACCTGCGCTACTGGACCGGCCCCGGCCTGGAGGTCGGCAACAGCTACCCGGCCGAGAACTCCCGGACCTTCTACGAGGGCCTGCACGCGTCCGGAGAGAGCGAGGTGCTCACGCTGAACCGCTCGGCCTGGGCGGGCAGCCAGCGCTACGGCGCCGCCCTGTGGTCCGGCGACATCGGCACCGACTTCCCGACCCTGCGCCGCCAGATCGCGGCCGGCCTCAACACCGCGCTGTCCGGCATCCCCTGGTGGAACACGGACATCGGCGGCTTCCACGGCGGAGACCCGGACGACCCGGCGTACCGCGAGGTCATGGTCCGCTGGTTCCAGTTCGGCGCGCTGTCCCCGCTGATGCGCCTGCACGGTTTCCGCGACCCGGGCATGCCGCTCGGCCCGGAGATGACCGGCGGCCCGAACGAGGTCTGGTCCTACGGCGAGGAGGCCGGCGCCATCATGGAGCGGTACCTGCGGCTGCGTGAGCGCCTGAAGCCGTACGTCCTGCGGGTCATGCGGGAGGCGCACGAGGAGGGGCTGCCGGTGATGCGGCCGCTGTTCCTGGAGTTCCCGGGGGACCCGGCGGCGTGGTCCGTGGACGACGCCTATCTCCTCGGCCGGGACCTGCTGGTCGCCCCGGTGCTGACACCGGGCGCGACGGCCCGCACCGTGCGCCTGCCGGCGGGTGCGACGTGGACGGACGCGTGGACCGGCGAGGCGTACCAGGGCGGTGCCACCGTGACGGTCGACGCACCGCTGGAGAGGATCCCCTTGTTCCTGCGGGACGGGGCGCGGCTGCCGGTCGCGCCGCGGGAGGCGCCGTGACAGGCCGCGCGGGCGGTTCCCCGCGCCCTGCCGGGGCGCGGGGAACCGCGGTGCTCAACTGCTGGTGACGCTCTCGCCGTTGACCGTGAAGTTCAGGCCGCCGGACGAGGACGTGATCTCGAAGCCCAGCTGGAGGTCTCCGACGGTGACGTCGCCGAACCAGCCCTTGGTGTCCTTGATCCACTTCAGGATCGACAGGACGTCGACGGTACCGGAGGAGGAGTTGGACGTGCGGACGAACGAGAACACCTCGTTGGAGCCGTTGTTGCCCTTGTAGACGGTCCAGCTGTGGCCGCCGAGGGTGACGTTGCCCTGCGGGGTGCCGAGCGGGCCGACGGCTCCCGTCCTGTTCATCCAGAGCATGATCTCGTACTTGTGGCCGGTGTCCCAGATGTCGTACGCCGTCTCATAGGCGCCGGACGACGGGACGGAGACGTTGTAGCTGCCGGTGAGCGAGCGGAGCGAGGTGATCGACTTGTTGATCACCTTCTTGGCGTTGGGGTAGGACTTGATGCCGCCGGTGTTCGGATGGTCGGCCCAGACGCCCCAGTTGGTGCCGGAGTTGGCCCAGATGCACTGGCTGCCGGCGCCGGAGCCCCAGATGTCGTTGTAGAGCGTGTAGCCGTTCAGCGTGGTGCTGCCCCACTGGTCGCAGGAGTTCCAGACGGCGGCGGAGGCGGGGGCGGAGGCGAGGCCCGCGGTGGCGCCGAGGGCGAGGGCGGGGGCGATCAGCGCCATGGTGATCCGGCGGCCGCGTGTGCGTATTGCCATGGTGTCCCTTCCATGGGTGGGGGGAATGGGGCGGATCACCACGACCTCAGGGTGAGGACGTGGTCTTCTCCGGCGACCAGGTCGAGCGTTCGGGCACCGGAGGAAGTCCGGAGTTCGACGCGGCGGGTACGGCCGGGGCGGATCACCGCGGTCGCTTCGTGCGGGCTCCAGGTGAGGTCGAGCGCGGCCCCGAACCGGGTGCGCACGCCCAGGAGCCGGCCCCGCGGGTACGCGGCCGGGAGCGCGGGCAGCAGCACCAGGCGGTCGGGGGTGGACTGCACGAGCATCTCGATGAGCACGGCGGGCAGGGTGTGTGCGGCGTCCGCGTTGTAGACCTCGCGGTGCGGGTAGTGCGCGCTCATCAGGGAGGCATGGAAGAAGTCGCCCCGAAGCACCCGGCCGAGCGCGTGCGCGACCCGTTCGCCGTCGCGCAGGCGGGCGGCGACGAGGGCGTGGTGCAGATGGCCGTGCGCGGAGTCGTTCTCGGCGCCGCGCAGTTCGAGGGCGCGGTGCGCGGCGGCGGCGAGGTCCGGGGTGTCGTAGGGGTTGATCTCCTCCAGCGGCCAGACGCCGTAGAGGTGGCTGAGGTGGCGGTGGTCGTAGGTGTCCTGGAGGCCGGGCCTGGCCCATTCGGCGAGGGCGCCGTCGGCGTTGACCCGGTGCGGGGGCAGCCGCCCGGCGAGGGTGCGCCAGCGGTCGGCCTCCGGGGTGCCCGGGTGGTGGTTCGCGGCGGTCAGCAAGGCATGCCGGGCCGCCGAGAGGTCCATGGCGGCGTTGACCGCTCCCCAGCCGGCGTTGGCGGGCCGGTTCTCGGGCGAGTAGGAGGGCACGACGACCGGTCGGCCGTCCTCGTCGGCCCGGCTGAGGAAGTCCTCGTAGAACAGCGCCACCTGGGCGAGCGCGTGGGCGGTGCGCGGGTCCCTGGTGCCGCTGGTCTCCTCGTGGTCGACGAGCGGCTTGAGCAGCCAGTCGGCGCCCGCGGTCCACAGGTGCAGCGGGTATTCGCGGCTGAAGTGGTACGACAGCCCGGACTCGCCGTCGGTGTGGGCGGGGGCGACCACGCCCCGGGCGCCGAAGACCGTACGGGCGTTCTCGGCCCAGTCGCCGAGCTGCCGGCCGATCAGCGTGGCGTGTGCCTCGGTGACCTCGGGCAGGGCGGCGGCCGCCGCGGACGCCGTCTGGAGGTTGAGGTTGGCGTCGTTGGTGAACGCGCCGGACCAGGCCGTGTCCCAGTCACCGGTCCACAGGCCGGTCAGCCGGGGCGGGAAGAGGCCGCTCGCGCTGAGCAGGTGGTAGCGGCCCGCCGCGAAGAGGCGCTCCAGGAGGGCGGGGCTCTCCGGCCGGGCCAGCAGCCGCGAGCCGGGCAGGGCGCGTTCGGCGGGGTCGGCGTCCAGGTCGAGGGTGACCCGCTCGTAGGCGGTGCGGTGCACGGCGGTGTGCCGGTCGAGCAGCGCGGTGTACGGGTCCTCGCCCTCCGGCACCAGGCCGTGCAGGTCGCGGGCGTGCGGTGCGGTGTCGAGTTCGCCCGTGTGACGCAGCACCCGGGTCAGCAGCAGGACCGACTCAGCGCCGGTGACCCGCAGTCCGGGAGGGGTGAGCGTGGTACGGCCGCCGGTGACCACGACCCGGGTGAGCCCGGTGTAGCCGGTGTCGCTGCCCGGATACCCGACCCGCAGCGTGAGCAGGGCACCCTCCGCGGTGAGCAGAGCGCCGTCGCCCACCGCGAGGCGCGCGGGGGCGCCCGGGAGGCGGTGGTCCAGCGCGATGTCCAGGTCCGGTGCCGCGACCTGCTGGACGATCACGTCGTCCGCCCGCGAGACGAAGACCCGGGCGCGCCGGCCCGCGCAGACCGTCTCGGTGACGCCGGTGGTGTAGTCGACGGTCCGGCGGTAGTGGCGCGGTTCCTCGGCGGGTGTCCCGCGCAGCCGTATCGAGAAGGCGGGGTGGAAGGGCTGCACCCATTGCAGGTCGCGTCCGTCGGTGAAGTCCTCGGCGGCGTGGAGCTCACCGGCGAGCAGCTTGTCCTGGACGGCGGCGAGCCGGGGGGCGAGCTCCGGCGGGCGGGCGCTCTCACCGCCGTTGGGGCGGACCAGGGTGTGATGCGTGACGACGACCCGTTCGTCGTGCGGGTCACCGAACACGAGGGCGCCGTGACGGCCGTTGCCGCTCAGGAAACCGTCCTCCCAGCGGGCGGCGGGGAGGGGCTCCCAGGTGCCGTGGGCGAGGGTCATGACCGCTGCACCGCCACCCCGTTCCTCCCGCGCCCCGTCATCCCTTGACCGCCCCGGTGAGCATGCCCTTCTTGAAGTGCCGCTGTACGAAGGGCGACAGCACGGCCACCGGCAGCAGCGCCATCACCATGACGGCCATCTGCACGGCGAGCCCGGACAGCTGGCCGGTCCTGATCGCCTGTCCCAGCCCCACCGGCGCCTGCTGCTTCTGCACCAGCTGGATCATGACGTTCTGCAGCGGCATCATGTCCTGGTCGTTGAGGTACAAGGACGCGTTGAACCAGGCGCTCCAGTACCCGACGGCGTAGAACAGCGTGATCACCGCGAGCACGGCACGGGACAGCGGCATCACGATCCGCCACAGGATCCGGAAGTCGCCGGCACCGTCGATCCGCGCGCTGTCGATCAGTTCCTGGGAGATGCCCATGAAGAACCCGCGCAGCACCAGGATGTTGAAGACGCTGATCGCGCTGGGCAGGATCAGCGCGAGATACGAGTCCGTCAGGCCCAGCGACTGCACCAGCAGGTACGTCGGGATGAGACCGGCGCTGAAGAACATCGTCGCCAGCAGCGCCATCAGGATCCAGCGGTGCCCCAGCGAGCCGAGCCGGGAGAGACCGTAGGCGCACAGCACCGACACCGTCATCGAGAACGCCGTGCCGACGAGGGTGACGAGGACGCTGATGACCGCCGCGCGGGTCACCTGGCCGCCGCCGAGCAGTTCCCGGTAGGCGATGAAGGTGATGCCGTGGGGCACCATCACCAGACCGCCGGCCCCGGTGATCGTCTTCCTGGACGACAGGCTGGTGACGATCACGATCCACAGCGGGAAGAGGACACCCAGGCAGGCGAGGCCCAGCACGAGCCCCTTGCCCGCCAGGCCCGTCCTGGAGGGCTCCTCCTCCCAGGTCGGCCGGGGAGGGGCGGCCCACCGGTACGTCCTGTTCGCCGGTCGTTCGATGACGGCGGTCATTTCCTGTACACCCCCTGCTCGCCCATGAGATGGGCCACCTTGTTCGCGGCGAGGACCAGGCCGATGCTGACCACGCCCTTGACGAGTCCGGCGGCGGCGGCATAGCCGAAGTCCTGGTTGCGGACGCCGTTCCACCACACGAAGGTGTCGAGGACCTCCGCGGCGCCCGGTCCCACGGCATCGCGCTGCAGCAGGATCTGCTCGAAGCCGACCGTCAGCGCGTCTCCGACCCGCAGGACGAGCAGGAGCGCGACGACCGGGCGCAGCGCGGGCAGGGTGACGTGCCACATGCGGCGCCAGCGGCCGGCGCCGTCCATCGCGGCGGCCTCGTACAGGTCCGGGGAGACCGAGGCCAGCGCCGCGAGGAAGACGATGATCCCCCAGCCGGCGTCCTTCCAGACACTCTGCGCGGTGACCAGGAACTTGAAGGTGGCCGCGTTGGTCATGAGGTCGATGCCGCCGTGTCCGTGCTCCCGCAGCAGCTGGGAGAGCATCCCGGCGCCGCCGAACATCTGCTGGAAGACGGCGACGACCAGCACCCAGGAGAAGAAGTGCGGCAGATACAGCACCGCCTGTGCGACCGCCCGCACCCGGGGCCTGACCACGCTGTTGATGAGCAGCGCGAGCAGGATCGGGATCGGGAAGAACAGCACCAGCTGGAGGAAGAACAGCAGCAGGGTGTTCTGGACGGCGCTCCAGAAGGCGGAGTCCTGGAAGATCTGCTGGAAGTTGGCCAGGCCGACCCAGGGGCTGTGCAGCATCGAGACGATGCCGTTGTCGCTGACGTAGGGGTCGTAGTCCTGGAAGGCGACGATGTTGCCGAGGATCGGCACGTAGTTGAAGACCAGGATCAGCAGCAGCGCGGGCAGCGTCATCAGCAGCAGCACGCGGTCGCGTCTGAACCTGAGCCGGAAGCCGGGCTCTGCGGCCCGTGTGCCGGGGCCGGTGGCGCCGCCGGAGGCCACCGGGGTCTTCGTCGGTTGCGTCTGCGCCTCGGCCCTGGTGCGAGGCACCGTGCTGTGGGACACGGCCGTTCTCCTTGCCTCGGTACCGGGTCAGTTCGCCGAGCCGTTCTCGTCGAGCAGCTTCTTGTACCAGTCGCGCAGCCTGTCTCCGCCCTGCTTCTTCCAGTCGGAGACGGCCTGCTGCATGTCGCTGATCTTCTTGTGACCGCGGACGACGTCGTCCTCGAGCTGCTCGAAGTCGTCGGAGAGGTTGGTGTAGCGGGCGGGCTCGGTGATCTGCAGGCCCCAGAAGGACGACTTCCTGGTGAAGGCACCCATCCGCTGCTGCCACCCGACGCTGGCCCTGGTGATGTCCGGGTAGTCGGGGTGGGCGATGGTCGGGGCGGGGCTCGCGACCATGACGTAGGCGTTGAGCACCTCGTTGTTGCCCCTGTCGTTCTTGACCGGCACGCCGTTCTTCAGCGTGTAGTGGGTGCCCTCGACCCCGTAGTTGGTCATCATCCACTCCTTGGTGCCGTACGGCGCCGCGGTGACGTTGGCGACGGCCAGCACGTCCCGGATGACGGACTCGGGGGCCTTCTTGTTGACGAAGGCGAAGATACCGGCCGGCTGCTCGGCCCACAGCGTGGGGTGGCCGCCGTCGTGGCCGAAGAGATCCATGCCCCAGACCTTGAAGTCCGGGTTCTGGATCGCCTGGGCCGACTGCTGTCCCCACCAGTTGCTGATGTTGTTGTTCCAGATCAGGAACTCGCCGGAGCCGAACTTGCTGCCCGGGTCGGTGGCCGCCTGGCTCTTGCCCAGCCTGAAGTCGGGGTGGACGTACCCGGCGGCGAACAGCTTGCGGGTCCACTCCAGCGCTTCGAGGTACTCCGGGGTCTCGACGCGGTAGATCATCTTGCCGTCGGCGAGGTTCCAGCCGAGCGGCTTCTCCGAGCCCGAGAGCACGCCGAAGATCTCGAACGCGGTCCACTTCATGTCGCCGCAGGCCCAGCGCTTGGCCCTGGCGTTGGTGATCTCCTTGCACAGCGCCGTGAACTCGGCGGCGGACGTGGGGAGTCCGTAGCCCTCCTTGTCGAAGATGTCCTTGCGGTAGAGCGGGATGATGCCCGTGACGTACGGGCTCGGCTGGGGCAGGCCGCGCAGCTTGCCGCCGAAGATCGACCGCTGCCAGGCGTCCGTCGGGATCGCCGCCAGGTTCGGGTACTCCTCGGCCCTGTCCCCGGACAGGTAGGGGGACAGGTCGGCGAACTTGCCGGTGATGGCGCTGGGAATCTTGCCGCCCATGTTCCAGCCCGGGATGACCACCACGTCGGGGACGCTGCTGGAGGCGAGGACCGCGCCGAGTTTCTGGTCGTAGGTGTTGCCGTCCTGGTTCTGCCACTGGACGTCGACGCCGATCAGGCTGTTCATCGCCGTGTAGTACGGGTTGTTCTGCTTCGGCGGCGAGCCCCAGAACGGCGACATGATGGTCACCTTGCCGCCCTTGCCGAGCTTCTTCGGGACGGAGGTCTTGAGGTCGGCCGCCGCCAGCTCACGGGTGAAGCCCATCGCCGAGCCGTTCCTGGCCGGGATGTCGGGCTTCACCACGTTGCTCGCGACGTAGGTCGGCAGCAGCTTCTTCGCGTCCTTGCCCGAGGTGGTTCCTCCCCGCGACCCGCTGTCCGACGCCCCGCAGGCGGCAAGCAGCGGCATCCCGCCCGCGACCGCCGCGGTGGCGACCGCGGTGGAGGCGAGGAAACTTCTCCGGCTCGGACCGGAGGAAACAGAAGCGGCGTTCGGCGTCATTGCGTCAACCCTTCGTGGCGCACCAGGACACCCGGCGGTGGCCGTCGGCTGCGGTGTCTCGAGTGGAACTGGCCGAACCGAAGCGGTTCTCCGACCCGCACGGGTCCTCTGCACACGACCCGTGCACGCGAATTCGATAGTCGAAGCGCTTCGATGTCGGTGGTGAGGTTAAGTGAACACCAGGGGGTGCACAAGGGTCGCTCCCAAGATTCCTCGGAGCCTTCGGGAGCGACCAATTCACTTGTGCGGCTTGAAGAGGCAGTGAGCGTCCCTTGACACTCGATGGTTCCTCGAACCAGCATCGAAGCGCTTCGAAAGCGCCATGCCGCTCCAGCACAAGGGGATCCCCACGTGACCGCACAGACGCCGCCCACGCCGCCGTTCCGCGATCCGCGCCTGCCGTTCACCCAGCGCGTCGACGACCTGCTCCAGCGGCTCACCCGCGAGGAGAAGATCTCCTTCCTGCACCAGTTCGCACCGGCGGTGGAACGCCTGGGCGTGGGCGCCTTCCGCACCGGGCAGGAGGCACTGCACGGGGTCGCCTGGATGGGCCCGGCCACCGTCTTCCCGCAGGCCGTCGGCCTCGGCGCCACCTGGAACACCGATCTCGTACGCCGGATCGGCGAGGCGGTCTCCAAAGAGGCCCGTGCGATGCGCGCCCGCGACGACCGGGTGGGCCTCAACGTCTGGTCGCCCACGGTCAATCTCCTGCGCCACCCCCTGTGGGGCCGCAACGAGGAGGGCTACTCCGAGGACCCGAAGCTGACGTCGGCCATCGCCACCGCGTACACCCGGGGCCTGCGCGGCGAGCACCCGGTGTACTGGCGCACGGCGCCCGTCCTCAAGCACTGGCTGGCCCACAACAACGAGACGGACCGGGCCACCTCGTCCAGCTCGGTGCGCCCGCGCGTGCTGCACGAGTACGACCTGCGCGCCTTCCGCGAGACGGTCGAGGCGGGCGCGGTGGCCGGGGTGATGCCGGCGTACAACCTGGTCAACGGCCGCCCCAACCACCTCTCCCCGTATCTGCGCGAGCAGCTGCGCACCTGGACCGAGGAGGACCTGCTGGTCTGCTCGGACGCGGGCGCGCCCTCCAACCTGGTCGACTCCGAGCACTACTTCGCCACGCACGAGGAGGCGACGGCGGCGGCGCTGCGCGCGGGCGTCGACAGCTTCACCGACCACGGCACGGACGGCACCCCGATCGTCGGACGGATCACCCGGGCCCACGAGCGGGGGCTGCTGAGCGAGGCCGACATCGACACGGCCGTCCGCCGGCAGCTCTCCGTCCGTTTCCGGCTCGGCGAGTTCGACCCGCGCGAGGACCCGCACGCCGGCAGCGGGGAGTTCGACACCCCGGCGCACCGCGCGCTCGCCCTGGAGGCGGCCGAGCAGGCGATCGTGCTGCTGAAGAACGACGGGCTGCTGCCGCTGGCCGCCGGCGCCCGCGTCGCCGTGGTGGGGCTCCTCGCCGACGAGTGCAAGCTCGACTGGTACAGCGGCACGCTCATCCACCGCTGCACCCCGCTGGAGGGCCTGTACGAGCGGTTCGGCGCCGAGCGCGTGCGGTTCGCGGAGGGCGTGGACCGGGTGCGGCTGAAGACCTCCTCGGGTGCGTTCCTGCACGTGGTGCCGGCCGACGCGGCCGACGCGGCGCGTGGCGCCGAGGGCGCCCTGGACCCGGCCCTGCTCGCCGGCCGCACCGACCTGCCCCCGCTGACCACGGACCCCGTGGGCACCGAGTTCGCGCTGGCCGACTGGGGCGAGGGCGTGCTGACCCTGCGCGCCCCCGACGGCCGCTACCTTTCGGTCGCCGGCGACGGCCGGGTGCGCGCCTCCGCGGACCAGCCGGGCGGCTGGGTGGTACAGGAGACGTTCCGCCTGGAACCCCACGGGAACGGGCACCTCCTCAGGCACGTCGGTACGGGTGGCCACGTCTGTGTCGCCGCCGACGGGGTGAAGGTTGCCGACGCCGGCGCCGAGACGTTCGAGCTCGTCGTGACCGAGCGCGGCGAGGACGCGGTGGCGCGGGCCGCCGCGCAGGCCGACGTGGTGCTGGTGGTCGCGGGCAACGACCCGCACATCAACGGCCGCGAGACCGAGGACCGTACGACACTGCGGCTGCCCGCCCACCAGGAACGCGTCCTGCGCGCCGCCCGCGCCGCGAACCCGCGGACGGTGCTGGCGCTGACCTGCGCGTATCCGTACGCCGTCGAGACCGCCGCCCTCCCGGCGGTGCTGTGGACCGCGCACGGCGGCCAGGCCGCGGGCACCGCCCTGGCCCGTGTGCTGGCCGGCGACGTCTCCCCCGCGGGCCGCCTCCCGCAGACCTGGTACGCGTCGGACGCCGACCTGCCCGGCCTGCTGGACTACGACGTGATCGGCGGCCGGCAGACGTATCTGTACTTCGAGGGGACGCCGCTGTTCCCGTTCGGGCACGGCCTGTCCTACGCGTCGTTCTCCTACGGCGGCCTGTCGGCCCGGGTCCACGACGCGGCGGTGCACGTCGCCTTCACCGTCACCAACACCGGCGACGTCACCGCCGACGAGGTCGCGCAGCTCTACACGCGCGCCGTCGAACCGTCGGTGCCGCGCCCGCGCCGCGAGCTGGTCGCGCACCGCCGGATCACCCTGGCACCCGGCGCGCGGGCGGAACTGTCCTTCCGGGTCCCCCTGACCGCGTTCGAGTTCTGGGACGTGGCGCGCGGCGGACGGCGCCTGGAGCCGGGACCGTACGAACTCCTCGCGGGCGCCTCCAGCGAGGACGTCCGCCTGCGCACGACGGTGCGCCTGGAGGGCGAGCCCGGCGCCCCGCGCCCGGTCCTGCGCCGCGGCCTGGCCGCGGCCGACTTCGACGAGCAGCGCGGGGCCGCGATCGTCGACCGGACGAAGACGGCGGGGGACGCGGTGGCGGCGGCCGACGGCCGCGGCGCCGAACTGCTCTACCGCGCCTGCGACTTCGGGGGCGGCGTCAGCGAGGTGCGGGTGTCGGTGGCGGGCGAGGGAGTCGTCGAGCTCGGCCTGGACGGGGGCGCGCCGCTCGCCTCGCTGTCGTCCGAGGGCGTCGCCTCCGACGACCCGTACGCCTACACGACCCTCACCGCCGGCCTCGTCGCCGAGGGCGTGCGCGACCTGCGTCTCGGGCTGCGCGGCCCGCTGCGGCTCGCGCATGTCGGCTTCTGCGGTTGAGGGCCCGGAACAGGCCGGCACGGCAGGGGCCCGGCACCGCGGGACGCCGGTGCCGGGCCCCTGCCGGGATCCGTCAGAGGTCCAGCCCGGTGAGGACCAGCACGCGCTCGTACGTGTAGTCGTCCATCGCGAACTTCACGCCCTCGCGGCCCACGCCTGACTGCTTGGCGCCGCCGTAGGGCATCTGGTCGGCGCGGTAGGAGGGGACGTCGCCGATGACGACGCCGCCGACCTCCAGCGCGCGGTGGGCACGGAAGGCGGCCTGCAGGTCGTGCGTGAACACGCCTGCCTGGAGGCCGTACCTGGAGTCGTTGACCGCGGCGAAGGCCTCGGCCTCGCCGTCCACCTTCTGCACGGTGAGGACGGGTCCGAAGACCTCCTCGCAGGAGATGGTGGCCTCGGCCGGTACGTCGGTGAGGACGGTCGGCGCGTAGGCGGCGCCGTCGCGGTCGCCGCCGGTCAGGAGCGTGGCGCCGGCCTCGACGGCCTCCTTCACCCAGGACTCGACGCGCCGCGCCGCCTCCTCGCTGACCAGCGGGCCGACGTCGGTGCTGTCGTCGCTCGGGTCACCGGTGGCCTGGGCCTCGACGGCAGCGACGATGCGCGGCAGCAGCCGGTCGTGGACCGAGGCGTCGGCGATGACGCGCTGCACCGAGATGCAGGACTGGCCGCCCTGGTAGTTGGAGAAGGTGGCGATGCGGGTGGCGGCCCGGTCGAGGTCGGCGTCGGAGGCGTAGTCGCCGAGGACGACGGCCGCGCCGTTGCCGCCGAGTTCCAGGGTGCAGTGCTTGCGCGGCACCGAGTCCATGATCGCGTAGCCGACCTTCTCGGAGCCGGTGAAGGAGATGACCGGCAGGCGCTCGTCCTGGACCAGCGCGGGCATCCTGTCGTTGGTGACCGGGAGGATGCTCCAGGAGCCGGCCGGGAGGTCGGTCTCGGCGAGCAGGTCACCGATGATCAGGCCGGAGAGCGGGGTGGCCGGTGCGGGCTTCAGGATGATCGGCGCGCCGGCCGCGATCGCCGGAGCGATCTTGTGGGCGCAGAGGTTGAGCGGGAAGTTGAAGGGCGCGATGCCGAGGACGACGCCCTTCGGGAAGCGGCGGGTGAGGGCGAGGCGGCCCTGGCCGCCGGCGTCGGTGTCGAGGCGCTGGGCCTCGCCGCCGTTGAAGCGGCGGGCCTCCTCCGCGGCGAACCGGAAGACGGAGACGGCGCGGCCGACCTCGCCGCGGGCCCACTTGATCGGCTTTCCGTTCTCGGCGGAGATCAGCCGGGCGATCTCCTCGGTGCGCTCGGCGAGCCTGCGGCTCACCTGGTCGAGGGCGGCGGCGCGGACATGGGCGGGGGTCGCGGCGAAGTCCCCGAGGACGGCGTGGGCGGCGGCGACGGCCTCCTCGACCTGGGCGTCCGTCGGCACGCTGACCCTGCCGACGAGCCGGCCGTCCCAGGGGGAGGTGACGTCGAAGGTGTCGTCGCCCGTGGCCTGGCGGCCGGCGAGCCAGAAGGCGGTGGTGGAAGTCATGAGGTTCCCGGCCCTTCCGCGGTAGGGGGTGTGCAGGGTGGTCCGGGTCCACGGTAGGGGGGCCGGGACGGCGGTGTGTTTGGCCGGGGTGTACTGGTCGGGGGCGGTGGCGCGCCGGTTCGGCGAAGTCGCCTCCCGTGCTTGGCGGCCACCCGCCGACGTCGGCTCATGGGCCGGGCCGCCCGTCGACGTCAGTTCATGCGACGGGCCACCCGTCGCCGTCGCCTCCCCCGCCCGGCCACCCGCCGACACCGGCTCATGGGCCCGGCCACCCGCCGACATCGCCTCATGGCCCCGGCGGCTGCTCCGTCGACGTCGCCTTCAGCGCCAGCCACAGCTCCATCCGGGCGTCCGGGTCGTCCAGGGACCGCCCCAGGATCTCCTCCACCCGCCGCATCCGGTAGCGCAGCGTGTGCCGGTGCACGCCCAGGTCCGCCGCCGCGGCGTCCCACTGGCCGTGCCGGGAGAGCCAGGCGCGCAGCGAGGCCACCAGGTCGCCGCGGCCGGTGGCGTCGTGTTCGTACAGCGGGCGCAGCAGGCCGTCCGCGAACGCCTTCACCGCGTCGTCCGCCAGCAACGGCAGCACCGACCCGGCCGCCAGCTGCTCGTGCGCCACGCACACCCGCCCGCGCCGCCGGGCCACCGACAGCGCCTGCTCGGCCTGCTTGTACGCCGCCGCGGCCGCTATCGGCCCCACGGGCGCCGACAGCCCCACCACGAGCTCGTCCTCGCCGGCGGGCTCCCGCGCCACCGCCGCGTCGGAACGCGCGGCCTCCACCGCCGCCGCGTACTCCCCGCACGCGGCGACCGCCGCGCCCCCGTCCGCGGCCAGCACGATCAGCTGCTCGCCCTCGGGCACGACCAGCACGGCCTCCCCCGCCCGGGCGGCCGCCGACTCCACGATCTCGGCGAGCGCGGCCGGCGGACCGGCGGCGTCGGCCCCGGCGCGTGCGCTCGACGCCGACTCGGCGACGACCATCCGGAAGGGCGCGTCCAGCAGGCCGCCGTACAGGTGGCCCGCCACGGCGCGCGCGTGGTCCGGCTCCCCCGAGAGCAGCATGCGCAGCACCGCCGCGCCGAGGCGCTGCTGCGCCGCGTGCAGCGACCTCGACCGTTCCGTGGTGAGGGTGAGCAGCGCGATCGCCGAGTGCAGCGCGTACCGCTCGGCCGTGCCGAGGGCCGCCGCCGTGCCCACGGCGAGCGCGGCCCGCGCCCGCCGCTCCGTGCCCAGCGAGTGCAGTTCGACGCGGTCCTCGTGGTCGGGCGGGCCGACCACCGAGGACGCCGGCGCCGGCCGCTCCCGCAGCCGCTCCACCTCCGCCGTCAGCCGCGCGGCCCGCCGCCCCGCCCATTCGGGGGCGGTGGCGACGACGGTGCCCGAGACGTCGTAGAGCGCCGCCCAGCCGTCGACCTGCGAGGCGAGCACGGAGAGCACCCCCTCCGGACCGGCCGTCAGCGCCTGCCTGGTCAGTTCCCGCTGGGCGGCGAAGCCCGCCGTCACCGCCCGGTACTGGTCGGCCGCGATCGCCGCCGAGACGGCCTTGCTGATCGCGAGGAAGGGCGTGCGGCGCGGCACTTCGAGCAGCGGCAGCCCCTCTTCCCGCGCCGCGTCGACGAGCGCCTTGGGGATCTCCTCGTAGGTGACCCCGACGGCGAAGCCCAGCCCCACCACTCCGGCGCCGACCAGCCGCTTCACGTACCGCAGCATCGCCTCCGGGTCCTCCGCGTCCAGCTTCAGCGCGGTGACCAGCAGCAGCTCGCCGCCCTCCATGTACGGCACCGGATCGGCGAGTTCGCTGACGTGCGCCCAGCGCACGGGCACGTCCAGGCGGTCCTCACCCGCGCGCACGGTGAGCTTCAGCGCGGAGTGGTGGACGAGCGAGGCAAGGGTCGGAGGCATGAGACCTTCAGGTCAGGTGTGCGGGGACCGGGCGAACCCTGTGATCTTTTGGCCGCCGGGTATGAACGGCGTGTGCCGATTCTGCCTCACTGTACGGTCACCCGGCGCCCGGAAGCCCGTGCCTACTGCCTCAGATCCACCAGCAGCGGAGGCGCGTGCTCCCCGCGCACCGTCGTCAGGGACAGCACCGCGTGGCCCGGCGGCACCCCGTGCGCCAGCTCGGAGGCCGACCACCGCTCACGCTCGACCTGCCGCACGGTCACCGCCCGCGCGGTCGGCGCCTTGCCGGTGATCACCCGGCGCAGCATGTGCACGGCCTTGCCGGCCGGGGTCTCGGCGATGATCTGCCGGTCGGTGACGTCCCGTGTCTCCGTCCACTCCTTGCCCCAGACCTCGGCGAAGTCCTGCCCGTCCCACGGCGTGAGCCCGGACAGCGCCATCCGGCAGCCGGCGGCGCCGAGCAGCGGGCCGCGCAGCGGCCTCGGCACGTCGTCCAGGGTGCGCAGGGTGAGCACGGCACCGGCGTTCGCCGAGCGCAGCCGCTGGATCCCGCGCACCGCCTCCGGCGTCACGACACCGCTCGCGTCGTCCAGCACCAGGCAGGCGAACAGCGACCGGTCCTCGCGCACCGCGACGCTGGCGGTGAACTGCGCGAGCACCAGCCGCGCCAGCATCCGCGAGGCGTCCGCGTGCCCGCGCTCGGGCAGGTCGACACGGACCCGCACCGGATGGTCGAGGGCCTTGAGCGAGAACGGCTTGGACTGCCCCGAGGTGTCGAAGAACCCCGCGAAGGCGGGCCGGTCGAGCAGCGCCACCCGGTCCGCGAGCACCGCCGCCACGTCGCCCGGCTGCCCCGACTGCCGCTGCCGTGCGTCCAGTTCCCGCAGCAGCGAGTCCTGTCCCGACCCGTGCAGGGCCGTGCGCAGCTCCTCCAGGGGGCCGGGAGCACCGTCCAGCAGCTGCCGCAGCTCCGGCACCGAGGGGAAGCGGCCGTGGACCGCCCGGAACGGTCCCAGCAGCTGGGCGAGAACGGTCGTGGAGCGGCGGCTGTCACTGCCCGGATGCGGGTCGGCGAGATCCCCGGCCAGCGCCTCGGCGAGCACGGCCGCGGCCTCGTCGGGGTCACCGCTGCCGCCGTAGAGATCGAGGTCGTACACCGACTCCGGGTGCCCGATCCGTACGACGACGTCGTAGGCGTCGTGCGCGCCGAGCGCGGCGCCCGCCGTGCCGACGACCACGACGGCGGCCCGGCCCACCAGCGCCTGCAGGCAGAGGGACTCCGCCAGCGGACGCACCACCGAGCCCGTCTTGCCGGAGCCGGCGGGCCCGACGGCGATGAGCGACGTGCCCAGCAGCTCGGGGCCGAGGGCGAGTCCCGTGCCGCGGTAGCCGTAGGGGTTGCGCGGGTCGTCCGTCGTGCTGCCCAGCCGCACCTGGCCGGTGATCAGGTCGTGCCGGGCCTGCCGGACGGGCAGGTCCCGCTCGCCGGAGGGATGCAGGCAGGCGGCGGCGCCGTCCTTGAGGACGGCACCCCGGAACGCCCCGAGGTCGTGCCGGCCGCTGCGGACGCCCTGCCAGGCGCGGACGATGCGGGCGTGGTCGACGTCGCTCATCTCCCCGGTCAGCGCCGCCGCGGCGAGCCGGTCGGCGGCGTCGTGGGCGCCGGCGGCCCGCAGCTCGTTCCAGTGGGCGGGGTCCTCCTCGGGGGCGGGGGGAGGCGTCTGCCCGGGCCCCGAACGCCTCAGCAGGGGCGCCCCGAAGCGCCTCCAGACCTCGTCCCAGCGGCCGAGCCTGCCCACGGCCACCATGATGATCAGGGCGATCAGCAGCTGGTACCCGCCGTACAGGAGGTAGTTGCCGACCTCGCTCCCGCCGCCGCGCCAGGAATCGGGGACGAGGAGCTTGAACGGCAGCAGCCACCAGGCGCCCAGATAGCCGTTCTGCAGCAGCGACCACACCAGCCAGCCGACCAGGAACGCGATCAGCGCCCCGCTCACCAGCTGCCTGGTCGGGATCTGCTCGGGCTCCTCGGCCTGCCGGGGGCGGTGGCCGAAGCGCCAGATCCCGGGGGCCGCCTCCGGCCGGGGGGCGCGCAGCCAGCCCAGGAACGCGGACCCGGCCGGCGGCGGAGGCATCGGCGGGGCCCCGGCCGGCTTCGGCGGAAATGCGGAGCGCGCCCGTGGCACGGGGTTCGCATGCGTGCCCCGCGCGTCCTGCGTCCCGTCGCTGTCCATCGCCCTCGCCCCTCGAGCAGCCGCTCCGTCCACCGTCAGCGGTCAATCTAACGCCCCGTCCGGACAGTTCACCGCCTCACACGGCCGGGCCCGCGACCGGCACCCTGTCCACGGTGGACAATCGCGCCGTCCGACAACGCCCACATGGAGCATGCCCACCTTCCGTCCCCGGTCCTAGCCTGCGAGAAAAGAAGGCGAGAGTCCGAAAAACGCCGTCCTGTTCCACCCCGCACAACCCCAGGAGCCCGTCATGAGCGCACTTCCGCAGGAGCGCCGGATCGTCACCGCCATCCCCGGCCCGAAGTCGCAGGAACTGCAGGCGCGCCGCAGTGCCGCGGTCGCGCAGGGCGTGGGCTCCGTGCTGCCGGTGTTCACCGCCCGCGCGGGCGGCGGGATCATCGAGGACGTCGACGGCAACCGGCTCATCGACTTCGGTTCCGGCATCGCCGTGACGTCCGTCGGCGCGTCCGCCGAGGCCGTCGTGCGCCGGGCCTCCGCACAGCTCGCCGACTTCACCCACACCTGTTTCATGGTGACCCCCTACGAGGGCTACGTGGCGGTCGCCGAGGCCCTCGCCGAGCTCACCCCGGGCGAGCACGCCAAGAAGTCCGCGCTGTTCAACTCCGGCGCCGAGGCCGTCGAGAACGCCGTCAAGATCGCCCGCGCGTACACCAGGCGGCAGGCCGTCGTCGTCTTCGACCACGGCTACCACGGCCGCACCAACCTCACGATGGCGCTGACCGCGAAGAACATGCCGTACAAGCACGGCTTCGGCCCGTTCGCGCCCGAGGTCTACCGCGTCCCCGTGGCGTACGGCTACCGCTGGCCCACCGGCCCGGAGAACGCCGGTCCGGAGGCCGCCGCGCAGGCCGTCGACCAGATCACCAAGCAGGTCGGCCCGGAGAACGTGGCCGCGATCATCATCGAGCCGGTGCTCGGCGAGGGCGGCTTCATCGAGCCCGCCAAGGGCTTCCTGCCGGCGATCCGCGAGTTCGCCTCGGACAACGGCATCGTCTTCGTCGCCGACGAGATCCAGTCCGGCTTCTGCCGCACCGGCCAGTGGTTCGCGTGCGAGGACGAGGGCATCGTCCCGGACCTGATCACGACCGCGAAGGGCATCGCCGGCGGCCTGCCGCTGGCCGCCGTGACCGGGCGCGCCGAGATCATGGACGCCGCCCACGCCGGCGGCCTCGGCGGCACGTACGGCGGCAACCCCGTCGCCTGCGCGGGCGCGCTCGGCGCCATCGAGACCATGAAGGAGCTCGACCTCAACGCCAGGGCGCGGAACATCGAGGCGGTCATGAAGGGCCGCCTGACGGCCATGGCCGAGAAGTTCGAGGTCATCGGCGACGTGCGCGGGCGCGGCGCCATGATCGCCGTCGAGCTGGTCAAGGACCGTGCGACCAAGGAACCGAACCCGGAGGCGACCGCCGCGCTCGCCAGGGCCTGCCACCAGGAGGGCCTGCTGGTCCTGACCTGTGGCACCTACGGCAACGTGCTCCGCTTCCTGCCCCCGCTGGTGATCGGCGAGGACCTGCTGACCGAGGGCCTCGACATCATCGAGCAGGCCTTCGGCCGCGTCTGAGGCACCGAGGACCCCCAGCTCACCCACAGGGTGACCGCCCCTTCCGCACCAGCCGCCCCGGCCCTTGGGAGCCCCGGGGTTCCGGGGCCGGGGCGGACGGCGTCAGGCCGTGTGAAGAACGTGTGCGAGGTGGATGGCGGGACGCGATTCCGCCTGTCTTCAGCCCATCTGCTGCCGTAGGTTCTACCCAGATGAGAGATACACCCCGCCCACAGGGGACTGTGGGCGATTTCAGGCCGTGGCCTCCCCAGCTGCGACCTGGTCGTGCCCTCGCGCACACACCCGGAGCCTCCGGCTTCGGTTCTCCTCACCGATCGGACAGTCGCCCGCCCCAAACCCCCCGGGGTGGGCGTCGATCCGGTCAGCTCGGCCGCCCCGGAACCACCCCCCCTGTTCCGGGGCGGCCGACCTCCTTCCTTCCGCTTCTCGGGCTTCTGGGGCTTCCCGCCCTGCTCTTCGCACTGATCACCTGGCAGGTCGTCGCCGACGGCCCGCTCGCCGGTGTGGACAGGCGCGTCAGCCACGCCCTCGTGGACCCGCTGCGCGTCTACGGGGCCCTCGCCGACCTGGGCGACGTCTTCGTCGCGGTGCCGGTGCTCGCCGTCGTCATCGGCCACGTCGCCCGGCGCGGCCGCGCCGCGGGCACGTACCGCTGGTGGCTGCCGCCCCTGGCGGCGGCCGTGGCGATGGCGCTGGTGCCGGTCCTGGTGGTCCCGCTCAAGGCCCTGATCGACCGGCCGGGCCCGCCGATCATGGGCCCGGGCACCGGCTACTACCCCTCCGGCCACACCGCCACGGCCACCGTCGCGTACGGCGCCGCGACCCTGCTCCTGCTGCCCCGGCTCAGCCGCGCCCGCGTGCGGCGCGCGCTGGTCGCCGCCTGCGTCGCCGTCGACCTCGGCGTCGGCTACGGCCTGGTCCGGCGCGGCTACCACTGGCCACTGGACGTCGTGGCCAGCTGGTGCCTGTGCGCGGTGCTGCTCACGGGGCTGTGGATGTTCCTCGGCCGAAGCAGCCGTCGAACGTCCGCTGCACCCCCCGGTTCGAGCAGCGGTCCCGGTTGACCGACCACGTCACCGGTCGGCGCGGGGCGGGCCGGGCGCCGCGGGCGGCCCACGAGCCGCGGCCGGTCTTCTGGTCCTCCCGCCTCATCGGCCCGGACCTCCGCCCGCCTCACCGGCCGGCCCCGCCGCCGCCTCGTGCATGGCCAGTTCCAGCAGGGCGGGATCGGTGAGGGTGCCCGAGCCGTCCGGTGGGACCAGCCAGCGCAGCCCCCCGGTGGTGCGGCCCGGGTACGGCACCACGATCCAGGTGCCGCGCCCCACCGTGCGGATGCCGGTGCCGAGCCAGCGGGCCGCGGTGCCCGCGGGCACGAAGAAGCCCATGCGGGCGTCCCCGAAGTCGGCCAGGACCGGGCCGGGCCGGTCGAGGATACGGGTGAGGACGTCGAGCGTGGGATGGCCGAGCCCGCTCGGCAGGACGAGCACGTCCCAGGCCTTGCCGGCCGGCAGCAGCGCGACCCCCTGGGGGTCGCGTTCCCACCGCCGGCGGCAGGCCTCGGGATCCGGAGCAACGGATGCCAGCCACTCGGCCGCCGTCTTCGCCCCAGTCATGGGGGACCTCCTTCTCTCACGGACGCCGGTCGCGTCACGGAAGGGAGAGGGAGGTCTCCTGGCCGGCATTACGCGGGTTCCCGCCCCTCTTCCGGGTGAGCTGCGTCACAGCCGGAGGAGAGCCCGCGCGCCTCAGCTGTCGAAGCCGAGGCCCAGCCGGTCCATCGTCCGCAGCCAGAGGTTGCGGCGGCCGGCGTGCGCGTCGGCCCGCGCGAGGGACCACCTGGTGAGGGAGATACCGGCCCAGGCGAAGGGCTCCGGCGGGAAGGGCAGGGGCTTGCCGCGGACCATCTCCAGCGACGTCCGCTCCGTCGCCTCCCCCGCCAGCAGGTCCAGCATCACCTCGGCGCCGAAGCGGGTGGCGCCCACGCCGAGGCCCGTGTAGCCCGCCGCGTAGGCGACGGCGCCGCGGTGCGCGGTGCCGAAGAACGCCGAGAAGCGCGAGCAGGTGTCGATCGCGCCGCCCCACGCATGCGTGAAGCGCACGCCCTCCAGCTGCGGGAAGCAGGTGAAGAAGTGGCCGGCGAGCTTGGCGTAGGTCTCCGGGCGGTCGTCGTACTCGGCGCGCACCCGGCCGCCGTAGGGGTAGATCGCGTCGTAGCCGCCCCACAGGACGCGGTTGTCGGCGGACAGACGGAAGTAGTGGAACCGGTTGGCGCTGTCCCCGAGTCCCTGGCGGCCCCGCCAGCCGACGGAGGCCAGCTGGGCGTCGCTCAGCGGTTCGGTCATCAGCGCGTAGTCGTAGACCGGGATCGTGTACGGGCGCACGCGCCTGACCAGGTTCGGGAAGACGTTGGTGCCGAGCGCGACCTGGCGGGCGCGGACCGAGCCGTAGGGCGTGCGCACCGCCATTCCGGCGCCGTGCCGCCGCAGGGTGAGGGCGGGGGTGTGCTCGTGGACGCGGACGCCCAGGCGCAGGCAGGCGCGCTTGAGGCCCCAGGCGAGCTTCGCCGGGTGGAGCATGGCCACCCCCCGGCGGTCCCACAGACCCGCCAGGAAGGTCGGTGAGTCGACCTGTTCCCGCACCGCCGCGGCGTCCAGGAACTCGACGCCGTCGGCGAGGCCCTCGCGCTCCGTCCGCTCGTACCAGTCGCGCAGTTCCGGCACCTGGTACGGCTCCGTCGCCACGTCGATCTCGCCCGTGCGCTCGAAGTCGCAGTCGAGGCCGTGCCGGGCGACCGCCTTCTCGATCTCGTCGAGGTTGCGGGCGCCCAGCTCCTGGAGCCGGTGGATCTCGTCCGGCCAGCGGGCCAGGCCGTTGGGCAGGCCGTGGGTGAGCGAGGCGGCGCAGAAGCCGCCGTTGCGGCCGGAGGCGGCCCAGCCCACCTCGCGGCCTTCCAGCAGGACGACATCCCGTCCCGGATCCCGCTCCTTGGCGATCAGCGCGGTCCACAGTCCGCTGTAGCCGCCGCCGACGACCAGCAGGTCGCAGGTCTCGGCGCCGGTGAGGGCGGGCTCCGGGCGGGGTCTGCCCGGGTCCTGGAGCCAGTACGGGACGGGCTGTGCGTCGGAGAGAGATCTCGTCCAGCGATTCATGGCGCCTGGGGCCATGATGTCAACTCCCTACAGGGACTTTGCCGTTACGCCTTCTGCCGGTTGCGGCGATTGCCGATCAGCATGGACGCCAGCACGAACAGGACGGCGACCAGGAACATCGCCGTGCCGATGACGTTGATCTGAACGGGCGTGCCGCGCTGTGCCGAGCCCCAGACGAACATGGGGAAGGTGACGGTCGAGCCCGCGTTGAAATTGGTGATGATGAAGTCGTCGAAGGAGAGCGCGAAGGACAGCAGCGCGCCGGCCGCGATCCCTGGCGCCGCGATGGGCAGCGTCACGCGCAGGAAGGTCTGCGCCGGACCGGCGTACAGGTCCTGTGCCGCCTGCTCCAGGCGCGGGTCCATCGACATCACGCGCGCCTTGACGGCGACGACGACGAAGCTGAGGCAGAACATGATGTGGGCGATCAGGATCGTCCAGAAGCCCAGCCGGGCGCCGAGATTGAGGAACAGGGTGAGCAGCGAGGCCGCCATGACGACCTCGGGCATCGCCATCGGCAGGAAGATCAGCGAGTTCACCGTGCCCCGGGCGCGGAACCGGTAGCGGACCAGCGCGAAGGCGATCATCGTGCCCAGCAGGGTGGCGCCGATCGTCGCCCACAGGGCGATCTGCAGGCTGATCGACAGCGATCCGCACAGGCCGGCGACGCCGCACGGGTCCTTCCAGGCGTCCGTGGAGAACTGCTGCCACTGGTAGTTGAAGCGGCCCTTCGGTTTGTTGAAGGAGAACACCGTGACGACGACGTTCGGCAGCAGCAGATATCCGAGGGTCAGCAGCCCCGCGATGACCACGAGACGGCGCTTGAGCCAGTTGACGAGAGACATTTAGACCAGATCCTCCGTCCCGGCCCTGCGGATGTAGATCGTGACCATGAACAGGATCGCGGCCATGAGGATGAAGGAGAGGGCCGCGGCCGTCGGGTAGTCCAGGATCCGCAGGAACTGGGTCTGGATGACGTTCCCGATCATGCGGGTGTCGGTCGAGCCGAGGAGCTCGGAGTTGACGTAGTCGCCGGCCGCCGGGATGAAGGTCAGCAGCGTGCCGGAGACCACGCCCGGCATCGACAGCGGGAAGGTGACCTTGCGGAAGGTGGTCCAGGGCTGGGCGTACAGGTCGCCGGCCGCCTCGTGCAGCCGTCCGTCGATGCGCTCCAGCGAGGTGTAGAGCGGCAGGATCATGAACGGCAGGAAGTTGTACGTCAGACCGCAGACCACGGCGAGCGGTGTGGCCAGCACGCGGTCGCCCGCGGTCCAGCCGAGGAAGTTGGTGAGGTCCAGGATGTGCAGCGAGTTCAGGACGTGCACGACCGGGCCGTTGTCGGCGAGGATCGTCTTCCAGGCGAGGGTGCGGATCAGGAAGCTGGTGAAGAACGGCGCGATCACCAGGACCATGATCAGGTTCCGCCAGCGGCCCGCCCGGAAGGCGATCAGGTACGCCAGCGGGTAGCCCAGCAGCAGGCACAGGACGGTGGCGGCGGCCGCGTAGAGCACCGAGCGCAGGAACTGCGGCCAGTACTCGGACAGCGCGTCCCAGTAGGTGGCGAAGTGCCAGGTGACCTTGTAGCCCTGCTCCAGTGAGCCCGTCTGCACGGACGTGGAGGCCTGGTAGATCATCGGCAGCGCGAAGAAGACGATCAGCCAGAGGAGGCCGGGGAGCAGCAGCAGGTACGGCGTCCAGCGGCCCCGCCTGCGCGGGGGCTTCTTCTCGGGGGCGGGCGCCAGGGGTGGCGGCGCCTCGGTGACCGTGGCCATCAGGCGGCCTCCTCCTCGACGCTCTCCACGCCCGCGTCGATGTCCTGGGCCGCGTCGAGGCCGAAGGTGTGGGCCGGGTTCCAGTGCAGGACGACCTCGGCGCCGGGCACCAGCCGGGCGTCGCGGTCGACGTTCTGTGCGTAGACCTCGAACTCCGGGCAGACGGGGCTGTCGATGACGTACTGGGTGGAGACGCCGATGAAGCTGGAGTCGGCGATCTTCCCGGTAATGCGGTTGCGGCCCTCGGCGATCTCGCCCGCGTCGTCGGCGTGCGTGAGGGTGATCTTCTCCGGGCGGACACCGACCAGCACCCTGCCGCCGGTCGTCGCCGGGGCGCCGCAGCGCGACCCGGGCAGCACCAGCTTGCCGCCGCCCGCCCTGAGCACGATGTCGTCGCCGCTCTTGGTGTCGACCTCGGCCTCGATCAGGTTCGACGTGCCGAGGAAGTTGGCGACGAACGTCGTCTGCGGGTTCTCGTAGAGGTCGGTGGGCGAGCCGAGCTGCTCCACCCGGCCCGCGTTCATCACGGCGACCGTGTCGGCCATGGTCATGGCCTCCTCCTGGTCGTGCGTGACGTGGATGAAGGTGATGCCGACCTCGGTCTGGATGCGCTTGAGCTCCAGCTGCATCTGGCGGCGCAGCTTGAGGTCGAGGGCGCCGAGGGGCTCGTCGAGGAGGAGCACCTTCGGATGGTTGATCAGCGCGCGGGCCACCGCGACGCGCTGCTGCTGGCCGCCGGAGAGCTGGTGCGGCTTCTTGCGCGCCTGCTCGCCGAGCTGGACCAGCTCCAGCATGTCCTCGACCTGCTTCCTGACGCTCTTGATGCCGCGCCGGCGCAGGCCGAAGGCGACGTTCTCGAAGATGTCCAGGTGCGGGAAGAGGGCGTAGGACTGGAAGACCGTGTTCACCGGCCGCTTGTAGGGCGGCAGGTGGGTGACCTCCTGGTCGCCGAGGTGGACGGTGCCGCCGGTGGGCTCCTCCAGCCCCGCGATCATGCGCAGGGTGGTGGTCTTGCCGCAGCCGGACGCGCCGAGCAGGGCGAAGAAGGAGCCCTGGGGCACGGTCAGCTCCAGCGGGTGCACGGCGGTGAAGGAGCCGTAGGTCTTGCTGATGCCGGAGAGGCGGACGTCGCCGCTGCTGTCTTTCGTCATCTTCGTCACGCCCCTGTGAGCTTCGCGAACTTCTGCTGGTAGGCCGTCTCTTCCTTCGAGCTCAGCGCACGGAAGGCGACGGACTTCGCCTGCATGGCCTTGTCGGGAAGGATCAGCGGGTTGTCCGCCGCCGACTTGTCGATCTTGGCGAGGTACGGCTTCACGTCCGCGACCGGACTGACGTAGTTGATGTAGGCGGCGAGTTCGGCGGCCGGTTCGGGCTCGTAGTAGTAGTCGATGAGCCGCTCGGCGTTCGTCTTGTGGCGTGCCTTGTTGGGGATCATCAGGTTGTCGGTGGACGTCATGTAGCCGCTGGCGGGGATGATGTAGCCGACGTCGGGGTTGTCCGCCTGCAGCTGGACGATGTCGCCGCCCCAGGCGATGCACGCGGCCAGGTCGCCCTTGCTGAGGTCCGAGGTGTAGTCGTTGCCGGTGAAGCGGCGGATCTGGCCCTTGTCGACGGACCTCTGGAGCCGGGCGATCACCGCGTCGTAGTCGTCGTCGGTGAACTTCGCCGGGTTCTTGCCCATGTCGAGCATGGTCATGCCGACGGTGTCCCGCATCTCGGTCAGCAGGCCGACCCGGCCCTTGAGCTTGGGGTTGTCCAGCAGGTCGGAGACCGTCCTGACCTCGACGCCGTCGAGTGCCTTCTTGTTGAAGGCGACGACGGTCGAGATGCCCTGCCACACGTACGAGTAGGCGCGGCCCGGGTCCCAGTCGGGCTCGCGGAACTGCTCGGAGAGGTTGGCGAAGGCGTGCGGCAGGTGGGAGGCGTCCAGCTTCTGCACGTAGCCGAGGCGGATCATGCGGGCGGCCAGCCAGTCGGTGAGCACGATGAGGTCGCGGCCGGTGTCCTGGCCCGCGGCGAGCTGCGGCTGGATCTTGCCGAAGAACTCGTCGTTGTCGTTGATGTCCTCGGTGTACTTCACCGTGATGCCGGTCCGCTTGCGGAACGCCGCCAGCGTCGGATGGTGCTTGCCGCTGTCGTCCACGTCGATGTACTCGGGCCAGTTGGAGAAGTTGATCTCCTTCTCCTCGGCCGAGTGGTCGTCGGCGGACTGGCCGCCTTCCGTCTTGCCCGCCGCGGGGATACCGCAGCCGCTCAGCGCCGCCATGCCGCCGGCGGCGAGTGCGCCGCCCGCGGAGGCGCGCAGCAGCGAACGGCGGGTCATGGCGGCCCGTCCGTTGCGGTAACTGCGCCGCACGGCGGCCGCTACGGCCGGTGACAGGCGGTCGGGCTCGTACTGCTCCATGCGCGTGCTGCCCTTTCGAGGGGTGCGGCCGCGGGTCGGGCGGCCTGTTCTTCACCCGGCCGCAGCCGGATACTGACTACGGTCGGTCCCCGAAGACGGTGCGGTGCCAGTCCTTCCTGGCCACCGCGGTGTTGTCGAACATGACGTGCTTGATCTGGGTGTACTCCTCGAAGGAGTAGGCGGACATGTCCTTGCCGAAGCCGGACGCCTTGTAGCCTCCGTGCGGCATCTCGCTGATGATCGGGATGTGATCGTTGATCCACACGCAGCCCGCCCTGATGTCGCGGGTGGCGCGGTTGGCCCGGTAGACGTCGCGGCTCCAGGCGGAGGCGGCGAGGCCGTACGGGGTGTCGTTGGCGAGCCCGATCCCATCGTCGTCGCTGTCGAACGGCAGGACCACCAGGACCGGGCCGAAGATCTCGGACTGGACGATCTCGCTGTCCTGGGCGGCGTCCGCGATCAGGGTGGGGCGGTAGTACGCGCCCTTGCCGAGGTCTCCCCCGGGGGCCTCGCCGCCGGTCACCACGCGCGCGTGGGAGCGCGCCCGCTCGACGAAGCCGGCGACGCGGTCCCGCTGGGCGTGCGAGATCAGCGGGCCGAGGTCGGTGCCGGCGGCGAAGGGGTCGCCGAGCCGGACGGTCTCCATGAGGGCTGCCGTCCGCTCGACGAAGGCCTCGTAGAGGGGACGCTGCACGTACGCGCGCGTGGCGGCCGTGCAGTCCTGGCCGGTGTTGATGAGCGCGCCCGCGACGGCGCCCTCGACCGCGGCGTCCAGGTCCGCGTCGTCGAAGACCACGAAGGGCGCCTTGCCGCCGAGTTCCAGGTGGATGCGCTTGACGGTCGCGGTGGCGACCTCGGCGACGCGCCTGCCGACGGCGGTGGAGCCGGTGAAGGAGGTCATGACCACGTCGGGGTGGCCCACCAGGTGCTCGCCGGCTTCCTTCCCGGTGCCGCTGACGATGTTGACGACACCGTCCGGGATACCGGCGTCGGTCGCGGCCCGCGCGAACATCAGTGAGGTGAGCGGGGTGAGCTCGGCGGGCTTGAGCACGATGGTGTTGCCCGCGGCGATCGCCGGGAGGATCTTCCAGGCGGCCATCTGGAGGGGGTAGTTCCAGGGCGCGACGGAGCCGACGACGCCGATCGGCTCGCGGCGGACGTAGGAGGTGTGGTCGCCGGAGTACTCGCCGGCCGACTGCCCCTGCAGATGCCGGGCGGCGCCCGCGAAGAAGGCGGTGTTGTCGATGGTGCCCGGCACGTCGAACTCGCGGGTCAGCTTCAGCGGCTTGCCGCACTGCAGGGACTCGGCGCGGGCGAGGTCCTCGGCGCGGTCGGCGAGCACGGCGGCGAAGCGGTGCAGCGCGTCCGAGCGCTCGCCGGGGGTGGCGCCGGACCAGCCGGGGAAGGCGGCGCGGGCGGCGGCCACGGCCGCTTCCACGTCGTCGGGGCCTGCCGTCTCGTAGCGGTACACCTCCTCGCCGGTCGCCGGGTCGACGACCGCGTGCGTACGGCCGGACGTGCCCTTGGCCGGACGGCCCGCGATGAACTGCGCACCGTCCGCGAAGCGGTCCTGCGCCGGGAGTCGCTCCGGGGTGTCACTGCCCGGGATCTGCATGTCGCTCTCCTCCGCCTTCGCCCCGCGGATCGGGGGGCGGGTGGCGTAGCTCCAGCTCGATTTGAGTGCCGATCCTGACAGAGCAGCAGCGGTCCTACAAGGGATTCCGTTGTTGCCTTTCGGTTACGCGACGGAATCTGTCGACCAGGTGTCGAGTGAGCTCGGAAAAGGAGGGACGGAGTGTCAGTGGTGCCTGCCAGACTCGCGTGCATGGAGAGGACCACGGGGAAGACGGGGAAGATCGACTCCAGGGACGCCCTGATCAGGGAGGTCCGCGCCGGGACTCGGATCAGGTATCTGCACTTCTGGGGAGACCGGGCGCGGGCCGGCGGGCGGGTGGGCCCGGGCTGCCTGAGTCAGTGGTGGCCGTCGCCGTTCACCGTGGACGGGGTGACGTACGGGACGGCCGAGCACTGGATGATGGCGGCCAAGGCCCGCCTCTTCGGCGACGCGGAGGCGGAGCGCCGGGCCCTCGCCGCGGAGCACCCCTCCCTCGCCAAGAAGGCGGGGCGCCTGGTGCGCGGCTTCGACGAGCGGACATGGGAGCGCGAGCGCTTCGGGGTCGTCGTCGAGGGCAGCGTCCACAAGTTCACCGCCCACGCGGACCTGCGGGAATTCCTGCTGAACACGGGCGAACGCGTCCTGGTCGAGGCGAGCCCGGTGGACCGGGTCTGGGGCATCGGCCGCGCGGCGGACGACGAGGCGGCCACGGATCCGGAGCGGTGGCGGGGGCCGAACCTGCTGGGATTCGCGTTGATGGAGGCACGCAGGCGGCTGCGCGAGGGGGTCTGAGGGGTCCGGTGCGGTTGCGCGAGGGGGCCCGGCCGGGTGGCGGCCCTGGGGCGGTGGGCGATCGGGCGGGCCGGTCGCGGAGGTGAACCGGAAAGAGGGCCCGGCGGAGGCACGGGTGAGGTGCGGAAGGGGCCGGCCCGGCTGTCGTCAGGGGTTGGCTATCAGCAGGGCGATCATGACCAGGCCGAGGACGATGCCCGCGGCGCCGCAGATGATGCCCGCCAGGGCCTGACCCGGGTTGGTGGCCTCGCCCCGGCGGGCCCTGGCGCGGCCGATCGAACCGAAGATCACCGCGAGCGCGCCCAGCAGGACGGCGATCGGCCACAGGCAGAAGACGACGGCCGCGATGATGCCGATCACCAGGGCGGCGGTTCCCATGCCGTTTCTGGGGACCGGCGTCATGCCGGGCCAGCCGTAGTAGCCCGGTACGCCGGTGGCCTGCTGCGGGTAGCCGTAGCCGTAGGGGACCTGGCCGGGGCCGTCGGGGGCTATGGGGGGCGGGGGGACGGGCTCGCCGTGCCGGTGGACGGCAGGGGCGTAGGGGCTCGCCGGGGGCGGGGACACCGGCGGGGTGAAGGGGTTGGCCCAGGGCTGGGACGGGTGCGGCGCCGTGTCACCGGCGCCGGGCAGGGAGGTGACCGTCTGCTGGTCGTGGACGGCGGGGCGCGCCGGACCGGCCGGACCGCTCCCCGGGTCCGCCGCCGGCACGTCGTTCCCGGCGATCGTGTATCCGGACCCCGCCCGGCCGTCGTCCGCCGGCGGGACCCAGGGGGCCGGTTCCGCAGCGGAGCGGTCGGGCTTGGCCAGGGGCACCCCGGGGGCCGCGTCAGGCGCGTCGGTCTCCGACGGCGCGGCCCACGGGTCGCGGGCGGCCGGCGTCTGCGCGTCGTCGGACATGCGCGGGGTCCCCTCTGTCGAACGTCCCGTCATGCTACGGCCCGAGCTCCGTGCCGGGGAGCGGGGTCCGCGGGGCGGGGCCCCGGCCTACGATGATCCGCGAGTCACCGATCAGCCGATCACCCGCGTCCCGCCCGGCCGAACCCGCCGCGGGACGCCGCCTCCGGGGAGGAACCCTTGACCGAGCACCTCGACGCGCCCGCCGCACCACTGCGCGACCTGCACGCCTTCATCGCCGGACTGCCCAAGGCGGAACTGCACGTCCACCACGTCGGCTCCGCCTCCCCGCGGATCGTCTCCGAACTCGCCGCCCGGCACCCCGACTCCAAGGTGCCCTCCGACCCCGAGGCGCTGGTCGACTACTTCACGTTCACGGACTTCGCCCACTTCATCGAGGTGTACCTGTCCGTCGTCGACCTGATCCGCACGCCGGAGGACGTGCGCCTGCTGACGTACGAGATCGCCCGCGACCTGGCCCGGCAGCAGGTGCGCTACGCCGAGTTGACCATCACGCCGTGGTCCTCGACCCGCCGCAACATCGACGAGCGCGCCTTCATGGACGCCGTCGAGGACGCCCGCAAGGCCGCCGAGGCCGAGTTCGGGACCGTGCTGCGCTGGTGCTTCGACATCCCCGGGGAGGCCGGCCTGGAGGCCGCCGAGGAGACGACGCGGCTCGCGACCGACGACCGGCTGCGGCCGGAGGGGCTGGTGTCGTTCGGGCTCGGCGGACCCGAGGTCGGCGTGCCGCGGCCGCAGTTCAAGCCGTACTTCGACCGTGCCGTCGCAGCCGGTCTGCGCTCGGTGCCGCACGCGGGCGAGACCACGGGACCGGAGACGGTGTGGGACGCGCTCACCCACCTCCACGCCGAGCGCATCGGGCACGGCACCAACTCCGTCAAGGACCCGAAGCTCCTCGCGCACCTCGCCGAGCACCGTATCCCGCTGGAGGTCTGCCCGACCTCCAACATCGCCACGCGCGCGGTCCGCACCCTCCAGGAGCACCCGATCAAGGAGTTCGCGCGGGCCGGGATCGTGATCACCGTCAACTCCGACGACCCGCCGATGTTCGGCACCGACCTCAACAACGAGTACGCGGTCGCCGCCCGTCTGCTGAACCTGCACGAGCGGGGCCTGGCCGAGCTGGCGAAGACCGCGGTCGACGTCTCCTTCCTGGACGAACCGGGCAAGGCCCGCATCCGGGACGAGATCGACGCCTACACCTCGGCCTGGCTCGCGCCCTGACGCCGGTCCGCCCGCCGCCGCGCGGCGCGGAACCGTCAGAATGGGGGCCATGCAGAACGTGACCGCCGTGGCCCACCGCGGCGACCCCTACCGTGTCCGCGAGAACACGCTCGACTCGCTGCGTTCCGCGCTCGCCCAGGGCGCGGACGCGGTCGAGATCGACGTACGGCTCACCAAGGACGGCGTCCCCGTGCTGCTGCACGACGACACGCTCAAACGGCTGTGGGAGCACGAGCGGCCCCTGCGCTCGCTGTCGGCGGACGAGCTGCGCGGCCTGACGGGGGGCGGGGTGCCGACCCTGGTGGAGGCGCTCGCCGCGGTCGGGGACAGCCGGGTCATGCTCGACCTGCCCGGGACGCGCGAGGCGCGGACGGCCCGCCGGATCGTGGACGCCGTGCGCGAGGCCGGTGCGCAGGACCGCGTGTACTACTGCGCGGACGCCCGGGCCATGCTCGCCGTCCGGGCGGCCGATCCGTCCGCCGAGATCGCGCTGACCTGGCAGACGCTGGCCCCGCCGCGGCCCGCGCTGCTGGACGCCGTGCGCCCGCGCTGGCTCAACTACCGCTTCGCGCTGGCCGGCAAGGACCTCGCCGCCCGGGTCCACCGGGACGGCTACCTGCTGTCCGTGTGGACCCCCGACACCCGGCGCTCCATGCGCCGGCTGATCGACGTCGGCGTCGACTCGATCACGACGAACCGCGTCGACGTGCTGTGCGCGCTGCGGGACCACGCCGCGGAGAGCTGAGGCGGCTCGGGGGTGAGCCGCTCCGGCCGCTCGATCCTCCCGCGCGTCGGCCGCGGCGACCGTGGTGACCGCGGTGACGAGGCGGGCGACGGCGCGCCGGTCCGTGCCGTGGCGGAGGCAGGGCCGGCCGGCGTCGGCGGTGTCCGGCCCGCGCCGGGTCACCGGGAAGCGGCGGTCGGCGTCGGGCCGGTGCGGGCGCGGGTCGCCGACGGCGCCACCGCCGGCGCTCGGGTGGGGGTACGCCCGGCGGAGGCGGACGGGCTGACGCGGTCGTTCGCGGACGGGCGGGACGCGGGCGAACGGGGCGAACGGGTGGTGGGTACGGCGGTCGGCGCGGTGCTCGGTACGTCCTGGGCCGGGCGCGGGCGTCCCGGGACGGGCGACGCGGACGGGTGCGGCGCCGTCGAGGGGCTGCTCGCGGGCGGCGGGGCGAGCGGCACCGCCGGCGAACCGGCGCCGCCGGACGCGGCCAGCCGCAGGGGCAGGATCGCCAGGGCGGCGACACCGCAGGTCACGGCCGCGCCGACGGCCGCGCGCAGCAGGCGGCGGCGGGCGGCGCCGCGGCGGATCGCCTCGTAGCGGCCGGGGGGTGCGCCGAGGTACTCGCCGGGAGGCCGCAGGATGACGGCGAGCGGGTCGCCGGGGTCGTGGTCCGGGCCCTCGTCAGGATGTGTGGTCAAGGCTTCTCCTCAGGTGGGCACGGAGCAGTTCGCGGGCCGTGTGGAGGTCGGCCTTGACGGTTCCTTCCTTGCGTCCGGTGAGCACGGACACCTCCCGGATGGGCATGTCAGCGTAGTAGTGCAGGAGGATCGGGACACGCAGCCGTTCCGGGAGGGACTGCACGAGCAACCGCACCGAGGGGTCGGCCTGTTCGGGGGGCGGGGTCACCGCGGCCTCCGTGGTCGCCCGGCGGACGGCTCTGCGCTCGCGCTCCAGCTTGCGCCAGTGGTCCCGGACCAGGTTGGCCGCGGTGACGTAGAGGAACCCGCGCGGCTCGGCCACCGCCGTCCAGCGGGCCCAGAGCCGGGTGAAGGCCTCCGAGGCGATCTCGTGAGCCGTCTCGTCGTCGTCGACCAGCCGGCGGACCCAGCCGGCGAGACGCGGGTAGAGGGCGGCGAACAGTTCGGACGCGGCCTTCTCGCGGGATCGTTTCAACGTTCTCCCGGGGTGGTGGGCGCTTGTGGGGGGCTCGTGGGTCTCGTGGAGGCTCACGGGGGAAGAGCCCGGGCCGACGGCGTACGTTCCATCGACCCGGGTCCGGGCTTCGCGGCGGGCCGGGCTGCCGCTCAGTGGCTCGCGGAGCTCAGCCTCGCGAAGACGATGACGTTGTCGCGGTAGCCGTCACCGGTCCGTTCGCCGCCGCAGGTGATGAGCCGCAGCTCCGGCCGGTCCACGTCGCCGTAGACCTGGTCCGTCGGGAAGTGGTCCTTCGCCACCGTCCGTACCTCCGTCACGGTGAACCGCGCAGCCGTGCCGTTCTCCAGGCGCGCCACGATCCTCTCGCCGCGGCGCAGGTCCTTCAGGTGCCGGAAGACGCCGTCCCCGTAGGCGCCGACCGTGACATGGCCGAGGATCACCGACGGTCCGGTCTGGCCCGGTGTCGGGGAGTGCTCGTACCAGCCCGCCCTGTCGTGCGCCGTGATCGGCGGCACCTGCACGGTGCCGTCCGCGGCCAGGCCCAGCTTCATGACCGGGGTGTCCACCCCGATGGCCGGTATCCGGAGCCTGACCGGGACCGATCGCCCCACCGCGGACACCGACCTGGCGGCGGGCGGCGCCGAGGACGCCGGTGAACTCGCCCGGCTCCCGTGCGCCGGGCCGCCGGAGGTGTCGCCGGGGCCGCCGCAGCCGGCGAGCAGGGCGGCCAGCGCCGCGACGGCGAGGGCGGGCCTGGAGAACGGCCTCATGCCCCGTTCGCCCGCCGGCGGCGGACGAGGAGGACCGCGCCGCCGCCCAGGACGACGGCCGCGGCGGCGCCCCCGCCGACCAGCGCGCCCGCCCCGGTGGAGTCCGAACCCGTGGGCGCCACACCGGTGTTGGGCGCTCCGCTCGGCACGACGGAGATCTGGCCCGTCCGCGGCACCCGGGTCGGCACGGCGCTCGGGACGGCGGTCGGGGCGGTGCTCGCACGCGCCGAGGAGGGGACGGGGCTGGGGGCGCGGGTGTCGCTGGGTGCGGCACTCCGGGCCGGACGCGGGGTCGCGGTCGACCCGTCGGCGAAGGCGGGCACCGCGCCCGCCAGGACGGCGGTGCAGGCAAGTGCCATGGCACTGAGGCCCGTTCGGCGCATGAATCGCTCTCTTTCGTCGGCCCGCCCGGCGCTCGGCCGGCGGGCTGTGTGACTGATCGAGCGGAGAGACGAGGCAGCCCCGGGGCGGGTTGTAAAGAGCGGGCAAAGTCGTCGGGGCTCCTGCAACGCCAGTGACTCGGGGGCTATTTGGTGACGACCGTGTGCGCGGGTGTTGAAGGTGCCTTGCGGCCGTTCCCGCCATGACGTAGGTACGTGAATCATGAACCTGTTCACCCGAGCTGCGTCCCTGCGCCGCCCGGCTCCCCCCACCGCCCCCGCCCCCCGACTCGCCCCGGAGCCACCGGCGTTCGCCCCCCAAGCCGCTGCGCCTGATCCCGCCCTCGCGGGGTTGACCGGCGAGTGGATGATCGACCCGGCGCACAGCCGCATCGGCTTCTCCGTGCGCCACGCCATGGTGACGACCGTCCGCGGGGCGTTCACGGAGTACGAGAGCCGGCTCCATTTCGACGGCCGGGATCCGTCCCGTTCACGGGCCGAGATCGTCATGTCCACCGCGTCGGTCGACACCGGTGTCGAGCAGCGCGACGCCCATCTGGTCGGCCGCGACTTCCTGGACGCCAGGAACTACCCGCAGATGCGCTTCGTCAGCACCACGGTGCGGCTGCTGGGCAGCGACGTCTACCGCATGACCGGCGACCTCACCATCAAGCGCACCACCCGGCCCGTGGAACTGGACCTCACCTACATCGGGCACGTCACCGACCCGTTCGGCATGCAGCGGGTGGGGTTCGACGGCACGACCACCATCAACCGCACCGAATGGGGCCTGACCTACAGCCAGAAGCTGGCGGAGGGCGGCGCCATGGTGAGCGAGAAGGTCCGCCTCCAGTTCGACATCGCCGCGATCCGCGCTGACCCGGCCTGACCGGCCCGCCCCCTCCGTGACCAGGTCGCCGGTCGGCATCAGGCAACGTTCGTGACGTGCGCTGCCGTTCGCCCGCGGGCACGTTCGCCCGGTGCGTCCTGGTGGCCCCGCGTCTTCTGCGCGTCGCTCCGGTCTATGCGGCCCAGGCACGCTCGAGCAGGGCTCCGAAGGTGGCGGGCTCTCGCCCGATCAGTTCGGCGAGCGTCGGGTCGACGGTGGTGAACTCGCCATGCCGTGCCGCCGCGAAGATGCTCAGCATCAGGTCGGCGATCGCGGCCGGGGCGCCGTGCGCCAGTGCCTGCTCACGGAAGGCGTCGTCGGGGACGACGGTGCGGGTGAAGGGCCGCCCGGTGGCCTGGGACGCGATCTCGGCGACGGTGCCGAAGTCGAGCGCCGCCGCGCCGGTGAGCGGCGGGGTCGGCCCCTCGAAGCGGCTCTCCCCGGCGAGGATGGCGGCGGTGGCCTCGGCGAGGTCGTCGTGGCCGGTCCAGGCGACGGGGCCGTCGGCGGGCAGGGCGATGTCGCCGGTGTGCCGGGCGGACTCCAGGAACTGCAAGGCACTGGACGCGTAGAAGCCGTTGCGCAGCGCGGTCCAGGGCAGGCCGGTGGCGCGCAGCAGGTCCTCGGTCCGGGCGTGGTCGCGGCACGCCTGGAAGCGGGAGTCGTGGGCGGCACCCATCTGGCTGGTGTAGAGGATGCGGCCGACGCCGGCCTTCACGGCGGCGTCGATGGCGGTGCGATGGCCGGTGACGCACGCCTCGCCTGTGCGGTCGAGGGAGACGAGGAGCAACTGCTCGGCCCCCTCGAAGGCATGCACGAGCGAGGCGGGGTCGTCGAAGCTGCCCTGCCGGACACGAACACCGCGGTCGGCGAGGTCCTCGGCCTTGCGGAGGTCGCGGACGCTGACGCCGACGCGGTCGGCGGGAACGCGCTCCAGGAGGCGTTCGACGGTGCGACGGCCGAGCTTTCCGGTGGCTCCGGTCACGATGATCATGGATTCTCCCGACGCTGTTTCCAGTGGAATCATTCTGACGTTAACACTGGAATACCACTGGAAACAAATCGTCGATATCATCGATTCATGACCATGCGCGACACCACCGGCAGCCCTCGTCACCGCATCGTCGAGGCAGCGGTCGAGCTGTTGGAGAAGGGCGGCCCGGACGCGGTGAGCACCCGGGCGGTCGCCGCCGCGGCCGGGATGCAGCCGCCGGCGATCTACCGCCTCTTCGGCGACAAGGAGGGTCTCCTCGAGGCCGTCGCCGAGCACGGCTACGCGCAGTTCCTGGAGAGCAAGCGCGCGCAGCTCGATCCCGAACCACAGGACGCGGTGGAGGATCTGCGCCGCGGCTGGGACATGGTGGTGGAGTTCGGGATCTCCCGCCCCGAGCTGTTCGCGGTGATGAGCAGGGCCACCAGCCGGGGGGCGGACATGGCACACCGCGCGGGCCTGGAGATCCTCCACGGCCGGGTGCGCCGGCTGGCGGCCGGGGGGTGGCTGCGGGTCGACGAGGAGCTGGCTGCCCAGATCATCCAGGCCACCGGCCGAGGCGCGGTCACCACCTGGCATTCCACCCCGGCGGACCGCCGCGATCCGGCGCTGCTGCCCGTCCTCCGCGAGGCCATGGTCGCCGCCGTCACCTGCGCCCGACCGACGTTCCCCGCCGCCGAGACCGGCCCCGCCGCGGCGGCCCGCGCGCTGCGCGCCGCTCTCCCCGACGATGCAGATGTCCTGAGCGACGCCGAACAGCACCTGCTGCGCGAGTGGCTCACCCGCCTCGCAGCGGACCGTGGCACTCCGCATGCCTGAAGGAGTCCGGCTTCGTGCCGTGCGTCGGCGTCAGGCCGGGCACATCGTCCGCGCTGACGCCGTCTCCGCGCATCGGGATGATGTCGGCTTCGGTCCGGCTCGGGGGCATTGCCGCAGCATGCCGCCCGCGCCGGCGCCCGGCGCGAACAGCGCGGCCCCGGACGGGAGTTCCCGTCCGGGGCCGCGCCTCACACCGTACGGACCCTGTGGTCCGGCGGCGTACCGACTACACGTCCAGCGACGTCATCACGTGCTTGATCCGCGTGTAGTCGTCGAACCCGTACGCCGACAAGTCCTTGCCGTAGCCGGACTTCTTGAAGCCGCCGTGCGGCATCTCCGCGACCAGCGGGATGTGGGTGTTGATCCACACGCAGCCGAAGTCGAGCTTCTTCGACATCCGCATCGCGCGGCCGTGGTCCCGGGTCCACACCGAGGAGGCCAGGGCGTACTCGACGCCGTTGGCCCACTCCACCGCCTGGTCCTCGTCCGTGAAGGACTGGACGGTGATGACCGGCCCGAAGACCTCCTTCTGGATGATCTCGTCGTCCTGCTTCAGCCCGGAGACGACGGTCGGGGCGTAGAAGTAGCCCTTCTCGCCCACCTGGTGGCCGCCGGTCTCGACCTTGGCGTGGGCGGGCAGACGCTCGATGAAGCCGGAGACCTGCTTGAGCTGGTTGGGGTTGTTGAGGGGACCGAACAGCACGTCCTCGTCGTCCGGCTGACCCGTCTTGGTCTCGGCGGCCGCCTTCGCGAGCGCCGCGACGAACTCGTCGTGGATGCCCTCCTGGACGAGGACGCGGGTGGCCGCCGTGCAGTCCTGGCCGGCGTTGAAGAAGCCCGCCACCGAGATGTCCTCGACGGCCTTGGCGATGTCGGTGTCGTCGAAGACGACGACCGGCGCCTTTCCGCCGAGCTCCAGGTGGACGCGCTTGAGGTCCCTGGAGGCGGACTCGGCGACCGACATGCCGGCCCGTACGGAGCCGGTGATGGAGGCCATCGCCGGGGTCGGGTGCTCGACCATCAGACGGCCGGTGTCGCGGTCGCCGCAGATGACGTTGAAGACGCCCTTGGGCACGATCGAGCCGATGATCTCGGCGATCAGGACGGTGGAGGCCGGGGTGGTGTCCGACGGCTTCAGCACGACCGTGTTGCCGGCCGCGAGGGCCGGGGCGAACTTCCACACGGCCATCATCATCGGGTAGTTCCACGGCGCGACCTGCGCGCAGACGCCGACCGGCTCGCGGCGGACGATGGAGGTCAGGCCCTCCATGTACTCGCCGGCCGAGCGCCCCTCCAGCATCCGGGCCGCGCCCGCGAAGAAGCGGATCTGGTCGACCATGGGCGGGATCTCCTCGGACCGGGTGAGCCCGATCGGCTTGCCCGTGTTCTCCACCTCGGCCGCGACGAGCTCCTCGGCCCGCTCCTCGAACGCGTCCGCGATCTTCAGCAGGGCCTTCTGGCGCTCGGCGGGCGTGGTGTCGCGCCAGGCCGGGAAGGCCGCCGCGGCGGCCGCCATGGCGGCGTCCACGTCCGCCCGGCCGGACAGCGGCGCGGTCGCGTACGCCTCGCCCGTCGCGGGGTTGACCACCTCGGTGGTCCGTCCGTCGGCGGCGTCCCGGAACTCGCCGTTGATGTAGTTGCGCAGACGACGCAGCTCGGTGCTCACTGCCGGCCTCCTGTCAGGTCGAGCTGTCCAATCACTGAGACACCCACCCTAATCCGCACGCCGACGTTTTCAACACCCCCACTTGGCCCGTTTCTGCGAAATCCGCAGGTCTCAGTCTCGTAAACAACGAATTTCATCGCTTCGCCCTTGCGGAACTGTCAAGACGTCGTGCACAGTGAGCTCGTGGCCAGTCGAAGCGCAGAGCAGCGGGACTCCCGCGAGTCCAGGAACGGCACTCCTCATCCGGATGCCGTCTCCCTCGCCATCATCGAACAGCTCCAGGAGGACGGCCGCAGGCCGTACGCCGCCATCGGCAAGGCCGTCGGCCTCTCCGAGGCCGCCGTGCGCCAGCGCGTGCAGAAGCTGCTCGACCAGGGCGTGATGCAGATCGTGGCCGTCACGGACCCGCTCACCGTGGGTTTCCGCCGCCAGGCGATGGTGGGCGTCAACGTCGAGGGCGACCTGGACCCGGTGGCCGACGCGCTGACCACGATGGCGGAGGTGGAGTACGTGGTGATGACCGCGGGCTCGTTCGACATCCTCGCCGAGATCGTGTGCGAGGACGACGACCATCTGCTGGACGTCATCAACAAGCGCATCCGCGCGCTGCCCGGCGTGCGCTCCACCGAGAGCTTCGTCTACCTGAAGCTCAAGAAGCAGACCTACATGTGGGGAACCCGATAACCGTGAGGACCCGATAACCGTGAGCACCAAGGACCTCAGCCGCACCGCGTACGACCACCTGTGGATGCACTTCACCCGCATGTCCTCGTACGAGAACGCCCCGGTCCCGACCATCGTCCGGGGCGAGGGCACCTACATCTACGACGACAGGGGCAAGCGCTACCTCGACGGTCTCGCGGGCCTGTTCGTGGTCCAGGCCGGCCACGGCCGCACGGAACTGGCCGAGACCGCCTTCAAGCAGGCGCAGGAGCTGGCGTTCTTCCCGGTGTGGTCCTACGCCCACCCGAAGGCCGTCGAGCTGGCCGAGCGGCTGGCCGACCACGCGCCGGGCGACCTCAACAAGGTCTTCTTCACCACCGGTGGCGGCGAGGCGGTCGAGACCGCCTGGAAGCTCGCCAAGCAGTACTTCAAGCTGACCGGCAAGCCCACCAAGCACAAGGTGATCTCCCGCGCGGTCGCCTACCACGGCACCCCGCAGGGCGCCCTGTCCATCACCGGCCTGCCGGCCCTGAAGGCCCCCTTCGAGCCGCTGGTCCCGGGCGCGCACAAGGTCCCGAACACCAACATCTACCGCGCCCCGGTCTTCGGCGACGACCCCGAGGCCTTCGGCCGCTGGGCCGCCGACCAGATCGAGCAGCAGATCCTCTTCGAGGGCCCGGACACCGTCGCCGCGGTCTTCCTGGAGCCCGTGCAGAACGCCGGCGGCTGCTTCCCGCCCCCGCCCGGCTACTTCCAGCGCGTGCGCGAGATCTGCGACCAGTACGACGTGCTGCTCGTCTCGGACGAGGTCATCTGCGCCTTCGGCCGCCTCGGCACGATGTTCGCCTGCGACAAGTTCGACTACGTCCCGGACATGATCACCTGTGCCAAGGGCATGACCTCGGGCTACTCCCCGATCGGCGCCTGCATCATCTCCGACCGCCTGGCCGAGCCGTTCTACAAGGGCGACAACACCTTCCTGCACGGCTACACCTTCGGCGGCCACCCGGTCTCCGCGGCCGTCGGCCTGGCCAACCTCGACCTCTTCGAGCGCGAGAACCTCACCCAGCACGTGCTCGACAACGAGGGCGCCTTCCTCAGCACCCTGCAGAAGCTGCACGACCTGCCGATCGTCGGCGACGTCCGCGGCAACGGCTTCTTCTACGGCATCGAGCTGGTGAAGGACAAGCACACCAAGGAGTCCTTCGACGAGGAGGAGACCGAGCGCGTCCTGTACGGCTTCCTGTCCAAGGCGCTCTACGACAACGGCCTGTACTGCCGCGCCGACGACCGCGGCGACCCGGTCGTCCAGCTCGCCCCGCCGCTCATCTCCGACCAGTCGACCTTCGACGAGATCGAGCAGATCCTGCGCGCGACGCTGACGGAGGCGTGGACGAAGCTCTAGGCTCCGCCGCCTCCGCCCGGTCATACGGCCCGGGGTGCACCCGTACGAGTGAGAAGGGTGCCCCCGGGCCGCGTGCTGTCCGGCGCAGCGGCGTCGGCTCCTTAGCGTGCCTGGTAACCGATCGGCCCAGCCTTCGTTCCCCCGCCTGGGGGAAAGGCACGGGAACTACGGATCTGAACGAGGTGTACGCCCATGGAGGCCCCGCCGGACAACGACGTGCTCTGGGCACGCGCCCTGCACTTCCAGCACAGCGACGGCTCGCCCGGGCTCAGCGGTGTCTCGCTCGGCGTCCGGGAGGGCGAGATCGTCGCCGTCAGCGGCCCGCGGGGCTGCGGCAAGACGACGCTGCTGCGCTGTCTGTCCGGCCTGGTGCCGGTCCGGCGCGGCGAGGTCTGGTTCAACAGCGTGCCGGTGCACACCATGGGCCCGATGACCCGTGAGCGGCTGCGCCGGGACCGCTTCGGCTGGATCGACCCGGCCCCGGTGCTCGTGCCCGAGCTCAACGCCTGGGAGAACGCCGCCCTGCCGCTGATGCTCCGCGGCACCAGCCGGCGGCGGGCGAAGACGGCCGCCCTGGAGTGGCTGGAGCGCCTCGACATCGGCGACAAGTCCCGGCTGCGCCCGCACGCGCTGCAGCAGGCCGAGCGGCAGCGCGTCTCCATCGCCAGGGCCCTCGCCCCGGCCCCCACCGTCCTGTTCGCCGACGAGCCCACCGCCCCGCTGCACCGCGCCGACCGCGCCCATGTGCTGCGCACGCTCACCACGGCGGCCCGCTCGCACGGCATCACGGTCGTCCTGGCCACCCACGACGCGGAGACCGCGGCCCTCGCCGACCGCACGGTGTCGCTGCTGGACGGCCGCCGCGTGCACACGGTCCACCTGCCCCCGGTCACCGAGACGGAAGGCCGGGCCGCGTGCTCGCTCTCCGTCTGACCCGCGGCGCCCACCCGGCCGTACACCTGCGCCGTGCCCTGGTGGCGCTGGCGGCGGCCGGGACCGGCTTCCTCCTGCTGTGCGTCCTCGGCTACGCGATGAGCCATGCCGAGAGCCCCGCCTCCTCGGTGCTGCGGCTCGCCTGGTGCCTGACCCCGCTGGCCGCCACCGTCCACCTCTCGGTGGCGGTGGCCCGCACCGACCCGGCCACGCGGCCCCGTCCCGGCCTGTCGGCCATCGGCCTGGGCCCGGCCCGCCTGATGACCATCTCGGCGACCACCACGGCCCTGTCCTGCACGCTGGGCTCCCTGCTGGCGCTGCTGGTCTTCCTCCAGCTGCGCGGCGACTTCTCGGCCGGCCCCGTCGGCGGGACGGCCGCCGAGTTCCTCGCCGCCGACCAGCCGCTGCCCTTCCCGGCGGCCCTGACCCTGCTGGCGCTGGTGCCGGCGACCGCCTCGACGACCGTGGCCCTGGTGCTGCGTCCGCGCGACGCACGGCCGGCCGCGGCACCGCGCGGATACGGCCGCTTCGGCGCCTACGGCAGGTCGGTGGCGCGGGAGACCTTCGGAGCCTACGGCCGCTTCGGCGCGCGCTCCGGCAGCACCGGGCACCGCTCCGCCGACGCCGTACTGCCCGCGGCGGTCGTCTCCGTGCCCGCCGAGACCCCGCTCTGCCCCGCGACCGGCCCCGACCCCGATCCCACCCGGCCGCCCGTTCCGCGCGAGGCGCCCGCGGGACTGCCCTGGGGGGTGGCCGTCCTGGCCGCGGGTCTCGCCGTGGAGGCCTACGCCGGGGGCACGACGGACGGCTCCCGCCTCGCCCTGCCCGGCGGCCTCGCCGCCGGCGCGCCCGGCATCCTCATCGGCTGGGCCCTCACCGCCCTCGGCCTGGCGCTCGCCGGCCCCGGTCTGACCCATCTGTGCGGCCGCCTCCTGCAGTCGGCCGCGCCCGGCGCGCTCAGGCTGCTCGCCGGCCGTGTCCTGATGGAGGAGGCCACCCGCATCGGCCGCCCGCTCGGGATCGTCTGCGCGGTCGCCTCCGGGGTGGTCGCCATGGCGGCGCTGTTCGACGCCGACCGGCCCGGCTTCGGCCCCCTCACCACCCTCGGCACGCTCCTCGTCGCCGGCTGCGCCCTCGCCACGCTGCTGACCGCCGCCGTGGAGGCCCGGCAGGCGCGGGCCGACACCACGGCCGCGCTGCTGCGGCTCGGCGCGCCCGCGACCATGCTGCGCGGCGCCGCCGCCCTCCGGGCCGGCGCGCTGCTCGCCCTGTTCGGCCCGCTGACGCTGGTCGTGGCCGAGCTGGCGGCGCTCCCCCTGTCCGGCTGAGCGGGGACGGAAAGAGTTCCCCCGGGAACCGATGAGTTCCACGCCGCCCGGCGGTCCACCCCCGCGAACGGCCCTTGCCCGCCGGGAGGGACCCGATGGGCGAGACGATGGGAGAGACCCGCATGTACCAGCAGATGATCTTCGTGAACCTGGCCACCGCCGACGTCGACGCGTCGAAGAAGTTCTTCACGGAGCTCGGCTACACGATCAACCCGCAGTTCAGCACCGACGACTGTGCCTGTGTCGTGATCAGCGACACCATCGTCGCGATGCTGCTCGGCAAGGAGCGGTACGCGGACTTCACCGAGAAGGAGATCGCGGACTCCACGAAGACCAGCGAGGTGCTGATCTGCCTGAGCGCGGAGAGCCGCGAGAAGGTCGACGAGCTGGTGGACCGGGCGGTCGCGGCCGGCGGCACCGCCAACGCCGACGTCCAGGACCACGGCCACATGTACGGCCGCTCCTTCGACGACCTCGACGGCCACTCCTGGGAGGTCGTGTGGATGGACCCGGCGGCGGTCCAGGGCTGAGGACCGCCGGCGCACAGTGCCTAGCATGGGCCGGGTGCACACCAGCCCGGCCCATGCGGCCCACCACGACGAACGCGAGATCGAGACGCTCGAGGACTTCGACGCGACCGTCTCGGCACGCGGCACTCTCGCCGGACACCGCGTCCAGTCCGTCGATCTGACGGACCGTACGCGGGAGTTGCTCACCACCGACACCGCCCGGGCCGTCTTCCTCGGCTGCGCGATGCGCGAGGAGGCGGCGGTGAAGGTCCGCGCCGACGGCGCCCTGGTCTTCCCGCCCGTCCCCGAGCTGCCCTTCGACCCCTACCGCGGCCACCTCTACACGCCGGCCGAGCTGTTCGCCTCGCTGGAGGAGGGCTACGAGCGGACGCCGGACGCGCTCGCCTACGCCTGGTTCCAGCGCACCAAGGCGGACGGCGACATATACGCCTCGATGCTGCGCGCCGTGCACGACGACTCCGTCACCGACGCCCTGGACGAACTCCTGCGCGACGCACGGGTGGTGGGCGTCATGGGCGGTCACGCGATGAAGCGCGGCACGGAGGCCTACGCCGGCGCCGCGCGGCTCGGCCGGGACCTGAGCCGCGCCGGGCTCACCGTCGCGACCGGCGGCGGTCCGGGCGCGATGGAGGCCGCGAACCTGGGCGCGTTCGCGGCGCCGTACGACGACGCGATGCTGGAGGATGCCTGCCGGCTCCTCGCCAAGGCCCCCTCCTTCACGCCCTCGATCACCGAGTGGGCGCAGGCCGCCTTCGAGGTACGCACCCGCTGGCCGAAAGGCAACCACTCGGTGGGCATCCCCACCTGGTTCTACGGCCACGAGCCGCCGAACCCCTTCGCCTCGCACATCGCCAAGTACTTCGCCAACGCCACCCGGGAGGACGGCCTGCTGGCCCGCTCGAACGCGGGCGTGGTCTTCCTGCCGGGCGCCGCCGGGACGGTACAGGAGATCTTCGACAACGCGACGCCCAACTACTACGAGTCACGCGGCGAGCCGACGCCCATGGTGCTCGTCGACCGCGAGCACTGGACGCAGCGGCTGCCCACTTGGCCCCTCTTGCAGGCGCTCGCCCGGGAACGGTCGATGGAGTCCCGAATCGCCCTCGTTGACCGTATCGAGGAGGCTCCGGAGGCGTTGAAACGTCTCTGCGGTTAATAAGAACGCAAAGCCAACGGCCGGGCGGCGTCTGCGCATTGACACTTCTTATGGAACGCTTATAGACCTGTGAGTCTCTTGGGGAGAGTGAGGCTGCGCCTCCACAGATGATTCGCTTCCCATGTCAGCCCCCCGCAGTTGTACATCCCGTGAAGGGCAACCGTGTCCATAACCCGTCGTTCCGTGCAGATTCTGGGCGTTGCCGCCGCTTCGTCGGCCCTCGCCCTGAGCGCCGCGGGCAGCGCGCTCGCCTGCAACATCAGCGAGTTCTCCGCCGAAGCCAAGTGCGATGCCGGCAAGGGCAGCATCGTCGTCACCGACAAGGACGGCTCCGGCACCCCGGCCACGATCACCGTGTTCCTGAAGAGCTCGGCCGGTGTCGAGACTCCGGTCGGCCAGCCGCAGGAGGTCACCGGTACCCGTGAGGGTGTCACCGTCACCTTCAACGAGGACTGGAAGCCGAACGCCGTATACCGCGTCCACGTCACGGCCGGGAGGAACAAGGACCACCCGATCGTCGACAAGGACATCAGCCCCGACGTGACCACCCCGGCCGAAGGCTGCTCGAAGCCCAAGCCGACCCCGTCGGCGTCGGAGAGCAGCACGCCTCCGGCCAAGGAGTCCGCGAGCCCGACTCCGTCCGCCTCGGAGAGCAGCTCCGCCCCGGCCGGCACCCCGAGCAACGCGCCGTCTCCTGCGGCCGGTGACTCGAACCTGGCCGAGACCGGTGCGAACTCCAACACCGGCCTGATCGCCGGTATCGCGGGCGCCCTGGTCGTCGTCGGCGGCGGCGCCGTCTTCTTCGGCATGCGCCGTCGTGGTGCGAACAGCAAGAGCTGACGCCTCACCCGCAGTATCGCTGTGGCCCGTCCCCGTATCCCCGGGGGACGGGCCACGGTCGTTCTCCCCGGACCGGGCGTCAGCCGGACGGAGTGGTCAACGGCCGGTCCAGTACGACGACTTCGGCCGCGTCGAACTCCACGCCGACCGTCTCCCCGGTCTCCGGCGCCGCCCGGAGCGGGCACGCCGCCTCCAGGCGGGGCGCCTCCTCCGGCTGGAGCTGCACGGCGACGTGGGTGCCCTTGAAGGTGCGTGCGGCGACCGTGCAGGGCAGGCCCTGGTCGGCGGCGACGAGCCGGACGCCGGCGGGCCGCACGAGGAGCGTGCGCGGCCCCTGGGGGGCGTTCTCGGGCACCGGCAGCTTGCCCCAGGGGGTGTCCGCAGCCTGACCGGCCACCGTGGCCTCCACGACGTTGTCGAAGCCGAGGAACCGGGCGACGAACGCGTCCGCGGGCCGCTGCCAGACCTCCAGCGGCGTACCGGACTGGGCGATCCGCCCGTCGCGCATCACCACGACCCGGTCGGCGAGCGCGAAGGCCTCGCCCTGGTCGTGCGTGACGGCGAGGACCGTGGTGCCCAGCCGGCCGAAGAGTTCCCTGAGTTCGACGACCAGCCGCTCGCGCAGCGAGCGGTCGAGCTGTCCGAGCGGCTCGTCCAGCATCAGCAGCCGGGGCCGGGGGGCGAGGGCGCGGGCGAGGGCGACGCGCTGCTGCTCGCCGCCGGAGAGCGACGCGACGGCCCGGCGGGCGGCGCCCGGAAGACCGACGAGATCCAGCAACTCCCCGACCTGCTCCTGCCGGCGCGGGCGCGAAACCCCGCGCATCCGCAGCCCGAAGGCGACGTTGCCGCCCACGTCCCGCTGCGGGAAGAGCTGATGGTCCTGGAACATCAGGCCCACCCCCCGGCGGTGCGCGGGCACGCCCGTCTGGTCCCGCCCGCCCAGCAGCACCCGGCCCCGGTCCAGCGGCTGCAGCCCCGCCACCGTGCGCAGCAGCGTCGACTTGCCGCTGCCGCTGGGCCCGAGCACGCACACGATCTCGTGCTCGGCGACGTCGAGGCCGACGGCGTCGAGCACGGCCCGACCGCCGAAGCGGACGGTGGCGTCCTGAAGGCTCAGCAGCATCTAGAACTCCCCTGTCCGGTCGGTACGCAGCCGCTCCAGCACCAGCAGCGCCACCGCGCACACCACCATCAGAATCGTCGAGAGAGCCATCGCCTGGCCGTAGTTGAGGTCGCCGGGCCGGGCGAGCAGCCGCGCCACCGCGACCGGCAGCGTGGGGTTGTCGGGGCGCGCGATGAACACGGTCGCGCCGAACTCCCCCAGCGACACCGCGAACGCGAAGCCGGCGGCGACCAGCAACGCCCGCCGCACCAGGGGCAGATCGACCTCCCGCCACACCCGCCACGGCGACGCCCCGAGCACGGCCGCCGCCTCCCGCAGGCGCGCGTCCACGGCCCGCAGCACCGGCAGCATGGTCCGTACGACGAAGGGGACGCCCACCAGCGCCTGCGCGAGCGGCACAAGGATCCAGGAGGAGCGCAGATCCAGCGGCGGCCGGTCGAGGGCGATCAGGAAGCCGAAGCCGACCGTCACCGCGGAGACGCCCAAGGGCAGCATCAGCAGCGCGTCGAAGCCGCGCACCAGCCGGCCCGCGTCGCGGCGGGCGAGGGCCGCGGCGGCGAGAGCGCCGATCAGCACCGCGATGGCGGTGGCGGCGACGGCGTAGCGCAGGGAGTTGCCGATCGACTCGATCGGCGGGACGAGGAAGGTGCCGCCGTCCTCGTGGGTCAGGGACCGGTAGTAGCGGAAGCCCGGGGCGTCCAGCGACCGCCGCACCAGCACGGCGAGCGGGAGCACGAGCAGCACGGCGACGGTGGCGAGGACGCCGGCGAGCAGGCCCCGCTCCCGGGCCCCGCGCGGCCGCCGCGCCGTCACGGAGGCGTCGACCAGCCTGAGAGCCGTCTCCCGCCGCCGTACGGTCCAGGCGTGCACCGCGAGGACCGCGCCCACCGCCGCGAACTGGACGAGGGTGAGCACCGCGGCGGTGGAGAGGTCGAAGATCTCGGACGTCTGCCGGTAGATCTCCACCTCGAGCGTGGCGAAGGTGGGCCCGCCGAGGATCTGCACCACGCCGAAGGAGGTGAAGGTGAACAGGAAGACCATGAGTGCCGCCGCGGCGACGGCGGGCGCGAGCGCGGGCAGCGTCACCTTCCGCCAGGCCCTCAGCGGGGACGCGCCGAGCATCCGCGCCGCCTCCTCCTGCCGCGGGTCGAGCTGGCCCCACAGTCCGCCGACGGTCCGTACGACGACGGCGTAGTTGAAGAAGACGTGCGCGAGCAGGATGGCCCAGACCGTGGTGTCCAGCCGCAGCCCCCACCACTCGTCCAGGAGCCCGCCGCGCCCGACGAGCGCCAGGAACGCCGTGCCGACGACGACCGTCGGCAGCACGAACGGCACCGTGACGACGGCCCGCAGCGCCTGCTTGCCGGGGAAGTCGAAGCGTGCGAAGACATAGGCGCCGGGGAGCGCGATCAGCAGCGTGAGCGCGGTGGAGGCGAGCGCCTGCCAGGTGGTGAACCACAGGACGTGCCGGATGCCGGGCTGGGTGACGACGTCCGCGATCCGGCCGAGCCGCCAGGCCCCGTCGGCCTTGAGCCCGCGCGCCACGATCGCGGCCACGGGCCAGGCGAAGAACAGCGCGAAGAACGCGACGGGCAGGGCCATGAGCCCGAGCCGCGCCGCGCTCCCCGCGCGACGGCCGCGGACGGCTACTTCAGTACGAGGGACGTCCACGACTTGACCCACTGGTCACGGTTCTCGGCGATCCTGGCCGGCGCCATCCTCTCCGGGTTCCTGGCCGGCTGCCCGTACTTCTGGAACTCCGCCGGGGTCCGGGCGCCCTTCCGCACCGGGTAGACGAACATGTTCAGCGGCATGTCCTCCTGGAACTCCTTGGTGAGCAGGAAGTCGATGAGCGCCTTGCCGCCCTTGGTGTTCCTGGCGTTGCTGAGCAGTCCCGCGTACTCGATCTGCCGGAAGCAGGTGCCGTACGACGTCCCGGTCGGCGCCGTCTTCGGCTTCGGGTCGGCGTAGATGACCTCGGCGGGCGGCGAGGAGGCGTAGGAGACGACGAGCGGCCGGTCGCCCTTGGCCTTCTTGCCGCCCGCGGAGCCGGAGAACTCCTCGTTGTAGGCCTGCTCCCAGCCGTCGACGACCTTCACGCCGTTGGCCTTGAGCTTCTTCCAGTAGCCCTGCCAGCCGGCGTCCCCGTACCGGGCGGCCGTGCCGAGCAGGAAGCCGAGGCCGGGCGAGGAGGTCGCGGCGTTCTCGGTGACGAGGAGGTTCTTGTACGCGGGCTTGACGAGATCGTCGAAGGAGGTGGGCGGGGCCAGCTTGTGCTTGCTGAAATAGGCCTTGTCGTAGTTGACGCAGATGTCGCCGGAGTCGATGGGCGTGACCCGGTGCCTGGCCTGGTCGACCCGGTACTCCGGCAGGATCTGGTCGCTGCCCTTCGCCTCGTAGGGCTGGAAGAGGCCGTTGTCCAGCGCCCGCGAGAGCAGGGTGTTGTCGACGCCGAAGAAGACGTCGCCCTGCGGGTTGTCCTTGGTGAGGATGGCCTTGTTGACGGCCTGCCCGGCGTCGCCGTCCTTGAGGACGTGGACCTTGTAGCCGGAACGCTTCTCGAAGTCGGCGAGGACGCTCTTCGAGACGGCCCACGAGTCGTGGCTGACGAGGGTGACGCTCCTGGAGTCACCTGATCCACCGGATCCGCCGCTGCCGGACGAGGACCCGCACGCGGACAGCGTGACGAGTCCCAGCCCGACGACCACGGCCACGAGCTTCCTGTCGTTGTTCACCGAATTCCTCCTGGCTGACCAGGAAGAGACGCGGCCCTGCCCGGGGGCGCCGGACATGACCGGCGCCCCCGGGCAGGGCGCAACAGCTTGAGTGATGACCGAACTTCCTACCCAGAATGACCTGGGCAAGGTTCAGAGGGTCTGCGGCCCGGTTGCCGCACTCTCAGCGCTGTGGCGCTCCCCTGTCGGAATATGCAGATGTGTGTACGGGTGTTCGTACCGGGTCAGGTTACCGCTCGGTGGCCGCGAGCTGACCGCAGGCCCCGTCGATCTCCTGCCCACGGGTGTCCCGGACAGTCACGGGTACACCATGCGCGGCGATGGCCTCGACGAAGGCCTTCTCGTCCTCGGGCCGGGAGGCCGTCCACTTCGACCCCGGCGTCGGGTTGAGCGGGATGAGGTTGACGTGCACGGGCTTGCCCCTGAGCAGCCGCCCGAGCCGGTCGCCGCGCCATGCCTGGTCGTTGATGTCGCGGATGAGCGCGTACTCGATCGACAGCCGCCGCCCGGACCTCTCGGCGTACTCGAATCCGGCGTCGAGGACCTCACGCACCTTCCACCGCGTGTTCACGGGGACGAGGGTGTCGCGCAGCTCGTCGTCGGGGGCGTGCAGCGAGATCGCGAGCCGGCACTTCAGGCCCTCGTCGGCGAACCGGTGGATGGCCGGCACGAGCCCCACGGTCGAGACGGTGATCCCGCGCTGCGACAGCCCGAGCCCGTCCGGCGCGGGGTCGGTCAGCGCCCGGATGGCCGTGACGACCCGCTTGTAGTTGGCGAGCGGCTCCCCCATCCCCATGAAGACGATGTTGGACAGCCGCGCGGGCCCGCCGGGCACCTCCCCGTCCCTGAGCGCCCGCATCCCGTCCACGATCTGGTGCACGATCTCCGCGGCGGACAGGTTCCGGTCCAGCCCGGCCTGCCCGGTGGCGCAGAAGGGACAGTTCATCCCGCATCCCGCCTGCGAGCTGATGCACATGGTGACCCGGTCCGGGTAACGCATCAGCACGGACTCGACGAGCGTCCCGTCGAACAGCCGCCACAGCGTCTTGCGGGTGGTGCCCTGGTCGGTCGACAGATGCCGTACGACCGTCATCAGATCCGGCAGCAGCGCCTCCCGCAGCCGGCCGCGCGAGCCCGCGGGGATGTCGGTCCACTCCGCCGGATCGTGCGCGAACCGCGCGAAGTAGTGCTGCGAGAGCTGCTTGGCACGAAACGGCTTCTCCCCGACCTCGGCCACCGCCTCCTTGCGCTCGGCAGGCGTGAGATCGGCAAGATGCCGCGGCGGCTTCTTGGCTCCGCGGGGGGCGACGAAAGTGAGTTCTCCGGGCTTAGGCATGGCGGTACCAGTGTCGCAGATCCTCGCCCGGGGCCCAGGCCGGAGCGGGGTGGGGGCGGTCACCCGTGGGTGCCGACTGTCGGCGTTGGTCGGCTTCGGACGGCCCAGGGACGGCCCAGAGGGCGATGGCAGGAGTTCCTCCGAGCAACCACCGAACCCATGCCTCTTAGGGCAAAATGACGTGAGGCCAGCCCTGACAACACCACTTCACTTGAAGATCCGAGCACATCGAATACATGAACGCCACTCTTGAGAAGAGCTTCGAACTTTTCACTCAACGCATCAGTCTGACCGGACAGGAGATTGAGGAGGCATTGGAACGCGCCGACGAAATCTGCAATTTTCTTTCGATGGCAACTCCGGTTAAAGAATGCAAGGTTACTGGCTCCATGGCCCGGTCAACGGCGATTCGGAAATTCTCCGATGTAGACGTTGTGGCTGTACTACGTCCCCACTCCCTCACGACGACCACCCCTCAATCCATCACAGAGAAACTCCTAAAAATCCTTAAGCCTGAATACCGCAACGCTCAAATTTCCGAAAATACAGTTCACATCAACTTCACCAAAGGTCCCGATGTTGATGTAATTCCAGCTGTTCCTGTCACTGTCAACCCTAAAAATGGAACGACATACAGAATTCCTTCGCCCGACCGAGGTAAATGGAATGCATACGACCCAGAGGGGCGAAATAAGGAGATCACCCAAAAGGGCATACTGCTGGGAGATAGATTCGTTGCGCTAATCAAGGTAATCAAGTGGTGGAGCAAGCAGAACGGCCAGCCTATCGCGTCTTACGAGATTGAGAACATCGCAAGCGCGTCATTCACATCTCGAATGCCATCAGTCACGTGCGCAATAGTTAAATTCTTCGACAGCCTGGAATCGCAAATTGAAGGACGCAGAGAAGATAACGTCGCTGCAATTTCAGCCGCACGAGCCATTGCGAAAAACGCCCTTCGGAGTGAACAGCAAGGGGACGCGCGAGAGGCTCTCAACTACTGGGGGAGTCTGCTAGGTGACCAGTTCTCAAGCGTCGCCCCATGAAATTATCGCACTGGCCAATGCGCAGCTTGAGAAGGCTGCAAAGGGTTACAGGAGAAGCAGGTGGCTCCAGGTAGTGACCTTTGCCCTTAGTATCGGTTCAATCTTCGTCACAAGTCCACTGGCCTACATCCCTGCTCTTATCGCGCTCGGCGTCCAGATTTCATCTTGGGTAGCCCGCAACAAGGCGGCGAAATGCCACTCGGCTGGCGAGGAGGGAAGGATTCGCGGACTCTTGCTTGATGCTCTCGGAGCAGTTGACGAGAGGGTAGACCTTAGTAACTGGTTTGATCGTGTAACTCCACCCGCGGGAGAAACGCTGCCCGCTCCTGTCGCGCCAGACTATTTCGCCAGCGACGCTGCTCTTGGGATGAAGCGGCTTTGCGAACACCTCCAAGAGAACGCCTTTTGGGGGAAACATCTATACAAATCAGCCGCCGCGTATTACGGGCGCATGCTATGGACATTCGCAATTGTCTCTATCGGCGTCATCCTCATCGCCATCCCAATGACCTCTGACGAGAACAACATTATCCTAGCCCGCGTGATCGTAGTCGCCTTGACTTCGGGAGCGGCCTTCACGCAACTCGCAGAAGTGATGGCTTGGCGATCGGCTGAGATGAAGAGCGAGATTCTTGACCGACGTCTTGATTCGCTGGCAGCTCTAGCAGAGGAAGAACTTGCCTCCTCTCGTATCGGCACAGTTTTTTCCGCCTACGGCGACTACTGCATAGCCACCTCGGGAGCTCCTCCGGTACCGACCTGGATCTATACGCGTCAGAGGGACCGCATTAATTCTCTCTGGTCTAGGAGGGCGAACAGCTAGCGGTCGGCATCACGACTACGGGACCGGTTTACCTAGAGACGATCGGGCAGCGACGGACAAGCGCAGGTCAGTCAACGACCGCATGCCATCAGGGAAGCCGAAAGTACTGGGCAGGCAGCCTCAACAGGTGTCTCGTTGCAACTCTTGGACGCTGAGGCAATGTCGTTGCCACAAAGGTGGAAGTCTACTTAAGTCCGGAGTCGAAGTTAATCCCTCCGTGCTTCTGGAGCATTTGGATGAATTTCCACATCGACGTGGAAGGGTTCCTATTCTGTACTTGCTCTTCGGGGTCAAAATTTTTCTCTAGCTCTAGAGCTCGTTTCACGGCGACTCCGATATACGGTTCAAAGTCCTCGAATTTGAAGCTTTTTCTTGCGTAGGAAGACAGCTCCCTTTCGGCGAGTTTGACTATTCCGCTCGTCGTCATGTGTCGGTTGTGAGAGATGACATGAAGAAGTAGCCATAGCTCGAAGCAGGGGTTTGATACCGCACAGTTGATGTCATTCTTCGCGGCGAGCGCAAGGGCTGAGTCCAAGCTTCCATGTGGAGGCGTTTCGACGTCAAACAAACACCAGACTTCATCATAGGAATCCCTCGAACGAACGTCTTTTGCGCGCCTAATAGCGCTTCGCACCAACCCCAATGGCTCCCCGTGTGAGTTCCCTGGGTCAAGGTGAATGGGGTGCCCTCGCAGCAGCCGTCTAAGGCCGTTGACGTAGAGGCGCTCGGTCACCTCTCCTTCAAAGAAAACGAGGACCTTTTTGTTTGCTGGCTTCGATTGAGTTCTTCGCCTTAGTGGCCTCCCTTGCCGGCTCATGATCCTACCGCCTCCACTTCGGAGACTACGACTTCTAGGATTTCTTCGTCGAAGAACGGAAGTCCACCATACCTGCCACCGAGGTAGCGTTTTTCTACGTTCTCAATTGATCGAACTTTGTAATCCGTCAATGGATACAAAGATGTAGCACCGTCCACTTTCTCGGTGAGCCATACCTGGTCGCGCCGCAGCGTTGCCACGGCATCAGGCCCCAGCAATGCGGCATCATGCGTGTTGAACAACAGTTGAGCGCCATGTGGATTTGTTCGCGGATCCTGAAACAGTCTGATGAACTGCGCTGAAAGATGGTGATGCAGCCGGGCGTCCAGTTCATCGATCACCAGTACGCAACCGTGCATGAGCGTGGAAATGATGGGGCCGACGATCCCGAGCCATGTTCGCGTTCCGCTCGATTCGAGTTCCAGCGGCAGTTTGAACTCGCGGCCTTCGATCACATGAGACAGTTCCACATCCATGCCAGCAGAAATCTCGTCCGGAGAGACGTCAACAGCATCTGAATCCAATTGCTGGATTAGTTCAGCAATCCTAGCTGCTTGCTCTGGAGGAAGCTTTACGTCCGAGAATGAGACGTCGGAAACACCCAAGTCTGCATACTTGAGCAGGGCGAGGATTGCCTTGGACTCGTGCCGTTCCAGATAGTGACGCGTTTCCCTGAGGCGGGCCTCAAAGTTGCTTTCCCAGGCGATACGCAGATCGTCAGAGAACCAATCAAAGACAGGGAGTAGTTGCTTGTGATTGTTGGCCGCTGCAGCCGACAGGAATAGACTGTTAGGTCGGACCATTCGCTCAACCTGGGCCTTCTGGCCGAGCAGAGTCGGGCCGAAGTCGATGGGAGACCCTGATTTCCGATCGTAGATTTTACGCGGACGCCCCTCCGGGTATGCGTAAAGCCACTCGCTGAGAAACTCCTTGGAATTACATGTAAAGCCGAATTCGTAACGAACTCCTTCCGCCACGAACTCTACGGTGAACTCGCTCGGCTCCTTCGCCTTCCCGGGGTCTAGGAGGAACGGTCGCCGAGGGATGTCCGCCCTTGGCCGCCAGCGCTGGTGAGAGTTGAGGACCGCTCCTCGCACGAATGCAAGGGCGTGGATGAAGTTGCTCTTTCCTGCGGCGTTCGGCCCGAAGATCCCCGCCACGGGCAGGGCCCATTGCGGTGAGCGCGGGACTCGTTGAACTGCAAGGCCCTCGTGACGCTTTTCGGCAATGATTGTCAGTTCTGTCTCATCGCGGAATGACGCGAAGTTGGCGACGGCGAAGCGCAACAGCATGGTGACTCCTAACGTGGGGCGACTCATCATCTTGGCGCTCCTCAGGTCAAGAGTTGCCCTGAGAGCCCTTCCGATGCAACACCTAGAGTCGATTGACACCCGATTGAGAGGCCTGAAGCTTGATGACGCGCCGAGCATGCACCTAGCTGATGAGACGTGAAGACACAGCATGTGGTCTGGGCGGTACTCGCACGCATGCCGTTGCGGCCCTGCGGGTGCATGAGGGCGGCGGAGCGGCTTTGGGCTGGAGCTGCTTTGGGGCGAGTGATGACTCTGGTGCGCAATTTCTGATGCGTCATCGGTTCGGTGGGGGATGATCGGCTCGGCGGTCGTTTCCTCTCCGTGCGTCCGTCGGGGAGGATGCAGATGTCGATGCAGTCCAAGGGGTTGCCGCCGGTTCCTGAGCAGACCGCGGCGGTGGCCCGCGCCGCGTTCCCGCACGGCAGCCTGGCGATACGGGTGCGGGACCAGCTCGCTGAGGTCTTCGCGGATGCGCCGTTCGCGGAGGCGTTCGGGGTGCGCGGGGCACCCGGGACCTCGCCGGGGGCCTTGGCGCTGGTGACGGTGCTGCAGTTCGCCGAGAACCTGACCGACCGGCAGGCCGCGGCGATGGCGGTCCGCGCCATCGACTGGAAATACGGCCTCGGGATGGAGCTCGGCGACACCGGATTCGACCACACCGTGCTGTCCCGCTTCCGCGCGCGCCTGAGCGAGCACGGCCTGGAACGCACCGTCTTCGACCGGCTGCTGGAGCACTGCCGCCAGGCCGGACTGGTCGCGGCCGGCGGCAAGCAGCGGACCGACGCAACCCATGTCATCAGCGCGGTGCGCGACCTGAACCGCACCGAGCTGGCCGGGGAGAGCGTCCGCGCGGCCCTGGAAGCCCTGGCCGTCGCCGCACCCACCTGGCTGGCCCGGAGTGTGAACGTGGCCGAGTTCGCCCACCGCTACGGCGAACGCGTCAACGGATGGACGATGCCTTCGTCCAAGACCAAACGCGACCGGCTCGCGCTGGTCTTCGGCCAGGACGCGCTCGCCCTGTGCCGGGCCGCCTGGGCGGATGACGCCCCGCCGTGGATCCGCGAGATCGAGGCGGTGGCGCTGCTGCGGCAGGTCCTGGTGCAAACGTTCTACGTGCACACCACCAGTCGCGGGAAGGAGGTGGTCAGCAAGCGGGAGGCCGAGACGGACGGCGTCCCGCCCGGCAGTATCCGCCTGGCCTCCCCCTACGACGCGGACGCCCGCTGGGCAGCCAAGGGCGAGGACCTGTTCTGGCTGGGGTACAAGGTCCACCTGACGGAGACCTGCCATGCTCCAGCCGAAGCCGAAGCCGTGGACACGGCGGCGGACGCAGTGATGCCGAACCTGATCACGGATGTGATGACCACGCACGCCGCGGTGCCGGACGTGAAGGCCACCGCCCCCATCCAGAAACGGCTGGCAGACCGCCGGGTCAAGCCCGGCGAGCACTACCTGGACTCCGGCTACCCCTCCGCCGACCTGATCCACGAGGCCGCCGGGCAGGGCATCACCATGGTCACTCCCGCCCTGCTCGATCACTCGCCGCAGGCCAAGGCGAAGGCCGGCTTCGCCAAGAGCGCCTTCACCGTCGACTGGAACATGCGGCAGGTCCGCTGCCCGACCGGGCAGACGAGCGACGGCTGGTTCCCGGTCACCCAGCATGGCAAGGACGCCATCGTCGTCCAGTTCTCCCGCGCCTGCTGCCACGCCTGCCCGGTCCAGCAGCAGTGCACCGCCTCCCGGCGCGGCGTCCGCATGCTCACCCTGCGCCCCCGCGAACTGCACGAGACCCTCGAGACAGCCCGCACCGCACAGAAGAGCGACGACTTCAAGGAGCGGTACAAGCTACGGGCCGGGGTGGAAGCCACGATCAATCAGGCCCTTGATGTCACCGGGATCCGCCGCGCCCGCTACCGCGGCCTGCCCAAGGTCCGCCTCCAGCACGCCTTCTCCGCCACCGCGATCAACATCGTCCGGCTCGACGCCTACTGGAGCGGGCACCCGCTCGACCGCACCCGCAGCAGCCGCCTCACCCAGCTCAACTACCAACTCGCAGGCTGACAACCGAATTACGCACCAGAGTCGAGCTGCTTTGGCGCGAGTGATCATGGCCCCGTAAGCTTCCGGCGCGTCGGGCAGTCTGTGGACCTGCCCGTTAAAGCACGACGTTGGGGCCATGATCTTCGAGGCTCGCCCCAAAGTGGCTGCCTAAAGCCGTGGAGCCGACCGCCCAGCCACAGAGGGTGTCTCCCACTTCATGCCCGCAGCCGCCGAGCGCGCCGCCGGGCGCGGCCAGCCGGGGCGCAGACAGGAGGCAGGCCGCGCCGCAGAGGCGGCGCGCGCCCGCGCCGTGCGCGGGCCTTGATGATGTAGAGAAATTCCCACCGCAGGGGCGCTCTTGTCCGGGGGTGTGACGGCTGCTCCCATGGCTATAGGGGCGGCGGACACCGAGGGCGGAGCCAATGAGTGATCTCACGGTCAACCCATGGAGGCGGCATGGACGGGATCGGCTCTACGTCAACCTGCCCGACGGGACGGCCGTCGCATGGGCAGACAGGGCCACAAAGGTCATCACGATCAAAGTCCAGAAGTACCGCGCTGAGGCCGTAGCTCTCCTCAAGCAACACCTCGGGGAGGGGGCCACGATTGACCAGGGCGCGCCGCGACCAACCGCGCCCGGTGAGCCCGAAGCGCCATCGCGACAGCGGCCCGTGTCCTCTCCCACGCCTCCGAATCGCCGGGTGGAGAAGCTGCCTCCGTTGACCGTGGCCGATGATCTTGCCCAGAATCGCCCCGGCGCCGGGCTGCTTGAGGCCATGGCTGCCCGTGGGCCTTCGGCGATACGACGGCTCTGGGGCAAGGCGCGGGGGCGCTCCTCAGACTGGGATTCCTACTACAGCGGTCTTGCCGGTGAGCGGCGCGTAGGTCGTGAGTTAGAGCGGCTCGCGGCGCATGGCTGGCGGGTGCTTCACGGTGTCCCGAACGGCAGGGGTGGCGACATCGATCATCTCCTGATCGGCTCGGGCGGAGTCTTCAGCGTCAACACCAAGCGACACCCGGGGGCGTCGGTCTGGATCGGCGACACGATGGCCAAGATCAACGGTGGCTCACCGCATCCGTACGCGGCGGCCAGCAAGGCAGAAGCCTCCTACGTCCAAAAGATCTTGGAACGGCATTGCGGGTTCGCGGTTCCGGTGGAACCCGTGCTCGTCTTTGTTGACATCGACTCCTTGGACCGAGCCGCCACGCAGTACGCCGTACACATCTACGAGGAACGGCAGGTGTCCGCCCTCGGGCCCCTCTCCGGGAAGCTCGATGCGACCCAAGTTGATCAGGTTTACGCGGTTGCCCGACATCGCCGGGCATGGATGCGTACCTGACCAGCTCCGGTGTGATCGTCCCTGTTGGCTGCGCGGGCCGACGGCTACGCTGGTGCGTGCCAGTCGATGACCTCAGGGAGTGTGCTCGGGGAATGGGACCGAAGTCGGAGCGGGTGTACCGCACGATTCGTGAGTGGATCGCGGCAGGCAGGTACGCGCCAGGTTCCAAGCTCCCCTCTGAGCGGACCCTGTCCGAAGAGCTGAGCATTGGCCGTACGGCGCTCCGTCAAGTGCTGGCCAAGCTCGTCAACGAGCGTGTCATCGAGGTGCACGGCCGAAGTTCTTATCGAGTGCCGGACCGGTCGGCCATCATCCAAGCTCCGACGGACCTGGAGCCGTGGCAGATTCACGGTGAGCGGACGGTGTACGACAACCGGTGGGTGAAGCTGAGCCTCGTCGACGTTGAGCCGCCGGGTGTCGAGCGGTTCGAGCATCACCTCGTTCGGCTCCATCACGTCGCAATCGCCGCGGTCCTCGATGACAAAGACCGCGTGCTCATGCTCTGGCGCTACCGCTTCGTCCCGGGGTCCTTCGGCTGGGAGCTCCCGGGCGGCATCGTGGATGACGGCGAAGACCCCGCTGACACGGCACTGCGCGAGGTTGAGGAAGAGACAGGCTGGCGGCCGGATGCACTTAAGCACGTCATCACCTACCAGCCGATGGTGGGCATGGTCGATTCACCGCACGAGATCTTCGTAGGCCGCGGCGCTGAGCACGTCGGCGACCCGACCGACATTGAAGAGTCTGGCTACGTGGCCTGGGTGCCGCTCGCTGACATCCCCGCACTCATGGAACGTGACCAGCTGATGGGGTCCGGAACGCTCGTTGCACTCCTGCACGTACTGGCATCGCGGACCGCTGGGCCCTCGCCTACAACCGCTGCGTGAGCTGCTCAACGCGCCGCCGGTGACGCACTGAGCCGGTCTGGTTGGCCAGCAACCGGGCCTGTCGTAGATGTTCGTGCGCCTGGTCGTATTCGCCGCGCGCGAGATGGGCTTGCGCGAGGTCGCATCGCAGTCCGGCCGTAGCTCGAACGAAGGTCGGATCTGCGGAATCCAGTGCGACGTACAGGTTGTCGACAGCGTCGTCGTCCCCGAGCAGGGCGAGCGCGTTGCCACGCCACCGGGCTAGGTGCCCCTGGTTGAGGAAGATACTCAACATGTCTGGGTCCCGGGCTTCCTCACCGTGCGGAAGCAGACGCACGGCCTTGTCGAGCGCCCGCCGGCACTCTTCAGGCATCCGGGCCTTGGCGCAGATCTCCGCCTCGGCTGCGTACAACCAAGCCTGGAGCCGTGGGGACATCATCGTTCCGCCGACGCGCTGCGCATCGCGAACGAGCTCGACCGCGGTTGCAGGACGGCCAGCGTCGCAGAGCACGTACGCCTGCTCGGCCATGGCGTGCGCGAGGTACATCGGCTCCTCGGCTTCCTTCGCTGCCCGCTTGCCCAACTCGTAGTTGCGCCAGGCACGTTCGACGGCACCGACATCGAGGGCCTGCCAGGCTGCGAGTGTCGCTGCTCCAGCAAGAGCGCGAGCGACAGGGCGCCGGGTCTCGGGGAGTACTGCAAAGGTCAGCGCGTCTTCCAGGGTGGAGAGGTGGCCAGTCATCTGGTCGATAAGGCTTGCTGCCCCCATCTGGCGGTCGACTGTTCGCAGCAGCTCGGTCTGATCCATGAATGTCTTGACCATGGTGAGACTGACGTTTCGTGCGGCATCGATCCGGGTCACCAGCTCGTCGTATCCATCGGCTTCGATCGCTGGGGCTGGAGCCATGTGCCTGCCGTACAACTCGTCGTCCGTAACGCCGAGTAGAGCCCGAAGGATCTTCGCGTAGTGATTGCTGATCCGCCTCTTGCCGTTCTCCCACTCCGAGACGTACACGCGCAGGCTCGCCGTCGACGCGATGGAGAGCCTGTGCTGACGCGCGTACTTCTCGATCTCGCGGACTAAGCGCTCTTGCGACCACTCGCGCGCGTTCCGCACCGTTCGGAGTCCGCTACTCACCTGCACCGCCCTGCATGTGATTCCTGATCCGTAACTCCAGCATGCCTCACATCGACGCAGGTCGGGAGGGGTTAACAGAGGTCTTAACTGTGCTGTCGTGAACCTCTGTTGGCTACCGGAGAGTTGAGCTGCGCGGTTCCCTGGAAGTGTCGCAAGAAGGCGAGTTGAGAACGCCGGAACGCGACACAGCTTGACATCTGGTGCGCACCAGATGCAGCCTGTTGGTGCGCACCAGTTAGGAACGCAACGCCCGCGCGTTCGTCGCCGGGCCCAACGTCAGCACAGGAGCGGCGACCCACCGCCAAGCAAGTACGCCGCTCCCGTCCCTCTGAAGGGAAGTTCCATCATGCGTCAGATCCCCGTCGACACTTCCACCGCGACTGTGATGGTCGCCAAGAACCCGCAGCCCAAGGTCAAGGACCGCCGTACCGGCGAGATCGCCACCGACGCCGAGACCGGCGCGACGCTGATGACGGTCGATGTGATGTTCGCGGCGAACGACGAGGTCGAGATCCTGTCCATCACCGTCCCCGAGCCGGGCATCTCCGGCGAGCTGGCCATGGGCACCCCGGTCGCCCTCACGGGCCTGATTGCCCGGCCGTGGGAGAACGAGTTCAACGGCCAGAAGCGGCACGGGATCGCCTTCCGCGCGGTCGCGGTCACCTCGCTGGTCGAGACGGCCGCGCAGTCGAAGGCGGCCTGAGCCATGACCTGGTTCATGGTCGCGCTGGTGCTGGTCGCCGCTGCTGCGGGTCTTCTGCGGTGGCGGCGCCCGGCCTGGTACTGGCTCGCCTTCGGCGCGCTGCTGGCGATGCTGCGGGTGGTGGTCCGCTACGGCTCGGTCATGGACGCCTGCGGGCTCACCGTTCCGCCCTCGCGCTGGCGTCTGGCCCTGGCCCGTGCCGCCAACCGGCCCGTCCCCGGCCCGCGTGCCCCGCGCGTCCTGCGGATACGGCCGACCCGGACCGGCCTGGTGCTGCGGCTGGGGCTGCGGCCCGGTCAGGACGCCTTCGACGTGGCCGCCTCGTGTGACCGGCTGCGGCACTCGTTCGCGATGTACGGCGTCACCTCCCGTGAGCTGCGCTCCGGCGTGGTCGAGGTGCGGATGACCGGCTACGACGTGCTCAAGCGGGTGCAGATGCCCGTCCGCACCACCACCGGGCCGATGCGGGTGCCGGTCGCGCTGCGGGAGGACGGTGCCGTGCACTACCGCGACTACCGGGCCGTGCCGCACGCCCTCACCCTCGGCGCGACGGAGTCGGGTAAGTCGGTGTATCAGCGCAACCTGGTCGCCGGGCTGGCCCCGCTGGAGGTCGCCCTGGTCGGCATCGACTGCAAACAGGGGGTGGAGCTGTTCCCGCTGGCGCGCCGGTTCTCCGCGCTGGCCGACAGCCCGGACACGGCCGCCGACCTCCTGGACGCGCTCGTGGCGCACATGGAGGGCGTGTATCAGCTGATCCGCGCTGAGCAGCGGATCACCGCGGACGTGCCGGATGCGGAGATCGCCGCCGACATCTGGAGCCTGCCCGCCCATCTGCGGCCGGTGCCGGTCGTGGTCCTGGTGGACGAGGTCGCCGAACTCGCCCTGTATGCCAACCGGGAGGAGGAGAAGCGCCGGGACCGGATCATCACCGCGCTCGCCCGGCTCGCCCAGCTCGGTCGCGCCGCCGGGATCTATCTGGAGATCTGCGGGCAGCGCTTCGGCTCCGAACTCGGCAAGGGCATCACCATGCTCCGCGCCCAGCTCACCGGCCGTACCGCGCACCGCGTCAATGACGAATCGTCGGCGAACATGGCCTTCGGCGACATCGCCCCGGATGCCGTGCTGGCCGCCATCCAGATCCCCACCGACATGCCCGGCGTCGCCGTGACCGGCGACTCGACCGGCGGCTGGGCCCGCATCCGCGCCCCGCACACCTCGCTGCGCCAAGCCGTCAACACCTGCAACCGGCACGCCGACCGCACCCCCGACCTGCCCGCCCTGGCCCCCTTCCGCCCCGTGCTCGGCATCCCCGCACCTGCCGAGGTGGCCCCGGCCGTGGAGTCCCTCCCGGCCACCACCTGACCCACCCCGTTTCCCGGTCGGCGCGACCGCCTCGTGCCAGGTCCCTACCACAGCCATGCCCGAAAGGAGATCACCCGTCATGTGCCCTGACTGCGAGGACTTCGCCTGCACCGTGGTGATGCTCGGCCAACTCGCCCTCTACGCCTACACCTTCGGCGCTGATCAGAAATTCGCCGACGTGGTGGGCGGCGCCCTGGCCGCGTCCCTGCCGGAGCTGCCCGGCTCCAACCCCATCGAAGGGCCGGAGTACCCGGGTGAGGGGTGGACGCCGTGACCGCTGCGAAGAAGCCCGCCACCCGCCGTACGCCCCGGCCCAGGAAGTGCCCGGACTGCAAGGGCGCTGGTGAGATCACCGAAACCGTCCGCGTCGGTGCCCGCAAGGGCCGCGCCACCGAGGACCAGCAGGCCGCGCTGTGCCTGGCCTGCTGGGGCACCGGCAGCGCCCCGGCTGTGTGAGGGAGGCTCCCGGATGCGGTTCTACCTGACCACCCACAAAAGGCACTGGATCAAGCTCACCGACCATCCGCTGTTTTTGAAGGCGGAGCACTTCGCCGCGGCCCGCACGCTGTATGAAGCTCGCGGCCCATACGGGGTGGACTCCGGCGGCTTCACCGAACTCCAGCGCCACGGCCGGTGGACGCGCAGCCCGCGCCGGTACGTGGAGGACCTGCGCCGCATCTGGGAGCACGTCGGCCCCTACGACTGGGCCGCCCCACAAGACTGGATGTGCGAGGACCTCATCATCCACGGCGGCACGGCCGGGCCGCTGCACTTCGTCGGCACCCACCTGAGCGTGCTGGAGCATCAGCGCCGCACCGTCGCCAACTTCCTCGACCTGCGCGCCCTCGCCCCGGACCTGCGCATCATCCCCGTCCTTCAGGGCCGCACCATCCCCGAGTACGAACGCTGCCTGGAGCTGTACGAGCGGGCCGGGGTCGACCTGCGCCGTGAGCCCACGGTGGGGCTGGGCTCGGTGTGCCGGTTGCAGTCCACCCACCAGGGCGCCGCCATCGTCACCGCCATGGCCGCACATGGGCTGCGCCTGCACGGCTTCGGCTTCAAGACCCTCGGCCTGGCCAAGGTCGGTCACCTGCTGGCCTCCGCGGACTCCGCCGCCTGGAGCTCCCACGCCCGCCACCGCCCTGCCCTGCCCGGCCACCCGCACAAGAACTGCGCCAACTGCCTCGACTACGCGATGCGCTGGCGCTCCCGGGTCCTCGACGCCACCCGGACCGCCCCGGCTACAAGCCCCGCCGCCTCACACGCGCAACTGCCCCTGTTCTGAACCGAAGGAGGTGACGTCATGTCCCGCACGATCCGCCCGGACGCCGTCCTCGTACAGGCCGTGATCGCCGGAGCCCTGTCCTTTGCCCACCTGCACGACCTCGCCGCCGCGGCCGGACAGGACGGGTGGAAAGCCTGGGCCTATCCGATCAGCGTGGACCTGCTGATGGTCGCCGCCTGGCGACGGCTGCGCGCGGACGGCCCCTCCCTGCTGGCCTGGTGCTGGTTCCTGGTCGCGCTGGTGGCCTCGCTCGGCGCCAACATCGCCACCGCCGGATTCCTCGACCTCGCGGCACCGCCCGCCCTGCTCCGCCTCGGCGTCGCCGGATGGCCCGCGCTGGCCTTCCTCGGCGGCACCCTACTTGCCCACTCACCCTCACCAGCCGGGGACCGGGTGCCGGTTCCGCCGGCGCCCGCAGCCCCCACCCCCGCACCCGCCCCCGAGCCGAACCCCGCTCCCGTCCCGGAGCCGGTCCCGGCCGCCGATGACACCCCGGCCCTGCCCGCCGCCGACGCTCCGCCCGCGGTGCCGGTCCCGGCCGCACTGGTCGCCCACGCCCGCAAGGTCGCCGCCGACCACCACACCCGCACCGGCACCCCAATCGACACCGACACCCTGCGCGCCCGCCTCGGCGTCCCGCCCCACCTCGCCGACGCCATCGCCGCCCAACTCACCTGAACGGAGGAGACAGAGATGACCCGCGATCCCGCCGACCTGACGGCCGCCGACTACCTCGACGGAGCACGGGAGATGGCCGCCGCCGGGCGCCCCCACCTCGCCTACCTGCTCGCCGAAGAAGCCGCGCGCCGTACCGACGACCCGGCCGCCGCCCTGAGCATCCGCGCCCGGTTCCCCGACCCCACCCGGAAGGACTGATCAGCCATGCCCGCCCGCGACTTCTTCCACTCCGTGATGAGCATCGGCCCCGTCCAGATCGGCACCCACCGCGACCGCCGCGGCCAGACCCGGCACGCGGCCGTGTGCACCGCCGACAACTGCGGCTGGTCCGCCGACTACACCACCCAGTCCGCCGCCCAGCTCGCCGCCCGCACCCACCGCTGCCGCGTCCGCTGAAAGGAGAGCACACCGCCATGCAGGTTCCGCTCTGGCTCGCCCTGCTCGTCGTCGGCTACCTCGGCGTCAAGCTCATCCGCCCGCCCGCCTGGCTCATCGCCGTGCTCCTGCTCGGCGGGTTCCTCCTCGCTGACAGCGTCCTCGCCCCCGCCATCAACAGCTTCGTCAAGTAGCCCACCCCAGAAGGGAGTTCACCCATGCTTCGCCCGAAGATCCCGACCATGCCCGCGCCGACCGGCGTCACCACGCCGCCCACCGTCATCGAACCGACCACCGTCGTCCCCGGCACACCGGCCCCGCCTCCGCCGCCCGCCCCGGTGCCTGTGGCGCCGTCCCGGCCGGTCGTCCAGCTCACCCCCGGCACCGTGCTCGCCCTCGTCGGCGGCGGCACCGCCGTCGTCCTCATCGTCGGCGCCGTCCTGGTCTCGCTGCTCCTGGCGGTCGCCATCACCGGCATGTCCGTCGCCGTGGTCGCCGTCGTCCTGCGCTCCCTGCTCGCCTCCGAGACCAAGCACCGCTGACCGGCCCCCGGGCGGCCCTGAAACCGCCAAGTCTCCGCCGCCCGGGCGCCGACTCCACTCCGAACCAACGATCCGGAAGGAACCACCATCATGACCGGCCCGACCCCGGCCACCACCCCGACCCCGCGGATCTGCCCGAACTGCGACGGCTTCGCCTCCGCCGCGATAGCCTCCGGCGGCCGTGACACGCAAGGTCACCTGCACACGCTCACTGTCGACTGCCCGGTCTGCGACGGTCACGGCACCATCCTCACCCCCGCCGTTCAGCTCGCCGGGGGCCGCGCATGACCGACACCGCGACCTTCGCGGGCCTGGACCCGATCACCCTCGGCGACGCGCTGCGGGTGGCCGGGTCCGACGGCTTCGACCGCTGGCAAGACCAGATCCGCCGCACCGGCGGCTGCGCCGACCCCATCCACCTCACCGGCTGGGTCACCCACAAGGACAAGACCACCGGCGCACTCCTGCACCACTACTCCACCGAACGCGAGCCGGGCGGACGGATCCGGGTCGCCTGCGGCAACCGGCGCGCCTCCCGCTGCCCGTCCTGCGCCTGGACATACGCCGGAGACACCTACCACCTGATGCGCGCGGGCCTGGCCGGAGATGAGAACAAGGACGTCCCGGCCACGGTCCGGGATCACCCCCGGGTGTTCGCCACCCTCACCGCCCCCTCGTTCGGCCCGGTCCACAACCGGCCCGACCAAGGCGCCTGCCGCTGCGGCATCCGGCATGCCGCCGACGATCCCGCCCTCGGCAGCGCCCTCGACCCGGCTACCTACGACTACGCGGGCGCCGTGCTCTTCAACAACCATGCGGGCGAGCTGTGGGTGCGCCTGGCCAACCGGCTGCGCCGCGAGATCGCCGCCCGCGCCGGACTGACCCAACGCGAACTCAAGGAGGTCTGTCGGGTCTCCTACGGCAAGGTGGCCGAGTTCCAAAAGCGCGGCGCCGTCCACTTCCATGCCGTGATCCGCCTCGACGGACCGGACGGACCCGACTCCGCGCCGCCCGCCTGGGCCAGCACCGACCTGCTCACCGACGCCATCCGCGCCGCCGCCGCACACTCCTACACCAGCGTCAGCGTCCCCGCGGCCGGGGAGCAGCCCGCCCGCACCTTCCGCTGGGGACGGCAACTCGACATCCGCCCGGTGAAAGCGTTCGGGGACAGCTCCGACCTCACCGAGCAGGCCGTCGCCTCCTACGTCGCCAAGTACGCCACCAAAGCCGCCGAGAACACCGGCACCCTGGACCGCCGCATCGGCGAACTCGCCGAACTCGACCGGCACGGCGTCCCCGACCACGCCCGCCGCCTGATCACCGCCTGCCGCGACCTCGACCCGCTGTATCCCGACCGGCGGTTGTGGGCCTGGGCGCACATGCTCGGCTTCCGCGGCCACTTCTCCTCCAAGTCGCGCCGCTACTCCACCACGCTCGGCGCTCTCCGCCAGGTACGGGCCGACTTCCGCGCCGCGCAGGAACGCGCCGCCCTCAGCCTGGACGACATCGAGCCTGACACCGTCCTCATCCTGGCCGACTGGCAGTACGCCGGACACGGCCATACCCCCGGCGAATCCGCCCTCGCCGCCACCATCGCCCGCAACCTCCAGCTCAACCGCGAAACCGCCCGCGAGGAACTCCGCACGCTGGCCGACGAAAGGGAGTGGTGACCATGGCATCGGCGCTCCCGAACCGCTTCCTGACCCCTGACGACCTGGTGGAGATGTTCGAGCTGCCCAGCGTCGAGACGGTCTACCAGTGGCGCCGCAAGCGCACCGGTCCCCGCGGCTTCCGCGTCGGCCGGCATCTCCGCTTCGACCCGGACGACGTGCGCGCCTGGGTCGACTCCCAGCTGAGGGGAGCCGCCGCCTGATGGCCGGACACATCCAAGACCGCTGGTACAGGACCGAGGCGAGCACGAACGGCAAGCCGGTCAAGGTCAAAACCGAGCGTCACGGCACAGGCCTGCGCTACCGCGCCCGTTACATCGGCCCGGACGGCACCGAGAAGTCCAAGAGCTTCCCAGACCGACAGAAGCGTCTCGCGGAACAGTGGCTCATCGACATCGCGTCGGACATGTCGCGCGGTCAGTACATCGACCCTCGCGCTGCTCGAATCACCTTCAAGAGCTACGCCGAGAAATGGCTCAAGACTCACGGCATCGACCCCGCCAGTCAGGTCGTGATCGAACAGAGGCTGCGCCTGCACGCGTTTCGGTTGATCGGCTCGCGGCCCCTGGACTCATTCCGTCCCGAGCACATCCGCGGCCTCGTGGGCGCGCTGGAGCAGGATCCTGCCGTGAGCAGCGGGTACGCGCGAAACATCTATGGCGACGTACGAGCCGTGCTCAGTGCTGCCGTTGACGACGGGCTGTTGCCTCGGAACCCATGCTCCGCGAAGTCGGTCCGTCCGCCAGCGTCTCAGCCGCGCCGAGTTGTGCCCTGGCTGCCCGGTCAGGTTCAGGCGGTCCGCGCCGCGCTCCCCGAACGGTACCGGTCCATGGTCGACATGGGTGCAGGGTGTGGGCTTCGACAAGGTGAGATCGTCGGTCTCGCTGAGGACGCGATCGACTTCGAGGGCGGCGTGGTGCGCGTCGTCCGCCAAGTGAAGCTCATCCGAGGGAAGGCCGTGTTCGCCCCGCCCAAGTGCAACAAGGAACGGGACGTGCCGCTGCCCCCATCGGTGGCCGAAGCCCTTCGCGCCCACATGGACGCGTGCAAGCCGGTCGAGATCACGTTGCCGTGGCGCAAGCCGGACGGCCCGAAGGTATCGGCTCGCCTCCTCTTCACGAACACCGCGAGCGGGCTCGTGTGGCGCAGCAACTTCAACATCCAGGAGTGGAAGCCCGCCCTTGCGACGGCCGGACTGATCGCGCAAGCAGGGGAAGACGGCAAGTACGAGTCAGCCCGTGAGCACGGCATGCACGCGCTGAGGCACTTCTACGCGTCGGTGTTGCTGGACGCCGGGGAGAGCATCAAGGCCGTGAGTGAGTACCTGGGGCACTCCGACCCCGGGCTGACGCTCCGGGTGTACGCGCACCTGATGCCGTCGAGTCAGGAGCGTACGAGGAAGGCCGTGGATCGGGTGCTTCTCCCGGCCCCGCGCGAGCCTGACGGCCCAGAGACGGCCCAGTGACCCGAACCAGGCCCCCTATCCGCGTCGAACGCGCTGGTAGGGGGCTTTTCGCTGCCCGCTCGCTGCCAGTTCTCCGGGCTTTGGCATGGCTGTACCAGTGTCGCAGATCGAATGGGGTGGCCTGGGGCTGTGTGTCGGGGCAGCGTGATTGCTCCGGAGCAGGACGTGATTGCTCCGGAGCAGGAGGGGAATACCCGTGTCTCTCGGGGCCTTGTCGGTGATCATGCGTATCTTCCGTACCTACGCCCGCGCCTACGCCGACGACCTGGACGCGGTGCTGGCACCGCTCGCCACGGTGACGGGTGAGCCGGTCGGCAGCCGCTTCGCGATGCCGAACGGCTTGGAGTTGGCCACCGTCGGCCGCGTTCTGGTGGTGGCGGGCGACGAGCGGGTGCTGGAGCCCTACAGGGCGACGGTCGCCACGCTCGTCATCGATGACCTCGACGCGTGCCGGGCGCTGCTCGAGCGGACCGGAGCGCGGATCGTGCGCGGTCCGCAGGCCGTTCCCACGGGCAGGAACCTGACTGCCGAGCTGCCGGGTGGCGTCCGGATCGAGTACGTGGAATGGGACGAGGCCCAGTGGGAACGTGCGGGAGGCCGACCGGTCTAGGGACTTTCTCCTCCCGCTCGGAACGACTGCGCGGCGGCTTCCTTCCTCCGCGGCGGCTTCCTTCCTCCGGCCCGGCTCAGTCGCTCCCTCTCCGCGGAGGCGCCGGGTCAGGGCGGTGTGCGAGATACCGGTCGAAGATCTCTCGGCTGTCGGGAGTGAACGTCCACCGCTGCAGATTCCGCCGCAGTTCGGACCGGGTCAGCCAGCCGTGCCAGGCCACCTCTTCCGGGTCGGGGACGACGGTCTCCGGGAGCACGGCGTCGCACACCCCGAGCCAGTGAGGGCTGAGCCCCACCCGGTTGAGGAACGTGAACCGAGGACGCACTGCCGCCCGCACCCCCAGCTCCTCACCGAGCTCGCGGGCAGCGGCCTGCTCATAGGACTCGCCGACCCCCGCAGCGCCCCCGACGCCGAGTTCGTGGTGGCCTGGGAAACGGGACAGCCGCTCGGCACGCCGATGGACGAGAAAGCGACCCTGCCGGTCGCGGCACACCACCACGCCGACCCGGTGCAGCCAGCCCGCTCGGACGGCCTCCTTCCGGCTGACCACTCCCAGCACCCGGTCCTGAGCATCGACACGTTCGACGAGTTCATCCACGACGTACACGGTCCCAGACGCCACTGACATCCGGCCGGAACGCGCAGCGGTCCTGCGAGATCGTCCGCCCGGCGGGCGGCGGCGCCGTCGAGCGGGCGGGACCTCCCGTGCCGTCAGCCGGATCCCACGAAGAGCACCATCAGCAGCCACACCACGGGCGCCGTCGGCAGCAGCGAGTCCAGCCGGTCCATGATGCCGCCGTGCCCGGGCAGCAGCGTGCCCATGTCCTTGATGCCCAGGTCGCGTTTGATCATCGACTCGCCGAGGTCGCCCAGCGTGGCACTGGCGGCGACCGCGAGGCCCAGGAGCAGGCCCTGCCACCAGGCGCCGTCGTCGATCAGGAACTGCATGCACAGCGCGCCCGCCGCCATCGCGAAACTGACCGCACCGAGCAGTCCCTCCCGGGTCTTGCCGGGGCTGATGCGCGGGGCGAGCTTGTGCTTGCCGAAACGCCAGCCGACGGCGTACGCGCCGGTGTCGCTGACCACCGTCAGCAGCAGGAAGGTCAGCACCCGCCAGGGGCCGTCCCCGGCCGTCAGCATCAGGGCCACGAACGTGGCCAGGAACGGTACGTAGAACGCGGCGAAGACGCCGGCCGTCACGTCCCTGAGGTAGCCCTCCGGCGGTTCCGTCATTCGCCAGACGAGTACCGCCAGCGCCGTGAGCGCCATCGCCACCCAGGCGCCCTCGGCGCCCCGGACGTATCCGGCGACCACCATCGCCGCGCCACCGAGCGCCAGCGGGACCAGGGGCGCCTTGATGCCCTTGCGCTCCTGGAGCCGGCTGGTCAGCTCCCACAGGCCCACCACGACGGCGACGGCGATGACCCCGACGAAGAGGGCCTTGACCACGAACAGGGACGCGATGATCACCACGCCGAGCCCGACGCCGACCCCTATGGCCGCGCTCAGGTCGCGACCCGCGCTCTTCTTCTGCGGCGGGGGCGACGGCTGCGGGGCGTCGGGCATGGGCTCCGGATTCTGCCGCACCGCCCCGTAGGGCGGGGACTGCGGCGTCTCGTCGCGGAACAAGGGGCCGCTCAGCCGAGCGGCCCCCCGGTCGTCATCCTGGTCACCGCCGTACGCGGGTCCCTCGGGCACGATGGGCATGGGGCGAGTCTGCTGCGCCTCAGGCGCATCGTACGCGGGACCCGCCGGGGCAGCCCCCTGGACAGGCCCCTGGTCCGACGGCCCCCAGTACCCGGCCTGTGAACCGGTGTGCGGCGGCGTTCCCCAGGAAGAGTCGTTCATCAGACCTCGAGCAGCTCCGCTTCCTTGTGCTTCAGGAGTTCGTCGACCTGGGCCACGTACTTGTGCGTGGTGTCGTCGAGTTCCTTCTCCGCACGGCGGCCCTCGTCCTCGCCGGTCTCGCCGTCCTTGATCAGCTTGTCGATCGCGTCCTTGGCCTTGCGGCGGACCGAACGGATGGACACGCGCGCGTCCTCCGCCTTGCCCTTGGCGACCTTGATGTACTCGCGGCGGCGCTCCTCGGTGAGCTCCGGGAACACCACTCGGATGATGTTGCCGTCGTTGCTCGGGTTGACGCCGAGGTCGGAGTCGCGGATCGCCTGTTCGATGTTGCGCAGGGCCGACTTGTCGAACGGGGTGACGACCGCCATGCGCGGCTCCGGCACGGAGAACGAAGCCAGCTGGTTGATCGGCGTCGGCGCGCCGTAGTAGTCGGCCACGATCTTGTTGAACATCGCCGGGTGCGCACGACCGGTGCGGATCGCGGCGAAGTCCTCCTTGGCGACCACGACGGCCTTCTCCATCTTCTCCTCGGCCTCGAGGAGGGTCTCTTCGATCACCACTTGCTCCTGCGTGTCTTGAGTAAGGCCCGGCTGCGGTTCCTTGGTGGGGCGGCGGCCGGCTGCGTCGCGTCTTCTTCCTGAACGGTTCCCGACCTGCGGGACATTGTCCATCCCCCGGTCAGGGTCCGTCCGTGTTGCCTGTCAGTCCCGGCCGCCGCGGTCACCCACAAGCGTGCCGATCTTCTCACCCTTGACGGCACGCGCGATATTGCCCTCCGCCAGGAGCTCGAAGACGAGGATCGGGAGCTTGTTGTCGCGGCACAGCGTGATGGCCGTGGCGTCGGCGACCTTGAGGTCGCGGGTGATGACCTCGCCGTAGCCGAGGGAGTCGAACTTGACCGCGTCCGGGTTGCGCTTGGGGTCGGAGTCGTAGACCCCGTCCACGCCGTTCTTGCCCATCAGCAGCGCCTCGGCGTCGATCTCCAGGGCGCGCTGGGCGGCGGTGGTGTCGGTGGAGAAGTACGGCATGCCCATCCCGGCGCCGAAGATGACCACACGGCCCTTCTCCAGGTGCCGCACGGCACGCAGCGGGATGTAGGGCTCGGCGACCTGGCCCATGGTGATGGCGGTCTGCACCCGGGACTGGATGCCTTCCTTCTCCAGGAAGTCCTGCAGGGCGAGGCAGTTCATGACGGTGCCGAGCATGCCCATGTAGTCGGAGCGGGCCCGGTCCATGCCGCGTTGCTGGAGCTCGGCGCCGCGGAAGAAGTTGCCGCCGCCGATGACGACCGCGATCTGCGCGCCGTCGCGTACCACGGACGCGATCTCACGGGCGATCTTGTGCACCACGTCGGGGTCGACGCCCAGGCCCCCGCCGCCGGAGAAGGCCTCACCGGACAGCTTCAGCAGAAACCGACCGGGTACTTTGCCGTCGTCGCTCTTCTGGGCCTTGGTGGTCATCGAGATCCCGCCTCTTTCATGTGGTGCACATACGAAGAAGGCCATTGCCGCCGGGGTGTCGTGCGCAACCCATGCTCGGCAATGGCCTCCTCGTCAGATCTGCTGTCGCCCGTCACGCGCGCGTGCCGGCGTACCGGACGATGCTCCCGACCCTATCGGGCCGGGGCGCCGCTCGCGGCACGGACTCAGATGCCGACCTTGATGCGCGTGAAACGCTTCAGGGTGACACCGGCCTCGTCCAGAACCTTCTGGACCGACTTCTTGTTGTCGAGCGCGTACGGCTGGCCGAGCAGCGTGGCGTCCTTGAAGAAGCCGTTCAGACGACCCTCGACGATCTTCGGCAGGGCGGCCTCGGGCTTGCCCTCGGCGCGGGTGGTCTCCTCGGCGATACGGCGCTCGGACTCGACGACCTCGGCCGGCACGTCCTCCTTGGAGAGGTACTTCGGCGCGAAGGCGGCGATGTGCTGGGCGACGCCCTTGGCGATCTCGGCGTTGGGCTTGTCGAGCTCGACCAGGACACCGATCTGCGGGGGCAGGTCGGGCATCGTGCGGTGCATGTACGCGAGGACGAAGCCGTCGGCGTACTGCGCGAAGCGGTCCAGGACGATCTTCTCGCCGAGGTTGGCGTTGGCCTCGTCCACGAACGCCTGGACGGTCTTGCCGGCCTCGATCTCGGAGGCGAGCAGGGCCTCGAGGTCGGCCGGGGAGGTCTTGGCGACGTGCTCGGCGATCGCGGTGGCGACGGCCTGGAACTTCTCGCCCTTGGCGACGAAGTCCGTCTCGCACTTCAGCTCGACGAGGACGCCGGCGGAGTTGTCCTCGGCGATGACGGAGACGACGGCGCCGTTCTCGGCGGAGCGGCCCTCGCGCTTGGCGACGCCCTTCTGGCCCTTGATCCGGAGCGCCTCGACGGCCTTGTCGACGTTGCCCTCGGCCTCGTCCAGCGCCTTCTTGCAGTCCATCATGCCGGCGCCGGTGAGCTCACGAAGCTTCTTGACGTCGGCGGCGGTGTAGTTCGCCATGAGTCTTTGAGTCTTTCTCGAAGTCTGGAAGATCGAAGATCTACGGGGTCCACGGACCCATGCAGTCGGGGCCGCTGGCTCTCCGCCGACCTACGGGTGAACGGCGGGAGCGGCTTTCACACCGCGCCGAAGGCGCCGGATGCGGTACCGCTCCCGCCGTCAACTTCAGGACGCTGACGGTCAGGCCTGCTCGGCGTCCGCGGCCGGAGCCTCGGTGGCGGGGGCCTCGGTGGCCGGAGCCTCGGCAGCCGGGGCCTCGGCGGCGGGGGCCTCGGCGGCGGGAGTCTCGGCAGGAGCCGGAGCCTCGGCGGGCTTCTCCGCCTCGTCGGCCTTCTTCTCACCCTCGAGCAGGTCGCGCTCCCACTCGGCGAGCGGCTCGCCCGCGGCCTTCTCGCCCTTGCCCTCGGTGGCGACACCGGAGCGGGCGATGAGGCCCTCGGCGACCGCGTCGGCGATCACACGGGTGAGCAGGGTGACGGAGCGGATCGCGTCGTCGTTGCCCGGGATCTTGTAGTCGACCTCGTCGGGGTCGCAGTTGGTGTCGAGGATGGCGACGACCGGGATGTTGAGCTTCCGGGCCTCGCCGACCGCGATGTGCTCCTTCTTGGTGTCCACGATCCAGACGGCGCTGGGCACCTTCTGCATCTCGCGGATACCGCCGAGGGTCTTCTCCAGCTTGGCCTTCTCACGCGAGAGGACCAGGAGCTCCTTCTTGGTCAGACCCGACGCCGCGACGTCCTCGAAGTCGATCTGCTCGAGCTCCTTGAGGCGCTGCAGACGCTTGTAGACGGTGGAGAAGTTGGTGAGCATGCCGCCCAGCCAGCGCTGGTTGACGTAGGGCATGCCGACGCGGGTGGCCTGCTCGGCGATGGCCTCCTGCGCCTGCTTCTTCGTGCCGACGAACATGACCGTGCCGCCGTGGGCGACGGTCTCCTTGACGAACTCGTAGGCGCGGTCGATGTACGACAGCGACTGGAGCAGGTCGATGATGTAGATGCCGTTGCGCTCGGTGAAGATGAAGCGCTTCATCTTCGGGTTCCAGCGGCGGGTCTGGTGACCGAAGTGGACGCCGCTCTCCAGCAGCTCCCGCATCGTGACGACGGCCATGGCCGTTCTCCTTGGGTTTCTCGGTTGTGCCGCGGGGGCCGGACGGCTCCCGCGCCTGACGCCCGCGTGCGCCGTGCCACGAAGGACCGAGGGGCGCTGACACCGGTGTGTGACCACCTGATGTCGGGGCGTGCGAAGTCGACCCGGTGACCCGGATCGCCAGAAGAAGTGTACGGGACCGGCGGGGTGGCGGGTGACGCCGCTGTCCACAACCGCGCGGCGGTCCACAGGTCCCGGCCGTGATCACGGTGGATACGGGACGGTTGCGGCATGCGAGCGAAACGAAGTGCGCGGCTGTCGTGGGCGGTGCCGCTGCGGTGGGCGGTGCCGCTGTCCCTGGCTCTGGCCGTCGTGGCCCCGTGGGCCCGGGCGGACACCCCGCCTCCCGTCCCGCCGCCGGCCCGGCCCGTCCCGGCCATCGGCCGCGCCTGGCCGGTGGGCACCCGTCCCGAGGTCCTGCGGGGCTGGGAGCCTCCGGTGACTCTCTACGGCCGCGGCCACCGGGGCATCGACCTGGCGGCCCCGCCCGGCGCTCCGGTACGGGCGGTGGCACCCGGCCGGATCTCCTTCGCCGGCCGGGTGGCCGGCCGGGGCGTGGTCTCGGTGGAACTGACGGGCACGGACGTGCGTACGACGTACGAACCCGTGAAGGCGTCGGTGAGGAAGGGGGACGAGGTGCGGGCGGGACAGGTGGTGGGGACGGTGGAGCCGATGGCTCCGCACTGCGCGGTCACGTGTGTGCACTGGGGCCTGCTGAGAGCGAGGACCTACCTCGACCCGCTTGCGCTCCTGCCACCAGGGCTGCTGCACCGGCCCCCGCCGAGACTGCTGCCGGTACTGGGCGTCCCCCTGCCCCCGGCCGGCGGACACGGGGCTGCGGCTGCCCCTCTCGCCGAGGGAAACGCCCCGCTCAGGTGAGCGAGGCACCCTCGCTCACCAGGGGGAGGCTCCCCGCGTTCATCAGGGGGTCCATCCGTTCATCACGGGGGAGGCCGCTCCGTTCATCAGAGGGGAGGCCGCTCCGTTCATCAGAGGGGAGGCACCTCGTCGGCGCGGGCGGGCGGCTGGGCGGGGGGCGTCCCCCGTCGGCACGGGCGGGCGGGTGACGGTCCCGCGTCGGCACGGGCAGGCCAGGGGCCCCGGCGCGGCCCACAGCGCTCAGGTCCCGGCGCGGCTCTACTGCGCTCAGGTCCCGGCCCGGCTCTACTGCGCTCAGGTCCCGCCGCGGCCCACGGCGTTCAGCCCTTGAGACCCCGCAACGCCATGCCGACAGCCGCATCGGTGATCGCCGACGGCGACTCGGCCGCCCCCAGCTCGATCCGCCGCACGGCCGCGTCCACCATCCCCTGGAGCAGCATCGCGGCCAGCCGCGGCTCCGGGTGCCCCATCCGCGACAGCGCCTCGACGATCATCGCCACGAGCCCGCCGTGCGCGGCCCGGATCTTCTCCCGGGCGCCCGCGTCGAGCTCGCTCGCGGAGATCGCCACGACGGCCCGGTGCCGCCGGTCCCCCACCAGCTCCAGCTGCCGGCGCACATACGCCTCGACCTTGGCCTCGGCCGTCTCTGCCCCTTCCATCGCCGCCGAGACCTCCGCGGCCCACACGGGGAAGTCGACCTCGCACAGTTCCTCGACGACCGCCGCGCGGGACCGGAAGTACTCGTACACGGACGACCGCGCGAGCCCCGTCCGCTCGGCGAGGGCCGGGAAGGTCAGCGCCTCGGTCCCGCCCTCGGACAGCAACGACCGGGCCGCGTCCAGCAGGGCGGCCCGCTGCATCGACCGGTGCTCGGCCACGGAGGCCGCTCGAATCCTTGGCACGTCAACCACTTTACGGACGGACCACCCCCGAGGGGGGCGAGTCACGTGCCTCAGCGACCGAAGCTCGCCAGCTTGGCCCGCAGCTGCAGCACCGACTTGGTGTGGATCTGGCTGACCCGGCTCTCGGTCACGCCCAGCACGTTCCCGATCTCGGCGAGCGTGAGGCCCTCGTAGTAGTAGAGGGTGACGACGGTCTTCTCCCGGTCGGGCAGCGTGTTGATCGCCCGCGCCAGGAACCGTCTCAGTTCCCGGTCCTCGGCCACCTCCACGGGGTTGTCGGCCGCGGTGTCCTCGAGCGTGTCCATCAGGCTGAGCCGGTCGCCGCCCTCACCGCCCACATGCAGCAGCTCTTCCAGGGCGACCACGTTGGCCAGCGACAACTGGCTGAAGACCGCGTGGAGCTCGTCGACCGCGATGCCCATCTCGGCGGCCACCTCACCCTCCGAGGGCGTCCGTCGCAGCCGCGCCTCCAGGGTCGCGTACGCCCGCTCCACGTTCCGGGCCTTCTGCCGCACGGACCGCGGGATCCAGTCCAGCGCCCGCAGCTCGTCGATCATGGCGCCGCGGATCCGCGTGATCGCGTACGTCTCGAACTTGATCTCGCGCTCGACGTCGAACTTCTCGATCGCGTCGATGAGCCCGAACACCCCGGACGAGACGAAGTCGGCCTGCTCGACGTTGGGGGGCAGACCGACGCTCACCCGTCCCGCCACGTACTTGACCAGCGGCGAGTAGTGCAGGATCAGCTGCTCCCGCAGCCGCTCGTCCCCCGTGTCCTTGTACGAGCGCCACAGCTCGTCGAGCGTCGAGGGAGCGGGCGGCCGCACGCTGCCACCGTCACGGGCGGCTGGGGGGATCGCCGCCCGGTCGGACCCGGAGGTGTGCTGGGGCATTCGTCGCCTTGTGCCGTTCTGCTGTGAAGTGGGGGTGCCTGGGTGAGCTGTCGGTCTGATATCGAGATGCCTGTCTGCGTCGGGATCCTCGTGAGCGTAGCGTGACTGTGGTGTCGCGGTGAGCGAAGAAGGGCCCGTGCCTCGTGCGCAGATACGTTCCTCAGTGCGTCCCACCGAGTCACGGGGGTTGCCGTGCGTGACCGGCGCAGAACCTCAACTCCGGGCGTTTGCACAGGTCTCGGGCCTACCCCGGACGGCCGAACACGCTCGGCCGACATCGGCTCCCGCCTCCGCGGGCGGCGGTCACCGCCTGGCGTGTCAACTTCCAGCCGTCGCCATGTCGTTCGACGTAACCGAGTGATCGGAGTTCGTACAGCCTCGCGATCGCGTCGTCCGGGGTGGTCTGGGCGCCCCGGGCGATCGCACCGGGCGGTGCCGTGCCGCGCCCGGGCAGCGCGGCCAGCACGCGCCGGGCGCCCGGGTCCAGCAGATCGCGGGGCAGCACGGGCCCGCGCCGGTCGGGGGCCAGCTCCCCCATGTCGCCGACCAGCTCGATGACGTCCGCGGCGTCGGTGACGAGCACGGCGTCGCCCCGCAGGAGTTCGTGCACCCCCGCGGACAGGCCGCTCGTGGCCGGTCCGGGTACGCCCATCGTGTGCCTGCCCAGCCGCTGCGCGGCCCGCGCGGTGACCAGCGAGCCGCTGCGATGGGCGGCCTCGACGACCACGGTGCCCCTGGTCAGGGCGGCGATGACACGGTTGCGGACGATGAATCTGCTCGGCGTCGGGTGATCGCCGGGCGGCAACTCCCCGACGACCAGTCCCTGTTCCGCGATCCTGCCGATCAACTCGGTGTGTCCGCGCGGGTAGGGCCGGTCGACGCCGCAGGCGAGGACCGCCACGGTGGCTCCGCCGGCTCCGAGCGCGCCCCGGTGCGCGGCGCCGTCGACCCCGTAGGCACCGCCGGAGACGACCACCCAGCCGTGCTCGGCGAGCGACGCGCCGAGCACGGCCGCCATGTGGGCGCCGTACTCGGTGCAGGCGCGGGCTCCCACGACGGCGACCGAGCGCAGGGCCCACATCCGCAGACTGGGCCGCCCGCGCACCCACAGTCCGCAGGGCCGGGCGTCCCCCAGATCGTCGAGCTGCCCCGGCCACTCGCCGTCCCCCGGCGTCACGAACCGCACCCCGGCCTCCTGGGCGACCGCGAGGTCCCGCTCCGGCTCGGCCTGCCGGGCCCGGGCCCGGAGCCCGGCCCACCGCTTGTCGGTCACCCCGGCGGGCTGCGGCCCGCCCTCCCGCAGCCGCCCGGCCGCCTCCACCGCCCCGAGCTCCCGCACCCACCGCCCGCCGGCCTCGTCCCCCGGCTCGAGCACCCGGGCCAGGAAGACCCGGGCGAGCCGTTCGGCGTCCGGGGCGTCCGCGGCCCTCATGCCGGCGCCCCGATGGCCATCGGAACGCCTCGCGGGACGCCGGTGCGCAGTTGCAGGGCCAGGGCGACGTGCGTCGCGTCCGGACGGCCCCGGCCGACGAGGTCCGCCACGGTCCAGGCGACCCGCAGAACGCGGTCGAGCCCGCGCGCGGTGAGCACCCCGCGCTCCAGATTGCGCTCGGCCTCGTCCATGGCTCCCGGCGCCGCGTGCCAGCGGCTGCGCAGTTCACGCCCGGGGACCTCGCTGTTGGAGCGCCAGGGGGTGCCCGCGAGGCGGGCGGACGCGCGCTCCCGCGCCGCCCTGACCCGGTCGGCGACCGTGGCGGTGGACTCGCCGCGGGCGCCGGGCGCGGTCAGCTGGGCGCGGGTGACGGGGTCGACCTCGACGCGCAGGTCCACCCGGTCGAGCAGCGGCCCCGAAAGCCGGGCCTGGTAGCGGCGGATCGCGGACGGCGGGCAGTCGCACAGCGAGTCCCGCTGCGAGAACCGTCCGCACGGGCAGGGATTGGCGGCGAGCACCATCAGGAACCTGGCGGGAAAGCGCACCACACCGGCGCTGCGCGCGATCACCACGTGCCCGGCCTCCAGGGGCTGCCGGAGGGCGTCGAGGGTCTGACCGTGGAACTCGGGCGCCTCGTCGAGGAAGAGCACGCCCCGGTGGGCCAGCGACACCGCGCCGGGCCGGGCGACGCCCGGTCCGCCGCCGACGAGCGACTGCATCGTGGCCGAGTGGTGCGGGGCGCAGTAGGGCGCGACGTCGATGAGCGGCTTGCCCGGCGGCAGCAGCCCGGCGACCGAGTGCACCGCGGTGACCTCGAGCGAGTCCTGTCGGGTGAGCCGGGGCAGCACGGCCGGCAGCCGCTCCGCGAGCATGGTCTTGCCGGCGCCGGGCGGTCCCTCGAGGAACAGGTGGTGGCCGCCGGCGGCCGAGACCTCCACCGCCGTGCGGGCCGAGGTCTGGCCCACCACGTCGGCCAGGTCGTGGTCGTGGCCGTGCTGTGCGGCGCCCGGGCTGTGCATGCCGGTGGCCGCTCCGGTGCCGGGCACGCGCAGCCCGGCCAGCAGCGGATCCGGGCGCCCCAGCTGGTCCGGCTCCTCGTCGGGCACCGGTTCGTCCGTGAGCACGGCGACCAGCTGCCGCAGGCTGCGGATCCCCAGCACCGACACACCGGGCACCAGGGAGGCCTCGGCGGCCGCGCACTCCGGCACCACCACCTGTTCGTAGCCGGCGTCGGCCGCCGCCAGCACCGCGGGCAGGATGCCCCGGACCGGGCGCACCCTGCCGTCCAGTCCGAGTTCGCCGATCATCACGATGTCGGCGAGCACCCGGGGGTCGATCCGCTCGGAGGCGCCGAGCACCGCGCAGGCCACGGCGAGATCGAAGCCCGAGCCGGCCTTGGGCACGGACGCCGGGCTGAGGCCCACGGTGAGCTTCTTCTGCGGCCACTCGCCACCCGAGTTGACGACCGCCGCCCGTACCCGGTCCCGGCTCTCGGTCAGGCTCTTGTCCGGCAGCCCCACCAGTGTGAAGGCCGCCATTCCCGGCTCCAGGTCGGCCTGGACCTCGACGACCACTCCTTCGACGCCCACCAGCGCCACCGAGCACGTACGCGCGAATCCCATGTCAGGCCACCCCTCGCGCGTGCTCGACGACGGGGGCGCCCCGGTCGGGCAGGAGGACGCCGACGAGGTCGACGCGGGCGCCTCCCGGCGGCGCTCCCCCGTGGGTCTGGATCCAGCGCTCGGCGAGATTCCTCAGCCGTCGCGCCTTCTCCGGGGTGACCGCGGCCATCGGATGCTCGAAGCGGCCGTCCCGGCGGGTCTTCACCTCGCAGACGACCAGCACGTCGCCGTCCAGGGCGACGATGTCGATCTCACCGGTCCTGCCATCACGCCAGTTGCGGTCCAGGACCGTCATCCCGGCCTCTGCCAGCCGCCGCGCGGCCAGATCCTCGCCGTACCTGCCGAGTGCGCTGCGTGCGTTCATGTCGGCACCACCTCCGGCGCCAACCGTCACGCATCCGGCCCGACCGATTGGATCTTGGTGGGCTACTCACCGGTTGTGGACAAACCCGTCACTCACACGAGTGGGGTTCAGCCGCCCGGCAGCTCGAGATCGCTCTTGTTGAGCTCCTCGATGTTCACGTCCTTGAATGTCAGGACCCGCACCTGCTTGACGAACCGGGCCGGCCGGTACATGTCCCAGACCCAGGCGTCCGCCATGGAAACCTCGAAGAACACCTCGCCCTGGACCGAGTGCACCTGCATCTCGTAGTCGTTGGTGAGGTAGAAACGCCGCTCGGTTTCGATCACGTATTTGAACAGACCGACGACATCGCGGTACTCCCGGTAGAGCTTCAGCTCCATCTCGGTCTCGTACTTCTCGAGGTCCTCGGCGCTCATGGCAGCTTCCCCTTCAGCCGTGCGATCCCACCATTGTGCGCCAGTCCCGTGAGCCCCTAGACGATTTCCGCGTCAAGGGTCACGGGTCCGGCCGGGGGACCTTCGTCGAGCAGCCGGCGCAGCAGCTCGGCGAGTCTGGTCGGATACACCGTCTCACGGGCCAGGGCAAGTTCCTGACACGTCCACCAGCGCGCTCCGGCGACGCTGCGCCGCTCCAGCTCCGTCAGGCCGGTGGCCTCGGTCGCCGTCTGTGCCGTGCGGGCCAGGAAGTACCACTCGTCCTGGTCCCAGCGACGGCCGGCGAACGGGAAGGAGCACATCCGCCGCCACAGCACCGGTCCGAGTTCCACGTCGGTGATGCCGGTCTCCTCGGCGAGTTCCCTCAGTGCGGCCTGTTCACGACTCTCGGCACCCTCCAGGCCGCCACCCGGCGTGAACCACCAGGCGTCGGAGGGGTCGTCCGGCTCGTGACCGTGGAGCAGCAGGACGCGGTCGTCGGGGTCGAGCAGGACCACCCGGGCCACCTTGCGCAGTCCGCCGGTGTACGCGTCCTCGGAGCCGCCCCGGGTCTCAGCGGGCACCCACGGGCTCCGTCCGCGCACGGGAGCGCCGAGCGCCCGTCCGCTTGGCGATCGGGCCGTAGGCGCCGCCGGCGAAGACGAGCACGGCACCCGCGACGATCATGGTGATGATGATGCGCAGCGGACCGGGCTGGGACAGCGGGCCGAGGACCTCGAAGCCGGTGGGGCGCTCCAGCATGCCCTTCATGGGCCAGACGACGGCGTCCACGCGGGCCGTCACGGCCGACTCGGCGACCGTGCCCTGGGCCGCGTCGCTGAGGTGGGCGGAGGAGTCCAGGGAGCCCTCGCGCTCGTCGCCGAGCAGGAACAGGCGGCCCTTGGGCACCTTCACGCTCGGGATCTTCTTGTCCTCGACGACGTTGCCCTTGAGGTACGACTCGTCGATCTGCTTGCCGTTGACGGTCAGCTTGCCGTTCGTGCAGCAGGAGACCGTGTCGCCGCCGACCGCGACCACCCGCTTGACCACGGCCGAGCCGGTCACCCAGCTCGTGTCGTTGAAGACGACGACGTCGCCCCTGTGGATCTCGCTGCCGTCCACGCGCTGCGCCAGCACCCGGTCGCCGACGCCGATCGTGGGCGTCATCGAACTGGTCGGCACGGTGTACGGCCGGTAGACCACCGCTCCCCAGGCGAACCCTCCGAGGAACAGCACGACACCCAGTGCGACGGCCAGTCCGGACAGTCGCTGTCCGGTCCTGCTGCCGACCGGGCCCGTGCTGGTGCCGCCGCTGCGCGGGGCCGTACGCGTAGTGCTCTCGCCACCCATGGGTCCGCACCCTACCCGGCGGTACCGGAACCGGTCAGCCCCTCACCGGCCACCATGGTCACAGCTGCACGAGGGTTTCACCTCGGCGGGGCCGGACATCCTCACGGCGGGGTCAGACATCCTCGGAGGAGTCGGCCCCGCGGGTGTCCACGGGCGCGATCCGCCTGCGCCGCCACAGCACCACCGGCACCGCGCCCGCGAGGGCGAGCGCGTTCGGCGCGGCCGTCAGGGCGGCGGACGCCGAGGACTTCTTGCTCAGGCCGGGCTGGTCGAACGTGTCCGGGATCGGCAGGGTGTTCCAGCGGGTGATCGGCCAGGCGATCACGATGGCGCGGCCGACGACCTTGTTCACCGGGACCATGCCGTTGTGCTTGTCGCTCTGGTTGTAGCGCGAGTCGCGGGAGTTCTGGCGGTGGTCGCCCATGACCCAGATGTAGCCCTTGGGGACCTTCACCGAGAACTGGCCGCCCTGCTCGTCGACGCTGCACGGGGTGTTGCCGGCGTACACGACCGACGAGTCGTTCATCGCCTTGCCGTTGACCATCAGCGGGCCGGTGCCCTTGCAGGACACGGTGTCGCCGCCCACGCCGACGACGCGCTTGATCAGGTCCTTCTCCTCCGCGGACGGCATCAGGCCGATCCAGCTGAGGACCTTCTGCAGCGCGTTCGGCTTGGCCGTGGGCTCGCCCGCCAGCCAGTTGTCCGGGTCGTGGAAGACGACGACCTCGCCGCGCTCCGGCTTGGAGCCGAACCAGGGGGTCAGCTTGTCGACGAGCACCCGGTCGCCCACCTGGAGGGTGTTCTGCATCGAGTCCGACGGGATCGAGAACGCCTGCACCAGGAAGGTCTTGATCAGCAGCGCCAGTACGAGCGCGATGCCGATCAGAATGGGCAGCTCCTTCCAGAAGGAGCGCTGTTTCCCCGCTGTGGGGGGTGTACCACCCGAGCCCTCTTCGTCGGTCCGGTCCCGGCCGTCCGGCTGCCCGCCGTCGGTCGTACCGGAGTCATTCCCGGAGGTCACGGCGCTGTCCGCGGCCGGGACGGCAGCGTCCACGGAATTCCCGCGGTGCTCCTCGCCGTCGTGTCCGGACCGTGCGCCAACCGCCACATCCCCCACGCCAACTCCTTACTCTCTGCCACCGCCTGCCCCGTACACGGCGCAGGCCCACCACTCCCATAACGAGCGGGAGTTCCGCAGGGCTCGGGAGCTGGATCGTTCCGTTGAATTCGTCGGAAGCAACCCTATGCGACAGCCGCGGGGCCGCGGTCGCCCCCGACACGGAGTTGGAAACGGAAGCGAAAGTTTTAGGTTCTTTCAAGGTGGTCCAGTGGCCGAACGGCCAGGCGATCACCATGGCCCGTCCCACCACCGATTTCTCGGAGACCGTGCCGCCGTAGTCGGTGTTCTGGTGGGCCCGGGAGTCCGCGGAGTTGGCCCGGTGGTCGCCCATCACCCACAGCCGACCCTTGGGGACGGTGATGTCGAACTTCTGTGTGGAGGGGGCGTTTCCGGGATACAGGTAGCCGCCCTCGGTCAGGGGCACGCCGTTGACGGTCATCCGCCCCTGTGCGTCGCAGCACTTGACGTGGTCGCCGCCGACCCCGATGACCCGCTTGATGAGGTCCTTCTCGTTGTCGGACGGCAGCAGGCCGATGAAGGTCAGCCCTTCCTTGACCTGCTTGACGACGATGGGGTCGTTCTTCTTGGTCCCGGTCTGCTCGTCGGCGAGCCAGCCACCGGGGTCGTGGAAGACGACGACGTCCCCGCGCTTGGGCTTGGAGCCGAACCACGGGGTGAACTTGTCGACCAGGACGCGGTCGCCGATCCGGATCGTCTGCTCCATCGAACCGGACGGGATCACGAACGCCTGGACCAGGAACGTCTTCAGGACCAGGGCTATGAGGACCGCGACACCGACGAGGAGGGGTATCTCCTTGACCGCGCTGCGCCTGCGCTTTCGTTTGACCTTGCGCTGGAGCTTGCGCCGCTCGGCGCGGGTGCGGCCGCCGGCCGCCGGGCCCCCGGTGCGCCGGGAGCCGGTGGGCAGCAGGTTCTCCGTGCTGAAGGGGTCGCCGGGCCCCGAGCCGCGCGGCTTGCCGCGGTTACCCATGGGCACCGCCGGCGGCGGGCACGCGCGCGTAGGCGCCGGGACGGTGCAGACGGCTCCAGTGGGCGTGCGGCCAGACGATCCAGTCGGCGCGTCCGACGACGTCGGAGACCGGGATCATGCCGCCGCCGGGTGAGCCCAGGTGGTCGCGGGAGTCGCTGGAGTCGCTGCGGTGGTCGCCGAGGACGAAGAGGGTGCCGTCGGGCACGACGACCTTGAAGGGCACCGTGGACGGGCTGTCACCGGGGTACAGGAACGTCGACTCGTCGACCGACCGGCCGTTCACCTCGATCCTCCCCTGCTTGTTGCAGCAGACCACATGGTCTCCGCCCACACCCACGACACGTTTGATGTAGTCACCGTCACCGAAGTACCCGGCGCCGTCGAACACGACGACATCGCCGCGTCGCGGTTCGGCACCGAAACGGTACGCCAACTTATTTACGAGAACCCGGTCCCCGATCCTCAATCCGTTCTCCATGGATCCGCTGGGAATCTGGAACGGTTGCACCACGAAAGCGTTGAGGATCAGCAAAAAGGCCAGGCAGATGAGCAGGGTCAACGAGATCCGGCCGCCCGGCAGCCAGTCGGTGGCCCGCGACACCAACGCGAAAAGCGACCGTCCCTCCCGTCCTCCCGTGACCGGGGTCTCCTCGGTCGTGGAAGGGCGGGAGGAGCGGTCGCGCTCCGTCTGCTGTGCTTCGGCGTCCATCGGGGCCGAATGTTATCCGGCCGTCCTGTGGACCCCGGCGCGAGCTCAGCTCTCGCGCTTCTCCTTGATCTTCGCGGCCTTGCCGCGCAGCTCGCGCAGGTAGTACAGCTTGGCGCGACGCACGTCACCGCGGGTGACGAGCTCGATCTTCTCGACGATCGGGGTGTGCACCGGGAAGGTGCGCTCGACGCCGACGGAGAAGGAGACCTTGCGGACCGTGAAGGTCTCGCGCACGCCGGCGCCCTGGCGGCGGATCACCACGCCCTTGAACTGCTGCACACGGGAGCGGTTGCCCTCGATGACGCGGACGTGGACGTTGACGGTGTCGCCCGGGCGGAAGGCCGGGACGTCGCTGCGCAGCGACGCGGCGTCGACGGAGTCGAGCAGGTGAGACATTTCGTCTGCTTTCTTCGCTGATGCCACAGGTCATCAACGGGAACTAGGTTTTCCTGAAGGAGGCTGCCGTCGTCGGGGCGGGCGTCGTGTCCCCCTGTGGCAGGGGCGCACGCCGGACGGCGCACAGCAGCGGCCTATTCTTCCACGCCCTGCGGCCTGCGCCAAAATCGGCCGTACGGCTCCCCCTCCGGGTCCGGGGCCCAGCCCAGGATGGACAGCATCTCGCGGTCCTTCCTGTCGAAGGCCTTGGGGTCGCAGCGCTCGATGAGATCGGGCCGGTTGGCCGCCGTACGCTTCAGGGCCTCGTCGCGGCGCCAGCGGGCGATCCTGCCGTGATGCCCGCTGAGCAGCACGTCCGGGATGCCGCGCCCGCGCCACTCGGGCGGCTTGGTGTAGACGGGGCCTTCCAGCAGGCCGGCCATGGCGCCGGGGGCGAAGGAGTCGTCGCGGTGCGACTCGGCGTTGCCGAGGACGCCGGGCAGCAGGCGGGCGACGGCCTCGGTGACGACCAGGACGGCCGCCTCGCCGCCCGCGAGCACGTAGTCGCCGATGGACACCTCGTACACCGGCACGCGGGCCGCGTACTCGTCGATCACGCGCCGGTCGATGCCCTCGTAGCGCGCGGGCGTGAAGATCAGCCAGGGGCGCTCGGAGAGCTCGACGGCGAGCTCCTGGGTGAAGGGACGGCCGCTGGGCGTGGGGACGATCAGGGCCGGCGCGCGGCAGCCGCTCTCGTAGCCGTCGGCGAGGACGGAGTCGAGCGCCTCGCCCCAGGGGCCGGTCTTCATGACCATGCCGGGGCCGCCGCCGTACGGGGTGTCGTCGACGGTGTTGTGCCGGTCGTGGGTCCACGCGCGCAGGTCGTGCACCCGGACGTCCAGCTGTCCACGCGCGCGTGCCTTGCCGACGAGGGAGACGTTCAGCGGTTCCAGGTACTCGGGGAAGATCGTGACGACGTCGAGGCGCATCTCTTACGACTCTTCCCGCGACGAGGCGATGTCCGCCCGGTCGTCGATCAGGCCGGGCGGCGGGTCGATGACGGCCTTCTGCCCGGCCAGGTCGATCTCGGTGACGATCTCCTGCACGAACGGGATCATCACCTCGCTGCCGTCCGGCCGCTCCACGATGAACAGGTCCTGGGAGGGCAGGTGCGAGATCTCGGTGATCCGGCCGACCCCGGCTCCGTCCTCGGTGACCACGTCGAGGTCGACGAGCTGGTGGTCGTAGTACTCGTCCTCCTCCTCGGGACGCTCCTCCGGGTCGATGTCGGCGATGAGGAGGATGTTGCGCAGGGCCTCGGCGCCGGTGCGGTCGGCGACGCCCTCGAAGCGCAGCAGCAGCCGGCCGCTGTGGACGCGGCCGGTCTCGATGGTGAGGGGTCCCGCCGCGGCGGGATCGGTGGCGAGTACGGCGCCGGGGGCGAGCCGCAGTTCGGGCTCGTCGGTGCGGACCTCGACGGTGACCTCGCCCTTGATGCCGTGGGCGCGGCCGATCCGTGCGACTACGAGCTGCACTGTGTGACGTTCTCCTGTGATCGGGACCCGTAACGACCACGGGCCGGGGACGGACCAGTGGCCCTCCCCGGCCCGAGCCGGTGTTGCGTTTGGCGTCAGCGGACGTGATCCACGTCGACGAGGTCGACGCGGACACCGCGGCCGCCGATGGCGCCCACGACGGTGCGCAGAGCGCGTGCGGTGCGGCCGTTGCGGCCGATCACCTTGCCGAGGTCGTCGGGGTGGACCCGGACCTCCAGCACGCGTCCGCGGCGCAGGTTGCGCGAGGCGACCCGCACATCGTCAGGGTTGTCGACGATGCCCTTCACGAGGTGCTCGAGAGCCTCCTCGAGCATGCTCAGGCCTCGGTCGACGCAGACGCAGAGGACTCGGCGGCAGCCTCGTCCTTCTTCTCGGCCTTCTTCTTCTGGGTGATGGCCTCACCCTTGCCCTCGTCGTCGCCGCCAAGGGCCTCGAACGAAGGACGCGCGGACTTCTCGGCCGGCTGCAGCAGCGGCGCCGGGGCGGGCTCGCCCTTGTACTTCTGCCAGTCGCCGGTCTTCTTCAGGATGGCGAGCACGGGCTCGGTCGGCTGGGCGCCGACGGAGAGCCAGTACGCCACGCGCTCGGCGTTGACCTCGATGCGCGAGGGGTTCTGCACCGGGTGGTACAGGCCGATCTCCTCGATCGCACGGCCGTCACGACGGGTACGGGAGTCGGCGACGACGATGCGGTAGTGAGGCGAACGGATCTTGCCCAGACGCTTCAGCTTGATCTTGACTGCCACGGGAGTGGGTTCTCCTGGTTTTGACGTGGTTGGGCACGGCGAGACGGCCGCGTGGGGTTGCGGTACCCGAGTGCCCGATGGACGCGTCAGCCGGAGGAGAGAGGGGTCCTGTGCGGCTGTCGAGTACAGCTAGCCATTGTGCCACACATGCGGGCCGCTTCCGGCCGAGGGGGCCGCACAGGCGTCCGGGCACGCCTCCGGGGCACCCGGCGCCCCGGGTGCCCTGGAGGTCGGTCCCACGGCCCGCGGCGGCGTCGCCACCGCGGGCCGCGCGGCCGGGTCGGCACCGGCAGCCACGAGATGCCGGCACCCGACGTCCGCCGTTACGCCGCTCCCACCACCTCCGGGATCCGGAACGGCTTGCCGCAGCCCCCGCACACGATCGGGGCCTGGGCCAGGACGGACGGGACCACACGGACGTTGCGACCGCAGTCGCAGACCGCCTTCACCCGGACGCCGCCGCCGGACGAGCCGTGCCGGGCGGCCGGGCCCCGGAAGCTCTTCGGGGTGTCGGCGGAGGTGGCCGCCGTGTGGGCCTTCAGGGCGCGCTGGAGCCGCTCGATCGTCGGGCGGTAGCGGCGCCTGGCCTCGGGGTTGAGCGTGACCAGCGAGAAGCCGCTGCTGGGGTGCGGTTCCTCGGGGTGGTCCAGGCCCAGCTCCTCGGCGATGGCGAGGAATCTGCGGTTGTGGTAGCGGCCGGCACGGGACGTGTCGCGCACGCCGCGCGCGGCGGCGATGCCATGGACTGCCTCATGGAGCAGTCGCTCGAAGGAGAGCTCGTGACCGCAGGCGGACGAGGACTCTCCGATCAGGGACTCGGGCGCGGCCAGATCGGGCAGCTCGGGGTGGTACCGCTGAATGTCGGCCCACGCCTGTGCCAGCTCTGCGGCCAGAACAGGTGGTGTCTGTGTCGTGCTCACGTAATGACAACGAGCGGGGGTGCCGCTGTGTTCCTATTCCGGGGCATCCCAAATAATTTGCACGTACCCGTCAGTTGCCGCTGATGCGTCCCGACGAGGGCGGGTGCGCTGATCTGCGGAGAAACCTCACAGCTCCTACCAAGCCGGTACGTAGTCCCGACTACGACCCGGCGCGTAGACGATGTCCACGCGCCGGTGCGGCGGTGATCCGCGGATGCGCAAGGGGCGTTTCGGCCGCTCTTGCGGCGGAGGGCGCTATCTCACTAAGCGCCACCGGCGTCCGCGACGTTACCGGGCTCCTTCCCGCGCCCCGGCACCGGCCCGCCCCCGGCGGGCAGACGCCGTACGGCCGGGCGCGGGCCCGGAAGGCACGGATCCGGCGATCGCGGTGGCCCAGGTTGCCGGAATGTGAAATCTCGCCACTCGAGCAGCGAACCCTCAAGCCGGGCCCGGATACCACTGGACGCGCGGTCGAGTGCGGAGTTACCTGGCATACGGGGGGAGTGCGAGCGCACGTCACGGGGGCTACGGAAAAGGGCACAGCGGCAACTCTCGGCGGATTGGGGCGCTTTACATGACACCTACGCTCGTGCGGCGGCACTCCTCCCAGGCGGATGCGACATCCCGCGTGGACCGGTGTGCACGCGCGCGTGACTGGTCCGAGATCCAGGAGCGGATGCTGGTCCCGCTCTACGAGGCCGTCTACGAGCGACTGGAAGTAGGCTCCGGCACCCGGCTGCTGGGGCTCGGCTGCGGCAGTGGACTGGCCCTGCTGATGGCGGCGTCCAGAGGGGCCGCGGTCACCGGCGTCGACCACTCCTCCCCCGAACGGCTCGCGCTCGCGCGGGAGCGGCTGCTCCCGGACACGCGGCGCACGCGCGCGCGTGAGGGCACCCGGCTCGTCGAAGGGTCACCCGAGGACGTAGGGGCCGCGAGCGGCGCGGAGACGCCCGCGTACACCCTGGTGACCGCTTTCGAGCCGATCGGGTGCCTGGCGGGCGACTCGGAGGGGCTCGGCGGACTGTTGCGGGCGGCGACGCCGCTCGCCGAGCGCGGGGCACCCGTGGTGCTCGCCGGCTGGGGTCCGCCGGAACGCTGCTCCACGTCGTCGGTGCTGCGGGTGGCCGGCAGGCTGGCGGAGCCGCTGCGCGGCACGGGCGGCTGGCGCCCCGCCCCGCGCGACGAGCTGGAGGAGGTGGCCCAGCGGGCGGGGCTGAAACCGGACGGCTCGGGACGGGTCGCGTGTCCCTTCGGGTACGCGGACACGGAGAGCGCGGTACGGGGCCTGCTGTCGACGGGCCTCTTCGACGCGGCGGTCTCCGCGACGGACCGGGCCCAGGTGGACAAGGAGCTGACGGAGGCGCTGCATCCGTATCTGCGGCCGGACGGGACCGTGTGGATGCCCAATGTCTTCCGGTACCTGATCGCACGGATCCCCTGAGCCGTGTCCGGCCCGTCCCGCCTGCCCGGCGGCGTCCGGCCCCGGCGCGCGCGGGAGCCGGGGCCGGGGGCGGGCCGGGGGCCGGCCGGATCGCCGGACGTCGCGGCGGCCGGCCCCTGGCGCGCGGAAGGCGGTCCCGGGTCCGTCCTGGGTCCCGGGCTTCCCGGGGGGCTCAGCCCATGAACTTCTTGAACTCGTCCGGCAGCTCGAAGTTCTCCGGCGTCTGCTGGCCCGGCACACCGAAGGCGTTGCCGCCCTGAGCGGCGGCGGCCCGGCGCGCGGCCTCCTCCTGCTCCTGCTGCTTGCGCTTCATCGGGTTGCCGGAACGCTGCTTGCCCTTGGCCTTCTTCGGCTGCTTCCTGGAACGGCCGGCACCGCCCCCGGTGCCCGGCATCCCGGGCATCCCCGGCATGCCGCCGCCCTGGGCCATGCGGGACATCATCTTGCGTGCCTCGAAGAACCGCTCGACCAGGCTCTTCACGGCGCTGACCTCCACGCCGGAGCCCTTGGCGATACGGGCGCGGCGCGAGCCGTTGATGATCGTCGGCTCCTGGCGCTCGGCCGGGGTCATCGACTTGATGATCGCGGCCGTACGGTCGACGTCGCGCTCGTCGAGGTTGTTGATCTGGTCCTTGATCTGCCCCATGCCCGGGAGCATGCCGAGCAGCTTGCTGATGCTGCCCATCTTCCTGACCTGCTCCATCTGGGCCAGGAAGTCGTCCAGGGTGAAGTCCTGGCCCTTCTTCGACGCCAGCTTGGAGGCCATCTTCTGGGCCTCTTCCTGGCTGAACGTCTTCTCCGCCTGCTCGATCAGGGTGAGCAGGTCACCCATGTCGAGGATGCGGGAGGCCATCCGGTCCGGGTGGAAGGCGTCGAAGTCCTCGAGCTTCTCGCCGTTCGACGCGAACATGATGGGCTTGCCGGTGACCTGGCGGATGGACAGGGCGGCGCCGCCGCGGGCGTCACCGTCGAGCTTGGAGAGCACGACTCCGTCGAAGCCGACGCCGTCGCGGAAGGCCTCGGCGGTGGTGACCGCGTCCTGGCCGATCATCGCGTCGACGACGAACAGGATCTCGTCCGGGGAGACGACGTCGCGGATGTCCGCGGCCTGCTGCATCATCTCCTGGTCGATGCCGAGACGGCCGGCGGTGTCCACGATCACGATGTCGTGGACCTTGGACTTCGCGAAGTCGACGGAGTCCTTGGCGACCTTGATCGGGTCGCCCACGCCGTTGCCAGGCTCGGGCGCGTAGACCGCGACGCCGGCGCGCTCGGCGACGACGCTCAGCTGGTTCACGGCGTTCGGGCGCTGGAGGTCGGCGGCGACCAGCAGCGGCGAATGGCCCTGCTCCTTCAGCCAGCGGCCGAGCTTGCCCGCCAGGGTGGTCTTACCGGCGCCCTGCAGACCCGCCAGCATGATCACGGTCGGCGGCTGCTTGGCGAAGCGCAGGCGCCTGGTCTCACCACCGAGGATCGTGACGAGCTCGTCGTTGACGATCTTCAGGACCTGCTGGGCGGGGTTCAGCGCCCGGGAGACCTCGGCACCGAGCGCACGCTCCTTGACGTTCTTGATGAACGACCGGACGACGGGCAGCGCCACGTCGGCCTCGAGGAGCGCGATACGGATCTCGCGCGCGGTGGCGTCGATGTCCGCCTCGGAGAGCCGTCCCTTGCCGCGCAGGTTCTTGAAAGTCGCTGAGAGGCGATCGGAGAGAGTATCGAACACGGCGCTCGCGGTCCTCGGGGTCGGTGGCAGCTGACGAATCGCCCTCCAGGGTATCCCGGGTCGGCGGGAGGCCGGGATGCCGTGTCACGGGAGGGGCGGCCCGGCCCCCTCCAGGCCTGTCACGGCACCGCTTCCGGACCGGCTTCGAGCCGCCCCCGCGGCCTCCGGTCCCGCCCGGCCCGGCACCGTGGCAGGGCCCGCTCACCCGCGCAGCATCTCCTCCAGCTTCCGGGCCACCGACGCCGCTTCCTCGACCGGCAGGGGCGCGCCCTCGGGCCCGGTGACGTAGAAGGCGTCCACCGCGTTCGCGCCCAGGGTGGAGGCGTGGGCGCTGCGGACCCGTACGTTCGCGTCCTCCAGGGCACGGCCGATGCGGAACAGCAGGCCGGGGGCGTCCTGGGCGCGCACCTCTATCACCGTGGCCAGGTGGGAGGCGGCCGGCGCGACGGTCACGCGGGGCGGTGGGGCCACGACGCCCCGGCGGCGCGGGTAGGCGGCGTCGCGTTCGGCGAGGCGGCCGGCGATGTCCAGGGAGCCGTCGAGGGCGCGGACCAGGTCGGCGCGCAGCCGGGCGGCCTGCGGCAGGGAGCCGTACTCCGCGGCGACCCGCCAGTTCAGCAGCAGGGCCGAGCCGTCGACGCCGGCCGGCAGCTCCAGGGCGCGCAGTTCCGCGGTGCGGACCGTCAGCCGGTGCAGGGCGAGGACTCCGGACGCGGCGGGCAGCACGCCCGGCTGGTCCGGTACGGCGATCAGCAGTTCGACGCCGAGCGGCTCCGGGTCGCCGGCCGGCCGGTCCTCCGCCGCCGGCTCGGTCTGCGCGCGCAGCGACAGCACCGGGCTGCCGGTGGCGACCGCCTCGATGGCGAGGCGCTCCTGCTCGGCGGTGGGCGCGGCCGCCTCGGGCTCGTCGAGCGGGTCCCCGGCGAGCACCGCGGACACCCGTCCGGCCAGGTCGGCGACGAGCGAACCGCGCCAGGAGGACCAGGCTGCCGGGCCGGTGGCCAGCGCGTCCGCCTCGGTCAGCGCGTGCAGCAGCTCCAGCGTGGACTGCGTACCGACGGCCTCGGCGACGGAGCGGACGGTGGCGGGGTCCTCCAGGTCGCGGCGCGTGGCCGTGTCGATCAGCAGCAGGTGGTGCCGTACCAGGGCCGCGATCACGGCCACGTCCTCGCGGTCGAAGCCGATGCGCGCCGCCACGTCCTTGGCGATGATCTCGCCGGCCACCGAGTGGTCGCCGGGCCAGCCCTTGCCGATGTCGTGCAGCAGGGCGGCCACCAGGAGCAGGTCGGGGCGGTGGACCCGGCGGGTGAACTCGGAGGCGCGTACGGCCGTCTCGATCAGATGCCGGTCGACGGTCCACAGGTGCACGGCGTTGCGCTGCGGACGGCAGCGCACCCGCTCCCAGTCCGGGAGCAGCTGTGTGATCAGGCCCTCCGCCTCCAGCGCCTCCCACACCTCGACGGTCGGGCGGCCCGAGCCGAGGAGGGTGACGAGCTGTTCGCGGGCCTCGGCGGGCCAGGGCGTGGGCAGCGGGCGCACGGTCGCCGCCAGGCGCCGCACGGCGTGCAGGGAGAGCGGCAGGCCCGACTGCGCGGCGGCGGCCGCGGCGCGCAGCGGCAGCACGGGGTCGCGCTCGGGGCGGGCGGCGCGGGCGAGCACGGCCTCGCCCTCCTGCTCGACCACGCCCTCGGCCAGCGGCGTGCGCTCGGCGACCTGCTTCCCGCCGCTCAGCGCCCTCCCGCCGCCGAGCATGGCGCGCAGCCGCGGCCGCACGGCCCGCGACCTGAGCACCCGGCCCACCTCGCGCCAGGTGACGTCACTGGCGTAGGAGATGACGCGGGCCGCCTCGTACACCTCGCGCAGCAGTGTGTCGGCGTCGAGCAGGCCGAGCCCGGCGGCGACCTGGTCCTGCTCCTGGAGCGCGAGCCGGTCGGTCGCCCGGCCCGTCGCCAGGTGCAGCGCGTCGCGTACGTCGAGCAGCCGGCGCCGGGCCTCGGCCAGGCCCTCGCGCGGGGCGTCCGCCACCCAGGAGGCGGCGACGGCGCGCAGGACGGTGGCGTCCCGGAGCCCGCCGCGGGCCTCCTTCAGGTCCGGCTCCAGCAGGTACTGCAGCTCGCCCTGGCGCTCGGCGCGCTCGGCGCCCAGCTCCTGGAGTTCGGGCAGGCGCTTGGGGGCCTGGTTGCGCCAGTCGGCGAGGACGGCCGTGCGCAGGCCGGCGGTCAGCCCCATGTCACCGGCGATGTGGCGGGCGTCCAGCAGACCGAGCTGGGCCTTCAGGTCCTCCCCGGCCGTCCTGCGGGCCTCCGCCGTGGTGCGCACCGAGTGGTCCAGGGAGAGCCCGAGGTCCCACACGGGGTACCAGAGGCGGTCGGCGAGGGCGGCGACCGCCCCGGAGTCGCCGCCGTCGTGCAGGAGCAGCAGGTCCAGGTCGCTGCGGGGCGAGAGCTCGCCGCGGCCGTAGCCGCCGACGGCGACCAGGGAGACGCCGCGCAGCCCCTGGGCGCCCGCGCCGAAGAGCCCCGTCAGCCACTCGTCCGTCAGCGCGGACAGGGCCGTACGGCGCGGCGGCCCGGACTGCGCCCCCTCGGTGAGGAGGCGCAGCCGGGCCGCCGCGTAGCCGCTGGGTCCCGAGTCCTCTGCTTCCTTGCGCACGTCCGTACTCGACACCCGGCGACTCCTGTTCCTGTTCGTCAGAGCGCGTCGGGGCCGCGCTCGCCGGTCCGGACCCGGACGGCCGTCTCCACCGGGAGCGACCAGACCTTGCCGTCACCGATCTTGCCGGTCCGGGCCGCCTTGACGATGACGTCGATCAGCTGATCGGCGTCGTCGTCCTCGGCCAGGACCTCGATACGGATCTTGGGGACGAGGTCGACGGTGTACTCGGCACCGCGGTAGACCTCGGTGTGGCCCCGCTGACGACCGTAACCGCTCGCCTCGGTGACCGTCAGGCCGTGGACCCCGAAGGCCTGCAGGGCTTCCTTGATCTCGTCGAGCCGGTGGGGCTTGACGACGGCGGTGATGAGCTTCATGCGTCCACCTTCTTGCTCTGGGCCGCTCCGGCACCGGCGGGCACGGCGTTACGGGCGGCACCGCCGCCGGCGCCGCTGAAGTCGTATGCGGTCTCGGCGTGCTCGGCCTGGTCGATGCCGGAGATCTCCTCGTCCTCGGTGACCCGCATGCCGATGGTCTTGTCGAGGAGGAAGGCGAGGATCGCGGAGCAGATCAGGGAGTAGAAGAGGACTCCGAAGACACCGGCGCACTGGATCCAGAACTGGTGCATGCCGCCGCCGTAGAAGAGGCCCTTCACGTCGGACTGGCCCTTGCCGCTGGCGAAGAGGCCGATCAGCAGGGAGCCGAGGATACCGCCGACCATGTGGACGCCGACGACGTCGAGCGAGTCGTCGTAGTTGAAGCGGTACTTCAGGCCGACGGCCGCGGCGCAGCCGACACCGGCGATGGCGCCGACCGCGATCGCGCCCAGCGGGGAGACCGCGCCGCCGGACGGCGTGATGGCGACCAGACCCGCGACGGCACCGGAGGCGGCGCCCAGCGTGGTGAACGCGCCGTGGCGGATCTTCTCGTAGACGAGCCAGGCGCACATGGCGGCGGCGGTGGCGATCTGGGTGTTGACGAACATCAGCGGGCCGACGCCGTCGTCGTTGCCGAGCCAGGAGCCGGCGTTGAAGCCGAACCAGCCGAACCACAGCAGACCGGCGCCGAGCATCACCAGCGGGAGGCTGTGCGGGCGCATCGGGTCCTTCTTGAAGCCGACGCGCTTGCCGATGACCAGGATGACGCCGAGCGCGGCGGCGCCCGCGTTGATGTGGACCGCCGTGCCGCCGGCGAAGTCGATCACGCCGAGTTCGAAGGCCCAGCCGCCGGTGCCCCAGACCCAGTGGGCGACCGGGAAGTACACGACCGTGGCCCACAGGACGAGGAAGAGGGTCCAGGCCGAGAACTTGACGCGGTCCGCGAGGGCACCGCTTATCAGCGCCGGTGTGATGATCGCGAACATCATCTGGAAGACGGCGAACACGAAGACGGGGATCGTGTAGCCGGACCAGATGTCCATCTTGTCGATGCCGGCCCAGCCGATGTAGTCGCCGGTCCAGCCGACGATCGAGCCGTGGTCCGTGCCGAACGCCATGGAGAAGCCGTACAGCACCCACAGAAGGGTGACGACGCCCATGCTGATGAAGCTCATCATCAGCATGTTGAGGGTGCTCTTGACGCGGACCATGCCTCCGTAGAAGAAGGCGAGGCCCGGGGTCATGATCAGCACCAGGGCGGAAGCAATGAGCATGAAGCCGGTGTTGGCGGCGGACAGTTTGTCCGCGGCAAGCGTGATGGCTGGTGCCATCGGCGTCTCCTCGTCGTTGATACGGCCCCGTGCGGGCGAAGCCTGAAGCGGGCATGAGGGGTGGGCCGGTTATGCGCCATGAGATTGGCGCAGCGCGGTTTCGGTGGGAGCCCCTCGTTGTTTCGCCGCCGTGACGAAGGCGCCGTGCGTGTTACGCCTCGATGAACTGCCGGAGGCCGGCCGGAATGATCGTTATCTTGGCGCAACCTTCCCCGATGGGAAGGATCCGGCCGCGGACGGCCTTCCGATGACCTGGCACGGGGGAGCCGAGTCGGGCAGTTCGGGAAGGCCGGCCGCGGCCGGGGTCAGGGGATTCAGACCGCCTCGGCGGTCTCGGGGAGCTCCAGTGCGAGCTTCTCGGTGAGGTCGACGACCTCGGCCAGCTCCCCGAAGTCGCGTACGGCGGTGTCGACCGTCTTTCGGATACGAGTGTTCACCCGCTCGGAGCGCACCTTCTTGGCGATGTGCATGGCCTTCTCGGCCAGCACGGTGCTGCGCTCGGGCCGGCGCTGGAGCAGGTGCACCGTGGCCATGCCGATGAGGTTCAGCGCGTACGAGCGCTGGTGCTCGGTGTCCTGGGCGAACAGGTCGACGGCCTGCTGCATGACGGGTTCGGCCAGGGAGGCGTAGGTGGGGCTGCGGCCCGCGACGTAGGCGAGGTCGCGGTAGGAGTGGCTGTTCTCGCCGTGCAGTTCGGCCTCGGAGAAGAAGCGGATCCAGTCGGGGTCCGGCTCGTCCCACTCGTCGACGTCGGCGAAGGTGTCCTCGGCCATCCGCACCGCCCGCTTGCACTTGCCCGGCTGCCCCATGTTGGCGTAGGCGCGGGCCTCCATCGCATACAGCATCGACTGGGTGCGGGGGCTCGCGCAGTCCCGGCTGCCGTACTGCGCGAGGTGGATCAGTTCCAGGGCGTCGTCGGGCCGGCCGAGGTGGATCATCTGGCGGCTCATGCTGGACAGGACGTAGGAGCCGAGCGGTTTGTCGCCCGCCTCCTTGGCGGCGTGCAGGGCGAGGACGAAGTACTTCTGGGCGGTGGGCTGGAGGCCCACGTCGTACGACATCCAGCCCGCCAGCTCGGCCAGTTCGGCGGCGACCTTGAACAACTTCCTGGTGGTCGCCTCGGGCTGGGGCTCCTGCAGGAGGTCCGTCACCTCGTGCAGCTGGCCGACGACCGCCTTGCGGCGCAGTCCGCCGCCGCACTGGGCGTCCCACTGACGGAACATCACGGTCGTGGTCTCGAGGAGGTCAAGCTCCGGCCGGGAGAGCCGGCCGGCACGGCGGGAGACGGCGGGCGGCTCGGGCTCCGCCTGCGGGGCCTGGGGCGAGGGCACCAGCCAGCGCTGCATGGGCTCGATGAGGGACGGGCCCGCCGACAGGGCCAGCGAGGTCCCGAGGAAGCCGCGCCGCGCCAGCATCAGGTCGCTGCGCGAGAACTCGCTGAGCAGCGCCACCGTCTGCGGGCCCGTCCAGGGCAGGTCGACGCCGGTCGCGGAGGGTGACTGGCGCGCGGCGCGCAGGCCGAGGTCGTCGACGGAGACCACACAGCCGAAGCGCTCGGAGAACAGCTCGGACAGGATCCTGGGGATGGGCTCGCGGGGGTTCTCGCCGTCCAGCCAGCGGCGCACCCGGGAGGTGTCCGTGGAGATGTGGTTGGCGCCCAGCTGGCGGGCCCTGCGGTTGACCTGGCGGGCGAGCTCGCCCTTCGACCAGCCGCTGCGCACGAACCAGGAAGTGAGCAGCTCATTGGGGCGCTTGTCGATGCTGGTCGCGGTCGTCCCGCTCCCGCCGTTGCCGCTCACTGGAACGCCCCCATCCCTGAGACCACTTGTCGCCGAGTGCGCCAAGCCCTATCAGAATGCCGGTGAATACGGCCTCCCGTCCGCCGGTTCTCACCCTTCGAACGGGATACCGGCTTGCCCCCGGCATACCCACGAGTGCATGTGCCCCCGGGACCCGTGCACTCAAAGTAATCCTACGATCACCCGTCCAGCCATGGCGAACCCGGAAACGCCACCATTCGCCACCCCTTCGAATGAACTCACGTCGGCCCGCACGCGATTCACTTGACATAGACCGATCGGAAGTAGGCGGAGCGATGCACTCAGGGGCGCGCGCCGTCGAGTTCACCACCAGAGGCACCTCCAGCGCCGCCCGGACCCAGCGGGGCGGGTGGCTCGGGCGTCACACAGGGTCACGATTCGCATCCGCGTCGTAACCACCGGCGCGTCGGACCCGTTGGAGGGGGTATGGGCTTCACGATCGGCGGCATCCGGGAGATCCGCTCCGGCTCGCGTCGGCGCGGCCGCTCCTCGGAGTGCACCGCCGTCGCCGAGTTCACCGGGCTCTGGGGCTGGGACGTCGTGGCCGGCGCGCGGGCCGCGGGGTCCGCCTGCTCCTGCGGCCGGGCGGACTGCGGTGCGCCGGGGGCGCATCCGCTGGAGTTCGCGCCGCTGGTTCCGGCCGGCGCCACGCTCGACGACGTGAGCAGGACCTGGGCGGACTTCCCCGGAGCGTCCGTGATGCTCGCCGTCGGCCGGGCGTTCGACGTCATCGACGTGGCCGAGGCCGCCGGCCGCCGCGCCCTGGTCCGCCTGGAACGCATGGGCCTGCCCGTCGGCCCGGTCACCGCCACCCCGGAGGGCCGCGCCCAGTTCTTCGTCGCCCCCGGCGCCGCCGCCGAACTCCCCGGACTGCTCTACCGCATGGGCTGGGACGACCCGACCTCCCTGGACCTGCGCGGCCTCGGCCCCGGCAGCCACATCACGGCCCCGCCCTCGGACCGCGGCGGCAGGGGCCCCGCGCGGTGGCTGCGGCAGCCCGCGCTGGACTCGGCCACGAAGCCGCCGGCGGCGCGGTTGCTGCTGGGCACCCTGGCGTACACGGCGCACCGGTCCCGGACATAGACCGTACGGCGGACACGTACGTCGCACACAGCGAAGCGCCCGCTTCCCGACTGCACCTTGGGAGGCGGGCGCTTCTTCGTGCTCGTAGCGGTGCCGGCCGGCGGTGTCACTCTCCGACGAGGGCGTCGACGAACGCCTCCGGCTCGAACGGCGCCAGGTCGTCGGCGCCCTCGCCCAGCCCGACCAGCTTGACCGGGACGCCCAGTTCGCGCTGGACCGCGATCACGATGCCGCCCTTGGCCGTGCCGTCCAGCTTGGTGAGCACGATGCCGGTGATGTCGACGACCTCGGCGAACACACGGGCCTGCACCAGTCCGTTCTGCCCGGTCGTGGCGTCGAGGACGAGCAGGACCTCGTCCAGCGGGGCGTGCTTCTCGACGACGCGCTTGACCTTGCCGAGCTCGTCCATGAGCCCGGTCTTGGTGTGCAGGCGCCCGGCGGTGTCGATGAGGACGACGTCGGAGCCCATCTCCTTGCCCTCCTTCACCGCGTCGAAGGCGACGGAGGCGGGGTCGCCGCCCTCGGGCCCGCGCACGGTGTAGGCGCCGACGCGCTCGCCCCAGGTCTGCAGCTGGTCGGCGGCGGCGGCACGGAAGGTGTCCGCGGCGCCCAGGACCACACTGCGGCCGTCGGCGACGAGGACGCGGGCGAGCTTGCCGGTGGTGGTGGTCTTGCCGGTGCCGTTGACGCCGACGACCATCACGATGCCGGGCTTGCTGGTCTCCGGCTCGGTCCTGACCGTGCGGTCCATGTCGGTGCCGACCAGCTTCAGGAGCTCCTCCCGCAGCAGGCCGCGCAGCTCGGCGGGGGTGCGGGTGCCCAGGACCCGCACCCGCTCGCGCAGGCCGTCGACCAGTTCCTGGGTGGGGGCCACGCCGACGTCGGCGGTGAGCAGGATGTCCTCGATCTCCTCCCAGGTGTCGTCGTCGAGGTGCTCGCGCGACAGGAGCGTGAGCAGGCCCTTGCCGAGCGCGTTCTGGGAGCGGGACAGGCGGGTGCGGAGGCGGACGAGCCGGCCGGCGGCGGGCTCGGGGATCTCGATCTCGGGGACCTCGAGGACGGGCGGCTCCACGACGGCGACCGGCGCCGAGCCGTCCGGAAGATCCACCTCCTCTATGGTCCGGCGTGGTTCGTCGCGGGGCGTCTCGGCCTCGTCGCCGACGTGCGGCTCGGCCGGAGGGGCGGTGATGTCGGGCGCGGCGGGCGGCGGCGGGGGCAGCGGCTTCTTGCGCCGGGTGCCGATGACGAGCCCGCCGAGCGCGCCGATCACGACCACGGCGATGACTACAGCAAGGATGACGGTTTCCATAACCCGACCAGTATCGGTCATGGAGTCCCGCGCCACCCCTCTGGATGTCTGACACACCGTCAGCTAAGGTCCGCTTCCACACCCGCCCGGTGGAGGGGAGCCCCCATGCCCGTCACGGTCGTCCGCTTCAACCTCGTAGAGCCCGACGCCACCCCCGCCTCCCTCGCCGCCCGCTACCGGGCGGCCCTGGACATGGCGGCGTACGCCGACGAGCACGGGGTCACCACCGTGCAGACCGAGGAGCACCACGGCGTCGCGGACAACTGGCTGCCGTCGCCCTTCGCCTTCGCGGGCGCGGTCTTCGGCGCGACCAGCCGGGTCGCGGTGACCGTCTCGGCGGTGATCGGCCCGCTGCACGACCCGCTCCGGCTGGCCGAGGAGATCGCCGTGCTGGACCTGATCAGCGGCGGGCGGCTGGTGACGGTCGCCGGGATCGGGTACCGGCCCGAGGAGTACGCGCTGTTCGACGTGGACTGGAAGCGGCGCGGCAGGCTCCAGGACGAGGTGCTGGAGACGCTGCTGAAGGCCTGGACCGGCGAGCCGTTCGAGTACCGCGGCCGTACGGTGCGGATCACCCCGCGCCCGTTCACCGAGCCGCACCCCCTGCTGCTGGTCGGCGGCTCCTCGAAGGCCGCCGCCCGCCGGGCGGCCCGCCTCGGCCTCCCCTTCTTCCCCAGCGCGCACCTGCCGGAACTGGAGGCGTACTACAAGGAGCGGCTCGTCGAGTACGGCACCGAGGGGTGGACCATGATGCCCGCCGCCGAGACCCCGCTGCTGCACATCGCCGAGGACCCGGACCGGGTGTGGGCCGCGTACGGCCGGCACTTCCTGCACGAGGCACGGACCTACGCCTCCTGGCAGTCCGGGGACATCCGCTCCGCCGTGAAGTCCTCCGCCACGACCGTGGACGACCTGCGCGCCGAGGGCGTCTACCGCGTCCTGACCCCGGACCAGTGCGTGGCGCTGGGCCTCGACAGCCTCGTGCTGCACCCGCTGGCGGGCGGGATGCCCCCGGAGGAGGGCTGGCGCAGCCTGCGCCTGTTCACCGAGCGGGTGCTGCCGCGGCTGACGGACTGAGCGCGGCCCGCCCGCGGCCGCGACCGCGGGGCCGCCGCCCCGGCCCGGTCACTCACCGGCCGGGGCGGGGCGGCGGTGGGGTACGAGGAGAAGGGCGGCGGGGACTGGGCCCCTCTCCTCGGCTTCGGGGGCCTCAGCCCATCTCCTCCAGCGCCTTGCCCTTCGTCTCCTTGACGAACTTCAGGACGAAGGGGACGGAGAGCGCGGCGAAGACCGTGTAGATCACGTAGGTCGCGGAGAGGTTCCAGTCGGACAGCGACGGGAAGCTCGCGGTGATCGCCCAGTTGGCGATCCACTGCGCGGAGGCGGCCACGCCCAGCGCGGCGGCGCGGAGCTTGTTCGGGAACATCTCGCCGAGCATGACCCAGACGACCACGCCCCAGGACAGGGCGAAGAAGAGGACGAAGACGTGCGCGGCGATGAGGGCGGTCCAGCCCTGCGCGGCCGGGAGCTTGCCGTCGACCAGGTGGTGGGAGAAGGCCCACGCCTCCAGCCCGAGGCCGACGACCATGCCGACCGAGCCGATCAGCGCCAGCGGCCTGCGGCCGATCCGGTCCACGAAGACCATGGCGATCACGGTGCCGACGATGTTGATGATCGACGTGGTGAACGAGTAGAAGAACGAGTCCGTCGGGTCGACGCCGACCGACTGCCACAGCGTCGCGGAGTAGTAGAACGCGACGTTGATGCCGACGAACTGCTGGAAGACCGACAGGCCGATGCCGACCCAGACGATCGGCTTGAAGAAGAAGCCGCCGCCGAGCAGGTCCTTGAAGGAGGACCTGTGCTCGCTCTTCATGGCGAGTTCGATCTCGCCGACGCGGGCGTCCAGGTGGGCGGCCCGGCCACCCTCGACCTCGGCGAGGATCTCCCGGGCACGGGCCCGCTTGCCGACGGAGATGAGGAAACGGGGGGACTCCGGGATGACGAAGGAGAGCAGGCCGTAGAGGGCTGCCGGGATCACCATCACGCCGAGCATGACCTGCCAGGCCTCCAGGCCCAGCAGGGTGCCGCGCTGGTCGCCGCCCGCGGCCTTCAGCAGGCCCCAGTTGACCAGCTGCGAGACGGCGATGCCGACGACGATCGCGGCCTGCTGGAAGGAGCCGAGCCGGCCGCGGTACGCCGGCGGGGCGACCTCGGCGATGTAGGCCGGGCCGATGACCGAGGCCATGCCGATGGCGAAGCCGCCGACGATGCGCCAGAAGGCGAGGTCCCACAGGGCGAAGGGCAGTGCCGAACCGACGGCGCTGACGGTGAACAGCACGGCGGAGATCTGCATGCACCGGATGCGCCCGATGCGGTCGGCTATCCGGCCCGCGGTCGCGGCGCCGACGGCACAGCCGATCAGGGCGATGGCGATGACCTGGGCGAGAGCCGCGGAGCCGATGTCGTAGCGGTCGCGGATGGCCTCGACCGCTCCGTTGATCACGGAGCTGTCGTACCCGAAGAGGAACCCGCCCATGGCGGCCGCCGCCGCGATGAAGACGACGCGCCCGAGATGCTCGGGATGAGCCGTTCTGGCTCCTGACTGGGGTGCCTGCGCGGTGCTGGTCACTATGTGGACTCCTCGGGCCACCGGCGTCGCTGCCGGAGTGGGGGGCGCCTGTCAGGTTCAAGTGGCACACAGGGGCGCACCGCTCACACCTGAAGGTAAACACAACGTTCCCGAGACTATGCCTTCAAGTTTCGAAGTCAATAGGCAGTTGTCTATGAGCTTTCAGACGACGCACCACTCATTGTGTTCATTTCTTGAAGTAACTGTCAGTGAAGCCGCTGCGAAATGACCTTGGACACACCGTCGCCCTGCATGGAGACGCCGTACAGCGCGTCGGCGACCTCCATGGTCCGCTTCTGGTGCGTGATCACGATCAGCTGCGAGGCTTCCTGCAGCTCCTGCATGATGCGGATCAGCCGCTGCAGGTTGGTGTCGTCGAGGGCGGCCTCGACCTCGTCCATGACGTAGAAGGGGCTCGGCCGGGCCTTGAAGATCGACACCAGCAGCGCGACGGCCGTGAGCGAGCGCTCGCCGCCCGAGAGCAGCGACAGGCGCTTGACCTTCTTGCCCGGCGGACGGGCCTCGACGTCGACACCGGTGGTGAGCATGTTGTCGGGATCCGTCAGGATCAGCCGGCCCTCGCCGCCGGGGAACAGCCGGCCGAAGACCCCCTCGAACTCCCGGGCCGTGTCCCGGTAGGCCTCGGTGAAGACCTGCTCGACCCGCTCGTCGACCTCCTTGACGACCTGGAGCAGATCGGCGCGGGTCTTCTTCAGGTCCTCCAGCTGCTCACTGAGGAACTTGTGGCGCTCCTCCAGCGCGGCGAACTCCTCCAGGGCCAGCGGGTTGACCTTGCCCAGCTGCTGGTACGCCCGCTCGGCGGCCCTGAGCCGCTTCTCCTGCTCGCCCCGTACGAAGGGCTTCGGCCGGTTGCGCGGGTGCTCCGGGTCCTCCGGCAGCTCCTCGCCCTCGGCCGGCGGTGAGGGCGGCACGAGCTGGTGCGGCCCGTACTCGGTCACCAGCCCCGCCGGTTCCACCCCGAGCTCCTCCAGCGCCTTGGTCTCCAGCTGCTCGATCCGCATCCGCTTCTCGGCGCCGAGCACCTCACCGCGGTGGACGGAGTCGGTCAGCTTGTCGAGCTCGGCCTTGAGGTCGCGGCCCGCGCCGCGGGCCGCGGTCAGCTCCTGCTCGCGGCGGGCCTTGGCGGCGTCGGCCGCGGTGCGCTCCGCGTCGGCCCGGGCGACGGAGACCTCGACGTGCGCGAGCAGCTGGCGCGCGCCGGAGGCGACCGCCTCCGCCACGGCCGCCTCGTGCCTGAGGCGCGCCCGCCGCTGCTCGGCACGCGCGCGTGCCTCGCGTTCCGCGCGGGCGGCCCGGTCCAGCGAATCGGCCCGCCCGGCCAGTCCCTTGACCCGTTCCTCGTGCGTACGGACCTGGAGGCGGGCCTCCATCTCGGTCTGGCGGGCGTTGGCGCCGTCGGCCGCGAGCCGGTCCCGGACCGAGGTGTCGGGCTCCTCCTCGACCGGCGTCTCCTCGGCGACGGCGAGCCGTTCGGCCAGCTCCTCCACGTCCTGGAGCGCCTTGTCCAGCGCCTCCTGCGCCCGCGCGGCGGCCGCGGCGGAACGCTCCGCCTCGCCGGCCGCGCCCCGTGCCTGGCCCGCCAGCCGTCCGAGTTGCTGGGCGACGGCCGACTTCTCCCGGTCGGCGGCCCTGCGCCGCTCGCCGACGTCTTCCACCAGCGCGGCGCACTCGCCCCGCCGCTCCCCCGCCGCGCGCTGCGCCTCGGCCAGCTCCTCGCACCGCACCGCCAGCTCCTCCAGCTCGGCGGCGGCCTCGTCCACGGAGGCCTGCACCTCCAGCAGAGTGGGCGCGCCCGCGGAGCCGCCGTGGGCGAAGTGGGCGCCGAGGAGGTCGCCCTCGGCGGTGACTGCGGTCAGGTGGGGGTGGCTGTGGACGAGGTCCTCGGCGTCCTCAAGGGTGCCGACCACGACGATGTCGTGCAGCAGCCGGCGGATGGCGGGCATGAGGTCGGAGGGGGCGCGGACGAAATCCGCCGCGTGAGGGTGTCGGCGGGCGGTGGGTTTGTCGTGGCCAGAGGATTGGGAGTGGCTGGAGGGGGTGGCGTGGCTGAGGGGTTCGGGGTGGCTGGATGGGGTGGCGTGGCTGAGGGGTTCGGGGTGGCTGGATGGGGCGGCGTGACTGAGGGGTTCAGGGTGACTGGAGGGGGCCTCGTGACCGAGGGTTTCGAGGTGACTTGAGGGAGCGGTGTGACCGAGGGGTGCGTCGTGATTGAGGGATGCGCCGTGGCCGCTCGCGCCGTTCCCCTCCCCCCTGAGGCCGGCTCCCCCGAGGCGGGCTGCCGTGCCGGGGTCCTCCGGCGCTCCCGCCAGCAGCAGGGACGCGCGGCCGGCGTCCTGCTTGCGCAGGAGGCGGATCGCTTCTGCAGCGGCCGACGGTGAGCTGACCGCCAGCGCGTCCGCCGCCGCGCCGAAGGCCGCGGCCAGCGGGACCTCATGGCCGGGCGTGACCGTGAGCAGCTCGGCCACCGGGCCCAGCAGTCCGCTGAGGCGCTCCTTCGCGCCGAGCAGTGCCCCGGTGCCGTCCTTGCGGCGCAGGCCGAGGGCCAGCGCCTCGTGCCGGGCCTGGGTCGCGGCGCGCCTGCGCTCCGCCGCGGTGGCCGCCTCACGGGCCGCCGTCAGCGTGGCCTCCGCGTCGGCCAGTTGCCGTTTCGCCGCCTCGTGCCGCTCGCCGAGTTCCGCGTCGTCGGCGTCGAGGCCGTCGACCTCGGCCTTGAGTGCCTCGTACTCCTCCTGGGCGGCGACGGCCCGCTCCTGCGCCTCGTCGCGCGCTGCGGCCAGCCGGTCGATCTCGGCCTGTGCGGAGGCGGCGCGCGAACGGGCCGCGTTGACCTGACCGTTCAGCCGGGCCAGGCCCTCACGGCGATCGGCGATGGCGCGGGCGACGTCCTTCAGGCGCCGTTCCTCGTGCGCGAGTTCGCGCTCCAGCTCGGCCCGGTGCGCGACCGTGTCCTCCAGGGCGTGCTCGGCCGCCTCCAGGGCCGCCTCGAGTTCGGCCTCCTGCTCCCGGATGCGGGCGGCCTCGCGCTCCATGTCCTCGGGGTCGCGGCCGCGCCGCTCCTCGGGCGGCACCGACGTCGCGCTCTTCACGCGCGCGTCGGCCAGCGAGATCGTGCCGCGCACCCGCTCGGCCAGCTGCGAGAGTTCGTACCAGGTCTGCTGGGCGCGCTGCAGGCGCGGCGTGAGCTGCCGCACCTCGTCCTCCAGCTGCGCCTCGCGCTGCTGGGCCCGGCGCAGCTCCTGCTCGGCGGCTTCCTTGCGCTCCTTGAGAGCCGCCTCGTCCGCGACCTCGGTCCTGAGCGCCTCCCGCAGCCGTACGAGATCGTCGGCGAGGAGGCGGAGGCGGGCGTCGCGGAGGTCGGCCTGGATGACGGCGGCCCGGCGGGCGACCGCGGCCTGGCGGCCGAGGGGCTTGAGCTGTCTGCGCAGTTCGTCGGTCAGGTCCTGGACACGCGCGAGATTGGCCTGCATCGCGTCGAGCTTGCGGAGCGCCTTCTCCTTGCGCTTGCGGTGCTTGAGGACACCCGCGGCCTCCTCGATGAAGGCGCGGCGGCCCATGGGGTCGGCGTGCAGCACGGAGTCGAGCTGGCCCTGGCCGACGATGACGTGCATCTCGCGGCCGATACCGGAGTCGGACAGCAGTTCCTGGATGTCGAGCAGCCTGCAGGTGTCACCGTTGATCTGGTACTCGCTGCCGCCGTTGCGGAACATGATCCGCGTGATGGTGACCTCGGCGTACTCGATGGGCAGGGCGCCGTCGGAGTTGTCGATGGTCAGGGACACCTCGGCGCGGCCCAGCGGAGGGCGGCCGGTGGTGCCAGCGAAGATGACGTCCTCCATCTTGCCGCCGCGCAGCGACTTGGCGCCCTGCTCGCCCATGACCCAGCTCAGCGCGTCCACCACATTGGACTTGCCCGAGCCGTTCGGCCCCACGACACACGTGATCCCCGGCTCGAACCGGAGCGTGGTCGCCGAGGCGAACGACTTGAACCCCCGGAGGGTCAGGGCCTTGAGGTGCACGCCGCCGGACTCTACCTTCCGCCGCCATCCCGCACGACGACCGCGGGGCACCCGGCGGTTTCACGCATGAACATGCAGGGCACACCAGACGTTGTAGAGGGTGAAAGGATGCGCGGGGAAAGAAAGAAGGGACGCCGAAGCGTCCCTTGCAAACTCTGACAACTCAGCGGTTGACACGGGCGGCCCAACCACTGCTGTCGTGGTTCGATGCAGTGATCAGGTGAGCGCAGGCTCCGCCTGGTGTGCGTCGATGCTCTCCATGATCCTGTCGTGAGAAGCGGCAGCCGTGAGCGCGTCGTTCTCGGCCTGGATCCGTACGAGCTCGGATTCCAGGTCCTGGACTCGCTGCTGGAGCCGTCGCATCTCGGCGAGGAGTCGAGGGTCGGAGCCGCCGACGTAACCGAGAAGCGCCTTTGCCATGATGGATGGTCCTCCACAATGAGTGACCGACCGAAGCGGTGTGGGTCGTGAGGGATTCGCACCCGCGGTGCTTGACACTCTTGAGTTCTTGCTGCCGTTCATCCATGCCAAACAGCTAGGTGCGCGGGGTGCTTTCAGCGTCTCACCAAAAAGTTTGACGGTCAACACGATCACGCCCCGTATTGGCGGGCAACCCGGGGTGCGCGGCCTGGAAGCGGCTGCACTGCGACTCCTGCGGGGCCCTCAGGGCGTGGCGATCACTCTTGAGGGCGGAGCCTGCCACGGCGAGCGCTCCTTGGCAACCACCAGGCAATATCTGCCTCCGGCACGCGTAGTTGGCAGGTTCGCCCGCCGTGGCCTGGGCCGCTTTACAGAAGCGGCTCAGCGGATGGCGAAGCCGTCGTAGCCGCCGCGGGGTGTGTCCCAGATCTCGGTGACACCGTCGACCTGGCCGGGCGTGTCGTCGCCCTGGAGCCAGTCGAGAAGACCTTCGCAGCACTCCCGGGAGCCCTCGGCGACCACCTGGACCCGTCCGTCGCCCAAATTGAGAGCAAAACCACTCAGGCCGCCGAGCTCGAGGGCCTTGGCCCGCGTGAACCAGCGAAAACCCACACCTTGGACACGTCCCCGCACCCAGGCGACCAGTCGCACATCCTCGCTCATGGGTGCAACCTAACCGGCCAATGTCTCTCTGGACACTTCCTCCCCTGGCGCCATGCGGTACCGTCCCCACCCAATGAATCTCATATGAAACTCACCCGTTGGAGTGAGTTCGGTCACTCGCAAGATCTTATGCCGCGGGTCGGCCGCAGGACGAGGAAGGCCAGAACATGGGACGCCACCGACGCTCAGCCGCCGGCCGCGCCGCCACGGGACGCGCCACGGGGGTCACTGAAAGGGACGGCTCGTACACGAGCGGCTACGACCCCCGGAAGTACTCGTACAGCTACGAACCGGCGGGGGACCTCGCCGGTTCGGATGTCTACGCGGGTCGAGACCTCCACGGGGGTCCGGACGACGGCTATGCGCGTCCGGGTGTCTACGCGAAGCCGGATGTCTACGCGGGTCCGGGTGTCTATGCGGGGCCGGACGCCTCCGCCGGCGTGGATCCCTCCGCCGGTCCGGACGCCTCCCCTGGCCCTGACGTCTACACCGGCCTGGAGACGTACGCCGGCCCGGACACGTACGCCGATACGGAGACGTACGCCGGCCCGCGGAGCAACGTCGGCGACGGGCAGCCCACCATGGGCATCGCCCCGTATCTGCGCTCCGAGGACTACGCCGCGGCCGAGGCGCGGAGTGCCGCGTACCTCTTCGCCTCGGAGGAGGACTTCGCGACGGTCTTCCCCGAGCACGGGATCTCGCGCGGCAAGGGTTCCGGGCGGGGCGGGTCGCGCCGCAAGAAGAAGGCCGTGACGCCGGTGCGCTCCGGTCTGCTCGGGGTCTCCGCCGCCGTCGCCATCGGCACGGTCGCGGTCGCCACGGGGGCGGTGCCCGGCCTCGACAACTACAAGCTCGGTGGCGGCGGCAGCGGCGGCGACAAGGTGCAGGCCGCGAGCACGCCGACCAACTCCGCGGCCGAGCAGGGCGGCACCTCCGGCAGCGTCGAGGGCCGCGAGCAGGGCGGGACTCAGGACGGAACGCAGGGCCGCGACCAGGGCTCCGCCACGAGCCGCGACGCCGACCGCTCGGCCTCGCCCTCCTCGCCGAGTCCGTCCGCCTCGGCGGCGGCGCCGACCGAGGCGCCGACGAAGAAGCCGAAGACCACGCCCGGCAAGAAGCCGAAGACCACGCCTTCGCAGAAGGAGCGGAAGCCGCACCAGCAGACCGCCGCCCCGGTGGCGGTCTCCGCGGAGGCCGCCGCGGAGGCGGAGGTGCTCAAGCTGGTCAACGACGAGCGGGCCAAGGTCGGCTGCAGCGCGGTGTCCGCCAACAGCACGCTGACGAAGCTGGCCGAGACCTTCAGCGAGGCCATGGCCACGCAGAACTTCTTCGACCACACCGACCCCAGCGGCGCCACCCCGTGGGACCGGGCCGCCCAGCTCGGCATCACCGACCTCGGCGGCGAGAACATAGCCCGGGGCCAGGCCGACGCGGCCGCGGTGATGGAGGCGTGGATGAACAGCCCCGGCCACCGGGCGAACATACTGAACTGCGACTTCAAGACCCTCGGCGTCGGTGTCCACTTCGGGTCGGGCGGCCCTTGGTGGACGCAGGACTTCGGCTACTGAGACAGCCGCAGCTCACTCACGGACCCGGCCGGGCCCGGCGGGCCGCGCTGCCCGGCGAGGACGCTGCCGCGCGGGCGGTCGCCGGCCCCGCCCGCGCAAGTCCTCACTCCGGCCACCGGCCACCGGCCACTCAAGTCCTCACCCCGGCCCAGCCACGCGGCTCCGCACTCCGGACACCCGCCGAGGCGCCTCCGCAGGCAGACCCCGTACGCTTTCCGCGCGCGCCCGTCCGCAGGACGAGATCGTCGAGTCCCCGCCGGGCGGGGGCGCCCGCGGGAAGGGGTGCGCTCACCGGCGCTGTCGCATCGTGCCGTCTCTCAGGCGCCCCAGGTCTCGGCATGCTCGCAGAGGTAGCCGGCGAGTTCGGGTGGGTGGAGTTCGAGCGCCGCCACGGCGGACGCGTCCCGCGCGACCCAGACCGCACAGAAGTCGCCTGTGTCGGGGTCGTCCAGCTCGGGACCGCTACGACGGCTGGGATCCATGTCGAGCACCTCGGCACGGAAGTAGTGCTGCACCACGGTGACCTTCTCGCCCGGCTCGGTCAAGGTCAGGAACTCGGTGGCAGCGCCGATCGTGGCACCGATCTCCTCCATGACCTCGCGTCGCAGGGCCGCTTCGAGGTCGGCGTCGCAGGCTTCGACGCCTCCACCGACCGTCGTGCAGTAGGGCGAGCCGCCCGGCCACCCCCGGCGCAGGAACACCAGTCGACCGTCGTCCAGCAGCACCGCGCGAACCTTGTGACGGACCCTCATACCCGCGACCCTAGTGTGCCCGGCGCGGTAGGGAGGCCGAACCGGGCAGGCCGCGGGCGTCGCTTCGCCGACCTCACCGGGCGATGCGCGGGAGAGTGGCCAGGCCCGCGGCAGCCGCGCGAGAGGTTCGCCTCAGCGCCTGCGGGCCTTCATCCAGGAGATGTCCGCTCCGCTGCTGCCGAGGGAACCGCGCTTCCAGGCACGCAGGTCGCGCCGGATCTCCCGCGCGTCGACCTCCATGCTGCGGCTGTCCCGGCTCCTGCCCCCACGACGTCGCGTGCGTCGGTCGCTGAGCAGGCCGAAGGCGAGGAACCCCAGCAGCACCAGGGCCGCGGGCACGACGAGAATCATGAGCACGATGGTCCGGCCACCCAGCTCCGCTGTCCAGCCGTATGCGCGTACGGCCGAGCGCAGAGGACCGCCATGGCCCGCCGAGTGGCAGGTCCCACCGTCGGACGACGCGCGCCATGGCGGTGCCGCGGCGCGTACGCGCCGCCGGCGTCCGTGGTCTCGGGGCTCAGGCCGCGCGGCCCAGGAGGAGCTGCCGGGCCGTCCGCGTCACCCGGCGGCCCAGGTGCTCGGCGGTCTGGATGTCCGCCTTGTGGACGGCGTCCGGGCCCTCGTCGACGTTGGTGGAGGCGGCTGCGCCGGCGAAGACGCCGAGGCGGTTGAGGTCGTGCTCCGAGCCCTCGCTGTTGTTCCAGCCGGGGTGCAGGCCGAGGTTGACCCAGTGCATGCCGTGCTGTCCGGCGAGGATCTGGAAGAACTGCAGGGTGTGCAGCTTGTCGCCGCTCTTGGAACCGGAGTTGGTGAAGCCGGCCGCGAGCTTGTCCTTCCAGTCCTGCCCGAACCAGCGCTTCGAGGACGCCTCGGCGAAGACGTGGAAGGCGCCGGACGCCGTGCCCATGTACGTCGGCGAGCCGAAGACGATGGCGTCCGAGCCGTCCAGCAGCGTCCACTGCTCGTCGGTGATCTCGTCCACCCTGATCAGGTGCACCTCGGCACCCGCCTCGGCGGCACCGGCACGGACGGCCTCGGCCAGGACGGCGGTGTGGCCGAAACCGGAGTGGTAGGCGATGGAGACAACAGGGGTGGTCACGATGCGTACTCCTGGGGTGAGGCTGGGACGAGGAAGGGGAAAGCGGGCGCGTGAAAGGCAGGTGCGCCGTACGGCGAGCCGATATGAGCAGCTCGCCGGAGGTGAGAAAAGGAAAGCACTAACTTCTAGTTAGTGCAACCTGCCGGTTAGCGCTGCGTTCGAGTACGCTTCAGGAATGGACACCACGCAGGAGCTCAGGGAGACCGACGACCTCCCGTACAACGTGTTCGCCAAGGCATGTCCCTCGCGCGGCACGCTGGAGCACGTGACGGGCCGCTGGGGCACGCTCACCCTCTGCGCCCTGCAGGAGGGCTCGCTGCGCTTCAACGAGCTGCGCCGGCGCGTCGACGGCGTGAGCGAGAAGATGCTGTCGCAGACCCTGCACGCCCTGGAGCGCGACGGCCTGGTGCTCCGCGAGGCCCAGCCGACGAACCCGCCCCGCGTGGACTACGAGCTGACCCCGCTCGGCCGCGAGGTCGCCGAGCGGCTCCTCGGCCTCGTCCACCTGGTCGAGGGCCGCATGGACGACGTCCTCGCCGCGCGGGAGCGCTACGACACGGCCCGCGGCGCCCTCTGACACTTCGGGCAGAAGTAGCTGGAGCGGTTCATCCACGGGCGGCGGCGCATCGGCGTGGCGCACCTCCTGCACGGCAGGCCCTCGCGGCCGTACGCGTCCAGGGACCGGTCGAAGTAGCCCGACTCCCCGTTGACGTTGACGTAGAGGCTGTCGAAGCTGGTGCCGCCGACGGCGAGCGCCGCGTTCATCACGTCCCGTACGTGGCCGAGGAGTTCGGCCGTACGCGGACGGGTGAAGCCGGCCGTCGGGCGCTCGTAGTGGACGCGGGCGCGCCACAGCGCCTCGTCCGCGTAGATGTTGCCGACCCCGCTGATCAACGACTGGTCCAGCAGGGCCCGTTTGATGGTGGTGCGCTTGCGGCGCAGCGCCTGGTGGAAGGCCTCGTCGTCGAACAGCGGGTCGAGCGGGTCGCGGGCGATGTGCGCGATGACGTCGGGCAGGCCCTCGGGGGTGTTGTCGTGCAACGACAGGCCGCCGAAGGTGCGTTGGTCGACGAAGCGGAGCTCCGTGGCGCCCGCCGCGGTAGCGGCTGATGTGAGCGTGTCGGCGAAGCGGATGCGGATGCGCAGGTGTTTCTCCGCGGGGGCCGTGACGGGCTGGACCAGGAGCTGGCCGCTCATGCCGAGGTGTGCCAGGACCGACTGGCGGGTGTCCTCCAGGGGCAGCCACAGGTACTTGCCGCGGCGGCTCGGGACGCCGACGCGGTGGCCCTTGAGGCGGTGCGCGAAGTCGTCGGCGCCGGCGATGTGACGGCGCACGGCGCGCGGGTGCAGCACCTCGGTGTCCGCGACGACACGGTGGGCGACCCACCGCTCCAGGCCGCGCCGGACGACCTCGACCTCGGGCAACTCGGGCATGACGACCCCGTTCCGGGTTGTGGACGATCCGAGCGCCCGCCCCACGGCGGGGACGGGCGCTCAGGGTGCGCTGCACGTCGGACAGGGACCCCGCCGGGGCGGCGGACGCTGTGTCAGACGTGTCAGACGGAGACGGACGCCGGGCCTTCGCCGTTCTCGGCGGCGGCCTTCTCGGCCGCCTCCTTCTCGGCGCGTTCGTCCGCCGCGGCCCGGATGGACCGCCAGGCGGACTCGGCGGCCTGCTGCTCCGCCTCCTTCTTGCTGCGGCCGGTGCCGGTGCCGTACGAGACGCCTCCGACGCGGGCGGCAGCAGTGAAGGTCTTCTCGTGATCGGGGCCGGTCTCGGTGACCAGGTACTCGGGCACGCCGAGCCCCTCGGTCGCGGTGAGCTCCTGGAGACTGGTCTTCCAGTCCAGGCCGGCTCCGAGGTTCGAGGACTTCTCGATCAGCGGGTCGAACAGGCGGTGCACCAGTTCGGAGGCCGCGTCGAGGCCCTGATCGAGATAGACCGCGCCGATCACCGCTTCCAGGGTGTCGGCGAGGATGGACGCCTTGTCCCGGCCGCCTGTGCCCTCTTCACCACGGCCGAGCCGGATGAAGGCGCCCAGGTCGAGCCCGCGGCCGACCTCCGCCAGCGCACGCGAGTTCACCACCGCGGCCCGCAGCTTGGCCAGCTGGCCCTCGGGCAGATCGGGGTGGGTGGTGTACAGCGTGTCCGTCACCACGAGACCCAGCACGGAGTCCCCGAGGAACTCCAGCCGCTCGTTGGTCGGCAGACCGCCGTTCTCGTACGCGTACGAACGGTGGGTCAGCGCACGCACCAGAAGGGCGGACTCGAGCTTGTACCCGAGCCGCCCTTCCAGAAGCGTGTGGGACGAGGCCGTGTTGTCCGCTTTCTTCTTGGCGGGTGGGTCCGCCTTGGCGTCATCCGCCTTCTTGGCAGTGGACACGGTGCCTCTCACCAGCCGCTCAGACCTCGAGGACCTGGCGCTTGTTGTAGGTGCCGCAAGACGGGCACGCGATGTGCTGCTGCTTGGGCTCGTGGCAGCGCTCACACGCAACCAGGGTGGGGACCGCAGCCTTCCACTGCGACCGGCGGTGGCGCGTGTTGCTGCGCGACATCTTCCGCTTCGGAACAGCCACGGCTACTTCTCCTGCTTCTCGTCGACGCCCGCTTCCGCGTCAGCGCCGCTCATCTCGTCCTTCTCGCCGTCTTCGAGTGAACCGGCGAGTCCCTGCAGTGCCGCCCAACGGATGTCGACGGCGTCGTGGTGGTGGTCCGGGTCGTCCGCGAGCCGGGCTCCGCACTCGGAGCACAGGCCCTGGCAGTCGTCCTGGCACACCGGCTGCATCGGCAGTGCGAGCACCACCGCATCGCGCAGCACGGGCTCGAGGTCGAACAGGCCGTCCTCGAGGAAAAGCCTGTCCTCGTCTTCCTCGGCGTCGTCGGTCGGCTCCGCCCTGGGGCGGCCCCGATCGTCGGCGTCAGGGTACGAGAACATCTCCTGGAATTCCGCTTCGACGTCCAGCTGAAGCGGCTCCAGACACCTTACGCACTCCCCCTCGGCCTGTGCACGGGCGGTGCCTGTGACAAGCACCCCTTCCATGACCGACTCGAGCCGGAGTTCGAGCTCCACCGGGGCGCCTTCCGGCACTCCGACGACTCCCTGCAGACCGAGGTCCTTGGGAGCGTCCACGGTGCGGGACAGCCTCTGCAGCGCACCGGGACGCCGGCCCAGCTCGTGGGTGTCGAACACGAGGGGGTTGCGGTGGTCGAGGCGAGCGTTGGGAGCCATTCCTGCTTTCGATCCGAGCTCAGAGGGACGCCGCCCTCGGTGTTCCCGGGCAGCGTTGATCGCGGGCGTATGCGCAGTCAGCGAAGCGCACGCGCGACCGAAGAGCCAGGATACCGGTCCTTCCGCTCACGGCCCAATCCGCGGGTCCCTTACTGGCCGCGCCCCTGTTCGTAGGCCCGCAGCTGCTCGGGCGTGATCATGCCGGTGTCGAAGAGACTGGTCTCGTCGAGGGCGTACGACTGCTGCTGGTGCCCCTGGTGCTGCTGCGCCTGGTGCTGCTGCGCCTGGTGCGGGTCGTAGGCGGCCTGCTGGGCGTCGTAGCCCTGGAAGGGGGCGCCTTCCGCCGGAGCGTAGCCGGAGGCGTAGGGGTCGGCCTGCTGGTAGCCGTAGGCGTCCTGCTGCCCGTAGCCCTGCTGCTGGTAGGCGCCGGCGTAGGGGTCGGGCTGCTGCTGGTAGCCGTAGGCCGGCTGCGGCTGGGCGTAGTCCTGCTGCTGGGCGGGCTGCTGCTGCTCGGCCGCGGCCGACGCGGCGTCCTGCTCGGCGAGGGCCGTGAGGTCGGCCAGGTAGTCGGCGTCGCTGGAGTGCTGGAAGGACGTGGCGTCGTCGGCGAGGGCGCCGAGGTCGTCGGTGGCGATCCGGCCGTGCAGCTTCTGGCGGCCGCGGCCGACGGCCTCCAGGGTCTTGGCGAGCACCGCCTCGAAGGCGCCGAGCTTGACGTCCACGTAGGCGTCGGCGTCCTTGCGCAGGGTCTCCGGGTCGTGGCTGCGCTCGGGGGCGTCCTCGTCCTCGTAGCCCTGCTCGTCGAGGCCCGGACCGGTGCCGAGGAGCTTCTCGCGGCCGCGGCCGACGGAGCCGAGGGTCTTGGTGAGGACCACCTCGAAGTTGGCGAGCTTGGAGTCGACGTAGTCGTCGGCCTCGGCGCGGATCTCCTCGGCCTCCTTGCGGGCCTCGGCGAGGATCCGGTCGGCCTCGTTCTGCGAGCGGCGGGCGATCTCGGTGTCGGAGATCAGCGAGCCGCGCTCGGCGTGCGCGGTCTGGATGATCCGCTCGGCCTCCTGGCGGGCCTGCTCGACCATCTGCTCACGGTCGCCGATCAGCTCCTGGGCCTGCGCGAGCGAGCCGGGCAGCGCCGCACGGACCTCTTCGAGCTGGGCGAGCAGCTCCGCGCGGTTGACCACGCACGACGCCGACATGGGCATCGACCGGGCGCTGGAGACCGCCGCGACGATCTCGTCGAGCTTCTTCTGCACGTCCACCGTGTGCTCGCCACTCTCTACCGATGTGTTGGAGACGGACGGGACGACTGTAGCCCCATCAGTCCGCGCGCAGGCGCTTGTTGAGTGCCTCCAGCACCACCGGCGGCACCAGGTGGGAGACGTCTCCGCCCCAGGTGGCGACCTCCTTGACGAGCGAGGAGGACAGGAAGCTGTAGGTGGGGTTCGTCGGCACGAACAGCGTCTCCACGCCGGACAGGCCGTTGTTCATCTGGGCCATCTGGAGTTCGTAGTCGAAGTCGCTGACCGCGCGCAGGCCCTTGACGATGGCGGGGATGTCGCGCTGCTTGCAGTAGTCGACGAGGAGGCCGTGGAAGGCCTCGATCCGCACGTTGCCGTACTCGGTGGTGACCTGGCGGATCAGGTCGATCCGCTCGTCGATCTCGAACAGGCCCTTCTTGGCCTTGTTGATCATGACCGCGACATAGACCTCGTCGTACAGACGGGAGGCGCGGGAAATGATGTCGAGGTGTCCGTTGGTGATCGGGTCGAACGACCCGGGACATACGGCGCGGCGCACTTGTGATCCCTCGCTCTCCGGTCCGGTCATCGTGCGTCTTCGCACGTAGAGGCGGCGCGACCGTACCAAAACGTTCCCTCGCCGTAGCGACGGGCCCGGATCGCCTCGAAGCCGTCCGGCCACCCGAACTCGCCGCCTCGGGTGCTGCGCTCCACGGTGACGATCGCCTCCGGCGCGAGCCAGCCCTCCGAGCGGAGTGTGAGCAGGATCTCGCGAAGATCGTGGTCCGTGACACGGTACGGGGGGTCCAGGAAGACGATGTCGTACGGGTCGGCCGGCGCCGGGGACTGGATGATCTGTTCGGCTCTGCCCGATCTCACCTCGGCGCCGGGCAGGCCGAGCGATCTGACGTTCTCCCGGATGACGCGGGCCGCTCTCGCGTCCGCCTCGACGAGCAGGGCGTGGCTCGCGCCCCGGGAGAGCGCTTCCAGGCCCACGGCGCCGGAGCCCGCGTAGAGGTCGAGGACCCGTTCGCCGTCCAGGGGGCCGCCCAGGAGGGCCTGCCAGGTGGAGAGGAGACCTTCGCGGGCGCGGTCGGAGGTGGGGCGGGTGCCATTGCCCGGCGGCACCGAAAGGCGTCGTCCGCCGGCTGCACCGGCGATCACGCGGGTCATCTGCGGTCCTTGGTCGTGGGCGGCTTCACGTTCATTGTGGCTGGTCGCGGCCGCGCGGCGGTAGCCGCATACGGATGACGGTCCCGCGCCCCGGTGGTCCGCTCCTCCTCACCCCTTCTCCAGGTACTGCTCCCTCTCCTCGTCCACCAGGGCGTCCAGGGCCGTGCGCAGGCCGGGCAGGTTCGTCAGCTCGGGGTCCGCGGCCACCACCTGCGCCGCCTCCTGTCTGGCCTCGGCGATGACCTCCTCGTCCTCGATGACCGCGAGGACCCGCAGGCTGGAACGGGCACCGGACTGGGCCTGGCCCAGCACGTCGCCCTCCCGGCGCTGTTCGAGGTCGATGCGGGAGAGCTCGAATCCGTCGAGGGTGGCGGCGACCGCGTCCAGGCGCCCGCGGGCCGCGCTCGCCCGGGGCATCTCGGTGACCAGCAGGCAGAGGCCGGGCGCCGAGCCGCGGCCGACCCGGCCGCGCAGCTGGTGGAGCTGGGAGACGCCGAAGCGGTCGGCGTCCATGATGACCATCGCCGTGGCGTTCGGGACGTTCACCCCGACCTCGATGACCGTCGTCGCGACCAGGACGTCGGTCTCGCCGGCGGCGAAGCGGCGCATCACCGCGTCCTTGTCGTCGGGGTGCATACGGCCGTGCAGCACCTCCACCCGCAGCCCCTGGAGGGGGCCCGCGGCGAGCTGCGCGGCCACGTCGACGACCGCGAGCGGCGGCCGCTTCTCGGCCTCGTCCTCCGGGGATGCCTTCTTGCCGGACTTGCCGGGGCCGGCCGGTTCGTCGGCGTCGTCCCCGATGCGCGGGCAGACCACGTACGCCTGGTGGCCGTTGCCGACCTCCTCGCGCACGCGCTCCCAGGCGCGGGCCAGGAAGTGCGGCTTGTCGGCGGCCGGGACGACGTGCGAGGCGATGGGCGAGCGGCCTGCCGGGAGCTGGTCCAGGACGGAGGTCTCCAGGTCGCCGAAGACGGTCATGGCGACCGTGCGCGGGATCGGGGTGGCCGTCATGACGAGCAGGTGCGGGGGCTGCCTGCCCTTGCCGCGCAGGGCGTCGCGCTGCTCGACGCCGAAGCGGTGCTGCTCGTCGACGACGACCAGCCCCAGGTCGTGGAACTGCACCTTGTCCTCGATCAAGGCGTGCGTGCCGATCACGATGCCGGCCTCGCCGGTGGCCAGATCCAGCATCGCCTGCCGGCGCGCGGCCGTCCCCATCGAACCGGTGAGCACCACCACCTTGGTCGCGTGCTCGGCCCCGCCGAGCATCCCTCCCTCGGCCAGCTCCCCCATCATCTCCACCACGGACCGGTGGTGCTGCTGGGCGAGCACCTCCGTGGGCGCGAGCATGGCCGCCTGCCCGCCGGCGTCCACGACGGCGAGCATGGCGCGCAGCGCCACCATCGTCTTCCCGGATCCGACCTCCCCCTGCAGCAGGCGGTGCATCGGGTGCTCCCTAGCCAGGTCGCCGAAGATCTCCCCGGAGACCTTCCGCTGGCCCTCGGTGAGGGTGAAGGGGAGGCGGGCGTCGAAGGCGGTGAGGAGGCCGTCGGGCCTGGGCCGGCGGGCCACCGCCGGGAGCTGTGCGTCGGCGTGGCGGCGGCGGGCGAGGGCGACCTGGAGGACGAAGGCCTCGTCCCACTTGAGACGGCGGCGGGCGTCCTCGATGTCCTGCTTGGTGTGCGGTCGGTGGATCTTGAGCAGCGCTTCGGGGAGGGTGCTCAGGCCGCGGCCCTCACGCAGGGCGGGCGGGAGGGGGTCCACCGCCTCCCCGGCGCTGGGCAGGACCGTCTGGAGCGCCTTGCCGATCTTCCAGGACTCCATCTTGGCGGTGGCGGGATAGATGGGGATCAGGGCGCCGGCCCACGTCTCGACCGTCTCCTCGCTGTCGCCGCGCAGCAACTCGTAGGCCGGGTGAGCCAGTTGCAGGCGGCGGTTGAACACGGAGACCTTGCCCGCGAACATCGCGCGCGTGCCCGGCAGGAGCTCCTTGTGGGGCTTGTGCACGCCGTTGCCGAAGAAGACCAGCTGAAGGCGGCCGCTGCCGTCGGTGATGGTGACCTCCAGCCGCTGTCCCTTGCCGCGCGGGGCCCTGGCCGAGGCGAAGGTGTGCAGGCGGGCGTCGGCGACCATCGCGACCACCGTGACGTGCTCGTCCATCGGGAGGTCGGCGAGGTGGGTGAGCTGGCCGCGCTCCTCGTATCTGCGGGGATAGTGGTGGAGGAGATCGCCGACGGTGTGCAGGCCGAGGTGCTCGGCCATCACCTTCGCGGTGGCGGGGCCGAGCACCGACTTCAGCGGCTGTCGCAGGAGTTCTTGCAGTGCGGGCACGAGATCCATTGCACACCACGTCACCGACAATCCCGTATACGTCCTGGGAAACCCCTGGTCAGACGGCTGGTTCCGGCCTTAGGATGGCGCGCTCCGGCCATGCCGCGGTCACCGCCCCACCAGGACCGCCCGACCCCGCGCCGTGCCCCCTCCCCCCACCGGCGCCTCGACGATGGACTCCCAGACCTCACAGTCATCCCAGCCGTCCCAGCCGTCCCAGCCACCTCACACCTTCCAGGTCGACCTGCGTGGCCTGGTGGACCTGCTCTCCCATCACCTCTACTCCAGTCCCCGGGTCTACCTGCGCGAGCTGCTGCAGAACGCCGTGGACGCCATCACCGCCCGGCGCGCGGAGCAGCCCGACGCCCCGGCCCGGGTGCGGCTGTACGCCGACTCCCGGGAGGGCGCCGCCACCCTGCGCGTCGAGGACACCGGCGTGGGGCTCACCGAGGCGGACGTGCACGACCTGCTGGCCACCATCGGGCGCAGCTCCAAGCGGGCCGACCCGATCGCCGACGGGCTGCAGGAGGCCCGCTCCGGCTTCCTCGGGCAGTTCGGCATCGGCCTGCTCGCCTGCTTCGTGGTCGCCGAGCGGATCCGGGTGGTCAGCCGCAGCGCCCGTACGCCCAACGCGCCTCCGGTGGAGTGGACGGCGAGCGACGACGGTTCCTACACCGTGCGGACGCTGCCGCGCGAGGCCCGGCCCGAACCGGGCACCACCGTGCACCTGGTGGCGCGGGCGGGGGCCGGCGAGTGGCTGACGCCCGGGCGCGTCCTGGCGCTGGCGCGGGACTTCGGGTCGCTGCTGCCCTACGACGTCCGGGTCGGCGAGGAGGCGGTCACCGACCTGCCCGCGCCCTGGGACCGCTCGTACCACTCCCCCGCCGCCCGCCGGGTGGCCCTGGCACGGCACTGCCACGACCTGTTCGGCTTCACGCCGCTGGACACGATCGGGCTGGACGTACCGCTGGCCGGGATCCGCGGGGTGGCGTACGTACTGCCGTCGGCGGTCAGCCCCGCCCAGCGGGCCACGCACCGCGTGCACCTCAAGGGCATGCTGCTGACCGAGCGGGCCGAACAGCTGCTGCCCGACTGGGCGTTCTTCGTGCGGTGCGTGCTGGACACGGACAGCCTGCGGCCCACGGCCTCGCGCGAGGCGCTGTACGAGGACGAGACGCTGGCCGCCGTACGGGAGGCGCTGGGCGAGCGCATCCGGTCCTGGCTGACGGGGCTCGCGGCCGGCGACCCGGAGCGCCTCGCGGCCTTCCTGTCGGTGCACCACCTGGGCGTGAAGTCGCTGGCGCGGCACGACGGGGAGATGCTGCGCACGATGCTGCCGTGGCTGCCCTTCGAGACGACCGACGGGCGGCTGTCCCTGGAGGAGTTCGCCCAGCGGCACCCGGTGGTGCACTTCACCCGGACCGTGGAGGAGTACCGGCAGGTCGCGCCGATCGCGTCGGCGCAGGGCGTCGGGGTGGTCAACGGCGGTTACACGTACGACAGCGAGCTGGTCGAGGCGCTGCCGTCGGTGCGGCCGGGGACGGTGGTCGCCGAGCTGGACGCGGAGACCGTGACGGCGCACCTGGACTCGGTGGACGCGGCCGAGGAGCTGGCGCTGTCGGAGTTCCTGGCGGTGGCGCGGACCACGCTGGACGCCGTGGGATGCGACATGGCGCTGCGTGCCTTCCACCCGCTCTCGGTCCCCGCCCTCCACCTCGACGACCGGGCCGCCCGCCATGAGCAGGCCCGCGCGGACGCCGAGGAGCAGGCCGACGACCTGTGGGCCGGGATCCTGGGCTCGCTGCGGGGCAGCGCTCCCCGCGCGCGTCTGGTGCTCAACCACCTCAACCCGCTGGTGCGCAGGATCAGCTCGCTGCGCGACCCGGAACTGATCGCCACCGCCACCGAGTCCCTGTACGGGCAGGCGCTGCTGATGGCGCAGCGCCCGCTCAGGCCGGCGGACACGGCACTGCTGAACCGGTCCTTCATCGGCCTGCTGGAATGGGCGACGCACGGCGAATCCGGCACGACGGGCGACTCCGCGGGGGGCGGTTTCTGATGCGTGAGATCACCGACTTCGACTCCCTGCGCCGGGAGATCGCGGAGAACGGCGAGCGTCCGGAGGGCCCGGCGCGCAACGCGCGCGCGGAGCAACTGCTCGCGGAGGCGGAGAAGCTGGGCATCCCGCTCGCCGTGATCGAGGCGCTCGGGCACCAGCTGAAGGTCTACAACTACAGCTCCGAGAAGGACAGGATGTTCGTCCCCTTCGCGCGCCTGCTGCGCATGTGGGACGAGCGGCCCGAGGACTTCGACGAGTACGAGGTGCACACGCTGCACTGGGTCTTCAAGTGGATGTCGTCCGGCATGCTCGACCAGCCGCACGTGCCGCTCGCCTCGATCGAGAGGTGGCTCGGCGAGATGGAGCGCCGCTACCGGCTCGCGGGGCACTCCGAGCGGGCGGTGCGCGGTGCCGAGTTCAGCGTGGCCGCGCACCTCGGTGACATCCCGCGCGCGGAGCGTGCCTACGCCGCGTGGCTGGCCGCCGACCGGGACAGCATGGCGGACTGCCACGCGTGCGAGCTGCACGAGCAGGGCTGGTGGCGGATGCAGCGGGGGCACGACGCCGAGGCGCTCGAGCTGTGGGCGCCGGTCCTGGAGGGCCGCTACACCTGCGCCCACGAACCGCACGCGGTGCTCGCGTCCTCGCTGGTGCCCCTGCTGCGGCTGGGCCGCACGGACGAGGCGCGCGCGCACCATCTGCGGGGTCTCCGGCTGGTGCGGCCCATGGAGAGCATGCGGGGCGCGTACGCCGACCACGTGGAGTTCTGCGCGCTGACCGGCAACGAGGCGCGCGGCCTGGAGCTGCTGGCGGAGCGGCCGGCGTACTTCACCGACACCGGGCAGCCGCGCAGCCGGCTGGAGTTCCTCAGCGTGGTGGCACTGCTCATGGAGCGTCTGGAGGCGGTGGGGCTGGGCGAGCGGCAGGTGCCCGGACCGGCCGGCGGCACCTGGACGGCGCACGAACTCGCCACGCACGCGCGTGCCGAGGCCCTCGCCCTGGCCGCGCGTTTCGACGAGCGCAACCTCACCTCCCACGTCAGTGAGCGGGTACGCGCGCGCATGGCGCAGCGCCCGCTGGTGGAGCGGCTGCCGCTCGGGGTGCGTACGGCGCGCCAGGTCTCCGCGCCCGCGCCGGCGGCACCGGCCCCGGTGCCCCCGCGGGAGCCGGACCTGCCCGCCCTGCTGGCCGAGGCGCGCCGGATGTCGGACACCCTGCGGCCGGACGCCATGGACGCCTGGGCGGCGGTCTCGCGCGCCGCGGCGGGTGCCGAGCTGGACGTCCGCGACCGCGCGGAGATCGCCGATCACGAGGCGATGGGAGGCGGGCCCGGGGGCGCCGAGCTCTTCGAGCGGGCCGCCGAGCTGTACGCGCGGGCGGGTGACCCCGGGGAGGCGCTGGCGGCACGCGCGCGTGCCGCGTACGTACGTGCGCTGTCGGGCCGGGTGGAGGAGGCGCTCGCCGCGGTCGAGGAGCCCTACGACCAGGTGCTGGCGCTGTACGCCGAGGACGCGACGGGCGTGCGGCAGACGGCGTCCGTGCTGATGGGACGGGCGCGGATCATGATGCGGCGGGTGCTGGACGCCGGCGAGGCGGCCGGCGAAGGGACTGGCGAGGGGGTTGACGAGGGGGTTCTCGCCGAGGCCGAGGCAGCCGTGCGCGAACTGCTCGCCCTGGTCGGCGGATACGCCGGGGACGACGTGCGGATCGCCGCGCGCGGCGCCGAGGCACGGGCCATGCTCGCGGAACTGGCGGTGCGCCGCGGGGAGCAGGAGCGGGCCGTGGAGCTGTTCGGGCGGGCCACGGCCGCCTTCGTCGAGGCCGGGCTGCCGTGGTTCGCGGTGGAGTACGAGGCGCGGCTCGCCGGGCTGGCCCACCGCCTCGGTGACGTCTCCGGGGCGGAGCGGGCACTGCGGGCGGCCCTGGAGCACGGCGGGGCGCATCTGGAGGCCGTGGGGCGGGCCCAGCTGCACCTCCAGCTCGGCGAGGTGCTCGGCGGGCGCGGGCTGTTCGTGGAGGCCGCCGAGCACGCGCTGGAGGCGGCGCACTGGGCCGACGAGGCGGGCGAGAGCCGCACGCTGGGTGCCTGGGCCCGGCAGCAGCTGGGCGGGTTCCTGCTGCGGCAGGGCCGGTTCGCCGAGGCGGCGGAGGTACTGGAGTCGGCGCTGCCGGACCTGACCGAGGAGACGCACGGCGACGGCGCGGTCGTCCAGACGCAGTGGTGGCTCGGGGACTGCCTGAGCGAGCTCGGGGAGCACCGCGCCGCGGCCGAACGGCGGCTGCGGGCCGCCGAGATCGCCCGCCACTGGCCCGAGCAGCACGACCACGCGACGCTCGCCCACCTCGCCGCCGAGTCCCTGGGGGCGGCGGGCCAGTCCGCCGACGCCGACCGGGCCTACGCGCGCGCGGGCGAGCTGTGGCGCTCGCTCGGCAATGTGCACGGCCTGGTCCGCTCCCTGCGCGCACGCGCGTGGCTGGCGCTGCGCGCCGAGGACGGGGCGGGCGCGGCACAGGAGCTGATGGCGGACGCGGTCCGCGCGTGCGAGACGGCGCTGGGCGCCCCCGGGACGGACGGGGAGGCGCGGCAGCGGCTCGTGGCCGAACTCGGGCACACCCACCGGCAGTTCGGCGACCTGCTCGCCCGTTCCGCCGCCGAGGACGCCGACGACGACTCGATCCGGGCCGCGCTCGAGGACGCCCTGTCCCGGCTCGTCGAGGCGGTCGCGGTGTTCGCCTCCCTCGGGGACGACGCGCTGGACAGCCGCACCGGCGCGGAACTCGCCGCGGGCTGGCTGGAGGCCGACCTCGCCCGCCCCGCCCGCGCGGCGGCCCACGCCCGCGCGGTCCTGGCGGCCTACGACGGCGCGGGCGCCGAGGACGGGACGGCACAGGAACGGCGGTCGGAGGCCACGCAGCTGCTCCAGGTGGTGACGGAGCAGGAGGCGGCGGGCTGAGGCGGGGACCCGGGGGGCCTGGGCGGTGGTGCTACTCCACGCCGATCAGCAGCAGCGCGCCCTGGCGGCCGCCCCGGTAGACCACCGTGTCCACGGCGAGGTACGACTCACGTACGCGGGCCTGCAGGCGGTCGGCGACGGAGTCGGGCGCGTCGTCGCCGAGGACGAGGGTGACGAGTTCGCCGCCGGCCTGGAGCATGCGGTCGAGGACCGTCTCGGCGATGACGGTGACGTCGGACCCGATCACGGCCACGTCGTCCTCGACGAGGCCGAGGACGTCGCCGGCCTGGCAGATGCCCGCCATGGTCCAGGACTCGCGCTCGGCGACGGCCACCTCGGCGTACCGGGTCGCGCCCGCGGCCGAGGTCATCGACACGACGTCCTCGTCGAAGCGGCGCTCCGGCTCGTGCACGGCGAGCGCCGCGATCCCCTGGACCGCGGACCGGGTCGGGATGAGCGCCACGCGGATGCCCTCGGCGCGGGCCTGCTCGGCCGCCGCGGCCGCGGTGTGCCGCAGGCCGGCGTCGTTGGGCAGCAGGACGACCTCGCGCGCGTGGGCCCGCCGTACCGCGTCGACGAGTTCCCCGCTGGCGGGCGCCTCCCCCGGGCGTGCGAGCACGGTCGTCGCGCCGGCGTCGGAGTACAGCCCGGCCAGGCCCTCGCCCGGCACGACGGCGACCACGGCGCGCTGGACCCGCTCGCGCGGCGGCCGTCCACCGCCGCGCGTGTGGACGTCGCCGAGCCCGAAGTGGGTGATCCGGATCCGGTACGGCCGCCCGGCCTCGACGCCCGCCTCCACGGCGGCGCCCGCGTCGTCCACATGCACGTGCACGTTCCACAGCCCGTCGCCGCCGACCACGACCAGTGAGTCCCCGAGGGCGTCGAGACGGGTCCGCAGCCGTGCCACGGACGCGTCCTCGGCCTCCAGCAGATAGATCACCTCGAACGCGGGGCCCTCGTTGTCCGGCGCGGCGCCGCAGTCCTCGTCGGCGAGGACCGGCCCGGCCCCGGCGCCCGCCGGGCCGGTCGCCGGGCACGTCACGGCCGCCGTGTCCGAGACCTGCCTCGGCGCCTCGCCCGTGAACGTCTCCACCAGCGCGGCGAGCACCGCCACCAGCCCCCGCCCGCCCGCGTCGACCACTCCGGCGCGGCCCAGCACGGCCAGCTGCCCGGGCGTCGCGGCCAGCGCGGCGCGTGCTCCCTCGTACGCGGCCCACGCCACCGTTCCGCAGTCGCCCCCGGCCCCGCCCGCGGCGTCGGCGGCCGCGTCGGCGACCGACAGAACGGTGCCCTCGACGGGGTGCGCGACGGCCCGGCGGGCCGAGTCGGCCGCCTGCCGCAGGGCGAGCCGCAGTCCGGAGCCGTCGGTGTGAGGCGTCTCACCGTCGGCGGCGAGCACCTGGGCCATGCCGCGCAGCAGCTGCGCGAGGATCGTCCCGGAGTTCCCCTGGGCGCCGATCAGCGCCCCGTGCGCCATCGCGCCCGCCGCGTCGGCCAGCGTCGGTTTCCCGCCGACGCCCCCGGAGACCCCGGAGATCCCGCGCCCCACCTCGTGCGCGGCGAAGACGGCCTCCACCGCGGCGACGGCGGACTCCACGGTCAGGTAGAGATTGGTGCCCGTGTCCCCGTCGGCCACGGGGTAGACGTTGATCGCGTCGATCTGCTCACGCGCGCGCCCCAGCGTCTCCAGTGCGAGGCCGCACCAGGTGCGCACCGCGAGAGCATCGAAGAATGTCTGCGGCACCTGCGCCACCTGCGCCTCCCTGAGCCGTGAACTGGACGCAGCGTAGACCCCGGGACGGTGTTCGCCGGGAGCGGGGCCCTGAGCAGCCATGGTAGTTTCGTTGTACCGGCGCGGACGTTGTATGCTGCTCCGGTTGCCCGACACCGATCGGGCTCGCCCCTGGCACCGCCACCCAGATCTCTGATCCTGCGATCTCGATCCCGGCATGCCGGGACCCAACCGTAAGTGCATCTGAAGTCTTTGGAGTGACCCGTGGCTGCCAACTGCGACGTCTGCGGCAAGGGGCCGGGCTTCGGCAACAACATCTCGCACTCGCACCGCCGTACGTCCCGTCGCTGGAACCCGAACATCCAGCGCGTACGTACCGTGGTCGGCGGGACGCCGAAGCGCGTGAACGCTTGCACCTCGTGCATCAAGGCCGGCAAGGTCTCGCGCTGACGCCCTCAGCTGAGCGCGCGGCCACTGCTGGTTCACCGCACTGAGCCGGTCCACCCCTGGTGGGCCGGCTTCTTGCTGTGCCCGGCGAGCCGCCCGCCGGGGCCGCCCTCAGCGACGGACCAGGGCCCAGCCGTGGTCCACGGGCCCGATCCCGCCGCCGAGCGCGAAGCCGGCCGCGATCGCCCCGGTGACGTACTCCTTGGCCGCCGCCACCGCCTCCGGCACGGTCCGCCCCTTCGCGAGCTGCGACGCGATCGCGGAGGCGAGGGTGCAGCCCGTGCCGTGCGTGTGCCGGTTGCCGTGGCGTGGCGCCCGCAGCCAGTGCTCCGCGAAGCCGTCGGTGAGCAGGTCGACCGCCTCGCCGGCGTCCGCCCGCCCGGCGTCACCGGTGAGGTGACCGCCCTTGACGAGCACCCACCGCGGCCCGAACGCCAGCACGGCCGCCGCGGCCTCACGCAGGTCCGCCTCCGACTCCACCCGCACACCGGTCAGTTGGGCGACCTCGTCGAGGTTGGGGGTCGCGACGGTCGCGACCGGCAGCAGCCTCGTCCGTACGGAGTCCAGCGCGGAGGCCGCCAGCAGCGGGTCCCCGTGCTTGGAGACGCTCACCGGGTCGACGACCGCCGGCGCGTCCGTCCCGCCGAGCAACTCGGCCACGGCATCGACGAGTCCGGCCGAGGAGAGCATCCCGGTCTTCACCGCCTGGACGCCGATGTCGTCGACGACGCTGCGGTACTGCGCCCGCACCGCCTCCACCGGGAGCTCCCAGGCCCCCCGCACACCCAGCGAGTTCTGCGCGGTGACCGCCGTGACGACGCTCATGCCGTGCACGCCGAGCGCCAGCATCGTCTTCAGGTCGGCCTGGATCCCGGCTCCCCCGCCGGAATCGGAGCCCGCGACGGTCAGCACCCGGGGCGGCGAGCTCGTCATGACTCGATGTCCCCGCCGAAGTGGTCCCAGCCGCCCTTGCTGGTCCACGGCGCCCCGTCCACCGTCACCTGGGGCAGCGCCGAGGGGTTCAGCACCTCGCCGATCACCTTCCAGCGCGCGGGCAGCTTCACGTCCGGCGGGAAGGTCGCCACGATCGCGTGGTCCTCTCCCCCGGTCAGCACCCACTGCATGGGGTCGACACCGACGGCCTGCCCGATGTCGTTCATCTGCGACGGGATGTCGATCGCGCCGGAGCGGACGTCGATCCGCACCTTGCTGGCCTCGGCGATGTGCCCGAGGTCGGCGATCAGACCGTCGCTGACGTCGCACATCGCGGTCGCGCCCAGCCCCGCGGCGGCCGGACCCGCGTGGTACGGCGGCTCGGGGCGCCGGTGCGCCTCGACGAAGGCACGCGGCGAGCGGAAGCCGCGCGAGAGCACCGCGTACCCGGCGGCGGACCAGCCGAGCCAGCCGGTGACCGCGACGCGGTCGCCGGGCTGGGCGCCGGCCCGGGTGATCGGCTCCTGGTTGCGCAGATCGCCGAGCGCGGTGATCGACACCATGATCGTGTCGCCTCGTACGACGTCACCGCCGACCACCGAGGCGCCCGCGACCTGGCACTCGTCGCGCAGCCCGTCCATCAGCTCGCTCGGCCAGGTGACCGGGAGTTCGGCCGGGACGACCAGGCCGAGCAGCAGCGCGGTCGGCACGGCACCCATCGCGGCGATGTCCGCGAGGTTCTGCGCGGCCGCCTTGCGCCCGACGTCGTAGGCGGTGGACCAGTCGCGGCGGAAGTGCCGCCCCTCCAGGAGGATGTCGGTGCTGGCGACGACCCGCCGGTCGGGCGCGGCGACCACCGCGGCGTCGTCGCCGGGGCCGACCCGGACCGCGGGGGTGGTGGTGAGACGGGAGGTGAGCTCCCTGATGAGCCCGAACTCCCCGAGCTCACCAACAGTGCCCTTCATTGCCCTTGCTCCCCTTCTGTCCCGTGCCGTTCCCGGTCGCGCGTCATCAGTGTCCTCGATACGGTCGAGGGGTCCGTCAACTTCTGCCGTACCGGCGCCCCGCCGCGTGGACCCCGGCCCGCGCAGGTCTCCCCGCGGCGTGCGGCGACGCGATACCGTGGCGTTCCTTTTCCCCACATGATCCTCGTGGCCGCCCTGGAGGTTCCGTGGTACAGGCGTACATCCTGATCCAGACGGAGGTCGGCAAGGCGTCGACCGTCGCCGAGACGATCAGCAAGATCCCTGGAGTCATCCAGGCCGAGGACGTGACAGGACCTTATGACGTGATCGTGCGGGCCCAGGCGGACACCGTGGACGGCCTCGGCCGCATGGTGGTCGCCAAAGTCCAGCAAGTGGACGGGATCACCCGCACCCTGACCTGCCCGGTCGTCCATCTGTAGCCCCCGTCTACCCTTGGCCGGTGAACTCCATCCGTCACCGGCGCCGAACTGTCCCCGCTGTTCTCGGGGTGCCCGCCCTCGTCGCCGTGCTGATCACGGCGACGGGCTGCTCCTCAGCAGACGACAGCGCCCGGGCCGCGGTTCCCGACCCGGGCGCGAAGGTCACCGAGCTGTGCCGGAACCTGGACAGGACGCTGCCGTCCAAGGTCGACGGGCTGGATCGCCGGGATCCCGAACCCGCCTCCGCGCTGACCGCGGGCTGGGGCGACCCGGCGATCATACTGCGCTGCGGTGTCGGGCGGCCCGCCGAGATGTCCGACCCGGAGGCCGACGGCGTCGAGATCGACGGGGTCGGCTGGCTGCTGCAGAAGCGGCCGGACGGCTCGTTCCGCTTCACCACCACGCTGCGCAGGGCGTACGTCGAGGTGACCCTCCCCAAGGACCGCACGGGAGACGGCATGTCGCCCCTGGTCGACCTGGCCCCGGCAGTGAAGAAGGCGATCCCCGAGGGGATCGCCTCCTGACGCACGCCTGATGACGCCCGCCCGCTGACCCACGTCCCCGGCCGGCCGGGGGGCCTCCGGTCAGCGCAGGCCGGTGGACCTGCGCAGCGCCGCCTGGATCAGCCTGTCCACCAGCTCCGGATAGCCGATCCCGCTCGCCTGCCACATCTGCGGGTACATCGAGATCGGGGTCATGCCGGGCATGGTGTTGATCTCGTTGATCACGAACTCGCCGTCCTCGGTGAGGAAGAAGTCCGCGCGCACCAGGCCCTCGCAGGACACGGCCTCGAAGGCCGCCACCGCGAGGCGCTGCACCCGCGCGGTCTGCTCCGGCGTCAGCGGCGCCGGGACGATGCCGGGCGTCGAGTCGATGTACTTGGCCTCGAAGTCGTAGTACGCGTGCGCGTCCGGCGGCGGGATCTCCGAGGGCACGCTCGCACGCGGGCCGTCCTCGAACTCCAGCACCCCGCACTCGATCTCGCGGCCGCGCAGCGCCGCCTCCACGAGGATCTTCGGGTCGTGCCGCCGTGCCTGCGCGATCGCGTCGCCGAGACCGGAGATGTCGTCGACCTTGGTGATGCCGATCGACGAACCCGCGCGCGCGGGCTTCACGAACAGCGGCCAGCCGTGCTCGCCGGCGAAGTCGACGATCTTCTTGCGGACGGCCGCACCCCCGTCCCCCGAGGCGGACCGCTCCCACTCGCGCGGCCGGATCACCGTGTACGGGCCGACCGCCAGCCCGAAGGAGGCGAACACCCGCTTCATGTACTCCTTGTCCTGGCCGACGGCCGAGGCGAGCACGCCCGCACCCACGTACGGGACGCCGGAGAGCTCCAGCAGCCCCTGCAGCGTGCCGTCCTCGCCGTAGGGCCCGTGCAGGACGGGGAAGACGACGTCGACCTCGCCGAGCGCCTTGGGCACCGATCCGGGCTCGCTGTAGACGACTTCGCGGTTCGTGGGGTCGACGGGCAGCACCACACCGCCCTCGTCCGACTCGGCGAGTTCCTCGACGTCGGGCGTACGACGGTCGGTGATCGCCATGCGTTCCGGTGCGTCGGCGGTGAGGGCCCAGCGGCCGTCCTTGGTGATGCCGATCGGCAGGACGTCGTACTTGCTCCGGTCGACGGCGCGCAGGACGGCGCCGGCGGTGACCACGGAGATCCCGTGTTCGGAGCTGCGCCCGCCGAACACGACGGCCACGCGCGGCTTGCGAGGCGGCTGCTCAGGGCTCTGGGGGAGGTTCTCGGTGCTCATATCGCGTTGAGAGTACCCGTTGGTAGTGCCCCGGGTCAGCGTCGCGGCCGGGGGCGTCGCTCAGCGTCGTTCGGGCTTCGCGCTGCGCGACATCAGCTCCTTGAGCGCGACCACCGGGGGCTTGCCCTCGTGCACGATGCCGACGACGGTCTCCGTGATCGGCATGTCGACGCCGTGCCTGCGGGCCAGATCCAGCACCGACTCACAGGACTTGACGCCCTCGGCGGTCTGCCGGGTGACGGCGATGGTCTCCTGCAGGGTCATGCCCTTGCCGAGGTTGGTGCCGAAGGTGTGGTTGCGCGACAGCGGCGAGGAGCAGGTCGCCACCAGGTCGCCCAGGCCCGCCAGTCCGGAGAAGGTCAGCGGGTCGGCGCCGAGCGCCATGCCGAGCCGGGTGGTCTCGGCGAGCCCGCGCGTGATGAGCGAGCCCTTCGCGTTGTCGCCCAGACCCATGCCGTCCGCGATGCCCACGGCGAGCCCGATGACGTTCTTCACGGCGCCGCCCAGCTCGCAGCCGACGACGTCGGTGTTGGTGTAGGGGCGGAAGTACGGCGTGTGGCAGGCGGCCTGGAGCCGCCGGGCGACCGGCTCGTCGGTGCAGGCGACCACGGCGGCGGCCGGCATTCGCGCGGCGATCTCCCGTGCGAGGTTGGGCCCGGTGACGACGGCGATCCGGTCGGCGCGCACCTTGGCGACGTCCTCGATCACCTCGCTCATCCGCATGGCGGAGCCGAGTTCCACGCCCTTCATGAGCGAGACCAGGACCGTGTCGGCGGCGAGCAGCGGCGCCCACTCGGCGAGGTTGCCGCGCAGCGTCTGCGAGGGGACCGCGAGGACGGTGAAGTCGGCGCCGCGCGCGGCCTCGGCGGCGTCCGTCGTCGCCCGTACGCCCTCCGGGAGCTCGACACCGGGAAGGTAGTCGGGATTGGTACGGGTGGAGTTGACCGCTTCCGCGAGTTCCGCGCGCCGCCCCCACAGGGTGACCTCGCACCCCGCGTCGGCGAGCACCATGGCGAACGCCGTGCCCCACGAACCGGTGCCGAAGACGGCCGCCTTGACGGGCCTGCTCACGTGCCCTGCCCCTCTTCCTGCCCGGACCTGTCCCGGCCGTGCTGCGCCTGCGTCCTGCGCCGCTGCTCGATCCGCTCCTGACGCGGGTCGTACGGCATCGCGGGCGCCTTCTCGCCGCGGATCTCCTCCAGCTGGCGGGTGATGGCGGCCATGATGACCTCGGTCGCCTCCTTCAGCAGCTCCGGGGTCATCTCCCGGTCGTAGAAGCGCGTGAGGTCGACGGGCGGGCCGGCCAGCACGTGATGGGTCTTGCGCGGGCGCAGGTGCGGCTTCTTGGCGTACGGCGGCAGCAGTTCGTTGACGCCCCACTGGGCGACCGGGATCACCGGGCACCGGGTGGTCAGGGCGACGCGCGCGGCGCCCGTCTTGCCGACCATGGGCCACAGTCCGGGGTCCCGGGTGAGGGTGCCCTCGGGATAGAACGCGACGCATTCACCGCGCTCGACGGCGTCGATCGCCGCCCGAAAGGCGCTGAGCGCGTCCGTGGTCTCACGGTAGACGGGGATCTGTCCGGTGCCGCGCATCGCGGCACCGATGAATCCCTTCCGGAAAAGGCCGCTCTTCGCCAGGAATCGCGGAACCCGTCCGGTGTTGTACTGGTAGTGCGCGTATGCGAAGGGGTCCGCGTGGGAATTGTGGTTCACCGCGGTGATAAAACCGCCCTCGGCCGGAATGTGCTCCATTCCACGCCAGTCCCGCTTGATCAGAACCACCAGCGGCGGTTTGCAGATCACCGCGGCAAAGCGGTACCAGAAGCCGATTCTGCGGCGGGGCACGCGCGCACCTTCCTCTAGGGGTCAGGAACCTCGTACCGAGGCCGCACAAGTGTCACCCCGGGCCGACGGTCTGTCGAGAACACCGTACGCCCAGACGCCGCGACCGCCAGATGGCCGGGGCGACGGCTGAGTGACAATGGCCGCGACGAGAGAGGGGCGGAACACCGGTGCAGTGGACCTTGGTCATACCCCTGAAACCCCTGACGCGAGCGAAGAGCAGGCTCGCGGACACCGCCGCCGGCGCCCTGCGTCCGAGTCTCGCCCTCGCGTTCGCCCAGGACACCGTGGCGGCCGCGCTGGCCTGCCCGGCGGTGCGGGATGTGGCGGTCGTCACGGACGATTCCCTGGCCGGCCGGGAGTTGTCCGCGCTGGGTGCCCGGATCGTCCCCGACGAACCGCGGGGCGGCCTCAACGCGGCGCTGGCGCACGGCGTGGCCGCGGTGCGCACCGGGCACCCCTCCGGTCCCGTCGCGGCCCTGAACGCCGATCTTCCGGCACTGCGCCCCCGGGAATTGCTCCGCGTGCTGGACGCGGCCGCTGAATTCCCCCGCGCTTTTCTCGCCGACGCGGCGGCAATCGGCACGACTTTGCTGGCCGCCGCCCCCGCCCAGGAATTGCGTCCGTCATTCGGCTCCGATTCCCGCGCCCGCCACCGGGCCTCCGGGGCCGTGGAACTGCTCCTGGACGCGGTCGATTCCGTACGCCAGGACGTCGACACCGGCACGGACCTGCGGGCGGCCCTCGCGCTGGGCGTCGGGCCGCATACGGCGGCCGTGGCCGCGGGAGTGCTGACCCCGGGCTCCTGACCAGCACGGTTCACCGCATCCCCGCCGGGGCGCGGGCAACCGCGCCGCACGTCACGGCGAGTCCGCCGCCCGGCACCGAACCGTGAGCCCACGACGCGCCCCGGACTCCGCCGCACATTAGGCTGGCCGGCATGCAGGCCACCGCGTACACCTACGACCCCGAAACCCGCGGCGGCAGCGTGCTGCTGGACGACGGCACCCCCGTCCCCTTCGACGCCGCCGCCTTCGACGCCGGGGGGCTGCGGCTGCTGCGCCCGGGACAGCGGGTGCGGATCGAGACCGAGGGCGCCGAGGACGGCCCCCGCATCACGCTGGTGACGCTCCAGACGTTCTGAGCGCGCTCTCGACCGGCTCTCTGTCCGCTCGGGATCCGGCTCCCTGTCCGCTCGGGATCCCGCGATGGGTCCGCTCGGGATCCCGCTATGGGTTCGCTCCGGGTCCGTTCTGAACCACCGCTCCGGACGCCCCCGGACACGCCGCGGGCCGGGCTCCGACGGGGAGTCCGGCCCGGCGCGTGAGTGCCCCTGTGCCCTTACCGCTTGCGGGCGGTGGCCTTCTTGGCGGTGGTCTTGCGAGCGGTCGACTTCTTGGCGGGAGCCTTCGTGGCCGTCGCCTTCTTCGCCGGGGCCTTCTTCGCGGTGGCCTTCTTCGCGGTGGTCTTCTTGGCCGCGGAGGTCTTGGCGGCGCCCGTGGTCTTCTTCGCCGTCGTCTTCTTCGCGGTCGTCTTCTTGGCGGCGCCCGTGGTCTTCTTCGCCGTCGTCTTCTTCGCCGCGGTCTTCTTCGCCGTGGACGGCGTCGCCTTCTTGGCGGTCGTCTTCTTCGCGGCGGCCTTCTTGACGGTCGCCGAAGCCCCTCCGGTCAGGCTGCCCTTGGGCGCCTTCTTGACGGCGACCTCGCCGCCGCGCGGGAGCTTCTTCGAGCCGCTCACCAGGTCCTTGAAGCCCTGGCCCGCGCGGAAGCGCGGAACGGAGGTCTTCTTGACCCGAACCCGCTCGCCCGTCTGGGGGTTGCGGGCGTAGCGGGCCGGACGGTCGACCTTCTCGAACGAGCCGAAGCCGGTGACCGAGACCCGGTCCCCGGCGACGGTCGCGCGGACGATGGCGTCCAGGACCGCGTCGACAGCGTCGGCGGCCTGCTGGCGGCCGCCAAGCTTGTCGGCAATCGCTTCTACGAGCTGCGCCTTGTTCACGTCTTCCCCTTCGGAGACATCGCCAGAACGAAAGTGTTCAAGCTTTTTCGCACGTTAGGCAGATATATACCGCAAATCAAACACGAAACGGGCTAATCACCCATGCGCCGCAACGAACTCGACTGCCCCGGCTGCGTTCAGCGGTCCTCTTCGGGGATGCGCCCCTTCTCGAGATCCGCGGTGAACGCCTCCAGGCGCCTTGCCGCGTCGGCGAGATCGTGCTTGGCCGCGGCCGTAATGACCAGCAGCTTCCGGGTCAGCGCCATCCGTACGCCCTCCGGGACTTGCAGTGCGCGCACCCGAGAGTGCGCTTCCTTCAGTCGGTCCGCGACTGCCGTGTAGAGCTCGAGTTGGCCGTCGTGTTCCATGCACAGATTGTGCCATCTGGGGCGAGTTGTCGCCTGCGGGGGTGGCAACTGAAGCCTCGATCGGCCTTCCCCGCAAGGCCCGACGCCGCGTCCACAGCACACGGCTACCCAGGCAACCGCCGCCGTAACGTGGGAAGTTGAGAGGAAGCGCAAGAGGGTTCCCAGCCGTTCGGCCCCGGACACGGATGTACCCCCGATCGGGCCGATCGGGGGTACATGGGGGTGTTCCGGTGGCCGAAACCCGTCAGGTCCGGCGCCGCGGTCCGGTCCGGACCGGACCTTGATCAGGCATTGAGCGTCCGCGGTTTGTGCGACAGGCGCCTGGCCTCGTACGCGGCGATCTCCGCCTCGTTCCGGAGGGTGATGGAGATGTCGTCCAGGCCGTTCAGCAGCCGCCAGCGGGAGTTCTCGTCCAGCTCGAAGGCGGCGGTGATCCCCTCGGCGCGCACCTCGCGGGCCTGCAGGTCGACGGTGACCTCGGCCTGCGGATCCTGCTCCGTGAGCTCCCACAGCGCGTCCACGGTCTTCTGCTCCAGGACGACCGTGAGCAGGCCGTTCTTCAGGGAGTTGCCGCGGAAGATGTCGGCGAAGCGGGAGGAGATCACGGCCTTGAAGCCGTAGTTCTGCAGCGCCCACACGGCGTGCTCACGGGAGGAGCCGGTGCCGAAGTCGGGGCCGGCGACCAGCACCGTGGCACCCTGCCGCTCGGGGCGGTTGAGGATGAACTCCGCGTCCTTGCGCCAGGCCTCGAACAGCCCGTCCTCGAAACCGTCCCGGGTCACCTTCTTGAGCCAGTGAGCAGGGATGATCTGGTCGGTGTCGACGTTGGAGCGGCGCAGCGGGACGGCCCGGCCGGTGTGCGTGGTGAATGCTTCCATGGCTGATCAGACTCCAGCGGACGCGGGGACGTCGGACAGGTCGGCGGGCGAGGCCAGGTGACCCAGCACGGCGGTCGCGGCGGCGACCTGCGGCGACACCAGGTGCGTACGGCCGCCCTTGCCCTGCCTGCCCTCGAAGTTGCGGTTGGAGGTGGAGGCGGAGCGCTCGCCCGGGGCCAGCTGGTCGGGGTTCATGCCCAGGCACATCGAGCAGCCCGCGTGCCGCCACTCGGCGCCGGCCTCCTTGAAGACCACGTCCAGGCCCTCGGAGACGGCCTGCAGGCCCACCCGCGCGGAGCCCGGGACGACCAGCATCCGTACGCCGTCGGCGACTTTGCGGCCCCCCAGGACCTCGGCGGCGGCACGCAGGTCCTCGATCCGGCCGTTGGTGCACGAGCCTACGAAGACGGTGTCCACGTTGATGGAGCGCAGCGGCTGACCGGCCTCCAACCCCATGTATTCCAGGGCCTTTTCGGCGGCGTGGCGCTCCGAAGCGTCTTCGTACGAAGCCGGGTCGGGGACGGACGCCGAAAGCGGCGCGCCCTGCCCGGGGTTGGTGCCCCAGGTGACGAACGGCGACAGCTCGGCGGCGTCGATCACGACCTCGGCGTCGAACTCGGCGTCCGCGTCGCTCCTCAGCGTCTTCCAGTACGCGACCGCGGCGTCCCAGTCGGCGCCCTCGGGCGCGTGCGGGCGGCCCTTGAGGTAGGCGAAGGTGGTCTCGTCGGGGGCGATCATGCCCGCGCGGGCACCGGCCTCGATCGACATGTTGCAGATCGTCATGCGGGCCTCCATCGAGAGCTTCTCGATGGCGGAGCCGCGGTACTCCAGGATGTAGCCCTGGCCGCCGCCCGTGCCGATCCGGGCGATGATCGCCAGGATCAGGTCCTTGGCGGTGACGCCCTCGGGCAGCTCGCCGTCGACCGTGATCGCCATGGTCTTCGGGCGGGCCAGCGGCAGCGTCTGGGTGGCCAGCACGTGCTCGACCTGCGAGGTGCCGATGCCGAACGCCAGCGCTCCGAAGGCGCCGTGCGTGGAGGTGTGCGAGTCGCCGCAGACCACCGTCGTGCCGGGCTGGGTCAGCCCCAGCTGCGGGCCGACGACGTGCACCACGCCCTGCTCGACGTCGCCCAGCGGGTGCAGCCGTACGCCGAAGTCGGCGCAGTTCTTGCGCAGCGTCTCCAGCTGGGCCCGGGAGACCGGGTCGGCGATGGGCTTGTCGATGTCCAGGGTCGGGGTGTTGTGGTCCTCGGTCGCGATGGTGAGGTCGAGGCGGCGCACCGTGCGGCCGCTGAGCCGCAGACCGTCGAAGGCCTGCGGGCTGGTCACCTCGTGCAGCAGGTGCAGATCGATGAAGAGGAGGTCGGGCTCGCCCTCGGCGCGCCGGACGACGTGGTCGTCCCAGACCTTCTCCGCGAGTGTCCTACCCATCGCTTTCCCTTCGGCCGGCCCGACGTCCGCCGGCCTTGCTAGAGATCTTGAGGAGACGGCGCCCGGCCCCGGTTCACGGGCGTCCGCCACCCGGCCCGTTCGGTCCGCGGGCCGTTGTGCGTACCAGGGTTGCGCGTCTCACGGAAAAATGAACTTGCGTTTCACAGAGTGAGACGCGAGTATCGTTTCATGGACAACAGTAGCGGCGTCGGCGTTCTGGACAAGGCGGCCCTTGTCCTGAGCGCCCTGGAGTCCGGACCCGCCACCCTCGCAGGACTGGTTGCGGCGACCGGACTGGCACGACCCACGGCCCACCGGCTGGCCGTGGCCCTGGAACACCACCGCATGGTGGCGCGCGACATGCAGGGCCGTTTCATTCTCGGCCCGCGCCTGGCCGAGTTGGCCGCGGCAGCCGGCGAGGACCGCCTCCTCGCGACGGCGGGCCCGGTGCTCACGCATCTGCGGGACGTCACCGGGGAGAGCGCCCAGCTCTACCGCCGCCAGGGCGACATGCGCATCTGCGTCGCCGCGGCCGAGCGACTCTCCGGCCTGCGGGACACCGTCCCGGTCGGCTCGACACTCACGATGAAGGCCGGTTCCTCCGCGCAGATCCTGATGGCCTGGGAGGAGCCGGAGCGGCTGCACCGGGGCCTGCAGGGCGCCCGGTTCACGGCCACCGCGCTCTCCGGCGTACGGCGCCGCGGCTGGGCCCAGTCCATCGGCGAGCGCGAGCCCGGCGTCGCGTCCGTCTCCGCCCCCGTGCGGGGCCCGTCCAACCGCGTGGTGGCCGCCGTCTCGGTCTCCGGCCCGATCGAGCGCCTGACGCGGCACCCGGGCCGGATGCACGCCCAGGCGGTCATCGACGCCGCCGCCCGGCTCTCCGAGGCACTGCGCCGCACCGGCTGAGCGGGGACGATCCCCTTGGGGAACACCGACGGGACGGGCCCGCCTCAACGCCGCGGCGGGCCCTCACCGTTCCTGGCGGGCCCTCACCGTTCCAGCGGGCACAGCAGACACAGCGGACACAGGCGATCCCCGGGCACGACGAAGGCCCCCCGCCGAAGCGGAAGGCCTTCTTCTGGTACCCCCGACCGGATTCGAACCGGCGCTACCGCCTTGAGAGGGCGGCGTGCTAGGCCGCTACACAACGGGGGCGAGGATCTTGCGTTTCCGCAGATCCGAGCTGGTCTACCTGGACTCGAACCAAGACTAACTGAACCAGAATCAGTCGTGCTGCCAATTACACCATAGACCAATGTGGTTTAGACCAGTTTGTACCCCCGACCGGATTCGAACCGGCGCTACCGCCTTGAGAGGGCGGCGTGCTAGGCCGCTACACAACGGGGGCCCTAGCGATCCCGAGATGATCGGAATCAGTACCCCCGACCGGATTCGAACCGGCGCTACCGCCTTGAGAGGGCGGCGTGCTAGGCCGCTACACAACGGGGGCTTTGCGGATGCCGTGCTCAATTCAAAGCATCCGCGAGCTGGCCTACCTGGACTCGAACCAAGACTAACTGAACCAGAATCAGTCGTGCTGCCAATTACACCATAGGCCACTGGAACGCAAGCCCCTGCGGGGATCTCGTTCTAGTTCGCTCCTCCGGTCCCGGGCCTCTCGGCCCGCTCCCCGGCGGCGCAGGAAGAACATTACCCGAAGGTGGACGGGGCTCCAAAACGGGTATCGGCGCCGAGCAGCGCGGGCAGTTCGGCGAGGGAGGCGATCCGGTGGGGACCCACGCCGGCGCCGCCACCGGTGTGCACTCCCGAGCGGTCGATCCAGACGGACAGCAGCCCGGCCTCGGCGGCCCCGCGCCCGTCGATCTCCGGATGATCACCGACGTACGCGACCTGGTGCGGGGCGAGTTCCAGCGCGTCGCAGGCGGCGAGGAAGGCACCGGCCTCGGGCTTGGAGACGCCCAGTTCGGCGGCGCACAGGACCGCCTCGAAGCGGTCGTGCACGCCGAGCACGCGCAGTTTGCGGTCCTGGACGGTGAGGCTGGAGTTGGACAGCACCGCGTGCCGGTGGCTGGCGGCGAGCGCGTCGAGGACGGGCAGCACGTCCGGGAAGAGGGCCCAGGCCGTCTCGTAGTGCGCGATGTAGCGCTGGAACCACGCGTCGCTCTCGGCGTCGGTCAGCTCCTGCCCCAGAAAGACCCGGACCCGGTCCCGGCGCTGCTCCTCGAAGGACACCTCACCGGCGGCGAAGCGCGCCCACTGGGCGTCGGTGACCTCCCGCCAGTGCGCGAGGGCCCGCTCCACGGTGTCGTACCGGCGCAGCAGGCCCTCGGCCGCCAGGTGCGCGCACATTCCGGCCCGGTCCGCCGACGTGTAGTCGAAGAGGGTGTCGTCCACGTCCCAGACGATGGCGTGGACCCGGGTGTCGCCGACGCGGAAGGTCATGAGCCGACGGTAACCCGGCGGGAGACCGCGCGTCCGTCGGTTCACGGCGGTCGCGGCGGTCGCGGTCACGGCGGTCAGGGCGGGGGCGGTCAGGGCGGGGGCGGCACCACTGCCTGGTGGGTCCGGACCGGACGGCGTCGTGCCGCCCCCCGCGTCCGCGTTACGCGGCCAGCTTGGCCAGGGCCGCGTCGATGCGGGCCAGCGTCCTGTCCTTGCCCAGGACCTCGAGGGACTCGAAGAGGGGTAGGCCGACCGTGCGGCCGGTGACCGCGACGCGGACCGGGGCCTGGGCCTTGCCGAGCTTGAGGCCGTGGGCCTCGCCGGCGGCCAGCACGGCCTCCTTCAGGGCCTCCGGGGAGGTCCAGTCCGCCGACTCGAGCTTCTCGCGGGCCGTGACCAGCAGCGCGTCCGACCCCTCCTTCATCGCCTTCGCCCAGCTCGCCTCGTCGAAGACCGGCTCGGCGAGGAAGAGGAAGTCGACGTTGTCGGTGATCTCGGAGAGGACCTTCAGACGGGTCTGGGCGTGCGGGGCGATCGCCTGCCATCGGGACTCGTCGAAGTCCTCCGGCGCCCAGGGGGCGAAGGGGGCCTGGAGCCACGGGCGGCAGCGCTCGGTGAAGTCCTTCACGTCCAGCAGCCGGATGTGGTCGCCGTTGATCGCCTCGCACTTCTTGAGGTCGAAGCGGGCCGGGTTGGGGTTGACGTCCCCGATGTCGAACGCGGCCACCATCTCCGCGACGGTGAAGATGTCCTGGTCGGCCGAGAGCGACCAGCCCAGCAGCGAGAGGTAGTTGAGCAGGCCCTCGGGCAGGAAGCCGCGCTCGCGGTAGAGGTTGAGCGAGGACTGCGGGTCGCGCTTGGAGAGCTTCTTGTTGCCCTCGCCCATCACGTACGGCAGGTGGCCGAAGGCCGGGATCCGCTGGGCCACGCCCAGCTCGATCAGTGCCTTGTAGAGGGCGATCTGGCGCGGGGTGGAGGAGAGCAGGTCCTCGCCGCGCAGGATGTGGGTGATCTCCATCAGGGCGTCGTCGACGGGGTTCACCAGCGTGTACAGGGGCGCGCCGTTCGCCCGTACGATCCCGTAGTCCGGCACGTTCTCCGGCGTGAACGTCAGCTCGCCGCGGACCAGGTCGGTGAAGGTGATCGTCTCGTCGGGCATGCGGAAGCGGACGATCGGCGTACGGCCCATGGCCTTGTACTCCTCGACCTGCGCCGCGCCCAGGTCGCGGCAGTGGCCGTCGTAGCCGGAGGGCCGGCCGGCGGCGCGGGCGGCCTCGCGGCGGGTGTCCAGCTCCTCCTGCGAGCAGTAGCAGTGGTACGCGTGGCCGGCGTCCAGGAGCCTGCGCGCGACATCGGCGTAGATCTCCATGCGCTGCGACTGGCGGTAGGGCGCGTGCGGGCCGCCGACCTCCGGGCCCTCGTCCCAGTCGAAGCCCAGCCAGCGCATCGAGTCGAGCAGCTGGCCGTAGGACTCCTCGGAGTCGCGGGCCGCGTCGGTGTCCTCGATGCGGAAGACCAGCGTGCCCTGGTGGTGCCGGGCGAACGCCCAGTTGAACAGGGCGGTGCGCACCAGGCCCACGTGCGGGTTACCGGTGGGCGACGGACAGAATCGGACGCGGACGGGGGAGCCGGGTGCGCTAGCCACGCTTGACAACCTTGTTGGTGAGAGTGCCGATGCCTTCGATGGTGACGGCGACCTCGTCGCCGACGGTGAGCGGCCCGACGCCTGCCGGGGTGCCCGTGAGGATCACGTCGCCGGGAAGCAGCGTCATGGCCTCGGAGATGTTGACGATCAGATCCTCGATCGGGTGGATCATCTCGCTGGTGCGGCCGAGCTGGCGTTGCTCGCCGTTGACCGTGAGCTGGATGGTGAGATCGCCCGCGGCGGCGAGGTCCAGGCCGGTCTCCACCCACGGGCCGAGCGGGCAGGAGCTGTCGAAGCCCTTGGCCCGCGCCCACTGCTTCTCGCGCTTCTGCACGTCGCGCGCGGTGACGTCGTTGGCGCAGGTGTAGCCGAAGATCACGTCCTTGACGCGGTCGCGCGGGACCTCGCGGCACATGCGGCCGATGACCACGGCCAGTTCGGCCTCGTGGTGCAGGTCCTCGGTGAAGGACGGGTACCGGATCTCGTCGCCGGGGCCGATCACCGAGGTGGACGGCTTGAAGAAGGCGAACGGGGTGTCGGGCACCTCGTTGCCGAGTTCGCGCGCGTGCTCCGCGTAGTTGCGGCCGAAGGCGACGACCTTGTTGGGGAGCACCGGCGGCAGCAGCCGGACCTTGCTCAGCGGGACCTTCGTGCCGGAGAGCTCGAAGTCCGCGAACGGGATGCCCTTGATGATGTCGAGGACGAGCTCGTCCGGCTTGTCGCCCTCGACCGTGCCGAAGGCGACGTTCCCGTCGATGGAGAACCTGGCGATGCGCACGGGATCCTGGCGCCCCTCACTGAGCCGGTGGATTCTGACGCTCCAGGCTAACGCGGCAGGGGGCCGCCCACGTGCGCATCACCGCGTGGGGGGCGCCTTGAGTGATCGGCGCCCCGGGTGCGTACTACTGCGCGGTGGAGCTTGCGACCGGGACCTCTTCGAGGACCGTGCGCCTGGGGTTGGCGGTGTGCGTGGGAAGATCGACGGAGTGCTGCGGCTGCTGCGGGATGCGCAGCTCCTCGGTGCCCTCGAGGTGGGCGAGGGTGGTGCGCCGCGGGTTGGCTATGTTGTGGAACATCATCGTCGTCTTCACGGTTGTCCTGAGCCCTGTTCTCGGTCGTGGGTCGGCGTGAGGGGTCGTGGGTCGGCACTTTTGCCCATACTGTAAAGCGCCAGGCTAATCGCGCGATTCCCCGCGGACGTCCGGTGAATCCCCCGGCGAGCATGTGAGTTTGCTCACTGAGTCACGGACATACCGGTCAATCGAGACCCGTGCACCGCCCCAGCGAAACGGACATTGGCCCCCTGAAGCCATCATTCCGCTCCTGATCATGGCGACTGGGACACCGCCCCCACCCGCACAACTCGCGGCCATACGTCCGTTTTGCGGGAGATCTCTCTCTACGTCCGGTGACACCGCACTCACGTGCTGTCACCTAGGTCACGGCATCACACGCGAGCCTTGTTGGAGATCCTGCACTGTGCTGGAATGCCACGGACCGCCGCGGGATCGAGCCGGCGCACAGGGGGCGCAACGAGCGCCGGGTGACGGCGAGAAGGGGGAACCAGCGCCGGTCACTCACGACCACCGGGGACGCGTTCAGGGCGTCCCCCAAAACGCCGACACCGTGTCTTTCCGCTCGCGCGGAGGGGCGCCTGGTCCAGAGGTTGCGACGCTAGTGCAGGGACGTTTCAAGAGGGATGGCAGTGCTTCGGCGGAGCCGGAGCCGCACGGCGGGACTGGCCCCGATGTCGGCAGTTCCTCGCCCCAGCACGCCCAGAACCCGGGACCGGCGGCGTCCGGCGACGGCCAAGACCGCTCTGGGCGCCCCGGCCCGTCGGCAGCGTCCGGGACGCCCGGTACCGCTGCCCCGGTGATCAAACCGGCCACGGGCGCGACCGGCCCCGGGTCGCGTGTGGCGCTGCGCAATTGGCGCATCTCCACGCGTCTGGTGTCGCTGCTCGCGCTCCCCGTGGTGGCGGCCACCTCGCTGGGCGCCCTGCGCATCAGCGACAACATGAACGACATCCAGCAGCTCGACAACATGAAGCTGCTGACGGACATGACCAAGCAGGCCACCGAGCTGGCCGCCGCGCTCCAGGAGGAGCGCGACCAGTCCGCCGGCCCGCTGGCGCACGGCTCCAAGGCGAGCGACTACACGGTCAAGGGCTACCGCGACAAGACGGACCGGGCCGAGCAGAACTTCAAGGACGCCGCCGAGGAGATCGACGTCTCCGGCAAGGACGAGAAGCTGCAGGGCGTCCGCGAGAGCCTGGTCAGTGTCGTCAGCGACCTGGGCACGCTGGAGAAGATCCGCGCCGGCGCCTACGAGACCAAGCTCAACTCCTCGCAGACGGTCGAGTCCTACCACCGCCTCATCACGCACCTGCTGGACCTCTCGCAGGACATGGCGGAGGCCACCAGCAACCCCCAGATGATCCAGCGCACGCGTTCCCTGGCGGCCTTCTCCTCCGCCAAGGAGTACGCCTCCGTCCAGCGCGCGGTCCTCGCGGCGGCCCTGCCCGCCAACAACACCACCGTGGGCAAGCTGTCGGAGAACGACCGGCTCTACGCCCAGTCGGCGCTGCAGAGCGAGGGCTCGGAGCTGCGCAGCTTCAAGAGCATCTACGGCACCGACAGCGCCGCCGCCCTCCTCAAGCCCATCGAGGAGAACAACGCCACCATCAAGGCCACCGACACCTACGCCGGCCGCGCGCTGGCCGGTCAGGACGGCCTGCAGGACCTGCAGAAGCGCTCGTACCAGGACTGGGTGGACGACAGCTCGACCAAGATCGAGCAGATGCAGAAGATCGAGCACACCCTGCTCGAGGACATGGAGCAGAAGGCCCGCGAGCTGCGCGCCGCCTCCGAGCGTGAGGCGATCATCTCCGGTGCGCTGATCCTGCTCGTGCTCGGCGTCTCGCTCGTCGGCGCCTTCGTCATCGCCCGGTCCATGATCCGCTCGCTGCGCCGGCTCCAGGAGACCGCCAACAAGGTCGCCCAGGACCGTCTGCCCGAGCTGGTCAAGCAGCTGTCGGAGTCGGACCCGCAGGACGTCGACACCTCCGTCGAGTCGGTCGGTGTGCACTCCCGGGACGAGATCGGCCAGGTGGCCGCGGCCTTCGACGACGTCCACCGCGAGGCGGTCCGCCTCGCCGCCGAGCAGGCCCTGCTGCGGGGCAACGTCAACGCGATGTTCACCAACCTCTCGCGCCGCTCCCAGGGCCTCATCCAGCGTCAGCTGTCGCTCATCTCCGAACTGGAGTCCCGCGAGGCCGACCCGGACCAGCTGTCCTCGCTGTTCAAGCTCGACCACCTCGCGACGCGTATGCGCCGTAACGGTGAGAACCTCCTCGTCCTCGCCGGTGAGGAGCCCGGCCGCCGCTGGACCCGCCCGGTCCCGCTGGTCGACGTGCTGCGCGCCGCCGCCTCCGAGGTGGAGCAGTACGAGCGCATCGAGCTGGCCGCCGTGCCGACGACCGAGGTCGCCGGCCGCGTGGTCAACGACCTCGTGCACCTGCTCGCCGAGCTGCTGGAGAACGCGACCTCCTTCTCCTCGCCGCAGACCAAGGTCAAGGTCACCGGTCACGCGCTGCCCGACGGCCGGGTGCTGATCGAGATCCACGACACCGGTATCGGCCTCTCCCCCGAGGACCTCGCGGCGATCAACGAGCGGCTCGCCTCGCCGCCCACCGTGGACGTCTCCGTCTCCCGCCGCATGGGCCTCTTCGTGGTCGGTCGTCTGTCCCAGCGGCACGGCATCCGCATCCAGCTGCGCCCGTCCGACTCCGGTGGCACGACCGCGCTGGTCATGCTGCCGGTGGACGTCGCCCAGGGCGGCAAGAAGCCGCAGGGCAAGCCCGGCCAGGGGGCCGGCAACTCCGGTGGCCCCGCCGCCGCGCAGGCCGCCGCCGGTGTGGCCGCGGCCCGGCGCCAGGCGAACGGCGCCGGCGCTCCGGGCGGTGGCGCCCTCGGTGCCGGCGCGCCGGCCGGTGGCCGGCTCGGGGCCGGTCAGGGGCCGCGGGCCGCGCTGCCGGGCGCGGGCGGCCCGGGCGGCGGCCGTCCGGGCGCTCCGGGCGGAGCGCGTGGACCGCAGTTCCCCGCCCCGCAGCAGGGCCGGCCGGCTCCCGCGGGCGCGGGCGCCGCGTTCGGTCAGGCGCCGGGCGCCCCGCAGGGCCTGCAGGCCGCGGGCACCGACCAGGACAGCTTCGGCGGCGCGCGTGGCGCCGCCCCGTCGCCGCAGGCCCCGGCGGCCGGTGGTGAGCGCGGCGAGCGCGGCGGCCGTCGTGGACGCCGCCCGCAGCTGCCGGGCCGTGGCGGCCCCCGGGCCGAACTGCCGGGCGGCGACCAGCAGCCGCGCCCGAGCTGGAGCGACGAGAACGCGCAGCCGCCGGTGCCGCGCGCCTCGCTGGACACCCCGCGCGGCCACGACGAGACCTCCCGGATGCCGCGCTTCGACGACCGTCAGGGCCCCGGCTCGACGTCGGAGATGCCGGCCGTCCCGCGGGGCGACGACCGCCAGAGCTCGACCTCGGAGTTCCCGCGTCCCGACTTCGGCGCCCCGGCGCCGGCCGCCCCGCCGCAGCAGGACCCGTACGGCCGGCCGGACTTCGGCGCGCCGCAGCCGTCCGCGAACGGCGGGCAGGACCAGGGCCAGTTCGTCCGCTCGGACGTCTTCGGCTCCCCGCCGGGCCAGAACGGCCGCGGCAACGCGAGCGATCCGAACAACCCCGCCAACACCGGCCAGTTCGCGATGCCGCAGGGCTACGACGCGGGATCCACGGGCCAGTTCGCCACGCCGGGCTACGACGACGGCTCCACCGGCCGGCACAACCTGCCGGGCCGTCAGAACTCCTTCGGCAACGGGCAGTTCGAGCGTCCGCAGCCCAACGGCAACCACGGCGACTTCGGTGCCCCGCGGCAGCCGGCCCCGCCGCGGCCGCAGCAGCGGCCCACCCGCCAGGAGCCGGAGGCCCTGCCGCCGGCGTCGGGCCCGGGCGACGGCCGTACGCCGCTGTACGACACGCTGGAGACGAACTGGTTCCGCGGCGGCCAGGCGGGCGGTCAGCACAGCAACGGCTCCGCGCCGCACCAGCCGCAGGCGCCCACGTCTCCCATGGCGCAGCAGCAGCACTCCGCGGGCGCGCAGCAGCAGCCCGCCACCTCCTCCTGGCGCGCCTCGCCGAACGACGACCTCGTCCGGCAGGCGGAGCGCGTCCGGCAGCCGGCCGCGGGCGGTGTCACCACCTCCGGCCTGCCGCGCCGGGTACCCCGGGCGAACCTCGTCCCGGGCACGGCTCAGCAGCAACAGCACCAGTCCGGTCCGCAGGTCTCGCGTTCGCCTGACGACGTACGCGGCCGGCTGACCAATCTCCGTCGGGGTATCGCGCAGGGCCGCCAGGCCGGAACAGGCCAGACGGGCAGCTTCCCGAGCCCCACTCACCAGCAGGAGCGTTAGTTGAGCCAGATGAGCCAGGCGGCACAGAACCTCAACTGGTTGATCACCAACTTCGTGGACAACACCCCGGGTGTGTCCCACACCGTCGTCGTGTCCGCCGACGGTCTTCTTCTGGCGATGTCGGAAGGCTTCCCCCGCGACCGCGCCGATCAACTGGCGGCCGTCGCGTCCGGTCTCACCTCGCTGACGGCCGGGGCCTCCCGGATCTTCGAGGGCGGCGACGTGGCGCAGACGGTCGTCGAGATGGAGCGGGGCTTTCTCTTCCTCATGTCCGTCTCGGACGGCTCGTCCCTGGCCGTGCTCGCTCACCCCGAGTGCGACATCGGTCTGGTCGGCTACGAGATGGCGCTGCTGGTCGACCGCGCGGGCGCTGTGCTCACGCCCGATCTACGCGCCGAACTGCAAGGCAGTCTGCTCCACTGAACCCCACCGGCACCACCCGTCTCACCAAATCACCGTCCGGCCGCCACAATCCCCCCACCGGCCCAAGCGACGGCACGACTGACCGACATGCTGTCCCGCCCGGAGGATTCATGACCCCGCCCACCGCCTCTCATGATCCGTACGCGGAGCCGTACGAGGATGAGGGCGACCAGCCACTGGTACGTCCCTACGCGATGACCGGTGGCCGGACGCGGCCGCGCTACCAGCTCGCCATCGAGGCGCTGATCAGCACGACTGCCGACCCGGCAGCACTCATGGGGCTGCTCCCGGAGCACCAGCGCATCTGCCATCTGTGCCGTGAGGTGAAGTCGGTAGCCGAGGTGTCGGCGCTTCTGGCCATGCCGCTGGGTGTGGCCCGCATTCTCGTCGCGGACCTGGCCGAGGCCGGGCTCGTCGCCATCCACCAGCCGGGTGGCGACGAGACCACCGGTGCACCGGACGTGACCCTGCTCGAAAGGGTGCTCAGTGGACTTCGCAAGCTCTGACGGAGGGCGGGCGACCACCTCCGCGAAGATCGTGGTGGCGGGTGGCTTCGGCGTGGGCAAGACCACGTTCGTGGGCGCCGTCTCCGAGATCAACCCGCTGCGCACGGAGGCCGTCATGACGTCCGCCAGCGCGGGCATCGACGACCTCACCCACACCGGGGACAAGACCACCACCACGGTGGCCATGGACTTCGGCCGCATCACCCTGGACCAGGACCTGATCCTGTACCTCTTCGGTACGCCCGGTCAGGACCGGTTCTGGTTCATGTGGGACGACCTGGTACGCGGCGCGATCGGCGCGGTGGTGCTGGTGGACACCCGGCGCCTGGCCGACTGCTTCCCGGCCGTCGACTACTTCGAGAACAGCGGTCTGCCCTTCGTCGTCGCCCTCAACGGCTTCGACGGACACCAGCCCTACGCTCCCGAGGAGGTCCGCGAGGCCCTGCAGATCGGGCCCGACACCCCCATCATCACGACCGACGCACGCCACCGGGCCGACGCCAAGAGCGCGCTCATCACGCTGGTGGAGCACGCGCTGATGGCACGGCTGCGGTAGATCTTCAAATCCGTGATGACATACGGCAGTTGTCGTAGACAAACCGGAGCCGGCTGTGGCCTTTGACACGGTCGGCCCCGGTGTTCATAACGTTTCGGCAGAGGAATCGAATGGCACGGCCACGCGTCGTCGCCACCCGGTCTCACTGTGCACACACGCGCCCCGCCTTTTGGCGGGGCTCGCTCTTTATGACCGTTTTATCTGGGGCTTACATCACACGGAATCCATGCCTTCCGCTGTTTGGAAGAGCGCTGGCCGTCGTGCTGGAATGCCTGAACTGCCCAATAGTCAAAGACGTACTCAGTAGTACTGCGTACTCAGTGGCGTACTGGGCTCTGAGACACTGCGGCACAACGTTGGTGCCCGCCGCCGAGAGGTTGTTGGTCGAGTGAGGCGAAGCAAGAACGGTCCCGAGCCGTCGGCCCGGGGCAACTTCACCCCGCCGCCGCGCGGAGCGGCGCCCGCCCCTGTGCCCGGTTCCGAACCGACGGCCGCCCCCGCTGCGAGCGGCGGCCGTTTCTCCCCCCGCAACTGGCGGGTGCCGACCCGGCTGAACGCGATCCTGCTCATACCCGTGGCCGTCGGCCTGGTGATGGGTGGCTTCCAGGTCAAGGGCTCGATCGACACCTGGCAGGAGGCCCAGGACGCGGAGCAGACCGCGCGCCTGGTGCGGGCCTCCCTGACCTACGCGAACGCGGTCAACAACGAGCGGGACATCACCGCGGCACCCCTGCTCAAGGGCAAGGCCGAGACCGCCAAGGACAAGCAGACGGTCGCGGCGGCCCGCAAGGCCACCGACCAGGCCGCCGACGGCTTCGACGAGGCGGCGCAGAACATGCCGCACAAGGCCGGCCTGCTGCGCCGCCTGAAGCTGTTCCGCCAGGCCGAACCCCAGCTCGCCAAGTTGCGCGCGACGGCCTACCAGGGCTCCGGCGTGCAGACCGAAGAGGGCTACATAGCCATCGCCCACCCCCTGATGGAGTTCGCCAACGAACTCGGTCTGGGCACCGGCAACATCACCAGCTACGGCCGTACCGTCTACGCGATCTCGCTGACCCAGGCCGCGCTGTCGCTGGAGCGGTCGATCGGCATGCATATGCTGATCAGCCCCGGCCCCAAGGCCGACGACCTGGCCAAACAGCGCGTGGCCCTCTCCTCCTACGCCTACCTCGAGGGCATCGCCATCGAGGAGTACAAGGCCGGTGGCACCGAGGCCGACGCCCAGAAGCTGGTCGACCTCGAGGCGAAGGCCACCGAGAAGGGCAAGGCACAGGCCAAGGAGGCCGCCGCGCAGGCCGCCGCCGCCAACCAGACCTATGTGCCGCCGCCGTCCGATCCGACCGCCATGGTCACGGCCCTGGCCACCCTGAAGACCACCGACGCCGCGGAGCGCGCGCAGCTCGCCGAGAAGGGCATCACCCCCCAGAACTGGTGGGCGGTCAACACCCTCCGCTACGACGTCTACCGCAAGATCCAGGCGGACATGGCCGACACGGCCGTGAACGAGGCCTCGGACATCGCCGACAACGCCAAGCGTGACGCCCTCATCACGGGTGCCGCGGTCGTGGTCGCCCTGCTGCTGGCGTTCATCCTGGCCGGCGCCGTCGCCCGCCAGATGTCCCGCTCGATGCGCCAGCTGCGCAACGCCGCCTTCGGCATCGCCGAGCAGCGTCTGCCGATGCTGGTCGACCAGCTCTCGCGCACCGATCCCGGACGCGTCGACACCCGGGTCGCGCCCATCCCGATCACCAGCCGCGACGAGATCGGCGAGGTCGCCCGCGCCTTCGACCAGGTCCACCGCGAGGCGGTCCGGCTCGCCGCCGAGCAGGCCCTGCTGCGGGGCAACATCAACGCGATCTTCACCAACCTCTCGCGCCGCAACCAGTCGCTGATCGAGGGCCAGCTGACCCTGATCACCGACCTGGAGAACAACGAGGCCGACCCGGACCAGCTGGAGAACCTCTTCCGCCTGGACCACCTCGCCACCCGTATGCGCCGCAACGGCGAGAACCTCCTGGTCCTCGCGGGCGAGGAGCCCGGCCGCCGCTGGGACCAGCCGGTCCCGCTCATCGACGTGGTCCGCGCCGCCTCCTCCGAGGTGGAGCAGTACGAGCGCATCGAGCTGTCCGGCGTCCCCGAGGCCGAGATCCACGGCCGCGCGGTCACCGACCTCGTGCACCTGCTCGCGGAGCTGCTGGAGAACGCGACGACGTTCTCCTCCCCGCAGACCAAGGTGCGCGTCACCGCGACCCGGCTGCCCGACGGCCGCATCATGATCGAGATCCACGACAAGGGCATCGGCCTGACGGCCGAGGACTTCGCGGACATCAACCACAAGCTGGCCAACCCGCCGACCGTGGACGCCGCGATCTCGCAGCGCATGGGCCTGTTCGTGGTCGGCCGGCTGTCCGACCGGCACGGCATCCGGGTCCAGCTGCGCCCCTCCGGCGAGCAGGCCGGCACCACCTCGCTGGTGATGCTCCCCGACGCGATCACCCACGGCGGTGGCGGCGAGCAGCAGCTCAGCCGCGACGAGTTCACGGTCTCGCAGATCATCCCGGAGCAGAACTTCCAGGGTGAGGACTTCAGCGAGCCGATGCGCACCGCCGCGGAACTCGGCTTCGACGACAGCCGCTACGCCGACATCCCGGACGACATCCGGGAGCTGGACCCGGTCGGCCGCTCGCTGATGCGCGAGGAGCGCCGCGCGGCCCTGGAGGCCCAGCGGCCGCCGGGGCAGGACGAGCCGGACTCGCCCGCCGAGGGCACGTACGGCGACCCCTTCGAGGCGCAGCAGCAGCCGTCCTACGACAACGGCACGGGTGCCTACCCGGAGCAGCAGCAGCCCGTGGGCTACGACCAGCAGCCCGCCTACGACGAGCTGCAGCAGACCCCGTACGAGGAGCCGCAGTCCCCCGCGTACGACGAGCCGGCCCCCCGGCCGTCGTACGAGGAGCCGTACTACGCGCCCGGCGACCCCCTGTCGCAGAACGACACGTTCTCGCCGAACGGCGGCTACTCCGAGCCCGCGTATGCGGAGCCGGTCCGTGAGGAGCCCGCCGCCGCCCAGAACGCGGCCCCGGAGTCCTTCGCGGCCTTCGAAGAGCGCCGCTACCAGGACGACTGGCCGCAGCAGGACGGTTTCCAGAACGGTTACGCGCCCGATTACGCTCCGGAAACGGAACCTGCTCAGGCCCCTGACGCGAGCGAGCACGACCGCGTAGGCTTCGACCGTCCGGGACCGGCTCCTTCCGCAGGTCACGCGCTCACCGACGCCGGGCTGCCCCGCCGCGGATCCTTCGGCGGAGCGAACGGCTCGAACGGCGCGCGGCCCGCGACCCAGGAAGCGCCGACCCCGGCACCGGCTTCCAACGGCAACGGCGACTGGCGCTCGGCCAACGACGAGCGCTGGCAGCAGGCCTCCGCGCTGCGGAAGCCCAAGGCGGGCGGGGTCACCTCCTCCGGCCTGCCGCGGCGGGTACCCAGGGCCAACCTGGTCGAGGGAACCGCCGCGTCGACCCCCCAGGGAGGCCCACAGGTCTCCCGTGCCCCGGAGGACGTCCGGGGCAGGCTGAGCAACCTGCGCCGGGGCGTCCAGCGTGGACGCAACGCCGGCGCGGGCAGTGAAACGAACGGCCAGGGCTTCGGTCCTGACAGCACCTACAACCAGGAGCGTTAGTGTGAGCCCGATGAGCCAGGCGGCACAGAACCTGAACTGGTTGATCACCAACTTCGTGGACAACACCCCGGGGGTGTCCCACACGGTGGTGGTCTCCGCCGACGGACTCCTTCTGGCGATGTCCGAAGGGTTTCCGCGCGACCGCGCCGACCAGCTCGCGGCGGTCGCCTCCGGCCTGACCTCGCTGACCGCCGGTGCCTCGCGCATCTTCGAGGGCGGTAGCGTGAATCAGACGGTTGTGGAGATGGAGCGGGGATTCCTGTTCATCATGTCCATCTCCGACGGTTCCTCACTCGCGGTTCTCGCACATCCCGAGGCGGACATCGGTCTCATCGGGTACGAGATGGCACTTCTGGTGGACCGTGCCGGTACTGTCCTGACCCCGGATCTGCGTGCGGAGCTCCAGGGCAGCCTGCTCAACTGACAGTCAGACGGTGCGGTTTGGCGTCCCGGGGCCTTAAAGTTTCGGGACGCGGCTCCACAGGGCTCGGGTGCCCGGCACAGTCGGAGGAGGAGAAAGTGGCAACACCCCCAGGCGGTTCGCCTTCGGGCAACTGGTCGTACGGCCCTGCCCAGGGCCAGGGCGACGGTTCCCAGAACCCGAACCGTTACGACTTCCCCTCCGCTCCCAGCCACCGGCGTCGGCAGCCGTACGCGCCGCAGGGCCCCGGCCCTTCGCCGTACGACCAGCCGCCGGCACCGCGCATCCAGCCCGTGCAGCCGCAGCGACGCACCCCTGAGCCGGCGCCCGCGGGGGCGTCGAACAACCCCCTGGTGCGCCCGTACGCCATGACGGGCGGCCGTACCAGGCCCCGCTACCAGCTCGCCATCGAGGCGCTGGTGCACACCACCGCGCAGCCGCACCAGATGCAGGGCCAGCTGCCCGAGCATCAGCGGATCTGCAACCTCTGCCGGGAGATCAAGTCGGTAGCCGAAATCTCCGCGCTCCTGACGATCCCTCTCGGCGTGGCCAGGATCCTCGTCGCCGACTTGGCGGAGGCGGGACTGGTCGCGATCCATCAGCCCGGCGGCGACGAGAACGCCGGCGGCCAGCCAGACGTGACACTGCTCGAAAGGGTGCTCAGTGGACTTCGCAAGCTCTAGCGGCGGTCCTTCCCGCTCCACCACCTCGGCGAAGATCGTGGTGGCGGGTGGCTTCGGCGTGGGCAAGACCACGTTCGTCGGGGCCGTCTCGGAGATCAACCCGCTGCGTACCGAGGCCGTCATGACGTCCGCCAGCGCGGGCATCGACGACCTCACCCACACCGGGGACAAGACCACCACCACGGTGGCCATGGACTTCGGCCGCATCACCCTGGACCAGGACCTGATCCTGTACCTCTTCGGTACGCCCGGTCAGGACCGGTTCTGGTTCATGTGGGACGACCTGGTCCGCGGCGCGATCGGCGCGATCGTGCTGGTGGACACCCGGCGCCTGGCCGACTGCTTCCCGGCCGTCGACTACTTCGAGAACAGCGGTCTGCCCTTCGTGATCGCCCTGAACGGCTTCGACGGCAACCAGCCGTACAGCCCGGACGAGGTGCGGGAGGCGCTGCAGATCGGCCCGGACACCCCGATCATCACGACCGACGCGCGGCATCGGGCCGACGCGAAGTCGGCGCTGATCACGCTGGTCGAGCACGCGCTGATGGCACGGCTGCGGTAGCGGACGCGCGGCCACCGGGCTGCCTCCGGCGGTGGTGAGCCGTCCGCGGGTGCCTGGTGGCCGGCCGCGCGGCTCCCCGCGCCCTTGAAGGCATGCAGAAGAAGGGCCCCTCTCTGATGGAGGGGCCCTTCTTCTGCGCGCTTACCGTCTAATGCCAGCTGTGCGGGGCCCGGAAGCCGCCCTCGCGCTCCAGCCGGCGCCAGCCGGCCTTCGGGCGGGAGCGGTGGGGCTGGGCGTCCGACGGGGCGGCCGCGGCGCGGGCCAGCAGGACGGCCGTGATGGCGGCCACTTCCTCGGGCTCGGCGTGGCCCTTCTCGACGCGGATGTCAGGAGTGCTCATAGGTCTCAGTCTCCGTGGATGAGGTTTCCGCGGGGGTGCCGCGGAGGGTCCGCCGGGTTACTGCGGGGGGTTGCCGTGCTTGCGCGAGGGCAGGTCGGCGTGCTTGGTCTGCAGCATCGCCAGGGAGCGGATGAGGATCTCGCGGGTCTCGCTCGGGTCGACGACGTCGTCGACCAGGCCGCGCTCGGCCGCGTAGTAGGGGTGCATGAGCTCGGACTTGTACTCCTTGACCATGCGGGCCCGCATGGCGTCGGGATCCTCGGCGGCGGCGATCTGGCGGCGGAAGATGACGTTGGCGGCGCCCTCGGCGCCCATCACGGCGATCTCGTTCGTCGGCCAGGCGTAGGTGAGGTCGGCGCCGATGGACTGGCTGTCCATGACGATGTAGGCACCTCCGTACGCCTTGCGCAGGATCAGCGAGATCCGCGGCACGGTCGCGTTGCAGTAGGCGTAGAGGAGCTTCGCGCCGTGGCGGATGATGCCGCCGTGCTCCTGGTCGACGCCGGGCAGGAACCCGGGGACGTCCAGGAAGGTGACGATCGGGATATTGAAAGCGTCACACATCTGGACGAAACGCGCAGCTTTTTCACTCGCCTCGATGTCCAGGACGCCCGCGAGGGTCTGCGGCTGGTTGGCGACGATGCCGACGACCTGGCCGTCCAGCCGGCCCAGCGCGCAGATGATGTTGCGGGCCCAGCGCTCGTGGACCTCGAGGTACTCGCCGTCGTCGACGATCTCCTCGATCACCTTGGCCATGTCGTAGGGCCGGTTGCCGTCCGCCGGGACCAGGTCGAGCAGCGTCTCGCTGCGCCGGTCCACGGCGTCCGTGCACTCCACCCGCGGCGGGGTCTCCCGGTTGTTCTGCGGCAGCAGCGAGAGGAGGTAGCGGACCTCCGCGATGCAGGTCTCCTCGTCGTCGTAGGCGAAGTGACAGACGCCGGAGGTCTCGGCGTGGACGTCCGCGCCGCCGAGGCCGTTCTGCGTGATCTCCTCGCCGGTCACCGCCTTGACCACGTCCGGTCCGGTGATGAACATCTGCGAGGTGTCGCGGACCATGAAGACGAAGTCGGTCAGGGCGGGGCTGTAGGCCGCGCCGCCGGCGCACGGGCCGAGCATCACGCTGATCTGCGGGATGACGCCGGACGCCTTGGTGTTGCGCTGGAAGATCCCGCCGTATCCGGCCAGGGCGGACACGCCCTCCTGGATGCGGGCGCCGGCGCCGTCGTTGAGGGAGACCAGCGGGGCACCGGCCGCGATGGCCATGTCCATGATCTTGTGGATCTTGGTGGCGTGGGCCTCGCCGAGGGCGCCGCCGAAGATGCGGAAGTCATGGGCGTAGACGAAGACCGTACGGCCCTCCACCGTGCCCCAGCCGGTGATCACCCCGTCCGTGTACGGCTTCTTGGCGTCCAGGCCGAAGCCGGTGGCGCGGTGCCGGCGCAGCTGCTCGACCTCCTGGAAGGAGTCCGCGTCCAGCAGCAGCTCGATGCGCTCCCGCGCGGTCAGCTTGCCCTTGGCGTGCTGCGCCTCGGTCGCCTTCTCGCTCGGCCCGGCCAGCGCCCGGGCACGGATCTCGTGCAGCTCGGCCACCCGCCCGCGCGCGTCCGCCGGCTCACCCGTCGACTCACCCGGCGCCTCATCCAAAACGGTCATGTAGTGACCTTACGAAGCCCACCGAGGAATGCGAGCCGTCGACTCCGTACAGTGTCCGGCCCGTTTTCCTGGTACCCCTGAACAGAACCACGACGGCGTGCAGGCGTTCCGACTGCTCAGAGGGCGTCCGGCTTGTAGAGGTCGCACAAAGCCGTCAGCCGAGAGTCACCTCACATCGGTGGGTCGCGCATGACACTTCTGGGGTAATCCGCAGTCTCAGCCGGCGGCCGGTGCACAGGACCTCCACCGTCTCATCCGCCCGCACCACCGCGCGGACCGGGTGGTCCCAGGCGATCTCCAGCGGTTCGCCCGTCCGGGGTGGCTCGCTCACGCACAGGGTGGCGGTGCGGCCCCGGTGGCGGAGCAGCACGCTCGCGGCGGCGGAGGCGGTCAGCGCGCCCGCGGTGCCGGGCTGCCAGAAGTTGGCGGCCGTGAGGCCGAGGGAGGGGACGCGGACGGCCTGGCGGGCGCTGTCGTTGGCGAGCACTGTCAGCCAGTGCCGGTCGGCGGCGCGGGAGGCGACGGCCCGCCGGGAGGCGCCGGGCATCAGGACGTAGAGGTAGGCGGCGTCCACCGGGTCCGTGCCGTGGTCGAGCCAGAGGGTCTGCCAGCGGCGGGTGGCCCGCTCCGCCGTGCTGGTGGTGTTGATGTCGGACCAGGCGCCGGTGCGGTCCTCGCGCAGGGTGCGCAGCTCGCCGCCGGGGACCAGCCAGCCGCCGTGGCCCTGAAGGTGGGCCCAGCCGTGCCCGTGGACGAACTCCTGGGTGCCGCCCTCCCCCAGGTTGCGGTTGTCGACGACGGTCTCGACCGGGACGCCGTCGGTGGCGGTGATGCCCGCGCCGAGGCAGATCACCGCGTCCTCGGCGCAGAACCACGACTTGCGGGCCTCGAGCGTGGAACCGAGGCCCTTCAGATGCTGGCCGACGGCGGCGTACGTGCCGTCCGTCGTGCCGCCGACCCAGCGCACGTCCGGCTTGGGCGCGCCCCACTCCCCGCCCGCCCGGTCGGGCAGCCGCCTGGTGGAGACGGTGGTGCCGGGCAGCCGGTACCAGTCGACGGTGGGCCAGAACCAGTCCGTGTACTGGTCCGACCGCCCCGCCGGCCACCAGGAGAGCATCCCCGCGCCGGTGTGCCAGCCGCGCGGGTTCTCGCCGTTGCCGCACTCGTAGTACGTGATGCGGTCGCTGCACATCGCGATGTTCGCCGTGAAGCCCCGGCCGCGGTGCACGGCGCGGTCCATCGCCGGGAAGAGCCGGTGCCCGGAGGGTTCCGGGGCGGCCGGGACCGGTGCGGCGGCGACCGCGTGGAGGCGGGCCAGATCGGCGACGCCGAACCGGGGCGCCGTCAGGACCGGCGTGACCGTGTCCCGTTCGATCCAGCCCTTCAGGTACGACTGCCACCGCTCGCGTTCGGCGTCGCTCGCCGCGCCGGCCAGCAGCGCGATCGCGGCGATGACGCCCTGGCCGTGGAAGTGGTCGCTGCGCATCACGTGCAGGTCGTCGCTCTTGAGGTGACCCCGGCTGATGGCACGGCCGTTGACGCTGTCCATCACGAGCCCGTCGTGGATCAGCGGCGCGTAGGCGTGCTCGACGCTGTCGAACACGGTCTGCCGGGCGGGGTCGGTCACCTCCCAGGCGGAGCCCGCCAGGAGCGCGAAGAGGCGGCCGAGGCCGTCGAGCAGGACCTGCCCGTACGTCCCCGAGTACGCGACCCAGGTGTGCTGCACGAAGGAGCCGTCCGCGTAGAGCCCGTCCCCCTCGGTGACGTAGGGGAAGACCGGCGACAGCGCGTCCCGGGCGAGGGCGATCTTGGCGTCCGAGCGCCCCAGGACGCCCCGCAGGGCCACCGAGCGGCACAGGTCGACGCGGTTGGCGCCGGTGGAGGTGCCGGAGTAGTCGGTGAGCATCGAGTCGGGGACGAAGTGGTCCACGGCGGCGCAGACCGCGTCGATGCGCGCGCCGGTGAGCCGGTCGTGGAGGGCGGCGGCGATGTCCGTCAGCAGGCGGGGGCTGCCGATCTGCCACTCCCACCAGTTGCCGTAGCGGGTGGTGGAGGGGTTGTAGACGGTGGCGGAGAGGTGGTCGAGGCCGCGCAGGATGTCCGCGAGGAGCGCCGGGTCGCCGGTCGAGCCGGTGCCCTGCTGGACGTAGGCCTGGGTCATCGTCCACAGGCGGCCGTAGCTGAAGGTGATGCCGGCGGGCGGGTCGAAGGGGTGGCCGGGCCACAGGGAGGCGGGGGTGGGCGCCATGGTCGCCCGGGCGGCGCGGGCGAGTTCGCCGGTCCGGGCGAGGCGGGAGGCGTAGGGCTCCGCCGTGGGGTCGTAACCGGCGCCGAGGGAGAGGTCGAGCCAGCGGCGGCGCAGGGTGTCGTAGGGGTCCGGGGCGGCGGCGCGGGCGGTGGGAGCGGCCGCGGCGAGGAGCGCGGCCGTGAGTAACACGGCCCTGCGGGTGGGTCTCGTGGAGCCTCTGCGATGGGGGTTCATGTCCTGGGCGTCTACCACCACGGGGGCCTCTCGCCAACACTCCGCGAACTCCCGCCGACACTCCGCCGATGATGTTGAAACTTGAAGGGAATAGGTCTACGGTCGTTCCCGTTGATTAGTTCAAAGTTCAACATCAACCCGAAGGAGCATGTCATGGCGACCCCCGAGCTGACCGCGCTGACCGGCGACTACACGATCGACGCCGCCCACTCGACGATCGGCTTCACCGTCCGCCACGCGATGGTCACCAACGTCAAGGGCAAGTTCCTCGACTTCAGCGGCTCGCTGCACCTGGACGGCGGCGACCCGTCGGCGTCCACGGCGTCCATCGACGTCAAGATGGAGAGCATCGACACCGGGTCCGCCGACCGCGACGGTCATCTGAAGAGCGCCGACTTCTTCAAGATCGACGAGTTCCCGACCATGACCTTCCGCTCCACCCGGGCGGAATCCCTCGGCGGCGACGACTACCGGATCACCGGCGACCTGGAGATCCTCGGCACCACCCGGCCGCTCACCATCGACCTGGAGTTCAACGGCGCCGCCAAGGACCCCTTCGGCAACGAGCGCGTCGGCTTCGAGGGCAAGGCGGAGATCCTGCGCTCCGAGTGGGGCCTGACCTGGAACGCCGCTCTGGAGACGGGTGGCGTGCTGGTCTCCGACAAGATCAAGCTGAACTTCGACATCTCCGCGATCAAGAACGCCTGACAGGGCGGGACCGGGCCGTCACGGCACCGCGTGCCCGCGAGCGCCCGCTCCCCCGTGCCGGGGGGCGGGCGCCCGTCGTTCCGTGCGCCTTCCGGCGGCCGGCCCCGAGCCGGCCGCCGAAGTCACCGCCGCCCCCGACGCCCCCTCCCCTCCGCCGCCGAGGCCACCGGGGGCGAAGTCCGCGCCGGACAGGCCGCCGCCTCCGTGCTCAGGAGGCTCTCCAGGCCGCCTGAAGACTCCGCACGGCCGCCCCGTACCTCCCGGTGAGCGAGAGGTGGTCGGCGTCCGCGAAGGGTTTCGCGACCGCCGGCGTGATGTCCTCGCCCACCTTCCGCTGGACCATCAGCCGCGCCTCGGTGACGAGCGCGCGGCCGGCCCGGTCGGCTCCGGCCCGCTCGGCGGCCGCGGCGGCCACCGCGAGCGCCCGCAGCGTGAGCGCGCCGCCGCCGGGCACCCTGGTCAGCGTCGTCAGGCCCCAGCCGTAGGGGAACTGCGGGTCGTACGACGCGTCGCCGACGTTGATCGGTAGCTGGGCCTCGGACCGGGGCCAGGTGACCGGGAGCCGGCCGGTGAAGGGCCGCCTGCCGTAGAGCACGTCGGCCACGCCCTCGCCCTCCGTGCCCGGCAGCCAGGAGGCCACCAGCGCGTCGATCTCGCCGAGCCGGTCGCCGATCAGCTGCGGCCGCCCGGAGACGATCAGCACCGCGCACTTCATGGCCGCGCACACCGTGTCGACGGCCCGCTTGTCGGCCGCGGACAGCTGCAGGTCGTGGCCGTTGCCGACGTCGCCGACGCCCTCGGCGTACGGGGTCTCGCCGACGACGACCACCCCCGCGTCGTAGCCGCTCGTCGGCGCCGACGCGTCCTTGGAGTAGGTGACGTCGCCGCCCGCCTCCCTCATCCCCTGCAGGATGGTCGTGCCGGGGACGATGTCGCCGGACGAGCCCTGCCAGGTGACGGTCCAGCCGCCGCTCTGGTTGCCGATGTCGTCGGCGTTGGACCCGGCGACGTAGACCTTCTCGTGCTTGTGCAGCGGCAGCACGCCGCCCGCGTTCTTCAGCAGCACCTGCGACTCGGCGGCCGCCTGCCGGGCGACGGCGCGGTGCGCGGCCGAGCCGATCCGGGAGGCGTCGGACGTGTCGGCGTAGGGGTGCTCGAACAGGCCCAGCCGGAACTTCTGGGTGAGGATGCGGGAGACGGCGTCGTCGATCCGCTGCTCGCTGACGCGGCCCGCGTGGACCTCGTCGGCGAGGGCGGCGGCGAAGTCCTTGTAGCCGTACGGCACCATCATCATGTCGACGCCCGCGTTCACGGCCGTGCGCACCCGGGACGCGTAGTCGCCGGGCAGCTGGTCGATGGCGTTCCAGTCGCTGATGACGAATCCGCCGAAGCCCATGCGGCCCTTCAGCACGCCGTTGATCATGTCGGCGCGGGCGTGCATCTTCACCGCCCCCCGGCCGTCGCCGAGGATGTCGAGCGAGGAGTACGACGGCATGACCGTGCCGACGCCCCGCTCCACGGCGGTCCGGTACGGCGCCAGGTGGATCGCCTCCAGCTGCCGCCGGGTGACCTTGGTGACTCCCTGGTCGATGGTGTACGTGCCGGTCGTGGAGGAGCCGTACGCGGTGCCGCCGTCGCCGACGAAGTGCTTGGCGGTGGCGAGCACCTTGTCGTTCCGCTTCAGGTCCCGGCCGTTCGGGGCCCCCTGGAGGCCCTGGATGACGGTCTCCATGGACTCCACCAGGGCCGGGTCCTCGCCGAAGGACTCGTAGGAGCGGCCCCAGCGTTCGTCGCGGGAGACGCAGAGGCAGGGGGCGAAGTCCCAGGGGATGCCGGTGGCGCGGACCTCGGAGGCGGTCACCGCGGCCGTCCGCTCGGCGAGCCGGGGGTCACGCGTGGCGCCGAGGCCGATGTTGTGCGGCATGATCGTCGCGCCGACCAGGTTGTTGTGCCCGTGCACCGCGTCGACGCCGTAGACCAGCGGGATCTGGAACCGGGTCGCGCGCGTCCGCAGCTGGAAGCCGTCGATCATCTTCGCCCAGGCTGCCGGGGTGTTGGGCGTGGGCGTGGAGCCGCCGCCGGAGAGCAGGGAGCCGAGGTCGTAGGCCGCGATGTCGCCGCCCGCGCCGACGGCCCCGCGCTCGGCCTGCGTCATCTGGCCGGCCTTCTCCCGCAGCGACATCCGGGACAGCAGATCGGCCACGCGCCTGCGCACCGGCAGCTTCGGGTCCAGGTAGGGCAGTCCGTGTGCGTCGACGACGACCTGCGGGGTCTCGGCGGGCGGCCTGGCGCCGGTGACCGTGAGCTTCAGCGGGACCGTCTCGGCGGGCTCGGCCGACCTGTCCCGGAGGGTGCGGACCTCGACGGTCCGCGTCGCGCCGGAGGCGGTGCCGGCCGGGAAGGTGAGGGTGCCGGAGACGGGGGTGTAGTCCTTGCCCGGCTCGGCCGTGCCGCCCGCGGTCTCGTACGCGACGGTCACGGGCTCCTCGAGCGGGGCGGAGCCGGTGGTGGCGAGGGTGACCCTGACGGCGGCGGTGCCGCCCTCCTTCACCGGGTAGACGGCGGCGTCCGTGGTGACGGAGGCGCGCAGCGACTGGTCCGCCTTGCCGTACAGCTCGACGTCGTCCATGGCGAAGCTGCCCTTGACGCCGACGGGGAGGGTGACGGCGTAGCCCCACATCGAGGTCAGCCCGAGGACGTGGTCGATGCCGCCGACGGGCTGGTAGTCGGTGCGGTAGACGAAGTCGGTGAAGGGGATCTCGATCTGCTTCCAGCCGGTGAAGTCGTCGGTGAACGAGGTCGTCCACAGCTCGGAGGCCTCGCCGTTCGCGCCGCCGTCCTTGATCTCGAAGGCGATCTTCCCGCCGTCGTCCCGGCCGTCCCACCAGAAGCGGATGCCCTTGTGGGCCGACCAGTCGTGGCCGGGCCGGTCGGCGGCGAAGTCGTGGGTGAAGCCCCCGTAGCCGCTGATGTCGTAGCTGCCGGTGAGGACCCTCTCGCCCTCGGGGGCGTCGGGGCGCGCGGTCAGCCGAAGGGCGGGCGGATCGTCGGAGTCGCCGCCCCAGGTGAAGATGCCCTCGGCGGGCTGGGACGCGAAGGGGACCTCGCCCTCGAAGCGGTCGACGGGGACCGGGGCGGGGTCGTCGGCCGCCTGTGACACGGTCGGCGAGAGCAGGGCGGCGAGCAGGGCCGCGGAGACGAGCAGGGCGGTTCTTGGCATGGACCTTCCCTCGACTCTCTGGTTCACTCTGGCTCGAGCGGTTCACTCATGACTTAGATCACGTCGTGAGTTAACTAAGGCCCCGCAGACCCGTCAAGACGTCTCGTCAGGAAGGGACGCGCTCCCCATGAGAAGAACCCCCCACACGAGCAGGACCCCGCGCACGAGAAGAACCCCCCGCACACTCCGGCTGCTGCTGGCCGGCGTGCTCTCGGCGGCCGGCTTCACCGCGGCCGTTCCCCCCGCGCACGCGGCCGGTGAGCAGGTCACCGCCTATCTCACCACCACCGACGACTCCGGCGGACGCCATGTCACCCGCGGGCTCCAGGCGCAGACGCCGTTCGCCTTCCAGTCCGGGACCGGTGGCGGCGGCGAGAACATCACCGTCGACGAGAACACCCGGTACCAGACCTTCACCGGCGGCGGCGCGTCCTTCACGGACACCGCGGCCTGGCTGATGAACTCCAGCGGCGCGCTCTCCCAGGCCACGCGCGACGCCACCATGAAGAAGCTGTTCTCGCCGATGGACGGCATCGGGCTGTCGTTCCTGCGCAACCCGATGGGGGCCTCGGACCTCGCGCGCTACGGCTACACGTACGACGACGTGCCGGCCGGCCAGACGGACCCGAACCTGAACGGCTTCTCCATCGCGCACGACCTCGCGGACGTCGTCCCGCTGACCAGGCAGGCCCTCCAGCTGAACCCCTCTCTGACTGTCATGGCCTCGCCATGGACGGCACCGGCCTGGATGAAGGACAGCGGCTCGCTCAACGGCGGCTGGCTGAAGGCCGAGGACTACGGGGCCTACGCGGACTACTTCGTGAAGTACCTCCAGGCGTACCGGAACCAGGGCGTGAACGTCTCCTACGTCACCCCGCAGAACGAGCCGACCTGCTGCTCGGGCTATCCGTCGATGAGCTGGAACGCCTCCGGCATCCAGTACTTCCTGAAGAACGAGCTGCTGCCGAAGCTGCAGTCGGCGGGCCTGTCCACCAAGGTCCTGGCGCACGACTGGAACTGGGACGTCTACGACTCCTACGCGGCCCAGAGCGTGGACGACCCGGCCATCCGCGACCACCCCAACTTCGGCGGGATCGCCTGGCACGGCTACGGCGGTGACGTGTCCGAGCAGACCGCGGTGCACAACCAGTACCCGAACCTGGACGCGTTCGGCACCGAGCACTCCGGCGGCACCTGGATCGCCGACCAGCAGCGCGAGGACATGAACAACATCATCGACTACACCCGCAACTGGGCGAAGTCGGTGACCAAGTGGTCCCTCGCGGTGGACCAGGACATGGGCCCGCACAACGGCGGCTGCGGCACCTGCACCGGCCTGATCACGGTCCACAACGGCGACGGGCGGAGCGGAACCGTCGACTACACGGTCGAGTACTACGACATGGGCCAGCTGACCAAGTTCGTCCGGCCCGGCGCGCAGCGGATCGCCTCGACGGCGTCCTCGGCGGTGCCGAACGTGGCCTGGCGCAACCCGGACGGCTCCAAGGCGCTGATCGCCTACAACGGCGCCTCCTCCGCGAAGACGGTGACCATCGACTGGGGCTCGCAGCACGCCACCTACTCGTTGCCGGGCAGGACCTCGGCGACCTTCACCTGGTCCGGCACGCAGTCCGGCAGCGGCGCCCGCTCCGGCTCCTTCGTCGGCCTCGCGGGCAAGTGCCTGGACGTTGCGGGCGGTTCGAGCGCCAACGGCACGGCGGTGCAGCTCTACGACTGCAACGGCTCCGCCGCCCAGCAGTGGACCGTGCAGGGCGACGGGTCGGTCCGGGCGCTCGGCAAGTGCCTCGACGTGACCTCGGGTTCGACGGCCGACGGGGCGAAGGTGCAGCTCTACGACTGCAACGGCACCGGCGCGCAGCAGTGGTCGTACAACGCGTCGACCGGTGACGTCGTGAACACGGCGGCGAACAAGTGCCTGGACGTGACCGACAATTCCTCGGCGAACGGCGCCCGCGCGCAGATCTGGAGCTGCACGGGCGCCGCGAACCAGAAGTGGCGGCTTCAGTAGGGCGGCGGTGATCCACCGGGCCGGAACTCGCACCACACCACCTTGCCGGGCTCCCGCTCCCGCACCCCCCACCCATCGGCGAGGGCGCTCACCAGCAGGAGCCCGCGTCCGCCCTCCGCGTCCCACACCGGCCCCGGCACCCGTACCTCGCCGGGGCCGCTGTCGTGGACCTCGACGCGCAGGACGCCGTCGGTGGTGAGCGTCAGACCGAGGCGGAAGCAGCGGCCCGGCGGGACGCCGTGCAGCAGCGCGTTGGTGGCGAGCTCGCTCACGCAGAGCAGTACCTCGTCGCCGCGCCGGGTCAGGCCCCAGTCGGCGAGGGTGACGCGGGTGAGGTCTCGCGCCACGGCCACCGACCTGCGGTCGCGGGGGTAGAGGGCGGTGCGGGCGTGCAGGAGCTGGACTTGGGGATTCACGGGCCGACTGTCACAGGGAGTGACTAGCATGGGGCAGTGAGTGAAGTCGTAGTTCTGATTGCTACGAGTTCACTACGAGGACTCGGGGTGCCCACGGGGGAAGAGGTTGGCCATGTCGAAGAAGGTCGGTGCCTGGCAGGCGGTCGGTGCGCTCGTGGCGCACTACCGGAAACAAGCCCGTCTGACCCAGGAGCAGTTCGCCGAGAGGGCGAGCGTCCACGTCGACACGGTGGGCTCGATCGAGCAGGGCAGACTGGCGCTCCAGCCGGACCGGGCCGAGCAGTTCGACGAACTCCTGGACACGAAGGGGGCGCTGGCGCTGCTCGTGGCGCGGATGCCGGTGCGGGAGAAGGTGGTGCAGTTCGCGCAGTCGCTGGTGGATCACGAGCAGGAAGCGGTGAGCTTCCTGTCGTACGAGACGCAGGTGGTGCCAGGGCTGCTTCAGACCCGGGACTACTGCCGCGCCACCTTCGACTCCCGCTATCCGGCGCTCGGCAGCGAGACGGCCGAACAGTGGGTGGCCGCGCGTATGGAACGGCAGTTGATCTGGCAACGAGAACTGCCGCCCGTCGGACACTTCGTGCTGGAGGAGAGCATTCTGCGACGGCAGGTCGGCGGCCCGGAGGTGATGCGGGAGCAGTTCCACCAGATCCTGGAGTACACGAAGCCCGCGCATATGGGCTTCCAGATCATGCCGATGGACCGGATGCCGCACGCCGGTCTCGCGGGCCCGATGACACTGCTGGAGACCCCCGACAGCGACCGACTTGTCTATCTGGAAGTGCAGCGCGCCAGTTTCCTCGTGGACGATCCCGACGAGGTCAGGGACTATCACCACAAGTATGGAATGCTGCGGTCACAAGCCCTCTCTCCAGACGAGAGCGTGCGCTACGTGCACGGACTGCTAGGAGACCGATGAGCACCGTACTTCAGTGGATCAAGTCCAGCCACAGCAGCAACGAGGGTGGCAACTGCGTCGAAGTCGCCACCCAGCCCTCGTCCGTCCACATCCGTGACTCCAAGAACGCCCCCGCCGGAGGCGGCATAGTGACCGTCTCCCCCGCAGCCTGGACCGCGTTCCTGGGCACCGGAGGGCAGACCCCCGGCGAGGGGAACCGCACGCGCCGGTAGCGCGGTTCCCCGTGCGGCGCCGGGGGCCGGCGACCGTCCGCCGGTGTCACTCGGCCGGTTCCACCCCGGCGCGCAGCAGACCGTAGGTGTACGCGTCCTCCAGGGCCTGCCAAGAGGCGGCGATGACGTTCTCCGCGACGCCCACCGTGGACCACTCGCCCGCGCCGTCCGAGGTGGAGATCAGGACACGGGTGGTGGACTGGGTGCCGTGGACGCCCTCCAGGATGCGGACCTTGTAGTCGACGAGGTCGAGCTTGGCGAGCTGCGGGTAGATCTTCTCCAGGGCGACGCGCAGGGCGCGGTCCAGGGCGTTGACCGGGCCGTTGCCCTCCGCGGTGGCGACGATGCGCTCGCCCTTGGCGTAGAGCTTGACCGTGGCCTCGTTTGCGTGGGTGCCGTCGGGGCGGTCCTCGACGATGGCCCGCCAGGACTCGACCTCGAAGTAGCGCAGGGGGCCGCCCTGCACCTCGGCACGCAGGAGGAGCTCGAAGCTCGCGTCCGCCGCCTCGTAGGTGTAGCCCTTGAGCTCGCGCTCCTTGACCCGCTCGACCACCCGGCCGACCAGTTCGCGGTCGCCGCCGAGATCGACGCCGAGTTCCTTGCCCTTGAGCTCGACGGAGGCGCGGCCCGCCATGTCGGACACGAGCATCCGCATGGTGTTGCCGACCAGCTCCGGGTCGATGTGCTGGTAGAGGTCCGGGTCGACCTTGATGGCCGAGGCGTGCAGCCCCGCCTTGTGCGCGAAGGCCGAGACGCCCACGTACGGCTGGTGGGTGGAGGGCGTGAGGTTCACGACCTCGGCGATGGCGTGCGAGATGCGGGTCATCTCGCGCAGCGCGCCCCCGGGCAGGACCCGCTTGCCGTACTTGAGCTCCAGGGCCGCGACGACGGGGAAGAGGTTGGCGTTGCCGACGCGCTCGCCGTAGCCGTTCGCCGTGCACTGCACGTGGGTGGCGCCCGCGTCCACGGCGGCGAGGGTGTTGGCGACCGCGCAGCCGGTGTCGTCCTGGGCGTGGATGCCGAGCCGGGCCCCGGTGTCGGCCAGGACCGTGGAGACGACCGCCTGGATCTGCGCCGGCAGCATGCCGCCGTTGGTGTCGCAGAGGATCACCACGGAGGCGCCGGCCTCCGAGGCGGCCCGTACGACGGCCTTCGCGTACTCGGGGTTGGCGCGGTAGCCGTCGAAGAAGTGCTCGCAGTCGACGAACACGCGGCGGCCCTGCCCGACCAGGAAGGAGACGGTGTCGCGGACCATCTCCAGGTTTTCGTCCAGGGTGGTGCGCAGCGCGAGCTCGACATGCCGGTCGTGCGACTTGGCGACCAGCGTGATCACGTCGGCGCCCGAATCCAGGAGCGCCTTGACCTGCGGGTCCTCGGACGCCTTGGCGCCGGCCCGGCGGGTCGCGCCGAAGGCGACGAGCCGGGCGTGCCGGAAGTCGATCTCCTGCCGGGCGCGGGCGAAGAACTCGGTGTCCCGCGGGTTGGCCCCGGGCCAGCCGCCCTCGATGAAGCCGACGCCGAAGTCGTCCAGGTGCCGTGCGATGGCCAGCTTGTCCGCGACGGTGAGGTTGATGCCCTCGCGCTGCGCGCCGTCGCGCAGCGTCGTGTCGAAGACGTGGAAGGAATCGTCGAGCTCGCTGGTTGCGGTCATGGTGTCAAGGCTCCTGCTGTTGGATCCCGCAAGGATCTCGGTCGGTACCGGAATGACCGGCTCCACCGTCCTCAGTGATCCCTCGCGCTTTACTCCCGGCTGAAGGTTGGCCAGAAAAGCGAAAAACCCCTCGCGGGTGCGAGAGGTCTGCGCGCGGGTCGAGGACGACGGTGTCCGCCCGTACCTGGTCGTACGTGGCGGTCACTGCGGACCGGCGCGCCTGCTGCCGATAATCATGGCGAACGAGAGCACGGGGGCAGTCTGGCACACCTCGCCCGCGCGCTCACCGTCCGTCTCAGAATGCGAACACTGCGCTGATCACCGACGCGGGTCTGCCGGGCCGGGAGGTCGGTCGTCCGCCAGGAGCGTCTCGTCCAGGAACTCCCGTACGTGGCCGAGGACCTGGGGCCGGTCCGTGCCGCGCAGCCCGATCGCCACGTGGATGGAGAGGCCGTCGAGCAGCGCCCGCAGCCGGGCGGCGTAACGGTCGGGGTCGACCCGCCGGAACTCCCCGCGCGAGATACGCCGTCGTCTACGCGCTGCTCGCCGCGGCCACCGTCGCCGGCGCCGTCTACGGCTACCGGGTCCTGCTCACCATGTCCCGCGTCCTGGCGATCGGCATGACGGCCCTGCTCGCCCTGGGCCTCGTCGCGTACGGCCCGCACTTCACGGCCTCGGCGCTGCCCGCGGCCGGCGGCTACCTGCTGGGCGGGTTCTGGCCGACGTGGTTGCTGGCCACGGTGGCGGCGGGCCTGTCCGGACCGATCGCCTTCATCACCCTGCTCGGCGACTACACCCGCTACATCTCCCCGGCCCGCCACGCCTCGCGCCGGGTGCTGCACGCCACCTGGCTCGGCCTGATCCTCGGCCTGCTGGTCCCCCAGCTCTTCGGCACCTTCACGGCGTTCGCGGCGCGGGCGGCGACGGACTACGCCGGCCCGCTGGTCTCGGCCTCCCCGACCTGGTACCTGATCCCCCTGCTGCTGTCGGCCTCCGCAGGCTCGGTCGGCAACGCGGGCCTGATGCTCTACTCCATGGGCCTCGACCTGGACGCCATCCTGCCGCGGGCCTCCCGCGCCCGCGCCACCTACACGGTCGCCGTCGTCGCCACGGCCTGCGTCTTCGTCGGCCACTACTACTCCAGCGCGCAGGACGCGATGACGTCCTTCGTCCTGCTGCTGACGGCGATCGGCACCCCCTGGGCGGTCGTCACCCTCATCGGCTTCGTCCGCTGCCGCGGCGTGTACGACGCGGACGCCCTGCAGGTGTTCAACCGGCGCTCGCGCGGCGGCGTCTACTGGTACCGGGCGGGCTGGAACATCCGTGCCACCGTCTCCTGGGCCCTGGGCGCGGTCGTCGGCCTGCTCGCCGTGTCCCTGCCGTCCTACGAGGGTCCGCTGCTGGCCCTGACGGGCGGGGTGGACTGCAGCTTCCTGCTGTCGGGGCTGGTCGGCGGTGCGGTGTACCTGCTGCTGACGGCGAACGCGCCGCTGACGGGCGGGGCCGCCCCGGACGGTGTGTCCGAGGCGGCCCCGAGGGTCACGAGCCGGTTCTGAGCGGGCCGGGCGAGGTCCCCCGCGGTCCGGCAGCGCCCCGGGAGGGCGCGCCGGGTGCTAGACCAGCCGGTGCATCCAGCCGTGCGTGTCGGCGGCCGTGCCGCGCTGGATGTCCAGCAGCGTCTCGCGGAGCCTGCGGGTGACCTCACCGGGCTCGCCGGAGGACTGCTGCCATTCGCCGCTCGCGCGCTTGACCGTGCCGACCGGGGTGATGACGGCGGCGGTGCCGCAGGCGAAGACCTCGGTGAGGCTGCCGTTCTCGGCGTCGCGCTGCCACTGGTCGATGGAGACGCGGCCCTCCTCGGACGCGTAGCCGAGGTCGCGGGCGACGGTGAGGAGGCTGTCGCGGGTGACGCCCTCGAGGATGGAACCGGTGAGGGCAGGCGTGACGATCCGGTCGCCGTAGACGAAGTACAGGTTCATCCCGCCGAGTTCCTCGACCCACTTGTGCTCGACGGCGTCGAGGTAGCAGACCTGGTCGCAGCCCTTGGCGGCCGCCTCGGCCTGGGCGAGCAGGGAGGCGGCGTAGTTGCCGCCGGTCTTGGCGTCGCCCATGCCGCCGGGGACGGCGCGGACGCGGTCCTCGGAGAGCCAGATGGAGACCGGCTTGACGCCGCCCGGGAAGTAGGCCCCGGCCGGGGAGGCGATGACCAGGAAGAGGTACTCGCCCGCGGGCTTCACGCCCAGGCCGACCTCCGTCGCGATCATGAACGGGCGGAGGTAGAGGGACTCCTCGCCGCCGTGCGCGGGCACCCACGCCTGGTCCTGGCGGACCAGGGCGTCACAGGCCTCGAGGAACGTCTCGACCGGCAGCTCGGGCATGCCGAGGCGGTGCGCGGAGCGCTGGAAGCGCTCGGCGTTCTTCTCCGGGCGGAAGGTGGCGACGGAACCGTCGGGCTGGCGGTAGGCCTTCAGGCCCTCGAAGATCTCCTGCGCGTAGTGCAGGACCATGGTGGCGGGGTCGAGGGAGAGCGGGGCGTAGGGGACGAGCTGGCCGTCGTGCCAGCCGCGGCCCTCGGTCCACTTGATCGTCACCATGTGGTCGGTGAAGTGGCGGCCGAACCCGGGGCTGGCCAGGATCGCCGCGCGCTCGGCGTCGGAGAGCGGGCTGGCGGAGGGCTTGAGCTCGATCGTGGGCGTCGTCATGAGTGGTTGTCCTTCACCGGTTGTGTGTGACGGGCCGCGCTCACGCCCGTACGGGCCGTGGCCAGTACTAGGACGTCCGAGCATTGCCTCAATCCGCGGCTCCGCGTCCGATTATCGCAAGCGGGCGACCGTGGGAGGTACCGCCCATGTCCTCGCGGCCATGGGGAGGAAACGGCGTGAATGCGGCCCAGGGGATGATGGTGGCACCCGGCGGGGGACATGCGGAAGCCGCCGGGTGCGAGTGACCCGGCGGCTTCGAATGCTTTTTCGAGTGAACCGCCCGGTCAGCCGGCTACTCGTACGGCCAGCGCGTCGCCGATCTCCGAGGTGCTGCGCGCGGGCTTGCCGGTCCGCTCGGCGAGGTCGGCGCAGACCGCCTCGTCGATGCGGGCGGCCTCGGCCTCGCGGCCGAGGTGGCGCAGGAGCAGGGCGACGGACAGCACCGTGGCGGTGGGGTCGGCCTTGCCCTGACCCGCGATGTCCGGCGCGGAACCGTGGACCGGCTCGAACATCGAGGGGAACTCGCCGCTCGGGTTGATGTTCCCGCTCGCGGCGACGCCGATGCCGCCGGAGACGGCCGCGGCGAGGTCGGTGATGATGTCGCCGAAGAGGTTGTCGGTGACGATCACGTCGAACCGCTCGGGCTGCGTGACCAGGTAGATGGTCGCCGCGTCCACGTGCATGTACTCGGTGGTGACCTCGGGGAACTCCGCGGCCACTCGGTTGAAGACGTCGGTCCACAGGTGGCCCGCGAACGTCAGCACGTTGTTCTTGTGGATCAGCGCGAGCTTCTTGCGCGGACGGGCCTGGGCCCGCGCGAAGGCGTCCCGGACGACCCGCTCGACACCGTAGGCCGTGTTCACGGAGACCTCGGTGGCGACCTCGTGCGCGGTGCCCTTGCGGATCGTGCCGCCGTTGCCGGTGTAGGGACCCTCGGTGCCCTCCCGGACCACGACGAAGTCGATGCTCGGCTCACCGGCGAGCGGGGTGGCCACACCCGGCAGGAGCTTCGACGGGCGCAGGTTGACGTGGTGGTCGAAGGCGAACCGGAGCTTGAGCAGGAAGCCGCGCTCCAATACGCCGGACGGCACCGACGGGTCGCCGATCGCGCCGAGCAGGATGGCGTCGTGCCGCCTCAGCGCGTCGAGGTCGGCGTCGGTGAGGGTCTCACCGGTGGCGTGGTAGCGCCGGGCGCCGAAGTCGTACTCCCTCGTCTCCAGCTTCACATCCTGCGGAAGGACGGCGGAGAGGACCTTCAGGCCTTCGGCCACGACCTCCTGGCCGATGCCGTCACCCGGGATCACTGCGAGATTGATGCTGCGAGAACTTGCCGACATGCGCAGGACCCTACTCCTCGTCCCATGGGATGACACGGGGTGTCCGCGATACGGACGGGAACGGCGGTGGACACGAGGCCGCCCACCGTCCCGTTCCGCGGCCGGTGATCCCGGTCAGTGGCCCGTGGAACCGCCGTTGTCCCTGCGGTCCAGGGCGCGCTGGAGGGCGGCGGCGGCGTTCTTGCGGTCGGACTCGCTCGTACGGGAGAGGTGACGGCGGCGTCGGGCGGTCGTCTCGGCCATGGGGAATCGACTCCTTCGGCATCCGGGAGTGCGGAAAAAGGGGGTACGAGACGCCGGAGGGCGGGGAGCGGTGCCGCAGGGGTCACCTGCACGGGGCCCGGCTCACGACCGCCATTCGCTTGGTCGAGCGAGACGTTCGGCTCCTACAAAAGTAAGGGACCGCTCCCGGTCTGTCTCCACAGTTAGTCGGACTTCCTACTATCTGAGACGGCGGATGGGGTCACACCGCCCTGAGCTGGGGACTTGAGGGGTACTCCGATCGGGCCGAACGGGGGGTGCCGAACCCTGCCCTCCGGAGCAACGATGGACACAGGCGGCCGCACCCCGCCGTCCCGTCCGGCTCCGGGAGGGAGACCCGATGACGACGGAACGTCCCCGCGTCCAGGCGATGACCCAGCACCGGTTCGGCGGCCCCGAGGTCCTGGAGCCGGCGGAGCGCCCGTGCCCGGCACCCGCCCCGGCCGAGATCCTGCTCCGTGTGTACGCGGTCGCCGTCGACCCCGTGGACCTCCTGATCCGTTCGGGCGCCGCGCCGCAGTACGGAGAGCCGCCCTTCGTCCTCGGCCGCGACGTCTCCGGCACCGTGGCGGCCGTGGGAGCCGAGGTCACCGGCCTCCGCCCCGGCGACGAGGTCTTCGGCATGATCGACTCGGGCGGATACGCCACCCATGTCACCGCCCCGGCCGGGTACTTCGCCCCCAAGCCCGCCACCCTCAACCACATCCGCGCGGCCGCCGCGCCGACGGCCCTGCTGACCGCCTGGCAGGCCCTGATCGACACCGCCCGGATCGGTCCCGGCACCCGCGTCCTGATCCACGCGGCGGCCGGCGGTGTCGGCCACGTGGCGGTGCAACTGGCCAAGGCCGAGGGTGCGTACGTCGCCGCGACCGCCCGCGCCGACCGGCACGGCTTCCTGCGCGACCTGGGCGCCGACGAGCCGATCGACCACACGGTCACCGACTTCACCGAGGCCGTGCACGACATCGACGCCGCCCTGGACCTGGCCGGCGGCGACTACGGCCCGCGCACGCTGAACACCCTGCGCCCGGGCGGTCTGCTGATCTCGGCCGTCCCCGGCGACCCGGGGCTCGCGCCGGAGGAGGCGGAGGCGCGCGGCATGCGCTTCGCCGCCGTCCGGCCGGAACCCTCCGGGGAGCGGCTCGCCAGGGCCGCCGCCCTTCTGGCGAGCCACCACGTCCGGGTGCACGTCGAGGCGGCGCTCCCCTTCACCGAGGCCGCCAAGGCGCACGAGCTGGCCGAGGCGGGCCATGCGAAGGGCGGGCTCGTGCTGGTGGTCCCGCCGGACTGACAACAGGCATTGGAGGAGAGGTCATGAACGACAAGACGAAGGCACTGCTCGAGGGCGGCCCCCTGGACCTGCCCGAACGGATCGTCGTGGTCGAGACGCCCGCGGTGGACCTGAAGATCGAACTGCGCAACGGCTACGAGCACTTCAGGCAGACCGCCCGCCGCGCGGACACGCCGGAGGGGCCGCTCCCGGTGTACGAGTGGTGGGAGCGGACGGAGATGCCGGGCTAGTGCCGCAACCGGCACGGGCCGGGTCCCCGAAGGAACCGGCCCGTCAGCGCGTCACGGCACCGCTCAGCCCATGTGCGGGTAGGTGTAGTCGGTCGGCGGGACCAGCGTCTCCTTGATGGCGCGGGTCAGCGTCCAGCGCAGCAGGTTCTGCGGGGCGCCCGCCTTGTCGTTGGTGCCGGAGGCCCGGCCGCCGCCGAAGGGCTGCTGGCCGACGACCGCCCCGGTGGACTTGTCGTTGATGTAGAAGTTGCCGGCCGCGTAGCGCAGCTTCTCCATCGTGTGGGCCGCGGCGGCGCGGTCGTTGGCGATCACCGAGCCGGTCAGGGCGTAGTCGGCCACCGACTCCATCTGCGTCAGCATCTCCTCGTACCGGTCGTCCTCGTAGACGTACACGGCGAGGAACGGGCCGAAGTACTCGGTGCGGAAGACCTCGTTCTCTGGGTCGGTGCACTCCACGACGGTCGGGCGGACGAAGTAGCCGACCGAGTCGTCGTAGGAGCCGCCCGCGACGATCGTGCAGGCCGGGTCGGACCCGGCGCGGTCGATCGCGGCCTTGTTCCGGGCGAAGGAGCGCTCGTCGATCACGGCGCCGATGAAGTTCGACAGGTCCGTGACGTCGCCCATGGTCAGGTGGTCGACCTCGGCCGCGAACTCCTCCTTGAAGCCGGAGTTCCAGATGGAGGCCGGGATGTACGCCCGGGAGGTCGCCGAGCACTTCTGGCCCTGGTACTCGAAGGCACCGCGGGTCAGGGCGGTCTTGAGCACGGCGCGGTCGGCGCTCGGGTGGGCGACGAGGAAGTCCTTGCCGCCGGTCTCGCCGACCAGGCGCGGGTAGGTGCGGTACTTCTCGATGTTGCTGCCGACCGTCTTCCACAGGTACTGGAAGGTCCTGGTCGAACCGGTGAAGTGGATGCCCGCGAGGTCCCGGTGGACCAGGGCCACCTTGGAGACCTCGATGCCGTCCCCGGTGACGAGGTTGATGACGCCCTTGGGCAGGCCCGCCTCCTCCAGCAGCCGCATCAGCAGCACGGCGGCGTGGGTCTGGGTCGGGGACGGCTTCCAGACCACGACGTTGCCCATGAGGGCGGGGGCCGTGGGCAGGTTGCCCGCGATCGCGCTGAAGTTGAACGGCGTGATCGCGTAGACGAAGCCCTCCAGCGGGCGGTGGTCCATGCGGTTCCAGACGCCCGGGGAGTTGGCCGGCGGCTGCTCGGCCAGGATCTGGCGGGCGTAGTGGACGTTGAAGCGCCAGAAGTCGATCAGCTCGCAGGGCGCGTCGATCTCCGCCTGCTGGGCCGTCTTCGACTGGCCGAGCATGGTGGAGGCGGCGATGGTCTCGCGCCACGGGCCGGACAGCAGCTCGGCGGCGCGCAGGATGATCGCGGCGCGGTCGTCGAAGGACGTCGCGCGCCAGGCGGGCGCGGCGGCGAGGGCCGCGTCGATGGCGTCCTTCGCGTCCTGCCGGGTGGCGTGGCGCAGGGTGCCGATGACGGCCTTGTGGTTGTGCGGCTGGACCACCTGGAAGGGTTCGCCGCCGCCCATCCGCTGCTCGCCGCCGATGGTCATCGGGAGGTCGACCGGGTTCTCGGCCAGCTCCTTCAGCTTGGCCTCGAGCCGGGCGCGCTCGGGCGAGCCGGGGGCGTAGCCGTGCACCGGCTCGTTGACGGGGGTGGGGACCTGGGTCACAGCGTCCATGAGATCCGTAACTCCTTGTACGTGAGCGGGTGTTCGGGCTCAGCCCTGGCTGGTCGCGGGGCCGGCGGGGTGGCGCGGGTGCGCCGGCTCAGCCACGTGTGATCATGCTCCTCAGGAAGAAGCGCAGGTTGGCCGGCTTCTCCGCCAGGCGGCGCATGAAGTAGCCGTACCAGTCGGTGCCGTAGGCGGTGTAGACGCGCATGCGGTGCCCCTCGGCGGCGAGCCGCAGGTGCTCGTCGCCGCGGATGCCGTACAGCATCTGGAACTCGTACTCGTCCGGCTTGCGGCCGGCGCGGTGGGCGAGCTCCTGGGCGATGGCGATCAGGCGCGGGTCGTGGGAACCGACCATCGGGTACCCCTCGCCCTCCATGAGGATCTTCAGGATCCGGACGTACGCCTTGTCGATCTCGTGCCCGTTCTGGTGGGCGACCTCGGCGGGCTCCTTGTAGGCGCCCTTCACCAGCCGCACCCGGCTGCCGGCCGCGGCGAGCCGGCGGGCGTCGGCCTCGGTGCGGAAGAGGTAGGCCTGGATGACGCAGCCGGTCTGCGGGAAGTCCTTGCGCAGCTCCTCGTGGACGGTGAACATCGAGTCGAGGGTGGTGTGGTCCTCGGCGTCGAGCGTGACCGTGGTGCCGATGGCCGCGGCGGCCTCGACGACCGGCCGGACGTTGCCGAGCGCGAGTCCGTGACCGCCGGGCAGCGCCTGGCCGAACATCGACAGCTTCACCGACATCTCGACCCGCTCGCCCAGCTCCAGCTCCCCCAGCCGGCCGATGAGCGCCAGGTAGGCGTCACGGGCGGCGCGGGCCTGCCCGGGGTTGGTGATGTCCTCGCCGACGACGTCCATCGTCAGCTCCAGGCCCCTGCCGGTGAGGTCCTCGATGATCGGCACCACGTCGTCGACGGACTCGCCGGGGATGAAGCGGTCCACGACCTGCTTGGTCACCGGGGCCGCCGAGATCAGGCGTCGCATCCGGTCGCTGCGCGACGCGGCAAGAATCACGGGACCCAGCACGGGGCACCTCCACAGACCAGCAGACAGAACCACCGTGAAACCTAAGGATCGCTCCGATCGCCGGCCATCGACAGCTGTCACGCATCCGTGCCGCAGATCTCAGACAGATGTATGAAGCGCCTGGAGAAATGCGGGAGAATGCCCGGGTGACGGTGGACCACAAGGGTGACTACCAGGAGCTGGTCGACGAGATCTCGGAGCTCCTCGGCGCGCCCGCGACCCTGGAGAGCCGGGACTTCGAGCTGATCGCCTTCGGCGCCTACGACAGTGAGGGCGACCTCGACGCCTCGGCCCTGGACCCGGTGCGCGCCCGCTCGATCCTGACGCGGCGCTCCACCTCCGCCGTCCGCTCGTGGTTCGAGGGCTTCGGCATCACCCGGGCGACCGGCCCGGTCCGCATCCCGCCGACACCCGAGGCGGGCGTCTACCGGGGACGTGTCTGCCTCCCGGTACGCCATCGGGGTGTCGTCCTCGGCTACGTCTGGCTGCTGGACTCCGACCCGGGCCCGACCGAGCGGCAGCTGAGCGCGGCCATGGACGTGACGGTCCGCATCGGCGCCCTGCTCGCGGACGAGGCCCAGCACGGCGCCGACCTCACCCGGGAGCTGCGGGCGGCGCTCACCGCCGAGCGCGGCTGGCAGCAGGACATGGCGGTGGCGGAGCTGCGCACCGCGCTCGGGCCGCGCGCGGACGCCCTTCACACGGTGGTGTGTGTGACCCCCTGGCCGTCCGCCGACCCCGACGACGCCCCGTCGGTCCGTACGGTGCCGGGAGCGACGGCCCTGTGCACGGTGCCCTCGGGCGTCACGTCGCAGTCCCTCGCCCTGCTGCTGCGGCTGCGCTCGGCGGACGTCCTGACCCCGGCGACCTCCGCGGCCGGGCGGCTGCTGGAGCGGACGCGGCAGCCGGAGCGGACGCGGCAGCCGGAGCGCGGCGCCGGCGCGGCCGCCGGCATCGCCCCCGCGCGCACGGGCCTGGGGGAACTGGCGGCCGCCTGGCGGGAGGCCCTGGCGGCGGCGCGGGCCGCACGCGCGGAGCCCCGGTTCGGACCGGTCGCGCACTGGTCGCGCATCGGCCCCTTCCGCCTGCTGACCTCGCTGCCGCCGGAGGTGGTCCACGACCCGGCGGTCCGCGCGCTGCTCTCCCCCGCCCACCGCGAACTCGCCCGCACCGCCGAGGTCTACCTCGACTGCGCGGGCCAGGCCGGCCGCAGCGCCGCCGAACTGGGCATCCACCGCCAGACCCTCTACTACCGGCTCTCCCGCGTCGAACAGCTCACGGGTCTCGACCTGGACGACGGCGAGGACCGGCTGCTGCTGCACATGGTGCTGAAAGGGGCACGGCTGTGACCACGGGCCGCGGCGGCGACCGGACGCGCGGCGGTCACCGGGCGCGGCCGTCGAGGAGGTCCGCCACCGCCTCGATCCCCTCGGCTACGGCGCGCTCGCTCACGTCGCCGAAGCCCAGGATCAGCCGGGGCGGGGTGGTGGACGCCGAGGCGCGGCAGTCACTCATGCCGTACAGGCCCACTCCCCGGGCGCGGGCCCGCGTCACGACCGCCGTCTCGTCGGCGCCGTCCGGCAGATGGGCCACCGCGTGGAAGCCCGCCGCGAGCCCCGACAGCCGTACCGCGGGGGCGTGCCGGGCGAGCGCCGTGACGAGCGCGGTGCGGCGGGCGGCGTAGATCGTGCGCATCCGGCGCAGATGGCGGTCGTAGCGGCCGGACTCGACGAGGCGGGCGAGGGCGAGCTGGTCGAGGGCGGGCGAGCCGCGGTCGGCGAGGCGTTTGAGGTCGGTGACGTGGCCGGCGAGGGCGGGCGGGCACAGCAGCCAGCCCAGCCGGAGGGCGGGGGCGAGGGACTTGCTGACCGTGCCGATGGAGATCACCCGGTCGGCGGCCAGCCCCTGCAGGGCGCCGACGGGTTCGCGGTCGTAGCGGAACTCGGCGTCGTAGTCGTCCTCGATGACGTACGCGTCCCGCCGCGCCGCCCACTCGATCAGCGCGTGCCGGCGGCCGGGTGCCAGCACGACGCCCGTCGGCCACTGGTGGGCGGGGGTGACGATCACCGCGCGGGCCCCGGTGGCGTCCAGCGCCGCCACGTCGACGCCGGCGTCGTCGACCGGTACCGGCAGGGCCGTCAGCCCCGACGCCTCCGCGGCCGCGCGCGCGGTACCCGGTCCGCCCGGGTCCTCGTACGCCACGATCCGCGTCCCCGTGCGCGCGAGGGCGCGCAGGGCGAGGCTCAGGCCCTGCGCGTAGCCGGAGCAGACGACGGTGCGGGCGGGGTCGGCGGCGGCGCCGCGCACCCGGCGCAGATACCCGGCCACCACCTCGCGCAGGGCGGGACTGCCGCGCGGGTCCCCGTAGTCGAGCTCGGCGGTCGGCATGGCGCGGGCCGCCTCCCTGGTCGCCCACAGCCAGTCGGCCACCGGGAAGGAGGCCAGGTCGGGGACGCCGTGCCGGAAGTCGGCGACCGTCCGGGGCCGGGCCGGCGGCGGGGGCGCCGCGGGGACCGGCGCCACCTGTGCGCAAGCCGCCACCCGGGTGGCGGAGCCGACGCGGGTGACGAGGTAGCCCTCGGCCTGGAGCTGGGCGTAGCAGTCCTGGACGAGACCGCGGGACAGGCCCAGGAGGCGGGCGAGCTCACGGGAGGACGGCAGGCGTTCGCCGGCCTGGAGCCGCCCCGAGCGGATCGCCTCGCGCAGCTGCCCCTCCAGCTGCGCGGACAGCCGCTGCCCGCTGTCCCGGTCGACGGTCAGGAGCAGCTCGGGTGACAGACCGGCCCACTGCACTGGCATGGAATTGGAGCTTAGCGGGGAGCCGGTCGGACTCTAACGTCACCGGTATGACGACTTCGGCCACGCGCCCTCCCCAGGCGATCGCTCCGCCGCCCCGGCTGCTGACCCGGCCCCTGCTGCTGCGCTTCGTGAGCCTGATCGGCGCGAGCGTGAGCTTCTTCCTGCTGCTGTCGGTGGTGCCCGCCTACGCGGCCGAGTCCGGCGGCGGGGGCGGCGCGGGTCTCGCCACCGGCTCGCTGATGCTGACCACGGTGCTCGGCGAGCTGGTCACTCCGCGCGTGGTCGCCCGCTTCGGCTACCGGGCGACGCTGGGGGCCGGGCTGTTCCTGCTGGGCGCCCCGGCCGTGGTGCTGACGGTGCCCGGGGGCCTGGCGTGGACGGTGACGGTGTGCCTGCTGCGCGGGCTGGGCTTCGCGCTGACGATCGTCGCGGGCGGTGCCCTCACGGCGTCCCTGATCCCGGCGGAGCGCAGGGGCGAGGGGCTTGCGGTCGTGGGCGTGGTGTCCGGGGTGCCGTCGCTGGCCGCCCTGCCGCTGGGACTGTGGCTGGCCGGGCGGGTGGGGTACGGGCCGGTGGCCGTCGCCGGGGGCGTGGCCGCGCTGGCCGCGATCGTCTCGGTGCCCGGGCTGCCGGACGGCGCGGCGGCGTCGAAGAAGGAGTCGGTGGGCGTCGTCCGCGGCCTGCGCACGGGTGCCCTGCTGCGCCCGGTGATCGTGTTCGCGGCCACCGCGACGGCCGCCGGGATCCTGGTCACGTTCCTGCCGCTGGCCGTACCGCACACCCGCACCGGCGTCGTCACCGTGGCCCTGTTCGTGCAGCCCGCCGCCGCCACCGTCACCCGCTGGCTCGCGGGCCGCCACGGCGACCGGCACGGCAGCGCCCGCCTCGTCCTGCCCGGCCTGCTGCTGTCGGCGGCGGGCGTGCTGGTCGTCGCCGCGACGGGCAGCCCGGTCGCGGTCGTCACGGGCACCGCCCTCTTCGGCGCGGGCTTCGGCATCGCCCAGAACGCCACCCTGACCCTGATGTACGCCCGGGTCTCCGCCTCCTCCTACGGCACCGTCAGCGCCCTGTGGAACCTCGCCTACGACGGCGGCATGGGCGCCGGCGCCGCGGGCTTCGGCGTCCTCGCGGGCCTGACCGGCTACCCGTGGGCCTTCGCGGCGACGGCGGTGCTGATGCTGGGCGCGCTGGCACCGGTGCTGCGGGACCGCCGGGGGCCGGGCGCCGGTCGGGTCAGCTCTGCCTGACGCCCTCGACGAGCTGCCGCAGACCTTCGGTGAGCGTGTCCGCGTCCGGCGCGTTCCTCGGGTCGAAGGTCCACTGCGCGATGAGCCCCGACATCAGGGTCATGTAGAACCCCCCGAGGGTGTCGGCGGTCCCGTCCGGCACCTCCTCCTCCGGCACGCCCGTCATCAGTGACACCAGCCCCCGGCCGCCCTCGCGCTGCGCGCGGGACAACTGGTCGCGCACCTCGGGCAGTTGGTCGCCCATCCCCATGATCTCCACGCTGAGCCGCCACATCGAACCGGGCGCCCGCATCGAGGCGACGATGTTCGACCACACCTCCCGGAAACGCTCCAGCGAACCGGGCGCGGCACTGATCCCGGCATCGCCCTCGAAGGACATCCCCTCCACCAGCGCGAGGTACGCCTGCGCCAGCAGCGAGTCCTTGGACCCGTAGTGGTATCCGATCGAGGCGAGGTTCGTCCCCGACTCCCTGACGATGTCCCGCGCCGTGGTGCGCGCGAACCCCTTCTGAAGCAGGCAGCGCTTGGCGCCTTCGAGCAGATCCTCACGGTGTCCCATGCCGGGCACCCTACCGCCGATCCATACAACCGTCCTATACGGACGACTTATACAGTCGTACTAGACAAGCGTTTAAGACGCTCGTACAGTCACGGGCATGACGAACTCGACGAGCACCGCCACCACCCCGGCCGCCCTCGCCGGCCGCCGCGAATGGACCTCCCTGGGCGTGCTGATGCTCCCGCTGCTGCTGGTCTCGATGGACGTCTCGGTCCTGTACTTCGCCATCCCGGCGATCAGCGCGGACCTCCGGCCCAGCGGCACCCAGCAGCTGTGGATCTTCGACATCTACGCCTTCGTCCTGGCCGGTCTGCTGATGACGATGGGCTCGCTCGGCGACCGCATCGGCCGCCGCAGGCTCCTGCTGATCGGCGCGGCCGCCTTCGGCACCGCCTCCCTCGTCGCGGCCTACGCCGGCAGCGCCGAGACGCTGATCGCGGCCCGCGCGGTGCTCGGCGTCGGCGGCGCGACCCTGATGCCGTCGACGATGGCGCTGGTCCGCACGATGTTCACCGACCCGGGCCAGCGCGCGAAGGCGATCGGCCTGTGGTCCGGTGTGATGACGGCCGGCATCGCGCTCGGCTCGGTGCTGAGCGGCGTCCTGGTGCAGTACTTCTGGTGGGGGTCGGTCTTCCTGGTCAACCTGCCCGCGATGGCCCTGCTGCTGGTCCTCGGCCCGTTCCTGCTCCCCGAGTCGAAGGACCCGCGCCCGGGGCGCTTCGACCGGCCGAGCGTCCCGCTGTCGATGGCCGCCGTACTGCCCGTCGTCTACGGCCTGAAGGAGATCCCGTCCGAGGGCTGGCACGCCCGGTACGTCGTCTCGATCACCGTCGGGCTGCTCTTCGCCGCCCTCTTCGTCCACCGCCAGCGCACCACGGCCGCACCGATGATCGACCCGGCGCTGTTCCGCGGCCGCGGCTTCGCCGCCTCGGTGGTCCTCAACCTCCTCGCCTCCTTCGCCATCATGGGCTCCGCCTTCTTCACCACGCAGTACCTGCAGTCGGTGCTCGGCAAGAGCGCGATGGAGGCGGCCCTGTGGTCACTGCTGCCCTCGGTGCCGATCGGCATGGCGGCCCCGATGGCGACCGCGCTCGTCCAGAAGGGCGTCGACCGCGCCCACGTCGTCACGGCGGGCTTCGCGATCGCCGCCGCCGGCTACGCCCTGCTCGCCTTCGCGGACACCGACGCGCTCTGGCTGGTCCTGGCCGCGTGCGGCGTCCTCGCCTCCGGCATCGTCATGGTGATCTCGCAGATCACCGATCTCGCCCTGGGCAGCGCCCCGGTGGAGCGGGCGGGCTCCGCCTCCTCCCTGATGGAGACCGGCGCGGAGTTCGGCGGCGCCCTGGGCATGGCGGTCCTCGGCTCGATCGGTACGGCGATCTACCGGCACGGCGTTCCGGCCACGGCGCCGGAGGCGGCACACGAGACGCTGGGCGGCGCACTGGCGATCGCCGGCCGCCTGCCGGGGCGCGCGGGAGACGCCCTGGCGACGGCGGCCCGCGAGGCGTTCACCGACGGGATGCGGGGCGCGGCGATCGCCGGGGCGGTCCTCCTGGCGGGGGCGGCGATACTGGCGGCGCGGGCGCTGCGGGGAGTCCACGCGGCCGGCGAGTAAGGGAACGGACGAAACGCCGGACGGGCAGTTCCAGCCCGTCCGGCGTTCGAGGACGAGGCCCGTTCGGGGCCGAAGCGGGGGCCTGGGGGCAGCAGCCCCCAGGCGGGACCCTCAGACCAGGTTCACCGAACGGGCGAACGTGGCCCCGATCTCCTCGGCGACCTCGGCCAGCACGCCGGAGGCCACCGTGTCGTCGACGGTCAGCACCGCCAGCGCCTCCCCGCCCGCCGCCGCGCGGGCGACCTGCATACCGGCGATGTTGATGCCCGCCTCGCCGAAGACGCGGCCCACGGTGCCGACGACACCGGGGCGGTCCTCGTAGCGCAGCACCACCATGTGATCGGCGAGCGCGAGGTCGACGTCGTACTCACCGACGGCGACGATCTTCTGCAGGTGCTTGGGACCGGCCAGCGTGCCGGAGACCGACACCTCCTCGCCGTCCGTGAGCGTGCCGCGCACGGTGACGACGTTGCGGTGGTCGGCCGACTCGGAGCTGGTGGTCAGCCGCACCTCGACGCCGCGCTCCTGCGCGAACAGCGGGGCGTTGACGTACGACACCGTCTCGTCGACGACGTCCTCGAAGACGCCCTTGAGGGCGGACAGCTCCAGCACCTTGACGTCGTGCTGGGTGATCTCGCCGTACACCTCGACGTCGAGACGGACCGCCACCTCGCCCGCGAGCGCGGTGAAGATGCGGCCGAGGCGCTCGGCGAGCGGCAGGCCCGGCTTGACGTCCTCGGCGATGACGCCGCCCTGGACGTTCACCGCGTCGGGCACGAGCTCACCGGCGAGGGCCAGACGCACCGAGCGGGCCACGGCGATGCCGGCCTTCTCCTGCGCCTCGTCCGTCGAGGCGCCGAGGTGCGGGGTGCAGACGACCTGGTCGAACTCGAACAGCGGCGAGTCCGTGCACGGCTCCTTGGCGTACACGTCCAGGCCGGCGCCCGCCACGCGGCCCTCCTTCAGCGCCGAGTACAGCGCCTCCTCGTCGACGATCCCGCCGCGCGCGGCGTTGACGATGCGCACGCTCGGCTTGACCTTGCGCAGCGCCTCCTCGCCGATCAGGCCCAGGGTCTCGGGGGTCTTGGGCAGGTGGACGGTGATGAAGTCGGAGACCTCCAGCAGCTCGTCCAGCGACAGCACCTTCACGCCCATCTGCGCGGCGCGCGCGGGCTGGATGTAGGGGTCGTAGGCGACGACCTTCATGCCGAAGGCGGACATGCGCTGGGCGACGAGCGCGCCGATGCGGCCCAGACCCACGACACCGAGGGTCTTCTCGGCGAGCTCCACGCCCGTGTACTTGCTGCGCTTCCACTCGCCGTTCTTCAGCGCGGCGTTGGCCTGCGGGATGTGCCGGGCGGTGGCGATGAGCAGACCGCAGGCGAGTTCGGCGGCGGTGACGATGTTGGAGGTCGGGGCGTTGACGACCATCACGCCGGCCTTGGTGGCGGCGGAGACGTCCACGTTGTCCAGGCCGACGCCGGCTCGCGCGACGACCTTGAGCTTGCGGGCCGCGGCGATCGCCTCGGCGTCGACCTTGGTGGCCGAGCGGATCAGGATGGCGTCGACGTCGGCGATGGCCGGGAGCAGTTCCGCCCGGTCGGCTCCGTTGCAGCGCCGGATCTCGAAGTCGGGGCCGAGCGCGTCCACGGTGGCGGGCGACAGCTCTTCGGCGATGAGTACCGTGGCTTTTTGACTGGGGTACGAGCTCACGTGAGTCCTCACAAGTCCATTGCGGACGGCCGTCCCGACGGCCGCAGGCGGTGGAGGGTTTGGTGGCCGCGTGGAAGACGCACGACGCTGTGGGCCTGACGCGTATGTAGTACGGCAGTGTAGTGGCGCGGCGGTGATCGTCCTGCGCCTCCGCGGAAGGATCACCCGTCCGTGATGCGACGGGCTGGGCAAAGGGGCCGGAGCGGTGTGCTCCGGCCCCGTCCGTCGGAGACCTACGCCTCCTCGTTCACCCAGCTCATCAGCTTGCGCAGCTGCTTGCCCGTGGTCTCCAGCAGGTGCTCGGAGTCCTGCTTCTTGTACTCGTTGTACTTCTTCAGACCGCCGTGGTACTCGTCCATCCAGTTGCGGGCGAAGGAGCCGTCCTGGATCTCGGCGAGGACCTTCTTCATCTCGGCCTTGGTGGCGTCGGTGATGATGCGCGGGCCGGTGACGTAGTCGCCCCACTCCGCGGTCTCGGAGATCGACCAGCGCATCTTCTCCAGGCCGCCCTCGTACATGAGGTCCACGATCAGCTTCAGCTCGTGCAGGCACTCGAAGTACGCGATCTCCGGCTGGTAACCGGCCTCGGTCAGCGTCTCGAAGCCCGCCTTGACCAGCGCGGCCGTACCACCGCAGAGAACGGCCTGCTCGCCGAAGAGGTCGGTCTCGGTCTCCTCGGTGAAGGTCGTCTTGATGACGCCGGCGCGGGTGCCGCCGATGCCCTTGGCGTACGACAGGGCCAGCGCGAAGCCGTTGCCCGAGGCGTCCTGCTCGACGGCCACGATGCACGGGACGCCGCGGCCCTCCTCGTACTGACGGCGCACCAGGTGGCCCGGGCCCTTGGGGGCGACCATGCAGACGTCCACGCCGGCCGGGGGCTTGATGAAGCCGAAGCGGATGTTGAAGCCGTGGCCGAAGAAGAGCGCGTCGCCGTCGTTCAGGTTCGGCGCGATGTGCTCCTCGTAGACCTGGGACTGGATCGGGTCCGGGACGAGGATCATGATGACGTCGGCCTCGGCGGCGGCCTCGGACGGCGTCACCACGCGCAGCCCCTGCTCCTCGGCCTTCGCCTTGGACTTGGAGCCCTCGTGCAGACCGACACGCACGTCGACACCCGAGTCACGCAGCGACAGCGCGTGGGCGTGGCCCTGGCTGCCGTAACCGATGACCGCGACCTTGCGGCCCTGGATGATGGACAGGTCGGCGTCGGCGTCGTAGAACAGCTCGGCCACTTTGGGTTCTCTCCTTGTGTGCAGGTGTTGCGTCCCACCGTATGACGGCGGGCGGAAGGGGGGTTTCGGGATCTCGGTATACGGGCGGCCGGAGTCACCCGGCCGCCCGCGGGACCGTCACGCCGAACGGTCGAGGGCCCGCAGCGAGCGGTCCGTGATCGACCGGGCGCCGCGTCCGATCGCGATGGTGCCGGACTGCACCAGCTCCTTGATGCCGTACGGCTCGAGCATCTTGAGCATGGCGGTCAGCTTCTCGCCGCTGCCGGTGGCCTCGATCGTCACGGCCTCCGGGGAGACGTCGACGGTCTTGGCGCGGAACAGCTGGACGATCTCGACGATCTGGGAGCGCGTCTCGTTGTCGGCACGCACCTTCACCAGGACGAGTTCGCGCTGGACGGCCTGCGACGGCTCCAGCTCGACGATCTTCAGCACGTTGACCAGCTTGTTGAGCTGCTTGGTCACCTGCTCGAGCGGCAGGTCCTCGACGCCCACGACGATGGTGATGCGGGAGATGTCGGGGTGCTCGGTGACGCCGACCGCGAGGGAGTCGATGTTGAAGCCGCGGCGGGAGAACAGGGCGGCGATCCGGGCCAGGATGCCGGGGGTGTTCTCCACCAGGACCGAGAGCGTGTGCTTGGACATGGTCTTTTCGCGTCTCTCTCGCTCAGTCGTCTTCGTTGTCGCCGAAGTCGGGGCGGACGTCCCGGGCGGCCATGATGGTGTCGTTCGAGGTGCCGGCGGCGACCATCGGCCAGACCATCGCGTCCTCGTGGACGACGAAGTCGACGACGACCGGGCGGTCGTTGATGGAGTTCGCCTCCTCGATGACCTTGTCCAGGTCCTCGGGGGACTCGCAGCGCAGGCCCACGCAGCCCATCGCCTCGGACAGCTTCACGAAGTCCGGCACCCGGGTGCCCCTGGCCTCCGGGTTGACGTCGTCCGGGCCCGAGTGCAGCACGGTGTTGGAGTAGCGCTGGTTGTAGAAGAGGGTCTGCCACTGGCGGACCATCCCCAGGGCGCCGTTGTTGATGATGGCGACCTTGATCGGGATGTTGTTCAGGGCGCAGGTGGTGAGCTCCTGGTTGGTCATCTGGAAGCAGCCGTCGCCGTCGATCGCCCAGACCGCCTGGTCCGGCGCGCCGGCCTTGGCGCCCATCGCGGCCGGGACCGCGTAGCCCATCGTCCCGGCGCCACCGGAGTTCAGCCAGGTCGCGGGCTTGTCGTACTGGATGAAGTGCGCGGCCCACATCTGGTGCTGGCCGACGCCCGCCGCGAAGATCGTGCCGTCCGGGGCGAGCTGCCCGATGCGCTCGATGACCTGCTGCGGGGACAGCGAGCCGTCCTCGGGCTGGTCGTAGCCGAGCGGGTAGGTGTCACGCCACCGGGACAGGTCCTTCCACCAGGCGCTGTAGTCGCCCTTGTTGCCCTCGCTGTGCTCCTTCTGGACGGCCTGGATCAGGTCGGCCAGCACCTCGCGGGCGTCCCCGACGATCGGCACGTCCGCGGCGCGGTTCTTGCCGATCTCGGCCGGGTCGATGTCGGCGTGCACGATCTTCGCGTACGGGGCGAAGCTGTCCAGCTTGCCGGTGACGCGGTCGTCGAAACGGGCTCCGAGGGCGACGATCAGGTCGGCCTTCTGCAGCGCGGTGACGGCGGTGACCGCACCGTGCATGCCCGGCATTCCCACGTGCAGCGGGTGGCTGTCGGGGAACGCGCCGAGCGCCATCAGTGTGGTGGTGACGGGCGCTCCGGTGAGCTCGGCGAGAACCTTGAGCTCGGCGGTGGCGTGTGCCTTGATGACACCGCCGCCGACGTACAGGACGGGCCGCTTGGCGGCGGTGATCAGCTTCGCGGCCTCGCGGATCTGCTTGGCGTGCGGCTTGGTCACCGGGCGGTAGCCGGGCAGGTCCATCACCGGCGGCCAGGAGAAGGTCGTCTGCGCCTGCAGCGCGTCCTTGGCGATGTCGACCAGGACCGGGCCCGGGCGGCCGGTGGAGGCGATGTGGAAGGCCTGCGCGATCACGCGCGGGATGTCCTCCGCCTTGGTGACCAGGAAGTTGTGCTTGGTGATCGGCATCGTGATACCGACGATGTCCGCCTCCTGGAAGGCGTCCGTGCCGATCGCCTTGGAGGCGACCTGGCCGGTGATCGCCACGAGCGGCACCGAGTCCATGTGCGCGTCCGCGATCGGCGTCACGAGGTTGGTGGCACCGGGGCCGGAGGTCGCCATGCAGACGCCGACCTTGCCGGTGGCCTGCGCGTAACCCGTGGCCGCGTGACCGGCGCCCTGCTCGTGCCGGACCAGGACGTGCCGCACCCGGGTGGAGTCCATCATCGGGTCGTACGCGGGAAGGATCGCACCGCCGGGAATGCCGAATACGGTGTCGGCCCCGACCTCCTCGAGAGAGCGGATGAGGGACTTCGCACCCGTGACGTGCTCGGGGGCGGACTGCTGTCCTCCGGATCGGGGCCGCGGCTGCGGATGGGCCCCGGTGGCCTGCTCGGTCATCGGCATTCTCTTCTCGATGCTGAGGGTTTTTGCGAGGTTTGTGCGGTGTTGGGGCGCTGCACGGGGGTCACCTGTGCAACAAAAAACCCCTCGTGCCGCAAGGCAAGCGAGGGGAGCGCGCCGGGTGTGGTCGCCGGGAGTTCCGGAATCGATCCGGACATCACCAGCTCAGCCGACGCGCTGTCCAAGTACGAGAATTCGGGTGCGCATGGCACTGACCCTCCCCCCGGCGCACACCACGTGTCAAGTGGGTGGGACGGGAGTCTCATTATGTGAGCGTAGGGCACTCCGGCTTCCCAGGACGGCGGTGACGCCACCTGTGTACACCCCTGAACCACCTCCCGCGAACGCCGGCTCGATCGGACCGTGCGGTACCGGACAGTGGCCGGACGCGAGCGCCCGGCGCAGCCGGTACTCGTCCAGCGGTCCGGAGAACGCCATGCCCTGCCCGTGCGTGCAGCCCATCGCGCGCAGGGCCACGACCTGCTCGGGCAGGTCCACGCCGTCGGCCACGGACTGCAGCCCGAGATCGGTCGCGATCCGCAGCAGACCACTGGTGATCTTGTGCAGCCGCGCGGACTCGACGACGCCCTCGACCAGGCTCCGGTCGAGTTTCAGCACGTCGACGGGGAGTCTGCGCAGTGCCGTGATCGCCGCGTGGCCGCTGCCGAAGCCGTCCAGGGCGACCCGGACACCCAGCCTGCGCAGCGTGCCCAGTCTCCGCTCCAGCTCGTCCAGGGAGATCCGCGGGTCGGCGTCGGTCAGCTCGATCACCAGCGATCCGGACGGCAGCCCGTGCCGGGTCAGCAGGGCCTCGATCGAGCCGAGCGGCATCGACCGGTCCAGCAGCCGCCGGGCACTGACCCGGACCGCCACGGGCACGGCCACCCCCGTCGCGGTGCGCTCGGCGGCCTGCTCCACGGCCTCCTCCAGCATCCAGCGGCCCAGCTCGGCGGTTCTGTCGCTGTCCTCGGCGACGCGCAGGAACTCGGCGGGGGTGAACAGCACCCCCTTCGAGGAGCGCCAGCGCGCCTGGGCCTCGACGGAGGCGATCCGGCCGTCCTCCAGGCGGACGACGGGCTGGTGCAGCAACGCGAACTCGCCGTCGTGCAGCGCGGCCCGCAGACGGGTGGCCAGCTCCGCCTTGCGTACGACGTCCTGCTGCATCTGCGGGGCGTACAGCTCGACACGGCCCTTGCCCGCCGCCTTGGCGCGGTACATCGCGAGGTCGGCGTTGCGCAGCAACTCGCCCGCGCCGAGACCCGTTTCGGCGAAGGCCACACCGATGGACGCGGCCACCCGGACATCGTTGCCGTCGATCACGTAGGGCTGCGACAGCGTGTGCCTGAGCCGGTCGGCGAGCTCCAGGATGTGCCGTTCGCGCGCGGAGCGGTCACGGCTGCCGTCCCCGACGATCAGGGCCGCGAACTCGTCGCCGCCGAGCCGGGATGCGGTGTCCCCCTTGCGTACGGCTTCCTGCAGCCTGCGGGCGGCCTGGACGAGCAGTTCGTCCCCGGCCTGGTGCCCGATCGTGTCGTTGACGGCCTTGAAGCCGTCGAGGTCGATGAAGAGCACGGCCGTGCCCCGGTCGGTGGAGCGGCGGCCGGACAGGGCCTGCTGGACGCGCCGGGTGAACAGGGCGCGGTTGGGCAGGTCGGTGAGCGGGTCGTGCTCGGCGTTGTGCTGCAACTGCGCCTGCAGCCGCACCCGTTCGGTGACGTCCCGGCTGTTGAAGATGAGGCCGCCCTGGTGGCGGTTGACGGTCGACTCGACGTTGAGCCAGCCGCCCCCGCCGCCGGTTCCGCCCGGGCGGGAGGCGCCCCCGCCGCCGGACCGGAAGCGGCACTCGATGCGTGTGGTGGGTTCCTCGAGCGGGCTGGCGGCGAGGAAGCGGCGCACCTCGTGCACCACGCGGCCCAGGTCCTCCGGGTGGATGAGATCGGCCAGTTCCGTGCCCACCAGCTCCTCCGCCGGGCGTCCGTAGACCCCGGCGGCGGCCGGGGAGACGTACCGGAGGATGCCGTTGGGCGCGGCGATCATGATGACGTCGCTCGAGCCCTGCACCAGGGAGCGGAAGTGGTTCTCCTTCTGGGCCAGCTCCTGGGTGAGGGTGATGTTGTCGAGCAGCATGATGCCCTGGCGCACCACGAGGGCGAGCACGACCGTGCCGCCGGTCAGCAGCACCACGCGGTCGACGCTGCGGCCGTTGAGGACGTTGTAGAGGATTCCCAGCGTGCAGACGGCGGCGGCGAGGTAGGGCGTGAGGGCCGCCAGGGAGCCGGCGATGGGCCGGGCCGCCGGATACCGGCTGTGCTCGCCCTGCAGCGGCGCCGCGTGGTGCTGGTGGGTGCCGCCGTGCGGGCCCGGGAGGTGCTCGTGCACCACGCGCGTGTGCCCGTCGTCCTCCGCCGGCTGCTGTCCCTGCCGGGGCGCGGCCCACGGGGCGTACGCGAGGAGCAGCGAGCCGGCGAACCAGCCCGCGTCGAGCAACTGGCCCGAGTGGTAGCTGTTGTGCAGCAGCGGCGAGGTGAACAGGGCGTCCGACATCACTGTCAGCGCCAGCGCGCCGATGGCGGTGTTGACCGCCGTGCGGTTGACCGCCGAGCGCCGGAAGTGCAGGGCGAGCACCATGCTGACCAGCGCGATGTCCAGCAGCGGGTACGCCAGCGACAGCGCGGTGTGCGCCACGCTCGGCCCGTCGAACTTGGCCGCCTGGGCGAGCGCGAGGCTCCACGACAGCGTGAGCAGCGAGCCGCCGATCAGCCAGGCGTCGAGCACCAGGCAGACCCAGCCCGCCTTCGTCACCGGGCGCTTGGCGAGCACCAGGAGCCCCACGATGGCGGGCGGCGCGAAGCACAGGAAGAACAGGTCGGCGTAGCTGGGGGTGGGTACCGGCTCCCCCAGGACGACCTCGTACCATCCCCAGACCGCGTTGCCCAGAGCCGCCATCGCCGAGGAGAGGGCGAACAGCAGCCAGGCGGGTCGAAAGCGGATACGGCGGCTGCGGGCGTACAGGAAGAGCGACACGGCGGCGGTGGCCGCGGCGGCGCTCAGCCCGAAATCACCCATGATCAGCGCGACTTCTTCGGAACCCCAGTCGAACGCGGAACCGACGGCGTATCCCCCGCAGATCAGGGCCAGGACGAGTTGGTGGACCAGGCCGGGCCGGCCGCCGAGGGACGGCGGACGGGACAGCAGCGGCCCCGGCGAAGGCTGCGCCCGCAGCGCTCCGTCGAGGGCGGGCGCGGCGGGCAGGGGCGGGCTCACCGGGCACTCCCGGTCCGCTCCGCTCCCGGGTCCCACGGGCCCCGGGGCGCTGGATGCCCCTGCCTGCGGAGGTCGTCCTGCTCGCGGTGGTGGCTGTGACGGCAGCCGTGACTGCCGTGGTGACCGCGTCTGCACGCGGCCGCACGCCAGGATCGCCGTCGGCGGCCCCGTCGCGTCGGATCGCTCGTCCATCGGCCGTGCATCGCCCGTCGCCCCCCTCACAGTCTGCAATGTCCATCCCCGGCGCCGAACGGTGCACGGCGCAGCCCCTGCTCCGGACGATACACCAGTCTCGTCACTCAGGGACATAGTTCCTCTACGCTCCGTGACGACCAGCGGAGATGCCGGCACGGACCGCGTCCGGAAGATTGCGGAGGGTGCCGGAAGCGGAGCACGCGCCTGCCGCGCCCGGCGCGTGGGTCACGCGCGGGACGCCCGGATCCCCGGCGTCACGCGCCGGTCGTGCCTGTCGTAAGGATCACGTTGCGCAGCGGCTCCTGGTTCACGAACCGGGTCAACTGCTCCGCGAGCAGCCGCTTGGCGCGGGGCAGGAACGCGGACGTGGGGCCGCCGACGTGGGGGCTGATGAGGACGCCGGGCGCCCGCCACAGCGGGTGTTCGCGGGGCAGCGGCTCGGGGTCGGTGACGTCGAGGGCGGCGGTGATGCGGCCGGTCTCCACCTCGGCGAGCAGGGCCTTGGTGTCGACGACGGGGCCGCGGGCGACGTTCACGAGGAGCGCGCCGTCCTTCATGCGGGCGAGGAAGTCGGCGCCGGCCAGGTGCCGGGTGGCGTCGTTCAGGGGCGTGATCAGGACGACGACGTCCGCCTCGGGCAGCAGGGCGGGCAGGTCGGTGATCGGATGCACCGGGCCGCGCGCCGTGGTGCGCGCAGAGCGCGCGACGCGCGCCACCCGCGCCACCTCGAACGGGACGAGCCGGTCCTCGATGGCGGATCCGATCGAGCCGTAGCCCACGATGAGCACGTTCTTGTCCGCGAGGGCCGGCCGGAACCCGCCCAGCCACTCCCCGCGGCCCTGGGCGCGCACGAAGTCCGGGACACCGCGCAGCGAGGCGAGGATCAGCGTGAGCGCGAGTTCGGCGGTGCTCGCCTCGTGCACCCCGCGCGCGTTGCACACCTGCACACCGGGACGCAGGTGCTTCAGGCCCGGCTCCAGGCTGTCGATGCCGGCCGACAGGGTCTGCACGACCCGGACGGTGCTCAACCCGGGCAGCGGGCGCACGCCCACGTCCGCCGGCTTCATGTAGGGGACGACGTAGTAGGCGCAGTCGGCCGGGTCTGCGGGGAACTCCTCGGCGCCGTCCCAGAAGCGGTAGTCCGGGCCCTCCGGCAGCCCCTCGATGGTGTCCGGCGGGATGGGGAGCCACACGTCAGCAGTCATGTCAGGAGGCTATGTCAGGCCCTCGGGAGCGCAGAGGTTAGGTTGGGGGACCTGGAGAGGGAGGGTCACGAGCAGGTGGAGCGCAGGACGATCGGCGCGGGGGCGCTCGCGGTGGGGGCCGTCGGCCTCGGGTGCATGCCGATGAGCTGGGCGTACAGCGGATCGCGGCAGCGCGGCGAGGAGTCGCTCAGGGCGGTGCACCGGGCGCTCGACGCGGGTTCGACGCTTCTGGACACGGCCGACATGTACGGCCCGTTCACCAACGAGCTGTTGCTGGGGCGGGTGTTGAGGCAGCGGCGCGAGGACGCCTTCGTGTCGACGAAGGTGGGCCTGCTGGTGGGCGAGCAGCACATCGTGGCCAACGGCCGCCCCGGCTATGTGAAGCGCGCCTGCGACGCGTCGCTGCGGCGCCTGCAGACGGACGTCATCGACCTCTACCAGCTGCACCGCGAGGACCCGGAGGTGCCCGTCGAGGAGACCTGGGGCGCGATGGCGGATCTCGTGCGGGCCGGGAAGGTACGGGCGTTGGGGCTGTGCGCGGTCGGTGCGCGCGGCGGCCGCCGCTCCGGTACGCGGTTGCACGACGCCACGATCAGCCGGCTGGAGCGGGTGCAGCAGGTGTTCCCGGTGAGCGCGGTGGAGGCCGAGCTGTCGGTGTGGTCGCCGGAGGCGCTGGAGTCGCTGCTGCCGTGGTGCGAGGCGCGCGGCGTCGGCTTCCTGGCCGCCATGCCCCTCGGCAACGGCTTCCTGACCGGCACCCTCACCCCGGGCCAGGGCTTCGAGCCGGACGACGTCCGCGCCCGCCACCCCCGGTTCACCGCGGAGATGATGGCCGCGAACCAGCCCATCGTGGCGGGGCTGCGCCGCGTCGCCGCCCGCCACGGCACCGGGGTCACCCCCGCCCAGGTCGCCCTGGCCTGGGTCCTGTCCCGGGGCCGCCACGTCGTCCCGGTCCCGGGCACCAAGCGGGAGCAGTGGGCGTCGGAGAACGCGGCCTCCGCCGCGCTGCGGCTGACGCCGGGGGACCTGGCCGAGGTGGCGGGGCTGCCGGGCGCCCGGGGTTCCTGGGACTGACGGGCGCCGGGATGACCTCGCCACGGTGGCGGGACCGCCGGACGGGCGCGGATGCCTGAGGCGGGGACTGCGCCCGCCGGACCGGAACGGACGTGGTGCCGCCGCGCCGGAGAGCCGGAGAGTCAGAGAGACGGACTGCCGGGCTGCCGGGCTGCCGGAGAACCGGAGAGCAGGAGAGCCGGAGGGTCAGGATCGGCCGATCGGGAACCCGCGGGGCGCGAGCGGTGTAAGACAAGTAGAACCTGCCGCTGGACCACCGCCCGAAGGGACCAAGACCGTGCTACGACGAGCTGTGCCGGCCGTGCTGGCCGCGACCGCGCTCCTGCTGACGGCGGGCTGCTCCTCCGGCGGCGGGGGCGACGGGAGCGCGGGCGGCGGTGGGAACAGGTCGGCGGGGACCACGGACGCGCACTCCTCCGCATCGGGCCGGTCCGCCGAGCCGACCCCGCCCGCCAAGGGTTCCGTGAAGGTGCTGCGCACGGTGACCACGGGCCTGAACACGCCGTGGGGCGTCGCCCCGCTGCCCGACGACAGCAGCCTGCTCGTCGCCTCCCGGGACCAGGGGACGATCACCAGGGTCGACGCGAAGACGGGCAAAAAGACGGAGCTGGGCAAGGTGTCCGGGGTCTCCCCGGCCGGCGAGGGCGGCCTGCTCGGCCTCGCCCTCTCCCCGGACTACGCCTCGGACCACATGATCTACGCGTACTTCACCTCGGCCTCGGACAACCGCATCGTCCGCATGCTCTACGACCCGGAGAAGCCGGCCGGCGAACAGCTGGGCGCACCGGACACGGTCTTCAAGGGCATACCCAAGGGCTACATCCACAACGGCGGCCGCATCGCCTTCGGCCCCGACAGGATGCTCTACGCGGGCACGGGCGAGAGCGGCGACCGGGGCCTGGCCCAGGACAAGAAGTCCCTCGGCGGCAAGATCCTGCGCCTGACCCCGGAGGGCGACCCGGCCCCCGGCAACCCCTTCCCGGACTCCCCCGTCTACACCTATGGCCACCGCAATGTGCAGGGCCTCGCCTGGGACCCCGAACAGCGCCTGTTCGCCTCGGAGTTCGGCCAGGACACCTGGGACGAGCTGAACGCGATCAAGCCGGGTGACAACTACGGCTGGCCGAAGGCCGAGGGCAAGTCGTCCGACCCCGCGTTCCACAACCCGATAGCCCAGTGGCACACGGACGACGCCTCCCCCAGCGGCATCGCCTACGCCGAGGGCTCCATATGGATGGCGAGTCTGAAGGGCCGGCGCCTGTGGCGCGTCCCGCTGAAGGGCACGGAGACCTCGGCCGCCCCGCAGGCCTTCCTCACCGGCACCTACGGCCGGCTGCGCACGGTGGTCTCGGCGGGCGGGAACAAGCTCTGGCTGACGACCAGCAACACCGACGGCCGCGGCAACCCGAAGAGCGGTGACGACCGGATCCTGGAACTCCAGGTCAGGTAGCCTGCGCTCACTCCTCGCCGGACTCCGGATCCGGCGAGGGCGCTGGCGACGGCGACGGCGACGGCGACTCCACGGCCTCCTCGGTCGCTTCAGTCGCCTCGGCCTCCTCCGCCTCGTCCGTCTCCTCCGCATCCTCCGTCTTCGGCCGCCGTACGACGACCTTCCCGGACGCCAGGTCTATCGGGCCCCGTCCGGGATCGGCGTCGCCCACGTCCTCCCGGGTCAGCTCCAGGCGGTTCTGCTCGTCGCGGGTGTGCTTGCGGCCCGGGGCGAAGAGTTCCTCGAAGGCGTCGAACACGGTGTCCCCTCTCTCATCCGGCGACCGCCCGGTCCCCGTCCGCCGTCGTCGCGAACAGTTCCAGACGGTGGGCCACTGCGGCGGCCTCCCCTCTTCCTGAGACGCCGAGCTTGCCCAGAATGTTCGAGACGTGGACGCTGGCCGTCTTCGGGGAGATGAAGAGCTCCTCGGCTATCTGCCGGTTGGTGCGGCCGGCCGCGACCAGGCGCAGGACGTCGCGTTCCCGGCTGGTGAGGCCGAGGGTCTCGGCCGGGTCGGCGGGCCGCCGGTGCGGGACCCGGCTCAGGGTGAGGCGGGCACGCTGGGCGAGCAGCGCCACGGACTCGGCGAGCGGGCGGGCACCGAGGTGGTCGGCGACGGCGTGGGCCAGCCGGAGGAGCTCCGCGGCGCGCACGCGCTCGTCTTCGCCGCCGGCCGCGAGCAGGGCCTCGGCCAGGCGGTGGCGGACGCGGGCGAGGTCGTAAGGGCGCTCGAGGCGCTCGAAGGAGGTGACCACGTCCGACCAGGTGCCGACGGTGTCCCGGCCTTCGGCGCGGGCCAGTTCGGCGCGCACCCACTGCTCGTGGGCGAGCCAGATGGGGGCGTCGGTGGTGGTCTTCCTGGCGGCCTCGCGGAGCCGTTCGAGGACGTCGGCGCGGCCCCCGGACGCGGTCGGCAGGGCGCGGGCGTCGGCCTCGGCGGTGGCGGCGGCGAGCAGCAGCGGCCAGCCGTAGCGCTGGGTGCCGGGCGGGATGTCGGAGGCCAGTACGCGGACGGTCTCGGCTCGCGCGTCGAGGAAGCGGCCCTCGCCCGCGGCCACGCCGACCTCGATGCGGGACAGCAGGAGAGAGTGCTGGGGCATGGGGTCGTGGGTGCCCAGGTAGGCGCGGGCGGCGGCCAGTTGTCGGGCGGCCTCGGGCAGGTCGCCGCGGCCGAGGGCGACGTGCGCCAGGCACATCGCGCCACCGCCCTGCGGCTTGGCGCTGAGGCCCACGCGCAGGGCACCCGCCGCGGCGTCGGCGGCCTCGTCCCAGCGGCCGAGGGAGTACAGCGCCTCGGAGAGGTTGGCCCACGCCCAGGCCTCGGAGTCCCGCAGGCCGAACTTCCTGGTGTAGGCGAGGCCCTCCTCGAGGATGGGCACGGCTTCGCGGGTGCGGCCGACCGCGTCGAGCTCGCTCGGCAGGTTGACGTAGGCACGGCCGGCGACGATCGGGACGCCTTCGGCGAGGGCCTGCTCCTTGACCTCGCGGATCTCCGCCAGGCCCGGCCCGGCGGAGCCCGAGTCGACCATGAGGGCGCCGAGGGTGATGCGGGCGTTGAGTTCGATCTCGCGGGCGCCGACCATGCGCGCGTACTCGACGGCGCGTTCGGCGGCGGAGAGTGCGTCGGGGCCGGGCTCGTGGAGCATCGACCAGTTGGCGGCGCTGGCGAGCACCTCGGCGTGCACCTCGGAGGGCGGCAGGCCGCGCACGAGCTGCTGGGCGGTGCCGAGTTCCCGCCAGCCGTCGCCGCGGGCCAGCGCCTGCACCAGGCGGGAGCGCTGGACCCAGAACCAGGCGGCGCGCAGGGGATCCCCCGTGGCCGCACGCCGCTGAGAGCCCGGGGCGGAGCCGTCCTCGTCCTCCAGCAGGTGCAGGGCACGCTTGGTGATCTTCAGGGCGCGTTCCCGTTCCCCGGACAGCCGGCCGGCGACGGCGGCCTCCGCGAGGATGTCGAGATAGCGCAGCGGGGCGTTGGCGGGGTCGCAGCCGCAGGGGGGATAGACCTCGGTGTAGTCGATGGGGCGCAGCTGCTCCCGCACGTCTTCGGGGGCGGTGTCCCACAGCTCCATCGCCCGTTCCAGGAGCCGCAGCTGCTCGCTGTAGGCGTGGCGGCAGCGGGCCACGACGGAGGCGTCCAGGACGGCCGGCAGGGCCTTGGCGGGGTGGTGGGCGTGGTACCAGTAGCTGGCCAGGCGCATGACGCGCTGGTCGGCGGGGACGAGCGTGGGATCGGCCTCCAGAGCCTCGGCGTAACGGCGGTTGAGGCGGGAGCGCTCCCCCGGCAGCAGGTCGTCGCTGACGGCCTCGCGGACCAGGGAGTGGCGGAAGCGGTAGCCGTCGCCGGCGGGCGTGGCCAGCAGGATGTTGGCGTTCACGGCGGCCCGCAGTGCCTCGATGAGGTCGTCCTCGGCGAGCCCGGCGACGGCGGCGAGCAGCCGGTACTCCACGGTGGAGCCGCCCTCGGCGACGGCCCGGGCGACCCGCTGGGCGCTCTCCGGCAGGCCCTCGACGCGGACCAGGAGCAGATCGCGCAGCGAGTCGGTGAGGCCGGTGCCGCAGCCCTCGGTGGCGCAGACGGCGAGTTCCTCCACGAAGAAGGCGTTGCCGTCGGAGCGTTCGAAGATGTCGTCGACCTGGGTGGGGTCCGGTTCGGCGGCGAGGATGCCGGCGAGCTGGCGGCCGACCTCCTCGCGGTTGAAGCGGGCCACCTCCAGCCGGCGGACGGTGCGCAGCCGGTCGAGCTCGGCGAGCAGGGGGCGCAGCGGGTGGCGGCGGTGGATGTCGTCGGCGCGGTAGGTGGCGAGGACGAGGAGGCGGCCGGCGCGCAGGGTGCGGAAGAGGTAGGCCAGCAGATGGCGGGTGGAGGCGTCGGCCCAGTGCAGGTCCTCCAGGGCGACGACGACGGTGCGGTCGGCGGCGAGGCGCTCCAGAAGACGGGCGGTGAGCTCGAAGAGGCGGGCCAGGCCCTCCTCGTCGTGCCGCCCCCCGCTGGACTCGCCGAGCTCGGGCAGGAGGCGGGTGAGCTCCTCCTCCTGCCCGGCGGCCGCGGCGGCGAGCGCGTCCGGCAGCTCGCGGCGCAGCGCGCGCAGGGCGGTGGAGAAGGGGGCGAAGGGCAGGCCGTCGGCGCCGATCTCCACGCAGCCGCCGAGTGCGACGACGGCGCCCTCCCGGCAGGCCGCGGTGGCGAACTCCTCGACGAGCCGGGTCTTGCCGACCCCGGCCTCCCCGCCGATCAGCAGCGCCTGCGGCTCGCCCGCGGCAGCGCGGGCGAGCGCGTCGTTCAGGGTCTTCAGCTCTTCGGCACGGCCGACGAACACCGGACTGACGGACCTGGTCTCCACGAGAGGGAGCATCGCACGGGGGTCCGACAGCGCGGCACCGGTTTTCCCCGGGACGGCGTCCGCCGGACGCACCGCGGCCCCCACCGCGGGGAGGTGCGGTGAGGGCGTGGGCGGGCTCGGTGCGGTGCGCTCGCGGTCCTTTCGAGGGCGGCCGTCCCCCGCGCGGCCGCCCTCGCCGGGCCCCGTGTTCACGCGGCTCGTGCGGACGACCGCAGCCGGCGCAGACGTGGCCTGTCGGGCTCGTGCTCCGCGGCGGCTTCGCGGCGGGCGGCACGGCGGCCGCGTACGACCGCGCGGGCCCGGCGCTCCTGCTCGGCCTGGCGGATCAGTTCGGCGGAGCGCATCTGGGAGATCTCGTACTCGTACATGGCGGGTCCCTCGGGAGAGTCGGTTTCGGCTTCGCTCGCTGCGATGCCTCAACTGTCGTCTTTGAGGGAGGTCCGCCACATCGGGAGACTTCCGCATCTTCGGCGGTGGCCGGTGCCTTAGACGCGCGTGAGGGGCCCCAGGAACATCCGTAAGGTGCTCACGGATGCCCTAAGACCCCTCAGGACCTGCGGTGACTCAGCCCGTGGAGGGCAGTCCGAGCAGGATGTCGGTGTACTTGAGGACGGCCAGGAGCAGCCCGATGACGCCGAGGACGACGCCGCCCCAGGCGACCGACTTGATCCACGCGGCCTGCGGCCTGCCCGGGACCCCGAAGGCGGGCCGGGCCAGCACGACGACGCCGGTGAGCAGCGCGAGCAGGGCGAAGACGCCGCCCCACAGGGCGGTCGCGTGCCACGCGTTGCCGTAGCCCTCGTCGAGCAGCTTGGAGACGCTGGAGCCCTGCGTGCTCTGGGCGTGCAGCTGGCCGATGAGCGACTGGCGCGCGGACGCCACGGTGCCGACCCAGCTGCCGGTCAGCGAGACGACGCCGAGCGCGGCGGAGACGACGGCTCCCGCGCCCTGGCCGACGCCGGTCGGTTCCTCGTCGCCGCCGGTCCCGCCGGACCCGGCGGGACCGGCCTGCGCGGCCGCCTCCTCGGGGGCGGCCTCGGCGGACGTCTCGTCGGCGCCGGCCGCGTCCGCGTCAGTCGTGTCCGCGTCAGTCGCGTCCGCGCCGGTCGCACCCGCCGCGCCGGTCGCCCCGGTCCCGGTGGTCGCGGCGGCGTCCGCCGTCTCCTCGTCGGGCTTCACTTCGGTGGCCTCGGTTCCGGCCTCGTCAACAGTCTTGCTGGTTCCCATACCTCGCACCGTACGGACGCTGTCTGAGAGGTCTCTGAGTGATCGCGGGGCGATCTCGTGAGCGCCTCTTCCTACTGATCTGTGTGCTGGGCACGCGCGCGTGCTGTGCGCCACTCCGGGGCAAGGATCGACCACACCTCGAGGTCGTGCCGCACCCCACCATAAGGGTGCGCCTCGCGCCGTACGCCATCGCGGGTCATCCCGAGGCGGCGGGCGACGTTCAGACTGGGCACGTTGCCCGAGGCGGCCACCCACTCCACCCGGTGGATGCCGCGTTCCTCGACCGCCCAGTCGATCAGTACCCGCATCGCCCGGGTGATCAGTCCGCGGCCCGTCGCGGCGGGTTCCAGCCAGCAGCCGACCTCGCAGTTGCCGGTTTGCGCGTCGAAGTTCAGCGTGAGCACGCCGCCCACGAGCTTCCCGTCCAGCCAGATGCCGTGGTACGAGGCGGTGTCGGCGGCGCGCAGGTCGGCGTAGCGCTGCAGGGTCCGGCGTGCGGAGGGCACGTCGACGGCGTCCGAGCCGAACGGGATGAACTGCCCGATGAACTCCCGCCCGCGCTCCAGGTGCGCGAGGAACTCCTCGGCGTGCCACGGCTCCAGCGGCCGCAGCTGCGCCGCGTCGTCACCCAGGGATATCGCGTACATCCTCGTCCCGCCCCTTCGTCAGTACGTCCGCCACCTCTGCGTCCGCCGCCGCGGCCAGCCTTTCATGGGCGGCACGGCACTCGGGCGGTTCGATGCTGATGCGCGGCAGGTGGGCGTCGAGCCAGCGGGGCAGCCACCAGTTGGCGCCGCCGAGCAGGTGCATCAGGGCCGGTACCAGCAGCGTGCGGAGCACGAAGGCGTCCAGGGCGACGGCGGAGGCGAGCGCGATGCCGAACATGGCGATCACACGGTCGCCGCTGAGGACGAAGGCGAGGAAGACGGAGATCATGATGACCGCCGCGGAGTTGATCACCCGGCTGGTCTCGGCGAGGCCGACGCGGACGGCGCGCCGGTTGTCGCCGGTCTCCAGCCACTCCTCGTACATCCGGCTGACCAGGAAGACCTGGTAGTCCATGGAGAGCCCGAAGAGGACGGAGACCATGATCACCGGGAGGAAGGGCTCGATGGGGCCCGCGCGGCCGAGGCCCAGCAGCTCGCTCCCCCAGCCCCACTGGAAGATCATGACGACGACGCCGAAGGCGGCGGCGACCGCGGCGACGTTCATCGCGGCGGCCTTGACCGGGATGCCGAGGGACCGGAACGCGAGCAGCAGCAGGAGGCCGCCGAGGCCGATGACGACGCCGACGAACAGGGGCAGCTTGCCGACGATGACGCCCGCGAAGTCGTCGTAGCCGGCCGTCACACCGCCGACGTGCACGTCCAGCGTGGTGCCGGTCTCGGCGCGCGGCAGCACCTCGGTGCGCAGCCGGTCGACGAGGTCGCTGGTCCTGCTCGACTGGGGCTCGGAGGTCGGGACGACGGTGAAGTACGCGGTGTCGCCACCGGTGTTGTACGTCACGGGGGTCACCGACGCGACGCCCTCGGTGGCGCGGATGGTGGCGTCGAGGTTGTCCAGGGTGAGCCGGTCCTCGGCGCCGTTCACCTTGGTGACGAGGGTGAGCGGGCCGTTGACACCGGGGCCGAAGCCTTCGGCGAGGAGGTCGTAGGCCTGGCGCGTGGTGGACGTCCGGGGGTCGTTGCCCGCGTCGGAGGTGCCCAGGTGGAGGGAGAGGGTGGGCAGCGCCAGGACGGCCATCACGGCGAGCGCCACCGCGCCGAGCACCTTGGGGTGGCGCTCCACGAACGCCGACCACCGGTGGGCGAACCCGGTCGGCAGTTCGGGCTGCGGCCCCTGCTCGGCCAGGCGTCGGCGCTCGCGCCGGCTCAGGGCGCGCGGGCCGATGAACGACAGCAGGGCGGGGAGCAGGGTGACGGAGGCCGCGACCGTGAGGACCACGGTCAGACAGGCGGCGACCGCGACCCCGTTGAGGAAGCTGAGCCGGAGGATCAGCATGCCGAGCAGGGCTATGCAGACGGTGGCGCCCGCGAAGACGACGGCGCGTCCCGTGGTCGTCACGGCGTTGGTGGCCGCCTCGGTGACCGACAGCCCGCGTTTGAGGCCGCGGCGGTGTCTGGTGACGATGAAGAGCGCGTAGTCGATGCCCACGCCGAGGCCGATCAGCATGCCCAGCATGGGCGCGAAGTCGGCGACGGTCATGGCGTGCCCGAGCAGCACGATCGCGGCGTACGCGGTGCCCACGCCGACCAGGGCGGTGGCGATGGGCAGCACCGAGGCGGCGAGCGAGCCGAAGGCGACGAAGAGGACGACCGCCGCCACGACCACGCCGACGATCTCGGCGACGTGCCCGCCGGAGGACTCGGTCAGGGCGACGGCGCTGCCGCCCAGTTCGACCCGCAGCCCGCCGGTCTCGGCGGCCTTGGCGGTGGTGACGACGGCCTGGGCCTCGGACTTCGTGATGTCCTGGGAGGGCTGGTGGAAGGTGACCGTGGCGTACGCGGTGTGCCCGTCGGAGCTGATACGGCCGCCGCCCTGGCCGTCGTAGGGGCTGCTCACGGAGGCGACGCCCGGCAGATGGCCGATCCTGTCCAGGGTCTGGGTCATCGTCTGCTCGACGTCGGCGGCCCGGACCGTGCCGGACGTGGTGTGCCAGACGACGGTGTCGCTGTCGCCGCCGACGCCGGGGAAGCCCTCCTGCAGCAGCTTGTAGGCCGTGCCCGATTCGGTGCCGGGGGCCCCGTAGTCGTTCGAGTACGCCGAGCCCGTCACGGCGGCGGCCGCGCTGACCCCGCCGAAGGCGAGGAGCCACAGCAGAACCGCGACGAGGCGGTTGCGGACACACCAGCGCGCAAGGGCTGCCACGAAAGAGCTCCCGGTGATATGTGGATCTTTGACCGGGAACAGTCGTTCACAGGATGAACAGCCCGCAAAGAACGTGTGAGTAGTGCGAGAACCACTCTTGCAGGCAGAAATGATCGTTTATGCGGTTCGTGGGCTTATTCACAGGACTGGGAGACAGATCACAGGGTACGGACGACATTTCCGCCACCTCAGTCGAACTGGTCTCCCACCGCCATCACGAGCACCCCCAGGATCAGCAGCCACAGAGCCCGCCGGGTGCGCCCCCGCAGACCCAGCCCGGCGGCCACGGCACAGACCGCCGCGCCGAAGGCGTAGGCGGCCGGCACGAGCGCCGGAGCGGAGCCGGCGGCCCGCAGCACGGAGGCGGCGAGCCCGGCGAGCGCCAGCAGCGCACCGGTCCCGGCCGCGGTCCAGCGGGCCTGCCGCGCGGTCTCGGCCGGCTCCTCGACATCGCCGGCGTCTTCGAGGTCACCGGGGCCCCCGGCGCCACCCACGTCGTCCGGTACCTCGGAATCAGCGCGTCCGTTCATGGCGGGCGAGGGTAGCGCGTCCCCCCGGGAAACCGGCTGCGGGGCCTCCCGCCCGGGTGCTAGCTTCCGCGGGTCAGCCGTCACCGGCTCCTCGCCGACGACCGAAGCGGGTGCGTTGTTTGAAGGTCCGACCGAGCTCCTGTGCATCACCTTTCCCTACGAAGATCCCAAGGAGCCCGTTCACCGATGTCCGGCATCGACCCCAGGACCTCGAACGACCCTCTCGCTGACCGTGTGAACCACCCGTCCTATCCGCGCAGCAGCCGGTACGACGCCCGCTGGACGGTCGACAACCAGATGGGCCCGAACGCCCTCTGGCTGCTGGAGTGGCTGGCCCCCGCCCTCGGACTGGACGCGCTGCGCCCCTGCGCCCGTGTGCTCGACCTCGGCTGCGGCCGCGCGATGACGTCGGTCTTCCTGGCCCGGGAGTTCCACGCCCAGGTCACCGCGGCCGACCTCTGGGTCGCGCCCGACGACAACGCCCGGCGCGTCACCGAGGCGGGATTCGCCGACCGCGTGCTGCCCGTGCACGCCGAAGCGCACCGGCTGCCCTTCGCCGAGGGCGGCTTCGACGCGATCGTGAGCATCGACGCCTACCAGTACTTCGGCACCGACGACCTCTATCTGCCCACGCTCACCCGGCTGCTGAAGCCCGGTGGCCGCATCGGCGTCGTCGTACCGGCGCTGCGGGAGGAGCCGGCGGGCGACGAGCCGCCCGAGCACCTCAGGCCGTGGTGGGAGCCCGACTTCTGGTGCTTCCACTCCGCCGGCTGGTGGCGGCGCCACTGGACCCGCAGCGGGGCCGTCGAGGTCGAGGCGGCGGACTGGCAGCCGGACGGCTGGCGGGACTGGCTGCTGTGGTGCGAGGTGGTCGCCGAGGAGAGCACCGACGAGTTCCACCGCACGATGGCCCGCCGGGTCGGCGAGATGGTGCGGGCGGACCAGGGCCGCGCCCTGGGGTTCGTACGGATCGTGGGACGCCGCAGGCACGGGACGCCGCAGGCGCCGGACGCCGTGCACAGCGGCACGGCCCCGGTGGCATGACCGGCCGTGCCTGGTCACGCCTGCGGGGCCGTGCCGCGTACGACCGCTCAGCCTTCGCCGACGCCCAGCTTCTGCAGGATCAGCTCCTTGACGCGGGCCGCGTCGGCCTGGCCACGGGTCGCCTTCATGACCGCGCCGACCAGGGCGCCGGCCGCGGCCACCTTGCCGCCTCGGATCTTGTCGGCGACGCCCGGGTTGCCGGCGATGGCCTCGTCGACGGCGGCGGCCAGCGCGCCCTCGTCGGAGACGACCTTCAGACCGCGCTTGTCGACGACCTCGTCCGGGGTGCCCTCGCCCGCGAGGACGCCCTCGATGACCTGGCGGGCCAGCTTGTCGTTCAGGTCGCCCTTCGAGACCAGCTCGGTGACCCGCGCGACCTGCGCCGGGGTGATCGCCAGCTCGTCCAGCGACGTGCCCGACTCGTTGGCGCTGCGCGCCAGTTCGCCCATCCACCACTTGCGGGCGGAGGCGGCGTCGGCACCGGCGTCGATGGTGGCGACGATCGGCTCCAGCGCGCCGGCGTTGAGGATCGCCTGCATGTCGGTGCCGGAGACGCCCCACTCCTCGCGCAGCCGGTTGCGGCGCACCAGCGGCAGCTCGGGCAGCGCGCCCCGGATCTCCTCGACCCACGCGCGCGAGGGGGCCACCGGAACCAGGTCCGGCTCGGGGAAGTACCGGTAGTCCTCGGCCTCCTCCTTCACGCGGCCCGAGGTCGTGGACCCCGTGTCCTCGTGGAAGTGGCGGGTCTCCTGGACGATCGTGCCGCCGGAGGACAGCACGGCCGCGTGCCGCTGGATCTCGAAGCGGGCCGCGCGCTCCACGGACCGCAGCGAGTTGACGTTCTTCGTCTCGGAGCGGGTGCCGAACTTCTCGGTGCCGTTCGGGCGCAGCGACAGGTTCACGTCGCAGCGCATCTGGCCCATCTCCATCCGGGCCTCGGAGACACCGAGGGCCCGGATGACCTCGCGCAGCTCACGGACGTAGGCCCGCGCGACCTCGGGAGCGCGCTCGCCCGCGCCCACGATCGGCTTGGTGACGATCTCGATGAGCGGGATGCCGGCGCGGTTGTAGTCCAGCAGCGAGTGCGAGGCGCCGTGGATACGGCCGGTCGCGCCGCCCACGTGGGTCGACTTGCCGGTGTCCTCCTCCATGTGGGCGCGCTCGATCTCCACGCGGAAGGTCTCGCCGTCCTCCAGCTGTACGTCGAGGTAGCCGTCGAAGGCGATCGGCTCGTCGTACTGGGAGGTCTGGAAGTTCTTCGGCATGTCCGGATAGAAGTAGTTCTTCCGGGCGAAGCGGCACCACTCGGCGATCTCGCAGTTCAGCGCGAGACCGATCCTGATCGCGGACTCGACGCCGGTCGCGTTGACGACCGGGAGCGCGCCGGGCAGGCCGAGGCAGGTCGGGCAGGTCTGCGAGTTGGGCTCGGCACCCAGCTCGGTCGAACACCCGCAGAACATCTTGGTCTTGGTGCCGAGTTCGACATGGACCTCGAGGCCCATGACGGGGTCGTACGACGCCAGCGCGTCCTCGTACGACACCAGGTCGGTCGTGGTGGTCACGGTGAAACTTCCCTCTCAGCCCAGCAGGACGTCGTCGTCGCCCAGCCGCTTCAGCTCGCGGTACAGGACGGCGAGGCCGGTGACGATGCCGACGGCGGCCACGGTGGCGTCGATCAGCCGCAGCGCGTCCTGCTCGGCACGTGCCTTCCTGATCCGCTTGGCGACACCGAACGCGCCGAAGGCGGTGGTGGCGATGGACACGTACATGCCGGACTTGGACTTCTTGAAGTCCTGGGCCCTGGTCAGTGTCTTGCCGGTCTTGCCGGTCTTGCCGGTCGTGCCGGTCGTGCCTGACTTGGTCACAGCGACGGAGCCTCCTCCAGGAGCGGGTGCCCCCACCTTTCCACGTAGGCGGCCTCGACCGCGGCGCCGACCTTGTACAGACGGTCGTCCTTGAGCGCCGGGGCGATGATCTGCAGCCCGACCGGGAGGTTGTCCTCCGGGGCCAGACCGCAGGGCAGCGACATGGCCGCGTTGCCCGCCAGGTTGGTCGGGATGGTGCACAGGTCGGCCAGGTACATCGCCATCGGGTCGTCGGCACGCTCGCCGATCGCGAAGGCGGTGGTCGGAGTGGTGGGCGAGACGATCACGTCCACCTGCTCGAACGCCTTCTCGAAGTCGCGCGTGATGAGCGTGCGGACCTTCTGCGCGGAGCCGTAGTAGGCGTCGTAGTAGCCGCTGGAGAGGGCGTACGTGCCGAGCATGATGCGGCGCTTGACCTCGGGGCCGAAGCCCGCCTCGCGGGTGAGGGAGGTGACCTCCTCGGCCGAGTGGCTGCCGTCGTCGCCGGTCCGCAGGCCGTAGCGCAGGCCGTCGAAGCGGGCGAGGTTGGAGGAGCACTCGGACGGAGCGATCAGGTAGTACGCCGACAGCGCGAGGTCGAAGGACGGGCAGTCCAGCTCGACGACCTCGGCGCCCAGCTCCTTCAGCAGCGCGACGGCCTCGTCGAACCGCTGGATGACGCCGGCCTGGTAGCCCTCGCCGCGGAACTGCTTGACGACGCCGACCCGCATTCCGGCGACGCTGCCGTTGCGGGCGGCCTCGACGACCGGCGGGACGGGCGCGTCGATCGACGTCGAGTCCAGCGGGTCGTGCCCGGCGATGACCTCGTGCAGCAGCGCCGCGTCCAGGACCGTACGGGCGCAGGGCCCGCCCTGGTCGAGGCTGCTGCTGAACGCCACCATGCCGTAACGGGAGACGGCGCCGTACGTGGGCTTCACGCCCACCGTGCCGGTGACGGCGGCCGGCTGGCGGATGGAGCCGCCGGTGTCGGTGCCGATGGCGAGGGGGGCCTGATAGGAGGCGATCGCCGCGGAGGAGCCACCGCCCGAGCCGCCGGGGATCTTGGTGAGGTCCCACGGGTTGCCGGTCGGTCCGTAGGCGCTGTTCTCCGTCGAGGACCCCATGGCGAACTCGTCCATGTTGGTCTTGCCCAGGATGACGACATCCGCGGCCTTCAGCCGCTTGGTGAGCGTGGCGTCGTACGGCGGGATCCAGCCCTCGAGGATCTTCGAACCGACGGTCGTCGGAACGCCCTCGGTGGTGAAGATGTCCTTGAGCGCCAGCGGGACGCCGGCGAGGGGGCCGAGCTCCTCGCCCCGCTCCCGCTTCTCGTCGACGGCCCGGGCCTGGGCCAGGGCGCCCTCGCGGTCGACGTGCAGGAAGGCGTGGACCTTCTCGTCGACGGCCTCGATCCGGGCGAGGTGGGCCTCGGTGACCTGCACGGCCGTGAGCTCGCCCGCGGCGATCCTCGCGGCCGTCTCGGCGGCGGTGAGCTTGATGATGTTGCTGTCCGTCATGGGATCAGTCCTCCCCCAGGATCTGCGGCACCTTGAAACGCCGCTGCTCCTGGGCCGGGGCGCCGGAGAGCGCCTGCTCGGGGGTGAGCGACGGACGGACCTCGTCCTCGCGCATGACGTTCGTCAGCGGGAGCGGGTGCGAGGTCGGCGGTACGTCTTGGTCGGCGACCTCGCTGACGCGGGCGACCGCGCCGATGATGTCGTCCAGCTGTCCCGCGAAGTGGTCGAGTTCTTCGGGCTTCAGCTCCAGACGCGCCAGCCGGGCGAGGTGGGCGACCTCCTCGCGCGTGATGCCAGGCATGCAGCGATCCTCTGGGGTGAGTGTGTGGTTCGGGGCCGGGTCCGGTGGTCACCTTCCCGTCGTCCGCCCGAAGGGTCGCACGACGGGAAGGTGACCACCGGCCCCAATCCTATGGGGCGGCGGCCGCGCGCCGGTAAACGGTTTACCGGTTACCGCCGGCTGTCCCACGCCCGGCTGCGCAGGAAGTGGTTGTCGTACCGCTCCTGCACCTCCAGCAGGCTCTCCGGGGTGGCCTCGCCCAGGCGGATCCGCTGGAGGTGGCGGAAGTACTCGAAGCGCTCGACGCCCGGAGTGATGACGATGAGCAGGTCGGCCACGCTTCCGGGGGCGGCGGCGAAGGCGTGCGGCCTGTCCGGCGGGACGATGATCAGATCGCCGCGTTCGGCCGTGACGACGTCGTCACCGGACAGGACCTCGGCGGCGCCGTCGAGGAGGTAGAACATCTCGGCGGAATGACGGTGCAGGTGCGGGCGGGCGCCGTCGGCGCCCTCGGCGAGGGTGACGCGCACTGTGGACAGCGCGCCGCCGGTGGCGCTGCTGTCGGCCAGCAGCCGGACGGCGACGGGGTCGCCGCCGACCACCTCGGCCTCGGCGTCACGGACCAGCACGGTCTCGTCGAACTCCGGTACGAACAGCGACATTCTCCGGTTCCCCCTGCGTGATGTCGTGGTGTCGTGACGTCGTGGTGTCGTGACGTCGCGGTGTCGTCAGACCGCGAAGAGCAGTCCGGCACTGATCAGTACAACGACCGCGGTGGCGAAGTGGATCCCGAAGGCCACGGCCTTCGCGCCCCCGTTCCTCAGGACTATCAGGGTGTCGAAGAGCGGCACGACCGCCACGGCGAGCATGAACCAGGCCTCGGCCCGGGCACCCACGAAGGCCGGCAGGGCCAGGCCCAGCAGGCCGTGGGCGCCGTCCCGCAGCCCCTTGACCGAGAAGAGGTCAGTCGTCGGCCGCGGCGGCCGGGAGGGCCGCCCGCGGGCGCTGCCAGCCGCGCGTGCCGCGGGCCAGGAGCCAGGCCGTCGTCTCCTCGGCAGGCATGGCCGCCGCGACGAGCCAGCCCTGCACCGCGTCGCAGCCCAGGTCGCGCAGGCGTTCCCAGGTCTCGTCGTCCTCGACGCCCTCCGCGACGACCAGCAGGCCCAGCGAGTGGGCCAGGTCCACCGTGCAGCGGACGATCTCCGCGTCCTCCGTGTCGACGGCCAGCCGGGCCACGAAGGAACGGTCGATCTTCAGCTCGCTCACCGGCAGCCGCCGCAGATGCACCAGGGACGAGTAGCCGGTGCCGAAGTCGTCCAGCGACATCTTCACGCCGTGCCCGGTCAGCGCGGCGAGCGTGTCCGCGGCGCGCTGCGGGTCCTCGAGCAGGACGTGTTCCGTTATCTCCAGTTGGAGCGCTCCCGCCGGAACGCCGTGCCGGGCCAGCCGCGCGGCCACGGAGCCCGCGAACCCGGGCGTGTGGACGTCACGCGGGGAGACGTTGACGGCGACCGGAACCCGCAGTCCCTGCGCCCGCCACCGGGCCACCTGGCCGAGCGCCGTCTCCAGGACGTACTCGGTGAGATGGGGCATCAGCCCCGATGACTCGGCTATCGCTATGAACTCGTCCGGCGGGACCCTCCCCCGCTCGGGGTGCACCCAGCGCACCAGCGCCTCGAGCCCGGCCACCTGCCCGTCGAAGCGGACCTTGGGCTGGTAGTGCAGCTCCACCTCGTGCGCGTCGAGGGCCCGGCGCAGATCCCCGAGCAGTCCGAGCCGGTCGGGGGTGTTGGAGTCGCGCTTGGACTCGTAGACCTCGACGCCCGTACGGTCCCGCTTCGCCTGGTACATCGCCACGTCGGCCCGGCGCAGCATCCCCTCGGCGTCCAGGGCGTGGTCCGGGAAGACGGCGACGCCCGCGCTGGCCTCCAGCACGAGGGTGAGCCCGTCGAGGTCGAGCGGGGAACTGAGCGCGGTGACGAGCCCGCGGGCCACCCGCGTGGCGGACGTCGTGGAGTCGGCGACCGGCAGCAGTACGGCGAACTCGTCGCCACCCAGCCGCGCGGCCTCCGCTCCGCGCGGCAGTGCGAGACGCAGCCGGTCGGCTATCTGCAGCAGCAGCCGGTCGCCCGCGAGGTGCCCGAGCGTGTCGTTGACCGAGCGGAAGCGGTCCAGGTCGATCAGCATCAGGGCGGCGCGGGCGCCGATGCGTTCGGCGTCGTCCAGCGCGGTCCAGATGCGTTCCTGCAGCCACTGCCGGTTGGGCAGCCCGGTCAGCGGGTCGCGCAGCTGCTCCTCCGCCCGGGCGCGCGCTATCCACAGGGTGGAGTCGAGCGCGATCAGCGGGATGGCGAACAGCGGCAGGAGCACCGGCTGGGCCGCGGCGACCACGCAGACCAGCGGGGCGATGCCGAGCAGCGCGACCGCGACGAGTCCGTGTCTGACCAGGGCGGTCCGGGCGACGGTGGGCAGACCCTCGCGGCGCGGGGCGTGGAGGTACCACAGCAGGGTGCGGGTGACCAGGAGATAGGCGGCGGCGACCAGCACCACGGCGGGGGCGGTGTAGAGGGTCCAGTGGTCGGGGTTCCAGGGCCGCTCGACGGACGGCACCCGTCCGAAGGCGCCCAGCACCAGGGCCCCGGCGCCGATGCCGAGGATGTCCACCGAGCCGTGCAGCACGCCCTGGCGCCAGCGGTTGCGGCGGGCTATGCCGACCAGCACGACGACGGTGAGGCTGACCATCCCGGCCGGCACCCAGCCGTAGAGCAGCAGGACGGCGAGGGTGAGGGCGGCGCCGGAGCCGGTGCCGCCCCACCAGCGGGAACGGCCGAGCATCACCAGGTGGCCGACGATGATGCCGGTCAGCACGGCCAGGGACCAGCCGACGGTGCCGCAGGGGAAGAGCGCGTGGCTCCCGCTGAACGCCCGGTAGAAGCCGGCGCCCAGGACGAAGGCCGCCGCGCCCACGACCGCCGCGGGCAGCGCGGGCCAGGACAGGTGCCGTTCGCCGTCGGCGTCCTGGAACCCCGCGGGGTCGTCCTGGGTGAGGTGCGGGGCGCGCCCGTCCGTCGCGGTGTACCGTCCGGTGGCGCGCCCCTCGGCGCCCGGACGGTCCGAAGGGCGCCCGGCCCGCCGGCTCGCCCGCCATGCGCCGGCGACCCGGCGCAGGCGCAGCCCTGAGTCAGGGGCGGCGCTCTCGGTCGGTTCCATTCCCGTCCCTCTCACAGCCGGCGGTGCCCACGCCACGCGGCCCGATGCCCGACGTCCCTCAACGGCACCGCGTTGGAAAACCCTTCCCCTTGCTCATCAGGAGCAAGGGGATGCCCCAACCGCAGCTGGGCACGGCAGGTGCACATCTCAACAGTAGGCCGCAGAAGGCTTCCACGGGCAGCGGTCGTCGACGGTTGCCCGAATGCACCCCAGCCACCCGTATGCATCTGGTATGCGCCGATCGGGTGGCCTTCAATCGCTATTCCTCCACGGGAAGCGCGACTTCGGCCGCCGCCTCCGGACCCTGCTCCAGCAGGACGTTGAAGCCCTCCTCGTTCAGCACGGGCACCTTGAGCTGCATCGCCTTGTCATATTTCGAACCCGGGTTGTCCCCCACGACGACGAACGAGGTCTTCTTCGAAACGGAGCCCGTCACTTTCGCTCCGCGGCTCTGCAGCGCCTCTTTTGCGCCGTCCCGCGTGAAGTGCTCGAGGGTGCCGGTGACCACGAGGGTCAGACCTTCGAGCGGGCGCGGCCCTTCCTCCTCGCCCGAGCCCTCCTCCTCCATGCGTACGCCGGCCGCCCGCCACTTGCGCAGGATCTCCTGGTGCCATTCCTCGGCGAACCATTCCTTGAGGGAGGCGGCGATGATCCCGCCGACGCCGTCGGTGTTCGCCAGCTCCTCCTCGGTGGCCTGCTCGATGCGCTCGATCGACCGGAACTCCCGGGCCAGCGCCTCGGCGGCGACCGGGCCGACGTGACGGATCGACAGACCGGTCAGTACGCGCGCGAGCGGGCGCTCCTTGGCCGCGGCGATGTTCTCCAGCATGGCGACCGCGTTCTTCTTCGGCTCGCCCTGCTGGTTGGCGAAGACCGTGGCGACCTTCTCCTCGCCGGTCTTCGGGTCGCGCTTGGGCAGACCGCTGTCCTGATCCAGGACGTACGCCTTGATGGGCAGCAGCTGCTCGACGGTGAGGTCGAAGAGGTCGCCCTCGTCCCCCAGCGGTGGGTCGGCGGGCTCCAGGGGCTTGGTCAGGGCGGCCGCGGCGACATAGCCGAAGTGCTCGATGTCCAGCGCCTTGCGGCCCGCGAGGTAGAACAGGCGCTCGCGCAACTGGGCCGGGCAGGCGCGCGCGTTGGGGCAGCGCAGGTCGACGTCGCCCTCCTTCATCGGCCGCAGCGGCGTACCGCACTCGGGGCACTCGGTGGGCATCACGAACGCGCGCTCGCTGCCGTCGCGCAGGTCGACGACCGGGCCGAGGATCTCCGGGATGACGTCCCCGGCCTTGCGCAGCACCACCGTGTCCCCGATGAGGACGCCCTTGGCCTTGACCACGTCCTGGTTGTGCAGGGTGGCGAACTCCACCTCCGAACCGGCCACCGTGACCGGCTCGACCTGGGCGTACGGAGTGACCCGGCCCGTACGGCCCACCCCCACGCGGATGTTGACGAGCCGGGTGTTGACCTCCTCGGGCGCGTACTTGTACGCGATGGCCCAGCGCGGGGCGCGGGAGGTGGAACCGAGGCGTCCCTGGAGGGGGATCTCGTCCAGTTTGACGACGACTCCGTCGATCTCGTGCGCCACGGAGTGACGGTTCTCGCCGTAGTGGGCGATGAACTCCCGCACGCCGTCGAGGCCGTCGACCACCCTGTTGTGCGGGGAGGTGGGCAGGCCCCAGGTCTTCAGCAGGTCGTAGCCCTGGGACAGGCGGGTGAGGCCCTCGAAGCCCTCGAGCACCCCGATGCCGTGGACGACCATGTGCAGGGGGCGGGTGGCGGTGACACGGGGGTCCTTCTGGCGCAGGGAACCCGCCGCCGCGTTGCGCGGGTTGGCGAAGGGCTTGTCCCCGGCCTCGACCAGGCGGGCGTTGAGTTCCTCGAACTTCTCCATCGGGAAGTAGACCTCGCCGCGGATCTCCACCAGATCCGGGACGCGGTCTCCCTCCAGATGGTCCGGAATCTCCGTGATCGTCCGGACATTGGGGGTGATGTCCTCGCCCGTACGGCCGTCGCCGCGGGTCGCCGCGCGCGTGAGGCGGCCCCGCTCGTACGTGAGGTTGACCGCGAGGCCGTCGACCTTGAGCTCGCACAGGAAGTGGTACTCCTGCTCGCCCAGCTCGCGGTGGATGCGGTCGGCCCAGGCGGCGAGTTCCTCGTCGTTGAAGGTGTTGTCGAGGGAGAGCATCCGGGAGGCGTGCCGGACCGCCGTGAACTCCGTCTCGTACGCCCCCGCCACCTTCTGCGTCGGCGAGTCGGGCGTGCGCAGCTCCGGATGCTCCGCCTCCAGCGCCTCCAGGGAGCGCAGCAGCTTGTCGAACTCCGCGTCGCTGACGACCGGGGCGTCCTTCACGTAGTACCGGAAGCGGTGCTCCTCGATCTGCTCAGCGAGCCTCGCGTGCTTCTCCCGTGCCTCGGCGGGCACCGCCGTCTGCGCTTGCTTGTCGCCGGCCACCGTGTTGTCCTCCCGTTACTCTGGGTTGTCCGCGAGGGATCTCGCCGCCCTGACACAGTGGGCGAGAGCCCGGCGCGCGTAATCCGGGGAGGCCCCCGCGAGTCCGCACGACGGCGTGAGCGTGACCGCCTCCGCGAGAAGCCCCGGTTGCAGCCCCAGCCTGCGCCACAGCGTCCTGACACCCATGACGCTACCGGCCGGGTCTGACAATGGGCCGTCCGTGCCCGGCACGACACCGGCGAAGAGCCGGGTGCCCCCTTCCACGGCCTCACCGATCGACTCCTCGTCACGCTCGGTGAGGAGAGAGAAGTCGAAGGAGACCGCCGCCGCGCCCGCCCGGCGCAGCAGGGCGAAGGGGACGTCCGGCGCGCAGGAGTGGACCACGGCGGGGCCGCCGGTGTGCGCTCCGATGACCTCGCGGAGGGTCGCCTCGACGAGCTGGCGGTCCACCGCGCGGTGGGTGCGGTAGCCGCTGGCCGTCCTGACCCGGCCGCCGAGCACCGCGGTGAGGGAGGGCTCGTCCAGTTGCAGGACCAGGCGGGCGGCCGGGACGCGGCGCTGTACGTCCTCCAGATGCAGGCGCAGGCCCTCGGCGAGTGAGGCGGCCAGGTCGCGGCAGGCGCCTGGGTCGGCCAGGGCGGCCTCGCCGTTCCTCAGCTCGAGGCCGGCGGCGAGTGTCCAGGGGCCCACGGCCTGGACCTTCAGCGGGCCGCCGTAGTCCTGGGTGAACTCCTCCAGCGCGTCGAGGTCCTCGCCGAGCCAGGACCGCGCGCGCCGGGTGTCCCGGCCCGGGCGGTCGCCGATCCGCCAGCCGCTGGGCTCCACGCGCGCGTAGAGGTCCACGAGCATGCCCGCGGTCCGGCCGATCATGTCCGCGCCCGGGCCGCGGGCGGGCAGTTCGGGCAGGAACGGGAAGTCCTCGAAGGTCCCGGTGACGGTCTTGGCGGCCTCGCGGGCGTCGCCGCCCGGCATGGAGCCGATGCCGGTGGCGGGGCCGAAGGGAATCTCTGCGTTCACACGAGAAGCCTATGTTCCGTCCCCGCCGTCTCCGCCGCCCCCGCCCGTCCCGCCGTCACCTGCCGGGTCGCACCGTGAGGTCGTTGACCTCCGCGTCCGCCGGCAGGTCGATGGCCATGAGGATCGTCGTCGCCACGGACTCGGGGTCGATCCACTTCGAGGGGTCGTACTCCTTGCCCTCCTGCCGGTGGACCTTGGCCTGCATGGGGCCGGCGGTGCGGCCCGGGTAGACCGACGTGACGCGGACGCCGTGCGGGTGCTCCTCCTGGCGGAGGGAGTCGGCGAGTGCCTTGAGTCCGTGCTTGGAGGCGGCGTACGCCGACCAGTCGGCGTTCGCGGTCAGGCCGGAGCCGGAGTTGACGAAGAGGACGTGGCCGCGGGCGGCGCGCAGCTGGGGCAGGAAGTGCCGGGTCAGCTCGGCCGGGGCGATCAGGTTGACGTTGAGCTGGTGGTGCCAGGACCTGGGGGTGAGGTCACCGACCGGCCCGAGGTCGACGACCCCGGCGACGTGGAGCAGGGAGTCGACGCGGTCGGGGAGCGTCTGATGGGAGAAGGCCCAGGACAGCCTGTCCGGGTCGGCCAGGTCGCCCACCAGGGTCCTCGCACCGGGGTACGCCGCCGCCAGCTCCTTCGCGCGGCCCGCGTCGCGCGCGTGGAGCACGAGTTCGTCCCCGCGCGCGTGGAGGCGGCGGGCGACGGCCGCGCCGATGCCGGAGCCGGCTCCGGTGATCACATGTGTAGCCATGCCGCCATGCTCGCACCACGCGGGCGCCCCCGGGCCGCCGCCCGCCGCACGCCCGGCGGGAGTCCCGCCGAGCCGCGCGGGTGCCGTCCGGCCGCCGCCCGCCTCACCCCGTCCTCACTCGACCCCCCGGCTCTCCTCCAGGTAGGCCAGCGCACCCACCGGCTCCTCCGCGAAGAGCACCAGGTCGGTGAGCGGACGCGGCAGGAACCCCTCGTCCTCCATGCGCCGGAACTGCTTCTTGAGGCCGTCGTAGAAGCCCGCGGTGTTGAGCAGCACGACCGGCTTGTCGGTGTGCCCGTGCTTCTTCAGCTCCAGGATCTCGGTGGCCTCGTCGAGCGTGCCGGTGCCGCCCACCATGATCACCACCGCGTCGGCCTTCTCCAGCAGCAGCCGTTTGCGCTCGGCGAGGTCGGCCGCGATCACCATCTCGTCCGCGCCCTCCCGCGCGCTGGCGGCCAGGAAGCCCACGGAGACGCCGCAGAGCCGCCCTCCCGCCTCGTGCACGCCGTCGGCGACCACCTTCATCAGCCCGACGTCCGAACCGCCCCAGACGAGCGTGTGCCCGCCCTTGCCCAGCAGTTTCGCGAACTCGCGCGCGGGGCGCGTGTAGCGGTCGTCGAGGTCGGCGGCGGAGAGGAAGACGCAGATACGCATGGGGCAACCGTACGCGGGAAGAACCGGGCGCCCGTGAGCGCTGTCCCGGTATGGCCCAAGGACACACGATCACCATCGAGCAAGGCGACCGGCACGTGCGCGTGGTGCACGGCGACCAGGTTCTCGCGGAGAGCGACCGGCCCCTGCTGCTGCGCGAGACCGGCAGTCCGGTGCGGTACTACATCCCGGCCGAGGACGTGCGCCTCGACCTGCTGACGCCGTCCGACACGCACACGTACTGCCCGTTCAAGGGCACCGCCTCGTACTGGTCGGCCCCCGGCGCGCCGGACATCGTCTGGTCCTACCCCGACCCCAAGCCCGACGTCGCCGCGATCAAGGACCACCTCTGCTTCTACGAAGTGGACGTGTCGTGAGCGATTGAGCGCGCATATCTCCGCCTGGTGGGGCAGTCTCCACAGGCATGGAGAAGAAGACCCTTTCACGCGACGGCACCCCCATCGCCTATGAACGGTTCGGACAGGGTCCGGCGGTCGTCCTCGTGAGCGGTGCGATGTCGACGAGCGCCACGGTGGTCCCGCTCGCCGCGGCCCTCTCCGACCGCTTCGGCGTCATCGTCCACGACCGCCGCGGCCGGGGCGAGAGCGGCGACACGGCGCCCTACGCGGTGGCCCGCGAGGTCGAGGACCTCGCGGCGCTCATCGAGGTGGCGGGCGGCGAGGCCTCGCTGTACGGCATCTCCTCGGGCGGCGCGCTCGTCCTGGAGGCGGTGGCGAGCGGGCTGCCGGTCCCCCGGGCCGCCGTCTACGAGGTGCCGTACATCATGTCCGAGGACGCGCTGGAGGAGCGCGCCCGGTACACCGCGCACCTCACCGGGGCGCTCCGCGAGAACCGGCGCGGGGACGCGGTGGAGCTGTTCCTGCGGCTGACGGGTCTGGCCGAGGAGATGATCCAGGGCGCCCGTCAGTCGCCCATGTGGGCCGGCATGGAGGCACTCGCCCCGAGCCTCGCCTACGACGACGCCGTGCTGGGTGCCGGACCGGTGCCCCGCGCGCGGCTGGCCTCGATCGAGGTGCCCGTGCTCTCCGTCTCCGGCGCGGCGAGCCCCGCCTGGCTGGGCGAGGCCGCCCGGGCGGTGGCCGACGCGGTGCCGCGGGGGACCTACCGCAGCCTCGCGGACCAGACCCACCGGGTGGACCCGCAGGTGCTCGCGCCGGTGCTGGCGGAGTTCTTCTCCCCGGCCGGCTAGCTCCTGTCGGGCGCCGCCGGGCGGACGGGAGTCGTCACACGGGCCTTCGGCCGCCTCAGGCCACCGTCGCCGTCGCGCGCGTGGTCGACGCGATCGTCGCCGAGCCCACCACGCGCGTGCCGTCGTACAGCACGATGGCCTGGCCGGGGGCGACGCCGCGGACCGGCTCGGTGAAGGAGACCTCCAGGCGTCCGTCGGCCGGTTCGGCCCGCACCTCGCTCTCGCCGCCGTGGGCGCGCAGCTGGGCGGTGTAGGTGCCGGGGCCCGCGGGTGCCGCTCCGCACCAGCGCGGCCTGACGGCGGTGAGCGCGGTGACGTCCAGGGCCGCGGCCGGGCCGACCGTCACCGTGTTGTCGACCGGTGAGATGTCGAGCACGTAGCGCGGCTTGCCGTCCGGCGCGGGGGTGCCGATGCGCAGGCCCTTGCGCTGGCCGACGGTGAAGCCGTAGGCGCCGTCGTGGGTGCCCAGCTTGGCGCCGGACTCGTCGACGATGTCGCCCTCCGCCCTGCCCAGCCGGGAGGCGAGGAAGCCCTGGGTGTCGCCGTCGGCGATGAAGCAGATGTCGTGCGAGTCCGGCTTCCTGGCGACCGCGAGCCCGCGGCGCTCGGCCTCGGCCCGGATCTCGTCCTTGGTGGTCACCGTGTCGCCCAGCGGGAACAGGGCGTGCGCCAGCTGCCGGTCGTCGAGCACCCCGAGCACGTACGACTGGTCCTTGGCCGGGTCGGAGGCGCGGTGCAGCTCGCGCGTGCCGTCCTCGTTCACGATCACCTTGGCGTAGTGGCCGGTGCAGACAGCGTCGAACCCGAGGGCCAGCGCCTTGTCGAGGAGTGCGGCGAACTTGATCTTCTCGTTGCAGCGCAGGCAGGGGTTCGGGGTGCGGCCGGCCTCGTACTCGGCGACGAAGTCCTCGACCACGTCCTCGCGGAAGCGGTCGGCGAGGTCCCAGACGTAGAACGGGATGCCGATGACGTCCGCGGCCCGGCGGGCGTCGCGCGAGTCCTCGATGGTGCAGCAGCCGCGCGCGCCCGTGCGGAACGACTGGGGGTCCGCGGACAACGCCAGATGGACACCGGTCACGTCGTGGCCGGCCTCGGCGGCGCGGGCGGCGGCGACGGCGGAGTCCACTCCGCCGGACATGGCGGCGAGTACGCGAAGGGGGCGGGAGCGCTGCGGGGTGTCAGTCATAACCCCTCAAGAGTACGGGGGCGCGGGAACCGGAGCCCACGCATATCCGTTGGTGATCACATGGGGGAGACGAGGAGTGACGTGGACCGGCGGATCGGGCGCCGCGCGCTGCTGGTGGGCGGCGCGGCGGCCACCGCCGGCACGGCCGTTCTGGCGCGTGCGGAGCTGTCGCGCCTGTGGTGGCGGATGCCGGGGGTGGAGAAGCCGCGCACGCCCGGTGCGGTCGACTTCCGGGGCGCGCGGTGGGTGGCGGCCTCCCCGGCGAACTACCGGCGGGCGGACCGGCCCGCCGACTACCCGATAGACCGGGTGGTCGTCCATGTCACCCAGGGCAGCTTCGCCGGCGCCGTCAAGGTCTTCCAGGACCCGGCCCACCAGGCCGCGGCCCACTACATCGTCCGCGGCGACGGCGGGATCACGCAGATGATCCGGGAGCTGGACGTGGCCTTCCACGCGGGCAACCGGAAGTACAACGAACGCAGCGTCGGCATCGAGCACGAGGGCTTCGTGGAGCGCGCGTCGTCCTTCACGGACGCGATGTACGCCTCCTCCGCGCGCCTGACGGCGGCGATCTGCCGGCGCTACGGCATACCCGTCGACCGCACGCACGTCATCGGCCACGTCGAGGTGCCGGGCGCGGACCACACCGACCCGGGGCCGTACTGGGACTGGGGCCGGTACATCCGGCTCGTGCACCGGGCCTCGACGGCGCCGACGGCCTCGTCGGCGGGGTCGGCCTCGTCGGCGGGGTCGTAGGGCGTCCCCCCGGAGTCGCCTCCCGGCCGGGCCGGCCGGGTCAGGTCAGCCCCGCCGCGCGCGCACGCTCGACCGCCGGGCCGATCGCCTTCGCCACGGCCTCCACGTCCGCCTCCGTGGAGGTGTGGCCGAGGGAGAAGCGCAGGGTGCCGCGGGCCAGTTCCGGGGCGGTGCCGATGGCCAGCAGGACGTGGCTGGGCTGCGCGACGCCCGCGGTGCAGGCGGAGCCGGTGGAGCACTCGATGCCCTGGGCGTCCAGGAGCAGCAGCAGGGAGTCGCCCTCGCAGCCGGGGAAGGTGAAGTGGGCGTTGGCCGGGAGGCGGTCCACCGGGTCGCCGCCCAGGATCGCGTCCGGCACGGCCGCGCGGACCGCCTCGACCAGGCCGTCGCGCAGGGCGCCGATCTCGTTCGCGAACCACTCGCGCTGCTCGGTTGCCAGCCGGGCGGCCACCGCGAAGGAGGCGACGGCGGGGACGTCGAGGGTGCCGGAGCGGACGTGGCGCTCCTGGCCGCCGCCGTGCAGGACGGGCACGGGGGTGTGCTCGCGGCCGAGGACCAGCGCGCCGATGCCGTACGGGCCGCCGATCTTGTGGCCCGAGACCGTCATCGCGGCCAGGCCGGAGGCGGCGAAGCCGACCGGGACCTGACCGAGGGCCTGGACCGCGTCGGAGTGCAGCGGAACACCGAACTCCTGTGCCACATCGGCGAGTTCACGGACCGGCATGATCGTGCCGATCTCGTTGTTGGCCCACATCACGGTGGCCAGGGCCACGTCGTCGGGGTTGCGGGCGATCGCCTCGCGCAGCGCCTCGGGGTGGACGCGTCCATGGGAGTCGACCGGGAGGTACTCGACCGTGGCGCCCTCGTGCTCGCCCAGCCAGTGGACCGCGTCGAGGACGGCATGGTGCTCGACCGGGCTGGACAGGACACGGGTGCGGGCGGGGTCGGCGTCCCGCCGGGACCAGTACAGGCCCTTCACGGCGAGGTTGTCGGCCTCGGTCCCGCCGGAGGTGAGCACGACCTCGCTGGGGCGGGCGCCGAGCGCTTCCGCCAGGGTTTCACGGGCCTCCTCGACGGTACGGCGGGCCTGCCGGCCGGAGGCGTGGAGAGAGGAGGCGTTGCCCGTGACGCTCAGCTGGGCGGTCATCGCCTCGACTGCCTCGGGGAGCATCGGGGTGGTCGCGGCGTGGTCGAGGTATGCCATGGTGCCCCGATTCTACGGGGCCGGGGTAAGGGGCCCGGCGGCAAGGTCACCCGGCACCGCGGCGAGGTCACCCGGCACCGCGGCGAGGTCGCCGGCACCGCGGCGCGGTCGTCCCCGGCCTGCGCCGCCGCCGGCACCGTCGGCTCGGCACCCGGCGCGCGGGCCGTGCGTCCCCTCCCCCGCTCCCGGTTTCCCGAGCGGGAGGGACACCCGTCGCCCCGCGGGACGGCTGCCCACGGCGGTCGCGGCTCGCGCCGTAAGGCCGTAAGGCCGTAAGGCCGTCACAGGCTCCACGAGACGGTGTTGGACAGCTCCATCGCGACCGCCAGGACCACCAGGTCCGCCACGCCCAGGGTCAGGCCCAGCAGAGCGCGGCCGCGGCGGGCCGTGCCGCGCCAGAGGGCCGCGGCCGCCAGGGCGATGGCGATCGGGCCGAGGAAGATGTTGAGGACCAGCAGGCCGAGCAGGCCGAGGATGAAGGACGCGACGGCCATGCCGTCGGCGTCCCGGCGCGGGGTCGTGGTGGTGCGGCGCGTGGCCGGTGCGGTGAGTTGCATGACGGGTCAGCTCCAGGAAGCCGTGGGGACGGTCGGTCAGTGCGTGGACGTGTGACGGCGGCGGCCGTTGCGCTCGCGGAGCGCGAAGATGCCGAGCCAGGCGGCGATGACGGCGGCCGCGACGAGCGTGAACGCGAACGGCGCGTGGGCCACCGTGCCCAGCACCGCGCCGAACAGCATCAGTGCGGCTACGAGGAACAGCATGGGATGGATCCCCCTCCGGGTTACGGTTCGGTGAACAGTTGTAGTAACACCTGTTCACTGACTACCCAGTTTAGCGCGCCGCACCGCTTTCCAAATCCGGAGAACAGTTGTTAACTGGATGACATGAGTCACACCCTCGGCATCCGGCAGGCCCAGAAGCAGAAGACCCGGCAGGCGCTCCTCGACGCGGCGCTCGGTCTGCTGGAGGAGCAGAGCCTGAGCAGCCTGGGCCTGCGCGAGGTGACCCGCGCCGTGGGTGTCGCTCCCACCGCCTTCTACCGGCACTTCCGCTCCATCCCGGATCTCGGCGTGGCCCTGGTCGAGGAGGCGCTGGGCAGCCTGCACCCGATGATCCGGACGACGGTGACCTCGGCGGACAACAGCGAGGAACGCATCGCGCGCGCCATCGAGTTGATCGCCGGTCACGTGGACGCGTACCCCTCACACGTCCGGTTCATCGCCCGGGAGCGGCACGGCGGGGTCCAGCCGGTGCGCGAGGCCATCCGGGACCAACTGGCCCGCTTCGCCGAGGAGGTGCGGGACGAGCTCGCCAAGGACCCGCAGTCCGCGGGATGGGGCGACGACGACCTGCTCATGCTGGCCCATCTGTACGTGGACCAGATGCTCATCACCGCCTCGTTGTTCCTGGAGGCCGGGGAGGGCACGCGGGGCGCGGCCGGGGACCGGGAGCGGGTCGAGCACGTGGCCTCCCGGCAGATGCGGCTGATCAGCATCGGGCGCCGCCACTGGCTGGACTGAGCGGAACGGGCCGGCGCGCGACCCGCGGGGGCGCCACCCCGTTCACCGGGGGCGGCGCCCCTGTCGCGTACGACGGCGGCCGTCAGCCCCCGCGACCAGCGGCTGACGGCGGCCGTCCGCTGGTCGCACCGCTCGGCGCGGCACCGTCCCGCCCCGCGTCCGGGCCGCCGCAGCCACCACCGAACCCGCCCCGTCCCCCCTGACCGCCACCGGCACCCCGGACGGCGCACCGCTCGGCATCCTGGACGGCGCACCGCTCGGCACGACCCTCGCCGTCCCTGCCGACACCCCCGTCACCGTCCCCGCCGGAATCCCCGTAGGCATCCCTGCCGGCGTCCCCGTCGGCAGCCCCCAGGGCGTGCCGGACGGCTTGCGGGTGGCCCTGCCGGCCCGGGCTCCCGAAGGCGCGCCGCTCTGCATCCCGGTCGGTCGCCCGGTCGGCGCGCCGAACAGGTCCCCCCGCTGGCCGTCCCCCGCCGGCCGGAGCCGCCGCTGCCCGAGGACGACGACGCATCGCCGGAGCGGGCCTCATCCGCCCACCGCGCGTGTCGGCCGGTACGAACGGCCTGAGTTCCGGAGCGGGTTCTCCGGGGCGGAACGCGAGTTCTCCGGGACGGAAGGGGTCGCTGCGGCCGGTTCCCCCGTCAGCCGAGTCAGCCGAGCCTGACGCGGGCCAGCTGCCGCGACTGGGCCACCAGCCGGTCGCGGCTGTCCCAGACCTCGGCGTCCTCCTCCAGGAATCCGCCCGCGAGGTTGCGGGTGGTGACGGAGACGCGCAGGAGGCCGGGGGCGGGGCGGGCGCGGACGTGGACCGTGAGTTCGACCGTGGGGACCCAGCCGGAGAGGCCGATCTCGAAGGCGGTCGGCGGCAGCGCGTCCACCGCCAGCAGCAGGGAGAGCGGGTCGGCGTCGCGGCCGTCGGCGAGGCCGAACCAGGCGCGCATCTCACCCGTGCCGGACGGGGAGCCGAGCGCCCAGCCGAGGGTCGCGGGGTCGAGCTTGATCATCAGGCGGTCGGTGATCGCCGAACTCCCGCCCGCCGGCGCACCGCCCGACGGGAGCCGGACGCCGGGCGCGGCGTCCTGGGGGCCGAAGCACCGGTCCATGGGCGGGAACGCGGGCGGCACCGCGGTCGTGCGCACGTCGTCGGGCAGCGCGTCCAGGTCGCCGTAGGAGGCCAGGACGCGGATGCGCTCCACCTCGCGGCCCTGCTCGTCGTACTGGAAGAGGGAGGCCTGGCCGGTGGAGAGGGTGCGGCCGGCACGCACCAGTTCCGTGCGGACCACCGCCGGGCCCGGCTGGGACGCGGTCAGGTAGTGCGCGGAAACGGTGAACGGGTCGCGGTGCGGAAGGGCGTCCCCGAGGGCGCGGCCCAGCACGGCCAGCAGATAGCCGCCGTTGACGGCGTTGATGATGGTCCAGCCGGCGGACAGGTCGATGTCGTAGACACCGGGCTCGCGCCGGGTGAGCGTGGTGTCGCGGTCGAACTCGCTGTCGCCGACGGCGGCTCTCGTGGCCGCTGCGGAAGCTGCTTCTGGCATGGCTGAACGGTACAACGAGAAACTACTAAGCGGTAGCTTTCTTCAACGGGACGCATGGCGTGCCCACCACTTCCGCCCCCCTTGCGGGTGAGGTTCCGGCAATTTCTTGGTAAGTGTCCCCACTCGTCCGAAACCCGGGACTCCCCTTCCCCCTCTATGGGGACATGAGCCTCACCGGGACTCCGTTCCTCTACACGCTGATCGTGCTCTTCGCGGTCGCACTGATACTGCCGCTCGCCCTGTGGTCGCGCCTGCGCGGGCCGGAGGCCCTGCGCACGGCCGGCCGGGTGCTGATGCTGCTGTTCGCGCAGGGGACGGCGGTCGCGCTGGTCTTCGTCCTCGTCAACAACGCCAACGGTCTGTACGACAACTGGGGCGACCTGCTCGGCACGGGCAACCATGTGCAGCAGGCCGCGAACCTGGGCGCCGACGGCACCGGCGGAATAGCGCTGAAACGTCTCCCCAAGGTCAGGCAGAACTTCACACAGGCCTCCGGACCCGGGATGCGCGGCGTGCGCGAGACCCAGCTCAAGGGCCGCGTCTCCGGCGTGAACGCCGAGGTCTACGTCTGGCTGCCGCCGCAGTACGGCCAGCCGCGCTACCGGCACCACAAGTTCCCGGTCGTGGAGCTGCTGCCGGGCTACCCGGGTTCGGCGAAGGCGTGGTTCGGGGCGATGCGGGTGACCCGGCAGCTGGCGCCGCTGATGCGCGGCGGCGAGGTCGCGCCGTTCATCCTGGTCGCCCCGCGCACCAATCTGCTGGCCGGCGTGGACACGGGCTGCGCCAACATCCCGGGCACGGTCAACGCCGACACCTGGCTGAGCATCGACGTGCCGAAGATGGTCACGGACAACTTCCGCGCCGCACCGGCGCCCGGGGGCTGGGCGGTCGCCGGGTACTCGGCGGGCGGGCACTGCGCCGTCAAGCTGGCCGTCGCCCACCCGGGCCGCTACATGGCCGCGATCAGCATGTCCGGCTACAACGACCCGATCGGCGAACGCAACTCGCTCGCCGCGCAGAACCTCCGGGTCAGGGCTCAGAACAATCCCTACCTGCTGCTGAGGAAGGCACGCACCGCGCCCCGGATCGCGCTGTACCTCTCCGGCCAGCCGCACGACGGCTACGAGGCCGGCATCGCCCTGGAACAGACCGCGAAGGCGCCGACGACCGTGCACGTCGTCTTCATCCCGAAGAGCGCGGGCGGGCACACCATGGCGCTGTGGCGGCCGCAGGTGGTCCCCTCCTTCCGCTGGCTCTCGGTGCAGATGGGCCGGCACCACGCCCGGGGCCGGAGCGCTACTCCTCCCGTACCGTCGAGCGGCGGTTCCACGCACGCGGCGCTCGCCAGTGGTACCGCATCGCGAGCAGGCGCAGTACGAAGGCGGTGACGACCGCGAGTCCGCTGGTGAACGGGGTCAGCGCGTCGTAGCGGATGCACAGCGCGACCATGGTGGCGCCGACCATGGCCGGGACCGCGTACAGGTCGCGGTCCCAACGCAGCAGGGAGGGCACCTCGTTGGCGAGGACGTCCCGGAGCACGCCGCCGCCGACGGCGGTGGCGAGTCCGAGGGTGGCCGAGGAGGTGAGGCTCAGCCCGTACTCGTAGGCCTTGGTCGTCCCGGCGACGCAGAACAGGCCGAGGCCGGCCGCGTCGAAGACGTTCACGCCGACCTGGATGCGCTCGACGTGCGGGTGGAGGAAGACCACCATGAGAGCGGCGAGCAACGGCGTGACGAAGTAGCCGAAGTCCGTGAACGCGGCGGGCGGTACCGCGCCGATGATCAGGTCCCTCAGCAGTCCTCCGCCCAGCGCGGTGACCTCGGCGAGGACGGCGATGCCGAAGACGTCGAAGTTCTTGCGGACGGCCAGCAGCGCGCCGGAGATGGCGAACACGAAGATCCCGACGAGGTCGAGCGTGTGCTGGACGGAGGGGCTGAACAGTTGCTGGAGCACCCCACATTCTTACGCGGGACCGCTACAGGGCCGGCTTGCCCTTCGTGTAGAGCCACTTGTGGAACAGGCCGTCGAGCCGCTGCCCGGAGATCCGCTCGGCGAGCCGGATGAACTGCCGCGTGTTCGCGTTGCCGTAGCGGTGCAGGCGCGTCCAGGCCGGCAGCAGCCTGAAGAACGCCCGGTCCCCGATCCGCTCGCGCAGCGCCTGCAGGGTCATCGCCCCGCGCTGGTAGACCGCGGAGGCGAACATGGTGTCGCGCTGCGGGTCGGCCACGACGGTCTGCCAGAAGGGGCTGTCGGCGGGGCGCGCGCCGTAGCCGGCCAGGAACGAGTCGTGGGCGCTGCGGGTCCCCTGGTGCTCGGCCCACAGCCACTGCGCGTAGGTGGCGAAGCCCTCGTTGAGCCAGATGTCCTTCCAGCGCTCCACCGACACCGAGTCGCCGAACCACTGGTGGGCCAGCTCGTGCACGATCGTGGTCTCGCTGCGCACCGCCGAGTAGGCGGGCTTGCTCTGCACCTCCAGGGAGAACCCGGCCTGCGGCATGTCGTCGACGATCGCGCCGGTCTCCTCGAAGGGGTACGGCCCGAAGACCCGCTGCCAGTAGTCGGTGGCCGCGGCGGTGACGGCGTACACGTCGACGCTGTTGCTGTTCTTGAGGACGGGGTCGATCGCGACGTAGATCGGGATGCCGGCCGGGGTCCTGCCGGTCCGCACGTCGAACTTCCCGATGGTGGCGGTCGCGAGATAGGTGGCCATGGGCCTGCTCTCGCGCCAGTGGGTGTACGTCGAGGCGCCCCGGTCGTACGTCGAGACCAGCCGGCCGTTGGAGACACCGGTCAGGCCCCTGGGAGCCTTGATGCGGATGTCGTACGTGGCCTTGTCGTCCGGGTGGTCGCTGGAGGGGAACCAGGTGGAGGCGGCGTTGGGCTCGCAGGCGACGAAGACGCCGTCGTCCGTCTTCATCCACCCGTAGCTGGAGCCGAAGACGATGGGTCCGCCGAGGGGTTCGGGGACGCCGCCGTAGGTGACCGTGACACTGAAGGTGCGGTGCTTGCGGAGCGCCTCGCGCGGGACGACGCGCAGTTCGTCGCCCTGGCGCGTGAACCGGGCGCGTCTGCCGTTCACCTCGACCTTGGTGACCGTCAGCTTCTGCAGGTCGAGGTCGAAGGAGGAGAGGGCCTGGGTGGCCCGGGCGGTCAGCGTCGTACGGCCGTCGAGGCGGTCGGTGTCCGGGTTGTACGCCACGTCGAGGTCGTAGTGGCGGGCGTCGAAGCCGCCGTTGCCGAGCCGGGGGAAGTAGGTGTCACCGATGCCGGGGGCGCCCGGGGTGGGGGCGGAGGAGGCGGCGATGACCAGGAAAGAAGCCGCCGCGGTCGCGACGGCTCCTAAGCGTGCCGAACGGGAGAGTGCCATGGGTCGTCCCTTCGGTGCGTGGTCCGATCAGACGGATACGCCCGACTCTGCACTCTCCCGTCCAGGCATGTACATGACTTTGCCAACTTGTCATGCGTTATTTGTCGGTTGACTCCTGACCGTCGGAAGCCGCTTCCGGAGTCCCGTCGGCGGAGGTCTCCTCTGCGGAGCTCTCGTCGGTGGAGGTCTCCTCACCGCGCTCCGCGGCCTCGGCCGCCACCGCCGTCGACGTCTGCGCCGACTCCGCGAGCGCCTCGTCCGGGACCGGTTCGGCCGCATCCTCGGCCGCGCTCAGCAGGACGGTGTCCTGCGGGGCCTGGTCCTCGAAGTTCTCCGGGTGGTGGCAGGCGACCTGCTGGCCCGGCTTGAGCTCCAGCAACGGCGGCTCGGTCGTCCGGCAGATCTCGGTCGCCTTCCAGCACCGGGTGTGGAAACGGCAGCCGCTCGGCGGGGAGATCGGCGAGGGGACGTCGCCCTTGAGCAGGATGCGCTCGCTCTTGGTCGCCCTGCGCTTCGGGTCCGGGATCGGCACCGCCGACAGCAGCGCCTTGGTGTACGGGTGCAGCGGCGCGGCGTAGAGCGACTCGCGGTCGGAGAGCTCGACGATCTTGCCGAGGTACATCACCGCGATCCGGTCGGAGACGTGCCGGACGACCGAGAGGTCGTGCGCGATGATCACGTAGGTCAGGCCGAGCTCTTCCTGGAGGTCGTCCAGGAGGTTCACCACCTGGGCCTGGATCGACACGTCCAGCGCCGAGACCGGCTCGTCCGCCACGACCAGCTTCGGGTTCAGTGCGAGCGCCCGGGCGATGCCGATGCGCTGGCGCTGACCGCCGGAGAACTCGTGCGGATAGCGGTTGTAGTGCTCGGGGTTGAGGCCCACCACCGACAGCAGCCGCTGGACCTCCTTCTTCACCCCGCCCTCCGGCTCCACGCCCTGGAGCCGGAACGGAGCACCGACGATCGTGCCGATCGTGTGCCGCGGGTTCAGCGAGGAGTAGGGGTCCTGGAAGATCATCTGCACATCGCGGCGCATCGGGCGCATGCCGCCAACGCCGAGATGTGTGATGTCCCTGCCTTCGAACTCGACCTTTCCCGCGGTCGGTTCGAGCAGCCGCGTGATGAGCCGGCCCATCGTCGACTTGCCGCAGCCCGACTCGCCCACGACACCGAGCGTCTCACCCTTGCGGACCTCGAAGTCGATGCCGTCGACGGCGCGCACCGCACCCACCTGCCGCTGGAGCAGGCCCTTGCGGATCGGGAAGTGCTTCTGCAGACCGGTCACCTTCAGCAGCGCCTCGCCGGAGGCCGCGCTCTCGGTGACATCCTTGCCTTCGCTCTGTGCAGGAATCGTCACTGCCTTGTCCTCGCTCACAGCTTCGGCGCAATCTCTTCGGTCCAGATACGCTCCCGCTGCTCCTTGCTCAAGTGGCAGGCGGCCCAGTGCTGGCCGCCGACTTCGGTCAGCTCCGGGCGGACCGTGCGGGTGACGTTGTCCTTCGGGATGTCCGCGTACGGGCAGCGCGGGTGGAAGGGGCAGCCCGACGGGACGTTGATCAGGGAGGGCGGAGCGCCCTTGATCGGGACGAGGCGGTCGGTCTGCTCGCGGTCGAGCCGCGGCATCGAGCCGAGCAGGCCCCAGGTGTAGGGATGGCGGGGCTCGGAGAAGACCGACTCGGCCAGACCGCGCTCCACCGGCCGGCCCGCGTACATCACCAGCAGGTCGTCGGCCATCTCGGCGACGACACCGAGGTCGTGCGTGATCATGATGACCGCGGAGCCGAACTCCTTCTGCAGGTCCCGGATCAGGTCCAGGATCTGGGCCTGGACGGTGACGTCCAGCGCCGTGGTGGGCTCGTCGGCGATGAGCAGCTCCGGGTTGTTCACCAGCGCCATCGCGATCATCGCCCGCTGGCGCATGCCGCCGGAGAACTCGTGCGGGTAGCTGTCGACCCGCTTGTCCGGCTCGGGGATGCCCACGCGGTCCAGCATCTCGATCGCGCGGTGCTTGGCGGCCTTCTTGGAGACGTCGTGGTGGACGCGGTAGGCCTCCACGATCTGGTGTCCGACCGTGTAGTAGGGGTGCATGGCCGACAGCGGGTCCTGGAAGATCATCGCCATCTTGCGGCCACGCAGCCGGCGCACCTCGTCGGGGTCGGCCGCGATCAGCTCCTGGCCGTCCAGCCAGACCTCGCCGGAGACCCTGGCGTTGGGCGCGGAACGGTGCAGACCCATCAGGCCCAGCGAGGTGACCGACTTGCCGGAGCCGGACTCGCCGACGATGCCGAGGGTCTTGCCGCGCCGTACGTCGAAGCTCACCCCGTCGACGGACTTGACCAGGCCGTCGTCGGTCTGGAAGTGGATGCGCAGATCGCGGACGGAGAGGAACGCGTCGGCGTCGGGCTGGGCGGTGACGGTGGCCGGTTCGCCGAGCGCCGCCTTGTCGAGCTTGCTCACGAGTACCTCACGCGGGGGTCGATGGCGGCGTACACCAGGTCGACGATCAGATTGCAGAAGACGATGAAGAACGCCGCGACCAGCGTCACGGCCATGACGATGGGCAGGTCGTTGTCACGGATCGCCTGGATCGAGTACGCCCCGATCCCCTGCAGGGAGAAGACGGTCTCGGTGAGGACCGCGCTGCCGATGAGGATGCCGAAGTCCATGCCGAAGATGGTGACGATCGGCGTGAGCGCTGATCTGAGGCCGTGCTTGGAGACCACGACGGACTCCTTGAGACCCTTGGCCCGGGCCGTGCGGATGTAGTCCTCGCCCATGGTCTCCAGCATGCCCGCCCGGGTGAGCCGGGCGTAGAGGGCGGAGAAGAGGAACGCGAGACTGATCCAGGGCAGCAGCAGATGCCAGGCCCAGTCGGCCGGGTTCTGGGTGAACGGGACGTAGTCGGTGCTGTCCCAGATCGGCCACTGGTAGACGAACAGCCCGCTGAGGATCTGTCCGGTGAAGAAGATCGGGAGCGAGACGCCCGCCAGGGCGATGAACATCGAGATGCGGTCGACCGGCTTGCCCTTGCGCAGCGCCGAGATCACACCGGTCGTCACACCGAAGATCACCCAGATCACGGCCGCACCGACGGCCAGCGAGAAGGAGACCGGGATGCGCTGGGTGAGCTGGGGCCATACCTCGATGTGACTCTTGAAGGAGTACCCGAAGCACGGAGCACTGCAGTGCGTGGCGTCGGGCCCGAACTTGTAGTCGGTGCCGACGACGAGGCCCTTGATGTAGTCCCAGTACTGGATGTAGATGGGCTGGTCGAAACCCAGGTTCTTCTTGATCGCGGCGATGGACTGGGGGTTGGCGTCCTTGCCGACGTACTGGGTGGCCAGCTGGGTGGCCGTCTGGCCGCCCAGGCGGGGGACCAGGAAGAAGATTGCGAAGGTGACTGCGCTGACCACCAGCAGCAGTACCAAGGCGCCGAAGACGCGTCGGATCATGTACGCAGCCACAGCTGTGCGGCTCCGGGTGGCCGGGACGTGGGTGCGTCCCGGCCACCCGGTGCCTTCACCTGCCTTTCAGGAATATCAGGCCTGCTGTTACTTCGAGGAGCTGAGCAGCAGGTAGTCGTACATGCCGAGGTACGCCTGCGTCACAGTGACGTTCGTCGCGGACGTCGGCCTGTACAGCAGGTTCTTGCGGTAGACGAGCGGGACGACCGAGGCGTTGTCCATGACCATCTTGTCGATGTCACCCCACGCCTTGGTGCGGGCCGTGTTGTCCGTGTTGGCGATCGCGTCGGACAGCGCCTTGTTGATCTTCGGGTCGTTCAGCTCCATCAGGTTGGTGCCGCCCGAGGGCTTGATGGCCGCGCCGTCGACGATCTGCTCCAGGAAGCCGTAGCCGGTCGGCCAGTCGGCGCCCCACGCCATGGACAGCATGCCGAGCTTGTGCTGGTGCACGTAGCTCGGGACGCCGGCGAAGTTGGAGAAGTACTTGCCCGAGGGGAACTGCTTGATGTCGACGTTGATGCCGACCTTCTTCAGCGAGTTCTGGATGGCCGTGGCCTGGGCGATCTCGGTGGGACGGTCGGAACGGGCCGTCAGCGTGGTGGAGAAGCCGTTCGGCTTGCCGCACGCCTTGAGCTCGGCCTTGGCCTTGGCGACGTCGCCCTTGTTGCCCGGGGTCGGGTACTTGTCGAACTTGGTGTAGCCGTTGACCGACGGCGGCAGCAGCGTGGAGGCCACGTCACCCTTGGGCGAACCACCCTGGGCGTCGATGATCGACTGCTTGTCGATCGCCCACTGGACGGCCTTGCGGCAGTGGATGTTGTCGAACGGCTTCACGTTGACGTCCAGCGCGATGTACGACAGCGCACCGGCGTAGGGGTTGTCCGTCTGCTTGGCGTTCTTGCCGGTCAGCACCTTCGGCTGGGTCTGCGGCTGCACACCCGTGCCGGCGAGGTCGGCCGTGATCTTGTCGGCGAGCAGGTCGTTGTCGACCGTCACCGCGTTGACCTTGAACTTGACCGTGATCTTGTCCGGCAGCGCCTTGCGGATCGGGTCCGTCTTCGGGTCCCAGTTCTTGTTGCGCACGAGGACGGCGCTGGCGCCCTCCTGGTACGACTGGAACTGGTAGGGGCCCGAGGACACCATGTGCTGGACGTACTTCGCGCCGTCGTCCTTCGCCTGCGGCACCGGGGCCGTCTGCGAGAAGGTCGCCAGGTAGTCGAAGTCGGCGAACGGCTGGTTCAGCTTGAAGACGATCGTACGGTCGTCCGGCGTCTGGATGGACTTCAGACCCTCGGGCGACTTGTCCTTGTAGGGACCCTTGTACTTGTCACCGCCGACCAGGTACTGCTTGAAGTACGTGGGGCCGTTGGACAGGGCCTCGGGCGCGAAGTTGGAGCGCTCGATGGCGTACTTGATGTCCTTCGACGTGATCGGCGTGCCGTCCTGGAACTTCAGGCCCGCGCGCAGGTGGTACGTCCACGTCTTGGCGTCGGCGCTGGGCTTGCCCAGCGACTCCGCCAGGTCCGGGACGACCGTGAGGCCGTCCTTGCCCGCGGCGGGCTTGAACGTCACGAGCGTACGCGCATAGAGGCGGGAGAAGTTCTGCACGAACCCGTAGTAGGTGTTGCCCGGGTCCAGGGAGTCCGGCACGTCGGACTCCTCCAGCGAGACCGTCCCCCCCTTCTTGCTCGACGCGTTGACGATGGAGTCCAGCGCCGCGTCCTTCTTGGCGTTGCCGCCACTGCTGTTGTTGTTGCCGCCACCGCCGCCACATGCGGCGGCACCCAGCGAGAGCGCCAGGGCCGTCGCGACGGCGGCGGTCACCCTTCTCGTCTTCACGTGAGGAAAGCCCCTCTATCGATGGATCACTTGCTGCGAGGGTCGAGCGCGTCACGCAGCCCGTCACCCAGCAGGTTGAATGCCAGGACGGTGATGAAGATCGCCAGTCCGGGCACGAACATGTACTGCGGATCCGCTGTGTAGAGATCCACGGCGTTGCTGAGCATGCCGCCCCAGGATGCCTGCGGCGGAGCGATGCCGACTCCGAGGAAGCTCAGCGACGCCTCGAAGAGGATGTTCGTCGGGATGATCAGCGTCGAGTAGACGAGGATCGGCGCGACGAGGTTGGGCAGCAACTCCCGGAACAGTACGTGCGGCCCGCGCGCCCCCAGGCTCTGGGCGGCCTCGACGAACTCGCGCCGGCGCAGGGTCATCGTCTGGGCGCGCACGATACGGCCGATGTACGGCCAGCTGAAGAAGCCGATCACGAAGATCAGCACGCTGATGCGCAGGGACAGGCCGTTGAGGCCGAAGAAGCCGTCCTGCACCGAGGCCGAGATGGCGATCGCGAACAGCAGCAGGGGGAAGGCCAGGAAGGTGTCCATCAGCCTGCTGACGACGCTGTCGACCCAGCCGCCGTAGTACCCGGCGCAGACGCCGAGGACGGTGCCGATCATCACGGACAGCAGGGTGGCGCCGACCGCGACGACGAGCGACACCCAGGAGCCGTCGATGATGCGGGCCAGCATGTCACGGCCGTACTGCGGGTCGACGCCGAGCGGGTGGGCCCAGCTCATACCGCCCCAGCCGCCCTTGGGCGCCAGCAGCGCCGGGTCGATCAGGTTCTGGTTGAACTTGTCGGGGTTGAGCCCGAAGACCCACTCGATCGGCTTGGCGAGCACGGCCATGAGCACGAGGCAGATGACGACGATGCCGCCCGCCACGGCCACCTTGTCGCGCTTGAACCGCGCCCAGGCGATCTGGGTGAGTGAACGCCCTTCGATCTGGCTCTTCTTGGCCCCGGCGAGCACGGCCTCGGGCTGCGCTCCGGCTTCCGCCCCCGTGGTCTCGATCGGTGCGGTCACAATGACCTGACCCCTCTCGCCGGTGGTGACCGGCCTTTGTCCGCCGCTGTGGGCGGCTTGGTTCCCTTGCCTGCTGCGCGGTGGCCGCGTTGGTCGCGGCCCAACTGTCCAGGTGATCCGTCGGTCGGTGCCGGTTGGCATCCGCTCACAGGATCGATGACCTCGCGTCTGAGAGGCGAGTCTTCAATGCGGTTGCGATCACGCGCCAGGTCTGATGGAGAAAGTATGCGCAACCGTGATGACGATCGAGGGATTCCGTTATCCGAACAGCAGGTCGCGGCCGCCGGACATGGGTTAATTCAGACATCGGTGGAAAATTCAGGTTCTTCCGGCGCTATCTACGCGCGCAGATCACCTCGGGGTCCGGCACGGACCGGCCGTGTCGTCTCAGTATCCGCCCCGCACCGGTGGGTAGCCGTAGCCCCCCGCCGGGGCCTGTGCCGGGGCCGCCGCGTGGGCCTCGCGGTCGTAGAAGGGGCGGGCGCTCGCGCGCATCCAGAGGGCGACGGGGTCGTACTCGTCGGACATCGCCACGGTCGACACCGGCAGCCCGTCCGGGACGGCGCCGATCGACTGCTGCATCATCGCCCGCACCGAGTCCACGGCGGGCGGGCTCGTGTCGTAGACGTCCAGGCCGATGGCGAGGTACGGCGCGCCGAGCGCCGGCTGCACCCAGGCACGGCGCAGCGAGCGGACGGCCGGGGTGCGGTGGGCGTTCTGCGTGAGCAGGGCGTAGAACTGCGGAATCTCCAGCGCGGGTTCCGACAGGCGCAGGGGGCCCGCGGCCTGGCGCTCCAGGCCGGTGGCGATGCGGCGCAGGTCGAGCCAGGGGATGCCCACGCCGCCGCCCGGGGCGTGCGGGTTGAGCCAGAGGCCGTAGTGGTCGGGGTAGAGGGTGCGGGCGACGTCCAGGCCGTCGACCACCTCGTAGGACCTGTTCCAGCCGCTGGCCGAGAGCTCCTGGGCGGAGGTGACGCACGGCGCGTAGCCGTAGCCGTCGACCTCCATGTTCCCGTACTGGGCGTCCGGGGAGCCCGCCTGGCCGTGCCACAGCAGCATCCAGACCTGGCCGGAGCCCGGGGTCGCGAGTGCGCGGAGGAGTGCCTCGTAGGCGTCGTAGCGCCCTGGCGTCACCTGGCGCAGCATCTGCTCGACGCCGCCGCTGAGGCTCGCGCTCACGTGTCGTACCGCCCCTTCGAGTCGTTGCCCCGCGTTCTTGTGACAGCTTAAGCGCCCCGTGGCCCGGTGCTCGTTGCGCGTGCGCGAGTGCGGGTGCGTCGTGGCTCGTCGCGCGGTTGCCCGGGCCCCCGGGGGCCCGGATGCCGCTCGGGGGGTCTCAGAGGTGGTCCCTCGTATAGAAAGGGCGTACCCGTTCGCGCATCCAGTTCGCCACCGGGTCGTCCGTGACGTCCAGGAGGACGAGGTTGACCGGCCACGGGGCCGGGACCTGGGTCACGGCCCGCTCCAGGGCCTGCAGGGGAAGCGCCCTCAGGTCGCCCTCCAGCTGGGAGAGTTCGACACCCACGAACATCACCGGGTCCGCGGTCTCCACGGCGGCCAGGCAGCGGCGGGCCGAGACGACCACGCCGGTCGCGGCGAACCCGGCGGACGCGGCGGCCAGGAAGTCGACCGGGTCGTCCTGCCAGTCCGGCTCGTAGAGGCGGACGCGGGCGCCGGTGGCGGGGCCGTCCAGCGGGGTGCGGCCCGCCCGGCACAGTTCGGCGACGGCGGCCGGCGGGAGCGGGACGCCGACCACGCCGTCCGGGTTGACCGCCAGACCGACCTGCGGGGGCAGGCCGCGGGCGAACTCGACGGCCGGGGCGATCGTGTACGACATGTGGGCGCCGACGACGTGCCGGAACTGCTCCTCGGAGCTGAAGACCGGGACGTAGGCCTGGCCCTCGAGCTCCAGCGTCGGCAGGTCCAGCGGACCGCTGTGCGGGCCGCCGCCGCTGGGCAGCGGCACCCAGAGGAAGCTGCGGGCGAGCACCTCGATGATGCGGCCGCCCGCGGCGGGCATGCCGAGGGAGGCCGACAGCACCTCCTCCAGCTCGTTGCCGGGCCATCCGCCGTGCGGATGGGGGTGCGCCTGCGTGGGAAAGTCCGCGGGGAGATCCGCTGGGAAGTCCATCTGTGTCCGACCGCCTGCTGAGAACCTGCTGTGGCTGGAAAGGCTAGCGGGTGCGCGGGGCGAGGAGGTCAGCCCGTGAAGCCGATGCTGCGCAGCACGTCCGCCGCGTCCCGGTCCAGCAGCACCGCCGAGCCGACGCCCTCGGGCAGGTCGCCGCGTTCGACGGAGCGGATCAGCCGGGCGGCCGCCGTGCGGTGGCGCAGGAAGGCGTAGCGGGAGACGCCGCGGCCGCGCTCGCGCTGGCCCCTGAGGGCCGTGCCCGGCGCGACGTCCAGGAGCACCAGGTGCAGGGTGCCGCCGCGGCGGCGGGCCGCCCGGGCCAGCCAGCCCCGCACCCAGGCCTGTGTGCCGCAGTCGTGCACGACGACGCCCCCGCCGCCGCGCAGGGTGCGGCGCAGGCCGGCGTAGTGCGCGAGCCGGACCAGGGGACGGTAGACCGCGTACGGCAGCAGGCGGGGCACGCGGGCGGCCCAGCGGTCCCGGGTGTCCTGGGAGTCGACGCGCTCTCCCCGCACCGCGCGCTCCATCAGCGTGGACTTGCCGCTGCCGGGCAGACCGGTGACCACCACGAGGTCGCGGGGGCCGAAGAGCAGGGCGTGCGGGCTGTGCCCCGAGCGGTCGCGCAGGTCGCGGACCACGGGGGCCCGGCCGCCGCGTGCCTTTCCGGCCGGGGCCACGGACTGCTCGGGCAGTGCGACGGCCGGGGTCGTGGCGTACGCCGTGGGCCTGTTCACCGTCATCGTCCTCCCCCTGGGCGGGTACCGGGTTCCCTGCCCGTCAAGTGTAAAGAGAAGGTAATGCGCGGGTCTCGCGTTTTCGTGATCGCTCTGCCACAGGCCGGTTACAGATGCGGGCCTGCCACCCGTGCGGAAGGCGTGCGATGATGTGCGCGCCAACTGCATACCGGCCGCTTGAATCCGCGCGGGAGAGTCCCCAGACCGCTGGGGCGCCGAAGGAGCAAGTTCCTCCCTTGAATCTCTCAGGCCCCGTTACCGCGCGGGCGAGGCACATCTGAAAAGCGGGCCGCTGCGTCAGTGGCTCCACCCAAGGTGCAAACCCCGGTCGCTCCCGCGATCAGGGCGAACCTCTCAGGTTCCGATGACAGATGGGGAGGAACGACTCGCCTGTCATGACTTGGGAGACCGACCGATGAGCAGTACCGAACCGCGTCGTACCGCGCTCGATGCCCTGCATCGCTCGCTCGGCGCGACGATGACCGACTTCGCCGGCTGGGACATGCCCCTGCGCTACGGCTCCGAGCGCGACGAGCACCTCGCGGTGCGCACCCGGGCCGGCCTGTTCGACCTCTCGCACATGGGCGAGATCACCGTCACCGGACCGCAGGCCGCCGCGCTGCTGAACTTCGCCCTGGTCGGCAACATCGCCTCCGTGGGCGTCGGCCGCGCCCGCTACACCATGATCTGCCGCTCCGACGGCGGCATCCTGGACGACCTGATCGTCTACCGGCTGGGCGAGAGCGCGTACCTGGTCGTCGCCAACGCCTCCAACGCCCAGGTGGTGCTGGACGCGCTGACGGAGCGGGCCGCCGGCTTCGACGCCGAGGTGCGCGACGACCGGGACGCCTACGCGCTGCTCGCCGTGCAGGGCCCGGAGTCGCCCGGCATCCTCGCGTCGCTGACCGACGCCGACCTGGACGGCCTGAAGTACTACGCGGGCCTGCCTGGCACCGTCGCCGGCGTCCCCGCGCTGATCGCGCGCACCGGCTACACCGGCGAGGACGGCTTCGAGCTGTTCGTGAAGCCGGAGCACGCCGTCGAGCTGTGGCAGGCGCTGACCAAGGCGGGCGAGGCCGCCGGCCTGGTCCCCTGCGGGCTGTCCTGCCGGGACACGCTGCGTCTGGAGGCGGGCATGCCGCTGTACGGGCACGAGCTGTCGACCTCCCTCACGCCCTTCGACGCCGGGCTCGGCCGGGTGGTGAAGTTCGAGAAGGAGGGCGACTTCGTGGGCCGTGCCGCCCTGGAGCAGGCCGCCGCCCGCGCGCAGGAGAACCCGCCCCGTGTCCTGGTCGGCCTGGTCGCCGAGGGCCGCCGGGTCCCGCGCGCCGGGTACCCGGTCGTCGCCGGCGGCACGGTGATCGGCGAGGTCACCTCCGGCGCCCCCTCCCCCACCCTGGGCAGGCCGATCGCGATGGCGTACGTCGACGCGGCGCACGCGGCGCCCGGCACCCCCGGGGTCGCCGTGGACATCCGGGGCAGCCACGAACCGTACGAGGTCGTGGCACTGCCGTTCTACAAGCGCCCGAAGTAGACACTGGACGGGTGCGACCGGGCCCACGCACGTGAGCCCGCGCACATCCCCCCCGTTCACACCGGGTTCCCACCGGCATTCAGCAGTCCCCCATTCACCAGCACCTCCGCGCGTACAGGAGAATCCAGGCCATGAGCAACCCCCAGCAGCTGCGCTACAGCAAGGAGCACGAGTGGCTGTCGGCCGCCGAGGACGGCGTCTCGACGGTCGGCATCACCGAGTTCGCGGCGAACGCGCTCGGCGATGTCGTCTACGCCCAGCTCCCCGAGGTCGGCTCCGCGGTGACCGCGGGCGAGACCTGCGGCGAGCTCGAGTCGACCAAGTCGGTCAGCGACCTGTACTCCCCCGTCACCGGTGAGGTCACCGAGATCAACGAGGACGTCGTCAACGACCCGTCCCTGGTGAACTCGGCCCCCTTCGAGGGCGGCTGGCTGTTCAAGGTCCGGCTCACCGAGGAGCCCTCCGACCTGCTCTCCGCCGACGAGTACACCGCCCAGAACGCCGGCTGAGGAGCCGTAGACGCATGTCTGTCCTGAACACGTCCCTGCACGAGCTGGACCCGGAGATCGCCGCGGCGGTCGACGCCGAGCTGGAGCGCCAGCAGTCGACGCTGGAGATGATCGCCTCGGAGAACTTCGCGCCGCTCGCGGTGATGGAGGCCCAGGGCTCGGTGCTGACCAACAAGTACGCCGAGGGCTACCCGGGCCGGCGCTACTACGGCGGCTGCGAGCACGTCGACGTCGCCGAGCAGATCGCCATCGACCGGGTCAAGGAGCTGTTCGGCGCCGAGTACGCCAACGTGCAGCCGCACTCCGGCGCCTCCGCCAACCAGGCCGCGCTGTTCGCGCTGGCCCAGCCCGGGGACACCGTCCTCGGGCTGGACCTCGCGCACGGCGGCCACCTCACCCACGGGATGCGGCTGAACTTCTCCGGCAGGCAGTTCCACGTGGTCGCCTACCACGTGGACGCGGACACCGGCCTGGTCGACATGGCCGAGCTGGAGCGGCTGGCCAAGGAGCACCGCCCGAAGGTGATCATCGCGGGCTGGTCGGCCTACCCCCGGCAGCTGGACTTCGCCGCCTTCCGCCGCGTCGCCGACGAGGTCGGCGCGTATCTGTGGGTGGACATGGCGCACTTCGCCGGCCTGGTGGCCGCCGGGCTGCACCCCAACCCCGTCGAGCACGCCGATGTGGTCACCTCCACCACGCACAAGACCCTCGGCGGTCCGCGCGGCGGCATCATCCTGGCGAAGAAGGACTTCGCGAAGAAGCTCAACTCCTCGGTCTTCCCCGGCTTCCAGGGCGGCCCGCTGGAGCATGTGATCGCCGCGAAGGCGGTCTCCTTCAAGGTCGCCGCGAGCGAGGAGTTCAAGGAGCGCCAGCGGCGTACGGTGGAGGGTGCGCGCATCCTCGCCGAGCGGCTGACCGCCGAGGACGCCCGGGCGGCCGGGGTGAACGTGCTGTCCGGGGGCACCGACGTGCACCTGATCCTGGTCGACCTGCGCGCGTCCGAGCTGGACGGGCAGCAGGCCGAGGACCGCCTGCACGAGGTCGGGATCACCGTCAACCGCAACGCCGTGCCGAACGACCCGCGCCCGCCGATGGTGACCTCGGGTCTGCGCATCGGCACCCCGGCACTGGCCACCCGCGGCTTCACCGCGGCGGACTTCGCCGAGGTCGCGGACGTGATCGCCGAGACGCTGAAGGCGCCGTCCCCCTTCCCGCAGGCCGACGCCGCGGCGCTGAGGGCCAGGGTCGAGGCGCTCGCCGGCAAGCACCCGCTCTACCCGGGTCTGAACAAGTAGTTCCGTGGCGGGGGCACCCGACGACGTGTGCCCCCGCCCTCTTTGGAGGTTCCCGTGGCCATCTCGGTGTTCGATCTGTTCTCGATCGGCATAGGCCCGTCCAGTTCCCACACGGTGGGCCCGATGCGCGCGGCCCGCATGTTCGCCCGCAGGCTGCGCAACGAGGAGCTGCTGGGCTCGGTCGCGTCGGTACGCGCCGAGCTCTACGGCTCCCTGGGGGCGACCGGCCACGGCCACGGCACCCCGAAGGCGGTGCTGCTCGGTCTCGAGGGCGCCTCGCCGCGCACGGTGGACGTGGAGGGTGCCGACGACCGGATCGGGCAGATCAAGGCGGAGCGGCGCATCCGGCTGCTCGGTGAGCACGAGATCCCGTTCTCGTTCGACGACGACCTCAAGCTGCACCGCCGCAAGGCGCTTCCCTACCACGCCAACGGCATGACGCTGTGGGCGTACGACGCGGACGGCGCGGAGCTGCTGTCCAAGACGTACTACTCCGTCGGCGGCGGTTTCGTCGTGGACGAGGACGCGGTCGGCGCGGACCGGATCAAGCTCGACGACACGGTGCTGAAGTACCCCTTCCGCACCGGCGACGAACTGCTGCGTCTGACCCGGGACACGGGTCTGTCGATCTCCGCTCTGATGCTGGAGAACGAGCGCGCCTGGCGCACCGAGGAGGAGATCCGCGCCGGGCTGCTGGAGATCTGGCGGGTGATGCGGGCGTGCGTGACCCGCGGGATGGCGCGCGAGGGCATCCTGCCGGGCGGCCTGAAGGTACGGCGCCGGGCCGCCGTCTCCGCGCGCCAGCTGCGCGCCGAGGGCGACCCGGTGGCGCGCGCCATGGAGTGGATCACGCTCTACGCGATGGCGGTGAACGAGGAGAACGCGGCGGGCGGCCGGGTGGTCACCGCGCCCACCAACGGCGCGGCGGGCATCATCCCGGCGGTGCTGCACTACTACATCGACTTCGTGCCGGGCGCCGACGAGGAGGGAGTGGTCCGCTTCCTGCTCGCCGCGGGCGCGATCGGCATGCTGTTCAAGGAGAACGCCTCCATCTCCGGCGCCGAGGTCGGCTGCCAGGGCGAGGTCGGCTCGGCCTGCTCGATGGCCGCCGGCGCGCTCGCCGAGGTGCTGGGCGGCAGCCCCGAACAGGTGGAGAACGCCGCCGAGATCGGCATGGAGCACAACCTCGGCCTGACCTGCGACCCGGTCGGCGGCCTGGTGCAGATCCCGTGCATCGAACGCAACGGCATGGCCGCGGTCAAGGCGGTCACCGCCGCGCGGATGGCGATGCGCGGCGACGGCTCGCACAAGGTGTCCCTGGACAAGGTCATCAAGACGATGAAGGACACCGGCGCCGACATGTCGGTGAAGTACAAGGAGACGGCGCGGGGCGGGCTCGCGGTGAACATCATCGAGTGCTGACGTCCGGCTGCCGTTTCGGCGTCCGGACGGGATCACCCGTGCCGGGATGAGGGGAATGCCAAGGTGAGGGGTATATCAACCCCTGTCCCCCCACCGGCATTTCAGGGAGTCCCCACATGCTCCGTGGCATCGACGTCAGCGCGTACCAGTCCTCCTCGTACGGCACCGACGGCCTCTCCTTCGCCTTCGTCAAGGCGACGGAGGGCCGTTCGTACGTCAACCCCAGACTCGCCGCCCAGACCAAGCACGGCCGTGACGCCGGACTCGTCGTGGGCTTCTACCACTTCCTCTGGCCGGGTCATCTCCAGGCCCAGGCCGAGTACTTCGTGAAGCACGCTCCGGAGAGGGCGGGCGACATCCTCGCCGTCGACTGGGAACGGACCAGCGAGGGCACGCACGCGAGCAACGCGGAGAAGGACCAGTTCATCCGCAAGCTCAAGGAACTGCGCCCGCACAACCGGGTGATCCTCTACACGAACCGGGACTACTGGCTCCACGTCGACACGACCTCGTACGCGGGTGACGGGCTGTGGATCGCCGACTACGTCACGGCGGGCAAGCCCCGCATCAAGGCCGCGTGGCGCTTCCACCAGTACACGAGCGAGCCGCACGACAAGGACGTCGCGCACTTCGCCGACAAGGCGGCGCTGAGGAAGTGGGCGTCCGGCGCCTGACGATCACACCGCCGTACAGGGTCCGTATAGGGTCATGGAGAAAGGGATCCTACGGCGGTGGGGGCGTCATGGGCGGGGCGGTCAGTGCGGTCAGCAGCAACGGGGTGTACGCGTTCACCAAGCCGAACCGGGAGAGCATCACCCTGCTCGCGGGACTCGGAGTGGAGGGGGACGTCCACGCCGGTACGACGGTGAAGCACCGCAGCCGGATGCGCAGGGACCCCTCGCAGCCGAATCTGCGCCAGGTGCACCTCATCCACGAGGAGTTGTTCGACGAGGTGCGGGCGGCCGGGTTCGAGGTGGCCCCCGGACAGCTCGGGGAGAACGTCACCACGCGCGGGATCGACCTGCTGGGCCTGCCCGCCGGGACGCTGCTGCGCCTCGGGGAGGACGCCGTGGTCGAGGTCACGGGCCTGCGCAACCCCTGTCCGCAGATCGACGGCTTCCGGCAGGGGCTGCTGAAGAGGGTCGTGGGGCGCGACGCCGACGGCACCGTCCGGCGCAGGGCCGGGATCATGAGCGTGGTCGTGACCGGTGGAGTGGTGCGGCCCGGCGATCCGGTGGAGGCCGAACTGCCGGACGGGCCGCACCGTCCCCTCGAGGTCGTCTGAACCTCGCCGTCCGGAGCGCGAGCGCGCGAGCGCGCGGCTCTTATCCCCGGAAGTCCGCGGGCCGTTCCGGGGACGCCTCGCCCAGCGCCTTGGTGACCGCCTCGGCGTCCGCCCGCATGCCGTACACGGGTGTGCCGGGCTGCTGGCGCCAGGAGTCGTCGAGGCCGCCCGCGTCGACGGTGTCGAAGCCGAGCTCGTCGATCAGGTCCCGCACCTTCCGCTTGGCGTCCGCGTCGTCGCCCGCGACCGGCAGCGCCATGCGGTCGGGGGCACCGGCCGGGCGGGAGCGGTCGAGCAGGTCCTGGGCGTAGGTCTCGTTGAACGCCTTGATCACGGGGTGGCCGAGTTCGCGTTCCGCGTAGCGGCTCTCGGTGAGGCCCTCGTCCTCGATCGCCGCGATCCTGCCGTCGCGCTGGGGGTAGTAGTTGCCGGTGTCGATGACCGCGACGCCGTCCGCCGCCCCGTCCAGCAGGCCGGACGGGAGGTCGGGGAGCGCCTTCACGGGAACCGTGACGACGACGACCTGCGCACCGCGGGCCGCCTCCTCGACGGGTACGGGCCGCGCGCCGGTCTCCTCGGCCAGCGCCGTGAGGGTGTGGGGGCCGCGGGAGTTGGCGACGGAGACGTCGTGGCCGAGGGCGGTGAGCCGCCGGGTGAGGTTGCCGCCGATGTTGCCCGCGCCGATGATGCCGATCTTCATGACAGGCCTTTCGTGAGGGGTGCCCCGCGATGGATGCACGCGCATACGTCTTGGGCGGTGTCAACCTCGCGGGCCTTCGCGCTATTCCGGCGGCCGCGCCGACCCGATGACCGCCGTGCCCGCCGGAGTGCCCCCCCGCGCGGACTCCTCAACCCCCCGGAGGGGGGATCCTCGGCGCGAGCGGGCCGCCGGAGCTGCGGATCCGGCGCCGGGCACGACGAAGGGGGCGCCCGTCCGGCCGGCGGACGGGCACCCCCTTCTCACGTCCTACTTGTTCAGGTACACCCAGAACTCGTCGAACGACAGGACCTTGTCGCCGTTGAGGTCACGGGTCCTGATGATCGCCTCGGCGACGGACTCGGTGACGTTCCAGTCGCCCCCCTGGGCGAGGGCGGTCTTGAACTCGGCGGCCGTGATGAACCCGTCGCCGTCGGTGTCGATCCGCTGGAACTCCTTGCGTGCTGCTTCGATGTCGGCCACCGATCCGCCCCTCTTGTTCGTGTTTCTCTGCCGTTACGGCGTACTGACGCTGGTCAGACTAACGGCCCGGGTGCGCCTCCAGTGCGGCGACCACCCACGCGAACTCCTCCTCGTAGGCCCGCACCGGCGTCCCCTTCAGCACGCCCAGCAGGGCGCGCCAGCGCGCGATGCGGACATTGTGGGAGGCCGTGACGCGCTCCAGGACGGCGGCCCGGTCGGCCTCGCCGAGCAGCTGCCGCAGCACCTCCTCGGCCTGCGGCGACCCGGGCGCGATCCCCCCCTCCCGCGCCTGCCCCACCAGTTCCACCACGCGTTTGGCGAACCACATGGACGCCCCGGCGGGTGTGTCCTGCCCCCGGTCGGCGTGGTTGAACTCGGCCGCCCTGCGCATCTGCGCCCGGAACTCCGGGTCCTGCACCATCTCCGCCAGCTCCACCCAGGCGTCGACCTGTTCGGGCGTCGGGTCGTCCGGCAGGTTCACCGCGGTGTTCCGCATCCGTTCGCGGATGTCCGGGTCGACCAGGTCCAGCCCGTGGAACATCTCCTCCACGAACTCCTCCATGATCCGCCTGCGCTCGGCGGCCGACAGCCGCGCCAGTTTGTTCATCAGGGTCATCTCCTCCGCGGTCGAACCGCGTCGCGCCACGGACGACAGCACCGCACGGGTCACCCTCAGCGTGCTGATCTGCGCGTCCAGCGCCGCCACGTGCGCCGCCGCGACCTCCGCCACCGTCCGCTCCCCGGCCAGCACCCGGCGCAGGTCGTCCAGGCCGAGACCCAGTTCGCGCAGTGTGCGGACGAGCTCCAGACGGGCGGCGGACGCGGCGTCGTAGAGCCGGTAGCCGCCCGTGGAGCGGGTCACCGGGGTGAGCACGCCCTCGTCGGACCAGTAGCGGATGGTGCGGACCGTCAGACCGGTGGACCTGGCCAGCTCCCCGATGGTGAACAGTCCGGTGCCGTCGTCGATCATGTCTGCGAGTCTGGGCCTTCCAGTGGGTGGAGACTCAAGGAGCGCGGGCGGAGATCTCGCGCGACATTCTCGACGCGACGGCCCCACCCGGCCACCGGCGGCCCGGGCGGGGAGGCGGTGCTCAGCGGAAGACGCCGGTGTGGCCGAGGGAGTAGCGGCCGGGCTGGGGGTACACCGCGAGGCCGTGCGGACCGCTGCCGACCTTGATGCGGGCCAGCTGCCGGCCGGTGCGGGTGTCGATGGCGTAGACCTCGGAGTTGTAGCGCCCCGACAGCCACAGCACCTTGCCGTCCGCCGAGACGCCGCCCATGTCGGGGCTGCCGCCGTCGGGCAGCCGCCACTTCTTGGTGAGCTTGTTCTCGGTGAAGTCGAAGACGGAGACGCTGCCCTCGCCGCGGTTGGAGATGTACATCTCGCGCGAGTCGCGGCTGACGTAGAGACCGTGGGCCCCCTTGCCGGTGGGCAGCAGGGTGGGCCGGGTGAACTTGTCGCCGTCCAGGACCCACACGCCGTTGGCCACCATGTCGGCGATGTAGAACCTGCTGCCGTCGGGCGAGAGCTTCACGTCCTGCGGCTTGGCGCCGTCGTAGGGCAGCTTCATCTGGCCGATCACCTTCATCTTCTCGGTGTCGACCTTGAGCAGTTCGCCGCTGAACTCGCAGGAGACGATGAAGTAGCGGCCGTCGGCGGAGAAGTCCGCGTGGTTGACACCGTAGCAGCTGACCGGGACGGTCTTCTCCCGCTTCATGGTGTGCGCGTCGCGGAAGACGAGCTGGCGGTCGAGGGAGGCCATGACGATCGCGTACTTGCCGTCGGGCGTGAAGTAGAGGTTGTAGGGGTCGTGCACGTCGACCGTCTTGCCGGCCTTGCCCGTCCGCGCGTCGATGGGGGTGAGGGTGTTGCCCTTGTCGTTGTTGACCCACAGCGTCTTCAGGTCCCAGGACGGCACGACGTGCTGCGGCTGGGTGCCGACCGGGATCGTCTCGATGACCTTGTACGTCGCCGGGTCGATGACCGAGACGGTGTTGGAGTTGGTGTTGGGGACGTACACGCGGGACGGGAAGTCCCTGACCACCGGGGACAGCTTGCTCGCGCGGTCGGCCGCGTACACGTCGTGCGGATCGAGGAGGGGCGGCATGCCGGGCAGGGCCCGCCCGGCCGCCTTCTGCTTCATCGGGGCCACGGCGGGCCCGCTGCCCAGGGCCTCGTCCTTGTGCCGGCCGGGGGCACCGGCGCACGAGGCGAGGGCGGAGAGGGCGGCGAGGGCGGTGGTGGCGGTCAGGGTGCGGGTGAGCCTGGTGAGGTGCATCAGCTGAACAGCTCCGTGGTGGACACCGCGGACAGGCCGCGATGGGCGAGTTCTTGGAGTACGACGGGGAGCGCGGCGACCGTGTCCGGGTAGCCGAAGTGCAGGCTCACCACCGAACCGCCCCGGACCTCGCCGAGGACCTTGCGCGCCACGGCGTCCGCGCCGGGCCTGGTGTAGTCGAGGGAGTCGACGTCGTAGGACAGCACGTGCGGATAGCCGGCCTCGCGCGCCAGTCGTACGACGAGGGGGGAGGCGAGCGGGGCCCGGGAGGGGCGGAACCAGGTGCCGATGGAACCGGTGAGCCTCTTCAGCCGGCCGGCGCAGGCGGTGATCTCGGTGCGGGCGTCGGCCTCGGACATGGTGTTCACCGCGAGGTGGCGCTGGGTGTGGTTGCCGAGGTCGTGCCCGCCGTCGAGGACGCGGCGGGCCAGCTCCGGTTGCGCGTCGAGCCAGCTGCCGACGGCCAGCACGGTGAGGCGCGCGCCGTGCTTCTCGGCCGTGGTGAGCAGCGAGCGGGCCAGGCCGGGATCGCCCTGCCCGTGGAAGGTGAGGGCCACTCGGGGCCGGGTGCGCGGGCCGTGGGTGAGCTGGGCCGGCCGGCCCGGGTAGCCGCGGGGGGACGGCGCGGATGACGCGGTGGGAGGATCGGCGGCGCCGCGCGCCGGGGGTGAGGGGCGCGCGACGGCGCCGTTCGGCGCGCAGCCTGCGGTGAGGGCGCCCGCGGCGAGAAGCCCGGCACCCGTGCGGAGCGCCGTCCGGCGGTCGGTCGAGGTCACCCGCCCATTAAAAGGGTGATCAGTGGGAAATCGGGCGATTCATACGATCGGGGGACAGATGCCGAGTCGCGCCGCGCGGCCCCCGTCCCGGCGCCCTAGCGGTCCGCCACCCTCATCTCGAACCAGGTCGTCTTGCCGCGCGGCAGCAGGTCGACCCCCCAGCGGTCGGAGAGCTTGTCGACCAGGAACAGGCCCCGTCCGCTGACGTCCATCTCCTGGACCGGCATGAGGCAGGGCAGGCCCCGGGAGGGGTCGCGGACCTCGACGCGGATCCAGCCCCGGCGGCGGCGCATGCGCAGTCCGAAGGTGCGGGCGCCGGTGTGGCGGACGGCGTTGCCGACGAGTTCGGAGACGAGCAGGACGGCGTCCTCGGTCATCTTGGGCGTCAGGCGCCAGTGCCTGAGGACGATCACCTGGGTGAGCCGGCGGGCGGTGGCGGCGGACTCCGGGCGGGACGGCAGCGGAACCTCCGCCTCGGTCGGGTCCCCGTACAACTCCAGCGCCCTGAGCGCCTGTTCGTCCTCGACCGCGGGCGACCAACGCGCCGCCGTCACACGGCTGTGTCCCCGCGGCTGTTCGATGCCCTCCAGCCCCGCCATGCCCCCATCATGGCCGTACGGAGCGCCCTCCGGGGCCGTTCCGGGGGAATACGCCCCCCGGAACACATCATTCCGAATGGTCGGTCCGTCATATGCCAAAGGCAGTTCGGAGGTGTCCGCAGCCTGCCTGGCCTGCGGTGAAGGCTCCGCGGATGGCAATCGACGGCCTCCCTCGATGAGACAGACTTAAGGCTGCGTTAAGGCTGCCATAAACCGCCCCATCGAGGGACCCGGATCAGACATCGTGTCAATTGCAAGGGGTTCAGGCGAACTTCGCCTTGCCCGGCCCCTCCTCCACGAAGCTGCGCATCCCGCGCTCGCGGTCCTCCGTCGCGAACAGGCCTGCGAACCAGTTCCGTTCGACGGCCAGTCCGGTCTCGAGGTCCGTCTCCAGACCGGTGTCGACCGACTCCTTGGCGGCCCGGAGGGCGATCGCCGGACCCTGCGCCAGCTTCGCGGCCCACTCGTGCGCGGCCGCGTAGACCTCTCCGGCCGGCACCACGCGGTCCACCAGGCCCAGCGCCAGGGCCTCGTCCGCCCTGACCGTACGGCCGGTGAAGATCAGGTCCTTCGCCTTCGACGGGCCGACCAGACGGGACAGCCGCTGGGTGCCGCCCGCGCCCGGGATCAGGCCCAGCAGGATCTCCGGCTGGCCCAGCTTGGCGTTGTCGGCCGCGATCCGGTAGTCCGCGCACAGCGCCAACTCGCAGCCGCCGCCGAGCGCGTAGCCCGTGACGGCGGCCACCACCGGCTTGGGGATACGGGCCACGGCCGTGAACGAGTCCTGCAGGGCGCGGGCGCGCAGAACCATCGCCGCGTGGTCCATGTTCTGCATCTCCTTGATGTCCGCGCCCGCCGCGAACACCTTCTCCCCGCCGTACACGATCACGGCCCGCACGTCCTCGCGCCGGGCCGCCTCCTCGGCGAGTTCCTTCAGCCGGTCCTGTGTGGCGACGTCCAGCGCGTTCATCGGCGGACGGTCGAGGCGGACGGTGCCGACGCCTTCGGCGACTTCGAGATTCACGGTCATGAGGGCAGGTTAACGGGGACTAACGGCGGCGGCCCCGGTGGGCCGGGGATCCGGGGGGGGGAATCCCCCGGACACCACGGCCTCGCACCGGGGCCGTCAGCGGCCGGAGGCTACGAGGTCCACTTCGCCCAGGACATGTTCCAGCCGTTGAGGCCGTTGTCCGGGGCGACGGTGGCGTCGTGCGAGCGCTTGACGACCACCACGTCACCGACGATCGAGTGGTCGTAGAACCAGCCGGCCGGCAGCCCCCGGTCGTAGCCGCCGCGCATGTCCCGCAGGCCGATGCAGCCGTGGCTGGAGTTGTAGTTGCCGAAGGCGCCGCCGCCCCAGTAGTTGCCGTGGATGAACGTCCCGGTGTCGGTCAGCCGCATCGCGTCCGGGACGTCCTTGATGTCGTACTCGTTGCCGAGGTTGACCGTCTCGCTGTTCATGCGCGTCACCCGGAGCTTCTGGCTGATGACCATCTGGCCGTTCCAGGTGTCGTAGCCCGGCTTGCCGGTGGTGACGGGCAGCGTCTTGACGACCTTGCCGTCGCGCATGACCTTCATCTCGTGGGCCTTGGCGTCGACGACCGAGACCTGGCTGCGGCCGATGGTGAAGGCGATCGTCTTGGCCTGCTTGCCGTAGACGCCGGGACGGCCCTCGACGCCGTCGAGGTTCAGCTTCACCGTGACCTTGGTGCCGGACTTCCAGTACTTCTCGGGACGGAAGTCGAGGCGGTCGTTGCCGAACCAGTGGCCCTCGACGTCGACGGCCGGCTCGGTCGTGATGCTGATGGCCTTCTCGACGTCCTCGGGGTGGGTGATGCCCCGGGTGAAGCGGACGGAGAACGGCATCCCGACGCCCACCGTGGAGCCGTCCTCGGGGGTGAAGTTGCCGATGAAGGTGTTGCGCGGAGTGAGGGTGGTGAAGGTCGAGTCCTCCGCCGACTCGCGTCCCGCGGAGTCCTTGGCGACCGCGTGCACCGAGTACCTGGTGGACGCCGCCAGGTGCGTGGTGGGCGTCCAGCCGGTGCCGCCGTCCGATATCTTCCCGGCTATCTTCGCGCCCTTGTCGTCCTTGACCTCGACGGCGGTCAGCGTGCCCTTGCGCGCACTCACCTTGAGCGCGCCGGTGGTGTCGACGGACTTCGCGCCGTCCTTGGGGCTGATGGTGACCACGGCTTGCGACTGCTTGGTCTGCGCCGCGTCCGCCGCCTTGCCCTTGCCGGCGCCGGCCGACCCGGCGCCCGAGCCGCCTCCGCCGCACGCGGTGAGGGCCAGCAGCAGCACTCCGGATACGAGTGCGGGCACCCCCCGGCGCCACCGTCCACCCGCGTCAACCGACGCCCCCGATATCGGCCGCACGTCCAATGTTCCGTCTCCCCTCACCGGGCCTGGTCGGGCCCGCGCCCCTGGCGCGTCTCACGCACGCATTGGCGCATATTAACCGCAAGGTTTTGGGGATCGTGTCAGCTGAAGGTCACCGTTCTGTCGCAACATCGTCGCACGCGCACGGCGCCATCCCCCGCCCTCTCGCCGGTCACTTGACCGCGCCGCCCGCCTTCCACTCCCGCCACCCCATGTTCCACCCTCCGAGGCCGTTGTCGGGGGCGACCTTCTTGTCCTTGCTGTGGACGACCTGGACCACGTCCCCCACGAGGCTGCGGTCGAAGAACCAGCCGGCCGGGGTCTGCGAACTGCCGCCCTTGACGTCCCTCAGGCCCACGCATCCGTGGCTGACGTTGACGTGCCCGGGGGCGTCGGGCGCCCAGTAGTTGCCGTGCAGGAAGGTGCCGGAGTCGGTCAGGCGCAGCGCGTGCGGGACGTCCGGGATGTCGTACTCGCCGCCGAAGCCGACCGTGCGGCTGTTCATGCGGGTGACCTCGAGCATCTCCATCACCACCATCTTCCCGTTGTAGGTGGTGTGCCGGGGCGCCCCGGCCGTGATCGGCACGGTGGCCAGCAGCGCGCCGTCCCGCCGGACCCGCATGGTGTGTGCCGCCGCGTCCACCACGGAGACCTGGCTGCGGCCGACGGTGAAGGAGAAGGTCTTGTGCTGCAGCCCGTAGACGCCGCGCGCCCCCTCGACGTCGCGGAGGGCGAGGGAGACGGTGACCCGGGTGCCGGGCTTCCAGTACCGCTCGGGGCGGAAGTCGAGGCGGGTCCTGCCGAACCAGTGCGGGCGGATCTCGACCGCGGGCCTGGCGCTGACCCGGACGGCGCGCTCGACGGCCGCGCGGTGCTCGATCTCCCGGTTGAACTCCAGGGAGACGATCATCCCGGTGCCGACCGTGGAGCGGTTCTCCGGGGTGACGTAGCCGATGAAGCGCTCGTCGGGGACGTACGTGGTGAACGTCGTGTGCCGCGCGGAACGGTGTCCGTGGCCGTCCAGGGCGACCGCGTCGACCGTGTACCGGGCGGCCAGTGACAGCCGGGGCTCCCGGGGTTCCCAGCGCAGGCCGTCCGTGGAGATCCGGCCGGGCACCGCGGACTCCTGGGCGTCCTGGGACTTGACGACCTTCACCGACTCCAGGCGGCCGCTGGGCACCCGCACCAGGAGCCCGCGGCCCGGCCGGACGTCCTTGCTGCCGTCGTCCGGAAAGACGCGGATGACGTCCTCGGGCGCGGGGAGCTTCCCGAACGCCTCGCCGATGCCGCCGTGCCCCGCCCGCTCCGCGGTGCAGCCGGCCGCCGCGGCCAGCAGTCCCGCCCATGTCAGTACGGCGGCCAGCGCGGTCCCCGCGCGCCGTGCGCGCCCTTGTCCATGCCTCACGGGCTGCCCAACGACCGGGTGACCCCGGGGAAACGTGACGCTCGCCCGGCCGTGCCGCGACGGACCGCCGCGCGCCCGCGGAACGTCCCGGCCGCGTCGCCCCACGTCCGCGGCGCCGTCCCGGGCGGGTCGGTCCCGCGCGGACACGGCCGCGACCGTCGCGGCCCCGCTCCCCCGTGAGAGCGCCGCCGGAGGCCGGCCCGGATCGTTTGGCCACGCTCTGGGCAGAACAGTGGGGAGGACGACGCGACGGGGAGCCGCGGCCGGGACGCCGTGCGCTCTTCTTCCAGTTCGTGCCACGAGCCGTGGGAGGCGGAGAGGTGTCCAGCGCAGCCGAGCGGGAGGCGGTGGCCGAGGGGTGGGCCGAAGGCGGCGAGCACCCGGCCGCCGTGGTCGACGGCGCGCCCCGGAAGGTGCCGGGCGTGCGGGTGCGGCCGGGTGCGCCGACGCCTCTCGGGGCGAGGTTCCGGGTCGGCCAGGACGGGGTGGCGGGCACCAACTTCGCGCTGTGGGCGGGCGGGGCGGAGTCGGTGGAGCTGTGCCTGTTCGACGAGCACGGCAGGGAGAGCCGGGCGCGGCTGACCGAGCTCACGCACGAGATCTGGCACGGCTTCGTGCCGGGCGTGCTGCCCGGGCAGCGGTACGGATACCGGGTGCACGGCCGCTGGGACCCGTGGACCGGCGGCCGCTGGAACCCGGCGAAGCTGCTGCTCGACCCGTACGCGCGCGCGGTGGACGGCGACTTCGTGCTGCCGCCGGAGGTCTACGGGCATGTGCGGGACTGGCCGCAGCAGCACGTCGCCGACACCGTCCGCGACGACCGCGACTCGGCGCCGTACGTCCCCAAGGGCGTCGTGGTCCACGATGACGACGACTGGGCCGACGACCGCCGCCCGAAGACACCCTGGGCGGACTCGGTCATCTACGAGCTGCACGTCAGGGGCTTCACCCGGCTGCACCCCGGGATCCCCGAGGAGCTGCGGGGCACCTACGCGGGGCTCGCGCACCCGGCCGCCGTCGAGCACCTGGTCCGGCTGGGCGTCACGGCCGTGGAGCTGCTGCCCGTCCACCAGTTCGCGCACGAGGACCACCTGCTGCGCCGCGGCCTGCGCAACTACTGGGGCTACAACTCCGTCGGCTACTTCGCGCCGCACGCCGCCTACGCCGCGTCCGGGACGACGGGCCAGCAGGTCGGCGAGTTCAAGCGCATGGTCCGCGCGCTGCACGCGGCCGGCATCGAGGTCATCCTCGACGTGGTCTACAACCACACGGCGGAGGCGAACGAGCTGGGCCCGACGCTGTCCCTGAAGGGCATCGACAACCGCGGCTACTACCGCCTCCAGTCGGACGCGCGCCGCTACGCCGACTACACGGGCTGCGGCAACACCCTGCACGTCGTGCAGCCGCACGTGCTCCGCCTGATCACCGACTCCCTGCGCTACTGGGTGACGGAGATGGGTGTGGACGGCTTCCGCTTCGACCTGGCCGCCGCGCTGGCCCGCTCGATGCACGACGTCGACATGCTGTCGCCGTTCCTCGCGGTCATCGCCCAGGACCCGGTGCTCCGGCGCGTGAAGCTGATCGCCGAGCCGTGGGACGTCGGCTCCGGCGGCTACCAGGTGGGCGCGTTCCCGCCCCTGTGGACGGAGTGGAACGACCGCTACCGGGGCGCCGTGCGGGACTTCTGGCGGGGCGCGCTGCCGGACGTACGGGATCTCGGCTACCGGCTGTCGGGCTCCAGCGACCTCTACGCCTGGGGCGGCCGGCGGCCGTACGCCTCGGTCAACTTCGTCACCGCGCACGACGGGTTCACCCTGCGCGACCTCGTCTCCTACGAGCGCAAGCACAACGAGGCCAACGGTGAGGGCAACCGGGACGGCTCGGACGACAACCGGTCGTGGAACTGCGGCGCCGAGGGCGAGACGCCGGACGAGCGGGTACGGGGCCTGCGGCGGCGGCAGCTCAGGAACCTGCTGACCACGCTGCTGCTGTCGACGGGCGTGCCGATGCTGGTCGCGGGCGACGAACTCGGGCGCACCCAGCGCGGCAACAACAACGCCTACTGCCAGGACAACGAGATCAGCTGGGTGGACTGGGGGCTGCTGGAGGAGCCGGGCTGGAAGGCCCTGTGCGACCTCACGGCCCGGCTGATCGCCCTGCGCCACCGGCACCCGGTGCTGCGCCGCCGCGCCTTCTTCTCCGGCCGCGCGCACTCCGCGGACGGCCTGCGCGACCTCGCCTGGTTCACCGCGCGCGGCACGGAGATGACCGAACAGGACTGGTACGCGCCCGCCGCCACGCTCGGCATGTACCTCTCCGGACGGGACATCCCGGGCCGCGACGAGCTCGGCGACCCGGTCCTCGACGACAGCTTCCTCGCCGTCCTGCACGCCGGCGACCGTCCGGTGGGCTTCGTGCTGCCGGGGCCGCCGTGGGCGGAGCGCTACGAGGTCGTCGTCGACACCTCGCGCGAGGCCCAGGCCGAGGAGCCCGGCGTGACGCACCGCTCGGGCACGTCGATCACGGTGCCGGCCCGCTCGGTGCTGCTGCTGAAGGTGGGCGCGTGAGCCGGGGCCGCCCCGGTGCCGCAGCGGGCACCGGCTAGCCGAGGATCCCGCGCTGGTACGCCGTCGCCACCGCCGCCGCGCGGTCGCTCACGCCGAGCTTGGTGTAGAGGTGCGTCAGGTGCGTCTTCACGGTCGCCTCGCTGATGAACAGCTCGCGGGCGATCTCCCGGTTGGAGGTGCCCCGGGCGACGAGGGCGAGGACCTCGCGTTCGCGGGCCGAGAGGGGCTCGCCGCCGGAGGTGCCGGGCGAGCGGACCGCGGAGACCAGGCGGGAGGCGACGGCCGGGGACAGCACCGTGCGGCCGTCGGCCGCCGCGCGGACGGCGGTGAACAGCTCCTCGCGCGGGGCGTCCTTGAGCAGATAGCCCGTCGCGCCCGCCTCGATCGCGGGCAGGGTGTCGGAGTCGGTGTCGTACGTGGTCAGGACGAGGACCTTGGCGCGGGCGCCGCGGCGGGCGAGCTCCTTGATCGCGTCGACTCCGCCGCCGCCCGGCATGCGCAGGTCCATGAGGATCACGTCGGGATCGAGGGCCGCGGCCCGCTCCAGCGCCTCCACGCCGTTCGCGGCCTCGCCGAGGACGGCGAACCCGGGGGCCGAGTCGAACATGCCGCGCAGGCCGTCCCGTACGACGGGATGGTCGTCGACGATCAGCAGGGAGATCAGGGCGTCACTGGTCATGGCGGACCAACGGTACGCGAGCCGACAGCGCCGTGCCCTGGCCCGGTTCGGACTCCACGGTCAGCGAGCCGGCGATGCGTTCGGCGCGGGCCCGCATGCCGTCGAGCCCGAAGCCGCCGGCGCTGGTGCGGGCCGGCACCGCCCGGGGGTCGAAGCCGGTGCCGTCGTCCCGGATGTCGAGGATGACCTCCTCGCCCAGGAAGGACAGGGTGACGCCGACGCGGGTGGCGCGGGCGTGCCGGGCCGCGTTGGACAGGGCCTCCTGGACGATGCGCAGGAGGGTGGCCGAGACCTCGTCGTGGAGCTCTTCGGCGGTGCCGGTGATCGTGAGCCCGGCCCGTACGCCGGTCCGTTCGCCCCATTCGGCGACCGTCTTCTTCAGTGCCTCGGGCAGCCCGTCGTGCTCCAGCGCCACCGGCGCCAGGTTGTGCACGGAGCGGCGGGCCTCGCCCAGGCTGTGCCGGGCCAGCTCCATGGCGCGGCCGGTGTGCTCGCGGGCCTGGTCCCGGTCTGGCGTGTTCACCACGACCTGGAGCTGGGCGATGATCCCGGTCAGGCCCTGGGCGAGGGTGTCGTGGATCTCGGCCGCCAGCCGCCGCCGCTCGTCGGCGACCCCGGCCTCCCGGGCCTGGACCAGGAGCTGGGCGTGCAGGGCGGCGTTCTCGTCGAGGGCCTGCTGCAGGGCGGCGTTGGTGCGGTTCAGTTCGGTGATGGTCTCGGCCTGGACGCGGGCGCGGTCCTGTTCCTGCTGGTTGAACCGGGTGAACACGGTCACCATGCCCATGTTGACGCCGAGGACGAGAAGGAATCCGGTCCACAGGACCAGCCCGTGCGGCGGCATGCCGCCCACCTCGCTGCCGGCCATGGTGATCGCGGTCAGGAACAGGCCGGTCGTCACCAGCCGGCGGGGCAGCTCCCGGACGGCGGTGTAGTAGCCGGTCACCGCGTAGAAGGCGAAGAACGGATTGAGCCAGGTCAGCGTGAACCCGAGGACCCAGCGCACGAGGTACAGGCACACCCCGGTCCGGCTCGGGCCCGGCCGGCTGCGCTTCACCCTCCCCCACGTCACCTGCACGACGACGCCCGCGGTCACGAGGGCCGCGGAGACGACGACCGCGGAGCGGTTCATGCCGACCGCACGGGCGGAAAGGACCGCCGCGACGACGCCGGCGAGCAGCAGCGCGTAGGGCCCCCAGCTGTCGAAGGAGGCCCGGGGCTCCGGTGGCGCGGCGGTCTTCGTCATGGCCCCAGTGTCCGGCACGGTCCGCTCACTCCCAGCGGAACCAGCGACCGGCAGCGCCGGTCAGCAGCAGGATCCACGTCACCAGCACGCCCAGGTGCCCCCAGCCCGGCCAGTGCCCCGCCGCCGCCTGGTTCAGCGCCTGCGCGGCCGCCCCGAACGGGGTCCAGCCGACGATCCGGGCCATCACGTCCGGCATCGACTGCACCGGCAGCCACACGCCCGCGCAGAACATCGCCGGGAAGAACACCGCGGACCCGATCGCACCCGCGATCTTCGTCGTACGGGACAGCGCCGACACCACCGATCCGAGGGCGAGCGCGGCCAGGACGGCCAGCAGCAGGGCGAGGAGGTAGCCGGGACCCTGCTTCGGCAGCCGTACGCCGTAGGCGAGCCGTCCGACGGCGAGCACCAGCAGCGCCGACAGCAGGGAGGCGGCGCCGAACACCACCATCTGCGCGGACAGCAGCGCGCCAGGGCGGACGGGCGTGGTGGCCATCCGGCGCAGGATGCCGCGCTCCCGGTAGCCGGTCAGGGACTGCGGCATGGACTGCAGGCCGCCGACGATCAGGCCGAGCAGCACGGCCACCGGGACGTAGGCGTCGATGGTGCGCAGGCCGCCGAGGTCGTGCTGGTGCTGCCGGAAGGACGGGATCGAGCCGAGGATCACCAGCAGCAGGGTCGGGAAGAGCAGGATCCAGAAGACGGCGCCGGGTTCCCGGCGGAAGAGGCGGACCTCGGTCTTCAGTACGGCGGTGCTCATGCCGTCGCCTCCTTCGTGCCGGCCTTCGTCAGGTCGAGGAACGCGTCGTCGAGCGTGGCGTCGACGACACGGAGCTGGTGGGCGGTGACGCGGTGGCGGGCGAGCAGGGTGATGACGGCGTTGACCGTCTCGTCCGTGCCGGCCAGCGTGACGCGGCCGTCCCGGTGCTCGACGGAGGCGAGGGCGGGCAGCGCGTCGAGGTCGCGGTCGTCCAGCGGCGCGGACGGGGTGAAGCTGATGACGGTGGAGCCGGCCGAGCGCCGGATCAGTCCGGACGGGGTGTCCAGGGCGGCCACCCTGCCCCGGTCGATCACGGCGATCCGGTCGCACAGCCGCTGCGCCTCCTCCATGAAGTGGGTGACGAGCAGGACGGTCACGCCGCCGGCCCGGACGTCCTCGATCAGCGCCCAGGTGTCCCGGCGCGAGCGCGGGTCCAGACCGGTGGTGAGTTCGTCCAGGACGACGAGCCGGGGGTTGCCGATCAGCGCGAGCGCGATGAACAGGCGCTGCCGCTGGCCGCCGGAGAGCTTGGCGAACCGGGTGTTCAGCCGGGTGGTCAGGCCCAGGCGTTCGGCGAGCGGCGCCCAGTCGAGTGGATGCGGGTAGAAGGAGGCGTACAGCTCCAGCGCCTCGCGGACGGTGAGCTTGGGCTGCAGCTCGCTCTGCTGGAGCTGGACGCCGAGGACCCGGGAGACGCGGTCGTGGTCGGCCACGGGGTCGAGGCCGGTGACGCGGACCCGGCCCGCGTCGGGGACGCGCAGTCCCTCGACGCACTCGACGGTCGTGGTCTTGCCGGCGCCGTTCGGGCCGAGGACGCCGAAGATCTCCCCCTCCTCGACGGCGAAGGAGACGCCGTCGACGGCGGGCCGGCCGCCGTAGGACTTGCGCAGATCGGTGACTTCGATGACGGGCATGGCTTCAGGGTCGCGGGCGGCGGCGGGCGGCCGCATCGGCCGTCGCGCTCGAAGCGGCATCGTCCGATCGGCCGATGGCGGGCTACGACCGCACCGGCCAAAACTGGGTGGGCGTTGTCAGTGCCGGTCCGTAGGCTCACACCCGATGCCCACTACACGTGCCACCGCAGAGGAATCCGGGGAGAGCGCCGAACGATCGGCCGTACGCACGCTGCTGCGGCTGTGGCCGTATGTGCGGCCCGTGCGGGTGCGCCTGGGCACGGCCGCGTTCGTCGCCGTGCTCGCGTCCTGTACGGGGCTGGTCTTCCCGCTCGTGCTGAAGTGGATGGTCGACGGGCCCGTCGCCGACGGGGACCCGGCGGGCGTCTGGCTCGGGGCGCTGTACCTGCTGCTGCTCGGACTCGCGGAGGCACTGCTGTTCGGGCTGCGGCGCTGGCTCGTGGCGCGGCCGCTGTCCGGCGTCGAGGCGGGGATGCGCGCGGACCTGTACCGGCATCTGCAGCGCCTGCCGGTCGCCTTCCACGACCGCTGGGCCTCGGGCCAGTTGCTGTCGCGCGGCACGACGGACCTGATGCTGCTGCGTCAGTTCCTCGCCTTTCCCCTGACGTTCCTGCTGGTCAACGGTGTGACGATCCTCGTCGGCGTGGTCATCATGCTGCTGCAGGACTGGGTCCTGGGGCTGGTGATCCTCGGCCCCGCCGTCCCCGTGATCGTCACCTGCGCCGTCTTCGAGAAGCGCTACGCCCGCGCGGCGCGGCGGGCGCAGGACCAGGTCGGCGACCTGACCACGGTCGTCGAGGAGAGCGTCCTCGGCATCCGCGTCATCAAGGGCTTCGGGCGTCACCGCAGCCAGGCCCGCGCCTTCCGCGATCTCTCGCGGACCCTCCGCGGGACGGAACTGCGCAAGGCGGGCCTCCTCGCCACGATCTTCGGCGTCATCGTGACCCTCCCCGAGGCGGCGATCGGGGCGGCCCTGGTCCTGGGCACGATCCGGGTGGCCGACGGCTCCCTGTCCGCGGGCACGCTGGTGGCCTTCCTCTCGACGGCCCTCGCCCTGCGCTGGCCGGTGGACTCGATCGGCTTCCTGCTGGCCATGAGCCAGGAGGCGGCGACGGCGACGGAGCGGTACTTCGAGGTGATGGACGCCGAGCCGGAAGCCACCGCCACCGCCGTGCCCGCGGCGCCGGGCGCCGGCCGGGCGGGCGCCGGGGGCCGCGGGCTCCGCTTCGACAGCGTCCGCTTCCACTACCCCGACGCCCCGGCCGGCGCCCCGCCCGTCCTCGACCGCGTCGACCTGCACATCCGTCCGGGCGAGTCGATGGCGCTGGTGGGCGCGACGGGCAGCGGGAAGACGACCCTCACCGCGCTCGTCCCCCGCCTGCACGAGATCACCTCGGGGCGGATCACGCTGGACGGCGAGGACATCACCGCCATGTCGCGCCAAGAGCTGCGCGCGAGGGTGGCCGTGGCGTTCGAGGAGCCCACCCTCTTCTCGGCCACCGTCGCGGACAACGTTCTCATGGGCGCCGAGGACGGCGCCGGCGCGGCCGAGCTGGAGCGCGCCCTCGCGGTGGCCCAGGCGGACTTCGCCCACGCCCTCCCGTACGGCACGGACACCCGGGTGGGCGAGCAGGGGCTGAGCCTCTCCGGGGGCCAGCGCCAGCGCCTGGCGCTGGCCCGAGCCGTCGTGGGCCGACCGGAGTTCCTGGTCCTGGACGACCCGCTGTCCGCGCTGGACGTGCATACCGAGGCCGCCGTGGAGGCGGCCCTGCGCGAGGTGCTCGCGGACACCACCGCCCTCATCGTGGCGCACCGCCCCTCCACGGTCCTGCTCGCCGACCGGGTCGCCCTGCTCTCCGGCGGCCGGATCACCGCCGTCGGCACCCACCACGAACTGCTGCGCACGAACGCCGAGTACGCCCACCTGATGTCCGGGTCCGGAGAAGCGGAGGACGACCGATGACGGCTCCGACCAAGTCCGCGCCCGCGGCCGGCGACGAGCCGGACCTGCCCCGCCCCGAGGACGCGGGCGACCCCTTCGACCGGGACGTCCTGCCCTCTGCCCCCGGTGCCACCGCCGTCCTGCTGCGCTCGCTGCTCGCCCCGATGCGGGCCCGCGTCGCCTTCGCCACGGTCCTGCTGCTGCTCCAGCAGGCGGCGGTGCAGGCGGGCCCGCTGCTGGTGGCGTACGCGATCGACAAGGCCGTACCGGCGTTCCGGGACCACGACCACGGGCCGCTGATCGCGGTGGCCGTCGCCTATCTCCTCTGCGCGCTGGTCTCGGGCGGGCTGCAGTCCGCCTTCATCATCGCCTCCGCCCGGATCAGCCAGGACGTGCTGCTCGACCTGCGCGGCCGTATCTTCCGCCACGCCCAGGCGCTCAGCATCGACTTCCACGAGCGGTACACGAGCGGCCGCCTGATCTCCCGTTCGACCACGGACGTGGAGTCGCTCAGGGAGCTGCTCAACGAGGGCCTGCAGGAACTCATCATGGTCGTCCTGTCCTTCGTCTACATCTCGGCGATGCTGCTCTGGCTGGACCTCGGGCTCGGCGCCCTCGCGGTGGCGTCCTTCGTGCCGCTGTACCTGCTGGTCCGCGTCTACCAGCGGCGCGCGGGACGGGTGTACCGGATGCGCTCCACCGCCATCGCGGCCGTCATCGTCAAGTTCGTCGAGACCATGAACGGCATCCGCCCGGTGCGCGCCTTCCGCCGCGAGGCCGCCAACGACGCGGACTTCAGGGTGCTGAACCGGCGGCACGAGCGGGTCAACGGCGACGCGCTGCTCGAGATGGCGCGCTATGTGGTCGGCTCCCGCCTGGTGGCCAACACGGCCGTCGCGGGCATCGTGCTGTGGGGGGCCTACCGGGTGGCGGCCGGCTCGCTGGAGCTCGGGGTGCTGGCGGGCGCGGTGCTGTACCTGCGGCGGCTGTACGACCCCATCGACCGGCTCGGCATGTTCCTGAACGCCTACCAGTCGGCGGCCGCCTCCCTGGAGAAGATCGCCGGGCTGCTCGCGCAGACCCCGTCCGTGCCCCGGCCGCCGGTTCCCGTGGAGCTGCCGCCGCCGGCGAGCGAGCACCCGGGCCGCGAGGTCGTCTTCGACGGGGTCGGCTTCGGCTACCGCACCGGCGGCGAGGTGCTGCCCCGCTTCGACCTGACCGTGCCCGCCGGGCAGACCGTCGCGGTGGTCGGCTCCACCGGCGCCGGAAAGTCGACCCTGGCCAAGCTGCTCGCCCGTTTCTACGACCCCTCCGCGGGCCGGATCCTGCTGGACGGCGTCGACCTGCGGGAGCTGTCGGTGGCCGAACTGCGGCGCGGGGTGGTGATGGTGACGCAGGAGGCGTTCCTGTTCTCCGGCACGGTCGCCGAGAACATCGCCATCGGCCGCCCGGAAGCGACCCGGGAGGAGATCGAGCGGGCGGCGAAGGCGATCGGCGCGCACGAGTTCATCAGCACCCTGCCGGACGGGTACGACACGGACGTGCGCAAGCGGGGCGGCCGCATCTCCGCCGGCCAGCGCCAACTCGTGGCGTTCGCCAGGGCGTTGCTCGCCGACCCGGCCGTGCTGATCCTCGACGAGGCGACCAGCTCGCTCGACGTCCCGGGCGAACGGGCCGTGCAGCGGGCGATGTCGACGGTCCTGCGGGGCCGTACGGCGGTGGTCATCGCGCACCGCCTGTCGACCGTGGAGATCGCGGACCGGGTCCTGGTCATGGAGCACGGCAGGATCGTGGAGGACGGCAGCCCGGCCGAACTCGTCGCGGGCAGAGGGCGGTTCGCGGATCTGCACCGGGCGTGGCGGGACAGTCTGGCGTGAGGGCCACGGCCACGGGAGCCGGATCCGCATACCGGACATGAGCCACCGGACAACGGACCGAATCCGGCCAACTTCCTGACGCGTGCCTGACAGAAAGCGCCATCAGATGTCACGCTTCCCACGGCTGCTTCACAGCAACCCCACAGCACCACCGCTGTGTCGTCACGGCCGCGCACCTGGTTCCGCATCGGTTCTGCCCGGATGGTCGACCACCGTCCGGATCTCCCCTGGCCGCGCAACCCCGCGGCCGCGCAGAAGGAGTCAGTGTTGAGAAGCAATATCTCTCGCAGACGCACCTCCCACATCGTCGCCGTCACCGGCGTCACCGCCCTGCTCGCCGTGGCCGTCCAGTCGGGCGCCGCGTCCGCCGCCCCCGCCGGGGCCCCGGCCGGGAAGGCCGTCGCGGCCCACTCGGCCGTACGGCTCAGCGCCTCCCAGCGCGCGGAGCTGATACGCGACGCCGACAGCGCCCGGGCGCGGACCGCCCGGGACATCGGCCTCGGCGCCAAGGAGAAGCTCGTCGTCCGTGACGTCGTCAAGGACGCCGACGGCACCGTGCACACCCGCTACGAGCGCACCTACGACGGCCTGCCCGTGCTCGGCGGCGACCTGATCGTCGACACCTCCAAGGCCGGGGCCGTCAAGCGCGTCATCAAGGCGACGAACGCCGCCGTCAAGGTCTCCGACGTCACCCCGGACATCACCAGGGCGGCGGCCGAGCGGCAGGCCGTCAAGCGCGCGCGGGCCCTCGGCTCCACCAGGGCGAGCGCCGACAGCGCGCGCAAGGTCGTCTGGGCGGCGAGCGGCAGGCCCGTCCTGGCGTACGAGACGGTCATCGGCGGCCTCCAGGACGACGGCACCCCCAACCAGCTGCACGTCATCACCGACGCGGCCACCGGCAAGAAGCTCTTCGAGTACCAGGGCATCGAGACCGCGACCGGCACCGGCAACACGCAGTACAGCGGCACGGTCTCGCTGACGACGACCCAGTCGGGCTCCACCTACACGCTGACCGACGGCGCGCGCGGCGGCCACAAGACCTACAACCTGAACCACGGCACGTCCGGCACCGGCACGCTGTTCTCGCAGACCAGCAACACCTGGGGCAACGGCACCACGTCGAACGCGGCGACGGCGGGCGCGGACGCCCATTACGGCGCGCAGGAGACCTGGGACTTCTACAAGTCCACCTTCGGCCGCAGCGGCATCAGGAACGACGGCGTCGGCGCCTACTCCCGCGTGCACTACGGCAACTCGTACGTGAACGCCTTCTGGGACGACAGCTGCTTCTGCATGACCTACGGCGACGGCTCCGGGAACCAGGACCCGCTGACCGCGCTGGACGTGGCCGGGCACGAGATGAGCCACGGCGTCACCTCCAACACCGCCGGCCTGAACTACAGCGGCGAGTCCGGCGGGCTGAACGAGGCCACCTCCGACATCTTCGGCACCGGCGTGGAGTTCTTCGCCAACAACTCCGCCGACAAGGGCGACTACCTCATCGGCGAGAAGATCGACATCAACGGCGACGGCACCCCGCTGCGCTACATGGACAAGCCCAGCAAGGACGGCGGCTCCGCCGACTACTGGTCCTCCGGCGTCGGCAACAAGGACGTCCACTACTCCTCCGGCGTCGCCAACCACTTCTTCTACCTCCTCTCCGAGGGCAGCGGAGCCAAGGTCATCAACGGCGTCAGCTACAACTCCCCCACCGTGGACGGGCTTCCGGTCACCGGCATCGGGCGGGACAAGGCGCTGCAGATCTGGTACCGGGCGCTGACCACGAAGTTCACCTCCACCACCAACTACGCGGGCGCCCGCACCGGCACGCTCGCGGCGGCGGGAGAGCTGTACGGCACCTCGTCCGCCGAGTACAAGGCGGTGCAGGACGCGTGGGCGGCCGTCGCGGTCGGCTCGCGCTCCGGTGGCGGTGGCGGCGGCGGCACGTCGTTCGAGAACACCACCGACGTGGCGATTCCGGACAACGGGCCGGCCGTGACGTCGGCCATCACGGTCTCCGGCCGCTCCGGCAACGCTCCGTCCAACCTCCAGGTTTCGGTCGACATCGTGCACACCTGGCGCGGCGACCTGGTGGTCGACCTGGTCGCGCCGGACGGGTCGACGTACCGCCTGAAGGACTACAGCCCCTACGACTCGGCGGACAACGTCCAGCAGACCTACACGGTCGACGCCTCCTCCGAAACCGCCAACGGCACCTGGAAGTTGCGGGTCCAGGACCAGGCGGCGCAGGACACCGGCTACATCAACAGCTGGAAGCTCACCTTCCCGTAGGCCGGTGGGAACGCGCAGGCCAGGGCGCCGCTCCGGTGGTTCGACTCACCGGGGCGGCGCCCTCGCGCGCCGTGCCGCCGGCAGCCGCCCGCACTGTTCACCCGGCAGTCGGTTTTCAGCCAACATCACTTCGGGGTCCTGACATGTACGCGCCCCCGGTGTCACCCTTCCTGACAACCGCCGCACAAACGCACTCCGATTCCGGCCCGGACGCCCCACACCGTGCCGGACCCCCCACCACAAGGAGCTTGTGTGACCACCCCCCGCTACGCGCGTCACGAGCGCGCACGCCTGGCCATCGCCACCGCAGTCGCCGCCGGAGCCCTGCTCACCAGCGGACTCGCCGCCGGCACGGCATCGGCCCAGGTCCCGTCCGACCCGACGGGCAACGCCCCCCTCGCCGCCGCGCCGACCGCGCTCTCGGCGGCAGCCCGTACCTCACTCGTCCAGAAGGCCCGGGCCCACACAGCGCGGACGGCCGAGCAGATAGGCCTCGGCGCCAAGGAGAAGCTGGTCGTCAAGGACGTCGTCAGAGACGCCGACGGCACCGTGCACACCCGCTACGAGCGCACCTACGCGGGCCTGCCGGTCCTCGGCGGCGACCTCGTCGTCCACACCTCGAGGGCGGGGAGGACCGAGGGCGTGACCAAGGCGACCACCGCCGCCATCAAGGTGCCCTCGCTCAAGGCCCGGGTCACCCCGGCCGGAGCGGAGAAGCAGGCGGTGAGCGCCGCCAGGTCGCTCGGCTCCGCCAAGTCCGCGGCCGACGGCGCCCGCAAGGTCATCTGGGCCGGTTCCGGCAAGCCCGTCCTCGCCTACGAGACGGTCGTCGGCGGCCTCCAGGACGACGGCACCCCCAACCAGCTGCACGTCATCACCGACGCGGCCACCGGCAAGAAGCTCTTCGAGTACCAGGGCATCGAGAACGCCACGGGCACCGGCAAGACGCTGTACTCGGGAACCGTCAGCCTCACCACGAGCGGGTCGGGCTCGTCGTACACGCTGACCGACGCCTCACGCGGCGGTCACAAGACCTACAACCTGAAGCACCGCACCTCCGGCACCGGCTCGCTGTTCACCGACTCGGACAACGTCTGGGGCACCGGCACGGCCTCCAGCTCCAGCACCGACCAGACCGCCGCGGCCGACGCCGCCTACGGCGCGCAGGAGACCTGGGACTTCTACAAGTCCACCTTCGGCCGCAGCGGCATCAGGAACGACGGCGTCGGCGCCTACTCCCGCGTGCACTACGGCAACTCGTACGTGAACGCCTTCTGGGACGACAGCTGCTTCTGCATGACCTACGGCGACGGCTCCGGGAACCAGGACCCGCTGACCGCGCTGGACGTGGCCGGGCACGAGATGAGCCACGGCGTCACCTCCAACACCGCCGGCCTGAACTACAGCGGCGAGTCCGGCGGGCTGAACGAGGCCACCTCCGACATCTTCGGCACCGGCGTGGAGTTCTTCGCCAACAACTCCGCCGACAAGGGCGACTACCTCATCGGCGAGAAGATCGACATCAACGGCGACGGCACCCCGCTGCGCTACATGGACAAGCCCAGCAAGGACGGCGGCTCCGCCGACTACTGGTCCTCCGGCGTCGGCAACAAGGACGTCCACTACTCCTCCGGCGTCGCCAACCACTTCTTCTACCTCCTCTCCGAGGGCAGCGGAGCCAAGGTCATCAACGGCGTCAGCTACAACTCGCCGACGTCCAACGGCTCCACGGTCACCGGCATCGGCCGCGACAAGGCGCTGCAGATCTGGTACAAGGCGCTGACCACGTACTTCACGTCGACGACCAACTACGCGAAGGCACGCGCGGGCACCCTGTCCGCCGCCTCGGCCCTGTACGGCGCGAACAGCGCCGAGTACAAGGCGGTGGCCGCGGCCTGGTCCGCCGTCAACGTGAACTGACCCGAAGGAAGTTGGCGGGCGGTACCCGGAGCGCGGCAGCTCCCGGGTACCGCCCTACTCTTGGTTGCCATGCGCCTGGAGGACTTCACCTACGACGACGTCGGCGGGACCCGCCGCGGCGGTTTCTGCCCGCCGGGTTTCCATCCGATGCATGTCCGCGCGCGCGTCGGGGAGGGCGAGAAGGCCTTCCGCAGAGCCGCCGAGGCGGTGCTGACCTGGGAGATGCACCGCGAACTGGGCGTGGGCGTCGAGACGAGCGCGGACCGGGCGGCGCCCGGGGTCGATGTCACGGTGAGCTTCGCCGGGCTGATCAAGGCGCCCTGCCGCGTCGTCTACACGGTCGAGGAGCCCCGCCGGGCCGGCTGGGCCTACGGCACGCTGGCCGGCCATCCGGAGTGCGGCGAGGAGGCGTTCGTCGTGGACCGCACCGGCGACGGCACGGTGTGGCTGACCCTGGACGCCTTCAGCCGCGCGGCGAAGTGGTACGCCCGTGCGGGCGGCCCTGCGACGCGCGGCGTCCAGCATGTCTACGCACGGCGGTGCGGGAACGTGCTGAGGCGGATGTGCGCCCCCTACTCGGAGGTGTGATTCCGCCCCGGTCCGCACTCGGAGGTGTGATTCCGCCCCGGTCCGCACTCGGAGGTGTGCGTCCGCCCCGGTCCGCACTCGGAGGTGTGCGTCCGCCCCGGTCCGCGGATGTGCACCGCGCTCACCGCATCAGCACCCCGCCTCCCTCGCCCGTCTCCTCCGAGGGCACCGCCACCAGCCCCAGCTCCGCGCCGGAGGCCAGCAGCCGGTGCGCGGGCAGGATGCGGACCGTGTAGCCGTAGGGTCCCGTGCGGTCCAGGGAGAGCGGGCCCTCGTAGACCCAGCCGCCGTCCGTGTCGGGGCCGCCCGTCGGCTTGAGCGGGACGGTCGCCGCGTCGGTGATGCGGTCCTCCTGGTCGACGCGGCCCGAGACGGCCTGGACCTCCACGTCGTCCGGGCCGAGCTCGCCGAGGGCGACGCGCACCCGCAGCGCGAGTGTGGTGCCGAGTTCCGCGGTGGCCGGGTGGGCGGACGTCTCCAGGTGGTCGACGGTGACCCCCTGCCAGGCGGCCCGCACCCGGGCCTTCCAGCCGGCCAGTTCGCGCGCGGAGCCGGGGTCCATCGCGCGGTGCGCGTGGGCGGCCGGCGTGTACAGGCGCTCGACGTACTCGCGGACCATCCGGCCGGCCAGCACCTTGGGGCCCAGCAGGGTGAGGGTCTGGCGCACCATCTCGATCCACCGGTCGGGCAGGCCGTGCCGGCCCCGCTCGTAGAAGCGGGGGGCCACCCGCTGCTCCAGCAGGTCGTAGAGCGCGCCCGCCTCTATGGCGTCGCGGTGGTCGGGATCGGTCCCGGCGCCGTCCGCGGTGGGGATCGCCCAGCCGAAGTCGGGCTGGAACCACTCGTCCCACCAGCCGTCCAGGACGGAGAGGTTGAGGCAGCCGTTGAGGGCGGCCTTCATGCCGGAGGTGCCGCAGGCCTCCAGCGGGCGCAGCGGGTTGTTGAGCCAGATGTCGCAGCCCGGGTAGAGCTTGCGCGCCATCCCCATGCCGTAGTCGGGCAGGAAGACGATGCGGTGGCGCACGCGCGGGTCGTCGGCGAACCGCACCAGCTCCTGCACCAGCCGCTTGCCGCCGTCGTCCGCCGGGTGCGCCTTGCCCGCGACCACGATCTGGACCGGGCGCTCGGGGTGCAGCAGGAGGTCCATCAGCCGGTCGCGGTCGCGCAGCATCAGGGTCAGGCGCTTGTACGAGGGAACGCGCCGCGCGAAGCCGATGGTGAGCACGTCCGGGTCCAGGACGCCGTCGATCCACCCCAGCTCGGCCGTCCCGGCACCGCGCTGGCGCCAGGAGGCGTGCAGCCGCCGGCGCACCTCGTCCACCAGCTGCTCGCGCAGGCTGCGGCGCAGTTCCCAGATGTCCAGGTCGGGAATGTCGGCCACGGCGTCCCAGCGGTCCGAGCCGCCGACGGTCAGCGCGTCCTCGGCGCGCTGGGCGCCGATCTCCCGGGCGCCGAGCCGGAAGACCTCGGGGGCGACCCAGGTGGGCGCGTGCACGCCGTTGGTGACGGAGGTGATCGGCACCTCGCCGGGGTCGAATCCGGGCCACAGGCCGGCGAACATCTCGCGGCTGACCTGGCCGTGCAGCAGGGAGACGCCGTTGGCCCGCTGGCCCAGGCGCAGGCCCATCACGGCCATGTTGAAGAGGTTCGGCTCCCCGCCGGGATAGGTCTCCATGCCGAGCCGCAGGATGTGCTCGACGTCGATGCGCGGGAGCTCGGCGTCGGGTCCGAAGTGGTGGGCGACCAGCTCGCGGTCGAAGCGGTCGATGCCGGCCGGGACGGGGGTGTGGGTGGTGAACACGGTCCCGGCCCGCACCGCCTCCAGCGCCGAGTCGAAGTCCAGTCCGCGGTCGCAGAGTTCGGCGATGCGCTCCAGGCCGAGGAAGCCGGCGTGGCCCTCGTTGGTGTGGAAGACCTCGGGCTCGGCGTGGCCGGTGAGCCGGCAGTACGTCCGCACCGCCCGTACCCCTCCTATGCCCAGCAGCATCTCCTGCAGCAGCCGGTGCTCGCTGCCGCCGCCGTAGAGCCGGTCGGTCACCCCGCGCTCGCCGAGGTCGTTCTCCTCGACGTCCGAGTCGAGCATCAGCAGCGGGACGCGGCCGACCTGGGCGTGCCAGATGCGGGCGTGCAGCTGCCGGCCCCCGGGCAGGGCGAGGGAGACCTGGGCGGGTGTGCCGTCCGCCTCCTCCAGGAGGGAGACCGGCAGCTCGTTGGGGTCGAGGACCGGGTAGTGCTCCTGCTGCCAGCCGTCCCGGGACAGGGACTGGCGGAAGTAGCCGTGCCGGTAGAGCAGGCCCACCCCGATCAGGGGCACGCCGAGATCGCTGGCCGCCTTCAGATGGTCGCCGGCGAGGATGCCGAGGCCGCCGGAGTACTGGGGCAGGGCGGCCGCGATGCCGAACTCGGGCGAGAAGTACGCGATGGCCGCGGGCAGTTCCCCGGCCTGCTCCTGGTACCAGCGGTCGCCGCTCACATAGTCGTTCAGGTCGTCCGAGACCGCGGTCAGGCGGCGCAGGAAACGACGGTCCTCGGCCAGTTCCGCGAGCCGTGCGGGGGACACGCTCCCCAGCAGCCGTACCGGATCGCCCTCGGAGGCGGCCCAGTGCTCGGGATCGACGGACTGGAACAGGTCTCGGGTCTCCGCATGCCAGGACCAGCGCAGATTGCGGGCCAGATCACTCAGCGGGCTGAGGGCCTCGGGGAGAACGGGTCGGACGGTGAATCGACGGATCGCCTTCACTTTCCACCTCGACGCGTGTCGCTGTGCGGACGCACAACACTGTGCGCCTCGTCGTCAACCTCGACGGTATCGGTGCGGAGGGCTCCGCAACCACGGCACGTCCAAGAACACCACCAACTCCTGCGAAGTCCGGAAAAAGCCGCAACCTTCATGCATGCAGCATGGCGGACATGGCCGATTCCCTCGCCATAGGCCCTCTTGTGGCCTTCTGCACCACACGAGAGGCTGCCGAGAGGCGTGGCGGACGGACCGCGGCCGGGGGCATCCCGGTGACCGGCGGTCGCCGCACGCCGAGTCGAGGAGGGGAACTCGGACCATGGCACGGACGCGATCACGGCGTCTGCGCCGGGCGGGGGGACTGACCGCGGTGGCCTGCGCCGTCGCGTTCTCGGTCGGCACCCTGCCCGCGCACGCCGCGCCCGGGGGGCGGATACTCGGCGCCGGAGGGCCCGGCGCCGTCGGCGGGAGCTACCTGGTGACGCTCAAGGGGGGAACGAACGCGTCATCGGCGACCGGAAAGGGCCTGGCCGCGAAGTACGGGGCGAGAATAAGCCACAGTTACGGCACGGTCCTCAACGGTTACGCGATCAGGGCGGGCGAGAGACAGGCCGAGCGGCTCGCGGCCGACTCCCGCGTCGCCTCGGTCGTCCAGGACACCCGGGTCACGCTCGACCGTGTCCAGAGGACCCCGCCGTCCTGGGGGCTGGACCGGATCGACCAGTCGAGCCTGCCGCTGAACAGGCGCTACACCTCGCCCGAACCGGCGGGCCGCGGGGTGACGGCGTACGTGATCGACACCGGCGTCCGGATCACCCACCGGGACTTCGGCGGCCGGGCGAGCTACGGCTGGGACTTCGTCGGCGGCGACAGGACCGCGAGCGACGGCAACGGTCACGGCACCCATGTGGCCGGCACCATCGCCGGCACCACCTTCGGCGTCGCCAAGCAGGCCAGGATCGTCTCCGTGCGCGTCCTGGACAACCACGGCTCGGGTACGACGTCGCAGGTCATCGCGGGGATCGACTGGGTGACCAGGCACGCGAGGAAGCCGGCCGTCGCCAATCTCAGCCTGGGCGGCTCCCACAACGCCCAGCTGGACGCCGCCGTACGCAACTCGATCGCCTCGGGCGTCACCTACGCCGTCGCCGCGGGGAACGACGGCCTGCCGGCGGGGCTCTCCTCCCCGGCCGACGTGCGGGAGGCGATCACGGTCGGCGCGACCGACCGGACGGACGCCCGGGCGGCCTTCTCGAACTTCGGACCGGCCGTGGACCTGTTCGCCCCGGGCGTGTCGATCACCTCGGCCTCCTACGCGAGCGACACCGGGAAGGCGACCTTCTCCGGCACGTCGATGGCGACCCCGCACGCGACCGGCGCGGCCGCCCTCTATCTGTCCGGCCACCCGCGGGCGACGCCCGCCCAGGTCGCGAAGGCGCTGGTCAGGGCGGCGGTGCCCGGCAGGGTGTCCGGCCGCGGGCTCGGCTCGCCGGACGAACTGCTGCAGGTGCCGGCCTCACCATGACAGTGATCGGGTTCGTCATCCAGGAGTACTGAGACCGGTCCCGTTCGTTCACGAACGGGACCGGTCTTGTGTGTAGACATACGAGTGAGTAGTTAACAAAGTGCCGGATTGCTCACCCGAATAGGGTGGGAAGGCTCCCCGGGTACACGACAGGCAGAACACGAAAAAACCCACGCAGGACCCACCTCCCCACAGCCATCCGCCCACCACCCACGTTGACGCGGACAGGAGCGGTCATGCCCGCCACGCACCACTCGTCGGCACCCCCGACATCCAGCGCCGAGGAAACACTCGGACGCATCCCCGTCCTCGACGTGCGGCCCGTCGTCCAGCACGGACGCAGGCCCGCCAAGGCCGTGACCGGAGAGACGTTCGAGATCTCGGCCACCGTCTTCCGCGAGGGCCACGACGCCGTCGCCGCCAATGTCGTCCTGCGGGATCCCGGCGGCCGTCCGGGCCCCTGGACCCCGATGCGGGAGCTGGCCCCGGGCACGGACCGCTGGGGCGCCACCGTGAGCGCGGGCGAGCCCGGCCGCTGGACCTACACCGTGGAGGCCTGGGGGGACCCGGTCACCACCTGGCGGCACCACGCCCAGATCAAGATCCCGGCGGGGATGGACACGGAGCTGGTGCTGGAGGAGGGCGCGCGCCTGTACGAGCGCGCCGCCGAGGGCGTCCCCGGCGGTGAGCGCGACGTGATCGCCGCCGCCGTGGCGGCGCTGCGCGACGAGCGCCGTCCGGCCGCCGCGCGTCTGGCGGCGGCGTTGACGCCGGAGGTGGACGCGGTGCTGGCGCGGCATCCGCTGCGGGAGTTCGTCACCGCCTCGCCGACGCTGGAGCTGCTGGTGGAGCGCGAGCGGGCGCTGTACGGCTCCTGGTACGAGTTCTTCCCCCGCTCCGAGGGCACCGCCGAGCAGCCGCACGGCACCTTCCGCACCGCCGCGCGCCGGCTGCCCGCGATCGCCGCGATGGGCTTCGACGTCGTCTACCTGCCCCCCATCCACCCCATCGGCACCACCTACCGCAAGGGCCGCAACAACACCCTCTCCGCCGGCCCCGACGACGTCGGCGTGCCCTGGGCGATCGGCTCCCCCGAGGGCGGCCACGACGCCGTCCACCCCCGGCTGGGCACCCCGGAGGACTTCGCCTGGTTCGTGCGCCGGGCCCGCGCCCTGGGCCTGGAGATCGCCCTCGACTTCGCCCTGCAGTGCTCCCCCGACCACCCCTGGGTGCACAAACACCCCGACTGGTTCCACCACCGCCCCGACGGCACCATCGCCTACGCCGAGAACCCGCCCAAGAAGTACCAGGACATCTACCCCCTCGCCTTCGACGCCGACGGCGAGGGCCTGCTCACCGAGACCCTGCGGGTGCTGCGGCTGTGGATGGACCACGGGGTGCGGATCTTCCGCGTGGACAACCCGCACACCAAACCGGTCGCGTTCTGGCAGCGGGTGATCGCCGACATCAACGCCACCGACCCCGACGTCATCTTCCTCGCCGAGGCCTTCACCCGCCCGGCCATGATGCACACCCTGGCCCAGATCGGCTTCCAGCAGTCCTACACCTACTTCACCTGGCGCACCACCAAGCAGGAGCTGACCGAGTACTGCACCGAACTGGCCGGCGAGGCGGCCGCCTACATGCGGCCCAACTTCTTCGTCAACACCCCCGACATCCTCCACGCCTACCTCCAGCACGGCGGCCGCCCCGCCTTCGCCGTCCGCGCCGTCCTGGCCGCCACCCTCTCCCCCACCTGGGGCGTGTACTCCGGCTACGAACTGTGCGAGAACACCCCCCTGCGCGAGGGCAGCGAGGAATACCTCGACTCCGAGAAGTACCAGCTGCGCCGGCGCGACTGGGACACCGCCGAACGCGAGGGCCGCACCCTCACCCCCCTGATCACACAGCTCAACACCATCCGGCGGGCGAACCCCGCCCTCCAGCGGCTGCGCAACCTCCACTTCCACCACGCGGACAAGGAAGAGGTGATCGTGTACTCCAAGCGGAGCGGCTCGAACACGGTTCTGGTGGTCGCCAACCTCGACCCGCACCACACCCAGGAGGCGACGGTCTCGTTGGACATGCCGCAACTCGGCCTGGCATGGCACGAGTCGGTGCCGGTGCGTGACGAACTCACCGGCGAGACCTATCACTGGGGCAGGGCCAACTACGTGCGCCTCGAACCGGGCACCCGCCCCGCGCACGTGTTCACCGTCCTGCGACCGTCCACCCCGCAGATCGGAGGGTCACCCACCTCATGATCGTCAACGAACCCGTCCCGGACACCTTCGAGGACACTCCCGCGAAGGACCGGGACCCGGACTGGTTCAAGCGCGCGGTCTTCTACGAGGTCCTCGTCCGCTCCTTCCAGGACAGCAACGGCGACGGCGTCGGCGACCTCAAGGGGATCACCGCCAAGCTCGACTACCTGCAGTGGCTGGGCGTCGACTGCCTCTGGCTGCCGCCGTTCTTCAAGTCCCCGCTGAGAGACGGCGGTTACGACGTCTCCGACTACACGGCCGTGCTGCCCGAGTTCGGCGACCTCGCCGACTTCGTCGAGTTCGTGGACGCCGCCCACCAGCGCGGCATGCGCGTCATCATCGACTTCGTCATGAACCACACCAGCGACCAGCACCCGTGGTTCCAGGAGTCCCGCAAGGACCCCGACGGGCCCTACGGCGACTACTACGTATGGGCCGACGACGACAAGCAGTTCGCGGACGCGCGGATCATCTTCGTCGACACCGAGGCCTCCAACTGGACCTTCGACCCGGTCCGCAAGCAGTACTTCTGGCACCGCTTCTTCTCCCACCAGCCGGACCTCAACTACGAGAACCCGGCCGTGCAGGAGGAGATGATCTCCGCGCTCCGCTTCTGGCTGGACCTGGGCATCGACGGTTTCCGGCTGGACGCGGTGCCCTACCTCTACCAGGAGGAGGGCACCAACTGCGAGAACCTCCCGGCCACCCACGAGTTCCTCAAGCGGGTGCGGAAAGAGATCGACGCCCACTACCCGGACACGGTGGTGCTGGCGGAGGCCAACCAGTGGCCGGAGGACGTCGTCGACTACTTCGGCGACTACCGGAGCGGCGGCGACGAGTGCCACATGGCCTTCCACTTCCCCGTCATGCCGCGCATCTTCATGGCCGTGCGCCGGGAGTCCCGCTACCCCGTCTCCGAGATCCTCGCCAAGACCCCCGCCATCCCCTCCGGCTGCCAGTGGGGCATCTTCCTGCGCAACCACGACGAGCTGACCCTGGAGATGGTCACCGACGAGGAACGCGACTACATGTGGGCCGAGTACGCCAAGGACCCCCGCATGCGCGCCAACATCGGCATCCGGCGCCGGCTCGCCCCCCTCCTCGACAACGACCGCAACCAGATCGAGCTGTTCACCGCCCTGCTGCTGTCCCTGCCGGGCTCGCCGATCCTGTACTACGGCGACGAGATCGGCATGGGCGACAACATCTGGCTCGGCGACCGCGACGCGGTCCGCACCCCGATGCAGTGGACCCCGGACCGCAACGCCGGCTTCTCCTCCTGCGACCCGGGCCGGCTCTTCCTGCCGACCATCATGGACCCCGTCTACGGCTACCAGGTCACCAACGTCGAGGCGTCGATGTCCTCCCCCTCCTCGCTGCTGCACTGGACCCGCCGGATGATCGAGATCCGCAAGCAGAACCCCGCCTTCGGCCTCGGCTCCTACACGGAACTGCCCTCCTCCAACCCGGCGGTGATCGCGTTCCTGCGGGAGTACGAGGACGACCTGGTGCTCTGTGTGAACAACTTCTCCCGTTTCGCCCAGCCCACCGAGCTGGACCTGAGCGCGTTCAACGGGCGGCACCCGGTCGAGCTCTTCGGCGGGGTCCGCTTTCCGGCCATCGGCGAGCTGCCGTACTTGCTGACCCTCGGCGGGCACGGCTTCTACTGGTTCCGGCTCCGGAGGGACCCGGTGTAGCGCCTCGAAGATCCCGGGACGGGGCGTTTCTCCTGCCCCACCCGGGGCACGCATCAGTAGCACCCCGCCCACCCGGGGAAAGGAATGTGACACCATGGCGGAGACTGTCACACTTTCCGGTACGACGAGCCCTGGCCTGCTCGCGTCCCTGGATCCACTGCTCAGGGAGTGGCTGCCACGGCAGCGCTGGTTCGCGGGCAAAGGACGTCCGGTGACCGGGTTCTCGCTGGTCGCGGCCACGGAACTGCTGCCGGTCGACAGCAGGCTGGGCCTGTACCACCTCCTGGTGCGCGCCCATCAGCCGCTCACGCTCGGCGCCGAACCCCACCCGGGTGACTGCTACCAGCTGCTGATAGGTGTGCGCGAGGCGCTGCCGCCCCGGCTGGCGCCCGCGCTGATCGGACACGTGGAGAAGGGGCCGCTCGCCGGACGCACGGTGTACGAGGCCCTGTACGACACGCGGCCCGCCGAACTGCTCCTGGAGGCACTGCGCTCACAGGCCCGGATCGGCGGGCTCCGTTTCGAGCGGGAGCCCGGCCGCGAGATCCGCACCGGGCTGGTCCCACGGGTGGTGACCGCCGAGCAGTCCAACTCGTCGGTGATCTACGGAGATACGTTCATTCTCAAGCTGCTGCGCCGGGTCGTGCCCGGTGTCAACCCCGACCTGGAGCTGCCGCTGGCGCTCGCCCGCGAGGGCTGCTCCCGGGTGCCCGCGCCGGCGGCGTGGCTGCGGGCGGAGCTGCCGGAGGAGAAGGAGCCGTATGTGCTCGGCGTCCTCCAGCCGTTCCTGCAGGGCGCGTCGGACGGCTGGGAGCTGGCGCTGCGCGAGCTTGCCAAGGGCGAGGACTTCGCCACCGAGGCGCGGGCGCTCGGCCGTGCCACCGCCGAGGTGCACACCGCGCTCGCCCGGGCGCTGCCGACGGTGACCCTGGGCCACGCCCAGACGCGGCTGCTGGCCGACGGCATGATCGAGCGCCTGGAAGCGGCGGCGCAGGCGGTGCCCGTGCTGCGACCGTACGCGCCCGCCCTGCGCTCGGAGTTCGCGGCGCTGGCCGATCTGGCCGCGGAGGGCCAGACCTGGACCGCCCAGCGCATCCACGGTGATCTGCACCTCGGACAGTGCCTGCGCTCGCCGGCCGGGCAGTGGTGGCTGATCGACTTCGAGGGCGAGCCGTCCAAACCGCTGGCCGAGCGGCGGATGCCGCAGCCCGTGGTGCGGGACATCGCGGGGATGCTGCGCTCCTTCGACTACGCCGCCCACTCCGCGCCCGCTCCGGCGCCGGACTGGGCCGACACGTGCCGGGCCGCGTACTGCTCCGGCTACGCGGAGGTCAGCGGCCGCGACCCGCGCACCGACCCGGTGCTGCTGCGCGCCTTCGAGACGGACAAGGCGATCTACGAGGTCGTCTACGAGGCCCGTCACCGTCCCGACTGGCTTTCCGTACCGATGGCGGCGATCGAGCGTTACGCCATGACAGACCTGACCTGAACTTGCCGAGGAGGCGCCGCCCGTGACCCCCCGCCCCACGTCCAGCGGTTCTGATCCGAAGAAGGCCGCGAAGGCCGCGGAGAAGGCGACCGAGCCCGATCAGCCGGTCAAGAAGGCGGCCGCGAGGAAGGTCGCCAAGAAGGCGGCCGTCAAGCAGGCGACGGCCGAGAAGGAGACGACCAAGAAGGCGAGCGCGCGCAGGACGAGCGCGACGGCACCGGCAGCGGCGAAGAAGACGGCCGCGAAGAAGACCGCGGCGCAGACCGTGGGGGACAAGACCGCGGCGAAGAGGACCGCTGCCGAGAAGCCGGTCGCGAAGAAGGCCGCCGCCAAGAAAGCCACCGCCAAGAAAGCCTCCGCGAAGAAGACCGCCGCCACCACGACCACCGCCGAGAAGGCCGCGGCGAAGAAGGCCGCGGGCAAGAAAGCCACCGCGAAGAGGACGGCCGAGACGGCAACCGCCGAGAAGGCCGCGGCGAAGAAGGCCACCGCGAAGAAGACCGCCACGACAACGGCCGCCGCGGAGCGGACCGCTGCGAAGAAGACCCCCGCCCGGCGGACCCGGGCCGAGGCGCCGGCCGGGACGGCCGCGGCCGCCGCCGGGACGGACACCGCCCCGAACCCGGCCGAACCGCCGGAGGCCCCCGCGCCGGTCTCCCCCGCCCTGGACGCCGGTGACCGCGAGCGGCTGCTGGCAGGCACCCATCACGATCCGCACACCGTGCTGGGCGCCCACAAGGTGCCCGGTGGGGTCGCCTTCCGGGCGTTCCGGCCGTACGCGCTGTCCGTGACCGTCGTCGCCGGGGAGCTGCGGGCGGAGCTGCACGACGACGGGGACGGGTTCTTCTCCGGCCTGCTGCGTCTGTCCGAGGTCCCGCCGGGCTACCGGCTGCTCGTGGCCTACGAGAGCACGGGCCAGGAGACCGAGGACGCCTACCGCTTCCTGCCCACGCTGGGCGAGCTCGACCTGCACCTGATCGGCGAGGGCCGGCACGAGGAGCTGTGGACGGTGCTCGGCGCGCACCCGATGACCCACCAGGGCGTGGCCGGCACCCGCTTCTCGGTGTGGGCGCCGAACGCACGCGGCGTGCGGGTGGCCGGCACCTTCAACTTCTGGGACGGCAGCGGGTATCCGATGCGCTCGCTCGGCTCCTCGGGAGTGTGGGAGCTGTTCGTGCCGGGGATCGGCGAGGGCGAGCTGTACAAGTTCGAGATCACCCGTCCCGACGGCTCGAAGACCCTGCGCGCCGACCCGCTGGCCCGCCGTACGGAGGCCCCGCCGAACACGTCGTCCGTCGTCACCGCCTCGCACCACGCGTGGCAGGACGCGCACTGGATCGAGCAGCGCGCGCAACGGCCCGCGCACGAGGCACCGTTCTCGGTCTACGAGGTCCATCTGCCCTCCTGGCGGCCCGGGCTGGACTACCGCCGGCTCGCCGAACAGCTGCCGCCGTACGTGAAGGACCTCGGCTTCACCCACGTCGAGCTGATGCCCATCGCCGAGCACCCCTTCGGCGGCTCCTGGGGCTACCAGGTCACCGGCTTCTACGCGCCCACGGCCCGCCTCGGCACCCCCGACGACTTCAGGTACCTGGTCGACGCGCTGCACCAGGCGGGCATCGGTGTCCTGATGGACTGGGTGCCGGCGCACTTCCCGCGCGACGACTGGGCGCTGGCCGAGTTCGACGGCCGCCCCCTGTACGAGCACGAGGACCCGCTGCGCTCGGCGCACCCCGACTGGGGCACGCTGGAGTTCGACTACGGCCGCCGCGAGGTGCGCAACTTCCTGGTGGCGAACGCCCTCTACTGGTGCCGCGAGTTCCACATCGACGGACTGCGCGTCGACGCGGTCGCCTCCATGCTCTACCTCGACTACTCGCGCGAGCCGGGCCAGTGGGTGCCGAACGAGCACGGCGGCCGGGAGAACCTGGACGCGGTGGCGTTCCTGCAGGAGATGAACGCGACCGTGTACCGGCAGGTGCCGGGCGTGGTCACGATCGCCGAGGAGTCCACGGCCTGGGACGGCGTCACCCGCGCCACCCACCACCGGGGCCCGGGCGGCTTCGGGGGCCTCGGTTTCGGACTGAAGTGGAACATGGGCTGGATGCACGACTCGCTCGACTACATGAGCCACGAGCCGGTGCACCGCAAGTACCACCACAACGAGATGACCTTCTCGATGGTGTACGCCTACAGCGAGAACTACGTGCTGCCGATCTCGCACGACGAAGTGGTGCACGGCAAGCGGTCACTGGTGTCGAAGATGCCCGGCGACTGGTGGCAGCAGCGGGCCAACCTGCGCGCCTACCTCGCCTTCATGTGGGCCCACCCCGGCAAGCAGCTCCTCTTCATGGGCCAGGAGTTCGCCCAGGGAGCGGAGTGGTCGGAGGCCCACGGCCCGGACTGGTGGCTGCTCGACCCGGCCTACGGCGCCGAGGCCGACCACCGCGGGGTGCGCGACCTGGTGCGCGACCTGAACACCGTCTACCGGCACACCCCCGCGCTGTGGCAGCGGGACATCGACCCGGCCGGCTTCCAGTGGATCGTCGGTGACGCCGCCGAGGACAACGTCTTCGCCTTCCTCCGGCTCGACGCCGACGGCGCCCCGCTCCTGTGCGTCTCCAACCTCTCCCCCGTCGTCCGCGACGGCTACCGCCTCGGCGTCCCCGACGACGTCCAGTCCTGGCACGAGACCCTCAACACCGACCTCGCCCGGTACGGCGGCAGCGACGTCACGCACCCCGACGACATCAAGCCCGAACCCCAGGGCTGGCACGGCCGCCCGGCCAGCATCACTCTGACCCTGCCGCCGCTGGCGACGGTGTGGCTGCGTCCGGCCTAGCCTCCTGGCCTCCTCGGAGTCTCTTCCAAGCGCCGGCTCCGGGCCTCTTCCGGACGCCGGACGTACCGCCCAGGGGGCAGAGCCTCCTGGGCGGTACCCGCCCTCGGGTCACGCCAACGCCGCCGCCAGAGCTCGCGGCAGCGCCCTGCTGTGCACCACGCCGAGCCGCTGCGTAGCCCGGGTGAGCGCCACGTACAGGTCGCTCGTGCCGTACAGCCCCGGCTCCACGACCAGGACCGAGTCGAACTCCAGTCCCTTCGACTGGCGCGGGTCGAGGAGGACGACGGTGTGCGTCAGGTCGGGCTCGGCCCCCGCCGTCACCCCCTCCAGCCGCGCCGCGAGCCGGCGGTGCAGGTGGCGCGGCGCGATGACCGCGAGCCGCCCGTCGGCGGGCGTCAGCTCCTCCACCGCCTTGGCCACCGCGCCGGGCAGGTCGTCGGCCGCCCGCGCCCACGGCCGCACGCCGGTGGACCGCACCGAGCCCGGCGGGGTGAAGTCCGGCCGCTCGGCCCGCACCACAGCCGCCGCGACCTCCATGATCTCGGCCGGCGTACGGTAGTTGACGCCGAGCCGGGTGTGCTCCCAGCGGTCCTCGACGTACGGGGCGAGGATGTCCGACCAGGAGCCGACGCCCGCCGCCTCCGCGGTCTGCGCCGGGTCCCCGACCAGCGTCATCGAGCGGGTCGGGCTGCGCCGCATCAGCAGCCGCCAGGCCATCGGCGACAGCTCCTGCGCCTCGTCGACGATGATGTGCCCGAAGGCCCAGGTCCGGTCGGCCGCCGCGCGCTCGGCGGCGCTGCGGTGGTCGTCCTCCTCCTGCCGTTCGGCGAACCGCTCGGCGTCGATGATGTCGTGCGCGGACAGGATCTCGGAGTCCTCCTCGTCCTTGTCCTCGAACTCGTAGGTGCGCGAGGCGTACGAGACGTCCAGCACGCCCTGCGCATAGGCGATCTGCGTCTCCCGTTCCCGCTCCGCCAGCGCCCGGCGCACCCGGTCGTCCTCGCCGAGCAGTTCGGCCGCCTCGTCCAGCAGCGGGACGTCCGCCACCGTCCACTCCCGGGTCACCGGGCGGCGGACGGCGGCCGCGTCCTCGTCGGGCAGGTAGCCGACGGGGTCGGCGAGGAAGTCGGCGACCAGCCGCTGCGGGGTCAGCCGGGGCCACAACTGGTCGATGGCGGACCACACTTCGGGATTCTCGGCGATCTCGTCGCGGATCTGGGTGATGTCGCTCGGGTCGAGCAGACTGCTGCCGTCGTAGGGGTCGGTGCCGACGCGCTCGGCGTAGAGCTCGGTGAGCGTGTTGAGGATGTGCCCCTCGAAGGTCTCGCGGGCCGCGTTGTGCGGCAGTTTCGCGGCCCGGGTGCGTTCGCGGGCGACCTTCACCAGGCCGTCGTCGAGCATCAGGACCTCACGGTCGTGCTCGATCGCGATGACCGGGTCGGGCAGCGCCTGCCAGTCGGAGACGACCTCGGCGAGCACCTGCGCCATCTCGGCGCGGCCCTTCACCGCGGCCGCCGCCCGCGTGTCGCTCGCGGTCGCCCGCACGCCGGGGAACAGCTCCCCGACCGTGGCGAGCAGGACGCCCGTCTCCCCGAGCGAGGGCAGCACCTCGCCGATGTAGCCGAGGAAGGCGGGGTTGGGCCCGACGATGAGGACGGCGCGCCGGGCGAGCAGCTCCCGGTGCTCGTAGAGCAGATACGCCGCCCGGTGCAGCGCGACGGCGGTCTTGCCCGTGCCCGGACCACCCTCCACCACCAGCACCCCGCGGTGCGGCGCCCGGATGATCTCGTCCTGCTCGGCCTGGATGGTCCGCACGATGTCGTGCATACGGCCGGTGCGCGCGGCGTCGAGCGCGGCGAGCAGCACGGCGTCCCCGGTCGGGTCCTCGTGGCCGGTCCGCTCCCGGTCCCCGAGGTCGAGGATCTCGTCGTGCAGGGCGGTGACCGTACGGCCGTCGGTGGTGATGTGCCGGCGCCTGCGCAGGCCCATCGGGGTGTGGCCGGTGGCCAGGTAGAAGGGGCGGGCGACGTCCGCGCGCCAGTCGATCAGGATCGGTGTGCGCTCGGCGTCGTCCGTGCGCAGCCCGATGCGGCCGATGTGGTGGGTCCCGCCCGGGGTGAGGTCGATCCGGCCGAAGCAGAGGGAGCCGTCCACCGCGTTCAGCGCGGCGAGCAGGCCCGAGCGCTCGGCGACCAGGATGTCCCGCTCCAGGCGGGCCTGCATGGGCGTGTTGCCCTGCGCGAGCGCGTCCGTGACGCCCGCCTCCGTGTCACCGCGCAGGGCGTCCACGCGTGCGTACAGTCCGTCGATGAATTCCTGCTCGCGCTGCATTTCACCGTCCGGATAATCGGTGTTTGACAATTCCGCTCCCGCCCGGATATACTGCGTTCAGTGAACTTCTTACGCGGCCGAGTCAATCCGTGATTGAATTGCCTTGAAGTCGCGAATCATTGAGTGTACGCAGAGAAATCCCCCGGGCGCAATTGCCCGGGGGATTTCTCTGTATTGACCGGTCTCAGGTCCCAGGGTCTCAGAGGGCGTCCTCGATCTCCTCCAGGAGCCGCCGCTTGGGCCGCGCCCCCACCATCGACCGGACCGGCTCACCGTCCCGGAACACCATGAAGGTCGGCATCGACAGCACCTTGTAGGCATTCGTGGTCATCGGATTGTGGTCCACGTTCAGCTGCACCACCTTGAGGCGATCGGCCTCCTCGGTGGCCAGGGCGCGCAGGACCGGTCCCATCTGCCGGCACGGCGGGCACCAGTCCGCCGTGAACTCCACCAGTACCGGCAACTCGGACCGGATCACCTCCGCCGTGAAATCCTCGTCCGTCACGTCGATCACAGTTCCCGCCCTCCCATTTCGCACAACGGTGGCTCGTCGGCCGCGGCCAGCCGCACGGCGATGGTCGCCCGCACGGCCGCGAGCTCGCCGATCAGCGCGTCGAGTTCGTCCAGCTTGCGCCGGTAGACCGCGAGCGAGGCCGGGCAGGAGTCGCCCTCCGGGTGCCCGGCCCGCAGGCACTCCACGAAGGGCCGCGTCTCCTCCAGGTCGAACCCGAAGTCCTGGAGCGTCCTGATCTGCCGCAGCAGCCTCAGGTCGCTCTCGTCGTAGGTGCGGTACCCGTTCGTGCCGCGCCGCGCGGGCAGCAGCCCGCGCGACTCGTAGTACCTGAGCGTCCGCGTCGTGGTCCCGGCCCGTGCGGCCAGCTCGCCGATTCGCATGGCCCCGACGGTAATCCTTGACGCCGACGTCAGGGCAACGGCGGACGCGCCGGGGCGGGGCGTCCCGCCGGGTTCGCGGCGGAGGGGAGCGCCTCAGGCCGCTCCGGCCGGTACCCCCGCCGACTCCTCGACCTCCAGCAGGGACGCGCTCTCGCGTTCCTCCTCGAAGGCCCGGCGGCCGCCGCGCAGGCCGAACAGGCGCTTGGCCAGGGCGATGTAGAGCACGGCGAGGATGTTGAGGACCAGGGTGGTGATCTTCAGATAGCTGACGTGCTCGGTGAGTTCGTAGATCTCCAGCGGGAGGAACGCGGCGGTCGCGACCACCGTGAGGTACTCCGCCCAGCGTTTGGCGTACCAGAGGCCGACCGCCTCGACGAGCTCGATCAGCGCGTAGGCGAGCAGCAGCGCGGCGACCAGCAGGAGGGTGGAGTGCTTGTAGCCGAAGGTCTTCTGGATGGTGCCGACGACCGGCGAGTGATCGAGGTCGTAGTGGAAGTGCCGGAAGACCGGCCGGAAGACGTCGAGGTACTCGTCGAAGAGCCGGCGTACCGCGTCCTGGCTGTTGCTGAACCTCCACACCGCCAGCGCGACCAGCACGATGAACACACCGCGTACGGCCCGTTCGACCGCCAGGAAGCGCAGGATGAACAGGTCGCGCAGGACCTTGCCGCGCGGCACGAGGGGCGCGTGGTCCGCGGGCCCCGCACCGTGGGGCTCGCCGAGCACGAAGTCGCCGCAGCGCAGACAGCGCCAGACCTCTCCGAGCGCGGTCTGGGCGTGCAGGCGCACCCGCAGGCGGGGATCGTCCGGCGCATAGGTGACGTGGCCCTTGCGGGCACACGTACGCCGGTCCCAGTCGATCTTCATTCCCCCGTGCCTCCCACGCAAGCGCCGTATAGCCGGCCGGATCAGTACCAGGCCGGCGGGGCAGGGTAGCGGATACCGGTAAGAGATCGGTGAGAATCCGGTCCTGCTGCGAGTCCGGTCCCGAAGGAAATCCGGTCCCGAAGAGGGTCCGGACCCGAGAGAAGTGCCGCGCCGATGAAAAGGCCGAGCGGGCGGGTCCTCGGGGGGAGAACCCGCCCGCTCGGCTTTTCCGGGCCAGGCGACCGAATCAGGGGGTCAGGGGGTCAGAGGGCCGGGGGTCAGAGGGGCAGGGGGTCAGAGGGGCAGGGGGTCAGAGGGGCAGGGGAGATCGGTGGAGGCCGACCGGGGGGGTACTCGGCCGCCCGGTGCCGGCTCAGGCCTTCGCGAGTTCCTTCTCGCCGCCCTGCTCGGGCACCACGGTCTGCGGCCGGACGCTCTCGTCCAGGAGGGTCGTCTCGTCGAAGGGCAGGTCACCGGCGAGGACCTGCCGGACCCGGACGGTGTCGATCTCCTTGGTCCAGGTGCCGATCAGTACGGTGGCGACGGCGTTGCCGGCGAAGTTGGTCAGCGCGCGCGCCTCGCTCATGAAGCGGTCGATACCGACGATCAGGCCGACGCCGTCCACCAGCGCGGGCTTGTGCGACTGCAGACCGCCGGCCAGCGTGGCGAGGCCCGCGCCGCTGACGCCGGCCGCGCCCTTGGAGGCCAGGAGCAGGAAGAGCAGCAGCGGGATCTGCTCCCCGATGGACATCGGCGTGCCCAGCGCGTCCGCGATGTAGAGCGACGCCATGGTCATGTAGATCATCGTGCCGTCGAGGTTGAACGAGTAGCCGGTCGGGACGGTGATGCCGACCACCGGCTTGCTGATGCCCAGGTGCTCCATCTTCGCGATCAGCCGCGGCAGCGCGGACTCGGAGGAGGAGGTGGACAGGATCAGCAGGAACTCCCGGGCCAGGTACTTCAGCAGCGTGAAGATGTTCAGGCCCGCGACCGCCCGCAGCAGCACGCCGAGCACGACGAAGACGAACAGGAAGCAGGTCACGTAGAACCCGAGCATCAGCACGGCCAGGCTCTTCAGCGCGTCCACACCGGCGGAGCCGACCACGGCGGCGATGGCGCCGAAGGCGCCGATCGGGGCCGCCCACATGACCATGGCCAGGATGCGGAAGACCAGCCGCTGGAGGTGCTCGACACCGCGCAGGACCGGCTGGCCGGCCGAACCCATGGCCTGCAGCGCGAAGCCGGTGAGCAGCGCGATCAGCAGGGTCTGCAGCACCTGGCCCTCGGTGAAGGCGGAGACGAAGGTGACCGGGATGATCGACAGGACGAAGTCGACCGGCGGCAGCGCGTCGGCGGAGACCTGGTCGTGCCCGGTGGCCTTGAGCGCCTGGGTGATGTGCAGGCCGTCGCCCGGGTGCAGGACGTTGCCGACGACGAGGCCGATGGCCAGGGCGACCAGCGACATCACGAGGAAGTAGCCGAGCGCGATACCGCCGACCGCGCCGACCTTGGCGGCCTTGCGCACGGAGCCGATGCCGAGCACGATCGTGCAGAAGATGATCGGCGAGATCATCATCTTGATCAGGCTGACGAAGCCCGTACCGAGCGGCTTGAGCTCGACGCCCGCGTCCGGCCAGATCAGGCCGACAGCGATACCGAGCGCCACCGCGACGATCACGGCGATGTACAGATAGTGGGTGCGGTCCCGCTTGGCGGCGGCGGGTGCGGCAGGTGCCGTCTCGGGGGTACTGGCGGCCACGGATGCCCTCCTTGACGTCTTCGTCGGCATCACCGGCGTGCGGCTCACGACCGGGGGATGGGGATGGGGGTGCGGTGCTTCGCGGGAGACGGTGGCCGGAACCGTATGGCCCGCTCCACCGCTTCACCGATGCGGTGACTATCTCCCGCCCTGTGAGGGCGGTCACCCTTCCGTTCATTTAGTTCACGATTGACGTGCGAGGCACACTGACGACATGCGCATCCCCGTCCCGAGACCCCGGAGCCTGGCCGGCCAGCTGTTCGCCATGCAGGCCGTGCTGATAGCGGTGCTCGTGGCCGGATACGCACTGTTCAGCTACCTCAGCGACCGGGGGCAGGCCGAGGACGCGGCGGCCCGCCAGGCGATGTCGGTCGCCCGCTCGATCGCGGACGCCCCGTTCGTGCCGGCCGCGATCCGCACGCCGGATCCCACCGCCGAGCTGCAGCCGTACGCGCTGAAGGTGATGCGGGACGCGGACGTCGACTTCGTCACGATCATGAACCCGAAGGGCATCCGCTGGACCCACCCGACGCCGAGCCAGATCGGCAAGCACTTCCGCGGCAACATCGGGCCCGCGCAGCACGGCACCGCTTTCACCGAGACCTACACGGGCACGCTCGGCCCCTCGGTGCGGGCCGTCGTGCCCGTCTACGACGAGCACCGGCACATCGTCGGCCTGGTCAGCGCGGGCATCAAGGTGCAGGCGATCAGCAGGCAGGTGCAGGGGCAGGTGTCGGCGCTGGTCGGCGTGGCGGGCTGCGCGCTCGCGCTGGGCGCGATCGGCACGTACGTCGTCAACGCGCGCCTGCGCCGCCACACCCATGGCATGAACGCGGGCGAGCTCAGCCGTATGCACGACTACCACCAGGCCGCGCTGCACGCGGTGCGCGAGGGTCTGCTGATGCTGGACGGGCAGTACCGTGTGGCGCTGATCAACGACGGGGCGCGGGAACTGCTCGGGGTGCCCTCCGGGGAGGGCGTGGTGGGCAGGTCGGTCGCGGAACTGGGGCTGCCGGCACCGCTGACGGGTGCGCTGCTGTCCTCGGAGCAGCGCGTGGATGAGGTGTACATGTCGGCCGAGCGGGTGCTGGTGGTGAACACCTCGCCGGTGTCGGGCGGGGAGCGCCGGGGCTCCGTGGTGACCCTGCGGGACGTGACCGAACTGCAGTCGCTGATGGGCGAGTTGGACTCGGAACGGGGTTTCACGCAGGCCCTGCGCTCACAGGCGCACGAGGCGGCGAACCGCCTCCACACCGTGGTCTCCCTGATCGAACTGGGCCGGGCGGAGGAGGCGGTGGACTTCGCGACGGCCGAACTGGAGCTGGCCCAGGCGCTGACCGACCAGGTGGTGGCGGCGGTGAGCGAACCGGTGCTGGCGGCGCTGCTGCTCGGCAAGACGGCCCAGGCCAACGAGCGGGGCGTGGAGCTGGTGGTGTCGCAGGACAGCCGCCTCGACGACGGCCTGCTGCCGGCGAGCCTGCCGCCGCGCGACCTGGTGACGATCCTGGGCAACCTGATCGACAACGCGGTGGACGCGGCGCAGGGCAGCATCGGCGCGCGGGTGACGGTGACGGCGTACGCCGCGGCCGGCGAACTGGTGATCCGGGTCGCGGACACCGGCACGGGGGTGGACCCCGCCCATGCCGAGCTGGTGTTCCAGCGCGGGTTCTCGACGAAGCCGGCCGGCCCCGGCGGCCGCGGCCTCGGCCTGGCCCTGGTCCGCCAGGCGGTCACCCGCCACGAGGGCACCCTGACGGTGACGGAGGCCCGGGAGGGCGGCGCGGTCTTCGAGGTCCGCCTCCCGCTGCCCGCGGACCCCGCCCCTGTTGCGGCGACCGCCTCCGCCCCGGCCCCGCCGGGGACCGCTCCCGACCCCGCGAGAGGTGACGCATGACGCCCGAGCAGCCCGCCCGCCGCCTCCCCGCGCGGGACCGGCCGGCGCCCACCGGCGCGCACCCGCCGCACCCGGCCCCACTCCCCACCGCGGCCCCCGCCCCCCTTCCCGCCCCCACGCCGGCGAGAGGTGACACATGAGCGCCGAGCAGCCCATCCGCGTGCTGGTCGTGGAGGACGACCCGGTGGCCGCCGACGCGCATGTGATGTACGTCGGGCGGGTGCCGGGGTTCGTGGTCGCCGGCACGGCGCACACCGGGGCGGAGGCGCGGCGGCTGATGGAGCGTACGGCGGTGGATCTGCTGTTGCTGGATCTGCATCTGCCGGACGTGCACGGGCTGCAGTTCGCGCGGTCGCTGCGCGCGGCGGGGCATCAGGTGGACGTGATAGCGGTGACCTCGGCCCGCGATCTGGCCGTGGTGCGGGAGGGCGTGTCGCTGGGGGTCGTGCAGTACGTGCTGAAGCCGTTCACCTTCGCGACCCTGCGCGACCGGCTCGTGCGGTACGCGCAGTTCCACGGCGCGGTCGGCGAGGCGAGCGGCCAGGAGGAGGTCGACCGGGCCCTGGCCACCCTGCGCGCACCGTCCCCCGCGGCGCTGCCCAAGGGCCTCAGCGCGCCCACCCTGGAGCGGGTGTCGGTGGCGCTGCGGGACTGCGCGGAGGGGCTGACCGCGACCGGTCTGGCGGAGGCGGTGGGGATATCCCGGATCACCGCCCGGCGGTATCTGGAGCACCTGGTGGACGCGGGCCGGGCGGCCCGCAGCCCGCAGTACGGGACCGTGGGGCGGCCGGAGTTGCAGTACCGGTGGGTGAAGGAGGAGCGAGGAGAGCCTGATCGGGCGCGATAGATCGCCGCACACTCATTGACCTGACTAGACCACTCCTCCTACCTTCACGGCACATCCATCCCGGCCGACAGTGTCGTCAGGTCAGTAGGAGGTCGTGCTCGTGCGCCCCACCGCCGCTCGCCCCCGCTCAACCGCCCCGCTCACAGCCCTGGTTGCCCTCACCCTGTCCGCAAGCGCCCTCACGGCGTGCGGCAGCGGCTCCGGCAGCGACCCGGACACCGTGCGGGTCTCCTTCAAGCAGTCCACGGACAACTCGATCCGCGTGATGGACGGCTATCTCGCGGACATCAAGAAGCAGTTCGAGAAGAAGTACCCCGGCAAGAAGGTCGAACTGGTCCCGATCAAGGCCCCGGACTCGGAGTACTACACCAAGCTGCAGCAGATGCTCCGCTCCCCCAGGACCGCCCCGGACCTGGTCTACGAGGACACCTTCCTCATCAACTCGGACATCACCAGCGGGTACTTGAAGCCGCTCGACCCGTATCTCGCCAAGTGGCCGGAGTGGAGCCAGTTCATCGGCACGGCGAAGACCGCGGCCAGGGCCGAGGACGGCAAGACCTACGGCGTCCCGGACGGCACCGACACCCGCGGCCTCTGGTTCGACAAGGGCATCTTCAAGAAGGCCGGCCTGCCCGCCGACTGGCAGCCGAAGAACTGGAACGAGGTCCTCGACGCCGCCCGCACGATCAAGAAGAAGGTTCCGGGCGTCACCCCCATCAACGTCTACACCGGCAAGCCCGCCGGTGAGGCCGCGACCATGCAGGGCTTCGAGATGCTCCTGTACGGCACCGGCGACGGCACCACGGACCCGCTCTACGACAGGTCCACCAAGAAGTGGATCGCCGGCAGCCAGGGCTTCAAGGACTCCCTCGGCTTCGTACGGACGGTCTACCAGGAGAAGCTCGGCCCCGACGTCGCCACCGCCCTCGACCCCAACATCCAGACCATGGTGGCCGGCGAGATGCTCCCCGGGCACAAGCTGGGCATCGCCCTCGACGGGTCCTGGCTGCCCCAGGCCTGGCAGAAGGGCAGCGGCCACGAATGGCCCACGTGGTCCAGCGAGCTGGGCCTCGCCTACATGCCCACCCAGCACGGCCAGGCCCCGGGCAAGGTGAGCATGTCCGGCGGCTGGACCTGGGCGATCCCCGCCAAGGCGGGCAACCCCGACCTCGCCTTCGACTTCATCAGGACGATGCAGACCAAGGCCAACGCGGAGAAGTGGTACATCGCCAACTCGGGCATCGCGGTGCGCAAGGACGTGGCGGACGACCCCGCGTACGCCAGGGCGCAGCCCGGTATCAGGTTCTTCACCGACCTGGTCGCCAGCACCCACTACCGGCCCGCCTACCCGGCGTACCCGAAGGTCTCCACCGCGATCCAGGAGGCGATGGAGGGGGTGACGACGGGCGACGCGTCCGTCGACAAGGCGGCGAGCGGCTACGACGACGCGCTCAAGGACGCCACGGGCAACCAGGTCGTCAAGAAGTGAACGGGAACCACCGATGACAGCGGCAACTCCGCGCGCCGGGGCGGGCCCCGAGACGGCCGAGGTCCCCCCGGGCCCACCGGTCCCCCGCCGGACCCGGCACCCGCGCCCTCCCCTGGCGCGCGGGCTGGCCCGGGCCCTGCCGGTCGCCCCCGCCCTGGTCCTGCTGCTCCTGTTCCTCGCGGGCCCGATCGCCTACTGCGCCTACATCGCCTTCACCGACCTCCAGCTCACCGGCCAGGCCCACTCGTCCTTCGTCGGCCTGGCCAACTTCCGCAGGGCCTTCGGGGACGCCGATTTCATCAACGCGGTGTGGCTGACGCTCGTCTTCACGGTCGTCTCCTCCCTGCTCGGCCAGAACACCCTGGGCCTGGCCCTGGCGACGCTGATGCACCGCGCCTCCAAGCCCGTCCGCACGCTCACCGGCGGCATCGTCATCACCGCCTGGGTCCTGCCGGAGGTCGTCGCCGGCTTCCTGCTCTACGCCTTCTTCCGCCGCGAGGGCACCCTCAACGCCATCCTGGACCGGCTCCATCTCCCGTCCCAGAACTGGCTGTTCACCCTTCCGATCCTGGCGGTGTCGTTCGCCAACGTGTGGCGCGGCACGGCCTTCTCGATGCTGGTCTACTCGGCCGCCCTGAACGAGATCCCGCAGGAGATCACCGAGGCGGCGGAGGTCGACGGCGCCGGCGGCTGGCGCCGCATGTGGCACATCACGCTGCCGATGATCCGCCGCTCCATCGGCACCAACCTGATGCTCAACACCCTGCAGACCCTGTCGGTCTTCGGACTGATCTGGGTGATGACGAGGGGCGGCCCGGGCAACAAGAGCCAGACCCTGCCCCTGTTCATGTACGAGCAGGCCTTCCAGAACAGCATGATCGGCTACGGCACCGCGGTCGCCCTGCTGCTGCTCCTGGTCGGCTCGCTGTTCTCCCTCGTCTATCTGCGCCTGCTGCGGACGGAGGTCTGACGACACCATGACCCCGACTCTCGCCTCCCGCCGCAGGAACCGCCGGCTGGCCGCGGACATCGGCCTGCTGGTGGTGGCCGCCGCCTTCGCACTGCCGCTCGCCTGGGTGCTGCTGTCGTCGGTGGACCCGCACGCGAACCTGCGCGTGAAGGCCCCGGACGGCTTCACCTGGGCCAACTTCGACGCGGTCCTGACGCCGGACATCACCTTCACACCGCTGCTGAACAGCCTGATCCTGTGCGGCGGCGGGACGCTGCTGACGGTGGTGTGCGCGGCCCTGGCGGCCTACCCGCTCTCGCGTTTCCGCTCCCGCCTGAACCGTCCGTTCCTGCTCACCGTCCTCTTCGCCACGAGCCTGCCCATCACGGCGATCATGGTCCCGGTGTACGCGCTGTTCGTGCGGGTGAACCTGATCGACACCATGCAGGGCACGATCCTGTTCTTCGCCGCCTCCCAACTCCCCTTCGCCATCTGGCTGATGAAGAACTTCATGGACGGTGTGCCGAAGGAGCTGGAGGAGGCGGCGTGGACCGACGGGGCGTCGTCGGCGCAGTCCCTGGTCCGCATCGTGCTGCCCCTGATGGGCCCGGGCGTCGGGGTCGTGACCGTCTTCTCCTTCGTCCTGATGTGGGGGAACTTCTTCGTCCCTTTCATGCTCCTGCTCACCCCGGACCAGATGCCGGCGAGCGTGAGCATCAACGAGTTCTTCGGCAACCGCGGCATGGTGGCGTACGGGCAGCTGGCCGCGTTCTCGATCGTCTACTCGACGCCGGTGATCCTGCTGTACGTGCTGATCGCCCGGCGGCTGGGCGGCGGCTTCGCGCTGGGCGGGGCGGTCAAGGGATGACGCCCGGTGGCACGGCGTCGGTATTGAGCCGCGGGGCGCCGCCCGCCGCGCGGCCGGGGGGTGCCCGCGCGCCGGCGCACTCGTCTTCGGCATCCGCCCGCACGGTCGAATCCCGCGCCGGCCCGCCCGCGCCGCGCCCGTCCCGGGAGCCGGCGCCCGGACGCCCGTGAACGCCTGCGCATATGCCCTTCGAGCTTGACTTTCACACATGCGCCTCCCGGCGGGTCACCCGCCGGGAGGGCCCGGCCGGCACGGCCCCCGCGCCGGAAAACGGTCCCCGGCCGGCCCCGCACGGACCGCACACATGGCCGAATCCGTACGTTCCTACAATCCGTGATCCTGGCCGAACAGACCGTAGTCACGGGGTGCCGGTCCGCCTACGTTGTCCCGGGTGTTCCCACGTCCGACCCGCCCGAGCCAGCCCGCCCCTCCCTTCGACCCCCTCGCCGCCCGCCGGCTGCGCGCCGCGCTCGCCCTGCGCCCCGAGCACGTCGCCCACGGCCTGTGCACCTCCTACGGGCTGCCGTACGTCACCCCCGATCTGGTCATCGCCTGGGAGCGCGGGCAGCTCGCCCCCACCAGCGCCGAACTCAGCGCGCTCGCGGGCATGTTGTGGTGCTCACCCGGTGAACTCATCGGGAGGCCGCGCACCTTGCGCGAGCACCGCATCGCCCGCGGCCTCGCACCGGAGGACGTCGCCCGCGCCGCCGGTCTCGAACTGCCCGCCTACCTCCACATGGAGGACAGCGGCTGGCAGGGCAACGAGCGCCAGTCCGCCGCCCTCGCCGAGCTGCTGGAGCTGTCGGTCCCGGACTTCGTCACCGTCACCGGACGCGAGGCGAAGCTCGCCGAGACGCTCCGCGGCGCCGTGACCACGCGCTGGCAGGCCTACGTCCGCCCCGTCGCCAAGGCGGTGCCCCTGGAGCGGCGGCTGCTGGAGGACTCCCTGCAGCAGCTGCACCAGGACTACCAGGGGCAGATGGTCGCCTCGCTCAACTGGGGCACCGGGAACTCGGCGAGCGAGTCGGGCGACGCCGGGCGCGAGTTCCTGGCCCGGATCGTCGACCACTTCTGGGCCGCCGTCCAGGACAACACCGGGTAGCCGTGGCGTCCCCGCGGGCGAGGCGGGCGGCGGGTCCGCAAGGCCGCCGGTCCGGCGCCGCGACGGTCCTGGTGCCGCGGCACTAGAAGACCGACTCCGTCTCCTCCATCCGGTCCTTCGGCACCGTCTTCAGCTCGGTCACCGCCTCCGCGAGCGGCACCATCACGATGTCGGTGCCCCGCAGCGCGGTCATCCTGCCGAAGTCGCCGCGGTGCGCCGCCTCCACCGCGTGCCAGCCGAAGCGGGTGGCGAGGACGCGGTCGTAGGCCGTCGGGACGCCACCGCGCTGGACGTGGCCCAGGATGACCGGCTTGGCCTCCTTGCCGAGCCGCCGCTCCAGTTCGTACGCCAGCGCCGTACCGATGCCCTGGAAGCGCTCGTGGCCGTACTGGTCGATCTCGCCGTGGCCGTAGTCCATGGTGCCCTCGACGGGATGGGCGCCCTCCGCCACGCACACGACCGCGAACTTCTTGCCGCGGGCGAAGCGCTCCTCGACCATCTTCACCAGGTGGGCGGGGTCGAAGGGCCGCTCGGGCAGGCAGATGCCGTGCGCGCCGGCCGCCATGCCGGACTCCAGCGCGATCCAGCCCGCGTGCCGGCCCATGACCTCGACCACCATGACGCGCTGGTGCGACTCGGCCGTGGTCTTCAGGCGGTCCATCGCCTCGGTGGCGACCCCGACCGCGGTGTCGAAGCCGAAGGTGCGGTCGGTGGAGGAGATGTCGTTGTCGATCGTCTTCGGGACGCCGACCACGGGCAGCCCGGCGTCGGACAGCATCCGCGCGGCCGTCAGCGTGCCCTCGCCGCCGATCGGGACGAGCGCGTCGATGCCGAAGGCCTCGACCTTGTCCTCGGCCCGCTCGCACGCCTCGCGCAGCCGGTCCCGCTCGAGGCGGGAGGAGCCGAGGATGGTGCCGCCGCGGGCCAGGATGCCGGCGACGTCGTTCAGGTCGAGGCCGCGGTAGCGGCCGTCCAGCAGGCCGGCGTAGCCGTCCTCGAAACCGATCACCTCGTCGCCGTAGTGGTCCACGGCGCGGTGCACGACCGACCGGATCACGGCGTTCAGGCCGGGGCAGTCGCCGCCTGCGGTGAGAACTCCGATGCGCATCGTGCTGTGTCTCCTGCTCGCTTTCGGTACCGGTGAGCCGGTCCGATTGTTTCATGTCCGCCACCCGGGCGGCGGACCCGCGGGGGCCCGCCGCACCAGGCCGCCGGTCCCGGCCGGAGTACCCGGGCTGACGGGCGCCTTATCCAGCCGCGGAGGTATTGTCAAGAAGGTTCCGCTCACCCCGGTGGGCGATCTTCGCGAGCCCTCGCCCCGACGCCAGACGCCAGACGAAACGGAGAGCACGCGTGACGCGCAGCGTGTACGTGACCGGAATCGACCGCGGCGACGGCCGCCAGGTAGTCGAACTGGGGGTCATGGAGCTGCTGACCCGGCAGGTCGACCGGGTCGGGGTGTTCCGGCCGCTGCTCCACCACAGCCCCGACCGCCTCTACGAGCTGCTGCGCGCCCGCTACCGGCTCTCCCAGGACCCGGCCACGGTCTACGGCATGGACTACCACGAGGCGTCCGCCCTCCAGGCGGAACAGGGCACGGACGAACTGGTGTCGGCCCTCGTCGACCGCTTCCACGCGGTCGCGCGCGACTACGAGATGGTCCTGGTCCTCGGCACCGACTACGCCCACACCCAGCTCCCCGACGAGCTGTCCCTCAACGCCCGGCTCGCCAACGAGTTCGGGGCGTCGGTGATCCCGGTGGTCGGCGGCCGCGGGCAGGACACCGAGTCCGTGCTCGCCGAGACGCGCAACGCCTACCGGGCGTACGAGGGGCTGGGCTGCGACGTCCTCGCCATGGTGGCCAACCGGGTCGCCGGCGAGGACCGGGAGGAGATCGCGCAGAGCCTCGGCGCCCGGCTGCCCGTGCCGTGCTACGTCGTCCCCGACGACCCCGCCCTCGCCGCGCCCACCGTCTCCCAGATCACCCAGGCCCTCGGCGCCAAGGTGGTGCTCGGTGACGACGCCGGACTGGCGCGCGACGCCCTCGACTTCGTCTTCGGCGGCGCGATGCTGCCCAACCTGCTCGCCGCCCTGACCCCGGGCTGCCTGGTCGTCACCCCCGGCGACCGCGCCGACCTGGTCGTCGGCGCGCTCGCCGCGCACAGCGCCGGCACCCCGCCGATCGCCGGGGTGCTGCTCACCCTGAACGAGGTGCCGGGCGAGGAGATCCTCACCCTCGCCGCCCGCCTCGCGCCCGGCACCCCGGTGCTCTCGGTGGCCGGCAACAGCTTCCCCACCGCCGCCGAACTCTTCTCCCTGGAGGGGAAGTTGAACGCGGCCACGCCCCGCAAGGCGGAGACCGCGCTCGGCCTCTTCGAGCGGTACGTGGACACCGGCGGCCTGCTGGGGCGCGTCTCCGCGCCCAGCACCGACCGCATCACGCCGATGATGTTCGAGCACAAGCTGCTCGAACAGGCCCGCTCCGACAAACGCCGGGTCGTCCTGCCGGAGGGCACGGAGGAGCGCATCCTGCACGCCGCCGAGGTACTGCTGCGCCGCGGCATCTGCGACCTCACCCTGCTCGGCCCGGCCGAGCAGATCCGCAAGAAGGCCGCCGACCTGGGCATCGACCTGGGCGGCTGCGAGGTGATCGACCCCGCCGCCAGCGAGCTGCGCGACTCCTTCGCCCAGAAGTACGCCCTGCTGCGCGCCCACAAGGGCGTCACCGTCGAGCTGGCCTACGACGTCGTCTCCGACGTGAACTACTTCGGCACGCTGATGGTGGAGGCCGGACTGGCCGACGGCATGGTGTCGGGTTCGGTGCACTCCACGGCCGCGACCATACGGCCCGCCTTCGAGATCATCAGGACCAGGCCGGAGACCGACATCGTCTCCTCCGTCTTCTTCATGTGCCTCGCCGACAAGGTCCTCGTCTACGGGGACTGCGCCGTGAACCCCGACCCGAACGCCGAGCAGCTCGCCGACATCGCCGTGCAGTCGGCCGTCACGGCCGCGCGGTTCGGCGTGGAGCCGAGGATCGCGATGCTGTCGTACTCGACGGGCACGTCCGGCACCGGCGCCGACGTCGACAAGGTGCGGGAGGCGACGCGGCTGGTGCGGCAGCGGCGCCCCGACCTCCGGGTCGAGGGGCCGATCCAGTACGACGCCGCCGTGGAGCCGAGCGTCGCGGCCACCAAGCTCCCGGGCTCCGAGGTGGCGGGCCAGGCCAGCGTGCTGATCTTCCCGGACCTGAACACCGGCAACAACACCTACAAGGCCGTGCAGCGTTCGGCCGGCGCGATCGCGGTCGGCCCGGTGCTCCAGGGCCTGCGCAAGCCGGTCAACGACCTCTCCCGGGGCGCCCTCGTCTCGGACATCGTCAACACCGTCGCCATCACGGCCGTCCAGGCCCAGAACTCCAGTGAAAGGGCAGCCGCCCAGTGAGCGCGTCCCGAGTCCTCGTCCTCAACTCCGGCTCCTCGTCGTTGAAGTACCAGCTGCTCGACATGCGGGAGCGGAGCCGGCTGGCCGTGGGCCTCGTCGAGCGGATCGGCGAGCGGACCTCGCGGCTGAGGCACACCTGCCTCACCTCGGGCGACACCCGGGAGCGGTCCGGCCCGATCGCCGACCACGACGCGGCCCTCAAGGCGGTCGCCGAGGAGCTGGACCAGGACGGCGTGGGCCTGGACTCGCCGGAGCTGGCGGCCATCGGGCACCGGGTGGTGCACGGCGGGATGTTCTTCACCGAGCCCACGGTCGTCGACGACGAGGTGCTCGCCGAGATCGAGCGGCTGATCCCGGTCGCCCCGCTGCACAACCCGGCGAACCTCACCGGCATCCGTACCGCGCGGGCGCTGCGCCCCGATCTGCCGCAGGTCGCGGTCTTCGACACGGCGTTCCACACGACCATGCCGGAGTCGGCGGCCCGCTACGCCATCGACCCGAAGATCGCCGACCGGCACCGCATCCGCCGCTACGGCTTCCACGGCACCTCGCACGCCTACGTCTCCCGGGAGACCGCCCGGCTGCTCGGCAAGGACCCGTCCGAGGTGAACGTCATCGTGCTGCACCTGGGCAACGGCGCCTCGGCGTCCGCGGTCGAGAAGGGCCGGTGCGTGGAGACCTCCATGGGGATGACGCCTTTGGAGGGGCTGGTGATGGGTACGCGGTCCGGTGATCTGGATCCGGCCGTCATCTTCCATTTGGCCCGGGTTGGCGGAATGTCCATGGAGGAGATCGACACTCTTCTCAACAAGAGAAGCGGTCTGTTCGGTCTGTGCGGTGACAACGACATGCGCGAGATCCGGCGCCGGATCGACGACGGCGACAAAGAGGCGCAACTCGCCTTCGACATATACGTCCACCGCCTGAAGAAGTACATCGGCGCCTATTGCGCCGTACTCGGCCGGGTGGACGCGGTCGCCTTCACCGCGGGAGTCGGGGAGAACGCGAGCACGGTGCGGGAGGCCGCCGTCGCGGGCCTGGAGCAGCTGGGCCTCGTGGTGGACGGGGAACTGAACGCCGCACACGGTGACGGACCGCGGCTGATCTCGCCGGCGCACGCGCGCGTGGCCGTCGCGGTGGTGCCGACCGACGAGGAACTGGAGATCGCCACACAGACCTATGAACTGGTCGCGAAGAACGACTAGGCGGCAACGCGCCGACGGTGTCGTCGACGACAGCGGCGTCATCGACGACAGCCGGCGGCTGAGGAATACACCGCAGTAACACGCCTGAGCGCGAACCCGCCCATTTGTACCTTCCGCCAGACGGAATATTCCGCGGCGAAACAAACCGATAGGATCGCTCCATGCGCCGTTCGAAAATCGTCTGCACTCTCGGCCCCGCGGTCGACTCACACGAAATGCTGGTCTCGATGATCGAGGCCGGCATGAACGTGGCCAGGTTCAACTTCAGCCACGGTTCCCACGCCGAGCACCAGGCGCGGTACGACCGCGTCCGGGCCGCGTCCAAGGAAACCGGCCGGGCCATCGGTGTCCTGGCCGACCTGCAGGGCCCGAAGATCCGTCTGGAGACCTTCGCCGAGGGCCCGGTCGAGCTCGAGCGCGGCGACGAGTTCGTCATCACCGCCGAGGACGTCTCCGGCGACAAGTCCGTCTGCGGTACGACGTACAAGGGCCTGCCCGGCGACGTCGACCGCGGTGACCAGATCCTGATCAACGACGGCAACGTCGAGCTGAAGGTCCTGGACGTCGAGGGTCCGCGGGTGAGGACGATCGTCATCGAGGGCGGCGTCGTCTCCGACCACAAGGGCATCAACCTGCCCGGCGCGGCCGTCAACGTGCCCGCGCTGAGCGAGAAGGACGTCGAGGACCTCCGCTTCGCGCTGCGCATGGGCTGCGACATGGTCGCGCTGTCGTTCGTCCGGGACGCCAGGGACGTGGCCGACGTCCACAAGGTGATGGACGAGGAGGGCCGCCGGGTCCCGGTCATCGCCAAGGTGGAGAAGCCGCAGGCGGTGGACAACATGGAGGACGTCGTGATGGCGTTCGACGCCGTCATGGTGGCCCGTGGCGACCTGGCCGTCGAGTACCCGCTCGAGAAGGTCCCCATGGTGCAGAAGCGCCTCATCGAGCTGTGCCGCCGCAACGCCAAGCCGGTGATCGTGGCGACCCAGATGATGGAGTCGATGATCACCAACTCCCGTCCCACGCGCGCCGAGGCGTCCGACGTCGCCAACGCGATCCTGGACGGCGCGGACGCGGTCATGCTGTCCGCCGAGTCCAGCGTGGGCGCCTACCCGGTCGAGACCGTGAAGACGATGTCGAAGATCGTCGCCGCGGCCGAGGAGGAGCTGCTGAGCAAGGGCCTGCAGCCGCTCGTGCCGGGCAAGAAGCCGCGCACGCAGGGCGGTTCGGTCGCGCGTGCCGCGTGCGAGATCGCGGACTTCCTCGGCGGCAAGGGCCTGGTGGCCTTCACCAAGTCCGGCGACACCGCCCGCCGGCTGTCCCGCTACCGCGCGCAGCAGCCGATCATCGCCTTCACCACCGACGAGGAGACCCGCAACCAGCTGACGCTCAGCTGGGGCGTGGAGTCGCACGTGGTGCCGTTCGTGAACACCACGGACGAGATGGTCGACATGGTCGACCAGGAGATCGCCAAGATCAACCGCTTCGACCCGGGCGAGACCGTCATCATCACGGCCGGCTCGCCCCCCGGCGTCCCCGGCACCACCAACATGCTCCGCGTCCACCACATCGGCGGCGGCAGCTGACGACCCGCGAAGGGCCGTGACGGCTCCTGTACGGCGCTGAGGGCGCCCCCCGCGACGGGGGCGCCCTCGGCGTCTGTGCGGCTCCCGGACGGGCCTGTGGCGGCGCTCAGCCGGTTCCGTCGGTCGTGTACACGTGCATACCGGGCACGTGCAGGGTCCCGCCGAACTGGGCGGCCTGGACGACCTTGACGTTGGTGAAGTAGATCAGGGGGATGTTCAGCGGCGGGGGGCTGTCCGGGCTGAACGTGATCGGGATCAGGCCGAAGAGGTTGCCGGAGATGGACTCCGTGTACATCGTCGTGTCGCCGTCCCGGATCGTGGACGTCGTGCCCGAACCGGCCTGCACGTGGTAGGTCTTGCCCTGCTGCTTGTCCTTGACCGTCTGGTGCAGGTCACCGATGTCGGTGCCGCCGGAGATGACGTACTTCAGCACCTTCTTGGTGGTGCCGTTGGCCGCCCTGACCTTGACGACGCCCTGGTAGTCGGCGCCCTTCAGCAGCAGCGAGCTGGCGCTCAGGTACCAGGGGTCGTCGGCCACCGGCACCTTGTTGTCGACGCCGCCCTGGTCCTCCGTGGCCGTGGGACAGTTCCCCGCGTCCGCGCTGGAGCTCGGCGAGGGGCTCGCCGTGGCGGTGGCCGCGTCGGCCGCCTTCCGGGCCGCCTCGGTGGCGTCGGCCGTCGCCTTGGACACCTTGTCGGTCGTGTCCTTCACGGTGCCGTTCACCGTGTCGGTGACCGCCTTGGTGGTGTCCTTGACGGTGCCCGTGAGGCTCTTGTCCGACGTGGCGGAGGCCGACGCGTCCTTGCTCGCGCTCGCGCTGGGCGAGGCGGTCGGGGCCGGCGTCGTGCTCGTGGCCGACGACGAGCCGCCGCCCAGCAGGCTGCCGAGGGCGTCGCCGACGCCGCTCAGCAGACCGCCGCCGCTGCTCGCGGACGCGGAGGGGCTGGGCGAGGCGGTGTCACCGCTCGACGTGCCCTTGCCGGAACCGCCGGAGGCCGACGGAGTGGGCGTGGACGCCGCCTTGTCGCCGGAACCTGAATCCGGCGAAGAGGACGTGCCCGTGCCCGAGGAGTTCTTCGAGGACGTCTTCGCGGAGTCCTTCGACGCGTCCGCGGTGGACGAGGGCGACGGCGTCGCCTTGCCGGCCGCCGTGCTCTGCGACGCGGACGGCGACGGCGAGGCCGACGCTCCGCCCAGTGCGGCCACGCAGTTCTTGTACTCGTCCGCGGTCAGGCTCTTCGCCGTGGGGGACGGCGAGCCGTTGCCGGCCGCGAGCGCGAGCGAGGACGTGAAGCCCATGCCCACGAGAACCGCCGTCGGCATGGCCGCCATGGCTATCGCCTTGCCGGCCGGCATGTGGAACCTGGTGAACAGCGGCTTCCTGGGGGCCGCGTGGCGCGGCCCGGTTCTCACACGGGACTCGTCCACATCAGTCCCGTGGGTCACCTCGTCAGCCGGCACTGTGCCTCCCGTTCGCCCCGTTGGCCGGGCTCGTTCCTGACAGATCGTTCGGCTCGCCCACCACGGGCTTGAGGACGGTGGTGTCCGGGTCCGTGGCCGCGGGGGCGCCGCCCGTCGCCGGGGTGTCCTCCCGCGACTCCTCGGCGGGCGGCTCGCCCGGGGCCCAGGCCACGGCCATGGCTCCGCCGACCAGCGCGAGCAGGAAGCCCATCAGGAAGCCGCCGAGGTTGGACACCGGGATGGAGACCAGCCCCAGCAGGATCGCCGCGATGCCCGCGAAGGTGCGTACGTGCTTCTGGAACCACAGGCTGAAGCCCAGAACGACCAGCAGCACGCCGATGATCAGGGATCCGGCACCCGCGGTGGTGGCCATCGCCAGCGTCAGGTGGCCCACCTGGAGATGGGCGTACGGGAAGTAGGCGATGGGGAGTCCGGCGAGCATGACGAACAGGCCGGCCCAGAACGGCCGCTCGCCCCGCCAGGCGCGGAACTGCGCCCTCCGGCGGCTGAACTGGCCGGCGGGCTCGGCAGGAGTCTCGGCGCTCATGGAATACAGCTCCCTGGTGCGGCTTTGCTGTGGTGATGGTGCTGTGGTGGTGGGTTGTACAGCGTGTGAAGAAAGTGCTGGAAGGTTGACGGGCGGGGGCGCCATCGGCTCCCCCGCCCGTCGTCACCTGCTCAGTAGCACTCGTGAGTGCCCGTCTTCACGGACATCTTCAGTCCGCTGAGCTTGAAGGTTCCGGCGGTGGTGGCCCACGCCGTCTGCTTCACTCCGGTCAGCGTGGCCGAGTCGGCCTGCTGCGCGAATCCGTACGGGTTCGCGGTGTCACCGCTGTGGATGCCGGGACCCTTGCTGGCGTCCTTGGCGGCCACACCGATGTCGATGTTCTTGAACGTCGCGTCGGCGCTCAGGTCATCGAGGTCGATGTAGAGGTTGTCGGCCTCCACCGGCGTGCTGCCGCCACCGGCCTTCAGAACGAGGCTGACGTTGCCGATCAGCGGGATGCCCGGGGTGACCACGGACTGGCACAGGCCCTTGATGCTCGCGGACTTGAACGCCGAGACCGCGACCGGGTGGGCCGTCTTCTTGCCGTCGAGGGTGTACCCCGAGTCAATGGCACCGTACTGAGAGAAGCCGGTGCCGGTCAGCTGGTCGGCCGTCACCTTGAACTGCTGGCCGGACACGCTGAACGACGCGGCGAGAGCGCCCTGCGCGAGGGCGACACCTATCGCGGCCGTAGCGGCGACGCTGGGCACCATGACCACAGCGAACCGCTTCCATCTGGTCCCGCCACGCACCTGGGACTCCATATTTCCTCCTTCTCGGACGTACATCTCCTGCTCCCGACCGCCCCTAGTCGGCGGTTCGGCCGGGCAGGGATGGGAGAAGTGCTACGTCCTCGGGAAGGAGAGCGCCCGTACTCGGAGGCGCGAACCGCGCACCGATCACCGGCGATCACCCCCGAGCGACAACCACTGGTCGCGCCTGACACGCATCACGCACAACCTTGCTGGACAGGCTTCGCCGGGTGGGCGAAGACCCCCCTGCCCAAGAGCCGGCGTCAGCGACGTCGGCTCTGCTCGGTGGGGACCCTGGAACTCGCGTGACCCGACCGGCTGTCGGGGTACGCGAATGGACCGAGCGTCGCCGATCGTGGTGCATTCTCGCCGCCCGCACAAGGGGCTTCGTTACTCGGTAGTAACGGCCGGATAACCGAAGGACGACCCACAGGTCTCGAGCGGCGACGGAGGGTGCAGCCCAGGCCAGAGACAAAACCGTTGATCACTGGACAGAAACCGACAGATCAACGCCCTGAACTTACTGCCAGTAACAGCGGCCGCGATTGCCAAGTTTTGGTAAAGCGCGGCCGCACTGACGTTCCATCGGCAAATCTTTCACTCGGGCATCACATGCCCGGGCGTTTAGCGACTGGTCAGAACCGGGTCGCCACCCCGCTAGAACAGTGCACGCGCGAGTGCTCTGCGTGACGTCGCCACTCGAGGATCATCGGCCCCGACGACCTCGAAAAGCTCCAGCAGTCGCACGCGTACCGCCTCCCGGTCGTCACCGACCGTGCGCCGGACCGTCTCGATGAGCCGGCCGAAGGCGTCCTCCACGTGACCGCCGACCAGATCGAGGTCCGCGGCGGCGATCTGCGCCTGGACGTCGGCCGGCTTGTCCGCCGCCTCCTGGCGCACCCGCTGCGGGTCGAGACCCTGCACCCGCTGGAGCAACTCGGCCTGGGCGAGGCCCAGTTTGGCCTCCGGGTTGCCCGGGTCGTCGCTCAGCACGTTCTTGTACGCCTGCACCGCGCCGCCGAGGTCCCCGGAGTCCAGGGCCCGTACGGCCGCCTCGAGAAGGGCGTCGTACGGCCCCGTGGGCACGGTCTCGGGCGCGGCCGGGGCGCCGCCCGGCTCCGCCTCGGGATCGACCGTCAGGCCGGTCAGCCCGAAGCGCTCCTCGGCGACCTGCACCAGCTGGTCGAGGGTCTGGCGGATCTGGGCCTCGCCCGCGGCCCCCTGGAAGAGCGGCAGCGCCTGACCGGCGACGACCGCGAACACCGCCGGGATGCCCTGGATCCCGAACTGCTGCATCAGCATCTGATTGGCGTCGACGTCGATCTTTGCGAGAAGAAAGCGCCCGTCGTACTCGACGGCGAGCCGCTCCAGGACAGGGCTCAACTGCTTGCAGGGCTCGCACCACTCGGCCCAGAAGTCGATGACGACGGGCACCTCGGTGGACCGCTGCAGGACGTCGCGCTCGAAGCCGGCCTCGTCGACGTCGATCACCAGGTCGGCCGGGGAGACGGCACCCGGGCCGCCGCCCGTCCGCGCCGCTTCCGCTCGGGCCTGCTCCGCCTTCGCCTTGGCCTCCTGGGCCGCCTTCACCGCGGCGAGGTCGACGACTCCGCTCATGGACATGTTCCGTGGCTGCATGCGTCTATCCTCCCCCGTCCGCGCGCGGTGTGTGAAAAGCCGTGTGAAAGCCGGTCGTACGGCGCTGTGTCCGGCGCCGGGTCCCCACCCCGCGCCACGCCAGTGGTTTCGCTACGAGTCGTAGCGTAATGGCACCGGGTGCCTCCTCGCGACCACCTCCCGGTGATCTCCCTCACGGCGTCACGGCAACCGCCGGTTATGGTCAGTGGATGCAGAGCCGCACTCCCGCCACACGCGCCTCGGGACGCCCGCGCAGCGCCGAGGCCGATGCCGCCATCCTCGCGGCCACGCGGGAGGCGCTGGTGGAGCTGGGGTGGTCCAAGCTCACCCTCTCGGACGTGGCGACGCGCGCGGGGGTCGCGAAGACGACCCTCTACCGCCGCTGGGCGGGCAAGAACGAACTGGTGGTCGACGCGGTGGCGGAGCTCTTCGACGAGCTCGTGCTGCCCGACCGCGGCACCCTGGCCGCCGACATCGAGGGCGTGGTCCTGCAGTTCGCGGCCATCCTGGCCCGGCCGGAGGCCAAGAGCGGGCTGATGGCCGTGGTCGCCGAGGCCACCCGCGACGAGGCCCTGCGCGAGCGCATCCGCGACTCGATCGTCACCCGCCAGAAACGGCTGGTTCTGGAGGGTCGCGCCCGCGCCCAGAGCCGCGGCGAGCTCCCCCCGGAGACGGATCCCGCGGAGACGGCCCGCACGGTCGACCTCATCTTCGACGTGGTGGCGGGTGCGGTGGTCCACCGCACCCTGGTCAGCGCGGAACCGGCGGACGAGGAATGGGTGCGCGACTTCACCCGGGTCCTGCTGCTGGGGCTGACGGGAGCGTCGTAGCTCCCGCCGACCCGGCGCGGCCCGCGTCCCGTGCGGCACGGGCTTTGGCCCGCGCGTCCCCTACGGCACAGGCCTTACGGGCGCTCCGGGCGCCGGGGCCCCTCGGGCCCGCTCAGGGCCCGCCGGAGCCGCCGCAGCCCGCTCGGCAGCGGGGCTCAGAACCCGGCAGGCTCCGTGTACACGCCCCACTCGTCGCGCAGCACCCCGCAGATCTCTCCCAGAGTGGCCTCCGCGCGCACCGCGTCCAGCATCGGGCCGATCATGTTCGATCCGTCCCGCGCGGCGGCGAGCATGCCGTCGAGGGCCGTACGCACCGCGGCCTCGTCCCGGGTGGACCTGCGCGCGGCCAGCGTCCGCACCTGCTCCCGCTCGACCTCGTGGCTGACCCGCAGGATCTCCAGGTCCCCGGTGACCGAGCCGGTGTGGACGTTCACGCCGACCACCCTCTTGTCGCCCTTCTCCAGCGCCTGCTGGTAGCGGAAGGCCGACTCGGCGATCTCCCCGGTGAACCACCCGTCCTCGATCCCGCGCAGTATCCCGGAGGTGATCGGCCCGATCGGGTGCCTGCCGTCCGGATGCGCCCGCAGACCGCGCTCCTTTATCTGCTCGAAGATCTTCTCCGCGTCCGCCTCGATCCGGTCCGTCAGCTGCTCGACGAACCACGAACCGCCCAGCGGATCGGCCACGTTGGCGACCCCGGTCTCCTCCATGAGGACCTGCTGCGTGCGCAGCGCGATCTCCGCCGCCTGCTCGCTCGGCAGCGCGAGCGTCTCGTCCAGGGCGTTGGTGTGCAGCGAGTTGGTCCCGCCGAGCACCGCCGCGAGCGCCTCCACCGCCGTGCGCACGACGTTGTTGTACGGCTGCTGGGCGGTCAGCGAGACACCGGCGGTCTGCGTGTGGAAACGCAGCCACTGCGCCTTCTCGCTCCGCGCGCCGTACACGTCCCGCATCCACCGTGCCCAGATGCGCCGCGCCGCGCGGAACTTGGCGATCTCCTCGAAGAAGTCGACGTGCGCGTCGAAGAAGAAGGACAGCCCGGGGGCGAACACGTCGACGTCGAGCCCGCGGCTGAGCCCCAGCTCCACGTAGCCGAACCCGTCGGCCAGGGTGTAGGCCAGCTCCTGCGCGGCCGTCGCACCGGCCTCGCGGATGTGGTAGCCGGAGACGGACAGCGGCTTGTACGCGGGGATGCCGGCGGCGCAGTGCTCCATCAGGTCGCCGATCAGGCGCAGATGGGGCTCCGGCTGGAAGAGCCACTCCTTCTGCGCGATGTACTCCTTGAAGATGTCCGTCTGCAGCGTGCCGTTGAGCACGGCGGGGTCCACGCCCTGCCGCTCGGCCGCGACCAGGTACATGCAGAAGACGGGGACGGCCGGACCGCTGATGGTCATGGACGTGGTCACGTCGCCCAGCGGGATGTCCTTGAACAGCACCTCCATGTCGGCCGCGGAGTCGATGGCCACCCCGCAGTGCCCGACCTCGCCGAGCGAGCGGGGGTCGTCGGAGTCGCGGCCCATGAGCGTCGGCATGTCGAAGGCGACGGACAGGCCCCCGCCGCCGTTGCCGAGGATCATCTTGTAGCGCTCGTTGGTCTGCTCGGCGTTCCCGAACCCGGCGAACTGCCGGATGGTCCACGTCCGCCCCCGGTATCCGGTCGGATACAGCCCGCGCGTGAAGGGGTACTCCCCCGGCCAGCCGATCCGCTCGAACCCGTCGTAGGAGTCCCCCGGCCGGGGGCCGTACACGGGCTCCACCGGGTCCCCGGAGAGCGTGGTGAAGTCGGCCTCTCGCTTGCGCGAAGCGTCGTACCGGGCCTGCCAGCGGCGGCGGCCCTCCTCGATGGCGTCAGCGTCCATGCCATCCAATTTACTTGGACGTCCAAGTAAATGTCGAGGTAGTAGGACGTCCGACCAAATCACCGAGGGCATCCGCCGTACGCGCGGAGGCGTACGGCGGGGGCGGCTCAGACCTCGGCGACCGCGGGGGACGCGTCGGCGACCTTGCCTTCCAGCTCGTGGCTGACCTTCCGCTCGACGAAGAAGGCGGCCGTCGGGATCGTCCCCGCGAGCAGCACCCACAGCTGCTTGCCGACCGGCCACTTCGCCTTGGAGCCCAGGTCGAAGGCGAAGATCAGGTAGATCACGTAGAGCCAGCCGTGCGCGATGGCGACGACGCGGGTGAAGTCCGCGGCGCCGTCGATGTCCAGGCCGTACTTGGCGATCATGCTCAGGCACAGCAGGACCAGCAGGACGCCGGTGACGTAGGCCATGACGCGGTAGCGGGTCAGCACGCTCTTCTTCATGCCGTCGAGCGTAACCGCACGTTCCGGGAGATCTTGGACCGGGTCGCCCCGGGTCCCGGGACGGGTCACTCCTCGTCGAAGTCGTGGGCGGCCACCCGCAGCGGCCGCAGCATCGCGAAGATCTCCCCGCACTCCTCGGCGTCGTAGGCACCGAGGCCGAAGTCCATCGCCATCAGGTCGCGGGTGGCCGCCTCGACGACCTCGCGGCCCCGGTCGGTGATCGAGGCGAGGGTGCCCCGCCCGTCGTTGGGGTTGGGGCGCTTGGCCACGAGACCCGACCGCACCAGCCGGTCGACGGTGTTCGTCACGGAGGTGGGGTGCACCATGAGGCGCTCGCCGATCTTCGACATCGCGAGCTCGCCCTCCTTGGAGAAGGTGAGCAGCACCAGCGCCTCGTACCGCGCGAACGTGAGTCCGTACGGCTTCACCACCGCGTCGACCTCGGCGAGCAGGATCTGGTGCGCGCGCATGATCGAGGTGATGGCCGCCATGGACGGCACGTTTCCCCAGCGCTGCTTCCAGAGTTCGTCGGCGCGGGCGATCGGATCGAAGGGAAGGCTGAGCGGCTTCGGCACGGCACAGACCTTACCGGCCGGTCACATGCTGGTCAGCCCCGTCTCGCCTTTCGGTCGCCGGACCCGGGGGACGAGCGGCGCACCGCGGGCCGGGGCCGGGGCGGGCACTGCTCGTGCCGCCGTACCGACCGGGTGAGCCCGGTCCCTACCGGGCGAGGTGGCGCTCCACCGTCTCCACCTTGGAGGTGAGCCCGTCGGTCACGCCGGGGCGGATGTCGGCCTTGAGGACCAGGGAGACACGCGGTGCGCGCGCCTCGACGACGGCGACGGCCCGCTTCACGACGTCCATCACCTCGTCCCACTCGCCCTCGACCGAGGTGAACATCGCGTCGGTGCGGTGCGGCAGGCCGGACTCGCGCACGACGCGGACGGCCTCGGCGACGTACTCCCCCACGTCCTCGCCGACGCCCAGCGGCGTCACGGAGAAGGCGACGATCATGCGTTCACGACCCCTTCCTGGCGGGCGCGCGAGGCGATGACCTCGTCCTCGGCCGCCCGCTTGAGCTTGCGCTCGGCGAAGAAGCCGCCGGTCGGCAGGACGGAGAGGACGAAGTAGAAGGCCGCGGTCCGCGCCGGCCACTTGGTGCGGTTCCAGGCGTCGGCCCAGAAGACCACGTACAGGATGAAGAGCACGCCGTGGACCATGCCCATGACCGGCACCGCGTTGAAGTCCGTGGTCCGCTTCAGCACGGAGCAGACCAGCAGGAGCAGGAAGGAGACGGCCTCGGGGGCCGAGACGAGTCGCAGGCGGCGGAGGGCGGTGGCGGTCTTGAGGTCCACGGGTCACCTTCGGTGGGAGACGGGTCGCTGTTTGTGAACGGAGGCACAAGCGTTCACCCATTCTGGCAAACGCCGGGACGGACACCGGCCGAGGGGTCGCCCGGCCGGACGTGACATTCGTCCCCCGGTCGTCCCCTAGGGGTCCGGACAGGGCTTTCTCCACCCGACGGGCCCTGTTCGCTCCACCCGCGCGGCGGCTACCTTCACAGCGTGGCGATGTTCCGACTTCAGGGCAGCAAGGTGCTCGCCGTCGACATGACCGGAGATGCCGTCAAGGCGAAGAACGGCTCGATGGTCGCGTACGACGGACAGATGACCTTCAAGAAGATGAGCGGCGGCGGTGAGGGGCTGCGCGGGATGGTGACGCGGCGGCTCACCGGCGAGCAGATGACGGTGATGGAGGTGAAGGGGCACGGCACGTGCTGGTTCGCGGACCGCGCCTCCGAGATCAACCTCGTCGGTCTCCAGGGGGACAAGCTGTACGTGGAGTCCAGCAACCTGCTCGCGACCGACGCCGGTCTGCGGACCGGCACGACCTTCACCGGTCTGCGCGGCGCCTCGCAGGGCAACGGCCTGTTCACCACGACCGTCGAGGGCCACGGCCAGGCGGCGATCATGTCGGACGGCCCGGCCGTGGCGCTCCGGGTGAGCGCGCAGTACCCGCTGACCGTCGACCCCGGCGCCTACATCGCGCACCAGGGGAACCTGCGGCAGTCCTTCCAGTCCGGTGTGACCTTCCGCACCTTCCTCGGCGAGGGCGGCGGCGAGGCCTTCCAGATCAGGTTCGAGGGGGACGGGCTGGTGTACGTACAGCCGAGCGAGCGGAACACGATCGCGGGGGACGTCTGACATGCCCTTCCGCGAGATCAACTCCAAGATGGTCGAGGCGACCGTACTGCCCGGCCAGCGGCTGTTCAGTCAGCGCGGCGCGATGCTCGCCTACCAGGGCGAGGTGTCGTTCACCCCCAACATCCAGGGCGGCCAGGGCGGCATCATGTCGATGATCGGCCGCCGGGTGGCGAACGAGGCGACCCCGCTGATGAGCGTCGAGGGCAGCGGCACGGTGCTGTTCGGGCACGGCGGCCACCACGTCCAGGTCATCAACCTCACCGGGGACACGCTCTACGTGGAGGCGGACCGTCTGCTCGCCTTCGAGGGCACCCTCCAGCAGGGCACGATGTTCATGGGCTCGCAGGGCGGCGTCATGGGCATGGTGCGCGGCCAGGTCACCGGCCAGGGCCTGTTCACCACCACCCTGAGGGGACACGGCTCGGTGGCCGTGATGGCCCACGGCGGCGTCTTCGAGATCCCGATCACCCCCCAGCACCCGGTCCACGTCGACCCGCAGGCGTACGTCGCCCACCACGGCGAGGTACGCAACAAGCTGTCGACCGCCCTGGGCTGGCGGGACATGGTGGGGCGCGGCTCCGGCGAGGCCTTCCAGCTGGAGCTCAGCGGCAACGGCACGGTGTACGTCCAGGCCTCGGAGGAGAAGCTGTGAGCATGTACGGGGCTCCGGGCGGCGGCCCGACGGTCTACGACCCCATGACCCTGCCGGTCGACGACAACGTCAACAAGTACACCTTCTGCGTGGAGCTCAAGGGGAGCCAGTGGTTCCTGCAGAAGGGGAAGATGATCGCCTACTACGGCTCGATGGAGTTCAACGGCATCGGGCACGGCCGGCTCGACCGAATCGTCCGTACGTCCTTTCATTCGCCACTGCACGCCGCCGAGTGGGTCGTGGCGGAGGGCTCGGGCAAGATGCTCCTCGCCGACCGGGCCTTCGATGTGAATTCGTACGACCTCGAAGACGGCAACCTGACCATTCGCTCGGGCAACTTGCTCGCTTTTCAGCCAAGTCTTGCTCTCAAGCAATCGATCGTGCCGGGTTTTCTGACCCTCATCGGAACCGGAAAGTTCGTGGCCGCGTCAAACGGTCCGGTGGTGTTCATGGAACCCCCGATCCGGGTGGATCCGCAGGCGCTCGTCGGCTGGGCCGACTGCCCCTCGCCGTGCCACCACTACGACCACAGCTACATGACAGGCGTAATGGGCGGTCTACGTGCGATGACGGGCCTCGGCGGCGCCTCCGGGGAGGAGCACCAGTTCGAGTTCGTGGGAGCCGGTACGGTCCTGCTCCAGTCCTCGGAGACCCTCATGGCCGAGCAGGCCACGGGGGTGGTTCCGTCCGAGCCGGGGGTACCCGGCGCCGGCGGGGCACACACAGGCCCTTCACAACAGGCCGGCGCACCGCGCCTTCCCGGACAGCTGGGGGACCTCCAGCGTCGCTTCGGGCTGTGAGCGGTAGTCTGCGGAGTGTGACGTCGAACGTATGCGCGCCGTCACGCCACCCCTCACTAGTTCGCCTTTCAACATTTTAGGTAGACTTCATTCATGGAGACCGAGACGGCCACGCCCTGGCTGACCGATGCGGAGCAGTGTGCCTGGCGCACCCACCTGGAGGTCAACAGGCTGTTGACCTACCAGCTCGAGCGGGACCTGCAGCCGTTCGGCCTGACAATGAACGACTACGAGATCCTGGTGAACCTCTCCGAGTCGGAGGACGTCCGGATGCGGATGAGCGACCTCGCGTCCGCCACCCTCCAGTCCAAGAGCCGCCTCTCCCACCAGATCACGCGGATGGAGAACGCGAACCTGGTCCGGCGCGAGAACTGCGAGTCCGACCGGCGCGGCCTCTACGCGGTGCTGACCGAACACGGCATGGAGACGATGCAGAAGGTCGCGCCGCACCACGTGGCGTCCGTGCGGAGGCACTTCATCGACCTGCTGTCCCCCGAGGCCCTGGCGGAACTCGACAAGGCCCTGAAGCCCATCGCGGAACACCTGCGCGGGCAGCGGGGACGCCCCTGACCCCGTCGACCGGCCACACCCTCGCTGGGACCGACAGCAGGCGGAGTCCGCACAGGACGCCGCCTGCCGGCGTTTCGGGGCGGCAAGGGCCCGAGGGCGCCCGCCCCCTCCGTCACGCCGCCGGCACCGCCTCCTGGCCCACCCGGTCCGTGCGAGCGGCGCCCCATGCCGTCACCAGGGCGGTCAGCAGGGCCGCCGCGGCCGCCGCCGTGAAGCAGAGGGCTGTGGGCAGACCGCCCAGGAGGAGGCCCGCTCCGGCGGCACCCGCCGTACCGCCCGCGTTCACACCGGTGTTGACCCAGGCGCCCGCCCGCACCCGTGCCTCGGGGACCACCGCTTCGTCGGCGGCCAGATAGGCGGTGGCCAGGGCCGGGGCGACGAAGAAACCGGCGCCCGCGAGGGCCGGGGCGAGGGTGGCGAGGCCGGGGGCGAGGGCCGCGCCGGCCAGCGCCGGGGCCAGGCCGGCCACCAGGAGCGGCAGACGCGCGCGTGCCGGGCCGCGCCAGGCCACGGCTCCGTTGAACAGCCCGCCGACGGCGCTGCCGGCCGACAGGGCGGCCAGCGTCCAGGCCACGGCGTCGTCGCCGTAGTGCCGTTGCTCGGCGAAGGCCACGACCACCAGGTCGACCACCCCGAGCGCGAGCCCGACTCCGGCCGCGGCGAGGGCGGGCCTGACGACGCCGCGCAGCGCGCCCCGCGGGGCGGCGGCCCGGCGCGCCCGCCCCCGCCCGTCGCCGTGCCCCATCGCCCGCACGGCCGGCGACCGCACGAAGCCGGCGGTCCCGGCCGCCATCAGGCACCCACCGAGGACGATCCCGGCCGCCGGCGGGGCGAGGCCCACCAGCCCGCCGACGAGCAACGGCCCCGAGACGAACAGCAGTTCCTCGGCGACCCCGTCCAGGCCGTACGCGCGCAGCAGCAGCTCCCGGTCCCGGGTGAGCCGCGCCCACACGGCCCGCATGGTCGGGCCCAGCGGCGGGGTGCAGGCGCCGGCCGCGGCGGTCACCGCGGCCAGGACGGGCGGCGCGGCGGCCCCCGGCCCGGACACGAGCGCCGTCAGCAGGCCCAGCAGGGCCGTGTACGCCGCTGTCATCGGGACGAGTGCGCGGCGCGGCCCGTGACGGTCGATCAGGGCCGCCCGCGCGGGCGAGAGGAAGACGCTCGTGCCGCCGAACAGCGCCATGGCGGTACCGGCCGCGGCGTAGGAGCCGGTGGCACGGGTGACGGCGAGCATCACGGACAGGGGGACGATTCCGTACGACATCCTGCCGAGCAGGGCGGCCGCGAAAGTACGGCGGGCGTACGGGAGTTGGAGGACGACGGCATACGTCGGCCGGGTGACTGGCTTGCTGGACACGGGAGTTCCTCGGCTCGAGGCGGAAAAGGGGACGCCTGATCGCCGCGCCGGCCGTGTCGGCGGCCGCGCGGGCCCGGGCGTGCCCTATGCCAGGAGGAGGTACATGCCGGTCAACGTATCAGCGGAGGCTGGGAGCCTTCCACGCCGGGGACCGGCGCCCCGCCGAACAGCGGCGTCAGCTGCTTTCCGTGAGGCCCGCCACCAGTTCGTCGGCGGCCCGGTAGGGGTCCAGCCGCCCGTCCACGATCCGCTCCGCCAGCGCGCTCAGCCGGCGGTCGCCGTGCAGGTCGCCGATGCGTTCGCGCAGGGCCGTGACCGCGATCGTCTCGACCTCGCGGGCCGCGCGGGCCAGCCGGCGCTCGGCGAGGACGCCCCGCTCCTCCATCCAGGCGCGGTGCTTCTCCAGCGCCTCGACGACCTCGTCGACGCCCTCGGCGCGTGCCGCGACCGTCTTGACGATCGGCGGGCGCCAGTCGCCGGGGCCGCGGGCCTCGCCCAGCCCCAGCATGTGGTTCAGTTCGCGCGCGGTGGCGTCGGCGCCGTCGCGGTCGGCCTTGTTGACGACGTAGACGTCGCCGATCTCCAGGATTCCGGCCTTCGCCGCCTGGATGCCGTCGCCCATGCCCGGGGCCAGGAGGACGACGCTCGTGTCGGCCTGGGAGGCGATCTCCACCTCCGACTGGCCCACGCCGACCGTCTCGACCAGGACCACGTCGCAGCCCGCCGCGTCCAGCACGCGGATCGCCTGCGGGGCGGCCCAGGCGAGGCCGCCCAGGTGGCCCCGGGTCGCCATCGAGCGGATGTAGACACCGGGGTCGGAGGCGTGCTCCGACATCCGGACGCGGTCGCCGAGCAGGGCGCCCCCGGAGAAGGGCGAGGACGGGTCGACGGCCAGGACGCCGACCCGCCTGCCCTGCTTGCGGTACGCCGTCACCAGTGCCGAGGTCGACGTCGACTTGCCGACGCCCGGGGAACCGGTCAGGCCCACCACGTACGCGTTCCCGGTCAGCGGCGCCAGTGCCTCCATGACCTCCCTGAGCTGCGGGGACGCCCCCTCGACCAGCGAGATCAGCCGGGCCACGGCCCGTGGCCGGCCTTCCCTGGCCTGGGTCACCAGGGTGGAGACGTCCTGCATCACAGCTCCGTTCACAGGTTCACGTACAGCAGGTACAGCAGGTACAGCAGGTACAGCAGGTACAGCAGGTACTGAGGGCTCAGGCCTTGGGTACCCGCACGATCAGCGCGTCACCCTGACCGCCGCCGCCGCACAGCGCGGCCGCGCCGACGCCGCCGCCCCGCCGCTTGAGCTCCAGCGCCAAGTGCAGCACGAGGCGGGCGCCGGACATGCCGATGGGGTGGCCCAGGGCGATCGCGCCGCCGTTGACATTCACCATTTCCGTGGACACCCCGAGGTCCTTCATTGACTGCACCGCGACGGCGGCGAAGGCCTCGTTGATCTCGATGAGGTCGAGGTCGGAGACCTCCAGGCCCTCCTTCTTCAGGGCGTGCCGGATCGCGTTGGACGGCTGCGACTGCAGCGAGTTGTCCGGGCCCGCCACATTGCCGTGGGCGCCGATCTCGGCGATCCACTCCAGGCCCAGCTCCTGGGCCTTGGCCTTGCTCATCACGACCACGGCCGCCGCACCGTCCGAGATCTGCGAGGCGGAGCCGGCGGTGATGGTGCCGTCCCTGGTGAACGCCGGGCGCAGCTTGCCCAGGGACTCCGCGGTGGTGTCGCCGCGGATGCCCTCGTCCTTGCTGAAGACGACCGGCTCGCCCTTGCGCTGCGGGATCTCGACGGGGGTGATCTCGGCCTCGAAGACGCCGTTCTTCTGGGCGGCGGCCGCGCGCTGGTGGGACAGGGCGGCGATCTCGTCCTGCTCGGGGCGCCGGATGCCCAGGCGCGTGTTGTGCTTCTCCGTCGACTCGCCCATGGGGATGTTCTCCCACGGGTCGGTCAGGCCGTCGTAGGCCATGGCGTCGAGCATCTCGATCGCCCCGTACTTGAAGCCCTCGCGGGACTTCGGCAGCAGGTGGGGGGCGTTGGTCATGGACTCCTGGCCGCCGGCGACGATCACGTCGAACTCGCCGGCGCGGATCAGCTGGTCGGCCAGCGCGATCGCGTCGAGGCCGGAGAGGCAGACCTTGTTGACGGTCAGCGCCGGGACGTTCATCGGGATGCCGGCCTTGACGGCGGCCTGGCGCGCCGGGATCTGGCCCGCGCCGGCCTGCAGCACCTGGCCCATGATCACGTACTGGACCTGGTCGCCGCCGATCCCCGCACGGTCGAGGGCGGCCTTGATCGCGAAGCCGCCGAGATCGGCTCCGGAGAAGGACTTGAGCGAGCCGAGCAACCGTCCCATGGGCGTACGCGCGCCCGCGACGATCACGGAGGTGTTCGTTCCAGATGACATGAGCTGCGATCCCCTTACCGGCTGCACAGCCGAGGAGTGAACGAGGGTTTACTTCGAATGTACTGAGTGGCACTCCGTGCCGTCACCCGGCCGTCGATGTGATCGCTGGCACGTTGCGCAACTCTCCTGGGAGCGCTGCACTGACAGACATGCTGACGCGAATCGACCACATCGGGATCGCCTGCTTCGACCTGGACCGGACCGTCGAGTTCTACCGGGCCACCTACGGCTTCGAGGTGTTCCACTCCGAGGTCAACGAGGAACAGGGCGTGCGCGAGGCCATGCTCAAGATCAACGAGACGTCCGACGGCGGCGCCTCCTACCTGCAGCTCCTCGAGCCGACGCGGCCGGACTCCACGGTCGCGAAGTGGCTCGACAGGAACGGCGAGGGTGTCCACCACATCGCCTTCGGCACGGCGGACGTGGACGGCGAGGCCGCCGGCATCAAGGAGAAGGGCGTCCGGGTGCTCTACGAAGAGCCGCGACGCGGCTCCATGGGGTCACGGATCACCTTCCTGCACCCGAAGGATTGCCATGGCGTACTGACAGAACTGGTCACTTCGGCGCCTGTTGAGTCACCTGAGCACTGACCGTCGTACATATGGGCCGGTAGGGTTGGGGGCGGTCGCCTCTCCAACCGGGGCGGCCGGGTCCTGCCGTCCGAGGGAGGACCACGCCGGGGTCCGGGTTTCGGGGGGCGAGCGTCGGGGCAGCAGCCCATGCTCCGCCGTTGATCTGACACCATTCCCCCGGGGGCCCCGTTCGGCGGATGGACGGAGCTCGTTTGGCCAGACTTGCGACCAGGGGACGGATGGGACCGCGCAGTGCGGGGCTACGAACGCCAGGAGCGAGAGCCGGCGGCTGACGTCGACCACCTCTCTCGGTTCGAGGCCGAGATGGAGCGGCTGAAGACCGAGCGGGAAAAGGCGATCCAGCACGCCGACGACCTCGGCTACCAGGTCGAGGTGCTGCGCGCCAAGCTGCACGAGGCGCGCCGCACCCTCATGTCCCGGCCCTCCTTCGACGGCGGTGACATCGGCTACCAGGCCGAGCAGCTGCTGCGCAACGCGCAGGTGCAGGCCGACCAGCTGCGCCAGGACGCCGAGCGCGAGCTGAGCCAGGTGCGGGCGCAGACCCAGCGCATCCTCCAGGAGCACGCGGAGCAGGCCGCCCGGCTCCAGGCCGAGCTGCACCAGGAGGCGGTCACCCGCCGCCAGCAGCTCGACCAGGAGCTCGCCGAGCGCCGCCGGACCGTCGAGTCGCACGTCAACGAGAACGTGGCGTGGGCCGAGCAGCTGCGCGCCCGCAGCGAGTCGCAGGCCCGCCGGCTCCTGGAGGAGTCCCGGGCCGAGGCCGAGCAGGCCATGGCCGCCGCGCGGGCGGAGGCCGAGCGGCTGACCACCGAGGCCCGCGAGCGGCTGCAGAGCGACGCCGAGGCGGCCCGCACGGAGGCCGAGCAGATCCTGCGCCGGGCCCGCACGGACGCCGAGCGGCTGCTGAACGCCGCCTCCACCCAGGCGCAGGAGGCCACCGACCACGCCGAGCAGCTGCGCACCTCCACCGTCTCGGAGTCGGACAGCGCGCGCCGCCAGGCGCAGGAGCTCAGCCGGGCCGCCGAGCAGCGGATGGCCGAGGCCGAGGAGGCGCTGCGCAAGGCCCAGGCCGAGGCCGACAAGCTGATCACCGAGGCGACCGCGTCGGCCGAGAAGACCCTCTCCAGCGCCGAGTCGGCGAACGAGCAGCGCACACGCACGGCGCGGGAGCAGGTCGCCCGGTTGGTCGAGGAGGCCACGAAGGACGCCGAGGCCACCAGGTCGGAGGCCGAGCAGGTCGTCGCCGACGCGCGCGCCGAGGCCGAGCGGATCGTCGCCGAGGCCGCCGAGAAGGCCCGCACGATCACCGCCGAGGAGAGCGCGACCCAGCTGTCGAAGGCGGCCAAGACCGCCGAGGACGTCCTCAACCGGGCGCAGGAGGACGCGCGCAGGACCACCAAGGCCGCCGCCGAGGAGGCCGAGCGGATCCGCTCCGAGGCGGAGGCCGAGGCGGACCGGCTGCGCGCCGAGGCGCACGACATCTCCGAGCAGCTCAAGGGCGCGGCGAAGGACGACACCAAGGAGTACCGCGCCAAGACGGTCGAGCTGCAGGAGGAGGCCCGCCGGCTGCGCGGCGAGGCCGAGCAGCTGCGCGCCGACGCGGTCGCCGAGGGCGAGAAGATCCGCGCGGAGGCCCGCAAGGAGGCCGTCCAGCAGATCGAGGAGGCGGCCAAGACCGCCGAGGAGCTGCTGTCGAAGTCCCGGCAGGACGCCGACGAGCTGCGCCAGAAGGCCACCGCGGACAGCGAGAAGGTCCGCACCGAGGCCATCGAGCGGGCGACCACGCTGCGCCGGCAGGCCGAGGAGACCCTGCAGCGCACCCGCCAGGAGGCCGAGCGGCACCGCGAGGAGGTCGTCGAGCAGGCCGAGGGCATCAAGGCGGACGCCGAGCGCGCCGCGAGCGAACTGCACGAGGAGACCGAGCGGGCCATAGAGGCCCGCCGGGCGGAGGCCGCGGAGGAACTGACGCGGCTGCACACGGAGGCAGAGGAGCGGCTCGCCGCGGCCGAGCAGGCGCTGGCCGAGGCCCGCGAGGAGGCGGCACGCATCCGCCGCGAGGCCGTCGAGGAGACCGAGCGGCTGCGCGCCGAGGCGGCCGAGCGGATCCGCACGCTCCAGCAGCAGGCCGAGACGGAGGCCGAGCGGCTGCGCGACGAGGCCGCGTCGGACGCCTCGGCGTCCCGCGCCGAGGGCGAGGCCGTCGCCGTACGGCTGCGCTCGGAGGCCGCCGCCGAGGCCGAGCGGCTCAAGGCGGAGGCGCAGGACAGCGCCGACCGGGTCCGGGCCGAGGCCCAGGCCGCCGCCGAGCGGCTGGGGACGGAGGCGTCGGAGACGCTGGCCGCCGCGCAGGAGGAGGCCGTACGGCGCCGCCGGGAGGCCGAGGAGCTGCTGGGCGCCGCGCGCACCGAGGCCGACCAGGAGCGCGAGCGGGCCCGTGAGCAGAGCGAGGAGCTGCTGGCCTCGGCGCGCAACCGCGTGGAGGAGGCGCAGACCGAGGCGGTGCGCCTGGTCGAGGAGGCCGACCGGCGCGCGAACGAGATGGTCTCGGCGGCCGAGCTGCACGCCCAGCAGGTACGGGACTCCGTGTCCGGGCTGCACGAACAGGCCCAGGAGGAGATCACCGGGCTGCGCAGCGCGGCCGAGCACGCGGCGGAGCGCACCCGGCGCGAGGCCCAGGAGGAGGCCGACCGGGTCCGTGCCGACGCCTACGCCGAGCGGGACCGGGCCGGCGAGGACGCGAACCGGGTCCGGCGGGAGGCGGCCGAGGAGTCGGAGGCCGCCAAGTCACTCGCCGAGCGCACCGTCTCGGAGGCGATCGCGGAGGCGGAGCGCCTGCGGTCGGAGGCGACCGAATACGCCCAGCAGGCGCGTACGGAGGCCTCGGACGCCATCGCCGAGGCCGACCAGGCCGCCGCGCGCACCCGGGCGGACGCCCGCGACGACGCCAACCGCATCCGGTCGGACGCCGCCACCCAGGCGGACACGCTCATCACCGAGGCGCGCGGCGAGGCCGAGCGGCTCACCACGGAGACGATCACCGAGGCGGACCGGCTGCGCGCCGAGGCGGTCGCCAAGGCCGAGAAGCTCATCGCGGACGCCACCGGGGACGCGGAGCGGCTGCGCGCCGAGGCCGCCGAGACGGTCGGCTCGGCCCAGCAGCACGCCGAGCGGATCCGCGGCGAGTCCCAGCGCGTGAAGGCCGAGGCGGAGGCGGAGGCCGAACGGCTCGTCAGCACCGCCCGCGAGGAGGCCGACCGCACCCTCGACGAGGCCCGCAAGGACGCGGGCAAGCGGCGCCAGGACGTGGCCGCGCAGGTCGACAAGCTCATCACGGAGACCACGGCCGAGGCCGACAAGCTGCTCACCGAGGCGCAGCAGCAGGCCCACCAGACCACCGCCGACGCCGAGGCGCAGGCCGACAGCATGGTGGGCGCGGCCCGCGCGGAGGCCGACCGTGTGGTCTCGGAGGCGACGGTCGAGGGCAACGCGCGCGTGGAGAAGGCCCGTACGGACGCGGACGAGCTGCTCGTCGGCGCCCGGCGGGACGCCACGTCCATCCGCGAGCGGGCCGAGGAGCTGCGCGACCGCATCACGGGCGAGATCGAGGCGCTGCACGAGCGGGCCCGCCGGGAGTCGGCCGAGACGATGAAGTCGGCGGGCGACCGCTGCGACGCGCTCATCAAGGCGGCCGAGGAGCAGCTGGCCAAGGCTCAGGCGAAGGCCAAGGAGCTGGTCTCGGAGGCCAATTCGGAGGCCGGCAAGGTCCGTATCGCCGCCGTGAAGAAGGCCGAGGGGCTCCTGAAGGAGGCCGAGCAGAAGAAGTCGGCCCTGATCAAGGAGGCCGAGGAGCTCAAGGCCGAGGCGATCCGCGAGGCCAAGCGCACGGTCGAGGAAGGAAAGCGCGAGCTGGAGATCCTGGTGCGCCGGCGCGAGGACATCAACGCCGAGATCTCCCGGGTCCAGGACGTGCTGGAGGCGCTGGAGTCCTTCGAGGCCCCGGTGGCGGGCAAGGACGGCGGCGTCAAGGCCGGGGCCACGGTCGGCGCCCCCCGTTCGGGTAAGCCGTCGGACGGCTGATCGACGGGCCCATATCCGGTCCACTCTGGGGCCTTTGACCACTTTTTTGGCAAGAGGTCGGCCCGACAGCCACTCAAAAGGGGTGTCATTCTCCAGATCAAACACGTATCCGCTCGATGACACACCGCTTCGGCCCCTAGGATTCCCCCTATCACCTCACCGGTCTCAGTTGACAGGAACCCCATGAGCGACACTTCCCCCTACGGCTTCGAGCTTGTGCGGCGTGGGTACGACCGCGCTCAGGTGGACGAACGAATCTCCAAGCTCGTCTCCGACCGTGACAGCGCTCTCGCCCGCATCACCGCTCTGGAAAAGCGCATCGAGGAGCTCCACCTCGAGACGCAGAACGCCCAGGCACAGGTGACCGACGCCGAGCCGTCGTACGCCGGTCTCGGTGCGCGTGTCGAGAAGATCCTCCGCCTCGCCGAGGAGGAGGCCAAGGATCTGCGCGAGGAGGCCAGGCGCGCCGCCGAACAGCACCGCGAACTCGCCGAGTCGGCGGCCCAGCAGGTCCGCAACGACGCGGAGTCGTTCGCGGCGGAGCGCAAGGCCAAGGCCGAGGACGAGGGCGTCCGGATCGTCGAGAAGGCCAAGAGCGACGCCTCGCAGCTGCGTTCCGAGGCCCAGAAGGACGCCCAGTCCAAGCGGGAGGAGGCGGACGCCCTCTTCGAGGAGACCCGCGCCAAGGCGGCCCAGGCCGCCGCCGACTTCGAGACGAACCTCGCCAAGCGCCGCGAGCAGTCCGAGCGCGACCTGGCGTCCCGTCAGGCCAAGGCCGAGAAGCGCCTCGCCGAGATCGAGCACCGCGCCGAGCAGCTCCGTCTGGAGGCGGAGAAGCTGCGCACGGACGCCGAGCGCCGCGCCCGCCAGACGGTGGAGACGGCCCAGCGCCAGGCCGAGGACATCGTGGCCGACGCCAACGCCAAGGCCGACCGGATCCGCTCGGAATCCGAGCGCGAGCTGGCCGCCCTCACCAACCGCCGCGACAGCATCAACGCCCAGCTGACGAACGTCCGCGAAATGCTCGCGACGCTCACCGGCGCCGCGGTGGCCGCCGCCGGCTCTCCCGCCGAGGACGAGCCCATCTCCCGTGGGGTCCCCGCTCAGCAGTCCCGCTAGCCGGTCGCTCAACCGGAGCCGGCCGCAAGCACGTTCGAAGGCCCGTACCGTCTCCCCCGGAGGTGCGGGCCTTCGGTCTGCCCGGGGCGGGCACGTTCCCGCGGCGGCACCCGCACGTCGCCGGCGCCGCGGGCACTCCGTCCGCCGATCCGGTTGGCAACAGCCCGGACGGCGCCTTAGCGTGGCCGCATGATCGAGCTCGAGGGCCTGACCAAGCGCTACGGCGAGAAGCTGGCGGTCAACAACCTCACCTTCACCGTCAGACCCGGCATGGTGACCGGGTTCCTCGGGCCGAACGGCGCCGGCAAGTCCACGACGATGCGCATGATGCTCGGCCTGGACCGGCCCACCGCCGGGGACGTGCGGATCGACGGCGAGCACTACGACCGTCTCAAGGACCCGCTGAAGTACATCGGAGCCCTGCTGGACGCCCAGGCCGTGCACGGCGGCCGCAGCGCCTACAACCACCTGCTGTGCCTCGCGCAGAGCAACGGCATCCCCAGGCGCCGGGTGGCCGAGGTGCTGGAGACGGTGGGCCTCACGGCGGTCGCGCGCAAGAAGGCCAAGGGGTTCTCGCTCGGCATGGGCCAGCGGCTCGGCATCGCCGGCGCCCTGCTCGGCGACCCGCGGATCCTGATGTTCGACGAACCGGTCAACGGCCTCGACCCCGAGGGCATCCACTGGATCCGCAACCTGATGAAGGCGCTCGCGGCCGAGGGCCGCACGGTCTTCGTCTCCTCCCACCTGATGAGCGAGATGGCGCTGACCGCCGAGCACCTCGTCGTCATCGGGCAGGGCCGGCTGCTCGCCGACACCTCCATGGCCGACTTCATCGCGCGCAACTCGCGGTCGTACGTCCGCGTCCGCTCCCCGCAGCGCGAACGGCTGCTCGACGTGCTGCACGAGGCCGGGATCGTCGTCGTCGAGTCCGGCGCCGGGGCGCTGGAGGCGGACGGCGCCAAGGCGGAGCAGATCGGCGAGCTGGCCGCGCGGCACCAGATCGTGCTGCACGAGCTGAGCCCGCAGACCGCCTCCCTGGAGGAGGCGTTCATGCAGCTGACCGCGGAGTCCGTGGAGTACCACGCGCACGCCGGGCCGGGGCCGCAGGCGCCGCCCGAAAGCCAGTGGGGCGAGAGCTGGGAGAGGAGCCGGTCGTGACGACGGTCCAGGTCGTACGGTCCGAGTGGACCAAGATCCGGTCGGTGGCGTCCACCGTGTGGACGCTCTCGCTCGCCGTGGTCGTCACCGTGGCGCTCGGCATGCTGATCTCGGCGCTGACGAACCACCAGTTCGCGAACATGAGCCGGAAGGACCGGCTCTCCTTCGACCCGACCTTCATCAGCTTCGCCGGGATGAGCCTCGGCCAGCTCGCGATGATCGTGTTCGGGGTGCTGGTGGTCTCCAACGAGTACAGCACCGGCATGATCCGCACCTCGCTGGCCGCGGTGCCGCAGCGCGGCGCCTTCCTGTTCAGCAAGATCGCCGTGGCGACCGGCCTCGCCCTGGTCGTGGCCCTGGTCACCAGCTTCGTCGCCTTCTTCCTCGGCCAGGCGATGCTCGGCTCCCACCGCGCCTCGATCGGTGACCCGCACGTGCTGCGCGCCGTGATCGGCGGCGGTGTCTACATGACGCTCATCGCGGTGTTCTCGATGGGTGTCGCCGCGATGCTGCGCTCGCCGATGCTGTCCCTGGGCATCCTGATGCCGTTCTTCTTCCTGATCTCCAACATCCTGGGCAACGTCTCCGCGACGAAGAAGGTCGGCCGGTACCTGCCCGACCAGGCCGGCAGCAAGATCATGCAGGTGGTCACGCCGATCGGCGACGACACTCCGTACGGGCCCTGGGGCGGCCTCGGCATCATGGCCCTGTGGGTGATCGCGGCCCTGGCCGGCGGGTACCTGGTGCTGAAGCGACGGGACGCGTGAGCGGGGCCGGTCTTTTACCTCGTCTTGAGCGGAACCGTCAGCGCCTCGATATCCTCCTAACCCTTACGGGGGCGTGTGCCCTGCTGTCCTGATCCTTTCGATGGGTGCGGAGCATGATCGAGGCTGTCGGCCTGACCAAGCGCTACGGCGACAAGACCGCCGTCTACAACCTTTCCTTCCAGGTGCGGCCGGGGGCCGTCACCGGCTTCCTGGGGCCCAACGGCTCCGGCAAGTCGACGACGATGCGCATGATCCTCGGCCTGGACAACCCCACCGCGGGGCAGGTGACGATCGGCGGCCACCCCTATCCCAGGCTGCCGAACGCCCCCCGCCATGTGGGTGCCCTGCTCGACGCCAAGGCCGTGCACGGCGGCCGCTCGGCCCGCAACCACCTCCTCAGCCTCGCCCAGCTCTCCGGCATCCCGGCCCGCCGGGTCGACGAGGTGCTGGGCGTGGTCGGGCTCCAGGAGGTGGCCAGGAAGCGCTCCAAGGGGTTCTCGCTCGGCATGGGCCAGCGCCTCGGCATCGCCGCCGCGCTCCTCGGCGACCCGCAGGTGCTCCTCTTCGACGAGCCGGTCAACGGCCTCGACCCCGAGGGCATCCTCTGGGTGCGCAACCTGATGAAGGCGCTCGCGGCCGAGGGCCGCACGGTCTTCGTCTCCTCCCACCTGATGAGCGAGATGGCGCTGACCGCCGACCACCTCATCGTCATCGGGCGCGGGCAGCTGCTCGCCGACATGAGCGTCAAGGACTTCATTTCGGCCAACTCCGCCGACTTCGCGCGCGTGCGCACGCCCGACACCGAGCCGCAGCTGCGCGAGAAGCTGACGTCCGCGCTGACCGAGGCGGGCGGGCACGTGCTGCCCGAGCAGGACGGCGCCCTGCGGATCACGGGACTGCCGCTGCCCCGCATCAGCGACATCGCGCACGACGCCGACGTACGCCTGTGGGAGCTGTCGCCGCACCAGGCCTCGCTGGAGGAGGCGTACATGCGGATGACCCAGGGGGCTGTCGACTACCGCTCGACGATCGACCAGAAGGAGGGGCTGATGCAGCCCCTGCCGCCCGGCGCGCAGCCGCCGATGCCGGTGCCCGGGCAGGGCCAGCCCGACTGGTACGCCCCGCCGCCGCCCCAGCAGGGCGGGCAGCCGTTCGCGATGCCGCAGGGCGGGCCGGGGCCGTACGGCGGCGCCGGGCAGCCCCAGGCGGGCCCCTACGGCGCTCCGGCCGCGCCCGGCGCGGACGGGTCCAACCCGTACGCCGGGCCGCCCGCCGCGGCGCCGCAGCCGCCCGCACAGCCCGCGCCCGCGCAGCCCGCGCCTGCCGCACCCGCCGCACCCGCCGCACCCGCCGCACCCGCCGACCTGACCAAGCCCGAGGACGCCCGATGAGCACGCCCCAGCCCCCGATGCCGCAGGCCGCCGCTCCCGACCGGCCGACGGCGGTGCCCGGCTCGCCGTACCCGACCTACACCTCGCCGATCCCCGTCACGCGCACGCACCTCGGGCACGCGATCGCCTCGGAGTGGACGAAGATCAGGTCGGTGCGTTCCACGATGTGGACGCTCGGCGTCTTCGTGCTGCTCGTGGTCGGCATCGGCCTGCTGACCGCCTGGCTGGTCGCCGCCAACGAGTCCGACAGCGGTCTGTCGGGCGAGAATCCGCTGTCCTTCGGCGTCTTCGGGCTGCTGCTCGGCAGCATGTGCGTCATCACGCTCGGGGTGCTGACCACCGCCTCCGAGTACGGCACCGGCATGATCCGGACCACGATGACCGCCTGCCCCTCCCGTCCGCGGGTCCTGGCGGCGAAGGCGATCGTGTTCTTCTCGGTGGCCTTCACCGTCACCCTCGCCGCGGTGCTGGTGGTCGCGCTCGCCGACGTGGCCGTGCTGGACGGCGCCAGGCGGCCGAGCGGTTCGGAATGGCTGAAGGGCACCCTCGGCATCTCGCTCTACATCGCGCTGCTCGGGCTGCTCTCGCTCGTCGTCGGATCGATCATCCGGCACTCGGCGGGCGCCATCACCATCATGATCGGCCTCGTGCTGGCTCCGCTGGTGATCGCCCTGTTCATGGTCTCGTCGGCCCTGGAGGACGTGCGCCAGGCCCTGTTCGACTACTCGATCCCGAACCAGCTCGGCGTCTTCTACACCAACTCCCTGAGCAACTCCGGCCCGAGCGGCTGGGACCCGCTGTGGATCGCCCTGGGCGTGACGGCCGCCGCGTTCGCCGGCGCTCTCGCCCTGCTGCAGAAGCGGGACGTGTAGCCGGGGTTCAGAACCTCGGCGCCCCGCGGGACCGCTGCACCCTCGTGGTGCGGCGGTCCTTCGCGTTCCAGCAGGCCTTGTGCCAGTGCCGGCGGTCGTCGACGCCCGCGTGCTCCGGCCAGGCCACGACGTGCGGGACGCCGGAGGAGATCAACTGGTCGCAGCCCGGGCAGCGGTAGGTCTTGCCCTCGGCGCTCGCGCCCGCGACGTGCCGCACGCTCCACTCCTCGCCCCGCCAGCTCTCGGTGGACTGCCAGCCGCCGTAGCGGCCGGACCGGTCGTCCTCGGGGCTCCGGCCGGACGAATCCGAGGAGCCGGCCCCCTTGGGCCGGTTGCGACGCGGGGACACAGGACACCTCACGGGGCTATACAGGAAGCGGGTCGTGTCCAGCCTACGGGGCACGGACAGGGGTACGCGTGAAGGACCGTCCGACCCCGGGCCGCCCGCCCCGGGCACCCATTCTGCAGAAAATCCGGAAATCTCTCCGCCAGGCCGTGTCCTCGGCACGTGTCAGACGGTTATGCGGTGTGGGGGAGCTCCGCGTCGGAGCCAAGGAAGCAGGAAAAGCAATGCGCGTTGGAACGTTCGTGTTGGCGGCCCAGTTCCCGGGGCAGGGCCAGGGGGAGGCACTGCACCGCGCGGTCCGCTCGGCCGAGGTCGCCGAGGAGGCGGGCCTGGACTCGGTCTGGCTGGCGGAGCACCACTTCGTACCGTACGGCACCTGTCCGGCGGCGATCACACTGGCCGCGCTGCTCCTCGGCCGCACGCGGCGGGTCCAGGTGGGCACGGCGGTCACCGTGCTGCCCACCGCCCACCCGGTGTCGGTCGGCGAGCAGGCCGCGCTGCTGCACATCACCTCCGGCGGCCGGTTCTCGCTGGGCGTGGGGCGCGGCGGACCCTGGGTCGACCTGGAGGTCTTCGGCACGGGTCTCGACGCGTACGAGCAGGGCTTCCCGGAATCACTCGACCTGCTGCTGCGCTGGCTGCGCGAGCCCTCGGTCGCGGGCTCCGGCGGCCGCTTCGCCTTCCGCGAAGTCCCCGTCGTACCACGGCCGTCGGAGTCCCTGTCGGACGCCGAGGGGCCCGAGGTGGTCGTCGCGTGCACCTCGCCGTCGAGCGTGCGGCTGGCCGCCGAGCGCGGACTGCCGATGCTGCTGGGGATGCATGTGGGGGACGAGGAGAAGGCCGAGATGGTGGCCCTGTGGGGGCGGCTCGCACGCGCCGCCGGGCATCCGGCGCACCTCGTGCGCCGGGCGGCCCATGTCTCCGCCGGCGTCTGCCAGATCGCGGACCGGCGCACGGACGCCGTGGAGGCGCTGACGAAGGCGATGCCGGGCTGGCTCAAACACGGACTGGAAGCCCATGTCACGGTGGACGGCAGGGCGCGGCAGATGCGCGATCCGCTGGCGTACACCGAACTGCTCTGCGGGCTGCATCCGGTGGGAACCCCGCGGCTGTGCGCGGACCGGCTCGCGGCGACCAGCGAGCGGACCGGCATCTCCCGTTTCGCCCTGCTGGTGGAGGGCTCGGGAGATCTGGCGGCCACCGAGGAGAACGTACGGCGGCTGGGCGCCGAGGTGCTCCCGCACCTCGGTTGAACGGACCTGCCGAGAGCCCGGTGGAGAGCTTGCCGCCCCAGTACTTTAAGCACCTCCCGCGTACGGAGCGGCAAGCAGCGGCGTGCTCTCAGCAGTCCCTGAACTCCGGTGACTGGTTGAGCAGCTGACTGCGCACCGAGGTGAAGCGGGCCAGCGTCTCGTCGACCGAGACGTCCAGCGGGAACACCGCCACCCGATGGCAGTTCTGGAAGGCCAGCCGGACACCGAAGTGCCGCTGCAGCGCGCCGCGTATCGCGTCACTCGCGAGCGCACGCAGCAGCTGACCGCGTGCCTGCTCGTCCGGCGGGGGCGTCTGGTTGTCGGCGAAGGTACCGCCGTCGACCTTCAGCTGGGCCACCAGGGAGCTGATCATCTCCCATGCGTAAGGCAGGGAGGTCCGGACGCAGTCGACGAATTCCGCTTCGTCGACCTCGCCTCGCTCGGCCTTTTCGAGTAGGGCCGGTGAGACGTCGAGCGACATGGGTTCTCCTCTCGCACCCCCGTGGTCGACAGGGGTTGCCGGACAGATGAGGGAGTCCGCGAATACCGAACACGCTCAGTACCCGTCTCGCGACCTCCCGTTTACTACGGTAAGCAGCGGACGGGGGCCGCACCAGGAAAACGCGTACATGAGGCGCCCTCATTGGGCCCACAATCAGCCACGAACGAACAGGGGTTGTCTCGGGTGTTCCCGGACAACAGGGGCGGCCCGCAGGACCCGCCCGCGGGGCGGCCGCCGGTGCCCGGAGGGCGAATCGCGCCGGGGTGCGTCCGTCGAGTAGCGTTGCCGACCATGCGTCTCGTCATTGCCCGATGCTCCGTCGACTACGCGGGCCGGCTCACCGCCCATCTCCCCTCGGCACCCCGCCTGATCCTGGTGAAGGCGGACGGCAGCGTCTCGATCCACGCGGACGACCGCGCCTACAAGCCCCTGAACTGGATGTCGCCGCCCTGCACCCTGAAGGAGGGCGCGGACGGGCAGGACGGCGTCTGGACCGTCATCAACAAGGCGGGCGAGAAGCTCATCATCACGATGGAGGAGATCCTCCACGACTCCTCGCACGAACTCGGCGTCGATCCCGGCCTGATCAAGGACGGCGTGGAAGCGCACCTCCAGGAACTGCTCGCCGACCGCATCGAGACCCTGGGCGACGGATACACGCTCATCCGCCGCGAGTACATGACGGCCATCGGGCCGGTCGACATCCTGTGCCGGGACGCCGACGGGCAGACGGTCGCGGTCGAGATCAAGCGGCGCGGCGAGATCGACGGCGTGGAGCAGCTCACCCGGTACCTCGAACTGCTGAACCGCGACCCCCATCTCGCCCCGGTCCGCGGCATCTTCGCGGCCCAGGAGATCAAGCCGCAGGCACGCGTCCTCGCCACGGACCGCGGCATCGGCTGCGCGGTACTGGACTACGACGCCCTGCGCGGCATCGAGGACGACAAGCTGCGGCTGTTCTGACCGGAGCGCACGACGAGGAGGGCCGGGTCCGTCGGACGGACCCGGCCCTGCCGTGCGCACGGGCGTGCGCGGGACCTCACATCACCGGACCGGAACTGCCGCTCTGCGGCGTGCTCGCCGGACTGCTCGCCGGCGCCGGTGCGCCGGACGAGGCGGGGGCGCTGGACGCCGGGCCGCTGGCCGACGTGGAGGTGGCCGGCGACGACGAGTCCGACGGCGAACTCGAGGGCGTGCCGGTCGGCGACGGCGAGGCGGACTTCGAGGGCGACGCGGACGGTGTCGAGGGCGGAGTCGAGCTCTTGGTCGGCGGCTTCGGCGACGAGGGGCGCGGGGACGGGCCGGAGCCGCCGCCCGAGCCCCTGGTGCCGCTCGGGGAGGCCGACGGCCGGTGGGTGCCGGACGACGGCGGGGTCGGGTCGTCGGAGGTGCCGTAGGTGCCGTCGGGGCCCGGGTTCGTGGGACGGCTCGTCGCCGCGCCGGTGTCGCCGCCGCCGGTGTCGCTCTTGGGCTGGTCGGCGCCGAGGCTGCCGTCGTCGAGGCCCTGGCTGGCGGACGGGTTGACGCCGACCTGGTCGGAGGGGGTGTTGGCGTCGTTGCTGGACGTCGCGCCGAGCGTCACGACCGTGCCGAGCACCGCCGCGAGCAGCGCGCCCGCGCCGGCCGCGACCAGGTTGCGCCGGGCCAGGCCGCGGATGCCGGCCCGGTGCGCCTTGGACACCGGGCCGGACAGGGCCCGGTGCACGACCACCGTCGAGGTGTCGCCGGACGGCGGCGGTGCGGCGCCCGGCAGCGCGGCCGGCACGCCCCCGGGCGGCGACTGGGACTCCTCGTAGCGCGCGTCGGGGACCTCCTCCCCCGCCGTCGCGCCGAGCCCCGGTGCCGTGCCGGTGCGGTCGGCGACCAGGGCGAGGGCGCGGCGGCCGGAGACGGTGCCGTGCTTCTCGGCGAGGGCGGAGCGCAGGCCGATGGCGGTCTCCAGCTCCGCACGGGAGCGGTCGAACTGTCCGCCGCACAGTGCGAGGACGCCCAACTCGTGGTGGAAGTAGGCTTGTTCGGACACCTCACCGGCGAGCCGGGCGGCCTCCGCGCCGAACCGCAGGGCCCGCTCCCAGGCGCTCCAGTGCAGACCCGCGGCGAACGCCGGCGCCGCCGTGCGGGCCAGCCGCACGCTGACGCACTCCTCGCCCTCGGCCGGCGCCGTCGTCTCCGGCACCAGGACGCCGAGGGCCGCGAGCACTGCGTCGGCCTCGGCGCACACGCGCTCCGGGGTGACCGACGGGTGCCCGGCCCACCAGGCGTAGTGCTGGGCGGCGGTGAGCGCACGGGCTCCGCCGTCGTCATCGCCGTATCCGGCGGCCTCCAGCTGCTGGAGCACTCCGGCCGCGAGCCGGTAACGGGCGCCGACCGGCGAGACCAGCCCGCAGGAGGCCAGTTCGCCGAGGGCCGCGTCCGCGTGGGTGTCGCCGACGAGTGCGGGCAGATGGGCCTGGTGCGGCACCTCGCCGCCGAGCGCGACGGCGAGGCGCAGGGTGGCGCGGGCCGAGGAGCTGAGCCGGGAGGCCAGCAGCGGCGCGGGCGCGGCGGCCTCGCCCAGCGACGGCAGCGGGACGTCGTCGCCGGCCTCGATGTCGAGGGGGGCGTCGGCGGGGAGCGCGTCCTCGAAGACCCCGAACTCGTCCACGGCGCTCGCGCCGGCCCGCAGCTGGTCGCGCCGCCGCAGCAGGGCGCCGGCCTGCACGAAGCGCAGCGGCAGGCCCTCGGACTCGAACCAGAGGTCGCCGGCCCAGTTGGCCTCCTCCTCGGTGAGGGCCCGGCCGACGGTGCGCTCGATGATGTCGACGCCGCCGGCGCGCTCGAGGCCGCTGAGGAAGACCTCCTCGACGGCGGAGTCGGCGGAGGGCGCGGGCACGTCGGGGGCGGCGCCGACGACGAAGGCGCACTCGGGCGTGGCGTCCAGCAGTTCGTCCAGCCCGGCGCCGCCGAACTCGATGTCGTCGAGGACGACGACCGCGCCGATCTCCCGCACGTACTCCAGCAGTGCGTCCCGTTCCGGGCGCTGCTCGGGTGCGTCGTACACGGCGTGGAAGAGCTCGTGGAGCAGTTCGTCCGGCGTGCGGTGGAAGCCGCTGAGGCGGACGACGCCGTCGGGGGCCAGGTCACCGCAGTCCTCGGCGACGAGGTCGAGGAGCCTGGTGCGGCCGGAACCGGCGGGGCCGGTGAGCCGGACCGAGCGGCCGCGGGCGAGGAGACGGACCAGCCGCTCCCGCTCGTCCTGGCGCTCCAGGAGCGGCAGCGGCGGCAGGGTGGGGCCGGGCGGCACGGGCGGCCTGGCCGCGCGCTCCACCTCGGCGCGCCCGGCCGCCGTGCGCTTCTGAGGGCGGCCCGGGCGCTCGGCGGGCGGGCAGGTCTCTATCTCGCTGCCGTCGACGGGGTTGACGGTGAGCAGGTAGTCGCCGGTGACGAGCCGCGCCGTGCGGGCGAGCGCGGGCGTGTGGTGTGCGAAATCGGGTGTGAGCGGGTCCCTGGGCGGGCGCTGGCGCGACGGACCGCCTCCCTCGTGCTCGAATGCGTTCGAGCGGGAGGTGCCCGCGTCGTCGTGGCCGTACTCCTCGGGTCCCCGGTTGTTCGGGTCCATAGGTTTCAAGCCCCCCAAAAGCGTCGTGTGTGCCTCGAGCCCCTCCCGGCCTTGCTGCACACCGCGCTGTCGCTTCTGGTCCGGACCCGCTCGCAGGGACATAGGGCAGCGGGCGACCGAACCCTAAACCTTCGCTCAGTATCTACGACAGCCCGGGGTACCGCTCCGTGCGAGAGGTCACAGTCTCGTGAGGATCGCACCCACCGTGTCCTGCGGCGGAGTGCGGCCGGGGCTCCCCCGCATCCCGGGCCACTCGCGGACGGAGCGTCACACGCGGGGCAGCGACTCCAGCCCGATGCCACCCTCGATCGCCAGGATCCGGTGCAGCCGGGTGGCCACCAGCAGGCGCTGCATCTGGGGCGGTACGTCACGCAGCACCAGGCGCCGGCCGCAGCGGCCGGCCCGCCGGTGGACCCCCATGATCACCCCGAGCCCGGTGGCGTCCCAGGAGGCCAGTTCGGACAGGTCGAGCACCAGGTCGCCGACTCCGTCGTCGACGGCCGAGTGCAGGACCGTACGGGCGTCCGCCGCGCTGCGGACGTCGAGGCGGCCCCCGACGACCAGCTCGGCGTGGTCGCCCCTGATGTACATAATGTCGCTCCCCGTGAGTGCGGTGGCGTACTCCGTGACGGTGGCTGTGCAACGTCTGACTGCTTCAGCGGCAACGAAGTTGCCGTCTGTAAGCGAACCGATACCGAATTCACCCTGGCGAGTGACATTCCAGGGGTCTGTGCGGTCTACGTGGCTGTACGTACTGGTGTTTCAGTACGTGTAGAAGCCCTGCCCGCTCTTGCGCCCGATGTCACCGGCGTCAACCATCCGGCGCATCAGCTCCGGGGGTGCGAACTTCTCGTCCTGCGACTCGGTGTAGATGTTGCCGGTGGCGTGCAGCAGGATGTCGACGCCGGTCAGGTCCGCCGTGGCCAGCGGGCCCATCGCGTGGCCGAAGCCCAGCTTGCAGGCGAGGTCGATGTCCTCGGCGCTCGCGACGCCCGACTCGTAGAGCTTGGCCGCCTCGACGACGAGGGCCGAGATGAGACGGGTCGTCACGAAACCGGCGACGTCGCGGTTGACGACGATGCAGGTCTTGCCGACGGACTCGGCGAACTCCCGCGCGGTGGCGAGGGTTTCGTCGCTGGTCTTGTAGCCGCGGACGAGTTCGACGAGCTGCATCATCGGCACCGGCGAGAAGAAGTGCACGCCGACGACCCGCTCGGGGCGCCGCGTGGCCGCCGCGATCTTGGTGATGGGGATCGCGGAGGTGTTGGAGGCGAGCACGGCGTCCTCGCGCACGATCTTGTCGAGCGTCCGGAAGATCTCGTGCTTGACCTCGAGCTTCTCGAAGACGGCCTCGACCACGACGTCCGCGTCGGCGGCGGCGTCCAGGTCGGTGGTCGTGGTGATGCGCGCGAGGGAGGCGTCGGCGTCGTGCGCCTCCAGCTTGCCCTTGCCGACGAACTTCGCGTACGAGGCCCGGATACCGCCCACGGCACGCTCCAGTGCCTCGTCGGTGACGTCGCGCAGAACGACGTCCCAGCCCGCCTGGGCGGAGACCTGAGCGATGCCGGAACCCATCAGGCCGGCTCCGATGACGGCAAGCTTCCGTGCCACGTCTGCGACTCCCCTTTGAAACGCCTCACACGCTGTTTACGTATGCTCCTCCGGCGGACCTTAGCGCTCCGTCGGTGCCGTGTGACCGGTAAGTAACGCGCGTCACGTCTCATCTGACGGACATCACACCGGCACGGGTCATTCCGTGCCCCGGACGGCGTAGTTGAGCACCTTCTCACCCAACAGGTCCTCGATGTCGTCGAGGAGAACCAGTACCTCCCGTGACACCTCGCGCGGATCACGCCGGTCGGCCATCGCCCGGCCGATGGCCGCCGTGACCGTCTGGTGGACCCAGCCGACCTGACCGGCGATCAGGGCCGGCAGCGGGTCGGCGGCCGGAGCGCCGGTCTCCTCGCGCAGCGTCTGCTCCAGGTTCTCCTGGATCTGCTGCTGCATGCCCCACATGCGCGAGCGCAGGGCGGGCGCGCCGTGCAGCACGCGCATGAAGCGGTCGTAGCCCTCCACCAGCCCGACCGCGGGGGAGACCACCTCGACCTCGCGGCGCAGTTCGCGCAGCACGGCACGGGCCGCCGACTCCCCCGCGTCCCGGCCCCGCACCCAGCGCGAGAGGCGGTCCACGACTCCGGCCGCGCGGTCGAGGAAGAGGTCCTCCTTGGCCGGGAAGTAGTTGTAGACGGTGTTGACGGAGACGTTCGCGGCCTCGGCGATCTCCGCGACGGTCACCGCGTCGAAGCCGCGCTCGACGAACAGGCCCGTGGCGACGTCCGAGATGTACTGCCGGGTCTGCCGCTTCTTCCGTTCCCTGAGCCCCTCAGCCATGTCCGAATCCTAGCCCTCGTTGACGTCCCTTGAATTTTGGGTGCATTGCAAATTTTAAGAGACTCTGTTTTTCTGGGCGCATGCCAGCAGTCATCAGCGCGGCCGGACTGGCCCGCACCTTCCGGACCGCACGCGGCCCCGTGGCGGCCGTCCGCGGCATCGACCTCACCGTCCACGAGGGCGAGATCCTCGGTCTTCTCGGCCCGAACGGTGCCGGCAAGACCACCACCCTGCGCATGCTCACGACGCTGCTCGCCCCGACCGGCGGCACGGCCACCGTCGCCGGACACGACCTCGCCACCGATCCGGCGGGCGTGCGCGGGGCCTGCGGCTACGTCGCGCAGTCGGGCGGAGTCGACGGGCAGGTCAGCGTGCGGGAGGAACTCGTCACCCAGGCCCGCCTGTACCGCCTGACGCGCGCTCAGGCCGTGGACAGGTGCGCCGGGTTGGCAGGCGATCTGGGGCTCGCCGACCTGCTCGACCGCAGGACGTCCGCGCTGTCCGGCGGTCAGCGGCGGCGGCTGGACATCGCGATGGCCCTCACCCACCGCCCGAAGGTGCTCTTCCTCGACGAGCCCACAACCGGTCTCGACCCCGCCGGCCGGGCCGGCCTGTGGGAGCTGATCCGCCGTCTGCGCGACGAGCACGGCACGACCGTCTTCCTGACCACGCACTACCTGGACGAGGCGGACGCCCTCTCCGACCGTCTGGTGATCGTCGACCGGGGAGTGGTGGCGGCGCAGGGCACACCCGCCGCGCTCAAGCTCCAGCACGGCGGCTCGATCGACGCGAGCCTGCAGGACACGTTCCTCGCGATCACCGGCCGCGGGCCCTCCCCGTCGGCCGACACCGCCCCCGTAGCCGTATAGGAGTTCCACGATGCTGCTCCAGGACACAGCCCTCGTCTACGGACGCTACCTCCGCCAGTCCCTGCGCTCCCGCTTCGCGCTGCTGTTCGGCCTGCTGATGCCGCTGCTCTATCTCGTCTTCTTCGGACCCCTGCTGACCGGACTGCCACTGGGTGGCGGGGGCAGTTCCTGGCAGCTGCTGGTGCCCGGCCTGCTGCTCCAGCTCGCACTGTTCGGGGCGGCGTTCGCGGGGTTCGGCATCATCGTGGAGAAGGGCCAGGGCGTCGTCGAGCGGATGCGCGTCACCCCGGTCAGCCGGCTCGCGCTGCTGCTGGGCCGGGTGCTGCGCGACGCCACGGTCACCGTCCTCCAGGCGGTGCTGCTGGTGCTGGCCGCGGTGGTGATGGGTCTGCGCGCGCCCCTCGCCGGGATCCTGATCGGCTTCGCCTTCGTCGCCCTGCTGACGGTCTCGCTCGGCTCGCTGTCGTACGCCGTGGCGATGAAGGTGAACACTCCGCAGGAGTTCGGCCCGCTGGTCAACGCCGTGACCATGCCGTCGATGCTGCTGTCCGGCCTGATGCTGCCCATGAGCCTCGCGCCGGCCTGGCTGGACGTGCTCTCGCACGTGATGCCCTTGCGCTATCTGGTGGACGCGGTGCGGGACGCCTACGTCGGCTCCTACACCACCGGTCATCTGCTCCGGGGCGTCCTGGTGGCCTGCGGGCTCGCGGTGTCGGCCGTGACGGCGGGCACACGTGTGTTCCGTACGGCCGGGGCGTAACTACGCTGGCCGCATGGTCAATCTGACACGCATCTACACCCGGACCGGCGACCAGGGCACCACCAGCCTCGGTGACATGAGCCGGGTCGCCAAGACCGACCTCAGGATCTCGGCGTACGCCGACGCCAACGAGGCCAACGCGGTCATCGGCACCGCGCTCGCGCTGGGCGGCCTGGACGAGGAGATCACCGGGGTGCTCACCCGCGTCCAGAACGACCTGTTCGACGTGGGCGCCGACCTGTCCACCCCCGTGGTCGACAACCCCGAGTTCCCGCCGCTGAGGGTCGAGCAGTTCTACGTCGACAAGCTGGAGGCGGACTGCGACCGCTTCAACGAGCGGCTGCAGAAGCTCCGGTCCTTCATCCTGCCGGGCGGCACGCCGGGAGCCGCCCTGCTGCACCAGGCCTGCACGGTCGTCCGGCGGGCCGAGCGCTCGACGTGGGCGGCGCTCGAGGCGCACGGCGAGACGATGAACCCGCTGACCGCGACCTACCTCAACCGGCTGTCGGACCTGCTGTTCATCCTGGCCCGGGTGGCGAACGAGGAGGTGGGCGACGTCCTGTGGGTCCCCGGCGGCGAGCGCTGACCACCGCGGCGGGCGGGGAGCGCCGGCTCGGCGTGCCCCCCGCCCGCCTCCCCTCTCAGCGCCCCGGGCCGGCCGTGTCGTCCTGAGCCGCGTCCTGGTCGGCCCGCGCGAGCGCGGACTCGGCCGCGGCCACCTTCCGCTGCATCTCCGGGTAGCCGGAGGGCATCGCGGACGAGGACGGCGGGGCCGGCGTGGGAGCCGCCGCGCCGTGCTCCCGGGCGCAGCCCGCGAGGAGGCCGGCGGCTAGCAGCACCGCGGCCGCCGTCACCCGGGCACGCATCACTTGCCCTCCGCGCCGTCGGCGTTGTTCTCGCACCACGTCTTCACCCCGGCCAGGTCGGTCCGGCGCTGCTTGAGCGTGCCGACCAGGGACTTGCGGAAGGTCAGCCGGTCCTGCAGGAACGTGGCGATCTCGTCGTGGCCCGCGCTCCTGGCGTTGTCCACCCGCCGCTGCAGCCGGGCGATCGAACCGCGCCTGTCCGCCCCGGCGCCCAGCCGCTTCAGGGCCCGGTCGATGCGGTGGTCGATCTTCGGCACCCGCGCGCACAGCGCCTTCGCCCCGTCGCCGGTGGGCGCGGCCGCCGGAGAGGGGGTGCTCTCGGCCGTCGCCGCACCCGTGCCGGCCGCCAGGACCGCCGCCGTGGCCAGCCCCACGAGGAGGGTGCGCCTGCGTCGTCGTACGTCCATTTCTGCCTCCGTCTTCGCCGGACGGCCCCCTGCCGTCCGTCCGTACGCCGTGGAGGCTAGGAAGCGTCTTTGGGGAAACTCTGTGACCGGTTCGTCCCGGCCGCGGCGATCAGCCAGTCGCGGTGGACGGGCAGCGTGCCGCCCGTGGACGGCAGCCGTACCTCGAAGCGGGAGCCGGTCCGGCCGGGCCCGTCGGTGACCGTGACGGTGCCCCGGTGCAGCGCCGCCTGCTGGGCCACGAGCGTCAGGCCGAGCCCGGTGCCCGAGCTGCCGGCTCCGCGCTGGAAGCGCTCGAAGATCCGGGCGCGGTCCGCGGGCGGCACCCCGGGACCGCGGTCGTCGACGGTCACCACGACCTGCTCGCCCGCGCGCCGCACCCCCACCGCCACGCTCGCCCCGCCCGCCTCGTCCCGCCCGTGCGCCAGCGCGTTGGCCACCAGGTTGTCCAGGAGCAGCCGCAGCCCGGGCTCCCAGCCGTGCACGGTGAGGCCGGGTGCCGCGTCCAGCGTGATCCGGGCGCCGGGGACGCGCCGGCGGGCCTGAGCCACCGCGGCGTCGGCGGTCTCCGAGACGTCCACGCTCCGGAACGCCTCCGCCTCGACCAGGTCCCCGCGGCCCAGTTCCCGCAGCATCACCAGCAGGTTCAGCAGGCGGGCGTGCTCGCCGCGCAGATCGGCCAGGACCTCGGCGCGCTCCGGCTCCGGCAGACCGGGGTGGCCGGCGAGGATGTCGAGGTTGGTGCCCATGCTCATCAGCGGGGTGCGCAGTTCGTGGGAGGCGGCCGCGGAGAAGGAGCGGGCGGTGTCCAGGGCCTCGGCGGTGCGGGCGGCCTGTTCGTCGTAGCGGGCGAGGGCCTTTTCGAGGGTGGCCGCCAGCTCGTCGACCTCCGTCACCCCGGTCGGCTCGTGGTGCGGCCGGGCACTGCTGGTGCGCGGGTCGAGTCCGGCGGTACGGCGCCCGAGGCGGCGCAGCGGGCCGGTGGCGCCGGTGGCGACGCCCCAGGCGAGCAGGCCGGACAGCGGGGCGGCGAGCAGGGTGGTCCACGCCACCCGGCGTCGTACCAGCCGGAGCTGGGTCTGATCGGCGGCGTTCGGCGCGAAGACCCACAGGGTCCCCGGGCCGCGTGCCGTTCCGACCGGCACGGACAGCGCGCGCCAGCTCCTGCCGCCGTCCCGGACGGTGACGGGCGCGTCCGCCCGCGCCGGGAGCGGCACCGAGGCGTCGGGCTGCGGGCCTCCGCTGAAGCTGCCGTCCGGGCCGACGACACGTACGCCGACGTCGAGCGCGGCGGTGTAGAGCCGCCGCTCGCGGTTGTCGGCCGCCTTGGGCCGGCCATTGGCGCTGGCCCGCAGCAGGGCGCGGGCGTCGGGCGCCACGGCGGCGGCGCGGGCCCGCAGATGGTCGTCCTCGGCGCCGTGCAGATCGTGGTTGACCAGCCGGAGCAGCAGCCAGCCGGAGGCCAGCACCAGCAGGGGCACGGTGACGCCGACGGTGAGCCCGATGCGGGTGGACAGTCTCACGGCCGGTCCCGGAGCACGAAGCCCACACCGCGCACGGTGTGCACCAGCCGGGGCCGTCCACCGGCCTCCAGCTTGCGCCGCAGATAGCTGACGAACGTGTCGACGGCGTCGGTGCGCACCTCGAAGTCGTAGCCCCACACCCGTTCCAGGAGCTGGTCGCGGGTCAGGACGAGCCCGGCGTTGCGGGCGAGCACCTCGAGGAGTTCGAACTCGCGCCGGGTCAGCTCCAGCGGCCGGCCGTCCCGCTCGGCGGTGCGGGCGGCGGGGTCGACGACGAGACCCGCGACCCTCAGCACCTCGCCCGCGGGCGGGCGCCGGCGCAGCAGCGCGCGCAGCCGCAGCACGAGTTCCTGCAGGGCGAACGGCTTGACCAGGTAGTCGTCGCCGCCCGCCTGGAGCCCGGCGATGCGGTCGGCGGTCTCGTCGAGCGCGGAGAGCATCAGGACGGGCAGGTCCTGGCCCTCGCCGCGGAGCCGTTCGCACACCTCGATGCCGCTCATGCCGGGCATCGACACGTCCAGGACGAGGACGTCCGGGGGTGTCCGCCCGATCACCGCGAGCGCCTCACGGCCGCCGTCCGCCGTCCGCACCCGGAAGCCGCTGAGCCGCAGGCCGCGTTCCAGCGAACGCCGGATGGCCGGGTCGTCGTCCACGACCAGCACCGTTCCGGGACTGCCGGTCTCGCCCATGCGCCCTCCCCTCACCGTCCGGTCAGGGTACGGCCCTCCCCCGCGCCGCGTACGGCGGTGCCGGCCGGAGCCTTCTCCGGCCGGACCCGGCGGCTCGGCCCGATCGGCCGGGAACGGCGCGCGCCGGCCCGGGCGGCGGTGAAGACGCACGTCAGCCGGTTCCCCGGCAGGCCGCGGGCCGGGCTGCCGGGGCAAGCGGCGCCCTCGGCGCGGCAGTTGGGGATCCGGTCGGCCGCGGACTCAGTGGTCCAGACCTATTGACCCGTGGTCCAGACCTTTCTATTCTCTCGGCACCGTGGGCGCGAAGGCTCAGTCGCGCCCTCATCCCCTGACACGAGGGAGGCGCACCATGCGCTTCAGACACAGAGCCGCGGCAGGGTTCGCGACCCTGTTGCTCCCCCTGGCCGGTCTGGTCGGCCTCGCGAGCCCCGCCCAGGCAGCGACGGACGCGAAAGCCACCTACACCAAGACCCAGGACTGGGGAACCGGCTTCGAAGGCAAGTGGACGGTCACCAACACCGGCAGCGCGTCCATCAGTTCCTGGACGATCAACTGGGACTTCCCCTCCGGCACCTCCGTCACCTCCGCGTGGGACGCGGACGTCACGAACTCCGGCACCCACTGGACCGCCAAGAACAAGTCCTACAACGGCACCCTCGCCCCCGGCGCCTCCGTCTCCTTCGGCTTCAACGGCAAGGGCTCCGGCTCCCCGTCCAACTGCACGCTGAACGGCGACAGCTGTGACGGCACCACGACTCCCGGCGACGCGGCGCCCTCCGCGCCCGGCACCCCCACCGCCTCCTCCGTCACCGACACCTCGGTGAAGCTCTCCTGGAGCGCGGCCACCGACGACAAGGGCGTCAAGAACTACGACGTCCTGCGCGACGGCAAGAAGGTCTCGACGGTCACCACGACCTCGTACACGGACACCGGCCTGAGCGCCGGCACCGACTACTCCTACACCGTCCAGGCCCGTGACACCGCCGACCAGACCGGCCCGGTCAGCGGCGCCGTCGCCGTGCACACCACCGGCGGCACCACGGACCCGCCCCCGGCCACCGGCGACAAGGTCAAGCTCGGGTACTTCACCGAGTGGGGCATCTACGGCCGCAACTACAACGTCAAGAACCTGGTGACGTCCGGCTCCGCCGCCAAGATCACGCACATCAACTACGCCTTCGGCAACGTGACGAACGGCCAGTGCGCGATCGGCGACTCCTACGCCGACTACGACAAGGCCTTCACCGCCGACCAGTCCGTCAGCGGTGTCGCGGACACCTGGGACCAGCCGCTGCGCGGCAACTTCAACCAGCTGCGCGAGCTGAAGGCCAAGTACCCGAACATCAAGGTGCTGTGGTCCTTCGGCGGCTGGACCTGGTCCGGCGGCTTCGCCCAGGCCGCGGCCAACCCGGCCGCGTTCGCGCAGTCCTGCTACAACCTGGTCGAGGACCCGCGCTGGGCCGACGTGTTCGACGGCATCGACATCGACTGGGAGTACCCGAACGCCTGCGGTCTGTCCTGCGACACCAGCGGGGCCGCGGCCTACAAGAACGTGATGGCCGCGCTGCGCGCCAAGTTCGGCTCCTCCGCGCTGGTCACCGGCGCGGTCACCGCCGACGCTTCGGCCGGCGGCAAGATCGAGGCCGCGGACTACGCGGGCGCCGCCCAGTACGTCGACTGGTACAACGTGATGACGTACGACTTCTTCGGCGCCTGGGACGCGAAGGGCCCCACCGCCCCGCACTCCCCGCTCACCTCGTACTCCGGCATCCCGAAGGCCGGCTTCACCACGGCCGACGCGATGGCCAAGTTCAAGGCGATCGGGGTGCCCGCGAAGAAGCTGCTCATCGGCATCGGCTTCTACGGCCGCGGCTGGACCGGCGTGACGCAGGACGCCCCCGGCGGCACCGCCACGGGCCCGGCGGCCGGCACGTACGAGCAGGGCATCGAGGACTACAAGGTCCTCAAGACGTCCTGCCCGGTGACCGGCACCGTCGCCGGTACGGCGTACGCGCACTGCGGCAGCAACTGGTGGTCCTACGACACCCCGTCGACCATCGCCGGAAAGATGAGCTGGGCCAAGAACCAGGGCCTCGGCGGCGCCTTCTTCTGGGAGTTCAGCGGTGACACCGCGAACGGCGAACTGGTGAGCGCCATCAGCAGCGGGCTGAGCTGATCCCCCGCTCCGCCCCAGCTCCGCCGCGGGTGGCCCACGGGCCGTCCGCGGCGGAGCTTTCTCATGCTCCGCGCGCCCCCGGCGTGCACTGCGGGGGGCCGTTCGGCCCTTGGCGGCGGGTCCGAACGGCAGGTGGGGGGCGCCCGCCGACCGGGGAAAATTCACATCTCAACCAGAAACGGAACGGCTTGTCCAGGGGGATGAGATGTCGCGGGGGAACCAGAGGAAGCGCAGGAACAGCAGGTCCGGCAGGCCCAACCGGGCGGCGACCGCGAGAGTGTTCACGGGAACCGCACTCGCGGCCGCCCTGGCCGCCCTGCCGGTGCACGTCACGGTGAGTCTGAGCCCCGAACCCCACACCGTCGTGGTCGGCCAGCCGGACACGCCCAATCCGGTGTGTCAGGAGAGGAATTAGGCGACGTTCACCCGCTGCCCGGGCGGGGCCGCCTCCAGCCAGGCCAGGAATCCCGTCAACGCGTCGTCGCTCATGGCGAGTTCCAGGCGCGTGCCCCGGTGCAGACAGGTCAGGACGACGGCGTCGGACAGCAGCGCCAGCTCCTCCTCGCCCTCGGGCAGACGGCGGCCGGCGACCTCGATCGCGGCGCGCTCCAGGGTGCGCCGCGGACGGTAGGCGTAGGAGAAGACGCGGTACCACTCGACGCGGTCGCCGCTGTAGCGGGCGACGCCGTAGCTCCAGCCTTTGCCGCTGGTGTCGGGTTTCTCGGCCACGCCCCAGCGCAGCGAGCAGTCGAAGGTACCGCCGGAGCGCTGGATGAGTCTGCGCCGCAGCCCGAAGACGAAAAGCCCCAGCACCACCAGGGCCACGACGATTCCGCACACAGTCAGAGCGAGGACCATCGACACCGACCTCCTCGTCTCCTAGGTACCGAAAACAGGTAACGGAACGGAAAAAACATCCAGATCTGCCTCAGCCGCGGTCGGCCCCGGATTGCTCCGGTTCCGACCGCGGCTGAGTGACGTCATCACACGGCGAGCTGGCTCAGCGCGCCGCCGCCGCGTGCAGTCGGACGTCCGCGCGCCGCGCGGCGGCGGCGTCGCCCTCCGCCTTCGCGCGCTCGAGCTTCCGCTCCGCGCGCTGGACGTCGATCTCGTCCGACAGCTCGGCGATCTCGGCCAGCAGCGACAGCTTGTTGTCCGCGAACGAGATGAAACCGCCGTGCACCGCGGCGATGACGGTTCCACCATCACTCGTACGGATGGTCACCGGGCCCGACTCCAGCACGCTGAGCAGCGGCTGGTGACCGGGCATGACGCCGATGTCGCCGGACGCGGTGCGAGCGACGACCAGTCGGGCCTCACCGGACCAGACCTGGCGGTCGGCAGCGACCAGCTCGACGTGCAGCTCAGCAGCCAAGGGTGGCTCCTCGGGTCGTCACCCGGCGGTTTCGCCGGGTGTTGGTTACAAGTCTAGTAGGCGTGGCGGAGGGGGCGGGACGCGCCCGCCCCCTCGGCGCCACGGGGGTCAGGAGACGCCCAGCTCCTTGGCCTTGGCCTTGAGGTCCTCCAGGCCACCGCACATGAAGAACGCCTGCTCCGGGAAGTGGTCGTAGTCACCGTCGCAGATCGCGTTGAACGCGGCGATCGACTCGTCCAGCGGTACGTCCGAACCGTCCACACCGGTGAACTGCTTGGCGGCGTGGGTGTTCTGGGACAGGAAGCGCTCCACGCGACGGGCACGGTGGACGACGAGCTTGTCCTCCTCGCCGAGCTCGTCGATACCGAGGATCGCGATGATGTCCTGGAGGTCCTTGTACTTCTGCAGGATCGTCTTGACGCGCATGGCGGCGTCGTAGTGGTCCTGCGCGATGTAGCGCGGGTCCAGGATGCGGGACGTGGAGTCCAGCGGGTCCACGGCCGGGTAGATGCCCTTCTCCGAGATCGGACGGGAGAGCACCGTCGTCGCGTCGAGGTGCGCGAACGTGGTGGCCGGGGCGGGGTCGGTCAGGTCGTCCGCGGGAACGTAGATCGCCTGCATCGAGGTGATCGAGTGACCGCGGGTGGAGGTGATGCGCTCCTGCAGCTGGCCCATCTCGTCGGCCAGGTTCGGCTGGTAACCCACCGCGGACGGCATACGGCCGAGCAGCGTGGAGACCTCGGAACCGGCCTGGGTGAAGCGGAAGATGTTGTCGATGAAGAACAGCACGTCCTGCTTCTGGACGTCGCGGAAGTACTCCGCCATCGTCAGGCCGGCCAGGGCGACGCGCAGACGCGTGCCCGGGGGCTCGTCCATCTGGCCGAAGACCAGGGCGGTCTTGTCCAGAACGCCGGACTCCTCCATCTCGGCGATGAGGTCGTTGCCCTCACGGGTGCGCTCACCGACACCCGCGAAGACGGAGACGCCCTCGTGGAGGTTGGCGACACGCATGATCATTTCCTGGATCAGCACGGTCTTGCCGACACCGGCACCACCGAACAGACCGATCTTGCCGCCCTTGACGTACGGGGTCAGGAGGTCGACGACCTTCAGGCCGGTCTCGAACATCTCGGTCTTGGACTCGAGCTGGTCGAAGGCCGGGGCCTTGCGGTGGATGGACCAGCGCTCGCCGTCGTAGGACTCGTCGACGTTCAGCACCTCGCCGAGGGTGTTGAACACCTTGCCCTTGGTGAAGTCGCCGACCGGGACGCTGATGCCCGCACCGGTGTCGGTCACCGTGGCCTGGCGGACCAGGCCGTCGGTGGGCTGCATCGAGATCGTCCGGACCAGGCCCTCGCCGAGGTGCTGGGCGACCTCCAGGGTCAGCGTCTTCTTCTCGCCCGCCTTGGCCGGGTCGGCCACCTCGACGTGCAGGGCGTTGTAGATCTCCGGCATCGCGTCGACGGGGAACTCCACGTCGACGACCGGGCCGATGACCCGGGCGACGCGGCCCGTGGCAACGGCCGTCTCAACAGTGGTCGTCATTACTTGTCACTCCCCGCGGTCGCGTCGGCCAGGGCGCTGGCGCCACCGACGATCTCGCTGATTTCCTGGGTGATTTCGGCCTGGCGGGCCGCGTTGGCAAGGCGGGAGAGCGTGTTGATCAGCTCGCCCGCGTTGTCGGTCGCCGACTTCATCGCACGGCGCGTGGCGGCGTGCTTGGAGGCGGCCGACTGGAGCAGCGCGTTGTAGATGCGGCTCTCGACGTAGCGCGGCAGCAGGGCGTCGAGGACGTCCTCCGCCGACGGTTCGAACTCGTACAGCGGACGGATCCCGCCCGGCGTGCCCGCGGCGGCGCCCGCCGACGACTCGGTCGCCACCTCTTCGAGGCGCAGCGGCAGCAGCCGGCCGTCGATCGCCGTCTGGGTCATCATCGAGACGAACTCGGTGTAAACGATGTGGAGTTCGTCCACGCCGCCGTCCGCGGTGTCCTTCTCTATGGCCTCGATGAGCGGCCCCGCGATCTGCTTCGCGTCCGCGTACGAGGGCTCGTCCGTGAAGCCGGTCCACGACTGCGCGATGACGCGCTCGCGGAAGTTGTAGTGGGCGATGCCGCGGCGGCCGACGATGTAGCTGTCGACCTCCTTGCCCTCGGCCTCCAGACGCTCGGTCAGCCGCTCCGCCACCTTGATCGCGTTGGAGTTGAAGGCGCCGGCCAGGCCGCGGTCGCTCGTGACGAGCAGCACCGCGGCGCGGGTCGCCGACTCCACCTCCGTGGTCAGCGGGTGCTTGGTGTTCGAACCGGTGCCGACCGCCGTGACCGCGCGGGTGAGCTCGGTCGCGTACGGCGTGGAGGCCGCCACCCTGCGCTGCGCCTTGACGACACGCGAGGCGGCGATCATCTCCATCGCCTTGGTGATCTTCTTGGTCGCGGTGACGGATCGGATGCGACGCTTGTAGACCCGGAGCTGGGCTCCCATGAGTCAGGTCCCTTCCTTACGTCACTTGTCGGCGGCGGCCGGGGCGTCCTCGCCGAGCAGCTTGCCGTCGGAGGTCTCGAACTGCCTCTTGAACTCCGCTACGGCGTCGGCCAGGGCCTGCAGGGTGTCGTCGGACATCTTGCCGCCCTCCTTGATGGAGGTCATCAGGCCCTGCTCCTTGCGGTGCAGGAACTCCTGGAGCTCCTTCTCGAAGCGACGGATGTCGGCGACCGGCACGTCGTCCATCTTGCCGGTGGTGCCGGCCCAGATGGAGACGACCTGGTCCTCGGTGGCCATCGGCTGGTACTGCGGCTGCTTGAGCAGCTCGACCATGCGCTGGCCACGCTCCAGCTGAGCCTTCGAGGCGCTGTCCAGGTCGGAACCGAAGGCGGCGAACGCCTCCAGCTCACGGAACTGGGCGAGGTCCACGCGCAGCCGTCCGGAGACCTGGCGGATCGCCTTGTGCTGGGCGGAGCCACCGACTCGGGAGACCGAGATGCCGACGTTCAGCGCCGGGCGCTGGCCGGCGTTGAACAGGTCGGACTCCAGGAAGCACTGGCCGTCGGTGATGGAGATGACGTTGGTCGGGATGAACGCCGAGACGTCGTTGGCCTTGGTCTCCACGATCGGCAGGCCGGTCATCGAGCCGGCACCCATGTCGTCGGAGAGCTTGGCGCAGCGCTCCAGCAGACGGGAGTGCAGGTAGAAGACGTCACCCGGGTAGGCCTCGCGGCCCGGCGGGCGGCGCAGCAGCAGGGACACGGCGCGGTAGGCGTCGGCCTGCTTCGAGAGGTCGTCGAAGATGATGAGGACGTGCTTGCCCTCGTACATCCACTGCTGGCCGATGGCCGAACCCGTGTACGGCGCGAGGTACTTGAAGCCGGCCGGGTCGGACGCCGGGGCGGCGACGATGGTCGTGTACTCCAGGGCGCCGGCCTCTTCGAGGGAACCGCGCACGGAGGCGATGGTGGAACCCTTCTGGCCGATGGCGACGTAGATGCAGCGGACCTGCTTCGACGGGTCGCCGGTGCGCCAGTTGTCGCGCTGGTTGATGATCGTGTCGACGGCCAGGGCGGTCTTGCCGGTCTGACGGTCACCGATGATCAGCTGGCGCTGGCCGCGGCCGATCGGGGTCATCGCGTCGACGGCCTTGTAGCCCGTCTCCATCGGCTCGTGCACCGACTTGCGCTGCATGACCGTGGGGGCCTGCAGCTCGAGGGCGCGTCGGCCGCTGGTCTCGATCTCGCCGAGGCCGTCGATCGGGTTGCCGAGCGGGTCGACGACGCGGCCGAGGTAGCCCTCGCCCACGGCGACGGAGAGCACCTCACCGGTGCGCTGCACCGGCTGGCCCTCCTCGATGCCGCTGAACTCGCCGAGGATGACCGCACCGATCTCGCGCTCTTCCAGGTTCAGCGCGAGGCCGAGGGTGCCGTCCTCGAACTTCAGCAGTTCGTTGGCCATGGCCGAGGGCAGCCCCTCGACCTTCGCGATGCCGTCGCCGGCAAGGGTGACCGTACCGACCTCCTCGCGCGAGGCCGCGTCCGGCTTGTACGACTGGACGAAGTTCTCCAGCGCGTCCCGGATCTCCTCCGGCCGGATCGTGAGCTCCGCCATCTGGGTTCCCTGCTCTCCTTGTTGGGCCCGAAGTCTTTGGGGGTCTGGGGCTGTTTCCCTTAGCGGCTGGGCCGCGGGCCCCCAGGAATCTTCTGCATTTTCTGCACGGCCCAACCGGGCCGCTGTTCTTTGTGGTGTCCGGTGGCCGTCAGCCGACCGACCGCCGGGAGGTCTCTGCGAGGCGCTCGGCGATCGTGCCGTCGATGACCTCGTCGCCGACCCGGACGGAGATCCCGCCGAGGACTGCGGGGTCCACGTCCAGGTTCATGTGCATCTGGCGTCCGTACAGCTTCGCCAGCGCGGCGCCGAGGCGCTGCTTCTGCCCGTCCGTGAGCGGCACCGCCGAGGTGACGACGGCGACCGCCCTGCCCCGGAGAGCCGCGGCGAGCCGGGACATGGCTTCGAGGCCTCCCTCAAGGCTACGTCCCCGCGGCCGCGCGACAAGACGCACGACCAGCCGCTCCGTGACGGGGTGGGCCCTGCCGCCGAGCAGCCTGTGCAGCAGCTCGCTCTTGGCGTCGACGGAGGCCGCCCGGTCGGTCAGCGCGGCGCGCAGCCCGGCGCTGGACTGAACGATCCGGCCGAACCGGAACAGCTCGTCCTCGACGCCGTCGAGCGCACCGGTCTGCTCGGCCGCGGTCAGGTCGGCGACGGCGGCAAGCTCTTCCACCGCGTCCACCAGGTCGCGCGAGCGCGACCAGCGGGAGCGGACCATGCCGCGGATCAGGTCGACGGCCGGGCCGTCCACCTGCCCGGCGAGCAGCCGTCCCGCCAGCTCGGCCCTGGCCTCGCCCGGCTGTACCGGGTCGGTCAGGACCCGGCGCAGGGCCACCTCGCGGTCGAGGAACGCGGTGACGGCGGCCAGCTGCTCGGCGAGCCGCGCGGCGTCGACCGACGGGGTGTCGGTCAGCGCGTCGAGACGCTCACGTGCGGCGGCGAGCGCTTCACGGCTCGCTCCGTGCAGCGCAGTCACTGGGTCGCCTCGACCTTCGCCGCGCTCTCCTCGAGCCCGTCGAGGAAGCGGTCGATCGTACGGCTCTGGCGGGCGTGGTCCTCCAGCGACTCACCCACCAGCTTGCCGGCCAGTTCGGTGGCGAGCTTGCCCACGTCCTGGCGGAGCGCGGTGACCACTGCCTTGCGGTCCGCCTCGATCTGGGCGTGCCCGGCGGCGATGATCTCCTCGCGCTGGCGCTGGCCCTCCGCCCTCATCTCCTGGATGATCACGGCACCCTGCTCGGTCGCTTCCTGGCGCAGGCGTGCCGCCTCGTGCCTGGCCTCGGCGAGCTGGGCCCGGTACTGCTCGAGAATCTGCATGGCCTCGGCCTGTGCCTCAGCCGCTCGCTCCATGCCGCCCTCGATCGCGTCGCGCCGTTCATCCAGGGTCTTCTGGATGTTGGGCAGGAGCTTCTTACCGAGGAAGCCGAAGACGATGAAGAAGCAGAGCAGGCCGATGATCAATTCCGCGGTGCTGGGAAGGAGAGGGTTCTCCGATCCCGCCTCCGCCAGGAAGGTCATCATGTCTGAACCTTTCGTCGAGTCTGGCTACTGGCCGGCCCGCGTCACTTCTGGAAGATGAAGGGCACGACCAGGCCGAGGAGCGCGAGCACCTCACAGAGGGCGAAGCCGAGGAACATGTTGGTGCGGATGATCGGCATGGCCTCGGGCTGGCGGGCCATGGCCTCGATGGAGTGGCCGAAGACGAGACCGATACCGACGCCCGGGCCGATGGCGGCCAGACCGTAGGCGACGGCGCCCAGACGACCCGCGGTGGTGGCGGCGGCGAGGTTGATGAGCTCGGCAGACATTTCCCTGTCTTCCTTCGTGATGCGGTCCGCCGGGGGGCTTCCCGACGGAGGTCTGATGGGGGTGAAACGGGGGGGTCAGTGACTCGCTTCGAGGGAACCGCTGATGTAGATCGAGGCGAGCAGGGTGAAGATGTACGCCTGAAGGAACGTGATCAGCACCTCGAGAGCGGTCATGAGGACGTCCACCACGAACGAACCCGCGGCGATGCCCGACATGATCGAGGGCGTCAGCAGATACCAGGTGGCGACGCTGAACATGACGATCAGCATGTGACCGGCGAACATGTTGGCCCACAGTCGCACCGCGAGGGTGAAGGGGCGCAGGATCACGTTCTGCAGGAACTCCAGTACCACGATCAGCGGCACGAGGGCCTTGGGGATCCCCTCGAGCCAGACCAGGTTCTTGATGCCGCCCCGGAAGCCGTGCGTCTTGAACGCCAGGAAGATGTAGGTGATCCACACCAGCGCCGCGAGCGCGACCGGGAAGGCGAACCGGGAGGTCGCCGGGAACATCGCGAACGGGATGAGCTCCATGATGTTCATGATCCACACGAAGAAGAAGATCGACGTGAGGAAGGGGATGAACTTGGTCCCCTTCTTGCCGATCACTTCGAGGGCGATGCTGCGCGCGACGAAGTTGTAACCGATCTCGCCGATGAGCTGCAGCTTCCCGGGGACCAGCTGCGGTTTGCGGAAGGCGGCCCAGAAGAAACCGACCACGATCACCGTGCAGATGACCGCCAGGAGCATCGGCTTGGTGAAGTCGAAGCTGCCGACGCTGAAGATCGGCTTGAAGTCGAACGAGTGGAGGCCCGGCGCGGGAAAGGCACAGTCGGCATTGATGTGGCAGCCGCTTTCAGCGAGCAGCATGTGGGCACTCACCCGTGACTCCTTCGTCGTGACGCATAAGAAACGGCAACCTTGTGTGTCAGAGCGGCTGGTGAGGCCGCTGATCGGCACCGGGGACATGGGGGTGTGACGCTGTCGCCGCAGTCCGTGGAACGCATCCGCCGCGGGTCCGGCCGCTCGGACGCCACGCTGTGACCACAGCTGTCGATCCGAATGCACCGTCGACCGTGAGGGCGGTGTCCTCCTCCGCCCGAGAGGCGGGAGGGACCCTCACCGGAAGCGCTTCCGGACGATAGCAGACCGGGATGTATCGCCTTTACCTGCCCCCTACGCCGCATCAAGGGACTCCGCCTTGGCCGGGTCCGCCTCCTTGGCAGGCACGGACGGCTCGGGATCCACGTACAGCATCCGGCTGGTCAGGCTCTGCTTCACCTGCCCACCCACCCAGGCCAGCGCCGTGACCAACAGGCTGAGGGCGAAGGCCCGGCCGTTGAACAGCGTGGTCTCCTTGAAGACGACGATGAAGACCCCGATGAGCAGGATCTGCACCGTGTAGACCAGCAGTCCCGCCGTCATCGCGAGCTGCGGCTTGTCCTGTGTGAGACGCATCAGCGCCGCGGAGCCGAGGCCGAAGAAGCCGGCGACCACGGCGAGCGCCACCAGCGCGCCGATCAGACCCTTCTCGCCGGCGACGAGGGCGCTGACGACGGTGGCGACGATGCCGACAGGGGCGGCGACGATCGCCGCGCCCCGGAGGATCCGGACATCGTTTGACTGCATGCGGAAACTCCAACAGGGAGTGGGGGTCGTATGGGGGGCGTGCTGACCGGCGCTGGTTCGGCAGCGATCCGGCGTGGTGTTGAGGTTAACGCGAGGAGAGGTGAGGGCACCGCGGGCCAAAGGACCGTTGCACCGAGACCCTTCGGCGCCTCCCCCGGCGGTAGTGAACGCTATCACAAACCTCTTGATGAGGTCTTTACCTGTTTGGTGTGCCTACCGTCACACATGAGAGTGAACCTGCGCGCCTGTGCACAATCAAGGCTGTCTTGTCCGGTATTGGGGCCTTATACTCCCCCACCGAATGGTCACGTGTTAGTCAGATTCTTACCTTGCCGTCAGCGCGACGTGCCCGCTTCGCGCCGGTCCAGAACGCGCGAACGAGTACCGAGGGACGTCGCTCCGTTGACTCCCGGCACACCGGCCGCCGCCCGGGCCCGCCCCTCCTCCTCGGCCGGAGCCGCCGGCACGGCCTCGGCCTCCGCCTGAGCGGCCGCCCTACGGCGGCGGTAGCGCGGCGGCACCAGGTGCTCGGCCCAGCGCGGGGCCCGCGGGGTGAAGCGCGGCAGCAGAAGCAGCGCCAGGCCGACCGCGCTGAGGAACACGATGCCCAGGACGATCCACATGGACGCCGAGTTGACCGAGTAGGCGAGCGCGCCGAAGGCGATGAGGGCCGACCAGAAGTACATGATCAGCACCGCCCGGCTGTGCGAGTGCCCGATCTCCAGCAGCCGGTGGTGCAGGTGCCCGCGGTCCGCGGCGAACGGCGACTGTCCGCGCCAGGTGCGCCGCACGATGGCGAGCACCAGGTCCGCGGTCGGCACCGCGATGATCGTCAGCGGCAGCAGCAGCGGGATGTACACCGGCACCGTCTGGTGCACGGCCGCCTTCTCGGAACCCACGAACAGCTTCAGCGCGTCCGGGTCCACCTGCCCCGTGATGGAGATCGCGCCCGCGGCCAGCACCAGCCCGATCAGCATGGAACCGGAGTCGCCCATGAAGATCCGCGCCGGGTGCATGTTGTGCGGCAGGAAGCCGATGCACATGCCCATGAGGATGGCCGAGAACAGCGTGGCCGGGGCGGCGGCCTCGATGCCGTACGAGTACCAGATCCGGTAGGCGTACAGGAAGAACGCCGCGGCCGCGATGCAGACCATGCCGGAGGCCAGGCCGTCGAGGCCGTCGACGAAGTTGACGGCGTTGATGGTGATGACGACGAGCGCCACCGTCAGCAGCGTGCCCTGCCACTGGGTGAGCGCCACGCTGCCGACGCCCGGGACGGGCAGCCACAGGATCGTCAGCCCCTGCATGACCATGACGCCGGCGGCGATCATCTGGCCGCCGAGCTTGATCAGGGCGTCGATCTCGAACTTGTCGTCCAGCACGCCGATCAGCCAGATGAGCGCCGCTCCGGAGAGCAGCGCCCGCGGCTCGTTCGACTTCTCGAAGACCTCACTGAGGTTGGTCAGGTGGTCGGCGACCAGCAGGCCCGCGCACAGGCCGAAGAACATGGCGATACCGCCGAGGCGCGGAGTGGGCTCCCGGTGCACGTCACGGGCCCGGATCTCCGGCATGGCTCCGGCCACGATCGCGAACTTCCGTACCGGGCCTGTCAGCAGGTACGTCACCGCGGCCGTGATGCAGAGCGTCAGCAGGTATTCACGCACAGGCTTCCCCACAGGTCTCGCTGGCCATCTCAGCCCCACACCCTAGCGACGGACGCATATGGGTGAGGACTTCCGGGTAGCGACGATGGTTGCACGCGTGCCTGTGCACGCGGCGCGTGCCCAGGTGTACGGCGGTGCGGGTACCCCCGCTCAACCCGGGTACGGCGGAAATCTACCGGTCAGCTCACGCACCTCGTCGCGCGCCTTCTGGTTCTCGGTCCCGCCGCGCAGCACACCCGCGAGCAGGGCGGCGATCCGCTCCATCTCCTCCTCTCCCATGCCCTGGGTGGTCACCGCCGCCGTGCCCAGCCGCAGGCCGCGGGCGTCGCCGTGCGGCAGCGCGCAGCAGTCCAGCACCATTCCGGCCGCGGCGAGCCGCCCGCGCGCGGTGCGCCCGTCGACGCCGAGGGGTGCCGGGTCGGCGGTGATCAGATGGGTGTCCGTGCCGCCGGTGGTGACGACCATGCCCTCCCGCGCCAGCCGGGCCGCCAGCACCCGCGCGTTGGCGACCACCTGATGGGTGTACGCGGCGAAGGCCGGTGTCGCCGCCTCGCCGAAGGCGACGGCCTTCGCGGCGATGGTGTGCATCTGCGCGCCGCCCTGGGTGAAGGGGAACACGGCGCGGTCGACCCGCTCCGCGAGTTCGGCGCCGCACAGCAGCATTCCGCCGCGCGGCCCGCGCAGCACCTTGTGCGTGGTCGCGCAGACGATGTCGGCGTACGGCACCGGACTGGGCGCCGCTCCCCCGGCGACGAGCCCGATGGGATGGGCCGCGTCCGCGATCAGATAGGCGCCCACCTCGTCGGCGACCTCGCGGAAGAAGGCGTGGTCGATGTGGCGCGGGTAGGCGATGGAGCCGCACACGATCGCCTTCGGCCGGTGCGTACGGGCCAGCGTGCGCACCTGGTCGTGGTCGATGAGCCCGGTCTCCGCGTCCACCCCGTAGCCGACGAAGTCGAACCAGCGGCCGGAGAAGTTGGCGGGCGAGCCGTGCGTGAGGTGGCCGCCGTAGGGCAGGCCGAGGGCGAGGACGGTGTCCCCGGGGCGCAGGAGGGCGGCGTAGGCGGCGAGGACGGCCGATGATCCCGAGTGGGACTGCACATTGGCGTGCTCGGCGCCGAAGAGGGCCTTCGCCCGCTCCACGGCCACGCGTTCGGCCACGTCGACGATCTCGCAGCCGCCGTGGTGCCGGGCGCCCGGGTAGCCCTCGGCGTACTTGTTGGCCAGGCAGGAGCCGAGCGCCGCCAGGACGGCCGGCGAGGTGAAGTTCTCCGCGGCCACGAGCTGGAGCGTCGTCGACTGCCGGTCGAGCTCCCCGAGCAGGATCTCGGCCAGCTCGGGATCCTGCCGCAGCAGGACGTCGGCGGTCTGGTGGGCGCGGATGACCGGCATGGTGGGCTCCGGACGACGTGTTCTCGGGCGGCTCGCCGTGATGACGTACGACCAATGTAGGCCCGGTGTCCCCGGAGTGCGCGGGCGATTACATCCTCGCGGGCACTCCCGTCAGCGCGGTCACCACCGGATCCAGCGCCTGGTGTATCTCCTCGCCGATCGAGCGGAAGAAGGTCAGCGGTGCTCCGTACGGGTCGTAGACCTCGTCCGCCTCGGCCGTCGGGGCCAGCAGCCATCCGCGCAGCGCGGCGGCCGCCCGGACCAGGGCGCGGGCGCGGGCGACGACGCCGTCCTGGAGCGGGGGCAGGGTCGCGGGGTCGATCGCGCGGACCAGGCGGGTGAACTCCTTCAGGGTGAAGGTGCGCAGGCCCGCCGAGTGGCCCATGGAGATGACCTGGGCGCGGTGGTCCCGGGTCGCCGTCAGCACGAGGTCGGCCATGATGACGTGCTCGTCGAGCAGCTCCCGGCCGGTGAAGCCGGAGGCGTCCGCGCCGAAGTCGGCCAGCACCCGCTCCGCGTTGGCCTCCATGGGCGCGCCCTCGTGGCCCCAGGTGCCCGCGCTCTCCACGATCAGCGCACCGCCCAGGACGCCGAGGCGCTGCGTGACGTAATGCCGGGTCAGCCGCTCGGTGATGGGCGAGCGGCAGACGTTGCCGGTGCTGACGTGGAGGATGCGGAAGCAGTCGCGTGGAAGCCCGACAAACGTTGTCGTGATCTCCGTCGCCCGTTCCCCGTTGCCTATGCCACGCCCCGCGTCAGGGGCTGTCAATTGGCCACCTCGAGGTCGGGTACGACCTTGCGCAGCTCCTCCGGGGACAGCGCGCCCTCGCGCAGCAGCACCGGCACGCGGCCGGTGACGTCGACGATGGACGACGGGACGTTGCCCGGCGTCGGGCCGCCGTCGAGGTACACGGAGACGGCGTCGCCGAGCATCTCCTGCGCGGCGTCACAGGTCTCCGGGGACGGGTGCCCGGTGAGGTTGGCGGAGGAGACCGCCATGGGGCCGACCTCGGTCAGCAGCTCGATGGCGACCGGGTGCAGCGGCATGCGCACGGCGACCGTGCCCCGGGTCTCGCCCAGGTCCCACTGCAGCGACGGCTGGTGCTTGGCGACGAGCGTGAGCGCGCCGGGCCAGAAGGCGTCGACGAGCTCCCAGGCCATCTCGGAGAAGTCCGTGACCAGGCCGTGCAGCGTGTTCGGGGAGCCGATCAGCACGGGAGAGGGCATGTTGCGGCCCCGGCCCTTGGCCTCCAGCAGGTCGCCGACGGCCTCCGAGGAGAACGCGTCCGCGCCGATGCCGTACACCGTGTCGGTCGGAAGCACCACGAGCTCGCCACGGCGGACGGCGGACGCGGCTTCGCGCAGACCGGTCGTGCGGTCGGTCGCGTCATTGGTGTCGTATCGCCGAGCCATGTCTAGCGGGCCTCCTCGTACACGTACGTCCGGGAAAGAGTGCGGGGGGCGGTCACGGCAGCGCCTTGCGGGCGGTCGCGAACCGCGGGCGGTTGTTGAGGTCCGGGTGGTCGGCCGCGTCGGCCCAGCCCCGCTCCTCGGTGAAGATCCACGGCACCTGGCCGCCCTGGGTGTCGGCGTGCTCGATGACGACGACACCGCCCGGGCGCAGGAGCCGGTGCGCGGTCCGCTCCAGACCGCGGATGAGTTCGAGACCGTCCTCGCCGGAGAACAGGGCGAGTTCGGGATCGTAGTCCCGCGCCTCGGGAGCGACGTACTCCCACTCGGTCAGCGGGATGTAGGGCGGGTTGGAGACGACCAGGTCGACCTGGCCGTCGAGGTCGTGGAAGGCCTCGAGGGCGTCGCCCCGGCGCAGGTCGACCCGGGAGCCCGCCACGTTCTTGCGGGTCCACCGCAGCGCGTCCTCGGACAGCTCCACGGCGTGCACGCGCGAGCGCGGGACCTCCTGGGCGAGGGCGAGCGCGATGGCGCCGGAGCCGGTGCACAGGTCGACGATGCAGGGCTCGACGACGTCCATGGCGCGTACGGCGTCTATGGCCCAGCCGACCACGGACTCGGTCTCCGGGCGCGGCACGAACACGCCCGGGCCCACCTGGAGTTCGAGGTACCGGAAGTAGGCCCGCCCGGTGATGTGCTGCAGCGGCTCACGCTGCTCGCGCCGGGCGATGACCTCCCAGTACCGGGCGTCGAAGTCCGAGTCCTTCACGGAGTGCAGCTCGCCCCGCTTCACACCGTGCACGAACGCGGCGAGCTCCTCCGCGTCGTTGCGCGGCGAGGGCACGCCGGCGTCGGCCAGCCGCTGGGTGGCCTGTGCCACCTCTGCGAGCAGCAGGTTCACGCAAGTCCTCCGTGTCGTACTGGGTCGTGCGTACGGCCTTTACGCGGCGGCCAGCTTGGCCGCCGAGTCCGCGTCGACGCATGCCTGGATCACCGCGTCGAGGTCGCCGTCCAGGACCTGGTCAAGGTTGTACGCCTTGAAGCCCACGCGGTGGTCCGAAATGCGATTCTCCGGGAAGTTGTACGTACGGATCTTCTCGGAGCGGTCGACGGTGCGGACCTGGCTGCGGCGGGCGTCGGCGGCTTCCTTCTCGGCCTCCTCCTGCGCCGCCGCGAGCAGCCTGGAGCGCAGGATACGCAGTGCCTGCTCCTTGTTCTGCAGCTGGCTCTTCTCGTTCTGGCAGGAGGCGACCACTCCGGTCGGGATGTGCGTGATGCGCACGGCGGAGTCGGTGGTGTTGACGGACTGGCCGCCGGGCCCGGAGGAGCGGTAGACGTCGATGCGCAGGTCGTTGGGGTTGATCTCGACGTCGACCTCCTCCGCCTCGGGCGTGACGAGCACGCCGGCGGCGGAGGTGTGGATACGGCCCTGGGACTCGGTCGCCGGCACGCGCTGCACGCGGTGCACGCCGCCCTCGTACTTCAGGCGGGCCCAGACGCCCTGGCCGGGCTCGGTGGCGCCCTGGCCGCCCTTGGTCTTCACGGCGACCTGGACGTCCTTGTAGCCGCCCAGCTCGGACTCGGTGGCGTCGATGATCTCGGTCTTCCAGCCGACGCGCTCGGCGTAGCGCAGGTACATGCGCAGCAGGTCGCCGGCGAACAGCGCCGACTCGTCGCCGCCCGCGCCCGCCTTGATCTCCAGGATGACGTCCTTGTCGTCGCTGGGGTCGCGCGGGACCAGCAGAAGGCGCAGCTTCTCGGTGAGCTCCTCGCGCTGCTGCTCCAGCTCCTTGACCTCGGCGGCGAAGTCCGGGTCGTCGGCGGCGAACTCGCGCGCGGTGCCGATGTCGTCGCCGGTCCGCTTCCAGGTGCGGTACGTGGCGACGATCGGGGTGAGCTCGGCGTAGCGCTTGTTCAGCCGGCGCGCGTTGGCCTGGTCGGCGTGGACCGACGGGTCGGCGAGCCTGGTCTCCAGGTCGGCGTGCTCACCGACGAGTTCCTCGACGGCCTCGAACATCTTGGGCTCCTGCAATACGGAAGGGAGGGAAGGCGGACGACCAAAAACGCCGGTCCCGGCGCGCCTGTTTCAGGGCGCGGCCGTGGACCGGCGAATGGGAGCCCGCTACTTCTTGGAGCCGGCTGCAGCCTTGCCGAAGCGGGCCTCGAAGCGGGCCACACGGCCACCGGTGTCGAGGATCTTCTGCTTGCCCGTGTAGAACGGGTGGCACTCGGAGCAGACCTCGGCGCGGATGGCGCCGCTGGAGATCGTGCTGCGGGTGGTGAACGACGCTCCGCAGGTGCAGCTGACCTGCGTCTCGACGTACTCGGGGTGGATGTCGCGCTTCAAGGTGTCTCCTAGTTCCGGGAGGGCGCCGGGTCGCATCCGCGGGATACGGAGGCGTGAACCGGGGCCGACGTACCAGTCTGCCAGGACTGGGGCCATCCCCCAAAACCGGGGGCTCGCCTGTTCTATTCCGGATCGGCCGCCCGGTCCCTCAGGCGGCGCTGACGACGCCCTTCGCGTCGCCCGTGGCCGTGCCGGCGGTCGCCGATCCCGGGATCGGGCGGTCGTTCTTCAGGGCCGTCCAGACCTGCTGGGCCTTGTTCTTCTCCACGACGACCCGGTTGCGGTCGGCCGGGTCGTACCGCACCGGCATCGTGATCATGGTCATCTTCGAGGAGCTGATGTCCTTCAGGCCGCCCGCGAACGACATCAGGGAGTTGACCGACCCCAGGTCGGAGTCCGCGGTCACGGCCTTGGTGGCGGTGTCGGCGAGGTCGTAGAGCTTCTTCGGGCTGGTGAAGACGCCGAGGTGTTTGACCTGGTCGACCAGCGCCTTGACGAAGGCCTGCTGGAGCTGGATGCGGCCGAGGTCGGAGCCGTCGCCGACCCCGTGCCGAGTGCGGACCAGGCCGAGGGCCTGCGCACCGTCGAGGGTGTGCGTGCCGGCCTTGAGGCTCAGGTGGCTCTGGCGGTCCTCGATGTTCTTCGTCGTGGTGACCGGGACGCCGCCGAGTTCGTCGATGAGCTTCTCGAAGCCCTTGAAGTCGACCTCGAGGTAGTGGTCCATGCGGATGTCGGTCAGGGACTCGACGGTCTTGACCGCACAGGCGGCACCGCCGGTGGAGTAGGCGGAGTTGAACATCACGCCCCGCGCCGCGGGATGGGTCCGGCCGGCGGTGTCGGTGCACTCGGGGCGGTCGATGATGGTGTCCCTCGGGATGGAGACCACGTCGGCCCGTTTGTGCCCCTTGTGGACGTGCACGATCATCGCGGTGTCGGAGCGGGCGCTGCCGTCGTCGGCGCCGCCGCCGAGCTTCCTGTTGCCGCCGGCGCGGGAGTCCGACCCGAGGACGAGGATGTTCTCGGAGCCGTTGTCGGCCTTCGCCGGCCGGGACGTGCCGAGGGCCGAGTCGATGTCGACGCTCTTGATGTTGCCGTTGAGCTTGAAGTACAGGTATCCGGCTCCGGTACCGCCCAGCACGACGATCCCCGCCGCGGTCCACGCCGTGATCAGAAGGCCCTTGTGGCGCCTGCTGCGGGGCTTTCGGCGGCGGCCCCCGGCGCTGTCGCGCGGGCCGCCGGTGCCGGGGCCTCCCGGTATGCCGGGGCCCGGTGTGCTCTCGGCGGTCATGTGCTCCTCGAATCTCGTCCGGTCGGATACCCCCAGATTTCAGGGTCAGGCCTGTCGATACGGGTCGTACCGCACCATCGTCACTCCATCCGGTCAGACGGAGAAACCGGGGAAAAGGTTGCACGGCGTACCGCTTTCCGGTGGTGGGCGGCCGGGCACGGAGCGTCACCTTCGCCGAGTACGGAGTACCCGAGTACCAAGTACCGAGCACGGAGTACCCGACTACGGAGCACGGAGCATGACCACCGCCGATCGTGCCCGAGCACGCCGACAGGCCTCCCCCCGTTCACCGAGGTGAACGGGGGGAGGCCTGTCGGCGTGGTGCCGGGATTCCCCGGAGACGGTGCCTCAGTCGCCGTTGCCGGGCGTCGGCGTCGTCTTCTGGATCTGCATCAGGAACTCGGCGTTCGACTTCGTCTGCTTCATCTTGTCGAGCAGCAGCTCCACCGCCTGCTGCTGGTCGAGGGCGTGCAGCACCCGGCGCAGCTTCCAGACGATGGCGAGCTCGTCGCTGGCGAGCAGGATCTCTTCCTTGCGGGTGCCGGACGCGTCCACGTCCACCGCCGGGAAGATCCGCTTGTCGGCGAGCTTCCGGTCGAGCTTGAGCTCGGCGTTGCCGGTGCCCTTGAACTCCTCGAAGATCACTTCGTCCATGCGGGACCCGGTGTCCACCAGGGCGGTGGCGAGGATGGTCAGCGAACCGCCGTCCTCGATGTTGCGGGCCGCGCCGAAGAAGCGCTTCGGCGGGTACAGGGCCGTCGAGTCGACACCACCGGACAGGATGCGGCCGGAGGCCGGGGCGGCGAGGTTGTACGCGCGGCCCAGCCGGGTGATCGAGTCGAGCAGCACGACGACGTCGTGGCCCAGCTCCACCAGGCGCTTGGCACGCTCGATGGCGAGCTCGGCGACCGTGGTGTGGTCCTCGGCCGGGCGGTCGAAGGTCGAGGAGATGACCTCGCCCTTGACCGACCGCTGCATGTCGGTGACCTCTTCCGGACGCTCGTCGACGAGGACGACCATCAGGTGGCACTCGGGGTTGTTGTGCGTGATCGCGTTGGCGATCGCCTGCATGATCATGGTCTTGCCGGTCTTCGGCGGGGCCACGATCAGACCGCGCTGGCCCTTGCCGATCGGCGACACGAGGTCGATGATCCGGGTCGTCAGCACGCCCGGGTCGGTCTCCAGACGGAGCCGGTCCTGCGGGTACAGCGGCGTCAGCTTGTTGAACTCCGGGCGGCCACGGCCGTGTTCGGGGGCCATGCCGTTGACGGAGTCGAGGCGGACCAGCGCGTTGAACTTCTCGCGCCGCTCGCCCTCCTTGGGCTGACGCACCGCGCCGGTGATGTGGTCGCCCTTGCGCAGGCCGTTCTTGCGGACCTGGGCGAGGGAGACGTACACGTCGTTCGGGCCCGGCAGGTAGCCGGAGGTGCGGATGAACGCGTAGTTGTCGAGGATGTCCAGGATGCCCGCGACGGGGATCAGGACGTCGTCCTCGGCGATCTGCGGCTCGCCGGCGATGTCGTCACGGCCACGACGGCCCCGGCGGTCGCGGTAACGGCCCCGGCGGCCGCGGCGGCCGCCCTCGAAGTCGTCCCCGTCGTCGTCCCGCTGACGGTTGTCCCGGCCTCCGCCGCCGCCCTGCTGCTGGTTCTGCTGGCCGCGCTGCTGGCCGCCCTGGCCCTGCTGGTCGTCGCCCTTGTTGCCGCGGCGGTCACCGCGGTCCCGGCCGCGGTCCCGGCGGTCGCGGCGGCCACGGCCCTCGCCGTCACCGGCGTCGCCCTTGGCGTCGTTCTGCGCCTGGCCCCTGGACTCGTTCTGCGCCTGGCCCTTGGACTCGTTCTGCGCCTGCGGGGCGGGCGTCTCGGCCTTCGGCTCGTTCTTCGCCTCGGCGGCGACCGTCTCGGGGCTGCCCGCCTCGGCGGTGGCGCGACGGCGGCGGCGCTCCGCGGGAGCGTCCTCCGCCCCGCGCTCGGCCGCGTTCGCGCGGGAGGCGTCCCCGTCGCGGGCGGGGCCGCCGGCGGGCTGGCCGGGAATCTCGATCTGCTGCTGGGACTCGGCCTTCTCGGCCGGCGCGGCAGCCTTCTTCTCGGCGGCGGCCTCGTCACCCGTGCGGGTCCTGGAGGTGGCGCGGCGCTTGGGCTTGGTGTCGGCGGCCGCGTCGGCGGCCTTGCCCGGAGCGGCGGCACCTCCCCCGGCCTGCGCCTCCTTGATGACCTCGATCAGCTGGCTCTTGCGCATGCGCGCCGTGCCCCTGATGCCGAGGCCGGATGCGACCTGCTGCAGCTCGGCCAGCACCATGCCCTCTAGGCCGGTACCGCGGCGCCGCCGGGAGCCTGCACCGGTGGCAGGCGCGGAGGCGTCCGTGGCGGGCGCGGCAGCAGTCTCCTCGACACGTGCGCCCATCAGATCGGTGGTGTCGCTCACGAAGGGTCCTTCCCTGGAGCGGACGTCGGCCTGTCTGGCTCGGCGACCGGTTGTGCTTCCGGCTCCGGTCCTTGCTTGTGGACCGCGCCGGGGCGGTGGTCCGCCAAAGATGGCGGAGGCAATATCTGGGATGGCGCTTCCCGGAGCCGTGGCCGTGGCACCGAGTGTCGGTGTCACGTGGCTCGGTCGCACCGGTTCCGGAGCGTGCCCGGCAAGTCGCTCAGTGCTCGCGTACGAGGTACTGCCCGCGTACGTCGTACGGAACACAGTGCGGCTTGGGAGGCTCCCGGAAGGATGTCTGTCCCGAACTGGGACACGAAGCACCTCGCCATGGTGGGGTCGGGTGCAGACTTGAGGTTAACACTACCGGATCCAACAAACATTCCCCCTCTCCAAATCCGGCAACCGTGTGTCAGGGCGCAAGCGGCAGCACGCTCGCTCCCTCGGCGTCGAGCTCGAGCCGGTTCGCGGCCCAGCCCTCACCTGCCACATCGGCCACCTTGTCGGCGCTGTCGGCGTCGGCCAGCGCGAGCACGGTGGGTCCCGCTCCGGAGATGACCGCCGGCACCCCGTCGGCCCGCAGCCGCTCCACCAGCGCGGCGCTCTCCGGCATGGCGGGCGCGCGGTACTCCTGGTGGAGGCGGTCCTCTGTGGCGGGCAGCAGCAGCTCGGGGCGCCGGGTGAGGGCCTCGACGAGCAGGGCGGCACGGCCCGCGTTGGCGGCGGCGTCGACGTGCGGCACGGTGCGCGGGAGCAGGCCGCGCGCGGTCTCGGTGAGGACCGGCTTCCCGGGCACGAAAACCACCGGAACGATGGAATCGGCGGCGTCCATCCTGATCGCGCGCGCGGCACCCGCCTCCATCCAGGAGAGGGTGAACCCGCCGAGCAGACAGGCCGCCACGTTGTCGGGGTGCCCCTCGATCTCGGTGGCGAGCTCGAGCAGGGCCGTGTCGTCGAGCCTCGGCTCCCCGCCTATGGTCACGGCGCGCGCGGCGACGATGCCGGCGCAGATGGCGGCGGAGGAGGAGCCCAGGCCGCGGCCGTGCGGAATGCGGTTGGCGCACACGATCTCCAGGCCGCGCGGCTGCCCGCCGAGCAGGTCGAAGGCGGTGCGCAGGGACCGTACGAGCAGATGGTTCTCATCACGCGGCAGCGTCTCGCTGCCCTCGCCCGCGATGTCGATGTGCAGCCCGGAGTCGGCCACCCGGACGACCACGTCGTCGTAGAGCCCCAGCGAGAGCCCGAAAGCGTCGAAGCCCGGACCGAGGTTGGCGCTGGTGGCGGGGACGCGCACCCTGACGGCTGCGGCGCGGAATGCAGGACCGGCCATCTTCCGATGACTCTCCTTAGAGCTGCGTGATGGTCGAAGACGTTCGATACAGCATCGGGTACGTACACGGGGACCCTCGGGCCGCTCGGGGCGGCGCGGCACCGCCACACGCGTCCTGGGCGAAGGCATATGCGGCGGGCGGGTTCGGTACAGCCTATCGAAGGAAGGTTCTGTGGCGACATAGGGCGCACAGGAGGCGCACGATGCGTGCCGCAAGCCCCCTGTGCACCCCTCGGCGGGGGGCCGCTCAGGCCGGACCGCTCAGGCCGGACTGCTCTGTCCGGGCCCTCAGGGGTGGCTGGTCTGTCCGGGCCCTCATGGGTGACTGGTCAGCCCGGGCTCTCAGGCCGTACTGCCCAGCCCGGACCGCTCTGTCCGGGCCCTCAGGCGTGACTGCTCAGCACGGACCGCTCAGCCCGGACCGGCAGGCCGGACCGGCCAGCCCGAGCCCTCAGGCCGGACCGCTCGGCCCGGACCCGCAGGCCGGACCGCCCAGCCCGGAACCGCAGGCCGGACCGCCCAGCCCGGACCCTGAGACCGGACCGCCCAGCTCGGAACCCTCAGCCCGGAACCGTCGGCCCGTATCCCCGGGCCGGACCGCTCAGGCCAGGCCGAGGCGCTCGGCGGCGGTCACGGCGTCGACCGGGACGGTGACCGGCTGCGGGGCGCCGGCGACGGCCCAGTCGGGGTCCTTCAGGCCGTTCCCGGTCACCGTGCACACGATCCGCTGCCCCGGGTCGACCTTGCCCTGTTCGGCGGCCTTCAGCAGACCGGCGACGGACGCGGCGGACGCGGGCTCGACGAAGACGCCCTCCTGCGCGGCCAACAGCCGGTAGGCGCGCAGGATCTCACGGTCCGTCACCTCGTCGATGAGGCCGCCGGACTCGTCCCGCGCGGCCAGCGCGTACTGCCAGGAGGCGGGGTTGCCGATCCGGATCGCGGTGGCGATGGTCGACGGGTCCTTGACGATCTCACCGCGCACGATCGGAGCGCTGCCGGACGCCTGGAAGCCCCACATCCGGGGCGTGCGGGTGGCCACCCCGTCGACGGCGTACTCCCGGTAGCCCTTCCAGTAGGCCGTGATGTTGCCCGCGTTGCCGACCGGGAGGACGTGGATGTCGGGCGCGTCGCCGAGCATGTCGACGACCTCGAAGGCGGCGGTCTTCTGGCCCTCGATGCGTACGGGGTTGACCGAGTTCACCAGTGCCACCGGGTAGTTCTCGCTCAGCGCGCGGGCGAGAGTGAGGCAGTCGTCGAAGTTGCCGTCCACCTGGAGGATCCTGGCGCCGTGCACCAGCGCCTGGCCCATCTTGCCGAGCGCGATCTTGCCCCGCGGGACGAGAACGGCCGAGACCATGCCCGCGCGCACGGCGTATGCGGCCGCGCTGGCCGAGGTGTTGCCGGTGGAGGCGCAGATCACGGCCTTCGCGCCCTCCTCCTTGGCCCGCGAGATGGCCATGGTCATACCGCGGTCCTTGAAGGACCCGGTGGGGTTCGCGCCCTCCACCTTGAGGTGGACCTCGCAGCCCGTGCGCTCGGAGAGCACCTGCGCGGGCACGAGGGGCGTGCCGCCCTCGCGGAGCGTCACGACCGGCGTGGTGTCGGAGACCGGCAGTCTGTCCCGGTACTCCTCGATGATTCCGCGCCACTGGTGGGTCATTGCTGGTTACTCTCCTTCAACCCGCATGATGCTGGCGACACCCCGCACGGTGTCGAGCTTGCGCAGCGCCTCGACGACCCCGCTCAGCGAGGCGTCGGACGCGCGGTGGGTGACGACGACGAGGGAGGCCTCGCCGTTGCCGTCCTGTCGCCCCTGCTGCCGAACGGTATCGATCGACACCCGGTGCTCGGCGAACACGGTGGCGACCTGGGCGAGAACACCCGGTTTGTCGGCGACGTCGAGGCTGATGTGATACCGCGTCACGACCTCGCCCATGCCCGACACGGGCAGCGCGGCGTACGACGACTCGCCGGGCCCGGTCGCCCCGCTCAGCCGGTTGCGGCAGACGGCGACGAGGTCGCCGAGCACGGCGGAGGCGGTGGGCGCGCCGCCGGCGCCGGGACCGTAGAACATGAGCTGCCCCGAGGCGTCGGACTCGACGAACACGGCGTTGTAGGCGCCGCGCACGGAGGCCAGGGGGTGGCTCAGCGGAATCATGGCGGGGTGCACGCGGGCGGTGACGGACCGGCCGTCCCCGGCCCGCTCGCAGATGGCGAGCAGCTTGATGGTGCAGCCCATCTCCTTCGCCGAGCGGAAGTCGGCGGAGGTGACCTCGGTCATGCCCTCGCGGTAGACGTCGTCGAGGCGTACCCGCGAGTGGAAGGCGATGCCGGCGAGGATGGCCGCCTTCGCGGCGGCGTCGAAGCCCTCGACGTCGGCGGTCGGGTCGGCCTCGGCGTACCCCAGGGCGGTGGCCTCGTCGAGGGCCTCCTGGTAGCCGGCCCCCGTCGAGTCCATCTTGTCGAGGATGAAATTGGTGGTGCCGTTGACGATCCCGAGCACCCGGTTGACCTTGTCGCCCGCGAGGGACTCGCGCAGCGGGCGGATCAGCGGGATGGCCCCGGCCACGGCGGCCTCGTAGTAAAGATCCCCGCCGTGCTCCTCGGCGACGGCGTGCAGGGCGGCGCCGTCCTGCGCGAGCAGCGCCTTGTTGGCGGAGACGACGGAGGCGCCGTGCTCGAAGGCGGCGGTGATCAGCGAGCGGGCGGGCTCGATGCCCCCGATCACCTCGACCACGACGTCGATGTCGCCGCGTTTGACGAGGGCGGTGGCGTCGGTGGTGACGAGGGAGGCGTCGATGCCCTCGCGCACCTTGGAGGGCCGCCGCACGGCCACGCCCGCGAGCTCCACGGGCGCGCCGATCCGGGCGGCGAGGTCGGCGGCGTGCGTCGTCATGATGCGCGCCACCTCTGAGCCGACGACCCCACAGCCCAGCAGCGCCACCTTCAGCGGACGCGTACGCATCATCCGACCTCGTTTCCTCATACCGTCTTCGGTTGCACCAGTCTCACTCACCGGACGGGACTTTCTATCCCATGTCCGGATCGTGAGACATCGATTTCATTTGTACGGGGCGGCGGCCAGGAGATCTTCCGCCCCGGCCCATCCCACCCAACCCCCGCCGGGCCCTGCCCCGGGTAAGCCGACGTCCAAGCGTCCAAGCGCAGGCCCCCGGATCAGCCGACATCGAGGCGCGGGCCCCGGATCAGCCGATATCGAGGCGCAGGCCCCGAGTCAGCCGACATCGAGGCGCGGGCCCCGGATCAGCCGACATCGAGGCGCAGGCCCCGAGTCAGCCGACATCGAGGCGCAGGCCCCGAGTCAGCCGACATCGAGGCGCAGCAGGTCCTCCTCGGTCTCGCGGCGGACGATGACGCGGGCCTCGCCGTCGTTGACGGCGACGACGGGCGGCCGGAGCACGTGGTTGTAGTTGCTCGCCATGGAACGGCAGTAGGCGCCCGTCGCGGGCACCGCGATGAGGTCACCCGGTGCCAGGTCGGCCGGCAGGAACGCGTCCTTCACCACGATGTCCCCGCTCTCGCAGTGCTTGCCCACGACCCGGGCGAGCATCGGCTCGGCGTCGGAGGTGCGGGAGAGCAGGGCGACGCTGTACTCGGCGTCGTAGAGCGCGGTGCGGATGTTGTCGGACATGCCGCCGTCGACGGAGACGTAGGTCCGCAGCCCGTCGAGGGGCTTGATGGTGCCGACCTCGTAGAGCGTGAAGGCGGTCGGACCGACGATGGCGCGCCCGGGCTCGACGGAGATGCGCGGGGTCCGCAGCCTGGCGGCCTCGCACTCACGGGTGACGATCTCGGTCAGCGCCTTGGCGATCTCGTGCGGCTCGCGCGGGTCGTCGTCACTCGTGTAGGCGATGCCCAGCCCGCCGCCGAGGTCGATCTCGGGCAGCTCGATCCCGTGCTCGTCGCGGATGTCCCTCAGCAGCCCGACGACGCGGTGCGCGGCGACCTCGAAGCCGGACATGTCGAAGATCTGCGACCCGATGTGACTGTGGATCCCGATCAGCTCCAGGCCGTCGAGCGCCAGGGCCCGCCGCACGGCCTCGGCGGCCTGTCCCCCGGCCAGCGGAATGCCGAACTTCTGGTCCTCGTGGGCGGTGGCGATGAACTCGTGCGTGTGCGCCTCGACGCCGACCGTGATGCGGATCTGCACCCGCTGCCGCTTGCCGAGCTCCTGCGCGATGTGCGCGACGCGGACGATCTCCTGGAAGGAGTCGAGGACGATACGCCCGACGCCCTCGGTGACCGCCCGGCGGATCTCCTCGGCGGACTTGTTGTTGCCGTGGAAGGCGATGCGGCCGGCCGGCATGCCCGCGGAGAGGGCGGTGGCCAGCTCGCCGCCGGAGCAGACGTCGAGGTTGAGCCCCTCCTCGTGCAGCCACCGCACGACGGCACGGGAGAGGAAGGCCTTGCCGGCGTAGAAGACGTCGGCGTCGGCCCCGAAGGCACCACGCCAGGCACGCGCCCGGGCCCGGAAGTCGGCCTCGTCGAGGATGTAGGCCGGGGTGCCGTGGCGCTCGGCGAGGGTCTTGACGTCGACGCCGCCGACGGTGGCCACACCGTCCGCGCCCCGGGTGACCGTATGGGCCCAGACCTTCGGGTCGAGCTCGTTGAGGTCGGTGGGCGGGGCGGAGTAGTGGCCCTCGGGGAGGACGTCGGCGTGGCGGGGCCCGGCGGGGTGTGCGGAACGGCTCATGTTCTCGGGTGGCTTTCTGTGTGCGTCACAGGTGGTCGGGTGCGTCGATGCCGAGCAGGGACAGGCCGCCGGCCAGCACCGCCCCGGCGGCTTCGGCGAGCGCGAGCCGGGCACGGTGGGCGGCCGAGGGTTTCTCGCCGCCGCGCGGGAGCACGGCGGGCAGGACGGCGAGAACGGCGTCGGCGACACCGACGAGGTGCCGGGCCAGGCTGTCGGGCGTACGGTGCGCCGCCGCCCGGGCCAGGACTCGGGGGTGGTCGGCGAGGACGGCGAGGAGACCGGCCGCCGCGGCGTGCTGCGCGTCTTCCCGTACGACTGCTGCGTCTGGCGCGTGTGGTGCGTTTGCCACGTGTGGCGCATTTGGCGCATGTGGCGCGCTGGGTGCGGGTGATGTGCTCTGTGGCGCGGGTGATGTGTTCTGTGCCGCGGGTGATTTGTTCTGTGCCGCAGGTGGTGCGTCTCTTACGTCCCCGGGCGTGGGGGCGAAGCCCAGGTCGGCGGCGTTGCGGCGGAGGGCCCGGGTGCGGGCGTGGGCGTAACGGACGCGGAAGAGAGGGTTGCTCTCGCGCTGGACGAGGTGATCGGCGGTGATACGGGGCCGGTCGTGGGCGGCGGGGTACAGCAGCGCCCAGCGGGCGGCGTCGGGGCCGAGCAGGGCGGGGTCGTCGGGGGCCGGAACGGGTCGGAGGTTCACGGGCTCGCAGTGGTCGACCTCCACGCGCCCTCCCTGCGAACCGACGATCCGCACGAGCGCGTCCGCGACGACCTCGGCGCGGACCTCGTAGGGGATGCGCACCTCGACGACCTGCCCGGCGAGGGAGTCGCCGTGGCCGTAGAGCGGGCCGGCCTCGAGGATCTCGCGAATGAGGGCGGCCGCCACGCTTCGGAGACTGATGTTGACGAACCCCGGCCCGGTGACGACGACGTCGTCGACACCGTCCTCCGCGGCGAGGTACCGCCGCAGGATCTCGGCCACCCGGAGCGGCGGCTGCCCGGCCGGCCGAGCGAGCTGGAGGGCGATGCTGGTGGCGTAGTCACCACAGCCCCCCGGCCCCGGCGGCGCGACAACGGCCCGTCGCGGAACGGTCACGCTCAGCTCCCCCTCATCAACAGCCCGACGCACCGCGCGCAGCACGGTACGGGACAGCTCGACGGGGGTCACGGGTCAAGCGTATGGGAGGAGGGGGGTGGGTGGGCGAGCTGGTTCCGGGGTGGGGCGGGGGCGGGAGCTGATTCGGAGGTGGGGGTGGATGGGCGAGATTGGTTCGGAGGTGGGAGCGCGAGCTGGTGCTGGGGTGGAGTGGGGTGGGGTGAATGGGCGAGCTGGTTCTGACGCGGGGCGGGCGTCAGCCGGTGGCGCCACGTCCGGCTCGCTCGGCCTCACCGACACCGAGCACACTCCCGACCTCGGACTGGCCGCCGTCCCCCCTGCTCAGCCCACTACGCCGCCGCTCGATCAGCTGCCGGACGAGACGCACGAGTTCGGCGGGCTCGAAGGGCTTGGCGAGGAAGGCGTCGACGCCGACGTCCAGCCCGGCGTCGACCTCGTACGAGGTACAGGCGCTGACGATCGCCAGAGGAAGGTCACGGGTCCGAGGATCGCCGCGCAGCCGGGCGGCGGTACGAAGCCCATCGAGTCGGGGCATCACGACATCGAGGGTCACCACGTCGGGACGCACCTGATGCACGACATCCAGACACTCGGCACCATCAGCCGCGGTCACCACCTCGAAACCCTCCAGCTCGAGATTGACCCTGATCAGCTGCCGGATGACCTTGTTGTCGTCCACAACAAGCACCCGACCCGACGCGCCTGGCACAACTCGAGAGTAGGTCGGGACCGGCCACCGCGTCCGGCTTTTCCCCGTTTCCGGCCCGGGTGGGGGACGCGGGGGCGGACGGTACGGCGGGCCGGGGCACAGGCGAAGGAGGGCGTTGCGGGTCTGGAGTGGTTGCAGGTCCGGAGTGGCGTTGCAGCTCTGGAGAGAGGGGGGCGGGCGCAACGTCGGCTCTACACCCTCTCCCCCTACTGGCTCGTCGCGTGCCAACGGCGGCCAACGGAGTGCGGCGATGCTGACGACCGGGTCCCGGAAGGAGCACTGCGCCAGGCGGCGCCCGAAGGACGACGCCGCACCGCACAAGCCGCACGCCCCGGGCACGGCAGCACGGAAGTGGGCGCTGCCCGCGACGCCGGAAAACCGTTCATGAACACCCCGGATCAGCTGGTAGGGTTCTACCCGTCGCCGCGCACACAGCGCAGCAGACACGCCCCCGTAGCTCAGGGGATAGAGCAACGGCCTCCGGAGCCGTGTGCGCAGGTTCGAATCCTGCCGGGGGCACTTCGCAGGAAGTGCCTAAAGACCCCGCCACCAGCGCGTTCGCTGAGTGCGGGGTCTTTGCGCATGTGCAGGCGGATGCCGCCAAAAGCAGCCGTTTGCCAGTGATCACGTTGTAATAGCGTGTTGATCTTGAGGGGCTTCGTGCAAGGTCAGACGGTGTTCCGTGGCCCTTGAGCGTAGCCCGTGACCCGCACAAGGGACGACGCTGGTTGCTAGAGGTAGGCGTTGCGCGCACGCGCGGTAAATCGATGGCGCAAGCTCAGCGGTGTGTCCACCCTGGTCCACATGGCGGAACCCAAGCACCAGATTCGAGCCCTGCACACAGACTCCACAGTCACCGTCTACCAGGCGTACGCACCGGAGATCGGTCTGCCAGCGACCCTGGAGGGCCGTTTCCCGGCGGTGTGGCAGCGGGACCGGATGACATGGATCAAGCCGTCGTTTCTCTGGATGATGTATCGCTGCGGGTGGGGCACCAAGGAGGGTCAGGAAACCGTCCTCGCCGTCGAGATCACGCGGGAAGGCTTTGCGTGGGCTCTGGAACGCGCCTGTCTGTCCGACTACGAACCTGGACTCCACGCCGACCGTGCCACGTGGAAGCGCCAGTTGAAGCGATCTCCCGCCCGGGTGCAGTGGGACCCCGAACGTGATCTGCATCTTCAGCCGCTTCCTCACCGGTCGCTCCAGCTCGGCCTCACCGGCGAGGCCGCACGTCTCTATGCCGACGAGTGGATCGTTGCCATCACCGACGTCACACCACTCGCCCACACGATCCATGCCCGCGTACGGGACGGAGACCTGGTCATGGCCGGGAAACTCCTGCCCCACGAACGCTCATACCCCGTGAACGACGGAATCGTGGCTCATCTGCACCAATGAGCCAGGTCCATACACCAGTTGAGTTGATCTCTGAGCACACCGAAGCCCCGGACCCTTCCGAGTCCAGGGCTTCTGTCAGTCGATCACGTTCAGGTGTCAGTCCGCTGGGTCGTCCCCCTCCCCCAGCCCTTGCATGATCCGGTCGTTCATCTCCTTCTCCTGGCCGTCGATGCACTTGGCGTAGATCTTCAGCAGGACGTCGACCGAGTGGCCCGCGCGAGCGGCGACCTCCGGAGCCGGGACGCCGGAGTTGAGCCACTGGGACACACCCGCGTGGCGTAGGTCGTACGGTCGGAAGGCCAGGACCGAGGAGACCTGGTCGGGGACGAGCGCCAGTTCCCGAGCCTGCTTCCACGCGCGCGAGTACGACGAAGCGGCGATCACGTTGCCCCGCTCACTGGAGAACAGCCGGCCGTCCTTCGCCGTACCGAACTCCTTCAGGTGCTCACGGAGCAGGCGCACGAGCGGAGGCGGTATCGGCACGATGCGCACCTCACCGTGGGCCCGCTGTTTCAGACCGCGCCGGTCGTGAGCCTCACCGGAGTCCGTCCACGCTTTGCCCGCCGTGGGACGGGTCTCCGCCAACTCGATGCGGCCCCAGCCGGACGCCGGAAGCGTGCAGTCAGAACGCCGAAGCCCCAGGGCCTCCCCCGGTCGCATGGCCGCGTAATACAGGCACCCGAAGAACGCCCGCAGACGCCGACCACTCGCCCGGTCGTAGCCGCCCACGTACGTGAGCGCGGTCAGCAGCTCCCGGGCCTGACGAGGGTTGACCACCACCCGGCGGTCAACCTCCTGCACCGCCCGCTTCCCGCGCTTGCGCCGGACCCGGGTCAGCGGATTCGACGGCAGGTGCTCCAACTCCACCGCGTACTCCAGGGCGTTGAAGACGACCGCGCGCCGGCGCCGGTAGGTCTGGGTCGCAGCCGGTTTGCCGTCCAGCTTGCGGCCGAGCGCATCGATCAGCTCATGTACCCGGGCGATCTCCTGAAGCTCCCCCACTGGCAACGACGCCTTCTCGATCCACCGCACCGCCGCGGCGATCTCCTCGGGCCGCTCCCGCTCCCGTCGCGGAACCGGCAGGATGTACGAGCGCAGCGCCTTCCGAAGCACCTCCGGAGCAGGCCGCCCGCGCGCGGGTTTGACCACAACGGGAACGACCGTCGCCAGTGCATCGGTCATGCTGTCCCGTTGCTTGGCCGACGCCTCCGACCAACGCGCGTCCAGGTACTTCACCGCCAAGTCGAGGAACGACAAGGCAGCCTTGCCCCCGCGCAGCGAGTCGGGCAGACCGGTGACCGTGTCGAACGGATCGCCCTTGTCGAGCGCCCGCACCAGCTTGGCCCGGAAGCGGTCGGCAAGCGCCATAGTCTTGTGCGACTCACTGAACGGTTGTCCATCGACCATCCAGCGCACGAGATACGTCGGTTTCTTGGTCGTCTTGTTGACCGAGATCTTCCAGACGGAGACCTTGTACGACTTCACGACGCCGCCCCCTCCGCCCGGTCCTCCAACCAGTCGTTGAGCACGTCCCGCCGAACTCGGAGCTCTCCGTTGGGAAGCCGTATGCAGGGCGGAGCGAGCCGCAGTTCCCGCCAGCGGTAGAAGGTGCGCCGGGAGATGCCGCCGAGTTCGTCGAGCACCTGGCGGACCGTGAGCAGTTCGGCCGTCTTCACGCGGCTGTCACGCGCCATGGAGACCACCGCCCTCCTGCACCGAAGCGGCCAGGAGCGCCGCCGCCGGCGAGTAGCCACGTCCCGCGTAGCGCCACTGGCCGACCGTGACAGTCGGGCCATCGACCAGGCCGAGGGAGGCCCGTTGTTGCTCCGCGCGGTGATCGGCACGGGCCTGCCGGAGCGCGGTCAGTGTGGTCGAGTAGCGGCGTGACTTGGTGGAGAAGTGCCCGCCGTACCCGAGCATGTGGGCCCAACGGCGCAGCCCGAGCGGCTCGAACTCGGGCAGGCCACCGAGCCACCAGCACGTACCGATCATGCGCAGCACGTGTGCGCGTACCGGCAGCATGACCATGTCCCGTGCGTGGTAGATCCGGCCGTCCACCGCACCGGCGGACTCGGCTCCCTTCGTGGCGTACTTGGCGATGTAGCCCGCCACGGCCGCCGCAGAGGCAGGCCGCTCCCCCGCGTCCCGGCCGTACGAGGTGAGCGGTCGTACGTCGACCTGCGGGCCGAAGCGGAGCTCCCGCGGCCCGACGACATCCGCCCCCGGAGCGGCCAGCCGTACCCGACCGGCCACCTCCCGCACAGAGTCGATCAGCAGTGGCACGGTCGCCCAGGCAGGCGGAGACGAGTCGGGTCCGTCCGGTCCGTCGAGGCGGATCACGCCATGGAAGTGGACCAGGCCACGCCGCTGGTACTCGGCGACCTTCGCGTACGAGAGTCGGGCGACTTCCCCGAACTCCGTCCGCGACAGTCCAGCACGCCGTGCAACCTCGCGCCGCAACTCCAGCCCAAAGCGATGCCAGAGCCGACCGGCGAACGCGTACAGACCCTGACTACGAGCGGCGTCCCGACACCAGTGAAGCCGTCATCCTGTGGTCGATGAGCATGCTCATGAGCCGCCGTCTGGCCGCCCAGCACCAGCTGACTGTTCCGGTGCGGACGGCATGAACCTGCCCGGTTTCTCCTCGACCAGCCAGCCCCGTTCCACCAGCCGCTTCAGCCGTGCCCTCGCTCCCTCGACCCGGGAGGCGGAAGCGCTGTCCCAGCCCAGTACCACTGCTGCCCGCCGGGCACCCAGGCCGTCGCCTGCCGCATCCACCGCGGCGGCCATCAACGCCTGGTAGTCCGGCGACAACTCCTCGGTCCCGGTCGCGTTCTGCCGGTGAGGCACCGCCCGCCGCGGTCCCACTGGCTTCCTCTGCGGCACTGCACCGATCACTTCGGCGGGCGCACCCTCCTCAGCCAGCGCCTCCAGATACTGCTCCAGGCCGATCACCCGACGCCGAAGCACCTCTTCCGCGTCTGTCAGAGCCGCCCGCACCCGTTCCAACTCGGCTTCGAGTTCCTTCACCTGCACCGCCGCGGCCTTCTGCCGCCCTTCCAAAACCGCGCGCATCGACGGCATCGGCCACCTCCACGACATCTCGGCCAGCAACGGGCTGAGACTCCCGCGACAACGGCCATCTCATGCCTGACCAGCGAGAACCGCACATGAGGTTCGGAAAGAGAACGACCTCTCAGCTTGACTCTGTCGGGGATCTTGATGCCGGCGGAGTCAACTGCCCAGGGTTCGCCAGGACTTCGGGCGAGGGATCTCGCGCTGGTCGAGGTAGCTCTGGAAGGCAGTCGGCTGCCGGGGCGTGGGTGCTTCCATGGCTGGTGGCAGTCCGCTGAGGCGCTCGATGTTGACCGCGATGGCTGTCAGGACGTGCTGGACGTGAGCCTTTCCCTGTCCTCGGTAGCGGCAGCGCCGCATGCCGTGTCCGTGGGCGAACTCGTTGACCGTGCCCTCCACTCCGGAGCGGACCGCGTAGCGGGCCTTCCACTCGGGCGTCTGTTGCTCGGTGCGGACGCGGAGTTGCAGGTCGCGGAGCTCTCGTGGAGGAAAGCCCACGGTGCGGTGGCTTTCGCGGGAGGTGGTGCACTGCGTGCGGGCCGGGCAGGGCTGGCACTGGCTCTTGGTGAACCGTGCCACGATCAGCGGGGCCGCGGTGGGTGAGGAGGTCGGGTAGGGGCCGTGCCAGCCCGCGCTGACCTGTCCCTGGGGACAGGTGACCTGCCGACGATCGAAGTCGATGTGGAAGTCGTCCCGGTCGAAGCCCTCGCCTCGGCGGTGCTGGCGGGTGGGGTTGCTCTTCAGCGGACCGGAGACGGTGACCTGGTGTTCACGGGCAGCTTGTTCCAGGTGGGGCAGGGAGGTGTAGCCGGCGTCGACCAGGTGCTCGGCGGGCAACAGGCCGCGTCGGGCGAGGCGGGTGTGGATGCCGGGCAGGACCTGGCTGTCGTGGGTGGTGGCCGCGGTGGTGGCGACATCCGTGATCACGTTGGGGCCGTCGGCAGCACAGGTCTCGGTCAGATGAGCGGCGAACCCCTTCCAGCTGATGATGTGCCCGTGCCGTGCGTAGCGGGCCGAGGTGTCGTAGGGCGAGACGATCGCTCTCGACGACGGTGGCAGACCCACCCCGCCTTCCTTCTCAGCGGTGCGCCAGCGCAGGTGTCCCGCGGCATCACGGTGATAGTTCTGCACCATGATCTGCCGCAGAGCCTGGACACGAGGACCGGACATGCGGTCCGCTCCGTAGCGGTAGAGGTGTTCCAGCAGCCGGACGGCGTCGTTTCCGGTGGCGAGGATCCTGGTCATGGGCTTGGTGGGGTTCTTCCCCAGGCGGACCGGCCGACCGTAGCGCAGCCCCCAGCTCTCATCGACCAGCTCGTCCAGCAGATGAGGAGAGATGCCGGCGACCTCTTCGAGTGCGGCGCGAACCGCCTCGGTGACCAGCTCCAGGCGGGTCAGGTCACGCACCGCGGCCAGGACATGGGTGGAGTCGGTGCGCTGCGTGGTGCGCTCGCGCACCAGTCCGGCCTCCTTGAGGCGGGCCAGTGCGAGGTCGAGGAGGCGGTCGGCAAGGCCGTCCTCGGCGAGACGATCGCGGAAGTCGCCCAGCACGCTGTGGTGGAATCCGGGATCGTCCAGCTCCATGGCCATCGCGTATTTGAAGTCGATGCGGCAGCGGACCGCCTCGGCGGCCTGCCGGTCCGACAGTCCGAGGAGGAACTGCAGTACGCAGACGGTGGCCAGCTGAGCGGGTGAGAGCCCCGGACGTCCGTCCCTGGGGTACCAGTCGGCGAAGTCCTCGTCGCGCCACAGCCCATCGAGGCGGTCCCGTACCCATATCGCCTTCGTGCCAGCCGGGTTGCTCGCCCGCGCGACCTGCGCGGTCAGAGGCGGAACGTGCTCACCGGAACGGAGACGAAGGGACAACGAGCACCTCGACAGATGTATCGGTCGGCGGAACTACACGAGCATGCCCGTCGACCATGCTGCCGCAGCGGGAAACTCCAAGATCCCCGACAGAGTCAAGCTCAGTTGCTGTGGTGCGACTTCGCTGTGTCGTCTGCCGCATCCGGACCGCTGACGGACCGCTGACATGGCTAGGACTGACGGCGTGCGAAGAGGACTGCACCTGGAACGCTCTCATCGGGGTCGATCAGCATGTGGGCCTCGACGGTAAAGCCGGCATTGCGTAGCCAGGCCGCCACTTGCTCAGGTTGGCGGCGGTGAACGTGGACCTTCATCGGGTGGCCGCCGTAGCCCCGCGTCTTCAGCCTCGCCCCGTCGCCGACGTGAAAGCCGAGCAGCAGTGGCCCGCCGGGACGCAACACGCGCCGGAAGTGGCCGAAGACCGTGGGCACTGCTTCGTCAGGGACGTGAATCAACGACCAAAATGCAAGCAGGCCGACCACTGAGGCATCGGCGAGGTCGAGGTCCGTCATGGAGCCCACCTCGAACCGCAGGCGGGGGTGGTCACGTCGAGCCACGTCGATCATTCCGGACGACAGGTCGATACCGGAAGCGTCCAAACCCAGCTTGTGCAGGTGAGCAGTGACGTGCCCAGGTCCGCAGCCCACGTCCACCACCGGCCCACCGCCAGCGGCGTGCACCAAGTCGGCGAACAGCGCCAGAGCCGCCCGAAGATACGGCGCCCCGGCCAAAGCCTCGCGTAGTTGGTCGGCATAGCTGACCGCGACCGTGTCGTAGGAGGTCCGGGTGTCTGCCAACCAGGGGTCCGCAATCATGGCTCGACAGAGTAGTGCAGTGATCAGGATCGCGAACCAGATCAAGAGGTCGAGGAACGCAGCCAGTCGGCGAGTGTGGCGAAATCGGCGTTCACGAGGCCCTTGGCCGGATCGACCCGGTGGAGCAATGACGGCCCACGATGACTGGCGTCGGCCCACAGGCGGTCCACGGCGCTGATCTCGTCGTCGACCCAGATGAACGGTCGGCCATTGGCCCATTCGATGAGGTGCCGCGTCTTCCAGTGCACGCCGCGCGGGGCTCCGTCGGCGCAGTCGGCCGGCCACTCCACCACGGGCAGCCTCGGCAGTCCGATCCGTGGGGAGACGACTTCGTTCGCCTCCTCCATCCAGGTTGTAGCCCACACGAGATGACATCCCAGGGCAGTGAGGCGCGCTCCGACCTCAGGGTCGAGTCGCGCCAGTAGTGGGTTTCCCTGACCGCCGGACACCGAGTCGTCGTCGGCAGTGGTCTGTGCCTGACCGGACGAAGCTCCGAACGGGATCAGTGGACCGTCGATGTCAAGGAACAGGAGGGGACGCTCCGCCGAGCTTGTCACGGCGACACGATAGCCCGGTGTAGCAGAGAGCGGGCCCTCATTGCTGGCCGTCTCAGGGTCGCCCGAGGCCGCTCCACAGTGGCCAGGACGGCCAGGACGGCCAGAGGGTGCTGAAGGCCGCGCCCGGGAGTCCGGAAGTGTTGTGGGGGGACTCAGCCGTGTGTGGTGCCGTCGATGAGCTCGCGGATGACGTCCGCGTGGCCGTTGTGTTGGGAGTATTCCCTGATCATGTGCAGCAGGATGCAACGCACGTCGAGATCGCCGAATCGGTGGTGCGTGCAGACATGGTCCAGTGAAACCCCGGCGAAGATCTCACGGCTGCGCTCGCAGGCGGCCAGGTAGCGCGCGACGTCCTCAGACAGTGTCGCACCGTCGTCCAACAGGAAGTCACCGTCCTTGTGCTCCGGCCAGCCGAAGGGCGCGGGTTCCTCGCTCTGCTTGATGACGTTGACGAACCAGATGAACTCGACCTTGGTGAGGTGTCGCACCAATCCGTGCAAGGTGGTGAGGGACGGAACGACACACCGGGCGGCCTGTTCCTCTGTCAGCCCCTCGAGTTTCCTCAGCAATTCGGCGCGATGGTAGTCGAGCCACCCGGCCAGAGCCTCACGTTCGGGCGCGATGGTGCGCAGGTCGACCGGTGCGAGCGGCGAAGAGAAGACCTTCGGTCCAGAGGCGTCATTCATGGGTGCATTGTCGCAGGCGAGGTCAACGTCCGACGCTGACAGGGGCATCCTGCTGTACGGGAGAGAGGTACCGCTGTGCTGTGCTCCTGACGCGAGTAGTGGATGTTGACGTGTGCAGTGGGTCCTGACGTCGGTCGCGCTCCGCTTGATCCGCTTGATCCGCTTGATTGGCTTGATCATCGGGCGGCTTGGTCTTCAACGATCTGTAACAGCGTGTCGATCTTGAGACACGGATACCCGAAGAGCGCCCGGCAGGCCGAACGGCGACTGCATGAGGGCCGTTCGGCCTCTGCCTCTGTCCGGCAGGGCCGCTCGAAGGTCGATGAGTGGCACGATCGCGTCCACGCTGTACCACTGCCGGTTGGTGATGGCGATGCGCAGAACACTTCTTCCCGCCCTGGCCCTGGTCCTGGGAGCCGCGACCGCCTGCGCCTCGACGAGCACCGGCGGGACGGCCACCCCGTCGACCTCCACCTCCACGTCCGTGTCCGCGACAGCGACAGCGACAGCGACAGCACCCTCTCCCACGCCGACCGTCACCGCCGCACCCCACTCGCCGCCGGCACGCGGGCCCGGCGCAGTGGTCAAGGCCTACTACGACGCCATCAACGCGCACCACTACCGCACAGCCTGGAACCTCGGCGGCAAGCGCTTCAGCCCCACGTACAGCGCTTTCGTGGCCGCCTTCGCCGAAACGGCTCACGACCGTCTCCGGATACTCCGGGTGTCCGGGCCGACCGTGACGGTCAGCCTGGCGGCCACGCAGACCTCCGGAGCGGTCAAGCTCTACAGCGGTACGTATCACGTGTCGGACGGAGTGATCACCGGCGCCAGGATGCGTCAGGTCGGCGTGTCCCCGCCGGGCGGGACGCCCTCGCGCTCCCCGAGCGTCTTCGTACACCCGGGTGCCTTCTGCTCTCCCGTGGGCGCGATCGGCGTGACCGACCGTGGGACGCCGATGGTGTGCTCGCGCAAGGCCGGCGACGACCACGCACGGTGGCGGCACCGGTAACCGCGCGCTCGTCCGAGCGTTGCCCCGGCCCAGCCCCAGGCCTAGCGTGGTGCGTACGCGCCACCACCGCACCGGATCCGGCACGGGGGCTCAAGCCGCTCCCCCAGCCGCCACCCCTGGGCTCCCTGCGCCGAAGAACACCCGTGGAACACCCTGCCGAACACCCGTGGAAGACCGAAGAGCACCGGAAAGGAACCCGCAAAGCACCCGCAGAACACCCCGCGGAACTCCGCGAAGAACACCCCGGAGAACACCCCCGGAGACCCAGGTCACAGCTGCCGAGAGAACAAGCTCACAGCCCTCCCCCCTCCTGCTCCTTTGGGCCTCTGGCCTAGCATCCGAGCATGACGGTCCTGCCTGACGACGGGCTCTCGCTGGCCGCCGAGTTCCCTGACGCAACCCATGAGCAGTGGCAACACCTGGTGGAGGGTGTGCTGCGCAAGTCGGGCAAGGACGTCTCGGGTACGGCCGCTGAGGATGCTCTGTCCACTGCCCTGGAGGACGGGTTGCGTACCCGGCCTCTGTACACCGCGCGCGACGCCGTGCCCGAACCCGGTCTGCCCGGGTTCGCCCCCTACGTCCGCGGCGGTCGCCCGGAGGGCAGCACCGCCGGCGGCTGGGACCTGCGGCAGCGGCACACGGCGGCGGCCGACGGTGCCGTGCTCGCGGACCTGGAGAACGGTGTCTCCTCGCTCTGGCTGGTCCTCGGCGCGGGCGGCATCCCGGTGCCGGAGCTCGAGCGGGTCCTCGACGGCGTCCATCTCGATCTCGCCCCCGTCGTTCTCGACGCGGGCCGCGAAGTGGAGCCCGCCGCATGGGAGTTGCTGCGGATCTGCGAGGAGCGCGGGGTCTCCGGGGACGCCGTCCGCGGCAACCTCGGTGCCGATCCGCTCGGTCTTGAGGCCCGTACCGGACAGGCTGACGCGTTCGCCGCCCTGGTCCCGCTCGCGCGGCTGTGCGCCGAGCGTCATCCGGGACTCCGCGCCCTGACCGTGGACGCGCTGCCGTACCACGAGGCGGGCGGTTCCGCCGCTCAGGAGCTCGGCTGTTCCCTCGCCACCGGTGTCGCGTATCTGCGCGGGCTCACCGAGACCGGGGAGCTGACCATGGAACAGGCCTGCGGGCAGCTGGAGTTCCGTTACGCCGCCACCGCCGACCAGTTCCTGACCATCGCCAAGCTGCGGGCCGCGCGCCGGCTGTGGGCGCGGGTGACCGAGGTGTGCGGGGCGCCGAGCGCGCAGGTGCAGCATGCCGTCACCTCGCCGGTGATGATGACTCGCCGGGACCCGTGGGTGAACATGCTGCGGACGACGGTCGCCACGCTGGCCGCCGGGGTCGGTGGCGCCGACGCGGTGACCGTGCTTCCGTTCGACGACGCGCTCGGGCTGCCCGACGCCTTCGCGCGGCGCATCGCCCGCAACACCTCGACCATTCTCATCGAGGAGTCCCACCTCGCCCGGGTGATCGACCCGGCGGGCGGTTCCTGGTACGTGGAGCGGCTGACGGACGAACTCGCCCACGCCGGCTGGGAGTTCTTCCAGCGGATCGAGCAACGCGGCGGTCAGGCGGCCGCGCTGCGGTCCGGGCGGATCGAACGGGACCTGGCGGAGACCTGGGAGGCGCGTGCCGGCAGGCTCGCGAAGCGGCGCGAACCCGTCACCGGGGTCAGCGAGTTCCCGTTCCTGGCCGAGCAGCCGGTCGTGCGGGAGCCCGCTCCGGAGCCCCGGTCCGGCGGCCTGCCGCGCGTCCGGCGCGACGAGGCGTACGAGGCGCTGCGGGCCCGGTCCGACGCCCATCTGGCCGCCACCGGGTCCCGGCCGCGGATCTTCCTGGCCGCGCTCGGCCCGGCCGCCGCCCACACCGCGCGCCTCACCTTCGCCTCCAACCTCTTCCAGGCGGGCGGCATCGAGCCCGTGACGGAGGGCGTCTTCGAGGAGAGCGGCGCCACGGAGGTGTGCCTGTGCTCCAGTGACGCGCTGTACGAGGAGCAGGCCGCCACCGTGGCCGCCGGGCTCAGGTCGGCGGGCGCCACGCATGTGTCCCTCGCGGGCCGCCCCGGACAGTACGCCGATGTGGACTCGTACGTCTTCGCGGGCTGTGACGCCGTCGCCGTGCTGTCCGCCACCCTCGACCGCATGGGAGTGTGCTGATGACCACCCCTTCCACCCCTTCAGCCTCCTCCGCCTCTCCTAGCTCCTCTTCCGCCTCTCCTAGCTCCTCTTCCGCCTCCTCCATGTCCTCCGCCTCCTCCGTCCCTTCCATCCCCGACTTCTCCGGGATCGAGCTGGGGGCCCCGGCCGCCGGTGGCGGCGCCGACATCGGCGCCGACGAGTGGCGTACGGCCCTCAAGCGGGCCACGGGCGGGGACGCGACGCCGTGGGAGACGCCGGAGGGCATCGCGGTCAAGCCGCTGTACACCGGCCGCGACCTGGAGGGCCTGGACTTCCTCGGTACGTATCCGGGTATCGCGCCGTATCTGCGCGGCCCGTATCCGACGATGTACGTCAACCAGCCGTGGACGATCCGGCAGTACGCGGGCTTCTCCACGGCCGAGGAGTCCAACGCCTTCTACCGGCGCAATCTGGCGGCCGGTCAGAAGGGGCTGTCGGTCGCCTTCGACCTGCCGACCCACCGGGGGTACGACAGTGACCACCCGCGGGTCACGGGCGATGTCGGCATGGCGGGTGTCGCCATCGACTCGATCTACGACATGCGGCAGCTCTTCGACGGCATCCCGCTGGACCGGATGACCGTGTCGATGACGATGAACGGTGCCGTGCTGCCGGTGCTCGCGCTCTACATCGTCGCCGCGGAGGAACAGGGCGTACCGCCCGAGAAGCTGGCCGGGACCATCCAGAACGACATCCTCAAGGAGTTCATGGTCCGCAACACCTACATCTATCCGCCGAAACCGTCGATGCGGATCATCTCCGACATCTTCGCCTTCACCTCGCAGCGGATGCCGCGCTACAACTCCATCTCCATCTCCGGCTATCACATCCAGGAGGCGGGCGCGACGGCCGACCTGGAGCTGGCGTACACGCTCGCGGACGGGGTGGAGTACATCCGGGCGGGGCGTGAAGCGGGCCTGGACGTGGACGCGTTCGCGCCGCGGCTGTCGTTCTTCTGGGCGATCGGCATGAACTTCTTCATGGAGGTCGCCAAGCTCCGGGCGGCGCGGCTGCTGTGGGCGAAGCTGGTGCGGCAGTTCGACCCGAAGAACGCCAAGTCCCTCTCTCTGCGTACCCATTCGCAGACCTCCGGGTGGTCGCTGACCGCGCAGGACGTGTTCAACAACGTCACGCGTACGTGCGTGGAGGCGATGGCGGCCACCCAGGGCCACACGCAGTCGCTGCACACCAACGCCCTCGACGAGGCGCTCGCGCTGCCCACCGACTTCTCGGCCCGCATCGCACGCAACACGCAGCTGCTGATCCAGCAGGAGTCCGGTACGACGCGGGTGATCGACCCGTGGGGCGGCAGCGCCTACGTGGAGCGGCTGACGTACGACCTCGCGCGCAGGGCCTGGCAGCACATCCAGGAGGTGGAGCAGGCGGGCGGCATGGCGAAGGCGATCGACGCCGGCATCCCCAAACTGCGCATCGAGGAGGCCGCGGCCCGTACCCAGGCGCGGATCGACTCCGGGCGGCAGCCGGTCGTCGGCGTCAACAAGTACCGGGTCGAGAGCGACGAGGCGATCGAGGTGCTCAAGGTCGACAACTCCTCGGTACGGGCGCAGCAGATCGCCAAGCTGCGGCGGCTGCGCGAGGAGCGGGACGAGTCGGCGTGCCGGGACGCGCTGGAGGCGCTGACGCGGGCCGCCGGCGGCGAGGGCAATCTGCTGGAGCTGGCGGTGAACGCGGCGCGGGCCAAGGCCACCGTCGGGGAGATCTCGGACGCGCTGGAGAAGGTGTACGGCCGGCACGCGAGCCAGATCCGTACCATCACCGGCGTGTACCGCAACGAAGCCGGCCAGTCGCCGTCCGTGGACCGTACCCGCGCCCTCGTGTCCGCCTTCGAGGAGGCCGAGGGGCGCCGTCCGCGCATCCTGGTCGCCAAGATGGGGCAGGACGGCCACGACCGGGGGCAGAAGGTGATCGCGACCGCGTTCGCCGACCTCGGCTTCGACGTGGACGTCGGCCCGCTGTTCCAGACCCCGGCCGAGGTGGCCCGTCAGGCCGTCGAGGCGGATGTGCACATCGTCGGGGTGTCGTCGCTGGCCGCCGGGCACCTCACGCTCGTGCCGGCGCTCAAGGAGCAGCTCGCGGAGGAGGGGCGCGAGGACATCATGATCGTGGTGGGCGGGGTGATCCCGCCGCAGGACGTGCCGACGCTGCTGGAGATGGGCGCGGCGGCCGTCTTCCCGCCCGGGACGGTGATCCCGGACGCGGCCCACGATCTCGTACGGCGGCTGGCGGACGGTCTCGGGCACGAACTGTGATCGAACTCGACGCGTATGTGAAGGGCGTGCTCGACGGGAAGCGTGCGGTCGTCGCGCGCGCGATCACTCTCGTCGAGTCCACGCGGCCCGCGCACCGGGTGCTGGCGCAGCAGTTGCTGACCGAGTTGCTGCCGTACAGCGGGAAGGCCCGGCGGATCGGGGTCAGCGGGGTGCCGGGGGTCGGGAAGTCGACGTTCATCGACGCGTTCGGGACGATGCTGACCAGGCTCGGGCACCGGGTCGCGGTGCTGGCGGTGGACCCGTCCTCCACCCGCACCGGCGGCTCGATCCTGGGCGACAAGACCCGGATGGAACGGCTGGCTGTGGACCCCGCGGCCTTCGTCCGGCCCTCCCCCACGGCCGGGACACTGGGCGGGGTCGCCAAGGCGACCCGGGAGTCGATCCTGGTCATGGAGGCGGCCGGCTACGACGTGGTCCTGGTGGAGACGGTCGGTGTCGGCCAGTCGGAGACCGCGGTCGCCAACATGGTCGATTCCTTCCTGCTGTTGACGCTGGCGCGCACGGGTGACCAGTTGCAGGGCATCAAGAAGGGCGTCCTGGAACTGGCCGACGTGATCGCCGTCAACAAGGCGGACGGCCCGCACGAGCGCGACGCCCGCGCCGCCGCGCGGGAGCTGGCGGGCGCGCTGCGCCTGATGCACGGCAGGGACGCCGTCTGGACGCCGCCGGTCCTGCACTGCAGCGCCCGCGAGTCGACCGGCCTCGACACCGTCTGGGACCGCCTGGAACAGCACCGCACCCTCCTCGACTCCACCGGCCGCCTCACCGCCAAGCGCCGCGACCAGCAGGTCGACTGGACCTGGACCATGGTCCACGACGAACTCCTCGACCGCCTGCGCAACGACCCCTCCGTACGGGCTCTCGCGCCCGCCCTCGAACAGCAGGTGAGAGACGGCGAGTTGACGGCGACACTGGCGGCGGAACGGATCCTCGGGGCGTTCCGGGGAGCCTGAACGTTTTAGCCGGTCAGCACACCCGTGCATTGATCACTTAACGCAGTGAACCTTGCCGCAGAGCAGCTACTCATCGCCGGAGTACCGGTTGTCCTGGTGATCACCACGCGATCCAGAAGGAGAGCCACCTTGCTCCAGTACGCTGCCCGTCTCGCCACCGCTCTCACCACGGCGGGCGCCCTCCTCTTGACCGCTTCCGCGGATGCCTCGGCCGGCGCCATCGGTACGACCCCGGTGAAGACCTTCGACTACAGCGTGGGCGGCATGACGGTGAAAGTGCCGACCGGATGCCTGTTCACCCATGTCATCCGCGGGAGCGGCAGGAGGATCACCTATCAGAACGCCGGCGTCGACTGCGCGTTCGTCGGAGCGCTCAGCAGCGGGTTCTGCAACTGGCGTATCGACTTCACCTACGGCGACACGCGCAACAGGACATACCGCACCTCACGGGGCCGGACGCACAACGAGTGCAAGATCGATCCCATGCGGAACAACTCTCCGCAGACGCTGCCTCGTTATGGAGAGGCGTGCGCCCACCTCTACGTCAACGGGTTGCGGCGTGTGAGCCAGTGTCACAGCATCACGAAGTGAGCGTCCTCATGACCGATCAGCGACATGCACCTGGGCCGGAACGGTCGTCTCGAAGCCGCGAGACACGAAAGAGGTGGGTCGGGAACGGGGCGTTCCTGACGGGCTTCGTCGCGTGCATCGCTCTCTTCGGCTTCTTTCCCGGACTGCCCCATGTCATCGACTGGGGCGCCATCGTCGTGTCCCTCGCCTTCGGCGGGCTGGCCCGGTGGGCCTGCCAGGCAGGGATGGCTTGGATGGAGAAGGGCGATGAAGAAAAGTGATGGCGGAGGCCGAGGAGGAGCGGTTCGGACGGGTCGGACGTCTGTGGCGGGGTGATGGGCACGGTGGGGTCGAAGTGCAGCCTCGCTCACCCGTCACGCCGTGCGCTTGCGTGGGGTCGTCTTCTTCGGCTGGGTCTGCTGCGGCGGGGTTTTCCGTGGCTGGGTCTTCTTCGCCGCCGCGGTCTTCTTCGTCGCCGTCTTCTTCGTGTTCCGGGCGGACTTCGACGCCGTCTTCTTCGCTGCCGCCGGGGCCTTCTTCGCCGCGGCCTTCTTGGGCGTCGGCTTCTTTGCCGCCGACCGTGGGAGGCGTCTGATTTCGGCTTCTTCCGCGGGGGGCTCGCCCCGGGACTCCTTGGCCGCCCTGACGCTCTTCTCGAGGGCCGCCATGAGGTCGAGCACCTTGCCGCCCCTGGCCGGTTCGGGGGACTCCGGGGGCGCCTCGCCGGCGGCCTTCGCCGCCACCACCTCCTCCAAGGCCTCGCGGTATTCGTCGTGGAGTTCCTCCAGGTCGATCTCGCCCAGGGTGTCCATCAGGGCGTCCGCGAGGTCGAGTTCCCGGTCGTTGACCGTGACGTTCGCCTCCGGGGCGACGCCCTCGGGGGTGCGCACCTCGTCCGGCCAGAGGAGCCCGTGCATGGCGATCGCCTCCCCCACCACGCGCAGCATGCCCAGGCGTTCCTTGCCCCGCAGCGCGAACTTCGCGATGGCCACCTTGTTGCTGCGCTTGAGGGCCTCCCTGAGGAGGATGTACGGCTTGGCCGCCGGGGCGCCGCCCGCCGCGAGGTAGTACGCCGCGTCCATCTGCAGCGGGTCGATGCGGTCCGCGGGCACGAAGGCCACGATCTCGATCGTCCTGGCGGTGGGCAGCGGCAGGTGGGCGAGGTCATCGTCCGTGATCGGGATGATCGTGCCGTCCGCGTCCTCGTACCCCTTGCCGATCTCCGCCCCGCTCACCTCCTTCTCCTCCAGCTCGCAGACTTTGCGGTAGCGAATGCGGCCGCCGTCCTCGACATGGATCTGGCGGAAGGAGATGGAGTGGTTCTCGGTGGCGTTCACGAGCTTGATCGGGATACTGACCAGGCCGAATGAGATGGCGCCGTTCCATATGGATCGCACGTGCAGCACCCTTTCGGTCGCTTTGCACCATTCCTTCGCTGATTGCGTGAGATTGTCATCGTATGACGCCGATCACGGAGGTGGAGGGGAGACGGCTCGCGCTCAGCAACCTGGAGAAGGTGCTGTATCCCGCCACCGGATTCACCAAGGGCGAAGTGCTGCACTACTACGCCACCACCGCCGCGGTCCTGCTGCCCCACCTGCGGGACCGCCCCGTTTCGTTCCTGCGGTATCCCGACGGGCCGGACGGGCAGCTCTTCTTCACCAAGAACGTCCCCCCGGGTACGCCCGACTGGGTCACCACCGCCGAGGTGCCGCGGTCGGAGGGGCCGGCGCGGATGGTGCTCGTACAGGATCTGCCGAGCCTGATGTGGGCGGCCAACCTGGTCACCGAGTTCCACACCCACCAGTGGACCGCCGGGGAGCCGGAGGTCGCCGACCGGATCGTCTTCGACCTCGACCCCGGCGCGCCCGCCGACATCGTGGACTGCTGCCGGGTCGCCCTCTGGCTGCGCGAGCGGCTCGCGGACGACGGGATCGAGGCCTGCGCGAAGACCTCCGGGTCCAAGGGGCTGCATCTGCTCGCCGCCGTACGGCCGACCCCGTCGCAGCGGGTCAGCGACTACGCCAAGAGCCTCGCCGTGGCGGCTGAGCGCGCCATGCCCAGGCTGGTCCTGCACCGGATGACGCGCAGCCTGCGGCCCGGGAAGGTGTTCGTCGACTGGAGCCAGAACGCGGCCCGCAAGACCACCGCCGCGCCCTACACCCTGCGTGCCCGCAGCGAGCCCACCGTCTCCGCGCCGGTGACCTGGAGCGAGGTCGAGGCGTGCGGGGCCCCGGCCCAGCTCACCTTCCGGGCCGCCGACATCGCGCCCCGCGTGCAGGACTACGGCGACCTGCTGGCCTCCCTGCTCGCCCCGGACAGGGCAGGGCCGATTCCGTGAGACGGGAGGGGGTCCCGCGTCATGTTCTCCGGGTTCTCCGGGTTCTCCGGGTTCTCGGGGGTCTCCCGGCTCTCCCGGCTCTCCCGGCTCTCCGGGTTCTCCGGGTTCTCCGGGTTCTCCGGGTTCTCCGGGTTCTGCATCCGCCTGCATCCGCCTGCATCCGGCGTCCGGCGACCCGCCGGCGGCCTGCGAGCCGAACCGTCCGCCGCGGCGCCGAGAGGTGCCGGGGTGTGGTTCAGACCCGCTTCCACGTCTGCCGGTCGCGCGCCATCGCGTGCAGCGCCTCCACGTCCGCCGGCTTCAGGACGCCGCCGAGGCGGGTCAGGCCGGTGAGGTCGGTGTCCCGCAGGACGCGGACCTCGCGGATCGGGGCCGGGATCGACACGTCCGAGGCCTCCGTGAGGGCCAGGACCGGGTGCACCTCCGCCGTGAGCGCGTACGACGCCCGGTCGGCGTCGGCGCGGACGCGGCGCAGCAGCGGCTCGGGCTCGCGGCGGCCCAGCGTGACCATGGGGTCCGTGACCGTCACCCGCTGCTTGCGGGCGTACAGCGTGTGGACGGCGTACAGGCCGCCCGGTCCGATCGCCAGATGGTGGATGCGGTCGCCGCCGGGCAGCGGGATGGAGTGAAGGGCGTGCCAGCCCGCGCCGTCGAGGGCGTCCAGGGCCTCGCCGACCGACTGCTCCGCCGCCAGCGCCTTGCGGCGCGGGTCCGGGCGCAGCCGGTAGGACGGGCCCGGTTCCCGGTCCAGGGCGATCAGCAGGGCCTCGCCGGGGCGGTTGGGCGCCAGGTCGTCGTCCGGATGGAGGGAGAGCCGGGCCAGCTCGGCCGGGGTCGGGACCGGCGGCGGGCCGACCGTCACCGGGCCGGTGAGGAAGGGGCCCAGCGCTTCGAGCACGGGCTCCTCCTCGTCCTCGCTGAGCAGGTTGACCCGTGCGGCCTCGCGGTCGTACCAGGCGATGTGCCGCCCGTCCGTGTGGCAAACGTAGAGCCGCTCCTGGCCGTGTCGCCAGGACGGTATGACTCGCAGTCCGGTCATTGCGCCATCACCCCTGACCATGGGAACAGGCGGGGTGCTCCCCAGGCAAGAAGACGGCTACCTTTGGGAGGAGCTGGGAGGGGGACTTGGGGAGGCGTTGTTGCGTACCCGCAGGAAGCAGCCCGACGTACCGGCTCCGGACAGTCCGTGGAGCGAGATCGTGCCCGGTCTGTGGATGGGCGGGCACCAGTTCAGGAGCCGCACGGGCGATCTGGAGTCCGCCGTGGTGCGGGACGAGTTCGACCTGGTGCAGACCCTGCTCAGACTGCCCGGACACGGGCCGGATCCCGGAGTGGAGCACCACGTCTGGGCGATACCGGACGGGCCGCTGGACGGCACGCAGCTCGCGGGCGTGATGCGGCTGGCACGGGCCGCGGGCGAGGCACTGGACGAGGGCCGCAAGGTCCTCGTCCGCTGTTACCACGGCTACAACCGCTCGGGGCTGGTGATCGCGCACGCCCTGGTGCGCCGCGGGCACTCCGCCGAGCAGGCGATCCGGCTGATCCGGTCCCGCCGCTCGCCGTGGGCGCTGCACAACGAGCTGTTCGTGGAGTACCTGCGGGCGGGGCTGTCGACCGCCCGGCTGCTGGAGGAGCTGGCAGAGTAGCGAGGTAATCGTTTCGCCTGGCGAATAGGGTGTACCGGGTCACCGATCATTCCCAGCCACAGGAGTACAGTGCTCCGCTTCCGCGCCGCACGCACAGCGCTCGCCGCCGCCGTTCTCGGCGCCCTGGTGACGGGCTGCGGCGACGCGGGCGGGCTGAAGGGCGCGGGGCCGACCCCGACCGCGACCAGCCCGGCCAAGCTGTGGCCGAGTCTGACGCCCGCGTCCAGCCCGGCCTGGAACTACGACAACGGCGACGCCGAGACCATGAAGGGCGTGACGGCTCCCGGCGGCGACATCCGCAAGGTGGACCCGGCGGCGCTGGTGAGGGCGGAGATCGCCCAGCATCCGGGCGACTACACGGGCTCGAAGGCGCCGTACCGCGTGACCGCGCACCGGATGGCCTCCTGCGGCAAGAAGCCGGCGGATCCGAAGTGTCCCCTGCTCAAGCCGTACTACCGCGACATCACCGGCGACGGGCGCCCCGACCTGACGCTGGGCTTCCGGCTGCTCCCCGGCAACCAGACGGCCGTGCGCGTCTACACCGTGGAGGGCGCCCGGGTGGTCCAGGTGATGTCCAACAACGACGCGGTGAGCGGGGTCGAGCTGGCCGGGCGCTCCGTGATCATCCACGCCCCGTCCGACCTCTCGGACTACGAGTACCGCTTCCAGTGGACCTGGGACCCGGATCAGCGGGTCATGCTGCTCACGCACGACGAGATGCTGCACATCGGCAAGCGCGAGCGCCCCTCGAAGCCGTCGTCGGCACCCTCCACTGCGTCCGCGCCCGCGTCCGCGTCCGAGTCCGTCCCCGCCTCCGCCTCCCCCTCGGCGACCCCATGACGAGGCTCGGGCTCCCCCAGTGGGCCGGCACGCTCGCCGTGAAGGCCGCCGTCTTCATCACCGTGATGTGCTGCGCGCTCGCCGCGCTGCTCGGAGTGCTGGTGCACGTCTCGGTGACCAACCAGACCGTCGGTCAGGCCCGCAGCCTGGCCCTGTCGCGGCTGTCGGACGCGACGAGGGCGTACGAGGCCGGGGACACGCTGCTGCCGGGCGCGGGCGTCGATCCGCCGGGGCTGCCGGGGGCGCTGCGGGCGCTGGCGGTGGACGGGGGCCGCGGCACGATGGTCTCCGACCACCACGGGCGTCCCACCATGTGGGCGGCGGGTCCCGCCGACCGGAACCGGGCGCTGGCCGTCGAGGTCGACTACTCCCAGCAGGCCCGGACGATCGCCGGGCTCGACGGGGCCATCCTGTGGTCGTCGGGGCTGGCGATCGGGGTGACGCTGCTGGTCGGGGCCGTCGCGGTGACCCGGGTGACACGACGGCTGCACGCCACGGCGCAGGTCGCCCGCCGGATCAGCGCCGGCGACCTGGACGCGCGCGTCGACGATCCCCGTACGGAGGACCCGACGCACCCCCAGGACGAGGTGGCCGCGGTCGCCGCCGCGCTGGACTCCATGGCGGCCTCGCTCCAGGGCAAGCTGCTGAGCGAGCAGCGGTTCACCGCGGACGTGGCGCACGAGCTGCGCACCCCGCTGACCGGGCTGCACGCGGCGGCCGAGCTGCTGCCGCCGGGGCGGCCGACAGAGCTGGTGCGGGACCGGGTGGCCGCGTTGCGCACGCTCACCGAGGACCTGCTGGAGATCTCCCGGCTGGACACCGGCCGGGAGCGGCTGGAACTCGACACGGAGGAGCTCGGCGCGCTGGCGGACCGGGTGGTGCGCGCCTCCGGCACGGACACGTCGCTCGTCGTCCTCGAGGACGCCCGGGTGGAGACGGACCGGCGGCGCCTGGAGCGGGTCCTGGGCAACCTCGTCGCGAACGCGCACAAGCACGGACGCGCGCCGGTGTCCTTGACGGTCGACGGGCCGGTGGTGACCGTGCGGGACCACGGGGACGGGTATCCGGACTACCTCCTCGAGCACGGTCCGCAGCGGTTCCGTACCGAGGGCGGCGCGAAGGGGCACGGGCTCGGTCTGACCATCGCCGTCGGTCAGGCGGAGGTGCTGGGCGCTCGGCTGACGTTCACGAACGCTGCGGACGGGGGGGCCGTCGCCACGCTGGCGCTCCGCTAGGGGCGGGGGGACGGGGGCGGGGCGGGTACGGGGGCGGGGCGGGTACGGGGGCGGGGCGGGTACGGGGAGCGCGGGACGGCGAGCTCGGGGCTGCGGGTCGTTCGCCGGGTGCCGGGAGTGGGGGCCGGGCGTGGGGGCCGGTCGCGCAGTTCCCCGCGCCCCTCGAAGCAATTCCCCACGCCCCTCGAAGCAATTCCCCACGCCCCTCGAAGCAGTTCCCCACGCCCCTCGACGGGCTTCGCCCGGACCCGCCGGGACGGCTCGGGACCGCGGGTCGTTCACCGGCCGCCGGACGGTGGGGGCCGGTCGCGCAGTTCCCCGCGCCCCTCCGGGGCGCTCCACGGCCAATCGCTCCACGGCCAGGCGCTCCACGGCCTGACGCTGTGCGGTCGGTGTCGGCCGGCAGGTGCTTGGGGGGCGGACGCTCCACTGGCCCAGCAGGACGGGCGGGGGCCCAGGGCTGCTCCTAACGTGGCGGATAGTCCGCTTCGCTCCTGTTCGTGGAGGTATCCGCAATGTCCCTGCGTACCGCTCTCACCCGCCTCGCGATAACCACCGCCGCAGGCGCTCTCATCACCTCCGTGGCCGTCGCACCCGCGCTCGCGGACGACGACTGGGACGGCGGCGGCGACCCCGGCTCGGGTGCGGCCGATCCGGCCCACGACGGCTGGGACCAGGGCGGGCAGCGCCACTACCAGGGCGTGGTCACCGCGGGCGCGCTGCTGCTGCGCAGCGCGCCGAACCGCGGCAGCCAGGTGATCCGGGTGGCCCACCGGGGCGAGCGGGTCTCCATCTTCTGCAAGACCTCGGGCCAGAGCGTGCAGGGCAACCGCATCTGGTACCTCCTCACGGACGGGACATGGGCATGGGGTTCGGCTCGCTACATCGACACGATCGGGACGCCGCCGCGCTGGTGCTGACCGCCCGGGACCGGCAGACATCCCCCGCGGGCGGGTTCCGGACATGACCGGCGCCGGAACCACCGTGGCGCGGACGGAGACGGCCGCACGCGCGGGCCGTCCGCCGCGGCGCCGTGGCATCGAACTCGCCCTCATCGTCCTCGCCGTCCTGCTCTGTGTGTACGGCTACTGCGCCGTCGGTCTCGCCAGGACCGGCACCGTCCCGCCCGGCGCCGCCGGCTACGGTGCCGGGCTGGGCGCGCTCGCGCTCCTCGCCCACGGCGCGGTGCGGCTGCGGGCCCCGTACGCCGACCCGCTGCTGCTGCCCATCGGCGTCCTGCTCAACGGCCTCGGTCTGGTCCTGATCTACCGGCTCGACCTGGAGACCCCGCACGACCACGCGGCCCCCACCCAACTCGTGTGGTCCACGCTGGGCATGACCCTGTTCACCGTGATCGTGCTGGTACTGCGCGACCACCGCCTGCTGCAGCGCTACGCCTACGTCTGCGTCGTCGCCGCGCTCGCCCTGCTGCTGCTCCCCATCCTCTTCCCGGCCGTCAACGGCGCCCGCATCTGGATCCGGATCGCCGGGTTCTCCATCCAGCCCGGCGAGTTCGCGAAGGTGCTGCTCGCGGTCTTCTTCGCCGCCTATCTCGCGGCCAACCGCGCCGCGCTCGCCTACACCGGCCGCCAGGTCTGGCGCTTCCGGCGCGTGCAGCTCCCCACCGGGCGGGTGCTGGGCCCGATCCTCGCCATCTGGCTGCTGAGCGTCGGCGTCCTGGTGCTGGAGCGCGACCTCGGCACCTCGCTGCTGTTCTTCGGCCTGTTCGTCGTCCTGCTCTACGTCGCCACCGGCCGCATCGGCTGGATCGCCGTCGGCCTGCTGCTGGCGGCCCTCGGCGCGGTGGCCGTCGGCTGGCTCGAGCCGCATGTGCACGGCCGGGTCCAGGACTGGCTGCACCCCTTCGCGTCGATCGAGGCGGGCCAGGGCCCCAACCAGATCGCGCAGTCCCTGTTCGCCTTCGCGGCGGGCGGCGTCCTCGGCACGGGCCTGGGCCTCGGCCACGGGATCCTCATCGGCTTCGCGGCGAAGTCCGACTTCATCCTCGCGACGGCCGGCGAGGAGCTGGGCCTGGCGGGCCTGTCCGCGCTCTTCCTGCTCTACGGCCTCCTCGTGGAGCGCGGCTTCCGGGCGGGCCTCTCCCTGCGCGACCCCTTCGGGCGGCTGCTGGCGGTCGGGCTGGCCTCGATCGTGGCCCTGCAGGTGTTCGTGATCGCGGGCGGGGTGACCGGGCTGATCCCGCTGACGGGCATGGCGATGCCGTTCCTCGCGCAGGGCGGCTCCTCGGTGGTCACCAACTGGGCGATCGTGGCGCTGCTGATCCGGGTGAGCGACTCGGCCCGCGGCCGGTACGACGGGGAGGCGGCGCCCTGATGACGAAGCACATCCGGCACGCCGGCTTCTTCTGCGTCCTCCTCCTCGTGGCGCTCCTGGTCAACGCCGCCCGCATCCAGATCGTCAAGGCCCGCTCCTACGACGACAACCAGGCCAACCGCCGTTCCCAGATCGCCCGTTACCACCAGCCGCGCGGCGACATCCTGGTCGGCGGCGAGCCGATCACCGGCTCCCGGGACTCAGGCGAGCAGCTGCGCTACGAACGGACCTACCGGGACGGCCCGTTGTACGCGCCCGTGACCGGCTTCGCCTCACAGGTCTACGGCACGACCCTGCTGGAGCACGTCAAGGACCCCGTCCTGTCCGGCACCGATCCGGCGCTCGCGCCCTTCCCCGTGGTCAACGGCCTCACGCGGGCCCGCGGCAGGGGCGGCGACGTGGTGACGACCCTCGACCCGGCGGCGCAGCGGGCGGCGTTCGAGGGACTCGAGGGGCGCAAGGGCGCGGTCGCGGCGATCGAGCCGGCCACCGGCCGGGTGCTGGCGCTGGTGTCGAGTCCCTCCTACGACCCGGGCGCGCTGTCGGGGAACGCGGCGGCGACGGCCCGCTCCTGGGCCCGGCTGAACGCCGATCCGGACAAGCCGATGCTCAACCGGGCGGTGCGCAAGACGTATCCGCCGGGTTCGACGTTCAAGGTGGTCACGGCGGCGGCGGCGCTGGACGCGGGCGTCGTCACCGACCTGGACGAGCCGACCGACTCACCGGACCCCTACCGGCTGCCGGGCACGCGCACCACTCTGGTGAACGAGGGCGACGGATGCGAGGACGCCCCGCTGCGGATCGCCTTCGAGTGGTCCTGCAACACCGTCTTCGCCAAACTGGGCGTGGACGTGGGCGTGCGGGACATGGCGGCCACGGCGCGGGCCTTCGGCTTCAACAACAGGCGGCAGCGGATCCCCTTCGCCGTGGCGCCGAGCACCTTCGACACCTCGATGGACCGGGCGCAGCTCGCGCTGTCGTCGATCGGGCAGTACAACACGCGGGCCACGCCGCTGCAGATGGCGATGGTCGCCGCGGCCGTGGCGAACCACGGGCAGGTGCGCTCGCCCTACCTGGTGGAGCGGACGACCACGAACGAGGGTGCCACGCTGGCCACGGCGGGTTCGCGTCCCGCGCGCGCGGCGATGCGCCCGGAGACGGCCGACCGGATGAAGGAGCTGATGGAGGACGTCGTGACGGAGGGCACCGGCACGAACGCCGCCATCCCCGGCGCGATCGTGGGCGGCAAGACCGGCACCGCCCAGCACGGCATCGGCAACGCCGGGACGCCGTACGCCTGGTTCGTGTCGTGGGCGCAGGGCGACCACGATCCGGAGCCCAGGGTCGCGGTCGCCGTGGTGGTGGAGGACGGCTCGGCCAGGCGCGGGGACATCACCGGGGGCGGGGTGGCGGCGCCGATCGCCCGGAGCGTGATGGAGGCGGTGCTGAACTCCAAGGAGTGAGACGGGGGTTACGGCGGAACGGTCACCGACCTAACGTTCGGTCCATGACGCCGGCCATCGGATACGAACTCGCCCAGGTGAACATCGCCCGTCTCAGGGCTCCGCTGGACTCCCCGCGGCTGAAGGACTTCGCCGACGGCCTCGACCCGGTGAACGCCGACGCCGACGCCGCGGACGGCTTCGTGTGGCGGCTGGAGGGCGACGACGGCAACGCCACCGACGTGGCCGTCTTCGGCGACGAGTGGCTGATCGTCAACATGTCGGTGTGGCGCGACATCGACGCGCTGACGGCGTTCATGTACCAGGGCCGCCACCGCGAGATGCTGGCCCGCCGCAGGGAGTGGTTCGAGCGGGTGCGGGAGGCGATGGTGGCGTTGTGGTGGGTGCCGGCGGGCCACCGCCCGACGGTCGCGGAGGCCGAGGCGCGGCTGCTGCACCTGCGGGCCAACGGCCCCACACCGTACGCCTTCACCCTGCGCGCGCCCTTCCGGGCACCGGCACCGGGCGCCGGCGCGGAGCTGCCTGAGCCGCCGGAGCGGCCGGAGCTGCCTGACGGGCTGGGCTGCCCGGTCTGACCTCCCGCCGCGGCTCAACCCGCCTGGCCGCGGCCGCCCGCCTCGATCGCCTCCGTCACCTCCGCCACGCGCTCCTGCTCCTCCGCCGCGAAGCGTTCCGCGTCCAGCTGTTCCGCGATCTCCTCGTCCTGGGCCATCAGCAGGTCGAGGTTGGAGTCGCCGAGTTCGAACACGCCCATGTCGACGTACGCCTCCTGCAGGCGCCGGCCCCACAGGCCGATGTCCTTGACGCAGGGGACGATGCGGGAGAACAGCAGCTTGCGGAAGAGCGCGAGGAACTCGGACTGTTCGCTGTACTCCTCCGCCTCGGACCTGGGTATGCCGAAGTTCTCCAGGACCTCGGACCCGCGCAGCCGGTCGCGCATCAGGTAGCAGCCCTCGATGACGAACTCCTCGCGCTCGCGCAGTTCGGCGTCGGTGAGCTGCTTGTAGTAGTCGCGCAGCGCCATCCGCCCGAAGGCCACGTGCCGGGCCTCGTCCTGCATGACGTAGGCGAGGATCTGCTGGGGCAGGGGCTTGTCGGTGGTGTCCCTGATCATGCCGAAGGCGGCGAGGGCCAGGCCCTCGATCAGGACCTGCATGCCGAGGTAGGGCATGTCCCAGCGGCTGTCCCGCAGCGTGTCGCCCAGCAGGGACCGGAGGTTGTCGTTGATCGGGTAGAGCATCCCGATCTTCTCGTTCAGGAAGCGGGCGTAGATCTCCGCGTGCCGCGCCTCGTCCATCGTCTGGGTCGCCGAGTAGAACTTCGCGTCCAGGTCGGGGACGGACTCCACGATCCGCGCCGCGCAGACCATCGCGCCCTGTTCGCCGTGCAGGAACTGGCTGAACTGCCAGGAGGCGTAGTGCTTGCGCAGCTCGCCCTTGTCCTTGTCCGTGAGCTTGGCCCAGTGCTTGGTGCCGTACAGGGACATCGACTCGTCCGGGGTGCCGAGCGGGTCGCAGGGGTCCACCTCGAGGTCCCAGTCGATCCGCTTCTGTCCGTCCCACTGCTTGTCCTTGCCCTTCTGGTACAGGGCGAGCAGGCGGTCGCGGCCGTCGTCGTACTCCCAGCTGAAGCGGGCCGCGCCGTTCGCGGGGACCTGCCAGTGGGTGTCACCGGGATCCATGGCGTAGAGGTCGAAAGTCGGCATGCCCGCAGGCTCACACGGGGTAGACGCCGGGTCAACAAGTCACGCACGGGGGATTGACGAGCTTGCTGACAGGCAGTCTTATAACCGGTGGAGGATGTGACCCCCGGTAACGAGGTGGAAGAACCATGACGATCCTGACGGAAGCGGACGCACTGGAGGGTCTGCGCGACGCGCTCGGAGCGCTCAAGGACCGCGAACAGGTGGCCGAGCGGCTCCTCGCCTCCTCCGCCAAGCACTCCTTCGACCCGGACCGGGAGCTGGACTGGGACGCCCCCTTCGAGGAGGGCAAGTGGTTCTGGCCGCCGGAGCTGGTGTCGCTGTACGGCACGCCGATGTGGCGGCGGATGAGCGAGGAGCAGCGGATCCTGCTCTCCCAGCACGAGGCCGCCGCGCTCGCCTCGCTCGGCATCTGGTTCGAGATCATCCTGATGCAGCTGCTGTGCCGGCACATCTACGACAAGGCGGCCACGAGCGCGCACGTGCGGTACGCGCTCACCGAGATCGAGGACGAGTGCCGGCACTCGAAGATGTTCGCCCGGCTGATAGCGCGCGGGGACGCGCCCTGGTACCCGGTGGCCCGCGTGCACCAGAACCTGGGCCGGCTCTTCAAGACGGTCTCGACCACGCCGGGCTCCTTCACGGCGACGCTGCTGGGCGAGGAGGTCCTGGACTGGATGCAGCGGCTGACCTTCCCGGACGAGCGGGTGCAGCCCCTGATCCGCGGCGTCACCCGCATCCACGTCGTCGAGGAGGCCCGGCACGTGCGCTACGCCCGTGAGGAGCTGCGGCGGCAGATGATGACCGCCCCGAAGTGGTCGCAGGAGTTCACGCGGGTCACCTCCGGCGAGTTCGCGCGGGTCTTCTCCGTCGCCTTCGTGAACCCCGAGGTCTACACGAACGTGGGACTGGACAGGCGCGCGGCGGTGGCCCAGGTGAAGGCGAGCGGGCACCGGCGGGAGGTCATGCAGACCGGGGCCAGGCGGCTCACCGACTTCCTGGACGAGATCGGGGTGCTGCGGGGCGTGGGGCGCCGGTTGTGGAGGTCCTCCGGACTGCTGGCATAGGAGACCCGCGGGCGGCCGGTTACGCTGCGAGGCATGACCCCGCCCGCCGCCACCCCCGCCTACCGCCGCCTGAGCGTCGAGGAGCGGCGCAGGCAGCTCCTCGACTCCGCGCTCGGACTCTTCGCCCACCGCGCCCCCGAGGACGTCTCCCTCGACGACGTGGCGGAGGCGGCCGGGGTGTCGCGGCCGCTGGTCTACCGGTACTTCCCGGGCGGCAAGCAGCAGCTGTACGAGGCGGCTCTGCGGTCGGCCGCCGAGGAACTCCAGAAGTGCTTCGACGAGCCGCGGCAGGGCCCGCTCCTGTCCCGGCTGGCGCGCGCCCTCGACCGCTATCTCGCCTTCGTCGACGAGCACGACGCCGGGTTCAGCGCGCTGCTGCAGGGCGGCAGCGTGGTCGAGACCTCCCGTACGACCGCCATCGTGGACGGCGTGCGCCGGGCCGCCGCGGAGCACATCCTCGACCACCTCGGGGTCACAGGACCGGACCTGCGGCTGCGCATGACCGTGCGGATGTGGATCACCGCGGTCGAGGCGGCCTCCCTGATCTGGCTCGACGAGGACAAGCAGCCGCCCCTGGACGAACTGCGGGACTGGCTGGTCGACCAGTTCGTGGCCGTGCTCTCGGTCACCGCGGGCCGGGACGCCCAGACCGCCGCGCTGGTGCGGGCGCTGGCCGAGGATGTCTGACACTGGTGGCGTGAAGAGCGAAGACACCCCCTTCGAGGGCGGACCGATGGACGGCCGCGTGCTGCCCGTTCTCGTGGGCCCCACCGGGCACCCGCCCAAGACGTACCGCATCCCGGTCCCGGACGCCGCCGGCGGCCCGCCCACCGTGGTCGTCTACCGGCGCGTCCCGAGCGGCCGGAGCAGCCGGCTCGGGCTGCCCCAGGGCTGGAAGTACGCCTACGACCCCACGGGCAGGGCGGACCGGCCGAAGTGGCCGTGGTCCAAGCCGGACACCGCGCCGGACACCCCGCAGGGCGGCGGACCGGGCACCCCGCCGGGCTCCGGGCCGGACGCCACGCCGGGCGGCGGGCCGGACGCCACCGACGGGTGACGGCATTGCGCCGAACCGCGCACACCCGGCGCGCGTGCGCGGCGCCGCCGTCAACACCTCACTGTGCGGAGCGGAAGGGCCGCCCCGCACCGGAGGTGATGGCGTGTCAGGAAAGGTTCTGCGTCTGGTGTGCACGGCGGCAGTGGCCGCCGGCAGCATCCTCGCGCCGCTGCCCGCCACGGCCGCGCCCGCGCCCGAGCCCGGCGGCCGCACCGTCGCCGCGCAGCTGACGGACCTTCAGCGGCTGTACCGCCAGGCCGAGCAGGCCACCGAGACCTACGACGCCACCGCGGATAAGCTGAGGAAGCAGCGCGCCGAGGTGGCCCGGCTGGACCGCGCGCTGGCCAGGGCCCGGCTGACGCTGCAGGACAGCCGGAGCGCGGCGGGCCGCCTGGCCCGGGAGCAGTACCAGGGCAGCACCGACATCTCCCCCTACGTACGACTGCTGCTCGCCCGCGACCCGCAGCAGGCCCTCGACCAGGGCCATGTGGTCGGCCGGCTGGCGCGGGAGCGGGCCGAGACGGTGGGGCGGCTGACCGGCACCGAGAAGAAGGCCGACGCGCTCGCCCGCAGCGCCCGCAAGGCCCTCGACCGGCAGCTCTCCCTCGCCGCCCGGCAGAAGAAGGACCGGGACGAGGTCCGGGGACGGCTGAAGAAGGTCGAGGAGCTGCTCGTCTCCCTCACCCCCGAACAGCTGAGCGCACTCGCCGAGCTGGAGAAGAACGGAGTGGACGACGCGCAGCGGCGCCTCCTCGCCTCCGGCGCGCTGGGCGGCGAGCGCGCGCCGTCGCCGGAGGGCGACCGGGCGGTGCGGTACGCCGTGCGGCAGCTCGGCAAGCCGTACCGATGGGGCGCCGAGGGCCCGGCGTCCTACGACTGCTCGGGCCTGACGTCACAGGCCTGGGACCGGGCGGGCACGCCGATCCCGCGCACCAGCCAGGAGCAGTGGGCGCAACTGCCGAGGGTGCCCCTCCGGCAGCTGCGCCCGGGCGATCTGGTGGTCTACTTCCCCGAGGCCACCCACGTCGCGATGTACCTGGGCCACGGCCTGGTGATCCAGGCCCCGCGCACCGGCGAGAAGATCAAGGTCTCGCCCATCGCGACGTACCCGGTGCTGGGGGCCGTCCGTCCGGACGGTGAGCAGCGGACCGGGGACCAGGGCACCGACGCCCGGCCGACCGGGGACCAGGGCACCGACGCCCGGCCGACCGGTGATCAGGCACCGGTCACCGAGGCCAGGTAGGCCTCCGTCTTCTCGGGCTCATAGAAGAAGTTCTCGAAGTCGGCCGGGTTGTTGAAGCCGTTGGCGAACCGGTCGGCGACGGGCTGGAGCTGGCCGGCGGCGCCGATCAGGTTGAGGATGTGCTCCGGCGGAGGCGCCAGCATGGCGTTCGTCCACTTGGTGACGTGCTGCGCGGTGTCCCAGTACCGGTCGAAGGTGCTGCGCATCCAGGCCTCGTCGAACTCCTTCTCGCCGTGCTCGAGGATCGAGGCGAGGTACGCGGCCGCGCACTTGGAGGCCGAGTTGGAGCCCTGGCCGGTGATCGGGTCGTTGGCGACGACGACGTCCGCGACGCCCAGCACCAGGCCCCCACCGGGGAGCCGGCCGACGGGGTTGCGGACGGTGGGCGCGTAGCGGCCGGCCAACGTGCCGCCGGCGTCGGTCAGTTCGGCCTTGGTCGCCCGAGCGTGCTCCCAGGGCGTGAACCTCTCCATGAGCTTCAGGGTCAGGGAGAGGTGCTCCGCCGGGTCCTTGACGCCGTTGAAGACGTCGAGCGGGCCGCCGGGTACGCCCTCCCAGAACAGGATGTCCGCCGGACCGGAGGTGGTGAGCGTCGGCATCACGAACAGCTCGCCGACCCCGGGAACCAGGTTGCAGCGCACGGCGTAGTAGTCCGGGTGCTCCGGACGGGGGCCGAGGCCGTGGACGTAGGCGACCGCCAGGGCCCGCTGCGGCTCGCTGTAGGGCGAACGGGAGGCGTCCCGGCCGAACATGGACACCAGCTCGCCCTTGCCCGCCGACACCAGCACCAGGTCGTACGTACGGGAGAAGTAGTCCAGGTCGGAGACCGCCGCGCCGTGGATGACCAGCTGGCCGCCGCGCTGCGCGAACGTCTCCATCCAGCCGGCCATCTTCACCCGCTGGTCGACCGACTGGGCGAACCCGTCGAGCTTGCCCACCCAGTCGATGGCACGGGCCGCGGGGCCCTCGCTCCAGGAGCCAGGGGCCGCGACCGAGACGCCGAGTCCCTCGATCTTCGGGGCCTGGGACTCCCAGAAGTTCAGCTGGAGGTCACGCTCGTGCTGGAGGGCCGTGTGGAACATGCACTGCGTGGACATGACCCGGCCGGAGCGGATCTCGTCCGCCGTCCGGTTCGACATCAGGGTGACCTCGTACCCGTGCGACTGTAGGCCGAGGGCGAGCTGGAGGCCGGACTGGCCGGCTCCGACGACGAGTATCTTCCGCATGCGGGTGAGGGCTCCTAACGGGGGTTCACTCGGGTGTTTCGTCGAGCGCGTGGCCCACGAGGGACAGGAGGGTCTCGATCACCGAGATCCGGCGGCGCGCATCCATGATCATTACAGGTATGTGCGCGGGGATCGTCAATGCCTCCCGCACGTCCTCCGGTTCGAACAGCTCGCTGCCGTCGAAGTGGTTGACCGCGACGACGTACGGCAGTCCGCAGCTCTCGAAGTAGTCGAGCGCCGGGAAGCAGTCCTTCAGGCGGCGGGTGTCGGCCATGACGACGGCGCCGATCGCACCGCGCACCAGGTCGTCCCACATGAACCAGAACCGCTGCTGCCCCGGCGTGCCGAACAGGTAGAGCACCAGGTCGTCGTCGAGGGTGAGACGGCCGAAGTCCATCGCCACGGTGGTGGTCAGCTTGCCGGGCGTCGAGGTGAGGTCGTCGGTCTCCTCGCTCGCCTCCGTCATCAGCGCCTCGGTCTGCAGGGGCGTGATCTCCGAGACGGCGGTGACCAGCGTGGTCTTGCCGACGCCGAAGCCCCCCGCCACGACTATCTTCGTCGCGATCGGGGCGCGGGTGCGGTCCGTCTGCCAGGACTGCAGGTCCTCGTCCACGTCGACGAGCGGGGTGACGCCGGTGGAGACGGCGGCGTCAGAGGCGACGGAGTCCATTCAGCACCCTTTCCAGCAGCGCGCGGTCCGGGCGGCCCGTGCCGTGACCGGTCCCGGTGCCGTACACACGGATCTTTCCCTGGTCCGCGAGGTCGCTGAGCAGCACGCGGACCACGCCCAGCGGCATCTTCAGCAGCGCGGCGATCTCGGCCACCGTGCGCATACGGCGGCACAGTTCGACGATGGCGAGCATCTCGGGCATCACCCGGCCGCCGTTGCCGCCTCCCCCGGTCAGCTCCTTGCGCTCCTCGGGGGCCTCCAGCGCGGCCACGAACGTCTCCACGAGGAGGACGTGACCGAACCGCGTCCGGCCCCCGGTGAGCGAATAGGGGCGCACCCGGGCCGGTTTGCGCTCGGCGCCGCGGACGGGGAGTTTCTTCGCTGAACTGCTCATCGGGCGCTCCCGGCGGACTCCTGCTCGAGGGATTTTCGCAGCTCGGTGCGGAGTTCGGGGGTCAGCACATGGCCGGCCCGGCCGACGAAGAGCGCCATGTGGTACGCCACCACGCTCATGTCGCAGTCGGCGGAGCCGTGCACCCCGAGCAGCGAGCCGTCGCTGATCGACATGACGAACAGGCTGCCCTCGTCCATCGCGACCATCGTGTGCTTCACCCTGCCGGAGTCCATCAGCTTGGCCGCACCGATGGTGAGGCTGCCGATGCCGGAGACGATGGTGGCGAGGTCGGCGGCCGAACCCCGCGGGCCGCCCGGTGCGCGCGGGGCCGCGGCCTCGGCGTTGCGGCCGGGGTCGGAGGAGAGCAGCAGCAGGCCGTCGGAGGAGACCACGGCCACCGACTGGATGCCCGGCACCTCCTCGACCAGGTTCGTCAGCAGCCAGTGGAGATTGCGTGCTTCACTGCTCAGTCCGAAGGTACTGGGCGCGGTCAACTGCTTGCCTCCTCGACAGTGCCCCCCGTGGCTTCTTCGGTCACAGCTGTTTCGGTGGTCGGCACCTCGTGCTGGGCCGTCCTCTCGGCGATCTCCGTCTCCACGTCGCGGTAGCCGGCCTGGGCGCCCTGGCGGAAGCCGCCGAGACGCCTGCGGAGGGCCTCCGCGTCGACGGTGCGGGGGCGTTGCGGCCGGGTCTCGGCCGGTGCGGTGATCCTGGGCGTGCGCTTGGGGAGGCCCTTGGCGGTGACGGGCTGCTCCTCGTCCGGGGCGCGCTCGTGTTCCGCCTCGGTCTCGCCCCCGGCCGGCGCGAACCCGCCCGCACCGCCCGCGAGTCTTTCGCCACCGGGCGCGGGTGGCGCTTGCGGGAGCCCCTCGCCGGCGGTGGCCGCGGCGTCCGGGCGGGCGTGCCGCGGGGCCGCCGGCTCGTGCCGCAGGGGGTCCGCTTCCGTCGGCTGGACCGGGATCAGGAGTTCCATCGTGGTCTCGGCCGGGGACGGCGCGTGCTCGTCGGCCTCCTCGGCCCCGGCCTCGGCGCCGGCCGCCCCGGCCGCGGCCTCGGTGGAGCGCCGGGCCGCCTGCTCCGCCTGCTCCGCGAGGGCGACCAGCGGGTCGGCCGTCTTGTGGCGGGCGTACAGCTCGTTGGAGTTGGCCTCGGCGTCGGCGCCCGGCAGGGAGAAGGAGTGGGCGGAGCCGGACACGGGTGCGGACGCGGCCGGCACCGCGGCCGAGGGGGCCGCCGCCAGCAGGGCCTGCGGCAGGACCACGACCGCCGCCACGCCGCCCTGCTTCTGCTCGCGCAGCTGCACGCGCACGCCGTGGCGGTGGGCGAGGCGGGCGACGACGTAGAGACCGAGGCCGAGGCCCTCCTCGCTCTCGTGGTCGTAGGGCGAGTCCGGGTCGAACTCGGTGAGGCGGGCGTTGAGGCGGGTCATGCGCTCGCCGGTCATGCCGATGCCCTCGTCCTGGACGGAGAGCATGACCTCGCCGTTCTCCAGGAGCCAGCCCGAGATCTCGACCGGCAGGTCGGGCGGGGAGAACGTGGTGGCGTTCTCCATCAGTTCCGCCAGCAGGTGGGACAGGTCGTCGGCGGCGAAGCCCGCGACGTGCGCGTGCGGCGGCAGCACGGCGATGCGGACGCGCTCGTAGCGCTCGATCTCGCTGACCGCGGCGCGTACCACGTCGACCAGGGGAACGGGGTGCGCGCTCTGCTGGACGTGCTCGGTGCCGGCCAGGACCAGGAGGTTCTCGCTGTGCCGGCGCATCACCGTGGCGAAGTGGTCGAGCTTGAAGAGGGTGGCGAGCCGGTCCGGGTCGTGCTCGCGCTCCTCCAGGCTCTCGATGACGCCCAGCTGGCGCTCGACCAGGCCCAGGGTGCGCAGGGCCAGGTTCACGAACGTGCCGCCGATGCTCTCCCGCATCCGCTCCAGCTGGGTGGCGGAGCCGGCGAGTTCGGAGCGCAGCTCCTCGCGGGCGTCGGCCATCTTCTGGCGCTGGCCGACCAGGTGCTTGCGGTCGGCCTCCAGGGTGGCGACGCGCTCGTGCAGGGCGGCGGCGTGCGCGTGCAGGGCGTTGACGGAGCGGACGACCTGCGCGAACTCGTCGTTGCGGCCGGTGAAGGTGACCGGTTCCTCGGCGGCGGGGTTCTCCGCCTGGGCCAGCCGGGCCGAGCCGCGGCGCAGCACGGAGAGCGGGCGGGTGAGGCTGCGCGCCATGGCCGTGGCGATGCCGACGGCGACCAGCATCAGGGCGCCGAGGACGGCGATGCGCAGCTCCAGCGCGCTGACGTCGTCGTCGCGCAGTCGGGCGAGGTCCTTGGTACGGCGGTCGTAGAGGGCGGACTCCGCGCCGCGCATGGCGTCGACGCGGGCGGAGAGCGCGGTGTCGACCTTCGAGGCGCTGGTGTCGAGTTCGGAGGTGGAGAGCGTCGGCTGGTCGGTCAGCGAGGCGAGGTACTTCTCCGCGGAGTTCACCTCGGGTCCGGTGACCGTGGAGTCGTAGGAGTCCCGGGCGGACTTGGGCGCGGTGTCGCGGAAGTCGGCGAGGGCCGCGTCGGAGCGCAGGCGGGCCTGCTGGGCGGCGGCGGTCAGCGCGTCGCGCTGCTTGGTGTCGGCCGCCGAGGAGGTGGTGGTCCGCACCGGCAGGCCGGTGACCGGGCTGATGACCGTCTGGGTGGACGAGGGGACGTCGAGGGCCGCGACGAGGAGCCCGCGGGCGGCGGCGGACTGCTGCACGGCGGAGTCCAGCTCGGCCAGCGCGTGCGCGCCCGATCCGGCGCGCGGCGGCGTACGGTCCGCCAGCCGCCCGGCGAGCCGGTGCAGTTCGGTGATGACGGCCGAGTACGCGTCGTGGGCCTGGAGGGCGCTGCTCTTGCCGGTGAGCGCGGAGCGGCGCACCGCGGCGACGTCGTCGAGGTCGCCGCGGAGGGTGGAGGAGATGTCGGGGTCCTGCCGCAGCTCCTCGACCTGCCGGTCGACGCGGGCGCTCGTCTGCTCGCCCGGCGCCTTGGACTTGGGCCGGCCGGCGGCGATGTACGCGGTCACCTCGTCCCGCTCGTCGGCGAGCGAGTGCGCCAGCGCGAGGGCGTCCTGGGTCTGCCCGGCGAGCGTCACCAGGTCCTGGGAGTCCGACAGTTGCGTGGAGGCGGCGAGGACGGAGGGAAGCCCCGCCCCGGCGATGGCGGCGGCCACGACGGCCACGGCGACGACGAGACGGTTGCGGACATGCGTGGGGCGGCCCTTGCCGGCGGTGGCGCTGCCCGCGGGCGTGCGCTCCGCTCCCGCCCCGGGGTCCGTCTGCTTGCCTGTGCGACGAGGCCGCGTCTTCTGCACCGGTGCTCGCATTCCTGACTCGTGATACTCATGGGCCCGGGTGACGCTCCGTCAACTCATGCCGACCGCGCGCTCCCTCGGTACGGTCCCCGACCCTCCCAGTGCCGGTGGGCAGTGGCCGAGCATCACCTGACCCGCCACCCGAAGGAGTGAACATCGGAGGGGAGTTGGCGGGCAAGTTCCGCGGGCGCGTGCAGCGGCCCCGCGCGGCGGGCCGGTTGGACGTCCGCGCGAGACGGTGGCAATATTCGCCGCCACGCCTTCCTGGAACAACGGATTCCACCTCAAATCAGGCGCCTGACCTGCGCGGGTGCACCGATTCGGCCATCGGTGTCAGCCTTTTGCGCACCTTGTGAAGACGTCGTGCAGACTGGCCGGATGCGTACGGAAGTTGTTTCGGAGCCAGGTGATCCCGCCCGCCCCAACGAGGACTTCGCCGCCGTCGCGCTGCCCGCCTCCGGACAGGGCGGCGCCGTGGTCGTACTGGACGGGGTGACGCCCCCGCGGGGCGCGACCGGCTGTCTGCATTCCGTTCCCTGGTACGTCGCGCGCCTCGGCGGCGCCCTGACCGAACTGACCGTTTCCCTCCCGGATGTTCCGCTGCCCGAGGTCCTCTCCCGCGCCATCGCCCGCACAGCCGCAGCACATGTCGCCACTTGTGACCTTTCTCACCCACGCACACCTCAGGCAACAGTGGTCGTGGCGCGCTGGGGAACACAGGCCGTCGAGTACCTGGTCCTCTCGGACTCCACCCTGCTCGTGGAGTCACCGGAGGGTTCGGTGACGGCCGTACTGGACGACCGGCTGTCCCGCCTCCCGCGCTCGTCCCTGGCGACGGACGCGATCGCGGACGCGACGGTGCGCAACAAGGAGGGCGGCTTCTTCACGGCGGCGGCGGATCCGGCGGTCGCCGGCCGCGCGGTCACGGGCACGCTCCCCCGGGAGGAGGTACGCGCCCTCGCGGCCCTCACCGACGGCGCCGCCCGCTGGGTGGAGAGGTTCCGCGAGGGCACCTGGGAGGACTGCTTCCGCCTGCTGGCCAAGGAGGGCGCCCGCGCCCTGGTCCAGCGGGTGCGCGCCCTGGAGACCGCGGACACCGAACGGGTGTTCCTGCGCCGGAGCAAGACGCACGACGACGCGACTGTGGTGGTCGTGGGGCTGTGAGGCGGCACGGTGACGCCCGGGGGGCGGCACGCCGGCACGGTGACGCCCGGGGGGCGGCACGCCGGCACGATGGCGCCCGGAGGGCGGCACGCCGGCACGATGGCGCCCGGAGGGCGGCACGCCGGCACGATGGCGCCCGGAGGGCGGCACGCCGGCACGATGGCGCCCGGAGGGCGGCACGCCGGCACGGTGACGCCCGGAGGGCAGTGCGCCGCCACCGGTGCGCCCGGGGCGGCACGCCGGCACCGTGGCGCCCGGGGGCGTTGCGTCCTACTTCTCCATGCCTCGGTTCAGTCGGCCCAGCAGGCGGGCCAGCTCCGCGACCTCGCGGCGGTCCCAGTGGTTGAGCTGGCTGACGTAGCGGGCCCGGCGGGCCTCGCGGACCTTGCGGACGCGGTCGTGACCCCCGTCCGTGAGGTGAACCAGCCAGGCGCGGCCGTCGGCGGGGTCGGGCTCGCGGGCGACCAGCCCCAGGTCCTCCAGGGCGCGCAACTGGCGGGACATGGTGGCCTTGCCGACACCGATGTACGCGGCGAGTTCGGTCGCGCGCTGGCGGCCGCACTCGTCGAGACGGATCAGCAGGCCGTACGCCGCCGACTCCAGGTCGGGGTGGACCTCGCGGGCCATCTCGCCCTGATTGGCGCGGGCGCGCCGGAAGAGGATCGTCAACTCGCGTTCCAGGGACAGGTATTCCTGGTCTGCACCACTCGGTGACGGTTTCGCCGGGAGCCGGCGCCCTTCCGCGTTCTCGCCTTCGTGCACGTCAGTCCCTGCCTCGGTTTTCCTGAACCTGAAAGTTTCCGCCAGTCCCCGTCGTTGCCGCAGCTCTCCAAGTATTTCGCAGGGCTAGACCAACGGCAGCCCCCGGCCCCCCTTCCACGCGCTCTTCTACGTGCGTAGCTTCGGTACCGGAACACCGACTGACATGCCCACGCCATTCCTCCCGATGGCCGGGCAACGGCCTCGCACCGCCCTGCGACCCGGGCGGTGCAGGTCCTCCCCCACAGAGCATCACCGAGCTTTCGGAGGCACGCCATGCCCGTGCACAGACCCGGACCGGTACGCCCCCGGCGCGTGTTACTCGCCGGACTCCTGCTGGCCGCCCTCTCCCTCGTCCTCGCCGTCCCCGCCTCCGCGGCGGACATCCCGGCCCGCGGCTCCGCCCGCATGGGCATGGGCGTCGCCGCCCACGACGGCAGCGGCGGCACCCCCTCCTCCGCCGACGCCACCCAGACCGAGGGCGTCGACGTCTCGGGCCACCAGGGCAACGTCGCCTGGTCGACCCTGTGGAGCAGCGGGGTGAGGTGGGCGTACACCAAGGCGACCGAGGGGACGTACTACACGAACCCGTACTTCACCCAGCAGTACAACGGCTCGTACAACGTCGGCATGATCCGCGGCGCTTACCACTTCGCCACCCCCGACACCACCAGCGGCGCGACCCAGGCGAACTACTTCGTCGACCACGGCGGCGGCTGGTCCAGGGACGGCAAGACCCTCCCCGGTGTCCTCGACATCGAGTGGAACCCCTACGGCGCCGCGTGCTACGGCAAGTCGGCGAGCGGCATGGTCAGCTGGATCGCCGACTTCCTGAACACCTACCGGGCCCGCACGGGGCGGGACGCCGTGATCTACACGGCCACCAGCTGGTGGAGCGACTGCACCGGCAACTACGGCGGCTTCGCCTCCAGCAACCCGCTGTGGATCGCCCGGTACGCGTCGACCGCCGGGACCCTGCCGGCCGGCTGGGGCTACTACACGATGTGGCAGTACACCTCGTCCGGGCCGACCGTCGGCGATCACGACAAGTTCAACGGCGCGCTGGACCGCGTCCAGGCGCTCGCGAACGGCTGAGACGCCCGCGTACGGCGAGGGCCCGGGCCTCCCTCACGGGACCCGGGCCCTGCCTGTCCGGCGGCGTCCGTCACGCCGCCACCGGAACCTCCGGCTCGGCGCCGCTCGTCGCGGGCGCGAGCGCCAGTTGAAGAACCTGGCGGACGTCGGTCACGGTGTGGACGTCGAGCTTGTCCAGCACCTCGGCCGGGACGTCGTCCAGGTCGGGTTCGTTGCGCTTGGGGATGATCACCGTGGTGACCCCCGCCCGCTGCGCGGCCAGCAGCTTCTGCTTCACCCCGCCGATCGGCAGCACCCGGCCGGTCAGCGAGACCTCACCGGTCATCGCCACGTCCGTGCGGACCAGGCGGCCCGACAGCAGGGACGCCAGGGCCGTCGTCATCGTGACGCCGGCGCTCGGGCCGTCCTTCGGCACCGCGCCCGCCGGGAAGTGGATGTGCACACCCCGTTCCTTGAGGTCGGCGACCGGCAGCTCCAGTTCCGCGCCGTGCGAGCGCAGGAAGGACAAGGCGATCTGCGCGCTCTCCTTCATGACGTCGCCGAGCTGGCCGGTGAGCGTCAGGCCCGCCGCGCCCGTCTCGGGGTCCGCGAGGGACGCCTCGACGAACAGGACGTCGCCGCCCGCGCCGGTGACCGCCAGGCCCGTCGCCACACCGGGCACGGACGTCCGGCGCTCCGCCGGATCCTGGGCCGACTCCGGGACGTGGTGCGGACGGCCGATCAGGCCGCGCAGGTCACCGTCCGTGATGGTGAACGGCAGCTCCCGGTCGCCCAGTTCGTGCTGGGCCGCGACCTTGCGCAGCAGCCGGGCGATCGACCGCTCCAGGGTGCGCACGCCCGCCTCACGCGTGTACTCGCCGGCGAGCTTGCGCAGGGCGCTCTCGTCCAGGGTCACCTCGTCCTTGTCCAGGCCCGCCCGCTCCAGCTGGCGCGGGAGCAGGTGGTCGCGGGCGATGACGACCTTCTCGTCCTCGGTGTAGCCGTCCAGGCGCACCAGTTCCATACGGTCCAGCAGGGCCTCGGGGATCGCCTCCAGGACGTTCGCCGTGGCGAGGAAGACCACGTCCGACAGGTCGAGCTCGACCTCCAGGTAGTGGTCGCGGAAGGTGTGGTTCTGCGCCGGGTCCAGGACCTCCAGGAGGGCGGCCGCGGGGTCACCCCGGAAGTCGGAGCCCACCTTGTCGATCTCGTCGAGCAGGACGACCGGGTTCATCGAGCCGGCCTCCTTGATCGCGCGGACGATCCGGCCGGGCAGCGCCCCCACGTACGTACGGCGGTGGCCGCGGATCTCGGCCTCGTCGCGGACGCCGCCGAGCGCGACGCGCACGAACTTGCGGCCCATGGCGTGCGCGACCGACTCGCCGAGCGAGGTCTTGCCGACGCCGGGCGGGCCGACGAGGGCGAGGACGGCGCCGCCGCGGCGGCCGCCGATCACGCCGAGACCGCGGTCGGTGCGGCGCTTGCGGACCGCCAGGTACTCGGTGATGCGTTCCTTCACGTCCTCCAGGCCCGCGTGCTCGGCGTCGAGGACGGCCTTGGCGCCCTGGATGTCGTAGGCGTCCTCGGTCCGGTCGTTCCACGGCAGTTCGAGGATCGTGTCCAGCCAGGTGCGGATCCAGGAGCCCTCGGGCGACTGGTCGCTGGACCGCTCCAGCTTGTCGACCTCCTTGAGGGCGGCCTCCCGGACCTTCTCCGGCAGGTCGGCGGCCTCGACGCGGGCGCGGTAGTCGTCGGACTCCTCGGCCGGGTCCTTGCCGTCGCCGTTCAGCTCGCGCAGTTCCTTGCGCACGGCCTCCAGCTGACGGCGCAGCAGGAACTCCCGCTGCTGCTTGTCGACGCCCTCCTGGACGTCCTTGGCGATGGTCTCCGCCACGTCCTGCTCGGCCAGGTGGTCGCGCAGCTGCTGGGTGGCGAGCTTGAGGCGGGCGAGCGGGTCGGCGGTCTCCAGCAGTTCGATCTTCTGCTCGGTGGTCAGGAAGGGCGAGTAGCCGGAGTTGTCGGCCAGCTGGGACACGTCGTCGATGGCCTGCACACGGTCCACGACCTGCCAGGCGCCGCGCTTGCGCAGCCAGGCGGTGGCGAGGGCCTTGTACTCCTTGACCAGTTCGGCGACGTGACCGGGCAGCGGCTCGGGAACGGTCTCGTCGATCCGCGTGCCCTCGACCCACAGCGCCGCACCCGGCCCGGTGGTGCCGGCGCCGATCTTCACGCGGCCGCGGCCGCGGATCAGCGCGCCCGGGTCACCGTCGGCCAGCCGGCCGACCTGCTCGACGGTGCCGAGGACACCGGTGCTCGCGTACGTCCCGTCGATGCGTGGAACCAGGAGGACCTTGGGCTTCCCGGGCTCGGACCGGGCGGCGGCCTGGGCGGCCTCCACCGCGGCGCGTACGTCGGCGTCGTTGAGGTCCAGCGGGACCACCATGCCGGGCAGCACGACCTCGTCGTCGAGCGGCAGCACGGGCAGGGTGAGCGGTGTGGACGTCGAAGCCATGATCTCCCCTTCGGCAGTCAAGTTGAGCTATGCCGACTCAATGCACGGGGCTCCGCCGTTGTTCCCTCCGCTCCGTGCCGTTCGCTGTCAGCGATCACGGCGAAGCCCGGTACGGGGCTCGACGGCGCGGCGGCCACACTGGGCCGGTGGGCCCCCGACCACGGCGTCCTCCGCACCCGGCACCCCCACCGTCTCGCCCAGCACACCACCCCGCGGCGGCAGTTGCGGGCGCGGGCTGGTGTGCTGGGCACCGCGCCGGGCCGACCGGCGGCCCGCTCCGCCCACCCTCGCCACCCGCGGCGCGCACGAACGGAACGCCCCGGAGCGGCGGTACACCCAGACGCGCGCCCCCGACCGGGGCGTCCGCCCGTCGGGCGAGGGGACGGTGCGGGTCCGGGAGACGCGCGGCGGTCCGGAAGGAGAGCGGAGGCGCGGAGGCGCGGAGGCCCGAAGGAGCGTGGAGGTGCGGAGGCCGGAAGGAGCGCGGAGGCCGGAAGGAACGCGGAGGCGCGGAGGCCGGAAGGAGCGTGGAGGTGCGGAGGCCGGAAGGAGCGCGGAGGCCGGAAGGAACGCGGAGGCCGGAAGGAACGCGGAGGCGCGGAGGCCGGAAGGAACGCGGAGGCCGGAAGGAACGCGGAGGCGCGGAGGCCGGAAGGAACGCGCGGTTCCGGAGGCGCCGGCTTCCGCAGCAGGCCCTGGGTCCAGGACGCGCGCGCACGGGTCGGTCTGACAGTGCTCGTCGAGCGCGGGGATGAGCCTAGGTCCAGGACGCGCGTGCCCGGGTCTCCCGGTGCCAGCGCCTGACCAGCGGCCAGGTCGCGATGCCCGTCGCCAGCGCTGTCAGATGGCCCCAGTTCGTCATCGGGTCGGTGAATGCGAGCAGGCTCTGGACCTGCATGCCGCCGAACAGGAGCAGCACCGGCAGGCGCAGCCACGGCCTCAGCAGTCCGGCCAGGGCGCCCACGCCCGCGGCGACGCCGAAGCTGATGCCGTAGTCGAGGCGGTGCAGGGAACTGCCGGGGAGATGACCCGCCAGAACGGCGAGGCCGACGACGCCCTCGGTCACCACGGTGGCCAGGACGTGCCCGGCCAGGAAGACGACGGCCGTGCGCGCCCCGCCTATCCGGCGCTCCAGCGCGGTCAGCACGAGCAGGAAGCAGCCCACGAACGGCGAGACGAGCCCGCCCGCGATCCACAGCGCGCTGGCCAGCAGCACCACCGCGGGCGACCGCAGCAGGTGCGCCACATCGGTGCTGGACGCCTGTCGCAGGGCGAGGACGAGGGGGGCGGCGGCGTAGGCGCTGAACAGCGAGGTGAGGGCCAGGACGGCCGCGTAGCCGAAGGTGAACGGCGTGCCGGCGGGCGTCGGCAGGAGGCGCCTGAGGCGGCCGAGGGACCGCAGGCCCGCCGGGGCGGGCCCAGAGGCCCGGGCGAGGCGCGGCCCGCCGCGCTGACGCGGCATCCCGTCCAGGAGCCCGGCCACAGCGGGGAGTTCACCTGCGCCGGGGAGTCCGGACACCTCGGAAGGGGGCGCGGCCGAGGGGTCGGTTCCGGCCGTCGCGGTGGGTTCCACGGTGGGGCGCTCCTTCCGTCGCGCCCCACCCTTCGCAGCCACGCGGACCCCTGTCTGTGACCGACACCACGCGAAAGCCGATTCTCAGCAACCTCTCACGCTTCTCGGTGCGGGCGGCACGGGCGGCGCCGCGAGCGCGCTCGACGGGCACGTTCGACGGGCGCGCTCGACGCGCGAAACGGTGCGGTGCGCGCGGTACTTGACGCCGTGCGCGGTCCTTCGACGCCGTACGCGACCCGTAGCGCCGTACGCGACCCGTAGCGCCGCGCGCCGCCCGAGCTTCCCGTGCCTCCCGAGCCGTCCGGCGCGCCGGTTCCGCTCCCCTTCCGCCCCACCGCGATCCGCTCCGGACACCCGGGGCCTCATACCCGGGGCCTCCCGTGAATTCCCGTGGCCGTCACCACCGGTTCGGGCAGGATGGGGCCCATGACCACCACCTATGACACCCCTGTGGTCCTGGACCGCCGCGAGGGCCCGTACGGCGAGGTCGTGCTGCGCCGGCACGGCGAGTTGCTGCAGATCATCGCCAACGGCTGCTTCCTCATGGACACCTCGGACGGCCGCTCGGAGCGGCTGCTGGTCGACGCCGCGCGCGACGCCCTGGGCGCCCGCCCGCGGCCGCGCGTGCTGATCGGCGGACTGGGAGTGGGATTCTCGCTCGCACACGCCGCCGCCGACCCCTGCTGGGGCGCGATCACGGTCGTGGAGCGCGAGCGCGCCATCGTCGACTGGCACCGCGACGGACCCCTCGCCGCCCTTTCGGCGCGGGCCGTCGCCGATCCGCGCACAGAGATCGTCGAGGCGGATCTCGTCACCTACCTGGATGAGACATCCGCCACGTACGACGCGCTGTGCCTGGACATCGACAACGGCCCCGGCTGGACCGTCACCGAGGGCAACGAGGGCCTCTACTCGCCGACCGGACTCACAAGCTGCGCAAGGGTGTTGAAGCCGGGCGGCATACTGGCCGTCTGGTCGGCACAGCCCTCTCCGGAATTTGAAGGAACCTTGTGGAATGCCGGGTTCCAACAGGTGCGTACCGAAGAGATCCCCGTTGCCCGGGGCGTTCCGGACGCCGTGCACATCGCCGTCCGACCTGGATAGCCGCAGGACGGTGACTCCCCGTACTCTGCTTCTCTGACGCGGATCATTCAAGCGTCAATCGCAAGCATGCGCAGGCACGGCCAGTCAGAAGGAATGACCCCACGCATTCCGGAAAGCAACTCAGGGGCGGGCGATGGAGCAGACCCACACATCCCACAGCGGCACGACGGCGACTCCGGGCGCACAGCGCCGGGTGCTGGTGGTCGAGGACGACCCGACCATCGTCGAAGCCATCGCCACCCGCCTGCGCGCCGAGGGCTTCCTCGTGCAGACCGCGGGCGACGGCCCGGCCGCCGTCGACACCGCCGAGGCCTGGCAGCCCGATCTGCTGATCCTCGACATCATGCTGCCGGGCTTCGACGGCCTGGAGGTCTGCCGGCGGGTGCAGGCCGCCCGTCCGGTGCCGGTGCTGATGCTCACCGCGCGCGACGACGAGACCGACATGCTGGTCGGACTCGGCGTCGGTGCCGACGACTACATGACCAAGCCGTTCTCCATGCGGGAGCTGGCCGCCCGCGTGCACGTGCTGCTGCGCCGGGTGGAGCGGGCCGCGCTGGCGGCCGCGACGCCGAGGAGCGGCATCCTGCGCCTGGGCGAGCTGGAGATCGACCACGCGCAGCGCCGGGTGCGCGTGCACTCGGAGGACGTGCACCTCACGCCGACCGAGTTCGACCTGCTGGTGTGCCTGGCGAACACCCCGCGCGCGGTGCTCTCCCGCGAGCAGCTGCTGGCCGAGGTGTGGGACTGGGCGGACGCCTCCGGCACCCGTACGGTCGACAGCCACATCAAGGCGCTGCGCCGGAAGATCGGCGCCGAGCGGATCCGCACGGTGCACGGCGTGGGTTACGCGCTGGAGACCCCGACGCCATGAGTGGCGGTCCAGCCGTACGGAGAAGCCCCGGGGAGCCCTGGGGCAGCCTGCGCCCGTTCTCGATCAAGACGAAGCTGGGCGCACTGGTCGTCATCGCGGTACTCATCACCACCGGGCTGATGATGATCGCGATGCGCACGGCGACGGAGCTGCGCTTCATCACCGTCTTCTCGATGATCGCCACCCTGCTCATCACCCAGTTCGTGGCCCATTCGCTCACCGCGCCGCTGGACGACATGAACGCCGTGGCCCGCGCCATCTCGCACGGCGACTACACCCGCCGGGTGCGCGAGAACCGCCGCGACGAACTGGGCGACCTGGCGCAGACGATCAACCGCATGGCCGACGACCTGGAGGCCCAGGAGCGGCAGCGCAAGGAACTGGTGGCGAACGTCTCGCACGAGCTGCGCACCCCCATCGCGGGCCTCAGGGCCGTCCTGGAGAACATCGTGGACGGCGTCTCGCCCGCCGACCCGGAGACCATGCGCACGGCGCTGAAGCAGACCGAGCGGCTCGGCCGGCTGGTGGAGACGCTGCTGGACCTCTCGCGCCTGGACAACGGCGTCGTACCGCTGCGCCGCCGGCGCTTCGAGGTGTGGCCGTACCTGTCCGGCGTGCTGAAGGAGGCCAACATGGCCGTGCCCGCGCGCGCGGGCATCGCCTCCGGCTCCGGCACCCACACGCGCACGGACGTCCATCTGCACCTCGACGTCTCCCCGCCGGAGCTGACCGCGCACGCCGACCCCGAGCGCATCCACCAGGTGGTGGCGAATCTCATCGACAACGCGGTCAAGCACAGTCCGCCGCACGGCCGGGTCACCGTGAAGGCGCGGCGCGGCGCGCAGCCGGAGTCGCTGGAGCTGGAGGTGTTCGACGAGGGCCCCGGCATTCCCCGCTCGGAGTGGCACCGCGTCTTCGAGCGCTTCAACCGCGGCAGCGCGGGCGGGTCCAACGGACACGGCGGCGACGGCGGTACGGGGCTGGGGCTGGCGATCGCCCGCTGGGCCGTCGACCTGCACGGTGGCGGGATCGGCGTGGCCGAATCCGAGCGCGGCTGCCGGATCCGTGTCACTCTTCCGGGAGAGACAACCGTTCAAAGTTGACGTAAAGTCCGCACCGGAGCCCCAAGATCCACTGGCGTCCGCGCTGACGGACACGTGTGATCAGGCAGGCGCCCGCGGGCCGGGCGCGGTGGGCCTGTCCAGGCGTTTCGCGCCCCAGGTTTTTTCGAACCGGAACCCCGCTTGTTTCCCGCCATTTCCGGGCCCGAAACACGGTTTCCGGTGTGACTTACACGACGATGAACCTGCCCGGCCTGACCTTACGGGTCTTGGGGGCGTAGCCTTTATTCCCGCTGTCCATCACCTTGTGAAGCGGAAGAGGGCGGTTGCCGCCGTGTCGCCACAGTCCCCCAGTAACTCGAGCTCCCCCACCCTTCGGGAGGGTGGTGCCCCCACGACCGACGCCGACCAAGCGGGCAAGAACCCCGCGGCCGCGTTCGGTCCCAACGAGTGGCTCGTCGACGAGATCTATCAGCAGTACCTCCAGGACCCGAATTCGGTAGACCGAGCCTGGTGGGACTTCTTCGCCGACTACAAGCCCGGGGCTGCCGCCCCGGCTCCGGCGGGTACTGCGGCCGCGGGGGCCGCAGAGACCCCCTCCCCGGCGCCCGCGTCCACCGCTCAGGCCCCGGCCGCCCCCGCGGCTGCCCCGGCCCCGAAGCCCGCGCCCGCGCAGCCGGCCGCCGCGAAGGCCCCGGCCGAGCCGGCCGCCAGGCCCGCCGCCGCCAAGCCCGCGCCGAAGGCCGAGCCCGCGACGGCGTCCGCAGCCGGCCCCGAGCTGGTGCCCCTGCGCGGCCCCGCCGCCGCCGTGGCGAAGAACATGAACGCCTCGCTGGAGCTGCCCACGGCCACGTCCGTGCGCGCGGTCCCGGTGAAGCTGCTGTTCGACAACCGCATCGTCATCAACAACCACCTCAAGCGCGCCCGGGGCGGGAAGATCTCCTTCACGCACCTGATCGGCTACGCGATGGTGCAGGCCATCAAGGCCATGCCGTCGATGAACCACTCCTTCGCGGAGAAGGACGGCAAGCCCACCCTGGTCAAGCCGGAGCACGTCAACCTCGGTCTGGCCATCGACCTGGTGAAGCCCAACGGCGACCGCCAGCTGGTCGTCGCGGCCATCAAGAAGGCCGAGACGCTGAACTTCTTCGAGTTCTGGCAGGCCTACGAGGACATCGTCCGCCGCGCCCGCGAGGGCAAGCTGACGATGGACGACTTCACCGGTGTGACGGTGTCCCTGACCAACCCCGGCGGCCTCGGCACCGTCCACTCGGTGCCGCGCCTGATGCCCGGCCAGTCGGTGATCCTGGGCGTCGGCGCCATGGACTACCCCGCGGAGTTCCAGGGCACCTCCCAGGACACCCTGAACAAGCTCGGCATCTCGAAGGTCATGACGCTCACGTCGACCTACGACCACCGGGTCATCCAGGGCGCCGCCTCCGGCGAGTTCCTGCGCCAGGTCGCGAACCTGCTGCTGGGCGAGAACGGCTTCTTCGACGAGATCTTCGAGGCCCTGCGCATCCCCTACGAGCCGGTCCGCTGGCTCAGGGACATCGACGCCAGCCACGACGACGACGTCACCAAGGCCGCCCGGGTCTTCGAGCTGATCCACTCCTACCGGGTCCGCGGCCACGTCATGGCCGACACCGACCCGCTGGAGTACAGCCAGCGCAAGCACCCCGACCTGGACATCACCGAGCACGGCCTCACGCTGTGGGACCTGGAGCGCGAGTTCGCCGTCGGCGGCTTCTCCGGCAAGTCCCTGATGAAGCTGCGCGACATCCTCGGTGTGCTGCGCGACTCGTACTGCCGCACCATCGGCATCGAGTTCATGCACATCCAGGACCCCAAGCAGCGCAAGTGGATCCAGGACCGCGTGGAGCGCCCGCACTCCAAGCCCGAGCGCGAGGAGCAGCTGCGCATCCTGCGCAGGCTGAACGCGGCGGAGGCCTTCGAGACCTTCCTGCAGACGAAGTACGTCGGCCAGAAGCGGTTCTCCCTGGAGGGCGGCGAGTCCGTCATCCCGCTGCTGGACGCGGTCCTCGACAGCGCGGCGGAGTCCCGCCTGGACGAGGTCGTCATCGGCATGGCCCACCGCGGCCGGCTGAACGTGCTGGCCAACATCGTCGGCAAGTCGTACGCGCAGATCTTCCGCGAGTTCGAGGGCAACCTCGACCCGAAGTCGATGCACGGCTCCGGCGACGTGAAGTACCACCTGGGCGCCCAGGGCACCTTCACCGGCCTGGACGGCGAGCAGATCAAGGTCTCGCTGGCCGCCAACCCCTCCCACCTGGAGACGGTCGACCCGGTCATCGAGGGCATCGTCCGCGCCAAGCAGGACATCATCAACAAGGGCGGCACGGACTTCACGGTCCTGCCGGTCGCCCTGCACGGTGACGCGGCCTTCGCGGGCCAGGGCGTGGTGGCCGAGACCCTGAACATGTCGCAGCTGCGCGGCTACCGCACGGGCGGCACGGTCCACATCGTCATCAACAACCAGGTCGGCTTCACCGCGGCCCCCGAGTCCTCGCGTTCGTCGATGTACGCGACCGACGTGGCGCGCATGATCGAGGCCCCGATCTTCCACGTGAACGGCGACGACCCGGAGGCCGTGGTCCGCGTCGCGCGGCTGGCCTTCGAGTTCCGCCAGGCGTTCAACAAGGACGTGGTGATCGACCTCATCTGCTACCGCCGCCGCGGCCACAACGAGTCGGACAACCCGGCCTTCACCCAGCCGCTGATGTACGACCTGATCGACAAGAAGCGCTCGGTGCGCAAGCTCTACACCGAGTCCCTGATCGGTCGCGGCGACATCACCCTGGAGGAGGCCGAGCAGGCCCTGCAGGACTACCAGGGCCAGCTGGAGAAGGTCTTCACCGAGGTCCGCGAGGCCACGTCGCAGCCGGGCACCGCCCCGGTGTCGGACCCGCAGGCCGAGTTCCCGGTCGCGGTGACCACCGCGATCACCTCGGAGGTCGTGAAGCGGATCGCCGAGTCCCAGGTCAGCATCCCCGAGCACTTCCACGTCCACCCGCGTCTGCTGCCGCAGCTGCAGCGCCGGGCGTCGATGGTCGAGGACGGCACCATCGACTGGGGCATGGGCGAGACCCTCGCCATCGGCTCGCTGCTGCTGGAGGGCACCCCGGTCCGGCTGTCCGGCCAGGACTCCCGCCGCGGCACCTTCGGCCAGCGCCACGCGGTGCTCATCGACCGCGAGACGGGCGAGGACTTCACGCCGCTGCAGTACCTCGCCGAGGAGCAGGCCCGCTACAACGTCTACGACTCCCTGCTCTCCGAGTACGCGGTCATGGGCTTCGAGTACGGCTACTCGCTCGCCCGCCCCGACGCGCTCGTGATGTGGGAGGCGCAGTTCGGCGACTTCGTCAACGGCGCGCAGTCGGTGGTCGACGAGTACATCTCGGCGGCCGAGCAGAAGTGGGGCCAGACCTCCGGCGTCACCCTCCTGCTCCCCCACGGCTACGAGGGCCAGGGCCCGGACCACTCCTCGGCCCGCGTCGAGCGCTTCCTGCAGCTGTGCGCGCAGAACAACATGACGGTCGCGATGCCGACCCTGCCGTCGAACTACTTCCACCTCCTGCGGTGGCAGGTGCACAACCCGCACCACAAGCCGCTGGTGGTCTTCACCCCGAAGTCGATGCTGCGCCTGAAGGCCGCCGCGTCGAAGACGGAGGAGTTCACCTCGGGTCAGTTCCGCCCGGTCATCGGCGACTCGACGGTCGACCCGGCCGCGGTCCGCAAGGTCGTCTTCGTGGCGGGCAAGCTGTACTACGACCTGGCGGCCGAGCGCACCAAGCGCGGCGTCACGGACATCGCCCTCGTCCGCGTCGAGCGGCTCTACCCGCTGCCCGGCGCCGAGATCCAGGCGGAGATCGCCAAGTACCCGAACGTCGAGAAGTACCTGTGGGCTCAGGAGGAGCCGGCGAACCAGGGCGCCTGGCCGTTCATCGCCCTCAACCTGATCGACCACCTGGACCTGGCGGTCGGCGCGGACGTCCCGCACGGCGAGCGCCTGCGCCGCATCTCGCGGCCGCACAGCTCCTCCCCGGCGGTCGGTTCCGCGAAGCGGCACCAGGCCGAGCAGGAGCAGCTGGTGCGTGAGGTGTTCGAGGCGTAGGCCCCGGCCGCACGGCGACCACGAGGGCCCGGTGCCGAGTTCGACGACTCGGCACCGGGCCCTCGGCGTGCGGCTGCCGCCGCCGCGCGCCGCTCGCTACTCGTCGTCCTCGTCGTCCAGCCGGGCCAGCCACGTCGCCAGCCGCTCGACCGGCACCTCGAAGTCCGGGTTCAGGTCGACGAACGTCCGCAGCTGCTCGGCGAGCCACTCGAAGGTGACCTCCTCCTCGCCGCGCCGCTTCTCCAGCTCCTCGATACCGCGGTCGGTGAAGTACATGGGTTTCTCCTGCGTGCGTCCGTACGTCGGGGTCCGGCCACCAGCCTAGGCAAGCGGCGGGAGCACCGCGTACGTCCCGCACCGCCCGGCGTCAGTCGCGCGGCCTCATCAGCTCGTACGCCGTTCCCGCCGCCCCGTGCGCCAGCAACAGCAGCCCCGCCGCGACCCAGCCCCCGCTGCGCCGCCGCAGGCCCCACAGGGTGAGCGGAAGGCCCGTCGCCAGGTGGGCGAGGGCCAGGGCGCGGGACCCGGGGACGCCGGGCCGGAGCGCCCGGGGAGCGAGGCGGCTGCCGGCGGCGTGCCCTTCCGCGCGGACCGCCTCGCGCCATCCTGCCGGTTCGACCGCGCGGGTGCCCGGACGGGCGCGGACGGCCTCGCGGAGGCGGTCGGCGGATTCGCCGGGCTCGAGGTCGGCGGGCAGCCGGACACCGGCGCGCGTGAGGACGACGAGCAGGGCGCGCAGGCGGTCGCGGGATCCGGCCCCGGGGTCGGGTTCCGTGAGGTGGTCCAGGGTCTGTACGTCCAGCACCGGGTCCAGGCCCAGTCGGGCCGCGAACGTGCGCATCGCCTCGTCCTCGCCGGCCGGGGTGCCGTTCGCGAGCCAGACGTAGCCGACGGGACGGCGGAAGCCGGCCGCGAGCGTGTAGCCGGCGCGGTCGGCGTCCCACCACAGGGCGAGCACGGGCCAGCGGGCGCCGACGGCGAGGGCGGTGGCCCAGCCGGTCAGGACACGGTCGACGGGTTCACCGCCGTCCCGCCACGGCCGGCCCTCGGGGACGAGGACGCTCCAGCCGTCGCCTGCGTCGCTGAGCAGCAGTGGCTCGTTCAGCAGACGGGCGGCGAGGGCGACGGTCCCGGGTAGCGCCCGGCAGAGCAGCAGGGCGCCGGGCGCGGGCCCGGTGGGACCGCCCGGACCGGTACGAGGGACTTCCGTCGACATGCCCCCAAAATAGGGCGATTCACCCCCTTGGTCATTTTCGGGGAGGCGCGGGTCACTGGAACGAGTGCCTTGACTTTCCCTGTCCGCGATATATCGTGAATTGCAGGAGACGCGATATGGCGCGTTGCGACGGGGAGGTCTGCACCATGTCCGAGTGGTCCGTCACGGAGCCCAGGAAACTGACGTTCGACGAGCCCGTACGGGAACTCCACGTACGCATCGTCAACGGAACGGTGAACGTGGTGGGGACGGACGAAGGTTCCGCCCGCCTCGAAGTCACCCGGATCGAGGGCCCATCCCTCGCCGTGACCCAGCTGGACGGCATCCTCACGGTGGCCTACGACGACCTGCCCTGGAAGGGCTTCCTCAAGTGGCTCGACCGCAAGGGCTGGCGGCGCAGCGCCGTCGTCTCCCTCGCCGTCCCGGCGGACACCCGCGTCGAGGTGGGCGTCGTCGGTGCCACGGCCGTGGTCTCCGGGCTCGAGGGACGCACGGAGGTCAAGGGCGTCACCGGCGACACCACGCTGGTGGGGCTGACCGGCCCGGTCCGCGCGGACACCGTCTCGGGGAACATGGAGGCGCAGGCCCTCAGTGGTGACCTGCGGTTCAACTCCGTCTCCGGCGATCTGACCGTCGTCGAGGCCGGCTCGTCCGTGAAGGCGGACTCCGTGAGCGGCTCGATGATCGTCGACCTCGATCCGGCGGGCCGCCCGACCGACATCAGCCTGACCAGCGTCTCGGGCGAGATCGCCATCCGGCTGCCCCACCCGGTGGACGCGCAGGTGGAGGCGAACACCGCGAGCGGCACGGTCTCCAACGCCTTCGAGGACCTGCGGGTGAGCGGCCAGTGGGGCGCCAAGCGGATCACCGGCCGGCTCGGCTCGGGCAGCGGCACCCTGAAGGCGACGACGGTATCGGGCTCGATCGCCCTGCTGCGCAGGCCCCCGGCCGAGGACGAGGTCTGGGACGTGGAGCCCGAGGACACCGGTCCGCAGGACGCCCCCGCCGGGGACATACGCGCCGAGGACATCCCCGCGGCGGCCCCGGAGACGGGCGCCGAGACAGGTCCGGGGGGCAGCCCGGCGGACGATCCGCACGCCGACTCGGGGGACAATTCCGGTTCCGGTGCGGGCGACGGCGCGACCGACGCCCCGGCCGACAGCACGACCGACAAGAAGGTGCTCTGACATGCCTCCCGTCTTCGCCCACGGCCGCCTCCGCCTCTACCTGCTGAAGCTGCTGGACGAGGCCCCGCGCCACGGCTACGAGGTGATCCGCCTCCTGGAGGAGCGGTTCCAGGGGCTGTACGCACCGTCGGCGGGCACCGTCTACCCCCGGCTCGCCAAGCTGGAGGCCGAGGGCCTGGTCACCCACACCACCGAGGGCGGCCGCAAGGTGTACGCCATCACGGACGTCGGCCGCGCCGAACTGGCCGACCGCAGCGGCGAGCTGGCCGACCTGGAGCTGGAGATCCGCGAGTCGGTCGCGGAGCTGGCCGCCGAGATCCAGGCCGACGTGCGGGGCGCCGCGGGTGACCTGCGGCGCGAGATGCGGGCCGCGGCCACCGAGGCGCGCCGCGGCGGTGCCAAGGGGCGCGGCGAGAAGGACAGCCCGCTGGGCGACTTCGCCGACTACGCCGACAAGGAGGCGTGGCGCGCCGCCAAGGAGGAGATGCGGCGGGTCAAGCAGGAGTGGAAGGAACAGGCCCGGCGGGCCAAGGACGAGAGCCGCCGCGCCCGTGAGGAGGCCCAGCGGGCCCGGCGCCAGGCCAAGGAGGCGCAGGAGCGGGCCCGGGTCCAGGCGCAGGAGGAGCTGCAGCGCATCGGCCGGCGGGTGCAGGAGCAGGTGCAGGACCACTTCGCGCGCGGCGACTGGCCGACGGGGGTGCGCGAGGGCCTCACCGAACTCGCCAAGGAGTTCGGTGAGTTCGGGAAGGACTTCGGCAAGGAGTTCGGCAAGGACTTCGGTTTCGGACGGGGCGGCACCGGATCCTCGGCGCCGCGCCCGGAGTACTCCTACCCTCCGCAGGACTTCCCCGCCGAGTACGAACCGGCCTGGGCGCACGAGGAGTCCAGCGGAGACGCGGCCCGCGACCTCGACCGGCTGCTCGACCGCTTCCGTGACGACATCCGCGACGCGGCCCGCGACCACGGCGTCACCGACGAGCAGCTGCGCGACGCCCGCCGCCATCTGTCGACGGCGGCGGCACACATCGGCGCGATACTGCGTCGGCCGAGGGTCTGAGCGGGTGGGCCGGCGGCACCGGGCCACCGGCCCCGCCGCTCGTCCCGCTCGGCCCGCTTCAGCCCGCCTTCGCTTGTCCGCCGCCGTACAGGACGCGGATCAGTGACTCATGGGTCACTCCGTGGCGGGCGAGGACCTCGGCGGGGACGCCGGGGCGGCCGGTCAGGGCCAGGAGGATGTGCTCGTCGCCGATGTGCCGGTCGCCGCGGGCGACGGCCGTGCGCAGGGACGTCTCGAGAATCTGCTTGGCAGCGCGGTCGAAGGTGCGGCGGCCCGGCCACCAGCCCTTGTCCTTGCGGTCGCCGGACATCGCGCCCACGCCGTGCACCTCCTCGACCCGGGTGACGATCTCCGACACGTCGATCCCCAGTCCGGCGAGGGCGTCGGCCTCGGCCTGGGACAGCCCGGCCCGCCGCCGCGCCGCGGCCACGGCCTGCCGTACGGACTCCCTGTGCTCACCGGACAGTCCCAGCGAGGCCAGTGCGAACGACGCACGGCTGCCCTCCCGTTCGAGCAGCGCGAGCAGCATGTGCTCGGCGGCGACGCCCGGCGCCCCCGCCCGCTCGGCCTGCCCGACCGCCCCCTGCACCACCTCACGGGCGCCCTTCGTGAACCGCTCGAACATCAATGCCTCCCGTACTTCTTGTGCACGGCCTGCCTGCTGACCCCGAGTTCCGCGGCGATCTCCTGCCACGACCAGCCCTGGTTGCGCGCGCTGCGCACCTGCACCGCCTCCAGCTGCTCCAGCAGCCGGCGCAGTGCGGCGACGGCGCGCAGCCCGATCCGTGGATCACGGTCGCCGGCGCGCTCGGCGAGGTCTGTTGCTTCGGTCATGTTGTCAACCTACATTGACACTTGGCCGCATGTCAACCGAAGTTGACGTCGGAAAGGGGCCTCGGAGAGGGGCCCCCATTCCAGACATGCTGACAGTCGCGTCGGCAAAATGGCCTATGATCCTGACATGAGTGTCGGCAAATCACGTCGGCCCTCCGTCCGATCCGTGGGAGATGTGAGAGATGTTTAAGGTGATGAACCGGATCCAGGTGCCGGCGGCTGCCGAAGGGTTCGAGGAACAGTTCGCGGAGAGCATGCGCCGGCACCTGGACGGCACGGACGGCCTGGTCGGCGCCCGCCTGCTGCGCCCGCAGCAGGCGGACGGCGCGTACGTGGCGGTGATGGACTTCGTCTCCCGCGACGCGTTCACCGCCTGGATGCGCTCACCGTCCTTCCGCGCGGCGCACCAGACGTCGGCGCCGGGCATGACGGGCGACGTGGAGTCGTACGAGACCGTCGTCGCCGTCGGCGCCTGAGCGGACGGGTACGCACATGTTCCTCGCCCTGCGTGACCTGCGGTTCGCCCGCGGTCGTTTCGCTCTCATCGGTGCCGTGGTCGCCATGATCGCGGTCCTCGGTGTCATCCTGTCCGGCCTCGCGACCGGCCTGGCGGACTCCGGCATCTCCTCGCTGCGCGCGTTGCCGGCGACGCACCTGGCCTTCGACAGGTCCGCCTCGGGAGAGTTGTTCTCCCGGTCCACCGTCACCCGGACCACATGGCAGCGGTGGGCCGCACAGCCGGGCGTGCGCAGGGCCGAGCCGCTCGGCCAGCAACTCGTCCACGCGCAGCTGACCGGCCCCCGGGCCAAGCAGCTGGACCTGGCGGTCTTCGGGGTGGAGCCCGGGAGCTTCGTCGCGCCGTCTCCCCGGTCCGGCAAGCCGCTGTCCGACGCACCCGCCGACGGCGTCCTCATCAGTCAGGAGATCGCCAAGGAAGGGGTCCGGATCGGCGACCGCCTCATCGCGGGCCAGGCCGGCACACCGCTGACCGTGGTCGGCACCATCGGCCACGCCTCCTTCGGGCACGTCGGCGCCGTCTACGCACCGCTGCCCCTGTGGCAGAAGCTCCACTACGGCCTGGCCGGCCAGGTCCCGGCCGCGGCGGCCGGACAGGCCACCGCCGTGGCCCTGCAGCTCGACCCCTCGGCCGACACCTCCGCGATCGACAAGCGCCTGGGCACGCGGACCGTCGACAAGGCGGGCGCCTACGCCGCCTCCCCCGGCTACGTCGCCGAGTCCAGCACCATGACCCTGATCCGCGGCTTCCTCTACGCCATCTCCGCCCTGGTGGTCGGCGCCTTCTTCACCGTGTGGACCATCCAGCGCCGCCAGGAGATCGCCCTGCTGAAGGCGATCGGCGCGAGCACCGGCTACATCCTGCGGGACGCTCTCACCCAGGTCACCGCCGTCCTGCTCACCGCCACCGCCGCCGGCACCGCCGTCGGCCTGGCCCTCGGCGGGGCGATGAACGGCTCCGCGCCGTTCTCCCTGCAGGCGGGCCAGGTCACCGTGGCCGGAACCCTGCTGATCGTCCTCGGCCTGGCCGGCGCCGCCGTCGCGGTGCGCCGCATCACCAAGGTCCAGGCCCTCACCGCTCTGGGAGCCAACCGATGACCGGTCCCGCCCTCACACCCGCGCCCTCCTCGGGTACGGGCGCCTCGCCCGCGCTGCGTCTGACGGACGTCACGCTCCAGCTGGGCTCCGGAGAGCAGCGGGTCACCGCCCTGGACCAGGTCACCCTGACCGTCTCTCCGGGGGAGTTCCTGGCGGTCACCGGCCCCTCCGGGTCCGGCAAGTCGAGCCTCCTCGCCGTCGCGGGGGGCCTGCAGACCCCCACCCAGGGCACCGTCCACGTCGCCGGCGCCGACCTGTCCGGGCTCTCCGAACGCCGGCGCACCGCCCACCGGCGCCGGCACATCGGCTACGTCTTCCAGCACGCCAACCTGCTCGCGTCCCTCACCGCCCTCGAACAGCTCCTGCTGCCCGCCCACCTCTCCGGGCGACTAAGCGCCGCCGCCCGGAGCCGCGCCACCGAGCTCCTGGAGGCGGTCGGCATGACCCACCGCGCCGACCGGCGTCCCGACCAGCTCTCGGGCGGGGAACGCCAGCGGGTCGGCCTGGCCCGCGCGCTCGTCATGGCCCCCGAGGTCCTCCTGGTCGACGAGCCCACCTCCGCCCTCGACCGGGCCCGCGCCCGCGACGTCGTGAACCTCCTGGCCGAGCAGACCCGCGCGCGCACCACGGCGACGGTCATGGTCACCCACGACACCGAGATACTGGACGCAGCCGACCGCGTCCTGAGCCTGCGGGACGGCCGGCTCACCTGACACCACGTCGAAAGGCCAGTCCGCACCATGCCCAAGATCAGCGCCGCCACCGTTCCTGAGCACCGCGCCCAGCAGCGAGCGGCGCTGGTCCGGGCGGCCGTCGACATCCTCGCCGAGCAGAGCGCCGCCGCGGTCACCCCGGCGGCCGTCGCCGCCCGCGCGGGACTGGCCCGCTCCAGCTTCTACCAGTACTTCACCTCCAGCGCGTCCCTGCTCGCGGCCATCGTGGAGGAGACCTTCACCACCGCCGACGCCGCCATGTCACAGGCACTGGACGCCGAGACCGATCCGCGTGCCCGTATCGAGGCGTTCATCCGCACCGAACTCGACCTCGCCGCCCAGGGCGTGCACCGCCCCGCCGCCGCCCTCATGCGCGCCGACCTCCCCGGAGAATGCCGTGACCGCGTCCACGAACTCCACCAGGTGCACTACGCCCCCCTCCTCACGGCCGTCGCCGATCTCAGCCCCGTCGACCCGGAGCTGACCGCGCAGCTCTTCGGCGGTCTTTTGCAGGCCGCCATGACCGCCGTCGAACGCGGCGCCGACCCGGAGCAGGTCGCCACCCGCGCCCTGAACCTGATCCACCGCGGTCTCGAGGGGGAACCCCGGGCGTAGCGAGAGCGAGCGGGAGAACGTCAGCCGTTGGTGAGCACGATCTTGCCGAACTGCTCGCCCGACTGCATCCGTTCGAAGCCCTCCCGCGCCCGCTCCATCGGCAGCACCTCGTCGATGACGGGACGGACGCCCGTGGCGGCGCAGAAGGCGAGCAGGTCCTCCAGCTCGTCCTTGGTGCCCATGGTGGAACCGACGATCCTCAGCTCGAGGAAGAAGACGCGGGTGAGTTCGGCGTGCGAGGGCCGGTCACCGCTCGTCGCTCCCGAGATGACGAGCGTGCCCCCGGGCTTCAGCGACTTCACCGAATGCGACCAGGTGGCGGCGCCGACGGTCTCGATGACGGCGTCGACGCGCTGCGGCAGCCGGGCCCCCGGCTCCAGCGCCTCCACGGCACCCAGTTCGACGGCCCGCTTCCGCTTGGCCTCGTCGCGGCTGGTGGCGAAGACCCGCAGCCCCGCCGCCTTGCCGAGCACGATGGCGGCCGTGGCGACACCGCCGCCCGCGCCCTGCACGAGGACCGAGTCGCCCGGCCGTACGCCCGCGTTGGTGAAGAGCATGCGGTAGGCCGTCAGCCACGCCGTGGGCAGACAGGCGGCCTCCTCGAAGGAGAGCTCCCTGGGCTTGGGCAGGATGTTCCAGGTCGGCACGGCGACCTGTTCGGCGAAGGTGCCCTGGTAGCGCTCGGTGAGGATGGAGCGGGGTTCCCTGGGGCCCACTCCGTGACCGCTCTGCCCGATCACGGAGTGCAGGACGACCTCGTTGCCGTCCTCGTCGACGCCGGCGGCGTCGCAGCCGAGGATCATCGGCAGCCGGTCCTCCGGGAGGCCGACGCCCCGGAGCGACCAGAGGTCATGGTGGTTGAGGGAAGCGGCCCTGACGTCGACGGTGCTCCAGCCGGGACGGGCCTCGGGAGCGGGGCGCTCCCCCAACTCGAGGCCGCTCAGCGGCTGGTCGCGGTCGATCCGGGCGGCGTAGACGGCGAACATGACGTTGACGATAGGTGGCGTTTGCAGCCGACGGAACGGAAGCGCGCTGTGACACACGCCCTCTTGCCAAGGAGCCGTCCACCTTCGCTCACCTGAACGGACGGACGGAACGGCAGACCGGCGGACCGGCGGCCCGGCGGCCCGGCGGACCGGTCGGCGGACCAGCGGACGGACGGGCGGAGTAGCGGACGGACGGGCGGAGTAGCGGACGGGCCGGTGGGCCAGCGGACCGGTCGGCGGACCAGCGGACGGACCGGCGGGCAGACCGACCGGCGGGTAGACCGGCCGGCGGGTAGACCGGCCGGCGGGTAGACCGGCCGACGGACCAGCGGACGAACGGGCGGAGTAGCGGACGAACCGGCGGGCAGACCGGCCGGCGGGCAGACCGGCCGGCGGGTAGACCGGCCGGCGGGCAGACCGACCGGCGGGTAGACCGGCCGGCGGGCAGACCGACCGGCGGGTAGACCGGCCGGCGGACCAGCGGACGAACGGGCGGAGTAGCGGGCAGACCGGCCGGCGGACCGACCGGCGGGTAGACCGGCCGGCCTGGACGGGCGGCGGGCAGACCCGCCGGCCCGGACGGCCGACGGACGGACCGGCCGGCGCACGAACCGGCCGGCGCACGAACCGCCGAAGAAGAAATGGCCCCGCCCAAGAGGGCGGGGCCATGAGGCAGACGGCACGTCAGCGCCGTGCGACCCCTTCGGCGCGCGCCGCGGCGGCGACGGCCGCCGTGACGGCCGGAGCGACCCGCTCGTCGAAGGGCGACGGGATGACGTAGTCGGCGGCGAGGTCGTCCCCGACGACCCCGGCCAGCGCCTCCGCGGCCGCGATCTTCATGCCCTCGGTGATCCGGGAGGCCCGCACCTGCAGCGCGCCCGCGAAGATGCCCGGGAACGCCAGCACGTTGTTGATCTGGTTCGGGAAGTCCGAACGGCCGGTCGCCACGACCGCCGCGTACTTGTGCGCGACGTCGGGGTGCACCTCGGGGTTCGGGTTGGCCATGGCGAAGACGAACGCGCCCTCGGCCATCGAGGCGACGGCCTCCTCGGCGACCGTACCGCCGGAGACGCCGATGAAGACGTCCGCGCCCTCCAGCGCCGCCTCCAGCGAGCCGGTGAGGCCGGCCTTGTTGGTGAAGGAGGCGACCTCGCGCTTGACCGGCGTCAGGTCCTCGCGGTCCGCCGAGACGACGCCCTTGCGGTCGGCGAGGGCCACGTCGCCGATGCCGGCCTCGATCAGCATCCTGGCGATCGCGACTCCGGCCGCGCCGGCGCCCGAGATCACGGCCCGCAGGTCCCCGATCGACCGCCCGCTCAGCCGCGCGGCGTTGCGCAGCGCGGCCAGCGTGACGACCGCCGTGCCGTGCTGGTCGTCATGGAAGACCGGGATGTCGAGCCGCTCCTGGAGCTTGCGCTCGACCTCGAAGCACCGGGGTGCCGAGATGTCCTCCAGGTTGACGCCGCCGAAGGACGGGGCGAGGCGCACGACCGTCTCGACGATCTCGTCGACGTCCGTGCAGTCGAGCGCGATCGGCACCGCGTCGACGCCGCCGAACTGCTTGAACAGAATCGCCTTGCCCTCCATCACCGGGAGGGAGGCCTCGGGGCCGATGTCCCCGAGCCCGAGCACCGCCGTGCCGTCGGTGACGACGGCCACGACGGACGATTTCCACGTGTAGTCGTGGACGAGCGCGGGCTGCTCGGCGATCGCGGTGCACACCCGCGCGACGCCGGGCGTGTATGCGAGGGACAGGTCGTCCTTGTCACGGACGGGCACGGTGGCCTGCACGGCCATCTTGCCGCCGCGGTGCAGCGCGAACGCCGGATCGAAGGAATCGAGGGGCTCTGCCCCGTCCTGGTCCGTACTGTTGTCGCTGCGAGGATTGACGATCTCCGCTGCCACTTTGTTTTACCCCTTAAATCTTCATTGGTTGAGGGTGGCCACTCCTGGTGAGGGGTGGGCGGGACCGCGCATGGCCCGATCTGTTGATGCGTACGGGTCATACGCGACGGGCGCGCCGCACACGCGCCACGAGCCCCGGATGAGGGGTGTAAAGAACCTTCTTACCGGACGGACCGCACCGAGGACGAGTCCATTAAGCGCAAGGTCACATCCGGGGACCGAAAGGTCACGTCTCGGTGACAAGATTCGTCACCAAAAGTCTGGACACGTCCATCAAGGGCCCGTGACCAGCGGTCGAACAGTGATCAACACCTCGGGAGATGATCCCACATCCTGAGATACGGCGAAGATCTTGCGGCCGGAACGCCGGATTCCCGCAGATGGTCCGGTCACGTTGTGCCGACCTGAGACGGTTCGGGGGTCACCCGTTATCCGATTTTGACATAGCTGCCCCCCTGAACGGACGAGTCCGAATGGCAGGATGCCGTCAACACACGAGGTCGCGACACCTGAGGGTGTGTGTTCTCGTCGACCCATCGGCAACGCCGCCCATCCGCCGGAGGAACCCACCATGACCGCAAGCACCACCCGCCGCACGACCGCCGCACGTACCCGTTTGGCAGCGGTCGGTGCGATCGCGGTCGCCGGCGCCCTGATTCTCACCGGCTGCGGTGACCAGACGGACAAGAGCAGCAGCAACAGCTCGGGCACGGCCTCGTCCTCGGCTCCCCTCGCCTCCAAGCTTCCCGCCGACATCCGCAAGGCGGGCGTCATCAAGGTGGGCTCCGACATCTCCTACGCGCCCGTCGAGTACATGAAGGACGGCAAGGCCGTCGGCATCGACCCGGACATCGCGGACGCCCTCGGCAAGCAGCTCGGCGTGAAGTTCGACTTCCAGAACGGCAAGTTCGACAACCTGATCGTGGGCCTCCAGGCCAAGCGCTTCCAGGTGATCATGTCGGCGATGAGCGACACGAAGGACCGCGAGAACGGCGTCGACTCCGGCACCGGGAAGACGGTCGGCAAGGGCGTCGACTTCGTCGACTACTTCACCGCCGGCACCTCGATCCTGGTCCAGAAGGGCAACCCCAAGGGCATCAAGTCGCTCGACGACCTGTGCGGCAAGGTCGTGGCCCTGCAGAAGGGCACCACCTCCGAGGGCGTCGCCCGGGACCAGAGCAAGAAGTGCACGAAGAGCGGCAAGAAGCCCATCAACCTGCAGACCTTCGACACCGACCCCGAGGCGCTGCTCCGACTGAAGCAGGGCGCGTCCGTCGCCGACCTGAACGACTTCCCGGTGGCGGCCTACAACGCGAAGACCTCCGGCGGCGGCAAGGACTTCGAGGTGGTCGGCGACCAGATCGAGGCGGGTCCGTACGGCATCGCCGTCAGCAAGGACAACACCCAGCTGCGCGACGCCCTGCAGGCCGCGGTGAGCGCGATCATCAAGAACGGCGAGTACACCAAGATCATGCAGAAGTGGAACGTCACGGACGGCGCGGTGACCGAGGCGAAGATCAACGGCGGTTCCTGAGCCTCTCGCAACGCTGAAAGGCAGTCACCGTGACTGACACTGTCGACAAGGCTCCGGCGTCGTCCGTGCCACCGGAGCAGATCAAGGCCATCCCCGTGCGCCACTACGGCCGCTGGGTGGCCGGCGCGCTGGTCATCGCCATCGTGGTGCTGATCGGCATCGCCTTCTCCAACGCGAACATCAACTACGGCGTCATCCCGGACTATCTCTTCGACCCGGGCATCGTGTCCGGCGCCTGGACGACCTTGTACATCTCGGTGCTCGCCATGCTTCTCGGCGTCGCACTCGGCATCGTCCTGGCCGTGATGCGGCTGTCGTCGAACCCGGTGACCAGCACCGTGTCCTGGTTCTACATCTGGTTCTTCCGCGGCACCCCGGTCCTGGTCCAGCTCCTGCTCTGGTACAACATCTCCCTCGTCTTCCCGATCCTGAACCTGGGCTTCTACAAGAACGAGATGAACCAGGTGATGACGCCGGTCCTCACGGCCCTGCTGGGGCTCGGCCTGAACGAGGCCGCGTACATGTCGGAAATCGTCCGGGCCGGCATCCAGTCGGTGGACGAGGGCCAGACCGAGGCGTCGCACGCGCTGGGCATGACCCAGGGCCAGACGCTGCGGCGCGTGATCCTCCCGCAGGCCATGCGGGTCATCGTCCCGCCGACCGGCAACGAGTTCATCAACATGCTCAAGACCTCGTCGCTGGCCTACGCGGTTCAGCTGCCCGAGCTGATCAAGAAGGCCACGGACATCTCCAGCACCTCGCTGGCAGTCGTCGAGATGTACTTCGTGGCCTGCATCTGGTACCTGTTCCTGACCACGATCTTCAGCATCGTGCAGTACTACGTCGAACGCCGCTACGCCCGCGGTTCGACGCGCAGCCTGCCGGCGACACCGCTGCAGAAGATCAGAGCCAACGTGGCCAAGATGAACCTGTTCTCCCTCTCCAACTGGCGGCGATGATCCATGAACGCAATGGTGAAGGCCGAGGGCGTGCACAAGTCCTTCGGGCCCGCGCACATTCTCAAGGGCATCGACCTCGAGGTGAACCCGCGAGAGGTGTTCTGCCTGATCGGCCCCTCGGGCTCCGGCAAGTCCACCTTCCTGCGGTGCATCAACCACTTGGAGAAGATCAGCGCGGGCCGGCTCTACGTCGACGGCACCCTGGTCGGCTACCGGCAGGGCGGCGACAAGCTCTACGAGCTGAAGGAGAAGGAAGTCGCCGCGCAGCGGCGGGACATCGGCATGGTGTTCCAGCGCTTCAACCTCTTTCCGCACATGACGGCGCTGGAGAACGTCGTCGAGGCGCCGGTCCAGGTCAAGCGCGAGTCCAAGTCGGTCGCCCGCGAGCGGGCGAAGCGGCTACTGGACCGCGTCGGCCTCGGCGACAAGACGGATCACTACCCGTCCCAGCTCTCCGGAGGCCAGCAGCAGCGTGTCGCCATCGCCCGCGCTCTTGCGATGGAACCGAAGCTGATGCTCTTCGACGAGCCGACCTCGGCCCTCGACCCGGAGCTGGTCGGCGAGGTCCTCGACGTCATGCGGGACCTGGCGGAGGACGGCATGACGATGATCGTCGTCACCCACGAGATGGGCTTCGCCCGCGAGGTCGGCGACTCGTTGGTCTTCATGGACAACGGTGTGGTGGTCGAGTCCGGCCATCCCCGCGAGGTCTTGACGAACCCGCAGCACGAGCGCACGAAGTCGTTCCTGTCGAAGGTCCTCTGACCCCTGGGGACCGCCGCTGATCTCTGGGGACCACCGCGAGAGCCGGTGCGGAAGGGCACGTCCCTTCCGCACCGGCTCTCGCCGTCAAAGGCCCCGGGCAGGGGAGGGCCGGCACACGGTCGGCGCCTCGGAGCATCCGCCCCGGCGTCGTCCGCCCCTGCAGCGTCCACCCCGGTGTCGTCCAGCCCTGCAGCGTCCACCCCGGCGTCGTCCACCTCGGCATCGTCCGCGCAGCGCTACTTCAGCGCCAGCAGCACGGTGTCCGACGGCGAGCACCACACCGCCCGCGCCTCCTCGAACCCCTTCTCCCGCAGCACACGCGCGTGCCACCGCGCCGACGGCATGTCGCCGTCCGCGTGGTCGCCGTAGATCTCGAAACGGCGGGCGGTCGGGCCGGCGAGGACGGGGTCCTCGGCGGCGAGCTGCCACCACTCCGCCCAGTCGAGGGCGCCGTCGCGCATCGCCCGGTCCATGCGTGCGTGGCGCCGGATGCGCTCGGCCACGTTGATCCGGGGCGTGGTCTCGTCGATCATGTGGTCGGCGTTCATGAAGACGCCGCCGTGCCGGACGAGGGCCGCGACCCGCCCGTAGAGGGCGGCCAGGGGATCGCTGCGCAGCCAGTGCAGGGCCGTGGCGGTGAGAACCGCGTCGTACGTCCCGTACGGCAGCCGCGCCGGCCAGTCCGGGTCCGTGAGGTCGGCCTCGACGAAGGAGACCCGGTCGTCGCCCTCGAAGGTGCCGCGGGCGATGGCGAGCAGCGCGGGGTCGAGGTCGACGCCGGTGCTGGTGGCCTTCGGGAAGCGGCGCAGCAGCCGGGCCGTGATGCTGCCGGTGCCGCAGGCGAGGTCGAGGACGCGCGGTTCCGAACCGACGCAGGCCTCGACCATGTCGAGCATGACGCGGAACCGCTCCTCCCGGTCCGGCATGTACCACTCCTGTTGCCGGTCCCAGCTCTCCTGCCACGCCTGCCAGTCCGTGCCCGTCCTACCGGTTCCGGTCGTGGTCGTCATGGAATCCCCTCTCCCCACACCCGCGTAATACCCTGGGAGCGTAAGCAGCCGTTACCTCTTCCCGCACACGACCATAGAGCGCCTCCGTAAGGACTACAAGTGGAACTGGCCTATTACTCGGACTACGCCGTACGCCTCGTCAACAGCGAGGAACCGGCCCGGGGCAAGGACTCCCTGACCTCGGTCGAGGCCGTCCGCGAGCTCTTCGGCGTCAACCAGTCGGCGGCCCGGCGCGCCACCGACGCCGACGTGACACGGTTCCGCTCGGTCCGCGCGCGGCTGAGGTCCGTGTTCGAAGCGGCGGACAAGGGGGACGAGACGCTGGCCGTGGACCTGCTCAACTCCCTGCTGCTGGAGTTCCCGGTGAGCCCGCAGATCTCGGGCCACGACCACCGCGACGACGACGGCCGCCCGCTGTGGCACATGCACCTGGCCGACCACCCGTCGAACGCGACCGCGGGCTTCGCGGCCATCGCCGCCATGGGCCTGGCATTCCACCTGACGGAGTACGGCGTCGACCGGCTGGGACTGTGCGAGGCCACGCCGTGCCGCAACGCCTACCTGGACACCTCGACCAACCGCTCCCGCCGCTACTGCTCCGACCGCTGCGCGACCCGCGCGAACGTGGCCGCCTACCGCGCCCGCAAGCGCCTGGCCGCCGACCGGTCCGGCAGTACGGGCCTGGCGGCCGACAGCACCCAGCGGGCGAGCGCGAACGGCGAGCGCTGAACGCCCTTGAGCGGCCGGTAGCGGAACCGGACCTTGCCCAGCACCAGCTCCTCGGGCACGGTCCCGTAGTCCGTGCTGTCGCCGCCCGCGTAGGAGTTGTCGCCGAGCACCCACCAGCCGCCGTCCCGGCGCTCCGCCGCGCGCTTGACGACGAGCAGGTCCTGCTGGAAGGGATGGCGCAGAATGATCACGTCCCCGGGCCTGATCCGGGCCCCGTAGTGCACCACGAGGCGGTCCCCGTGGTGGAGCGTGGGCACCATGGACGGGCCGGTCACCTCGGCCGTCCCGAAGGGCAGCAGCGCCCGCCCACGCTCGATCTCCTGCGACAGCTCCGGCATACCCGGCACCTCCCCGGTACGTTCCTCCACCAGTCTCAGTCTGACCCCGGACTTTTGTACTAAGCCCGTGGGGGCACTCGCGAATTCGGCTCCTCCAGGGAGTAATGTCGCACCTGAGAAGACGATCACGAGGAAGGAATGCTTCATGCTTTCCCGCCTGTTTGCCCCCAAGGTCAAGGTCAGCGCACACTGCGACCTTCCCTGCGGTGTGTACGACCCGGCCCAGGCCCGCATCGAGGCGGAGTCCGTGAAGGCCATCCAGGAGAAGATGGCCGGCAACGACGACCCGCACTTCCAGGCGCGTGCCACCGTCATCAAGGAGCAGCGCGCCGAGCTCGCGAAGCACCACGTCTCCGTGCTCTGGAGCGACTACTTCAAGCCCCCGCACTTCGAGAAGTACCCGGAGCTGCACCAGCTGGTCAACGACGCCCTGAAGGCCATCTCGGCCGCCAAGGGCTCGACCGACCCGGCCACCGGCCAGAAGGCCCTGGACTACATCGCCCAGATCGACAAGATCTTCTGGGAGACCAAGAAGGCCTGAGCGAAGGCCTGTTCCCCAGGACCGGCGATCGGTGCACCATCGCGGGCCCACGGGCACCTGAAGGGGCCCGGCCGACACCTCGGCCGGGCCCCTTCGTCACGGTGAGGCCGTCCGGCGGCCGGGGGACGCGGAGGCGGGCGCAGGCCGCGGCGGACACGGCTCCGGGGCCAGGCGTGTGCCGCGGCCGGTGCCGGGCCGGTGGGGGCCGTGCGATGCTGACGTGGTGAACCGTGAGGATCTGGTACGGCTGCGCAGGGCGCGCGACCGCATGGACCGCGAGTACGCCGAGCCCCTCGACATATCCGCCCTCGCCCGCACCGCTCTGATGTCACCGGGGCACTTCCAGCGCAGCTTCCGCGCCGCCTACGGCGAGACCCCGTACGGCTATCTCATGACCCGCCGCATCGAGCGCGCGAAGGCGCTGCTGCGGCGCGGCGACCTCACGGTGACGGAGGTCTGCCTCGCGGTCGGCTGCACGTCCCTGGGCTCCTTCAGCGCCCGCTTCACGGAGCTGGTGGGCGAGACACCGAGCTCCTACCGGGCCCGCTCGCACGAGGAGAGCGCGGAGATCCCGCCCTGCGTGGCCAGGGCCTACACGCGCCCGAGACGGGCACAGCACCCGTGACGACCTTAGGTTGGACTCATGGACCTGAAACTGAACAACTGTTTCATCGCCGTCGACGACCATGACAAGGCCGTCGCCTTCTACTGCGACGTCCTGGGTCTGGAGATCCGCAACGACGTCAAGTACGAGGGGATGCGGTGGGTGACCGTCGGTTCGCCGCTCCAGCCGGACGTGTCCATCGTCCTGGAGCCGCCCGCGGCCAACCCCGACCTCTCCCCCGCCGACCGGGACGCGATGGAGCAGTTGCTGGCCAAGGGCATGCTGCGCGGGGTCAACTTCACCACCGAGGACTGCGACGCCCTCTTCGCCCGCGTCCGGGAATCGGGCGCCGAGGTGATCCAGGAGCCGACGGACATGCCCTACGGCGTCCGGGACTGCGCCTTCCGCGATCCGGCGGGGAACATGCTGCGGTTCATGCAGCGCGCCGGCTGAGCGCGCGGGACGCCTCGCGTCAGCCGTCCGACCGGGCCGTCCGCCCCAGCAGACAGCGCTGTCCGACCGGGCTCAGGGTCAAGGTCAGGGCCAGTGCCAGTGCCAGGCTCTGCGTGGCGGCCGACTCGTACGCGGCCGCCGACTCGTACGCGGCCGCCGACTGGAAGGCGCGACGGGCCCCGGCCCGGAAGCCCGCGCGCCTGAGCGCTCCGGGAGGCGCCGCGGACCGGGTTCTCGACCTGCGGGACGGGGTCAGGGCCGCGGCGGGGCCGTCCGACCGGGGTCCTCACCGGTCTCGTCGGCCTCACCGGTCTCGCCGGCCTGCTCGCCGTCGCTGACGCGGGCCCCGCAGCCGGGATCGCGGCACGGGCCCGCCACCCAGCGCGGCACCCACGCGCCCAGTGTCTTGTAGCGCCTGATCACGGTCTCCACGGGCTGTCCGCACACCGGACAGACCGGTTGCGAGCTGTCCATCCCCTCAGCGTAGGCCGGTCGGCGCGGGCCCGCGCGGGTGCGGACGGGCCGCGCCGTCGCCGGCGACGGCGTCAGCCGGGGAGGTGCGGGTCAGGCGCGCGGCTCGCGCCACATCGGCCACATCTGCGGACCGTCGGGGAGGTCGAGGGGGCGCCCCGCGAGAGTGAAGCCGAGGCGCTCGTACAGCGCCCGGCTGCGGGGGCTGCTGGCCTCGAGGTAGGCGGCCAGGCCCTCGCGGTCGCAGCGGTGGAGGACGTGCCGGACGAGTGCCGTGCCCAGCCCCTCGCCCTGGCGCTCGGGCGTCACGCCGATCATCCAGAGGTACTCGTGGGCGCGCCCGGCGGGGTGGGCCTGCGCCGTCAGCCGGCCGATCAGCTCGACGCGTTCGTTCCCGGGGTCGACGGCCTCCCGGAGCCGGGCGAACTCCTCGTCGCCGCCGCCGTGCTCCTCGGCGGGCACCGACAGCCACAACGCGCACGCGCTGCCGTCCTCGGTGACGTCGATCCGGCCCTCTTCCAGCACGATCGCGGTGAACGCGGCCATCAGCCTGTGGTGCGTCGTACGGCGGTACTCGTCCCCGGGAAAGACCCAGCCGCTGACGGGATCGTCCTGGAACGCCTCGTCCAGCAGCCGCACGACCAGCTCCCGGTCCCGCTCGCCCGCCGTGCGGATCGCAACGCCCATGCCCCGTCCTCCACCTCAACCGACGTCAGCCGTACGGTAGTTGAGCCTATACGGGCCGGTTCGGCGAGTCCGCTCGAGGGACGCCCGAGGGGCCCGCCGGAGGGCACCGGAGGCGGGCCGGACCTCAGGTGACCTGGGACAAGCCGACGAAAGCCCCGGAAGGCTCAGGAAAGCCCGGGAGGCCCAAGAGCCCAGGAAGCCCGGGAAAGGGATGGCGGGCCCCGCACACCGTGGGGAGGTGCGGGACCCGCCGGGCCGGAGCCACGGTGGCCGTGCGGGGTCAGGAGCCGCACGGCCCCGGCGGGCTCCGGGGTCTTCTTCACTGCGGTCAGGTGCAGCGGTCAGGTGCTGCGCCGGGTCACGAACTCCAGCAGCGCGAGCAGTCCGCCCGCCTCCGCCGGGTCGGCCACCGCCCGAGACAGTTCGGCCATCGCGCGGGCCATCCGGTCGGCGGCCTGGGCCTGCGCCCAGTCCCGCCCGCCGGCCCGCTCGACGGCGAGCGCCGTCCGCGCGATCTCCTCCTCGTCCTCCTTCTCGTACGGCACCGCATACAGCGCGGCCAGTTCGGAGGCCGCCGGGGTGCCCGAGGTGAGCGCGGCGACCACCGGCAGGGACTTCTTGCGGGCTGCCAGGTCCGCGCCCGCGGGTTTGCCGGTGCGGCGCGGATCGCCCCATATGCCGATGACGTCGTCGATGAGCTGGAAGGCGAGCCCGGCCTCGCGGCCGAACGCGTCCAGCGCCTCGACGTGCTCGCGTGACGCCCCCGCGTACAGCGCGCCCAGCGCGCACGCGCAACCGATCAGCGCGCCCGTCTTGGCCTCGGCCATGGTCAGCACCTCGTCGAGGGTGACCTCGCCGGGGCCGCGCCGCTCCAGCGCCGTGTCCGAGTGCTGGCCCGCGCACAGCTCGACCACGCAGGCCGCGATCCGGGCGGCAGCCGGGGCGGACGCCGGGTGCGGGTCCCCGGCGAGCAGCCCGAGGGCCAGGGCCTGCAGGGCGTCCCCGGCGAGGATCGCGTCGGCGTCGCCGAACACCGTCCACGCCGTGGGCCGGTGCCTGCGGGTGGTGTCCCGGTCCATCACGTCGTCGTGCAGCAGCGTGAAGTTGTGCACCAGCTCCACCGCCGCGGCCGCCCGGACGGCGGCCTCGCGCGCCGCCCGACCGCCGAGCGCGCTCGCCGCGGTGAGGACGAGCGCGGGGCGGATCGCCTTGCCCGCGTTGCCCGCAGCCGGGGTGCCGTCCGCGTGCTCCCAGCCGAAGTGGTAGAGCGCGATCCGGCGCATGGAGCCGGGCAACGAGTCGATGGCGGCGCGCAGTTCCGGGTCGACGGACGCCCGCGTGCGCTCGAGGATCGCCGCCGCCTCGTGTCCGTCGGACGGCGGGGTGGCCCGGGTGCGCTGTCTCGCCTCCGTGAGGAACTCGGCCATGGGATCTCCCTCGGTCAGTCCGCGGACGGTGGCGCTTCCGCTCCGGCTGGGCGCGTACGACCGGGATCTACCCACGCCGATGGGCCCGGACACGGCCTGAAGGTGCCGAAACGTCACCTCCAGCGGCCGATCTCGACGTTCTCCAGGACCCCGAGCGCGTCCGGCACCAGGACCGCCGCCGAGTAGTACGCCGTCACCAGGTACTTGATGATCGCCTGCTCGTTGATGCCCATGAAGCGCACGGACAGGCTCGGCTCGATCTCGTCCGGGAGGCCGGCCTGCTGCAGCCCGATCACGCCCTGTTCGGCCTCGCCGGTACGCATGGCGATGATCGAGGTCGTGCGGGCCTCGGAGACCGGGATCTTGTTGCACGGGTAGATCGGCACACCGCGCCAGGTCGGGATGCGGTTGCCCGCCACCTCCAGGGTCTCGGGGACGAGTCCGCGCTTGTTCAGCTCGCGGCCGATCGCGGAGATCGCGCGCGGGTGGGCGAGCAGCATCTTGGTGCCGCGGCGCCGGCTGAGCAGCTCGTCCAGGTCGTCGGGGCCGGGCACGCCGTCGTGCGGCTGGAGCCGCTGGTCGTACTCGCAGTTGTGCAGCATTCCGAACTCGCGGTTGTTGATGAGCTCGTGCTCCTGGCGCTCCTTCAACGCCTCGACGGTGAGCCGGAGTTGCTGCTCGGTCTGGTTCATCGGCTGGTTGTACAGGTCGGCCACGCGCGAGTGAATGCGCAGCACGGTCTGGGCGATGCTCAGTTCGTACTCGCGGGGCCTCGCCTCGTAGTCGACGAAGGTGTGCGGGATGTCCGGCTCGCCGCTGTGGCCCGCGGCGAGTTCCACGGCCTTCTCGCCGTACTTGTTGGTGCGCTGCTCGGGGATCGAGCGCAGCTGCTGGAGGTGCTCACGCAGCGAGTCGGAGCGCTCCGCGACCTGCTCGACGTCCTGCCGGGACAGGCTCAGCACCGTGCAGGCGGTGTCCGCGCGTGCCGTGTACTCCCAGATGGCGTCCGGGTCGAGCAGCGCCGCTTCGCCGAAGTAGGCGCCGTCGGCGAGCACTCCGAGCACCGCGTCGTCGCCGTAGGGACCTGTGCCGATCTTCTCGACCCTGCCGTGCGCGAGCAGGTGGACCTCGTCGGACCGGCTGCCGAACGAGGCGATCACGGAGCCCGGCGCGAACTCCTGCTGCCGGCAGCGCTGGGCGAGTTCCGCGAGCACCTCCTCGTCCTCGTACGACCGCAGTGCGGGCAGTTCGCCGAGTTCCGCGGGGATGACCTCGACGCGGTCACCGGTCTTCACGAACGTGATGCGGCCGTCCCCCACGGCGTAGGTCAGTCGCCGGTTGACCCGGTACGTTCCGCCCTGGACGTTGACCCACGGCAGCATCCGCAGCAGCCAGCGCGAGCTGATCTCCTGCATCTGGGGCGCGGACTTGGTGGTGGTGGCCAGGTTCCGTGCGGCGGCCGTGCCGAGACTCTGCTGCGGCTTGCCCTGCTCCGTACGGACCTCTTCGCCTACCGACATATGAGAATTGCCCTCCCGGTCTTGCGGCGACGCGGACGGCGCCGTGCATCGCGACTTGCACGGACCAGCCTTCCATCACGGAGCGTGCTGGTGCTATTACACGAACGAGCGGGGTTGGATCTTCGCACCGCTGGGCAAAAATGGGACTTCCGCCCAGCCGTGCCACGCCCGGGCGTCGCACGCCGAATGGCCGGATCCAGCCCCTCCCGCCGGCAACCATGTGTGACCGACTACTTACTTTCGGTACAACCCCGAACACGGAGGGTCGCGTCGGGCGGCCGTCGGCACAGCACGAAGGAGGCGGTCATGGCCACACCCATGTCCGCGGGAAGTCTCCTGGCCGGCCTGCGGGCAGAAGGCCTCACGGTCGTCGAGGTCGGCAACTGGAGTCATCACAATCGCAACCACAAGGGGCCGTGGGGCCCGGTGCACGGCGTCATGATCCATCACACGGCGACGAGCGGCGGCCCCCGCAGCGTCGAGCTGTGCCGGGACGGCCGCACCGGCCTGCCGGGCCCGCTGTGCCACGGAGTGATCACCAAGGACGGCAGAGTCCACCTGGTCGGCTACGGCCGCGCCAATCACGCCGGCCTCGGTGACGACGACGTGCTGCGCGCCGTGATCGCCGAGCAGGCGCTGCCGCCGGCCAACGAGGCGAACACCGACGGCAACCGCTACTTCTACGGCTTCGAGTGCGAGAACCTCGGCAACGGCAAGGACCCCTGGCCCGAGGCCCAGCTGGCGGCCGTCGAGCGGACGGCCGCGGCGGTGTGCCGGCACCACGGGTGGACGGAGCGGTCGGTGATCGGTCATCGGGAGTGGCAGCCGGGGAAGGTGGACCCGCGGGGGTTCACCATGGCCTGGCTGCGCGGGCGGGTGGGGGAAAGACTCAGGCAGCCGGTGTGCGGCGGCGCCGGTGCGGGCGCGACAATGCTGCCGTGAGCAGCCCCGACGTCCCCGACCTCGCCGCCCTGGGGCCCCGGCTGCCCTCACCCGTGCAGGAGGTCCGGGACGAGCGCTTCTCCCGGCGGGGTCTCCGCCTCCTGCTCAAGCGCGACGATCTCATCCACCCGGAGCTGATCGGCAACAAGTGGCGCAAGCTCGCGCCCGTTCTCGCCACCGCGCACGGCCGTACCGTCCTCACCTTCGGCGGCGCGTACTCCAACCACCTGCGCGCCACGGCCGCCGCGGGCCGCCTGCTCGGGCTGCCCACGGTGGGCGTGGTGCGCGGGCAGGAGCTGGCCGACCGACCCCTCAACCCCTCCCTCGCCCGGTGCGCGGCCGACGGCATGCGGCTGCACTTCGTCGAGCGGTCCGCCTACCGCCGCACGACCGAACCGGCCGTCCTCGCGCGCGTGCTGCGCGCGGCCGGCGCCGAGGACGCGTACGTCGTCCCGGAGGGCGGCAGCAGCACCGAAGCCGTACGGGGCTGCCGGGCCCTGGGCGAGGAACTGCGCGAGCGCGCCGACGTCGTCGCCCTCGCCTGCGGCACCGGCGGCACGCTCGCCGGGCTGGCCGCGGGGCTGGCCCCCGGTCAGCGCGCGCTCGGCGTGCCCGTCCTCAGGGGCGGTTTCCTGACCGCCGACATAGTGGACCTGCAGGAGCGGGCGTTCGGCGGCCGGCGCGGCGTCTGGACCCTCGACGACCGCTTCCACTTCGGCGGTTACGCCCGCGCCCCGGCCTGCCTCGACGCCTTCGCGGAGGACTTCGAGAACCGCCACGGCCTCCCGGTCGAACGTCTCTATGTCGCCAAGTTGCTGTACGGACTTGTCGCCCTCGCGGAAGAGGGCGCCTTCCCGCACGGGACGACGGTGGCGGCCGTGATCACGGGGCGGCCCTTCCCATAGGCCCGCGCCGCTCAGCCCTGTGCCGTCTCCCGGTAGGCCGCCGCCTCCTCCAGGTCCAGCCGGCGCAGCAGCGTCCGCAGCATCTCGTCGTCGATGTGGCGGCCGTCCCGCAGTCTCACGAACATCGCGCGCTCGGCGCCGATCATCTCCCGGGAAAGGCGGCGGTAGGTGTCGTCGACCGATTCGCCGGTGACCGGGTTGACCTGGCCGAGGCGTTCCCAGACGGCGTTGCGGCGGCGCTCCAGGACCTGGCGCAGGCGGTCGGCCAGCGGCGGCGGAAGGGCGTTGCGCTCGTCGGTGAGGAGTTCGTCCAGGCGCCGCTCGGCGACGCGGGAGGCCTGCGCCTGGGCGTTGGCCTCCGCGAGGGTCTCGGCCTGCGCGTCCCGGCCGGGGAACTTCAGCAGGCGGATCACCGGGGCGAGGGTGAGGCCCTGCACCACCAGGGTGCCGATGACGGTGGTGAAGGTGAGGAAGAGGATGAGGTTGCGCTGCGGGAAGGGGCCGCCGCCGTGCACGGTGAGCGGGATCGAGAAGGCGATGGCCAGCGAGACGACGCCCCGCATGGCGGCCCAGGACGTCACGATCGGTCCTCTCCACGTCGGGTTGTCCTCGCGCTCCCTGATCCGCGCGGAGAGCAGGCGGGGCACGAAGGTGCCCGGATACACCCAGACGAACCGGGCGACGACGACCACGAGGAAGACGGCCACCGCGTACCAGGCGGCGTCGACGCCCTGGTACTCGCCGAGGCCCTTGAGGACGACCGGCAGCTGGAGGCCGATGAGCGCGAAGACCGCGGACTCCAGGACGAAGGCGACCACCTTCCACACCGCCTCCTCCTGAAGGCGGGTGGCGAAGTCGACCTCCCACGCGCGGTGCCCGATGTAGAGCGCGACGACCACGACGGCGAGGACGCCGGAGGCGTGCACCTGCTCGGCGACGGCGTAGGCGACGAACGGGATCAGCAGGGACATGGTGTTCTGCAGCAGCGCCTCCTTCACATGGGTGCGCAGCCAGTGGATCGGCGCCATGAGGACCAGCCCGACCGCGACGCCGCCGACCGCCGCCAGCAGGAACTCGCCGATGCCGCCGATCCAGGAGGCGCCCTCGCCGACGGCTGCCGCCACCGCCACCCGGTACGCGGTGATCGCGGTGGCGTCGTTGAGCAGCGACTCGCCCTGGAGGATCGTGGTGATCCGGGACGGCAGCCCCACCCGGCGGGCGACGGCCGCCGCCGCGACCGCGTCCGTGGGCGCCACCACGGCGCCGAGCACCAGCGCCGCGGGCAGCGGGAGCCCCGGTACGACGAGATAGGCGATCCAGCCCACGACGAAGGTCGCGAACAGCACGTACCCCACCGACAGCAGCGCCACCGGCCGCATCGTCGCCCGCAGGTCGAGGTAGGAGCTCTCGACGGCCTCCTTGTGCAGCAGCGGGGGCAGCACCAGGGGCAGCACGATCTCCGGGTCCAGCGTGTAGTCCGGCACGCCCGGCAGGTAGGACACGGCGAGCCCCACCGCGACGAGCAGCAGCGGGGCCGGCACCGGGGTGCGCCGGGCGGCCGCGGCGATCGCGGTACTGCCCGCCACCAGCAACAGCAGTGGCATCACGTCCATCGTCCTCGCCCGCCCTCGTTTTTCCGCGCGGCCATCCGCACACCCGTCGTAATCTGGCAATCATGAAACAGTGCACGCACGCCGACGCGCTGCCAGACCCGCAACCCGGTCCGCTCAGCGAGACGTGCGAGGAGTGTCTGCGCGACGGCACCCACCCGGTCCAGCTGCGGCTCTGCCTCACCTGCGGCCATGTCGCGTGCTGCGACTCCTCGCCGAACCGGCATGCGACGGGGCACCACAAGGACACCGGCCACCCGATCATGCAGACCTTCGAGCCCGGCGAGAACTGGCGTTGGTGCTTCGTGGACCATGTTCTCGTGTGACCCTGGACAGCCGGGGAGCGTTCCGTGGGCCGGACGGTTCGACCGTCTGACGTCTGGGTACGTCAACCCGGCGCGCGTTCTTCCCAATTGGAGCCGCAGACCTCTAGACACGGAGCGTATTCGCAGTTTTACTGTGAGTGACGGCAAGGGTTGGGGTCCCGGGGACAGGTAACTTCAGAGCGCGATAGCGTCACCGCTGAAGACCCATCGCGTTATCCCGGGGGGCGACCCTCGGCCCCGATTAGCTTGTACCCACCTTGGAGGTGAGGGTGTCCCAGATCGCAGGCGAGCCCGCGACCCAGGACTTCGTGGAAGTCCGGCTGCCGGCTGCGGGTGCCTACCTGTCGGTGCTGCGTACGGCGACTGCCGGCCTCGCGGCCCGCTTGGACTTCACCCTCGACGAGATCGAGGACCTTCGCATCGCGGTGGACGAGGCCTGCGCGATCCTGCTCCAGCAGGCCGTGCCCGGCTCGGTGCTCAGTTGCGTCTTCCGGCTCGTCGACGACTCGCTCGAGGTCACCGTCTCGGCCCCGACCACGGACGGCCACGCCCCCTCGCGGGACACCTTCGCCTGGACCGTCCTGTCCGCTCTCGCGGGCAAGGTCTCCTCGGCCGTGGACGAGGACAAGACCGTTTCGATCAGCCTCTACAAACAGCGCGGCGCGGGACCCGGGCCGGCGTGAGGACAGGGGACGGGCCGGTGCGTGACGAAGAGCGCGGCACACGAGAGCTGCCGCCCGAGGGCACAGGCGGGTCCCGACGCGTGCGGGACGTCGCCGGCGGCACCGAGGGGATCGACGGCATTCCCGAGCAGGCCCGGCCGCATCCGGAGGACGACTCCGCGCGACCCGCCGCCCCCCAGGACGGGCGGCGAGGACGGGACGGTGCCGCGCAGAGCACGCCTCCGGCCGGGCAGTACGGGCTCGCCCCGGTCCGTGGGGGTGCCCCCGCTCGAGCGAAGCCGAGTGCGGGGGAGGAGGCAACGGCTCGGGGAAGGGCGACGGGCGGGACGATGAGCGAGCACGAGCGAAACGCCGAGGGCGACGGTCAGGACCAGCCGAGCGTGCGGCAGGCCGCACAGCACGACGCACAGGACCGCAGCGGAGCCCGCGCGATGTTCGTCGAGCTGCGCGAGCTGAAGGACGGCAGCCCGGAGTACGCGGAGCTGCGCAACAAGCTGGTCCGCATGCACCTGCCGCTCGTCGAGCACCTCGCGCGCCGCTTCCGCAACCGCGGCGAGCCGCTGGACGACCTCACCCAGGTCGCCACCATCGGCCTGATCAAGTCGGTCGACCGCTTCGACCCGGAGCGCGGCGTGGAGTTCTCGACGTACGCCACCCCGACGGTCGTCGGCGAGATCAAGCGGCACTTCCGCGACAAAGGCTGGGCGGTGCGGGTGCCGCGGCGGCTGCAGGAGCTGCGCCTGGCGCTCACCACGGCGACCGCCGAGCTCTCGCAGCAGCACGGCCGCTCCCCCACGGTCCACGAACTCGCCGAGAAGCTGTCGATCTCGGAGGAGGAGGTCCTGGAGGGCCTGGAGTCGGCCAACGCCTACTCCACGCTGTCGCTGGACGTCCCCGACACCGACGACGAGTCGCCGGCGGTCGCGGACACTCTCGGCGCGGAGGACGAGGCCCTGGAGGGCGTCGAGTACCGCGAGTCGCTCAAGCCGCTCCTGGAGGACCTTCCGCCCCGGGAGAAGCGCATCCTGCTGCTGCGCTTCTTCGGCAACATGACCCAGTCGCAGATCGCCCAGGAGGTCGGCATCTCCCAGATGCACGTCTCCCGGCTGCTGGCGCGCACACTGGCCCAGCTGCGCGAGAAGCTCCTGGTGGAGGAGTAGAGCGCCGGCGGAAGCGGGACTACCGCTCGCCGTCCCGCGCACGGCCCGGGCCCCGGATCCCGAGGGCCTGGGTCGTGGCGGGATTGATCAGCAGGACGAGCGCGACGACGGCGACGACCGCGATCGCGATGCCCGCCGGGATGGCCACGCTGTCCGCCCGCAGCAGGTTGTAGGCCACCGGCAGCGCCATGATCTGCGTGATGACGGCGGGACCGCGGCTCCAGCTGCGCCGGGCGAGCAGCCCGCGCGCGGCCAGCAGCGGGAGCAGGGCGAGGACGACGAGCGTGATTCCACCGGTGACGGCGGACTGCCGGTCGTCCGGGTTCCCGGTCAGCCCCTCGACCAGCATCCAGACGCCCCCGGCGAGCAGCGCCGCCCCCTCCAGACCGGCGAGGGCCGCGGCATACGTCAGGCGGCGCGGGCGGGGAGCGGCCGCTTCCTCTTCCTCGGTGGCGGGGGTCTTCTCACTGGTCACCCCTGAAGGGTAGCGCCGGGGACACCGGCCCCCCGGGGGCAGGTCGAGCGAGGGACCCGTGGCGAGACTCACGCCCCCATCTCTTACCTGATCCCTACCTCGCGCTGTGCCGGGTACTTCCCAGTAGGTACCCTGCCCTTCATGCGTGCACTTCTCGTGGTCAACCCAGCTGCCACCACCACAAGCGCACGTAGGCGCGACGTCCTGATCCACGCCCTGGCGAGCGAGATGAAGCTCGACGCGGTCACCACCGAGTACCGCGGCCACGCGCGCGACCTCGGTCGGCAGGCGGCGGACAGCGACGACATCGACCTGGTCGTGGCCCTCGGCGGCGACGGCACGGTCAACGAGGTGGTCAACGGCCTGCTGCACGCCGGCCCCGACCCGGAGCGCCTGCCCCGGCTCGCCGTGGTCCCCGGCGGTTCCACCAATGTCTTCGCCCGCGCCCTGGGGCTGCCCAACGACTCCGTCGAGGCGACCGGCGCGCTGCTGGACGCCCTGCGCGAGGGCAGCGAACGCACCGTCGGCATGGGCATCGCCGCCGGCACGCCGGGCACCGAGGACGAGGCGGTGCCGGCCCGCTGGTTCACCTTCTGCGCGGGGCTCGGCTTCGACGCGGGCGTGGTCGGCCGGGTGGAGCAGCAGCGCGAGCAGGGCAGGAGATCCACGCACGCCCTTTACCTCCGACAGGTCCTGCGGCAGTTCCTGCGGGAGCCGCACCGCCGGCACGGCACCATCACCCTGGAGCGGCCGGGCGAGGACCCCGTGACCGATCTGGTGCTGTCCATAATCTGCAACACCTCGCCCTGGACGTATCTGGGCAACCGTCCGGTGTACGCGACGCCTGAGGCCTCGTTCGACACCGGCCTCGACATGCTCGGTCTCAGCCGTATGTCGACGGTCTCGGCTGCCCGGTATGCGACCCAGTTGCTCACTTCGTCCCCCGAGCGCGGCGCCCGGGGAAAGCACGCCGTGACGCTGCACGACCTGGACCGGTTCACCTTGCATTCGAAGGTGCCTCTGCCCCTTCAGATGGACGGCGACCACCTGGGAGTGCGCACCAGCGTGACGTTCACAGGCGTACGCCGTGCACTGCGTGTGATTGTGTGAGCAGAAAGGGCTGAAGTCCTTTCACTCGAACGTTTAGGCCAGGATCCACCCCATGGAAGTACGGCTGTGACCTAGTCGACACCGAGGAATCAAAAAAAACTTTTCGGAAGGGGTTGTATCCGCCGCTGAGGTTTGCGAGTCTCTACGTGGCGGTCGGGACAGCTCGCAACACCAGCGTCTCCAGACCACCGGAACCCCTCTTCATTCCACAGGACCACGCCGGGGAAGACCCGGCGGTAGGCCCTTCACTTGTTGAGGGATTCGTGAAAGCGTTCACATTCACAAGCAACCCGCATGTAATACCAAGGAGAGGTAGCAGCCATGGACTGGCGTCACAACGCCGTTTGCCGCGAGGAAGACCCCGAGCTCTTCTTCCCCATCGGCAACACCGGTCCTGCGCTGCTGCAGATCGAGGAAGCCAAGGCCGTCTGCCGTCGCTGCCCCGTCATGGATCAGTGTCTGCAGTGGGCGCTCGAGTCCGGTCAGGACTCCGGCGTCTGGGGTGGTCTCAGCGAGGACGAGCGTCGCGCGATGAAGCGCCGTGCCGCCCGCAACCGGGCCCGTCAGGCCTCCGCCTGACACACCCGCCCCGCAACAGCCTGAGCTTGGCGGCGCGTACAGCGAGTGCGCATCTCCCGCCCCCGAGCCGCAGCGCGCAGTACCCCCGATGCGCAGCACAAGCTGGCAACGAGCATGTCAGCCCCGGACCCCATGGTCCGGGGCTTCTTGCTGTACGCGCCCGGGCCGGGCACCGCCGGGGCCGAGGAAGACCCGTACCCGGCGGCCTACTTGTCCGTCTGCACCGGCACGTCCAGGATCACGCGAGTGCCGCGCTCCGGTGCCCGGACCATGTCGAACGTACCGCCCAACTCCCCCTCCACCAGGGTCCGTACGATCTGCAGGCCGAGGTTGCCGGAGGTGTGCGGATCGAAGCCCTCGGGGAGGCCGACGCCGTCGTCCTGGACGGTGACCAGGAGACGGGCCTCCTTGGAGGTGCCCCCGCGGATCGCGGAGACCTCGACCGTGCCGGTGTCGCCCTCACGGAAGCCGTGTTCGAGGGCGTTCTGCAGGATCTCCGTCAGGACCATCGACAGCGGGGTGGCCACCTCGGCGTCGAGGATGCCGAAGCGTCCGCTGCGCCGGCCGGTGACCTTGCCCGGGGAGATCTCGGCGACCATCGCCAGCACCCGGTCGGCGATGTCGTCGAACTCCACGCGCTCGTCCAGGTTCTGCGAGAGCGTCTCGTGCACGATCGCGATCGAGCCGACGCGGCGGACCGCCTCTTCGAGCGCCTCACGGCCGCGGTCGGACTCGATGCGCCGGGCCTGCAGGCGCAGCAGCGCGGCGACCGTCTGGAGGTTGTTCTTCACCCGGTGGTGGATCTCCCGGATGGTCGCGTCCTTGGTGATCAACTCGCGCTCGCGGCGACGCAGTTCGGTGACGTCGCGGAGCAGGACCAGCGAGCCGATGCGGGTGCCCTTGGGCTTGAGCGGGATCGCGCGGAACTGGATGACCCCGTCGTGCGCCTCGATCTCGAACTCGCGGGGCGCCCAGCCGCTGGCCACCTTGGCGAGCGCCTCGTCCACGGGGCCGCGGGTGGGGGCGAGTTCGGCGGTGGTCCTGCCCAGGTGCTGGCCGACGAGGTCGGAGGCGAGGCCCATGCGGTGGTAGGCGGAGAGCGCGTTCGGAGAGGCGTACTGCACGATGCCGTCGGCGTCGAGGCGGATCAGGCCGTCGCCGACGCGCGGCGCGGCGTCCATGTCCATCTGCTGGTCGGGAAACGGGAAGGAGCCGGCCGCGATCATCTGGGCCAGGTCCGAGGCGCTCTGCAGATAGGTCAGTTCGAGGCGGCTCGGGGTGCGTACGGTCAGCAGGTTGGTGTTGCGCGCGATGACGCCGAGGACGCGCCCGTCCCGTCGTACCGGGATCGACTCGACCCGGACCGGAACCTCCTCGCGCCACTCCGGATCGCCCTCGCGCACGATCCGTCCCTCGTCGAGCGCCGCGTCCAGCATGGGTCGGCGACCGCGGGGCACGAGGTGGCCGACCATGTCGTCCTGGTACGAGGTGGGGCCGGTGTTGGGGCGCATCTGGGCGACCGAGACGTACCGGGTGCCGTCGCGGGTGGGGACCCACAGGACGAGGTCGGCGAAGGAGAGGTCGGACAGCAGCTGCCACTCCGAGACCAGCAGGTGGAGCCACTCGAGGTCGGAGTCGTCGAGGGCGGTGTGCTGGCGGACCAGTTCGTTCATGGAGGGCACGAGTGTGAGCGTACCTGGCGGTTTGTACCGCTCCGAAATGTGCGCGGCCCCCGGGAACACCCGCGGGCCGCGGCGCCTGGGAGGGACCCTCAACCCTCCCGGCACCGCAGCCCGGAGCAACAACGGCCGCGGGGTGTGCGGTCCCGGTCGGCCGAAGGATGAGGACCCGGGGCAGTCAGGGCAGAGAGCTCCGGTTCCTCCGTCCGTCCTCCTGTGCGGGGAGGACGGAAGCTCGCTTGCTTCGCACGCTGGACTCGAGTGCTTCTACGCAATTGTGGACTAGACCACTCCGTGTGTCCATGCGTTGAAGGCTGTTTGTTGTTGTCGTTCCGCGGTCGCGGCGACTACTCGGACGTCCTGGCATCCAGCAGGCAGCCTAACCCGTGTGGGTTCGTGTGCGCGGCCAGATCGCCATGGCAATTTCGGCGAGTGCCTCGAGTTCCTCGCGGCTCGCGCCGTCGCGCGCCTGCTGGGACATGCCCTGGAGGACCGCTCCGGTGTGCCGGGCGAACGCGGTGGCGTTCGTGCCGGCCGGCAGCACGCCTGCCTCGATGTCCGCCTTCGTACGACTCTCGAAGGCGGCGAGGTCGGCCCTGCGCCGCTCGCGCAGGGACGCCTCCACCTCGGGGCTGGAGCAGTTCGTGGCCGCGTGCAGGACGAGGCAGCCGTGCGGACGGCCCGGGGCGGTGTACGCGGCGGCGGCCTCGCGCAGCAGCCGTTCGACGGCCGTGCGGGCCGTGGGCTCCTCGGCCAGGGCGCGGTCGGCGAAGGAGCCGTACCGCGTGCCGTAGGAGATCACGACCTCCTGGAACAGCGCGCGCTTGTCGCCGAAGGCGGCGTACAGGCTCGGTGCGCCGATGCCCATGACGCGGGTGAGATCGGAGACCGAGGTCGCCTCGTACCCGTGCTCCCAGAAGGCCATCAGCGCCTTCTCCAGCGCGGTCTCGCGGTCGAAGGAACGGGGTCGGCCGCGCGGCCTGGCCGCCGCGCCGGCCTTCGCCCTGGTCTCCTCGCCGTCCACCATGGAGTGAATTGTATAGCGGCTGCTAGAGAAATGTCCGGGGGCTCCTGTACGGTCTTTTCTGTAACGACCGATAGGTAAATGAGCGGTCACCGCCGCCGCTCAGTGCGTCTCCGTCACCTTCGCCAGGGCGCGTGGCGCGTCCGGGTCCTGGCCCCGGGCGATGGTGATCTCGTAGGAAAGGAGTTGCAGCGGAAGGATCTCCAGAATGGGCTGGACCTCCTCGGCCACGCCCTCGGTGGGCAGGACGAAGCCGGCCGAGGCCTGCTCGACCTGGCTCCTGGGCCCGACGACGAACAGGTCGGCACCGCGCCCGCGCAGCCGGTCGAGGACGGGCTGAAGCGCCTCGCCGCCCTTGCCGTCGGTGACCACCGCGATGACCGGCGAGACGTTGTCGACCATCGCGAGCGGGCCGTGCAGCAGGTCCGCGCCGGAGTAGGACAGGGCCGGGATGTAACTGGTCTCCATCAGCTTGAGGGCGGCTTCCTTGGCGGTCGGGTAGCCGTAGCCGCGGGAGGTGATGACCATGCGTTCGGCGAAGCGGTAGCGGGCGGCGAGGGCGCGGACCTCGTCCTGCCGGGCGAGCAGCTGCCCGGCGAGCTCCGGCAGGACCTTCGCGGCACCGCCGTCGCCGCCGCGCAGGCCCTCGACGAAGAGGTAGAGGGCGAGGAGGGAGGCCGTGTAGGTCTTGGTCGCGGGGAGCGCCCTCTCCGGACCGGCCATGATGTCGAGGTGGTACTCGGAGACACCGGCCAGCGGTGAGTCGGGGTTGTTGGTCACGGCGAGGGTGATGGCGCCGGCCTCACGGGCGGCGCGGGTGGAGGCCACCAGGTCCGGGGAGCCGCCGGACTGGCTGACGGTGATCACCAGGACGTCGGTGAGGTCGGGGCGGGCGCCGTACGCCGTGGTGGTCGACATCGAGGTCAGGCCGCAGGGCAGGCCGAGGCGGATCTCCAGGAGGTACTTGGCGTAGAGGGCGGCGTTGTCGGAGGTGCCGCGGGCGGTCAGCAGGACGAAACGGGGGGCGCGGGCGGCGATGTCCTGGGCCGTGCGCCGGATCGCGGGGGCGCCCTCCTCCAGGATCCGGTGCAGTACGGCGGGCTGCTCGGCCATCTCGCGGGCCATGATCCGGCCCGGGACGTCGTTGCGGGGGTCCGGTGTCGCGGCGGTCATGCTGGGCTCCTCGGGGTCGGGCTGTTGTGCAGCACCATGCCACTCCCCCGCGCCGAACGGCGCCTGTCCTGGGTGTGTACCGCCGGTACCGGCGGTGCCGCCGGGAAGGAGGGTGCCGTCCGTTCCATCTGTGCCGCGCGGGGCCCCTCCTGTTAGATTGGTCTAAACCACACAGCCCTTCAGATCGGCAGGCCCAGCGTGGAAGTTGTCATCGTTCCGGATGCCAAGTCGGGCGGCGAGCTCATCGCCGAGGCCATGGCGCGGCTTTTGAGGCGCAAGCCCGAGGCGCTGCTCGGGGTGGCCACCGGCTCGACCCCGCTGCCCGTCTACGAGGCGCTCGCGGCCAGGGTGAGCTCCGGGGCCGTGGACGCCTCGCGGGCGCGGATCGCGCAGCTCGACGAGTACGTGGGGCTGCCGGCCGAGCATCCGGAGTCCTACCGTTCGGTGCTCGGGCGCGAGGTGCTGGAGCCGCTCGGCATCGGCATGGACGCCTTCATGGGACCCGACGGGACCGCCGCGGACGTGCAGAAGGCGTGCGAGGCGTACGACAGGGCGCTGGCCGAGGCGGGCGGGGTGGATCTCCAGTTGCTCGGGATCGGCACCGACGGGCACATAGGGTTCAACGAACCGTGCTCGTCGCTGGCCTCGCGGACCCGGATCAAGACGCTCACCGAGCAGACCCGGATCGACAACGCGCGCTTCTTCGGCGGCGACATCGCGCAGGTGCCGCACCACGTCATCACCCAGGGCATCGGGACGATCCTCCAGGCCCGGCACCTGGTGCTGCTCGCGACGGGAGAGGGCAAGGCGGACGCGGTCGCCGCGACCGTGGAGGGGCCGGTGGCCGCGGTGTGCCCCGCCTCCGCGCTGCAGTTGCACCCGCATGCGACGGTCGTGGTCGACGAGGACGCCGCGTCCGAGCTGAAGCTCGCGGACTACTTCCGGCACACGTACGCCGGCAAGCCCGAGTGGCAGGGGATCTGAGCCGCCGACCGGGAACGGGAAGGCGCCGGGCCCCCCGCGGGTTCCGGCGCCTTCCGTCCTGCGCCCGCCGCGTCCCGGCGGGCGGGGCCGGCCGGGCTCAGCCGGCCCCCGCGATGACCTCCGCCGCCGCCCGGCCGCAGACGCGGGCGGCACCGTGGGTGGCGATGTGCAGGGCGCCGCGGGGAGCCGCCTGCGGCAGGCCCATCTCGACCACGACGGTGTCGGGGCGGGCCGCGAGCAGGGTGTCGAGGGCCGTCGCCATCCAGGGGTGGCGGTGTTCGTCGCGCAGGACGGCCACGATGCGGCGGGAGCCGGCGGCGTCGAGGACGGCGCGTCCCGCGTCCTCGGCGGAGAAGCTGCCGGTCTCGGTGCCGGGCAGGAGGCGGAAGAGTTCCGCCGCGACGCCCCAGGGGGTCTGGTCGCCCACCGCGAAGTTGGCGACGGGGGTGAGGGCGGCGACGTAGGGCGGCTCGGTGAGCGGGGTGAAGTGCCCAGCCGGGGTCACCCGCACGGCGCGGCGGGCCGCGCGCAGGCCCACCTCCTCGTCGGGAGCGCGGACCGGGCCTGCCTTCGCCGCCTCGGCGGTCCAGCGGGCCAGGGAGCGTACGCGTGCGGCCGCGTCCGCGAGCCGCTCCTCGGGGAGTTCGCCGGTGCGCACCGCCGAGACCAGGGCGTCGCGCAGGCGCCGTACGGTCTCCTCGTCGGAGAGGCCGCCGCCCACGCAGATCGCGTCGGCGCCGGCGGCCACGGCCAGGACGCTGCCGCGCTCGATGCCGTACGTGCTCGCGATCGCCTTCATCTCCATGCCGTCGGTGACGATGAGGCCGCCGTAGCCGAGTTCGCCGCGGAGCAGTTCGGTGAGCGCGCGGGGCGACAGCGTCGCGGGGCGGTTCGGGTCCAGGGCGGGGACGAGGATGTGCGCGCTCATGACGGCGCGGCTGCCCGCGGCGATGGCCGCGCGGAACGGGGTCAGGTCGCGGGCGTCGAGCACCGAGGCGTCCACGTCGATGCGCGGCATCGCGTCGTGGGAGTCGACGGCCGTGTCGCCGTGGCCCGGGAAGTGCTTGGTGCAGGCGGCGACCCCGGCGGACTGCAGGCCCGTGACGTAGGCCGCGGTGTGCCGGGCGACCAGGTCGGTGCCGGCGCCGAAGGACCGTACGCCGATCACGGGGTTCTCCGGGTTGGAGTTCACGTCGGCCGAGGGCGCCCAGTTCAGGTTCACCCCGCAGGCGGCCAGCCGGCGGCCGAGTTCGGCGGCCACGTCCCGGGTGAGCTCGACGTCGTCCACCGCGCCCAGCGCGTTGTTGCCGGGGAAGGAGGAGCCGGTGCGCACCTCCAGGCGGGTCACGTCCCCGCCCTCCTCGTCGATGGCGACCAGGACGTCGTCGCGTTCGGCGCGCAACCGCGCGGTCAGGGCGGCCACCTGCTCCGGCGAGGCGATGTTGCGGCCGAACAGGCCGACCGAGGCGAGCCCCTCGCCGAGGCGGCGCAGCACCCAGTCGGGGGCGGTGGTCCCGGTGAACCCGGGCTGGAGGACGGTCAGCGCGTCCCGTGTGAGGGTGTCGGTGCCGCTGGCGAATGTCGGCCGTGTCATCAGGTCGCGTTATCCCTTCACTGCGCCCGCGGTGAGCCCCGCGGCCATCTTGCGCTGGACGAGGAGGAAGAGCACGACGATCGGTACGGCCATCATCGTGGCCCCCGCCATCATCGGGGCGTATTCGGTGCCGTGCTTGGTGGTGAAGTTGCCGAGCCAGACGGTCGCGGTCTGGTGCTTCTGGCTGAGCAGCATGAGGGCGTAGATGTACTCGTTCCAGGCCTGGATGAAGGCGTAGACCGAGGTGGCGACCATGCCGGGGGCGAGCAGCGGGAAGACCACGCGGATGAAGGCGCTGGTGCGGCTGCACCCGTCGACCATCGCCGCCTCCTCCAGCTCCCGGGGGATGTTGACGATGAAGCCGCGCAGCGTCCACACCGTGAAGGGGAGGATGAAGGTCAGGTACGTGATGATCAGGCCCGTGAGCTTGTCGTACTGCTCGAGGTCGTTCAGCAGCAGGAAGACCGGGATGATCATGGCGACCAGCGGCACCATCTGGACCGCCAGGATGCCGACGATGACCACCTTGCGGCCGCGGAAGGCGAACCGGGAGATGGCCAGTGCGGCCAGCACGCCGACGACCATGCCGATCACGACGACCGCGAGGGACACGACGAGGCTGCGCCCGACCGGGCCCCAGAAGTCCGCGATGTCCAGCGCCCGGCGGAAGTTGTCGAGCGTGAACCCGGTCGGGAACAGGCTCGGGTCCGGGTCGATGGCGTCCTTCGCCGGCTTGAAGGCCGTGTCGAGCATCCAGTAGAGCGGGAAGCCGGCGACCAGGAAGACGACGAGACCCAGCAGGTTCCAGCCCAGGCGCGGCCTTGCGCGCCGCCTGCCGCCCGGGGTCACGGCGTTCACGCTGGTCATTCGACCTCTCCGATCTTCAGCATCTGGCGCATGTAGACGGCGACGACACCGAGCAGCAGCAGCACGGTCAGCAGGGCGATCGCCGAGCCCTGGGCGTAGTCGTTGACCACGAACGCGCGGTCGTAGGAATAGGTGTTGAGGATCTGGAACTCGGCCTCGGGATGGCCGCCGCGCATCACGAAGACCTGCGGGAAGACACCCATGTCCCAGATCACCGACAGGGTCGTGAGCATCACGATGATCGGTTTGAGGATGGGGAGGGTGACGTAGCGGAAGACTCCCAGCGGGCCCGCGCCGTCGAGCCGGGCCGCCTCCTCCAGTTCCTTGGGCACCTGGGTCAGGCCCGCGCTCAGCGTGATGACGACGAAGGGGACGGCCCCCCACACCACGAGCAGCATGATCACGGCCAGCCCCTGGGGCCCGCTGGCGAACCAGTTGTGGCCGACCATGTCGACACCGGGCAGCTTGCTCAGCAGCGCGTTGAAGACGCCGTAGTCCGAGTCGAAGAGCCACTTGAAGACGGTCGTGGCCACGATGACCGGCATGCCCCAGCTGGCGATCAGCACGATGTTGATCATCGTCTTCACCCAGCCGGAGACCTTCTGCAGCAGCAGCGCCACGAGCATGCCGAGGACCATCGTGAGGATCACGCAGCCGGCCGCGAAGATGATGGTCCGCAGGACCACGGCCCAGAACTCGCTGTCGCCGAGGACCTTGGCGAAGTTGTCGAAGCCGACCCACTCGGCGGGCTTGAAGCCCCACAGCTGGGACTGGCCGAAGCTCTGGAAGGAGAGCGTGACCAGGCGGAACAGCGGATACGCCATCACCAGGGCGAGGACCAGCAGGCAGGGCGCGAGCAGCAGCCACGGCGTGGCCGCGCCGCCGGAGGTCCGGCTTCTGCGCGGGTTCTTCCCGACCGGCGGTGGTGGCGCCTGCCGCGCCGGCGGCACCTTGGCGGGGGTGGTCGTGTCTGCGGCACTCATGGCGCGCTCCTCAGCGGTCCCTCAGGTCGTACGAAAGCGAAGCCCGTACGGTCTGTACGGGAAGCAGGGCCCCCGGCCACCGGAGGCCGCGGGCCCTGCCGCGTAGGTCACTTGGTGTTGATGACCTTGTCGATCGCGGCGTCCGCCTCCTTCGCGGCGGCCTCGACCGACTTCTTGCCGGTGCCGATGTTCTGCAGCATCGTCTGCAGGACCTGGGCCTTCTCGACCTGGCCCCAGCCGGGGGCCATCGGGACGAACCAGTTGGACTCGGCGGCGGTGGCCGGGACCGCGGTGGCCGGGTCGTTCTTCAGCGTCGCGAGGTCCGTCTTGTTGTTGGGCAGGTTGCCCTTGGCCATCAGGCCCTTCTGGCCGGCGGGACCGGTGAAGGCGTTGATCCACTCGGCGGCGACGGCCTGCGCCTTGGACTTCACCGGGATGGCCAGGTCGCTGCCGCCCAGGAAGACGGGCATGTTCTTGCCGGACGGACCCGGCATCACGAAGTTCTCGAGGTTGTCCTTGAGCTTGCCGGTCTTGTCGTTCTTCGGGTCGGCGGCGGTCGCGCCCTCCCAGGCCGCTCCGAAGATCATGCCGGACTTGCCCTGGCCGTAGACGATGTAACGGTCCGACTCGTCCTTGGTCTTGTCGCCGTGCATGTACTTGTCGATGACGTTCTTGAACTCGGTGAGGCCCTTGACGGACTCCGGCGAGGACAGGTTGGCCTTCCACTGGCCGCCGTCCTGCTTGGCGATGGAGCCGCCGGCGTCGTAGACGAAGGACATGGCCGCGTACCAGTCACGGGTGGGCTGGTACCAGGCGGAGAACTTGTCGCCCTCCTTCTTCTGCACCTTGTCCAGGGCGGCGGTGAGTTCGGCGTACGTCTTCGGCGGGGTCTTCACGCCGACCGAGGCGAAGACGTCCTTGCGCCAGTTGGCGACGCGGCCGCCGGCGTAGTAGGGGACGCCGTAGGTCTTGCCGTCGTACGTCACCGAGGCCTTGAGGCCGTCCAGCCAGGCGGAGGAGTTGCTGAACTTCGCCGGGTCGACGGGCGCGAAGGCGCCCTTGACCATGTAGCCCAGCATCTCGGTGTTGCCCATCTCGACCACGTCGGGGGCCTTGTCGGTGGCGAGGACGGCGTCGAGCTTGGTGTTCTTGTCCGGCCAGCCGTAGTACTCGTGGTTGATCTTGATGCCGGGGTGCTTCTTCTTCACCGCGGCGTCGGCGGCCTTCACCAGGTCCGGCCAGTTGTTCTGGGCGTCGACGGTGAGCCAGACGGTCAGCTCCTTGGCGTCCGCGCCGCTGCTGGAAGAGCCGTTGCCGTCGTTGCCACCACACGCCGCGATGGAGACCATCATGCCCGCGATACCGATCGCGGCTATGAGCTTGCGCTTCACGCCACCCTCCTCAGGGATGCCCACACCTCCCGCCCCCAGGCCGGGACCTGAACCAATGGTGTAGACCAGTAGGGGGAGCTTGGACCAGACCAGAGGGCCTGTCAAGAGCGCTCGAAACCCCTCTGACCAGCCGTTATGCGACCTACATATGCAAGAACCTTTAAGTAAGAAGCCAGCGAAAACACCGGCGGCGGAGTACTCTCTTCCGCTAGACCACTTGAGCTGTGGACTAGACCAGAACAGACAGCGCCGGTATACAGAAGGGATCACGAAGTGACCCGCATCCGGAGCCGGGAAGGCAGAGCATGAGCACCGAGGTCAGCAGTGCGGAGAACGAGGGCGGGGCAAGTGTCCGTACCGCGCGCGTGCCCAAGTACTACCGCCTGAAGAAGCACCTGCTCGACATGACGGAGACGCAGTCGCCCGGCACCCCGGTACCGCCCGAGCGCACCCTGGCCGCCGAGTTCGACACCTCCCGCACCACGGTGCGCCAGGCCCTCCAGGAGCTGGTGGTGGAGGGCCGGCTGGAGCGGATCCAGGGCAAGGGCACCTTCGTCGCCAAGCCCAAGGTCTCGCAGGCGCTGCAACTCACCTCCTACACCGAGGACATGCGCGCCCAGGGCCTGGAGCCGACCTCCCAGCTGCTGGACATCGGCTACATCACGGCCGACGACCGCCTCGCCGAGCTGCTCGACATCACCGCGGGCGGCCGGGTGCTGCGCATCGAGCGCCTGCGCATGGCCAACGCCGAGCCGATGGCCATCGAGACGACCCACCTCAGCGCCAAGCGCTTCCCCGCCCTGCGCCGGTCCCTGGCCAAGTACACCTCTCTCTACACCGCCCTCGCGGAGGTCTACGACGTCCATCTCGCCGAGGCCGAGGAGACCATCGAGACCTCGCTGGCCACCCCGCGCGAGGCCGGCCTGCTCGGCACCGACGTGGGCCTGCCGATGCTGATGCTCTCCCGGCACTCCCTGGACCGGGACGGGCAGCCGGTGGAGTGGGTGCGCTCGGTGTACCGGGGCGACCGCTACAAGTTCGTCGCACGCCTCAAGCGCCCCCAGGACTGAGGCCCTCCACGCCGGCGCACGCGGCGTGACGCCGCCGCGGGCGCCCGACGGGCCGCCCCGCGGCCCCCGCGCGGCGCACCCGTGACACCGTTGTGCACTCGAGACTGGGCCTTCACTGAATCGACATGCCGATATGCGGACGAGGTCTTCCGTTGCCGTGACACGGTGACCTAGATTGCCTGCGCATTACACAGGTGATCACAGGTGATCGTGAGGGGACGGAGCCGCACCATGTCCGAAGTGCCCGAAGTGAGACCCCCGGTGGTGACCCCGATGCGTGTGGTCATCGCCCTCTGCCTGATCGCACCGTTCGTGGCGATGCTCTGGGTCGGCTCGTACTCCAGGACCGGCCCGGCCTTCATCGGCATCCCGTTCTTCTACTGGTACCAGATGCTCTGGGTGCTGATCGCCACCGCGCTGACGATGGTCGCGTACCAGCTGTGGAACCGTGACCAGCGCGCCCGCGCCGCACACAAGGACGGTGGGTCGGAGTGAAGGACGGCGTGAACGGCGTCGCACTCGGCGTCTTCATCTTCTTCTTCGTGGCCGTGACGGCCATGGGCTTCCTCGCGGCGCGCTGGCGCAAGGCCGAGAACGAGCACTCGCTCGACGAATGGGGCCTGGGCGGCCGGTCGTTCGGCACCTGGGTCACCTGGTTCCTGCTCGGCGGCGACCTGTACACGGCGTACACGTTCGTCGCCGTGCCCGCGGCGATCTACGCGGCGGGCGCGGCCGGCTTCTTCGCGGTGCCGTACACCATCCTGGTCTACCCGCTGATCTTCACCTTCCTGCCCCGCCTGTGGTCGGTCTCCCACCGGCACGGATACGTCACGACCTCGGACTTCGTGCGCGGCCGCTTCGGCTCGAAGAGCCTGTCGCTGGCCGTCGCGATCACCGGCATCCTCGCCACCATGCCGTACATCGCCCTCCAACTCGTCGGCATCCAGGCCGTGCTGGACGTGATGGGCGTCGGCGGCGGCGACAGCACCAACGGGTTCGTGAAGGACCTGCCGCTGCTGATCGCCTTCGGTGTGCTCGCGGCGTACACCTACTCCTCGGGCCTGCGGGCCCCCGCGCTGATCGCGTTCGTGAAGGACGCGCTGATCTACATCGTCATCGCCGTGGCGATCATCTACATCCCGATCAAGCTCGGCGGCTTCGACGACATCTTCGCGAAGGCGAGCGCGGCGTTCACGCAGACCAACCCGGCGACCGGCAAGCCGCGCGGCGCTCTCGTACCCCCGGGGACGGGCCAGTGGGCGTACGCCACCCTGGCGCTGGGCTCCGCGCTCGCGCTGTTCATGTACCCGCACTCGATCACCGCGACGCTCTCCTCGCGCAGCCGTGAGGTGATCCGCCGCAACACCACGATCCTGCCGCTGTACTCCCTGATGCTGGGTCTGCTGGCGCTGCTGGGCTTCATGGCGATCGCGGCCGGGGTCAAGGTCACCAACGGGCAGCTGGCGATCCCGCAGCTGTTCGAGAACATGTTCCCGGACTGGTTCACGGGGGTGGCCTTCGCGGCCATCGGCATCGGTGCGCTGGTGCCGGCGGCGATCATGTCGATCGCGGCCGCGAACCTCTTCACCCGCAACATCTACCGGGACTTCATCAAACCGGACGCCACGCCGAAGCAGGAGGCCCAGGTCTCCAAGATCGTGTCGCTGCTGGTGAAGGTCGGCGCGCTGGCCTTCGTCCTCACCATGGACAAGACGGTCGCCATCAACTTCCAGCTGCTGGGCGGCATCTGGATCCTGCAGACCTTCCCGGCCCTGGTCGGCGGTCTGTTCACCCGCTGGTTCCACCGCTGGGCGCTGCTCGGCGGCTGGGCGGTCGGCATGGTCTACGGCACCGTCGCCGCGTACGGCGTCGCCTCGCCGACGCACGCGCACTTCGGCGGCTCGGCGAAGGAGATCCCCGGGCTCGGCCAGATCGGCTACATCGGCCTGACCGCGTTCGTCATGAACGCGGTGGTCACGGTGGTCCTGACCTTCGTCCTGAAGGCCGTGAAGGCCCCGGAGGGTGTCGACGAGACCGCGGCGGACGACTACACCGTGGACGCCGGCGACCCGGGCGTGCAGGTGGAACTGCCGCCCGCGACGGCGGCGGAGTCGCGCTAGGTGTATTGACCCGTGAGGTCGGGAACGCGGGAGCCGTCACGCCGGAGCCGTCGTGACCGAACGGGCCGCCGGAGCATTCCGGCGGCCCGTTGTCGTACTCGTCCGCCACACTCGGTGCATGGACGTGGTGATCCGGCGGGCAGGACCCGCCGACTACGAGATCCTGGGCGGGATCACCGCCGAGGCCTACCTCCGGGACGGGCTGCTCGCCTTCGACAGCGGCGGCCGGTACCTGGCCGAGCTGAAGGACGTGGCCGGGCGGGCGGCCGCCGCGCGGGTGCTGGTGGCGGAGGCGGACGGGCAGCTGCTCGGCGGGGTCACCCTCGTGCCCTCGGGCGGCCCCATGGCCGACATCGCCCGGCCCGGGGAGGCCGAGATACGCATGCTCGCGGTCGCCCCGGCGGCTCGCGGCCGGGGCGCCGGGGAGGCCCTCGTGCGCGCCTGTGTCGACCGGTCCCGGGCCGTGGACGGCTGCACCGGTGTCGTCCTGTCGACCCAGCGCGCCATGCTCGCCGCCCACCGCATCTACGAGCGCGCGGGCTTCGCCCGTGTTCCCGAGCGCGACTGGAACCCGCTGCCGGGCGTGGCGGACCTCCGGCTGCTCACCTATCAGTTGACGTTCTGACACGCTCCGAAATCACGGCGACACACCCACACGACACAACATATGGGGGTGCTTCTCAGACCGGGCACAAGATGTATGCTCATGCTCGCTGTCGCCGCAGGGGAATCCGGTGCGAATCCGGAACTGTCCCGCAACGGTGTACCCATGCGTGTCCGCACCCATGGGCGTCAGTCCGAGGACCTGCCGACAGCGCGCCCGGCCGCCGTGGTCCGGGTGCTTCGACGTCCGGGCCTCGTGGAGTGGGCCGGTGGACGCGGCGCCGTCGTGCGCTCGTGGCTGCCCCCTGCCCTCCGCAAGGCCCCCGTGCCGAGCGAGGGAGAGCCCCACGTGAGCATCGCGCCAGCCGAACCGGCCTCAGCGACACCGTCCACGCCGTCGTCCGCCGAGGACGGTCCCGGGGCCGCACTGCTGCGGACCCTGACCGAACTGACCGGCGACCTCCCCGGCGCCGACGCCGGCCGGGTCGCCGCCGCGGCGCTGCGCGGACGTTCGGCGGGGGCGGACGGGACACAACTGCGCGAGCTGGCCACGGAGGCGGCCGCCGGCCTCATCTCGGAGGACCCCGCCTACTCGCGGCTGGCCGCGCGCCTGCTGACGGCCGGCATCACCGCGGAGGCCGCCTCGCAGGGCGTGACGTGCTTCACCGAATCGGTCGCGGTCGGCCACCGCGAGGGGCTCATCGCCGACCGCACGGCCGAGTTCGTCCGGCTCCACGCGGGGCGGCTCGACGCCCTCGTCGACACCGGCGCCGACGACCGCTTCGGCTACTTCGGCCTGCGCACCCTCCACAGCCGCTACCTGCTGCGGCACCCGATCACCCGCAAGGTCATCGAGACGCCCCAGCACTTCATGCTGCGCGTCGCCGCCGGTCTCGCCGAGGACGACACCGCGCGCTCGGTCGGCGAGGTCGCCGCCCTCTACCGCCTGATGAGCCGCCTCGACTACCTTCCCTCCTCCCCCACGCTGTTCAACTCCGGTACGCGCCACCCCCAGATGTCGTCCTGCTACCTCCTGGACTCCCCCCGCGACGAGCTGGACTCCATCTATGACCGCTACCACCAGGTCGCCCGCCTCTCGAAGCACGCCGGCGGCATCGGCCTGTCGTACTCCCGCATCCGCGCCCGGGGTTCGCTGATCCGCGGCACCAACGGGCACTCCAACGGCATCGTCCCGTTCCTGAAGACCCTGGACGCCTCGGTCGCGGCCGTGAACCAGGGCGGCCGGCGCAAGGGCGCGGCCGCGGTCTACCTGGAGACCTGGCACTCGGACATCGAGGAGTTCCTGGAGCTGCGCGACAACACCGGTGAGGAGGCCCGCCGTACGCACAACCTCAACCTCGCCCACTGGATCCCGGACGAGTTCATGCGCCGGGTGGACGCCGACGCGCGGTGGTCGCTGTTCTCCCCGGCGGACGCGCCCGAACTGGTCGACCTGTGGGGCGAGGAGTTCGACGCCGCGTACCGCGCGGCGGAGGCCGCGGGCCTGGCGCGCAGAACCGTCCCGGCCCGCGAGCTCTACGGCCGCATGATGCGTACGCTCGCCCAGACCGGCAACGGCTGGATGACCTTCAAGGACGCCGCGAACCGCACCGCCAACCAGACCGCCGAGCCGGGCCGCGTCGTGCACTCCTCCAACCTCTGCACGGAGATCCTGGAGGTCACCGACGACGGCGAGACGGCGGTCTGCAACCTCGGCTCGGTGAACCTGGGCGCCTTCGTGCAGGGCGGTGACCTGGACTGGGAGCGCCTGGACGAGACCGTCCGCACGGCCGTCACCTTCCTGGACCGCGTGGTCGACATCAACTACTACCCCACCGAGCAGGCGGGCCGGTCCAACGCGCGCTGGCGTCCCGTCGGACTCGGCGTGATGGGCCTGCAGGACGTCTTCTTCAAGCTGCGGCTGCCCTTCGACTCCCCCGAGGCGCAGGCCCTCTCCACCCGCATCGCCGAACGCGTCATGCTCGCCGCCTACGAGACCTCCGCCGACCTCGCCGAGCGCAACGGCCCGCTGCCGGCCTGGCAGCGGACCCGTACCGCCCGCGGCGTCCTGCACCCCGACCACTACGGCGTCGAGCACACCTGGCCGGAGCGCTGGGCCGCGCTGCGCGACCGTATCGCCGCCGTCGGCCTGCGCAACTCCCTGCTGCTCGCCATCGCGCCGACCGCCACCATCGCGTCGATCGCCGGCGCCTACGAGTGCATCGAGCCGCAGGTCTCCAACCTCTTCAAGCGCGAGACCCTGTCCGGTGAGTTCCTGCAGGTCAACTCGTACCTGGTGAACGACCTGAAGGAGCTCGGCGTCTGGGACGCCCGCACCCGGGAGGCGCTGCGCGAGGCCGGCGGCTCGGTGCAGGACTTCGCCTGGATCCCCGAGGACGTACGGCGCCTGTACCGCACGGCGTGGGAGATCCCGCAGCGCGGCCTGATCGACATGGCCGCGGCCCGCACCCCGTACCTGGACCAGTCCCAGTCCCTGAACCTCTTCATGGAGACGCCGACCATCGGCAAGCTCTCCTCGATGTACGCCTACGCCTGGAAGCAGGGGCTGAAGACGACGTACTACCTGCGCTCGCGCCCGGCGACCCGGATCGCGCGCGCCGCACGGGCCACCGTCCCCGTCCAGCAGGCGGCCGACCCCGAGGCCGTCGCCTGCTCCCTGGAAAACCCCGAGTCCTGCGAGGCCTGCCAGTGACCACCCGTCCCAAGAACCTGCTCGACCCCGGCTTCGAGCTGACGCTGCGTCCCATGCGCTACCCCGACTTCTACGAGCGCTACCGGGACGCCATCAAGAACACCTGGACCGTGGAGGAGGTCGACCTGCACTCGGACGTCGCCGACCTCGCCAGGCTCAGCCCCGCCGAGCAGCATCTGATCGGCCGCCTGGTCGCCTTCTTCGCGACGGGCGACTCGATCGTGGCGAACAACCTGGTGCTGACCCTCTACAAGCACATCAACTCCCCCGAGGCGAGGCTCTATCTGAGCCGCCAGCTCTTCGAGGAGGCCGTGCACGTCCAGTTCTACCTGACACTCCTGGACACCTACCTCCCCGATCCCCAGGACCGCGCGGCGGCCTTCGCGGCGGTCGAGAACATCCCCTCCATCCGCGAGAAGGCCGGGTTCTGCTTCCGGTGGATGGACTCGGTGGAGAATCTGGACCGCCTGGAGTCGAAGGCCGACCGCCGCCGCTTCCTGCTCAACCTGATCTGCTTCGCCGCCTGCATCGAGGGGCTGTTCTTCTACGGCGCCTTCGCCTACGTCTACTGGTTCCGCGGCCGCGGCCTGCTGCACGGCCTCGCCACCGGCACCAACTGGGTCTTCCGCGACGAGACGATGCACATGTCCTTCGCCTTCGACGTGGTCGACACCGTCCGCAAGGAGGAGCCGGACCTCTTCGACGACGGGCTCCGGCAGCAGGTGACGGACATGCTGCGCGAGGCCGTCGAGGCGGAGCTGCAGTTCGCCCGCGACCTGTGCGGTGACGGCCTGCCCGGCATGAACACCGACTCCATGCGCGAGTACCTGCAGTGCGTCGCCGACCAGCGCCTGAGTCGCCTCGGCTTCGCCCCGGTGTACGGCTCGGAGAACCCGTTCTCCTTCATGGAGTTGCAGGGCGTGCAGGAGCTGACCAACTTCTTCGAGCGGCGCCCGTCGGCGTACCAGGTGGCCGTGGAGGGCACGGTCGACCTCGACGAGGACTTCTGACGCCATTCCCCAGGACGGCCCATGGAGGGTCCATGGGCCGTTCACGGGTCGTCCATGGATCTTCTATGGACCTTCTATGGACCGGCAAATTCCTGACGCCGCTCCTTCTCCCGCCTCCCCCGCCCCGGTTAGGTTCTGGCCGTCCTGTTCATGTCATGTTCAACGGCATTGCAGGGTGTTCGAAATGTCATGCTCATGACCGCGCACTCTGCCGCCGCTACGCGCGTCACTGGGCCTGCCTGAGACCCCACCGATGGAGGCAGTACCCCCATGCGTGAGAAGCCCAGACGGAGCCTGCGAAGACTCCTGACCACCGCCATACCCGCCCTCGCCCTCGGCCTCGCCGGACTCGTCGCGGCACCGGCGCACGCGGCGCCCGCGGTCTCGCACACCTCCCCCGTCACACAGAACGCGCACGCCCTCACCTCCCCCGCCCGGCAGACCTTCCACCCGACCGGCAAGGCCGGCCAGAAGGTGCCGACCACCCATCTGTGCGCCACGGCGCGGCCCGGTCACGCGTCCTGCTTCGCCCAGCGCCGCACCGACATCAAGCAGCGGCTGGCCTCCGCGCTCGCCGCGGCCGCCCCCTCCGGGCTCAGCCCGGCCAACCTGCACAGCGCCTACAACCTGCCCTCGACGGGCGGGTCGGGCCTGACGGTCGCCGTCGTCGACGCCTACAACGACCCCAACGCCGAGTCGGACCTGGCGACCTACCGCTCGCAGTACGGACTGTCCTCCTGCACCAAGGCCAACGGCTGCTTCAAGCAGGTCAGCCAGACCGGCTCCACCACCTCGCTGCCGACGAACGACACGGGCTGGGCGGGCGAGGAGGCACTGGACCTCGACATGGTCAGCGCCGTCTGCCCGAACTGCCACATCGTTCTGGTCGAGGCGAACTCCGCCACCGACTCCGACCTCGGCACCGCCGAGAACGAGGCCGTCGCGCTCGGCGCCAAGGTCGTGTCCAACAGCTGGGGCGGCAGCGAGTCGTCGTCCCAGACCAGCGAGGACACGTCGTACTTCAAGCACCCGGGTGTCGCGATCACGGTGAGCTCCGGTGACTCCGCCTACGGCGCCGAGTACCCGGCGACCTCGCAGTACGTGACCGCGGTCGGCGGCACGGCGCTGTCCACCGCCGCCAACTCCCGCGGCTGGACCGAGTCCGTGTGGAAGACCAGCTCCACCGAGGGCACCGGCTCCGGCTGCTCCGCCTACGACCCCAAGCCGAGCTGGCAGACCGACACCGGCTGCGGCAAGCGCATGGAGGCCGACGTCTCCGCCGTCGCCGACCCGGCCACCGGTGTGGCGGTGTACGACACCTACGGCGGCTCCGGCTGGGCCGTCTACGGCGGCACGAGCGCGTCGGCGCCGATCATCGCCGGCGTGTACGCGCTGGCCGGCACGCCGGGCTCAGGTGACTACCCGGCGAAGTACCCCTACAGCCACACGGGCAACCTGTACGACGTCACCAGCGGCAACAACGGCTCCTGCTCCACGTCGTACTTCTGCACCGCGAGGGCCGGCTACGACGGCCCGACCGGCTGGGGCACCCCCGACGGCACCACCGCCTTCACCACCGGCGGCAGCACCGGCAACACGGTGACCGTCACCGACCCGGGCAGCCAGTCCACCGCGACCGGCAGCCCGGTCAGCCTGCAGATCAGCGCGAGCGACAGCGCCGGCGCCGCGCTCACCTACAGCGCCTCCGGCCTGCCCACGGGCCTGTCGATCAACAGCTCGACCGGCGTGATCTCCGGCACGGCGTCCACCGCGGGCACCTACCAGGTCACCGTCACCGCGAAGGACAGCACCGGCGCCTCGGGCTCGGCCTCTTTCAGCTGGACGGTCAGCACCTCGGGCGGCGGCACCTGCACCGCGGCGCAGCTGCTGGCCAACCCCGGCTTCGAGTCGGGCTCCACCGGCTGGAGCGCGACCAGCGGCGTCATCACCAACGACACCGGGGAGGCCGCCCACGGCGGTTCGTACTACGCCTGGCTCGACGGCTACGGCACCACCCACACCGACACCCTCTCGCAGTCGGTGACCGTCCCGGCCGGCTGCACGGCCACCCTCACCTTCTACCTGCACATCGACTCCTCGGAGACCACCAGCAGCACCGCCTACGACAAGCTGACGGTCACCGCCGGATCCAAGACCCTGGCGACGTACTCCAACCTCGACGCCGCCTCCGGCTACACCCACAAGTCCTTCGACCTGTCCTCGTACGCGGGCTCGACCGTCACCCTGAAGTTCAGCGGTGCCGAGGACTCCTCCCTGCAGACCAGCTTCGTCGTCGACGACACCGCCGTCACGACGAGCTGACCGACCCAGCACCCCGGGCCCCGGCCGCCGCCTTCGCGGCCGGGGCCCGGGCGTGGATCCGGGCGGGCCGGTGACACGTCAGAGGGGAGAGGAGGTCCCCATGCGTCGAACGATCCCCCACACGGCCCTCGCCCTCGTCGGGCTCACTCTCGTCCTCGCCGGCTGCGGCGGCCAGTCCGGCAGCGGCAAGGGCGGCAGCAGCAGCGTGTCGTCCTCCCCCACCCCCACGACGAGTCCGGCGAGCGGCCCGACGAGCAGCCCCACGGGATGTGCGCCGGCGTCCGCGCTCTCCGTGCGCGACAGCGGCCGCACCGTGTGCCTGGCGGTGGGCGGGACGGTCCGCATCAGCCTGGACGGCACGGCCAAGCGGCCCTGGAAGCCGGTCACCGTCAAGGGCTCGGGCCTCCAGGCCACCAACAGCGGCTTCGTCCTGCAGCCCGGCGACGCGAGCGCCGCCTACAAGGCCGTGTCGCCGGGCAAGGCCCGGCTGCAGTCCACCCGGCCGCTGTGCGCCGCGCAGACCGGCCGGGTGTCCTGCCTGGGCCTTCAGGAGTGGTGGGTCACCGTGGTGGTGAGGTAGCGCTGCCGGCGGACGGGGCGCCCGGCCGGCCCGGGCGCCTCCGCCTCGCGGCGGGCCCGCTCGGCCTCGCGGATCTGCCGGTCGGTGCGACGGTCGCGCGCGATGCCGATCACCGACGGGAGAACCATCAGGACGAGGATTCCGAGAACGGTCAGCATTCCGATCAGTCCCTCGATGTGTGCCGTATCCATGGACACCACTGTCGCGCCGTTCACTCCTTACAAACAGTGGCAGGACTGCCGTGGACCCTCGATTTACTGCCAACCGCGAGGCACACTGGGCAGATGCTGCAGAACGTCGCCGCCGCCGTCCTCGACGGCGTGAACCCCTTCGAACTGGCCGTCGTCTGCGAGGTGTTCGGCATCGACCGCAGCGACGACGGACTGCCCGTGTACGACTTCGCCGTCGCCTCGGCCGAGGGGCCGGTGCTGAGCACCCGTGCGGGCTTCTCCATGAACGTCGCGCACGGCCCGGAGCGGCTGGAGGAGGCCGATCTGATCGCCGTGCCGGCCGGCGCCCACTACGAGAGCCGGCCGTTCCCGCCCGAGCTGCTCGACGCCCTGCGCCGCGGGGTCGAGCGCGGTGCCCGGGTGCTCAGCGTCTGCTCGGGCGTCTTCGTGCTCGCCGCGGCCGGGCTGCTCGACGACCGCCGCTGCGCCGTCCACTGGCACCACGCGGACGAGCTGGCCCGGGCGTACCCGCGGCTGACCGTCGAGCCCGACGTCCTCTACGTCGACGAGGACCCGGTGATCACCTCCGCGGGCACCGCCGCCGGCATCGACGCCTGTCTGCACATCGTGCGCAAGGAGCAGGGCCCGGAGGTCGCCAACAAGATCGCCCGGCGCATGGTGGTGCCGCCGCACCGGGACGGCGGGCAGGCGCAGTACATCGAGCGCCCGCTGCCCCGGTCGCACGGCGACACCGTCGCCGAGGTGCTGGTGTGGATGGAGCGGCACCTCGACCGGGAGGTCACGGTCGAGCAGCTCGCCGAGCGCGCCCACATGTCCCCGCGCACCTTCGCCCGCCGCTTCCAGCAGGAGACGGGCACCACCCCCTACCGCTGGATCCTGCGGCAGCGCGTGCTGCTGGCCCAGCGGCTGCTGGAGGGGACGGACGAGACGGTGGACGCGATCGCCGGGCGGGCCGGGTTCGGCAACGCGGCGGCGCTGCGCCACCAGTTCGTACAGGCGATCGGCACCACACCGAACGCCTACCGGCGCACGTTCAGGGGCCCCGAGGCGGTCGCCTGACCGCGTGGCCGCCGTCAGTCGTTGGCGACCACGGGGTAGCGCGGCTCGTTCTCGGCCATCTGCCGCAGCGCGTCCTTGCGTTCGCGCTTGGAGAGGCGGTCGATGTAGAGGTAGCCGTACAGGTGGTCGGTCTCGTGCTGCAGGCAGCGGGCGAAGTAGCCGGTGCCGCGGACCCTGACCGGGTTGCCCTTCTCGTCCTGCCCGGTCACCTCGGCGTAGTCCGGGCGGGCCAGCGGCGCGTACGCCGTCGGCACCGACAGGCAGCCCTCGTTGCTGTCGTCCAGCCGGCGCTTCTCCGCGGGCAGGTCCACCAGCCTGGGGTTGCAGACGACACCGACGTGCCGCACGCCCTCGTCGTCGCCGCAGTCGTAGACGAAGACCTTCAGGTCGACGCCGATCTGGTTGGCGGCCAGGCCCACGCCCTCGGCGGTGCGCTGCGAGGCGAACATGTCCGCCACCAGCTGCTGGAGCTCGGGGCCGAAGTCGGTGACGTCCTTGCATTCCTTGTGCAGCACCGGATTGCCGACGACCGTGATCGGCCGCGAGGTGCCCCGCTCGCGCCAGGCGGCCTCGCGCTCCTCCGCCTCCTGCGTGTCGATGACGAAACCCTCGTCGTCCACGGGGAGCACGCCCGCGTGCTGCTGATCGGTGTCCTGCTGCGCCATGACCGACGTAAGCCTTCCTCGGAAAAACAGGGGTGTGATGCTGATACAGGGTAAGGGGAAGCGCCCCCTCGAGGGGCCCGGGGAACCGCGCGACCAGCCACGACGAAACCGGCACCCGGCAACGGCGCTAGCAGACCTCCTCGAGATCCCGCCAGTCCCGCGAGTCAGGACTGTCGGCAACCCACCCGTCCAGCAACCCCCGCACCAGTGAGGCCGGCGCGGCGACGCCGCATTCCCGCTCCGGCACCCACAACTGCCCGTCCGTCCGGTGCCCCAGCGGTCCCGGATGCCCCGGCTCACTGTGGTCGTGCGGGTCGAGATGCTCACCGTCGCCCTCGTCCGAGGGCATACGCGACTCCGAACACATCCGGCACAGCAGGCGCACCGACGACGACCAGTCCTCCGCGGCGAAGCCCGCGTCGGCCGCCAGCTGCTCCAGGGCGTCCCGGTCCGCCTCCGTCGCGGCCTCCAGCAGCACCACCCAGGTCGGCACCGGCGAGGGCGCCCACAGCTCGATCTCGTCGAAGACCGGGAAGGAGTGCCCGGCCGCGGTGGTCCGCTCGCCGTGCGGCACCCCGTCGTGCAGGACGACCTCGCCCCAGCGCCGCCCGGAGGACGGCAGCGGGATCGACAGCACCTCGCTGCGGGCGGGGTCCAGCCGCCGGCCCCACACCACCTCGGCCTCCCCCTCGGGAGACAGCCGTACGGCCGCGCTGCCCAGGTCCATGCCGACGGGCTCACCGGTCGAGGTGCCGCCGCCCGGCACGTGCAGCCCGTAGGCCTGCCAGGCCCGCCGGGCCAGCGGCCAGTCCTGCAGGGCGGTGGCCGCGATGCCGACGTTCCACCAGTCGGGCGCCCCGGTCTCCCGGTCCAGCAGCGCCACGGCGCGCAGCCCCGCCGCGCGGGCCTGCTCCCAGTCGTGCCGGAACTTGTGCAGCAGGGCGAGGTTGAACCAGGACTCCGACAGCCAGGGCTCCAGGTCGGCGGCGCGTGTCAGCAGCGCGCCCGCGTCCTCGTACCGGCCGTCGCCGATCAGGGTGAACGCGCGGTCCGTGGCCTGCCGCCAGGAGGCGGAGGGCCGGTGCCGTCCCTTGCCGAAGATCCTCACGATTCCCGCCTGCCAGTTCCTTGGAGTGGGCCGGCTGGTGCTGCCCCCGGACACCCTCTCATTCGCATCCAACCACGTACGGCTGGAAGGCCGCTCATTACCCATGGGTTACCCAGCCGAAGGCAAGGTCAGACTGTCTCTTGCGAGGACCCGGGCGAGCGACTCCACCACGTCGGGCGCGTACTCCTCGGCCGTGGCGAGCCGCAGTTCCTCCAGGGCCGTGAGGGGCCCGCCGGGCCCGGCGTCGCGCGTCATCTCCTCGTAGGCGTTCACCGCCCGCACGATCCGCGCGGCGACCGGCTGCTCCCGGTAGGGGTCGGCCTGCCGCTCGACGACCACGGCGACCGCGGAGTCGACCCCGGTCTGGCGCACCACCGCCCCGCCGAGCAGGGCGATCCGGCGCTGCTCGGCCGCGGGCAGCACCGCGGTGGCGCCCGCCGGCACCGGGTCGACCAGGCTGAGCTGGCCGATGTCGTGCATCAGCGCCGCGTACTCCAGCACGCTCAGCTCGGGCCGGGTCAGCCCCAGGTCCCGCCCCACGGCGCGGCTGAGGCCCGCCACCCGCCGCGCGTGCCCCGCGGGCGTGTACCCGGCGATCTCGGTGGCGCGGGCCAGCGAGGCGATGGTCTGCCGGTAGGTGCTCCGCACGGCGGCGTACCGGCGGAAGGACAGCTGGGTGAGCAGCAGCGGCAGACAGAACACGGGCAGCGCCCAGAGCCCGGCGACGGCGACCGCGAGCGCCATCACCGCGCCCGTGGCGCACACGGCCGAGCCGATGCCGAGGAGGGCGTGCAGTTCGTCCCGCAGCAGCGGTCCGAAGGGCCATCGGGTCCGGGCGTGCGCGAGCGCGGCGGCGAGCACGGCGTCGCACAGCGCGGTCAGGGCGAGCAGGGCCAGGATCAGCAGCGCGTACGCCGGGCCCCGCCAGGCGTCGAACACGCCCCGGCTGTAGAGGGGTTGGAAGCAGACGGCGGCGAACGCGACGGTGAGGACACGCCGTGCGAGGTGGTCGAGCACGGGTCCCCGCCCGCGTGCGACGTGCGGCACGCCGCCGAGCAGGGCGGCGGCGAGGACGACGGCGACGACCTGGGTGACGCCCTGGTGGGTGGGCCGACCGGCGTCCTCTCCGAGCAGCGCGTACGACAGGGCTCCGGCGGCCCCGAGCGGCGCGGCCTCCCTGACCCGGGCGCCGGTCCACCGGCTGAGCTCGCCGACGGTGACGAGCACGCCGAACGCCAGGGCGGTCGGGCGCTCCTGGAGGCCGGTGAGGCAGGTGGCGGCGAGGGAGCCCGCGGCGAGGAGGGCGGCGGCGGTGTGGATGAGGACCGTCAGCGGTGGACGGGGGCTCATCGGTGGGCTCTCGGGCGGTCGGCGGGCGGGGCCGGCGCCGGGACGTGCGGCTGTTCCTGCGCGGTGACCGCCGGATGCCAGCCGTGGCGGCCGAGCGAGCGCACCAGTGCCGTGACCATCCGCGGGTCGAACTGGGAACCGGCGCACCGCTGGAGCTCCTCCAGCGCGGCCGGCACGGGCCGGGCCCGCCGGTAGGAGCGCGTGGACGTCATCGCGTCGAAGGCGTCGGCCACGGCCACCACCCGCGCGGACTCCGGGATCTGCGCGCCGACCAGTCCGTAGGGGTAGCCGCTGCCGTCCAGCCGCTCGTGGTGGTGCAGGACGGCGGCGCGGGCCTCGCCCAGGAAGCCGATTCCGCGCACCATCTCGTGGCCGTACTCGGGATGCAGCTCGATCACCCGCCGCTCCTCGGGGGTCAGCGGTCCGTCCTTGCGCAACAGCCGTGTGGGGACGCCGAGTTTGCCCACGTCGTGCAGGATCCCGGCGAACCGCAGCACCTCGGTGCGCTCCTCGTCCAGGCCGAGTTCACGCGCGATCATCATGGATGCCTGGCCGACGCGTTCGCTGTGGCCGCGCGTGTACTCGTCCTTGATGTCGACGGCCTGCACCAGCGCGCGGATGGTGGCCTGGTGGGCGGCGCGCTCACGGTGGTACTGCGCGAACGCCCACCAGGACACGCACATCGGCAGCAGCACCAGCAGCGCCGCGACGCAGCCGTACGGGCTGCGCCACAGCACGGCCATCATCAGCCCGGCGAGCCCGTGCACGGCCACCGGCGCGAGGGACCGCACGAACAGGCCGCGCCAGGCCCGCCGCGGCGGCATCCCCTCCGCCAGCACGCGGATCCCGCCGTCCAGGGCGGTCAGCACCAGGCAGAACGCCAGCACGGCGGCGCCCGCGGGCACCAGCGCGTACGGGAAGTCGCAGGCCACGACCGCGTCCCGCCCGCCCAGCGACCAGTGCACCCGGCTCGCGGCCCACACCCCGAGGACCAGCTGTGCGGCCCGCCAGATCCGGCGCGTCCGCCGCGGCCGCCGGTGGACCCGGGAGAGCAGCGTGCCCGGCAGCGCGGCCAGGGCGGCGGCCGGCGGGGGCAGCAGGAAGGCCCCGGCGAGGAGCACGGGGTAGAACGTTCCGGCAAAGTGCCGGCGGGCGGCGGCCCGCTCGCCGCAGGCGTACAGCAGGGCCAGCAGGGCGACGGCCCACCAGGGGGTGTGCGTGCCGGGCAGCGGGAGCAGGCACAGCAGGGCGCCGAGGACCGTGCAGGCCACGTACGCACGGGCCCGAGCCGGAACCGCCTCCATCACGCCCCTCCGCCGGCCGATGCTGCTCAGGCTGAGGAGCGTAGGGCGGCCGGAGGGGGCCGCGGGGCCGGGAACGGTGGATTAGCACGTTCGGGTGACGGCGGCCCGTTCCAGGTGTGTCCGGCGCGAGGGGGCGTGCGCCCGGCGGGAGTTCAGGACTCCTGCGGGGTCGCGGTGATGTCGTGCTCGGGGACGGACTGGCCGGAGCGGATCAGCTCGATCCGCCCCATGACCTTGGACCGCAGGTCCGTCGGCACGTCGTCATGCCCGCAGCACCGCTTCACGAGCTTCTTCACGGCCTGCTCCAGGCCGTACTTCTCCAGGCACGGCGAGCACTCCTTGAAGTGCTGCTTGAACTTGGCGCGATCGACTTCCGGCATCTCACTGTCGAGGAACTCGTAGAGGTGATCGAGGACCTCACTGCAGTCCGTCTCGTGCGGCTCTCCGCAGCTCATGAGCCCGAGCCTTTCGCTTCGTTCGACTCTCCGGCACCGGCCGGGACCAGCCCGCGCTCACGGGCGTAGTCCTCGAGCATGCCGCGCAGTTGACGGCGGCCCCGGTGCAGCCGGGACATCACCGTACCGATGGGTGTCCCCATGATGTCCGCGATCTCCTTGTAGGCAAAGCCCTCTACGTCGGCGAGGTAGACGGCGATGCGGAATTCCTCGGGGATCGCCTGGAGGGCTTCCTTCACGTCGGAGTCCGGCAGATGGTCGAGCGCCTGCGACTCCGCGGAGCGCAGACCGGTCGACATGTGCGACTCGGCGCGGGCGAGCTGCCAGTCCTCGATCTCCTCGGCCGCGGAGCGCTGGGGTTCACGCTGCTTCTTGCGGTACGAGTTGATGAAGGTGTTCGTCAGGATCCGGTACAGCCACGCCTTCAGGTTGGTGCCCTCGCGGAACTGGTGGAAGGACGCGTACGCCTTGGCGTACGTCTCCTGCACCAGGTCCTCGGCATCCGCCGGGTTGCGCGTCATGCGCAGCGCGGCCGAGTACATCTGGTCGAGGAATTCGAGCGCGTCACGCTCGAAGCGCGCGCTGCGCTCCGAGGTCGACTCGGCGCTGACGCCCTGGCCCTCGGGCTGCTCCGCCTGGCCGTTGTCGGTCCCTGCGTCGATCCCAGTGACCGGACCCACCTCCTCAAGATTCCGGGCGGAGCCGAAACCGGTCCCACCAGAATCGGAGGATAGACGACGACCCGTCCCGCCCGCCCCTCGAATCGGGGTGGTCTTGGCCGCAGTCAGCACCGTCCAGTCCAGGTCAGTGCGGCTGTCGCGGCTCGGGCATACCGTCGAACCCATGCGGCTGACTTCCTCTCCCACGGCGTCGGTGCTGGTGACTCAGCACGTACGTCCGGCACAACAGAGGCCCGGGCCGCATCATTCCCGGCCTGTCATCCCAGTGACCCGGTCCACTTCACGACCGCGTCCGTGACGAGCGCCACGGCCTCTTCCTGAGTGATCTCCGCCCTCTTCGGCACCGCGAAGCCGTGATCGCCGTGCGGCACCTCGGCCAGCTCGTACGTCCCGTCGGGGAACTCCTCGGGCTTGCCGAAGGGGTCGTTCCCGCCCTGTACGACCAGGGTGGGCACCCCGGACCCGAGCAGTTCCCCGGCGCGGGACCGCTCCGGGCGGCCCGGCGGGTGCAGCGGGAAGCCGAGGGCGAGCACGGCGTGCGCGCCGAGCTCGGTGGCCGTACGGCAGGCGACCCGCGCGCCGGCGCTGCGGCCGCCGGAGACCACCGGCAGGCCGGGGCGGGCCAGCGCGGGCCAGACGCCGCGCCAGCCGGCGTCCAGGGTCTTCGGCGGGGGCGCCACCTTCTTGCCTGCCACCCGCCAGGGCTGCTCCACCAGGGCGACGCTCACGCCGTGCAGCGGCAGCACCCGGGCCAGCGCCCGCAGGTCCCGCGCCTCGATGCCGCCGCCGGCGCCGTGGCCCACGGCCAGCACGAGCCGTGCCTGCCGGGCCGGGTGCCAGGTGATGCGGGCGTCGCCCGCCTCCGTGCCGATGCTCTCGGTCTCCATGCCCATGCTCTGTGTCGTCACGTCAGAAAAGTGTGCCCTCTTCCGGCCCGTCCAGCTCCTTGAGCAGCTCCGGGCCGTTGTTGCGGACGTTGCTGACGGCCGTGGAGACCGGGTAGGCGCGCATCAGGCCGGGCGGCGGCGGGGCCAGCAGCGCGCGCAGCTCCTCCGGGTCCGTGCGGGAGGGGTCGAGCCAGGCGTCCCAGCGGTCCGGGGTGAGCATCAGCGGCATCCGGGGGTGGATCTCGGCCAGCGTGCGCGGTCCCTCGGCCGGGGCCGCGGCGAGCGGGGTGGTCTCCGCCTCCGTGGTGATGACGCAACAGGTCACCCACCAGGCCCGCGGGTGGTCGTCCGGCAGCGTCCTGTCCCGCCAGAACTCGTACAGCCCGGCCATCGCGAAGACCGAGCCGTCGGCGGGCAGCACGAAGTAGGGCTGCTTGCGCGGCCGTTTCCGCTTCCCCTCGACCTCCAGGTCCCGCTCCTGCGTGCCGGTGACCCATTCGTAGTAGCCGTCGGCGGGGACGAGGCAGCGGCGGGAGGAGAAGGCCCGCCGGTAGGAGGGCTTGTCGTGGACGGTCTCCGCACGGGCGTTGATCATCCGCGCGGCGCCCTCGGGCGTCTTCGACCAGCTCGGCACCAGCCCCCACCGGAGCCTGCGCAGCTGGCGAACCGGCCGCGGGTCCGCGACGTCCTTCAGAGGGCGGTCGAGAACGGCGTAGAGCTCCTTGGTGGGGGCCACGTTGTAGTCGGGTGCCAGGGGCTCCTCGGGCTCCATCCGGATCTCAAAGATTCCTGCGAGATCCTCTGGTCCACGACTCGCCGCATACCGTCCGCACATACGTGCCACACTGCCAGGCCCGCCCGTCACCCGGCCACCACCCCCCGGCGAAGGGCCCGCACCCCCGACGAAGGGCCCGCGCGCCGGCCCCTCTCCATCCGACCCACGGGAGCCAAAGCCACCGATGGACAGCACCGCCTCCTCCCTCGCCTCCCTCTGGGACCGGGTCTTCGGCACCCAGCCGGACCCCGATCTGTGGGTGGTGATCGCGACGCTGGTCGCCGCACTCGCCGTGACCGTCCCGCACAACGTCTGGCGCCTCTCGCGCAACGCCATCACCATCGCGCACGAGGGCGGCCACGGCCTGACGGCTCTGCTCACCGGTCGCCAGCTCACGGGCATACGCCTGCACTCCGACACCAGCGGCCTCACCCTCAGCCGCGGCAAGCCGCACGGGCTGGGCATGATCCTCACCGCGGCGGCCGGCTACACCGCTCCCCCGCTCCTCGGTCTCGGCGGCGCGGCCCTGCTCGCGGCCGGCCACATCACGCTGCTCCTGTGGCTCGCGACCGTCCTGCTCGTGGCGATGCTCGTGATGATCCGCAACGCCTACGGCGCCCTGACGGTGATCATCACCGGCGGCACCTTCCTGCTGGTGTCCTGGCTGGCGGGCCCCCAGGTGCAGGCGGCGTTCGCCTACGCGGTGGTGTGGTTCCTGCTGGTGGGCGGGGTGAGGCCGGCTTTCGAGCTGCAGGCGAAGCGGACGCGGGGCGGCGCGGGGGACTCGGACGCGGACCAGCTCTCACGCCTGACGCACGTACCGGCCGGCCTGTGGCTCTTCCTCTTCCACGCGGTGTCGCTGTGCTCGCTGATAGGCGGGGGACGCTGGCTGCTCGAGGTGTGACCGCGGTCCCGGGGCCGCAGGTCACAGGGGCGCCGGGCGGGGTGTCAACGGCTTCGCCGCGGGGACCGGCCGGCGCCCGCGGCGCCGCACCGGACCCCCCGCCTCCTTATAAAGTGGGCCCATGGCCCCACACGACGCACGTACCGCCCTCTGGCCCGCCCCCCACGCGAGCGGGGCCGTCGACGCGACGGTCCACGTACCGGGGTCCAAGTCCGTCACCAACCGCGCCCTCGTGCTCGCCGCCCTGGCGAGCGAGCCGGGCTGGCTGCGCCGCCCCCTGCGCTCCCGGGACACCCTGCTGATGGCCGGGGCCCTGCGTGCCATGGGTGTCGACATCGTGGAGGGCGTCGGCCCGGACGGCACCGGTGAGACCTGGCGGGTGCTGCCCACCGGCCTGCACGGCCCGGCCACGGTCGACGTCGGCAACGCGGGCACCGTGATGCGCTTCCTGCCCCCGGTCTCCGCCCTCGCCGACGGCCCGGTCCGTTTCGACGGCGACCCGAGGGCGTACGAACGTCCCCTGCACGGCGTGATCGACGCCCTGCGCGTGCTGGGCGCCCGGATCGACGACGACGGCCGTGGCGCACTGCCGCTGACGGTGCACGGCGGCGGCGCGCTGGACGGCGGCCCGGTCGACATCGACGCGTCCTCCTCGTCCCAGTTCGTCTCGGCCCTGCTGCTCTCGGGCCCGCGCTTCAACCAGGGCGTGGAGGTCCGCCACACCGGCTCCTCGCTGCCCTCGCTCCCGCACATCCGGATGACCGTCGACATGCTGCGCGCGGTCGGCGCCCAGGTGGACACCCCGGAGTCGGGCGGGGAACCGAACGTGTGGCGGGTGACGCCGGGCGCGCTGCTCGGCCGCGACCTGACCATCGAGCCCGACCTGTCCAACGCCCAGCCCTTCCTGGCCGCCGCGCTGGTGACCGGCGGCAGGGTGGTGATCCCCGACTGGCCGGCCCGCACCACCCAGCCGGGCGACAAGCTGCGGGAGATCTTCACCGAAATGGGCGGTTCCTGCGAACTCACCGAGTACGGGCTGGAGTTCACCGGTTCGGGTGCGGTCCGCGGTATCGACGTGGACCTGGGCGAGGTCGGCGAGCTGACCCCGGGCGTCGCGGCGGTCGCGGCGCTCGCGGACTCCCCCTCCACCCTCCGCGGCGTGGCCCATCTGCGGCTGCACGAGACGGACCGCCTGGCCGCGCTCACCAAGGAGATCAACGAGCTCGGCGGCGACGTCACCGAGACCGCCGACGGCCTGCTGATCCGCCCGCGCCGCCTGCACGGCGGCATCTTCCACACCTACGAGGACCACCGCATGGCGACCGCCGGCGCGATCATCGGCCTGGCGGTCGAGGGCGTGCAGATCGAGAACGTCGCGACGACGGCGAAGACCCTGCCGGAGTTCCCCGAGCTGTGGACCGGGATGCTCGGGGCGTAGGGGCGTAGGGACATGCGCCGCTACGGCAAGCACACCGACGAGGACGACATCCGCAGCCGCCCGAACCGCAAGGGCAACCGGCCGCGCACCAACATCCGCCCCAAGCACGAGGACGCGGCCGAGGGCATGGTCCTCACCGTCGACCGGGGCCGGCTGACCTGCCTGGTCGAGGACCGGGTCGTGCTGGCGATGAAGGCCCGCGAACTCGGCCGCAAGGCGGCGGTGGTCGGCGACCGGGTGGCCCTGGTCGGCGACCTGTCCGGCAGGAAGGACACCCTCGCGCGCATCGTCCGCATCGAGGAGCGCGGCTCGGTGCTGCGCCGCACGGCGGACGACGACGACCCCTACGAGCGCGTGGTCGTGGCCAACGCCGACCAGCTCGCCGTCGTCACCGCCCTCGCCGACCCCGAGCCCCGCCCGCGCCTCATCGACCGCTGCCTGGTCGCGGCGTACGACGGCGGCCTGGACCCGCTGCTGGTCATGACCAAGTCGGACCTCGCCCCGCCCGACAAGCTCCTCGAGCTCTACGGCGACCTCGACATCCCCTACGTCGTCACCAGCCGCGAGGAGCTGGAGAACGGCGACGCGGCGGACCGCGTGCGCGAGCAGCTCGGCGGTCTGGTCACGGCGTTCGTCGGTCACTCCGGCGTCGGCAAGACGACGCTCGTGAACGCGCTGGTCCCCCGGGACCGGCGCCGGCTGACCGGCCACGTGAACGCGGTGACGGGCCGCGGCCGCCACACCACGACGTCGGCGCTGGCGCTGCCCCTGGGCGGAGACGAGGAGGGCTGGGTGATCGACACCCCCGGCGTACGGTCCTTCGGCCTCGCCCACGTCGATCCCTCCCGCGTCATCCACGCCTTCCCGGACCTCGAGCCGGGCACGGCCGGCTGCCCGCGAGCATGCAGCCACGACGAACCGGACTGCGCGCTGGACGCGTGGGTGGCCGAGGGCCACGCGGACCCGGCCCGGCTGTACTCGCTGCGCCGGCTGCTGGCCACCCGGGAGCGCCGGGAGGGCGACTGATCCGCGGCGGCCGGGATCGCGCGCACTGTCCGCCCGTGCGTGAACACCACGTTGTTTGCGTCCACGCGGGTCCGGTAAGTGCATAATCGCACCCAGCCGGACCTACGGGAGGACAGCGCATGGCGTGGCTGCTGGTGGTGGTGGCCGGGTTGCTCGAGACCGGGTTCGCCGTGTGCCTCAAGCTCTCGCACGGGTTCACACGGCTGTGGCCGACGATCGCGTTCTGCACCTTCGCGCTCGGCAGCTTCGGCCTGCTGACCCTCTCCCTGAGAAAACTCGACGTCGGCCCCGCCTACGCCGTGTGGACCGGCATCGGCGCGGCGGGCACCGCCGTCTACGGCATGATCTTCCTCGGCGACCTGGTCTCCACCCTCAAGATCGTCTCGATCAGCCTGGTCATCGTCGGCGTGATCGGCCTGCAGCTCTCGGGTTCGGCGCACTGAACGCTCGGCCGGGAGTGCGGAGGGGTGGCGTGGTGTGGTGTGACGCGGTATGTCGTGGTGTGGGGTTGCGGCCGGGGGATGTGCCGTGGTGCCGTCGCGGGCCGGTAGTGCCGTCGTCTGCCGACGCGGCCGGAGGAGATGTGCCGTGGTGTGCCGTCGCGGCCGGAGGAGGCGCCGTGATGTGCCTGCGGACGGCCGCGGCGCCGTCGTGCCGGGTCGGAGCAGCGCGACGGGTCGGAGCAGCACGGAGCAGCGGAGCGGCTGATGGCTGCGGCCCCGGGTGCCCCGCCGTACGCCGGAGTCGCCCGTCGCCCGTCGCCCGTCGCCCCCGGCCCCGGGGCCGGGCGGGGCCGCATTCATCAGCAGCCCCGCCCGGCGACCGGTCACACAGCCTGCCGGGGCAGCGCCGTACGGATCAGGTCGGCGACGCCGCCCTCTCCCGGCGGGGCCGCCACGCAGGACAGGGCGATGCGCACCACCAGCTCACAGCAGCGGGCCAGGTCGGCCGTGTCCGACCTGAGCGCCCCGGGCCCCGACAGCACGGCCACCGCCCGGTCGCGGACCATCGCCACGAAGTCGCCCGGCGACGGCAGCGGACCGTCCGCCCGCCGCTGCGCCGGCACCGCCGAGGAGGAGGGGACCGCGGACAGCGTCGGCGAGGGCAGGCGCTCGCTCCAGCAGCCGGTCAGCATGGCGCGTACCAGTGCGTTGTCGCGGGCGGCGGAGGCGGTCCACTCGGCGGTCGCGGTCAGCCGCTCCCGGGCGTCGCTGTGCGTGGCGAGCGCGCGCTCGACGCCGGCGAGATACGCGTCCGCCTCCCTTCGGACCAGCGCCCGGGCCAGGCCCTCCTTGCTGCCGAACTCGTTGTAGAGCGTCTGGCGGGAGACCCCCGCCACCGCGGCCACGTCGACCATCCGCACGGCGGACCACGGTCGGCGCGCCAGCGCCGTGTACGCGGCGTCCAGTAGGGATTCCCGCGCTGCAGGCATCATCGCCTCCCTGGGGCGAGCGGCTCTGCGCCCAGATTTGACGCGCCCCGGGGCACTGTCAAGGGTTCGCGAGGGTGCGCGGGGGCGCCCTTCGGCCACTGTGTGCCGTCCGGATGCCGTCGGGGTGCCGCAGGGCACGGCGGAGGTGCGGCAGGGGTGCGGCGCGGAGGGGCGGTACGGCGGCTCGGAGGTGCAGTGGGCCGCCCGGAGGCTCCGAGGAGGTGCCGAGGAGGTGCCGAGGAGGTGCCGCCAAACCGTAAGCACGGCCCGCTGGCCCCGTGCCGATCTCGGCCGATAGCGTTCGTTCCATGCCGGACTACCTCGACGACCTCCGTTTCGCCCACGTCCTCGCGGACGCCGCCGACGCGGCGACCATGGACCGATTCAAGGCCCTCGACCTCAAGGTCGAGACCAAGCCGGACATGACGCCGGTGAGCGAGGCGGACAAGGCGGCGGAGGAGCTCATCCGCGGCCAGCTCCAACGCGCCCGCCCCCGCGACGCGGTCCTCGGCGAGGAGTACGGCCTGGAGGGGACCGGTCCGCGCCGGTGGGTGGTCGACCCGATCGACGGCACCAAGAACTACGTGCGCGGCGTCCCGGTCTGGGCCACGCTGATCTCCCTGATGGAGGCGGGCGAGAGCGGCTTCCAGCCCGTCGTCGGCGTCGTCTCCGCCCCCGCGCTCAGCCGCCGCTGGTGGGCCGCGAAGGGGCATGGCGCGTTCTCCGGCCGCAGCCTCTCCTCGGCCTCCCGCCTGCACGTCTCCCGTGTCTCGAAGCTGACCGACGCCTCCTTCGCGTACTCCTCGCTGACCGGCTGGGAGGACCAGGGCCGGCTCAGCGGCTTCCTGGACCTGTCCCGCGAGGTGTGGCGCACGCGTGCGTACGGCGACTTCTGGCCGTACATGATGGTCGCCGAGGGCTCGGTCGACATCTGCGCGGAACCGGAACTCTCCCTCTGGGACATGGCCGCCAACGCCATCGTCGTCACCGAGGCGGGCGGCTCCTTCACCGGCCTCGACGGCCGCCCGGGCCCGCACAGCGGCAACGCGGCCGCGTCGAACGGCCTGCTGCACGACGAGTTGCTGGGGTATCTCAATCAGCGCTACTGAGAAGCGCGAGGTCACTCCGCACGCCCTGAACTGGACGCACGCGCCCTCTTGTTGACCCGTGCTTTACCTGCGACTCTGAGAGTCCCCCCATCTTGTGAACTTGTGCAGTGCCTCATAGGCGCCTCCGGCGCCGGGCCTGAACCAACGGACGAAGATCCGTCGGTCACCGGGGATTCCCTAGGAGGTGGCTCCAGTCCATGCTCGTCCGCGACGCCATGAGCACGGTGGTCCTCACCATCGGCCCTGCCCACACCCTCCGCCAGGCCGCCGCCCTGATGTCCGCCCGCAAGGTCGGCGCGGCCGTGGTCCTCGATCCCGACGCAGGCGGCATCGGGATCCTCACCGAACGTGACATCCTCAACTCCGTCGGCCTCGGCCAGGACCCCGACAGCGAACGCGCGCACGCCCACACCACCACCGACGTCGTCTTCGCCGCCCCGTCCTGGACGCTGGAGGAGGCGGCCCACGCCATGACCCACGGCGGATTCCGCCACCTCATCGTCCTCGACCGCGGCGAGTGCACCGGAATCGTCTCCGTCCGCGACATCATCCGCTGCTGGGCGCCGGTCCGGCAGCACGTGCCCGCCTGACCGGGCAGGGGGACCCGGTTCCGATCAGGTCGCGACCAGGCTCACCCCGGGTTGGACCAAGTCCAATTCGAGATGAGATCCAAAGTCACACCCATTCGGGAAATGGTCCCCCTGCTGTTAGGCTTGACGTCATGAGCGACCTTCTGGAACGGCTGCGCGGACGCGGATGGCGGATGACCGCGCAGCGACGCGTCGTGGCCGAGGTTCTCGACGGCGATCACGTCCATCTGACGGCCGACGAGGTCCACACCAGGGCCGTCGTGAAGCTCCCCGAGATCTCCCGGGCGACCGTCTACAACACGCTGGGCGAGCTGGTCTCCCTCGGCGAGGTCCTCGAGGTCTCCACCGACAAGCGCGCCAAGCGCTACGACCCGAACGCGCACCGGCCGCACCACCACCTGGTCTGCGCCCGCTGCGGCGCGATCCGCGACGTCCACCCGGGCGGCAACCCGCTCGCCGACCTCCCCGACTCGGAGCGCTTCGGCTTCGCGGTCTCGGACGTCGAGGTGACGTACCGCGGTGTCTGCCCGGACTGCGCGAAGGCCTGAGAAGGCCCGCGGCCACGCGTCCACTGCGCGCCCTGAGCACGAACGCCACCCATGCGCGAGCGCGCCCATGCATGAACCCACCCGGGCATGAACACACCCATGCATGAACGCACCGAGGGCCGGAACCCATTTCTGGATTCCGGCCCTCGGCCTTCAGTAGCGGGGACAGGATTTGAACCTGCGACCTCTGGGTTATGAGCCCAGCGAGCTACCGAGCTGCTCCACCCCGCGTCGGTGAACGCAACGTTACGTCAAGGACGTGGTCAGAGGCAAATCCTCACGACCGCGGACCCGGACACCGCGGCGCACCCCCGGATCGCGGCTCTTCCCGGCGGAGCCGTCAGGCCGACAGTTCCTCGCGCAGCGCGTCCCGCAGCCGCGCCGCACGCTCCGAGACCTCCGCCGGCCCCAGCGTGACCGCGCGGTCCGCCCAGCGCTGCCCCTCGGCCAGCTCGCCACGACGCGCGTAGACCAGGGCCAGGCGCAGCGCCGCCCGCCCGTGACCGGCGTCGGCGGCCCGGGTCCACCACACCGCGGCCTCGGGCTCGCTGCCCTCACGGGCCAGCAGCAGCCCCAGGTTGAAGGCGCCGTTGCGCGATCCGGCCTCGGCGGCCGTGCGGTACCAGCGGGCCGCCTCCACCACGTCGCCGCGGGCGGCGGCCAGCATCCCGACCCGCACCTGCGCGCGCCGGTGCCCCTGGGATGCCGCCCGCTCGTACCATTCCTCGCACTCGGTACGCGCGTGCGCGGGCTCTCCGAGCTCGTGGGCGGGCTCGGGCGGCCGCCGGGCGTCCAGCACGGTCGCCAGCCGGTACGCGGCCTCCGCGCTGCCGCCTCCCGCCGCACACCGCAGATGCCGCTCCGCCGCCTGCTCGTCCCCCTCCCGCAGCCGGGCGATGCCGACCTGGAGCGCCGCCTCCGTGTGCCCGGCCGCCGCGGCCCGCTCGTACCACTGCAGGGCGGTGGCGGCGTCCTCGTCCGTGCCGCGTCCGGCGTGCAGGATGCCCAGGTTGAACGCCGCGTCCACGCTCCCGGCCTCGGCGGCCTTGGAGAACCACGGCTCGGCACCGGTGGCGTCCCCGCCCTGGAGCAGCAGGATGGCGAGCGCGTTGGCCGCCTCGCGGTGCCCGGCGTACGCGGCCCGGCGGTACCACTGCTCGGCCTGGGCGGTCCGTTTCTGCGCGGCGCAGAGCAGCCCGAGGTTGTACGCGCCGTTGTCGTCACCGGCGTCCATCGCCGCCCGGTACCAGCGCTCGGCGGTCTGCGTCTCGCCGCGCTCGGCGTGCAGCGCGCCGAGCGCGTTGGCGGCGTTGCCGTCGCCGTCCTGGGCGGCCCTGAGCCACCACACGGCGGCGCTCTCGGTGTCCCCGGCGTCGCGCAGCAGGAAGCCGAGCGCGCAGGCGGCCCGCGCCTCCCCGTCCTTCGCGGACGTCAGGTACCAGCGGCCGGCCTCCCTCAGCTCGCCGCGCCGCTCCAGGATCGCCCCGAGGTGCAGCGCGGCCCGCCGGTGTCCGCGCGCGGCGGCCTGGCGGTAGAACCGCTCGGCCTCGGCCAGCAGTTCGACACCGTTGTCACCCCCGCCCTCGCCCTCGCGCGCCGCCCGGCGATCGATCGCGCGCGCCAGCCGGTAGGCCGCCTCGCGGTGCCCGTGCTCGGCGGCGGTGCGCATCCATCCCTCGGCCCCGGCGTCCCCGCGGTGCTCCAGCAGATCCGCCAGCGCGTAGGCGCCCAGGGCGTGTCCCTGCTCGGCGGACTGGCGCAGCCAGTACTCGGCGGCGGGCTCGTCCCCGCGCTCGCGGTGGTGGCGGCCCAGCGCGTGGGCGGCCGCCGCGGATCCGGCGACGGCGGCGATCCGCCACCAGCCGGCGGCCTCGTCGGCGTACCCGCGCTGGTGCAGGAGGACTCCCAGGTTGTTCGCGGCCGCGCGGTCGCCCGCTGCGGTGGCGGCGCGCAGGTGGGACTCGGCTCCGTCGAGATCTCCGCGGCGCAGCAGCATGGCCCCGAGAACGCTCATCGCCTCGACGTCGCCGGCCTCGGCGGCGAGCCGCTGACGAACTTCCTCGACGGCCTCCTCAGCCACCTCTCCGGCTTCGTCCGGTTCGGAAGGCTGCACAAATCGCCCTGTCTCGAACAGAGTTGCCTTGTCCCCCATAACGTCCATCGTCGCACCACCTGCAACCCGGGTACACCTGGTATACCGCAGCCAGTGAGGTCACTTCAGCGTTTTGTCGACATGCCCACAGAGAGACAAGTCAAACACAGATCACCCAACTCCCCGAGGCGGCATGGCCGTTCTGCGCACCGGCACATGCGTTCGCACATCACGAAGGCCCGGATCCTGACGGATCCGGGCCTTCGATTTTCCGTAGCGGGGACAGGATTTGAACCTGCGACCTCTGGGTTATGAGCCCAGCGAGCTACCGAGCTGCTCCACCCCGCGTCGTTGTGTGGCAACCGTACCACGACGCGGGGCGGCCTTGATCACCGTGGTGCGGCATCAGCCGGGGTCCGGCTACCCGCCGGCCGTGCCGCTCGGACTGGGACTGCCGCTCGGACTGGGACCGCCACTCGGCTTCGCCCCGGCGCTCGGCTTGGAACCACTGCTCCCGCCACCGGTCTTGCCGGCCGCGGACTGCGCGTCCTCCGCCCTCCGCAGCGCGTCCTGGAGGTCCTTCTGCGCCTCCCCGTACGCCTGCCAGTCGCCCTTCTTCAGGGCCTCCTGGCCGGCGTCGAACGCCTTCTGGGCGTCCTTCAGCGCCTGCTGGACCGTCGGGTTGCTGGACGTCGGCGGCGGGTTGGTCCCCTGGTCCGCCGGCGGCGGTGTCGAACCCTCCGCCCCGAAGACCTTGTTGAGGGCCGCGTCGAGGGTGTCCTCGAAGGCGGTCTTGCCTCCGTAGGAGACCAGCACCTTCCGCAGCAGCGGGAACTTCACGTCGCCGCCGCGCACGTAGACGGGTTCCACGTACAGCAGCCCTCCGTCGAGCGGCACCGTCAGCAGGTTGCCGTACTCGATGTCGGAGTCGCCGCCCTTGAGGAGTTTGATCGACTCGGCGATCTCCGTGTTGGAGTTGAACTGGCTCTGCACCTGTTTGGGGCCGTCGACCTGTTGGCTGGTCGGCAGTTTCAGCACTCTGATCTTGCCGTAGTCGGGGCTGTCCGCCTCGGCGTCGACCGCCATGAAGGCGCTGAGGTTGTCCCGGCCGTTCGGAGTGAACGTCGTGGTCAGGGAGAACGCCTGGGCCTTCTGGTCGGGCATCTTCATACTGAGGTAGTACGGCGGTACCGCGTTGCCCGACTTGTTGGTCGGGTCGTTCGGCACCTGCCACACCTCGCTGCCGCTGAGGAAGGTCTGCGCGTCCTTGACGTGGTAGCGCGAGAGAAGCTCGCGCTGCACCTTGAACAGGTCCTGCGGGTAGCGGAAGTGGGCCAGCAGCTCGGGCGTGATGTCCTTCTTCGGCTTCACCGTGCCCGGGAACGCCTTCATCCAGGTCTTCAGGACCGGGTCCTGGGTGTCCCACTGGTAGAGCCTGACCTGGCCGGTGTACGCGTCGACGGTCGCCTTCACCGAGTTGCGGATGTAGTTGACCTGGTTCTGCTGGGCCACCACCGCGCGCGAGTTGTTGGTCGCGGTCAGCGAGTCGGCCGTCGTGTCACCGAGGGTCGTACGGGAGGCGTAGGGATAGCCGTTCGTCGTCGTGTAGGCGTCGACGATCCACTGGATACGGCCGTCCACGACCGCCGGGTAGGTGTCGCCGTCGATGGTCAGCCAGGGCGCCACGGCCTCGACGCGCTCCTTGGGCGTGCGGTTGTAGAGGATCCGCGAGCCCTCTCCGATCGCGCCGGAGTAGAGGATCTGCGGCTCGCTGAACGCCAGCGCGTAGGCCGCGCGGTTGACCGGGTTGGAGAGGTTGACCCCGCTCTTGCCCTGGTAGCTCGTGGTCTTCTCGCCCGTGTCGTCGGAGTAGTCGATCTCCTTCTGGGGGCCTCCGACGATCGAGTAGGTGGTGGTCTTCTCGCCGTAGTAGATCCGCTGCTGATACGTCCCGAGGTCGCCCTTGGACGGCAGGTCGGACTCGGTGAAGACGGGACGGCCGGGCGAGCTGCCCTCGGTGGCCTCGGTGCCCTTCGCCGTGACGACGCCGTAGCCGTGGGTGTAGCGGAAGTGGTCGTTGATCCAGTTGTTCTTGGGGACGCCGGCCAGGTTCAGCTCGCGCAGGCCGATCACCGTGTCCTGGTCCTTGCCGTCCTTGCGGTAGCGGTCGACGTCCAGGTTGGTGGGGAACCCGTAGTAGTTCCGCATCTGCTGGAGCTGCTGGAACGTGGGCGAGACGATGTTCGGGTCGATGATGCGGATGCTCGCCGTGGACGAGACGTCGTCGCGGACCTTGCTCTTGTCCTTGGTGGTGCTGGTGCCCTCGTACTCGCTGACCTTGGTGTCGTCGATGCCGTACGCCTCGCGTGTCGCCTTGAGGTTCTTCTGGACGTACGGTGCTTCCTTGGCCTGCTCGTTCGGCTCGACCTGGAACTTCTGCACGATCGCCGGGTAGAGCCCGCCGATCAGGATCGCCGAGAGCACCATCAGGCCGAAGCCGATCACCGGCAGCTGCCAGGTGCGCCGCCACAGCGTGGCGAAGAACAGCAGCGCGCAGATGACGGCGATGCAGAACAGGATGGTCTTGGCCGGCAGATAGGCGTTCGCGTCGACGTACCTCAGGCCGGTCCAGTTGCCCGTCGCCTTGAAGTCGCTCGACTTCACCGCGAGCCCGTACCGGTCGAGCCAGTACGCGACCGCCTTCAGGGCGACGAAGAGGCCGATCAGGACCGACAGGTGCCCCGTCGCGGCGGCGGTGGCCCGCGCGCCCGGGGAGGTGATCCTGAGACCGCCGTACAGGTAGTGCGTGAGCGCGGCGGCGATCAGGGACAGGATCGCCGCCGCGAAGCCGAAGCCCAGCAGGAAGCGGTACCAGGGCAGGTCGAAGGCGTAGAACGAGACATCGAGGTGGAACTGGGGGTCCTTCTGGTGGAAGGGCACGCCGTTGACCCACATCAGCCAGGTGCGCCACTGGCTCGAGGCCGAGGCGCCGGCGATCAGTCCCACCAGGGCGGTGATCCCGAGCAGCAGCCAGGTCTTGTACGGCGCGATGCTCATCCGGTACCGGTCGAGGCTCTGCTGCTCCATCGACATCGCGCTCAGCGGCGGCCGCATGCGGTGCGCCAGCCAGATGTTGAAGCCGACGGCGAGGGCCATCAGCAGACCGAAGACGAAGAACAGCCCGATCTTGGTCCACAGCGTGGTGGTGAAGACGGAGGAGTACTTCACGGAGCGGTACCAGAGCCATTCGGTCCAGAACCCCGCGAACATGGTGAACGCCATGCCGATGACGGCCAGGACGCCCAGTGTCATGAGCAGGGTCCGGACGCGCCGGGACGGGCGGCCCACTCTGATCCGCGGCCCCGTCGGGCCTCCGCCGCGGTCCGGCATCTGGAAAGCCAAGGTGCGCACCTCGAAGTTCGCTGTCGATCCGTCAGGCCCGCGTCTTCACGGACCTGCCGTGGCCCCCCGTGATCGCGGGCCCACACCTATGCAACTTACTCACCGTTTACTCGGTTCCCGATTCCGGCCATGAACGAGGCAGGATTGTGACCATGTCCAACACTCCCATGGCAGCCAACCCGCTCACCCGGGCCGTGCTCGAGATCGACGAGTACGCCTCCGGCCTCGGCTGGGACCAGCCCGCCCGCCTCTTCGCCCTCGTGGACACCGCCCGGCTGCGGGCCCAGGAACCCGCCCTCGCGGCCCAGCTGGGGCTGGACGACGATCCCGAGACCGGTGGTCTCACCCCGATCGAGCAGGAGGAGATCCCGGCCGGGAAGCCGCTGGACGAGTTCCTCGCCACGATCGCCTGGCCCGACGCGGTGGCCGGCTGCGCGCTCACGGTGGAGCGGCTGATGCTGCCGCCGGCCGCCGAGGCCCAGGTCCCCGAGAACCTGGACGAGGCCGGCCTGGCGAAGTGGGTCGCCGACCACCCGGAGCGCCAGGAGATCCGCATGACGGTGGCGGTGCTGCGCGACGGCGCCCGTGACTCGGCGCTGCGCCTGCGCGAGAAGGACGCGCCGACGGAGGTCCTCACGGGCTCCGACCTGGTGCCGGGCCTGGCGCAGGCGCTCGCGGCGACCTTCGAGGAGTAGCCGACCGACCGGGCCGCGGTCTACTTGGCCGTGCACTTCGGCAGGTCGGACGTCTTGCCGGCGCGGAGGTCCTTCAGCGCGCCGAGGGCGTCGTCGATGGTGTTCACCTTGATCAGGGTGAGCCCGCCCGGGGTGTCCTTGGCGGCGGCGGAGCAGTTGTCGGCCGGCGTCAGGAAGTACCGCGCGCCCTTGTTCCGCGCGCCGACCGTCTTCATCTGGATGCCGCCGATCGGGCCGACCTTGCCGCTGTCGTCGATCGTCCCGGTGCCGGCCACGAAGGTGCCGCCGGTCAGGCTGCCGGGCGTGAGCTTGTCGTAGAGGCCGAGCGCGAACATCAGGCCGGCGCTCGGCCCGCCGACGTCGGCGAGCTTGATGTCCATGCTGAAGGGGAACGTGTGGTCCGTCCCGGCGGAGATTCCGACGATGGCGCGCTTCTTGCCGCTGTCGCTCGACGTCGTGGTCGTGATCGTGATCTTCCGCGTCGTGGTCGCCGTCCTGTTCTGCTTCTCGGCGGCGGCCTGCGCCTTGGCGGGCACGATCGTGAACACGACGTCCTGGCCGGGCCGGTGCTTGGTCACCAGTTTGGCGACGTCCTCCGGCTGCTTCACGGCCGTGCCGTCGACGGCCTTGATGACGTCACCGGCGTGCAGCTTGCCCTGGGCCGGGGAGCCCTTGACCACCGTCGAGACGATCACCCAGGTCCGCACCGGGATGCCGAGCTCCTTCAGGGCGGCGACCTTGGCGCTCTCCTGGGACTGGCTGAACTCCTCGGCGTTCTCCTGCGTCGACTGCTCCTCGGTCTTGCCGTCCGGGTACAGGGTGTTGTGCGGCACGACCTTGCTGTCGTGGGCGAGCCACCCGTAGACGGCCTCGACGAGGTTCATGCGGTAGTCGGCGCTGGTCACCCGCACGGTGGTCATGTTCAGGTGGCCACTGGTCGGATAGGTCCTGTGTCCGGAGATCTGCAGCACCGGCTCGCCGTCGTGCTCCCCGAGCGTGTTCACCGTCGGGCCCGGGGACATCTCCGAGTACGGCACGGGGATGAACACTCCCGCGCACAGGAGCGCGATCAGCATCAGGGTGGAGGCGAGCATCGTCGCGGTGCGGCGTGGCATGCCAAGACAGTACGGGACAGCCCTGTCAGCGGACCGTCAGCCCCACCCCTGTCCCCTCACGTACCGGAGTCGGACCGCTCCATGGCCTCACGGAAGCGGGCGTACCCGGTGAGCTCGGGACCGTCGCTGCGCTGCTTGCGCGTCCGGCCGGCCCAGCTGCCCCACAGACCGGCCCCGATCCCGGCGACGAGCGGAATCAACAACCACAGAAGCGCGCCCATGCCGACCTCCCGACCCCGCTGAGCGACCGCGCGAACTGACTGATCAGCAGATTAACCGTCCGCACTGACAACGCTCACGGCAGGGGTGCGGTTACGCAACCCGAGGACGGCACAAGGGTGTTCAGCAGGCCCCCACCCACTCCTCCATACCGTCGGAGAAGGTCTGGTGCTTCCAGATGGGCACCTCGTGCTTCAGGTCGTCGATCAGCTTCCGGCAGGCCTCGAAGGCCTCGGCCCGGTGCGGGCACGACACGGCGACGACGACGGCGAGATCCCCCACGCCCAGGTCACCGATCCGGTGCACGGCCGCCAGCGCCCGCACCGGGTACTCGGCGACGACCTTCTCGGCGATCCGCCGCATCTCGGCCTCGGCACTGGGGTGGCACGAATAGCCGAGCCGATCGACGTCCGCGCCCTCGTCGTGGTTGCGCACGGTGCCCACGAAGAGGGCGATTCCCCCGGCCGCGTCGTCACCGACGGCCCCGAAGACCTCGTCCAGCGACAGCGCGGTCTCACGGACGGCGATCAGCTTGATGGGCTCCCGCGCGGCGTGCTCGCCGGGATGGTCGTCGATGGATGCCATGTCCCCATCGTGCCGCACGCCGCCGACAACACGGAACAGGCGTTTCACCCGGCACGCGCGCGTGCCGGCTTGGAGTGTCCTACAGGTGGCCGCCTGCCGGGCGCGCGCCCGGCAGGCGGCCCCGGACGCAGACGGTACCCGGACGCACGCGGTCCTCGGATCCTGAGACGCGGGCGGTCCTCAGATGCGGCGGCGTGCCTTGCGCGCCCGCCGGACCACGGCCGCCGCGCCCAGCAGAGCCACCGTCGCGCCCGCCGCGCCCGCCGCTGTCGCGTCCTTGCGGCCCAGCCGGCGTCCGGCCACCGTGTGCCGCCCGGAGACCTCCTCCAGGAGCTCCGCGAGCACCTCCTCGTTGGTCCACTGCGGGCGCCAGCCCGCGTCGTGCAGCCGGCTTCCGCTCACCACCCAGGGGTACATCGTGTACGCCAGGTCCCCGGCCGGCGACGGCGTCAGCCCGATCCGGTGCAGCCGGGCGGCCGCCCCCAGGGCCACCGCGGACGGCAGCTCCATCCGCCGGATCCCGCTGAGCTCCTCGACCTCCTCCTGCTCCAGCCATCCCTCGCAGCCGACCGCGATCTCCCCGTCGGCCTTCTCCAGGACGACGTACTCCAGGGCGCTGCACAGATCCTCGACGTGGCAGAACTGCCAGGCGGGCCGCGAACCGGCGACGACCAGCAGCCGGGGCGACTCGAAATACCTGGTCAGCGCGGTGTCCGTGCCGCCGACCAGCACCGCGGGCCGCACCACGCTGACGTTGAGGCCCGGGTGCGCGCGGGGGGCGCGCCGCGCCAGCCGCTCGATCTCCAGCAGGTCGCCGACCCCGGTGGCCTCGGCCGTGGCCCGCAGCTCGGCGTCCTCGGACAGCGGCAGCTCGTTGTCCGGCAGCGCCCCGTAGACCATCGCGGAGGTGCACAGCACGACCCGGTGGACGCCGGCCGCGGCCGCGGCGGTCAGCACGGTCTGCGTTCCGCGCACGTTGTAGGCCGTACGGGCGGCGGGGTCGCCCTCCAGATCCAGATCGAGCGCCAGGTGCACCACCACGTCCGCGCCCCGCAGCTTGTCCGCGATGGCCGGATCCCGTACGTCCAGGATGTGCCACCGCGCCGCCTCGCACTCACCGCGCCGCTCGTCGATGGCGATGACCTGCTTGACCTCGTCCGAGGCGGCCAGACGTTCGACGAGCAGGGCACCGATGCCGGAGGCGGCTCCGGTGACCGCGACGACCGGGCCTCTGACCGCGGTCGACTCGCCGGCGCGAAGCGCCGTCGTCGAGGGGCGGTGCCCGGGCGACGGGCGGGCTGACTCGTTTCGCGCTGCGCGAACCTGCGGATCTGGGGAACTCACCGGGCGTCTCCAGCGGTTGTCTTCAGTAAGAACGCGAGTGACGCGTCCCTACCAGGTGGCATCCATCCTGCCGCAGGCCGAGAGTCGGCGAAGCACCGAGGCCCGAACCGCCCATGGTGTCTACGCTGGGTGGTGTTATCGGGCAGTCGTGCCGTCGGGGACAACCGGCGGCCTTACCAGCCGAGGAATCCCGTGAGTGACACCCCATTCGGATTCGGCCTTCCGCCGGAGGAGCCGGAAGACGGCGACGAGGGCAAGAAGAAGGACCAGGAGAGCGGTGGTGGTCAGGAACCGGCCAACCCGTTCGGCTTCGGCGGGCTGCCCGGCGCAGGGGGCTTTGGCGGCCCCGGCGCGGACAATCCGCTCGCTGCCATGTTCGGTTCGCTGAACCCCAACGACCTGGGTGCCGCCTTCCAGCAGCTGGGCCAGATGCTCTCCTACGAGGGCGGCCCGGTGAACTGGGACATGGCCAAGCAGATCGCCCGCCAGACCGTCTCCCAGGGCAGCCCCGACGGCACCAAGGACTCCAGCGTCGGCCCCGCACAGCGCACCGCAGTGCAGGAGGCCGTCCGCCTGGCCGACCTGTGGCTGGACGACGCGACGTCGCTGCCGTCCGGCGCCGGCTCGGCGGTGGCGTGGTCCCGCGCGGAGTGGGTGGAGGCGACCCTGCCCGCGTGGCAGGAGCTCGTCGACCCGGTCGCCGAGCGTGTCGGCGCGGCCATGGGCGACGTGCTGCCGGAGGAGATGCAGGCCATGGCCGGCCCGCTGATCGGCATGATGCGCTCCATGGGCGGCGCGATGTTCGGCACGCAGATCGGGCAGGCCGTCGGCGTGCTCGCGGGCGAGGTCGTCGGCTCCACCGACATCGGCCTGCCCCTCGGCCCGGCCGGGAAGGCCGCGCTGCTGCCGGTGAACATCGAGGCGTTCGGCAAGGACCTGGGCGTGCCGAAGGAGGAGGTGCAGCTGTACCTCGCCCTGCGCGAGGCCGCCCACCAGCGCCTCTTCGCGCACGTGCCGTGGCTGCGGTCCCACCTGTTCGGCGCGGTCGAGGGGTACGCGCGCGGGATCAAGGTCGACACGGCCAAGCTGGAGGACGTGGTCGGCCAGTTCGACCCGCAGAACCCCGAGCAGCTGCAGGACGCTCTGCAGCAGGGCATGTTCCAGCCGGAGGACACCCCGGAGCAGAAGGCCGCCCTGGCCCGCCTGGAGACGGCTCTGGCGCTCGTCGAGGGCTGGGTGGACGCCGTGGTGCACGCGGCCGCGAAACCGCGCCTGTCGTCCGCCGACGCGCTCCGCGAGACCCTGCGCCGCCGCCGTGCCTCCGGCGGTCCGGCGGAGCAGACGTTCGCCACGCTGATCGGCCTGGAGCTGCGCCCGCGCCGGCTGCGCGACGCCTCCCGCCTGTGGGCCTCGCTCACGGACGCGCGCGGCGTCGACGGCCGGGACGCCCTGTGGGCCCACCCGGACATGCTGCCCACGGCCTCGGACCTGGACGACCCGGACGGCTTCGTGCACCGCGAGCAGCTGGACTTCTCCGAGCTCGACAAGATGCTCGGCGACGCGGCGGACGGTTCCGCGGGGAAGCCGAACCTGAGCAAGGACGAGCCGAAGGGCGACACCGAGGACGACGACGCCGAGGGTGACGGCACCGGGGGCGACGGCACCGAGTGAGCGTGTACGACGACGCGGTCCTCGTCCTGAAGGCGTACGAGGGCCAGGAAGAGCTGCGCCAGACGTACCTGGACCATCTGGCGGCCCATCCGGACGGCCTGTGGAAGGCCTGCCGCGCGGGACACATCACGGCGAGCGCCCTGGTGATCGACCCGGAGCGCGGCCGGGTTCTGCTGACCCTCCACGGGAAGCTGCGGATGTGGCTGCAGATGGGCGGCCACTGCGAGCCGGATGACCCCTCCCTGGCGTCGGCGGCCCTGCGTGAGGCCACCGAGGAGTCGGGCATCGCCGGGCTGAGCCTGCTGCCGGGCGGCCCGGTCCGCCTCGACCGCCATCCCATCCCGCCGCCGTGCCACTGCCACTTCGACGTGCAGTACGCGGTGCTGGCGCCGCCCGGCGCGGTCCAGGAGATCAGCGAGGAGTCGCTGGACCTGCGCTGGTTCGCCTACGACGAGGTGGCGGACGTGGCCGACGAGTCCGTCCTGCGACTGCTGGAGGCGACCCGCGCGCGCCTGTGAGGCGCCGCCATGCGTAAGGGGCGCCCGCACGTGCGGGCGCCCCTTACATCTGCTTTCCGGAGGCTCAGCTCCAGACGTTCCCCTGGTTCTGCGCCCGCGCTCCGTGCTGGCCCATGCCGTACTGCGCGGCGAGTCCGGAACCGATCTGGGCGTTCTGCGGCGGCAGCAGCTCACTCGGCTGGACGAGCGCGAACCCGCTGCCCATGAAGCTGAGCTCCCAGCCCTCACCGGTGTTGCCGCGGCGCCGCCACACCCCGGAGGAGTGCGTCTGGGCCTGCATCTGCACGCGCAGGCTCGTCGACCAGGCGACGATCGCGTCGGCGTCGCAGTTGACGTACTTGTCGGGCGTCACCTGCATCATCAGCGGCGCGCCCGAGGTCATCAGGGCGACCTTGCCGCGGCCGGTGATGTTCAGCTGGTACTTCCCGGAGCCGGAGATGCCGTACTGGCTGTCGACGGCGATGACCTCGTGGTGCAGCGAGGAGTCCATCGCGAGCACGTAGCTGCTGTCGACCGTCAGGCCGTCCTGGTCCACGTCCACCACATGGATGTGCTGGGCGAGGTTGGCGAAGAAGACCGTGCCCTGCCCGTGGCAGCGCATCAGGCTGAGACCCTCGCCGGTGGCCGCGCGCGCGTACGCCTGCTGGGTGCTCTGGTACTCCGCGTCGAACTCCACGAGCCCCTGGTAGGCGACCATGGTGCCCTTGCGGGCCAGGATGTCGTCGTGGCCCTGCAGCGTGACCCGCAGCATCTGCTTGTTCTGCAGGCTGTAGCGCTCCTGGGACTGCGAGTCGTTGAAGGCGAAAAGCGGACTCTGCATGGTGTTTCTGGCTCCCCCTCAGCCCCGGAACCGCAGGCGGTCGGTGCTGTCCTCGCTGGGCTGGACGACGACGATGCCCTGACCGGAGAAGGCCATCTGGTAGGCCTCACCGCTGCCGCGGCCGATCAGCGACTGCGCCTTGAAGCTGCGCTTGCCCTTCACCTTCAGGTTCGGGGACCAGGCGACGAGCGCGTCCGGGTCGACGTAGGTCTCGTCCTCCCCGCCGCCGCAGTCGACGACGATCGGCGTGCCCCGGGAGGTCAGCGCCACCCAGCCCTGCCCCGAGATCCTGGTGTTCCACAGACCCTGTCCGGCGAACTTGGCGAGCCCCTTCACCCGCTCCACGCCCCAGGTGAGGGACGCGTCGAAGGCGAGCAGGTTGGTGGCGTTGACGGAGATGCCGTCGCCGTTGAGGTTGACCACGACGACATCGGCGCCGTAGTCGGCGAGGTAGAGCAGTCCGTCGCCGGAGCACTTCATCAGGGGCGCGCCCTCCCCGGTGATCCAGTCCCGGGCGATCTGGCGCACGGCCGGCGGGTTGGGCTCGTACTGGATGAAGCCTTCGTAGGCGACCATCGACCCCACGCGCGCGAGGAGGTCGTTCCCGGTCTGCATGGCGACCTTCAGCATGTTGTTGCCGTGGTTCTCCATGCGCGCGGTGACGGGTGCGGGGGCGTAGCCCGCGAGCGGCTGGTTCATGACGGGCTCCCTCAGACCTCGTAGGGCTGTACGACGACGAAGTTGCCGGGGGCGGCCCGGAACTGGAGGTTGACGCTCTCGCCGGTGTCGCCCGGATAGGCGTTGCGGCGCATGCGGACCTGGCTGGAGACGATCACCTGGGCAGCCGCCGACCAGGCCACGACGGCGTTGCAGTCGGCGAAGGTGGTCGGCGTGACCGGCAGCACCACGGGCGTGCCGTGCGTCTTGACGACGATCGTGCCGGTCCCCTGGAACTGCATCGTGAACAGTGCGCCCCCGGGGATGCCGTGTCCCTCGATCCGGCGGACCTCGTACTGCAGGCTCTCGTCGAAGGCGAGGACGTTCTCGGCGGAGACGCAGATCGCGTCACCCTGGAGTTCGATGGGGTGCAGGTGGGTGGCGTTCTCGGCGAGGAAGACCTGGCCCTGGCCGGTGCAGCGCATCAGCTGCATCTCCTGGCCGGTGGCGTTGCCCACGATCCGGCCGGCGAACCCGGCGCCCTTGTAGCCGAAGTCGACCTTGCCCTGGTAGAGCACCATGCTGCCCTGCCGGGCGAGCACGGGCTGGCCGCCGATGCCGAGGTCGACGCGGACGAGCTTCTTGTTCTGCTGCGTCCAGCGCTGCCCGGTGGGTGTCTCCTTGAACTTCTGCAGCGCGGCGGTCACTCCGGCGCCGCCCTGGGGCGCGCCCTGCGGGACGCCATAGCCCTGCTGCGCCGGGACCTGCCCGGGGGGCGGCTGCTGGCCGTAGCCGGGCGGCGGGGCCGGCTGGCCGTAGCCGGGCGGCGGAGTGGGCGCCTGGGGCGCGTGCGGCGCCTGGGGCTGGCCGTAGCCGGGTGGCGGCGGCGCGCTCGGAGCACCGGGCCGGCCGTACGGCTGCTGCTGGGGCGGCTGGCCGTACGGAGCGGGCGCCGGACCGGGAGGCGGCACCGGGGCACCGCCGGGCGGGGTCATCGGCGCGATGATGGTGGGCGCGGCGTGCACGTTCGGAGCCGCGGCGGGCGCGGGGGCGGGAGGCGGCGTGTGCCCCGGAGGCGCGAAGCCCTGGGGAGCCGGGGCGGGGGCCGGAGCGGGCGCCGGTGCGGACGGGGCCGAAGGGCCCGGCGGGGCGCCGAAGGCGGGCGGGGCGAAGCCGGGCGCGGCGCCGGTCTGCGCCTGCTGCGGGGCGGGCGCCCCGGGCTGCTCCTCCTCGGCGACCTCGCCGCCGAAGTTCTTCAGCAGCGCCTCGAGGCCGCCGTCGAAGCCCTGCCCGACGGCGGCGAAGCGCCACACGTCCTTCAGGTAGAAGTCGCCCAGCATCACGGCCCTCTCCGTGGAGAACTCCGAGCCGTTGAAGGAGTACCGGGCCACCTCCTCGCCGCCTGCGACGATGCGGATGTATCCGGGGGCGATCTGCGACATCTGCCCGGCGCCGTCGAGGGCAGCCGTGAACGACAGCTTCTGGATCCGCGCCGGGATCTTGTCGAGCGTGATCCGGAAGGACTCCGTGTCCCCGGCCTGCGCACCCAGGAGCTGGATGGACTCCTCGGGCGACTTCGGCTGGTTGAAGAAGACGAAGTAGCGGTCGTCGGAGAGCCGTTCGTCGGCGTCGAGACCGAAGCAGCTGATGTCGAAGGTCAGTCCGGGACCGCTGATCTGCACGCCTACGTACAGATCCGTGCCCGCGGTGAGGTCACTGATCCTGGCCTTGTGGCCGCGTTGGAATTCCCTGGCCATGCGTAACGACCGTCCCCCATCCCGAATGTGAGTGCGTCGCGCCAGGCTAACGGCAAACCCGGACACCGGAGGAAGTCGGTACCGACCCGGTACACAACGGCCACCCCCCTATGGGGCGGGCCTCCACCCCTTACGGGGGCCGTCCTCATGCTCCTTGGGGCCGTCCTCACCCTCCATGGGGCCGTCCTCACCCTCCATGGGGCTGTCCTCACCCTCCATGGGGCTGTCCTCACTCTCCGCGGGCGCCCGGCAGGTGCGGCAGGCGCTCGGCGGCGACCACGCCCTCGAGGTACCCCCGGGCCCGCTCGGTGCGCGGATAGGCCTCCAGCAGACGCCAGAAGCGCGGCCCGTGCCCGGGGACGAGCAGATGCGCCAGCTCGTGGACGAGCACGTAGTCGACGACGTACTCGGGCATGCCCTGCAGCCGGTGGGAGAGGCGGATGCTGCCCTCGGACGGGGTGCACGACCCCCAGCGCGTGTTCTGGTTGGTGACCCAGCGCACCGAGGTGGGCCGGGCGCGTCCGCCGAAGTGCTGGTCCGACAGCCGCTCGGCGCGCTCGGCCAGCTCGTCGTCGCCCAGGACCTGCTTGCTCTCCTGGGCGGCCAGCTTGTCGAGCATGACGGCCACCCAGCGCTGCTCCTCCGCCTCGGACATCCGGGCAGGGATGAGTACGACGGTGCGATCGCCCTCGCGGTACGCGGAGACCGTCCTGCGTCGACGGGCGCTCCTGCGGACCTCGATCGCGCTCGCCCCCGAGCCGCTCGGCGGCTGGCTCGTCGTACTGCGCTGTGGCGTTCGGGCGCTGTGCAGTGGGTCGGCGGGCACGCCACGACGTTACCCGCTGTACCTGGGGGAAGTCCCGACTCCGGGACGGTTCCGTGCCGATCGCCCACCAGGCGTCTGATTCGTATGACGAATGCTCGGAGGTTGTGGACAACTTTCGACGGCTGTCGGCCGGTTTGGGCATGCTGGTTCTCGCCGCGGGAGCCACGACCGGGCTCCGCGGACGGAGATGTTCGACGGGGATGTTCTCACTAGGCTTACGGGGGCCTGTCATGGATGCGATGGTTCCGGTTGCTCCTGCGATGAAGACCGCGCTGCGGCGCGGCTGGCGCGACCTCAACACCGTCCAGTTCGGGATGGCGCCGGCCCACGCGCTGACGCTGGGCCCGGTGGACACGGCGACGGGCAGCTTCCTCGACCTGCTCAACGGCACCCGCGGGCTGCCCCTCCTGCGCGAGGAGGGGCGCCGCATGGATCTGCCCGACGGTCACGTCGACGCACTGGTGCGGCGGCTGGCGCGGGCGGGTCTCCTGGACGACGCCAAGGGCGGCGGGCCGGACGCCGACGAGCTGCGCGGCAGCAAGGAGGCCATGGACCGGCTGCGTCCGGACCTCGGCTCGCTGTCACTGGTCACCACCGGACCCGGCGACGCGATGCGGCGGCTGGCCGCGCGCCGCTCACTGCGGGTGCAGGTGCGGGGCGCGGGCCGGGTGGGCGCCACGCTGGCCTCGCTGCTGGCGGGCGCGGGGATCGGAGAGGTCGACGTGCGGGACGTGGGCCGGGTGGAGGCGGGAGACGTGTCGCCGGGCGGGCTGCCGGCCGGGGCCGTCGGCGAACGCAGGGAGGAGGCCGCCCGGCAGGCCGTGCGCCACTCGGCGCCGTACCGCCCGCGGCGCCGCCACCGCAGCACACCGCTCTCGGCCGGCGAGCCCGGCTTCTCCCTGGTGATCCTCGCTCCACGCGACGACGCCGCCGTGCACGCACCCGCGCCGTCCGGCGCGGAACCGCTCATCGCCTCGGGCACACCGCACCTCTACGCCGGCGTCGTGGAGGCGACCGGCGTCGTCGGCCCACTGGTGCTGCCCGGCGAGACGGGCTGCGCGGGTTGCCTGCACGAGGCGCGCACCGGCCGGGATCCGGCCTGGCCCCGCCTGGTGGCACAGTGGCATTCGGGCCCGCCGCGTCCGGCCCGGGCCTGTGATGTGACACTGGCCACAACGGTCGCGGGACTGGCGGCCGCGCACGCGCTCTCCTTCCTGGACGGGCAGGTCCCGACGAGCGCCGGCGCGCGCTGGGAGGTTTCCCTCCCGGGCCTGACCTGGCACGCACGGCCGGTCCCCGCGCATCCGGCATGCCCGTGCGGGGCCGCGGAGAAAGGTAAGGGAGAACACATCTCAAAGGACGAGGAGTCACACGGGACAATGGAGGGGCAACGGTCGCCGAAGAAGTTCTGCCGTGAGGCGGACCCGGCGCGGCCGGCAGGGACTTGGAGGGCGCATGTCTGATCTTCCGCGCAAGGCGGTCACCCGGACCGCCAAGCTCGCCGCGCTCCCGCTCGGCTTCGCCGGGCGGGCGACCTGGGGAATCGGTAAGCGGATCGTCGGCGAGTCCGCGGAGATCGTCGGCCGCGAGCTGCAGCAGCGCACGGCGGATCAGCTGTTCAAGGTGCTCGGCGAGCTCAAGGGCGGCGCGATGAAGTTCGGCCAGGCGCTGTCCGTCTTCGAGTCCGCGCTGCCCGAAGAGGTCGCCGGCCCCTATCGGGCGGCGCTGACGAAGCTGCAGGAGGCGGCGCCGCCGATGCCGACCAGCACCGTGCACCGGGTGCTCGGCGAGCGGCTCGGCGAGGACTGGGCCGACCTCTTCCTGGAATTCGAGGACAAGCCCGCCGCGGCGGCCTCGATCGGGCAGGTGCACCGCGCGGTGTGGCACGACGGCCGCGAGGTGGCGGTCAAGGTGCAGTACCCGGGAGCCGGCGAGGCCCTTCTGTCCGACCTGAGCCAGTTGAGCCGTTTCGCCCGGCTGCTGGGTCCGCTCATCCCCGGCATGGACATCAAGCCCCTGATCACCGAACTCAGGGACCGTGTCTCGGAGGAACTGGACTACGGCCTGGAGGCCCAGGCCCAGCAGACCCACGCCGAGGAGTTCACCGACGACCCGGACGTGGTGGTGCCCGGCGTGGTCCACCAGTGCGACCAGGTGCTGATCACCGAGTGGATCGACGGCGTCCCGCTGTCGGAGATCATCACGGACGGCACCCGGGAACAGCGAGACCGGGCCGGTCAGCTCCTGGCCCGCTTCCTCTTCTCGGGCCCGGCCCGCACCGGACTGCTGCACGCCGATCCGCACCCGGGCAACTTCCGCCTGCTGCCCGGCGGACCGAAGGGTGAGAACGACTGGCGCCTCGGCGTCCTCGACTTCGGTACGGTCGACCGCCTCCCGGGCGGCCTGCCGGCCCCCATCGGCGACTCCCTGCGCATGACTCTCGACGGCGAGGCGGAGGCCGTCTACGAACTCCTCTGCGCGGAGGGCTTCGTCAAGGAGTCCATAGAGCTGGACCCGGGCGCCGTCCTCGACTACCTGCTGCCGATCATCGAACCGGCCAGGGCCGACGAGTTCACCTTCACCCGCGGCTGGATGCGCAGCCAGGCGGCCCGCATCGCCGACGTCCGCTCCCCCGCCTACCAGCTGGGCAAGCAGCTCAACCTGCCTCCGGCCTACCTCCTGATCCACCGGGTCACGCTGAGCACGATCGGCGTGCTGTGCCAGCTGGGTGCGACGGTGCGGCTGCGCGAGGAACTGGAGGAGTGGCTGCCGGGCTTCGTCGAGGAGGAGGACGAAGGCGAAGCCGCCGAGGCGTGATCCGCGCCTCCGCCCGAACGCGCCGCGGGGGCCGGTCCGTTCGCACGGACCGGCCCCCGCGGGGAGCTTCCGCCTCCCGTGTGGAGGCAACCGCTTCAGCTGTGTTCGCCTACTGCATGACCGCCACGGCCAGCGCACGGCGGGCACGGAGCGAGGCGCGCTCCGCCCGGCGCTGCATCCGGCGGGCCACCACCAGGCTCAAGGCCCGGCGTTCCTGCTCGGCCTCATGCAGCCGGTCGTGCATATGCGCACGAGCCAGGGCTTCTGGGATGAGTTGCATCTCTCGGGTCCTGTTCTGGCGCGAGCCGGTCGCGCCGGTGGTGGTGACATCTTCGATCGCGGAGCCGGTGGGCTCGTTGGTGGACGGCTTCATCGGGGCCTGCTTCTCGGGGTCGTTCGTGAGGGGACGGTCGATCGTTCCTGCGGTGTTCATGCCGTGACCGGGTTCTTGCGCGGGCGGCCACGCGGCCGCTTCCGGGCGACGACGACACCCTGGACGAACAGCTCGCCACCCCAGACGCCCCAGGGCTCACGCCGCTCCTTGGCGCCGGCGAGGCAGGCCTCGATCAGCGGGCAGGTGCGGCAGAGGGACTTGGCGTACTCGACGTCGGCCGGCGACTCGGCGAAGAAGACCTCCGGGTCGTAGGAGCGGCACGGGACGGGTACGCCGAGGTTCTCGATGGCGTCGTCGAGCGCGGTGAGCGCGGTGAGCGGGATCAAGGCGGAGTCCTCCGTGGGGCCGGGCTTGGGAATCGCGTCTGAAGGCGGTACGGACGGGGCGTGCGCTTCGAGTTGCACGATTGGTCTTCCTCGTCTGGTCGTTCCGGCCCTGTGGGGCCGGTGGTCGGCTGGTACCGGGTTCTTTTCTTGTCCCGAGGCCCCTTCGCTCCGTCGTCCCCGGGTGAGGGAAAACAGAAGGGCCGCGGATCCCGGATGGGGTTCCGCGGCCCTGAGGCGCCGGCCTGATCAAGGATCAGGCTGGATCACTCCAGGGATCTGGCCCACGGAAGGCCCACATCAGGTGGTGCTGCGTCGTCTGCTTCCGGCTGCCGGCACCGGCCGCCGCAAAGGCATAGGCCTGTGCCTGCGCCTCTACTGCTTCCAGTGCCTTGATCGGTCGCTCATTGCACTCACGGACGGGAAGGCCCGCGAGAGACACGGGGGCGGACGCCGGACCGGCGGCAGGGATGCCGGACAGAACGGTGCCCTGGTCGGAAACGCCGAGCATGCACGCGGAGACGACCGAGCGATCGGTCAGTTTGGCGGTGCTGTTGCTGATGCTGATCACTTCAATCGCCTCCTCTCGGCGTCTCGGGGGACTGGGATGAACCAGTCCGACGGATATGCAAGTAGAACACGGAATCGGAGCCTCCGAGAAGGCCTCCGTCCCCGTGGACAAGAACCTATGGGGATTGCTGGGGCAGGCGCAAACTATTTTCTCGACGAGTTTGAATCAGTCCCGTTCGCCGTCCTCCCCGAGCTCGCGGCCTGCACAGAGGGCCAGGACATCGGCACCGTAACGGGTCAGCTTGCGCATGCCGACCCCGGGAATCCGTGCCAGTTCACGCTCGTCGTCGGGGACGGCCTCGGCGATCGCCATCAGCGTCTTGTCGGTGAAGACGCAGAAGGCGGGCTGCCCGCTGCGCTGCGCCTGGACCGCGCGCCACTCGCGCAACCGCTCGTAGAGGCCCTCGTCCATGTCGGAGGGACAGTCCTCGCAACGCATCAGCTTCATCTCGCCCGCATCGGTGAGCGTGCGCCCGCACACCCGGCAGCGCGCCGGGGTGCGCTCCCTGCGTCGCGGCACGGCGGCCGGCGTCCTCGCGACGCCGCGCTCGACTCCGCCCGCGCCCCCTGCGGCGGTGCGGCCGGCGCCACCGGTGGACCCCGGCCGCAGTCCGTCCAGGAATCGGCTGGGCCGGCGGTTGGGGCGGCCGCCGGGCGAACGGGACAGCGACCAGGAGACATGGAGGTGCCGGCGGGCCCGGGTCACGCCGACGTAGAGGAGGCGGCGCTCCTCCTCGATCTGCTCGTCGGTTCTGGCGTAGGTGATCGGCATCATGCCCTCCGCGACACCGACCAGGAAGACGACGTCCCACTCGAGACCCTTGGCCGAGTGCAGGGAGGCGAGGGTGACGCCCTGCACGGTCGGGGCGTGCTGAGCGCCCGCCCGTTCGTCGAGCTCCGCGACGAAGTCGCCGAGGGTGGCGCGCGGTGCGGCGGCGGCGAAGTCGTGCGCGAGGTGCACGAGGGCGGCGAGGGATTCCCAGCGCTCACGCACCGCGCCGGACCCGGCCGGAGGCTCGGACGTCCAGCCCTCGCCGGACAGCACGGCACGCACCTGGGAGGGCAGGTCGACGGCGTCGTCGAGGAGGGAGTCGTTGCCCCCGAAGCGGGCCGCGCCGCGCAGCGCGACACCCGCCTTGCGCACCTCGGGGCGGTCGAAGAACCGCTCGGCGCCGCGCAGCTGGTAGGGGACTCCGGCGTCGGCCAGTGCCTGCTCGTAGGTCTCGGACTGGGAGTTCGTCCGGAACAGGATGGCGATCTCGCCGGCCGGGACGCCCGCGTCCATGAGCTCGCGGATGCGGTGGGCGGCGCCCTCGGCCTCCGCGGGCTCGTCCGTGTACTCGGTGTAGGCGGGCTCGGGGCCCGCCTCCCGCTGGGAGATCAGCTCCAGGCGGTGGTCGGCGGCGCGGCCGCGGGCCTGGGCGAGGAGGCCGTTGGCGAGGTGGACGACCTGAGGGGTGGAGCGGTAGTCGCGCACCAGCTTGACCACGGTGGCTCCGGGATGGCGGGCACGGAAGTCGAGCAGGTGGTCCGGGGTCGCTCCGGTGAAGGAGTAGATCGTCTGGCTCGCGTCACCGACCACGCACAGGTTGTCCCGCTCGCCGAGCCACAGGTCGAGCAGACGCTGCTGGAGGGGGCTGACGTCCTGGTACTCGTCGACCACGAAGTGCTGGTACTGGGCGCGGACCTGGTCGGCGATGTCGTGCCGGTCCTGCAGCACGGCGACGGTCAGCAGCAGGACGTCCTCGAAGTCGATGACGGAGCGGTCCCGCTTGAGGTCCTCGTAGACCGAGTACAGCTGGGCGATCTCGGCCGGGTCGCGGGGGGATTCGCGGCCGGCCTTCGCGGCGGCGGGCGCGTAGTCGGCGGGGACGGTCTGGGTGACCTTGGACCACTCGATCTCGGCGGTGACGTCCCGCAGCTCGCCCCGGTCGAGGCGGATGCGGCAGGCGGCGGCGGCGTCGGCGACGAGCTGGATCTTGCGGTCGACGAGGCGGGGCATGGAGCCGCCGACCGCTTTCGGCCAGAAGTACTGCAGCTGACGCAGGGCGGCCGAGTGGAAGGTGCGGGCCTGGACGCCGGACGCGCCGAGCTGGCGCAGCCGGCCGCGCATCTCGCCTGCCGCGCGGTTGGTGAACGTGACGGCCAGCACACTGGAGGGCTGCAGGATCCCGGCCCGCACCCCATAGGCGATCCGGTGGGTGATCGCCCGGGTCTTGCCCGTGCCGGCTCCGGCCAGCACGCACACCGGGCCGCGCAGGGCGGTGGCCACCTCGCGCTGCTCGGGGTCGAGCCCTTCGAGCACCGCGTCGGCCGAGTCCGGTACCTGCGGGAAGAGCGTGGAGTGCGTTGCTGCTGTCACACGGCCATGCTGCCAGGTCGCCGGAGACGAGTGCGGCGGTTGTCCACAGGCAGACACCCGCAGTCGTACCAATGCGGCAGGCGTCCGCCCCGATGCGGCAGACGTCACGTCGCGCGGGACACCGCCCGGGGGAATGGTGGCGCTTTCAAGTACGTTCCCCCTGCGAGCACCGATCCCCCTAGTCGCCGAGGAGCGCGAGAGACATGCCGGGCACTGTGACGATGTACAGCACCACGTGGTGTGGCTACTGCCGCCGGCTGAAGAGCCAGCTGGACCGCGAGGGCATCACGTACGACGAGATCAACATCGAGCACGACCCGGAGTCCGCTGCTTTCGTCGAGAAGGCGAATGGCGGAAACCAGACGGTTCCGACCGTTCAGGTAGTTCCCTCCAACGGTGGTACTGAGGTCGTCATGACGAACCCGAGCCTTGCTCAGGTGAAGCAGGCGCTGGGCGCCTGACCCTCGCGAGACGCAGCCCCCGACCAGCCAGACGCTGATCGGGGGTTTTGTGTGCCCAACAGAAGCTCTCAGCGCGTGGTACCAGAGCCGCAGGTTCAGAGCGTGAGCACAGGCCGGGTGACCTGCGCTTTCCCCTTCTGTGCCCTGTACATTTCGGGTTCCCCCGCGATGGTGGCGGGGGAGATGTTGTAGCCGGAGAAGGGAAACCCGAGATACAGGAACACGTGTGTGCGCTGGTGCGCTCTGTCATGAAGCCCGCAGAGAAGTTGATCGGCGCCGCGATGGCGTTGTACGCGGAGTACGAGACACAAGATCATTGGCAGGCTGCGTAGGGCTGGCTGGCTCACGAAGACAGGCAAGGTGCCGGACGGTCCGGTGATCTACCGGCTCACGTTGCCGAAGCAGGGGGGTATGGCTGAGGAGCCATACAACCTACCTACCTTCAAGAGCGACGGCGGTAGGAGTGAGGAGCCAACGGCGAAGATCAAGCCGGTAGGCGAAGAGCGGCCCCCGGCAGGGGCCGACAGGGCGAAGACGAGAAGCTCAAGCAGCCGGCGAAGGTGGGCCGCGCAAGCGGCCCCCAGAAGGAAGACGAAGGGTTTGGCTCCCTTGGGGGCCTTCGGCCCCCTGCTTCTCCTTCGTAGACGTGGAGACGGCCAAGCAGGAGGAGCGCCGTCGACGCTGGTTTGGAGAGCCATACGCAGCTCCCTCGCCGGTGGACTTCGGCTACGACGGCTTGACCGACCGGCTTCAAGAAGCGGGGCACGAGCCGCCGCCCTTCTGATCGGAAGACAGAAGGCCCCAGGTCGGGGGCCTTCCTCGGTTGCTCAGCCTGCATCAGGCAGAGATCGGAACCATCTCGTTTCCCTCTGCTCCCTTGGCTTCCTCCTCAGCCTTCGCCCGCTGCGCTGCCCGCTCCGCATCGAAGTCCTCCCAGCGGCTGACGATCTCCCACTCCACACCCGTGAGCGGCTTCGGCTTCTCGTACGGCTTTCCGTGCAACGAGATCGGCGTGATCGGTGAGAGCACCTGAGAAGACTTGGAGGGCGCGTCCCAGTACGTGATGCCCTGTTGCTTGATGTTCTCGATCAGGTCGCCGGGATCGATGGCCAGGACGTCATGTCCGAAGTACGCCTTGACCTTGTGCTTCTTCAGCCACTCGCGCCGTTCGTCTACGCTCGACCGCTCCCACCACTCCGCGTAGCTCTCGCCCGTACCGGTCCACACGGTCACCGGCTTCGGTCCCTCCTGATTGGTGACCTTCTCTCGGTCCTGGGCAAGGCTGGCGACTTGCGAGGCGTACGCGACGGCGCTGATCTCGTCCTGCTGGAGTTCCTTCAGGAGCTGGTTCATCTTGCCGTCGATCACGGCGAGCTTCGCCGCACGACTGTCGTCGACGGTCGTCTTCGACTCCATCCGTTCCAGGTGGCCGATCTCGCCCAACAGGGCCGACTCCAGCCAGGGATACAAGTCCTCTGCCCAGAACCTCTGCTTCGGGCATGCCTGGATGCCCTTGCTCTTGTTGCCGTGACACCGATACCGCTCGCGCTTGCCCTTGGCCGGGTCCCCCTTCACGAAGTAGAGGGAGCTACCGCACAGCATGCAGAAGGTCACGCCCACCGTCGGCGACGTAGAGCCCTTCTGCTTCTTGTACTTGACCGAGGCGACAGCTTCCGACAGCTTCGTCCACTCCTCCTCGTTCAGTACCGGCTCAGACCGCATGACGGGTGTGCCGTCGTCGTTGCGGACCACGGAGCCATTGGCGCGTACGTACTCCCCGAGCAGGGAGCGGCTGACCAGTACGGCTTGCACTGTGGTCGGCGTCCACCTGGCTCCCCGAGGCTTCGGGTCCGCCAGCCGAGTCGTGCTCTCGCCTGCCGCCGCGCGGATGCGAGCGATGTCCTGAGCCGTGGGCACGCCTTGCTCGTTCAGCCAGTCGGCGACGGCCGAGAAGCTCGGCTTCTCGATGAAGCGCCGGATCATCTCGATCAGCGTCGGGCCGTACTCGGGGTCGAGTTCGAGGGTGAAGCCTGCATCGCCCTTCACCGCTCGGCGCCCGAACGGGACAAGGCCACCCGGCCACCGGCCGGTCTTCCGCATGGTCTCCCGGGAAGCCTTGTTGCGGGCCTTGATGGCGTCCAGCTCGGCCTCTGCCACCACGGCCAGGATCTTGGCGATGGTCTTGCCCCACGGCTTCGAGAGGTCGAATCCCTCCTCGCAGGAGATGAGGCCCTTACCGTTCGCCTCGCACCACTCGATGATGTCCGAGAGGTGGCGGACCGACCGCGCGATGCGGTCGATCTTCAGGATGATGATGTGGTCGAACTGATCCTTCTTGTTGTTGAGCCAGTCCCCCAGGGACGGACGCACCCACGGCGAGATGGACGCCGACACGTCGATGTCGACCGCAAAGTCGACCAGCTCCATTTCCTCCGCGTCGGCCCGCTTGCCGATGCGGGTCCGCTGCGTTTCCTCGCCGGTCTGGTTCTCGTTGCCTACAGACAGACGGACCACGCCAAGCGCCCTGGGCTTCTCGCTCACCCTTGCCCCTCCCCGTTACATGGGCGGCCTCCCCTGGCCGCCAGGAGGGAAGTCTGCAGACCGTACCCGACCATGCTGTTCCCCGACGGCTCGACGCTCACCAACCCGTCGCTGGCGCAGGTCAAGCAGAAGATCGACGCGTAGGCGCCTCGCGTTTCGCCGCGAAGGCGGGCCCTGAGACGGTTCAGGGGCCGCCTTCGCGCGGTTCGGCCCGCTCAGACGAAGCTTCTGGTCGGCAGCGGCTTGCCGTACCACATCTCGATCAGGCGGGCCGCGATGGAGATGCCGTACGGAGGCAGTACCTCGCCGGCTTCGAAGGCGGCACCGAGCTCGTCCCGGGAGAACCAGCGGGCCTCGTGGATCTCGTCGCCGTCGACGGTGATGTCGGTCGAGGTCGCGTGGGCCTTGAAGCCGAGCATGAGGCTGGACGGGAAGGGCCAGGGCTGGCTGGCGACGTACTCGACCTCGCCGACGTCGATGCCCGCCTCCTCCCAGACCTCGCGGCGCACCGACTGCTCGATGGACTCGCCGGGCTCGACGAAACCGGCGAGGGTCGAGAAGCGGCCCTCGGGCCAGTGCACCTGGCGGCCGAGCAGGATGCGGTCGTCCTCGTCGGTGACGGCCATGATCACGGCCGGGTCGGTGCGCGGGTAGTGCTCGGCACCGCAGGCGGGGCAGCGGCGGATGTGACCGGCGGCGGCGATGACCGTGCGCTCTCCGCAGCGGGAGCAGAAACGGTGGGTGCGCTGCCAGTTCTCCAGGCCGACCGCGTGCACCATCAGGCCCGCGTCGCGGGGCGACAGCAGCAGACCGGCCTCGCGCAGGCCCGCGGGGCGCGCGGACTGGTCGATCCGGCCGGGCAGGGCGTCCTTCTGGAGGGCGAAGTAGCTGACGCCGTCCTCGTCGGTGCCCAGGAAGTAGCGGTGGGCCTCGGTCAGGGGCGCTTCGAAGGAGGGGGTCATGACGAGTTCGGTGCGGCCGTCGGCCGTCTCGTCGATGAGGACCTGACCGCCGGAGACCACGAAGCAGCGGGTGGTGGGGTGGCTCCATGCCGCCGCGAGCCATGCCTCGTCGAGCCGGTGGTGGGCCGCGCGGTCGATGCCGCTGGGGGCGGTGAGCGAGATGGGGCGGTCGGCGATGTGGTCGGTCCTGGTGGTCACGGGTGCTTCCAACTCCCCCGGTGGAACGGATTGTTTCGGCGGGCGGTTCGGCGGGACGTGGGTCACGGGCTGACCGGACCCGGTGGGGCCGGGCGGGGCGGGGGCGGTCTCTCCGGTGTGCCCCTCGCGCGGTGCCCCTCCGGGCGGCTCAGGGCGCTCAGGACTCATGGCGCCAGGTCTCGGCGAGGTCGCCCCACAGATGAGCGCTGGTCTCGACGCCTTTGAGGAGCAGGTCGAGCTCGACCTTCTCGTTCGGGGCGTGCCAGCCGTCGGACGGGACGGAGATGCCCAGGAAGAGCACGGGTGCGCCGAGGACCTCCTGGAGGTCGGCGGCCGGTCCGGAGCCGCCCTCGCGCGTGAAGAGGATCTTCTTCTCGAAGGCGCGGCCCATCGCCCGGACCACCGACTGCAGGGCCGGATGGTCCAGCGGCGTCAGGCACGGGCGCGTGGCGGCGCCGAAGGTGATCTCGTGCCGGATCCCGGCGGGCACCTGCTCGGCGGCCCAGGCCCGGACGGCCTTCTCGATGTGGTCCGGGTCCTGGCCGGCCACCAGCCGGAAGGAGAGCTTCACGACCGCCGACGACGGGATGATCGTCTTGCTGCCGGGGCCCTGGTAGCCGCCTGCGATGCCGTTCACCTCGGCCGTGGGGCGGGCCCAGACGCGCTCCAGTGTGGTGTGCCCGGCCTCTCCCTGGGTGGCGTACGACCTGGCGGTGCGCAGCCACTGCTGTTCGTCGAAGGGCAGCTCGGCGAAGAGCTCCCGCTCGAAGGTGGTGAGCTCGGCGATGCCGTCGTAGAAGCCGGGGACCGCCACACGTGCGTGCTCGTCGTGCAGGGCGGCCACGAGGCGGGCCGCCGCGCCGGCCGGGTTGGGGACGGCGCCGCCGAAGGAGCCGGAGTGGATGTCCTGGTCCGGGCCGTGGAAGTGGATCTCGCACTCGGCGAGGCCGCGCATTCCCGTGCACACGGTGGGGGTGTCCTCGGACCACATGCCGGTGTCGGAGACGATCACGGCGTCGGCGGCGAGCCGGTCCGCGTGCCGCTCGACGAGGGCGCGGAAGTGCGGGGAGCCGGACTCCTCCTCGCCCTCGATCAGCAGCTTGAGGTGGACCGCGGGGGCGCTGCGGCCGGTGGCGGCGAGGTGGGCGCGGACGCCGAGCGTGTGGAAGAACACCTGGCCCTTGTCGTCGGCCGCCCCGCGCGCGTGGAGACGGTTCTCACGGACGACGGGCTCGAAGGGATCGCTGTCCCAGCCGTCCTCGCGGGCGGCGGGCTGCACGTCGTGATGTCCGTAGACGAGGACGGTGGGCGCCCCGGGATCGGCGGAGGGCCATTCGGCGAAGACGGCCGGAGCGCCCGGGGTCTGCCAGACCTCCGCGGTCGTGAAGCCGGTCTCCTGGAGCTTGGCGGCGAGCCAGTCGGCGCTGCGGCGCACGTCGGGCGCGTGATCGGGCTGTGCCGACACGGACGGTATGCGCAGCCACTCGGCGAGGTCGTCGAGGAAGGCGGCGCGATGCTGCTCGATGTATGTACGGACGGCGCTGACGGCACTGTCAACGGGCTGGCTCATGGTCACGAGCCTATCGGCCCCCGCCGACATCCTCGTTGGGCGGTTCCTCACAGTTTGCTTGCGCGGCCGGGTCCCCGAGCAGCAGCCGCTCCAGTGCGGCCCGGTCCGGCAGGTCGTCCGGTCGTACGACATCACCCGTGCGTACGTAGACGAACGCCGCGTTGACGGAATCCGGTGGAACGCCCTGCTGCTCGGCCCAGGCGAGGCGGTACAGGGCCAGCTGGAGGGGGTCGGCGGAACGGGTGCGGCCGGTCTTCCAGTCGACGATCTCGTACGTCGCCCCGTCGCCGTCGCCCTCCTTGTAGACCGCGTCGATGCGGCCCCGGACCACGCGGCCGGCGATCGCGAGCTGGAAGGGCGCCTCCACGCGATGGGGCGTGCGATGGGCGTACTCGGTGCGCTCGAAGGCGTCCTTGAGTGCCTGCAGGTCACGCTCGTCGGCGATCTCGGCGTCGGTGCCGGGCAGTTCCTCCGGCTCCAGCACGGGCAGGGTCAGCTCCTCGAAGCGGGCCTCGACCCAGGCGTGGAACCGTGTGCCCCGGCGCGCGGCGGGTTGCGGGGGGCGCGGCATGGGGCGCGCGAGTTCCTGCGCGAAACCGTCCGGGTCGGCGGCCAGGCGCAGCACCTGGGAGGCGGAGAGCGACGCGGGGAGCGGGACGTCCGTGACGGCCTTCCGCGCGCGCATCAGCTCGCCGGTGAGGGCGTCGAGGTCACGGTCCCAGGAGGCGAGGGTGCGGGCCTCCTCGGGTGTGAGGCGGGCGGGTTCGCGCGGAGGGCGGCGGCCTGAGTGCGGGCGGGTGTTCTCGCGGCGCTCCGGCCCATCCGGACCTTTCGGACTCTGTTGATCTTTCGGACCCTGTGGGCGCTTCGGACCTTGTGAGCCTTTCGGACTCTGCGGGCCCTTCGGGCTCTCCGGGGAAGATGCCTGGTGCGGGACGGCGGGGCGGGTGAAGGCGCCCCCATCCACGGAGTCCCCGAGGTCCGTGAAGGGGTCCTCGGCGTCCGTCGGTTCTTCGCCGTACGGCGGTTCCTCGTCGTACGACGGTTCCTCGGCGTACGGCGGTTCCTCGGCGTACGGCGGCGGTGGCCAGTCCGGGTCCATGTGGTCGTCCGGGTCGTGCGTCGCAGCGGGGCGGCCGTCCTCGTGGGAGGCGTGGGAGGCGTGGGTGGCGAGGTCTTCGAGGTACGTCAGGACCGTCTCGGCGGCCGCCCGGCGCCGGGTGAGAGACGTCTCGTCCAGGGGCAGGGGCCACGCCTGTTCTGCGCTCGCCGTGTGCAGCGCCGGGTTCTCCTCGTCCTCGGCCGGTTCGTCAGCCCATGCCTCGATCTCTCCGTACCCGGCCTCGCAGTGCTCGTAGAGGGCCTGCAGGAAGTCGGAGGGGCCACGGGGCTTCTTCTGGGTGGGGCCCCACCAGTGGCCCGAGCCGAGGAGCAGGGAGCGGGGACGGGTGAAGGTGACGTAGCCGAGGCGCAGCTCCTCGGTGTGCTGGTGCTCCTTCATCGCGTCCTGGAAGGCCCGCAGCCCCCGGGAGTCCCAGCTGTCGACATCGGGGAGGGTGGCGGCGTCGCCGCGCAGTTCGTGCGGCAGCACCTTGCCCTGGGCGGTCCACCTCTCGCGGCCCCGGGTGCTGGGGAAGGTGCCGGTGACCAGCCCCGGGACGGCCACGACGTCCCACTCCAGGCCCTTGGACTTGTGGGCGGTCAGCACCTTCACGGTGTTCTCGCCGCCGGGCAGGGCGTTGTCCAGGCCCTTCTCGTACTGGGCGGCGGTGCGCAGGAAGGCCAGGAAGGCCAGCAGCGTGGCCTCGCCGTCGCCCGCGGCGAACGCGGCGGCCGTGTCGAGGAAGTTGGAGAGGGTCTCCCGGCGGCGTGCGGCCAGCGCGTGCGGGGACGCCGACAGCTCCACCTCGAGGCCGGTGACGGCGAGGACGCGGTGCAGGACGTCCATCAGCGGGTCGGACAACGACCGGCGCAGGTCACGCAGCTCGGCCGCCAGGCGCGCGAATCGCACCCGGGCGTCCGGCGAGAAGGGCAGTCCGTCGTCCTCGTGCCCGGTGTCGAGCGGCATCTCCAGGAAGGTGTCGAGGGCGTCCGCGAGCGAGGTCACCTCCGAGGGGTCGATCCCCTCGACGGCCTCGGCGAGCCGGCGGTCCCGGTCGTCGTCGTCCACGCGCGCGTGGGCGACGAGGAGCCGGGCACGCCGCCCCAGGAGGGCGAGGTCGCGGGGGCCGATGCGCCAGCGCGGACCGGTCAGCAGCCTGACCAGTGAGGCGTTGGCGCCGGGATCCTGGAGGACCTCGCAGACGGCGACCAGGTCGGCGATCTCGGGCAGGTGCAGCAGCCCGGACAGACCGACCACTTCGACGGGGACGTCCCGGGCCACGAGCGCGCCCTGGATCTGCGCGAAGTCGGTCGCGGTGCGGCACAGCACGGCGATCTCACCGGGCTCCTTCCCGGTGCCCACCAGGTGGGCGACGGAGTCGGCGAGCCACTCGATCTCCTCGGCGTGGGTGCTCAGCAGCGCGCAGCGCACCGTGCCGTCGCGTTCGGCGCCGGGGGCCGGGCGCAGGGCCTCCACGCCCTCGTGCATGGCGCGCAGCGGCTCCGCGAGGCCGTTGGCCAGGTCGAGGAGGCGGCCGCCGCTGCGGCGGTTCTCGCTGAGCGCCTGCCGGGCGGCGGGCCGGCCGTCGGGGTGCGCGAAGTGCTCGGGGAAGTCGTCGAGGTTGGCCACGGAGGCGCCGCGCCAGCCGTAGATGGCCTGGCAGGGGTCGCCGACGGCGGTGACCGGGTGGCCGGTGCCGCTTCCGAAGAGACCTGCCAGGAGGATGCGCTGGGCCACCGACGTGTCCTGGTACTCGTCGAGGAGGACCACACGGAACTCGTCGCGCAGGATGCGGCCGACCTCGGGGATCCGGGCGAGCTGCGCGGACAGGGCGATCTGGTCGCCGAAGTCGAGGAGGTCGCGTTCGCGTTTCGCGGCGCGGTAGCGGACGACGAGTTCGGCGAGGTCGCGGCGGGCGGCGGCCGCCTTGGGGACCTGCCGCAGGGCGTCGTTGCCGAGCCTGACGTCCTCCAGGGCGCGCAGCAGTTCGCTGTCGTACGCGCGCAGCTCCCCCGGTCCGACGAGGTGTTCGGCGAGTTCGGCGTCGAGGGTGAGCAGGTCGCTGACCAGGTCCGCGAAGGAGCGGGTGAGCGCCGGGTAGGGGCCCGGTGCCTCACGCAGGACGCGTGCGGCGAGCTGGTAGCGGGTGGCGTCGGCGAGCAGGCGGGCGGTCGGCTCGAGGCCGATGCGCAGGCCGTGGTCGGTCAGCAGGCGCCCCGCGAAGGCGTGGTACGTCGAGATCACCGGCTCGCCCGGCGGGTTGTCGGGGTCGATGACGTCCGGGTCGGTGACGCCTGCCTTGACGAGCGCCTTGCGAACGCGCTCGGCGAGCTCGCCCGCCGCCTTGTTGGTGAAGGTGAGGCCGAGGACCTGTTCCGGGGCGACCCGGCCGGTGCCGACCAGCCAGACCACGCGTGCCGCCATCACCGTCGTCTTGCCGGACCCGGCGCCGGCCACGATCACCTGCGGAGCGGGCGGCGCGATGATGCAGGCCGTCTGCTCGGGGGTGAACGGGATCCCGAGGAGTTCCTTGAGCTGATCGGGATCGGTGATACGGGGCGGCACGTCAGAGAGGCTAGCGGCGGCCACTGACAGCGGAGTCCGAATCGGCGCCGGATCGGGGAGCGTCGCAGGTCAGCACGCGTGGTGTGATGAATCACCCACGTCACTCGACCACATGCCGCCCTTCCGGCCGGGCGCTGCAGGACGCCCGGAACGAGCAGTGCGCGCAATGCTGTCCGGCGGTCGGCGTGAAGCGCTCGTCGAGGACCTTGCCGGCCGCGGTGGCCAGCAGCTCACCGGCCCACTCCCCCTCCAGGGGTTCCTGCGCCTGCACCTTGGGCAGCGTCTCGCCGCCGTCCCGCTGGGCGGCGCCCTGGCGGAGCTGGACCAGTTCGGCGCCTCCGGGCTCGGGACGGACTCCGTCGAAGACCTCGTCGACGGCGCCTTCGCGGACGGCGAGCTGGTAGACGGCGAGCTGGGGGTGGCGCTCCACCTCGCGCGCGGTGGGCGCCTGTTTGCCGGTCTTGAAGTCGACCACGTAGGCGCGGCCCTCGCCGTCGGCCTCGACGCGGTCCATGGAGCCACGGATGCGGACCTGGTACTCGCCCGCCCGGAGGGTGACGTCGAAGCCGTACTCGCCGGCCACCGGGGTGCGGCCGGTGCGGTCCATGACGTGCCACTGCAGGAAGCGTTCGAGTGCCACGCGCGCGTTCTCCTTCTCCTGCGCCGACTTCCACGGCGCGTCGAAGGCGAGCGCGTTCCACACGGAGTCCAGGCGCTCCATGAGGACGGCGAGGTCGGCCGGGGTGTGTCCGGAGGCGACCTCGTCGGCGAGGACGTGCACGACGTTGCCGAAGCCCTGAGCGGTCGTCGCGGGGGCGTCGGCCTTCACCTCACGGCCCAGGAACCACTGCAGCGCACAGGTGTTGGCGAGCTGGTCGAGTGCGCTGCCGGACAGCACGACGGGCTGGTCGCGGTCGCGCAGCGGCACCTTGCTCTCGGTCGGCTCGAACATGCCCCACCAGCGGTAGGGATGGGCCGAGGGGACGAGAGGGCGGCCGTCCTCGTCGGCGAGCGCCGCGAGCCGCGCCAGCCGGTGGGCGGCGGCCTCCCTGAGGGTGTCCGAGACGTGCGGGTCGACCGTCGTGGCACGCAGCTCGGCCACCAGCGCGGCGACGGACAGGGGACGGCGCGGGCGGCCGGTGACGTCCCTGGGTTCGACGCCGAGTTCGGTGAGGAAGCGGGAGGGCTGGTCGCCGTCGTCCGCAGGGGCCTTCACGGCGGTGACGACGAGCCGCTCACGCGCGCGCGTGGCGGCCACGTAGAACAAACGGCGCTCCTCCGCCAGCAGCGCGCCCGGGGTGAGCGGCTCGGCCAGTCCGTCGCGGCCGATGCGGTCCGCCTCCAGGAGCGAGCCGCGGCGGCGCAGGTCGGGCCACAGGCCCTCCTGGACGCCGGCGACGACGACCAGCCGCCACTCCAGGCCCTTGGAGCGGTGCGCGGTCATCAGGCGTACGGCGTCGGGACGTACGGCACGCCGCGTGAGGGTGTCGGCGGCGATGTCCTCGGACTCGATCTCCTCCAGGAAGTTGAGGGCTCCCCGGCCGCCGGTGCGCTCCTCCGCGCGCGCGGCGGTCGCGAACAGCGCGCAGACGGCGTCCAGGTCACGGTCGGCGTTGCGCCCCGCGGCGCCGCCACGGCGCGCGGACCGCTCCAGCCGGGTCGGCCACGGCGTGCCCTCCCACAGGTCCCACAGCGCCTCTTCGGCCGTACCACCGCGGGCGAGGCGCTCCCGGGCCCGGCGCAGCAGCGCGCCGAGCCGCTGGGCGCCACGCGCGTACGCGGGGTCGTGCACGGCCAGGCGCTCCGGCTCGGCCAGCGCTCGCCTGAGCAGCTCGTCCGAGGGCGGCGGCAGGGGGTTGCCCGCCGCCCGCTCCTCGTCGCGCAGGGCACGCCCGAGGCGGCGCAGGTCGGCGGCGTCCATGCCGGCGAGGGGCGAGGCGAGGAGGGAGAGGGCGGTTTCGGTGTCGAGCCAGGAAGTGGCCGACGCCGTGAGAGCCGGTTCCCCGGACGGAGCTGCGGCAGAAGCCGACTCCCCGGGCAGAGCTGCCGCAGAGGCCGACTGCCCGGACGGGACAGCCGCAGAGGCCGACTCCCTGGGCGCGACGGCCCCAGAAACCGGCTCCCCGGGCAGAGCTGCAGCAGAAGCCGGTTCCCCGGGCGCGACGGCCCCAGAAGCCGAAGCCCGGGGCTCGACGACCCCAGCCGGTTCCCCAGGGGGGACTTCCTCGGGATCGGATGCCGCCTCCGCCGCGGCCACCGCCCGCAGCGCCGTCAGCAGAGGCGCCACCGCCGGCTCGTGCCGCAGCGGCAGGTCGTCGCCGTCTATGTCGAGGGGGACGCCGGCCGCGGTGAGGGCACGGCGGACCGTCGGGATGGTGCGGGCCCCGGCGCGCACCAGGACCGCCATCTCGCGCCACGGGATCCCGTCCTCCAGATGGGCCCGGCGCAGGATGTCGGCGATGTTGTCCAGCTCCGTGCCGGGCGTCGGGTACGTGAACACCTCGACACGGCCGCCGTCCCGCGCCGGGGTCAGCTCGCGGTGCGCGCGCACCTTCTCGGCGGGGAGGCGGCTCAAGGGCATGCGCCGGGTGAGCAGGCGGGTCGCGGCGAGCAGCGCGGCGCCGGAACGACGTGAGGTGCGCAGGACCTCGACGGGCGCGGGGCGGCCGTCCGCGCGCGGGAAGGCGCCGGGGAACTCCAGGATGCCGCCCACGTCCGCACCGCGGAACGCGTAGATCGACTGGTCGGGGTCGCCGAAGGCGACCAGGGTGCGGCCGTCGCCGGCCAGCGCGTGCAGGAGCCGTACCTGGGCGGCGTCCGTGTCCTGGTACTCGTCCACGAGGACGGCGTCGTACCGCGCGGCGAGCTGCTCGGCGACCTCGGGGCGGCGGGCGAGGAGGACGGCGCGGTGGACCAGTTCCGCGTAGTCGAGCACCCCCTGGAGGTCGAGGACGTCCAGGTACTCGGCGAGGAAGGCGGCCGCGGCGCGCCAGTCGGGGCGGCCGATGCGGCGGGCGAAGGCATCCAGGGCGCCAGGGTCTAGGCCCAGTTCGCGGCTGCGGGCGAGCACCGCGCGGACCTCGTCGGCGAAGCCGCGGGTGGTCAGGCAGGCGCGCAGGTCCTCGGGCCAGCGCACGTGCGCCAGGCCGAGCCGCTCCAGGTCGCTCTGGCCGGTGAGCAGTTCGCGGACCGTCACGTCCTGTTCGGGTCCGGACAGCAGCCGCAGCGGCTCCACGAAGAGGTCGCTGTCCTGGTGGGCGCGGACCAGGGCGTAGCAGAAGGAGTGGAAGGTGGTCGCCTGGGGCGCGTGTGCCGCCCCCAGGCGCAGGGCCATGCGGTCGCGCAGTTCGACGGCCGCCTTGCGGCTGAACGTCAGCACCAGGATGCGCTCGGGGTCCCCGCCACGGGCGATCCGGGACGCCACGGCCTCGACGAGCGTGGTGGTCTTGCCGGTGCCCGGACCTGCGAGAACGAGCAGCGGGCCGGACGCGTGGTCAACCACCGGGCGCTGTGAGGCGTCAAGACGAGGGGGAGCCGGCCGGGTCGGCGGGGTACGCACCAGCCGGTAAGCGCCACTGTTCCCCTGCCGCACCTGTGGGTGCGGCAGGCGCCTGGTGGAGGAAGAGGAGCTCACGTGGTTCGCCGGTCCTGGTGGTTGTGCTGGTTGTCGGACCACCGCGCGTTCAGGACGGTGGTCGGGGGGTGAGCGGGACTGGTGCAGGTGACGCTACGCCGGCGGAAGGCGCGGAAGGAGGGCTTCCTCTTCTTCCCTGTCGGCACGCGCGACCCACGCACCCCTCCACCCACGAACGTACGTCATGCCACAAACGTCCCTCGCTTCCCCCGTACGGATCACGGGTCGCACGCGAGCCCGTCGTATGGCGGAAGCTGTCAGGTGTGACCCTCCGCGCGTCCGCCGCCGTCCCACCGCGCCCGTGTCATGTCGAGGCGCGGCAGGTGGCCCTCCGCGGCCCTGCCCGCCTCTTTCAGGGGCGTGCCCTCGGTACGGTAGTGGTCGAGGGCCCGCAGTTCGTGGCCCGGCAGCAGCACCCCGTCCGCGCGCACGACGCGCCACCACGGAACGGCTCCCCCGTAGAGGGCCATCACCCGGCCGACCTGGCGGGGACCTCCCATCCGTCTCCCCCCACCACCCTCACCGCAGAGCGCCGCGCGCTCGCCCTCCTCATGCTCCAGCCACTCGGCGACGTCCCCGTACGTCATGACGCGTCCCGGCGGGATCAGTTCGGCGACCTCCAGGACGCGCTCGGCGTAATCCGGGAGCGCGTCCGGTGGCTCCGGGCGGGCGTCGGGCGGAAGGCTCTGCTCGCTCATCCGGCTCATCCTGCCTCATGCCACCGACAGTGCGGCGTCCCCACGAGCGTGCCTACGTCTCGCCCCGGGACGGCGCTTCCGGCAGACTGTGCGGCCCGCATGTGCACCCTGATACCCCCGCGTGTCGGTGGGGCATGCCACCATCGTGCGGGCGGTGACCGGTGATACGAGATCAAGAAGAGACGATGAAGCAGCAGGGTGCGCACCCAGAGGACGCGGAGAGCACCTCTGACGCTTCGTCGCGCCCGGACGGCGCCGCCTCCCAAACCGGTGGCGGCACGACCGCCCGGGAGGGCAGGGCCACCGCGCCGAAGGACCCGAACAAGGGCGACAAGAGCGGGGACGAGTTCCTCGACGAGGTGCACATCGACGAGGTGGAGGGCGACGAACCGCTGCTCCCCGCGCGCGTGCACCGCCCGTCGGATCTGATGCGCCTGATGGTGGGCGTGCTGGCGGTCGCCGTCCTGCTCGCGATCGCCGCCTTCGCGCACGGCACCACCTCGGGTCTCGAACAGGACATCAACAAGGGCACCGGACAGGCGCCCGACCTGCTCATCAGGTTCGCGGGTCTGGCCTCCAGCATCGCCATCCTGCTGGTGCCGGTCGCCTTCGCGATCGAGCGGCTGATCAAGCGGGACGGGCTGCGCATCGCCGACGGCGTGCTCGCGGCGGTCCTCGCCCACGGAGTGACGCTCGCCACGGACCTGTGGGTCGCGAAGGCCGCCCCCGGCTCCATCCAGGAGGCGCTCACCCAGCCCTCGCCCGGTGACATCCACGCCCTCACGGACCCGGTGCACGGCTATCTCGCGCCGGTCATCGCGTACATGACGGCGGTCGGCATGTCCCGGCGGCCGCGCTGGCGCGCGGTGCTCTGGATCGTGCTGCTGCTCGACGCGTTCTCGATGCTGGTGACCGGCTACACGACACCGTTCTCCATCATCCTGACGGTGCTGATCGGCTGGACCGTGGCCTACGGGACGCTGTACGCGGTCGGCTCGCCCAACATCCGTCCGACGGGACGCACGCTGATGGCGGGCCTCCAGCACGTCGGTTTCCGCCCGGTGACCGCCTCGCGCGAGGAAGTGCCGGAGACACCGGAGACCGGCGACCGCGGCCGGCGCTACTTCGTCACCCTGGAGGACGGACCGCCGCTGGACGTGACGGTGGTCGACCGCGAGCAGCAGGCACAGGGCTTCTTCTACCGCGCGTGGCGCAATCTGACGCTGCGCGGCTTCGCCACGCGCAGCAGCCTGCAGTCGCTGCGCCAGGCGCTGGAACAGGAGGCCCTGCTGGCGTACGCGGCGATCGCCGCCGGCGCCAACGCGCCGAAGCTGATCGCGACCTCGGAACTCGGCCCCGACGCCGTGATGCTCGTCTACGAGCACACGGGCGGTCGCACCCTGGACAACCTGTCCGACGAGGAGATCACCGACGAACTGCTGCGCGACACCTGGCACCAGGTACGGGCCCTGCAGTCACGGCGCATCGCACACCGCAGGCTGGTGGGCGACGCGGTTCTGGTGGATCGTTCCGGCACGGTGATCATCACCGATCTGCGCGGCGGCGAGATCGCGGCCGGTGACCTGCTGCTGCGCATGGACGTCTCTCAGCTCCTGGTGACGCTGGGGCTGCGGGTGGGCGCCGAGCGCGCGGTGGCGTCGGCGGTCGAGGTGCTCGGCCCGGACGCCGTCGCCGACTGCCTGCCGATGCTCCAGCCCATCGCGCTCAGCCGCACCTCGCGCGCGACCCTGCGCAGACTGGCCCGTGAGCGGGCCGAGCGCGAGCGCGAGGCGGTCCTGGAGGCTTCCCGGCAGGTCAGGCAGGCCAGGCTGGAGGAGGGCGCCGAGGACGGCGAGGCCGTGGCCGCACCCGAAAAGCCCGACAAGAAGGCCGTGCGCGCGGAACAGCGGGCCGAGAAGCGGGCTCTCGACGAGGCTCTGGACGAGGCACGCGAGGAGGATCTGCTGGCCCAGATCCGGCACCAGGTGCTGCTGATCAGGCCGCAGGCGCCGGTCGAGCCCGCCCGCCTCGAGCGGGTGCGGCCGCGCACCTTGATCAGCTTCATCGCCGGCGCCATCGGCGCCTACTTCCTGCTGACCCAGCTCACCCACATCGAGTTCGGCCCCCTGGTCGCGAACGCGCAGTGGGGCTGGGTGCTGGCGGCCGTGGCGTTCTCGGCGTGCAGCTACTTCGCGGCGGCGATGGCGCTGCTGGGGTTCGTGCCCGAGCGGGTGCCGTTCCTGCGGGCCGTGGCGGCGCAGGTCGCCGGGTCGTTCGTCAAGATCGTCGCGCCCGCCGCGGTGGGTGGCGTCGCCCTCAACACACGCTTCCTGCAGCGCTCGGGGGTGCGCCCGGGGCTCGCCGTGGCGAGTGTCGGCGGCTCTCAGCTCTTCGGTCTGGGCTGCCACATCCTGATGCTGCTGTCGTTCGGCTACCTGACCGGCACCGAGAAGACGCCGTCGCTGTCGCCGTCCAGGACGGTCATCGCCGGCCTGCTGACCGTGGCGGTGCTCGTGCTGGTGGTCACCTCGGTGCCGTTCCTGCGGAAATTCGTCGTCACGCGCGTGCGGTCGCTGTTCGCCGGTGTGGTGCCGCGCATGCTGGACGTGCTGCAGCGGCCGCAGAAGCTCGTCAGCGGCATCGGCGGCACCCTGCTGCTGACCGCGTGCTTCGTGATGTGCCTGGACGCCTCGATCCGCGCCTTCGGCACCGAGGGGACCAACCTCAGCATCGCCAGCGTCGCCGTCGTCTTCCTCGCCGGCAACGCGCTCGGATCCGCGGCCCCGACCCCGGGCGGCGTGGGCGCGGTGGAGGCGACCCTGACGGTCGGTCTGATCGCCGTGGGCCTGCCCAAGGAGGTCGCGGCGCCGGCGGTCCTGCTGTTCCGGCTGCTGACCCTGTGGCTGCCGGTGCTGCCGGGCTGGCTGGCCTTCAACCACCTCACGCGCAAGGGCTCGCTCTAGCACGACCGCCTCTCTTACGACCGCCTCTCTACCACCGCCTCTGGTACGACCGTTGTGTGTACAACGGCTCCTCGTACGACCGCTTCTCGTACGGTGGCTGCACGCGCGCGTACCTCGTACGGCCCGTGTCCCGAGCGCCGCGCCGCGCGCCGCAGCAGGATGGGAGCATGCCGAAGCCGTCCCGCCTGCGCGCCGTCGCCGTGACCACCTCCGCCGTGCTGCTGTGCTCCGCGCCCATGGCCTGCAGCGACGACGGCTCCGGCGGCGGGGATCTGTCGGCCCAGAAGCTCGACTGGAAGGACTGCCCGGCGCCGTCCACCGCGGAGGGCGGCGGTGACACGCCCTCCCCTCTGCCGCACGGCGGTACCTGGCAGTGCGCCACCATGAAGGCGCCCCTGGACTGGAGCAAGCCCAAGGGCGACACGATCGGTATCGCGCTGATCCGGGCGAGGGCGAGCGGCCCGAAGAGCGAGCGCATCGGCTCGCTGGTCTTCAACTTCGGCGGGCCGGGCGGCTCCGGCGTCAGCACGCTGCCCTCCTTCGGACAGGACTACGCGGCCCTGCGCACCCGCTACGACCTGGTCAGCTTCGACCCACGCGGGGTCGGCCGCAGCGCTCCCGTGAAGTGCGAGGACGACCAGCAGCTCGACGTGTACTTCCAGCAGGACGCGACCCCGGACGACGCCCGTGAGCGCACCGACTACGTGGACGGCACCAAGGAGTTCAACGCGGCCTGCGAGAAGAACTCCGCGAAGGTACTGCCGCACGTGCGCACCACCGACGCGGCCCGCGACATGGACCTGATGCGCCAGGTCCTCGGTGACGACAAGCTGTACTACTTCGGCATCTCGTACGGCACCGAACTCGGCGGTGTCTACGCCCACCTGTTCCCGAAGAAGGTGGGCCGCGCCGTCTTCGACGCGGTCGTCGACCCGACGCAGGACGCCGAGCAGAGCTCGCTCGGTCAGGCGAAGGGCTTCCAGCTCGCGCTCGACAACTTCGCCGAGGACTGCACATCGAAGACCACTCGCTGCCCGATCGGCGACACCGCGCAGGACGTGAAGAACCGTATCGCCACACTGCTCAAGGACCTGGACGGCAAGCCCATCCCCGGTATCTTCCCCCGCCGGCTCACCCAGACCGCCGCGACCAACGGCATCGCGCAGGCGCTGTACTCGAAGGACTTCTGGCAGTACCTCACCGAGGGCCTGGCCCAGGCCTACCAGGGCGACGGCAGGATCCTGCTGGCCCTGTCCGACTCGCTGAACGGACGCAACGAGAACGGCGAGTACAGCAACATCGCCGCCGCCAACGTCGCCATCAACTGCGCGGACGACAAGGCCCGCTACGGCCCCGGCTTCGTGCAGCGGAAACTGCCCGAGTTCCGGTCGGCCTCGCCGCTGTTCGGCGACTTCCTGGCCTGGTCCATGGTCAGCTGCACCGGCTGGGCCGTTCCGGGTGCCGCCGACCACCCCGACGTGAGCGCGCCGGGCGCGGCGCCGATCCTCGTCGTGGGCAACACCGGCGACCCGGCCACGCCGTACGAGGGCGCGAAGAAGATGGTGGACTCGCTCGGTCGGGGTGTCGGCGTCGAGCTGACGTACAAGGGGCAGGGGCACGGTGCGTACGACAGCAAGAACAAGTGCGTGCAGTCCGCGGTCAATGGCTATCTGCTGGACGGCAGGCTGCCCAAGGCCGGGACCGTCTGCTCCTGACAGCCGGCAGACAGCGGGTAAACCGGCAGGTCAGAAGGTTATCCACAGGCTGCGGCAGGTCCGGCTTGATCCGCCTACTATGGCCTGACCGCCGTTTGCTGCACGACGCCGACGGCCTGTGATGGGGGGAAGGCGCATGGCACGACTCGTACGGTGGGCCGCTCTGGGCACCGCCGCGGCGCTCCTGGCGGGCGGCTGCAGTGGCTCGTCGTCCGGCGACGGCAAGAGCGGTGAGAGGTCGAGCCCGGCCCCGTCGTCACCGTCCCGTTCCTCCGGGACGACAGCCGCGCTGCCCTCCTCACTGACCGGGCAGAAGCTCGCCTGGGGCCGCTGCAAGGCCACCTCCGACTCCCCCGCGCCGGGCAGCGACTGGCAGTGCGCGACGCTCAAGACGCCCCTGGACTGGTCGAAACCCGAGGGCGAGACCATCGACCTCGCCCTCATCCGCGCCAAGGCCGACGGCGGCAAGCGCATCGGCTCGCTGCTGTTCAACTTCGGCGGGCCAGGCGGCTCGGGCGTGTCCATGATGCCCACCTACGCCTCCACGGTGTCCGCGCTGCGCGAGCACTACGACCTGGTGAGCTGGGACCCCCGCGGGGTGGCCGCCAGTGAGGGCGTGCGCTGCCGCAGCGACAAGGACATCCAGGCCGCCGAGGACGTGGACGCCACTCCGGACACCCCGGCGGAGGAGAAGGCGTACTTCCAGGACGCCGCGGACTTCGGCCAGGGCTGCAAGAAGGCCGCCGGGAAGCTGCTGGCCCATGTGTCGACGACGGACACCGCCCGCGACATGGACCTGATGCGCCAGGTGCTGGGCGACACCAAGATGCACTACTTCGGCATCTCGTACGGCACCGAACTCGGCGGTGTCTACGCCCACCTGTTCCCGAAGAAGGTGGGGAGGCTGATCCTCGACGCGGTCGTCGACCCGAGCGCCGACACCGTGGGCCAGGCGAAGAACCAGACCAGGGGCTTCCAGCGCGCCCTGGACGACTACCTGAAGTCGACCGGCCAGGACCCAAAGCAGGGCACCCGGAAGATCGCCGACCTGGTGAAGCGCCTCGACGCGAAGCCGCTGCCCACCTCCTCCGGACGGAAGCTGACGCAGACGCTCGCCCTCACCGGCATCGTCCTCCCCCTGTACAGCAAGGAGGGCTGGCCGACCCTGACCAGCGCCCTGGGCGCCGCGGAGCGGGGCGACGGTTCCGAGCTGCTCGCGCTCGCCGACGGCTACAACGAACGCGACGCTTCGGGGCACTACGCCACGACGACCCATTCACAACGGGTCATATCGTGCCTGGACGACAAGGAGCGGCCGACCGCCGAGGCGACGAAGAAGAGGCTCGCGGCGTTCGAGAAGATTTCGCCCGTGTTCGGGGACTTCCTCGGCTGGGACACGGCCGGCTGGTGCCACGACTGGCCGGTGGCCGGGCAGTTCGACACCCCGGAGGTGAGCGCGCCGGGCGCGGCGCCGATCCTCGTGGTCGGCAACACCGGCGACCCGGCGACGCCCTACGAGGGTGCCCGGAAGATGGCCGACGAGTTGGGCAAGGGCGTCGGCGTGGAGCTCACCTGGAAGGGCGAGGGGCACGGTGCGTACGGAAGCGGGAGCGACTGCGTCGACTCGACGGTGGACGCGTATCTGCTGAAGGGGACCGTGCCGAAGGACGGCAAGGTCTGCGCCTCGTAGCGGGAGCATCGGAAAGGGGCCCGGCACCCGCGGTGCCGAGCCCCTCCCGGAAGGTCATGCCTCTCGTGGACCGGCGTGGCCTAGTAGACCGGCTTGTCCGGCTCGATCTGGTTGACCCAGCCGATCACGCCTCCGCCAAGATGCACGGCGTCGGAGAAGCCCGCGGACTTCAGGACCGCAAGGACTTCCGCACTGCGGACACCCGTCTTGCAGTGCAGGACGATCTTCTTGTCCTGCGGGAGGCTCTCCAGGGCGGTGCCCATGAGGAACTCGTTCTTCGGGATCAGCCTGGCGCCCGGGATGCTGACGATCTCGTACTCGTTGATCTCGCGGACGTCGATGATGTCGATGTTCTCGCCATCGTCGATCCACTCCTTGAGCTGCTTGGGAGTGATCGTCGCGTCGGCGGCGGCCGCCTGGGCCTCCTCGGACACGACGCCGCAGAAGGCCTCGTAGTCGATGAGTTCGGTGACGGTCGGGTTCTCGCCGCAGACCGCGCAGTTGGGGTCCTTGCGGACCTTGACCTGGCGGTACTGCATCTCCAGGGCGTCGTAGATCATCAGGCGGCCGACCAGCGGCTCACCGATGCCGGCGAGGAGCTTGATGGCCTCGTTGACCTGGATGGAGCCGATGGACGCGCACAGCACGCCCAGCACGCCGCCCTCGGCGCAGGAGGGGACCATGCCCGGCGGCGGGGGCTCCGGGTAGAGGCAGCGGTAGCAGGGGCCGTGCTCGGACCAGAACACGGAGGCCTGGCCGTCGAAGCGGTAGATCGAACCCCACACGTACGGCTTGTTCAGCAGCACGCAGGCGTCGTTGACCAGGTAGCGCGTGGCGAAGTTGTCCGTGCCGTCGACGATCAGGTCGTACTGGCTGAAGATGTCCATCACGTTGTCGGCCTCGAGCCGCTCCTCGTGAAGGATCACGTTCACGTACGGGTTGATGCCCTTGACGGTGTCACGGGCGGACTCGGCCTTGGAGCGGCCGATGTCGGACTGGCTGTGGATGATCTGGCGCTGCAGGTTCGACTCGTCCACCTCGTCGAACTCCACGATGCCGAGGGTGCCGACGCCCGCGGCGGCCAGGTACATCAGCGCCGGCGAGCCCAGGCCGCCGGCGCCCACACAGAGCACCTTGGCATTCTTCAGCCGCTTCTGCCCGTCCATCCCCACGTCGGGGATGATCAGGTGGCGGGAGTACCTGCGGACCTCGTCTACGGTGAGCTCATCAGCCGGCTCGACCAGGGGTGGCAGCGACACGGGGACTCCGTTGGTCGGTCAATCACTACGGTTGTTCTCCCTGCAACACTGCCACGCCCTTTTTCATTCCGAGACACCCGTCCCGATCCGCGAGACGATTTCGTCCCAGTAACCGGGCATGGTCTCCCACGGGTCACTGCGGCCTCCCCGGTCCGTGCGGTCGGTGAAGTAGATCGTCGCGGCGCCCTGCCAGCGGGCGATGCGCAGCGCCTCCTCCAGGTGCGGCAGGGGCACTCCGTGGACGAAGTGGCAGAAGCGCTCGGGGGGATGGTCCGCCGTCCACTCCGCCACCTGCGACCAGCGGTAGTCGCTCCAGGGGCCGCAGAAGGTGACCAACTGGTCGGCGCACTCGAGGTAGCCGGGGTGCGGGTGGGTGCCGTGGCCGAGGACGATGTGAGCGCCTTCACAGATCGCGCGGAGCGTGGTGACGGTGCGGCGGATCTCGGAGAGCGAGACGCCATCGGTCGGACAGCGGTCCAGGAGGAAGCCGTCGACCTGGTACCAGTCGATGTGGCGATGCGCGTCGGAGACCACCTCGCCGAAGGTCCGGGCCCCGGACGGCGACTCCAGGTGCCCCAGGACCCGCACGCCCATGTTGCGCAGCCGTCCGGCCGCCTCCAGGCAGTGCGGATCAGGGCGGGCGCCGGGGCCGTCGGCCACGTTGAGCACGACCCAGTGCAAGGGGGTCCCCGGCCGGGTGAGTTCCCCCCATTCGGTGGGCGCGACAAGGGGGTGGGCGTAGCCGGGGACGCCGAACCCGGTACGGACGTCGGTGCTCGTGCTGCCCGCTCTGGTGCTGGTCACATACGGCATGCCGCCTCCATCCAGATGTCGGCGAGGGACTCCTCGAGGTTGATCCTCGGCCGCCAGCCGAGCCGGTCGCGCGCGGTGCGCACATCGGCCTGCTGCCAGCTGCCGCAACCGTCCGGGTACGGGTACGCCATCGGCGCCGCGTGGTCCGGGTCGGATCGCTGGTGGCCGACCGTCGGCCGCAGCGGGCCGGGCGGGCCGTCGAGTTCGTGGAGGGCGCCGCCGTATCCGGCCACCCGGGCGAGCACGGCGGCGGCGTCGCGCAGCCGCACGGCGCGGCCCGAGCCGATGTTGATGACGCCCTGCGCGGCGGAGAGGGAGGCGGCGTGCACCGCACGGGCGACGTCACGTACGTCGACGAAGTCGCGCTGGACGCCGAGACCGCCGAGCTTGAGTTCGCCGTCGCCGGACTGCATGGCGCGGCGCATGGCTTCGGCGAGACGTCCGAGCGGTGAGCCGGCGGGGGTGCCCGGACCGGCCGGCGAGAAGACCCGCAGGACGACCGCGTCCAGGCCGGAGCCGAGGACGAGTTCGGTGGCGGCGAGCTTGCTCACACCGTACGGACCGCCGGGGCGGGGCACGGCGTCCTCGGCCGTGGACGAACCGGGCTGGCTGGGTCCGTACTCGGCGCTGCAGCCGATCTGCACCAGCCGGGCGTCGCAGCCGCTGCGGCGCAGGGCCTCGCAGACGGTGGCGACGGCGACGGTGTTGTGGCGGGTCAGATCGCGGGCGCCGCCCCGGGTGGCGCCGGCGCAGTTGATGACGACACCGGGGTGGACCGCGTCGAGGAAGCGGGTGAGGGCACCGGGGCTGCCGGACGCGAGGTCGAAACGGACGTCGGCGTCGTCGCCGCGGCCGAGCGCGGTGAGCTGGACGGCCGGGTCGGCGAGCAGGCGGTCGGCGACGAAGCGGCCGAGGTAGCCGTTGGCTCCGATCAGCAGGACTCTCATCGGGCGGCTCCCGGGGCCGAGGCGTCGGATCGGGAGGTGATCATCTCGGGTTCTCCTTCGGAGGGGGTGGAGCGGTTGCCTCGGGCGGCGGGTCCTGGCGCCTGCGGCAGGGTCGGGGCCGGCCGGGGCCGGCGTGCGGGCGACGTGCTCGGGCCCGCCGGGATCGGCTGCGGCGTCAGCACGGCCGGTCCGCGGGTGCGTGGGCCGAGGCCCGGGTGAGCGTGCGGGCCGCGTGGACCAGCAGGGCCAGCGCGGCCGCCGCGCAGGCGAGGGCCGGGACGCTGCCGGCGCCCCAGGCGTCCACGGCCGTCTCCACGGGGGTGGCGAGGAAGCCGCATCCGGGCAGACGGGCCGCGAAGACCGTGGCCAGGGCGGTCGCCTCGGCGGTCGCCGCGGCCGTGAGGACGAGGACGGGCGCGTGGCTGAAGCCGTGCGCGGTGAGGAGGCGGGCGAGGAACAGCAGGGCACCCAGGGTGACGGTCTGGGCGTAGGCCGCACTCTCGTCCAGGACCGCGCCGCACAGGGCGAGCAGAGCCGTCAGGGCGGACAGGAACAGGGCGAACGCGCCGAGCAGCAGCGGGCGCGCGGAGGCGGTGAACTCCTCCAGACCTCGGCTGGCGCTCAGTCTGCGGCGGGCGCACACGGCGAAGAGGCGGGCGCACCAGGCGGCTGGTGCGCAGGCCCAGGCGAGGGCCAGGACCGGGGCCGCGGCCAGGGTCCACGAACCGCCGGCACCGACGGTGGGCGGCCCGTCAGGGCCTCCGGTGACGGCCACACGGAGAAGACCGTCGCCGAGGAGGGCATAGACGATGAGCCAGTACGTCCAGATCCGGCTGCCCGGAGTGTGCTGCGTGGCCCCCGGTGGCCTGTGGTCCGCGGCGCCGAGAGGGCCGCGGGCGAGCGACGCGCGCAGGGCGAGGGCCACCGCGAGAACGCCTGCGGCGACCGCGATCGTTCGGGTCTGTCCGTGGGCGAGGCGGAGGGCGGTCACGGTCGCGGCGCACAGGGCTCCGGGCAGCAGCGTGAGCACGATCCAGGCGGTGCGCGCCCGCGGGGCCGTGAGCGCCGTGGAGCGCGGTGCCGTCTCCTCGTCGTGGGCGGCGCGCGCGTACATCTCCTCGGCGAGGGAGAACACGTCCCGGTGCCGGAAGCGGGTCGCCGTCCGGTCGGTGACGCCGTGGGCCTCCAGCCCCGCCGCGATCTCCAGGGGGTCCACCGCCCGTTCGCACAGCTCGCGGTGGCGGTGCATCAGCGTCTTCACCGGGTCGGCAGCGGTGCGCCGGGGTGCCGGCCGGCCGCGCTCGGCCTGCGGGCGGGCCCCGACGCCGCCGTCCGGTGCGCGGGGGCCGCCCGGCACTGCCGTGGCGTCCTGTGTGCCGGTGCCCTCCTGTGTACCGGTGCCGTCCCGTGTACCGGTGTCCCGTGTACCGGTGTCCCGTGTGCCGGTGCCGTCCCGTGTACCGGTGTCCCGTGTGCCGTCGCCGTCCCGTGTACCGGTGGCCTCCCGTGTACCGGTGTCCCGTGTGCCGTCGCCGTCCCGTGTACCGGTGGCCTCCCGTGTACCGGTGTCCCGTGTGCCGGTGCCGTCCAGGGGTCCGGTTTCCCCCGTCGCCCACTCATGGGAGCGCTCGTCCCACGCCTGCGCGGTGCTCGGCGCGCCGGGCCTGTCGAGTTCGCCGAGGCCGCTCATCGCGCCCCCTCCGCGGCCGGCGTGGCGGATCTGGCGCGGGCGGGGGTGTCCGTGGCCCAGACGGGGCCACCGCAGGCCACCACACGCGCTGCCGGGCCGGTCCAGCGGCCGGGGACATGGGCCTCGGCCGGGGCGGCGAAGGGCAGCGGTTCCCCGGTGTCGTCGAGGACCACCCGGCGCACCGGGGTGTGCGAGACGATCTCCAGGTAAATGCCGTGAAATGCCGTGGTGTTCTGCTCAACGGTGAACAGTTCGAGCGCCCGCGCGCGTGCGGCGGCACCCAGGCGCTCCCGGCGCTCGGGGTCGCGCAGCAGCGCCAGGCAGGCCTCGGCGAGCGCCCGCGGGTTGCGCGGCGGTACGACGAGCCCCGTGCCCCCGATGACCTCCACCACCGCGCCGACGTCCGTGGACACCGTGGCCCGGCCGCAGAGCATGGCCTCCACCAGGCTGATCGGAAAGCCCTCGACGACGCTGGAGAGCACGGTCACGCCGCCGGCGGCGTACGCCTCGGCGAGAGTGGGCAGCTCAGGGCCGCCGATCTCCTCGAAGGAGACGGGGTTGTCGCCGACGGCGTGCGGCCCTGCGGCCTCGTCGGGGAAGAGCTGCGCGGCCAGCGCCCTGCAGTGCCCGAGGTAGGCCTCGCCCTCGGGCCCGGTGGGCGCGCCCACGATCCGCAGCCGCGCCTTCGGCTGCTCCCTGCGCACCTCCGTGAAGGCGTGCAGCAGCGAGACCAGGTCCTTCGCGGGCTCGATCCGGCCCACCCAGACCAACGCGTCGGGGTCGGAGCTCTCGGCGGACTCGCCCACCTCGGCGAAGGGGCCGGCGTCCATGCCCGGGTAGACCGTGCGGAGTTTGGCGCGGTCGGCGCCGCAGCGCTCCTGCCAGCGGCGGGCGTGCGCGTTGCCGGGGGTGATGACCGCGGCCCGGTCGTAGATCTCGGTGGCGAGCCTGCCGTGGAAGGCGGCGAGCAGGGCGCGTACGGCGGGCGGCGCGTCCGTGGCGGCGAGGTAGTGCGTGCGCAGCCGCACGCCGTACTCGGTCACCAGCAGGGGTACGCCGTGGAAGTGGCGGGCGAGCAGTCCGGGCAGGGTGGCGGGTCCACCGGACGCGGCGTGGCACAGGTCGGCCGAGCCGAGCCCGTCGTCCTCCCCGTACCAGTCCAGCGACAAGGGGCGCAGGGCGCGTTCGAGGTGCGCCACGACCGCGAGCAGGTCCGGTACGCGCGCCTCACGTGCCGCCCGCAGGGCGCCCGGTGCGCGACAGGCGCGCTCCAGGGCGCGTACGGCGGTCTCCGAGCGGAGCGCTCCCACCAGGCCGCCGTCCTCGCGGGCGAGTTCGGCCAGCCCGTACAGCGCGTTGCCGAAACGGTCCGCCTCGGCGGCCGGGGTCTTCCCTGAAGCCCCGGCGGGGTCCCCGGTGTGCCCCGCGCACAGCGCGGCCGCCAACTCGCCGTAGCACTCGGCGAACCGCCGGCGCGCCCGTCGGCCGTGCCCGGTCCCGTCGTCCTGGGCCGTCCACATAGGCGCCGTACGCACCCGGCTGACCTGCGGCGGCAGCGGAACCCAGCCCTCACTCTCCTGCCGTTCGGTGCGGCTGAGCGCGTAGAGGTCGAACTCGTGCTGCCCGAGCCCGCGCACGAGCCGGTCGCACCAGAGCGTGGCGTCACCGCTCACATACGGATAGCCACCCTCCGTAAGCAGTCCGATGCGCACGAGCGCACCCCCGATCTCCCGTATGGGGAGCCGCCGTTGACCCGGCGGCTCGCAGCGGGACGAACGTATGCGGACAAGGCGGTGGTGCGACGGACGGTTGTCCGTCGCACCACCAAAAGGGGTGAACGGTCGTAACTTTCCTGTGCGGTTCGCGTTCGATCGCGCTAAGAGATCATGCAGTCACGTTCCGTCAGGGGTGGCGGCCGACGCCCGCGGCGCCGGGCATCTGCCCCTCGGGCGACGTGACTCGCGATACCCGCGATGCGCCGGTCAGCCCTTGGGGTAGGGCCAGGGGTTGGCCAGACAGTGGATCCCGTCGTGGTCGAGGAACTTGGTCTGCTGCTGCATCACGGGGGCGAGCTGGCCGTTCTTCGTGCAGTTGACATGGCCTCGGCCGAGCCGGTGACCCACCTCGTGGTTGATCAGCATCTGCCGGTAGGCGAGGATCCGGTCGCCGTAGGTCTTCGATCCCTGGGCCCATCGGTACGCGTTGATCATCACTCGCTCGGTGGCGGCCGAGTCGCAGGAGACGTTCTCCTCGTTGGTGTCGAGGCCGGACTTGGCGCACCACGTGGCGGTGGTCCCCGGGCTGGCGAGGGTGATCACGAAGTCGGGCTTGCCGGAGTCGACGCGCTCGAAGGTGCGCGCGCCGCCGTGGGCCCAGCTCCGGTCGTCGTTGAGCGTCGTCTGCACGGCCTGGGCGAAGAGTTCGCCGTCGAGTCCGAGCCCCTGCTCCACGTCCACCCGGTAGGTGTATTTGCGCCCTTTGCCGGGTGCCTTGGCGCGCCCGGGGACCGTCTCGAACTTCCCCGATCCCTTGAGCGTGGCGTTGAAGGCGTACTTCTTCCCCATCGCCTGCGCGTACGTCAGCGTCTCGGTGCTCGGTGAGGAGGACGGCGACGGCCCCGGGTCCCGTGCGTCCCGCGCCTGCCCGGTGGCCGACTGCGTTCCCACGGCACCGCCGTCGTGGCCGTTGGCGACCTGGCCGGCGACCACGACGGCCAGCACGGTGGTCACGGCGGCGGCCGCGACACCGGTGAACGTCCGCCCCTTGCCACCCCTGTCCTGAGCGGGCACACCGGTCGGCGGTGCGTCCTCGTCGGGGTCGGAGGGGATGCCGACGACCGGGCCGGGCTCCCAGTCGGTGACGGAGGCGTACGGGTCCGCGGCGTACGCGGACGCGCCGCCGCGGGGCGTGAAGACGTCGTCGTCCGCGTCGAAGGCGTCGACGTACTCCTGCCGCGGCCCACCGGGCGGCGCCGTGCGCTGGCCCGGAATGGCGGCCCGGGGCTGCCTCAACTCCCCCCATCCACCACCGGCTTCGCGCTGCTCGGGGTGGCCGCCGCGCACTGCGGGGGTGCCGTGGGCGGGCGTGCCGTCGACGGCGGCACGGGGGACGCCGTGCGCGGGCGTACCGTCAGGCAACCGCGGCACCCCACGCGCAGGCGTACCGTCAGGCAACCGCGGCACCCCACGCGCAGGCGTACCGTCAGGCAACCGCGGCACCCCACGCGCAGGCGTGCCATCAGGCAACCGCGGCACCCCACGCGCAGGCGTACCATCAGGCAACCGCGGCACCCCACGCGCAGGCGTACCGCCGGAAAACCCCGGCCCCCCGCCGGTGGGCGCGCCGTCCGGCCTCCCCTTCGATCCCCTCGCTCCGGAACTCGTTTCCTTGGCGTCGCCCTTCGCGGCAGCGACCCCGCGGCGGCTGTGGCGTCCCACGTCGGCCCTCAGCTCCCCGCGCTCTGGGACTCGGAGGTGGTTCCGCCGTCGCGGGCGGCAGTGCCGTGGCCGGAGCGGGAGGCTCCGCGCGCGCCGGCCGGCTTCCCCGGTGGGTGCCCACCCACCGACTCGCCCCGTTCCGCGAGGAGTTCCCGAAAGGCCCGGGCCACCGTCTCCGGGTACTCCATCATCGCCACGTGCCCCGCCTCAGGCAGGGTCAGCAGGCGCGAGTCGCGGAAGGCGCGGGCCGCCTTGCGGGCCATGCGGAAGCCGACGAGCTGGTCCCGGCCGCCGTAGACGAGGAGGGTCGGGGCGAGGACGCGCTCCGCCTGGCGCCACAGGCCGTGCTGGCCGCCCAGCGTGTACGCGTTGACGATGCCGCGCGCGGAACGCGTCATCGCGTCCCAGAGGTACGGCAGTTGCATCCGCCGTTCCATCTCCTCCACGGCGTTGCGGAAAGCCTCCGGCGAGACCCGGCCGGGATCGCCGTAACAGAGCGCCAGCACGCCGCGGACCCGCTCCTCCGCGGTCCATCCGGCGGTGAACCGGGTGAAGAGGCCGGCGACTCCCGGCAGCGCCAGCAGCGCCGTCGGCACCGCGCTGCGCTGCACGAGGATCTCCGGGAGCGCCGGCGACACCAGCGTCAGCGTCCGCACGAGGTCGGGCCGCAGCGCCGCGACGCGCGTGGTGACGGCACCGCCGAGCGAGTTGCCGAGCAGGTGCACGGGCCCGCGCCCGGACGCGTCGAGAAAACGGATCACCGAGCGCGCGTGCCCGGTGATCGAGTAGTCGCCGTCGTCCGGCGGCGGCGAGTCGCCGAAGCCGGGCAGGTCGAGGGCCTCACCGTCGACGACGCCCTCGAGCTCCTGCATCAGCGCCGACCAGTTCTGCGAGGAGCCGCCGAGCCCGTGAACGTAGAGAGCGGGTGGCAGTCCCTCCCTCCCCGGTGGTCTCGACCGCACCGTCAGCGTGATCCCCGGCAGCCCGACCGACCTGAGCCGCTCACCCTCCGCAACCCTGACGGGTGCCACCTTCGGGAGCACAGTGGTCGCCGGAACGGACGGCAGCTCGGTCGAAGACATGCGGCAATGTTACGAGACGATCACGTAGTGGCTCATGTGTTCGCCGTCACAGATTGCACGCCCTGGCCGTTTGCACGCCGCGGCAGACTGCAGGCACTCACTCAGGCAGTCACTCATGGCAGGCGGTCATGGCAGGCGGTCATGGCAGGCGGTCATGGCAGGCGGTCACAGATTGCCATTGCAGGCAGTGACAGATTGCGCGCACACCGCATAGCGTCCGGATCAGGTGTCTCCTAGGCTCGTTCCGAGGGCACCCGCTGTGGGCACCTGCTTCTCTCAGGCACGTTCGTAGGAAGGGAGCCCGGACCATGGCCGTAGACCCCACCGACCCCGAGACGTTCGAGGACGACGGCGCACAGGAACCCCAGGAGATCGACGTCGAGGCCCCCGAGAACGACGCGGCGGAACAGTCCGCCGACCTCGCGGCGGACCGCGACGAGCCTCTCGAGGACGTGGACCCGGCCACCGCGAACGAGGCCGACCTCGTCGAGCAGCACCGCGTCGTCTCCATCGACGAGGACGACTACCGCTGACGAGGACGACACCGGCCAACGAGGACGACTACCGCTGACGGGGGCGCACGGAAGCACCGGAGGGCGCCGCTGAGCTGGAACGAGGCGTTTTCCTGCCCGCTTCGGTCCGGTTTGAAACGACCTGTTTGGCTTTCGTCGCCGTCCGGTCCGTGAAATTCTGCGCCCGCACCGCGCACACCCGGGTTACCGAAAAGTACGATGGCGGCGCGGCGCACACCGCATGTGGACGAAATTGGGAGGCGGCGTGACAGCCATCGAGCAGACAGAGGCGGCACGCCCGCGGGGCACGCGCCTGCCGCGCCGTGCCCGACGGAACCAGCTGCTGGGCGCCGCCCAGGAAGTCTTCGTGGCGCAGGGTTACCACGCGGCCGCCATGGACGACATCGCCGAGCGCGCCGGCGTCAGCAAGCCGGTGCTCTACCAGCACTTCCCGGGCAAGCTCGACCTCTACCTCGCGCTGCTGGACCAGCACTGCGAGTCACTGATCGGGTCGGTGCGCGGCGCGCTCGCGTCGACGACCGACAACAAGCAGCGCGTCCGCGCGACGATGGACGCCTACTTCGCGTACGTCGAGGACGACGGCGGCGCCTTCCGCCTGGTCTTCGAGTCGGACCTGACGAACGAGCCCGCGGTGCGCGAGCGCGTCGACAAGGTCACGAACGAGTGCGCGGAGGCGATCTGCGACGTCATCGCCGAGGACACCGGCCTCTCGCGCGCGGAGTCGATGCTGCTGGCCTCCGGGCTCGGCGGCCTCGCCCAGGTCGTGGCCCGCTCCTGGCTGCACAGCGACCGCAGCGTGCCGCGCGACCAGGCGGTGCAGCTGCTGGCCTCGCTGGCCTGGCGCGGTATCGCGGGTTTCCCGCTGCACGGCAGCGAACAGCACCACTGACGGCACCGGGAGGGGCGCTTGTTCCCGCTCCGTGTTCGCTCTTGGCGTTCCGGGGCGGAGCGTGCGCGTCCCCTCACCGGGCTAATGTGTGCTGAGTACGGCGCGTACAGGTCGCGCACTTCACTGACCGTCGGAGGGACAAAGCCGTGGAGGTCAAGATCGGCGTGCAGCACGCGCCCCGCGAGATCGTTCTGGAGAGCGGTCAGAGTGCCGAGGAGGTCGAGCGGATCGTGGCCGAGGCACTGGCCGGGAAGTCGCAGCTGCTGACCCTCGTGGACGAGCACGGCCGCAAGGTGCTCGTCCCGGCCGAGCGCCTCGCCTACGTCGAGCTCGGCGAGCCCGCTCCCCGCAAGGTGGGTTTCGGCGCGCTGTAATCACCACTCGCGAGAGGGGCCCGGCGGTCATCGGCCGCCGGGCCCCTCTCGTTCTTCCGGTCGTTCTTCCGGTCGGTCTTCCGGCTTCCCCTTCCCCGCGGATCCCCCTTCCCGGCAGATCCTTCCCCGCGGATCCCCTTCCCCGCATATGGAGCACAACGGACGCACCGGGGAGGATTGCATTCCGCAGGTCACGGGTATGACGGGCTACGACCGTGATGCGCAGTGTGGCCGTGGGAGGGACCCCATGTTGTTGTTCGAGGCGCTCGGCTCCGCGCTGCTCGGTCTGGCGCTGGCGTGGGGGGCGAACCGCCGGCTGGCCCACCGGCTGCCCGCCCGTTCCCTGGTGCTGGCGACGGGCGCCGCCGGAGCCCTGTTCGGCGCCTTCGTCACCCACAGTGCCTTCGACCCCGGCAATGTGCTGCTGATCCTTCTCGGCGCGGCGATCGTGTCCGCCGCCTCGCTGTCCCTGCTGGTGCGCCCGGCAGGGAGACTCCGCCGGCGCTCGGCGCCGGCGTGAGCTCGACGGAGACGGACAAGACCAAGACGACAGAGAAGGACCGGACGGAGACGGACCGGACGGAGACGGGCCGGACGGCGGCGACGGCCGGAAACCCCGGAACGACGACCGGGCGAACGGGCCCTGAGAGCTAGGCCGCGAGCCCCAGGGCGGCCATCCGCTTGGTGTGCGCCTCGGTGATGCGGGAGAACATCCGGCCCACCTCGGCGAGGTCGAAACCGTCCGCGACGCCGCCCACGAGCATCGTCGACAGCGCGTCCCGGTCCGCGACCACCCGCTGGGACTGCGACAGGGCCTCGCCCATGAGACGCCGTGCCCACAGAGCGAGACGGCCACCCACGCGCGGGTCGGCGTCGATCGCGGCGCGCACCTTCTCCACGGCGAAGCCGGCGTGCCCGGTGTCGTCCAGCACGGCGAGCACCAGTTCACGCGTGTCCGCGTCCAGCCGGGCCGCGACCTCCCGGTAGAAGTCGCTGGCGATCGAGTCACCGACGTACGCCTTGACGAGCCCCTCCAGCCAGTCGGAGGGCGCCGTCTGCTTGTGGAAGCCGTCGAGCGCGGCGACGAACGGGTCCATCGCGTGCGTGGGCTCCTCGCCGATCTCCGTGAGCCGGTCGCGCAGCCGCTCGAAGTGGTGGAACTCGGCCGACGCCATCTTCGCCAGTTCCGCCTTGTCGGCCAGCGTCGGCGCCAGCTTGGCGTCCTCCGCGAGCCGCTCGAACGCCGCGAGCTCGCCGTACGCGAGCGCACCGAGGAGATCGACGACCGCGGCCCGGTACTGCGGGTCGGCGGAGGCTTTCGCCCAGTCCTGGGCGGCGACTCCGGTGCGTTCGGAGGGAGCGTCAGAGGTGTTGTCAGACGTCGTCATGAAGCGCACAATAGTCCGCTTGTCCGGCGACGGAAGTCCCTGGTCAATCAGTGTGATGACGGCTACGTGACCAAATCGGCCATCGTGTGTGCGGGATTCCGGGGTATGGTGGTAATGCGCCTGCCGAGTAGTCGACGGGCCGCACGTATGAGGATGCCCGGTCGGTGGCCCGATCGGCTCCGACCCGACAGCCCTCCCAGGCCGTACGGCACATTGCGTACGCCGGCCGGAGGGACACCTCAGCGGTACGAGCGCTAGAGCGTCGGCAGAGGTCCCGTGCCCTACGGCAAGATCGTAAGGCAGCCGACGTCCCCGGCACGGTCCGTCCACGACCCCCGCGCTCGCCTCGCACCGCGTACACAGAAGAGGCAGCACCCTGACTACCACGTTCAGAGATCTCGGAATCCTCCCCGAGACCGCCGAGGCCCTCGAAGCCGTCGGCATCACCACCCCCTTCCCCATCCAGGAGATGACCCTCCCCGTCGCCCTCTCGGGCACGGACGTCATCGGCCAGGCCAAGACCGGCACCGGCAAGACGCTGGGCTTCGGCCTCCCGCTCCTCGAGCGCGTCACCGTCCCCGCGGACGTGGAGGCGGGCCGCGCGAAGCCCGAGGAACTCACCGACACCCCGCAGGCACTCGTCGTCGTCCCGACGCGCGAGCTGTGCACGCAGGTCACCAACGACCTGCTGACCGCCGGCAAGGTGCGCAACGTGCGGGTCCTCGCCATCTACGGCGGCCGGGCCTACGAGCCCCAGGTCGAGGCCCTCAAGCAGGGCGTCGACGTGGTCGTCGGCACCCCGGGCCGGCTGCTGGACCTCGCGGGCCAGAAGAAGCTCAACCTCAACCACGTCAGGGCCCTCGTCCTCGACGAGGCCGACGAGATGCTCGACCTGGGCTTCCTGCCCGACGTCGAGAAGATCATCAACCTGCTGCCGACCCGCCGCCAGACGATGCTGTTCTCGGCGACCATGCCGGGCGCGGTCATCGGTCTCGCGCGCCGCTACATGTCGCAGCCCACGCACATCCGCGCCGCCGCGCCGGACGACGCGGGCAAGACGGTCGCGAACACCTCGCAGCACGTGTACCGCGCGCACAACATGGACAAGCCCGAGATGGTCGCGCGCATCCTGCAGGCCGACGGCCGGGGGCTGGCCATGGTCTTCTGCCGCACCAAGCGCACCGCGGCCGACCTCGCCGACCAGCTCAAGCAGCGCGGGTTCGCGGCCGGCGCGGTCCACGGCGACCTCGGCCAGGGCGCCCGCGAGCAGGCGCTGCGCGCCTTCCGCAACGGCAAGGTGGACGTCCTCGTCTGCACCGACGTCGCCGCCCGCGGCATCGACGTCGAGGGCGTGACGCACGTCATCAACTACCAGTCTCCCGAAGAGGAGAAGACGTACCTGCACCGCATCGGCCGTACCGGCCGCGCGGGCGCCAAGGGCATCGCCATCACCCTGGTCGACTGGGACGACATCCCGCGCTGGCAGCTGATCAACAAGGCGCTGGAACTCAACTTCAACGATCCGCCGGAGACGTACTCCACCTCCCCGCACCTCTTCGAGGAGCTGAGCATCCCCGCGGGCACCAAGGGTGTCCTGCCGCGCGCCGAGCGCACACGCGCGGGGCTCGACGCGGAGGAGCTGGAGGACCTCGGCGAGACCGGCGGCCGCGGTCGCGGCGGCCGGAACGGCCGAGGCGGACGGGGCGACCGGGGCGACCGGGGCGACCGGGAAGGGTCCCGGTCCGCCGAGCGTGAGCGTCCCGCGCGCACGCCGCGTCGCCGTCGCCGCACCCGCGGCGGTACGCCGCTGGACGCGACCGCCGCTCCCGAGGCCGTGGCCGAGACCGCGGCACCCGAGGAGAGCGGTCCGCGCACCCTGCGCCGCCGTCGCCGCACCCGCGGCGGTGCCGCGTCCGAGCAGCCGGTGCCGGCCACGGCGCCCGAGGCCGCGGAAGCCGCCGTCACGACGGCGGAGGGCCCCGCCCTGGACCCGGCCGAGGCTCCGCAGAAGGCGCGCCGCCGGCGCACCCGCAAGTCCGCGGAGGGCACGGCGACCGCGGAGACGGCCGCCGAGCAGGCCGCGGAGACCACCCCGGCGGTCACGGAGACCCCGGCCGTCGAGCAGCCCTCGGCCGTCGTGGAGACCCCGGCGATCGAGGAGACCCCGGCCGTCGAGGAAGCCTCGGCGATCGCGGACCCCGAGCTTCCTGCCACCAAGCCGCGCCGCCGTACCCGCAAGGCGACGGCTGCCGCGGAGACGGCGGTCGACGCCGCCGAGGCCACGGAGGCCAAGCCGCGCCGTACGCGGAAGACGGCGACCACCGCAGAGGCCGCCGTGGACACCGCCGAGGCCACCGAGGCCAAGCCGCGCCGCACGCGGAAGACGACGACCACCGCAGAGGCCGCCGTGGACACCGCCGAGGCCACCGAGGCCAAGCCGCGCCGTACGCGGAAGACGGCCGCCGCCGAGATCCCGGCTCAGGTCGCCGAGGAGCCCGAGGCCAAGCCGCGCACCCGGACCCGGACCCGCAAGGCCACGGCTGCGGCAGAGGCCGCCGCCGACACGGCCGAAGGCACGGAAGCCAAGCCCCGCCGTACCCGCAAGACGGCCGCCGCCCCGGAAACCACCCCGGAAGCCACCGGCGAGGTCACACCGCGCCGCACGCGCAAGGCCACGGCAGCCACGGCCGACACGACCGAGGCCGGCGAGGCCAAGCCGCGCACCCGGACCCGGACCCGCAAGGCCACGGCTGCGGCAGAGGCCGCCGCCGACACGGCCGAAGGCACGGAGGCCAAGCCCCGCCGTACCCGCAAGACGGCCGCCGCCACCGAGATCCCGGCGCAGGCGGCCGGCGAGCCCGACGCAAAGCCCCGCACCCGGACCCGCGCCCGCAAGACCACGGCAGTCGCCGAGATCGCCACCGACGCGGCCGAGGTGGCTGAGCTGGCCGAGGCGAAGCCCCGGACGCGTCGGCCGCGGAAGGCCACGGCCGCGGTGGAGCCCGCAGAGAGCTGATGGCTCACCCGACCGACGGCCCGGCCCACCTGCTGTGGGCCGGGCCGTCGGCGTCACGCGCCGAGAACAGACTCCGCTCGGCCCAGACCGTCCACCCGCCCTCCTTCTGCCCGACCGCCGTCCGCCCGCCCTCCATCCGCCCGGCCCCCGTCCGCCCCACCGACGCCCGACCGCCCCACCGGTCCCCCCCCCCCCCGCCCATCGGCCCGACCGGCCGGCCGGCCACCCATCGGCCCATCCGTCTGCACGCCCCCCTCGCCGGATAACCTCACTCCATGAGCAGGCCTCCGACCTTCACCCCGCCCCCGGGCGCCCGCGCGTACTCGCTGCGCACCGCGCGCGGGGAGTTCGCCGTCGTCGACTCGCCCGTGGCGGACGGCGTCGCGCCGCGGGGAACCGCGCTGCTGCTGCCCGGGTTCACCGGCAGCAAGGAGGACTTCAACCCGCTGCACGAGACGCTCGGGGGGCGCGGTTACCGGACCGTCGCGGTGGACGGGCGCGGGCAGTACGAGTCCGACGGGCCCGAGCACGACGAATCGGCCTACGCGCAGAGCGAGTTGGCGCAGGACGTGCTCGCCCAGGCCGCCGCCCTCGGCACCCCCGTGCACCTCGTCGGGCACTCGCTCGGCGGGCAGATCGCACGGGCCGCGGTCCTGCTGGACCACTCGCCCTTCCGCTCCCTCACCCTCATGGCCTCCGGGCCGGCCCAGATCTCCGTCTCCCAGCAGCAGCGGGTGAAGCTGCTCAGGGACGCGCTCGCCGTGATGACCATGGCCGAGGTGTGGGAGGCGATCCAGGCTCTGGAGCCGCCCGAGGAGACCGACACCGGTGGTCTGGACGCCGGGCTCGGCGACCAGGAGGACCTGCGCCGCCGCTGGCTGGGCAACAAGCCGGCCCAGCTCGCCGCCACGGGGCGCCAGCTGTGCACCGAGCCGGACCGCGTGGCCGAGCTGGCCGCCGTACCGCTGCCGTTCCACGTGCTGTCGGGTTCCAGCGACGACACCTGGCCGGTGCCCCTGCTCGACGACATGGCGCTGCGCCTGCGCGCGCGCCGCACGGTCGTCCAGGGCGCGGAACACTCCCCCAACACGGACCAGCCCCTCGAAACGGCCCGCGCCTTCGCCGACTTCTGGGACCGAGGCGTCCCCGGCAGCTAGCGACCGCTCAGTGCGGCCGGTACGGCTGATACAGCCAGTACGGTTGATACAGCCGGTACGGTTGATACAGCCGGTACTGGTGATACAACAGCCGGTACCGCTGATACAACAGTCCGTACGGCTAGTACTGCGCCTGAAGGTGCTCCCAGAACCCGTCCCGCAACGCCCGCCGCAGGTCGGCCTGGCCGCGCAGCGAGTACTGCAGCAGGCCCTCCGCCTCCACCAGCAGGTCCTGGTCGACCGAGCCCGGCAGGTAGGGGTGGCCGGGCAGCAGTTCCACCAGTGACTCGCGGCCTCGCGCCGCCAGCCACCTCGCCGCGATCTGCGCGCCGACGAAGCGGACGTCCTCGCGGCCGGGCCGGGAGGCGGTGGCCTCGTAGGCGGCCGCGGTGCGCCGGGCGACGTACGGTTTGAAGAAGTCGAGGTCGAGGGTGCGCTGGCTGTCGACCTCCCAGAGCAGGGGCTCCGCCTGGTTGCGTCCCTCGGGCGCCTCGATGCCCCACAGGTGCACCCGCGCCCCGTAGCCCTGCGCGGCCTCGACCGCCGACACCAGGTCCTCGTCGCCGCCCAGCAGGGCCGCGTCGCTGATCGCGCGGTGTCTGGCCAGTGACTCCAGGTCCGATCTGATCAGCGAGTCGACGCCCTTCTGCTGGTTGTTGGCGTTGAGATTGCCCAAGCGGACCTTCACGTCCGGGAGTTCGGCGATCGACTGCTGCTCGGCGGTGTGGATACGGCGTCGCGCGCCGTCGTACCAGTAGATCCGCAGCAGCCGGCTGTCCGCGAAGATCGTGCGGGCCTTGTCGATGAGCGCCTCGATCAGCGCTTCCGCGTCGAGGTCGAACGCCCGGCGGTCCTCCGTGCCGGCGACGAGGCGCCCCGCGGCCGCGTACAGGTATCCCGCGTCGACGAAGATCGCATGCGTCGAGGGCGTCTTGGCCACCTCGGCGAGCATGCGCTGCAGCAGCTCGTTCGTGCGGTCGATGCGGGCGGCGAGGGCCTCGAGGTCGTCGTTCATCGCCTCCATTGTCCCGGTGGTCACGCTGCGAACACAACCGGTCCCGGTCGGTCTCGTAGGTTATGCCTTACCGGTCAGTAGTTAGCCGTTCGAAAAATTTATTTAGCGTAGGGAATGTTTGTAACGAGGTAACCGTTGACTGGAGCAGATGGCAGCGCGACGAAGGGAGAGGCATGCGCTTCGAAATCATGCGACTCGACGAGGTCAACGGCACGACCGTGGACAGCACCGTCGTGGACGCCGCCTCCGTCGACCGGATCGTCCAGCAGGCCGCGGCCATAGGACAGCGGCTCTGGATCCGGCCCGCCGAGAGCTCGGCCGTGTAACCGACGCGGATCACCGCGCGATCTTCGAAGCCCCCGCCCGGCACCGACGCCGTGCGGGGGCTTCGCGTTTCCCGCGAGGGGGTTTCACGTTCCCTGCGAGGGAGCGCGCCCCCGGGGACGCGTCTCCGGGGAGCGGGTGGCCGGGGAGTGGCCGGCCGGGGACCGCTCAGGCGCCCTTGATCACCTGCGTGACGCCGTTGATGATCTGCTGTACGGCGATCGCGGAGAGCATCATGCCCGCCAGCCGCGTCACCAGGACCACGCCACCGTCCTTGATGATCCGGATGATCAGCAGCGAGTACCGCATCACCAGCCACAGCACGACATGGATGGCGAGGATCGCCGCCCACACCGACGCCTGCGCGGCGAAGCCGTCGGCCTTCTGCACGGCCAGGATCACCGAGACGATCGCCCCCGGACCGGCCAGCAGCGGCATGCCCAGCGGCACGAGCGCCACATTGACGTCCTTGGTCTGCTTCGGCTCCTCGTTCTTGCCGGTCAGCAGGTCGAGGGCGATGAGCAGGAGCAGCAGTCCGCCCGCGATCATCAGGGCGGGCACGGAGACGTGCAGGTAGTCGAGGATCTGGTGTCCGAGCAGCCCGAAAACGGTGATCACACCGCCGGCGACACAGACGGCCTGGAAGGCCATCCGCTTCTGCACCTTGCCGGGTCGCCCGGCGGTCAGCGCCAGGAAGATCGGGGTGATCCCGGGGGGATCCATGATGACGAAGAGGGTCAGGAAGAGGGAGCCGAAGACGGCGAGGTCGAACATGGGTGAGCCACTGGCCTTGCGGTGATGGGAAACGGACGTGAGAAGGGGCGAGAGAGGAGTCAGGCCCCGCCGGTCCCCGGCACCGGGAACGCTCCCGTCGCCCGCCGCACGATCTCCCCGTACACCTCGGGATCCGTGACGTTCTCGCCGAGCACGCACGTCTTGCGGCTGCCGTGGTAGTCACTGGAGCCGGTGGTCAGCACTCCCAGTTCCTTCGCCAGGTCCCGCAGACGCGCCCGCGCGCGCTCGTCGTGGTCCATGTGGTCGACCTCGATGCCGTCGAGTCCGGCGGCGGCCATCTCGGCGATCGCGGACTCCGGCACCGTACGGCCGCGCTTGGCGGCGGCGGGGTGCGCGAAGACGGTGACCCCGCCCGCGGCCTTGACCAGCCGGATCGCCTCGAAGGGGTCCGTCTCGTGCTTCTCGACGAAGGCCCGGCCTCCGTCGGCCAGCCAGTCCTCGGTGAACGCGTCGCTCACGGTCGGCACCACGCCGAGCTCGACGAGCGCGCTCGCGACGTGCGGACGCCCGACCGAGCCGTCCCCGGCGATCCGCCGCACCTGCTCCCAGGTCACCGGCACGCCCAGCGCGTTCAGCCTGTCGACCATGGCCTGGGCGCGCGGCACCCGGTCGTCGCGCACCAGCTCGCGCTCGGCGAGCAGCGCCGGCTCCTCGGGGTCGAAGAGGTAGGCGAGCATGTGCATGGAGACGCCGTCGACACGGCAGGACAGCTCGGCTCCGGTGACGAGCGTGAGCCCCTCCGGCAGCGCGGCGATCGCCTCGGCGTACCCGCGGGTGGAGTCGTGGTCGGTCAGCGCGACGACGTCCAGCCCGGCGGAGGCGGCGTTGCGCACCAGCTCGGCGGGCGTGTCCGTGCCGTCGGAGGCAGTGGAGTGGGCGTGCAGATCGATACGCACCACGCGGACTCCAGGCGACGACGGGACGGAAGCGGACGCTCAAGGATAACCGGATTTTCCAGCCCCCACGTCACACCCGTACCCGACCAGCACCCCCTACATCCCCGGGCACGGCAGCACGGGGAACCACGCACGACCGACCACGACAACCGGCACCAGCCACCCTCACCGCCCTGCACCGCATCGCCCCGCACCGCACCGCACCGCACCGCACCGCACCGCACCGCACCGCACCGCACCGCACCGCACCGGCCATTCGTACCCGCACCGGCACCCGCACCCGCCATTCGCACCCGCCATTCGCACCCGACCCGCACAGACCACCGAGCCACCCGTCGGTGCTACGGCTCGAGCAACCGCGGCGACAGCGCCCCGCACGGCACCAGTTCGACCTCCGCGCCCGCGTCCCGCAGATCCGTCAGCACCAGCTCGTCGTACATCAGCAGGCCCGACTGCTCGGGCCACACGACCGCCCACAGCCACAGCCCCCGCGCCTCGCCCGCGAAGACGGCGCGGTCGTCGGGGCTGTCGGTGACGTGCCAGAGCGGGGTGGGGCGGCCGCCGGCCAGCACCTTGGCCTGGGGCGGCTTCTCGACGTTCATGTACGGCCCCGGGTCCGGGCCGTCGATGCCCGCGTACCGCGCGCCGAGCCCGACGCCGAGCTCCTCGGCGACCAGGATCAGCTCCCCTATGCCGCCGAGCGGCCCCGGCCCCGAGCACGCCACCGCGGTCGCCCGGCCGCCGTGCCGGTCGTCGCCCGCGCAGGCCACCCCCGTGAAGAGCCAGCCGACCGGCAGGGGCCACGGCATCCACACCGGCACCTGCGCGCGATGCACCACCACACTGAGGGCCTCGACGCTGGGCGGGATCACGGGCTGCAGCGGATGCACGGTGCCGTGCACATCGCACTGCCAGGAATCGGCGAAGAGTCCGGGAGCCCTGACCCGGCCACCACACTTCGGGCAACTGGGTTCGCCCCTCATAGGGCCCCACGGTCCTACCCCCGCCCCGCCACGTCAAGGACGATCACCCGTCCGGACGGAACCCTTCACGGGGAGCCGCACAGGACCCAACTAGATGCTACTTGCATTAATTAGCCGCGCTAACTTACTATGTGCATATACCAACTATTTATCGAGGAGAGTGGAGGAAGCATGGACGACCCCTTCGACGCGGGTGCGAGCGGCATCCTGCGGCAGCCGAAGGCCGTGTGGGCGACGGCGGGCGCGTCCGTCGTCGCCTTCATGGGCATCGGACTCGTCGACCCGATCCTGCCGTCCATAGCCAAGGGTCTGGACGCGACGGCCGGCCAGGTCTCCCTGCTCTTCACCTCGTACTTCCTGATCACCGCCGTCGCGATGCTGCTCACCGGCTTCGTCTCCAGCCGCATCGGCGGCCGCAAGACGCTCCTGCTCGGCCTCGCCTTCGTGGTGGTCTTCGCGGGCCTGGCCGGCACCTCCGGCTCGGTCGCCGAACTCGTCGGCTTCCGCGCGGGCTGGGGCCTGGGCAACGCCCTGTTCGTCTCGACGGCCCTCGCGGTCATCGTCGGCGCGGCGGCGGGAGGAAGCGCCGCCGCGATCCTGCTCTACGAGTCCGCCCTCGGCCTCGGCATGGCCTGCGGGCCGCTGCTGGGCGCGCTGCTCGGCAACCAGAGCTGGCGCTACCCCTTCTTCGGCACCGCCTTCCTGATGGCGGTCGGCTTCCTGTGCATCACGGCGTTCCTGAGGGAGCAGCCGAGGCCGGCCCGGAAGACCTCGCTGCTCGACCCCCTGCGGGCGCTCGGCCACGGCGGCCTCGCCTCCGCCGCGGTCTCGGCGTTCTTCTACAACTACACGTTCTTCACCGTGCTGGCCTTCACGCCGTTCGTGCTGGACATGACGCCGTACAGGTCGGGGGCCGTGTTCTTCGCCTGGGGCGTGCTGCTCGCCGTGTTCTCGGTGCTCGTGGCCCCGCGCATGCAGGAGCGCTTCGGCTCCTTGAAGGTGCTCGGCGGCTCGCTGGTACTGCTCGCGGCCGACGTCCTCGTCCTCGGCTACGGCAGCCACACCACGGCCGTCGTCTGCACGGTCCTGTCGGGCGCCTTCATCGGCGTGAACAACACCGTCTACACGGAGCTGGCGCTCGGCGTCTCGGACGCGCCCCGTCCCGTGGCGAGCGCGGGCTACAACTTCGTGCGCTGGTTCGCGGCGGCGGCCGCGCCGTACTTCGCGCCGAAGATCGAGGAGTGGACCGACCTCCACGTCCCCTTCGTGGTCGCGGCGGTCACCGCCCTGCTGGGCGCGGGCGTCGTGCTCGTACGGCGCACCGCGCTCACGCACGAGGCGGAGGAGCCGGAGCCGCGGCACGCGTCGCAGGAGAGCGTCACGGTCTTCGCCAACTGACGTCCGCCGGATGACGGTTGGTGAGATCGCTCACTCCAGCTGAGATCGGTCACTCCAGCGGGACGGACCCGCGGGCTGGGTCCCGCAGGTCCGTCCCGTGTGCCAGCCAGCGCTCCCGGAGGGCCTGGGCGCCGTGCACCCGCTTCCAGGCGGCCTCGTTCGGCGTCATCGGGAGCAGGGGCAGGAACCGGACCGGCTCGAGCGGCTCCTCGAGTGCGAGATCCTCGACCAGACCGCCCGGCTCGGCCACCAGGACGGAGCTGAACGGTGCGCCGGGCCACAGCGGCTCACCGACGTCGAGCGAGCCGCCGGGTGCCACGACCACGCCCTCGACCTGCGGTGAAGCGGCGAGTACGGCGAGCGGGCGCAGCGCCTTGTCGGTGTCGGCGAGGCCGCCGCGGACCGACAGGACCAGTTCGGCGCGCGGGCCCTCGACCGGGTCGGCGAGCACCGCCGAGGGGTCGTTCATCGGCTGCGCGGACATGCCGAGGGTGGCGTAGCGGACGATGTCGCCCTCGTGGAAACGGAGCACTTCGATGCGGTCGGCGCCGAGGAACGTGACGGCCGCCCGGGCGTCCGGTTCGCCCAGCGCGCCGCGCAACCGGGCCTCGACCAGAGGAAGAACATCAACCATGCGGCGAGCATAGAACTCGTCAGTACAGGGCAAAGCAGCACCTTGACACATTGGGCTGCTGATAGTCTTGCCCGCGTCGTCGGGGCAACACGCAGATGGGCCCCTCCCGGGCCGTGAGCCAGCGGGGGAACCGCACATTAGGCCCGACGCGAGTGAGACTCCCTTACGGGAATGGAACGTCCCTCACGAGGGACCGGCCGGAGGAGGTGGGGCTGTCATGGATCGAAGTCACCCGTGCAGTACCACTCGCTCTTCCCGCCCCTGATACAGCTGATCCGGCTCTGGCTGACCGCCGCCTTTCACGCTCACGTCTTCCCGCGGAAGAGCACTTCGTTTCGTTCTGCCTGATCTGTCTGATCTGAATCAGCAGCGGAATACGCCACCGCGACGGTGCGGTGCTCCCCGCTTTGTGGACGTGCCAAACACCTGACGCCAGGACGTCCTCATTCCGGGCAGTTCCAGCCGTCGTCGGCGCCTTTCGCCTGACACGAAGGAGCCAGCCATGTCGATGATCCGTGACCTGCGCGCCGCGGTCCGGCCGTCCCGCGTCCCGGTGCGGGGGGACGCCGGTGTGTACGACACGACTCGCGACCCCTCGACCCCCTCCGCCGTGGTCGACTGCGCCGTCTACCGGGACGGCGTCCGCGTCGACAGCGGCAGGTCCCTGACCCCGCACGAGGCGATGCGCCTGGTGCGCCGCGACGGCGGCTTCGTGTGGATCGGTCTGCACGAGCCGACCGAGGCCGAGTTCTCCGGGATCGCAAGCGAGTTCGGGCTGCACCCGCTGGCCGTGGAGGACGCCGTCCAGGCCCACCAGCGGCCCAAGCTGGAGCGCTACGACGACACCCTCTTCACGGTCTTCAAGACCATCCACTACGTCGAGCACGACCGGCTCACCGCCAACAGCGAGGTCGTCGAGACCGGCGAGGTCATGTGCTTCACCGGACGGAACTTCTTCATCACCGTCCGGCACGGCGGCCAGGGCTCGCTGCGCGCCCTGCGCCACCGGCTCCAGGACGACCCCGAGCTGCTCGCCAAGGGCCCCTCGGCGGTGCTGCACGCGATCGCCGACCATGTCGTCGACGGCTATCTCGCGGTCGCCGACGCCGTCCAGGACGACATCGACGAGGTCGAGACCGAGGTGTTCTCGCCGGGCCGCCGGGGCGGCGTCTCGCGCGGTGTGGACTCCGCGCGGATCTACCAGCTCAAGCGCGAGGTGCTGGAGTTCAAGCGCGCCGTCTCGCCGCTGCTGCGTCCCATGCAGCTGCTGAGCGAGCGGCCGATGCGGCTGGTCGACCCCGACATCCAGAAGTACTTCCGGGACGTCGCCGACCACCTCGTCCGCGTCCAGGAGCAGGTCCTCGGCTTCGACGAGCTGCTCAACTCGATCCTCCAGGCCAACCTGGCGCAGGCCTCCGTGGCGCAGAACGAGGACATGCGCAAGATCACGTCCTGGGCCGCGATCATCGCCGTACCAACGATGGTGTGCGGGGTCTACGGCATGAACTTCACCTACATGCCGGAACTGCACGCGAAGTACGGCTACCCGGTGGTCATGAGCATCACGGTCTGCATCTGTCTGGGCATCCACCGCACGCTGAAGCGCAACGGCTGGCTGTGAGAGCGGCCTGGTTAGGCTGAGACCATGACAAGCGAGCTGCTCGGCCAGGCCCTCGTCGAGGAGGCCACCAAGAAGTCCGGCCTCATCTGGGTCAGCGGTCCCGGCGTCCCGGCCAGGGCGCTGTGGCACGTGTGGCACGAGGGTGCCGCGTGCCTGGTCGGCGACGGACCGGGCGAGCAGCCGCTGCCGGGGCTGACCGACGGGGCCGGGGCGGAGGTGACGGTCCGCAGCAAGGACAAGGGCGGCCGTCTGGTGACCTGGCCCGCGAAGGTCGTCGAGCTGACGCCCGGCTCCGAGGAGTGGACGGCCACGGTCGCCGAGCTGAAGGGCAAGCGGCTCAACGCCCCCGACGGCGAGGCGATGACCGGGCGCTGGTCCCGCGAGTGCCGGGTACTGCGTCTGGAACCGGCCGGGGCGACAGCGCGGTTGCCCGCCGGCAGCCTGGCCGAGGCACCGCTGCCGACGCCCGCCACGACGCGCCGGCCGGCCCCCGCGGGGCTTCCCCGGCTGCTGCTGAGGAAGCGAAGGCGCCGATAGGACGTCAGGACGTCGGCAGCTGCTTGCCGTAGTCCACCGTCTCGTTCTTCTCCGGCTCGTTCAGGGCGAAGTCCTCGCCCCAGGACGAGAAGGCGATCGTTCCCGCACCGCCCGCCCGCTGCAGCCGGAGCGGATAGGGCTTGCCCTGCAGGGAGACGTCGAGGGTGCCGCCGGAACCCTTGCCGCCGGTGATCCGGATGGTGCGGGTACCCGACTGCTCGTGATGCCCGTCCGTCGCGAGCGAACCGTGCAGGGTGAGCAGACCCTCGAGGAGGACGTCCATGTCCGTGAAGCCGCTGAACTTCTTGTACGCGGGGTCGCGCCGCGGCACCTTCACGTACTTGCCGTCGAGCTTGCCCGCGGACACCTTGTCCGTGGCGCCGCCCGCGTGCTTCCAGAACTTCGCGCCGGCCTTCAGATACAGCTGCTCACCGATGCGCAGCAGCCCGAAGGCCACGCCGCCCGAGGTGACCGAGCCGGTGGCGCCCTCCGACTTCAGGCGCATGTCGAGTTTGTACGTGCGCCCGTTGGTGACCACGTTGCCCAGGAGGTGCACGGAGTCGGCCGACGCCGCGGCCGCCCGGGTCTTCGCCTGGATCTTCGCGGCCGGCAGTCTGCCGACGCCGTTGGTGCCCGCGTCGGGGTCGCCGCTGCAGCCCGCCAGCACGCCCGTCCCCGCCAGGGCCAGTGCGCACATCGCTGCCAGCAGCGTGATCCGGCGAGTACGGCCCTGGGCGATCGCGGTCACGGAAGGGGCTGCCTTTCGGTCGTGGGACGTGAGCGGCGTACCGCAGCGTACCCGGGGTACGGGCGGCCCAGCGGAAGCAGTCCGTCCGGGCGCCCCACCAGGGCGGACCCGATCGGTACGGGCTAGCCTGAAGCCCACCTGAGCGGGCAATTCGGAAAGAAATCACAGCAGGAAACAAGCACTGCGAAACACACCGCAAGAACCCGCAAGCAAAGGAGGCGCGGCCCATGGCAGCGGGCGCCCCGAGGATCTTCGTCTCGCACCTCGCCGGTGTCGCCGTCTTCGACCCCAACGGCGACCAGGTGGGCCGCGTCCGCGATCTGGTCGTCATGCTGCGCGTCGGCCGGCGGCCGCCGCGGGTGCTCGGGCTGGTCGTCGAACTGCCCACCCGGCGCCGCATCTTCCTGCCCATGACCCGGGTGACCAGTATCGAGTCCGGCCAGGTCATCACCACCGGCGTGCTCAACGTCCGGCGCTTCGAGCAGCGGCCCACCGAACGCCTCGCCTTCGGCGAGCTCCTGGACCGCCGGGTCACGCTCGTCGAGACCGGCGAGGAGGTCACGGTCCTCGACGTGGCGGTGCAGCAGCTGCCGGCCCGCCGGGACTGGGAGGTCGACCGCGTCTTCGTCCGCAAGGGCAGGCGCAGCGGCGCCTTCCGGCGGGCCAAGGGCGAACAGCTGACCGTCGAGTGGTCCGCCGTCACCGGCTTCTCCCTGGAGGAGCACGGACAGGGCGCCGAGAGCCTGCTCGCCACCTTCGAGCAGCTGCGCCCCGCGGACCTCGCCAACGTGCTGCACCACCTGTCGGCCAAGCGCCGTGCCGAGGTGGCCGCCGCCCTCGACGACGACCGGCTGGCCGACGTGCTCGAGGAGCTGCCCGAGGACGACCAGATCGAGATCCTCGGCAAGCTGAAGGAGGAGCGCGCCGCGGACGTCCTGGAGGCCATGGACCCGGACGACGCGGCCGACCTGCTCGCCGAGCTCCCCGAGGAGGACAAGGAGCGCCTGCTGAGCCTGATGCAGCCCTCCGACGCGGCGGACATGCGGCGCCTGATGGCGTACGAGGAGCACACGGCGGGCGGCCTGATGACCACCGAGCCGATCGTGCTGCGGCCCGACGCCACGGTCGCCGACGCGCTCGCTCGCGTCCGCAACCGCGACCTCTCCCCCGCCCTCGCCGCCCAGGTCTACGTCTGCCGCCCGCCCGACGAGACGCCGACCGGCAAGTACCTCGGCACGGTCCACTTCCAGCGCCTGCTGCGCGACCCGCCGTACACGCTGGTCAGCGCGATCATCGACGACGACCTGCAGCCTCTCGACCCCGATTCCGCGCTGCCCGTCGTCGCCGGGTTCTTCGCCACGTACGACATGGTCGCGGCGCCCGTGGTCGACGAGGCCGGTTCGCTGCTGGGCGCGGTGACGGTGGACGACGTACTGGACCACATGCTGCCCGACGACTGGCGGGAGACGGAGTTCCATCTGGACGTGGACGAGAACGACGAGAGCAAGGGGGGTGGGGGCTCATGACTCCCGAGCGCGAGAGCACGCGCGAGCGCACGCCGGCCGGGGCGACGGCCGCCACCCGCCCGCGCGCCCGTCTGGACCAGCCGCGCGCGCCGCGCCGCCGGCTGATCCCCGAGTGGGACCCGGAGGCCTTCGGACGGCTGTCGGAGCGCATCGCGCGCTTCCTCGGCACGGGACGGTTCATCGTCTGGATGACGGTCGTCATCGTGCTGTGGGTGGTGTGGAACGTGTTCGCGCCGAGCGCGCTGCGTTTCGACAGCTACCCGTTCATCTTCCTGACCCTGATGCTGTCCCTCCAGGCGTCCTACGCCGCCCCGCTGATCCTGCTCGCGCAGAACCGGCAGGACGACCGCGACCGGGTCAACCTCGAACAGGACCGCAAGCAGAACGAGCGCTCCATCGCCGACACCGAGTACCTGACCCGCGAGATCGCCGCCCTGCGCGTCGGCCTCGGCGAGGTCGCCACGCGCGACTGGATCCGGTCCGAGCTGCAGGACATGGTCAAGGAGCTGGAGGAGCGGCAGAACGGCCACCACGAACACGCCGTATTCCCGGCGGAACGGTCGCGCGGACGTGACGTAGACGACCGGTGACGGGCGTCCCGGGGGCACCCCGCGGCGCCGTACCATCGACCTTATGGCTAGCGAAGACGCGGTGCGCGAGGCACTGGCGACGGTGAACGACCCCGAGATCAACCGGCCCATCACCGAGCTCGGGATGGTCAAGTCGGTGGACATCGGCGCGGACGGGACGGTCGCGGTCACCGTGTACCTGACGGTCTCCGGCTGCCCGATGCGCGAGACCATCACCCAGCGCGTGACCGACGCGGTCTCCCGGGTCGAGGGCGTCACGCGCGTCGACGTCTCGCTCGACGTGATGAGCGACGAGCAGCGCAAGGAGCTGGCGAACGCGCTGCGCGGCGGCCAGGCGGAGCGCGAGGTCCCCTTCGCCAGGCCCGGCTCGCTCACCCGCGTCTACGCGGTCGCGTCCGGCAAGGGCGGCGTGGGCAAGTCCTCGGTGACGGTGAACCTGGCGGCCGCGATGGCGGCCGACGGGCTGAAGGTCGGTGTCGTCGACGCCGACATCTACGGCCACAGCGTGCCGCGCATGCTCGGCGCGGACGGCCGCCCCACCCAGGTCGAGAACATGATCATGCCGCCTTCGGCCAACGGCGTGAAGGTCATCTCCATCGGCATGTTCACCCCGGGCAACGCCCCGGTGGTCTGGCGCGGCCCGATGCTCCACCGCGCGCTCCAGCAGTTCCTCGCGGACGTGTACTGGGGCGACCTGGACGTCCTGCTGCTCGACCTCCCGCCCGGCACCGGCGACATCGCCATCTCCGTCGCCCAGCTGGTCCCGAACGCGGAGATCCTGGTCGTCACCACGCCTCAGCAGGCGGCGGCCGAGGTCGCCGAGCGGGCCGGCTCCATCGCCGTGCAGACCCACCAGAAGATCGTGGGCGTCGTCGAGAACATGTCCGGCCTGCCCTGCCCGCACTGCGGCGAGATGGTCGACGTCTTCGGCACGGGCGGCGGCCGGACGGTGGCGGAGGGCCTGACCCGTACGACGGGTGCGACGGTTCCCGTCCTCGGCGCCATCCCGATCGACGTCCGCCTCCGCGAGGGCGGCGACGAGGGCAAGCCCGTGGTCCTGAGCGACCCGGACTCCCCGGCGGGCGCGGCCCTGCGGGACATCGCGGGCAAGCTGGGCGGGCGTCAGCGGGGCCTGTCGGGCATGTCCCTGGGGATCACGCCGAAGAACAAGTTCTGACCCGCCGCGCCGGGGCGCGGTGAAGGGGCGCCGCGGCCGCGCGGCGCCCCTTCGTCATGCGTACGCCTTGATGTCCTCGATCATGGCGAAGCCGAGGCCGTACGCGCTCATGCCTCTTCCGTACGCCCCCACGTGCACCCCTTCCGGCGTGGATCCGGCGAGGACCCAGCCGAACTCGGACTCGCGGTAGTGGAAGGGCGTGGGAACGCCGTCAACGGGCAGGGAGAGCGTCGACCACTCCGGGCCCGACAGGTCGTCGGCCAGCGCCCACGCGGTCTCCGTCTGCTGCTCCAGCCAGTCGTCCCGCAGCGAGTGGTCCATCTGCCCGGGCCAGGTGAAGGACAGCAGCCCCACACCGGCCAGCCAGGCCGCCGAGGAGACCGACGTGGCCTCCAGCAGACCCGTGCCGTCGGCACTGCGCCGTACGGGGCTCGCCGCGACGGTCACCACGACCGCGAACTTCTCCCGCGGCTCGTCGGCGGAGCCGGCCGCGAACTCGTTCTTCACGGAGGGCTCGTCGCCGTGCCCGATCGAACCGTGCTCGACGGCACCGTCGGCCGCCGTCCCGACCTGCATCAGCCAGCGCGGACCCGTGAAGGCCTCGTCGAGGCCGTACCACGGGAAGGGCGCCAGCAGGTAGCCGTCGACCGTGCGCCGGGCCGTGGGCAGCTGCCCGCCGCCCTCCGTGCCCGGCGCCTGCGCGACTGCCTGACTCGTCGTCTCCATGTGCCCGGACGCCTCCTCGTTCTCGTCGGACCGGAGCGGCCCGCCCCCCTTCGGGCGGCGTTACTCCTCGAAGTACGGTCCGCACAACAACTCGGCAGCATAGCCACCCCGCTCGGAACAGCACGGAAATCGCCCGGCGCGTGGGTCGCACCGAGGGGCGGGTTCAGGCCGTGCGCAGGTCCGCCGGAGTATGAAACGCATCACGTACGGCGCATACGGGCGCGCGCGCGTGCCGCGCCGGAGCGCGGTCCGGCGGCGTGCGGGCAGGACTCAGGTGGCGTCCGCGTCGAAGGGCGGGCGGTCGTCCCCGTCGGGCTTCTTCGTCATGTCCACGCGGCCGTTCGAGGAGGCCGGGGGACCGGAGGAGGACGGCGTGGACGGCGGGTCGATCTCGCGGCTGTGCACCGCGTCCGTGACCTCGGCCATCTCCTTCTTCAGGTCGAAGCCGTTGCGGATCTCCTTGAGCCCCAGGTCGTCGCTGTCCAGCTGCTTGCGGATGAACGTCCTGGGGTTGAGGTCCTCGAGCTCGAAGTCCTTGAACTCCGGGCCCAGCTCGGACCGGATGTCCTGCTTGGCGCTCTCCGAGAACTCCCGGATCTTGCGGATCGTCCGCATCACGTCCTGGATGACCTTCGGGAGCTTGTCCGGACCGAAGACGAGCACGGCAAGGACAACGAGCGTCACCAGCTCGAGCGGTCCTATGTCATTGAACACCTGAAGCTCCTTGCGAGTCCCTCGGTCCTCGGCCCTCGGTGGTCTGTGCGGGTCTTCCGTGGTCCGGGCCGGATCCACGGTACCCGGCCATCCCGTACGACCGGTACCGTCCCGGGCGTTCCGGGTGCGGTGCGTGGACGGTTTTGGGGGTTGTTTGCCTTGTGGGGCCCCGAATGGGCTCAGCCGCCGTCCGAGGAGCCGAGGACCAGCGAGATCCTCCTCTCCGCGCCGTCCCGCCGGACGGTCAGCTCCAGGCGGTCGCCGGGGCGGTGGGCGCGGGTCCTGACGATCAGCTCCTCGCCGGAGTGCACGCGCCGGCCGTCCAGCGCGGTGATGACGTCGCCCGCCCTGATGCCGGCCCTGGCGCCCGGGCCGCCCGGCCGGACGGCGGGGCCGCCGTCCCGGGCCTTCGCGCCGACGCGGGCGCCGTCCCCGGTGTAGTCCAGGTCGAGGGTGACGCCGATGACCGGGTGGGTCGCCCTGCCGGTGTTGATCAGTTCCTCGGCGACCCGCCTGGCCTGGTTGACCGGGATGGCGAAGCCGAGCCCGATGGAGCCGGCCTGACCGCTGCCCGAGTCCGAGCCGTCGTCGGCGGAACGGATGGCGGAGTTGATGCCGATGACCCGGGCCCGGGTGTCGAGCAGCGGCCCGCCGGAGTTGCCGGGGTTGATCGGCGCATCGGTCTGGAGGGCGTCGACGTACGACACGTCGCTCCCGTCGGCGCTGTCGCCGCCGGCCGTGATGGGCCGTTCCTTGGCGCTGATGATGCCGGAGGTGACGGTGCCCTCCAGGTCGAAGGGGGCGCCGATGGCGACGACGGGATCGCCGACCTGGACGTTGTCGGAGTTGCCGAGCGGCATGGGCGTCAGCCCGCCGACGTGACTGACCTTGACGACGGCGAGGTCGTAGCCGCTGTCCCGGCCGACGACGGTGGCCTTGGCCGTGTCCCCGCTGTTGAAGGTCACCGATATCCGGCCTGCGGAGTCGGCGGCCGGTTCGACGACGTGGTTGTTGGTGAGGATGTGGCCCTGCGCGTCGAGCACGAAGCCCGTCCCGGTGCCGGACTCCCCGGCGCCGGACACATGCAGGGTGACCACGCTGGGCAGGGCCCGCGCGGCGATGCCCGCGACGCTGTCCGGGGCCCGGCCCGGGGGCTCCTTGCCGGCCTGCGGCAGCTCCACGGCCCCCAGGCCGCCGTCGCGTTCGAGGGAGGCCCCGACGACACCGCCGACGCCCCCTGACACCAGCGCGAGCGCCACGCCGCCGCCGACGAGCGCCCGCCGGACCCGCCTGCGCCGCTTGTCCTTGTCCTCGACGGCCGCGCCGTTCTGCTGGAGGGGGGTGGAGGACCAGGGGTCGTAGTTCTGCCAGGGGGTGGAGAAGGAGGGTACGGGGGCCGCGGGGGCGGGGGCGGGCTGGGCCCCCGGGAGCACGGGCACCGGTTCCGGCGCCGGGGAACCGTGGGACGGTGGTGGCGCCGGCGCCGGCGCCGGTGTCGCGGTGCCCTGCGCGGGCGTGGCCGCCGGGTGCTGCACCGGCGGAGCGGGCGCCCAGGGGCCGGGCTCGCCGTACGGCGGGGTGCTGTAGGGGTCGGGGTCGTGCAGGGGCCCGGAACGCTCGGCGGCGTGCGTCCCCGCGGGGGCCGCCGGCTCGCCGTCACCCTCACGGCCACCGCCCGCACCACCGCCCCCCGAACCGGCCGCCCCCTCAGGAGCCGTCAGCCCGGCGCCGGGAGCCCGCAGCTCGAAGTCGCCATCGGGTACGGACCCACTCCCGGCCCCGGAAACCCCACAGGAAGCCGCCCCCTCCCCCACGCCACCCACGGACCGCACCGCCCCCTCAGAAGCCCCCAGCTCCGGGCCAGGAGCCCGCAGCTCGAAGTCGCCATCGGGCGGGGAGGCGGCGCCGGCTGCGGAAGGGCCAGAGACGCGGGGAGCGGCGGAGGCGGCCGGAGAGGCCGCCCCCTCGGTCCCGGCGCCCGCGGGCCGCGTCGGCCCGGCGTCGTCCCCGGGCGTGGCCGCGCGCCCGGCCGCGGCTTCCCGCGGTGCGTCCGGCCCGTGGCCCGCGTCGGCGGATGAGGTCGCCTCCGTCTCTCCCGCCACACCCTGCGGACGCGGCCTGCTCCACCACTTCGGCTTCGCGGGCTTCCCCTCGTTCATGCTCTCCCCACAGCCGGCCACGGCACGGCACGGTCCGGCGCCGTGGCCTCGGTTGTCGACTCCGCGCGCGGCCCGCTGCCGCGGACGCGGTCCAGCCTGGATTCAACCAGGTTCGCGGGCCGGGACGCAGGGGCCGGTCAGCGGGAGGGGTGCGGGGAGGAGGAAGCGGAAGCCGGGTCGGGGACGGGTGCGGCGAGGAGGCCGGGGGACGAGAGCTCCGGCGGATCGGACCACGAGGTCAGGGTGAGCGGCGGGGTCGCCTCCAGCGGGCGTATCAGCGGGGACATCACGGCGGCGCCCGCCATCACGGGAGTGGTGAGCGTGTGCACGGTCTGCTGCCGGGCCCGCACCGAGCCGGCCCGGTCCGCGGCGCCGGCCTGGTTCACCACGCCGGGCAGCAGCGGCGCGGAGACCGCGGTCGGGGCCACCGGGGCCTCGCCCAGCGACTGCCGGCCCTGTGCGAGCAGCGGGGCGGTGCCACGGCGCCGCTGGTTCTCGGGGGCCGTCGCGGCACCCGTCCCCTGGGGGCGTGCCGGAATCACGTTGCTGCCCGCGCCCGTGCCGCCGCGGGCGTCCGCGGTGTCGGTGGGGGTGCCCGCCGTGACGCCGCCCAGCGCGATCGCGGCGAGCGACACGGCGCCCGCGGCGACGAACGCGAACCGCATCCCGCGCGAGGCGGAGCGCTCGGACTCGTGCCGGCTGACGTCGTGGATACGGAAGCCGCGGTCCGCGGCGGAGGGCAGCCCGGAGGCGTGCGAGGAGGCGGCGGGGACGTAGCCGAACTCGAAGCTCTCGCCCCGCTTCAGGCCGAAGGCCCCCGTGACGCCAGATCTTCCGAGGAGCCCGCCGGGGATTCCTCCCCCGCCGAACGGCGAGCCACCGCCGTCCGGGTCACCTCCCCCGGGAAGCCCCTGGAGCCGGGCCAGGAAACTCTCGGAGGGCGGCGGCGGGGCCGCCTCCGCGAAGACGTTCTTCAGCTGTCGCTGCGCGTCCGCCTCCGCCTTGCACCTGGCGCAGGTGGCCAGGTGGGCGAGGACCCGCTCGCGCGTCTCATGACCGAGCTCTCCGTCCACCAGGGCGGAGAGTCGGTCTCCCAGATGCTGTTCGGCCAGACGCCGCTCGGCGGGGCTGGGTCGGGTCTCGCTCACGCGGTCGCGCCCCCTCCTCCCAGCGCGGGCACACGGGCGAAGGAGCGGCGCTCCGCCGTCCGGGCCTGGGGCGCACGGTGCGCGAGGGCCTTGCGCAGCTGCGAACGACCGCGGTGGATACGGGAGCGGACCGTGCCGAGCTTGACGCCCAGGGTCGCGGCGATCTCCTCGTACGACAGGCCCTCGATGTCGCACAGCACGACGGCGGCGCGGAACTCGGGCGCGAGGGTGTCGAGGGCCTGCTGGACGTCCGCGTCGAAGTGCGCGTCGTTGAAGACCTGCTGCGGCGACGGCTCCCGGCTGGGCAGCCGCTCCGCGGCGTCCTCGCCCAGCGCGTCGAAGCGGATGCGCTGCTTGCGGCGGACCATGTCGAGGAAGAGGTTGGTGGTGATGCGGTGCAGCCAGCCCTCGAAGGTGCCCGGAGTGTAGGTCGACAGGGAGCGGAAGACGCGGACGAAGACCTCCTGGGTGAGGTCCTCGGCGTCGTGCTGGTTACCGGTCAGGCGGTAGGCCAGCCGGTAGACACGGCCGCTGTGGGTGCTGACGATCTCCTCCCAGGTGGGCGGAGTCCACGCCTGCCCGTCCGCGTCGGTGGAGAACGTCGCGGTCTGGGCCGGGTCAGCGGCGTGGCTGTGGTCAGCAGCGGTGTCGTTCACGGATTTCGGCCTGCCGGCTGATCCGAGGAAGCGCCGCAGCGCTCCTGCCCGGACTCCAGGCGCGGCCGCACCTCCCCTGTCGGCTCTGGTGGTGTCCAGTGGAGCCCCTACCATAGCCACCTCGCCCGTTAGCTCCGGATAAGCGGTTTTACGAGAATTTGATGTGGGCCGGCGCCCCTCGGACCCCTGCGTCCGCAGTTGCTCCGGGGCCTGCCCGTCGCCGTGATCCAACCGTGTCCCCCAGACGTCGTCCCTACCCCTCTTAACGCCCGGTCCCATCTGCGGGTTCCCGGGCCCAACGGATACAGTCACGCCGAGGCAACCACGGGGACAGGAGAGGGCCATTACCGGCAACCGGCAGACGAGCTGGGCGTTCGCCGACGCCTACGTCGCCGAGGACGAGGTGCTGCTCTGGGCCCGCGACCGGGCCCGTGAGGCAGGGCTGCGCTCGGTTGCGCCCGGTACGGGCTTCGCGCTGCGGTTGCTGGCGGCCTCCGTCGACGCCAAGGCGGTCGCCGAGATCGGTACCGGTACCGGCGTCTCCGGCATCCATCTGCTGCACGGCATGCGCCCGGACGGGGTGCTGACCACGGTCGACCCCGAGCCCGAGCACCAGCAGTTCGCCCGCCAGGCCTTCCGCGCCTCCGGCTTCGCCGGCAACCGCGCCCGTTTCATCCCGGGCCGCGCCCTGGACGTCCTGCCCCGGCTCGCGGACGCCGGTTACGACCTCGTCTTCTGCGACGGCGACCGGCAGGAGGTCATGGAGTACCTCGCTGAATCGTTGCGCCTGCTGCGTCCCGGCGGCCTCGTCGTCTTCGAGGGGGTCTTCGCCAACGGCCGCACGGTGGGCTCCGGGCCGCAGCCCTCGGAGGTGCTGCGGCTGCGGGAGCTGCTGCGCGCGGTGCGCGAGAGCCAGGAGCTGCTGCCCTCGCTGCTGCCGGTGGGCGACGGTCTGCTGTGCGCGGTCAAACGGCCCGTGCAGGACCAGTGAGGCGGGAAAGCGCACCGGTCCGGAACCGGAAAAGGAAAAACAGCAGCCCCGGCACCATTCGGGTGCCGGGGCCACTGAAAAGGTATGGTCGCTTCCGCGTCAGCCGACGACCTTCTTGAGGGCGTCGCCGAGCGCGTCGGCCTCGTCAGGGGTCAGCTCGACGACGAGTCGACCGCCGCCTTCGAGCGGAACGCGCATGACGATGCCCCGCCCCTCCTTGGTCACCTCGAGCGGGCCGTCGCCCGTCCGCGGCTTCATGGCCGCCATGCTCGTTCCCCTTCCTGAAACCAGCTCATCGTCAAAGCCGACGGCCCTGGAGGGCACGCGCGGGCCACAGCGTGGGACTGGGACACGCGACACCGGCATCGAACACATTGCTTCCAAGCCATTATCCCGCATCTCAGGACCCGATGACCAACATCAGTCGGCATCGCTTGGGCAACGCGCGCGAGCAAAACCACTCAATTCGGCGATGTGACTGCGATACTGCGCCACCGCACCGACGTCCGCCGTCCGGAAATCGCCGGGAATTCTTTGACGCAGGTCACACGTGCGCTCCGGCCCCTCTCCGCCATGCTGTCCTACGGACAGGGGCGTACCGGCCGGTACGCCCGAACCCGCGACAGCGGAGGGGACACACCATGGCCGACACCGTGCTCTACGAGGTGAGCGACGGGCTCGCGACGATCACGCTCAACCGCCCCGAGGCGATGAACGCGCTGAACGTCGCGACCAAGGTCGCCCTGCGGGAGGCGGTCCGCTCCGCGGCCGGCGACGAAGCGGTACGGGCGGTGCTGCTGACCGCCGCCGGCGACCGGGCGTTCTGCGTCGGCCAGGACCTGAAGGAGCACATCGGGCTGCTGGCGCGGGACCGCGAGACGGGCTCCGGGCAGACGATGAGCACGGTGAAGGAGCACTACAACCCGATCGTGCGGGCGATCGCCGGGATGCCGAAGCCGGTGGTGGCCGGGGTGAACGGGGTCGCGGCGGGGGCCGGCTTCGGCTTCGCGCTGGCCGCCGACTATCGGGTCGTGGCCGACACCGCCGCCTTCAACACCTCGTTCGCCGGAGTGGCCCTGACGGCCGACTCGGGCATCTCCTGGACGCTGCCGCGGGTGGTGGGCCCCGGCCGGGCCGCCGATCTGCTGCTCTTCCCCCGCGGCATCAAGGCCCAGGAGGCGTACGACCTCGGTATCGCCAGTCGTCTGGTGCCGGCCGCCGAGCTGCGGGCCGAGGCGGAGAAGGCCGCGCGGGCACTCGCCGAGGGGCCGACGGTGGCGTACGCGGCGATCAAGGAGGCGGTGGCCTACGGGCTGTCGCACTCCCTGCCCGAGACGCTGGAGAAGGAGGACGAGCTGCAGACGCGGGCGGGTTCGTCGGAGGACCACGCGATCGCGGTGCGGGCCTTCGTCGACAAGGAGAAGCCCAAATACCTGGGCCGCTGACACCCTCCGCGGCGCTCAGGGCCGACGCGCCACGCAGCTTTCGAGGTGGTCGTCGACCAGGCCGCACGCCTGCATCAGGGCGTACGCCGTCGTCGGGCCGACGAAGCGCAGGCCCCTCTTCTTCAGGGCCTTGGACAGGGCCGTCGACTCGGGCGTGACCGCGGGGACGTCGGCGAGCGTCCTCGGGGCCGGGCGGCCGGGCGCCGGGGCGTGGGACCAGATCAGCTCGTCCAGCTCACCGGGCGCCCAGCCGGCGAGCGCGCGGGCGTTGGCGAGGGTCGCGTCGATCTTGGCCCGGTTGCGGATGATGCCCGCGTCGGCGAGCAGGCGGTCGCGGTCCTCGTCCGTGAAGGCGGCGACCTTCTCGATCCGGAAGCCGGCGAAGGCGGCGCGGAAGCCGGGACGGCGGCGCAGGATCGTGATCCAGGACAGGCCGGACTGGAAGGCCTCCAGGCTCAGGCGCTCGTAGAGGGCGTCGTCGCCGTGGACCGGGCGGCCCCACTCCTCGTCGTGGTAGGCCACGTAGTCCTCGGTGGACAGGGCCCAGGGGCAGCGGGGGGCGCCGTCCGGGCCGGCGATGGCGGAGCCGTCGCTCACTGCTGCTCCTCCTGGCCGCGGGCCGGCTTGTCCATGGAGACGTGCTGCGAGACGTGGTGCGGGACGTGGTGGGCGGCGGCGGCCCGGGCACCCGCCAGCGCGGACTCCAGGTCGGCGATGCGGGCGTCGCGCTCGGCGAGCTCCGCGCCGAGGCGGCTCAGGGCGTCGTCGACGTCCGACATGCGGTAGCCGCGGGCGGCGAGCGGGAAGCGCAGGGCGTCGACGTCGGCACGGCCGACCGGGCGGTCCGGCGGCAGCGGGTCCTGCAGCCGCTCCGGGGCCACCTCGGGCAGCGGGCCCCGGCCCTCGCCGCCGCCCACCACGGCGAGGGTCACCGCGGCGACCACGACGGCGAGAGCGACGACCAGGAACAAGAACATAACCATCGCGGTGGTCCCCACGCTCGATGCTCGGAAAGCAGAAAGTGTCAGGGTCCGATCGTGCCATGCCACTCTGACAGTTAGGGTCGCAGGCGGCCGAAAGGCCGCAACACCCGGAAGGTACGAGGAGAGGTCACAGGGGATGCTCAGGCTGGGCAGGCGCGCGTTCGGGCCCCACGAGCCGGTGATCATGGCCATCGTGAACCGGACTCCGGACTCCTTCTACGACCGGGGTGCCACCTTCCGCGACGAGCCCGCCCTCGCGCGCGTGGAGCAGGCGGTGGCCGAGGGCGCCGCCATCATCGACATCGGCGGGGTCAAGGCCGGACCCGGCGACGAGGTGACCGCCGAGGAGGAGGCGCGGCGGACGGTGGGGTTCGTCGCGGAGGTGCGGCGGCGCTTCCCGGACGTCGTCATCAGTGTGGACACCTGGCGGGCCGAGGTCGGCGAGGCCGTGTGCGAGGCCGGGGCCGATCTGCTGAACGACGCGTGGGGCGGTGTCGATCCCGCTCTCGCCGAGGTCGCGGCGCGCCACGGCGCAGGACTGGTGTGCACGCACGCGGGCGGCGCCGAGCCGCGTACCCGGCCGCACCGGGTGACGTACGACGACGTCATGGCGGACATCCTGGAGGTGACGCTCGGCCTGGCCGAGCGGGCCGTGGCGCTGGGCGTGCCCCGGGAGTCCGTGCTGATCGACCCGGGGCACGACTTCGGGAAGAACACGCGGCACAGCCTGGAGGCGACCCGGCGGCTGGGCGAGATGGTCGCGACGGGGTGGCCGGTGCTGGTGTCCCTGTCCAACAAGGACTTCGTGGGCGAGAGCCTGGACAAGCCGGTCAAGGAGCGGCTGGTGGGCACGCTCGCGACCACCGCCGTCTCGGCGTGGCTCGGGGCGCGGGTGTACCGGGTGCACGAGGTCGCCGAGACCCGGCAGGTGCTGGACATGGTGGCGGCGATCGCGGGGCACCGGCCCCCGGCGGTCGCCCGCCGGGGACTCGCGTAGACCGGCGCTACCGGGCCGCTTCCTTGGACACCAGGGCGACCGCCTCGTCCACGTCGTCCGTGACGTGGAACAGCAGCAGGTCCCGCTCCGCGGCCTTGCCCTCGGCGACCAGGGTGTTCTTGAGCCAGTCGACCAGACCGCCCCAGTACGCGCTGCCGAACAGGACGATCGGGAAGCGGGTGACCTTCTGGGTCTGGACGAGGGTGAGCGCCTCGAAGAGCTCGTCGAGGGTGCCCAGGCCGCCGGGCAGGACCACGAACCCCTGCGCGTACTTGACGAACATCATCTTGCGGACGAAGAAGTAGCGGAAGTTCAGGCCGATGTCGACGTAGGGGTTGAGCCCCTGCTCGAAGGGGAGCTCGATGCCCAGGCCGACCGAGATGCCCTTCGCCTCGCAGGCGCCCCTGTTGGCCGCCTCCATGGCGCCGGGACCGCCGCCCGTGATCACGGCCCAGCCGGCCTCCACCAGACCGCGTCCCAGCCGTACGCCCGCCTCGTACTCCGGCGAGTCCGCCAGGGTGCGCGCCGAGCCGAACACACTGATCGCGGGCGGGAGTTCGGCCAGCGTGCCGAAGCCCTCGATGAACTCCGACTGGATGCGCAGGACGCGCCAGGGGTCGGTGTGCACCCAGTCCGAGGGTCCGCCCGCGTCCAGCAGCCGCTGGTCCGTCGTGCTCGCGGTCACCTGCCCTCGCCTGCGGAGGACCGGTCCCAGGCGCTGCTCGTCCGGCGGCACCTTCTTGCCTTCGGGGTTCCCGGTGGCCATGTGCGCTCCCTCCGCTTGCGGGGTGTTTCCACCTCAGCGTAGATCTACGCGGGTTACGGACGGGGGACCTGGGCGTGTCCGCGGTGCAGCGGTCGCGGCACGGGGGCCGACCCGCGTCAGGCGGTCAGCCAGGCCCGCAGGCGCTCCTCCCCGGCCAGGATCTTCGCCGTCTCGACCCGTTCGTCGCGCTTGTGCGCCAGGTGCGGGTTGCCGGGGCCGTAGTTGACCGCGGGGATGCCGAGGGAGGAGAAGCGCGACACGTCCGTCCAGCCGTACTTGGGCCGCGGGGTCCCGCCCACCGCCTCGATGAAGGCCGCCGCGGCCGGGTGGCTCAGGCCCGGCAGGGCGGCGCCGCTGTGGTCGTCCACCACGAACTCCGCCACGCCGCAGTCCGCGAAGACCTCGCGGACGTGGTCGATCGCCTCCTGCTCCGTGCGGTCGGGCGCGTAGCGGAAGTTGACGGTCACGACGCACTCGTCGGGGATGACGTTGCCCGCCACGCCGCCCGAGACGCCCACCGCGTTCAGGCCCTCCCGGTACTCCAGGCCGTCGATCACCGGGTGGCGGGGCTGGTAGGAGGCCAGACGGGCCAGGATCGGCGCGGCCGCGTGGATGGCGTTGGAGCCCATCCAGCCGCGCGCCGAGTGCGCCCGCTCCCCCTTCGTCCTCAGCAGGACCCTGAGGGTGCCCTGGCAGCCGCCCTCGACCTCGCCGTCCGAGGGTTCGAGCAGCACCGCGAAGTCGCCCCGGAGCCACTCGGGCCGGGCCTCGGCGATGCGCTTGAGGCCGTTGAGTTCCGCCGCCACCTCCTCGTTGTCGTAGAAGACGAAGGTCAGGTCCCGGTTGGGGGCGGGCACCGTCGCCGCGATGCGCAGCTGCACCGCCACACCCGACTTCATGTCGCAGGTCCCGCAGCCCCACAGGACGCCGTCCGCGTCCAGGCGGGAGGGGACGTTGCCGGCGATCGGCACCGTGTCGATGTGCCCGGCCAGGACGACCCGCTCCGGCCGGCCCAGGTCGGTGCGCGCGACGACGTTGTTGCCGTACCGCTCGACCGTCAGGTGCCCCAGCGTGCGCAGGGCGGCCTCGACGGCGTCGGCGAGGGGCTTCTCGGTGCCGCTCTCGGAGGGCAGGTCGACGAGCTGCGCGGTGAGCTCGGCGGCGTCCAGACTGAGGTCAAGCGGGGTGTCGGCCATGCCGTCGACCCTAACCCGCCACCGCACCGCCCCCCTGTCCACATCCGCCTCATGGACCGCGGCGCCCTCCGCTATTTTGTACGGCGTGCCAGAGCCGTCTCCCTCTCTCAAGCGTCGTGGCCGCCTGTTCCGGTTCGGGGCGGCCCTCGTGGTTCTCCTCGCACTCGCCGGCTACCTCGCGGTGCAGTACGTCACCGGGGGAAAGGGTGCGCCGGGCTGCAGGGTCGTCTCGGGCGGGGACGGCAGAGCGGCCTACGACTTCACCCCGGAGCAGGCGGTGAACGCGGCGACCATCGCCGCCGTGGGCACCGGACGCGGCATGCCGCAGCGGGCGGTGACCATCGCGCTCGCCACCGCGCTCCAGGAGTCGGGGCTGCGCAACATCGAGCACGGCGACCGCGATTCGCTCGGCCTGTTCCAGCAGCGGCCCTCGCAGGGCTGGGGCACCGCGAAGCAGATCCTGGACCCGACGTACGCGGCGGGTGTCTTCTACGAACACCTGGCCAAGGTGCGCGGCTACACCAGGCTGCCGCTCACGGTGGCCGCGCAGCGGGTGCAGCGCAGCGGCTTCCCGGAGGCGTACGCCAAGCACGAGCCGGACGCCGAGCTGCTCTCCGCCGCCCTCACCGGCGCCTCGGCCGCCACCCTGACCTGCGACGGCCGCCCGGCCATGACCCGGGCGGCGGGTCCGGACGGGGTACGCGCGGCGCTGGTACGGGACTTCGGGCGCGACGTGCTGCAGCCGGCCGGTCTGGAGGTGGGCGCCACGACCGCGCCGGCGCCTTCCCCGGCCCCGGGCGCGCGCACCGTCACGCTCCCCGTCGACGCCGGCTCGAGCGCCGCCGGGGGCCGCGACGTCCGCCGGCGCGGCTGGCAGCTCGCCCACTGGGCGGTGGCCAACTCCTCGGCGCTGCACATCGAGCGGGTCCGGTACGGCGGGCGGGAGTGGACCGCCGGCAGCACCGACAGCCGGTGGCTCCCGGTCGCCTCGGGGGGCGCCGGCGGCGCCCGGGGGGCCGCGGACGCGGTGCGCATCGTCACTGCTCAGTAGTGCGGGCCTTCACCCGCACGGGTCAGGTGTGGCATACCCGGGGCCTGGAGCGGGCAGGTTTTCGCGCCCTCACCCCAGCAACCGTAAAAGCCCTTGGAAACAAAGGGGCGTAAGGATTCCGCAGACTTTCGGATCGCGTCTGTTCTGTCCGGATTTATCCGCAGCCGATAATGCGACGCATTGCACACTCTTTACGTTGGCGCGCCGCAACCTTCGAGCCCTTCGAGCGGTAACCACTGCGTCCGAGCCCGGACGATCAACCGCATCGAAGGAGCACCATGTCCCTCCCCCTGACCCGTCGGATCGCCCGTGCCGCGCTGCTCGTCGCAGCGGGAGCGGCTGCCGGGGTCGGCGCGGCCGGCGCGGCGAGCGCGGCCCCCGAACTCCCCGCCACCCCGAACGTCGGCGGCCTGACCGCTCTGGACGGGGCGAGCGTCGGCAACACCGTCGACGGAGCGGCGCAGAACGTCACCGGGATCGCGGGCGACGCGGGCGCCAACGCGGTCAAGAAGGCGGTGCCGAACGCGGGCAAGACCGGTGGCAGCGTCGCCAAGAAGGCGGCGCCGGCCGCGCAGAAGGCGGCCGGGGCCGCGGCGGGGTCCGTCGGCGAGATCGTCGGCGCCACCACGCAGTCGGCGGCCAAGGACGGCGCCGGCCTGCCCACCGGCTCGCTGACCGACGGCGGCCTGCCGGCCCCCGCCACCCTGCCGGTGAAGGGCCTGCCGATCGGCGGCTGAGACTCCGTACACCGAAGGGGCCCGGGGCACTCCCCCGGGCCCCTTCGGCCTGCGCGCGGCCGCCGCGGGCCGCGCCGGGACTCACAGGCGCGCCACGGCCGCCCGTACCCGCTCGTCCGTCGCCGTCAGCGCCACCCGGACGAACCGCTCGCCCGCCGGGCCGTAGAAGTCGCCCGGCGCGGCCAGGATGCCGAGTCCGGCCAGGTGGGCCACGGTGTCCCAGCAGGACTCGTCCCGCGTCGCCCACAGATACAGGCCGGCCTCGCTGTGCTCGATGCGGAAGCCGTGCCGCTCCAGCGCCGTCCGCAGGGCCGCGCGGCGGGCCGCGTACCGCTCCCGCTGCTCGTGGACGTGGCCGTCGTCGCCCAGGGCCGCCACCGCGGCCGCCTGCGTGGGCGCCGGCGTCATCATGCCGCCGTGCTTGCGGATCTCCAGCAGCGGGCCGAGGACGGCCGGGTCGCCGACCAGGAAGGCCGCCCGGTAGCCCGCCAGGTTGGAGCGCTTGGAGAGGGAGTGGACGGCCACGACGCCCTCGTACGAACCGCCGTTGACGTCGGGGTGCAGCACCGAGACGGGGTCGGCCTCCCAGCCGAGTTCCAGGTAGCACTCGTCGGAGAGGACCAGGACGCCGTGCCGGCGGGCCCAGGCGACGATCCGGGTCAGCTCCTCCTTCGGCAGAACCGCGCCGGTGGGGTTGGAGGGCGAGTTGAGCCAGAGGAGCTTCAGGCCCTCGGGGTCCAGCTCGGTGGGGTCGTCGTAGGCCTCGTGCCCGGCGCGGGCCAGACGGGCGCCGACCTCGTACGTCGGGTAGGCCAGCCGGGGGTGGGCGACCCGGTCGCCGGGGCCGAGGCCCAGCTGGGTGGGGAGCCAGGCGACCAGCTCCTTGGAGCCGACGACCGGCAGGACGTGCCTGTGGGTGATCCCGCGGGCGCCCAGCCTGCGTCCGGCCCAGCCGGTGATCGCGTCGCGCAGCGCCGGCGTGCCCCACACGGTCGGATAGCCCGGGGAGTCCGCCGCGTCGATCAGGGCCTTGCGGACCAGCTCGGGAACGGGGTCCACCGGGGTGCCGACGGAGAGGTCGACGATGCCGTCCGGATGCGAGGCGGCCGTCTGCTTGTACGGCTCCAGCTTGTCCCAGGGGAAGACGGGCAGGCGTGCGGAGACTGCGGACACGGGATCTGGCTCACTTTCTGGTACGGCGACAGGCCCTCACACGGCAAACGCCCCGGTCCCGTACGGCGTCCGGGGCGATGCGGCCGTACGGGACCGAGGCGGCACGATGTGCGGGCCGCTTACGTGATTACTCGGCCTGCGGCGGCAGCGCGGCGATGAGGGGGTGGTCCCGCTCGATCAGGCCCAGCTTGCTGGCGCCGCCGGGGGAGCCGAGCTCGTCGAAGAACTCGACGTTCGCCTTGTAGTAGTCCTTCCACTCCTCCGGAGTGTCGTCCTCGTAGAAGATCGCCTCGACCGGGCAGACCGGTTCACAGGCACCGCAGTCGACGCATTCGTCCGGGTGGATGTACAAGGACCGCTGGCCCTCGTAGATGCAGTCGACCGGGCACTCCTCGATGCACGCCTTGTCCTTGACGTCGACACAAGGCTGCGCGATGACGTAGGTCACGCTGTCGTTCCTCCTCGATTGGGCGCTGGCGGGCCTCCGCAGGCTCCGCCGCCTGGCGCGCGGGAGCGCGGCGTCGTCGATGCCCGCCCCTAGTATCTCCGTTCCTGGGCATGATCCGAACAGGAGGGGTGGACCGACCTGTGGAAATCTCGGCCAAAGGACGCCTCGAGGTCCGTATCACCGCTGCTGACGTGGGGAAACGAGTCTCCGTCCGACGCCTTGCCGAATCATCTCTCCCGGAGGAGAAGTTCACCGACACGGTGGGTGTTCTCACATCATGGGACGACGGTGTGCTGCTGATCACACGCAGGGACGGCGAGAGCGTCCGTATCGCGGAATCCGCGCTGGTCGCCGGGAAGGTCGTCCCCCCGGCCCCGGCGCGGCGCCGCGGACCCGCCGCCTCCTACCGGGAGCTCGCCCGGGCCGCCTCGCGCGCGTGGCGGCCTCTGGAGAGCGAGTGGCTCGGCGAGTGGGAGCTGCGCGCCGCGGCCGGGTTCACCCGGCGCGCCAATTCCGTCCTGCCGCTGGGCGACCCGGGCATGCCGCTCGACGAGGCGCTGAGCGCCGTACGGCGCTGGTACGGCGAGCGCGGGCTGCCCGCCTACGTCCAGACCGCGACCGGCGCCGAGGGCACGCAGGAGCGGCTCTGCGCGGAGCTGGAGCGGCGCGGGTGGGTGCGCGAGGTGAGCGCACAGGTGTGGACCGGGGCGCTCGCGCCGGTCGCCGACCGGGCGGAGGGCACGGATGTCCTGCTCTCCCGGGAGGCCGACGAGGGCTGGCTCTCGCGCTACGGGCGCAAGGGCGTGGGCGAGGTCGCGCTGAAGGTGCTGGGAGGGGGATCCCCCCGCCCGGGCGAAGCCGGGAGCGGAGGAGGGCCCTCGGTGTGGTTCGCGACGGTGCCCGGTGCCGGCGCGCCCGCCGCGATCGGGCGGTGCGTGGTGGACGGGCGGTGGGCGTCCTTCGCGGCCGTGGAGGTGGACCCCGCGCTCAGGCGCCGCGGGCTGGCCACCACCGTGCTGGCCGCGCTGGCCCGGCGGGCGCTGGAGGAGGGAGCCTCGGCCGCCTGGCTCCAGGTCGAGGACGACAACGCGGGAGCGCGGGCGCTGTACGCCGGGCTGGGCTTCGCCGCGCACCACGCGTACCACCACCACCGTCAGCCGGCGGCTCCCGGCGACGGCCAGTAGTACCGATCGCCGTGAGAGGGCACGAGCCAGCTATGCGTCCACCGTATCCCCCTCCGCCCGAGCGGTCCGCCGAGCTGCGGCGGCGGTTCGCCGACGAGGCGCGGTCCGAGCGGCCCGATCTGTCGTCGCTCTGCCTGCTGGTGGGCGCGGCGGCGGACGGGGCGCTGGACGAGACCGGCATGGACGCCGCGCAGATGGAGCTGGACCGGCTGGCGGGCCGGCTGCCGTTCCGGCCCGGCGGCCCGCAGTCCTGGGCGACGGCGCTGCAGCATCTGCTGGGCGCCGCGGAGGGCTTCCGCGGCTCCCCCGCCGACTACCGGCGCCTGGAGTCCTCGCTGCTGCACGAGGTGCTGCGGCGGCGGCGCGGGCTGCCGATCCTGCTGTCGGTGGTGTGGGTGGAGGTCGCCCGGCGGGCGGGGGCGCCGGTGTACGGGGTCGCCCTGCCCGGGCACTTCGTCGTCGGGTTCGGCCCCGAGGAGCAGCAGGTGCTCGTCGACCCCTTCGACGGGGGACGGGTGCTCGGCGGAGGCGACGCGGAGGTACTGGTGGCCGGCGCCACGGGCGCGCCGCTGGACCGGTCGATGCTGGTGCCCGCGACGCCCCTGGTGGTCGTCTCGCGCATCCTGAACAACGTGCGCGCGTGGGCCGCCGCGCGGCCCGAGCGGTCGGACGTGGCCCTGTGGGCGGTGGAGCTGTCGCTGCTGCTGCCGTCGCATCCGGCGCGGCTGCGCTACGAGCGGGCCCATCTGCTCGTACAGCGCGGGGACTACCTGCGGGGAGCGGCGGAGCTGGAGGCGTACGCCGAGGTGGTGGCGCCGGTGGACGAGGCCGCGGCGGAGCGGATGCGGGGGCAGGCGCGGGTCGCCCGCGCGATGCTCAACTGACGGCGCCGCCTCGGTGGCGTCCCTCGACGGAGCTGTGGCGTCCCTGAACGGAGCTTCAGAGCCAGCCCTTCTCCCGTGCGATCCGGACCGCTTCCGCCCGGTTGCGCACCGCCAGTTTCTGGATCGCCGTCGAGAGGTAGTTGCGCACCGTGCCCTGGGACAGGTGCAGGACGGCGGCGAGTTCCGCGTTGGTGGAGCCGTCGGCGGCGGCGCGCAGGACCTCGCGTTCGCGGTCGGTGAGGGGGTTGGCGCCCTCGGCGAGGGCCGCGGCGGCGAGCGTGGGGTCGATCACCCGCTCGCCCGCCAGCACCTTGCGCACCGCTTCGGCGAGCTGGGCGGCCGGGGCGTCCTTGACCAGGAAGGCGTCGGCGCCCGCCTCCATGGCGCTGCGGAGGTAGCCGGGGCGGCCGAAGGTGGTCAGGACCACCAGCTTCACCGCGGGCAGCGCCCGGCGGACCTGGGCCGCCGCCTCGATGCCGGTGCAGCCCGGCATCTCGATGTCGAGCAGGGCCACGTCCACGCCGTGCTCGCGCGCGGCCGCCAGCACCGCGTCGCCGCGCGCGACCTGCGCCACGACCTCGATGTCCTCCTCCAGGCCGAGGAGCGCGGCCAGGGCCTCACGGACCATCGACTGGTCCTCGGCGAGCAGCACCTTGATCGTAGGGCTCATGCCCCGGATCCTACGGCCGGCGAAAAGCCCGCGGGCACGCGGGCGACCAGCCGGAACCCGCTCCTGGTACGGCCCGCCTCCAGGGTGCCGCCCGCCTTCTCCAGGCGCTCGGTCAGACCCGTGAGGCCGTTGCCCGGCCCCTTGCCGGTGCCGCCGGAGCCGTTGTCCTCCACGGCGAGTTCGAGCATGTGCCCGTCCAGGGTCTGCCGCTGGAGCACCTCCACGGTGCAGCGCCCGGCCCCGCTGTGCCGTACGACGTTGGTGACCGCCTCGCGCAGCGCCCAGGCCAGCGCCGACTCGCTCTCCTCCGGCACGCCGGCGAGGTCCGGTTCGTCGGGTACGTCGGCGGCGATGCCGGCCGCGGTGAGGGCGACCTGGGCGCCCGCGAGCTCCGCGGACAGACGCGGGCGGCGGTAGCCGGTGACCGCCTCGCGCACGTCCACCAGGGCCTGGCGGCTGACCTGTTCGATGTCGGCGACCTGCTGGGCCGCCTTGTCGGGCCGGCCGGGGAGCATCCGGCCGGCGAGCTCGCTCTTCAGCGTGATCAGCGACAGCGAGTGCCCGAGCAGGTCGTGCAGGTCACGGGCGAGGCGCAACCGCTCCTCGTTGGCGGCCAGCTGGGCGACGGTGGCGCGGGCCTTGCGCAACTCTATGGTCGTGCGCACCAGCTGCTTCACACCGGTCATGGCGAAGCCGAGCAGGACGACCACCAGGACCAGGCTCCAGTCGAACTTGCTCTCGCTCAGGCCCACCGAGACCATCGCGAGGGAGTTCAGCCCGATCGCCCAGTAGGCCGCCCGGATCGGCAGGGTGGCGCCGCAGGTGACGGAGACGTAGACGAACAGGCCGATCCACGCGTAGCCGAGGGTGAGGCTCAGGACGACGGCCAGCGTGCCGAGGAACACCACCAGGACGGCGACGCTCCGGCCGGAGAACGGCCGGCCCATGTTCCGGAAGACGAGCGCCAGGTAGACGCCGGTGAAGGTCACCAGGGCCAGCCAGCCGGCCGCGGTCACGGCGGCCGGGTGCCCGCCCGAGGTCAGGTCCCGCACCGGCGCCCCGAGGAAGATCAGCCAGGGCAGGATCCAGACCAGCTTGCGCATGGCCTCGGCCCGGTTGCGGGGCGGCTGGCCCACCCGGATGGCGTTCTCGGCCCGGCACTCCCGGGGCAGCTCGTCTTCCGTCATCGTGCTCACGCCTTCAGCGTGTCCTTCCGGTACAGCCAGGCCGCCCCGCCTGCGAAGAGCAGGAAGAAGACGACGAGGATGGCGACGTCCCGGGCGTGCGGGGCCCGGCTCTGCTCGATGGCCTGTCCGAGAGCAGCGTACGCGTGCGTGGGCAGCCACTTCGCGATGTCCTGGAGCCACTGCGGGAAGCTGGTGGAGGGGAACCACAGGCCGCCGAGGATCGACAGGCCGAAGTAGGTGATCATCGTGATCGGGCGGACGGCGTCCCCGGAGGCGAGGTAGCCGATGGCGACCCCGAGGGCGGCGAAGACCAGGCTGCCGGCCCAGATCGCGCCGGTGAGGGCGAGCCACTGCCAGGCGTCCAGGCGTACGTCCTTGACGGCGGCGGCCACCAGGAAGACGACCACGATGGAGGGCAGGCTGACGACGGCGGCGCTGGCGGTCTTGGCCAGGACGTAGCCCCGTCCGGGCAGCGTGGTCAGCCGCAGCTGCCGCACCCAGCCGTTCTCGCGCTCCTTGGCGATCCGCTCGCTGTTGCCCATGAGGACGGCGGTCAGGGCGCCGAAGGAGGCCATGGAGACCATGACGTACTTGGCGACGCTCAGGCCGGTGCCCTTGACGTCGCCCGTCTGGCTGGAGACGAGCAGGAAGATCACCGACGGGTAGATCACCGAGAAGAACAGGAACTTGCGGTTGCGCAGGGCCCGCGTGAGCTCCAGCCTGATCAGGCCCCGCGAAGCGAGAAGGTTCGTCATGACTGCTTGGACTCCTCGGCGGTGGTGATGGCGACGAAGGCCTGCTCCAGACCGAGGCCGGCGACTTCGAGGTTGCGGGGGTAGACACCGAGGCCGTACAGCGCGTGCACGGTCGCGTCGGCGTCGGAGGACTGGATCCGGACGGTCTGGCCGCTGACGTCGATGGAGGTGAGGAAGGGCAGGCCGCGCAGCGGGGCCTCGTCGATCGGTCCCTCCAGGTCGAAGGCCACCCGCCGGGCCCCGGCCTTCGCCTTGATCTCGGCGGCCGTGCCGTCGGCGAGCAGCCGCCCCCGGTGCAGCACGAGCACCCGGTCGGCGATGGCGTCGGCCTCCTCCAGGTAGTGGGTCGCGAACAGCACGGTGCGGCCCTGGTCGGCCTGCTCGCGCATGGTGGCCCAGAAGGCCTGGCGGGCCGAGACGTCCATGCCGGTGGTGGGCTCGTCCAGGACGATCAGGGCGCTGTCGCCGGCGGTGGCGAGGGCGAAGCGGACGCGCTGCGCCTGGCCGCCGGAGAGCTTGTCCACCTTGCGGTCGGCGATCTGGGTGATGCCGGCCCGGGCGAGGACGTCACCCACCCGGTAGGGCCTGGGATGCAGGTCGCAGGCGAGCTTCACCAGCTCGGCGACCGTCACCTCGTCCATCAGCCCGCCGCTCTGCAGCATGGCGCCCACCCGGCCGGCCACGATCGCCTCGCGGGGGCTGGTGCCGAAGACGCGGACCGTGCCGCTGTCGGGGTGCCGGAGGCCGAGCAGCAGGTCGAGGGTGGTCGACTTGCCGGCCCCGTTGGGCCCCAGCAGCGCCACGGTCTCCCCCGGGTGCAGGGCGAGCGTCAGCCCGTCCACGGCCCGGACGCTCCCGTACACCTTGCTCACCCGCTCGAACCCGACCACGGGCGCGGCGGTCGCTGTCGCTGTCGTCGTCATGTGAACCATCGTGTCGGCGCGGGGCCGGGCACGGCAGTGTCGGCGGTCCGGAGTGCCGGATGACAGATGTCATACACGGGGACGCGAAGACCCTAGGACACGAGGACACGAGGACACGAGGACACGAGGACCCGGGAGACGCGAGGACCCGGGAGACGCGAGGACCCGGGAGACGGCGAGAGGGCACCCGGCGCGTGCGTGCCGGGTGCCCTCTGCCAGGGCCTCGTGTCAGGGCTTCGTCTTGATGATCCCGACCCGGTTCGTCGGGCTCAGGAGGGCCTGGCGCATGGCGACGTAGACGTCCTGGGGGGTGACGGCCGTCTTCTTGCCGGTGCCGCGGGTGATCAGCACGCCGTCGAAGGTCTGGCCGTAGAGATCCTTGAGCGCGGTCAGGTCCGGGGCGTCGGTGAGCTTGCCGTTGACGGCCTTCACCCTGAGGAACTTCCACAGGGAGTTCTGCGGGCTGAACTCGATGAGCTTGCCGGTGTCCGTCTTCACCGTGACGTTGCCCGACATCGCGGGCTCGGCGAACGCCTTCATCTCCCGGTCGACCTCGGCCTTCGACACCGTCGGCTGCCGGGTCGTCGTGGCGACCGCCACCGCCGGGGCGGAGCCGGTCTCCACCTGCGTGCGGTAGGCCGCCTCCACGGCGTCGGCCGACTTGGTGACGTCGATGCCCTTGCCCGGCTTGCCGTAGACGGGGACGGCCTTGCCGGACTTGAACTCGATCGTGCCCTCGGTCACCGAACCGGAGCCGCCCGACACGGCCTTGAGAGCGGCGGCCAGTTTCTCCTCGTCCACGGGCATGACCGGGTCGACGACGCGGTGGCCGCCGAAGAGGGAGCCGATGACGGAGACGGGGTTGTAGTCGCTCTTGGCGGCGGCGGCGACCGTGGCCTGCTCGTCCAGCTGGAGCCCGGCCTGGTCCGGCTTGAGCGTGGCCGTGCGGCCGCCGACCGACAGCTTCAGCGGCTTGTTCACATGGCCGCCGAAGGCCTCGTCGAGCTTCTTGACGGCGTCGTCGCGCGTGCCGCCGCCGATGTCCACGCCGAGCACGGTGGTGCCCTTGGGCACGTCGGAGTGGTTCATCAGCAGCCCGGCGCCGTAGGCGAGACCGGCGATGACGACCACACCGGTGCCGACCAGCACCAGCTTGTTGCTCCCCTTCTTCTTTTTCTTCGCGGCGGACGCCGACGGCACGTTCTGCGCCACCGGCTCCGGCAGCTTCGGCGGGGTGTGCGGCAGCGGGCCCTCGCCCGCGGCGCCGGGGCCGAACGGCGAGTTCGAGCCCGGCGGCACGACCGGGATGCCGCTGGTGACGGTCTGCCCCGAGATGTTGCCGGGCGCCGGATACCCCTGCCCACCCGGCTCGGGGGCCGGCTTCTGCGGGGTCAGGATCGCGGTGTCGTCGCTGAGCCCGCCGCCGGGGCCGAGCCCGGCGCCGTGCACGCCGCCCATGCCGCCGGGGGGCGGGGCCAGGTGCCCGTCACCGGTGACCGGCCCCCCGGTCGGGCCCGCGGGACCCGGCTCGCCGTCCCGGCCGCCGTGGCCGTTCGGGCCGTTGAAACCGCTCGCGCCGCCCGGTCCGCCGTAGACGTCCTGGTCGTTCGGCCCGCCCTGGGCGCCGTGCTCGCCGTTGAAGTACGGCAGTTCGTCGCGGCGCGGCTCGCCGCCGGGGCGCGCGCCGAGCGGTCCCGCGGCCAGCGCCTCGGTGACGTCGAAGGAGCCGGTGCCGCCGCCGTGCCCGGGGGCCACCGGACCGCCGGTCGCCCCGGGCAGGCCGGCGCCGTTCGTCCCGCCGGGGCGGGAGGCGCCCGGCACGCTCATGGAGCCGACGACGCCGCCGGGACGGCCGCTGCCCGGGCGCGCGGCACCGGGAGCGGCTCCGGGGCCGGGCGCGCCGGCACCCGGGCCGGGCGCGCCGGGAGCACCCGGCGTGCCCGAACCGCCCGGCAGACCGGCCCCGTTCGTCCCGCCGCCGCCCGGACCGCCCTTGGGCGCGGCCGACTTGCGGGGCGCGAACCAGTCGCTGGTCTTCTCCCCGGCCTGCTGTGCGGGCTCGGCCGGGGCCTCGGCGGTGCCCGCGGGCCGGGTCGCCTGCGGCGCCGGAGCCTGGCTCTCCCCGGTCTCCTCGGGGGACTCCGCGTCCGCGACGGGCGTCCGCATGACGACCGGCGGAATGGGCCGCGACCCGGGGATGTTGATCCGGATCCGGGTCGTCAGCGTGGTCTCGGTCTTGCGTTCCTCCGGCCGCGCGGCCGGGCGGCCCGCGTCCGTACCGGCGGTACCGGCGTCGGGAGCCATGGGCGTCCCGTACGGCGGCGTGCCCGACGGGTATGCGGCTCCGCCGCGCCCGTCGGGCCCGGAGGACGGAGTGTCAGTTTCACGACTCAAGGCAGGTTCTCCCGGTTGGCTCCGCCGCCCGGCACAACCTCACGGGCGGCTCGGCGGCGCGCACCACCATACTGGCCACTTCTGGCGTGTATCCCATGACCGCCGGGGAAACCCACACGGGACTCGCACGCATGGTTCATGGCGAAGTGGTACGTCACTTGCCAAGTCGGACGTCACGTCCGCCCGGTCGCCACCCCGGACCCAGGGTGGCGCAGATCACAGCCACGGCCATACCGCCGAGCAGGAAGACGTACGAGCCGCCTCCCGCGCCGAACAGGAAGTCCCCTTCGGGCCTGCTGGCAGTGAGCAGGAGGACGGCGATCATCCAGCCGGCGGCGGGCGCGACCGCCCCGCCCCGGCCGCCGCCGGCCCACCCGCCGCCGAGGCAGAGCCCCGCCTCGCCGGCGAGCGCGAGCAGCAGCCCGAGGGGGAACCAGCCGGCCTGTACCAGCACACCGGCCGCGCCGACGACGAGGCCGAGCACGAAGAGGCCCGCGTACAGCAGGACCCGCCCGGCGGAGGGGCGCCGCAGCGGCTGGGCGAGCAGGGGGCCGCGCTCGTTCATCACGCCTCCCCCTCGCCGGTGCCGGTGCCGGTGCCGAGCCCGGCGAACAGGTCGCGCTCCCGCGGCCCGCCGGGCTTCCCGCGCACCAACTCGTAGTACTCGGTGGTGAACAGGGGCTGGGCCAGCTCGTTGGAGAGCGCGAAGCAGCCGTCCGCGACCTCGATCTGCGTGGCGTGCGCCCGCATCGCGGCGGCCTTGGCGGCGGCGTGCGCGCCACCGTCGATCTCGGCGGTGACGCGGTCGTCGGGCACGACACCCGGTACGTCGTCGAGGCCCGCGGCCTTGGAGAAGGGCAGCGTGGGCAGATCCTCCGCGAGCCGGGCGAAGGCCTCCCGCGCGGCGGAGCGGGGCACCCGGTTCCAGTACACCTTGGGGATCTCCCACCCCTGCCCGGCGGCCAGTTCGGCGGCGCGCATCGCGACGCGGTGGGCCTGGATGTGGTCGGGGTGGCCGTAGCCGCCGTTGTCGTCGTAGGTGACGAGGACCTGGGGGCGCGCCTCGAGGATCACCTCGACGAGGTGCCCGGCCGCCTCGTCGACGTCCGCCTGCCAGAAGCAGCCCGGGTCGTCGTTGTCGGCCAGGCCCATCATCCCGGAGTCGCGGTAGCGGCCCGGGCCGCCGAGCAGCCGGAAGTCCTCGACGCCGAGCGCGCGCATGGCCCCGGCCAGCTCGCCCAGCCGGTGCTCGCCCAGCGCGGCCCCGGTGAGGTGCCGCAGCTCCGGCGGAATGACCTCGCCGCGCTCGCCGAGGGTGCAGGTGACCAGGGTGACGCGGGCACCCCCGGCCGCGTAGGCGGCCATGGTCGCGCCGTTGTTGATCGACTCGTCGTCCGGGTGCGCGTGCACCAGCAGCAGACGCCGGGAGGGCTGTTCCGTCATGGGGCCACCCTACGAGGCGGCGGCCTCCGGCACCGGCCCCGGCCACCTGCCGATCCGCCCTCGGGGCCCGGCCATGGACGTGCGGAGCCTCGGCTGTCCTGACCAGCCCCATTGCCTGCTCACTCGCGGACTGCCTTCATCGCCTCGCCGACAACGGCGCTCAGCTCGCGAAGCGCTTCCCACGCGACGGCCGGATCTTCGTGTTCCAGGCTGCCCCGCGCCTGGGCACAACGAGTGGACAGGTCCGGACGGCGGGCGATCTCGATCTCCTTGGCCCAGATCAGGATCCAGCTCTGTACAGGGCTCAGAGACTGCCACTCGACCGCCTTCGCGAAGGCCTCGTCCTTCATGGTCTGCATCTCGTCCAGGCGGCCTGGCGCGACGACGGCAAGGGCCGCACGCAGGGCATCAGGGGTCGGCTCGGGACGTGGGATCAGTTCGCTTTCGGGGTCGGTCTGAGTGCTCATGGTGCCCTCAGGAGGGTGCCCCGCCCAGAGCATCCGGTGGCAGTGGCAACGGAAGTGCGGCAGTCATGGCAGCGTCCTGGGGTCGGTGAGCGGAAGGCGCGGTCGCAGCCGTCGCAGTTCTGGAATGGGTGCCGGACGGTTGGCGGCACTGCCGGGGCGCGGAGGGGCGGCAGGGGTGGCAGTTGAGCGGCGAGGCGGTGGGCGAGCAGGGCGGCGGGCCGCCGAGGCCCTTCCGGCGGCAGGTCGGCGGTCAGGGCATGGCGTACGGCGGCGGGTGTGACGTCACGTTCGAGCCAGGCGGCGACGCCGGGGGCGAGGTGGGCAATGTCGCAGGCGGAGAGGAGGAGGCGGGGGTCGTGGCGGCGGAGGTCGGAGAGAAGGTCGGTGGCCTGCTGAAGCGGGGCGGGGACGGTACATACAGGCTGAGGGACGGCGGGTAGGGGCTTCTTCTTGCGAGGTGCCCCCTGCACGGCCGACGTGGAGTGTGAGGGCGCGTAATCGTGCGACGCGTCGTCGAGGTCGACCCGTTTTCCTGGCTGGTTGCAGGAAATGGTGCGAGTGACGATACGACCGCTGGGGGCACGCTCACGCTCCCGGCGGAGGTATCCGTGGGCCTCCAGTTCGCGCAGGGCGGCGGCGATACGGGTGGAGCCCTCCTGGAAGCGGGCGGTGAGCGTCTTGATGTCCACCCGGGCGCCCTTGGGGAGGGACTGGATGTGACAGGCCAGGCCGATCGCGACGAGGGAGAGCTCAGCGTGCTGGGCGAGATGGTTGCCGATCACCGTGAAGCGGGCGGTGTGGCGGCGGTTGTCGTGGATGAGGCCGCCGGCGCGGGCAACGGCTTGCCGCCTCGGGTGGTTGTTCCCGGCAACACGGGACTGTGCGCGCGGGGGCGCGCTAGGGTTCTGCGTGTCCATCGGGAAGCTCCTACTTCCTCGGTGGTCAGGCCCTCGCACTGGGATGGCAGTCCCGGCGGGGGCCGTCGCATGTCTGCGGTTGTGTTGCGCCGAGCGTAGGGCAGGCAAGGGGCCGCGAATCCAGCCGAGTTGGCGATGTTCACCCGTGCGGGTGAGCGGGCTCGGCGGGCGGGAGGGGTGGGGCTTGGTCGGGTTCTTTCACCGTCGTGGTCCTTGGGAGAGAACGCCCCTCGCACCGGCGCACGGACAGTCGGGTTCCGGTGGCGTCGAATCCGGGTGCGGGCCCATGGCGAGGCGACCGGTTTTCTGATTCACATCACTCAGCGTGGCCGTCCGCACTTACCGTAAGCAGTGACGATGCCGTCGCGCACGGTGACCGTCCGAGGGCTGGCCGGGCGGGGCGTAAGGGCAGTGGCGGCCTCGGTGCGGCCGTACGACGGAGGGGCGCGGAGTGTCGGTGGACGGTGACGTGAGGCGGCTCAGGACCGAGGCCGACGAGCCGGGTTGGGAGGTGGACCCGGACGACGACTGGGGCGTGGCGGTCATCGCGACCGTGGGGCGGCAGCTGAAGCTGCGGCGCGAGGCGGTGGGGATGCGGGCCGCCGAGTTCGGGGAGGCCGTGGGGTACGGCGAGGACCTGGTCTACAAGATCGAGGGCGGGAAGCGGATTCCCCGGCCCGAGTATCTGGACATGGCGGACGAAGCGCTGGGGGCGGGCGGGCTGATCGCCGCGATGAAGGAGGACGTGAAGAAGGTCCGGTATCCGAAGAAGGTGCGCGATCTGGCGCAGATGGAGGCGCGGGCGGTGGAGATCGGTGTGTACGAATGCTGCAACATCGCCGGTCTGCTGCAGACCTCGGATCACACGCGGGCCCTGCTCGAATCCTGGCAGCCCGCCTACTCGCCGGAGGACTTGGAGCGACGGGTGGCTGCGCGCATCGCCCGGCGATCCGTCTTCGAGCGGTCCCCCGCGCCCGCACTCAGCTTCGTCCTGGAAGAGGCGACACTGCGCCGCAGGGTTGGAGGCACAATGGTGCGGCGAGAGCAGTTCGAACGCCTGCTGGAGGTAGGGCTGTTCAACAACGTCACGCTTCAGGTGATGCCGATGGACAGTGGAGCCCATCCCGGCATGGGCGGCAGGATCGAAGTGCTGAAGTTCGAGGACGGGACAGCCGTGGCCCGGTCCGACGGCGCGTTCAGTGGTCGTCCGACCTCCGATCCGAAGCAGCTCCGCATCCTGGAACTGCGGTATGGCACCATCCGCGCGCAGGCTCTCCCTCCACGGGAGTCGCTGGCGTTCATCGAACAACTGCTGGGAGAGACATGATCCGCAACTCCACGGCCGAGGTCGTCTCGGAGCTTTCGTGGTTCAGGAGCAGCCACAGCAGCGGCCCCGACGGCGATACCTGCGTCGAGGTCGCGAACACCCCGGGCCTCATACACGTCCGCGACTCCAAGCACACCGACGGCCCCCGGCTCGCTCTCACGCGGGAGGCCTGGTCGGCCTTCGTACCCTTCGCGTCCGAGGACTGACAGCCGCCTGTCGGGCGAAGCCTGCCCGCGCGGGCCTCAGAACTTGATGCTGCCGATCATGCCGGCGATGTTCGTCGTCAGCTCGTTGATGGTGGGAGCGATGGTCGAGGACGCCAGATAGAACCCGAGCAGCATGCAGACGATGGCATGCCCCGCCTTCAGTCCTGACTTCTTGATCAGCAGGAAGACGACGATCGCCAGCAGCACCACCGCCGAAATCGAGAGTGCCACGGCGGTTCACCTCCAATGGTCCCAGCAGTGGGGGATCGGACTTGGGGGGCAGATAAATCCACACGACAGCCAGCAGGTTCATACCCACCATGCGCCAGTGATCATAACTATCCGGACGCGCGCATCGATCGGCGCACGGCCGCACAAGGGGGCGCATGGCCAATATGGTCGGGGCATGACGACGAGGCCCGACTCCTTCCCCCGCCGGCACGCACGCACCCAGCGGTTCACGCTCGGCGCGCCGCGTGCTTTCACCGTGGCGCCCGACGGCACGCGTGTCGTGTTCCTGCGCTCCAGCTCCGGTACGGACAGGGCGAATTCCCTGTGGCTCCTCGACACGGCGCAGGGCCAGGAGCGCCTGGCGGCCGACCCCGGCGCCCTGCTGGGCGGCGCCGGCGAGGACCTGCCGCCCGAGGAGCGGGCGCGCCGTGAGCGCAGCCGCGAGGGCGGCGCCGGCATCGTCGGCTACGCCACCGACGCGGCCGTCGAGCTGGCGTCCTTCGCCCTGTCGGGGCGGCTTTTCGCGGCCGAGCTGCAGGTCGGGACGGCGCGTGAACTGCCTGCCGCGGGACCGGTGATCGACCCGCGCCCCTCCCCCGACGGGCGGCACGTCGCCTACGTGGCGCGCCGTGCGCTGCGGGTGGTGAGCGCCGAGGGCAAGGACGACCGCGCGCTCGCGGAGCCGGAGTCGGCCGAGGTCACCTACGGTCTCGCCGAGTTCATCGCGGCCGAGGAGATGGGCCGCTCCCGGGGCTTCTGGTGGTCGCCGGACTCCCGGCACCTGCTGGTCGCGCGGGTGGACGAGACGCCGGTGCGGCGCTGGTGGATCTCCGATCCGGCGCAGCCCGACCGTGACCCACGGCGCGTGCCCTACCCGGCGGCGGGCACCGCCAACGCGGAGGTACGGCTGTTCCTGATCGGCCTGGCCGGGGAGCGGACGGAGGTCGTCTGGGACCGGGCGCGCTACCCGTATCTGGCGCGTGTGCACTGGTCGGACGCGGGTGCGCCGCTGCTGCTGGTGCAGGCGCGCGACCAGCGCAGCCAGCTGTTCCTGGCCGTGTCCCCGGAGACCGGCGAGACCCGGCTCGTCCATGCGGACGAAGATCGAGTTTGGCTTGATCTTTTTCCCGGTGTGCCCTGCTGGAGCCCGTCGGGACAGCTCGTGCGGATCGTCGACGAGGGCGGCGCGCGGGTGCTGGCGGTGGGTGAACGCCCGCTGACGGGGCCGCAGTTGCACGTCCGCGCGGTGCTGGACGTCGGGCCGCAGGACGTGCTCGTCTCCGCGTCGGCGGGCGCCGAGGCCGAGGCCGCCGAGCTCGGCGAGGTGCACGTCTACCGCGTCAACGAGCTCGGCCTGGAACGCGTCTCGCACGAGCCCGGCGTGCACGCGGCCGTGCGCGCCGGGGGCGTGACCGTGCTGGTGTCCGCCTCGCTCGACCGGCCCGGCAGCCGTGTCCAGGTACTTCGTGACGGCAAGCCGGTGGCGACGATCGCCTCGTACGCCGAAGATCCCGGTATGTCCCCGCGCGTGACTCTCACCGAGGGGAGCGCGCGGCGCATCCCGTGCGCCGTGCTGCTCCCCCGCGACCACGACGGCAGGACCCCGCTGCCCGTCCTCATGGATCCCTACGGCGGTCCGCACGGTCAGCGGGTGGTCGCCGCCCACAACCCGCACCTGACCTCGCAGTGGTTCGCCGACCAGGGCTTCGCGGTCGTGGTCGCCGACGGCCGCGGCACCCCGGGCCGCTCCCCGGCCTGGGAGAAGGCGGTCCGCGACGACCTCGCGGCGGTCGTCCTGGAGGACCAGGTGGACGCGCTGCGGGCGCTCGCCGCCGACTTCCCCCTCGATCTGGACCGGGTCGCCGTCCGCGGCTGGTCGTTCGGCGGTTACCTGGCGGCGCTCGCGGCGCTGCGCCGCCCGGACGTCTTCCACGCGGCCGTGGTGGGAGCACCGGTCACCGATCTGCGGCTGTACGACACCCACTACCAGGAGCGCTACCTCGGCCACCCGGGCGAGCAGCCGGAGGTCTACCGGCGCAACTCGCTGATCGACGACGCCGGTCTGGTGGACGCCGCCGAGCCTCACCGCCCGATGATGGTCATCCACGGCTTCGCCGACGACAACGTGGTGGTCGCCCACTCCCTGCGGCTGTCCTCGGCCCTGCTCGCCGCCGGCCGGCCGCATGAGGTGCTGCCGCTGTCCGGCGTCACGCACATGACCCCGCAGGAGTCGGTCGCCGAGAACCTGCTGCTGCTGCAACTGGACTTCCTGCGGCGGTCGTTGGGCCTGGCGTAGCAGGGCAGCGGGCCGGGGCGACATGGCGCGCCCCGGCCCGCTTACGGCACCCGCACGGCCGTACGCTCCAGAGCCTGACGCGTGCGTATATCGCAAGCGGGTCCGCGAAGTTGCCTGCGTGTTACTCCTCGTCCCGCACCGCACGGCCCTCGGGCGGCACGTGCTGCTCCTCGGGCGGCACATGCTGCTCCTCGGGCGGCACGACCTGCTTCTCCTCCGCGAAGTGGCAGGCGGAGTCATGGGCGGCGGGCCCGGTCTCGTAGCGGAACTCGGCGGGCACCGCGAGCGCCGGCACCTCCAGCGCGCACCGCTCCCGCGCCTTCCAGCAGCGGGTGCGGAAGCGGCAGCCGGAGGGGATGTCCGTCGGCGAGGGCACGTCGCCCGCCAGGATGATCCGCTCCCGGTACTCGCGCGCCTCCGGGTCCGGCACGGGCACGGCGGACAGCAGCGCCTGGGTGTACGGGTGCGTCGGATGGTCGTAGATCTCGCTGTCCCGGCCCGTCTCCACGATCCGGCCGAGGTACATCACCCCGACCCGGTCCGAGATGTGCCGGACGATCGACAGGTCGTGCGCGATGAAGACGTAACTCAGCTCGAACTCGCTCTGCAGCCGGTCCAGGAGGTTGATCACCTGGGCCTGGACGGAGACGTCGAGCGCGGAGACCGGTTCGTCGGCGACGATGATCTCCGGACGCAGCGCCAGCCCGCGCGCGATGCCGATGCGCTGGCGCTGGCCGCCGGAGAACTGGTGGGGGTAGCGGTTGATGTACTCGGGGTTGAGGCCCACGACGTCCAGCAGCTCCCGGACCTTCGCCCGCCGGTCTCCCTTGGGGGCCACCTCGGGGTGGATCTCGTACGGCTCCTGGATGATGTCGCCCACCGTCATCCGGGGGTTGAGGGAGGTGTACGGGTCCTGGAAGACCATCTGGATGTTGCGCCGTACCGAGCGCAGGGCCCTGCCGGAGAGCCGGGCGATGTCCTCGCCCTTGTAGCGGATCTCTCCGGCGGTCGGTCTCTCCAGGTTCACCAGCATCTTGGCGACCGTCGACTTGCCGCAGCCGGACTCGCCGACGATGCCGAGGGTCTCGCCGCGGCCGAGTTCGAAGTCGACGCCGTCGACGGCCCTCACCGCGCCGACCTGCTTCTTGAAGAGGATGCCCCGGGTCAGCGGGTAGTGCTTGACCAGCCCGCTGACCTGGAGGATCGGCTCAGCCATTCAGGCACTCCCTCCAGAAGTGGCACGCACTGCGGCGGTCCGTGTCCGGGCTCTCCACCTCGTACAGCGGCGGCAGGTCCGTGCGGCACACGTCCCGGGCCATCGGGCAGCGGGGGTGGAAGGCGCAGCCGGGCGGGATGTTCATGAGGTTGGGCGGCAGGCCCTTGATGGCGTAGAGCTCCCCGCCCTTCTGGTCCAGGCGCGGGATCGAGTCCAGCAGGCCCCTGGTGTACGGGTGCGCGGGGGCCTTGTAGATGTCGTGCACGGGGGCCGACTCGACGATCCGGCCCGCGTACATCACCGCGATCCTGTCGGCGACGTCGGCGACCACGCCCAGGTCGTGGGTGATGAGGATGAGGCCCATGTTGTACTCGCGCTGCAGCTCGGCGAGCAGGTCCATGACCTGGGCCTGGACGGTGACGTCGAGGGCGGTGGTGGGTTCGTCGGCGATGATGAGGGCCGGCTCCAGCGCGAGGGCCATCGCGATCATGATGCGCTGGCGCATGCCGCCGCTGAACTGGTGCGGGTAGTCCCCGACACGCTCCCTGGCCGCCGGGATGCGCACCCGGTCCATCAGCTCCACGGCCTTGTCCCGGGCGTCCTTCTTCGACATCCCCCGGTGCACGACGAACATCTCGCCGAGCTGGTCGCCCACGGAGAGCACGGGGTTGAGGGAGGACAGCGCGTCCTGGAAGATCATGGCCATCTCGGCGCCGCGCACCTTGCGCCGCTCGTCCTCCTTCAGCGTGAGCAGGTCCCTGCCCCGGAAGAGGATCTCGCCGCCGGTGATCCTCCCGGGGGGGGTGTCCAGGATCCCCATGACGGCCTGCGCGGTCACGGACTTCCCCGAGCCCGACTCCCCGAGCACGGCCAGCGTCTCCCCCGCGTCCACGGTGTAGTCGACCCCGTTGACCGCCTTGGCCACCCCGTCCCGGGTCCGGAACTCCACGCGCAGGTCCCGCACTTCGAGCAGCAACGCCATCACCTCAGCTTCGGATCGAGAGCGTCCCGCACCGCGTCGCCCAGCATGATGAAGGCGAGGACCGTGATGGCGAGGGCGCCGGCCGGCCACAGCAGCATGTGGGGGGCGTTGCGGACGTAGGGGGAGGCGGCGGAGATGTCGATGCCCCAGCTGACCGTGGGGGGCTTGAGACCGACGCCGAGGTAGGACAGGGTCGCCTCCAGGGCGATGTACGTGCCGAGCGCGATGGTCGCCACCACGATCACCGGGGCCACGGCGTTGGGCGCGATGTGCCGCAGCAGGATGCGGGTGTTGGAGGCGCCGAGGGCGCGGGCGGCCTGGACGTAGTCGTTCTGCCGGGCGGTGATGACCGAGCCGCGGGCGATGCGGTAGACCTGCGTCCAACCGAGCAGCACGATGAACCCGACGACCGGCCAGATCGTGTTGCTGGTCACCACGGAGAGAAGAACGAGACCGCCGAGCACGACCGGGATCGCGAAGAAGATGTCGGTGATCCGGGACATCAGCGAGTCCCAACCCCCGCCGAAGTACCCGGCGAGCCCGCCCAGGATCGAGCCGAGGAGCGCGACGCCGACCGTGGCCAGGACGCCCACCCCGATGGAGACGCGAGTCCCGTACACCGTGCGCGTGTAGACGTCGCAGCCCTGGCCGTTGAAGCCGAAGGGATGGCCGGGCTGCGATCCCTCCTGCGCCTTGGAGAGGTGGCACTCGAGCGGGTTGCCGGAGGCGATCAGCGACGGCCGGACGGAGATGACGACCAGGAAGAGGATCACCAGTCCGGAGACGATGAAGACGGGGTTGCGCCGCAGGTCCCGCCAGGCGTCGGACCACAGGGAGCGCGGCTTGCCCTCGGGCCCCGTGCCGTCCGGTCCCCCGGGCGTCCCCTCGAGCGTCTCCCCCTCGGTCACCGCGAGGTCCATCGCGCCGCCCATGCCCGCGGCGGAGATGGCGCCCTCGGAGTCGTACGGCTCAGGCATAGCGGATCCTCGGGTCGAGTACGGCGTACAGGAGGTCGACGAGGAGGTTGGCGACCAGGAAGACCAGCACCAGCACGGTCACGAAGCCGACCACCGTCTGGGTGTTCTGGCGCAGGATCCCCTGGTAGAGCTGGTAGCCGACGCCGTGGATGTTGAAGATGCGCTCCGTCACGATCGCGCCGCCCATCAGCGCCCCGATGTCCGTGCCGATGAAGGTGACCACGGGGATCAGGGAGTTGCGCAGCAGGTGCCGGACGATCACCCGCCGCCGCGGCAGCCCCTTGGCGACGGCCGTGCGGACGTAGTCGGAGCGCCGGTTCTCCGCGATGGAGGTCCGGGTCAGCCGGGTCACGTAGGCGAGGGAGACGGAGGCCAGGACCAGGCCCGGCACGATCAGCTCGCCGAAGGTCGCCTCCGGGGAGACCGACGGTTTGATCCAGCCCCACTTGACGCCGAGCAGCAGCTGCAGCAGCAGGCCGGTGACGAAGGTGGGGACGGAGATGACGACGAGGGTGAGCAGCAGGACCGAGGTGTCGACGGGGCGCCCGCGCTTGAGCCCCGTGACGACGCCCAGTGTGACGCCGATGACGATCTCGAAGAGGATCGCCACGATGGTGAGCCGGATGGTCACGGGGAACGCCGACGACATCAGCTCGGTGACCTTCTGCCCGTTGAAGGCGGTGCCGAAGTCGCCGGTGAAGACGTTCCCCATGTAGGTCAGGTATTGCTGCCAGACCGGCTTGTCGAGGCCGAACTCCTTCTTCAGCTGGGCGGCCGTGGCCGGGTCGCACTGCCGCTGGCCGCACAGGCCCGCGATGGGGTCGCCCATCACGTTGACCATCAGGAAGATCAGCAGCGTGGCCCCGATGAACACCGGGATCATCTGGAGCAGACGCCGGACCACGTACCTGCCCATGGCGGGTCAGCCGACCTTGATCTCGTTGTAGACCGGGACGCTGAAGGGGTTGAGGGCGACGCTGGAGAGCCGGTCGGACCAGCCGGCGCTGCCGTTCTGGTACCACAGCGGGATGGCCGCCATGTTGTCCCGTACGACCTTCTCGGCGTCCTGGAAGAGCGAGATCGCCTTGGCGGTGTCGGTCTCGCTGTTCGCCTGGTCCACGAGGTTGTCGAAGTCCTTGTTGGACCAGTGGCCGTCGTTGGAGGAGGCGTTGGTGTAGTAGAGCGGCTGGAGGAAGTTCTGGATCAGCGGGTAGTCCATCTGCCACCCCGCCCGGAACGGACCCGACATCTTCTTCTGGGTGATCCGGTTGCGGAAGTCGGCGAAGGTGCCGATCGGGTTGCCGACGCAGGCCTTGTCGTTGCCGAGCGCGTTGTTGATGGAGTTGCAGACCGCGTCCACCCACTCCTTGTGCGAGCCGGTGTCCGCGTTGTAGCTGATCCTGACCTGGCCGCCGGGCAGCCCGCCGCCCTCCTGGATGAGCTTCTTGGCCTCGGTGGGGTTGTACTCGCAGGCGCTCCCGCACAGCCCGGCCTGGAACCCGCCCTTCTCGCCGAGGACCGGCGAGGTCCAGTCGGTGGCCGGGGTGCGGGTCTTCTGGAAGATCGTGTCGGTGATCTGCTTGCGGTTGATCGCCATGGACAGGCCCTTGCGGACCTTCTGCGCGCCGCTGGTGTTCCACTTCTTGTCGTAGAAGGGGAAGGCGATGGTCTGGATGATGCCGGCCGGGGTGTTCAGGTACCGGCCGGACAGGTCGCTCTTGACGTTCTTCAGCTGGGCGGCCGGGACGTCGTCGACGAGGTCGAGGTTGCCGGCCATCAGGTCGGTGTAGGCGGTGTTGTTGTCGGTGTAGACCTTGAGGTCCACACCGCCGTTCTGCGCCTTGTCCGGGCCGGGGTAGGCGTCCCACTTCCTGAGGGACATCTTCGAGCCCTTGGTGTACGACTGGATCTCGTACGGCCCGTTGCCGATCGGTTTGTTGATCCATCCGGCGTGGTCGGTGAAGAAGGCCTGGGGCAGCGGGGCGAAGGCGACGTAGCCGAGAGTGTCCGGGAAGGTCGAGAACTTCTGGGTCAGCTTGATGGTGAAGGTCCGGTCGCCGGTGACCTTCAGCCCGGAGAGCGTGTCGGCGGTCTGCTTGCCGCTCGCGGGGTGGACCTTGTCGTAGCCCTCGATGTAACCGAAGAAGTACGCGTTCTTCTGGTTGTTCTTCAGGCTGGCGCCGTAGTTCCAGGCGTCCACGAAGGACTTGGCGGTGACGGGCTCGCCGTTGCTGAACTTCCAGCCGCTCTTGACGGTGACGGTGAAGTTCTGCGAGTCGGAGGTCTCGATCTTGTCGGCGAGCATGTTCTCGGCCGCGCCGGTCTTGGGGTCGTACCGCTTGAGCCCGCGGAAGATCATGTCGAGGACCTTGCCGCCCTGCACCTCGTTGGTGTTGCCCGGCTCCAGCGGGTTCTGCGGATCCCCCCACGAGGAACTGAAGACCGCGCCGCCGGCACCGCTGCCGCCCCCGCTGTCACTGCCGCCGCCCCCACAGGCCGTCGCGGCGAGAGCGACAGCCGCCGCGCCTGCGACCCATCTGGCGTGCGTGGCTCCACGCATGGTGTGCCTCCTCATGACTGCCGGTCCGTTACCGGCAATATCAACTCAAAAGGTGCACACCGCACACGCGCCTGGCCCATTAGAGGATCTTCGACGGCTCGCTCCATCCGGATGGGCGTGCGCGGGCCCCCACCGGCGGTGGATCTTCCGAGGGGGACACAAAGGATCTTCCACGGAGCGCGCAACGGATCTTCGTCATCCGATGCCGAACCGTTGGATTGTTACGGAGAGGTGTACGGATTTCGATACGGAGGCATCCGCATATCGAACTCCTTGCCCGTTTCGCGAAGTTGGCCCGAATCCGGACACAGATCGATTACGGGGCACTACCCGCGTAGCTACAGAATGACCAACAAACGGTAAAGAAAGCAAAGAGAACGCCAAGGCGACCGACATTTTATTGACCTTGAACGAATTGCGTTGAAAAAGTCCGGCGTAGCCCGTAGGGGAGCGCCCTGCGGAGTCACTCAGACCCTCCCTTGGGCCAGGAGCATCATGATCCCCCCATCCCCATCCGCGGCTGCACCGCTCGAGGTGACCGACGAGACCGTGGCGAAGGCGACCCCTTCGAGCGGCTCGGAAGGCGGCAAGAGCAGGTCTCCGGGACGCCTTGCCTGGAAGCGCTTCAAGCGCGACCGGACGGGCGTCATATCCGCGTACATCGTGATCTTCTTCTTCGTGATCGGGATCGCGGCGCCGCTCATATCGAAGCTGTACGGCAAGAACCCGTACACCACGTACGCGAGCCAGGACCCGAGCCTGCTCAACGCCTTCTCGTACCCCTCGGGGCCGAACGGCGGCATGAGCGGCGACTTCTGGTTCGGCATCGAGCCCCAGCTCGGCCGGGACGTGTTCTCGTTCCTGCTCTACGCGATCCGCAACTCCCTGGGTATCGCCGTCGCCGCCGCGCTCCTCACCACGATCCTCGGTGTGGTCATCGGAACCACGGCCGGCTACCTGGGCGGCAAGACGGACTACCTCGTCGGGCGGCTCATCGACATCCTGCTGTCGTTCCCGTCCACGCTCTTCTTCATCGCGTTCATGCCTGTCGTCTACGGCATCTTCGTCAAGCCGGACGACAACGTACCGACGTGGTTGACGGTCTTCGCCCTGATCATCGTGCTGTCCGCCTTCGGCTGGGCCTCCCTCGCCCGGCTGCTGCGCGGCCAGGTACTCGGCCTGCGTGAACGGGAGTTCGTCGAGGCGGCGAAGGTCACGGGTGCGTCTCCGATGCGCGTCGTCTTCAAGGAACTGCTGCCCAACCTGTGGACCCCGATCATCATCCAGTCCACGCTGATGCTTCCGGCGTACGTGACCGCCGAGGCGGGCCTTTCCTTCCTCGGCGTCGGCGTGACCGACCCCACCCCCGACTGGGGCGTGATGATCGCCCGGGGTGCCCAGTTCTACACCGAGGACCTCACCTTCATGCTCTTCCCGGGCCTGTCCATGGTGATCTTCGTCCTCGCCTTCAACTTGCTCGGCGACTCGGTGCGCGACGCGCTCGACCCGAAGTCGAAGCGGTAGCAACGCAGTTCCACCCGGCACGGGGCGGTGACACCCGGCTGGTCCATGACGACCCGACCAACCTCCTAGGCAGGCTCTGCATGTCCTTTTCCCGTAGAAACTTCATGATCGCCACTGGTGTGGCCGCGGCCTCCACCACGGTGCTGAGCGCCTGCAGCAGCGGTGACTCCAAGGGCTCCGGCAACAACAAGGTGCCCTCGGTGACGGGCTCCAAGGCCGTGACCATCGCGGTCGGCACGAAGACGGACTCGGTCGGCCCGGCCCCGGAGGTCAAGGGCGCGGTCACCGGCGGGACGCTCTACTCGCTCGACCAGTTCGACATGGATCACCTGGACCCGGCCCAGGTCTACGTCTCGACCGAGATCTGCATCACCGCCCCCATCATGCGTGCCCTGACCGGCTACAAGATCGACGACAGGGGCGGTTGCACCCTCGTCGGCGACGCGGCCACCGACGCCGGCACCATGAAGGACGGCGGCAAGACCTGGTCGTTCACCCTCAAGGACGGACTGAAGTGGGAGGACGGCACGGACGTCTCCATGGACGACGTCCAGCACACCTTCGAGCGCCTCTTCGCCGACTTCGTCACCGAGGGTCCGCGCTACGTCCAGCAGTGGCTGGTCGGCGGTGACAAGTACAAGGGCCCGTACGAGGGCAAGCACCTCGACTCGATCGAGATCTCCGGGAAGACCATCACCTTCCGTCTCACCGAGGCGCGCAGCGACTTCAACTTCACGCTCGCCGAGCGTGCGTACTCCCTGGTGTCCAAGAAGCACGACACCAAGCAGAAGTACGACAAGCGTCCGTTCTCCTGCGGCCCCTACAAGATCGGCGACCGCAAGTTCGGCAAGTCGCTGACCTACGTGCGCAACGAGCACTGGGACGCGAAGACGGACCCGATCCGCAACGCCTACCCGGACAAGTACGTCTTCCAGTTCGGCTTCGAGCTGGTCGCGTCCACCGACCGCTACATCGCGGACCAGGGCAACGACCAGTACACGATGTCGATCTTCAACGAGGTGGCTCCCGAGCGCATCGCGCAGGTCCTCACCAACCCCCAGCTCAAGAAGCGCGTCCTCACGCAGGTCGACACGGTCACCTACTACTGGCCGATCAACATGACCCGCGTCAAGGACCTCAAGGTCCGTCAGGCCATCAACTGGGCCTGGCCGCACCAGCAGCTGCAGACCATCCGCGGCGGCAAGGCCACCAGCGAGCTGGCCACCACCATCCTCAGCCCGGTGACCCCCGGCTACACGAAGTTCGACCTCTACGGGACGGACAAGAAGCCCGGTGGCGACCCGGCCAAGGCCAAGGCCCTGCTGAAGGAGGCCGGCAAGCTCGGCCAGAAGCTGGTCATCGCCTACCAGCACTCGGACAGCATGGTCAAGCAGGCCGTCGCGATCAAGAACGCCCTGGAGGCCGCCGGCTTCAAGGTCGTCAACAAGCAGGTCGACAAGTCGACCTTCTACACCCAGATCGGCAAGATCGACAACGGCTACGACCTGTTCTCCGCCGGCTGGAGCCCGGACTGGCCGGGCGGCTACTCCGTGTTCTACCCCTGCTGGGACGGCAAGAACATCGGTGACGGCCGCAGCAACTACGCCCAGCTGAACAACGCGAGCGTCAACAAGGCGATCGACGCGGCGTCGAAGATCGCGGACCCGGAGCAGGCCAACAAGGCCTGGGGCGCCATCGACCGCCAGATCATGGAGCTGGCCCCGGTGGTCCCGGACTACCACTCCATCCGCAACTGGATGCACGGGTCCAAGGTCGGCAACGTCATCTTCGACCCGGGCAACACCTGCGTCGCGGTCTGCAAGATGTACGCGATGAAGTAAGAGCGCTCGACGCTCCGGGGGCGGCCACGACCTGGCCGCCCCCTCCGGCCCACCCCCTCACCCCGGCGACGGCGCCCCGTCCGGAAAGTCACGCCCTCATGCTCCGCTTCCTTGTCCGCCGAGTCCTCGGCGCGCTGGTCATCCTGTTGATCATCAGCGCGGTCACCTTCTGGCTCTTCTACGCCATCCCGCGTGACCCCGCCATGATGTCGTGCGGCAAGAACTGCACGCCCGACATGCTCGCCAAGGTCCGGCACAACCTGGGCATCGACCACCCGGTGCCGGTCCAGTACTGGTACTGGCTCAAGGGCGTCTTCGTCGGTCGCAGCTACGGCGACTTCGGCGACTGCAGCGCACCGTGCCTCGGCTACTCGTTCGCCAACAACCAGCCCGTCCTCGGCACGATCATGGACCGGCTGCCGCTGACCCTCTCCCTCGCCTTCGGCGCGGCCGTGGTCTTCCTCGTCATCGGCGTCGGCGCGGGCATGATCGCCGCCGTCAAGCAGGGCAAGTGGCAGGACAAGCTGGCCACCTCCGCCTCGCTGCTCGGCGCCTCCCTGCAGATCTACTTCGTCGGATACATCGCGCTGTATTTCCTGGTCTTCAAGATGGGCATCCTCGACAACCCGTCGTACACCCCGCTCACCGAGAACCCGGTCAAGTGGTTCTCCGGCATGCTGCTGCCGTGGCTGGTCCTCGCCATCATCTTCACCGCGAACTACACCCGTATGTCCCGCTCGCAGCTCGTGGAGCAGCTCAGCGAGGACTACGTCCGCACCGCCCGCGCCAAGGGCCTGTCCCGGGCCAACGTCTTCTTCCGCTTCGCCTGGCGTGGTGCGATGGGTCCGATCGTCACCATCTTCGGTGTCGACCTCGGCACTCTCATCGGCGGCGCGATCATCACGGAGACCGTCTTCAGCCTGCAGGGCGTGGGCCGGCTGGCGCTCGACTCCGTGAACAAGAGTGACCTCCCCATGGTGCTGGGTGTGACCGTGCTGGCGGCCGGGGCGATCGTGATCTTCAACATCATCGTCGACGCCGTCTACGCCCTCATCGACCCGCGGATCCGGCTCGCCTGACCTCCGCCCCACTCCCGACCTCTCGCATCACCCCCCAGGAGCGTCCCCGTGACGAGCACCGATCAGCAGCCGTTCCTCTCCGTCAAGGACCTCAAGGTCCACTTCTCCACCGAGGACGGCATCGTCAAGGCCGTTGACGGACTCAGCTTCGACCTCGTCAAGGGTCAGACCCTCGGCATCGTGGGTGAGTCGGGCTCCGGCAAGTCCGTGACCAACCTGACGATCCTCGGTCTGCACGACCCGGCCCGGACCGCCATCGACGGCGAGATCCTGCTGGACGGCAAGGAGCTGCTCACCGCAAGCGAGAAGGAGCTGGAGCGGCTCCGCGGCAACAAGATGTCCATGATCTTCCAGGACGCCCTGGCCTCGCTGTCGCCGTACCACACCATCGGCACGCAGATCGCCGAGACGTACCGCAGGCACACCGGTGCCTCCAAGTCCGAGGCCCGCAAGCGCGCCGTCGAGATGCTGCGCCGGGTCGGCATCCCGCAGCCGGACATGCGGGTGGACGACTATCCGCACCAGTTCTCCGGCGGTATGCGCCAGCGCGCGATGATCGCCATGGCGCTGGTGTGCGACCCCGAACTGCTGATCGCGGACGAGCCGACGACCGCCCTCGACGTGACGGTCCAGGCCCAGATCATGGACCTGCTCAAGGACCTCCAGCAGGAGTTCGGCACCGCGATCATCTTCATCACCCACGACCTGGGCGTCATCGCCGACATCGCGGACGACGTGCTGGTGATGTACGGCGGCCGGTGCGTGGAGCGCGGCAGCAAGAAGGAAGTGCTGAGCGACCCCCAGCACCCCTACACCGTCGGCCTGCTGAGCTCCATGCCGAGCCTGAACGGCCGCGTGGACGTGCCGCTGTCGCCGATCCCCGGCTCGCCGCCCTCGCTGCTCAACCCGCCGTCCGGCTGCCGCTTCCACCCGCGCTGCTCCTTCACCAAGGCGGTGCCGGGCAACCGGTGCTCCGGCGAGCAGCCGGTGCTGGAGATCGTCGGGGGCCGCGGCTCCGCGTGCCACCTCACCCAGGAGCAGAAGCGGGAACTCTTCGCCGACATCGCCGCGACCCGGCACAACTGACGGACACAGACGGGACTTCACGACCATGAGCAACAACCCCCTCCTGGACGTCTCCGGGCTGACGAAGCACTTTCCCATCAAGGGCGGCTTCCCGATCCGGCGGACCGTCGGCGCGGTACAGGCCGTGGACGGCCTGGACTTCCAGGTGTCCGAGGGCGAAAGCCTGGGCCTCGTCGGCGAGTCGGGCTGCGGCAAGTCGACCACCGGCCGGCTGATCACCCGCCTGCTGGAGCCGACGTCCGGCAAGATCCTCTACAGGGGCCAGGACATCACCCACGCGGGCCGCAAGGGTCTGGCACCGATCCGGTCCGAGATTCAGATGATCTTCCAGGACCCGTACGCCTCCCTCAACCCCCGCCAGACCGTCGGCAAGATCATCTCGGGCCCGATGGAGATCAACGACATCGACCCGCCCGGCGGCCGCGAGGCCCGGGTACGGGAACTGCTGGAGATCGTCGGCCTCAACCCCGAGCACTTCAACCGCTTCCCGCACGAGTTCTCCGGCGGCCAGCGCCAGCGCATCGGCGTCGCCCGCGCCCTCGCCCTGGAACCCAAGCTGATCGTCGCCGACGAGCCCGTCTCGGCCCTCGACGTCTCCATCCAGGCCCAGGTCGTCAACCTCCTGCAGAAGGTCCAGCAGGAGCTGGGCATCGCCTTCGTCTTCATCGCGCACGACCTTGCGATCGTCCGGCACTTCTCGCAGCGCGTCGCGGTCATGTACCTGGGCAAGATCGTCGAGATCGCCGACCGCGAGGACCTGTACGGAAATCCGCGCCACCCCTACACCAAGGCCCTGCTCTCCGCCGTCCCCGAGGCGACGGTGGACGTGGAGCCCCAGGAGCGCATCCGGCTGGCCGGCGACGTCCCCTCGCCCATCAACCCGCCCTCCGGCTGCCGCTTCCGCACCCGCTGCTGGAAGGCGACGGACAAGTGCGCGAGCGAGGCGCCGCCGCTGGTGCAGGTCGAGGGGAACAAGCCCGGCCATCTGACCGCGTGCCACTACCCCGAGACGGCTGGGACCGTGCCCTCCGGCGCGCTCTCCAAGGACCCCGAGGCGGCGGCCTGACACACCCCTTTTCCGTCAGCCGCCCCCTGCCGGAACGGACCTTCACGGCCCATTGACCCGAGCCCGAACGTCCGCTTCCCGGGGATGAAGGCCCACGTGGCGCTCGCGCGCCGCGTGGGCCTCTCTCATGCCGGGAGGGCTCGGTCAGGAGCCCTCCCGCTGGCGTTCCGGGGCCGGTGCCGGGGCCTCCGGGACGCCGGCACGCCGCTCCTTCTCCGTGCCGAGGGTGCGCACCTGGGGCGAGAGCAGGGCCGCCGTGGTGGCCAGGACGATCAGGGCGGCGCAGCCGGCCAGGGCCGGGCCGGTGCCCACGGCCTGTGCGACAGGTCCCGCCACCAGCAGGCCCAGCGGGGCGAGCGCCAGGGAGCCGAACCAGTCGTAGGAGCTGACGCGCGACAAGGCGTGCTCGGGGACCCGGCGCTGGATGGTGGTGGCCCACAGGACGCCGAAGACGTCACTCGCGACGCCGGAGCCGAACGTGGCCGCCGCGATCAGCCACACCGGCGCCCGGACGCTGAGCAGGGCGATGGGCACGGCGGCGGGGAACGTGCACACCACGGCCACCAGCATGGGCCGTCGCACCCTGACCCGGGCGGCGAGACCCGCGCCGGCGATGGTGCCCAGGGCCTGCGCGGCCACGATGACGGACCAGGCCCGCGCCCCGCCCAGATGCCGCTCGGCCATCAGCGGGCCGAGCACGCCGACGTTGGCGTTCTTCGCGGCGACCACGACCGCGTACTGGGCGACCACGACCCACAGCCACTGCCGGGAGGAGAACTCCTGCCAGCCCTCCCGCAGATCGGCCCAGCCCGACGCCTTCCTGCGCGGCGCCGCGGTCACACCGAGCCGGGCCGTCAGCGCCGCGCTGACCACGAAGGACGCGGCGTCGAGCGCGAGGGCCCAGCCGGGTCCGACCACGGCCACCGCGACCCCGGAGAGGGCCAGGCCGAGCAGCAGCGAGCTGTTGACGCCCATCCGCAGCAGGCCGTTGGCGCGTTGCAGCCGGTCGGCCGGCACGATCAGCGGCACCAGACCGTCCATCGCGGGCGCGAACAGGGCCGTCGCCGACCCCGCCACCACCGCGAGCAGACACAGCGCCACCAGGGGCGCGTGACCGGTCAGCACCATGGCGGCCAGGCCCCCGTAGGCCCCGGCCCCCAGGACGTCGGCCACGGCCATCAGCCTCGACCGCGACATCCGGTCCGCGACGACGCCACCGGCCAGGATGAACACCAGCTGCGGCAACGCCTGACACGCCAGCACCAGCGAGAGCCTGCCAGCGCTCGCTCCCGGAAGAGCCAGCACGGCGAACGCCAGGGCCACGCGCGCGAAGCCGTTGCCCAGCACGGAGACGACGCGCGCGGCGGCGAGCAGCAGGAATCGTCTTTCACGCCACAGCGGCGCCCCGCTCGAAGAATCCGTCACAGCGAGGCACCCTACGGTTCCCGGCCCGGCCCGGCCTTGGAACCGGCCACTCCAGGGAGGACGGGCCCGGCGCCCTCGGCCACTCGTCGACAAACGACTCCGCAGCCTCCGCCCCCTCCACCGGCCCCCTGAAGGACGCGGGGCCGGCAGCCCCGCGCCCCCGGCAGGGCTAGGCGTCCTCCTCCGACGCCGCCAGCGCCGGGTCCAGCACGATGTCCTTCACCCGCGCCTCGATCGACGGCTCCTCCGGGAAGTGGCAGGCCGTCAGGTGCCCGTCGTGGTTGCCGGAGAGCCGGAGCAGTGGCGGCTCCTCGGTCGCGCACTTGTCCTGGGCCTTCCAGCAGCGGGTGCGGAAGCGGCAGCCGGAGGGCGGGGAGATGGGAGACGGGACGTCACCGGCGAGGCGGATGCGCTCGCGCTGGGCGGTGTCCTCCTCGTCGGACAGGGTCACCTCGGGGACGGCGGAGAGCAGGGCGTGGGTGTAGGGGTGGCGGGGCCGGGTGTAGATGGACTCGCGGTCCCCGACCTCGATGATCTTGCCGAGGTACATCACGGCCACGCGGTGCGAGAAGTGGCGTACGACGGCCAGGTCGTGGGCGATGAAGAGGAACGCGATGCCCAGCTCCTGCTGGACCTTCTGCAGGAGGTTGACGACCTGGGCCTGGATGGAGACGTCGAGGGCCGAGACGGGCTCGTCGGCGACGATCAGCTTCGGTTCCAGGGCGAGGGCGCGGGCGACGCCGATGCGCTGGCGCTGGCCGCCGGAGAACTCGTGCGGGAAGCGGTTGAAGTGCTCGGGGTTGAGGCCGACGATCTCCAGCAGTTCCCGTACCCGGGCCTCGCGGCCGCCGGGCGGGTCGATGTCGTTGATCTCCATCGGGCCCGAGATGATCTTGCCGACGGTCTGCCGGGGGTTCAGCGACGAGTACGGGTCCTGGAAGATCATCTGGATCTCGGACCGGATCGGCGCCAGCTGCTTGCGGCTCGCGTGGGTGATGTCCCGGCCGCGGTAGGAGATCTTGCCGGACGTCGGCTCCAGCAGGCGGGTGATCAGCCGGCCGGTGGTCGACTTGCCGCAGCCGGACTCCCCCACCAGGCCGAAGCTCTCGCCGACGTGCACGGTCAGGTCGATGCCGTCGACCGCCTGCACGGCGCCGATCGTACGCCGGATCGGGAAGCCGCCCTTGACCGGGAAGTGCTTGGTGAGCCCGCTGACGTCGAGCAGCGGCTCCCCCTCCGGTCCGCCGGCCGTTTCCCCCGGAGCGGGGAGGACGAGGTCCTCTGTCATGGCGGTGTCCTCCTAGCCCAGACGGGGCTTGATTTCCTCGATGAAGATGGTGCGCTTCTGCTCCGCCGTGAGGTGGCACGCCGAGGCACGGTCCGGGGCCAGCAGCGGGCGTTCGGTGACGCAGCGGTTGCCGCCGACCCGGTCCTGAAAGGTGCAGCGGGGGTGGAAAGGGCAGCCCGAGGGCGGGTTGAGGAGCGAGGGCGGGGAGCCCGGGATCGGCGCGAGCGGGGCGGCGAGGTCCGAGTCGAGCCGGGGCATGGAGTTCAGCAGGCCCCAGGTGTAGGGGTGCTGCGGCGAGCGCATCACCTCGTTCACCGTGCCGTGCTCGATCGCGCGGCCGGCGTACATCACCATGATGTCGTCGGCCATGTCGGCGATGACGCCCAGGTCGTGCGTGATGAAGATGATCGCCGAGCCGAACTCCTGCTGGAGGTCCTTGAGCAGGTCGAGGATCTGGGCCTGGACGGTCACGTCCAGCGCCGTCGTCGGCTCGTCGGCGATCAGCAGGTCGGGGTCGCAGACCAGGGCCATGGCGATCATGGCGCGCTGGCGCATGCCCCCGGAGAACTGGTGCGGGTAGTCCTTCGCCCGTTCCTTGGGGTTGGGGATGCCGACCTTGCCGAGCATCTCCACCGCCCGGTCCCAGGCGGCCTTCTTGGAGGCGCCGGTGTGCTTCATGAACGGTTCGGCGATCTGCCGGCCCACCGTGTAGTACGGCGACAGGGCGGTGAGCGGGTCCTGGAAGATCATGGCGACCTTGTTGCCGCGCAGCCGCTCCAGCTCCGGCTCCCGCGCCGTCGTCAACTCCTGGCCCTCCAGGAGGATTTCCCCCTCGACGGTGGTGAACATCGGGTTGTGCAGGCCGAGGATGGTCAGGTTGGTGACGGACTTGCCGGAGCCCGACTCGCCCACGATGCCCAGCGTCCTGCCGCGCTCCAGGTCGAAGGAGAGCCCGTCGACGGCCCGCACCACGCCGTCCTCGGTCCTGAAGCTGACGTGCAGGTCCCGCACGGTGAGGAAGGCGCCCGTGTCGGCCTCGCCGGGCGCGCCGGCCGCCTTGGTCAATGTGGTCACGACAGTGCTCCTCTTACCCTGCCTAGGACAACCGCACGCGCGGGTCGATGAAGGCGTAGCAGGCGTCGACGATGATGTTGAACAGCAGGATCATGGAGGCGGAGAACAGCATCACGCCCAGCAGCAGCGGCAGGTCGCTGAACTGCACCGAATCCACCGCGAGCCGGCCGAGGCCGGGCAGTCCGAAGGTGTACTCGGTGATGATGGCACCGCCCAGCAGCGAGCCGAGGTCGATGCCGAAGATGGTGACGATCGGAATGAGCGAGCCCCGCCAGGCGTAGCGGAAGAAGACGTACTTGCGGGACATGCCCTTGGCGCGGGCCGTGCGTACGTGCTCCTCCTGCAGCTGCTCGATCATCGACGAGCGCGCCATACGGGTGTACTGCGAGGCGAAGATCGTGGACAGCACCACCCACGGGATCAGCAGCCCGCTGAACCAGCTGACGGGGTCGGTCGTGAAGCTGTTGTAGGCGGGCTTGCCGAAGATGTGCGTCTGGTACACGAGGACCGCGAGCGCCAGCGGGCCCAGGAAGTAGATCTGCAGTGAACTGATCACCATCGAGCCGGCGGTGACCGTCTTGTCCAGCAGTGTGCCCCGCCGCCACGCGGCCAGCATGCCCGTGCCGAGACCGACGAAGAGGAACACCACCGCGGCCCCGATCGTCAGCGAGACCGTGGTGGGCAGCCGGTCCATCATGGTGGCCCAGACCTGGTCGTTGGTGTGGTACGAGTACCCGAAGCAGGGCGCCGGGCAGGGGCCCTGGGCGAACTGGTTGCTGCCGAAGACGAGGTTGTGCAGGAAGATCCCGTACTGCTCGGGGATCGACTTGTCGAGGCCGAGCACATGGTGGATGTTCGCGATGCTGGACGGGTTGCACGTCTTGCCGCACATCAGCAGCGCCGGGTCGCGCGGCATCCCGAAGAACAACAGGAACGCCACGATGCTCAGCAGGAAGAGGATGACGGCGGCACCGAGGGTCCGGCGGAGTAGGAAGCGCAGCATGACAGGGTCAGCTCTCTGACGACGTCGGGCCGGGCGGTACCCGGTGCGGCCGCGCCGCGTGGGCGGGCGCACCGGGTACCGGTCGGGCGGTGGTTACTTGATGTACAGACGACGCGGGTCGACGCCGCCGATCACGTCGTCGTAGACGAAGCCGCCGACCTTGGAACCGGCGATCTGCACCTGCTTGTAGTACGCGGTCGGGACCTCGTTCACCACCTTGGTGAGCAGGTACTTGTCGAGCTTCTCCCACTCCGCCGCGGACTTGACCGGGTCGGTGATCTTGTTGATGCGGTCGATCTCGCTGTTCACGTGCGGGTCGTTGACCTGCGAGTAGTTCGACGCACCGTCGGCGATCTGCCGGCCGTCGTACAGCGGCGGGATGACCGTCGAGGCGGACGGCCAGTCGGCGCCCCACGCGGTGTGGAAGATGTCGTAGTTGTTGTTCAGCTTGCTGACCTGGTCGTAGTACGACTCGGCCGGGATCTCCTGGCGCTGGACGTCGAAGCCGGCCTTCTTCAGGCCCGCCGCCATGGCCGTGGAGTACTGCTGGCCCTCAGGGGTGTTGATGTAGCCGAAGGTCAGCTTCATGTTCAGCTTGCCGGCCTCCTTCAGCAGCTGCTTGGCCTTGGCCGGGTCGCCCGCGGGCTTCTCCTTCTTGCCGAACGGGTCGAACTTCGCGTCATAGCCGCTGACGGTGGGGCTGATCAGGCCGCCGGCGACCTCCATCGCGTCGGTGCCGCCGTAGGCGCGGATGAACGGCGTGACCGGCAGCGCGTAGGCGATGGCCTGGCGGACCTTGATGTCCTTGAGCTCCGGCTTGCTCATGTTGATGTTCATCTGGCCCACGTACGGCTGGTAGCCGGAGATGGTACGGGACTTCATCTTCGGGTCCTTCAGGACGCTGGACAGGTTGCCCGCGTCGACCTGGTTGGACAGGCTGACGCCGGCCGCGTCGGCGCCGCTGTCCGCGAGCAGGGCCTTGGTGGACTGCTCGAACTGCTGGTTGAAGGTGAACTTCCACTGGTCCACGTACTGGTTGCGGATCGGGTCCGTCTTCGGGTCCCAGTTGGGGTTCTTCACGAGCACCATGGACTTGCCCGACTTGAACGACTGGATCTTGTACGGGCCGGTCGTCACCGGGTTCTTGTCGTACTTCTCCTTGGTGTCGCCCTTGGCGGACACGACGGAGTAGCCGGACATGGCGAGCGCGTACGGCAGGTCGGGGTGCGGGGTCTTGAAGTGGAAGACGATGGTCTTGTCGTCGGGCGTGGCGAGGACGCTGCTCGGCAGGTGCTTGCCCTTGTAGGGGCCGCCCGGCAGCAGCTTGCGGTAGTCGGCGCCGGAGGAGTCGGCCAGCCACTGCTGGATGTAGGTCGGGCCCTGGTTGATGAACGGCGCGAACAGCCGCTCGAAGGTCTGGCGGACGTCCTTCGACGTGATCGGCGTGCCGTCGTCGAACTTCACGCCGTCCTTCAGCGTGTACTTCCAGGTCTTGCCGCCGTCCGTCGTGGTGCCGGAGTCGGTGGCGAGGTCACCGACGACCTCGTGCGACTTGCCGTCGGTGCCGGTCGCCTTGTAGCCGGTCAGGCCTCTGTGGATCAGCTGCGAGAGCGCCATCTCGTCGGAGACGTAGATCTGCCCGGGGTCGAGGTGGGCGAAGCTGTCGCGCTGGAGCACCTCCATCGTGCCGCCCGGCTTGGCACCTTTCACCGCTGCCGCGGGCCCGGCCGAGTCCGCCGCGTCGCCGAACTTGATCGACGACTGCTGCCGCTTGGCGTTCTGCTCGTCCTGCTTGTTGTTGTTGCTCGCGTCGCTGCCGCCCTTGCTGCAACCGGTGAGCACGAGTGCCCCGGCCGCGAGCACGGACAAAGCGGCATATGCTTGGCGTCCGCCCCTACTCATCACTCAGTTTCCACCCATCTGTGTGTCACCAGTGCCATCAGGAATTGCCGTGCGGTGTCAGGCGATACGCCCCAACTACGCGGTCAGCGCGACGACTTGGGATCGAAGGCGTCCCTGACCGAGTCCCCGAGCAGGTTGAACGCGACGACGAAGATGATCATCGAGACGCCGGGGAAGAACATGTAGGTGATGTCGTTCTGCAGCACGAGCTCGGTCGACGCCTTGGAGAACATCTGACCCCAGTCGGGCGTCGGCTCGACGATGCCGACCCCGAGGAACGACAGGCCGGCCTCGATCGTCACGAAGTTCGGCAGCAGATACGTCGACTGCACCAGCAGCGGTGTCACCACGTTCGGCAGGATCTCCTTGCGGATGATCCGCCAGGGAGAGGCGCCGCTCACCTTGGCCGCCTCGATGAACTCCCGTTCTCGCAGGGCGAGTGTGGTGCCGCGCAGGATGCGCGCGAGGCTCATCCAGCCCAGCACCCACTGGACCACGATCAGCGCGACCACGCGCACGTACGTCGGTGTCTCGTCCCGCGGGCTCACGAAGAGCGAGACCACGACCGGCATGCTCGCGATGAAGAAGAGCTGGGAGGGGAAGGCCAGCAGGAAGTCGATGACACGGCCGATCGCGTAGTCCGTCCGGCCGCCGACATAACCGGCCGTCACGCCCAGCAGGATGCCGGTGACGACGACCGCGAGGGTCACGGCCACGGAGATCATCAGCGAGGTGCGGATGCCGTAGATCAGCTTCGTGAACACGTCGTAGCCGTTGCCCGGTTCGAGGCCGAACCAGAACTCCGAGCTGATGCCCCCGTTGGGCTGCACCGGCACACCCGCGCTGTCGAACAGCTCCGGGCGCTCGTCGGCCCACACGGTGTACGGGCTCTTGCCGTACAGCTTGGCGATCAGCGGGGCGGCCACCGCGATCACGAAGAAGAAGAGCACGACGAACGCCGAGACCACGCCGGTGCGGTCGCGCCTGAAGCGGATCCACATCAGCTGGCCGGGAGAGCGCCCCTCCAGCTTCGCGGCCTCCTCCGTCGCCGGAGGCTGCGGCGCGCCGTCGACGACGACCGACGTACCGCCGTCTTCAACGTCGATAGGACTTGTCACAGTTCGCCCATTTCACAGGTGTGGGTGTGCCGAGCCGGCGATCCGCGCAGGGTGTGCGCGGACCGCGGACCGCGGACCGGATCATGAAGAAGCGTCGGGGCACCCGGAGGGAGGCGGGAAACCCGCAGCCGGACGCGCGTAGGCGTGGAACCGCACTACACGGCCGGCCGGGCCCTCAGAGTGAACCGCCGTATCCGCAAGGGCAGTTACCCGCAACGGACGGTATGGCCCACCTGGTGTTCGAGACACCGCGCATGGGGCTCCTCCTCATGACTCCACGTGTTCACCGACAGGCGGGGGTACGTTTCTGCCCTCCGACACCCCTGACGGAGGGTCAGGCACCCCACGGTGCTCGTGAGTCAGGCGCTGTCCCCACAGCGCTGGACCCATTGACCCGAGCTACGCGGCTAACTATCTGCCATGAGCCAGGGGCCGACCACCGTCTGTAAATCTCAATTCAGTCACAGCTGGCGCGTAGAACTTCCAAAACATGGACAAAGTGTTCGGAGGAGAAGGCCGCGAAACGGACGTGTTACATGGCTATCGGGCGCATAGGTCCGGAATCCGGACGACGGCAGCCGGAAAACCGGTTGCAAAAAGCCCGGCCGCCCCCACACTTGGGGCGACCGGGCTCGAACCCGCCTGATGTCAGCCGTGCTTGGCCCGGCTCGCCGCGCGGGCGCGCTCGCGGGCGTCCAGGTTCACCTTGCGGATACGGACCGCCTCCGGGGTCACCTCGACGCACTCGTCGTCGCGGCAGAACTCCAGGGACTGCTCCAGCGACAGCTTGCGCGGCGGCACGATCGACTCGGTCACGTCGGCCGTCGAGGACCGCATGTTGGTGAGCTTCTTCTCCTTGGTGATGTTGACGTCCATGTCGTCGGAGCGGGAGTTCTCACCAACGATCATGCCCTCGTACACCTCGGTGCCCGGCTCCACGAACAGCACGCCGCGCTCCTGGAGGTTCGTCATCGCGAACGCCGTGACCGCACCGGCCCGGTCGGCGACCAGCGAGCCGTTGTTGCGGGTCGTCAGCGTGCCGAACCAGGGCTCGTGACCCTCGTGGATGGAGTGGCCGATGCCGGTGCCCCGGGTCTGCGTCAGGAACTCGGTCCTGAAGCCGATGAGACCGCGCGAGGGCACCACGAACTCCATGCGGACCCAGCCCGAGCCGTGGTTGGACATGTTGTCCATGCGGCCCTTGCGGACGCCCATGAGCTGGGTGACGGCACCCATGTGCTCCTCGGGCACGTCGATCGTCATGCGCTCGACCGGCTCGTAGACCTTGCCGTCGACGTCCTTGGTGACGACCTGGGGCTTGCCGACGGTGAGCTCGTAGCCCTCCCGGCGCATGGTCTCGACCAGGATGGCCAGCGCCAGCTCACCGCGGCCCTGGACCTCCCAGGCGTCGGGGCGCTCGGTGTCGAGCACCCGCAGCGAGACGTTGCCGACGAGCTCGCGGTCGAGGCGGTCCTTGACCTGGCGGGCGGTGACCTTGCGGTCCTTGACGGCCGTCTTGGCGTCGGCGCCCTTGCCGGAGCCGCCGCGGCCGACCATCGGCGAGGTGTTGGTGCCGATGACCATGGAGATGGCGGGCTCGTCGACCGTGATCAGCGGCAGCGGGATCGGGTTCTCGGTGTCGGCCAGGGTCTCGCCGATCATGATGTCCGGGATACCGGCGACGGCGCAGATGTCGCCCGGGCCGGCCTTCTCGGCGGGCTTGCGGGTGAGCGCCTCGGTCATCATCAGCTCGGAGATGCGGACGTTGGCGACGCTGCCGTCGCGCTTGATCCAGGCGACCGTCTGGCCCTTGCGCAGCTCGCCCTGCTCGACCCGGAGCAGCGCGATACGGCCGAGGAAGTTGTCCGCGTCGAGGTTGGTGACGTGGGCCTGGAGCGGCGCGCCCTCGTCGTAGGTCGGGGCCGGGATGTGCTCCAGGATCGTGGAGAAGAACGGCTCCAGGCTGGTGGAGTCGGCCGGGACCGTGCCGTTGTCCGGCTTGGTCAGCGAGGCGATGCCGTCACGGCCGCAGGCATAGACGATCGGGAACTCGATCTGCTCCTCGTCCGCGTCGAGGTCGAGGAAGAGGTCGTAGGTCTCGTTGACGACCTCGTCGATCCGGGAGTCGGGGCGGTCCGTCTTGTTGATGCACAGGATGACGGGCAGCCGCTGCTGGAGGGCCTTGCGCAGCACGAAGCGGGTCTGCGGCAGCGGGCCCTCGGAGGCGTCGACGAGCAGGACGACGCCGTCGACCATCGACAGACCGCGCTCGACCTCGCCGCCGAAGTCGGCGTGGCCGGGGGTGTCGATGATGTTGATGGTGATGGGGTCCCCGCCGTCCTTGGGGTGGTACTTCACCGCCGTGTTCTTGGCGAGGATCGTGATGCCCTTCTCACGCTCCAGGTCGTTCGAGTCCATCATGCGGTCGTCGACCGAGTCGAGCTGGTGGGCGGCGAAGGCTCCGGCCTGCTTCAGCATGCCGTCGACGATGGTCGTCTTGCCGTGGTCGACGTGGGCGACGATGGCGACGTTGCGGATGTCGTGGCGCGTGGCCATATGAAGGCGTACTCCTGGAGTGTGCGGAAGGCCGTTCGCGTACGTCCGTGTGACGCGGGCCCTGCCGGGCTGGACACGCCACGGCCTTACCCCATGGTACGTGGCCCCGGCCGGGGTGGCTTTCGCAGGGCCGCGGGGCTCACCTGCCGGACGGGCCGGGCGCGGGCTTCGCCCCCTTCTTCAGGAAGCCCATGTCCTCGTAGACCGGCGTCTGGAAGCCGAACGAACCGGCGTTCACCAGGTTCTTCCTCGCGGCCGTCAGCTGCGGGCGCTGGTAGAGCGGGACGGAGCCGGCGGCGGCCCAGATGTGGGCGTCGGCCTTGCGGAGCAGGGAGCGGCGCTTGCCTCCGTCCAGGGTGGCCACCGCCTGCTCGAAGAGCTGGTCGATCCGGTCGGTGCCGACCCGGGTGTAGTTCTGCTGGACGTCCAGGGACCCGTCGGCGGCCGGGACCGGCTTGGCGTAGACGGGCCGGGCGTCGGTGGCGGGGAAGGCGGAGGCCGGCCAGGAGTACAGCGCCAGGTCGAACTGCCCGGAGGCGATGTGGTCCTTGAAGTAGCTTGCGTCGGAGACCTTGGTGATTCGCGTGGTGATGCCGACCCGCTGCAGCATGCGGCTGATCCGGTCGGCCACGGTGCGCAGCACCTGGGAGCCGGTCCCGGAGGGGAGCACGAAGCGCAGGGTGAGCTGCTTGCCGTTCTTGGCCAGCGGACGGGCCGCGACGCCCGCCGGGGCGGCGGTGCCCTTGGGGGCGTAGGCGCCGGGGGCCCCGCCCTGCCGCCCGGCGTACCGCCCGCCGTCGGTGAGGTGCTTGCCGGGCACCTCGCCGCCCTTGCCGTTCTCCTGCTTCCGCGCGTGGTCCCGGGGGTCCTTCCCGTCGCTCTCGCGGCTGTCGCCGTTCTTGTCGTCCTCGCCGACGATGTACGTGCCGTCGTCGTCGCTCCCGGAACCGGAATCGGACGTGGACGTGGAGTCGTTTCCGTCCTCGGACTTCTTCCCCTCGGACTTCTTCCCCCCGGACTTCTTCCCCTCGGCGCCGGCGGCCTTCTCGGCCTCCCCCTCCCCCTTCTTCTCCTTCTCCGTGACCGGGCCGCCGCGCACCCATCCCGCGTCCGCGAGCAGCGCCTGCGCCTTCGCGGTGTCCTCCTCGCCGAGCGCGCCGCTGCCGTCGGCGTAGGCGGCCTGCCCGGACAGGGCGAGGTGGCTGCCGACGGGCACCGCGGGCAGTCCGAGCGGCTTGAGGACGGTCCCGGCGATCGCCGCGCGGTCCAGGGAGCGGACCACGGCCCGGCGGACGCGCTCGTCCGCGAGGGGGCCCTCGGAGCCGTTGAGGGCGAGCTGGGTGTAGGCGGGCTCCAGCGACCTGCGGACCACGAAGCCGTTCAGGGCCTTCGCGGCGGCGCGCCGGGGGCCGGGCCCCATGAGCGGGGTGCCGGTGCCGCCCGGCCGGTCCGCCAGGGCGAAGCGGTCGGCGTCGGAGGGGTCGATCTCGGCCAGGTCGAGCTTGCCGTCGGCCAGCGCCTCGGCCCGCTTGCCGAGCGGTACGGCCTTCAGGTCGATCTCGTCGAGCTTGGCGGGCCGGCCCCACCAGCGCGGGTTGCGGACCAGGGTGACCTGGTCGTTCTTGGTGTCGACCCGCTTCAGCGAGAAGGGCCCGGCGGTGACCTTGAGCTTCCGGCGCGCGCCGTCGTTGAAGGCGTCCGGCGTCCCCATGACCTCCTTGGGGTACAGCGGCGTGAACAGCGAGCGCCAGTCGGCGTACGGCTTGGCGAAGGTGACCTTGACCTGGAGGTCGTCGGCACCGCGCTCGATCTTCTCGATGCGGTCGTAGCCGGCGTTGCGGGCCGTCCAGTACGCGCTGTCCTTGCCGGACAGGGCCCGCCACTGGGCGGCGAAGTCGGCGGCGCCGATCTCGCGGCCGTCGCTCCACACGGCCTGCTGGTTGAGCTTGTAGACCACGACCTGCTTGGGTTCGGTCCTGACGACCTTGGCGGACTCCAGGTAGTCGGCGTCGCGCACCGGCCGCCCCTCGCGGTCCAGCCGGTACATCGCGGGCAGGACGGCCTGCGCGATCCTGCCGGTGGCGGCGTCGGCGTCGGACTGGAACGTGTTGAGCGTCTCCGGCACGTCGTCCACGGCCCAGCGCAGCGTGCCGCCGTCGGCGACCAGGTCGCGGGCGGCGGGGGCGACGTCCGGCCCCGCGAGCGGCTTGCCCGCCGGGTCCTCGGAGCTGCACCCGGTGAGCGCCGGCACCGCGAGCGCGCCGACGGCCAGGAAGGCGGCCGAACGCAGTGCGGCGCGGGGGCGGACAGACCTGGGTCCGACGCCGTCGTGGGACATCTCTTCCTACCTCCGAGCAGCCGCTCCGGCCGGTGACACAAGTGGGGGTCTGATCGCATTTGGGGGTATTTTGGAGCTGATCAGATCTACGGCCCCACTGAAGAGGAAAGGGTTCGCCTCTCGACGGCGACACGGCGGCGGGCGCGGGCAAGCTCACTCGTGCGGAGCAACGTGCGCCGGGGGCGCATACAGAGCGCATGCGGGCGTACACGTGGAGGCGTGCAATCCGCCAATCGCTGCACATCCCTTCCCACCGGCAGGTGTGGCGCGCAACACTCGCAGGCGCATGAACGTTGCCACCTGGGGCCGGACGGCCCGTGGAAGTGAGGTCACGTCATGTCCGTGCAAGACGACCTGACGACAATCCAACGCTGCCTGGACGAGCTTTCCCGGTCCGTGGGCCGCCTGGAGAAGCAACTGGGCAGTGGCGGCCTGGACATGCGCCGCATCCGCACCGACGCGGACCACCTGCGGGAGAGCGTGGCGCTCCTGCGGGAGGCGGCGTCGGGCCCGGCCGCGCCGCACAAGCCGGAACTCGTCACCATCCCCGACACGCCGTACGACCCCTCGCTGTGGATCGACACGGACGACGAAGGACTCGGCGCCCGCGACCGCCACGCCCCCTGAACCCGACCGGAGTCATGAGTTGGCCACTGGTACGGAACCACATCTGAACAGCGGCGGCGTACGGACCGGTACGCGCGCCGCGATCGACGCCCCGCATCTGCGCACCGACCGCTGGTGGCTGGCCCCCGCCGCCACCGCGGCGGGTCTGCTGGCCTTCATCGTGTACTCGACATGGCGGGCCTTCGCGAACGCGGACTACTACTCGGCGCCGTACGTCTCCCCGTTCTACTCGCCGTGTCTGGCGGAGAACTGCCGGAACATGCCCTCGGGCCCCAACGCCGACCTCTTCGGCAGCTGGTGGGCGATCTCCCCGGCGATCATCATCCTGATCTTCCCGCTGGGCTTCCGCCTGACCTGCTACTACTACCGCAAGGCCTACTACCGGGGCTTCTGGGCGTCCCCGCCGGCCTGCGCGGTGGCCGAGCCGCACAAGAAGTACACCGGCGAGACGCGCTTCCCGCTGATCCTGCAGAACATCCACCGGTACTTCTTCTACGCGGCGCTCCTGGTCGCCGGCGTGCTGACGTACGACACGGTGCTGTCCTTCCGCGACACGGACGAGAACTGGGGCCACATGGGCCTCGGGACGGTCATCTTCCTGATCAACATCGTGCTGATCTGGACGTACACGATCTCCTGCCACTCCTGCCGGCACATCGTCGGCGGCAAGCTCAAACACTTCTCCAAACACCCCGTGCGCTACCGGGCCTGGCAGTTCGTCGGAAAACTGAATGCCCGTCACATGCTGCTCGCCTGGGCGTCGTTGGTGAGCGTCGCGCTCGCCGACCTCTACGTCTACCTGCTCGCCTCAGGCGCTTTCGACGATCCGCGATTCTTCTAGTGAGTGGGGCCTTGTGATGTCCGTGGTCGACCGCCAGGAGTGGGACGTGGTCGTGGTCGGCGCCGGGGGCGCCGGACTGCGTGCCGCCATCGAGGCGCGGGAGCGAGGAGCACGTACGGCAGTCATCTGCAAATCCCTGTTCGGCAAGGCGCACACGGTGATGGCCGAGGGCGGCATCGCGGCGGCCATGGCCAACGCCAACGAGCACGACAACTGGCAGGTCCACTTCCGCGACACCATGCGCGGCGGCAAGTTCCTCAACCAGTGGCGGATGGCCGAGCTGCACGCCCAGGAGGCCCCGCAGCGGGTGTGGGAACTGGAGACCTGGGGCGCGCTCTTCGACCGTACGAAGGACGGCCGGATCTCCCAGCGCAACTTCGGCGGCCACGAGTACCCGCGCCTGGCGCACGTCGGCGACCGCACCGGCCTGGAGCTGATCCGCACCCTCCAGCAGAAGATCGTCTCGCTCCAGCAGCAGGACAGGAAGGAGACCGGTGACTACGAGTCCCGCCTGAAGGTCTTCCAGGAGTGCACGGTCACCCGGATCCTCAAGGACGGCTCGCGGGTCTCCGGCGTCTTCGCCTACGAGCGCGAGAGCGGCCGTTTCATGGTGCTGGAGGCTCCGGCCGTCGTCATCGCGACCGGCGGCATCGGCAAGTCCTTCAAGGTGACGTCGAACTCCTGGGAGTACACCGGCGACGGGCACGCGCTCGCGCTGCTCGCCGGGGCGCCGCTGCTGAACATGGAGTTCGTTCAGTTCCACCCGACGGGCATGGTCTGGCCGCCGTCGGTGAAGGGCATCCTCGTCACGGAGTCGGTGCGCGGCGACGGAGGGGTGCTGCGCAACTCCGAGGACAAGCGGTTCATGTTCGACTACGTCCCCGACGTCTTCAAGGAGAAGTACGCGGAGTCGGAGGAGGAGGCGGACCGCTGGTACGAGGACCCGGACAACAACCGGCGCCCTCCCGAGCTGCTCCCCCGCGACGAGGTCGCCCGGGCGATCAACTCCGAGGTGAAGGCGGGCCGCGGCTCGCCGCACGGCGGGGTGTTCCTCGACGTGTCGACACGGATGCCCGCCGAGATCATCAGGCGCCGGCTGCCCTCGATGTACCACCAGTTCAAGGAGCTGGCGGACGTCGACATCACGGCCGAGTCCATGGAGGTCGGGCCGACCTGCCACTACGTGATGGGCGGCATCGCGGTCGAGTCCGACTCGGCGGCGGCGCGCGGGGTGCCGGGGCTGTTCGCGGCGGGCGAGGCCGCGGGCGGCATGCACGGCTCGAACCGGCTGGGCGGCAACTCCCTCTCCGACCTGCTGGTGTTCGGGCGCCGGGCGGGCTGGCACGCGGCGGAGTACGCGACGTCACTCACGGGCGGGCGCCCGCCGGTGGACGACGTCCAGCTCGACACGGCCGCCGCGGAGGCCCTGCGGCCCTTCTCCGCGGAGGGTCCGGCGCCCGGTGAGGACGACGGGCGCCCCCCGGAGAACCCCTACACCCTCCACCAGGAGCTGCAGCAGACCATGAACGACCTCGTGGGCATCATCCGCCGCGAGGGCGAGATGGAGCAGGCGCTCGAGAAGCTGGCGGATCTGCGGGTACGGGCCCGCCGGGCCGGTGTCGAGGGCCACCGCCAGTTCAACCCGGGCTGGCACCTCGCACTGGACCTGCGGAACATGCTGCTGGTCAGCGAGTGCGTGGCGCGGGCCGCGCTGGAGCGCACCGAGTCGCGCGGCGGCCACACCCGCGAGGACCACCCGACGATGGAACGCAAGTGGCGCAACATCAACCTGCTGTGCCGGCTGACCGACCCCACGGGCGGGCTGGCCGCCACGGACCCCGTCCGCGGCCAGATCACCCTGACCCGGGAGACCACCGAACCCGTCCGCGCCGACCTGCTCGCTCTCTTCGACAAGGAGGAGCTGGTCAAGTACCTCGCCGAAGAGGAGCTGTACGAGTGAGCAGCTACGAGGCCCGCTTCAAGGTGTGGCGGGGCGATCCGCAGGGCGGCGGCCTGGAGGACTTCAAGGTCGAAGTCAACGACGGCGAGGTGGTGCTGGACATCATCCACCGCCTGCAGGCCACCCAGGCCCCCGACCTCGCCGTGCGCTGGAACTGCAAGGCCGGCAAGTGCGGTTCGTGCTCGGCGGAGATCAACGGACGGCCGCGGCTGATGTGCATGACGCGCATGTCGGTGTTCACGCGGGAGGAGACCGTCACGGTCACCCCGCTGCGCGCCTTCCCGGTGATCCGCGACCTCGTCACCGACGTCGGCTTCAACTACGCCAAGGCGCGCGAGGTCCCGGCCTTCGTGCCGCCGGACGGACTCGCACCCGGCGAGTACCGGATGATGCAGGAGGACGTGGACCGCCCGCAGGAGTTCCGCAAGTGCATCGAGTGCTTCCTGTGCCAGGACGTCTGCCACGTCGTGCGCGACCACGAGGAGAACAAGCCGGCCTACGCAGGCCCGCGCTTCCTCATGCGCGTCGCCGAGCTCGACATGCACCCGCTGGACGCGGCCTCCGACACCGGTCTCGACCGCAAGAAGGCCGCCCAGGACGAGCACGGCCTCGGCTACTGCAACATCACCAAGTGCTGCACGGAAGTCTGCCCCGAGGGCATCAAGATCACGGACAATGCCCTGATCCCCCTGAAGGAACGGGCGGTCGACCGCAAGTACGACCCGCTGGTGTGGCTGGGCTCGAAGATCAGGAGGCGGCAGACCTGACGCGGTCCGGACGCGTCCTCAGCGCACCCAGCCCTCCCGGTACGCCCTCCAGTCCCCTTCCGTGGCCGCGAAGTCGACGTACAGGGCGACGCCGAAGTGCGCGCGGTGGGCGTCCGTGCGGGACAGGCCGAGGCGGACACCCCGGACGGCGGCGGGGACCGTCTCGGCGTGCGCCCAGTGGCCGAAGCGGTTCTCGTGGAAGAAGGGCAGGCCCATGAGGAGGTCGGTCGACTCCGGGGTGACCTCCAGGGCGAGCGAGGTCTGCTGGGCGACGTAGCCGCCGTACAGGCTCCGCAGCGGCTGCATGGTGTCGTACGACATCACGGCGATCTGGTCGACGCGGCGCGCCACCTGGCCGAAGTACGCCTGCGACCACCACTTGGGGTGGCCGGTGAGCGTGCCCCAGATCGAGTGGAAGGCGGGGAGCGGATCGATCTGGTGGGCCGCGACGGACAGCCGGACCCCGGCGGCCGCGGTGACCTCGTGCAGGGCGTCGAGAAGTGCCAGGTAGTGCCGGTCACCGGAGTGCAGCGGTTCGAGGTCGAAGTGGACGCCGTCGAAACCGGCGGCGAGGACCTGGCGGGCGGAGGTGACCACGGCGGCCCGCGTCGCGGCCCGCTCCAGACGCATGCCGTCGGGGCTCTCGCTCGCGAGTACGTCCCCCAGCCAGGCCTGGACCCGGACGCCCGGGGCCGCGCGGTGGACCGCGCCGACGAACCAACGGGCCCTGGAATAGTCCGACGTCGGCAAGGTGCCGTCGTGTTCCAGCGGGCCGGTGTGCACGTACAGGTCGCGGATGCCGGTGTCCTTCAGACGGTGTGCGAGGGCCGTGACGTCCGCGTCGGTCCTGCGCCCGTCGACCCAGGCGTGACCGAGCCAGATCGCGTCGCGGTTCCTGGTGTACGTGCCGGCCGCCGGGTCGCCGTTGTAGTTCAGGCGCAGTGCCGTCTCCGCGGCGAGGACGGGGAGGAGCAGCACGAGGACCACGGCGAGCACGGCACGCCTCAGCCGGCGGCGCCGCCCCGCCCCGCGCACGCCCTCGGGGCCGGGGGGTCCGCCGTCCGTCCCCGCCGCGTCCGCCGTCCCGGCTGTCTCCGCTTCGGCGACGGGCCGTCCAGGCGCCTCTGCCGTCCCGGCTCTGTCCCCCTCCGCGGCCGAGCGCCCCGCCGCCTCCGCCGTCCCCGACGTGTCCCCCTCCACGGCCGAGCGCTGCCCCGCCGTTCTCGCCGTGTCCGTCGTGTCCGTCGTCCGCTTCATTTCCGCCGGCCCTCCGCCGTCCGCTTCCGCGCTCGTCCGTCCCCCCGTGCGGCCCCTGCCCCACCGGGGGCGTATCCCGGTCGCGCGCCCGCATTCCTGCTCATACGCTCCGGAATGTGACGTCATCCTTGTTCCGGGGCCGGCCGCGGCGGGCCGTGTCCCACATATCCGTGCGGGTCGCGCACGCTCTGGTGGGTGGGCTCGCCGGGGCGGTGTGGCTGGTGCTGCCGTGGATGACGATCAACGACGACGTGCCGGTTCCGGCCACCCGCGCGGCCGCGTCCGCACCGAGCTCCCCCGCGGCGCGGCAGGACGAGACGTCGGCCGCCGACCTGGTGCTGCCACTGGTGGCGGTGGCCGTGGCGGGCGTGTTCGCGGGATACGGGTACGTGCGCCGCACGCGGCGGGCCCGGACGCGTACGACGCCGGGTGGCACCGTCGGCGGCGGTCCCGACGGCGGCCCGCCCGCGAGCTTCGGCGGGCCGGGCACCCGCGCCCGCCGGAGGGAGCCGTCCGGCTGAACTCGGCCGCACGTGCCGCGGTGGGCCGGCTGCCGCCCGCGCGGCGGCCGCCGTGCCCGGACCGGAGTGCGTGCCCGTCGCGTCGGTTCCGGGCGGTCCGTCAGAGCCGTCAGAGCCGTCAGAGCCGTCAGAGCCGTCAGAACAGACTCAGCAGGGCCTCCGCCGGATCGGTCAGCCCCGTCTCCCCGTCCGGCAGCGGCAGTTCGAACCACACCGTCTTGCCGCGCGGCGTACGGCGGGAGCCCCAGGCCGCGCTGAGGAGGCCGACGAGCTGGAGGCCGCGGCCGCCCTCGTCGGTGTCGCGGGCGCGGCGGCGGCGTGGCTGGACGAGGCCGGAGTCCCAGACCTCGCAGACCAGGGTGCGGTCGAGGAGGAGCCGGAGTCTTATCTCGCCCTCTCCGTAGCGCAGGGCGTTGGTGACCAGTTCGCTGACCAGCAACTCCGTGGTGTCGACCAGGGGTTCGAGGTCCCACGACAGCAGCTGGCCGCGGGCGTACTCGCGGGCCCGGCCCACGCTGCGCGGCTCGCGCGGCAGCGTCCAGTCGCCCACCGAGTCGGTGGGCAGCCCCTGGACGCGGGCCATCAGCAGCGCGATGTCGTCCTCGCCGTGGTGGGTGTCGAGGGTGTTGAGGACGTGGTCGCAGACGTCCTCGAGGGGCCGGGTCGGGTCCGTGAGCGCTCCTACGAAGGCCTGCAGGCCCTCGTCCAGGGGGTGATCGCGGCTTTCGACCAGTCCATCCGTGTAGAGCGCGAGCAGGGCGCCTTCGGGCAGTTCGACCTCCACCTCCTCGAAGGGCTCACCGCCGACGCCGAGCGGCATCCCCGGCGGCACGTCCAGCATCAGCGCGTCCTCACCGGGTTCGACCAGTACGGGCGGCAGATGGCCCGCGTTGGCGAAGGTGCAGCGGCGGGTGACGGAGTCGTACACGGCGTAGACACAGGTCGCGAGGTACACCTCGGACAGGTCCGCCTCCCGGGGGCGGCGGGCGGCCCGGGTCGCCTGCTGGACGCCCCCGGGGGCGCCGAGCCCGCGGGCGATCTCGTCCAGCGCGCTCAGCACCTCGGCCGGTTCGAGGTCGAGGAGGGCGAGCGTGCGCACCGCGGAGCGGAGTTCGCCCATCGCCACCGCGGCCCGCAGCCCGCGGCCCATGACGTCCCCGACCACCAGTGCCGTACGGTGTCCGGGCAGTTCGATCACGTCGAACCAGTCGCCGCCGACCTCGCTGGGGCGGTCCGCGGAGGAGGCGCCCGGCAGATACCGGCAGGCGATGTCCAGGCCGGAGGCCACCGGATCGCCCGGCGGGAGCAGTGAGCGCTGCAGGATCAGCGCGCGTTCGTGCTCGCGCCGGTACAGGCGCGCGTTGTCGATGCAGACCGCCGCGCGCGCCGCGAGTTCCACGGCCAGGTCCCGGTCCCGGTCCCCGAACGGCTCGCTGCCCTTGGTCCGGGCGAACTGGGCGAGCCCCACGACGGTGTCGTGGGCGACCATCGGCACGGCCAGCGTGGACTGGACGAGGCCGCCCTCCTCGGCGGGCACGGCCTGGGGCCGCGCGGTGCGCAGGGCGTCCGCGCAGGGGGAGTTGAAGGGGTAGTGGTGGACGGCGCCCACGGCGACGGGCGCGCCCCCGCCAACGAACGGCGCGTCGGAGACCGCGCTGGCGAAGGCGACCCGGCGCAGTTCCGCGCTGCCGTCGGCGAGCCCGGGCGGGGTCTCGTCGCCCGCGAGCAGGCCCTGGTAGAGGTCGACCGTGGCGAGGTCGCAGAAGCCGGGGACGACGACGTCGAGGAGTTCGCGGGCCGTCTTCTCCAGGTCGAGGGAGTTGCCGATGCGGGCGCCGGCCTCGTTCAGAAGGGCGAGATTGCGCCGCGCGGCGGCCGCCTCGCGGGCGGCCGCGCGACGGGAGGTGATGTCGGTTCCGAGCCACGCGACACCGATGGGACGGCCGGAACCGCTGTGCACGCGGTAGAGGTTGACGGACCAGTGACGGCGGTCGTCCGAGCCCGGTACGAAGCCCGTGACGTGCATGTCCGTGATCGAGTCGCCGGTCTCCAGGACCCGGCGCAGGGTCGCCGAGACCCGCTCGGCCTCCGGGCTGCGCAGATAGTCGTGGACACCGCGGCCGCGGTGGTCGTCGGGTGTGCCGCCGAAGGTGCTGGCGAACTGCTGGTTGGCGCGGCGGATCCGCAGATCGGGGTCGATCAGCAGGAATCCGAACGGTGATTGACCGAAAATCGACTGCGAGGCGGCGAGGTCGGTCTCGATGCGGCGCAGCGTGCGGACGTCGACCACGATGCAGACGGCGGCCTTCTCACCGTCCTCGGTCCGCGTCGGCATGACGTAGACCTCGGCCAGGGCTTCGCGACCGCCTCCGTCCTCGGCCGTCCCGGGCGTACGGAACGGCACGACGCCGGTCCACTCCCGGCCGTCGAGGATCTCGGCCATCTTGCGCTGGCCCCGTTCGTGGAGGCCGGGGTCGACGAACGCCTCGATGGGGTCCATGCCGACCGCGCGCTCGGCCGCGATCCCGAAGAGCTGCTCGGCGCGCAGGCTCCACTGGTCGACGAGCCCGTCGGGGCCGATGGAGAAGGACGCGACCTTGATGTAGTCGTACATGGAACCGGGCGGGCTGCTCTGCCAGATGGCGTCACCGGCGGGCACGTCGTCGCCGAGGCCGGTGTCCCTGCCGTGCGAGCGGGGTGCCGGGAACTCCTCGCGGGCGGGCAGGTCCGCCCCGCCCGTCGTCCCGCCCGGCGCGCCGGCCGCGGCGTCGCCCGCGGCCTCCGCCCTGGCGCCGTCCGACGGGTCCTCGGATTCCGTGGCCTTCGCTGGTATCTCGCTCACGCGAACCGTCCCCTCCAGCTCACCGCGTCCGGCATCGGTCACCGGGGGCGGCTGCCCGCAGTATCCAGCACTACGGCGCCGCACAACACGGTGTTCACGATCACAGCATGGTCCCGACGGTTTTCGGTCCCGGCTGCGACAACACTTCCAGTCTTCTAACCAGCCGACACCTCGTCGAATCACACTCGTCGCACCCGGCGGCCGGTCCGCACCCGCGGCTCGACAGGGTGACGGTTCGCGTACAGCCTCCGCCGACGGCCCCCGGCCGGACACGGGGCCGCCGGCGGAGGCGGTCACCGGGACCCGTCCCAGCCCGGCACGGCGAGCTCGAACCACACCGTCTTGCCCGCCTCCCCGGGCCGGGTACCCCAGCGGCGCGAGGCAAGCGCGACCAGTTGCAGTCCGCGTCCGCTCTCGTCCTCCGGGCGGGCGACACGCTCGCGCGGCGGGTCCGGGAGCGGGTCGGAGACCTCCACCAGCAGCACGTCCCGCAGTCCAGCGGGGCGTACCAGGCGCACCCCGATGGGTCCCGTGGCGTACCGCAGGGAGTTGGTCACCAGCTCGCTGACGAGCAGGGCCGCGAGATCCCCGAGGACGTCCAGCTCCCAGGTGTGCAGTTGGGCTCGGACCGCGGTACGGGCCGTGCGGACGGCACCCGGTTCCGCGGGGAAGCTCCACTCGGCGCAGCCGTCTTCGGTGTCGATCACGCCGATCACTTCCCAGCCAAGCCCACCTATGTCCGGTTTCGTGGGGTTAATGGGCACATACCCGATATTCAGTGGCGAGTACCGTCCATCACGGCGCGCTGTGGCACGGACGGCGCGGGAAGGGACGCTCAGCGGATGCCGGCGTCCAGACGCTCACTCACCTCGCGCACCGCGGCCACGTCCTGGTCCAGCCAGTCGACGTCCCAGATCTCGCCCGGGGCGAGCCAGCGCAGTTCGTCGTGGTCCTGGAGGGGTTGGGGGCCGGCGGAGCCGGGGTGCAGCCGGGCGGCCCACACCTGGAGGACGTACGGGGACCCCAGCGGCCACTCCCCCGGGATCCGCTCGGCGGTCTCGCAGTCGACACCGAGCTCCTCGCGCAACTCGCGCACCAGGGCGGCCTCGGGCGTCTCGCCCGGCTCCACCTTGCCTCCGGGCAGCTCCCAGCGGCCGGCCAGCTCGGCGGGCGCGCTCCGGCGCGCGGCGAGCAGGCGGCCGCCGTCGAGGAGGGCGGCACCCACGACCACGATCCGTTCCGTCATGCGCGGGAGCCTACGGGACCGCCCGGCCCGCTCGCGAAACCCCGCACGGGCCTGTCAGTTGCGGGTGGCGTCTCCGTTCTGACCGATCCGCTCGACCCAGTACAGCTGCTTGTGTTCGCGGTTGTCGAGGCTGTCCGCGATCTTCTGGGCCTCGGCCCTGGTCGCGTACCTGCCCACGCGGTAGCGATTGCCGTTGTCGTCCTGTCGTATGACGAGCCAGGGAAGAGTGATCGTGCCGTCGTTCATCACGCCCCACCGCTCCTTCCCGTCCTGGCCCGACCGCTGCCCGTCCGCGGTTCGTGCCGTGCCCCACCCGATAAGGAAACCGCAATCCGCATATGCCTGAGCCTACGCCTAACCTTTACGCAGCGAATACGAGTTCTCACAACGAGGTACGCAACCGGCCAGGCCGCAGGGGGCGCACGGCGGTGAGTGCGCCCCGCGAGGGCGGCGACGCGTCCGGTCAGGGGCATGTCGGACATGGCCGGGGACGACCTGCGAGAACGGCCAGATTCCACCGGCGGACGGGCGCACTCCGGGGGCGCCCGGCGGGCGGCACGGCGCGGGGGCGCCCGGGTCCGCCGCCGTGGAGGTGTGCGCTACTTCACTGGGAGGTGGTACGCGACGCGGTAGCGGTCGGCGGGGATGACGACGTCGGCGGTCTCGACGGGGCGGCCCGAGGCGAAGAAGGTGCGCTGGATGACCAGCACGACATGGCCGGGGACCCCGCCCAGCGCGTGCAGCTCCTCGGCGAGGCCGGGGCGGGCGCCGACCTCCTCGGTGACGTTGTCCACGATCACGTCGATCGCGGCCATGCGCTCGACGACGCCCATGCCGCCGAGCGGGCCTTCCTCGGGCAGCATCACGGGGGTGCGGCCGGTGACCGCGAGGGGCTCCCAGGAGGTGGAGAGCATCATCGCCTCGCCGGCCTCCCGGAAGACGTACCGCGTGCACATCACGCGGTCGCCGGGCTTGAGGGAGAGCCGCTCGGCGACGGAGGCGCTCGCCCCCGTCTGCTCGCTGCTCGACTCCCAGGTGCCGCGCCCCTCGCCGTCGGCCTGCTCCTGGCGGAAGGGCGTGGCCCCGCCCGCCGGGCGGTAGCCGGAGCGGGCGACGCTGCGGGGGACGGGGCGTTCGCGGACGTACGTCCCCGAACCGGAGCGGCCCTCGACCAGGCCCTCCGCCATCAGCACCTTGCGCGCCTCCAGCGCGACGGTGTCCGAGACGCCGTACTCCTCGCGGATCCGGGCCTGGGACGGCAGGCGGGTGTGCGGCGGCAGTGAGCCATTGACGATCTTCTGGCGGAGATCACCCGCGACGCGCAGGTACGCCGGCTGCTCACCGAAAGTCACTGGCCGCTCCCATCAGGCTGTACAGACAGCAACAGCCTGGCAACCGTGGGTTCGGCCATGCAAGCAAAGGCCAGAGAATCACTCGATGTAGTGACATGTGTGTGAGGAGGGCTTTACCCAGGCACTTTCTCCCCACTATGGCGGCGATCACACATCGAGTCCGGAACCGCCACCTCCGTCGCCCCGGCCGCCGCTCCCCTCGCCGGACGCGGGCGGAGTCGTGGCCAGGCCCAGAGCCTTGCGCGCGGTGACGGAGGTGTCGGGGTCGGCGAGGACCATGGCGCGGTCGTAGTGCGCGTAGAAGCTGTCCGCGTCGGGCGCCTCCGCTGCCAGGGCCCACTCCTTGCGGCCCGCCGCCACCTTCGCGGCGACCCCGGCCACCGGCTTCCGGACGCCGGCCGGCCACCTGTGGCCGCGCAGCAGCGTGCTCTCCCGGGCGAGCGCGGCCGACATCCGCCCGGCCCACGCACGGCTGCCCGGGAGGTCGTCGTCGGGGCTGTCCACGGGCTGCCGGTCCAGAGCGGCGTTCTCGACGTCGACCGCCTTGAGGTAGGCGACCTGGTCGGCCCCCAGGTCCCGCGCGTCGTTGCGCAGCGAACCCGTCAGGCCGGCCTTCTCGTCGGTGTTGCCGAACAGGCAGGTGACCTCACGGTCGCCGAACCGCCAGCTGTCCCGGGTGGGCGTCATGTAGTACACGTCGACGTAGTCCGGGACGGCCCAGGTGTCCATGGCGTAGCCGTAGCGCAGCCCGTAGCACCGGGCATCGGCGGTGTCCGTGACCTTGCCGTCGCCGGGGTAGGCGGAGCCGCCCGTCATCCGGAAGACGGCGAAGACCTCGCCGTCGTGCTCCCGGCCGCAGAGCACCTTGTCGACGTCGTAGGCCGTGCCCTCCAGGGATCCGCCCGGGGCGTCGAAGCAGTCGCCCTCGGTCAGGGAGTACGCGCTGCCGTGATCGCCGGCGGCGTGCTTGACGCCGGACCAGGTGGGGAAGGGGACGCCGGCGGCGAACGCCACCGCCCACAGCGCGAGCCCGGCGGTGGACAGGACCGAGCCCGCGACGGCCATGCTCCTGCCCCGGTCGCCCGTCCTCCCGATCCGGGCGAGCGCGATGATCCCGAGCACCAGCCCGACGGCCGGCACGAAGCAGAGGATGCCCAGGACCAGGGAGGCGATGGCGACCCCGTCGACCGGCACGGGGCGGTTGACGGGGCTGTAGCCCTGCCCCCAGGGCCGGTACGGAAACGGTCCGGGGGCGCCGTGGGCCCCGCTCCGGTGCCCGTCGTGGGTCCCTTGCGGATACGGCGGCGGGTACTCGCCCCGCGAGTACGGCCCGTGGGGTTCCCGGGGCTGCTGCGGCCCGGACGGCGGTGGGTTGGACAAGGGCACGGTGCTCCTGGTTCGGACACTGACGCCACCGAGCTGGCGTACGCCTGGGCGCATGGTAAGCGTGAGGTGAGCGGGGCGGGCCGGGGACGGGGCGGGGCTCGGTCTTCGCCCCCCGCCCGACCGCGCCGGCCCGCGCCGTACGCGAAGGTCCGCCGGATCGGGCCGGGCGGGCCGGTGCGGAGGGCGGAGGGCGGCGTCCGGCACGATCCCGCGGCGCGGGCTGCGCGAGCACGGGCCGGCGCCCGGGCGGCTGTCGGTACGTCACCAACCGGCCAGAGCGGGCGCCCCGGCCCCGCGGACCCGGCCATGCCCTATACAGTCGGTGCCGTGAGCGGCGCTCTGTACCACTTCGGGCCGTACGAACTGGACACGGAACGTCGTCGGCTCAGCCACGACGGAGAGCAGGTGCACGTCGGGCCCGAGGCCCTGGATCTGCTCTGTCACCTGGTCGAGCACCGGGACCGGGTCGTGCCCGCCCGGGAACTTCTCGACGCGGCGGGGCACGGGCGGGCGGACGGCGACGCCGCACTCGCCGGGTGGTTGCGCACCGCCCGTCTCGCGATCGGGGACGACGACACCGGACGGCGCTCCATCCGCACCGTGTCCGGGCGCGGCTTCCAGTTCGTCGCGCGCACCACGGCCGCCGGCACCGGCCCGTCCCGGCCCACCGCCCGCGGCACGGGGGCGGCGGCAGAGGCCGACCGCGAGGTCATACGCTTCTGCCGGTCCGCCGACGGCACCCGCATCGCCTACGCCCTCACCGGCGAGGGCCCGCCCCTGGTGAAGACCGCCAACTGGCTGACCCACCTCGATCTCGACCGGGCCACCCCGATGTTCGCCCACTGGTTCGACGGCCTCACCCGCGGCCGGCAACTCGTCCGCTACGACGAGCGGGGCTGCGGCCTGTCCGCGTGGGAGATGGGCAGTTTCACCCTCGACGACCTGGTCGGCGACCTCGACTCGGTGGTGGACGCCGTCGGACTCGACCGCTTCCCGCTGCTCGGGGTGTCGCAGGGCGGCGCCGTGGCGGTCGCCTACGCCGCGCGCAGGCCCGAGCGGGTCAGCCGGCTGGTCCTCACCTCGGCCTACGCCCGGGGACGGCTGATCCGGGCCGGCAGCGACGCCGAGCGCGACGCAGCCGAGGTGGATCTCAGCATCGCCCGCGCCGGATGGCGCTCGCAGGACAGCAGCTTCCTGCGCTACGTCGCCTCCCAGTTCCTCGCCGACGCCACACCCGCCGAGTGGGACGCGTTCGCCGCCTACCGGCGGCAGACGACCTCGCCCGCCAACGGAGCCCGGTTCCTGGAGGAGTTCGCCCGGATCGACGTCTCGGACATCGCGCACCGGGTGCGCTGCCCGACGCTGATCGTCCACGCGCGCGACGACGCGCGTATCCCCGTCTCGCAGGCCCTGGAACTGGCCACGCTCATCCCCGACAGCCGGCTGGTCCTGCTCGACAGCCGCAACCACCTGTTCACCGCCGACGACCCCGCCTGGCCGACCTTCCTCTCCCACCTCGACACCTTCCTCTCCGAATAGCGCGTCCGGCCGGCCGCGTTCCTCGGGCGCGGGCACCGCGGGAGCGAGCGAGGGGCCGCCCGGCGCGCGGCCGGACAGCCCCTCGGTGAGGATCCCGCCGCGGCTAGCCGATGACGATGTCGCAGTCGGCCCGTCCGTGATCGGCGATGGCGGCGAAGTCCGCCTGGATGGCCGGGTCGTACGCCGCCGACGTGATGGTGCGGGTCTTCTTGCCGGGTACGCCCTTGTCCGCCGTGGCGTGCGAGACGGAGGCGGCGTCCCAGGTCAGGTCGCACGTCCAGTGGAACGTGCGGACCAGGAGATGGGAGTTGTGCCCGCTTCCCGTGATCGACCAGTTGCCGGAGGCGTTCACCACGAAGGTGACGTTTCCGCTGACGCCGCGGCTGCTGTCGCCCGTGGCGAACGTGACCGACTGCCCGTCCGCCGAGACCGTCTTGGTCGTGTCGTTGGCCTGCGCGGGAATCGCTCCGAGCAGCAGGGAGCCCAGCCCGGCTCCCGAGGCGATCAGCAGCGCCAGCCCCCGCCGAGTCCGGATCGTGCCGGACGTCCTGGTGTTGTCGATGCGCATCGTGGTCCTTCTCTCTCGTCTGTCGGGTCCGGTCCGTGAGGTGAGCTCCGGGCGGGCGCGGTGTCCGTACGGCCCCCGCACCGGCCCGGCGCCGTTCCAGCATCGGGTCGGCCACCCGGCCGAAGCTTGGGGGAACTCTGAGGCACTTCTGAGGGGCGGCTGAGGGTGCCGTCCTCAGGCGGCGGCCAGAGGGGTGCCGGCAGCCGGAGTCACTCGGAGAGGGATCACTCGGAGAGAAAGGCGTCGATGTGGGACAGGAACTCGTCCCAGGCGGGTTCGAACGCGGTGAGCAGGTGGTTGCGGCTCTTGAGCAGGACCAGCCGGCTGTCGGGGATGAGCGCGGCCAGCTCACCGGCCTGCGACACCGGCACCCGCTCGTCGTCGCGCGCGTGGATGATCAGCGTCGGGCAGCGCACCCGGTGCGCGATGTCCGAGACGTCGATCCGGGCGAACTCCTCCAGGAAGCGGACCGCGTTGACCGCTGACGTCGTCTGCCGCTGGAAAGCGGTGAACCCGCCCCAGTCCTCGGGAGTGCCCTCGGGCAGGAACTGGGAGGCGAAGACCCGCAGGAACCGGGGGTCCTCGCTGCTCCACCCCACCCGGGCCAGGTCCAGGTCCAGGTCCGCCTCCTCGCGCTCGACCTCGTCCCGGGCGCGCACCCGCCGCCCCCGGGCGTAGGCGCCGGCGAGGATCAGCCGGCTGACCCGCTCGGGCCGGCGCGCGGCGTAGGCGACCGCCACCGCGCCGCCCTGCGACACCCCGAGCAGGGGGAAACGGTCGAGTCCTGCCGCCTCGACGACGGTGTCGAGATCGTCCACCCAGTCGTCGAAGGTGAAGCCGGGCACCGTCCAGTCCGAGAGACCGCAGCCCCGCTCGTCGTAGCGGACCAGCCGGCGGTTGCGGGCGAGGCCGGCCAGCCAGTGCGCCCACACCGGGGTCGTCCACTCGAGGTCGAGGTGGGTCAGCCAGTTGGCCGCCTTGAGCAGGGGCGGGCCCGAGCCGACGGAGGCGTAGGCGATACGGGTGCCGTCACCGGCCCGGCAGAACCGGATGGTCTGCCGGTCGGCACCGAGCGGCCCGGCGACCGGTGCCGGTGTGGCACCGGCGCCCGGCCCGGGCGAAGCGGACGTGTCCGCACCGACACGCGTCGTCGGGGCCACGAACTGGCAGCCCCGCCGGTGCACGGTACGGATCAGCTGCTGCCGGCTGCCCGTGTCGCCGACGGCCAGGCGCGCGGTCCGCAGCGCCGTGGTGAGCGCGGCCTCGCTGACGAAACGGTCGCCCCACACCGTGTCGAGCAACTCGCTCTTCGGCACCACCCGGTCCCGGTGCTCGACCAGGTGACACAGCAGGTTCAGGGCCCGGGGCTCGACGTGGACCGGCTCGCCGGCCCGGCGGAGCTGACGGCGGGCCAGGTCCAGCTCGTACTCCCCGAAGCGGTATGTGTCCCCCTCCACCTTCGCAGCGTACAACTCAGGCCTATCGGCGTACACATGAGCGAATTCACAGCCGCGTCGGCGCGGGACGGGCCGGTACCCGGCGGGTGGTGGGGGCCGGGAACAGCGGTCAGCCGACGCGTTCCCAGCCGCGGCGTGGCGGACGGGCGCCGAGCCGGCTGTCGCGGCTGCGGTAGACGATGTAGGGGCGGGTCAGGTAGCCGAGGGGGGCGGTGAGCATGTGCACGAGCCGGGTGAAGGGCCAGGCCGCGAACAGCAGCAGCGCGCTGATCGCGTGGAGCTGGAACAGCACCGGCGCGCCGGTCATCAGATCGGGGTCGGGCTGGAGGTAGAAGATCGAGCGGAACCACGGGGAGATCGTCTCGCGGTAGTCGTATCCCCCGCCGATGACGTTCGCGACCACCGTGGCGGACAGGCCGAGCGCGATGGTCAGGGTGAGCGAGACGTACATGGCCTTGTCGTTGCGGGTGGTGGCGGAGAAGACCGGGCCGACGGTGCGGCGGCGGTAGATCAGGATGGCCAGGCCGCCGAGCGTGGCGATGCCCGCGATCGTGCCGAGGACGACCGCACCCGCGTGGTAGGCGTCCTCACCGACACCGACCGCCTCGGTCCAGCTCTTGGGGATGACCAGGCCGCCGATGTGGCCCAGCAGCACGACGAGGATGCCGAAGTGGAACAGCGGGCTGCCGATCCGCAGCAGACGCCGTTCGTACAGCTGGGAGGAGCGGGTGGTCCAGCCGAACTTGTCGTAGCGGTAGCGCCAGACGTGGCCCAGTACGAAGACGGCGAGCGCGACGTAGGGCAGGACGACCCACAGCAGGATGCCGCCGGTGCCGGCCTGTGCCGCGAGGGTCAGGGGCTGGGCGGGAGCCGTCATCGGGGGCCTCCTACGCCGGGTCGGGCAGGAACACGGGGGTCGCGTACGGGTCGAGGCCGACCTGTTCCCCGGGCGGGCCCTGGGCGGCCAGGCGGATCACGGCCTCCCGCTCGTCGCCCGCGAGGGCGGGCAGGGTGGCGGAGACGGAGTCCAGCACGTGCGCCCAGGGTGAGGCGTCCTCGGTCAGGGCCAGGCGCAGCAGCTCCAGTCCGGCGCGGTGTTCGCCGAGCAGCCGCGCCCCGGCGGGCGGGTCGGCGGCGGCGAACTCCAGGACGACGGCGAGGTGGTCGGGCAGTTCGTCCTCTCCCAGGTGCCAGCCGGCCGCGGCGTAGGCCTGCTTCAGCCGCAGCAGGGCGAGTCCGCGCTTCCTGGTGTCGCCGTGCGCGTAGTAGGTCAGGTAGGGGCAGCAGCGCCTGCGGTGGTCGAAGGTGGCCACGTAGGCCTCCGCCAGGTCGGCCGGTGAGGTGCGCTCGGCGTGCCCGGTGAAGGCGAGCAGGGGCTCCCGTACGGGTCCGGGCAGTGTGGTGGCCGCGCTGCGGACCAGGGCCAGGCTCCGCGGGAACTCCTCGTCGGGGTAGGCGAGCAGCAGGGAGTGGGCCTGCCAGGCGTAGGGGTGCCAGGGTGCCGGGTGCGCGGTGCCCGGGTTTCCGCCTCGCCGCGCTCTCACGGCTTCGCCTCGCCCTCGCGCGCACCGCTGCCGCCCTCGGACGGGCGGTCCGGGAAGAGGCCGGGCGGAGAGCCCTTGCCGTCCCAGTTGAGGAGGTTGACGCGGGTGGCCCGGTCGGTGGGGGCGGCGGGGGTGTCGGAGCTCTGGCGGTCCCGCAGGGCGCGGTAGTTCTCCACGGCGATCGGGGCGGCGCCGCCGGAGGTCTCGCCGAAGGGCCCGGAGCCGCCCATGCCGGGGCCGCCCTCGTAGTCCAGGCTGCATTCGGTGGCCAGTTCCTCCAGGCGGTGGGCCTGTTCGGCGTGGGCGGGCGGGATGACGTAGCGCTCGTCGTACTTCGCCAGGGCGAGCAGCCGGTACATGTCGTACAGCTCCTCCTCGCTCATGCCGACCGCCCGCGGGATCGCCGCGTCGGGTTCGCGGCCGAGGTTGACGTCGCGCATGTAGGCGCGCATCGCGGCCAGCCGGCGCAGCGCCCCGTCGACGGGGGCGGGGTCCCCGGCGGTGAACAGCTGGGCGAGGTAGTCGACGGGGATGCGCAGCGCGTCGACGGCGGCGAAGAGGTTGCGGTGGTCCTCGGCGTCGTGCCCGGTGTCGCGAACGGCGTCGACGACCGGGGAGAGCGGGGGGATGTACCAGACCATGGGCAGGGTGCGGTACTCCGGGTGCAGCGGGAGGGCGACCCGGTAGGTGTCGATCAGGGCGTGGACCGGGGAGCGCCGGGCGGCCTCGATCCAGTCCCGGGGGATGTCCGCCCGCTCGGCCGCGGCGACGACGTCCGGGTCGTCCGGGTCGAGGAGGACGCCGCGCTGGGCCTCCAGGAGCCCCTGCTCGTCGGGGGTGGAGGCGGCTTCCAGGACCTTGTCGGCGTCGTAGAGGACGAGGCCGATGTAGCGCAGCCGGCCGACGCAGGTCTCGGAGCAGACGGTGGGCAGGCCGACCTCGACGCGGGGGAAGCAGAAGGTGCACTTCTCGGCCTTGCCGGTGCGGTGGTTGAAGTACACCTTCTTGTACGGGCATCCGGTCACGCACATCCGCCAGCCCCGGCAGCGGTCCTGGTCGACCAGGACGACGCCGTCCTCGGTGCGCTTGTAGATCGCGCCGGAGGGGCAGGAGGCCGCGCACGAGGGGTTGAGGCAGTGCTCGCAGATGCGCGGCAGGTAGAACATGAACGTCTGCTCGAACTCCATCCTGATCTTCTCGGAGACCTCACCGAGCAGCACGTCCCGCTCGCTGGTCGCGGCGGATCCGCCGAGGTCGTCGTCCCAGTTGGCCGACCAGGCGATCTTCATGTCCTTGCCGGAGATCAGGGACTTGGGGCGGGCGACCGGGGTGTGTTCCTGCAGCGGCGCGTTGGTCAGGGTCTCGTAGTCGTACGTCCACGGCTCGTAGTAGTCGTCGAGGGAGGGCAGCACCGGGTTGGAGAAGATCTGGATCAGCTTCTTGAACCGGCCGCCGGCCTTGAGCGCGAGCCGTCCGCGTGAGTTGAGCTCCCAGCCGCCCTTCCAGGTGTCCTGGTCCTCGTAGCGGCGGGGGTAGCCCTGGCCGGGGCGGGTCTCGACGTTGTTGAACCACACGTACTCGACGCCGGTCCGGTTGGTCCATGCCTGTTTGCAGGTGACCGAGCAGGTGTGGCAGCCGATGCACTTGTCGAGGTTCATCACCATCGCCATCTGGGCCATGACGCGCATGTCAGTACTCCACCTCCTGGTCGGCGCGGCGGCGGACGACGGTGACCTCGTCGCGCTGGTTCCCGGTCGGGCCGAGGTAGTTGAAGGCGTACGACAACTGCGCGTAGCCGCCGATGAGATGGCTGGGCTTGATCAGCAGGCGGGTCAGCGAGTTGTGGATGCCGCCCCGGCGTCCGGTGGTCTCGGTGCGCGGCACGTCGATCAGGCGGTCCTGGGCGTGGTGCATGTAGACGGTGCCCTCGGGCATGCGGTGCGAGACGACCGCGCGGGCGGCGACCACGCCGTTGCGGTTGACCGCCTCGACCCAGTCGTTGTCGCTCACGCCGATCTTCGCCGCGTCCTGGGTGCTCATCCAGATCGTCGGCCCGCCCCGCGACAGGGACAGCATGAACAGGTTGTCCTGGTACTCGGAGTGGATCGACCACTTGTTGTGCGGGGTCAGGTAGCGCACCGTCACGCCGAGCTCGCCCGTCTCCCCGACGCGCGGCTCGCCGAACAGGGCCCGCATGTCCAGCGGGGGCCGGTACACGGGCAGTTGCTCGCCCAGCGCGGTCATCCAGTCGTGGTCGAGGTAGAAGTGCTGTCGTCCGGTGAGGGTGTGCCACGGCTTGAGGCGCTCGACGTTGACGGTGAAGGGCGCGTAGCGGCGCCCGCCGGCCTCCGAACCCGACCACTCGGGCGAGGTGATCACCGGCACCGGGGCGGCCTGGGTGTCGGCGAACGTGACCCGCTTGCCCTCGTGCTCGGCGGCCAGGTCCGCCAGCCGCCTGCCGGTGCGCTCCTCCAGGGTGCGGAAACCCTGGGTGGCCAGATGGCCGTTGGTCGTGCCGGACAGGGCGAGGATCGCCTCGCACGCCTGCGCGTCCCGGGCGATCGACGGCCGGCCGTCGGCGGCCCCGCCCCGGACCACGCCGTTCTTGTGCCGCAGCCGCTCCAGCTCCTCGGCCAGGTGGAACGTGACGCCCTTGGTCGTCGCCCCCAGGTTGTCCAGCAGCGGGCCGAGGGCACCCATCTTGTCGGCGACGGCGCCGTAGTCCCGCTCCACGGTGATCAGCCTGGGCATGGTGCGCCCGGGGACCGGCTCGCACTGCCCCGCCTTCCAGTCGCGCACCCGGCCGTGCGGGGTGGCCAGTTCATCGGGGGTGTCGTGCAGCAGCGGGGCGGCGACGACGTCCGTGCGCACCCCGAGGTGCCCGGCCGCCTGCCGGCTGAACTCACGGGCGATGGTGTGGAAGGCGTCCCAGTCGGTGCGGGTCTGCCAGGGCGGGGAGATGGCCGGGTTGAAGGCGTGCACGAACGGGTGCATGTCCGTGCTGGACAGGTCGTGCTTCTCGTACCAGGTCGCCGCGGGCAGCACGACGTCCGAGTAGACGGTCGTGCTGGTCATGCGGAAGTCGAGGGTGAGCAGCAGGTCCAGCTTTCCGGTGGGGGCCTGCTCGCGCCAGGTCACCTCCCGCGGCCGGGCGTCGGGCGGTGCCTCGGTGGCGCGGACGGAGGAGTCCGTGCCCAGCAGGTGCTTGAGGAAGTACTCGTTGCCCTTCGCCGACGAGCCCAGCAGATTGGCCCGCCACACCGTCAGCACCCGGGGGAAGTTCTCCGGTGCGTCCGGGTCCTCCCCCGCGAACCCCAGCCGCCCCGCCCTGAGTTCGTCCACGGTGTACTCGGCGACCGGGCGGCCCGCCGCCCCTGCCTCGTCGGCGAGGTCCAGCGGGTTGCGGTCGAAGGTCGGGTACGACGGCATCCAGCCCATCCGCGCCGACTGCGCGATGACGTCCGCGGTGGACTTCCCGGCGAACGGGCCTCCCGCTCCGGCCGCCGCGAGGGTGTCGGCGGAGAACGGGTCGTAGCGGAACTGGTCGCCGTGCAGGTACCAGTACGCGGTCTGGATCATCAGCCGGGCGGGCCGGTTCCAGTCGGCGGCGGTCGCGATCGCGGAGTAGCCGGTGAGCGGGCGGACCTTCTCCTGCCCGACGTAGTGGGCCCAGCCGCCGCCGTTGACGCCCTGGCAGCCGGTGAGTGCCGTCAGGGTGAGGAAGGCCCGGTAGATGGTGTCGGAGTGGAACCAGTGATTGGTGCCCGCCCCCATGATGATCATCGAACGGCCGCCGGACTCCTCGGCGTTGGCCGCGAACTCCCGGGCGATCCGGGCCGCCTTCGCCGCGTCCACGCCGGTGATCGGCTCCTGCCAGGCCGGCGTGTACGGCTCGGCCGCGTCGTCGTAACCGGTGGGCCAGCGCCCCGGCAGGGCGTCGCGCGCCACCCCGTACTGGGCCAGCAGCAGATCGAAGACGGTGGTCACCAGGCGCCCGGCCACGCGCCGCACCGGCACCCCGCGCCGCAGCCGCCGCGGGCCGCCGTCCGGCGCGTCGAACCTGGGCAGCTCCACCAGGACGGGCTCCTCGCCGCCGCCGTCGGCGGACAGCAGCGGGTCGACGCCGCCGAGGTCCAGGTTCCACCTGCCCGCGCCCGTCTCGCCGTAGCGGTCGCCCAGGGTGCCGTTCGGCACGACGGGCCGCCCGGTCGCGGCGTCGAGCAGCACCGTACGGAACTCCGCGTGCTCCGCCGCGGCGTGCTCCCCGCCCAGGTCGGCGGCGGTCAGGAACTTGCCCGGTGCGTAGCAGCCGTCCTCGCCCTCCTCCAGGGCGATGAGGAAGGGCAGATCCGTGTACTGCTTGACGTAGCCGGTGAAGTACGGCGTGGCCCGGTCGACGAAGAACTCCTTGAGGATCACGTGCCCCATCGCCATGGCCAGCGCACCGTCGGTGCCGGGCTGGGCCGCGAGCCACTCGTCGGCGAACTTGACGTTGTCCGCGTAGTCGGGCGACACGGCCACGACCTTCTGCCCGCGGTAGCGGGCCTCGGCCATCCAGTGCGCGTCCGGGGTGCGCGTGACCGGCAGGTTGGAACCCCACATGATCAGGTACCCGGCGTCCCACCAGTCACCGGACTCCGGTACGTCGGTCTGGTCGCCGAACACCTGCGGCGAGGCCACCGGGAGGTCCGCGTACCAGTCGTAGAACGACAGCATCGCGCCGCCGAGCAGGGAGTAGAAGCGGGCCCCGGCCGCGTGCGAGACCATCGACATCGCCGGGATGGGCGAGAACCCCGCCAGCCGGTCCGGACCGTAGGTCTTGATCGTGTGCACGTGCGCGGCGGCGACCATCTCCACCGCCTCGTCCCAGCTCGCCCGCACCAGGCCGCCCCTGCCGCGCGCGGACTTGTAGCGGCGGGCGCGCTCCGGGTCGGAGACGACGTCCGCCCACGCGGCCACCGGGTCGCCCAGGCGCGCCTTGGCCTCCCGGTACATCCGCAGCAGCACCCCGCGCACGTACGGGTAGCGCACCCGCGTGGGCGAGTAGGTGTACCAGGAGAAGGCGGCTCCGCGCGGGCAGCCGCGGGGTTCGTACTCGGGGCGGTCGGGACCGACGGAGGGGTAGTCCGTCTGCTGCGCCTCCCAGGTGATGATGCCGTCCTTGACGTACACCTTCCAGGAGCACGAGCCGGTGCAGTTCACCCCGTGCGTGGAGCGCACCACCTTGTCGTGCGACCAGCGGTCCCGGTAGAACGCGTCCGCCTGGCGGCCGCCCGTCCGGTGCAGGGTGCGCAGGTCCTCAGAGACCTCCGCCCGGGTGAAGAACCGGCGGCTGCGCACCAGCGCCTCCGCCAGCTCGCCGTCCATTCCCGCCCGTGCCGCTTCCCGGCTGGTCTCCGCGCTCACCGTGCCACTCCGCCCCGGGCGCGTGGCCCGTTCGAATCGTGATCGGTTCCGGCTGCACTCGACTCTACGACCGCCGTCCCCGGCAAGGTCAACAGCCACACCGCGGACGGATGACGGCACGCCCGGGGTCCGCCTCCCCCGCACTCCGGTGTCCAGGGAGCGGACGGGCCGGTCATCAGGGCCAAACGGCCCTCGTCGCGCCGGCGCCTCGGATGGTTCAGTGAAGGGGACGGGGAGGGCCCCGTCACAGAGGCGCGGAGAAGCAGCCGGGGGGGGATGCGCACCGCGCAATCAGGAACCGCGAGAAGCGGTGGGGGCCCTCCCCGTCGAACGCGCTGCCGCCCGCCTGGATGCGGTCGCGGTCCAGGTCAGCCGGATGCGGTCCAGATCCTCCGGATGCGGTCCAGGTCAGCCGGATGCGGTCCAGATCCTCCGGATGCGGTCCAGGTCCCGGCCCCGGGACGGAGCGGGAACTCCGGCGAGGAGAGCCACATGGCGCGACCGCCGGCTCCCGGACGGCGGGCACCCCGACGGCCGGACCGATCGCACGGCAGCCTCCGCGGTGGCCGGAACGCCCGGACGCGGCGGAGGGTCGAGGGCGGAGGACCGAGGACCGAGGTCAGGCAGCGGGGTCGGCGGCGGGCAGCGGGACGGTCCAGTCCACGACCGTCCCGGTCGGCTCCCGGCGGGTGAGGGAGAGGCTTCCGCCCAGATCCTCGGCACGGGTGCGCATGTTGGCCAGCCCGCTGCGGCGCGTGACGGCGGGATCGAGGCCGCGTCCGTCGTCGGCGACGGTCAGCCGCAGCGTCCGGCCGGTGGCCTCGGCGGTGATGTCCACCGCGGTGGCGTGGGCGTGCCGGGCGGTGTTGGACAGCGCCTCGCGCAGGACGGCCATGAGGTGGTCGGCGTGCTGTGCGGGTACGTCGGTGTCGAGCAGGCCGCTCATCCGCAGGGCCGGGGCGAAACCGAGCGTCGCGGTGGCCTCGTCGGCCAGGGCGGCGAGCCGGGAGCGCAGGCCGCCGCGCCGGCCGGGACGGTCGCGCTCCCGGAGGCCGAAGATGGTGGAACGGATCACCTTCACGGTGTCGTCCAGGTCGTCCACCACCCGCTGGACCCGCTCCGCGGCCTCGGAGCGGTCGCCGATCCGTGCGAGTACGGACTGCAGGGTCAGCCCGTCGGCGAACAGCCGCTGGATGACGAGGTCGTGCAGGTCGCGGGCGATGCGGTCGCGCTCGCCGAGCAGGGCGAACTGCTCGGCGTCCCGGCGGTGCTCGGCGATCTCCAGGGCCAGGGCGGCCTGGTCGGCGAAGGACTTCACCATCTCCACCACCCCTTCGCCGAAGGGCGGCCCGCCGACCACGTTGGCGACCTGCAGCACCCCGCGTATCCGCTCCTGGCCGCCGACGGGAACGAAGAAGCCCGGTCCCAGGGGGACGAGGGAGGCGCTGCCGCCCGCCGATCGTGAGTCGTCGCTGAGGGTGTCGCTGCTGATGACCTGCCCGGTCGCGTAGACCTTCGCCGCCAGGGTGGTGGCCGGCAGCGCCAGGCCCAGCACCTGGCCGGCGGTCGGGCCGGCGGCCGTCTCGACCACCAGATCGCCGCCCTCGCCCACGGGCAGGGCCAGCGTCACCAGGTCCGCACCGGTCATCTCCCGCACGATGTCGGCCAGCGAACGCAGCGTCCGCCCGGGCGGTTCCCCGGACAGCAGGGCACGGGTGAGATCGGCGCTGGTGGCGAGGTGCCGCTCGCGGTGCCGGCTCTCCTCGTACAGGCGGGCGTTGTCGATGGCCACGCCGGCGGCCGCGGCCAGGCTCCGCAGTACGGCCTCGTCGTCGGCGTCGAACGGCCGGCCGCCGCGCTTGTCGGTCAGGTACAGGTTGCCGAAGATCTTGCTGCCCACCTGCACGGGAGCGCCGAGGAAGGTGTGCATGGGCGGGTGCCCCGCCGGGAAGCCGACGGCCTCCGGGTGGGACCCGAGCTCCTCCAGGCGCAGCGAGCGGGGCTCGCGGATGAGCAGGCCCAGAATGCCGTGGCCCTCCGGGTAGTGACCGATCCGCCCGACGGTCTCCTCGTCCATGCCGACGGTGACGAACTGCCGGATGCGCCCTTCCTCGCCCAGCACCCCGAGCGCGCCGTACTCGGCGTCCACCAGGTCCACGGCGGACTGCACGATCCGCCGCAGCAGGTCCTCCAGATCGAGGTCGCTGCCGATCGCCACGACCGCCTTCAGCAGCGTCTCCATCTGGTCCCGGCTGCTGCGGACCCGCTGGACGTGGGCCTGCAGCTCGTTCAGGAGGTCGTCCATCCTGAGCCGCGGGACCGACCCCTCACCGCTCGCACCCGGCTGGTCGTTCACCGCAGCCATCTCCTCGTGCCCGAACTGGCGTACACCTCCAGCATGCCCGAAGGGCCCTGCCGAAGCGCAACGCCGCCGTGCCCGCCACCGCGCCGGGTTTCCCGGACGCCACCCGTGGCAACCCGGGTCTGGACTCCACCGTAGGCAGCCCGGGTGGGGAGACCGGGTGGGGAGACAGGTCATGCAGGCGTCGGCGCACCGCGGCCCCGGACGGCGGCCCGGGGAGGCGTGCGAGGTCTTCGAGCGCCCGGCCGGGACCGGAGACCGCACGGCCGATCCGGCCGCCCGGTGACCGGCCGGTGCCCGCCGCCGTCCTGGTCGCTCCGGTCGCCCCGCCCGGCGCTGTCGGTCCCGTCCGCCCACGAGGGACGGCCGCTCCCCGGCCGCCGGACCTGTCCGCCGGACCCGTCCGGGGCGCGAAACACGCGCCACCATCCATGCGACACACCCATCCATCCGTACGACACGCCCCACCATCCGTACGACACGCCCCACCATCCGCACGAGAGGACCAGCATGTCCCCATCCCGAACCGGACCGGAGACCGGCCGCCCGGTCACCGCGCCGGAGATCGACAACGCCGGACTCGCCGGACACGAACGGCTGCGGCTGGTGGTCGGCGTCGACGGCTCGTACGGCAGCCACCTCGCCCTGAAGTGGGCGGCCGCGCAGGCCCGTGACCGGCACGCCACCCTCGACATCGTCGCCGTGTGGGAACAACTCGTCCCGCCGGACCCGGAGGTGGCGCGCCATCCCGACGGTCAGCTGCACGCGGCCCGCGAACGGCTGGAACGGGCGCTGACGCTGCTGGCCGAGGAACGCGCCCTGCCCGAGCACGTGATCACCGCCCCGCTGCACGGCCCGCCCGGCGAGCAGCTCGTGAGGCGGGCCCGCGAAGCCGAACTCCTGGTCCTGGGCACCACCGGCATCAGCTCACCCGAGATCCCCGGCGGCATCGGCCTGTACTGCCTGCGCCACAGCACCACCCCGGTCGTCTTCGTCCCGGCGCCCTCGCCGTGACGGGTCCCGGGCGGGGCGGTCCGGCTGCTTCCGGCACGGCGGGAGGAGCGGGGCGGCGGGCCCGCTCACACGGTCCCCGGACAGGCGGCCCGGCCTTTGACCGCCCGGCGGTCGTCGCGCGGGAGCGGCGACAGCGCCCGGGCGACGACCACCAGCGACGCGCTCGGCGCGTGGGCGCGCCCGCGGCGGCGGACGGTCCCGAGGCCACGCGCCCGGTCCGGGCGAGCGGCACCGTCGCGTGTCGGGGCGGGTGCGGAACCCATGTGCTTCTAGGGTGGCCCGCAGGGGCAGCAGCCGGGGGCCCGAGCGCTGGAAGGAACGTGACGGACATGCCGGCGTCGCCGTGGTGTGGTCGCGAACGCGTGGACAAGAGCCGCCGGTGAAGCGGGTGGTGGGCGCCGCGCGGGAGGTGCCGCTGCGCGGGAGTTATCCGGCGGCGGTGGCTCTGGCACTGCTGGCACTGTGCCCCTTCCTGGTACTGACGACCGCTTCGACGCTGCTGCGGCCGCAACTCATGCACGATCTGGGCGCCGGCGCATTCGCGGTTCAACTGACCAGCGCCCTGGCCAACGCCGGGTACGCGTTCGGCGCGGTCATGGCCGCCGACATCTTCCAGCGCGTCTCGCGCCGCTCCCTGTACATCGCCTGTGAGGCGGGGTTCGTACTGGGTTCGGTCCTGGCGTTCACGGCGCCAGGGGTCGTGGTCTTCGCCGTCGGCATGATCCTTCAGGGGGTGGCCACGGGCATGCTGCTGGTCGCCTCGCTGCCGCCGCTGGTCACGCGGCACGGCGCGGAGCGGCTGCCGCTGACGGCCGCGTTCGTCAATCTGGGACTGTTCGGTGTGGTGACCCTCGGGCCGCTCGTGGGCGGCCTGGCCGGCACCTTCCACGCCTGGCGTCCGCTGTACGCGGGTGTGGCCGTGCTGGGCCTGCTGGGCGTGGCCGTGGGCCTGCTGGCGTTCGAGCGCAATGAGCCGCCCATGCCGGGCATGGGCTTCGACTGGCTGGCCGTTCCGCTGGCGCTGGGCGCCACCGTGCTGCCGTTCTTCGCGGTGTCATGGCTGACCCGCGCGTCGTTCACCTCCGCGCTGTTCCTGGTGCCGGTGATCGTGGGACTGCTTCTCGTGGCGGGGCTGGTGGCGGCCCAGTACCGCAAGCGGGACCCGCTCATGCCCGTACGGCTGATCAGCTCGACCCTGCCCGTCACCGGGGTGGGCTGCGCGATGCTCGCCGGTGCCGCGTACACCACCTTGCTGGAGCTTGCCGAGGTCTACCTGTTCCGGGGGACCGGATGGGCGCCGTGGCGGGTGGGCGCGGTGATGACCAGTCAGGTACTGGGCATCGCCACGGCGGCGTGGCTGTTCAAGCGGGCGTTTCCCAGCCGCTGGACGCCGCTGCTGGCGCTGTCCGGCCTGCTGAGCACGCTGGCCGCGGCCACGGTTCTGCTGTTCCTGTCGCCGGGCTCTGCCTCCGTGCTCGCTCCGGTCGCTGCGGTGCTGCTCGGTTTCGGGGCGGGGGCCGGGGTGGCGCCCGGGCTGTTCATGGCGGGACTCAGCGTGCCGTCGTCGAAGCTTGGGCCGACGTTCGCCCTGGTGGAGCTGTTGCGTGCGGAGGCCGCGTTCCTGCTGGCGCCTGTGCTGGTGTTCGTCGCGCAGAGCGCCGCGTCGCTCCAGGACGGGGTGCACCTGGCCGTCGCCGTGGTGCTGGCAGTCTGCGCCGCCGGCACCGCCGTTCTTCTCAGCGTGTACGTTCTGGGCGGTGCCCGACCGCACGAGCCGAGGCTCCAGGCGTGGCTCGGCGGCGAGGAGTCGGCCTACCATTCGCCGCCGCTGGCCGACGCCGTCCGAGAGACCTGACACCTTGCTCGACACCCACCCGGTCCACACGCAGTCCCCTCCCGGCAAGCGGTCCGCCCGACGGGCAGCAGCGACGGCCTCGTCGGCACGGGTCTGGGCGGCGAGGCTGTCGCCGAGGTCTGCGTGGGTGGGGCGTGGACGCGCCCCAGCCCAGCCACTCCCGCGTCAGCGGCCCCGCCGCCGGCACCGTAGCCAGCCACACTGCCCGCACACCCGCTCCGCCGCAGGTCAGGCGACCTTTCGCCGGACGTATCAGACGTTGAAGCGGAACTGCCCCACAAAGCCCTGACCTGCGAATATGCGGCGCTTCCCAGCACCATCCCGGCACGGGAGCGGCCACAAAGCACAAGAAGATCCAGGAGACCAAGACTATGCACCATGGGTGCAGGTCACACGGGATCTCGGCGCTGTAATAGTTCCTGTACTAGACTGACCTCATGAAGTCACCCCGCCCCGGCGGCACGGAGAACATCTCCGTCTCGATGCCCTCGGAACTCCTCGGTGCTCTGCGCACACGTACCGGCAAGCGCGGCGTGTCCGCGTATGTGACCGCGGCGGTCCGGCATCAGCTGGAGATGGACGGCCTCGCCGAGATCGTGGCCGCCTACGAAGCCGGGCACGAGCCTTTGAGCGAGGCCGAAGTCCAGGTCGCGCAGCGCGAATTGTTCGGTGACGCACCGGCGCCCTACGCGTCGAACGACAGCGCCGTATGAAGGAGCCCGCGGCCAGGTCCCTGGTTCTGGACTCCCAGGCATTGTCGCTGCTGCTGTGCAACGACCGCCCGATGATCACCCGGATCGAGGCCGCCCGGCGCGTGGGCGTGCCCGTCCTCGTGTCGGCCCTGACCGTGGTGGAGGCCGTCTACGGGAAGACGGACACCGCCCGACTGCACTGGCTGCTCTCCCGCCTTCAGATCCAGGACGTCACCCAGGCGGACAGCCTCACCGCGGTGCAGCTGCTGAACGACGCCGGCGGCCTGCACGGCCACAAGTACGCCATCGACTCCCTCGTCGCCGCGATGGCGCTCCGCTCCCCCGCGCCCGTCCTTGTACTGACCTCGGATCGCGACGACTGGTCGAAACTGTGCAGTGATCGCCTACAGATCAAGGACGTCTGACATCTGCCGACATCATGGCGGGACAGCAGTACAGGGCTGGTGGCGCTGCGGCCATTTCACGCGGGGCGATGCCTCTGGACATTTCTGAAGCCGGATGCACCCTGACACTGCACCACCGTGCGAGGTATGAGCTGGAATTCCGTGCGGATGCAATCCGCGGCCGCGGCCTTCACCGCATCCTCGATCACCTGTGCGTACGCGACACCGGCAAGTGCCAGCAGCCGGGGCGCCTCCTCCACACCCACCTGCTGACCGGCGCCTCAATCGCCTCCCTCACACCCGCCACGAGGTACGCCGTGTGGAACCCAGCACGGGAGCCCTCATCTCATCCCAGCGCCATCCCAGCACGGTAGGGATGAGCAGGGGTGATGACAGGTGACGAGGGGTCGGCTATCCCAGCGCCATCCCAGCACGGGAAATAACGAAGGGCCCGACCCCGAAGAGTCGGACCCAATCTGACCTGCATGTTTGCCAGATCAGCGACGTGGTATGTCACCCGCTACACATTGAAGCGGAACTCCACCATGTTCCGTAACGGCCATGAGCGACCCTCACATCGGCTCGTAAACGAGTGTTCTCGCAGGTCAGACCACTGCTCGATCAAAGGTTGAACCGGAACTCGGCAGAGCGAAGCGGAGACCGTCGGCCAGCGCGCCAACGAGGAGAAGATGGCCGGGTTCTACGTCGACTTCGACGGGTCCGGCGACGCAGTCCCCCCGTCCACCGACATCTCGGCGGAGTCCATCGACGCAGATCTGCAGACCGCGGCGCAGGTCGTCGAGATGCTCCTCATCAAGGACCACAGCAGGATGAGGCTCGAGGCACAGACGCCGTATTCCAGCACTCACGAGCAGCAGCACCGGCTGGCGCCCATTTCCCACCCCGAGGACTGGAGCAAAGGGTCGGAGAAGCTCAGGGGGCGACTACTTCAAGGGTACAGAGGCCTGAGCGGCACCGGACGCACGCCGACGGAAGGAGAGGTCACTCGCAGGAGTCGGACTGCGGAGCCGCGCTTGCGAAATCACACCTACCGGCCGTCCCCTCGGACCCTGACCGAGGAGGCGCAAGCGGCTACCTCAATCACCTCCCCGGGCGGGTATACCCGATGTATTCTGTCGGGCATGGCACACACAACGATCAAGGTCGAGAGCAGCATCCGGGACCGGCTGGCGATCCTGGCCGCCGAGAAGGACACCACGATCGCGGGGCTCGTCGGCGAATTCGCCACCCACACCCTCACGCAGAGCGAGCGGGACGAGCAGGTCGCGAAGACCCTCGAAGTCCTGCACGCGCTCTCCGGCTACGCCCCGGATCCCGAGCAGGACCGCGCAGCGGACGATGAGCTCACGCGCCGGCTCGGCAGCGCCGCGTGAACCCTGTCGCCCCTGTCGATGTAGTCCTCGACGACAGCGCGCTGCTCGCTCTGGGCTCAGGCAACGTCCTGGCCTCCCGCCTTCTGTACCAGGCCGCCGAGACCGGGGCCTGGCGCGTCCACGTCGCGCTGGCCGCACTCGCCGAAGCGGACCGGGTACGCACCGGACTCGCCGGCCACCTCGGCATGCTCGACCAGGTGGTTTTTCATCCGCTCGATCTCGCCGCCGTCTTGGCCGCCTCGGGCCACGAGCGGTCTCTGGGCTGGTGCCACACCCACCATGTGGCCATGCCCGGCCCCGAGCGCTTGGATGGGGCACGCGTCGCCACCGTCCAGCCCAAGGCCTGGGACGGGACCGAGGTCCGGGTGCTCGACCTCTCTCCCTGAGCGATCCGCCCGGGTGGGGGTGGACTTCACCAGTGGATGTGATCCGAGCACTTCCCCAAGTGCACGGAACTCACCGGGTAGTTGACATCTGTTTTCTGATTCGCGAATCATGAATCATGGTTCAAAGCGCGCCCGAACGGTTGCGTGAGGTCTCGGCAAAGCTCTTCGGTAATCGTTATCGGGCCGAGGCGCCGACCCCGACGACATCGACACGGTGGCGGAGGTCCTGGAGCACCTCTTCCCCAAGACGATGCGTGAACGCGAGCGCGCCTTCTCCGCCGCCTCCACTCCCCTGAGCACCACCGCCGGCCTCGGTCTCGCGGGCGCGAGCCTGCTCCTCCCCAAGACGCGCTCGTGGCGGGAGGACACGGCCGTTGAGCGGTGACCGGCGTCCCGCGCGCCGTCCTTGGTTCGCCCGTCCCATGGCCCGCGCCGAGCTGCTGACCGGGATGCGCTCAACGGGGCTCGACGTGCGCGAGGTGGACAGGCCCGCCGACTTCGCGTCCGGGTTCACCGTCCAGGTCTACCCACACGTGCGGATCCTGCCCTCGCACAGTCTCCGCATCGTCTTCGCCCCCGGCGATCCGGCAGTCCCCCGCGTCCACGCACGCGGGCCCGACTGCCCCGCCCACCGCAACCCCGACGGTTCCCTGTGCCTCTGGTACCCGAAGGACGCGCCCTCGCGCCGCTGGTCGCCCGGTGACGGCGGGCGGCTCCTCGTCGCGATCATCGTCCGCCATCTGCGCTGGGAGTCTGCCTATCGCGCCACCAGCATCTGGCCGGGCTTCGAAGCACCCCACGGCCACGGTTCGCCGGGCCTCGACGAACAGGACCAAATCATTGGCTGACGCGATCAAGGCCTTCGGCCCCTACGCCGCCGTTCTCGCCGCACTCGTGACCGGCCTCATCCTCGGCGTCCAGGCGCGGATCAGCCGCCGCGCCCAGCTGCGGGAGCGGAAGCAGGAACTGTTAGCGAGCGCGTACGAGGTGAGCATCCAGTACGCGGAGATGGCGTACGCCGTGCGGCGCCGCCGCGCGGACGCCGCCGCCGAGGAGCGGGTCCGCCTGTCGGAGCAGCTGCGGGAGATCCAGGCCAGACTGACCTGGCACGAGGCGTGGGTCCGCTTCGAGGCCCCGGAGGTGGGCGCCGCGTATGACGAACTCGTCGCCCGTACGCGGACGGTGGCCGGGCGGAGCATGAAGGATGCGTGGCTCTCGCCCCCCGTGGCGGACGACACGGCGATGGTGATCCCGACGTCGGTCGTCGACCTGCGGGAGCTGGCGGATGTCCGCGAGCGGTACATGGCCGCGGTGGAGGCGCACCTTCGCCCCCGGGGCCGCGCCCGCCGCCTCCTCCCGCGCGTCCCGCGCCCGCGCCGCGCCATGCCACCCCCACCCGTGCCCGCTCCCCCGGCCGTTGGGACGGCCCCCGGTGCTCCCGGCGGCCCCGCGGGCGGCTCGCCGTGAGACGAAATACACATACGCCCCCGTCCCCAGCCCCTCTCCCTCCCCCTGACCTGCGCCTTCACCAACACTCGGCCCGCCCCGGTCGCAGTTGACCGCCCACATATGTGCCTTGCGTCTCACCCTCACCCGCAGCGCCAAGAGGCCCACCATGACCATGACCCTCGACGACGCCTCCACCACCCTCCTCGCCGCCTCCGACGGCAGGCCGCTCACCGTCGTGCAAGGGCTGGCGCTCGGCTGTTCGCGCGCGAACGCTCTACCGGCGTCTCAAGACCTGCGACCGGCAGCAGGTCGACGCCAAGGTCTGGACAGCATCGGGGCTCGCGCTCGACATCGGCATCCGGCTGCGCGCCGGGCCGGCTTGCGGCGCCGGGGCTCGTCGCGAGTCACACGGCTCGACCGCCAGTTCGCGCAGCATCACCGCGTTGCAGCAGCGGCTTGGGCGCTGATACCCCACGCCTCCGGGCGACACCGCATAGGAACCCTGCCCAGGGCCGATTCATGCCCTGTGATCGCGCGGGCTCTGAGGCCGTGCCAGTCCCTCCCGGAACAAGCTGTCACGGGGGTGCTGCTCGACGACCTGCGGGAGCACGGGATCAGCGGCCTTGCCGCGTATGGCCACGTCGTCGAGCGAGGCAATGACATCGAGAACCGAACGTGGCTCGAACTGCCCCGCCACCCGCTTCGCCTTGCTGCGCAGGGCCGGCGTCGAGGACCGAGTGGTGCCACAGCCGGCTGTGGTGGGCGCACCGGTTGCGCAGGTAGACCAACGACCTCACACGGTAAGCGAACCCGGCCTTCGCGACCCCGACGCTGGTCGCCACGGCGTCGGCCAGTGTGCCGCCGGCTCCGCGCTCGATGGCCTTGGAGAGCGTTCCGAACGACCACGCTTCAACGGCGGACCACACCGGCAGCTCGCTGTAGTCGGCACGGTCGCCTTCGGTGCCCTTGTACCTCAGGATGTGGCGGTCCTTGCTGCGTTCGATGTCGCGCAGGCATGACTCGACGGTCGGCTCAACGTTGCCGACGTCGGTGTAGAAGCTTTACTCAAGGAAGCTGCCGTACGGACCATGCCCGTCGGCGATCACTCGGGCGACATGCGTGCGCAGCAGGAGCTCGACGCGCGCGAGAGGTTGGCTGAGCGCGGTGCGTAGCGCCTCGTCCGCTTCGTAGACGCGGCGGATCTCAGCGAACGTCGTGCCGGGTACAAACGTGTCGTCGCCCATGTGGGGAGCTCGCTGGAAGTAGCGAGCGTATCCGGAGAATCGGTAGTAGTTGTTCGAGCCGAGGAACGCCGCGCAGACGGCCTCGTCGTCGATGACGAGGCCACGGTGGGCCAGGAGCGCGACCTGCTCCCCCACGGACAGGCTCGGCTTCACTCGCACCCCGGAAAGAAAGAGGCCCCTCCCATTTGAGCATCGTAGAGAGGCTTGGGAGGGGGTCGATTACTACCGTTCTAGCCGATGCGCCGGGCCGCGCACCAGCCGCTGCCTTCGGGTCGACCGGCTGAGCCCCGGATCGTCCTGCAGTTCCCAGGGAGTAATCCGGCTACTTCTTGCCACTCCCAGACGTTCCTCCATGCCGGAACTCCACCACGTCCCCGTCCTGCATCACGTAGTCCTTGCCCTCCATCCGTGCCTTGCCCTTCGCGCGGGCCTCGGCGACCGAGCCGGTCTCCACCAGGTCGGCGAAGGAGATGACCTCCGCCTTGATGAAGCCCTTCTGGAAGTCGGTGTGGATCACGCCGGCCGCCTCGGGGGCGGTGGCGCCCTTCTTGATCGTCCAGGCGCGGGATTCCTTGGGGCCTGCCGTGAGGTAGGTCTGCAGGCCGAGGGTGTCGAAGCCCACGCGGGCGAGGGTGGCGAGGCCCGGCTCGTCCTGGCCGACGGACTGGAGCAGTTCGAGCGCCTCGTCCTCGTCCAGTTCGGCGAGGTCGGCCTCCAGCTTGGCGTTGAGGAAGATGGCCTCGGCGGGGGCGACCAGGGCGCGCTGCTCGTTCTTGAAGTCCTCGTCGACCAGTTCGTCCTCGTCGACGTTGAAGACGTAGAGGAAGGGCTTGGTGGTGAGCAGGTGCAGGTCGTGCAGCAGTTCGTTGCGCTCGGAGCCCTGGACGATGCCGTGCGCGAAGAGCGTGTCGCCCTTCTCCAGGATCTCCTTGGCCTCCTCGACCGCCTTGACCCTGGGCGCGACGTCCTTCTTGATCCGCGACTCCTTCTGCAGCCGGGGCAGCACCTTCTCGATGGTCTGCAGGTCGGCGAGGATCAGCTCGGTGTTGATCGTCTCGATGTCGTCCTTCGGTGAGACCTTGCCGTCGACGTGCACGACGTTCTCGTCCTTGAAGGCGCGGATGACCTGGCAGATCGCGTCGGACTCACGGATGTTCGCGAGGAACTTGTTGCCCAGGCCCTCGCCCTCCGACGCGCCGCGCACGATGCCCGCGATGTCGACGAAGTCCACGGTCGCCGGGAGGACCCGCTGCGAGGCGAAGATTTCGGCCAATGTGGCCAGCCGGGCGTCGGGGACGCCGACCACGCCCACGTTCGGCTCGATCGTGGCGAACGGGTAGTTGGCCGCGAGCACGTCGTTCTTGGTCAGGGCGTTGAACAGGGTCGACTTGCCGACATTCGGCAGACCGACGATTCCGATCGTGAGCGACACGTTGCGACTTCCCGTACGTGAGAGACATCAGGGGGACTGGGGCTGCGGGCCCGGTCCTTCTTCGCTGCGGGGGCGGGCCGATCCACCAGTCTACGGCGTGCGCTCCCCCGCCCCGGCGCCCCGTCGAACGCATGGCCAAGCTCTTCCCATCGGCGTGTCAGAAGGGCTATTCGGCACATAAGCCGACCTAAGTTGGTCCGGTGGAGCAACACAGGACGCCACCCCCGCGCAACGGAACGCGACGCGGCAGGCCCCCGCTGCCCCCACAGGCGAAGCGCGGTGGCGGCAGCGGCGGGGCCGGCGGCGGCACCGGCGGCGGGCGGCCCGCGGGGCAGCGCTCCCCGGCCGCCCGCCCCGCGGAGCGCGCCGCCGCCGTACGACGGCCCGGTCCGCCGCTGGTGCGGGCGGTGCGGGCGGTGCGACGGCTGCGGCGGATGCGGCGGATGCCCGACCCGCGGCTGACCGGACTGGGCGGCGGGCTGTTCTGCGGCGTGCTGATGTTCGTGCTCGGCTGCCTCGACCGGCTGCTGCTCGGGGCGTCGCCGACGGTGTACGGCGTGCTGTTCCTGCCGGTCTGCCTGCTGACCGCGCTGTGGGTGCGCAAGGGCGACCTGTCCTCGCCGCCCGTCGTCGTGCCGATCGCCTTCGCGGTGGGCCTGCTACCCGTGGCGGGCGGCGACGGAGGGGTGCCCGGTCGGCTGATGGGACTGGTGACGGCGCTGGCGACGCAGGCCCTGTGGCTGTACGCGGGAACGTTCGTCGCGGGCGCCGTCGCCACCGTGCGCAAGATCAGCCTGATGCGCGGGCAGGCCGGCCGACGCCACCCGCCCGCGCGCTGAGACCGGCAGCGGTCCCCGGGGCCCGCTGCCGGAAGCGGCCTTGGTCCCGCCTCGGTCTGTGTCTCGGTCCCGCCTCGGTCCCCTGTCTCGGTCCCCTGTCTCGGTCCCGCCTCGGTCCCCTGTCTCGGTCCCGCCTTGGCCCCGTGCCTCGGGCCCGCCTCGGTCCCGTGCCTCGGGCCCGCCTCGGTCCCCCGCCTCGGTCCGTGTCTCGGTCCCGCCTCCGTCCCCTGCCTCGGTCCCGCCTCGGCCGCTAGCTCTCCGCCGCGCGCGTCAGCCTTCCACCGCCCGCATCGCCGCCCCCACGATGCCCGCGTTGTTCTGCAGCTGGGCCGGGACCATCTCGGCCTTGATGCCCTCGATGAAGGGCAGGAACTTGTGGGACTTGCGGCTGACTCCGCCGCCGATGACGATCAGTTCGGGCGAGAAGAGCATCTCGACGTGGGCGAGGTACTTCTGCACCCGGTGCGCCCAGTGCTCCCAGGTCAGCTCGCCGTCGTCCTTGGCCTTGCTGGAGGCCCGCTTCTCCGCGTCGTGGCCGCCGAGCTCCAGATGGCCCAGTTCGGTGTTGGGGACGAGCTTGCCGTCGATGAACAGGGCGCTGCCGATGCCGGTGCCGAAGGTCAGCAGGATGACCGTGCCGGCGCGGTCCTTGCCCGCGCCGAAGTGCATCTCGGCGACGCCCGCCGCGTCCGCGTCGTTGACGACCGTCACCGGCAGGCCGCCGAGGCGGCGGCTGAACAACGCGCGCGCGTCGGTGTCGATCCAGCTCTTGTCGACGTTCGCCGCCGTGCGCACGGTGGAGCCGCCGGTGACCACGCCGGGGAAGGTCAGGCCCACCGGGCCCCGCCAGCCGAAGTGCTCGACGACCTGCCGCACGCCGTCCGCCACGCCGTCGGGGGTGGCCGGCTGCGGAGTGAGCACCTTGAAGCGCTCCTCCACCAGGTCACCCTTGTCCAGGTCCACCGGGGCGCCCTTGATCCCGGACCCGCCGATGTCCACACCGAAGATCTGCATGGCCCTACGTTACGACGGACGACTGACGGTCACTCCGGCGAGGAGCCGGTCCGCTCCGCGATCAGCGACGCCGCCTCCTCGCGCAGATCCCGGCGCAGCTCCTTGGGCAGCGAGAAGGTGATGGACTCCTCGGCCGCCCGGACGATCTCCACGTCCTCGAACCCGCGCTGCGACAGCCACTCCAGGACCTGCTCGACCAGGACCTCGGGGACGGAGGCGCCGGAGGTGACGCCGACCGTGGAGACGCCCTCCAGCCAGCCCTCGTCGATCTCGTCGGCGTAGTCCACCAGGTACGCCGCCCGGGCGCCGGCGAGCTTGGCGACCTCGACGAGCCGCTTGGAGTTGGAGGAGTTGCGGGATCCGACGACGATCACCAGCTCGGCCTCGGCGCCCATCTGCTTCACCGCGAGCTGGCGGTTCTGCGTGGCGTAGCAGATGTCGTCGCTGGGCGGGGAGACCAGCTGCGGGAACTTCTCCTTCAGCGCGTCGACGGTCTCCATGGTCTCGTCGACGGAGAGCGTGGTCTGGGAGAGCCAGACGACCTTGGAGGGGTCGCGGACCTCCACCCCGGCAACGTCCTCGGGACCGTCGACCAGCGTGATGTGCTCGGGGGCCTCCCCGGAGGTGCCGATGACCTCCTCGTGGCCCTCGTGGCCGATCAGGAGGATGTCGTAGTCCTCCTTGGCGAAGCGGACGGCTTCCTTGTGGACCTTGGTGACCAGGGGGCAGGTCGCATCGATGGTGGCGAGCCTGCCGCGCTCGGCCTCCTCGTGGACGACGGGGGCGACGCCGTGCGCGGAGAACATCACGATGTTCCCCTCCGGCACCTCCTCGGTCCGCTCGACGAAGACCGCGCCCTTCTTCTCCAGGGTCTGCACGACGTACTTGTTGTGGACGATCTCGTGCCGGACGTAGACGGGAGCCCCGTACTGCTCCAGGGCTTTCTCGACGGCGATCACGGCGCGGTCCACACCCGCGCAGTAGCCCCGGGGGGCGGCGAGCAGGACACGGCGGCCAGACGAAGCAGTCATACATCCATCGTAGGGCCACGTTCGGCGGGTCAAAGATCGCGCCCTCGGGGACACTGGCCGTGAAGTGGGAGGGGTGGGGCACGACACGGCGGACGAGGCACCGGCGGAGGCGGCATGTCCAGGACCGGCACGGCGGCACGGGCCACCGACGAGGGGCATGGCCTGCGGCGCAGCCTCGGTCTGCGGGATCTGGTGGTCTACGGGCTGCTCTTCATCGCGCCCATGGCGCCCGTCGGCGTGTTCGGCACCCTGGACGCGAAGTCGCACGGGGCGGTCGCGCTCGTCTACGTCGTCGCCACGGTCGCGATGGCGTTCACCGCCTTCAGCTACGCGCAGATGGTGCGCGTGGTGCCCCGGGCGGGCTCGGTGTTCGCCTACGCGCGCGCCGCGCTCGGGGAGCAGGCCGGCTTCGTGGCCGGCTGGATGGCGATGCTGGACTACCTGCTGATCCCGGCGGTCGCCTACCTCTTCTCCGGGATCGCGATGAACTCCCTCGTGCCGGAGGTCTCGCGCTGGGTGTGGACGGCGCTCGCCGTCGTCGTCACCACGGCGCTGAACCTGCGGGGCGTGCGCGCCGCGGCCCGCGCCGGCTTTCTGGTGCTGGCCATGGAGGTGGTGGTGCTGCTGGTGTTCGTCGTGTCGGCACTGGTGGTGCTGGGGCAGGACGGCGCCCAGCGGGGCTGGTGGTCACCGCTTGCCGGGGACGGCACCCAGGGCCCCTTCGCGCTGTCGGCGGTGGTCGGCGCGGTCTCCGTCGCCGTCCTGTCCTATCTGGGCTTCGACGCGATCGCCACCTTCGCGGAGGAGGTCACCGGGGACGGGCCCGGCACGCGCCGCAAGGGTGGTGGCGGCAGACCGGCGGGCGGCTCGGAGACGGTGGCGCGGGCCCTGCTGTTCTGCCTCGCGCTGGCCGGCGTGCTGTTCGTCGCGCAGACGTATCTGGTGGCGCTGCTGGAACCGGCGCCGTCCGCGCGGCTGGCCGCCGATCCCGCGGCGCAGGGGTCCGCGTTCTACGACGCCGTGGACGCGTCGGTCGGCACGTGGCTGCACGACCTGGTGGCGGTGAGCAAGGCGATCGGGGCGGCGTTCGCGGCGCTGGCCGGGCAGGCGGCGGCCGGGCGGCTGCTGTTCGCCATGGGGCGCGAGCGGCGGCTGCCGCGCGCGCTGGCCCGGACCGACTCCGGGCTGCCGCGGGTCGCGCTGCTGTGCGCGGCCGTGATCACGCTGGTCGCGGCGGTGTGGGCGGCGCGTCGCGGGGACGGGATGGACCGGCTGGTGTCGGTGGTCGACATCGGCGCGCTGACCGCCTTCACGCTGCTGCACGCGAGCGTGGTGGGCTGGTTCGCGGTGCGGCGGGCCGGGGGGCCGGTGAGCTGGTGGCGGCACGTGCTGGTCCCGGTGGCGGGAGCGGCGATCACTGTGGCGGTGATCGTGGAGGCGTCCGCGGCGGCGCAGGCGGTGGGGGCGGCCTGGCTGGCGGTGGGACTGGTGGTGCTGGTGGTGCAGCGCGGGCGCGGGATGCCCGTCACCGGACGGCCCGGTCCGGGCTGAACCGCCGTGTCGGTCGGGGTCGGGGCCTGTCGGTCGCGGACCGGTCCGGGCTGACCCGCCGTGTCGGTCGGGGCCGGAGCCTGTCGGTCGCGGACCGGTCCTGGCTGAACCGCCGTGTCGGTCGGGGTCGGAGCCTGTCGGTCGCGGACCGGTCCTGGCTGACCCGCCGCGTCGGTCGGGGTCGGAGCCTGTCGGTCGCGGCCCGGTCCTGGCTGACCCGCCGCGTCGGTCGGGGCCGGGGCCTGTCGGTCGCGGCCCGGTCCTGGCTGACCCGCCGCGTCGGTCGGGGCCGGGGCCTGTCGGTCGCGGCCCGGTCCGGGCTGACCCGCCGCGTCGGTCGGGGCCGTTACCCTCGCGGCATGGCTCTCAACACGTCCGTGGAAACCCCCCTGCCCGTCGGTGAGGTCTCGCGGCTCATCGGAGGGTGGATCGACCGGCTGGGGGCCGTCTGGGTGGAGGGGCAGATCACCCAGCTGTCGCGGCGGCCCGGCGCCGGGGTCGTCTTCCTGACGCTGCGGGATCCCTCGCACGACATCTCCATCGGCGTCACCTGCTACCGGCAGGTGTTCGACGCCGTCGCGGACGTCGTCAGCGAGGGCGCGCGGGTCGTCGTGCACGCCAAGCCGGAGTGGTACGCGCCCCGGGGCCAGCTCTCCCTGCGCGCCGCCGAGATAAGGCCCGTCGGCATCGGTGAACTCCTCGCCCGGCTGGAGCGGTTGAAGAAGTCGCTGGCCGCCGAGGGGCTGTTCGCGCCCGAGCGGAAGAAGGCCCTGCCCTTTCTGCCCCAGCTGATCGGCCTGGTCTGCGGTCGCGCCTCGGCCGCCGAGCGGGACGTCCTGGAGAACGCCCGGCACCGCTGGCCCGCCGTCCGCTTCGAGGTGCGCAACGTCGCCGTGCAGGGCGTGCACGCCGTCCCGCAGGTCGTGCAGGCCGTGAAGGAGCTCGACGAGCTCGGCGAGGTGGACGTGATCATCGTCGCGCGCGGCGGCGGCAGCGTGGAGGACCTGCTGCCCTTCTCCGACGAGCAGCTGGTGCGCGCCGTCGCCGGGTGCCGCACGCCGGTCGTCTCGGCGATCGGCCACGAGCCCGACAACCCCCTCCTGGACCACGTCGCCGACCTGCGCGCCTCCACCCCGACCGACGCGGCCAAGAAGGTCGTACCGGACGTGGGTGAGGAGTACGAGCGCGTGCGGCTGCTGCGGGACCGGGCCCGGCGGTGTGTGCGGGCGTTCGTCGAGCGGGAGGAGCGCGGGCTCGCCCACGCGCTCGCCCGGCCCTCGATGGAGGACCCGCACCGGATGATCGACGAGCGGTCCGATCACATCGGCTCGCTGGTCGACCGCTCGCGGCGCACGCTGCGGCACCATCTCGACCGCGCCGACTCCGAGCTGACGCACACGCACGCACGCGTGGTGGCCCTCTCCCCCGCCGCCACCCTCAGGCGCGGGTACGCCGTGCTGCAGAAGGAGGACGGTCACGTGGTGCGCGATCCCGCCGAGGTCACGGCGGCGGAGACGCTGCGCGCGCGGGTCTGTGAGGGTGAGTTCTCCGTACGAGTCGACGCATAGGGTGGGCGGATGACCGGCAAGGTGGCGGAAGAGGCGCTCGGCTACGAGCAGGCGCGGGACGAGCTGATCGAGGTCGTGCGACGGCTCGAGGCCGGCGGCACGACGCTGGAGGAGTCCCTCGCGCTGTGGGAGCGGGGCGAGGAGCTGGCCAGGGTGTGCCGGCGCTGGCTGGACGGCGCGCGGGCCCGGCTGGACGCGGCACTGGCCGAGGAGGAAGAGGCCGAGGAGACGGGCGCCGAGTAGCCGCCCCCTGCGGTGGGCCCCCCGCAATGGGCCACCCGCAGGGGGCCACCCGCAGGGGGCCGCCCCTCCGGGGGCCGTCGTGCGGTGGCCGCTGTGAAGCGGATCACTGCGGCCCGGATTTTGTTGAAGGTTGAACTTCACTGGCGTACGGTCATGTCGTCAGCTTAACCGGACCACGGTCCGGTTGAGGGCCCGGCATCATCACCAGGAAGTGCAGCCATGTCTCTCGTTCTCGACCCCGCCGCCCAGGACCTGCTGTTCCGCGAGGCCCGCACCGCGAACACCTTCGCCGACGAGCCGGTGACCGACGAGCAGGTGCGGGCGATCTACGACCTGGTCAAGTACGGCCCGACCTCCATGAACCAGTCGCCGCTGCGCGTCACGCTGGTCCGTTCCGCCGAGGCCCGCGAGCGCCTGGTGGGGCACATGGCCGAGGGCAACCGGAACAAGACCGCCGCCGCCCCGCTGGTCGCGATCCTCTCCGCGGACAACGAGTTCCACGAGGAGCTGCCGGCGCTCTTCCCGCACTTCCCGCAGGCCAAGGACGCCGTCTTCGGCGACCGCGTGGTCCGGGAGAACAGCGCCGCCCTGAACGCCACGCTCCAGGCCGCCTACTTCATCATCGGCGTGCGGGCCGCCGGCCTCGCCGCGGGACCGATGACCGGCCTGGACTTCGAGGGCGTCCGCAAGGAGTTCCTGGACGACGACCACACCCCGCTGATGGTGGTCAACATCGGCAGGCCGGGTGAGAACGCCTGGTTCCCGCGCTCCCCGCGCCTGGAGTACGACCAGGTCGTCACGACCGTCTGAGCCCTCCCGCGCACGGCGTCCGAGCCCTCCCGCACGGCATCCGAGCCACCTCGCACGGCGTCCGAGCCACCTCGCGCACGATCCGGCCCCCGGCGTCACCGCCAGGGGGCCGGTCGCGCGGCGGGGCTACGACTTCGCCGACCTCAGCGCCTCGGCCATCCGCGTCAGCTGCCGGAAGGAGCCCGTTCCCGCGACCACCGTCGTCGAGCCCTTGCCCGGGAGCACCAGCGCGTCGTAGCGGCCGCCGGTGTAGCGGGTCCAGGTCCGGCCGTCGATCCGCTGGGTGGTGCTGGTCGCGTGCGCGCCCTGGCTCGCCTCGTCGATGAACTCCGCCGGCTTCTGAGTCGACTGCTCGATCTGCACGTACTGGTCGCCGGGGGCCTGGAAGCCCAGATGCCAGGCGTCGAAGTGGTCGCCCCGGAAGCGGACGGAGGTCGCCTTCCAGCCCGCCGGCAGGCCCTCGGGGGCCGCGACCGGGTAGGCCGCGGCACGGCGCGCCGTGAGCAGCTCGACCCGGTAGTCGACCGGCTTGATGTCCGGTCGGGAGTCGTCGTGCGGGATGAAGACGTAGATGACTGCCGCCGCGATCCCGATGATGCCCAGGGAGAGAATCATGTCCCGGACCGTCTTCTGCCTGCCGTTCGAACCTGCCACGTCCCCTATCGTCGCAGGTGCCCGGTCCGCTCATCCGTGGGGTCCCCTGCTCATTTTGTCGGACTGGCGATAGAGTCGGGAGCGAACCCTCATCCGGCCGTCGTCGTATCAGAAAGGTGCGCCTCGATGACCGAGCATCATCACTTGCCGTCCGAACTCGAAGTACCCCGGGAAGCCCCCGACCGCAACCTCGCCCTGGAGCTCGTCCGGGTGACCGAAGCAGCCGCGATGGCCGCGGGCCGCTGGGTCGGGCGGGGCGACAAGAACGGCGCCGACGGTGCCGCGGTGCGCGCCATGCGGAGCCTGGTCTCCACCGTGTCGATGAACGGCGTGGTGGTGATCGGCGAGGGCGAGAAGGACGAGGCCCCGATGCTCTTCAACGGGGAGCACATCGGTGACGGGACCGGGCCCGAGTGCGACATCGCCGTCGACCCCATCGACGGCACCACGCTGACGGCCAAGGGCATGCCGAACGCCATCGCCGTGCTGGCCGCCGCCGACCGCGGCTCGATGTTCGACCCGTCCGCCGTGTTCTACATGGACAAGCTGGTCACCGGGCCCGAAGCGGCCGACTTCGTCGACATCGACGCCCCGGTGTCCGTCAACATCCGCCGGGTCGCCAAGGCCAAGCGCTCCACGCCGGAGGACGTCACCGTCGTCATCCTCGACCGGCCCCGGCACGAGGGGATCATCAAGGAGGTCCGCGAGGCCGGAGCACGGATCAAGCTGATCTCCGACGGCGACGTGGCCGGTTCGATCTACGCGCTGCGCGAGGGCACCGGCGTCGACATGCTGCTCGGCATCGGCGGTACGCCCGAGGGGATCATCTCCGCCTGCGCGGTGAAGTGCCTGGGCGGGACGATCCAGGGCAAGCTGTGGCCGAAGGACGACGAGGAGCGGGCGCGGGCCGTCGACGCGGGCCACGACCTGGACCGGGTGCTGATGACCGACGACCTCGTCTCCGGCGAGAACGTCTTCTTCGTCGCGACGGGCATCACCGACGGCGAGTTGCTGCGCGGTGTGCGGTACCGCTCGGAGACCGCGACGACCGACTCGATCGTGATGCGGTCGAAGTCGGGAACGGTGCGCCGGATCGATTCCGACCACCGGCTGAGCAAGCTGCGGGCCTACAGCGCGATCGACTTCGACCGCCCCAAGTAGGCCGGAGACCGTCCGCGGAACCGGTTCGGCGGACGACGGGAACCGGGCGCCCCCTGGTGCGGAAGGGGGCGCCCTCCTCCGTCGCTCACGGCTTCTACCCCGCCCGGGCTATGCGCGCCGCCCCGGCCGCCTTCTTCAGTTCCATCTCGCGGCGGCGGCGCCGGGCCAGGACCACACGGCGTTCGGCGGCGGTGAGGCCGCCCCAGACGCCGTAGGGCTCCGGTTGCAGGAGTGCGTGCTCGCGGCATTCGACCATCACCGGGCAGCGGGCGCAGACGCGCTTAGCCGCCTCCTCGCGCGAGAGCCGGGCGGCGGTGGGTTCTTTGGAAGGGGCGAAGAACAGGCCTGCCTCGTCGCGCCGGCACACCGCCTCGGTGTGCCATGGAGCGTCTTGGTCCCTGTCCCGCACTGGCACCCGCTGGGCCGGAACAGCAGCTACCTGCAGGGACGAATGCGGCGGTTGCAGCACGGTCTACTCCTGACGACGGCTTCGCGAGCGAGAGACGATGCAGCAAGGCCTACCCGCTGTGCGCGCGCCTATGCACTGAGTTCCGAACCGCTGGATTCCGGGGAGTTGTGAGCGCCGCCGGGGCGCGGCCGCGACAGGACCCGCCCCCTCCCGGCCCGCCGGGATTCGCGAACGTCAACGGTCCAGGTGTTTGCGCAAATTCCTGTCGACCTTGCGCTGAACCCGGTCCAGGATGTCGGCGACGAGCCTGCCGCGCTTGGGGCGCGCCTCGACGTTGCCGAGGACGGCCCACCCGTCGACGTAGACGACCGGGGCGTCCGGTTCCGCCGAGTCGAGGGTGTCCACCTCGAAGTTGCCGAGCACGCCGCCGCCGGTGCCGCGCAGCGACACGTTCTCCGGGACGCGGATCTCGACGTTGCCGAAGACCGAGACCGTCTTGATCACGACCTGCTGGTACTCGAAGAGCGCCTCGCTGAGGTCGATCTCCACACTGCCGAAGACCGCGTACGCGTGGATGCGGCGCCCCGCGCGCCAGCGGCCCTTGCGGACGGCGCTGCTGAACACCGCCACCACGTTGTCGTCGGGGTCGGCGGGGACGGAGCCCGCGGCGGGGCGGTTCGGGGCCGCGGCGAAGGCGGGGGCCGCACGGCGCCGGTGGGCCGCCGGCAGGTCCCGTATGAAGGCCTCCAGCTCGCCGACGGTCTTGGCGGCGAGCACGCCCTCCACCCGCTCGGCGTGCTCCTCGGCGGTCAGCCGGCCCTCGGCGAGGGCGTCGCGCAGGATGTCGGCGATACGGTCGCGGTCGGCGTCCGAGGCGCGCAGCTCGGCCGGCGCGGGTGCGGGTTCGGCGCGCTGGTGAAGGTCCTGCTTCTGAAGGTCCACGGCAGCAGCGTACCGAAACGCGATAGATCGCGACTACCCCCGGCTGAGGACAACCTCACGGATTCGCCGTCGGCGGCAGGTTCTAGGCTGGTGAGCGCCCGCCAGTGCCGGCGGGCCGCCGTCTGCCGAGTGAGGAATGGGCGAAGATGCCTGAGTTCGCGTACACCGATCTGCTCCCCATGGGCGAGGACACCACCCCCTACCGGCTGGTGACCTCCGAGGGCGTGTCCACCTTCGAGGCCGACGGGCGGACGTTCCTCAAGGTGGAGCCGGAGGCGCTGCGCAGGCTCGCCGAGGAGGCCGTCCACGACATCCAGCACTACCTCCGCCCGGCCCACCTGGCCCAGCTGCGCCGCATCGTCGACGACCCGGAGGCGTCGGCCAACGACAAGTTCGTGGCCCTGGACCTGCTGAAGAACGCGAACATCGCGGCCGCGGGCGTGCTGCCCATGTGCCAGGACACCGGCACGGCGATCGTCATGGGCAAGCGCGGGCAGAACGTCCTCACCGGGGGCGGCGACGAGGAGGCCCTGAGCCGGGGCGTCTACGACGCCTACCGCAACCTCAACCTGCGGTACTCGCAGATGGCCCCCCTCACCATGTGGGAGGAGAAGAACACCGGCTCCAACCTGCCGGCCCAGATCGAGCTGTACGCCACCGACGGCGGCGCCTACAAGTTCCTGTTCATGGCCAAGGGCGGCGGCTCGGCCAACAAGTCGTTCCTGTACCAGGAGACGAAGGCCGTCCTGAACGAGTCCTCCATGATGCGGTTCCTGGAGGAGAAGATCCGTTCGCTGGGCACGGCCGCCTGCCCGCCGTACCACCTGGCGATCGTCGTCGGCGGCACGTCCGCCGAGTACGCGCTGAAAACCGCCAAGTACGCCTCGGCCCACTACCTGGACGAGATCCCGGCCGAGGGCTCGGAACTCGGCCACGGCTTCCGGGACAAGGACCTGGAGCAGAAGGTCTTCGAGCTGACGCAGAAGATCGGCATCGGCGCGCAGTTCGGCGGCAAGTACTTCTGCCACGACGTGCGGGTGGTGCGGCTGCCGCGGCACGGCGCCTCCTGCCCGGTCGCCATCGCCGTGTCCTGCTCCGCCGACCGCCAGGCCGTCGCGAAGATCACGGCGGAGGGCGTCTTCCTGGAGCAGCTGGAGACCGACCCGGCGCGCTTCCTGCCGGAGACGACCGAGGAGCACCTGGACGAGTCCTCCGACGTCGTCCGCATCGACCTCAACCAGCCGATGGACGTGATCCTCGCCGAACTGACCAAGTACCCGGTGAAGACCCGGCTCTCGCTCTCCGGGCCGCTGGTCGTGGCCCGCGACATCGCGCACGCCAAGATCAAGGAGCGGCTGGACGCGGGCGAGGAGATGCCGCAGTACCTCAGGGACCACCCGGTCTACTACGCCGGTCCCGCGAAGACGCCCGAGGGGTACGCTTCCGGCTCCTTCGGGCCGACCACCGCCGGACGCATGGACTCCTACGTCGAGCAGTTCCAGGCCGCGGGCGGCTCGAAGGTGATGCTCGCCAAGGGCAACCGCTCCCAGCAGGTCACGGACGCGTGCCGGGCCCACGGCGGCTTCTACCTCGGCTCCATCGGCGGCCCGGCCGCGCGCCTCGCCCAGGACTGCATCAAGAAGGTCGAGGTCGTCGAGTACGAGGAGCTCGGCATGGAGGCCGTCTGGAAGATCGAGGTCGAGGACTTCCCGGCGTTCATCGTGGTCGACGACAAGGGCAACGACTTCTTCCAGGACCCGGCGCCGCAGCCGACGTTCACGTCGATCCCGGTGCGGGGCCCCGGCCTGGCGTAGCCGCCCCGCGCCCACCGGTCCAGGGGGACCCGCCCCCTGGGCCCCGTTCGCCCGATCGCCCGAGCGGCGCGGGGTCCGGAACATCCGGGCCCCGCCGATCGCTGTACCCGGCATGAGCGAATACCGCATCGAGCACGACTCCATGGGTGACATCCGGGTCCCGGCGGACGCCAAGTGGCGGGCCCAGACCCAGCGTGCCGTCGAGAACTTCCCGGTCTCCGGGCAGCGCCTGGAGCGTGCGCACATCGAGGCGCTGGCGCGCGTCAAGGGCGCGGCCGCCAAGGTGAACGCGCGGCTGGGGGTGCTCGACGAGGACGTCGCCGAGGCGATCCGGGAGGCGGCCGAGGAGGTCGCTCGCGGGGACTGGGACGAGCAGTTCCCGGTCGACGTCTTCCAGACCGGTTCGGGCACCTCGTCCAACATGAACACCAACGAGGTCCTCGCCACGCTCGCGAGCGAGCGGCTCGGCCGGGACGTGCACCCCAACGACCACGTCAACGCCTCGCAGTCCTCCAACGACGTCTTCCCCTCCTCCATCCACATCGCCGCCACCGCCGCCGTGGTCCACGACCTCGTTCCGGCGCTGGAGCACCTCGCCGGATCGCTGGAGCGCAAGTCGCGGGAGTTCGCCGACGTGGTGAAGTCGGGGCGGACGCATCTCATGGACGCCACGCCCGTGACGCTGGGGCAGGAGTTCGGCGGGTACGCGGCCCAGGTGCGGTACGGGATCGAGCGGCTGCGGGCCTCGCTGCCCCGCCTGGCCGAGCTGCCCCTGGGCGGCACCGCCGTCGGCACCGGCATCAACACCCCGCCCGGGTTCTCCGCCGCGGTCATCGAGGAGGTCGCGCGGGTCACGGGCCTGCCGCTGACCGAGGCCCGCGACCACTTCGAGGCGCAGGGCGCGCGGGACGCCGTCGTCGAGACCAGCGGGCAGCTCAGGACCATCGCCGTGGGACTGACCAAGATCGCCAATGACCTGCGGTGGATGTCGTCCGGTCCGCGCACCGGGCTCGCCGAGATCAGTCTGCCGGACCTGCAGCCCGGATCATCGATCATGCCGGGCAAGGTCAACCCGGTCATCCCCGAGGCCGTGGTCATGGTCGCCGCCCAGGTCGTCGGGAACGACGCGACGGTGGCCACCGCGGGCGCCGCCGGGAACTTCGAGCTCAACGTGATGCTGCCGGTCATCGCCAAGAACGTCCTGGAGTCGGTCCGGCTGCTGGCCAACGTCTCCCGGCTGCTCGCCGACAGGACCGTGGACGGGATCACGGCGAACCGGGAGCGGGCGCGCGAGTACGCCGAGTCGTCGCCCTCCGTGGTCACCCCGCTCAACCGGTACATCGGCTACGAGGAGGCCGCGAAGGTCGCCAAGAAGGCGCTCGCCGAGCGGAAGACCATCCGCCAGGTCGTGCTGGAGGGCGGGTACGTGGACCGCGGTGACCTCACCCGGCAGCAGCTCGACGAGGCGCTGGACGTCCTGCGGATGACACGTCCGTGACCTTTCGCCGCCGCGGCGCGAACCGTGACGCGCGCCGCAGCGTCGTATGCCCATGGCACCTAATATCTGTGCATGGCAGAGGGCGGAGCGGTGAGAGCTGACCTGGCGGCGGGCGCGAGGACGGGCTTCTGGGCCCCCGGGACACAGATCCTGTGGCGGTACCGGGAGAACGGCGGCGCGCGCTTCCACATCGCCCGTCCCGTCACCGTCGCCCGCGACGACGCCGACCTGCTCGCCGTCTGGCTGGCACCGGGCACCGAGTGCGTGAGGCCGGTGCTCGCCGACGGCACGCCCGTGCACGTCGAGCCGCTCGAGACGCGTTACACCAAGCCCCGTACCGTCCACTACGACCGCTGGTTCGGCACCGGCGTGCTGAAGCTGGCCCGGCCCGGCCGGCCCTGGTCGGTCTGGCTGTTCTGGGAGCCGGGCTGGCAGTTCAAGAACTGGTACGTCAACCTGGAGGCGCCGCTGACGCGTTGGGGCGGCGGGGTCGACTCCGAGGACCACTTCCTGGACATCTCCGTGCACCCGGACGGCAGTTGGCACTGGCGGGACGAGGACGAGTTCGCGCAGGCCCAGCGCGACGGGCTGATGGACGCCGCGGCCGCCGGGCGGGTGCGGGAGGCGGGGCGCTCGGCGGTGGAGGTGATCCGCGCCTGGGGCCCGCCGTTCAGCGAGGGCTGGCAGCACTGGCGCCCGGATCCGTCCTGGGCGGTACCGTCTTTGCCGGAGGACTGGGACCGTACGCCCACGCACGTGTCCACGTGAGACCCTTGATAGGCCCCCGGCCCGCAACCGTAGGATCGTCCTCCACATGTATGCAGGAGTCGGTGCGCGGCACCGTCGTCGAGGGGCGGTGGTCGGGTGACGGGTGATCTCGCAGGAGCAACTCTGGCAGCATGCGCTGGGCTTGACCGATCGTCACCGAGGGGCGGCAGGACGTGAGCGAGGGGTACGAGGGCAACATCCGCGAAGCACGCGCCGTGAGACGCGGCCGGTGTGCCCGCGGCACAGGAACAGCCTCTGACCACGCGGGAATTCCGTTCCAGGGACACGTATTCCGGGTATCGGCATTCCTGCGGGACGAACTGCGCACGCCAGGCGCAGCCCCGGACGGACGGATTCGACACGCGTGACGGAGCACCCCATGTCCTTCGAGCGCCCGCAGCCGGGCGCCGCCCCCGCGGCGGACCCCCGCGGGGCGCTCCTGCACACCCCGGCGCAGGTGGCCCCCCAGGCGGCCTTACCGGCACAGGGCCGCACCGGGGAGACCCCGCCGGCGCCGGGTACGGCCGCGCCGCGCGGCAAGGGAAAGGAACCGGCCTCGCCTCCCTCCGACATCACCGGCCCCGAGCACTCGCAGCCCGCCGCCGAGGACCCGCTGGGGTCGCCTCCCGCGCGGGGCCCGTCGGGCGTGCAGGACCATCGCCCGCGGCCCGTGCCCGAGACGGTCGGGGAGCAGCCCGGCGGCGATCCGGGCCGTACGCAGGACGGCGACGGTCAGGAACGCCGTACCGGGCAGGGGATGGCACACGGGCGTCCCACGCCGATGCGGCGGGACGGCGACCGGCTGCGCTTCGTGGGCGCGGCCACCCGGCGGATCGCCCGCGGCATCGACCTCGACGAGATCGTCATGGGGCTGTGCCGGGCGACCGTGCCGACCTTCTCCGACGCGATCCTCGTCTATCTGCGCGACCCGCTGCCCGTCGGCGACGAGCGGCCCACCGGCCCGCTCCTGCTGCGCCTGAGGCGCACCGACCGGATCCCGGCGGAGCGCGACACCGACGGCGGGTTCTCGCCCGCGCTGCAGCCCGAGCCGACGGAGATGACGGGGCTCGACGCGGTCGGCTGCGACATCTGCGAGGTCCGGCCGGGCAGCGCGCTCGCGGAGGTGCTGCGCGGGGTGCGCCCGGTCTTCACCGACGCGCCGGCCGCCCGTGCCGCCCTGCCCGAACTCCTCGGTGACACGGGCGAGTTCCTGGTGCCCGGCGGCCAGCGCGCGATCCTCGCCCCGCTGCGCGGCCGGCGGCGGGTGATCGGCGCCGCGCTCTTCCTGCGCCGCCCGGAGCGCCTCGCCTTCGAGGCCGACGACCTCCTGGTCGCCGCCCAGCTCGCCACGCACAGCGCGCTCGGCATCGACAAGGCGGTGCTCTACGGCCGCGAGGCGTACATCGCCGACGAGCTGCAGCGCACCATGCTCCCGGAGACGCTGCCCCGGCCCACGGGCGTGCGCCTGGCCTCCCGCTATCTGCCCGCCGCCGAGACCGCGCGGGTGGGCGGCGACTGGTACGACGCCATCCCGCTGCCGGGCAGCCGGGTCGCCCTCGTCGTCGGCGACGTCATGGGGCACTCCATGACCTCCGCCGCGATCATGGGCCAGCTGCGCACGACGGCGCAGACCCTGGCCGGACTCGACCTGCCGCCGCAGGAGGTCCTGCACCACCTCGACGAGCAGGCGCAGCGCCTGGGCACCGACCGCATGGCGACCTGCCTCTACGCCGTCTACGACCCGGTCTCGCACCGCATCACCATCGCCAACGCCGGTCATCCGCCGCCGGTCCTGCTGCACCTGGGCGGGCGCGCGGAGGTGCTGCGGGTGCCGCCGGGCGCGCCCATCGGCGTGGGCGGCGTCGACTTCGAGGCCGTGGAGCTGGACGCGCCCGCAGGGGCGACCCTGCTGCTCTACACCGACGGGCTCGTCGAGTCCCGCCTGCGGGACGTGTGGACCGGCATAGAGCAGCTGCGCGAGAAGCTCGCCGACACGGCGCAGCTGACCGGGCCCGACCATCCGCCGCCGCTCGAGGCCCTGTGCGACGAGGTGCTCGACATGCTCGGTCCGGGCGACCGGGACGACGACATCGCGCTGCTGGCCGCCCGCTTCGACGGGATCGCGCCCAGCGACGTCGCGTACTGGTTCCTGGAGCCCGAGGACGCCGCCCCCGGCCGGGCCCGCCGGCTCGCCCGGCGCGCGCTGTCCCGCTGGGGCATGGAGGACCTCAGCGACTCCGTGGAACTGCTCGTCAGCGAGGTCGTCACCAACGCCGTGCGCTACGCGTCGCGTCCGGTCACCCTGCGGCTGCTGCGCACCGACGTGCTGCGCTGCGAGGTCGGCGACGACGTCCCGCAGCTGCCGCGGCTGCGGCAGGCGCGGGCCACCGACGAGGGCGGCCGCGGGCTGTACCTGGTGAACAGGCTGGCCCGGCGGTGGGGGGCGACGCGGCTGAGCACCGGGAAAGTGGTCTGGTTCGAGCTGAACCGGGTCTAGGAGCCGCAGGTACGGCGAAGGGCGCCCGGCGTGCTGCCGGGCGCCCTTCGCCGTACGGCCCCCTTCGCCGTACGGCCGCTACGGCTGCTGCCCGCCGTTCGGATCCAGCGGGTTCTGGACGCCGCCGCCCGACGGGGTCTCGCTCGGGCTCTGGCTCGGGCTCTGGCTCGGGCTCTGGCTGGGGGTCTGCGACGGCGTCCGGCTCGGGGTCCGGCTGGGTGTCTGCGACGTCGGAGACTCGCTCGTCGGCGTCCTGGACGGCGTCTGGCTCGGCGTCCGGCTCGGCGTCTGCGAGTAGGTCGGCCGGACCGCCGCGCCCTGGGTGGTGTCGAGGTCGAACTTCAGGCCCGTCCTGGAGACGCCGAAGGTGTACGCCGCCCAGATCTGGGCCGGGAAGCCACCGCCGTTGACGCGGGGCAGGCCGGCGGCGCCGTGCATCGAGACCTGGGCGCCGCTCTTCTTCGACTCGCCGAACAGGCCCACCGAGGTGACCAGGTCGGGCGTGTAGCCGCTGAACCAGGCGGAGCGGTTCTCGTCGGACGTACCGGTCTTGCCGGCGACCTTGCGGCCGTCGCGCTCGGCGTTGTTGCGCACCGACACCCTGGCCGTGCCGTCGTCGACCACGCCGGTCAGCACCGAGGTGACCGTGTCGGCGGCCTCGCGGCTGATGACCTGGTCGCCGATCGGGTTCGGCAGGTCGACCTGGTGCCGGCTGTTCTCGACCGACTTGATGATGGTCGGCGTGACCTTCTTGCCGTGGTTGTCCAGGGTCGCGTAGACGCCGGCCATCTGCAGCGGGCTCGCGCCCATGGTGCCGAGGGTCTGCGCGGGCCTGGCGTTGAGCTTGCTGGTGTCCATGCCGAGGTCGCCGCCGACCTTGAGCACCTTCTTCATGCCGACGTCCACGCCCATCTGCGCGAAGACGGAGTTGACCGACTTGTTCATCGCCGTCTGCACGGTGATCTCGCCGTAGCTGGCGTTGTCCTCGTTCTCCGGGGCGAAGCCGACCTTGGTGCCGTTGTCCACGACCGGGCGCCTGCTCGTGCCGTCGTACATCGTGCCGGCGGTGATCGGCTTGCCGGTCTGCGTCTGGGCGCCCCCGTCCAGGGCCGCGGCGAGGATCACCGGCTTGAAGGTCGAGGCGGGCTGGTAGTCCGTGCGGGTCGCGTTGTTGCGGTAGTGCTTGTAGTAGTCCTGGCCGCCGTACATCGCGACGACCGCGCCGTTCTTCGGGTTCACGGAGACGGCGCCGGCCTGGACGTCGGCGTCGACCGAGCGCTTCTTCGGGTCGAGTTTGCTGGTCAGCTGCGACTTGGCGGCCTTCTCCAGCGCGGCCTGCTTCTTCTTGTCGATGCTGAGCGTGATGGTCCAGCCGCCCTGGTTGACCATGGTCAGGGCGTCGTTCACGTTGTCGGCGGTGCCCTGCGCGACCAGTTGCCTGGCCAGCTGGTTGTTGGCCGCGTTCACCAGGTAGCCGGTCTGGCCGCCCATGCCGGGCGCGGCCTTGGGCGGCTTGGGGGTGGGGAAGGTCGTCCGGGCGCGCTTGGCCTTGTCCAGCCAGCCCTCCTCGACCATGTTGTCGAGGACGTAGTTCCAGCGGGCCTTCACCAGCTTCTTGCCGGTGTCGGAGGCGATCGCCCAGTCGTACTGGTTCGGCGCCTGGAGCAGCGCGGCGAGGTAGGCGCCCTGCTCGACGCTCAGGTCCTGGGCGTCGACGCGGTAGTAGGCCTGCGCGGCGGCCTGGATGCCGTAGGCGCCGCGGCCGTAGTAGCTGGTGTTGATGTAGCCGGCGAGGATGTAGTCCTTGGACTTCTCCCGGTCCAGCTTCAGCGAGATGACCAGTTCCTTGAGCTTGCGCGTGACGGTCTGGTTCTGCGTCAGGTAGTAGTTCTTGACGTACTGCTGGGTGATGGTCGAACCGCCCTGCGCGCCCTTGCCGGAGAGCGTGTTGAGCAGACCGCGCGCGGTGCCCCTGAGGTCGACGCCGTTGTCCTTGTAGAAGGTCTTGTTCTCGGCGGCGACGAAGGTCCGCTGGACGCTCTTGGGTATCTTGTCCAGGCCCACGATCTCGCGGTTGCGCTGGCCGTCGCGGGTCATGAGCGAGCCGTCGCTGTACTGGTAGACGTTGCTCTGGAGCGTGGCGTCGGCGTTGCCCTTGGGTATCCCGATCATCATGTACAGCGCGATGAAGGCGCCCATGCCGAGCAGGCACATCCCGAAGAAGGCCCCGACGATCTTCTTCCAGGTGAACATCCGGCGTATGAGGCTCCGGCCGTCCTTGCCCGCCTTGCCCTTGGCCCGGCCCCGGCCACGGGCCGCCCGGCGGGCCGCGGCCCGGCCCCCGACGACCGTGACGGGCTCCTCCTGGGCCGACGAGCCGGTGGGCGCCGCGGAGGAGCGCGTGGGCGCGGCGCGGCGGCCGCCGCGCCGTCGCGCTCGTCTGTCTTCCGCTCGTCCCATGGGTCCGATCCGCTCCGCTTCGCTCATGTGTGCTCACACGTCACACAGGTTCGCCGCTCAAGTCAGCTCAAGAAGCTAACACCGTGACATGTCATGAAGGTCCGTCGATACGGCCTTCCACGGACGTGAGAATCAGCACCCGCCCCCACCGGAACCGACGACCGGGAGGGCCCCAGGGTTGCCCTGCGGTGTAAAGTGATATCACTTAGATAGACCAGCGTCGCACCGAGGCGCGCCACGGAAACGGGGGCCCTTCATGTCCGCACACGACTCCGCACCCACCGCCGACGTCCCGGAGATGCCCGCGCCGCGGGTGCGGGAGTTCGCCGCGCACAGCATCGGGGGCGCGCTCGCGCTCCTGCTCGGGCTGCTGGGGCTGCTGGCGGCCGTCGCCCTGTTCGTGGCCGCCTCGGCCGGCCCGGGCTTCGCGATCGGCGGCGCCCTGGTCCTGATCGCCGCGCTCATCTCGCTGCGCGGGCTCAACACGGTGGCGCCGGGCGAGGCGCGGGTGGTCCAGCTCTTCGGGCGCTACCGGGGCACGATCCGGCAGGACGGCCTGCGCTGGGTGAACCCCTTCACCTCGCGCACCAAGATCTCCACCCGCGTCCGCAACCACGAGACCGCCGTCCTCAAGGTCAACGACGCCTACGGCAACCCGATCGAGCTCGCCGCGGTGGTCGTCTGGAAGGTGCGCGACACCGCGCAGGCGACGTTCGAGGTGGACAACTACCTCGAGTTCGTCGCCACGCAGACGGAGGCCGCGGTCCGGCACATCGCCATCGAGTACCCCTACGACGCCCACGACGAGGGCGGGCTCTCGCTGCGCGGCAACGCCGAGGAGATCACCGAGAAGCTCGCCGCCGAACTGCACGCACGCGTGGAGGCGGCCGGCGTGCAGATCATCGAGTCGCGGTTCACGCACCTCGCGTACGCTCCCGAGATCGCCTCGGCGATGCTCCAGCGCCAGCAGGCCGGGGCGGTCGTGGCGGCCCGGCGGCAGATCGTGGACGGAGCGGTGGGCATGGTCGAGGCCGCCCTCGCGCGGATCACCGAGCGCGACATCGTGGAGCTGGACGACGAGCGCAAGGCGGCGATGGTGTCCAACCTGATGGTGGTGCTGTGCGGGGACCGGGCTCCGCAGCCCGTGCTCAACACCGGGACCCTCTACCAGTGACGGCACCGCCCGAGGGGGCCTCGCCCGAGCGCCGGCCGCGGCAGCGCAAGCAGGTGCTGCTGCGGCTGGACCCCTCGGTGTACGAGGCGCTGGCACGGTGGGCCGGGGACGAGCTGCGGTCCGCCAACGCCCAGATCGAGTTCCTGCTGCGCCGGGCCCTGGCGGAGGCGGGGCGGCTGCCCGGGGAGGCGCGGCCGATCCCGCGCCGCGGGCGGCCGCCCGCCGGTCCCGAGACCTGAGAGCGCTGTGGCACAACTGTGACAATCGGCCCCGACCTGCGGGGCCGTACACCCCGCCATGATCACCGCACTCCGCGTATACATCGTGCGTATACACCGTGTGTAGAGTGCTTCCCATGTCCATCGGTCACACCCTTCTGGGACTCCTGGAGTCCGGGCCCCGCCACGGCTACGACCTCAAGCGGGCCTTCGACGAGAAGTTCGGTCACGACCGGCCGCTGCACTACGGCCAGGTCTATTCGACGATGTCCCGCCTGCTGAAGAACGGGCTCGTGGAGGTCGACGGGATCGAGGCGGGCGGCGGGCCCGAGCGCAAGCGGTACGCGATCACCGACGCCGGGGTCACCGACGTGGAGCGCTGGCTCGCGACGCCGGAGGCGCCCGAGCCGTATCTGCAGTCCACGCTCTACACCAAGGTCGTCCTCGCGCTGCTCACCCACCGCGACGCCTCCGACATCCTCGACACACAGCGCTCCGAGCACCTGCGGATGATGCGCATCCTGACCGACCGCAAGCGCAGGGGCGACCTGGCCGACCAGCTCATCTGCGACCACGCCCTGTTCCACCTCGAGGCCGACCTGCGCTGGCTGGAACTGACCGCCGCGCGCCTCGACAGGCTCGCGGAGGTGGTGACCAGGTGACCGCGCCCCCCGGCTCCCTGCTCGCGGCCGAGAACCTGCACAAGAGGTACGGGCCGACCACGGCGCTCGACGGCGCCGAGTTCTCCATCCACCCCGGCGAGGTCGTCGCCGTGATGGGCCCCTCCGGGTCCGGCAAGTCGACGCTGCTGCACTGCCTCGCCGGCATCGTGACCCCCGACGAGGGGTCGATCACCTACGACGGCCGCGAGATGGCGACCATGAGCGACGCCGCGCGCAGTGCGCTGCGGCGCTCCGAGTTCGGTTTCGTCTTCCAGTTCGGCCAGCTGGTGCCGGAGCTGACCTGCGTGGAGAACGTGGCCCTGCCGCTCCGGCTGAACGGCACCTCCCGCAAGGAGGCCGAACGGACCGCGCTGGGCTGGATGGAGCGGCTCGAGGTCGACGACCTGAGGAAGAAGCGCCCCGGTGAGGTCTCCGGCGGCCAGGGGCAGCGCGTCGCCGTCGCCCGGGCCCTGGTCACCGGCCCCCGGGTGCTCTTCGCGGACGAGCCGACCGGCGCGCTGGACTCGCTCAACGGCGAGCGCGTGATGAACCTGCTCACCGACGCCGCCCGGTCCGCCAGCGCCGCCGTCGTCCTCGTCACGCACGAGGCCCGGGTGGCCGCGTACTCGGACCGCGAGATCGTCGTACGGGACGGCAAGTCGCGGGACATGGAGCGCGCCGTATGACGGCGCGCGAGGCCGGCCGGGACCTCCCGCCCGGACGGGGCCGGGAGTGGACGGCGGTCAGGGATCTGGCCATGGGGATGCGGTTCGCCTTCGCCGGCGGGCGTGAGGGCTGGACCCGGGCGCTGCTGACGGCCGTCGGCGTCGGGCTCGGGGTGGCGCTGCTGCTGCTGACGACCGCCATACCGAGCGCGCTGTCCGAGCGGGACCGGCGGGGCAGCGCCCGGGACGACTTCACCTACAGCGGCAAGGTGCTGCCGAAGGCGGACGACACGCTGATCGTCGCCCACACCGACACGACCTTCCACGGCACGGACGTGCGCGGCCGGCTCCTGCAGCGGGAGGGCGCGCACGCGCCGCTGCCGCCGGGCGTCGCGGCGTTCCCGGCGAAGGGCGAGATGGTCGTCTCGCCCGCGCTGAAGAAGCTGCTCGCGTCCGGCTCCGGCGAGCTGCTGCGCGACCGGATCCCCTACCGCGTCGTGGGCACCATCGCCCACTCGGGGCTCGTCGGGCCCGCGGAGCTCGCCTACTACGCGGGGGCCTCGGGTCTCGAGCACCGGCTGAGCGGCGGCAACGTCGAGCGCATCGACTATTTCGGGCCCTCCCCCGGCAACCGGCCGGGCGGGCTGGACCCGGTCCTGATCCTGCTCGTCACGATCATCTTCGTGGTGCTGCTGCTGCCCGTCGGCGTGTTCATCGCCGCGGCCGTCCGCTTCGGCGGCGAGCGCCGCGACCGCCGCCTCGCGGCGCTCAGGCTGGTCGGCGCGGACGGCCGGACGGCCCGCAGGATCGCGGGCGGGGAGGCCCTCGCCGGTGCGCTGCTCGGGCTCGTCCTCGGCACCGCCTTCTTCCTCACCGGACGTCAGCTGGCGGCCCTGCTGCAGGTGCGGGACATCAGCGTCTTCCCGAGCGACCTCAACCCCTCGCCCGCGCTCGTGCTGCTGGTGGCCGTCGCGGTGCCCGCCGCGGCCGTCCTGGTCACGCTGTTCGCGCTGCGCGGGGTCGTCATCGAGCCGCTCGGCGTCGTCCGTACGGCGAAGCCGCCGCGGCGCCGGCTGTGGTGGCGGCTGCTGCTGCCGCTGGCCGGGCTCGCGCTGCTGTATCCGATGATCGGCCAGGGCAACGACAACGGGAACTTCAACCAGTGGATGGTCATCGGCGGCACCGTACTGCTGCTGGTCGGCGTCACCGCGCTGCTGCCGTGGATCGTGGAGGCCGTCGTGGCCCGGCTGAACTCCGGCCCGGTCTCCTGGCAACTGGCGGTGCGCAGGCTGCAGTTGAGCAGCGGCTCGGCCGCCCGCATGGTCAACGGCATCGCGGTCGCGGTGGCCGGCGCGGTCGCCCTGCAGATGCTGTTCGCCGGGGTCGAGCACGACTACACCAAGTGGACGAGGAACGACCTGGAACGGGCCCAGATGGAGATCTCCGTGCACGGCGACGTCCCGCTGTCCGAGGCGGACCGGGCGCTCGCCGGGACCAAGGGGGTGAGCCGGGTGACGGCGCTCTCGCTGGGCTCGGTCGGGGACGGGCCGAAGGACCCGGACCACGAGCTGGAGGTCGCCGTCGGCAGCTGCGCGCAGCTGTCCGAGGTGGCCCGGCTGCCGTCCTGCCGCGACGGCGACATCTTCCGCATCACCGGAGGTGACTCCGGCAGCGAGACCAAGAGCCTCGTCGCGGCGGGCCGCACCGTGTACTTCGACCCGGCCTACAGCGGGACGAGCAGCCACCCGGTGGCCTGGAAGGTGCCCGCCGGCCTGAAGACGGCGGCGCAGCGCGAGGACCCGACGGGCTACGAGCGCGGCGGACTGCTCATCACCCCGGGCGCGCTGCCCGCGGGCGCGACGGCCGGCCTGATCGAGAAGGTGTACGTCTCGCTGGACCGGTCGGTGGCGGACGCCGCCGAGTACGCGCGCAACACCGCGGCCCGGCTCGACCCGCTGGCGGACGTGTTCGTCCTGACGTCCAGCAAGCAGTCGCTGCAGTTCCGCTCCATCCGCACGGGCCTGTTCGTGGGCGCCACCTGCGTCCTGGTGCTGATCGGCGCGAGCCTGCTGGTGTCGCAGCTGGAGCAGCTGCGCGAGCGCAGGAAACTGCTGTCGTCGCTGGTGGCCTTCGGCACCCGGCGCCGCACGCTGAGCCTGTCGGTGCTGTGGCAGACGGCGATCCCCATCGCGCTGGGCCTGCTGCTGGCCTCGGTGGTCGGGCTGACGCTGGGCGCGGTGCTGCTGAAGATGACCGGCACCTCGGTGAGCGTGGACTGGGCGAGCGTGCTGTCGATGACGGGCATCGGCGCGGCGGTCGTCCTGGCCGTGACGCTGCTCAGCCTGCCGCCGCTGCTGCGGCTGATGCGGCCGGACGGGCTGCGCACCGAGTGACCCCGGCACCCTCCCGGGGGCCCGTCCCGGGGGCAGGCCCCTCCCCGTCGCGGGGAGGGGCCTGCCGCCTTTCACAGGCTGTACTCCTTCACCACCCGCCGCACCTGGGCGAAGAGCATGCCCACGTTGACCGACTTGCGGCAGACGACGACGGCGACGACGTCCTGCTGCTCGTTCATGCGCACGAACAGATGGGTGAGGTTCTCGCTGTTGACCAGGATCTCCTGGAAGAAGTGGTTGTCGCTCTGGATGCCGCGGCGCTCCTTGAAGACGTCCTCGATCATCACCACCGTGCGCCCCTGGAACAGGTCCAGGGTCGCGCCCGCCAGCAGGTCCAGGACCTCGGGCGGGTGGTTGTCGATGGTCTCGTACGACAGCAGCATGCCCGTGGCCATGTCGACGACGCCCGAGGCGACGCACTCGGGGGCTTCGGTGCGGAGCGACTTGACCAGGCCCATCACCTGGTCGGAGAAACCGGTGGTCATACGCTTCGTCGCCATCCCTTCAGACTCCTTCTGCCGTCTTGTGCCTGAGGATCGAACCGATGCGATCCAGTGCGGGTGCCGTCGCCCGGTGCAGCCGGTCGACGTCGATGCCCTCGTCGCCGAGGACGACCATCAGCGCGGTGTCCCCGACGGCGTAGAAGGCGGCACAGCCATGGCTGCCGTACGTCACCGTCTGGCGCAGCGCGCCGCGTGCGGTCGCCTGCGCGGTGCGGCGGGCGAGCCCGAGGCCCGCCGCGGCCAGCGCGGCGAGACCCTCCGGGTCGATCGAGTCGGCGGTGTCGGACGCGATCAGCAGTCCGTCCGACGCCGCCACCGCGGTGTCGGTGATACCGGTCACCTGCTCCCGCAGGCCGCGCATCTCCAGCGCGAGGGCTTCGTGATCCATGTGCTCAACTCCCGTGTTTCTGTTCGCAGTTCGGTAAGCGTCTGGTCGGTTCGGTCATTTCGCTGATCCGTTTCGGAGGCGGAAGAAGCCGCTCTGTCTACGGCGCGGAAGGTCCACCGGGACGGGGGGCCGCGGCGGGGGCGGTTCCGGGGGTGGCGCGATGCGGTGGTGGATGCCCTCGGGCGGGACGCGCACCGGGATCGGGGCCGGCTCCGCGGGACACCGCAGGAGGCCCTCGGTGAGCATGCGGGAGACCTCGACGGTGACCGTGTAGACCCCGCGGCCGGTGCGGAAGGCGAGGTCGCGGGCCGTGCGGCGGCCGTCGGCGTGGGCGAGCAGGTCGCGCCGGAGGTCGCTGAGCGGGGCGGTGGAGCCCGGCACGGGCAGCGGCCGTTCGCGGTCGGGGTGCACGGGGTGGGGCAGCGCGGCGAGGGCGGTCAGCTTGCGGGCCGCGTCCTCCAGCAGCCGCGAACAGGGCTCTCCCACGGCGACCGGGGCGGGCGGCTCCAGGCCGGCGTCCACGCGCTCGCAGTCCTCGACGCGGCCCGCGAGGATCGCGAACACCGCGTCCTGCAGCGCCATGGCGCACACCACCGCGAGCTGGGCGGCCCCGGCGTACCCGTGGGCGACCAGTGCGGCGGCCGGCCACCGGGTGCCCCCGGACTCCCGCACCAGCGCCGCCCACTGCTCGCCGTCCACCCGGCCGGACCGCAGCAGCAGCGCCTCCGGCGCCGGCGCCCCGGGCGACTCGGCGGCGACGATGAGCCCGTGCCGCAGGTGCAGCACACCGCCCGGCGAACCGGACACGCGCAGGGCACCGGTCCATCCTTCGCGCCCGCAGGCGGCGAGAGCCCGTGCCAGCAGGTCGTGGCCCGACATGACACCCCCTGTCGCGTACCGCTGAGGGGGGAATGTGTATCAGGCCGAACGCATATTCCGGCCGCGGACTTCCGACCTGTCCCCAGGTGACGGAAGTTGTGTCCGGAGCCGGTTCAATTGGCTGTGTTCGGCGCGCATCTGATCGAGCGGCGAACGCATTTCGGACGCCGCGGGCGTCAGGAGCCGGAGCCCTCCGCGCCCTCCCCGGGGGCCGCGTCCCCGGGCCCGGCGTCGGTCGGCACGACCTCGTCCTGGACGTCCGCCGTGCCGGACGTCCCGGTGCCGGACGCCCGCGGGACGTCCGGCGGGGGCTGCTCGTCGCCGCCGGGGATGTGTTCCGCGGAGTAGGCCCGCAGATACGCCACGACCGTGTTCGACACCGCCACCAGCGGCACGGCCACCACGGCACCGCCGATTCCCGCCACCATGCCGCCGGCGGCGACCGTCAGGACCACCGCGAGCGGATGGACCCGGACCGCGCGCCCGAGGATGAACGGCTGCAGGATGTGCCCCTCGATCTGCTGGACCGCGAGGACCACCACGAGCGTCATCACGGCCGTGAAGACACCCTGGGTGACGAGCGCGACGACCACCGCCAGCGCGCCGGAGGCCACCGCGCCGACGAGCGGGATGAAGGAGAACAGGAAGATGAAGACGGCCAGCGGGACGGCCATGGGCACGTCGAGGAAGTAGATGCCCAGGCCGATGAAGATGGCGTCGATCAGGGCGACGAGCACCGTGCCGCGCACATACGCGGTCAGCGTGCGCCAGGCCCGCGGCCCCGCGCCCGCGATGGCGGGACGCGCCGCCGCGGGCACCAGCTTCAGCGTCCACTGCCAGATGCGCCGGCCGTCGTACAGCAGGAACAGGGTCGAGAAGAACGTCAGCAGGATGCCGGTCAGCGCCTCGACCACGACCTGGACGCCCTCGAGGCCCGCGGAGGTGATCTGGTCGGTGTTCGCGCCGACCGCGTCCCGCAGGTTCTTGGCGATCTGGTTGATCTGCTTGTCGGTGACGTGGAAGGGACTGCGCAGCAGCCAGTTGCGCAGGTCGTCGATGCCGTTCTGGATCTGGTTGGAGAGATTGTCGATGTTCTCCATGACCTGCCAGGTCACGAACCAGCCGATCAGGCCGAGGACGACGAAGCCGAGGATCGCCGTCAGGGCGGTGGCGGGGCCGCGCGGGACACCGTGCCGCTGCAGGCGGGCCACGGTCGGCTGCAGCAGCGCCGTGATGAGCAGGGCCACGACGAAGGCGAGGACGACGAGCTGTACGGCGCTGATGACCCGCATCAGCACCCAGACCGTGCCGGCCAGCACCAGCAGCCGCCAGCCGGCCTCCGCCGCGACCCGCATGCCCCACGGCACGGCGTGCGCGGGATCGGGACGGACGGGACGGACGGGGCGCGCGGGCGGCGGCACGTCGGGCGTACGGTCCGGAGCCGGTCCCGCCTTGTTCCCGGGCGCGGGAGACGGCCGGTCGTCCTCGGCGGACTCCCGCTCGACCTCGGCGCGGCGTTCGTCCAAACGCTCACTCACCTCGGTCAGGCCGGCGCCGATCCGGCCCAGCCACCCTGGCACTCGCGACATGATCCGTCCTCTTCCCCCGTATGTGCCCACCACTCCCCCCGGAGTCGTCGCGTCCGACCGTACAGGGCGAAAGCCCCTCCCCCTATGACGGGGAGGGGCTGCGCGGGGTTGAGTGGCGGGACCGCGGGGCTCGGCGGCTCAGTACCAGCTGTTGGCCTGCCAGAACGACCAGGCCTGGCACGGGCTGCCGTACCGGCTGTCCATGTAGTTCAGGCCCCACTTGATCTGGGTGGCCGGGTTCGTCTGCCAGTCGGCTCCGGCGGAGGAGTACTTGGAGGCGGGCAGTGCCTGGAAGAGGCCGTAGGCGCCGGAGGAGGCGTTGACCGCGTGGTAGTTCCAGCTGGACTCGTGGTCCACGATGTTGCTGAAGCACTGGAACTGTCCGCTCGGCACCATCTGCCGTGCCATCGCCTGGATCTGGGCGACGGAGTACGAGCTCTGGACGGGGAAGTCGGCCGAGGTGGCCTTGCTGCGGCTGGCCGCGGCCTTGGCCTCGGCGCGCTGCTTGGCCTCCTTGGCCGCCTTCTCAGCCGCTTCCTTCTTGGCGATGGCGGTGTCGGCGGCCGCCTTGCGGGCCGCGGCCTCGGCGTCCTTCTTGGCGCTGGCGTCGGCCTGGATCGCCTGGGCGTCGGCCTGCTGCGTCAGGGAGGCGGTCTGCACCTGGGCCTGCTGGCCGGTGGGTATGTCCGCCAGGAGCGTCGCGTCGCTTGCCGTCGCCTCGGCGTCGTTGTTCTGCGCCACGCTGCCCGAGGCAACTCCGACGACGCTTCCGACGGCGGTGACCGCGGTGGCCGAGGCCACTGCGAATCCCCGGACCGAAATCCGGCTCACACGGTTTCCTTCCAGCATCGCCCGCTTCGGTGACCCTGGCGGACGCAATCGTGCCCCTGAACGCTGGCCTCCCAACTGCGGGGTCACGGGAGGCACGGGCCCGGTGGGCAACTCCGCGAGGGAAGCGCCGCGTGGTGCTCGGGCGGCATACGACGACGCTGTGGAGTTAGCTGTGGTGCTCATGTGGTTCCGTACCGCTGGGGGTACAGGGGTGTCGTATGCGGGGCCTGACAGGAATGAGACTCTGCCGTAACCGGACGCCGGGTGGCAATTCTGAGTTGCGTGTGAAAGCTCACATCCCGTTTGGCCCCGGGGATTTCGAGAAACAGCAACACGCGAAGGCGCCGCCCGGCTAGGCTCACGGCCTTTACCGGACGGCGCCAACTGCCACGTAACCGGCCCCTATTGGCCCTTATCGGGCCCGATCGGCGAGACCGGTCAGATCGGCTGGATCGGTTAGATCTGCCCCTCCTCGAGCATTTCGGTCACAAGAGCCGCGATCTGGGACCTCTCGGACCTCGTCAGCGTGACATGGGCGAAAAGGGGATGCCCCTTCAGCTTCTCGACCACGGCGACGACCCCGTCGTAGCGGCCGACCCGCAGATTGTCCCGCTGCGCCACGTCGTGGGTGAGGATCACCCGCGAATTGGCGCCGATCCGGGACAGCACGGTCAGCAGCACGTTCCGTTCCAGCGACTGCGCCTCGTCCACGATCACGAAGGCGTCGTGCAGGGAGCGCCCGCGGATGTGGGTGAGCGGAAGGACCTCGAGCATGCCGCGCGCGGTGACCTCCTCGATGACCTCGCGGCTGGTGACCGCGGACAGCGTGTCGAAGACCGCCTGCGCCCAGGGGCTCATCTTCTCGGCCTCGCTGCCGGGCAGATAGCCGAGCTCCTGCCCGCCGACCGCGTACAGCGGACGGAAGACCATCACCTTCTGGTGCTGACGCCGCTCCAGCACGGCCTCGAGACCCGCGCACAGCGCGAGCGCCGACTTGCCGGTGCCGGCCCGGCCGCCCATGGACACGATCCCCACGTCCGGGTCGAGGAGCAGATCGAGGGCGATCCGCTGCTCGGCGCTGCGGCCCTTGATGCCGAAGGCCTCCCGGTCGCCGCGCACCAGACGCACGTTGCCCTCGGGCGTGACCCGGCCGAGGGCCTTGCCGCGCTCCGACTGGATCGTCAGGCCCGTGTGCACGGGGAGGTCGGACGCCTCGGGCACGTACACGTGCCCCTCCTCGAAGAGGACGTCCACCTGCTCGCCGGGCAGGGTCAGCTCGGACATGCCGGTCCAGCCGGAGGAGTCCGTGATGGCCAGTTCCGCGCGGTACTCCTCGGCGAGGAGACCGACGGAGGAGGCCTTGATCCTCAGCGGCAGGTCCTTCGAGACGACGGTGACGTCGAACCCCTCGGCCTGCAGATTGCGGGCGACCGCGAGAATGCGGGAGTCGTTGTCCCCCAGGCGGTAGCCGCTCGGCAGCACACTGGGGTCCGAGTGGTTGAGCTCGACACGGACGGTCCCGCCCAGTTCCCCGATCGGGATGGGGGCGTCGAGTCGGCCATGCTTCACCCGGTAGTCGTCGAGCAGGCGCAGGGCCTGCCGGGCGAAGTAGCCGAGCTCGGGATGGTGCCGCTTCGCCTCCAGCTCCGTGACCACGACGATGGGGAGCACGACCTCGTGCTCGTCGAAGCGGCTCAGGGCGTTCGGGTCGGCCAGCAGGACGCTGGTGTCGAGAACATAGGTGCGCCGGTCTGGCTTGTGGCGCTTTGCGCTGGTCACCACGGAAGGACGTACCCCCTCGGATGAGGTCGGGGAGCGACGGAGTGGAGCTGGGCCGGTCGACGGCCGCGATGCACGGGCCGAGAACCGGCCCTCCGCCTGTTCGTCCGTGCTGTGACCGCACGATCGGGCTGGTGCAAAGGGCCTCCCGGGCGGACGGCCCCGTGCCGTCCGCTGAGATCCGACACCCGTGGGTCGGGTGTCGACCTCCTTGGCTTATTCCCTCGAACCGGCGTCACCATGCCGACCCGTATGACGGCGCGCCGGTGAACTCCTTGTTACTTCCGTCCCGGAAGGGGTACGGACGGACCGCTTCGAAACCGTCCGGAGCGGCCGTGGCAAGGGCTGTGTCAGCCGCCGTAGCGCCGGTGCCGCGCCGCGTAGTCCCGCAGGGCACGCAGGAAGTCGACCTTGCGGAAGGCCGGCCAGAAGACCTCACAGAAGTAGTACTCGGAGTGCGCCGTCTGCCACAGCATGAAACCGGACAGCCGCTGCTCGCCGCTGGTGCGGATCACCAGGTCGGGGTCGGGCTGGGCGCCGGTGTAGAGGTGCCGCCCGATCATGTCGACGTCGACGGCCTCGGCGAGGTCCTCCATCGAGGTGCCCCTGTCCTGGGCGTCGAGGAGCATGGCGCGCACCGCGTCGGCGATCTCCTGCCGGCCGCCGTAGCCGATCGCGACGTTGACCAGTATCCCGTCGACGTGGGCGGTGGTCTCCTCCGCCTCCTTCAGCGCGGTCTGCATCTGCGAGGGCAGCAGGTCGGGGGTGCCGACGTGGTGCACGCGCCAGCGGCCGTCCGACGCGAGGGTGCGTACGACGTCCTCGATGATCCCGAGGAGCGGGCCGAGTTCGTCCTGCGGACGGTCGAAGTTGTCCGTCGACAGCAGCCAGAGGGTGACGACCTCGACATCCGTCTCGGTGCACCAGCCGAGGAACTCCTCGATCTTCTCGGCGCCTGCCCGGTGACCGTGGACGGTGGTGGAACCCGCGGCCTTCGCCCAGCGACGGTTGCCGTCCATGATGACGCCGATGTGCTTGGGCACCTGAGCGTGGTCCAGGTGGCCCTCCACCCGGCGCGCGTACAGCCTGACGAGCAGGCCGCGCAGCTTGTCGCGCAGGTTCACGTGTCTGTCGCCCCTCCGTGCAATGCGGTCCCCGCGGCTCGCAGCCTACCCCTGCGGGGCCTGGGGCGGGATGTAGAGGTGCCGGGGCGGGAGTTGGGGGGACGGGGCGGGTGGGCGGTCGGGCGCGCCGGGGGTGCGGGTTCGTGTGCGGCCGGCCGCGCGGCGGGACGTCCGCCCCGGCGCGTTCCCGGCGCTCACGGAGGAAGCACGGAGGAAGCCTGGCCGGGTACGAAAACGGGCCGGTCCGTGGGGGGGAGACGGACCGGCCCGAGGGGGGGTTTCCACCATAACCCTTCGTAAGGGCCGGTGGGTGCATCGGCGTGCCACAACTACTCTCCGGAATCGAACGGCGACGCGCCGATGACCGCCGGAGGGCCGTCTTGTGGCTGGTTCGCGGCCGGAAGAGGGCCGATGTGCCAGTTCGGACGGCGGGCGCGGCACTGTCCCCCGGGCGGGTGAACCGGGCGGCGGATCCGCGCTTGACGCGGGAGAGGGCACCGCGCAGCCCCCTCCACTGCGCGGTGCCGCCGCGCAGCTTTGCTCACGCGAATTACCTGCGCTTGAACCTACGTGACGTCTGCGGCGGAGGCGAGCGAACATCGATAACGATGTGAAAACCTCGCGAAACCTGTGAATGTGCGGGTGGGATCCGCCCCTTGATGCCGCGAATGTCCGCTCGCCCTCCCGAAACGCGCGCAGACAGGCATGCGGGCGGGTGGGCGCGCAGACAGGCACGCACGTATTCATGCATGCATGCATGCATACGTCCGGGCAGGCAGGCAGGCAGTCCTAACGGTGACGCGGCTTGCGGGCCTCGACGAGGTGGCGGGTGCTGTGCGCGACGAAGGGTCCCTCGGCCGCGATCCGTTCGTGCAGGGCACGGAGTCGGTCCTCGTACGCCTCGACCGTGAAGTCCGGGACCATCCAGATCACCTTGCGCAGGAAGTGGACGACGGCGGCGATGTCGTGGAACTCGACGCGGAGGCGTTCGGCGCGCAGGGTGACGACCTCCAGGCCGGCGGCCTCGGCGCCGGCGCGCTCCCGCTCGGGGTGACGGGCGGAGCCCTGCTCGGCCGGGAGGGGGCCGAGGAAGTGCTCGACGAGCTCGAAGACGCTGCGGGGACCCACGTGCTGGGCGAAGTACGTGCCGCCGGGCTCCAGGACGCGTGCGATCTCCGGCCAGTTCGGCACCACCGGGTGCCGGCTGCCGACCAGGTCGAAGGCACCGTCCGCGAAGGGCAGCGCCGCGTCCTCGGGTGCGGCGACGACCACCGTGCCGCGGTGGCGCAGCAGCGCGGTGGCCCTGGCGACGTTCGGCGGCCAGCCCTCGGTCGCTGCGGTGAGCGCCGGAACCCTGGTGGCCCGGCCGAGCGCGAAGTCGAGGACCTCTCCCCCGCCCGTCTGCACGTCCAGCGCGGCACTCGCCCCGGAGAGCCGGCCGGCCAGGGACACCGCGTACCCCCACGAGGGCCGCTGCTCGGTGGCCCGGCCCTCGAACCAGGAGAAGTCCCAGCCCTCGGTGGGCACGGCGGCCCCCTCGGCCACGAGGTCCTCGAAGCCGCGGGGCCGGTCGTGGGGCATGGGAATCCGTCCTGTCCATGAGGGCGGCGCGGCAGGGCGTGCACCACCCAGGCGGTCGGCGCGCCGCGCCGCAGCGCTCGGTTCGGTCATGGGACCAGGGGCCTGACCTCTTGGGCCACGAAACGCACGAACGCCTCGGGGTCGGGCTCGTCACCCGTCGGCTGCAGGATCACCGTGTCGGCGCCGGCCTCGGCGAGGCGCTGGACGGCCTTGGCGACGGTGCCGGCGTCCCCGGCGACACCGAGGCCGGGGGCGGGTTCGAGCCCCTCGTCGGCCTGGGCGGCGCGCAGCCGGGCGGCGGCGTCCGGGCCGGTGGTGGCGAGCAGGTAGACGACGACCTCGTGCGGGTCGGCGGTCCGACCCGCCGACTGCCGTCCCTCGTCGATGAGTCGGCGGGCCCGGCGTACGCCGTCCGCCGTGGTGGCCGCGGTCAGGACGGTGCCGTCCGCCGCCTCACCGGCCAGCCGCAGCGAACGCGGCCCGGTCGCCCCGGCGAGGACGGGCACGGCGGCCGCGGGCGGCCAGTCGAGGGCGACGTCGTCGAGGCGGACGTAGCGCCCACTGGTGCTGAGCCGCTCGCCGCGCAGCAGGGTGCGCAGGGCGAGGAGGTGCTCCCGCAGCAGGGTCAGCGGCGACTCGACGCGCGCGCCGACCTGACCCATCCAGTCCTGCACGCCGTGTCCGACGCCCACGACGGCGCGCCCGGGGAACATCCGGTGCAGGGTGGCGGTCTCCATGGCGGTCACGGCGACGTTGCGCAGCGGCACCGGCAGCAGGCCGACACCGACGCGTACCCGTTCGGTCCAGGCGAGGGCGGCCGCGGCGGAGGAGATGCCGCCTTCGAGGAAGCAGTCCTCCCACAGCCAGAGTTCCTCCAGCCCGGCCGCGTCGGCGGCACGGGCGACGGCGCGCAGTCGCTCGGGAGGCAGCTGGGGGCGGAACACGGCACCGAGTCCAGTCATGCGTTCCTTCCTACCCGCGCCGGAAGCGGCCGGACAACTTCTTTACGCGGCCCGGCCCCCGTCCGGCACGTACCGCAGCAGCACGACGCCGTTGCCGAACACCCGGTTCTCCACGAGCCGCAGGGACGCGGCGATGTCGCCCTCGGGGAACAGCCGTGTGCCGCCTCCGACGAGGGCGGGGTGGACGTAGATCCGGTACTCGTCGACGAGTCCGAGCCGCAGGAACTCCCCGGCCACCTCGGTCCCGCCGAGCCCGAGATCCCCGTCGAACCGCTGCTTGAGCGCCCTGACCTCCTCGGGGACGACGTCCCGCACCACGGTCGCGTTCCACTCGGCCCGCTCCAGGGTGCGCGAGTACACGACCTTCGGCATGTCCCGCCAGATCCGGGCGAACTCGGCGGTGGTGGCGGAGACGTCCGGCGCGGCGTCCGCGGTGGGCCAGTGGGCGGCCATCAGCTCGTGGACGCGCCGGCCGCTCAGCAGGGCGCCGTAGCGCCCGATGACGTCGTTCATGTGCCGGCTCAGCTCCTCGTCGACGCTGTGCCAGCTGATGTCGTGGCCGGGGCCCTCGATGTACCCGTCGAGGGACATGCCCATCATCAGCACGATCTTCGCCATCGCCCACCTCGTCCTGATCCGTCCGCAGCGGTCGCCGTTCACCGTATCCGGCGCGGGCGGGTGGCGCCCGCGCCGCCGGCCCGGCCCGGCCAGCCGCCGCAGGCGCCCGTGATCGGGTGGCCGGCGGGGCAGCTCGCCCGCCAGGGCTCACCCGGCTCGACGGAGAGACGGTGCGCCGCACGGGGCAGCAGGAGGCCCGACCCCGCCCCCCAGCAAGCGGCCACGACGATCAGGAGTACGCCCGCGGCGGGACCCTACGGCGGTGGGGGCGGGCCCCGCATGGGTCCGTGGGCCCATGCGGGGCCCAGGGCCCTGCGGATACGTTCGGATCTCGCGGTGCTCCCTTCTGCGGGTGCACAGGTGGCGGACACGGGAGGGGGCCTCGGCATGGGGCGGCGCTGGCGGGACGGGCGGGGCACGCTGGTGGTGCGCGGTGACGGCGGGCCCGGCACGCGGTCGGTGCCGCTGGAGATCGCCACGTCCTACCGGGCCCGCACGAAGGGGCTGCTGGGCCGGGACTCGGTGGACGGGGCGATCCTGCTCTCCCCCGCGGGCAGCATCCACACCCTCCGTATGCGCATCCCCATCGACGTGGCCTACCTCGACCGCGACCTCAACGTCATCGCCGTGCACACGATGAAGCCCTGGCGGCTCGGCCTGCCGCGGCTCCGCTCCCGGCACGTACTGGAGGCGGAGGCGGGGGCCATGGCCGGCTGGGGGCTCGGGCCGGGCGCGCGGGTGGAGGTGACGGACGGGGCCTGAGCCGGGGACGCCACCGCGCCGTCACCGCCGCTCCCGCTCCCAGCGCCGCATGTCCTCGGCGTTGCCGATCCTGATGCCGAAGGCCCAGGTCGGGTCGAAGAACAGCCAGTAGCGGGACTCGAGTTCGAGCGCGAGACACTTCAGGGTCCCATCCACGGGACGGGACCCGCCGTCCGTGTACGGGCGGACGGCGGTGCAGCGCAGCTTCGACCACCCGTCCCCGAAGAGCTGTTCGCCCCAGGAGGCATGGGCGACCTCGTCGTCCGTCTCCTCCTGCGCACTCTCGAAGAACTCCACCCCGCCGAGCGACACGGACTCCACCACCCGTACCGCCAACTGGTCGTACTGCCCGACCGACTCGAGCCGCAGCACCCCCTCGTCGAGCACCACGTGCACGACGAGCGGCTGCGGCCGGAACACGGGTACCGGCACCTCGTCCCGGTCGAGGAGACCGGGTACGAGGACGTCCGTGACGTGACGCCGGCGCAGGATGTCCTCGACGTGGTTCCACGTGGTCACTGCCTGCTCCTGTCCTTCTCCTCGGTCCGGTTGGATCACGGGTCACTCGGCCTTCTTGGTGATTTCAATCGAAGTGTCCAGTCCTTCGCCCGACTTCAGTGCGGTCCAGAACTCGCCGTTCTCACGCAGCACGATGGTCACGCCTTTGCCACGGTAGATGAGCCCCTCCGGCTCGCCCTTCTTCAGCGTGCCCTTGCCGACGAGCTTGAACGTACCGTTCTTGATGTTGGCCTCGATGTCCTCCAGGAACCGCGGTCCGTCTTCCTTGAGCTTTTTGTACTTCGTGCCCAGCGCATCCTCGACCAGCTTCTTGTGGCGCAGGAAGTGGTCCTTGAACTTCTTCGGGTCGCCCTGCTGGACTGTCGGCTTCCTGGCGGCCTCGACCTCTTCCTTCGTCATACGGCCTGCCGCGCCATCGGCCTCGTCGGCCTGCTTGCGGGCCTCCTCGGCCTCCTTCTTGGCGTCCTCGTCGCAGCCGTCCTCGGCGAGGACGACGTACGGGGAGCCGCCGGCGGCCAGGACGGTGGTGCCGGTGCCCGGGGAGCCGGTGCCGGGGGTGGCGGTGTCGCCGTAGCCGGTGCTGCCGTCGGCGTTGCTGCTGTCGGCGGGAGCCGTGCCGTCGTAGGGGACGCGGCGGCTGGGCGCGGAGATCGTGCAGCCGGACTGCCGCGCCTTCTTCTCCGCCTCCTCCGCGGCGTCGTCGGCCTCCTTGGCCGCCTTCTCCGCGCCCGCGACGTCACCGGCCTTGGCCGCCTTCTTGGCGTCCTCCGCCGCCTTGCCCGCCTTCTCCGCGAGCTTGCCCAGTTTGCCGAGCTTGCCGAGTACGCCGACCTTCTCGACGACCTTCCCGACGTCGTAACCCGGGATGAAGAGCGAACCGACGTTCCAGATGACGGTCGTGACGGCACGCGTCTTGTTGCCGCTGTTCCACTGGTCGGCGACGTCCTTGCCGATGAACATGTCGTAGAGGACCGTGCCGCCCGTCTTCAGCGACGCGCCGCCCCAGTCCCCGAGGGCGCCGAGGTAGTCGCCCTTGGCCCACTTGCCGGCGGCGTCCTTGGAGTTCCGCACCCAGTCGTGGCCGAGCTGCTTGCCGTAGTCCCCGAGGCCCTTCAGCGTGTCGAGGGGGTGGCGGACCATGCCGTAGATCCCGGTCAGGTCGCCCCAGACGCCGTCGACGAAGAGGCCCTGGCCGACCTGCTTGAGCTGGTTGCCGGCACAGCCGAAGAAGGCGCCGAAGCCGGAGAAGCAGCCGTCGTCCTTCTTGCCGTCCTGTTTGCCGTCCGGTTTCCTGGCGTCCGGTTTCCTGCCGTCCTGATTGCCGTCCGGCTTCCGGGCTCCGGGGGCGTCGGCCTTCTGGCCCGGGTTGCCGCTCGTGCCGTTCCCGCCGGTGGTGCCGGTACCGCCCGTAGCGCCGCCGGTGGCTCCGGCGTCGTTCCTGCCGTTCCCGTCCCCCGCCGTGACGTCCGTGCCGCCGCCCGAAGGGGCCGGGCAGGCCATGCCGGTGACCTTGCAGACCTGAGCCTGGATACCGCCGTAGATCTGCGTACCGAGCCCGCTGACCAGCAGTGCCGTGACGATCGCGGCGACGATGGCGACGAGACCCGCGTACTCGATCGCGGTCTGTCCCTCGTCCCGGCGCCAGCGGATCATGCGGGCCAGGGAGAAGGGGCGGCGCTCGGCGCGGTCCAGTTCGGGGGTCTCGTACCAGCGGCGGCTCTCCGGGCGGAGCAGGAAGCAGAGGATCAGGACCGGCAGGACGAGCTGGGTCCCGCCGCGCGCCGATCCGGCGGAGAGGTTGGCCGCGCCGCTCAGGATCAGCCACACCTGTACGGCGATCAGGCCGCGCCGGACCGCTCTCCCGCCCTCCCAGCTCCGCCGGGCCAGCCACCAGCCCAGGGTGCCGGGGGCTGCCGCGTAGGCGAGGAGCGCGAGCACACCGCCGTCGAGGGCGTCGGCCGACACCGCCGTCAACAGCAGCCCGAGACCGCCGACGATCGTCATGCCGAACAGGACGTGGGTGAGGACAAGGGCGGAGGAGAGCGGTGTGGGCATGTTCCGGCGCCTGCCGTGCCCCGTCGGCCACACGGCCCCGGACCCCGGCACTCCCCCGATCGACGCCATGACCGCCCCCTCCTCGACTGACCTGACGGAGGGGGGCGTTCACCGGATACGCGGTGACCCTGCCCGGTTCCCCCGCCGGTGGTTCACGACACGGACCGACCGTAGGGAGCGGACGGCCGGGCGGCATGGGCCCGCGGGCCCAAATCGGTGCCCAATCCGGGACGGGGCCCGGTCAGGTCTGCGCCGGACGGTTCATTGCTCGCCTCCGAACCCGGCGGGCGCGTCCGGTGGGTCCGGTGGGTCCGGTGGCGGGAAGTGCGGGGCGCATGCCCGGCAGGCGTAGACGGTGAAGCCCGGTCCCGAGTTCTGGTGCACCACACACACCACGACCGGCGTCACGGTGGTCACGTGGCAGCGCACGCACATCCGTACTGGCGGGCGCGTTCGCGCCTGCCGCGCGGCGGCGGGCGCGGGCTCAGGCCTCGCGTCCGCCTCGGCCCCGCGCGAACTCTCGGACCGCTCGCTTCTCCCCGTCACGCCACGCCTCCGGCGGTGATCAGGTGGTGGTCGAGGCCGATACCGAAATCCGCCGCCAGGACGAGCCCGATGCGGCGCCGAAGCCGGGCGTTCTCGCGCTCGGTCGCGATCACATACGGGCGGACCAGGGCAGCGTCTCGGCCGTCGAGCAGCACGGGGAGCCCATACGGGGAGCGGTGGGCGGGAAGCGGTACGGCTGTGGGACCGAGCGTTTCCCCGGTACGGGCCGGGGCCGGACCGGTTGGGCGTGTGCCCGCTCGGCGGGTGCCGGTGCCGGGCGCGAAGACGCCCAGGATCCAGCGGGCGGCGGCATGGATAATGCTCACTGTCTTCAGCTCCTGAGTAGCTGGTGGCCATGCCCCCGGACGGCTCCACCCGTCGCGGGGGTCTTCCTGAATCAGCAGCGTAACTCAACCTGGTCATGCCCTGCCATGGCATGACACGAATGAGTGTCCCTTTCCCTGTCCACCTACGGTCAAGCCATGGTGGACATTCCAGAGGGCTACGGCCCCGACGATGAACTGGACCCGGAGGCGGCAGACCCGCTATATCTGCAGCTGGCCGCGGTCCTGATCTCTCGGATCGACAGCGGCGTGTACCCGCTGGGCCGCGCTCTACCCGGTGTCGACCGATTGATGCAGGAATTCGGGCTTGCGCGCGGGACCGCCCGTAAAACACTGGTCCTGCTGGCCGAGTTGGGCTACGTGCGCACGGTTGTCGGCAAGGGGTCGTTCGTCATCGAGCGTCAGGCTCCGGATCAGCCCGCCGACGCTGTTGAAGGACACGAGGGCGACGGCTGACGGACGCGACACCCGGGGTCCTCTCGCTTGAGACGGCGCGGGCGGACCCCGGTTCGGTTCCGTGTGCTGCGATGCGGCCCCCGTCAGTTGGCGCTCTCACCGCGCGGGAACGTGACCTCCACGCGTCGGTTCTTCTTGCGGCCCGCCTCCGTGGAGTTGTCCGCGATGGGGTACTGCTCGCCGTAGCCACGTACCTCGAAGGTGATGTTCGGGTCGTTGAGCTGCTGGTCCAGGACGTCCTGGACGGCGTTGGCGCGCTGCCTGGAGAGGACGTCGCCGTGCGCGGAGGAACCGAGGTTGTCGGTGAAGCCGAAGACGCGGACCTTCGTCGCCTTCTGGCTCCGGATCTCGTCGGCGATCGTGGCGATGCGGGACTTCGCCTCGCCGCCCAGCTTCGCGCTGTCCTTGCCGAACAGCACCTCGGCCTGGAGAGCGAACGTGACGTCGGTGTTGGTGTCCTCACGGCGCTCGTCACCGCTCTGGTCCTCCACGACCGACTTGATGTCGAGGACTTTGGGGGCGGCGAGGGTGGCGCCTTCGGGAAGCTTGAGGTCTGGGTCGTTGGGGTCGACCTTGACAGGCGCGGAGGCAGACGCCTCGGTGCCGGGAGGGGCGCTCGGGCTGTCGTCGGCGTGAGCCGCCACCGCGCCGTAGAGGTTCGTGGCGACCATGAGGGAGGCGGCGGTGAGGACCAGGGCGAGGCGAGGCGAAGTCGCTCGGGTGTGGGTACGCGTCATGGCCGGCCTCACGCAGAGATCTTGATGCTGGCGGTCGAGAACGTCGGCAGCTGGAAGTCGACCTCGGTCGTGCTCGCCGGAGGCGCGGGGAACTGCATGAAGACGGACACGGTGCCGCCCGCCTTCACATCCTGGACGCCGGTCGTGGTCAGCGGACGCCCGTCCGTGTCCCGGAGCACGTAGTAGCGCTTCTTCCCCTTCGTGTCCACAAGGGTGGCGCCGCCGAAGGACTGGCCGTTCTTCATGATCTCGGTCTCGTTGCCGGTCAGTTGGGAAGAGAGGACAGCCGTCTCACTTCCGTCGTTCTTGAGCTCACCGTTGACGGTGAGGAATCCACCGGAGTCCCGTTTGGCCGACGTGATCTTCAAGCTGAGGCCGTCGGGGCCGTGCAGCTCGGCCAAGGGCTGTTCCGACTGTCCTTCCTGAGCACTCGGATTGGATCCACCGCCTTGGGAGGCGGAGGCCGATGCCTCCGGCTTCTTGCCGTCTCCTCCACCACCACAACCGGCCACGCCGAGGGCCAGACCGGCCGCAACGGTCAACGCGACCATTCCCCTACGGGCCTTCGTAGTGAACCGAATGCTCATGACTCTGTTTCCTTCTCCACTCGTCGTTCGCCTGTCAGTCGGCCAGATGGACGTCGAAGAGGTCTTCGGGTCCGGGCAGATCCGTGAGGTGCTTGGGGTCCAGGTCCCAGTTCCTGCCCTTGCAGGAGAGTCGCGGCAGCACGTCGCCAGCGGCGTCCGCCGCCGGGGGCTCGAACGTGCACAGCGGCTCGATCACCGCCGTGGCATGCGCATGCGCGTAGTGGTTCTCCGTGCCGGGTACGAGGGATTCTCCGACAGGCTTGTTCGTCCGGACACGGACTTCGTAGCGCAGAAGTCCCGTCCGGTCACAAGCCTCCGCACGGGCGTCGTTCCGCGATGCGAGCTGCGTCGCGCGCCCGCAGCCGTTGCCCACTGCGCCGTTCCCGTCGAAGATTCCTTGCCACTTGGTCGGGTCGAGTACGTTCTGCACCCACAAACCGGCAAGGTCGTCCCTGGTCTCCTGAGCCGCCGCAAGTGCCGCCGCGTCGGCGGCCGTCTGGGCACCGTTCCGATTCACCGCGGCCTGGCCGACCGCGAAGTAGGCGAACGCAAGAAAGAGCAGGCCCCCCACCACCGTGATGTAGATGGGGAAGGCCTGCCCTGCATCGCCGTACCGGCGAGATCGCATCAAGGAGCGACCTTGGCGATCTGCGCCTTGATCTTGTCGAGGATCGTCTTGCCGACATCCGTGCCCGTGATGGCCAGAACGATCGCCACGACGACCGCGATGATGCCCAGGTACTCGACCGCGGTCTGCCCCTTGTCGCCGGCGCGGCGCCGAATCGCCTCGACCGTCGTGTTCTTCCAGTTGTTCACACGCACCTGAGTCGCGACGGCGGTCTTCAGCATCAGGTCGCTCATGGTGTTCCCCTCCGGGTTCGGACGGCCGTCGGCCGGCCGGCTGCTGCGTCTTGGCGCCTTTCGCGTGACCGGCTTCCTCCTTGCCGGTGCCGCTTTCGACACGAGGAAGGTACGGCGGGACACCCCGCCCTTCGGAGGGTCCCAGGGCCCAATCAAGGGCCCAAAGGGAGGCCCAGGCGCTGCTCTGGGGCTGCGTGGCGGCGGCGTGGGCCCGCGGGCCCCGCTTCGTGATCCCCCGTAACCTCATCGCGGCTCACCCGACCCCTCGGCCCGAACCGGGCGCCGTGCCGAGCCACTTGGCGGCCGCCTCCGAGCGGCTGGTGCTGTGGAGTTTGGCGAAGATGCGGTTGATGTGGTTCTTGACGGTCTTCTCGCTGATGAAGCAGGTGGCGGCGATCTGCTGGTTGTTCATCCCGGACGCGATGTGGTCCATGATCTCCGCCTCCCTCGCGCTCAGTTGGAACCGTGACCTGTCCGGAGCGGCCGGGCGGCCACCCGACCATCCAGACGACGACTGTCCCACATCCGGTTGCAATTGCGAAAGGTTTTCCGCAGAAATACCAGGGCCGGAGTACCGATGGGTGTCCAAGTGCGCTGGTGGAGACACTAATTCAGTGGGCGGATACGGAGCGATCGTCGATGAATTTCCGTATGCAGTCGCATCCGCCTGCCCCAGCCCCTCGGGGAGTGGCACGCCTCCGGCGGGGTCCTGGCCCTGACCCTGGCGGAGTTGCGCCAGCAGCGCTCCCGCCGCCGTCGGGGTGAAGTGGGCCCTGCCGTCCGTGATGTCCCGCACCGCCGTGACCAGTTGGTCGGCCGTGAACTCGCCGTGCACCAGGTAGCCGCCGGCGCCTCGGCGCAGGGCCTCCTGGACGATCTCCGACTCCCTGCTGTACGTGAGCATCACGACCGGCGCGATCCGTACGAGGTACGGGAGTGCCGAGATGCCGTCCACGCCCGGCATGCGGACGTCCAGGAGGATGACGTCGGGCCGGTGCCGGAGTGCGGCCTCGTAGGCCTCGCGGCCGTCCGCCGCCTCCGCCGCGACCGTGATGTCCGACCGGCCGGAGAGGAGGGCCGTGAGGCCGGCGCGGACCACCGGGTTGTCGTCCGCCACCACGACCTTGAGCGGTGCGGGTGGGGGGAACGCCTCGAACGGGCTCTTGGGCGGGGGCTCCTGGGAGCCGGGATGGGAACGCGTCGGGTCCGGCATGGGGAGGTGGCCTCCTCTCTCCTGAAAGGGTTCGTGGGGGGACGGGTACGGCGTGCTCATGCGGGTGAGGGTGACGGCGCCGCCGTCAGGGCCGCGAGCGGGAGCTCCAGGCGGACCTCCGTGCCCTTGGGGTGGCCGCCGCGGCCGATGCGGATGCGGGCGCCGACCGACGCGGCCCGCTCGACCATGCCGACCAGGCCGAAGTGGCCCGTGCGGCGGAGTTGTTCGAGGCTGGTGCCGGAGGGCAGGCCGCGGCCGTCGTCGTAGACGCTGATGCGCAGCAGGTCGCCGTGGACGCCGGCGCTGACGTCGACGCGGGTCGGGCCCGCGTGGCGGTGGGCGTTCTCCATCGCCTCCGAGGCGATGGTCAGCAACTGGCGGGCGACGGCCGGCGGTACCGGCGGGACGGCGTGCTCGCCGGTCGGGCGGTAGACCGCCGGCAGGCGGGTACGTGTGCTGAAGTCCCGGGTGCGGGCGGCCAGTTCGACGAGTACGTCCGTGGCGTGTTCCGGGTCCGACTCGCGGCGCAGGTCGGCGAGGAGCTCGCGGGACTCGGCCGCCGCCCTGCGGGCCGACCGGGCGACCAGTTCGGCTTGCTGCCTGACCAGTTTCGCGTCCATGCGGGGTGCGCCGGCCGATCCCGCGAGGCCGTCCGCGGCGAGCGCCACGCCGTGCAGGGTCTTGGCCACCGAGTCGTGCATCTCCCGGGCGAGGCGCGCCCGTTCGGCGCTGACCGCCTCGGTGACCGCGAGGCGGGCCTGGACGGTGGTCAGGGCCTGGGTCGCGGCGCCGAAGCGGAGCATGAGGTTGCGCAGCGTCGAGCCGACCGCGCCCGCGATCACGCAGAGGCCGGGCAGCAGCAGGGACTGCGCGGGGGCCGCGTGCAGGTCCTTCGCGGCCGCGAGGACCAGGACGAGGATCACGGACTGCAGCGAGGCGAACACCGCCGCGCCGCGCCAGCCGTAGACGATGCCGGCCAGGAGCGGGGTGCAGACGCTGACGTAGGCCAGGGTGGTGTCCGGGCCCGCGGAGATGAGGAGCAGGGAGCCGAAGAGGGTGTCCACCGCCAGGAGGGTGGGGTGGCGCAGGAGGAGGGGGCCGAAGCGTTCCCAGTCCCGGAAGAGGACGTAGGACCCCATGAAGGTGACGACGACCGCCGCGCCCACCAGGCGGGTGGCCATGCCCGGTGCGGCGTTGAGGAGCGCGGCGGGGGCGGCCAGGGCGATCATCGCCAGGCGGAAGCCGAAGACCTGGCGGCACATGGCCTGGAGGGCGTTGACCTGGATGGGGATGGCCGCGTCGCCGGGTGCGGGCTCCCGTGCGGGTGCGGGGGGATCGGCCGACGCACGGCCTTCTACCGGGTCCGGGTTCGAGTCCGGGCCCAGATTCGGGTCCGGGTTCAGGTTCCGGTCCGGGTCCGGGTTCCGGTCCGGGTCCGGGTCCGGGTTCCGGTCCGGGTCCGGGTCCGGGTTCAGGTTCCGGTCCGGGTCCGGGTTCAGGTTCCGGTCCGGGCCCATGTTCCGGTCCGGGTTCGAGTCCGGGCCCAGGTCCGGATTCGGGTTCCCGTCCGCACGCCCCGTGGCGCCTTCGTCGTCCGGTGCGGTAGAGCCCTGCGGGGGCCTGGCGCCGTAGACGGCAGCCGAGGGTGTCCGGGGCGCGGCGGCGGCCGTCGGCGTGGGTGCCGTCGCCCGCGGGTCCGGCTGCGCCGGTACCCCCGCCAGCCTCGACCCCGCCGGCTCCCACCCCGGGGGCAGCGCCGGTGTCACCGACGTCACCGGGATGTCGGGGGCGCCCGTGCGGACGTGGGGCGGCAGGACCGTGCCCGCGGGCGGGGTGGTGATCTCCGGGGCCTTCGGGCGCCGTCGCAGCAGGCCCGTGCGTTCGCTCGTCGTCGCCATGGCCGTCACCCCGTCCTACTTGCCCGTGAGGGAGCCGAAGTCGGTGCCGGAGCCGAGGATCAGGCCGGCGCCGAGGAGGAGCATGGTGGCCGGGACCATGAAGGTGGTGATCATCATGGTGGCCTTGGGGACCGCGCGAGCGGCCTTGCGGCGGGCGTTCTGCGCGTCCGTGCGGCGCATGTCCTTCGCCAGGGACACGAGGGTGTCGACGATCGGCGCGCCGAGCTCCTCGCCCTGCTGCAGGGCCGTCACGAACATCGCCACCTGCTCGGAGTCGTTGCGGCGGCGCAGTTCGGCGAAGGCCTGGCGGCGGCTCATGCCGAGGTCCATCTGGCGCAGGGTGATGCGCAGTTCGTCGGCCCACGGGCCCTCGTACTTCGACGCCACCCGGTCCAGCGCCTGGCGGAAGCCGAGGCCCGCGCTGACCACGACCGCGAGCACGTCCAGGAAGTCGGGCAGGGTGCGCTCGATGACGTCCTTGCGGACGCGGATCGCCGCCCAGATGCCGACCTCCGTCCAGAACGCGCCGAACGCGAACAGGATGACGGCCACGATGAAGTCGCCCTTCATCAGGAAGACCAGGCCGCCGACGCCGCCGAGGAAGCCGTAGACCGCGCGGCGGGCCGCGTAGCGGTCGATGGTCAGGCCTCCCGGGTTGCCCGCGAGGTCGATCTTGCGGCGGTACCTGGCCACCATCCTCGGGCCCATCAGCCGCAGCACCGCCGGCGCGTACCGCATGCCGAGGCGGTCGACGAGCGAGTCGACCGCGCCGGTGCGGGTGGAGCCGACCTCCAGGGCCAGCGCGAGGTCGCCGGGCAGTCGCGCGTCCGCGCGGTACATGCGGATGCCGGCGAAGATGCCCCAGACGCTGAGGCCCATCACCAGTGCCAGCAGAAGTCCCATGGTCGTCCCTCCTCCAGGCTTCTCCGACGTCTCAGACGTCGATACGGGACAGACGGCGGATGAGGACGAAGCCGACCGCGTAGAGCGAGAAGGCGATGATCACCGCGCCCTGGCCGAGCGGGGAACTGGTCATCCGTTCCAGGGCGCCGTCCTTGACGCCGTTCATCAGGAACAACGAGCCCACGCCCAGCACGGGAACGGCGTACGACGTCATGTTGACCTGGGAGAGCTGGGTGCGGACCTCGCGCCGGGTCTCCTTGCGCTCCTCCAGGGTCTCCGTGAGGTTGCGCAGGGCGCTGACCACCTGGCCGCCCGCGCGGTTGGACAGCACCAGCGTCGTCACCAGGACGACCAGTTCGCGGGAGGGCAGCCGGTCGGCCAGCTCGCCCAGCGCGTCGTCCATCGACGCGCCGATGGCCAACTGGTTGGCCACCTTGCCGAGTTCCTCGCCCGCCGGGGCCTCCAGCTCCTCCGCGGCCATGCCGATGGCCGTGCGCAGCGCCAGTCCGGCGTGCGTGGCGTTCGCCAGGATGCGTGCCAGCTCCGGCAGCTGGTTGATGAACTTCTCGATCCGCTTCTGCCGCTGCCAGTTGAGGAACTGCAGCGCCGCCCAGATGCCGAGCAGTCCGGCCAGCGGCCCGAAGAAGGGGGCGAGGGTCGCCTGGCCGATCAGCCACAGTCCCGCCACCGTCGCCAGCATGTAGACGAAGAACTCGCCCGGCGTGATGTCCAGACCGGTCGCCGCCAGCCGCAGCTCCAGCTTCTTGCCCGCTTTCGTACGGCGCAGCCTGCGGTCCAGGTTGCGGAAGCGGCGCCGCTTGCCGGCGGCGGGGATCTGGCCGGTGGCCGACAGCCGGTCGACCAGCTCCTGGCGCTGGGCCTTGCCCATGGCGTACGCGTGCAGACCCATGACCGCCAGGACGCAGGTCAGCAGGGTGATGCCGGTGGTGAGCGTGACGAGGGTTTGCAGATCCATCCTAATTCGCTTCTCTTGTCGCCAGTTGGTCCGCGGACTGGGCCACGCCGAACGCCTGCGGGACGGGCTGGCTCGCCATGTAGAGGCGGTCCGCGGTGCGGCGTGGGAGCGGGAAGTGTTCGAAGGCGCCGTGGATGCGGCCGTCGGCGGCGATCGGCCGGGCGTTGAAGCGGGCCACCGTCGCCAGCCGGTACGGCTCGCCGCCGTGGCTGTCCAGCAGCGCGACCTCGGTGACGCGGCGGGCGCCGTCGGCGAAGCGCGTGAGCTGGATGATCACGTCGATCGCGCTGTTGATCTGGTCGTGCAGGGCCTCGAAGGGGACCTCGACCTCGGACATCGACGCCAGGGTCTTCAGACGCATCAGCGCGTCCTCCGCGCTGTTGGCGTGCACGGTGGCCAGCGAGCCGTCGTGGCCGGTCGACATCGCCTGGAGCATGTCGAGGGACTCGCCGCCGCGGACCTCACCGACGACGATCCGGTCCGGGCGCATGCGCAGCGAGTTGCGGACCAGGTCGCGGATGGTGACCTGGCCCTTGCCCTCGACGTTCGGGGGGCGGGACTCCAGGCGGATCACGTGGGCCTGCTGGAGCTGGAGTTCGGCGGAGTCCTCGATGGTGATGATGCGCTCGCTCTCCGGGATCAGCCCGGAGAGGGCGTTGAGCAGGGTCGTCTTGCCGGTGCCGGTCGCCCCCGAGACGATGACGTTGAACTTCGCCTGCACCAGGCCCGCCAGCAGGTACAGGATGTGCTCGTCGAGCGAGCCGAAGCCGATCATCTCGTGGAGCGTGAAGGAGCGCGGGAAGCGGCGGATGGTGAGGGTGGCGCCGGTGAGCGACAGCGGCGGGATGATCACGTTCACCCGCTCGCCGGACGGCAGGCGGGCGTCGACCATCGGGTTCGACTCGTCCACACGGCGGTTGACCGTCGAGACGATGCGTTCGATGGTCTGCATCAGCTGGTCGTGGGAGGGGAAGCGGAGCGGGAGCTGTTCGACCCGGCCGCCGCGCTCCACGAAGATCGCGTCCGGGCCGTTGACCATGATCTCCGTGATCGACGCGTCCTCGAGGAGCGGTTCGAGGATGCCGAGGCCCAGCGCCTCGTCCACCACCCGGCGGATCAGCTGCGAGCGCTCGACCGTGGACAGCACCGGGCCCTCGCGGCTGATGATGTGCCCGAGCACCCGCTCGAGCCGGGCGCGGCGCTCGGCGGCGGCCAGCGCGCTCATCTCCGCGAGGTCGATCTCCTCCAGGAGCTTGGCGCGGTACGAGGCGACCAGGTGGCCGTCCTCGCCCCTGCTGCCGTTCTCCTCGGGGGAGTTGATACGTGCCCGCAGACTCATCGTGTTCCTCGCAGTACCTCAGTGGTCGAGCGGCATGGTGGCTTTCTTGTGGGCGTCCCCGAAGCCGTCGTAGCCGGGGAAGACGGAGGGGATGTGGACGGTGGCGGTGACGGTGACCTCGCCGCCGGAGGACGACGCCGGGCAGCTCCTGACGTCGACCCAGCTGCTGACGGCGTCCCGGCAGGCCTGTTCCGACCCCTGCCGGAGCGAGGCGCTGCGCGCGCCGGCACGGGCGGCGGTGCCCGCCTGCTGGGCGACGTAGGCGATGATGCCGAGCTGCACGGCGGCCAGCGCGACGATGATCAGGATCGGGATGAACCCGAGGTACTCGATGGCCACCTGGCCGCGGTCCCGGGCTTTTCCGGCGTACGGCGTCTCGCGGTCCTCTCCGGCGTACGACATCTCAGCGCGTCGCCTCCTCTACCGCGCCCGCGTTGCCGTGCACGGTGAACGGGAAGGTGATCGAGCCCGGGAAGAGCACGGGGACCTCGAGGGAGACGGCGGACCTCACGTAGCCGTTCGCGGTGGTGCAATGCACGGTCGCGTTCCCCCTCCAGGCGTTCGACAGCTTGTCCAGGCCCTGCTGTTCGCACGCGGCCTCGCGCTCGCCCGGCGACGCCTGCGCCGCCGCGTGCACGGCTTCGTCCGCAGCATTCCCAGCGAGCGTGAAGGTGTATCCCACCAGCACGAACTGCCACATCAACACCAGTGTCAGGATGATCAGCGGTGTCATGCCGAGGAACTCGATCGTGACCTGGCCCCGGTCTTCCCGGCCCGGCGACGTGCGCGTGTGCTCCCCCATGCCCCTCACTCCTTGCGCCGCCGGAAACTCACCGACCCGCGATCCCCGCGGAACCGCCCGCCGCCCTTCTGCGCCCCTTCCGGCACCTTCACCAGTCCCAGCTCCCCCGCCAGCGCCCACAGCGCCTGCCGCACCACGCCCTTGCTGTCCAGTTCATGGACGCGGCCCGCGTCCACCGCTCCCTGCAACTCCTTGAAGTTCGCGGGGATCGCGGTCGCGGCGACCGCCGTGCCGGTGATCTTCTGGATCAGCGGCGGCTGGATCTCCGTGCCGCGCGTGTGCCGGTTGACGACCACGGTCGTCTCCTCCGCCTTGCGGATCTGCAGCCGGTCCCACATCCGCACCGTCCGCTTGGCGCCGCGCACGGCGACCACGTCCGGCGTGGTGATCAGCAGGGCGGTGTCCGCCATCTCGACCGCGGCGGCTCCGGCGCCGCTGAGCTGCGCGCCGCAGTCGACGACGACGACCTCGTAGCGGGAGCGCAGTGCGCTGACGATCTGCCGGGCGGCCCGGTCGGTGACCTCTTCGCCGCGTTCGCCCTCGCCGGGCGCGAGCAGCAGGGCCACTCCGGTGTCGTGGCGGAAGACGGCGTCGGCGAGCACCCGCGGGGAGATGTCCGTGATCGCCGCCAGGTCGACCACCGAGCGGCGGAACTGCACGTCCAGATACGAGGCCACGTCCCCGGCCTGGAGGTCCATGTCTACCAGGGCGGTGCTGCGCCCCGACGCCTGCGCGGCCAGCGCCAGCTGGATCGAGGTGAGCGTCGCACCGACCCCGCCCTTCGCCCCGCACACCGTGACGACGGTGCCGCCGACGCCGGTGAACACGTCGCCGCCGGAGCCGAGATGGCGCCGTACCCCCACCGACCACTGGGCGACGGCCTGGACGCGGCTGGCCAGCTCCTCGTAGCTCAGCGGGAGCGCGACCAGTCCGCGCGCGCCGTAGTCCATCGCGGCCTGGAACAGGCCGGGGCCGGCGTCCGAGGTGACGAGGATGACTCCCACCGCGGGGAAGCGCAGGGCGACTTCGCGAATCAGCTCCAGCGCCGGGACCGGGCCGATGCGCTCGTGCACGACGACGACCTCGGGCAGTTCGTCGACGGACTCGGCGGCGAGCCGCGCGAGGGTGTCGATGAGCTGTGTCGAGTCGACGACCGGGGCCACCGGCTCGGCGTCCGGCAGCTGACTGAGCAGTGTCGTGATGGAGCGGACAGCGTCCACGTCACCGACGGCCGGCAGGATCCTCGTGGGCATGGCCTCTCACTTGTCCTTCGCGAGCTGGTACGTCCGGTCCTTGTCGGGGACCGTGGTGTCGCTGCCGGGCGCCACCAGCGCGAGCCGCACCCGCTGGGCGAACGACTCCGCGTAGGTGATGCGCTGGGCGTCGAGGGTGGAGAGGGCGAAGGTGATCGGGACGGCGTCGGTGGGCTGCTGCTGGTTCTTGTCGCTCGCGCTCGGGTCGAGTGCCTTGATCTTGCCGACGTCGAGGACCTTGGCGTTCGTCACGATGATCTTGGACTGGGCGGGATCGCCCTCCCGCTGGCCCGCGAAGGTGGCGTACACGTTGACGGTGGAGCCCGGCGTGATCTTGCCGGCCACGCCGGTCGCCGCGTCGATCATGATGGCGACCTCCTGCTGCCCGGGCTGCAGGGCCGGCTGGTTCACGATCATGTCGCTCTGCAGCAGGGAGCCCGCCCGGAGCGTGGTGACCGCGATCTTCCCCTGTATCTCGCGCAGGTTGGTGATCGCGTTCTCCGACAGCCAGCGCTTGGGCATCCGGATCTTCTCGAACTGCCCCGTGGTCAGCCGGGTGTAGGGCGCCACGTCGGTCTTGACCTGGTAGGCCGTGACCTCCGGACCGACCTTGGACTTCACGTCGCTGATGACGGACAGGACGCCGGCGAACGCGCCGAGGGCGCAGACGACCGACAGGAGCAGGAGTAGCACGCCGCGGCGCTGACGGGAGTTCATGAACCGTACAACCTCATTGGGGATATCGGTCGAGCGGAATGGATTCGTGCGAGCGGTGCGTCTGGAGCTTTGGGACTCACCCGGCGGAGATCTGGTTCTCCGGGAGCGGTGGTGTGGCGGAACAGAAGACGCAGCGGTCGCCGATGACGTCGATGCCGCACCAGTGGCAGACGCCCTGCCGTACCGACGTGACCAGCTGGTACAGCACGGACAGGTCCGGGAGATAGGCGGCGAACTCGATCAGCTTGCCCGTACCCCACCAGACCGGCGACTCGGCCGGCAGCGGCGCTTCCCTCAGTCCCTGGACGCTCCAGGACTGCGCGAGGGTTGCGGTGACCCAGTCCGATTGCAGCTGCCCCTTGGCCACCAGCATCCAGGTGCCGAACTCCGGGCCGGTGAGCTCGGCGCCGGGAGCGATCCTCACCAGTTGCGGCTCGGGGTGTGCGAGGACGCCGAACTGGCTGCCGGGCACCCACGACTTGGCGTGTGACCTCAGGCCCACGGGGACGCGGTCGAGCCGGGCGACGGAGCCGAGCAGCGCGCCGGAGTGGATGTAGTGGGTGAGCAGGCGTCCGGCGGAGGCAAGGACGCCCGGACTGAGGTCGCAGGAGGCGAGCTGCCTCAACTGGCGGGCCAGGACGGCCAGTCCGAGTGGGGGCAGATCGGGCCGGAACAGGGCGATACGGTCGCTCTCGAGCAGGGAGCGGATGGTGTGCAGCCGTCTGTCGACCCCGCGGGAGACCGCCTGCGAGCACACCACGATCAGATGCCCGTACTGGTCGATCAGGCTCTGCACCGCGGCCAGCGCCTGCTCGAGCGGCTGTTTGTCCAGGTCTTCCAGGACGACAGCGGGCAGGGTCCGCTCGTCCTGCGGTGGCAGCGCCATGTCGGCACCGGTCACGGCAATGGCAGTTGGCACGCGCAGCTCCCCGTGTTACGCCGTCGATCCACCGGGGTTACTCCGGTACACCGAGATGACTTCACTGCGTGACTACCTCAGCACTGTATCCACGCCTCTGTGACCGGAGAACAGCGTTTCTGTAGCTGGTCGGCAACTGTGCATGTACAAGACACGCCAAAACGGGGCAGGTTGAGCATCTTGCCGGTCCCGTACCGGCTCCGGACCCCGGCCCGGAGCCTCGGTCACGGCCGGCAGGCCGGCCTCCGGACGGGCCGGAGGGGTGAGGTGCCGGCATCCGGGAAGTTGGTCTGGACCTCTTGACAGCCGAATTGGTCTGGACCAACTTGTTGTCATGTCCCCACACAGAAGATCGGCACGGCTCTGGGCCTCAGTGGCCACCGTCGCCCTCGCCCTCACCTTCGCGGGCGCGGGCCAGGCGTCCGCGGCGGACGTCAACAACGCCAGGAACGCCGGCTTCGAGTCCGGCCTCGGCAACTGGACGTGCAGCGCGAACAGCGGCACGACCGTCTCCTCCCCGGTGCACAGCGGCACGGCCGCGCTGAAGGCGACGCCGGCCGGGCAGGACAACGCCACCTGCACCCAGTCGGTCGCGGTGCGGCCCGACTCGACGTACACGCTGAGCGCCTGGGTGCGGGGCGGGTACGCGTACCTGGGCGTGACCGGCACCGGCACCACGGACGTCTCGACGTGGACCCCCGACTCGTCGAGCTGGAAGCAGCTCTCGACGACCTTCACCACCGGCTCCTCGACCACCTCGGTGACGGTGTACACGCACGGCTGGTACGGCCAGGCCCCCTACTACGCGGACGACATCTCGGTCTACGGCCCGGACGGGGGCGGCGGCGGCGATCCGGTGCCGACGGTGCCCGCGGCGCCGTCGGGCCTGTCGGTCTCGTCCACCACCTCCTCCTCGGCGTCCCTGTCCTGGTCCGCCGTCCCGGGCGCCACCGGCTACAACGTCTACCGCGACGGCACGAAGGCAACCGCGGTGACGGGAACGTCGGCGACGGTGACCGGGCTGGCCGCCGCCACCTCCTACTCCTTCCGGGTCACCGCCACGAACTCGGCGGGCGAGTCGCCGAAGTCGGGCGCGGTGACGGCGACGACCGCGTCCGGCGGGGGCGGCGGGAACACCTCCCTGCCCAAGCACGCGGTGACCGGCTACTGGCAGAACTTCGACAACGGAGCGACGGTCCAGAAGCTCTCGGACGTCTCCTCCCGGTACGACATCATCGCGGTGGCCTTCGCGGACGCCACGACGACGCCGGGCGCCGTGACCTTCAACCTGGACTCCGCGGGGCTCGGCGGCTACACCGTCGACCAGTTCAAGGCGGACATCAGGGCCAAGCAGGCCGCGGGCAAGAAGGTCATCGTGTCCGTGGGCGGCCAGAACGGCACGATCTCGGTGAGCGACTCGGCGTCGGCGGCGAACTTCGCCGACTCCGTGTACACGCTGATGCAGACCTACGGCTTCGACGGCGTGGACATCGACCTGGAGAACGGCCTCAACGCGACGTACATGTCGCAGGCGCTGCACGCGCTGGCCGCGAAGGCCGGCCCGTCCCTGGTGCTCACGATGGCACCGCAGACGATAGACATGCAGTCGACGTCGAACTCCTACTTCCAGACCGCGCTGAACGTGAAGGACATCCTCACGGTCGTCAACATGCAGTACTACAACAGCGGCTCGATGCTGGGCTGCGACGGCAAGGTCTACAGCCAGGGCTCCGTCGACTTCCTCACCGCGCTGGCCTGCATCCAGCTCGAGGGCGGCCTCTCCCCCTCCCAGGTGGGCCTGGGCCTGCCGGCCTCCACCCGGGCGGCGGGCAGCGGATACGTCTCCCCCACGGTCGTCGACGACGCGCTGGACTGCCTGACCCAGGGCACGAACTGCGGCTCCTTCAAGCCCTCCAGGACCTACCCCGGCCTGCGGGGCGCGATGACCTGGTCCACCAACTGGGACGCCTCGGCGGGGGGCTCCTGGTCGAACACGGTGGGTGCCCACGTGCACGCGCTGCCGTGACCTGACCGGCCTGACCGAACGGGCCGCCCCGCGCCGCCCCTGCCCGCTCCCACCGGGGCAGGGGCGCTCGCGTCGGCCGGTCACCGTGATCGTGTGAAACATTTCTCCGGTCCCACCGCGTCAGAGAAGTGAGAGCGGGTGGGCAAGCCGGGCAGGGGGAGACATGAGACAGGTGCGGGCCGACGAGTACGCGGAGTTCGCCGCTGCGCGTGCCGGGCATCTGTACCGGTCCGCCTGCCTGCTGACCGCCGGGGACACCCATCTGGCCGAGGACCTCGTGCAGGAGACCCTCGGGCGGCTGTACGTCAGCTGGCGGCGGGTGACGCGGGCGGAAAACCCGGCGGGGTACGCGCAGACCGTTCTCATGCGGGTGTTCCTCACTCATCAGCGGCGCAGCAGCACCGAGCGGGCCACGGACGTGCTGCCCGACCGGCCCGACGACGGCGCGGGGCGGGACACACCGCTGCGGCTGACCCTGCTGGAGGCCCTGGCCGGGCTTCCCGCCAAGGACCGTGCGGTCGTCGTCCTGCGGTACTGGGAGGACCGCTCCATCGAGGAGACCGCGCAGGTCATGAACGTCAGCTCCGCCGCCGTGCGGACGCGGTGCGTTCGTGCGCTGGGGCGGTTGCGGGAGCTGCTCGGTGAGGATCTCAGCGAGTACGCCCGGCCCTGAGCGCCGATTTCGTCCGGTTTCTTCCTCCTACGTTCCTCCGGTTCCTCTTCCCTCGCGAATACGGTGATCCGTCATGCCCTTGGAACAGCACAGCGATCCCTTCGAGGAGCAGCTCTCCGCCGGAATGCGGCACGCCGCCGCCGCGTTCGAGACGGATCGGGCCGCGCTCGTCACCGCCGGTGCGGTGCGCGGGCGGCGGCGACTGCTGCTGCGGCGCCGGGCCGCCGTCGCCGGCGGCGCCGCGGGGCTCGCGCTCGTCGGCGTGGGCGGGGCGCTGCTCCTGCCCGGCGGCGGCTCCCGGCCGGACGGCTCCCGGGCGGACGGCGCCTCCGTGGCCGCCGCCGGCCGGCACCGCTCCACCCCGGACCCCGTCTCCGGCGACACGCTGATCCGTACGCTCGAGAAGCTGCTGCCCGCCGGCAAGGTCAGCGGCGCGGAGGCCAGGGGCACGGACGAGAAGGGGGGGCCGTCGGTGCACGTCGTCTACGACGACGGCAAGGGCGCGGCGGCCGTGGGGGTCGGCCTCGGGCGCGTGGAGCCGGGCAGCGACCAGGCCCGGCAGGTCACCGAGTGCCCCGGGAAGGCCTACGTCCACTACGACGCCTGCACCACGAGCAGGCTCCCGGACGGCTCCGTCGTCATGGTGCTCCAGGGGTACGAGTACCCGGACCGCCGGGTGGACACCAAGTGGTGGAGCGCCGAGCTGGTCTCCCCGAAGGGACATCACGTCAGCGTCAGCGAGTGGAACGCCGCCGCCGAGAAGGACTCGCCCGTCACCCGCGGCGAACCTCCCCTCTCACCCGCCCGGTTGACGCGGTTGGCCGCCGCCGCGGCCTGGCGCGACGCCATCGACGCGATGCCCGTGGACGAGGGCGGGCCGAGCACGCGGCCGACCGCGCGGCCGAGCGCGACCCTCGCCGCCGTGCCCGTCGCGCCCACCCTGAAGTCCCTGCTGCCGAAGGGCCTCACCTTCTCCGAGAGCAGCGGCGCCGACAGCGGGTTCGGCTATGTCGTCGCCGACGACGGCAGGGGCCGGAGCCTCGTCCAGGTCAACGTGCAGAGCGGCATGGGGGACGTCGCGGGCGACCTCTTCGGGTCCGGCGCCGAGACCCTGCCCGACGGGACGCGGGTCGCCGTGCACCAGGGCCCCGGCGAGAAGGGCGGCCCGGGCGTCGTGATGTGGACCGTGGACACCCTGCGGACCGACGGTACGCGTGTCGTCATCAGCGCCTTCAACTCGGGCGCGCAGGACACCGCGGCGACCCGCAAGACCCCCGTCCTGACCATCGGGCAGCTGCGGAAGATCGCGCTCAGCCCGAAGTGGTTCCAGTAGGGATCAGGTCGCCCCGGCGGGTCCGTGGGAACAGGACGGCGGAGCGCACCCGCAGGTGTCCGGCTCGAACCACACCGTCTTGCCCGCGCCTCCCCGGCGGGCGCCGGGCACGGGGAGGGCTGTCTGCTTCCCTGCCTGTCCGCGGCCGGGCCGTCAGCCGTACTGCAGCCGTACGGTCGCCCCGGAGGCGTCGTCGCGGACGTCGACGTAGGCGCACACCTGACGGGTGAACCACAGCCCCTGGTCGGGTGCCAGCGCGGCGCAGGCGGGCGGGACGAAGCCCGCCAGCGGGTCGCCGACCCGGCGCGCCGTGCGCAGTTCGCAGACGCAGCCGGGCGCCTCGCCCCACATCAGGACGCGGCTGACCGGGCCGAGGGCGGCGGCCGCGGCGCGGACCGCCTCGGCGAACAGCTCCGCGTCCGCGGGCGGCAGTCCACGGGCGCGGGCCCGGCCGACCACGGCGGCCGCGGTCGGCGAGGCGAACACCTCCGCGTCGGCCGGAGGCACCGGCAGCGGTACGGAGTCCAGTTCGGCGGCGAGCCGCACCGGGTCCTGGTAGACGCCGGTGCCCGGATGTGCGCGGCGGGCCGCCGCGACGACGGCCGCGCCGGCGACCCGGGTGTCGTAGGCGCACAGGGCCGTCGTGGCCATCGGCGCGAAGAGGAGGTTGGCGAGGGCCTCGTAGCGGATCCACTCGGTGGTCTCGCGCGCGGAGCGTCCGGCGCGGCCGTTCCACACGGGCTCCATGAGGAGGTGGACACGGCCGCCGGGGCCGGCCTGCGCCGCGAGATAGCTCGCGCCGCGCGCCACGGCGTTGGCGGCGGAGCCCGTGTACCACTCGGTGTGCGGGATGAGGACGACGTCCTTCGCGTCGCCGTCCAGGACGTCCCGCAGCAGCCCGAGCTTGTCGGGGGCGGCGACGGCGACCGGGCGGGCCGCGCCGGCCGCGCCCAGTCCTTCGCGCAGGAACGGCACGGCGGCGGCCACGAACGCGTCGTCCGCGCCGTACACGGCCATGCGGTGGTCGAACAGGCCGTGAGGGGTGGTGGTCATGGTTCTCCTCTCAGTGGGTGGACGGATGGTGTGCGCGAGGGGAGGCCGGGCCCGGCTCGGCGCCGGGCGGCGACCCAGGCGGCGATCTGGCTGCGGTTGCTGGATCCGAACGTGCCGAGGATGCGCTCCGCATGGCCTTCGGCGGTGCACCGGGCGATGACGAGGCGGTCGGCGATCTGCCGGTCGGCGATCTGCCGGTCGGCGATCTGCCGGTCGGCGATCTGCCGGTCGGCGATCTGCCGGTCGGCGATCTGCCGGTCGGCGATCTGCCGGTCGGCGATCTGCTGGTCGGCGAACCCCTCGGCGACGAGTCCGGGGGCACCCAGGGCGGCCGGGCGGACGAAGTGCACGCCGGCCGGGAACGCTCGCCCGACGCGGGCCGCGGTCCGTGCGGCGAGGCGTGTCCTGCCGACGCCGCCGGGTCCGGTCGGCGTCACCGGGCGCGCCCTGGCGAGCAGTTCGCGGCCTTCGGTCCGTTCGCCGCACCGGTCGACGGAACCGGTCGTCCCGACCGGCGGACGACCGTCCCGACGTGGCGCTGATCCGCCCATGATCAGCCAGTCCTCTGGAGTGGGGCGAGGATCCGGACGCCCCGGGTCCTCCTGCGCGGACCATCACTCTGCTGGGTTCACGGCATATATGCACGCACCGGTCACACCCACGGGTGCATAAATGCCGGAGGCGCCTGCGGAGTTGCGGCCGTGGCTACACTGCGCGGCCGAATGTCCAGTGAGGGCGTCGGGACCCGGCAGGGACGGGACGGGGCGGTGGGAGAGGTACCCCGGCGAGTGGGCGGCGGAGGGTCAGTCGGCGTCCGCGGCCCTGAGGTTCTCGGCGTCGGTGCCTTCGGCGTCGGCGGCCTCGAGGTTCTCGGCGTCCGGGGTCTGCGCATCCTCGTCCGCGGAGTCCTCCTCGGCGCCGTCCTCGAAGTAGGCGTCGAGGACCGCGTCCAGCTCGGACTCCCACTCGCTGAAGCGGGCCCGGGCCGTCGCCTCGATCTCGATCGGGTACCAGCGGCTGTCGGGAGTGTGGACGGTGATGGTGAACCTCTTGCCGAAGCGCGGGGACTCGGTCTCCACGGCCCCGATCTCGTCCCAGTGGAACTCGCACTCCTGGTCGTCCAGGGCCAGTCGTACGCCCCGGTGGTCGGCGACGATCCTCGCGCGGCGGTCGGCGGCCTCGAAGACGGGGCCCTCGGGGGCCTCGTCGCCGCTCCCGGCCGCCTCCTCGTCCCCGGTCCCGTCCTCGGCAGACTGCCGCGCCCCGTCCGTGGACTCACCGGACGCGGGATCCGCGTCGCCGGCCACGCCCTCGGCCCCGGCGCCGTCCGCCTCGGCCTCCTCCGGCTCCTCGGAGACGGGTGGGGTGAGCCCGGGGATGAAGGCCGGGTCGAACCCGGCACCCGTCACGGGCTCCCCCTTCAGGGGCTGGCTGCTCGATCCTATGCGCTGCTCCACAGCGGGCAGTATGGTCGAAGATCCTGTGCCTGACACAGCCGGCCCCGGTTTCGTTATCAGACGCCTACACGTCCGTCCGGGCGGACGTGCCTAGACGAACAGGCTGACCACCGCGGCCACCACGAACCCCGCCACCGACAGCACCGACTCCAGCACCGTCCACGTCTTCAGGGTGTCCCGTTCGCTGATGCCGAAGTACTTCGCGACCATCCAGAAGCCGCCGTCGTTGACGTGCGAGGCGAAGATGGAACCCGCGGAGATGGCCATGATGACCAGGGCGACGAACGCCTGGGAGTGGTGGCCCCCGGCGAGGAGGGGGGCGACGATCCCGGCCGTGGTGACGATGGCGACCGTGGCCGAGCCCTGGGCGACCCGGAGGACCACCGAGATCAGGTAGGAGAGGACCAGCACCGGCAGACCCACGCCGTGGAAGGTGTCCGAGAGGGCCTGGGCGACGCCGCTCGCCTTGAGGACCGCGCCGAAGACTCCGCCCGCGCCGACCACCAGCAGGATGTTGCCGACCGGCTTGAGGGACGCGGTGGAGACGGTCTCCAGGGAGTTGCGGGACCAGCCGCGGCGGATGCCCAGCAGGTAGTAGGCGAGGAGCAGGGCGATCGTCAGGGCCACGAACGGGTGGCCGAAGAACTCGATCGCCGAGCGGCCCGTGGAGGGGTCGAGGGCGATGGAGGAGAAGGTGGCCGCGAGGATCAGGATCAGCGGCGTGCCGATGATGCCGAGGACGACGCCCAGCGACACGGGCTGCTCGCGCGGCCGCAGGCCCTGTTCCCGCTGCTCGTCGACGACCGCCAGCCTGGCCTCCTCGGCGGCCTCGACCATGTCCTGCGGCACGGGCACGAAGATGCGGCGGCCGACCCACGCGGAGAACACCCAGGCGGCCAGCACCGCGGGGATGCCGCAGACGACGCCCATCAGGATGATCCAGCCGAGCTGCACGTGGAGCAGTCCGGCGGCGGCCACCGGCCCCGGGTGCGGGGGCAGGAACGCGTGGGTCATCGACAGGCCCGCGAGCAGCGGCAGGCAGTACAGCAGGATCGACTTGCCGGAGCGTTTGGCGGCGGCGTAGACGATCGGGGCGAGCACGAAGATGCCGACGTCGAAGAAGACGGGGATGCCGAAGATCAGGCCGGTGAGGCCCATGGCCAGCGGTGCCCGCCGTTCGCCGAAGAGGTGCAGCAGCCGGGAGGCCAGCACCTCGGCGCCGCCGCTGACTTCGAGGATGGCGCCGAGCATGGTGCCCAGGCCGATGATGATCGCGACATGGCCGAGGATGCCGCCCATGCCGGACTCGATGGTCGAGACGGCGTCCGACCGCTGGACCGTGCCGAAGAGTTCGGTGACCGACAGCCCGGCCATCAGGCCGACGGCTATGGAGACGGCGAGCAGGGCGACGAAGGGCTGGAGTCTGACCTTGATGATCAGGAAGAGCAGGAGCGCGATACCGAGGGCGGCGACCGTGAGCAGGCCGGCCGTGCCGTCGATCAGGAGAAGCAGACCGCCGGTGTGGGGTGGCGCGACCGGGGTGTCCGCGGCGAGCGAAAGGGACATTAGGGGGTCCTCTGGGTAAGGGCATGGGTCCGGGGGGCTGGAGGTCCGGGGTGTCTCCCGGAGGGCGCAGCCGGGCAGGGGGGATCGCGGCGCGGCGCTCCGGGGTGAGGGGCGCCGCACCGTGCGGACGTACGGGGTGCGGGGTGCGAGCCGGCGTCAGTCCAGTACGGCCAGCGCGTCGATCTCGATGAGGAGCCCGGCGGGCAGACCGACGTAGACCGTCGTGCGCGCGGCGGGCGGCCGGGTGAGGCCCTGCTCCTCGAAGTAGGTGTCGTAGAGGGAGTTCATCTCGGCGAAGTGGTCCACGTCCGTGAGGTAGACGCGGATCATCATCACGTCGTCCCAGCCCGCGCCGCCCTCCTCCAGGATCGCCTTGACGTTGGCGAGGGTCTGGAGGGTCTGCTCACGCAGGGTGGGGCCGGCGGGCGTGGGGGCCCTGCCCTCCTCGGCGGGCAGGAAGCCGACCTGGCCGGCGACCTGCAGGATGTTGCCCTTCCTGACGCCGTGGGAGAACTTCGCGGGCGGGGTGGTGTGCGTCCTGGGGGTGAGCGCGGTCTTCTCGGTCATGCTGTGCCCTTCCTGTACGTCCTGCCGTTCATACGGTGTCCTTCACGGGCGTCCTGCCGGAGTACTCCCCGCTGATCGCGTCCGCCGTGCGGCGCACCAGGGGCAGCAGGGCGAGGAGTTCGTCGGCGGTGACGACGACGTTCGGCGCGGAGACCGACATCGCGGCGACGACCCGGCCGTCGGCGCCGCGGATGGGCGCGCCGACGCAGTTGATGGACTCCTCGTGGCCGCCGAGGTCGGTGGCCCAGCCCTGCTCGCGCACCTTCTCCAACTCCCGCAGGAAAGCGGCGGCGTCGGGGGTGGACCGGGCCGTGTACAGGGGGTAGTCGAGCTTCTCCGCGAGCATGCGGCGCTCGCTCTCGGGGAGGTCGGCGAGCAGCAGCTTCGCCACGGCCGCGACGGTGATCGCCACCGGTTTGCCGATCCGTGAGTACATCCGGACCGGGTAGCGGCTCTCCACCTTGTCGATGTAGAGGACCTCGGACTCCTCGTACACCGCGAGGTGGACGGTGTGCCCGCACTGCTCGTTGAGGCGGACGAGGTGGGGGTGGGCGATCTCGCGGATGTCGAGGTTCTCCATGGCCTCCTGGGCGAGCGCGATGAGGCGGGCGCCGAGGCGGTAGCGCTGGTCGGACTGGCGGTAGACGAGCCCGTGCTCGTGCAGCGTCCGCAGCAGGCGCAGCGCGGTGGACTTGTGCACTCCGAGCCGGTCGGCGACCTGGCCGAGGTCGGCGGGCCCCTCGGCGAGCAGCGGCAGGATGCTGAGCGCGCGGTCGACGGTCTGACTCATGACGTACGTCCCTCCTCGTCGCCCCGGTCGACGGCCTTCGTCCAGCCGGGGCCGAGTCGAAGTGTCTCCCAGGCGGCGTCGTCGAGGGCGGCGAGACGGTCCGCACGGGCGCGGTCCGGGGGCACGGCGAGGTCGCCGGGGACGGTGAGCGCGGCGGCGGCCATGAGGTGCCCGTGCCGCAGCCGGTCGCGGACGGGCAGCCCGCGCAGGGTGGCGGAGAGGAAGCCGGCGGCGAAGGCGTCGCCCGCGCCGATCGTCGCCACCACCTCCACGTCGAGGGCGCGGACGACGGTCGCCGCTGCGGTGGCGTCCATGAGGTTCTCGGTGTTCCTGTCGAACGCGACGGCTCCGCCGCGCCCCTGCTTGACGACCACGGTGGCGGGCTCGGAGAGCTCTTCCCGGATGGCCCGGGCGCCGTGCAGGCCCCACGCCTGGTGCGCCTCGTCCGCCCCCACGAACACGATGTCGGCCCCCCGCGCCAGCTCCAGCAGCACCCGGGCCTCGGCGCCGCCGCGCCACAGCCCCGGCCGGTGGTTCACGTCGAACGACACCAGCGGCCGTCCGGGCCGGGGCGCGGTCAGCTCGCGCATCAGTTCCAGGCAGTCGCCGGACAGCGCCGCCGTGATCCCGGAGAGGTGCAGCACCCGGCCCGCCCGCACCGCCTGGAGATCCGTGTTGGCGACGGACATGGCGGAGGCGGCCGACCCGGCGCGGTAGTACGCCACCTCGTGCGCGTCGGTCGCGCGGTCCCCGGCGGTGCGGAAGTAGACGCCGGTCGGGCGCCGGGGATCGCGGTGCACGGCGCCCACGTCGACGCCGTAGGAGCCGATCGCCTCGACCAGGTGGTCGCCGAACCCGTCGGCGCCGACCCGGCTCACCCAGCGCGCGGAGTGGCCCGCGGCGGCCAGCGTGCAGGCCACGTTGGACTCCGCGCCGCCGATGGCGCGGTCGAAGGAGGGAACGTCGGCGAGGCGCCCGGGTGTGGTGGGCAGGAACGTGACCATGGACTCGCCGAGCGTGACGACGTCGACGGTGCCGCCCGCGTCAGGGGTGTCGCAAGGTCCGGTCGCGGTCACGGTCGTCGGGCTCCTCGGTGTGCGGGCGGGCGGCTTCCGTTGACCGCACGTTGGCCGAGATGTTAGACAGCGCTGAGCGATATACGCAATGAGCGTTGCATCACCTGCAATGCTGCTGATCAGGGAGGTTCCATGGGTACGGATGCCCTCGCCCGCCTCGCCGAGGAACGCGTCAACCACCGTTTCAAGGGCCTCCCGCCGGACGCGGACGGGCTGACCGTCGGCGAACTGGCCGCCCAGCGCCGCAACCTCTTCACCGGCGGCTTCGCCACGCCCGTCCTCGCCCTGTCGGCGGAGCGCCTGGAGCACAACCTCGCGCTCATGGAGACCTACGCGGCCCGCCACGGTCTCGCCTTCGCCCCGCACGGCAAGACCTCGATGGCGCCGCAGCTGTTCCGGCGGCAGATCGAGCGCGGCGCCTGGGGCATCACCCTCGCCGTCCCCCACCAGGTGCGCGTGGCACGGCGGTTCGGCGTCGAGCGGGTCTTCCTGGCCAACGAGCTCGTGGACGCCGCGGCCCTGAAGTGGATCTCCGCCGAGCTCGACGCCGACCCCGGCTTCCGCTTCGTCTGCTACGTCGACTCCGTGCGCGGCGTGGAGCTGATGGACGCGGCGCTGCGGGGCGCCTCGCGCCCGCTGGACGTCGTCGTGGAGCTGGGCGCCGGCGAGGGCGCGCGGACCGGCGCCCGCACGGAGGCGGAGTGCACGGCCGTGGCGGACGCGGTGGCCGGCACCCGCACGCTCCGGCTCGTGGGCGTCGCGGGCTACGAGGGCGAGGTGCCGCGGGCCGACCCGGAGCGGGTGCGGGCGTGGCTGCGGCGGCTGGTCGCGCTCGCCGCGGGCTTCGACGCGGCGGGGCGGTTCGCGGGCCTGGAGGAGATCGTCGTCAGCGCGGGCGGCAGCGCCTGGTTCGACGCGGTGGCCGACGTGTTCGCCGGGATCCCGGAACTGTCCGCCCCCGTACTGAGGTTGCTGCGCTCGGGCGCCTACGTCTCGCACGACGACGGCCACTACCGCGAGGTGACGCCGTTCAACCGGGTTCCCGAGGAGGGCGCCCTGGAGCCGGCGTTCCGGCTGTGGGCGCAGGTGGTCTCCCGGCCCTCGGCGGGGCAGGCGTTCGCCAACGCGGGCAAGCGGGACGCGGCGCACGACCTGGACCTCCCCTTCGCCCAGGTCGTGCGCGCGGGCGGCGCCGAGCGCCCGGCGGCCGGCATCACGGTGACCGGCCTGTCCGACCAGCACACCTGGCTGCGCACGGATGACGAGGCGGAGCTGGAGGTCGGAGACTGGGTGGGGATGGGCCTGTCGCACCCGTGCACGTCGTTCGACAAGTGGCAGCTGATCCCGCTGGCCGAGGCGGACGGCACGGTCGTCGACTACGTCCGCACGTTCTTCTAGAGGCAGCAGGCCGAGGCAGCAGGAGGAGTCGTGGAGCAGCTCGTCATCCGGGACGCGGACGTGGTGGACGGCAGCGGCGAGCCGTCCTACCGCGCGGACGTGGTGGTCGACCGCGGCCGGATCGTGTCCATCGTCAAGGAGGCCGCGGCGGCGGGCTGCCAGCGTCCGAAGGCCATGCGGGAGCTGGACGCCGAGGGGCTGGTCCTCTCCCCCGGCTTCATCGACATGCACGCCCACAGCGACCTGGCGCTGCTGCGCGACCCGGACCACAGCGCCAAGGCCGCGCAGGGGGTCACCCTGGAGGTGCTGGGCCAGGACGGGCTGTCGTACGCCCCGGTCGACGACCGCACGCTCGCCGAGGTGCGCCGGGCCATCACCGGCTGGAACGGGTACGGCGACGACATCGACTTCGACTGGCGCTCGGTGGGCGGGTACCTGGACCGGCTGGACCGCGGGATCGCCGTCAACGCCGCGTACCTGGTCCCCCAGGGCACGGTCCGGATGCTCGTCATGGGCTGGGAGGACCGCCCGGCGACGCCCGAGGAGCTGGACCGCATGCGGCGGTTGGTGGCCGAGGGCCTCGAGCAGGGCGCGGTCGGCATGTCGTCCGGGCTGACCTACACGCCCGGCATGTACGCCGAGGACGCCGAACTGACCGAGCTGTGCCGGGTGGTGGCGTCGTACGGCGGCTACTACTGCCCGCACCACCGGTCCTACGGGGCCGGCGCGCTGCAGGCGTACGCGGAGATGGTCGAGCTGGCCCGGCAGGCGGGCTGCCCGCTCCATCTGGCGCACGCCACCATGAACTTCGGCGTCAACGAGGGCCGCGCGCCCGAGCTGCTGTCGCTCCTGGACGAGGCGCTGGCGGCCGGGGCCGACCTCAGCCTGGACAGCTATCCCTACACGCCGGGCTGCACCACCCTCGTGGCGCTGCTGCCGAGCTGGGCGGGCGAGGGCGGCCCGGAGGCGGTCCTGAAGCGGCTCGCGGACGAGGAGACGGCCGCGCGGATCCGGCACGACCTGGAGGTCACCGGCTCGGACGGCTGCCACGGCGTGCCGGTCGACTGGGACACGATCGAGATCTCGGGCGTGAGCGACCCGGGGCTCGGCGGCTTCGTCGGCCGGACCGTGCGGGAGTCGGCGGACCTGCGCGGCGAGTCCCCCTGGGCCACGGCCCGCCGCCTGCTGGTCGAGGACCGGCTGGGCCCGACGATCCTGCAGCACGTGGGCCACGAGGAGAACGTGCGGGCGATCATGCGCCACCGCGTCCACACCGGCGGCTCGGACGGCATCCTCCAGGGAGCGAAGCCGCACCCCCGCGCCTACGGCACCTTCCCGCGGTATCTCGGCCACTACGTGCGGGAGTCGGGCGTGCTGTCGCTGGAGGAGTGCGTCGCGCACCTCACCTCCCGGCCCGCCGCCCGGCTGCGGCTGCCGGACCGGGGCCTGGTCCGCGAGGGCTACCGGGCCGACCTGGTCCTGTTCGACCCGCGGACGGTGGCGGCGGGGGCGACGTACGAGAATCCGCGCGAACGCCCGACGGGCATTCCGCACGTCCTGGTCGACGGGCGGTTCGTGATCGAGGACGGGCGGCGCACGGACGTGCTGGCGGGGCGGGCGGTCCGTCGCAGTCCCGTGCGACGGAACGCCGGCCGCGGCTGAGCTACGGCTTGGGCAGGACGCAGCCGGGGGCGCTCAGGTCGAGCCTGTTGCCGGCGGTGAAGCAGGCGGGGATCTGGTAGGTCTCCTCGGCGTAGTTGATGGCCTCGTGGACGGTCACGTTGCCGTTCTCGTCGACCTCGCAGGGGTTGTTCTCGGTGCAGCGCCGGCCGTCCTCGTTGCCGGTGTTGTTGACGGCGACGACCTTGCCGGTGGCGTCGTCGATCACGGGCGAGCCCGAGGTGCCGCCGATTGTCTGGCAGGCGGAGGTGTAGCGGACCGAGTCCTTCCAGGTCCAGTCGCCCTCCTTGAGGCGGTAGACGAACCCGTCGACGGAGCAGGCGTACGTCCGCCTCCAGTAGCCGGAGACGACCGTGATGGCGGTGCCGGCGGTGGGGTGCGTGTTCTGCACGGTGAGCGGGCTGATGCCGTACGAGCTCCTGATCGCGGCGTAGGTGGTCGTCAGGCGGTAGATCGTGACGTCGGTGTCGGTCATGGTCGAGTAGACGACCTGGTCGGCCCGGAGCGTGGCGATCTTCCTGCCGGAGGAGTTCAGCAGGCCGAAGGCACGGCTGGAGGACTGGCCGGTGATGACCTCGCCGGGCTCCGGGAAGCCGGTCTCCAGGCAGTGGCCGTTGGTCATGACGAGCGCCGGGTCGCTCTCCGCGGAGTCGGGGAAGCGGACGACGGAACCGGAGCAGTTGCTCAGTGAGACGGTGCCGGCGAAGCCGACGGCCTTGACGGCGGGCGCGGGGGCGGCCTTGACGGCGGGCGCGGGGGCGGCCTTGACGGCGGGCGCGGGGGCGGCCTTGACGGCGGGCGCGGGGGCGGCCTTGACGGCGGGCGCGGGGGCGCTTTCGGTGGACACCGGGGCCGCGACCGCTGGTGCCGCGCCGGCCCCGGCTATCACCAGGGCGAAGAGCGCGGCGCCGAGAGGCTTCTTCATGTGGGGGTCCTCTCCTGCGACTTGGGCGGCCGGAGATCTTCCGGCCGCCCACAGTTTTGACATGTGCATTGTGAGGGTGGGGGCATGGCGGGGCAAGGAGGCGTTTCGGACCCGGGAGCCCCGAGGGCCCGGCGGGCCGCTCCCGCCGGGCCGCACGGGCCACCGGGGAGAAGGGGAGCGGAGGAGGGAAAAGGAGAGGAGGGCCCGGCAGGCCCGGGCCGTCAGAGCCCCTTGCCGCCGCCCCGCCCGTGGCCGGGCTTGTCGCCGGAGTTGCCCCGCCCCGGGACGCCGCTCGTCGCGGTGGGACTCGAGGCAGGCGCGGTGCTCGCGGAGGACGACGCGCTCGGCGCCGGCGTGCGGCCGCCGTCCGTCGCCGCCGAGCCGGGCGCCGACGCGCTCGCCGGCGCCGCGCCGGACGGCTCCCCGCCGCCCGAGGACACCCGGGCACCCGGGGAGGACCCGGCGGACGACGCCGGGTCCGTCGGTGCGGAGTCCGGGGCCGTCGGCCCCGTGTGCTCACTCTTGTCGCCCGTCCCGCCCGACGACGACCCCGAGAGGGAGAATCCGGCGATCACGGCCGTCAGGGCCGCCGCCCCCACTGCTCCGGCGACGACCGCCGCCCGCGGTGCGCGCCGGCCACCGCGCCCGTGCCGGGAGTGCCTGCGCCGGCCGCCGCGCTGGGGCTCCACCGCCCCGTCGCGCGCCGCCCGGTCCGCGAGCCGCGGCAGCTCGGCCGTCTCGTCGTAGGCGTTGTCCCGCCAGCCGTGCGCCGCCGCCGGGTCCGTGTACTCCTCGTAAGCGGGGGCCGACACGGGCCGCGGGTGGTACACGTTCGGCGGGTTCTGCGGTTCACCCCCCGGGAGGTACGCGGTATCCACCCCGTACGTCCCCTTCTCGCGCTCGGCCGGTCCGGACATGGCAGCGAATTGTAGGGACGGGTGGGACCCCCGTGACAGTTACCGCGGATAACAGCCCAAACGCCACGTCTCACGTGGCGGAAAACACGGCCCGGGACGCGTGGACGGGCCGTAAGCTCCCAGACATGCAGGTGATCCAGTCGACCAAGCTCGCCAACGTCTGTTACGAGATCCGGGGCCCGGTGCTCGAGGAGGCGATGCGGCTGGAGGCGGCCGGTCACCGCATCCTCAAGCTCAACACCGGCAACCCGGCGGCGTTCGGCTTCGAGTGCCCGCCCGAGATCCTGGAGGACATCCTCCGCAACGTCTCCTCGGCGCACGGCTACGGCGACGCCAAGGGCCTGCTGGCCGCACGCCGCGCGGTCGTCATGCACAACCAGACCCTCGGCATCGAGACGGACGTCGAGCACGTCTTCGTCGGCAACGGCGTCTCGGAGCTGATCGTGATGGCCATGCAGGGCCTGCTCGACGACGGCGACGAGGTCCTCGTACCGTCGCCGGACTACCCGCTGTGGACCGCCGCCGTCTCGCTCTCCGGCGGCACGGCCGTGCACTACCGCTGCGACGAGCAGTCCGACTGGATGCCCGACCTCGCGGACGTCGAGCGCAAGGTCACCGACCGCACCAAGGCCCTCGTCATCATCAACCCCAACAACCCCACGGGGGCGGTCTACGACGAGGCGATGCTCAAGGGGCTCACCGACATCGCCCGCCGGCACAACCTGCTGGTCTGCTCGGACGAGATCTACGACAAGATCCTCTACGACGGCGCCACCCACACCCCGACCGCGAAGGTCGCCCCGGACCTGCTGACCCTCACCTTCAACGGCATGTCCAAGGCGTACCGGGTGGCCGGCTACCGGGTCGGCTGGATGTCGATCTCCGGCCCGCGGGCGCACGCGGACTCCTACATCGAGGGCCTGACGATCCTCGCCAACATGCGCCTGTGCGCCAACATGCCGGGACAGCACGGGGTGGTCGCCGCGCTGAGCGGACGCCAGACGATCGACGACCTGGTCCTGCCGGGCGGCCGGCTGAAGGAGCAGCTGGACACCGCCTACGAGCTGCTCACGCAGATCCCGGGCGTGACCTGCGTCCGGCCGAAGGGCGCGCTGTACCTCTTCCCGCGCCTGGACCCCAAGGTCTTCAAGATCAGGGACGACCGGCAGCTGGTCCTGGACCTGCTGCGGCGCGAGAAGATCATGGTCGTGCAGGGCACCGGGTTCAACTGGCCCGAGCCCGACCACTTCCGGGTCGTGACCCTGCCGACGGTCGGGGACCTGCGTGACGCGATCACCCGGATCGGCACCTTCCTGGACGGCTACGGCCAGCCCTGACGCTCACGGGGCGTACCCGGAGCGGCCTGTTTTGTGAACAGCTCAACTTTAGACGGAATCCAAGCTAGGATGGTTTCCTGCCAGCACAGGAGGCCCTCCATGTACGAACCGATCCGCACCCCTCCTTCCCGCACGGGGCCTGTCCACGGCACGACGGCCGGCACCACTCCCGACTTCCCCCACCGGTCCCGCGAGGAGGAGCTGGACATCCAGCTCGCCGGACACCTCGCGGCGCTGCTCGCCGTCACCGACGAGCTGCGCGGCGCCTCCCCGTCCGCGGACCTGGACCTCGCGGCCGAGCGGCTCACCGCGCAGGTGGCCCGGCTGCGGGGAGGACACCCGCCGGTCCGCGCGGCCGCCGGCCGGGCCGCCGAGGCCGAACCCACGACCCTGCACCGGCGGGCGCACGCCCTGGCCGGGCGCGCACTCGTCGTCGCGGCGTCCCGCGCCGACACCGCGGCGGCGATCCTCGCCGCCCAGCAGATGGACGCGCACGCGGCGGCCCTGGAGCCCCGCGAACTCGCGTCGCACTGAGCCCCTGGAGGGCTCCCCCGGACGGCCCCGGTCCGCGTGCACCCGCAGAGACGCGCGGACCGGGCGCCATGTAACCGGCTCGTTCCGGCCGGCAGCGCGGGGGCGGGCCGCCCCGGACCGGCGGCGATGTGTACGTTGGCCGAAGATCCGCGTCACGCCTCGTGACGCCGGCCACGGCTGGGGGAAAACGAACACATGGCACGCGTCGCCGTCATCACCGCGCCCAACATCGGCTACCGCAACACCGGGATGCTCACCGTCGACCTGGCCCTGGAGTCCCTGCTGCGGCGCACGGGCGCCGGGATCGACCCGACCTGGTACACCCTGCACGTGCCGGAGACCGTGCCGCTGCGCCCGGCCGCCCGGATCACCGGCTTCCCCTTCCGCTTCCGTTCCCTGCCCGAGCACCTCGACGAACTGCGCGACCACGACGCGGTCGTCTTCTGGGGCGACTTCCTGCACACGCGGCACTACCTGGCGCAGGACGCCACCAACCGCCTGCTGGACTTCGGCCTCGCCGGGGACCGCGACGCCGCCCGCGCCCTGCTGAACCGGACCCTGCTGCTCGCGGACCAGCCGGACGAGGTCCTCGCCCGGACCCTCAGCTACGGGGGCACGATCCTGCACAACTCCCAGTCCGACTACGAGGACAAGGAGTTCGGCCCGCTCTTCTCCCGCCTGATGACGCGCAGCCACCGGGTCTGGATGCGCGACCCGCTGTCGGCGGCCAAGGTCGCGCTGCTGCGCGGGGACCGTACGAACGAGTACTTCGCCTCGGACGCGGCCCTGCTGTCCCGGCCGGGCGACCTGGACCACCTCCCGGCGACCCGGTGGTCCGAGGACGTGCCGGACGGCGGGGCGATCGGGGTGTTCCTCGGCGCCCGTACGAAGATCCCCGACTGGCTGCCCGCCTTCTGCGAGGGCCTCTCCGAACGCTTCGGCGCCCCGCTGGAATGGCTGCCGTGGTTCGACCGGGACGTCCCCGCCCCGGTCGGCCACCTCGCGCCCCGGCCGGGCGGGCACACCGTCGGCGACCTGGTGCGGGTCCTGCCCCGCTACCGGCTGGTCATCACCGACACCTACCACCTGTGCGTCAACGCCTGGGGCGCCGGCACCCCGGCGGTGTGCGTGGGCGCGCCCGAACCCGTGCCGCGCACCCATGACGACTACTGGACGCTGAGCGAGGTGAAGAAGCACGTGTTCCACCTCGCCTACGACGCGGCGGACTTCTACCTGTCCACGCTGCCGGACACCCCGGAGGCCCACGACCGCCGCGCCGACCTGATCGTCCGGCTCGTGGAGGGGGGCGGCGCGGAGTCCGTCGTCCACCGGCTGCGCACCCACGCCGACCGCTCGGCGGCCTCGTTCACCGGGACGCTCGCCGCGCTGGTGGCCGGCCGGTAGCGGCGGAAAAGGACGAAGGCCCGTTGCCGCCTCTCCCGTCGGGGCGGACGGGAGCGCGACAACGGGCCCGGACCCCGCACGCCGTTGTGCGGAGCCTCGCCGGCGGTCACCGCGGCCGGCCGTGACGATCACTGGTCAGGGCACATCCGTGCCGGCCGCGGAGCTTTCCTCGGGGAGCGGGGTCAGCCCAGGCGCCGCACCAGCGCGCGGTACTGGTCCCACAGCTCCTTCGGGGTGTGGTCGCCGAAGGTGTTGAGGTGCTCGGGGACCAGGGCGGCCTCCTCGCGCCAGACCTCCTTGTCGACCGTGAGCAGGAAGTCCAGGTCGGAGTCGGACAGGTCGAGACCGTTCGTGTCGAGGGCCTGCCTGGTCGGCAGGATGCCGATCGGCGTCTCGACGCCCTCGGCCCTGCCGTCGAGGCGCTCGACGATCCACTTCAGGACGCGGCCGTTCTCGCCGAAGCCGGGCCAGACGAACTTGCCCTCGTCGTTCTTGCGGAACCAGTTGACGTAGTAGATCCGGGGCAGCTTGGACTGGTCCTTGTCCTTGGCGACGTCGACCCAGTGGCCCATGTAGTCGCCCATGTTGTAGCCGCAGAACGGCAGCATGGCGAAGGGGTCGCGGCGCAGCTCGCCGACCTTGCCCTCGGCGGCGGCGGTCTTCTCGGAGGCGACGTTGGCGCCGAGGAAGACGCCGTGGTTCCAGTCGAAGGACTCCGTCACCAGCGGGACCGCGGTGGCGCGGCGGCCGCCGAAGAGGATCGCCGAGATCGGCACCCCCTTGGGGTCCTCCCACTCGGGCGCGATGATCGGGCACTGCGCGGCGGGGGTGGTGAAGCGGGCGTTGGGGTGCGCGGCCGGGGTCCCGGACTCCGGCGTCCAGTCGTTGCCCTTCCAGTCCGTCAGGTGGGCGGGAGTCTCCTCCGTCATCCCCTCCCACCACACGTCGCCGTCGTCGGTGAGGGCGACGTTGGTGAAGACCGAGTTGCCCCACAGCGTCTTCATGGCGTTGGCGTTGGTGTGCTCGCCGGTGCCGGGCGCGACGCCGAAGAAGCCCGCCTCGGGGTTGATGGCGTAGAGGCGGCCGTCCTCGCCGAAGCGCATCCAGGCGATGTCGTCGCCGATCGTCTCGACCGTCCAGCCGGAGATCGTGGGTTCCAGCATGGCGAGGTTGGTCTTGCCGCAGGCGGACGGGAACGCCGCGGCGACGTACTTCGACTCGCCCTGCGGCGGGGTGAGTTTCAGGATCAGCATGTGCTCGGCCAGCCAGCCCTCGTCACGGGCCATGACCGAGGCGATGCGCAGGGCGTAGCACTTCTTGCCGAGCAGGGCGTTGCCGCCGTAGCCGGAGCCGTAGGACCAGATCTCGCGGTCCTCGGGGAAGTGCGAGATGTACTTGGTGGGGTTGCACGGCCACGGCACGTCCTGCTCGCCCTCCGCGAGCGGGGCGCCGAGGGTGTGGACGGCCCTGACGAAGAAGCCGTCGGAGCCGAGCTCCTCCAGGACCGGCTGCCCCATGCGCGTCATCGTGCGCATGGACACCGCGACGTACGCGGAGTCGGTGATCTCGACGCCGATCGCGGAGAGGTCGGAGCCGAGGGGGCCCATGCAGAACGGGACGACGTACATCGTCCGGCCCTTCATCGAGCCGCGGAAGACGCCCTTCTCCCCCTGGAAGATCTCCCGCATCTCCGCGGGCGCCTTCCAGTGGTTGGTCGGGCCCGCGTCCTCCTCCTTCTCGGAGCAGATGAACGTCCGGTCCTCGACGCGCGCGACGTCGGAGGGGTCGGAGGCCGCGTAGTACGAGTTGGGGCGCTTGATCGGGTCGAGCTTCTTGAAGGTGCCCTTCTCGACGAGCTCCTCGCACAGTCGCTCGTACTCGGCCTCGGATCCGTCACACCAGACCACGCTGTCCGGCTGGGTCAGTTCGGCGATCTCGTTGACCCACGAGATCAGTTCCTTGTGGTTGGTGGGAACGACGGGGGGAGCCGCCTTGTCGCGCGCCACGATTGCTCCTAAATGAGGGATTTGTTGATTTTGGAGGCCCCGTGGGGGCTGCGACCCGGATGCTGCACGGCTGAACCTTCAGCGCTCATCCGGTGCCGACCGCACTCATTTGATCATCCGACGCGAGTGCCCATATGTCCAGAGGGCCTCACAGGTGAGCGAAGTGGGGATCGTCACGTGTCATCCGCGCACAGCGCGTTTATTTGCGTGCACCTAGGGTGCGGGTGACCGTTCCTTTGCGCGGTGCCGCCATGGTCGAGCGCCGTGAGAGGATGGCCACTCCTGACCGGTTCTCAGGGCGCACTCATCCGAAACTTACGGTTCCGTAGGTACGATGCCGGGCATGACAGCGCCCGTCCCCGACGCGCCCTCGGACACGCCGGCCGCCGGCCGCGGTTCCGACGGGCCCTCCCTACCGCACCAGATCAAGCAGCACGCGCAGCAGTTCGCCGAGCCGATCAAGCCGAAGCTCCGGGGCTGGCTGCACCTGGGCATGTTCCCGGCCGTCCTCGTCGCGGGCCTGGCGCTCACCGCCCTCGCCAGCTCGACCCGGGGACGCGTCGCCTGCGGGATCTACGCCCTCACGGCCTGCCTGCTGTTCGGCGTGAGCGCGCTGTACCACCGGGGCAACTGGAGCCCGCGGATGGACGGCATCCTGCGCCGCCTCGATCACGCCAACATCTTCCTGATCATCGCGGGCACCTACACCCCCCTGACCATGCTGCTCCTGCCCGGCGCCAAGGGGCAGTGGCTGCTGTGGGGGATCTGGGGCGCGGCCCTCGCGGGCATCGCCTTCCGCGTCTTCTGGGTCGGCGCCCCGCGCTGGCTCTACACCCCCTGCTACATCGCGATGGGCTGGGCCGCCGTCTTCTTCCTGCCCGACTTCATGCACGCGGGCGGCATCGCGGTGCTGGTCCTGGTGATCACCGGCGGCGTCCTGTACAGCGCGGGTGGTGTGATCTACGGCATAAAGCGGCCGAACCCGTCCCCGCGCTGGTTCGGCTTCCACGAGGTCTTCCACTCCTTCACGCTCGCCGCCTTCGTCGTCCACTACGTGGGCATCTCCCTGGTGGCGTACCAGCACGGATAGCACCTCTCGAACACCCCGGGGCCACGGCTTGCGAGCCGTGGCCCTTTTGCGTGCCGGCCGAGCACGCAGGCCGCCCGGCACGGCCTGAGACCGCGGGACGCGCCGATCACCCATGCCTCGTCATGCATGCCACACTCGATTGACAGCTCCTACATTTTGAGAGTTACTATCATTTCATGGCTACTGTCACTCATCCGGACGGGACGCGGCGGGACCCCCGCCGCTGGTGGGCCCTCGGCGCCCTGGTCGCGAGCATGCTCACGCTCGGCTTCGACATGACGATCCTCAACGTCGCCCTGCCCACCATGGCCGCCGAACTCGGCGCCACGACCGGCCAGCAGCAGTGGATGGCGGACGCGTACGTCGTCGTCTTCGCCGCCCTGATGCTCCCGGCCGGCCTCCTCGGCGACCGGTTCGGGCGCCGGAGGATGCTGATCACCGGGCTCGGCGTCTTCCTGGCCGGCTCGCTCGCGGGCGCCCTCGCCGGGAACGTCGACTGGGTCATCGCGGCCCGGGCCTTCATGGGCGTCGGCGCCGCCCTGGTCACCCCGCTCGCCCTGTCCGTGCTGCCCTCGCTGTTCGGTGACGACGAGCGCACCAAGGCCGTCGGCGTCATCTCCGCCGCCTCCGCGCTCGGCCTGCCCCTCGGCCCGATCATCGGCGGCTGGCTGCTGAACCACTTCTGGTGGGGCTCGGTCTTCCTGGTCAACGTCCCGATGGCGGCCATCGGCATCGCCGCCTGCGTGCTGCTGCTCCCCGAGACTCGCGACCTCGCCTCCCCGAAGGTCGACCTGCTGTCCACCGCGCTCACCGCGACCGGCCTCGGCGCCCTCGTCTACGCGATCATCGAGGCGCCCGGGCGCGGCTGGGGCGACACCCTGGTCCTGGCGATGTTCGCCACGGCCGCGGTGCTGCTGACCACGCTGGTGCTGCGCGAGCGGCGGGTGGCGCGCCCCATGCTCGACATGACGCTGCTCGGCCGGCGCGGCTTCCTGTTCAACACGCTCGCCGCGACCCTGGTGATGTTCGTGCTGTCGGGTCTGCTGTTCGTGCTGCCCCCGTACCTGCAGGCCGTCCTCGGCCACGACGCCCTCGGCACCGGGCTGCGCCTGCTGCCGATGATGGGCGGCCTGCTGATCGCGGCACGGGGCGCGCAGCCGGTGGTCGCGCGGTTCGGGGCCCGTGCCGTGGTGAGCGCCGGCCTGGTGGTGCTGGCCTTCGCCGCGCTGCTCGGCAGCCGGACCACGACCGGCTCCGGCTACGGCTTCATCGCCCTGTGGCTGTCGATCACCGGTGTCGGCTTCGGTTTCTCGGTCGTGCCCGCGATGGACGGCGCCCTCGGCACCCTCCCCCGCGACCGGGCCGGCAGCGGCTCCGGCCTGCTCATGACGCTGCGCCAGGTCGGCGCCGCCATCGGCATCGCGCTGCTCGGCAGCCTGCTCGACGGCATCTTCCGCGACCGGCTCGACGTCACGGGTCTGCCCGCGCGGGCCGCCGACACCGCCGGCGACTCGGTGGTCGCGGCGCACCTGATCGCCGGCCGGGCGCACTCGGCCCACCTCGCGGCCTCCGCGGACAGCGCCTACGTCCACGGCATGGGTGTCGTCCTGCTGGTGTGCGGCGTGGCCGCCCTGGTCTCGGCGCTGCTGGCGGCGGCCTTCCTGCCGAGGCCGGCCCCCGCGGACAGCACGCCGGACACCGGACCCGACATGGTCGCGCCCGCGGCGGATGCCCGACAATGAGCCCCATGACGGCCGCACGCTCCCCCCTCTCCCCCGCCGACCGCCCCCGACCGGGACTGCGTGAACGCAAGAAGATCAAGACCCGCGAGGCGATCCGCGCCGCGACGTACACCCTGATCGAGGAGCAGGGATACGACGCCACGACGATCGAGCAGATCGCCGAGCGGGCCGAGGTGTCGCCGTCGACCGTCTTCCGCTACTTCCCGACCAAGGAGGACATCGTCCTCACGGACGAGTACGACCCGCTGATGCTCCAGGAGCTGCGGGCCCGGCCCGCCGGCGAGCCGTGGATCGAATCACTGCGGCACATCATCCACAAGGCCCTCGAACTGGCCGAGCGGGAGAGCCCCGAGATGCTGCGCATGCGGGCGCACCTCGGGGTCCAGGTCCCCGCGGTCCGCTCCCGGATGTTCGAGAGCATGTCGGAGACCGCGTCCCTGCTGCGCGGGGCCGTCGCCGAGCGCTTCGGCATCGATCCGGACGGCCTGGAGACCCGCGTGTACGCCATGTCCCTGATCGGCGGCCTGATGGAGGTCTCCATGTACTGGGCGGAGACCGGCTTCGAGGACGACCTCGCGGAGCTGATGGACCGCACCCTGGACGTCCTGGGCCGCGGCCTGTCCGTGGACAACCCCTGAGCCGGGCGGCCCCACCCGTGACATCCTGACCGGGTGAACGGTCCCGAGATCAGCGTCGAGTTCGCCCCCGGCCTGGCCCTGTTCGTCCCCAGCGAGCGCCGCGGCGGCGCCAGTGCCGTCACCACCGACGGCGTCTCGTCCCTGGGCCATGTCGTCGAGTCGACCGGCGTCCCGCTGACCGAGGTCGGCACCCTGCGGGTCAACGGCCACGAGGTGCCGGTGTCGTACGTCCCCCGGGCCGACGACGTCGTCGAGGTCCGGCCCGTCGAGCGGCCCCAGCGGGTGCCGGGCGCCCCGCTCCGCTTCCTCCTCGACGTCCATCTCGGCACCCTCGCCCGCCGGCTGCGCCTGCTCGGCGTCGACACGGCCTACGAGTCGACGGACATCGGCGACCCCGCCCTCGCCGCCCGCTCGGCCGCCGAGCGGCGCGTCATGCTCAGCCGCGACCGGGGTCTGCTGCGCCGCCGCGAACTGTGGGCCGGCGCCTACGTCTACAGCACCCGCCCCGAGGACCAGCTCCGCGACGTCCTCGACCGCTTCCGGCCCGAGCTGCGGCCCTGGACCCGGTGCACCGCGTGCAACGGCCTGCTGAGGGAGGCCACCAAGGAGGAGGTGGCGGACCAGCTCCAGGGCGGCACACACCGCACGTACGACGTCTTCGCCCAGTGCCGGGCCTGCGGTCGCGCCTACTGGAAGGGCGCGCACCACGAACAGCTGGAGGCCATCGTGGAGCGCGCCCTGGCGGAGTTCGCGGGCTGAAGGGCCGCAGCCGGCGAACGGCCGTGCCACGGCGCCTTCGGCGACGTGCTCAGCGCCGCGCCCGCACATCACCCTTTCCGCAGGCGACCCCGTCCCTGTTGCGGTCCAGGCCGAGCGGGTCGTCCTGGCCGTTGACCTTCAGCCGGCCGTAGTCGTTCGCCTTCAGCCAGGCGCAGCGGGCCGCCGCCGTCTTCCTCACCCCGGACGGGAAGACGGTCGGGACGCACACCCCGGCGTACCCGTAGTGCCGGTCGCAGCCCGAGAGCGTCGGGCTCAGCCGCTGCGCGGTCCGCTTCTTGCCGGCCTTGTGCACCCTGCCGGACAGCTTGTCGGCGAAGGAGTGGATCTGCGGGTCGGGCGAGCCGCCGGAGGCAGCGGTGGAGGTGGCCGTGGAGGTGGCCGTGGACATGGTCATCGGCATCGCCATGCCACCGCCGGACAGGGCGTCGGGCCCCGTCAGATGCACCCACTTGGCCAGCGACGGCGCGCCGTTGGCGTCGACCGCGAAGAGCATGTACCAGCCGGGCGGGGCGAGGTCGGGGTTGCTCGTCACGTTCAGGTCGACATTGTCGCCGTCCACCGACAGCGGCAGGTCCACGAACCGCTGGTTGGGGTCGGAGGAGTGCGTCACCGCCGCCGGACGGATCAGCTCCGCCTTGACGATGGGGTGGTCGACCGTGATGCGCTGGGTGTCGCCGTACTTCCACTCGGTGTCGATCAGCGAGGTGATCGTCGGACGTTCGCCCTTGAGCAGATACGGCGGGGTGTAGATCGACACGTTGTGGTTCCAGGTGCCGTTGCCGGGGTTGTCGCCGGTCGCCATCACCCGGCCGTCCGGCAGCAGGAACGCGGAGGAGTGGTAGCCGCGCTTCTCGGGGTCGGCGGCCACCGGGTCGAACGTGGAGGTCCCCGGGTCGAACATGGAGGCCTCGTAGACGGGATCGGCGCGGTTGTGCAGCCCGCCTCCGGTCTCCAGCACCTTGCCGTCGGGCAGCAGGACGGCGGAGACGTACATCTTGCCCTGCTCGCCGGTCTCGGCCACCGGGCCGTTACCCAGGTCCACCGTGCCCTGCGGGATCTTCGGGCCCGCGACGTAGGCCGGGTCGGGCTGCTTGAGGTCGATGATGTCGGTCAGCCGGTTCGCGTCCGGGTTGGAGTCGATGTTGCCGCCGCCGATGGTGAGGACCCGCTGGTCCTGGGCCGGGGGCAGCAGGACGCTCGCGGACTGGTCGCGCTCGTCCTTGCTCTGCAGCCCCGGGATCTCGGTGACGGTGTTGGCGCCGATGTCGTAGACCGCCGAGCCGGTGCCGGAGGTGCCGTTGCCGAAGACGTGGCTGCCGGTGTAGAAGAGGCGGCCGTCCTGCATCAGCACCATCGACGGGTACAGGCCCCAGAACGACCAGGTCTGGTTGACCTGCGACAGCGGCAGCCACTGGTTCTGGGCGTAGGAGAAGCGCTCGTTGGTCACCGAACCGGTGGAGTCCTCGCGCAGCCCGCCGAAGGTCATCACGTCACCGTTGCCGAGTTCGGTGGCGGAGGGGTACCAGTGGCCGTCGTTGAGGTCGTTGGTCCTGGTGTACGTCTCGGTGTCGGGGTCGAAGACGTAGGAGTCCTTGAATCCCTCGTAGCCGTGCGAGCCGTCCGCCGCGGGGTAGGCCTTGTTGCCGCTCAGCACGAGCACCCTGCCGTCCGGCAGCTGGACGTGGCCGCCGCAGAACATGTCGACCGGCGTCGGGATCACCTTGTAGGTGCCGTCGGCCGGGTTGTACACGGCGGAGGTGAAGGTGCCCGCCTTGAACAGGTTCTCGTCGTTGCCGGACCCGGCGATCAGCAGCACCTTGCCGTTCTTGAGGACGACGGAGTGCATGGAGCGCACCGGGTTCTTGGTGGGCAGCACCTCCCAGCGGCCGTCGGCGCACTCCTGCGCGGTGGCGGTGCAGGTGGCGGGCGGCACCGGCGCGGTCACCTGCTGCATGGTGTAGTCGTCGGTGGTCGCCGAGCCCGTGCCGTAGACGGAGACCCCCCAGGTGATCTGGTCGGTGCCCGCGGGGACCTCGGGGGTGCGGACCGTGGCCTGGGCCCAGTCCGCGCTCATGTCGAGGGTCTTGAGGTCGGTCCAGTACTGCCAGCCGGCGGTGGCGTCGTGCCGGAACAGGGTGATGTTCGCGTCCGGCGTCGTCGTCTTGTACCAGAGCGACAGGTCGTACTGCCTGCCCGCGGTGACCACCGGCGCGCAGTCCGCGGACTCGGTGATCATCGCCTTGCGGTCGCCGTCGACCCGGCGGGTCAGCGACACCTTCATGGCGTTCGACCCGCTGTGGGCGTCGCTCGTCGTCTCGAAGGTGAAGTCGTTGTCGCCCCAGCCGGACTTCTCCCAGCAGTACGGCATGCCGTCGCCGCCGGCCGTCTCGAAGCCGGGGTTCTTCACGAGATTGGCGGCCTCGGCGGGCTGGGGCACGGTCAGCAGCAGACCGGCGGTCAGGGCTCCCACCCCGACCAGCGCCGTTCTCCTGCGGTGTTTGGTGACACTCTTTCTCTTCACACGGCTCTCCTTGCTGCGGTGCTCCGCCCGCGCCCCCTGCGCGGGAGGTAGACCAGCGCTTCCGTTCCCACGAAGCGCAGGACGAAGGTCGTCACCAGCGCGAGCGCGGTGGCGTCGAGCGCGCCCATGCCGAACCGGTGCACGAACAGCGCGATCAGCGGGATGCGCAGGACCAGGTCGGTGTTGGCGAGCAGCGCGAACCGGCCCGCGCGGTCCCACCCGTGGCGGTGCCGGCGGCGGTCGCGGAACAGCAGGTGCTCGATGAGGACGAAGTTCCAGGCCACGCCGAACTGGTTGGCGAGGATCTCGGCGGGGACGTAGTGCATACCGGCCCCGGTCAGCGCCCACAGCCCGAGCAGGTTGGGCAGGAATCCGCTCGCGCCGATCAGACCGAAGGCGACCATGCGGGCGATCGGTGCGGCGGTGCGCAGGCCGACCAGGTGGCGCAGGAAGCGCAGGCCCTCCTGCGCGCTCGACTTGGACTCGCCCGCGAACCGGTCCAGGAAGACGAACGGCACCTCGGTGACCCGGCGGGGCCGGCTGCGGACCGCCAGCTCCAGCAGGATCTTGTAGCCGAGGGGCTTGAGGACCTCGGCCTCGATGTGGCTGCGCCGGATCGCGAAGAAGCCGCTCATCGGGTCGCTGATCCCGCGCAGCCTGCGCGGGAAGAGGCACTTGGTCAGCCAGGTCGCGCCGCGTGAGACCGCCACGCGGTAGCTGCCCGCCAGGCCGGCCCGGCTGCCGCCCTTGATGTAGCGGGAGGCGACGACGAGTCCGGCGTTCGCGCGCTCACCGGTGGCCACCAGCTCCGGCACCAGGGACGGCGGGTGCTGGCAGTCGCCGTCCATGACGACGATCCAGTCCGAGGCGGCCGCGCGCATGCCCTCGACGACCGCGCCGCCGAGCCCGCCGACCGGTTCCTCGCGGTGCAGCACGGTGACCGCGAAGGGGCAGTCCGCTGCGGCCTCGTGGATGACCCGGGGGGTGTCGTCGGTGGAGTCGTCCACGAAGACGACCTCGCAGGGCAGCCGGGCCGGCACCGACTCGGTGATCTGCCGCAGCAGCCGGCGGATGTTCGCGGACTCGTTGTACGTCGGTACGACGATGGTGACGGCGCCGGGCTCGGCGACCTCCGCGCCCTGTACGGCGGGGTCGTTGAGTCCGTGCGGGGCGGTGTACTCGTGGGTCATCGGGTGCCTCCGTCAGCGGTGCCGGCCGTCTGGATCCGCCGGATCTCGATCCGGTCCCCTCCGGCGCCGAACGTGGCGACCGGGGTCGAGTGCTCGATGGCGGCCGCCACGTGCGGCAGGTTCACCGCGTCGCGGCGCACCGTCGGGGAGGCGACCACGTAGTCCAGGTCCTTCCAGCCGTGCGGCATCGTCCTGGTCACGGCCGGGTCGAGGTCGGCCTTGTAGAACCAGATGACGCCGAGCCCGGGCCGGTAGCCGGCGTGCGCCAGGTCCAGCCAGAGCGCGTCGTCGACGAGCACACGGGTGTGCCCCGGGTCCGCGACCCGGGTGGTCAGCCAGGTGGAGGCGGCCCGGTAGGGGGCGTTGGCGTCCGCGGTGACCGCGGTGCGGTCGCCGTCGTACCACCTGGGGACCACGTACGTGCCGGCGGCGATCGCGAGGACGGCCGCGAGGGCGTAGCGGCCGCCGGTCCGCCAGGCCCGCTCGTCGGGGCCGCGCCACCTGCGCGCCACCGTGTGCGCGACGGAGGCGACGCCCCCGGCCAGGACGAGGGCGAGGAAGGGCAGCGCCTGGATGACGTACATCGCGGGCAGATAGCCGTTGGGGCGCAGGGCCAGCGCGGTGAGGATCGCGACCGTGAGGGCGGGCCCGGCCAGGGAGCGGGCCGTGACCGACCAGCGCCAGGTGAGCACCAGCAGCAGCGCGCCGGCGAGGCCGCCCAGCGGCAGGACGCGGTCGTAGTAGAGCCACGAGTGCAGGACGCCGTACGAGCCCGAGCCCTGGTCGAGGATGAAGCCCGAACCGGGCCTGGTCAGCTGGTACCTGATGCCGTCCCAGAGCGAGACGTGTCCGCCGCCGGGGAACAGCTCGCCCTTGAGCAGGGCGAAGAGGGGATAGCTGAAGCCGATCAGCGCGCAGGCCGTGACGGCACCGGTCACCGCGAACTTGCGGGTGTCGCGGTGGCTGTGGCGCCACATGGTGACGAGCAGCGCGGGCAGGACGACGAGCATCGTCTCCTTGGTGAGCACGGCGGTCGCGGCGGCGAGGCCCGCGCCGAAGTGGTGCCAGAGATGACGGCTCGGGGACGCGGCGAGGGTGAAGGCGAGCAGCGTCCACATCACCGCGAGGTTGTCCAGGAAGATCTCGCGCTGGAGCACCACCGAGAGCGGCGAGAGGCCGAACAGTCCCATCGCGAGCCCGGCGGCCCAGCGGGGCAGCGAGAGGCGGCGGGCGAGGACGTACACGAGGACCGCGCTGACCGCCGAGACGAGCAGCATCACGAGGCGCATGGTGCCGACGGTCATCGAGGAGGGGCTGAGCCGCGACGGGATCCAGGTGAGCAGGGCTATCTGGATCCAGCCGAGGGGCGGGTGGTCGTACCAGTAGGTGTAGTGGGCCAGGCCCCTGCCCTGCTGCACGGCCCAGGCCTGGGCGAGGTAGGTGCCCTCGTCGTCGCTGAGCGTCGGGTAGTCGGCGATGTTCCAGCCCTGCACCAGGAGGATCGCCACGAGGAGCGCGCCGCACAGCAGGAGGTCGGGAGGCGAGGAACGCAGGCGCCGGGGCGGGCCCGCCGGACCGGCCGCGGGCACGGGCTGCCGCTGCGCGGGGACCTTCGGACGGGTCGCCGCGGGAAGGATGGAGGTCACGCGGGGACGTCCTCTCGGAGGTCTCGGTTCGCTTCGGCTTGCGTGAGGTGGGCGCCGACGTGGCTGGTCAGCTCCCAGTCGCTGCGGCCGCGCTGCTCACGCCAGACGGCGCGCATCGCGGCACCCGCGAGGAGGAGCTGATAGAAGGGGCCGCCGACGATCAGCTTGAGGTAGTGGACGAAGCGGACGCGCAGCCCGTACTGCTTGCCGAAGTCGTGCAGTCCGACGACCTCGAAGACGAAGGTGACGGCGGCGGTGACCAGCGGCAGGAAGGTGAGGAAGGCGATCCCGACCGGCACGTCCAGGAAGAGCGCGACCGCCGCGTTGAGCGGGATGACGACACCCGAGAAGGCCTGCAGGAACGGCGTCATGAGCGTGTAGCGGGCGAGCAGCCGCTGCCCGAGGCCCGGCAGCTGCCGCCAGTCCTTCTTCCGGTAGACCTGCAGGAAGCCCTGGTTCCAGCGGGTGCGCTGCTTGAGCAGCGACATCAGCGAGCCCGGGGTCTCCTCGCGCGTCACCATGTCGGAGTCGTAGGCGACGACGACCTTCTTGCCGACGCTGGAGAGCCGGACGCCCAGGTCGCAGTCCTCGGCGAGGCAGTCGGGGTCCCAGCCGGCGGCCTGCCGCAGCACGTCCGTGCGGACGAACACGGTGTTGCCGCCGAGCGGGATGAAGCCCTTCTGCGCGTGCAGGTGCAGCCGGGAGCGGAACCAGAAGAAGTACTCCAGGCAGTTGCGCAGGGAGTACCAGCTGGAGTGGAAGTTGATGAGCTGCACGCCGCCCTGGACGACGTCCGCGCCGGTGGTGCGGAAGGCGTGGTCGACGTGGGCGAGGAGCTCGGGATGGACCTGGTCCTCGGCGTCGAAGACCCCGACGACGTCACCGCGGCAGTGCGGCAGCGCCGTGTTCATGGCCTTCGGCTTGTTCTTCTTCTCGTGGCTGTCGACGACGACGCGCACGCGCGGGTCCTTCCCGGCCGCCTTCTCGGCGACGGCCGCGGTCCCGGGGTCGTCGTGCCCCACGATGACGATGATCTCGAAGTCGGTGTGCGTGGACTCCAGCAGCCGCTGGATCGTGTGGTCGAGCACGGCCTGTTCGTGCCGGGCCGGCAGCAGCAGCGAGAACGCGACGTGCTCGTCCCCGTCCGGTCTGCTGAAACGGGTGGAGGCGAGCACTTCGGGCGTGCGCCACGCGTGCATCTGCCACCACAGGGTGAAGGCCGCCATCCAGAACAAGGCCAGTGAGACGGCAGCGATGAAGACGGACGTCAGCAACAGATCCCCCCAGATCCCCAATGTCCCCCGGACGCGACCAGGAGTTACATCTGTCGCGTCATCGTGGAGACATTAGGGGGATCCTGTGAAAAACGCAGGCAAGATCGATGAAGAGCGCGTTTCAGCTCACCACTGCCCGAGGGTGATCATTTGCGGCGACCGGTTACGTGAACTCCGCTTCGTTTACGACCGTTTCAGCCGTTCAACGCGGTGTGCAGCCGTTCCGCATCGGTGGTCGGCGCGTCGCAGGTGAAGTTACGGCAGACGTACGCCGTGGCTGCGCCGCCGACGAGGGGCCGGCCGGCGAGCAAGGGGAACTCGTCACTCCCCGCGACCCCCACGGCGACCACGGCACCCGGCGCGCGGCCGAGCAGCGCCGTGCGCCGCAGGGCCAGCGTCGCCTCGTCGTCCGGGGCGGGCCCGACGACCGCCACCTCCTTGGGGCCGTCGAGCAGCGCCTCGGCGACCGCCAGGCCCCAGCCGACGAAGCGGGGCACCCGCGGGCCGAGGGCCGTGACGACACCGAGCGCCTTCTCCGCGGCGTCGCGGTGGGGCTGCGAACCCGTGTGCGCGGCATAGCCGAGCAGCGCGCCCGCGGCGGCGGACCAGCCGGACGGGGTGGCGTTGTCGGTGGGGTCCTGCGGCCGGCGGATCAGCTTCTCGGCGTCCGCGGCGGTGTCGTAGAGGCTGCCGTCGTCCTCGTCGACGAAGCGGGCGAGGACGTGGTCGAGCAGGAGGCCCGCGAACTCCAGCCAGACGCCCTCGCCGGTGACGGAGGCGAGTGCGAGGAAGCCCTCGGCGACGTCGGCGTAGTCCTCGAGGACGCCCGCGTTGGCGCCGGCCCGGCCGTCCTTGCTGGTGCGGGTGAGGCGGGCCCGCTCGTCCAGGTGCAGCCGGACCAGGAGATCGGCGGCGCCGGCCGCGGCCTCGACCAGGTCGGGGCGGTCGAAGTAGGCGCCGGTCTCGGCGAGCGCGGCGATCGCCAGGCCGTTCCAGGCGGCGACCACCTTGTCGTCGCGGCCCGGGGCGGGGCGCCCGGCGCGGGCCCGCAGCAGCCGGTCCTTGATGCCGTCGACCTTCTGCGCGTCGAACACGCCCTCGTGCTGCGGGAGCTGCAGTACGGAGGAGCCGTGCTCGAAGGTGCCGTCCTCGGTGACCTCGAAGTAGCGGGCGGCGAGTTCGGCGTCCTGCTCACCGAGCACCTCGGTGAGCTGCCGCGGGGTCCACACGTAGTACGCGCCCTCGACGTGCCGGCCCGTCCCGTCGTCGCTGTCGGCGTCCAGCGCGGAGGCGAACCCGCCCTGCTCGGTGCGGAGTTCGCGGACCATGAAGTCGGCGGTCTCCAGCGCCACGCGGCGGGCGAGCCCGGAGCCCGTGACCCGCCACAGGTGGGCGTAGGCACGGCACAGCAGGGCGTTGTCGTAGAGCATCTTCTCGAAGTGCGGCACGACCCAGCCGCGGTCCACGGAGTAGCGGGCGAAGCCGCCGCCGAGCTGGTCGTAGATGCCGCCGCGGGCCATCCGTTCGCAGGTGTCCGCGGCCATCTGCAGGGCGCCTTCGGAACGGGTCCGGGCGTGGTGGCGCAGCAGGAACTCGATCACCATGGACGGCGGGAACTTGGGCGCGCCGCCGAACCCGCCGCGCTGCGGGTCGTACTCGCGGGTGAGGCCGAGCAGCGCCTGCGCGAGCTCCTCCTCGCCCGGGACCCGTGCGTCGCCGTAGGAGATCTCGCGCCCGGCGAGGTCCTTGACGATCTTCCCGGCCACCTCGGCGACCTCGCCCCGCCGGTCGGACCACGCCGCCCGCACGCCCTCCAGCACCTGCCGGAAGGAGGGCATGCCGTGGCGCGGGGCGGGCGGGAAGTAGGTGCCGAAGTAGAACGGCTCCGCGTCCGGGGTGAGGAACACGGTCATGGGCCAGCCGCCCTGGCCGGTGGCCGCCTGGACGGCCTCCATGTACACCGCGTCGACGTCGGGGCGCTCCTCGCGGTCGACCTTGACGCTGACGAAGTGTTCGTTCAGGAAGTCGGCGGTGGCCGGGTCCTCGAAGGACTCGTGAGCCATGACGTGACACCAGTGACAGCTCGAGTATCCGACGCTCAGCAGGACGGGCTTGTTCGCCTCGCGGGCCTCGTCGAATGCCTCGGCCGACCAGGGCCACCAGTCGACCGGGTTGCCGGCGTGCTGGAGGAGGTACGGGGACGTCTCATGGGCCAGTCGGTTCACCGTTCCACTCTCCCACGGGCCCGGGCACCGCGGAGAAACGCGTGCCGACCGGGCGCGCCCCCCTCGGGACGCGGTACTCGCACAGGTCCTGACGGCGGCGGACCGCGCGCCCGCCCCGCCCCCATTGATCGTCGCCCTCTCGCGCTCGGCCCCGACTCCAAGGACACTCGTGGTCAAAGGAGTTGCCGCCGGAGGGGGACGTGACATGCGGGACGGTCATCGGGCGGATGCCGAGCGGCTGCTGGCGCGGGCCGTGGAGGAGGAGGTACGACGCTCCGGCGGACGCACCGACGCGGCGGTGTTGCTGTCGCGTTCGCGCGGCGCGCTCGACGCGATGGCGCAGACGGCCACCGAGGAGTACGAGGCCTACACACGCGCACTCGACGAGGCGGAGGCCGGCCGGCTCACCTTCGCCCAGAGATACGCCCGGGAGGGGTCCGGAACCCCCCTGCTGGTGGCGGCCGTCGCCGCCCTCGCGGCCGCGGCGGCCGACCTGGCTCTCGGCACCGGCACCGGCACGGCCCTCGGCGCGGGCGCGACCGTGGGCGTGGCGGGCGCGGCGGCGACCGTGGTCAAGGTGGCCGGCTCGCATCTGCCCGCCGCGCACCACCGGGCCGGCGCCGCCAGCCAGCCGGGCGGGCCGGAGCAGCTGCGGCTGCAGTGGCTGACCGCCCTGGAGGTGCGCGGCATCCGCCCCTTCCTCGACCAGCAGCGCGTCCTCGCCGCCTCCACCGGCCCGAAGAAGACCGGGCCGAAGCTGCGCGGCACGGACAAGAGCGCGGCGGCCCGCGGGCGCAGCGTGCTGGCGCAGTCCTTCGGCCAGCTCCCGGAGCCGGCGGGCGCGTTCGCGGGCCGGCGGCAGGAGATGGCGCGGATCCGGCAGTGGGTGCAGGCGGCCCGCGCGAGCACGGAGACCCGTCCGACGGTCGTGGTGCTGCACGGACCGCCCGGCAGTGGCCGTACGACCCTGGCCGTGCGCGCCACCCACGACCTGAGGGACCACTTCCGCGGCGCCTGCGTCGTGGACCTGCGCGGCGGCAACCCGGAGGAACCACCGCTGTCCACCCGGGACGCCCTGCTGCACCTGCTGAACCGGCTCGGCGCGCCCCGCGAACAGCTGCTGTTCCGCGAGCGCTCCTCCCCCGACCAGCAGGTCAAGCGCCTGGGCGAGCTGTACCACCAGCACCTGACCGGCCTGCCGGTGACGATCGTCCTGGACGACGCCTCGGACCCCGAACAGATCCGCGCACTCCTGCCCGAGCGGTCCGACAGCCTGGTCCTGATCACCACGCGCGAACCCCTCGCGCTCCCCTCCGACCTCCAGGCCCACGTCCACCAACTCCCCGTCCGGGCACTGGAGGCGGCGGGCGCGGAGGAGCTGCTCAAGGCGGCGGCGCAGGACAGTTCCGGCCCCTACGACGCCGATTCGGCCGACCGGATCAGGGAGCTGTGCGGCGGGCTGCCGCTGGCCCTGTCCGTCGCCGGCTCCTCGCTCGGGCCGCGTTCGCCCCGCCGGCTCGCCACCGACCTCGGGGTCTACGGCCCCGTGGAGCCGATCGAGCGCGCGCTGTGGCTGCGCTACACCGACCAGCCGCAGACGGCCCGCCGGCTGCTGCGCCGGCTGGCCCTCGCCGGCCGCGCCTCCCTCGGTGCCGCGGCGGCCGCCTCCCTGCTGGCGACGGACGAGGCGGAGGCGGCCCGTCATCTGACGGCGCTCTCCCGGGCGGGCCTGCTCGACCATGTGCGCGGCAGCCGCTACCGCCTCCACGACCTGGTCCGCGTCTTCGCCCACGCCCGTCTCCTGGACGAGGAGGAGCCGGCGGAGCGCACGGCCGCGCAGGAACGCCTGATCGTGAACTACGCCGACCTGGCCGACTCGGTGCTGCGCCTGGTCGACGGCAACATGTCGACCCGCTCCGACCGCTTCGGCCCGCACGGCTTCACCTCGCTGGACGAGGCACTGCGCTGGCTCGACGACGAGTCGAGCTTCATCACCTCCACGCTGCGGCACGCCGAGGGCGTGAACCAGGCGGCGGTGCTGAACCTGCTCGGCGCACTGTGCGACTACTGCCTGCTGCGCGGTGACCTCTACCGCCTGGGCGAGATCAGCGAGCTCGCCCAGGCCGTCGACCAAGGCCTGCTGGTCCGCTCGGTGCAGTGGCGCACGGGCATCGCGGCCCGGCAGCTGGGCGAGCTGGACAAGGCGCGCACGACGCTGGCCTCGGTCGTCGATCTCTACCGGGAGGCCCATCACGACGCGGGCGCCGCCCGCGCCCTGTGCTCCCTCGGCATCACCCTGCACCACCAGGGCAACCTCACCGAGGCGGCGGGCAGGCTCCGCGAGGCACTGGACCTCCAGGCCGCCCCCGAGCTGGCGACCGACCGCGCCTGGACGATGCACGCCCTGGCCGCGGTGGAGCGCGACCGCGGCCGGGTCGCGGAGGCACTGCGGCTGCTCACCGAGTCCCTGGTGCTGCACCACGACGGCGAGTCCGTGCACGGCGAGGCCTGGGCCCACTACCAGCTCGGCCAGCTCTCCCTGCGCATGGGCGACGTCCCGCGCGCGGAGTCGGAGCTGAACGCCGCCCTCGCCCGGTACGGCCGCACCCGTGACGCCCGCGGCGAGGCATGGGCCCTCACCCAGCTCGCCCGCGCCCGGCTCGTCGCCGGTGACGCCTCCCCGGCGGTCGACGGGCTGCGCCAGGCGGCCTCCCGCCACCGCGACAACGAGGACGCGCGCGGCGAGGCATGGACGGTCTACTACCTCGGCCAGGCCCTGGAGGAGACGGGCGACCTCGACCGCGCGGTCCGCGAGCTGGAGCGCTCGCGCACGATGTTCTCCCGGATGCGTGACGTCTACGGCCTGGCCTGCGCCCGCCACCACTCGGCCCGGGTCACCCGCGACCAGCGGGCCGCCCAGACGGGCTCACTGCGCAACTCCGGCTTCGCCCGTCAGCTCCTGGTCGACGCCCGGGCGGACTTCCAGCGCATCGGCGTGGCCCACGGCGAGGCGTGGACCTGCCTGGAACTGGCGGTGGTGGACGGGGGCAACGCCCGCACCCCGCAGGCGCTGGCGCTGTGCGACGAGGCCGTGGCCCTGTTCACGTCCTACGGCGACCGGCGCGGCGAGGACTGGGCCCGTTTCCTGCGCTGCACCCTGCTGCCCTACGCGGCACCCGGCGGCGTGGAGATCGGCACGGCCGTCGCCCAGGAGGAACTGGCCCAGCTCTCCCGCTCTGCCCATCCCCTGCGGGACGGGAAGCTCGACGACTACCTGGCGGCCTACCAGCTGCTGCTCGAGCGCGGGGTGAGCCTGGACGACGGCTGGCAGGGATGGCGCCTGGGCATGGTGCCCAGCCGGCACGCGCGCGAAGTGATGGGGGTGGCGGTACCGGCCGGTCGCTGACCGCCGGCCACCCCCCGCACGCACGGGGGACGTCAGCCCCGGCGGGCCTCGGGATCGGCGGAGGTCTCCGAGGACCGTCCGGCGTCCCGGTCGGCCGGCTCCTTGAAGTCGACCCTGCTCATGTGCCGGTTCATGGACTTCATCAGTGCCCATACCGCCAGGGCCATCGCCGCGAAGACGATGAAGCCGAGGACGCCGGGGGTGACCTTGTTCTCGTCCACCTCCTTGGCGAGGGGGACGAGGTGCGTCATTGCCAGGCTCACGCTTGCGCTCATGTCAGCCATTGTCGCGGATCCCCGCGAAGAGGTCGTCCTCGGGGAGGGAGCTGTCGACGAGGGACTTCGCGAGCTCGTACTCCTCCGTCGGCCAGACCTCCTTCTGGATCTCCATCGGAACCTTGAACCAGCCGCCGTCGGGGTCGATCTGCGTGGCGTGCGCGATCAGCGCCTTGTCCCGGATCTGGAAGAAGTCGGCGCACGGAATGTGCGTGGTCAGCGTGCGCTCGGCGCGCTCGGACTCCTTCCAGCGCTTGAGCCAGTCCTCGTACGGCGACTCCAGGCCCCGCTCGAGCAGCGCGTGGTGCAGGGCCTCGGTGCGCGGACGGTTGAAGCCCTGGTTGTAGTAGAGCTTCAGCGGCTGGTAGGCCGGGCCGTACTCGGCCTCCGGGTACTTCTCGGCGTCCGCCGCGCCCTCGAAGGCCACCATCGAGATCTTGTGGGTCATGATGTGGTCCGGGTGCGGGTAGCCGCCGTTCTCGTCGTAGGTGGTGATCACCTGCGGGCGGAAGGCGCGGATCTGCTTCACCAGCTCACCGGCCGCCTTGTCGACGTCCTGCAGGGCGAAGCACCCCTCGGGCAGCGGGGGCAGCGGGTCGCCCTCGGGCAGGCCCGAGTCGACGAAGCCGAGCCACTCCTGCCTGACGCCGAGGATCTCCCGCGCCTCGTCCATCTCCTTCTTGCGCACCTCGTGGATGTGCTCCTCGATGTACGAGTCGCCCTGCAGCTTCGGGTTGAGGATGGAACCGCGCTCCCCGCCGGTGCAGGTCACGACCAGCACGTCCACCCCCTCGGACACGTACTTCGCCATGGTGGCCGCGCCCTTGCTCGACTCGTCGTCGGGGTGGGCGTGGACGGCCATCAGTCGCAGCTGGTCAGTCAAGACTCAATCCTCGTGGTCGGCGCCCCCGGTGTTCTCGGGTGCGATGCAACAGGTGTCGTCCGGGAGGGACGTCGTTGAGGGGCGGTGGTCGGGCGGCGGGCGGGGGGCTTCTATAGTGACCGAACCGGGGGACGAAAAATTCCGGGGCCCGGTTTCCGAGGGGACGATCATGAGCACGGCGCACGCACAGCTGCCCGAGGGCCGCTACGGCCGCTCCTCGGACGAGCGCGCCGACCGCAGGCTCAAGGCCGTCGGCGCCGTTCTCGCCGCGGCACTGCTCGCCCTGGTGGGCTATTTCGCCTACCACTACGTCGGGCAGAACAGGATCAGCGCCCAGGTGATCACCTTCGACGCGCAGAAGAACGCGGTGAACGTGCATCTGGAGGTCCACAAGGACGCCGGCACCAGCGGCTACTGCACCCTGCGCTCCCAGGCGGCGGACGGCGCCGAGGTGGGCCGGGCCGACTTCCACTTCGACGGCCGTGCCACGCGCATCGACAAGGTCGTCACGCTCCGTACGACGTCCAGGGGCACCACGGCGGAGCTCCTCGGCTGCCACGCCAGCTGACGCCGACTCTCCCTGGCCGGAATGCGTAGGCCCTGACCTGCGTTGACGTATGTCTGATGGCTTATGTCCTCCCCCTTGCGGCACGGAATTGTTAGGCTCGTGGTTTCGCCCTTCCGTGAAGGAACATTCTTCTGGGTAGGGCGATGCTTTGTATTCCCAGTACCTACGAGGAGCACCTGTGACCCAGACCAGCGAGAACGTCACCTGGCTGACCCAGGAGGCGTACAACCAGCTCAAGGCCGAGCTGGAGTACCTGTCTGGTCCTGCGCGCACGGAGATCGCCGCCAAGATCGCGGCCGCGCGCGAGGAGGGCGACCTGCGTGAGAACGGCGGGTACCACGCGGCCAAGGAAGAGCAGGGCAAGCAGGAGCTCCGTGTGCGCCAGCTGACCCAGCTCCTGGAGAACGCCAAGGTCGGCGAGGCTCCGGCGTCCGCGGACGGCGCGGTGGCGCCCGGCATGGTCGTCACGATCGCCTTCGATGGCGACGAGGACGACACCATGACCTTCCTGCTCGCCTCGCGCGAATACGCGAGTTCGGACATCGAGACGTACTCCCCGCAGTCCCCGCTCGGCTCCGGCGTGATCGGCCACAAGGTCGGCGAGGACGCGGAGTACGAGCTGCCCAACGGCAAGACGGCTTCCGTGAGGATCCTCAAGGCCGAGCCCTACAACGGCTGACCCCGGCCCGCCGGCCGGGCCGGCACTGCCTCGACGAAGCCCCCGGTGTCCCGCTGACGCCGGGGGCTTCGTCGTGTCCCGGTCAGGCCGTCGCCGAGCGGTACTTCCGCACCGACAGCGTCCTGAATATGACGATGATCAGAGCCGAGTAGATCAGTGAGGCCCACACCGGATGCACCATGGGCCAGGCGTCCGAGGGCGACTGGCCCGGGTTCCCGAACAGCACGCGGCAGGCCTGGACCGTGGCACTGAAGGGGTTCCACTCGGCGATGTGCCGCAGCCACGGGGTCATGTGGCTGGTGTCCACGAACGCGTTCGAGATGAACGTCACCGGGAACAGCCAGATCAGTCCGCTGGACGTGGCCGCCTCGGGAGTGCGCACGGACATGCCGATCAGGGCGCCGATCCAGGTGAAGGCGTAGCCGAGCAGGAGCAGCAGGCCGAACGCGCCGAGCACCTTCCCGGCGTTCGTGTCGCCGTCCGACCCCACGCGCCAGCCGACCAGCAGGGCCACCAGGGCGAGGACGACCAGGGTCAGCGCCGTCTGCACCGAGTCGGCGAGCGTGCGCCCGGTGAGCACCGCGCCACGGGCCATGGGCAGGGACCGGAAGCGGTCGATGAGGCCCTTGTGCATGTCGTCGGCGATGCCCGCGCCGGAGCTGGCGGTGGCGAAGGTGACGGTCTGCGCGAAGATCCCCGCCATCAGGAAGTTCTTGTAGTCGGTGGCGCTGGTGCTGCCGCCGATCTGCATGGAACCGCCGAAGACGTAGGTGAACAGCACCACGAACATGATCGGCTGGATCAGGCCGTAAATAATCATTTCGGGAATACGGGACATGCGGATAAGATTCCGCTTCGCGACGACCATCGAGTCGCGGAAAGACTGGCTGACGGGGTTCCCGGTCGGTGCGACCCGCACGGCGTCCGTGACGGCGCTCACTTGGCTGCCTCCTTCTTCTGCCGGCGGTCCTTGGCCGCCGCCTTCCCGGATGCGCCGTCCGCCTCGTCCGCCTCGGCCACGTGGCCGGTCAGGGAGAGGAACACGTCGTCGAGGGTCGGGCGGCGCAGCCCGATGTCGTCTATCTCGATGCCGCGGACGTCCAGCTCCCGGATGACCTCGGCCAGCAGCTTGGCGCCGCCGGTGACGGGGACGGTGAGCCTGCGGGTGTGCTCCTCGACGGTGAGCTCCCCCTTGCCGAAGCCGGTCAGGACCTCGCCGGCGGTGGCGATGTGCTCGCGCTCGTGCACCACGACCTCGACACGCTCGCCGCCGGTGCGGGCCTTGAGCTGGTCGGAGGTGCCGCGGGCGATGACATGGCCGTGGTCGACGACCACGATGTCGTGCGCGAGGTGGTCGGCCTCCTCCAGGTACTGCGTGGTCAGCAGCAGGGTGGTGCCGCCGGAGACGAGCCGCTTGATGACGTCCCACAGCAGCTGGCGGTTGCGCGGGTCGAGGCCGGTCGTCGGCTCGTCCATGAACATCACCGGTGGCGAGACCACCAGGGCGGCGGCCAGGTCGAGCCGGCGGCGCATGCCTCCGGAGTAGGTCTTCGCGGGGCGGTCGGCGGCGTCCGCGAGGTCGAACTGCTCCAGCAGCTCGGCGGCCCTGGTCTTCGCGGCCCTGGCCCTCATCTGGTAGAGCCGACCGACCATCTGGAGGTTCTCGCGGCCGGTCAGGTATTCGTCGACCGCGGCGAACTGGCCGGACAGGCCGATGGAGCGCCGCACCTCGTTGGGGTGCTTCAGCACGTCGAGGCCGGCCACGACCGCCCTGCCGCTGTCGGGCCGCAGCAGCGTGGTCAGGCAGCGGACCGCCGTCGTCTTGCCCGCGCCGTTCGGCCCGAGCAGGCCCAGGACGGTGCCCTCGGGGACATCGAGGTCGACGCCGTCCAGAGCCCTTACGTCACCGAAGGTCTTGACCAGGCCTTCGGCATAGATGGCGCCTGGCATGTGAGTCTCCACGTCGTCGGGGATTCTTCGAGAAGCCTAGATTTGTACGTTTCGCTCCGCCTGATGGATGGCGGACGGGCGGTTGCGAGACACACTAACGCGATGTATCGCGTCTCTCAACGGATTTAACCGATCGAGTGACGAACAGCCCCTGAGCTGCGCGTTCGGCTCGAGCGCCGCCGGTCGACGGCGCCCGCCGCCTCAGTCGACGACCGTGTAGCCCGCCTCGCGCAGGGCCCGGCCGACTTCGAGGCAGTGCTCCGGCCCCTTCGTCTCCAGGTGCAGCTCGACCTCCGCCTCCGTGAGCCCGAGCCGTGGATCGGTCCGTACGTGACTCACATCGAGGACGTTAGCGTCCACCACTGACAACGCCCCGAGAAGCGTGGCGAGCGCTCCCGGCCGGTCCGTGAGCCGCAGCCGTACGGCCAGGTAGCGGCCCTGCGCCGCCATGCCGTGCCGCAGAACGCGCTGCATCAGCAGCGGGTCGACGTTCCCGCCCGACAGCACCGCGACCACCGGCCCCTCGAAGGCCCCCGGCTCGCTCTGCAGCGCGGCGACCGGGCTCGCGCCGGCCGGTTCGACGACCAGCTTGGCCCTCTCCAGGCACAGCAGCAGAGCGGCGGACAGCGCGTCCTCGGAGACCGTGCGGACCTCGTCCATCAGCTCGCGGATGATGGCGAACGGGACGTCGCCGGGCCGGCCGACCCGGATGCCGTCGGCCATGGTCGTCGGGTGCTCGATCGACACCGGGTGCCCGGCCGCGATCGAGGGCGGATACGCGGCCGAGCCCTCCGCCTGCACGCCCACGATCCGCACGTCCGGCCTGAGCGCCTTCACCGCGACCGCGATACCGGCCGCGAGACCTCCCCCGCCGACGCCGACCACGATCGTGCGCACCTCCGGGCACTGTTCCAGGATCTCCAGCCCGACCGTGCCCTGGCCCGCGATGATGTCCGGGTGGTCGAAGGGGTGGATGAACACCGCGCCCGTCTCGGCCGCGTACGCCTGCGCGGCGGCCAGGGTCTCGTCGACCACCTGCCCGTGCAGGCGCACCTCGGCGCCGTACTCCCGGGTGGCGCTGATCTTCGGCAGCGGGGCGCCCTTCGGCATGAACACCGTCGCCCGCACACCGAGCAGCGAGGACGCCAGGGCGACGCCCTGGGCGTGGTTGCCCGCGCTCGCCGCCACCACTCCGGCGGCGCGCTCCTCGGGCAGCAGCCCGGCGATCCGCACGTAGCCGCCGCGCAGCTTGAACGAGCCCGTACGCTGCAGGTTCTCGCACTTGAAGTGCACCGGCGCGCCGACCAGCCGGGACAGGTACCTGCTGCCCTCCATGGCCGTCACCCGCGCCACGCCCGAGAGCATCTTCTGCGCTCCCCGCACGTCGTCGAGGGTCACGGGCCGCAGGGAGTGGGCCGTGCTGTAGCTCATGGCTCAAGCATCGCAGTTCACAGGCGCACGGGCCCCGTGTGACCAACGTCCGAGACTGGTTTGCGCAGCGCCGGTACGGCCTGCCGCCGGGCCGCGTACTCTGTCCCCCATTCCAGCAGCCCCTTCATGAAGTGAGCCTCCGGCCATGCCCACAACACCTGAAATGTCGATGGACATGACGACCGTCGGTGACACCGGTCTTCTCGACACGCTGCAGCACGAGGTGGCGGTCTTCGCCCGACGTGCCGAACAGACCCGGCTCGGCGGGGTGGGGCAGGTGCGCAACTCCATGGACCGCGCCGCGTACCTGCTGCTCAACCGCCTCGACAAAGAGGGCCCCATGGGCGTCAAGGCGCTCGCGGCGAGCATGGGCATCGACTCCTCGACGGTGACCCGGCAGGTGGCGCCGCTCGTGGACACCGGTCTCGTCAAGCGCACCTCCCACCCCGAGGACGGGCGCGCCGTGGTGCTTCAGCTGTCCCCGCGCGGACTGGCGCGTCTCGAGGAGGTGCGCTCGTCCAGGCGCCGTCTCATGGCCGAACTGACGCAGGACTGGGCGCCGGAGGAGCGTGAGACGTTCTGCGCGCTCCTGACGCGCTTCAACGCCGCGCTGTCCTCGCGGATGTCGCCCCAGGGCGGGCAGGGACCGGACGCGCCGGCCGCCTCCTGAGGGCCCTGGGGCCCGCCTCCCGAGGGTCCTGGGGGTCCGTCCGCGCCTCCGCCCCGCCGGCTCTCGCGCGCGCGAGCCGCCCGGCTCTTGACCGACGGGGCACCCCTGGCCTCATATGAGATCGGGTCCTTTTCGTACGCGGTTCAGCATCCCGTACGCGGCAGGGTCCCGTTCCGTCTGGGTCGCCGTGAGGGCGGGAGGCGCGGTGCGAGAACGGCAGGCGTCCCGATCCGCCCGCCGGGCCCGGGAGTTCGAGGCGTTCGTCGCGGGCGCGGCAGGGCGGCTGCTGCATGCCGCCACCCTGCTGACCGCCGAGGCGCCGGACGACAACCCGCGCGCGCGGCGCCTGCTGACCCTGGCCCTCGCGCACACGTACAGCGCCTGGGACCGGCTGCGCGGCGAGGACCCCTACGACCGCGCCCGCCAGTACCTGGCCAGCCGCTTCGCGCGCGCGGCATGGCACCAGTACGGCGGTTTCGGCCGGTCCAGCCCGCATCCGGACAGCCCGCTGGCCGGGCTCGCGCCGCAGGAACGCCTGATCCTGGTCCTCAGGCTGTACGAGGGCGTCGCCGAGGAGCAGACCGCGGCGCTGCTCGGCCTGCCGACCGAACGCGTCCGCACCATCTGCGACCGGGCCACGGCGACGCTGCTGCACCCGTCGCACGGCGGCCCCGCGCGGACGGTCGCGGGCGCGAAGGTGGCACCGTCGTGAGGCGCGCGGGCGTGGGGAGGGGCGCGTGAACCGGGCCGAGCGCGAGGCGGCGGCGCGGCGCATCATGGAGCGGGTTCCGCCACGGGTGCCGCCGGAGCTGTACGGGGAGGTCCTGCGGCGCGGCAACCGCAGGCTGCGCCGCAGGAGGGCCGCCCGGCGGCTGCTGTGGCTGCTGCTGTGCGCCGCGAGCGTGGCGTTCCTCGTCTGGGCCGTGACGGCCCGCCCGTGGGTGGAGCCGCCCACCCAGACGACTCCCCCGTACACGGGCTGGTGAGCGCGGCGGCTAGCCGAGCGCCTGCTGCAGGTCCTCCAGGAGGTCGTCGACGTTCTCGATGCCCACGGAGAGCCGTACGAGATCGGCGGGCACCTCCAGGGCGGAACCGGCGGCGGAGGCGTGCGTCATGCGCCCCGGGTGCTCGATCAGCGACTCGACACCGCCGAGGGACTCGCCGAGCGTGAACACCTCGGCGCGGTCGCAGACCGCGACGGCGGCCTCCTCGCCGCCCTCGACCCGGAACGACACCATGCCGCCGAAGGCCCGCATCTGCTTGGCGGCGACCTCGTGACCGGGGTGCTCGGGCAGACCGGGGTAGAGCACACGCGTCACGCGCGGGTGCCGGGTGAGCATGTCCGCGACCTTGGTGGCGTTCTCGCTGTGCCGGTCCATGCGCACCGACAGCGTCTTGGTGCCGCGCAGCACCAGCCACGCGTCGAAGGGGCCGGCGACGGCGCCCATCGCGTTCTGGTGGAACGCCAGTTCCTCGCCGAGCGTCTCGTCGGCGACGATCAGGGCGCCGCCGACGACGTCGGAGTGGCCGCCCATGTACTTGGTCAGCGAGTGCACGACGACGTCGGCGCCGAGTGCCAGCGGCTGCTGGAGGTAGGGCGTGGCGAAGGTGTTGTCGACGACGAGCCTCGCGCCCGCGTCCCGCGCGACCTGGGCGAGCGCGGCGATGTCGGTGATGCCGAGCAGCGGGTTGGAGGGGGTCTCCACCCACACGGCCTTGGTCTTCGGGGTGATGGCGGCCCGCACGGCGGACGGATCGCTGGTGTCGGCGACCGACCACTCCACCCCCCACCGGGCGACGACCTTCGCGAACAGGCGGAACGTGCCGCCGTACGCGTCGTTGGGGATGACCACGTGGTCGCCGGGGCTGAGCAGCGTGCGCAACAGGCAGTCCTCGGCCGCCAGTCCGGACGCGAACGCGAGACCGCGGCGGCCTCCCTCGAGGGCTGCGAGGTTCTCCTCCAGGGCGGCCCTGGTCGGGTTGGCGCTACGGCTGTACTCGTAGCCCCCGCGCAGGCCGCCGACGCCGTCCTGCTTGTAGGTCGAGACCTGGTAGATCGGCGGGACGACCGCGCCGGTGAGGGGATCGGCGGTGTTGCCCGCGTGGATCGCGAGGGTCTCGAAGTGCTGACTGATGTGCCTGTCGCTCATGGGCCCGAGCGTAGTGCGCCGCCGGGGCGGGTGGCGGACCCGGAGGCACGGGGGACCGTACGGTGAGGCCGGTGGGCGTGGGTTTTCCACAGGCCGCCGACCGGGTTGGCCAATTGCCGGTGGCGTCTGGAACGCTTGAGCCATGGAATTCCTCTGGGTCCTGATCGCGCTGGTCATGCTCGGCTTCGTGCTGCTGCCGTTCATGCGGCGCCGTCGGGGCATGATCGAGCAGGTCCCGGCGGGCCACCCGGACGCCGCCGATCCCGCGGACTACGGATTCGTGCGCGAGGAGGAGCTGGACGTCCGCATGCCCGGCCCCGACCAGGACCTGCTGGACGTCCTGGACCTGGTGCAGCGCACCCAGGACTACCGCGCGGCCGCACAGCTGCTGGCGGGCACGGAGACCGGGGGCGAGCTGCGCTGGCAGCGCGTGCAGGCCTTCGCGGGCGCGGCCTCGCTGGAGCTGCAGCAGCGGCCCGGCGGGGTCAGCGAGACCCCGGGCGGGCAGTGGCTGCGGGTGTGGCGCGCCGAGCAGCCCAAGGACGCCGGCGGTGCGGCGGTGCACGCGGAGTTCCTGGTGCAGCAGGCGTGGCGCACGTCGACGCCGGGCACGGACGAGTTCCGGATCATCATGGAGGAGGCGAGGTCGGCGTGCGGGGACGCGGCGCTGCTCGCCCCCGGTGACCCGGTCCCGTACATCGTCGAGCTGTCGGTGGCCCGGGGTCTCGCGTACTCCCGGCCGGAGTTCGAGCAGCTCTGGCTGAAGATCCTGGACCGCGCCCCGGCGCACATGGGCGCCCACCTGGCGGCGCTGCACTACTGGTGCGAGAAGTGGCACGGCTCGCGGGAGCTGGCGACGTCCTTCGCGGAGGCGGCCGCCGCGCGGGCCCCGCACGGCTCGCTGCTCGCCGCGATGCCGCTCTTCTCGGTGTTCGAGCACCTCCCCGAGGTGAACCTGGTCAGCGGCTTCTACCAGAGCGAGGTCGTGACGAAGGCGATGCACGGGGCGCTGCACGCGGTGCACTCGGCCCGGCCGGACGACCCGATGCTGGCGCACGTACGCCATCTGCTGGTCTTCTTCCTGGTCCGCGCCGAGCGCTGGGGCGAGGCCATGAACCAGCTCATACACATCGACGGCCATGTCGGCGCGCTGCCCTGGACCCTGTCGCCGGATCCCGCGGCGGAGTTCGCGGTCTACCGGGCGCTGGCGGTGGCGGGCTACGAGGCGAACGGCGGCAGCCCGGCGACCCTGCCGCACTGACGAGGCGCCGCTCCGGGCCGCACCGACGGGGCGCCGCTCCGGCCGTGCAGGACACGGCCGGCCGCGGAGCCGCAGCCGGCCGGTATCCGTCCGTTCCGCTGCTGCCGGGCCCCGTCCCGTCCCGGGTTCAGCCCTCCGTGCGGGCGGGCAGCCGCCATCCCGGGCGCGGGAAGTGGCAGGTGTAGCCGTCCGGGTAGCGTTCCAGGTAGTCCTGGTGCTCGGGCTCGGCCTCCCAGAAGGGGCCGGCCGGCTCCACCTCGGTGACGACCTTGCCCGGCCACAGGCCGGAGGCGTCGACGTCGGCGATCGTGTCCTCGGCGATCCGCTTCTGCTCGTCGTCCACGTAGTAGATCGCCGAGCGGTAGCTGAGGCCGATGTCGTTGCCCTGGCGGTTCCTGGTGCTCGGGTCGTGGATCTGGAAGAAGAACTCCAGGAGGGCGCGGTAGTCGGTCTTCGCGGGGTCGAAGAGGATCTCGATGGCCTCCGCGTGCGTCCCGTGGTTGCGGTACGTCGCGTTCGGCACGTCACCGCCGGTGTATCCGACCCGGGTCGCCGTCACGCCCGGGAGCCGGCGGATCAGATCCTGCATCCCCCAGAAACATCCGCCCGCGAGTACGGCCCTCTGCGTCTGCGCAGCCATGGTGACCCTCCAAGTACGTGTCAGCTCGGTCGCTCGGGCTGCTCGGCCCGCATACCACCGGCATCCGATGCCCACCTCCCACAACGTGTGAGGGTTCCCCGCGATTCCGCGCGTGTCCACCGGGTCGCGCGGTCGCCGTCCGCCTCCGTCCGCCTCACGTCACCAGGCCGTGCCGGTAGGCGTACACGACGGCCTGGACCCGGTCGCGCAGGTCGAGTTTGGTGAGGATGCGGGAGACGAAGGTCTTCACGGTCTCCTGGCTGATGACGAGGGCGCCGGCGATCTCGCTGTTGGAGAGGCCGTCCGCGATGAGGCGGAGGACCTCCAGCTCGCGGGGGGTCAGCGGGATGTCGTGCGGGGTGCCTCCGGCGGGGCGGATGCGGGCGGCGTACCGGCCCACGAGCCGGCGTGTCACCTCGGGGGCCAGCAGTGCCGCGCCGGTGGCCACGGTGCGGATGCCGTGCAGGAGCTGGGCCGGGGGCGCGTCCTTGAGGAGGAAGCCGCTGGCGCCCGCGCGCAGCGCCTCGTAGACGTACTCGTCGAGGTTGAAGGTGGTCACCACGAGCACCTTGACGGGGTCGGGCACCCCGGCGCCGGCCAGCAGGCGGGTGGCCTCGATGCCGTCGAGCACCGGCATGCGCACGTCCATCACGACGACGTCCGGCAGGAGCCGGCCGGCGAGGTCGACGGCGCTCCGCCCGTCTCCGCACTCGCCCGCCACCTCGAGGTCCGGCTGGGCGTCGATGATCGTCACCAGTCCGGTGCGGACCAGTATCTGGTCGTCGCAGACCAGGACCCGGATCGGCGCGGTCGCGTCCCGCTCCGCCACAGGACTCACACCGTGCTCCCCGCGCGGGCCCCGCCGGCATCTCCCGCGGACGGTCCGCCGGGCCCTCCCCCGAACGCCCCGGCCGGCGCCACCGCAGCCACCGCCGGCGTCACGACGCGCCCCCCGCCGGTATGCGCGCCCGCACCAGGAATCCGCCGTTCGTCCGGGGGCGGGCGCTGAAGTCGCCGCCCAGGACGTCGACCCGTTCGCGCAGGCCGGCCAGGCCCCGGCCGCTGCCGCTGCCGCCGGGGGACGCGGCCGGGGAACCGGCGCCGTCCGTGGTGACCTCCACGGTGATCTCCTTCGTGCCGTGGCTCACCCGGACCGAGGTGCGGTTGCCACGGGCGTGCTTGAGGGCGTTCGTCAGGGCTTCCTGCACGACCCGGTAGGCCACGAGGTCGGCGCTGCCCGTCGACGCGGCGGGGGCGCCCTCCTCGGTGAACTCCACCGGCTGCCCGGCCCGGCGGGTCTGCTCGACGAGCGTGAGGAGCCGGCCGACGGCGGGCGTCCTGGCCTCGGCGCCGTGGCCGGGGTCGAGCAGGTCGAGCAGGTGGCGCAGGTCGGTGATGGCCCGGCGGCCGGTGTCCGTGACGGCGGTCAGGGCCTGGTCCAGGCGGTCGGGGGCGGCGGTCAGGTAGCGCGCCGCCTCGGCCTGTACGACCATCGCCGTCACGTGGTGGGTCACCACGTCGTGCAACTCGCGGGCGATACGGGCGCGTTCGGCGGTACGGGTGTCCTCGGCGACACGGCTGCGGCGTTCCGCCTCCGTGATCCTGGCGGCACGCAGCCAGGCCCCGCCGCCCCAGCCGAGCGTCAGCACCAGGTAGAACGTCACGAACTCGCTCACCGGCTCGCCCGAGCCGAGCCGCCCGAGCGCGACGGCCAGCACCACGTACGCGGCGGAGAACAGCAGCGCGGCGGCGCGCCGGCGCCGTTGCAGGTGCAGTCCCGTGCTCACCAGCGCGACCAGCAGCGCGACACCCGAGACCAGGTGGTAGCCGCGCAGCTGGTCGGCGGCGAAGGCCAGCGACACCAGGGCGAGACAGAGGGCCGGCCGGCGTCGGCGCAACACGAGCGGGAGGCACTCGAGCAGGACGACCGCGGCGGCACCGGCGTCGAAGGGGCGGTCCGCGACGCCGCCCAGCCGGGTCCCGTGCCGCTGCAGCACCGGCAGGAGCGACACGGTCAGCAGCAGCAGCCCGAGCAGGAGGTCCCGGACCGTGGCGTCGAGCCGGCGCCAGAGGTCCGGGAACCGCCGAAGAGCGATCACCGGGCAACTGTAGCGGTCGCGTCGACCCGGCCGGCCCGGCGGCGACGCGGCACCAGGTGTCCGCGCCGACGGGCCAGCCGCATGAGCACGATCGTCGCCAGCACGCAGAACACCACCGCGTACAGGCTGCCCTCCGGGCCGAAGTCACCGCCGGTGAGGAGCTTCGGGCCCGACACGGTGGCGTCCAGCAGCCCCTGCTTGGTGTCGTTGCCGGAGACCTCGGTGCTGAAGATGCCGGACTCGGCGAAGTTCCAGCCGAAGTGCAGCCCGATCGGCAGCCACAGGCCGCGGGTGGCCACGTAGGCGGCGCCCAGCATGCCGCCCGCCTCGATCGCGATGGCGAGGGCGCCCCACAGGCTGGCGTGCGGGTTGAGCAGGTGCGACAGGCCGAACAGCACGCCGGTCAGGGTCAGCGCGATCCAGGTGCCGACGCGTTCCTCCACGATCCGGAACAGGACTCCGCGGAAGAGCAGTTCCTCCGTCACGGCGGCCGCGGCCATGAACCCGGCCAGTCCCGCCGCGCCGCTCACCGAGCCCAGGCCGTGGACGCCGTAGTCCCCGAGCAGGGCGAGGTTCACGATGACGGCGGCGAACAGCGCCCCGCCGAGCAGCGCGCCCCGGCCGACCGCGGCCCCGGCGCCCCGCCGGGCGACCTCCGTGACCTCGCGGTGCTCGGTCCGCCGTACCACCCACCGGTAGACGAACAGCGCGAGCACGGCGGTCAGCGCGCCCACGACCAGCGTGAGCCACGCCTGGTCCTGCACCGCGCCGGCACCCTGCCCGCCGATGAACGCGACCGCCGCCACGGCCGCGAACTGCCATATCAGCCTCATGGGAATCCCCTCCGCCACATCCGCGGCCGGAGTGCCGCGGCTGCACCGAACGCTATGGATCCGGCGGTCCGGGATCGTCACCGTGCGGTGGACACCTGGGTGTAGCTCGCACGGGGGACGGATCGGGGTCGCGGGCCCGCACGGGGGACGGGTCCGGGCCGCGGACCGCACGGGGTGGGCCGGGGTGGCCGCCGGTCACGTCCCCCGGCGCTGCTCCTGGACGGCCTTCATCAGGTCCTCCATGGCGGACCGGGTCTCGTGGTCGCGCCGGTCGTCGATGGCCGCGAGGGCGGCGGCCGCGGCCGTACGGACGCTGTGGGCGAGCCCGTCGGCGGCCGTGAGGCGGTAGGCGGCCTCACGGCGTGCCACGCGCTCGGCGGCGTCCACCGCGTCGGGGCCGGACAGCGGGAAGACGGCGTCCCGGTACGCCGATATCCCGAGCACCATCATGTCCGCGACTCCGTCGGCGTAGCCGAGCGCGGCGGCCCTGCCCTGGCCTTCGCGGATGGTCGCGATCATGCGGCGGCGGGACAGCACCGTGCCCACGGCCCCGCCGCCGCCCAGGGAGAGGGCGCAGGTGACGGCGAGGAACGGCCCGTCCCACGCGTAACCGGTGAAGCCTCCGAGGATCGCGAGCGCGACGGTCCACGCGGCCGCCGTCCGGGCACTTATCTGCTCGGCTGTGGTGTCCATGACGGCAGTGTCCCAGCCGCCGCCGGCGGCACGGGAAAGGGGGGAGCGCCCACCGGCGCCGGCCGGCCGGTGGGCCCGGGCCGTCAGCCGGCGGGAGCCGGACGTACCTGCACCGTGTCGCCGACCGGGCGTTCGCCCGTCGCGTCCGACGGGTGGTTGGCGAGGACGCCCCGTACGGCCATCGTGGTGGAGCCGCCACCGTCCAGGTTCAGGGCCTGCACGGCGCCGAGCGAGCGCATGAACCGGGCTTCCTCGTACAGGGTGAAGCCCTCGCTGCCGTCGGTGCGGCGGCCGTCGACCGTGGCCAGGATCAGCCGGCCCCTGCCGTCGACGCCCGCCATGGTGCGCGGCTGGCGGGTGTTGGCCCAGGCGTAGCCGAAGGAGAGGTCCAGCGGGTCGACCACGCCCTCGGCGGCGGCGTCGATGTCGATACGGCCGTTCCTCACCAGGGTGGGCGCCGCGCTCACCACGGAGTCGTCGCCGCCGAGCCGCAGGCGGCGGCCGGTGGTGTCGCGGACGTCCTCGCGGACGAGGACGCGCCGCCCGGGGGACGCGTGGGCGGTCAGCCAGGCCGCGGCGGCGCCGACACCCTGCAGGACGCGCCCGCCCGCCGGTACCCGTCCGGCCCGCGCACCGGCCGAGACCACCCGGCCGGAGGCGTCCAGCACGGCCTGCGCGCCCGCTCCGGTGGGCAGGTCCGCGCCGAACTCGGGGGTGAACTGCACCAGGTCGTCGCTCAGCCGGCAGGTCACGTCCTGCCAGGGCCGGTCGCTCGGCGTGGCGCCGGGGCGGCCGCAGTCGCGGACCAGGGACGGGACGCGGTTGATCCCCTGGATCGCGTACGACGACCTTCCGACGCGGGCGGTGACGGTGGTGGTCACGTCGGCCACGCGGACGCGGCGGCCGCCGTCACCGAGGATCAGGGCGGCCCGCGAACCGGCCGCCATCGAGCCCAGCCGGCCGTGGTAGGCGCCGAGTCCGGAGATGGTGCCCTGGACGCCGTCGGCGTCCGAGGTCACGAAGAAGCCGCCGTTGACGGCGACCAGCGAGTGCAGCGCGGAGGCGACCGACGAGGTGGTCTCGCGCCGGGCGACGTCGCCGTCGTGGGTGGCCTCGACCGTGCCGCGGAAGAGGCGCGGGTCGATCACCGCGACGTGGACGTTCTCGCGGTCGGCCGGCTCCTGGACGTCGTAGCCGGTCCACGCGACCAGGGTGTGGAAGCCGGCCGAGGTGACCTCCTTCGCGGTGGACTGGGCGTCGGCCCGGTCGGCGAAGGAGCCGATCCGCACCCGGTAGCCCATCACGTCGTGCGGGGTGTCGGCGTAGCCGGGCCACCGGACGCTCTCCACGCGCGGCGTGTACCCCGCCTCGCGCAGCGTCCGGGCCGTGGTGCCGGCCCAGTCGCGGCTGCCGACCTCGGCCCAGGTCGCGGCGCCGGTCAGCCGGCTGGTGGCCGGCGAGCGGACGGTGACCGTCCAGGTGTGGGTGACGTCCGTGCGCCGCACGGTGCCGGTGCGCAGCAGCACGCCGGGCGCGAGCGTCTCGGTCGTCCACCGCGCGGCCGGCGCGGCCGCCGCGGTGTCCGCCGGAGCGGCCTGCGCCGGGGCCCCGGCGGGCACGACGACGGCGAACAGGGCGGCGGCACCGAGACCGGCGCGCATACGGAACGTACTCCGGGAAGGTCTGCCGAACGCACTGCGAATCATGGCTTCCTCACGGCTCGGACGCGGTGATGGCCGGCTGGGTCACGGTTCCTCGGCCCTGTGCGCCCACCATCCCAGACGGCCGCGCCGACTCCCGGCACTCCGGAACATGAAGCTCAGGGAAGGGCGGAGGGAACAACAGGCGGCTCCCGGCTCCCGGTTGAGGCCGAACCCGCCCCCGGAACGCCGGGAGCGCGGCCCGTCGGCCCTGGGACACGCCGAGGGGCCCCGGCACGAGGTGCCGGGGCCCCTGGATCAGCCGCGCCGCTCAGATCGTCGCCGTGTCGATCACGAACCGGAAGCGGACGTCGCTGGAGAGCACCCGCTCGTACGCCTCGTTGATCTGGTCCGCGCGGATCAGCTCGATCTCCGCGCCGAAGCCGTGCTCCGCGCAGAAGTCCAGCATCTCCTGGGTCTCGCGGATGCCGCCGATGCCGGAGCCGGCGAGGGTCTTGCGGCCGCCGATCACCGAGAAGAGGTTGAGCCTGACGGGCTCCTCGGGGGCGCCGACGTTCACGAAGGCGCCGTCCGTCTTCAGCAGGGACAGGAACGCGTCCAGGTCCAGCGGGGCGGAGACCGTCGAGAGGATCAGGTCGAAGCTGCCGCGCAGGTCCCTGAAGGTCTGCTCGTCGCTGGTCGCGTAGTAGTGGTCCGCGCCCAGCCTCAGCCCCTCGTCCTTCTTGCGCAGGGACTGCGAGAGCACCGTGACCTCGGCGCCCAGCGCGTGCGCGATCTTCACGCCCATGTGGCCGAGGCCGCCCATGCCGAGGATCGCGACCTTCTTGCCGGGGCCGGCGTTCCAGTGGCGCAGCGGGGAGTACGTGGTGATGCCGGCGCACAGCAGGGGCGCGGCCACGTCGAGGGAGAGGCCGTCGGGGACGCGGACGACGAAGTTCTCGTCGACGACGATCTTCTCCGAGTAGCCGCCGTAGGTGGGCTCGCCGTCCTTGCCGACGGCGTTGTAGGTGCCGACGTTGCCGTTGAGGCAGTACTGCTCCAGACCGGCCCGGCAGTTCTCGCACTCGCGGCAGGAGTCGACCATGCAGCCGACGCCCACGCGGTCGCCGACGGCGAACCTGGTCACTCCGGGGCCGACCTCGGAGACGATGCCCGCGATCTCGTGGCCCGGGACCATCGGGAAGATCGCCTCGCCCCAGCCCTCGCGGGCCTGGTGGATGTCCGAGTGGCAGATACCGGCGAACTTGATGTCGATCAGGACGTCGAACTCGCCGACCGCCCGACGCTCGATGGTGGTGCGCTCCAGGGGAGCCTTCGCGGCGGGTGCGGCGTACGCAGCAACAGTGGTCATGCCGAGGGATCTCCTAGCGGTGGTTGCCGCCCGGCTGCCTTCCGACCGGGCACGTCGTCCAGCCTGCCGGAACGTCCGGGGCTCACCCAGCCCACGCTTCTGCGTACGTCCGCCGTTCCTACCACTGGCGGGGTCAGGAACGTGTGCGTACGACGGTGAATACTTGCCGTATGGACGAACAGCCCGATCCCGTGCACGAGGCCTCGGGGGCGCTGGACCGGCGTGCCGAGCTCAGTGAGTTCCTGCGCACCCGGCGCGCCCGGCTGAAGCCGGAGGACGTGGGGCTGCCGGACTTCGGGCGGCACCGCCGGGTGCCGGGGCTCAGGCGCGAGGAGCTGGCGCAGCTGGCGGGCGTCTCGGTGGCGTACTACACGCGCCTGGAGCAGGGCAACGGGCGGAACGTGTCCGCGGAGGTGCTCGACTCCATCGCGCGGGCGCTGCGGCTGACCGACGCCGAGCACAACCACCTCACCCACCTCGCCAAGCCCAAGCAGCACAAGAAGAAGACGGCGGCCCGGACCCAGCAGGTGCGCGGGGCGCTGCGGCACCTGCTGGACACGATGGACGGCTCGGTGCCGGCGTACCTCACCGGCCGGCGCTCGGACATCCTGGCCTGGAACGGCATGGCGGCGGCCGTCTTCGGCGACTGGTCGGAGCTGCCGGCGCAGGAACGGAACTGGGCCCGGCTGGTGTTCCTCAGGCCCGAGTACCGCGATCTGTACGTGGAGTGGGAGCAGAAGGCCTACGACATGGTCAGCTTCCTGCGCATGGAGGCGGGCTGCTACCCGGACGATCCCCGGCTGTCCGCGCTGGTCGGCGAACTCTCCGTGAAGAGCGAGGAGTTCCGGCGGCTGTGGGCCACGCACGACGTCAAGGAGAAGAGCTACGGCGTCAAGCGGCTGCGGCATCCGCTGGTGGGCGAGCTGACGTTGAGCTTCGAGTCGTTCCGGCCGGCGGACGACGACGGGCTGGCGCTCACCACGTATCACGCCGAACCGGGGAGCGCGTCGGCGGAGGCGCTGCGCCTGCTGGCGAGTTGGGGAGCGGACGCGACACGGGCCGGGCAGTCGGCCTGACGGCGCCTTCACGTCGGCGGGCAACGGGACACACGGAGCCCTTCGGCGTCCGCGGCGGCCCGCCCCTTGGCGGGCATCGTGGCCGGGACCGCCGGGGGTTGCCGTGGTGGCGGTGGCGGTGGCGGGCGCGTTCCGTCGCCACGGTCCGGGAGCGCTCTCGCCGGCCCGCGCGTACGCCCCCGGGCACACGGTGTGCCGGGGGCGATGAAGTGGTGCGCGCGCTGCGGCCGTCAGGCGCCGGCGTTCTCCTTGACGGTGATCCGGCCCTTGCGGATCGTCGCCAGGCGCGGGGCCTTCCTGGCGATGGCGGAGTCGTGCGTGACCATGATGAACGTCAGCCCGAGCTCCTTCCACATGCGTTCCAGCACCTCCATGATCTCGTCGCGCATCGACTCGTCGAGGTTGCCGGTGGGTTCGTCGGCGAGCAGCACCTTCGGCTCCTTGACCAGCGCCCGCGCGATCGCGACGCGCTGCTGCTGTCCTCCGGACATCTCGGACGGCAGATGCCCGAGGCGTTCGCCGAGGCCGACCGACCTCAGCGCCTCGGCCGCCCGTTCCCGGCGCTCCTTCGTCTTCGCGCCCAGGGGTACGAGGGCGGTCTCCACGTTCTCCTGGGCGGTGAGCGTGGGAATGAGGTTGAAGCTCTGGAAGACGAAACCGATGTTCTCGCTGCGGACCCTGGTGAGGCGGGCCTCGGACAGCTTCGCCACGTCGGTCCCGTCCAGGACGACCTCACCGGCGGTGGGCCGGTCCAGGCCGCCGAGCATCTGGAGCAGGGTGGACTTGCCGCCGCCGGTGGGGCCCTGGATGACCAGACGGTCGCCGTCGGCGATGGCCAGGTCCACGGCGTCCAGGGCGGTGACGGTGTCCTTGCCTCGGGTGTAGCGCTTGGTGACGCCTCTGAGTTCGTACACGGGGTGACTCCTGGTGGGTTCGTGGGTGGGTGCCGGACGGGCCGCTACTCGACGCGCCGCAGCGCGTCCGCCGGGCGCAGCCTCGACGCCCGCCAGCCGCCGAAGGCGCCCGCGATCAGACCGCCGGCCACCGCGAGCGCGACCGCCAGGGCGATGGTGGTGAGGCTCACCGGCGCGGTGAGCGCGACCTCCAGGCTCTTGGCCGCCCGCCGGCCGGGGCCGCCGAAGCCGCCCCCGGGACCGCCGGCCCCGGAGCCGCCGCCCAGCTGGGCCTGCAGCGTGGGGCTGATGGTGGTGACGGCGTAGGCGCCCGCCAGGCCGAGCGCGATGCCGAGGGCGCCGCCGACCAGGCCGTTGACGACGGCCTCACCGACGACCTGCCGGGTCACCCGGCCCGACCGCCAGCCCAGCGCCTTGAGCGTGCCGAACTCGCGCACCCGGCGGGAGACGGCGGAGGAGGTGAGCAGTCCGGCGACCAGGAAGGCGGCCACCAGCACCGCGATGGACAGCCACTTGCCGACGTTCGTGGCGAGGGAGGACGCCGTCGACAGGGAGCCGGAGACCGTGTCCGCGAGGTCGGCCGAGGTGGTGACGGTCGTACCCGAGACGTTCTTCTGGATGGTCGACTTGACCGCGGAGATCTGCTGGGAGTCGGTCGCCTTGACGTAGATCGTGGTGACCTTGTTCTTCTGGTCGGCCAGCGTCTGGGCCTGCTTCAGCGGCATGTAGAGGTTGGCCGCGGAGTCACCGCTGTCGGCCGTCGCGATGCCGATGATCCTGAACTTGACCTTGTTGACGGTGACGCTCGAACCGACCTCGTACTTCTTCTCCTTGGCGTACGCCGAGTCGGCCACCAGCACCTTCGCGTCGGTCTCGGTCGTCCTGAAGGTACGGCCGCTGGTGATCTTGGAGGAGGTCAGCGGGCCGATGCCGGTCTGTGTGACGTCGGTGCCGTACACCGAGTACGAGTTGACGTCGAAGTCGGCGCCGCCGCCGCGCACCTCGCCCTGCGGCTGGCCGCCGCCGCGTGCGCCACCGGTGCCGCCGCCGCTCGGCTTCTGCTGGAACTGGCCGCGGGTGAACTGGCCGTTGATCTTGACCACGTTGAGGCTCAGCCCGCCGACGGCGGTCGAGACGCCCTTCTGCTCGGCGACCTTGGAGACGGTCGAGGAGGACAGGGTGGTGAAGCCCTGCACCATGACCCGGTCGCTGCTCTGCTGGGAGTCGTCGCCGTTGTTCCGCGCGTCGAACTGGAAGCGCGGCCGCTGCGAGCTGCCGGCGGACGGTGACGCGGCCTTGGTGACCGTCATGTCCGTGCCCAGGCCGTACAGCGACTGGAGGACCTTGTCCTGCGCCTTCCCCATGCCGTTGGACACGGAGTTGACCACGATGACCAGGGCGATGCCCAACGCGAGGCCGGAGGCGACGACGAGGGCCGCCTTTCTGCGGCGGCGCAGTTCGCGCCTCAGGTAGGTGAAGAACATGGCCGCACGGTAGGGACGGCGCGTGATGCTTGGATAAGGCCGGCATAAGAGCCGCATGAGAAGGCCGTGCCCGCAACCCGCCGGCACCTCGGAGAACACCGATGCCGCCCCTGGGGGCGGCATCGGGAAGCTGCGGCCGACGGCGGGTCAGACGGCCGAACCGGCCTTCCAGTCCGCCCAGCTGAGGTTCCAGCCGTTGAGGCCGTTGTCCGGCTGGACCGTCTTGTCGCCGGTGTGGGAGATCACCACGACGTCACCGACCATGGAGTGGGTGTAGAACCAGTACGCCGGTGTGCCCGTGTCGTTGGCGCCCTTGGTGTCCGACAGGCCCACGCAGCCGTGGCTGGTGTTGACGTTGCCGAAGACGGACTTCGCGCCCCAGTAGTTGCCGTGGATGAAGGTGCCGGAGCTGGTGAGGCGGATGGCGTGCGGCACGTCCTTGATGTCGTACTCGCCCTTGCCGTCGCTGTCGGTGAAGCCCACGGTCGCGCCGTTCATGCGCGTCTCCTTGAACTTCTCGGACATGACCATGGTGCCGTTGTAGGTCTTGTGCTCCGGTGAACCGGCCGAGATCGGGATGGTCTTGATCGTCTTGCCGTCCTGCGTGACCTTCATCTGCTTGGTCTTGGCGTCGACGTAGGAGATCTGGTTGCGGCCGATGTGGAAGGTGACCGTCTTCTGCTGCACGCCGTAGACACCGGAGGCGCCCTCGACGCCGTCGAGCGCGAGCTTCATCGTGACGGTGGAGTTCTCCTTCCAGTAGTCCTGGGGGCGGAAGTCGAGACGGTTGGCGCCGAACCAGTGGCCGACGACCTCCTGGCCGCTGCTGGAGCTGACCGTGATGCCCTTCTGGACCGCGGCCTTGTTGGTGATGGCCTTGTCGAAGTTGATCGACACCGGCATGCCCACGCCGACGGTCGTGCCGTTGTCCGGCGTGAAGTTGCCTATGAAGCTGTTGGACGGGGAGACCGTGGTGAACGAGGCGTTCTCGTGGGCGACGAGGCCGTTGGCGTCCTTGGCCTCGGCGGCGACCTTGTAGGTGGTCGAGCGCTCGAGCTGGACGCTGGGCTTCCAGCTGAGCTTGTCCGCGGAGAGCTGACCGGCCACCGTGGTGCCGCCGGCGGTCTTCATCGTCACGGCCGTGAGCGTGCCCTTGCTGACGGTCACGGTGGCGGAGTTGTTGATGGAGGCGTTGTCCGAGCCGTCCTTGGGCGTGATCTTGATGTCGGCCTCGGAGGACTTCTTGGCCGCCGCCTCGTCGGCCTTCGCCTGCGAGGTGTCCTTGCCCTTGGCGCCGGACGCGTCGCCGCCGCCACCACTGGAACACGCCGAGAGCACCAGAACCCCGCCGAGCAGTGCGGACGCGACCGTGAGGCCCTTGCGCCGCTTACTGTTCGTCATCACACGCTTCTCCATCGTTGCCGATTCCCCGAAAAACCCGACCAGACCCCGTTGACGAGCTTCAACGCTACGACCGGTTCGTCCCGTTCCACAGAGCCCAAGCATGTGGGGCACGCCACGTCGGGCGGGGCGGGTGGTGCGGAAATCGGTCAGTGCGCCGTTTGAGACGACGAAACCCCGGACGGTGGTTGCCGGCCGGGGCCATGAATTTCCCCGGCCGCCGGGAGCCGATTTCGGCACCCTCGTCTTCATCGTCGCCCACATCATCCTCGTCCAGGTCCCCGTCCGGCGAATCAGGGCCGTGGCCGACGGCCCCGCCCGGCCGGGCGGTCTGCGCGGCTTCCCCCCGGACGCCTCGTTGACCAGGCCGAACGGATCCACCGGAAACGCGAGGGGCTTGCGCGGTGTCTTCCGTCACAGCCGCCCCGGCACCCGCCCGCCCGTCGGCCGACAGGCCGTTCTCCCCGTCTTCCGGGCCTCTTCAGCTTTTCCGGCGTCTTCCGCGGGACGCCGCAGTACCCCCTCGGTCACCGCCTCGGCGTCGTCGATCTCGAGAACGAGTTCCACCCGGAGGCGGACAAAACGTGATGACTCTTCAGGGTTCATGCCCGGAACGTGCGGCCCACGCCTCCCGCGACTTTCCGGTGACCGCGCCTTTCACTAACATCGCCCCACACGGCCAATTCGCCAGCGCCACAAGGGGATCGATATTCCGTGTCATCCGCTCGCCGTTCGTTGCTGACCGCCACCGCCGCGGGGACCCTCCTGTGCGCCCTGTGGTTCGTTCCCTCCGCCAACGCGAGCGGCACCGACGCGGGCGGGGGCCGGACGGCCGGAACGACACCGACGGCGACCCCTTCCTCGCAGGTCACGACCCAGGCGCGGGCGGCGTCGTCGACGACGGACACCGCGGCCACGGACACGTCGGGCGCGGACACCTCGGGCGCGGACACCCAACTCGCCGACACCGGAAGCTTCGACACCACTCCCTACGTCGTCGGCGGCAGCCTCTTCCTCGGGGTCGGCGCCGGCTTCCTGGTGTACTCGGCACGGCGGGAACGCCTCGGCTTCTGAGCCCGGCACGGCGTCGGGTGCCCTGCCGCAGGCACGGCAGGGGCCCGGTCTCCGTAGGGCTAGTGCCGCGGCAGGCAGCGTTTGCCCGTCAAGGAGCGGCGTCCGGTGCGTGCTCTCGGCGTGGCGGCCGGAAGCCCTCGTACTGGACGTACTCGGGGTTTCGGCCGGTGCGGCGAGAGTGCGTGCCGGGCGTCGCGACGGGGCGAACGTTGCCTGTTGCGGCACTAGCGCAGCGGGCCGGTGACGGCCTCCACCGCGGCGACCAGCCGCCCCTCGCGCACGAACGCCTCGGCGGCGGCGAGGTCGGGGGCGAGGAACCGGTCCGGGCCGGGCCCCCGGACGCCCGCCGCCCGCGCGGCCGTGATGGCCGCCTGCGAGGCGGGGGCCGGGGTCAGGCCCTCGCGCAGCTCGATCGCGCGGGTGGCGGCGTACAGCTCGATGGCGACCACGCGCGTGAGGTTGTCGACGGCCGTGCGCAGCTTGCGGGCGGCCGACCAGCCCATGGAGACGTGGTCCTCCTGCATGGCGGAGGAGGGGATCGAGTCGGCGGACGCCGGTACGGCGAGCCGCTTCAGCTCGCTCACCAGGGCGGCCTGCGTGTACTGGGCGATCATGAGCCCCGAGTCGACGCCGGCGTCGTCGGCCAGGAACGGCGGCAGGCCGTGACTGCGGTTCTTGTCGAGCAGCCGGTCGGTACGGCGCTCGGCGATGGAGGCGAGGTCCGCGGCGGCGATGGCGAGGAAGTCCAGGACGTAGGCCACGGGGGCGCCGTGGAAGTTGCCGTTGGACTCCACCCGGCCTCCCCCGGTGCCGAAAGCCCGGGAGGTGCCCCCAGGCAGCACGACCGGGTTGTCCACGGCCGAGGCCAGCTCGCGCTCGGCGACCGTGCGGGCGTGCGCCATGGTGTCCCGGCCGGCGCCGGCGACCTGCGGGGCGCAGCGCACCGAGTAGGCGTCCTGGACCCGCGGCGCGTCGTCCTGGTGGTGCCCGGTGAGCTCCGAACCCCTCAGCACCGCGAGCATGTTGGCGGCCGAGGCGCCCTGCCCGGGGTGCGGGCGGATGGCGTGCAGCTCGGGGGCGAGCACCTTGTCGGTGCCGAGCAGCGCCTCGAGGCTGAGGGCGGCGGTGATGTCGGCCGACCTGTAGAGCAGCTCCAGGTCGGCGAGGGCCATGAGCAGCATGCCGAGCATGCCGTCGGTGCCGTTGAGGAGGGCGAGGCCCTCCTTCTCGCGCAGTTCGACGGGGGCGATGCCGTGTGCGGCGAGCAGCTCACCGGCGGGACGGACCACGCCGTCCGGGCCCTCGGCCTCCCCCTCCCCCATGAGGGTGAGGGCGCAGTGCGACAGCGGCGCGAGGTCGCCGGAGCAGCCGAGGGAGCCGTACTCGTGGACGACCGGGGTGATCCCGGCGTTGAGCACGTCGGCCATCGTCCGCGCGACCTCCGGCCGGACACCGGTGTGCCCCGAGCAGACGGTCTTGAGCCGCAGGAACATCAGGGCCCGTACGACCTCCCGCTCCACCCGCGGCCCGAGGCCCGCCGCGTGCGAACGGACGATGTTGCGCTGCAGCTGCGCGCGCAGCTCCTGGCTGATGTGCCGGGTCGCCAGGGCGCCGAAGCCGGTGCTGACGCCGTAGACGGGTTCGGGCTTGGCCGCCAGCGCGTCCACGATCTCGCGGGCCGCGGCGAGGGCCGCGACCGCCTCCTCCGACAGCTCGACCCGGGCGCCGCCGCGCGCCACGGCGAGAACGTCGGACGCGGTCACCCCGGACGTCCCCACCACCACAGTGTGCATATCCATATTCAGGAGCGTACGCAGTGAAGATGAGGATGTCACTACCGGGTGGGCGTCACGCCCCTTACCGGACGCCGCCCCGTCCGGCAGTCGTCCGGCGCCCACCCGTAGTCGTCGGGCACCCGCCCGGCACCCGCCCGACGGGTCAGCCCCGCCCCCGGAAGCGCCGGCGCTCCGCGGGGTCCGGCGGCGGAGGGGTGTCGACCAGCCGCATCACCGGGTCCTGCGGACCCTCGCGGCCCGCCACCACCGGCCTGTCCGAGCGGAGCGCCTTCGCGCGGTACTGGGCGGCGTCCGCCAGCCGGAACAGCCGGCGGGCGGACCGTACCGGCCCGATCGGGTCCCCGGTGGAGGCGACCCCGCAGGCGACCCCGTCGCCGAGCTCCAGCTCCGCGGCGCGGCGGCAGAGTTCGTCGGCCGCCTTGACGACCTCGTCGGCGGACGGCCCGACCGCCAGCAGACAGAACTCGTCGCCGCCGAGCCGCGCGGCCAGCGCCCCCGGCAGCATCGCGCCGCACAGGGAGAGCACCGACCCGAAGCGTTCCAGGAGGCGGTCGCCGACCGCGTGCCCGCGGGTGTCGTTGACGCGCTTGAGGCCGTTGAGGTCGCACACGACGAGGCTGACGACCGTGCCCCGCGCGCGGTGCGCCTCCACGGCCTCGTCCAGCTTCACGTCGACGGCGCGGCGGTTGGCGAGCCCGGTCAGGGCATCGGTGTAGGCGAGCCGCCGCACCTCCTCCAGGCGCTCGGCCTGGGCGATCCCGGCGGCGACGACGGCGGCGAGCACCGTGGCGAAGTCGGCGTCGGCCCGCTTGAAGACGGGGGCGCCGGAGGGGCGGGCGACGTAGAGCTCCCCCCACGCCCGCCCGTGCAGCACGATCGGCGCGACGACACAGCTGCCGCGGCCGCGCCGGCGCAGGGCGGCGACGCGCTGGTGGACGTAGCCGGGACGGCCGCCCGCGGCGGGCCCCCGCGCCGTCTCCACCCAGGCGTCGGGCTCACCGCCGCCGGCCCACCGCTCGTGCAGGAACTCGGTGATCTCGGGGAACTGGTGCACGGGGTAGGACTCGTCCTCGGGGAACTCGTCCTCCCCCTCGGCCCGCTCGCCCACGTTCACGAGGACCCGCAGCCGGCCGAGCTCCCGCTCCCAGACCGACAGCGCGGCGAAGCTCCCGCCCAGCGCCCGGCACGCACCGGCCGCCGCCGAGCGCCACGCCTCACGCGAGCCGTGCGCCGCCGCCATACCCTGCGCCAAAGCGACCACGGCCGTGAGCCGCTTGTCCTCACCCATCACCCCAGGTTAGGGATGATTGGGGTGTTTCGGGACATTGGTACGGCGGTGGGGTGAGCGCTGCCGACACTCCGCCCCCGACCGTCACCCACGCCCCGGCCCCGGGACCGGACCCGGGCCGCTACTCCCCCGGCCACTGCGGCTTGCGCTTCTCGTTGAACGCCGCCACGCCCTCCGCGCGGTCTCCCGAGAACGCCACCGAGCGCCACGCCGCGTCCTCGACCTCCAGGCCGGCCCGCAGGTCGAGCCCGTGGCCCAGCCGCAGGGCGCGCTTGGCGGCCCGCAGTCCCACCGGCGAGTTGGCGGCGATGCGTGCGGCCAGGGCCAGCGCCTCCTCGCGGTCCCGTCCTTCCTCCACCAGCTCGTCGACGAGTCCCAGCTCCCGCGCCTCCGGCGCCTGGAGACGCCGGGCGGAGAAGATGAGTTCGGCCGCCCGCGCGGCCCCCACGCGCCGCGGCAGCAGCTGCGTGCCGCCGCCGCCGGGGATGACGCCCACGGACACCTCGGGCAGCCCCACCACGGCCGTACGGTCGGCCACGATCAGGTCGCACGACAGCGCCAGCTCGAAGCCGCCGCCCAGCGCGAACCCGTGCACGGCGGCGATCGTCGGCACCGGCAGCTCCAGGACCCCGGTGTAGGCGGCCCGCGCGACGGGCCGCTGCCGGACCAGTTCGGCGTCGGTGAAGGAGTTCCGCTCCTTCAGGTCCGCCCCGACGCAGAACGCCCGCTCGTGCGTGGAGGTCAGCACGACGACGCGTACGTCACGGTCGGCGCCCAGTGCCGCGCAGGCGCCGGCGATCGACCGCGCCATCCCGGTCGAGACGGCGTTCATGGCCTTGGGCCGGTCGAGGACGAGCTCGGCGACGTGCCCGGCGCCCTCGCCCCCGTCGCGCCGCACCGCCACGAACTCCCCGAACCGCTCCTCACTCATGACGCCCTCCAGTTAACGCGGGTTAACAACTCTCCGCCCGATCATCGCAGGGTTTCCGTCCGCTGTCCCCGTTCGGGTGACTTCCCCGCGACTCCCGCCCCGGCGCTCATGGGAGCGCGTAGCGTGCCTGCGCCACGGCGCGCAGGGGGCGCGGGGGGCGCGAGCGCAACGGGGAGGGCCCGCGATGACGGAGACACCGGAAGCACCGGAGACACCGGAAGCACCGGAAGCACCGGAAACACTGGAGACACCCAAGGCACCGACGACGCCCAAGGCACCGAAGGCACCGAAGGCACCGACGACACCGGCGACACCGGCACGGCGCGGTCGGCACCGCAGGCCCCGCCCCCGCAAGGTCCTGTTCGCCGCCGGCGGGCTGGCGCTGGCCGCCGGCGCCCTGAGCCTGGTGCGGGTGACTCCCGGGCCGGGCGCCGGCGACCTCGGGACCGCGCAGGCCGGTCCCCGTCCGGGCCCCGGCGCCGAGGCGGCCGGGCCGGGCGAGGCCACCGCCACCGTCGAGGCCCGCCCCAGGGTGAGCCCCTCCGCGACCTCGGCGCCGGGCGGGGCGAACGTGATGCCGACGGCCCTGCGGGTCGTACCGCTGCCGGCCACGAGCGCCGCGCGGCACGGCCCGGCGACCGCGGGCACCCGCGACACAGCCGGTGCCCCCGGCACCACGACCGCTCCGTCGGCGCGCGACGCCCCGTCGGCCACGGCCGGCGGCCGGCCACCGGCCACCGAGGCTCCGGCACCCCGCCCGACCCCGACGCCCGGCCGGAGCACGCCCCCGCCCGCCCCGCAGCCGGGTCACACGGACGACGGGGACGGCCCGGGCCTGTGCGTACCGGTCATCGGGCTGTGCGTGGACACGCTCATCGGCAGGGCAGGCTGAAGGACTACCAGACCAACCAGGACGACCGGCCCCACCGACCCACCGGACCCACCGGACCCACCGGACCCACCGGACCCACCGGACCCACCGGACCCACCGGACCCACCGGACCCACCGGACCCACCGGACCCACCGGACCCACCGGACCCACCGGACCCACCAGGACGGACTACCAGACCCACCAGGACGGACTACCGGGCCTACCGGGGCTCGCTGCGCCGCGTCAGCAGCCACGGCTCCACCACGCCCAGACCGCGCACCGGCCGCTGCCACATCGGCTGGAGCGCGAAGCGGTACGCCGGTGGCTCCTCGCCCTCCTTCTCCGCCGCGGCGGCGGCCTCGGCCGCCTCGGCCTCGGAGGCGGGGGCCTCCTCGGTGCGGATGAGCTCCTGGGCGAAGTCGCTGTCGACGAGGACGGCGTCGCGCGGGGCTATCGAGGTCAGCCGGGAGGCGAGGTTCACCGTCGTGCCGAACACATCGCCCATGCGCGTGGTCACCGTGCCGAAGGCGATGCCGACGCGCAGCTCGGGCATCGTCTCGTCGTTCGCCATCGTCTCGATCAGGCGCAGCGCGATCTCGGCGGCCACCCCGGCGTCGTCCGCGGCGTACAGCACCTCGTCGCCCAGCGTCTTGACCAGCCGGCCGCCGTGCGCGGCGACCAGGTCGGCGGCGGTGGTCTCGAAGGCCTCGACGAGTTCGCCGAGCTCCTCCTCCTCCATGCGGCGGGTGAGACGGGTGAAGCCGACGAGGTCCGCGAAGCCGACGGCCAGGCGCCGGTCGACCATCTCCTCGTCGTCGGCGGCCTGCACCACCCGGCCGGCCGAGGCGGCGAGCTGGCGCCGCCAGACGTAGACCAGGAACTCCTCCAGCTCGGGCAGGAGCAGCTCGACGATCGGGTACGTCACCTCGGTGCGCGTCATCCCCGGCTCGGGCGGCTCGGTCAGGCCCTCCAGGAAGGAGTCGATCTGCCACTCGGCCAGCCGCGCCGTGGTCTGCCCGGTGGAGCGGGCCACCTGCACCGCCATGGCCTCGCTCAGCAGCCCCGCCTCGACCAGTCCGGACAGCCGGCGCAGCGCCAGCACGTCGGCCTCGGTGAGCGCCTTGGCCTGCCCGATGTCGGCGAAGCCCATCGCCCGCCAGAAGCGCGTGGCCAGCTCCACGGAGACGCCCGCGCTGCGCGCCGCCTGAAAGGGGGTGTAGCGCCGCTCGGCGCCGAGGATCAGGTGCTCCAGACGCAGCGCGAGCGGGTCTTCGCCGGGGTCGGCGGCATGGGGGTCCATCCGGCCGTCCGGGTCCGAACCGGAGCCCGTGTCGTCGACGGTCACGCCTGCTGCCCTTCCGATCTGCCACGGTCAGGTATCGACCGGCCTCAACTGTACGGCAGGTGTGCGGTAGCTCACTCCCGTCCGTCACGCACAGCCGCGGGCAGCCGTGCTCCGACATTCCGCTAGGCGGGCCTCAGATGCACGATGTCGCCCGCCCCGACGGGCTCCTGTACCCCGGCCTCGGTCGCGATCACCAGTCGGCCGTCACCGTCGACCGCCACCGCCTCCCCGGTGATCGCCCGGTCCCCCGGCAGCTCCGCCCGTACCACTCGTCCCAGGGTGGCGCAGCCGGCCGCGTACGTCTCCTGCAGCCCGCAGGCCGCCGGGTCGCCGCCGGCCTCGCGCCAGCGCCCGTACCACTCGGCGAGGGAGCGCAGCACCGCCCTGAGCAGGGGGTCCCGGTCGGTGCTGACCGCCCCGGCCAGCGCCAGCGAACCCGCCTGCGGAACCGGAAGTTCCGCCTCGCGCAGGGTGACGTTGATGCCGACCCCGACGACCACCGCGCCCTCGCCGGCCCGCTCGGCGAGGATCCCGCCGGCCTTGCGCTCCTCGCCGCCGATGGAGACGAGCAGGTCGTTGGGCCACTTGAGTGCCGTGTCCACGCCCGCGGAGCGGGACAGCCCCGTCGCCACGGCGACGCCGGTGAGCAGCGGGAGCCAGCCCCAGCGCGCGACCGGCACCTCGCTCGGCCGCAGAAGGACGGAGAAGAACAGTCCCGAGCGGGCCGGCGCGGTCCACTGCCGGTCCAGCCGGCCCCGCCCGGAGGTCTGCTCCTCGGCGATCAGGACCGAGCCCTCGGCGGCCTTGCCCGCCTCGGCCAGGGCGGCCAGGTCGGAGTTGGTGGAGCCGGTGCTGCGCACCACCTCGAGCTCGCGCCACAGCCCGCCCTCGTGCACCAGGCCGCGGCGCAGCGCGTTGGCGTTGAGCGGAGGCCGGTCCAGATCGGACCAGCGGCTGTCGTCTGAGGCATCTCGCGGCGTCATGCAAGCCACCCTAGGTGTGTGAAACGCCGCACTGCTGTTTCGTAGGCCCCCCACTACTCTACGGATGAGTAACCGTCCCCCCTTTTGAGCAGGCAGGGAGCCGAGATCCCGATGTCCGAGCCGGAAGAGCGTCAAGAGATCCACAAGACCCGAGGGATCGACATCCACACCACCGCGGGCAAGCTCGCGGATCTCCAGCGCCGTATCGAGGAAGCGACGCACGCCGGCTCCGCACGCGCCGTCGAGAAGCAGCACGCCAAGGGCAAGCTGACGGCCCGTGAGCGGATCGAGCTGCTGCTCGACGAGGGCTCGTTCGTGGAGCTCGACGAGTTCGCCCGGCACCGTTCCACCAACTTCGGCCTCCAGGACAACCGTCCCTACGGCGACGGCGTGGTGACCGGCTACGGCACGGTCGACGGCCGCCCGGTGGCGGTCTTCTCCCAGGACTTCACCGTCTTCGGCGGCGCGCTGGGCGAGGTCTACGGCCAGAAGATCGTCAAGGTCATGGACTTCGCGCTGAAGACCGGCTGCCCGGTCATCGGCATCAACGACTCCGGCGGCGCCCGCATCCAGGAGGGCGTGGCCTCGCTGGGCGCGTACGGCGAGATCTTCCGCCGCAACACCCACGCCTCCGGCGTCATCCCGCAGATCAGCCTGGTCGTCGGCCCGTGCGCGGGCGGTGCGGTCTACTCCCCCGCGATCACCGACTTCACGGTCATGGTCGACCAGACCTCGCACATGTTCATCACCGGTCCGGACGTCATCAAGACCGTCACCGGCGAGGACGTCGGCTTCGAGGAGCTGGGCGGCGCCCGCACCCACAACTCCACCTCGGGCGTGGCCCACCACATGGCCGGCGACGAGAAGGACGCCATCGAGTACGTCAAGCAGCTGCTGTCGTACCTGCCGTCCAACAACCTCTCCGAGGCGCCGGCCTTCCCCGAGGAGGCCGACCTCGCGATCAGCGACGAGGACCTCGAGCTGGACGGCCTCGTCCCGGACAGCGCGAACCAGCCCTACGACATGCACACCGTGATCGAGCACGTCCTCGACGACGCCGAGTTCTTCGAGACCCAGCCGCTGTTCGCGCCGAACATCCTCACCGGCTTCGGCCGGGTCGAGGGCCACCCGGTGGGCATCGTCGCCAACCAGCCGATGCAGTTCGCGGGCTGCCTGGACATCAAGGCCAGCGAGAAGGGCTCGCGCTTCGTGCGCACCTGCGACGCCTTCAACATCCCCGTCATCACCTTCGTGGACGTCCCCGGCTTCCTGCCCGGCGTCGACCAGGAGCACGACGGCATCATCCGCCGCGGCGCCAAGCTGATCTACGCCTACGCCGAGGCGACCGTCCCGCTGATCACGGTCATCACCCGCAAGGCCTTCGGCGGGGCCTACGACGTCATGGGCTCCAAGCACCTGGGCGCCGACCTCAACCTCGCCTGGCCGACCGCCCAGATCGCCGTGATGGGCGCCCAGGGCGCGGTCAACATCCTGCACCGCCGCACCATCGCCGAGGCCGAGGCCGCCGGCGAGGTGGAGGCGACCCGGGCCCGGCTGATCCAGGAGTACGAGGACGCCCTCCTCAACCCCTACATCGCGGCCGAACGCGGCTACGTCGACGCGGTGATCATGCCGTCCGACACCCGCGCCCACGTCGTCCGCGGCCTGCGCCAGCTGCGCACCAAGCGCGAGTCGCTGCCGCCCAAGAAGCACGGCAACATCCCCCTCTAGCCCGGCCGGGAGCCGTCATGAACATCAAGGTCGTACGAGGCAACCCGACCGCCGAGGAGCTGGCCGCCGCCCTGGCGGTGGTCCGCGCCCGCGCCGCGGCGGAGGCCTCCGTCCCGCCGGGCGCGCCGCGTGAGCGCGACTCCTGGTCCGACCCGGCCCGCATCGCGTCCCACCGCCTGCCCCAGCCGGGCCCGGCGTCGTGGGCGCGCACCTACTGGCCGGGGTGAGCGCGGCCGAAACGTGGGCGGGGCCGTGCCGGTGTGCGGCTCCGCCGCGTGGCGCACGCCGCTGCGACTCCGCGCCCCAACTTGAGTACCCATACTCAGGCACCCCCGCGAGGCCAGGCCGCACGCTGGAGCCATGCTCTGGTCAGACCCCGAGGACGAGCCGCCCGAGGAACTGCGCGACGCGCAGGACATGATGCGGCGGCTCGGCCTTCTCATAGCTCTGGCCATGGTCCTGGCGATGGTCCTGATCGGACTGAGGTAGCCCCCGCCCGCCGCGGCCCGACCCGCGCGGCCCGACCCGCGGCGGGCGCCGCGGCGCGACTACGCTGAGCGCATGACAGACGCGCCCCGCCGACGCCTCATCCTCGCCTCCCAGTCCCCCGCCCGGCTCAACCTCCTGCGGCAGGCCGGCCTCGCACCGGAAGTCGTCGTCAGCGGCGTCGACGAGGACGCCGTGACCGCCCCCACCCCCGCCGAACTCGCGCTCGCCCTCGCCGAGGCCAAGGCCTCCGTGGTGGCGGCCAGGCCGGACGCGCACGGCGCCCTGGTCATCGGCTGCGACTCCGTCCTCGACCTGGACGGCGCGGCGCTGGGCAAGCCCGCCGACGCCGAGGAGGCGACGGCGCGGTGGAAGTCGATGCGCGGGCGCGCCGGCACGCTCCAGACCGGCCACTGCGTCTACGACACCGTCAGCGGCCGGTACGCCTCGGCCACCGCCTCCACCCTCGTGCGCTTCGGCGAGCCCACCGACGAGGAGATCGCCGCCTACGTCTCCTCGGGCGAACCCCTCTACGTCGCGGGGGCGTTCACGCTCGACGGCCGCAGCGCGCCCTTCATCGAGGGCATCGACGGCGACCACGGCAACGTCATCGGCATCAGCCTGCCCCTGCTGCGCCGGCTCCTCGCCCAACTGGGCGTCGGCATCACGGAGTTGTGGGCGCCGGCGGAGAAGTGACGGGGGATCCCCCGTCGTCCTCGCCGCCGCCGTTGTGCGGGGGTGCCGCGGGCGGGGCCGCGTCGGTGGGTTCCGCCGGGCTGTCGTAGGTCATCAGCAGCAGCACGATGAGTCCCAGGACGACCACCATGAACAGGAACGCGCCCCAGCCCACCAGGCCCCAGGCGAAGGCCCCCAGCAGCGCGTGCACCACGGCCGCGCTGATCAGCACGATGCGCCCGAAGCCGGCCGGCGGGCGGTCGCGCAGCGCCACCAGGAGCGCCACCAGGCCGCACAGGGCGAAGTAGAGCCCGAAGAGGATCCCGCCGACCTTCGAGGAGTTCGCCATCATGTCGGGGTCGAGTCCGGCGAGGGACATGTCCTGGCGGTCGACCACGACCCCCAGGAACCAGTTGAGCGCCGCGACCCCGAACGCCTCGACGAAGAGCACGATCGCCACGACCCATGCCACCGGTCTGCGTACCACCGGTTTCCCACCCACTTCCGACTGCCGCCCGAACCGAGCGGGCAAGGCTGCTGTCACCACACGTACGCCCGCCCGTCGCCCGACCACCACCACGCCGCGACGAGGCGCTTCGGGCCGGCAGGCCTGATTCGACATCGCGAACGCTACTAACGGGTAAACCCCGGGACAAGGGTTCTGCGCCGGGCAAAGATTCGTTGGGCCATTCGTAGGGACTCCACAAAGAAACCGAGTGGCCCGCGGCACGCTCTCACAGAGACCTTGACCACACGGGCGAGCTAGGGTTTTCCGGAGGAGTCCTGCGTGCCACGGCGCGACAAGGGCTTTCGCGGGTAGAGCAAGCCTCGCATCACGCTCCGTGTGGGCAAGCTCACCATTGGGGACGGGTCGTAGTGCCGTGTAGCCAGTCCCTAAACTCGGCTTGTTTCAAGGAGGGAGCCTCAATCGTGCGCAAGGTGCTCATCGCCAACCGTGGCGAAATCGCTGTCCGCGTGGCCCGGGCCTGCCGGGACGCCGGGATCGCGAGCGTGGCCGTCTACGCGGACCCGGACCGCGACGCTCTGCACGTCCGTGCCGCGGACGAAGCGTTCGCCCTGGGCGGTGACACCCCGGCGAGCAGCTATCTGGACATCGGCAAGGTCATCAACGCCGCCCACGAGGCCGGCGCGGACGCCGTCCACCCCGGCTACGGCTTCCTGTCGGAGAACGCCGAGTTCGCCCAGGCCGTCCTGGACGCCGGGCTGATCTGGATCGGCCCGCCGCCGCAGGCCATCCGCGACCTCGGCGACAAGGTCGCCGCCCGGCACATCGCCCAGCGGGCCGGCGCCCCGCTGGTCGCCGGCACCCCCGACCCGGTCTCCGGTGCCGAGGAGGTCCTCGCCTTCGCGGAGCAGCACGGCCTGCCCATCGCCATCAAGGCCGCCTTCGGCGGCGGCGGCCGCGGCCTGAAGGTCGCCCGCACCCTGCAGGAAGTCCCCGAACTGTACGACTCCGCCGTCCGCGAGGCCGTCGCCGCCTTCGGCCGCGGCGAGTGCTTCGTCGAGCGCTACCTCGACAAGCCCCGCCACGTCGAGACCCAGTGCCTGGCCGACACCCACGGCAACGTCGTCGTCGTCTCCACCCGCGACTGCTCCCTGCAGCGCCGCCACCAGAAACTCGTCGAGGAGGCCCCCGCACCCTTCCTCGACGACGACCAGCTCACGCAGCTGTACACCGCCTCCAAGGCCATCCTCAAAGAAGCCGGCTACGTCGGCGCCGGAACCGTGGAGTTCCTCGTCGGCCAGGACGGCACCATCTCCTTCCTGGAGGTCAACACCCGCCTGCAGGTCGAACACCCGGTCACCGAGGAAGTCGCCGGCATCGACCTGGTCCGCGAGATGTTCCGCATCGCCGACGGCGAGGAACTCGGCTACGGCGACCCCGAACTGCGCGGACACTCCTTCGAGTTCCGCATCAACGGCGAGGACCCCGGCCGGGGCTTCCTGCCCGCCCCCGGCACGGTGAGCCTCTTCGACGCACCGTCCGGGCCCGGCGTGCGCCTGGACGCCGGCGTGGAAACCGGCAGCGTCATCGGCCCCGCCTGGGACTCGCTGCTGGCCAAGCTCATCGTCACCGGCCGCACCCGCAAGGAGGCGCTGGAGCGCGCCGCCCGCGCGCTGGCGGAGTTCCGGGTGGAGGGCATGGCCACCGCCCTGCCCTTCCACCGCAAGGTCGTCACCGACCCCGCCTTCGCCCCCGAACTGACCGGCAGCAGTGAGCCGTTCACCGTGCACACCCGCTGGATCGAAACCGAGTTCACCAACGACCTGCCCCCCTTCACCGCCCCCGCCGGCACCGACACCGACGAGGAACCCGGCCGCGAGACGGTCGTCGTCGAGGTCGGCGGCAAACGCCTGGAGGTCTCCCTGCCCTCCTCCCTGGGCATGTCCCTGGCCCGCACCGGCCTGGCCGCCGGCGCCCGCCCCAAACGCCGCGCGGCCAAGAAGTCCGGCCCCGCCGCCTCCGGCGACACCCTCGCCTCCCCCATGCAGGGCACCATCGTCAAGATCGCCGTCGAGGAAGGCCAGCAGGTCCAGGAGGGCGACCTCGTCGTCGTCCTGGAAGCCATGAAGATGGAACAGCCCCTCAACGCCCACAAGACCGGCACCATCAAGGGCCTGACCGCCGAGATCGGCGCCTCCCTCACCTCCGGCGCACCCATCTGCGAGATCAAGGACTGACACCCGGAACCTCACGAGGCGCCCCGCGGACCCGCTGCTCGGGTCCGCGGGGCGCCTCGCGTCGAGGACCCACGGGTCCCGTAGCCGTACCTGGATCTGGACCTGGGACTGGGGCTGGGGCGCTGGACCTGGGACTGGGGCAGGGGCGCTGGACCTGGGGCTGGGGCTGGGACTGGTCGAGGCCGAACAGGCCGCGGTCCGGTCCGGTGCGCCCCCGCCGGCGCCTCACCGAACGCCGACAGGCCCGCTCACGCGTCCTCGATGGCATGCTGGGGGCTGGGGCCGGCAGCGGACACGCGCGAGGGCAGGCGGGAGGCACGGTGGACACGACGGCGGCGGAGACCTCCGCGCACGGCGGCACCGCGTCGGCTCCCACGACACCGCGTGCCATGCGAGCCGACGCCCGCCGCAACTACGAACGGCTGCTGGCCGAGGCCCGCTCCGCCTTCGCCGCCCACGGCACGGACGCCTCCCTGGAGGACGTGGCCCGGCGCGCGGGCGTGGGCATCGGCACCCTCTACCGGCATTTCCCCAACCGGCACGCCCTGTTGAGCGCCGTCTTCGAGGACGCGGTCGGCGACCTGCTCACCCGCTCGCGCGAACTGCTGGGCGCCCCCGAGCCCTGTGCGGCCCTGGTGACCTGGCTCCGCGAGACGGTCACGCACGCGAGCGAGTACCGCGGCCTGGCCCGGGCGCTGCTGTCGGTCTCCTCCGACACCACCTCGGCCCTGTCCCGCTGCAGCGACCCGATCCGCGAGGCGGGCAAGGCCCTGCTGCTGCGTGCCCAGGAAGCGGGCAGGGTCCGCCCCGACGTGACCATCGGCGACCTCCTCCAGCTGACCCATGCCATCGCACTGGCCGCGGAGGAGTCCCCCGCCGACCCGGACCTGGCGGACCGCCTGCTGAACCTGACCCTGCGGGGCCTCGAAGCTCCCTAGGTGGAACCAGGTGGAACTGCGCGACGGGCCGGGATCGGCCTGGCCCGGGCCGCCCACGGACACGAGCCCGGCGGTGAAGCGGCGCAGCCCTCACCGCCGCCGCATGTCGGCCACCCGCGCCCGCTGCTCCGCACCCGCCGACGTCTCACCGAGAACCGTCGCCGTCCTGAGCCCGGACGGCCCTCCCCGGCGAGGTCCCGGCAGGGCCACGTCGCGGCGCGGCTGGCGCGGGGGGACCGGATCACCGCCCGGGTTCCCCGCCGCCCCGGCCACCGCGATCTGCACTCCCTGATCGGCGAGGGCCTGCAGTTCGGTCGCCGCTCGGTCGTCATGGGCCGGCGGCTCGTCGGTCACCAGCCGCGTGATCACGTCGGTGGGCACGGTCTGGAACATCGTGTCCGTGCCCAGTTTGGTGTGATCGGCGAGGACGACGACCTCCGCGGCCGCCTGCACCAGCGCCCGGTCGACGGACGCCGAGAGCATGTTGGACGTGGACAGCCCGCGCTCGGCGGTGAGCCCGCTCCCGGAGAGGAAGGCCCGCGAGACCCGCAGGCCCTGCAGGGACTGCTCGGCGCCGCTGCCCACGAGCGCGTAGTTGGAGCCACGCAGGGTGCCGCCGGTCATCACGACCTCCACGCGGTTGGCGTGGGCCAACGCCTGAGCGACCAGCAGGGAGTTGGTGACGACCGTCAGCCCGGGCACCCGGGCGAGCCGGCGGGCCAGCTCCTGTGTGGTGGTGCCCGCCCCGACCACGATGGCCTCGCCCTCTTCCACGAAGCTGGCGGCGAGGTCCGCGATGGCCGTCTTCTCGGCGGTCGCGAGATGCGATTTCTGCGGAAAGCCGGACTCCCGCGTGAACCCGCCCGGCAGTACCGCACCGCCGTGCCGGCGGTCGAGGAGTCCTTCTGCCTCCAGTGCGCGCACGTCCCGCCGTACGGTCACTTCGGAGGTCTGGACGACGCGGGCGAGCTCACGGAGCGACACGGCCCCGTTCGCTCGCACCATTTCGAGGATCAATTGGCGACGTTCTGCAGCGAACACGAAACTGACAGTAACCCCAACGTCCGTCTGGTTTCAGCAGTTTGCGCCGAATAACAGAAGTTGTTCGCACACAGGGTCGGGAAGTGGTATAGGGCCTATCCGTCCCGCCTATGCCGCACGCATGCTCGACAACTCCCCGTGACCAGCGGGGAATCGGTTCCGGCCGCGGGCCGGAGCCTAGATCTCCCCGCTCGTCTTGCGCGTGTGGAGCTGGCGGGCGACCTCCGCGATCGACCCCGAAAGGGACGGATACACGGTGAACGCGTTCGCGATCTGTTCGACCGTCAGATTGTTGTCGACGGCGATCGAGATGGGATGGATCAGTTCCGAGGCGCGCGGCGCGACCACGACACCGCCCACCACGATGCCCGTGCCCGGACGGCAGAACAGCTTCACGAAGCCGTCCCGGATGCCCTGCATCTTCGCGCGCGGGTTGCGCAGCAGGGGCAGCTTCACGACGCGGGCGTCGATCTTGTCCCCGTCCACGTCCGCCTGCGTGTAGCCGACGGTCGCGATCTCGGGGTCGGTGAAGACGTTGGAGGAGACGGTCTTCAGGTTCAGCGGGGCCACCGCGTCGCCGAGGAAGTGGTACATGGCGATGCGCCCCTGCATGGCGGCGACGGACGCGAGCGCGAAGACGCCGGTGACGTCACCGGCGGCGTAGACGCCCGGGGCGGTGGTCCGGGAGACCTTGTCGGTCCAGATGTGCCCGGAGTCGCGCAGCCTGACGCCGGCCTCCTCCAGGCCCATGCCCTGGCTGTTGGGGATGGCGCCGACCGCCATCAGGCAGTGCGTGCCGGTGATGACGCGGCCGTCGGACAGGGTGACCTCGACGCGGTCGCCGACCCGCTTGGCGGCGGCGGCACGGGAGCGGGCCATGACGTTCATGCCGCGGCGGCGGAAGACGTCCTCCAGGACGGCGGCGGCGTCCGGGTCCTCGCCCGGCAGTACGCGGTCGCGGGAGGAGACGAGGGTGACCTTCGAGCCGAGGGCCTGGTAGGCGCCGGCGAACTCGGCACCGGTGACACCGGAGCCGACCACGATGAGCTCCTCGGGCAGCTCGGTCAGGTCGTACACCTGCGTCCAGTTCAGGATGCGCTCGCCGTCGGGCTGGGCGTCGGGCAGCTCCCGAGGGTGCCCGCCGGTGGCGATCAGCACGGCGTCGGCGGTGAGCGTCTCCTCGCTCCCGTCGGCGGCGCCGACGACGACCTTGCGGGAGCCGTCCAGGGCCTGCATGCCCTCGAGGCGGCCCCGGCCGCGCAGGACGCGGGCGCCCGCGCGCGTGACCGAGGCGGTGATGTCGTGCGACTGCGCCAGGGCGAGCCGCTTCACCCGCCGGTTCACCTTGCCGAGGTCCACGCCGACGACCCGCGCGGCCTGCTCCAGCGGTGGGGTGTCGTCGGCGACGATGATGCCGAGCTCTTCGTACGACGAGTCGAAGGTGGTCATCACCTCGGCCGTGGCGATGAGGGTCTTCGACGGCACGCAGTCGGTCAGCACCGACGCTCCGCCCAGACCGTCGCGGTCGACGACGGTCACCTCCGCGCCGAGCTGGGCGGCCACCAGGGCCGCCTCGTATCCGCCGGGTCCGCCACCGATGATCACGATCCGAGTCACGTACCCCATTGTCCCGCACTCTTCAAGGTGCTTCCGCCCGGGGGGCGGGGCCACGGGTTCGTCCAGGGCAGGGCAAGGGGTTGGCAAGAGGCCCCTGATACCGGCGGGGCCCGTGTTCCGGCTGCCGTACCCTCGACGCATGTCGCTCTACGCCGCGTACGCCGGCAACCTCGATGCGCGGCTGATGTCCCGTCGCGCCCCGCACTCGCCGCTGCGCGCCACCGGCTGGCTGAACGGGTGGCGGCTGACGTTCGGGGGCGAGCACATGGGCTGGGAGGGCGCGCTGGCGACGATCGTCGAGGACCCCCTGTGCCAGGTCTTCGTCGCGCTGTACGACATCGCGCCGGCCGACGAGGAGGCGATGGACCGCTGGGAGGGCGTCGGGCTCGGTGTCTACCGCCGGATGCGGGCGCGGGTGCACACCCTGGAAGGCGAGGAGTCCGCCTGGACCTACGTCCTGGACGGCTACGAGGGCGGTCTGCCGGCGGCACGCTACCTGGGCGAGATCGCCGATGCCGCGGAGTCCGCGGGAGCACCGCACGATTACGTGATGGAGCTGCGCAAGCGCCCCTGCTGAGGGCGGCCGGCTCCTAGACTTGGAGCATTGACGCGGCAGCGGAAGAACGCGCGGCAAGGGAAGATCGCGCGACAACGGGAGATCGCATGGCCCCCACCACGTATGACGTCTATTACACGGTGCAGGCCGCCGAGGCCCGGGACCGGCTCGACGATCGGCAGCGCACCGCCTTCGACAAGGGCATCGCCCTGCTGGCCCGCGACCCCTTCCTGCCGGTGTCGCGGCCCATAAGCTCCACCGGCGACGACCGCACGATCCGGCTCACCCAGAACGTCCTGGTGGAGTACACGGTCAGCCGCGGCCGGCTGCTGATCTTCATCGTCGAGGTCTTCAACGACAAGGACGTCCTCGTCACCGACGCGTAGCCGCCCGGACCACCGGAGCACCGCCGTCCCGGGCGGTACGCGCGGAGCCGCTCGTACCGCCGCCCGGACCACCGGCGCACAGTTCCGCCACAGGAGTCACACGGTCCCCGTCCGCCGGCCGTCTTCGTTGGAAACGACAAGACAACGATCGCCATCCCGTGAGCTCCGTCATCTACGCGCGTAGGCCGGAACCGGCTACTCTCGTCCGCGTGAACGCATCTCTTCTTCCGGACGACATCCAGGGCGACCCGCACGCCGCCGCCGACGCCGCCGCCGCGCGCCTGCGCGAACTGACCGGCGCCGAGACCCACGACGTCGCCCTCGTGATGGGCTCCGGCTGGGCGCCGGCCGTGGACGCGCTCGGCGCGCCCGAGGCCGAGTTCCCGGTCACCGAGCTGCCCGGGTTCCCGCCTCCGGCGGTGGAGGGACACGGCGGCAGGATCCGCTCCTACCGCTCCGGTGACAAGCGCGCGCTGGTCTTCCTGGGCCGGACGCACTACTACGAGGGCCGCGGCGTCGCCGCCGTCGCCCACGGCGTCCGCACCGCCGTCGCCGCCGGCTGCAAGACCGTGGTGCTGACCAACGGCTGCGGCGGTCTGCGCGAGGGCATGCGTCCCGGCCAGCCGGTGCTGATCAGCGACCACATCAACCTGACGGCGACCTCCCCGATCGTCGGCGCCAACTTCGTCGATCTCACCGACCTGTACTCCCCGCGCCTGCGCGCCCTGTGCAAGGAGATCGACGGCACGCTGGAGGAGGGCGTCTACGCCCAGTTCCCCGGCCCGCACTACGAGACGCCGGCCGAGATCCGCATGGCCCGGGTGATCGGGGCGGACCTGGTGGGCATGTCGACGGTGCTCGAGGCGATCGCCGCGCGTGAGGCGGGCGCGGAGGTGCTGGGTATCTCCCTGGTCACGAACCTCGCCGCGGGCATGACCGGTGAGCCGCTGAACCACGAGGAGGTCCTGCAGGCGGGCCGTGACTCGGCCACGCGGATGGGCTCGCTGCTGGCCCAGGTGCTCGGGCGGCTGTAGCACCGGGGCGGTACGACCAGCCCGTCCGGCGTTTGCGGACGAGGCCCTTCGGGCCGAAGGGGGGTCCGGGGCGCAGCCCCCGGGGACCCGGACCACGAGACAACGAGAGGCTGACCTCGACGTGCACGACGACCTGCTAGCCCGCGCCCGCGCTTGGCTCGCCGAGGACCCCGACGCGGAGACCCGCGACGAGCTCGCCAAGCTCATCGAGGCCGGGGACGTCACGGAACTCGCCGAACGGTTCGGCGGCACTCTGCAGTTCGGCACCGCCGGCCTGCGCGGTGAGCTCGGCGCCGGTCCCACGCGGATGAACCGCGCGGTCGTGATCCGGGCGGCCGCCGGTCTCGCCGCGTACCTGAGGAACAACGGCCAGGACGGCGGCCTCGTCGTCATCGGCTACGACGCCCGCCACAAGTCCGCCGACTTCGCCCGCGACACGGCGGCGGTCATGACGGGCGCGGGGCTGCGCGCCGCCGTGCTCCCCCGCCCGCTGCCGACCCCGGTCCTCGCGTACGCCATACGGCACCTCGGCGCGGTCGCCGGCGTGGAGGTCACCGCCAGCCACAACCCGCCCCGCGACAACGGCTACAAGGTCTACCTGGGCGACGGCTCGCAGATCGTGCCGCCCGCCGACGCGGAGATCGCCGCCGAGATCGACGCGATCGCCACGCTGGCCGACGTGCCGCGCCCGGAGGGCGGCTGGCAGACGCTCGACGAGGGCGTCCTCGACGCCTATCTCTCCCGTACGGACGCCGTACTGGCGCCCGGCTCCCCCCGCACCGCCCGCACCGTCTACACGGCGATGCACGGCGTCGGCAAGGACACCCTCCTCGCCGCCTTCGCCCGCGCGGGCTTCCCGGAGCCGGTCCTGGTCGCCGAGCAGGCGGAGCCGGACCCCGACTTCCCCACGGTCGCCTTCCCCAACCCGGAGGAGCCGGGCGCCATGGACCTCGCGTTCGCCACGGCCCGTGAGACCGAGCCCGATCTGATCGTCGCCAACGACCCGGACGCCGACCGCTGCGCCGTGGCCGTCAGGGACGGCGGCGACTGGCGCATGCTGCGCGGTGACGAGGTCGGCGCCCTGCTCGCCGCGCACCTCGTCCGGCGCGGCGTCCGGGGCACCTTCGCGGAGTCGATCGTCTCCTCCTCCCTGCTCGGCCGCATCGCCGGGAAGGCGGGACTGCCGTACGAGGAGACCCTCACCGGCTTCAAGTGGATCGCCCGCGTCGAGGGACTGCGCTACGGCTACGAGGAGGCGCTCGGCTACTGCGTCGACCCCGAGGGCGTACGCGACAAGGACGGGATCACCGCCGCCCTGCTCATCACCGAACTGGCCTCCGAGCTCAAGGAGCGGGGCCGCAGTCTGCCCGACCTCCTCGACGACCTCGCGGTGGAGCACGGTCTCCACGCCACCGACCAGCTCTCGGTCCGCGTCGAGGACCTCTCGGTCATCGCCGACGCGATGCGGCGCCTGCGCGAGCAGCCGCCGACCGAGCTCGCGGGTCTGGCCGTCACCCGGGCCGAGGACCTCAGCCGGGGCACGGAGACCCTTCCGCCCACCGACGGCCTGCGCTACACGCTGGACGGCGCCCGGGTCGTCGTCCGCCCCAGCGGTACCGAGCCCAAGCTGAAGTGCTACCTGGAGGTCGTGGTCCCGGTCACCACGCACGCCGGCCTCCCCGCGGCCCACGCCACCGCGACCGTCCGCCTCACGGCGCTCAAGCGGGACCTGTCGGCCGTGGCCGGCATCTGAGGCCACACCCGCCCCACGAACCCACCCGCACGAACCGCACCGGCCACCCACCCCTCACCCACGACTCACCCCGACCATGGCGACGGACGGTGGTGCGAGGGGGGCGGGGGTGCGGGGGCGGTGGTGCGAGGGGGCGGTGGTGCGGGGGGCGGTGATGCGAGGGGACGGTGGTGCGGGGGGCGGTGATGCGGGGGGCGGTGATGCGAGGGGACGGTGGTGCGAGGGGAGCAGCGGCGCGGGCAGCACGGTGGCCTCGGGGGTGCGGCGGCGCGGGCCACACGGCGACCCTGGGGATACGGCGGCGCGGGCGGAACGCCCCACCCCCCGGCATGACCGCACGCCCGACCCCCGGCAGGGGACGGCACGCCCGACCCCCCGCAGAGGACCGCGCGCCCGACCCCCGGCAGGGGACTGCGCCCGTCAGCCCATCGCCACCAGGATCGCCAGCAGTACCGCTCCGGCCAGGGCCGGGCCGGCGATCTCGTAGGCCCAGCGGACCGTCACCTCGCCCTGCGCCGTCTCGGACTCCCCCTTGGTCTCCAGCAGTTCGCGCAGGTCGTCCATGACCTTGTCGGTCTCGGCGCGCCTGGGCCCGTCGGAGACGTCGGCGTCGCGGGAGAGCCCGCCGAGTCCGAAGCCGCCGCCGCGGCGCCCGCCCCGGCCGCTCGCCTCGGCGGCGCGCTGCGCGTTCGCCCTGGCGTCCCGCACGGCCGCCTTCTTCCGGGCCCGCAGCGAGACGGGAACGGCCCACAGCTGGTACTTGCGGCCGGACGCCGCGACGACCTCGTTGGAGTAGCCGGAGCGCAGCGAGACGATCTGTCCCCAGGGCACCGTGATCACGCGGAAGGGGTTGCGGATGCGCAGCCGCTCCTCGTTGGCGAACACGGCGGGGCGCAGCGTGAAGGCCACGACCAGCGGGACGAGGAAGATCATCGTGGCGAGCGCCAGCCACGGGGTGCGGTCGCGCCCGTTGACGATCGCGTCGATGCCGAGCCAGGCCACGATGGACAGCAGCAGGACGCCGCCGACCATGCCCGCGGGAGAACGGTAGGGGCGGTCCTTCTGCTGCGGTACAGGCGTCGGCGGCTGGGGATCGGGGGTCGTCATGGTTGCGATTGTGCCGTATACCCTCGGCGCTTCACCGATCGCCCGGGCCCGGCAGCGGGCCAGGCGGGCGCCCGGCGGCCGGGCGCCCGCCGCCGGTCGCGCCGGCCCCCGGCGCCCGCAAGCGCCCCGGATGCGCCCGGAAGCGTCCCGGGCGCACCCCGCAAGCACCCCGGGCGCACCCGGCGACGGGCCGCGTCGCGCCCTCGACGCGGGCGTCCGGCCCCCCGGCTGTCCGTCTCCTCGGCTGTCCGTCTCCTCGGGCTGTACAGCTGCTACGCGCGTAGATATGCTCGTCTGGTGACCATGCCCACCAACGCACCCTCCGCCGCACACGCACTGACGGACGTCACCACGTCCGACCGCACGCTGCGCCGCTTCCTGCACGGGCTGCCCGGCGTCGACGCGGTCGGCCTGGAGGCGCGCGCCGCCTCGCTCGGCACCCGTTCCATCAAGACCACCGCGAAGGCGTACGCCATCGACCTCGCCATCTCGATGGTCGACCTGACGACGCTGGAAGGCGCGGACACCCCGGGCAAGGTCCGGGCGCTCGGCGCCAAGGCGGTCCGGCCCGACCCGACGGACCGCACGGCTCCGCCGACCGCTGCGGTCTGCGTCTATCCCGACATGGTGCCCGTGGCCAAGAAGGCCGTCGCCGGGTCGACCGTGAAGGTCGCCTCGGTCGCCACCGCCTTCCCCGCGGGCCGCGCCCCGCTCTCCGTCAAGCTGGCGGACGTGCGCGAGGCCGTCGCCGCGGGCGCCGACGAGATCGACATGGTCATCGACCGCGGGGCCTTCCTGGCCGGCGACTACATCAAGGTGTACGACGAGATCGCCGCCGTGAAGGAGACCTGCGGGACCTCCGCCCGCCTGAAGGTCATCTTCGAGACGGGCGAGCTGTCGACGTACGACAACATCCGGCGCGCGAGCTGGCTCGGCATGCTGGCGGGCGCCGACTTCATCAAGACCTCCACCGGCAAGGTGGCGGTGAACGCGACGCCGGCGAACACCCTGCTGATGCTGGAGGCGGTGCGCGACTTCCGCGCCCAGACCGGAGTGCAAGTCGGCGTGAAGCCGGCCGGCGGGATCCGTACGTCCAAGGACGCGATCAAGTTCCTGGTCCTGGTCAACGAGACCGCCGGCCCGGACTGGCTGGACAACCACTGGTTCCGCTTCGGCGCCTCCTCGCTCCTGAACGACCTGCTGATGCAGCGTCAGAAGCTGGCCACCGGCCGCTACTCCGGCCCCGACTACGTGACGGTGGACTGAGACCACATGACCATGGAAAACAAGCCTTCCGCATTCGTGTACGCCCCGGCGCCCGAGTCCCGCTCGATCGTCGACATCGCCCCGTCCTACGGCCTGTTCGTCGACGGCGAGTTCACGGAGGCCGCCGACGGCAAGGTGTTCAAGACCGTCTCGCCGTCCACCGAGGAGGTCCTCTCCGAGGTCGCCCAGGCCGGCGAGGCGGACGTGGACCGCGCGGTGAAGGCCGCCCGCAAGGCCTTCGGGACGTGGTCGGCGCTGCCCGGTGCCGAGCGCGCCAAGTACCTGTTCCGCATCGCCCGGATCATCCAGGAGCGCAGCCGTGAGCTGGCGGTCCTGGAGACGCTGGACAACGGCAAGCCGATCAGGGAGACGCGGGACGCGGACCTGCCGCTGGTCGCCGCGCACTTCTTCTACTACGCCGGCTGGGCCGACAAGCTGGGCCACGCGGGCTTCGGCGCCGATCCCCGGCCGCTGGGTGTCGCGGGCCAGGTCATCCCCTGGAACTTCCCGCTGCTGATGCTGGCGTGGAAGATCGCCCCCGCGCTCGCCACCGGCAACACCGTGGTCCTCAAGCCCGCCGAGACCACCCCGCTCTCCGCCCTCTTCTTCGCGGACATCTGCCGCCAGGCCGGTCTGCCCAAGGGCGTCGTCAACATCCTTCCGGGATACGGCGACGCGGGCGCCGCGCTGGTCGCGCACCCGGACGTGGACAAGGTCGCCTTCACCGGCTCCACGGCCGTCGGCAAGCAGATCGCGCGGACGGTCGCGGGCACCCGCAAGAAGCTCACGCTCGAACTGGGCGGCAAGGGCGCCAACATCGTCTTCGACGACGCCCCGGTCGACCAGGCGGTGGAGGGGATCGTGGGCGGCATCTTCTTCAACCAGGGCCAGGTGTGCTGCGCGGGCAGCCGGCTGCTGGTCCAGGAGTCGATCGAGGAGGAGCTGCTCCAGGCGCTGAAGCGCCGCCTGTCGACGCTCCGGCTCGGCGACCCGCTGGACAAGAACACGGACATCGGCGCGATCAACTCCGCGGAGCAGCTCGCGCGCATCACCTCGCTCGTCGAGCAGGGCGAGGCGGAGGGCGCCGAGCGCTGGTCCCCCGCCTGTGAACTCCCCGAGAACGGCTACTGGTTCACTCCGACGCTGTTCACGAACGTCACCCAGGCGCACACCATCGCCCGCGACGAGATCTTCGGCCCGGTGCTGTCGGTGCTGACCTTCCGCACCCCCGACGAGGCGGTCGCCAAGGCGAACAACACCCCCTACGGCCTCTCGGCGGGCATCTGGACGGAGAAGGGCTCGCGCATCCTCGCGGTGGCGAACAGGCTCCGCGCGGGCGTCGTCTGGTCCAACACGTTCAACAAGTTCGACCCGGCCTCGCCGTTCGGCGGCTACAAGGAGTCGGGCTTCGGCCGCGAGGGCGGCCGCCACGGCCTGGAGGCGTACCTCGATGTCTGACCGTTTGAGTGTCTTCAAGACCTACAAGCTGTACGTCGGCGGGAAGTTCCCGCGTTCCGAGAGCGGCCGGGTGTACGAGGTGACCGACAAGAAGGGCCACTGGCTGGCGAACGCACCCCTGTCGTCCCGCAAGGACGCCCGTGACGCGGTGGTCGCCGCCCGCAAGGCGTTCGGGGCGTGGTCCGGCGCGACGGCGTACAACCGCGGCCAGGTCCTCTACCGCGTCGCCGAGATGCTGGAGGGCCGCAAGGAGCAGTTCGTCCGCGAGGTCGCCGAGTCGGAGGACCTGTCGAAGTCGAAGGCGGCCGCCGCCGTCGACGCGGCGATCGACCGCTGGGTCTGGTACGCGGGCTGGACCGACAAGATCGCCCAGGTCGTGGGCGGCGGCAACCCGGTCGCGGGCCCCTTCTTCAACCTCTCCGCGCCGGAGCCGACGGGCGTGGTCGTGGTGCTCGCGCCCCAGGAGTCGTCCTTCCTGGGCCTGGTCTCGGTGACCGCCCCGGTGATCGCGACCGGCAACACGGCGGTCGTGATCGCGAGCGAGAAGTCCCCGCTGCCCGCGCTGTCCCTGGGCGAGGTGCTGGCCACCTCCGACCTCCCCGGCGGCGTGGTCAACGTCCTCTCCGGCCGTACGGCGGAGATCGCCGCACCGCTCGCCGCGCACCAGGACGTCAACGCGATCGACCTCGCGGGCGCCGACGACGTCCTGGCGAAGGAGCTGGAGATCGCCGCGGCGGACAACCTCAAGCGGGTCCTCCGTCCACAGCCTGTGGACGAGGCCGGCTGGTCGGCGCAGCCGGGGACCGGCCGCATGACGGCGTTCCTGGAGACGAAGACGGTCTGGCACCCGACGGGCGCGCTGGGCGCGTCCGGCTCGTCGTACTGAGCCGTACCAGCCCCTCACGACCGGAGAGCCGCGTCCCCTTCCGTCCAGGGGCGGCGCGGCTCTCCGCTCGCAGACGCCCTGGCACTCGCGGATTACCAGCGACGCAAGGCAGAGGGGACGCTCGAACCAGGCATCCCCATGGACGAGGTGCGCCGGCGACTGGGGCTCGAAAAGAAGTGACCTACGAGATCACCTTCGAGCCGCGGGCTCTGGACTCCGCAGCCCGATTCCCGAAAGAAGACCCGAGCGGCCTCGCAGTCGTCCTGAACACCATCGACGAACAGGCCCGAGCCGCGCCCCGCGGCGTCAGTTCCTTACGGATCGCCCGATGTACGACACCTGCACGTCGGCGACTACCGGGTGCTCCATCTCATCGATGACGAGGTGATCCGGATCCTCGTCACCCGCCTCGGGCGCACGGCCTGAGAGCAGACGAGAGCCGCGTCCTCCCTCCATCCGGGCAGGACGCGGCTCTCCTTCGTGCGCGGCCGCGACGCGCGCCCCGTCAGGACAGGCCGCTCGCCCCGCCGCCCAGCAGTCCCGCGACCCCCTCGATCGCGGGGACGGCGCCGATCGGGCCGGTCTGGGTGACCGGGCCGGTCAGCTGGGAGAGCGGGATGTCGACGCCGTTGCCGTGCGGGTCGCCGGCGGCACCCCTGAGGATCGTGACGTCGCCCCCGACGCCCTGCACCGGACCGGCCTGCGGCGCGGCGGCGGAGGCCGCGGACGCCGTCGCCGCTCCCGCCCCCAGGGCGGCCGTCGCGGCCGCGAGGGCGATCAGGGCGCGCGCGGCGGCGGAGTCGAGGGGGGAGGAGTGGTGTCGTGCCATGGCTGGGGCCACCTTCGAACGCATCGAGTGATCGGATCGACACGAAGGGTAGTTGAGGTGTGACGCGCGCTCAAAAGCCGACCCGCGGGGTCGGCAGGGCGTACGGGATGCGTCAGACTGGTGTCCCGTGAGCATCCATCCCTCCCCGCCCGCCCGCGTCGTGCTGCTCTGCGGGCCCTCGGGCTCGGGCAAGTCCCTGGTCGCCGCCCGCTCGGGCCTGCCCGTGCTGCGTCTCGACGACTTCTACAAGGAGGGCGCGGACCCGACGCTGCCGCTCGTGGCGGGCAGCGGGGACATCGACTGGGACCACCCGGACTCCTGGGACACGGAGGCGGCCGTCGCCGCGATCGCGCAGCTGTGCCGCACGGGCCGTACGAACGTCCCCGTCTACGACATCTCGCTCTCCGCCCGCACCGGCGAGGAGACCGTCGACATCGGACGGACCCCGGTCTTCGTCGCGGAGGGCATCTTCGCGGCCGAGATCGTCGAGCGCTGCCGGGAGCTGGGGCTGCTGGCCGACGCGCTGTGCCTGAGCCGCGGCGCGGTCCGCACCTTCCGCCGCCGCTTCCTGCGCGACCTCAGGGAGGGCCGCAAGTCGGTGCCGTTCCTGCTGCGCCGCGGCTGGCGGCTGATGCGCGAGGAGCGCTCGATCGTCGCCCGCCAGACCGCCCTCGGCGCGCACGCCTGCGACCGGGACGAGGCCCTGGGCCGGCTGGCGGCCGCCGACGGGGGTCCCCCCGCGCGAGCGCATTCGAGCGTGGGGGAGGGCCGGCGCCCGGCGGCGGCGCCCACGAGCTGAGCGCGGGCCCCACGGGCCGGGCGCCGGCCGCGGGGCCGCAGCCGGCGCGCACACGAAAAGCGGGACTGGACGGACCCCCCGGCCCTCCAGTCCCGCTCTCCCCCGTTCCCCCGTGGTGCTCCCCCCGGGTTGCCGGTCCCCCATGACCCCCGTCTCCCCCGTGGGTCCCCCCGGGCGACCGTTCCCCGTTCTTCCCCCGTTCCCCGTTCCCCCGTACCCTCAGGCGACGAGCTCCCCGAAGGCGTCCTCCTCGTCACGGCCGAAGCTGAGGACCTGGTCCTCGCGCAGCCGGCGCAGGGAGCGCCAGATGCTGGACTTCACCGTGCCGACACTGATGTCGAGGATCTCCGCGATCTCCGGGTCGGTGCGGCCCTCGTAGTAACGCAGGACCAGCATCGTGCGCTGGAGTTCGGGCAGCCGGGCGAGCGCCTGCCACAGGACGGCGCGCAGTTCGGTGCCGCGCATCGCGTCCGTGTCGCCGGGCGTCTCCGGCAGCTCCTCGGTCGGGTACTCGTTCAGCTTGCGGCGGCGCCACGCGCTGATGTGCAGATTGGTCATGGTGCGGCGGAGGTATCCGCCGACCGCCGCCTTGTCGCTGATCCGGTCCCACGCCCGGTACGTCGAGAACAGCGCGCTCTGCAGCAGGTCCTCGGCCTCGAAGCGGTCACCGGTCAGGTGGTAGGCGGTCGCGTACAGGGAGGCGCGGCGCTCCTGGACGTAGGCGGTAAACGCCGCTTCGGCATCTACAGTCTCCGACAGCGAGCGGCGCTCCCCCGAGTCCTCCCTGTACGCGCTTCCCCCGTGGGTCTCCCCCGTGATGTCAACCACCGACATGTACCCGGTGTGCTGACGCCCGGCACCGCGAGCGCACCCCCGCCCTCCCGCGCCGGACTTCTCTGAACCCCGGCCCCCGTTCACGTCGTGCAGGCGCGTGACCACTGCGCTGGTGCTGGTGCCGTGCAGCGTGTTCATCTCGCGCCCCCCGTCGTGGACTTCCGGTGTTCGGTCTTCTCAGGCGGTGCTTCCTTGCCTGTGCCGAAAAGCTTGCCCGGGCACCTTCATCGCCGTGTCAGCCGACTGTCACAGACCTGTCACAGGGGTCCCTCGTACGCACGGCACAGCGCCCTCACACGGAGGAGTGGCAGGCGCGCTCCGGGCCCGTCCCGTACAGGAGTCGAAACCGTGGCCTGCCATGGGCCAGAATGAGCCTCGTGCCTTCCCTGTTGCTGATCGAGGACGACGACGCCATCCGTACGGCCCTGGAGCTGTCCCTTACGCGCCAGGGACACCGGGTTGCCACCGCTGCCACCGGTGAGGACGGTCTGAAGCTGCTGCGCGAGCAGCGGCCGGACCTGATCGTGCTGGACGTGATGCTGCCCGGCATCGACGGGTTCGAGGTGTGCCGGCGCATCCGGCGCACCGACCAGCTGCCGATCATCCTGCTGACCGCCCGCAGCGACGACATCGACGTGGTGGTGGGCCTGGAGTCCGGCGCCGACGACTACGTCGTCAAACCCGTCCAGGGCCGGGTGCTGGACGCCCGCATCCGGGCCGTGCTGCGGCGCGGCGAGCGGGAGGCGAACGACTCGGCGACCTTCGGCTCCCTGGTGATCGACCGCGCGGCCATGACCGTGACCAAGAACGGCGAGGACCTGCAGCTCACCCCGACCGAGCTCAGGCTGCTGCTGGAGCTCAGCCGGCGGCCCGGACAGGCCCTGTCGCGGCAGCAGCTGCTGCGGCTGGTGTGGGAGCACGACTACCTCGGCGACTCCCGGCTGGTGGACGCGTGCGTCCAGCGGCTGCGCGCCAAGGTCGAGGACGTCCCGTCGTCCCCGACGCTGATCCGTACCGTGCGCGGCGTGGGCTACCGGCTGGACACCCCTCAGTGACACCAGTGCGAGGGGGGGCTCGCGGCTGGGCCGCGAGCCGCAGGGGACATCTGTCGCGGCTGCGGTTCACCAGTCTCCGGCTGCGCCTGGTCGTGGTGTTCGGGCTGGTGGCGCTCACCGCCGCGGTGTCCGCGTCCGGGATCGCCTACTGGCTCAACCGCGAGGCCGTGCTCACCCGCACCCAGGACGCGGTGCTCGGCGACTTCAAGCAGGCCATGCAGAACCGCGCGGGCACCCTGCCCCCGCACCCCACCCAGGACGAACTGCAGCACACCGCGGGCCAGATGGCGAACACCAGCCAGCGCTTCAGCGTGCTGCTCGTCGCCGAGGACTCCGACGGCCGGACGGTGTACGGCAGTTCGGGCGGCCTGGACGGCTTCTCGCTCCAGGACGTGCCCGCGTCGCTCAGGGCGGCCGTGAACAAGAGGCAGGCGGTCGACTCGGGCAACAAGTACGCGTACCACCTGTACTGGCAGCGTGTCGTCGACCACGGCACGCCGTACCTGGTGGCCGGCACCCGCGTGATCGACGGCGGTTCGACCGGCTACATGCTCAAGTCGCTGGAGCCGGAGGCCAAGGACCTCAACTCGCTCGCCTGGTCGCTGGGGATCGCCACCGGGCTCGCGCTGATCGGCTCCGCGCTGCTCGCGCAGGCGGCCGCCTCCACCGTGCTCAAGCCCGTGCAGCGGCTGGGCGTGGCCGCCCGGCGGCTCGGCGAGGGCAAGCTGGACACCCGGCTCAGGGTGTCGGGGACGGACGAACTCGCCGATCTGTCCCGGACGTTCAACAACGCGGCCGAGGCGCTGGAGAAACGGGTCGCCGACATGGCCGCGCGGGACGAGTCCTCCCGCCGCTTCGTCGCCGACATGAGCCACGAACTGCGCACGCCCCTCACGGCGATCACCGCGGTGACGGAGGTGCTGGAGGAGGAGCTGGAGGCGGAGTCGGGGTCGATGGACCCGATGATCGAGCCCGCCGTACGGCTCGTGGTCAGCGAGACCCGGCGGCTCAACGACCTGGTGGAGAACCTGATGGAGGTCACCCGCTTCGACGCGGGCACCGCCCGGCTGGTCCTCGACGACGTGGACATCGCCGACCAGATCACCGCCTGCATCGACGCCCGCGCGTGGCTGGACGCGGTCGAGCTGGACGCCGAGCGCGGTGTCCACGCCCGGCTCGACCCGCGCCGCCTGGACGTGATCCTGGCGAACCTCATCGGCAACGCCCTCAAGCACGGCGGCTCCCCGGTGCGGGTCTCGGTGCGCGCGACGGACGACGAGGTGGTCATCGCGGTGCGCGACCACGGCCCCGGCATCCCCGAGGAGGTCCTGCCGCACGTCTTCGACCGCTTCTACAAGGCGAGCGCGTCCCGGCCGCGCTCCGAGGGCAGTGGCCTGGGCCTGTCCATCGCCATGGAGAACGCCCACATCCACGGCGGCGGGATCACCGCCGCGAACTCGCCCGAGGGGGGAGCGGTGTTCACGCTGCGGCTGCCGCGCGACGCCTCGGAGCTCGCGGAGGAGTCCGAGAAGGACGCGGGGAAGAACGGGGACGCCACGTGAACGTACGACGGCTGCCGGTGATCGCCGTCCTGGCCGCCCTGCTCGCCGGGTGCGGCATCCGCTCCACGGAGGTGCCCACCGACTTCGGGGCGGCGCCCTCACGGGTGCAGTGCTCGCTCGCCGAGCCGCAGGTCGCGGCGCAGGCCTCGCGCGGACTGCCGGTGCAGGTGTTCCTGCTGTGCGGCTCGTCGCTGGTCGCCGTCGACCGTACGGTACGGGTGCCGGACGGCACGGCGGACTCGCAGCGGCGGGTGCTGGTGGCGCAGGGGCTGCTGGACCAGCTGGCGGCGACGCCGTCGGCCGCCGAGAAGGAGGCCGGGTACACCACGGACGTGCGCGGCGGCATGAACGTCGGCGGCCCGCGCGCCGGCGACCCCGAGGACACGCTCCGCCTCAGCACCTCGCCCCGCGACCTCACGTCCTACGCGCTGGCCCAGGTCGTCTGCACCTTCTCCGACTCGACGGCGGCCGAGGGCGACGGTTCGGTCATCCTCGGCGGCCCCGGCCGCGAACCGCTGCGCCGCTACGAGTGCACCGACGAGGTCCGCTCCCGTCCCGGCACCACGCAGCCGCCGTCGAGCGAGGTCACGGGCGGCTGACGCGGCGCGGGCGGGCCGCGGGCCGGGCAGATGGCGCGTCGGCGCCCCCTGGGGCGAACGGGGCCCGGCGGGGGCGTGTGGCGGATGCCTCACACGGCCACCTCGGCGCGCCCCGGAACCGATCCTGCCGGAGGCCGCGTCTAGGGGGGCGTGCAGCGTCAAGGCTCCATCGGCGGCAGCGCCGCGATCCGCATCCGTGTGACAGGGGGTGTCCTCCTCGTCGCACACCTCGCGCTCGTCGCCTGGCTCACGCTGCGTCCGCTGGACGTGCCCTGGGTGACACCGCCCAATCTGCGGCCGTTCGCCGGTATCCGGGCCGATCTCGCGCTGGGCGGGCCGGTGGCGGCCCGCCGTATCGCCGAGGGGCTCGCCCTCCTCGCGCCCCTCGGGGTGCTGCTGCCGATGGCCCACGGCAGGCTCCGGGCCTCCTCGTTCGCCTCCGCCGTCCGTACGGTCGCCGCGGGCGCCCTGGTCTCCCTGGGCATCCTGCTGCTGCAGACGGGTGTGCCGGGCCGGGTCCCGGACGTCGACGCGCTGCTGCTGAACACGGTGGGCGTGGCCGTGGCGCACCTCGCCGTCGTCCCCGCGGCCCGCTCCCGGCTGCGCCGCAGGTCCGAGCGGAGGCGGCGCGCGGCCGTCCGCCAGGAGGAAGCGGCTCAGGGTCGGACCCCGACGTTTCCCAGGGTCGGAATCGCACCGTGGAGCGACGCTTTGCCCCCTTCGTCGCCGTAGCGTTGAAGACAGATGAGGCAGCCGGTCGAGGCGCCTCACCGACGCTCACGAAGGAGCCGCACATGTCCGCCCTCGTCCGCCCCACCGATGGCCGCATGATCGCAGGAGTGTGCGCCGGTCTGGCGCGGCGCTTCGGCACCTCGGCGACCACGATGCGCGTGATCTTCCTGCTCTCCTGCCTGCTGCCGGGCCCGCAGTTCCTGCTCTACATAGCGCTGTGGATCCTGCTCCCCTCGGAGGAGAAGGCGGCCGCCCGCTCGGCCTGGTGACACCTGCTCGTACGTACGCCGCAGGGGCGCACCCCCGTGTCCGGGGTGCGCCCCTGCGGCGCGTGAGGCGGGCGGATCAGCCGCCGAGCGGCAGGCCCTTCACCGGCACGCCGCCCTGCACCGGCAGACCGCCGAGCAGCCCGGCGACCGGCGTGGACGGGCCGTCGGCGATGGCCCGCTGGGCGGCCGGCTGCACGGAGGCCAGACCGCGCTCGATGGCCGGCTTGCCCTGGGCCACCGCCGCCTGGGCGCCGGGGAGCGCCTGGGAGACGTTCTGCGCCGGGAGCCGGCTGGTGACGGAGTCCAGCGTCCCGGTGGCGTCCGGAACCGCCGAAGCCGCGTTCGCGGCGCCCGCGCCCGCGGCTGCGAAAGCGGCACCGAGAGCGGCGACACCGAGGGTCTTGGCAGCAGACTGCTTCATGAAATGCGTCCTCGAAAATGGGGTACGGGGAAGTGAGCGGTGGGCACGACCGTAAGCACGCACACCTGCCCGCCGCAAACATCGAAATGCGGACGGGTTGTGAATTCCCGTCCGCACTCCATTCACCCCGATTTCCCCGGTCAGCTCTCCGATTCCATGGAACCGCTGGTGGAGGCGGTCTGCTGGAACAGCCATTCGGACTTCAGCTCGGCATATCCGGGCTTGATCACGTCATTGATCATCGCCAGTCGTTCATCGAAAGGAATGAACGCTGATTTCATCGCATTGACGGAGAACCACTGGAGGTCGTCGAGCGAATAACCGAACGCGTCGACCAGATGCTCGAACTCCCGGCTCATGCTCGTACCCGACATGAGCCGATTGTCCGTATTGACGGTCGCGCGGAAGTGCAGCCGCCGCAGCAGACCGATCGGATGCTCGGCGTACGACGACGCCGCGCCGGTCTGGAGGTTGGAGCTGGGGCACAGCTCCAGCGGGATGCGCTTGTCGCGGACGTAGGAGGCGAGCCGGCCGAGCTTCACCGAGCCGTCGGCGAGCACCTGGATGTCGTCGATGATGCGCACGCCGTGCCCGAGCCGGTCGGCACCGCACCACTGCAGCGCCTGCCAGATGGAGGGAAGCCCGAAGGCCTCGCCGGCGTGGATGGTGAAGTGGTTGTTCTCGCGCTTGAGGTACTCGAAGGCGTCGAGGTGCCGGGTGGGCGGGTAGCCGGCCTCGGCGCCCGCGATGTCGAAACCGACGACGCCCAGGTCCCGGTAGCGGTTGGCGAGTTCCGCGATCTCCAGGGCGCGTGCGGCGTGCCGCATGGCGGTGAGCAGGGCGCCGACACGGATGCGGTGGCCGTTCTCCCGGGCGAGCCGTTCGCCTTCCCGGAAGCCCTCGTTGACGGCCTCGACGACTTCCTCGAGGGTGAGACCGCCTTCGAGGTGCTGCTCGGGGGCGTAGCGCACCTCGGCGTACACCACCCCGTCCTCGGCGAGGTCCTCGGCGCACTCGCGGGCGACCCGGACGAGGGCGTCGCGGGTCTGCATCACGCCGACGGTGTGGGAGAAGGTCTCCAGGTACCGCTCCAGCGAACCGGAGTCGGCGGCCTCGCGGAACCAGAGGCCGAGCTTGTCGGGATCGGTCTCCGGGAGGCGTGCGTAGCCCGTTTCCCGGGCGAGTTCGACGATCGTGCCCGGGCGGAGGCCGCCGTCGAGGTGGTCGTGCAGCAGAACCTTCGGCGCCCGGCGGATCCGGTCCGGCGTCGGAGTCTTCGAGATGGCCTGGCTCGTCATTTCGGCACTCTACCCCCTACGCGCGTAGATCGCGCACTGTACAGTTCCGTCGATACGTAACGGTGACCGCAAGTACGGGTCAGGTACACCCACCCTTCTGACACTGTTCTGTCATGGCGCACCAAGCGATGCCGATCCGGGCCCGGCTGGGGCGGGCGCTCGGCCCGGAGCCGACCGCGGTGAGCGGAGTGGTCCTGCTGCTCCCCGGCGGTGCCGAGGAGTCGGCCCGCAGACCCTCCCCCGTACTGGCGACCGCGTCCGTACGCGCACTGGGCAGACGGCTGGCCCGCGCGGGCCGCGAGGAGGGACTCGCCACGCACGTCGTCCACTACCGCTACCGCGGCTGGAACGGCAGCGAGGCCCATCTCGCCCGCGACGCCTCCTGGGCCGCCGACGAGGTCGTACGGCGCTACGGCGACGTCCCCGTCTGCCTCGTCGGCATCGACATGGGCGGCCGGGCGGCGCTGCGCGCGGGCGGGCACGAGGCCGTCAACTCCGTTCTGGCGATCGGCCCCTGGCTGCCGGAGGAGGACGTCGCCGCCTCGCCCGAACCGGTGAAGCAGCTCGTGGGGCGGCGGGTGCTGATCGTGCACGGCACGAGCGACGGCGTCTGCGACCCCGAGCTGTCCTTCCGGCTGGCGGCGCGGGCGAAGAAGGCGAACCGGGACGTCTGCCGCTTCGAAGTGCACTCCGACGGGCACGGATTGCACCAGTACCGCGGTGAAGTGCAGGCGCTGGCCGAGAACTTCGTGATGGGCACCCTGTTCGGCAGGCGGTTCTCCCGGCCGCTCGAGGACGCGTTCGCCGCTCCGCCCCCCTTGGGTCTGCGGATGCCGCTCGCCGTGGGGTTCGGCAAGTCGTTGCGCCGCTGACCGGGGCCCGGAACGGCCCGGCGGGGCCTGCCGCGGTGCGGCGTGCCGGGGGGCGCCGCGCTTCGGCGGCACCTTCGCGGGCAGGAGGGCTGCGCGACCGGCCACGACCGCACCGCGGGCCGGACGCGCGGGCCGGACACCGCGGGCCGGACACCGCGGGCCGCGTACCGGCGCACGCTCGGCGGAGCGCTCAGGCCGGCAGCAGACTGCCCCTTCTGGAGAGCAGGAACTTCTTGAAGGCGGCCACGGGCGGTGTGTCGGGGCGGCCCTCCAGCCAGGCGACCCCGATCTCGCGGACCGCGCGCTGACCGGTGACGGCCAGTTCCACGACTCCCGGGCGGGGCACGGTCGGCGGGGGCAGCAGGGCGACGCCCAGGCCCGCGGCCACCAGGCCCCGCAGCGTCTCCGCCTCCTCTCCCTCGAAGGCCACCCTGGGCCGGAAGCCGGCCGCACGGCACAGGTCGTCGGTGATGCGGCGCAGGCCGTAGCCGGGTTCGAGGGTCACGAACGTCTCGTCGGACGCCTCCGCCAGGCGGACGCGGCGGCGCGCGGCGAGCCGGTGGTCGGCCGGGACGACCAGGCGGAGCTTCTGCTCGTCGAGCCGGCGGGCGACGAGGCCGGGGGCGTCCGGGACCGGCGAGGTCAGGCAGAGGTCGAGCTCCCCCGCCCGCAGCTTCTCCAGCATCGCCTCCCCGTAGTTCTGGACCAGGCTGAAGCGGACGCGGGGATGGTCGACGCGGAACGCCTGGAGCAGCCCCGGGACCGTCTCCGCCCCCATGGTGTGCAGGAAGCCGAAGGCGACCTTGCCGGTGGTGGCGTCGGCGTCGGCGCGGACCTCGTCGGCGGCGCGCTCGATCTCCGCGAGCGCCCGCTCGACCGAGGCGAGGAAGGTGCGGCCGGCCGGAGTGAGCGAGACGGTGCGGCCGTGCCGGGCGAACAGGTCGACGCCCAGGTCCTGTTCCAGGCGGACCATGGCCCGCGAGAGGGTCGACTGCGGCACCTGGAGCTCCCGCGCGGCCCGGGTGACGTGCTCGGTGCCGGCGACGCCCGCGAAGTGGGCGAGCCGCGGAGCCAGCAACATCACCATGTCTTCTGTGTCACTGGACGGTGACAGGCGAGGCCGTGAGCTGTGTTCATGCGCCATGGGAACGATTATGGGGATTCCGTGCATTGGACGGATGAGCGGGGGCGTCCGTAGCTTCGAAGCATGTCTCCCGCCGATACCGGGGCGTCCACCGCCGTGGGCGCCGCTCCCGCCGTTCCCGACACCGACTCCCGGCTGGCCCCGGGCGGCCCCGGCTACCGCCGGATGAGCCTCGCCCTCTTCCTCGCGGGCGTCGCGACCTTCGCCCTGCTCTACTCCACGCAGGCCCTGCTGCCGCTGATCTCGGGCGAGTTCGGGGTGGCGGCGAGCGCGGCGAGCTGGACGGTGGCGGGCGCGACCGGCGGTCTGGCGGTGTTCGTGCTGCCGATGAGCGCCCTGTCCGAGCGGTTCGGCCGCCGTACGGTGATGACCGGCTCGCTGGCCGTCGCGGTGACGGTGGGGCTCCTCGTCCCCTTCGCGCCCTCGCTGACCGCGCTGGTCGTGCTGCGGGCCGTGCAGGGCGCGGCGCTCGCCGGGCTGCCGGCCTCCGCGACCGCCTATCTGGCGGAGGAGGTCCGGCCGAAGGCGCTGGTCACGGCGATCGGGCTGTTCGTGGCCGGCAACAGCGTCGGCGGGATGAGCGGCCGCGTCATCACCGGATGGGTCGCGCAGGCGTGGGGCTGGCGCGTGGCGGTGGCCGTGATCGGCGTGATCGCGGTCGTCTGCGCGGTGGCCTTCCGGCTGCTGCTGCCCGCACCGCGGCACTTCCGGGCGGGCTCGCTGCGGCCGCGGATCCTGGCCCGTACGGTGGGCGACCACGCCCGCGACCCGCTGCTGCGCCGGCTTTTCGCGATCGGCGCGCTGTTCATGACGGTCTTCGGCGGCGTCTACACGGTGATCGGCTACCGCCTGACCGAGGCGCCCTTCTCCCTGCCGCAGGGCTTCATCGGGTCGGTCTTCCTGGTGTACCTGGTGGGCACGGTCTCCGCCTCGGCGGCGGGCCGGCTGGTCGGGCGGCTGGGCCGGCGCGGCGCCCTGTACCTCGCGGGCGGCACGACCGCGGCGGGCCTGCTGCTGTCGCTCCTCGGCTCCCTCCTGCCGGTCCTGCTGGGCCTGGTGCTGATCACCGCCGGGTTCTTCGCGGGCCACGCGGTCGCGTCGTCGGCGGTCAGCAGGACGGCGGCCCACGGACGCGCGCAGGCGGCGGCGCTCTACCAGTCCGCCTACTACATCGGCTCCAGCGCCGGCAGCACGGTCGGCGCGGTGGCCTTCCACGCCGCGGGCTGGGCCGGAACGGTCGGGGTCGGCCTGCTGGCCGTACTGGGGGTCGTGACGATCACGCTGTTCGGCTCGCGCGCGGCACGGGTCGCCGCGCGGCAGCCCTTCACGGCCTAGCCACCGGCCCCGATCCCGCCCCGACCTGCGCCTTCTTCCGCTCCGGACGCCGTTGTCAGTGCCCTGCGGTAGCTTCCAAGGTACTGGGCGCAAAGGCGCGCGGCAGGAACTCCACAGGGGTGGGTGGACGATGAGCGACGGCACGGCGACGACGGCAGCGGACCTCGACATCAGGCTGGAGAAACACCGGGTCGAGCTGACCGGCTACTGCTACCGCATGCTCGGCTCCTCCTTCGAGGCCGAGGACGCGGTGCAGGACACGATGGTCCGCGCCTGGCGCAGTTACGAGAAGTTCGAGGGCCGCTCCAGTCTGCGCTCCTGGCTGTACCGCATCGCGACGAACGTCTGCCTGGACATGCTGACCGCGGGCAACAAGCGCGCCCGCCCGATGGACCTCAGCGAGTCGACACCCCTCGCCCAGGCCGCCCTCTCACCGCGCCCGGACAACACCTGGCTGGAGCCGATGCCGGACAACCGCGTGCTGCCCACGACCGACGACCCGGCGGAGGCGGCCGTGGCGAAGGAGTCCGTGCGCCTCGCCTTCATGGCCGCGCTCCAGCAGCTGCCGGCGAAGCAGCGCGCGGTGCTGATCCTGCGCGAGGTGCTGGCCTGGAGGGCGAGCGAGGTCGCCGAGCTGCTCGACACCTCGGTCGCGTCGGTCAACAGCGCGCTCCAGCGAGCCCGTGCGACGCTCGCCGAGCGGGACGACAAGGCGGCGCGCGCGGCCGTCTCCGACCCGCTCGACGCGGACCAGCAAAAGCTCCTCGACCGCTATGTCGCGGCCTTCGAGGGCTACGACATGACGGCGCTGACGGCCCTGCTGCACGAGGACGCCGTCATGACGATGCCGCCGTTCGACCTGTGGCTGACGGGCCACGACGACATCACCGGCTTCATGACGACGCTGGGCTCGGCCTGCGAGGGCTCTCGTCTGATACCCGTGCAGGTCAACGGCCTGCCGGGCTTCGCCCAGTACAAGCCGGACCCGGAGCGGGGCGGCTACGCCCCGTGGGCGGTGCAGGTGCTGGAGATCTCAGACGGCCGGCTCACCGGGTTCCACTTCTTCCTGGACACCAAGCGGTGGTTCCCGCTGTTCGGCCTGCCCCTCCATCTCGAAGCGGAGCCCGGCCAGGTCCAGGAGGGCGCGTAGGGAGGGGGTGGGGTCCCGCAGCCGGATCCGGCCCCCGGCCCGGCGGGCGGCCAGCTCCAGCCGGGCCAGCAGGTCGACGGCCCCGAGCCCCGGGGGCCCCACGGCCGCGACGTCGACCACCACGACTCCGGTGCCGGTGGCCCCCAGCAGGACGCGCACGTCGTCGCAGAGCCCCGTCACCTCGTCACGGGTGACCGGGCCGGGCAGGACGAGTACGGCGGGTGTCACGGCATCCACGGTCTGTAGACCGGACCGGCACCCGGAACTCATCGGGGCCGCGCACCTCCGTCGATCCGCGCACGGCCGCTCGGCCCGGCCCCTCCCTCCGCGCTGCCGTGTCCGCCGGCCGGGACCGCATTGACCCGCCGCCCTCCTGCCCCGGAGGGTTGGCTGTATGTCCCACGGATCAGCACCGCCCTGGATACCCGACGGCCTCCTCCCGCCCGCCGAGGAGGCGCCGTGCAGGGAGTGCTGACGGGGTTCGCGGTCATCGCGGTCGTCATCGCGGTCGGGTACGTCATCGGCCGCCGGGGTCATCTCGGCGAGCACGGGCGTGAGGTGCTGACCAAGCTGGCCTTCCACGTGGCGTCCCCGGCGCTGCTCTTCACGACCCTGGCGAAGGCCGACCTGTCGGTGATCTTCTCCAGCCGTCTGCTGGTGACGGCGATGAGCACGGCGGCCGCGGCCGGCGTCTTCGTCACCGTCGGAGCCGTACGGGGCTGGGGCGTGGGCCGCACCACGATCGGCGCCCTGTGCTCCAGCTACGTCAACTCGGGCAACCTCGGCATCCCGATCGCCGTGTACGTGCTGGGCGACGCCTCCCTGGTGGCGCCGGTGCTGCTGTTCCAGATCATCGCGGTCACGCCGGTCGCGCTGACCGTGCTCGACCTGTCCGGCAGGGGCGAGAAGGGGCCGCTGTGGCTCCGTCTGCTGACGCCCCTGCGCAACCCCATCGCGGTCGGGTCCCTGGCCGGGGTCGCGGTCGCCGCGGCCGGCGTGCGCGTCCCGGACCCGGTCCTGGACCCGGTGACCCTGATCGGCAACATGTCCGTCCCGGCGGTCCTGCTGGCCTTCGGCATCTCCCTGTGCGGCAGCACGATGCCCGGGCGGGGCGCCGACCGGGGGCCCGTGTTCCTGTCCGTCGCCCTGAAGGGGGTGGGCCAGCCGCTGGCGGCCTGGGCGCTGGCGGCCGGCGTCTTCGCCCTGGACGGCGCCCGGCTCCTCGACGTGGTGGTCACCTCGGCGCTTCCGGCGGCGCAGAACCTGTACACGTACGCGAGCCGCTACCGGGTGGCGGAGGGCCTGGCGCGCGACTCGATCCTGATGTCGACGGTTCTCTCGGTACCGGTGCTCGTGGCGGTCGCCGCCCTGCTCGGCTGACCCCGCGGCGTGCGGAGGGGGCCGGTCCCGCGCGGGACCGGCCCCCTCCGCATGCTTCCGCACGCTCCCCGCGCCGCACGCGTCAGGCGATGCGCTCCAGCACCACGGGCGAGGCCGTGCACCCGGTTCCCGCGGCCCCGATGTCGTAGCAGCCCTCCAGGGCCCGCAGGGCGTACTCGAAGCGTTCGGGGGTGTCGGTGTGCAGGGTCAGCAGGGGCCGGCCCTCGGTCACCGTGTCGCCGGGCTTGGCGTGGAGTTCGACCCCCGCCGCCGCCTGGACCGGGTCCTCCTTGCGGGCGCGGCCCGCGCCCAGGCGCCAGGCCGCGACGCCGACGTCGTAGGCGTCGAGGCGGGTCAGGACGCCCGAGGAGGGGGCCTTGATCACGTGCTGCTCGCGGGAGACGGGCAGTCCGGCGTCCGGGTCGCCGCCCTGGGCCGCGATCATGCGGCGCCAGACGTCCATCGCGGAGCCGTCGGCCAGGGCCTTCGCCGGGTCGGCGTCCCGCAGGCCCGCCGCGTCCAGCATCTCGCGGGCGAGGGCCAGGGTCAGCTCCACGACGTCCGAGGGACCGCCGCCCGCCAGCACCTCCAGCGACTCGCGGACCTCCAGGGCGTTGCCCGCGGTCAGGCCCAGCGGGGTCGACATGTCCGTCAGCAGGGCGACCGTCCGCACGCCGTGGTCGGTGCCCAGGCCGACCATGGTGGAGGCCAGCTCCCGTGCGTCCTCGAGGGTCTTCATGAAGGCGCCGGTGCCGACCTTCACGTCCAGGACCAGGGAGCCCGTGCCCTCCGCGATCTTCTTGGACATGATGGAGGAGGCGATCAGGGGGATCGCCTCGACCGTGCCGGTGACGTCCCGCAGCGCGTACAGCTTCTTGTCCGCGGGGGCCAGGCCGTCGCCCGCCGCGCAGATCACCGCTCCGGTGGTGTCGAGCACGTCCAGCATCTCCGCGTTGGAGAGCAGGGCCCGCCAGCCCGGGATCGACTCCAGCTTGTCCAGGGTGCCGCCGGTGTGGCCGAGGCCCCGGCCCGACAGCTGCGGCACCGCCGCGCCGCAGGCCGCCACCAGGGGCGCCAGCGGAAGCGTGATCTTGTCGCCGACGCCGCCCGTGGAGTGCTTGTCGGCCGTCGGGCGGGACAGGGACGAGAAGTCCATGCGCTCGCCGGAGGCGATCATCGCGGCCGTCCAGCGCGCGATCTCACGGCGGTTCATGCCGTTGAGCAGGATGGCCATCGCGAGCGCGGACATCTGCTCGTCGGCGACCTCCCCGCGGGTGTACGCGTCGATGACCCAGTCGATCTGCTCGTCGCTGAGTTCGCCGCGGTCCCGCTTGGTGCGGATGACGGAGATGGCGTCCGCCAACAGGAGCGTCATGGCCTGCGTTCCTTCCGGGGTTCATGGAAGTGCGCGGCCCCTCCGCCGAAGCCGGAGGGGCCGCGCGGGAGTCACTGGGTGAGGTGGTCCGGGCCGAAGGCCTGGGGCAGCATCTCCGAGAGGGGGAGGATCCCCGCCGGGGTCTCCAGCAGGAGGTCGGGGCCCCCGAACTCGTGGAGCAGCTGACGGCAGCGGCCGCACGGGACCAGGATCTCGCCGTGTCCGTCCACGCAGGTGAAGTGCGTCAGACGGCCGCCGCCGGTGCGCTGCAGCTGGGAGACCAGCCCGCACTCGGCACACAGGCTGATGCCGTAGGAGGCGTTCTCCACGTTGCAGCCGGAGACCGTGCGGCCGTCGTCGACCAGGGCCGCGACGCCGACGGGGTAGCCCGAGTAGGGGGCGTACGCGTGCGTCATGGCCTCCCGGGCCTCGGCGCGCAAAGCCTCCCAGTCGACGCCTGCCCGCGGGGTCACTTGCCCTGGCCCTTCCGGTAGCGCATGCCGTCCGCCCTGGGCATCCGCAGGCGCTGCGCGGACAGCGACAGCACCAGCAGCGTGACGACGTACGGGGTGGCGCCCACGAAGTCGCTCGGGACCTCGTCGGTGAACAGGTACCAGACCAGGACCAGCGCGGCCGTCATCAGGCTGATCCCGCCCTGCCAGTGCGCCTTCCTGTACAGCTTCCACCCGGCCAGGGCCGCCAGCAGCACCACCAGCAGGAGCAGCAGGGCGTGCACGGTCTGGCCGCCGTTGCGCAGCTGGAGCGCGTCGGAGTAGCCGAACAGGCCCGCGCCCATGGCGAGCCCGCCGGGCCGCCAGTTGCCGAAGATCATGGCCGCCAGGCCGATGTAACCGCGTCCGCCCGTCTGGCCCTCGAGGTAGGTATGCGAGGTGACCAGCGCGAGGAAGGCGCCGCCGAGGCCGGCGAGTCCGCCGGAGACGGCCACGGCCACGTACTTGTAGCGGTAGACGTTGACGCCCAGGGACTCCGCGGCGACCGGGTTCTCGCCGCAGGAGCGCAGGCGCAGCCCGAAGGAGGTGCGCCACAGCACCCACCAGCTGCCGGCGAAGAGCAGCGCGGCCAGGACCGTCACCACGGACAGGTCGGTGACCAGGCCGCCGAGGATGCCCGCGATGTCGGAGACGACGAACCAGTGGTGCTTCTCCACGGAGCTCAGGGCGTCCGAGAGACCGGGGATGTCGAAGCGGGGCAGCGAGTCCACCGGCGGCGACTGCTTGGGGTTGCCGCCCTTGTCGGCCGCCGTGCCGTCGGAGAAGAACAGCTTGGCGAGGTACTGGGTGGCGCCGAGTGCGAGCAGGTTGACCGCGACGCCGGAGACGATGTGGTCGACGCCGAAGGTGACGGTGGCGACGGCGTGCACCAGGCCGCCGAGGACGCCGAAGCCGATGCCGCACAGCAGGCCGAGCCAGGGGCTGGACTGCCAGCCGATCCAGCCGGCGCCGAAGGTGCCGAGGATCATCATGCCCTCGAGACCGATGTTGACCACGCCGGACCGCTCGGACCACAGACCCGCGAGACCGGCGAGGCCGATCGGCACGGCGAGGCTCAGCGCCGCGGAGACCTGCCCCCCGGAGGTGAGCTGCTCGGCGCCGGTGATGATGCGGACGACGGCCACCAGGACCAGGCCGGCCGCGAGGATGGTGAGGGGCCGGCCGAACCGCCGGCCCGGGCCGGTGCGGCCGGTGTCCGTCTTGGGCGCCGCGGGCGGCGGCGTGTCGGTCATCGTGGCAGTCATCACGCCACCTCCTGCTTCTGGGTCGGGGCGGCGGCCTGGGCGGCGAGCTCGGCGCCGACCCGCTGCTGCTGGCGCTTGAGGCCGTAGCGGCGTACGACCTCGTAGGCGATGACGACGCACAGGACGATGACGCCCTGGATGACGCCGAGGATCTCCTTGTCGTAGCCCTGGAACTCCAGGTGGTTGGTGGTGCGCTCCAGGAAGCCCCACAGCAGGGCGCCGAGGGCGATGCCCACGGGGTTGTTGCGGCCGAGGAGCGCGATGGCGATGCCGGTGAAGCCGATGCCGGAGGGGAAGTCGTTGCTGAACTGGTGGCTGTCGTTGAGCAGGGTCGGCATGCCGATCAGGCCGGCCACCGCGCCCGAGATGATCATGCTGGTGGCGACCATCTTCTTGACGGACACACCGCTCGCGGAGGCCGCGGTCTCGGACTGGCCGACGGTGCGCAGGTCGAAGCCGAAGCGGGTGCGGCCGAGCACGAACCAGTACGCGACGCCGACGAGCGCGGCGATCACGATGAAGCCCCACAGCTCACCGGCGGGGCCGGTGTCGAAGCTGAAGAGGTAGGAGCTCTTCGGCAGCGGCTTGGTGGAGACGACCGTGCCGCCGCTCTGCAGCTCGGCGAGTTTCCCCGGCTGCAGCAGGTAGGCGATGATCGCGGTGGCGATCGAGTTCAGCATGATGGTCGAGATGACCTCGCTGACCCCTCGCGTCACCTTCAGCACGCCCGCGATGGCGGCCCACAGGGCGCCGGTGGCCATGGCGGTCAGGATGATCAGCGGGATGGAGATCCAGCCGGGCAGGGTCAGCGCCCCGCCGAGGACGGCGGCGAAGAACGCGGCGATCCGGTACTGGCCGTCGACGCCGATGTTGAACAGGTTCATCCGGAAGCCGATGGCCACCGCGACACCCGCCAGGTAGTACGTCGTCGCCTTGTTCAGGATGTAGACCTGGCTGTCGCTGGCGGTGCCGTAGGTCACCATGTCGCTGAAGGCGTCGCCCGGGTTCTTGCCGGTGGCGAGGATGACCAGCGTGGTGACGACGATCGCGGCGACGATCGCCAGCAGGGGCGCCGCGACGCCGAGGAGCAGCCGCTCCCTGTCGATGCGTTGGGTCAGCTTCTTCATCGGGCGCCGTCCTCGTCGTTCTCTGCGTGCTCCAGGTGGCCGGAGGCCGCACCCGTCATGGCGGAGCCCAGCTCCTCGGGGGTGATCGTGGCGGGGTCGGCGTCGGCGACCAGACGGCCGCGGTACATCACCCGCAGAGTGTCGGAGAGCCCGATGAGCTCGTCCAGGTCGGCGGAGATCAGCAGCACGGCCAGGCCCTCGCGGCGGGCCTCGCGGATGTGGTCCCAGATCGCGGCCTGCGCGCCGACGTCCACGCCGCGGGTGGGGTGGGCGGCGATGAGCAGCTTCGGCGCGTGGCTCATCTCGCGGCCGACGATCAGCTTCTGCTGGTTGCCGCCGGACAGGGAGCCCGCGGTCACCTCGATGCCCGGTGTACGGACGTCGTAGGCCTGGACGATGCGCTCGGCGTCGGCGCGGGCGCCCTTGATGTCGAGCAGCTGGCCGCGCGAGTTGGGGCGCTCGGTGACATGACCGAGTATGCGGTTCTCCCACAGCGTGGCCTCCAGGAGCAGGCCGTGGCGCTGGCGGTCCTCGGGGATGTAGCCGATGCCGGCCTCGCGGCGGCGGCGGGTGGGCGCGTGGGAGATGTCGGCGCCGTCGAGCGTGATGGAGCCGGCGTCGGGATCGCGGATGCCGACGATCGCCTCGACCAGCTCGGACTGGCCGTTGCCCTCCACGCCGGCGATGCCGAGGACCTCGCCCTGGTGGATGGTGAGGTCGATGTCGTCGAGGATGATCCGCTCGACGCCGTCGAGGTCCGTCTGGCTCAGGCGCAGCCCCGACACCTTCAGCGTCTCGACGTCCGTGACCGTCGACTCCTCGGTCTCCGGCGTGGGCAGCTCGCTGCCGACCATCAGCTCGGCGAGCTGCTTGGCGGTGGTGCCGCGCGGGTCGACCGTGCCGACCGTGGTGCCCCGCCGGATGACGGTGATCTCGTCGGCTACGGAGAGCACCTCGCCCAGCTTGTGGGAGATGAAGATGACGGTGAGGCCCTCGGCCTTCAGCTCGCGCAGGTTGTCGAAGAGGGCGTCGACCTCCTGCGGCACGAGGACGGCGGTGGGCTCGTCGAGGATGAGGGTCTTGGCGCCGCGGTAGAGGACCTTGAGGATCTCCACGCGCTGGCGGTCGGCCACGCCGAGCTGCTCCAGCAGCACGTCGGGCCGGACGTTCAGCCCGTACGCCTCGGAGAGCTCCTGGATCCGGGCGCGGGCCTTGGCGCCGATGCCGTACAGCTTCTCCGCGCCGAGGACGACGTTCTCCAGGACGGTGAGGTTGTCGGCGAGCATGAAGTGCTGGTGCACCATGCCGATGCCGCGCGCGATGGCGTCCGCGGGGTTGTGGAAGGTGACCCGCTCGCCGTTGACGGTGATGCTGCCCTCGTCCGGCTGCTGCATGCCGTAGAGGATCTTCATCAGGGTGGACTTGCCGGCGCCGTTCTCACCGCAGAGGGCGTGGACGGTGCCCGCGGCGACGGTGATGTCGATGTCCCGGTTGGCGACGACGCCGGGGAAGCGTTTGGTGATGCCGCGCAGTTCGACGGCTGCGGGAGGGCTGGACGCGTTGATGGCGCACTCTCCTGGGGGAAAGGGGCTGCGTAGGGGAGGGCAGGCGTCGGCGACGCTAGCGCGGCAACTCCGCGCTACACGCGTAGAGTTGACACATTGTTATGGCTCGGCGAGGGGTTGTCGAGCGCCCCTTCGCCGAGCCGTGGTCCGGCGGGAACCGTCAGGTCACGGAGTGGTCTTGACCTTGATGGTGCCGTCGACGATCTTCTTCTTGGCGGCGTCCAGCTTGGGCTGGATGTCGTTGATGAAGCCACCGCTGGTCGCCAGCGAGACACCGCCCTTGGCCAGCGAGTAGACCTGGTTGCCGGTCAGCGGCTTGCCGTCGTGCACCGACTTGATGAAGTCGAACACACCGACGTCCACGTTCTTGACCATGGAGGTCAGGATCGAGCTCTTGTACGCGGCCAGACCCGGGATGTTGTACTGGTCGGAGTCCACGCCGATGGCCCAGGCGCCCTTGACTCCGTGCACGGCCTCGATCGCGCCGTTGCCGGAGGAGCCGGCCGCCGTGTAGATGACGTCGGCGCCCTTGTCGAGCATGCCCTGCGCGGCCTCCTTGCCCTTGTCGGGGCTGGAGAAGCCGGAGAGGTCGGAGCCGTGCGTCAGGTACTGCACGTCGACCTTGACCTTGGAGCTGGTGTCCTTGACGCCCTGGACGTAACCCGCCTCGAACTTCTTGATCAGCGGGGTGTCGACGCCGCCGATGAAGCCGACGTGGTTCTTCTTGGTCTTCAGCGCCGCGGCGACACCGGCCAGGTACGAGCCCTGCTCCTCGGTGAAGGTGATGCTGTCGACGTTCTTGGCGTCCACGACCGAGTCGACGATGCCGAAGCTGACCTTCGGGTACTTGGCGGCGACCTTCTGCATCGAGGTGGCGTAGGAGAAGCCGACGCCGACGATCGGGTTGTACCCGGCGTCCGCCAGGTCGGTCAGGCGCTGCTCGCGGTCGGCCTCGGTGTCGGAGGTCTTGGCGGTCAGCTCCTTGATCGAGCCGCCGAACTGGGACTTGGCCTTGTCGGCGCCGCGGGCCGCGGAGTCGTTGAAGGAACGGTCTCCGCGACCGCCGACGTCGAAGGCGAGACCGATCTTGATGCCCTTGCCGCCGCCGGAGGAGGCGGACGAGGAGCTGCCACTGTCGGACGAGGTGCTGCCACAGGCAGTGGCAGACAGTGCGAGAGCTGCGGTGGCGATACACGCAGCGGAAAGCTTGGCTACCCGGCGCACGGGAAGGCTCCTTCACCTGACCTGAGCGCCTCGTCGGCGCTTGATGTGAGCACCATGCCAGTGCTCGAGCCGGAACGCCCCGGCGGCGTTGGCTTCGCGGCATCGTAACGCGCGTAGATGTCAGAAAAACACCTCTCGCGAAGCCGTTATCGATTCGAGGCAAACACCGTCTGAACTTGGGACCCGGCGGTCGTTCACGGTTGATTTCGATGGGTGAACGAATGGCTCACAACCATGTTGCGCCGGACGGCGGAAGGCCCCCGAGGGGGGCCGGGTCCGTCGGGCGGGCGGCGGCGCGGCGGCCTCCGCTCAGCGGGCGTCCGCGTCCAGCAGCGCCGCCGCCGTGAACAGCTCCACACCCACGGTGATCGCCGACTCGTCCGCGTCGAAGTCGCCCTGGTGCAGGTCGCGCACCGTGCGCTCGCCCGGGGTGCGCACACCGAGCCGGGCCATCGCGCCGGGCACGTGCTCCAGGTACCAGGAGAAGTCCTCCCCGCCCAGGCTCTGCTCGGTGCCCTCGACGGACTGCGCGCCGCGCCGCGCGGTCATGGCCTCACGCAGCAGGTCCGTCACGTCGGGGTCGTTGACGACGGGCGGGACGCCGCGGACGTAGTTGATCTCCGACTTGGCGCCGTGCAGGTTGGCGACCTCGTCGATGGCGGCGACGACCATGTCCGGCGCCTGCCGCCAGGCGGCGAGGTCGAGGCAGCGGACGGTCCCGGCGAGCTCGGCGTGCTGCGGGATCACGTTCGGGGCGTGCCCGGACTCGATCCGGCCCCAGGTGATGGCGAGGCCGCTGCGGGTGTCCACGCGCCGGCCGACCAGGGCGGGCACGTCGACGACGACGCGGGCGGCGGCGGTGACCAGGTCGGTGGTCAGGTGCGGCCGGGCGGTGTGCCCGCCGGGCCCGTCGAGGCCGATCTCGAGCCGGTCGCAGGCGGAGGTGATGGCGCCCTCGCGCAGGCCGATGCGGCCGGCGTCCACCCGGGGGTCGCAGTGCACGGCGATCATCCGGCCCACGCCGTCGAGCACGCCGCACTCGATGGCGTCGGCCGCGCCGCCGGGCAGCACCTCCTCGGCGGGCTGGAAGAGGAGCCGCACCGGCCGCGGCAGCAGCCCGCGGCGGTGCAGGTCGGCCAGGACCAGGCCGGCCCCGAGCACCACGGTGGTGTGCACGTCGTGCCCGCACGCGTGGGCGCGGTCGGGCACGGTGGAGCGGTAGGCGCACTCCGTCTTCGTGTCCGGGATGGGCAGGGCGTCGATGTCGGCGCGCAGGCCGAGCATGGGCCGCACGCCGTCCCACTCACCGATGTCGCAGACGAGCCCCGTGCCCGTGCCGAGCACGCGCGGCGTGAGGCCCGCGGCCTCGAGTCGCGCCTTGATCGCGGCGGTGGTGCGGAACTCCTGGTTGCCGAGTTCGGGGTGCATGTGCAGGTCGCGCCGGAAGGCGACGAGTTCGGCGCGCAGGCCCTCGGGCAGCGTGCCGGGAAGCGCGGCTTCCCCCGGGAGGTCGACCTCGGACTCAAGAGACATCAGTTGCTTCACCCTCTGAAGGGTAGGACGCCGACGTGGCCGACCGACCCTCGATCAACAAAAGTTCAACCCCTGAGGGGGAGAAAATCTGGCCGTTGGACGCATGGCTGCGGGTCGAGATGGGTAAACCACTGCTTTCTCTACGCATACCACGCTCCGCACCGCGCCCGCGGTTTCGTTCATCTGCCGGAACGGCCCCCGGGCGCGGAGCGTCCCCCAGTAGGGTGCGGCGCGTGAGCTCCGAGAAACCGGCCGGCCCGGATTTCCTGTACACCACACGAGTCTCCTACGACGCGATCGCCAAGCCCTACAGCGAGCAGTTCGCCGACCATCTGGGTGACCAGCCGCTCGACCTGGCCCTCGTCACCGCCTTCGCCGAACTCGTCCGCACCCGCGGTACGGCGCCGGTCGCGGACGTCGGCAGCGGGCCGGGGTACGTCACCGCGCGGCTCGACGCGCTCGGCGTCCCGGCCTTCGGGGTCGACGTGTCGCCCGCCATGGTGGCCCTCGCCCGGCAGGCGCACCCCGGGCTCCGGTTCCACGTGGGCTCGATGACGTCGCTGGACCTGCCGGACGAGACACTGGGCGGGGTGCTCGCGCTGTACTCGATCATCCATATCCCCGACGACCACCTGCCGGCGGTCTTCGCCGAGTTCCACCGCGTCCTGGTTCCCGGCGGCCAGGTCCTCCTCGGTTTCCAGAGCGGCGACGAGAACGGGCATCTGCACCTGGCGGAACGCTTCGACCAGCAGATCTCCCTGGACTACTACTGGCGCACGCCGGACGCCGTGGCCGAGGAACTGCTCAGGGCCGGCCTGCGGCCGCGCGCCCGCGCGGTACGCGAGCCGGGCGACGCGGAGACGCGGCCGCGGGCGTACCTGCTGGCCGAGAAGAAGGGCTGAGGCGGCCCTGTCGCGCCGGGCCCGCCCCCGGCGTCCGTACGCTCACACCGCCGTGACCGCCGACAACCGGGTCACGTCCCGGGCCGTGCCCGTCACTCCGGACAGGAAGCCCTGGGCCCGGGGGGAGGCGTTCTCCGTCAGCCAGGCCGGGTCGATGTCGCAGACGGCCACCCGCACCTCGGTGCCCGCCAGGGCCAGCGGGAGGGTGTGGACGACCGTGGAGGGGAAGCTGAGGACGGTGCGGCCCACCGGACCGCGGCGGGCGATCAGCTCCAGCGGCAGGTCGGGACGGACGATCTCCAGGCCCGTCTCCACGGCCAGCCGGTGCAGCTTGTCCGTGCTCTCGCGGCGGTGGGCGAAGTAGCGGGTGGCGCCGTGGGTCTTCGCGAGGGTGCGGACGGCCTCCAGGTAGCTCTCGCCGTCGACGACGCCGGTCTCCACCAGCGAGGTGCCCACCATGTCGGCGCCCCTGGTGATGCGGGGCGGGCCGAAGCGGGCACGGGTCCAGGCGAAGTCGTTCGCCGTCACGCTCACCCCCTCCGGTCTGTCCTCGACCGGCATGGAGGAGAAGACCTCCACCCGCCGCCGGCCGCCCGGTGTCAGCCGGCGGCGGGCCGAGGACGAGACGGGGGCGAAGACCAGATCGCGGGCGCCCGGGCGTCCGCCCTTGCGGTGCCAGCGCACCAGGCGCTCGCCGCGGGCGAGTTGCGCGACGAACTCCATCGTGGCCGTGCCGTCGTCGACGACGACGAGGTCACGGGCGCTGGTGATCGTCAGCAGCAGCTGTACGTAGCGGGAGAACGGGTCGCCCATCACGACCCGCCGCGCCCGCCGCAGCAGCGGCGTCAGGCCGCCGATGGTCCGGAAGGGGGCGCCGGGGCCGCCGCGCGCCTCCTCCCAGCGGACCTGGTACCCCTCGTCCCGGGCCAGCTCGGCCATCCGGCGCAGCTGGCCGCGGGTCATGGGGTCGGTCGGGGACAGCACGACGAGGGTGAGTCCCCCTCCGGGTTCCTCCGGCGCCCCGGGGGCGTTCAGGTGCGCCCACTCCAGCACGTTGAGCAGTTGTACCGGGCTCTCGACGAACGCGAGAGTGTGGGGGCCGGGTGACCCGGCGCGGGGGCTCATCTGCGTACGACCGTCCCGTCGTAGGGCGTCACTGGATGTGTCAGACCGAGACCGGCTCGCCCGCCGCGGCGGCGATCTCCGCCTCGGCGACGACGCCCGCGACCCGGCGCAGCTTCTTCATCGGGCCGAGCTCGGAGTCGTAGACCTTCTTGACGCCGTCGCCGAGGGAGGCCTCGATGGTGCGGATGTCGCGGACGAGGCGCGTCAGGCCCTGCGGCTCGACGGAGGCGGCCTGGTCGGAGCCCCACATCGCGCGGTCCAGGGTGATGTGGCGCTCCACGAAGGCGGCGCCGAGGGCGACGGCGGCCAGCGTGGTCTGCAGGCCCGTCTCGTGGCCGGAGTAGCCGATCGGGACGTTCGGGTACTCGTCCTGGAGGGTGTTGATCACGCGGAGGTTGAGCTCCTCGGCCTTCGCCGGGTACGTCGACGTGGCGTGGCACAGAAGGATGTTGTCGCTGCCGAGGACCTCGACCGCGTGCCGGATCTGCTTCGGGGTCGACATGCCGGAGGACAGGATGACCGTGCGGCCCGTCGCGCGCAGGGCGCGCAGCAGCTCGTCGTCGGTCAGGGACGCGGAGGCGACCTTGTGGGCGGGGACGTCGAACTTCTCCAGGAAGGCGACGGCCTCGGTGTCCCACGGGGAGGCGAACCAGGCGATCCCCTTCTCCTTGCAGTACTCGTCGATCTGGCGGTACTCGTCCTCACCGAACTCCACGCGGTGGCGGTAGTCGATGTAGGTCATCCGGCCCCAGGGGGTGTCGCGCTCGATGTCCCACTGGTCGCGCGGGGTGCAGATCTCGGGGGTGCGCTTCTGGAACTTGACGGCGTCGCAGCCGGCCTCGGCGGCCACGTCGATGAGCTTGAACGCGTTCTCCAGCTCGCCGTTGTGGTTGATGCCGATCTCGCCGCAGATGTAGACCGGCTGGCCCGGTCCGGCGAGGCGCGAGGAACCGAACTTACGCAGGCGGGAGTTGGTGCTCATGGCAGGAACTGTCCTTACTTGGTCAGAGAGTCGAGAGAGGGGCCGAGGATCCAGCTGGCGATCTCTCGGATCGCGCCGTCGCCACCGGGGACGGTGGTGACCGCACGGGCGGCGCCGCGTACCACGTCGTGGGCGCTCGCGACCGCCACGGGCCAGCCCACGAGGGCGAAGCACGGGAGGTCGTTGACGTCGTTGCCGACGTAGAGCACGCGCTCGGGCGCGATGCCCTGCTCCTCGCACCACTGCTTCAGTGCGAGGTCCTTGCGGTCGATGCCGTGCAGGACCGGGATCTTCAGCTTCCGGGCCCGTGCGGCGACGACCGGGTTCTGCTCCGTGGAGAGGATCAGCATGTCCAGGCCGCTCTTGCGCAGGGCGGCGATGCCGAGGCCGTCTCCGCGGTGCACGGAGACGAACTCCTTCCCATCGGCGTCGATCAGCACCCGGTCGTCGGTCTGGGTGCCGTCGAAGTCCAGTACAACCGCGTCGATGTCGTCCGCGGCCGGCAGCGAGCCGGGGCGGGCGGCGTCGAAGAGGGGGGCCAGCGCGCGGGCGCGGGCCAGGTCGTGCGGGTCGTCGATCTCCAGCACACGCGCGGGGTCGGTGCGCACCAGCTCGGTGCGGCCGAAGAAGCGGTGCTGGTGCTTGCGGAAGCCGGGTGCGTCCATGCCGTAGACGGCGCCGGTCTCCAGGAAGTCCTGGGGGCGGTCCTGGCGGCGCGGCCGGAAGGACTTGTCGTGGTTGACGCCGTGGCCGCCGCCGGTGGCGACGCCGGCCGCGGTGTCGGTGTCGGTGCCGGTGTCGCGCCACACGAAGCCGTGGAAGGGGGCCACGGTCAGCGCGGTGTCGGCGCCGTCGTCGACGACCGCCCCGACGACCCCGTCCACGTCCTCGCGGACGATGAAGGGGCTGGTGCACTGCACCAGCAGCACCACGTCCACCGGCGCGCCGTGCAGGGCCTCGTGCGCGTCCATCGCGTGCAGCACCGCCGCCTCGGAGGTCGCCGTGTCCCCGGCGATGGCCGCGGGCCGCAGCACGACCTCGGCGCCCGCCTCGCGCGCCGCCGCGGCGATGGCCTGGTCGTCGGTGGACACCACGACGTCGGTCACCCGCCGGGACGACCGGCACTCACGCACCGCACGCGCCACCAGCGGCACACCGCCGACGGGCAGCAGGTTCTTCGCGGGCACGCCCTTGGAGCCGCCGCGCGCGGGGATCACCGCGAGCACCCGGCTCACCGATACGCCTTGGCCCGCTTGCGGGTTGGACATGGGTTCAGCTCCTTGAAATGAGGTCGTGCGGCTCACAGCTCCCCCATCCGCCGGATGACGGGCGCCACCCGCTGCACCCCGTGCCGGTAGGCGCCCCGGGCGGCCCGGCGCACGATCTGCCGGACGGGACCCGGCTCCTTGTCGGCCGAGGGCGCCCCCGGCAGAACGCCGCCGTCGGGGCCGAGGTGGTGGCGGGCGAGGATCCCGGGCAGGTAGCCGGGGGCGGTCACGGGCGTGTAGTACGGGGCGAGCGGCGGCAGGCCGCCGGGCCGGGCGAGCAGCTTGGTGATGCGCTCGCGCGCCGCGTCGAAGGCGTGCGCGTACCCGCCGTCCGCGGCGACGCCCTGGCGGGCCACCCAGTCCTCGTCGGGCACCGGCCGGTGCCCGGCGTCCAGCTGGTCCCAGGACGCGAGGCAGCCCGAGCCGGCGAAGTGGTGGTTGCCGAGCACCTCGCGCACGCCCAGGTCGGTCAGCACGACGGTCGGGATGCGGCGGTGCAGGGACTCCAGCGCGGCCGTGGAGCTGATGGTGACCAGCAGGTCGGTGCGGTCCAGGACCTCGCCCATGTTCCCGTACACCAGGCGGAAGTTGGCCGGCGGCTCAAGCCGCTGGACCAGCTTCTGGTAGGGCAGCTCCTCGATGTGCGTGGTGTGTTCGCCCGGCCTGGAGCGCAGCTTCAGCAGCACCTCGCGCTCGGGGTGCAGCCGGGCGTGCCGGATCAGCCGGTCGAGCAGGTACAGGCGGTCCCGGCGGTTGTCCGGCACGGAGGGCTGCGCGGCGAACACCACCGTGCAGGGGTCGTGTTCGCCCTCGTACGGGTCACCGCCCAGGAACGGCAGTGCCACCTCGGTCACCGACGAGGCGTCGGCGCCCACCCCCTCGTAGACCGCCCGGAAACGCTCGGCGTCCTGGCGGGAGTTGGCGAGGACGAGGTCCGCGCCGTGCCGCAGCAGCAGGCCGTCGGCGAGCTTCTCGTAGACGACGCCGACGTAGCCGGTGACGACCACGGGGCGCTCGCCGCGCCCCTCCCACACGCGCCCGAGGCCGTGCAGCATCGCCTGGACACCGCCGCCGACGAGCGCGAGCACGACGACGTCGTAGGGCTCCTCGGCCATGGCGCGCAGGAACTCGACGGCCGAGACCTCCCTCAGGGAGTCGGCGCGCACGCCGACCTCCGCCAGCTGGCGCGCGGTCGGCGTCGCCCGCCCGCGCAGCAGGAATCCGCTGAGTTCGGGACCTGCTTGCGCATCGCCGGCGGGCGCGGTTTCCATGGACGGACCCGGAGCGATACGGGCCGCGGTCAGCGCACCCCATTTCCAGCGGGTGTCGGAGTCCGCGAGCACGGCGATTCGCGTGGGCTTCGAGGTACTTGGTGGCACGCGGAAGACGCTAGGAAGCAATTCCGAGGTACGGCCCAACCGCATCTCAACAAAGAGTTAACAACACCCCGCCGAGAGCCGAACTGGCCCGCCGGAGCGCCGGAAGTACAGGCGATGCACCGATCCGACACATTGAGTTCACCCTCTGTACGGACACCGGAAAGTTACTCCGGCGGACGGCCTCCTACGCTTTCGCACGTGCCAAAGCTTTCCGTCATCGTGCCGTTCTACAACGTGCAGCAATACGCCCCGGACACCCTCAGAAGTCTTCGGCTGAACGCTCGACAGGATTTCGAGTTCATCCTGATCGACGACCATTCCAAGGACGAGACTCCAGCCATTCTCGAACGCGCGGCCGAGCAACTCTCGGATGTCGCGCAGGTGCGTTACATCCGCCATGAGAAGAACGGGGGACTCGCCACCGCGCGCAACACCGGACTGGACGCCGCGCGCGGCGAGTACCTGACGTTCCTGGACGGCGACGACTGGCTGGCCCCCGGCTACTTCGCCGAACTGGTCGGTGCCATCGAGAAGCTGGGCTGCGACTTCGTCCGCACCGACCATGTGCAGGCCACCGCCCGCGCGCGCAGCGTGCACCGGGTGCCGATCGGGCGCCGCTGGGAGGCCTTCGACCCGCGCGAGGCCATCCTGCCGGCCGACCGCAGCACCTCCGTCGACTACGCGTACGCGTGGGCCGGCGCCTACCACCGCCGCCTGCTCGACCAGGGCCTGCTGCACTTCACCGACGGCCTGCGCACCGCCGAGGACCGGCCGTGGATCTGGAAGCTGCACCGCGAGGCGGAGTCGTTCGCCGTGGTCGGCCTCCTCGGCGTCTTCTACCGGCGCGGGGTCGCCTCCTCGCTGACCCAGATCGGCGACGTCCGCCAGCTCGACTTCATCCGCGCCTTCGACCAGGTCATCGAGGAGACGGCGCAGGACCCGGACGCGGACAGGCTGCTGCCCAAGGCCGTGCGGACGTACTGCGCGATCATCGCCCACCACCTCTCCGACGAGAGCAAGTGGGAGCCCTCCGTGGCCAGGCAGCTGCGGACCATGAGCGCGGCGGCGATCAAGCGGATGCCGCAGGACGCTCTCGGTGACGTCCTGGAGACCATGGACTTCCACCGCTCCTCCAAGCTGCGGCGGCTGCGCCGCCGGGTCACCACTGCGAAGGCGGCTGCCTGATGTCCCGCACCACCCGTATCTTCTGCGTCTCGACCCTCTACGGCGCCGCGACGCTGGCCGCCGCGATCGACTCGGGCTGCTTCGGGGAGGAGGACGGCCGGGAGCCGGCCCGGCGGCTGCTGCTGGTGTTCAACAACTCCGCGACGCCCGAGGTGACGTCGCCGGTCGACGAGATGCCGGGCTTCGAGCCGCTGCGCGGTCACTTCGACGCCGTACTCTCCTGGAACGAGGCCATCCGCCCCTTCCACCCCGGCTCCTGGACCCCGCGCCCGGACGACGTCCCGCTGTTCGAGCGCTATCTGCGGCTGCTGTGGGACCTGGGCGAGGACCGGGTGGAGCTGGTGCTGGAGTCCCTCCAGGTCGCCCCCGCGCTGAGCGTGGCCCAGCTGTTCACCGACGCGCCCGTCGAGGTCTACGCCGACGGGCTGATGAGCTACGGCCCCACCCGCAACAAGCTGGACCCGCTGGTCGGCACGCGGGTGCGGCGGCTGCTGCACCTGGACCTGGTGCCGGGGCTCACCCCCATGCTGCTGACCGAGTTCGGCGTGCCGGCGCAGCTCGTGCCGAGCGAGGCGTTCTCCAAGGTGATGGGCGAACTCACGGCCGCCGTACCGGAGTTGCCCGCCCTGCCGGACGGCTCGGCGCTCCTGCTCGGCCAGTACCTGTCCGCGCTGGGCATCCTCTCCCCCGAGGAGGAGGAGGACCTGCATGTGCGGATGATGCGCGGGGCGGTCGCGCGGGGCCACCGGTCGATCGTCTTCAAGCCGCACCCCACGGCACCGGCCCGCTACAGCCGCGCCCTGGAGCGGGAGGCCGGGAGGCTCGGCGTCGACCTCACCGTGCTCGACCTGCCCGTCCTCGCCGAGGTGCTGTTCGAGAAGTCGCCGCCCGCCCTGGTCGTCGGCTGCTTCTCCACGGCGCTGTTCACGGCGTCCTCGTTCTACGGCCTGCCGGTCGCCCGCGTCGGCACCGAGCCGCTGCTGGACCGCCTGACGCCGTACCAGAACAGCAACCGCGTCCCGGCCGTCCTGGCCGACGCGCTGATCCCGGACCTGGAGGACGGGAAGAGCGAGGTCCCGCTCCCCGCGGACACGCTGCAGGGCCTGATGGCCGCGCTCGGCTACACCATGCAGTCCCAGATCCACCCGGGCCTGCGCACGGCTGCGGAACGCTACCTCTCCCGGCACCTGGGGCCGCGCACCAAGCGCTACTTCCGGCGCCGGCGCCTGACCTCGCTGGGCCTGCCCGGCGGCCTCCCGGAGCGCCTGGCCTTCCTGCCGCGCAACTCCACGGCCCGCCGGGTGGTCCGGCGCGCACGGGCCCTGAGGAACTCCGCGAAGCGCTGAGCGGACCACCGTCGGGAGCGGGGCCGGCCGGCCCCGCCCGGCCGCTCAGGAACCGGCCAGCGACAGCTTCACCGCGAAGCCCAGGAACAGCGCCCCCGCCGCCGAGGTCGCCGTCGCCGAGAGCCGCTTGCGGCGGCGGAAGGCGGCGGCGAGGCGGGTGCCGCCGAAGATCAGGGCGCTGAGGTAGAGGAAGCTCGCGATCTGGGCGAGGGTGCCGAGGACGACGAAGGACAGCGCCGGGTAGGCGTACCCCGGGTCGACGAACTGCACGAAGAAGGCGACGAAGAACAGGATCGCCTTGGGGTTGAAGAGGCTGACGAGCAGCGCCCGGCGGTACGGCCGCTCGTCGGCCGCCGCAGGAGCGGCCCCCTGCGCCGCGGCGTGCTCCCGCCGGGTCCGCCACATGCCCCACGCGGTGCGCATCATCCCGATGGCCAGCCACGTCAGGTACCCGGCGCCGGCGTACTTCACGACCCCGAACAGCACGGCGTTCGCCTGCAGCAGCGAGGCGACCCCGGCGGCGGACAGGGTCATCAGCACGGTGTCGCCGCACCACACACCGGCCGCGGCGGTGTAACCGGCCCGCACCCCGCGGCGGGCGGCCACGGAGAGCACGTACAGCGAGTTGGGACCGGGCAGCAGCACGATCAGGGCGAGGCCCGCCAGGTAGGTGGGGAGGTCTGTGACGCCGAGCATGTGAGGGAGTGTCGCATGTCAGAAGGCGTCCGAGGGCACGTGGGTGCCCCAGATCTCCCGCAGCGCGCCGCACACCTCGCCGACCGTCGCGCGGGCGCGCAGGGCGTCCTTCATCGGGTACAGGACGTTGTCCTCGCCCGCGGCCGCCTTCCGCAGTGCCGCGAGGGCCGCGTCCACCGCCGGCTGGTCCCGCCCGGCGCGCAGTTCCGCCAGCCGGGCCGCCTGCCGGGCCTCGATGGCCGGGTCGACGCGCAGCGGCTCGTAGGGCTCCTCCTCGTCGAGCCGGAAGCGGTTGACGCCGACGACGACGCGCTCGCCGGAGTCCGTCTGCTGGGCGATCCGGTACGCGCTGCGCTCGATCTCGGTCTTCTGGAAGCCGCGCTCGATGGCGCCGACGGCGCCGCCGAGGTCCTCGACCTTCCGCATCAGCCCGGCCGCGGCCGCCTCCACGTCGTCGGTCATCCGCTCGACGACGTACGAGCCGGCGAAGGGGTCGACCGTGGCCGTGACGTCCGTCTCGTACGCCAGCACCTGCTGGGTCCGCAGGGCGAGGCGCGCGGACCTGTCCGTCGGCAGCGCGATCGCCTCGTCGAAGGAGTTGGTGTGCAGCGACTGGGTGCCGCCGAGCACCGCGCCCAGGCCCTGGACCGCGACCCGTACGAGGTTGACCTCCGGCTGCTGGGCCGTCAGCTGCACCCCGGCCGTCTGCGTGTGGAAGCGCAGCATCATCGACTTCGGGTTCCGCGCGCCGAACTCCTCCCGCATCACCCGGGCCCAGATCCGGCGCGCGGCACGGAACTTGGCGACCTCCTCGAGGATCGTCGTACGGGCCACGAAGAAGAAGGACAGGCGCGGCGCGAAGTCGTCCACGTCCATGCCGGCGGCGACCGCGGTGCGGACGTACTCGATGCCGTCCGCGAGCGTGAAGGCGATCTCCTGCACGGGGGACGCGCCGGCCTCGGCCATGTGGTAGCCGGAGATCGAGATCGTGTTCCACCTCGGCATCTCGGCCCGGCAGTACTTGAAGATGTCGGCGGTCAGCCGCAGGGAGGGCTTCGGCGGGAAGATGTACGTCCCGCGCGCGATGTACTCCTTCAGCACGTCGTTCTGGACCGTGCCGGTGAGCCGGGATGCCTCGATCCCCTGCTCCTCGGCCACCAGCTGGTACAGGAGCAGCAGCAGCGCGGCCGGCGCGTTGATCGTCATCGACGTCGAGACCCGGTCCAGCGGGATGCCGCCGAACAGCACCCGCATGTCGTCGATCGAGTCGATCGCCACGCCCACCTTGCCGACCTCGCCGTGCGCGAGGGGCGCGTCGGAGTCGTGGCCCATCTGGGTGGGCAGGTCGAAGGCGACGGACAGGCCGGTCGTGCCGTGGGCGATCAGCTGCCGGTAGCGGGCGTTGGACTCCGCGGCCGTACCGAACCCGGCGTACTGGCGCATGGTCCACGGCCGGCCGGTGTACATCGAGGGGTAGACACCGCGGGTGTAGGGGTACGACCCCGGTTCGCCCAGTTTCTCGCCCGGGTCCCAGCCCGCCAGGTCCTCGGGCCCGTAGACCGGTTCGATGGGCAGTCCGGACTCCGACTCGCGCGCCATGGTGGTGATGCCTCCCGCTGAGCGTTGACCCGAGCTTGGACGTGTACGGTTCCGGTCCCACAATGCCGCGCCGTTCGCGAGCAGTCATCCGCGGGCACCATCTCAGGTGACACGCGGGTGTGTCGCTGAGAACGCGGGGGGTCGTGGTGCGTACTACGGGCATGGGGAGACCGTTCGCCGCCGTGGCGGCACTCGCGGCCCTGGCCGCCGTGTGCGGGTGCACCGTGCAGGGCACCGGCGACGGGACCCGCTCGCCCGTGCACATAGAGCTGCCCGGCAGCAGGCCGCCCTCCGCGACGGCCGACGGCGGACCGGGCGGGACCGGCGGCAGCCCGGGCCCGCCCGCCTCCAGGGGCGGCGCCCCCGTCCTGTGGTCCCCCGGCGACTCCGGCGCCGGGGTGCGCGAGCTGCAGGCCCGGCTGCGCCAGGTCGACTGGCTCTTCGACGGTCCGACCGGGACGTACGACGACCTGACCGAGCACGCCGTCAAGGGGTTCCAGGGCAAGCGCGGGCTGCCGGAGACGGGCGAGACGGACACCGTCACCTGGCAGCGGCTGCGCAGGATGACACACGCGCCGGGCAAGTGGGAGCTGTATCTGATGGGCGGCCAGCCCGCGGGCCCGGCCGATCCGCGGTGCCTGAGCGGACGGGTGCTGTGCATCGACAAGACCAGCCGGACCCTGCGCTGGATGATCGACGGGCGCACGCTGTCGACGATGTCGGTCCGCTTCGGCGCGGTGGGCACGCCGACCCGCGACGGGGTCTTCCGGGTGTACTGGAAGTCCCGCCACCACTGGTCGACGCTCTACGACTCGTCCATGCCGTACGCGATGTTCTTCAGCGGCGGCCAGGCCGTGCACTACTCCTACGACTTCGCCGCCCGCGGCTACACCGGCGCCTCGCACGGCTGCGTCAACGTGCGGGACGAGGCGGCGATCGCGGATCTGTACGCGCAGGTGCGGACCGGCGACAGGGTCGTCGTCCACGAGTGACGGCCGCCGCGGGCGGGAGAGCGATGTGGGGCGCGAGCGGGACCGGGGGAACGTGTCCCGCCCGCGCCAGGTGCACGAGCCGTAGGTACGGGGGGAACCCCGGCTCTGTGCGAGGGCCGATGACCAGTCGGCTCACTCTCTACTGCGCGGGGGCGGCCGAAAACGTTACTGGCGCGGCCGAGAAAACGTCCCTCAGCGGGAAACCGCAGCTCACAGCGGCCGGTACGGCGCGGCCCGGAACGGAGCGGGGGTCCTGGCCGGCTGCCCGGGTGCCAGCGGGGCGAACGGGAACGAGGCGCCGGCGCCGGTGGTACCGGCGCCGGGCGCTATGCCGTGGCCGTCGCCGTCACCGCCCTGGCCCTTCTGCTCGCCCTGACCGTTGTGCCCGTGGCCGCCGGTGCCGTCCCGGCCGTCCCCGTCCTTGCCCTTGTCCTTGCCGCGCCGGGACGCGCCGTCGGTGAGGGTGAGGACACGCTTGCAGTACGTCCACACGCGCCGGGGGTCGGAGCTGCCCGCGGCGTCCTCCAGGGCACGCCTGCGGTCGGGGCCCAGCTCCTTGCCGCGACGCACGTCGCCGCAGGCCGACGGGGCGCCTTTCCACCAGCCGCCCGCCCTGCTCCCGCCGTCGGAGCGGGAACCGGGCGTGGCCGTGGTGGCGCCGCCGGACGCACCGGGCGGGGTCGCCGGGCCGGTGGCCGCGCCGGACGAGCCGTCGGGCGTGGGCTCCACCAGGGAGCCGCCCCGCGAGGGCGGCACCAGCGGGCTGTCGTGGGGCACGGCTGCCGGGGCCGAGGTGCCGGGGGCGGGCCGGTCGTGGCCGAACGGCGTCGGGAGCACTCCGCTTGTCGCCGCGACGGCGACTCCGCCGGCCATGCCCGCGGCCAGTACGGCCGTCAGCACGAACCGCGCGGACCGGCCCCGGCGGGAGCGCCGAGGGCTCCCGCCGGGGCCGCCGATACGGACCAGACCGGCGTCGGACGGCGGGGGCGCGGCGGCCTGGAGGCCGGCGGCGGGCCGTTCGGCCCCGGCGCCGGAGCGCGCGGCGCGGAAGGCGGCCAGCGCGGCGGCCTCGCCGGGCAGTTCGACGCTGCCCGGCGGGGGTTCGCCGGTCAGCCCCTCCAGGGTTTTCGCCAGCCGCTCGGCCTGATCGCGGACGGCGGGATCGACAGCCTCGAGTGATGCTCCGCGCAGCAAAAGCTCCGCCGTTTCGCGGTCCAGCCACCTGTCCTGCTCGTCGGCCATCACATGTCCTTCTGCGTCCGCGCTCGCAGATGCGTCACACTCGCGGACGTCACCGCGGCGTCGCGCGGTTCTCGCTGGGGCGGCAGCCCGTCCAGGCCGCCGGTCGATTCCGGATCGCTGCCGAGCAGTTCGGCGAGCCGCTTCAGACCGCGGTGCGCCGCGGTGCGGACGGCGCCCGGGCGCTTGCCGAGCGTCTCGGCGGCGGTCTTGGCGTCGAGGCCCACGACCACCCGCAGCACCACGGCCTCGGCCTGGTCCTGCGGCAGCCGGGCGATCAGGGAGAGGGTGTGGTCGGTGGAGAGCGACTCCATGGCCTCGCCCGCGGTGTCGGACTCGGCGGGCCTGCCGGTCAGTTCCGTCTCGTCGCCGCCGATGGCGGGGCGGCGCCCGCGCATCCGTATGTGGTCCAGCGCGCGGTTGCGGGCTATCCGGGCGGCCCAGCCGCGGAAGCGGTCCGCGTCGCCCTCGAAGCGCTCCAGGTCACGGGCTATCTGCAACCACGCCTCGGACGCGACGTCCTCGGCGTCCGGGTCGCCGACCAGTGTCCGGACGTACCCGAGCAGGCGCGGGTGCACCGCGCGGTACACAGTCCGGAACGCGGTCTCGTTCCCGTCCTGTGCCGCAAGCACCGCGGCCGTCAGCTCCGCGTCGTCCCCCAGCACCAGTGGTTCCTCGTTCGATGGTCGCGGCGTCGAGGCCGCCGATCGTTGCCGTGATCTTGTGTTCCGCGCCCGGCGCGAAAGGCACGTTACGGCCTGAAACCGCTGCTCGTCCATGTCCGTACAAGATGCAACCACTTACGACGGGGCGCGGAATGCCGGGGGTGTGACAGAAACCGCACTCATGGCGCTGTAGGAAGTACGGGTCGCCGCGCGGCCCGTGCCGCGCGACGGCCGGGGCCTCTCCTGTGGGGGGTGGCGGCCCCGGCCGTTGCCTCGGTTTCAGGCCTCTGGCCTGCGGCGATACCCGGATTCCGTGACGAACGCGGCCAACGCGTGAGCAACCGGCCGGGCGCCTCACATGATCCTGTCCGGCACGAGGCGCTGAACCGTCCCGGATGTCGGCTCTCGGGCCCCCTTCGGCTCGGCGCTGATGGCGTCCCGCCGAGTGGTGTAGCCGATCAAGCTGGCGGAATCCGCAGGTCGCGGCCCGAATCACCCTCGCTGGCGGCCCCGTTGGGGTTCGCCGAGCCGGGACCAGCGGTGATCGCACGACGGACCGCAGCGGCACGTACCGGACGGCTCCGAAGCGGAGGCGACGGACCGTGATCGGCTACACCACGACGGGAGACACGACCTCGGCGCTCGCCGTCCTGGGGCCATGGCACGGTTTGGCCAGTGAACCCTTACCGGTAGCAGCGGCTTTCGCCGCACGTCAGGCCCTGCTCACCCCGACCCGCCTGGTGCGGTGACACCTGCGCCCGGGTCGCGACTGTCCGCCGCTCCATACGGCAAGCCCTCGGGCCGCAGGCCGTCACCAACGGCTGAAAGGCCGCAGCGGGGGTTTGGGGCGAGGCATGCCTCTGCAATCCGAAGGGCAGGGGCGGTCATACAACCGTTGCGCGTAGGCCGGCATCGCGCTGTTCCACCCGTGGCTCGACGAGCTTCGACACGAGCGCTGCCCATCGGTGTCAACCGCCGTAGAGGGCGGGCAGATCGACCAGAAGGAGATCGTCACGACGGTTGGCCAGGTCGACCAGGTCGGGATAGAAGCCATGCAGGGAATACAGGGCCAGAGTGGTGGCAGCGGCGTCGTACCCCTGATCTGCGAGCAGGGCACGGATGCGTTCCAGGCGTTCCAGGTCACCGGTCCCCCGGCGGGCTGCAGTCGCCTTGGCCTCGCCCAGCAGTGCAATCCTCGCCCGGGGAGCCTGCGGGCGCTCGCCGGCGGCAAGGGCGATGACATCGACCTCGTGCTTCGTGCGGGCGGCCTGGTCGGCAACTTCGGTGGTGCCGACCAGGCCGGGCAGTCCACCGGGGAGCAAGGTGTGCGCGTAGCGGCGGGTGAAGTCGCGGGCCAGGTCCTCGAAGTGGGGCCCGAGGATCTTGGAGTTGAAGGTCGGGGTGGCCTGCTGCCAGACCTGCTCTGCGAAGCCCTGCTCCACGGCGGCGGCCTGTGGGAGGGTGATGAGCTGGTTGAAGCGGATGACGGGGTCGGCGAGGGTGATGACGGGGTGCTTGGAGCGGAGGATGTCCTGCTCCCTGCGGATGTAGCCGGTCGACTCCAGCACACCCAGGGGATGAGCGACCGCATTGCGCGGGCGCTCCAGAGCAGCCCCGATCTTGCTGGGTGTGGTGGCTCCGTTCGCGATCGCGGTGAGGATGTCGTAGTACAGCGTGTGCTGCGTGATCCTCGGGTCCTCGCGCAGCAGGTATTCAGTCTCGGTACGCGAGTACACCGCCCGGCCTGGATCGAGCAGTGTGCGGGTGAGCCAGGTGTCGAAGCCGTCGTCGGGATGCGGTCGGCCGGCCACCGGTCGATAGCCGGGTGCCCCGCCGAGGACCGCGTGCACCTTCAGCGCGGTCAGCGGATCGGTGATCTGCCAGAAGTCCCGGCTGTCGCGGTAGTCGAAGGCGCCCAACCGTAGATCGACCACGGCCCGGCCCCGCAGCGGCTTGGTTCCCGAGAGCAGTTCGTGCATGACGCTCATCGCGGAGCCGCAAAGGATCAGCCGCGGCCCCGGTCCGGCACCACGCCGGGCGCCGCGCTGGCGTTCGTCGTAAAGCTGCTGAAGCAGTCCCGGGATCTCGGGCGAGTGCTGGAGCAGGTACGGCAACTCGTCGATCACCAGGAGCGGATGCGCCGAGCGGGCCGTCACATCAAGGGCATTGGACAACACGTCACGCCAGTCGGTCAGGCGCAGACTGCCCGGCCTCAGACCGGCATGCGCAGCCACCGCGTCGCTGAACCGTTGGATCGCCGGCAGTCGTCCCTCTTCCCGGACCGCTGTGACGTACAGCCCGCCGACCTGCTCGGACAGGGCCTGCAGAAGGTACGACTTCCCGTGCCGCCGCCGTCCCGACACGATGCCGAGCCGCATCGCCGGGTCCGCATCGGTGAGGAACTCCGCGAGCAGACCCCATTCCCGGTCCCGGTCGACCACATCGTCCGGCTTGGCCGGCAGGCTCTTCTCCACTCACTCTCCAGCATCTCGACTGCGACCTATTCCGTCTAAGTCTACTTCGACGCAATAGGTCGTACTGGGAATCATCATGGTGATTAGGCAGCGGCCACAGAAGGAGGTCTGGTGCTGCCCGTAGAGCGAACCGGCGTCGGGCCACGTGACCAACGCGTGACCAACAGCGGCCAGGAACAGGCAGAAACACCTGGTCGGCGACTGGACCGGTCAATAAACGAGGACGCCCACCCGGACGACGAAATGCCTGCTCAGAGCCCTGTTACGTTTCCGTCGGGCCAGGGGTGGCGGCCCCGGCCGTTGCCTCGGCGGTGCACGGCGGGGCCGTGAGCGAGCCGCGGCGGGGCGCCGTCGGGCTACTTGTCCTTCTTCCCGGAGCCGGTGGAGTCGCCGCCGGTGGAGGCGTTCGACGCGCCCGGGCCCTGCGGACCGTTCGAGCTCTTCGCGTCGGGGGCCTTCGAGGCCCTGCCCCGGGCGGTGCTCTGCGGGTTCCCCGGCTTCACGGTCGCGGACGGCGTGGTGCGGGCCGCCGGCTGCCGGAGCTTCGCGGCGCAGTAGGCCGTGACGTTGTCCTCGCCGCCCGCGGCCGCGACCAGCCGCTGCCAGGCCGTCGACTCCATCGCCTTGCCGCTGTCCTTGACCGTCTCGTACGCCCGGCAGTGCGCCTCGGTGTCCTTCGCCGTCTCCGGCCGGTCCGCGGCGGCGGACGGGTCCGGCGTGCGGGAGGACGTCCGGGGCGGGGCGGACGGCGCGTGGGTCGGCCGCCGGGAGGCGGGGCCGTCGTGCGGGGAGCCGTGGAAGGAGCCGATCGCCGCGAAGGCGACACCGCCCAGGGTGAGGCCGGCCAGGGACAGCGTGAAGGTGACCCGCAGCGAGCGGCGGATCCGGCGGTGCTCGCGCGGGCGCCAGTCGTCCCGGCGGCGGGTCCGCGCACCGTGCGCCGCGCTCTCCCGGGCGGCCAGGAACGCGGCCACCGCCCGCTGCTCGGCGTCCGCGTCGTGCACCTCGGCGCGCAGCACGCCGGCGATCAGGCTCTCCAGTGCCGGACCGGCCGGCCCGTCCGGGCGGCCCGGCAGGGTCCCGCCCGGGTGCGCCCGCCGACGGGCGCGGGCACTGCCGTCGCTGTGCCGGTCACCCATGTCCGTATCCATCCGTGTCCGGCAGCCGGCCGTTCGCGCCGGTCCCGCCGTCGTTGTCGTTCGTCGCGCCGTAGTCCTTCGCCGCGTCGTTCGCCGCGTCGCGGTCGTCCGGTCCGGGGTGAATGTGCGCTGCGTCGCTGACGTTCATTTCCACTCCCCCAGCGTCCGGGGGCCCTCATTCGTCACACCGGGGCCGTTGATCAGGGCCGCGAGGCGCTTCAGTCCGCGGTGCGCGGCCGTGCGCACGGCACCGGGGCGCTTGCCGAGGACGCGGGCTGCCGAGGGGCCGTCGAGACCGACCACGACGCGCAGCAGCACGGCCTCGGCCTGGTCGCGCGGCAGGCTGCGCAGCAGTTCCAGGGCGCGCTCGGTGGACAGCGACTCCAGAGCCTGGTCGTGGGTGCTGTGCGGGCCGGGCAGATCCAGTACGTCCGCCTCGAGCCCGGCCGACCGGGGCCGCACCTTCTGCCGGCGCAGATGGTCCAGGGCGCGGTGCCGGGCGATGGTCGCGGTCCAGCCGCGGAAGCCCGCCCCGTCGCCCTTGAACCGCTTGAGGTCGCGGGCTATCTCCAGCCAGGCGTCGGACGCCACGTCCTCGGCGTCGTCGCCGACGATCCCGCGCAGATAGCCGAGGAGTCCGGGCTGCACGATCCGGTACGCCCGGGCGAAGGAGGCCTCGTCACCCTCCTGGGCCCGCGCGACGGCCGCCCCCAGCTCCCCGTCGGACGCCTGCGCGCGGCGGGGTTCCCGTCCCTGGCCCAACACATTCCTCGTCGTTCGTACGAGTGGTGCGCGGGCTCCGCAGAACAGAACCGAACCCGCGTCGTGCGCCACATCGGCCCGTGGGCACGCCCCCACGGATCTCTGCGTCAGGCGTCACTGAAGTGTCACAGGTGACGTTCGGTCAGGGCTGGTCGCCGTGTTCCCGGAGCGGCCGCCGGCCCCGGCGCGCCGGGTCGGGCCGCCGGGTCCGGCACCTGGAGTGATCGTTCCTGCGCCGGCCTCCCGGCGGCAGCTCGCAGCAGCCGTACGGCGGCCGTACGGCGATCACGGCGGACGGCCGCCTCCGCCGCGCCGGTCAGCCGCTCACAGCGCCGAGTCCACCGGCTCGGGCGTCCGCTCGCGCGCGCTCTGCGGGGTGGGCGCCCGGTCCGCGTTCACGACCGTTCCGGCGATCAGCGCGGCCAGCAGCAGCGCGCCCAGCGCCCACCAGGTGGCGACGTTGAAGCCGTGCACGGTGGCCTTCGCCGTCAGCAGCCGCCTGTCCGCGCCCGGTGCCGCGTGCGCCGTCAGATAGCGTGCCGTCACGCTCGCGGCGATGGTGTTGAGCAGCGCCGTACCGATCGAACCGCCCACCTGCTGGGCGGTGTTGAAGGTCGCCGAGGCCGCCCCGGAGTCGCGCGGCGCGACGCTTCCGGTGGCCAGCGACACCGAGGTCATCATCGCCGTGCTCATCCCGAGGCCGAGCATCAGCATGCCGGGCAGGACGTGCGTGGTGTACGCCGGCTCCACGCCGACCTGGGCGATGACGGCCAGTCCGCCCGCGGCCAGCAGCAGTCCCGGCACGATCACCACGCGGGGCGGCACCCTGGTCAGCAGCCGTGCGGCGATCTGGGTCGAGCCGACGACCATCGCGACCGTCATCGGCAGATAGGCGACGCCGGTCTTCAGCGGCGACCAGCCGAGGACGCCCTGCAGGTAGTAGGTCAGGAAGAGGAAGACGCCGAACATTCCGACGGTGACCAGCAGCACGGTCAGGAAGGCGCCGATCCGCTGGCGGTCCTTGACCACCGACGTCGGCAGCAGCGGCACCCGTGCCCGGGTCTGCCACCAGCCGAACGCCGCGAGGAGCACGACCCCGGCGGCCAGCATCGCCAGCACCAGGGAGTCGCGCCAGCCCCGGGACTCCGCCTCGGAGAAGCCGTACACCAGCGAGAGCATGCCGGCCGACCCGAGCACCGCGCCGGGCACGTCGAGGCGGGCGTCGGGGTGGCGCTCACCGGGCGCGAGCAGGGCCATCGCGCCGAAGAAGGCGACCAGGGCGATGGGGATGTTGACGTACAGGCACCAGCGCCAGTTCAGGTACTGGGTCAGGAAGCCGCCCGCGAGCAGACCGACCGCCGCGCCCGCGCCGATGATGGCGCCGAAGATGCCGAACGCCTTGCTGCGGTCCTTGGGGTCGGTGAAGGTCGTGGCGAGCAGCGACAGCGCGGACGGCGCGAGCAGCGCGGCGAACACGCCCTGCAGGGCCCGTGCCCCGAACAGCATCCCCGGGCCGCCGGCGGCTCCGCCGAGCGCGGAGGCGCCGGCGAAGCCGAGCAGCCCGATCACGAAGGTCCTGCGGCGTCCGACCAGGTCGGCGACCCGGCCGCCGAGCAGCAGCAGGCCGCCGAAGGCGAGCGTGTAGGCGGTGATCACCCACTGGCGGTTGCCGTCCGACATGTTCAGGTCGGCCTGGGCGGAGGGCAGGGCGATGTTCACGATGGTCATGTCGAGGACGACCATCAACTGGGCGAGGGCGATGACCACCAGCGCCCACCAACGGCGGTTGTCAGCCATAGGGCCCATCGTGCGCCCGCCGCCCCCCGCTTGGGAACGCCACCGTCTCTTATTACCTTGTTTTTGCCGCCGGGGCCGTCCCTCGGGCCGTCGCCCCGGCCCCCTGGCCGGCCGTCGTCCCGGCCGCCGTCACCGCGTCCCGGCACAGCAGCCGCAGCGACCCCTCGGCCCGGTAACAGCGGCGGGCCTCGTCGATCGGATCCCACATCCGCCCGTCGGGTGTACGGATCCAGTGCTCCCCGCTGCCCGACCACCACTCGGCGCCGGTGAGGCGGACGATCACCTCCCCGGCGTACGCCCCGAAGCCGCGCAGCACGCTCTCCACGGCGGCGTAGGGCGCCCCCTCCTGTCGTATCCCCTCGATGATCCGGTCGACGCGCCACAGACTCTGTGCGGAGTAGTCGAGGCGCAGCCGCGCCCCCTCGCGCATCGCCAGTACCGCGTCCGCCGCCCACCGCACGGGCCTCACCGCCGCGTTCGGCCTGGTCTCCTGGAAGGTAGTCACATACACAGGAGCGGAACGGATGTGCCGGACGTCACGCCGTACCCGGCGATTTCCCAGGACCGGCGCAGGACCGCCCCGGCGCCGCCGCGGGACGGACACAGAACGCTCCCAGGTGCGCGTTCCGCCCCGGAGTGACGCTCGGCCCCTCCCGTGCGCTCCTGTCACTGATGAGCATGTACTTCCATCTCCGCGCGGTGCCCCCGCCGGCGCTGCGCAACAGCGCGAACTGGTTGCGGCGGCTGTTCGAGGACGACTGGACGACCGTGCGCGACAGGATCGACCGGCACCGGGAGGAGTTCCTTGACCGGCACCACCCCGACCACGACTTCCTCTACGCCGGCGCCACGCCGCACCGCGGCGGCGACGGCCCGCGCTCCGACGTGGTGCTCGGCGGCAGCCCGGTGGCGCACCCCGACCCCGGCCACCCGCCGTTCCTCCTGCTGCCGGCGGCCCGGACCGCCCAGGTCGCCGCCTTCCTCACGGCGGCCGACATCGCGGAGCTGTGGCACCGGGCCCGCGCGGAGCTCCTCCCCCGCTACGGCGGCACCCCCGCGGAGGACCAGGCCCGCACCCTCTTCGAATCCGCCCACCACGACCTGACGGCCTTCTACGCCCGGACGGCCGAGCACGGGGACGCGGTGGTCAAGTGCGTCCTGCGCTGACGCGGCCCACGGGGCGCACGCGACCGCACGGCCGGCCGCGGCGAACCGCACCCGCCAGCCGCGTTCCTGACCTCACGGGTCAACGCACCTAGCCGCGGCGCGCCCTCCGGGCGACGACGGCCTGCAGCACCCGCCGGCCCTCGCTGGAGACCTCCAGCGCCCTGCGCAGCCCGCCCGCGCCGTGCCCGGCCAGCACCTCCAGCACGGTGACCTGCCGGCGCAGCTCCGCGGCGACGAGCGGGGACATCCCGTCCGTACGCCCCTCACGGCGCGCGTCGACGGAGGACGCCTCGTCGTCGGCCGGATCCAGCAGCCGGTGTATCTGCAGCGCGGCGACGGAGCAGGCGTCCGCCCACACCCGTACCGGCCCGCCGGAGCGCTCGTCCGGCGCCGCGGCCAGCATCCGCCGCGCGAGCATCGCCGCCTCGCCCTCGCCGGGCTCCCCGCACACCCCGAGCTTCCCGCGGGCGTCATCCAGGCGCTCGGCCCAGTCGCCGGTGTCGCCGGCGTCCGCGAGGTTGGCCCACAGAGGCCGCAGCACCTCCTCGTCACCGCCCAGCAGGGGCACACAACGATCCAAACAAGCCAGCCCGCTGGCGGCCAGTCCGCGTTCGTCGGCCTGAGCGATCAGGTCCACCAGGCTCATCCACGCCTCCCTCTGCGGGCCCCTTGCCCGGCTCAGCAGGGCACTTCCCTCACCGAGCCCGCACCTCCCCTTACTGCGTGCGACGGCCCGTGAGTGTCACAGCGGCACCACACCCAGCCGGTCGAGCAACCGGAAGAAGAGGTTTTCGGCCAAGGGATCGGCCTCGGCGTTCAGCACGTCGAGCAGCGGCCCGGCCGGCACGTCGTGCCCGGCCTCCGCGGCCCAGGCCACCGCACGGTCGGCGGCGTCCCGGGGCTCGAGGAAGTAGTCCTCGACCGTGAGCCCGTCGGTCCCGAGGTAGCCGGCCATCGCGACCCGCGCCAGGCACGTCGTCCACGCCCCGCTCACGGGCGCCGAGGCCTCGACGACCACGCAGTCGCTGTCCATGACGTATCCGAAGAGCGCGGGTGCCCCGGTCTCCCCGGCGAGGGTGTTCATGTTGCCGACCTCGCCCTCCCCGTTCGGGTACTCCCACACCTGCCAGCCGCCCGGCGCCCCGGTCCGCAGCTCCATGCCCTCGGCGCCCGACAGTGCGTCCAGCTGCGTGAGCGGCCGCTCGCTGCGGCCGACGACGAAATACCCCCAGTAGCCCATGTCCCGCTCCCCCACCGCCGTATCGGCTTCGGCTCGCGCCGAATACACCACATTCGTACGGCAGTTCGCAGCCATACGCACCAGAAAGCGGGGCCGGCCGGGACCGGGCTCAGCCCAGCCTGGCCGCCAGCGCCCTGAACTCCGCCCACGTCAGCGCCGGCTTGCGCGGGTCCCACAGCTTCTGGACCGTCGCCCGCAGCGGCATCCGGATCCCGGCCGCGACCTGGTCCTGCGTCTGCGATCCGGACAGGTCGCACCAGACCGCGAAGGACCCGCCGAGGATCTGCGCGTCGTACCCGGCCGGCACCGCACGGGTGCCGCGCAGGACGCGCGGGGTCCACTGCTCGTAGATCCGCCGGCCGGTCGGATACACGAAGCCGTTCGGCTGCCCGAGGACGTAGTAGAGGAACTCGTCGTTGTAGTTGATCACCTTCCGCCCGGCGCTCAGATACGCCACCGGCTGCCGCGCCCCGATCTCCTTGCCGGTCCAGTACGCGACCTGCAGGTCCCCGGCGGGCCGCACGGACGTCCCGGCGTAGAAGCCGTCGTTCCACGCCCGCATGGTCCGCCGGTGGGCCCGGACCGTCCCGGCGCGGTCGTTCAGCCACCCCGTGGCGAGGTCGGAGATCGTCCCTCCGGGTCCGTACGCCTTCCGGGCCGCGGCGGCCAGCTGGGGATAGGAGGCGGACGGGCTGGAGGCCATCAGCGCCTGGTACTCGTCGCCGCCGAGGTTCCACTCGCCGCCGGGGAAGAGACCGGCGTACTCGTTCAGCAGGTCGTCGACGATGCCGGCGGCGGCCGGCTCGGAGATGTCGACGGCCCCGCGCGCCGCCCCGCCCCGCGTGTTGCGCAGCTGCAGACCGGGGTGGGCGGCGATGACGGCCCCGAGGTGCCCCGGCGAGTCGATCTCGGGCACCACGGTGATGTGCCGGCTCGCGGCGAGGCCGACGATCTTCCGGACCTCGGCCTTCGTCAGATGCTGCCGGGAGACGACCTCGGGGTGCGTGTCGGACTCGATCCGGAAGCCCTGGTCGTCCGAGAAGTGCAGCCCCAGCTCGTTGAACTTCAGGTCGCCGAGCTCCCGCACCCGGTCCTCGATCCAGCCGGCGGTGAAGTGCTTGCGCGCGATGTCCAGCATGAACCCGCGCACCGGCTTGGCCGGCCCGTCCCTCACCACGCCCTCGGGCGCCGTGCCCCCGCCGTGCACCTCCTGCTTGAGCGTCCGGGTGCCGTAGAAGACGCCGGCGTCGGAGGGGCCGCTGATGTCCACCCGGCCACCGCGCACGGTCATCGTGTACGACTCCGGGCCCGCCCCCGCGCCGCCGTCCAGCGCCAGCCGCACGTCCCCGGCCCGCACGTCGCCCTTCTCACCGGCGTACGCCAGCCCCAGCTCACCGGCGATCAGCCGGCCCTCGTCGGCCAGGGCGGCGTCGGTGACCACCACGCGCTCACCGCGGGCCGGCCGCCAGCCGGGCCCGCGGGCCGCGGTGTGGGAACGCACGGCCGGGATGGTGGCGGGGGCCTTGGAGAGGGCGTAGGAACGCGTCGGGCTCGGCGTCGCGCTCGCGCCGTGCGAATCGGCCGGCGCCGCCCCGGTCCGGCCGGCCGAGGGGCGCTCCCGCGCCGACCCCGCAGGGCCGCCGCCGTCGCCGGAGGCCCAGAAGCCGAGGCCGACCCCGAGGGCGACCGTCCCGGCGAACGCGCCCGCGACGATCAGCCGCCTCTGTCTCACCTTCCGCGCCGGAGGCAGGCGCCTGTGCTGGCTCACCGTGCCAACCTAAGACCCGCGGGCACCCCGGCGCGTCCACCACCCGTTCCGAAGCTCTCCCCTGAGGGTGAAATCCGGTCATCCGTCGGACACCTCGGGCCGACTGTCGATAACGTGAGGTCACACCTCCCACAGCTTCCCCTGCCGAAACACACGTGACACCCACACACTTTCCCGGCCGGGTCGCCGCCATACCGGCGCTGCCCGAGCAGACACGCACTCCACCGCCCCCCAGCGGGCTGGAGGAGTTCAACACCGCGCCCGACGACGAGGCGCGCCGCCTGCTGCTCGCCTGCCTGCGCAGCCTCAGCTGGGCCCACCGGGTGGCGGCCCACCGCCCCTATCCGGACCTCGACTCCCTCCTCGCCGCCTCCGACGAGGCCGCCTACGACCTCTCCCCCGCCGACCTGTCGGAGGCCCTGGCCGGCGAGACCTGGCCGGCCCTCCCGGACGAGACGTACGCGGCCGCCCACACCGCCCTCAGCGCGGCCCACGCGGCGTACGAGGCCCGTTTCGGCCACTCCTTCGTCGTCTACGTGGGCGACGCGCCTCCCGGCGAATGCCTGGACCGCGTCCTCGAGGCGATCCGGTCCCGTCTGGCGAACGACCCGGAGGAGGAGCGGGTGGTCGCGGCGGAGGAGCTGCGCCGCCTCGCCGGGCAGCGGCTGGCGGACCTCCTCGGGGGCACGGCGGACCGCGCCGGTGACCACACGGAATGCGCACCCGGCGCATAACCCGGCACACCACCCCACAAGCCGCGCCTCTCACCCATACGCGTGCCACTTCGATCACACCGGTAGGCCCGGCGTAAGCCCGGCGGCACCGGCTGAGTACGATGCTGGGGGCCGGTGGACCGTACCCGGCCGGGCCCGACCGACAGCACAAGCCGGCGCGGCCCCAATCCCCGCTCCCGGAGGGACTTCCGTGCCGGCTGGAACGCTGTACCGCGGCCGGGAAGGAATGTGGTCCTGGGTGGCTCACCGAGTCACCGGCGTCCTCATCTTCTTCTTCCTGTTCGTTCACGTGCTGGACACCGCTCTCGTTCGTGTCTCGCCCGAGGACTACGACAAGGTCGTGTCCACGTACAAGACCCCGATCGTCGCTGTTCTGGAGTACGGCCTCGTCGCCGCCGTCCTCTTCCACGCACTGAACGGCCTGCGCGTCATCGCCGTCGACTTCTGGTCGAAGGGCCCGCGCTACCAGAAGCAGATGCTCTGGTCCGTCGTGGGCCTCTGGGTCGTGCTGATGCTCGGGGCGATCTACCCCGTGCTCGGCCACGCCGCTCGTGAACTGTTCGGGAGCTGAGACCGATGGCCACCACCGAAACCACCGCCTCCGGGATCGGCCCGGTCGAGGGCGAGTCCCTCTACAACGTCGACAACCCGGCGCCCCTCATCGAGGCCCCGCGCAAGCGCACGAGGAAGACCCCGAAGTCGACCCGGGGCAACTTCGAGATGGCCGCCTGGCTCTTCATGCGCCTGTCCGGCGTCGTCCTGGTCGTCCTGGTCATCGGCCACCTGGTGATCCAGCTGGTGCTGGACGGCGGCGTCTCGAAGATCGGCTTCGCCTTCGTCGCCGGCCGCTGGGCGTCCCCCTTCTGGCAGGTGTGGGACCTGCTGATGCTGTGGCTCGCGATGCTGCACGGCGCCAACGGCCTGCGCACGATCATCAACGACTACGCGGAGCGCGCGAACACCCGGCTGTGGCTGAAGGCCCTGCTCTACACCGCCACGGTGTTCACCGTCCTGCTGGGCACGCTGGTGATCTTCACCTTCGACCCGAACATCCGCTAGGCACGGGGCTGCGAGAATCATGAAGATCCACAAGTACGACACCGTCATCGTCGGCGCCGGCGGCGCCGGCATGCGCGCGGCCATCGAGTCGACGAAGCGCAGCCGCACCGCTGTGCTGACCAAGCTGTACCCCACCCGCTCCCACACGGGCGCCGCGCAGGGCGGCATGGCCGCCGCGCTCGCCAACGTGGAGGAGGACAACTGGGAGTGGCACACCTTCGACACGGTCAAGGGCGGTGACTACCTGGTCGACCAGGACGCCGCCGAGATCCTGGCGAAGGAGGCCATCGACTCCGTCCTCGACCTGGAGAAGATGGGCCTGCCGTTCAACCGGACCCCGAACGGCACGATCGACCAGCGCCGCTTCGGCGGTCACAGCCGCAACCACGGCGAGGCCCCGGTCCGCCGCTCCTGCTACGCGGCCGACCGCACCGGCCACATGATCCTGCAGACGCTGTACCAGAACTGCGTCAAGGAGGGCGTGGAGTTCTTCAACGAGTTCTACGTCCTCGACCAGCTGATCACCGAGGTCGACGGCGTCAAGAGGTCGGCCGGTGTCGTGGCGTACGAGCTGGCGACCGGCGAGATCCACGTCTTCCAGGCGAAGGCCGTGATCTACGCCTCCGGCGGCTGCGGCAAGTTCTTCAAGGTGACGTCCAACGCGCACACCCTGACCGGTGACGGCCAGGCCGCCGTCTACCGGCGCGGGCTGCCGCTGGAGGACATGGAGTTCTTCCAGTTCCACCCGACCGGCATCTGGCGCATGGGCATCCTGCTGACGGAGGGCGCCCGCGGTGAGGGCGGCATCCTGCGCAACAAGGACGGCGAGCGCTTCATGGAGAAGTACGCGCCGGTCATGAAGGACCTCGCCTCCCGTGACGTCGTCTCGCGCTCCATCTACACGGAGATCCGCGAGGGCCGCGGCTGCGGTCCCGAGGGCGACCACGTCTACCTCGACCTCACGCACCTCCCGCCGGAGCAGCTGGACGCCAAGCTGCCCGACATCACGGAGTTCGCCCGCACCTACCTCGGCATCGAGCCCTACACGGACCCGATCCCGATCCAGCCGACCGCCCACTACGCGATGGGCGGCATCCCGACGAACGTCGAGGGTGAGGTCCTGACCGACAACACGACGGTCGTCCCGGGCCTGTACGCGGCCGGCGAGGTCGCCTGCGTGTCGGTGCACGGCGCCAACCGGCTGGGCACCAACTCGCTGCTGGACATCAACGTCTTCGGCCGCCGGGCCGGCATCGCGGCGGCGGAGTACAGCCGGCACGCGGACTTCGTCGAGCTGCCGGAGAACCCGGCTCAGTTCGTCATCGACCAGGTCGAGCACCTGCGTACCTCGACGGGCACCGAGCGCGTGGCGACCCTCCGCCGCGAGCTGCAGGAGACCATGGACGCGAACGTCATGGTGTTCCGCACCGAGCAGACGATCAAGACCGCGGTCGAGAAGATCGCCGAGCTGCGGGCGCGCTACCGGAACGTCGCGATCCAGGACAAGGGCCGGCGGTTCAACACGGACCTGCTGGAGGCCATCGAACTGGGCAACCTGCTCGACCTGGCCGAGGTCATGGCCGTGTCCGCCCTGGCCCGCAAGGAGTCCCGCGGCGGTCACTACCGCGAGGACTACCCCAACCGCGACGACGTCAACTTCATGCGCCACACCATGGCGTACCGCGAGGTGGGCGACGACGGCACCGAGTCCATCCGTCTCGACTACAAGCCGGTCGTCCAGACCCGCTACCAGCCGATGGAGCGTAAGTACTGATGGCAACCCCTGTTCTGGACAAGGTGGAGGCGGAGTCCGCGGCGTCCCCCTACATCACCGTCACAGTCCGCGTCCGCCGCTTCAACCCGGAGGTCTCGGCCGAGGCGACCTGGGAGGATTTCCAGCTGGAGATCGACCCCAAGGAGCGCGTGCTCGACGCCCTGCACAAGATCAAGTGGGACGTCGACGGCACGCTGACGTTCCGCCGGTCCTGCGCGCACGGCATCTGCGGCTCCGACGCCATGCGGATCAACGGCAAGAACCGCCTCGCCTGCAAGACGCTGATCAAGGACATCAACCCCGAGAAGCCGATCACGGTCGAGCCCATCAAGGGCCTGACGGTCCTGAAGGACCTCGTGGTCGACATGGAGCCGTTCTTCCAGGCGTACCGGGACGTGATGCCCTTCCTGATCACGAAGGACACCAACGAGCCGACGCGTGAGCGCTTCCAGACCGCCGAGGACCGCGAGCGCTTCGACGACACCACGAAGTGCATCCTGTGCGCCGCCTGCACGTCCTCCTGCCCGGTGTTCTGGAACGACGGCCAGTACTTCGGCCCGGCGGCCATCGTCAACGCGCACCGCTTCATCTTCGACTCGCGTGACGAGGCGGCCGAGCAGCGGCTGGAGATCCTCAACGACCGCGACGGCGTCTGGCGCTGCCGCACGACCTTCAACTGCACGGACGCCTGCCCGCGCGGCATCGAGGTCACGAAGGCGATCCAGGAGGTGAAGCGGGCGCTGATCACGCGCCGCTTCTGAGCTCCGGCCGCACACGGCGAAAGGGCCCCGCCCCCGGTCTCGCACCGGGAGCGGGGCCCTCACGCGTCCGCGTCCGCGACAATCACCGGTTCCGGCCACCCGCGCACCTATTCTGACGACATGTCAGATGACCAGTCGTACGAACTGCTCGGATTCGACAACGTCCTGCTGCCCGTCGGAGACCTCGGCACGGCGGTCGGTTTCTACCGGAGTGCCGGGTTCGCGGTGGGGTTCCGGTTCGACGAGGCCGGGATCGCGCTGCTGGAGGTCGGGGGCGAGACGCCGGGGATCCTGCTGCGGCAGGAGGACGGGCTGGGGCACCGGCCGCCGCCCTGGCCCTCGACGCGCCTGTGGATCGAGGTCGCCGACGCCCGGACCACGGCCCGCGCGCTCGCCGCGGCGGGCATCACCCCGCTCGACGAGCCCTTCGCCGTGGCCACCGGCTGGGCGGTGGAGATCGCCGACCCCTGGGGGAACGTCGTCGGGTTCACCGACTACAGCAAGCGCCCGGAGCTGGGGCGGCGGCCCGGCGGGGCGCGGCGGCGGGAGGACCGGGTCGGGGCCTGAGGAGCGCCGCCCCGCCGTCCGGGGCGGTGGCCGGGCGGGGTGGTCCACGGCCGGGGCGGGGCCGCGTGTGCGCCGCCCCGGGCCGCGAAGGCGGCCCGCGCGCCCCTTAGGCTCTCGTTCCGTGCCAGCGAAGAACGACGGCCCCGGCGAGGGCGCCAACCCCAGCAAGTCCGAGCAGACCCGCGCGCTGATCCTGGAAACCGCGATGCGGCTGTTCCAGGAGCGCGGGTACGACAAGACGACGATGCGGGCCATCGCCGCGGAGGCCGGCGTCTCCGTGGGCAACGCCTACTACTACTTCGCCGGCAAGGAGCACCTGATCCAGGGCTTCTACGACCGGATCGCCGCCGAGCACCGGGTGGCCGTCCGGGAGGTGCTGGACCGGGAGACCGACCTGGAGGCACGGCTCGCCGGTGTGCTGCGGGTGTGGCTGGACATCGCGACGCCCTACCACGAGTTCGCGGTCCAGTTCTTCAAGAACGCCGCCGACCCCGACAGCCCGCTCAGCCCGTTCTCCGAGGAGTCGGAGCACGCGCGCGAGGAGGCCATCTCCCTCCACCGGGAGGTGCTCGCGGGGGCGACGAGGACCAAGGTCCCGGAGGAACTGCGCGACGTCCTGCCCGAGCTGATGTGGCTCTCCCACATGGGCCTGGTGCTGTACTGGGTCTTCGACCGCACGGAGGGCCGCGAGCGCAGCTACCGGCTCGCCGAACGGGGGGCCGGGCTGACCGCCCGGGGCGTCTCCCTGGCCCGCTTCCGGATCCTGCGGCCGCTGGTCAGGGACGTGCACGAGCTGTTCAGGGACTTCCTGCCGGGGATGACGAAGGTGCTCCCCACCCCCGGCAGGTCCTAGGGCTGCCCTGGGTCCGGGACGCGGTCAGTTCACCGCGTCCACCTCGCCCTCCGCCAGCTCCACGTCGAACACCAGCGGGCCCTCGGCCACCACCACGTGCGCCGCCCGCGAGCCGTACGGCGCCGCCGTGGTCGCCAGCAGATACGTCCCCGGCGCGGGGACCGACACGATGTAGGAGCCGTCCGCCAGGGACGTCACCCGGTCCAGCTGGCGGCCGCCCTTGGAGAGCAGGGTCACCGAGGCGCCGTCGACCGGCTCGCCCTCGCAGGTGCGGACGAAGCCGTGGACCGCCGAGGCGGGGCCCTGCGCGGACGGTGCCTCCAGGGCCTCCTCCTTCGGCTCCACCGCCAGGTGCGGCAGCCGCCGCTCCAGCCATCCCGGCAGCCACCAGTTGGACCTGCCGAGCAGGTGCATCGCGGCCGGCACCAGCGCCGTACGCAGGATGAACGCGTCGAGCGCCACCGCGGCCGCGAGGCCGACGCCCGCCATCGCCGCGCCCGAGTCGCCGCTGAGGACGAAGGCCAGGAACACGCAGACCATGATCAGGGCGGCGCTGTTGATGACCCGGCTGGTCTCCGCGAGACCCACCCGCACCGCGCGCGCGTTGTCCCTGGTGTGCACCCACTCCTCGTGCATGCGGCTGACCAGGAACACCTGGTAGTCCATCGAGAGCCCGAAGAGCAGCGACAGCATGATCACCGGCAGGAAGGCGTTGATCGGGCCCTCCTTGCCGAGGCCGAGCAGATCCAGGCCCCACCCCCACTGGAAGACCGCGACGAGCACGCCGAAGGAGGCGGCCGCGGCGACCAGATTCATCAGGGCGGCCGTCAGCGGCACCACCAGCGAGCGGAAGGCGATCAGCAGGAGCAGGAAGCCCAGGCCGATGATCGTCGCGATGAACAGGGGCAGGCGGTCGCCCGTCACCGCCGCGAAGTCCTTGGACACCGCGGTCACGCCGCCCACGTGCGCCTGCGCGCCCGCCTTCGGGATCACCTCGTCGCGCAGGGTGTCGATCAGGTCGTCCGTCTGCTTCGACTGCGGTGACGTCGTCGGTACCACCTGGATCACCGTCACGCCCTTGGCGGGCGGCAGCGGGGCGACCCGTGCCACCCCCGGGGTCGACCGGATGTCCTTGACCAGCGTGGCGGTGTCACCGCTCACGCCGACCACCTGCAGCGGCCCGTTGAAGCCGGGCCCGAAGCCCTCGGCGAGCAGGTCGTAGGCCTGCCTGGTGGTGGTCGACGCGTCGTCGTTGCCCTGGTCGGTGGCGCCGAGGCGGAGCGAGAGCACGGGCACGGCGAGGACGGCCATGACGACCAGGGCGAGCGCGGCGATCCTGCGGGGGCGCTTCTCGACGTTCGCCGACCAGCGCACGGCGAGCCCGCTCGTCTTCTCGGTCTCGGCACCGTTCGCCGCCAGCCGGCGCCGCTGGCGGCGGCTGAGCACCCGGGGGCCGAGCAGACCGAGCAGCGCCGGCAGCAGCGTCGTGGCCGCCAGCACGCTCAGCACCACGGTCAGCGAGGTGCCGATGACCACGCCGTCCAGGAAGCGCAGTCGCGTCACGAGCATGCCGGCGAGCGCGATGCAGACCGTGCCGCCCGCGAACAGCACCGCCCGGCCGGAGGTGTTGAGGGCCGTGACGGCCGACTCCTCGGGGTCCATGCCGCGCTGGATGCCGCGCCGGTGCCGGGTGACGATGAACAGCGCGTAGTCGATGCCGACGCCGAGGCCTATCAGGGACGCGAGCAGCGGTGCGATGTCGGGGACGTCGGTGGTGTGGCTGAGCAGCTGGGTGGAGAACAGGCCCATGCCGACGCCGAAGACCGCGATCGCGATCGGCAGCAGCATCGCGAAGAGCGAGCCGAAGGCCAGGAACAGCACGACGGCCGCGGCCACGATGCCGACCATCTCCGACAGGCCCTGCGGCGGCTCCTGGATGCGCTGGATGGCCTGGCCGCCCAGCTCGACCCGCAGACCGGCGCGTTCGGCGTGCCGCGCGGTGTCGACGACGTTCTGGACGAGGTCCTTGGGCACTTCGTTCGCGCGCTTGGTGAAGGTCAGCTGGGCGTACGCGATCTTGCCGTCGGCGCTGATCTGCGCGGCTCCCCGGGGCCCCGCGTAGGGACTGGTGACCGCGCCGACGCCGGGCATCTTCGCGATGGAGTCGAGGGCCGGCTGGATGCGGGTGCGGACCGCCTGGTCCTTCACCGAGCCGCTGTCGACCTTCCACACCACCGTGTCGGTGTCGCCCGAGGTGCTCGGGAAGGCCTTCTGCATCAGGTCGTACGCGCTCTTGGAGTCCGTGTCGGGGAGGGAGAAGACGTTCGCGTAGTCCGTGCCCGCCGCGGAGGCCGAGAAGCCCACGCCGAACAACGCCCCCACCCACAGGAACAGGACCACCAGCCGGTGCCGATAGCACCACCGTGCCAATGCCGCCACGATCAAACGCTCCTTGTCGGTCGTCGGTCGGTCCCCCAGGTCCTGGGCAACAGGATTGGGGGCGCCGCCCGCGCGCGGGGCGGTTGCGGCACGACTCTCAAGGAACTCCAAAGACCGATCCGGCCCCGCTGCCGCTCCCGCGCCCGATACTGGGGACATGACGACGGCTCCAGGCACCGTGCTGGTGGTGGAGGACGAGCCGAGCATCGCGGACGTCCTCGCCATCGCCCTGCGCTACCACCGGTTCGAGGTGATGGTCGCGGGCACCGTCCGCGAGGCCCTCGCGCTCGCCGGGCGCACCCGGCCGGACGCGGCACTGCTCGACGTCATGCTCCCGGACGGCGACGGACGGGCGCTGGGGCGTGAACTGCGCGAACGGCAGCCCGACCTGGCGCTCGTCTTCCTCACCGCGCGCGACTCGCCCGCCGAGATCGTCGGCGCCCTCGGCTTCGGCGACGACTACATCACCAAGCCGTTCAACATCGACGAGGTGGTCGCCCGGATCACGGCGGTGCTGCGCCGCACCCGCCCGGCGGACGTGCTGCCCCAGCGGCCCCCGCTGAGGTACGGCGACCTGGAGCTGGACGAGACGACGTACAGCGCCCACCGCGCGGGCCGCAGCGTCGAGCTCACCCCCACCGAGTACGCCCTGCTGCGCTTCCTGGTGCGCAACGGCGGCCGGATCGTGCCCAAGGAGCAGCTCCTGCGCCACGTCTGGCAGTACGAGCACACCCCGCCCGAGTCGACCGTCGTGGAGACCTACATCAGCTATCTGCGGCGCAAGCTGGAGGCGCTCGGGCCTCCGGTGATCACCACCCGGCGCGGTGTGGGATACGGACTGGCATGAGGGCCGGCTGGCTGAACTGCGAGCGCGGCATCCACTCGCTGCGCGCCAAGCTCACGCTGACCAACGTCGCCCTGCTCGCCCTCGGCATCGTGGCGACCACCGCGATCAGCCTCATGGGCATGCGCTACTACCTGCTGGACCAGGTCGACTCCCAGCTGACCAAGATGCGCGACTCCCTGAGCGGTTCGCAGCTGACGATCCGGCAGATCGACTCGCTCAGCGCCCTGTCGTTCGTCCACGACCGGCTGGTGCCGGACGACACCGACAAGGAGCGCTCGAACCCGGACTCGATCTACACGGCCGTCAACGGCCGGGGTACGGCCATCGGCATCCTCGGGGTCCAACCCACCGAGGCGCAGACCGGTCTGGCCCGCGCGGTCGGCGACGCCGCGGGCCTCGCCCGGGACGCCGATCCGCACGACGTGAAGGTGAACGGCGCGCCCTACCGGGTCACCGCCGTACGGCTGGCCGACGGCACGTACGTGCTGATGGCCGCCTCCACCGAGGCCCTGCACACCGGCATGGGCAAAGCGCTCAGGCTCGACTTCGCCGTCGGCGGTCTGCTGCTCGTGCTGCTGGCCTGTCTGACCCTGTTCAGCGTGCGGCGCCGGATGCGCCCGCTGGAGGACATGGTGGAGACGTCGTCGGCGATCGCGGAGGGCGACCTGACGCTGCGCGTGCCCTCCAGCACCCATCCGACCCAGGAGGTCGAGCAACTGCGGCTCGCCCTGAACTCCATGCTCCACCAGGTGGAGTCGGCGTACCGCACGCGCGAGCACAGCGCGGCCCAGCTGCGCCGCTTCGTCGCCGACGCCTCGCACGAGCTGCGCACCCCGCTGTCGGCGATACGCGGCTACCTCCAGCTGTACGACAAGGGGATGCTCAGTGATCCCGACGAGCGGAAGCGCGCCTGGGAGCGGGTGCTGGCGGAGACCGACCGCATGGGGCGGCTGGTGGACGAGCTGCTCACCCTGGCCCGCCTCGACCAGCAGCCCGAGCTGCGCTTCCGCAACGTCGACCTCAGCCGCCTGGTGCGGGACGCGGCCGAGGACCTGCGGGTGCAGCAGCCCCAGCGTCCCATCACGGTGGGCGCCGACGGCGCGCTGCTGGTGCACGCGGACGAGTCGGGGCTCCGACAGGTGCTCGGCAACCTGGTGGGCAACGTCCGCACGCACACGCCCGCGGACGTGCCGGTGCGGCTGGACGTGGGGCGCGAGGACGGGGTCGTGCGCCTGTGTGTCGCGGACGAGGGCCCGGGGCTGTGCGGCGACGACGCGGCACGCGTCTTCGACCGCTTCTTCCGGGCCGGCGGGGGCGCGGGCAGCGGACTGGGCCTGGCCATCGTGCAGGGGGTCGTGCGGGCGCACGGCGGGGAGGTGGCGGTGCGCACGGCCCCGGGCGAGGGGCTGGCGGTGACGGTCACGCTTCCGGCGCGGACGGCCGTACGGTCCTGAGGCCCGGGCCCCGTGCCCCGCGTCAGATCCAGGTGAGGCTCCACAGCCGGAACACGCCGGTTCCGTCGTCGAGATACTGGCCGCCGCCGACGTCCTCGCTGCTGAGGACGTACTCCTTGCCCTGCCACAGCGGGATGACCGGCACGTCCCGGGCGACGTCCCGCTGGAGAGTGCTGAAGTCGGGCGCGGCGTCCGAGCGGTCGGCGTACGACTGGCTGTCCCGGATCAGCCGGTCGACCGTCCTGCTGCTGTACCCGGTGTTCATGGTGCCGCCGCTGCCGACGAGCGGGGCGCCGAAGGTGTCCGGGTCCGGGTAGTCGGCGACCCAGCCGACGGCGTACGCGTCCAGCTTCCCGGCGGCCCAGCGCTTCTGGAAGTCGGTCCAGCCGTAGCCCTCGAGGGTCACCTTGAACAGGCCGCTCGCCTCCAGTTGCTGCTTGAGTGCCGCGGCCTCCGCCTCGGACGCGCCACGGTTCTTCGCGTAGCCGTAGGTGAAGCGGACCGGCGTCTGCACGCCGGCCTCGGTGAGCAGGGCCTTCGCCTTGCGCGCGTCCTGTCCGGGGTAGGCGTCGAAGAACGACGTGGTGTGGCCGGTGATGCCCGTGGGGATCAGCGAGTACAGCGGGGCGACGGTCCCCTGGTAGACGGTGGCGGCCAGCCGCTCGCGGTTGATCAGCCAGGCCATGGCCCGGCGCACCCGGACGTCGTGCAGGGGCGAGCCGGCCCGGGTGTTGAGGTAGAGGTTGCGGGTCTCCGAGCTGTCGGACTCCGACAGGCGCTGGTGCGGATCGCTCGCCGAGAGCCCGGACAGGACCTTGGGCGGCAGCTGGCGGGTGGCGACGTCGACCCGCTTCGCCTTCCAGGCCCTGTCCAGGGCCTGCGGGTCGACGTAGTAGAGCAGGTCCACGGGGCGGCCCGTGCTCTTCAGGGCGCCCCGGTAGCGCTTGTTGGGCGTGAGGACGGCCTTCTTGCCCTTGTCGTACGAGGTCAGCACGTACGGCCCGGTGCCGTCCACGCCGTCGCTGGTGCGCAGGGCGTCCTTGGGGTAGGTCTCGCTGTCCACGATCGAGCCGGCGCCGGTGGCCACCTTGAACGGGAAGGTGGCGTCGGGCGAGGAGAGGTGGAAGGTGACGGTCAGGCCGTCCGCGCTCACCGAGCGGAGCGTGCTGAACAGCGAGGACGGACCGACGTCGGACTTGATCCTCTTGACCCGGTCGAAGGAGTACTTGACGTCCGCCGCGGTCATCGCCCGCCCGCTGGGGAACGTGAGCCCGGACCGCAGCCGGCACCGGTAGGTGGTGGGCCGGCTGCCGACGAAGCCGCAGCTGCGGGCCGCGTCGGGCACCGGCGTGGCGCCGCCCGGCTCGTAGGTCAGCAGCGACTGGAAGACGTTGCTGAACAGCGCCCAGGAGCCCGCGTCGTAGGCGCCGGCCGGGTCGAGTGCCGTGACCGCGTCCGTCGTGCCGACCCTGATGGTCTTCCCGGTGTCCCCCTGTGACGGCAGCAGCTGCCAGCCGCCCACTCCCGCGACCGCGAGCACCAGCAGCGACGCGGCGACGCGCGTGCGAACCGAACGCATCGGTTTGCCCTCCCCTGCCCCGAAGGGCCCCCACCCCATGTGCCACCCCCTAGTGGCGCGGCTCACCTAATCACAGGTGTTTCAGCTGGGGGAAGAGGGTTTTGTTGAGTTGAGACCGAACACGCGCAAGGGTTTTCCGTCATCTCTCACAGCGTCCTCACAGATTGTCCGCACGCGGTTCCGCAAGCGGTCACCACCGCGTCCGGCGGGACGGTCAGGCGCGCGTCGACGCCAGTTCGATCACGGTGATGTCGGACGGCGCCCCCACGCGCGTGGGCGGCCCCCAGGCGCCGGCGCCCCGGCTGACGTACAGCTGGGTGTCGCCGTAGCGCTCCAGGCCCGCGACGGTCGGATTGGCGGCCGCCGCGATGAGGTTGCCGGGCCAGAGCTGGCCGCCGTGCGTGTGGCCGGAGAGCTGGAGGTCGACGCCGTGCCGGACGGAGTCGTGGATCTGCACCGGCTGGTGGGCGAGGAGCACGCACGCGCGTGCCGTGTCCCGGCCGCCGAGCGCCTTGCCGAAGTCGGGGCCCTGGCCGGTGCTCTCGCCCGCGATGTCGTTGACGCCGGCCAGGTCGAACCAGGGCAGTTCGGTGCGGGCGTTCTCCAGCGGGTGCAGGCCGAGCCGCCGCACCTCCTCGACCCACTGCTCGGCGCCGGAGAAGTACTCGTGGTTGCCGGTGACGAAGTAGGAGGGCGCCTCCAACTGCGTCAGCGGGGCCGCGGCCGGAGCCAGGTCGGGCACACTGCCGTCCACCAGGTCGCCGACGACCGCGACGATGTCCGGCCGGGTGGAGTTGATCGTGTCGACGACCTTCTGCGTGAAGCCGCGGCCGAGGATCGGGCCCAGGTGGATGTCGCTGACCACCGCGATGCGGTAGCCGTGCGCGGCCCGCGGGAGTCTCGCCAGCGGCACGGTGACGCGCTTGACGCGCGGGCCGCGCAGGACGCCGTACGTGCCGTAGCCGACGGTGGCCACGGCGGCGGCCGTGGCGGCCCCCGCGACGACGCGGGAGACGAAGAGGCGGCGCGAGGGGTCGGGGGACGCGGGGCCGCGTCCTGGCGCGGGGCGGGATCCGGACGCGGGGCCGGGTCCTGACACGGTCCCGGGCTCCGGTTCCGGCTCCGGTTCGGGCTCCAGCGGGGGTACGGATCCGGCCGGGACGGGCCGCGCCCGCGCCACCGCCGCGCCGGCGCGCGTCCGCCGGGGCGGCAGGCGGCGCAGCAGCGGCCGTACGGCCTCGCCCGCCACGACGGCCAGCAGCAGGTAGAGCGACAGCGCGAGCCACAGGAACCCCGGCCAGGCGAGCACCTGCTGGAGCAGGAAGGGGGCTCCGGCGCGCTCGGCGACGACCGCCCCCACGGCCAGCGCCCAGCCGCCCGCGAGGACCGCGGCGCCCGCCCGGCGGACCGGGCCCGGACGTGCGGTCGTGTCGCGGAACAGACGGCGCCACAGGTACCAGTTGGCCGCGCCGAGCACGCCGAGCGCGAGAAGGGCTGCCAGGACGAAGACGATGACCACCGTGCGGTCGACCCCCGTTGCCGGTTCTGTCGTTGTGTACCGGTTCGCCGCTTATGAGGTCTGACGCAAAGCGCGCAGGCCGCGCAACCCGATGCCGCCGATGACCGTCCCCAATACGAAGGAGACGACAGCGAGCGTCAGGTGCACCCAGAAGTAGGCCGTCGGGTGGCCGTCGTGGAACGCGAGGCCGCTGCCGTCCTTGACCAGGTTCTTGACGAAAGTGACCCAGATGACCCAGCTCCACACCCCGAAGGCGAGCAGGAACCAGGAGACGGGGCGACTGAGCTTCATACGTCCAGTATCACCGCCGCCGGTCCGGTTCCGCGCCCGGGGTGGGGTGGGTGGCGGGACTTCACGCCGTGCGGCAGGTACGTTTCCGTCCGTGTCCGCTCCCAAGAAGACCATCGGGCGATCCCTGCTGGTCACCGCCGCCGCCCTGTCCGCGCTCCCGCTGGCAGCGCCCGCCGCCCTCGCCGCCCCGACCCCCTCCACGAGCCCCTCGGCCACTCCCCCGGCGCACATGTCGAGCGTGGGCGGGGCCCGCCTCGGCCGGCCGGGAACCCAGGTGAACCTCGGCACCGGTGCCCCGGTGCTGCCCAAGAACCTCAGCGCCCGCTCGTGGATCGTCGCGGACGCCGAGTCGGGCGAGGTGCTCGCCGCGCACAACGCGCACTGGCGGCTGCCTCCGGCCAGCACGATGAAGATGCTGTTCGCGGACACGGTGCTGCCGAAGTTCCAGAAGACCGACAGGCACAAGGTCGTCCCCGCCGACCTGGCCGGCATGGGCGCCGGCTCCAGCATGGTCGGGATAAAGGAGGGCGAGACCTACACCGTCCACGACCTGTGGCTCGGTGTCTTCCTGCGCTCCGGCAACGACGCCGTGCACGTGCTGTCGGCCATGAACCACGGCACCGCCGCCACCGTCCGGGAGATGAACCAGCAGGCCCAGGAGCTCCAGGCCCTCGACACGCACGTCATCACGCCCGACGGCTACGACGCCCCCGGCCAGGTCTCGTCGGCGTACGACCTGACCCTGTTCGCCCGCTCCGGGCTGCAGAAGAAGGACTTCCGCGAGTACTGCTCGACCGTGCGCGCCCAGTTCCCCGGCGAGACGAAGAAGAACAAGAAGGGCAAGACGGTCCGCAAGTCCTTCGAGATCCAGAACACCAACCGGCTGCTCAGCGGCGACAACGACATGCCCGTCTACCAGGGCATCGCGGGGGTGAAGAACGGCTACACGACGAACGCGGGCAACACGTTCACCGGTGTCGCCGAGCGCGACGGCAGGGTGCTGCTGGTCACCGTCATGCACCCGGAGAAGAAGGAGCACAACGAGGTCTACAAGGAGGCCTCCGAACTCTTGGACTGGGGTTTCAAGGCGTCCGGCAAGGCGGTGCCGGTGGGCGCCCTCGTCGCGCCGCGGAGCGCGCGGGCCAGTGCCCAGCCGGGAGCCAATCCGTCGGGTCAGGCGGGCGGGGCCGGCGATCCCTCGGGCGCCCCGGTGGCGAGCGCCACGGCGAAGGGCGGCTCCGGCGGCATGGGGGTCGCCCTCGCCATGGCGGCCGGTGTGCTGGTGCTGCTCGCGGCGGGCGCGTTCCTGGTCAACCGCCGCTGGCCGCTGCCCGATCTGGTACGACGCCGGACCCGACCGTGACCTCCGCGTCCTCCTTGCTCCCCGTCGCCGTCCACGCGGCGCAGAACAGGACCAGCTTCGAGGTGAAGTTGATCCACAGCAGCAGGGCCACCGGCACGCCGAACGCGCCGTACATGCTCTTCGCCGCCACGCCCTGCAGATAGCCGCTGAGCAGGGTCTTGAGCAGTTCGAAGCCGATCGCGCCGGTCAGCGCGGCGATCGCCAGACGGCGGCGCGGCGGCTCGACGCCGGGCAGCAGCGTGAGGACGTACAGAAGCAGCAGGAAGTCGGCGAGGACGGCGACGAGGAACGCGATGACGTAGAGCAGGACGCCGCCCCAGCCGTTCTTGTCGATGCCGAGCTGCCCGGTGATCCAGCCCACCATCGCGGAGGCGACGGTCGAGGTGGCGAGCGTGACCAGGACGGCGCCGCCGAGCCCGAGGAGGATGCCCAGGTCCTTGGCCTTGCGCAGGAAGGGGTTCTCCTCCTCGTCGGGCAGCTCCCACACGGCCCGCAGGCTGTCCCGCATGGAACCCGCCCATCCGATGCCGGTGAACAGCAGGACGGCGCCCGCGATGAGGCCGACGGTGCCGGCGTTGTCGACCAGGCTCTGGATGTCGAGCTGGTCGGAGATGCCGGGCACCTGCTCGGCGATCCTGTCCTGCAGGTCCTTCTGCTGCTGCCCGCTGAGCGTGGCGGCGGCGGCCGCGGCACTGACGGTGAGCAGCGGGAACAGCGCGACGAAACTGGTGAAGGTCATCGCCGCGGCCAGCCTGGCCCACTTCACGCGGTCCAGGCGCTCGAACGAACGCCACGCGTGGGTGAGCATCAGCCGCGCCACCAGCGGGCCGACGACGGGGAGGTTTTTCAGCCAGTCCATGATCCGACTCTCCCCTCGGTACGGACGTCCGATGTCCGAGTACCCCGAAAGGGCGATGGTGTGACCACCGCGTACGCCGCCATCGCGGCCGATGTCGCCGCAATATTGCCTGACATCCCATTAATCACCCATTTCGCGGACGAGTGACATGTTTGACGACTGATCGCCCCGGAAGGGGCGATACGGTCCCCGACATGTCTGCCGACACCGTTCCCGTCACCCTCACGGGCTGGGGCCGCACGGCTCCCACCGCGGCCCGCCCGATCCGTCCACGGACGTACGAGGAGACCGTGGCCGCGGTCCGGGGCTGGGGGACGCGCGGGGGCATCCCGAGGGGCCTGGGACGGGCGTACGGGGACGCCGCGCAGAACGCGGGCGGGTCGGTGCTGGACATGACGGGCCTGGACCGCGTCCACGCGATCGACGCCGCCGGCGGCACCGTGCTGTGCGACGCGGGCGTCTCGCTGCACCGCCTGATGGAGGTGCTGCTGCCGCTGGGCTGGTTCGTGCCGGTGACGCCCGGCACCCGCAGGGTGACGGTCGGCGGCGCGATCGGCGCCGACGTCCACGGCCGCAACCACCACGTGGCCGGGTCCTTCTCCCGCCACGTCCTGTCGCTGGAACTCCTCACCGCCGACGGGGCAATCCGCGCGGTCGGCCCGGACACGCCCCTGTTCGACGCGACCGCCGGCGGCATGGGCCTGACCGGAGCAATCCTGACGGCCACCGTCCGGCTGCTGCCGGTCGAGACCTCCCTGATGTCGGTCGACACGGTGCGCACCACCGACCTCGACGACCTGCTGGCCCGCATGACGGCGACCGACCACCTCTACGGCTACTCGGCCGCCTGGATCGACCTGCTGGCCCGTGGCGCGGCGACCGGGCGCGCCGTCCTCACCCGCGGCGACCACGCCCCGCTGGACGCCCTGCCGGCCCGCGCGCGCAGGACTCCGCCGGACTTCCGGACCCGGTACGTCCCGGCCGCCTCGGCGCTCCTCCCGGCGGGCCTGCTCGGCGGGCGGGCCACCAGCCTGTGCAACGAACTGCGGTACCGGACGTCGCCACGCGTGCGTACCGGCGAACTGCGCGGCCTCTCCGCCTTCTTCCATCCGCTGGACGCCGTGCCCCACTGGAACCGCCTGCACGGCCGCGGCGGCTTCGTGCGGTACCGGTGCGTCGTCGGGGACGGCCGGGAGGACGCCCTGCACCGGATCGTGCGCCGCCTCTCCGAGCGGCGCTGCCCGGCCTTCCGGGCCGTCCTGAAACGCTTCGGGGAGGCCGGCCCGGGCTGGCTGTCGTTCCCGGTGCCGGGCTGGTCGCTCGCCCTCGCCCTGCCGGCCCGGCTGCCCGGCCTCGCCGCCTTCCTCGACGGCCTCGACGAGGAGGTCGCCGCGGCGGGCGGACGCGTCTGCCTCGCCGCCGACTCCCGGATGCGTCCCGAACTGCTCGCCGCGATGTACCCGCGCCTCGACGACTTCCGGGCCCTGCGCGCGGAACTCGACCCGCGCGCGGTGTTCGTCTCGGACCTGTCCCGCCGTCTCGACCTCTAGGCACCTAGGAGCTGCTGTCGTGAAGGACGCCTTCGGCCTCCCCCAGTCCCTGCTCGTCCTCGGCGGTACGTCCGAGATCGCGCTCGCCACCGCACGCCGCCTCGTCGCCCGCCGCACCCGCACGGTGTGGCTCGCGGGACGCCCCTCCCCCGCCCTGGACCGGGCCGCCGAGCAGCTGCGCGGGCACGGCGCGGCCGTGCACACCGTCGCCTTCGACGCGCTCGACCCCGGCTCCCACGAGACGGTCCTCGGCAAGGTCTTCGCCGAGGGCGACGTCGACATGGTGCTGCTCGCCTTCGGCATCCTCGGCGACCAGGCACGCGACGAGCGCGAACCGGCCGCCGCGGTGCGCGTCGCGCAGACCAACTACACGGGCGCGGTGTCGGCGGCCCTGGTGAGCGCGAGCGCGCTGCAGGCGCAGGGCCACGGCTCCCTGGTGGTGCTCTCCTCCGTCGCCGGCGAGCGGGCACTGCGCAGCAACTTCATCTACGGCTCCAGCAAGGCCGGCCTCGACGTCTTCGCTCAGGGGCTGGGCGACGCGCTCTACGGCACGGGCGCGCACGTCATGGTCGTGCGCCCCGGGTTCGTCCGGTCGAAGATGACCGCCGGCCTGCCCGAGGCACCCTTCGCGACGACCCCGGAGGCGGTCGCCACGGCCGTCGAACTCGGGCTGCGCCGGCGCTCGGAGACGGTGTGGGTGCCCGGCAGGCTGCGCGTGGTGATGTCGGTGCTGCGGCACGTGCCGCGGGCTGTGCTGCGACGGCTGCCGGTCTGATCGGCGGCCGGGGCCCGGGTCCGGTCAGCGGCTGGGGATGGTGCCACGTACATGACCGGCCTGCGGCGGCACCGTCGTGCTTCCGAAGGGGAACTCGCGCAGCTTGCGCCACACGCCGTCGGGGCCCTGCTCGTACAGCGCGAAGCCGTTGCACGACCACTCGGCGCGGTAGCCGGCGAGCTCCTCGAAGGCGCGGTCCATCGCCTCCTCGTCGATGCCGTGCGCGACCGTGACGTGCGGGTGGTACGGGAACTGCAGTTCCCGCGGCACGGGGCCGGAGGCGTCGCGGACCCGCTGCTGCAGCCAGGTGCAGGCCTCGGCGCCCTCGTCGACCCGTACGAAGACGACGGGCGACAGGGGCCGGAAGGTGCCGGTCCCGCACAGCCGCATCGGGAACGGCCGCCCGGCCGCGGCGACCTCGGTCAGATGCGCCTCCACGGCCGGCAGGGCGTCCCCGTCGACCTCGGTCGGCGGCAGCAGGGTGACGTGGGTGGGAATGCCGTGAGCCGCGGCGTCGCCGAAGCCCGCGCGCAGCTGTTGGAGCAGGCTGCCGTAAGGCTCCGGGACCGCGATCGATACGCCGATCGTTACGGTCCCCACGTCGTCTCCTGTCGTCGTGACGGATTTGTTCTCGGCCGTCGGCTATCGACTGTACGGCCACGGATGTGTCGTGGGCACGCGCAACCGTAGTGATGTGCAGCGCTCTGCCGGGCGGTGCCCGTGGGCGGTGGCGCGCGTCAGTGCTTGGCGGGCAGGAAACCGACCTTGTCGTACGCCTGGGAGAGCGTCTCCGCGGCGACCGAACGCGCCTTCTCGGCACCCTTGGCCAGGATCGCGTCGAGGGTCTCCGGGTCGTCCAGGTACTTCTGGGTGCGCTCCCGGAAGGGCGTCACGAACTCGACCATGACCTCGGCGAGGTCCGTCTTCAGCGCGCCGTACATCCTGCCCTCGTACTCCCGCTCCAGCTCGGCGACGGACGTGCCGGTGAGGGTCGAGTAGATGGTCAGCAGGTTGCTGACGCCGGGCTTGTTCTCGACGTCGTAGCGGATGACGGTGTCGGTGTCGGTGACCGCGCTCCTGACCTTCTTCGCGGTGGCCCTGGGCTCGTCGAGGAGGTTGATCAGGCCCTTCGGCGTGGACGCCGACTTGCTCATCTTGATCGACGGGTCCTGCAGGTCGTAGATCTTCGCCGTCTCCTTGAGGATGTACGGCTTCGGGATCGTGAACGTCTCGCCGAACCGGCTGTTGAACCGCGTCGCGAGGTCGCGGGTCAGCTCGACGTGCTGGCGCTGGTCCTCGCCGACGGGCACCTCGTGGGCCTGGTACAGCAGGATGTCGGCGACCTGGAGGATGGGGTAAGTGAACAGGCCGACGCTGGCGCGGTCGGCGCCCTGCCGGGCGGACTTGTCCTTGAACTGGGTCATGCGGCTCGCCTCGCCGAAGCCGGTCAGGCAGTTCATGACCCAGGCCAGCTGGGCGTGCTCGGGGACATGGCTCTGGACGAAGAGCGTGCAGCGGTCCGGGTCGAGACCGGCCGCGAGCAGCTGGGCGGCGGCCAGCCGGGTGTTCGCGCGCAGCTCCGCCGGGTCCTGCGGAATCGTGATCGCGTGCAGGTCGACGACCATGTAGAACGCGTCGTGGGACTCCTGCAGGGCCACCCACTGACGGACGGCGCCGAGGTAGTTGCCGAGGTGGAACGAGCCTGCGGTGGGCTGGATACCGGAAAGCACACGCGGACTGCTCGGCATGGCGGAGCCATTCCCCTGGGGGTGCTGGTGGGTGACGGGCGGGCGGTCTGAAGCCATGTTCACCATTCTCTCAGGTCTGTCGAGCCGATCCGGAACTGGTCGGAAACAGGCGGGAACCGATCCGTCCTCCACGGTGTAACAAGGGTGTGAGGACGCGGGAGGGGGGCCGCATCGTCGATGAGGCCGCGGTGATCGCACGTGTACGCGCCGGAGAGCCGGAGGCGTACGCGGAGCTGGTGCGGGCCCATACGGGCATCGCGCTCAGGGCGGCCGCCGCGCTCGGGGCGGGAGCGGACGCGGAGGACGTGGTGCAGCAGGCCTTCGTGAAGGCGTACTGCGCGCTGGGCCGGTTCCGGGACGGCGCGGCCTTCAAGCCGTGGCTGCTGTCGATCGTCGCCAATGAGACGAGGAACACAGTGCGCACGGCGGTGCGGCAGCGCACCCTCGCCGGCCGGGAGGCGGCCTTCGCGGAGGCGGAGCCGCTGATACCGGAATCGGCGGACCCTGCGGTGGCGACCCTGGAGACGGAGCGCCGCGCCGCCCTTCTGGCCGCCCTGGAGCGGCTGAGCGAGGAGCACCGCCTGGTCGTCACCTACCGCTATCTGCTGGAGATGGACGAGTCGGAGACCGCCCAGGCCCTGGGCTGGCCGCGCGGGACGGTCAAGTCCCGCCTCAGCCGCGCCCTGCGCAGGCTGGGCCGGCTCCTGCCGGATTTCGAGCCTCGGAAGGGAGGTGACGAGCATGAGTGAGGGCCGCGGCGCGTACGACGGTGAGGGCGGGCGCGACCGGGCAAGCGCCGGGGGCCGCGGGCCGCGCGGCCGAGCCGGTGACCGCGGCCCGGGACCGGGCGGGCGAGCCCGCGGGCGGCGGCGTGACGGCGGCACCTCCGGGCTGCCGGACGAGCTGCGGGCGCTGGGCAGGTCCCTGGACGCACCCGGGGCGGGCGGCGCCGAAGGCGCCGCTGATCTCCTCGGCTCCGAGACGATGGTCGAGCGCGTGCTGGGACAGATACTGGCCGAGCGGCTGCCGGTCGCGCCGGCCGGGCCACGGGGCGCCCGTGAGCGGCTGCGTGCGGTCCGGCGCTGGACGCGGCGGCGGTGGCGGTCGGTGACCGCGGCCCTGTGCGGGCTGCTGACGGTGCTCGCGCTCACGCCCCCGGTGCGGGCCGCGGTCCTGGACTGGTTCGACTTCGGCGGGGTCGAGGTGCGGTACGACCCGTCGGCGGTGCCCTCGCCCGGCGCCGAGGTGCCCGGCTGCGGCAGGTCGGTGTCGCTCGGACAGGCCCGGCGGCGGGCGGGCTTCGAGCCGCTGGTGCCGGACGCGCTCGGCACGCCGGACACGGTGTCGGTGGCCGATGAGCCGCGCGGGCGGTTCCTGGTGACCCTGTGCTGGCGGGAGGGCGGGCACACGGTCCGGCTGGACGAGTTCCCGGACCAGCTGGACATCGGCTTCGCCAAGAGGCTGCGGGAGCCTCCGGAGTGGATCTCGCTGGGCGGGCGGACGACGGCCGGGGACGTGCCGGAACTCGCCCTGTGGTTCCCCCGGCCGCATCTGCTGGGCTTCTGGCTGGTGGACGCGGAGGGACACCGCTTCACGCGCGAGGAGCGGACCGCCGGGCCGACGCTGCTGTGGACCCGTGCGACGGGGAACGCAGGGGTGACGCTTCGTCTGGAGGGCGTGGACTCCAAGGAGCGGGCGGTGCGCATCGCCGAGTCGGTGCGGACGCCGTCCGGGACGCCGCCGACGTCGTGAGCCCTCGGGGTGTGGGACTCCCGTGGGTTCTGCGGGACCTGTGTTCTCCGATGGGTTCTCCGAGTCGTTCACCGGGACCGGGAACCCCGGCGGGCCGGGCGGTGTACCAGAAGTGACATGCGGCCCGGGGACGGGCCGACGGGACCTTGTGGCTGGGGGACGGATGCGTGGACGGAGGCGCGGGGTGCGTGAACTGACGGCGGTGACGGGGGCAATGGCCGCGCTGGTTCTGTGCGGGGCGGTGAGCGAGGCGGCGGCGGTGGAGACCGCGCGGCCCTCGGCCGGGGCGGCAGCCCGGGCGCAGGCGACGACTCGGGCACAGGGCCGGGACGCCCCCGACCTGGCGATCGTCATCGCGGGCGGGACGGGACGGACGACGGTGCTGCGCTCCGGCCAGGTTGCCTTCGCCCGCCTGCGGCAACTGCTGCGGCCGGATTACATGGGGACGGAGCGGGTGCCGCGCGCCTGGGCCGAGGGGCGCCACCCGCCGGTGGACTTCACCGTGATCTGGGGGCTGACAGGGATAGGAGGCTGGCCGCAGACGCGTCGTGCGCCCGGCGGTGACGTGGCGGTCGAGCGGCAGGACCAGCTGTTGGCGGCGGCGGACGGCACCCCTTGGATACGGACGGACCCGGCGCCGGACGTCCAGGACGACGACATCCGCTGGCACCGGGCGCCGCGCTCGATCTTCGTGGAGCTGGGACGGGAGAAGCTCCTCGCCGGGCTCGGTACGAGCGCGACCGCGGCCGGAGGCGGCGAGGACGCGGCGGAGGGGCGAAAGGCCACCGGGAACGGCGATGACGGCCGGGGCAGTCGCTGGTGGGCCGTGCCGGGGCTCGGCGTGGGACTCGCGGTCGGGGCCGTCGGCACGCTGCTGATACGCCGCGCGGCGGCCCGGCCGGGAGCCGGACCGCCGCGGGAGGACCCACGTCAGGAACTCATCGATCTCTGAGGTCTGCCGCGAGCGCCGTGGACCGCCATGGACCGCCGTAGGAAGTCCCCGATCCTTGAAAACTCCAGAGGGCGTGCGTCAGCCCAGGTCGATCTCCGGGTAGAGCGGGAAGCCGGCCACGAGATCGGTGGCGCGCCGGGAGATCTCGTCCGCGACCTTCGGGTCGAGGACGTGCTGGGCCTTCGACCGGGTGCCCTTGCTGGTGGTGCCCGGCTCCGTGGTGGTCAGGACGCGGTCGATGAGGCCCGCGACCTCGTCCATCTCGGCGGTGCCCAGGCCACGCGTGGTCAGGGCGGGGGTGCCGATGCGGATGCCGGAGGTGTACCAGGCACCGTTGGGGTCGACCGGGATGGCGTTGCGGTTGGTGACGATGCCGGAGTCGAGGAGCGCGGCCTCGGCCTGACGGCCGGTCAGGCCGTAGGAGCTGGCGACGTCGATCAGGTTGAGGTGGTTGTCGGTACCGCCGGTGACCAGGGTGGCCCCCCGGCGCATCAGGCCCTCCGCAAGGGCACGGGAGTTGTCGACGATGCGCTGTGCGTAGTCCTGGAAGTCGGGCCGGCGGGCCTCGGCGAGGGCGACCGCCTTGGCGGCCATGACGTGCGGGAGCGGGCCGCCGAGGACCATCGGGCAGCCGCGGTCGACCTGGTCCTTGAGGGAGTCGTCGCACAGCACCATGCCGCCGCGCGGGCCGCGCAGCGACTTGTGGGTGGTGGTGGTGACGATCTGGGCGTGCGGCACCGGGTCGAAGTCGCCGGTCAGCACCTTGCCCGCCACCAGGCCCGCGAAGTGCGCCATGTCCACCATCAGGGTCGCCCCGACCTCGTCGGCGATCTCGCGCATGACGCGGAAGTTGACCAGGCGCGGGTAGGCGGAGTAGCCGGCGACGATGATGAGCGGCTTGAACTCGCGGGCGGACTCCCGCAGCGCCTCGTAGTCGACCAGGCCCGTCGAGGGGTCGGTCCCGTACGAGCGCTGGTCGAACATCTTGCCGGAGATGTTCGGGCGGAAGCCGTGGGTGAGATGGCCGCCGGCGTCCAGGGACATGCCGAGCATGCGCTGGTTGCCGAAGGCCCGGCGGAGCTCGGCCCAGTCGGCGTCGGAGAGGTCGTTGACCTGCCGCACGCCGGCCTTCTCCAGGGCGGGCGCCTCGACGCGCTGGGCGAGGACGGACCAGAAGGCGACGAGGTTGGCGTCGATGCCGGAGTGCGGCTGGACATAGGCGTGGCGGGCGCCGAAGAGCTCCTTGGCGTGCTCGGCGGCGAGGGTCTCGACCGTGTCGACGTTGCGGCAGCCGGCGTAGAAGCGGCGGCCGACGGTGCCCTCGGCGTACTTGTCGCTGAACCAGTTGCCCATCGCCAGAAGGGTCGCCGGGGAGGCGTAGTTCTCGGAGGCGATCAGCTTCAGCATCTCGCGCTGGTCGCGGACCTCCTGGCCGATGGCGTCGGCGACGCGCGGCTCGACGGATCGGATCACGTCGAGGGCGGCACGGAAGGCGGTGGACTCGGTGGAGAGGGGCTGCTGCTCTGACATGTCGTCGGCCTCCGGATGGCGTGGCTCGAAGCATTCACGGTTCACGGTTCGGCCCAGGCGCACGGCACTCGCTCACTTCACGGGCCGCTCCCCGATGGTCGGTCCCATCCCAGCGCGCCAGTCACGGCCCCGCCGGTCAGCCTACCGGGCGGGCCCAGGGGCGAAGGTCCCGCGTCCACCATGCGAGCGACGATGGAAGAGGGGGCATCCTCAGCACCCGGCACCTCCTGGAGATCCCGTGACTGCTACGGAGACCCTGATCGCCATCGCGGACGCGCACTCCGCGCACACCTACCACCCGCTGCCCGTGGTCGTCGCGACCGCGGAGGGGGCGTGGATGACGGATGTGGAAGGGAGGCGGTATCTCGACCTGCTGGCGGGTTACTCGGCGCTCAACTTCGGCCATCGCCATCGCCGGCTGGTGGAAGCGGCGAAGGCGCAGCTGGAGCGGGTGACGCTGACCTCCCGGGCGTTCCATCACGACCGGTTCGCAGCGTTCTGCTCAGAGCTCGCCGAGCTGTGCGGGATGGAGATGGTCCTGCCGATGAACACGGGTGCGGAGGCCGTGGAGACCGCGCTGAAGACGGCCCGGAAGTGGGGCTACCGGGTCAAGGGCGTCCCCGCGGAGATGGCCAAGATCGTGGTCGCGGGCAACAACTTCCACGGCCGTACGACGACGATCATCAGCTTCTCCACCGACACGGAGGCCCGGGCGGACTTCGGGCCGTACACGCCGGGCTTCCAGATCGTGCCGTACGGGGACCTCACCGCGATGCGGGCAGCGATGACGGAGAACACGGTCGCCGTGCTACTGGAGCCGATCCAGGGCGAGGCGGGCGTCCTGGTACCGCCGGCCGGGTACCTCCCGGCGGTGCGCGAACTGACCCGGGAGCGGAACGTGCTGTTCGTGGCCGACGAGATCCAGTCGGGGCTCGGGCGGACGGGCACGACCTTCGCGTGTGAACTCGAGGGGGTCGTCCCCGACGTGTATGTGCTCGGCAAGGCGCTGGGCGGCGGGATCGTGCCGGTGTCGGCGGTGGTGTCGAGCGCCGAGGTGCTCGGGGTGTTCCGGCCCGGGGAGCACGGGTCGACGTTCGGTGGGAATCCGCTGGCCTGTGCGGTGGCCCTGGAGGTGATCGCGATGCTGCGGACGGGCGAGTTCCAGGCACGGTCCGCGGAGCTCGGCGCTCATCTCCACCGGGAGCTCGGGGCACTGACCGGCACCGGCCGGGTGACGGCGGCGCGCGGGCGGGGGCTGTGGGCGGGCGTCGACATCGCCCCGGCGTGCGGGACGGGGCGCGAGGTGTCGGAGAAGCTCATGGACCGGGGCGTGCTGGTGAAGGACACGCACGGGGCCACGGTGCGGATCGCGCCGCCGCTGGTGATCGGGAAGGAGGACCTGGACTGGGGGCTCGACCAGTTGCGCGGTGTGCTCGGCGGGTGACGGTGTCCCGTCGGTGGGGGAGCCTTTCCGGCGGCGACAAGGCCCGGTGCGGAAGCGAGAAGGCCCGGCCCGGCGGCGACGAGGCCCGGTGCGGCGGCGTGCGACTCGGTCGCGCGATGCCCGGAGGTCAGCCTAGAGATCGGTGTGAGGGGACACCGAGGGGCCCCATCGGTGAGCGGCCTCGCCTACAGTCGCTCTGTGATCTTCGGGATGCTGTGCGCGCTCGGTGCGGCGGTCTGCTTCGGTACCGCGACGGTGTTGCAGGCGGTCGCCGCGCGGGCGGCGGGTGCGCAGGCGGGCGCGGGCGGGGAGGCGGCGCTGCTGCTGCGGGCCGTGCGGCAGTGGCGGTACCTGGCCGGGCTGGCGCTGGACGGGCTGGGGTTCCTGCTGCAGATCGCCGCGTTGCGGTCGATTCCGATCTACGCGGTCGCGGCGGCCCTCGCCTCCAGCCTCGCGGTCACCGGAGTGGTGGCGGCGCGGCTGCTGCGGGTACGGCTGAGCGGGGTGGAGTGGGCCGCCGTCGGCGTGGTGTGCGCCGGGCTCGCCATGCTGGGGCTCGCGTCCGGGACCGAGGGGCACAGTGAGGGGCCGGCGGCCCTGAAGTGGGTGATGCTCGTCATCGCCGTACTGGTGCTGCTGCTGGGGCTGTTGGGCGGGCACTGGTCCGGGCGGGGGCGGGCGCTGGTGCTCGGTTCGGGAGCCGGCCTCGGGTTCGGGGTGGTGGAGGTGTCGGTACGGCTGATCGACTCGCTGCAGCCGTCGCACCTGCTCACCAATCCGGCGACGTACGCGCTCCTCCTCGGCGGAGGCGCGGCCTTCCTGCTGCTGACCTCGGCGCTCCAGCGCGGGTCGGTCACCACGGCGACGGCAGGGATGGTGATCGGCGAGACGATCGGGCCGGCGCTGGTGGGCGTGGTGTGGCTCGGGGACCGCACGCGGGCGGGGCTGGCCTGGCTGGCGGTGCTGGGGTTCGTGGTCGCCGTCGCGGGGGCGCTGGCGCTGGCGCGCTTCGGTGAAGCACCGGCGGCGACGGCGACGGAGGAAGCGGCCTGACCTTCCGCCCGCGCCGGTCGCGGTACTCGGCGGACGCAGGGGACGACGATCCGGTCGCGGTACTCGGCGGACGCAGGGAACGACGATCCGGTCGCGGTACTCGGCGGACGCAGGGGACGACGATCCGGTCGCGACACCTGACGCACCCGGAAGACGCGGCACTTGACGCACCCGGAAGACGACGGACCGCTCGCAGCACGTCGCGCACCCGGGGGGCGACGAACCAGCCATGGCACCTCGCCCCCCGAAAGACGACGAACCACCCATGGCACCTCCCCCACCGGGAAGACGACGATCACGGTCCGGTCGTCGCGTCGCCTTCCGGCAGTGCCGCGCACAGTGCCTCCAGGGCGCCCGACCAGGCGTGGTCCGGTGGTGTCCCGTACCCCACGACCAGTGCGTCGGGTGGTTCCAGAGTGGCGTCCGGGTGCCGGTAGCGGTGCAGTCCCTCTACCGCCAGGTCCTGCCAGGAGGCGGCCCGCAGGGTCGCCTGTTCGGTGCCGGGCGGCAGGCGGAGCACCACGTGCAGGCCGGCCGCGATGCCGGTGGCGCGGACCTGCGGGGCGCGGCGCGCGAGTTCCGCCACCAGGGCGTCGCGACGGCGCCGGTAGCGCAGCCGGGCGGCGCGGACGTGGCGGTCGTAGGCGCCGGAGGTGAGGAACTCGGCGAGGGTCAGCTGGTCGAGGACCCCGCAGGTGTCCTTGCCGCCCTTCGCCCGTGCCGCCTCCTCCACCAGGCCCGGCGGCAGCACCAGCCAGGCCAGCCGGAGGCCGGGGGCGAGCGACTTGCTGGCGGTGCCCGCGTAGACGACGTGGTCGGGGTCGAGGCCCTGGAGGGCGCCGACCGGCTGGCGGTCGTAGCGGAACTCGCCGTCGTAGTCGTCCTCGACGACCAGTCCGCCGGTCCTGCGCGCCCAGTCGACGACGGCCGCGCGGCGGTCGCGGTGCAGGGTGCCGCCCATCGGGAACTGGTGGGCGGGGGTGAGCAGGACGGCCGCCTGGTCGGTCAACGTCCGTGGATTCGTTCCGAGTTCGTCGAAGGGCAGCGGCACGGTCCGCAGGCCGGCGTCCGACAGCAGCCGCCAGTGCACGTCCAGGCCGTACGACTCCACGGCCATCGTGGTCGCGCCGCGTGCCCGCAGCATGGCGCCGAGGATCTGCAGGCCGTGCGAGAAGCCCGCGCAGACCAGGATGCGCCCGGGATCGGTACGGACGCCCCGGGCGCGGGCGAGGTAGCCGGCGAGTGCGGTGCGCAGTTCGACGCGGCCGCGTGGGTCGCCGTAGCCGAGGGCCTCGTTCGGGGCGGTGGTGAGGGCGCGGCGGGCGGCCCTGAGCCACTCGGCGCGGGGGAAGGCGGCGAGGTCGGGCAGGCCGGGGAGCAGGTCGTGGGCGGGGTGGCCGCGGGGGCGGGGATGCGGTGCGGCCCCGGCAGGGAGGGCCGTGCTCCCGCTCTGTCCCGAAGGCGTGGGAGGCACCCCCGTCGCCACGCGCGTGCCCGAGCCCTGCCGTGCGGTGAGCCAGCCCTCGGCGACCAGGTCGGCGTAGGCCTCGGCGACGGTGTTGCGGGCGATGCCCAGGTCGGCGGAGAGGGCGCGGGAGGAGGGCAGACGCGTGCCGGGGGCCAGCCTGCCGGTGCGGACGGCCTCGCGCAGGGCGTCGGTCAGGCCCCGGCGCACTCCCGGCCCGGTCGGCTCCAGATGCAGGTCGACGCCCGAAGTGGCCCATGTTTTCGCCATGGAACTGGACCATACCCGTGGGCTGCCCTGCTCCTAGGGTCGAAGCCATGACGACACAGGAGACCGCCGGTTACGCCCCCGAACACGAGCCCCGGCTGCGCTGGGCCCAGCACGCACCCGAGGTCTACAAGGCGATGCTCCGCCTCGACACGGCCGCCCGGCAGGGGGTCGACCCGAGGCTGCTGGAGCTGGTGAAGATCCGCGCCTCGCAGCTCAACCACTGCGCGTTCTGCCTCGACATGCACACCAAGGACGCGCTCGCGGCCGGCGAGAGCGTGGAGCGGATCATCCAGCTCGGTGCCTGGGAGGAGTCGGCGCACTTCTACACGGAGAAGGAACTCGCGGCGCTCGCGCTGACCGAGGCGGTCACGGTGCTGACCGCGGGCTTCGTCACCGACGAGGTGTACGAACGGGCGGCCAAGCACTTCGAGGAGGCCGAGCTGGCCCAGCTGATCGCCGCCATCACCGTGATCAACGCCTGGAACCGGTTCGCTGTGACCTGCCGGATGGCTCCGGGCCACTACGAGGCGGGACAGCACGGATGAGCCGGACCGAGGTGCTCGACCGCGGGGTCGCTCGGGCCTTCTCCGCGCTGAGCGCGGCCGCGAAGCGGGGCCTCGGCGACCCCGCGCTGGCCGAGCTGGTGGCGATCAGGGCCTCGCAGCTCAACCACTGCGCGTTCTGCCTCGACCTGCACCTCGCCCTCGCCCGCGAGCACGGGGTGGGCGAGCGGCAGCTGGACCTGCTCGCCGCCTGGCAGGAGGCCGGGGACGTCTACGACGAGCGGGAGCGGGCCGCGCTGGCGCTGACCGAGGCGGTCACCGTGCTGACCGGCCGCTTCGTGCCCGACGAGGTCTACGAGCGCGCCGCCGAGCACTTCGACGAGGCCCGTCTGGCCCATCTGATCGCCCTGATCGTGGCCATCAACAACTGGAACCGGGTGATGGTCAGCCGCCGTGTTCCGCCGGGAGGTTACACGCCGTGAGCAAGGTGGAGGTCTTCCGCGCACTGCACCGGGGCCGGCTCCCGGGCGATCCCCTCGTGCTGCCCGGGCCCTGGGACGCGGTCAGCGCCCGGGTGTGCGTCGAGGCCGGCTTCCCGGCGCTCGCGACGCCGAGCGCGGGGGTCGCCGCGTCCCTCGGGCACGAGGACGGCTCGACCCCGGCCGAGGAGATGTTCGCCGCGGTGGCGCGCATCGTACGGGCCGTGGACGTGCCGGTGTCGGCGGACGTCGAGGACGGATACGGGCTGCCGCCCGGGGAGCTGGTGGAACGGCTGCTGGAGACGGGAGCCGTGGGCTGCAACCTCGAGGACTCCCGCAAAGGGGCGCTCAGGGACCCGCGGGAGCACGCCGACTGGCTCGCCGAGGTACGGGACGCGGCCGGTGACCAGCTCTTCGTCAACGCCCGCGTCGACACCTTCCTGCGCGGCGAGCCCGATCCCGAACGGGTCATCGAGCGGGCCGCGCTGTACGTGGCCGCCGGTGCCGACTGCGTCTATCCGATCGGCGCCCCGGCGGACGTGCTGCCACTGCTGCGGTCCGGCATCCAGGGGCCGGTCAACGTGTACGCCTCGCTGGACGGCGAGGGCCCCTCGCCCACCGAACTCGGTGAACTCGGGGCCACTCGCGTCACGTTCGGGCCGGGGCTGCTGCGGCGGACGGCCCACGCGGTGCGGGAGATCGCCGGACAGCTGAGCGGCCGGACGGGACGACCGGACGGTGACGAGCTGGACGTGACGACCGGACGGTGACGGGCCGGACGGGACGGTCAGGACAGCCACGCCTTCCAGGTGGACGGGTGGCTGTCCACCCACTTCTTCGCCGCCTGCTCCGGTGTCATCTTCTTGTCGGCGATCATCAGGGAGACCTCGTTCTGGTCATCGGTCGACCACTTGAACTTCTTCAGGAAGGCCGCCGCCTTGCCGCCGTGATCGGCGAAGCCCGCGTTGAGGTACTTCTGCAGGCGGGTGTGCGGGTAGGCGCAGGCGACCTTCGCCGGGTCCGCGTCGCAGCCCTCCTTGTACGCCGGCAGCTTCACCTCGGTCATGGGGACCTTCTTGAACAGCCACTGCGGGGTGTACCAGTACGTCAGGAAGGGCTTCTTCCGCTTGGCGAACTGCTTGATCTGGGTGATCTGAGCCGCCTCCGAACCGGCGAACACCACGTGGAAGTTCAGCTTCAGGTTCTTCACCAGGGCCTTGTCGTTGGTGACGTACGACGGGGAGCCGTCCATCAGCTGGCCCTTGCCGCCGCTCTCCGGGGTGCGGAACAGCGACGCGTACTTGTTGAGGTTCCGCCAGTCGGTGATGTCGGGATGCTGCTTGACCAGGTAGGTCGGCACGAACCAGCCGATGTGGCCGGTCACGCCGAGGCCGCCGCCGTGCACGATCGTCTTCTTGTCGGTGACGTACCGCTTCTCCTGGTCGGGGTGGCCCCAGTCCTCCAGGATCGCGTCGACGCGGCCCTGGCTGAGCGCGTCCCAGGCGGGCACCTCGTCGACCTGCACGGTGTCGACGCGGTAGCCGAGCTTGTGCTCCAGCAGGTACTGGGCGACGGCGACGTCGGCCTGCGCGCCCACCCAGGACTGGACGGAGAGCGTCACGGTCTTGGCTCCCCGCGCGTTGGCGAAGGGGGACGCCTGCTTGGTCATGTCGGCCGCGCCGCAGCCGGTGAGGAGGGAGAGGGTCACGGCGGAGGAGGCGGCGATCAGGGCCGTCCTGCGGTTCGGCGCCATGTCAGACACCCCCCTTCGTGCGGCGCTGCGTGGGCTGCGTCACCCGGTCCAGCATCAGCCCCAGGCACACGATCGCGGCACCGGCCACCAGACCGGTCGCCAGGTCGCCCTGCGCAAGGCCGAAGACGACGTTGTAGCCGAGCGCGCCTCCGCCGACCAGGCCGCCGATGATGACGACGGCGAGCACCAGCACCACGCCCTGGTTGAGGGCGAGCAGCAACGCCGGCCGGGCGAGCGGGAGTTGCACCTGACGCAGTTGCTGGGCGCTGCTCGCGCCGAGCGAGCGGGCGGACTCCAGCGCGGCCGGGTCGACCTGGCGCAGGCCCTGGGCGGTGATCCGGACGACGGCGGGCAGCGCGTAGACGACGGCCGCGGCGACCGCTGGGGCGCGGCCGACGCCGAACAGGGCGACAACCGGGATCAGGTACACGAACTGCGGCATCGTCTGGAAGACGTCCAGTACGGGTCGCAGGGCCCGCTCGAAGCGGTCGCTGCGGGCCGCCGCGATGCCGGTCGCGAAGCCGAGGACGAGGGTGACGGCGACGGCGGCGAGCACCTGCGAGAGCGTGTCGAGCGACGGCTTCCACACCCCCAGCACACCGATCGCGGCCATGGCGAGGACCGCGGTGAGCGCGGTGCGCCAGGTGCCGATCAGCCAGGCGAGCGCGGCCACCAGCAGCAGGACCGACCACCAGGGCAGCCACTGCAGTCCGCTGCGGACCGGGTCGAGCACCCAGGTGGTGAAGCGGCCCGCCCAGTCGGCGGTGCCGCCCACGACGGGCACGCCCGAGTACAGGTGCGCGGTCATCCAGTCGACGGCGCGGTTGACCGGGTCGGCGATGTCCGCGGTCCAGGCGGAGGGCCAGGTCAGGCGGCCGGCCAGGCGTCCGGCGAGTGCCACGGCCACCGCGGCGACGGCCGCGTAGAGCCAGCCGAGCCAGCCGAGCCGGCCGAGCCGGCCGAGCCGGTCTCCGGGTGCCCCGCCGGCGCGCTCGCCCGCGGCGGCGGTGATGCGGTCCAGGACGACGGCCAGCAGTACGATCGGGATGCCGGCCTCGAGGGCGGCGCCCACGTCGACCGAGGCAAGCGCCTGGTAGACGCGGTCACCGAGGCCGCCCGCGCCGATGACGGAGGCGATGACGGCCATCGACAGCGCCATCATGATCGTCTGGTTCAGCCCGAGCAGGAGTTCCTTGCGGGCCAGCGGGAGACGGGCGGTCAGCAGGCGCTGGGGCGCGGTGGCGCCGAGCGAATCGACCGCCTCCAGCACCTCCCGGTCGGCGCCGCGCAGGCCGAGCGCGGTGAGGCGGGCCATGGGCGGCGCGGCGTAGACGACGGTGGCGAGGACGGCGGCGGGGACACCGATGCCGAAGACCAGCACCACGGGCAGCAGGTAGGCGAAGGCCGGCAGCACCTGCATGGTGTCCAGGACCGGCCGCAGCGCCCGGTCGAAGCGGTCGGACAGACCGGCGGCGAGGCCGAGCACGACGCCGACGATCACCGACACGAGCACGGCGACCACCATGAGCGCGAGCGTCTGCATGGTCGGCACCCACATGCCGAGCAGCCCGCAGGCCAGGAACGCGACGGCCGTACCGAGGGCGAGACGCACCCCGGCCACGCGCCAGGCGACGACGGCGCCGAGGGCCGTGACGCCGGCCCAGCCGGCCGCGAGGAGGAACAGGTACACGGCGCGTACGGAGATCACGACCGCGTTGCTGATGTACCCGAAGAAGTACAGGAACAGCGGGTGGCTGTCGCGGTTGTCGATGATCCAGTCGCTGGCGTCGGCGAGCGGCTTGGAGACGTCGACGGTGAGGGCGTGCGGCCAGGTGCCGCTCGCCCAGTGGGCTGCGGCGAGCGGCACGAGCACGGCCGCGGCGATCCCGAGCAGCAGCAGCTTGCGCACGGCGTGGTGCCCGAAGACCCCGGGCAGGGCGAGGCGCTGGGTGGAGGCGGCGGTGACCGTGGACATCAGACCGCCTCCTTCCGCGGCTCCGTTCCGGCCACCACTCCGAGGAGCCGTTCGTGGTCGACGACGCCGAGACAGCGGCCGTCCTCCACGACGCAGGCGGCCCTGCCGCTGCGGGCGACGACCTTGATGGCGTCGGCGACGACCTCGCCCGGGGCGAGCGCGCCGGGGTGCTCCGTCCCGTCGCAGCCGCCGGGCCGCATCGCCGTACGGACCGTCATGACCTGTTCGCGCGGCACGTCGCGGACGAACTCGCGCACGTAGTCGTCGGCGGGGTGGCCGACGATCTCCTCGGGGGTGCCGAGCTGCACCACGCGGCCGTCGCGCATCAGCGCGATGCGGTCACCCAGCTTCAGCGCCTCGGAGAGGTCGTGGGTGATGAAGACCATCGTGCGGCCCTCCTCGCGGTGCAGGCGGACCACCTCCTCCTGCATGTCCCGCCGGATCAGCGGGTCGAGCGCGCTGAACGGCTCGTCGAACAGCAGGACCTCGGGGTCCACCGCCAGTGCCCGGGCCAGGCCCACGCGCTGGCGCTGGCCGCCGGAGAGCTGGGCCGGGCGGCGCTGCTCCATGCCCTCCAGGCCGACCTTGGCGACGACGTCCTGGGCGCGCGCCCGCCGCTCGGACCGGCTCACGCCCTGGATCTCCAGGCCGTAGGCGACGTTGTCGAGGACCGTGCGGTGCGGCAGCAGGCCGAAGTGCTGGAAGACCATCGCGGCGCGGTGGCGGCGCAGTGCGCGCAGCCGGGACTTGTCCATGGCGCGGACGTCCTCGCCGTCGATGGCGATCGAGCCCGCGGTCGGCTCGATCAGCCGGGTCAGGCAGCGTACGAGGGTGGACTTGCCGGAGCCGGACAGGCCCATCACCACGAAGACCTCGCCCTTGTGCACGTCGAAGGAGACGTCGCGGACGGCGGCCGTGCAGCCGGTGCGGGAGCGCAGTTCGGCGGGTTCCAGCGAGCTCAGCGCGGGGTCGTCCGGAACGCGCTCGGCCTTCGGGCCGAACACCTTCCACAGCCCCTCGACGGAGAAGACCGGGGTACTGCTCATCACGCACCACGCCCCATCAGGTCGACGGCCTTCTCCCCGACCATCAGCACTCCGATCATCGGGTTCACGGCGGTCATGGTCGGGAACACGGAGGCGTCGGCGATCCGGATGCCGTCCAGGCCGCGGATCCTCAGCTCCGGGTCCACGACGGCCAGCGGATCGTCCGCGGCCCCCATGCGGCAGGTGCCCGCCGGGTGGTACACGGTGTGCGCGACCTTGCGGGCGTACTCGCTCAGTTCCGCGTCGCTCGTGAGCTGCGGACCGGGGGCCACCTCGCGCTTGAGCCAGCCCGCCAGCGGCTCGGTCTTCGCGATCTCGCGGGCGATGCGGATGCCGTCGACGAGGGTGCGGCCGTCGTAGTCGTCCTCGTCGGTGAAGTAGCGGAAGTCGAGGGCGGGCTTGACCGACGGGTCGGCGCTCGTCAGGTACAGGCGGCCGCGGCTCTTCGGCTTCGGGATGTTGGGGGTCATCGAGACGCCGTGCGCCGGGCGCCGGTAGCCCAGGCGCTCGGGGTTGTCCGTGAAGGGCACCTGGTAGAAGTGGAACATCAGGTCGGGGCCGGCGTGCCCGGCATCGCGGCGCACGAACAGGCCGGCGTCGCTGTCCATCGCGGAGTTCTCCGGGATCGGCCCGTTCGTCTCCCACACGATCACCGACTCGGGGTGGTCGAGCAGGTTCTCGCCGACGCCCGGCAGGTCGTGCGCGACGGGGATGCCGAGCGCCCGGAGGTCGGCCTCGGGGCCGATGCCGGAGTGCAGCAGCAGCCGGGGCGAGTCGACGGCGCCGGCGCAGAGCACCACCTCGGTGCGGGCCTTGAGCAGGATCTCCTCGCCGTCCTTGGTGCGCACGTGCACGCCCTCGGCGCGGGTGCCGTCCAGCCGGAGCCGGTAGGCCCAGGTCTCCAGCAGGACGGTGAGGTTCTCGCGCTCGTCCATCACCGGGTGCAGATACGCCACCGACGCCGACGAGCGCCTGTTGTTCTCGGGGTGGTAGGCGAGGTCGAAGAAGCCGACGCCGTCGGTGAACGGAGCACGGTTGAAGCCCTCGATCCGGGTCACTCCCGTCGCATGCCGGGCTGCGTCGACGAAGTCACGGGCGATGGGATTGCGGTCCTTCTCGTCGACCGGGACGATGTTGTTCAGCAGCCGGGCGTAGTAGGCCTCCATCGGCACCGCGCCCCAGCCCTTGGCGCCGGCCTGCTCCCACTCGTCCCAGTCGGAGGGCAGCGGCTTGAAGGCGATGAGCGTGTTGTGCGAGGAGCAGCCGCCGAGGACGCGGGCGCGGCTGTGCCGGATGTGGGAGTTGCCGCGCGGCTGTTCGGTGGTGGGGTAGTCGTAGTCCAGTTCGCCGCCGAGCAGGCCCATCCAGCGGCGCAGGGTCAGCACGTCCTCGCGGCCGACGTCGCTGGGGCCGCCCTCGACGACGGCGACGGTGACGTCAGGGTTCTCGGTGAGGCGGGAGGCGATGACGGAGCCCGCCGTGCCGCCGCCGATGACGACGTAGTCGTATGTCCGGGTGTTCTCGGGCATGGGGGATGGTGCTCCAAGGGGTGGGGGACGTTCGGTGGAGAGGGTGCGGCTCAGCCCGCGAACCAGCGCACCGGCTTCGGCGCGAGGTTCTGGTAGACGTGCTTGGTCTCGCGGTACTCGGCGAGGCCCGCCGGGCCGAGCTCCCGGCCGGTGCCGCTCCTGCCGAAGCCGCCCCACTCCGCCTGCGGCAGATAGGGGTGGAAGTCGTTGATCCAGACGGTGCCGTGGCGCAGCCGTCCCGCGACCCGGCGGGCCCGGCCGGCGTCCTTGGTCCAGACGGCGCCCGCGAGGCCGTAGTCGGTGTCGTTGGCGAGGGCGACCGCCTCGTCCTCGGTGCGGAAGGTCTCGACGGTCAGGACGGGGCCGAAGACCTCCTCGCGTACGACGCGCATCTCGCGGTGGCACTGGTCGAGGACCGTCGGCTCGTAGAAGAAGCCGGTGGCGGGCCGCTCCGGCGCCGCCTCGGGGCGCCGGCCGCCGGTGCGCAGCACCGCGCCCTCCGCCAGCGCGGAGGCGACGTAGCGCTCGACCTTGGCGCGCTGCTGTTCGGAGACGAGAGGGCCGCACTCGACGCCGTCCTCGCTGCCGCGGCCGAGGCGGATCCGGCCGGCCCGGCGGGCGAGTTCGGCGACGAAGCGCTCGCGCACGGACTCCTCCACGATGAGCCGGGCACCGGCCGAGCAGACCTGGCCGCTGTGGATGAAGGCCGCGTTCAGGGCCTGGTCGACGGCCGTGTCGAAGTCCTCGTCGCTCGCGCAGGCGTCGGCGAAGACGACGTTGGGGTTCTTGCCGCCGAGTTCGAGGGCGACCTTCTTCACCGTGGGGGCCGCGGCCTGCGCGACCTTGGTGCCGCTGACCAGGCCGCCGGTGAAGGAGACCAGGTCGACGTCGGGATGCTCGGCGAGCCGGGCGCCGACCGAGTGGCCGGGGCCGGTGACGATGCCCGCGACCCCGGCGGGCAGTCCCGCCTCGGAGAGCAGGTCGATCAGGGCGACGGTGGTCAGCGGGGTGATCTCGCTCGGCTTGATCACGAAGGTGTCGCCCGCCGCGAGGGCCGGGGCGATCTTCCAGCTGGCCTGCAGCAGCGGGTAGTTCCAGGGCGTGATCAGCGCGCAGACGCCGACGGGTTCGTGCACGACGACGCTGTGGATGTCGGGCGAGCCCGCGTCGACCACCCGGCCGGGGGCCTCGCCGGCGACCAGGTCGGCGAAGTAGCGGAAGGCGTCGGCGACACAGTCGATGTCGACGCGGCCCTCCTCGACGGTCTTGCCGGCGTCGCGGCTCTCCAGCCGTCCGAGCCGCTCACGGTCGCGCACCAGGAGACCGGCGACGCGGCGCAGCAGGGCGGCGCGCTCGGCGGCCGGGGTGCGCGGCCAGTCGCCGTGGTCGAAGGCCCGGCGGGCCGCCGCGACCGCCAGGTCCGCGTCCTTCTCGTCACCCTCCGCGACCAGAGCGAAGGGCTGTCCGTCCGCCGGGTCGATGATCTCGCGCGTGGCGCCGGAGACGGCTTCGCGCCACTCTCCCGCCACGTGGATGGTCGCCTGCGCGTCCAGCCCCTGGGTTTCCGCTCTGTCCGCCATGATCCGTGCTGCCTTCCGTTCCTGTTCCGCATCCCTGGATGACACAGGTGTCACCCACAAGGACCGGGAGCGCCTGCCCTCCGCCCCCGGATACATGCGCGTCGGTCGCGCAAAGTGCGCCGTGTCACTGAGACCGCCGTGCCGCTGCCGGCCGTCTCCCGGCCGTCCACCCATGGACGGCCGAGATTCCTTTGACTAAAGTCAAAGGATTATGGAGCCAGTGTCCACGGAGCAGGTGGCGGCCCTCCGCCGGTTCAACCGTTACTTCACGCGCCGTATCGGGGTCCTCGACGACCACTACCTCGGCCAGGACCGCCCGCTCGGCGAGGCGCGGCTGCTGTTCGAGATCGGGGAGGGGGTCCCGCTGCGCGAGCTCAGGAGCCGCCTCGGTCTGGACGCCGGCTATCTGAGCCGCATGACCAAGGCGCTGCGGGCACAGGGCATGGTCAGGCTGAGCGTGCACCCCGGGGACAGCAGGCTGCGGATGATCGAGCTGACCCCGGCGGGCCGTGCCGAGGTGGAGGAGCAGAACCGCCGGGCCGACGCGCTCGCGGCGGGCCTGCTCGACGCCCTCGACGCGGACCGGCGCGAACAGCTGATCGAGGCGATGGCCACCTCGCAGCGACTGCTGCGGCTGGCCGCCATCACCGTCGAGCCCGTCGACGGCGCCGCCCCGGACGCCCGCGCCTGCCTGGAGGCCTACGCCGCCGACATCCACACGCGCTTCCCGGAGGGCTTCGACCGCCGCGACCTGGTGGCGCCGGAGGAGGTGTCCGGCACCGCGGGCGCGTTCTTCGTCGCCTACGAGGAGGGCCGCCCGGTGGGCTGCGGGGCGCTGCGCCGGCTGGAGCCGGGCGTCGGCGAGATCCGGCACGTGTGGGTGCACCCCGCGGCCCGGCGGCTGGGCCTCGCCCGCCGCATCCTCGCCGCGCTGGAGGACGCGGCCGCTTCGCGCGGGCTCACCGTCGTACGGCTCGACACGCACCGCGCGCTCACCGAGGCGCAGGCCATGTACCGGGCGTCCGGCTACACCGAGATCCCGCCCTACGTCGACCACGTCTACGCCGACCACTGGTTCGAGAAGCGCCTCCCGGCCGGCGGCTGACGCGTCCCGGCGTCCGGGAGGCGGGTTCCGCCGCCCGGGATCCGCGGGCCGGGCCCAGCCGCAGGGGTCAGCGGGCGGGTCCGCCCGGCCGGCGGCTGACGCGTCCCGGCGTCCGGGAGGCGGGTTCCGCCGCCCGGGATCCGCCGCCGGGATCCGCGGGCCGGGCCCGGCCGCAGGGGTCAGCGGGCGGGTCCGCCCGGCGCTGCGGCGGGGCTCTGCCCGCGGCCGCCGTGGCTCCGTTCCCGCTTCGCGCCTACGAGCACTGCGCACCCGTCGGGCAGAAGGAGCGCACCGCCGCCGCGAGCGGCTCCCGCACCTGTTCCGGGTCGAGGCCGGCGGGGCCGCTGGAGCGGATGGCGTACAGCGTGCCGTCGGCGGCCTGGAAGCGGTGGTCGATGACCTGACGGGCGCCCTTGTCCCGGTCGTCGTAGCGGTAGGTCAGTTCGGCCCAGGTGTCGCCGCGGTCGCGGCCGAGGGGCTGGTAGCCGCGCTGCTTGGCGAAGCCGAAGCCGGGGTCGGTCTCGGCCAGCGTCAGGGACTGGTAGGGCGTGTCCTCGGTGACCTGGAAGATCTGCAGCTGGCGGCCGTCGGTGGCCTCGTCGTAGTAGACGACGGGCGCCAGCTTGCCCTGCGTCTGGCGGCGGGTCCAGCCGTCGGGGACGTCGAGCGAGTAGCCGACGGGGTCCTGCGCGCGGCGGTAGCCGGCCGACGGCGAGGACGGCAGCGACGGCGGCGGGGAGGCGAGCGGTGCGGCCGGCGGGGTGCCGGTGGCCGCGGGGGTCTGCGTCGGCGCCGGGTTTTGCGACGGCGTGCCGGTGACCGTGACGCCGACGCCGGTGTCTGGGGCGGCGCCGGCCGACCGGTCGCGGACGGCGTACCAGACGCCCGCTCCGGTGCCCGCGCCGAGGACGGCCACCACGACCAGGGCGAGCAGCACGTTGCGGGCGCCGTGGCGCGGGGCGGGCGCGACCGCCGGGGCCGGCACGGTCGTCGCCGGCACCGGGCCGGGGCCCGGAAGCGGAGGTGGCGGCGGCGGGGGCGGCCAGGCCGACGGCACCGGGCCGCCCGTACGGGTCTCGGCGGACGCCCACGGCGGCGGGCTCTGCCCGGCCTGCGTCTCGGCCGACGCCCAGGGCGGCGCGCTGCCCGGCTGTCCGGCGGCCCAGGCCGCCTGGCCTCTCTCCTCGCTGGGTTCGCGCTCCGGTCCGTGACCGTGACCGGAGTGGTGGCCCTCGTCGTAGCCGTCCCGTTCGCTCATGACACACCCCCCGAATCACCCCATTGGGTGTCGCTCTCAGACGGTAGCGGCGAAAACGGCCACGGGCCCCGTTCCTGAGGCAACAGGAACGGGGCCCGTGCGGGCTCGTGACGAAACCGTGAAGGGCTCAGATGAGGCCGAGGGAGCGGACCGCCTCGCGCTCCTCCGCCAGTTCCTTGACGGAGGCGTCGATACGGGCGCGGGAGAACTCGTTGATGTCCAGGCCCTGGACGATCTCGTAGGTGCCGTCCTTGACGGTGACCGGGAAGGAGGAGATCAGGCCCTCCGCGACACCGTAGGAACCGTCCGACGGGATGCCCATGGAGACCCAGTCGCCGTCCGCGGTGCCGTTGACCCAGGTGTGCACGTGGTCGATGGCGGCGTTGGCGGCGGAGGCCGCGGAGGACGCGCCACGGGCCTCGATGATCGCGGCGCCGCGCTTGGCGACGGTCGGGATGAAGTCCTCGGCCAGCCACTTCTCGTCGTTCACGACCTCGGCGGCGTTCTTGCCGGCGATGGTGGCGTGGAAGATGTCCGGGTACTGGGTGGCGGAGTGGTTGCCCCAGATGGTCAGGCGCTTGATGTCGGCGACCGTGGAACCCGTCTTCTTCGCGAGCTGGGTCAGCGCGCGGTTGTGGTCGAGGCGGGTCATGGCGGTGAAGCGCTCGGCCGGTACGTCCGGGGCGGCGGCCTGGGCGATCAGGGCGTTGGTGTTGGCCGGGTTGCCGACGACGAGGACCTTGATGTCGTCCGCGGCGTGGTCGTTGATGGCCTTGCCCTGCGGCTTGAAGATGCCGCCGTTGGCCTCCAGCAGGTCGCCCCGCTCCATGCCCTTCGTGCGGGGCCGGGCACCCACCAGCAGCGCCACGTTGGTCCCGTCGAAGGCCACGTTCGGGTCGTCCGTGATGGTGATGTCGCGCAGCAGCGGGAAGGCGCAGTCGTCCAGCTCCATGGCGGTGCCCTCGGCGGCCTTCAGCGCCGGCGTGATCTCCAGCAGGCGCAGCTTGACCGGCACGTCCGCGCCGAGCAGCTGGCCGGAGGCGATGCGGAAGAGGAGGGCGTAACCGATCTGGCCGGCCGCGCCGGTGACGGTGACGTTCACGGGAGTGCGGGTCATGGCGTTCTCCGTATGACAGCTGGCGGTGGGCGTCCTCGCCCTGGGGTGCGGACGGACGTACAAATGATCGATCTCTTGGTGTCAAGAGAGATCCACCGGCCAGGCTATCGCGCATCCGGGATCCCGGACGCGCGGCCCCCTGTGGCCCGTCCCACAGCGCGCGAGCGCCGTGAGGAATTCCCGCGCGGCAGGAATAGGTGCCTGCGTCCAGGGCACGCGAACGGTACCCCCACGGGAGCCGGCGCCGTCGGTCCCCCCATCGGCGGCCGTCGCAGTCCCTCCTCTCCCGGACGGGCGGCCGCCTCCTCCGTCCCGCTACCGGGTGCACCCCTTCCGACCCGACGCCAGCGTGGCGCACGCCTTCGCCTCGCCCGCGTCCTTCACGGCGACCATCGGGGTGTAGGCGATGGTGTCCCCGGCCGTGGTGATGCTGTCGTTCTGCCGGGCGGCGCCCGCCGTCACCTGCACCGAATCACCCTGCGCGGCCTGGGTGATACGGCCCCACGCCGCACCGCAGGTCCTGCTGTAGCGCACCTCGAGCGTGGTGGTGCCGACCACCACGGTCTTGGCGGTGGTCACCGCGGTGGTGTCCTTGGTGCAGCCCATGGCCTCCGCGTCCTTGCCGGTGCAGGAGGCGCCCGCGCACTTCACCCCGGGCGGCAGGGAGGTGGGGGTGCCGGCGGACGGGGACGGCTTGCCGCCGCCCTCGTTCTTCTTGCCCCCGCCGTTGTCGGTGAGGAAGAAGACGGCCGCGATCACGACCAGCACCCCGACGACCCCCGCGAGGAACATGGTCAGCCGGCGCCTGCCTCCCCCGGAGGAGGGGTCCCCGACCGGCGGCGGGGTCCCCTGCGGCTCGGCGAACGGGCTGGGCGTCGTCGGCGTCCAGGCGGAACCCTCGGCGCCGGCCGCCGGCGTGGCGGCCCCCGGCGGCCGGCCACCGGCCGGCGACGGCCCCCGGTAACCGGCCAGCCGCCACGAGTTGGCGCCGGACGAGCCCGCCTGCGAGGAGGAACCCCCAGGGTCACCGGCGTCACGGGCGTCACCGGCGTCGTCGGCCTCGGGTGCCGTCGGCTGGACGGGGACCGATGGCGCCGACGGCACCGACGGGGCCACTCCCGCCGGTCCCGCGACGCCCGGCACCGCCGTCGCGGGACCGGACCCGCGGGCCGCCTTGCCGCCCTTGGTGTCGGCCGGCGGCGCCCCGAACTCACTGAGCGCGGCCCGCGCCTGGGATATGCGGATGGCCTCCATGGTCATGTCGTGGCGCATCTCCGAACGGCTCCAGGCGCGTTCGGCGAGCTCCCACATGGTCGTCAGGTGCACCGGGTTGGTGCCGGTCACCTCGGCCAGCGCCACGATCGCCCCCTTGGGCGCGAGCAGCCGGCCGTTCAGATAACGCTCCCAGGACGTCTTGCTGTAGCCCGTACGGTCGGCCACCGACGCGACACTCAGGCCGCTGCGGTCCACGAGCCGCCGCAGCTGGCTCGCGAACTCCCTGACCTGCGGATCGAGTTCGTCGGGCAAGGCCCTCCAACGAGGCATCGCTTCCCCCTCTTCCCCCCGGTTGGTGCTGGTCTACCTCGCGACTCCCCCGTGCGTGGTGCCCGTTCTGGCTACCCACAGGGATGCGTCCGACAAGGATCTCAGTTCCCGGGATGGGGGCGCACGGGAGCGTTCGAGCCGCTCGGCAGCACCGTCGCACGCCGACCCGGCAGCGGTCCAGTGTGCCGCCGGCGCCCGGGCGCACGGCTCATCCGAGGGCGACGGCGCCGACGAGGAGGAGCAGAAGAAGAAGGACCAGCAGCAGTACGGCGTAGAGCAGCAACGGCCGGCCGGGCCTGCCGCCGCCGTCCTCCTCGGGGGTGTCCCACCAGGGCAGGGTGGGGTCGTCCTCGTAGCCGGGCGCGCCCTGCTCACCGGCCGGTTTCGGCGGGCGCGGCCAGGCCTGGACGGCCAGTTCCCAGCGCACGACGCAGCGTTCGGCCTCCGTCTCGGCCAGGCCCGCGATACGGCACAGGGCGGCGACGGCCTGCCGGGGCGGCGGCTGGGTGCCGTTGAGGTAGCGGTGCCACGAGGACTTGCTGTAGGCCGTGCGGGCGCCGAGCGCCACGAGGCTGAGCCCCGTACGGTCCTTCAGGAGCCGCAGTTGGTCCACGAAGTGCCGCACCTCCGGCGGCAGATCGTCCGGCAGCGGCTGCCAGCCGCCCATCGCCCACCTCCACGGCGTCGCCCGCAAGTGCCCGGTCTGAGCAGGTGACGACGCCGGCCCGCCGATGGTTCCCGCGTTGCGGAACGGTCACCTCCGTGCCACAGCGCTCTGACAGCCGTTGAACAGGCGGTTCTCCGTGCAGGAAGGTGGATCCCGGCGCCGGTCCGTCCTTGCTCGGGGGAGAGGACGGGCCGGTACCGTCGTGTGCCGGGGTCAGCCGCTGCTGACGGTGGCGTGCAGCGTGTCCTTCAGGAACGGGATCTGCAGCCACGGGTTCGGCTGCACCATCAGCGCCAGCAGCACGATCGCCAGGCCCAGCAGGCCGTAGGTGACGATGTCCGTGAACCGGGAGCGCACGGCGAGCATGCCCACGTCGGGCAGGATCCAGCGCAGCAGGGCCCCGGCGACCAGGGCGAGGCCGATCAGCAGGCAGCCGTAGCGGAAGGCGTCGAGCGCCGTCAGCAGCAGGCCGAGGCCGACCGCTCCGCAGACGGCGAGGATGGGCCACTGCCGGGCGGGCGCGGGGGCGTCCGGGGGCGCCGCCCGGCCGCCGCCCTCGGGACGCGCGGTGTCCCTCGTGAACAGCGGGAAGCGGCGTGTCGTACGGCGCGGACGGCCCGTCGCGTCGGGCGCGCTGATCGCGTCCCGCACGGTCTCCTCCGCCTGCTCCTGGGGGCCCTTCGCCTCAGCCGGCACTGCGCTCCGCCGCCTCGACCACGTTGACGAGCAGTTGCGCGCGGGTCATCGGCCCGACACCGCCGGGGTTCGGCGAGATCCAGCCGGCGACCTCGGCGACGCCCGGGTGGACGTCGCCCACGATCTTGCCCTCGGCGCTGCGCGAGACGCCGACGTCGAGGACGGCCGCGCCCGGCTTGACGTCCTCGGGCCGGACCAGATGGGCCGAACCGGCGGCCGCGACGATGATGTCCGCGCGCTTGAGGTGCGACGAGAGGTCGCGGGTGCCGGTGTGGCACTGGGTCACGGTCGCGTTCTCGCTGCGGCGGGTCAGCAGCAGCGGCATCGGGCGGCCGATGGTGACGCCGCGGCCGACGACCACGACCTCGGCGCCCTTGATCTCGACGCCGTAGCGGCGCAGGAGCGTGAGCACGCCGTTGGGGGTGCAGGGCAGCGGGGCCGGCTCGTTCAGGACCAGCCGGCCGAGGTTCATCGGGTGCAGGCCGTCGGCGTCCTTGTCCGGGTCCATCAGTTCCAGGACGCGGTTCTCGTCGATGCCCTTCGGCAGCGGCAGCTGGACGATGTAACCGGTGCACGCCGGGTCCTCGTTCAGCTCGCGTACGACCGCCTCGATCTCCTCCTGCGTGGCCGTGCCCGGCAGTTCGCGCTGGATGGAGGCGATGCCGACCTGGGCGCAGTCGCGGTGCTTGCCGGCGACGTACTTCTGGCTGCCGGGGTCGTCCCCGACGAGGATCGTGCCGAGGCCGGGCGTGACGCCCTTCTCCTTCAGCGCCGCCACGCGGGCGGTCAGATCGGACTTGATCGCGGCTGCGGTGGCCTTGCCATCGAGAATCTGGGCGGTCATGCCCCCATCCTCGCGGATGACCGCCCCCCGGTTCCAATCCGGGTCCCGCCCACCGCCCCGTCGCCCTCCCGTCGGCATCCGGGCCCCCGTCGACATCCGGGCCCCCGTCGATATCCGGCCAAGAGCATCCGCCCAAGATCGACGAGGTTGCACTTGCACAACACATACGGCATCCGGCTGGACAAGTAAGTCAGCAGTAAAGAACGATGGCCCGATAGTGCCGCGGGCAGCTCATCGGGGGGATCGAGCGCACTACGAGACTTTCCTCCGTACGGAGCCGCGCGTCGTCCCCGCACTTGGACCCGACGGAGGAAAACCCGCCATGAGTTTCGGCGACCCGAACAATCCCTACGGCCCCCCGCAGGGCCAGCAGCAGGGCTACGGCTACCCGCAGCAGCAGGCGCCGGGCTACGGCTACCCGGCGGCTCCCCCGGTGGGCCCCTACGGCGGCGGCCCCGTGATGACGTCGATGCCGGGCACGGTGAGCGCGGCCCGCGTGATGCTGTGGGTCATCGTCGGCCTGCAGGTCCTCGGCGTGGCCCTGTTCGCCTTCGGTGCGGCGAGCGTGCACGCCGCCAAGAACGACGACCAGCTCAAGAACGACGCCGCCTTCCAGCAGCTCGCCGACTACTCGTCCGGCATGCTGTGGGGATTCGCGGTGTTCGCCCTGGCCTGGGCGGTGTTCGCGATCGTGCTGGCGGTGAAGTTCAACACCGGCGGCAACGGCGTCCGGATCACCACCCTGGTCTTCGCCATCATCACCGCGATCCTCGGCATCTACCCGTTCATCGTCGTGGGCCTCATCCACACGGTGCTGGCCATCCTGGTCGCCGTGTTCGTGGGCAACGCCAACGGCGCCGCCTGGTTCAACCGCCCGCGCTACTGATCACCGCGACACCGTCACCCGCGCGACACCGACCGGTTCGCGCGGACGAACCGCCCCGGGCCGTGTCCCACCCGTACGAGGGGGACACGGCCCGCGCGCGTGTCGGCGGAAGAGCGGGTCAGCCGGTCAGCCGGTCAGCCGGTCAGTGCAAGACCAGGTCAGCGGGTCACTGGAAGACCAGGTCAGCGGGTCAGTGGAAGAAGTGCCGCGTCCCTGTGAAGTACATCGTGACGCCCGCCTTCTTCGCGGCCTCCACGGACAGTTCGTCGCGGACCGAGCCGCCCGGCTGGACCACGGCCCGCACCCCGGCGCCGGCGAGGATCTCCAGGCCGTCGGGGAAGGGGAAGTAGGCGTCGGAGGCGGCGTACGAGCCCCGGGCGCGCTCGGCGCCGGCGCGCTCGACGGCGAGCTTCGCGGAGTCGACGCGGTTGACCTGGCCCATTCCGACGCCGACCGAGGCGCCGTCCTTGGTCAGGAGGATCGCGTTGGACTTGACGGCGCGGCAGGCCCGCCAGGCGAAGGCGAGCTGCGCGAGCTCGTCCGCGCCGAGCGCCTCACCGGTCGCCAGCGTCCAGTTGGCCGGGTCGTCGCCCTCGGCCTGGAGGCGGTCGGTGACCTGCAGGAGGGCGCCGCCGTCGACGGGCTTGACCTCGACCGGATTGTCGGGAGCGCCCGGCGCCCTCAGCACCCGGATGTTCTTCTTCTTGGCGAGTGCCTCCAGCGCGCCGTCCTCGTAGTCCGGCGCGACGATGACCTCGGTGAAGATCTCGGCGACCTGCTCGGCCATCGCCTTGCTCACCGGACGGTTGACGGCGATGACGCCGCCGAACGCCGACAGCGGGTCACAGGCGTGCGCCTTGCGGTGCGCCTCGGCGACGTCCGAACCGATCGCGATACCGCAGGGGTTGGCGTGCTTGATGATCGCGACGCAGGGCTCGTCGTGGTCGTAGGCGGCACGGCGAGCGGCGTCCGTGTCCGTGTAGTTGTTGTACGACATCTCCTTGCCGTGCAGCTGCTCGGCCTGCGCGAGGCCGCCGGTGCCGGAGACGTAGAGGGCGGCGGGCTGGTGCGGGTTCTCGCCGTAGCGCAGGGTGTGCGCGCGCTCCCAGGTGGCGCCGAGGAAGTCGGGCAACGGCGAGTCGTCCACGGGCGCGTAGGAGCCCGCGAACCAGCTCGCCACCGCCACGTCGTACGCGGCCGTGTGCTGGAAGGCCTCCGCGGCCAGCCGCTTGCGGGTGGCGAGGTCGAAACCGCCCTCGCGGACGGCCGCGAGGACGTCGGCGTACCGGGCCGGGCTGGTGACGACCGCGACCGACGGGTGGTTCTTGGCGGCGGCGCGGACCATCGACGGGCCGCCGATGTCGATCTGCTCGACGCACTCGTCGGGCGAGGCGCCGGAGGCGACCGTCTCGCGGAACGGGTACAGGTTGACGACGACGAGGTCGAACGGCTCGACGCCCAGCTCGGCCAGCTGCTGCCGGTGGCTGTCGAGACGCAGGTCGGCGAGGATGCCCGCGTGCACCTTGGGGTGCAGGGTCTTGACCCGGCCGTCCAGGCACTCGGGGAAGCCGGTGAGCTCCTCGACCTTGGTGACCGGGACGCCGGCGGCGGCGATCCTCGCGGCGGTGGAGCCGGTGGAGACGAGTTCCACGCCGGCCTCGTGCAGCCCGCGGGCGAGCTCTTCCAGGCCGGTCTTGTCGTAGACGCTGACGAGCGCCCTGCGAAGGGGCCGCTTGTTGCTCTCGGCGGTCACTGGATAACTACCTTTCGTCCCTCAATGCGATAGCCGTTGCGGGCGAGCCGCCCCACGACATCGACGAGCAGCCTTCGCTCGACTTCCTTGATGCGCTCGTGCAGAGCGCTCTCGTCGTCCTCGTCCCGGACCTCCACCACGCCCTGCGCGATGATCGGCCCGGTGTCGACGCCGTCGTCGACGAAGTGGACGGTGCAGCCGGTGACCTTGGCGCCGTACGCGAGCGCGTCACGCACACCGTGGGCTCCGGGAAAACTGGGCAGCAGGGCGGGGTGGGTGTTCACGAACCGCCCGCCGAAGCGCGCGAGGAACTCCTTCCCCACGATCTTCATGAATCCGGCGGAGACCACGAGATCGGGCTCGTACGCGGCGACGGCCTCGGCGAGACGCGCGTCCCACTCCTCGCGGCTGCCGAAGTCCCTGACCCGGCAGACGAAGCCCGGCAGCCCCGCGCGCTCCGCACGCGCGAGCCCCTCGATGCCCTCACGGTCCGCGCCGACGGCCACGATCTCGGCGCCGTAGGCCTCGGCGCCGACGGCCCCGATCTCGTCGAGGAGCGCCTGCAGGTTGGTACCGGATCCGGAGACCAGCACGACGAGGCGCTTGACCACGGGCTTGGCGGCCACGGGTGGGGCCCTTTCTCGAAGGATCGTTTTGTACGGTCGTACGAATGCTTCGAGCCCCTGGATACGGGGAAGTCTACGAAGCGGCCGAACGTCAGCAACGATACCGGCACTCCGGACGGCCCCCACGGGACGGGGGCGTGGCCGGAAGGTAGCGTCTGGGAGGGCTCTGTCGGGAACGCGGTCGTCGTGCGGTGCGTTCTCTCAGGAAAGGCCCACGCGAGACCCGCCGTAGAAGGCCTGATCAACGCCGTAGACCAAGGGGAAGACGCTCACTTGATGCCGGACCGTCGCCTGCGACTCCTCACGCTCCCTCCGCAGCACGTGCAGGGAGGGGAGCGCCGCGGCGTGCTGCTGCGGGAGCGCCCCGCCTCTCCGCCCGACGCCCCCTCCGACCGCAAGGACAGCCAGGACGGCGAGAAGAGGGACAAGAAGCGGGAAACCGAGAGGAAGGGAGAGAACGGGGAGAGCAGGGAAATCGGGGAGAACAGGGAGAAGAGCGGCGGGCAGAGCGAGGACAACCCGTTCGCGCCTCCGCCCGAGGGCACACCCGACCAACCGTGGCGGCCGCGCCGCCCGGCCGACGGCGGATCCGGCGGCGACGACGGCTCCCCGTGGGGCAGCCAGTGGAGCGACCGGCAGCCGGGCCGCTCCCCCGGCGGCTTCGGGGAGAGGCCGGGAGGCCCGCCGCCCGGCCCCGAGAACCAGAAGGGCAACGGCGGCCCGGGCCAGGGCATGCGCTGGGACCCGTCGGACCCCGCCCAGCGCCGCGCGCGCTACGCGCTGCTGTGCGGCATGTGGGCCTTCTTCTTCGTCCTGTTCAGCTGGCCTTACGTGGCCCTGCTGCTCGGTGCCCTCGCCCTGTACTGGGGCGTGAGCGCGCTGCGCGCCAAGCCCGGCGCCCGGGAGTCCTCGCACGACCCGGCCGCGGGCCGTCCGCAGACGACGACGGCTGCGGTGACCGGCCTGGTGACGGCCTCGCTTGCCCTCGCCCTGGTCGCCGCGACCTTCACGGCCCAGCTGGTCTACAGCGACTACTACTCCTGCACCGACAACGCCCTCACCCACCAGGCGAAGCAGTCCTGCAGCCAACTGCTGCCGAAGGAGCTGCGGGGACTGCTGGGCACCAACGGCTGACGGGCAACGGGCAACGGGGGCAGGGCAGCAAGGACGGGCAGGACGATCGGCGTCACGGCTGGTCGGTGGGGTCGGTTGAGTCGGTCAGTCGGTTGGGTCGGCTGGGTCGGTTGGGTTCGGGGTGGCTGAAGTGCCCGGTGTGGCTGAAGTGCCCGGTGTGACTGGCGGGTCCGGTGTGACTGGCGGCTCCGGTGTGACTGGCGGGTCCGTCGGTTCCGTAGCGCCCGGAGCGGTCGGGCCCTCCGGTCCGGCGGGTGCCCTCGGCGGCCTTCCCGCCCCCGGTGTGCGGGACAGGGCCGACTCCTCCTTGAGCGCCGCCCAGCGCGCCTCCAGCTCCGCCCAGCGGGCCTCGCGACTGAGGTCGTCGCGGCGGGGGGCGGGCGGTGCGGGGAAAGGTTCGGCGGGCAGGAAGTCGTACGGCGTCGCGTCCTTCTCACTCAGCGGGCCGTACACATCCCCCTGGTCATAGGGCACGGACGACGGCTTCACCGCTGCTCTCGCCGTCGCCGGCCTCCCGGGGCCCGGACCCTTCTGGAACCCGAACCACGCCCCGACCGACGTGATCGTCCGCCGCACCCGTCCGCCCCGTACCGGCGCCTGCGACTCCGGCGCTCCGCTGCCGGACCCGGCACTCTTCGCCCCGGCGGCCTTCGATCCGGCACTCGCCGATCCAGCGGTCTCCGATCCGGCACTCGGCGACCCAGCGGTCTTCGATCCGGCGGTCTCCGATTCCGGGCTCTGCGGACCCGTGCCCTGCGGGACCACGCTTCTAGACCCCCGGCTCCTCGACCCCCCGCTCCTCGACCCCGCGGCCTTCGACCCCGCACTCGTCGGGTCCACAGTCCTCGATTCCCTGACCCTCAGCTCCACGGTCTTCTTCGTCCGGCTCCGCTTCTCGGCCGCCCGACGGCGCCTACGGCATCCCCAGGCCCACCGTGCCAGCGCCGCGGGGACCGCCACGGCCATCGTCCACGCCAGCGCCGCCGCCCCCGTCTGCCACCACACCGGCCCGAACCGGGCCAGCCGCGCGACGCCGAGCGGACCGCCGGCCAGTCCGGTGAGCAGGGCCGTGGCGCCCGCGCTCAGCACCGCGGCCAGTGCGGCAGTTCCGGCGGTGCGCCGGGCGCCGGACGGTTCGGCCCGGCCCACGAACCAGCCCACGGTCAGGGCGGCGGCCAGCGGCACCGCTCCCGCCGCCCAACCCGCCCACGCTCCGGTCCCGGCCCGCGGCACCGCGGCCAGCAGCGGGAACGGCGGCAGCGTCGGAGCCGGCGCCGAGGACAGCGGCCCCACCACGTGCCCCGTGCCCAGCACGAACCCCGGACCTAGGGCGTACGCCGCTGCCCACACCGCCGCGTTCGGCACGAGGGCCACGCACAGCAGCAGTACGGCGAGCCGGCCCGACCAGCCCTCCGTGAGCTGCCGGAACGCACCCTGCGCCGCCTCGCCGTGCCACACCAGGGAGGCGGCCACCAGCAGCGCCCCGCCCCCGACGAGCACGGCCGTGCCCGCGCCCGCGGCGCGCGCGGCCGTGGCCAGGCGCGCACGGCCGTCCGGCGTGAGCACGGGGCGCCCCGCCACCGGCCCGGGCAGGCCGCCGACCGGCTCGAGCGCCCGTCCGTACGCCGTCCACACGCCCATCGCCGCCGCTCCCATGACGAGCACCGGCAGGCTCACCACGGTCCACTCCCAGGACGGCCGCAGCGCGCCGCCCGACGCGTACAGCGCGGCGGCCAGGCCGACCCCGAGGTAGCCGAGGACGACGCCCGTCCAGGCCGCGCGGCCGGAGCCGAGCGGATCACCCTCCTCGCCGCCCTCCACCGCGTCCCGCGCCGCCCGGTGCACCAGCCACGCCGGCAGTGCCACCAGCAGCAGCGGAGTGACGCCCACGGGTGCGGGGACTCCGGAGAGCGTCTCGGTGCGGATCAGTTCGGTGCCGTGCGCCAGCAGCCACAGCGCCGCGGCGACATGCAGCGAGCCGCCCGGCCCGCTGTCGGGATACGGCGAACTGATCCACATCACCACCACGAGCACGGCGAACGACCCGAGGCCCAGCCCGGCGGCCAGGACGCCGCCGACGAGGCCGGCGGCCAGTCCCGGTGAACGGTCGCGCAGCCTGGCGAGCAGGGACGACAACGACGGTCGGCGAACGGTTGTCTGGATCACACCGCCATGCTCCCAACGACACGCGCTTTCTCGTCGTAACGGGCAAACCTCCGAAGTGTCGCTCAATATATGTTTATGTTCTTTTTCGTTCGGAAGGGCGCACCGTGACGCCGAACCCCGCGAGCCCGCTGCCCCCGCCCACGGAACGCCGACGACTGCGTGAGGCAGGCTCGCTGACGCGGGATCAGCTCGCCGCACGACTCGGCGTCCCCGGCCGGACCGTGGACGCCTGGGAGAGCGGCCGCACCACCCCGCGCGGCCGCAAGCGCGAGGCCTACGTCGCCCTGCTGGCCGAACTCTCCCGGGAGACCTCCAAAGTGACGGTGTGCCTGGAGAAGGGGCCGACGGTGCCGCCGCAACCCACTCCGGACACCGTCCCCCTGACACCCGCTCAGGCCTTCGACGCGCTCTATGCGCTCTGCGCCCCCGCTCTCGTACGGCAGGCGTACCTGCTCACCGGGCGGCGCGAGCTGGCGCGGGAGTCGGTCGAGCGGGCCTTCCAGCTCGCCTGGCAGCGCTGGCCCGAGGTGGCCGCCGACCGGGACCCCGCGGGCTGGGTGCGGGCGGCGGCGTACGAATACGCGCTCTCCCCCTGGCACCGCTTCCGCCCGCGCCACCGGCACCCCGCGCCGCCCCCGCCGGACGCGGACGACCGCGCGCTGATGGACGTGCTCCTGCGACTGCCGCCGCCGTACCGGCGGACACTGCTGCTGTACGACGGTGTCGGACTCGACCTGCCCGAGACGGCGGCCGAGACGGAGGCGAGCACACCGGCGGCGGCGGGCCGGCTGCTGCACGCGCGCGAGGTGATCGCCGGGCGGCTGCCGGAGCTGGCCGATCCGTCCGTGCTGCACCGGCGGCTGGCCGAACTGGCCACGGCGCAGCGGCTGAAGGCGCCCGAGCCGCCAAGGGTGCGCACGGGCAGCGAGCGCCTGGCCCGCCTGTGGACACGGGCCGCCATCGGCTCCACGGTGGCGCTGATCGGGATGACGACGTTCACCCTGCGCACGGCCCCGACGCACTACGAGCCCCCGGTGCCCCCCGGCGTACAGGTGCGGGGAGTACCGCCCCGGGTGGCCCTCGGCCCGCTGTCGGAGGAGGAGACACACCTGCGCACGAAACTGCGTCAGGCGGCCGCTCACGGGCCGGAGCGGCTGCTGCCGCTGTTCCGGTGACGCGGACGGGCCCGCTCCCTCGCGGGGAGCGGGCCCGTCCGTGTCCAGCCGGGAAGCGGCCGGGAGGAAGCCGAGAGGCAGCCTGAAGACGGCCGTTCAACCGGCCGTTCAGCCGACCGTTCAACCGGCCGTTCAACCGGCCGTTCAACCGGCCGTTCAGCCGGCCAGGATGGCGCGCGCCAGCTTGGCGGTCTCGGTCGGCGTCTTGCCGACCTTGACGCCGGCGGCCTCGAGGGCCTCCTTCTTCGCGGCGGCCGTGCCGGAGGAGCCGGAGACGATGGCGCCGGCGTGGCCCATGGTCTTGCCCTCGGGCGCGGTGAAGCCCGCGACGTAGCCGACGACCGGCTTGGTCACGTTCTCCTTGATGAAGGCCGCGGCCCGCTCCTCGGCGTCGCCGCCGATCTCACCGATCATGACGATCAGGTCGGTGTCGGGGTCGGCCTCGAACGCGGCGAGCGCGTCGATGTGGGTGGTGCCGATGACCGGGTCGCCACCGATGCCGACGGCGGAGGAGAAGCCGATGTCACGCAGCTCGTACATCATCTGGTACGTCAGCGTGCCGGACTTCGAGACCAGGCCGATGCGGCCCGGCTTGGTGATGTCGCCCGGGATGATGCCGGCGTTCGACTGTCCGGGGGTGATCAGACCCGGGCAGTTGGGGCCGATGATCCGGGTCTTGTTGCCCTTGCTGACCGCGTACGCGTAGAAGGCGGCCGAGTCGTGGACGGCGATGCCCTCGGTGATGACGACCGCGAGCGGGATCTCGGCGTCGATGGCCTCGACGACGGCGGCCTTGGAGAAGGCCGGCGGGACGAAGAGGACGGATACGTTCGCGCCCGTCTTCTCCATCGCCTCGGCCACGGTGCCGAAGACCGGGATCTCGGTGCCGTCGAAGTCGACGGAGGTGCCGGCCTTGCGGGGGTTCACGCCACCGACGATGTTGGTGCCGTCGCCGAGCATGAGCTTGGTGTGCTTCATGCCCGTGGAGCCGGTCATGCCCTGGACGATGACCTTGGAGTCCTTGTTGAGGAAGATAGCCATGGCTGTCTGAGTCCCTCTTCCTTACTTCGCAGCCGCGAGCTCGGCGGCCTTGTCGGCCGCGCCGTCCATGGTGTCGACGCGCTGCACCAGCGGGTGGGCGGCGTCGGTGAGGATCTTGCGACCCAGCTCGGCGTTGTTGCCGTCGAGGCGGACGACGAGCGGCTTGGTGACGTTCTCGCCACGGTCCTCGAGGAGCTTCAGCGCCTGGACGATGCCGTTGGCGACCTCGTCGCACGCGGTGATGCCGCCGAAGACGTTGACGAAGACGGACTTGACGTCCGGGTCGCCCAGGATGATCTCCAGGCCGTTGGCCATCACCTGCGCGGAGGCGCCGCCGCCGATGTCCAGGAAGTTGGCGGGCTTGACGCCGCCGTGGTTCTCACCGGCGTACGCGACGACGTCCAGGGTGCTCATGACGAGACCCGCGCCGTTGCCGATGATGCCGACCTCGCCGTCGAGCTTGACGTAGTTGAGGTTCTTCTCCTTGGCGGCGGCCTCGAGCGGGTCGGCCGCGGCCTTGTCGTGGAGGGCCTCGTGCTCCGGCTGACGGAACTCGGCGTTCTCGTCCAGGGAGACCTTGCCGTCGAGGGCGATGACGTCACCGGAGGCGACCTTGGCCAGCGGGTTGACCTCGACGAGAAGAGCGTCCTCCTTGATGAAGGTGTCCCACAGCCTCACCAGGACGTTCACGACCTTGTCGGCGACCTCGGCCGGGAACTTGGCGGCCTCGACGATCTCGCGGGCCTTCTCCTCGGTCACACCCTCGTTGGCGTCGATCGGCGTCTTGGCGACGGCCTCCGGACGGGTGGCCGCCACCTCCTCGATCTCCACGCCGCCCTCGACGGAGGCGATGGAGAGGAAGGTGCGGTTGGCGCGGTCGAGGAGGAACGAGACGTAGTACTCCTCGACGATCTCGGGCGCGGTCTCGGCGATCATCACCTTGTGGACCGTGTGGCCCTTGATGTCCATGCCGAGGATGTCCGTCGCGCGGGCGACGGCCTCGTCCGGGGTGGCGGCGAGCTTCACGCCACCGGCCTTGCCACGGCCGCCGACCTTCACCTGGGCCTTGACGACAGACTTGCCACCGAGGCGCTCGGTGGCTGCGCGGGCCGCCTCAGGCGTGTCGATGACTTCACCGGCCAGCACCGGTACATCGTGCTTGGCGAAGAGGTCCCTCGCCTGGTACTCGAACAGGTCCACGCGCTTCCGTCCCTATCAGTGATCTCGCGGTTCGTTGGATGCGTGGGCGTGCCGCGAAGGGCAACGTGACGTCCGCATGTGTCACAAGGGAGGCGCACACGGTGACCGAGCGCGCGGCATGTCCGTCTCGCAGGTTATCGCTGCTTGCGGGGGGCCTCTAAATCGCGGGTCACACCTGAGCGGTGATACCTGTCACATGATGCCGCGCTCACTGGCACGCCGTGCCGGGGGTGACGTCGGGGAGGGGCCTCACCGGGCTGGGGGGCGACGACGGCAGGGGCCTCACCGGGCTGGGGGGCGACGACGGCAGGGGCCACACCGGGCTGAGGGGCGACGACGGGAGGGGCCTCACCGGGCTGGGGTTGACCCGGTGAGGCCCCTTGAACGCCCCGAAGGCGCACGAACGGGCCGCCCTCTGAGGCTGTGGGCGGGCGATCCCCACCCCAATGGGGACCGCCCGTCCCGTTCCGCGGGATCTCGGCCGGACGGACCGACGGCTTTCGGCCGTCCGGGTCGCGTCACCCCGCGGAGTCGGTTGATCGGCACACCCGTCGAGCACGCCGATTCGGTCTGAGTCGCCGGTGGGCCGGCCGCGTCCGGTATCCGGGGTCAGATGCCGTACGTGCCGTGTATGCCGCCGTACGTGCCGTCGTCCTGCGGGTGGTCCGGCGTGACGGACTCGGCGGCGGACGCGGCGACGGACCCGGCGCCGGTGACGGCGTGCCCGGCGAGCGGGCCGGTGGTGGAGCGCACGGTGCCGGTCAGGTCACCGGCGAAGGGCCCGACCTCGTCCGCGACACCGTGGGCGAACGGACCGGCCTCACCGGCCACCGCGCCCGGGAACGGGGCGACGTCGCCCGCGACGCCGTACGCCAGCGTCGTCCCGCTGCCGCCGGCGCCCCGCACGACCGGCCCTGCCGTCCCGGCGACGTCGTCCACGACGGGCCGCACCGCACCGGTGACGCCCTGCGTGAACCTCGGCACCTCGCCGGTGACGCCGTGGGCCAGACCGCTGGCGTCACCGGCGACGCCGTGCGCGAACGGCATCGCGGCCTCGGCGACCCCGCCGGCGAACGGCCGCACGTCGCCCACCACGCCGTGCACCGAAGCGCCCGCGTCCGTCACGGCCTGCCCGGCGACCGGCAGCGCGCCGTCCACGGCGGTGTGCGCGACGGGCGGCAGCACGGAGCCCGTGACGTCGTCACGGAGCCGGCCGACCAGACCGGTGGCGTACGGCGGCACGTCCGCGACGACACCGCCCGCGACCGGCAGCACGCCGTACACGGCGTCGTCCGCCACCGACCGCACGCCGGACACCGCATCGCCGGCGACGGGCGTAACGCCCGGCGCCACGCCGCCCGCCACCGGCAGCACGCCCCCGACGACACCACCCGCGACCGGCGTCACGCCTCCGACGGCACCATCCACCACCGGCTGGACGCCGGCCACGACTCCGTACGCCGCCGCCGTCGTCGCGTCGGCCGTGTGACCCGCGGTGTGCGCCAGGCCGGCGACCGCATCGCCGGCGACGGGGGTCACGCCGTGCACGGCACCGATGGCGACGGGCACCACACCGTCCGCCGCGTCACCGGCGACGGGCGCGACCCCGGCGACGGTTCGGCCGGCGACCGGGACGACACCCGCCACGGCCCGACCGGCGACCGGGACGACACCCGCCACGGCCTGACCTGCGACCGGCCGCACGCCGTCCACGGCACTGGCCGCGACGGGCGGGACGGTCTCCCCGACGACCGGTTCGACCACGCCGGGGACGCTCCTGACCGTGCCGACGACCTGCTGCTCGACGCCGGTGACGGAGCCCGCGACGTGTCCCGGGACCGCGGAGACGGAGTCGTGCGCGGCACCGGTGACGGCACCGGCCTCGCCCCGGGCGGCGGCGGTCACTCCGCCGACCCGGCCCTCGGAGCCGGTCACCGCGGCTCCCGCGGCGCCGTGGACGCCCGCCGCGGTGCGGCCCGCGCCGGCGACGGCGTACCGCGCCTTCGTCCCTACGACACCGCCGACGCCCTGCGTCCCGGTGCGGGCCGCCGACTGCACTGCCTGGAGTTTGGTCTGGGCGGCGGCGAGCGCCTCCTCCACCTCCGGCGCGAAGGCGCCGAGGGGACCGAAGAGGTAGTCGACCTCGCCGCGGGAGGCGGAGCCCGCGCCGGAGACGGTGTCCCGCACGCCGGTGGCCGCGTTTCCGGCCGTGGCGTGCGCGTCGGCATGCGCCCGGCCCTGCGCGGCGCGGGCGGCCTTGGCGCCGTGGATGGCGGCTGCACCCCTGATCCCGGACGCCTTTCCGGTCGTGTTCCCCGCCGTCTTCTGCGCCGTCTTCTCTGCCGTCCGGGCGGCGGAGGACTCGGCGGCAACCTGGCGGCCCGCGTGCTCGGCGGTGCTCACGGTCGTCGTCTGGCGGACGCCGCCGAGCGTGTCGGTGACCGTGGCGGCCGCGGTGTCGGCGGTGCCGTGTGCCGTGCCGGTCACGCCGGTCACACCGGTCACGCCGGTCACGGTGTCCTGCACGCCGGTGACGACACCGTCGACCGTGCCGGTGACGGCGTCGGTGACCGAGCCGAGGGCGCTGCCGGTGCCACCGGACGCGTCGGTCGCGTCGGTCGCGTCGGTCGCGGAGAGGGTGGAGGCGGGCAGTTCGTCCGCGCTGGCTACGGCCGAACCGAGCGCCCACGCACCGGTGACACCGGCGGCTATGACGATGGAACGGCGGATGTTCTTGTTCATGCGTGCGTCAGATCCCTAAGTTTGCGAAAGGCTCGGGGCATGTGCGGCGCCGCGTCCGGTCCTGGTCCTGGCCTTGGTCCCGGCCCTGGTCGTGGTCCCCGGTCCTGGTCCGGGAGTCGTGACCAGCGGGACCAGCGGTGGCGGCGGCTTCCGTCCGCGGGACCAGCGGTGGCGGCGGCTTCCGTCCGGGGAACGGAGGTGTGCCCGGACGGTCGGGCAGACCTTTTCCGCCCCCCGCGTGGCAGGTCTGGCGGAGGGAAGGTCTGCCGTGCCCTAGCCGGGGAAGACGGGAATGTCCCGGTGCCTGTCCCGGGTGCCGGCCGCGTCGGTGCGCGCGGCGGAGCCGGGCACGAGCAGGGCGGGCGCCCCGTGGTTCAGGGTGACGGCGTGCGCGTCACTGTGCCTGGAGGCGCCGTTGCCGACCGCGGCATGGCTCAGCAGCTCGTCGGTCGGATCACTGTCGGGGGCCTGGTGCGGACGCGCCGGGGCGTGCCCGGCAGAGGCGACCCGCCGCACCGGGCCGGCATCGGCATCGGTCACTGCGCCCGTGATGGCGGCGGCGAGCTGCGGTCCGGCCACCGCATCGCTCGCTCCCGCTGCCGAGCGCCTCTCGTCCACGGTCCCCTCCGCCGCCTGTCCCGCAGCGCCCGGCTGCGGGGCCCGCACGACCGGCGCGGGGAGTGTCTGGCCCGGCAGTGCGGGCACGGCGGGCAGGGCCGGCAGAGTGGGCACCGACGGAGCCCCGGGGAGCTCCGACACGGAGGGCAAGGAAGCCAACGGCGGTATCTGCGCGGTCACTTCGCCCAGCCCGGCGGTCACGGTCTCCACCAGGTCACCTACCGGCTGTACGACCCGGTCGCCCACGGTCTCGATGAGGTGATCGGTCAGCGGCCCGAGCACCTGACCGGCCGCGCCCCCCTGCGCGAGGGCGTCGGTGAGCGGGCGACCGACGGACTCGGTGACCGGGCGGCCCAAAGCCGGGACCCGCGGCGCGGTCCTGGGATCGGCCGGATCCGCCGGATCGGCCAGAGCAGCCGGGGCAGTCGAATCGGCCTGAGCAGCCGGGGCAGCCGGAGCGTTCGGCGGCTCGGGGCGGGGCTCTAGCCGGGACTGGCGCCGGGATCGGCGTCGGGGCTGAGGTTCTTGTTGGTCGGACGCAGCCGGCACGGCCGACGGCGGCTCCGACGTGGTCGTGACGGCTGGCCCCGGCTCCGGCTCGTCCGGAGCCGCCGGGTCCGACTCGGGCGCAGGCACCGTCGGCCGCATCGCGAGTGCCGCCGAAACGCGTGTCAGCCGGTCGACCGTGCCGACCACGCCGCCCACGCTGCCCACCAGTGAGCGGACACCGCCCGCCTGGCCGGCCGGCGTGGCCTCGGCGGCGGAGACGGCCGGTGCCCCCTCCGCCGCGTGCGCCTGCTCACCGCACACGAAGCCGAGCGCGAACAACCCGCCCACCAGCAGGACCACTTGCAGCGCACGCCGCCCGGCCGCCGCGCGCAGCATGCGCACAGCGGCACCGGGCAGAGCGGCTGACCAGGTCAAGAGGGGCTGGATCCTCCCGTGCGGCGGAACTGATGACGCGTAAGGAACCGTGACGAGTCACGAGTCGGCGCGGCGCGTTACGAACGTGGTGAGCGCGGCGTACGGCCGGCGAGCGTCGATCCTCGCACGGCACTCCCGAGGTTGCGCAAGCCCCCTGTTACCGATGGGTAGTCATGTCCCTTTTGCTGGGTCAAGACGGACGGCGACGGGTCGACAAATCGTCACCGAACACCCACCACCGGCCCGGCGCTCACGCCGTGTCGGGTATCGGCAACGGCCGCTTCTCGATCGCCGCCGCCATCACCTCCGGGAAGAGGTCGGGTGTGCACGCGAACGCCGGTGCCCCCAGCGCCGCGAGCGCGGCCGCGTGCTCCCGGTCGTAGGCGGGCGCCCCTTCGTCCGACAGTGCGAGCAGCGTCACGAACTGCACCCCGGACGCCTTCATCGCGGCGACCCGCTTGAGCATCTCGTTGCGTATCCCGCCCTCGTAGAGATCGCTGATGAGCACGACCACCGTCTCGGCGGGGCGGGTGATCTGCGACTGGCAGTAGGCGAGCGCCCGGTTGATGTCCGTGCCGCCGCCGAGCTGTGTGCCGAACAGGACGTCCACCGGGTCGTCGAGCTGGTCGGTGAGGTCGACGACCGCCGTGTCGAAGACGACGAGTCGCGTGGAGATCGTCCGCATCGAGGCGAGCACCGCTCCGAACACCGATGCGTACACGACCGACGCCGCCATGGATCCCGATTGGTCGATACAGAGGATGACCTCCTTCTTGGTGGACCGGGTCGCCCGCCCGTACCCGATGAGCCGCTCCGGTACGACCGTCCGGTACTCGGGCAGGTAGTGCTTGAGGTTGGCCGCGATGGTGCGGTTCCAGTCGATGTCGTGGTGGCGCGGCCGGCTGATCCGGGCGCTGCGGTCGAGCGCGCCGGTGAGGGTGGCGCGGGTGCGGGTCGCCAGCCGCTTCTCGAGGTCCTGAACGACCTTGCGCACGACGGCCCGTGCCGTCTCCTTCGTCGTCTCGGGCATCGCCTTGTTGAGGGAGAGCAGCGTGCCGACGAGGTGGACGTCGGCCTCCACCGACTCCAGCATCTCCGGCTCCAGCAGCAGCGTGGACAGGCCGAGCCGGTCGATGGCGTCACGCTGCATGACCTGGACGACGGAGGAGGGGAAGTACGTCCGGATGTCCCCGAGCCAGCGCGCCACGGACGGCGCCGACGCCCCGAGCCCCGCGGAACGCTCGCGCCCCGCCTGAACCTGCTTGTCCCCCTTCCCGTACAGCGCCGCCAACGCTCCGTCCATCGCGGCGTCCCGCCCCGACAGTGCGCATCCCGTGCCGTCGGCCGCGTCGCCCCCGAGCACGAGCCGCCAGCGCCGCAGCCGCTCTCGCGCCGGGTCCACCGCCGCGGTGCTCATCGGCACACTCCCGGACGGGGCCGGTCCCACAGCGGCATCACGGCGACGGAGACCGCCGGACGGCTGCGCGCCCCGCCTCGGTACCCGTTGCCTTCGCCGCCCCGGCCGACCGCCCGCACGCCGGCGTCCTCTCGTCCGTCCGCCCGTCGGTCCTCCGTCATCCCGCCACCCCCGCGAGGTCGTTGTGGAGGCCGTTCTCAAGGCCGTTGTCGCGACCGCTGTCGAGGTCCTCTTCCGCTGCGTCGTCCTGTTCCACTTCGTCCTGTTCCACTTCGTCCTGTTCCCCTTGGTCCGGCCGGTCCGGACGGTTCCCCGGCCGGTCCGGGCCGCCCAGCCCCAGCAGCAGCCGGACGACCGGCAGCACGGCGTCCGCGCGCACGGAGTCGAGATCGGCCGCGAAGCCGGGTATGCCGGAGCCGGCGGCCGTCACGCCGCGCCGCTCCCCCGGTCCGCGACGGACCAGCTCGCCCAGCGTCCGGCGCACGCCGGGCTCGTACGCCGAGAACGTCCGCCGCAGCAAAGGCAGTACGTCCGTGAACGCCTCCGCCGGCACACCGGTCAGCCACGCGTCGACCAGCCCGAGCAAGCGCTCGTCGTGCACGAGGAGCATTCCGCCGCCGGACCCTCCGCCGACGAAACCCTCGACCCACGCGGCCGCGTCCCCCGGCGGTGTCCCCGGCGACAGCACGAGCCCCATGAGCCGCGCCGCCTCGTCCTGCCCCAGCTCCCCGTCGTCCAGCAGCAGCCGTACGGCCCGGCCCCGGATCACGCCGGGCACGGTGTCCCGGACGGACAGCACCCGCAGGACGGACCGCCAGCGTCCGCGCAGCTCGCCGTGTCCGGGCGCGGGCACGTCACCCAGCAGCCCCACGGCCCCGTGCACCGCGTCCACATGGCGCCGCATCTCCTCGGCGGCGTCGGCGTCCAGGGCCGCGCAGGCGGGCGGCAGACCGACGAAGATCCGCTCCGCGAGTCCCGCGGCGACCTCCGCCAGGGCCCCGGTGTCGGTGCCGCGCACATCGCCGTACCGCAGGGAGCGGACCAGCGCCGGCAGGGCCTGCGCGAGATGGCCGACGTCCGTGTCGAGGGCAGCGCGATCGGCCAGGACCCGCATCACCACCGGCAGTGCATGCGGCAGTTCGGCCAGCAGACAGCGCTCGGCGAGCCCGGTGACGTCCGCCAGGGCCTGTGCGCCGAGGGCGTCCGCCTCCGCCTTGGCCGTCGCGGCGGCGAGCACGGTCGTGCCCCACACCCCGGCCTCCGCGACCCGCACGGACAACTCCGGCTCCCAGCGCAGCCGCCATGTCTCCCGGAAGGTTCCGGTGCTGCCCCGCGACGCCGCCGGCTCACCCCACTCGACGCCCAGCAACCGCAGCCGGTGCAGCAGCCTGCTGCGCCCGGCGTCGGTGTCCTTGCGCAGGTCGAGCTCCACCTCCCGCTCCAGGGCCTCCGGTCTGAGCCGCAGCCGGCGCTGCGTCCGGTCCAGATCCCGCTGCAACGGCACGGCGGGCGCGGCCCGCGGCACCTCCCCCAGCACGTCCCCGACGACCAGCCGGTCGTGCACCAGCGCCAGCGGCACGTCCGAGCCCTCGCACATCACCGCGCGCACGGCGTCGGTCGTCTCGCCGAGCCCCGCCAACGGCCGGCCGCGCATCGCGGCGAGTGTCTCGGCCAGCCGCACCGCCTCGATGACGTGCGCCGAGGAGACGATCCGGTCCTCGTCCCGCAGCAGTCCGGCCACCTTGGTCATCCACCGCTCGACCGGGCGGTCCGGGGCGGCGAACAAGTGCCCGTACCAGCCGGGCGAGTCGATCCCCGCTCCGTAACCGCTGAACCGCGACAGTCTCCGGTGCGTCCACGGCACCCAGGTCATGTCCGCCTTGACCTTGGCGAGCCCCTTCAGCAGCGCCCGGTCGGCGGCGACGGCCGTCTTCCGCCGCAGCGCGGGAACATGCCAGGCCCCGCACACGACCGCCACCCCGTCCCCGAACTCCCGCCGGGCCGCGCGCACCTGGAGCCGCATGTACGCCTCCCGCACCAGGTCCCGCTCGTGCCCCCCGGTGCCGTACGTCTCCCGCAACGCCCCCATGGCCTCTTCCAGTACGGCGAACGGGGCGAGCGCGTCCCGTTCGCCGATGCCGCGGTGCTCGACGACGTCCTCCCACCACCGCTCGGGATCGTCGTACCCGGCTGTCTCGGCCAGGACGGCGAGCGGGTCCACGCGGGCGCCGGCGTCCGCTGCCGCATCACCGGCGGGGAGCCGCTCATCGCCGCCGGACCCGGCACCCGCGGCACCGGCACCGGCACCAGCACCAGCACCAGCACCAGCACGGTTGTCCGCGTCGGCGTCCGCGCCGGTGCCGTCCCCGCCGCTTGCCGCTCCCTCGTCCGCCCCGTCACGCTTTCCCCAGGCCAGCATGTGCGTCGCCGGCAAGTCGATGAAGCGCACCGCGACTTCGTGCCGCAGTGCCCATCGGATCGCGACCCACTCGGGGGAGAACTCCGCGAGCGGCCAGAAGGCCGAGCGGCCGGGTTCGTCCACGGCGTGGGCGAGGAGGGCGACCGGCGGCCGCATATCCTCCTCGGCGGCCAGCGGGATCAAGGCGTCGGCCTCGGGCGGCCCTTCGATCAGTACGGCCCGGGGCCGCGCCGCGTCCAGCGCCGACCGTACCGCGCGCGCCGAACCGGGCCCGTGATGCCGCACACCGAGCAGCAGCGGGCCGCCTCCGGCCGCTTCGCTCCCACTCCTGTCCAGCCCCGTCACATCGTCCCCCTGGTCATCGCCGCACCCGGCTGCCACCGCCGGGCACCTTCCCGGCCCCCGCCCCGCCGCTGCCGCACCCGTCGGGCACACCGCCCTCGGACACCTCGCACACGAAACCGCCCGAGCCACCGGACCCGCCCGCGCCACTGGACCCACCGGAGTCCTTGCCGCCCGATTCCTTGCCGCCGCCCGGGCGCCCCCACCCCAGATCGCTCACGCGCCGACCTCCCGACAGGCCCGGTAGAAGTCCTTCCATCCGTCACGCTCACGGACCACCGCCTCCAGGTACTCCTGCCAGATGACGCGGTCGGCCGCCGGGTCCCGGACGACGGCGCCGAGGATGCCCGCGGCGACGTCACCGGCCCGCAGCACGCCGTCCCCGAAGTGGGCGGCCAGGGCGAGTCCGCTGGTGACGACGGAGATGGCCTCGGCCGTCGACAAGGTCCCGCTGGGCGACTTGACCTTCGTGCGGCCGTCGGAGGTGACCCCGTCGCGCAGCTCGCGGAAGACGGTCACGACCCGGCGGATCTCGTCGATGCCGTCGGGCACGGCCGGCAGGTCCAGCGAGCGGCCGATCTGGTCGACGCGGCGCGAGACGATGTCGACCTCGGCCTCGACGCTCTCCGGCAACGGCAGCACGACCGTGTTGAAGCGGCGGCGCAGCGCGCTGGAGAGGTCGTTGACCCCGCGGTCGCGGTCGTTGGCGGTGGCGATCAGGTTGAAGCCGCGGACCGCCTGCACCTCCTGCCCCAGCTCCGGTATCGGCAGCGTCTTCTCGGACAGGATCGTGATGAGCGTGTCCTGCACGTCCGCCGGGATACGGGTCAGCTCCTCGACCCGGGCCGTCATGCCCTCCGCCATGGCCCGCATGACCGGACTGGGCACCAGGGCGTCCCGGCTCGGGCCGTTGGCCAGCAGCTGCGCGTAGTTCCAGCCGTAGCGGATCGCCTCCTCCGGCGTGCCCGCCGTGCCCTGCACGAGCAGCGTCGAGTCGCCGCTGACGGCCGCGGCCAGGTGTTCGGACACCCAGGTCTTCGCGGTGCCGGGCACGCCGAGCAGGAGCAGGGCGCGGTCGGTGGCGAGCGTGGTGACGGCGACCTCGACGATGCGGCGCGGGCCGACGTACTTCGGGGAGATCACCGTGCCGTCCGGCAGCGTGCCGCCGAGCAGGTACGTCGCCACCGCCCACGGCGACAGCCTCCAGCGGGCCGGGCGCGGACGGTCGTCCTGCGCGGCCAGCGCCGCCAGTTCACCGGCGAAGGCGTCTTCGGCGTGCGGTCGCAACGCCTCGGCCGGCTCCTTCGCGAGAACTTCCACAGACAGTGGTTCCACGGACACAGACATGGCTGAGGCCCCCTCCAGCTCGGCCGGTTCGGATCTGGGACCAACCGTGCACCACACCACTGACAATCCGTTGTGACCTGCGCAAACGCGCTCGCGATGCCGATTGTCAGTGCCGGGATCTACCGTCGATGACATGACTCAGCAGGGGGTGCGCTGGAGCGCGGACCAGGTGCTGGCACTGGCGCCTGACGCCGCGTCGCGCAAAGCGGGAAGCAAACTCGGTGCGGCCGGGCCGTGGTCCGAGGCGGGAAGTTCCGACGAGGGAGCGGTGTGGGGGCTGTGCAGAGGCAGCGGCAGCAAGCCGTATCAGACGGTCGTCGACATCGCGGGCGCGGCGGGCCCCGCGTACAAGTGCAGTTGCCCGAGCCGCAAGTTCCCGTGCAAGCACGCCCTCGGGCTGCTGCTGCTCTGGGCGGGCGAGGACGGCGCGGTGCCGCCGGGCAGGGCGCCGGACTGGGCGGAGCAGTGGCTGGAGGGCAGAAGGCAGCGCGAGGAGCGGAAGCGGACGGTGCCCGCGGCCGGCACCTCGCCCGGGTCCGGTGATCCGGAGGCCGCGCGCCGCCGGGCGGAGCGCCGGGCCGAGCGGGTCACCGCGGGGGCGACCGAGCTGGAGCAGCGCCTGGCGGACCTGCTGCGCGGCGGCCTGGCGAGCGCGGAGCAGGCGGGTTACGGACTGTGGGAGGAGACGGCGGCCCGCATGGTCGACGCCCAGGCGTCCGGACTGGCCGCCCGGGTGCGGGAGTTGGGGGCGATACCGTCGTCCGGGCCCGGCTGGCCGGTGCGGCTGCTGGAGGAGTGCGCGTTGCTGCACCTCCTCGACCAGGGCTGGCTGCACCGCGAGGGCCTGCCGGACGGCCTGGCGGCGACGGTCCGTGCCCGCATCGGCCTGCCCGGCACCGCGGACGGCCCACCGCTGCGGGACCGCTGGCTCGTCCTCGCGCAGTACGACACGGCTGACACCCGCCTGACGACCCGCCGCATCTGGTTGTACGGCGCCGACTCCGGCCGCACCGCCCTCCTGCTCTCCTACGGCGCGGCCGGCCGAGCCCCGGAGCTGGCGCTGCCCGTCGGACTCGCGCTGGACGCCGAGGTGTCCGCCTATCCGGGCGCCGGGCAGCTGCGGGCGGCGCTGGGCGAGCGGTTCGCACCACCGGCACCGACCGCGACCCGGCCGCCGGGAGTGACGACGGCCCAGGCGGCGGCGTGCTACGGCCGGGCACTGCGCGACGATCCCTGGCTGGACTCCGTCCCGGTGACCCTGGACCGGGTGATACCCACCCCGGACGGCGACTCCTGGCAGCTGGCGGACGCCGACGAGGACGCGGCGCTGCCGCTGGCCCCGGCCGCGCGCTCCCGTCCAGGCCTGTGGCGCCTCGTCGCCCTGTCGGGCGGCGCCCCGGTCAAGGTGTTCGGCGAGTGCGGCCACCGGGGCTTCACCCCGCTGACGGCCTGGCCGGAGCGGCCGGGAGATGCGGTCCGGCTGTGCTGACCCCCGCGGTCCGGCTGTGCTGACCCGGACCGCCGGCACACCCGTCACCGGCCCCGGCCCCCGGTCCGCCTTCTCCCTCTCCTCCTCCACCTTCTACTCCCCCTACTCCCCCCATCCGCCGCTCCCTTTTCTCCCTCCATCCGCCACTCCGGCTCCCGTCCCCACCCGCCACTCCCCTTCCCTCGGCACCCCACGGATCGGCACCCCACGGAAAGGAACCGCATGAACAGGACGGCACAACCGGTGGAAGCGCCCGCGCCGGGCGCCTGGGAGGAACTCGTCACGACGGCCCTGCTCGGGACGGAGCGCCGCACCGTGCCGGGCGGTGCGCCGGGGCGGGAGGCGCCGGTGGCGCTGCTGGACGCGGCGGCCGTGGAGACCGTACGGCGGCGGGCCGGACTGCGCCCCGCCCGGGCCGCCGAGCGGCCGGAGCCGGCCGCCGAGGACCCGCGCCCCGCGCTGCCCGCTGCGGCGGCCCGCAGGCTCGCGCTGCTCCTGGCCGGCCGTCCCGGCACCGGCGGCGGCCGCAGGGGGACGGCACCCGACCTGATGGAGCTGCTGCCCCAGTGGCTCGCGGCGGCGAACGCCCGCGGCTTCGCCGCGCCCCCGCAGGCCTTGCCCGCGCTGCTGGACGCGGCCCGCGGGCGTACCGACCTGCGGCCTGCCGCGCTGGCCTTCGCGGGCCCGCGAGCGGTGTGGCTGGCCCGGCTGAACCCGGACTGGCGGTTCGCGCTGCGCGCGACGCCGGGCGGGGGCAGAGTCCTGCCGGATCCCGAGGACGGCGAGCGGACCCGGCGTCTGTGGGAGGAGGGCCTGTTCGCCGAGCGGGTGGCGCTGCTGACCGCCCTGCGCGCCCGCGAGCCCGCGGCAGCACGCGAGCTGCTGTCCACGACCTGGAGCACGGAGCGGGCCGAGGACCGCCTGATGTTCCTGGACTCGCTGCGCACGGGGCTCGGTCCGCAGGACGAGCCCTTCCTGGAGCAGGCACTGTCCGACCGCAGCCGCAACGTACGGGCGACGGCGGCCGAGCTGCTCTCCGCGCTGCCGGGTTCCGCACTCGCCGCGCGCATGGCGGTCAGAGCCGCCGCGTGCGTGGCCGTCGATCACACCCGCGACTCACCGACGATCGCGGTCGAGGCGCCGCACGAGTGCGACGCGGGCATGGAGCGAGACGGCGTCGTGGCCAAACCGCCGGCCGGACGAGGCGAACGGTCCTGGTGGCTCGGCCAGTTGGTGGAGGCGACCCCGCTCGCGACCTGGTCGGCGCGCCTGGGCGGGCGTACGCCCCGGGAGATCGTGGCCCTGCCCGTCACGGACGACTGGCAGGGCGAACTGCACGCGGCGTGGTCCAGGGCGGCCGTGCGGCAGCGGGACCCCGAGTGGGCCCGTGCGCTGCTCGGCATCCCGTCCGCCCCGGAGGCCGGCGGTCCGGGAGCGGTGTCACTGGCAGAGCGCGCCAAGCTGCTCGGCACCCTGGACGCCGCCGAACGGGCCGGCTGGGTGGCCGGGTTCATCGCGGCGCACGGCCTGTCCGAGGCGTTCCAGCTGCTCGGGGTCTGCGCGTTGCCCTGGACGGCGCCGCTCGGCAGAGCGGTGGTCGACGCACTCGACATCGCGCGGGACGCGGGGAGTTACCCATGGAGCTTCAGCGGAGTGATGGGCCTGGCCGAGCGCTGCCTCGACCCCGGCGAGGCGAGCCGCCTCGACGGCCTGCTCGCGATACCGGACGAACGGGAGGACGCCTCGCCCGGCGCGGGAGGCTACTGGGCGGAGGCGTTCCAACGGCTGGTCACGACGCTACGGCTGCGCAAGGCGATGACGGAGGAGCTGGAAGCGGCGTAGGGCTCTGTCCGACCTGCGGCACGCACCACCCCGCCCACCCACCGCCGCTACGCCGGCTGCCTCGCATGGGCCCGTACCCAGTCCACGATCGACTGCGTCGTCGCCCCCGGCGTGAAGATCTCCGCGACGCCCTTCTCCTTCAGCGGGGGGATGTCCGCCTCGGGAATGATCCCGCCGCCGAACACCAGGATGTCCTCCGCGTCCCGCTCCTTGAGCAGCTCGAGCACGGCGGCGAACAACGTGTTGTGCGCCCCGGAGAGGATGGACAGCCCGATCGCGTCGGCGTCCTCCTGGATCGCGGTGTCGACGATCTGCTCGGGGGTCTGGTGGAGGCCGGTGTAGATGACCTCCATACCGGCGTCGCGCAGCGCCCGCGCGATCACCTTGGCGCCCCGGTCGTGGCCGTCGAGCCCCGGCTTGGCCACCACCACGCGGATCGGACCGGCTGCCACACCCATCACTGCCTCCATGAAGCGACTACGTTCATCCCTACCGACAAGTACAGCGGTACCCGCACCTACCGGGGAAGTGAACGAACGTTATCCCCAGCATCCCGCAGCCCGCAGTTTCACGGTCCGGACCGAGGGGGAAATCACACGATGGGACACATTCACCGCGCGTCGTTCCGGCGGGAGCACGCGCGACAGGAGCCGCAATGAGGCCGCCGCAGCACGGCACCGCAGGAGCGCGGGCCGTGGCGGTACAGCGTGTCGACGACGGCACGACAGGGCCGTCGACCGCCTTCCTCGCGGCTTCCCACGAGGGCACACGGGGGACAGAGGCGTCCTCCTGCGTGCCGACAGGAGGTCGGCCATGAAGGTCACCAGGACAGCACTGCCCTTTCTGCCGCTCTGCCGGCGGCTGCTTCCCGGCAGACTGGCGGAACTCCCACTAGTCCTGCTGAAGGCGACTGCCCTGGAGCTGGTGATCCTCGTCGGCCACCTCCTCCTCTATCCCACCGGTATCACCGCGGAACGCCGAGAACCATCGGACCTGCCCTCCTCGCCGGACGACGCCGCCCAGCTGCCGACCGGGACCAAACCGCCGGTCGTCCTGCTGCACGGCTTCATAGACAACCGCTCGGTCTTCGTGCTGCTGCGCCGCAGCCTCGCCCAGCACGGCAGGCAGCAGGTGGAGTCGCTCAACTACTCTCCGCTGACCTGCGACATCCGCACCGCGGCCGAGCTGCTCGGCCGGCACGTGGAGGAGATCTGCGAGCGCACCGGCAGCCGGCAGGTCGACATCGTCGGACACAGCCTCGGCGGACTGATCGCGCGGTACTACGTGCAGCGGCTCGGCGGCGACACCCGTGTCCGCACCCTGGTCACACTCGGAACGCCGCATTCCGGCACCCGGGTGGTGCCGCTGGCCAACGCGCACCCGATCGTGCGCCAGATGCGCCCCGGCTCGGGACTCCTCGATGAGCTGGCCCGGCCGGCACCGGGCTGCCGTACGCACTTCGTCAGCTTCTGGAGCGACCTCGACCACCTGATGGACCCGCTGGAGACCGCCTGTATCGACCACCCCGACCTGATGGCGCAGAACGTCCAGGTGAGCGGGATCGGGCATCTCGCGCTGCCCGTGCACCCGGCCGTCGCGACCGGGATACGCCAGGCCCTCGACGCCGAGCGGGCAGGAGCCGAAGCCGCCGCCCACACCGGCGGCCTGACAGTGGCGTGACAGGCGCCTCGCAGGGTTCTCACATCGAACAGCGCTCGAACACACGGCCAAGGTCGCGTGCGCACTCCGCCGAAACACGGCCGAATGCCCGTTTCCTGCGCGCCCGAAACCAGTTGAAGATTGTCGCGCCCGTATACCGCCGGGTACAGTCGCCGCACTGCTCTGGCAGCCCCTGTTGTCGAGGCGAAAGAGAAGTTGGTGAACGACCGTCACCCGTCGGGGACCATGACCACCCCGGCCCCGGCTTCCGATGCCGCCTCGGCGCCCTTCGCGCCGTACGGCACGCAGGAAGCCCAGTACGGCGACTTCACCACGTACGGCGGCTACGACGCCAATGGTTTTGCGACCGGCGGGCACGCGACCGCGACGGCGACCTTCGCCGCGGACCCCCTCTTCGGCAGCCTCCCGGACGACGGCACCGGCTCGTACCACACGTCCTCGTGGGGCACCGGCCACCGCCAGGCCGTGAACCACGACGCGTACGCCGGGCACCACACCGCCTACGACACCGGTGGGTACGACACGAACGCCTGGTCTGCCGGCCACCAGCAGCCGCTCTCGGCCATCCCACCGCAGTCCACCGGCCACGACTTCTCCGGCCAGTGGGACGCCGACGCCTGGCTCCGGACCGATCAGCAGACCCACGCCGCCGACCAGACCCCGGCTCAGCCCCAGACCCAGCACTGGGAATGGGGCACGCAGGCCTTCGACACCGGGGCGTACGACGCCACACAGTGGAACTCCGACGGCGGGCTGCCGGGAGAACCGTTCGAGCAGCAGGCGACCGCCGTCTTCGAACAGGTCGAGCAGGCCGCGCAGGCCGCGCCAGAGGCGTACACGGAGCACGATCCGTACACGAACCAGGGCCCGTACCTGGACCAGGGCCGGTACGAAGGTCAAGGGCGGTACGAAGGTCAAGACCCGTACGAGGATCAGGGCCCGTACGAGGGCCAAGGCCCGTACGAGGATCAAGGCCCGTACGAGGATCAAGGCCCGTACGAGGATCAAGGCCCGTACGGGAAACAGCGCTCCTACGGTGAAGCCGCTCAGGAGAGCGGCGAGTTGGGTGCCACGGGTGAACTTCCCGCCGTAGCGCCGCTGCTGGATGACCAGGAAGAGGTCGTGCCGGTTCCGGCGCCGCGCGCCGCCGCGCGCAACGCGGGCCGTTCGCGCCGCCGCGCCCCCGCCAAGCGCTCCGCGCTGCTGACCATCGCCGTGCCGTCGGCGTGTGTAGTGGGGGTGGCCGGTATCGCCGCCGCCTCCGTGGGCACGTTCAGCGACGGCACGGACACCTCGACGACCGCGTCGGACGCGCACGCCGTGCGACCGTCCGCCGCCAACAACAAGCTGGACAGTCAGCTCCAGAGCCTCTCCGCGGGCGCCGACGACTTCGCCGACCGGGCCAGCCGTACGCAGGAGCGCATCGACCTCAAGGCCCAGCAGGCGGCCGAGCGGAGGAAGGCGGCGGAGGAGGCGGCCCGCAAGGAGCGGCTGCGCCCCAAGTTCGCGCTGCCGGTCACCCAGAAGGGGCTCAGCGCCTACTTCGGCCAGGCGGGCGTCAACTGGATGTCCGTGCACACCGGCATCGACTTCCCGGTCTCGTACGGCACGACGGTGATGGCCGCGACCGACGGCGTCGTGTCGACGAAGTGGAACAGCGCGTACGGGAACATGATGATCGTGACCGCGAAGGACGGCACGGAGACGTGGTACTGCCACCTCTCCAGCTACCGCGTCTCCCCCGGTACCGAGGTGAAGGCCGGCACTCCGATCGCGTACTCCGGCAACTCGGGCAACTCGACCGGGCCGCACCTGCACTTCGAGGTGCGGCCCGGTGGCGGTCCGGCGGTCGACCCGCTCCCGTGGCTGCGCAGCCACGGACTCGACCCGACCTAGACCTGACCTGGACCCGACCGAGACCTGACCCAGCCCCGACCTGGGCCCTGGGCCTGGACCTGCCTGCTGGACCGGCCTCCCTGCGCGCCCCGGCACCTCACTCGCCGGGAACGCACCTCACCGGCACCTTCCGGGCACGTCCCTGCGGACCACCCCGCTCTCGATGCTTGAGCGGGGGCGGACGCGGGAGACCTACAGCTTCTCCACCGGCGCGTACCGCAGCAGCAGGCGCTTCGGCTTGGCGTCACCGAAGTCGATCGTCGCCTCCGCGTTCCCGCCCGTGCCCTTCACCGCCACGACCGTGCCGAGCCCGAACTGGTCGTGGGTGACCCGGTCGCCGACGGCCAGGGAGACCACCGGCTTGTCGGAGGCGCGGCTGCTGGCGAAGCCGGACGCACCCGACGCCGAGGAACGCGAGCGGGAGGACGACAGGGAGGCGGCCACGCCCGACGCCGGACCGGACGAGACCGGGGCCATGGCGCCCGTCCGCTTCCAGTCGACGTGCTGGGCCGGGATCTCCTCCAGAAAGCGCGAGGGCGGGTTGTACGACGGCTGGCCCCAGGCGCTGCGCAGCGACGACCGCGTCAGATAGAGCCGCTCACGCGCGCGCGTGATGCCGACGTAGGCGAGCCGGCGCTCCTCCTCCAGCTCCTTGGTCTGGCCGAGGGCGCGCATGTGCGGGAAGACGCCGTCCTCCATGCCGGTCAGGAAGACGACCGGGAACTCGAGACCCTTGGCGGTGTGCAGGGTCATCAGGGTGATGACGCCGGAGCCGTCCTCCTCCTCGTCCGGGATCTGGTCGGAGTCGGCGACCAGCGCGACGCGCTCGAGGAAGTCGGCGAGCCCGGCGGACTGCTCGCCCTCACCGGACTCCTGCTCGAACTCCAGGGCCACGGCCGCGAGTTCCTGGAGGTTCTCGATGCGGGTCTCGTCCTGCGGGTCGGTGGATGCCTGCAACTCGGCGAGGTAGCCGGTCCGTTCGAGGATCGCCTCCAGAACGGTCGCCGGACCCGCACCGGACTCGGCGATCGTACGGAGGTCCTCCATCAGCGTGTTGAACTTCTTGACGGCGTTGGCGGAGCGTGCCGCCATGCCGTACGCCTCGTCGACGCGGCGCAGCGCCTGCGGGAAGCTGATCTTCTCCCGCTGGGCGAGGGCGTCGATCATCGCCTCGGCGCGCTCGCCGATGCCGCGCTTGGGGACGTTCAGGATCCGGCGCAGCGGGACCGAGTCCTCCGGGTTGGCCAGTACGCGCAGGTAGGCCAGGACGTCCCGGACCTCCTTGCGCTCGTAGAAGCGGACGCCGCCGACGACCTTGTAGGGCAGGCCGACGCGGATGAAGACCTCTTCGAAGACACGGGACTGGGCGTTGGTGCGGTAGAAGACGGCGACGTCGCCGGCCTTCGCCTCGCCCGCGTCCGTGAGGCGGTCTATCTCGTCGGCGACGAACTGGGCCTCGTCGTGCTCGGTGTCGGCGACGTAGCCCGTGATGCGCGCGCCCGTGCCCGCGTTGGTCCACAGGTTCTTGGGGCGGCGGGACTCGTTGCGCTCGATGACCGCGTTGGCCGCGGAGAGGATCGTCTGGGTGGAGCGGTAGTTCTGCTCCAGCAGGATCGTCGTCGCGTCCGGGTAGTCCTCCTCGAACTGGAGGATGTTGCGGATCGTCGCCCCGCGGAAGGCGTAGATCGACTGGTCCGCGTCACCCACGACGCACAGTTCGGCGGGCGGCAGGTCGTGCTCGCTGGGCGGTACGTCCTCGTCGTGCGCGCCGGTGCCGACGAGTTCCCGTACGAGGGCGTACTGGGCGTGGTTGGTGTCCTGGTACTCGTCGACCAGGACGTGCCGGAAGCGGCGGCGGTAGTGCTCGGCGACGTCCGGGAAGGCGCGCAGCAGGTTGACGGTCGTCATGATCAGGTCGTCGAAGTCGAGGGCGTTCGCCTCGCGCAGCCGTGACTGGTACATGGCGTAGGCCTGCGCGAGGGTCTTCTCGAAGCCGTCGGCGGCCTGGCCCGCGAAGTCCTCCTCGTCGATCAGCTCGTTCTTCAGGTTGCTGATCTTGGCGCTGAAGGACTTCGGCGGATACCGCTTGGGGTCGAGGTCCAGGTCGCGGCAGACCAGGGCCATCAGGCGCTTGGAGTCGGCGGCGTCGTAGATCGAGAACGACGACGTGAAGCCGAGCTTCTTCGACTCCCGGCGCAGGATGCGCACGCACGCGCTGTGGAAGGTCATCACCCACATCGCGTTCGCGCGCGGGCCGACGAGCTGCTCGACGCGCTCCCTCATCTCACCCGCGGCCTTGTTGGTGAAGGTGATCGCGAGGATCTGGCCCGGGTGGACGTGCCGCTCGGCGAGCAGGTGGGCGATGCGGTGGGTGAGCACACGGGTCTTGCCCGAGCCGGCGCCTGCCACGATGAGCAGCGGGGTGCCGGAGTGGACGACGGCCGCGCGCTGGTTCTCGTTCAGCCCGTCCAGCAGGGCGGCCGGGTCGAGCACCGGGCGCGGGGCGCCGTCACGGTAGTGGGTGTCCCGGTCCGGCGGCACGTCGAACTTCCCACCGAACAGATCGTCCGGAACCGGCTCCGGTCCGTGATCGTCCTCGGGCGGCGGCGGGGGCCCCTCCTCGTGCCCGCGAGGGGCCTGGAGGTCCGCCAGGAAGCTGTCGTCAAAGAGGCTGCTCATCGCCCTCCGAGTCTAGGGCGCCGCACTGACAGCCCGCCGCCGCCCCGCGAACTTCGCCGAAACGGGGGCGTCCCTCCTCGTCACGAGGCCCCGGCTCCGGCCCCGACCCCGGCTCTGGCTCCGGCTCCGGCTCCGGCTCCGGCGTCACGAACCCCAGACCGGGCCCCAGCCTCTCGTCACGAGGACCAGACCCGGCCCCGATCCCGGCCCCAGCGCAACGAGGGCCCAGCCCCGGCCTCAGCCCCAGCGCCACGAGGGCCCAGCCCCGGCCTCAGCCCCAGCGCCACGAGGGCCCAGCCCCGGCCTCAGCCCCAGCGCCACGAGGGCCCAGCCCCGACCCCAACCGTGGTGACCGAACAGCCGCGAATCCACGCAGACCGCACCACGCCCGACCGCACCGCTCGGCGCCTTGACCAAAGGTCACGAAAATGTATCGGGCATATCGAACATCAACCTTCACAGCGGCCACACGAGTTGGCTACGGTTCCGGGCGGGCCGTACGACCCCCACCGGCGAACGTCGCCGGGCCGCGCGGCCTCCGCCGAGTCCGGTGCGCCACCGCGCGCCCGGAGCCGGGGACCCACCGTTCCCGGGGTGAATCGGTCCGACCCCGCACGGGAGCGGACCGTAGGGCAAGCCTTCCGAACCACCCGCCCGAACCCGACAGCTAACCCGGTAGGCGGAACGTGGAAGGAGTCGCCTCCCTTGGCGTCGCACCGCAAGTCGCGCCCCTCAGCCTCGCGCGTCACAGGCATACGCACCCCCGCTCTCGCCACGGCCGCCCTCACCTCCGTGGCCCTGCTCTCCCAGTCGGCCAACGCCGCCCCCGTGACCGACGGCAGGCCGAGCCTCGAGGAAGTCGAGAAGAAGGTCGACGACCTCTACCGCCAGGCGGAATCGGCCACCGAGAAGTACAACGCGGCCAAGGAGAAGACCACGACGCAGCGCAAGCGCGTCGACACCCTCCTCGACGACGTCGCCAAGCGCGCCCAGAAGCTCAACGAGGAGCGGGAGCGGCTCGGCACCTTCGCCGCGGCCCAGTACCGCACCGGCGCCGCCGCACCCGACACGGCGACCTTCCTGCTCGCCGACTCCCCGCAGGACTACTTCGACCAGACGCAGCTGATGGGCCGGCTGACCGCCCGGCAGAAGTCCGCGGTGGACGACTACTTCACCGAGCAGTCCGCGACGATGAAGAAGCGCCAGGAGGCGTCCAAGGACCTCCGGACGCTCACTGACACGCAGAGCGACCTGCGGACGGCCAAGGCCACCGTGCAGAAGAAGCTCTCCGACGCGCGCGAGCTGCTGTCGAAGCTGACCGCCGAGGAGAAGGCGCGGCTCGCGGCGATCCAGCGGAAGAAGGAGGAGGAGGCCGCGCGCAAGGCTGCTGAGCTGGCCAGGCAGCAGGCCGCCGCGCAGAAGGCCAAGGAGGAGGCCGCGGCGGCGAGCAGTTCCTCGTCCGGCTCCACCGCCGGCTCTTCCACCGACTCGGGTTCCACCTCCACCGGCGACTCCGCGTACGCCACCAAGGCGGCGAAGGCGCTCGCCTTCGCCCGCGCGCAGATCGGCAAGCCGTACGTCTGGGGTGCCACCGGCCCCGACTCCTACGACTGCTCCGGCCTCACCCAGGCCGCCTGGAAGGCCGCCGGTGTCAGCCTGCCGCGCACCACCTATGACCAGGTCGACGCGGGCACCACGGTCTCCCTCGCCGACGCCCAGCCGGGCGACCTGATCTTCTTCTACGACGACATCAGCCACGTCGGCATCTACATCGGCAACGGCATGATGATCCACGCGCCGAAGCCGGGCGCGTACGTCCGCGAGGAGTCGATCTACTACGCCGGTTCGTCGATCATCCACAGCGTGGTGCGCCCGGCCTGATGAGGCAGGTGCGGGGCGCTCCCCGCCCGCCGCGAAGTACCTCGTATGTGCTGCCGCGCCGGTGCCGCGCCCGTGCCGTGCCTGTGCCGCGGCACTGAGCGGTGGAGCGCTTAGCATCGAGCCCATGTCCGGCCCCAGCTCCTTCCGCGCCTGGTGGGCGCGGCGCCCCCCGGCGGCCGGAGCCGCCGTGATGGCGACCGGCATCGTGTCGGTCGGCCTGCGTATGACGGGGCAGGAGGTGCTGTCGTGGATCACCCTGGTCCTGGCGAGCGCCGTCTGGGCGGGGCTGGCGGCGAACTTCGGCATGAGTCTGGTGCGGGGCCGGGAGCGGTGGTGGGCGGACGCGCGGCAGCCGCCGTCGCTGACCGCCGTCGCGGCGACCACCGTGCTCGGCACCCGGTTCAGCCTCCTCGGCCGGCCGGTCCTGGCCGAGGCCCTGCTCGCGTCGGCGGCCGTGCTGTGGCCGGTGCTGATCGTCGAGGTCGTACGGAACTGCCGGCGCCGTATGCCGGGTTCGGTGTTCCTGTGCTGCGTGGCCACGCAGGGGCTCGCGGTGCTCGGCGCCACGCTCGCCGGGGCCGGGGCGACCGCGTGGCTCGCGCACGCCGCCCTCGTGCTGTTCGGGCTCGGCCTCGTCCTCTACGGCTTCGCGCTGTCCCGTTTCGAGCTGCGGCAGGTGGCCGAGGGGCAGGGCGACCACTGGGTGGCGGGCGGCGCGCTCGCCATCTCGGCGCTCGCCGGATCGAAACTCCTCGCCGCTGACAGCGCGCGCCTGTACCTGTGGAACGACGACGACCGCGGCGTCCTGCGCACGGTCACCGCCGCCCTGCTCGTGCTCGACCTGGCCTGGTACGCCGTACTCCTCGTCGCCGAGGCGGCCCGGCCCCGGCTGCGCTACGACGCGCGCCGCTGGTCGACCGTGTTCCCGCTGGGGATGACGGCGGTGGCGGTGCTGTCCGCCACCACCTCCCTCGGTGCCCCGTGGCTGAGGGGACCCGGGCAGGTGCTGCTCTGGATCGCGGTGGCGGTGTGGGCGGCCGTCGCCGCGGGGGCCGTGGCGGACGCCCGCGCCGGCCTCAGGTCCACAGCACCGCGATGAAGATGTTCGCCGTGGTGAGCAGGCCCACGAGCCCGAACAGGCCCTTGTCCACCTGCTCGTCGTCCCGCTTCACGTAGACCAGGCCGAGGATCACGACCAGCAGGGCCAGCTTGATACCGATCTTGACGTTGTTGACGTGATGATCGTCGGCCTGGTTGAGGCCGACCAGCACCGCTCCGGTGACCAGCATCGTCAGCGCCCCGTGCAGCATGCCGGGGACGAAGCGGGCCGTGCCCTGCCCCATCGCCTTCATCTGGGTGAGGAAGCCACCCAGCAGCGCGGCGATGCCGATGATGTGCAGGGCGACGAAGAGATGGATGAGTACGTCCATGGGGCTGGAGCTTAAACAGGGGCGCATGGGGCGTCCGGCACCGCCCTGCCCTTCGCGGATCCGACACCGGCCTGCCCCTCGGAGAATCGAGGCGGCAGCCGTCACGCGGACCGCGCCCAGGATGGCGCAGACCCGCCGAAGGATTCTGCGTAAACAGGGATCCTGCGTGCATAGAGGTCCTGCGTATACGTGGGTAGAAGTCCTGCATATATGCGGTCCGTAGCAGGCCGTCCCCCGACCGCGGTCCGGAACCGTCACATCGGTCAGCGCGCCGCGTGAAGTCGACGGCGAGGTTCCCGGATCACGGTCGCATACGGTCATCCGGCGATCCGGCGGCGGCACTTCCGCACATCGTGTCACGGAGGGGTCACGGTCAGGTTTAGCGTCCTGCCCCAGGTGACCGGCTCCCCACCACCGTCCGGGCCAGGGACGGCAGTCGGACACCACCGCCGAGAGGTCCGGTGGCGGCGCGCTCCCCCCTGTGCGGGCCGTCACCGGACGCGTATCCAGCCGCCGGGGGACGAGGCGGCCGTACGAAAGGATGTGCAGTCCAGGTGGCAGCGCACCGCAAGACCGGTCGGCGTTCACTCGGCGGCAGCACGGCCCGCACCGCCTTCACCATCGCCCTGGCGGGCGCGGCGACCGCGACCGGCTTCGAAGGCACCGGACACGCGGAGCCCGACCCGACGCCGGCGCAGGTCAAGGCGGAGGTGGAGAAGCTGTATCAGGAGGCGGAGGTCGCCACCGAGAAGTACGACGGCGCGAAGGAGAAGGCGGACGCCGCCGAGCACCGGCTCACCACCCTGCGGGACGAGGCCGCGCGCAGGACGGACAAGCTGAACTCGGCGCGGGACGCGCTGGGCTCGATGGCCGCCGCGCAGTACCGCGACGGCGGCCTCGACCCGGCGCTGCAACTCGCGCTGTCCGACGACCCCGACCGCTATCTCGAGGGCGCCGAGTTCGCCGACCGGGCGGGCACCCGGCAGGCGGCGGCCGTCGCGGGCGTACGCCGGCAGCTGCGGGAGATCGAGCAGCTGCGCGGGGCCGCCCGCGTCGAGCTGACCGGCCTGAAAGCGCGGCAGGCGGAACTGAGGCGGGCCAAGACGACCATCGCCGGGAAGCTGGACGCGGCGCGGCGGCTGCTGGCCCGGCTGCCGGCCTCGGAGCGCGCACGGCTCGGCCTCGGCGCGGACCCGGGCGGCCCGGAGCGCGCGTCACGCTCCGGCTCGGCCCCGCGCGCCGGCCTGCGGGCCCCCGGCTCCGCGACGGCCGAAGCGCCCGACTCCCGTGCCGCGGCCGCCGTCGCCTACGCCTATTCCAAGCTCGGCAGCCCGTACGTATGGGGCGCGACCGGACCGGACGCCTTCGACTGCTCAGGGCTCGTCCAGGCCGCCTACCACTCCGCAGGGGTCTCCCTCCCGCGCACCACCTACTCGCAGATCGACGCCGGCCGCCGTGTCTCCCGCTCCGAACTTGCCCCGGGTGACCTGGTCTTCTTCTACTCCGGCATCAGCCACGTCGGCATCTATGTCGGCAACGGCCAGATGATCCACGCCCCGAACCCGTCGGCACCGGTGCGGCTGGCACCGATCGACGAGATGCCGTTCGCGGGGGCGACGCGGGTGGTATGACCCAGGTCCCGAGACTCGGGCCCCGGGGCCCGAGTCCGGCGTGTCAGACCAGCCTCCGCGCCGTCGCCCACCGCGTCAGCTCGTGCCGGTTGGACAGCTGCAGCTTCCGCAGGACCGCCGACACATGGGACTCGACCGTCTTCACGGAGATGAAGAGCTGCTTGGCGATCTCCTTGTACGCGTACCCCCGGGCGATCAGGCGCAGCACCTCGCGCTCGCGCTGGGTGAGGCGGTCCAGGTCCTCGTCGACCGGCGGGGCGTCGGTGGAGGCGAACGCGTCCAGGACGAAGCCCGCCAGCCGCGGGGAGAAGACGGCGTCGCCCTCCTGCACGCGGAAGACGGAGGCGACGAGGTCCGTGCCGGTGATGGTCTTGGTGACGTAGCCGCGCGCGCCGCCCCGGATCACGCCGATCACGTCCTCCGCCGCGTCCGACACGGACAGGGCGAGGAAGCGCACGGGCTGCTCGGTGTCGGCCATCAACGCCGCGCAGCGGCGCAGGACTTCGACGCCGCCGCCACCCGGCAGGTGGACGTCGAGCAGGACCACCTCGGGGCGGGTCGCGGTGATGACCGTGACCGCCTGGTCGACGTCGGCCGCCTCGCCGACGACCTCCACGCCGGTCTGCGCTGTCTGGCCGATCTCGGCCTGTACACCGGTACGGAACATGCGGTGGTCGTCGACGAGCACCACGCGCACGCGGCGCTCGCCCGCGCCGCCGGCGGACGGCTCCGCGGGCTCGGCGCCCTCGGCCCCGCCCGTCGTACCGTTCGTCTCGGTCGGGTCGCTCATCACGTCTTCTCCGCCCTCTCCATCTCCAGCTCGACCTCCGTGCCGCCGTCGGGCACCGCGCGCAGCCGCGCCGTGCCGCCGTTGCGCTCCATGCGGCCGATGATCGATTCTCTGACGCCCATGCGGTCGGCGGGTATCGAGTCCAGATCGAAGCCGGGGCCACGGTCCCGGACCGACACGAAGACCGTCCTCCCCTCGACCTCTGCGTAGACCTGCACGGCGCCGCCCTCGCCACCGTACTTGGCGGCGTTCACCATTGCCTCGCGTGCGGCCTGCATCTGCGGGCCGATTTTCTCGTCGAGCGGGCAGTCGCCGACTATCACGACCTCTATGGGGACCCCGTGCTTGTCCTCCACCTCCGCGGCGCTGCGCCGCACCGCGTCGGCGAGCGTGGTGGGTTCGTCGGCCTCGTCCTTGCCGGTGCCCTCGGGCTTGTAGAGCCAGGTGCGCAGATCGCGCTCCTGGGCGCGGGCGAGGCGGCGCACCTCGCCGGCGTTCTCCGCGTTGCGCTGGATCAGGGTCAGGGTGTGCAGCACCGAGTCGTGGACGTGCGCGGCGACCTCGGCGCGCTCCTGCGCGCGGATGCGCATCAGGCGCTCCTCGGAGAGGTCCTGGGTCATACGCACGAGGTACGGGCCCGCCAGCAGCGATATCCCGACGAGGACCGCGAGGGCCGCCTGGAGGACGGAGCCGAGATGAGCGGCGGATCCCTGCAGCACGAAGATGCCGGAGACGCCCGCGGTGACGAGGAGGACACCGCCTGCCGCGCGCAGCAGGGTGAGCGTGCGCCGCCTGCTGCCGACCTCGACCCAGCGGGCCCGGCGGGCGTTGTCCGCCTGGCGCCAGACGAGCGCGACGCCCGCGCCGACCAGGACGGCGGGCCAGAGGTAGATCTTGGCGCCGCCGCTCAGATTGACGTTGCTCACGAAGACCAGGGCCACGGCGACCATGAGGAGCAGGGCCACGATCTGGCCCCGGTCCGGCCTGCGGGCGACGAGTCTGCGGCGGCCGTCCGCCGAGGTCTCGGTGGTGACCAGCGACGGGGGCCTCTGATCGCCCACGCCGCCCACGCCGAGCGGCACGAAGAACCAGAACGCGGCGTACAGCAGCGCGCCGAGGCCGTCCGCCATGAACAGGCCGACGAACACGAGCCGCACCCAGATGACGGGCAGCCCGAGATGTCCGGCGAGCCCCCGCGCCACACCACCCAGCCAGCGTCCGTCGCTGCTGCGGTAGAGCTTGCGCGGCGGCCGCGGTTCGACGAGTGGCGCTGCGGCGGCTTCCGGCATGCCACCGATACTCACACGGCCCGAGGACACGGGCATCAGGGTCGCCCCCCGATACTCCCCTGATCTTCGGACGCCCGCTCCGTCGAACGTTTCCCCGGCGCCGGTTCAGGGGTGATATCAGGGTCCGGCCAGGGTCGTTCCGACTCCCGCCGGAGCCGCTCGGCCGTCACCATGGACTCATGACAGATCACGAGCGCGCCGCGACGGGTCCGGGACCCGGCTCCGGCCCGCGCCCCGCCGCGGGTGCCGGGCCGCAGGCCGCCGCCCCGGCCGCGGCTGCCGCGGCCGGGGCGGGCTCCGGTGGGGGTGCGGGCCCCGGAGGTGCGGACCCCGGCGCCGGCTCGCGCGCGCACGGGCGTGCGGGCGCGCAGGAAGAGGAGGGTCAGCGGGCGGAGACCGTCCAGGGCCCCGGCAGGCTCCGCCGCGACCGGCGGTACAAGACGCTCGCCGGGGTGTGCGCCGGGCTCGGGCGGCAGTGCGACATGGACCCGGTGATCTTCCGGATCACCCTCGTGGTGCTCTCCGCGGCCGGCGGAATCGGCCTGATCTTCTACGGCTTCGCCTGGCTCCTCGTGCCGTACGAGGACGAGGAGGAGAACGAGGTACGCAAGCTGCTGACCGGCCGCGTCGACGGCCAGGCACTGACCGCGGTGCTGTTCGCGCTGGTCGGCTGCGGGGTCTTCCTCACCATGCTGAGGAACGGCGGGGTGCTGGCCTTCGCCGTCGTCCTCTCCCTGCTCCTCGCGGGCGCTGGGTACTGGTCGCGGCAGCGCGGGACCCCCGACCCCGATCCGCTGGCCGCCCAGGCCGCCGCCGACGCCCCACCGGAGGCGCAGGCGCCGCCGGTGCCCGCCGCCTACCCCTCGTGGTGGCGCGACCCCATCGTCAAGGACGGGACGCACGACGGCGGCACAGGCTACCTCTGGGGTCCACGTGACTCCCGCGACCGGGACATCGCCGCCGCGGTGAACATCAGCCGCGGCACCTCCTGGACCGACCGCGCCGGCCTGCGGACCGCGCGGGCACCGGCGCCGAAGCCGCGCGGCCCCCGCTGGATCGGCGGCTGGCTCTTCCTGCTCGCCCTGCTCGCGGGCGGCCTCGGCACCGGGCTGACGTGGAAGGACCATGCGCTGGGCACCAGCCTGCAGGCCGGCCTCGCCGCCGCGCTGATCGTGTTCGGCCTGGGCATCGCGCTCAGCGCGTTCCTGGGGCGCACGGGGGCCGGTTCCGTCTTCCTGGCCGTCGTCACGGCGGCCCTGCTCGCGGCGTCGGCCGCGCTGCCCAAGGACATCAACACCCACTGGATACGTACGACATGGCAGCCGGCCGCGGTCGCGGACCTGCGGCCGAAGTACCAGCTCGGCAGCGGCGTGGGCACCCTGGACCTGAGCCGGCTGCGGGTGGCGAAGGGGCAGACGGTGAGCACGAACGCCGAGGTCGGCGCGGGCCGGCTGAAGGTGGTCGTGCCGAAGGACACGGCGGTGAGGCTGAGCATCGACGTGGGCGTGGGCGACATCCAGCTGCCGGGCGACGGGCAGAAGGACGTGGACGTCGAACCGGGCAAGCACAAAGAGGTGACCCTGCCGCCGGGCGGCGGGAACACCGGCACGCTGGACCTCGATCTCCGGGTCGGCGTCGGACAGGCGGAGGTGAGCCGTGCTGCGTCATGAGTTCCAGCCGGGAAGGCTGGTCGCCGGTTTCTTCCTCGCCGTGGCGGGCCTCGTCTACGCCGGGGACGCGGGCGGGCTGTGGGAGACACCGTGGTTCGCGGTGATACCGATGGTCGTGGGCGGGCTCTGCCTCGCCGGGGCCGTGGGAGTGGTCGGCCGGACCGTACGCCGGCGGCGGGGCCGCACCGGACGCACGGACCCGGCAGCCCCGGCGGACCGGGCGGACCCGGCGCAGGCCCCGCTGGACGCGTCGCGATGAGGCGGCGGCAAGGCGAGACGAGGCGGCGGCAACGCAACGGGACCCGCCGGGACGGGACGGCGGCAACGCATACCGCCCGGCGTTCCCGCCGGGCAGTAGCCGCTGCTGCCGCGGCAGCCGCTCCGGGCAGCTACCGGTAGCCTCCCAACCGCTGCCTGCGCCGCGCGTGGAGTGCCGCGTCGAGGGAGAACACGGAGGCGCCGGCGAGGACGAGGGGGAGCCAGGCCATCAGGTAGGCGAGGTCGTTGCCGTAGTAGTACGGGTCGGAGGCCCAGCTCACCGTGAGCCAGAGGCTGAGGGAGATCAGCGCGCCGCCGAGCGCGGCAAGGCGGGCGAAGAGGCCGATCAGGGTGCCGATGCCGACGGCCAGTTCACCGAGGGCGATGGCGTAACCGAAGCCCACTGGGTTCTTCAGGGCCATGTCCACCATCGCGGGGATGGCGGAGGAGTCGCGGACCTGGCGCATCATGTCGCCGATGGAGCCGCTGCCGGAGGCCTTGAGGAAGTCGCTGTTGGTGAGTTTGTCCAGCCCGGCGTAGATGAAGGTGACGCCGAGGAAGACGCGGAGTGGAAGGAGGGCGTAGCGGGTGGCGGAGTCGCGCCAGTTCCGGTCGCCGTCGAGATAGGGGGTGTGCGTGTCCGTGCGCATGCCGTGAGTCATCGCTGTCGCCTCTCGCCCGCAGTGCCGGGACCCCTCAGAAGACGATACGTACGTAAGGGACGGTGCGCTCAATCCGGTCGTGCAGATTTCCGGCGGCGTGCCCGGCGGCCGTCACCGGGGTCTCGGCTCGTCCCATCGGTCCGTTACGACAATCCGCCACGACATTCCGTCGCATCGGTCCGTCACGACAGTCCGCCTCAACAGTCCGCGCCGCATCGGTCCATCCCGCCGGTCCGCCGCATCGGTCCATCCCGCCGGTCCGCCGCATCGGCCCACCCGCCGGTCCATCGCATCGGTCCATCCCGCCGGTCCGCATCGGTCCGGTCCGTCGCTCAGTCCGTCACGTCGATCGCGTACTGGTTGGTCTCTACCCCGGCGGCGGTCACCACTTGCACCTCGACCCTCCCCGGTTCCACGTCCACCGGTACGGGGACGGTCAGGACGGCGTCCGTCGGGTTGCTGAAACCGCCGGGGACGGGGACCAGGGGAACATGCACGTTGACCGCGCCGATGCGGACCACCATGCGCGTGAGCCGGTCCGCGCCCTGCGAGCCCGGGGGCACGAAGCCCGCGCCGCGGATCTCGATGTCGTCGCCCGTGCGGATGGGGGCGTCGAGGTCGCCGGCCTCGCGGGCGCGCACCACGGAGAGGATCACCGGACGGCCGCCCTCGGCGTACTTGCCGGCCACGTAGGTCGCCGCGGACACCAGCACCAGCACCGCCAGGCCCCAGGGAAGGTCCGGCAGCTGGTCCGGGCGGCGGGCCAGCCGCACCGCGGCGAACAGGGCGGCGACGGCGCTGATCACGACGTACTGGATGTCGGCGAAGGTGCCGCGGCCCGCGTCGTCGGTGAGCAGGTCGGCGGCCCGGGGCCGGTCCGCCCGTACCTTCTGCAGCCGCTGTCCGAGGACCCGCAGGCCGACGACGCGCCGCACCAGCACGGCGACGCCGCAGACCACGGCGAGGACGGTGACGATTCCGGCGCCGCGGGCGAGGTCGAGGCCGGAGATCAGCGCGTCGCGTTCCGCGTGGTCGGACGCGGCGGCGAGGCGCCCCGCGAGGACGAGCACGGCGTAGCCGACGAACAGGACCCAGACCGCGGCCACCGCGCGGGAGGTGGACAGGCGGTTGTCCTCACCGATGACGGGCGCCAGGACGCCGCCGCGGGCGCGGTGGAACCAGGAAGCGGCGGTCAGCGCGCCTCCCGTGACGAGGGCCGCCAGCAGGCCCGCCGTGCGGGCCGGCGTCCACCCGGCGCCGATCGCGGTCAGCGTCTGTACCAGCAGCAACGCCACCACCAGGGCCCACACCGTGCACACGGTCCACCGCCACAGGCGAGCGAGCCACGCCTCGCCCTCGGCGCGGCCGCGTTCGGCGACGCGTTCGGCGGACTGGCGCAGTTCCTCGGAGACCCACTGGCGGGAGGCCGAGGCCGAATGGGCCACCGCGGCGGGCAGCCCCTGTCCGGCCGCGTACCCGTCCCGCAGCAGCAGGAACTCGGCGACCGCGCGCCGGTGGCCCGTACGTGCCCCGTGCGGACAGTCCCCGCAGGTGCAGCCGCCCCCGTGGCCGCCCCCCGGCGCGTCCGCGCCGCCTCTCGCCTCCTGCACCGCCACGCCCGACGCCCGCCTTCCCCGCAGCCCTGCCGCCGGCGCCCTTCCGGCCGTCGGCCGCGCCCCGGCAACTCCCGTGTGATGACAGCGAATTGTGCCCTACGCCGCCCCCCGCACGCCCGGCAGGTCCGGTCGTGGCGGGTGAAGCGGGGGCCGCCGTGTTGACCCGGCTGCGAGAATTTCCCTATGGCCGAGATCATCCAGCGGGACGGAACCTGGGCCTTCGACGGCACCACGGTCAGGATCACGCCGGGTCTCCACCGCTCCGTGCCCCTGTTCCGGCAGACGTACGGGGAGGTCGCCGTGCCCCTGGAAGCCGTCGCGGGCGTGGTCTTCGAGCCCGAGCGCAAACGCGGACGGCTGCGGATACGGCTGCGCGAGGGCGCGGACCCGCTGCTCCAGGCGACGGGCGGGCGGCTGCCGGATCCGGCCGATCCGTACCGGCTGGTGGTGGACGTGGACCGGGCCGGGGTCGCCGAGTACGTGGCCGAGGAGATCCGCCGGGCGCTGATGCTGGACCAGATCCCCAAGGAGCCGACCAAGGCGTATCTGCTGCCCGGGCCGCCCGTCCCGGTCTCCGTCCGCTCCTCCGACGGCACCGTCTCCTTCGACGGCAACCAGGTGCGCATCGACTGGGCCGACACCTCCGACCGGGTCAAGCGGGCGACCGGGCCGCGGATCATCTCCGTGGCCGATCTGGTGCAGGTCGAGTGGCTGCCCAACTCCGGCTACGAGGACGGTTTCCTGCGCTTCGTGACGCGCGAGACCGCGTTCTCGAAGCTGCCGCCGGAGAAGGACCCCTACGCCCTGGACCTGTGGGGCAGCGCCCGCCGCGACCTGCTCACCGCGCTCGTGGCCACCGCGGTCACCGCGCGGCTGCCGCACCCGTCCACCCGCGGCGGCGAGCTGGTGGACCGGCGGCAGCAGGCGGCCGTGGCGCCCCCGGCCGACCACCACGACGTACTGCTGCGGCGGCTGCGGGAGCTGGGCGAGCTGCACCGGGACGGGGTGCTCACGGACGAGGAGTTCGCGATGACCAAGGCGGCGGTGCTGCGGGGTTTCTGAAACCCCTGGACGGGACGGTCAGCTCAGCAGATCCGGCTCGCTGCGGCTGACGTCCTGCCACAGGGGCTGGTAGTTGATCCACGCGACCAGGTCGCCGCCGAGCTGTTCCCGGGTCGCCACCGCCGCCCGGTGGTCGATGAGGACCGGGCGCCCGGCGGCCTTGGCGCTCAGCTGCACCTGGGCGGAGCGCTCCATGGACACGAACCACCAGGCCGCCGCGTCCACCGAGTCGCCGACCGTGAGCAGCCCGTGGTTGCGCAGCACCAGCGCCTTGCGGGTGCCGAGCGCGGCGGCGATACGGCGGCCCTCCTCGGCGTCGACGGCGACGCCGGTGTAGGCGTCGTAGAGGGCGTGGTCCTCGTAGAAGGCGCAGCTCTCCTGGGTGATCGGGTCGAGCAGGTCGCCCAGCGCGGCCATGGCCCGGCCGTGCACGGAGTGGCAGTGGGCCACGGCGACGACGTCGGGGCGGGCCGCGTGGACCTGGGCGTGGACGGTGAAGGCGGCCTGGTTCACGTGGTAGCGGCCCTCGATCACCTGCCCGCCGGAGTTGGCGAGCACCAGGTCGCTCACGGTGACGTGCTTGAAGGGCATCCCGAACGGGTTGACCCAGAAGCAGTCGCTGTACTCGGGGTCGCGCGCCGTGATGTGCCCCGATACGCCGTCCTCGAAGCCGAGCCGCCCGAAGATCCGCAGCGCGCCCGCGAGCCGCTCCTTGCGGTGGCGGCGCTCGTCGTCGACCGAGTCGTGCATGGGCGGCATCGCGAACTGGAGCCGGTCGGTCGGCAGGGCGGGGGGCGGAGTGGGCCCGGCCCCGGGGGTGTCGTGCATGTGTCCTCCAGGACTGGATTGCCTTACGGGGCGGAAGTTACCGCCGGTCAGCGAAGGAGAACAGAGCTGTTCTGTAAAGATGACGCGCGCGGCCGGTACCCGGCAGGGGATACCCGACAGAAGGTGTCCGGTTTCGGCGCGAGGCTCTGCGCATGGTATGGAACTGGGCGGCCTTCACCGCCGCGGAACCCGAACTGGCACGGATCGCCGAGAAGCGTTTCGGCACCTTCACCCACCATGTGCTCGCCACCCTCCGGCGGGACGGCTCGCCGCGCACCAGCGGGCTCGAGGTCCGATTCCTCGACGGCGAGCTGTGGCTCGGCATGATGCCGGACTCGCTCAAGGCGCTGGACCTGCGCCGCGACCCGCGGTTCGCGCTCCAGTCGAACCCCGGCCCCGGGAAGGATCCGGGGCCCGGCGACATCCGGATCGGCGGGCGCGCGGTCGAGGTCGGGGACCCGGCCGCCAAGGGCGCGTACGCGGAAGAGGTGGAACCGCCGGAGCCGTTCCACCTCTTCCGCACCGAGCTGACGGAGGTCGTACGGACCTACGTCGAGGACGACAGGTATCTCGTCGTCCAGGTCTGGAAGCCCGGAGAGCCGGTGCGCACGCTCAGACGGACCTAGGCCCGCCCAGGCCCTGCCCGACGGGGGCTACTCCCACTCGATGGTGCCCGGCGGCTTCGACGTCACGTCCAGGACGACCCGGTTGACCTCGGCGACCTCGTTGGTGATCCGTGTCGAGATCCGCGCGAGGACGTCGTACGGCAGCCGCGACCAGTCGGCCGTCATGGCGTCCTCGCTGGAGACCGGGCGCAGCACGATCGGGTGGCCGTAGGTGCGGCCGTCGCCCTGGACGCCGACGCTGCGGACGTCCGCGAGCAGGACCACCGGGCACTGCCAGATGTCCCGGTCGAGGCCGGCCGCGGTCAGCTCCTCGCGGGCGATCGCGTCGGCCTCACGCAGCAGGTCCAGGCGGTCCTTGGTGACCTCGCCGACGATGCGGATGCCGAGGCCCGGACCCGGGAACGGCTGGCGCTGGACGATCTCCTCCGGCAGGCCGAGCTCCTGGCCGACCATCCGGACCTCGTCCTTGAAGAGCTTGCGCAGCGGCTCGATCAGCTGGAACTCGAGGTCCTCGGGCAGGCCGCCCACGTTGTGGTGGGACTTGATGTTCGCGGTGCCGGTGCCGCCGCCGGACTCGACGACGTCCGGGTAGAGCGTGCCCTGCACCAGGAAGGCGACCTCGGGGCCCTCGTCCGCGATGATCTCCGCCTGCGCCTGCTCGAAGACGCGGATGAACTCGCGGCCGATGATCTTCCGCTTCTCCTCCGGGTCCGAGACACCCTTGAGCGCGGTCAGGAAGCGCTCCTCGGCGTCCACGACCTTCAGCTGCACGCCGGTCGCCGCCACGAAGTCCTTCTCGACCTGCTCGGTCTCGCCCTTGCGCATCAGGCCGTGGTCGACGTACACGCAGGTCAGCTGGGAGCCGATGGCCTTCTGGACCAGGGCGGCGGCCACGGCGGAGTCGACGCCGCCGGACAGGCCGCAGATGGCCCGCCGGTCGCCGACCTGCTCGCGGATCGCGGCGACCTGCTCCTCGATGACGTTGCCCGTGGTCCAGTCGGGGCTCAGGCCGGCGCCCCGGTACAGGAAGTGCTCCAGCACCTGCTGGCCGTGCGTGGAGTGCATGACCTCGGGGTGGTACTGGACGCCGTAGAGCTTCTTCTCGTCGTTCTCGAAGGCGGCGACCGGGACGACCTCGGTGGAGGCGGTGACGGTGAAGCCCTCCGGGGCGGCGGAGCAGGCGTCGCCGTGCGACATCCACACGTGCTGCTCGGCCGGGGTGCCCTCGAAGAGGGTGGAGGACGCCTTCGACACGTGCAGATCGGTACGGCCGTACTCACGGGCGCCGGTGTTGTCGACCGTGCCGCCGAGGGAGCGCGCCATCAGCTGGAAGCCGTAGCACATGCCGAACACGGGGACGCCGGCCTCGAAGATCGCGCGGTCGAGGCCGGGCGCGCCCTCCTCGTACACCGACGAGGGGCCGCCGGAGAGGATGATCGCCGCCGGGTTCCTCGCGAGCATCTCGGCGACCGGCATGGTGCTCGGCACGATCTCGCTGTAGACCCGGGCCTCGCGGACGCGACGGGCGATGAGCTGGGCGTACTGCGCGCCGAAGTCGACCACCAGGACGGTGTCGGGGGCGGCGGCAGCGGGGGTCGCTGATGACACGGGGTGCCTTCCGGCGGTGGGGCGGGGGTCTTGTGGTTGCCGATTCTACCGGGGTGGCCGTGGGCCACCTGCCCGCCCGGATCGCGGACGCGGCTTGGACGGGGCCCCCTCCCCGTGCATACTGGCCCCATGCTCACGCAGGCGACCTTCCTCTTTACCTATGGCGACCGGCCCACCGGCTGCCATGGTCGTGCCGCTTGAGCAACTGACGAGCGACTTCCCAGGCGCCCCGGGCCGACAAGGTCCGGGGCGCCTGGCGTTTCACCGGATCCCGCCGCTCCGGGGCACCGACCTCCGAACCTCCGAGGAGCCCCCGACATGACCGCCATCGCGAACGAGAAGACCACGGCCGGGAAGACCACTGACAGGCAGACCACTGACAGGCAGGCCACTGACAGGCGGACCACTGACAGGCAGACCACGGCCGGGAAGACCGCGGCGGAGAAGACCGGCGCCCGGACCGCCGAGGCCGCCGGCGTGATCACCGGCGCCCGTGAGCGCGTCGACGCGCTCGACGACCGGATCATCGGCCTGGTCCAGGAACGGATGGCCGTCTCCGCGGTCATCCAGGAGGCGCGCATCGCCTCCGGCGGGCGGCGCGTGAACCTCTCCCGCGAGATGGAGGTCCTCGGCCACTACAGCGAGGCCCTCGGCAGGCCGGGCACGGCGCTCGCCATGACGCTCCTCGAACTGTGCCGCGGTCGCATCTGAGTTCGGGATCTCTCTCACCCGTACGGCGCGTGACCGCACCGCGAACCGCCTCGTTGTGGAGGTGTCCGCGCCAGCCAGGGGCGGGCCCGAAAGAACCACGCGTGGCTTGCTGGAGCGATGAGACGCACGGGTCGTGCCGTACGTCGTGGGACCTCGCTCCAGGGATGTGGCCGGACGGCAGGGGACAGCAGCCCGGTCACCCAAGTAAACGGTCGGCTCCGGGGACGCCCGGGGCCGACCGGCGGAAAATGCAAAAATGCACAACCCTGGGTGAAACGGTTGCGTAGCCCCCGTCCATCCAGCACGATGCGTAGAAAGCCCAAGTCCCGCCGCAGACAACCGCATTGCTCGCACTTCCGTTGCACTTCCGTACCGCCAGAGGTCGAGGCCACCCAGGCGCCCCACCCGCGCCGCGGCGACGGCCGAGGGCACACGAGACAAGCGGCGCAACCCCCCGGCGCCGCTCCCAGGCACCGGCGCTGCCCTGACGTCGGTGCTGACGAGCGAGGGGCCCCGCGGGCCAGGCCCGCGGGGCCCCTCGCATGCCCGGGCCCGGGAGCGACGAGGCAGGACCCGTGGGGGCCCTCAGACCCGGGACACCGTCCCGCAGCCCTCCGCACGGTGCGCGTCGAGATCCTTGCTGCGGTCGTACGGATCCGTGGTCGGGCCGGTCGCAGGCGCGCCGGTCGGCTCCGAGGAGCTGAACTGCGGGTGCAGGAAGCCGTCGTACACGTCGCAGGCGGAGTTGCCGATGTCCTGGTCGTACTTGACGATCGCCAGTTTGCCGGGCGTGACCCGGTACTTCCTGGGGTCGGACATCTCCGTGTCCAGGACCCTGCGCACGATGGTGCGGGTCACCTCGCTCGAGCCCTTGTCGGCCGGGGCGAGCGGGTAGACGAAGGTGTAGTCGGCGTGGACGACGACGGAGGCGTGCTTCCCCGCCTTGAACGTCATACGGCCGCGGGTCTTGACGACGTCTCCGACGAGCCGCACCTCGTGCGGGTCGAACCGGCTGAAGAGCCAGGTCGGGTCGTGCCGCTTGTCCGGCGTGCGCAGCCAGCCCTTCACGTCGCCGAGCATCCCGGGCTGCCGGGGGTCGAGAACGGCGAGCGCGGCGCCGGGACGGCCGCCGAGCAGCGTCCCGCGGTCGAGGTTCGCGCCGACGAGCAGGTCCTTGGTCCGCTGCAGCGCCTGGGCCACCTGGGACTTGGTGAGCGAGCCGACCGGGGCCGCCTCCGGCAGCACGATCCCGGCCGCGCCGTCGGCCCACCGCGCGGCGGGGGACCCGGCGAACGGCCGGTCGAGCGTGGGCGTCGCCAGCGCCGCGGCAGAGGGCGCGGCGGTGGGGCGCGCGGTCTCCGGGGGCAGCGGCGACGCCGCCGCGTCCTGCGCCGCCTTGCCGGCCCTGAAGGGATCACCGGGGATCAGGGAGGGCCTGACGGCCACGACGGCGAGAGCGGCGGCGACGGGAATGCCGAGGAGGCCCCACAGCCGGCGCCGGCGTGCGGCCCGCCCGTCCATCTCCCGCCAGGCGGGGCCGGTACGCCAGCCCTCGGGCTGCCAGGCCTGGCCGGCGGCGGCCCGGTCGCCGCGGTCGCCCCGCCCTGCACGTTCCTTGCCGGTCTTACCCTTCTTGGCGCCTTTGCCGCCCTTCGCCTCCCGGCGGGCGGCTTCCTCGTCCATCCTCCGCAACCGCTCGGTCACCATGCGGGCGCGGGCGGACGGCTCCTTCGGCGCCGAGGACGTGGAGATGTCACGTTCGGTGTCCTCGACGAACTTCTGCCAGACGTCGTCGGACATGGGTTTTGGTCCGGATGCGGATATGGGTTCCGGTCCGGGTCCGGGTCTGGCCTCTTCTGACGGCTTGTCGGCCACGATGCTGTGCGCTTCCTGTCTCCGTCGGGCGGCTGATGGGGGCTGAGCGTATGTCAGGGCAGGTCGGGGGTGATGCGGGGGGACGCTGCCAGGGGACGACGCAGGACGCGGACGACCCATCGTGTGGTGTGTATCACATAAGAAAACGGTGAAGACGGAGACAACCATTCACAGCCGTCACTGATCCAACTTCGCGAATCAAGGGCCACTCCCGCGCCCCACACGCGGAGGCCTCCCTGAGCACGTGCTGCGGCGCGCCGCAGCACCTCCGACTTCTTGAGGTCTTCATGAAGCTTCGCCGTGCCATGGCCGCTGCGGCCGCGACGGCCGCCATAGCCCCGATCGCCCTGCTGTCGGCTCCGGCCGCGTTCGCGACGGAGTCCCCGGGCGCGTCCGCGACCGCCTCGGCCGAGACGGACGGCACCTCGACGACGACCGGCCAGAGCTCCACCACCGGCGACGGAACCAGCTCGTCCACGGGCGACCAGAGCAGCACGTCGGGCGACAGCACCACGTCGTCCACGGACGGCCAGAACACCGACACCGCGAAGGACGCGACGACTCCGGACGGCAAGAGCTCCGCCTCCGCCGACGACACCACCTCGTCCGCCGACGACCAGAACGCCAAGACCGGCGAAGACACGACGACTCCGGACGGCAAGAACACCCCGTCCGGCTCCGCTCCGTCACCGACGTCGACCGCTCCGGACGAGTGGACTCCCGACGCCTGCGACAAGTACAACCTGGACGACAATCTCGAGGTCAAGGTCAACGGCCTGCCGAGCAAGATCGTCGCGGGCTCCGGATGGCACAACTTCACCTTCTCGGTGAAGAACAACTCGGACGTCGACCTCAAGAACGTCTGGGTCGACACGTACACCGAGTACGCCGACGGTGTGAACATGAACGACTCGCTGGCGTGGGACCTCGCCCAGATCCAGTTCAAGGACCCCAAGACCGGCAAGTGGACCGACTCGTACCAGGACAGTTACACGGACGGGGGCACGAAGGACACCGTCGTCGCCACCGGCACCTTCATCGGCATCATCGACGCGGTCGACAAGGGCGCCAAGGTCGACATGGACCTGCGGGTGCGGGTCGGCGCCAAGGCTCCCGCAGGCTCGTCCTTCGCCATGAGCAGCGCCGTCTACGCGGGCAAGGGCACGGACTGCAACGGAAACGGTGACACCTACCAGTTCACCGTTCTCAAGGCCGGCAGCAAGCCGAGCGGTGTCGGCGACGCCAAGCCCAGCGGTGACAAGCCGACCACGAAGCCCAAGACCAACATGGAGCCCCAGGGCGGCTCGGAGCAGCTTCCGGTCACCGGCAGCCTCGCCGAGACCGGCTCCAGTTCCATGCTGCCCGTCATCGGTCTCACCGGTGGTGTCGCCGTCGTCGCCGGTGCCGGTGCGCTGTTCGTCGTGCGTCGCCGTAGGGGCGCCGGGTCGAACGCCGCCGCGTAGGGCGCGCACTCGTAGAGCGCGTCAGCGCGTCGTACGCAGCAGGCGGGGGCGGTGCACGCCGCCTCCGCCTCATCAGAAGGGCCCGCACCAGGAGGGGAGCGCGGGCCCTTCGGTGTTGTATGAGACCGGCTCAGCGACCGGCGCCCTTCTTCGGCGGCACCGCCGGCATCCCCAGGAACGGCAGCTTCAGCGCGCCGAAGGCGTCCGCCGGGACCGCGGGAGCCAGCGGCTCCACCGGCTTCAGGCGTTCGTACGCCGCTCCCTGCTCCGGACGCTGGTCCGCCTCGCCCTTGTTGGGCCAGTACGACATCGCGCGCTCGGCCTGGGCGGTGATGGTGAGGGAGGGGTTCACACCGAGGTTGGCCGAGACCGCGGCGCCGTCGACCACCGAGATGCCGGGGTGGCCGTAGAGGCGGTGGTACGGGTCGATCACGCCGGTCTCGCGCGAGGCGCCGATGGGGCAGCCGCCGAGGAAGTGGGCGGTGAGCGGGGTGCCCATCAGCTCGCCGACGTTGGAGCCCGCGAAGCCGTTGATGTCGGCCGCGATGACCGAGGCGCTCTCCGAAGCGGCCTTGATCTGCTTGGGGTTGGGGGCTCCGTGGCCCTGGCGCGCGGTGAGCAGGCCCTTGCCCATGCCGTCCGGCTTCAGGTACGTCGTCAGGGAGTTGTCCAGGGACTGCATCACCAGGCCGATGATGGTCCGCTCCGACCAGCGGTAGTTGGAGAGGGAGCGCAGGACCAGCATCGGGTGGCGGGCCGCGTTGCGCAGCCAGGCCAGCACCCTGGACGAGCCCTCCGCGTACGGCACCTGGAGGATGGACAGGCCGCCCATGGAGTTGGAGCCCTTGCCGTAGCGGACCGGCTCGATGTGGGTGTTCTCGTCCGGGTGGATGGACGAGGTGATGGCGACGCCGCGGGTGAAGTCGACCTTCGGCTCGCCCGTCGCCCTGCGGTAACGGCGGTCGTTCGTCTGCGCGCCGACCAGCGCCTCGGAGTTGGTACGGGTCAGCTCGCCCAGCCGGTCCGAGAGGTACGGGAGCTGACCGCCCGCCTTCATCCGGTGCAGCAGGGTCTGGGTGCCGTAGGTGCCGGCCGCCAGCACCACCCGGCGGGCCCTGAAGGTGCGGCCCGCGGACTTCTTCCTGTTGTCGGTGGGGAGGGTCGCGACGGCGTAGCCGCCCTGCGAGTCGTCCGTGACGGACACGACGGTGGTCATCGGGTGCACGACCGCGCCCGCCTTCTCGGCGAGGTAGAGGTAGTTCTCGTTGAGGGTGTTCTTCGCGCCGTGGCGGCAGCCGGTCATGCACTCGCCGCACTCGGTGCAGGCGTTGCGGGCCGGGCCCGCGCCGCCGAAGTAGGGGTCGTCCACCTGCTGCCCGGGCGCGGCCTTCGCCTTGCCCCCAGCGTCCTCGCCGTCGCCGAAGAAGACGCCGACCGGCGCCATGTGGAAGGTGTCGCCGACGCCCATGCGCTCGGCGGCCGCCTTCAGGTGGACGTCGGACGGGGTCATCGTCGGGTTCAGCCGCACGCCGAGCATGCGCCGCGCCTGGTCGTAGTACGGCTTCAGCTCCTCCTGCCAGTCCGTGATGTCCCGCCACTGCGGGTCGTCGAAGAACTGCTTCGGCGGTACGTAGAGGGTGTTGGCGTAGTTCAGGGAGCCGCCGCCGACGCCCGCGCCGGCCAGCACCATGACGTTGCCGAGCAGGTGGATGCGCTGGATGCCGAACATGCCGAGCCTCGGCGCCCAGAGGTAGTTCTTCAGGTCCCAGGAGTTCTTGGGCAGGGACTCGCGGGTGAAGCGGCGGCCCGCCTCCAGCACCCCCACCCGGTAACCCTTCTCGGTGAGGCGCAGGGCCGTGACCGAACCGCCGAAGCCGGACCCGACGACGATCACGTCGTAGTCGTAGGCGTCATTGCTCACGCGCTCTCTCCTCCTACCGGAACCGGAACGCCTTCATCAGCCGCAGGCTCCGGCTCATGAACTGGGCGTACTTCTCGTCGTCCATCCCCAGCGCCGGAGCCATCGGCAGCAGGCGCTGCTGGGCCACCGTCTGGGCCTCCGTGTACTTGAGGATGCCCTCGGAGCCGTGGCGGCGGCCGAGACCGGAGTCCTTCATGCCGCCCATCGGGGACTGGACGCTGCCGTAGGCGGGGGCGTAGCCCTCGTTGACGTTCACGGTGCCCGTGCGCAGCCGGGCGGCGACCGCGCGGCCACGGCTGCCGTCCTTCGTCCACACCGAGGAGTTCAGGCCGTAGGGCGTGGAGTTGGCGTGCTCGACCGCCTCGTCGTCGGTCCGGAAGCGGTAGATCGAGACGACCGGCCCGAAGGTCTCCTCGGTGCACACCGCCATCGGCTCGGTCACGCCGTCCAGGATGGTCGGCTCGAAGAAGTACGGGCCGATGTCCGGACGGGGCACGCCGCCGGCGACGAGCTTCGCGCCCTTGGCGACGGCCTCCTCGACGTGCCGGGTGACCGTCTGCAGCTGCCGCTCCCCCACCAGCGAGCCCATGTCGGCGCCGTAGGCGAGGGACTTGCCGAGGCGCATGCCCTTGGTGCGGGCGGCGAAGCGCTCCAGGAAGGCGTCGGCGATCGACTCGTGGACGTACAGCCGCTCGATGGAGATGCAGAGCTGGCCGGCCGAGGAGAAGCAGGCACGGATGGCGCCCGCGGCCGCCTTCTCGATGTCGGCGTCCTCCAGCACCAGCATGGCGTTCTTGCCGCCGAGTTCGAGGGAGACGCCGACGAGACGGGCGGCGGCGCCCTGGGCCACCTCGCGGCCGGTGCGGGTGGAGCCGGTGAAGGAGACGTAGTCGGCGTGCCGGACGACCTCGGGGCCGACGACGGGGCCGTCGCCGAGGACGACCTGGAAGACGTCCGCGGGCAGACCGGCCTCGATCAGCAGGTCACGGGCCCACAGGGCGGTGAGGCAGGTCTCCGCGTCGGGCTTCATCACCACCGCGTTGCCCGCCACGAACGCCGGGAGCGCGTCGCCGACCGACAGCTCCAGGGGGTAGTTCCAGGGGGCGATCTGGCCGATGACGCCGCGCGGGTGGCGCAGCTCGGTGACCTTCGTCAGCGTCGGGATCGCGCCCGTGTGCCGCTTCGGCCTCAGGTACGCGGGAGCCCGGCGGCCGTAGTGGCGGGAGGCCACGGCGACGGCCTGGACCTCCTCGTGGGCGTGCAGGCGGGCCTTGCCGGTCTCCAGCTGGATCAGGTCCAGCACCTCGGCCTGGCGGGCGAGCACCAGGTCGTGGAAGCGGAGCAGGACGGCCGCGCGCTGCCGGACCGGCGTCTGCGCCCACACCGCCTGCGCCGCTCGGGCCGCCGCGAAGGCCTTGGCCACGTCCTCGGGCGTGGACTGGGGCAGATCGGCGAGCTTCTCGCCGGTGAACGGCGTGTGGTTGGCGGTACGGCCGGAGCCGACCACGCCCCTGGTCAGCTGGGCGACCAGCTCGGGCGTCACCACGTCGGCAGCCGTACGGGCGCCCTCCGGAGCGGGGGCGAGAGGATTCGTGCCGGTCTTGGCCGGGGCTTGCGCGTCCGTCATGAGGCGCAGGGTATGCCGGTGGGCAGGCTTTGGGTACCCGTCGGTAACGCGGCTTCACCGACTGCTCACACGACGCCAGTGCTCACTGGCAACGAATGCGCTGATCAGCGCTTGTGCGGGGACGCCCCGGCGCGGTTCAGTCCCGTGCGATGACGAAACGGTCACGCGCGCCCTTGTAGAGCGCCGTGCCGTTCTTCTCGTCCGGGGTGCCCTTCGGCATGTCGACGCGCAGCTCGTACATCCGGCCGTCGCCGGTGCGGATCACCAGCTGCATCACCCGGGTCGGGGAGCCGGCCGTGCCGTAGGTGGTGTCGGCGAGGACGGCCTCGTCGCCGTGGAAGGTGGTGCGGGTGTACTGCGTGCGCGCGTCACCGTCGTAGCCGTTCCAGGTGGCGTGGGCCGCCCGGGCCTCGGCCATCGGGGTGCGGGGTGCCTCGTCCCACTCGGTGAGGCGCAGGGTGACGTCGCTGCCGGCCTCGTCGTACTCGACGAGGCGGGGCGGGGCGGCGGCGTCCCCTTCCCTGGCGGACTCCCGGTAGCCGCCGGGGAGCCAGAGCACGGCGTTCATCGCCTTCTCGCGGTGCGCGGTCCAGCCGGCGGGAGTGCCGGCGGGGGTCGGGGTCGCGGCGAGCGCCGGGGCCTCGGTGAGGGTGGCGGCGCGCTCGGTGGTGCCGTCGTCGCCGGGCGCGGTGACATAGGAGGCGCCGAGCCAGCCGCCACCGACGAGCAGGGCGGCGAGGGCGGCGAGTAATGCGGGCCGGCGGAGCAACAGGCGGTGGCGGCGGCGCTTCGAGGACGAGGTGACGTCAGGGAGAGTCGTGGTGACGGGCTCGGGACCCGGCTCCGAGGCGCCCGCGCCGCCGACTGGCGACGACTGCGAGCCACCCATGCCCTCGACCGGCGACGGCCCAACGGAGTCCACGCCTCCACCCGGAGGCAACCCCACGGAACCCGAACCCGAACCCGAGTCCGCACCCGAACCCGAATCCGCACCCGAACTCACACCCGCACCCGCACCCGCACCCGCTGCCAACCCCTTGGCCCCGGCCCCGGCTCTCGCCCCTGCCCCCGCCCCCGCCTCCGCCCCCGCCTCCGCCCCCGGCGAAGGCTTCCCCTGCAGTCGTACGGTCCCCGCGTCGTCGGCGAATTCCTTGAGCGCCGCGGCGTTCTGAGGCTCCGTCAAGGCGGTTTCGACAGCCGGCACGGGCCATCCCTCGGTCACCGCCTCCAGCACGGCGGCCGTCTCCTCTGCGTCGGGCCGCTGCCCGGGGTCCTTCACCAGCAGGCGGGCTATCAAGGGGCCCAGGGGCCCCGCCTGTTTCGGCTCGGGCGGATCGGCGGCGATGACGGCGGCGAGCGTGGACTCCACGGTCGTGCGCCGGAACGGCGAGGCGCCTTCCACGGCCGCGTACAGCAGGACGCCCAGGGACCAGAGGTCGGAGGCGGGCCCCGCGCCCCGGCCCGACATCCGCTCGGGCGCGACGAACTCCAGCGAACCGACGAACTCCCCGCTCACGGTGAGGGATTCCTCGCCCTGGACATGAGCGATGCCGAAGTCGGTGAGGACGACGCGGCCGTGGGCGCGCCCCCGCTCGGGCGCGGCCGCCGTCGGGAAGCCGAGCAGCACGTTGGCGGGTTTCACGTCCCGGTGGACGATGCCGACGGAGTGCGCGGCGCGCAGCGCGCCGAGGACGGCGAGGCCGATACGGGCGGCTTCGGCGGCCTCGACCGGTCCGCGCCGCAGCACCTCGTGCAGGGACTCGCCGCGGACCAGCTCCATGACGATCCACGGCAGCCCGTCCTCCTCCACGACGTCGTGGATGGAGACGGCGGCCGGATGGTCGACGCGCGCGGCGGCGCGGGCCTCGCGGTAGAGGCGGTGGGCGGCCCGCTGATGGTGCTCGTCGTCCGGATCGCCCGGCAGCCGGGGCTGCTTGACGGCGACCTCCCGCTGCACGAGCTCGTCGTGGGCCAGCCAGACCGTGCCCATGCCGCCGGAGCCGATGCGCTCGATCAGCCGGTAGCGCCCACCGACCAGCCGGCCTTCGCGCGTACGTTCGCCGCCTTCGCTCATGCCTCATGCCTACCGTGCGGAACGGCGAGTTGTCGACGCGGGTCCGGTCGGCTCGCGCCCGAGCGCCGCTACGGCCGGGCGATGTCGATGTTGGCCAGCGCCGTCTTCGCCACCTCGCGCCCGCGGGCGGTGAAGTCGCCCTTGCCCGGGTAGCTGACGGTGACCTTGTACATGTCGCCGGACCTGGTCCGGTAGTACCAGATCCGGAGTTCGCGCGGGCGGGGGTTGTCGCTGTCGTCGGTGACGTAGCCGATCGTGTTCTCGGCCGCGGGTCTGCCGTCGTGCGTGATGTTGTCGTCGGTCTTCGTGCTGGGCCCCGCCGGCATGTCGAGGTTGTACTCGCCGTCGCTCTTGAAGTGCTCGTTGTCGGCGTACATCTGGGCCGCCGCGGAGTTCTTGATGTCGCCCAGGCTGTCGTCGGCCTTCCTGGAGAGGTCCACGCCGATCCAGATGGCGCCGCTCTGGTCGGTGTAGGTGACCCGGTTCTTGTCGGAGTCGTCCTTGCCCGGGCGGCTGACCTGGTAGCCCGCGGGCACCCCGATCGTCACGCCCAGCCTGGGGCTCGCCTGCTTCGTCCAGCCGTCGGGCAGGGGTCCCGCGAACGGGTCCGCGAGCACCAGATACGCCGCCACCGCCGCCGCGACGGCACCCGCGCCGATGCCGAGCGACGCCGTGCGCCCGAGCCGGATGCCCTTGCCCGCGCTCAGCACCGGCCGCACGGGCGCGGTGGGCACGGGCTCGGGCGGGTTCGCGGCCCGGGACAGCAGGGCCCGGACGCGGGCGGCGTCCGGTCGTCCGGCCGGGTCCTTCTGCAGCAGGCCCGTGATCAGTTCGGCCAGCGGCCCCGGCGCCGAAGCGGGCGGGGCCGGCGTGGCGTTGAGGACCGACTGCAGGGTGGCGGGCGTGTTGCTGCGGCGGAACGGCGAGACGCCCTCGGTGGCCGCGTAGAGGACGACGCCCAGGGACCACAGGTCGGAGGCCGGGCCGGGGCGCCGGCCCAGCACCCGCTCCGGGGCGATGTACTCGGGCGAGCCGACGAAGCCGCCGGTGTCCGTCAGGTTCGTCTCGCCCTCGATCTGCGCGATGCCGAAGTCGGTGAGGACGACACGGCCGTGGCGGCCGAGGAGGACGTTGTCGGGCTTGACGTCGCGGTGCAGGATGCCCGCCGCGTGTGCCGCCTCCAGCGCGCCGAGCACCTCCAGGCCGATCCTGGCGGCCTCGCGCGCGTCCAGCGTGCCCTCCTGGAGGGCGCTGCCGAGCGAACGGCCCCGGACCAGCTCCATGACGATCCACGGCCGGCCGTCGACGATCGCCACGTCGTGGACGTTGACGACCGCGGGGTGGTCGAGGCGGGCCGCGGCCCGCGCCTCGCGGCGCATCCGCTCGAAGGTGGTGGCGCGTTCACGGTCGGGAAGGTGGTCCGGAACGCGGGGCTCCTTGACGGCGACCTCGCGGTCGACGGTCTCGTCCTTGGCGCGCCACACCGTGCCCATGCCGCCGTGCCCGAGCTTGGCCAGCAGCCGGTAGCGGCCCGCGATGAGGCGGCCGGCGCCGGGCTCCCGTACGGACTGCGGCTGCTGGTACGGCTGTTGATGCGGATGCGGCTGCGGCTGCGGCTGCGACGGGACGACCTGTGTGGGCGCCGGGTGAGCGTTCGCGGAGTTCGGCGGTTGCAGGACAAAACTCGTCGTCTCGTCGGACTCGTGGCCGGTTCCCCCGTCGCTGCTCATGGATCCATCCATATCGCGTCCGGCACCGCCGTATCCACAGGCAGTGGTTTCCGGTCACAGACCCGTGACGCACGCCGCCGCTCGTCTCCCCTTCGAGCACGTACGAACGTATCGATGTCACGCACGTACGGACACGTCGATTTCACGCACGGACGGCCACGTCCATTTCACGCACGGACGAACGTGTCGATCGCGACGTCGAAGTACTCCTTCGCCTCCCGCACCCTGCCGACGGGCGCCGACACCCACACGTCGTACATCCGCCCGCCCTCCTCCCAGCACAGGTCGTAGGTGTGCCGGGGGCCCTCCGCCGCGCTGAAGCCGTTCCAGGTGAACTCCCAGAGGGCGGCGGGGTGTCCGTGGTGCGTGGAGGAGGTGACCCGGCCGTCGTGGTAGCCGGGGTTGGTGTCCGGGCCCCCGGCGGCGGAACGCCGCATCACCGCGAGCGGGCCGCCGGGGTCCGGATCGGCGGTCTTGATGCCGAGGCGAAACGTCTCTTCTGGTGACATGTAGAAGACGCGCTCCCCCTCCGGCCGGCGGGTGAAGCCCTCCGGTACGGCGAGGGAGAAGCCGGCCGGGTCGTCGGCGAGGCGGTAACCGGAGGGGGCCGAGGGGCGGCGGCCCTCGGTGGAACCGGGCGAGGACGTGACGCTCGGTGACCGTGTGCCGCCGGAGCCGCCGGGGGAGAGGCCGGTGGAAGGGGAGCGCGAGCCGCCCGGAGAGAGCGATGCGCTCACCGACGTACCGGGACCCGAACTCGCCGGAGTGCCGCCCCCTTCGCCGCCGCGGTTCATCAGCAGCGCCGCGGCCGACACGCCCGCCCCGGCCATCGCGGCGACGAGCAGCGCGGCCACCAGCATGCCGCGGGTGGAGTGCCGGGGCTGCTCCGCCGCGAGCGGCGGCGCAGGCGTCGGTGACGGGGCCGGGACCGGCGAAGGGGCCGGTGCGGCCTGCGGGCGGGGCACGTCCCGCTGGGTCGGTGTGTGGTCGGTCTCCGGGACGCGGCCGGTGGAGCGGTACGCGCGCAGCATCCGCTCGGCCTGGTCCGCGTCGAGCCGCCGGTCCGGATCACGCTCCAGCAGGCCCCGTACGACCGGCAGGAGCGGCGCGGCCTGCGGCGGCGGCCGTATCTCGTCGAACACGACCGCGTGCAGGATGCCGCCCAACGAGTCGCGCCGGAAGGGTGATTCGCCGCTCAGCACGGTGCACAGCAGCGCGCCCACCGACCACAGGTCGGACTCCGGGCCGGTGCGCGTCCCGGACATGCGCTCGGGCGCGGTGTACTCGGGCGAGCCGACGAAGGAGCCGGTCTCGGTGAGCGTGGTGGCACCGGCGACCTGGGCGATGCCGAAGTCGGTGAGGACGACCCGGCGGGAGCCGGACTCCAGCAGGACGTTGGCGGGTTTGATGTCGCGGTGCAGCACACCGGCCGCGTGCGCCGTGCGCAGCGCGCTCAGCAGGCCGATGCCGATCCGGGCGGCCTCGGCGGCGTCGACCGGCCCGTGTGCGGAGACGAGGTCGGCCAGCGTGCCGCCGTCGATCAACTCCATGACGAGAAAGGGGCGTTCGTCGTGCACCACGACGTCGTGCACGACGATGATGTGCGGATGGCGCAGCTGGGCCACCGCGCGGGCCTCGCGCAGCGTGCGCTCGCGCTGGCGCCGGGCCTCCTCGGCGGAGAGCGTCTCGTCGAGGTCGAGCGGGATCTCCTTGACCGCCACCTGCCGGCCGAGCAGCTCGTCGGTCGCCCGCCACACCACGCCCATGCCGCCGCGCCCGAGCCGCGCCTCGAGCCGGTAGCGGCCCGCGATGACGCGGGCGTTGTCCCCCTCGGTCCCCATGCGCCCCATCATGCACCACCGGACGGACCGCCTCCGGGGCGGTGATCGGCCAACTCCGGCTACCGCGAGGTCTTCTCCTGCCAGCCTTGCAGTATCGCCTTGAACTGCTTGCTCGTCCTCGTCCAGTCCTGCGCGGGCGAGGAGATGTAGATCGCGTACTCCGTGCCCTCGCGCGAGAAGTACGTCTCCTCCATGGCGCGCCGCGGTCCGTAGCCGTTGGGCGAGTCCTTCTTCAGCGCCGTCCAGGTGTACTCCCACACGGAACCGTCGCGGTCGCGGTAGATGTTCTTCTCCAGCCGGACCCGCTGGTAGTCCACCAGGCGGTGCAGTTGCTGCTCCAGGTCCAGCTGGTGGGGGTAGGCGTCCTTGAAGTCCGGCGAGGCGTCGATCGAGATGCGCAGGAAGTGCCTGCCGCCGTCGGGCGAGTAGTCGACCTGTCTGAGGTCGCCCTGGACGCCGACCACCGAGCGCTGCCAGCCCTTGGGCAGCCAGACGCTGAAGCCCCAGGGGTCGTTGTGCTTCTGCCAGGAGGCGGGAACGCCGCCCACGGGTCCTTCGGCGCTCTTCGACGGGGCCGGGCTCTGCGACGCGGAGGGGCTCCCGCCGGCGGTCTGCCGCCCGTCGTCGTACTTCTGCCACGCCACGGCCGCGCCGCCGCCGACGACCGCGGCCAGGGCGATGGTCAGGACGAGGTTGCGCAGGCGCCGGCGCCTCGGCGCGGGAGCGGGAGCGGTGGGCGCACCGGCCGGACCTATCGTCGTGGGCGGCGCCACCGGCGGGTACGCCGTCGCGTGACCGGTCTGCGGGTACGCCGTCGCGTGACCGGTGTGCGGATACGCCGTCGCGTGGCCGGTCGGCGGCCCGGTGTGGGCGGCCGTCTCGTAGCGGGGCCCGACGTGCCGCGTCGGCACGTACGCCTGCGCCGCGTCCGAACGGCGGCCCTCCGCCACCTCGGCGAGCATCTGCTCGGCCTCGTCCGCGTCCGGCCGCGCCGCGGGGTCCTTGTGCAGCAGCGCGGCCATGACGGGCCCGAGGGGGCCGGCGTGCCGCGGCTCGGCGGCGTCCTCCTCGACGACCGCCTGCATCGTCGACAGCGGGGAGGTGCGCCGGAAGGGAGACCTGCCCTCCACCGCCGTGTACAGCGTGGCGCCGAGCGCCCACAGGTCGGAGGCGGGGCCGGGGTCGTGGCCGCGGACGCGTTCGGGGGCGAGGTAGTCGACCGAGCCGACGACCTCGCCGGTGCGTGTGATGGTGGAGTCGCCCTCGATCTGGGCGATGCCGAAGTCGGTGAGCAGGACGCGGCCGTCATGGCCGATGAGTACGTTGCCGGGCTTCACGTCGCGGTGCAGCACCCCGGCGGAGTGCGCGGCGCGCAGCGCCCGCAGCACCCACATGCCGATGCGCGCGGCCTCCGCGGGCTCGACCCGCCCGCGCTCCTTGACCGCGTCGGCCAGCGAGTACCCCTCGACCAGCTCCATGACGATCCACGGGCGGCCGTCGTGCTCCAGCACGTCGTGCACGGTGACCACGGCGGAGTGGTTGATGCGCGCGGCGGCGCGCGCCTCCGCGCGGGTGCGCGCGAGCAACCGCTCCTGATCGCTCTCGGAGACGTAGAGCGCGGCCGTCAACTCCTTGATCGCGACGGCCCGGTGGAGCACCTCGTCGTGCGCCCGCCACACGCGGCCCATGCCACCGCTGCCGATCGAGTCGGCGAGCCGGTAGCGGCCCGCGACAAGCTGGCCCTGCATCTGATTCACGTTGCCCCGCAATGCTCTTGACAGGGTCAGACTAAGGACCGGGTCGCCAACACGGAACCAGGGGGGTGCCAAGGAGACCGCACTGTGACGGTTGTCGCTTCCGTGCGTATGGCGCAACCATCCACGCCTTCACCGGACCTTCACAGGCGGACTCAGCCTGTCACCTGGTAGGTCGTCGACGCCTGCTCGTACAGCTTCGTCACCTCGTCGCGCTGGGACTCGGGACCGCGCACCTGCACGATGTGGTACCGCCCGTCGATGAGCATGGCGAGATTGCGCACATACAGGTCGCGTCCGCCGCCGTCGGTCCAGGTGAACTGCCCCTCCGCCATGGTCCGCGTGCCCACGGTGACGGTGCGCAGCCCGGTCGCGGTGGCCCAGCTGGAGCTGCGGTACGGCTGCAACTCGTGCTCGCTGTCCCGCTGGTAGGCCATCGGGTCCTGGCCGTAGGTGACCGCGCCGTCCCGTCCCTTGACCACGATGAGCTCGAAGTCGCCGTGCGAGTACACGACTTGGTTCCAGGCGTTCTTGGGTGCCCGCGTCCAGCCCTTGCCCACGGCGATCCGGAAGCCCTCCGGGTCCTTGCGCAGGGTGAAGCCGGCGGGGACGTCGGGGCCCGTGGTCCGGCTCTCCGTCGCCCCGGTCGACCCGGACGGGCTCTTCTCCGCGCCGGGCGAGGTCCGGTCGGGGCGTGGCGCGCTGCTCGCGTTCTGCTCCGACTGCGTGGGGGCCGGGCTCACCTCGCCCGCGCTGCCGGTGCGGCCGGTGCCCGCCGCGGCGCCCTCGCCCGCCTTCGGCATGAAGAGCACGGCGTACGCGACCGCCGCGGCCAGCAGGAGCAGGATCAGCACCAGCAGCGTACGGCCCAGTCTGCGCGGGGACTTCGCGTCCTGCCTGGCCCGCTTGTGCCGGCCGTGCGCGCTGGTCGCGGGGAGCCCGGCGCGCCGCCTGCGCACCAGTTCCCCCCGCCGTCGCACGACGGGCAGCCGGCTGGTGTCGGTCGGCGGCGCCGCTATGACGTGCACGCCGGCGTCGGGCTCGGGCGCGGACCGCACGAGCGAGCGCAGCCAGCCGCGCAGTTCCTCGAAGTCCAGCCGCTCGGTGGGATCCTGACGCAGCAGCGACTCGACGACCGGCCTGAGCGGGCCGCACTCCTCGGCGAAGGCGGGCGGCTCGGCACACACCATCTGCACCAGCTCGGCCGTCGACTCCTCGGGATACGGCGCGTGTCCCTGCACGGCCCGGAAGAGCAGCGCCCCCAGCGCCCACAGGTCGGTCGCGGGTCCGACGGGCGGCGCCAGCTGCCAGTTCTCGTGCACCGGTCCGGCCTGCTCGGGCGCCCAGCGCTCGGTCACCGGGCCCACGACGGCCATCCGCGCCTGCCGCGCGCGCTCGGCGGCGAGCGGGGTGGCGGGGCCGCGGGTCACAGGGGCGCCGGCCACGAGGTCGTCCCATCGGCTCGGGGACGCCGCGCCGGACGGCAGCGCGGCGGGAGCAGCCCCGGGCGGGGCGGTCCTGCCGGGGTCGGCGGGCATCGGCACCCCCGCCGGGGGCGCGGTGCCCAGGCCGGGAGCGGGGGCTCCGGGGGCGGTGGGAGCGCCGTAGGCGCCGCCGGCCGGGGCGGCTCCGTCGTCGACGGGCACACCGCCGCTCTCCGTGCCGCCGGGCGGAAGGGCCGTACGGCCGTCCTGGCCGCCCGCGAGGCCGGCCGCCGCCTCGACCCCGGCGCGCGGCGCGGCGCCGTGCCAGGAGGCGCCGCCGACCCCGTACGGATCGGCTATCTGTCCCGGGGGCGGGACCGCGGCGTCGCCGGAGGTGTGCGTCTGCGCCGAGCCGTTGGCCCGGGAGGCCGGGCCGTCCTCGGGCGCGGAGCGGGCACCCGGCAGTGCCGCCCGCTCGCTCTGCTGCGCCTGCTGGACCCTGGCCGCGGCCCGCGCGCCCGCCCGGTACGCGGCGATCGCGCCCGCCCGCGCGGCCCGGATGTCCCCGCCGCTGTCGAGGGCCCTGGGCGCGAGGGCGCCCGGCGCCCCCGCTCCGGGTGCCGTGTCCGCCCCGGCGGGAGCCAGGCCCCCGGCCGCCCGGGCCGCGATCGCCGCGCGCCGGGCGGCCTCGGGATCGGCACCGGGACCGACCTGAGCTGCGTGAGCGCCCTGAGCGCCCTGAGCGCCCTGAGCGCCCTGAGCGCCCGGCAGCCCCGGGCCGCCGGGCGAAGAGGGCCCGGTAGGAGACCGGGAGGCACCGGCCGGACCCGGGGAGGAGCCGGTCATGGGCGCCGGGCCCGCGTCCCCGTCACTCTCCGGAGCCGGGACCGGGTCGTACCCGCACAGCGCCTCCTCCGCCGCGCCGACCGCGAGCCCGGTCAGCATCACCCGGCCGTCGTCGCAGACGAGCACCGTTTTGGCCGTGATGTTCCGGTGCACCCAGCCGTGGGCGTGCAGCACGCGCAGCGCCATCAGGACGTCGGAGGCCACCTCGGCCGCGCGGTACGGCGTCAGAGGCTTCTCGGCGAGCAGTGCCGCCAGCGGACGGGCCTCCACCAACTCGCTGACGATCCACAGCGAACCGCCCTCGGCGAACACGTCGAAGACCTGGTCCAGCCGTGGGTGGTCGGGGATGCGCGCCGCGGCCTGCGCGGCCTCCACCGCACGCCGTACGGCCGGGTCGGTGGGCCGGCGCGTGCCGGCGCGCCCCGCGGACCGGGCTCCCCGCTCCCGCGGACCACGGGCCGTGAAACCGTCGGGCAGGCCATCGGCACCGATCACCTCGGCCTCGACGACTTCGGGCAACGGCACCTGCCTGACCAGCACTTCCTGCCCGCTGTAGGTGTCGAAGGCGCGGGTGTCGGTCAGTTCGTACTCGTCGGCGGGCGGCAGCGGCAGGCGGTAGCGGTCGGCGAGCACCCGACCCGCATAGTCGTCCACGTTGCCTCCCCCGGCAGCCCGGTCGGTCAATTCCGTTCGCCTTGCGCGCCGTTCCGGACCGATACCCGGATGCGTACGGTCCGCAAGCACTCACGATACGTGCCGGAGGCAGGCCGCAAAGAGGGGATGCCAGATCTCACGGCTCAATCGCGGGACCGGTCACGTCACGACCTCGGTTCGAACGTCGCCGTGAGCGTCTTCCAGGTGTCCTGACGGAGTTCGGTGCCCCAATTCGCCGCTTTCGCCGTGTACATCAGACCGTATCCGAGATGGTCGTCGACGACGAATCCCCGGTCGACGGTCCGGTACTTCGTGCCGCCGTCCACATAGGTGAACTCCCAGTCGGCCGTGTTCCAGCCGCGGTAGTCCACCTTCGCTATGCGGATCTTCTGGTACTGCGAGCGCGTCATGTAGCGCTCCTGGTTCTTCCAGTCCGCCACGGGGTCGCTCTTGGGCGCGGACGTCCAGGCGATGAGCAGCTTCTGCCCGTCGGGCCCGGCGAACCGGTCCCCCGCGCTGCCGGTGGACTGGTACTTCCACCCCTTGGGCAGCCCGATCGCGTAGCCCTGGCTCCCCTTGTGCGTCGACTCCGCCCCGTGGCCGCTCCCGGCCGGTCCCCCGGCCGCTCCGCCGCCGGTCGCGCTCGGGCCACCACTGGGCGTACCGGCCGCCGAGGAGGCGGCGCCGGACCGGTCGCCGCCGTCGTCCTGGCGGGTCCCGTCGCTCACGTCCTCCTTGGGACTGGCACTGGCGGACGCGCCGGCCGTGGCCTTCCCGCCGCCCTTCGCGCCACTGGAGTCCTTGCCGTCGTCCCCGCCGAGCGTGAGGGCCAGCACGGTCCCGAGCACGGCCAGCACGACCACGACCGCGATGATCACCAGGGTCCGCTTCGGCACCACGTCGCTCAGTGGCGCCCTGGGCACGGGCCGCGGCGGCAGATCGGGCGGCGGCATGACCGGCCATCCCGAACTGCGCCCGCCGGAGGGGGTGTTCGGCCCCTGCGCCGCCCGCTCCCCGCCCGCGGTGTCCGCACCACGCGACGCGGCCGGGGTTCCCGGGGATCCGGAAGCGACCGTCCCGGAAGAGGCCGCGCCGGTCGAGGCCGCGCCCGTCGAGGCCGCACCGGGAGAGGCAGCACCGGAAGAGGCCGAGGAGCCCGGGGACCGCCCCGGGTCCGGCGGGGCCGGAGACGGCGACGAGGCCGGCGCGGAGCCCGGGGCCGCCGGAGGCGCCGGAGGCAGCGGAGGCAGCGGAGCCGTGCGGGCGGTGGAACCGGCGGCCCCCGCGGGCGCGCCGCCGGAGTCCGGACCGGGCGCGGTACCGGCGGTCCTGCCGCGCGCCGCGGCCGCCGAACCGGCCGCCGCTCCCGCCGCCGCGGCGGCCTTGCGCATGGAACGCAGCGCCCCGCGCAGCTTCTCCGCCGCCTCCTCGCCCCGCTTGCCGCCGGAGCCGCCCGGAGTCGGCCTGCCCTCGGGCCCCTCGGGCTGCACCGGCAGCGGCACGATCTTGGTCGCGTCGGCCGGCGGCTCCGGCTCGTCCCTCCGCTCGGGCGCGTGGATCACCGCGTTGAGCATGGTCCGGGCGCCCGCGTCGTCGAGCCGCTGGGCCGGATCCTTGGTCAGCAGGCCGTAGATGACGTCCTTCAGCGGGCCGGCGTTCTTCGGCTCCTCCAGCGGCTCCGTCATCACCGCGGTCAGCGTCGCTATGGCGGAGCCCTTGTCGTACGGCGGCACGCCCTCGACCGCCGCGTACAGCAGCCCGCCCAGCGACCACAGGTCGGCCGCGGGACCCGGCTTGTGCCCACGGGCCCGCTCGGGGGAGATGTAGGAGGGCGCTCCGACGAGCATGCCGGTCGAGGTGATGGACGGGTCGCCCTCGACCTGGGCGATGCCGAAGTCGGTGAGCACGACCCGGTCCGTCTCGGACTCCAGCAGGACGTTGGAGGGCTTCACGTCGCGGTGCAGGATGCCCTCGCGGTGCGCCGAGCGCAGCACGTCGAGCACCGCGAGACCGACCTCCGCCGCCCGCTTCGGCTCGAGCAGGCCGTCCTCCCGGATGACCTCGGCGAGCGACTTGCCCTCGACGAGCTCCATCACGATCCACGGCCGGTCGTCCTCGTCGACCACGTCGAAGACCGTCACCGCGCTGTTGTTGCGGATCCGTGCGATCGCCTTGGCCTCGCGCAGCGTGCGCGTGATCAGCCGGCGCTTCTCGTCCTCGTCGATGTTCGACGGGAACCGCAGCTCCTTGACGGCCACCGTCCGGCCGAGGGTCTCGTCCTCGGCCCGCCACACCGTGCCCATGCCGCCGCGGCCGAGCACCCTCCCCAGCCGGTACCGCCCGGCGAGCAGACGATCACGGTTGTCCTGACGAGTCTCCTGACGAGATGTCCCCGCCCGCTCCGCCTCCGACATGCGTCCCCTCATGCAACCCGCCCTGACAGAGCCTCCATTGTCTCTCACTCGACAAGTGCCCAGTGCCCAGGGTGCCCGTGGTGCCGTACGGGGGATTTGCGCACCGGGCCCCGCCGGCCCCGCCCCGGCGCCGCTGCGGGTGACACCGCGTCACCACCGCACGTGACCGCAGGTCAGGCCCCTGACCTGCGCGGGGACTCACACGCGGGGGACTTACAGCGGCACGATGTCCGGCGCCCCCAGCCGCGCCGCGTCCGCCGTGAGGTCGTCGGGCTGCCGCTGCGATTCCCGCTCGGCCTCCACCCGCTTCTCGTAGTGCTGGACCTCGCGCTCGATCTGGTCCTTGTCCCAGCCGAGGACCGGTGCCATGAGTTCGGCCGCCTCCCGCGCGCTGCGCGTTCCCCGGTCGAAGGTCTCGATGGAGATGCGGGTGCGCCGGGTGAGCACGTCGTCCAGGTGCCGGGCGCCCTCGTGCGAGGCGGCGTAGACGACTTCGGCGCGCAGATAGTCGTCGGCGGCCTGGAGGGGCTCGCCCAGGGAGGAGTCGGTGGCGATGAGGTCGAGGACCTCCTCCGCCATCGTGCCGTAGCGGTTCAGCAGATGCTCCACGCGCACCACGTGCAGACCCGTCCGCGCCGCGATCCTCGCTCGCGCGTTCCACAGCGCGCGGTAGCCCTCGGCGCCCAGCAGCGGCACGTCCTCCGTCACGCACTCGGCGACCCTCATGTCGAGGCCGTGCACCGCCTCGTCCACCGCGTCCTTGGCCATCACCCGGTACGTCGTGTACTTGCCGCCCGCCACCACGACCAAGCCGGGCGCCGGGTGCGCCACGGTGTGCTCGCGCGACAGCTTGCTGGTGGCGTCCGACTCGCCGGCCAGCAGCGGGCGCAGCCCCGCGTACACCCCCTGCACGTCGTCCCGCGTCAGCGGCACCGCGAGGACCGAGTTCACGTGCTCCAGCAGGTAGTCGATGTCCGCGCTGGACGCGGCGGGGTGCGCCTTGTCGAGGTCCCAGTCGGTGTCCGTGGTGCCGACGATCCAGTGCCGGCCCCACGGGATCACGAACAGGACGGACTTCTCCGTGCGCAGGATCAGCCCGGACGAGGAGCTGATCCGGTCCTTCGGCACCACCAGGTGGATGCCCTTGGACGCCCGGACGTGGAACTGCCCGCGCTCGCCCACCATGGCCTGGGTGTCGTCGGTCCACACGCCCGTGGCGTTGACGACCTGCTTGGCGTGGATCTCGTACTCCCCGCCCCCCTCGACGTCCTGCACGCGCGCGCCGACGACCCGCTCGCCCTCGCGCAGAAAGCCCGTCACCCGCGCGCGGTTGGCCGCCTTCGCGCCGTAGGACACCGCCGTGCGCACCAGGGTGGCCACGTAGCGCGCGTCGTCCATCTGGGCGTCGTAGTACTGCAGGGCCCCGACCAGTGCGTCCTTCTTCAGGGCCGGGGCCACGCGCAGGGCGCGGCGTCGGGTCAGATGACGGTGCAGGGGCAGGCCGCGGCCGTGTCCGCGGGCCATCGACATGGCGTCGTAGAGCGCAACGCCCGAGCCCGCGTACAGCCGCTCCCAGCCCTGGTGCTGCAGCGGGTAGAGGAACGGCACCGGCTTCACCAGATGCGGGGCGAGGCGCTCCAGCAGCAGGCCGCGCTCCTTCAGCGCCTCCCGGACGAGCGCGAAGTCGAGCATCTCCAGATAGCGCAGCCCGCCGTGGACCAGCTTGCTGGACCTGCTGGAGGTGCCCGACGCCCAGTCACGTGCCTCGACCAGGCCGGTGGACAGGCCACGTGTCACCGCGTCGAGGGCGGTGCCCGCGCCCACCACGCCGCCGCCCACCACCAGCACGTCCAGCTCGCGCTCGGCCATTCCCGCCAGTGACTCGGCGCGCTGCGCCGGCCCCAGTGTCGCTGTCCTCACTGCTGCCTCCCGCTATCGGTAGCGCCGGCCGCACCCGTCGGGCGAAGCCCGTGTTCTCTCCCCCATGCCCAGAATTCTGACCGGCTTGCCCGAGTTCAGCCACCACTCACCCCCAGCCTGTGGACAACATTCCCGGGGCCTGCGGAAAACACGGGCGCCCAATACCGCACAACGGTCATATTTACTCCTAGTGTGACATTGCGCCTCACCTGTCCTGTCCACAGGGCTTGCGCACCTGTCCCGCTTCGGCTACTGGGAAGGACGGTCCACGCCATGCCCGCAGATCTCGCCGTCATCGGACTCGGCCCGTTCGGCCTGCCCCTGGCCCAGGCGGCCGTCGCCGCCGGCATCCCCACGCTCGGCTACCGGACCGGTCCCGAACCCGGCTCGCTCAGCCCCGCCGAGCTGCGCCGCATGGTCTCGGGGGGCTTCAGGCACGCCACCACCCCCGGCGAGCTGGGCCGGGTCCGCACGGCGGTCATCTGCGCGCCGACCCCGCGCGGCGCCGACGGCGGCCTCGACCTCGGCCAGGTCGGGGCCGCCGCGCGGACGCTGGCCGCGCACATGCGGCCGCACACCACGGTGATCCTGGAGTCGCCCGTGCCGCCAGGGACGACCGAGGAGGTCCTGCGCCCGGTGCTGGAACAGGGTTCCGGGCTGCGCGCGGGCCGCGACTTCCACCTCGCCTACTCCCCCAGCCGGGTGGACCCCGGCAGCCGCGACTTCACCCCGGCCAACATCCCCAAGGTGATCGGCGGTCTCACGCCGGCGTGCACCGAGTCGGCCGCCGCCTTCTACGGCCGTCTCACCGACAAGGTGGTACGCGCGCGCGGGCTGCGCGAGGCGGAGACCGTGCAGCTGCTGGAGACCAACTTCCGGCACGTCAACATCGCGCTCGTCAACGAGATGGCCGTCCTCTGCCACGGCCTGGGCGTCGACCTGTGGGACGTCATCCGCTGCGCGGAGACCAAGCCGTTCGGCTTCGAGGCCTTCCGCCCCGGCCCCGGCGTCGGCGGCCACGGCGTCCCCCAGGACCTGACCGGGCACACCGGCCGCCCCCTGCGCATGGTCGAACTGGCCCAGCAGGTCAACAGCCAGATGCCCCGTTACGTCGTCCGGCGCGCGGCCACCCTCCTCAACGAGCACGGCAAGTCGGCGCGCGGCGCGCGCGTGCTGCTCCTCGGCGTCACCTACAAGCCCGACCTCGCCGACCAACAGGCCACCCCCGCCCGGGAGATCGCCGTCCGCCTCATGGAACTCGGCGCCTCCGTCAGCTACCACGACCCGCACGTCCCGTCCTGGAACATCCTCGACCGCCCGGTCCCCCGCGCCGACTCGCTCTACGAGGCCGCGGCCGACGCCGACCTGACGATCCTGCTCCAGCAGCACCGCACGTACGACCTGCAGGGACTGTCGGTGAAGGCCCAGCTCCTGCTGGACACGAGGGGCGCCGCGCCGACCGGGGTGGCGCATCGGTTGTGAAGGGGGGCGCGTGGGAGGGCGAGCCCCGGGGGTCGGTGGCATGCGGGACGGGGCGCGGGTACCTTACGGAGACAGGCGGAGCCCACCGCAGCGGTCACTGCGGCAGGCTCCTGGATGGTGCACGGAGTGTCCGCCCCTAGGTTGTCTGGGGGCGGCCGCTCACCAGCCCACCAAGAAGGTGGAGCCCACCGCAGGGGGTACTGCGGCAGGCTCCTGAATGGTGCACGGAGTGTCCGCCCCTAAGTTGCCTGGGGGCGGCCGCTCACCATCCGAAGATCCGCAAGATCCACCTCCTCCGGCACTTCACCGTCCGCAGACGGATCCGATCCCAGCGAGTGGGCTTGCGGTGACGTCCAATGGGCGCCCCCTTCCACGACACCGCCCATTGACCCGGTCGGCGATCCGTCGGACATCGGGCCGGGCCCCGAGGAGCGGGGTCCGGAGCAAGTCCCTGGAAGTGGGCGCTCCAGCAACCTGGGCGCCGACACGGACGTTATCGCCCGCGGACCGGCTGACCAGCCGATATTCGCCGTGAACGCAACCGGGCGCCCCCGCACCACCCCATGCGCCCCGCGCAGGCCCCGGGCATGCGGAAGCGCGCAGGCCCCGGGCACGCGAAAGAGGGCCGGTCACCCCAGCAACCCCAGCAGGTGACCGGCCCCCTTCACGCCGTACGCGCTGTCGCCGTACGCGTTACCGCTTGTGCTGCGAGTCCGCCACCGTGACCTCGACGCGCTGGAACTCCTTGAGCTCGCTGTAGCCGGTCGTGGCCATCGCGCGGCGCAGGGCGCCGAAGAAGTTCATGGAGCCGTCGGGGGTGTGCGAGGGGCCCGTCAGGACCTCCTCGATCGTGCCGACGGTGCCGAGGTCGACCTTCTTGCCGCGCGGCAGCTCCTCGTTGACGGCCTCCATGCCCCAGTGGTGGCCGCGGCCGGGCGCGTCCGTGGCGCGGGCCAGCGGGGAGCCCATCATCACCGAGTCGGCGCCGCAGGCGATCGCCTTCGGGAGGTCGCCGGACCAGCCGACACCGCCGTCGGCGATCACGTGCACGTACCGGCCGCCGGACTCGTCCATGTAGTCGCGGCGGGCCGCGGCCACGTCCGCGACCGCCGTCGCCATTGGGACCTGGATGCCCAGCACGTTGCGCGTGGTGTGCGCCGCGCCGCCGCCGAAGCCGACGAGCACGCCCGCCGCGCCCGTGCGCATCAGGTGCAGGGCCGCCGTGTACGTGGCGCAGCCGCCGACGATCACCGGGACGTCGAGCTCGTAGATGAACTGCTTGAGGTTCAGCGGCTCGTGCGAGCCGGAGACGTGCTCCGCCGAGACCGTCGTGCCGCGGATGACGAAGATGTCCACGCCCGCGTCCACGACCGCCTTGGAGAACTGCGCCGTGCGCTGCGGGGAGAGCGCGGCCGCCGTGACCACCCCGGAGTCGCGCACCTCCTTGATGCGCCGGCCGATCAGCTCCTCCTTGATGGGAGCCGTGTAGATCTCCTGCAGGCGGCGCGTCGCGGCCTGTGCGGGCAGCTCGGCGATCTCGTCGAGCAGCGGCTGGGGGTCCTCGTACCGCGTCCACAGGCCCTCGAGGTTGAGCACGCCGAGGCCGCCGAGCTCACCGATGCGGATCGCGGTGGCCGGTGAGACGACCGAGTCCATGGGGGCGGCGAGGAACGGCAGCTCGAAGCGGTAGGCGTCGATCTGCCAGGCGATCGAGACCTCCTTCGGGTCCCGCGTACGGCGGCTGGGGACGACGGCGATGTCGTCGAAGGCGTACGCCCGGCGGCCGCGCTTGCCGCGCCCGATCTCGATCTCAGTCACGTCTGTGGCCTTTCCCTGATGCGTTGCAGCGTCCTCCAGTATCGCCGACGGGCACGACGAGGGCGGCCCCGGATGTTCCGGGACCGCCCTCACGCGTCCGCTACGCGCGCGTACGCCTCACTTGCTGCTGTAGTTCGGCGCCTCGACCGTCATCTGGATGTCGTGCGGGTGGCTCTCCTTCAGGCCCGCCGAGGTGATCCGCACGAAGCGGCCCTTGGACTCCATCTCCTCGATGGTGGCCGCGCCCACATAGCCCATGGTCTGGCGCAGGCCGCCGACGAGCTGGTGCAGGACGTTGGCGAGCGGGCCGCGGTAGGGCACCTGGCCCTCGACGCCCTCGGGCACGAGCTTGTCGTCGGAGGCGACCTCGGCCTGGAAGTAGCGGTCCTTGGAGAACGACTTCGCCTGGCCGCGGGACTGCATCGCGCCGAGCGATCCCATGCCGCGGTAGGACTTGAACTGCTTGCCGTTGATGAAGAGCAGCTCGCCGGGCGACTCCTCGCAGCCCGCGAGCAGGCTGCCCAGCATGACCGTGTCGGCACCGGCGGCGAGCGCCTTGCCGATGTCGCCGGAGTACTGCAGGCCGCCGTCGCCGATCAGCGGGATGCCCGCGGGACGGGCGGCGAGAGAGGCCTCGTAGATGGCGGTGACCTGCGGGACGCCGATCCCGGCGACCACGCGCGTGGTGCAGATCGAACCGGGGCCCACGCCCACCTTGATGCCGTCCACACCGGCGTCGATCAGTGCCTGCGCGCCGTCACGGGTGGCGACGTTGCCGCCGATCACGTCGACGGACACGCTCGACTTGATCTTCGCCATCCAGCTGAGGGCGTTGCTGTTGTGGCCGTGCGAGGTGTCGACGACCAGGAAGTCCACCCCGGCCCCGGCCAGCGCCTGGGCGCGCTCCAGGGCCTCGGGGCTGGCGCCCACCGCGGCACCGACGAGCAGGCGGCCCTCGGCGTCCTTGGCGGCGTTCGGGTACTTCTCGGCCTTGACGAAGTCCTTGACGGTGATCAGGCCCTTGAGGACGCCCGCGTCGTCGACCAGCGGCAGCTTCTCGATCTTGTGCTTGCGCAGCAGCTGCATGGCGTCGACGCCGGAGATGCCGACCTTGCCGGTGACCAGCGGCATCGGCGTCATCACGTCGCGCACCTGGCGGCTGCGGTCGGTCTCGAAGGCCATGTCGCGGTTGGTGACGATGCCGAGCAGCTTGCCGGCCGGATCGGTCACGGGCACGCCGCTGATGCGGAACTTGCCGCACAGGGCGTCCGCCTCCGCGAGCGTCGCCTCGGGGTGCACCGTGATGGGATCGGTGACCATGCCGGACTCGGACCGCTTGACCAGGTCGACCTGGTTGACCTGGTCCTCGACCGACAGATTGCGGTGCAGCACGCCCACGCCGCCCAGCCGGGCCATCGCGATCGCCATGCGGGACTCGGTCACCTTGTCCATCGCCGCCGAGAGCAGCGGGATGTTGACCCGGACGTTGCGCGAGATGCGGGACGAGGTGTCGACCGCGTTGGGCAGCACCTCGGATGCGCCCGGCAGCAGCAGCACGTCGTCGTAGGTCAGCCCTAGTGTCGCGAATTTACCGGGCACTCCGTCGACGTTCGCAGTCATGACACCTTCCCCACATGGCCTTGATCGGTGCGGATGTCCATGCTAACGGGAAGCGCGCCTCTCACATTCCACGGTCCCGCATGACCTCGGGCTTCGTATGTTCGTACGGAATCGCCGGGCCGCCTGTTCAAAGAAGGCCCTCAGCACTGGGGCGTCACTGCTCCGCGAGCGCCCTGAGCCGGCTCAGCGCACGGTGCTGCGCGACCCGGACCGCCCCGGGTGACATTCCCAACATCTGGCCCGTCTCCTCGGCCGTGAGGCCCACCGCGATGCGCAGCAGGAGCAGTTCGCGCTGGTTCTCGGGGAGGTTGGCCAGGAGCTTCTTGGCCCATTCGGCGTCGCTGCTGAGCAGCGCGCGCTCCTCGGGGCCCAGTGAGTCGTCGGGCCGCTCCGGCATCTCGTCCGACGGCACCGCCGTCGACCCCGGGTGCCGCATCGCCGCCCGCTGCAGGTCCGCGACCTTGTGGGCGGCGATGGCGAAGACGAACGCCTCGAAGGGGCGGCCGGTGTCCTTGTAGCGCGGCAGCGCGAGCAGGACGGCGACGCAGACCTCCTGGGCGAGGTCCTCCACGAAGTGCCGGGCGTCGCCCGGCAGACGGGACAGACGGGTGCGGCAGTAGCGCAGCGCGAGGGGGTGGACGTGGGCGAGCAGGTCGTGTGTCGCCTGTTCGTCCCCGTCGACGGCGCGATGGACGAGCGCACCGATCGCCCCTGCGGCATCCGCCGCCTCGTCGTCGCGCATCGGTCCATGGTGCCTCGCGGCCGCGCGGTCCGTGGCGCCGCGACCGATGTTGTGCACCGAAGCGTTATGAGCAGGTGCGCCGGAACTCATCCCTTGCGCCCTCCTCCTCCGCTCGACCGACTCGTCCCCGAGAGACTCCACACCTCAAGGATGCGGCATCCGCGCCGAAACGAGCAGCGGGCACCCGGCGGGTCGTTTTGCCACCCCCGCCCACCGTGCGGTAGGCGGGGATCCGCCGAACCCCCGCTGTGACACACACAAGGCCCTAACGGACCAGGCCCCAGCGGAAACCGAGCGCCACCGCGTGTGCCCGGTCCGAGGCGCCGAGCTTCTTGAACAGCCGCCGGGCGTGCGTCTTGACGGTGTCCTCGGAGAGGAACAGCTCACGGCCGATCTCCGCGTTGGACCGGCCGTGGCTCATGCCCTCGAGCACCTGGATCTCACGCGCGGTGAGCGTAGGCGCGGCGCCCATCTCGGCCGAGCGCAGCCGCCGCGGGGCCAGCCGCCAGGTCGGGTCGGCGAGCGCCTGCGTGACGGTCGCGCGCAACTCCGCGCGCGAGGCGTCCTTGTGCAGATAGCCGCGGGCACCCGCGGCGACCGCGAGGGCCACGCCGTCCAGGTCCTCGGCGACGGTCAGCATGATGATGCGCGCACCGGGGTCGGCGGACAGCAGCCGCCGTACGGTCTCGACGCCGCCCAGGCCGGGCATGCGCACATCCATCAGAATCAGGTCCGAGCGGTCCGCGCCCCAGCGGCGGAGGACTTCCTCGCCGTTGGCCGCGGTCGTCACGCGCTCGACGCCGGGCACGGTCGCGACCGCGCGGCGGAGCGCCTCTCGGGCAAGCGGGGAGTCGTCGCAGACGAGGACGGATGTCATGGCCGCCCTCCGCAGCTGATGCGCGTCACCTTGAGCCTCCAGGCTGGTACGAAATCGTCACCTGTGCGGTCGACCGTCTCGGACGCCTGCCCGAGCACTTGTTGCTTCAACCGCCTCCGCCCTCTCAACGACGGTCACCCGAAAGAGTTACGGGGCCGTGTGCCATCTTCGGCACTCTACGTGAGGGCGCGGACACGGTGGAGTCATGCGGCGCGGACCCTCAATGTTTCATCACAACCCATGCCCCATTTAGACCCCTTTTCTTCCCAGCTAGTGGTGTCTGAGGCTAGATTCGCAATGAGTCATATTTTCATCTCCTTAGATCGTAGATGTACGGTCGTTGGCACCGTATCCGCTCAGAACGGCTACAAGGGGTCACGTAATGGCAGATTTCTCCCGCCTTCCCGGACCGAACGCGGACCTTTGGGACTGGCAGCTTCTGGCCGCCTGTCGTGGAGTGGACAGCTCGCTCTTCTTTCACCCGGAGGGCGAGCGCGGTGCGGCCCGGAGCGCTCGCGAGAACTCGGCCAAGGAGGTCTGCATGAGGTGCCCCGTGCGCGCGCAGTGCGCGGCGCACGCGCTGGCGGTGCGAGAGCCGTACGGCGTGTGGGGCGGCCTGACCGAGGACGAGCGCGAAGAACTCATGGGACGCGCGCGCAACCGGCTGGTCGTGACGGCCGGCGGGGACAGCGCGTCGAACACTTGAAGGAACGTTTCTCTCTCTCCGTGATGGGCACGCACCGCGTGCCCATCATTTTTGCCGGCGGGCGGCCGCACGGCCGAGGTGCTCCAGGGTCGCCGCCACCGCCGGGACCTGGGCGAGGTCGGGCAGGGTCAGCGCCACGATCTCCCGCCGGACCGCCGGCCGCAGTTCCAGCACGCGCGCGTGCCGCGGCCGTACGGACTCGACGGCGAGCTGCGGCAGGACGGCGACGCCCAGGCCCGCGCCGACCAGGCCGACCACCGCGGGGTAGTCGTCGGTGGCGAAGTCGATGCGCGGGGTGAAGCCGGCTCCCTCGCACACCTCGACCAACTGCCCGCGGCAGCGCGGGCATCCGGCGATCCACGGCTCGTCCGCGAGGTCGCCGATGGCCACCGAGCCGGCCCCCGCGAGCCGGTGCCGCTCCGGCACGAGTCCGACCAGGCGGTCGCTCAGCAGCGGCCGTACGACGAGGTCGTCCCACTCCTCCGCACCCGCCGCGCCCTCGTAGCGGAAGGCCAGTGACACGTCGCAGTCACCCTCGCGCAGCAGTTCGACGGAGGCGGGGGGTTCGGCCTCCTCGAGCGAGACGCGGGTGCCGGGGTGCGCGGCGCGCAGGGCGGCCAGGGCGGTGGGCACGAGCGTGGAGCTGCCGCTGGGGAAGGAGACGAGCCGGACGCGTCCCGCGCGCAGCCCGGCGATCGCCGCGACCTCCTCCTCGGCGGCGGTGAGCCCGGCGAGGATGCCGCCCGCGTGCCGGACGAGCGCCTCGCCCGCCTGCGTCAGCCGCATCTCGCGCCCGCTGCGCACGAGCAGCGGGGTGCCCACGGACGACTCCAGGGCCTTCATCTGCTGGCTCACGGCGGGCTGGGTGCAGCCGAGTTCGCGCCCGGCGGCGGAGAAGGAGCCGGTGGCGGCGACGGCGCGCAGGACACGCAGATGACGGGCTTCGATCACGGGGCCAAGGATAAGAGGTCCTTGGATACGGCAGCCGATGACGCGTCGACGCTTTGGTGTCCTGTCGCCTAACGTGCCGGGCATGAAGCTTCTGTCGGTGAACGTCGGCCGCGCCCGTCCCGTGCCGTACACGAGCCAGCCGCAGGGTCTGACCGGTATCGGCAAGCAGCCGGTGGACGGGCCGGTGCGGGTGGCGGCGCCGGGCCCGAAGGGGGTCGGGGGGAGCGGGCTGGGCGGGGACGCGGTCTGCGACACCCGCCACCACGGCGGCGACGAACAGGCGGTGTACGCCTACGCGCGCGAGGACCTCGACGACTGGGAGCGCGAACTGGGCCGGACCCTGCCCGACGGCTGCTTCGGCGAGAATCTCACGACCGACGGTCTGGACGTGTCCCGGGCGCTGATCGGCGAGCGCTGGCGGATCGGCTCGCGGGTCGTCCTGGAGGTGACCTCGGGGCGGATACCGTGCCGTACGTTCCAGGGCCATATGGGCGAGCGGGGCTGGGTGCGCAGGTTCACCCGGAAGGGCGTCACGGGCGCCTATCTGAGAGTCGTCGAAGCGGGTGAGGTCCGGGCCGGGGATCCGGTCGAGATCGTGCACCGGCCGGAGCACGGGGTGACGGCCGCGATGCAGTTCCGCGCGGTCACCACGGAGCGTGAACTGCTGCCGCGCCTGCTCGCGGCCGGGCCCGCGCTGCACTCGGAGGCGCTGGCGCTCGCCCGCGAGTACGTGGCGCTGAACGGCGGCTGACACGGCGTCACCGAAGCGGTGCCGCACGCCGCCGCGCACGGCGGGGAGCGCCGGCCCCGGTCACTACCCTTGGCCCATGACAACGGCTCTGATTACGGGATCGACCGCGGGCATCGGCGCCGCGTTCGCGCGTCGGCTGGCGGCCGACGGGCACAACCTCGTCCTCGTGGCGCGCGACACCAAGCGGCTGCGGGAGCAGGCGACCGAACTGCACGACCGGCACGGCATCGAGGCGGAGGTCCTCACGGCCGACCTCGCCACGGACGACGGCATCGAGGCCGCGGCCACGCGCGTGTCCGACCGCAGAAACCCCGTCGACCTGCTGGTCAACAACGCCGGTTTCGGCAACAAGGGCCGCTTCCTCGAGGTCTCGATGGCCGACGAGCTGACCATGCTCAAGGTGCACTGCGAGGCGGTGCTGCGGCTCACGGCGGCGGCGACCGGGGCGATGCGCGAGCGCGGCCGGGGCGGAGTCGTCAACGTGGCGTCGGTGGCCGCCTTCGTACCGCGCGGCACCTACGGCGCCTCCAAGGCGTGGGTCGTGCAGTTCACCCAGGGAGCCGCGAAGGACCTGGCGGGCAGCGGCGTGCGGTTGATGGCGCTGTGCCCGGGGTTCGTGCGGACGGAGTTCCACCAGCGGGCGGGCATGGGCACGGACAACATCCCCGGCTGGATGTGGCTGGACGCGGACAAACTGGTCGCGTCGGCGCTGCAGGACCTCGCCCGGGGCAAGTCGCTGTCGATCCCCGATCCCCGCTACAAGGCGCTGATGGGGCTCGTGAAGGTGACGCCGCGGGGGCTGCTGGGCGGGATCACCTCGCGGACGGGGCGGAAGTACGGGCCGCAGTAGGGCCGGTCACCGAGTGCGGCGACCGCCCGTCAGCCGTCGGGCCGCGCGGCGGGCTGAGGACGTCCGGTCGGTCCTGACGTCCCGCCTCTTCCCGCTTCGGCCGGGCGTGCCCGTCCGGGCCGCTCCCCGCCCGGCCCGCATGGATGTCCGGCTTCATCGAGCCGGGGTTCCCCGCCCATGGAGAAGGCCCCCGCTCCTCCGACGGGAGCGGGGGCCTTCTGCGAGCGCGTGCCTCAGTGGGCGTGCCCGTGGCCGCCTGCGGCGGCGGCCGGCTCTTCCTCTTCCTTCTTCTCGACGACCAGGGTCTCGGTCGTCAGCAGGAGGGAGGCGATGGAGGCGGCGTTCTCCAGGGCGGAGCGGGTGACCTTGACCGGGTCGATGACGCCGGCCTTGACCAGGTCGCCGTACTCACCGGTGGCGGCGTTGAAGCCCTGGCCCTTCTCGAGCTCGGCGACCTTGGAGGTGATGACGTAGCCCTCCAGGCCGGCGTTCTCGGCGATCCAGCGCAGCGGCTCGACCGCGGCGCGGCGGACGACCGCGACACCCGTGGCCTCGTCGCCGGTCTTGCCGAGGCTGTCCCCGAGCACCTTCACGGCGTGGACGAGAGCCGAGCCACCACCGGAGACGATGCCCTCCTCGACCGCGGCGCGGGTCGCGGAGATGGCGTCCTCCAGGCGGTGCTTCTTCTCCTTCAGCTCCACCTCGGTGGCGGCGCCGACCTTGATCACGCACACGCCGCCGGCCAGCTTCGCGAGGCGCTCCTGGAGCTTCTCGCGGTCCCAGTCGGAGTCGGTGTTCTCGATCTCGGCCTTGATCTGGGCGACGCGGCCCTGGACGTCGGCGGAGTCACCGGCGCCGTCCACGATGGTCGTGTCGTCCTTGGTGACCGTGATGCGGCGGGCGGAGCCCAGCACCTCCAGGCCGACCTGGTCGAGCTTGAGGCCGACCTCCTCGGAGATGACCGTGGCACCGGTGAGGGTGGCCATGTCCTGCAGCATCGCCTTGCGGCGGTCGCCGAAGCCGGGGGCCTTCACCGCGACGGCGTTGAAGGTGCCGCGGATCTTGTTGACGACCAGCGTCGACAGGGCCTCGCCCTCGACGTCCTCGGCGATGATCAGCAGCGGCTTGGAGGAACCGGCCTGGATGACCTTCTCCAGCAGCGGCAGCAGGTCGGCGATGGAGGAGATCTTGCCCTGGTTGATGAGGACGTAGGCGTCCTCCAGGACAGCTTCCATGCGCTCCTGGTCCGTCACGAAGTACGGCGACAGGTAGCCCTTGTCGAAGGCCATGCCCTCGGTGAAGTCCAGCTCCAGACCGAAGGTGTTGGACTCCTCGACGGTGATGACGCCGTCCTTGCCGACCTTGTCCATCGCCTCGGCGATGAGCTCGCCGACCTGCTCGTCCTGGGCGGACAGCGCGGCCACGGCGGCGATGTCGGACTTCTCGTCGATCGGACGGGCGCCGGCGAGGAGCTCCTCGGAGACGGCGGCCACGGCCGCGTCGATGCCCTTCTTCAGCAGCGCCGGGGAGGCGCCCGCGGCGACGTTCTTCAGGCCCTCGCGCACCAGCGCCTGGGCGAGCACGGTGGCGGTGGTGGTGCCGTCACCCGCGATGTCGTTGGTCTTGGTCGCCACCTCCTTCACCAGCTGCGCGCCGAGGTTCTCGTACGGGTCCTCGACCTCGACCTCACGGGCGATGGTGACGCCGTCGTTGGTGATGGTGGGGGCGCCGAACTTCTTGTCGATGACGACGTTGCGGCCCTTGGGGCCGATCGTCACCTTGACCGTGTCGGCCAGCTTGTTGACGCCGCGCTCGAGGGCGCGACGGGCGTCCTCGTCGAACTTCAGGATCTTCGCCATGACAGCGGGAGCCCTCTCGGATTTCAGGGGTGGAAAAAAGCAGCTGCGCCCCGGGCGCCCGGCTTGTTAATGGTCGCGGGGGCCAGGGGCGCAGCTCGAAGCAATGTGTGCGAGACGAATTACTTCTCGACGATCGCGAGCACGTCGCGAGCCGAGAGGACGAGGTACTCCTCGCCGTTGTACTTCACCTCGGTGCCGCCGTACTTGCTGTACAGCACGATGTCACCGGTCTTGACGTCGAGCGGCAGGCGCTCGCCGTTCTCGAAACGGCCCGGGCCCACGGCCAGGACGACGCCCTCCTGGGGCTTCTCCTTGGCGGTGTCCGGAATGACCAGGCCAGAGGCCGTGGTCTGCTCGGCGTCCAGCGGCTGGACCACGATGCGGTCCTCGAGCGGCTTGATGGCAACCTTGGAGCTGGCGGTCGTCACGATCCGACCTCCCCCTTCGGAGATCTCACGGGGTTAACTGTCTGAGGTGGCGACCAGGTCGATCCGTCGTCGCGGGTGCCGGACCTGCCCGTCGCGTGGTTGGCACTCTCCCGGGGGGAGTGCCAGACCCGAGACTATGACCGCGATTAGCACTCGGTCAAGCGGAGTGCCAGTTCCGGCGGCGCGTCGGCGGGAATCACCGGCCCGACGTGCCCCGTCCGCGGGCGCCGGGCGGGCCGGGAGCGCGTACCCGGCGCCCCGGACTTCAGACGTAGTCCTCCAGGCGCCCCACGGTCAGGCCCCGCTTCTGCAGCCGGCGCAGCAGGCGCAGGGTGCGCCCGCGCAGGCTCAGGCCCGTGCCCTCGTCCGGATCCACCGCGACGATGTCGCCGGGGCCGAGGTGGTGGGCGCCGCCGGCGTACGTCAGGCCGCCGGCGCCGGTCATGGCGACGCGCCAGAGCACGAGGGCCGAGACGCCGCAGTCGGCGGCCGCCCGCCGGGTGGTGGCGTCGTAGGTGCCGTAGGGCGGGCGGAAGAGGCGGGGGCGGACGCCGAAGCGGGAGCGGAGCTTGTCCTGCTGGCCGCAGATCTCGGCGCGCTGGCCGGCGTAGGGCAGTCCGCGCAGGGCGGGGTGGTCGAGGGTGTGGTTCTCGATGCCCGCGCCGACCGCCCGCAGCCGGGCGAAGTGGCCGTAGCCCGGTCCGACGACGCTGTCGGTGAGGAACACGCTGACGGGCAGGCGCAGTTCGCGGACCATGTCGACGAAGCGCGGGTCCCGCTCCGCGCCGTCGTCGTAGGTCAGGAAGACGACCTTGTCGCGGGTCCGCACGCGGCGCACCACCGGGGGCGGCTCCCGGCCCGCCGCGGGGGCCGGTGAGGGGCGGGAGGGCTTCGGCGCCGGCGCGAGCGGGGCGGGCAGGCCCCAGCGGCGGTAGGCCCGCTCGGCCGGGCCGGCCGGCGGGTGCGGCCGCACCCGCTGGGCCGCCTTCTCGCTCAGCCGCTCCAGGGGGTCGACGGACTGGGCGCAGCCGGTGAGCAGCGCGAGTGCCAGCGCGCCGGCCCCCAGGGCCGCCCCCGGCCTCACAGGTAGTCCTGCAGACGGGCGACCGCGTAGCCCTTGGCCGTCACCTTGTCCAGGAAGCGGCGCATGTCGTCGACCATCGTGCCGTGCCACTCGTCGCGGCCGCGGAAGTGGGTGAGGACGATGTCGCCGGGGTGCAGGTCCTGGTCGTCCTCGCGGTACTCCCAGTGGTCGACGTAGACCTCCTCGTCCCAGATGGGCGCGTACTTGATGCCGCAGGACTTGGCGGCGCGCAGGGTGTCCTGGTTGTAGTTGCCGAAGGGTGGGCGGAAGAGGACGGGGCGCTTGCCGTAGTGCTTCTCCAGCACGTCCTGCATGCCGCAGATCTCGCGCCTCTGCTGCCGGTAGGAGAGGGCGGGCAGGTAGGGGTGGTGCAGGGTGTGGTTGTTCAGGACGGCGCCCCGGTCCTGCAGCTTCTTGAAGTAGCCGTAGTCGTCCTTGATCAGGAAGTTGCTGAGGAAGGCGTTGTACGGGATCTTCAGCTCGCTCATCATCCGCAGGAACGCCGGGTCCTTCTCGGCGCCGTCGTCGATGGTCAGGAAGACGACCTTCTGCTTGGTGGGGACGGTGGTGAAGACCGGCGGCAGGCCCAGTTCCTCCTGCCCGCGCACCTCGAAGCCCTTGCGGGCGGTGATCCTCGGCTTCTTCGCGGGCGGCGGCGGGGCCGCGAGCGGGACCCTGGCCAGACCCCAGCGTTTCGCCGCGGCGACGCGGGCGGCGTGCGCCGCGCGCAGCTTCGCGGCGTAGGAGCCGAGGGCGCGGGCGGGGGGCGCCTGAAGCGCCTGCGGGCCGCCGGCCGGACGTGCCTCGCGGCCGCCGGGCGAGCCGCAGCCCGAGGCGACGGCCGCGACGGCCAGGGCGGCGAGGGCGCCACGGACCCGGACACTCCGGTGAGCCCGATTCTTTTCATTTTGTCCTACTTCTCGCATGGCGCCGGATCCTCGCAGGCGCGGGCGGTGAAACGGGCCCGACACCGCTTCCGGAGGCACACCGTCCACCGACTGGCCCACAATGACCCGGTGAACGACCTCGCCCCCCTCCTCACCCCCGAAGGCCGCGCCCTCCTCGAGGAGGTGCGCGGTACGGCGCCCGCCGACGAACTCGCCGTCGCCACCCGGCTGCGCCGCGCGCACCCCGCGCAGCTGGTGGCGGCGGCGATCGGCCAGGCGCGGCTGCGGCAGCGGGCGGCGGCCAAGTTCGGCGCCGCGGACGCGGAGCGGATGTTCTTCACGCCCAACGGCGTGGAGCAGTCGACACGGGCGAGCGTCGCCGCCCACCGCGCGCAGCGGCTGCGGGAGCTGGGGGTGACGTCCGTCGCCGACCTGTGCTGCGGGATCGGCGGGGACGCCGTCGCCTTCGCCCGGGCGGGCATCCGCGTGCTCGCCGTGGACCGGGACCCGGCGGCGGCGGCCGCGGCCCGGGCGAACGCGGGGGCGCTGGGGCTGGGCGAGCTGATCGAGGTGCGCGAGGACGATGTCACACGGGTCGGTACGGACGGGTACGACGCCGTGTTCGTGGACCCGGCGCGGCGGGGCGGACGGGGGCGCGTCTTCGACCCGGAGGCCTACTCCCCGCCCCTGTCGTGGGCCGTGGAGGCCGCCCGCGGGGCACCGCACGCGGCGCTGAAGGTGGCACCCGGCATCCCCCACGAGGCCGTTCCGCAGGACGCCGGGGCCGAGTGGATCTCGGACGGCGGTGACGTGAAGGAGGCGGTGCTGTGGTTCGGGACCCGGCCGGGTGCCGTGCGCGCCACCCTGCTGCCCGGGCCGCGCACGCTGCTCGGCAGGGGGCTGCCGGACCCCGCGGTCCGCCCCGTCGGGCGGTACCTGTACGAGCCCGACGGCGCCGTGATCCGCGCCCATCTGGTCGCCGAGGTGGCCGAGGAGCTGAACGGCGGGCTGATCGACCCCACCATCGCCTACGTCACCTCCGACGAACGGCGCCGGACCCCGTACGCCACCGCCTACGAGATCACCGACCGGCTCCCCTTCAACGTCAAGAAGCTGAAGGCGCTGCTGCGGGAACGCGGGGTCGGCGTGCTGACCGTGAAGAAGCGCGGGTCGGCCGTCGAGCCCGAGGAACTGCGCCGCAGGGTCCTGCCGAAGGCACGGGGGCCGAAGGCGGTCACCGTGTTCCTGACCCGGGTCGCGGGAGCGCCGACGATGCTGATCGGCGCCCCCGTCCAAGGCGGTTAGGGCCCCGACAGTCAGGGCACGTCGAGGGAGCGGAGTCTGCCGCGCAGCAGTTCCCGTTCGCGTTCGTTGCGGGCGAGTTCCGCGGCTCGCCGGAACTCCTCGCGGGCCTCGGCCGTGCGTCCGAGGCGGGCCAGCAGGTCGCCGCGCACGCTGGGCAGCAGGTGGTAGTCGCGCAGGGCGGGTTCGGCGGCGACGGCGTCCGCGATCGCGAGGCCCTCGGCCGGTCCCCGCGCCATCGACACGGCGACGGCGCGGTTGAGTTCGACGACCGGGGAGGGGGCTCGGGCGGCGAGCAGGCCGTAGAGGGTGGCGATGCTCGCCCAGTCGGTCTCCTCGTAGGTGTGGGCGTGCGCGTGGCAGGCGGCGATGGCCGCCTGGAGGGCGTAGGGGCCGGGGGCGCCCGTGGCGGTGGCGTCGGCGAGGTGGAGGGCGGTGATGCCGCGGGCGATGAGCATGCGGTTCCAGCGGCGCCGGTTCTGGTCCTTGAGGAGCACGGGCTCGCCGTCCGCCCCGGTGCGGGCGGCGGTGCGGGAGGCCTGGAACTCCAGCAGGGAGACCAGGGCGTGCACCTCGGGCTCCTTGGGCATCAGCCCGGCCAGCACGCGGGCCAGCCGCAGCGCGTCCTCGCACAGGGCGGGGCGCAGCCAGTCGTCGCCGGCCGTGGCGGCGTACCCCTCGTTGAAGATCAGGTAGATGACGTCGAGCACGGAGCCGAGCCGGGCCTCGCGCTCGGGCCCGCACGGCACCTCGAAGGCGACGTTCCTGCCGGCGAGGGTCTTCTTGGCGCGGACGATGCGCTGGGCGACGGTCGGCTCGGGGACCAGGAAGGCGCGGGCGATCTCGGGCGTCGTCAGACCGCCGAGCAGGCGCAGGGTCAGGGCGATGCGGGCCTCGGCGGACAGCACCGGGTGGCAGGCGGTGAAGACCAGGCGGAGCAGGTCGTCGTCGATGTCCTCGGGGTCGGCGGGCTCCTCCGGCGGGGCCGCCGTCTCCAGGCTGCGGCCGATCTCGGCCAGCTTGCGGGCGTAGTTCTCCCGGCGCCGGACCAGGTCGACGGCCCGGTGCCGGGCCGTGGCCATGAGCCAGGCGCCCGGGTTGTCCGGCACGCCGTCCCGCGGCCACTGCTCCAGGGCGGCGACCAGGGCGTCCTGGGCGAGCTCCTCGGCGATGCCGACGTCGCGGACGACGCGCGTGACGCCGGCGATGACGCGCGGCGACTCGAGGCGGAAGACGGTCTCGATGGCGTGACGCGGGTCGGCGCCGGCGGAGGGCTGTGTGCTCACAGCCCTCCATTCGACACCGCCCCCGGCCCACGGCCAAGAGAAGGCGCTCAGCCCTCCGCGATCTCCCGGACCTCGCAGGTCACGGTCCAGAACTCCTCGTGCACCTTCAGGAACTTCTTCGTCCACTCCAGCGCCTCGGCCATGTCCTTGCACTGCATGATCGCGTAGCCGCCGACGACCTCCTTGGACTCGGTGAAGGGTCCGTCGGTGACGGAGATCCGGCCGCCCTCCCAGTGCACCCGGGTGCCCTGCGCGGGCGGCGTCAGCCCGGCGGTGTCGAGCATGACCCCCGCCTTGGTGACCTCCTCGATCAGCTCGCCCATGCGCTGCATGAGCTCGGGGCTCGGGCCCTCGGCGGGCACGGTGGACTCGTCGATCCGGACGAGCGACAGATAACGCGGCATGACGGCCTCCTCGGTCGGTACGGCCGGTCCTCGCCGGCCTCTCACCCGTGCGTCGATCGGGACCGGGCCGGTTCGACAGACTCAGCGGATTTCTTCGAGGAATTTTCCGCGGAGTGCGTTCTCGCAGTTCAGAGCCGTCTGTGCGGGATCTCAGCGCAGCGACTCCCACAGCGCGCCGGCCGCCGGTTCCTTCGCCACCACGCGGTTGTGGTCCGAGGGGGCCGGCACCACCGGCATCATCACCGTCTGCACGTCGTCGGCGGACAGGCCCTTCAGGCTGCGGCCGAGTTCCACGAGTTCGCTCAGCGAGTCCAGGCCGGTGTCGGTGGTCAGGCTGCTGGTCACCGCCTCGGCGACCGTGTAGAGCCTGGCCGGGTCGGTGAACAGGCTGGTCGAGGAGATCTGTTCCAGCAGGGCCTTGACCAGCTTCTGCTGCAGCCCTATGCGGCCCAGGTCGCTGCCGTCGCCTATGCCGTGCCGGGTGCGGGCGAGGGCCAGGGCCTGCTCGCCGTCGAGCCGGTGGGTGCCCGCCGTGATGTGCAGGTGGCTGTCGTTGTCGTCGATGTCCTGGTCGAGCGTCACGGTGACGCCGCCCAGCGCGTCCACCAGCCGGGCGAAGCCGGAGAAGTCGATCTCGACGTAGTGGTCCATGCGGACGCCCGTGATCGACTCGACGGTCTTGACCGCGCACACCGCCCCGCCCACCGAGTACGCGCTGTTGAACATCGCGCTGTACGCCACCGCCGTCGACCCGCCCGACTTCAGCGGACAGGACGGGCGCGTGACCAGCGTGTCGCGCGGGATGCTGACGACGGTGGCCTTCCTGCGGCCCGCGTCGATGTGCACCACCATCGCCGTGTCGGAGCGGGCGCCGGAGCTGTCGCCCCCGCCGAGCGCCTTGTTCTCCTTGCCGCTGCGCGAGTCCGAACCCAGCACCAGGATGTTCAGCGAGCCGGTCGGGAGCGGGGCGGCGGCACCGGCGGACGGGGTCGCCGGCGGTTTCGCCGGGCGGTCGTCGCCGAGCGCGTTGTCGATGTCGACGCTCTTGATGTTGTCGTTGAGGTGCCAGTACGCCCAGCCCGCCGCGCCCGCGCCCAGCACCAGCAGGCCCGCCAGGGTGAGGCCGGCGGCCTTCAGCACCCTCGACCGCCGGCCCCTCGGTCTGCCCGCCGGTCCACCCGCCGGTCCGCCCGCGTCGCCGTTCTCGTCGTGTCCCGTCACGGACAGGAACGTAAGTCCGAATTATTAGGGGATTGTTAGGGACGGTGACGTGCGGTGGATTTCTTCGGAGAATCTCACCTTTCTCAGGCCGGCGTCATGGCCGGCACCGGATGCGGGCGTCGCGGCCGGCACCGGATGCCGGGGTCACGGCACCGCCACCGGCGCCTGTCCGAAAGTTTCGGTCGGCCAACCGATTGGCTTCGGCGCGACGCGGGGCGGCCCGCGACGGCCCGCGACGGCCCTCGATACGGCCCGGTCAGAGCGCCGGAGGCGCTCCCGTGCTGCTGCGCACCACCAGGCTCGTCGCCAGTTCCACCCGCGTCGCCACCGGTGTCTGGTCCTGCCGCCCCAGGTCGAGCACCAGCTTGGCGGCCGCCTCGGCCATCTCCATCAGCGGCTGCCGCACGGTCGTCAGCGGCGGCCCCACCCAGCGGGCGACCGGCAGATCGTCGAAGCCGACCACGCTCAGGTCCTCCGGGATGCGCAGCCCCAGCTCGCGCGCGGCCTCGTACAGGCCGAGCGCCTGCAGGTCGTTGAGGGCGAACACCGCGGTCGGCCGGTCCGGGCGGCGCAGCAGCTCGAGGCCCTGCCGGTAGCCGGCCTCGTGGTGGAAGTCGCCGGTCACGACCAGCGCCGGGTCGACCGGCAGGCCCGCGGTCTCCAGAGCGGCCCGGTAGCCGTCGACGCGGGCCCGGCTGCACATCATCCGCGAGGGCCCCGTGATGGCGCCGATGCGGGTGTGGCCGAGGTCGACCAGGTGCCGGGTGGCGGCCAGTCCGCCCTGCCAGTTGGTCGCGCCGATCGAGGGCACGTCGACGCCGGGGTCACCGGCCGGGTCCAGCACCACGAACGGGATGGAGCGGCTGGTCAGCAGCGCGCGCTGGGACTCGTCCAGCCCGCTCAGCACCAGGATCACGCCGTGCGGGCGGCGGGCGGCGACCTGGTCGGCCCAGGTCCGTCCCGGGGTCAGCCGGCCGGCGCTCTCGCTGAGCACCACGCTCAGCCCGGTGTCCCGGGCGACGTTCTCCACGCCCCGGATGACCTCCATCGCCCACGCGCTCTCCAGCTCGTGGAAGACCACGTCGATCAGGGGCGAGCGGCTCGCCTCGGCGCGCCGGCGCCGGTAGCCGTGGGTGCGCAGCAGCTCCTCGACGCGGCTGCGGGTGGCGGGGGCGACGTCCGCACGGCCGTTGAGGACCTTCGAAACAGTCGGCGCGGACACGCCGGCCTCGCGGGCGATCTCGGCGAGTGTCGCGGTCTGCGTGGAGCGGCCTGTCGCCGGGGCTGTCGTCCGCGTTTCTACGGGGTCCGGAGGTGTCATGGCGGCGATCGTATCCCCGCGCGACCTCTTGACGAACCCCTCGGACCGCCCTAGGTTTCCGGAACATTCGAGGTTAATATCGAAACATTCGTGAGAGGGCTCACCCCGACTCGACAAGAGCAGGAGTTCAATGACCATCGCGCCCTGGCGTGACCCCGCCCTGCCCGCCGCCTCCCGCGTCGACGACCTCCTCTCCCGGATGACCCTGGAGGAGAAGACCGCCCAGCTCTACGGCGTCTGGGTGGGCGCCGCCACGGACGGCGACGGCGTCGCCCCCCTGCAGTCCGAGATGACGGCCGACTACGCATGGGACGAGCTCGTCGCGCACGGCCTGGGGCAGCTCACCCGCTCCTTCGGCACCGCCCCCGTCGAGCCGGCGCTGGGCGCCCGGGCGCTGGCCCGCGCCCAGCGCCGGATCGTCGCCGCGGGCCGTTTCGGCATCCCGGCCGTCGCCCACGAGGAGTGCCTGGCCGGCTTCACGACCTGGGGCGCCACCGCCTATCCGGTGCCGCTCGCCTGGGGCGCCTCCTTCGACCCGGACCTCGTGGAGGACATGGCCCGCCATATCGGGGCCGACCTGCGCTCCGCGGGCGTCCACCAGGGCCTCGCCCCGGTGCTGGACGTGGTGCGCGATCCGCGCTGGGGCCGGGTGGAGGAGACCATCGGCGAGGACCCGTACCTGGTCGGCACGATCGGCACGGCCTACGTCAGGGGCCTGGAGTCCGCCGGGATCGTCGCCACGCTCAAGCACTTCGCCGGGTACGCCTCCTCCGCGGGCGCCCGCAACCTCGCTCCCGTCCGCGCGGGGGTCCGCGAGCTCGCGGACGTGACGCTCCCGCCCTTCGAGATGGCGCTGCGCGAGGCCGGCCCCCGCTCGGTCATGGCCGCCTACAACGACACGGACGGCGTCCCGGCCTCGGCGGACCCCGGTCTGCTGACCGAACTCCTGCGGGAGCGGTGGGGGTTCACCGGCACGGTCGTCGCCGACTACTTCGGCATCGGCTTCCTGCAGACCCTGCACCGGGTGGCGGGCTCCCCTGCCGAGGCGGCGCACGCGGCGCTGGCGGCCGGCATCGATGTCGAACTGCCGACCCTCAAGTGCTACGGCACACCCCTGCTGGAGGCGGTACGCGCGGGAGCGGTGCCGGAGGCACTGGTCGACCGCGCGGCCCGCCGGGTGCTGCTCCAGAAGTGCGAACTGGGCCTGCTGGACGAGGACTGGGACCCCGAGCCCGCCGCCGCCATCGACCTCGACTCCTCGGCGAACCGGGCCCTGGCCCGCCGGCTCGCCGAGGAGTCGGTGGTGCTCCTGGACAACCCGGACGGGGCCCTGCCGCTCTCGCCCGACACCCGTATCGCGGTGGTCGGCCCGCGGGCGGCCGACGCGCTGGCGATGCTCGGCTGCTACTCCTTCCCGTCCCATGTGCTGCCGCACCACCCCGGCGTGGAGACGGGCGTGGAGATCCCGACCGTGCTGGAGGCGCTGCGGGCCGAACTCCCGGACGCCAAGGTGACGTTCGCCGAGGGCTGCGACACCTCGGACCCGGACGCCTCGGGCTTCGAGGAGGCGGTGGCGCGGACCGCCGAGGCGGACGTGTGCGTGGCCGTCCTGGGCGACCGGGCGGGCCTGTTCGGACGCGGCACCTCCGGCGAGGGCTGCGACGTGCAGGACCTGCGGCTGCCCGGCGTGCAGGCCGAACTGCTGGACGCCCTGGTCGCCACCGGCGTGCCCGTGGTGCTGGTCCTGCTGACCGGACGCCCGTACGCGCTGGGCCGCTGGGACGGCCGGCTGGCCGCGGTGGTGCAGGCCTTCTTCCCCGGGGAGGAGGGCGGCCCCGCGGTGGCCGGCGTGCTGTCGGGCCGGGTGAACCCCTCCGGCCGCCTCCCGGTCAGCGTCCCGCGGGACCCGGGGGGCCAGCCGTGGACCTATCTGCAGCCCCCGCTGGGCCTCGCGGGCGAGGTCAGCAACCTCGACCCGACCCCGCTGTACGCCTTCGGCCACGGCCGCTCGTACACGACCTTCGCCTGGGAGTCGGAGCCGGCGCACGCCGAGATCGGCACGGACGGCTCCTACGACGTCGCCGTCACCGTCCGCAACACGGGCGAGCGCGCGGGCGCCGAGGTGGTGCAGCTGTATCTGCACGACCCGGTCGCCTCGGTGGCCCGTCCGGACGTCCGCCTGATCGGCTACCGGCGACTGGAGCTGGACGCCGGCGAGGCGGCCGAGGTCACCTTCCGCTTCCACGCCGACCTGTCCGCCTTCACCGACCGTTCCGGCGCACGGGTGGTCGAACCCGGCGCCCTGGAACTACGGTTGGCCGCGTCCAGCGCCGACGTACGGCACACGGCGCGGCTGCGCCTCACCGGACCGGTGAGGGTCCTCGGCTCCGGCCGGCGGCTGCGCTGCGAGACGGAGGTGTCGGGGGTGGGGTGACCCTCGCGCCGCAGCGACGGGGGTTGCGATGATCCGGTACGTGCGCCACGAGCTGATGGCCGCCGTCGCCCTGCTGACCGCCGCGGCGGCCGGAGCAGCGGTGGGTGTCCGGGTCGTGGGCGGCGCGTCGGTGCGGGCGGGAACGGTGGCGTGGGTGGCCGTCGCCGCGCTCGCGTTCCTCGCCCTCTCGGCGCGGTTGCGCTCCTCCCGGCTCAAGTGGGTCGGGGACGTCCGGGAGTTCGAGGCGGCGGTCCCGCTGCCGGGCGGCCGGCCGGCCGGGCGCGACCACACGCTGCGCAAGGCGCTGCGTTTCTCGCTGTTCCTGCTGCCGAGCGTGGCCATCGGCCTGCTGGGGCTGCCGTCGGTGCTGCTGGTGGCCCTGGCGCTGTCCCTGGACTGGCTCGCCAAGGCCGCGGTGGGCGCCCGCTGGGAGCGCAGGAACGGCCGGCGTCTGTGGCTGGGCCACGACCCGGCCGATCCCAACCGGCTGTCCTACTGCCCCGTCACTCGGCCCCCGTCGACTCGAACCGCCACCGATGCACCGGCCGGGTGACCAGGTCGCCCTCGGGTTCCGGCAGTTCGGGCAGCTCGGCGTCGTAGGCCGCGTCCCACCAGGTGACGACGAGGACGCGGTCGCCCGGCGCGTGGAAGGTCTCCCGGCGCGAGGGGGCGGCCGGCAGCTCCTGTCCGCGCGCCCAGGCCAGCAGTTCCGCGCCCCGGCCCTCGGCCGCCCGTGCCTCCCACATCAGCGCGACCGTCACGAGTAGAGGTTCTCCTTGCTGACCTCGTGCACGCGGTCGTGGCCGGACCCGGGCACGTGCGGGTCGGTCACCGGCAGCGAGGAGTCCGCCGACAGGTCCCAGCTCGACGGTACACGGCCCCGGGCGACCATCTCCGCGCCGAGCGCCGCCACCATGGCGCCGTTGTCGGTGCACAGCTTCAGCCGCGGCACCCGCAGCCGGATCCCGGCGGCCTCGCAGCGCTCCTGCGCGAGCGTCCGCAGCCGGGAGTTGGCGGCCACGCCGCCGCCGATCATCAGGTGGTCGACGCCCTCGTCCTTGCAGGCCCGTACGGCCTTGCGGGTCAGCACGTCGACGACCGCCTCCTGGAAGGACGCCGCCACGTCACGCACCGGCACCTCCTCCCCCGCCGCCCTCCTGGCCTCGATCCAGCGGGCCACGGACGTCTTCAGGCCGGAGAAGGAGAAGTCGTAGACCGGGTCGCGCGGGCCGGTCAGGCCGCGCGGGAACGCGATCGCCTCCGGGTCGCCCTCGCGCGCGTACCGGTCGATGACCGGGCCGCCGGGGAAGCCGAGGTCGAGCACGCGCGCGATCTTGTCGAAGGCCTCGCCGGCCGCGTCGTCGATGGTCGCGCCCAGGGGCCGCACGTCCGAGGTGATGTCGCTCGACAGCAGCAGGGAGCTGTGCCCGCCGGACACCAGCAGCGCCATGGTCGGCTCGGGCAGCGGGCCGTGCTCCAGCTGGTCCACACAGATGTGGGACGCCAGGTGGTTGACGCCGTAGAGGGGCTTGCCGAGGGCGTAGGCGTACGCCTTCGCCGCCGACACCCCGACCAGCAGGGCGCCGGCGAGCCCGGGACCGGCGGTGACCGCGATGCCGTCCAGGTCACGCGCGGCGACCCCCGCCTCCGTCAGCGCGCGGTCGATCGTCGGCACCATCGCCTCGAGATGGGCGCGGGAGGCGACCTCCGGGACGACGCCGCCGAAGCGGGCGTGCTCGTCGACGCTGGACGCGACGGCGTCCGCGAGCAGGGTGGTGCCGCGGACGATGCCGACGCCGGTCTCGTCGCAGGAGGTCTCGATGCCGAGGACGAGTGGTTCGTCAGCCATTGATCTCGGTTCCTTGTACGGAGGTCGCGCCCGCGGCGGAGCCGCCGTCGGACTCTGTGGTCAGTCGCATGACCAGGGCGTCCACGTTGCCCGGCTGGTAGTAGCCGCGCCGGAAGCCGATGGCCTCGAAGCCGAAGCGCTCGTACAGCTTCTGGGCGCGGATGTTGTCGATCCGGCACTCCAGCATCACTTCGGTGCACTCGAAGGCGGTGGCGGCCTTCAGCAGCTCGGTCAGCAGCAGCCCGCCGAGCCCCGTGCCCCAGTGGTCGCGGGCGACGGCGATGGTCTGGATGTCGGCGCCCGTGGCGGAGCCGCTGTCGGACGCGGTGCCCGACACGGCGACGCCCGCGTACCCGACCAGGCGGTCGCCGTCCTCGGCGACGAGGTAGCGGCGCGTCGCCTCGGGCCCGCGCGCGTGGGCCAGCTCGGACCAGAACATGCCCCGGGACCAGGCGTCCTCGGGGAAGAGGTCCTTCTCCAGCTCGAGCACGGGGTCGATGTCCCACCAGCGCATCTCGCGCAGCCGAGGGTTCACGGGTCCGGTCACTTGGGGGTGACCACCTTGTAGTTCCTGGGGACCTGGGCGTCCGGCCGGCGCAGGTACAGCGGCCGGGGCGCGGGCAGTTCCTCGCCCCGCTCCAGCCGCTCGGCGGCCAGGCCCGCCAGCGCGGCGGCCGAGACGTGCTCCGGCTCGTGCGCCTCGGGGAAGGTGCCGGGGTACAGCAGCGCGCCCGCGCCGACGGCGGGCATTCCGGCCACCTCGTCCGCGATGTCGGCGGGCCGGTCGACGGCCGGGTCGGTCAGACGGGTGCGGGAGTCGGCGTAACGCGCCCAGTAGACCTCCTTGCGCCGGGCGTCGGTCGCCACGACGAACGGGCCGTCGGCGATGCCGGACGCGTACGCCAGGCCGTCGAGCGTGCACACGCCGTGCACGGGGACGCCGAGCGCGAGCCCGAAGGTGTCCGCGGTCATCAGTCCCACGCGCAGCCCGGTGTACGGGCCGGGACCGACGCCCACGACGACGCCGGTGACGGCGTCGAGCCTGAGGCCCGCCTCGGCGAGCACCCGGTCGACGGCCGGCAGCAGCAGCTCTCCGTGCCGGCGCGCGTCCACCTGGCTCGAGGAGGCGATGACGTCCGAGCCGTCGTGCAGGGCGACGGTCACGGCGGGGGTTGCGGTATCCAGAGCGAGCAAGAGCACGCGAACAGCCTACGGCTCCCGCGCCTCCGGTATCGCCGCCCCGGTCGGGCGGGTGAAGGCTGCTACGGTCGCCGCAAGTACGGCGTACGACGTGATGGGTCAGGTGGGCGACGGTGCCAAGCAGCAGCTCCGGATTCGTGTTCGGGCTCACCGCGGCAGCCCTCGCGGCGGTCGGCCTCCTCGGCTACCAGGCCCGCGCGACCGTCCCGGCCGCCCTCGCCAGGCCGCGGGCGAGCGCCTCACCGGCGGCCGTCGCCTCCGCGGCACCCCGCGGCGCGGTGCGGCCGGACGTCCCGCCCGCCGGCTCCGGCGTCGGGGAACGCGTCGTGTACTCGGTGCACGGCCACCGCGTCTGGCTGGTGGGCAGGCGCAACGAGGTCACCCGCAGCTTCCGGGTCACCCCGGGCAGCGTCGACCCGGCGCCCGGCGTCTACCGGGTCACGTCCCGCTCGAACTCGGTCATCGGCACCGACGGCGTCCCCATCGAGCACGTGGTGCGCTTCGCCGACGTCGACGGCGTGGCCGTCGGCTTCAGCGCGGCGGTCGGGAAGAAGTCCGCCCACGTCACCGACCCCGGCGTGCGCACGGGCGGCATCCGCGAGTCCCGCGAGGACGGCACGGCGATGTGGGAGTTCGCGACGATCGGCGCGCAGGTCGCCGTGATTCCCTGAGGCTTGCAGGCGGCTTCTGCGCGGCTTCTACGCGGCTTCCGGCCGCCGGGGCGCCGCGCCGGGGTCCGGCAGCCGCGGCGGGGTCGAGACCGCGCTCGCCGCGGCGCACGACGCCAGCAGATCGCTCATGGACACACCGGCGACGACGGCGTAGGGCTTCTGCTGCTGCTCGCTGCTCTCGGTGGCCGGCACGGACGCCTCCTGAGGACCGGGGGCGGGCGTAGTTAGGTAGACCTAACTACGAACTGGGTACCATGTGACCACGCGCGGGACGGAGAACGCAACAGCTTGCCGACGTCTCGTCGGAACCTTCCGGGACAGGTGCCGCCGCCTGCGGCTTCCCGGCGGACCCGCGGCCGCGGGCGGACGGCGCGGCCGGTCCCGGTCCGCGGTGCGGGCCAGGGGCTCAGGAGGACAGGACGCTCAGGTCCACCGCCGACCAGCGCGCGCCGAGCCCGGTCACCGTCACGTGCCGTACCTCGTCCGTGGTGTCCCCCACGGCCCGGTGGACGACGACGTTGAGCCGGTCCTCGGTCAGCTCCTCGACCTTGCCCTCGCCCCACTCCACGACGATCACCGAGTCGGGCAGCGAGACGTCGAGGTCGAGGTCCTCCATCTCGTCCAGTCCGCCGGACAGGCGGTAGGCGTCGACGTGCACGAGCGGCGGGCCGTCGCCCAGCGACGGGTGCACCCGGGCGATCACGAAGGTCGGCGAGGTCACCGCGCCCCGGACGCCGAGCCCCTCGCCGAGCCCGCGCGTGAGTGTCGTCTTGCCCGCACCGAGCTCGCCGTTGAGCATCACGAGATCGCCGGCGCGCAGCAGTTTGGCCAGGCGGCGACCCAGGTCGCGCATCTGTTCGGGAGAGGTGACGGTCAGCTCGGTCTCAACCGGGTTGTGCGGTGCTGCTGGTGCTTCCATAGCCACCCACGGTAGCCCCTGCGGGAACCGCACCCGCACGGGTGAGGAGGTCGGCCAGCCGGTCGGTGACCACTTCCGGGTGTTCCAGCATGACCAGATGCCCGGCGTCGGGCACCAGCACCAGTTCCGCCTCGGGCAGCAGGTCGGCGATGGCCTCGCTGTGCTCACTGGGCGTGACCAGGTCGCCGATCCCGGCGAGCACCAGCACCGGCAGGTCCGCGAAGTACCCGAGCGCCTCCGTCTTGTCGTGGTCGGTGAAGGCCGGGTAGAACTCGGCGACCACGTCGATCGGCGTGCCCTCGATCATCCGCTCGGCGAACCGCGCCACCGCCGGGTCGACGTCGCGCGAGGCGAAGGAGTACCGCTTGATGACCCCGGCGAACAGGTCGGCGGTCGCCCGGCGCCCCTTCTCCACCAGCGCGGCCTGCGTGCCGAGCGCCTTCAGCACTCCGGGCAGGACGCGGCGCACGGCGTTGACGCCGGCCACGGGCAGCCCGAAGTTGACCTCGCCGAGTCGCCCGGACGACGTACCCACGAGCGCCACGGCGGCGACCCGGTCCCGGACGAGCGCGGGGTACTGGTCGGCCAGCGCCATCATCGTCATCCCGCCCATGGAGTGCCCGACGAGCACGATCGGCCCCTCGGGCGCGGCGGCGTCGATGACGGCCTTCAGATCGCGCCCCAGCTGGTCGATGCTGACCGCCGTGCCGTCCTGTGCCTGCCGCACGCCCCGCCCGGAACGGCCGTGACTGCGCTGGTCCCAGTGGACCGTCCGGACGACGCCCCGCAGGGCCGCGCGCTGGAAGTGCCAGGAGTCCTGGCTGAGGCAGTAGCCGTGACTGAAGACGACGGTGACGGGAGCGGGCGCCTTCCGCCCGAACAGCCGCCGGCGGCGCGGTCCGAGCGCGGGCACGGCCTCGGGGTCGACGTCGTCGACCTCGTAGTACAGCTCCGTGCCGTCGTCGGCCGTGGCCTTGCCGGGGGTGCCGCGCAGCGACCCGTACGGCCCCGCCGAGTCGAGGGCCAGCCGGGCCTTCCTGCGCATGCCGCGGCCGACGGTGAGCCGCTCGATGGCGACACCGGCCGCGGCACCCGCGGCCACCACGCCTATCGCGGTGCCGGCGACGCCCGTGGCCCTGCGCCAGCCTCCGGCCACCCCCGTGGCGGACGCGAGGGCCGTGACGGCCTCGGCACTGCTCTCGCTCACGTACCGCTCCTTCTCGCCGGACTGCTGTCGCGTTTCTCCCGGGTCGCCGGGCCACTGTGCGGGTTACCCGCTTTGTTCCTCGTTCACATAGACGCGCGGAACGCGTGTTCCGATCCGTGTGACGATTTCGTAGGCGATGGTTCCGGCCGCCTGGGCCCAGTCCTCCGCGGTGGGCTCGCCGCGGTCGCCGGGCCCGAAGAGGACCGCCTCGGCGCCGGCCGCGGGCTCGTCACCGCCGAGGTCGACGACGAACTGGTCCATCGCCACCCGTCCCGCCACCGTCCGCCACTTCCCGCCGACCAGCACCGGGCCCGAGCCGGAGGCGTGCCGCGGGACGCCGTCGGCGTATCCGACGGGCACGAGTCCGAGGGTGGTCTCGCCGGGGGTGATGTAGTGATGCCCGTAACTGACGCCGTGACCCCCCGGGACGTGCTTCACCAGCGCGAGGGACGCCGACAGGGTCATCACCGGCCGCAGCCCGAAGTCCGCCGGGGTGCCGACCTCGGGGCTCGGCGAGATGCCGTAGAGCGCGATCCCGGTGCGTACGAGGTCGAAGTGGGCCTCGGGGAGGGTGAGCGTGGCGGGCGAGTTGGCGATGTGCCGCACCTCGGGGCGCACCCCCTGGCCCTCGGCGTACCCGAGCATCTCCCGGAAGCGGGTCAGCTGGCGGGCGATGGAGGGGTGACCGGGCTCGTCGGCGCAGGCGAGGTGCGACCAGAGGCCGGTGACGCGGATCAGCCCCTCGGCCTCGGCCCGCAGGGCCGCCGCGACCAGCTCGGTCCAGTCCTCGCCGGGCTGGCAGCCGCCCCGCCCCAGGCCGGTGTCGGCCTTGAGCTGCACGCGCGCGGGCAGACCCGCCCGGCGGGCGGCCCGGGTGACCTCCACCAGAGCCCACATGCCGCTCACCGACACGTCGATGTCGGCCTCGACGGCCTCCCGCCAGGGTCCGCCCGGCGTCCACAGCCAGCACATGACGCGTCCGGGCAGCCCGGCGGCCCGCAGCGCGAGCGCTTCCTCGGGCGTGGCGGTGCCCAGCCAGGCGGCCCCCGCCTCGACGGCCGCCCGCGCGCACGGCACGGCGCCGTGGCCGTACGCGTCGGACTTCACCACGGCCATGAGGGCGGCGCCCGGCGCCCGCGCGCGCAGGGCCCGCGCGTTGGCGCGCAGCGCGCCCAGGTCGATCTCGGCACGGGCGCGCAGGGGCGCGGTCGGGGCGGCTGTCTCAGTCATGACGCCACCAGTGTCGCAGAGGGGCCGGACAGCCCGGTCGCACCGGCCCCATGGAACCGCCACGAGCTGGAGCGACACCTCCCGCGGACCTGTCACCCACCTCTCCCGTGAGCCCGGCCGGCGGTGTCAGGCCCACCGGGCGCGTCAGACCCACCGGGCGCGTCAGCCCCATCGGCCACGTCACCGGCCGCGTCAGCCCCATCGGCTGCGTCAGACCCACCGCCCACGTCAGACCCACCGCCCACGTCAGACCCACCGCCCACGTCAGACCCACCGCCCACGTCAGACCCACCGCCCACGTCAGACCCACCGCCCACGTCAGACCCACCGCCCACGTCAGACCCACCGCCCACGTCAGACCCACCGCCCACGTCAGACCCACCGCCCACGTCAGACCCACCGCCCACGTCAGACCCACCGCCCACGTCAGACCCACCGCCCACGTCAGACCCACCGCCCACGTCAGACCCACCGCCCACGTCAGACCCACCGCCCACGTCAGACCCATCGGCTACGTCAGGCCCGCCGACCCCCTCAGTCCCGCAGATCTCCCAAGGCCCGCGAGGGGCCAGACGACCCGCCAGGCCGTGTGTCCCGTCAGCCCTGCGGGTCCCCCTCAGCCCGATCAGTCCTGACAGATCCATCAGCCACGCCAGTGACCGACGGTCCCGCAGACGCGGCGGGTACGCCGGCCCGCCGGCCCCGCCGGCGCCCCCGGTCCCGTCAGTGCCCTTGAGTCCCGCCGGTCCCCTCAGTCCCCTCAGTCCCGCACATCCCTCCAGGCCGCCGGAATCGCCTCCGCCACGTCGTGGGCGCCCGCCGGGGCGCCGTCCGCCGCGTAGCGTCCCGCCAGGCCGTGCAGGTACGCCGCCACGCTTCCCGCGTCCCGGGCCCGGAGCCCGGCCGCCAGGAGGGATCCGGCCAGGCCCGACAGCACGTCGCCGCTTCCGGCCGTGGCCAGCCACGGCGTGCCCGTGGCGTTCACCCGTACGGCGCCGCCCCGCGCGTCGGCGACGAGGGTGGTCGAGCCCTTGAGGAGCACGGTCGCCCCGTACCGCGAGGCGAGTTCGCGCGCCCAGGTCAGACGCGCGCCCTCGACGGTCTCCCGCGAGACGCCCAGCAGGGCGGCGGCCTCGCCCGCGTGCGGAGTCATCAGGGTGGGTGCCGTACGGGCCCGTACGGCAGCGGCGTCGGCGAGCCGCAGGCCGTCCGCGTCGATGAGCACGGGCACGTCGGAGGAGAGCACCTCCCCCACGGCGGACGCGTCGTCCCCGGCGCCGGGCCCCACGACCCACGCCTGCACCCGCCCGGCGTGCTTCGGGCCCTGGTCCGACACGAGCGTCTCGGGGAACCGGGAGATCACCGCGTCCCCGGCGGGCCCGACGTACCGCACGGCCCCCGCCCCGCCCCGCAGCGCCCCGGACACGGCGAGCACGGCGGCACCCGGGTAGCGGGCGGACCCGGCGGCGATGCCCACGACGCCGCGCCGGTACTTGTCGCTCTCGGCGGCCGGTGCCGGCAGCAGCCGGGCCACGTCCGCGTGCTGCAGCGCCTCCAGCTCGGGCTCGTCGGGCAGCTCGCCGTCCAGCCCGATGCCGACGAGCCGCACGGAACCGGCGTACTCGCGCGCGGGGTCGATCAGCAGCCCCGGCTTGTGCGTGCCGAAGGTGACGGTGAGGTCGGCGCGTACGGCCTCACCGTGCACCTCCCCGGTGTCGGCGTCGACGCCGCTCGGCAGGTCCACGGCGACCACGGCGGCCCGGGACTCGGCGGCGCAGGCCGCCAACCGCGCGGCCTCGGGCCGCAGTCCGCCCTTGCCGCCGATCCCCACGATGCCGTCGACGACGAGATCGGCCCGCAGGATCGCCTCTTCCACGGCGCCGACACCGGCCGCCGCGGCGGCGCCGGCGCCCCGGCCCGCGTCCGCGTCCGCGCCGAGGGCCCGCCCGCCGGCCCGCAGCAGCGCCGCGAGCCCCGCGGCGTGGGCCCGTTCGGGCGCGAGCAGCACGGCGGCGACCCCCGCCCCGCGCCGGGCCAGCCGGGCGCCCGCGTACAGGGCGTCGCCCCCGTTGTCGCCGCTCCCGACGAGCAGCACGACCCGGCTGCCGTACACCCGCCCGAGCAACCCGGCGCAGGCGGCGGCCAGCCCGGCGGCGGCGCGCTGCATCAGCGCCCCCTCCGGGAGCCGCGCCATCAGCGCACGCTCGGCCGTCCTTACCGTCTCCACGCTGTAGGCAGTACGCATGCGGTCGAGTCTGCCCCGATCCGGGCCCGGGGCGCACCCCCGCCCGGCCGGGGCGGGGAGCCCCTCGGGACGGGAGACGGGACGGGACGCGGGACGGGGATAGGGCGAGCTCGGGGCGAAGGGCGTCGGCACGGTGGCCGTCGTCCCGCGCGCCGAAGGGTCACCCCTCGGCGACCACCACGGCCGAGGCGACCCCCGCGTCATGGCTGAGCGACACGTGCCAGGCCCGCACGCCCAGCTCCGCCGCCCTGGCCGCCACCGTGCCCTTCACCCGCAGCCGCGGCTGCCCGCTGTCCTCGACGTACACCTCGGCGTCCGTCCAGAGCAGGCCGGCCGGCGCCCCGAGCGCCTTGGCCAGCGCCTCCTTCGCGGCGAAGCGCGCGGCCAGCGAGGCGACGCCCCGGCGCCCACCGCCGGGCAGCAGCAGCTCACGCTCGACGAACAGCCGTCGCGCCATCCCGGGCGTCCGCTCCAGCGACGCCTCGAACCGCTCGATCTCCGCCACGTCGATCCCGACGCCGATGATGCTCATGGCGAGCACCCTACGAGGAGATCACCGCGGGCGAGGTCACTCCACCGTCACCGACTTGGCCAGGTTGCGCGGCTGGTCCACCTCGTTGCCCCGCGCCGTCGCCAGTTCGCAGGCGAACACCTGGAGCGGGACCGTGGCCACCAGGGGCTGCAGGAGGGTCGGCGTGGCCGGAATGCGGATCAGGTGGTCGGCGTACGGGACGACCGCCTCGTCACCCTCCTCCGCGATCACGATGGTGCGCGCCCCGCGGGCCCGGATCTCCTGGATGTTGGAGACGACCTTGTCGTGCAGCACGGACCGGCCCCGCGGCGACGGCACGACCACCACGACCGGCATGCCCTCCTCGATCAGCGCGATCGGGCCGTGCTTCAGCTCCCCCGCCGCGAAGCCCTCGGCGTGCATGTACGCGAGCTCCTTGAGCTTCAGCGCGCCCTCCAGCGCGACCGGATGGCCGACGTGCCGCCCGAGGAACAGCACCGTGTCCTCGGTGGCGAGCGAGCGCGCCAGCGCCCGTACCGGCTCCATGGTCCCGAGCACCCGCTCGACGGCGCCGGAGATGTGCGACAGGTCGCGGATGACGGCCCCGATCTCGTCGCCCCACTGGGTGCCGCGCACCTGGCCGAGGTACAGCGCGACGAGATAGCAGGCGACCAGCTGCGTCAGGAACGCCTTGGTCGAGGCGACGGCGACCTCGGGCCCGGCGTGGGTGTAGAGCACGGCGTCCGACTCGCGCGGGATCGTCGAGCCGTTGGTGTTGCAGATCGCCAGCACACGGGAGCCCTGTTCACGGGCGTGCCGCACGGCCATCAGCGTGTCCATGGTCTCCCCGGACTGCGAGATCGCGATCACCAGCGAGCGCGGCCCCAGGATCGGGTCCCGGTAGCGGAACTCGCTCGCCAGCTCCACCTCGCAGGGGATCCGCGTCCAGTGCTCGATGGCGTACTTGGCGATCATCCCGGCGTGGAAGGCCGTACCGCACGCGACCACGACGACCTTGTCGACCTCCCGCAGCACCCCGGCGGGGATCCGCACCTCGTCCAGGGTCAGCGAGCCGCCCGCGTCGATGCGTCCCAGCAGCGTGTCGGCGACCGCCTTGGGCTGCTCGGCGATCTCCTTGAGCATGAAGTAGTCGTGGCCGCCCTTCTCCGCGGCCGACGCGTCCCAGTCGACGTGGTAGGGCCGGGCGTCGGCGGGCCGCCCGTCGAAGCCGGTCACCGTCACGCCGTCCCGCCGCAGCTCGACCACCTGGTCCTGCCCCAGCTCGAGCGCCGACCGGGTGTGCGCGATGAACGCGGCGACGTCCGAGGCGAGGAAGGCCTCACCGTCCCCGACCCCCACCACCAGCGGCGAGTTCCGCCGCGCCCCCACCACCACGTCCGGCGCGTCCGCGTGCGCGGCGACCAGGGTGAACGCCCCCTGGAGCCGCCGGCACACCAGCCGCATCGCCTCCGCCAGGTCGGCCGTCGCGGAGAACTCCTCCGCGAGCAGATGGGCCACGACCTCGGTGTCGGTCTCGGAGACCAGGTGGTGGCCGCGCTCGGCCAGCTCGGCCCGCAGCGCCGCGAAGTTCTCGATGATCCCGTTGTGCACGACGGCGACCCGTCCCGCGTTGTCCAGGTGCGGGTGCGCGTTCGCGTCCGTGGGTCCCCCGTGCGTGGCCCACCGGGTGTGCCCGATCCCGGTGCCCCCGGTCGGCAGCGGCCGCTCCAGCAGCTCCTTCTCCAGGTTGACCAGCTTGCCGGCCTTCTTCGCGGCCGCCGGCCCGCCGTCCGCGATCACCGCGACACCCGCCGAGTCGTAGCCCCGGTACTCCAGCCGCTTCAGCCCGGCCATGACGACCTCGAGCGCAGACTGCGGCCCCACGTAACCCACGATTCCGCACATGCGCCGCAGCCTACGGTCCAGCGCCCGCCGGAAAGAGGCGCTGCGTGCCCGAAATCGGAAATTCCCACTGTCGTACGACAACGGCGGGCCGACGTGACACAGCCCACCCGCCGACGGGTCCCCACTCCGTTAACAATGGAATGTGATCTCTCCGGTCTCCCCGATGCCCCGGAGCGCCCACCGGCCCAGGCCGGAGGCGACTCCCTACGTCGACCTCACCCGAGCCGAGTGGAGCGCGCTGCGCGAGAAGACGCCGCTGCCGCTCACCGCGGAGGAGGTCGAGAAGCTGCGTGGCCTCGGCGACGTGATCGACCTCGACGAGGTGCGGGACATCTACCTCCCGCTGTCGCGGCTGCTCAACCTCTACGTCGGCGCCACGGACGGCCTCAGAGGCGCCCTGAACACGTTCCTCGGCGAGCAGGGCTCCCAGTCCGGCACTCCCTTCGTCATAGGAGTCGCCGGCTCCGTGGCGGTGGGCAAGTCCACCGTCGCCCGCCTGCTGCGCGCCCTGCTCTCCCGCTGGCCCGAGCACCCGCGCGTGGAACTGGTGACCACGGACGGCTTCCTGCTGCCCACCAGGGAACTGCGGGCCCGCGGCCTGATGTCGCGCAAGGGCTTCCCCGAGTCCTACGACCGCCGCGCCCTCACCCGCTTCGTCGCCGACATCAAGGCCGGCAAGGACGAGGTGACCGCCCCGGTCTACTCCCACCTGATCTACGACATCGTCCCGGACCGCAGGCTCACCGTCCGCCGCCCCGACATCCTCATCGTCGAGGGCCTGAACGTCCTGCAGCCCGCGCTCCCCGGCAAGGACGGCCGCACCCGCGTCGGCCTCGCCGACTACTTCGACTTCAGCGTCTACGTCGACGCCCGCGCCGAGGACATCGAGCGCTGGTACCTCAACCGCTTCCGCAAGCTGCGCGAGACGGCCTTCCAGAACCCGTCCTCGTACTTCCGCAAGTACACGCAGGTCTCCGAGGACGAGGCCCTCGACTACGCCCGCACGATGTGGCGCACCATCAACAAGCCCAATCTGGTGGAGAACATCGCGCCCACCCGCGGCCGGGCCACCCTGGTCCTGCGCAAGGGCCCGGACCACAAGGTCCAGCGGCTCAGCCTGCGCAAACTGTGACCGCTAACCTGCCCCCATGCTGCACCTGCGCCTGATCACGCCGTCCGGCACGACCGACGACGTGGTCCGCCTGATCGAGCGGACGGCCGGCACCGCGCACCTGGTCGTGCTGCCCGGCGCCGCCCGCAACCCGGTGGGCGACCTGGTGCTGTGCGACGTCGCCCGCGAGGCGGGGGACCCGCTCATCGGCGGTCTCAGGGCGCTGGGCCTCGACAGGACGGGCTCGATCGCCGTCGACGACGTCGGCCTGAGCCTGTCGCGCCGGGCCGACAAGGCCGAGCAGGAGGCGCCCGGCGAGGGCGCGGACGCGGTGCTGTGGGAGGGGCTGACGGAGGCGACCCACGAGGAGTCGACCCTGTCGGTCACCTACGTCGCCTTCATCACGCTGGCCACGATGATCGCGGCCTGCGGTGTCGTGCTCGACAACGCGATCCTGATCGTGGGCGCGATGGCGGTGGGCCCGGAGTTCGGTCCGCTGGCGGGCATCAGCACCGCGGTGGTGCGGCGCCACCCACGGCTCGCGCTGCGCTCGCTGACCGCGCTGCTGGTCGGCTTCGCGGCGGCGATGCTGGTGACGGTCGGCTTCAGTCTGTTCATGGACGCCATCGGGCAGTTCCACAAGTCCGACCTCGAGGGCGCCCGCCCCAACACGGCGTTCGTGTACGCGCCCGACGCCTTCTCGTTCGTCGTGGCCGTACTGGCCGGCATCGCGGGCACGCTCTCGCTGACCTCGGCCAAGTCGGGCGCCCTGGTGGGAGTCGCCATCTCGGTGACCACCGTCCCGGCCGCCGCCAACGCCGCCGTGGCCCTCGCCTACGGCGACACCTCCCAGACGGTCGGCTCCACCAACCAGCTCCTGCTGAACCTGCTCGGCATCGTCCTCGCGGGCATCGGCACGCTCGGCGCCCAGAAGTACTTCTGGAGACGTCAGCGCACGGCGCCTCAGGGGAGGGAGCCTTAGGGAGGCGGGGAACCGCGCGGCAAGCCACGGAGAACCCGCGGCCCGCGACGCGCGGGTCCCCGCCCCGAACCCGGCGGAGTCCTAACCCAGCGCCGACTTCACCGCGTCGGCGAGCCGCCCGGCGACGGACCGCGCCTGGTCGATGTCCGCCGCCTCGACCATCACCCGGACCAACGGCTCCGTACCCGAAGGCCGCAGCAACACCCGCCCCGTGGAGCCGAGTTCACGCTCCGCGTCGCCCACCGCGGCGGCCAGCTCCGCGGAGGTCCGCACCCGCGACCTGTCCACGTCCGGCACGTTGATCAGCACCTGCGGCAACCGCTCCATCACGGCCGCCAGTTCCCGCAGCGACCGTCCGGTCTCCGCGACCCGGGCGGCCAGCATCAGCCCCGTCAGCGTGCCGTCACCGGTGGTCGCGTGGTCCAGGATGATCACGTGCCCGGACTGCTCGCCGCCGAGCGCGTACCCGTGCTCCTTCATCTCCTCCAGGACGTACCGGTCACCGACCGCGGTCTGGATCAGCCGCAGCCCCTCGCGCTCCAGCGCCAGCTTGAAGCCCAGGTTGGACATCACCGTGGCGACCACCGTGTCCGAGCGCAGCGCGGAGCGCTCCCGCATGGCCAGCGCGAGCACGGCCAGGATCTGGTCGCCGTCGATCTCCGCGCCGGTGTGGTCCACGGCGAGGCAGCGGTCGGCGTCGCCGTCGTGCGCGATGCCGAGGTGCGCCCCGTGCTCGACGACGGCGGCCTTCAGCTGGTCCAGATGGGTCGAGCCGCAGCCGTCGTTGATGTTCAGCCCGTCCGGCTCGGCGCCGATCGTGATCACCTCGGCGCCGGCCCGCGAGAACGCCTCGGGCGAGACCCGCGCGGCCGCGCCGTGCGCCTCGTCGAGGACGATCCTCAGCCCGTCCAGCCGGTTCGGCAGCACGGCGACGAGGTGGGCGACGTACTGGTCGAACCCCTCGTCGTAGGACCGCACGCGTCCCACGCCCGCGCCCGTGGGGCGCGACCAGGGCTCGCCGTGCCGGTGCGACTCGTACACGGCCTCGATCCGGTCCTCGAGCTCGTCGGCGAGCTTGTGGCCGCCGCGGGCGAAGAACTTGACGCCGTTGTCGGGCATGGCGTTGTGGCTCGCGGAGAGCATCACGCCGAGGTCGGCGCCGAGCGCGCCGGTGAGGTACGCCACCGCGGGCGTCGGCAGCACGCCCACGCGCAGGACGTCCACGCCGGCACTGGCGAGGCCCGCGACCACGGCGGCCTCCAGGAACTCCCCGGACGCGCGCGGGTCCCGTCCGACGACCGCCCTCGGCCGGTGGCCCTCGAAGGTGCCCGCCTCGGCGAGTACGTGCGCCGCGGCCACGGAGAGGCCGAGCGCCATCTCCGCCGTCAGGTCCGCGTTGGCGACGCCACGCACGCCGTCCGTGCCGAAGAGTCGTCCCACTGTGTCGTCCTCCGAATTGCTGAAGAGAGTGCGGCTCACTCCCGGGTACATCCCCTGAGACTGTCCGGGGACGGTAGGGGTTGTGTAAACGAACCGCCCCGGTCGCACAACCGTGCGCCGGGGCGATTGTCGCAGGACAGCGAAGGCTTAGCGCTTGCTGTACTGCGGAGCCTTGCGGGCCTTCTTCAGACCGGCCTTCTTGCGCTCGACCGCACGGTCGTCGCGCTTGAGGAAGCCGGCCTTCTTGAGCGGGCCGCGGTTGTTGTCGACGTCGGCCTCGTTCAGCGCGCGGGCGACACCCAGACGGAGCGCACCGGCCTGGCCGGAGACACCGCCACCCGCGATGCGGGCGATGACGTCGTAGCGGCCCTCGAGCTCGAGCACCTTGAAGGGCTCGTTGACTTCCTGCTGGTGCACCTTGTTGGGGAAGTAGTCCTCAAGGGTGCGACCGTTGATCTTCCACTTGCCGGAGCCCGGGACGATCCGGACGCGGGCGATGGCGTTCTTGCGGCGCCCCAGACCGGCGGCCGGCTGCGGGTCGCCGAAGCGGGACGCCATGGACTCCGACGTGTACTCGCCCTCGACGGGCGCGTCGGACTCGGTGGTGTAGCTCTCGATGTCGACGATCTCTTCGCCCTCGACGGGCGTCTCGACGGTGGTCTCGGCCACGATGCTCCTCAGATTCTCTTCAGTCTTAGGGGGTGGCCGGACTTACTGCGCGACCTGGGTGATCTCGAACGGCACCGGCTGCTGGGCAGCGTGCGGGTGCTGGTCGCCCGAGTAGACCTTCAGCTTGGTGAGCATCTGACGGCCCAGGGAGTTCTTGGGGAGCATGCCCTTGACGGCCTTCTCGACCGCCTTCTCGGGGTTCTTGTCGAGCAGCTCGTCGTAACGCACGGAGCGCAGACCACCCGGGTAGCCGGAGTGGCGGTACGCCATCTTCTGAGTCCGCTTGTTGCCGGACAGGTGCACCTTGTCGGCGTTGATGATGATGACGAAGTCACCGGTGTCGACGTGGGGGGCGTAGATCGGCTTGTGCTTGCCCCGCAGGAGGGACGCGGCGGTGGTGGCGAGACGGCCCAGGACAACGTCCTGGGCGTCGATGACATGCCACTGGCGCGTCACATCGCCGGGCTTGGGGCTGTACGTACGCACGGTTCGTAGCCTTCGCTTCGAGTGAATGGTCCTGAACAGGTCACCGAAACGATCACGACAGCCTGGACCGCACGGCGGCGACGCATACCGCGTAGTGGGGTCGCTGGTCATCGGCCCGGTGGACCGGTGTAAGGGCCCGTCCCGTGAGAATGAGCAAGCCAATACACAACGAAGAAGCAGGATACCGGGGCGCACCCGGAAGGGTCAAAACGAGCCCGGTCGCACCCGCCGCCCCGTTCCCCGGCCACACAATGTACGGCAGTGCCGGAAAGGTCCCCGGGCAGCCCGCCGGAGCCACACCGGCACCTGTCGCCCCCCGTCTAAGATGCGCCCCATGAGCTACGGGCAGCAGGGGGGACCCCCGTCCCAGTGGGACCCCTGGAAACCAAACTCCCAGCAGCCGTGGAACGGCGGCGGGGACAGCCGGACTCCGGACTGGGCGGCGCTGGCGGAGGCGTCCGAGGCACGCAACAGGAGGCGCCGGCTGCTGTTCATCGGCGGCGGCGTGCTCGCCACCGTCGCGATAGGCACCGCCGTCGCCATGGCCGTGGTGTCGGCGAACGGCGACGACAAGGCGTCCGGAAACCCCGGCAACGTGCCGGCCAGCGGCTCCATCCCCAGCAGCAGCGCGACGGCCCCGTCCTTCGCGCCGACCAGCGCCCCGCCCCCGCTGGACCCGAAGGAGTTCATCTCCAGCAAGGCCAAGGACACGGCCCCGCTCAGCGCGGAGACCCTCTTCCCGGGCACCCAGCTGACCATCGGCTCGACCGTGTACAAGAAGGGCGCGACGGCCGACACCCGCAACTGCGCCTCCGCCGCCGCGGGCACCCTCCCGAAGGTCCTCACCGCCGGCAAGTGCACCCGCCTGCTGCGCGTGAGCTACGTCAGGGGCGGCGTGGCGGTGACCGTCGGCGTGGCCGTCTTCGACACCGAGGCCCGGGCCACCGCGGCCAAGGGCCAGGCCGACGACAAGAGCCTCGTGCAGGCCCTCCCGGGCAAGGGCGTGAAGCCCTTCTGCAACTCCGCGACCTGCCGCACGACGACCAACTCCTACGGCCGCTACGCCTACTTCACCACCGCCGGCTTCACCAACGGCAAGGACGTCACGAAGGCGGACACCCAGGTGTTCAAGGCCGGCGACGACCTGGCCGAGTTCGCCTTCAGCCAGATCCGCAGGCGCGGCGAGGCGCAGGCCTCGGCCGCGGCGGCCGGGTAGCGGTCAGCAGCAGCCGGCACCCGGCAGCGACCGCTTGTTGCGCGCCTCCCTGCTGCGCGCGGCGAGCAGGTCGTCCGCCGGGTAGCCGACCTCCTCCAGGGTCAGCCCGTGCGGCCGTACGACATGGACGGCCGAATCCCGTACGCCGGCGGCGAGCACCTTGCCTGGCCAGTCCGGCGCCCGGTGCCCGTCCCCCACGAACAGCAGCGCCCCGATCAGCGAGCGCACCATGTTGTGGCAGAAGGCGTCGGCCCGCACGGTCGCGGTGATGATCCCGTCGTCCCCGCGCACCAGGCTCAGCCGCTGCAGCGTGCGGATGGTGGTCGCGCCCTCCCGCTTCTTGCAGTAGGCGGCGAAGTCGTGCTCCCCCAGCAGGTGCTCGGCGGCCTCGTTCATGGCGTCGACGTCCAGGGGCCAGTCGTGCCAGAGGACGTGGTTCCGCAGCAGCGGGTCCACCCCGCCGGGGTTGTCGGTGACGCGGTAGGCGTACCGCCGCCAGACCGCCGAGAAGCGTGCGTCGAAGCCGCTGGGCGCCTCCCTGAGGGCCCACACCCGCACGTCCCTGGGCAGCCGGCCGGCGAGCCGCTTGAGCAGCTTGTCGTGGTGCGCGCCCCAGACCTCCCGCGGCAGGTCGACATGGGCGACCTGACCGCGGGCGTGCACCCCGGCGTCGGTCCGCCCGGCCACGGTCAGCTCGTACGTCGTCCCCCCCGACCGTGTGACGGTACGCAGCGCGTCCTCGATCTCCCCCTGCACGGTCCGTCGTCCCCCGGCCTGCTTGGCCCACCCGGAGAACTCGCTCCCGTCGTAGGAGAGATCGAGACGGACACGGACGTGACCGGGCTGCACTTCGTCACTCACACGGAGATCCTCTCAGGAACGGCAAGTGGGCCCGTCCAGAGAAGGAACGGGCCCACTGCCGCGCCCCTTCAGGGGCGCGGGGAACTGCGCGACCAGCCACTGCGGACCGGCGGCCGAAGGAGGGCTTACGCCTCCTCGGCCTCCGGCTTCGCGTCCTCGACGGCCTCGTCGGCCTTGGTCTCCTCGACCTTGGCCTCCTCGGTCTCCTTGACCGCACGCTTGGTGGCGGCCTCGGCCTCGCCGGTCGCCTGCTGCGCGACCGTCAGCGCCTCCACCAGCTCGATGACGGCCATGGGCGCGTTGTCGCCACGGCGGTTACCGATCTTGGTGATGCGGGTGTAGCCACCCGGACGGTTCTCGTAGCGCGGGCCGATCTCGGTGAAGAGCGTGTGCACGACGCTCTTGTCCGTGATGACCTGCAGCACCTGGCGGCGGTTGTGAAGGTCGCCCTTCTTCGCCTTGGTGACCAGACGCTCGGCGTACGGGCGCAGGCGGCGGGCCTTCGCCTCGGTGGTGGTGATCCGGCCGTGCTCGAAGAGCGCCTTCGCGAGGTTCGCGAGGAGCAGCTTCTCGTGCGCGGCGCTGCCGCCCAGACGGGCACCCTTGGTGGGCTTCGGCATTTCTTTCTCCTGTGTGTCTGCCCCGGCCGTGTCAGGTACCGGGGTCAGTATCCGAGCGGGCGGTTGCCCGTCGGAGATCCGGGGCCCACCGACGCGGACCCCGGAAGCGGAAGACTCAGTACTGCTCGGTCTCGACGAACCCGGCGTCCGCGTCGTCGTCGGCGCCGAAGGCGTCGGCGGCGGCCGTGGGGTCGAATCCGGGCGGGCTGTCCTTCAGGGCCAGGCCCATGCCGGCCAGCTTCGCCTTGACCTCGTCGATCGACTTCGCACCGAAGTTGCGGATGTCGAGCAGGTCGGCCTCGGAGCGGGCGACGAGCTCGCCCACCGAGTGGATGCCCTCGCGCTTGAGGCAGTTGTAGGAGCGGACGGTGAGCTCGAGCTCCTCGATCGGCAGCGCCAGGTCGGCGGCGAGGGCGGCGTCCGTGGGGGACGGGCCCATGTCGATGCCCTCGGCGTCGATGTTCAGCTCGCGCGCGAGACCGAACAGCTCCACCAGGGTCTTGCCGGCCGAGGCCATGGCGTCACGCGGACGCATCGCCTGCTTGGTCTCGACGTCGACGACCAGCTTGTCGAAGTCGGTGCGCTGCTCGACACGGGTCGCCTCGACCTTGTACGTGACCTTCAGCACCGGCGAGTAGATGGAGTCCACCGGGATACGGCCGATCTCCTGGCCCACCTGCTTGTTCTGCACGGCGGAGACGTAACCGCGGCCGCGCTCGACCGTCAGCTCCATCTCCAGCTTGCCCTTGCCGTTGAGCGTGGCCAGGACCAGGTCGGGGTTGTGCACCTCGACACCGGCCGGGGGCGCGATGTCGGCGGCGGTGACCAGACCCGGACCCTGCTTGCGCAGGTACATCACGACCGGCTCGTCGTGCTCGGAGGAGACGACCAGCTGCTTGATGTTGAGGATCAGGTCGGTGACGTCCTCCTTGACGCCCGGCACGGTGGTGAACTCGTGCAGGACGCCGTCGATGCGGATGGACGTGACGGCGGCACCCGGGATCGAGGACAGCAGGGTACGGCGCAGGGAGTTGCCGAGGGTGTAACCGAAGCCCGGCTCCAGCGGCTCGATCACGAACCGGGACCGGAACTCGTCGACGACCTCTTCGGTCAACGAGGGACGCTGAGCGATCAGCATGTGTGGATCAGATCCTTCTTTCGTGGACGCCCGCTATTTGACGTCCGACGGAAACCGCACCCGTGAGAAGTGCGGGTACTGCAAGGGTACGGGCGATACGGCCCGTTCAAGGAGCCGTACCGCCCGAGAAGCCCTGAAACAGCCGTGCGTCAGACGCGGCGGCGCTTCGGCGGACGGCAGCCGTTGTGCGGGGTCGGGGTGACGTCCTGGATGGAGCCGACCTCGAGACCGGTCGCCTGCAGCGAACGGATCGCGGTCTCACGGCCGGAACCCGGGCCCTTCACGAACACATCGACCTTGCGCATGCCGTGCTCCTGGGCGCGCCGGGCGGCCGACTCGGCGGCCATCTGCGCGGCGAACGGCGTGGACTTCCGCGAGCCCTTGAAGCCGACGTGGCCGGCGGAGGCCCAGGAGATCACGTTGCCGGACGGGTCCGTGATCGAGACGATCGTGTTGTTGAACGTGCTCTTGATGTGCGCGTGGCCGTGAGCGACGTTCTTCTTTTCCTTGCGGCGCACCTTCTTGACGGCGCCCTGACGTCCCTTGGGGGGCATCTGCTAACTCCTACGGGGAGGTGGTCGGTCCTACAGCGAAGACCGCTGATGAAGCGTTGTCCGCCGAGGACTACTTCTTGCCCGGCTTCTTCTTGCCGGCGATGGCGCGACGCGGGCCCTTGCGGGTGCGGGCGTTGGTGCTGGTGCGCTGACCACGGACAGGCAGACCGCGGCGGTGACGCAGACCCTGGTAGCAGCCGATCTCGACCTTGCGGCGGATGTCGGCCTGGATCTCGCGACGGAGGTCACCCTCGGTCTTGATGTTGTTGTCGACGTACTCGCGGATCGCGACGAGCTGCTCCTCGGAGAGGTCGCGGACGCGGGTGTTCGGGTCGACGCCGGTGGCAGCCAGCGTCTGCTGCGAGAGGGTCCGGCCGATGCCGAACACGTAGGTGAGCGCAACCTCCACGCGCTTTTCGCGCGGGATGTCGACACCGGAAACGCGTGCCATTCAATGGCTCCTGGTGATCTTCGGAGGTCTTCCGCAGAACCGCCTCCCGGCCGCCGGCCTCTTCTGTTCCGAAGATTTGGTACGGACTGGGTCCCCGGCCTCCGAGCCGGGGGTGTCGGGCACCTGCCGGTGTCCGGGTCCTGCGTATGAACATATTCAGCTTGCGTCGCGCGAATCTCTGCGAGGTGAGCAGAGGGATCGGTCGTGCGTCAGCCCTGGCGCTGCTTGTGGCGCGGGTTGTCGCAGATGACCATGACCCGACCGTGACGGCGGATCACCCTGCACTTGTCGCAGATCTTCTTGACGCTCGGCTTGACCTTCATGGGATTGAGGTTCTCCGGGTCAGTGCCACCACCCCGCGCGAGCGGGATGCGGGCAAGATCTACTTGTAGCGGTAGACGATCCGGCCACGCGTCAGGTCGTACGGAGACAGCTCCACCACGACCCGGTCGTCAGGGAGGATGCGGATGTAGTGCATACGCATCTTGCCGCTGATGTGTGCCAGGACCTGGTGGCCGTTCTGGAGCTCGACCTTGAACATGGCGTTCGGCAGAGACTCGACGACAGTGCCCTCGATCTCGATGGCACCTTGCTTCTTGGCCACGCTTCGCCCTTCGAATCGACTACCTTGATCGACTCCCGTTGCTTTCCCTTAGGGACGCATGCGGACATGCGGGTGCACGAGAGCCGACGAGTCAGTCTACGTCAGCGCACCCTGAAAGACGAATCGAGCAAGTCTGCCCCGGCACGGAGATCCTTAAGCAAGAGGGTCCGGTGCCGCCACGATCCCGTGCTCCGCCAGCTTCGCCTTGCCGCCGTCCGGAGCCGTGAGGACCAGGGGGCCCTGTTCCGTCAGGGCCACCGAGTGCTCCCAGTGGGAGGACCAGGTCCCGTCGGTGGTGATGACCGTCCAGTCGTCGGAGAGGACCTCGGTCTTCGGGGTGCCCAGCGACACCATCGGCTCGATGGCGAGGCAGAAGCCGGGGACCAGCTTGGGGCCCTTGCCCCGGCGCCGGTCGACGTAGTTCAGCAGGTGCGGGTCCATGTGCATCTCGGTGCCGATGCCGTGGCCGCCGTAGTCCTCGATGATGCCGTACTTGCCACCGCCCGGCTTCGGCTGGCGGCGGATGTAGGTCTCGATGGCGCGGGAGACGTCGACGAGCCGGTTGCCCTGCTTCATCGCCGCGATGCCGGCCCACATCGACTCCTCGGTGACCCGGGAGAGCTCGAGCAGCTCCGGGGCGTGGCCGGAACCGACGAAGGCGGTGTACGCCGCGTCGCCGTGCCAGCCGTCGATGATCGCGCCGCAGTCGATGGAGATGATGTCGCCGTCCTTCAGGACGACCTCGTCGGAGGGGATGCCGTGGACCACGACCTCGTTGACGGAGGTGCAGATCGTGGCGGGGAAGCCGCCGTAGCCGAGGAAGTTGGGCTTGGCGTCGTGCTCGGCCAGCACCTTGCGCGCGACCTGGTCCAGGTCCCTGGTGGAGGCGCCGGGCACCGCCGCCTCGCGCGTCGCCGCGTGGATGGCGGCCACGACAAGCCCGGCCTCACGCATCTTGGCGATCTGCTCGGGGCTCTTGATCTGCACCATGATGGATTTGCGCCTCCTGGCCACTGGTATCGCGACGCACAAGGATACGCGTAGGTGCACGCGTACGCCGAAACGGCCAAGGCGCGCGTGAAATGCGACAGAGCCCCGGTCGGTGACCGGGGCTCTGTCACTTCGCAAGGCTTACTCGTGGAAGTAGCGGGACCCGACGCAGGCGCCGCCGCCGTTCCAGCACAGCACCATGTCGTAGGGCTGCTTGCCGATGATGTTGTGCGACTTCTGGTCGCAGCCGGCGTCTCCGCCGTCATCGATGGTCTCGGCGATGACGATGTTGCCGTCGGTGTCAACGGTCCGCACGTAGCCGGTGACGCCGTGGCCGTCCTTCTTGGTGTCGCAGACGATGAAGATGTCCCCATCATCGATGAACGTCATGTAGCCACGGCCGTTCGGAAGTTGGATGCCAAGGTTCCCGGCCAGGGCCGGAGACGATCCGAAACCGATCATCATGGCGGCAGCTGCGCCTACCATGGCTCCCCTTTTGAGCATGGTCTTGACCACGTGATTCCCCCTTGTTCCCAGGTCGCGGAACGACCCAACTGCATTGCGGCGCACCACGGTTGCACCAGTGCCCCGCTGGTCGCCATGATCATACCGAACAGGATTATGAATGTCCACGGTCAAAGGGGTTGCCGCCCTCACCGCGAACGCATCAAGACGTCCACGAGTCCGAGGTTTACGGCCGTCCACGCCCAACGCCCGGCTGGAAGACCCAGCCGGGCGTTCGTCGTGCGTAACTGCAAGCGCTTCTACTTGCCGTCGTCCTCACGCTTGAGTGCTTCCAGCGCCCGCTGCGTGACCTCGTCCACCGGGCCCAGGGAGGAGATCGTGACGACCAGGCCCTGCGCCTTGTAGTAGTCGATGATCGGCTCGGTCTGCGTGTGGTAGACCTCGAGCCGCTTGCGGACGGTCTCCTCGGAGTCGTCGTCGCGCTGGTAGAGCTCCCCGCCGCAGACGTCGCAGACGCCTTCCTTCTTCGCGGGGCTGTACGTCACGTGGAACACGTGCGCGGAGTCGTTGCGGCAGATGCGCCGGCCGGCGATGCGCTTGACGACCTCTGCCTCGGGAACCTCGAGGTCGAGCACGGCGTCCAGCTTGATGTTCTCGGTCTTGAGCAGCTCGTCGAGCGCCTCGGCCTGCGAGACGTTGCGCGGGAAACCGTCGAGCAGGAAGCCGTTCTCCGCGTCCGGCTGCTCCATGCGGTCCTTCGCCATGGCGATGGTCACCTCGTCGGGGACGAGGTTCCCGGCGTCCATGTAGGACTTCGCGAGCTTCCCGAGCTCCGTCTGCTGGCTGATGTTGGCCCGGAACAGATCGCCCGTGGAAATGTGCGGGATCGACAGCTTCCCGGCAAGACGCGTGGCCTGAGTGCCCTTTCCGGCACCGGGCGGCCCGACGAGGACGATTCGCATCAGCGGAGGAACCCTTCGTAATTGCGCTGCTGGAGCTGGCTCTCGATCTGCTTCACCGTCTCGAGACCCACACCCACGATGATCAGGATGCTCGTCCCGCCGAACGGGAAGTTCTGGTTCGCGTTGAAGCCCACCAACGCCATTGTCGGTACGAGAGCGATCACACCCAGATACAGCGAACCCGGCCAGGTGATCCGGTTGAGCACGTAGCTGAGGTACTCAGCGGTCGGTCGGCCAGCCCGGATGCCCGGGATGAAGCCACCATACTTCTTCATGTTGTCGGCGACTTCTTCGGGGTTGAAGGAGATCGCCACGTAGAAGAAGGCGAAGAAAACGATCAGCAGGAAATAGCTGATCATGTAGATCGGGTGGTCACCCTTGGTCAGGTTCTGCTCGACCCAGGTCTTCCAGCCCGCCTTGCCCCCGGAGAACTGAGCGATCAGCGCCGGGATGTAGAGCAGTGACGACGCGAAGATGACCGGGATCACACCCGCCTGGTTGACCTTCAGCGGGATGTACGTCGACGTACCGCCGTAGGAACGGCGGCCGATCATGCGCTTCGCGTACTGCACGGGGATGCGCCGCTGCGCCTGCTCGACGAAGACCACCAGACCGACCATGACCAGGCCGACGAGGACGACGGTGCCGAACTCGATCCAGCCGCCGGCCAGGGTGCCCTGCTTCTTGATGGCCCACAGCGCGGAGGGGAAGGTCGCGGCGATCGAGATGAACATCAGGATCGACATGCCGTTGCCGATGCCGCGGTCGGTGATCAGCTCGCCGAGCCACATCACGACGGCGGTACCGGCGGTCATGCAGATGACCATGGTGACGGTGGTGAAGATCGCCTGGTCCGGGACGATGTTGGAGGCGACCGTGCACCCGGAGAAGAGGGCGCCGCTGCGGGCGGTGGCCACCAGGCCGGTGCCCTGCAGGATGGCGAGCGCCACGGTCAGGTAGCGGGTGTACTGCGTGATCTTCGCCGTGCCCGCCTGGCCCTCCTTCTTGAGGGCCTCCAGACGCGGGATCACCACGGTCAGCAGCTGCAGAATGATGCTCGCCGTGATGTACGGCATGATGCCGAGCGCGAAGACCGTGATCTGCAGCAGCGCGCCGCCGCTGAACATGTTGACCAGACCGAAGATGCCCTGGGTTCCGGACGCCTGGTCCACACAACTCTGGACGGCCTGATAGTTGACGCCCGGGATCGGGATGTGGGTACCGACCCGGTACACCACGATGATGCCGAGCGTGAAGAGCAGCTTCTTGCGCAGGTCGGGCGTCCTGAACGCCCGGGCGAACGCGGTGAGCACGGTGCCTCCTGCGACCCCCGCGCAACTGCGTCAAGGGTGACGGTCTTGAGGTTCGACGGATACAAAGAAGAACAGTGCTGGCTACCTTACCGGCGGCACAGCTCCCCGTGGAACGACCAACCGGGGATACCCCTGTGTGGGATATCCCCGGTCGGGATCGTTCAGGTCATCGAGCGGTCACCTGAATGACTCAGACGAGCTCGGTGACGGTGCCGCCGGCGGCGGTGATCTTCTCCTTGGCGGAGCCGGAGACGGCGTCGACCGTCACCTGCAGCGCCACGGAGATCTCGCCCTGGCCGAGCACCTTGACGAGCGAGTTCTTGCGAACGGCGCCCCTGGCCACCAGGCCCTCGACGGTGACCTCGCCACCCTCGGGGTAGAGCGCGGCCAGCTTGTCGAGGTTCACGACCTGGTACTCGGTCTTGAACGGGTTCTTGAAGCCCTTCAGCTTCGGGAGGCGCATGTGGAGGGGCATCTGCCCACCCTCGAAGCGCTCCGGAACCTGGTAGCGGGCCTTCGTGCCCTTGGTACCACGACCGGCCGTCTTACCCTTCGACGCCTCACCACGACCGACACGGGTCTTGGCGGTCTTGGCGCCCGGGGCGGGACGGAGGTTGTGGATCTTGAGCGGGTTCTGCTCCGCCATGATCAGTCGACCTCCTCGACCGTCACGAGGTGGCGGACGGTGTGCACCATGCCGCGGAACTCGGGGCGGTCCTCCTTGACGACCACGTCACCCAGGCGCTTGAGGCCCAGGGAACGCAGGGTGTCACGGTGGTTCTGCTTGCTGCCGATGTAGGACTTCGTCTGCGTGATCTTGAGCTGCGCCATGATTACGCACCCGCCCCGGCACGCGCACGCAGGAGGGCCGCGGGGGCGACGTCCTCGAGGGGCAGACCGCGGCGGGCCGCGATCTCCTCGGGGCGCTGCAGGCCCTTGAGGGCCTCCACGGTCGCGTGCACGATGTTGATCGCGTTGTCGGAGCCGAGCGACTTCGACAGCACGTCGTGGATACCGGCGCACTCGAGCACGGCGCGCACCGGGCCGCCGGCGATCACACCGGTACCGGGGGACGCGGGCTTGAGCAGCACGACGCCGGCAGCCTTCTCACCCTGGATCGGGTGCGGGATGGTGCCCTGGATGCGCGGGACCTTGAAGAAGTGCTTCTTGGCCTCCTCAACGCCCTTGGCGATGGCGGCCGGCACCTCCTTGGCCTTGCCGTATCCGACACCCACGGTGCCGTCACCGTCGCCCACCACGACCAGCGCGGTGAAGCTGAAGCGACGACCACCCTTCACAACCTTGGCGACGCGGTTGATCGCGACGACGCGCTCAACGTACGCGGTCTTCTCGGCGGCAGCAGCGCCGCCGTCACGGCCCTTCCGGTCCCGCCGCTCGCCGCCACCGGCACCGCTTCCGCGGCGCTGGGGTCCAGCCATTGGATTACCTCTCTCTTTCCGCTAGCTACAAGCGGCTCAGAACTTGAGCCCGGCCTCGCGGGCGGCGTCCGCCAGGGCGGCGATGCGCCCGGCGTACTGGTTGCCACCGCGGTCGAACACGACGGCCTCGACACCGGCGGCCTTCGCACGCTCGGCGACCAGGGCGCCGACCTGCTTGGCCTGCGCGGACTTGTCGCCCTCGCCACCGCGGATCGAGCTGTCCAGAGTGGACGCCGACGCCAGGGTGTGGCCCTTCAGGTCGTCGATCACCTGCGCCACGATGTGGCGGTTGGAGCGGGTCACGACCAGACGGGGACGCTCCGCCGTACCGGAAAGGGTCTTGCGGATCCGGATGTGACGGCGCTTGATCGCGGCGCGCTTGTAGGCGTCGCCCTTGAGGATCTTCTGCCCGTATGCCATGGCTTACTTACCCGCCTTTCCGACCTTGCGCCGGATGACTTCGCCCTCGTACTTGACGCCCTTGGCCTTGTACGGGTCGGGCTTGCGCAGCTTGCGGATGTTGGCCGCAACCTCGCCGACCTTCTGCTTGTCGATGCCCTCGACCGAGAAGCGGGTCGGGGTCTCCACCTTGAAGGTGATGCCCTCGGGCGCCTCGACGGTGATCGGGTGGCTGTAGCCGAGCGCGAACTCGAGGTTCGAGCCCTTGGCCGTCACGCGGTAACCGACACCGCTGATCTCGAGCTTCTTCACGTAACCCTGGGTCACGCCGGTGATCATGTTCGCCACCAGCGTGCGGGACAGGCCGTGCAGGGCCTTGCTCTGACGCTCGTCGTTGGGGCGGGTGACGCTGAGCACGCCGTCCTCACCCTTGGCGATGTCGATCGGCGCTACGACGGTGTGGGTCAGCGTGCCCTTGGGGCCCTTGACCGAGACCGTACGGCCGTCGATGGTGACGTCCACGCCGGCGGGAACCGCGATGGGGAGCTTGCCGATGCGCGACATAGCTGTTTCCTCCGTTCCCTTCCGCTACCAGACGTAGGCGAGGACTTCCCCACCCACGCCCTTCTTGCCGGCCTGCTTGTCGGTGAGGAGCCCGTGCGACGTGGAGATGATCGCCACGCCGAGGCCGCCGAGCACCTTCGGCAGGTTGGTGGACTTCGCGTACACCCGGAGACCGGGCTTGGAGATCCGCTTGATGCCCGCGATGGAGCGCTCACGGTTCGGGCCGAACTTCAGCTCGAGGACGAGGTTCTTGCCGACCTCGGCGTCCTCGACGCGCCAGCCCGTGATGAAGCCCTCCTGCTGGAGGATCTCCGCGATGTGAGACTTGATCTTGGAGTGCGGCATCGACACCGAGTCGTGGTACGCCGAGTTCGCGTTCCGCAGACGCGTAAGCATGTCTGCGATCGGATCAGTCATGGTCATGAATTGGCCTTCGGCCTCTCTCGCCGGGGTTTCCTGGTGCGCCATCCCTCTCCCCGATCCGGGACGGGACGGGTGCGGCGCGGTGGACCTACGGCGTAGTAAGCAAACGATTGTGGGCCCTGCCCACGGGCGTACGGGCGGCCGTCAGGCGCCCAACCCCCCAAGCCTAAGCCATGGAAGGGAGGGCGCCTGACACGCCCATTGCTTACCGAGAGCCCCGGGAATCCCTGAAAGGGGGGATTACCAGGAGCTCTTGGTCACGCCCGGCAGCTCGCCGCGGTGAGCCATCTCACGAAGGCACACGCGGCACAGGCCGAACTTGCGGTACACGGAGTGGGGACGGCCGCAGCGCTGGCAGCGGGTGTAGCCCCGCACACCGAACTTGGGCTTGCGAGCAGCCTTCGCGATGAGAGCCTTCTTCGCCATCTCGCTCACGCCTCCTTGAACGGGAAGCCGAGGTGACGCAGAAGGGCACGGCCCTCTTCGTCGTTGGTCGCCGTGGTGACCACGGTGATGTCCATACCCCGGACGCGGTCGATCTTGTCCTGGTCGATCTCGTGGAACATGACCTGCTCCGTGAGACCGAAGGTGTAGTTGCCACGGCCGTCGAACTGCTTGGGGGACAGACCGCGGAAGTCGCGGATGCGCGGCAGCGCGAGCGACAGGGTGCGGTCCAGGAACTCCCACATGCGGTCGCCACGGAGCGTGACGTGGGCACCGATCGGCTGGCCCTCACGCAGCTTGAACTGCGCGATGGACTTGCGGGCCTTGGTGACGGCCGGCTTCTGACCGGTGATGGTGGTCAGGTCGCGGATCGCGCCCTCGATCAGCTTCGAGTCACGGGCGGCGTCGCCGACACCCATGTTGACCACGATCTTGACGAGGCCGGGAACCTGCATGACGTTCTCGTACTTGAACTGGTCACGCAGCTTGCCCGCGATCTCCTCGCGGTACTTCTGCTTCAGACGCGGAGTGGTGGTGGTAGCCATCAGATGTCCTCACCCGTCCGCTTGGCAACGCGGATCTTGTTGCCCTCGTCGTCGAAGCGGTAACCGACACGCGTGACGACCTTGTTGCCGTCCTTCTCAACGACCAGCTGGACGTTGGAGACGTGGATCGGCGCCTCGGTCGTGACGATGCCGCCGGCCTGCGAACCGCGAGCGGTCGGACCGGCCTTGGTGTGCTTCTTGACCCGGTTGACACCCTCGACCAGGACACGCTCGTCGCGCGGGTAAGCGGCGATGACCTTGCCCTGCTTGCCCTTGTCCTTGCCGGTGATGACCTGGACCAGGTCGCCCTTCTTGATCTTCATGCTTACAGCACCTCCGGCGCGAGCGAGATGATCTTCATGAACCTCTTCTCGCGCAGCTCACGGCCGACCGGGCCGAAGATGCGAGTGCCTCGAGGGTCGCCGTCGTTCTTCAGAATGACGGCGGCGTTCTCGTCGAAGCGGATGTACGAGCCGTCCGGACGGCGGCGCTCCTTGACGGTGCGAACGATGACCGCCTTGACGACGTCACCCTTCTTCACGTTGCCACCGGGGATCGCGTCCTTGACGGTGGCGACGATGACGTCACCGATGCCCGCGTAGCGGCGACCGGAGCCACCGAGCACACGGATGCAAAGGATCTCCTTCGCCCCCGTGTTGTCGGCGACACGAAGTCGCGACTCCTGCTGGATCACGTCTATCTCCTGTTTGTCTGCCGGTTCCCCGGGGGCCGTCCTTCGACGGCCCCCGGAGCCTGGCGGAACTGACCTGCGGGGCCCCTACGTTTCTAGGGCCGCAGGAATTACTTGGCCTTCTCGAGGATCTCGACGACGCGCCAGCGCTTCGTCGCGGACAGCGGCCGGGTCTCCGCGAGGAGGACACGGTCGCCGACGCCCGCGGCGTTCTGCTCGTCGTGCGCCTTGAGCTTGTTCGTACGGCGGATGACCTTGCCGTACAGCGCGTGCTTCACGCGGTCCTCGACGGCGACGACGACGGTCTTGTCCATCTTGTCGCTGACGACGAGACCCTCACGGGTCTTGCGGAAGCCTCGTGCGGCCTTCGTCTCTTCAGTCACATTGCTCTCGCTCATCAGGCGTTCTCCACCGTCTCGATGCCGAGCTCACGCTCACGCATGAGGGTGTAGATCCGGGCGATGTCCTTGCGGACCGCCTTGAGACGGCCATGGTTCTCGAGCTGACCCGTGGCCGCCTGGAAGCGGAGGTTGAACAGCTCTTCCTTGGCCTCGCGGAGCTTCGCCAGAAGCTCCTCGTTGCCCAGCTCGCGCAGCTCGGACGCCTTGGTGCCGGCCGACATCACGCTTCACCTGCCTCGCGCTTGACGATCCGGCACTTCATCGGCAGCTTGTGGGCCGCACGGGTCAGCGCCTCACGGGCGATCTTCTCGTTGGGGTACGACAGCTCGAACATCACGCGTCCGGGCTTGACGTTGGCGATCCACCACTCCGGGGAGCCCTTACCGGAACCCATGCGGGTCTCGGCGGGCTTCTTGGTGAGGGGACGGTCCGGGTAGATGTTGATCCAGACCTTGCCACCACGCTTGATGTGACGCGTCATGGCGATACGAGCGGCCTCGATCTGACGGTTGGTCACGTACGCCGGGGTGAGCGCCTGGATGCCGTACTCGCCGAACGCAACCTGGGTACCGCCCTTGGCAGCGCCGCTGCGCTTGGGGTGGTGCTGCTTGCGGTGCTTGACCCTACGGGGGATCAGCATGTCGGTCAGGCCTCCGTTCCGGTGCTCTCAGCCGGCCCGTCGGTCTTGGGCGCCTCGGCCTTGGGGGCCTCGGCGGCCGGAGCCGACTGCTGCGGCTTGCGACCGCGCCGCTCGCCACCGCGGCCACCACGGGCCGGGCGGTCGGCACCACGGGCCGGGCGGTTGCCCGCACGGGCCGCGGCGTTCTCGGCACGGACCTCGGCGATGTTCTTGACGTCGCCCTTGTAGATCCAGACCTTCACGCCGATGCGGCCGAAGGTCGTCTTGGCCTCGAAGAAGCCGTAGTCCACGTTCGCGCGGAGCGTGTGCAGGGGCACGCGGCCCTCGCGGTAGAACTCCGAGCGGGACATCTCGGCGCCGCCGAGGCGGCCACCGCACTGGATCTTGATGCCCTTGGCGCCGGCCTTCATCGCCGACTGCATGCTCTTGCGCATGGCACGGCGGAAGGAGACGCGGGAGGAGAGCTGTTCGGCGACGGCCTGGGCCACCAGCTGGGCGTCGGTCTCGGGGTTCTTGACCTCGAGGATGTTCAGCTGGACCTGCTTGCCCGTGAGCTTCTCGAGGTCACCGCGGATGCGGTCGGCCTCGGCGCCGCGGCGGCCGATGACGATGCCCGGGCGGGCGGTGTGGATGTCCACCCGCACGCGGTCACGGGTGCGCTCGATCTCCACCTTGGAGATGCCGGCGCGCTCCATGCCGGACGTCATCATCCGGCGGATGGCGACGTCTTCCTTGACGTAGTCCTTGTACAGCTTGTCGGCGTACCACCGGGACTTGAAGTCGGTGGTGACACCGAGCCGGAACCCATGCGGGTTAACCTTCTGGCCCATTACCGGGTTCCTTCCTTGCTGCTGACGACCACGGTGATGTGGCTGGTCCGCTTGCGGATCCGGTAGGCACGGCCCTGGGCGCGCGGCCGGAACCGCTTCAGGGTCGGGCCCTCGTCGACGTACGCCTCGGAGATGAAGAGGCTGTCGGCGTCGGTGTGGTCGTAGTTGTGCGCGGCGTTGGCGATGGCGCTGTCGAGCACCTTGCCGACGGGCACGGAGGCTGCCTGCGGAGCGAATCGCAGAACAGCCTGAGCCTCCGTGGCGTCCATGCCACGGATAAGGTCCACCACGCGGCGGGCCTTCATGGGCGTAACGCGGATGTACCGCGCCTGGGCCCTGGCTTCCATGGTTGTCCCTCTCAGTTACTTACGTGTCTGAATGCGATCCGCTGCTAGCGGCGCTTCGACTTCCGGTCGTCCTTGACGTGACCCCGGAAGGTGCGCGTCGGCGAGAACTCGCCGAGCTTGTGGCCGACCATCGACTCGGTGACGAACACCGGGATGTGGGTCTTGCCGTTGTGCACCGCGATCGTGTGACCGAGCATGGCCGGGACGATCATCGAGCGACGGGACCAGGTCTTGATGACGTTCTTGGTGCCGGCTTCGTTCTGGACTTCCACCTTCTTGATCAGGTGGTCGTCGACGAAGGGCCCCTTCTTGAGACTGCGCGGCATCTAAACCCGCTCCTAGCGCTTCTTGTTCGTCTTGCGGCGGCGGACGATGTACTTGTTCGACGCCTTCTTGGGCGAACGAGTACGACCTTCCTTCTGGCCCCAGGGGCTGACCGGGTGGCGACCACCGGAGGTCTTGCCCTCACCACCACCGTGGGGGTGGTCAACCGGGTTCATCGCCACACCGCGGACGGTCGGGCGGACGCCCAGCCAGCGCTTGCGGCCGGCCTTGCCCCAGTTGATGTTGCTCTGCTCGGCGTTGCCGACCTCGCCGACCGTGGCGCGGCAGCGCTGGTCGACCAGGCGGATCTCACCGGAGGGCATGCGGAGGTGGGCCATCGAGCCCTCCTTCGCGAGCAGCTGCACGGAGGCACCCGCGGAGCGGGCGAACTTGGCGCCGCCGCCGGGACGAAGCTCCACGGAGTGGATCGTCGTACCGACCGGGATGTTGCGCAGCGCCAGGTTGTTGCCGGGCTTGATGTCGGCGCCGGGACCGTTCTCGATCCGGTCGCCCTGGCTCAGACCCCGCGGCGCCAGGATGTAGCGCTTCTCGCCGTCCGCGTAGTGGAGCAGCGCGATGCGCGCGGTGCGGTTGGGGTCGTACTCGATGTGCGCGACCTTCGCCGGCACGCCGTCCTTGTCGTGACGACGGAAGTCGATCACGCGGTAGGCGCGCTTGTGGCCACCGCCCTGGTGGCGGACGGTCACACGACCGGAATTGTTACGGCCGCCCTTGCTGTGCAGGGGACGGACCAGCGACTTCTCCGGCGTGGACCGCGTGACCTCGACGAAGTCGGCGACGCTGGAACCACGACGGCCCGGCGTAGTCGGCTTGTACTTGCGGATTCCCATTTCTCAGTCCTCGTCCGATATCGGACGGTCCGGACCGCCCTCAGGCGGTCGGACCGCCGAAGATGTCGATACGGTCGCCCTCGGCGAGGGTCACGATCGCGCGCTTGGTGGCGGCACGCTGGCCGAAGCCCGTGCGGGTCCGCTTGCGCTTGCCCTGGCGGTTGATCGTGTTGACCCCGGTGACCTTGACGTCGAAGACCGCCTGGACGGCCTCCTTGATCTGGGTCTTGTTGGCACGCGGGTCGACGACGAACGTGTACTTGTTGTCGTCGAGCAGCGCGTAGCTCTTCTCGGAGACGACCGGCTTCAGCAGGACGTCACGGGGGTCCGTGTACGACTTGCTCAGCGGGGTCTCGACGGTGTTCTTGCCCTCGGCGGCGTGGCGGCGCGCCTTGGCGACGCGCGCGGCCTTGGCGGCCTTCGCAGCCTTGGAGGCGATGCTCGGGTGACGCGTAGCCATCAGGCCTCGCTCCCTTCGGTGTCGGCAGCCGGCGATGCGGGCGCGCCGGACACGAAGGACTCGAGAGCGGCCTGGGTGAAGACCACGTCGTCCGAGACGAGAACGTCGTACGTGTTCAGCTGGCCCGGCTCCAGGATGTGGACCTGGGGCAGGTTGCGGGCGGACAGCCACGCGGCCTCGTCGGCGCGGTCGACGACCAGGAGCAGGTTCTTGCGCTCCGAGATCTTGCCGAACAGCGTCCGGGCGGCCTTGGTGGAGGGGGTCTCGCCCTCGATCACGCCGGAGACGACGTGAATGCGGTTGTGGCGGGCCCGGTCGGTGAGGGCGTGACGCAGCGCGGCAGCCTTCATCTTCTTCGGGGTCCGCTGCGAGTAGTCGCGCGGCACGGGACCGTGCACGACGCCACCACCGGCGAACTGCGGGGCGCGGGTCGAACCCTGACGGGCGCGGCCGGTGCCCTTCTGGCGGTACGGCTTCTTGCCGCCACCACGGACCTCGCCACGGGTCTTGGTCTTGTGCGTGCCCTGACGGGCCGCGGCCAGCTGCGCGACGACGACCTGGTGGATCAGCGGGATGCTGACCTTCTCGACGTCGAAGATCTCCGCGGGGAGCTCGACGGAACCGGCCTTCTCGCCCGCCGGCGAAAGGATGTCGATGTTGATTGAAGTACTCATCGGCTTACCTCAGGCCCCCTTGGCCGCGGTGCGGACCAGGACGAGGCCGCCGTTCGGACCGGGAACCGCGCCCTTGATGAGCAGCAGACCCTTCTCCGCGTCAACGGCGTGGACGGTCAGGTTCTGGGTGGTGACCCGCTCGTTGCCCATACGACCCGCCATGCGGAGGCCCTTGAACACACGGCCCGGGGTGGCGCAGCCACCGATGGAACCGGGAGAGCGGTGCTTGCGCTGGGTGCCGTGACCGGCGCCGAGGCCACCGAAGTTGTGGCGCTTCATGACACCGGCGAAGCCCTTGCCCTTGCTCTTGCCGGTGACGTCGACCTTCACGCCGGCCTCGAACACCTCGGCGGTGATCTCCTGGCCGAGGGTGTACTCGGCGGCGTCCGCGGTGCGGATCTCGACGAGGTGGCGGCGGGGGGTGACGTCGGCCTTGGCGAAGTGGCCCTTGAGGGGCTTGTTCACCTTGCGCGGGTCGATCTCGCCGAAGGCGATCTGGACCGACTCGTAGCCGTCGCTGTCGTTCGTGCGGACCTGGGTCACGACGTTGGGGCCGGCCTTGACGACGGTGACGGGGACGACGCGGTTGTTCTCGTCCCACACCTGCGTCATGCCGAGCTTCTCGCCCAGGATGCCCTTGATCTGCTTGGTCATTCTCAGATCACCGGCCTCAGAGCTTGATCTCGATGTCGACACCGGCCGGGAGGTCGAGTCGCATCAGGGAGTCAACGGTCTTGGGCGTCGGGTCGAGGATGTCGATCAGGCGCTTGTGCGTGCGCATCTCGAAGTGCTCGCGCGAGTCCTTGTACTTGTGCGGCGACTTGATGACGCAGTACACGTTCTTCTCAGTGGGCAGCGGCACCGGGCCCGCGACCGACGCACCAGTACGCGTCACCGTCTCGACGATCTTCTTCGCCGAGGAGTCGATGACCTCGTGGTCGTAGGCCTTGAGCCGGATGCGGATCTTCTGTCCCGCCATGGCTACTCAGTAGTCCTGTCTCTCGTAACGCTCTGGAACCCGGTGTTCCGTGGCTCTCTCTCCGACCCACGCGGTCGGGCGTGTCGCACCCTCGCTGACACAGATGCCCCTTGTTCGAACATCCCTGCTGGGAGAGCGCGGCCCTTGCGGAACCGCAGGCCGGGGACGAGAAGTCCACCGGGTGCCTGGCCGGTGCCGCACCGACACTTCCCGGAAGATTCCCGTACGTCCGCCCCAGCGCTGCCTCGCGGCAGTTAGGGCGACGAGTACTGTGGGACTCGCTTCCGGTCCCCCCGGCGGGAGGCGCGCAGCATCAACACTCGACCGAGCAACTCGGACAGTCTGCCATATGGGGCAGGGGCCTGGCCAATCGAGCCGGAGAGAATACCCCGAGGGTGACGCAGGTCAAACCCGCACCCTCCCCGCGACACGGGGCTTGTTCATCCTTGTGAATAAGAATCAAGCACTTGTCTATTGACGTGTCCACAGCAACCGCTTACGGTCCCGTTCGAGGATACGAGAAAGCGCTTTCTCCTGCACGGCAGAGCCCTGGTCACGGACGAACCCGGAGGCATCACCATGCAAGTGAGACCCGTCATCGCGTGCGTCAGCCTGCTGGCAGGCGCGCTCGTCGCGCTGTCCGGCGCGCCGGCGCAGGCCGCGAGCACCACGCAGTACGTGTCGCCCGGCGGCACCGCCGGCGCGGCCGGCACGCAGTCCGCCCCGACGACGCTCGCCACGGCGATCAGCCGCATCGCGCCGGGCGGCACCATCTACCTGCGCGGCGGCACCTACCACTACTCCTCGACCGTCACGATCCCGGCCGGCGGCGACGGCACCGCGGGCGCCCGCACCACCCTGAGCGCCTACCCGGGCGAGAGCCCGGTGCTCGACTTCTCGGCGCAGAGCGAGAGTTCCTCCCACCGCGGCCTGCAGCTGTTCGCGAACTACTGGCACCTGTACGGCCTCACCGTCGAACACGCCGGCGACAACGGCATCTACATCGGCGGCAGCCACAACGTCGTCGAGCGCATGGTGACCGCCTACAACCGCGACACCGGACTCCAGCTCGGCCGGATCTCCTCCGGCACCCCGAGCTCCCAGTGGCCGTCCGACAACCTGGTGGTGAGCTCGGAGTCGCACGACAACGCCGACTCCGACGGCGAGGACGCCGACGGCTTCGCGTCGAAGCTCACCACGGGCACCGGGAACGTCTTCCGCTACGACGTCTCCCACAACAACATCGACGACGGCTGGGACCTCTACACCAAGACCGCCACGGGCGCCATCGGCCCGGTGACGATCGAGTACTCGCTGTCGTACCGCAACGGCACCCTGTCCGACGGCAGCCAGAGCGGCGACGGCGACCGCAACGGCTACAAGCTCGGCGGCGACGGCATCGCCGTCGACCACGTCGTCCGGCACGACATCGCCTACGGCAACGGCCACCACGGGTACACCTACAACAACAACCCCGGCACCATGACGATCTCCAGCAACGCGAGCGTCGACAACGCCGAGCGCAACTTCTCCTTCGACAAGGGCACGTCGGTGTTCCGCGGCAACACCTCGTGCCGGTTCGCCGTCGACGGCTCCAACGACAAGACGGTCGGCGACGCCGACGGCTCCAACCAGTTCTGGACCGGCACCAACGGCTCCCGCTGCTCCTCCTACGGCGGCTCCCTGGGCTGGTCCTTCGCCTCCGACGGCCGGCTGGCCGTGACCTTCGGCGGCAGGGTGGTGACGCCGTAGGCGGCAAGCGGTGAGCGGCACGGCGGGGTCCGTACGACGGTGTCGTACGGACCCCTGCGTCCTCGCTGCGTCCGCGCGCCGCGCGGCACAGCCGTCACAGAGGACGGCCGAAGGGCCCGCGGGCAGCCGAAAGGGCCCGTACGACCGGAGTCGTACGGGCCCTTCAGAGTCCTGCCGGGTCAGCCCTCGCGGGCCAAGATCACTTGTTGATCTTGGTGACCTGGCCGGCGCCCACGGTCCGGCCACCCTCGCGGATGGCGAACTTCAGGCCCTCCTCCATGGCGACGGGCTGGATGAGCTCCACCTTCATCTCGGTGTTGTCACCCGGCATGACCATCTCGGTGCCCTCGGGGAGGGTCACCACGCCGGTCACGTCCGTCGTACGGAAGTAGAACTGCGGGCGGTAGTTGTTGAAGAACGGCGTGTGGCGGCCACCCTCGTCCTTGGAGAGGATGTAGGCCTGCGCCTCGAACTCGGTGTGCGGGGTGACCGAGCCCGGCTTGATGATGACCTGGCCGCGCTCGACGTCCTCGCGCTTGATGCCGCGGAGCAGCAGACCGACGTTCTCACCGGCCTGGCCCTCGTCGAGCAGCTTGCGGAACATCTCGATGCCGGTGACCGTGGTGGAGGTCTTCTCCGGCTTGATGCCGATGATGTCCACGGTCTCGTTGACCTTCAGGATGCCGCGCTCGATACGGCCGGTGACGACCGTACCGCGACCGGTGATCGTGAAGACGTCCTCGATCGGCATGAGGAACGGCTTGTCGACGTCGCGCTCCGGCTCCGGGATCGACTCGTCGACGGCCTTCATCAGGTCCAGGACCGACTGGCCCCACTCCTTGTCGCCCTCGAGCGCCTTCAGAGCCGAGACCTTGACGACCGGAACGTCGTCGCCGGGGAACTCGTACTCGGAGAGCAGCTCGCGGACCTCGAGCTCGACGAGCTCCAGGATCTCCTCGTCGTCCACCATGTCGGCCTTGTTCAGGGCGACGACGATGTACGGAACGCCGACCTGGCGGGCCAGGAGCACGTGCTCCTTGGTCTGCGGCATCGGGCCGTCGGTGGCGGCGACCACGAGGATGGCGCCGTCCATCTGAGCGGCACCGGTGATCATGTTCTTGATGTAGTCCGCGTGACCGGGGCAGTCGACGTGGGCGTAGTGACGGGTCTCCGTCTGGTACTCGACGTGCGCGATGGAGATGGTGATACCGCGCTGGCGCTCTTCGGGAGCCTTGTCGATCTGGTCGAACGCCGAGGCCTCGTTCAGGTCCGGGTACGCGTCGTGCAGCACCTTGGTAATGGCGGCCGTGAGGGTCGTCTTACCGTGGTCGATGTGACCGATGGTGCCGATGTTGACGTGCGGCTTAGTCCGCTCGAACTTCGCCTTCGCCACTGGGGTCCTCCTGTGGAGTGGTTCTGGTACGCCTTACTTCATCGGCGCCAGGTGATCTTTGCTGTCAGTGCCCGGGCCCCGGGGCATTCCCCCACGATTGGGGAGGAATGCCCCGGCAGGCTCCGGGGTCAAGCCTAAGGCGTGTGAACGCGGTGCGTTAACGCGGTGCGTTACTCGCCCTTGGCCTTCGCGATGATCTCCTCGGCGACGTTCCGCGGAACCTCGGCGTAGGAGTCGAACTGCATGGAGTAGCTCGCGCGGCCGGACGTCTTGCTGCGCAGGTCGCCGACGTAGCCGAACATCTCCGAGAGGGGCACGAGGCCCTTCACGACGCGGGCACCGGCCCGCTCCTCCATGGCCTGGATCTGGCCACGGCGGGAGTTGATGTCGCCGATGACGTCACCCATGTAGTCCTCGGGCGTGGTGACCTCTACGGCCATCATGGGCTCGAGCAGCACGGGGCTGGCCTTGCGCGCGGCCTCCTTGAAGGCCTGCGAACCGGCGATCTTGAAGGCGAGCTCGGAGGAGTCGACCTCGTGGTAGCCACCGTCGATCAGCGTGACGCGCACGCCGGTCATCTCGTAGCCCGCGAGGATGCCGAACTGCATGGCCTCCTGCGCACCGGCGTCCACCGAAGGGATGTACTCCTTCGGGATGCGGCCACCGGTCACCTTGTTCACGAACTCGTACGAGGCGTCGCCGCCCTCGATCGGCTCGATCGCGATCTGCACCTTGGCGAACTGACCGGTACCACCGGTCTGCTTCTTGTGGGTGTAGTCCACGCGCTCGACGGCCTTGCGGATCGTCTCGCGGTAGGCGACCTGCGGCTTGCCGACGTTGGCCTCGACCTTGAACTCACGGCGCATCCGGTCGACCAGCACCTCGAGGTGCAGCTCGCCCATGCCGCCGATGATGGTCTGGCCGGTCTCCTCGTCCGAGTGGACCTGGAAGGACGGGTCCTCCTCGGCCAGGCGCTGGATCGCGACGCCCAGCTTCTCCTGGTCGCCCTTGGACTTGGGCTCGATGGCGACCTGGATGACCGGCGCCGGGAAGTCCATGGACTCCAGGATGACCGGGGCCTTGTCGTCGCACAGCGTCTCGCCGGTCGTGGTCTGCTTCAGACCCATGACCGCGACGATGTCGCCGGCGCCCACCGACTCGATCTCCTCACGCTTGTTCGCGTGCATGCGGTAGATCTTGCCGATGCGCTCCTTCTTGCCCTTGACGGAGTTCAGCACCGAGGTGCCGGACACCAGGCGGCCCGAGTAGACCCGGACGAAGGTGAGCTTGCCGAGGTGCGGGTCGCTCATGATCTTGAAGGCGAGCGCGGACAGCGGCTCGTCCTCGGACGGCTTGCGCCTGACGACCGTCTCCGGGTCCTTCACGTCGTGGCCCTCGATGGCCTCGACGTCCAGGGGGGAGGGGAGGTAGCGCACGACCGCGTCGAGCAGGGGCTGGACGCCCTTGTTCTTGAACGCGGTACCGCAGAACACCGGGGTGACCGTGGTGTCCTGGGACTTGCCGGACGCGATGGTGATGCGGCGGATCGCGGCGTACAGCTGCTCCACGGTGGGCTCGGTGCCCTCCAGGTACAGCTCCATGATCTCTTCGTCGTTCTCGGCCACGGCCTCGAGCAGCTTGCCGCGGTACTCCTCGGCAGCCTCGACGTGGGTGTCCGGGATGTCGACGGTGTCGTACATCTCGCCCTTGGTGGCCTCGGCGGACCAGACCAGGGCCTTCATCGTCACGAGGTCGACGACGCCCTTGAAATCGGCCTCGGCCCCGATCGGCAGCTGCATCACGATCGGCTGAGCGCCCAGGCGGTCGGAGATCATGTCGACGCAGCGGTGGAACTCGGCACCGGTCCGGTCGAGCTTGTTGACGAAGCAGATACGCGGGACGCCGTAGCGGTCCGCCTGACGCCACACCGTCTCGGACTGGGGCTCGACGCCGGCGACGCCGTCGAACACCGTCACGGCACCGTCGAGCACGCGCAGCGAACGCTCCACCTCGACGGTGAAGTCGACGTGGCCCGGCGTGTCGATGATGTTGATGGTGTGATCGACGTCCTCCAGCGGCCAGTGACAGGTGGTGGCAGCAGAGGTGATCGTGATGCCACGCTCCTGCTCCTGCTCCATCCAGTCCATGGTGGCAGCGCCGTCGTGGACCTCACCGATCTTGTAGGAGACGCCGGTGTAGAACAGGATCCGCTCGGTGGTGGTCGTCTTGCCCGCGTCGATGTGGGCCATGATCCCGATGTTGCGGACCTTGGCCAGGTCAAGTGAAGTGGTAGCCATAAGGCTTCAGTCTTCTCTCGGTCTCGATGTGGGTAGCGACTACCAGCGGTAGTGCGCGAAGGCCTTGTTGGACTCGGCCATCTTGTGCGTGTCCTCGCGCTTCTTCACCGCGGCACCGAGGCCGTTGGAGGCGTCGAGGAGCTCGTTGAGCAGACGCTCGGTCATGGTCTTCTCGCGACGGGCGCGGGAGTAGCCCACGAGCCAGCGCAGCGCCAGGGTGTTGGCACGGCCGGGCTTGACCTCGACCGGGACCTGGTAGGTGGCGCCACCGACGCGGCGGGACTTGACCTCGAGGGTCGGCTTGATGTTCTCGAGAGCGCGCTTGAGGGTGATGACCGGGTCGTTGCCGGTCTTCTCGCGCAGGCCCTCCATGGCGCCGTAGACGATGCGCTCGGCGGTGGAGCGCTTGCCGTTCAGCAGCACCTTGTTGATGAGCGACGTGACCAGAGGAGAACCGTAGACCGGGTCGATGATGACCGGGCGCTTCGGGGCGGGGCCCTTACGAGGCATTCTTACTTCTCCTTCTTGGCGCCGTAGCGGGAACGGGCCTGCTTGCGGTTCTTGACACCCTGGGTGTCGAGGGAGCCACGGATGATCTTGTAGCGAACACCCGGCAGGTCCTTCACACGGCCGCCGCGCACGAGCACGATGGAGTGCTCCTGCAGGTTGTGTCCCTCACCCGGAATGTAAGCGGTGACCTCGATCCCGCTGGTCAGACGCACACGCGCGACCTTACGCAGGGCCGAGTTCGGCTTCTTCGGGGTGGTCGTGAACACACGCGTGCAGACGCCACGGCGCTGAGGGGAACCCTCGAGTGCGGGCGTCTTGTTCTTCTCGACCTTGTCCTGCCGGCCCTTGCGGACCAGCTGCTGGATCGTAGGCACTACTTCTCCGGTTTCTGTGTGCCGATGGGTACAGCTAACCTGGAACGTCACCGACCCACGCGGTCGGGTGTGTCGAATCCGGCGGACTCCCGCCGCGAGGCGAAAAGAGCACAGATTACGGTGGCCGCTCACAGCTCGCTATGCGGTTTGAAGGCACGCACGAGAGCCAGGGCACACCCCAGGCACAAGGTATGAGCGTACCTACCTCATTCGCTGCGGTCAAAACAAATGGGCCTCGCCCGCATCGCCGTGCGCCTCATGTCAAGACCATGCACGCGATCGGTCTCCGATTCACCGCGACGGCGGTCGTCATCCGGAGGCGAGGGCCACCGCGAACAGCAGCGTCAGCACCAGGGCCCAGCCGGCGGTCGACAGCCAGCCCAGCACCAGCCCGGTCAGGGCGAGCCCTTCGCCTGCCTCTCCGGTCCGGTCCATCTCGTTGCGTGCCGTGTGCCCCAGGATGACGGCGGGTATGCCCGTGAGCCCCATCGTCGGCACGCACAGCAGCCCGCAGACTGCGGCCCCGATCGCCTTGGCGTTCGTCTGCCGCCGGACGGCGGGCTGGAACGTCTGCGGCACGGCCGGGGAGACGGCAGACTGCGGCACGGGCCCCGTGGGCAGGTCGGCGACCAGCAGGGCCAGCTCCCCCACCGTACGCGCCGCATACGCCCGCGCCACGCGCTTCTCGAACTCGTGGTGCTCCAGCCGTCCCTCCCCGTAACCGGCTCTGAGCACGTCGACGGCGCGCTCGCGGTCGGCGTGGGAGGCGAGCATGGACGGGGTGTTCTGCGCCTGCCACGGCTGCCACGGCGTCGGGTACGACACGGACACCTCCCCCAGAGGCGGCTGTATGCCTTCATCATGCTCCAACGCGCTGATTTCGGCATCGGTTCCCGCGGTATCCCCCCGGCCTCCTCCCGTTGCCGGAGCCCGGCAACGGGAGCCCGCCCGACATGGCCCGGGACGGCCCCTCACGGCGGGCGCCCGCGCGACGCACGATGGGCCCCGGAGGGGAGGTCCCGTCGGACGTCCCGGTGGACGGACGGGGGTGGCCGAATGACATCCGGCAGCAGGGCGCCGTGGGGCAGATGTCTGGGGTACGGGCTGATCAGCGGGACGCTCGCCTTCGTGCTGCTCGGTCTTCTCCTGAGCCTGCTCCCGCTCGGCGACGGCGGGGCCGCGCTCCTCATGTACGTCGCCCTGGTGGTCCCGCCGGCCCTGTCCGCCCACCGGTTCGCGCCCGGAGGCGACCGCGGGAGGAGGCTCGAGCCGCGCCCCGCACAGAAGCCGTCCCTGCCCCGGCCGCCCCGGCGGACCGCCGGCGAGTCGGCCGACCGGGCCATCACCGCGTACGGAGAACTCCTGCGCCTGCACACCTACCGCCCCGGGCCGTGCTCCGATCCGGACGACCTCGCCGCCTACCGCACCGCCGTGGAGGCCTACGACGAGGCCAGAGCGAGCACCCCCGCCCGGGTGCCGGAACTCCTGGAACGCGGCCGGGCGGCCCTGGAACGCCTGGACACCGCACGCGTGGCGGGCACCGACATCGCCTGGACACGCGGCACCGGCGGCACCAGGGTCCGTGTTCCCAGGCCCGCAGAGGGCGGCCCCGCGCTGCTGGTCTTCGAGACCGACAACGCCTCCGGCAGCTTCTCGGTGCGCGACCGAGGCAGCACGGGCGGACGGCTCCGGGTACTGCTCAAGGGGGCGTTCGAACCCTCCCGGACGGGTCCCGGCCGAGCGCGGGTGCTGCTGCCGGAGCAACACGGTGCGGAGATGTTCCTGGACGTCTGGGCCACGGGCCCCTGGCGGATCGCGCTGCGTCCGCCCGGCGAGGCCCGACGGCTGGAGACGGGTGTGCCGCTGACCGGGCACGGCATCGAAACGGTGCTCAAGGACGACGGGTACCGTGCGGTCGAGATCGAGCACCACGGAACGGGCGCGTTCGCACTCCGCGAAGCCACCCGGACGTACCGCCCGGGCCGGCTGCTCGCCGAGGGCCGCGACCACGCCCGCCTGACGGTCGCCGTACCGGAGGGGCGTCGCGTCCTCCGCGTCGAGGCCACGGGGCGCTGGACCCTGCGCCTGGCCATCTGACCGGTCCCGAACTGACCGGTCCCGAAGTCTCTGCGGGGTGCACCCGCCCCGGGCCGCATACGCGTGTCGGCCACGGCGGCTGATCGCCGCCTCCCGGCAGACGCCGGCGCTCGGCACGTAGGCTCTGGCCCTCCTCCCCCTGGCCACGCCCTGCCCGGGCCCGGTGGCCGCCGTCCTGGGAGCCGAGGCGCCGGCACGCCGAGGGGCGGCCACCCCGCAAGGTGACCGCCCCTCGGTTCAAGCTGCCCGCCTACTGGTTGTACGGACCGTAGTCGTAGTCCTCCAGCGGAACGGCCTGGCCGGAGCCCGTGCCGAACGGCGAGTAGTCGATGTCGTCGTAGCCGACCGCCGAGTACATCGCGGCCTTGGCCTCCTCGGTCGGCTCGACCCGGATGTTGCGGTAGCGGGACAGGCCCGTACCGGCCGGGATGAGCTTACCGATGATGACGTTCTCCTTGAGGCCGATGAGCGAGTCGGACTTGGCGTTGATCGCCGCGTCCGTGAGGACCCGCGTCGTCTCCTGGAAGGACGCCGCCGACAGCCAGGACTCCGTGGCCAGCGAGGCCTTGGTGATGCCCATGAGCTGCGGACGGCCGGAGGCCGGGTGACCGCCCTCCTGGACCACACGACGGTTCTCGGTCTCGAACTTCGAGCGCTCGACCAGCTCGCCGGGCAGCAGCTCGGCGTCGCCGGACTCGATGATCGTCACCCGGCGCAGCATCTGCCGGATGATGATCTCGATGTGCTTGTCGTGGATCGACACACCCTGCGAGTTGTAGACCTTCTGGACCTCGCCGACCAGGTGGACCTGGACGGCGCGCTGGCCCAGGATGCGCAGCACGTCGTGCGGGTTGGTGGCACCCACGGTGAGCTTCTGGCCCACCTCGACGTGCTCGCCCTCGCTGACCAGGAGCCGGGCACGCTTGGAGATCGGGTACGCCGTCTCGTCGCTGCCGTCGTCCGGGGTGACGACGATCTTCTTCGTCTTCTCGGTCTCCTCGATCCGCGCGCGGCCGGAGGCCTCGGAGATCGGGGCGACACCCTTCGGGGTACGGGCCTCGAAGAGCTCGACGACACGCGGCAGACCCTGGGTGATGTCGTCACCGGCCACACCACCGGTGTGGAAGGTACGCATCGTCAGCTGGGTGCCGGGCTCACCGATGGACTGGGCGGCGATGATGCCGACCGCCTCACCGATGTCGACCAGCTTGCCCGTCGCCAGGGAGCGGCCGTAGCACATGGCGCACGTGCCGACCTGGGACTCGCAGGTCAGGATCGAGCGGGTCTTGACCTCCTCGACGCCGTTCGCGACCAGCTGGTCGATGAGGACGTCACCGAGGTCCACGCCCGCCGGGGCGAGCACCTTGCCGTCGACCACGATGTCCTCGGCGAGGCAGCGCGCGTACACGCTGGTCTCGACGTCGTCCGCCTTGCGCAGGACGCCGTCGGCGCCGCGCTCGGCGATCCTGAGGCGCAGACCGCGGTCGGTGCCGCAGTCCTCCTCGCGGATGATGACGTCCTGGGAGACGTCGACCAGACGACGGGTGAGGTAACCGGAGTCGGCGGTACGCAGGGCGGTGTCCGCCAGACCCTTACGGGCACCGTGCGTGGAGATGAAGTACTCCAGCACGGACAGGCCCTCGCGGAACGACGCCTTGATCGGACGCGGGATCGTCTCGTTCTTCGCGTTCGACACCAGACCACGCATACCGGCGATCTGACGCATCTGCATCATGTTGCCTCGTGCACCCGAGTTCACCATCATGAAGATCGGGTTGGTCTTCGGGAAGTTGTCGTTCATCGCCTCGGCGACCTCGTTGGTCGCCTTGGTCCAGATCGCGATGAGCTCCTGCGTGCGCTCGTCCTTGGTGATCAGACCGCGCTCGTACTGCTTCTGGACCTTCTCGTCCTGCGCCTCGTAGCCCTTGACGATCTCCTTCTTCGCCTCGGGAACGACGACGTCGGAGATGGCCACGGTGACACCGGAACGGGTCGCCCAGTAGAAGCCGGCCGCCTTCAGGTTGTCGAGCGTCGCCGCCACGATGACCTTCGGGTAGCGCTCGGCGAGGTCGTTGACGATCTCGGAGAGCTGCTTCTTGCCGACCTCGTAGTCGACGAACGGGTAGTCCTCGGGCAGCAGCTCGTTGAAGAGCGCCCGGCCGAGGGTCGTCCGCAGCCGGAAGCTGTCACCCTGCTGCCACTCCGGCTCGCCCTCCTCGCGCTCCGGCGGGGTCCAGCCGCGCGGCGGGATGGTGCCCACCGGGAAGCGGATGTCCACCTTCGACTGCAGCGAGAGCTCGCCGGCGTCGAACGCCATGATCGCCTCGGCCACGGACGCGAAGGAGCGGTCCTCGCCCTTGACGTCGCGCATCTCGCCGTCGGTGGTGAGGAAGAACAGACCGAGGACCATGTCCTGGGTCGGCATCGTCACCGGACGGCCGTCGGCCGGCTTGAGGATGTTGTTCGAGGACAGCATCAGGATGCGGGCCTCGGCCTGCGCCTCCGCGGACAGCGGCAGGTGCACGGCCATCTGGTCACCGTCGAAGTCCGCGTTGAACGCGGTGCACACGAGCGGGTGGATCTGGATGGCCTTGCCCTCGACCAGCTGCGGCTCGAAGGCCTGGATGCCGAGGCGGTGCAGGGTGGGGGCACGGTTGAGCAGCACCGGGTGCTCGGCGATGACCTCTTCGAGGACGTCGTACACGACGGTGCGGCCGCGCTCCACCATGCGCTTGGCGCTCTTGATGTTCTGCGCGTGGTTGAGGTCCACCAGGCGCTTCATCACGAACGGCTTGAACAGCTCCAGCGCCATCGCCTTCGGCAGACCGCACTGGTGCAGCTTCAGCTGCGGGCCGACGACGATCACGGAACGCGCGGAGTAGTCCACGCGCTTGCCGAGCAGGTTCTGGCGGAAGCGGCCCTGCTTGCCCTTGAGCATGTCGGACAGCGACTTCAGCGGACGGTTGCCGGGGCCCGTGACCGGGCGGCCGCGGCGGCCGTTGTCGAAGAGCGCGTCGACGGCCTCCTGGAGCATGCGCTTCTCGTTGTTCACGATGATCTCGGGCGCACCGAGGTCGAGAAGCCGCTTCAGGCGGTTGTTGCGGTTGATGACACGGCGGTACAGGTCGTTCAGGTCGGAGGTCGCGAAGCGGCCACCGTCCAGCTGCACCATCGGACGCAGGTCCGGCGGGATGACCGGCACGCAGTCCAGCACCATGCCCTTGGGGCTGTTGGACGTCTGCAGGAACGCGGAGACGACCTTCAGGCGCTTGAGCGCACGGGTCTTCTTCTGGCCCTTGCCGGTACGGATGATCTCGCGGAGCTTCTCGGCCTCCTCCTCGAGGTCGAAGGACTCCAGGCGCTTCTGCAGCGCCGCGGCACCCATCGAGCCGTCGAAGTAGGTGCCGAAGCGGTCGCGCAGCTCGCGGTAGAGCAGCTCGTCGCCCTCGAGGTCCTGGACCTTGAGGTTCTTGAACCGGGTCCACACCTCGTCGAGGCGGTCGATCTCGCGCTGCGCGCGGTCGCGCAGCTGCTTCATCTCGCGCTCGGCGCCCTCGCGCACCTTGCGGCGCACGTCGGCCTTGGCGCCCTCGGCCTCCAGCTCGGCCAGGTCGGACTCGAGCTTCTTGGCGCGGGCCTCCAGGTCGGCGTCCCGGCGGTTCTCGACCTGCTGCCGCTCGACGGAGACGTGCGCCTCCAGGGAGGGCAGGTCGCGGGTACGGCGCTCCTCGTCGACGTACGTGATCATGTACGCCGCGAAGTAGATGACCTTCTCGAGGTCCTTCGGCGCCAGGTCCAGCAGGTAGCCGAGGCGCGAGGGGACACCCTTGAAGTACCAGATGTGCGTGACGGGGGCGGCCAGTTCGATGTGGCCCATCCGCTCACGGCGCACCTTGGCGCGCGTCACCTCGACACCGCAGCGCTCACAGATGATGCCCTTGAACCGGACACGCTTGTACTTGCCGCAGTAGCACTCCCAGTCCCGGGTCGGACCGAAGATCTTCTCGCAGAAGAGTCCGTCCTTTTCCGGCTTGAGCGTGCGGTAGTTGATCGTCTCGGGCTTCTTGACCTCGCCGTGGCTCCACTGACGGATGTCGTCGGCGGTGGCCAGGCCGATCCGGAGCTCATCGAAGAAGTTGACGTCGAGCACTATGCGTCAATCCCTCTCAGGGTTGTAAGTCGTGGGGTCTGATACGGGGGTCCTGGGGCCGGCCGGAGGTTCCTCACCAGTTCCTCCGGCCGGAACTCCCGTCAGACCTCTTCGACGCTGCTCGGCTCGCGCCGGGACAGGTCGATGCCGAGCTCCTCCGCTGCGCGGAAGACATCCTCGTCGGTGTCACGCATCTCGATGGACATACCGTCGCTGGACAGCACCTCCACGTTCAGGCAGAGAGACTGCATCTCCTTGATGAGCACCTTGAAGGACTCGGGGATGCCGGGCTCGGGGATGTTCTCGCCCTTGACGATGGCCTCGTAGACCTTCACGCGGCCGGTGACGTCGTCGGACTTGATGGTCAGCAGCTCCTGGAGGGCGTACGCGGCACCGTAGGCCTCGAGGGCCCACACCTCCATCTCGCCGAAGCGCTGGCCACCGAACTGGGCCTTACCACCCAGCGGCTGCTGGGTGATCATCGAGTACGGGCCGGTCGAGCGGGCGTGCAGCTTGTCGTCGACCAGGTGGTGCAGCTTCAGGATGTACATGAAGCCGACCGAGATCGGGTCCGGGAACGGCTCACCGCTGCGGCCGTCGAACAGCCGCGCCTTACCGGTCGGGAGCACCATGCGCTCGCCGTCCCGGTTCGGGATGGTGTGGTTCAGCAGACCCGCGAGCTCGTCCTCGCGCGCCCCGTCGAAGACGGGGGTCGCGACGTTCGTGCCCGGGTCGACCTGGTCGGCGCCGATCACCTGGAGGCGCTGCGCCCACTCCTCCGCGAGGCCGGAGACGTCCCAGCCGCGGCTGGCGAGCCAGCCGAGGTGGATCTCCAGGACCTGTCCCGGGTTCATCCGGGACGGCACGCCCAGCGGGTTGAGGATGATGTCGACCGGGGTGCCGTCCTCCAGGAACGGCATGTCCTCGATCGGCAGGATCTTCGAGATGACGCCCTTGTTGCCGTGGCGGCCGGCGAGCTTGTCACCGTCGGTGATCTTGCGCTTCTGCGCCACGTACACGCGCACCAGCTGGTTCACACCGGGGGGAAGCTCGTCGCCCTCCTCGCGGTCGAAGACGCGCACGCCGATGACCTTGCCGGTCTCGCCGTGCGGCACCTTCAGCGAGGTGTCACGGACCTCACGGGCCTTCTCACCGAAGATCGCGCGCAGCAGGCGCTCCTCCGGCGTCAGCTCGGTCTCACCCTTGGGGGTCACCTTGCCGACGAGGATGTCGCCCGCGATGACCTCGGCGCCGATGCGGATGATGCCGCGCTCGTCGAGGTCGGCGAGGACCTCCTCGGAGACGTTCGGGATGTCCCGGGTGATCTCCTCGGGGCCGAGCTTGGTGTCACGGGCGTCGACCTCGTGCTCCTCGATGTGGATCGAGGAGAGGACGTCGTCCTGCACGAGGCGCTGCGACAGGATGATCGCGTCCTCGTAGTTGTGACCCTCCCACGGCATGAACGCCACGAGCAGGTTCTTGCCCAGCGCCATCTCGCCGTTCTGGGTGGCGGGACCGTCGGCGAGCACCTGGCCCGTGATGATCCGGTCGCCCTCGTTGACGATGACCTTCTGGTTGACCGAGGTGCCCTGGTTGGACCGGGAGAACTTGGCCAGGCGGTACGTGATGTACGTGCCGTCGTCGTTGGCGGTGGTGATGTAGTCCGCGGAGACCTCCTGGACCACACCGTCCTTCTCGGCCTTGACCACGTCGCCGGCGTCGACCGCGGAGCGGTACTCCATGCCGGTGCCGACGAGCGGCGCCTCGGACTTGATGAGCGGCACGGCCTGGCGCATCATGTTCGCGCCCATCAGGGCACGGTTGGCGTCGTCGTGCTCGAGGAACGGGATCATGGCGGTCGCGACCGACACCATCTGGCGCGGCGAGACGTCCATGTAGTCCACGTCGTCACCGGCGACGTAGTCGACCTCGCCGCCACGGCGGCGGACGAGGACGCGGTTCTCGGCGAAGCGCAGGTCGTCGTTGAGCGTGGCGTTGGCCTGCGCGATGACGAAGCGGTCCTCCTCGTCGGCGGTCAGGTAGTCGACGTCGTCGGTGACCTGGCCGTCCACGACCTTGCGGTACGGCGTCTCGACGAAACCGAACGCGTTGACCCGGCCGTAGGAGGCGAGCGAGCCGATCAGACCGATGTTCGGGCCTTCGGGCGTCTCGATCGGGCACATGCGGCCGTAGTGCGAGGGGTGCACGTCGCGGACCTCGAAGCCGGCCCGCTCACGGGAGAGACCACCCGGGCCAAGGGCCGACAGACGGCGCTTGTGGGTGAGACCCGACAGCGGGTTGTTCTGGTCCATGAACTGCGACAGCTGGCTGGTGCCGAAGAACTCCTTGATGGAGGCGACGACCGGCCGGATGTTGATCAGGGTCTGCGGCGTGATCGCCTCGACGTCCTGGGTCGTCATGCGCTCACGCACGACGCGCTCCATACGGGCCAGACCGGTGCGGACCTGGTTCTGGATGAGCTCGCCGACACTGCGCAGACGGCGGTTGCCGAAGTGGTCGATGTCGTCGGTCTCGACGACGATCGACTGGCCGCTGTCGCCGACCGTCTCGATCTCGCCCGCGTGCAGCTTCACCAGGTACTTGATCGTCGAGATGATGTCCTCGACGGTCAGGATGCCCGCGTCCAGCGGAGCGTCCGCGCCCAGCTTCTTGTTGACCTTGTAGCGGCCGACCTTGGCGAGGTCGTAGCGCTTGGGGTTGAAGTAGAGGTTCTCCAGCAGCGTCTGCGCGGCCTCGCGCGTGGGGGGCTCGCCCGGGCGCAGCTTGCGGTAGATGTCGAGCAGCGCGTCGTCCTGGCCCTGGGTGTGGTCCTTCTCCAGGGTGGCGCGCATCGACTCGTACTCGCCGAACTCCTCGAGGATCTGCTCGGTGGTCCAGCCGAGAGCCTTCAGGAGCACGGTGACGGACTGCTTGCGCTTGCGGTCGATGCGGACACCGACCATGTCGCGCTTGTCGATCTCCATCTCCAGCCAGGCGCCCCGGGACGGGATGATCTTGGCGGAGAAGATGTCCTTGTCGGACGTCTTGTCGATGGAGGAGTCGAAGTAGACACCCGGCGAACGGACCAGCTGCGACACCACGACACGCTCGGTGCCGTTGATGACGAAGGTGCCCTTGTTGGTCATGAGCGGGAAGTCGCCCATGAAGACCGTCTGGGACTTGATCTCGCCGGTCTCGTTGTTGGTGAACTCGGCCGTGACGAAGAGCGGGGCCGCGTACGTGAAGTCGCGCTCCTTGCACTCGTCGATGCTGTTCTTCGGCGGTTCGAAACGGTGGTCGCGGAACGTCAGCGACATCGACCCGGAGAAGTCCTCGATCGGGGAGATCTCCTCGAAGATCTCCTCGAGACCGGACTTGGTGGGGACGTCCTGACCGGACTCCAGAGCCTCCTCGACCCGACTCTGCCAGGCGGTGTTGCCGAGCAGCCAGTCGAAGCTCTCGGTCTGCAGCGCGAGCAGGTTGGGAACCTCGAGAGGCTCCTTGATCTTTGCAAAGGAGATGCGCAGCGGGGCGGTGCTGGCGCCGTTGTTCGTATTCGCGGTCGAGGCATTGCGCGAGGCGGCCAAGAGGGGGTCCTTCCGAGGGCTCGGACTCACTACGCGCGTACCGGTCCCTTGCCGGCGCACAGAGACAGATTCCCCTGAAGCGGCCATTCGGCCAGGTCAGGGACGGTCTGATCGTCGGTGCTGAGGCGAGGGCAGACCCCTGGTGACGGGCAGGGGACAGCTAACAGGCAGCGCAAAGGGTCAGTGTAGCCACTTGGCACACTGATGTCCAGCCCCGCTTTTTTCTGTGACCCTCGTTGTCCTCAACGCCCTCGGCATGCCTGCCCTCGATGCACGTTGATACTGCCCTCTTCGCCGCCGATCCATGCCTCGGATTCGGATCCTTGTGACGACGCGTCCTGAGAATTGCGCGCTGCGTGCGGTTCGTCAAGGCCCCCATGGCCCAAACCACATGTCAACTGGGGGGCCTTGGCACTTCTGCGGCACGACGAAGATCACCATACTCCGCGCACCGACCGGTGCAAGGCAGCCGCCGCCCGACGCCCGGGAACGCCGAAGAGCGACCACCCGGATGGATGATCGCTCTTCGGCACTCAGGCGTTACAGCCCTGGGGGCTGTGCGAGGTCTTACTTGACCTCGACCGAGGCGCCGGCGCCCTCGAGGGACTCCTTGGCCTTGTCGGCGGCGTCCTTGGCGACCTTCTCGAGAACGGGCTTCGGGGCGCCGTCCACGAGGTCCTTGGCCTCCTTCAGACCCAGCGAGGTCAGCTCACGCACGACCTTGATGACCTGGATCTTCTTGTCGCCGGCGCCGGTGAGGATGACGTCGAACTCGTCCTTCTCCTCGACGGCCTCGGCGCCGGCGCCGGCACCGCCGGCGGGGGCGGCGACGGCGACGGCCGCGGCGGCGGCGGTGACGTCGAACTTCTCCTCGAACGCCTTCACGAACTCGGAGAGCTGGATGAGGGTCATGCCCTCGAACTCGGCGAGCAGTTCGTCCTGGGTGAGAGCCACGATGGCTTTCCTTCCACTAATTCGGCTGGTGCCGGATGTACATGTCTGGCGGGCGTGCGCCTTGCGGCGTTACTGCGTAGACGTTCGGCCCGCTGCAACCTCTGCCTCGGGGCGGGAAGCCTCAGGCGGCGGTCGATGCGCGAGCCGAGTTACTCGGCACCGCCCTGCTCGTCCTGCTTGGCGCGAAGCGCGTCCACGGTGCGGACGAGCTTCGACGGGAGCGCCTGGAAGACCTGGGCAGCCTGCGTCTGCTTGCCCTTCAGGGCGCCCGCCAGCTTGGCGAGCAGAACCTCGCGGGACTCGAGGTCCGCGAGCTTCTTGATCTCGTCGGCGGACATCGCCTTGCCGTCAAGGACACCGCCCTTGATGACGAGGTTCGGGTTGTCCTTGGCGAAGTCACGAAGACCCTTCGCCGACTCCACCGGGTCACCGGTGACGAAGGCGACCGCCGTCGGACCGTTGAACAGGTCGTCGAGCGTCGTGATCCCGGCCTCGTTGGCCGCAATCTTGGTCAGCGTGTTCTTCACCACGGCGTACTGGGCGTTCTCACCGAGCGAACGACGCAGCGTCTTCAGCTGCGCCACGGTGAGACCCCGGTACTCGGTCAGCACGGCGGCGCTCGAGCTGCGGAACTGCTCCGTCAGCTCGGCCACCGCGGCAGCCTTGTCGGGCCTTGCCATAAGCGTCGGCCTCCTTCCGGGTGATGGGACCGCTCGGAAGGGGCTGGGGTAAACGAAACGCCCCGGCGCAGGCGCACGGGGCGTTGCTCGACCGGATTCCCCATGGACAGGGGCGTTCCGGGAGCACTTCCACAGTCACCTGCGCGGGTCGTCCGCGGTTCAGCGGATCCTTCGGCCACCGGGCCCTCTTGCGAGCGCACGGCAACGACCAGCGGTCTTTGGCTTCCGTAGGAGACTACGTGACCGGATCGCCGTCAGGCAAATCCGGTCCTACGGCGCTCAGCCGTTCTCCATCTCCTTCATCATCGCGGCCAGGTCGACGGTCTCCTTGGCGGGCGGGGCCGTGACGGTCACCGGCTTGTTGTAGTCGAGGAAGGTGATGGTCATGTCCATCGGGCCCTTGTCGGCGTCGCCGCGCATCCGGAACTGCCTGGTGTGGTCGTCGCCGTCGATCCACATGTCCATGGTCATCGAGTCGATGCCCATCTTCTCGTACTCCTTGAGGCTCTTCTCCCGCTCCTCGCGGACGGTCTTGTCCTCGTCCTTGAAGGAGGCCTTGAGGTCGGCGAAGGTGACCGTGCCCCGGTAGTGGGTGGTCTTGACCCCCTCGACGGTCTCGGTGCCGACCTTCTTCACGTCCTTGGAGCCGGTGAGGAAGGTGGAGTCGCTGGCCGGGTTCTGGTCGGCCTGGCCGGCGCCCAGCTGCTGGGCGTTCAGCTCCTTGTCGGCGCCGAGCGCGGACATGTCGAACTTGATCCAGGTCTTGCCGTCCATGTCCTTGGCCATGTCGGCGTTGCCGCCGATGTACATGGCCTTGTCCACGAGCCGGATCTCGACCGGGCCGTCGGCGCCCTTGCCCTGCGTCGTCATCTTCATGCTCATGGCCAGCGGCTTCATGCTCATCGCCGCCTCGCCGGAGATCTGTCCCTCCTCGGGGACCTTGCCGGTCATCCGGTAGCGCAGCGACGTGATCTTCTCGGTGTTGCTGGCCGCCTTGGCGATGGCTGCGGCCGGCGTCATCGCCGGCGACTTCTCCGCCTTGTCGCTCTTGTCGCTCTTCTGGCAGGCGACGGCTCCCCCGGCGAGCAGCAGGGCGGCGAGGCCGGCACCCATCGCTCTGCGGCGCACCGAACCACGAACGGCAGACTTCATCGATTCCCCCCAAAGGAATGCATGGCTGATACACAGTAAGGACGTGAGCCTAGCCTCAAGAGGTGGCAAAGGTCATCCCAATTCCCCGATGAACTTCTGCATCAGCTGTGTCAGGAGCCGCCGCCGGTCAGGTTCCGGTTCTTCAGCAGCTTCCTGAAGTCCTCGGTGTCCCCCGCCGGCGGCTCGGCGGCGGACGCCTTGACGCCGTAGTGGCTGTAGTACGCGGTCTGGCTGTACTCGCCCGCCGACATCCGGCCCTTCTCGATCTTCTTCACCAGCAGGTCCCGGCCGTCGATCCAGATGTCGACGGTCTCGGTGCTGACGCCCGCCTGGGTGAGCTGCCTGCGGAGACCGGCCAGCTGGCCCGCGGAGAGTCCGGAGTTCTTCCCGGCGAGGTCGGCGACGTCCACCGTGCCGGAGTAGTGCGTGGCCTCCACCCCGCGCACCTTCTCGGTGCCGACCTTCCTGACGTCCCCGGAGGCGAGCAGGAGCTTCACCGACTGGTTGGGCGTGGTGTTCTGCATCTGGTCCTTGAGGTAGGCGCCGGAGCTGCCGCCGAGGGCGGCGAGATCGGCGTAGCCGTACCGGATCCAGTGCCTGCCGCCCGCCTGCCGGGCGAACCGGTCGCCCATCCTGGCGTAGTAGGCGTCGGGCAGGTAGCGGGCCTCCATCGACGTGGTGCCGAGCCGGCGCATGGTGTCCGCCACGGAGCCCCCGGTGTACGTGATGGTCAGGTCCCCGGTGAGCCCGTCGGCCCAGCCGAGGGCGCCGTCGGCCTTCATCGACATCAGCGAGCCCATCGTGGTCGTCGATTCGACCTCGGCGGAGTCGGCGCCGCCGGTGGAGCGCTCGGCGCTGCGCAGCGCCGCGACGGGGCTGAGGCGGGCGGTGCCCGGGCCGGACGCCCGGTCGTCCTTGCCGCCGCCGGAGGAGCCCGAGAAGCCGCAGGCCGCCGTCCCCGACAGCGCGGTCACCACCGCGGCGGCCAGGCCCACTCGGCGCACCGTCGTGCTCTTCATCCGTCCCCCACCCCTGTGCGGTCGCTGTGTCTGCACGCTAACGCAGGGCACAGCCGCGTATCAGGAAAAGGGACGGGCCCCGCACCTTCGCAGGATGCGGGGCCCGCCCAAAACGCGCGTACGCGCGACGGCCGTCAGGATCAGACGGCGGCCGGGTCCTCCTCGACGAGGAGGTTGCGGGTGCGGTTCGGGTCGACCGGGATGCCGGGGCCCATGGTGGTGCTGACCGCGGCCTTCTTGATGTAGCGGCCCTTGGCGGCGGACGGCTTCAGACGGAGGATCTCCTCCAGCGCGGCGCCGTAGTTCTCCACCAGCTTGTCGTCGTCGAACGACGTCTTGCCGATGATGAAGTGCAGGTTCGAGTGCTTGTCGACGCGGAACTCGATCTTGCCGCCCTTGATGTCGTTGACGGCCTTCGTCACGTCCGGGGTCACGGTGCCGGTCTTGGGGTTCGGCATGAGACCACGGGGACCGAGCACCCGGCCGAGGCGGCCGACCTTGCCCATGAGGTCCGGGGTGGCGACGACGGCGTCGAAGTCCAGGCGGCCCTTCGACACCTCGTCGATCAGCTCGTCGGCACCGACGATGTCGGCGCCCGCGGCACGCGCGGCCTCGGCACGGTCACCGGTCGCGAAGACCAGGACCCGGGCGGTCTTACCGGTGCCGTGCGGAAGGTTCACGGTGCCACGGACCATCTGGTCGGCCTTGCGCGGGTCGACACCCAGGCGGAAGGCGACCTCGACGGTGCCGTCGAACTTGGTCGTGGAGGTCTCCTTGGCGAGACGGACGGCCTCGAGCGGGGCGTAGAGCTTGTCCCGGTCGATCTTCTCGTCCGCAGCGCGGAGAGACTTGCTGCGCTTGCTCACTGCTTCTCCTGGTGAGTCTTAGGAGTTGTGGTCCGGGCCGAGCAGGCCCCGCCACTTCTGCTGGTTTACGGGGGAGTTGGGCTCAGCCCTCGACCGTGACGCCCATGGAACGCGCGGTGCCGGCGATGATCTTCGCGGCGGCGTCCAGGTCGTTGGCGTTGAGGTCGGGGAGCTTGGTCTGGGCGATCTCGCGGACCTGCGCGTCGGTGATCTTCGCGACCTTGGTCTTGTGCGGCTCGCCGGAGCCCTTCTCGATGCCCGCGGCCTTGAGGATCATCTTGGCGGCCGGCGGCGTCTTGGTGATGAAGGTGAAGGAGCGGTCCTCGTAGACCGTGATCTCCACCGGGATCACCCAGCCACGCTGCGACTCGGTCGCGGCGTTGTACGCCTTGCAGAACTCCATGATGTTGACGCCGTGCTGACCCAGCGCGGGGCCGACCGGCGGGGCCGGGTTGGCGGCACCGGCCTGGATCTGGAGCTTGATGAGCCCCGTGACCTTCTTCTTCTTGGGAGGCATTGCTCTCCGGGTCCTTTCGGTTCGGGTCCTGCCTGCACACGGGGACCACCCGAACGCAGGCATACCGCACAACGATAACGGGTATGGATGCGCGGCCAAAAACCGAGCAGGTCAGGCGAACGTGCGAGCGCTCGCCTGACCTGCTCGGAAGCTGTTTCCGGACGAAGCTAGTTCTTCTGGATCTGGTCGAAGGAGAGCTCGACCGGCGTCTCGCGGCCGAAGATCTCCACCAGGCCCTTGACCTTCTTCGAGTCCGGGTTGATCTCGTTGATGGTCGCCTGGAGCGTGGCGAAGGGACCGTCGGTGACGGTGACCGAGTCGCCGACCTCGAAGTCCAGCACCTGGACCTCGACCTTGCGCTGCGGGGCCGGCTTGCCCTCGGCCTCGGCGGCCTCGCGGGCGGCCTTCTCCTCGGCCTCCGGGGCGAGCATCTTGACGATCTCGTCCAGGGTCAGCGGGTAGGGGTCGTAGGCGTTGCCCACGAATCCGGTGACGCCCGGGGTGTTGCGGACGACGCCCCAGGACTCGTTCGTCAGGTCCATGCGGACCAGGACGTAGCCCGGGAGCTTGTTCTGCTTGATCGTCTTGCGGTCGCCGTTCTTGATCTGGACGACCTCTTCCTGCGGCACCTCGGCCTGGAAGATGTAGTCCTCGACGTTCAGCGAGACGGCGCGCTGCTCCAGGTTGGTCTTCACGCGGTTCTCGTAGCCGGCGTAGGTGTGGATGACGTACCACTCGCCGGGCAGAGTGCGAAGCTCCTCGCGGAGGGCCGTGATCGGGTCGACCGGCTCGGCCTCCTCCTCGGCGGGCTCCTCCTCGGAAACCTCTTCACCGGCGCCTTCGTCGGAAGGCTCTTCCCCGGCGGCCTCGTCGGAAGACTCTCCCCCGGCGGTCTCCCGCTCCTCGTCCACAACCTGCAGGGCGGCCTCCTCGGCGGGGTCGCCCGCCTCGGCCTCGGCAGCCTCGAACTCGTCCTTGTCGTCCGCACCCTCGACGATGTCCAGCTCGTCGTCCACGGACTGGTCCGGCTCGATGGCGTCGTCGTTCAGGTTCGTGTCAGACACGGTGGCTGCTTCTTCCTGGATACATAGGGGTGGAACATGCGAAAGGAGCGCCGGGTACCTCGGCGCCCTTCGCTCTCGGCTCAGCCGAAGACGTACTTGGCCGCGTGGCTGAGGCCATAGTCAATCACCATCACCAGGCCGATCATGATGGCGACGAAGAAGATCACCACGGTGGTGTACGACGTCAGCTGGTTGCGCGTGGGCCAGACGACCTTGCGGAGTTCGGCGATGATCTGGCGATAGAAGAGCCCGAGCCGCTTGAACGGACCCTTCTTGGCCCGCTTGCCGCCCTTGCGGGCCTTCTTCGGCTCCTGCGCCTCGTCCTGGGCGTCAGGCGTGTCGATGGAGCCCACGGCGTCCGCCATTCGTCCTCACCTGTTCCCGGGTCGTGGCCGTGCCGCGCCCGGTCTGAGCCGCACGGCGTTGCGTTGCTGGACGTTCATGCGCACACCTGGCGAAGGTGTGTGTAGCAGGGCCGGAGGGACTTGAACCCCCAACCGCCGGTTTTGGAGACCGGTGCTCTACCAATTGAGCTACGACCCTTTGCGTGTCCCCCAACGTACCGCATCCGGACGGGTGCTCGGTGTGCACCGTCCGCGGCGCGGCAGCTGATGGCCAACGAGGTGAGAGTGTACGTGGTCCGAAGCGCCCCGTCGAACAGAAAGCGCCCGTGGGGGCTTTGGGAGCACGGGACGGACCGGAAATGGCGGAAGATCACCCAGGCCACCGATGGATTCCGGACGGGTGTTCAACGGCCGACCCCTGGATGTTCAGTCTGTGAAACCCGCGTGCCGCGCCGGTTTCCGGTCTGAAACGATGGGTCCCATGAGCGCTGCAACCCCTCCCACCGAGCGCCGGGTCTCCGCCCGAGTCGGCGCGATCTCCGAGTCCGCCACCCTCGCCGTGGACGCCAAGGCGAAGGCTCTCAAGGCCGCCGGGCGGCCGGTGATCGGCTTCGGCGCCGGTGAGCCCGACTTCCCGACTCCGGACTACATCGTCGAGGCCGCGATCGAGGCCTGCAGGAACCCGAAGTACCACCGGTACACGCCGGCCGGCGGTCTGCCCGAGCTGAAGTCCGCGATCGCCGCGAAGACGCTGCGCGACTCGGGCTGGGAGCCCGACGTCTCGCAGATCCTCGTCACCAACGGCGGCAAGCAGGCGATCTACGAGGCCTTCGCCGCGATCCTCGACCCGGGCGACGAGGTCATCGTGCCGGCGCCGTACTGGACGACGTACCCGGAGTCGATCCGGCTGGCGGGCGGGGTCCCGGTGGAGGTCGTCGCGGACGAGACGACCGGCTACCGCGTGAGCGTGGAGCAGCTGGAGGCGGCCCGCACGGAGAAGACGAAGGTCGTCCTCTTCGTCTCGCCGTCCAACCCGACCGGCGCGGTGTACTCCGAGGCCGAGACCGAGGCGATCGGCCGCTGGGCCGTCGAGCACGGCCTGTGGGTGCTGACCGACGAGATCTACGAGCACCTGGTCTACGGCGACGCGGTCTCGGTGTCCCTGCCGGCGCTGCTGCCCGAGCTGCGCGAGAAGTGCGTCGTCGTCAACGGAGTCGCCAAGACGTACGCGATGACCGGCTGGCGCGTGGGCTGGGTCATCGGCCCGAAGGACGTCGTCAAGGCGGCCACCAACCTGCAGTCGCACGCCACGTCGAACGTGTCCAACGTGGCACAGGTGGCGGCGCTGGCGGCCGTCTCCGGCGACCTGGAGGCCGTGGCGGCGATGCGCGAGGCCTTCGACCGCCGCCGCAGGACCATCGTGCGGATGCTCAACGAGATCGACGGCGTGGTCTGCCCGGAGCCCGAGGGCGCCTTCTACGCGTACCCCTCGGTCAAGGACCTGCTCGGCAGGGAGATCCGCGGCAAGCGCCCGCAGGACACGGTCGAGCTCGCCGCGCTGATCCTGGAGGAGGCCGAGGTCGCGGTCGTCCCGGGCGAGGCGTTCGGCACGCCGGGCTACCTGCGGCTGTCGTACGCCCTGGGTGACGAGGACCTCGTCGAGGGGGTCAGCCGGATCCAGAAGCTGCTGGCGGAGGCGAAGGCCTGACGTCCGCGCCACACAGGGGCTGACGCGCCGGTTCCGGCGCGCCGGCCCCTGTTTCTTTGGGTTTCTTTTCAGTGGTTGGACTGGTTGCAGTGGTTGGACTGGTTGCAGTGGTTGGGCTGGTTGCAGTGGTTGGGCTGGTTGCAGTGGTTGGGCTGGTTGGACTGGTTTCACGGGTTTCACTGGCCGGGCCATCTGGTTTCTTTGTGCGAGCAAGACCACGTACGGGGAATCCGCTACCGGGACGGCCAGGACGTACGGCAGGATCCTGGGATGCTGAGCTCTTCAGAGGGACACCCCCCGAACCCCCCATGTGTACGTGATGTCTCTGAGCTGCCGAAGGCCCATCTGCATCTGCACTTCACCGGGTCGATGCGGCCCACCACTGTCCTGGAGCTGGCCGACAAGTACGGCGTGCGGCTGCCCGAGACGCTGGCCGAGGCGCTGACCAGCGGGGAGCCGCCGAAGCTGCGGGCGACGGACGAGCGGGGCTGGTTCCGCTTCCAGCGGTTGTACGACGCCGCGCGCTCGTGTCTGCGGCAGCCCGAGGACATTCAGCGGCTGGTGCGGGAGGCCGCCGAGGAGGATCTGAGGGACGGCTCGGGCTGGCTGGAGATCCAGGTGGACCCGACGTCGTACGCGCCCCGTCTGGGCGGTCTCATCCCCGCGCTGGAGATCATCCTGGACGCGGTGGACACGACGATGCGGGAGACCGGCCTGGGCATGCGGGTGCTGGTCGCCGCGAACCGTATGAAGCACCCGCTGGACGCCCGCACGCTGGCCCGCCTCGCGGTGCGGTACGCGGAGCGGGGTGTGGTCGGCTTCGGCCTCTCCAACGACGAGCGCCGCGGCATGGCGAGGGATTTCGACCGGGCGTTCGCGATCGCGCGGGAGGGCGGTCTGCTGTCGGCCCCGCACGGCGGTGAGCTGACCGGCCCCGCCTCGGTCCACGACTGCCTGGACGACCTGCGCGCCCACCGCGTCGGGCACGGTGTGCGGGCGGCGGAGGATCCGCGGCTCATGGCGCGGCTGGCGCGCGAGGGCGTCACCTGCGAGGTGTGTCCCGCCTCGAACGTGGCCCTGGGCGTGTACGAGAAGCCGGAGGACGTCCCGCTCAGGACGTTCCTCGACGCCGGTGTCCCGATGGCGCTCGGCGCCGACGACCCCCTTCTGTTCGGCTCCCGGCTGGCCGCTCAGTACGAGATCGCGCGCCGCCACCACGGCTTCACGGACGAGGAGCTGGCGGAACTGGCCCGCCAGTCGGTACGGGCCTCCGCGGCACCGGAGGACGTGAAGGCGAAGCTGCTCTCCGGCGTCGACGACTGGCTCGGGGCCCCGGTCGGCTGAAGCGCGCACAGGGCGGGCAGGGCCGGCCGGGCGGGCCGGGCGGGCCGGGCGGGCCGGGCGGGCCGGGCGTACAGCCGTCCTTGGTGCAGGCGTGCTCGGTACGGGCGTGCTCGGTACGGGCGTGCTCGGTACGGGCGTGCTCGGTACGGGCGTGCTCGGAACGGGCGTGCTCGGAACGGGCGTGCTCGGTACGGGCGTGCTCGGAACGGGCGTGCTCGGAACGGGCGTGCTCGGTACGGGCGTGCTCGGTACGGGCGTGCTCGGTACGGGCGTGCTCGGTACGGGCGTGCTCGGTACGGGCGTGCTCGGTACGGGCGGCCTCGGTACGGGGCAGGCGGTGCGGGGCGGGGGCGGAAGCCGTGGAGACTCAGTCGCACGGGAACGGGGTGAGCGGGGCGGCCGTGCGGCGCGACGCGGCCGGTCAGGCCTCCGGCGTTGTCCTCACGCCGGAGCCTCGGCGACGGAGATTCCGGCGGTCAGCGTGCGGGCGAGGCGGCGGGCGAAGTCGTCGGCCGGCGGTGGCGTACCGGTCTCCGTCGACTCGTACGCGAACGCCCGCTGGGCACAGGCGCCGAGGAGGAGGGAGGCCGCGGCGAAGGTGTCGGCGTCCGGGCGGACGCGCCCGAGTTCCTGCTCGGCGCGCAGATAGGTGTCCAGCCCCTGGATCGGCATGTGCGGCCCGGTGCCCATCTTCCGCATCGCGTCGTCGTGCCGCCGCTTGAGCTGGGTCTCCGCGTAGAGCGAGGCGGCGATGGGGAAGCTCTGCTCGTAGAAGAGGGCGGCCTGACGGGCGATCTCGGTGAGGTTCTCCTCCAGCGTGCCCTGGCCGGGCTCGGCGGCGAGGCTGCTCAGCAGGGGCGTCAGCCGGGGCAGGCGCTCCGACAGGACGCGGATGAACAGCTCCTCCTTGTTCGCGAAGTGCTTGTAGAGCGCAGCCTCGGAGCAGCCCGCCGCCCTGGCGATCTCCTTGGTGGTGGTGCGGGCCAGCCCGACGGTGAGCATCAGCTCGTGAGCGGCATCGAGGATGCGGACCCGGGCCGGTCTGGTCTCCATGGCACGTCCAATCAGACTTGACGGGTGGGTGAGTGCTTACTCACTCTAGTGGAAAGTGTGGTGAGTGAATACTCACCCACCCATCCACAGGGCCCCTCCCAGGTTCCTCCCCCATACGGGCACCCAGAGGACACCTAGAGGGCACCCACCCACGAACTGAGAGCACGGGAGTACTCATGAAACTCACCGTTTTCGGCGCCACCGGCGGCATCGGGCGGCAGATCGTCCACCAGGCCCTGGACGCGGGCCACGAGGTCACGGCGGTCGTGCGGGATCCGGCGCGGCTGTCCGTGACGGGCGAGCGGCTGGAGGTGTTCCGGAACGACCTGACCGACGCGCGGTCCTTGCGTCCGGCGGTGGCCGGCCGGGACGTGGTCCTGTCCGGCCTCGGAGCGCGCAGGCGCAAGGACGCGGGGGTCGCGGCCCGGCTCACCCGTACGGTTCTGGGTGCCATGGAGGCCGAAGGGGCGCGGCGGCTGCTGGTCGTGAGCGCCGGGCCGGTCGGGCCGGCGCCCGAGGGCGAGGGGCTGCTCGACCGCACCGCGCGCGGGATCGTCTCGGCCCTGCTGAAGGACGTCTACGCCGACCTGCGCGAGATGGAGGCGGAGCTGGCCCGCAGCGCCACGGACTGGACGGTGGTGCGGCCGCCGCGACTGCAGGACAAGCCGGTCACGGGTGTCTACCGGACGGTGGTGGGCGGCTTCCCGGCCGGGGGCAGGTTCATCGCGCGCGCGGACGTGGCCCACGCGATGCTGGCGATGGCCGGCGACAAGGAGACGGTGAAGCAGGGAGTGGGCGTGGCCTACTGAGACCGCCTCGCGAGGCCGGTCACCGAGGCGCCCAACGAGGCCGCCGCTGAGGCCGCGCCCATGAGACCGCCCGCTGAGGCCGCCCATTGAGGCCGCCTACGACGACGGACGGCGATCACGGACCATGATCACGGGTCACGATCACAGACGGTGATCACGGACAGCGCTCACGGCCCCGGCCGCGCCCTTCGTCGCGGCCGCGGAGACCTCGCGTGCCTCCCTACAGGCTGACCCCGACCGTGACCGGTTCGTTGACCAGCGTGATCCCGAAGGCCTCGCGGACACCGGCGACGACCTCGCGGGCGAGGGCGAGCAGGTCCTCGGTGGTGGCCGCGCCCCGGTTGGTGAGGGCGAGGGTGTGCTTGGTGGAGATGCGGGCGGGCCCGGTGCCGTAGCCCTTGGTGAAGCCCGCCTTGTCGATCAGCCAGGCCGCGGATGTCTTGGTGCGGCTCTCCCCCGCCGGATACGCGGGCGGCTCCACTCCGTCGCCGAGCCGCTCCCGCACGCGCGCGCGGAACGCCGCGAACTGCGCCTCCGTGAGGATCGGGTTGGTGAAGAAGGAACCGGCCGACCAGGTGTCGTGATCCTCGGGGTCCAGGACCATGCCCTTGCCGGAGCGCAGCTTGAGGACGGTCTCGCGGGCCGCGGTCAGCGGCACCCGGTCGCCGGGCTCGACGCCGAGGGCGCGGGCCGTCTCGGCGTACCTGATCGGGCCGGAGAGCCCGTCCGCGTCCTCAAGCTCGAAGCGGACGCGCAGGACGACGTAGCGCTCGGGATCGGACTTGAAGCGGCTGTGGCGGTAGGAGAAGGCGCACTCCGCGTTCGGAATCGTGACCGTCTCGCGCGTGCGGCGGTCGTAGGCGACGACCTCGGTGATGGTGGAGGAGACCTCCTGGCCGTACGCCCCCACGTTCTGGATGGGGGTCGCGCCCGCCGAGCCCGGGATGCCTGCCAGGCACTCGATACCGGCGAGGCCGGCCTCCACGGTGCGGGCGACGGCGTCCGTCCACACCTCGCCGGCGGCCAGCTCCACATGTGTGCCGCTCTGCTCGAAGCCCTTGGTGGCGATGACGAGTGCGGTGCCCGCGAAGCCCTTGTCGCCGATGACCAGGTTCGATCCGCCGCCGATCACCAGCAGCGGGGTGCCGGTGTCGTCGGCCTCGCGGACGGCGGCGATCACCTCGGCGTCGGTCGTCGCCGTGAGCTGCCGGGTCGCGGGACCGCCCAGCCGGAAGGTGGTCAGCGGGGCGAGAGGGGCGTCGTGGAGTTCCTGCACGGGCCCAAGACTACGAGACGCCACCGACAGCCCCGGTCGCGTTCCGCCGTCGGCTCGGCCACGCGCGCGTACGGCCCCGCCGGGGTGGGCGGGGCCGTACGCGCGCGTGCTCTGCTCGGGCGCCGGAACCCCCGACTCCACCTGTTCCTGGTGGGGCCCTGGGCGGATGGGGCACTGGGCGGGTGGAGAGCCCCCCGGGCGAGTGGGGCACTGAGCGGGTGGAGAGCCCTGGGCGGTCGGGGGGTCAGGAGGACGCCGGCTCGAGCACCGGCTCCGCCGTCCGTTCGCCGGCCGTGGCGAGTTCGGCGGCGCGCCGCCGGGTCGGGACCAGCAGCGCCGCCACCCCGGCGAGCGCGACGACCGAGGAGCCCGTCACGAGCGCGGGCTTCAGGCCGTCGACGAAGGCGTGGGCGGACTCGTAGCCGCCCTGCGCCAAGAAGATCGACGACATGATCGCGATGCCGAGTGCGCCGCCGACCTCGCGCAGGGCGTTGTTGGCACCGGAGGCGATGCCCTGTTCCCTGGGGCGGACGCTGGACATGACCAGGTTGGAGGCCGGGGCGAAGAACAGCGCCATGCCGATGCCGCTGACGATCAGCCCCGGCAGCTGGGAACCGTAGGAGACGCCGGCCTCCACCACGACGGCCAGCCAGCCGAGGCCGGCGGCCTGCAGGAAGAGCCCGGTGGCGACGACGGGGCGGCCGCCGATGCGGTCGGACAGGATGCCTGCGATCGGCGCGACGAGCATCGGCATGCCGGTCCAGGGCAGCATCCTCAGGCCGGCCTCGGTGGGCGAGTAGCCGAGGACGCCCTGCATGAACTGGCTGAGCAGGAAGATCGAGCCGAACATGCCGAGGAACATCAGCAGGCTCGCGGCGTTGATCCCGGAGAAGGCGCGGGAGCGGAACAGCCGCATGGGCAGCATGGGGTTCCCGGCGCGCAGGCTGTAGAGGACGAAGCCGATGAGCAGTGCGGCGCCGGCGAACAGGCCGGTCATCACCAGCGGACCGGTCCAGCCGTCGGCGGGCCCGCGGACCAGGCCGTAGACGATCCCGAAGAGGCCGCCGCTGGCGAGCAGGGTGCCGGGGACGTCGAGGGGGGCGCCGGTGCCGTGGGACTCGGCCAGGCGCAGCCGGGCGAGTGGCAGCACGGCGATGCCCAGCGGGACGTTCAGCCAGAAGATCCAGTGCCAGGAGACGTGCTCGGTGAGGCTGCCGCCGATCAGTGGTCCGGAGGCCACGGCGAGACCGTTGACGGCGCCCCATATGCCGTACGCCATGCCGCGCTTGGCGGCGGGCACGGCGGCGGTCAGCAGGGTGAGCGTCAGGGGCATCATGATGGTCGCGCCGACGCCCTGGACCGCGCGGGCGGCGATCAGGGAGTCGATCCCGGTGGCCATGGCCGCCGCGGCGGAGGCTCCGGTGAAGACGGTGAGGCCGGCGAGGAACATCCGGCGGCGGCCGAAGCGGTCGCCGAGCGCCGCGCCGAACATCAGCAGGACGGCGAAGGTGAGGGTGTACGCGCTCACCGTCCACTCCAGGTCCCCCAGTGCCCCGCCGAGATCTTTGCGGATGGAGGGCAGGGCGGTGGTGACGACGAGGTTGTCGAGGGCCGCCATGAATCCGGCGACGCTGGTGATGACGAGGGCCCAGGTGGTTCCCCCGCGCCGTGCGGTCTGCTGTGACATCGCTCCCCCAGCGGGTGAGCCGACCGCTGCTGCGGCCGGTCTGGTTAGTTATTGATGACTAATTTTTACGGGCATGAAAAGGCGCCGTGTCGTCCTTCCGTAACGCCCTTTCCGTGGGTCACTTCCCCAGCCGTCCCTTGAGCCGCGCCTCCGGGAACAACCCCTCCCAGACCCGGTGCTCCGGCGGGAAGCCCATCGCCACCAGGCAGTTGATGAGCATTCCGTACGCCATGAACGTCGTCGTCTCCTCGACGTCGGCACCGAGCGGCAGATGGACCGTGTCCCACAGCCGCATCCAGCCCGCCCGCACCTCCTCGCCAAGCTCGTGGTCACCGGCCTGCTCGGCGGCGGCGACGGTGACGTACATCTGCATCTGCATCAGCAGCCGCTCGGGCTGCTCCGCGATGACCCTGGTGTACGCGTTCGCCATGGCGAGCTCGGCCTCTTCGCCCTCCAGCCCCTCGGCGGCCTCCTGGAACGTGCGGACGGTGTCCTCCATGCACCGCTGGGCCGCCGCCAGGAAGATCGCCTTCTTCCCCGGGAAGAGCCGGAAGAGATACGGCTGCGAGACCCCGACCCGCTTGGCGATCGCCTCGGTCGAGGTGCCGTAATAACCGCCCCGGGCGAACTCGGCGGTCGCCGCGCGGATGACACTCTCGCGCCTCTCTTCTGCACTCATCCTGACCATGCCGGTAAGTTAGTACTCAATCACTAACTACGTCAAGGGGCGGCCGGAACGACATTTCGGCTTTCGGCGGGCCGCGCGCCGTAGTCCGCAACGGGGCGCCGGGGCCCCCGACGCGGCAGTCGTGACGTTCAGCGGAACGGCCACCGGCCTTCATCCGTTGTCGCACGTAGGGGGCCCGACGCAGGTAAGAGGCGCCCGCCATGGCGAGCACCCCTTACCGCGGTTTCGGTTTCCCTCCGGTCTCCCCGTCGCTCAGGGCGCTCAGGGCCGCTCAGGCCAGCCGTACGACCGCCCGCGACATCCCCAGCACCTTCTGGCCCCCACTGGTCACCGTGAGGTCCACGCGAACCGTGTTGTCATCGAGCTTGGCGGCGACCTTGCCGCTGACCTCGATCGTGGCGCCCCGGTCGTCGTTGGGGACGACGACGGGCCGGGTGAAGCGGACGCCGTACTCGACGACCGCGCCCGGGTCACCGGTCCAGTCGGTGACCACCCGGATCGCCTCGGCCATGGTGAACATGCCGTGCGCGATGACGTCCGGCAGCCCGACCTCCTTGGCGAACTTCTCGTTCCAGTGGATCGGGTTGAAGTCCCCGGACGCGCCCGCGTACCGGACCAGCGTCGCGCGGGTCACGGTGAAGGTCTGGGCGGGCAGTTCCGTGCCGACCTCGACGCCGTCGTAAGCGATCTTCGCCGTCATCGGTTCCTCACGCCTCCCCTGCCGCGCGGGCGACGAGCTTCGTCCAGGCGGTGACGACGTGCTCGCCCGCCTCGTCGTGGACCTCGCCGCGGATGTCCACGATCTCGTTGCCGGCCATGGACTTGACGGCCTCGATGGTCGAGGTGACGGTCAGCCGGTCCCCGGCGCGCACCGGGCGGACGTAGGCGAACTTCTGGTCGCCGTGCACGACGCGGCTGTAGTCCAGGCCGAGTCGCGGATCCTCGACGACCTGGCCCGCGGCCTTGAAGGTGATGGCGAAGACGAAGGTCGGCGGGGCGATCACGTCCGGGTGACCGAGGGCCTTGGCGGCCTCCGGGTCCGTGTACGCCGGGTTGGGGTCCCCCACCGCTTCCGCGAACTCGCGGATCTTCTCCCGGCCCACCTCATAGGGCTCGGTGGGCGGGTAACTGCGCCCCACGAAGGACTGGTCGAGCGCCATGGCTCGGCACCTCCTGGTGTCTGCCTGTCGACGACCGGCGGATGCGCCGGGGCCGGTCGGGTCGGTGGTTGGTGGTTAGGGGTTGGCGGTTAGGGGTTGGCGGTTGCCGGTTGCCGGTTGGTCGAGACGATGGTTGGTCGGGACGGTAGCTGGTCGGCCGGGGCTCCGGTGGGGCCGGTGACCCGGTCGAGCGGGGCTCCGGTCGTGCCGGTGGCCGCTCGGGACGGTAGCTGGTCGGCCGGGGCCCCGGTGGGGCCGGTGACCCGGTCGAGCGGGGCTCCGGTCGTGCCGGTGGCCGCTCGGGACGGTGGGCCCGTAGGGACGGGGGTCCGGTTGGGTCGGTGGCCGATTGCCGAATGCCGTCGACCGGTCAGACGAATGCTGTCGACCGGTCAGACAAGTGCCGCCGGGCGGGCCACCGACGCGCGCGAGCAAGTCCGTCGGCCGGTAGTCCCGGCACTCGCTGCCAGTCGACCGGTAGCCGCCGCCGATCGGACGGTAACCGGGACCGAAACGACGCGAGGCCGCCCCCTGACTGTAGGGGGCGGCCTCGCGAACGAGCCTGATTTATCGCGTCTCGCGGTGCGCGGTGTGCGCGTTGCAACGCGGGCAGTGCTTCTTCATCTCAAGACGGTCCGGGTTGTTACGCCGGTTCTTCTTGGTGATGTAGTTCCGCTCCTTGCACTCCACGCAGGCCAGCGTGATCTTCGGGCGGACGTCGGTGGCAGCCACGTGAGTGCTCCTTGACGAACGGATGGGATGATTTAACGCAAGAAAGAGTAGCCGATCGAAGGACCGACCCCGCAATCGGCTACTGTCAGTAGCGGTGACCGGACTTGAACCGGTGACACAGCGATTATGAGCCGCTTGCTCTACCGACTGAGCTACACCGCTGCGATGCGATCCGTTCCCGCCAGGCGACGGGAACCTCACACACCAGAGCCCCAAAACGGAATCGAACCGTTGACCTTCTCCTTACCATGGAGACGCTCTGCCGACTGAGCTATTGGGGCGAGCGATGAAGACATTACACGCTCCGCCGCCGTTCGCCCAAATCCGTTTCGCGGCCCCGTCCCGGCCTGTTCCACGACCTGATCCGTGACCGGATCCACGGCCCGATCCACGGCGTGATCCACGGCCTGATCCGCAATGTGTGACTGCTCCCGCCCAGGTCCGTCCCCCTGCTGCCCACGAGTCGCTGCGGTCTCTGCCGTACGGCGGGCCACACCGGTACGACTATTGCGCTCCTCCCCGACACGGGCGGATCGCCGTCCTAGGCTCGACCCACTCTGCGTGATCTTGCGTCTTGCCGCACAGTCCCCGAGCACCTGGAGTGCGATGCCCGAGAGCCAGCCGCCGTCCCACTCGTGGTCCTCATCGTCGTCCTCGTCGTCGTCCTCGTCGTCGGGCGCCTCGGGCGATTCGGGTTCCCCGGGACAGGGGGGCGACCCGTCCGCGCTGCTGCTGTGCGGGGCGCGGCTGACCGACGGACGGACCGTGGACGTACGGCTGGGCGGCGGGCGCATCGAGGCGGTCGGCACCACCGGCAGCCTGGCCGGGGGCGGACCACCGGGCTGCGGCACGCGCGTGGATCTCACCGGTTATCTGCTCCTGCCGGCGCCGGCAGAGCCGCACGCCCACCCGGACGCCGCGCTGTCGGCCGAGGGCGACGGACCGGTCTCCTACGACTCCGAGGACGTCCAGCGCCGGGCCACGGAGGCGGCGTTGCTCCAGCTGGGACACGGGGCGACCGCGCTGCGCGCCCATGTGCGGGTGGGTGACGTCCAGGGGCTGGGGGCGCTCGCCGCCGTACTGCAGGCGCGGCGTTCGCTGCGCGGGCTGACGGAACTGACGACGGTGGCGATGCCGAGGGTGCTGACCGGTGTGGCCGGTGCGGACGGGCTGGCGGTGCTGCGGGACGCACTGAAGATGGGCGCGTCCGTGGTGGGCGGCTGTCCGGACCTGGACCCGGATCCGACCGGGTACGTGGAGGCGGTTCTCGAGGTCGCCTCCGAACACGGCTGCCCAGTCGACCTGCACACCGACGCCGCCGACCCGGCCCGGCTCGCCCGCCTCGTCGCGATGGCGGCGGGGCTGCGCCCCGGTGTGACGCTCGGCCCGTGCGGCGGCCTCGCCGACCTGCCCACCGAACTGGTCCGGCGTACGGCCGACCAGCTCGCGGCGGCCGGGGTGACGGTCGTATGCCTGCCGCAGGGCGGCTGCGACGGTTCCGACCAGCGCGAGACGGCTCCGGTACGGCTGCTGCGGGCCGCCGGTGTGCGGGTCGCGGCGGGCAGCGGCGCCCTGCGTGACCTGTCGAACCCGGTGGGGCGCGGGGACCCTCTGGAGGCGGCCTACCTGCTGGCCTCGCGGTACGGGTGGCGGCCCGAGGACGCCTACGAGGCGGTGAGCTCGTCGGCGCGGGCCGTCATGGGGCTGCCCGAGGTGCGCGTGGAGGCGGGCTTCCCGGCCGAGTTGCTGGCCGTGCGCGGCGACCGGCTGGCCGGGGCGCTCTCACTGGCGTACAGCCGGATCGTGGTGCACCGGGGACGTGTGGTGGCGCGCACGAGCGCGGTACGGGAGTACTGCAACTCGGCCGCGACGGAGTTGGGGCTGCCTCGGCAGGGGCGGGGCGAGTTGTCGTAGGGGTGCGGGCGCTGCTGAGTGGTCACCGCTGCTGCTGAGTGCTGGGCGTGCCGACGCTGAGCGTCGGAGGGTGGGGACGTGCGCGGGGGCGTGCGCGGGCGCACACGCCGGACATGTGCGCGGGCGCGTGCGCGCCGGGCGTGCGTTTCGCATGCGCAGCCTGAGTCGCGGTCCAAGTCGTGCGGCGGACGCGGCCGTCCGGGCGTACGGTCGGAAACATGCGCATTGTCATCGCTGGTGGTCATGGTCAGATCGCGCTGCGGCTCGAGCGGCTGCTCGCCGCGCGCGGTGACGAGGTGGCGGGCATCATCCGTCACGCCGAGCAGCGCGACGACCTGCGGAAAGCCGGTGCCGAACCGATCCTGCTCGATCTGGAGTCGGCGTCGGTGGAGGAAGTGGCGGCGCAGTTGCGCGGCGCCGACGCCGCTGTCTTCGCGGCGGGCGCGGGACCGGGCAGCGGGGCAGCCCGCAAGGACACGGTGGACAAGGGCGCGGCGATCCTGTTCGCGGACGCGGCGGTCCGGGCCGGCGTACGGCGCCACGTGGTCGTCTCGTCGATGGGCGCCGACCCCGCGCACCAGGGGGACGACATCTTCGACGTGTACCTGCGCGCGAAGGGCGAGGCCGACGCGTACGTACGACGGCTCGACGCGCTGGACGCGACGATCCTGCGTCCGGGCATGCTGACGAACGACGCCGGCACCGGTCTCGTACGACTGGAGGCCCACACGGGCCGTGGTCCGATCCCGCGCGACGATGTGGCCGCCGTACTGGCGGAGTTGGTGGACACGCCGGCGACGACCGGTCTGATCCTGGAAGTGATCAACGGTTCGGCTCCGGTGTCGGTGGCGGTGAAGTCGGTCGCGGGGAACTGAGAAGCCGTACCGGCTGACGAAACCCTACCGGCCGAGGAAGTCGTACCGGCCGAGGAAGTCGTACCGGCCGAGGAGCGTATCGACCCAAAAGGCCGTATCGGCCCATGAGCCCGTCCGGGCTGCCTAGAACAGTGGCAGCTGGCCCGGGATGTCGGGGAGGACGTAACCGTCCAACGCCGGTTGTGTCGCGTCGGGTTGGGGCCGGCGGCGGGAGCCGGGGCAGGAGACGAGTACGCCGTTCTCGCGCGCGTCGGGCGGGTCGTGCCGCGCGAACCGGCCGGCGACGACGGCGATCTCGCGACGGCATTCCGGGCAGCGCCTGCGACGAGTGGACATGGGGTCAGTGTGCCCTGGACGGGCACGTGTTGCGTGCGGAGCGCACACCTGGCCGGGCCACGATCCGCCGATGCGCCGATGCGCCGCCGCGCCGCGATCGGCCGGTGCAGGGACACCACGACCGGCCGCCGGTACGGGTACGGTCAGCCGATGTAGGGGGACGTACGTGTCCAATCCATCGCGTGGTCGATGCGCAGGCGCATCGTCGGATGGATGTCCAGGCCGGGCAGGTCGTCCGGGGCGACCCAGCGGGCGGCGGGGGTCTCGCTGCTGGTGCGGAGTTCACCGCCTGTGGGACGCGCCCGGAAGCAGATGCTGAACTGCTGACGGACCTCGCCGTCGTCGTAGCGCATGACATGGCCGGGATCGGTGTAGAGCCCGGAGAGGCCGACGACCTCGACCTCGATCCCCGTCTCCTCCCGGACCTCGCGCACCACGGTTTCGCTGATGGACTCCCCCACCTCGTGCCCGCCTCCGGGCAGTGCCCAGCGGCCGTTGTCGGAGCGCCGGATCATCAGTACGTATCCCGCGCTGTTCTGCACGAACGCCACCACGGAGGGCACCACCGAGTTCGCCGGCGGGGCGCTGGGGTCGTGGAGGTAGTCGATCCGTCCCATATATGCGTACGTACCCCGTTCTGCCCGGGACCCGATATTGCCCTTGCTTAAGTCAATCAACTGACTTAGCTTAAGCTGTCGCGCACGCACGACGCCGGTACCAGCACCCGCAGCACACGGACGCAGGCCCGGCGTCCCACCAGCGCGCCCATGCCCGCCGCACTGAGCCCACGGAGGCCCGGCCCATGTCCCCTGCACTCCCCCGCCCAGCCGCCGACGGCGGGGCGGTGAGCGTGGCGCCGCGGGCCGGTGCCGTCGTCGCGGTCCTGGCCTTCGGCGGGATCGTGGTCTCGCTGATGCAGACCCTGGTGATTCCGATCGTCCCGGAGCTGCCGAAGCTGCTGGCCTCCCCCGCGTCCGACACCGCGTGGGCCGTCACGGCGACGCTGCTGGCCGCCGCCGTGGCCGTTCCGATGATGGGGCGGCTGGGAGACATGTACGGCAAGCGCCGGATGCTGCTGGTCAGCCTCGCGCTGCTGGTCGCCGGCTCGGTCACGGCCGCGCTGAGCGACTCACTGGCCCCGATGATCGTCGGGCGGGCGCTGCAGGGCATGGCCAGCGGTGTGATCCCGCTCGGCATCAGCATCATGCGGGACGAGCTGCCCGCCGAACGGCTCGGCTCGGCCACCGCCCTGATGAGCGCCTCCCTCGGCGTCGGCGGTGCGCTCGGGCTGCCCGCGGCGGCTCTGATCGCGGACAACTTCGACTGGCACGTGCTGTTCTGGAGTTCGGCGGGGATGGGCGTCGTAGCGCTGCTGCTCGTGCTGTCCGTGGTACCGGAGTCGGAGGTGCGGACGGGCGGACGGTTCGACGTCGTCGGCGGCCTCGGGATGGCGGCCGGCCTGCTCTGCCTGCTGCTGCCGATCTCCAAGGGCGGCGACTGGGGCTGGGGCAGCGGCACCACGCTCGGCCTGTTCGGCACCTGTGCCGCGGTCCTCCTGCTGTGGGGCTGGTACGAACTCCGCACCGACCAGCCCTTGGTCGACCTGCGTACCACCGCCCGCCGCCAGGTGCTGGTCACCAACCTCGCGTCGGTCGCGCTCGGCTTCGGCATGTTCGCGATGTCCCTGGTGCTTCCCCAGCTGTTGCAGTTGCCCGAGGCGACCGGCTACGGACTCGGCAGGTCCCTGCTCACCGCGGGCCTGGTCATGGCCCCGTCCGGCCTGGTGATGATGGCCGTCGCCCCGCTCTCCGCCGCCCTCTCCAGGGCCAAGGGCCCGAAAGCCAGCCTGATGCTCGGCTCCCTCATCGTGGCCGCCGGCTACGGCCTCAACATCGTGCTGATGGCCGAAGTCTGGCAGTTCGTTCTTGTGTCCTGCGTCATCGGCTCCGGCATCGGCTTCACCTACGGCGCCATGCCCGCCCTCATCATGGGCGCGGTGCCGCCGTCGCAGTCGGGCGCGGCCAACAGCCTCAACACCCTGATGCGGTCCATCGGTACGTCGACCGCGAGCGCCGTCGCCGGCGTCATCCTCTCCCAGATGACCACCGGCCTCGGCGGCGTCGCGCTCCCCTCGGAAGACGGCTTCAGAACGGTCCTCGCGGTGGGCGGCGGCGCCGCTCTGCTGGCTTTCGCGGTGGCTTCGTTCATTCCGCGGCACGGGATGGGATCAGCCGCGGGCGCGCCTGAGACCGAAGCCGGGGTCGTCGGGGAAGAGAACGGAGCCGGGGTCAGGGAAGAGGACGGAGCCGGGGTGCAGGAAGAGAGGGGAGCCGGGGTCGGGGCCGAGTCCAGGGTCGCGGGCGAGGCCGGGGTCGGGGGCGAAGCCGGGGTCGGGGGCGAAGCCGGGGTCGGGGGCGAAGCCGGGGTCGGGGGCGAAGCCGGGCGAGCGGGCTCGTAGGGCTCGCGGACGTGGACCTCGTACGCCTCGTGATCGCCAGGGTGGTCGACGGAGCATGGTGCCACCGGGTTTGACCTGACAGAACAAACAGCATGCAGCACGAAGACCCCTCTCCACTCCGCGTTCCCGCAGGGTGGAGGGGGGGTCTTCCGCAGCGTGGCGGCGCAGGTTTCGAAATCTGCGAAGGCTGAGCCGGCAGATTGTGCGGTGAGTTGCGCGATACACCCCGCCGACGGCAGTCGTTCGCGCGCCGTTGGCGCCGCGACGTGCTGTTCCAAGTTCTGGACGTCCCCTGGACGTCCATACGGGAGGCGCCGACCGTGCGGTTCGGCGCCGAGACCCGCGTGAAGCTACTTGCCTGTGAAACTACTTGCTCAGGACGATGGTGTTGTTGCACCCCAGGGTCGAGCCGACGTTGGTGCTCTGGGTGCCGGGTGAGCCGTTGCCGTTGTGCGCGTTGGCCTCCAGGCCGTTCTCGAACCCGGACTGCCCCTGCACGTCGACGTTCTCTTCGGTCGTCGTGCATGTGGTGCTCTGGCTGAATTGCGTCGTCTGGCTCTCTTGAGCGCTGTGCTCGCGCCCGTGTGCGTGTCCGCGGCCGTGTGCGTGTCCGCGCCCGTGTTTGGGATTGTGCCCGTCCCCGTACCCGTGGGCGTAGGCGGTGCCGGAGCCGAGGAAGCCGACGGCGCCGAGGAGGACGGCCACGACAACGGTCTTGCGAGGCTTGTGCATGTCTTCTCCAGGTGTTGAAACGACGCGAACGTCATCTGCCACGCCACAAGATGACGAGAGGTTAATGCGCAAATGTCCTATATCTGCTCGTCGGCACGCCGGATCGTCTGATCAACGAGCGGGGGCACAGTCGGTCCGCCGGCAAGCCCAAGTTCCTTGCCGGGCCGAGGCCTTGCGAGACCGAACGCGGACGTGACCCCTCCCCCAGAACCACCCGTGTGGCCGCGCCTCGAGCGCGAGGCGGGATGGGCCATTCGACGCTGAACCAACCTGCACGCCGATCTACTGGCGACGAGCCCTCCCGCTTCAACACGGCGGCCCTGCCGCAACCGCTCTCCGGTCTCTGCGGCCCAGCCTTAAACCACTCTCCTCTCCGCTCTCCGGTCTCTACGCAACGCGCATCCCGGTGTCGAGCGGCAGGCGAGAGGCTGGCACTTCCGGAAGTCCGAGCCCTCTGGGCCTTGTGAGCGCGGAGGTTCCCGAGGGCCAGACCCGGCGAGAAAGGGATCACCACGTAGAGCCGCGGCGAAGGCGGGGGCTTTGACTTTCACGCCGAGGCGCAGAAGAAGCTTGCGTTCGAACGCCAAACAGAGCGAGACAGTGCGCCGATCATCGAGGCACATGACCAAGGGCCCTGTGACCTGCCGTTTTGGCAGGTCACAGGGCCCTTGGTTTTCCGTGTGGCGGCGCCAGGATTCGAACCTGGGAAGGCTGAGCCGGCAGATTTACAGTCTCATCACGTCCAGCGGGCCGCCTAGCCTCTGACCTCCGATGATGCCCGTCGCGTGATCCCGATGACGTTGCACCGTCCACGCCTCGTCCACTACCGAAGCCCCCTTCCGCTCATTCCGTCATGAAGCGATGCGCGGCCAGGCCGAGACTGGCCGTCCCCATGAACGCTGCACCGCTGGCCCCGACGACCGCGGGCCCTGCGGCCCCAGCCATCTGAAAGAGCACACCCGCGGCAACAGCTCCAACCACGCTGGCCAGAAGAATGATCGCCAGCCAGACGGCCTTCTGCGAAGGGTTGTTCCCGTTCACCTGTTCTCCTCCCCTCAGCGCTTCTGCGCCGAGAGACCTCGTTCGCCAACGCCTCCCCTGGCGGGCAATCCCAAGGTGACAGAGACAAAACCGCAGGTCAAAGGGCATAGTGAGCGTTACTGGAGGAGACTACCTGCCGTCCTGATGTACCACATGAGAGCCTGCGAAGTAGCAAAATGACCTTTGAGCAGAAGCGTTTGTCCGCTCTCAGGGGAAGGTATAAGGAGGAACCCCCGGGACCCCTGGTACCCCTGGGACCCCTGTACCCCCGGTTTCTCCTTCAGGAAGGTCGATGACTTTGCCCAACCCCCTCTTTCCCTCTGCGGTCAGGAAGCTCGAGCAGGCGGCCGACCGGGCTGCGCGGCGCGGGAAGGTCCCATTTCCGCCATCGTTCGTCAGGTCCCAAATCGACGGAGTACGACCGCCCCTTGCCCGACTCATCCAGGGCGGCCGGGGAGGAGAGGTCCGCCTCAAGCTCTATCTATGCATCACGATGATGGCTACGGCTAAGCCGTACGACCTTCGACAGCCACCGGCTCCGCATGCGTGGGCACGCATGCTCGCCTTACCTTCCGATACAGGGCCTAGGCGGGTAAACAGCAACCTAAAGTGGTTGAGTCAGAACGGGTTCATTGAATTGGAACCTAGGCGTGGCAATACCCCAGCCATCAAATTGATCTCCACCGAGCAGCCGGGAGGTGTATACGTCCGCGCAAGTACTCAGGGACGGTACGTGGGTATCCCCATCGAGTTCTGGCGGCACGGCTGGATTCTCCATCTGAGTGCAACTGGAATCGCACTGCTCTTTGCGCTAATAGAAGCTCAGGGCGGATACAAAAAGCCACGTTACATCACTAAGGAGCGGCGCGACTCCTATGGCCTTTCTCACAACACATGGACCGCAGCAAGGAAGGAGCTTGAGAATCAGGGGTTCCTGATGGTCAAGCGGACTCCCCAAGGGAGCGATTTCGACTATCGCAGGTTGCGGAATTCATACTGGGTAGATGAAGGCAGGTTTCTAGACCCACCGGGTTCCATCCTTCCTCCGGGGTCCACAGTTCTCGAGAGCCCTAGTTAAAATGCACATTCTCCACGTACAGGAGCGGGAAGAATAATGCGACAGTCGAGCGAGCCAGAAGAAGCTAGAGCACGCGCTAATTTCAGCGCAAGGAGCCGTACCATCCTCGCCCAACGAGCCGCATATCGATGCTCCAATCCAAATTGCGGAGCGTTGACAATTGGACCCGGCGACAAGGGGGACGATGTTGCCATTAGCGGAACGGGCGCGCATATCTACGCAGCAGCGATCGGCGGCCCACGCGGCACAGGCGGTTTGTCACCTGCCGAGAGGAGCGCTCTCACTAACGGCATATGGCTCTGTGCTACATGCGGAAGACTAGTCGATACGAATGAGGGGAATACATACCCTGCCCCGCTGCTGCGAAGCTGGAAAGACTGGCATGAAACACGAACTCGACTCGAAATGGGAGGATACGCCAGACCAATAGGGTGGATCCAATCGCTGGATATAATCGATCACTTTCTCTTGGCACCGTCAGTTGTGCGGTTCTCACGCTGCAATCTCATCATAGGAAACAACGGGTCAGGAAAGACTGTTCTCCTGTCACTGCTACAGTCAATGTCGGATCCCGACACCCTTACCAGGATGAGGCTCGAACCTTCACCGCGCATGAACGCTAGAGTCAACTGGTACGACCCTCAACCGAGGATCGCCGAAATTTTAGCGGAAGAACACTCACTAGTTTTTCGAGTTGATGGCGTTGAGGCATTTTTCCCGCCGCGTCCATTCCGAACAATCTCTGTACGCGAGCCGGGATCGACCCGAAGTGGGAATTTGACAAACTTGGCCCGCAGTCTAGGAATTCCTAAGTGGGTAGTGCGTAACGCAGTCGAACGAATGCCAGACGTCCTGGCGGAGGCCATAATGGAGACTACGGTAGATGGAGAGCAAGTAGCCTTTCGTACCCCCGGCGACTCGACTTTACGGCCTTTCGAATATCACTCTGGTGGGCGTCAGAACGCGTTCACCGTGCAACTAATCGCGACAATCGGGGAGGTGCAAGCGCGCAGCGAACCTACGATTCTTCTTCTTGATGCTGCTACCGAGGCCGTGGATTTCGACACAAGAAATCGGATGTTTGACCTACTTAGCTCACCAGCCCGGTCCTTCCAGACGATTGTCACGTCTTCAATACCATTTCAGGTGGGCCATGAGTGGACGGTTTCCCTACTGCGACGAAAAGCGAACGGTCTGACTCACGTCATCCAAGATCTACCCGATTCGGTGGCTCGGCTCGTACACCACGAGGCGTGAGGGAACCCGCAGACTGCACAAGATCGCTACTCCACACCCTGTGACCTGCTGCTCAGCCGCATACGGGTGCCAGGACAGGCAAAGCCGTCCGCGTCTCCTCCTGATCTTGAAACCGTCCGTGCGCACCGCTGTGCGCGACCCCTCCGCGACGGCCGGCAGTCGTGGGAGGCTTACCGGTGGTGTCGACTGCCCGGCGGAGAGGGAGAGCGAGTGTCGCAGCAGGCCAACCCTCGGGGAACCTTCCTGAAGATTGCCGACTCAGTGAAGAGGCAGATCGAAGACGACCCGACCATGACAGAACTTCCGTCGCTGGCTGAACTCATGCGCGATCACAAGGTCTCACGCGGGGTCGCCCTGCGTGCGTTCGGCGTCCTGCGTCAGGAAGGCGTGGCCGAACCGGTGCGGGGTGAGCGGTGGCGAGTCGTACGCGCGGGGGCGTCGGTCGACCGGCGCCCACTCGATCACCGAATCGCAGAGATCATCGCGACTGAGGGACTCGAAGTAGGGGAAGCGTTCCCGAGCGCTTCCGCACTGGCCGAACGGTTCGGAGTGTCACGTCCAACCGTGACGAAGGCGCTGGAGAAGTTGGAGGCCGCCGGCGTGCTGGCGGGCGGAGGACAGGGCAAGGTGCGGACGGTCCGCGCCGTGCCGGCGCGAGAGGGGCGTTCGTAGCTTGTCGACGTTGACGGAGTGGGCTTATCCCCTGGCTGAGTCGCTGCTCGCTGAGCCGCTGCCGCGACGCTGGAAACACTGCCTCGGGGTCGCTGAGAGGGCGCGCACCATCGCGCTCATCCTCGATCAGGATGCGGATCTGTTGGAGGCTGCGGCGGTCCTGCATGACATCGGCTATGCGCCGGACCTGGCCAAGACAGGCTTCCACCCCCTGGACGGCGCACGGTACCTCCGGGACGTGGCTGCCGCCGACGAGCAGGTCGTCAACCTGATCGCCCATCACTCGTGCTCATGGCTTGAGGCGGACGCGCGCGGCTTGCGTGCTGAGCTTGACGGTGAGTTCCCCCGTGAGAGCGAGCACCTGAACGATGCGCTCTGCTACTGCGACATGAACACCACCCCGGACGGCACCCCGACCAACCCCGTGGACCGGATCAACGAAATCACCGGGCGCTACGGGCCGGACAGCCTGATCGGCAAGTTCATCCGGCGTGCCGAACCCGAGATCATCGCGTGCACCTGCCGCGTCCTCGAACGGGTCGCCGCCGCCAAGCGTCAGCCGATGTAAGGCGCCGTGCGCGTCCGATCCATAGCGTGCTCAATCCGGAGCCGCATCGTGGGGTGCACGTCCAGCGTCGCCAGGTCCGCCGGGGCAACCCATCGGACCTGAGTCGTTTCGTTGCTCGTACGGAGGTCGCCGCCGACCGGCCGGGCCCGGAAGCAAATGCTGAACTGCTGACGGACTTCGCCATCGTCGTACTGCATGACATGCCCGGGGTCTGTGTAGAGGCCGGACACGTCGATCACCTCCGCCCTGATGCCGGTCTCTTCCCAGACCTCACGGACCACCGTGTCACTGATGGACTCCCCCACGTCGTGACCACCGCCGGGCAGTGCCCACCTGCCGTTGTCAGAGCGCTGGATCATCAACACCTGCCCTGCGTCGTTCTGGACGAAAGCAACGACGGACGGTACGACCGAGTTGGCCGGCGGTGCGTCCGGGTCGTGCAGGTAGTCGATACGTCCCATGGTCAGGCTCCCGTGATGCTCTTGACGTCCTGGTCAGTGACCGGACGCGCGTTCTCCCATGTGTGATCGATGCTATTCGCGTACGTGTCGAAGAGACTTCCGCCGGGAAGTCGCCGCAGGTGCAGTACGGGCGCCATGTAGGCGCCGATGCCGTAGACGTGGGGATTAACGAGCATCTCGTCATCGGCCCGGTAGATCGAGTTGTACAGCGTCGAATCGTGCAGCCGGAAACCGACGTCCGGGTGACTCCGCATGAGGGGGCGGTACAGCACGAGGGCATTGCGGATCTTGCCGTCCATGATGTGGTGTCCCTCGTCAATGCCGCGTTGCCGGACAGCCGTACACTCCGGGTCCCCCAGCAGGATGCGCACCCGGGCACCCGCTTTCACCTTCGCCCTCACGAGGTCATGGAAGAGCGGGTCCTCAGACAGGAAGAGACCCGAGTACACGAGGACGTCCAGGTTTCGCTCAGCACGTCCGTACAGCTCTCGCCAGAGGCCAGTAGGCACCGTGTGGCGATGCGGGTAGACCGTCGCTATCTCGGCTTTGGTGAGGTCCGCCGCACTGCCGACGGTCCGCCCGTCCTCCCACAGCATGGTGACGTCGACTTTGAGGGCCGCTGCTGTCGCGTACTGGTGACGCAGGTACGGCACCTTGCCCTGGGTAATCCAGCGTTCGACCGTCTTGGGGCTCACCTCGATCGCCTCAGCGAGGCTCTGCACGGTCATGCCACGGGCGAGGAGAGCGGTCCGCAAGCGCTCGTTCGACATCTGCACCCCCGGTGGGACGTCTAGGGACTTCTTGACCGTAGCTAGAAGTCCCAGAGCTGTCCATGAGTGGGGTGACCAACTCCCCTGACCTGCCGCGATTCTGAAGACACGTCAAGACGTCCCGACGCGAGACGAAGAGATTGCGTCGCTGTACTTGACGGCACCCTATGCAGTACCTGTAAAACAGGTACTGCACCGCACGGAGGAAAGCCCCGGCTCTCGCTGGGGGTGAGTACGAAGGAAGCGGCCGTTAGTTGAGAACTGAACAGTGATCGTGCGGAGCCGACGCGAGAGCGGCGGTCACGGTAGGTGCCCAGGGCGAGGGTCCGGGGGCAAACCGCCGTGATGAACGGCGCTCTCCCCCTACGTGCCTGGCAGGCGCCAACCGGTCCCGGGTGTGGGGAAGGACAGCGAGGCTCCAACGCACGTGGCGGCAAGAGTGAGACCGCCCCCGCGACGACCGGGTGATGTCGTCGGCGGCAATGCCACGCCCACCGGCTCCGGAGAAAGCCCCTGATCAAGGGGTTCCGCCCGGTGTGGGCCGCCCTGCTGGCGTCAGAGCAGTGACGATGACGCACCCGACTTCACCGGCTCGGGATCGGTGCCCGTGGCAACGGAGCACCGGTGAAAGCCGTGTCCCTGCGAACGCGGGAGGTCGGTTGTGAACCGACGACATATAAGGGCGCTGCCGCTCGGACCGGCCGGCGGCGCCTGGACAGCAAGCACGGTCCGCCACGGCTCGCAGCACGTCACGCTGCGGCCGGCTGCCTCTCCCGCCCGTCCGTTCCGCGCATGGCGTGAGGACGTACGGACGGGAGCGCGGGGAGCCGGAACCGACTCCAACGGCGAGCGGCTCCCGGGGTGCCACCCGGGAGCCGCGTTCGGGCCGTTCCTCTCTGGAAGGAACCACGACCCATGAGCGACATCGTCACATACCAGGACGCAGCCACGGCGTTCGCCGACTTCATCGAACCGACCGCTGCGGAGCTGGACGCGATCGAGCGCGAGATGCCCGTCATCCTGGCGGACGTCGAGCTGCTGGACGCGCACATCGTCACCCTGGACCGCACCCCGAGCGAGCTGGACGAGCGGCGTATCCGCCGGGCCCGGCGCCGGGCGCTCGCCGCCCGCGTCGCGCTGGTCAACCGCGCGGCAGGTACGAGCATGCCCGGGGGTGCGGCATGACGCTGGAAGAACTCGCCATCCCGCTGCGGACGCTGCGACTGCTGGCCGTGGACTTCCCCGGCCTGCCCGCCCCCGACGTGGACGTCTCCCCGCTCTACCCGGAGCGGCTGCGGCTGTCCTTCCACGACACCTCGTGCGAGAGCCTCACCGCGTTCGAGCAGTGGCGCACCGCCCTGCGGATCGCCCCGGAAGCGGTCGACTCCCGCACCCAGAGCGCGGGCCGCACCCGCGTCCTGAAGGCCGAAGGGCAGTTCGCCGGCGCGGGCATCGTCCTGACCGCGTATGCCGATCAGCCGGACGTCGACCGTGCCCCTGCGGGGCAGGCGGGAGGTGCCCGGTGAAGGCCAAGACCGTGCTTCCGGCTGTCGCGATGACGGCCGTGTCGATGGTGCTCACCCTCGCGGTGGTCATGATGTGGCTGGGGGCGGCGGTGCCGTGGCCGGTCGCCCTGGTCGTCGGTCTCGGTATCGACGGGGGATGGCTGGCCACCCTCGCCTACGAACGCCGCCTGGCCGCGCAGGGCGACCACAACCGCGCCGTAACGGCGGTCGGCTGGTCCTTCGGCGTCCTCGCCGCCGGCGTCCTGGTCGCTCACGCCCTGACCGCTGAGCACTCTGCTGGCGCTTGGCTTGCTGTGGCGTGGCTGCCGATCGCGGCCAAGGCCCTGTGGCTCGTGCACAGCCTGTGGGAGCGCACCGCGCTCACGCCGCTCGCGCTGGAGGCCATCCGCGGCATTCAGCAGGAGGCACGCGATGAAGCGGCCGTGGCCCGTGCCCGGCTGCGGGCGGAAGCGGCCACCGAGGAGACCCGGTTGACGGCCGTGACGGAAGCCGGCGCCCGCGTCGCACGCGTCCAGGCACAGACCGCACAGACCCTCGCGGGTGCGTGGTCGACGCTGGAGTCCGCCCGCAAAGGCGAGGAGACCGGCAGGGCCCTGACCAGCGTGACGACCCCCGTCACACCCGGCGTCACGGCCCGCTGGGAACTCCCGGTGTGGGGGCCGACCGATCCGGTGCCGGCGCTGGAGGCGGGGGCGCCCGCGCTGTCGGATGACGCGCTGGACACGCTGGTTCACGAGATTCGGTACAGCCAGACGCCGCCCCTGTCGTACCGCGACATGGCCACCCGCTTCCGGGCTGCCGGCCACTCCGCCTCTGAGGTCCGGTTGCGGGCCGCGTGGAAGCGCGTCGCCTGATGGCTGCGCTGCCGGTCTACCGGTGGCGCCTGGCCCCGGACGGCTACGCCACCCGCCGCCAACTCCGGGCGCGCGGGCTGCGGCCCGGTGGTCAGGGTGTGGCCGCGCAGCTCGAACGGCCGCGCCGCCGCCGGGGCCCGCTGGTCGCCTACCTCTACCGCGTCGACTTGGCCAAGCCGGTAAGGCCGATGACGCCGGCCCGGTGGGCGGCGCTCGCCAAAGCCAACACCGCCCGCCGCACCTGCCCGGCCTGCCGGCATGACGTCGGATACGTCATCCCCCCGACGCTCGGCTCCTGCGTGCCGTGCGCCTACCCCGAGCAGTACGCCGCCTGAAGTCCCGGCGGGGCCCGTCCGCATACCTCCTACAGCGACGGACCGGGCCCCGCCTTCCCTCTGCGAGAGAAGGAAGTCTCAGTGAAGCATCCCGACGACGACCACGAACTGTTCAACCGCCTGGAAGCCGAAATGGCCGCCGACCACGGCGCCGATGTGGTCGACCTGGGCAAGGCCCGCGCCGCCCGCGAACCGGCCCCCGCCCCGGAGCCTGAGCCGGCGGACCCGGACACGCCGGTCATGGTCGACCAGCCCGCCCCCGCGGCTACCGGTCCGGGCTACCTCGGTCGGCTCGCTGGCGCCCGCCGACGCGCGGTCGTGCCGGTCTGGCTGAAGTCCGTGGCTGAGCTGCGGACCGCGTCCGCGTGGGTGGCCCGCCACTACGCCCACGCCGCCGGCTACCACGCGCTTCGTGCCCCGGTCTACGCTGCCCGCCTCGCCCTTCAGGCACCGGCCGGCGCCGCGAAGTTCATCGGGGGCACGATGCGTTGGGTGGCCGACCGCGAGGGCGAACCGGTCCGCCTCGCGGCCGTACGGCGGGAGGACGCTGCCGAGTACCTGAAGCTGTCGCGGCAGCGTGACGGACGGGTCCGGCTGCGGACCCTGGTCGCCGTGCTGGGAATGTTCGTTGGCCTCGGTCTGGCGCTCGCGCTGTATGTGCTGGCTCCCGACTGGCTGCAAGCCGTGTCCGTGGGCGCGGTCGTCCTCGCCTTGGGGGCCGCCGGCCGTAAGGCGGACGCCCCGGTCGTGCACCGGGCGGTGGAACTGCCCAAGGCCACGAAGCTGACCAGTGACATCGTGCTGCGGGCGCTGGGTGCGCTGGGCATTCCCGCGATCAATCAGGCACAGGGCAAGGGACGGGATGGGTTCGAGTTCACCGCCCCGATCACCCGCGACGGGCCCGGCTGGCGTGCGGAGGGAAACCTGCCCTACGGCGTGACCGTGACGGACATCATCGAGCGTCGCGAGCGGCTCGCTTCCGGTCTGCGCCGCCCGCTCGGGTGCGTGTGGCCCGAGGCGGTGCCGGATGAGCACACTGGGCACCTGGTGTTGTGGGTGGGGGATCAGGACATGTCCCGTGCGTCTCAGCCGGCGTGGCCGCTGCTGAAGTCCGGGCAGGTGGATCTGTTCAAGCCGGTCGCCTACGGCACCGACCAGCGCGGCCGGTGGACCGAAGTCACGCTCATGTACATTGCCGGCGTCATCGGCGCGATCCCGCGCATGGGTAAGACGTTCCTTCTGCGTCTGCTGCTGCTGATCGCGGCTCTCGATCCGCGTGCTGAGCTGCACACCTACGACATGAAGGGCACCGGCGACCTTGACCCGGTGGGCAACGCGGTCGGCTACCGGCACGCGGCCGGCGACGACGACGAACCCGTGCAGTATGCGCTGGACGACTTCCGGGCCCTGCGCGAGGAACTGCGCCGCCGCACGAAGGTGATCCGCTCCCTGCCCCGGGACATCTGCCCCGAGTCCAAGGTGACCAGCGCCCTTGCCGACAAGCGGTCCCTTGGCCTGCACCCGATCGTGGTCGGCGTGGATGAGTGCCAGGTCCTCTTTGAACACCCCGAGCACGGCAAGGAGTTCGAGGAGATCATCACCGACCTGGTCAAGCGCGGTCCCGCCACCGGCATCGTGGTGTTGCTGGCCACGCAGCGCCCGGACGCCAAGTCGCTGCCCACCGGCATCAGCGCGAACGCCTCCGCGCGGTGGTGCCTGAAGGTGATGGGCCAGTTGGAGAACGACATGGTGCTGGGCACTTCCGCCTACAAGCGCGGGGTACGGGCGACCATGTTCGCCTGGGGAGACAAGGGCATCCACTACTTCGTGGGTGAAGGCTCCGACGCCCGTATCGTCCGCTCCGTCTACGTCGACGCCAGCGGCGCCGAAGCCATCGCCGCGCGCGCCCGCCGCGTCCGGGAGAAGGCCGGACTGCTCGCCGGCCACGCTCTCGGAGAGGCACCCGAGCCGACCACGGCCGCCTACGACCTGCTCGCGGACATCCTCGCGGTCGTCCCGGCCAAGGAGGCCAAGGCGTGGTCGGAAACCATCGTGACCCGGCTCGCGGACCTGCGCCCCGAGGTCTACGACGGATGGGACCCCGATGCGCTCGCCGTCGCGCTCAAGCCGCACGGCGTGTCCACCATCCAGGTCGGGCGCCGGGTGAGCGGCAAGGTCGTCAACAGGCGCGGTGTCGACCGCTCCCACATCACCGCAGCAATTGCGGAGCGTGACGGAAAGCGGGACGCGGGCTGACGCTCCGGGGCCGCTAACGATAGCGGCACCTCCCGCTAACGTTAGCGGCCCCGCTAGCGCCCCAAACCGCCTCTGATCAGGCCGCTAGCGGATAGCGGCCCACCTGCGCAAACCCCAAAAACCCGCCAGGAAGGGCCCCACGTGACCCCCGCCCTGCTCGCTATCGCCTGCCTGCTCATTGTCACTCTTGGTTACGCCGGTGTGTGTGCGGCGTCGCCGTTCGGTGACTGCCGTCGCTGCCGTGGCATGGGCCACGCGCTCAAGACGGACCGCAAGGGACGCATGAAGCGCGGCAAGGACTGCCGCCGCTGCCACGCCACCGGCAAGCGCATCCGTACCGGCCGCTGGCTCTACAACCGCTGGGCGCGCATCTACCGCGCCGGCACCGACGCCCCGGGAGGGTCCCGATGATTCTCGACATCTCCGCCGTGCTGCTGTTTGGCGCCGCCTCCGTCTTCGCGGTCAAGACCAAGTCCGCCGGCGGCGGCGCCGCGCTCGTGCTGTTCCTGTTCGGGTTCTTCGCCGCCGGCACCGGCGCCTACGAGCCCATCCACAACCTCGTGCAGGCATCCGCCGACGCCCTGTCCGCCCTCGGCAACTGAAGGAGACCCGGCCGTGAACGAACCCACCACTCATCACACCGCGCCCCTCGTAGTCCACCACCCCACCCCGATCAGCCCCGCCGTACACGCGGAGCCGGTCGTCCCCGTCCAGCCGGGCCACATCCCGGCCGTGGCGAGCGTCGTCCTGCCGGACGGCCGTGTCGTCACCGGTTACGCCGTGGCACCGGCTCAGCCGGAACCGGTCGCCGCCAAGCCGGCTGTGTCCCGCACAGCGGTGAACGTCGCCCTCGGGGGCGTTGGGTTCCTGGCGGTGTGCGGCGGGCTGCTGCTGCTCACCTCGTTCATCGCGGCCCTGACCGCGTTCATCGGACAGCTCATCATCCTCGCCGCCGTGACCTTCGGCGGGTGGATCGCTGTCCAGGTGTTCAGCGCGAGCGGCCACCAGGGCGGGACCACGGTCAACATCCGTAAGGCCGTGATCAAGCGCAACCACTTCCACAGCTAGCTACGCCACGGGCGGCCCCCTCGTCTCGCCAAAGTCGCGGGGCCGCCCGTGCCCAACCAGCCCATCTCAGACCTGTTGGAGGTCTCCCAGCATGACGCAACCGACCCTGATCCGGCGAGTGAGCGGCGGCATTAACGCGCTGCCCAGTCTCTTGCCGGCTGCTCTGGCACTGGCCGTGACCGGTGTACCCGTGCTGCCGCTGCGGCGGGGAAAGGTGCCGTTCGGCAACTGCCCTACCTGCGTGGGCAACGCGTGCGGTGGCCGGCCGAACATGAAGACCCCGGGCCCCTGCGACTGCCCCGGCGTCTGCCACGCGTGGGCCGCCGCCACCACTTCCCCCGAAGTCATCGTGTCAGCCCCGTGGGCCGCGGCGTGGCGGCGGGCGGTGTGCGTGGGCTACCACCCCGGCGGCGCCGGCCTGACCGTGGTCGACCTGGACGACGCGGACGCCATCGCATGGGCGCGCACCGCGCTGCCGGCCACGCGGACCGTAGCGACGACGCGGGGTGAGCACTGGATCTACCGAGGCGCCATGACGTCCCGCAACGCGGTCCGGCCCGGCGTCGACATCAAGTCGTCCATGTCGTACGCCCGCTACCTCGGGCCCGGCACCGGCACCATGACCGACCTGCCCGACGCCGTGCGCGCCCTCGCGGTGAAGAAGCCGTCCATGGTCCGGTGGGTGCCGCCCGCCGGCGCCGTGCCTGCGAGGCCCGGGGGCGGGGAGTGCCCGCACCGCACACCCGCCTACCTGGAACGCGGCATCGCTATGGCCGTGCAGCAGATCGGCGCCGCCCGCAGCACAGTGCACGCCACGGTGTACCGCACGTTCCTAGCGGTGCTGTCCCGGCACGGCCGGTGCGGCTGCCTCACCGACACCCACGTCGCCCGGCTGTTCACCGCCGCGCAGACCAAGGGCGAAACTCTGCGGCACTGCACGGACGCGTGGAACAACGCCCGCACCACATTGGGAATGTGACGATGTCCGACGACGACAAGAACCCCGCACGCCAGGTCATCACCGACTACGCCCAATCCCACTTCCGGTACTTCCGCACCGCTGACGGCACCGTGTACGCGCAGAAGAACGGCCACCCCGTGGCCCGACCGATCCGCTCCCAGGGCACCACCGGAAGCCACCGGCAGGAACTCATGGTCGGTCTCTTCCGCGACGGGGTGGGCGTGTTCAACGGCACCGCCATGAAGGAAGCGCTGGATTTGATCGAAGCGTTGGCGCTGACCGAGGACGTGCAACCCGTGCACATCCGCGTCGCCCCCGGATTCGACGGGGCGACGTGGCTTGACCTCGGGCGCAGCGACGGGCAATCGGTACGTATCCACCCCACCGGCTGGGACATCCGCACCCCCGATCCGCAAGAGGTCTGCTGGCGCCGTACCCAGCTCACGGGGGAGTTGCCCCTGCCGGCCCAGGACACCAACGGCAAGGGCATCGATCTGTTGATGCGGCTGTGCAACTTCGCCAACGCCGAGACGGAGTGCCTGGCCATTGCGTGGTTGATCGGCTGCCTGGGGCCGTCCGTGCCCGTCCCGGCGCCGTTCCTCACCGGGCCCCAGGGGGCGGGCAAGTCGACGGGCGGGCGGATGCTCGTACGGATCATCGAGGGTATGAGCGGCGACCTGCGCCGCGCGCCGAAGGATGAGGAAAACCTGATCGCGGCGGTCGCCGCCGGTTGGGTCACCGCCCTGGACAACCTCTCCCACATGACCCCTGACCTGTCCGACGCGATGTGCTGCATCGTCACCGGCGCCGAGAACGTCAAACGGGCCCTGTTCACCGACGGGGACGTGTTCCGCGTCGGCTACCGCCGACCGCTGCTGCTGACCGGCATCGACGTAGGCGTGATCCGCCCCGACCTCGCCGAACGGCTCCTCCCGCTGCGGCTGGAACGCCCCCGCGTGCGGCGCACCGAGGCGGAACTGTGGTCCGACTTCGCAGAGGTGCTGCCCGTCATCCTCGGATCGCTCCTGGACCTCACCGTGCAGGTGCGGGCGGCTGAGGCGGACATCCCGACCGACCTGCGCATGGCCGACTTCGCGCACCTGTGCGCGCAGCTCGACGCCGCAACCGGTCTCGGGGCACTTGCCGCCTACCGGGCCAGCCTGGACGACCTCAACGACGACGTCATTGAGGGCGACCTGTTGGCGCAGACCGTGCTGAAGCACGCTGCCGGCATCGCGCCGGGGGCGGAAGAGCGGATGACGTCCGCCGAGTGGCTGTACGCCCTCACGGGCCTCTACAGCGGCGAGGAGTGCCGTCCCCTTCCAAAAGGCTGGCCGACTACCGGAAAGGTGCTCTCAGACCGTCTCAAGCGCCTTCAGCCCACCCTCGCCGCCCGTGGCGTCCTCATTGACTGGGGACGCACCAAGACGTCCCGGTACATCGAGATCGCGCGCCCCGCCGCACCACCGCCGTCCGAGCAGGAAGCCGCCTTCTGACCGCCAGGCACCCGGCGGGCCGGAACAAGCAAGAGGAGCACCCGTCCCCGCGTGCTCCTCTTGCTGTTCGGCGGCGCCGCCGCCCTGCGAAGGTCGCGCCGCGCAGCGGCTCCTTCTTCACGCTCTGAGCCGCGCACCACAACACACACCATCCCCTCTTTGTCCCAAGTAGGAAGACGCTGCGTCACCTGCGTCACCCACACCCCGCAAACGGCGTGTGAGCTGCCGGAACAGCGGTGACGCAGACGGCCGATTCCTGCGTCACCCTGCGTCACCCGCGTCACCCGGTGACGCAGGTCTACGTCACCGGTGACGCACCCCCCAGGCCCTGCGTCACCCTGAAATCGCAGGTCAGGGCCCCGAATGACGCAGATGACGCGGGTGACGCAGAAATCCGCACCTCGGACACAGCCGCGTACAGCCGCACCCCGAAATGCCCAGGTATGGAGACCCCAGCATGACCACGCCCACCCGGCGCCGCCGCACTCCGAAAGACGAGTTGATCCCCCTGCCGGAAGTTCTGGAAGAACTCGGCATCAGCCGCCCGACTTGGTACCGCTGGCGCGACCGTGGCCTCACCCCCGAGGCACGCCGCACACCGTCCGGCCGCATCTGCGTACGCCGCAGCGTCCTGGACGCCTTCAAGGACGAGTTGGAGGCCGCGTGACCGAGTGGAGCTACACCGTAAAGTTCTGGGCCATCCGAAAGCGCAGCTACCGGAAGCCGTACCAACTGCGTTGGATGGTGGGCACCCGCGAACACGCGGAATCGTTCCTCACCCAGGGCTTGGCCGACAGCCGCCGGTCAGAACTCATGACGGCGGCCCGGAAGGGTGAGCCGTTCGACGTGGAGAGCGGCCTCCCGAAGTCCATGGTCGACCAGAAGCGTGACATCTCCTGGTACGAGCACGCGCGCAACTACATCGCGATGAAGTGGGACGACTCCCCGGGCAACACCCGGCGGACGTTGGCCGAAGCCATGGCGACCGTGACGCCGGCGTTCGTGAAGGACACCAAGGGCATGCCCGACGCCCGGACCGTACGGAGCGCTCTGTACGGGTGGGCGTTCAACAAGAACCGGTGGGAGGAAGAGCCTCCGGCTGAGGTGGCACAGGTGCTCGCCTGGTTCCAGCGGAAGTCGCTGCCCATGTCGGCCCTCACGGACCGGCTGTTGGTGAAGGCCGCGCTCAGGGCCCTGTCCAAGCGGCTGGACGGGAAGACGGCGGCCCCGGGGACGATCAGTCGCAAGCGTGCGATCTTCTACAACTCCCTTGAGTTCGCGGTCGATGCCGAGTTGCTGACGGACAACCCGTTGGACCGCGTCAAGTGGAAGGCGCCCGAGCAGGTTACGGAGGAAGTGGACCCGGCATGCGTCCCGAATCCGGCGCAAGCCGCCAAGCTGCTGACCGCCGTGCGTGACCAGAGCAAGCGGGGGCGCCGGCTCGCTGCGTTCTTCGGCTGCATGTACTACGCCGCCGCGCGGCCGGCGGAAGTGATCGGCCTACGGGTCACGGACTGCGATCTCCCCCGGCGGGGGTGGGGCGTGCTCCGGCTCCATGAAACCCGTCCCCGATCCGGCACCGCATGGACAGACAGTGGTGAGGCGCACGAGAGACGGGGCCTGAAGCACCGCCCGCGGAAGGCAGTGCGGCCCGTGCCGATTCCGCCGGAACTGGTCGCGCTGTTGCGGTGGCACCTCACCGCGTACGGCACGGCGCCAGACGGTCGCGTCTTCCAGACACTCCGAGGTGGACTCGTGCAGGACACCGGATACGGGGAGGTGTGGGCTGAAGCAAGGTCGCGCGCACTGACGCCGACCGAGTTCCACTCGGCACTGGCCAAGCGGCCTTATGACCTTCGTCATGCCGCAGTGTCGACGTGGCTCAGCTCGGGTGTGGAACCGCAACTCGTGGCTGAGCGGGCCGGCCACAGTGTGGCGGTCCTGTTTCGCGTGTACGCCAAGTTCCTAAAGGACGGCGACGATGCGGCCAACGCCAAGATCTCCGCACGACTGGGACGGAGCGTCTGACGCAGCGGGAATCCCGTCCGCGCTCCGTCCGCAGAGTCCGAGACAGGGCGTTCGAACGCGAGACAGGGTGAGACACCCCGCCCTTTGAGGTGATGTACGACAAGAGGCCCGTGACCTGCTGAGACAGCAGGTCACGGGCCTCTTGTTCCCGTGTGGCGGCGCCAGGATTCGAACCTGGGAAGGCTGAGCCGGCAGATTTACAGTCTGCTCCCTTTGGCCGCTCGGGCACACCGCCGGGGTCGATGCCGTGGGAACCGCCTTGCGGCGGTGCTCCGTGGCAACGACGTAAACAATACCCGATGCGGAGGGGTGCTTCGCCACCCGATTGATCTGCGCCCGGAGGACCGCGGGTGGCTAGGCTTGTCCGAATGCGGCCCGGGGCACGCCGGGCTCGGCGCCGCCCCCACGTATGCCGATACACACCCGTACGCACCCCGTTTTCGCACCGATACAAGGAGCCACAGGACATGGCCGACTCCAGTTTCGACATCGTCTCGAAGGTCGAGCGGCAGGAGGTCGACAACGCCCTCAACCAGACCGCCAAGGAGATCTCTCAGCGCTACGACTTCAAGGGCGTGGGCGCCTCGATCGCGTGGTCCGGCGAGAAGATCCTGATGGAGGCGAACTCCGAGGACCGGGTCAAGGCCGTTCTCGACGTCTTCCAGTCCAAGCTGATCAAGCGTGGGATCTCCCTGAAGGCGCTCGATGCCGGGGAGCCCCAGCTGTCCGGCAAGGAGTACAAGATCTTCGCCTCCATCGAGGAGGGCATCTCCCAGGAGAACGCGAAGAAGGTGGCGAAGATCATCCGTGACGAGGGTCCCAAGGGCGTCAAGGCGCAGGTGCAGGGTGAGGAGCTGCGGGTCAGCTCCAAGAGCCGGGACGACCTGCAGGCCGTGATCGCCCTGTTGAAGGGCAAGGACTTCGACTTCGCGCTGCAGTTCGTGAACTACCGGTGAGCTGAGCGCCTGAACTGCACTAACTAGAAATGGACTGAGCGGGAGGGCACAACGCGGGCACATCGCCGAGGACCGCCTCGACGGCCGCCCGCGTCGTGTCCTCATCGTCTGGCCAAAGGTGGGTGTAGATGTCGAGCGTGATCGACGGCTTCGAGTGGCCCAATCGCCGCTGCACCGTCTTCACGCTCTCCCGGTTCTTGATCAGCGCCGAGGCGTAGAAGTGGCGGAGGTCGTGCATGCTCGTGCCCTCCGGCACACGGACCGAAGCAGGCTCCTGCCCCTCCGGCCGACCGCGCTGCACCCACACCGCGTAGGCCTCCGCGTAGGCCTTGCTGAGCGCCTTGTTGGCCCGCTCCTCCATCCGGGCCCAGACGTGCGACCAGTTGGCCCGCTTCAGCACCACGCCGCGTTCATTCGTCCACAGCATGCGGGCGTCACGGCGCTTCGGCTTGCGCGGGTCGGTGCGGTCCTCGATGTCGACGACGGCCGCCGGGTACTGCTGGAGGTGCGCCGCCAGGGCGTCAACTGCGAGGCCGGCCAAGGGAACGGTGCGGTAGCTCTCGTGAGTCTTGGGCTCGCCGAGGTACGGCTCAGGCGGCTCCTCACCGTGCAGCTCGGCGTCCTTGTCGGGGGTGATGAGCTGCTGGCGCACCGTCACCTCGCGGCGCAGGAAGTCGATGCAGTCGACCTCAAGGCCGAACACCTCGCCCTGCCGCAGCCCGGACGCCACGGCCAGCAGGATCATGGCCCGGTACCAGGGCGGAGCAGCCTCGATAAGGGCACGGACCGCGTCCTTGTGCAGCGGCACGATCTCCGGCCGCCGCGCCTCGGGCAGCTTGATGCCGGCGCACGGGTTCAGCGCGATCGTCCGGTCTCGGACCGCGGTACCCATGATCGTGACGAGGTACGAGAACGTCACCCGGAGCGTGGACGGGGCGAGGACCTGCGACCGATCCTTGACCCATGCCTGGATCTCCGAAGGGCGGATCGTGACGATCGGCCGGTCCCCAAACGCCGGGTAGATGTGCAGCCGAAGGCCCCGCTCGACGCGTGAGGGCGTGGTGCCCTTGTGCACCGCGGTGGTCCGCCAGCGCTCGGCGACCGCGCGGAAGCTCTCCTTGCCCGCGGCCGGGTCGACGTACAGGCCGCGGGCAAGGTCAGCCTCGATCGTGGCCGCGCGGGTGTCGGCCTGACTGCGCTTGGCGAAGTTCTCCTTCTGCTGCTCGCCGGCCGCGTCCCGCCAACGAACCTGCCAGCGCTTCCCCTTGCCGTGGTCCTTGCTGGGCACCAGGACGCGAGTCTTCGTGGAGTGCTCGACGCAGGGCTCGGCACCCTTCTTCGGACGGGAAAGGTGCCAGCGGTCGTAGACGCTAGCCATCCCTCTCCTCCCGCCGGCGCCGGGCAAAGCTCAGCAGATCCTCGTGCTCCGCCTGAACTCGGTCAATCTCCGAGCTGAGGCGTTCGGCGGAACTGCGGGCAGCAGCCAGATACCGCTGGTACGCCCTCTCGTAGTCCGGCATGCTCGCTGAGGCGAATCCCGAGACAGCCAGGAGCCGATAGACGTCTCGGCGCACCTCATCGGCCAACCGTCCGGCGGGTTGCCGACGGGCGTGACGCTCCTCTGCGGGCAGGCTCAGGCGCTCGAACTCTTCTGCGCGGGCCGGATCAACCGGCTCCCAGGGTTCGTCTGGCAGGGCTGCCTCAGCCCTCCCCCAGCGCCATGCATCATCTCGTCGCGCGGTCACGGAGCTGGTCAGCTCGAATGCCGCGTCCGGCTTCTTGTCGATAGGGAGCAGCAGGGAGAGCGGGCTAACCCCCAAGGCCAGCGCTAGAGCCACCAACTCATCGGCCGTGACCTCGCGGCTCTTCCTGGTTGCTCCCTGCGCGAGGCCGCGCTCGATGTTCGCCAAGGACGACTGCGTCAAGCGGCGAGCTCCGACACGGGCGCACTCATCCGCGAGTTGCCGAACGCTCCACCCTCGCTCCTTGCGGTAGCGGCGTACCTGCTGGGCGACTGTGGCACCCACCGGAGTATCGGTTTCTGTCACAGCGACAAAACTACGTGGCGCATTGACAAATGTCTAGCAGTAGCGGCAAGCTAAGCCATGTTCGGTCACAGCGACCAAACACAATGTCGCATTGACGGAGTGATCATGCACAGCGCCACAAAGACGCTTCCGGCCGCGCGCCGCCCGCTCGCCACCCCACAGGAGATCGCCGAGTTCTGTGGCGTCCCCCTCGGCACCGTGTACCAGTGGTCCAGCCGCGGCGGTGGCCCCAAGTTCATCAAGGTCGGCCGGCACCTCCGAGCCCGCTGGTCCGACGTTGAGCGGTGGCTCGACTCCCAGACGATCGCCGCATGAAAGCGGCCCCCAGCAGGCGCGCCAACGCCTCGCTGAGGGCCTATCCGATCCCAGAAACGCCGAAGCCCCGGGGCTGATCGCTCGCCAGCGACCCCGAGGCTCCAACAGAAACGGACGAAGCCAGCATGGCACACCTCGTACCCACCCAGGAACCGGTGGTTCTCTCGGTTCCTCGCGTCAGTCTCGCCCGGACCGGCCGCCTGCCGCACGTCGTCCAAGCCGTTCAGCCGGCGGACGAGGACCAGGCCTTCGAGATCGCCCTCGCCGCGATCACCGCCGCCTACAAGGCCACCACCGACCCCGAGGGCATGTGGCTCGCCCTGCGGTCCGCGGTGAACCTCTGCGCTGGCCGGGACGCTCGCACCGGCGAGAAGTAACGCGCGGCGCACGTGATCGATCCGACCGCCCCGACAGCCCCCAGCAGCGCGCTGGGGGCCGCCCGGGCGCCAGCACGACCGAAGGCAGGCAGCTGAACATGGGCTACGAGCTGTACCGCGAGGTCAAGGTGTGGGCCCCTGACGGCCTCACCAAGGGCGAGAAGCTCGCCGCGCTCGTGCTTGCCGACGACGCCAACGACGCCACCCGCCTCACGTTTCACAGCGTGGTGGACGCCGAGATCATGCGGCAGGCCATGGTCCCTGATGACCGGGCGATGCGCCGCATCGTGGCCAAGCTCCAGGAGTGGAAGGTGTTGGAGCACGCCGGGGGTGGCCACAACGGGCGCACCGCGAAGTACCGCTTCCTGCACCTGGAACCTGCCGGGTCTCCGAAGGCGGATGAAAACCACCCGCCTACAGACGACGTAGCCGGGCAGAAACCACCCGCCAACTCGGAAGAGAACATGCCGAAGGGTGCGGAAAACCACCCGCCTACAGACGACGTAGCCGGGCGATTTTCTGCAAGTAGCCGGGTGGAAACCACCCGCCCTACCCCTTCCGCTTCCTCAACTAGCTCTTCCTCAACAACAAAGAGTGCGGGCAAGCCCGCCTCTCGCGCGACGACCGCGCCGGACCGCTTCCCGCTCGATGAGCGGATGTACCGCTGGGCCGCTGAGAAGGGCTTGGACCGCGACCGCGTGCACGGCGAGACAGAGAAGTTCCTCGACTACCACCGCTCGAAGGGCACCAAGCACCGCGACTGGAACGCCGCCTGGCGCAACTGGATGCGCAAGGCCATCGAGTTCACCGCCCGCGGCCCGGCACGCCCCAGCGGTCACACGCCCTATCAGGCGCCCAGAGACCACTCCGTGTACGAGAACGGATTCTTCTGATGCCCGAGCCCACCAGCCTCGCCGACAACAAGGTCATGAGCCGCATGCGGCAGCTGCTCGCCGCCCGCGGCCTGGACCTCCCCGCCGGCCCCATCGACGACGACCCCACCCCCGACGAACCGGGCCACCCCGAATACCACCGCCGCCAGCGCATCGCCGTCGCCCTCAGCCGGTGGGAGACCGCCACCCCCTACCGCTACCAGCAGGCCACCGCCACGCACCCCCAGGTGACCGCCTGGGCCGATCGCGCCGTCGCCGACCCGCGCACCGCCGGGATCCTCCTCCTCACCGGACCGTTCGGCACCGGCAAGACCCACCAGGCGTACGGCGCCCTGCGCCGCATCGCCGAGGCCGCCGTCGACAACTACGCCATCGTCGCCATGACCGCCCCGGACATGTACGCCCTGCTGCGGCCCGGTGGCAGCGATCACGGCATCCAGCACGAGATCAAGCGCCTCGGGAGCATCCCGCTGCTGCTGATCGACGACCTCGGCACCGAGAAGATCAGCGAGTTCACCGAAGAGGCCACCTACCGGCTCCTCAACGAACGGTACGTGGAGTCCCGTCCGCTGATCATCACCACCAACCTGCCAGCCCGCGCGCCCGGGCAAGTCGACCTGCTCGACAAGCTCGGGGACCGGATCGTGTCCCGGCTCGCCGAGAGCGCCGTGATCGTCCCCTTCAGCGGTACGGACCGCCGCCGGGACCGTTCGTGACCGACAGCTGCCCCCGCTGCCTCGCCAGCACGGAACCCCAGGACCCGGCAGACGACCCACAGCGCTACATCTGCCGGGCCTGCGGCCACTCCTGGACCACCAACCGCCTCGAAACCGTCTGGGCCCCTCCAGCGGACGCCTACGCGATCTACGACGACCCCGACGCCTGGGAAGCCAACGACCCCCAACCCGAACCCTGGTGGACCGACCAGGACCAGAACCAGCCACCCCAATCGCCCGGTGACCGCGACCTGATCGCCGAGATCCTCGCCCGCGAAAACCGCACCACCTACACCGTCGAACGCGCAGACCAACCCACCGACTAGGAACCGCAGAACCGGTTCCCGTTCGGGGTTCGCGTCACGCGGAGACACACAGGCGCGGTACCTACCCCCGCACCCCCAGGAGCCTCCCCATGGACGACCAGACGCCCCCCACCACCCTCCCCGCGTCCGGCCGCAGCTACCCCGGACGCTCGGCCCTCGATCACGCTGAGAGTCGCCTCCGTGCCGCCCTCGCCCGCCTGGCCCGCGATCCCGACACCTACGAGCAGGCCGGCGCCCTCGCCGCTGCTGCCGCTACCGCCCTGGCGGAGATCACGGAGGCTGCCCACAAGGCGGAGGAGAACTCGCCGTTGACCCGGGCGCGGATGCAGCGGCGGAAGGACCGGGTCGCGCGGCAGTTCCGGCGGGCCGGCCGTCCAGTGCCCGACGCCCTCAAGCCGCCCCAGGAGCAGCCGCGTGACGGCGCCTGAGACGGCCTCGCCGCTGCCGATCGATCGGGAGGTGGCCGCCGAGCTGCTGCGCGTCATCACACCCGCCCTCACCGCCCGCGTACGCACTGACGGCCTGCCACTGTCCGCGCGCACGGTCGCTGTGCTCCGCCAGCTGCACGACGCCGCCGAACGCCCCGCAGGTCAGCCGACTGCCGATGTCGGAAGTGAAGATCACCCGACCCCCACAGTGGAACTCGCCGTAGTGGAGGCCGCCCGTCGCCTCGGCTGCCGGCCCCGCTGGATTCGGACGCTCCTGGAGTCCGGACGCCTGCGGGGCCGGCGCGTCCATCCCCGCATGTGGCTGGTCGACGAAGCCTCCCTGGACGAACTCAGGTTCGGGAGGACCACCCGTGGCAGACGTGAAGATCCCGCCCAATGCTGACCTTGGCGCAGTCATCCGCGAGTACTACGCCGAACGCGCGCAGGCACTTGCAGCGGCCACCGGAGGCGAGCAGCCCACCAAGCCCGTCGACAACATCGCCGCGTTTTTCAAGCGGCGTGCTGATGGCTTGCGCGCCGCTCAGTCCGCCCGTATCGCCGCTGGAGGCCGGGCATGACGACGCCGCAGAAGACCGCCGCCGCCATCACGGCCGCCGAGCAGGAAGCACACGACGCCGAGGAACTCATCACCGCCCTCGAGGAACGCGTCCGCGACGGCGACACCGACGTCAGCCCCGAACAGCTCGCCGCGCAACGCGACCTCGGCCGCTTCGCCCGCCTGCGCGCCGAGGCAGCCCGCCGCAAGCACGAACGCGCCCTCGCCGCCGACCGCGACCAGCGCGCCCAGGACGCCGCCCAGCGCGCCCGGCAGCTCCTCGCCGACGACTCCACCGAGCCGATCCTCGACGCCGCGCAGGACGCCGTCACCGCCCTCGCCCGCCTGGCGAAGCTCGCCCGCGACCGCAACACCGCCGTGCAGGACGTCGCCACTCAAGTCGTGGACGCCAACGAGGAACTCAAGCAGGCCGGCGCCGCGACCCCGTGGCCGATGAACGAGCACGGCGTCCGTGCCGGACACGTCCCGGTCCCCTCCGTGACGGTGTCCGGGCACGGCCGCGTACAGGCCGCTGATCCGGGCGAACTCGCCGCCGCCGCCCTGGTGGTCGCCCTCGGCGCGGACGTGGGCGCACAGCAGCGGGCGCGTGACCTGCTGGCCGGGATGCGAAACAGCCGTGTCCGCTCACTCGGCGCGGCCGTCCCGGGCCTGGCCGACGCCTGGCGCGTCAGCTCCCAGGAGTGGCAGGCCACGGACGCACTCACCCGCTCCGCGCTGACCGAGCAGGGCCGCAGGCCGCTGAAGGACTGAGTCCATGGCCCTGACTATCGGCACCCTGGTCGGCCTGATCCGCGCGGACGACTCCGGCATGCGCCGCGGCCTGACGGACGCCGAACTCCGCATGCGCGGCCTCCAGCGCGACATGGACGGCCGACTGCGCGACATCAGAGGCCGGTTCGTCTCCGAGTCTCGCCTGATGGGCAGGTCGCTGGGGGACGGCATCGGCGACGGCGGTGACCGTGCTCACCTGTCCCTGAAGCGGATCGCGGGCATGGCCGGCGGCCTCGCTGGTGTCGCCGCATCCGCCGGGCGGATGGCCGCGATGCTCGGCACAGCAGCGCCCGCAGCCGCGGGTGTGGCTGCCGCGCTCGCCAACATCGCACCCGCCGCCGGTGTGGCCGCTACCGGTGTCGTCGGCGTCGCCCTTGCCGCGGGCGCCGTGAAGATCGGCATATCCGGCGTCGGCGACGCCGTCAAGGCCGCGTTCAACGCGAAGAACCCCCAGCAGCTCGCCGAAGCGTTGAAGGGCCTGGCACCTAACGCGCGCTCCTTCGTGCAGCAACTCAAGGGGATGCAGGGCCAGTTCACCGCCCTCAAGAAGCAGGTACAGAACCAGCTCTTCGCGGGCCTGGACGGCGTCCTCAAGCGCATGGGGCAGTCCACCCTGCCCGTCATCCGCACCGGCCTGACCGGCGCGGCGGGCGCCCTGAACCAGATGGCCAAGGGTGTGGGCAACGCCGCGATCGGCCTGTCGACGAGCGGCACGCTCGGCAAGGCGATCAGGTCGGCGACTGGCGGGCTCGGCAACCTCACCCACATTCCCGGCCAGGTCGTGACCGCGCTGGGGCAAATCGCTGCCGCGGCCGGCCCCAGCTTCCAGCGGCTGACCCAGGCCGCCGGGTCCGCGTTCGGCTCGCTGTCCGACAAGCTGTCCGACGCGTTCTCCTCCGGCAAGATGCAGAAGGTCATCGAGAACGCGATCAGCCTGATCGGTGACCTCGCCGACGTCGCGGGCAATGTCGGCTCGATCCTCGGCTCCGTCTTCTCCGCCGTGCAGGTCTCCGGCGGAGGCTTCATCGGCACCCTGAAGACGATCTCAGGCGCGCTCGCTGACGCGTTCGCCTCCCCCGCCGTACAGGGCGGGCTGAAGGCGCTGTTCTCCACCATGTCCACCGTGGCGCAGACGGCCGCGCCGCTGCTGACGCAGGCCCTCGGGGTGATCGGGCCGGTCCTCGAACAGCTCGGCCCGCCGGTGCAGACGCTGATCAAGGCGCTCGGTGATGCCCTGTCGCCGATCATCGACGCGCTGGGGCCGGTCCTGGAGTCCGCGGCCGGCGCCGTCGGCACCCTCGTCACGGCCCTCGCGCCGATCTTGCCGATCATCGGGGACCTGGTCGCTCAACTCCTGCCCGCACTGACGCCACTCCTGGACTCGGTGACGGGCTGGTTCTCGCAGGCCGCGCCGGTCGTACTCCTCCTTGCCCAAACCCTGGGCACCGCGCTCTCACCGATCCTGGCCACCCTGCCGACCCTCGTACAGCCCATCGCGGACCTGATCGGGCAGCTCGCGCAGACCCTGTTCCCGGTCCTCTCCGACCTGGTAGTGGCCCTGGCGCCGAGCCTGGCCAGGCTCGGCGGCACGATCTCCACCCTGGCCGTCGCCCTGGCGCCGCTCATCGAGGCCGTGGCTGGTCTGGTCGTGCAGCTCCTCCAGGCCCTCATGCCGATCATCGAGCCTCTGATCGGGCTCGTCATGAAACTGGCGGACATCTTCACCCGGGTCCTGGCCGCGGAGATCACGAACGTGGTCATCCCCGTCATCGACACCATCGTCGCGCTGCTGCATGGCGACTTCTCCGGCGCCTGGTCGCACGCCAAGGAGGCCGTCGACGGAGCGAAGCGGCTGATCGGGAAAGCGGTCACGCTGCTGGGGCAGCTTGTCGGCAAGGGCATCGACACGGCGATCGGCTGGCTCAAGGGCATGCCCGGCCGGGCCTTGTCCGCACTCAGTGCACTCTCCGGGTACCTGCGCTCCCGCGCCCTCGAGGCCGGCGGCAAGCTCGTGTCGGCGATCAGCGGCAAGGTCGGGGACGCGGTCAGCCGCGTGAGAGCCCTGCCCGGGAAGGCAAAGTCCGCGCTCGGCAACCTCGGCAGCTATCTCCTCTCCGCGGGCAAGTCCCTGATCCAGGGCTTCATCAACGGCATCAAGTCGAAGCTCGGATCGGTCGCGAGTGCCGCGAAGTCGGTGGTCTCCGCGGCAGCGGACTTCTTCCCGCACTCCCCGGCGAAGAAGGGCCCATTCTCGGGCCGCGGCTACACGCTGCACTCCGGGCGGGCCCTGATCCAGGGCTTCCAGAAGGGCATTGCCGACCGGCTGCCCGGGCTGCAAAGCCAGTTGCAGGGGCTGGGCGCCGGCATGCCGAGGGGCTTCGCTCTGGCCGGGATGCCGGCGTCGGCCGTCGCCGGTGGCGCGGGCGCGATCCCGGGCGCGGGTGCAGGCAAGAGGGTGACGAACAACTACAACACCACGTACAACCTGGAGCACAGGGAGATGACCATCCAGCAGCTCGATGCGCTCCAGCGCCGCCAGGACGCCCGGGCACGGGTCGGGAGGCCGCGTTGACCGGGCGGGGCCGCGATGCGGCGACGTACGAGCGGCGAGGGGCCACGGAGTCCGACCGGGGGTTCCTCGCCGAGGTGGACCGGCATCAGCCGGAGCTGGTGCGCGAGGAGCGCTACACGGAGACGTGGCAGCGCGGGCCGCTCACTCTCATCCTGCCGCCGGTACGGGAGTGGTACCCGCCCGAGTTGAAGGCTGCCACCCAGTTGGGGCGGCAGAGCGCCATGGACGGGCACTGCACGGCGTGCGGGGCGTACAGCCGGGCGACAGACGGCGAGTGGTACATGAAGCACGAGGACACGTGCATGGCCACTGATGACGCGCTGGACATGCTGATCAACGAGGCCACGTTGAAGATGTTCCCCGCTGATGATCCAGACGGGCCGCCGCCCGGCTTGCTGGACTGACGCGCTTAGGCCTCCGGCTTGGGCAGCTCGGCGACGAAGCTGCCCATGCCAGGCGTGGTCACGATCAGGCCCTCTTCGCGGAGGGCGGCCGTGGCTTTCCGCACGGTGCCGCGGGCGACTCCGAACTCGGCCTCCAGCTGTACCTCACTGATCAAGGCGCGGGCCGGCAGCTGGCCGCTGGTGATGCGCTCGCGGAGCGTGTCGCGGATCTGCTCCCACTTGGGCCGGGTCGGGTCGAATTCGATCACGTGTCGGACAGTACGTACCCGGTCGTATCAGGGCATAGAGATGCACATCCATACGTAGGCGTGGACAGGGGTGTACAGGCTGCCTAGCCTGTGACCCACAAAGGCCCCCGCAGTCGGCCAGGACCCGGGGGCGTGGACGACAGCCCGAGGAGCCGCCGCCATGCCACAGCGTACGGACACCACCACCGGCACGGACACCCCCCGCTCATGGGCGCACTGCGCCTGGCACGGCGGCATGAGCGACACGGCCCGCCTCGTGCGGATCATCGAGCAGGGCTCCGGCCCGGGCGCCGCCCTGTTCGCCTGCGCGCCGTGCCGCGAGGTGTACCGCCTGGTCCCCATCGCCGACCAGCCGTGAGTGCCCTGCCCGAGCCGCCGGCCGCGGTGGACCTGACCCGCGCGCAGTACGCGGGGTGGGCCTGCTGCTGGTGCGGCAGGAGTCTGCTGCACGTGCGCGGCGCCGTGTCCGCCGGCACTGCGCGCGGCACGGTCGGCGCCGTCGTCCTGGACGTGGACGTGTACGGCTGCCCGCCGGGTGAGGGCTGCGGCCCCTACCGCGACCGGTAGCCGCCCCTGGGTCGCCCTCGGTGCGCATTCTGCGGCGCGCTGGGGGCCGGGTGTGGTGAGATGCGTCCACCACCCCACGCGCTCGCCCCCGTGGGCTCGAGCGCGCAGACGGCCCCCACCCTCCCTCGGGTGGGGGCCGCTCTGCTGTACGCGGACACCACAACGGCCCCCGGGGGCGCACCCGGGGGCCGTTGTGGTCTCTATGCCGATCACGACTGTAGTGGCTGGATCACTTCTGGTGGGGGCACCCCTTCACCCACCACCCGCATTCGGGGCAGTAGTCGTACGTTCGGGCCAGCGCGGCGCGGACGAGGCGACGGATCATCGGTCGTTCACCTCCCCCTCGACACGTCGGGGATACAAGATCGTCATCCCCTCCCCCGGCCCCTGCTGGATGCGCTCGATTTCGTCGCTATGAGCTGCAAAGACATCGCCCGAGAGGGGCGGTGGGGGAGTGGCCGACGAATCGGACATACGGGATGCCGACCGGTGCAGGGCCACACCGCCGGCCACCGTCACCAGAAGCACCCCCGCGGCCTCATCGACGGCGAACGCGGCCCCCACCACGGCCCCGGCCAGGGTGACCGCGACCAGGACGCCAGCGGCCCGCGAGGGCTCGTTTTCAGCCTCCTGCCCCTCCTGCGCCTCCTGCTTCCGGCGGCCCATCACAGGGCCCCGTAGACCTGGCCGCCGAGCCAGTTCGCGGCCGTCGCGAGCGGCACCGCGGCGAACCCCGCGACGCCGGCCGACGTGGCAAGGCAGATGCCGCACCACGCCCCGCGCTTGAGCACCGCGGACCGCTCCCCGCTCGCCTTGGCCACGGCTGCCACGAACCCGACGGTCAGGATCAGCACGACGGCCAGGCCCTGCGCGGAGAGCGGGACGAACGTCTTCGCCGCTGCCAGCTGCCCGCCGTGGCCGCCGACGCCCCACACGAGTGCGACGTCGCCGAGCCAGTTGGAGATGCCGAGCACGCTGCTGGAGACCAGGCCGACCAGGCCGCCGACGCCGAGCGTGGTCAGCGCGCCGTAGCACCAGGAGGCGAGCCAGGGCAGCAGCCGGGACAGGTGCTTGATCGGGTCCTTGGTGAGAGGTTTCCGACCAGGCCACCAGGTGACGACCTGGTGGATCAGGAGACAGAGGCCGATGGCGACGCCACCGAAGGTTACGTAGTTCACGAGGAGTTCCTCAGCGGAGGATGGCCACGGCGAGCGCGGCGAGGGTGACGATGAACGCGACGGTCCCGGTGATCGGGGGGACGTCGCGGAGCGCGACAGCGCACAGCCCGGCGAGGGCGAGCACGGCACACAGGCCGAAGAGCAGACCGGCGAGCATGACGGGCGTCAGGGCCCGTCACGACGGGCCGTGACGCCCCGCACGACGGGCGTCGTGACGGGCGTCCGCGCGTCGGTCACCGCGTCCGCTGTGGCACGGATCGCGGCCCGCGCCGCGTGCACGTTCTGCGCCACCGTGTCGGGAACGTCGTGCACAGAGCGCAGCACGGTGAGCGCCTCGCGCAGCGGCGCGTCCAGGCGCAGCACGAGGTGCCCTGTGTGGCCGGCGTTGTGGAGGTCGCGCCGCACGGTCTCCTTGGAAACACCCAGCTCGGAGGCGATGTCGGCGACGTTCATGCCGCGGTCGGCGAGGTGGCCGACGATGATCTGTCGCGTCGTCCGCTTCACCGTGCACCACCGCCACGGACGATGGCGCAGGCGAGCAGGCGGGCGCCCTCGCGATCCTGCATGGTGCGGGCGGTGATGAGCGCGGCGAAGAGGACCGGCATGGAGGCCGGCGGCCGCGGACGCGCATGGGCGCGGGCGATCGCCTGGGCCTCGGTCGGACGCGCGATACGGGAGCCGTTCACTGGCCACCCCCGAGGATCACCGTCAGCTGCTCGGCGAGCGCGCGCAGCTGGCCGGCGCCCGTGTCCATCGCCGCGGCGAGGTCGTGCAGGCCGACCGGGGTCAGGCCGTCCGGCCCGGTGTGGAAGGCGAGCGTCACCGCCGCGCGCGGCGGCACGGGCCTGTAGGGGGCGTGGAAGAGCAGTCCGGTGCCGAGCTGCCAGCCGGCGCCCGTCAGCGTCGTGACGGGGCTCGCGTGGTGCAGGTCGACGCGACGCGTCTCGGGGTCGTGGTGACTGTGGCCCGCGCACCAGGACGGCTCGGGAAGCGTGACGTCCCCAGCGTCGGAGGTGGGCAGCGTGATCATGTGCGGGGCGGTCATCGGCCCTCACCCCAGGCGCGGTAGCCGGTAGCCGAGTGCTCGGCGAGCCGCTCGCGCAGGTACTGGGTGGTCCACTCGACGCCGAGCGGGTGGCCCTCAAGGAGGTTGGCGAGGGCGATCTTCGTGTGCATCGCGCGGTCGTTCAGGACGCGGTCGTGCGCCTCCTGGTCGCCGATGGTGGCGGGACGGGGGATGTCGATGGCTTCGAGGACAGCCGCCAGGAGATCGCGAACGGGGCCGTCCGGGATACGGTCGTGCATGGGTCTGGACTCCTTGATCGGAAGGGTCTGGATCAAGGCGCCGTTCGATGTTGCGAGCATCGGGCGGCGCCGCTCTGTCTGCGCAAAGCAGACGAGCGGAGTCGGGAGGGGCGCGAGCACCCGAGGGCACACTCAGGGCACAAGACGCCAGATAACAGTGCGCAACAGCGGCAAACACTGTCAGTAGTTTTCGCACGTCAACCGGCCTTTCGGCGGTAACGTGCAGGTCAGACGATCAAGCTGGCGGTACGTGAACTACCGGTGACCGGCTCACCGCCCGTCCGTTGACGAGAGGGCGTGACAGGGGCAGCCGTCCTGGTCACGCCCTTCCGTCTTCCGTCGTCGTCGACCGGCAGGTCAGTGCCGGGACACCGAGGAATTGGCGGGACCGGGCCGGCGGAGGGTGGGGGCCGTCGGCGCCCACCCTCCGTGCTGCTGGCCGCAGTCGAGGGTGTGCTCAGTCGCGCGAGTTGCCGAACAGGATGCGGTACGCGATCAGCAGGACCAGCGAGCCGCCGATGGCGGCTGCCCAGGTCGCCCCGTCGTAGAAGTTCTTGGTGATCGGGTGGTCGAGCCAGCGCGACGAGATCCAGCCACCGATGAACGCGCCCGCGATGCCGATGAGCGTCGTGCCGATGAAGCCGCCCGGGTCGCGGCCCGGGAGCAGGAACTTGGCGATGGCCCCGGCCAGCAGCCCCAGGATGATCCAGCTGATGATGGTCATGCCCTCAAACCTGCCCTTCCGCGCTGTGCGTGCACTTTCCGGACAGTGTGCGTTCGGTCAAGATCCGCTGTGCGTCGCGCGCTGGTGCCTGCCCTTTCGATGACCAGGACGTCATGACGGCCCCTTGCGGTTGCAGTGATCAGCAGAGTGATCAGCAGCCCGGGAGTCGGGACCTCGGAATCTTCGCCAGCCGAAGGCGTGCGGCGCGGGCGACCGGGCCTGGCCTGCTGCCCGGCCTCGCCGTGCCGCGGTCCTCGCTCGCTGCGACGTCCTGGCCACCGGCACGGCCGGGGCCGCTTCATCGCCGGCCTCAGGCGCGTGTACGTGCAAGGCCCGCACATACCTGCAAGGCCGCTGCTAAGACGATCCCCGCGCCTGCGTGCGTATGCGGAAATCGCTCCACGGAATCATCTCCAGCTCCTCGTTCGTCTCCTCGTACCAGCCTGTGCCGTCCAGCCAGGCGCTCAGCCAGGCGGTGAGGCTGGGGGCGTCGACGTACCAGGCGTGGCCGTCCTCGTCGGCGTTCGGCTCGTAGAGCAGGACGGGGGCCTCCGGGGCGTGGCAGTCCACGCAGGCGTACATCGCGCAGCCCCAGTGCGATATCGGCAGGACGCCCTCGGGCCAGGGCCGGTCGGGGTCCTTGCGGCCGCTGTCGCGGTTGGCGAGGTACTGGACGACGGCGGCGGGCTCGCCGGCGGGTGGGCTGTCGAGGAGGGGCAGCAGGCCGTACTCCGGGCCGAAGCCGCCGTCGCCTATGCGCAGATAGAGGCGGGCGAGCAGGGGAGGCAGGGGGAAGCCGAGGGCGGCCTCGGCGCGGGCCAGGGTCGGCGCGTCGGCCGGCTCCGGCAGTGAAGGCCAGCCCCACGGACGGGTGTTGTGCGCCTTGACCGCCACCCGTGCCAGCAACTGCTCGTTCTCGCTCATGGGTTCATGATGCAAGGCGCCACTGACAATCGGGCCGGCCTGTGGACAACCGCCGGGCTGTGGAAAAGTCGTTCGGTCAGCGAGCCGCGAACGGCTCGTCCGTCCGCACGATCTCACGGCCGAGCGGCAGCAGCGAGACCGGGATCAGCTTGAAGTTGGCGATGCCGAATGGGATGCCGATGATCGTGACGCACAGGGCGATGCCGGTGACGATGTGCGTGAGCGCCAGCCACCAGCCCGCGAGGACCAGCCAGAGAACGTTGCCGATGCAGGAGGGCGCACCGGCGTCGCGGCGCTCGACCGTCGTGTACCCGAAGGGCCACAGGGCGTAGACGCCGATACGGAACGCGGCGATGCCGAACGGGATGCCGATGATCGTGACGCACAGCAGCACGCCCGCGGCCAGATACCCGAGGAACAGCCAGAAGCCGCTCAGAACGAGCCAAATGACGTTCAGGATGGTTTTCACTGCTGTCGACCTGCCATCTTCTCGAGCCGGGCGATGCGCTCTGCCATCGGCGGGTGAGTCGAGAACATCTTGGAGAGCCCCTGCCCCGGGCGGAAAGGGTTCGCGATCATCATATGGCTGGCGGTTTCGATACGCGGCTCGGGCGGCAGGGGCAGCTGCTTGGTCCCCGCTTCGAGCTTGTGCAGCGCACTGGCGAGCGCGAGCGGGTCGCCGGTCAGCTGGGCCCCGGACGCGTCGGCCTCGTACTCCCTGGAGCGGCTGATGGCCAGCTGGATGAGGCTGGCCGCGAGCGGGCCCAGGATCATGATCATCAGCATGCCGAGGATGCCCGGGCCGTCGTCGTCGTCCGAGCGGCCGACGGGGATCAGCCAGGCGAAGTTGACCAGGAACATGATCACGGAGGCCAGGGCGCCGGCGACCGACGAGATGAGGATGTCGCGGTTGTAGACGTGACTCAGCTCATGGCCGATGACACCGCGCAGTTCGCGCTCGTCCAGGATGCGCAGGATGCCTTCCGTGCAGCACACGGCGGCGTTGCGCGGGTTGCGGCCCGTCGCGAAGGCGTTCGGTGCCTCCGTCGGCGAGATGTACAGGCGCGGCATGGGCTGGCGGGCCTGCGTGGAGAGGTCGCGTACCATGCGGTAGAGGGCGGGGGCCTCGAACTCGCTGACCGGACGCGCCCGCATCGCGCGCAGTGCCAGCTTGTCGCTGTTCCAGTACGCGTACGCGTTCGTGCCCAGTGCGATCACAACCGCGACGACGAGCCCCATGCGGCCGAAGAAACTGCCGATGACGATGATGAGGGCGGACAGTCCCCCGAGGAGTACTGCGGTCCTTAGCCCGTTGTGCCGGCGGTGCACGGTACGCCCTCCAAGTGGTGCAGCAGGGGAACCCTTTGCTTGCTGAGCTTGCTTGCTGTCCCGGGTACCACCGGTGCCGTGGTTTCACGTCCAGTGGACCCTTCCGCACTGGTCAACGCCAGGCGAGGGCCACTAGTTCCCTTGTGCGCACGGCGCCGCCCGTCGGCCGACCGGGTGACGGGCCGGCGCTGTGCGGCCGATGGGTGGCCGACGGGTGCCCGAAGGGTGGCCGACGGGCGCCCGAAAGGCCCGGCGGCCGGTCGTCAGAAGAGGGCCGTGTCGGCGAAGCGCAGGATCAGCTGGGGGGCGCCGGAAAAGGCGACGGCGAGGACGCCGGTGAGAGTGATGGCAGCGGTGAGCGGCGCGGGGAGACGGTGCCCGACGGGCTCGCCCTCGGGTGCGCGGAACAGCAGCGCCGTCCACTGGAGGTAGTAGAAGAGCGCGATCACGACGTTGGCGGCCATGACCACGGCCAGCCAGCCGAGTCCCGCGTCGACCGCCGCCGAGAACACGGTGACCTTGGCGAAGAGGCCGATGATGCCCGGGGGCAGTCCTGCCAGGCAGAGCAGGAAGAAGGCCATCACAAGTGCGGCGAGCGGGTTCGTGGCGTAGAGGCCGCGGTAGTCCGTGACGCGGTTCGCGGCCCTGGTGCGGCCCACCAGCGCGACCACGGCGAAGGCTCCGAGGTTCACGGCCGCGTACATGAGGGCGTAGGCGACCGTGGAGCCGATGGAGTGTTCGGCGTCGCCGGAGTAGGCGGCCGCGGCGATCGGTACGAGGAGGTAGCCGGCCTGGCCCACCGATGACCAGGCGAGGAGCCGTACCGCGCTGTACGCGCGCGTGGCCTGCTGGCGGAGGGCGCCGACGTTGCCGACGGTCATGGTGAGCGCGGCCAGGGCGGCGAGCGCGGGGCCCCAGACGTCGGCGTAGGAGGGGAACGCGACGACGGTGACGAGGATCAGGCCGGAGAAGCCGACCGCCTTGCCGACGACCGAGAGGAAGGCGGCGACCGGCAGGGGCGCCCCTACGTAGGTGTCCGGGACCCAGAAGTGGAAGGGCGCGGCGGCTGTCTTGAAGGCGAAGCCGATCAGGGTGAGGACCACACCGGTCTGGGCGAGGGTGTGCAGCTGTCCGTCGACGTGCTGGATGCGGTCGGCGATCTGGGTGAGGTAGAGGGTGCCCGTGGAGGCGTACACGAAGCTGATGCCCATGAGGCTGACGGCGGTCGCGGTGACCGACGACAGGAAGAACTTCAGGGCCGCTTCGGAGGACTTCTTGTCGCCGTACCGGAGGCCGACGAGCGCGAAGGCCGGCAGAGAGGCGACCTCGAGGGCGACGATCAGGGTCGCGAGGTCGCGGGAGGCGGGCAGCAGGGCCGCGCCGGCCGCGGAGGACAGCAGCAGGAACCAGTACTCCCCTTCGGGGAGTTGTCTGTCGGCGTCCTTCAGGGCGGTCACCGACAGGAGTGCGGCGAGGAGGGCGCCGCCGAGGACGAGGAGCTGGATCACCAGGGTGAACCGGTCGGCCGTGTAGCTGCACGCGTGCGTGCCGTGCACGCAGAAGGTGCTGCGGTCGCCGTCCCGCAGCGGCAGGAGCATCAGCGCGGCGGCGGCCAGGCCCGCGACGGAGAGCCAGCCGAGGAGGGGCTTGCGCGCCTCGGCCAGAAACAGGTCGGCGACGAGCACCACGAGCGCGACCACGGCGGCGATGGCCGGCGGCGCGACGGCGAGCCAGTCGACGGACTGGACGAGGTTCGCGGCCAGCGGCTGGGCCAGGGAGCTCATCGGGTGCCTCCTGCGAGGAGCTGCTGGACGGCCGGGTCGGTCAGGCCGAGCAGGGCCCTGGGCCACAGCCCGGCGACGACGGTGAGGGCGACGAGCGGGGTCCAGGCCGCGAACTCGTACGTGTGGACGTCGGCGAGCTGCGGCGTCTCCTCCGGTACGGCGCCCATGCAGACGCGGCGGACCACGACGAGCATGTACGCGGCCGTCAGGAGGGTGCCGAAGGCCGCGATCGCCATGAAGGTGAGGAAGGCGGGGCGGTTGAGGTCGGCGGCGGGCTTGAACGCGCCGAACAGCGCCAGCATCTCGCCCCAGAAGCCGGCCAGGCCCGGCAGCCCGAGCGAGGCCACGGCGCCGAAGGCGAGCAGGCCGCCGAGGCGGGGGGCCTGGCCGTAGAGCGCGGCGCCCGTCCGGAGATCGTTCGGTGCGGCAGAGCCGCTCGTCGTGGGGCCGCGGTCGGGAGACGGGAGGGAGAGGGTGTCGAGGTCGGTCGTGCCCGTGCGGTCCTTCAGCGCGCCGACCAGGAAGAAGAGCAGGCCGGTGATGAGGCCGTGGGCGATGTTGGCGAACAGTGCGCCGTTCACGCCGGTCGGGGTCATGGTCGCGATGCCGAGCAGGACGAAGCCCATGTGGCCGACGGAGGAGTAGGCGATGAGCCGCTTGAGGTCACCCTTCGCGCCCTGCTTGACGAGGGCCAGGCAGGCCAGAGATCCGTAGATGATCCCGACGACGGCGAAGGCGGCGAGGTAGGGCGCGAAGGTGTGGAATCCGTCCGGCGCGATCGGCAGCAGAATCCTGACGAAACCGTACGTACCCATCTTCAGCAGGACACCGGCCAGCAGGACCGAGCCGACGGTCGGCGCCGAGGTGTGGGCGTCGGGCAGCCAGCTGTGCAGCGGCCACATCGGCGTCTTGACAGCGAGCCCGATCCCGATCGCCAGAACGGCGATGACCTGCACGGATGAGGTCAGTGACCGGCCGTTGTCAGTGGCGAGTGCCACCATGTCGAATGTGCCGGACCTGAGGCCGATCAGGAGCAGGCCGAGCAGCATGACGACCGAACCGAGCAGTGTGTAGAGGATGAACCGCCAGGCGGCCCGGGTCCGGCCCTCGCCGCCCCAGCGGGCGATGAGGAAGTACATCGGGATGAGCACCATCTCGAACGCCAGGAAGAACAGCAGCAGATCGAGGACGGCGAAGGTCGCGAGGGTGCCGGACTCGAGGACGAGCAGCAGTGCGACGAAGGCCTTCGGGGTCGGGCCCGCGGGCATCTTGAAGTACGAGTAGAGCGCGCACAGGAAGGTCAGCAGCGCGGTCAGGACCAGAAGGGGGAGGGAGATGCCGTCGATGCCGAGGTGGATGCGCACGTCCAGCGCGGGGATCCAGCTGATGTCGGTCGTGGCCTGCATCGTCGACGGATGGTCGTGGTCGAAGCCGAGCGCGAGGACGATCGCGGCGATGAGGACCACGCCGGTCACCGTCACGCCGTGGCGCAGCACGGCCTGCTCGGGCGACTTCCCCTTCAGCCCGGGCGGGGCCGGCAGGAGGGCGGCGAGCGCGCCGAGGAGCGGCACGACGACGATCAACGCCAGAAGGGCCTGCATCACGGACTCGCTGATATCGATCACGCCTGCTCACGCTCCCGTGGCGACGAGGACGGCGGCGACCGCGAGGACGACGGTGCCGGCGAGCAGCGCGCTCACATAGGTCTGCACATTGCCGGTCTGGGCGCGCCGTACGGCGGCACCCAGCAGGCGGGGTAGGGCCCCCGCACCGCGTACGTAGGTCTCGACGACCTCGCGGTCCAGGAACCGGACGAGACTCGCTCCGGCCAGGACCGGGCGGACGAAGAGAGCCGCGTACACGGCGTCCAGGTGGAAGCCGACGGCCGCGTGCCGGTGCAGCGGGCCGAGCAGCAGCCGTCCCGGGTCCGCCGGGTCGGGCGCGGAGGCGACGTCGCCGTACGCGGGCGCGTGGCTGGCGATGGCCTCGGCCTCGACCAGTCCGGCGTCGCCCTCGGGGTGGGCCGCGACCGCGCCCAGCGGGACTCCGGCCGCGAGTGCCGTGCTGTGCCGCCAGGCGGCGTAGGTGACGATGCCGCCGACGAGGGCCACGCCGGTGCCGAGCACGGAGGTGGTCAGGGCCGGCGCGAGACCGCGGCCGTCGAACCAGTCGGGCAGCAGGCGGTAGGTGAATCCGCCGAAGGCGAGGGACGGGAGGGCGAGGACCCACAGCACCACGGTCATGGTGAGCGGCTGACGGCCGTGGTCGGGGGCCTCGGCGCCCCGGCCGCGGAAGGCGAGCAGCCACAGCCGCGTCGCGTACGCGGCGGTGAGCGCGGCGGTGACCAGGCCGGCGAGGAGGGTGATCCAGCCTGCGGCGCCGGGGGCGTGCCCGGTGTGGCCGGTGGCGACGTGCTCGGCGGCGCCGAGGACGGACTCCTTGGAGAAGAAGCCGCTGAAGGGCGGGATCGCGGCGAGCGCGAGCAGCGCCACGGTCATCGTCCAGAAGGCGTCGGGGACGCGCTCGCGCAGGTCCTTCATGCGGGACATGGCGGCCAGCGAGTTGGTGCCGGCGGCGTGGATGATCACGCCGGCCGCGAGGAAGAGCAGCGCCTTGAAGGCGCCGTGGGCTAGGAGGTGGAAGACGGCGGCGGAACGGTCGCCGACGGCGAGGGCGCCGGTCATATAGCCGAGCTGGCCGATCGTCGAGTAGGCGAGGACGCGCTTGATGTCGTCCTGGGCGAGCGCGGCGATGCCCGAGCCGAGCATCGTGACGGCGGCCATGACGGCGAGGACCACCATCGCGGCCGAGGATGCCTCGAAGACCGGAAGGAGACGGGAGACGAAGTAGACACCGGCGGCGACCATGGTCGCGGCGTGGATCAGCGCGGAGACGGGCGTCGGGCCCGCCATCGCGTCGGGGAGCCAGGTGTGCAGCGGGAACTGCGCCGACTTGCCCGCCACGCCGGCCAGGAGCAGCAGGGCGACGAGCGTCGGGTGGCCGAGTCCGCCGTGTGCGACGGCGCCGAGGATCTTCGTGATGCGGAAGGACCCGGTGTCGGTGGCGAGGGCGAACAGGCCGATGAGGAAGGGGACGTCACCGAGCTTGGTCACCAGGAAGGCCTTGATGGAGGCGGCGCGGGCCTCCGGGGTCTCCCAGTAGTGGCCGACCAGGAAGTACGAGCAGATGCCCATGACCTCCCAGCCGACCAGGAGCACGATCAGGTCGCCGGAGTAGACGACGAGCAGCATCGCGGAGGTGAACAGGGAGACGAGAGCGGCGTAGGAGGGGTAGCGCGGGTCGTCGCGCAGGTAGCCCGTCGAGTAGATCTGCACGCAGGAGGCGATGACGCCGACCAGGACGGCGACGAGGGCGGCGAAGCCGTCGATGTGCAGGGCGAGTTCGATCGGGACCGAGCCGGTGGGCGTGAGCTCGGTGTGCGCGTCGACGGCCTGGTCGCCGCCCTGGCGCACGGCGACCAGCACGGCCAGCACGAAGGCGGCGAGGGACGGCAGGACGGCGAGCGGGCGGACGAAGCCGGGGGCCGTGCGGCCCAGGAGCAGGCCGGCCGCGGCGCCCAGGAACGGCAGAAGGGGGACGAGGGCGGCGAGGGTGGTCGTGGTCACGCGGTGGCCTCAGCCTTCCCGGTCCGGTCCGCCGTCAGGGTGTCGCCGTCGGGACCGTCGCTCTCGTGGCCCTCGGCGCTGTCGCGGAGCCTGTCGATGTCGGAGGTGCCGCGGTTGCGGTAGACGGCGAGGACGATCGCCAGGCCGATGCCGATCTCGGCGGCGGCGATGGCGATGGTGAACAGGGTCAGGGCCTGGCCGGAGTGCAGCGTGTCGCGGGCGGTCTTGCTGAGCCAGACGTCGAAGGCGACGAGGTTGAGGTTGACGGCGTTGAGCATCAGCTCGACGGACATCAGGACCAGGACCGCGTTGCGGCGGGCCAGGACGCCGTACAGGCCGGTGCAGAACAACAGGGCGGAGAGCACGGCGGGATAGGCGAGGTGCATCAGCGGACACCTTCCTTCTCGCTTCGGGCGCCCGCTGGGGCCGGGGAGCTCGCGGCACCGGACGCCTCGTCCGCCTTGGCCTTGCGGGACAGGACGATCGCGCCGACCAGGGCGGCGAGGAGGAGTACGGAGAGGGCCTCGAAGGGGAGGACCCAGTTCTGGAAGAGGCTCGCCCCGGTGGCGGCGGTGGAGCCGGCGGCCGGTCCGTCCAGGTCGATCCAGGTCGTGCGGAAGGCGTCGACGACGACCCAGACCAGGGCGGCGGCCGCGGCGACCGCCACGGTGAGGGCGGCCCAGCGGTTGCCGGAGTCCGCGTCCGGGGAGCGGCCGATGGGGGCCTTGGTGAGCATCAGACCGAACAGGAGGAGGACGACGACGGAACCGACGTAGATGAGGACCTGCACCCAGGCGATGAACTCGGCGGTGAGCAGGAGGTATTCGACGGCGAGGCCGCCGAGGGTGACCACCAGCCACAGGGCGGCGTGAACCAGCTGCCGGGTGGTGACCGTGACCAGGGCCGCGCCGAAGGTGACCAGGCCGACGAGGAGGAAGGCGATCTCGACGCCGGTCGGGGAGAGGAAGCCGTGGGCGTCGGCGGCCAGGGTCGTGGCGGGGGCCGCGGTGGCGGCTGCGGCGGGGCTCACGACTCTCCTTCCCGCGGTTCCGCCTGGGCGGCCGCCAGCTTCTCGGCGGTCTTGCGGGCGGCGGCGATCTCCTTCGGTTCCTCCGCGGCGGGGTCGAGGGCCGGCGGGGCGGGGACCGTCCACATCCACTCGCGGAGCTTGTCGCGTTCGTGGGTGAGCTCGTGGATGTCGGTCTCGGCGTACTCGAACTCCGGTGACCAGAACAGGGCGTCGAAAGGACAGACCTCGATGCAGATACCGCAGTACATGCACAGGGCGAAGTCGATGGCGAAGCGGTCGAGGACGTTGCGGCTGCGTTCGCGGCCGCCGGGGGCCGCCGCGGGGACCGTCTCCTTGTGGGAGTCGATGTAGATGCACCAGTCCGGGCACTCGCGGGCGCACAGCATGCAGACCGTGCAGTTCTCCTCGAACAGGCCGATGACGCCGCGGGTGCGGGGCGGCAGGTCGGGCTGGACGTCGGGGTACTGCTCGGTGACGGACTTGCGCGTCATCGTGCGCAGAGTCACGGCGAGGCCCTTGGCCAGGCCGGAGCCGGGGATGCGGGACCGCGTGGTCGGCAGCGGCTCAGCCATCAGGAGATCACCACCTTGACGATGCCGGTGAGGGCGATCTGGGCGAGGGAAAGGGGGACGAGGAGGGTCCAGGAGAGCTTCTGGAGCTGGTCCTCGCGCAACCGGGGATAGGTGACGCGGAGCCAGATCACGAGGAAGGCGAGGACGGCCGTCTTCAGCAGCGTCCAGACCCAGCCGAGGCCGTCGGCGCCCCAGGGGCCGTGCCAGCCGCCGAGGAAGAGGACGGTGGTCAGACCGCACAGGACGATGATTCCGGCGTACTCGGCGAGGAGGAACAGGGCGAAGCGGAGACCGGTGTACTCGGTGTACGCGCCGAAGATGATCTCCGAGTCGGCGACGGGCATGTCGAAGGGCGGGCGCTGGAGTTCGGCGAGTCCGGCGACGAAGAAGACGACCGCGCCGACGATCTGCCAGGGCAGCCACCACCACTCGAAGGCGTCCAGGATGCCGGGGAGGGAGACGGTGCCGGCCGCCATCGCCACGGAGGCTGTGGCGAGGAGCATCGGGAGCTCGTAGGCGAGGAGCTGGGCCGCGGTGCGCAGGCCGCCGAGGAGGGAGAACTTGTTGGCGGAGGCCCAGCCGGCCATGAGGGAGCCGAGGACGCCGACGCCCATCACCGCGAGGACGAAGAAGATGCCGGCGTCCAGGACCTGGCCGACCGCGCCCTCTCCCGGGCCGATGGGGATGGCGAGGAGGACGACGAGGTACGGCAGGAGGGCGACGGCGGGGGCGAGCTGGAAGACGCGGCGGTCCGCGCCCCTCGGCACGATGTCTTCCTTCTGTGCGAACTTCACGCCGTCGGCTACGAGTTGGGCCCAGCCGTGGAAGCCGCCGGCGTACATCGGACCGAGGCGGCCCTGCATGTGGGCCATGACCTTGTGCTCGGTCTGGCCGACGATCAGGGGGAAGGTGAGGAAGACGACGAAGACGATCAGGAGTCGCAGGGTGACGTCCAGGGCGTCGGTCACTGCGGGCCTCCTGCGGGGTCTTCGGGGTGCGCCGTGTTTTGGGGGTCTGCGGCGGGGTCCTCCGGGTTCGCCAGATCGTGCTTCCCCGAACCGGCGTCGGCGTCGGTCTCGGAGCCTGTGTCTGCGTCGGTGTCGGCGTCAGCGCCTGTGTCTGCGTCTGCGTCTGCGTCTGCGTCGGGGCCTGTGTCTGCGTCTGCGGGCGGTTTCGGCGCTCGCTCGCGTGCGCGCGTCGGCTCGGCGTCTCGCTCGGCGTCCGGCTCGATGTCCGGCTCGCCGTCCCGCTGGTCGACCGGCTCCGCGACCGGGCTGGGCGCCTTCTCATCACCCGGCTCGTCGAACGCCGGGCGGGCGTGGTGCCACGGGGCGTCGGAACTGCGGGAGGCGGGGCGGGGGTTCCGGCCCTCTGCCGACGGGACGGCAGCGGTCTGAGAAGAGGAGTCTTCGCTGGGCGCGGCCTCTGCGGCACCGGATTCGGCAGCCGGCCGCTGGCTCGCCGACCCCTCTGCGGCCGTTCGGGCACGCCGAGGTCCGGCCGCCGCCTCACCACCGGGCTCCGCAGCAGGTCGCCGACTTGCCGAGCCCTCCGCCGCCGAACGAGAACGCCGCGACGCACCCGCACCCGCACCCTCACCAGCCGCCGCAGCCTGACTGACCGACCCCTCCGCCGCCGAACGGGAACGCCGCGACGCACCCGTGGCCGCACCGGCTGCGGCTGCCGCCGTCTGACTGGCCGAGCCTTCCCCGGCCGAACGCGTGCGCCGCGCCGGGCGTTCGCCCGCCGCCGTTCGGCCCGCTCCTCGTGCCGGGCGGGTGGGGGCGGGTGGGAGTTGGCCCTTCTGGGGGCCCCACTCGTTGGGGTCGGGGACGCCCGGGGGGAGCATCTGGCGCCGCTTGGGACCGCCGTGGTCGGACTCGCCCGGCTCCTTGGCGCCGGGCCAGGCCTTGGCGACGCGGGCGGCGAGGACGAAGTCCTTGCGGAGGGGGTGACCTTCGAAGGTCTCCGGCAGCAGCAGGTGATCCAGAGCCGGGTGGCCCTCGAAGCCGACGCCGAACATCTCGTGGGTCTCGCGTTCGTGCCAGGCGGCGCCCGCGTACACGCCGACGGCGGAGGGCAGCGTCGGGGCCTCGTGCGGGACCGTGGTGCGTACCAGCAGACGGCGCACGGGAGACAGGGACACGACGTGGGCCGCGACGCGGAAACCCGTGCCCGGTTCGTCCACCGCGCTGAGCCAGTCGAAGTACGTGCAGGACAGCCGGTCGCGCGCGGCCTCCAGGGCGGTGAGCCAGGACGCCGGCGGGACGTCGACCGTAAGCACCTCGTACGACTCCTCGGCCGTGGCCTCCGGACCGAACAGTTCCTCGGCGGGGGCGGGCAGCCAGCCGACGGTGCTCATCGGCCCTCCCCGGAAGGGGACCCGGCCCCCGGTGGCCGGACCAGGTCGCTCTGCAGGGCCGCGGCCGAGGCACGGGAGGTGCCGTACCGCTCCCCCAGCGACTCCCGGGCGATCTTCTCCTGGAGCTTCAGGATCCCCTGGAGCAGGGCCTCGGGGCGGGGCGGGCAGCCGGGGACGTAGACGTCGACCGGGATGATCTGGTCCACGCCCTTGGTGACGGAGTAGGAGTCCCAGTAGGGGCCGCCGCAGTTGCTGCAAGCGCCGAAGGAGATGACGTACTTCGGTTCGGGCATCTGCTCGTAGAGGCGCTTCACGGCGGGCGCCATCTTGTCCGTGACCGTTCCGGAGACGACCATCAGGTCGGCCTGGCGCGGGCCCGGCGCGAAGGGGATGACGCCGAGCCGGATGAAGTCGTGGCGGGCCATCGACGCGGCGATGAACTCGATCGCGCAGCAGGCCAGGCCGAAGTTGAAGACCCAGAGGGAGTAGCGGCGGCCCCAGTTCAGAACCACCTTCATCGGCTCCGGAGCGAGACGGGCCAGCGCGCCGAGCCTCCCCCTGCCTTCCGCGGGGGGACTCCCGGGCTCCGGCAGCAGAACGGGCTCCGGACCCGCGACCGCCTTCACCGGCTGCCCGTCCCGTCCGCCTCGTTCGTCTCGTCCGCCCCGTCCGTCCCGTCCGTTCTGTTCGTTCTGTTCGTTCTGTCCGTTGGTGTCTGGCGTCGTCATGTCCATGCCAGAACGCCCTTCTTGTATGCGTACAGCAGGCCCACGGTCAGGAAGCCGAGGAAGACGAACATCTCCACGAGCGTCGTGGCGCCGTAGCCGGGGGCGGCGAAGACCGTCGCCCAGGGGAACAGGAAGATCGAGTCGACGGCGAAGATGACGTACAGGAAGGCGTAGACGTAGTAGCGGACCTGGGTGTGGGCCCAGCCCTCGCCGACGGGGTCGACTCCGCACTCGTACGTCAGGAGCTTCTCGGGGGTGGGCACCACGGGCCGCAGCAGGCGGCCGGCCCCGAAGGCGACCGCGACGAAGAGCACGCCGACGAGGGCGAGCAGTCCGACGACGGAGTACGACTGGAAGTAGTCCGCCGCGACGACGGTCGGTTCCCGCACGTCCGTCTCCTCGCTCCCTGACTCGGCACGCCGCTGTGACCTGCGGCCCTGATGAACACCGCTGTTCGACGATCTGTACGCACGGGAGTCTAGGCCCTGATAAAGGGACGGTAAGCAGCCCATCACGCCTTGAGATGCGCTTGAGACGCCGGGCACGCTTCCGGGCAGGACGCCGGGCACGCTTCCGGGCAGGACCGGGCACCCTTCTAGGCGGGACGCCGGGCGCCCTTCCGGGCGGGACGCCGGGCGCCCTTCCGGGCGGGATGCCGGGGTGGGGTTTTCCCCAGGGGGCGACGGCTGCCGACCTCATGGCGCGAGCGGGCGGCGCACGGCACGCTGGCCCATATGACCGAACGACTCTCGCGCCCGATGGGGGCTGTGGAAGGTGACGGCGACCGTCTGCCGCCTCCCCGTTTCGCCTACGACCGGCAGACCTGGAAGGAGATCGCCCACCTCCTGGTGAACCTCCCGGTGGGGCTGCTCGGGTTCGTCTACGTCGTGACGGCGCTGTTCACGAGCTTCGGGCTGACGGTGACGGTGATCGGCTTCCCGCTGCTCGCGGCCGCGCTGGCGGGCTCGCGGATGCTGGGCCGGATGGAGCGGACACGGGCCAGGAAGCTGCTCGGGACGCACGTCGAGGAGCCGAGCCCGCTGCCCGGACGCGGCACCGGCTTCCTCCCGCGGCTGTGGATGCGGCTGAAGGACCCGGTGGGCTGGCGGGCGGTGCTGTACGGCTTCATCCGGTTGCCCTGGGGCGTCCTCACCTTCGCCACCACGCTGACCTCGCTGTTCGTGCTGTGGCCGGTGCTGCCGTTCGTCGCGCGGGGGCTGACCAACGCCGACCGGGCGATGGTGCGCGGGCTGCTGTCGCCCTCCGACGAGCTGGAGCGGCGCATCGCGGAGCTGGAGTCGGACCGGGGGGTGGTGGTCGACACGGCCAACGCCGATCTGCGGCGGATCGAGCGCGATCTGCACGACGGGGCGCAGGCCCGGCTGGTCAACCTGGCGATGGGCCTCGGCCTGGCCAAGGAGAAGCTCCTGGAGGACCCCGACTCGGCGGCGGAGATGGTCGCTGAGGCGCACGGCGAGGTGAAGCTCGCGCTGCAGGAGCTGCGGGACCTGGCCCGCGGCATCCATCCGGCCGTCCTCACCGACCGGGGTCTGGACGCCGCCCTGTCCGCGGTGGCCTCGCGCTGCACCGTCCCCGTGACGGTGACGGTCGACCTCGACGCACGACCCGCCGCGGCCATCGAGGGCATCGCCTACTTCACCGTCTCCGAGCTGCTGCAGAACGTCAGCAAGCACAGCGGGGCGAAGACCGCGTCGGTCGAGGTGTGGCGGGCGAAGGAACGGCTGCTGATCCAGGTGGAGGACGACGGGTCGGGGGGCGCGCACCTGGGGAGCGGGGGTGCGTCGCGCGGCGATCCGGCTGAGGGCGGCGATGGGAGACCCGAGGGCGGTACGGGCATGCAGGGGCTCGCCGACCGGCTGGACGCGGTCGACGGGCTGTTCGTCATCGACTCGCCGCGGGGCGGGCCGACCGTCATCACGGCGGAGCTGCCGTGGCGCGACCGCGCGCCCGGCGACGGGCGCCCCGCCGGGAGGTGACGGGCGCCCCGCCGGGAGGTGAGGTGGGGAAAACCCCCCTTCCAAGAGACCGACGTACTCCATGGAAGGCGGCCCCGCGGCGGAGGAACGTGGAGGTACCGCGGGACAGCCGCAGGGACGGGCAGGACGAGCAGGACGAGCAGAACGGACGACGCCGATGGCCGCGCAGTACGGGCAGGGCTACGGGCAGGACCAGGTGCAGGGCTACGGGCAGAACCACGCGCAGAACCACGCGCAGGGCCACGCGCAGGGTTACGGGCTCGGATACGACGACGGTCCCGGCCGCGGCGAGCGCCGGCGGCTGCCGGCCGGGCTGCGGGCGCCGTTCGAGGCGCGCAGCTGGCGGGAGTTCGCGTATGTGCTGCTGAGCCTGCCGATCGGCGTCGCGCTCTTCGTCTACGCCGTCACGATGGTCTCGCTCGGGGCCGGTCTGCTGGTGACGTTCCTCGGTGTCCCGGTGCTCGCCGCGGGGCTGGCCGGCTGCCGGGGCATCGCGGCGCTGGAGCGGACGCGGGCGCGCGCGCTGCTCGGTCTGGAGGTGGCCGACCCCGAGCCGCTGCGGATGCGGAAGTCCGGGGTGATGGCCTGGATGGGGGCGGTGCTGAAGAGCGGCACGTCCTGGCGGACGCTGCTGTACGCGCTGCTGCAGTTCCCCTGGTCGGTGTTCTCGTTCGTGGTCGCGCTGAACTTCTGGGCGTACGGATGGGCGCTGCTGACGTACCCGCTGTGGTTCTGGCTCTTTCCCGTGTACGGCGGCCAGGGCGGGCTCCAGCTCTACGGCGACTCCAGCCACAGCGTCTACCTCGACAACCCCTTCGAGATCACCGTCACCGCGCTGGTGGGGTTGGTCTTCACGCTGGCCACGCCGTGGATCGTGCGGGCGCTGACGACGGTGGACCGGCTGATGGTGCACGGGCTGCTCGGGCCGTCGCGGCTGTCGGCGCGGGTGGTGGAGCTGGAGTCGGACCGCGGGGTCGTGGTGGACACCGCGGCCGCGGACCTGCGGCGGATCGAGCGGGACCTGCACGACGGGGCGCAGGCCCGGCTGGTGGCGCTCGCCATGGATCTGGGGCTGGCGAAGGAGAAGCTGGCGGAGGATCCGCGGGCGGCGGCGCGGATGGTGGACGAGGCGCACGGCGAGGTGAAGACGGCGCTCCAGGAGCTGCGGGACCTGGCGCGCGGGATCCATCCGGCGGTGCTGACGGACCGCGGGCTGGACGCCGCCCTGTCCGCTGTGGCCTCGCGGTGCACCGTGCCGGTGCAGGTGGAGGTCGACCTGGACGAGCGGCCGGCGCCGGCGATCGAGGGGATCGCGTACTTCACGGTGTCGGAACTGCTGCAGAACATCAGCAAGCACGCGCGGGCCACCTGGGCGGCCGTGGACGTGTGGCGAGTGGAGAACCGGCTGATGGTGCAGGTCATGGACAACGGGGTCGGCGGCGCCGACGCCTCCGGCGGCTCGGGGCTGGCGGGGCTGGCCGGGCGGCTGGACGCCGTGGACGGGATCCTCGTGGTGGATTCGCCGGCCGGTGGGCCCACCCGGGTCACCGCGGAGCTGCCCTGGCGCGGGGAGCGGGCGCTCGGCTGAGGGCCGGGGACCGCCCGCGCGGGCCGAAAGTCGTCCTGCGCTGCACTCCTGCGCTGCACATGTTCGCGCTGATTGCCGTTCCCCCGGCGCAGTCCGGTCCGAATGCTGGAATGCTGGACTACTGGCATACGGAAACGGGCTGGGGGGCCGGACATCGTGGAGGACAGGGTGCGGGTGGTCATCGCCGAGGACTCAGTGCTGCTCAGGGAGGGGCTGACCCGGCTGCTGACCGACCGCGGGCACGACGTCGTCGCCGGTGTGGGTGACGGGGAGGCGCTGATCAAGACGATCACCGAGCTGGACGGACAGGGCGAGCTGCCGGACGTCGTGGTCGCGGACGTGCGGATGCCACCGACACACACCGACGAGGGCGTGCGGGCGGCGGTGCAGTTGCGCAAGGCGCATCCCGGACTCGGTGTGCTGGTGCTGTCGCAGTACGTGGAGGAGCGCTACGCCACCGAACTGCTGGCCGGTTCCAGCCATGGCGTCGGCTATCTGCTCAAAGACCGCGTGGCCGAGGTCCGGGAGTTCGTGGACGCGGTGGTGCGGGTGGCCCAGGGGGGCACCGCGCTGGACCCGGAAGTGGTCGCGCAGCTGCTCGGCCGCAGCCGTAAGCAGGACGTGCTGGCGGGGCTGACGCCCCGGGAGCGGGAGGTGCTGGGGCTGATGGCCGAGGGACGGACGAATTCGGCCATCGCACGGCAGCTCGTGGTCAGCGACGGCGCCGTCGAGAAGCACGTGAGCAACATCTTCCTGAAGCTCGGACTTTCCCAGAGTGACGGGGATCACCGGCGTGTTCTCGCGGTACTCACCTATCTGAACTCATGACGGGCTGACACTTGGTCCGTGGGCGGCTGTCCGCTCGTCGCGCCCGGCTGTCCATCCGCCTGTCGGTCTGTCGGTCCGTCCGTCGGTCCGTCTGTCGGTCCGTCCGTCGGTCCGTCTGTCGGTCCCGCTGTCGGTCCGTCTGTGAGTCCGCCCTAGAACTGCCCTAGAACTGCCCTAGAACCGAAACGGACGCGGGGAGCGTCTTCAAAGGAGCGCCGGGGGGCGAGAAATCATGACAAGTCGGGGTGTCGCGGCGTCTCGGATTCGTGTCCATCATGCGAATGGCCGCGGGAAGGCGACCCTAACCGACGTAGGGTTGATCCTGGGAGGGCCTGCGGGAAGGCCGGTCCCAGACAGCCGCCTCGAGGGAGGTCCAGTTCAGTGACCAGCCAGGTCAGCAGGACAGCGGAGCAGGCAGACGGAGCCGTCGTCGGAGAACAGCGCGAACCGGGCGGAGCGAAGGACGTACGGAGGCTGGACCGGGTGATCATCCGGTTCGCGGGGGACTCCGGCGACGGTATGCAGCTCACCGGCGACCGGTTCACCTCCGAGACGGCGTCCTTCGGCAACGACCTGTCGACGCTGCCGAACTTCCCCGCCGAGATCCGCGCCCCCGCCGGCACCCTGCCGGGTGTCTCCTCCTTCCAGCTCCACTTCGCCGACCACGACATCCTCACGCCGGGCGACGCGCCGAACGTCCTGGTCGCGATGAACCCGGCCGCCCTGAAGGCGAACATCGCCGACCTGCCGCGCGGCGCGGAGATCATCGTCAACACGGACGAGTTCACCAAACGGGCGATGCAGAAGGTCGGCTACCCGGCCTCCCCGCTGGAGGACGGCTCGCTCGACGGCTACAGCCTGCATCCGGTGCCGCTGACGACGCTGACGGTCGAGGCGCTGAAGGAGTTCGACCTCAGCCGCAAGGAGGCCGAGCGCAGCAAGAACATGTTCGCGCTGGGGCTGCTGTCGTGGATGTACCACCGGCCGACCGAGGGCACGGAGAAGTTCCTGCGCTCCAAGTTCGCCAAGAAGCCCGAGATCGCCGAGGCGAACCTCGCCGCCTTCCGCGCCGGCTGGAACTTCGGCGAGACGACCGAGGACTTCGCGGTCTCCTACGAGGTCGCGCCGGCCGCCACCGCCTTTCCGCCCGGCACCTACCGCAACATCTCCGGCAACCTCGCCCTCGCCTACGGCCTGATCGCCGCCTCACGCCAGGCCGACCTGCCGCTGTTCCTGGGCTCGTACCCGATCACCCCGGCCTCGGACATCCTGCACGAGCTGAGCAGGCACAAGAACTTCGGCGTGCGCACCTTCCAGGCCGAGGACGAGATCGCCGGCATCGGCGCGGCGCTGGGCGCGGCCTTCGGCGGCTCGCTGGCCGTGACCACCACCTCCGGTCCCGGCGTGGCGCTCAAGAGCGAGACCATCGGGCTCGCGGTCTCGCTGGAGCTGCCGCTGCTGGTCGTGGACATCCAGCGGGGCGGGCCGTCCACCGGCCTGCCGACCAAGACCGAGCAGGCCGACCTGCTCCAGGCGATGTACGGCCGCAACGGCGAGGCGCCGGTGCCGGTCATCGCCCCGAAGACCCCGGCCGACTGCTTCGACGCGGCCATGGAGGCGGCGCGGATCGCGCTGACGTACCGCACCCCGGTGGTGCTGCTGTCCGACGGCTACCTGGCCAACGGCTCCGAGCCGTGGCGCATCCCCGAGCTCGACGAGCTCCCGGACCTGAGCGTGCAGTTCGCGCAGGGCCCGAACCACACCCTCGACGACGGCACCGAGGTCTTCTGGCCGTACAAGCGCGACCCGCAGACCCTCGCCCGCCCCTGGGCCGTCCCCGGCACGCCCGGCCTCGAACACCGCATCGGCGGCATCGAGAAGGAGGACGGCACCGGCAACATCTCCTACGCGCCCGCCAACCACGACTTCATGGTCCGCACCCGCCAGGCCAAGGTCGACGGCATCGACGTGCCGGACCTGGAGGTCGACGACCCGCACGAGGCGCGGACGCTGGTGCTCGGCTGGGGTTCGACGTACGGGCCGATCACCGCCGCGGTACGGCGGCTGCGCGCGGCCGGGGAGTCGGTCGCGCAGGCCCATCTGCGCCACATCAGCCCCTTCCCGCGCAATCTCGGAACGGTGCTGAAGCGCTACGACAAGGTGGTGATCCCCGAGATGAACCTCGGGCAGCTCGCCACCCTGATCCGGGCGAAGTACCTGGTCGACGCCCACTCGTACAACCAGGTGAACGGTATGCCGTTCAAGGCCGAACAGCTCGCCACGGCTCTCAAGGAGGCCATCGATGGCTGAGACGTCCACGGAAGGCACGGGCACGATCGAGGCGCTCTCCCTCGTTCCCAAGGCCGAGGCCCGCCAGTCCATGAAGGACTTCAAGTCCGACCAGGAAGTGCGCTGGTGCCCCGGCTGCGGTGACTACGCGATCCTGGCGGCCGTGCAGGGCTTCATGCCGGAGCTGGGCCTGGCCAAGGAGAACATCGTCTTCGTCTCGGGCATCGGCTGCTCGTCCCGCTTCCCGTACTACATGAACACGTACGGCATGCACTCCATCCACGGACGGGCCCCGGCCATCGCGACCGGTCTGGCCTCCAGCAGGCGCGATCTGTCGGTGTGGGTCGTCACGGGCGACGGCGACGCCCTGTCCATCGGCGGCAACCACCTCATCCACGCCCTGCGCCGGAACGTCAACCTCAAGATCCTGCTGTTCAACAACCGGATCTACGGTCTCACCAAGGGGCAGTACTCCCCCACCTCGGAGATCGGCAAGATCACGAAGTCGACGCCGATGGGGTCGCTCGACGCGCCCTTCAACCCGGTGTCGCTGGCCATCGGCGCGGAGGCGTCCTTCGTCGCCCGGACCATCGACTCCGACCGCAAGCACCTCACGTCGGTGCTGCGCGAGGCGGCCGCCCACCCGGGCACGGCGCTGATCGAGATCTACCAGAACTGCAACATCTTCAACGACGGCGCCTTCGACGCCGTCAAGGACAAGCAGCAGGCCGAGGAAGCGGTGATCCGGCTGGAGCACGGGCAGCCGATCCGCTTCGGGGGTGGGGGCACCTCCCGCTCGAGCGGAGCCGAGAGTGGGGGAGGTTCACGCGGTGTCGTGCGGGACCCGGCGACCGGTGATCTGAAGGTCGTCACCGTGACGCCGCAGAACGAGGCGGACGTGCTGGTCCACGACGCGCACGCCGCGTCGCCCACCACCGCCTTCGCGCTGTCCCGGCTGGCCGACCCGGACACCCTGCACCACACCCCGATCGGTGTGCTCAGGTCCGTCGACCGCCCGGTGTACGACACGCTGATGGCCGACCAGCTCGACTCGGCCGTCGAGCACCACGGCAAGGGCGACCTGGCGGCCCTGCTGGCCGGCGGCGACACCTGGACGGTCGTCGGCTGACGGAGCGCGATCAGGAGAAACAGGAACGCGAGCGGGAGCAGGAGGGGGAGCAGGAGGGGCGAGCGGGATCAGGAACAGGGGCATCGGGAGCGGGATCAGGGAGCGTCGGGACCTGCTCGGCGGGTGTCGTACGCCTCCCGGGCCTGCTGCACCGCGTCCATCCGCTTCTTCGTCCACATCGCCAGGCCGCGCACCTGCTCCGCCGCCTCCCGGCCCAGATCGGTCAGGGAGTAGTCGACCCTGGGCGGGATCACGGGCTTGGCGTCACGGTGCACCAGGCCGTCGCGTTCCAGGGTCTGGAGGGTCTGGGTGAGCATCTTCTCGCTGACGCCGCGGCCGTAGCCGCCGACGGCGCGGCGCAGTTCGCTGAAGCGGTAGGGGCGGTCGAGGAGCTCGATCAGGACCAGGACACCCCAGCGGCTGGTGACATGTTCGAGGACGAGGCGATAGGGGCACATCGCCTCGACGACCGTCTCCGTTCTACTTACTCCCATGCCAGTACCTTACTTCAAAGTTGGTACTTTCCAATAGTTAGCGCAGCTCCTAGGGTAAGTGTCATCCGCACCCCACAAGGAGTTCGCCATCATGAGCATCGTCGTCACCGGCGCCACCGGACACCTCGGCCGCCACGTCGTGGAACAGCTGCTGGAGAAGGTCCCCGCCGACCGGATCACGGCGGTCGTACGGGACGCATCCAGGGCCGCCGACCTCGCCGGACGCGGCGTGAGGCTCGCGGTCGCCGACTACAACAGCCCCGAGACCTTCGGCGGCGTCTTCTCGGCCGGGGACAAGGTGCTGCTCATCTCCGGCACCGAGTTCGACAAGGACCGGGTCGCCCAGCACAAGGTCGTGATCGACGCCGCGAAGGCCGCCGGCGTCGCCCTGCTCGCCTACACCAGCGCCCCCGCGAGCCTGACGGCCGCTCTCGCCGACGACCACCGCGGCACCGAGGCGGCCCTGCTCGCCTCCGGCGTGCCGTACACGCTGCTGCGCAACGGCTGGTACCACGAGAACTACACCGAGAACCTCGCCCCGGTGCTGGAGCACGGCGCCGTCGTCCAGGCCGCCGGCGAGGGCCGCGTCTCCTCCGCCTCGCGCGCGGACTACGCGGCCGCCGCGGTCGCGGTCCTGACCGGCGAGGGCCACGAGAACAAGGCGTACGAGCTGGGTGGCGACGAGGCGTGGAGCTTCGCCGAGTACGCGGCAGAGCTGAGCCGGCAGACCGGCCGGGAGATCACCTACAACCCCGTCTCGGTCGAGGCCTACACCGGCATCCTGACCGGCGCCGGCCTGCCCGGCCCGCTCGCCGCGATGTTCGCGGGCGTGGACGCCTCCATCGAGAAGGGCGAACTGGTGGTCTCCACCGGTGATCTGTCCCGGCTGGCCGGCCGTCCGACCACCCCGCTCTCCGACGCCGTCGCGGCGGCACTCAAGGGCTGACGGCGGCCGGGCACCGACTCCCCCTGCACCCGCGCCCCGCGCACCCCGGGGCTCCCGGACTGCCCGGACCGCCCGGACTGCCCGGGCTCTCGGACTCTCGGACTCTCGGACTCTCGGGCTCTCGGGCTCTCGGACTGCCCGGACCCCCCGGCGGCCCGCGAGGACACCACCCTCGCCTGTCATGACCGTATGGCGATACGGGCATGACAGGTGAGGGTGGTTGGCGTTACCTTCTGCCTGGCACACGTGTGCGGCAAGGTGAGGAGGGCCCGTGAGCGGGAAGTCGAGCGGCGAGCGACGCACAGGACTGCTGAACGGCTTCGCGGCCTACGGGATGTGGGGCCTGGTCCCCCTCTTCTGGCCGCTGCTGAAGCCCGCGGGCGCGGTGGAGATCCTCGCCCACCGGATGGCCTGGTCCCTCGTCTTCGTGGCCGTCGCCCTCGTCGTGACACGGCGCTGGGCCTGGGCCGGCGAGCTGCTGCGGCAGCCGCGCAGGCTCGGGCTGGTCACGGTCGCCGCGGCCGTGATCACCGTCAACTGGGGCGTCTACATCTGGTCCGTGAACAGTGGGCACGTGGTCGAGGCCTCGCTCGGGTACTTCATCAACCCGCTGGTCACCATCGCCATGGGCGTGCTGCTGCTGAAGGAGCGGCTGCGTCCGGTGCAGTGGGTGGCCGTCGCGACCGGCTTCGCCGCCGTCGTCGTGCTCACCGTGGGCTACGGGCAGTTGCCGTGGATCTCGCTCACGCTCGCCTTCTCGTTCGCCACGTACGGGCTGGTGAAGAAGAAGGTCGCCCTCGGCGGGATGGAGTCGCTGGCCGCCGAGACCGCGATCCAGTTCATACCCGCGGTCGGCTATCTGCTGTGGCTGTCCTCGCGGGGCGGGTCTACGTTCGCGACCGAAGGGGCGGGGCACGGAGCGCTGCTCGCGGCGACCGGGGTGGTCACCGCGCTGCCGCTGGTCTGCTTCGGGGCGGCGGCGATCCGGGTGCCGTTGTCGACACTCGGGCTGCTGCAGTATCTGGCGCCGGTGTTCCAGTTCCTGCTCGGGATCTTCTACTTCCACGAGGAGATGCCGGTGGAGCGGTGGGCCGGGTTCGGGCTGGTGTGGGTGGCGCTGTCCCTGTTGACCTGGGACGCGTTGCGCGCTGCGCGCGGACCCCGCAGGATCCGGGCGCCGAAGGCGGAGGCTCCGGCCGCCACGGCGGTGGACGTGTGACGCCGGACGGGCCACTGCCACCGCCGCTCCTGCGGCGCGTGGTCCACGGCTGTCTTTCTGAATCCCGGCTCCTGACGCCCTCCCCTACTGACGCCCTCCCCTACTGACGCCCTCGTCTCCTGACGTTCTCGTGTCCTCGTGTCCTGGCGTCATGGCGTCACGGCGTCACGGCGTCACGGCGTCACCGTGTCCTGGCGTCACGGCGCCCTGGCGTCCGGGAGCGAGTCGTCTGCTACGGGGCCGACTTGCGGGCGCGTTCCGTGAGCCTGCCCATGCGGGCGCGGGCCGACTCCAGTTGCTCGATGTCGTCGGCGGCCGGGCCGTCCTCGGCGGTGAGCTCGGTCCACAGGCCGATCAGCTCGCGGCCCAGCTCCAGCCCCTGCCGCGGTTCGCGCACGGCGCGCCAGGCGGAGGCCGCGCTCTGGACGTTGCCGTAGGCCGCCTCCGCGTCACCGGTGCGCCGGCGGATCCGGGCGAGGTCCAGCGAGAGCCGGAAGGAGCGGACCGGGTCACCGGCCAGGTAGGCGATGTACGCGGTGAGTTCGCGTAGCCGCAGTACCTCGTCGTGGTCCGGTCCGAGTGCCGCCGACGCCTCCGCGACCGCGCTCTCGGCCAGTCCCGCCGCCGCTTCCGTCCGGCCCGCCTTCACGGCCTCGTTGATCTGCGCCATCGGTTCCACGAGGAAGCTGGTGGTGGCCGGCGGCTCGTCGCCGAGGACGGCCTCGGCCACGGCGTCGAAGCCGCGGGCCGGGGTCTGCCTGGCGTCGGGGTCGGCGGCCGGGTCCACGTCCAGGGGCATGACGGTGAGGGAGGAACTCGACGGACGTCCGGAGGCGGGTTCCGGCCGTCGGGCGGGTTCCGGCCGTCGGGCGGGTTCCGGCCGCGGGGCGGGCGTGTCCTGGGGGGCCGGGTGGCGCTGCGGCACCGCGTCCATCGGCGGCGGCGGGCCGAACTCGCCCTTCGGCGCCGCGACCGTGCCGGGGGCCCGGTCCTCGGCCGACTCGGGCACCGCCCGCAGCGGGAACGTCGACGGGGCGTCCGCCCCGCCCGGTTCCGGGACGGCCCGCAGGGGGAACGTCGGCACGTTCTCCCCCAGCGGCTGCGGCTCCGACACCGCCCGCAGCGGGAAGGTCGGCGCGGTCTCCCGCTGAGGTTCCGAGGCCGCCCGCAGGGCATGCGTCGGCTTGTCGCGCCGGGGCTGCCGCTCGGATTCGGACTGCCGCGCCCCCGCCGCGGGGGCCTCCGGCTCGGCGGGCGGCACGGACGGCAGCGGGGAAGCAGCCGGATACGAGGACGGAGCCGGTGAAAGTGCCGCTGCCGCTTCCGGTGCCTGTGTCGGCGTCCGTGCCGGTACCGGAGCGGGCGGCGGAGGCGGAGGCGGGAGCACCCGCGCCGCCTCCCCAGGCTGCCCCGCAGGGGCCGACTGCGCGGGGGCCGACTGCGAGGGCGCCGCCGGCTGTCCGGCGGGTGCCATCCGCGCAGGCTCCCCCGTGAAGCCGCTGGCTCCGTCGGGTGCCACCTCGAGGGGGACGACGTAGCCGATCCGCTCGTCGTGGACCGTGGCCAGGACCGGGTGGCCGGTGGCGAGGGCGATGCGCGTGAGGTGGTTCAGGACGGCCTGCTGGATCTCCTCGCCGGCCGCCGCGCCGACCGGCACACCGCCGACCCACGCGCCCACCGGCCCCGCCACGGGGACGCGGACGTCGATCGGGGCCGCCGCGAGGGCCGCCGAGCCCGCGGCGTGCTTGTGTTCCCGCTTGTTCTCGCGGCTGAGTCGAGACATCGCTTCCCTCACTCGGATGCGTCGGGGAGTCCGTGGACGGCGCGTCCGGCTTCCATGGTGCTCCCTCCCGCCGTCGGACTTCCGCTCCCCCGGCGTCAAGACCCGGTTGTGCACGTACTCTCGAGTCTCTCCGGTCGCTGCCGGTTCTCACGTCACCGTGGCGTCACAGCCTCGTCCCAGGTACCGCGCCCACCCTCGCGTGACCGTACCCGGGTCACGACGATCAGGGAGGCGTGAGGAGAGAGGAGAGCGGGCATGCGGACGGATGTGCAGAAGGGACCGGAGATCTGGCTCCGCGGCCCGGTCGCCGTACCGGGGCCGGGACCGGTGGAGCCCGCTCATGCCCACGCCACCGCCCGGCGCTACTCCTGGGTCGCCACCCACGGCGGCGCCGGCGTCACCACGCTCGCCGCGGTCTTCGGCGGTCACGACTGCGGCCGTGACTGGCCTGGTCCCGGGGACCCGGCGTCCGTGCTGCTCGTGGCCCGTACGCACGCGTCGGGCCTCGCGGCCGTGCTGCGCACCCTGGAGGTGTTCCGGCTCGGGGAGGCCCCGCCCGGGCTCGACCTCGACGGGGTCGTACTGGTCGCGGACGCCCCGGGGCGGCTGCCGAAGCCGCTCGAGAAGCAGGTCCGGCTGATCGAGTCGGTCGTCGACGTCTACCGCGTGCCCTGGGTGACCGACTGGCGCCTGGGCGACCTCGGCGGCCGTCCGCCCCGTGAGACGGAGGCCCTCGCCCGGCTGACCGGAGCGGGCGAACGCCGCCGGTGACCGGCGGCCGGTGACCGGCGGACGACGTCCGGCGGATGGCGGATGGCGGCCGACGGGTCGCGGCCGGTGACGGGCGGCCGACATCCGGCGGTCGGTGACGGGCGGCCGGTGACAGGCGGCCGACATCCGGCGGTCGGTGATGAGCGGTCGGTGACAGGCGGCCGAGGTCCGGCGGCCGGTGACAAGCGGTCGGTGACAGGCGGCCGACATCCGGCGGCCGGTGACGGGCGGTCCGTGGACCGTGTCCTCAGGCGGTGATGTCCTTCGTGGTGAACCGCGCCCATGCCGCCGAGCCGAACACCGCCGCGTACAGGGCCTGGAGGCCGAGGTTCTTCGTCAGGTCGTCCCAGTAGACCGGCTCCCGCATCAGGTCCGCGAAGGACAGCCAGTAGTGGGAGAAGAAGTACGGCTGCACGGCGTGCAGTTGGGGGATCTGGTCGAGGATCTGGACGGTGATCAGCAGTCCGACCGTGGTCGCCATCGCGGCGATGCCGCTGCCGGTGAGCGTGGAGACGAACAGGCCCAGGGCCGCGACGCCCACCAGTGAGACGGCGACGACCAGGGCGATCAGCAGGGCCCGCCCCAGGCCCTCGGCGAAGGAGATCTGAGTACCGGAGATCGTCGTGAGATCACCGAGCGGGAAGAGGACGGCCCCGACGGTCAGCGCCGAGACCGCGACCACGAGGGTGGCCACCAGGCAGAAGGACATCACGGTCGCGTACTTGGTCAGCAGCAGGCGGGTGCGGCCCGCGGGGGCGACCAGGAGGTAGCGCAGGGTGCCCGAGTTCGCCTCGCCGGCGATCGCGTCGCCCGCCACGACACCGATCGCCATCGGCAGGAAGAACGGCAGCGTCGCGGCCAGTGCGGTGAAGACCAGGAACAGGCCGTTGTTGGTGATCTGCGAGATGAACGCCGGGCCGCCGCCGCCATCGCCGCGGCCGCCGCCGACCGTCGAGCCGCCGTTGGTCTCGATCTTGACCGCGATGCCGACCAGGATCGGCACCGCCGCCAGCACGGCCAGCAGCGCGAGGGTGCGCCAGCGCCGGAAGGTGGTGAGCAGTTCGCTGCGCAGGAGCCCGAAGGTCCACAGCGGCCGTGGTGCGCGCACCGCCTCAGCCTGCGACATCGAAACCCTCCCCGGTCAGTGCCACGAACGCGTCCTCCAGGGAGGCCCGCTCCACGCCGAAGCCGCGGACGCGGACGCCGGCCGTCACCAGCGCGGCGTTCACCTCCGCGAGATCGCGGTCGGGCGGCTCCGCGCTCACCCGGTCCTCGGCCACGACGACGTCGGCGGCGCCCTGCTCCTTCAGCACCCGGGCCGCGTCCCCGGGGTCGGGCGTGGTGACGACCAGCCGGCCGCGCACCCCCGCCGACAGGGCGGCCACCGGGCCCTGGGTGATCAGACGGCCCCGCGCCATCACCGCGGCATGGGTGCAGACCTGCTCGATCTCGTCGAGCAGGTGGGAGGAGAGGAAGACGGTGGTGCCGTCGGAGGCCAACTCCCTGACCAGGGAGCGGATCTCGCGCATGCCCTGCGGGTCGAGGCCGTTGGTCGGCTCGTCCAGCACCAGCAGCCTGCGCGGCTGGAGCAGCGCGGCAGCGAGACCGAGGCGCTGCTTCATCCCCAGCGAGTACGCCTTCGCCTTCTTGCCGGCCGCGGCCGTCAGGCCCACCCGGTCCAGCGCCGCCGCGACGCGGGTGCGCCGGGTGCGCGGATCGGCGGTCGGGTCGGCAGCGTCGTAGCGCAGAAGGTTGTCGCGGCCGGAGAGGAAGCCGTAGAGGGCGGGGCCCTCGATCAGGGCGCCGACGTGCGGGAGCACGGTGCGCGAGGCGCGCGGCATGGGCCGCCCGAGCACGCGCGCCGTGCCCGACGTGGGCTCGATGAGCCCCATCAGCATGCGGATCGTGGTGGTCTTTCCCGAGCCGTTCGGACCGAGGAAGCCGAAGACGCTGCCCGCCGGGACGGTCAGGTCCAGGCCGTCGACGGCGAGCTGCCCGCCGCGGTAGCGCTTGGTGAGCCCGTGGGTGGCGATGACGCCGTCACCCGGCCCGCCCCCCTCCGGCTCCGTGGCGGACGCTTCGCCCATCGGCTCCCTCGATTCGTCATACGCGCACGGCGGTCGACCGCGCTGTCTACTTCCCCGCGTCGGCGGCCTTCACCAGCGCGGCCTTGTTCACCGCGCCGACGTAGACCTTGCCGTCGTCGGTGATCAGGGCGTTGACCAGACGGGTCTTGAAGACCGTGCCCGAGCCGAACTTGCCGGAGACCTTGTCGCCGAGCGAGTCCAGGAAGCCACCGAACTGACCGCCGGCCCGGGAGCCGGACGGCACTCCCTTGCCGCCGGTGTCGAAGGTGGCGATGGAGTTCCAGCCCTTGCCGAGGACCTTCATCCCGCCGGCGCCCTCGGCGAGGGCCCCGCCGGGCATCGGTGCCCTGTCGGTGCCCTTGAGCCCGTGCCCGGCCCGGCCGCCCTCGGTGACCTTCGCACCCTTGGGCGGGGTGAAGTCGAAGGTCGAGGAGCTCGGCCGGGCGAAGGAGACCTGGGTGAAGCCCGCGTCGATCACGGCGGCGCCGCCGCTCGACGGCGTCAGCGTGAACTTCAGCGGCATCCCGGTCTTGGCGTCCACGGCCACGGTGATCTGGCCGACGGTCGACCCGGACTGCTTCGGCTTGACGACCAGTCGGTAGGCGTCACGGCCCGCGACCTGGGCGGTGCCCTGGACGCGCACGGAAGTCGTGGCGTCGACCGACTTCAGGGCCTCGTCGGTGAGGTCCTTGGGCGTGGCCGGGACGTCCTGCTTCTTCTGCGCCTCGGCGTTGTCGGCGGCGGTGGCGTGGTAGACCTCGTTCGACCGGCTGTCGTAGCCCCAGACGTCCTTGCCGTTGTGGATGAGGCTGTATTCCGCCGCCTTCTCCAGCAGCGAGACCTTCTGCCGGTCCGGGCCGTCGGACGCGACGCGCAGGGTGTGCGTGCCGGTGGCGAGCTCGGTGAGCTTGGAGCTGGGATCGGCGGACGAGCCGTCACCGGACCCGGCGGCTCCGGAGGCCAGGCTGTTCTCGAGCCCGCCGAGGTTCGGCAGGCCCAGATCCGTGCTGATCTTCACGGTGCCGGACATCTGCTGCACGTCCGACTTGGCGATCTTGTCGATGAGCTGCTGCGCGCTGATCTTCGGCAGGTTGGGGTCGCCGGAGTCGGCGAGGGCCGGGACGAGCCCGATGGTCGCCGCCGCCACCCCCACCACCGCGACCGGGACCACATACCGTGCGGCCTTGCGCCGGCCCGCACGGAGGTCGTCGGCCTCCTCGGCGGTCGTGCTCTCGTCGGATTCGTACGGTGCCATGTGTGCGCTACCTCCGTCGTCGGCGGCGGCTTGGCCAACTCGCGTGGTTCTGTTGCCCACCCCGTGCCGCCATTCTCACCCGAATCGGTGAGGAGTGGTGATTTCCGTGGTTTCCATCTCACCAAATCCGCCAGGAGGAAGCGTCAGACCGGGGATTCAACTCCGTGTACACCTGGGGTATGACGCGGGAGGGCGACGCCTCCCCCGACCCGTAGGGGTCGTACGGGAAATGGGCCCCGAAGGTGAGTCCCTGTCAGTTCCCGGCGGTCGGCCCCGACCCGTCGGTTCAGGTCCTTCCCGCGGACCGACCGGCGCCCCTGCGCCGGCCTCACGGCACCGACTGCGGAAGTGATCTCGTCACAGAAGCGATCTCGGATTGGACTAGGTCCAGGTCTGTGAGGTGCACCACAGCGGGCGAAGCGCAAGGCGCGCGCCCTTTTTCCGAGGGGTCTCGGACGGCGCGGGAAGACTCAGCCGACGCCACCGTGATGACTCAGCCGACGCCACCGTGATGACTCAGCCGGCCCGGGACGACTCAGTCAGCGCGGGACGACTCAGCCGGCCCGGGCGGACTCAATCAGCCCGGGAGGACTCAGCCGGCCCGGTGGACCACGGCGTCGCACATCTCCATCAGCGCCAGCTTCGCGTCGCACTCCGCAAGCGGGGCCAGCGCCGCACGCGCTTCCTCCGCGTACCGCACGGTGTCGCGGCGGGCCCGCCCCAGCGCGGGGTGCGTCCGCAGCCCGGCCAGCGCCTCCTCGAGCCGCGCGTCGTCACTCAGGTCGGAGTCCAGCAGCTCGCACAGGGCGATGTCCTCGGCCAGCCCCAGCCGCGCCGCCCGCTCCCGCAGCCGCAGCACCGGGAGGGTGGGAATCCCCTCGCGGAGGTCGGTCCCCGGCGTCTTGCCGGACTCCCGCGAGTCGGACGCGATGTCCAGCACGTCGTCGGCCAGCTGGAAGGCGACCCCGAGCCGCTCGCCGTACTGGGTCAGCACGTCCACGACCGTCTCGTCGGCGCCCGACATCATCGCCCCGAAGCGGCACGACACGGCCACCAGCGAACCCGTCTTGCCGCCCAGCACGTCCAGGTAGTGATCGACCGGGTCCCGGCCGTCCTGCGGTCCCGCCGTCTCCAGGATCTGCCCCGTGACCAGGCGCTCGAACGCCTCGGCCTGCACCCGGACCGCCTCCGGCCCCAGGTCGGCCAGGATGTGCGAGGCGCGCGCGAACAGGAAGTCGCCGGTGAGGACCGCGACCGAGTTGCCCCAGCGGGTATTGGCACTGTCCACACCGCGCCGCACCGCGGCCTCGTCCATCACGTCGTCGTGGTACAGGGTCGCCAGATGGGTCAGCTCGACCACGACGGCCGAGGGCACGACCCCCGGCGCGTAGGGGTCGCCGAACTGCGCGGCGAGCATCACCAGCAGGGGACGAAACCGCTTGCCGCCCGCCCGCACCAGGTGCTGGGCGGCCTCCGTGATGAAGGGGACCTCACTCTTGGTGGCTTCGAGCAAACCCTCCTCGACAGCCGCCAATCCGGCCTGGACATCGGCTTCCAGAGCCTGGTCCCGCACGCTCAGCCCGAACGGCCCGACGACGGTCACGAGGGGTCTCCTGTCTGCTGGTGTCCACTGGCGTTCTACGCGGTTTGTCGATAGGTCGCTGCCATCACTCAAGTCAGCGTATCCGGTCACCTTTCGATCACCCATGCCGCCCACCCGTCCACCACGGGCGGTATCGGATCACGACCGGTATGTTTTTGATCGCCTCATATGAGCTGATATCTACCGACTTGTCTACCGGCACTTCGGACGATCCCCGGGACGGCCACGGACCGCGACTCGAAGACCCTCGCGACATCACTCCTCCGGACCGCCACAGAGGGATTCCCCGGACCTCCGCGGAGGGCTCTTCCGGACCACCGGGGAGGACTCTTCCGGACCGCCCAGAGGGTTCCCCCGGACCACCACGGAGGGCTCTTCCAGACCACCCAGAGGGTTCCTCCGGACCGCCCAGAGGGTTCCCCCGGGCCTCCGCGGAGGGCTCTTCCGGACCCCGCAGAGGACGACTGCCCCGTGAACGATCTGCACCACACGAGGGGTTCCGCCGGGTGGGCCACGCGCCCCGGCAGCTCGTGATCATCGACTCTGATTCGTCCCTTTTTGACCTTCAATAGGACGGTCTGCGTCGAGGCCGAAAAGGTGACCCTCCACCGGACTTGGGGGCGACGGACCCCATGAGCGGCTGGTTGCACATGAGTTGAGCTCATTGCCCGATTTGCCGCTCTTGCGGATGCCAGTGAGTTGGGTCACGTCGGCCTGGGATCCGACGGCTCCTCAGCTTCCCCGTCATCCCGTCACGCACAGGCCAGTTGGGGATTGGCAACAGCAAAGGATCAAGCGCCCCACAAACCCCGACCAAGGTCAACAGGCGTGGTCTGTGAATCCGGCACTTGTTCCGGACATGTGCTCTCGCATACGTTCCCGGCCAGTCGGGCAGACGCCGAATCCTGCCGCAGCCCGGCCGACCCATCGACCAACCCACTCGCACGGCAGGAGCGGGGGACCCAGGTAAGTCGCCGGACCGGGCACCGCCCCGGACCGGCTGGGGGTGAAGTCGCGCCGCCCTTCGGCCGCGCGGCCGGGCAGCTCCCGCCCGAACCCGACAGCTCACCTCGCAGGCGCCGGAGAGGAATCCCCATGTCCGCTGCCGCTCGGCACCGCCGTCCCAAGAACTCCCGCCTCGCCCGCAAGCTCGCCGTCGCCGGCACGGGTGCCGCCGTCCTGGCCCTCCCGATCATCGGCGCGACCAGCGCCTCCGCGGCCACACCGACGACGCTCACCGCGACCTCCATGGGTTACGCCGACAACCTCGACGGCTGGATCCGGGCCTCCCTGCAGGTCATGTCGCAGCAGGGCATCCCCGGTTCGTACGACGGCATCTACCGCAACATCATGCGCGAGTCCTCGGGCAACCCCGCCGCCATCAACAACTGGGACTCGAACGCGCTGGCCGGCACCCCCTCCAAGGGCCTGCTCCAGGTCATCGACCCGACGTTCCTCGCCTACCACGTGCCCGGCACGCTGATGAACCCCTACGACCCGGTCGCCAACATCACCGCCGCCTGCAAGTACGCCGCCGCGCGCTACGGGTCGATCGACAACGTCTACGGCGCCTACTGAGCACTCCGCCCGCCCTGGCGCGGAATGCCGGCCCCTTGCTGCGAGTAGCCCGAAGCAGCCCAGGCCGACGGCTCACAGCTCACGGCTCACGGCTCACGGCTCACGGCTCACGGCTCACGGCGAGGAACAGTCGCTCGAGGACGACGGCGATGCCGTCGTCCTCGTTCGACAGGGTGATCTCGTCGGCCACCGCCTTCAGTTCGGGATGGGCGTTGGCCATGGCGACCCCGTGGGCCGCCCAGTCGAACATGGGGATGTCGTTGGGCATGTCGCCGAAGGCGATCGTCTCCCGCGGGCCGAGCCCCAGGTGCGCGGCCGCCAGAGCGAGGCCCGTCGCCTTGGTGATGCCGCATGGCTGGAGTTCGACGGTGCCGGGCCCCGACATGGTGACGGAGGCGAGCGAGCCGACCACCGAGCGCGCCGCCGCCGCCAACTCGTCGTCGGACAGGTCGGGGTGGCGCAGCAGCACCTTGCTGATGGGCGCGCACCACAGGTCGTCGCGCCGGTCGACCCGCACGGCCGGCAATGTGGGGTGCGGCATCAGATAGCCGGGCTCGATGAGCGTGAGCCCGTCCACACCGTCCTGGTCCACGGCCGCGAACACCTGGCCCACCTCGGCCTCGATCTTGCCGAGGGCGGTCTCGGCGAGCTCCCTCTCCAGCGTGACGGACCACAGCAGACGGTCCGCGCCGACGTCGTACACCTGCGCGCCCTGCCCGCACACCGCGAGCCCCCCGCTGCCCAGGTCGTCGAGGAGCGGCCGCACCCTGGGCGCCGGCCGGCCCGTCACGACCAGGTGCCGGGCCCCGGCCCGGGCCACCCGCGCGAGCGCGGCGAGGGACCGCTCGGACAGCGTGTCGTCGCCTCTCAGCAGCGTGCCGTCCAGGTCGGTGGCGATGAGTGCATATGCGGTGGGTGCGGCCATGATCAGAGAATACGGACCGGACGCGCCACCGACTCATCGCGAACCGGACGACCACGGCACCCACCGTGGTTCACACTCAACCTCCTTGCCTCCGCGGGCCCTTCGTCACCGCCCGGCGCCCCGGCCCCGGCTCTGCCCATGTGCCGCCACCAGGTGCCCCGCCAGCCTCGGCGAGGCGAACTCCGTGCCGCACACGAACCGCATCACCGGTCCGTACGACGCCGCCGCCGGCAGGCCCGTGAAGTACAGACCGGGGACCGAGGAGACGTATCCCGCGCCCAGCTCGGGCGCGCCCCGGCTCACCGCCAGGCGGGTGCGCAGTCCGTGCCCGAGGAAGTCCATCGCCGCGATGTCGACCCGGTACCCGGTGGCCGCGATCACGTGGTCGGCGGTCAGCTCCTGGGTGTGGCCCGCCTGCGTGCGGACCGTCAGCCTCGGGCTGCCGTCGGCCGCGTCCGCCCGCACGATCCGGTCGATCTCGCTGACCCGCACCTTGTCCTCGAAGCGGTCACGCAGCCACCAGGCGCCGAGCGGACCGAGGACGCGGCGCACGAGGTAGTGGCGGACCCCGGCCGGGAGGTGGCGGTAGGGGTGCGGGTAGTGGCTGAGCGCCCACAGGGACCAGGCGCGGCCGAAGGGCGACTCGGGACGCAGCCTGGGCTGCTTCCACGGCGGCGCCCCGAAGGCGACCTTGCCGCGGCCGCGGGAGACCACCCGCACCCGCGCGCCCGCCTCTGCCGCCAGCGCCGCCGTCTCCAGCGCGGACTGCCCGGCGCCGACGACGATCAGGTCCTGGCCGGCGTAGCGCGTGAGGTCGTGCTCCTGGGAGCTGTGGGAGACGGGGCCCGTGGGCGCCGGTCCGTCCGGCACGGCCGCGGCGAGCTCCGGCGGCAGGTGCGCGAGGCCGGACAGGCCGGTCGCCACGACGACCGCGCAGGCGGTGAACAACTCCCCCGAGTCCAGCTTCAGTTCGAAGCCGCCGCTCTTGTGCCGGTCCACCGAGACCACCCGCACCCGCTCCAGCTCGGGCACCAGCCTGTCCTGGAACCACTCGCCGTAGCCGATGAAGGTCTCGATCGGGATGATGTCCTCGTCCGTCACCAGCCGCCTGATGCCGGCCGCGTCGCAGTAGTCGGCGAGGCGGTGGCCCTGTTGCGGGGCGTCGATGCTGGAGGCGGCCGGGGTCGACTTCAGGAGCATGCCCGCGGGCATGTGGTCGCGCCAGCTGACCATGGGATCGCCGAAGACCCGCACCGGAACGCCACGCGCCGTGAGATGGGCGGCGGTCGACAGGCCGAACGGCCCGGCGCCCACGACTGCAACCGGTTGCATCACGAAGTCCCTCCCCAGGACGTCACTTCGTCACTTCGTGTCCGGCTCTCGCGGCTGGTCGGCTCCGCTCGGCTAGCCGCTCGAACCGGTGCCGCCGCCACGGCGGCTGGTCCGCCACAGCTGATACAGGTGCTTCGCGCCCGGCCGCACGAAGCGCGCGAGCATCGTCAGGAACGGCAGCGGGTCGTCACCCGCGAGCCAGGCCAGTTCCGTCCCGCTCGCGCGCGCCGGTGCGTGCGGCGTCGTGTAGCCGCTGCGGCGGTAGGCGAGCAGGGCCGGCAGGTCGATGTTCTCCACGATGTACCGGTGGCCGGCCCGTTGTTCCCCCTCCGGGACGGAGCGGCCGGTGAGGTCCAGGTGCATGGCGCGGACCACGTCCACCCCCGACTCGTTCTCGAAGAGCCGGAACTGGGCGCCCATGCGCGGGTTGAAGTCGAGGAGCTTGTACTGTCCGTCGCGCCGGTCGAAGCGCAGGTCGAGGTCGATGACGCCGGTGAAGCCGATCTGCTTGATGAAACGGCCGGCGAGGTCGGCGAGTTCCGGGTTGTCGACGACGTACGCGTTCGCCGTCATGCCCGCGTGCGGCGGCCAGGAGCGCACCTTCACTCCCGTGAACATGGCGAGCGGGGTGGAGTCCCGGTCGAAGTAGGCGTGCACGATCCAGTCCTCCGCCTCCTCCCGCGGCAGGTACTCCTGGAGGATCACCCCCGGGCACTCGCCCCAGTCGCGGGCGAGGCGCAGCAGGCCCTCAGGGGTGGCGATCCGCGTCGTGCCGTTCACCGCCGGCCGCCTGCGCCGCACGAACGCCTCACGGTTCTTGGCCACCACCGGGAACCGGGCCTTCTCGGCGAAGGCCACGATGTCGTCGTACGACTGCGGAAAGGCGGCCGCCGGGCTCGCGATGCCGTGCTCCACGCACAGCTCGTGCAGGCCCTGCTTGCTCGCGAGGCGGCGCGGCAGGGCGGGGTCGACGGGGGGAAAGAGGAAGCTGCCGGCGAGTGCGTCCTGGTGCTCGGCGATCAGGACGGCCGCCTCCTCGTCGGTCGGGACGAGGACGGTGGGACGGCCGATGCCGCGGCCGATCCGGATCAGCCCCTCCACCAGCTGCTCCGGGTGCTCCGTGCCGGTGGTCGGCCAGGTGAAGGCCTTCTTGAGGTAGCGGGAGGAGGCGGCGGGTGTGTAGCGGTCCTCGGTGATCGCGTACATCGGCACGCCGAGGCGGCCCAGGGTGCGGATCGCGCCGACGCCGCCGTGGTGCAGCGGATAGTCGCCGATCTTGACGATCAGGCCGGGCACGTCACGGTCGGCCTGAAATGGCGCACTGCCGCTGCTCCTGGCCACGGGTCCCCCCACGTGTCCCCCCTACGGACCGGACCCACCCCGTCCGTGTCCCCCAAAGGACGCTAAGCCGGAATTGAGTGCTCCGACAAGACCAATACGGACATTGCAATCTCTTTAGACACTGCCCAAGCGGGCAACTCCGCCGTAACGTGTGGCCCGGCCACATGACGGCCCGTGACAGAACGCTCGCGACCCGGTGAGAGTGAGGCAGCCACCCCATGCCCCCCTTCGATGTCCCCGAGGGCGACCCCTTCGGACCGCACAACCTTCCGTACGGCGTCTTCTCACCCGGCGATCCGGAGCGGCGGACCGTCGGCGTCCGGCTCGGCGACCACGTCCTCGACGCGGGCGCGGCGGCGCTCGCGCTCGGCTCCCCCTACGCCTCCCTGCTCGCCCGGCCCTCGCTCAACCCGCTCCTCGCCGCGGGCCGCACCGCCTGGTCGGACGTACGGCGCGCGCTGACGGCGTGGGTGACGGTGCCGGCGCACCAGGAGGCCGTCGCGGCCTTCCTGCATCCGCTGTCCTCGGTGACGCTGCACCTGCCGTTCGAGGTCGCGGACTACGTCGACTTCTACGCGTCCGAGCACCACGCCCGCAACGTCGGGCAGATCTTCCGCCCGGACGCGGCGGACTCGCTCACGCCGAACTGGAAGCACCTGCCGATCGGCTACCACGGGCGGTCCGGCACGGTCGTGGTGTCGGGCACGGACGTCGTACGGCCCTCCGGCCAGCGCAAGGCACCGGCGGACCCGGCGCCCGTCTTCGGGCCGTCCGTCCGCCTGGACATCGAGGCCGAGGTCGGCTTCGTGGTCGGCGTGCCCTCGCCGCAGGGGACACCGGTGGCGCTCGGCGACTTCCGGGAGCACGTCTTCGGGCTGTGCCTGCTCAACGACTGGTCCGCACGCGACATCCAGGCCTGGGAGTACGTCCCCCTCGGCCCGTTCCTCGGCAAGTCCTTCGCGACCTCGGTGTCGGCCTGGGTCACCCCTCTGGACGCGCTGGAGGACGCGCGCGTGGCGCCGCCGGAGCGCACCCACACGCTGCTGCCCTATCTGGACGACACCCAGGGCGCCGGCGACGAGCCCGGCGGCTACGACCTGCGCATCTCCGTCGCGCTCAACGGCCATGTCATCTCCGAGCCGCCCTTCTCCACCATGTACTGGACGGCCGCTCAGCAGCTCGCTCACATGACGGTCAACGGCGCCTCCCTGCGCACCGGCGACCTGTACGGCTCGGGCACGGTGAGCGGCACGGAGCCGTCCCAGCGCGGGTCCCTGCTGGAGCTGACCTGGAACGGACGCGACCCCCTGGAACTCCCCGACGGCAAGCGGACCTTCCTGGAGGACGGAGACATCGTGACCCTCTCGGCGTGGGCGCCCGGGCCGGGTGGAGTGCCGGTGGGACTCGGGGAGGTCAGCGGGCGGATCGTGGCCGGGACGCGGGAGTAGGGGCAGCCGGGCGGGGGGGCAGCAGCCGGTGGAGGCGGGTCCGGGTGGGGGTCAGCGGCCGGGTGGGGGCGGTTCCGGGTGGGGGTCAGCACCCGGGTGGGGGCGGGGCCGGGCCGGTGGTCGCGGCAAGGGCGTTGCGGGAGGCCTGAGTTGCAGGGCGTGACGGTGGCCGCACGGGACGTACGGGATGGTCATCGTCTCCTGACTCCCGCGCCGTTCGCCGTCATACTGTCGGCGGGCGTCCCGCGCGCCGAGCCGCAACGCCCCGCCGCAGCACCCCACCGCACCGCCCCTCCTCCGACCAGGAACCGGAGACCGTGGCATGACCGTCTGCCTGCTCCTGTTGAGCTTCGTCGCCCTGATGGCCGCCGTGCCGGTTCCGCGTGCGCTGGTACGGGCGGCGTGGCCCGAGCGGGAGCCCGTGGTCGCGCTGTGGGTGTGGCAGTGCCTGGTCGCCACCGTCCTGCTGTGCTGTCTGACGGCGCTGGTGCTCGGCGCGGCCGCCGTCTTCCACACCTTCCGCGACCACGTCTTCGCACCGGCGCCGCCGGCCGTGACCGCGGCCTACGACCTGACCGCCGCCCCGTCCTGGGCCGCCACCCTCACCCTCCTGCTGGCCTGCGGCGCCGCCTGGACGACGACGATGCTCGCGCGTGAGCTCGTCGAGGCACGCCGGCGCCGCGGACAGGCGCGGGCCCATCTGCGCGAACGCGTCCCCGAGCTGCCCGCCGGGCTGGAGGAGGCGGCGCGCGGTCCGCTGCTGGTGCTGGAGGACGAGTACCCCGACGCCTGGTGGATGCCGGGTCACCCGCCCCAGCTCGTGGTCACCACGGGCGCGCTGCACCGCCTCACCGACCACCAGCTCGACGCCGTCCTCACCCACGAACGCGACCACGCCCGCGCCCACCACGACTGGCTCCTGCACCTGTCGAGCGCGCTGGCCACGGGCTTTCCCCGGGTTCCGCTGTTCGCCCACTTCTGCGAGCAGACGCACCGGCTGGTGGAGCTGGCGGCGGACGACACGGCGTCCCGGCGGTGCGGCCACCTGACCACCGCACTGGCCCTGATCGAACTGAACCAGCACCGCGGGGTACTGTCCTGCGCCTCCAGCCACCGCCTCCTCGGCGAACGGGTCGACCGTCTGCTCAAGCCTCCGCCACGGCTCGGCCGCCGGCACCGGGCCCTGACCACGACCGTCGCCGCGCTGGTGCCCCTGCTGCCGCTGCTGATCATTTTCGCGCCTGGACTGACGGCGCTGGGCTGACGGCCGCTCGTCGCGCCGCCGTCGCACGCGACCCGGCCGCCGTGACGTGGCCGCTGCGGGAGGGCGCCGGTCCGCCCCTCATATCCAGTCGTCCGGTTCCGGCTCCGCGTCCGTCTCGGGCCAGTCGTCCTCGGCGTCCGTACCCGTACCGGTACCCGTACCCGCGTCCGTGCCCGTACCTGCGTCCGTACCCGTACCCGCGTCCGTACCCGTCGCGCGGGCGCCCTCGGGAGCTGCCGCGGGCGCCGGGTCGGAGGCGCCGTCCAGCGAGGCCAGTACCGCCAGCACGCCCTCCCCGTACGTCGCCAGCTTCTTCTCGCCGACGCCGCTGATGCCGCCGAGCTGCCGCACCGACGTCGGCCAGGCGGTGGCGATCTCGCGGAGCGTGGCGTCGTGGAAGATGACGTAGGCCGGGACGCCCTGTTCCCGGGCCTGCTCGGCGCGCCAGGCGCGCAGGGCCTCGAACGCGGGCCGCAGTTCCTCCGGCAGCTCGGCCGCGGCGGCCCTGGCCTTGCGCTCACCCTTGCCGGAGGACGCCGGCCGGGAGGCCGCAGGCTTCTTCGGCTCCTTGCGCAGCGGCACCTCGCGCTCGCGCCGCAGCACCGAGCCGCTGTCCTCGGTCAGCACCAGCGTGCCGTACTCGCCCTCCACCGCGAGCAGTCCCTGGGCCAGCATCTGCCGTACGACACCGCGCCATTCGCCCTCGGTGAGCTCCTCGCCGATGCCGAACACGGACAGCTGGTCGTGGTCGAACTGGATCACCTTGGCCGTGCGCCGCCCGAGCAGGATGTCGACGATCTGGACCGCGCCGAACTTCTGCCCGCGCTCGCGCTGGAGCCGCACCACCGTCGACAGCACCTTCTGGGCGGCGATCGTGCCGTCCCAGGTCTCCGGCGGGACGAGGCAGGTGTCGCAGTTGCCGCAGCCGGCCGGCTCGGGGTCCTGGCCGAAGTAGGCGAGCAGCTGTCCGCGACGGCACCGGGACGTCTCGCACAGCGCCAGCATCGAGTCCAGATGGGCGGCGGCCCGGCGCCGGAACGCCTCGTCACCCTCGCCGGTCTGGATCAGTTTGCGCTGCTGTATGACGTCGTTGAGGCCGTACGCCATCCATGCCGTCGAGGGCAGTCCGTCCCGGCCGGCCCGCCCCGTCTCCTGGTAGTAGCCCTCGACCGACTTCGGCAGGTCGAGGTGGGCGACGAAGCGGACGTCCGGCTTGTCGATGCCCATGCCGAAGGCGATGGTGGCGACCACGACCAGGCCCTCCTCGCGCAGGAACCGGGACTGGTGCGCCGCGCGCGTGCCCGCGTCCAGGCCCGCGTGGTACGGCACCGCCTCGATGCCGTTGCGCGAGAGGAACTCCGCGGTCGCCTCGACCGACTTGCGCGAGAGGCAGTACACGATGCCCGCGTCGCCCGCGTGTTCCTCCCGCAGGAAGCTCAGCAGCTGCTTCTTGGGGTCGGCCTTGGGCACGATCCGGTACTGGATGTTGGGCCGGTCGAAGCTCGCCACGAAGTGCCGGGCCGCCGGCATGTGCAGCCGCTCGGTGATCTCCTGGTGCGTGGCGTGCGTGGCCGTGGCCGTGAGCGCGACGCGGGGGACCTCCGGCCAGCGCTCGCCGAGCAGCGAGAGGGCGAGGTAGTCGGGGCGGAAGTCGTGGCCCCACTGGGACACGCAGTGGGCCTCGTCGATCGCGAAGAGCGCGATCTTGCCGCGGGAGAGCAGGTCGAGGGTCGCGTCCAGGCGCAGCCGCTCGGGCGCCAGGTACAGCAGGTCCAGCTCGCCGGCCAGGAACTCGGCCTCGACCACCCTGCGCTCGTCGAAGTCCTGCGTGGAGTTCATGAACCCGGCGCGCACGCCGAGTGCCCGCAGCGCGTCCACCTGGTCCTGCATCAGCGCGATGAGCGGGGAGACCACGATGCCCGTGCCGGGTCTGACCAGGGCCGGGATCTGGTAGCACAGCGACTTGCCGCCGCCGGTCGGCATGAGGACCACGGCGTCGCCGCCGGCCACCACGTGCTCGATGACCGCTTCCTGCTCGCCGCGGAAGGACTCGTAGCCGAAGACCCGGTGGAGCGTGGCCAGCGCCTCGCCGTCGGTCAAGCCTGGCATCTCGATGGTTCCGCCCGTCCCGCTCATCGTCGTGTCCCCCGTACGTCGTCCCTCGACCACTGCCTCAACGATAGGGGCCCGCACCGACAGCATCGGAGTTATCCACAGACCCGTACCGGTGCCCTCGGTGAATCCGGCGGGCATCCGCCGTGAACCAGCGGGCATCCGCCGTGGTCCCGGCGGGCGTCCGCCCATCCCAGGGACCGGCCGCGCACTGCGAAGGGCCCCGGTTCCGTCGGGAACCGGGGCCCTGTGCGGTCGGCAGCCGCGCATCAGCGCACGAAGACTCCCGCCTGGTTCGCCAGGTCCAGGAAGTACTGGGGTGCCACACCGAGCACCACCGTGACCAGCACGCCGAGGCCGATCGCCGTCGTCGTCAGCGGTGACGGCACGGCGACCGTCGGGCCCTCGGGCCGCGGCTCGCTGAAGAACATCAGCACGATCACCCGGATGTAGAAGAAGGCCGCGACCGCGGACGAGATCACACCGATCACGACCAGCGGGGCCGCGCCGCCCTCCGCCGCCGCCTTGAACACGGCGAACTTCCCGGCGAAGCCGGAGGTCAGCGGGATACCGGCGAAGGCCAGCAGGAACACCGCGAACACGGCCGCCACCAGCGGCGAGCGACGGCCCAGCCCGGCCCACTTGGACAGGTGCGTCGCCTCACCGCCCGCGTCCCGCACCAGCGTGACCACGGCGAACGCGCCGAGCGTCACGAAGGAGTACGCGGCCAGGTAGAAGAGGACGGACGAGACACCGTCCTTCGAGGTCGCGATGACACCCGCGAGGATGAATCCCGCGTGCGCGATCGAGGAGTACGCCAGCAGCCGCTTGATGTCCGTCTGGGTGATCGCGACGATCGCGCCGCCCAGCATGGTGACGATCGCGACGGCCCACATGACCGGCCGCCAGTCCCAGCGCAGTCCGGGCAGGACGACGTAGAGCAGGCGGAGCAGCGCACCGAACGCCGCCACCTTCGTCGCCGACGCCATGAACCCGGTCACCGGGGTCGGAGCACCCTGGTAGACGTCCGGCGTCCACATGTGGAACGGGACCGCGCCCACCTTGAACAGCAGCCCCATGACGATCATGGCGCCGCCGACCAGCAGCAGCGCGTCGTTGCCCATGGTGCCCGCGAGCGCCGGGTCGACGTTCGTGACGGTGCCGTCGACGACCTGCGCGATCCTCGCGTACGTCACCGAGCCCGCGTAGCCGTACAGCATCGCGATGCCGAACAGCGTGAACGCGGAGGCGAAGGCGCCGAGCAGGAAGTACTTGACCGCGGCCTCCTGCGACATCAGCCGCTTGCGGCGGGCCACCGCGCAGAGCAGGTAGAGCGGCAGCGAGAAGACCTCCAGGGCCACGAAGAGCGTCAGCAGGTCGTTGGCCGACGGGAAGACCAGCATGCCCGCGACCGCGAAGAGCAGCAGCGGGAACACCTCGGTGGTGGTGAACCCCGCCTTCACCGCGGCCTTCTCGCTCTCGCTGCCCGGCACGGACGCGGCCTGCGCGGCGAAGGAGTCGACGCGGTTGCCGTGCGCCTGCGGGTCCAGGCGCCGCTCGGCGAAGGTGAACAGGCCGACCAGTCCGGCCAGCAGGATCGTGCCCTGCAGGAACAGGGACGGCCCGTCGACCGCGATCGCGCCCATCGCCGCGATGTGCGCCTTGGTGGTGCCGTACCCGTCGGCCGCGAGTGCCACGACCGCCGCGAAGGCGGCGCAGAGCGCGACCGCGGAGACGAACAGCTGGGCGTAGTAACGGGACTTGCGTGGCACGAACGCCTCGACCAGCACCCCGACGATCGCCGCGCCCACGACGATCAAGGTGGGCGACAACTGCCCGTATTCGATCTTCGGCGCGGGAATCTTCGAGATCGGGTCGGCCGCGGTGGCCGCCGTTGTCCACAGGCTGTGGACGGCTGTTGCGCTCACTTGGCCGCCTCCACCGAGGGCTTGGGGTCCTTCTTGTGTACGTCGGACAGGGTCGACTTCACGGCCGGGTTGACGATGTCCGTCACCGGCTTCGGGTAGACGCCCAGGAAGACCAGCAGGACGATCAGCGGGGCGACGACCACGAGTTCACGGACCCTGAGGTCGGGCATCGCGGAGACCTCCCGCTTCACCGGGCCCGTCATCGTCCGCTGATACAGGACGAGGGCGTAGAGCGCGGCGAGGACGATGCCGAAGGTGCCGATGATGCCGATCGCCGGATAGCGCGTGAACGTGCCGACCAGGACGAGGAACTCGCTCACGAAGGGCGCGAGCCCCGGCAGGGAGAGCGTCGCCAGCGTGCCGATCAGGAACGTGCCGGCGAGCACCGGGGCGACCTTCTGGACGCCTCCGTAGTCGGCGATGAGCCGCGAGCCGCGCCGCGAGATGAGGAATCCGGCGAGCAGCATCCACGCGGCCGTGGAAATACCGTGGTTGACCATGTAGAGCGTCGCACCGGACTGGCCCTGGCTGGTCATCGCGAAGATGCCCATGATGATGAAGCCGAAGTGCGAGATCGACGCGTACGCCACCAGCCGCTTGATGTCCCGCTGGCCGACGGCCAGGAGCGCCCCGTAGACGATGCTGATCAGGGCGAGGACGAGGATGACGGGCGTCGCCCACTTCGACGCCTCCGGGAAGAGCTGGAGGCAGAAGCGGAGCATCGCGAAGGTGCCCACCTTGTCGACGACCGCCGTGATCAGGACCGCGACCGGCGCGGTGGACTCCTGCATGGCGTTGGGCAGCCAGGTGTGCAGCGGCCACAGCGGCGCCTTCACCGCGAAGGCGAAGAAGAAGCCGAGGAACAGCCAGCGTTCGGTGCTCGTCGCCATGTGGAGCGAGCCGTCGGCCCGGGCCTGGGCGATCTCCTGGAGGCTGAAGTTCCCGGCGACCACGTACAGGCCGATCACCGCGGCCAGCATGATCAGGCCGCCGACCAGGTTGTAGAGGAGGAACTTCACGGCGGCGTACGACCGCTGCGTCGACGCCGCCTCCTCGCCGTGCTCGTGCGCGTGGTCCCCGAAGCCGCCGATGAGGAAGTACATCGGAATGAGCATGGCTTCGAAGAAGATGTAGAAGAGGAAGACGTCGGTGGCCTCGAAGGAGATGATCACCATCGCCTCGACGGCCAGGATCAGGGCGAAGAAGCCCTGCGTCGGCCGCCACCGCCTGCTTCCGGTCTCCAGCGGATCGGCGTCGTGCCAGCCCGCGAGGATGATGAACGGGATCAGCAGGGCGGTCAGCGCGAGCAGCGCCACCCCGATGCCGTCCACGCCCAGTTCGTATCTGACCCCGAAGGCCTTGATCCAGGCGTGGGACTCGGTGAGCTGGTAGCGGCCGCCGCCCGGGTCGAAGCGGACCAGGACGGTGATCGCGAGGGCGAGGGTGGCCAGCGAGACGAGCAGCGCGAGCCACTTCGCGGCGGTGCGCCGCGCGGCCGGCACGGCCGCCGTGGCGACCGCCCCGATCGCCGGGAGCACCGCCGTCGCTGTCAGCAGAGGAAAGGACATCGGTATCAGACCGCCCTCATCAGCAGGGTCGCGGCGATGATGAGCGCCGCACCGCCGAACATCGAGACCGCGTAGGAGCGCGCGAAGCCGTTCTGCAGCTTGCGCATTCGCCCGGACAGGCCGCCGACCGAGGCCGCCGTGCCGTTGACGACCCCGTCGACCAGGGTGTGGTCGACGTACACCAGGGAGCGCGTGAGGTGCTCGCCGCCGCGGACCAGGACGACGTGGTTGAAGTCGTCCTGCAGCAGGTCGCGCCGGGCGGCCCGGGTGAGCAGGGATCCGCGCGGGGCGACGGAGGGGACCGGGCGGCGGCTGTACATGGCGTAGGCGACGCCGACGCCGATGACCAGGCAGGCCATGGTCGCGCCGGTGATCGTCGCCGCGCCGACCGGCGAGTTGCCCTCACTGTGCCCGGTGACCGGCTCCAGCCAGTGCAGGAAGCGGTCGCCGATGCTGAAGAACGCGCCGCCGAAGACGGACCCGATGGCCAGCACGATCATGGGGATCGTCATGACCTTCGGGGACTCGTGCGGGTGCGGCTCGGCGTGCTCGCCCCGGTGCTCGGCGGCGGGCTCCGCGCTCGGTGCCTCGGGAGAGCGGGTGGACCGGTTCCTCCAGCGCTCCTCGCCGAAGAACGTCATCAGCATCACGCGCGTCATGTAGAACGCGGTGATGGCCGCGCCCACCAGGGCGCACGCGCCCAGGATCCAGCCCTCGGTGCCGCCCTTCGCGAAGGCCGCCTCGATGATCTTGTCCTTGGAGAAGAATCCGGACAGGCCCGGGAAGCCGATGATCGCGAGGTAGCCGAGGCCGAAGGTGATGAAGGTGACCGGCATGTACTTGCGCAGGCCGCCGTACTTCCTCATGTCGACCTCGTCGTTCATGCCGTGCATGACCGATCCGGCGCCGAGGAAGAGCCCGGCCTTGAAGAAGCCGTGCGTCACCAGGTGCATGATCGCGAAGACGTAGCCGATGGGGCCGAGGCCCGCGGCCAGCACCATGTAGCCGATCTGCGACATCGTCGAGCCGGCCAGTGCCTTCTTGATGTCGTCCTTCGCGCAACCGACGATCGCACCGAAGATGAGCGTGACGGCACCGACCACGGCGACCGCCAGCTGCGCGTCCGGCGCGGCGTTGAAGATCGCTCCGGAGCGGACGATGAGGTAGACGCCCGCGGTCACCATCGTCGCGGCGTGGATGAGGGCCGAGACCGGGGTCGGGCCCTCCATCGCGTCCCCGAGCCAGGACTGCAGCGGCACCTGGGCGGACTTGCCGCAGGCGGCGAGCAGGAGCGTCAGGCCGATCGCGGTGAGCTTGCCCTCGCTTGTGTCGCCGGTGTGGCTGAGGACCGGCCCGAAGGCGAAGGTGCCGAACGTCGTGAACATCAGCATGATCGCGATGGACAGGCCCATGTCGCCGACCCGGTTGACCAGGAAGGCCTTCTTCGCCGCCGTCGCCGCGCTGGGCTTGTGCTGCCAGAAGCCGATCAGCAGGTAGGAGGCGAGGCCCACGCCCTCCCAGCCGACGTACAGCAGCAGGTAGTTGTCGGCGAGGACCAGCAGGAGCATCGCCGCGAGGAACAGGTTCAGGTAGCCGAAGAAGCGGCGGCGGCGCTCGTCATGCTCCATGTACCCGACCGAGTACAGGTGGATCAGCGAGCCGACGCCGGTGATCAGCAGGACGAAGGTCATCGACAGCTGGTCCAGGCGGAAGGTGACGTCCGCCTGGAAGCCCCCGACCGGGATCCAGCTGAACAGGTGCTGCATCAGGGTCCGGTGTTCGGCGTCCTTGCCGAGCAGGTCGGCGAAGAGGATCACACCGAACACGAAGGACGCGGTCGACATCAGCACGCCGATCCAGTGGCCGACGGCATCGAGCCGCCGGCCGCCGCACAGCAGTACGGCCGCTCCGAGCAGTGGCGCCGCCACCAGCAGCGCAATCAGGTTCTCCACGATTCTTCCGACCCCTCAGAGCTTCATCAGGCTGGCGTCGTCGACCGAGGCCGAGTGGCGGGAACGGAACAGGGACACGATGATCGCGAGTCCGACCACGACCTCCGCCGCGGCGACGACCATCGTGAAGAACGCGATGATCTGGCCGTCGAGGTTGCCGTGCATCCGGGAGAAGGTGACGAACGAGAGGTTGCAGGCGTTCAGCATCAGCTCGATGCACATGAACACGACGATCGCGTTGCGCCGGATCAGCACGCCGGTGGCGCCGATCGTGAACAACAGGGCCGAGAGGTACAGGTAGTTGACCGGGTTCACTTCGACGCCTCCTCCCGCTTGAAGGTGGCCGGTTCGATCTCGGTGCGCTCCAGGCGCTCCTGCGCGCGCTGCTCCAGTGCCCTGAGGTCGTTGAGCGCCTCGGCCGACACGTCCCGGATCTGGCCGCGCTCGCGCAGCGTCTTGCTGACGGTGAGCTCGGACGGGGTGCCGTCGGGCAGCAGGCCGGCGATGTCCACCGCGTTGTGCCGCGCGTACACGCCCGGCGCCGGCAGCGGCGGCACGTGCTTGCCCTCGCGGACGCGCTGCTCCGACAGCTCGCGCTGGGTCTTGGCGCGCTCGGTGCGCTCGCGGTGGGTGAGCACCATGGCGCCCACCGCCGCCGTGATCAGCAGGGCGCCGGTGATCTCGAAGGCGAAGACGTACTTGGTGAAGATGAGGGCCGCGAGGCCCTCCACATTGCCGTTCGCGTTCGCCTGGGAGAGGCCGTCGAAGTCCTTCAGCGACGCGTTGCCGATCCCGGCGAGCAGCAGGACGCCGAAGCCCAGGCCGCAGAGAAGGGCCAGCCAGCGCTGGCCCTTGATGGTCTCCCTCAGGGAGTCCGCCGCGGTCACGCCGACCAGCATCACCACGAACAGGAACAGCATCATGATCGCGCCGGTGTAGACGACGATCTGCACGATGCCCAGGAAGTAGGCGCCGTTGGCGAGGTAGAACACCGCCAGGATGATCATGGTGCCGGCGAGCGAGAGCGCGCTGTGCACGGCCTTCTTCATGAAGACCGTGGACAGGGCGCCGAGCACGGCGACGGTGCCGAGGACCCAGAACTGGAAGGCCTCTCCGGTGGAGGTGGAGTAGGCGGCGAGCTGTGCTGTCATCGGCCGATCACCTTCTCCGACGCCGGCTCGGCCTCACCGAAGGTGGAGGATGCCTCCTGGACCACCTCGCCCTTGGAGAGGGCCACCTGGCGCTCCGTGCCGGGCGCGGCCTCGGTGACGAGTCCCCGGTAGTAGTCGTGCTCGTCCATCCCCGGGTAGATGGCGTGCGGGCTGTCGACCATGCCCTCTTCGAGGCCCGCGAGCAGCTGTTCCTTGGTGTAGATGAGGTTGGCGCGGCTGGAGTCGGCGAGCTCGAAGTCGTTGGTCATCGTCAGCGCGCGCGTGGGGCACGCCTCGATGCACAGGCCGCACAGGATGCAACGGGCGTAGTTGATCTGGTAGACGCGGCCGTACCGCTCGCCCGGCGAGTAGCGCTCCTCGTCCGTGTTGTCCGCGCCCTCCACGTAGATCGCGTCGGCGGGGCAGGCCCAGGCGCACAGCTCGCAGCCGACGCACTTCTCGAGGCCGTCCGGATGGCGGTTGAGCTGGTGCCGTCCGTGGAACCGGGGGGCGGTGGTCTTGTGCTGCTCCGGGTACTGCTCGGTCAGCCGCTTCTTGAACATGGCCTTGAAGGTCACGCCGAAGCCTGCGACGGGGTTCATGAAGCCGGGCTTCAACTGCTCGGTCTCCTTGGGCTCCTCAGCCATCGGACGCCTCCTTTCCATCCGAAGATCCGTCACTGGCAGTATCCGGCCCGCCACTGACAATCAGCTCCCGCTCCCGGCGCGGGCTGCGCCTGGGCACCGGCGGGAGCTCCTGTCCGGGAAGCGGGGGCACGGGGAATCCACCGGCCATGGCGTCGAAGCCGGCCGGTTCGGCGACCGGCTGCTCGGCCGCCCTGTGCTTCTCGCGGAACATGTCGACGACGAAGGACAACAGCAGCAGGGCGAGGACGCCGCCGCCGATGTACAGGGCGATGTCGGCGAAGTCGTAATTCTCGTTCCTGAGCGCCCGGACGGTCGCGACCAGCATCAGCCAGACCACGGAGACCGGGATGAGGACCTTCCAGCCGAGCTTCATCAGCTGGTCGTAGCGGACCCGCGGGAGCGTGCCGCGCAGCCAGATGAAGAAGAACAGCAGCAGCTGCACCTTGATCGTGAACCACAGCAGCGGCCACCAGCCGTGGTTGGCGCCCTCCCAGAAGGTGCTGATCGGCCAGGGGGCGCGCCAGCCGCCGAGGAAGAGCGTGCTCGACACGGCCGAGACCGTCACCATGTTCACGTACTCGGCGAGCATGAACATCGCGAACTTGATCGACGAGTACTCGGTGTTGAAGCCGCCGACCAGGTCGCCCTCGGACTCCGGCATGTCGAACGGGGCGCGGTTGGTCTCGCCGACCATGGTGACGATGTAGAGGATGAAGGAGACCGGCAGCAGCAGGATGTACCAGCGGTCGTGCTGCTGCTCGACGATCGTCGACGTCGACATCGACCCCGAGTAGAGGAACACCGAGGCGAAGGCGGCGCCCATCGCGATCTCGTAGGAGATCATCTGCGCGCACGAGCGCAGGCCGCCCAGCAGCGGGTACGTCGATCCGGAGCTCCAGCCCGCCAGCACGATGCCGTAGATGCCGACCGAGGCGACCGCGAGGATGTAGAGCATCGCGATCGGCAGGTCGGTCAGCTGCATCGTGGTGCGGTGGCCGAAGACCGAGATCTCGTTGTCGGCCGGGCCGAAGGGGATCACCGCGATCGCCATGAAGGCCGGGATGGCCGCGACGATCGGTGCGAGGACGTAGACCACCTTGTCCGCGCGCTTGACGATGAGGTCTTCCTTGAGCATCAGCTTCACGCCGTCGGCGAGCGACTGGAGCATGCCCCAGGGGCCGTGCCGGTTGGGGCCGATGCGCAGCTGCATCCAGGCGACGACCTTGCGCTCCCAGACGATGGAGAACAGCACGGTCACCATCAGGAAGGCGAAGCAGAAGACGGCCTTGACGACGACCAGCCACCAGGGGTCGCGGCCGAACATCGAGAGGTCTGCAGCGGCGAGGTACGGGCTCATGCCTCCACCTCCTTCGGGGCCTCGCCGACGAGCGTCGCCGGGCCGATACGGACGAGAGCGCCGGGCAGCGCCCCGGTGTCGGAGGCGACGCCCGCGCCGGCGGAGTTCAGCGGGAGCCAGACCACGCGGTCGGGCATCTCCGTGATCTCCAGCGGCAGCTCCACCGATCCCGAGGGACCGGTCACGCGGAGGAGGTCGCCTTCCTCGACGCCCGCCTCGGCGGCGGTCGCGGCCGACACGCGCGCGTGGGCGGCGTGCCGGGTGCCGGTGAGCGCCTCGTCGCCCTGCTGGAGGAGTCCCTGGTCGAGCAGGAGGCGGTGGCCCGAGAGCACGGCCTCCCCGGCGGCGGGCCGGGGCAGGACGCCCCCGCTCTCCAGGGGTCCGGTGGCCCGCGGTCCGTCCCAGGCGCCGAGCCGGTCGATCTCCGCGCGCACGGTGCGCAGATCGGGCAGCCCCAGGTGGACGTCCATGGCGTCGGCCAGCATCTGCAGCACGCGCGCGTCGGTGGGCGCGAGACGGCGGGTCATCTGCTCCGGCTTGAGCGCGGCGTCGAAGGAGCGCACCCGGCCCTCCCAGTTGAGGAACGTGCCGGCCTTCTCGGCGACCGCGGCGACGGGCAGCACCACGTCCGCGAGTTCGCTCACCTCGCTGGGCCGCAGCTCCAGCGACAGCACGAAGCCGGCCTCGTGAAGGGCTTCACGCGCGCGGGCCGGGTCGGGCAGATCGGCGACCTCGACGCCCGCGACCACGAGCGCCTGCAGCTCGCCGCCGGCCGCGGCCTCGAGGATCTGGCCGGTGTCGCGGCCGTAGCGGTGCGGGAGTTCGGCCAGGCCCCAGGCGGCGGCCACCTCTTCCCGCGCGCGCGGGTCGGTCGCCGGGCGTCCGCCCGGCAGCAGCGACGGCAGCGCGCCGACCTCGAGGGCGCCGCGCTCTCCGGCCCGCCGCGGGATCCACGCCAGCCGGGCGCCGGTCGCGGAGGCGGCCCGTACGGCGGCGGTGAGCCCGCCCGCGACGGCGGCCAGCCGTTCACCGACGACGATCACCGCGCCCTCGGCGCGCAGCGCCTCCGCGGCCCTCGCGCCGTCGCCCTCCAGGCCGACCCCGCTCGCGAGGGCGTCCAGCCACTCGGTCTCGGTGCCGGGGGCCGCGGCCAGCAGGGTGCCGCCGGCCTTCTCCAGACCACGGGTGGCGTACGTGGCGAGCGAGAACACCTTCTGCCCGTGCTTGCGCCAGGCCTTGCGCAGCTTCAGGAAGACTCCGGGCGCCTCCTCCTCCGCCTCGAACCCGACCAGCAGGACGGCCGGTGCCTTCTCCAGGGAGGTGTACGTGACGCCCGTACCGTCGAGGTCACGGCCGCGTCCGGCGATCCGCGCCGCCAGGAAGTCGGCCTCCTCGCCGGTGTGCACGCGCGCGCGGAAGTCGATGTCGTTGGTGTCGAGCGCCACGCGCGCGAACTTGCTGTACGCGTAGGCGTCCTCGACGGTCAGCCGGCCGCCGGTCAGGACACCGGTCCGGCCGCGCGAGGCGAGCAGGCCCTGCGCGGCGATCCGCAGCGCGTCCGGCCAGGAGGCGGGCTCCAGCTCGCCCTCGGCGTTGCGCACCAGCGGCGTGTCGAGCCGGTCGCGCTGCTGTGCGTACCGGAAGGCGAAGCGCCCCTTGTCGCAGAGCCATTCCTCGTTGACCTCGGGGTCGTTGGCCGCGAGCCGGCGCATGACCTTGCCGCGCCGGTGGTCGGTGCGGGTGGCGCAGCCACCGGAGCAGTGCTCGCACACGCCCGGCGAGGAGACCAGGTCGAACGGGCGGGAGCGGAATCGGTACGCCGCCGAGGTCAGCGCGCCGACCGGGCAGATCTGGATGGTGTTGCCGGAGAAGTAGGACTCGAAGGGGTCGCCCTTGCCGATGCCCACCTGCTGCAGGGCGCCCCGCTCCAGCATCTCGATGATCGGGTCGCCCGCGACCTGGTTGGAGAAGCGGGTGCAGCGGGCGCACAGCACGCACCGCTCGCGGTCTAGCAGCACCTGCGTGGAGATCGGGATCGGCTTCTCGTACGTCCGCTTCGTCCCGTCGAAGCGGGACTCGGCGGTGCCGTGCGCCATGGACTGGTTCTGCAGCGGGCACTCGCCGCCCTTGTCGCAGACCGGGCAGTCCAGCGGGTGGTTGATGAGGAGGAACTCCATCACACCGTGCTGGGCCTTCTCGGCGACCGGCGAGGTCAGCTGCGTCTTCACGACCATGCCGTCGGTGCACGTGATGGTGCAGGACGCCATCGGCTTGCGCTGGCCCTCGACCTCGACGAGGCACTGGCGGCAGGCGCCGACCGGGTCGAGGAGGGGGTGGTCGCAGAAGCGGGGGATCTCGATACCGATCTGCTCGGCGGCCCGGATGACCAGGGTGCCCTTGGGCACGCTGATCTCGGCGCCGTCGATCGTCAGCGTCACGAGATCCTCCGGCGGGACCGCCGCCTCTCCCCCGCCCGAGGGAGCGCTGGTGGTCACAGTCATGCGTTCACCTCCGTGCGGTCGGCCCAGGCCGTCGACTTGGCCGGGTCGAAGGGGCAGCCGCGGCCCGTGATGTGCTGCTCGTACTCCTCGCGGAAGTACTTCAGCGAGGAGAAGATCGGCGAGGCGGCACCGTCGCCGAGCGCGCAGAAAGCCCTGCCGTTGATGTTGTCCGCGATGTCGTTGAGCTTGTCGAGGTCGGACATCTTGCCCTTGCCGGCCTCGAGGTCGCGCATCAACTGCACGAGCCAGTACGTGCCTTCGCGGCAGGGCGTGCACTTGCCGCAGGACTCGTGGGCGTAGAACTCGGACCAGCGGGTGACGGCGCGCACGACGCAGGTCGTCTCGTCGAAGCACTGCAGGGCCTTGGTGCCGAGCATGGAGCCGGCGGCGCCCACTGCCTCGTAGTCGAGAGGGACGTCGAGGTGCTCGTCGGTGAGCAGCGGCGTGGAGGAGCCGCCCGGCGTCCAGAACTTCAGGCGGTGGCCCGGCCGCATGCCGCCGCTCATGTCGAGCAGCTGGCGGAGCGTGATGCCGAGCGGGGCCTCGTACTGGCCGGGGCTCGCGACATGGCCGCTGAGCGAGTAGAGCGTGAAGCCCGGGGACTTCTCGCTGCCCATCGACCGGAACCATTCCTTGCCCCGGTTCAGGATTGCGGGAACCGACGCGATCGACTCGACGTTGTTCACAACAGTCGGGCACGCGTAGAGGCCCGCCACGGCGGGGAAAGGAGGACGCAGCCGCGGTTGACCCCGGCGGCCTTCGAGCGAGTCGAGCAGTGCGGTCTCCTCACCGCAGATGTACGCGCCCGCGCCCGCGTGCACGGTGACGTCCAGGTTCAGGCCGCTGCCCAGGATGTTCTCGCCGAGGTAGCCGGCCTCGTGGGCCTCGCGCACGGCCTCGTGCAACCGCCGCAGGACGGGGACGACCTCACCCCGGAGATAGATGAAGGCGTGCGACGACCTGATGGCGTAACACGCGATGACGATGCCCTCGATGAGGCTGTGCGGGTTCGAGAAGAGGAGCGGGATGTCCTTGCAGGTCCCCGGCTCCGACTCGTCGGCGTTGACAACAAGATAGTGCGGCTTTCCGTCTCCCTGCGGAATGAACTGCCATTTCATTCCCGTCGGGAATCCCGCGCCGCCGCGGCCGCGCAGCCCGGAGTCCTTGACGTACGCGATCAGGTCGTCCGGTGACATCGCGAGCGCCTTGCGGAGCCCCTCGTACCCCTCGTGCCTTTTGTAGACGTCCAGCGTCCAGGACCTGTCCTCGTCCCAGAAGGCCGACAGCACGGGCGCGAGCAGCTTCTCGGGGCTGGTGTCTTTGAGTTCGGCTGCCAAGGTCATCACTCCCCCTCCTCGGCGGTGGGCCCGGCCGGGTGGGCCGGGTCGGAGGCCGACGTCTCCTGCGGCGCGTCGTGCGAGCTGAGGTGCTCGGTCGGCGACGGTTCGTGCACGGCGGCGCCCTGCTCGTCGTGCGGTCCGCCGTCGCGCGGATGGACCACGCGCGCGGGTGCGGTCTCTCCCTTGGCCAGGCGGAGGCCCACCAGCGACGCCGGTCCCGCGCTGCCGCTCTCCTCGACGGCCCCGGGCCGCTCGTCGGGGAAGCCGGCCAGCATCCGCGCGGTCTCCTTGAAGGTGCACAGGCGCGCCCCGCGCGTGGGCTCGACGTCCCGCCCCGCGCGCAGGTCGTCGACGAGGCGCTTGGCACTGGCCGGGGTCTGGTTGTCGAAGAACTCCCAGTTGACCATCACCACCGGCGCGAAGTCGCAGGCCGCGTTGCACTCGATGTGCTCCAGGGTGACCTTGCCGTCGCCGGTGGTCTCGCCGTTGCCGACGCCGAGGTGCTCCTGGAGCTCCTCGAAGATCGCGTCACCGCCCATCACCGCGCACAGCGTGTTGGTGCAGACGCCCACCTGGTAGTCGCCGGACGGCTTGCGCCGGTACATGGTGTAGAAGGTGGCGACGGCGGTGACCTCGGCCGTGGTCAGGTCCAGCAGGTCCGCGCAGAACTGCATCCCGGTGCGCGTGACATGGCCCTCCTCCGACTGCACGAGGTGCAGCAGCGGCAGGAGCGCCGACCGGGAGTCCGGGTAGCGGGCGATGATCTCGCGCGCGTCCGCCTCGAGCCGGGTCCGGACCTCGTCCGGGTAGGCGGGCGCGGGCAGTTCGGGCATGCCCAGGCTGACGCCCCGCTCCGAAGAACTGGTGGTCACCGGTCGACGCCTCCCATCACGGGGTCGATGGACGCGACGGCGACGATGACGTCGGCGACCTGGCCGCCCTCGCACATCGCCGCCATGGCCTGCAGGTTGGTGAAGGACGGGTCGCGGAAGTGGACCCGGAAGGGGCGGGTGCCGCCGTCGGACACGGCGTGCACCCCGAGTTCGCCCTTGGGCGACTCGACGGCCGCGTACGCCTGTCCCGGCGGGACGCGGAAGCCCTCGGTGACCAGCTTGAAGTGATGGATCAGGGCCTCCATGGAAGTGCCCATGATCTTCTTGATGTGGTCGAGGGAGTTGCCGAGCCCGTCGGGTCCCAGGGCGAGCTGGGCGGGCCAGGCGATCTTCTTGTCGGCGACCATGACCGGGCCGGGCTGGAGCCGGTCCAGGCACTGCTCGACGATCCCGAGGGACTGGCGCATCTCCTCCAGGCGGATCAGGAAGCGCCCGTAGGAGTCGCAGGTGTCGGCGGTCGGGACCTCGAAGTCGTACGTCTCGTAACCGCAGTACGGCTGTGTCTTGCGCAGGTCGTGCGGCAGGCCGGTGGAGCGCAGGATCGGGCCGGTGGCGCCGAGCGCCATGCAGCCGGCCAGGTCGAGATAGCCGACGTCCTGCATACGGGCCTTGAAGATGGGGTTCCCGGTGGCGAGCTTGTCGTACTCCGGGAGGTTCTTCTTCATCTTCTTCACGAACTCGCGGATGTGGTCCACCGCGCCGGGCGGCAGGTCCTGGGCGAGTCCGCCGGGGCGGATGTACGCGTGGTTCATCCTCAGGCCCGTGATGAGCTCGTAGATGTCGAGAATCATTTCACGATCACGGAATCCGTAGATCATGATCGTGGTGGCGCCGAGCTCCATGCCGCCGGTGGCGATGCACACCAGGTGGGAGGAGAGCCGGTTCAGCTCCATCAGGAGCACCCGGATGATCTTGGCGCGCTCGGTGATCTGGTCCTCGATGCCGAGGAGCTTCTCAACGGCGAGACAGTAGGCGGTCTCGTTGAAGAAGGACGTCAGGTAGTCCATGCGCGTCACGAACGTGGTGCCCTGCGTCCACGTGCGGAACTCGAGGTTCTTCTCGATGCCCGTGTGGAGGTAGCCGATGCCGCAGCGGGCCTCGGTCACCGTCTCGCCCTCGATCTCCAGGATGAGCCGGAGCACGCCGTGGGTGGACGGGTGCTGGGGACCCATGTTGACGACGATGCGCTCGTCGTCGGCGCGGGCCGCGGACTGGACGACCTCGTCCCAGTCGCCACCGGTGACCGTGTATACGGTGCCCTCGGTGGTCTCGCGGGCGGATGCTGACTGCGTGCTCACGAGTACGACCTCCGCTGGTCCGGAGCCGGGATCTGGGCGCCCTTGTACTCGACGGGAATGCCGCCGAGGGGGTAGTCCTTGCGCTGCGGGTGGCCCTGCCAGTCGTCCGGCATCATGATCCGGGTCAGGGCCGGGTGACCGTCGAAGACGATGCCGAAGAAGTCGTAGGTCTCGCGCTCGTGCCAGTCGTTGGTCGGATACACGGAGACCAGCGACGGGATCCTCGGGTCGCTGTCGGGGGCGCTCACCTCGAGCCGGATCAGCCGGTTGTGGGTGATCGAGCGCAGGTGGTAGACGGCGTGCAGTTCGCGGCCCTTGTCGTGCAGGTAGTGCACGCCGCTGACGCCGGTGCACAGTTCGAAGCGCAGGGCCGGGTCGTCGCGCAGCGTCCGCGCGACGCGCAGCAGGTGCTCGCGCTCGATGTGGAAGGTGAGTTCCCCGCGGTCGACGACCGTCTTCTCGATCGCGTTGTCGGGCAGCAGCCCCTGTTCCTCCAGGGCGCCCTCGAGTTCGTCGGCGACCTCGTCGAACCAGCCGCCGTAGGGGCGGGCCGCGGGTCCCGGCAGGCGGATCGAGCGGACCAGGCCGCCGTAGCCGGAGGTGTCGCCGCCGTTCTCGGCGCCGAACATGCCGCGCTGGACGCGGATCTCCTCGCCGCCCGCGCCACGCCGGCCGGGGAGATTGGAGGCACCGAGGTCCTTCTCGGGGTTGGCCCCGTTGGTGCCCGTGCCGTTCGCGTCGCTCACCGCAGCAGCCCCTTCATCTCGATCGTGGGCAGGGCCTTGAGCGCCGCTTCCTCCGCCTCGCGGGCCGCCTCCTCGGCGTTCACGCCGAGCTTGGAGTTCTGGATCTTGTGGTGCAGCTTGAGGATGGCGTCCATCAGCATCTCGGGCCGCGGCGGGCAGCCGGGCAGATAGATGTCGACGGGGACGATGTGGTCGACGCCCTGGACGATCGCGTAGTTGTTGAACATGCCGCCCGAGGAGGCGCAGACCCCCATGGAGATCACCCACTTGGGGTTCGGCATCTGGTCGTAGACCTGGCGCAGCACCGGTGCCATCTTCTGGCTCACCCGGCCGGCCACGATCATGAGGTCCGCCTGACGGGGCGAGCCGCGGAAGACCTCCATGCCGAAGCGGGCCAGGTCGTAGCGCCCGGCGCCGGTGGTCATCATCTCGATGGCACAGCAGGCGAGGCCGAAGGTGGCCGGGAAGACGGACGCCTTGCGCACCCAGCCCGCGGCCTGCTCGACGGTGGTCAGCAGAAATCCGCTCGGCAGCTTTTCTTCGAGTCCCATGTCCTAAAGGCCCCTCAGTCCCATTCCAGGCCGCCGCGCCGCCATACGTACGCGTACGCGACGAAGACGGTGAGCACGAAGAGCAGCATCTCCACGAGCCCGAAAATCCCCAGGGCGTCGAAGGTGACGGCCCAGGGGTAGAGGAAGACGATCTCGATGTCGAAGACGATGAAGAGCATCGCCGTCAGGTAGTACTTGATGGGGAAACGCCCGCCGCCGGCCGGCGTGGGGGTCGGCTCGATGCCGCACTCGTAGGCCTCGAGCTTGGCCCGGTTGTAACGCTTCGGACCGATCAGCGTGGCCATGACCACGGAGAAGATCGCAAAGCCTGCCCCGAGGGCTCCCAGTACGAGGATGGGCGCATACGCGTTCACCGCTCCTCGCTCCTCTCAGTCGGCACTGACTGCTGGCGTTGGCGCCGGACTCACACCCACCTCATACGCCCCTCTCACCCCGTCCGTCTCGACGAAGATCGAGAACATGTGAAGCAGGTCACAAGCCCAACTGCCTCGCATCTTATGCCCGAGGCTCTGTGATCTGCGACACGGGGTATTGCACAAGCTTTGTGATCTCCACCACCTGACGAAGGATCATGAAGTCGGATGAGTGGTGATCTTCATACGTGAAGCATCCGAGGGGTCACCAGAGGTGACATTTCCGCTAGTCCCCGCAGCTCGGAGGGGGCGTCTCAATATCAAGATGCTTCGCTTGCATGCAAATTCGCGGTGGACGAGTTGCCTTGATAAAGGCGCCGTTCACACATCAGGGGGAGGCGTGCGGTGCGGTGTGGACGCGTGCGCGCGTTCACGAGCCGGAGCCCGGTCGTGACCCGGGCGCAATCCCGTCGTGATCTACGCGCGGGACGCACGCTCCGGCGTGACCGTTGCGTGACCTCCGCCACACACATGAGAGGCGCATGAGAACGGGGCTTGGCCAACTGTCCCAACCGATGGTAGGTGCGGGGCAATTCGGGCGTAACGATGAAAGACCGTGATCACGGGGGCAATGGGTCGCGTCCGCAATGTCCGTTACGGCGTCAATAAGGGCCGCCGGCAGCGGGTTTCGGGGCGTCGGTTGAACAACTGTGGCGCACCACACGTTCCTTGAAGGTATGGAGGAGCCCCTGATACCGGTTGTTCTCATGTCCCACACCGCTCACATACGCAGCCACCGGAAACCCCGCCGCACCGCGACGACGTCGCTCGCGATGCGCGTCGGTGTGACCGGTGGCGTCCTCAGCATGGCAGCGGCGGGTGCGTCGGCTTCGGCGAGCGCCGCCGAGCCGGTGACCCAGACCCTCGAACTGCCCACCCTGACGGCCGATCTGGCCTCTCAGGTCGCCCAGTCCGCGGACGCCACGCAGCAGGCGGCCGCGAACTACCAGCTGCAGGCCGAGCGTGACGCGGCCGCCGCAAAGGCCGCCAAGCAGGCCAAGTCGGACCTCGCGGCAGCCAAGAAGAAGGCCGAGGCCAAGAAGAAGGCGGCCGCGGAGGCCGCTCGCAGGGCCGCTGCCGAGCGCGCCTCGCGCAGCACGCAGCGCACCACCCTGGCCGCCTCCGCGAGCTCCACGACCGCCACCAGCTCCTCCACGGCCACCGGTTCGGCCGCGGCGGTCATCGCCTTCGTGAAGGCCCAGGTCGGTGACGCGTACGTCTCCGGCGGCACCGGCCCCAACTCGTGGGACTGCTCCGGCCTGGTGCAGGCCGCCTTCAAGCAGGTCGGCGTCGACCTGCCGCGCGTCTCGCAGGACCAGTCGACGGCCGGCACCCAGGTCTCGCTGAGCAACCTGCAGGCCGGCGACATCCTGTACTGGGGCGGCGCGGGCAGCGCGTACCACGTGGCGGTGTACGTCGGCGACGGCATGTTCGTCGGCGCGCAGAACCCCTCCAGCGGCGTCGTCGAGAAGCCGCTCTCCTACGACCCGCCGACCGGCGCGGTGCGGGTGCTCTGACGCCCGCCACGACACGAACCCACGGAAGGACCGCAGCCGCTCGGGAGCTGCGGTCCTTCCGTCCGTTTCACCCGACTTGACCCGGGCTCAGCCGCGACGGACCTCACCGATCCGTTCGCGGGGCCCGGCTCTGTGTGATCTGTTGTCATGAAGGCCGCAGGGCAGGGGGAGGTTCCGCGGGCCGGAACCCCGTGCACCCGCCGGCGGCATCGTCACAGCCACAGAGGAGACACACATGCCCAGCGTGTTCGTGCAAGGCAGGCCCGTCGAGTCGTATCCGCCGCTGGCGCCCGAGGCCCGTCGCGGGTCGGTGCGGCGCATCACCGAGGTCGGCGAGGAGGTGCTGCACAAGCCGTGCCGGGACGTCACCGAGTTCGGGCCCGATCTCGCCGCGCTCATCGACGACATGTTCCTGACGATGTACGTGGCCGAGGGCGCCGGGCTCGCGGCGAACCAAGTCGGTGTCGGTCTGCGGCTGTTCGTCTACGACTGCGCGGACGACGACGGAGTCCGGCATGTCGGGCATGTCGTCAACCCGGTCCTCGACGCCCTCTCCCCCGCCGGGCGCCGGCTGCTGGACGAGGGCGAGGGATGTCTGTCGGTGCCGGGGGCCCTGATGGACGTGGCGCGTCCGGACCGGGCCGTGGTGCGCGGCCTCGACAAGGACGGGCGGCCGCTCGTCGTCGAGGGCACCGGGTACTTCGCCCGCTGTCTGGAGCACGAGACCGACCACTGCGACGGCCGGGTCTATCTGGACCGGCTCTCCGGGCGCGAGCGCATGGACGCGCTGCGGCAGGCCGCGGACCGGCGTGACGAGGTGTTCGCCCGCCGGGCCGCGAACGTGGTGGCCCTGAAGGGCTGATTCACGCCTTCGGTGCCACCTTGCTCAGCCCGTTGATGATCCGGTCCATCGCGTCGCCGCCGGTGGGGTCGGTCAGGTTCGCCAGCAGCTTCAGGGTGAACTTCATCAGCATCGGGTGGGTCAGGCCCCGCTGGGTCGCGACCTTCATGACCTTCGGGTTGCCGATGAGCTTCACGAAGGCGCGGCCCAGCGTGTAGTAGCCGCCGTAGGTGTCCTTCAGGATGCGCGGGTAGCTGCGCAGCGCCAGTTCGCGGCCCGAGGGCGTCGGGCGGGCGTGCGCCTGGACGATGACGTCGGCGGCGATCTGGCCGGACTCCATGGCGTAGGCGATGCCCTCGCCGTTGAAGGGGTTCACCAGGCCGCCGGCGTCGCCGACCAGCAGCAGGCCCCTGGTGTAGTGGGGCTGGCGGTTGAAGGCCATGGGCAGGGCGGCACCGCGGATCGGGCCCGTCATGTTCTCGGGCGTGTAGCCCCAGTCCTCGGGCATGGAGGCGCACCAGGCCTTCAGGACCTCGCGCCAGTCCAGGTCCTTGAAGGAGGCCGAGGTGTTCAGGACGCCGAGGCCGACGTTCGACGTGCCGTCGCCCATGCCGAAGATCCAGCCGTAGCCGGGCAGCAGCCGGTCCTGGGGGCCACGGCGGTCCCACAGCTCCAGCCAGGACTCCAGGTAGTCGTCGTCGTGGCGGGGCGACTCGAAGTACGTCCGTACGGCCACGCCCATCGGGCGGTCCTCGCGGCGGTGCAGGCCCATCGCCAGCGACAGCCGCGTGGAGTTGCCGTCGGCGGCGACGACCAGCGGCGCGTGGAAGGTGACCTGGCGCTTGTCGTCGCCGAGCTTGGCGTGGACGCCGGTGATGCGGCCGGTGCGGTCGTCGACGATCGGGGCGCCGACGTTGCAGCGCTCGTACAGCCGCGCGCCCGCCTTCTGGGCCTGACGGGCGAGCTGCTCGTCGAAGTCGTCGCGCTTGCGGACGAGGCCGTAGTCGGGGAAGGAGGCGAGATCCGGCCAGTCGAGCTGGAGGCGGCTGCCGCCGCCGATGATGCGCAGCCCCTTGTTGCGCAGCCAGCCGGCCTCCTCGGAGATGTCGATGCCCATGGCCACGAGCTGCTTGACCGCGCGCGGGGTGAGGCCGTCGCCGCAGACCTTCTCCCGCGGGAACTCGGTCTTCTCCAGCAGCAGGACGTCGAGGCCCGACTTGGCGAGGTGGTAGGCGGTCGTGGAGCCGGCCGGCCCCGCGCCCACGACGATCACATCGGCGGTGTTCTCGGAGAGCGGCTCGGTCGCGACGGTCACGGCGGGATCTCCCCAACTTCGAAATCTCTGTGCCGGACGGCACGGGACAGAGGCAGTCTATTCAGCAGCACTGATCACCCGGCTGAAGGGCTGCCCCCGTGAACCGAGCTCTCCCCGTCGTACGGCTGCGCGTCCCCACGGACGAGGACGCGATCGCCTGGCACCGCGTCTTCGACGACCCGGAGGTCATGGAGTTCCACGGCGGCACGTCCGCGGAGCTGTCCGTCTACGAGGAGCTCACCGCCCGCCAGCGCCGGCACGACGCCGAGCTGGGCTACTGCCTGTGGACCATGGTCGACGGCGCCGGGCGGGTCGTCGGCTTCACCGGCGCCCAGCCGTGGCCGCAGGACTGGGGCCCGGTGGGCGAGACGGAGATCGGGTGGCGGCTCGGGCGGGAGTTCTGGGGCAAGGGCTACGCCGGCGCGGCCGCGCGGATGACGCTGGAGCGGCTGAGGGCGGCCGGGCTGCCGAGCGTGGTGGCGATGATCAGACCCGGGAACGAACGGTCCATAGCGGTCGCGAAGCGTCTCGGCATGGAGCTGAGGGAGACATATCCGCACCCGCGGCTCCAGGAGGACGCGCTCTGCTTCGCGCTCGACCTCCGCGGCGGTCACGGCGAGTAACCGACTGCTACAGAAAGACACCCGGCGCTTCCGGGCGGCACCCCCTTGCGGTTACTCTGCCAGTACCGCTGGGGGTGACATCTGTGCGCATAACACCCAAAACGCCCGAAGTGCGCGTACCACGGCTTGTCGGACTCATGGCCATGGACGCGCGCAGGACGGCCGAGGCGACCGGCCTCTTCCTGAACGCACCGGACCGGCCCGACTTCCACCAGACCGTCGTCGAGTACGTCGTACGGCAGTACCCGCAGCCGGGCGCCGAGGTGCCCCGGGACTCCGTGGTCTACGTGTGGTTCGACTTCGGCGAGGGAGAGGGCGGCGGCGGAGTGCGCGAGCCGCGCCTCCCCGGGCCGCCGGCCGGCGGGCTCCAGCGCGAGCTCGACGAGCCGGGCGACCCCTACGTGGTCAGCTCCGCTTGAACCCGCGGTGCAGGGCGACCACGCCGCCCGTGAGGTTGCGCCACGCCACCTTCGACCAGCCGGCCCTCCGCAGCCGCTCGGCCAGCGCGGGCTGGTCGGGCCAGGCGCGGATGGACTCGGCGAGGTAGACGTAGGCGTCGGGGTTGGAGGAGACCGTCCGGGCGACCGGCGGGAGGGCGCGCATCAGGTACTCGGTGTAGACGGTGCGGAAGGGCGCCCAGGTCGGGTGGGAGAACTCGCAGATCACCACCCGGCCACCGGGCCGGGTCACCCGGTGCATCTCGCGCAGGGCCGCGTCGAAGTCCTGCACGTTGCGCAGCCCGAAGGAGATCGTGACGGCGTCGAAGACGTCGTCACGGAACGGCAGCCTGGTCGCGTCGCCCGCGGTCAGCGGCAGCCAGGGGTGCCGCTGCTTGCCGACCTGGAGCATGCCGAGCGAGAAGTCGCACGGGACGACGTACGCGCCGGTGCGGGCGAACGGCAGCGAGGAGGTCGCCGTACCGGCCGCGAGGTCCAGGACCTTCTGGGCCGGCCGCGCGTCGACCGCCCTCGCCACCTCCCTGCGCCACACCCGGTCCTGGCCGAGCGACAGCACGTCGTTGGTCAGGTCGTACCGTTGCGCCACGTCGTCGAACATCGAGGCGACTTCGTGCGGCTGCTTGTTCAGGGAAGCGCGGGTCACCCCGCCATTGTTGCAGCCCACCCGCCCGGAACGAGCCGGGGCTTCTTGCCCGCGGCCACGTCCTCCGCCCAAGACCTGGGCGAGCGGGTTCCCGTCCAGGTCTTGGGTGCCGGAGTCGGCCTGGTGCGAGAAGGCGTACCAGCCGCCGTGGCCGGGTGCCGCGAGCGGGAGGACGACGACCGGCGCCGGCCCCGTCCGCCGCAGCACGCCGTCGCGGTGGGCGAAGCCGAGGATCCAGTCGCACGGTTTTCGTTGGCAGGCTCGGAATGCATTCTCCGGACGTCAGGGAGTCTTTATGTGACCGGGTTCGGCCTTCTTGTGAGGCACATATGAGAAACGCCTTGGGCTGTCTCCCGCCTGTGGAATAGCGTGAACGCCTGCGCGAACCGTGTGAGACGTTGCCTTTTTGAATGAGCCCTTGTTTCGAGCCTGAGACAGAAATCACGAGAGCGGGTGCATACGAATGCCGGGGTTCCGGAAGCCGGCGGCCGGGCTCACGTGTCTGTTCGCCCTGGCCGCCGCGGGCTGTTCCGCGGGCTCGGGCGGGAGCACGGACGCCCCGTCGAGGTCCCGGGAGTCCGCCGCCGCGTCGGCCCCCGCACCGTCCGGCACGTCGTACGCCCCCTACGTGAGCGCCACGGACGCCTCCGGGACCGACTCCAGCGGCTCGCCCTCGACGTACAACCTCGCCTTCGTGACCGCGGACGGCAGCGGCTGCACACCGAAGTGGAACGGCGAGAAGGCCCTCACCGACCCGGCGGTGACGTCCCGGATCGCTCGGCTGCGCGGGACCGGCGGCTCCGTACGCGTCTCCTTCGGCGGCGCCTCGGGCAAGGAGCTGGCGTCGACCTGCGACAGCGCCTCCGCGCTGGCGGCGGCGTACGGCAAGGCGCTGGACGCGGCCGGCGCCACCCGCGCCGACTTCGACATCGAGGGCGCCGGGCTGACCGACGCCGACTCGGTCGCCCGGCGCTCGCAGGCGATCGCGCTGCTGCAGAAGGAGCGCGGCGGCCTGGAGGTCTCCTTCACGCTGCCGGTCATGCCGTCCGGGCTGGACTCCGGCGGCCTGGCGCTGCTGGAGTCCGCGAACACCTACGACGTCCGGGTCGCCACGGTCGATCTCATGACCATGAACTACGGCGAGTCCTACACCGGCGACATGGGTGACTACGCGCTCACCTCGGCGAAGGCGGCCCACGCGCAGCTGAAGAAGGTCTTCGGCCTGTCCGACGCGGGCGCCTGGCAGGGCATGGCGCTCACCTCGATGATCGGCGTGAACGACATCGCCGGCGAGACGTTCACCCTGTCCGACGCGGCGCAGGTGCGGACGTTCGCGCGGCAGAAGGCGATGGCGTGGGTGTCGATGTGGGCGACCTTCCGGGACCAGCAGTGCGAGGCCGGGAAGCCGGCGCGGGACGACGCGGCGACCGACTGCAGCGGGGTCGAGCAGAGTCCGGGCGAGTTCGGGAGGGCGTTCGCGGGCTGAGCCGCCCTGCTCAGCGGCGCCGGTGCACCAGCCGCCCGGCGCACACCGTCGCCACGCACGCGCCCGTTTCGTCGACTACGGCGAGGTCGGCCCGGCCGCCGGGCGCGAGCGTCGCCGCCCGCCACTGCCCGAGCACGAGCACGTCGTTGCGCTCGGCCGCCGCGCGGAGTCCGGGCGAGCCGGCATGGGCCTCCAGGACGGCCGCCGCGCCGAGCTTGAGCACGGCGTGGACGCGTTCGCGCGGGGACGGGGCGTCGGGGAGCGGTCCCTCGTGGACGCGGGCCGGCCCGAGCACACCGGGCCAGCGCCGCACCCGGGCGCCGGGGAACCGCTCGCGGACCTCCGCCAGCGTGCCGACGGCGGCGATCCGGCCGCCGTCGACGGCGACGGCGCCGTCCCGCACCGCCGGCGCGCCGTCCGCCCAGCCGTGGCGGACCTCGTCCGCCGCGTGAACCGTCAGCACGGGCAGGTCAGTTGGAGGCGAGGAGCTTCAGCTCCGGGTGGGCCGTGCCGCCCGCGATCGCCGTGGAGGAGATGTGCGACATGACCCGCTCGTCGACGGGGTCGTCGGCCGGGTCGTCGTGCACCACCAGGTGCTCGTACGTCGTCGAGCGCTGGGCCGGGACGCGCCCGGCCTTCCTGATCAGGTCGATGATCTCCAGCCGGTTGGAGCGGTGCCTGGCACCGGCCGAGGAGACGACGTTCTCCTCCAGCATGATCGAGCCGAGGTCGTCGGCGCCGTAGTGCAGGGAGAGCTGCCCGATCTCCTTGCCCGTGGTCAGCCACGAGCCCTGGATGTGCCGGACGTTGTCGAGGAAGAGCCGGGCGATGGCGATCATCCGCAGGTACTCGAAGATCGTGGCCTGCGTGCGGCCCTTCAGATGGTTGTTCTCGGGCTGGTAGGTGTACGGGATGAAGGCGCGGAAGCCGCCCGTGCGGTCCTGTACGTCACGGATCATCCGCAGGTGCTCGATGCGCTCGGCGTTGGTCTCGCCGGTGCCCATGAGCATGGTGGAGGTGGACTCCACGCCCAGCCGGTGCGCGGTCTCCATGATCTCCAGCCAGCGCTCGCCGGACTCCTTCAGCGGCGCGATCGCCTTGCGCGGCCGCTCCGGGAGCAGCTCGGCGCCGGCGCCCGCGAAGGAGTCGAGCCCGGCGGCGTGGATGCGGCCGATCGCCTCCTCGACGGAGACCTTCGAGATCCGCGCCATGTGCTCGACCTCGCTCGCCCCCAGGCTGTGGATGACGAGCTGCGGGAACTCCTTCTTGATGGCCGCGAAGTGCTTCTCGTAGTACTCGACGCCGTAGTCCGGGTGGTGCCCGCCCTGGAACATGATCTGCGTGCCGCCCAGCTCGACGGTCTCGGCGCAGCGCCGCAGGATGTCGTCGAGGTCGCGCGTCCAGCCCTTCTCCGTGTCCTTGGGGGCGGCGTAGAAGGCGCAGAACTTGCACGCAGTGACGCAGACGTTGGTGTAGTTGATGTTGCGCTCGATGATGTACGTCGCGATGTGCTCGGTGCCCGCGTACTCACGGCGGCGCACGGCGTCGGCGGCGGACCCCAGGGCGTGCAGCGGGGCGTCGCGGTAGAGGTCGAGGGCTTCTTCCGGGGTGATCCGCCCGCCGGCCGCGGCACGGTCGAGGACGGACTGAAGGTCGGCCTTCTCGGTCACCGGGGCGTCCCTTTCGTCAAGGAGATCAAGGCAGGGGATGGGCGCGGAGCGCTCGGAACAAGGCTGGTGGTGGGAGACGGGTGGGCAGACCAGACCAGCGTACGCCAGCCGTTTCGCGCTCCCGACGCCAGGCCGCGCGGGCCCGCGGCATCAGGCGGCGCGGACCACACGACATCAGGCCGCGCGAGCCACGCGACGTCAAGCGACGCGAGCCACACGACATCAGGCGGCGCAGGCCACACGACATCAGGCGACGCGGGCCCGCGGCACCAGGCGACGCGGACCACGCGACATCAGGCCGCGCGAGCCACGCGACGTCAGGCGACGCGAGCCACACGACATCAGGCCGCGCGGGCCCGCGGCATCAGGCGGCGCGGACCACACGACATCAGGCGACGTCAGGCGGCGTACGCCCCGACGAGGACTCCGGCGAACGCCCCGGCGATCAGGAACGGTCCGAACGCGATGGCCGTCTTGCGCCCGGCCCGCCGCACGACGACGAGCGCGCCCCCGTACAGCGCCCCGAGCAGGAACGCGGCGAAGGCGCCCAGCACGAGCGTCGGCCAGCCGTACCAGCCCAGGGCCGCGCCCAGCCCGAGCGCCAGCTTGACGTCGCCGAAGCCCATCCCGCCGGGGTTGATGAGGAACAGCACGAAGAAGGCGCCGCCCAGCGCGAGGGCGCCGTAGAGCGCGGTGAGCCAGTCGCCGGCGTGCTCGGGCAGCAGCGCGGCCACGCCGAGCAGGACGAGCGCGGCGGCCGCCAGCGGCAGCGTGAGCACGTCCGGCAGCCGCCTCACCCGGAGGTCGACGACCGCCAGCAGCACGCAGGCGGGCCCGAGCAGCAGCCACACGCCCAGTTCGGGCCGGGTGCCGGTGGCGGCGGCGAGGGCGGCGCAGACGAGGGCGGTGGCGAAGATCACGGGCGCCGCGCTCGCGTAGGCCGCCTCCGCGGGCCCGCACCGCGCGCAGCGCGCCCGCCCCAGCCACCCGGTCACGGGGTGCCGGCCGGGGCAGGCGGCGCGCCACTCCTCGCCTGAGGGCACGGAGAAGCGGTACGCGGCCCGGGGCAGCAGCGCTCCCGCCGCCGCGCCCCACAGGGCGGCGAGGGCGGTCAGCAGGGCCGTGCTCACCCCGCCGCTCATCCCACGGCGGCGACGCCGCTGCGCCACGACGGCAGCAGTTCGTCGAGCAACGCCTCGGTGCGCGGCGGCAGTCCGCGCGCGCCGCTGCGGCCCACCAGGTCGGCGGCGAGGGCCTGAAGGCGGTCGGTGTCACCGGTGGCGTGGGTGGCGCGCAGCAGCTCGTTGAAGAGCCGTTCGTCGGCGGGCGCGGAGTTGAGGGCCGCGCCCAGCGCCTCGATCGCCCGCTCCGCGCGGTCCTTCTCCAGGTGGAACGCGGACAGCGCGAGTCCGATGTCCGCGACGAGCAGCGGGAGCTGGGCGTCGATGATCTCGTGAGTGAGCCAGCGGTAGCGCCCCTCGGGCCGGTCGGCCAGCAGCGGGCCGCGCACCAGCACCAGCGCGTCGGTGAGCAGCCGCCCGCGCACCGCGCGGCTGTCGACGCCCTTGCCCTGCGTGGCCTCGTGGTAGAGCGATCGCAGCACGTCCAGGTCGGACACCACGGACTTGGCGAGCACCAGCCGCCCGGTCGCGTCGGCGGACAGCCGCGGGCTGCCGTCCGGATCGGCGCCGAGCCAGCCCGCCAGACGCTCCAGCAGTGCGTCCCGTACGTCCTCGGTGACGCCCCGCGGCCACAGCGCGGAGGCCAGCACCCGGGGGTGCACGCCCTCGCGGTGCAGGAGCAGCAGCGCCAGCGCCTCGTGCAGCAGCGCGCTGCGCTCGCCGTCCGGGGTGTCGAGCCCGATGATCTCGTACGGGCCGACCAGGCGCGCGTACACCGCCGGGCGCCCCTGCTCGCTGACGTCGACCAGGAACGGCGGGGTGGGCGCGGGCCCCTGCGGGTCGTGCTCGGGGTCGGCCTCGACGAACAGCTCCACGACGGCGCGCTGGGTTGCCGACGGCAGCAGCTGCGCGTCGAGTTCGAGCCCGAGCAGCGGGGCGAGCAGCTTGCCCTCGCCGGTGACCTCCATCTCCCAGGCGGCGCCGGGCAGATCGCCGGACTCGGTGCCGACGAGGTAGCCGATGCCGAGCCGGCTCGCGTCGGAGGCGAGTTCGGCCAGCTTGGCGGCGTCCTCGGGCGACGGCTGGGCGGCGAGGAGCACCAGATGCGGCGCCCAGCGGGTGTGCTGGGCGGGCCCGGTACGCCCGGTGAGGACCGAGTCGTGGCCGGCCGCCCCCAGCGCCCCGCGCCGCTGCCGGGTCTCGGCCTCCATCGTCTCGATGAGGTCGTCGATGCCGTCGAGGTGGCGCAGGCGGTTGGGCGCGAGGGGAGTCAGGTCCTCCCCGAAGCCGACGAGGGTGATGGTCATGCGGTCCGACCACCCGTTGGTGGCCAGCTCCGCGGCGACGGAGGCGAAGACGGCGGCCCGGTCGGCCTCGCGGCCGCTGAGGGAGACGATGCCCGGCACGGACTCCAGGTTGAGCAGCAGCCGCGAGTCGTCCATGGTGCCGAGGCTGACCAGGCCCGGGTACGGGGCGGCCGTGTCGACGTCCTGGTACCGCTCGGCGTCGCTGCGGGCCAGCATCCAGAACGTCTGGTCCTGCCCGAGCTGCCAGGGCGCGGGCGGCTTCCCGGCAGGCTGGGCGAGTTGCAGATGCAGATCGCCGTTGCTGAGCCAGGCGGCGTAGACGGTGGGCAGGGCCCGCGACTCACCGGCGAGCTGGGCGGCCAGGCCCCGCAGCGACCGGTCCAGCAGTCGTACGCCGTCGGGGTCGGCGCCGATGAGCAGGGCGTCCTGCGCGTCCGCGGCGTCGCCGGTCGGCGTCGGCGGCTCCATGCCGCGCCGACCGCCGACGGCACCGAGGGCCGACTGCCACAGCGCCTGCCGGCGGCGCCGGCCGAGGGCGCCGAGGAGACCGGCGGCGAGGAGGGGCGCGCCGAGGAGGGCCTGGGGCAGCCCGAAGGCGCTGCCGAAGGCGCTTGCACCGCTGGTCGCGGCCGGCGCGGTGGGCTGTCGGCCGCTGTCGGGGGCGGGGCGCTGCCCGGGGACGGTGGCCTGCTGTCCGTGGCCGCCGCCTTGGGCGTGGTCGCCGCCCTGAGCTTGGTCGCCGCCCTGGGCGTGGCTGCCTTGGGCGTGGTCGGTGTCGTGGGCGGCCTGACCGCCGGACTTGGCGTAGTCGTGGATCTGCTGCTGGACGCCGTGCGGGACATGGGCGTCGGGCATCTCGACGAGTTCGCCGCCGTGCGCGTCACCGGGCATCTCCATGATCCAGCCGGGCCGGATGAGGCTGGCCTCGGACAACCGCGAACCGTCCGGCTGGACACGGTCCTTGTTGAGCTCGTAGATCTCCTTGTACCGCCGTCCGTCGCCGAGATGCCGCTGGGCGATCTCCCAGAGGGAGTCGTGGTGGCGCCCCTCGGGCGGCTGGATCCGGTAGTACTTCGTGTCGCCGTGCTGCCTGGCGGTGCTGCCGGCGTCGGCCTGCGCGTGCGAGGCCTGCTCGGCGAGGGCGGCGGCGGTGCTGGCTGCCTGCTCCTGCTGCTGGGCGAGGATTCCGGGCGTCGCCTGCGCCGCGGCGACGGTGGGCTTCTGGTTCCCCTCCAGGCTGTGCCCGAGCTGCGACAGCCCCGGCGTGAGGCTGGCGGCGGTCGCGCCGACGAGCAGCAGGGCGGCGACGAGCTGGCGCGCGAGCAGCTGACTGGGCCCGGCCCCGGGAACACGTCCGGGCACCCCCACCCCGGAGAGCGCCGCCTTCACCTCGACGAGCACACACGCGGTGAACTGGGCCCAGGCCAGCCACACGACGACGGTCAGGATGTGCAGGAAGGTCGTGACAGTGATCTCCTGCCGCAGCCAGTCCAGACTCGGCACGCCGTGCGGCAGCGGCCACCCGATCAGCACGGCGAGCGCCCCGGGCACCCCGACCACGAGGGCGAGCAACGCCACGAACGCGAAGAACGCCTTGACGAAGTCCCCGAACGAGCGCCGCCGGACACGGACGGCCTGAGGCGTCCGGTTCCTCGGCCCCGTCGAGGCCGTCGAGTTGCCCGTCGAGCGTCCCGTCGAGCTTGAGGTGCTGCGTCGCGGCATGGCGGTGTCCTGATGTGTCGTGTGTGTGCGAGGTGCGGTGGCTGTGAGGTGTGGTGAGCCCGGGTCGAGCCTACAGAGATCTTATGGACTCTTATTTGGGACGTCTGGACTCTTATCCGGGACGTCGAAGACCGGACAGGACGAAGCGAACACGCCTGCCACCCGATAAGTCACCCCGTGCCCCCTAAGCCCGATTCACCCCGGCGATTCCGTCGCCATCACGGGTTCACTTGCCTACGATCCCTGTTCCCGCGCCGGTCACGCCAGACTCCTCACATCCCCCACACAATCCCCCACCGCCACGCCAGACCCTCTTACCGCCCCCTGATAGCTTCGTTCCCCGTTGCACACAGCCGACTCCGGGGGAGATCACCGTGGCCCGCCGCGCCTTGCCGACCACCGCTGCCGCGTTCGCCGTCTCGGCGGCTCTTCTGCTCACCGGGTGCGGTGGCGGCGGGAAGTCCTCGCCGGATGACATCAAGGGGGCGGACACGGGGTCGGGGAGCCCTTCGGCTTCGGCGTCGGCTTCCCCGTCGATCGACCGGCCCGACGTAAGCCTTCCCAAAGATCTGAAGCTGGTCTTCGACTTCGACAAGCCGTCGGACCCGGACAGCGCTGCGGCGCTGGACGACGCAGCCAACTACATCCGTGCCCTGAACCACGGCATCACCAAGCAGAACGCCCAGGACCCGGCCTTCCAGTTCTACTCGGCAGGGGACGCCGCCCGGTACGCGAACTCGCAGATCAAGACATACGTCAAGGGCGGTTGGACACTCACCGGCACGGACCGCTACTACCGGGCCGAGGCCAGCAGCCCCGACAAGTCGAAGAACGTGAAACTCGTACACGTTTCATTCTGCGAGAACCAGGCCAAGGCATATGGCAAGGAAGTGAAGACCGGGAAGGTCCTCTACACCAAGGAAAGCCTGAGCAGCTATCTGAAGTTCAGCATCCTCATGGCATCCACCAAGGCGTCGCCCGTGTGGAAGGCCCAGACGATCACTGTTACGGCCAAGGCGAAGGAGTGCCAGGAGTGATCTCCTTCAGGCATGTGCGGTGGGGCGCGGTCATCGCGGCGGGGAGTCTGCTCTGGACGGCGGGCACGGCGTACGCCGACAAGCCCACGTCCGGTGCCCACGGCGGCTCCAACGGCAAAAGCGTCTACGCCTCCGCCAGCTACTCCACCATCAAGGTCCGCCAGATCAGCGGCCCCACCCGGGGCAAGCGCGGCAGCCTCTCCTCCGTGGACGTCAACTGGAAGCCCCCGGCCTGCTGGTACGAGCCCGTCTTCACCGGCCAGGAGCTGAAGGACTTCGTCAACCGCAACGACGGCGACGGCGACGTCGGCATCCACGAGTCCTGGTTCGGCAAGCAACTCTGGACCGACCACTACCGGGACGGCAAACCGGAACACAACTTCGACGACGCGAACACCGTCGCCGAGGGCTACAAGAACTGGAACCTCGGCAAGGACGGCTACTTCTGGCGCAGCGTCGCACCGGACAAGAGCGACCCCGATTCCTGGGACTGCGGCAGGATCATGTTCTGGCAGGACGCCAACGTGGTCCCCAAGGTGCCCCACGCCCCCACCCCGGAGATGCTCGCCGAGTACGCCTACAACAAGGTGCAGGTCCCCGACACCGAGATCAAACTCAAGCCCACCGCCAAGTCCACCGTCAACCTGCCCACTTGGGTGTGGCAGGACAAGGGCAAGTTCAAGGCGATCACGGTCCGCGCGGAGCTCCCCCGCACCAACCTCTGGGCCGAGACGACCGCCAAGCCGGTCGCCCTCCACCTGGAGCCGGGCACCCAGGACGCGACGACCTACCCGTCCTCCGGCGACTGCAGGATCAACGACGACGGCTCGATCGGCACGCCGTACACGCAGGGCGACGCCGACAAGACCCCGCCCTGCGGCATCACCTACCTGCACGCCACGAACGGCACCCCGTACCACCTCAAGGCCAGCATCACCTGGCACGTCACCTGGCGAGGAACGGGCAAAGCCAACGGCACCCTCCCCGAGGGCACCTTCGACACGACGCAGGACGTGAACGTCCAGGAGATCCAGGCCGTCAACCGCTGAACAGGCCCGGCTCACGTCTGCCCAGCTCGCGTCAGCCCGGCTCGTCCACGCACAGGTCCTCCGCGGACGCGGCGTGGACGGCGCGCTGCGCCCAGACCTCCAGCCGGGCCAGACCGGAGCAGGCCTCCACCCGCTCACGCACGTACCTCGGAACAGAGACGCCGCGCCACTCCAGAATGCGCAGCGTCATCTCGGCGCGATCTTCGAGGCGACCTTCCTCCCGCCCCTCTTCTCGGCCTTCTTCCCACCCTTCCTCCCGCACCTTCTCGGCGACCTCGTGCCGGAAGAAGTAGTTCACCGCCATCATCTGCTCCTTCCAGATCTCCTTGGCCTGGGCATCGACCAAGCAGGATTCGACGAACTGCGCGAGCATCCCCGCATTCTCGGCAGAGGTCGTAGGCCCAGCTGCCGCGCTCGCCCTCGTCCCGCTCCCCCCGGGACTCGACGACCAGATCTTCATGCAGCGAGCCGACCATCAGCTCTCCTTTCCGTACGACTTGATCAACGGTCTACGCCGCTACGAGGGTGAGGTGGGCCGCCGGGCGAGGTGGCAGCGGAGCTGCCCCTTTTCCCAGCGACCTCCTCCCGAACCCGTCGTGCGACGTTAATCGCAACGGGCTCTCCAGTGACTGCCGTGAGCTGCGGTTTCGCGTCCAACATGGATGCCGTCGTGGCAGGTTGAGCAGACCACGAGTGTCTTGCGTCGTTTCCTGGCCATGAGGGCTGCCCAGTTGGGTTGTTCCTGCCCGAGCCGGTCGAGGTCTGCGAGCTTGCGGATCTGGTGGACCTGGATTTTCTCGGTCTGTCCGCAGAGTTCGCAGAAGCCTGCCAGCAGCCGCCTGGTCAACTCGCGCCGACGAGGGGGACTGTGGGCAGGGTCGCGGTCCTTCAGGACTGCGGACTTCTGCCGTTTGAGTGGAATGCCACCGAACTGTGCGATCAGCGGTTTCCTGCTCGGGGCACGGGTGATGCCGGCCTGGAGACACTTGCGAGGCCCGGCCGGGGTGTCGATGGTGACCTTGTACTTGCGGGCCATCTTCGACATGGTCGAGCGATGCTTGTTCGCCAGGGAGCACAGCAGCGAGGACTGCATGACCCAGTGCAACCGGTTCAGTCGGAAGACGTCACCGGCGAGCAGGTAGTACTGAACGATTCCGCGGTACCTGGCGCCGTAGATGCTGACGATGGTGTAGTCGTCGTAGTTGAGCATCGAGGTCTGCCGCGCGGGTTTTCCGCGTTTCAGGTACGGGGCGCATTTTGCCTTGATCACGTCCTTCGGGACGCGCAGTTCAACGGTGCCGTTGACCGACCGACGCTTGCGCCTGCGGCCTGATCTCCGTTCTGCCCTGCTGTCGTTCTTGTGGATCGTGATCTCGTATCCGAGGAATCTCGCCCTGCCGGTTCCGGCGTGGGTGATCAGCGTTTTCTCCTGTGAAAGTTCCAGCTTGAGATCGTCTCGCAGGAACTGAGTCAGGCGCTGTTTGATTTCCTCGGCTTCAGCCTTCGGTCCGGTGAACCCGATTAGGGTGTCGTCGGCGTATCTCACATAGCGTAGGCGGCGGTATCCCGGGTCGGACATATCCTGGCTCGGGAGGCTGTGCTGCCGCTTGCGCAGGGCGCGCACTTCGGCGCGGTCTCCGCGCCTGCGTGCCCGCTGGATAGCCGCTTCGACCTCGCGGTACTCAAGGTTCCTCGCCCTGAGCTTTCCACGGGTGCATTCCGGCATGAGGATTGTTTCGACGAAGGTGTCCAGCTTGTGCAGGTAGATATTGGACAGGATGGGTGAGAGAACCCCACCTTGCGGTGTGCCACTGAGTGTGGCATTCCATTTCCAGTCCTCTAGGTATCCGGCTCGGAGCATGTTCTGCACGAGCCGCAGGAACCGGTTGTCGTGGATTCTTTCACCCAGGGTGTCGAGCATCACCTGATGGTCAAGCGAGTCGAAGCACTGGGAGATGTCCCCCTCGATGAACCAGGTTGTCCCTGTCCACACCACTGCCACTTCGCGTAGTGCCGAGTGGCAGCCTCGGTCGGGACGGAAGCCGTGGGACCGGTCGGAGAACTGCGGCTCGTAGTACGCCTCCAGCAGGAGGCGCATGACCTCGCCGACCAGTTTGTCCGTCCACGACGGCAGGCCCAGCGGTCTCCTCTTCCCGTTCTTTTTCGGGATGTAGGTCCGCTGCACCGGCTCGAATCGAAAACGCTCGTGACGTAGCGCATCAATGATGCGTTCGATCTTGTCCAGTGACATGCCGTCTGCGGTTTCCCCTGAGACCCCGGGCGTCATCGCCCCCTGGTTGGAGTAGATGCGTCCGTGGGCCATCAGATACAACTGCGGGTTGAACATTTGCCGATACAGCTCATTGCATGGCAGGTTCCGCCTGCCGCGTTCACGGAGGATCTCAAGCACCGCTTCGGCGTTCTGCATTTCGCATACCTCCCGGTCTTGTTGATCCCACATCACCTGTGCCCCTTCGCCCTGTTTCCGGTTTTCCCGGACCCCTTGGCAGGTCGTTACTCCTGCGACTACTACGGGCACTCCGTCACCATGGGGCTCGCGCCCTTTAGGTGATCCCCTGTTTCGTCTGAATGTACGTTCTAGCGCGATTTAGGCGCCCCATTCATCTCCTTGAATTCCCTCACTGGGAATCGCCCCGTCCCCTGGAGTTGCGCGGGCCGTGCAACGTAGCCCGTGCAGAGAACGGCGCCGGCATCAGGTATCTTTCCGGCGGACCTGTCTTTTAGTCGACTGGAGATTGGGGTTCAGGCAATCCAGCTTTCGCCATGTCGCGCGGGTCTCGCGGCGCACCGTCCCTAATACCTGGACCCGGTCACCGCTTTCCTGACATGCTACGGTCCCCTCCGCCTTTCGACTTCAGGTAAGTCATTGGACCCAGGGATATCCTCCAAATCCCTCCCGGCTCAGCCGGGGATACATTCAGACGCCTCCAGGGCGCACTCACACCACACGTACTTGCCGCGATGCCCGCCCCTGGCCAGCGGCTGCCACCCCCAGAGATCGGAGCAGGCCCGCACCAGAGCGAGCCCCCGCCCCGCCTCCAGGTCGGTGACGCACCCCGACTCCCCCGGCGGCCCGGGCGGTTCCGGACTCGCGTCCCACGCCCCGACCCGCAGCACGCCGGCCGACCAGCGCACCCGCAGCGCCGCGGGCCCCTCGGTATGGCGTACGGCGTTGGAGACCAACTCCGCCGCGAGCAGCTCCGCCGTGTCGACCAGGGCGATCAGGCCGTGCATGGTGAGGATCAGACGGAGGGTGCGGCGGCAGACGGTGACGGCACGAGTGTCGTTCGGGATGTGGAGGGAGTACTCCCAGGGGTCGGTTTCCGGCATGGCTGAACTCCTGTCAGGCAGAGGGAGGTTGGCAGGTCGCTGCGCTCGCGGGCGGTGACAGTGCCGCAGCCGTCATGGCATGACGGAGTGGTGCGCTTCCGAAGTCCCGGTTTCGCAGGGTGCTCGGGGCGCCACCGACAGTAGGGCCATATTTTGGGACCGAGCAAGTCGTTGCCATAGTCTTCCACCCGAACGAAGTGCTGCATCGGTGCTGTTGAGGCCGGGAAGGAAACCATGGCGCGCAGGAAGGAACCCACCGCACGCCAGCAACGTCTGGGCACTGAGCTGCGCAAACTGCGGGAGGCTGCCGGACTCAAGGGGCGCGAGGCCGCCGCGTTGCTCGGTACGGACTCGGCTCAGGTGAGCCAGATCGAGTTCGGCACGGCGGGCGTGAGTGAGGAACGCGTACGACGACTCGCCGCTCACTACGCCTGCGCGGACGCCGAGTTGACCGAGGCGCTGGTGGCCATGGCTGCCGACCGGACCCGCGGCTGGTGGGAGGAGTACCGAGGCCATCTGCCTACGTCATTCCTCGACCTGTCCGAGCTGGAGCACCACGCCGACTACCGATGGGACGTCGACTTCGTCCACATCCCCGGCCTCCTCCAGACAGCGGCCTACGCCCGGGCGCTCTTCTCCTACATGAATCCGGACTTCCCGGAGAGCGAGCTGGAGCGCCGGGTGGAGCACCGCATGAGGCGCAAGGTCATCATCGGCTCCGCCAACGCCACCCCGTACCGGACGGTGATCCACGAAGCGGCGCTACGCATCCGGGTCGGCGACCGCGCCGCGACACGTACGCAGCTCACCCACATCTTGGAGCTGTCCGAGGACGACCACATCACCGTGCGGGTCATCCCGTTCGACCTGGACGGCTTCGCCGGAGCGGGAAGCACCATGGTGTACGCCGGCGGACCGGTCCCCCAGCTGGACACCGTCGTACGCGACGGGCCCCACGGGACCGTGTTCGTCGATGCCGAAGCCCAACTCGGCCGCTTTCGAACGCTCTTCCGTAGAGTGGAGGCAGTGTCACTGGAGCCCAGGCGTTCACGTGACTTCATCAAGCGGCTGGCGAAAGAGCTGTGAGGCCACCATGGCAACCCCCGATACCTGGCGCAAGTCGTCCTACTCCGGCGGCGGCGAGGGCAACGCTTGCGTGGAGATAGCGAACCGCCACGCCCGTATAGCCGTACGCGACTCGAAGGACCCTTCTCAGGGCACCCTTTCCTTCCCGACCGGAACCTTCATCGCTTTCGTCGACGTACTCAAAACGAACACACCACGCAAGACGGCCTGACCCGCAACCGCGGCACGGCATCAGGGACGTGACGTGACCTGTGCGAGAGCGGTGCGTAGTTGCTCGGGATGGCGGGTGGGGACGCACCAGACGGGAGAGGGAGCGAAGCGTTGGGGTGATCCGGGCTTCCAGAAGGAGCCTTCCGCCGGTGGGCGGAACCGCGGGACGGACGCGGCGGAGAGGTCGACGTTGAGCACCAGGACAGCTCGCATGTACGGAGCTGTCAGGAGGCCGAGCCTGATGGCGCGGCTCGCCGTCTCCGTACGAGACGCGCCCACGCCCTCGCCGAGCTTGGCGAACTTCCGGATCTCCCGGCGCTCGGTGATCACCTCCACGCGTTGCACCGCGTCCCAGGGGCAGAAGAAGACCTGCCGCCGCTGTGCTCTCGCCCGTGACAGCTTCGTCTGCGGCTTCACTCCCGCCCGCGCGCGCTCGTAGCGCCGGATGCCGCCGATCCAGATTCCGGCCGAGTCGACACGAATGCCGACGGGCCGATTCTCGGCCAGGTGAATGCCGCCGAGACCCACGGAGCCGAAAATGCCCAGAATCACGCCGATCATGAAGACGTAGTCACCGGTCACTGCCAGCGTTGTGAACGACGCCACCAGGAGCAGGGGCCACAAGAAGCCGTGCAACACCAGCGGCCACCGCAGCGCCGAGCGCTCCTCCGTGTAGTAGGCGGGCTGGGTCATCTCGGGCAGGTTCATGCGGCGTTTCCCCGGCGGGTGAACAGATCGGACAGGAGGCGGCCGAAAGCGTCGTCGTCACAGTCGATCGGCGGGACGGTGCGGCCGGGACTGCCGGTACTTTCCTGCTCGACGCACAGAACCGAAGGACCGCCTCGACGCACCTCGAAGCGATCACGTGCCGGACCCGAGCCGTGTCGGGTCGATACACGCTGACAGTCATCACGAGGACAGCTGCGGTCAGCAGACGGCGTACGAGGTTCAGCCCATCCGCCCGGCAAGGAACCTACGCTCGCTGTCGGCCTCGGCCTGCGTCACTTCCTTCGGATGCGAGGCGCGCTGACTCCTCACTTCGGCCAGAAACTCATGCGCCTGCTTGGACAGATCGGTATGAGCTCCATGCAGATCGCTCCCCCACGCGCGCGCGTTGGGACCGACCCAGACATCGCCCTTGCCGCCGGCCATCTGCTTGTCGGCGGTCTTGAGGGCGTCGGCCACCGTGCCGATGTTCTTGGACATTTCCTGGTAGAGCTTGTCCAGCTCTTGCCAGATCGGGCTCGGCACCTTCTTGTCAGTCATGAAGCTCCGTTCAGTAAATCGGCGCCTTGCGCGTGCTTCGGGGCACCGCGTGGGGATCGGGGAAGGTGATCGACATCGGAATCCGCTACCTCTTTTCCGTCAACACCTCAAGGCGAATTGAACACAAAGTCAATTCCCAGGATCGGGGAAACCTGTCGGCACTGGCGATGACGCTGCTTGCGAACCTCTGTACCGATCCGGAGTCGTCGTATCATATGCATGCTCGAGCACACCCGAAGATTCACACATTTACTCTGTACCTGCAGAATTATCGACCAGTCATTGATTTCCGTTGGACGCAGCGCCACCTTTATGCCATTCCGGGTGGCCGATCGACGAACTCCACTGGAAGGCTCAAGCTTCCACCCGATACTGACCAGCTTCGCTGCCGCTATATCCGCTAGATGTTCTGAAGATTCCTTGTCTCCCTTTTCGGAAGTCAAAAGGTTTTCAGTCCTGTAGACCATCGAGTCATTCTTGACTTTATCGCAGTCTGTGAATTTCCCGTCTCCGTCCCCTTGAGTAACCGCAGTTCCGATCGCTCCGTGAACTTGCCAGTACGTCTCTGCGATGGGGCGTCTCGTCTTCTCGGCAAGACGTTTGCCTTCCTCCACGCTCAGTCTGTTATCACCACTCGAGCATGCGCTGAGGACCATCGCACTGAGTGTGACGAGCAGCAGAGACCTTCTCACGTTCAGCCCATCCGCCCGGCGAGGAACCTACGCTCGCTGTCGGCCTCGGCCTGCGTCACTTCCTTCGGATGCGAGGCACGCCGACTCCTCACTTCGGCCAGAAGCTCATGCGCCTGCCTGGACAGATCGGTATGAGCTCCATGCAGATCGCTCCCCCAAGCGCGCGCCTTGGGAGCGACCCAGACATCGCCCTTGCCGCCGGCCATCTGCTTGTCGGCAGTCTTGAGCACGTCGGCCACTGTGGCGATGTCTTTGGACACTTCTTGGTAGAGCGCATCCAACTCTTGCCATGCAGGGCTCGGCGCTTTGTCGGTCATGGGACTCCAGTCGTGTGCGGGCAACGTTAGGGGATCAGGGAGTCGTCGCATCCGAATCGAGGAAGGACGGTATGGGGGTGGGCGACGCAGAGGAGGAGCGGTACTCATCTCGCTTCGACCCGCCATAGGCATCGAAAATATCGCCCTTGGCCGGACCAACGTTCGTGCACTTTCCCCGTACGTCTAGGCGGGCCAGAGCGCCTTCCCCGGCGGTGCGGTTCAGCAGGTTCAACTGAACCTCGACACCGTTTTTCATCGCCGATTGTCTCTTATTACCGGCTGGCTTGAGCTGCCAACCGACAGCGCTCAGGCGACTCTTCACCATCGCCACGAACTGTTCGTCGGTTTGCTTTTTCGACTTCCCTTCGACGGGTTCATCTACAACGTAAACAAGTGAATCCTTCGAACTCGGATCCGCGCAACCGGTGAAACCGCCGACACCGAGCGTCAAATAGAATTGGTCACCGAGGGCTTTGTGCAGCTTCCAGTACGTTTTCGCGACTGGTCGACGGGATTCGTCGGCGGCTTTTTTGCCATCAGAGACGCTCATTCCTCCATCGCTGCACCCTGCAGCGAGAGTGGAAAGGGTAAGAAGTGCAGCAGCCGACAGAAAAAAGCCGCGATAATCGCTTTTCATCAATTCCCTCCTTCAGTTCCATTGAGCCGTCCCTGATCCAGTTGCTGAAACTCTTCGTTGGACGCCTGTGCCAGGTTCTGGTCCTTGAGCCACTCGTTGTACGCCCGAAGCTGCTCCGGAGAAGCATGAGTCACGATCAATCCCGCATCGGGCCCGTCACTCTGCAAGAAGGGTTTGCCGCCGCAGTAAGCGTCGGCATATTTTTGCGGGTCCCCAATGGCGCCATTTTTGAGGTATGCAGCCTGGGTCGCACGCATCCACTCGTCACGCCAAGTCAATGCGGAGGGTGGCGCCGGGTTCTTTCCTTGGTCCACCAGTTGCAGGTCTGAGGTGAAGGTGTCGATCACGTCGTTGATGACAGCCTTCGACACCGTCGTGGCAGCAGCACCGGGATCGAACGCCACCTCGACGCCGGTACCGAGGGCTGTCTTCAGTTTGCCGGTGAGCGTGGAATTCCACTTGGCGGCATCGTCCGCGTTCTTCTTCTTCACTTCCTTGTAGACCAACATGGCCTCTGAGCTGAACACCCCGTCGATCATTCCACTCGCGTGCAGCGCTTCAGGGTTGTCGGGATTGCTGAGAGCGAGATCCTTGGACTTCTGCTTGCTGAACGCCAGTAGTTCGGCAGTGGCTTTCGGATTGTGCATCGACTCGTTGATGAAGGCCCGCATGTAGTCATCGGACACCGAAATGTGACCGGAACCGGGATCAGCGGGGGCAGGGTCCGTGAGAATCGACTGGACGTCGTCCCAGCGAGTCATGATGATCTGGCTGAAGGCAGCCTGGACCTCCGGGTGCGTGCTTTCGTCGGGATGCTTTCCGTAGTACGTGATCAGCTTCTCCGCGTTCTCCGCGGCCATTTTCGGATCCGCACCCATGTCGTCCAGCGTGCCCGCCTTGATGACCCCCGCGAACGCCTTCGCCTGGAAGTCCGGGAGCCCGCCGTGGTGGTCCGAGTCGTCCTTCATCCAGGCCGGGATGACGTCCATGTTGTCGTGGAGGAACTTGGTGGAGGCTGCGGGGTCGTTGCCCATGGCCTCCCAGACCTTCTCGCCGTACATGTAGTTGCCCGGGGCCAGGCACTGCTTGCCGAGGTTGGCCACGACGTCCGTCGGGAAGTCGGCGTAGGCCAGAAGACCGGAGAGGTGCTGGAGGTCCTCGTCGCCGTAGTCGTCCTTGAAGGTCGTTCCGGCGCGCATGGCCGTGGCCACCGCCGTGGCCAGGACGCGGGTGCCGGCCTCGGGGTTGTCGGGGCTGTACATCATCGGGCCGTCCTGGAGGCGGTACAGCGCGGTGTCGCCCAGTTCGTCCATCGCGGCCTTGCAGTAGTCCGGGTCGTACTGGTTGGCCTCGAGCTGCTTCATGTAGTCCGCGAGGCTCATGTCGCCGTCCTTGTAGGCCTTTGCGGCCTTCTTCGCGGCCTTCCGGGCCTCCGACTGGGACTTGTACCGGCCGATGTCCCCGGCACCCGCCGACACCATGCCGCCGCCGAGGCCGATCTCCTTGTCCCGCTTCTCCTCGTCCATGGCCAGGCTGTGCCGGCGGCGGAGCATGGGGAGCTGGTCGTGCGCCCAGCTGAGGTGCCTGGTCATCTTCGACAGACGAGAGGTGTCCATCTGAAGCCGGCGTGCCTGGCTCATCCAGCTGTTGATGTGCGGCTGGGCAGCTGCACCACCGTCGCCCGTGCTCGTGTTGATCACTCTGATCAGATCGCCGAGCCTGTCCGGGTTGATACCGCGGAAATCTCCCCCGCCGCCGTCCGGGCGCATGCACTCCCCCAGGTCAATGTCTCACTCATGTGCAGATGTTGAGCGGTGCCGCACCATTGGGACGGGTGCGATCCAAGCCTTCCGGAGGCTATCCGTGGAGCGTGCGGTTTCGCTAGTGCCAACGGTTTTGTCGGCACCCCTACGGCTGAAGCGCACAGGCACCACGCCGACACCGTACGGTCGTGCTTCACGAAACCTTCGCCAATGCTGACGGATTCACCCGCATCCACGGGCCGGCTGAGGCTTTGGCCTCCCGGCCGACAACTGCGCCTTTTTCACGCGCCTTTCGGCACGGGTGCGCATCCCTGGTCGAGTGCCGGCTCCACGGGCTCCGCGCCTCGCTCCGTGACCTCGTAGGAGCGGGTCAGGAACCGGCGGAGGGCGGTCGTGTCGAAGCGGACCGCCGCCGTGCCCTCCGGGGTGTGGAGTTCTACGACGGTGCGGGAGTGGGACGGGCCGTGCGGGCGCAGGCGTACGGTGCCGAGGCCCGACGGGCCGCTCAGGCCCTCCTCCAGGAGACTGCGGGCGAAGGTCCAGGTCACCTCCTCGTCGTCCAGCGAGATCCACGCCGGGAAGACCAGGTGCACCGCCAGGGGGTCGTCGGAGGTGTACCGGAGGGTCACAGGCACCGCCACCTCCTCGTCGTCGGGCGTGAGCAGGTGGGCACCTGTGGGCTGCTCCAGGGCTATGTACACGGGCAGGGTTCTCTTTTCGGACAGGGGGGCGGTGGCAAGAGGCGGACGGCGGAGGGGGAGGGTGGGCATGTCGGGTCGGGCGGGGGCCAGTTGGGCCTGTGTTCATGTAGAGCGCGGAGAGGGGTTTGGATTACGCCATAACGAGTGGTGATTTTCGTGGCGTGCGTCACATGGGTGGCTGTCGGGGCTATGGGCTGGAACTCGCGTATGCCCGCTCGCCCGCCCGAAACGCATGCAACGCTTCTACGGCCTGGAACGCCCGCAACGCCTCTACGGCCTGGAAGCGCCGCCTGGAAGCGCCTGAACCTCCTCGACGGCCTGGAGCGTCTGGGTGGCGCCGAAGTCCCCTGCTCCGTACCGCGCTTCGCCGACACGTCGCCGTCGGCCGACCGGCCCGTCGCTCACGCCTCCCGCAGCACCCCGAGCGCGAACGCCAGCCGGCGGTCCAGCCAGCTCGCCCTCGGGGCGTACGTCCTGATGCCGTCCACATGGCCCGCCGTCAGCGCCACCGGCTCCTCGTCGCCCTCCGCGATCCAGGTGATCGGCCTGGGGACGTACGAGCCCCCCGCCCCCGTGTCCGCGGCGCCGAAGCTGAGGACGGAGTCGACGACGCCCTCGACCAGCTTGCCGGCGCCGCGGACCACGGTGTCCACGCCCCGTTCGGCGACGTCCTTCACACCGCCCTTGGCCCAGTGGTAACGGGCCACGACGTCCGCGTGGCCGGGCTGCTGGAGCCACCAGCCGTGCTGGATGGTGCGCTTGGCGGCCGGGGTGCGGTGGATCAGGCCCAGTTCCGTGCCACTCGCGTCCACGACGCGGTAACGTGCGCCGCCCTTCTCGGGGCTGAGGGAGCACACCGGGGTCTCCGGCCGCGTGGCGTCGTACAGCGCGTACGACGGGATCTCCTCCCGCGTGGCGGAGACCAGGACCGACGGGGCGAAGTGCCGTACGCCTCCGACCATCGTGGCCACGCGTACCGCCGGCTGCCCCGTCAGCTTCTTGCGGCGCAGGGTCGACGGGCGCACGAGGTCGGTGACCGAGAACAGCGCCACCCGTTCCCATGGCACCGCTTCGACGACCGGTTCGGGCTTCCTCCGTCCGAGCACGGCTCAGCCCACCTCGTTCTCTGCCAGCGCCTGGCCGTGCACCACCACGTCCCCGCCGTAGAACATCCCGGTGAAGACGGGCGTGTACGTCAACTGCACCTCGACCCGCACCTGCTGGGCGTCGGCGGACACGCAGTGGCTCGCGGCGATGTCGGCGCCGGACATGTTCATCTGCCGGGCGAAGGTCTTCACACGGGCGTCGCAGTCCTGGTAGTTGATCGGTGCGGGGCCCGCCCGGTTGTCGTAGAGGGCCTCGCGGTCGATGTCCTGGGCGGCGTAGCGCGCCGCCTGTTCGGCGATGTCCGCGGCCCGCTCCCGCTTCGAGATGGACAGACCGCCGTCGATGACGAAGGCCGACAGGGACAGGAAGACGATGGCGAAGATGATGACCGCGCCCGCGCCCGAACCGCGGTCGTCCAGATGGGCGCGGCGGGCGGACAGCCACGTACTCACGGGTCGGGGCACCCGTACCCGTCCCCGCATGAAGTGCCAGTGCCTCACGCCGTCCTCCGGAACGGGTCCAGCGGCGAGCTGAAGCTCGCCTTCAGCGTCGTGGGGACGTTCAGGCCCAGCATCGCCAGGCCCCGGACCTGGCAGCTGACCTCCACCGAGAAGATGGTGTCCGGCTCGAAGCCCGCGCTCGTCTGTACGACGGACACCGGCCCGGAGCAGACGTCGGAGAGGTCCGCCTGTGCCGCCTTCTTCGCCTCGGCGATCGCGGTCGCGTGGTCCTTCTGGATCGAGCCCGCGCGGGCGGCGTCCCGTGCCGCGCCGTCGAGCGCGCCACGGCCGTCGACCAGCTGGCCGAAGGCCACCAGCACCAGGATGAACAGGATCATCACCGGCGCCAGGATCACCACCTCGATGGTGGACAGGCCGCGGTCGTCCCCACCGCACCGGTCGTCCCCACCGCACCGGCCTTGCCGTTCCCGCCGTTCCCGCCGTTCGCCCCGTTCGCCGTCCGCGCCCCGCATGACCCGGTCGCGCCACGCGGTAACGCGCCCCGCAGAAGGCCCCATCAGTTCCCCCCGTTGTCCTGGACGAACCGTTCCACCGGTCCTGACGACTGCGCGTGCACCGTCAGGTCGAGCCCCGGGAACACCGTCGGCACCCGTGCGGAGATCTCCACGCCCACCGTGTTCTGCTCCGGCTGCAGCAGCGTCACGTCCGGCGACAGCACCAGCTGCGGGCCGAGCTGGCTGATGTAGCTGTCGACCACGTCCCGCGCCTCGCCCCGCCACGCGCCGGGCTGGTCGTGCGCCGTGGCACGCGCCTTGCGGGCGCCCGCCTGCGCCGCCGCCTGCGCCACGTGGTCGGCGAAGAAGTACAGCGCGAACTGCACGGTCGCGAAAATCATGAAGAACAGGACGGGCGTGAGCAGCACGAACTCGATCGCGGTCATGCCGGAATCGCCGCGGGCGGAGGCGGCCTCCACCCGGCGGCGCAGCCAGCGGCGTACGCGCATCGACAACCCCGTAGAACCAGGTCCGGATGATCCTCTGCGAACGCTCAGCAGGTCTTGCCCGCGTCCGCGCCCTTGATACAGTTGCCGACCTTGTTGGCGCCGTCGCTCAGCGCCGCGTTGATGATCGCGGCGACCACGCCCACGATCGCCACGACGACGGCGGAGATGATGACCCACTCGACCGCGGACGCGCCACGGTCCAGCTCGCCGGAGCGGGCGCGCTGCACGCGGCCCTGCAGGAAGGTGACCAGGAAGTCCATGGCCGGAATACCGGTCTGGAAGTTCCGTGTGTTCATGGGGAGATGTCCTCTCTGAAGCGGTTCGCCGGCTGTGTTGTCGCGCTGGTGTCGCTGGACGTCGCTCGTGTCGCTGAAAGTTGCTGGTATCGCTGGAGGTATCGCTGGTCTCGCTGGTCTCGCTGGGGATATCGCTTGTGTCGGTGGTGGTCGCGGGTGGTTCAGGGGTCCGTCATGACACCTGAAACACCCGCATGGCCGCCGGGAAGATCAGGAACACCAGGAAGCCGGCGCACAGCAGCAGCTGGGCCACGAGCATCGACTGGGACTTCTCGCCCGCGCTGCCCTCGATCTCGGACAGTTCGCGGTGCCGCATGGTCTCGGCGCGGGAGGCGAGCGACTCGCGGACCTTCGCTCCGTCGTCCGCGACGAGGGCGAGGGAGGCGGAGAGGTCCTTGAGCTCCTCCACGCCGATCTCCTCACCGAGCTGCCCCAGCGCCTGCCACTGGCTGATGCCGGTGATACGGGCGTCCGCCAGGGCGTTGCGGATGCGCTGCGTCGCCCAGCCGTCCGAGACCTCGGCCGCGGCCATGAGCGCCTCGGGCAGACCGCGACCGCCGGCGAGGCTCATCGAGACCAGGTCCAGGTACGCGCCGATCACGCGCCGCAGGTCGCGCCGCTTCTCGGTGGCGTCCCGCCGCACCTCCAGGTCGGGCAGCAGGAAGAACACCGCCGCGAAGGCCAGCGCCAGCCAGACCGGGACGATCGGGCTGCTGCCGAAACCCAGCGTCCAGACGATCACGAACAGGAACGGGCCGAAGAACAGCCCCGCCACCGCCAGCAGCACCTTCGTGGCCAGGAACTTCTCCCAGCTGCGGTCCAGCACGGCGAGGTCCGCGCGCAGCGAGCGCTGCTCCCAGCCCTGTTGCAGGTAGAACTCGGCCACCCGCTCGCCGACTTCGGCCCGCAGCGCGCCCAGACGGCCCTGGTCCCGCGTGGTGCGGGCCGAGGACTCGTACGCCGCGCCCCGCGCCCGCATCGCGTCGATCCGCGCGACCTGCGAGACCGCGCTGCGCTTCGACGGCATGAGGGCGCGTACGAGGGCGTAGACGCCCAGGCCCAGGACCGCGCCGACGACGATCGGCATCGTCAGGTTCACCGTCGTACCCCCTCTTCGTGCGACGCGTGCGACGCGTGCGACGCGTGCCGGTCCGGTGTGCGGGGCCGTACGAACTGCACCGAGGCCTCGTCCCGCACCAGGAACCGCTCCGGCGTCTCGATGGTCGACAGCTTGCGCAGCCACCAGAAGCCGAGCGCGAACAGGCCGCAGACGCAGGCGAGCACGAGCTGGCCGACGGGTGTTCCGTACGGCGCCACGAACTCGCGGTTGAAGATGGACAGGCCCAGGACGAACGCGATCGAGACCGCGACGACGATCTGGACCGAGCGGCGGGTGGAGGCGCGCTGGGCCATCACGCGCTGGCGCATGTCCACCTCTTCGCGCGCCGACTTGGCGAGCGCGCCCAGGACCTGGCGCAGGCCGGGGCCGCGCAGCCGGGCGTTGAGGATGAGCGCCGCGACGATGATGTCGGCGGAGGCGTCGTTGATCTCGTCGGCGAGGTGCTGCAGCGCCTCGGGAAGCGGGGTGCGGGACCGGAGCCGGTCGACGAGCGCGTCCAGGTGCGGGCGCAGGACAGGGGCCGCCGCGCGCGCCGACGCCGGGATGGCCTGCTCCAGGCCCACCGCGCCTGCGATCGTGTCGCGCAGCGACTCCGTCCAGGAGGCGAGGGCCTCGACGCGGCGCATGGCCGCCCGTTCCTCCGCGGCGCCGCCGAAGAGGCGGTCCCAGAAGAAGACGAGGACACCGGCCGCGATCCCGGCGACCGCCCAGCGCGTCAGCAGCAGCACGACGAGGCCGATGATGGCGGCCAGCGAGCCGCGCTGGCCGGCGAACCGGATGAGTTCGCCCGCGCGTTCCGCGGCCTTCTGCTTCTCGTGCTCGGGCTTCGCGGGCAGCCCGCGCAGGGCGACCATGAGCAGCGCGAGCCCGCCGCCCGCGGCGACGCCGCACCCGATCGAGTACAGGACGGTCGTGGAGAACAGGCCGCTCATGGACCCGAGCGAGCCGAGAGCCTCGTAAGTCATGTCACCCCCACGTGCCGGTGGGCCGGTAGCCGTACGCGATCAGTTCCTCCAGGCACGCGATGGGCGCGTGCGGCACCACCCGCCCGTCCGGGGTCTCCGCGAACACCTCGCTGGACAGCACACGGCCGTCCACGCCGTTGACCTCGCGGACCGAGGTGACCATGCGCTGGAGACGGCCGCCGCTCTGGAAGTTGTTGCGCCGCTGGATGAAGACGACGAAGTTCACCGCGCCCGCGATGAGCATCTGGCTGGCCTCGATGGGCAGCCGCTCCGACGCCTGCAGCGCGTAGGTGGAGATACGGTTGAAGACCTCGCTGGAGCTGTTGGCGTGGATCGTGGACAGTGAGCCGTCGTTGCCCTGCGACATCGCGTTGAGCATGGTCACGATCTCGTCGCCGAGCACCTCACCGACGATGACGCGGGAGGGATTCATGCGGAGCGACCGGCGGACGAGCTCGGCCATGGAAATGGCGCCCTGACCCTCGGAGTTGGGCAGCCGCTCCTCGAAGGCCACGACGTTCGGGTGCAGTTCGGGGAAGGTGTCGAGGCCGAGTTCGAGCGCCCGCTCGACGGTGATCAGGCGCTCGTGCGGCGGGATCTCGTTCGCCAGAGCCCGCAGCAGCGTCGTCTTGCCGGCGTTGGTGGCGCCCGCGATCATGATGTTCTTACGGGCTCGTACCGCACAGGCGAGGAAGTGCGCGACCTCGGGAGCGAGCGTCCCGTTGCCGACGAGGTCGGAGATGAAGACCTTGCCCATGCGGGCCCGGCGGATGGAGAGCGCGGGCCGTCGGGCGACGTCCATGACGGCCGACAGCCGCGAGCCGTCCGGGAGACGCAGGTCGAGCTGCGGGTTCGCGGAGTCGAAGGGGCGGGAGGACAGACCCGAGTAGGCGCCGAGCACCTGGATGAGCTCGATGAGCTCCTCGTCCGTCTCGGCGACCGGCTCGCCGGTGACCTCCCGGCCGTCGGCGTATCCGACGAAGACCTGGTCGCACCCGTTGATGTCGATGTTCTCGACCTCGGGGTCGTCGAGCAGCGGCTGGAGCCGGCCGACGCCGAAGAGGGCGGCGTGCACGGCGGCCGCGTACTGCTCCTCGGTCTCGGCGTCGAGCGGCGTACGGCCCGCGTTGATCTCGGTGCGGGCGTGGTCCTCCAGGATCTGGGCTATGACCGCGCGGGCGTACTGCCGCTCGTCCTCGGTGGACATCGGCGTGACGCCGTTGGCCTGGTCGAGGCGGCGCTGCTCGGCGATGCGGTCACCGGCGTCCTGCCGGAACCGCTTGACCAACTGGTGGTCGACGGCGGTCATGTCCCGGCCCCCGCATGGCCGCTGACATGGCCCTGGTGGGCCTGTGCCGGGACGGACCAGGCGGCGCCGTACTGCTGGTAGATGTCCGCGGTGACCTTGCGGGCCGAGCGGATGAGCAGGGACTTCTCGAGGCGGCCGCGCTTGCGGCCGGCCAGCTGCTCGGCCCCGGCGGGGTCGTCGGCGATGGTGCCCACGACGCGGGCGCCGGTCTGGGCGTGCACCAGCATGTCGTTGACCTGACCGGCGATCTTGGCCGCGTTGTTGGTGTCCGCGATCAGCACGACGCCGATCAGCGGTGTCCCGAGACTGGCGGCACCGCGCGGCCCGCCGTGCAGCTTGTTGCCGAGCGCGGCGGCGCGGTCCCGGACGCGCGCGATGGACTCCGGCTCCGTACGCGCGACGAGCAGGACCAGCGCGGCGTGCGGGAAGAGGTCGACCGCCGGGGTGTCTCCGCTGATCCGGCCGCAGTCGGCGATGACGTCGGCGGGCGCGTTCGGCGAGTCGGCGAGCGAGGCGAAGGCGTGGCCGAGGGTGGGCCAGAGTCCCGCGAGACCGGCGGCGTGCTCGGCGTGCCCGAGGCCGACCAGGACTTCGAGACCGCCGCTCAACGGCTGTACGTGGTCCCAGAGTTGGTCGGGCACCAGGCCGCGGCGCGCGGTCGCGGCGATGGACAGCATGCCGGTGTTGGGGTTGAGCGGTCCGCCGTGCGCCGCGGCGCTGCGGTAGACCAGGTCGCCGCCCGCCGGGTCGGTCTCGGCGAGCAGGACGCGGCGCGGCCAGACCGCCGAGAGGGCGACGGCCGCGGTGGTGACGCCGGGAGAACCCTTGTCGGCGGCGAGGGCGATGAGGGCCATGGTGTGCGCAGCCGCCTTTTAGTTGCCGGGGATCTGGACGACGGCGACCTCGCCGTTGGACGCGGCCTGGGCGAGCGCGGGCGCGTCGGAGGCGTCGACGGTAAGCGTGACCGGCAGGTTGGTGCTGCTGATGACGTCGCCGCTGCTCCGCTTGACGTCGCTGACCACGGCGTGGCGGACGAGCGGGGAGTCGCCGGAGGAGTTCGACGAGGAGGACGAGCCGGAGGACGAGCCACTGCTCGAGGAGCTGCTCACCCGGTACACGGCGACGCTGTCCCCGGGCTTGAGCGTGTTGGGGTACTGGCCTTCCTTGAGGGAGACGCCCACCGTCGCCTTCCCCTGCTGCACGTCGCTCTTCGCGGAGAACATCTGGCCGACGAGGACCGTGCCCTTGTAGAGGGTGGACTTGGCCTGGAGCTTCTTGAGCGCCTCACGCTGGGACCACGGCACGAAGGCGGCACCGGAGTCGTCGTTGACCATCACGGACGTGATCTTGCTGTCGCTGATGGACTCGCCGGCCTGGACGTCACCGGTCAGCCGGATGACCTCGACCCGGTTGCCGGCGCGCAGCACCAGCATGGTGGCGCCGAGCGCCCCCACCAGGATCAGCAGCACCGCCAGTGCGGCCAGTGCCGGTTTGCGCTCGCGAGGCGGCGCGGGAAGCCGGTCGCCGACCGACGGCTGAGCCGGAGCCGCAGAACGCCCTGCGCCCGCCCCCGTACGCTCCTGGATCTTCACGCAACCGCTCCCCGTTACAGCCAAGAATGTCTTAGACACGCTAGCCAAATACCCTGCAAATACGGACACTTCGCCCGACCTGGGCGGTTAGCCATGGCAGGGGCGAGTGTCAAGCCATGGCACCGTATCAGCCGCACATAAGCCCCTCAAGGCGCGTCCTGACCCATGGGCCGCACCCTGCCCACCCTTGTTCATCTGCAACTCGGCGGGTCCGTTTCCCCGTACGGCCCTGGCCGCGGGCCGTGACCGACTGTGCGGAAGCGAATCAGCCACAGGAGCGTGACGCCGCCCGGAGCGGGGCCTCCCGCACGCCGCGACCATGAAGCCTGCACGAATCACTCACGAAGGGGACCTGGGTCGGGCCGGACCGGGCCGGACCGGACCGGCCTGGACACGCACAGCCTCTTCCTCGACTTCCCCGAATCCTCGACTTCCCCGAATCCTCGACTTCCCAGAATCCGCAACCTCCCAAGCATCCGCAACCTCCCCGGATCCGCCTCGCACGGCGACCGCGGGGCGCAGGGAACCGACGACCGCGGCTCGGCGATCGCCTCGCCGCCCCGTCGGCGCGCCGCCCCGTCGGCGCGTCAGCGCGTCAGCGCGTCGGCGCGCCCCCGAGTCATGACGCATGGCCGTTCGCGCCGCTTCACGCCCCGCGTCCACGGAATCGACACGGCGTGCACAGTGACCGCGGGCGGCGGCGGCAATCGGTGTCGTCGCAGGCAGTCCTGCCGAACGGGCGCCACGGACGTCGGGCGCCCGCCCGCGCGCCCGAGACGCCGAGACACCGAGACGCGGAGACGGGTCGTGTCTCCCGTCGTGGTGTAGCCGATCACGGTCCGTCGCCTCCGCTTCGGAGCCGTCCGGTACGTGCCGCTGCGGTCCGTCGTGCGATCACCGCTGGTCCCGGCTCGGCGAGCCCCAACGGGGCCGCCAGCGAGGGTGATTCGGGCCGCGACCTGCGGATTCCGCCAGCTTGATCGGCTACACCACTCGGCGGGACGCCATCCGGAGACGCGGAGACGCGGAGACGCGGAGCACTGCGGTAGCGAACCGGAACACCCACGACCACGGCAGTCGCGGAGGCGCCTGCGCGCCCCAGGAACGCTCCTCGGACCGCCACCCGTCCGAGCACGATCGGGACACATGCCACACCTCCGGAGGACCCCTTACGTCCGCAATTGCACAAGCTCGCAGGGAAGTTCGCTCTGGCGAAACCGGGAACCCCACCGATAGCGTTCGTGCTCTTGACGAACTTCAGTCTCACGGGGAGTCCACCACTGTGAAGCGCCGCACTCTGCCCGCTGCCGCCGCGCTCGCCGCGACCGCAGCCCTGCTGCTGACGGCTTGCGGGAGCGGGGACGACAAGTCCAGCAACAACGACAAGATCGCGGGAGCCGACCAGGGCTCAGAGACACCGAAGGGGTCGGCACAGTCGTCGGCGGCGCCGGCGGAGAACAAGCCGGACGGCGTGGACGTGTCCCTGCCCAAGGACATGCATCTGGTCTTCGACTGGGAGAAGCCGAAGGACAAGAACGAGGCGGCGGCGATGGATGACGCCGCCAACTACATCCGCGCCATCTACCGGGGCGTCGACAAACGCACGACGAAGGACGCGGCCCTGACCGCCTACGCCACCGGCGATGGGCTCCACTACGCCAAGGTACAGATCAACGAATGGCTCAAGGGCGGCTGGACCGCCACCGGCACTCGCCGTCACTACAACGCGACGACACGGTCCGCCCCGAATGGGAACTCGGTCGAGGTCGCGTTCTGCGCGGACACCGGAAAATTCTACGGGAAAGACATCAAGACGGGAAAGGTCCTGAAGTCCAAGCCCAGCATCAAGGACTTCAACTACTACAAGGTCGTCATGGTCAAGGTCCCCACCAGCAAGGCGCTGTGGCAGGCGTCGAAGGTGTTCGTCGAGACGAAGGCGAGCCAGTGCCGGTGAACGGATCACGGCGCACCGCCCTCGGCACCGGCACTGCTGTCCTGACCCTCGTGATCAGCGCGCTAATTCTCGCGGCGCCCAACGCTGCGGCGGAACCGGTGGACACAGGCAAAGGCAGCGGAACGCAAGAATCAGGCGGCAGCGACAGCACCGGCATCTACGCCGCCGCCAGAATCCAGTACTCCGGAGCCGTGGCCAAGAACGGCACCGCCGGCAACATGACGTCCTCCGACGTCAACTGGGCCCCGCCGCCTTGCTGGTACGCCCCGTACCTCGGCGCCAAGGACTTCAAGAAGAAGATGTCCGAGAACATCGACGGCCAGCTGAACACGCCCGGTATGGGTGGTACCGCGGGCGCGGCGCTCGGTCAGTTGCAGCGCCACTACGAGGACGGGTACGGCTGGACCGACACCCCCGGCTACAAGGACTACAACGTCGAGAAAGACGGCAAGGGGATGTTCTGGGCCGCCGTCGAAAATCCCGACGAGCCCGACATCCTGAAGCGGAGCTCGTGCAACGACCTCCCCTTCTGGGTCGACAACGGCGAGGCCCCGCCACCCCAGTACGAAGAGGCCATCACTCCGAAGATGCTCGCTGCCTTGGCGTACCAGCACATCGAACTGCCCGACACCAAGGTCACCCTCGCTCCCAAGGCCGTCACCAAGGTGAATCTGCCGACCTGGGCATGGCTGGACAAGGCCGTCTTCAACGAGGTCAAGGCCACGGCGGCCATCAACGTCCCCGGTTTCGACATCCGAGCCACGACCACCGCCAAGCCGGTGTCCCTGAAGCTGGAGCCCGGCACGAGCGACGCCGAGACCTACCCGGCCTCCGGCGAGTGCACCATGAACGCCGACCACTCCATCGGTGAGCCCTACGCCAAGGGCAAGGCCGACCGGACGCCGCCGTGCGGCCTCAAGTACCTGCGCTCCTCGGGCGACAGCACGTTCAAGCTCAAGGCGACCATCACCTGGAAGGTCACTTGGACCGGAACCGGCGGCGCGGGCGGCAAGATGCCGAACGGTACTTTCGGCACCACCCAGAACATCACCGTCCAGGAAATCCAGTCCATCAACCACTGATGAGACGTGGGGGCGCAGCACAAAGTCCTCGAACCTCCGGTGGTAGCTCCTACCGCCGTTCCGACCTCAACCTGCGCGTCCACGCAGTCGACGGGGCCGGCACGGTGACCACCGACAACGGCAGAGCGCGAAGACATGGCCGGCCGCCGCACCGACCGGTGGCGTACACGTCGCCGCACCTGCCGCTCACTCGTCGAGTCGCAGAACACCGCGATAACGAATCGAAACCCCCGGCAGCGGCGGCTCCGCGCGCTACTCCGGACGCGTCCGGAGCCGCCGCATGTCTGCGCACGATCAGGACAGAACTCACACGTGTGCAAGACCGTTACGCCCTCATTTGCGCTTGCCCGCAGTGAGGTTCGCTCTGGCGAAACCGAGAACCCCACCGATAGCGTTCGTGCTCTTGACGAACTTCAGTCTCACGGGGAGTCCACCACTGTGAAGCGCCGCACTCTGCCCGCTGCCGCCGCGCTCGTCGCGACCGCAACCCTGCTGCTGACGGCTTGCGGGAGCGGGGACGACAAGTCCAGCAACAACGACAAGATCGCGGGAGCCGACACAGACAGCCACACGTCGACGTCACCCAGCGCTTCGGCTGCCGGGAACGCCGGCCGACCGCACATCAAGTTGCCGCCGGACGTCACGGACAAGTACGAGAACTGGAAGACGGGCGATGCGACCCAGGATGCCGTTCTGGGAGACACTGCCCGGCGCATCGACGCGACGAACGATGCCATTCTGCGTGGTGACGCCGGTGCCCGGGGTCTTTCGTTCTACTACCGGGACAAGGCCTTCTCCGATGCGGTGGCCTGGGTCCAGGCCTACGTGAAGGCCGACCTCTCCTTCACGGGAACCACGCGTTACTACGCCCCTAAAGTGACACTCAGCGGCAGCAGCACCGCATCCGTCGTCTACTGTGCCGACGAAAGCAACGGTTTCAATAAAAACCGCAAGACCAACAAGGTCGACCGAACCCCTTCTAAAAACAGTCCATACGTGCTGTACAACACGCGTCTTGAGAAGAACAAGCAAGGTGTGTGGCAGACCAGCAACCTGATTTCGAAGCGAGGGGCCAAGACGTGCGCCGGATGATCGGTCGGGGGCGCATCCTGGCACTCAGCGTGTTCGTTGCCGCGTGTGGCTTGGGGCTGCCGAACACCGCTTCAGCGTATGGCCCCGGTGAAGGACAGGGTTCCCAGCAGTCCACGAGTACGTCCGGGAACTCCAACGGCAAGGGCACCATCTCTGCGACCGCAGGAGGGGTTGTCTACGCCACCTCCGACAACGGCTCCGGACCGTCGGTCGGTCCCGTCACCTCGACGACGACCTGGACCCCGCCAGCCTGCTATTACGCACCCAAGTACACGCCCGCGGCACTCAAGGCGCACCTCGAGCCGATCTGGAACGCCGAATCCACGGGATCTCAGTGGGACCTGCAACAACGCAACACCTACCAGGACGGTGGCAAGGAACCCGGCACCTACAAAGACTTCAACAAGGACAAGACCGGCAAGGGCTACTGGTGGGACTCCTACGTCACCAAGGGGCGTGAGGGCGACCCAGGCGCACTTGACTGCACCAAACCCATCTTCTGGGTCGACAAGGGCGACCCACCCCCCGCCGACGCCAAGAACGCCGTAACCCCCGAGATCCTCGCCGAACTCGCCTACAACGAAATCCGCGTCCCCGGCACCCACCCCACCCTTGCCCCGGCCGGCACAACCAAGGTCAACCTGCCGACCTGGGCCTGGCTGGACGCCACCGCCTTCAAACCCGTCTCGGTCACCGCCTCCGTCCCGGCACTCGGCATCTCCGCGACCACCACCGCCGAACCGGTCTCCCTCACCATCGACCCCGGCACCCCCGACGCCCAGACCTACCCCGCCTCCGGCGTCTGCGACTTCCACAACGGCCGCATCGGCGAGCCCTACGCCAAAGGCAAGGCGAACCAGACCCCGCCCTGCGGCGTGAAATACCTGCACTCCTCCGGCAACGGCGCCTACCCCCTCAAAGCCACCCTCACCTGGAAAATCCACTGGACCGGTACCGGCACCCCCGGCAAACGCCTGCCCGACGGCACCTTCGGCGCCACCCAGAACATCACCGTCCAGGAAATCCAGTCCATCAACCACTGAACAGAGACAGGCGAACGGCGAAATCCGATTGCTCCAGCCGCCAGGAGACAGGTATAGCGTCAAGATCTTCCGTCGCTCTTGACGGAAGGGCGTTGGCTGCCGGAGCGGCGAGACTCCACGTCTGTGGCTATGACGAACATTACGAATAGGGGGTTCTGCGTGACATTCAGGGGGATGTCGAAGGATGACGCACGCAAGTTGGCTGCCGCATTGGACGTCGCTGATGGCGCACTTTCCATTCAGGGGCCACTGGTGTCCGGAATCCTCGCCAAATGGGAAGGCGACCAGGGGAACCTCAAGCGCTTTCGGCAGGATGCGTCCTGGTCACGCGACCAGGCCAAGGACGTACGTCATCGACTCGGAATCCTGAACGCAGATCCGAGTGCCGAGCTCATGTTCATGGGACTCACCGGCGTGCTCAAGACCTGGCAGGAATACCAGGAGCATAGAGGTGAAGTCGGCGAGTACATGGATGAGTTCAAGGAAACCAAAAAGAATGTGACAACGCCGCTTCGGCTCACGAAAATCACTTCAGGTATCGAGGCTTCTCTCCAGCTGTACCAACGCTGGGCACAGGGACAGAACGTCGTCGGGGCCAAGGCGGTGCTTGAACTGAACAAGTACTTCGGCATCACCGGTGACCGGCTGAAGCTGAAGAACATCGACTACATGCGCGAGCTCCTGAAGGCACAGAAAATCGAGGAGCTGTACCAGCAGCCCTGGAAGTGGCAGCAGGGGCTACGTATCTTCCTCACCACTAAGCTGAAGATCCCCCTGCCTGCCAAGCTGCTCAACCAGGCGCCGGGACTCAGCATCCTTGACCGCGTCGGCCTGCCGCTGGCCGTCGTCCATGGCGCCAAGGAGATGGCCGTGCCTGACCACAAGGGCGTGCTGGGCGGGTTCGACCGTGGCATGGGAGTTGTGGAGGCGGGCGGCGCCGGGGCTGTTCTGGGCGGGTCCGCCGTGGCAGGAGCACTTGGCGCGAGCGCGACGGTCGCGGCGGCGGTTCCTGTGGTCGGCTGGGCGGCACTCGGTGTGGCCGGTGCCTACTTCATCGGCACTTGGGCCTGGGACAACAGAGAAGCAATCGGGAACGCGACCGAGAAGGCTTGGAACGCGACGACCAAGTGGGCTGGGGACGTGGCGGACAAGGGCGAGGAGATCGTAAACGGTGCCGAGAGTACGGTCACAAGCCTAGTCCCCAGCACCATCAAGAAGTACAAGTTCTGGTAGGAGATGGCGCCCGTGGATTCGAGAGACCTGTTCGGTGTGCCACGAGAGCAGCAGTGCCGGAACGGGAACACCGCTTCGGTACCGCCGGCTGCATCCATGGGGCGTCGCTATGGGGCGGCGGCCATTGACGGCGGGTTGGCTGTTGTCTGCGCGGGCGTTTCCGGACTGGCGTATGTGCTGAGCCTTCCGGCGTCGGTGGCAATTCCGCTCACCGACGGGATTCTGTGGCTACGGATTTTCGTCACAGGGATGGGTGTCTCTCTGGTCAACCAAATGTTGCTGGTCCTGCTGTTTCGCTGCAGCGTGGGCAAGTTGCTCGTTGGAACCCGGGTGGTCCGACTGACGGACGGCGGCAGGCCGCAGCTATGGCAACTCTTCGGCCGGTGGATCGGCGGTATCGCGTACGGCTTCACGGTCCTACCCCTTGGGTTCATTCTGGGTGGCAGCGATGCGCCCCCGCTTGATTTCGCCGGGGTGCGCATCGTGGCAGCCGTTGACATGCGGCCGGAACAGACCTGACGGCTTCGCGTTCCGACTAGTTCTTACGCAGAACCCTTGTATGAAACCTCGCACGCATCTCCCGAAATGACTGCAAGACTGCAATCGACCCAAGGATCTGGTATGGCAAATCCCGAACTCGATATTGAGCTGGACAAGTTCCGCGAACTCGTTGGCACCGCACTCGCAGAAGGCGGAACGCAGCCGCTCATCAAGCTGACCGACGAGGAGCTTGCCGTACTGGATCCCAGTGCGCTCAAGGACGTCGTGGCGCCGACACCGCATCTGGCGACGTTGCCGGAGGAAAAGCGCGAGTGGGTACTCGGGACAGCGCTTCGCTCGCTGGTCTCCCGGGGCGCGGTGGAGGTCGCGAACATCGCCGAACTCGACGCCGTCCTGAGGTCCGAGGGAACCGGGTCGAATCTGACCGCAGAAGTGGACATGCGGATTACGCCGGAGGTCGGCATGGCGCTGACCTTGCGGCGAACGGCCACGCGGGCGCTCGCCGTCGAGCAGCAGACGTCCAGTGGCAGCGTCACCGCCTTCGTTTTCGTGCATTCCCCTGAGCTCATGCTGATTGAGCAAGTCACCGGTGGTGGCATGCATATCTTTACGCTTGCCGGCAAGGCGCGCGATGCCGCCAGGATCGTCCAGGCGCTGGTGGACCCGTTCGGCACAGCCGACCGGGACAGTAAAGCCCAGCTGCTCGACGCGTCAGCGCTGACAACCGACACGGTGGACAAGAGGCTCGCTTCTGTGATCGACAAAGCTCTGGTGGTGAGCCAGTTGATCACGCTCGCCGATGAGCCCGGCGCACTCCTCACGACGTACGCGACCGACCGAGAAGTCTGGGTGGTCAACGTGGACTCGCCGCAGGCACCGACCGGCATCACGGCGCAGGCGGTTGGCGAGCGCACCCTTGAGGAACGCATCGTCAAATTGCTCACACTGCCGGCCGCGTGAGAAGCGCCCATAGAGAGGGAATCATGAGCGATCGTGTCGATGAATGCAGGAAAGACCTCAACAACCTGAAAAGGTACGCGAACGAGATCGACAAGACGCTGGACGCGGTGGACGCCGCGTCCGGCACCGATACCTGGCGTGGTCCCGCTGCCGATAGGTTTCGTTCGGAATGGAACGGCCGGCGGAAGGCGATCCACGACGCGCTGGACGCGGCACGGGGGCAGTACAACAAGATCCTGCAGCGCGTGCAGGATGAGGAGTACAAGAAGAGGTCCGGCGCCGCGAACTAGGTTGCGGCGCGTCGAACCTTCCTGCACGACACGGCCCTTGCTGAGGTTTCCCGATGAGCGATGCGAACCCACCCGTCTACGAGGCACACTTCGCCCGAACGCCCTTCCAGCTGCTGGGCGGCATGAAGTGGAAGAAGCTGGTCGCTTTCCGCGTCGACGGGGATGGCGTACTGCTCGGGGGCGCTCCGGCACGTTACGAGAGCCAACTCGCCTTCGTACCGTGGAGCGACATCACCTCCATCGTGGTGTGGCGTCAGCGCACCGCTGGAAACGGGATCAACTACATCGGAGTGCAGCGGAAGCCTGGAGCCCCTGCTTTGCCCGGGATGAACAGCGGAGTCAGTCGTGAGAAGGCCGAGACGCTGGCTCCTCATGTCGACTACGAACTGTTCCTGGCAAGTCGTCCCATCAACTTGTGGCGGCTTGACCCAGAACGGCTCCAGGCAGCGGTGGCCGCGTTCGCACCCGAGGTTCCGGTACTCGTGTATTCCCGACCACACCTCTCATAGCCCCGTTATGTTTTCCGCGGTCCTGCAAGAGGGCCGCTGGCCTCCGGGCCCGGCATGACTGTTGCCCCCTGTCGAAGGCATGACCTGGGGGGTGGTGTCACCGGGCCCGGGAGGTGCCGTCGGAGACGCTGATCAGAGGTCCGGCCACCGCCCGGTCCGGCGCAACGCCGGACAGTTCGCGGGCGGCAGGTCTGCATAACGTGGATGCGCGAGCACGACACCCGAGCCGAGGCCGGCACCGTCAACACCCCTGGGGAAGGGGCACGATGTTCGAGATCGAAGACGTGGGCGTGTTCCTGGGCCTGGACGTCGGCAAGAGTGCCCACCACGGCCACGGACTCACCCCGGCCGGGAAAAAGGTCTTCGACAAACCGCTGCCCAACAGCGAGCCCAAGTTGCGGGCCGTCTTCGCCAAGCTGCGCGAAAAGTTCGGCACCGTCCTGGTGATCGTGGACCAGCCCGCCTCCATCGGCGCCCTGCCACTGACCGTCGCCCGCGACGCCGGCTGCCAGGTCGCCTACCTGCCCGGACTCGCGATGCGCCGGATCGCCGACCTCTACCCCGGCGAGGCCAAGACCGACGCCAAGGACGCCGCCGTCATCGCGGACGCCGCACGGACGATGCCGCACACCCTGCGCTCGCTGGAACTGACCGACGAGATCACCGCCGAACTCACGGTCCTCGTGGGCTTCGACCAGGATCTCGCGGCCGAGGCCACCCGCACGTCCAACCGGATACGCGGCCTGCTCACTCAGTTCCACCCGTCGCTGGAGCGCGTTCTGGGTCCCCGCCTCGACCACCAGGCCGTGACCTGGCTGCTGGAGCGCTACGGCTCCCCGTCCGCCCTGCGCAAGGCCGGCCGCCGCAGACTCGTGGAGCTGATCCGCCCGAAAGCCCCCCGCATGGCCCAGCGGCTGATCGACGACGTCTTCGACGCACTCGACGAGCAGACCGTCGTCGTCCCCGGCACCGGCACCCTCGACATCGTCATTCCCTCCCTGGCCGCATCCCTGGCCGCCGTCCACACCCATCGCCGGGCGATGGAAGCCCAGATCAACGCCCTGCTGGAGACTCACCCTCTTTCCCCGGTCCTGACGTCGATGCCCGGCGTCGGCGTCAGGACCGCCGCCGTCCTGCTGGTCACCGTCGGCGACGGCACCAGCTTCCCCACCGCCGCCCACCTCGCCTCCTACGCCGGCCTCGCCCCCACCACGAAGCAGTCCGGGACCTCGATCCACGGCGAACACGCACCCCGAGGCGGAAACCGGCAGCTCAAACGGGCGATGTTCCTCTCCGCCTTCGCCTGCATGAACGCTGACCCCGCCTCCCGCACCTACTACGACCGCCAGCGAGCACGCGGCAAGACCCACACCCAGGCCCTCCTCCGCCTGGCCCGTCAACGCATCAGCGTCCTGTTCGCCATGCTCCGCGACGGCACCTTCTACGAATCCCGGACACCGAAAGGCGTCGAGCTCGCCGCGTAACCTCAGCAACCCCGAACCACCCCAAACCCGACAGGAGTGCCTTGACGAAAGACATAGAGGCACCCCCTCTCCCCCGCCCCGCGGCCAGACCCCGGTCTCCCTCCCTCATCGGCCCCGGTATGTCGATCCGTGTGGCGACCGCGTGACGGTCGAGGACGTCGAAGAGATCGAAGAGATCGAAGAGATCGAGGACGTCGAAGAGATCGAGGACGTCGAAGAGGTCGAGGAGATTCCGGTCGCGAATCGCGCACACCCTGCGCACTCCTCGTATGCTTCACCACCGGCGCCGTGGATCAGCACAGGAGATCGACTCACGGCGCGGCAGCAGGCAACGGGGAAACGGGGAGAGGACCGCGCATGGCGGCCAAGGACGGCGAGGACGCCGCCGAACTGAAGAAGCGGGCGGAGAGACTGCGCGGGTGTGCGCGGGAGGCCCGGTCGATAGCCCGGCGGCTCGGGCCGTATCTCGACGACGCGGTGAGGAAGGCCACTCCGCGTGCCGCCGCCTTCCGCACCGGCGGTGACGAGGGCGCGATCTGGCAGGGTCCCTTCGCCGACCAGTGCACGGCGACGCTGCAGAAGCGGCAGTCGACGCTGCACAGCATGGCGGGTTCGCTGCTCGCCGACGCCACGCGCTGGGAGAACCAGGCCGACGAACTGGACCGGCAGGCCAGGGACAAGGCCAAGGCCGGGACGGGCGGTCACTGATGACGTTCAGGGGTTTCGACGCCGGCAGGCTCACGACGCTCGCCAACGACCTGGACTCGCTCGCCGGGCACTCCGGACGGCTGCACACCCAGCTCGCCACCGTCCTGACCAGCGCCCAGCAGAACCTGCCCGCGGGGCAGAACGCGTCGCGCGATCCCGATCTCCAGGATCTGGTCGGTGACCTGGTCCCGATGCCGTCGATCTTCGGCGGAGGCCGCCGGCTGCCCGGTTCCCTGGGCGCGGAGCTCGGCGGCATGCAGTCGTCGATGAAGCGTCGCATCAAACAGCTCGAGGGCGCACGGGAATTGGCGGAGCGGGGCTATCCGGTCAGCGACGCGTGCGTCTTCCTCGACGAGGACCCGGCGAACGCGCAGAAGGTCGACGACGCCCTGCGTCACCTCCAGGAGCTGCAGGGCAAGGACTTCGGGGCCAACGGCGACCGGGACGACCTCGGGAAGATCTCCGGTGAGCTCGACGGGCTGACGGCCACCGAAACCGACGCGCTCATCTCGAAGGCCTCGCCCAAGGACCTCGCGTTCTACAACCGGCTCCTCAGCCGCACCGACGACTCCCTCTGGAATCCCTTCGACGCCAACGGCCTGCCGGAGGACAGGCGCCGGGACACGCTCGGCCGGATGCTGTCCAAGATCAGCCCGGAGAACATCGGCAAGTTCCAGGCGGCCTTCCCCGGCACGCAGCCGGACGTCACGAACACCGACGCGTGGGAGAAGGGCGGGAACGACCAGAACGGCCAGACCAACAACGGCATCCACTGGGAGACCCCCGCAGACCCGCTCTTCGTGGACGGCGTCTCGGCCGACGACGTCAACCAGCGCCAGTTCGGAGACTGCTGGTACGTCGCCTCATTGGCCGGGCTGGCGCAGAAGGACCCCGCGTTCATCCAGGAAGGCATCAAGCAGAACCCGAACGGCACGGTCAGCGTCCGCGTCTGGGACAAGGACGGCAACTACCAGTGGGTCACCATGACCGCCGACCTGCCGACCGACAGGAACGGCGCCCCCATCACCACGTACGGCAACGGCGAGTCCTGGCCCGCGTACTACGAGAAGGCCTTCGCGATCGCCTACTCCGACGACGGCGACGGCGAGCGCGGCTACGGCGGCATCGAGGGCGACGACCCCAAGAAGTCCGCGCCGTATCTGACCGGCAAGGGGGGCGAGGACCTCACGACCGGCGGTTTCCTCGGCATCGGTGAGCACCAGGACAAGAGCCTGGAAAGGCTGAAGAAGGTCTTCGACTCCGGAAAGGTCGTCACCGTCTCCACGCCGGACGACGAGGGGCTGGACAAGGACCACCCCAAGGAGTGGGGCAACAGCTACTGCACCAACCACGCGTATTACGTGCGCGGCTTCACCGCCGACGGCAAGGTCGTCCTCGGCAATCCCTGGGGCTCGTCGGGCTACCCGCCGATCACGGTGTCGCAGGAGCAGTTCAACAAGTACTTCGGGGGAGCGGAGGCGTTCGATGCCCCCTGATGTCCGGCCCGTATCCCCGCAGGTGAGTGAAGTGTCCGAGCGACCGCACGTGAAGTACCCCTTCGAGTTCGGCGGCCGCTGGGTGCTCCGCCACCACATTCCGTACGACGTCCGGCACGAGGGGCGCGCGCACCACATCGTGGCGAGCGTCTTCAGGGAGCCGTCGGTGCACGGCCGCGTCCAGATCGGCTGCGAGGGCAGGCCCGTCGCCGAGTACGACGAGCTGACACCGGGCGACCTCGTCGAGATCACCGGCGACACGTGGCGGGTCGCCGAGGTCGAGTACCGCACCCACGTCACGCTGGAGCGCGTGGCCGACGGCAACGAGGAGGAGAACGGTGCTCAGGCCGGCGAGTAGGTCGAGTAGGTCGTGCAGTCCGAGTAGGTCTAGTAGGTCGTGCAGGTACGCAGTCGCGGGCGTCGTCACGGCCCTGCTGGCGCTGAGCGGCTGCGGATCGTCGTCGGACGACGCGGCCGGCGGCGACCCGTCCCCCGCGCCCGCGACCACGCACGCGGCGGCCAAGGACGAGGGCCCGGTGTGCGTCGGCGAGGCCACGCCCGACGGGCTGCACGTACTGCGTGGCGGCGGGTACCGGCTGCCGGGTGGCGGCGGCGTCCAGTACGACGCCGCGACCGCCGACGGTACGACGCGCACCGCCACCCTGCGCGACGGCGCGAGCTACGCGGACGGCCAGAAGCAGCGGACCGTCAGGGCAGGACAGCGGATCACCGTCTCCGGGCACGCGTACACGGTCAGCCAGGTCTGCTCCTACCGGGTCGTCCTGGAGCCGCGGGACGCCAAGGACAGGGCAGCGGCGGCAGCGGCCCCCGAGTCCCTGGAGTCGAAGGGCGGCGAGGCGGACAACGGCCTCTGCTTCTCCACCAACCCGTCCGTCCTGGCAGCCGCGGCCAAGGGTTTCCCGGCGAAGGGAGGCACCCTGTCCGTCCTGCGCAACGGCGGCGTGACGCGCTTCCCCACCGGTCTGTCGATCACCGTCTCCTACGTCGACACCACGACGCACACCGCGGGCTTCGGGGCGAACTGCGCGGCGATCCCCGTGGCCGCGTACAAGGACGTCCGCGTCGGCGACACGGTCGAGTTCGCGGGCGTGCTGTTCAGGGTGTCGGGCCTGTCGGACGGTGCCGTACGGATGGAACGGACAAGTGCATAGCAAACGCGGTCGGCTTCCGCCGGATGCGCAGCACCCCGGCGTATTGCCGCGCGCGAGTGCTGGTGAGAATTGGCCAAAGCCCGATCAAGAAACGTAGGAACCAGCCGAGGCTCGCTTACGGTACGGGTCGCCGCTGAGCGGTCGATCCAGACCAGGTCGCCTCGGGCGGGTGCTGAGAGCTTCGGCTGAAGGCACTGTTCCCTTCCCGGCCTCCGCAAGCGGAAGGGGAAGTCACGCAGGCTAGGGTGGCTCGGTCTGGTGGCAGGGCAGCAGCCCAGCACAGCGAGCATGGGGACAGATGGAGTTCGGCAAGAGCAAGCACGTCGATGAGGCTCCCGTCCCCGTCGTGCCCTGGGCCGATGCGTGGGAATTCGCGATCGGTGAAGAGGAGCTGCCGGCAGTCGGCCGGCGCAAGCGACCCGTGCTCGGCGCCCGGGCCTTCAGGGTCCCGCACGGCGGAGGCATGCAGCGTGTCAACGCCCCCTGCGCCTTCCTGCCCCCGCAAGGGGCCGCGAACGGTCTCCGCCTGTACGAAGACGCGGAGGGCCGTACTCTCCTGTGCTCCGTCGACGATCCGGAGGAGGCCGACGGCGCTCGCCACTACCGCCTCCGCGACGGGCAGGGCCGGATCGTGGACACAGTCCGCCGTATCCCGCCGCTCAGGCACGCCCTCAGAGGAATTGGTGATGACATCAAACGCGCAGCACCGTTTCCTGATCAGGGCGGCCTGGCTCGACCGTCGTCTGGTCTTCGCCTACGCGCTCCTTCGCACACCCTGATCGGTCTGATCGGAAGGAAAGCGCGACAGTGGCGTTCGGCCGCAGTCTCCGTCCCGGCCCTCGGTATCTCCGCGACCACCGCCGCCCAACCGGTCTCCACCACCACCCAACCGGTCTCCACCACCGCCGAACTGGTCTCCCTCACCGCCGAACCGGTCTCCACCACCGCCGAACCGGTCTCCCTCACCGCCGAACCGGTCTCCACCACCGCCGAACCGGTCTCCCTCACCGCCGACCCGGGTGAACGCCTGCCCGACGGTGCCTTCGGCGCCACCCAGAACATCACTGTCCAGTCCATCAACCACTGAACAGGCACAGGCCAGCGCAGTCACCCAGGTCTCGTGGGTCAAGGTGGGCGGCCGACGGGCGCGGGCGGTGGCCTCCGCAGGGCCCTTCCCACGTTCCGGGAAGGCCGGAAACCCGCGTGGGTAGAGTCATGTTGTCCGGTGCGGGGTGTGGTCATGGAGGCGGAAGTGGCGTTCGGCAGGAACAACAAGGCGAAGGCGGCGGAGGAAGCCCCGGTGGAGCCCGTCCCCTGGGAGACGGTGTTCCGGTTCGTCGTCGGATCCGTCGAGCGCCCCCGGTCCCCCAAGCGCCCGCGGTCGGTGTGGGGCAAGCCCGCCGTCCGCGTACCGCGGGGCAGCAAGGACCTTCCGGTTCTCGCCCCCTGCGCGTTCCTCGGATCGTCGTCCCTCACGAACCTTCCGTCGCGTCCGGAACTCACCCTCTACGAGGACGCCGACGCCCAGCGCCTGCTCTGCTACGTCGAGGAGCCCCGCGAGGTGGACGGTGAACAGCACCACGTCGTGCGTGACGCACAGGGCGCACTCGTCGGAACCCTTCGCCGCGTTCCGCCCAAGCGCCCCTTCAAGCACACCTGGCGCATCGACCAGCCCGGTCAGCCGGAAATCGTCGGGCGCAACGAGTGGGCGAGCGGAAGCGCCGGCCAGGTGGCCGCACGCGTGGCCATCCGGGCCACCTTCGATGCGGTGGACAGCCTGTTCCACGCGGGCACCGACGACGGCGCGAGCAGCAAGGCGCGGTCCCTGGAGTGGCGGGCCGGGGACAGCGTGGTCATGACCTCGGAGGGCAGCAAGCAGGTCAAGATCGAGTCCACCTGGCTCGACCGGCGGCTGGCCTTCGCCTTCGCGCTCGTAGGCGACGCGTGACGCTCCCGTGGAACACCCGCGCCGAGCCCGCCCGTTCGCGGTGCCGCGTGGTACGCGTGCGTACGATGATGTTCCTGCGTCGGTTCGCATCGGCCTGAGCGCGCCCGAACGGTGGTGCCTGCGCCGCGCCCGGACCGTGGTGCCTGCAGGGTCCGCACTTTTGAGGGGGCAAGAGCGTGAGGACCGTGAACCCGGATGATCTGGAGCAGCTCGCCAAACTGCTGGACGGGCGGGGAGGCGTCCAGGACAAGGTCGACGAGGCTTTCACCAGAGCCTCACGCCTGGGAGTCTCCAGCAAGCTGACTTCTCTCAAACCGCTGCGGAGCTGGGTTGCCGACACCGCCCCGGATCTGCGCAAGCGTGCGACGATCGCCCGGCTGGAGAGCGGTGATCCGGAGGCCGGCGTGCTGTGGGCCGGGTTCAGCGCCAAGGACATCGACAAGTACCTCAAGGACCACAAGGGCGAGGGGCTCTCTCCCGACGAGATCCTCCTCGCCAACTCCGTGGCCGCCAGCGACGATCCGGAAGCCGACGTCTTCAAGCGGAAGTCCGACGAGTCCCTGAACGACTGGATCTCGCGGATCAAGACACATGCCCTGGAACAGATCCCGGGACTCAAGCCGCACGCGGCGACGATCATGAGCGTGATCGACCTGTACGGCGACTGGCAGTCGGTCAAGGGGACCACGGCCACCGTCACCATTCAGGGAGCGGCGCTGACCAAGATCCTGGTCGGCAACTCCTTCAAGAAGGGTTTGCTGCGAACCTGGAAGACCCGTATCGGCGTCACGCTCCGCGGGTCGGACAACGATCTGCTGCGGTGGTCGGGAACGAAACTCATCCAGTACACACCGAAGATGCGCTCCCTCGGCGCTCCCGGCAGCTGGTTCCCGAGCAAGCTGAGTCAGTGGGCCCAGACGGTCCCCGGCACCAAGAGCAAGGTCGCCGAGTGGACCGGCAAGGGCTACGACGCCATCCGCGGGCTGAAGTTCATGCGGTCCCCCATCTGGAAGGGGGTTTCCGCCAACAAGGCCATCAACTTCATCGTCGGCTCCGACTCGCTCGCGGCTCGGTACGGAGGGCTCACCCATTCGGGGCAGGCGGTCGCGCGCGCCGGCAACGCGAGCCTCTTCGAGGTGTCCGGCAACATCTATTCGAAGGCTCGCGGTCTCGGATTCAGCCGCACGGCCTCGCTGGGGAAGGGACTGGCCGGCGCGGGCAAGGTGGCCGGTGTCCTGCGCGGCGCGGGCATCGCCGGAAGCGCGGCGGCGACGGTGTTCAGCACCGCGAACGTCGTCGCGCAGGGCAACCCCGTCAAGGCCTTCCAACGCAACGGCGCCGGCTACGTCGCAGACGTCGCCGAAGCCGGCTTCAACGCCTCCATGACCGCGGCGATGATCGCCCCCAACCCGGTCACCATCGGCCTCGCTGTCGGCTTCGGCGCCGTTTATGCGGGCGCCAAGGTCGTCCAGCACTGGGACGACATCAAGAAGGGTGCCGGAGAGGCGAAGAAGTGGGTGGGCGACAAGGTCCACGACCTCGGGAAGAGCATCGCCAAATCCAAGGCGAATCCCATGAACTGGTTCTGACGCGCCCGCGCCCCCTACCGCCCGGAACGGACCTTGGGGTCCTGCCTCTTGCCCCTCAGATTGTGCCCTCGTCCCGCTGCCTACCGAAAAGAAGGTTCATCGGGACGGCGAGAAGGGCTCCACTGGTGGTGAGTACCGCTGTCTCGACTTCTTCGAGGACGAGGGCGATGGCGAGGTCCGTCGCCGAGGCGTCCCCCTCGACCCTTCCCAGACGGGTCGCCCCCAGCCCGGGAATGTAGCGACCCCTGCCGATGGCGATCTCTACACCATCGCCCTTGAGGTGTGCTGTTCCACCCGCCGCCGTGTAGGTGTACGAGCGACCCAGATGGTCTATCGCCAACCATCGGGAACCCTTGCGCACTCCCTTGACTCTGAGTTCGAGGTCCGCTGCAATCTCGTCAATGATCAGCGAGCCACCATCCAGCGAAGGGACATTCCCCCTGCCGCCAGTGAATCTTACCGCTGGAAACATCTCACCGGAAACAACGGCTTGTCGTAGCGGCTCCGCTCCCGGTTCGGCACTGGGTCGGAATACTCGGACAGTGCCGAACGGGCCCACAACTCCTGTGTAACCGCGCCGCACAGGCCCTTCGAGTTCCGGCTCCACTTCGAATTCAAAACTTGCCATACATATACCTCTAGAACCAGTTCATGGGATTCGCCTTGGATTTGGCGATGCTCTTCCCGAGGTCGTGGACCTTGTCGCCCACCCACTTCTTCGCCTCGCCGGCACCGTTCTTGATGTCGTCCCAGTGCTGGACGACCTTGGCCCCCGCATAGACGGCGCCGGTGACCGCCACCGCGCCGATGGTGAACGGGTTCGGAGCTACTGTCGCCGCCGTCAGCGAGGCGTTGAAGCCGATTTCAGCCACGTCTGCAACGTAGCCCGCGCCCTTCTTCTTGAAGGCGGCGGCCGGATTGCCCTGCTCCCAGACATTGGCGGCGCTGTAGGCGGTCGAAGCCAGTCCGCCTACGACGCCGACGGCACGAAGCGCGCCACTGGCCTTCCCGGCGAACTTCACTCCTCTCCCGAGTGCTGCCAGACGGCCCCCGCCGAAAAGACGCTGGTCGGCGTAGACGTTCTTGGCGACCTTCCACAGACTGGCCTGCCCGGCCCGTCCGGGAATCTGCCCGGCATGCGTCAGACCGCCGTACATCTTCGCGACTTTGTCGGATCCGACGATTCCATCGATCAGTTTGTTACCGCTCAGCCCGAAGAGAACTCTTGTGTTCATCAGCCGATGGGCGCGCACGTCGTCGTAGACCTCACCGACTCTGGAAAGAATCGAGCCATTCAGGAAAGGCACCCTACTGGCGTCCTGATAAACAGCGTTCCCTGATGCGAGCCCCGCCAGCCTACTCGGCAGCCACGTACCAGGAGCTGCCAGCGACTTGACAGGAGGATTCCACTCGTCAAGCCTGACCGCCCATTCGGCGACCTTTTCAGGCACCCACGTGTATCTGCCCTGGAAGCGCTGAAGAGATCCGGCGAACCGGGCCTTGTGTACACGCAAGGCACCCTGCGTGATGGAGTTCCCCACCAGCACCTTGGTGAGGTTCACCGAATGGAACGCGGCGCTTCCTCCTCGACTGAGGGTCGACGTGGCATCGCCGACGTCCCCGAGGATCTCCGCGATCTCCTTCTCATATGGCTTGAGGGCCGGAATCTGGGCGATTCCGTGCGCTCTCATCCGGTCGACCCAGTCGTCCAGGGACTCCCGGGACTTGCGGCGGAAGGCCTCCGTGTGCGGATCGCCGTTGGTGGCCATTGCGTTGGCGATGAGAAGGATGCCCGGCGCTTTGAGACTGACACCCGCCTTGATGATGTCCTTGGGGTCGAATCCGGCCCATTTGAGGCCGGCCGCTGGATCGCCGTCCTCCAAGCGCGCGACGGCGGCTCTCCTGCGCAGGTCCGGCGAGGTGTCGGAGATCCAGGTCCGCAGGGGCTTGACAGGTGCCAGCGTGCCGCTGACGCCCAGGCGAGAAGCCCTGGTGAATGCCTCGTCGAGTTGATCCTGCACGCCGCCTCTGCCGTCGAGAAGCTTGGCGAGTTGATCCAGGTCGTCGGGGTTGACGTTCCTCATGCGCGGTTGGGGGTCTGTTCCGTCACTCGCCCTCGATCGGCAGTTCTTCCTTGTCCGGCAGCAGATCCGTGATCTTCTCCCAGACCTCCGCGGAGTGGGACTTCACCAGAACGAGTGGACTGTCCGGGCCGACCTGGCCCGGCATGATGGGCTCTTCGGGCTGTTCGCGGATCCAGTAGCCTGCAGGCCCGCAGTCCCAGACGGCGAGGGCGCGGATCATGGTGGACGTCTCGCCGTCGTGCTTTCCGTCCCAGGCGGTGGTGATGCGCCAGGTGGCGTTGAGGGAGACGACCAGCTCCAGGAACCGGTCGAGAACCGGCTCCCTGAGATCGGCGTCCGCCTCGACGAGGGCCTTGCGTACGAGCTCGCGCGTGGCGTCATCGTCCGCCCCCGGCTCCTCCAGCGCGACGAACGCGGCGTCCAGCGCGGCCATCTTCGTCTCGACACGCAGCTCAGGGTCACCCTCCTCGGGCCTCTCCCCGCGATGCAGGTTGACCTTGCGCGCCAGCTCCCACACGAGTGTGGTGGGCTCGATGGAGACGTACTCCGACTCCACCTCGCCCGGCCAGCCGTCGTGCGAGATGACGGCTTCCTGGCCCACGACCACGCCATGGTTGACCGGGCCGTGTTCGCCGGTCACCTCCACCTGGAGCAGCACCATGGGCTCTGCCAGCGCGCCGAGCAGATCCCGGAGGATCGGTGCCAGTTCCCCCTCTTCACCGACCAGCCCGATGCGCTGGAGTTCGACCAGCGACTCCCAGAGCTCCTCGGGCGGTGTCTCGCCGTCCAGGAGATGGGCGAATACCGCGATGTGGCGGTCGGCCAGGCGGAATCGGGCTCGGGAGCTGTCGTACGAAGGCACTGGTGTGGGTTCCTCCTGCGAGGCGGCGCCGGCGCCGGCTCACTTCGTCTGGCTCTGCAGGTCCTTGGCTTCCTTGGTGCACTGGTGCGCCTCGTCACGCAGCGCCTGGGCAACCGTGCCGCACGTCGTGTGCCAGCTCTTCAGTTTGCCGCGCACGTGGTCCGCGTTCGGGCCGGACCAGGACTTCATCGAGACCGTGCTGTGCTTCTTGGCAGCGTCGACGAGCCCGTCGATGTGGTCGGCCAGCGACCTCAACTGGCCGGCACGGTGGTTGAGTTCCTGAATGTCAGGATTTGCCATGGCAGCCTCCCCCGCTGTCTCAAGAGCCCCAGCATACCGACGCGTGGTTCGCCGTTTACCTGCCCCCTGACCCGGATGACCACAGTTTGTTCACCGGACGATCAGATCTTCGGCGGCACTGGACGACGGCTACGTATGGTGCTGTAGCGTCCACTGTTGCAAACGGGTAGTCCGCTTGCCTTCGATCACTACGGGGAGGATCGCCATGGATCGCGGTGCAGATCTCCAGCAACTCCGGGAGCTGTCCAAGCTCTTCGCTCACAAGGCTCACGACCTCCAGGTCCTGATCAAGGACCTGGACGGCAGGACGAGCCACAGCGAGGGCTTCTGGAAGGGGCCGAAGGCCGACCGCTTCCGCCACGACTGGCACGACGTGAAGCCGACGTTCTCGAAGTGGGTCGACACCCTGAACGAGGCCAGCAAGTCGGCGAGCACGAGCGCCGACAACATCGAGCGCGCCACCTGATCCCAGGCGATCCGCGCGGATGGCGCTGCCCACCGGGGCGCACCGACGGGACCTGCGGGTCCGCGTCCGTGCGCCCCGGTGGCGTTCCCGGGGTCCCGGAGCCCGGCGTCCGGCGTCCCGGGGCCCGGCGTCCCGGGGCCCGGCGTCCGGCGTCCGGCGTCCCGGGTGACACTCCTTCCGGGCTTCCGGGCTTCCGGGCAACGCGAACCGCGGCCCCGCTCATCGGAGCGGGGCCGCGGTTCGTTCCTCCCGGTGACGGTCGCCGGGAGCTCAGCCGTTCGTCGCCGGAGGCCCAGCAGTCCGTCGCCGGGGACTCAGCCGTTCATGACCGCCTGGACCGGCATGAAGGAGCCGCCCGACACGAACAGGCCGCTGCCGACCGGGCCGCCACCGCTGTTCGCGGGCAGGCGGACTCCGAAGAGTTCCCCGTCCGACGGGCTCTGCGGCGTCAGCAGCAGGCCGTTGCGTGACTTACGGGCCTCCACGGCGAAGCCCCGGTACTGCCCCGACAGGCTGTCCGTCGTGCCGGCCGCGATGAGGCCGATGCCGCCGTCGGCGCCCTTGCGGACGACCGACTCCAGAGCCTCGTCGAGGCCGGTGTCGTAGAGGAGTTCGGCATCGTCGGCGATGACGACGTAGGAGCCGTTCGGCGCCTTGCCGGTCAGCTCCTCCAGATCGTCCTCGCGGCTGTCGGCGTTCAGCACGCCGAGGATTCCGTCCCTGCCCTCCAGGTCGCGCAGCGGCGAGCGCCTCGGGGTGACCAGCACCACCGGCGTCCCGGAGCGCAGCAGGGACTCCGTCGCGGCCAGCAGCAGCGTGGAGCGACCGGACTTCGGCGGGCCCGCGATGACGAATCCGGGGCCGCTCTCCTCCAAGTCGACCCCGATGGGGTGAAGTTCGTCACCGCCGACGCCGATCAGCGCCCACAGAGCGGACGGCGGAGCGAAGTCCGGGTCCAGGGCCAGTGCCTCCGACGCCGTGACGCGGGCGGGCAGCGCGTCCACGCGCAGGGGACGCCGGCCTGCCGGGATCCTGGCGTGGCGGGCCCGCGCCTCTTCCGCGATCTCGCGCAGCGCGCGCACCTGCGCCTGCCCTGCCGGGTCCTCGGCCAGCAGACCGATCTGGGTTTCGTTCACGCCCGTGTCGGTGATCCGCAGGGCGCGGCCCGGAGGCATGTTCTTCGGGACCTCGCGGGGCTGCAGTCCGGCCGTGGCGTAATCGCTCGGGTCGGCGAAGCGCATGACGAGCCGGTCCGCGAACGCGGAGGAGACGTGACCGCTCAGTCCGCTGCGGTCGGCCGTCATGACCACCTTCAGCCCCACCGCGGAACCTTCACGGAACATTCGCTGGGCCGCTTCGAGCAACTGGCCGTAGTTGTAGTTCTCGAAGGTGGAGGCGAAGCCCTCCCAGCTGTCCAGGAGGAGCACCATCCACGGCAGCCGGTCCTCCGGCGCGGCCGACGCGCGCTGCTCGGCCGCGCTGGACGCGCCCTCCATGGCCAGCAGCCGCTGACGCCGGGCGATCTCCGCGAGCAGGCGGTCGATCAGCCGCCGTACGCGGTCGGGTTCGTCGCGGGTGACCACGGCGCCCACGTGCGGCAACCGCATCAGCGGAAGGAGGGCGTTGGAGCCGCAGTCGATGGCGTAGAGGTGCACGTCGTGCGGGGCGGTGGCGCGGGCCAGCGAGCCGGCCAGCGTGCGCAGGGCCGTCGAGCGGCCGGAGCGGGCCCCGCCGAGCAGCAGGGTGTGCTCGCCGTGGACGACGTCGAGAGCGAGCGGTCTGCGGCTCTGCTCTGCCGGCAGGTCGATGAGGCCGTACGGGACCGGCGCCACGTCGGCACCGGGACGCGCCGCCTGCGGGGCAGCCCCGCAGGCCTCCACCTCTTGCAGCGTCACCGTCTCCGCCAGCGGCGGCAGCCACGGGCTGCGCTGCTCACCGAAGCCCATGCGCGTCGCGCCGTCGCGGACGGCGTCGACCAGGACCGCCAGATCGGTGACCATGGTGCCGTCGTCGTCGGCCTGGTCCTGCTTGGGGAGCGGGCGGCTGTAGGCGTGCCAGGCCAGCGGCAGGAGTGTCGCCTTCGGGCCCGTCTGACCCGTGGCCGGGCGGCGGCCACCGATGCGTGCCGACTGCACGCCGACGAGGGACTGGGCGCCGGAGCGGACGTACATGCGGCCGGGCGTCGACTTGGCGATCGCGCCCGAGTCGGGCGCGTCGATGACGTCCTGCGACTCCGAGGCGTCCGTCACGCGCAGCGCGATCCTGAGGTTCGTGTTCGCTCTGATGTCCGCGCTCACCACACCGGCCGGCCGCTGCGTCGCCAGCACCAGGTGCACGCCCAGGGAGCGGCCCCGGCGGGCGATGTCGACCAGGCCGGCGATGAAGTCCGGGAGTTCGGCGACCAGGGACGCGAACTCGTCGATCACCAGCACCAGCCGGGGCATGGGCTCCAGCTCGGGGCGGAGCTTGCGGGTGTCGTTGTAGTCCTCGATGTCCTTGGCCGCGGCGTCGAGCAGGATCCGTTCGCGCCGGTGCAGCTCGGCCGCGAGCGAGGCCAGGGCCCGCTCGGTCAGATGGGCGTCGAGGTCACTGACCATGCCGACCGTGTGCGGCAGCCGGGCGCAGTCCATGAAGGCGCTGCCGCCCTTGTAGTCGATGAGGACGTAGTTCAGGGCGTCCGGGCGGTTCGCCACCGCGAGCGAGGCGATGACCGTCTGCAGCAGCTCCGACTTACCGGCGCCCGTCGTGCCCGCCACCAGCGCGTGCGGGCCGTCCCTGCGGATGTCCAGGACGAACGGGCCGTCGGCCGCGACACCGATCGGGGCCGCGGTCGTGGAGCCGCCCGCCTGCCAGACGCGCACCACGTCCTGGCCGGCCGGGTTCGGCATGTTCAGCAGGTTCAGCAGCCGGGCGGAGGTCGGCAGCGCGGCGTCGGCGTCGTCGCGGCTGACGTCCCGCACCGGCGCCAGGGACCGGGCGAGCAGCTCGCACCACTCCGGGGTGACCTGGTCGGCCAGGATGTCGCCGACGCCCTCCATGCCGTAGCCGCGGACGCGGACGTGGTGGGCGGCGTCCGGGGACCAGGCGACGACGGCCTTGCACTCCTCGGGGAGCAGGCGTTCGTCCTCGTCGATGCAGAGGGCGATGATGCCGTACTGCGGTCCCTCGGTGAGGAGTTGGGGCACGCCGGGCACCCGGCGCAGCAGGCGCGCGCCGTCGAGGACGAGCAGGACGGTGGGGTCCGGGTAGAGCTGGCCCGTCGCGTTCTGCTGCTCGCGGGCGGCCTTGCGGCGGGCGAGCTCGTTCAGCAACTCGTTGACCCGGCGCGTGATGCTCTCGGAGTCGAAGCCCATCAGCGCCACACAGTCCTGCCCCTGGTCGGGGTCGGTGTGCGGCAGCCAGTGCACCCAGTTCCACTCGGCGCCGGCCGCCCGGGTGGCGGACAGGGACACGAGCGAGAGGTCGCGGGGGCTGTGCAGCACGGCGGCCTGGACGCTGATCCAGCGGGCGGTGGCCATCGCGCGGGTGCGGTCACCGGCGACACCCACGACGCCGAGTCGCGCGAAGGGCAGGGTGACCGGGACGTCCGGCAGGATCGGAGGGGCCGGGAGGTCCTCGCTCCCCGTGCCACCGCGGGCCAGGGCCAGTTCGACATCGGACTCCAGCCCGCCGACGCCGATCCGGAGCACCATCGCGTCCGGGTCGGTGAGGCGGCGCTCCCACAGGCGGCGGCGCGGGCCGGTGGCGAAGAGCAGGATCTCGGCCGGATCGGGGGCGTCCTGGCGGCGGCCGCGCTGCTCCTCCTTGCTGAGGACCGCGAGCTCGGCCCGGTGCTCCGCGAGGTCCTTCTTGTACTGCTTCAGAGAGGTCTTGTCCTTCTTCTTGCCCTCGCGGTTCTCGCTGAGCCACTGACCCACCATCATCAGCGGGCTCATCAGGCAGAACGCCAGCATGTAGATCTGCTTGGTGACGAAGTACATGCCCACGCCGAAGAACAGCGGCATGATCGCCATCAGGACCTGGAACCTGGCCCTCTCGCCCTTGCTGGGCGGCACCGGCACCACGAGCCGCCGCCGTGGCCTGAGGGGGGACAGGCGGGGAGGACGGTTGTAGGCGAGGCCGCCCTCGCTCATCAGGGAGAGGTGTGCGTCCGGCTCGGCGACCCGGTCGAGGACGAGGAGGGAGTCACCGACCCGTACGACGTCGCCGAGCGGCCAGGCCGTCCCCGCCTCCACGGCTTCGTCGTCGAGCAGCGCCTCGGCGCCGCCCTCCGGGCTGAGCCGGGTGTTTCCCTGCATGTCGATCGTCACCCGGAGCCCGACCTGGGGCAGCGACGGGTCGGACACGGGCAGCGTGCAGGTCGGCGCCGATCCCACGGTCGCCACACCGACGCCCAGCCGGACCACGCGGCCGGCCGCGGGCCCTCCGGCCACCCTCAGCTCGTACTGCCCCACCGGCTCGCCCTTGCGCAGCAGCGGGCCTATGGAGTCGTCCACGGAGACCCGCATCCCGTCACGCAGCACCGTGGCGGCCGGTGCCTCGGGGTCGCAGTACTGACCGTCGGCCCACAGCGACGGCGCCCGGGTCGCCGTCCCTCCGTAGCCGGGTACGACGGCGGTGCCCGGCAGCTGCACCACGTTCCCCGCGTTCCCCGCGTTCCCCGCGTTCCCCGCGTGCTGCGCGTTCCCCGCGCCGGGGCCGGATGGTCGTCCGGGGGGCCCGAGAGCCGCCCCGAGCGCTTCCGCGACATCACCGGCGGTGGCCGTTTCGTCCGTTGCGATCACAACGTCGTGCGGCTCACCGCCTTCCTGCACGACCGTGACCAGCATGCGCATGGTGGTCATCCTCCCGTCGGCCTCAGTGGCCCCGTGCGTTACATCAGCCAACGGAGACTAATGGCAGTGGCCGCCGTCGTGCTCGGTCGCCCGGACATCGGACCCGGGGAGGCCGGGGCATGCCGGACGCGGCGTGCACGGTGGGGGGAGCCGCCGGGCGGGAGCACGCCGTCGAGGGCGGGGGCCAGGGCCTGCCGCTCGCAGGTGGCGGGGCAGCAGGTGGGGGACCTACGGCTGCAGCAGTTCCACCTTCACGTCCGCCGGGAAGCCGGTCGTCGGCCCGACCCGCCGGGCGAACTCCGCGACCGCGGCCAGCTGCGGGCCGCCGAAACGGAAGTCCAGGGTGGTGAAGTACTGCTCCAGGACCTTCTCGTCGAAGGCCTCCCAGCGGGCCGCCTGCTCGGCGACCTTGCCGACCTCCTCCAGGGAGAGGTTGCGGGAGGCGAGGAAGGCCTCGTGGACCTTGCGGGTGATCTCCGGCTCACGCTCGAGGTAGTCACGGCGCGCGGCCCAGACGGCGAAGACGAACGGCAGTCCCGTCCACTCCTTCCACATCGCGCCGAGGTCGTGCACCTCGAGGCCGTAGCGGGGCCCGTCCAGCAGGTTCGCCCGCAGCGCCGCGTCGCCGATGAGGACGCCCGCCTCGGCCTCCTGCATCATCAGGCTCAGGTCGGGCGGGCAGGTGTAGTAGTCGGGCTGGACGCCGTAGCGCTCGGCCAGCAGCAGCTGGGCGAGGCGGACGGACGTGCGCGAGGTCGAGCCGAGGGCGACACGGGCGCCGTCCAGCTGCGCCAGGGGAACCTGCGAGACGATCACGCAGGACATCACCGGGCCGTCGCATCCCACCGCGATGTCCGGGAAGGCGACCAGTTCGTCCGCGTGCTTGAGGAACTCGACCAGGGTGATGGGCCCGATGTCGAGGTCGCCCTGCACCAGCTTCTCGTTGAGCTTGTCGGGGGTGTCCTTGGTGAGCTCGAAGTCGAGAAGCGTGCCCGTTCTCGCGAGCCCCCAGTACAGGGGCAGGCAGTTCAGGAACTGGATGTGGCCGACGCGCGGCCGGGTGCGAGAAATGTCCACATCGCGAGACTAGCCCCCGTGGGGTACGGTGCTGCGTCCAGGGTGGCGCGGTGCTGTCGCCGCCGTCCCGTCAAACGGACCCGGTTCTTTCAAACGTTCGGGTGACGTGATCTTGAACTCTATTGCTTTCGGCTGCCCCCGTGCTAGGCTCGCCGCAAGTTGCAGTTTGGTTTCCCTTGCAGTACAGAGCCTGCGGAGCATGTAACCGCGGGCTCTCGTCGTTTTCAGAAGTATGCAGTTGTGCGGCACCGTTTCACACTTGCAGGTTCTGGAGCAGGGCGACCCTTTGGGCCCAAGGAGGGCTTATGGCTACCGGAACCGTGAAGTGGTTCAACGCCGAAAAGGGCTTTGGTTTCATCGCCCAGGAAGGCGGCGGCCCCGACGTCTTCGTTCACTACTCCGCGATCAACGCGAGCGGCTTCCGCTCGCTGGAGGAGAACCAGCAGGTCTCCTTCGACGTGACCCAGGGCCCCAAGGGCCCGCAGGCGGAGAACGTCACCCCCGTCTGATCATTCGGTCTCGGAGCCTGGTGCTTTGATCCGGAACTGACAGCAGTACCCAAGGAGCCCCGCGCCGCAAGGCGGCGGGGCTCCTGCCTTTTCCCGTACGGCACGGCACCGGGACAGGGCGCTGAGCCTGAGCGCCGGCATCGATGTCAGTGCTCCCCGGTACGGTCCCCGTCCATGACCGACGCCGACTTCCTCACCGCCACCCGCACCTTCTACGACGCCGTCGCCGAGGACTACGCCGACCACTTCCCCGGGGACGGGCTCGCCGGCCGGCCGCTGGACCGGGCCCTGATCGGCGTGTACGCCGAGCTCGTGGGGCGGGAGGGGGCCGTGGCCGACCTGGGGTGCGGGCCGGGCCGGCTCACCGGGTACCTGGCCTCCCTCGGGCTGCGGGTGTTCGGGCTCGACCTGTCGGAGGGAATGCTCGCGATCGCGCGCCGTGAGAATCCGGGGCTGCGCTTCGAGCAGGGCTCGATGCTGGAGCTCGGCCTGGCGGACGGCAGCCTCGCCGGGGTCGTGTCCTGGTACTCCTCCATCCACACCCCTGTGGACCGGCTCCCGTCCCTCTTCGCCGGGTTCCACCGCGTCCTGGCCCCCGGCGGCCACCTGCTGCTCGCCTTCCAGGCCGGGGACGCCCCGCGCCGGCACGACCGCCCGTGGGGCCACCCGGTCTCGCTCGACTTCCAGCGCCGCCGTCCCGAGCACATGGCGGACCTGCTCACGGAAGCGGGCTTCGCGGTCGTCTCCCGGACCGTCCGCGAGGCGGACGAGGCCCTGGCGGAGCCCGTACCGCAGGCCGTCCTGATCGCCCGCAGGCCCCGGAAGGCGACACCGTGACCGCCGGCCGCCTCCGGCCGGAGGCGGCCGGGAGACGGGGCCCGAAGACGGCCGGAAAGACGGCTCGAAGATGGCTGGGGGACCTTCGGACGCCGACCAAAAGACGACGACTCGAAGCCGGCTCGAAGACGGCTGGGACACCGCCGGAGACCGGCCGGAAGACCACTCGAAGCCGGCTCGAAGACGGCTGGGACACCGCCGGACGCCGGACGGAAGACCACTCGAAGCCGGCTCGAAGACGGCTGGGACACCGCCGGACGCCGACCGGAAGACCACTCGAAGCCGCCTCAGTAACCGCTCGAGGACGGCTGGGAGACGGCCGGCCGGCGGGCGACCCGCCGCGCGCTCCGTCCCTCAGCGCTCGTACAGGCTCTCCACCTCCGCCGCGAAGTCCCGCAGGACCGCCTCGCGTCGCAGCTTCATCGACGGGGTGAGGTGGCCCGCCTCCTCCGTGAAGTCCTGGGGGACGACGGCGAAGCGGCGGATCGACTCCGGGCGGGAGACCAGTTTGTTCGCCTCGTCCACGGCGCGCTGCAGGACCTGCCGCAGCTCCTCGTCGTCGATCAGGAGTTCCGCGGGGACGGGATGCTTGCCGCGCATGCGGCGCCAGTGGCCGACGCCCTCCATGTCGAGGGTGATGAGGGCGGCGACATAGGGACGGCGGTCGCCGACGACCATGCACTGGGAGATGAGGGGGTGTGAGCGGAGCCAGTTCTCCAGGGGGGCCGGGGCCGTGTTCTTGCCGCCCGCGGTGATGATGATCTCCTTCTTGCGGCCGGTGATCGTGAGGTAGCCCTCGTCGTCGAGGTGGCCGAGGTCGCCGGTCGGGAACCAGCCGTCCGCCGACGCGGGGACCACCCCGCCGCCCTGCGGGTCCCAGTAGCCGCGGAAGACCTGACCACCGCTGAGCAGGATCTCGCCGTCGGCCGCGATGCGGACCTTCGTGCCGGGCAGGGGCCAGCCCACCGTGCCCAGGCGGGGTTTCAACGGGGGCGTCACCGTGGCCGCGCCGGTCGTCTCCGTCAAGCCGTAGCCCTCGTAGATCTCCATGCCCGCACCGGCGTAGAACGCGGCCAGCCGCCGTCCCAGCGGTGAGCCGCCGCAGATGATGTGGCGGATCCTGCCGCCCATGGCGTTGCGGATGCGGCGGTAGACGAGGGGGTCGTAGAGGGCGCGGGCCGCCTTCAGGGCGGCGCCCGGGCCCGGGCCGGTGCCCGCGTGCCGGGCCTCCATCGCCTCGCCGTAGCGGACGGCGGTGTTCGCCGCGCGGTCGAAGGTGCCGGCCCGGCCGCCGCTCTCCGCCTTGGCCCGGGCGTTGTTGTAGACCTTCTCCAGCATGTACGGGATGCAGAGCAGGAAGGTCGGGCGGAAGGCAGCCAGGTCGGCCAGGAGGCTGCCGGCGTCCAGGCTCGCGGCGTGGCCGAGGCGCACCCGGGCGCGGACGCAGGCGATCGCCACCATGCGCCCGAAGACGTGCGACATGGGCAGGAACAGGAGCGTGGAGGGGTCGTCCGCCTTGGACCTGAAGATCGGGTTGAGGAGTTCGATCGCGTTGTCGACCTCGGAGAGGAAGTTGCCGTGCGTGAGCACGCAGCCCTTGGGGCGGCCGGTCGTGCCCGAGGTGTAGATGACCGTGGCGAGCGTGTCGGGGACCAGCATGCCGCGCCGTACGGCGACTTCCTGGTCGGCGACCGGCTGCCCGAGTTCGGCGAGGCGGTCGAGGTGGTCCTTCTCGACGATCCACAGGTGCCGCAGGTCGGGCAGGCGGCTGAGTTCGGGGCCGAGGGCCGAGGCCTGGGCGGCGGTCTCCGTCACCAGGGCCACCGCGCCGGAGTCCTGCAGGATCCAGCGGGTCTGGAAGAGGGAGGAGGTGGGGTAGATCGGGACGGTGACCAGGCCGGCGGCCCAGGCGGCGAAGTCGAGCAGCGTCCACTCGTAGATCGTCCGCGCCATGACGGCGATACGGTCGCCGGGCACCAGGCCCTCCGAGACCAGTCCCTTCGCCAGTGCCCGGACCTGCTGTGCGAACTCCGCCGCGGTGACGTCCACCCAGTCCCCGTCGGCCGTACGGCGGCTGAGGACGCGGGCCCCGGGCTCCGCGTCCGCGTTGTCGAACGGCAGGTCGGCGAGCGAGCCGTGGGTGCGCGGCGGGACGAGCGGCGGCACCGACGTCTCCCGCACTTCCCCGCCCAGCCGCCGGATCTCGGGCTCCACCAGCTGGGGGGTGCCGTCGTAGTCGGACGCGGAAGGGTAGGGCACGGACTCGGGGACGGACATGGCAGCTCTCCTGGGACGTGCAGCTCGGTTCCGCTCTGCTGTTGAGGTACGTGCAGGGCGCGCCGAGTGGTTCACCGGCAGTGCGCGACGGAGGGGTTACCGGCGGTCGGAACGGCGATCGTACGGTGCCGGAGTGAGGGGTTCGTGCGGGTTCGGGGTCGGAACGGGGCCGGGCCTGTGCAACCTGTACGGCAACGTGGGCGTACGCCCACGGCACCGGTCGTCATGTTGAACATTTCTCACGTCCTGAGCTGCCATTACCTCGGGTAACCTGACTCCAGAGTAAGCACAAGTCCGCCTGGGGAGAATGGACATGGCCGACCGCTATCTGCGTTTCGCCGGCACCGCGCCCGGCCGCTTCCTGACCCGCCGTCTGGGACTGCCGCGGCCCGCGCCGCTGCACCGCTTCTCGCCCGAGCGCCCCTCGCTCGGCGGCGGCCTGCTCCACCTCACCGCCGGCGAACCCGGCCTCGATCTCGCGCCGGTCCTCACCCGCGCGGGGCTGCCCGACGCTACCAGCGACCCCGCCGCCGTCGTCCTCGACGCCACCGGGGTACGGGACGTCGACGGGCTCGCCGGGGTGCACGCCGCCCTGCACCCCGTGGTGCGGTCCGTCGCGAGCGGCGGACGGATCGTCGTGCTGGGCTCGCCGCCCGACCCGGCCGACCACCACCAGGCCGCCGCGCAGCAGGCACTGGAGGGGTTCGTGCGCTCGCTCGGCAAGGAGATCGGGGGCGGGCGGACCGTGAACCTGCTGCGCCTGACGGACCCCGGCGCCGCCGAGTCGACCCTGCGCTTCCTGCTCTCCCCCAAGTCCGCCTACGTCAGCGGGCAACTGATCGAGACCGGGGCCGCCCAGGAGGCCGACGTCGACTGGGACCGCCCGCTCGCCGGGCGCACCGCCCTGGTCACCGGGGGCGCCCGCGGCATCGGTGCGGCGGTCGCCGGAACGCTGGCGCGGGACGGGGCCCTGGTCGTCGTACTCGACGTGCCGCAGGCCGAACCGGACGCGCGGCGGGTGGCCGAACGGCTCGGCGGCGCGGCCCTCGCGCTCGACATCACCGCCGCGGACGCGGGGGAGCGGATCGCCGCCGCGCTCCCGGACGGACTGGACGTGCTGGTCCACAACGCGGGCATCACCCGTGACCGCAGGCTGGTCAACATGCCCGCCGAGCGCTGGGGCGAGGTCCTGGAGGTCAACCTGGCGAGCGTGCTGCGGACGACGGACGCGCTGCTCGGGGCCGGGGCGGTCAGGCGGGGCGGGCGGATCGTCGCGACCGCCTCGATCGCGGGGCTCGCCGGGAACGCCGGGCAGACGAACTACGGCGCGAGCAAGGCCGGCGTCGTCGGCCTGGTCCGCTCCCTCGCGCCGCGCGCGCTCGCCGAGCACGGGGTGACCGTGAACGCGGTCGCGCCGGGGTTCATCGAGACGAAGATGACGGCGGCTGTCCCGCTGCTCGTCCGGGAGGCGGGGCGCCGGCTGAACTCCCTCGCACAGGGCGGACTTCCGGCCGACGTCGCCGAGACCACGGCCTGGCTCGCGCACCCGGCGTCGGGCGCGGTCAACGGCCAGGTCGTCCGGGTCTGCGGCCAGAGCCTGCTGGGAGCGTGAGGAGCGGTGTCCGTCGTCCTGTCCGGCTCCCCCGCGCTCGCGCCGCTGCTCGCCCGCGGCGCCCTGCTGTCCCCGTTCAAGCGCCCGCGCCCGGACGCCGGCTTCCCCCGCGACCGGCTCGTCCTGCCCGGCCTGCGCATCGACCTCGCGCGGCTCGCGGCGTACGAGCGGGTGTGCGGCTTCGCGACCGGCGACGACGCGCTGCCGCTGACCTATCCCCATGTGCTGGGCTTCCCGCTGGCCATGCGGCTGATGAGCGGGCGGGGCTTCCCGCTGCCGCTGCTCGGTCTCGTCCACACGTCCGTCGAGATCACCCGGCGGCGGGCGCTCGCCGCCACCGGGGAGTACGAACTCGCCGTCCACGTCGGCGGTCTGGCACCGCACCGGCGGGGCACCGAGGCGTCCGTGATCACCGAGGTGCGGACCGGCGGCGAGGTGGTGTGGGAGTCCCGCAGCGCGTACCTCGCACGGCACCGGACGGCACGGACGGCCGAGCCGCCCGGGACCGATCGGCGCGGGACTGATCTGCGCGGATCCGATCCGCGCGAGACCGAACCACGCGGGACTGATTCGCGCGGGACTGATCCACACGGGACTGATCCACACGGGACTGATCTACGCGGAACCGATCCGCGCGAGACCGATCCGCCCGGGACCGAACCGCGCGAGACCGAACCGCCCGTGGCCGTACCCGGGCCCCTGCCCGCCGTGGCCGAGTGGCACCTGGGCGGGGACGTCGGACGTCGCTACGGCGCCGCGTCCGGCGACCGCAACCCCATCCACCTGTACCCGCTCACCGCTCGGCTGTTCGGCTTCCCGCGCGCCGTCGCGCACGGCATGTGGACGGCGGCCCGCTGCCTCGCCGCGCACGGGGCGCCCGAACGCGTCCGCGTGCGGGCGGAGTTCAGGGCGCCGGTGCTGCTGCCGGGCACGGTGACGTACGCGGCGGACGGGGGGCGGTTCGAGCTGCGCGGTGGGGAGCGGGTGCATGTGAGCGGGGTCGTCGAGGACCTCGGTCCCGGCGGACGCTGACGCCGCCGAGCAGGCCCCAGGCGTCGAGGCGGACCGCCGGACCGCCGGACGCGTCCGGGCCGCCGTCCTTCACACCGCCCAGCCGGAGGCCGCGCACCTCGACGCGGACGTCCGGGCGGGCCCGGAGGCCGACGCCGCCGGGGAGGCCGGCCCCGAGGTCGGTCTTCCGCCCGTCGGCTGCGCCGTCGGTCCCCGTCACGGCGGAGCCGGCAGGGGCGGGAGGACGCGTTCGCCCGGTGCCCCGCGTCCCGGTCACCGCGTGCCGGGTGTCAGGCCTCCGCCGTGACCGGGGGTGACCACGGCCGGCCCTCCATGAGGTTGCCCAGGCCCGCCCAGGCGAAGTTCATCAGGGTGGCCGCCGCCTGCCGGGCCGTGGTGCCCGGGGTGGCGTTGGCCCAGGCGGCGAGGGACTCGGCGGCGCCGACCAGGGCCTCGGCGAGGCCGGCGACCTCGCGCTCGGGGAGGTCGGGGTCGCGGTGCGCCTCCCGGGCCGCGACGACGATGAGCTGGGTGACGAGCGCGACGATCTCCTCGCGCATCGCGGTCACCTCGGCCGCGAACGGTTCACGGGTGCGGGCCTGCAGGTGCAGCACCGCCCAGCCGTCCGGGTTGCGCGCGGTGTGCGTGAAGAACGCGCCGAGCCCCTCCCAGAGCTGGCGGTCGGCGGGCAGATCGGGCCGGACGCCGGCCCGCACCGCCGCCACGAGGGCTGTCGCCTCCCGCCGGATGCAGGCGGTGAACAGGTCTTCCTTCGAGTTCAGGTACAGATAGACCAACGGCTTGGAGACACCCGCCAGTTCGGCGATCTCGTCCATCGACGCGGCCATGTACCCCCGCTGCCCGAAGGTCCGCACGGCGGCGTCCAGCATCTGCTGCTCACGGACCGCCCGCGGCATGCGCTTGGTCTTCACGGCACCCATGGGGAGAAGGGTAATTGGGCGGCCGTTCGCGCAGACCCCGCTTGCCGTACGACTTCGGGGCGCGACCCGGGCGACCGGTGCGGGCCCGTTCGGACCCGGGCCCGGCCTAGGAGGTCTGGCCCTGCGCCCGTGCCGCGTCGTCCGCGCCGTCCTCCTGGCTGCGGTTGGCCTCCAGGTTGGCCTTGGCCCGGTCGACCCGCTGGACGATCTGGACGGAGGCCCGGTCGCGCTCCTTGCGCAGGACCACGAAGCTGATCGGGGCCGAGATCACCAGGGACAGCAGGACGACCCACATGCCGTTGGACGCGCCCAGGCCGCGCGGGACGATGCCGGAGTAGACCAGGCCCCAGACGACCACGAGGCAGCCCGCGAAGATCCCGAGGCGCATCAGCGTGTAGCGGAGCATGTCAATCCACTCTTCCGGTTCCAAACAGGGGCACCGTCCAGTGAAGCACGCCGGAGGGGCGATCTTCGAGCGGGGTCAGGTGAGCGGCAGCAGCATGAAGACGTCGTCGCGGTCGTCGCCCGGGGCGACCCGGATCGCGCCGGGCACCCGCCCGACCTCCTTGTAGCCGCAGGAGCCGTAGAACCGCTCCAGTCCGTTGCCGCCGCGGCAGGTCAGCCGGATCGCGTCGATGCCGCCGAAGCCGCGGGCCGCGTCCCCGGCGGCGGCCAGGAGGTCGCGGCCGTAGCCCCGGCCCTGGTGGCGGGGGTGCACCATCACCGTGTAGAGCCACACCCAGTGCCGCATCAGCCGGTGGGTGTTGAAGGAGAAGAAGGCGGTCGCCGCGACCTCGCCCGCCCCGTCGTGGCCGACCAGCAGCCGGGTCCGGCCCTCGGCCATGGCGACGAAGTGCTTCACGAGCTCCGGGCGTATGTCGTCCGCCGTGACGGGCGGCACGAAGCCGACCGAGCCGCCCGCGTTCGAGACGTCCGCCCACAGCTGGAGGATCCCGTCGCGCAGCGCGGGAGTGACGGCGGGGTCAAGAGTGAAGGTAAGGGACACCGGGCCATGGTACGCATTACCTAAAGCAGGCGTGCCGCCACTCCGAGATCCGAGACGAACCCCCGGTACGCCGTCTCCCGGTCGTCCGCCCGCAGCACGGACGAGGGGTGCACGGTCGGCACCAGCCGCTCCGCGCGCCCGTGGATCTCCTCCTCCAGGACCGTGCCGCGCACCTGCGTGACCCGGAACGACGAGCCCAGCAGCGCCTTCCCCGCGGTCGCCCCCAGCACCACGACCAGCTCGGGTTCGACGACCGCCAGCTCGGCGGCGAGCCACGGCCCGCAGGCCGCCGCCTCGCGGAGCGTGGGGGCCTTGTGGATACGGCGCTTGCGCGGCTCGGTCCGGGTGAACTTGAAGTGCTTGACCGCGTTGGTGACGTACGCGTCCCGCGGATCGATGCCGGCTTCCTCCAGGGCGCGGTCGAGGAGCTTGCCGGCCGGGCCGACGAAGGGCCTGCCCTGGCGGTCCTCCTGGTCACCGGGCTGCTCGCCGACGAGCATCACGCGCGCGTGCGCGTCGCCCTCGCCGAAGACGGTCCGGGTGGCGTCCCGGTGCAGCGGACAGCCCCGGCACTCCGCGGCGGCCCTGCGCAGCGCCCGGAGGCCGCCGCGGGCCGGCAGGAAGGGCTCCGCGGTGTAGGCGTCCTCGGGCGCGGTGGCAGGGGGGTTCACATCCGCCGGGTACCCCGCGCCCGGAACGGCTCACACCCGCATCGGCTGCGGGGTCTCCCGGCGCTCCGGGTCCGGGCCGTCGTACTCGCGGATGATCTCGTAGCGGGTGTTGCGTTCCACCGGGCGGAAGCCGGCGTCGCGGATCAGGTCGAGGAGGTCCTCGCGGGTCAGCTTGTTGGGAGTGCCGTAGTTGTCGGCGTCGTGCGTGATCTTGTACTCGACGACCGAGCCGTCCATGTCGTCGGCGCCGTGCTGGAGGGCCAGCTGCGCGGTCTGGACGCCGTGCATGACCCAGAAGACCTTCACGTGCGGGACGTTGTCGAAGAGCAGACGGGAGACCGCGAAGGTCTTCAGGGCCTCGGCACCGGTGGCCATCTGGGTGCGGGCCTGGAGGCGGTTGCGGACCTTGCCGTCCTTCATGTCGACGAAGTCGTGCTGGTAGCGCAGCGGGATGAAGACCTGGAAGCCGCCGGTCTCGTCCTGGAGCTCACGCAGCCGCAGCACGTGGTCCACGCGGTGGCGGGGCTCCTCGATGTGGCCGTAGAGCATGGTGCACGGGGTCTTCAGGCCCTTCTCGTGCGCCAGGCGGTGGATGCGCGACCAGTCCTCCCAGTGGGTGCGGTGGTCGACGATGTGCTGCCGCACCTCCCAGTCGAAGATCTCGGCGCCACCGCCGGTGAGCGACTCCAGGCCGGCGTCGATCAGCTCGTCCAGGATCTCGCTCGCGCTCAGCCCGGAGATCGTCTCGAAGTGGTGGATCTCGGTCGCCGTGAACGCCTTCAGGGAGACGTCCGGCAGGGCGGCCTTCAGTTCCCGCAGCGAGCGCGGGTAGTAGCGCCACGGCAGGTTGGGGTGCAGGCCGTTGACGATGTGCAGCTCGGTGAGGTTGTCGCCCTCCATCGCCTTGGCGAGCTTCACCGCCTCCTCGATGCGCATCGTGTACGCGTCCTTCTCGCCCGGCTTGCGCTGGAAGGAGCAGTAGGCGCAGGAGGCCGTGCACACGTTGGTCATGTTGAGGTGGCGGTTGACGTTGAAGTGGACGACGTCGCCGTTCTTCCGCGTCCGCACCTCGTGCGCGAGGCCGCCGAGCCAGGCCAGGTCGTCCGACTCGTACAGCGCGACGCCGTCCTCACGGGTCAGCCGTTCACCGACCCTGACCTTCTCCTCCAGCTCGCGCTTGAGCCCGACGTCCATGCCCACACCTTTCTACGACGACACCGACAACCGTACGTCCCGGCCCTCAGACCTCTTCGGGCAGCTCCCCGACCCGGTTCTCCCACTTGGTGGAGAGCACGATGGTGGTACGGGTGCGGGAGACGCCCTTGGTGCCCGACAGCCGCCGGATGATCTTCTCCAGGCCGTCCACGTCCGCCGCCCGCACCTTGAGCATGTAGGAGTCGTCGCCCGCGATGAACCAGCAGTCCTCGATCTCGGAGAGGTCCTTCAGGCGCTGGGCCACGTCCTCGTGGTCGGTGGCGTCGGACAGCGAGATGCCGATGAGCGCGGTGACGCCGAGGCCGAGCGAGGCGGCGTCGACGGTGGCGCGGTAGCCGGTGATGACGCCGGCCGCCTCCAGCCGGTTGATGCGGTCGGTGACACTGGGTCCCGACAGGCCGACGAGGCGTCCCAGCTCCGCGTAGGAGGCCCGGCCGTTCTCCCTCAGGGCCTGGATGAGCTGCCTGTCCACCGCGTCCATGCGATCGAAGCCTTCCGCTGAAGAGTTCCTGAAGTGATGAGAGGTGCTGGGGGTGCTGCGACTCGCGCTGCTCGCTTGCTCGCTCTACTCGCCCGCCCCGCGGTGCAGCTCGCCCTTCCAGCGCCGGTACAGGCCGTGCCCGACGCCCGCCGCGTCCAGCACCCGTCCGGCGACGAAGTCCACGAGGTCCTGGATGTGGGTGGCCCCCGCGTAGAAGCCAGGTGAGGCCGGCACCACGCTGGCGCCGGCGTCGTCCAGCGCCACGAGGTGGCGCAGGGTCTGGCCGTTGAGGGGGGTCTCCCGGACGGCCACGACCAGGGGGCGGCGTTCCTTGAGGGTGACGCTCGCCGCCCGCTGCAGCAGGTCCTTGGACAGCCCGAGCGCGACACCCGCGACACAGGCCGTGGAGGCGGGCACGATCAGCATGCCCCTGGTGCGGTACGACCCGGAGGACGGTCCGGCCGCGAGGTCGCCCGCGTTCCAGTACCGCACGTCCGAGAGGTCGGTCTCGAAGGTGCCGGGCTTGCCGTCGGCGCCCCGGGTCAGCCATTCCCGCAGGTCGTCCCGCCAGTGCGCGTCCCGGAACGAGATGCCGGTCTCGTCCAGCAGTGTCAGCCTCGAGGCCCGCGACACGACGAGGTCCACGCTCTCGCCGGCGTCGAGGAGCGCGCGCAGCACCGACGCGGCATAGGGCGTGCCGGAGGCGCCGGAGACCCCTACGATCCAAGGCGTACGCGGCGTCTCTCCTGGCTTGACTGGGTTCACGACACCGAGCCTATCCGGCGTCGCGGGGTGGGAACCGGCCAAGGGGCCCGGTCGTTCCCCGGAGGGGACGGGCGAACAGTGGGGGATGCCATGCCGGGTACCGAGCTCGAGTGGTCGCGCACCGGCCGCGCGAAGGCCGCGGCCAAGCTGATGGTGGGCTGGGTCGCGCTGCTGTGGCTGCTGGAGGTGGCCGACGTGCTCAGCGGCCACGCGCTGGACGGGCTGGGCATCGTGCCCCGGCAGCCTTCGGAGCTGGTCGACGTCGTCCCCGCCGCGTTCATCCACTTCGGTTTCGCCCATGTCGCCGCCAACAGCGTGCCGCTGCTGGTCATGGGGTTCCTCGCGGCCCTGGGCGGGCTGCGCCGGTTCGCCGCCGTCTGTCTGGCGATCATCGTGGCCGACGGACTCGGCGTGTGGCTCATAGCCCCGGCGCACACCAACACCGCCGGCGCCTCCGGCCTCATCTTCGGCCTCTTCGGCTTCCTGCTGGTCAGCGGCTTCGTGGAGCGCCGCCCGCTCGGTGTCCTGGCCGGCCTGCTGGTCGGGGCGGTCTGGGGCGGCTCGATCCTGTTCGGTCTGTCCCCGCTGCAGACCGGCGTCAGCTGGCAGGCCCATCTGATCGGCCTGGCGGCGGGCGTGGCGGCGGCGTTCTGGTTCGGACGGCGGCCGGCGAAGGCCCCGGCGCTTCAGGGCTGAGGGCGCGCGGGGCCGGTCCGGGCCGGCCGAGCGGGGTTCCTCCGTCTCCCCCGACGCCCCCACATCCTGCGCGGAGGCCGCGAGGCCCGTGAGGCCGCCGAGGCGGACTGAGACCCTCGCGGCCACGCCTACACGGTCAGCCCGCGCACCAGCAGGTCCAGCAGCGCGCACACGAACAGGGCGATCCCGATGAACCCGTTGACCTGGAAGAACGCCCGGTTGAGGCGGGAGAGGTCGTGCGGGCGGACGATGTGGTGCTCGTAGACGAAGGCGCCCGCGACGATCATCAGGCCGATCCAGAAGAAGGCGCCGGCGTCCGTCGCCACCGCGTAGGCGACGAGCAGCGCCATGACCGCCGTGTGGCAGACGCGGGCGCCCCAGATGGCGGCCGGGATGCCGAAGCGGGCCGGGACCGACATGACACCGATCCGGCGGTCGGTCTCCACGTCCTGGCAGGCGTAGATCAGGTCGAAGCCGCCGATCCAGACGCCGACGGCGAGGCCCAGGACCGTCGCGTCCCAGGACCACTCCCCGCTGATCGCGAGCCAGCCGCCGATCGGGCCCATGGCCTGGGCGATACCGAGGATGGCCTGCGGGAAGTTGGTGAACCGCTTGCCGTAGGGGTAGACCACCATCGGGATCACCGCGATGGGGGCCAGGGCGAAGCAGAGGGGGTTGAGCAGGGCCGCCGAGCCCAGGAAGACCACGACCGCGATCAGCGCGCCCGTCCAGGCGTGCCTGACCGACATCGCGCCGGTCACCAGCTCGCGGTGCGCCGTCCGCGGATTGCGGGCGTCGATCTCGCGGTCGATGATCCGGTTGACGGCCATCGCGAAGGTGCGCAGGCCCACCATGCAGATGGTGACCAGGAGCAGCCGCCCCCAGTGGATGTTCCGGTCCCACTCGAACATCGCCGTGAGGGCGGCGATGTAGGCGAAGGGCAGGGCGAACACCGAGTGCTCGATCATCACCAGCCGCAGGAACGCCTTGGTGCGTCCTGGCTGCGGGATCGCGGCGGAGGCGCTGCTCACAGACCGTACTCCTTCCATCGGCGGTCGACCTTCGCCGCCGTCTGAGGGTCGGACAGGACCATGTCGGGCCAGCCGCCGTCGCGCGTGTAGCCTTCTTCGGGCCACTTCCTCGTCGCGTCGATCCCGGCCTTCCCTCCCCAGAACTGCTGGTAGGAGGCGTGGTCGAGATGGTCTACGGGGCCTTCGACGACGCTGAGATCACGGGCGTAGTCCGTGTTGCCGAGGGCGCGCCAGGCGACCTCGTGCAGGTCGTGGACGTCGCAGTCGGAGTCCACCACCACGATCAGCTTCGTCAGGGACATCATGTGTGCCCCCCAGACAGCGTGCATCACCTTCTGGGCGTGCTTGGGGTATTTCTTGTCGATGGAGACGATCGCGCAGTTGTGGAAGCCGCCGGCTTCCGGCAGGTGGTAGTCCACGATGTCCGGCACGATGATCTTCAGCAGCGGGAGGAAGAACCGCTCGGTCGCACGCCCCAGCGGTCCGTCCTCGGTCGGAGGGCGGCCTACGACGATCGACTGAAGCAGCGGCCGCCTGCGCATCGTCACGCAGTCGATCGTGAGGGCGGGGAAGGGTTCCTGCGGGGTGTAGAAGCCGGTGTGGTCGCCGAAGGGGCCCTCGGGGCGCATCTCCCCCGGCTCCAGCCAGCCCTCGATCACCACCTCGGCCTGGGCCGGCACCTGCAGCGGCACCGTCCTGCAGTCGACCATCTCGATCCGCCTGCCCGCGAGGAACCCGGCGAAGAGGTACTCGTCGATGTCGCCGGGCAGGGGGGCCGTGGAGGCGTACGTCACCGCGGGCGGGCAGCCGAAGGCGATCGCGACCGGCAGCCGCTCGCCCCTGCGCGCCGCCACCTGGTAGTGGTTGCGGCTGTCCTTGTGGATCTGCCAGTGCATGCCGATGGTGCGCCGGTCGTGGCGCTGGAGGCGGTACAGCCCGAGGTTGCGGACGCCGGTCTCGGGGTCCTTGGTGTGGGTGAGGCCGAGGTTGAAGAAGGAGCCGCCGTCCTTCGGCCAGGTGAACAGCGCGGGCAGGGCGTCGAGGTCGACGTCGTCACCGGTCAGGACCACCTCCTGCACGGGGGCGTCCTTCACCTTCTTCGGCGGGACGTGCGTCATCGCGCCGAGCTTGCCGAAGGCCTCGCGCACGCCGACGAAGCCGTGCGGCAGCTCGGGGCGCAGCAGTCCGCCGATCTTGTCGGAGATCTCTCCGTACGACTTCAGGCCGAGTGCCTTCAGCAGCCGCCGGTCGGTGCCGAAGACGTTCATCGCGAGGGGCATGGACGAGCCCTTCACGTTCTCGAAGAGCAGCGCGGGGCCGCCCGCCTTCTGCACCCGGTCGACGATCTCCCCGACCTCCAGGTACGGATCGACCTCGGCCTTGACGCGCTTGAGGTCGCCCTCGCGTTCCAGTGCCCTGAGCAGGGAGCGAAGATCGTCGTAAGCCATGCGTCCCAGTATCTGCCACCCGCTAACCTGACCCCGTCACCGGGGCCGGACAGCGCCCCGCCACCGTCTGTTGGGGGATCGCGCCGCCATGCTCAGGTATCTGCCGTTCCTGCTGGTCCTGGCACTGTGGATCTTCGCTTTCATCGACTGCCTGAACACTCCCGAGGAGCAGGTGCGCGGGCTGCCCAAGGTCGTCTGGGTCCTCATCATCCTGTTCTTCGGCGAGGTGCTGGTCGGTCCGATCGCCTGGCTCGTGGCGGGCAAGGTCCGCAACGCCCCGGCGAACGGCGCCACGCCCTCCGAGTGGCACCGCAACCACCGCACGCCGTTCGTCGCGCCCGACGACAACCCCGAGTTCCTGAAGTCGCTGCGCGAGGAGAACAAGAAGGACGAGTCCCTCCTCAAGAGCTGGGAGGCGGACCTGCGCCGCCGCGAGGAGGAGCTGCGCCGCCGGGAGCAGGGGAACCGGGACGCGGATTGACATGCTCCTCGCCTTGAAAGGCGAGGATTCTGGCCGCGGACGAACCCCGCCCGTCCGGGCGGGCTTCACGTACGGCGAAGGCGTTCAGGCGGTCGTCTCGTCCCGCAGCACCAGCTCCAGCAGCCCCGGGAAACGGGCGTCGAACTCCGCGCGGCGCAGCCGGTTGACCCGTCTGGCCCCCTCGTCGCGCTGCTCCACCAGTCCGGCGCCGCGCAGTACCGCGAAGTGGTGGCTGAGGGCCGCTTTGCCGACCGGCACGTCGAAGCTGCCACAGCTGCGCGTCCAGTCGCCCGAACCCGCCAGCTCCCGCACCAGGGTCAGACGTACGGGATCGGCGAGGGCGGCGAGGGCCGCGAGCACGGGGACCTCGTCGGGGTGCGTGTGGCCGGGGGCGGCCCGATGACCGGTGGTGCGCTGCGCCACGTCCTGCCCCTTGCCACGTTCCCGCTTGCCGAGTGTTCGATGAAAACCATACACTCGCGACTGTTCGCTTTCCATCGAACACTCGTGAGGAGTGCTGTCGTGCGCGCGGTCGAGTTCCAGGAGTACGGCGGACCCGAGGTGCTGAAGGTCGTGGAGGCGCGGGTGCCCGAGCCGGGCCCCGGCCAGGTGAGCGTCGACGTGGCGTACACCGGCCTGAACTTCGCCGACCTCAAGGCGCGCCAGGAGGGCTACCGCGTGCCGCGGCTGCCGTTCGTACCCGGCCTGGAGGCGTCGGGCCGGATCCGTGCGCTCGGCGAGGGGGTCACCGGACTGTCCGTCGGACAGGAGGTGACGGCCCTGACGGAAGGCGGCGCCTACGCGGACGTGGTGCTCGCGCACGCCTCGACCGTCTTCCCGGTCCCGGCCGGCGTCGGCCTGCGCACGGCGGCGACCCTGCCCACCGTGCTGCCGACGGCGTACGCCCTCGTCCATCGCGTCGGCCGCCTCCAGCCCGGCGAGACGGTGCTCGTGCAGGGCGCGGCGGGCGGCGTCGGCACCGCGGTCGGGCAGCTGGCGAAGGCGGCGGGCGCCGGTGCCGTGTACGGAGTCGTGTCGGGCGGGGCGAAGGCGGACTACGCGCGCGAGCAGGGATACGACGAGGTGTTCGTCGGCGGGTTCACGGAGGAGGTGCGGGCGGCCACCGGCGGCCGCGGCGTGGACCTCGCGCTGGACCCCGTGGGCGGCGAGACCTTCCGCGGCAGTCTCGCCTCGCTCGCGCTCTTCGGACGCCTGGTCTCCTTCGGCAACGCCAGCTCGGCGCCGGCCTGGACCGTCGGGCAGCCGGAGCTGTACCCGACCGGCGTCTCGGTGGGCGGCTTCTCCATCCTGACCCTCGCGAAGACGGCCCCCGGCGAGCTGCGCGCCCTCGCCGAGCGGGCCTTCGCCAAGGCCCTGGACGGCACCGTGTCCCTGCCGGTCACCGCCGAGTTCGGCCTGGCGGAGGCGGCGGAGGCGCACCGGCTGATGGGCACGCGCGCCAGCACGGGCAAGCTGCTGCTCAGGGTCGGCGGCCGGTAGCGGCTCAGCCCTCGGGACCGGCCTCCAGCCAGGTCAGCTGGAGGTCGTCGAGGAGCGACTGCACCGATCGGCCCGAGGCGTGCGCGTTGATCTCCACCTGGACCGTCGCCCAGCACGCGAGGCTCATGGCGAGCACCCGCAGACCGTCCGTGCCGTACCGGCCCAGGATGTCGTCGACGCATTCCAGGGCCTCCTGGGCGACGCGTTCGGCGGGGTGGGTGCCGACCGCACGGCGCAGCAGGTCGATGGAGAGACGGGAGACCTCCGGAGCGATGGCGGACAGATGCCGGTCTTCTTCTTCGTCCACGCCTTCACACATTAGGGGACGGAGTCGAACTCGTACGGATTCCGCCATGAATCCGCCGTTTGGTGAAGATCCGGCAACGGGCGGCGGAACCGGAGCGGGCCGGTCCGCACCCTCCGCGGCCTTCCGGCGGCGAAGCCGCTGGACATCCGGCGGGGAATTTTGACACGGTGAGGCGCACCGGCCCGTATTCGAACGCGTGGTCGACGATGCCGAAAGGGAGGCTGCGTGTCCCTCGCCTTCTACGCGTCCCAGAGCACCTTCTCCGACCCCGGTGAACTGGCGCCCCGCTACGCCGGTCTGCCGCGCGACCCGGCCCGGCTCGCCCGCATCACCCGCGACCTGCTCATCCACCGCCTGGAGGACGGGATCTTCGGCCACACCCATCCGGTCGACCGCCTGCACCACGACGCCGAGACGCGCTACGTCGACGACATCGTGCGCATCCTCGTCTCGCGCGACGACGCCCCGCTCGGCCGACGGCGCGAGCCGGCCGACCGGTTCGTCGGGACCTGCCGGGACTTCGCGCTGCTGCACTGCTCGTTCCTGCGCCACGTGGGCGTCCCCGCCCGCACCCGCAACGGCTTCGCCGACTACTTCGGCTCCGGCGGCTTCCACGTCGACCACGTCGTCACCGAGTACTGGGACGAGGAGCGGGGCTGGCTGCTCGCCGACGCCGAACTCGCCGATCCCTTCATCAGCGGCCACTGGGAGGTGGACTTCGACCCGATGGACGTCCCGCGCGACCGGTTCCTCGTCGCCGGGGAGGCATGGCGGGCGATCCGGGAGGAGGGCGCGGACCCGGAGACCTTCGGACTGCACCCTCCGGATCAGGGACCGTTCTGGGGCGAGTGGTTCGTCTCCGGCAACATCCGGCTCGACCTGGCCGCGCTGAACAAGGTGGAGACGCTGCTGTGGGACGTCTGGGGCGACACCGAGGGCGAACCCGGCACGCCGCTGCCCGAGCCGAAGCGCCTCTTCTACGACCGCGTCGCCCCCGTCGTCAGCGGTGCCGTCTCCTTCGAGGCGGTACGGAAGCTGTTCACCGAGGACGACGTCCTGCGCACCCCGGAGACGGTGACCTGCTACGCGCCCTTCGACGGGCCGAGCCGGGTGACTCTGCGCTGAACCCCGTCTTCCGTCTGCGCTGAACCCCGTCTTCCGTCGGTCGGCCGGTGTTGCCCGAGTGCCCCGGCCGCTCGACAGTGGGAGACATGGATCACGCACAGGCACGCACCTGGCTCGCCACCGCCGTGGAGGAGGCCCGCGCCGGGCTCGCGGAGGGCGGCATCCCGATCGGCGCCGCGCTCTACGGCGCCGACGGCACCCTCCTCGGCCGCGGGCACAACCGGCGCGTCCAGGACGGCGATCCCTCGATGCACGCGGAGACGGCGGCGTTCCGCGCGGCGGGACGGCAGCGGTCGTACCGCGGGACGACCTTGGTCACCACTCTCTCGCCGTGCTGGTACTGCTCCGGTCTGGTCCGCCAGTTCGGCATCTCGCGGGTCGTGGTCGGCGATGCGGTGACCTTCCACGGCGGGCACGACTGGCTGGCGGAACACGGCGTGGAGATCGTGCTGCTCGACGACCCCGGGTGCGCCGCGATGATGCGCGACTTCATCGCGGCAGAACCGGCACTGTGGAACGAGGACATCGGTGAGTGAGCACTTCCTGCGGCGGGTGTTCCGGTCACGGTGGGCCGAGCGTGTCGAGCAGCCGCTCGAAGCGGGCCCGCCAGCGCGGCTCCGTCTCCCCCTCGCCCCGGAACTCGTGGGTGAAGCGGAGGGCCGTGCCGTCCTCGCCGTCGCGTTCGAGGTGGAAGCGGATCCGGCCGCCGTCACCCAGGGTGTACTCGGCGATCCGGTCCACGTCCCAGGCGGTGACCTGTCCGCTGCCGAGGTCACGCAGGGTGACCGAGCCGTCGAGCCGGGGTTCGAGGACCTCGGCGGCGGTGAACCACTCGGCGAGCCCCTCCGGGGTCGCCACCGCCGCCCAGGCCTCCTCCATGGGCCGGGGGATCCGCACCAGGAAGTGCAGGATGTGCGTGCTTCCGTGGGTCAGGCTGGTGGCCTGTTCGATGGAACCGGTCATGACACCAGCGTGGCCCGGGGGACGGCGTCGCGCACGTGCCCCGGGCCACCTCGGCGGTCTGCGGCGCCTACACGCCCGCGTAGGAGTGCTTGCCGGAGACGAAGATGTTGACGCCGTAGTAGTTGAACAGCCAGCAGCCGAAGGCGATCAGGGCCAGGTAGGCGGCCTTGCGGCCCTTCCAGCCGGCGGTGGCGCGGGCGTGCAGGTAGCCGGCGTAGGCGACCCAGGTGATGAACGCCCAGGTCTCCTTCGGGTCCCAGCCCCAGTAGCGGCCCCAGGCCGACTCGGCCCAGATGGCGCCCGCGATGATCGTGAACGTCCACAGCGGGAAGACGGCCGCGTTGAGGCGGTAGGCGAACTTGTCCAGGGACGAGGACGCGGGCAGGCGCTCCAGGAAGGACGTCGCGAAGCGGCCGGGCGTGCCGCCGCTCTCCAGCTTGGTCTCGTAGGAGTCCTTGAAGAGGTAGAGCAGCGTGCCCGCCGCGCCCACGTAGAACACCGCGCCGCACAGGATGGCGGTGGAGACGTGGATGTAGAGCCAGTACGAGTGGAGGGCGGGAACCAACTGGTCGCTGGCGGTGTACAAGACAGTGACGGCGATGCCGAGATCGAGGAGGACCGTCGTGACCAGGAACAGGCCGAGCCAGCGGACGTTCTTCTTCAGCGCCAGCAGCACGAGATACACGGCGACGGCGACCGTGGAGAAGGTGATGTTGAACTCGTACATGTTGCCCCACGGCGCCCGCTGCACCGAGGCCGCGCGGGCGATCACACCGCAGAGGTGGACGAGGAAGGCGAGCACCGTGAGGGAGATGGCGATACGCCCGTAGAGGTCGCCCTGCTCGTCCCCGCCGTGCGCTCCGGGCCCGTCGGGCACATCCCGGGAGCCGGCCGAGGACCGTACGACGACCTTGGGCCGCTCCAGCACGGCCGTGCCTCCGCCGGCCGCCTTCACGGTGACGGCCGGCGCCTGCCCGGCCTTCCCGCTCGTGGTCAGCGCGGCCGCGGTGCGGGCGACCTTGCTGCGGCTGCCGAAGAGCCATTCGGCGATGTAGGCGAAGAAGGCCAGGGTGTAGACGGCCATCGCGGAGTAGATCAGCGTGTTGCTGATGTTCGCGAGGTGTTCGTTGGCGGCCGTGGCCAACTCGGTTCCGGCGGCGAGAGTCACTCGGTCTCAGCCCCTTCAGCAGGTACGGCTTGGGGTTCGGGGGTGGTATCGGCTTGATCTGGGGAGTCGTCGGGCTCGGGTGCGCCCGGCGCCTGGTCATAGAGGATCCCGGCGAGGTCGCCGAGTTCCTCGGCCACCTTGGCGGACTCGCTGCGGCCGAGCCCGGCCATCTCGACGACCGTCACGCCGTCGGCGCCCGCGACCGCCCGCACCCAGACGCGGCGGCGCTGGATGAACAGGGAGCCTGCGAGGCCGAAGATGGCGACGAGCGCACCGCCGAGCGCCCAGCCGGTGCCGGGCTGCTGGACGATCTGGAAGTTCGCCCACTCCTTGGTGCCCTCGTAGGTGACCGAGCCCGCGCCGTCGGGGAGCTTCAAGGTCTGTCCCGGCTTCAGGTTGTCCCTGAGCTGGGCGCCCTTGGCGTCCTTGAAGCCCTTCATGTGCGACTTGTCGAGCTGGTACACGCTCTGCGGGATACCGGAGTCGACACCGAGGTCACCGTGGTACGGCTCCAGGTTCAGCACGGGGTTGTTCAGCGCGGGGAAGGTGGACGCCGTCTCGCTGCCCGGGGTGTAGGTGGGCAGGAGGAAGGCGCGGATGCCCAGCTGTTCGCTGACGCCCTTGGCGTTCTTGTAGCCGTCCATGACCTTGACCACGCCGGTGGAGGTGACGTTGGAGTCGAGCGGGAGGAGGGGGACGGCGTCGTGGTAGACGACCTTGCCCTTGCCGTCGCGGACGGTGATGAGGGGGGCGTAGCCGTGGGCCGTGAGGTAGACGTTGGCGTCGCCGACCTGCAGCGGCTCGTTGACCTTGACGAGGTCCTTGTGCTCCTTGCCGTAGGCGCCCTTGCTGTAGGTGATGGCCGCCTGGAAGGTGCGCGGGGTGGCCTTGTTGGGCCCGCTGGTCTCGTAGGTGCCGGTGAACTTGTTCAGGGTGAAGCTGAACGGCACCAGGTCGCCGGGGGTGAAGAGGTTGCCGGACTTGAAGTCGTCGTAGGAGAGGAGCGTGTTGGAGAAGCCGTCGCCCTCCACGACCAGCTTGTTGCCCTCGGACTTGAACAGCTGGCCCCAGGCGAAGGCGACCAGCAGCACGATCAGCGCGATGTGGAAGGCGAGGTTGCCGACCTCCCGCAGATAGCCCTTCTCGGCGGCTACGGCGTCACCGGCGCGATGGGCGCGGAAGCGGCGCTTGCTGAGCAGGGTGAGCGCGGCCTCACGCACCTGCTCGGGCCCGGCCTCCGTCCGCCAGGTCGTGTACGCCGGCAGCCGGGTCAGCCGCCTGGGCGCGCCCGGCGGGCGGCCGCGCAGCTGGCCGATGAACTGATGGGTGCGCGGGACGATGCAGCCGATGAGGGAGACGAACAGCAGGATGTAGATCGCGGAGAACCACACCGAGCTGTAGACGTGGAACAGGCCGAGACGGTCGTAGACCGGCGCGAGGAAGGTGTGGGCCTTGCGGAAGTCGGCGACCTTGGTCTCGTCGGTGCCGGTCTGCGGGATCAGCGATCCGGGGATCGCGCCGAGCGAGAGGAGCAGGAGCAGCAGCAGCGCGACCCGCATGGAGGTGAGCTGCCGCCAGAACCAGCGGGCCCAGCCGACCGCGCCCATGGAGGGCAGGTTCGGCAGGTCCTCCTTGGGGGCGGTGGAGAGCTGGGAGCCGGCGGCGCCGAGGTCGTCGTCGGCACGCTCGGGGGTCGTACCGGAGGCGGTCTTTGGAGTGGTGCTCATCGAGTCAGATCCCCACAGTGAAGCCGGCGGACCAGGACTGCATGTCCTGCACGATTTGGTCCCAGGCGCCGGTGACCAGGAGCAGACCGGTCACGATCATCATCGTGCCGCCGATCCGCATCACCCACACGTAGTGGCGCTTGACCCAGCCGAAGGCGCCGAGCGCCTTGCGGAAGGCGACCGCGGCGAGCACGAAGGGCACGCCGAGGCCGAGGCAGTAGGCGACGGTCAGTATGGCCCCGCGGCCCGCGCTGGACTGCTGCGAGGACAGGGCCAGCACCGAGGCGAGGGTGGGTCCGATGCACGGCGTCCAGCCGATGCCGAACAGCGCGCCCAGGAGGGGGGCACCCGCCAGTCCGGCCACGGGCCGCTTGTGGAAGCGGAACTCACGCTGGCTCATCCAGGGCATCAGGCCCATGAAGAACACGCCCATGACGATCATGAGCGCGCCCAGCGCCTTGGACAGGATCCCCTTGTTGTTCTGGAGGGTGTCGCCGAAGTAACCGAACAGGGCCCCGCTGGAGACGAAGACGGCGGTGAATCCCAGGACGAAGAGCGAGGCGCCCACGACCATCCGCCCACGCCGGGCCTCGGCCAGATCGGTGCCGGTGACGCCGGTCACGTAGGAGAGGTATCCGGGCACCAGCGGCAGGACGCACGGGGAGAAGAAGGAGACGAGGCCGCCGAGCAGCGCGATGGGGAGGGCGACCAGCAGGGCCCCGTTGAGCACCGTGCCGTTGTAGCCCGTGGCGGCGAGCGTGGTGACTGAGGTCACGTCACTTCTCCGCGAGGACCGGGGCGATCATCTTGCGCAGTTTCTCCTCGCTGAGCGGTGCCAGCGAACGCGCGGCGATCTTCCCCTCCCGGTCCAGGACGAGCGTGGAGGGGATGGTCTGCAGGTTGAGCGTGCCCTTCTTGAAGCGGAGCATCAGCTTGCCGGTCGGGTCGTAGAGACTGGGATAGCTGACACCCTGCCGCTTCTCGAAGGCCACGGCGTTCTGGACACTGGTGTCACGGGTGTTGATTCCGACGAACCGCACACCCTTCGCCTTGAGGTCCTGGTACACCTTCTCGAAGTTCGGTGCCTCGGCGCGGCAGGGGGCGCACCAGGAGCCCCACACGTTGACGACGACCACCTTGCCCTTGTAGTCGCGCACATCGAGCCGCCCGCCGTCGACCGTCTTGCCGGAGAGGTCGGGAGCCGCGTCGCGTTCCCCCTTCTTGACGGTGGAGATGCCGTCCTTGCCCATGACGAAGTTGGTGTCGCCTCCGCCACCGGACGTGCCTCCGGAGGAGCAGGCGGACATCAGCAGTGCGACGACCGCGCCACCGGCGGTGGTCAGGACGGCTCGGCGACGTGCGCGGTTCGGACGCATGGGGGCACGACTGGCGGCACTCATGTGAAAAGTTTCGCATGTCCGTTCCGGGGATCTTGGGCGCCCCCCTCGCAGGGGGAATACCCGCCTCTCAGGCGGCCTGCCCGGTCGCCGAGGAGGAGGACGACGGGGCGTCCCGCAGGAACGACTTCCACCCGCCGGCCGGTGTCTGTCCGACGTCGAGCGTGCGCAGCTTGTCGAGCACCTCCGGCCGCTGGACGTCCATCCAGTCGGTGAACTGCCGGAAGGAGACCAGGCGCACGTCCGCTCCCTTCTCCTTCTCCCGCGCGATGTGCTTGAAGGCCTGCTCGACGGCGTCCATGTAGATGCCGCCGTTCCACTGCTCGAAGTGGTTGCCGATGAAGAAAGGTGCCCGATTGGTTCCGTATGCCCGCTTGAAACCTGATATGTAGGAATTCGCGGACTGGGTGCGCCAGGCCGGGTAGTTGTGGGCGGGCGCGTTCGTCGAGTTCACCGACTGGTTGGCGAGCATGTTGTAGTCCATCGAGAGGACCTCGAAGCTGTGGCCGGGGAACGGGATCTGCTGCAGCGGCAGGTCCCAGATGCCCCGCTTCTTGCCGGGCCAGATCTGGCGGCCGCCGGGCGAGGAGGCGTCGTAGCGCCAGCCGAGCGCCTTGGCGGTGGGCAGCAGGTTGTCCTGGCCGAGCAGGCAGGGGGTACGGCTGCCGACGAGTTCCTTGTCGTAGTCGAAGGGGAGCGAGGGCAGGTCCGTCCACCCCGTGTTGGTGCGCCACTCCTTCACGAAGGACTTGGCCTGCTGGATCTCGCTGCGCCACTGCGCGGGCGTCCAGTTGCCGACGGTGCCGTGACCGGAGCAGAAGTGACCGTTGAAGTGGGTGCCTATCTCGTGGCCCTCGAGCCAGGCGCGGTGGACGTTGGAGAGCGTGGCCTTGATGTGCTCGTCGGTGAGGTAGCCGATGGCGGAGGCGCCGCGCGGGTTGTTCGGCGGGTTGTAGAGGCGCTTCTTGGACTCGGGCAGCAGATACAGCCCGGAGAGGAAGAAGGTCATGGACGCGCCGTGCTCCTTGGCCAGGTCCAGGAAGCGCGGGAAGAGGCCGTTGCCGACCTCGCCGGCCCCGTCCCAGGAGAAGATCACGAACTGGGGCGGGGTCTGGCCCGGCTGCAGCGGCTCGGGCCTGGCGGGCTGGTGGGGCTGCTTGCCGGTGAAGGACGTCGAGCCGTCGCCGATGGGGCGCGCCGGGTGCGCCGTACCGCCGGACTTGCCGCCCGACTTGCCGCCGGACCCGCCGCCGCTGGAACCCGATGCGTGGCTCGATCCGTCTGACGTCCCGAGGGCCCCGCAGGCCGAGAGTGAGGCGGCTGCCGCGGCGCCCGCGCCGAGACCGAGCATTCCCCTGCGAGAGAGCGTGCGCATTCCATCCCCGATTCGTCATGTGCTCCGGTGGTCAACCAGTCAGAGGACACGACGATCGGGAAGGTTCACCGCAAATACATTGATCTCGTAACAAAATCCTACGGACGCGCCGGGCGACCGAAGAGGATCATTCCCTCTCCCCTCAGGCGCCGTAGGCCTTTCCCTGTCCCTTCACCGGCCTGGCGCCGGCGCGCAGATGGGCCGGGACGAGATCGCGGGCCGGCTCGCTGTAGCCCACGGAGACGAGCTTGTCGCCCTGGTAGGTGAAGCTGGTCAGCGAGGCGAGCGTGCACTGCCGCTTGCGCGGGTCGTGCCACAGCCGCCGCTTCTCGACGTACGACCGCACGATCCAGATGGGCAGCTGGTGGCTGACGAGCACCGCCTCGTGCCCGCGCGCGCGGTCCTTGGCGGCGTCCAGCGCCCGCATCATCCGTACGACGATGTCGACGTACGGCTCGCCCCAGGAGGGCTTGAACGGGTTGACCAGGTGCTTCCAGTTGCCGGGCTTGCGCAGCGCGCCGTCGCCGACGCCGAAGGTCTTGCCCTGGAAGACGTTGTCGGCCTCGATCAGCCGCTCGTCGGTGGCGAGGTCGAGCCCGTGCGCCTTGGCGATCGGGGTCGCCGTCTCCTGGGCCCGCTCCAGCGGGGACGCGCAGACGTGGGTGACGTCGCGGGGGGCGAGGTGCTCGGCGACCCGGTCGGCCATCTGCCGCCCGAGCTCGGACAGGTGGTAGCCGGCCAGCCGCCCGTAGAGGACCCCGGCCGGGTTGTCGACCTCGCCGTGCCGCATGACGTGGACGACGGTGATGTCGCCGCCCGCCGTGTCGGTGATCTCACTCATGCCGCTGTGGCCTCCGCCGCCGCTCGGGCCGCCGCCGGGAGGGCGTCGGCGATGCGCTGTACGGCCTGTTCGTCGTGGGCCGTGGACACGAACCAGGACTCGAAGGACGAGGGCGGCAGATAGACGCCCTGCGCCAGCATCGAGTGGAAGAAAGCGGTGAAGCGGAAGGACTCCTGCCGCTTGGCGTCCTCATAGTCGCGGACCTCGCGGTCGGCGAAGAAGACCGAGAACATGTTGGAGGCGTTCTGCACCCGGTGCGCGACGCCTTCCTTGCTCAGCGCCTCGGTGACGAGCGCCCGGATCTGCGCCGAGACGGAGTCGACCGTGGCGTAGGCGGCGTCGTCGAGCAGGCGCAGCTGGGCCAGGCCCGCCGCCGTGGCGACCGGGTTCCCGGAGAGGGTGCCCGCCTGGTAGACGGGTCCGGCGGGCGCGAGGTGCGCCATGATGTCGGCGCGACCGCCGAAGGCCGCGGCCGGGAAGCCGCCGCCCATGACCTTGCCGAAGGTCATGAGGTCGGGCCTGACCCCGTCGACGCCGAACCAGCCCGCGCGGCTGGTGCGGAAGCCGGTCATGACCTCGTCGGAGACGAACAGGGCGCCGTTCTCCGAGCAGGCGTCCTTCAGCCCCTGGTTGAAGCCGGGCCGCGGCGGTACGACGCCCATGTTGCCGGGCGACGCCTCGGTGATCACACAGGCGATCTCGCCGGGGTGCCGGTGGAAAGCCTCGTTGACGGCCTCGAGGTCGTTGTAGGGAAGGACGATCGTGTCCCCGGCCTGGGCCCCGGTGACGCCGGGGGTGTCGGGCAGGGCGAAGGTGGCCACACCGCTGCCCGCCGAGGCCAGCAGTGAGTCGACGTGACCGTGGTAGCACCCGGCGAACTTGATCACCTTCGTGCGCCGGGTGAACCCGCGGGCCAGCCGGATGGCGCTCATGGTCGCCTCGGTCCCGCTGGAGACGAGGCGCACCTGCTCCAGGGGCTCGACCCGCCCGACCATCTCCTCGGCGAGGGCGACCTCGCCCTCACCGGGCGTACCGAAGGACGTGCCGTGCGCGACCGCCGCCTGCACGGCGTCGATCACGGCCGGGTGGGAGTGCCCGAGGATCATCGGACCCCAGGAACACACCAGGTCGACGTAGTCCCGCCCGTCCGCGTCCGTCAGATAGGGCCCCTTGCCGGACACCATGAACCGGGGCGTGCCGCCCACGGCCCGGAAGGCGCGCACCGGGGAGTTCACACCGCCGGGCGTGACGGCCGCGGCCCGGTCGAACAAAGCCTGCGAGACAGGCGCTTCGTATGCATATGGCAGTTCGCTCATGACCTGCGACTTCTCCGACCTTCTCCGAATCGTCGGGCTCCGGGTTGCCAGTGACCTCCTCAGGGTAGGCCAGGGTGTGACCACGGCAGCCGGGCGCCGCCGCTGACCCGGGAGACAGCCGCCCGCCGGCTCGATCTGCGAAACTGAGTGCTGACACACACAGCTCGATGGGCCCTTGCGTACGTATAGGAGTACGAAAGGGTGTACGGAGGCTTCTTCAGAGGCTGCGGAGATCCTGCGGACAGGTGTTTCACCGCACGTTTCGGCGCGCGGCCGTGGGGGAGGTCACTGACACGATGATCGGGTTGCGCGGCGGGGGCCACGCGTCCTAGAAAAGCACTCGGGTGGAGATATGCATCGCGGTGGCGGACTGGGCGAGGGGACTGACGACCTGGGTCCTCGACGTGCCCGGCGGGGAAGGCACCGACGCGAGGCGGAGGAGGCCGAACCCCGGCAGGCTCAGGGTGTACCGAGTGAGTCCGGGCGGATCGACCGGCGGATGGACCGGCGGGACGAGATGCTCCGGGCGGGGAGCAGGAATGGTGGTCGGGTGGGGGTGACGTACAAGTACTTCGGCGCGCCGGACGGTGCGACGGCGGCCCGCGTCCCGATCTCGATGCGCCCCGAGGAACTCGGCGGCGACGAGCTCGGCATGAACGGCATGTTCACCAAGATCAAGCCGGAGACGATGGCCGCGATGGTGCTGACCGGCATAGAAGGCGTCCCCCTGCACAAGGTCCCGCCGCTGGAACTGGTCGTCCTGCACCCCGACTACGCGGTGGTCAAGCTCCCCATGACGGTCGTCGACCCTCTGCGCGGCATAGGCGAGGAGGCGGTCGGCGCGGCGGCGTTCATCTGGTCGACGGTCCCCGACCGCGGCGGCCCGCGCGACGCGTTCAACGTCTACCAACTGCTGCACGAGTGGCAGGACTTCTCGCATCGCCTTCATGAGGCGGGGCATCAGCCTTATTGCCTTGTGTGGCCCTGAGCTGGGGTTTCTTGCGGATCGGGCGGGGTCTTCGGGCCTCGCCCTTTTTGGTGCCGGACGGGGGCCGTCAGGCGGCCAGGGCACATTGAGGGCACATTGGTTTTGTTGGGGGTGCTGATGTGCCCTGGGTTGCGGGCGGGCCGCCGTCGTCTTCCGCTTCCGCCTCGGCTTCCGTTTCCGTGAAGGCGTCGTTGATCGCCTTGCGGGTGCGGGTCTCGCTGGACGGCAGCAGGTGCGTGTACGTCCGCAGCGTGAAGCCCGGGTCCGAGTGGCCGAGGTACTCGGAGAGTGCCTTGATGCTCTCCGCCTTTCTGCCCCAACCTCTCAAGGGGACATGTGTGACAACCCACCTCGTCTCACCGAACACCGTTCTCGCCAACGCACTTCTCCGCGCCGAGGACATCCTGACTCCACGCATCCTGGCCACCCCATCCGAGCGGATCGTGCTCGTCGTAGGCACCCAGATCAACGGTGCCCCGCACATCGGCACTTCCCTCGTGCAGTCCCTGGCCTTCGCCATAGCCGCCCGCCTGCGCGACCGCTTCGGTATCCCCACCGAGGTCCTCTTCAGCGCCCTCGACAACGCCCCGTACGAACTGGCCATCGACCCCGCCAGCGGCCACCGCTACCAACGCGCCTACGCCCAAGGCCTCGGCGACACGGCCGTGGCCGACCTCGTCAGCGCCCTCTATCAACCCCTCTTCACGGCGCTGTCCCCGGCGCCTGGGAATCCCGCACCGCATCGAGACCTACACCCAGCAGCAGGCCAGCCAGCACTTCCGCCGAACCTGGCTACGACTGCTCCCCCGCCTCGACGCCGCCCGCTGGTGGCTCGCCCCCTCGGCCTCCCTCCATCGGCACCCCGCACCTGCGCATCCCCTGCCCACATACAGGCTGCGGCTGGGCGGAGAAACACGCGGAACACACACGAGTCCATCTCACCGACCGAGAAAGAGCCACCGTCGCCGCAGTCTGCCTCCACCACGGCCCCTACCGAACCACCATCACACCCACCGCCGGTGCGTACCTCGACCTAGCCACCCTCTACCGCAACCTCGTGAAGGAACTCGCCCTCACCGGCGCACCGCCCTATGGGACTCTGCACGTCATGGTCAAGGGCGGCGACTGGATGTTCGGCTCCCTCCTCGTCGACGAGTCTCTCCAGGCCGTCGGCCTCACTCGCGCCCAACTCCCCGCCCGCCTCTTCTGCCCGCAGGTCGTCACCGACACCGGCGCGAAGCTCCCCAAGTCCCTCATCTGCGAAGGCCATGCCCCCTTGCCGGAAGGCGCCGCCGGCTGGATGCTTGACACCCAGCAATGGCCGGGCACTGTCACCGAATACGCCGACCAACTGCTGGCCACGGCCCAGACCCTGCTCTCCGCCCCCCGACACTTCTTGCGCTCGTACTCCGCGGCCGAGATCGGTCGCCTGATCACACCAGCGCCCAGGAGCATTTCCGCCCGATGAGCAACGCCGCCCCACGCGTCCACGAACTCAACCTCTACCGCCAGTACTTCGACCTGGTCGCCGCCGGCACCAAGACCATCGAGGTTCGGGTCAAATACCCCCACCTCGCCGACCTTGCCGCCGGCGACACCATCCGCTTCCGAATCAAAGGGACCGACGAGACCTGTCATGTGAGCATCCAACGGGTCACCGAGTACGCCGACTTCGAAGCCATGCTCGACAGCGAGGGGTCGGACAACGTCAACCCGACGGCCACCCGCGACGAACAACTCGCCAACATCCGGAAGATCTACCCATCCGAGAAGGAAGCCCTCGGCGTCCTGGCCATCCGGATGAAGCTCAGCGGCTGACGCACTGCGAGCAGCCCCTCGTCCGGGCATCGCCCCCGCTCCTGCCGTCCAGCACCACCGCCCAGCCAGGCGCTTCCGCCATCGAAGCCACTGCCGCTGAGCGGGACCATCGTACTCGGCACCTTGGGCGGCACTCTCGACGAGGAGTGGAGACCAGCAGCAGCGACTCCACGTCCACGTCGCCCCCGGCCAGCAACTCGCGGGAGAAGGTGATGTTCTGGCCGGTATCAGCGGCCTTCGGCCCGCCCGGCACGCCCACGCCCAGCGCATGCTGGCGGGCTACCTATGCCAACCGTGTTGGAACACCGCCTGTACGAAAAAACCGCCCTCGTCGGTCTTGCCGTACGTGAACTTGCCCTGAGCTTTGACCACTTGGCTGGCCAAGCCCGTGAGGCCGTGCCCGCCATGTGGCATCGACGACACGGCGACGCGAGGGGGCTCGTTGCGCACCATCACGACCAGCCGCTCCGACGAACTGTCCCGAGCAGACGACTCGATTGTCACCTCGATCCGCGCCCCTGGCGCGTAGCGCACCGCGTTCGTCAGGGCCTCCTGTACAACACGGTAGGCGGCGCTCTGGATGTCGGCGGGCCAGCGGTCGGGCTCTTTCACGGCTATTCGGGCTGTGTCAAACAGGTCGGCACGGGCTAGAAGCTGTGCGATCTGCCGCAGGCTGCCCGTCCGCGGATCGTTTTCCGGGGGGCGCAGCATCCCGGTGACGGCACGCATCTCGTCGAGCGCCCTGCGACTGAGTGAATGGATGGCGGCGGCGTCCTCGGCAACAGCCAGGTCCTGTGTGCGGGAACCGAGAGCCTCCGCTCGCAAGGCGATCAGGCTCGCCGCGTGGCCGATGGAGTCGTGCAGCGTACGGGCCAGCGCGGACCGTTCCTCCATGGAGGCCAAGCGCCGGGTGAGACGCAGTTCCTCGGACCGGCTGCGCCTGAGCTCGATGTAGCTGCTGACGAGCGCCCTGTGGGAGCGGAACTGGAGGCCGATCGCCGTCGGCGCGGCCGAGGCTGCGGCAGCGTGGACGATGAAGATGACCCAGCCTTTGAGCGTGCTGGGCGTTCCACGCCCGGGCAGCAGGGACTGCGCGACAGCGACGGTCGTGACCGCTGCAGTGCAGGCGCCGGCGATCCGCAGTGAGTACCGCCTCCCGATGTGAAAGAGGGCGATGATCGGAGCAAGCACGATGTCGCCGTCGGCCATGCCCACGAGGGCGAGCGCGAGGACGGTCAGCGGGCAGCGGCGGCGCATCACCAGGGCGAGGACAGTGACGATGGACACAGCAAGCTGGTGCGGATGCCAGCCAGGTGCGTGGGCATGCCACTGCAGCAGGTCGACTCCCGCGAGGAGCAGCACCCCGGCGTCGACGGCCCGCTCGCCGGTGAGCCTCCTGCGTCTCCTGCCGATCACGCCGACTTGTTGAGCAGCCCGAGCCTTTCCGCGGTCAGCGCGGCCCGCACCCGGTTCTTTGTGCCGAGCTTGGCCAGGACCGCGCTGACATGTGTCTTGACGGTCTCTGGACTCAAGACAAGGCAGTCGGCGATCTCACGGTTAGTGAGGCCGCTGCCCAGGAGTTCGAGGACTTCGCGCTCGCGCTGCGTGAATTGTGCGGCACGGTCGCGGGCTTCGGCGTCCCTCACGGAGCGAGATGCGAACCTGCGGTAGCCGTCGATGACGGTCGGCGCGACGGGCCGAGACACCGCGCCGACTCCGGCGACTGCCTCTCGGACGGCGTCGGCAAGTTCGGCAGCGGTTGCGTCCTTCAGCAGATAGCCGATGGCGCCCTCCGCGAAGGCCCGCAATACGTCCGAGTCGGCCGCGAACCGCGTCATCATGACGACGGCCGGTGGATCGGCCAGCCTCCTGAGGCCGCGCAGCACCGTGATGCCGTCCACCTCAGGCATCCGCAGATCGAGCAGGACGACATCCACCCTGTTCTCCCGAGCGAGCCGGACCGCCTCCCGTCCGGAACAATCGCCCGCCACGCGCAGATCGGAGCATTCGGGACGCTGAAGCATCGCGCGTAGAGCGGACCGTACCAATGACTCGTCATCAACTATCAGCACGCTGGTCATGACTCCCCCATGGCTGCCAGTGGCTCTCCCCGTGCACCCGGTGGTCAGCCGGGTGGTGTGGCTCAAGAGCTGTCCGTGACTTGAGGATACGCGTGCGCCTTCCCCCGGCTGGGGGGAGAAGGACGCGAAAACTGGCCAGATCAGGGGATGGGAACAGACGTGCCATTGACGCAAGCATGATCCCTGCATGCAAGCGCGTACGAAATCGTACGAAACACAACAGTTGAGCATCGTCGATGTGAACTGCCTTGCTCGATCTGACCACATCCGAAGGGAAAGCTTTGTGAGAGGTAAGAAGCTCATAGCAGGCTCCGTGTTCGTCGGCGTGGTCGCCGCGGCAGCCAGCGGTCTCATGGCATCGACCGCGTCCGCGTCGTCTCTGCCCCAGCAGAAGACCGCGGCCGACGACTCGGTGCAGCGCGCGACCGTCCTCGATGGCGGCGCCAACCCGCAGTTCCTGCACGCCATCGCCAACGACATCGTCGCCGGCGTGACCGGAGCCGTCGGCGCGAAGGCCGTGGAGACGGCTGTGAAGGTCACGACCAAGCTCAGGTCGTCCTCCAGCGAATCGTCTTCGTCGTCCGAATCGTCCTCTTCATCCAGCGGCGGCCCGGTGACGAGCCCTGCCTCGCTGCACGGCATCATCCCGGGCGACGCACAGTTCGACGCGAACTGAGCTCCGACCGTGAAGTGACCGGCCGGAGTTGACCCCGGCCACGGCCGCCCGGCGCGCCGCACCAGACGCGCCGGGCGGCCGCCCGACCGACACACATGGGGGATGCATTCCCGGATGGCAGCGCACACGAAATCCCTTGACGGGACGGACCTCGGCGCATCAAGTCCTTACTCATCGCATGACATGGCACCCGACACCTCGAACGACGGCGAGTCCCTGCCCCACCGCCATTCCGCAATTGCCCGCGTCTCCGTTCCGGTACGAGTCCGGCTCTGCGTGGTCCTCGGCATGCTGCCCGTGCTTGCCTTCACGGCGGCATGTCTGGTGTACAACGCCCCGCAGTCACCGGCTTCCGTGCGGTTGATCGGACCCGCCCGCCAGGTTCTCGAACCGTACTTCTGGCAGGACTGGCAGCTCTTCGGCCCCACACCTGGCACCAGCAACGACCAGGTCTACCTGCGGGCGCGGATTCAGTACGGAGGAAAGGTGGTCGAGACGGCCCCGGTCGAGGTCGAGAAGGCGATCGACGAAGCCCCCCGTGGTTTCCGTATCAATCCCACGAAGCTGCCCGGCATCATGCTCGCCTTCGACCAGGCCAGCAGTCACTACGCGAGTGCGGCCACCCGGATCAAGAAGCTTCCCGCGGCGCAGCACAAGGCCGCGCAGGCTGCCTTGGACAAGCGGTACAAGGCAGACTTCGAGGAGATGCAGCGGTTCTTCTCGGCCCGTGCGCACTCGTTGTACCCAGGGGCGCGAATCCTTGCCGTGCAGGCGACCTACAAGACGCAACCGATCATCCCGTTCTCGGAGCGGTACGAGAATCCCCGTCCGAAGGAGACGATCAAGGGACTCTTGCAAACGTCGTGGATGCCCTACGTACCAGGAGTGGCCAAGTGACAAGGCATCCATCTCGCGCAACGCGCGCCTGCAAAGTGGCAGGCTCCTTCTTCCTCGCCCGCCTGGACGGGTTCGCGCTGCGGCTCGCCGGCCGGGAGCGGCGCCTGATCGGTCTCGCCCTGATGCGGCTGGTCATCGGCTTCGCAACCATCCTGTACTGCCTCGCCGACTACTCCAACCGGCAGTTCCTGTGGGGCCCGCACGCCTACAACAGCCCTTCCACGGCATCCGCCCAGATCCCGGGCGGCGGCTTCTCGCTATACCTGCTCAGTGACTCGCAGGCATGGTTTGAAGTCCTCTTCCACGTGACGATCTTGGCCTCCGCCGCGTTCATGGTTTTCGGCGGCCGCATGCTCACGGTCGTACAGGCGGTGCTGATGTGGTCACTGCACTACCGCAACCAGGACCTTCTGGAAGGCGGCGACAACCTCGCCCAGATCCTTGTGATCTTCCTGGCCTTCACTGTCTCCAACGCCTACTTCGCCCCCGGCGCCAAGAAGCGGCGTGAAAAGCTCCTCGCCCCCGACCGGACGCCGGCCGTTTCCACCGTGCTGCACAACCTCGCCACGTATCTCATCATCTTCCAGACCGCCGTCCTGTACTTCGCGGCCGGCTACTGGAAGATCTTCGGCAAGGTCTGGCAGGACGGTGTTGCTATGTACTACATCAGCCGCGAGACCGAGTTCCACATGTCGGCCAGGTTTGCCCATCTCATGGCCAACGCATATCTGGGCACGGCAGTCTCATACGCGACGATCGCCATCGAGTTGGCCTTCCCGTTTGCCCTACTGTCGTCGCGGGCCTGGCTGCGCAAGGCCAACACCCTTGCGCTGGAGGCGATGCATCTGGGCATCGCAGCTTTCATGGGCCTCGTCTGCTTCGGGCTGCTGATGATCGGCGCGGATTGTGTCTGCCTGCGTGACGAGGACTACCGGTCGTTGTGGCGAAGCCTGCAGACAGGCCGGGCCCGGATGGCAGCGAATTGGCCGGGGGAGGCGGGTCGCCGCCCGCGCGAACTGCTGATAGGCGGCTCCGCACCCCGAATACCGGGTACACCTCTTCGGAAGGGAGTCCACGATCATGTCTGAGCCTCTGCTCGTCTTCGACGGCGCCTGTGGCTTCTGCCGCGCCACGGTGACGCGCCTCGCGTGTACCCCCCGTCTGCGCCTTACGGGACGCCTCTTGCCGTATCAGGCCGTGGATCTGGCCTTATACGGGTTGACCGAGCAGGATGCGCGCGAGCGCATGTGGCTTGTGTACGACGGCCGGCGCCACGGCGGAGCACAGGCGTTCGCCGCGTGGTTCGCGACGGGCGGCCCTCCCGCCCGGCTGATCGGCCGGACACTCGCCCTGCCCGGCGTACGGCATGCAGCCGACGCGATCTACAGACTGGTCGCCCGCAATCGGCACCGCATCCCCGGGCCGTGGGAGCACACGTGCGCGATCTGACGCCCGAGCCGCAGCTCCCGGCCCAACTGCCGGAAGCACAAGCTCTGTCGCGGTTCCTGACCGCGGGACCGGACGAGTGGCCCCACCTCGCACCGCGCGTGACGGAAGAGGTCGGAACGGACACTCTGGAGCGGATCGTCCGCGCCACCACCGCCCGCATCGGAGAGCTCCTCACCGTGACAGACAGCCCCGACGGGCTGATCCTTTCCGGTAGCAACGGCCAGGTACGCGCCTGGGCCCAAGCGGCACCCGACGGCGAACTCACGGCACTGCGCATCGAAGGCGCCCGCTACACGCCTCCCCGGCGCCGCCGGCGTATGCCTGCTCCCCTGGCCTGGGCGGGGTATCTGGCCCTGGTCACCCTCTGGAACGTCCTGACCGTCTGGACGGCCACAGACCGCACCGCTTGGCTCGGCGACATGGCTGGCCTGGCCGCCTTCTACGTGGCCGTCGAGGGATGCGGCGCGCCTGCGCAGCAACCCCGGCTGCTGCGCCGCACGGTCGAAGCAGCCGCCGTCGCAGCCCTCGCCTCCGCATGCCGACTGCCCGGTCTGCCGACGGGGCACGGCATCCCGCGCCTCGCAGGCGGCGTCGCCCTCCTGGCGGGAGCCGTGTGGCTGGTCGCCGCCGCCCGACGGCACCGCTGGAAGGCACCCCTGTCCCAGCCGCTGCTGTTCCCACTGGAGGGCACGTGGTATGTCGTGCAGGGTGGCGGCCGCTTACTGAACCACCATGCTCAGGTACCAGAGCAGCGCGGCGCCCTCGACCTGGTAGCGCTCGGCCCGCGAGGCACCCGTACTCGGCCGGGCCGTGACCTGACCGCATACGCCGCCTACGGGCGCCCTGTCCGCTCTCCTTGCGACGGCCGCGTGATCTCCGCCGCCGACACGGTCCAGGACCAACAGCCGGGTGAAATCCGCTACCAGCCGCCCTATGGAAACCACGTGTTCCTCGACACCGGCCGGGAGATCGTCAAGCTGGCACATCTACGCCCCGGCTCGGTGACGGTGGCCAAGGGCGACATCGTCCGCGCGGGCCAACTCCTCGGCGAGGTCGGCAACACCGGTAACAGCACCGAGCCGCACCTGCACATCCACGCCGAACGCGACGGCATCGGGCTGGACCTGGAATTCACCGGAGTGTCTGGGCGCCTGCACCGCGGGCGAATGATCCGCGCCTGAAGCAACACGCACCCTCCAACACTCCGCGATGCGCCACATCCTCCCCCAAAGGCGCCCACCTGACCCTCTCAAAGGAAGCCTGCGCTCCTATGCGCCCTCTTCACATACGCCGCGCTTTCGCCGCCGCGACAGCCGTGGCCGCAATGGCCGCCGCCCTCGCTCCCACCGCCCGCGCCGCCGAGCCGCCGAGTCCCGTGTCTCTCTCGACCAACCGCCCCCACCACGCCGCCCCGGGGACCGACGCCGGCCGGATCCCCGCAACCACGAACCTCACCGCCCGCCTTTACCTGGGCACCCGCGACCCGGACGGTCTCGGCGCCTTCCTCACCGCCGTAACCACCCCCACCAGCCCCCACTACCGGCACTTCCTCACGCCGACCCAGTACGAGAGACGCTTCGGCGTGACCCCCAGTACACGGCACAGAATCAGGCAGTGGCTCACCAGCGCACACCTGCGCATCACTGCGGACGCTCCGCACTATCTCCAACTTGTCGGCACTGAAGCCGACTTCGCGAGGGCTCTGGGCACCGGTATCCACCGCTACAACACCCCGGGCGGGACCGTCCAGGCACCCGCCGGTGACCTACGCGTTCCCCCCTCTCTGACCCAAGATGTGAGGGGCATCGAGGGTTTCGCCTTCAACGTGCCAGCCGCCGCCCGGCCCCTGGGCCGCCCAGAGCCGAACTCTATCGATCAACAGGCCGCCTGTTCCTCGTACTTCGGTGAACGCCCCGCCACCACCCTCCCGAAGGCATACGGGAGAACGCAGACCTACGCCCCCTGTCCCTACACTCCGCCCCTACTGCGCGGCACCTACGGCGTGACCGCCTCAGGAGCAACCGGCAAGGGCCGCACCGTCGCCATCGTGGGCGCCTACGGCAGCCCCACTGCAGAACAGGACGCGAACACCTACGCCACGGCCACCGGCGACCATCCCTTCCGGCCCGGTCAGTACCGCGAGCGCCTCACCCCGTCCGACTGGAACATCACCAAAGCATGTGCACCACCGGAGAGTTGGGCAGGCGAGCAGGCACTTGACGTGGAAATGGCCCACGGGTACGCACCCGATGCGGACATCCTCTACGTCGGCGCCAACTCGTGCCTGGACGCGGACCTCATGGACGCCGAGTCGTACATCATCGACCACCGCGCCGCCGACGCCATATCGAACTCGTGGGCCGAGGTCATCCACACCAGTCGGCCACACCTCTCGCCCGACCTCCTCAGAGCCTGGAACATGCTGTTCCGCCAGGCAGCAGCTGAGGGCATCGGTGTGTACTTCGCCGCCGGCGACTGCGGCGACCAGTCACCCGACGCGACCCCTGGCGGCCTAAACTGCGACCCGAACACCACCCAGGCACAGGCCGACTTCCCCAGCGGCTCGCCCTGGGTGACCTCTGTCGGCGGCACGACACTGGCTACCACCAAGGACGGCAGCTACGCCTGGGAGACCAGCATGGGCGACAACCTGTCGATCCTCTCCCCGCAGGCAACCGAGTGGGAGCCCATGCCCGGCCTGTTCACCTTCGGCAGCGGCGGCGGCCCCAGCGACTTCGGCCGGCCCTGGTACCAGCGCGGCACCGTCCCCGCCTCGCTCGCCCACGGTCACCGCGTCACACCGGACATCTCGATGGAGGGCGATGGCGCGCTTCCTGTCATGATCGGCTATACCGTCTCCGGGCGGTACGAAACGGTCGGCTACGGAGGCACCTCCGCCGCCACCCCGGCCTTCGCCGCCCTCCAGGCGGACGCCGAGCAGCTGTCCGGCCACAGCCTGGGCTTCGCCAATCCCTTGCTGTACGCGATGCGAAACGCCGGAGTCTTCCGCGACATCCGGGACCCGTCCCGGCCGACCGCCGTCATCCGCGACATGGGTCCGGAGGCCGGAACGTATCGCTATCTCCTCTACACACTCGGCCACGACCACGGTCTCAAGGCGACCAAGGGCTACGACATGTCCTCCGGTCTGGGCTCACCCGCCCCGTCGTACCTGGATTGGTTCCGACGCCAAGGCGGCTGGAGGGCAAAACGGTGATCGGTGGTGCTCCCGCTCCCATCCGATCGTTGCCGCCCGTCTGCGGGCCCCATGACGCTCGTACCCTGAGCCCATGAGGGGCACATCCAGGGCACATGAGCCTGGGAAACGGCGTTGACCTGTGAGAACTACCGAGAGGAGTTTTCCCAGGTCAACGCACATTTCCCTGCGAAGCCGCAGGTCAGCGCCCTCCCACCACCAATCGCTGCACGAGTGGCAGGACTTCAGCCACCGGCTGCATGAGGCGGGGCATCAGCCCTATTGCCTGGTGTGGCCCTGAGCCGGGCTTCATCGGCTGCCGTCTGCTGACAGCGGGCGGGGACTTCGGGTCTCGGCCGGCCGATCAGTGTCGTGCGGCCGTCGGGCAGGCGGGTGGGGAGCGGGAGCCGCTGCCGGCGTGCGGACTCGGCGAGATCGGCCGGATCGGCGGGACGGGCCCGCCCGGTGCTGGTCGCGGCACGCGAACCGGACGTCGCCGCGGACGATCCAACGGTCGGCGGCGCACAGGTTATTGGCATGGCGACCACGACCTCCCCGGACCTCCCCCTGCGCGCGCCCGCCGCGTGCTCGGCACAGGTGGTTCGTGCACGGCGTCGCCGGCTCCGCCGTCAAGGGTGATCACGGCACGGACCGCACGGGCGCCGACGTCCTCCGAGCGCTGTGAACCCCCGTGTCACCGTGCGCCCCCGCGTACACCGATGATTCGCCGTAGCCCCTTCCGGTAAGGCTCCGGGATACGCACAGCCCGTGTGCCGGGCGCATGCGCTTCGTACGCTGGTTCATTGGTGGGGCTGTCCGTCGACGGTTCCACGCGGGGGAAGGGGCAAGACAGTGGTCAACGGGGACACGGCGGACTCGGCGGCGTTAGGAGGGGTCCGCGTCCTGTCACCGCGCGGAGCCGTGCAGGGTGCCGGCATTCTGGTGCTGCCGGGAACGGTGCTGACCTGCGCGCACGTCGTGGCGTCGGCCCTCCGCCCGGGCCGGGACGGTCTCGAGGCGCCGACCCGCGCGGTACTGGTCGACGCCCCCGGGCATCCGGACGTCGCGGCCGGCGAGGCGGTTGTCGTCGCCCGCGGCTGGTTCCCCGGCCCGCTGGCGGGCGGTTCCGGCGCAGACCTCGCCGTACTGCGCACTCGGTGGTCGCCCCCGCGGAGCCTGGCCCCGGCGCGGCTCGGTCCGTGCGGTGAGCCGGACCTGCGCGAAGTGGGCGCCTGCGGCCACCCGGTGGGCGCGCCCGACGGCCTGTGGTCCACCGCCCGGCTGGTGGGGCGCGGCGGCCCGCACCGGGACTGGATCCAGCTGGAGGGGCTCGGCGCGGCCGGCGCGCGGGTGGGCCCCGGCTTCAGCGGGGCCGGGGTGTGGGACCCGGCGGCCCGTCGCGTCGTCGGGATGATCACCGCCGCGTACGGCGACCGGCAGGCCAAGGTGGCCTGGATGCTCCCTATGGAGGCCGCCGCGCGGATGTGGCCGGATCTGGCCGGGGCGGTGGAGCCGCCGGGGCGGGGCGTGCCCGGCGGGCCGGGACGGGATGCACCCGGCGGGCCGGGGTGGTGGGCCGGTCCGCCGTCCGACCGGGACCAGTTCGCGCTCGCCGACGCCCTGCTGAACGTGGCTCAGGTCGAGGAGGACCACGGGGCCGCGCTGCGCGGCCTGCTGCCGCCCGCGATCCGGCGCGCCGTCCGCACCCACGCCCGGCCCCGGTTGCAGCTCTTCTTCCTCGTCCAGGCCTGCGCCGAACACCCCGGCGGCAGAGAGGCGTTGGTCGGTGCCCTGCGGTTGCTCGACGACGAGTCGCAGGCCGCGAAGGCGGCCCTCGGCCTCTTCGAGGACCTCTGGCCGGCGGCCCCCGCGGCCCCCGGAGGCGGGGCCCGGTGATGCACAACCACGGTGCCTGGGGACCGCCCAAGGTCCTCCTCGACGCGCTGGACGCCCTGCCCTGCCTGGAGGAGCCGGGGATGCTCCAGGAGTGCGCGCGCCAGGTGGGCCGGGCACTGGGGATCAGGGTCGCCCTGCCGGAGACCAGCCGCCGCCGCGTGTCCCTGCTCTTCCTGCTCCAGGCGGTGGTCCCCTGCCCGGACGGCCTGCAGGTGCTGGGCAGCGTCGTCGGAATGGTGGAGGGGGAGACCCGCCACATGGCCCGGGTGCGGACCGCGATCGCGCTCGCCGAGGTACCGCTGTTCTCCCCCGACACCTGGCAGCGGCTGATGAACCTCCTCGGCGACCTGGACGTGCTCGACATCGCCGGCGCCTTCCGCGCGGCCCTGGGCGACCTCCCCGAGCCCCTGCCGGCCCACTGCGAGGAGCCCTGGCTCGCGGTGCTGTACGCGGCCACCCTCAACGCCCGGCCCGGCGAGCCGCTCCCCTGCGTCCTGCTCGTCGAGCACCTCGCCCGGTACGCGCAGGGACAGCAGCGCCAGGCACTGCTCGAATGGGCGGCGGAGCACCACTGCAGCCCGGAGGCGCACCCGGGCAGCGCGGCCGAGACCGCCCTGCCCGCGGCCGCCGGGGGCGAGACCGGCCCCCCGGCCGACCGGCCCCCCGCCGGCTACGGCCCCGTAGGGCCCCCGGCGCCCGCGGTGCCGCTGCCGGGAGTCGACGCGGACGGCGTCTGGGCGCCGGCCACCTGGCTGCTGATCCGGCTGCGCCCGCTGCCCTATCCCGAGCACGACGGTGTCCGGCAGCTGACGTACTGGCGCCAGAACGGCGACGATCTGAACCCCTATCCGGTCAAGGGCGGGGATCTGCAGATCGACGTCGCCGACCTGCCCGACAAGGTGAAGTCGCTGGTGCACGAGGCCGAGACCGGCTGGGCCTATCTGTGCAGGGAGGACCCGACGCTGGAGTTCGTCCTGCCGCGGGACCTCATGGACCTGCCGGTGGAGACGTGGGCGAAAGAGGGGTTCGGAAAGGCGGGCGCAACCCTCGGGAAGGACCATCCGGTCGTGCTGCGCAGCCTCGAACGGGTGGAAAGCAAGGCCACGCATGGACGCTGGTTCAGGCGCTGGGACGCCCTGAAACCGGGGTGCCGGGGGCCGGTCCACTGGTTCCCCGAGGAGCACCCCGACCGGCTGCTCGCCAACCCGCACCCGGTCATGGTCGTGCTCAGCGGGCCGCCCGGCGGGCAGCAGGGCGCGCGGCACGGGGTCGATGAGCTGGACGCGTCCCTGCGGGCGGGAGTGCCCATCGTGGTGTGGGACCGCAGAGGGGGCGTCGATCCTGTTTTTCGTAACGAATTGCAGGAACTGGCATCGGCCAAAGGCATACACCGGTTACCTGACGAAGTCAGGTCGTTGCGTATTGAGCCCGGGGGCGGGGATGCTGCTGGGGGCGGCTCGTCTACGCTCGGTCGCCACGCGGCATTGCTCTGGGACGACCCCTACCGCCTGCCGGGCGGGCAGGGAGAGGCGGCGGATTCTTCCGCGCAGGGGGAAGGGTAGGACGAGATGCTTCCAGAGGACGGTGTGTCCGGGGGGACGCGTCCGGCCGGGGACGCGCCCGCGGACGGCACCGGCGGGTCCGGACCCGACGGCGCGGACCGCGGCGGCCCCGACCACCGGTGGTGGATCTACCGCGGGACGGGCCGGCCCCTGTACGACACCGGCCTCGCCGAGCTGCTGCCGCCGCCCCCGCCGTGGCGCCGTTTCGCCGGCGGACCGGCGGTGGCGCCGCCCCCGCCGGACGACGAGGAGATCGAGCGCCGGCTGGGCCGGATCAGCGCGTTATCCAGCGGTTCGGACCAGGTCAGGCGCGAGGCCGACATGGTGAACGCGGCTCTGCTGCTGCGCCGCCCGCTGCTCGTCACGGGGCGCCCGGGCACCGGCAAGTCCTCCCTCGCCTACCGGATCAGCCGGGAGCTGAGGCTGGGCCGCGTCCTGCGCTGGCACATCACCAGCCGCACCACACTGCGCTCGGGACTCTACGAGTACGACGCGATCGGCCGCGTCCAGGACTCGGCGGCCCTGCGCGCCCTGGACCCGGTGAGCGGGAACGGCGCCGCGGCGAACGGCCGGCCGCCGGGCGAGGAGCAGCTCCCGGGGATCGGCGACTACCTCCAGCTCGGCCCGCTGGGCACGGCGCTGCTCCCCTACGAGCTTCCCAGAGTGCTGCTCGTCGACGAACTCGACAAGAGCGACCAGGATTTGGCCAATGACCTACTGAGCGTGTTCGAGGAGGGGCAGTTCCCGATCGCCGAGCTGGTGCGGGCGCGGCGGCTGCACCCGCGGGTCACGGTGATGACCGACGACCCGGGCCGCAGCGCCGAGATCGTCGACGGCGTCGTCAGGTGCCGGGCCTTCCCCCTCGTCGTGATCACCTCCAACGGCGAGCGCGAGTTCCCCCCGGCGTTCCTGCGCCGGTGCCTGCGGCTGCGGATGCCGGAGCCCGACCGGCCGCAGCTCGTCGACATGGTCATGGCCCATCTGCGCGAGGCGGCCGGCGGCACGGGGGGCACCGACCGCGCCGACGGCCTGATCGACCGCTTCCTGCACAACAGCCGGGAACGGGGCGGCCTGGCCGTGGACCAACTGCTCAACGCCGTGTTCCTGGCGACCTCGGGCCGCTTCCCCGGTGACGACGAGGAGGCACTGGAGGACCTCGTGGACGCGTTGTGGCACCGGCTCGACGGAGCGGGGGCGGAATCGAGGGCCGGATGACATCGGCGTCCCCCGAACCGCCTTCCCCGGGCACGGCACCCGGAGGAGGGCCGCGGCCTGCCCCGGACCAGGAGCTGCCGGCCTGGACGGAGCTCGCCGACGCGCTGTACCTGGCGGCCTGCCAGGACGCGGCGGTACCGCTGTTCGACGCTCCCGGGCGGGCGGCCCGGGAGCGCGGCGAGCGGCCCCGGCAGCCCAGGCACCGCCCCGAGGCGCCCACCGGGCCCGACGGGCGTGACCCGCGCCGCTCCGCCGGGCCCGCGGCCGGCGGGGATCCGCAGCCGTCCGACGCCCTCCCGGCGCTCGGCGTGCTCCCGTCGGCCGGCGGCACCCGGTTACGCCCGCCGGCCGCCCCGGGCTCCGGCGGGGAGACGGACCCCGAGCAGACCGGGTGGCCCGCGTCCCCCCGGCTGGCCGACGCGCTCGCCCTGGCGCGGTCGCTGCGCCCGCTGCGCCTGTTCCGCGACTCGCCCCGGGAGGTGGAGCTGGACGAGGAGGCGACCGCCGAGCGAGCGGCGATGGCGGGGATGTGGACACCGGTGTGCCGTTCGCTCCCCGAGCGCCGTCTGGACCTGCTGCTCCTGGTGGACGAGAGCCCCTCGATGGCCCTGTGGTCGCACACCACCCGCCAGATCGCGGAACTGATGGAGCAGACGGCGGCGTTCCGCACCGTGCGGCTGGTCCGCTGGGACCTGGACGACGACGCGCCGGCGGGCCTGCGGGCGGCCGACGTCCACACCGGTGACCGGCAGCTGCTGCTGGCCGTGACGGACGGCGGCCACGGCGCCTGGCGCACCGGCCGCGCCGCCTCGGTACTGCACCGGCTGGGCCGCCTGTCCCCGGTCGCCGTACTGAGCCTGCTCCCCCAGCACCTGTGGGACCTGACCCTGCCCACGGTCACCCGCACCCGGTTACGGGCCGTCTCGCCCGCCGCGCCCAACCGCTCCTACGACGCCGACCGGAAGCACCCCCACAGCGACTCCCTCGGGCTCCAGCCGCGCGACGCCCCCGAGCCCGGCCCGCAGAACGCCGTCCCGGTGCCCGTCGTCGAGCTGCGGCCGACCTCGCTGGGCCGCTGGGCCCGGCTGGTGGCCGCCACCGGCGGTGAGTGGCACGGCCTCGCGGCGCTGTGGACCGCCCCGGGCCGGGACCTGCGCTCGGCGGCGGTCGGCCCGGTCCCCGAGGACCTGGCCGACCTGGTGGCCGAACCGCCCGGCGCCGAGGCCGGCGACGCCGTCTCCGCCGAGTCCTCGGCCGTACGGCGGGCCAAGCGGGCCGCCGCCATGGTGCGCCGCTTCCGGGCCACCGCATCCCCCGCCGCCTACACCCTCGCCCAGCGGCTCGCGGCGGCCCCGCTCAACCTCCCCGTCATGCGGCTGATCCAGCAGGCCCTGCCGGAGGCGCGGTTCTGGAACCTGGCCGAGATCATGCTGCTGGGCCTGGTGCGCCGTACCGACGACGAGGCCGACGTCGAGGACGCCCACCGCGTGTCCTTCGACTTCGAGGAGGGCGTGCGCGAGGAGCTGCTCGCCCTCGGGAGCAGGGCGGAGACGATCCGCGCGCTGCGCCGCGTCCAGCGCCATCTCGGCCCGCGGCTCGAGGCGCTGTGGGGAGAGGGCGGCGAGGCTCTCGTGGCGCCGGAGGGCGAATTCGCCGACCCGCCGATGACGGAACAGACGCGCCCGTTCGTCTCTCATCTGTACACGGCACTGTGCGCGGTGTCGGGTCCCTACCTCGCGCGCGCCAACCATCTGGGCCGTCTCCTGCAGCACACGGGCGGCCCCCGACCGGCCAGGCAGGTCACCGCCGTCGGCGGCCCGGCCACGCCGGGACACAAGCGGCCATCAGGGTACTCATCCGGCGAAAAGCAGGCAAAGTTGCATATTCCACCCGAGGGCACGGTAAAATCCGGGCCTCGAACATCTCAGGCCCCGGACCCGGCGAACACCCCGCGCCCTACGGGGACTTCGTCCACGGCGCCGCCATCCGCCGCCGCCCAGCCCACCCCGACCACCCCCTCCCCTGCGCCTGTGCCTGCGCGTCCACGACAAGGAGGCCTGCCCGTGTCTGCCGGTCTGCCCGTTGCCCCGGGTCCGCGAAGCCCGCACGACCCGCCCCGCATCTGGGGGAACGTACCGCAGCGGAACCGGAACTTCACGGGCCGGGAGACGCTGCTCGACCGGCTGCAGGAGCGGCTCGGCAGCGGCGTCACCGCCGTCCTCCCGGAGGCCCTGCACGGCATGGGCGGTGTGGGGAAGTCCCAGATCGCCATCGAGTACGTCTACCGGCACAGCCGTGAGTACCGGCTCATCTGGTGGGTCCCCTCCGAGCAGGAGAGCCAGATCGTCCAGTCGCTGATCGAACTGGGCGAGCAGATGGGCCTGCAGGCGGGTTCCGAGATGAGCGCGGTGCCCGCCGTCCTCGACGCCCTGCGCCGGGGCGAGCCGTACCGCGACTGGCTGCTGGTGTTCGACAACGCGGAGAACCCCAGGGAGGTACGCAAGTACTTCCCCAGCGACGGGCCGGGCCGCATCGTGGTGACCTCCCGCAACTCCCAGTGGTCCACCGACGTCAGCTCCCTGGAGGTCGACGTCTTCGCCCGCGAGGAGAGCGTCGCGCTGCTGCGCCGGCGCAGCCAGAACCTCCCCGACGAGGCCGTCGACCACCTCGCCGCCGCCCTCGGCGACCTGCCGCTGGCGGTGGAACAGGCGGCGGTCTGGCTGGCCGAGACGGGCATGCCGGTGCAGCAGTACCTCGAGGTGTACGAGCGCAACTTCACCGAGATCATGCGCTCCGACCCGCCGGGCGACTACAACCGGCCGGTGGCCGCCGCGTGGAACGTGTCCCTGGGCCGCCTGCGCGAGACCCGCCCGGACGCCCTGCAACTGCTCCAGGTCTGCGCGTTCTTCGCCCCCGAGCCGATCGAGTGGGACCTCTTCTCCGCGGTGCGCGGCATCTCGGTCCCGCAGGAACTGCAGTCCGCCCTGGACGACCCGGTCAGACTCGGCCGCGCGGTACGCGAGATCGGCCGCTACGCCCTGGCCCGGATCGACCACCGCCAGAACACGGTCCAGATGCACCGTCTGGTGCAGCGCGTGCTGATCGAGCAGATGAATCCGCAGGAACAGGCGACGATGCGGCACGCGGCACATCAGCTGCTGGCGCACGCGGACCCGCGGATCCCGCGGCGTGCCGCCTACTGGCCGCGCTACTCCTCGCTTCTGAGCCATCTGAGGGCCTCCAGTGCGGTGGAGTGCGAGGATGCCTGGGTCCGGCGGCTGGTCCTGAACGAGGTGCAGTTCCTGCGCGCGCGGGGCCAGCACGAGGAGGCGCTGAACCTCGGAGAGCGCGCCGCGGAGATCTGGCGCGAGCGCCTGGGTGAGGACCATGAGGAGGCCCTCGCCATCGACCAGCAGATCGCCGAGGCACTGCGCGAGCAGGGCGTCGACCTCCCCCGTGCCTACGCCCTGCAGTCCGGACTCGTGGAACGCTTCCGCCGTGTCCTCGGCGAGGGCCACGAGGACACGCTGCAAGCCCAGAGCTTCATGGCCATCCACCACCGCAACCGTGGGCACTTCGAGGAAGCCCGGGAGATGGACCAACGGGTCTACGAGACCAGTCTGAGGGAGTTCGGCAGGGACGACCCGGCCACCCTGCTCGCGGCCCACAACTACGCGGTGAGTCTGCGCCTCGCCGGGGACTCGGCGACGGCGCGCGAACTCGACTACGACACCTGGCAGCGCAGGATCGAGGTTCTGGGCGAGGACCACCTCTCCACACTGGCCACCCGGGACGCCTATCTGCTCGACCTCCAGGAAGTCGGCCGGTACGAGGAAGCCCTCGAGGGCATCGAGCTGCTGGCGGAAGAGGTCACCGAGAGGCTCGGTGAGCAGCATCCCTTCACGGCGCTGGTGAACCGCGGGCGATGTGTCATCCGCCGCAAGATGGGCGACCACGAGGGCGCGTACGCGCTGTCACGCCGTTACATCGAGCTGGTCCGGGACATCTTCGGCGCCGACAGCCGCACCTACCTGCTGATGGCCGTCAGCCACGCCAACGACCTGCGCCAGATCGGCAAGCTCCAGGAGTCGCGCGCGCTGAGCGAGGAGGTGCTGGAGCAGCACCGCGCCAGGTACGGGCGGGAGCACCCGCACAGCTATGCCTGCGCCATGAACCTCGCGGTGACCCTCCGGCTGCTCGGGCAGCCCGAGGCCGCGCTGGAGCTCGACCTGGAGACGGTCGAGGGTCTGAACCGCACACTCGGTCCGGTGCACCCTCGTACGCTCCTCGCCCGGATGAACCTGGCCAGCGACCACTTCGCCCTCGGCCGCCCCGAGGAGGCCTGTGCCATCGACGAGGCGGTCGCCGAGAAGTCGGCGCAGCTGCGGGAGAACCACCCGGCGAACCTGGCCGTGCAGCTCAATCTCAGCTATGACCTGAAGGCGCTGCGCCGGACCGAGGAGAGCGAGCGGATGTACGCCGAAGCCCTCCAGCGGTACCGGGACGCACTGGGCCCGTCCCACCCCGCCACGCTGGACGGTGAGAAGGGGCTGCGGGCCAATGCCGACATCGACCTGATCTCGCTCTAGTCGTCGACCCGCACGCTCCGGTCGGTCCGGGCGGGGCCGGAAACGGCTCCGCCGAGCCATGCGGCCAGGTGGAAGGGGTCCGGGAAACCGCTCCCCGAGGCGGCGACCGCCCGGCAGACGCCGGCCACCACCTCCGGTCTGTCCAACAGGATCGCGCTGCCCGTCTCCCGGGTGCGGGCCGGCACGGCCAGCGCGGCGCCGATCCACGCTTCGACGTTTCGCGGGTCGCGCTCGGTCACCTCCCGGTAGCAGCGCTCGGCCCGCCGGGCGTCCCCCGCGACCACCGCGTATTCGGCCCGGCGAGCCGGATCCGCACCGCCCTCCGCCTGCCGGCGTTCACGGGCGAATCGGTCCGGCGCCGACAGGCGATACCTGGCCAGCGGCCCGAAGGTGTCCAGACGGACCAGCTCCGGGCGCGGGCGCAGGACGGACGGCGGTACGGCGGGTGCCGGGTCCCCGGCCGTCCAGGCCGCGGCGCACCGCGCGGCGTCGGCCTGCCCGATCTCCAGGTGCCGCGCCCGCCAGAGCGCGCGGCGCAGCAGGCAGTAGTCGCGCGCCAGGCGGCCGGGGACGGCCGGCACGTCGTCCTGCTGCCACTCCCGGACGAGGGCGGCGATCCCGTCCACGAACAGGTGGCCCGCCTCCGTCAGGCCGCTCTGGGTCACGAGCGGGGTGACGGCCTCCTGCAGCTGTTCCCTGAGCACGGCGAACTCGAAGTCGGCGCGCTCCGCCTCGGTCCCCGTCACATGCCTGCGGTGGATCCGCCAGAACCGCGCGGCCCCGCTGAACGCGTACAGGCCGTGCAGCAGCCCCAGCGCCGGGCGGGGGTCGCTTCGCCAGGGGGCGTAGTAGAGCCGCGGTGTCCGCGGACCCCCGGGCACGTCGTCGGGAGCCTGGACCAGCCGCACCACGGTGAGCAGCGCGTTCAGCTGCTGGTGCCGGGTCTCGTGGACGAGGACGGCGGCCGTCTGCGTCGCGTCGTAGGGCAGGGAGAGCGTGATCGCGCCGAAGGAATCCACCGAGGACGCGCTGGCCACCAGGCCGCCGCGGGCCGTCTGGAAGGGTCTCGGCACGAACGCCCTGACGAGCGCTCTCAGCGCCGCGGCGTCCGCCGGGGACTCACGGTCCAGCACGGCGTACGCCTCGGCGAGGCGGTCCTCCCACAGCTGTGCTCGGCGCCCGGCCAGCCGGCCCGGCGACTTCGGGTGCCGCATGAAGTCGCGGTACGGCGTCACCGTGTCCAGCCACGGTCCCCTTCCGGCCACGCTCCCGGTGGTGTGCGGCGCGAGGGCCCCCAGCACGCGCAGCGGACGCCATCCCGGCGCCTCACCGGCGGGGAGGCGCGGCAGCTCCACGACCGCGAGTTCCCCCCGTACGACGGCGCCGTCCCGCTCCACCCGGACCTCCGCCTCGCTCCACCGGCGCCGCGCCACCGGACCCGCCACTCCCAGGCCGGGCATCCACACCGTGCCGCGGTGGGCCGGCACCCGGAGCACGGCCGGGATCCGGGCGCGCGCGGCGGCCGCCGCGGCCAGCGCCTGGAACTGGCCGAGATCGGCCCACAGCGGTACGGGCGACGGCGTGCCGTCGGATCCGCCCAGGCGCCTGAGCAAGCGCGTCGCCCAGGCCATGACGGCGGGATCGGTGAGCACGCTCTCCACCGCCTCGGGCGCCTCCCGCTGGGCCAGGCCCAGCAGACGCCAGGCCTCGTGCGCCGACGGTACGCCGCCACGGCGCCGGGCCCGCCCGGACGCCTCCTCGGCGTGCTCCAGCAGCGCACGCAGTACCAGAAGGAGCTGGCTGCGCTGGGTGGAGCGGAGCAGGTGCAGGTCGGCGTCGCTCGCACGACCCGCCGCGATGGCCCTGAGGGACTCCCGGGAGAGCCGGTGGACGTCCAGCGACCGGCCGGTCACGGTCGTCGCTGGCCCTGCCCGCGCTCACGCAGGAATCTCATCTCCTCGCTGTTGGACTCGTTGAGCGTTCCGAAGGCCAGGCTGACCCTGTGCTCCGCCCGCCTCAACGCGCGTCGCAGCGTTGGATCGTCGCGCGAGTGCAGCTCCGCCAAAGAGATCCCAGACAGATCGAGCAGGTCGGAACAGAAGTCCTTCGCAGACTCTGCCATACCGTGGTTCCCCCTGACGTGGTGGTTTGGCGGCTCGCGGTGCGCTTCCATGGTGGCTGCATTGGCTCTGGAGCGGAAGACGGCCGCAGGTCATACAGCGTGGGGCCGACGTGGGTGCGGGGCAGGGACCAGGAGGGGGCAGGGTATGACGCAGTTGGTGCGCTTCTCGTCGCGGGAGGGCGGCGGGGACGTGGTCGTGGAGGTCGCGGAGGACGAACCGGGCGTGGTGGAGGTGTCCCGGCTGGGCAACGCCGTCGCCGACGCCACCGCCTCGTTCGAGGAGGGCATCGACCGTATCCGGACCGCGGCCTCGTCCGCACTGCGGCGGCTGCGGGAGATGCCGAGCCGTCCGGACGAGGTCGGCCTGGAGTTCGGCATGCGGTTCAACGCCGAGTTCGGCGCCGTCATCGCCAAGTCCCAGGGCGAGGCGCACATGACCGTGACGCTGACCTGGCGGGCGGACGCGGACGGCGACGGTGCCGCTGCCCGTGCCCGTGCCGACGGCGACGGCGACGGCGACGGCGACGGCGACGGCGACGGCGACGGCTGAGGGTCGGCCCGCGCGCGTCGTCAGTCCCTCTCGCGCGCCCCGCCCGCCGGCACCCCCACGACCGTGAACCCGATGACCGACCCCCCGCCCTCCCGCTGGAGGGCGAAGGGCGCGCCGCCGTGGGCCGTGGCGACCTCGCGGACGATCGACAGGCCGAGCCCGGAGCCGGGCAGGGAGCGGGCGTCGGCCGCGCGGTAGAAGCGGTCGAAGACGCGGATCAGGTCGCCGTCGGCGATGCCGGGGCCGCGGTCGAGGACCTCGACGCGGACCGTGCCGGGCCGGGCCGGGCCGGCGACGGAGATCTCGATGGGGCCGGTGCCGTCGCGGTCGAACTTGGCCGCGTTCTCCACCAGGTTGGAGATCGCGCGCTGGAGCATGCCGGGGCGGCCGTCGGCCGTCGTGTCGCCGCTCGCGCGGACCGTGATCTCGTGGCCGGTGCGGCGCCGGGCGAGCCCCGCGACGTCCTCGGCGATCTCGGCGAGGTCCACCCGCTGCGGGGGCTCGGTGTCGGACTGCCCGGCGGCGAGGTCCACGAGCTCGTTGACCAGGTCGGTCAGCTCGCGGGCCTCCTGGCCGAGGTCGGCGACCAGCTCCTCGCGGGCGGCCGGGGGCAGTTCGTCGATACGGCGCAGCAGTGAGATGTTGGTGCGCAGGGAGGTGAGCGGGGTGCGCAGTTCGTGGCCCGCGTCCTGGACCAGCCGGCGCTGGTCCTCCTCCGACTGCGCGAGCCGGCCCAGCATGCGGTCGAAGGCGCGGCCGAGGCGGCCGACCTCGTCGTAGCCGGTGACGGGCACGTCGACACCAAGCCGGCGGGTGCGGGCGACGCCCTCCGCGGCCGAGGTCAGGATGATCAGCCGGCGGGTGATGCGCCGGGCCAGCCACCAGCCGAACAGACCCGCGGCGAGGACCACCGCGGCCATCAGGATCAGGGTGCGCTGCTGAAGCGCCCGCAGCAGGTCCTCGGTGTCGCTGAACTCCTGCGCGACCTGCACCGCGCCCCGCCCGTCGCCGAGGGAGACGGTCGCGACGCGGTAGACGTCGGCGGCGACGTCGACGTCCTTGTGCTCGAGGAGCTTGCCGGCCGTCCGGCTCGCCGCGATCGCCCGGTCGCCGGCGCCGACCGGGAGCGCCGGCCGGCCGCGGTCGACGACGTCCCCGGCCGGTCCCAGCACCTGCACGTCCGTCCGGGCGGGCCGTACCACGTCGTGGCCGGGCGCGGACGAGGAGAAGTCCTCGGGTGTCATCCGGTGCTGCCGCACCTCGTCGCGCACGTCCTGCACGACCTGGTCGAACACCGATTCCTGGTCGACGCGGACCAGCCGGGCGGCCGCGCCGTACGACAGCACCCCGACCAGCACCGTCACGGCCGCGGTGACCGCCGCGAACGACACCGCGAAGGTGGTGCGCAGCGAGACCAGCCCGGGCCGCCGTCTGTCCAGCAGCCGCCTGAGCCGGCTCACTCAGTCCTCCCGCAGCACGTACCCCACACCGCGGACGGTGTGGATCAGTGCCGGTGCCCCCGGCTCGTCGAGCTTGCGGCGCAGGTAGCCGACGTAGACGGCGAGGTTCTTGGAGCCGGGACCGAAGTCGTAGCCCCAGATGCGGTCGTAGATGGTGGAGTGGTCGAGGACGATCCCGGCGTTGCGGACCAGCAGTTCCAGCAGCTCGAACTCCGTGCGGGTCAGCTCCAGCTCGCGCTCCCCGCGCCAGGCGCGCCGCGCCTGCACGTCCATGCGCAGCCCCGCGGCCTCGATCTGCCGGTCGGGGGCGTGCGGCCGCTCCTTGGGCACGTCCACGGGGGTGCCGTGGTCGGGGCTGGTGCGGCGCAGCAGCGCGCGCAGCCGCGCGAAGACCTCGTCGACGTCGAACGGCTTGACCACGTAGTCGTCGGCGCCCGCGTCCAGGCCCGCGATCCGGTCCGCGGTCTCGACGAGCGCGGTGAGCATGAGGATCGGCGTGCGGTCGCCCTCGGCCCGCAGCACCCGGCAGACCTGGAGCCCGTCGATGCCGGGCATCATCACGTCCAGCAGGAGGACGTCCGGCGGGGACTTGTGGGCCTGCGCCAGCGCCTCGACACCGTCGGCGACCGCGGTGACCTGGTAGCCCTCCAGGCTCAGGGCCCGCTCCAGGGCATGTCGGATGGCGCGGTCGTCTTCGGCGAGCAGCACAGTCTGGGGCACGTACCCAGTCTGCCTTGGCCTCCGGCGGTTCAGCCGGGCGTACCGGCCTACGATCAGCCTTTTTACCGCGCTCTCACCGTCACAGAGGCAACCCGGGCGCGATGTCTACCGTCTTCTCACCCTCCGTCGCCCACCCCCCGGGGACCCGTGGGGCGGCCCCGTCGGGCCCCGTCCTCACGCGTCGGGCGGGCCGGCGGGCGACAGTGCGGCGAGTTGCTCGGCGAAGGGCACGACGGCGAGGCCGTCCTTCGGCGGGCGCGGCGCCGACGGGCCCGTCATCAGGGCCGCCAGCTCCCCCGCCGCCCGTTCGATCCGGTCGGCCAGGCCCTCCGCGCCCCAGTCCTCCGAGGCGGCGAAGACGCCGGTGGGGACGACCACCGCGCGCAGGTGGGCGAAGAGGGGGCGCATCGCGTGCTCGAGCACCAGTGAGTGCCGGGCCGAGCCGCCGGTCGCCGCGATCAGCACCGGCCTGCCCGTCAGCGCGTCCCTGTCGAGCACGTCGAAGAAGGACTTGAACAGGCCGCTGTAGGACGCCGAGAACACCGGCGTGACGACGATCAGGCCGTCGGCCCCGGTCACGGTGTCGAGCGCGGCGGACAGGCCGCGGCCCGGGAACCCGTTGGTGAGGTGGTGCGCGATCTCGACGGCGAGCTCGCGCACCTCGACGACCTGGACCTCGACCGGGGCCCGGCCGGTCACCGCGGCCGCGAGCCGGTCGCCCAGCAGCCGCGTGGCGGAGGGGACGCCCAGTCCCGCCGATACGACGACGAGTCTCATACGGCGGCCTCCTCCTCGGCGCCGGTGGAGTCCCCGGCACCGGCGGAGTCCCCGGCTGCGGTGGAGCCCTTGGCCGCGGTGGAGCCCCTGGCCGCGGCCAGCAGGGACGCGTGGGTCGGTGCCTCGGGCACACCGGCCGGGCGCCGGGCGGCGAACTCCTCGCGCAGCACCGGCACGACCTCCTCGCCCAGCATGTCGAGCTGCTCCAGCACGGTCTTCAGCGGCAGCCCGGCGTGGTCCATCAGGAACAGCTGGCGCTGGTAGTCACCGGCGTACTCCCGGAAGGCGAGCGTCTTCTCGATCACCTGCTGCGGGGAACCGACGGTCAGCGGGGTCTGCTCGGTGAAGTCCTCCAGCGAGGGACCGTGGCCGTACACCGGGGCGTTGTCGAAGTACGGGCGGAACTCGCGGACGGCGTCCTGGGAGTTCCGCCGCATGAACACCTGGCCGCCGAGGCCCACGATCGCCTGCTCGGGCGTGCCGTGCCCGTAGTGCGCGTAGCGGGTCCGGTACAGCTCGACCATGCGCTGGGTGTGGTCGGCCGGCCAGAAGATGTTGTTGTGGAAGAAGCCGTCGCCGTAGTACGCGGCCTGCTCGGCGATCTCCGGCGAGCGGATGGAGCCGTGCCAGACGAACGGCGGGACCCCGTCCAGCGGCCGCGGCGTGGCGGTGAAGCCCTGCAGCGGCGTGCGGAACCTGCCCTCCCAGTCGACCACGTCCTCGCGCCACAGCCGGTGCAGCAGCGCGTAGTTCTCGATCGCCAGGTCGATGCCCTGCCGGATGTCCTTGCCGAACCAGGGGTAGACCGGGCCGGTGTTGCCGCGGCCCGTCATCAGGTCCACCCGGCCGTCGGCCAGGTGCTGCAGCATCGCGAAGTCCTCGGCGATCTTCACCGGGTCGTTGGTGGTGACGAGGGTGGTGGAGGTGGACAGGATCAGCCGCTCGGTCCGCGCCGCGACGTAGCCGAGCATGGTGGTGGGCGACGAGGGCACGAACGGCGGGTTGTGGTGCTCACCGGTCGCGAAGACGTCGAGCCCGACCTCCTCCGCCTTCAGCGCGATGGCGACCATGGCCTTGATGCGCTCACGCTCGGTCGGCGTACGGCCCGTCGTGGGATCCGGGGTGACGTCTCCGACGCTGAAGATCCCGAACTGCATGGTCGCTCAACCTCCACTTTGTTGACGCTTCAACCATACCGCCGAACGGTGACCTCCCCCCGCGTATTCCGCGGACCGGACCGCCAGTGCCCGGGTCACGACCACCGGAACCTGAGTATCAGCATCAATGTCAGTGCCCCGTCCTAGGCTCGGCGCATGGCCGCCCCACGCCGTGACACCCGAGGCATCGTCGACGCCGCGGAGCTCTTCGCGCGCGTCCGCTTCCGCCGCCGCGAACCGGCCCGGCCGCTGCGGCCCTACCTGGAGCACTACTGGCTGATCGACTGGGACCTCACCCAGCCGTACGCCTCCCACGTGGTCCCGCACCCGTCCGTGAACATCGTCTTCCAGCGGTACGGCGGCCAGGAGCCCTTCGCCGAGGTGTCCGGGATCGGGCTGGAACTGTTCACGCAGAAGCTGGAGGGGCGGGGGCGGGTCTGCGGGATCCAGTTCCGCCCGGGCGGGTTCCGGCCCTTCTTCCCCGACCGGCCGGTGTCGCAGTGGACGGGCCGCCGGGTCCGCCTCCCGGACACCGGCACCCGGGCCGCGGACGCCGACGTACGCGCCGTCCTCGCCCCCGACGCCGAGGACGCCCGCGTGGCCGCCCTCGACGCCTTCCTGCTCTCCCTCGGCCCCGGCCCCGACCCGCAGGCCGAGCTCGCCATGGCCCTGGTCGACCGCATCCGCACCGACCGCACGATCCGCCGCGTCACCGGCTTCGCCCGGGTCGAGGGGATGTCCGTACGGCTGCTCCAGCGCCTGTTCGCCGGGTATGTGGGCGTCGGCCCCAAGTGGGTCATCCTGCGCTACCGCATCCACGAGGCCCTGGAGCGCGCGGAGAGCGACCAGGACGTGGACTGGGCCGCCCTCGCGGCCGACCTCGGCTATGCCGACCAGGCCCACCTGGTACGGGACTTCACGGCGACGGTGGGGGTGCCGCCGACGGCCTACGCGGCGCGGGGCGTGCGCTGACCGACGGGCGCCACCGCGCGGGAAGAACCACCTTGCCGGCCGGCCCGCCGCCCTCTCGCCCTGCCGGGCGCCCCGCGGGGTGGCGGCGGCCACGGAAGCCGCCGGGCAGCCACGGGGGCCGTCGGGGCCGGTCGCGCGGCCCCGGGCCCCTTCGCGGCGCGCCCCGGACGAGACCCCGTCCCGGCCGTTCAGGGGACCAGGACCAGGCGGCCCCGCACGCCGCCCTGGTCCAGGCGGGCGTGGGCCTTCGCGGCCTCCTCCAGGGGGTAGGTCTCGGCCACCCGGAGGGTGAGTACGCCCTCGTCCACCAGGGCCGCCAGCTTCGCGAGGCGGGCGCCGTCTGCGGTCACGGCGACCGCGGTGCTCCGCACGCCGCGCACCGGCTCCGGGTGGCCACCGGGGCGGACGCCCACGTAGGCCCCGCCGTCACGCACCCACTCCAGGGCCGTCCCGCCGAGGACCGCGGCGTCCAGCACGCCGTCGTAGGCGCCCGCCTCGGCGGTCCCGGACACGAAGTGGGCGGCCCCCAGCGACCGCAGCAGCTCCTCGTCGCCCTCCCTGGCGAGCGCGGTCACCGTCAGGCCCCGGTGGGCGGCGAGCTGGATCGCGAACCCGCCGACCGCGCCCGCGGCACCCGTCACCAGCAGGGTCTGTCCCGCCTCCAACTCCAGCAGCTCCAGAGCCTGTTCGGCGGTCAGGGCGTTCAGCGGCAGCGTCGCCGCGTGCACGGCGTCGACCGTGGCGGGCGCCTTCGCCACCGCGTCCGTGTCGACGACGACGTACTCGGCGTGCGTGCCCAGCGGCCGCACCATGCCCGGGTCCAGGGCCACCACCTCCTCGCCGACGCTCCAGGCCGTCGCGACGCCGGTGGCGTCCACGGTCCCGGCGACGTCCCAGCCGAACCCGATCTGCTTGCCCGCGCCCCCGAAGAAACCGCCGCGCACGCCCGCGTCCACCGGATTCAGCGTGGCCGCCGCGACCTTGATCCGCACCTGGCGCGCGCCCGGCTCGGGCACCTCCGTCTCGACGACCTCCACGGCCTCGGGCCCCCCGAAGGTCTTCACCACTGCAGCACGCATGACTGTTTCTCCCGTGATCGAGATGATTCGTGACGTTTTCCTGTGCTGCGACAACCCTAGGAAGAGCTACTATCCAGGAGGAAGTAGTTACCTGAAGGTGCCTACCTCACCCGGAGGGAACCCATGGCGACCATGACCGCGGCCCAGAAGCGCGACCAGGCCCGCGTCGCGTACGACGCCTTCCTGCGCGCCTGCCCGACCAACCAGCTCCTCGACCGTCTCAGCGACAAGTGGGTCAGCCTGGTCGTCGCGGCCCTGTCCACCGGGCCCATGCGCTACAGCGACCTCAGCCGCAAGATCGCGGGCGTGAGCCCCAAGATGCTGACGCAGACGCTGCGTTCGCTGGAGCGCGACGGCATCCTCACCCGCACGGTCACCCCCTCCGTGCCGGTCCGGGTGGACTACGAGCTCACCGAACTCGGCGGCAGCCTCGCCCAGTTGATGACGGCGGTGAAGACCTGGGCCGAGACCCACTTCGACGAGGTGCACGCGGCACGCGAGCGCTACGACGCCGGGAACGACGGCGCGCGGACCCCGGCGCAGCGGACGTGACGGCGCGCGCGCCACGGCCCGGGAACGTCCGTCCCTGCCCGGCAGAAGCAGGACCCGGCAGAGCCAGGACCCGGCAGAAGCAGGACGCGTCAGAAGTAGTACTCGTCACCGGTGTCGAGGACGAGCACCCGCAGCCGGTCGTTCGGCCGGTTGCGGTCGACCGAGCCCCCGCTCCACACCGTGTCCGTCTCCAGGACCACCTCCGGCGGCGCGCCCCGCAGCCGCACCCGCAGCCCGATCGGCCGGCCCACGGCGTCCGCGGCGAGCGCCCCCACCCGGCACAGCACCACCCGCGTCCCCGACCTCGCGCACCCCTCCGGCAGCGCCTGCCCGTTGACGAGCGGCACCGACCAGCGCAGCCGCACCGTCGCGTCCGGCACCGCGGACGGCCCGTGGTTGCGCGGGACGAGCCGCAGGTCCACCCGGCCGCCGGTCAGGGAGACGGCGCCGTGATAGGAGAGATCGGCCTCGGGAGCGCCGCCGGCCGTGGCGGGCGCCGCCGCGCCCATGGCCGCCAGCGCGGCACCGCACACCGCGAGGGTCCGCGTCCTTCGCCGCATACCGCCTCCTCACTCCACAGGGCCGCCGGGGCGCGTCGGACGTGTCCCGCGCGCGCCCCGGGCGGCCGGACGTAGTGGGATGTATCCCACGCGGAGCGCGGTGCGAGGCGCCTGCCATCAGGTGACAGCGCCCGCGCGTGCGAAGCTGCCGTCATGCCGATCGCCCGCTCCGCAGCCCTGTTCGTCGTCGCCGCGATCTTCGAGATCGGCGGCGCCTGGCTGGTCTGGCAGGGGGTGCGCGAGCACCGCGGCTGGCTGTGGGCGGCCGGGGGCGTGCTGGCCCTCGGCGCCTACGGCTTCGTCGCCACCTTCCAGCCCGACGCCCACTTCGGCCGCATCCTGGCCGCGTACGGCGGGATCTTCGTGGCCGGCTCGATCCTGTGGGGCGTGGTCGCGGACGGCTACCGCCCGGACCGGTGGGACATCACCGGGGCGCTGGTGTGCCTGGCGGGGATGGCCGTGATCATGTGGGCGCCGAGGAACGGCGGCTGAGCCTCACTTACGCTGAACGGAGCCGACCGCTCACTCCGGACCAGGAGCACCCCATGCCCACCGCAGCCCCGTCCGCCGCCTCCCGTATCGCGATCGTCACCGGTGCGAGCAGCGGCATCGGCGCCGCCACGGCCCGGCAGCTCGCCGCGGCCGGCTACCGCGTCGTCCTCACCGCCCGCCGCAAGGACCGTATCGAGGCGCTGGCGGAGGAGATCGCCGCGGCGGGCCACTCGGCCACGGCGTACCAGCTCGACGTCACGGACCGCGCGGCGGTGGACGAGTTCGCGAGCGCCTTCAGGACGGTCGGCGTGCTCGTCAACAACGCGGGCGGCGCGCTCGGCGCCGACCCGGTGGCGACCGGCGACCCGGCCGACTGGCGCGCGATGTACGAGACGAACGTCATCGGCACCCTGAACGTCACCCAGGCGCTGCTGCCCAAGCTGGTGGCGAGCGGCGACGGCACGGTGGTCGTCGTCTCCTCCACCGCCGGGCACGGCACGTACGAGGGCGGCGCGGGCTACGTCGCCGCCAAGCACGGCGAGCACGTGCTCGCCGAGACCCTCCGCCTGGAGATCGTCGGCCGGCCGGTCCGCGTCATCGAGATCGCCCCCGGCATGGTCAGGACGGAGGAGTTCGCCCTCACCCGCTTCGCCGGCGACGAACAGAAGGCGTCGAAGGTCTACGAGGGCGTGGCCGCACCCCTCACCGCCGACGACGTGGCGGAGACGATCACCTGGGCGGTGACCCGCCCCAGCCACGTCAACGTCGACCTCCTGGTGCTCCGCCCCCGGGCCCAGGCATCCAACACCAAAGTCCACCGGGAGGTGTGATGTCACAGGACGCGGACCGCCGGCGCCTGGCCCTGGAGACGAAACGCGAACGGTACGTCTGGTACTACCTCGCGTACTTCCTCTTCGGCATCCACGTCGTGGCGTTCGTCATGATCTACGCGGTGCTGCACGCGAAGTAGGCCCGCCTCGGGTCAGCCCTTCACGCAGACGACCTGCCTCAGCTTCGCCACGACCTCCACGAGGTCCCGCTGCTGCTCGATGACCTGCTCGATCGGCTTGTAGGCGCCCGGGATCTCGTCCACCACGCCGGAGTCCTTGCGGCACTCCACGCCCCGCGTCTGCTCCTCCAGGTCCTTCGTCGAGAAGCGCCGCTTCGCCGCGTTGCGGCTCATCCGCCGACCCGCGCCGTGCGAGGCCGAGTTGAAGGACCTCTCGTTGCCGAGACCCTTCACGATGTACGAACCCGTGCCCATGGAGCCCGGGATGATCCCGTACTCGCCGGAGCCCGCCCGGATCGCGCCCTTGCGGGTCACGAGCAGGTCCATGCCCTCGTAGCGCTCCTCGCTGACGTAGTTGTGGTGGCAGGAGATCTCCGGCTCGAAGGCCGGCTTCGCCTTCTTGAACTCCTTGCGGATCACGTCCTTCAGGAGCGCCATCATCAGCGTGCGGTTGTACTTCGCGTACTCCTGCGCCCAGAACAGGTCGTTGCGGTACGCCGCCATCTGCGGGGTGTCCGCGACGAAGACGGCGAGGTCGCGGTCGACCAGACCCTGGTTGTGCGGGAGCCTCTGGGCCACGCCGATGTGGTGCTCGGCCAGTTCCTTGCCGATGTTGCGGGACCCGGAGTGCAGCATGAGCCACACCGCACCGGATGTGTCGACGCAGATCTCGCAGAAGTGGTTTCCGCCGCCGAGCGTTCCCATCTGCTTCGCGGCCCGCTCCGCACGGAACCTCACCGCCTCCGCGACCCCGTCGAACCGCCCCCAGAAGCCGTCCCACCCGGCCGTCGCCAGCCCGTGGAGGCGGCCCGGATCCAGCGGAGCGTCATGCATCCCCCGCCCCACCGGGATCGCCTGCTCGATCTTCGACCGCAGCCGGGACAGATCACCCGGCAGGTCGTTCGCCGTCAGCGACGTCCTGACCGCCGACATGCCGCAGCCGATGTCGACACCCACCGCCGCGGGGCACACCGCGCCCCGCATGGCGATGACCGAGCCGACCGTCGCGCCCTTGCCGTAGTGGACGTCCGGCATGACCGCGAGGCCCTTGATCCAGGGCAGGGTCGTGACGTTGCGGAGCTGCTGCAGGGCCGCGTCCTCGATCGTCGCCGGGTCGGTCCACAGGCGGATCGGGACCTTCGCGCCCGGCATTTCCACGTACGACATTTCGTCCTCATTCCCCCGGAAACACAACAGAAGCAAGAAAACGCAAAACCGGCGCCACGGTCGATGAAACAGGACAACGGACCGGCGTCCACGGCAGTGCGTGCGATACACATTGTCTCCAGGGGACGCCCCCGCCCGGCAAGCGAATAACCAGCGAACAACCAGCGGGGACACTGGAGCCACGGCCCCACTCCCCACGTCGAGAGGAGCCAGCCCGTGCAGCGGAAGGCCTACGTATCCGGCGTCGCCGCACTTCTCGTGGCGCTGCTGGCCGGCTGCACCGGCGGCTCGGGCGACGGCGGTTCGACGGACGACGCCAACCCCGGTGACACCGGCACCGCGACCGCCGCGGCCCAGCCGGGCAAGTACCGCACGCTCCCGGAGCCGTGCAGCGCGGTCGGTCACGGCACCCTCGACTCGCTGCTGCCGGGCATCAAGCAGATCCCCGACGAGCAGCAGCGCGAGAAGGCGTACGAGGGCGAGGCCACCCTCACCTACAACACGGACCGCAAGGTGGGCTGCCGCTGGAAGGTCCAGTCGCAGGACGCCACCGACCATCTCCTCGTCGACTTCGAGCGCGTGGTCTCCTACGACAACTCCGTGAGCGACGACACCCAGGCGCAGGAGCTGTTCGCGCAGAAGCAGGCGGCGGCCGACCTGCCCGCGCCCGGGGCCTCCGGCAGCGCAGGCGCGGATTCCGGGGCAGGCGCCACCGGCGGCATCCGGCCCGGCAGTTCGCCCTCCGCCCCGGCCTCCCCCTCCGCCTCCCCCTCCGGCTCGGCCTCGGGCCCGGCTTCCGCCTCCGGCTCCCCCTCCGTCGCACCCTCCGATCTGCAGCCCCGCGTCCTGAGCGGCCTCGGTGACGAGGCGTATCTGGACGACGCTCTCAGCGGCTCCGCCTCGACGGCTCAGCAGCGCACGGTGATTGTGGCGTTCCGCACGTCCAACGTGATCGTGACCATCCAGTACGAGGAGCAGCCGGCGGTCGTCGGGACGGCGCCGGACAGCAAGGAAATGCAGGACAGGGCCCGGAAACTGGCGGCTCAGCTGGCCGACGCCCTGGGCGGCTGACGCTCTTTCGGCCGCCTGGGACGTACGGCCGCAAAGCCTGTGAAGCAGAAGCACACAGTTTCCTCACCGCGTACCGTGGCCCCTCGGACCCGAACCGCCGACCGCAGGAACCACAGCGTCATGAGTGAAGGAACCATGCAGCGAGCAGCAGAGCGAGAGCAGCGCGACCAGCGAGACCGGCAGCCGAGGCGCGCGGGGCGTGTCGCCGTCTGCGCACTCGCCCTGCCCGTGATGGTGTTCGCGGCCGCCTGCTCCTCGGACTCCGGCTCCGGTGACGGGGGGAGCAAGGACGCGGGTGGCGACACCCCCTCGTCCGCCTCGGGTGCGAGCGCCTCGCCGACGGTGCAGGCGGCGGCGTACCGGAAGCTGCCGGGTTCGTGCGGGGTGCTGTCGAAGAAGACGCTGACCTCGCTGGTGCCCAAGGGCGTGAAGTCCGGCAAGGAGGGCACGTCGGACGACACCGCGACGCGGGCGAGCTGCTCCTGGAGCAGCCTGGACAACAACGGCGTGAAGGGCTCGCAGTTCCGCTGGCTCAACGTCTCGCTGCTGCGCTTCGAGTCGGACGCCCGGCGCGGCGAGGGCAACCAGCTGGCGCACGCGTACTACGCGAAGCAGGTCAAGGACGCCCAGGGGACCGAGGGCGCGAAGAACACCACGTCGCAGCCGGTGGCCGGGACGGGCGACGAGGCCACGCTGGTGCGCTACGACCTGAAGAAGAAGGAAGGCGCCTTCAAGCAGCAGACGGTCGTGACGCGCGTCCAGAACGTCGTCGTCACGATCGACTACAACGGCGCGGGCCTGGCCGGTGAGAAGACCCCGGACGCCGGTTCCCTCGCGAAGTCCGCGGAGCGGGCGGCGAAGGAGGCGGTTGCCTCCGTCGCGTCGGCGAACGGTGACGGCACGGGCGGCGGTTCGGGCTCCGGCACGGGTTCGGGCACGGCGAAGCCCTCGCCCTCCGGGTCCGCCCCGGGCAAGTCGGCGTCCCCGTCACCGTCGAAGGCCCGGAAGTCCTCTTCGCCCGCCCCGTCCTCTTCAGCGTCCAAGAAGAGCTGACCGTCACATCTGGACGCCGATTCGCAGCTCAGCCAGGCTTTTTGACGGAGCCCGGCCCCCTCGCGGGACCGGGCTTCTGCCGTCCCGGCACCGCGTTCGCCGGACACTTGTGCCACTCTGTTGCGCGCAACAGCACGCATGGGGAGGGGAGTACGGGTGGCCGCGCCACTGCAGCTGACTCGGATGCACCGCGTTCTCATCGGCGTGGTCGTGACCGGCGCCGTGATCATCGCCGGCATCGGCTTCGCCGGTTCGTACGCGGCGGTGCGCGAGTTGGCGCTCAAGAAGGGCTTCGGGAATTTCGCCTACGTCTTCCCGATCGGCATCGACGCGGGCATCTGCGTCCTGCTGGCCCTCGATCTCCTGCTCACCTGGATCCGCATCCCGTTCCCGCTGCTGCGGCAGACGGCGTGGCTGCTGACGGCGGCGACGATCGCCTTCAACGGCGCCGCCGCCTGGCCGGACCCGCTGGGCGTGGGCATGCACGCGGTGATCCCGGTGCTGTTCGTGGTCTCCGTCGAGGCCGCCCGGCACGCGATCGGCCGTATCGCCGACATCACGGCCGACAAGCACATGGAGGGCGTCCGCATCACCCGCTGGCTGCTCTCGCCGGTCCCGACGTTCCTGCTGTGGCGGCGCATGAAGCTGTGGGAGCTGCGCTCCTACGAGCAGGTGATCAAGCTGGAGCAGGAGCGGCTGGTGTACCAGGCCCGGCTGCGCTCCCGCTTCGGCCGCGCCTGGCGCCGCAAGGCCCCGGTGGAGTCCCTGATGCCGCTGCGCCTGGCGCGCTACGGCGTCCCGCTCGCGGAGACCGCTCCCTCGGGCCTGGCGGCCGCGGGGATCGAGCCGGCGGTGCTGCCGCCGGCGCGCGTCCAGCAGATCGCCCCGCCGGCGGCCGGGCGGGCGCCGGAGCCGGCGCCCGTCCCGCAGCAGCGGGCACCCGAAGCCGAGCAGTACGGGCCCGAGCAGTACGGGCCCGGGCAGTACGGGCCCGAGCAGGACCAGAGCCCCTGGTTCAACGTGCCCCAGCAGGTCGAGTACCAGGGCGACTACGACCCCGACTTCGACCCCGAGCAGTACGCCCAGTGGTACGCGGAGCAGCAGCAGGCCGACGAGTACCAGCAGGAGCAGGAGCAGCAGCAGTACGACGAGCCCTCACCCGAGGAGACGGGCAGCTTCCAGATCCCGGTGAGCCCGGGCCGTACCCGTGACCTGGGCGAGGGCGGGGGCAGCCCGGAGCCGGACGAGGAGTCCTACTACCAGGTCTTCAAGCAGTCGATCAACGGCAGCTACCCGACCCCGCGGGAGTTCAGCGACAACGCCGAGGCCACCTTCGGCGCCGCGATCCCGGACGCCGAGGCCAAGCGCATGGTGATGCGCTTCCAGAACCGCCACACGGCGGAACTGGAAGACGATCACATCGCGTAGACCCCGGCGCCGGGGCTATGCGCCGAGCAGGCGCCGCACCCGCTCCTGTCCCACCGCCAGCAGCAGCGTGGGCAGGCGCGGACCGGTGTCGCGCCCGACGAGCAGGTGGTACAGCAGCGCGAAGAACGTCCGCTGGGCGGTCTTGATCTCCGGCGGCAGTTCCCTGGGCGTGGCGTCCGCGGCGAACCCGGCCTGGACCTTGGGCACGCCGTAGACGAGGTGGGTCAGCCCGTCGAGCGACCAGTGCCCGGCGAGTCCGTCGAGCAGCAGCCGCAGGGACTGCCGGGACGGCTCGTCGAGGGACTTCAGCAGCTCGGCGTCGGGCTCGTCGCGCACGATGGTCCGCTGGTCGGCGGGGACCTGGGTGTTGATCCAGGCCTCGGCCCTGTCGTAGCGCGGCCGGACCTCGTCCAGCGTGCCGAGGGGGCGGGCGGGGTCGAGTTCGCCGAGGATGCGCAGTGCCTGGTCCTCGTGCCCCGCGGTGATGTCCGCGACCGAGGCCAGCGTCCGGTACGGCAGCGGGCGCGGCGTCCTCGGCAGCTCGCCGGCGGCCGTGCCGACGGCCCGCGCGTGCGCGGCCACGTCCCCCGGGAGGGCGGCACCGTCGGCGACCTTGGCGTCGAGCTTGTCCCACTCGTCGTAGAGGCGCTGGATCTCCTGGTCGAAGGCGATCTTGAAGGACTGGTTGGGCCGGCGGCGGGCGTACAGCCAGCGCAGCAGCTGCGGCTCCATGATCTTCAGCGCGTCGGCGGGCGTGGGCACGCCGCCGCGCGAGGAGGACATCTTCGCCATGCCGGAGATGCCGACGAAGGCGTACATCGGACCGATCGGCTGCTCGCCGCCGAAGATCCCGACGATCTGCCCGCCCACCTGGAAGGACGATCCCGGGGAGGAGTGGTCGACCCCGCTGGGCTCGAAGATCACGCCCTCGTACGCCCACCGCATCGGCCAGTCGACCTTCCAGACCAGCTTGCCGCGGTTGAACTCGCTCAGCCGGACGGTCTCGGAGAAGCCGCAGGCCGTGCAGGCGTACGTCAGCTCGGTCGTCTCGTCGTCGTAGGAGGTGACCGTGGTCAGGTCCTTCTCGCAGTTGCCGCAGTACGGCTTGTACGGGAAGTAGCCGGCCGAGCCGGAGCCGTCGTCCTCGGCGGCCGCGCCGGAGCCCTCCGCGGCCTCCAGCTCGGCCTCGTCGACGGGCTTCTGCTGCTTCTTGGCGGGGGCCTTCTTCGTCCGGTACTGGGCGAGGACGGCGTCGATGTCCTTGCGGTGCCTCATGGCGTGCAGGATCTGCTCGCGGTAGACGCCCGAGGTGTACTGCGCGGTCTGGCTGATCCCGTCGAACTCCACGCCGAGTTCGGCCAGCGAGGCGGTCATGGCGGCCTTGAAGTGCTCGGCCCAGTTCGGGTACGGCGAGCCCTTGGGCGCCGGGACGGAGGTCAGCGGCTTGCCGATGTGCTCGGCCCACGTCTCGTCGACCCCGGCGACACCGGCCGGCACCTTGCGGTAGCGGTCGTAGTCGTCCCAGGAGATGAGGTGGCGCACCTCGCGGCCGCGGCGCCGGATCTCGTCGGCGACCAGGTGCGGGGTCATGACCTCGCGCAGGTTGCCCAGGTGGATCGGTCCCGACGGGGAGAGCCCGGACGCGACGACGACCGGTTTGCCCGGGGCCCGGCGCTCCGACTCCTCGATGACCTCATCCGCGAAACGGGAGACCCAGTCGGCTGTCTCGGTGCTCTGAGCCACGATCGGCACGTCCTTCTTTCTGAACGGGGTGACGCTCCATTCTCACAGACGGGCATGCGACGGAGAAAACCGCTTTACCCTCCGTGGGATACTTGCTGGGTCTATCCATCCCCACGAGGAGAACGGCACCCATTCCTATGGCCTCGGTCACGTCCCTCAGCGACTCCGTCCAGCAGCAGCTCGCGTCCGCCCTCTCGGCCACCCTGCCGGAGGCCGCCGGTGCGGACCCGCTGCTGCGACGCAGCGACCGGGCCGACTTCCAGGCGAACGGCATCCTCGCGCTCGCCAAGAAGGCCAAGGCCAACCCCCGGGAGCTCGCGGCGCAGGTCGTCTCCCGGGTCGCGACCGGCGACGAGCTGGTCAAGGACGTCGAGGTGTCCGGACCCGGCTTCCTGAACCTCACGCTCGCCGACCGGGCGATCACCGAGAACCTCGCCGCCCGGTACGCGGACGGCGACCGGCTCGGCGTGCCGCTGAAGCAGAACGCGGGCACCACGGTCATCGACTACGCCCAGCCGAACGTGGCGAAGGAGATGCACGTCGGTCACCTGCGCTCCGCGGTCATCGGTGACGCGCTGCGCGGCATGCTCGACTTCACCGGCGAGAGGACGATCGGCCGGCACCACATCGGCGACTGGGGCACCCAGTTCGGCATGCTCATCCAGTACCTGTTCGAGAACCCCGGCGAGCTGGCCCCCGCGGCCGACGTCGACGGCGAGCAGGCGATGAGCAACCTCAACCGGGTGTACAAGGCCTCGCGGGCCGTCTTCGACGCGGACGAGGAGTTCAAGGAGCGGGCGAGGAAGCGGGTGGTCGCCCTCCAGTCCGGCGACAAGGAGACCCTCGAGCTCTGGCAGCAGTTCGTCGACGAGTCGAAGGTCTACTTCTACTCCGTCTTCGAGAAGCTGGACATGGAGATCCGCGACGACGAGATCGTCGGCGAGTCGGCGTACAACGACGGCATGCCGGAGACCGCCCGCCTCCTGGAGGAGATGGGTGTCGCGGTGCGCTCCGAGGGCGCGCTCGTCGTGTTCTTCGACGACATCCGGGGCAAGGACGACCAGCCGGTGCCGCTGATCGTGCAGAAGGCGGACGGCGGCTTCGGCTACGCGGCCTCCGACCTGACGGCGATCCGCAACCGGGTCACCGACCTGCGCGCCACCTCGCTCCTGTACGTGGTGGACGTGCGCCAGTCGCTGCACTTCAAGATGGTCTTCGAGGCGGCCCGGCGGGCGGGCTGGCTGACCGACGCCGTGACCGCGCACAACATGGGCTACGGCACGGTGCTCGGCGCGGACGGCAAGCCGTTCAAGACGCGTGAGGGCGAGACCGTACGGCTGGAGGACCTGCTGGACGAGGCGGTGCAGCGGGCCGCCGAGGTCGTCCGGGAGAAGGCGCAGGACCTCACCGAGGACGAGATCCAGGAGCGGGCCGCGCAGGTCGGCATCGGCGCGGTGAAGTACGCCGACCTGTCCACCTCCCCCAGCCGGGACTACAAGTTCGACCTGGACCAGATGGTGTCGCTGAACGGCGACACGTCCGTCTACCTCCAGTACGCCTACGCCCGGATCCGGTCGATCCTGCGCAAGGCGGGCGAAGCGAAGCCGGCCGCGCACCCGGAGCTGGAACTGGCGGCGCCGGAGCGGGCGCTGGGCCTGCACCTGGACGCGTTCGGCGACACGGTCTTCGAGGCGGCGGCGGAGTACGCCCCGCACAAGCTGGCGGCGTACCTCTACCAGCTGGCCTCGCTGTACACGACGTTCTACGACAAGTGCCCGGTGCTGAAGGCCGAGACGCCCGCGCAGGTGGAGAACCGCCTCTTCCTGTGCGACGTGACGGCCCGCACCCTGCACCGGGGCATGGCCCTGCTGGGCATCCGGACGCCCGAGCGGCTCTGAGCCACCCCGGTACGCCGGCGTCCGCGAACCGCGGCCCGGCGAAGGGCGCCGGGGAGGAACGCGTCAGCTCCGTCTCGCGGTGACCGCCAGCGTCGCGTACGGCATGGTGATGCTGCCGCCCCGTGCGTCGATGGCGGCGCCCGCGGCGTGCAGGACCTCGGCGAGGGCGTCGGGCGGGAGGCGGGTGAAGGCGCCCTGGGTGGGCACGACGTCCAGCCAGGCGTCGCGGGTGTAGGTGAACTCCCAGTCGTGGCGCCACTGTCGGGGTTCGCCGAAGCCGCCGACGTCCCGGATCACGTCGGCCATCCCGGCCAGGAAGGTCTGGTAGCCGTCCACCATCGACCTCGTCAGGGCCGCGCGGAAGTCGAACGGCGCGTCGGGCATGACGCGTTCGCAGACGTCCGCGACGGCTTCGGCGAGGTCGGCCGGGATGTCGGCCACGTTCCAGAAGGGGGCCAGCAGACCCCCGGGCCGCAGCACGCGCGCCGCCTTGGCCACGCCCGCGACGGGGTCGACCCAGTGCCAGGCCGTCCCGGCGACGACCGCGTCGAACCGCCGCTCCCCCGGCTCCCACGCCTCGAACGCCGCCACCTCCACGTCGAGGTCCGGGTCCGAGCGCCGCGCCCACGCGGCCATACGGGCGTCGGGTTCGACCCCGAGCACCCGGCACCCGGCGGCCCGGAACTGCCGGGCGGCGATCCCGGTGCCGCAGCCGACGTCGAGGACGTCCGGCCCGGGAAGGGCGCCGACGATCCGCCGTACGAGGGCATCGGGATAGCGGGGCCGGGCGCGGTCGTAGCGCTCGGCGTCGCCGCCGAACGATTCCGCGATGTCCCGCCGCTGATGGGGCTGGTTCCCGGAGGGTACAGTGGGCATGCGCCCACTATGAGTGGGCGAGCGCCCACTCGTCAATGGGCATGCGCCCACTCGCGCCGTGAACAGGAGGCGGTATGCCGACCGGTGTGGCCATCCGCGACCCGCGCCAGCAGCTCTTCGACGCCGCCGAGCGCATCCTGCTCCGGGACGGCGCGAACGCGCTGACCAGCCGGGCGGTCACGGCGGAGGCGGGCGTCGCGAAGGGAGTGCTGCACCGGCACTTCGCGGACTTCGACGCGTTCCTGGCGGAGCTGGTGCGGGAGCGCATCCGGCGGCTGGAGGGTCTGGGCACCGCCCTGAACGAGTCCGCCGGCACGGGCACGGTCACCGGTAACCTCACCGGAGCCCTGGTGGACCTCTTCGACCCGGTGGCCACGTCGGTCGTCGGCCTCGTCATCGCCCGCGACGAACTCCGCGCCCGCCTGCGCGCGGCCGGCTCGGCGGGCATCCCGCTCATGGGGGAGGCGGCGGCCGTGCTGGCGGCCTACCTCACGGCGGAACGCGACCTCGGCCGCATCGCGCCGGACGCCGACGTCTCCGTCCTGGCCCCGACCCTGCTGGGCGCGGCACACCTGCTCCACGCGGACCGGGAGGCGGGGGCGCCGGACCGGGAGACGGTACGCAGGACGGTGACGGCGGTCGTGGCGGGCGCCGTGTCAGCGTGACACCAGGTCCCACTCACACCACACGGCTTTGCCGGGACGGCGCGGCTGCACACCCCACTTGTCGCTCAGCGCGGCGACCAGCAGCAGCCCGCGGCCGGCCTCGTCGGCGGCGTCGGGGACGCGCGGCTCACCGGGGCCGCTGTCGTGCAGCTCCACGCGCAGCAAGTCACCGTCGTACCGGACGCGCAGCAGGAACCCGCGGCCGGGCGGCACACCGTGCGCGAGCGCGTTGGTGGCCAGCTCACTCACGCACAGCGACAGATCATCGGCACGGTCCCAGTCGGCGAGGCCCCAGTAGTGCAGCGCGCCGCGCGCCAAACGCCTGGCGGCGGCGACGGAGCGGCGGTCGCGGGCGTAGAACTGGTCGCGCTGGAAGGGGGGTTGAGTTGCGGTGTTCACGGTACGACGGTCGCGCAGTGTCACTACCGTGGATCACCGAGTGAGCCCGTACGGAATTTCTGTACGGGTTCGCACGGGGTGCGGCGCGACGTGGCTGGGGAGTTGGACGGGCATGAACTCCAGGAAGAAGAACCTGTCGGCCATGAAACTGGTGGGCGCGCAGGTGGGGACGGCCCGGCGGGCGGCGGGGCTCACCCAGCGCCGGCTGGCCGAGCGGCTGATGGTGGACGAGGAGACGGTCGCGTCGATCGAGCAGGGCCGCCGTCCGCTGAAGCCGGACCTGGCCGAGCAGCTGGATCACCTGCTGGACACGAAGGGGACTCTGGCGGCCGGGGTGGCCAACCTGCCGGAGATCGACCAGTTCCCGATGTGGGCCGAGCTGTACGTCCAGCACGAGCGCGAGGCCATCGCCCTGTCGTGGTACGACGCCCTGGTGGTCCCCGGCCTGCTCCAGACCGAGCCGTACGCCCGCGCGCTGCTGGGCGGGCGCGTCCCCGCGTACCACGCCGACGAGTTGGATACGAAGGTCGCGGCACGCGTCGGACGGCGGGAGATCCTGCACCGCCAGATCCCGCCCACGGTGAGCTTCGTCGTGTGGGAGCCCGCGCTGCGGATGCCGACCGGCGGACGGGACATCCATCTCGACCAGTTGCGGTTCCTGCGCGAGTACTCCGAGCTCCCGGGCCTGGCCCTGCAGATCCTGCCGTTGAACCGCGCGTCGCACGCGGGGGATGCGGGACCGTTCACCCTGCTGGAAACGCCGGACCACCAGCACCTGGCGTACACCGAGTCACAGCGCGGCAGCCAGTGGGTTTCTGACCCGGACGAGGTGTCCATCCTTGCGCGCAAGTATGCGATGCTGCGGACGCAGTCCCTCACCACCGAGGACTCCAGAAGCCTGCTGGAGCGTTTGCTAGGAGAGCAATGAGCACCACACTTCAGTGGTTCAAGTCGAGCTACAGCAGCAGCGAAGGCGGCCAGTGCGTCGAAGTGGCCGTATCCCCCGGTGCCGTTCACGTCCGCGACTCCAAGAACGGCGAAGACGACGGCCCCGCCCTCCGGGTGAGCCCCGGCACCTGGACCGCGTTCGTCGAAGCCACGCGGTGACCCAGGCGCCGGAGGGGTTCCGGGAGGCGGGACCCGGGGCCGTCGCCGAGGCGGAGGCGTTCAGAGGACGCCGAGAACACCGTGCAGAATCGCGACCACAGCAGCGAGCAGACCACCGACGAGCGTGCCGAGCATGGGAGACCTCCGTGAGCGGAATGTGAGTTTTCTACCGCTCTCGATAACGCCCCGTGATCGTCCGCGTTACGGTTCTGCCCGCGGCCTTGCCCGGCCGCCCGCCTCAGGTCTTGTTGCCGACTCCCGCGTACACGTTGATGTCGGCGTCCGTGACGTCGTTGATGTCGGCGTAGCGGACCTTCTCGATGTCGTCGAGGCCCGCGAGGTACGAGGGCTCGGGCTGGTCCGGGACGGGGGCCGCGTGGTCGGCGCGCCAGTGGTGGACGGGCACCACCCCCGGCTCCACCACCTCCAGGGAGCTCTCCGTGAAGAAGCGCTCGACCTCCGCCCGGGTGCGCAGCACGAAGGTGAAGCCCCGCTCGGTGTAGGTCCGCTGGACCGCCCGGATGTTCTCGGGGTTGAGGTCCTCGGTGAGATGGCTGAGCACCAGCCGGCTGCCGGCCGGCAGCGCGTCGACGAGCTCGCGCACGATCGGGTACGCCTCCTCGTCCTCGACGAAGTGCAGGATCGCCACGAGGCAGAGCGCGATCGGCTGGTCGAAGTCCAGGGTCTTCGCGGCCTGTTCGAGGATCTGCGCCGGGTTCTTGAAGTCGGCGTCGATGTAGTCCGTACGTCCCTCGGGGCCGCTGGTGAGCAGCGCCCGCGCGTGGGCCAGCACGACGGGGTCGTTGTCGACGTACACCACCCGTGCGTCGGGGGTGGTCCGCTGGGCGATCTGGTGGACGTTCTCCGCGGTGGGCAGGCCGGTGCCGATGTCGAGGAACTGGCGGATGCCGTCCTGCTGGACCAGCGTGCTCACCGCCCGGCGCAGGAAGTCGCGGTTGTGCCGTACGTCGAGGTAGCCGCGCGGGTTGGCGGCGAGCCCGGCGGCCGCCGCCGCGCGGTCGACGGAGTAGTGGTCCTTGCCGCCGAGGAAGACGTCGTAGACGCGGGCCGGGTGCGCCTTGCTGGTGTCGATCCTCCTTCTCAGCTCGGCGGGATCCTGGCTGAGGGCGTCACCGGGCATGGGCGTCTCCCTGGAGAGTCGGCGGGTCGTTCAACAGGCAACGGGCAGTCGCCAACAACCTAACTCCCCGCGGGACTTGATGGTGCCCATAGCGTGGTCCCGGCACGGCGGCGTCCCGGACGGGCCTTCCGGGACAGGGCGTCCCAGCAGGTCAGGACGGGTACCGCGAGTGCGGCGTCCCGAATCCCCGGACGGGAGTGGCGGGCCGGGCGGATCACCGAGCAGGCTGGTGTCCCGACCCCGAGTTCACCATCGAGAGGGCCGACCCATGTCCGCATCCCCCACCCGTGTCCGGGCCCGCCTGCTCCTCGCCGCGACGGCCGCGCTCGCCGCGCTCGTGCTGACGGCGTGCCGGGACGGCGAGGGGCTGCGCGACGAGGGACCGTCGTCCCTGACCACCCCGGCCGCGCGCTCGGCCCCCGCCGCGTCCTCGCCACCCGCGTCACCCGCGGCGCCCTGAATGCCCGCGCCCGCGCCGCGCTCAGCGCAGCTTCTGCGCGACCTCGACGGCCCAGTAGGTGAGGATGTTCTGCGCGCCGGCCCGCCGGATGCCGGTCAGGGCCTCCAGGATGGCGCGGTCGCGGTCGATCCAGCCCTTCTCGGCGGCGGCCTCGATCATCGAGTACTCGCCGGAGATCTGGTAGGCGACGACCGGCACGTCCACGGAGTCGGCGACCCGCGCCACGATGTCGAGGTAGGGGCCGGCCGGCTTGACCATCACCATGTCGGCGCCCTCCTCCAGGTCGAGGGCCAGCTCCCGCATGGACTCCCGCGCATTGGCGGGGTCCTGCTGGTACGTCGTGCGGTCACCCCGCAACGACGAGCCGACGGCCTCGCGGAAGGGGCCGTAGAAGGCTGAGGCGTACTTCGCGGTGTAGGCGAGGATCGCGACGTCCTGCCGCCCGATCCGGTCGAGCGCCTCACGGACGACACCGATCTGCCCGTCCATCATCCCGCTGGGGCCCACCACATGGGCGCCCGCGTCGGCCTGCACCCGAGCCATCTCGGCGTACCGCTCGAGGGTGGCGTCGTTGTCGACCCGCCCCTGCGCGTCCAGGACGCCGCAGTGCCCGTGGTCGGTGGTCTCGTCGAGACACAGGTCGGACATCACCAGCAGGTCGTCGCCGACCTCGGCCCGCACATCGCGGATCGCGACCTGCAGGATCCCGTCCGGGTCGGTGCCCGGCGTCCCGCAGGCGTCCTTCTTCCCGTCCTCCGGCACCCCGAACAGCATGATTCCGGAGATCCCCGCCGCCACCGCCTCCGCGGCCGCCTTCTTCAGACTGTCCCGCGTGTGTTGCACGACCCCGGGCATCGCCGTGATCGGCACGGGCTCGTCGGCGCCCTCACGGACGAAGGCCGGCAGGATGAAGTCGGCGGGGTGCAGCCGCGTCTCGGCGACCATCCGGCGCATCACAGGGCTGGTCCGCAGCCGCCGCGGCCGCGCACCGGGGAAGGATCCGTACTTCGACATACCCCCTACGCTACGCCCGCCCCGGGAGCACCTTTACCGACGCGGCGTCGGGGCCGCACCCCCCGCCCTCCCGGCCGCGCCGCTCCCCCGGCGCACGCCGGAACGCGGCCGGGCGTGCCCCGTCAGTCCGTCCTGCGCGCGGTGAGCAGCAGGTACTCCCACTCCATGACCGTCGCGCCGGCCGTGCCGACGTCGTGGGTGCGGGCCAGGTCGGCCAGGTCCCGGTCGAGGGAGGCGACGCGCTCGGGGTCCTCGGCGTTGGCCCGGTAGACGCTGATCGTCGGGCCGTAGCGCTCCTTGAAGTAGTCCCGGAACGCCTCCGGCGTGGGGAACCGGTCGACCACGACCGTGCGCCGCTCGGCACTCACGTCCGTGGCACGGTCCCCGAGGAGGGCGCGCACGTACTCCGGGTCGCCCCACAGCGGAGGCGGCTGCGCGCCCGGCGGGGGCGGCGGCGCGTACGGCTTCATCGCCGCCAGCATCCGGCCCAGGAAGCCCTGCGGCGTCCAGCTCAGCACGCCGAGGGCGCCGCCCGGCCGGCAGACCCGGAGCAGTTCGTCGGCGGCCCGCTGGTGGTGCGGGGCGAACATGACCCCGACGCAGGACAGGACGGTGTCGAACGCGGCGTCACCGAACGGCAGCGCCTCGGCGTCGCCCTCCTGCCAGCGCAGCCGGGCACCGGACTCCTCGGCCAGCCGGCGCCCGGCGTCCAGCAGCGCCGGGGTCAGGTCGCAGGCCACCACGTCGGCGCCCGCCAGCGCCGGGATCGCGGCGCCGTGGCGGTGACGTTCACCGCGAGCCTGCGCAGCCTGGTCCGGGTCTGGCGGGGCGACCTCGGCTGGTCCGACGCGCTGCGCGCGGGCTCCGTCCGCGTGGACGGCCCGGAGGCACTGCGCCGCGCGGCCCCCGGCTGGTTCACCCTGTCGACGTTCGCGTCGGTACCGCGGCCGGGCCGGCACGCCTGACCGCGGACCCGCCCGCCCCTCAGCGTCCGCCGACGCCCGCGAGCACGCGATCGACGATCTCCCGCCGGTCGGTGGCGCGGAACAGCCGGGACCGGAGGTCCTCCAGCCGGCGGACCGCACTGAGCGGAACCCGCTCCGCCTCCATGTCGTCCACGCATCTGCCGACGGCCTGGAGCCCCCAGTACTGGTTGAAGGGGAGCGGTTCACCGCTCGCCGCGTCCACCAGCACGCTCAGCACCTCCGGCTCGGGCAGCGCGTACAGACGCGCATAGGCCGCCAGGCGCAGTCCGGCGTCCTGGGAGCCGAGCAACGCGGCCGCGTCGAAGTCACGCACCCGCTGCGTCGCGCGCACCAGGCGGGCGAAGATCTGGTCCATCCGGTGGTTCCGCGCCTGGCCGCTGCGCTGCTGGAGGCGTACGTTCACGTATTCGGCGGCCAGTTCCCGGACCGCGCCCATGGCGGCGGTGTCGTCCACGGCCCCGCCGTCGGGACCGTCACCGACGAGCGCCGCGCTCGCCGTCCGCTGGACGGCCTCGATCCTGCGCTCGATGTCCCGGAACTCGATCCTGCCGATACCCGGCACCTCGATACTGCGGAACAGCTCGCCGAGCCACGGCACCGCGGCCACCACCAGCAGCGTCACCGTGACACCGTCGATCCGCAGGCCCGGCGCCAGCACATGCACGACCGCCAGTCCCGCACCGGCACACGTCAGCACCACCGCGGCGCCCCGACGCCGTAACCACCGGGCCCCACCCGCACGCCGTTCCCGATCTCCCTCACCCATGGGGATCAGCATCGCAGGCGGGCGAGGGCGAGGAAGGCGGTTATCACGAGGCGGAGCGTTCCTGCAGAAACGCTCCGCCTCGTCGGGTCCGCCGCCGGAACGGCTCAGGTCGTCGTACGCCGCCGCCGGGCCCCCGGCCGCCGCTCGCTCGGCCGCGTCACCGGGTCCCCGGCCTCCAGCGCCGCGGCCCGCCGCCGCAGGCCGAAGTCCGCCAGCGCCTCGGCCAGTTTGGAGACGGACGGCTCCGGGGCCATGACGTCGACCCGCAGCCCGTGCTCCTCGGCCGTCTTGGCGGTCGCCGGGCCGATGCACGCGATGACGGTCACGTTGTGCGGCTTGCCGGCGATGCCGACCAGGTTGCGCACGGTGGACGACGAGGTGAACAGGACCGCGTCGAAGCCGCCGCCCTTGATCGCCTCCCGGGTCTCCGCCGGCGGCGGCGACGCCCGCACGGTCCGGTACGCCGTGACGTCGTCGACCTCCCAGCCCAGCTCGATGAGCCCGGCGACCAGGGTCTCGGTGGCGATGTCCGCACGGGGGAGGAAGACACGGTCGATCGGGTCGAAGACCGGGTCGTACGGCGGCCAGTCCTCCAGCAGGCCCGCGGCCGACTGCTCACCGCTCGGCACCAGGTCCGGCTTCACACCGAAGGCGACGAGCGCCTTCGCGGTCTGCTCGCCCACCGCCGCGACCTTGATCCCGGCGAAGGCACGGGCGTCCAGCCCGTACTCCTCGAACTTCTCCCGCACCGCCTTGACGGCGTTGACGGAGGTGAAGGCGATCCACTCGTAGCGCCCGGTGACGAGCCCCTTGACGGCCCGCTCCATCTGCTGGGGCGTGCGCGGCGGCTCGACGGCGATGGTCGGCACCTCGTGCGGCACGGCGCCGTAGGACCGCAGCTGGTCGGAGAGCGACGCCGCCTGCTCCTTCGTGCGCGGCACGAGCACCTTCCAGCCGAACAGCGGCTTGGACTCGAACCACGACAGCTGGTCGCGCCGGGCGGCGGCGGAACGCTCACCGACCACGGCTATCACCGGCCGCCCGCCCTCCGGCGAGGGCAGCACCTTGGCCTGCTTCAGGGTCTGCGCGATGGTGCCGAGCGTCGCCGCCCAGGTCCGCTGACGCGTGGTGGTGCCCGCGATCGTCACGGTCAGCGGCGTATCGGGCTTGCGGCCCGCCGACACCAGCTCCCCGGCCGCCGCGCCGACGGAGTCGAGCGTCGTCGACACGACCACGGTCCCGTCGGAGGCCCCCACCTCCGTCCAGCAGCGGTCCGAGGCGGTACGGGCGTCCACGAACCGCACGTCCGCACCCTCGGCGTCGCGCAGCGGGACACCGGCGTACGCGGGCACGCCGACCGCGGCCGCGACACCGGGGACCACCTCGAAGGGCACGCCCGCGGCGGCGCAGGCGAGCATCTCCTCGGCGGCGTAAGCGTCCAGGCCAGGGTCCCCGGACACCGCTCGGACGACCCGCCTGCCGCCCCGCGCGGCCTCCATGACAAGATGTGCGGCATCCCGTACCGCGGGGACCCCAGCGGTTGTTGACGAACCGTCAACAACCGCCAGCTGAGGTGTGCCCGTGCCCGGGTGGGAGTCCGAGGAAGGGCCCCCGTCCGTGTGCACCTCGGCGGCGCCTTGTCTGGCGTGCTTGCGCACCACGTCGAGCACGTCGTGCTCGGCGACCAGAATGTCCGCGTTCGCCAGCGCCTCCACGGCGCGCAGAGTCAGCAGTCCCGGATCCCCGGGTCCGGCACCCAGGAAGGTGACGTGCCCGTGTTCGAGGCCGGTGGGAAGGGTGGTGGGGCTCAATGTGCTCGCTCCCCCATCAGACCGGCCGCGCCCTGGGCGAGCATCTCGGCCGCGAGTTCACGGCCGAGCGCCATTGCCTGGTCGTACGTCTCGGGCACGGGACCGGTGGTGGACAGCTGCACCGTGCGCGCGCCGTCGGGCGTGCCGACCGTCCCGCGCAGGCGCATTTCGTTGACAGTCTGCCCGTCGCCCTGGGGGTCGCCCCAGGCTCGAGCGAAGTCGAGGACCGGGGGAAGGTCGGCCAGCGCGCCCACGGGGGCGCTGCAACCGGCCTCCAGGGCGGCGAGCAATGACCTCTCGGCGGTCACGGCGGCCCGGGTGAACGGGTCGTCGAGCTCTTCGAGTGCGGCGATCAGGTCCGCGTGGTCCGCGGCGCACTCGATCGCCAGTGCCCCCTGGCCGGGGGCGGGCAGAACCGTGTCGACCGACAGGAAGTCGGTCACCTCGTCGCTCCGGCCCAGCCGGTTCAGGCCGGCGGCGGCCAGGACGACCGCGTCCAGCTCGCCTTCCCGCACGTACCGGATCCGGGTGTCGACGTTGCCCCGTATCGGGACCGTGCGTATGCCCAGCCCGTGGGCGGACGCGTACGCGTTCAGCTGTGCCATGCGGCGCGGCGAGCCCGTCCCGACGCGCGCGCCGCGCGGCAGGTCGGCGAACTTCAGCGCGTCCCGGGCGACGATCACGTCACGCGGGTCCGCACGCGGCGGGACGGCGGCCAGCACCAGTCCCTCTGGCTGCGCGGTGGGCAGGTCCTTGAGCGAATGAACCGCGAAGTCGACCTCGCCCCGCAGCAGCGCCTCACGCAGCGCCGTGACGAACACGCCCGTGCCGCCGATCTGGGCGAGGTGCTCGCGGGAGGTGTCGCCGTAGGTGGTGATCTCGACGAGCTCGACGGGCCGTCCTGTCACCCGGCTCACGGCGTCCGCCACCTGCCGGGACTGGGCCATGGCGAGTTTGCTCCGCCTGGTGCCCAGTCTCAATGCCTTGCTGTTCATGCCGGCCCTCGGTTCTTGCTGTTCTCTGAGTCGTCGTCGGCGCGGGAGACCGCGGCCACCGCCTCCTGGTCGAGGTCGAAAAGGGTCCTCAGGGCATCCGCGTACCCCGCTCCGCCCGGTTCGGCCGCGAGCTGCTTGACCCGTACCGTCGGCGCGTGCAGCAGCTTGTCCACGACGCGCTTGACGGTCTGCGTGATCTCGCTGCGGTGCTTGTCGTCGAGCCCGGGCAGCCGCCCCTCGAGCCGCGCGATCTCGTTCGCGACGACATCGGCGGCCATCGTGCGCAGCGCGACCACGGTGGGCGTGATGTGCGCGGCCCGCAGCGCGGCGCCGAAGGCGGCGACCTCGTCGGAGACGATCCGGCGGACCCGGTCGACGTCGGCGGCCATCGGCGCGTCGGCGGAGGCCTCCGCCAGCGACTCGATGTCGACGAGCCGGACGCCGGCCAGCCGGTGCACGGCCGCGTCGATGTCGCGCGGCATCGCGAGGTCCAGCAGGAAGAGCACGGGCGCGGGCCTCGGGGGCCCGGCGACGGGCTCGGGCCTGCGGAGCTCGGGGATCCGGCCGACCCTCGCGGTGAGGGCGGCGAGCGCGGTGATCAGCTCGGCGTCGGACTCGGGCGTGCGGCGCGCCTCGCCCGCCGCCCTGAGGGCCTGGGAGGCGCCCCCGTCGCGGCGGTCCACGGTGCCGTTGTCCACCCAGGCCGCGTGCTGCTCCAGGGTCGCCGCGTCCATCCCGGCGACGGCGGCCTCCCCCATCACGGAGAAGCCGGCCTGCGCGGCGGACAGGTCGAGCGGGCAGTTCTCCTCGGTGCCGGCGGAGGCGGGCGGCAGCGCAGACGCGTCGGTGCGCGCGTCCGGTTCGGCGCTCTTGGGCGCGCCGGCGGGCGCGACCGGCCCGGCAGCGCTCTCCGGCACGGCGGCGGGTGCGTCCGTACGGTCCTCGACCGCCGCCGTGACCGCGTCGGCCGGCAGGACGAGGCCCGTGGCGCCGGTGCAGGAGACGACGACGTCGGCACGTGTCAGCTCGACCGGCACCGATGCCATCGGTACCGCGCGGGCGGCCACGTCCGTGCCGTCGGCCTCGGTGAGTATCTGCGCCAGGCGCTCGGCGCGCTCGGCGGTGCGGTTGGCGATGACGATCTCGGCGACCCCGGCCCGCGCGAGCGTGGCGGCGGCCAGCGAGGACATCGAACCGGCCCCGACGACCAGCGCCTTCTTGCCGCGCGCCCAGTCATCGACACCGCCCCCTGCGGCCAGCTGCTCCAGGCCGAAGGTGACCAGGGACTGCCCGGCGCGGTCGATGCCGGTCTCGGAGTGGGCCCGCTTGCCGACCCGCAGCGCCTGCTGGAACAGGTCGTTCAGCAGCCGTCCCGCCGTGTGCAGGTCCTGCGCCTTCGCCAGCGAGTCCTTGATCTGCCCGAGGATCTGCCCCTCGCCCACCACCATGGAGTCGAGGCCGCAGGCCACCGAGAACAGATGGTGGACGGCGCGGTCCTCGTAGTGGACGTAGAGGTACGGCGTGAGCTCCTCGAGACCGACCCCGCTGTGCTGGGCGAGCAGCGTGGACAGCTCGGCGACCCCGGCGTGGAACTTGTCGACGTCCGCGTAGAGCTCGATGCGGTTGCAGGTGGCGAGGACCGCGGCCTCGGCGGCGGGCTCCGCGGCGACCGTGTCCTGCAGCAGCTTGATCTGGGCGTCCGGGTTCAGCGCGGCGCGCTCCAGGACGCTGACGGGGGCGCTGCGGTGACTCAGTCCGACGACGAGCAGGCTCATGCCGGCATCACGGCGGGTACGTCCCCGTCCGGGCCCTTGTCGGCCGAGTTCCCGCGCGCGGCGGCGACCGGTCCGGCGCCGTCGGTCCCGGCGGCCTCCTCCCCGGCCTTGCGCTGCTCGTGGAAGGCGAGGATCTGCAGCTCGATGGAGAGGTCGACCTTGCGTACGTCGACCCCTTCGGGGACGGACAGCACGGTCGGCGCGAAGTTCAGGATGGAGGTGACCCCGGCGGCCACGAGCCGGTCGCAGACCTGCTGGGCGGCGCCGGCGGGGGTGGCGATGACGCCGATGCTCACCCCGTTGTCCTCGATGATCTTTTCCAGGTCGTCGGTGTGCTGCACGGGGATGCCCGCGACGGGCTTGCCCGCCATCGCCGGATCGGCGTCTATCAGGGCGGCCACCCGGAAACCGCGGGAGGCGAACCCGCCGTAGTTGGCCAGGGCGGCGCCGAGGTTGCCGATACCGACGATCACAACCGGCCAGTCCTGGGTGAGCCCGAGCTCGCGTGAGATCTGGTAGACGAGATACTCGACGTCGTAGCCCACACCACGGGTGCCGTAGGAGCCCAGGTAGGAGAAGTCCTTGCGCAGCTTCGCGGAGTTGACCCCCGCCGCGGCCGCGAGCTCCTCGGAGGAGACCGTGGGCACCGAGCGCTCCGACAGTGCGGTCAGAGCGCGGAGGTACAGCGGAAGCCTGGCGACGGTGGCCTCGGGAATCCCTCGGCTGCGGGTCGCCGGTCGGTGAGTTCGGCCAGTTGCCACGGTGCTCCTGCGGGTAGAGCGGGGCTGTGGGCGGTCACGTGTACCCAGACCGCCCCGTCGACAGCAGGCTATGTCTTTGTGAACGCGTGCACAAAGATGGTGTCCGATTTGCCCGGCCAACGTGACCGGGGTCACGCGCCCCCGGCGCACTGATACGGAACCGGCGCACGCGCACCACAATTCCTTTACTTCGGGGGGCAAAACCGCACACTCTCCTCAACGATCCCCACCCCCGAGACCAGACACCATCGATCCTAAGCGACACACCGGGGAAGGCGGCCCCGTCGGTCAGTCGGTCAGCGCCTTGCGCAACCGCTCCTCGTCCACGCGCCAGAAGGTGTGCTGCCTGCCGTCGACGAGCACCACGGGGATCTGCTCCCAGTACTGGTCGTGGAGTTGCCGGTCCCGCGAGATGTCCTTGCTCTCCCACGGCACGCCCACCTCCGCGCAGACCTTCTCCACCACCGACTGTGCGTCATCGCACAGATGGCACCCCTGCTTGCGGATGAGGGTGACGAGACGGTCCTGCGGGGGCCTGCGGCGAAAGAGGGGGCTCATGTCGGCCATTCTCGCGCGAGCGCCCCGGTGCGGCACACCCGCGAAAACGCCGGGCGACGCGCGGACGGTACGAGTTCTTTAACGACACGGTCGCGGAGAGTTCACGGGCTTCGAACCTCGGGCGCATGGAGGCACCGAACAAACTGGCTATGCTCACGGGCATGGCCGCTCTCGGATGGCTCACTCCCCGTAGGCGTTCCGCCACGGCGCGCAGTGTGTTGGCAGGCGAGGCTTCTGCGGAGGCAGCGCGCAAGTCCTCGCAGGACGTCCCCGCGGAGGAACAGGAGTTCCCCGTACTCGGCGACGACAAGGCTGCCGCGTTCTTCGACCTCGACAACACCGTGATGCAGGGCGCCGCCCTCTTCCACTTCGGCCGGGGACTGTACAAGCGGAAGTTCTTCGAGACCCGCGACCTCGCCAGGTTCGCCTGGCAGCAGGCCTGGTTCCGGCTGGCCGGCGTCGAGGACCCCGAACACATGCAGGAGGCCCGCGACTCGGCGCTGTCCATCGTGAAGGGCCACCGCGTCGCGGAACTGCGGTCGATCGGCGAGGAGATCTACGACGAGTACATGGCCGAGCGGATCTGGCCGGGCACCCGCGCCCTGGCCCAGGCCCACCTCGACGCGGGCCAGCGGGTGTGGCTGGTCACCGCGGCGCCGGTGGAGATCGCGACCGTGATCGCCCGCCGCCTGGGTCTGACCGGCGCCCTGGGCACGGTCGCGGAGTCGGTGGACGGTGTCTACACGGGCAAGCTGGTCGGCGAGCCGCTGCACGGCCCGGCCAAGGCGGAGGCGGTGCGCGCCCTCGCCGCCGCGGAGGGCCTGGACCTCTCCCGCTGCGCCGCCTACAGCGACTCCCACAACGACATCCCGATGCTGTCGCTGGTCGGCCACCCCTACGCCATCAACCCCGACACCAAGCTCCGCAAGCACGCCCGCGACCTGGAGTGGCGGCTGCGCGACTACCGCACGGGCCGCAAGGCGGCGAAGGTCGGCATCCCGGCGGCGGCCGGGGTGGGTGCGGTCGCCGGGGGCACCGCGGCGGCGATCGCTCTGCACAAGCGGCGCCGCTGACGCCGTGAACTGCGTGCGACACGGCGGGCCGGGACATGTTTCCCGGCCCGTTCCGCGTTTGTGCAGTCCCGTTGGCTGCACACCGCCACAACACGCCCCGTTCTCATACGTAATCCGAACCGATTCGATCAACAACCGATCACGCAGAGGTACTTGAACGGGCGTCAATCGGTTACAGAAGCGACGGAATCGGTGATTTGAGCAACTGGGTGTAGCAGCGCCTGTACGAAGCGTTATTCTCCTCAGACGCAAACCGGTACCACTCCGTCGCTACGACGGGTGAACGGTTCCGCACTGCACGTGATGGAAGCTCTGCCTCTGGGAGTCCCGTGTACCCACACGTCGGGGTTGACGCCTCGGGCCTGGCTACGCTGCGCGCAACGGTCCTGGACCTGTTGCGCGGCTTCGTCCCCACCGCGTACGCCGTCCCCGCCCTCGCCGTTGCCACCACCCCCGTCGGCCCGTGCTACGCGCTCGCCGACGGCAGCGCCGCCGTCGGCAGACGCGGCCGGGTGGCCGGCACCGCCACCACCACCCGCCGACCGGCCGCGGACAGCGACAGCGCCCGGATGATGGACCTGGTCGAACGCGCCCAGGCCGGCGAGGCCGACGCCTTCGGCCGGCTCTACGACCAGTACAGCGACACCGTCTACCGGTACATCTACTACCGCGTGGGCGGCAAGGCCACCGCCGAGGACCTCACCAGTGAGACGTTCCTGCGCGCCCTGCGCCGCATCGGCACCTTCACCTGGCAGGGCCGCGACTTCGGCGCCTGGCTGGTCACCATCGCCCGCAACCTCGTCGCCGACCACTTCAAGTCGAGCCGCTTCCGCCTCGAGGTCACCACCGGCGAGATGCTCGACGCCAACGAGGTCGAGCGCTCCCCGGAGGACTCCGTCCTGGAGTCCCTCTCCAACGCCGCCCTGCTCGACGCCGTACGACGCCTCAATCCCCAGCAGCAGGAGTGCGTGACGCTCCGCTTCCTGCAGGGCCTGTCGGTCGCCGAGACCGCCCGCGTCATGGGCAAGAACGAGGGCGCCATCAAGACGCTCCAGTACCGCGCGGTGCGCACCCTGGCCCGGCTGCTGCCCGACGACGTCCGCTGACGCTGGGTGACAACCAACTAGCGGCCCGTGATACTCCGTTGACTTCTCGTTCCGATCATCCGTCGTCCGTAACCCAAGTGCCGAGACGCTCGTTGTGCGGGATGCAGGCTCCCTGTGGTCACTCCCTGGCCGTCTCCGATCACTCGATCGTGTGGATGTGGTCAGAGCGTGCAACCCTCAGGACCCCCTGGGGAGTCGACCGTCATGATGAGAGGAGGTGCCGCCAGTGATCGCGAACGTATCGGCACACCGGCGGGCGAACGCCTTCGCCCAGGCCCTGGAGGAACAGCCGGACCGGGGCACGGCGGCCGAGCAGTCCGAAGGACCGGCCCCGTCCACGGCTGCTGCGGAACAGACCGAGCAGGTTCGGCTGTTGGCCCTCACGGAGTGTCTCGGCGAGCTGCCCAGACCGAAGCTGGACCCCGAGGTGAAGGCCGTCCAGCGGGCCCAGCTGGTGGCCGCGTTCGAGGCCATGCTGCAGGAAAGCGCCGGCGGTGAGACGGCGGACCCGTCGCTGCCCGTCCAGCGTGCGCGCGGTGCCCACCGCGCGAGCCCGCTGGGCAAGCTGCGGCCGCGGTCGCGGCTGACCAAGGGCCTGGCGGCGGGCGGACTGAGCGTCGGCGTCGCGGCGGGAGCCTTCGGCGGAGTCGCCGCCGCCAGCCAGGACGCCCTGCCGGGCGACTCGCTCTACGGGCTCAAACGCGGCATCGAGGACTTCAAGCTCAACTACATGTCCGAGGGCGACGACCAGCGCGGTGTGGCCTATCTCGACCAGGCCTCCACCCGGCTGAGCGAGGCGCGCCGCCTGATGGAGCGCGGCCGCGGCAACACCCAGCTCGACCACGAGTCCCTCGGCGAGATCCGCCGCACCCTGGCCGGCGTCACCCACGACGCGTCCGAGGGCCACCGGCTGCTGCACGAGGCGTACGAGCGCGACCCCGACTCGCTCGGCCCCATCCAGGCCCTGTCCACGTTCTCCCGCTCGCACCGCGAAGTCTGGGGCGCCCTGCGCGAGCGGCTCCCGCTCCAGCTCGGGGACGTCAGTCAGCAGGTGTCGTCGGTGTTCGACGCCATAGACCAGGAGGTCGCCCCGCTGCAGTCCCTGCTGCCCCCGTCCCCGGCCCAGGGGCGCGGCGACGGCAAGCAGCACGGCTCGGGCAGGGCGTCCCAGGGCACGTCCGGTTCCGCCCGGAAGCCGGCGTCGCCCAGCGCCGGCGGCGACTCCTCCGAGCACAGCCGTCCCAGCAGTCCCAGCCAGTCGGCCGACTCCACCGGCGACGGCCTCCTCGGTGGCAACACCGGAGGTCTGCTCGACCCGCCGAAGGACAGCGGCAGTGCCTCCCCGTCCGAGACCAAGTCCCCCTCCAGCGGGCCGGACGTGACCATCCCGCCGCTGCTCCCGGGCCTGCTCCCCGGCCTCGGCATCGACAGCGAGGACACCGGCCAGTAAGACCCCACGGTGGTCATGGGGGCGTCCTTCCCAGGGAGGACGCCCCCGTCAGAAGAACACCGACCGCCGCTGCACCAGCAGCTTGTAGAGCGTGTGCTGGATCTGCTCCCTGACCTGGTCGGTCAGGTTGAACATCAGCATGGGGTCCTCGGCGGCCTCCGGCGGATAGCCGTCGGTCGGGATCGGCTCGCCGAACTGGATCGTCCACTTCGTCGGCAGCGGGATCGCGCCGAGTGGGCCGAGCCACGGGAAGGTCGGCGTCAGCGGGAAGTACGGGAAGCCCAGCAGCCGCGCGAGGGTCTTCGCGTTGCCGATCATCGGGTAGATCTCCTCCGCGCCCACGATGGAGCACGGGATGATCGGCGCGCCGCGGCGCAGTGCCGTGGAGACGAAGCCGCCGCGGCCGAAGCGCTGGAGCTTGTACCGCTCGCCGAAGGGCTTGCCGATGCCCTTGAAGCCCTCCGGCATCACCCCCACCAGCTCACCCTGGCCCAGCAGCCGCTCGGCGTCCTCGGCGCAGGCCAGGGTGTGGCCCAGCTTGCGGGCCAGCTCGTTGACGACCGGCAGCACGAAGACCAGATCGGCGGCGAGCAGCCGCAGATGGCGGCCCGCCGGATGGTGGTCGTGCACGGCGACCTGCATCATCAGGCCGTCCAGCGGGAGCGTCCCGGAGTGGTTGGCGACGAGCAGCGCGCCGCCGTCGGACGGGATGTTCTCGACGCCCTTCACATCGACCCGGAAGTACTTCTCGTACACCGGCCGCAGCACGGACATCAGAACCTGGTCGGTCAGCTCCTCGTCGTAGCCGAAGTCGTCGACCTCGTAGTCGCCGGTGAGGCGGCGGCGCAGGAAGGACAGGCCGCTCGCGACGCGCCGCTCCCAGCCGCCGTCCTCCTGCGGCTGCTGCGGCGGCTCCTCCTCATGCGTCACGGGAACATCATCCTGCGCGGACATCCTGCTGGGCAGGGGCTGGACCTCACCTACCAGCGCGGGCTCCGTGGTCTTGCGCCGGCTCCCCGCGCCCCGGCGCCGCGAGGGCCGCTGTACGGCGCCTCCGCGGGACCGGTCGTCGTCGAACGGAATGACCTTGGCATCCGCCATCGTTGATGCGCTCCTCAGTTGGCGCTCTGCGTCGGGGCGTGGCCGCCGCCCAGGACGGGCAGCGCGGCGATCCGGTCGACGGCCCCCGCAAGGGCCTCCGGCGGCACGAGCCCGGGGCCGTGACCACGCGCGAAGTCCGCGAAGGTCTCCGCCGTCGAGTACTTCGGCCTGAATCCGAGCGTCTCCCGCATCTGGTCCGTCGCCACGACCCGGCCATGGGTCAGCAGTCGGATCTGCTCGGGCGAGAAGTCCGTCATTCCCAGCGTACGCACCAGCGAGCCGGCCCAGGTGACCGCGGGCAGCAGCAGCGGCACCGTGGGGCGGCCGAGCCGTCTGGAGCACTGGGAGAGCAGCAGAACCCCGTCGCCGGCGATGTTGAAGGTGCCGCTGTTGAGCGTGCCCCGCGCCGGCTCCCGCGAGGCGATCCGCAGCACCTCCATCACGTCGTCCTCGTGGACGAACTGCAGCCGCGGGTCGTAGCCGAACACGGTCGGCAGGACCGGCAGCGAGAAGTAGGAGGCGAGCGGCGTGTCCGCCGTGGGCCCCAGGATGTTGGCGAAGCGCAGCACGCACACGGCCACGTCGGGCCGCCGCCGCGCGAAGCCCCGTACGTAGCCCTCGACCTCGACGGTGTCCTTCGCGAAGCCGCCGCTGGGCAGCGACTTGGGCGGGGTGGTCTCGGTGAACACCGCGGGGTCGCGGGAGGCGGAGCCGTAGACGTTCGTACTGGACTTCACCACGAGCCGCTTGACCGTCGGGGACTTCTGGCAGGCACCGAGCAGCTGCATGGTGCCGATGACGTTGGTCTCCTTGATCGCCGTCCGGCTGCCGCTGCCCAGCCCGGTCGCGCTCACATCCATGTGGACGACGGTGTCGGCACCCGTCTCGGCGAGCACCCGCCCGATGGTGGGCTGCCGGATGTCGGCCTGGATGAACTCCGCGCCGCCCAGATGATGCTCGGGCGCGACCGCGTCCACGGCGATGACCCGGTCGACCCCCGGGTCACGCTGGATCCGTCGTACGAACCGGCCCCCCAGCCAGCGGGCCACTCCGGTCACGAGCACGACCTTGCCCAAGATCTGCGCCTTCCTTCCAGCCCATCCGGTACTCGTAGCCTGCCGCGTTCCCCGCCTGCGGCCAACTTAGCGGGTCGATGTTGCGCTGTGATGACCACCCAATGCACGAAGTGACGGCATCCACAGACATACGAACAGACCAGGCCATGTGAAACCCATGCGTAGGCACAGGACGGGCGCGTGATCGCGGGTGCTCGTGGTGGCTTCCGTGAAGCCCGGACGCGTGTGGCCCCCCACCGGTTGCGGTGGGGGGCCACAGAACACGCTCCTAGAGCATCGCTCACTTCTTGTTGCGACGCTGAACGCGCGTGCGCTTGAGCAGCTTGCGGTGCTTCTTCTTCGCCATCCGCTTGCGCCGCTTCTTGATAACAGAGCCCACGACTACCCTCGCTCACTTCTCATCACTCGGTGTTGGGCGCCATGGGCCCATACGACCTACGAGGGGCCAGCCTACCCGTCCGAGCGCTGAGGTCGTAATCGAGGTTGCCGGGGGAGATCCCTGTAGTGCCCTGAGGATCCCCCCGGGCCGTTCGTCAGGCGGTTTCCACCCCCACGTAACTCTCGCGAAGGTACTCGTGAACCGCGTTCTCGGGGACGCGGAAGGACCGCCCCACCCTGATCGCGGGCAGATGACCGCTGTGCACCAGCCGGTACACAGTCATCTTCGACACTCGCATCACCGAGGCGACCTCCGCCACGGTAAGGAACTGGACCTCACTCAGAGGCCTCTGCTCAGCAGCCATGACACACCTGAACCTTCCGCACTCGACGGCCACCGGCTTCCCCTTCCGGTGACTCTTCGTCGCTGCGTGCTCACTCCCCAATGTAGGGGCGGGTGATGCGAGTGGGGAAGAGGTGCACCCATCGGCGGCCTACTGTGACAGACACGCTCGATTGAGTACGTAGCGGGTCAGCGGCCGGTAGTAATCAGACCGCACAGCGTCATCAAGTGGAACGACGACGGACACGGACCCCTCGGCCTCCCCCACGAAGAGGGCGGGATCGTCCGTATCGGCGAGACCAATGGCCTCGAACCCCAGCTGACCTGCCCCGCAGACCCAGCCGTGGTCCCCGACGACCAGCTCGGGAAGGGCCCCGCCGGCCTCGGCCGCCGCGGCCAGGGCGGTACGAACCGGGAGCGGCGAGTGGGTGTGCACGCCGGTCGCACAACCGGGGCGGGGTGCCCCGGGTTCCCGCACCAACGCGACTCCTTGTACGTAGTCAAGGTTGTACGTACGTAGGCCGAACCGGGTCGTTATGTCGATACGGCGACCATACGCCGGTGTGAGGACGGTACATCCCGCCGCCGACAGCGCGTCCGCCAAGGCGGCGTAGAAGCCGAGCAGGCGGTGCGGGTGACCGGTCCCGAGGAGCACAGGGGCGCTGCGCTGGGCCGCTGCGGCGAGACGGGCCGCGAAGGCATCCAGAGCGGTCAGAGTTCGCTCCGGATCGATCACATCCTGACCGGAGACATGCTGCGGATCGGCCGAAACCCCGCACTTGTCCGCCATCAACCCGATCAGATCCCGCTGTCTCCAGGTCCATTCAGGGTCAAGCCCGATCAGCACGCGGGGATCGCGCGCGGCGAAGAGCCGATAGCTGCGGAGGCTCTCCTCACGCGACGTGGCCACGGGCCCGGCGAGACGGGCCGCCAGGAGATGGGCGCGCAGGGCTCCGGTGCTCAACACGTCTGCGATGGTGACGGACCACGGGGACCAGCACGGCCAAAACAGGTGAATTACCGCACGAGTGGCGTAATGAGCCGCATGATGCCGCCCCTGACGGGCAGTGACAGAACGGTGACAGAAGACGCCACAACCAACGTCCGGACTCTCCGGTCTCATCCTGCGTGAACGGCAACGACCAACCGTTCACGGCACGTCGGCCCACACGGGTCACGTGGACCACACCACAGCAGGGGGAACAACCATGCACAAGCCGTCCCGTCGCGCCACGACCGCCGGCGCGCTCGCCGTCCTGGCGCTCGGCGGCACGCTCGCCGCGACCACTCCGGCCTCGGCGGCCACCCGGCCGACCGCCGCCGCCAGGCCGGCCGCCGCCTCCGCCACATACAACGGCGCCTGCGGCACGGGCTACAAGGTCATCGGCTCCACGCCGGTCGGCAACTCCGGCAAGGTGTTCATCACCTGGAACCAGTCGACCGGCAAGAACTGCGCCGTGACCATCCGCAACACCGCGGGGGCGAGGATCTACATGTCCGTCGAGCTCAAGGCCGACCTCGGCCACGAGACCACGCCGGTCCGGGACCAGGGCCAGTACACGTCCTACGCCGGCCCGGTCTACGTCGCCGCGCGCGGCCACTGCATCGAGTGGCGCGGGGTCATCGGCAACGCCTCGGGCGGCGACTCGGGCCACTGCGGCTGAGGCACCGGCTCACCCGGCCGCCGGGACGGCTCCCGTCCCGGCGGCCCTTTCCTGCCGCCCTGCAACCTCCCCGGGGCAGCAGCCTCCTACGGAAGCAGCCCCCGCAGCGGAAAGGCGGCCCGGCGCGTGGCCAGCACCGCCTGATCCAGCCGGTCGGCCGGGTCGTACCCCGCCTCCCACCCGGCGAAGGACACCGGCCACCGCCCGTCGGTCATCCGCCCGGGCGCCAACTGCCGGGTGCGGGCGAAGACTTCCTGCCGCCACCCCTCGGGGACCGCCGTCTCGGGCGCGATCTCCCGTCCCGCCGCGATCCCCACGAGATGCGTCCACGACCGCGGCACGACCTCGACCACCGCGTATCCCCCGCCGCCCAGCGCGACCCACCGCCCGTCGGCGTGCTCGTGGGCCAGCTCGTGACAGGCGACCTGCACGGCCCGCTGCGCGTCCAGCGACACGGCCAGGTGCGCGAGCGGATCCTCGAAGTGCGTGTCGGCCCCGTGCTGCGACACCAGCACCTGCGGCCGGAAGTCGGCGATCAGTTCCGGTACGACGGCGTGGAAGGCCCGCAGCCATCCGGCGTCCCCGGTCCCGGCGGGCAGCGCCACGTTCACGGCCGAACCCTCCGCGGACTCCGCCCCCGTCTCCTCCGGCCACCCGGTCTGCGGGAACAGCGTCCGCGGGTGCTCGTGCAACGAGATCGTCAGCACCCGGGGATCGTCCCAGAACGCCGCCTGCACGCCGTCGCCGTGGTGCACGTCGACGTCGACGTACGCGACCCGCTCGGCCCCCAGCTCCAGCAGCCGCGCGATCGCCAGCGCCGCGTCGTTGTAGATGCAGAACCCGGAGGCACCGCCCGGCATCGCGTGGTGCAGCCCGCCCGCGAAGTTCACCGCGTGCGGCACGTCACCGCGCCACACGGCCTCCGCGGCCCCCACCGACTGACCGGCGATCAGCGAGGACACCTCGTGCATCCCGGCGAACGCGGGATCGTCCAGCGTCCCCAGCCCGTACGCCCCGTCCGCCGCCTCCGGATCGGCCGAGGCCGCCTTCACGGCGTCGATGTAGTCCTCCCGGTGGACGAGCCGCAGCGTCGACTCCCCGGCGGGCTTCGCCGCCACCATCCGGACCTCCTTGTCGAGCCCGAAGGCGTCGACGAGGTGCCTGGTCAGGGCCAGCCGGACCGGGTCCATCGGATGGTCCCGACCGAAGTCATAGCCCGTTACTGCCTCGTCCCACATCAGCTGTGCGCGGCCGCTCATGCCCGCCACCGTATCGGTCCGGCCGAGGCGCGAACGAGCGGGCGTAGACCAGTGTCACCAGCACCAACACCATCGGCACGAGCATCGCCCACCGATAGCTCCACGCGTCCCCCAGCGCGCCCACCAGCGGCGAGCCGATCAGGAAGCCGACGTAGTTGAAGACGTTCAGCCGCGCCACAGCGGCATCGGAGGCGCCCGGGAACAGCCGCCCGGCCGCCGCGAAGGTCTGCGGCACCAGCACACACAGCCCCAGTCCGACCAGCGTGAACCCGAGCATCCCGGCCCACGCCCCCGGCGCCACGGCCACCACCGCGAACCCCAGCGCCGCCACCAGCGCCCCCAGCCGCACGACCGCGACGGCCCCGAACCGGCGCACCCCGGTGTCCCCCAGCGACCGCCCCAGCAGCGTCGTCACCATGTAGACGTTGTACGGCACCGTCGACAGCTGCTCCGAGCTCCCGAGCACGTCCTTCAGGTACTTCGCGCTCCAGTTGGAGACGGTCGAGTCCCCGATGTACGCGAAGGTCATCACCAGACACAGCGGCAGCAGCACCCTGAAGACGACCCTCTGAGCCTGAGCCTGTACCCGCTCCTGCTCCTGCTCCTGCCGCTCCTTGACGACCTCCCGGGAGCCCCCGTCGACGTACCAGCGGCTGCCCACCAGCGTGGCGGGCAGCAGCACCGCGACGACCGGCAGGTACGACACCCACAGCGCCAGGTGCCAGTGCGCTCCCACCCAGGCCAGCGACGCCCCGAGGATTCCGCCGAGGCTGAACGCGGCGTGGAAGCTGAGCATGATGCTTCGGCCGTACGCCCGCTGCAGGCTCACGCCGAGCATGTTCATGGAGGCGTCGAGCCCACCGACGGCGAGCCCGAACGCGGCCAGCGCCAGCCCCAGTTCGGCCAGGTGCTCTCCCGCCCCGACACCGAGAAGCGCGAGCAGCACCACGGGCTGCAGACACCGCAGCAGCAGACTCGGCCGTATCCGCTTCACCAGCTGCTCGGTCGTCACGCTGCCGACGCCGGCCAGGACGGGCACGGCGGCGAGGAAGACGGGCAGCAGCGCGTCGGACACCCCGTACCGGTCCTGAATGGCCGGGATGCGAGTCACCAGCAGGGCAAAGGTGGCGCCCTGAGCGAGGAAGCTGAACGCCAAGGAGGCCCTGCCGCGCCGCAGCACATCTGTCATGGCGGCGAGCGTAAGGCCCCTGGCTACTTGTGGGTAGATCAAGCCAAAGATGAATTTCCCTCAGCTTCATCTTTTCCGTCCCTACGGCGACCCGCTCAGGCCGCGACGGCGACCTCGGCTCCGGCGGCAGCCCTTTCGGTCCTCGCCTCGGCGCGGACCATCGCCTCCATCGGCCCGGCGGCCAGCCCGCCGCTGACGAGGAAGGTCAGCGTCATCACACCGGCCATCAGGACCCCGCCGAGCCACACCATGGTGTCCACCGGGACGGTGTACGCCCCCACGACCCGCGCCACGCACTCGGCGAGCAGCGCCACGCCCCACACCACGGAGAACGTCCGCTCCTTGCGCAGGAAGTCCACCGAGCCGGCCGCCCGGCCCGACACCAGCCGCTGCCACGCGGCCTCCTTCGCCGGGTCGCCCTTCACCAGGAACGGCTTCATGCCGGCGGTCATCATCGGCCGACCGAGAGCCACCGACACGAGGATGCCGATGCCGACGGTGCTGCTGACCGCGCCGTCCTTGGCGAGCATCAGCCGCGGGTCGCCGGAGACGAAACTCAGCAGCAGGGAGACCACGTTGACGACGAGGATCAGCCCCGCCAGCCCGTTCACCCTGCGTTCCTTCACCACGCTCCAGACCGTCCGCACCGCCGGGACCACGCTGCTCCAGGCGAGCGCCGCGAAGGTGCTCATCCCGAAGGCGCCCTTGAACAGGTAGTACGAACCGAGCGGAACCGCCACGTCCACGATCAGCGGACGGAAGTTGTCGAGCGCGCTGGGAGTCCGGGTGCTGCTCCGGCCCTGGGACACCGTGTTCGTCGTCATGCCCTCAGCTTCTCGTCCGCCCCCTGGTCGCCAGTAGGAACGATCGTCCGGAGCTCGGCGTGACAAATGTCAGCCGGGCACCCACGCCGGCGTCACACGAGCAGGTCGGCCAACTCGCCGAAATCGCTGAAGAGCCGCGTGGCACCGGAGAGCCGCTCGGGCGGCGTCATGGCGGTGAAGCCGTACACGTCCATGCCGGCCGCGTCGGCCGCCAGCACACCCAGCGGACTGTCCTCGACGACCGCACACCGCTCCGGCGCGACACCCATCCGCTTCGCCGCGTACAGAAACAGATCGGGCGCCGGCTTCCCCCGCCCCACGTCCTGCGAACTGAAGATCCGCCCGTCGTCGAACCACCGGTCCAGCCCGGTCTTCCGGTGCCCCACCCGGATCCGCTCATGGCTCCCGGAGGACGCGACACAGTACGGAACGCCGTCGGCAGCCAGCTTCTCCAGCAGCCCGACAGCCCCTGGGACCGGCTCCAGGTCCCGCTCGAACGCCGCGAACACCCGCGCGTGGAAGACGTCGTCGAAGTCCGCCGGCAACTTCCTCCCGGTCCGCTCCTCGACGAGGTCATGGACCCGGTGCATGGCCGCCCCCATGTAGTCACGAAGAGAGTCCTCGTACGAGGTCGGATGCCCGAGCTCGGTCAGATAGGCGGCGAGGAGCCGGTTGGAGATGGGCTCACTGTCGACGAGGACGCCATCGTTGTCGAAGATCACAAGGTCGTATCGCATGATCCTGAGCCTAAACGCAGAAAACCCCCGCATCGAATGATGCGGGGGTTTTCTCAAAGATTGTTCGGCGGCGTCCTACTCTCCCACAGGGTCCCCCCTGCAGTACCATCGGCGCTGTAAGGCTTAGCTTCCGGGTTCGGAATGTAACCGGGCGTTTCCCTCACGCTATAACCACCGAAACACTATGAAGTTACAACCGGACACCACACGGTCGTTGCCTCAGAACAAACACAGTGGACGCGAGCAACTGAGGACAAGCCCTCGGCCTATTAGTACCGGTCACCTCCACCAGTCACCTGGCTTCCAGATCCGGCCTATCAACCCAGTCGTCTACTGGGAGCCTTACCCTCTTATAGAGGTGGGAGTCCTCATCTCGAAGCAGGCTTCCCGCTTAGATGCTTTCAGCGGTTATCCCTCCCGAACGTAGCCAACCAGCCATGCCCTTGGCAGAACAACTGGCACACCAGAGGTTCGTCCGTCCCGGTCCTCTCGTACTAGGGACAGCCCTTCTCAAGACTCCTACGCGCACAGCGGATAGGGACCGAACTGTCTCACGACGTTCTAAACCCAGCTCGCGTACCGCTTTAATGGGCGAACAGCCCAACCCTTGGGACCGACTCCAGCCCCAGGATGCGACGAGCCGACATCGAGGTGCCAAACCATCCCGTCGATATGGACTCTTGGGGAAGATCAGCCTGTTATCCCCGGGGTACCTTTTATCCGTTGAGCGACGGCGCTTCCACAAGCCACCGCCGGATCACTAGTCCCGACTTTCGTCCCTGCTCGACCCGTCGGTCTCACAGTCAAGCTCCCTTGTGCACTTACACTCAACACCTGATTGCCAACCAGGCTGAGGGAACCTTTGGGCGCCTCCGTTACCCTTTAGGAGGCAACCGCCCCAGTTAAACTACCCATCAGACACTGTCCCTGATCCGGATCACGGACCCAGGTTAGACATCCAGCACGACCAGACTGGTATTTCAACGACGACTCCACACGAACTGGCGTCCGCGTCTCAAAGTCTCCCAGCTATCCTACACAAGCCGAACCGAACACCAATATCAAACTGTAGTAAAGGTCCCGGGGTCTTTCCGTCCTGCTGCGCGAAACGAGCATCTTTACTCGTAGTGCAATTTCACCGGGCCTATGGTTGAGACAGTCGAGAAGTCGTTACGCCATTCGTGCAGGTCGGAACTTACCCGACAAGGAATTTCGCTACCTTAGGATGGTTATAGTTACCACCGCCGTTTACTGGCGCTTAAGTTCTCAGCTTCGCCCGACCGAAATCGGACTAACCGGTCCCCTTAACGTTCCAGCACCGGGCAGGCGTCAGTCCGTATACATCGCCTTACGGCTTCGCACGGACCTGTGTTTTTAGTAAACAGTCGCTTCTCGCTGGTCTCTGCGGCCACCCCCAGCTCGGAGTGCAAGACTCGTCACCAGGTGTGGCCCCCCTTCTCCCGAAGTTACGGGGGCATTTTGCCGAGTTCCTTAACCATAGTTCACCCGAACGCCTCGGTATTCTCTACCAGACCACCTGAGTCGGTTTAGGGTACGGGCCGCCATGAAACTCGCTAGAGGCTTTTCTCGACAGCATAGGATCATCCACTTCACCACAATCGGCTCGGCATCAGGTCTCAGCCGTATGCAAGGCGGATTTACCTACCTTGCGGCCTACACCCTTACCCCGGGACAACCACCGCCCGGGCTGGACTACCTTCCTGCGTCACCCCATCACTCACCTACTAACCGCTTGGTCCGGCGGCTCCACCACTCCCCTTCGCCCGAAGGCTCCGGGGCGGCTTCACGGCCTTAGCATCACGATGCTCGATGTTTGACGCTTCACAGCGGGTACCGGAATATCAACCGGTTATCCATCGACTACGCCTGTCGGCCTCGCCTTAGGTCCCGACTTACCCTGGGCAGATCAGCTTGACCCAGGAACCCTTAGTCAATCGGCGCACACGTTTCTCACGTGTGAATCGCTACTCATGCCTGCATTCTCACTCGTGAACCGTCCACAACTACCTTCCGGTGCTGCTTCACCCGGCACACGACGCTCCCCTACCCATCACAGCGGGCGTTGACCCTCATGCTGCAATGACACGACTTCGGCGGTACGCTTGAGCCCCGCTACATTGTCGGCGCGGAATCACTAGACCAGTGAGCTATTACGCACTCTTTCAAGGGTGGCTGCTTCTAAGCCAACCTCCTGGTTGTCTCTGCGACTCCACATCCTTTCCCACTTAGCGTACGCTTAGGGGCCTTAGTCGATGCTCTGGGCTGTTTCCCTCTCGACCATGGAGCTTATCCCCCACAGTCTCACTGCCGCGCTCTCACTTACCGGCATTCGGAGTTTGGCTAAGGTCAGTAACCCGGTAGGGCCCATCGCCTATCCAGTGCTCTACCTCCGGCAAGAAACACACGACGCTGCACCTAAATGCATTTCGGGGAGAACCAGCTATCACGGAGTTTGATTGGCCTTTCACCCCTAACCACAGGTCATCCCCCAGGTTTTCAACCCTGGTGGGTTCGGTCCTCCACGACCTCTTACAGCCGCTTCAACCTGCCCATGGCTAGATCACTCCGCTTCGGGTCTTGAGCATGCTACTAAAACGCCCTCTTCGGACTCGCTTTCGCTACGGCTACCCCACCCGGGTTAACCTCGCAACACACCGCAAACTCGCAGGCTCATTCTTCAAAAGGCACGCAGTCACGAGATGGAAGCAAGCTCCCATCCGACGCTCCCACGGCTTGTAGGCACACGGTTTCAGGTACTATTTCACTCCCCTCCCGGGGTACTTTTCACCATTCCCTCACGGTACTATCCGCTATCGGTCACCAGGGAATATTTAGGCTTAGCGGGTGGTCCCGCCAGATTCACACGGGATTTCTCGGGCCCCGTGCTACTTGGGTGTCTCTCAAACGAGCCGCTGACGTTTCGACTACGGGGGTCTTACCCTCTACGCCGGACCTTTCGCATGTCCTTCGCCTACATCAACGGTTTCTGACTCGTCCTGTCGCCGGCAGACAACAGAAGAGAGATCCCACAACCCCGCACACGCAACCCCTGCCGGGTCTCACACGTATACGGTTTGGCCTCATCCGGTTTCGCTCGCCACTACTCCCGGAATCACGGTTGTTTTCTCTTCCTGCGGGTACTGAGATGTTTCACTTCCCCGCGTTCCCTCCACACTGCCTATGTGTTCAGCAGCGGGTGACAGCCCATGACGACTGCCGGGTTTCCCCATTCGGACACCCCCGGATCAAAGCCTGGTTGACGACTCCCCGGGGCCTATCGCGGCCTCCCACGTCCTTCATCGGTTCCTGGTGCCAAGGCATCCACCGTGCGCCCTTAAAAACTTGGCCACAGATGCTCGCGTCCACTGTGCAGTTCTCAAACAACGACCAACCACCCACCACCCCGAACCACCCGGTTCGAGTTCACTGGGGCCGGCACCTGAAGGCGACCTCACGGCCGTACCCTCAGACACCCAACAGCGTGCCCGGCCAGGTCCCGTCCGGAGATCATGCGTTCCACGCTCTTGCGAGCAGTACTAGCAGCCTCCGACCCGAGGTCCCGGCCGAGTAGTCAACGTTCCACCCATGAGCTGACCACCGCCGGACGTTTGCCGGCGTAGTGGCTCTGGCTGCTCTGCGGCAGCAAGATGCTCCTTAGAAAGGAGGTGATCCAGCCGCACCTTCCGGTACGGCTACCTTGTTACGACTTCGTCCCAATCGCCAGTCCCACCTTCGACAGCTCCCTCCCACAAGGGGTTGGGCCACCGGCTTCGGGTGTTACCGACTTTCGTGACGTGACGGGCGGTGTGTACAAGGCCCGGGAACGTATTCACCGCAGCACTGCTGATCTGCGATTACTAGCGACTCCGACTTCATGGGGTCGAGTTGCAGACCCCAATCCGAACTGAGACCGGCTTTTTGAGATTCGCTCCACCTCACGGTATCGCAGCTCATTGTACCGGCCATTGTAGCACGTGTGCAGCCCAAGACATAAGGGGCATGATGACTTGACGTCGTCCCCACCTTCCTCCGAGTTGACCCCGGCGGTCTCCCGTGAGTCCCCAGCACCACAAGGGCCTGCTGGCAACACGGGACAAGGGTTGCGCTCGTTGCGGGACTTAACCCAACATCTCACGACACGAGCTGACGACAGCCATGCACCACCTGTACACCGACCACAAGGGGGCGACCGTCTCCGGCCGTTTCCGGTGTATGTCAAGCCTTGGTAAGGTTCTTCGCGTTGCGTCGAATTAAGCCACATGCTCCGCCGCTTGTGCGGGCCCCCGTCAATTCCTTTGAGTTTTAGCCTTGCGGCCGTACTCCCCAGGCGGGGCACTTAATGCGTTAGCTGCGGCACGGACGACGTGGAATGCCGCCCACACCTAGTGCCCACCGTTTACGGCGTGGACTACCAGGGTATCTAATCCTGTTCGCTCCCCACGCTTTCGCTCCTCAGCGTCAGTATCGGCCCAGAGATCCGCCTTCGCCACCGGTGTTCCTCCTGATATCTGCGCATTTCACCGCTACACCAGGAATTCCGATCTCCCCTACCGAACTCTAGCCTGCCCGTATCGACTGCAGACCCGGGGTTAAGCCCCGGGCTTTCACAACCGACGCGACAAGCCGCCTACGAGCTCTTTACGCCCAATAATTCCGGACAACGCTTGCGCCCTACGTATTACCGCGGCTGCTGGCACGTAGTTAGCCGGCGCTTCTTCTGCAGGTACCGTCACTTGCGCTTCTTCCCTGCTGAAAGAGGTTTACAACCCGAAGGCCGTCATCCCTCACGCGGCGTCGCTGCATCAGGCTTGCGCCCATTGTGCAATATTCCCCACTGCTGCCTCCCGTAGGAGTCTGGGCCGTGTCTCAGTCCCAGTGTGGCCGGTCGCCCTCTCAGGCCGGCTACCCGTCGTCGCCTTGGTGAGCCATTACCTCACCAACAAGCTGATAGGCCGCGGGCTCATCCTGCACCGCCGGAGCTTTCCACCACCCGACCATGCGGTCAGCGGTTGTATCCGGTATTAGACCCCGTTTCCAGGGCTTGTCCCAGAGTGCAGGGCAGATTGCCCACGTGTTACTCACCCGTTCGCCACTCTTCCCCACCGAAGTGGTTCATCGTTCGACTTGCATGTGTTAAGCACGCCGCCAGCGTTCGTCCTGAGCCAGGATCAAACTCTCCGTGAATGCTTCCCCGTCATCGGGGCGACACACACGAGAGCGGTGCGAGAGGAGGAATAATCCCCCCGCACACAGCGTCCTCGCTGTGTATTTTTTCAAAGGAACCTCGCCCCGACCGTATGGCCGGAGACGGGTTATCAACATATCTGGCGTTGACTTTTGGCACGCTGTTGAGTTCTCAAGGAACGGACGCTTCCTTCGTACTCACCCTCTCGGGTTTTCCTCCGGGCGCTTCCCTTCGGTCTTGCGTTTCCGACTCTATCAGATCCTTTCGGCGTCTGATTCCCAGTCAGAGGGGGTTGTCTTCCCGGCCGTTGGGCCGTTCCGACGAGTGAGACTTTAGCGGACTCCCTGCCTCCCGCGCTAATCGGGGGCTGCGTCCTTTCGAACGCGGATTCCTCATTCCGTGAATACGCATGCCAATTCAACGACAGGCGACGGATCGACGACTGTCGAGCAGTGGTGGGTACTGACGGAATGGCTGTCCGGGGACCGACCGGAGTCGGCGCTCACGTCGGACAACTCGGAGAACAGTACGGATCCGGTCCGGGCGTGTCAACTCGCCTCCGGACCGCACCCGGAAGGCGTAGCCTGAGGCCATGACTACGCGTACGTGTACCCAGCTGTGGTGGGCCGCCTGACGGCGGCCGGACTCACGTATGCACTCAACGGCCGCCGCCCCGGCGGCCGTTTCTCGTATCTCCTCCTGATCTTCGAGGGGTGGCCGTCCGGGACGGCGGCCCGAACGGAGAAGGAGCGGAGATGACACGGGTCTTCAGTGGGATCCAGCCGACCGGCAACCTGACGCTGGGGAACTACCTGGGTGCCATGCGGCGGTGGGCCGAGGCCGACCAGTACCAGGCTGACGCGCTGTTCTGCGTCGTGGATCTGCACGCGCTGACCGTGGAACACGATCCGGCCCGGGTCCGAAGGCTCAGTCGGCAGGCGGCCACGCTGCTGCTCGCGTCGGGGCTGGACGCCGAGTCGTGCACGCTCTTCGTGCAGAGTCACGTGGACGAGCACGCGCGACTCTCGTACCTGCTGGAGTGCGTCGCGACCGACGGTGAGATGCGGCGGATGATCCAGTACAAGGAGAAGGCCGCCAAGGAGGCCGCCCGGGGCAGAAGCGTGCGGGTGTCGCTGCTGACCTATCCGGTGCTGATGGCGGCGGACATCCTGGCGTACGGGACGGACGACGTACCGGTCGGTGAGGACCAGGCGCAGCACGTGGAGCTGGCCCGGGATCTGGCGGTGCGGTTCAACCAGCGGTACGGGCACACGTTCACGGTTCCGCGCGCGACGCTTCCGAAGGTCGCCGCACGCGTGATGAACCTCCAGGAGCCGACGCGGAAGATGGGCAAGTCCGACGGATCGGGACTGGGGGTCGTCTATCTGCTGGACGAGCCGGACGTGGTGCGGAAGAAGGTGATGCGGGCGGTGACGGACAGCGGCCGGGAAGTCGTCTACGACCGGGAGGAACGGCCGGGGCTCGCGAATCTGCTGGAGATCCTCGCGGCCTGCACGGGTGGGAACCCGGAGGCCCTGGCCGGTGTATATGAGTCGTACGGCGCCTTGAAGAAGGACACCGCAGAGGCCGTGGTCGAACTTCTCAGGCCCGTGCAGGAAAGGCACAGTGCGCTGTGCGCCGATCCTGGCTATGTGGAGGGGGTGCTGCGGGATGGTGCGGAGAAGGCGCGGGCGATGGCCCGGCCGACTGTCGACGCCGCTTATCGCGCGATCGGGCTACTGCCGGCTGCTTCGGATGCGGGCGCGTCCGATACCGGCGTCGTGGGCGATACCCGAGCGGTGGGCGAGACCCGCGCGGTCGGTACCGGTGCCGTGCTGAACGCTGCCCGGTAGGCACGGGGGCTGGTGGCGAGGCGCGATGCGAAGTGCTGGCGCATCGTGACCTCGCTGCCGAAGCCGGCGCGGCGAGCGACCTCGGGCATGGGCAGGTCGGTGCGTTCGAGGAGCTTCTGGGCTGCGGAGATGCGCCGGTCGAGGAGCCAGCGGAGCGGGGAGGTGCCGGTCTCCGCGGCGAAGTGACGGGCGAAGCTGCGGGACGACATGCCCGCGCGGGCGGCCAGGCCGGCGCCGGGCGGGCTGCTGTGTCAGTCCTTCTTGCCCGTGGCCAGTTCGCGGCTGCGGTCGCGGGCGGCCTCGAGCGCTGCGATGAGGGCGGCTCGTACGCCGTGGTTCTCGAGTTCGCGGATGGCGTTGATGGTGGTGCCCGCGGGGGAGGTGACGTTCTCGCGGAGCTTGACCGGGTGCTCACCGCTGTCGCGGAGCATGGTCGCGGCGCCGATCGCGGACTGGACGATCAGGTCGTGGGCCTTGTCCCGGGGCAGGCCGAGCAGGATGCCGGCGTCCGTCATGGCTTCGACGAGGTAGAAGAAGTAGGCCGGGCCGGAGCCGGAGAGGGCGGTGCAGGCGTCCTGCTGGGACTCGGGGACACGGAGCGTCTTGCCGACGGCACCGAAGATCTCCTCGGCGTGGGCGAGGTGCTCGGCGGTGGCGTGGGTGCCGGCGGAGATGACGGACATGGCCTCGTCGACGAGGGCCGGAGTGTTCGTCATGACGCGGACGACCGGGGTGCCGACGGCCAGGCGCTCCTCGAAGAAGGAGGTGGGGATGCCGGCGGCGCCGCTGATGATCAGGCGGTCGGCCGGGGTGTGCGGGGCGAGTTCGTCGAGGAGGGAGCCCATGTCCTGCGGCTTGACCGTGAGGATCAGGGTGTCGGCGCCCTTGGCGGCCTCCGGGTTGGTGACCGGGGAGACTCCGTAGCGCGTGCGGAGTTCTTCGGCACGTTCCTCGCGGCGGGCCGTGACCAGGAGGTCCGACGGGGCCCAGCCGGCGCGGATCATTCCGCTGAGCAGCGCTTCGCCGATCTTGCCGGTGCCGAGGACTGCGACTTTCTGCGTCATGGCTGGGGTGCCCTCCGGAGGTTGCGTCGTCCGGTTCATCCTCGCACCGAGGACGGGGGCGCGGCGGGCGTGTCCGGTGGGCGGGATGCCCGTGCTCAGGCCGTCCGGCGCCTCAGCGTGGCGGCACCCAGGGCCAGTACCAGCACCGCACAGCCGGCCACGATGAGGGCGTCGCGTACGAAGTCGGTCGTCATGTCGGTGTGTTTGAGGACCTCGTTCATGCCGTCGACGGCGTAGGACATGGGCAGGACGTTGGAGATGCCTTCCAGGACGGGCTGCATCTTCTCGCGGGGTGTGAGGAGGCCGCAGAGGACGAGCTGGGGGAAGATCACCGCCGGCATGAACTGGACCGCCTGGAATTCGGAGGCGGCGAAGGCCGAGACGAACAGGCCGAGGGCCGTGCCGAGGAGGGCGTCGAGAAGGGCGACCAGGAGCAGCAGCCAGGGTGAGCCGATGACGTCCAGGCCCAGGAACCACAGGGCCAGTCCGGTGGCGATGGCGGACTGGACGATGGCGAGGGCGCCGAAGGCGAGGGCGTAGCCGCCGATGAGGTCGCCCTTGGCGAGGGGCATGGCGAGAAGACGTTCGAGGGTGCCCGAGGTGCGCTCGCGCAGGGTGGCGATGGATGTCACCAGGAACATCGTGATCAGCGGGAAGATGCCGAGCAGTGAGGCGCCGATGTTGTCGAAGATCTGCGGGCTGCCGTCGTAGACGAAGCGGAGCAGGAACAGCATCAGGCAGGGGACCACGATGAGCAGGGCGATGGTCCTGGGGTCGTGGCGGAGTTGGCGCAGGACGCGGGCCGCGGTGGCGAGGGTGCGGGAAGCGTTCATCGGACGGTCTCCTTGCGGGCGCCGGCCGCGGCGGCCTGGTCGACGAGGTGGAGGAAGGCGGCTTCGACGGTTGCGGAACGGGTGCGGGTGCGCAGGGCGTCCGGGCTGTCGTCGGCGAGGATCTCGCCCTCGCGCATCAGCAGGAGGCGGTGGCAGCGTTCGGCCTCGTCCATGACGTGGGAGGAGACGAGGAGGGTGGCTCCGCGTTCGTCGGCGATGCGGTGGAAGAGGTTCCACAGGTCGCGGCGCAGGACGGGGTCGAGGCCGACGGTCGGTTCGTCCAGGATCAGCAGTTCCGGGGTGCCGAGCAGGGCCACGGCGAGGGAGACGCGGCTGCGCTGGCCGCCGGAGAGGTTGCCGGCGAGGGCGTCGGCGTGCGAGACGAGGTCGACGTCGGCGATGGCGCGGCTGACGTTCCGCCGGCGGCGCTCGGCGGCGGCGCGGCCGGGGTCGAGGACCGCCGCGAAGTAGTGCAGGTTCTGCCGGACCGTCAGGTCGTCGTAGACGGACGGGTCCTGGGTGACGTAGCCGATGCGGGAGCGGAGGGAGGCCTCGCCGGCGGGGCGGCCGAGGACTTCCAGGGTGCCGGTGATCCTGGCCTGGGTGCCGACGATCGCGCGCATCAGGGTCGTCTTGCCGCAGCCGGACGGTCCCAGCAGTCCGGTGATCTGGCCGGGCGGGACGGTGAAGTCGAGGCCGTGGAGGACCTGCCGGTTGCCTCGTACGACGCGGAGTCCCTCGGCGCGGACGGCCGGTGCTCCTGGCGTGCCCGGACGCTCGGTAGCATTATTCATCATGCGATGAATAATGCTACCGGCGCATGGGCCAGTCAAGGGCCGAACGGCCTCATGGCTCCCTGGCCTCCTGGTCCCCTGATCTCCGACCCCTCGGCTCCCGCCCCCTCCGCTCCCTGGCCCCCAGACCGCTGGCCCCTGGGCCCCTGGGCCCCTGGTGCGGATCGTCGCCGTGCGACGTCATGACGGGGTCGTGGCCACCAGCAGCTCGACCACGTACGTCTCCTCGACGATCCCGTCAGGGAAGACCGCCAGCAGGTGGCCGCGTTCCTCGGTGAGGAAGGCGCTCGCGCTCCGTTCGCCCTGGACCAGGAAGACCGAGTGGCTGCCGATGTTGGCGAGGTGGGTGTCGACCGGGACGTGGCGGCTCCAGCGCACCCGGCGGTGGGTGAACTCCAGGCGGCCGCTGGGGTCGGCGAGTGCGGTGCGGAGCCCGCTGCCCTTGCGGTCGACGACTGTGTCGGCGCCGAAGCGACGTCCGATCCGGGCCGTCTGGGCGTCGATCCACGGAACGTCGAGGGCGCTGGTGTTCCACCACAGCGCGAGCGAGCCGCCCGGACGCAGCACCCGCAGGGCCTCCGGCACGGAGCGGGTGGTGTCGGTCCAGTGCCAGGCCTGGGCGTAGGTGAGGAGGTCGGCGGAGCCGTCGGCGAGGGGCAGGGCGTTGCCGCTGCCGCGGACGACCGGAATGAGGGGGTGGGCGCGGCGGAACTCGGAGGCCATGCCCTCACCGGGCTCCACGGCGACGACGTTCGCGCCGCGGGCGGCCAGGAGCGCGGTGGCGATGCCGGTGCCGGCGCCGATGTCGGCGACGCGGGCGCCGGCGAGCGGGCGGCCGGCCAGGTCTTCGATCAGGTCGAAGAGGGCCGGCGGGTAGGAGGGGCGGTTCGCGGCGTACTGGGCTGCGGCGGCGTTGAAGGAGTGGGCGCGGGCGGTGTGTGAAGAGGCCGTCATACGGCCATGGTGACCCCGCCGCGCGCAGGGGGCAGCGGGTTTTTCGGTGCGCGGCGGCCCGACCGGCGGGTGGGCCGGTCAGCCGCGGCGGCGCTTCTTCGCCGGGTTGCCCGACCGGCGCGTGGTGCGCTTCTGGTAGTGCTCGAGGGCCGCCTCGTACTCCGCGCGGTGGAGCTTCTCGCCGGGTGCCTCGGTGAGGGAGCGGAAGAAGTAGGCGAGGAGTGAGCCGACGAAACCGATGGCCAGCAGGCCGCGCAGGGAGGCCTGGCGGTCGGGGTCGGGGCGGCGGGTGAAGGAGTCCCAGGTGGTGCGGAAGGCCAGCGCGCTGCAGATCGCGAACATCGCGACCATCAGGACGGTGACGAAGGCGCCGGTGTCGGCGATCTGCAGGCCCTGGTAGGCGAACCGGAAGGCGAGGCAGGAGGCGACGGCGGCGGCGAGGGAGCCGGCGGTCGCGCCGATCCGGCGCGCGGTGTAGCGGTTGTCGTGGTCGACCCAGGTGGTGCCGAACAGGCGCAGGGGTTCAGGGTGGGGGCTTTCCGGGTGGGGGGCGGGGGAGCCCGCGCGGGTCGCCGAGGTGCCGTTTTCGTCGCTCACGGGACGATTATGGCTCCGGGGCCGGGGCGGGCTCCCTGCCGGGAGGGTGCCGGGTCAGCCGCAGCGTGAGGCGACGTAGCCGTCGCTGCCGGTGTACACGTAGGCGTCCGAGACGTACTCGCCGTCGTCGATGTTGTCCCAGATGTTCGAGGTGCCGTACGGGCCGCTCACCGTGGTGCCCGGCGTCTGGCAGTAGATCGGGACGCGGGAGCCCTCCGGCAGGACGCGCACGATCTGGTAGTTGGTGCCGGGGCCCCTGCGGACGTTGAGGCGTACGCCCGGAGCGATCGGATAGGTGTGCACGGACGCGGTCGCGGCGACGGATTCGCCCGCGACGGCCGATTGCCCGACGGCCGCCCTTCCCGTCTCGCCGTCCTCGGTCGCTTCGACGCGGTCAACAGACATGAAAAACCTCCCCCGTTGGTCCCCATGGCGGCCATGGGGCCCCATTGATTCCCCTGAAACACGCCATGAAACACGTGTACGCAACTCGCACGCGGAGACTAGCAAGCCGCCTCGGTCCCGTGCGGCACATCGACTAGGCTCCAAGCGTCGCGCGCGCGGACGAACAGCACGGGGGTGGTCCCATGGCGCCACAGGGAAACACCGGAGCGGGCGCGGAAGCGGAACTTCCCGAGTACGCCGGTCACTACCGTCTCGAGTCATGCCTCGGCTCCGGCGGCATGGGTGTGGTGCACCTCGCCCGCAGCGCCTCAGGAATGCGGCTCGCGGTGAAGGTCGTACATGCCGAGTTCGCCAAGGACCCTGAGTTCAGGGGCCGTTTCCGGCAGGAGGTGGCCGCCGCGCGCAGGGTGAGCGGCGCCTTCACCGCACCCGTCGTCGATGCCGACCCGGAGGGTGAACGGCCCTGGATGGCGACGCAGTACATACCCGGCCCCACGCTCTCCGAGCATGTGAAGCGGAACGGCCCGATGGCGCCGGCCCAGTTGCGCCGGCTGATGGCCGGGCTGGCCGAGGCGCTGCGCGACATCCACCGGGTCGGGGTCGTCCACCGGGATCTCAAACCCAGCAACGTGCTGCTCGCCGACGACGGCCCGAGAGTCATCGACTTCGGCATTTCCCGGCCAAAGGACAGCGAGCTGCGCACCGAGACGGGGAAGTTGATCGGCACGCCGCCGTTCATGGCGCCCGAGCAGTTCCGGCGGCCGCGGGAGGTCGGGCCCGCGGCGGACGTCTTCGCGCTCGGGTCGGTGCTGGTGCACGCGGCGACGGGGCGGGGGCCGTTCGACTCCGACAGCCCGTACGTCGTCGCCTACCAGGTCGTGCACGACGAGCCGGACCTGACCGGCGTACCGGAGAACCTCGCGCCGCTGGTGGTGCGCTGCCTGGCCAAGGAGCCCGCGGACCGGCCCACACCCGATGAGCTCATGCGGGAGCTGCGGTCGGTGGCGGCGTCCTACGACACCCAGACCTTCATACCGGCGCAGCGGACCGGGGACACGCCGGGCCCGGAGCCGCGGGAACCGCAGAAACCGCGGGAGTCCCAGGAGCCCCGGACATCGCAGAAGCCGCGGGCATCGCAGAAACTGCGGGCATCCCGGGAGCCGCGGGAGTCCCGGGAGCCGCGGACCGGGAGACGCGGCGGCAGGAAGGCGGCCTTGGCGGGCCTCGCGCTGGTCCTCGTCGCCACGGGCGCGCTCGGCGCGGCCCGGCTGCTCGGCGGGGGCGGGAACCGGGACGGCTCGTCCCGCGGCGGCACCTCGCCCACCGCCGCGGCCGGGTTGCGTGCCTGGGTGTCCGGGCCCGTCGCCGCCCACGGTGGCATGCCCCACTGTTCGTACGGTGCCGGGGAGCTGATCTGCGGACAGGCCGGCGTGGTCTTCGCCCTCGACCCGGCCGACGGCGGCCTGCTGTGGCGGCACCTCGACGGTACGTCCTCCAGGAGCAGGCCGCCGGAGCTCTCTGGCGGGCTCGTACAGCCTCTGCCGGACGACTCCCGGCGCCTGGTCGCGCTCGATCCCGCCTCCGGCAGGACACGGTGGCGCGGGACCGAGTCCGGCTACAGCGGCCTGCAGCGTGCGGGGAACATGCTCCTGCTCACCGGCGCCGACGGGACGGTCACCGGCGTGGACGGCGCCTCGGGCAGGACGAGGTGGAGTCACCGCGTGCCCGGCCAGAGCATGCCGCAGTTCGCCGCGTTCCCCGGCAGTCCGCTGGCGTACGCGGCGAACACCTCCGACGACTCGCACACCACGGTCACCGCCGTGGACCCGGCCACCGGCGACGTGCGCTGGACGGCGCGGTTGAAGGGGTCGCTCAAGCCGGTCGGCGCCTCGGGCGGTTCGGTCTACTTCCTCGCCGGCGACGCCTCCGGCGCCACGAGGGCCGTCGTCCGCTACACGCCGGGCTCGAAGGCGGTGCGCCGGATGCCGCTGCCCGTGCCGCGCTTCGGCGTGCGGGCCGCCACGCGCGGGGACATCGTCTACCTGCTGGCCACGGGCGGCGCCCTGGAGGCCCTCGACCTGGGCGCGCACAGGCAGCTCTGGCACCTCGAGACGTCCGTGAGCCGCGGCTCGGCGCCCGCCGCGGACGGCTCGCACGTGTTCGTCACCGCTGCCGACGGGCGGCTGCTCGCCGTCGACGCCCGCACGGGCACCCTCGTCGGGCAGACCGGGCCACGGCTCGGCAGCGACTCCGGCGTGGTGATGGGCTCCCTGCCGCAGCCCGTCCTCGCCCGCGGCCACGTCTACGCCACGGCCCCCGACGGCACCGTCTTCTGCGTCGACGCCCACGACCCCGCAGCCTGGTGACGGCGGACCCGGCAGCAGCGGGCCGGGCCACCGCAAAAAAAGGGGAGGGCCGCCCCCGAAGGAGCGGCCCCATGGGAAACGGTGCCTCAGCCGAGCTTCGACACGTCCCGCACCGCGCCCTTGTCCGCGCTGGTCGCCATCGCGGCGTACGCGCGCAGTGCGGCCGACACCTTGCGCTCACGGTTCTTCGGGGCGTGGACGCCGCCCAGCGCGGCCTCGCGGCGGGCCAGTTCGGCGTCGTCGACCAGGAGGTCGATGCGGCGGTTGGGGATGTCGATGCTGATGCGGTCGCCGTCCTCGACGAGGGCGATGGTGCCGCCGCCCGCCGCCTCCGGGGAGGCGTGGCCGATGGACAGGCCCGAAGTGCCGCCGGAGAAGCGGCCGTCCGTGACCAGGGCGCAGGCCTTGCCGAGACCCCGGCCCTTCAGGTAGGAGGTCGGGTAGAGCATCTCCTGCATGCCGGGGCCGCCCTTGGGGCCCTCGTAGCGGATGACGACGACGTCGCCCTCCTTGACCTGCTGGGTGAGGATCTTCTGGACGGCCTCCTCCTGCGACTCGCAGACGACCGCCGGGCCCTCGAAGGTCCAGATCGACTCGTCGACGCCGGCCGTCTTCACCACGCAGCCGTCGACGGCGAGGTTGCCCTTGAGCACGGCGAGGCCGCCGTCCTTCGAGTACGCGTGCTGGGCACTGCGGATGCAGCCCTCCGCCGCGTCCTCGTCCAGCGCCTCCCAGCGTTCCGACTGGGAGAACGCCTGCGCCGAGCGGACGCAGCCCGGGGCCGCGTGCCACAGCTCCAGGGCCTCGCGGGAGGGGGAGCCGCCGCGGACGTCCCAGGTCTTCAGCCAGTCCGCCAGGGAGGGGCTGTGGACCGCGTGCACGTCCTCGTTCAGCAGGCCCGCGCGGTGCAGCTCGCCGAGGAGGGCCGGGATGCCGCCGGCGCGGTGCACGTCCTCCATGTAGTACGTGCGGTTCTTGGCGACGTTCGGGGCGACCTTCGCAAGGCACGGCACACGGCGCGAGACCGCGTCGATCTCCTCGAGACCGAACGGGACGTCCGCCTCCTGGGCCGCCGCCAGCAGGTGCAGGATCGTGTTGGTCGAGCCGCCCATGGCGATGTCCAGGGCCATCGCGTTCTCGAAGGCGGAGAACGTGGCGACCGAGCGGGGCAGGACCGTCTCGTCGTCCTGCTCGTAGTAGCGGCGGGTGATGTCCATGACCGTACGGGCCGCGTCGACGTAGAGCTGCTTGCGGGCCGTGTGGGTGGCGAGGACCGAGCCGTTGCCGGGCAGGGAGAGGCCGATGGCCTCCGTCAGGCAGTTCATCGAGTTGGCGGTGAACATGCCGGAGCAGCTGCCGCAGGTCGGACAGGCGTTCTCCTCGATACGGAGGATGTCCTCGTCGGAGATCCTGTCGTTCACGGCGTCCGAGATCGCGTCGACCAGGTCGAGCGTGCGGACGGTGCCGTCGACAAGCGTCGCGCGGCCGGACTCCATCGGGCCGCCGGAGACGAAGACGGTCGGGATGTTCAGGCGCAGGGCCGCGTTCAGCATGCCCGGGGTGATCTTGTCGCAGTTGGAGATGCAGACCAGGGCGTCGGCGCAGTGGGCCTCGACCATGTACTCCACGCTGTCCGCGATCAGGTCGCGCGAGGGCAGGCTGTAGAGCATGCCGCCGTGCCCCATGGCGATGCCGTCGTCGACCGCGATGGTGTTGAACTCGCGCGGGATGCCGCCGGCCTCCACGATCGCCTCGCTGACGATCCGGCCGACCGGCTGCAGGTGCGTGTGGCCCGGCACGAACTCCGTGAAGGAGTTGGCCACAGCGATGATCGGCTTGCGGCCGATGTCCGCACCGGGTACACCGGAGGCGCGCATAAGGGCGCGTGCGCCCGCCATGTTGCGGCCGTGGGTGACTGTGCGGGACCTCAGCTCGGGCATCGTCGCTCGCTCCTTCAGACAGATAGGGCTGATACCGACAGTACGCCGGTCATCCAGGGGTCGGGACGCAGTGTCCGGAATACGGGACGCCTGTCTCGGAGGTCTGTCTGTTTCGGGGGTCTGTCTGTTTCGGGTGTCCGTCTCGGGGTCTGCCCTCAGACGTCCGCCTCGGGGTCCGCCCTCAGACGTTGGTCTCGCGCGGCCGGGCTCGGGGGTCCGTCTCGCCCGGTCGGGCTCTGAGGTGGGACGTGCGGTCCGGCCGTCACGGTTCAGGGACCGGTCAGGTGGCCCTGCACGACCGGCGCCACCCGGGCGATCACCTGCTCGATGTCCGCCGACACCAGCGGCTCCACCTTGATCACGTACCGCAGCATCGCGCATCCCACGAGCTGCGCGGCCGCGAGTGCCGCGCGCAGCTCCGCGTCCGGCAGGTCCAGTTGGGAGGCGATACGGCGCAGCAGCTGGGAGGCGATCAGGCGTCGGAAGACGGCGGCCGCCGTCTCGTTGTTGACGGCTGAGCGCACGATCGCCAGCAAGGGCGTACGCGTGGTGGGGTTCTCCCAGACGCCGAAGATGAAGCGGGTCAGCCGCTCGCCGACCTCGGCCGGCGGGCCGTCGGCGATCGCGGCCGGCGCGTTGAGCGCGGGCGCGAAGGCGACCTCGACCGCCGCCTCGAAGACCTGTTCCTTGGTGCCGAAGTAGTGGTGCACCAGTGCCGAGTCCACCCCGGCCGCCTTGGCGATGCCGCGCACGGACGTCTTCTCGTAGCCGCGTTCGGAGAACTCCTCGCGGGCCACGGCGAGGATGCGGTCGCGGGTGCCGGCGGACTCCGTACGGGGGCGGCGGCCCCGGCGGCGGGAGGCGGTCTCGGGCCCGGTCACGGCCTCGGCACCTTCACCGCGGACGCCAGATGCAGTCGTGTGAAGGCCAGGGCCTCCGCCAGGTCGGCCTCGCGTTCCGCGCCGGACATCGCGCGCCGGGTGTTGACCTCGATGACGACGTGGCCGTCGAAGCCGGTCAGGGCGAGCCGCTCCAGCAGTTCGGCGCAGGGCTGGTTGCCGCGCCCCGGGACCAGATGCTCGTCCTTCGCCGAGCCCCGGCCGTCGGCCAGGTGGACATGGCCGAGTCGGTCGCCCATGCGGTCGATCATGTGCATCGCGTCGACCCGGGCGGTCGCGCTGTGGCTGAGATCGATCGTGAAGTGGCGGTAGTCCTCCTTCGTCACGTCCCAGTCGGGGGCGTACGCGAGCATCTCGCGGTCGCGGTAGCGCCAGGGGTACATGTTCTCGACGGCGAACCGCACGTCCGTCTCGTCCGCCATGCGCCAGATCCCGGTGACGAAGTCGCGCGCGTACTGGCGCTGCCACCGGAACGGCGGGTGCACGACGACCGTGCCCGCCCCGAGCTTCTCCGCCGCCGCCCGGGCGCGCTGCAGCTTGACCCAGGGGTCGGTCGACCACACCCGCTGCGTGATGAGCAGGCAGGGGGCGTGGACGGCCAGGACCGGGATCCGGTGGTAGTCGCTGAGTCTGCGCAGCGCCTCGATGTCCTGGCTGACCGGGTCGGTCCACACCATGACCTCGACTCCGTCGTACCCGAGGCGCGCGGCGATCTCGAAGGCCGTCGCCGTGGACTCCGGGTACACGGAAGCCGTGGACAGCGCGACCTTCGCATCCGGGATGCGCACGACTGGCTCCGCCATGCTGGACAGGTTACGGGGTGGGGTCGGCTGCCGTGGTGCGCCTATGCGCCGTTGTGGACTTCGCCACTGGCGGGTGAGGGTGGCGCGTGGTCGCCCGCCCCGTTCCCCGCGCCCCGCGGCGCCGGGCGCCCCGCGGCGCCGAGTGCCCCTCAGGGTGCGCTACACCGATCCCATGTGATCCAGGCGGCGGAGGATGACGCCCTCGCGCAGGGCCCAGGGGCAGACCTCGAGCCTGTCCACGCCGAACAGGTCCATGGCGCCCTCGGCGACCAGCGCGCCGGCCAGCAGCTGGCCGGCGCGGCCGTCGGAGACGCCCGGGAGTTCGGCGCGCTGGGCCACCGTCATGCCGGCCAGTCTCGGGACCCAGGCCTCCAGCGACTCCCGCTTCAGCTCCCGCTGGACGTAGAGGCCCTCGGCGGAGCGCGCGGCGCCGGCGATGCGGGCGAGCTGCTTGAAGGTCTTGGAGGTGGCGACCACGTGGTCGGGGGTGCCGAAGCGGGTGAACTCGCCCACCGTGCGCGCGATCTGTGCCCGTACGTGACGGCGCAGCGCACGTATCGAGTCCGGGGCGGGCGGGTCGCCGGGGAGCCAGCCGGCGGTGAGCCGGCCGGCGCCGAGCGGGAGGGAGACCGCGGCGTCGGGCTCCTCGTCGATGCCGTAGGCGATCTCCAGGGAGCCGCCGCCGATGTCCAGCACCAGCAGCTTGCCCGCGGACCAGCCGAACCAGCGGCGGGCGGCGAGGAAGGTCAGCCGGGCCTCCTCCTCACCCGCGAGCACCTGCAGCTCGACGCCGGTCTCCTCGCGCACGCGCGCCAGGACGTCGTCGGCGTTGCTGGCCTCGCGCACGGCGGAGGTGGCGAAGGGGAGGACGTCCTCGACGCCCTTGTCCTCGGCGGCCTGCAGGCACCCGTGCACGACGTCGACCAGTTGCGCGATGCCGTGGGAGCCGATCGCCCCGCTGTCGTCGAGGAGCTGGGCGAGGCGCAGTTCCGCCTTGTGAGAATGCGCCGGCAGCGGGCGCGCGCCGGGGTGCGCGTCCACCACCAGCAGATGCACCGTGTTCGATCCCACGTCGAGGACACCGAGTCTCATGTACGGAACGCTACTGCCAGCAGCGCGGTCCGCCGTACGGGATGGTGCCGCCGGAGCCTTAGGCTGGTCGTGTGCCAAAGACGAAAACGGCGAAGAAGGACAAGTCCGCCAAGGGTTCGGCGCAGGCGCGGCCTGCGAAGACCGCGAAGAAGTCGAAGAAGGACCCGCGGGCCGACGAGCAGGGCCTCGACTTCGCGCGCGCGTGGGTGGAATTCCCTGATCCGGCGGACGACGAGCAGGTCTTCCGGTGCGATCTGACATGGCTGACCTCTCGCTGGAACTGCATCTTCGGCAGCGGCTGCCAGGGCATCCAGGCGGGCCGCGCGGACGACGGGTGCTGCACGCTGGGAGCCCACTTCTCCGACGAGGACGACGAGAAGCGCGTCGCCGGGCACGTGGCGAGGCTCACACCGGAGATCTGGCAGCACCATGACGAGGGCCGTCGGCACGGCTGGGTCTCCGAGGACGAGGACGGCGACCGCCAGACCCGTCCCTTCCAGGGCTCCTGCATCTTCCAGAACCGGCCCGGATTCGCGGGCGGCGCGGGCTGCTCGCTGCACATCCTGGCCCTGCGGGAGGGCCGCGAGCCGCTGGAGACCAAGCCGGACGTCTGCTGGCAGCTGCCGGTCCGGCGGACCTACGACTGGATCGACCGGCCCGACGACACCCGGGTGCTGCAGGTGTCGATCGGCGAGTACGACCGCCGGGGCTGGGGCCCGGGCGGCCACGACCTGCACTGGTGGTGCACGTCGGCGACCTCGGCGCACGGCGCGGGCGACCCGGTGTACGTGTCCTACCGGGCGGAGCTGACCGAGCTGATGGGCAAGGCCGGCTACGACCGCCTGGTCGAGCTGTGCGAGCAGCGGCTGGCCTCGCAGCTGCCACTGCTGGCACCGCACCCGGCCGATCCGGCCGACTGACCCTCCCGTCGGCGGTGCCGCGCCCTGACCGGCGGTGCCGCGCCGCACTGTGCCGCGCCGTGCCGCACTCGGCCGTGCCGACGGCGTCGGGGTGCACCGGCTGCGGCGTCGGGGTGCACCGGCCGCGGCGCCGCGGTGCGCCGGTCGCGCCGACGTCCTGGCCGCTCGCGTGTCCCCTCAGGGCGCCGCCGGACCGCGGCGGGTTTCGTCCGGGCCGCTCGGAGCCGGGGCCGCTCGGAGCCGGGGCCGCTCGGAGCCGGGGCCGCTCGGAGCCGGGGCCGCTCGGAGCCGGGGCCGCTCGTGGCCCGCGCCCGCCCGGGCCCGCGCTCACGACGCCGTGGGACTCGGGCCGCCGCTGCCGGTGGGCGAGGGCGTCGAGCTCGTCGGCGCGGTCGGGGCGGAGTCGGTGGGCGAGGGGTCCGGGGAGGGCGACGAGGGCGGCGTGCTGGACGGGGGGCCGGAGGGCTCGGGGCTGCTCGGCGCCGGGTCCGGGCCGGGCGAGGACGGCGGGTCCGAGGGGCTGCCCGGGGCCGGGTCGCCCGGGCTGGGCGCAGTGCCGTAGCCCTCGATGGAGACGACGGCGCCGGCCGGTGCGACGGCCACCTTCGCGCTCCACGCGCCGGACGGCTCACGCAGGTGATCGACGTACACCTTGATCGTCAACGACTGGCCGGGCGCGAGCGTTCCCGACGACTGGCTCAGATAGAGCCAGGAGGCTCCCGTGGACGCCGACCAGCGCACCGGCGCGGATCCGGTCGCGGTCAGGGTGACGAAGGTGGTGTCGCCGTGGTGGCCGGCCGAGACGTCGAGCGGTCCGGAGCCATGGTGCGCCGCGCCGGTGACGCCGACGACCTCCACGGAGACGTCCGTGTCACCGCCCGTGCCGAAGCGGCCGCCGGGCGTTCTGCTGGCGTTGCCGGCGTTCTCGTAGCCACCGCCCGCCGCCTCGCCGCCGAGACTCTCGGGGCCGTGCGCCTCGCTGGCGGTGGGGAAGCGGCCGTCCGGGCTCTCGTCGGCGGGTGAGCCGCGGTAGGCGGCCCACAGGGCGAGCACGGGGGCCGCCACGACGGTGGCCACGACCGTCGTGGTGACGGCACGCGCGCGGATGCGGTCCCGGCGCGCGGCGCGGTCCTTGGGGTCCATCGGGAAACCGCGCCGGTCGAAGCGTGGCGCGGCGGCGCCGCGCGCGCGTGCGCGGTGGGCGACCGCCGCGTGCAGGGCCGCGCGGGGCGCCGCCAGGACGGGGAGTTCGGCGGGGGTGACCATGGCGCCGGGCCAGCGGCCGGGAATCGCGCGCTCGGCGCTGCGGCGGCAGCGCGGGCAGTCGTCGACGTGCCGGACGAGTTCCTTGCGCAGGGCCGAACTGAGCACCAGCTGGTTGTCCCCGGTGAGCCGGGCGACGCCCGGGCAGCCGCCGGCCTCGACGACGGCCAGGGCCGCGCGCGTGCGCTCGACCTCGCAGGCGGCGGAGGCCAGCAGCTCGCGGGCGGTGGCGAGGTCCAGGCCGAGCACGGCGGCGACCTCGTGGGCGGCCAGGTGGTGGCGCACGGCGAGTTCGAGCGCCTCGCGCTGCTCCGGGGTGGTGCCGGCGGCCTCCGGCCAGGCGAGCAGGGCGAGTTCGCGGCGGCGCCGCTCCTGGACCTCGTCGTCGGCGGCGGGAGGTGCTTCGGCGGGCTGCCGCTCGGCGCCGGCGCGGCCCGCGGCGTGGCTGCCCTGACGTTTCTGCTTGGCCTCCGCCAGCTTGCGCAGACAGGCCCAGCGGGCCAGCGCGTACAGCCACGGCCTGCGGTCCCCGGCCGTCTCCGGGCCCCGGCGCCGCGCGGCGAGCGCGAGGGCGTCACCGAGGGCCTCGGTCGCCGCGTCGTGGTCGCACAGGACCGACAGACAGTAGGTGAACAGCCCGTCGAGGTAGGGCTCGTGGCGCGCGGCCGGCCGCTGCGCCAGCGTGCGAGCCGCCGCGCGGTCGCGGGCCTCCCGGCGCGCCCGGTGTGCGCCGGTGGTGCGGGTCGGGGTCTGCGAACTGCTGCTCATCATCCGTGGACCGTAGGCGGCTCGGGATGGCCGCTTCTTCACCCTTGAGCACATTTAATCCATACGGGTGAAACGATCCCTCAATCGGGTACAGGAATCCCTCGTTCCATGGCCGGTTCCTGACGGCGGTGGCCGGTTCGCGGTGCGAGAGGGACCGGCGGCCGGGAGGAACCGCCCGCGCCGTCCGGCGCTGTCAGTGGCCTCGGTTACGGTTCTCGGCATGGCTGCCCGTACGAAGTCCGCCAAGGACCGCCCGTCCTACCGCTGCACCGAGTGCGGCTGGCAGACGGCCAAGTGGCTCGGTCGCTGCCCGGAGTGCCAGGCCTGGGGGACGATCGACGAGTACGGCGCGCCCGCGGTGCGTACGACGGCGCCGGGCCGGGTGACCACCTCCGCGGTGCCCATCGGCCAGGTCGACGGCCGTCAGGCCACCGCCCGCTCGACCGGCGTGCCGGAGCTGGACCGGGTGCTCGGCGGCGGGCTCGTGCCCGGCGCGGTCGTGCTGCTCGCGGGCGAACCCGGCGTCGGCAAGTCGACGCTGCTGCTGGACGTGGCGGCCAAGTCGGCGAGCGACGAGCACCGCACGCTGTACGTCACGGGTGAGGAGTCGGCGAGCCAGGTGCGGCTGCGCGCCGACCGCATCAAGGCGCTGGACGACCATCTGTATCTCGCCGCCGAGACGGATCTGTCCGCCGTGCTGGGCCACTTGGACGCGGTGAAGCCCTCACTGCTCGTCCTCGACTCGGTGCAGACCGTCGCCTCCCCGGAGATCGACGGCGCCCCCGGCGGCATGGCGCAGGTGCGCGAGGTCGCCGGCGCCCTCATCCGCGTCTCCAAGGAGCGCGGCATGTCCACGCTGCTGGTGGGCCACGTCACCAAGGACGGCGCCATCGCCGGTCCCCGCCTGCTGGAGCACCTCGTGGACGTCGTCCTGCACTTCGAGGGCGACCGGCACGCGCGCCTGCGCCTGGTACGAGGCGTCAAGAACCGCTACGGCGCCACGGACGAGGTGGGTTGCTTCGAACTGCACGACGAGGGCATCACGGGCCTCGCCGACCCGAGCGGGCTCTTCTTGACCAGGCGTGACGAACCGGTCCCCGGCACCTGCCTGACGGTCACCCTGGAGGGCCGCCGCCCCCTGGTCGCCGAGGTCCAGGCACTCACCGTGGACTCCCAGATCCCCTCCCCGCGCCGGACGACCTCGGGCCTGGAGACCTCCCGCGTCTCGATGATGCTCGCCGTCCTGGAGCAGCGCGGCCGGATCAGCGCGCTCGGCAAGCGGGACATCTACTCCGCCACGGTCGGCGGGGTGAAGCTCTCCGAGCCCGCCGCCGACCTCGCCGTCGCCCTCGCGCTGGCGTCCGCGGCGAGCGACACCCCGCTGCCCAAGAACCTGGTCGCGATCGGCGAGGTCGGCCTCGCGGGCGAGGTCAGACGGGTCACGGGCGTCCAGCGCCGGCTCGCCGAGGCGCACCGTCTGGGCTTCACGCACGCACTCGTCCCGGGCGATCCCGGAAAGATCCCCGCGGGCATGAAGGTCCTGGAAGTGGCCGACATAGGCGACGCCCTCAGGGTCCTTCCGCGCTCCCGTCGCCGAGAGGCCCCACGGGACGAGGAGGACCGCCGGTAGACTTTGCCCTGGTCTCGCCCGTCCGTACGAACAGAATGTGCGACAGGGGGGCGCCCAGAACCTGTGACCGGAGGAGTGCAGTGGCAGCCAACGACCGGGCAGCGGCTCCCGGAAAATCCGGTGGGAGTTCCGGTGCCGATGGCCTGATGCGCGCCTCACTGAGCGCCGTGGCTCCCGGCACGGCCATGCGCGACGGCCTGGAGCGCGTCCTGCGGGGCAACACCGGCGGACTCGTCGTGCTCGGCTTCGACAAGACGGTCGAAGCGATGTGCACGGGTGGATTCGTGCTGGACGTCGAGTTCACGGCGACGCGCCTGCGCGAGCTGTGCAAGCTGGACGGCGGCATCGTGCTGAACTCGGACCTGTCGAAGATCCTTCGGGCGGGTGTGCAGTTCGTGCCCGACGCGACGATCCCGACCGAGGAGACCGGCACCCGGCACCGCACGGCGGACCGGGTCAGCAAGCAGGTCGGCTTCCCGGTCGTCTCGGTCTCGCAGTCCATGCGCCTGATCGCCCTCTACGTCGACGGCCAGCGCCGCGTCCTGGAGGACTCCGCGGCGATCCTCTCCCGCGCGAACCAGGCCCTCGCCACCCTGGAGCGCTACAAGCTCCGGCTGGACGAGGTCGCCGGCACGCTGTCGGCCCTGGAGATCGAGGACCTGGTGACGGTCCGCGACGTCTCGGCGGTGGCCCAGCGGCTGGAGATGGTGCGCCGCATCGCCACCGAAATCGCCGAATACGTGGTCGAACTGGGCACCGACGGCCGCCTGCTGGCCCTCCAGCTCGACGAGTTGATCGCGGGTGTGGAGCCCGAGCGCGAGCTGGTGGTGCGGGACTACGTCCCCGAGCCCACGGCCAAGCGCTCCCGCACGGTCGACGAGGCCCTCCACGAGCTGGACGCCCTCAGCCACGCCGAGCTGCTCGAACTGCCCACGGTGGCACGGGCGCTGGGCTACACCGGATCTCCGGAGACCCTGGACTCGGCGGTCTCGCCCCGCGGCTTCCGCCTGCTGGCCAAGGTGCCGCGCCTGCCGGGCGCCATCATCGACCGCCTCGTGGAGCACTTCGGCGGCCTGCAGAAGCTGCTCGCCGCGAGCGTCGACGACCTCCAGACCGTCGACGGCGTCGGCGAGGCACGGGCCCGCAGCGTGCGCGAGGGCCTGTCCCGGCTCGCCGAGTCCTCGATCCTCGAACGGTACGTCTGAGAACCACTCCCGCGGCCATGCCAGGGCCCCCGGCCCCGCACCTCCTGCCGCACCGCGCGCCCGCAGTCCCGCTCCCCGGTCGCCCCGCAGCCCCCGGGTCGCGTCCCGCTGCCGAGCCACCGGCCCGCAGCCCACTGCGCCCACTGCGCCCACTGCGCCCACTGCCACGTCACGAGCCCAGGCCCCGGGCCCGCTCCCGCTGCCGCCTCCCAGCCCCCCCGGTCCCCCATCCCGCTACCCAGCCACGGGCCCGCACCACCGCTCCCCCTTGCGCCGCGCCACAGGCCCTCGGTCCCGTCCAGCCTGGTCCCGTCCAGCCCGGTCCCGCTCCTCCGGCCGTCTCGCCGGCCCCCGGCCCGCCCCCACTGCCGCGTCACAGCCCTGCGAGTCCGCATCCACTGCGAACCGCACCCACCGCCGCACCGTGCGCCCGCGGTGCGGCGCGGCGCGGTGCGGCGGTGGGTGCGGCTCAGTCCGCCTTGAGCAGGAACGACGTCTGGGCCTTCGGGAAGCCCGCCGCCGTCGCCTCCACCAGATAGGTACCGGCCTTCGCCGACCCCGCCGGAGGCGTCGCGCACTTCGGGGCGCTCGGCTTGCGGTCCCACTTCACCGTGTAGGTGATGCCGGTCTTCGCGGGCACCCGGAAGACCAGGCTGCCGGGGCCCTTGGGGCAGTCGGCGGAGGACCAGTAGTCGTTGTCGCTGCCCGCCTGGGTGATGGTCAACACCGCGCTCTTGGGGCCGAGATCGATCTTGCAGTCGTAGGGCGAGGTGTTCGAGGCCGTCAGCAGCAGGGTGGGCGGCTGGCCGGGCGAGTAGGTGTTGTGCAGGCTGCGCACGCTCAACTTCACCGCGCTCGCGGTGCAGTTGGGGAGGGTGGAGCCCGGCGCGAGGGTGTCGCCCGCGCCGACAGCGACGCCCGAGCCGACGCCGGCCGCGCCGCCGCCCGCACCCTCGGTCCCCCCGGACCCGGCCCCGGAGCCGCCGCCCGCCGCGGCCCCGCCCGCGGAGCCGGACCCCGATCCGGCACCGCCGGAGCCGGACCCCGAACTGCCCCCGGAACCCGCCCCGCTGGAGTCCCCGCCGCCCGAGTCGTCACGCCCGCCCGGCGCTTGACTGATGGCGGGGCCCGAACTCGAGGGCCCCGCGGTGATCGTGGGCGCGGGGCCCTTGCCGTTCGTCCCGCCGTCCTTCTTGCCGCCGCCCCCGCCCGACGTCACGACCCAGGTGATCAGCAACGCCAACAGGGCGACCACGGACACGAGTACGGCCCTCCGGCGCCAGTAGATGGAGCGGGGGAGCGGACCGACAGGATTGCGCAGAGATCCCACGGCGCAAACTGTACGAGAGATCGGCGCCTTCGCTTGCCACACCCGCCGCCAGTCCGTCAACTTTTCCGGATCATCATCCCGGTCCGCGCCCCAACCCCCGTCCGCACGACGCACCGCAGGCGGCGCGACCGCCCAACCGACCCCGGCCGTGGCAGGATCGTAAGAGCCATGACTGCGCCAACGAAGCCTCCGCACAACAGCCCCGCCGACGGCCCCTGCGGGCCCCCTCCCGGCGACCTCCACTCCCCCGTCATCGACTGGTTCGAGGACCACGCCCGGGACCTGCCGTGGCGGCTCCCGGAAGCCGGCGCCTGGGGGGTGATGGTCAGCGAGTTCATGCTGCAGCAGACACCCGTGAGCCGAGTGCTGCCCGTCTACGAGCAGTGGCTGGCCCGCTGGCCGCGCCCTGCCGACCTGGCCAAGGAGGCGCCCGGCGAGGCGGTCCGCGCCTGGGGCCGGCTCGGCTACCCGCGCCGCGCGCTCCGGCTGCACGGCGCCGCCGTGGCCATAACGGAGCGGCACGGCGGGGACGTACCGACCGACCACGCCCAGCTGCTCGCGCTGCCCGGCATCGGCGAGTACACGGCGGCGGCCGTGGCCTCCTTCGCCTACGGGCAGCGGCACGCGGTGCTCGACACCAACGTCCGCCGGGTCCTCGCGCGCGCCGTCACCGGCGTCCAGTACCCGCCGAACGCCACCACCGCCGCCGAGCGCAAGCTGGCCCGCGCCCTGTTGCCCGAGGACGAGCGCACCGCCTCCCGCTGGGCCGCCGCCTCCATGGAGCTCGGCGCGCTCGTGTGCACCGCCAAGAACGAGTCCTGCCACCGCTGCCCCATCGCCGCACAGTGCGCCTGGCGGCTCGCGGGCAAGCCCGGGCACCAGGGCCCGCCGCGGCGCGGGCAGACGTACGCGGGTACCGACCGCCAGGTGCGGGGCAAGCTGCTCGCCGTGCTGCGCGAGGCCCACGGACCCGTGCCGCAGCCGGTCCTGGACCGCGTGTGGCACGAGCCGGTGCAGCGCGCCCGGGCACTCGACGGGCTCGTCTCGGACGGACTCGTGGAGCCCCTTCCCGGTGGTTTGTATCGGCTCCCGTTGACGTAACCGCTCGTAACCCCGCGGCACATCACGACCCGCCACCCGCACGAATCATCCCAAAGCACCGCAGGTCGGTGCACGTGCTTACCCCGTTCCTACGTTCGTTACACAACCGACGGACAGCCGAGTCCTAGCCGCGCGCTGGCTCGCACAGCGCCGTGACAACGCCTCCGTAGCTTCATTGCCACACGGAAGGAACCGACGGCGAGGGGCCGGGCGGGAACGGGGATCGGGAGGCGGTTCGACATGGCGCAGGGAGAGGTGCTCGAGTTCGAGGAGTACGTCCGCACCCGGCAGGACGCGCTGCTGCGCAGCGCGCGCCGGCTGGTCCCGGACCCGGTGGACGCGCAGGACCTGCTGCAGACGGCGCTGGTCCGGACGTACCACCGCTGGGACGGCATCGCGGACAAGCGCCTCGCCGACGCCTACCTGCGCCGGGTGATGATCAACACCCGCACCGAGTGGTGGCGGGCGCGGAAGCTGGAGGAGGTCCCGACCGAGCAGCTGCCGGACGCCTCGGTCGACGACTCCACCGAGCAGCACGCGGACCGCGCCCTGCTGATGGACATCATGAAAGTGCTGGCGCCCAAGCAGCGCAGCGTCGTCGTGCTGCGACACTGGGAGCAGATGTCGACGGAGGAGACGGCCGCGGCCCTCGGCATGTCGGCCGGAACGGTCAAGAGCACGCTGCACCGGGCGCTCGCCCGGCTCCGCGAGGAGCTGGAGAGCCGCGATCTGGACGCACGCGCGCTGGAGCGTGGGGAGCGGGAGCGTTGCGCGGTCTGACGGACTCGGGCCGGGGGAACCTGCAGGCGGCGTGCACGGCGACGGCCGTGCTCGCCGCCCTCGCCCTTTTCGTCTCCGCCTGCGCCACCGGCGGCACCGGCGCCCGTGACGAGGGCCCGGCGCACGCGGCCTCGGACTCGGTGGCGGGCGCCGCCGTCTCGCCGTCGCCCAGCCCTTCGACGGCCCCTTCGCACGTGAACGCGGTCAAGCTGGTCAAGGACGACCCGTCGGTGTCGGCGGAGGTCAAGCGCGATCTGAAGCCGTGCGTCGCGGACGAGTACCCGGTCGACGTCTCCTACGGCGACCTGACCAAAGGCTCGGCCGACGACATCGTGGTGAACGTGCTGACCTGCGGAGACGCGGTGGGGATCGGCTCGTACGTCTATCACAGGCAAGGCGGCCGGTACGAGAATGTGTTCCGGGCCGAGGAACCCCCGGTCTACGCGGAGATCGACCGCGGCGACCTGGTGGTGACCAAGCAGGTGTACGAGAAGGGTGACCCGGTGTCGAGTCCGTCCGGTGAGATCGTGACCACGTACAGCTGGTCCGCGGGCCGCTTCGTCAAGCGGTACAACACGCGCAACGACTACAGCAACGCCGTCGGGGGCAGCGCGTCGCCGTCCACGTGAACCGTCCGGGCCGCGCGGACCGTTCCACCGGCGGCGGGCCGTGCGCGCGCCACGACCGACACCACCGATACGAGAACTGAGAGCACCGGGATGGCAGACCAGACCCACGTCCTGTTCGTCGAGGACGACGACGTCATCCGCGAGGCCACCCAGCTCGCGCTGGAACGGGACGGCTTCGCGGTCACCGCGATGCCCGACGGGCTGTCGGGCCTGGAGGCGTTCCGGGCGAACCGCCCCGACATCGCGCTGCTGGACGTCATGGTGCCCGGTCTCGACGGCGTGAGCCTGTGCCGCCGTATCCGGGACGAGTCGACCGTGCCGGTCATCATGCTGTCCGCGCGGGCCGACTCGATCGACGTCGTACTGGGCCTGGAGGCGGGCGCCGACGACTACGTGACCAAACCGTTCGACGGCGCCGTGCTGGTCGCGCGGATCCGTGCGGTGCTCCGGCGCTTCGGCCACGCGAGCGGCGGCGAGAAGGCCGACGAGGGCGAGGGCCCGATGGCCGGCGGGGTGCTGACCTTCGGTGAGCTGGAGATCGACACGGAGGGCATGGAGGTGCGCCGGGCCGGGCAGCCGGTGGCGCTGACCCCGACCGAGATGCGGCTGCTCCTGGAGTTCTCCTCCGCACCCGGCACGGTCCTCTCGCGCGACAAGCTGCTGGAGCGCGTGTGGGACTACGGCTGGGGCGGCGACACCCGCGTGGTGGACGTCCACGTCCAGCGGCTGCGCACGAAGATCGGCCAGGACCGGATCGAGACGGTCCGCGGCTTCGGCTACAAGTTGAAGGCCTGAACGGGGAAGCCAGGGACATGCGGGGGACATCCAGGCGCCCGACCGCCCCGGACGACGCGGGTGGCACGGGCATGCGTACGGGTCTGAGGTGGAAGCTCAGCGCGGCCATCGCCCTGGTCGGCGCGCTGGTGGCGATCGCGCTGAGCCTGGTGGTGCACAACGCGGCCCGGGTCTCGATGCTGGACAACGCGCGCGACCTCGCGGACGAACGCGTCCAGATCGCGCAGCGCAGCTACGAGCTGTCCAACCGGCCGAACTTCCCCAACGTCCAGATCGACGATCCCCGGCTGCCGCCGGCCCTGCGCACGAAGGTCCGGGAGGGCCGCCGGGCGACGTATGTGACGGACGGACGCGGTGGCGTGCCCGACATCTGGGCCGCCGTGCCGGTCAAGGACGGGCACGTGCTGTCGCTGCACACCAACTTCACCGACCGCAGCACGGACATCCTCCACGACCTCGACCAGGCCCTGGTGATCGGCTCCATCGCGGTGGTCCTCGGCGGCAGCGCGCTGGGCGTGCTCATCGGCGGCCAGCTCTCGCGCCGGCTGCGCAAGGCGGCCGCCGCGGCCAACCGGGTCGCCAGGGGCGAGCCGGACGTGCGGGTGCGGGACGCCATCGGCGGCGTCGTACGGGACGAGACCGACGACCTGGCCCGCGCGGTGGACGCCATGGCGGACACCCTGCAGCAGCGGCTGGAGGCCGAGCGCCGGGTCACCGCGGACATCGCGCACGAGCTGCGCACCCCGGTCACCGGGCTGCTGACGGCGGCCGAGCTGCTCCCGCCCGGCCGCCCCACGGAGCTGGTCCTGGACCGCGCCAAGGCCATGCGCACCCTCGTCGAGGACGTGCTGGAGGTGGCGCGGCTCGACGGCGCCTCCGAGCGGGCCGAGCTGCAGGACATCATGCTCGGCGAGTTCGTCGGCCGGCGGGTGGCGGCGAAGGACCCGGCCGTCGAGGTGCGGGTGGTGCACGAGTCGATGGTCACGACCGATCCCCGGCGCCTGGAGCGGGTCCTGTTCAACCTGCTCGCCAACGCCGCCAGGCACGGCAAGCCGCCGGTCCAGGTCACCGTCGAGGGCCGCGTGATCCGCGTGCGCGACCACGGCCCCGGCTTCCCCGCCGACCTCCTCGCCGACGGCCCGAGCCGCTTCCGCACCGGCAGCACCGACCGCGCGGGCCACGGCCACGGCCTGGGCCTCACGATCGCGGCCGGCCAGGCCCGCGTCCTGGGCGCCCGCCTGACCTTCCGCAACGTCCGCCCGGTGGGCGCTCCCGACGGCGTCCCGGCGGAGGGCGCGGTGGCGGTGCTGTGGCTGCCGGAACACGCTCCGACGAACACGGGCAGCTATCCGATGCTGCCGTGACCGATGCGCGGGCCCGGCGCCGAGAGCGGCGTGGCGCCGGCGCCGGCGCGCACCCGGACATGACGAAGGCCCCCCGTGGCGGACACCATCCGGGGGACCTTCAGCTCACCTTCGCGGCATCACACCGCTTCGACGACCGCCGGCGGCGCGGCATCCTCCTGGCCGGGCTTCGGCGCGACCGCCCCGCGCAGGGCGACCTCCCTGACGAACACCGCCGCGATCAGCGCGCCCACGGCCACCGCCGAACCGAGCAGGAAGGCCGTGTGCGTACCCGCGGACACCGCGTGCTGGTACGCCTCCCGGGCCACCGCCGGCAGCTTCTCCAGGCTCTTCGCGTCCAGCTGCGCCGACTGCTCGGTGATCTTCGATCCCAGCGCCCCGGCCCGCCGGGACATGACGTCCTGGACCTGGTTGTTGAACAGCGCGCCCATGATCGCGACACCGAAGGAGGAGCCGAGCGTACGGAACAGGGTGGTCGAGGAGGACGCGACGCCCATGTCCTTCATCTCGACGCTGTTCTGCGCGACCAGCATGGTGATCTGCATCAGGCAGCCCATACCGAGGCCGACGACGGCCATGAACACGCCGGAGGTGAGCCGCGAGGTGCCGGTGTCCATCGTCGACAGCAGGTACAGCCCGACGATCATCAGGGTGCTGCCGACCACCGGGAACACCTTGTACCTGCCGGTGCTCGTGGTCACCCGGCCGGCCACCATCGAGGTGACAAGCATCGCGCCGAGCATCGGCAGCAGCAGCAGACCCGAGTTGGTCGCGGACGCGCCCTGCACGGACTGCTGGTACAGCGGCAGGAACAGCGTCGCGCCGAACATCACGAAGCCGGTGATGAAGCCGATGACCGACATCAGCGTGAAGTTGCGGCTGCGGAAGATGTGCAGCGGCACCACCGGTTCCGCGGCCTTCGTCTGCCAGAACACGAACCCGATCAGCGCGGCCACGCCGATGCCGATGAGTTCCATGATCCGCGCGGACGTCCAGGCGTACTGCGTGCCGCCCCAGGTGGTGACCAGCACGATGGAGGTGATGCCGACGGTCAGCAGCACGACACCGAGGTAGTCGATGCCCGCCTTGGACCGCTTCTTCGGCAGGTGCAGCACCACGCTGATCAGACCGAGCGCGACGACGCCGAGCGGCAGGTTGATGTAGAACGACCAGCGCCAGCCCCAGTTGTCGGTGATGGTGCCGCCGACCAGCGGACCGCCGATCATCGCGAGCGCCATGACGCCGGCCATCATGCCCTGGTACTTGCCGCGCTCCCGCGGCGGGACCAGGTCACCGATGATCGCCATGACGCCGACCATCAGACCGCCGGCGCCGAGCCCCTGGATGGCCCGGAAGCCGATGAGCTGGCCCATGTTCTGGGCCATGCCGCTGAGCGCGGAGCCGGCCAGGAAGATCACGATCGACGTCATGAACATGGTCTTGCGGCCGTACATGTCACCGAGCTTGCCCCAGATCGGCGTGGCCGCCGCGGTGGCCAGCGTGTACGCCGTCACCACCCAGGACAGGTGCTCGAGTCCGCCGAGCTCGCCCACGATCGTCGGCATCGCCGTACCCACGATCATGTTGTCGAGCATCGCGAGCATCATGGTGATCATGAGCGCGAGCAGCACGACCCGCACGCTCTTCGGTTGTTTGTCCGGCTTGGTCTCGACCGTCTGCGTGTCCGCCATCGTCCCCACTCCCCTAGGTGCCACTTCGTTCCCCCGGCCGACTACTTACTTGCCGCCCGGCTAGTTGTTTACACTGGGAGAAGTTAGACCGGCAACTAGCCGGGCGTCAAGTAAGTTTTCTAGTCGGGCGGCAAGTAAGTTTCCGTGCGAGCGCGAGGAGTACGAGGATGGGCCTCACCATGGACGGCACCAAACAGCATCGCCGCGGAAACACCCGCCAGCGCATCCAGGACGTGGCGCTCGAGCTCTTCGCCGAGCAGGGCTACGAGAAGACGTCGCTGCGGGAGATCGCCGAGCGCCTCGACGTCACCAAGGCAGCGCTGTACTACCACTTCAAGACGAAGGAAGAGATCCTCGTCAGCATCTTCGAGGACGTCTCCCAGCCGATAGTGGACCTGATCGAGTGGGGCAAGGCGCAGCCCCGGACGCTGGAGACGAAGCAGGAGATCATCCGCCGCTACAGCGAGACCCTGGCGAGCGCGTCCCCGCTCTTCCGGTTCATGCAGGAGAACCAGGCGACGGTGAAGGAGCTGCGCATCGGCGAGACGTTCCGCAACCGCATGATGGGGATGCGCGACATCCTCATGGACCCGGACGCCGAACTGGTCGACCAGGTGCGCTGCGTCAGCGCGATGTTCACGCTGCACGCCGGGATGTTCGTCCTCAACGACGTCGAAGGCGACCCCGAGGCCAAGCGCAAGGCCGTCCTCGAGGTCGCCACCGATCTGGTCACCCAGGCGCACCGGTCCACGAACACGCCGTAGCCGACCGCGTTCCGGGGCCTTGGGGCCGGTACACCTACACGCTCACGCCCTTGGCGTGCAGGAAGGCGACCGGGTCCACCGCGCTGCCGTAGTCGGCGGTCCTGCGGATCTCGAAGTGCAGGTGCGGGCCGGTGGAGTTGCCGGTGTTGCCGGACCGGGCTATGTGCTGGCCGGTGGTGACGACCTGGCCGACGCGGACGTCGATCCGCGACAGGTGGGCGTACTGGGAGTACGTCCCGTTGCCGTGCTTGATGACGATGGCGTTGCCGTACGCGGGGCCGTCCCCGGCGCCGTTGCCGCCGGCCTTGACGACGGTGCCGCCGTGCGCGGCGACGACGTTCGTGCCGCTCGGCACGGCGAAGTCCTGACCGCTGTGTTTGTGCTGCCACATGCCGCCGGCCTGGTTGAAGGCCGCGGAGAGCGCGTACTTCGCCACCGGGTGCACCCAGGAGCGGGCCTTCTTCGCCGCGGCCGCCTTCTTGGCGGCGGCCTTCCTGGCGGCGGCGGCCTTCTTGGCTGCGGCCGCCTTCTCGGCCGCAGCAGCCTTCCTGGCCGCGGCAGCCTTCGCCTTCGCCTTCGCGGCCGCCGCGGCCTTCGCGGCCTTGGCCTGCGCGGCGGCCTGCGCCTCGACGGCGCTCGCGGCGCTGGACGCGGAGGAGACGTCGGCGGCGACCGCGGCCCCGGCTCCCAGCACGACCGAGACCCCCAGGCCGGCGGCCAGGACGGCGGCGCGGGTGCGGAGGAGGGACGTACGGGGGAAGCGGGACCTGACGGGCGAAGACATGGGCACCTCGGGATGACGGGGGCAGAGAAAAGCCACCCGGCGCGTTCGCGGCCGCCGGATGGGCTCATCTTTGGTAACCCCGGAACCCGTCGTTCCCAAAACGGGTGATCTACGACGGCAGCTAGTACTTCACCTGAAGTCCTGAGACTTCTTGACACGCATCCCATTCGGGATGAATCGGTCATTCATTGTTCCGGGGCGAACGGATTCGCGGCCGCGGCCTCCGGTCGAGGGCCGGGCGTTTCCACCCCACGGATCCACTATTCCGCCTAGTAACGGACAAATCACCTGTGCGGCATGTCACCGGTCGGCGAGATCCAGAACGTCCGGGATGTGACGGCCACTACGTCGCCCAACCTCCGCGCCCACCGGGGTCGATGAAAGTACAGGGCCTCATGTGACGCAGATCTCTGGCCACTTACCACCGAGTAACCCTACGGTTCCCCTCGCGCCACCCTCGTCCCCGAACATGCACCAGACAACGGCATACGGACGTGAGAGGACCCCCCACCATGACAAGACGACGCCCCTGGGCGCTGAGCACCGTGGTCACCGCAGTCTCCACCACCGCCCTCGTGGCACTGGCCGCCCCCGCGAACGCGGCGACCAGCGCCGGGGACGTCGACTACGCGACCTGGCAGAAGGACTGCCAGGCGGTGATGGACCAGGCGCTGCCCTACCTGAAGCAGCGGATCGCCGACGCCGCGCCGGGTGAGAAGCAGGCGATCGTCTTCGACGTCGACAACACGACGCTGGAGACCGACTTCGGCTTCACGTACCCGCAGCCGGCCAACAAGCCCGTCCTGAACGTCGCCGAGTACGCCCAGCGGCACGGCGTCTCGGTCTTCTTCGTCACGGCCCGCCCGGGCATCCTCTACGCGCCCACCGAGTGGAACCTGGAGCACGACGGCTACCAGGTCTCCGGGCTCTACGTCCGCGGTCTGTTCGACCTCTTCAAGGACGTCGCCGCCTACAAGACCGCCCAGCGCGCCAGCATCGAGAACAAGGGCTACACGATCATCGCGAACATCGGCAACAGCGCCACCGACCTGTCGGGCGGCCACGCCGAGAAGACGTACAAGCTGCCGGATTACAACGGGCAGCTCTCCTAGGCCCCCGGGCCCCTCCCCGGGGCCCTCGTTCCCGGGACCCCATGCGAGAGGGGCCGGTGCCTCTCGGCACCGGCCCCTCTCGTCGGCTCGACCCCCGGGGAGGTCAGGCCTCCTTGCTCAGGTTCGGCCCGGCTCCGCCGGCCGCCTGCTCGATCGGCGGGACGTCCGGCAGGGCCGACTTCTCCTCGCCGCGGAAGGTGAAGGTCTGGGACTCGCCCTCGCCCTCGGTGTCGACGACCACGATGTGACCGGGACGCAGCTCGCCGAAGAGGATCTTCTCGGAGAGCGAGTCCTCGATCTCGCGCTGGATGGTGCGGCGCAGCGGCCGCGCACCGAGCACGGGGTCGTAACCCTTCTTGGACAGCAGTTCCTTGGCGGACTGGGAGAGCTCGATGCCCATGTCCCGGTCCTTCAGGCGCTCGTCCACCTTGCTGATCATCAGGTCGACGATCGCGAGGATGTCGTCCTGGGTCAGCTGCGGGAAGACGACGACGTCGTCCACGCGGTTGAGGAACTCGGGGCGGAAGTGCTGCTTGAGCTCGTCCGACACCTTGTTCTTCATGCGCTCGTAGTTGGACTTGGTGTCACCCGCGGCGGCGAAGCCGAGGTTGAAGCCCTTGGAGATGTCCCGGGTGCCGAGGTTGGTCGTCATGATGATGACCGTGTTCTTGAAGTCCACGACCCGGCCCTGGGAGTCGGTCAGACGACCGTCCTCCAGGATCTGCAGCAGCGAGTTGAAGATGTCCGGGTGGGCCTTCTCGACCTCGTCGAACAGGACGACGGAGAACGGCTTGCGGCGGACCTTCTCGGTCAGCTGGCCGCCCTCTTCGTAGCCCACGTAGCCGGGGGGCGAACCGAAGAGACGCGAGACCGTGTGCTTCTCGCTGAACTCCGACATGTCGAGGGAGATCAGCGCGTCCTCGTCGCCGAAGAGGAACTCGGCGAGCGCCTTGGACAGCTCCGTCTTACCGACACCGGACGGACCGGCGAAGATGAACGAACCACCGGGACGCTTGGGGTCCTTCAGACCCGCGCGGGTACGGCGGATCGCCTTCGACAGCGCCTTGACGGCGTCGACCTGGCCGATGACCCGCTTGTGGAGCTCGTCCTCCATGCGCAGCAGCCGCGAGGACTCCTCCTCGGTCAGCTTGAAGACCGGGATGCCGGTGGCGGTCGCGAGGACCTCGGCGATCAGCTCGCCGTCGACCTCGGCGACGACGTCCATGTCGCCGGCCTTCCACTCCTTCTCCCGCTTGGCCTTGGCGGCCAGCAGTTGCTTCTCCTTGTCGCGCAGGGACGCGGCCTTCTCGAAGTCCTGCGAGTCGATCGCGGACTCCTTGTCGCGGCGCACGCCCGCGATCTTCTCGTCGAACTCGCGCAGGTCCGGCGGAGCCGTCATCCGGCGGATGCGCATCCTGGAGCCGGCTTCGTCGATCAGGTCGATCGCCTTGTCCGGCAGGAAGCGGTCCGAGATGTAACGGTCGGCCAGGGTGGCCGCCTGGACCAGCGCCTCGTCGGTGATGGAGACGCGGTGGTGGGCCTCGTACCGGTCGCGCAGGCCCTTGAGGATCTCGATCGTGTGCGGCAGGGACGGCTCGGCGACCTGGATGGGCTGGAAGCGGCGCTCGAGGGCCGCGTCCTTCTCCAGGTGCTTGCGGTACTCGTCCAGCGTCGTCGCACCGATGGTCTGCAGCTCACCGCGGGCCAGCATCGGCTTCAGGATCGAAGCGGCGTCGATGGCGCCCTCGGCGGCACCCGCACCGACCAGCGTGTGCAGCTCGTCGATGAACAGGATGATGTCACCGCGGGTGCGGATCTCCTTGAGCACCTTCTTCAGGCGCTCCTCGAAGTCACCGCGGTAGCGGGAGCCGGCGACCAGCGCGCCGAGGTCCAGGGTGTAGAGGTGCTTGTCCTTGAGGGTCTCGGGCACCTCGCCCTTGACGATGGCCTGGGCGAGGCCCTCGACGACGGCGGTCTTGCCGACACCGGGCTCACCGATCAGGACCGGGTTGTTCTTGGTACGGCGGGACAGCACCTGCATGACCCGCTCGATCTCCTTCTCGCGCCCGATGACCGGGTCGAGCTTGGACTCACGAGCGGCCTGGGTGAGGTTCCGGCCGAACTGGTCGAGGACCAGGGACGTCGAGGGAGTGCCCTCGGCAGGCCCGCCGGCGGCGGCGGTCTCCTTGCCCTGGTAACCGGAGAGCAGCTGGATGACCTGCTGCCGCACCCGGTTGAGATCTGCGCCCAGCTTCACGAGGACCTGGGCGGCGACGCCCTCGCCCTCACGGATCAGGCCGAGCAGGATGTGCTCCGTGCCGATGTAGTTGTGGCCCAGCTGGAGAGCCTCCCGGAGCGACAGCTCCAGGACCTTCTTGGCACGGGGGGTGAAGGGGATGTGCCCGGACGGGGCCTGCTGGCCCTGGCCGATGATCTCCTCCACCTGCTGGCGGACCGCCTCGAGCGAAATCCCGAGGCTCTCAAGGGCCTTGGCGGCGACACCCTCACCCTCGTGGATCAGGCCCAGGAGGATGTGCTCGGTGCCGATGTAGTTGTGGTTGAGCATCCGGGCTTCTTCCTGAGCCAGGACGACAACCCGCCGCGCGCGGTCGGTGAACCTCTCGAACATCGTTAATCGCTCCTCAGAGCGGTCAGGCAGTGGGGGGAACTTCCCCTCCCTGTCCTTCCGCAGCTTAGTCCCGCAAGCGGGGACCGCTCATTCCAACTGCCGACACCGGACCGAGAACCAACGCTGCCTCCTGACCCCGAACGCCGACATCTGCTCCAACCCGATGGTGCGAGACGATGTTCCCGCAGGCCAGACAGTTACCCACACCATCACTACGCCGATGGCGAACGTGAGACGTCCTCGCCTGCGTGTCGCCCCCTCCCACTAGGGATGTCTTACCCGCCGGGACTGACAGTCCATGCAGCGCGGCCCCGTTCCCTCCGCTACGGGCGAACAACCTTGCACCACCCCGCACCCCCGCACGCCCCCGCATCCGCCACCCTGTGCATCCGTGAGGCCACCCAGCGTAACCCGGGAGCCGTTCGGGCGGTTGCACTTGTCATGGTCGGCAGCCTCCGCATGATCCCGCTCCCCCGCGGTCCGCTCGATCCGGGCGATCACGTCCGCCGGTGGTACGAGAGAGAACTGGGCTGGGCGACGCTGCCCGCTCCCGCGCAGGACCCCGGAGCCGGCCCACGGCTGCGGGTGGGCGACCGCTTCGACGTCCTGGAGGTGCCGGCCGAGGCGGGCCGGGCGGGGCTGCGCCATCTCGCGCCGGCCTCCCCGGTGGCCGTGCGGGGCGACCGGATGCGGCTGCTGGTGGCCGCGGGCAGCGCGCAGGAGCTGCCGGGGCTGCTGGACTGGCTGGAGTGGGGCGCGCTCGCCCTCGATCTGACGGCGACCGGCGAGGGCGGCGTCATGGAGGCACCGCTTCCCCCGGGCGGGCCGGGCGGCCCCGGGGGGCGGGGCGTCCTGCAGGGGGCCGCCGTGTGGCTGCGGCCCCCCGAGCCTGGGTGCGCGGTCGAGGCCTCGCTGCCGACGCTGTCGGCCGTGGGGGGCGTTGGGGGCGCCCCCGATCTCGTACGACTCGTGGACACGGTGGCAACGCAGTGCCACCGCCTGCGGCTGCGGCGCGCGTGCGCCCGGCCGTCGGTCCTGCCCTAGGAGGGCGATCAGGCGTTGGCCTTCTCGTATGCCTCGCGGATGGACGCCGGAACGCGGCCGCGGTCGTTGACCTCGTAGCCGTTCTCCTTCGCCCACGCGCGGATCTGCGCGGTGTCCTGGCTGCCGCCCGAGGCCGCGCGCGCCTTTCCGCGCCCGCCCGAAGAGCGACCTCCGGTACGCCGACCACCCTTCACGTAAGGCTCGAGAAGGTCACGGAGCTTGTCCGCATTGGCGGTCGTGAGATCGATCTCGTACGTCTTGCCGTCCAACGCGAACGTAACGGTCTCGTCCGCCTCGCCGCCGTCGAGGTCGTCGACAAGAAGGACCTGAACCTTCTGTGCCACCGGATTTCCTTTCATCCATAACTTGAGGGCCTGGGGTCTGCGGCGTCCGCCGTTTCGCCGTCCCCTGTTATATGCAGTACTGCAGTACGTCGGAAAGCAAACCGCTTTTGCCGGAAAAACACAAACCCCCCGTAGAGACGGAGGGAGAGACGCAGGGAGAGACGGGCGGAGAGAGAGGGAGAGAGACCGGCCGGGAGACAGCCCGGGAGACCGGCGGCGGACCGCTACGGGGCAAGAGCGAGACAGAAGACGCACCCCGTCCGGAAACGTGCGCGTTTCGGACATAGGGAACCTGGGCAGGGGCTGCGGAATACATCGCGGCGACCGGCGATCACAGATGCAGAAGCATCCGGCTGTTGCCCAAGGTGTTCGGTTTCACCCGTTCGAGACCGAGGAACTCCGCTACGCCCTCGTCATAGGAACGCAGTAGCTCCGCGTAGACATCGGTGTCGACGGGTGTCTCACCGATCTCGACGAAGCCGTGCTTGGCGAAGAAGTCCACTTCGAAGGTCAGGCAGAAAACGCGGCGAACGCCGAGCCAGCGCGCGGTCTGCAGCAACTTCTCCAGCAGTTGGTGGCCGACGCCCGCACCCTTCAGGCCGGGCTTCACCGCGAGAGTGCGGACTTCCGCGAGGTCTTCCCACATCACGTGCAGCGCGCCGCAGCCGACGACGTCGGCGTTGTCGTCCCGTTCGGCGATCCAGAACTCCTGGATGTCCTCGTAAAGCGTCACCGTCGCTTTGTCGAGCAGGATGCGGCCGCGGACGTAGGTGTCGAGGAGACGGCGCACGGCCGGGACATCGCCGGTACGGGCCCGCCGGACAGTGATGGCTTTAGCACTGACTTCGGGACCTTCGGGGCCTACACGGCTCTCTGCGGACATGTGCGGACGCTATCGCCCGTCGGTCTCCCGCGCCGACCCGGGGTTCTCGCGGCCCGTATCCCCACCGGTTTCCGGGGCCGGGTGAGATGTTTCCGGACCCTGGACGATGCGTACGGCGTCTCTGAGGGCCCGGCGCTGTTCCTCGCTCATCATCCCGAAGAAGGCGACGAGAGCGGCTGCCGGGTTGTCGCTCTGCGACCAGGCGTCGTTCATCAGAGCGGCCGCGTAGGCGGCCCTGGTGGAGACCGCCTCATATCGATAGGCCCGGCCTTCCGCCTCTCGGCGGACCCAGCCCTTCTGATGGAGATTGTCCAAAACGGTCATCACCGTGGTGTATGCGATGGACCGTTCCTGCTGAAGATCTTCCAGGACTTCCCGGACCGTCACGGGGCGGTTCCACTTCCACACCCGTGTCATCACCGCGTCTTCGAGTTCTCCCAATGGGCGAGGCACAGCTCAGCACAATAGTGGGAGAAGTCGGCATTGGCGTGCCGGACGGGCACATTCGCCAGCAAACGGGACAAAAGGGGCACTGCCGGGGAGGCGGTCAGGCGTCGGCCTTCGGGGAGGCCTGCGGTGCGCCGTCCCCGTGCGCGATGGCGGCGTCGACGGCCGCGTCCTCCTTGGCCTTGTTGGCCCCGCCCTGGGTCTTCACCATCACCCTGATCACTCCGATGAAGAGCACGGCCATGACGACCGGGGGCACGAGCGCGGAGACGTAGTCCATGCCTCCAGGGTAGCCACAGCGCCTGCGGCAGGGCGGGGCGGGGCCGGGGGGTTCAGGACGGTTCGGGCGCTATCAGCCCGCGGCGAGGCGCCTGCCCTGCCGGGAGCCGGGCGGCGGTGCAGGCTTCCGGCGCGGGAAGACCTCGCCCGGAGTGGGGATGGGACGGGCCGGCTTCGGCTCGGCCGGCGCGGGGGCCGGCTTGGGGGCGGCCGGCTTCTGGGCGGGCTTCTTCTCGGGCTTCCTCGCCGGTCCCCGCTCCGCGGCCGCGGCCGGCTGCGCCCCGGGGCCCTCCAGGCCGCCGGGGAGGGCGGTGAGGCGGCTGCGGGCGGCGGGGACGGTCGGGACGGCCCGGCGGCCCGCACCGGGCGCGAGACGGTCGCGTACGTCCTGCTCCGCGAGCATCCGGCAGCGTCCCAGCAGGACCGAGGCGGCCGGATTGCCGCGCAGGGCGCGCAGGGCGGCGAGATCGTCGGGCTGCGGGCGGTACCCGGCCGCCAGCGCCTCTTCCAGGAGCGTCAGATAGCCGGAGACGGTCCCCGGCAGAGCGGCGCGGTAGCGCGCGAGATCGGCCACCAGGAAGGCGCGCAGCCGGGCTCCCTCGCGCATCGCCTCGTCCAGGGACTCGGCGAGGCGGAGGCAGTCCTTGACGTCCCCGGCGGGCGTGGGGCCGGGCTGGAGGGCGAGGGCGAGGGCGCGGCGGAGCACACGCAGCTCCTCCGCGCCGAACACCATGCCGCCGCGGGATCCGTATGGCGTGGGCATACCGCGACAGTACGCGCTAATCAGACAAATTCGACAGAAGGGGCGGGTGTGGCGCGACGGCGCCACCCGGTTGCTCCCCCGCCGCCCTCACATGCGCGAGACGTTGCGCTCGTAGACCATCCGCAGGCCGATCAGCGTCAGCCACGGCTCGTGCTCGTCGATCACGGACGACTCCCCCAGCACCATCGGTGCCAGCCCGCCGGTCGCGATCACCGTGACGTCGTCCGGGTCCTCCGCCAGCTCACGCGCCATCCGGCCGACGACGCCGTCGACCTGACCGGCGAAGCCGTAGATGATGCCGGACTGCATCGCCTCGACCGTGTTCTTGCCGATCACGCTCCGCGGACGGGCCACCTCGATCTTGCGCAGCTGCGCGCCCCGGACGCCGAGCGCCTCGACGGAGATCTCGATACCGGGGGCGATGACCCCGCCGACGTACTCCCCGCGCGCGGAGACCGCGTCGAAGGTGGTCGCCGTGCCGAAGTCGACGACGATCGCCGGACCGCCGTAGAGCTCGACGGCCGCGACGGCGTTGATGATCCGGTCGGCGCCGACCTCCTTGGGGTTGTCGGTGAGGACCGGCACCCCCGTCTTCACGCCCGGCTCCACCAGCACCGCGGGGACGTCGCCGTAGTACCGGCGGGTCACCTCGCGCAGCTCGTGCAGCACGGACGGCACGGTGGCGCAGATCGCGATCCCGTCGATGCCGTCGCCCAGCTCGTCGCCGAGCAGGGGGTGCATGCCCATCAGCCCCTGCAGCAGCACCGCCAGCTCGTCCGCCGTGCGGCGGGCGTCGGTGGAGATGCGCCAGTGCTCGACGATGTCGTCCCCGTCGAACAGGCCGAGGACGGTGTGCGTGTTGCCTACGTCGATCGTCAGCAGCATGGCCGGTACCTACTCCGCCGCTCGCAGGTCGAGGCCGATGTCGAGGATCGGCGAGGAGTGGGTCAGGGCGCCCACGGCGAGGTAGTCGACACCGGTGCCGGCGTACGCGCGCGCGTTGTCGAGGGTGAGCCGGCCCGACGCCTCGAGGGCGGCCCGCCCGTGCACGAGGGCCACGGCCTCCTCGCACTCACCGGGCGTGAAGTTGTCCAGCAGGATCAGGTCGGCGCCGGCGTCGACGACCTCGCGCAGCTGGTGCAGGGTGTCGACCTCGACCTCGATCGGCACGTCCGGGAAGGCCTCCCGCACGGCCTTGAACGCCTGGGCGACGCCGCCCGCGGCGACGACGTGGTTGTCCTTGACCAGCGCCGCGTCCGACAGCGACATGCGGTGGTTGACCCCGCCGCCGCAGCGCACGGCGAACTTCTCCAGCGACCGCAGGCCCGGGGTCGTCTTGCGGGTGTCGCGGACCTTGGTCGTCGTGCCGTCGAGGGCGTCCGCCCACGCGCGCGTGGCGGTCGCGATGCCGGACAGACGGCACAGCAGGTTGAGCGCGCTGCGTTCGGCGGTGAGCAGGTCGCGGGTGCGCGTGGTGACCGACAGCAGCTTCTGCCCGGCCGCCACCCGGTCGCCGTCCTCCACGTGCCGCTCGACCTCGAACTCGTCCGTGCAGACCACGGAGAGCACGGCTTCGGCGACCCGGAGGCCCGCCACGACGCCCGCCTCGCGCGCGGTGAAGTCCGCGGTGGCGACGGCCTCCTCGGGGATGGTCGCGACGGTGGTCACGTCCACGCCCTGGTCGAGGTCCTCCTGGATGGCGACGTTGGCGATGTCCTCGACCTCCACGGGGTCGAGTCCGGCATCGGCCAGAAGCTGCGCGAGCGCGGGATCGAGCCCGCACTCCAGAAGTCCGGCGTCGTCGTCGGCGCCGCAGGCACAGCCGTCGCCGCAGCCGCCGTTCGGGGCGAGGGGGAGGTCGGGGGTGGTCACTTTCGTCACTGCTCCTGGGGACGGTGCGCGGGCCGGGGCCGCCGGGTCGGGGGGAAGTCTGGGCCATCGGTGGTGCCCAGAGCGAGCGTGCGGTCGGGATTCAGCCGTACGACGATGTGGCGGCGCCATGCCGTGTCGTCGCGGCCGGCGTGGTCCTCGCGCCAGTGGCAGCCGCGGGTCTCCTCGCGCAGCCGGGCGGCGGCGACCAGCACGCGGGCCACGCACAGGAGGTTGGTGGCCTCCCAGGTGTCGACGCCGGGCTCGGCGGTCTTGCCGTTCTCGGCGAGGGCGTCGCGGGCGTCGGCGTCCAGCCGCTGGAGCTGGTCGGCGGCCCTGGCGAGGGACTCGGCGGAGCGCAGCACGCCCGCGCCCTCGCTCATGATCCGCTGGATCGTGAAGCGTGCCTCCGGGGCGAGCAGCGGGTGCCCGGGCACCTCCGGGTGCTCCAGCGGCTCGGGCACGCGCGCGTGCAGGCCGTTCGCCGCCCGCGCCGCGGCGATGTCGGCGGCGATGCGCTCGGCGTAGACCAGGCCCTCGAGGAGGGAGTTGGAGGCGAGCCGGTTCGCGCCGTGCACGCCGGTGCAGGCGACCTCACCGCACGCGTACAGGCCCGGGACGGTCGTACGGCCGTGGGCGTCGGTGCGGACGCCGCCGGAGGCGTAGTGGGCGGCCGGGGCGACCGGGACGGGTTCGGTGACCGGGTCGATGCCGTGGGCGCGGCAGGCGGCCAGGATCGTCGGGAAGCGGTGCTCCCACATGTCGGCGCCGAAGTGCCGGGCGTCGAGGTACATGTGCTCGGCGTCCTGCTCCTGCATGCGGCGCGTGATGGCCTTGGCGACGATGTCCCGCGGCGCCAGTTCGGCCAGTTCGTGCTGACCGGCCATGAAGCGCACGCCGTCGGCGTCGACCAGGTGGGCGCCCTCGCCACGCACGGCCTCGGAGACCAGCGGCTGCTGTCCCTCGGCGTCCGGGCCGAGGAAGAGCACGGTCGGGTGGAACTGCACGAACTCCAGGTCGGAGACCTCCGCGCCCGCGCGCAGGGCCAGCGCCACCCCGTCGCCGGTGGACACCGACGGGTTGGTCGTCGCGGAGAACACCTGGCCCATGCCGCCGGTGGCGAGGACGACGGCGGGCGCGTGCACGGCGCCCACGCCGTCGTGCTGGCCCTCGCCCATGACGTGCAGGCTGACGCCCGCCGTACGGCCCTCGGTGTCCGTCAGCAGGTCCAGCACCAGCGCGTTCTCGAACGTGCGCACGCCGCGCGCGCGGACCGCCTCGACCAGCGCGCGGGAGATCTCCGCGCCGGTCGCGTCGCCGCCGGCGTGGGCGATGCGGCGGCGGTGGTGCCCGCCCTCACGGGTGAGCGCCAGGTCGCCCCCCTCGGACTCGTCGAAGTGCGCGCCGGTCGCGATGAGCCGCCGTACCGCGTCCGGGCCCTCGGTGACGAGGATCCGGACGGCCTCCTCGTCGCACAGGCCCGCGCCCGCCACCAGGGTGTCGTCCAGGTGCTGCTCGGGGGTGTCGCCCTCGCCGAGGGCCGCGGCGACGCCGCCCTGGGCCCAGCGGGTGGAGCCGTCGTCGAGGCGGGCCTTGGTGACGACGACGGTGCGCAGCCCGGCGGCCTCGCAGCGCAGGGCTGCGGTGAGGCCGGCGACCCCGGAGCCGACGACCACCACGTCCGCCGAGACGGACCACCCGGGGGCGGGCGCGGCCAGACGCGGCAGGCGGGCGCGCGGCGCCGCCGTTCGAGGGTGGTGGGCGACGGGAGGGCGTATGCCTGTGCTGCTCACGAGGCGGCTCCGAATGTTCCGAAAGTGAGAGGGATGTTGTCGATCAGCCGGGTCGTGCCGACCCGGGCGGCGACGGCGAGGACGGCCTCACCGGTGAAGCCGTCCTCGATCTCGGTGAAGTCGGCCGGATCCACCAGGGCGAGGTAGTCCAGCCTCAGCGGCGGCGACAGGCGCGCGGCGTCCTCGAGGACCAGGCGGGCGGCGGCGCGGACGGCGGAGGGGGCGCCGTAGGAGGTGCCGCGCGAGGCGTCTTCCCCCTGGGCGGTGGCGGGAGCGGGGCGGGACTTGGCGACGGCGTGCGCGTCGGCGGCCGCGCGGGACTCGCCGATCGCGCTGAGCGCCTCGGCACGCGCGTGCGTGGCGGGAACCTCACGTGCCCGCGCGCGCAGCGCCTCCTGGGCGGCGTGCCGGTCGCCGCCCGCGAACAGCGCGCGGGAGAGCGAGAGGGCCGTACGCCGCTCGGCGGGCGAGAGGTAGCGGTTGCGGCTGGAGAGCGCGAGACCGTCCTCCTCGCGCACCGTGGGCACGCCGACGATCTCGATGCCGAAGTTCAGGTCCCGCACCATGCGGCGGATCAGGGCGAGCTGCTGGGCGTCCTTCTGGCCGTAGAGGGCGACGTCGGGGCGGGTGAGGTGCAGCAGTTTGGCGACGACGGTGAGCATGCCGTCGAAGTGGCCGGGGCGCGCGGCACCCTCCAGGCGCTCGCCCATGGGGCCCGCACTGATCCGGACCTGGGGTTCGCCGCCCGGGTAGACCTCGTCCACGCCGGGGGCGAACACGACGTCCGCGCCGGACAGTCCGGCGAGTTCTACGTCCTCCTTCAGGGTGCGCGGGTAGCGGTCGAGGTCCTCGCCCTCGCCGAACTGCAAGGGGTTGACGAAGACCGTGACGACGACCTCGCCGTCCGCCCCGGCGATCCCGCGCGCGGTGCGGATCAGGGTGGCGTGGCCCTCGTGCAGGGCGCCCATGGTCATCACGACGGCGCGGCGGCCGGCGCGCGGGCGTGCGTGCAGTTCGTCGGCGGTGCGCAGCAGCGTGGTGGTCACTGGTCCACCATCCTTTCTGCGGGCGCCAGTTGGAGGCTCGTGGTCATCGGGCATCTCCCTCGGCGCCGTCGGTCCCGTCGGCGAGTACCCCGAGGAGGTCCTCGGCGAGTTCCGGCTTCAGCAGCCCGTGCGCGAGCGCGCGGTCGGCGGTGGCCCGCGCCATCGCCAGGTAGCCGGCGACGGTCTGCGGCGCGTGCCGGCGCAGTTCCGTGACGTGCGCGGCGACCGTGCCGGCGTCCCCGCGCGCGACGGGGCCGGTCAGGGCCGCGTCGCCGGAGCGCAGGGCGTTGTCGAGGGCGGCGCCGAGCAGCGGGCCGAGCATCCGGTCCGGAGCGGTGACACCGGCCTCGCGCAGCAGCTCCATGGACTGGGTGACCAGGGTGACCAGGTGGTTCGCGCCCAGGGCGAGCGCCGCGTGGTACAGCGGGCGCTTCTCCTCGGCGACCCATTCCGGTTCGCCGCCCATCTCGATGACGAGGGCCTCGGCGGCCAGCCTCAGCTCCTCGGGCGCGGTGACGCCGAAGGAGCAGCCGGCCAGGCGCTGGACGTCCACGGGCGTGCCGGTGAAGGTCATCGCCGGGTGCAGGGCCAGGGGCAGCGCGCCCGCGCGCAGGGCGGGCTCCAGGACCTTCGCGCCGTACCGCCCGGAGGTGTGCACGAGCAGTTGTCCCGGCCGGACGGCCCCGGTCTCGGCGAGGCCCTCGACCAGGCCGGGCAGGGTGTCGTCCGGGACGGTCAGCAGGACCAGTTCGGAGCGCTGGAGCACCTCGGCGGGCGGCACGAGCGGCACACCGGGGAGCATCTGCGCGGCGCGCTTCCTGGAGGCGTCGGAGACGCCGGAGACGGCCACCGGGCGGTGCCCGGCGAGCTGGAGGGAGGCGGCCAGCGCGGGACCCACGCGACCGGCGCCGACGACGCCGACGGTGAGCCGCGCCGGACGGCTGCTGGGATCTGGCTGTTGGCTTGTACTCACGCGACGGCGGCCTTCCCGTTCCAGTCCGCTCCGGGTACCGGACGATTTCTCGTCATGTTAACGCTATCGGTCCGCAGAGCGTCCGGCTGTCCACAGGCTGTGAGTAGTCACACGGTGACCCGTACGGAAGCCCTGTGGAAAACCGGGTGCCCGCAAGGAGCGGGGCGGGAATGATCCGCTCCATGAGCGATACGGCGGAACAGGGCGGGCACACGGACGGGCCGTCCGGCGAGGAGCGGCTCACACAGCGCCGCGAACGGCGCATCAGCGCGTACCGGAGCGCGCGGCATGTGCTCGCACGCCCCGGTTTCCTGGGCACGCTCCGCGAGCGGCTCGCGCTCCTCGACGACGCGCCGGACCTGTACGACCTGGACGAGCCCTCGGACATCTACGGCAACGGCGTCGTCGAGGCCCTGGAGGAGAAGGTCGCCGGGCTGCTCGGCACCGAGGCGGCGGCGTTCTTCCCCACGGGCACGATGGCGCAGCAGGTGGCGCTGCGCTGCTGGGCGGGCCGCACCGGCGATCCCACGGTCGCCGTGCACGCGCTGGCCCACCCCGAGGTGCACGAGCGCAACGCCTTCAGCCAGGTCAGCGGCCTGCGCCCGGTGCGGGTGACGGGGGAGCCCCGGCTCCCGACCGCCGGCGAGGTGCGTGACTTCCCGGAGCCCTTCGGGGCGCTGATGCTCGAACTGCCGCTGCGGGACGCCGGGTTCGTACTGCCCTCCTGGGAGGAGCTCACCGAGGTCGTGGAAGCCGCGCGCGAGCGGGACGCGGTGGTGCACTTCGACGGCGCGCGCCTGTGGGAGTCCACGGTCCACTTCGGCCGTTCCCTGGACCGGATCGCCGGCCTGGCGGACAGCGTCTACGTGTCGTTCTACAAGTCCCTCGACGGCTACGGCGGCGCCGCGCTCGCCGGCCCGAGGACGCTCGTCGACGAGGCGAGGACCTGGCGGCACCGGTACGGCGGCCAGATCTTCCAGCAGTTCCCGACCGCCCTGTCGGCCCTGGCGGGACTGGAGCGGGAGCTGCCCCGGCTGCCCGCGTACGTGGCGCACGCGCGCGTGGTCGCCGCCGCGCTGCGCGAGGGGTTCGCGGCGGCCGGGGTGCCCTGGGTGCGCGTCCACCCCGGCGTGCCGCACACCAACGAGTTCCAGGTCTGGCTGCCGTACGGCGCCGACGTCCTCTCCGATGCCGCGATCCGGCAGGGCGAGGAGACGGGCACGCTGCTGTTCGCCAACGCCTGGGACGAGAAGGGCCCGGGTCTCTCCCTCACCGAGGTGTACGTACGGGCCGCGGGCCTGGAGTGGACCGCCGAGGACGTGAAGGCGGCGGTCGCGGAGTTCGTGTCCCGCCTCACCGAGGAGGCCGGCGGGACGGGAGCGGTGGACGACGGCCGGTAGGCGGGACACGGCCGCGGACACGGCCACCGGCCCAAGGGGCACGCGCCGGTATCCGTGGGCCGGAGCCCACACGCCCACGATCCCCGCGCCCACGACCCGCCCGCCGGAGCCCGCGCGCCGGAGTCCGCGCGCCACGATCCCCACGCCCACCACCCGCGCGCCGGAGTCCGCGCGCCACGATCCCCACGCCCACGACCCGCGCGCCGGAGCCCGCGCGCCGGAGCCCGCGCGCCGGAGTCCGCGCGCCACGACCCGCACACCGGAGCCCACACGCCACGATCCCCACGCCCACGATCCGCACACCGGACCCCGCACACCGGAGAGCCCGCGCGCCGCGATCCCCGCGCCGGACCCCGCACACCGGAGAGCCCGCGCGCCGCGATCCCCGCGCCGGGCCGGGAAGCCGTCGGCCCGGCGCAGGGGGGTGTCGGCTCAGTCGAACCGGATGTGCCGGATCCCCACCCGCGCCTGCCGCAGCCGGGTCCGCAGCGCGCCCTCGTTGTTCGGCCGCAGCGTCAGCCCGGCGAGCACGGCGATGCGGTCCGCGGTCTTCGGCACGGTCGAGTGGTCGGTCCACAGATGCTCGGCGAACTCCGGCTCGCTCAGCCGCTCCAGACAGTGGTCGAGCTGCCGCACGGCCCAGGTCTCCCTGCCCAGCCCGGCGTTCCGGCCGGCGAGGTACGGAAGGAGGTGCCCGAAGCCGCGCTCGCGCAGCCGTCTCAGGACCGTCTCCCGCTGCGCGAGCAGGCTGAAGTGGCGTACGTCATGGCCGAGTTCGCGCAGCCGGCCCACGGTCTCCGCGAAGTGGCCGGAGTCCGTGACCGTCATGGGCGCGATCACGACTCCGTCGTGCTCGGTCAGGGCCAGGTCCAGCACCTCGACCACGCCCTGCCGCCAGGAGGCCAGGTCCTGGAAGTTCCCGCGCAGTTCCGGCGGGAGCATCCGGCGCAGGCCGAATCCGGCGTGTTCGGGGTCGCAGATGACGCTGCCCCGCAGCCGCCGCTGGATCTCGTGTGCGGTCTGTGTCTTGCCGCCCCCGAAGGGGCCGTTGATCCACAGGAGCATGCGCAGACCCTAGTGGCCGGCGCCCGCGCGCGGCGCGCGCCCCCCGCGGCTCAGCCGTGCCCGCCCGCGCGCACCAGCCCGGTCTCGTACGCCAGGACCACCACCTGCACCCGGTCGCGCAGCCCCAGCTTGGTCAGGATGCGCCCGACATGGGTCTTCACGGTCGCCTCGGACAGCACCAGCCGGGCCGCGATCTCGCCGTTGGACAGTCCCTGCGCGACCAGGACCATCACCTCGCGCTCGCGGTCGGTGAGCCGCTGGAGCTCCTTGTGCTGGGGTTCCTTGGCCCCGCTGGGCAGCATCGGCGCGAACCGGTCGAGCAGTCGGCGCGTGGTCGAGGGGGCCACCACCGCGTCGCCGCTGTGCACCGCGCGGATGGCGGCCAGCAGCTCGCCGGGCGGCACGTCCTTGAGCATGAAACCGGAGGCACCGGCCTTCAGCCCGGAGAAGGCGTACTCGTCGAGGTCGAAGGTGGTCAGGATCAGCACCTTCGGCGGTTCGGGCTCCGAGCAGATGCGGCGGGTGGTCTCCACCCCGTCGAGCTTCGGCATACGGACGTCCATCAGCACGACGTCGACCGCCGTGGCGCGCAGTACCTGGAGGGCCTCGACACCGTCCCCCGCCTCCGCGACGACCTCCATGTCCGGCTGCGCGGCGAGCACCATCCGGAACCCGGTGCGCAGCAGCACCTGGTCGTCGACGAGCATCACGCGGATCGTCATCGGGGCCTCTTCCGTTCTCGTCTTGCGGCGGTGTCGGCTGCGTGGTCGGCGCAGCGGGTCGTTACAGGTGTCGACAAGGACGTACGTGGGCGTCAGTGCGCGGGTTTCAACGGCAGCAGCACACTGATCCGGAATCCGCCGCCGGGCCGCGGGCCGGCGTCGAGGGTGCCACCGACCATACCGACCCGCTCCCGCATGCCGATCAGGCCGTGGCCCTGGCCGTCGAACCCGCCCTCCTCGTACAGCTCGTGCGGGGCGCCCTTGCCGTCGTCCTCGACGAGCAGGCCGAGGCCGTCGTCGAAGTAGACCAGGCGCACGCTCGCGCCCGCGTCGGGGCCGCCGTGCTTGCGGGTGTTGGTCAGGGCCTCCTGCACGATGCGGTACGCGGTGAGCTCGACGCCGCTGGGCAGCGGGCGCGGGGTGCCCTCGACCTTGAAGTCGACGGGCAGGCCGGAGGTGCGGCACTGCTCGATCAGCTCGTCTATCTGCTCGACGTCCGGCTGCGGAACGTACTCCCCGGCCTCCTTGTGCTCGCCGGTGCGCAGCACGCCGAGCAGGCGGCGCATCTCGGCGAGGGCCTGGCGGCCGGTGGAGGAGATGGTCTCCAGGGCCTTCTTCGCCTGCTCGGGGGCGGCGTCGAGGACGTAGGCGGCGCCGTCGGCCTGCACCACCATCACCGAGACGTTGTGCGCGACGACGTCGTGCAGCTCGCGCGCGATGCGGGCGCGCTCGGCGGCGACCGCCACCTTGGCCTGCGCCTCGCGCTCCTTCTCCAGCCGGGCCGCGCGCTCCTCGAGCTGCGCGAAGTAGGCCCGCCGGGTGCGGATGGAGTCGCCGAGCACCCAGGCCAGCGCGAACGGCACCGTCTGGAAGACCACTATCGCGAGATTGCCCAGCGCGCCGGAGTTCTCGTTCGGCCAGCGCAGCTGCGCGACCAGTGCCGCGCTCAGGCCCGTGCCCAGCGCCGCCCGGGAGGCCCAGCGGGCGCCCGTCGCGGCGACCGTGTAGACGATCACCAGCATCGCGAAGTCGGCGACCGTGGTCTCGACGTTCAGCGCCACCTGCGCCAGGCCGAGCCCGATCGTCAGCAGCAGCATCTTCTCCGGCATCCGGCGGCGCAGCGCGATCACCAGGCACAGCAGGAGCGTGACCGGAACGATCAGCGCCAGTGAGTCGGTGCCCCGGGACTCCCGGTGGGCGGTCGCGCCCACGACCGAGATCCCGAACAGGAAGACGGCCCAGAAGGCGTCCACCCCCGTCGGGTGCCTGCGGAGGAAGTCATAGAGGCGCTGCACGTAACCCAGCGTAGGGAAGCGAGATGCGTGCAGGGGTCAACCGGAGGGTCGATCCGCATCCGCCGCGCGTACTCCCCAAGGTGGAGGCCCCCCTCTCCCGCGCGCTTAGCCTTGTCCGGTGACGGAAGAGACATCCGGCCGGTGGCGGGGCTGGCGGGAGGCGGCGCAGGCGGCCCTGTACGGACCCGGCGGCTTCTACCGCGGGCCCGAGGGCCCGGCCGGGCACTTCCGTACGTCCGTGCACGCCTCGCCCCTGTTCGCCGGGGCCGTGGCGCGGCTGCTGTGCCGGGTCGACGCGGCCCTGGACCGGCCCGAGCCGCTCGCCTTCGTCGACATGGGCGCGGGGCGGGGCGAGCTGGCCGGCGGCGTGCTGGCCGCGCTGCCCGCCGACGTGCTGGCCCGCACGCGCGCGTACGCCGTCGAGATCGCCGGCCGTCCGGACGGCCTGGACGAACGGGTCGAGTGGCTCGCCGAACCGCCGCGGGGCGTCACCGGGCTCCTGTTCGCCAACGAGTGGCTGGACAACGTTCCTGTGGACGTCGCCGAGGTGGACCCGGCGGGCGTGGCGCGGAGCGTCCTCGTACGGCCGGACGGGACCGAGCGGCTCGGGGAACCGGTCGCCGGCGCGCGGGCCGGGTGGCTCGCCCGGTGGTGGCCGCTGCCGGCCGAGGAGGGGCTGCGGGCCGAGATCGGACTGCCCCGGGACGAGGCGTGGGCGGACGCGGTCTCCTCCCTCGGCCGGGGGCTCGCGGTCGCGGTGGACTACGCGCACACCGTGGACACGCGCCCCCCGTTCGGGACGCTCACCGGCTTCCGCTCCGGGCGGGAGACGGCGCCCGTGCCGGACGGGTCGTGCGACATCACGGCACATGTCGCCCTCGACGCGTGCGCGGCGCACGCGGCAGCGCACGGTCTGTCCGGCGCCCGTCTGCTGCACCAGCGCGACGCCCTGCGCATCCTGGGCCTCACCGGCGCACGCCCCCCGCTCACGCTCGCGTCCAGCCGGCCCGACGCATACGTACGCGCCCTCGCGAGCGCCGGTGAGGCGGCCGAACTCACCGCTCCCGGCGGCCTCGGCGACTTCGGCTGGCTGGTGCAACCGGTCGGGATTCCGGACCCGCTCGCCGGGTGACGCCGCGGGCGCGAGCGGCGCTCCGTGTCGGGCGCCAGGTGGGCAACTCGCCGGGCGCCAGTTGTCGGGCGCCAGCTGTCGGGCGCTACTTGTCGATGTCCCCGACCACGAAGAACATCGACCCCAGGATCGCCACCATGTCCGCGACCAGGGTCCCCGGCAGCAGTTCCACGAGCGCCTGGATGTTGTTGTACGAGGCCGAGCGCAGCTTCAGCCGGTGCGGGGTCTTCTCGCCCTTGCTGACGAGGTAGTAGCCGTTGATGCCGAGCGGGTTCTCGGTCCAGGCGTAGGTGTGGCCCTCGGGTGCCTTCAGCACCTTCGGGAGCCGCTGGTTGATCGGCCCGGGCGGCAGGTCGGCGAGCCGGTCCAGGCAGGCGTCGGCGAGGTCCAGGGCGACGTGGGTCTGCTCCAGGAGCACCTCGAAGCGGGCGAGGCAGTCGCCCTCCTGCCGCGTGACCACCTTCAGGGTGTCCCGCAGCTCGGCGTAGGCGAGGTACGGCTCGTCGCGGCGCAGGTCGAAGTCGACGCCCGAGCCGCGCGCGATCGGGCCGCTCACGCCGTACGCGTGCACGGCGTCGGGCGTCAGCGCGCCCACGCCCCGCGTGCGCCCCCGGAAGATCTCGTTGCCGAGCACCAGGTCGTCGAACCGGTCCATGCGCGAGCGCACCCCGGCGACGGCGGCACGCGCGCGTGCGCTCCAGCCCGCCGGCAGGTCCTCCTTGAGGCCGCCGACGCGGTTGAACATGTAGTGCATCCGGCCGCCGGAGACCTCCTCCATGACGTTCTGGAGCACCTCGCGCTCCCGGAAGGCGTAGAAGACCGGCGTGATGCCGCCGAGCTCCAGCGGGTAGGAGCCGAGGAACATCAGGTGGTTGAGCACCCGGTTGAGCTCCGCCAGCAGCGTGCGGGTCCACACCGCGCGCGGGGGGACCTCCATGCCGAGCATGCGCTCCACGGCGAGGACCACACCGAGCTCGTTGGAGAAGGCCGAGAGCCAGTCGTGGCGGTTGGCGAGCATGATGATCTGGCGGTAGTCGCGCGCCTCGAAGAGCTTCTCGGCGCCACGGTGCATGTAGCCGATCACCGGCTCCGCGTGCACGATGCGCTCGCCGTCCAGCACCAGGCGCAGCCGCAGCACACCGTGCGTCGACGGGTGCTGGGGCCCGATGTTGAGCACCATGTCGGTGCTCTCCGCGGCGCCGCCGATACCGACCATGGTCTCCGTCGTAGGAGTCATGGAACACAGTCTCTCCTACGTACGCTGGCGGTATGGAGACGGGCAGCCCGCCGAGCGCGGGCACCACCGGGGACGAGACGGCGGAGCCGGCCTGGATCGGGCTGCCCGGCGGGCTGCTGCGGATGCGCCGGCTGCTGCTGGTGGTGTGGCTGGGGCTGTCGGCCCTCGCCCTGGGCCTGCTGCTGGGGATGCTCGCCGGGCCCGGCTGGGCCGCCTTCGCGCTGCTGCCGCTGGCCCTGACGGCCTGGGGCTGGGTGCTGCTGGGGCGCAACTGGCGGTCCTGGCGCTACGCCGAGCGCGCCGACGACCTGCTCATCAGCAGGGGCGTGCTGTGGCGCGAGGAGACCGTCGTGCCGTACGGGCGGATGCAGCTGGTGGAGGTGACCTCGGGCCCCGTCGAGCGGCACTTCGGGCTGGCCAGCGTGCAGCTGCACACGGCGGCCGCCGCGACCGACGCCACCATCCCCGGCCTCGACCCGGCCGAGGCGGAACGGCTGCGCGACCGGCTCACCGAACTCGGCGAGGCCCGATCGGCGGGCCTGTGACCGCGCCGGGCGCCGGGGACGCCGTACGGGAGAAGGAGCCCGTCGCCGAGCGGCGGCTGCATCCCGTGACGCCGCTGCGGCGGGCGTGGGCGCCGGTGGCCGTCGTCATGGGGTGGGCGGTGCACGACCCCGACCAGGCGCAGCGCCAGCTGACGAGACTGACGGCCACGACCCTCCTGGCCGCGCTCGCCGTCCTCGTCCCGGTGGCGGCTCTGTACGGCTTCATGACCTGGTGGTTCACGCACTTCGCGGTGACGGAGAGCGAACTGCGGATACGGACCGGCCTGGTGTTCCGGCGCACCGCGCACATCCGGCTGGAACGCCTCCAGGCCGTCGACGTCACCCGGCCGCTCCTCGCGCGCGTGGCGGGCGTCGCCAAGCTGAGACTCGACGTCATAGGGACCGACAAGAAGGACGAACTCGCCTACCTGGGCGAACGTGAGGCGCGTGCGCTGCGCGCCGAACTCCTCGCACGCGCCGCGGGTTTCGCGCCCGAGACGGCGCACGAGGTCGGCGAGGCTCCGGTGCGCGAGCTGCTGCGCACGCCCGCGCCCGACCTCGCGATCTCCGTCGTGCTGACGGGCGCCACCTGGGGCTCCCTGCTCGCGGCCCTCGTCGTCCCCTCGCTGCTGTGGCCGGCCACCCACAGCCTGTGGACGGTCCTCGCCACGGGCGTGCCGCTGCTCGGCGCGGCGGGCGCGAGCAGTGTCGGACGGTTCGTCGGCGAGTACGACTGGACGGTGGGCGAGTCCCCGGACGGCCTGCGCATCGACCACGGACTGCTCGACCGTACGCACGAGACGGTGCCGCCCGGCCGGGTGCAGACCGTGCGGATCGTGGAGCCGCTGCTGTGGCGGCGGCGCGGCTGGGTGCGGGTGGAGCTGGACGTGGCCGGTTCGTCCAACTCCGTACTGGTGCCGGTCGCTCCGCGGGCGGTCGCCGAGTCGGTCGTGGCGCGCGTGCTGCCCGGGGTGTCCGTGCCGGCGGCCGTGTCGCTGTCGCGGCCGCCCGGGCGGGCCGGGCGGTGTGTGCCGGTGTGGTGGCGGGGCCAGGGGCTCGTCGTCACCGACACGGTGTTCGCCGCCCGGCGCGGGCTGCTGCGCAGGAGCCTGGCGCTCGTGCCGCACGCGAAGGTGCAGAGCGTACGGCTCACCCAGGGGCCGTGGAAGCGGCTGTGGCGGCTCGCCGACGTCCACGTGGACACGGGGGCCGACAAGACCGTGACGGCCCGGCTGCGGGACGCCCGGGAGGCGGCGGAACTGCTGCGGGCACAGGCGGAGCGCTCACGGACGGGGCGCAGGGACGCCCGCCCGGACCGCTGGATGGCGCCGCGGCCCGGTGCCGCCCCGGCACGGGAGAGTCGGCGGCCCTAGCTAGGACGCCCCGGGACCACCGGCTCGGGCACCGGGCGGCTCACGGCCGCCCGGTCAGGACACCGCGCTGCGCAGCCCCTGCATGTCGATCTGCTCGGTCTCGTCGTGGGCCGTCAGATCGATCACCTGGCCGTCGCCGCGCGCCTCCTCGTCGGCCGGCTTGAACTCCGCCTCGGCCTCGGCCTTGTGCAGGGCGAGCGCCTCCTCGCCGACCACGTCCGCGAGGTCCTCGTTCTGCACGGCCTCCATGGCCGTCGGCGACGGTTCCGTCTTCGTGCCGAAGAAGTCGAACCCGCCCTCGACCGCCGGGCGCCGCGCGGGCGTGCCGGGCACCACGGCCACCGCGGTCGGCGCGACGAAGTGACCGGCGGGCCGCTGTGCGGGCGGCGTGGGCCGGGCCGGAGTGGTGGCGGCCGCGCGCTCGTGCCCGTCGACCGCCACGGGCTGCCCCTGCGCCTCGTCCTCCCGCGCTGTGTCCGCCTGCGCAGCGGCCTCGGTACCGCCGTCGAGGGCGGCCTCCGTCGCGATCGGAGCCGGCTCGGTGGCGCTCGCGGCGGCCTCGCCCGTCGCGGCGGCGGCCTTCGCCTTCGCCACCCGCTCGCGCCTTCGGGACCTGTCGCCCCCGGGACCGTCGTCCTTCGGCGAACCGTCGTCCTCCGGTGAGTTCTCGTCCGCCGGTGAGTTCTCGTCCGCCGACGCGGGGCCGCCCTCCGCCTCCGCGGACTCCCCGCTCGGGGAGTCGCCGTCCGTGAGGTCGTCGGCCGGGGAGTCGTCGGCCGCGGGGCCGTCCCCCGGCGAGGCCTCCTCCGCGGTGACGGCCTGCGCGGAGGCGTCCGCGGCCGGGTCCTCCGCGGCTGCCTCCTGGTCGTGGTCGAACCGCTTCAGCGCCGCCTTCGCCCGCAGGAAGAGGTGCGAGCCCTGCGGGGAGAAGACCGCGGGGCCCTCCCCCGTCTCGTCGTCCTCCGCCGTGTCCTTCGCGTCCGCCGTGTCCCCCGCGTCCTCCGGGGCAGCCACAGCCCCGGTCCGCGCCGCCTCGGACTCGGCGGCTCTGGGCGCCGCGGCCCCGGACTCCGCCGTCTCCGCGTCCGCTTCCGCGTGCGTGGGGCCCGCCTCTATCTCCAGCAGGCGGCGGCCCTCCAGGGCGCTCGCGCGCTCGGTCTCCGCGGTGGCGTACCGCCGCAGCAGCGCCGCGTGTTCGTTGCGCAGGCCCGCCAGCTCGGCGCGCTTGGCCCGCAGCCGCTGCTCCAGCTTGACGCGCAGCTCGCGGGATTCCTCGAGGTCGGTCTCCAGCTCGGCGACCCGTTCCTCGTGCCGCCACTCGTCGCTCGCACGCGCGCGCGTGAGGTCGGCGACCTGTTTGCCCGCCTGGGTGTCCCAGCGGCGCATGACGGCCGCACCGACGACCGCCGTCGCCGCGGCAGCCGCGGCGATGACACGGAGCACGGCCTGCTGCGTGAAGACCCAGGGACCGAAGGCGCAGACGAGGGAGACGCCTGCGATCGCCGACGGGGGAAGCAGCCTGTGCAGGGGCGGGGAATGGCGATGACGTCCACGTGGCATGGCCAGAAACTTACCGCGCGTAGGCGGCCCTTGGCGCCCCGCCCCGCAAAAACACAGCCATACCGAAACGTTCACATGGCATCAGCAATTGGCCGTGGTCGAATTCGGCAAGATCAACTTCTTCCGAATCCCCGGTCACCTGTCACTCAGCCGCCCGCTGATCCACTGCAGCGTCGCGGGAATCTCCCGCCGCCAGGTGTTGAAGTTGTGCCCGCCGCTTTCGAGGATGATCGAGGAGATCCGCGTCAGCTTCGCGGCCTCGACACGCTGTATGAACTTCAGCGTCGCCTTGTAGTCGGATTCCCCGATCCTGCTGCTGGTGACGAGCAGCGAAGTGTCGGGGGCGGGCAGGTGGTTGAGGCACCACCACAGATCGGCCCGGTCGCGCAGCCCCTTGTTCCCGTGGAAGAGATCGCCGGTGGTGGGGTCGACCGGCGCCTTGTAGTACGGCGACAGGCCGGCCCCGGCGGCGTACACCCCGGGGTGGTGCATGGCGAGCTTCAGCGCGCAGTAACCGCCCGTGGAGTCGCCGATGATGCCCCAGCCGCCCGGTTTCCCGGCCACCCTGTAGTGCGCGAGCAGGGCATCGGGCAGGTCCTTGGCGAAGAATGTCTCCGTCTGCGGACCGCCCGGGATGTCGACGCACTCGGTATCCCTCGGCGGCGCGACCGTCGGACGCAGCATGACCAGGACCATCGGCTGCATACGTCCCTCCCTGGCGAGCTCCCCGGCGGTGCGCGGATAGTGCAGTTTGGTCACGAGGGCCTGGGCGGTGCCCGGATATCCGGTCAGTACGACGGCGACCGGAAAAGTACGCGCGCGGTAGCGCGCCTGGAAGTACTCCGGCGGCAAATACACATAGGCGGGCGTGGCGATGTGCGTCGTACGCCCGATGATGTCGACCTTCTGGATCTGACCGCCCGTCCGGGGCGTGGAACCGCCGGCGCCGCGCATGCCCGCCGTGGCGAGCACCTCCAGCGGGCCGCCCGGGCCGCCGCGCCCCGTGTGGTCGACGACCACGCCCTGGTCCTTCTCCTGGCCGAACAGGTCCGCCCAGCCGGCGTAGAACCCGAAGGCCTGGTTGGCGGCGAGCCCGACCGAGGCGAAGAGGGCCAGCTGGGTGCCGAGCAGCAGGCCGACCCGGCCGCCGACGGCCCGCCAGTTACGGCGCGCGAGGCGCGGCCACAGCCACACCGTGCCGATGAACAGCAGCACGGCGCACGCGACCGCCAGACACAGCACTTTCTTGCTCGTAAGACCCATGACCTGCTTCCTGCCTGCGCTTTCACCCGGCTTCCCCGCTCCTTCGCAAGGGCTTGTCCGGGGCTTTCCTCGGGCTTTGGAACGCCTTTGAGAAGCGGAGTGAACCTCTTCTCCCGTGACACCGTCCTAGAGGGCGCAATGTCGCCGGATGCCCGAATCGGCACCGGATCCAAGGTCTCTCGCAGAACTACGGGATGCGATGTCTGTCAGGACAGATGAGGAAATGTCGGGTGGGGTTCCCGCCCGATCACGCAGCGCGCGGCGCGTATTCCGTGGTCCGCGCCCCGAGGCCGTTCCCGTCCTGGTCGCCAGGGCGTGCGCCGTCGTCGGCCTGCTGGACGTCGCCGCGGGTGTCTTCCCACGCTTCCGGCACAGCCGTATGCACACCCTCGCCGAGGTGCTGCCCGGCTCGTTCGGCCCGTTCGCGGCCGCGCTGTCGCTGAGCGCGGGCCTCCTGCTGCTGCTGCTCGCGCACGGCCTCAGGCGCGGCAAACGCCGGGCCTGGCGCGCCGCGGTGGCGCTGCTGCCGGCGGGTGCCGTGGCGCAGTTCACATACCGGCACTCCATCGTCGGCGTGATCATCTCGCTGGCGCTGCTCGCGCCGCTGCTGCGCCACCGCGACCAGTTCGCCGCGCTGCCCGACCCCCGCAGCCGGTGGCGCGCGCTCGCCAACTTCGTGCTCATGGGCGCCGGTTCCCTCGTGCTCGGACTGATCATCGTCAGCGTCCATCCGAACCTCATGGTCGGCGACCCGAGCCTGGCCGACCGCCTCACCCACGTCCTGTACGGCCTGTTCGGCTTCGAGGGCCCGGTGGACTATCAGGGCAACACCTCCTGGACCGTCGCCTTCTCGCTGGGCGCCCTCGGGCTGATCACCGCCGTGACGACCATTTACCTCGCCTTCCGGCCCGAACACCCGGCGGCGCGCCTGACGGAGGACGACGAGGCACACCTCCGGGCCCTTCTGCAGAAGCACGGCGGCCGCGACTCGCTCGGCCACTTCGCGCTGCGCCGCGACAAGGCCGTGGTCTTCTCGCCCAGCGGGAAGGCGGCGGTGACGTACCGCGTCGTGTCCGGTGTGATGCTCGCCAGCGGCGACCCCATCGGCGACGTCGAGGCCTGGCCGGGCGCCATCGAGCGCTTCATGGACGTCGCCAAGGCCCACTCCTGGACCCCCGCGGTGATGGGCTGCTCGGAGACGGGCGGCGAGGTGTGGACCCGCGAGACCGGCCTCGACGCCCTCGAACTGGGCGACGAGGCGGTGGTGGACGTGGCGGATTTCTCCCTCACCGGCCGCGCGATGCGCAACGTGCGCCAGATGGTCAAGCGCATCGAGCGCGCCGGTTACGAAACCCGGGTACGTCGTGTCCGTGACCTCGGCGAGGCCGAGCTGGAGCGGATCCGCAAGGCCGCCGAGGACTGGCGGGGCACCGACACCGAGCGCGGCTTCTCCATGGCGCTGGGCCGCATCGGCGACCCCGCCGACGGCGACTGCCTGATCGCCACCGCCCACAGGGTCGACGGGGCGGCGCCGGACGGGGCCGCCGGCGCAGACGGGCGGGCGGAGGAGGAGCCGGGAGAGTACGGCGACCTCAAGGCGATCCTGCACTTCGTCCCCTGGGGCACCGACGGCGCCTCCCTCGACCTGATGCGCCGCGACCGGTCGGCCGACCCCGGCATGAACGAACTCCTCATCGTCGCGGCGCTGCAGGCGGCACCGAAGTTCGGCATCACGCGCGTGTCGCTCAACTTCGCGATGTTCCGCTCGGCGCTCGCGCGGGGCGAGAAGATCGGCGCCGGCCCGGTGCTGCGCGCCTGGCGCGGGCTGCTGGTGTTCCTCTCCCGCTGGTTCCAGATCGAGTCGCTGTACAAGTTCAACGCCAAGTTCCGGCCCCGCTGGGAGCCGCGCTTCGTCGTCTACCGGGCCTCGGCCGACCTGCCGCGCATCGGCTTCGCCGCCATGCAGGCGGAGGGCTTCGTCGACCTCGCCCTCGCGCTGCCGCGCTTCCTGCGCCGCCGCAAGGCCGCCCCGCGCGCGTGCGCGCACACGCACGCCCTCGCGGAGCACGAGGTGCGCGCCGCCTGACCCACGGCGCCCCTGGCCGGACGCCGGCAGTGACAGGCCCGGACGGAAGCCCCGCCCCTCCAGCCCGGGGGGCCTCCGTCCGGGCCGCGGCGTCTTCGGGGGCGGCCTGGCCCTAGGCTGAACGTATGAGCAAGCAGAGCGGACGCGGGCGCGTCGCGGGCCTTCCCCGGTGGGACCGCTGCGCGGTCATGGGGGTCGTGAACGTCACACCCGACTCCTTCTCCGACGGCGGCCGCTTCTTCGACACCACGGCGGCCGTCAAGCACGGACTCGATCTGGTCGCAGAGGGTGCCGACCTGGTCGACGTCGGCGGCGAGTCCACCCGGCCCGGCGCCACCCGCGTCGACGAGGCGGAGGAACTCAGGCGCGTCATCCCGGTCGTCCGCGGGCTCGCCTCCGAGGGCGTCACGGTCTCGGTCGACACCATGCGCGCCTCCGTCGCCGAACGGTCCCTCGCGGCCGGCGCCGCCCTCGTCAACGACGTCAGCGGCGGCCTCGCCGACCCCGCGATGATCCCGGTGGTGGCCGAGACCGGCGCCCCCTTCGTCGTCATGCACTGGCGCGGTTTCCTCGAGGGCGGCAACGTCAAGGGCGTCTACGCCGACGTCGTCACCGAGGTCGTCGACGAACTGCACGCGCGCGTGGAGGCCGTCCTGGCCGGCGGCATCGCCCCCGACCGCGTCGTGGTCGACCCGGGCCTCGGCTTCTCCAAGGACGCCGAGCACGACCTGGTGCTGCTCGCCCATCTCGACCGTCTGCTCGCCCTGGGCCACCCCCTGCTCGTCGCCGCCTCCCGCAAGCGGTTCCTCGGGCGGGTCCTGGCCGGGCCGGAGGGCGCGCCGCCACCCGCGCGCGAGCGCGACGCCGCCACGGCGGCCGTCTCGGCGCTCGCGGCACAGGCGGGCGCGTGGGCGGTGCGCGTGCACCAGGTGCGCGCGACGGCGGACGCCGTACGGGTCGCGCGCGCCGTGGAAGGCGCGCGCGCCGCGGGACACGCGCCGGCACCCGGTGCAGAAGGAGTCCGGTGAGCGCCCCCCACACCGACGTCGAACAGGTCGAGGCCGCCAACACCGCCTTCTACGAGGCCATGGAGAGCGGTGACTTCGAAGCGCTCTCCGCGCTCTGGCTCGCCCCGTCCGACCTGGGCGTCGACGAGGAGTACCACGACCCGGCAGATGCCGGCGTGATCTCGTGCGTGCACCCCGGCTGGCCCGTGCTGACCGGCCGCGGCGAGGTCCTGCGGTCCTACGCGCTGATCATGGCGAACACCGACTACATCCAGTTCTTCCTCACCGACGTGCATGTCTCCGTCACCGGCGACACCGCCCTGGTGACCTGCACCGAGAACATCCTCAGCGGCGGTCCCGCGCCCGAGGGCGGCGACGAGCTCGGCCCGCTCGTCGGCCAGCTGGTGGTCGCCTCGAACCTCTTCTGCCGCACTCCGGAGGGCTGGAAGCTCTGGTCGCACCACGCCTCTCCGGTCCTGGCCGAAAACGACGAGGCGGAGAACGACGAGACCCCCACCTGAGTGGGTAGACGCCCCGCAGGAACCAGGGAGTGGCCCGCTCGGAGCAAGGAGTGGTTGGAGACACGGCCCCTTGGGTATGGGCGGCTACCAACCCGTGAGCCGCCGGGTTCCCCAGGGGAAACACATGGTGAAACCTCCTGGTTCCGGCGCAGGCCCGCCCCCCGCGGCCCGGTCCTGTCAGTGCCCGCAGGTAGATTCGTTCGAGGCCGGCGTACCGCCCGCACGCGGTACGGACCGGCCGTCACCGACGATTGCAGGAGTGATTCGCGTGGATCGTGTCGCGCTGCGCGGCCTGAAGGCCCGCGGGCACCACGGCGTGTTCCCCAGGGAGCGCGAGGAGGGCCAGACCTTCATCGTCGACCTCGTCCTCGGCCTGGACACCCGTCCGGCCGCCACCGACGACGACCTGGCGAAGACCGTGCACTACGGCATCGTGGCGGAGGAGGCCGTGGCCGTCGTCCGGGGCGAGCCCGTCGACCTCGTCGAGACGCTCGCCGAGCGCATCGCCCAGGTCTGCCTGAAGCACGAGGGGGTCCAGGAGGTCGAGGTCTGCGTCCACAAGCCGGACGCACCGATCACGGTCCCCTTCGACGACGTGACCGTCACCATCACCCGGAGCCGAGTATGACCGCGTCCTTCACCGCGGGTCACAGCGACCCGACCGTACAGCCGGTACCCGCCTCCGTCGTGGCACAGGTGGACGCCGCCGACACGACTCTCCACAACCCGAAACGGGCCGTGATCTCCCTCGGCTCGAACCTCGGCAACCGCCTGGAGACCCTCCAGGGCGCCATCGACGCGCTGGAGGACACCCCGGGCGTCCGCATCAAGGGCGTGTCGCCGGTCTACGAGACGGAGCCCTGGGGCGTCGAGCCCGGCAGCCAGCCGTCGTACTTCAACGCGGTCGTCGTCCTGAAGACCACCCTGCCGCCCTCCTCGCTGCTGGAGCGGGCGCACGCGGTGGAGGAGGCGTTCCACCGCGTCCGGGACGAGCGCTGGGGCGCCCGCACGCTCGACGTCGACATCGTCGCGTACGCCGACGTCGTCGACGACGATCCGCACCTCACGCTGCCTCACCCCCGGGCCCACGAGCGCGCCTTCGTCCTCGCCCCCTGGCACGACGTCGACCCCGACGCCCTGCTGCCCGGCCGGGGCCCGGTCGCCGATCTCCTGGACGGCGTCACGCGCGCGGGTGTGACACCCCGCGGGGATCTGGAACTCCACCTGCCCCAGTAGTCGTTAAGGTCAGGACGACCACTGTCTGCGGGACGGTCCGCCAGGACCCGGGGGAGTTGAAGGGACACCGTGAGAGAGCTGCGCATCAGGGTGCTGGTCGGCGTGTTCATCGTGGCCGGGATCCTGTCCTGGGCGGGCGCCCGCCTCTGGAACGCGATCGGGACGCTCCCCAGCGTCCCCCTGGCCGCCCCCATCGTCCTCGCCCTGATCGCCGTGGTCCTGCTCGCCACGGCGCTCTCCCTGCGCGCCCGCTTCAAGGCACAGCGCGAGCGCCGGCCCGAGGCCAAGGGCGTCGATCCCCTGATGGCGGCCCGAGCGGTCGTCTTCGGGCAGGCCAGCGCCCTCGTGGCCGCGCTCGTCGCCGGGATGTACGGCGGCACGGGCGTCTTCCTGCTGGAGCTGCTCGACATTCCCGCCCGCCGCGACCAGGCCGTCTACGCCGGCTTCTCGGTGGCGGCAGGCATCGCGGTCATAGCGGCGGCCATCTTCCTGGAGCGCGTGTGCAGGCTCCCGGAGGACGACGAGGACAACCACAACAACGGCGCGGCCTCCCCGGCCTGAAGGCGCTCTCCGTCGGCGGCGCTCCCCGTCGGCCCGGAGGCGCTCCCCGTCGGTGTCAGCGCGCCATGATCAGGCTCATCGCCTCGTTGCGGGTGGCCGGGTGCCGCAGCTGACCGCGCACGGCCGACGTTATGGTCTTCGCGCCGGGCTTGCGGACGCCGCGCATCGACATGCACATGTGCTCGCACTCCACGACGACGATCACGCCACGCGGTTCCAGGATCTGCATCAGCGAGTCGGCGATCTGCGTGGTGAGTCGTTCCTGCACCTGCGGCCGCCGGGCGTAGACGTCGACGAGCCGGGCCAGCTTCGACAGTCCCGTGATCTTGCCGTCGGTGGACGGGATGTACCCGACGTGGGCGACGCCGACGAAGGGCACCAGGTGGTGCTCGCAGGAGCTCAGCACCTCGATGTCCTTCACGAGGACCATCTCGTCATGGCCCAGGTCGAAGGTGGTCGTCAGCACGTCCTCCGGCTTCTGCCACAGCCCCGCGAAGATCTCCTTGTAGGCACGCGCGACCCGCGCCGGCGTCTCCTTGAGCCCCTCCCGGTCAGGGTCCTCGCCGACCGCGATCAGCAGTTCGCGTACGGCGTTCTCGGCGCGCTTCTCGTCGAACTCGCCGATCGAACCCTCGCCGTCCAGCGTCACGGGGTCGGTCATGTGGTGCCTCGTTCCTTCACGGGGTCGCGCGTGTGGGCCACGCGCCTCAGCTGCGGACATGGCGGAAATGCCGCGCCCCCCAGGCTAGAACCTGGGGGGCGCGGCATTCATTCCGGGCCTTTCGGGGCCGCCGGAGGGGCCGTGATCAGTTCTCCGGGCGCTCCTCGGGGGCGGGCTCGGCCACCGGGGCCGACTCCGTGGCGGTGGCCTTGGCCGTGGAGATCGCTGCGGTCGCGCCGTTGGCGCCGTTCGTCAGTGCGAGCTCCTTCGGGGAGAGCACCGGCGGACGGGTGGACGGCGTGCGCCGGGAGGAGCCCGTCCAGGCGGGCCGCGGCGGACGCTTGACGATGGGAGCGAAGATCTCGGCGATCTGCTCCTTGCCGAGCGTCTCCTTCTCCAGCAGCTGCAGGACGAGGTTGTCGAGGACGTCGCGGTTCTCGACCAGGATCTCCCAGGCCTCGTTGTGCGCGTTCTCGATGAGCTTCTTGACTTCCTCGTCCACCAGCGCGGCGACCTCTTCCGAGTAGTCGCGCTGGTGAGCCATCTCACGTCCGAGGAACGGCTCGCTGTTGTCGCCGCCGAACTTGATGGCGCCCAGCCGCTCGGTCATGCCGTACTGGGTGACCATCGCGCGGGCCGTCGCGGTGGCCTTCTCGATGTCGTTCGCGGCGCCCGTGGTCGGGTCGTGGAAGACGAGCTCCTCGGCCGCGCGGCCGCCCAGCATGTAGGCCAGCTGGTCCAGCATCTCGTTGCGGGTCGTGGAGTACTTGTCCTCGTCCGGCAGCACCATCGTGTAACCGAGGGCCCGGCCTCTCGACAGAATCGTGATCTTGTGGACCGGATCGGAGTTGGGAGACGCCGCCGCGACCAGGGCGTGGCCGCCCTCGTGGTACGCGGTGATCTTCTTCTCCTTGTCCGACATGATCCGGGTCCGCTTCTGCGGGCCCGCCACCACGCGGTCGATCGCCTCGTCCAGCATGGAGTTGTCGATCAGCTTCTTGTCGCTGCGGGCCGTCAGCAGCGCCGCCTCGTTGAGGACGTTGCTCAGGTCGGCGCCGGTGAAGCCCGGCGTACGGCGGGCGACGGCGGCGAGGTCGACGTCCGGGGCGACCGGCTTGCCCTTCTGGTGGACCTTGAGGATCTCCAGACGGCCCTGCAGGTCCGGCGGGTCGACCGCGATCTGGCGGTCGAAGCGGCCGGGGCGCAGCAGCGCCGGGTCGAGGATGTCCGGACGGTTCGTGGCGGCGATGAGGATCACACCGCCCTTGACGTCGAAGCCGTCCATCTCGACGAGCAGCTGGTTCAGCGTCTGCTCGCGCTCGTCGTGACCGCCGCCGAGGCCGGCGCCGCGGTGGCGGCCGACCGCGTCGATCTCGTCGACGAAGACGATCGCCGGCGCGTTCGCCTTGGCCTGCTCGAACAGGTCGCGGACCCGGGAGGCACCGACACCGACGAACATCTCGACGAAGTCGGAACCCGAGATCGAGTAGAACGGCACCCCTGCCTCGCCGGCCACGGCACGCGCGAGCAGCGTCTTGCCGGTACCGGGGCGGCCGTAGAGCAGCACGCCCTTGGGGATCTTGGCGCCGACGGCCTGGAACTTGGCCGGCTCCTGCAGGAACTCCTTGATCTCGTGGAGTTCCTCGACCGCCTCGTCGCAGCCCGCGACGTCGGTGAACGTCGTCTTGGGGGTGTCCTTGGTGATGAGCTTGGCCTTGGACTTCCCGAAGTTCATGACCCGGGAGCCGCCGCCCTGCATCTGATTCATCAGGAACAGGAACACGACCACGATCAGAACGAAGGGCAGCAGGGAGAGCAGGATGCCCAGGAAGGGGTTCTGCTTGGACGGCGAAACCGTGTAGCCGTCCGGGATCTGCTTGTTCTGGTACTTGGTCTGCAGCGTGCTGGCGATGGCCTCGCCCTGCCGGCCGATGTAACTCGCCTGGATCTTCGAGCTGCCGTCGACCTTTTCGCCGTTCTTGAGCTGGACCTTGACGGTCTGCTCGTCACCGGTGGTCAGCTTGGCCGACTCCACCTTGTTGTCGTTGATCGCCGCCACGACCTGGCCGGTGTCCACCGTCTTGTAGCCGCCGGACGAGCCGACGACCTGCATCAACACGACCACGGCAAGGACGGCCAGCACGATCCACATGACCGGCCCACGGAAGTATCGCTTCACGTCCATCCATACGGAGCGGTGTCGCCCCGTCCCTCCTGCCATAGTGAGTTTGATAAGACAGTTCTTCTGACGGTACCCCAGCTTCGTCGCGCGAAGCCGCACGGGAGGGCTGGCAAGCCCGTCTGCATGCTCCAACGGCGCGAAACCCGCTGGGGTTCCCGATCGTCCCGACGGGACGGTCCCGGGCGGCTCAGCCGCCGTAGACGTGGGGCGCGAGCGTACCCACGAACGGGAGATTGCGGTACTTCTCGGCGTAGTCGAGGCCGTATCCCACGACGAACTCGTTGGGGATGTCGAAGCCGACCCACTCCACGTCGATGGCGACCTTGGCGGCGTCCGGCTTGCGCAGCAGCGTGCACACCTTCAGCGACTCGGGCTCGCGGGAGCCGAGGTTGGACAGCAGCCAGGACAGGGTCAGCCCGGAGTCGATGATGTCCTCGACGATCAGGACGTGCCTGCCCTTGATGTCGGTGTCGAGGTCCTTGAGGATCCGCACCACGCCGGAGGACTGGGTGCCCGCGCCGTAGGAGGACACGGCCATCCAGTCCATGGTGACGGGGGTGGACAGGCACCGGGCGAGGTCGGCCATGACCATCACCGCGCCCTTGAGGACTCCGACGATGAGCAGGTCCTTGCCCGCGTACTCCGCGTCGATCTTCGCGGCCAGCTCGGCCAGCTTCGCGTCGATCTCTTCCTTGGTGATGAGCACCTGCTTGAGGTCGGCACCCATGTCTTTCGCGTCCACCCGCATCACTTTCGGTCGTCCCACCGGCCGCCCATCACCCCCCGAAGGGGGGCAAGGTTTCAGCCTTGCCGAATCACCAGTCTGCCACCCTGGCGCCGGGCGACGACTTTGCCCGGGAGATTGATGGCTCCCTGGCCGCGCCAGCCGGTGATCAGCCGGTCGACTTCCTCGATGTGGCGGGCGAACAGCGACCCGGCGGGTGCCCCGGCCTCGATGGCGGCCCGGCGCAGGACGCGGCGGCGCACGGCGGGCGGCAGGACGTAGAGCTTGGCGCACTCCAGGAGACCGGTCGCGTCGCGTACGGAGGTCTCGGCCTGGCCGGCCCACGCGTCGAGGGCGTCGGCGTCGTCGCGGGAGAGCCGGGCGGTGCGGGCGAGCGCCTCTACGACGCCCTTGCCGAGCGCCTTCTCCAGGGCCGGCAGCCCCTCGTGGCGCAGCCGGGAGCGGGTGTAGGCGGGGTCGGCGTTGTGGGGGTCGTCCCAGACGGGCAGCGACTGGACCATGCAGGCCTTGCGGGCGGTCTGCCGGTCGACCTGGAGGAAGGGGCGCCGGTAACGGCCGTCGGCCCCCGAGACCGCGGCCATCCCGGACAGGGAGCGGATGCCGGAGCCGCGGGCGAGTCCCAGCAGGACGGTCTCGGCCTGGTCGTCGCGGGTGTGGCCGAGCAGGATCGCGGCGGCGCCGTGGTGGAGGGCCGAGGCGTCGAGGGCGGCGTAGCGCGCGTCACGCGCGGCGGCTTCGGGCCCGCCCTCGCGGCCGACGGTCACGGCCACCGAGTCGACCGGGTCCAGGCCCAGTTCGCGCAGGCGCAGGGCGACTTCCTCGGCGCGCAGGTCGGACCCGGGCTGCAGGCCGTGGTCGACGGTGACGGCGCCGGCGCGGATGCCGAGCTTGGGGGCCTCGAAGGCGAGGGCGGAGGCGAGGGCCATGGAGTCGGCGCCGCCGGAGCACGCCACGAGCACGAGCGGCGACGACCGGCGCTCGTGCGGGGACCGCTCGGTGAGCCCGGAGCCCTCGGCGGTGGTCTGGTGCTCGTTGAGGATGTCGTGGAGGACGTGGCGGACCGCCAGGCGTATCGCCGCGACCGCTGGATGGGGACCCATGTCCGGTTCCCTTCATGAAGTTTTCGGGGGGTTGAGCCCGGGTCGGTCACTCAGAGTGTGTAGATGGTGACAGAACCGGGACGTTCCCCGAGCATCGCACGCCTACCCATCGCTCACGGTCCCTCGGACGGGTGATTGGAGGGGCGTTCGCCTGCCGTCGGCCGGATTCCTTTCACGACCCCCCGCGGGGTTCACGACTCGCTCTTGCGGTGCACCCGCGCGACCCAGTCCGCCGGTTTGGCGATCTCCGCCTTGGTCGGGAGGGTGTTGGGGGAGGTCCACACGCGGTTGAAGCCGTCCATGCCGACCTGTTCGACCACGGCCCGCACGAACCGCTCGCCGTCGCGGTACTGCCGGAGCTTGGCGTCCAGGCCCAGCAGCTTGCGCAGCGCCATGTCCAGCCGGGACGCGCCCTTCGCCCGGCGCTGCTGGAACTTCTCGCGGATCTCCGCGACGCTCGGGACGACCTGCGGGCCCACCCCGTCCATCACGAAGTCGGCGTGGCCCTCCAGGAGGGACATCACGGCGGTGAGGCGTCCGAGGATCTCCCGCTGCGCCGGTGTCTGCACCAGCTCGACGAAGGACCGTCCGCCGTCCTCCTCCTCGCCCTCCGGGCGTCCGCCCGCGAGGGACTGGGCGGCCTCGCGGATGCGCTCCAGGACCGTCATGGGATCGACGTCGGTCTCCCCCAGGAAAGACTGGATTTCGCCCTCGAGGTGGTCGCGCAGCCAGGGCACCGCGCTGAACTGCGTGCGGTGCGTCTCCTCGTGCAGACACACCCAGAGGCGGAAGTCGTGGGGCTGGACGTCGAGTTCACGCTCGACGTGCACGATGTTCGGGGCGACCAGGAGCAGCCGGCCGCCGCCGCCCTCCCCCGTCGGCAGGTCGCGCGTGGCCGGGGCGAACGTCTCGTACTGGCCGAGGACGCGGGAGGCCAGGAACGACAGCAGCATGCCCAGTTCGACGCCGGTGACCTTGCCGCCGACCGCGCCGAGGACCGCCCCGCCGGGGGTGCTGCCGCGCCGCTCCTGCATCTTGTCGAGGAGCGGTTTGAGGATCTCCCGGAAGCCGGCGACGTTCGCCCGCACCCAGCCGGGGCGGTCGACGACGAGGACCGGGGTGTCGTGGACCTCCTCCGTGCCCATACGGGTGAAGCCCCGGACATGCTCCTCCGAGGCCTTGGCATGCCGGCGCAGCTCCGCGACGACCTCTCGGGCCTCGTCGCGGCTCACGTCGGGGCCCGGCCGTACGAGCCGGGTCGCGGTCGCCACCGCGAGATTCCAGTCGACCATCTCGGCACCACCGATGCTCGTCATGCGTCAACGGTACGTGAGCGTCACCGCTTGGGGCAGGCCGCGCGGGCGGGCCGGTGCGCGGGGGCCTGCCGGGTGTCAGTGGCAGCCGCACGCCGCCAGGGCCGTCGCCGTCCGGTCCAGTGCCGACTGGGCCGCCGCCGGGCTGGTCGTGTCCGAGGCGAGGAACGCGAAGGCCAGGAGCCGGCCGTCCCGGTCGACCACCGTGCCCGCCAGGGTGTTCACGCCCGTCAGGGTGCCGGTCTTCGCCCGTACCAGCCCGGCCGCTCCGTCGTGGTAGCGGCCGGTCAGGGTTCCGGTGAAGCCGGCCACCGGCAGACCCGTGAGGATCGGGCGGAGCTCGGGGTGGGCCGGGTCGCCCGCCTCGACCAGCAGGGCGGTGAGCAGGCCGGCCGTCAGCCGGTCGTTCCGGTCGAGTCCGCTGCCGTCGTGGAACCGGGCGCCCTCGAGCGGCAGCTTCAGCTTCCTGAGCCGGGCGGCGATCGCGGCCGCGCCGCCGGCGAAGCTCGCCCGCCTCCCCGTCGCGAGGGCCGTCTGGCGCGCCAGGGCCTCGGCGATGTCGTTGTCGCTGTGGGTCAGCATCCGCTCGACCACGGCGGAGAGCGGGGGCGAGGAGACGGCGGCGAGGTTCTCGGCCCCGCTCGCCGCCCTGGCCGGGACGGGCGAGGTGGCGGTGATGCCGTCGCCCTTCAAGAACGCGGCGAACTTGCGGGCCGCGTCCGCCGCCGGGTCCGGCACGCGCGTGACCGGGCCGCTCGTCGAGTCGTCGGTACGGCCCTCGTCGGCCACCAGGGCGCTGACGCGCGCGAGGTTGCCGTTGACACCGATGGGATGCAGCGAGGGGCCGGTGAACAGGCTCGCGTCGTAGGCGAGGGTCACCTTGCGGACGCCGCGCTCGCGCAGCGCCTTCGCCGTCCGGTCGGCCAGCGTCCTGAGGCTCGCCCAGTTCTGCCCGCTGCCGGCTCCGCCCGAGCCGGAGGCGCGGGCCGTCAGGGTCGGGTCGCCGCCGCCGACCAGGACGAGCTTGCCGGTGCCGGGCTCCAGGACGGTGCGGGTGGTCAGCCGGTGGCCGGCCCCCATCGCCGACAGGGCGGCCGTCGCGGTTGCGATCTTCGTGGTGGAGGCGGGGGTGAGCCCCTCGTCGGCGCCGTCGCCGTACAGCCGCCTGCCGGTGGCGACGTCGACGACCGCGGCGCCGTGCCGGGCGCCGAGCGCCGCGTTCTCCAGCAGGGGGTCCAGGACGCCGGCGAGGGCCGTGCCGGTCGGGGACGGCCGCACCGCGGTGGTGGCGCGGCCCAGGCCGACCAGGACGGACGCGGCGCTGGGAGCGGGCCGGGGCGCCCCGGCCGCCGTGCCGGATGAATCGGACGTACCGGAATTACGGCCGTGATCTGTGCCACCCGCGTGTTCCAGGGCGACTGCGCGGTCCTCCTCGGCCGTACGCTGACCCGAGGAGTCCCAGGGACCGGCGGCGGTCGCCACGGTGACCGCCAGCGCCAGACCGGCGGCTGCGGCGCCCGCGGTGTAGCGCCATGTGCCGACGGACTCCGGCCGCGTGAACCGGACGGTCCGCACACGCGCGAGCTGCGGTTTCGCAGCGGCCGTCGCCCGCACAAGGCCCGGCCGCACGGCGTCCGCGGCTCGTTCGAGATGCGGGCGTACGGTACCGGCGGCCCGTGCCAGACGCGGTCGTACGGCGTTCGCGGCCCGCGCCACATGCGGTCTCGCGGCCCGCCAAGGCCTCAGCTCAGGCACGACCACCAGCCCCTTTCGCGATCACACACCTGCGTGAGGGACACTTAACCACCAGAACTATGTGTTGATCATGGAGGAGCCACCGGTGGAGTTCGACGTCACGATCGAGATCCCGAAGGGTTCGCGGAACAAGTACGAGGTGGACCACGAGACCGGTCGGATCCGCCTGGACCGTCGGCTCTTCACCTCGACCGCCTACCCGACCGACTACGGCTTCGTCGAGAACACCCTCGGCGAGGACGGCGACCCGCTGGACGCGCTGGTCATCCTGGACGAGCCGACCTTCCCGGGCTGCCTGATCAAGTGCCGTGCGATCGGCATGTTCCGGATGACGGACGAGGCCGGCGGCGACGACAAGCTGCTGTGCGTGCCCGCCACCGACCCGCGCGTGGAGCACCTGCGTGACATCCACCACGTTTCGGAGTTCGACCGCCTGGAGATCCAGCACTTCTTCGAGGTCTACAAGGACCTGGAGCCCGGTAAGTCCGTCGAGGGCGCCAACTGGGTCGGCCGCACGGACGCCGAGCTGGAGATCGAGCGGTCCTACAAGCGGTTCAAGGAGCAGGGCGGCCACTGAGGCCTGAGTTCTTCCGCGGGCCGCACGCCTACGCGTGCGGCCCGTTCGGTCCTCTGTGCGCATACTGGCCTTGCTGCACGCGTCGTACAGGGAGCGTTACTCACGTGACGGAGGCGGAGGACCGCAAGCCGCAGTCGGACGAGGCCAGGGGCACGTTCGACCCGGAGATCACATCCGAGTTCGCCCTCCCGGCGGGTTTCGCCGCCCCCAGGAGCGCCGTCGAACCGGAGACCACGTCGGAGTTCGCGGTTCCCGAGGGCCTGGACGCCCCCCCGCCGCCCGGCGACGAGCCCGAGGGGTCGGCGTTCAGCGTGCCGCGCACCTACAGCGCCCGGCACGCCCCCGCCGCCTTCACCCCGGCGAGCGGCGTCCCCGCGGTCAGCCTGACCAAGGACGTGCCCTGGCAGGTCCGCATGCGCACGATGCTGCGGATGCCGGTCGCCGAGCGGCCCGCGCCGGAGCCCGGGCCGAAGGCGGAGGACGGCGGTCCGGCCGTCCCGCGCGTGCTCGACCTGACCCTGCGCATCGGCGAGCTGCTGCTGGCGGGGGGCGAGGGCGCCGAGGACGTGGAGGCCGCGATGTTCGCGGTCTGCCGCTCCTACGGCCTCGACCGCTGCGAGCCGAACGTCACCTTCACCCTGCTGTCGATCTCGTACCAGCCGTCCCTCGTCGACGACCCGGTGACGGCCTCGCGGACCGTGCGGCGCCGGGCCGTCGACTACACGCGACTGGCGGCCGTGTTCCGGCTGGTGGACGACCTCAGCGACCCGGAGAACCACCTCTCCCTGGAGGAGGCCTACCGGCGGCTGGCCGAGATCCGGCGCAACCGGCACCCCTACCCGGGGTGGGTGCTGACGGCGGCCGGCGGGCTGCTCGCGGGCGCCGCCTCGGTGCTCGTCGGCGGTGGCCTGTTCGTGTTCTTCGCGGCGGCGCTGGGCGCGATGCTCGGCGACCGGCTGGCGTGGCTGTGCGCCGGACGCGGGCTGCCGGAGTTCTACCAGTTCACGGTGGCCGCGATGCCGCCGGCCGCGCTCGGGGTCGCGCTCACCGTCGCGCACGTCGACGTCAAGGCGTCCGCGGTCATCACCGGTGGCCTGTTCGCGCTGCTGCCGGGGCGGGCGCTGGTGGCGGGCGTGCAGGACGGCCTGACCGGCTTCTACATCACCGCGTCGGCGCGGCTGCTGGAGGTCATGTACTTCTTCGTCGGCATCGTCGTGGGCGTCCTGGTCGTCCTGTATTTCGGGGTGAACCTGGGCGCCAAGCTCAACCCCGACGCGGCCCTGGGCATCGCGCCGCGGCCCGTGCTGCAGATCGTCGCGTCGATGCTGCTGTCCCTGACGTTCGCGGTGCTGCTGCAGCAGGAGCGGGCCACCGTGCTGTGGGCGACCCTGAACGGCGGCGTCGCCTGGGTGGTCTACGGAGCGCTGCACTACCCCGGCGGCCTCTCCCCGGTCGCCTCCACGGCGGCGGCGGCAGGGCTGGTGGGCCTGTTCGGGCAGTTGCTGTCCCGCTACCGGTTCGCCTCCGCCCTGCCCTACACGACGGCGGCGATCGGGCCCCTGCTGCCGGGCTCGGCCACCTACTTCGGACTGTTGTCGATAGCCCAGAACAAGATCGACAAGGGGCTGGTCTCCCTCGCCACGGCGGTCTCCCTCGCCATGGCCATCGCCATCGGGGTCAACCTCGGCTCCGAGATCTCACGGCTGTTCCTGCGCCTGCCGGGCGCGGCCAGCGCGGCGGGCCGCCGGGCCGCCAAGCGGACCCGGGGCTTCTGACCGCCTCAGCGCCTCACGCACCGGTGCCGTCCGCGCCGACGCCCGGGGCCGAGGGCCGCCCTAGTAGCCCTCGCCGTGCGGGTACTGCCCGTTCTGCCCGCCGTCGTAGGGCTGCTGCGGGTACTGCCGGGCGTACGGCCGGTCCGGGTCGTACTGCCGGCCGGCGTCGTAGGACTGACCGGCGTCGTAGGGCTGACCGGCGTCATAGGGCTGCTCCGGCTCGTACGCCGGGTGCCGGCCGTAGGACGCGTCGGGGCGGTAGGACCCGTGGCCGTGGGGGTTCTGGCCGTAGGAGTCCTGGCCGTACGAGCCCTGGACGTAGCCCTGGCCGTAGGAGCCCTGGCCGTAGGAGCCCTGGCCGTACGGCTGCTGCTGGGGCGGGTACTGCTGCTGCGGGTACTGCCGCTGGGAGCCGTGGTGGCCCCGGTCCTCCGCGCCGGGGACGCGGCGCAGCCGGGTCGTCGCGTCGTCCATGACCGGGGGCTGCCGCCGGGCCTCGCCGGGAGCGGGGGGCTCGGGGTTCTTCCCGGCCCTGCCGCGGGCGCGCAGGAACTCGATGGCGATCGGGACCACCGAGACCAGGACGATCAGGACGAGGATCATCTCGACGTTCTTGTGGACGAAGTCCACGTTGCCGAGCCAGGAACCCAGCAGGGTCACGCCGGCGCCCCACAGGACGCCGCCGATGACGTTGAAGGTGATGAAGGAGCGGTACCGCATGCCGCTGACGCCGGCGATGATCGGCGTGAACGTGCGCACGATGGGCACGAAGCGGGCCAGGACCAGGGACTTGGGGCCGTACTTCTCGAAGAACTCGTGCGCCTTGACCACGTTCTCCTGCTTGAACAGGCGGGAGTCGGGGCGGCTGAAGAGCGCGGGGCCGACCTTCTTGCCGAAGAGGTAGCCCGCCTGGTCGCCGAGGACCGCGGCGAGGCAGATCAGCAGGATGGCGGCCCACAGCGGGAAGTCCATGGTGCCCGCGGTGATCAGCAGGCCGCAGGTGAACAGCAGCGAGTCGCCCGGCAGGAAGAAGCCGATGAGCAGGCCCGATTCGGCGAAGACGATCAAGAGCAGGCCCCAGATGCCGAACGTGTCGAGCAGATGGTTCGGGTCCAGCCAGCTCGGGCCGAGGGCAAGCGACATCACGGTTCCGGGCTCCTGAGGGGGTGAGAGAAGGTACGGCGTCCTACGGCATCCTTCCGAGGGCGCACAAACCGTCAACGCGTTGTGTCCGCCCCAGGTTCCACCGGTGTGCTCAGTCTGCACTGTGCGCGGACCCGTACCAACCCCCGCCCTCCGCGACCCGTCGGCGTGCTATGCGGTGCGACGGTCGGCGTTCGCCAGAATCGCGTCCCTGAGGTGCTCGGCGAGACCGGGACGCATGGAGTCGTAGAACGCCTTGAAGCGCTCGTCGGAGACGTACATCTCGGCGAGACACCGGTGCATGGCGTACGGGCAGTCGTAGAACCACCTGCTGATGTGCTGCCGGTGCTCCTCGGCCAGGTCCGTCGCCGCCTCGCCGGACGCCGGCTCCCCGGCGGCCACCACAGCGGTGTAGCGCTCGCTCCAGGCGTCCGCCTCGGCCTGCAGGCGCCTCCAGTCGTCCTTGGTGTAGCCGGCCGCGCGGCGCTGCGACTCGGCGTACGCCTCCGTGCCGCCCCAGCGCCGCTCGGCCTCCTCGGCGTACTGCTCGGGGTCCTTGTCGCCGAAGACCTCGAACCGCTCCTCGGGGGTGAGGTTGATTCCCATCGTGCGTGCCTCCATGGCGTGTTCGACGGCCGCCGCCATCTTCTGCAGCCTCTCGATCCGGGCGGTCAGCAGCTGGTGCTGGCGGCGCAGATGCGCGCGCGGGTCCGCGGCCGGGTCGTCGAGCAGGGCGGCGACCTCGTCGAGCGGGAAGCCGAGCTCCCGGTAGAACAGGATCTGCTGGAGCCGGTCGAGGTCGGCGTCGCTGTAGCGCCGGTGGCCCGCACGGCTGCGCTCGCTCGGGACGAGCAGCCCGATGTCGTCGTAGTGGTGCAGCGTGCGCACCGTGACACCGGCGAAGCCCGCGACCTGTCCCACCGAGTAGCTCACTTCGTCCGCTCCCTTCTCGGTACGCACTCCACGCTGAGCCCTCACGTCACGTGAGGTGCAAGCCCGTTCGCCCGCGAATGCCGTTCGCGTCTTTTCGGGGTGTCTGGTGTTCTTGGTCCGATTATGGTGATCCCGTGGTCCACGATTCCGCCCAGCAGGTGCCCGCGGCCCCCTCGGCACCGGCACGCACGCTGGCGCCGTTGATCCTGCCCGCGCTGGTCGTGGGAGTCGCGGCGAGCCTGCTGTTCGTCGGCGTGAGCGCGGCGGCCGAGCAGCTCCAGCACGTGCTCTGGGAGAACCTGCCGGACGCCCTCGGGGTGGGCCGGTACTCCGCCTTATGGATCATGGTCATGCTCACCGCGACCGGCGTGACGGTCGGCCTGGTGGTGTGGAAGGTGCCCGGGCACGCCGGCCCGGACCCGGTGACCCTGAGCCTGAACGCCCCCGTCCTGCCGCCCTCCGTACTGCCCGGTCTGCTGCTGGCGACGGCGCTGATGCTGGCGGGCGGGCCGAGCCTGGGCCCGGAGAACCCGATCATCGCGGTGAACGTGGCGCTCACCTTCTGGCTGGGCAGCCGGCTGATCCCCCGGGTGCCGGGCGGGCTGTGGGCGGCGCTGGCGGAGGCGGCGACGATCGGCGCCCTGTTCGGGACGCCCGTGGCGGCGGCGCTGGTCATCTCCGAGGCGCTGGCCGGGCGGCAGATCAGGGGGCTGCTCTGGGACAACGTGTTCGGTCCGCTGACGGCCGCCGGGGCGGGCGCCCTGACCACCAGCCTGGTGGCGCATCCGACGTTCGACCTGCATCTGCCGCCCCTGGGGCAGCCCGGCTGGCGCGATCTGCTGGCCGTGGTGGCGATCGCGCCGCTGGCGGCGGCGCTCGGCATGGGCGCGGTCCACGCCTTCCCCTACGTGCACGCCGCCTTCGCCCGCCTGAAGCACCCCATGCTGGCGCTGCCGGCCGGCGGACTCGTACTGGGGCTGCTGGGTGTCCTGGGCGGGCAGCTGACCCTCTTCAAGGGGCTCAGCGAGGTCGCCGAGCTGGCGAAGAACCCGGACGGCTGGTCGGCCGGCCAGTTCATGGGGATGGCCGTGGTGAAGCTGGCCGCGCTGCTCGTCGCCGCCTCCTGCGGCTTCCGGGGCGGGCGGATCTTCCCGGCGGTGTTCGTCGGGGCCGCGTTCGGGCTGGGCGCGCACGCCCTCGTGCCGGCCGTTCAGCCGACGCTCGGTGTCGCCGCGGGCGTCCTGGGCATCCTCCTCGCCATCACCCGCCAGGGCTGGGTGAGCCTGTTCACGGCCGCGGTGCTGGTGGCCGAGCCCGAGATCCTCGCCCTGCTGTGCTTCGCCTCGCTGCCCGCCTGGCTGCTGGTGACCGGCCGGCCCCAGATGCAGCTGCGGGAGGACGGGGCCCCGGTCCGCTGACACGGGGGCGGCGCCGCCGGGGTGCCCGGCGCGGTCAGCGGTCGTCCTCCGGGTGCCACTCCCCCGTCGCGTACGGGTTCTCCTGGCCCTCGGCGAGGATGCCGAGGAACGGCTCGCCCTCCCCCGCGAACGTGTAGGCCCCGCCCTCGATGCGCCCGATCAGCCCCCGGGTCCACTCGGCCTCGGCGTCGGCCGTGTGGATCCAGAGGTTCATGATCTCGCCGATGTGGCCGAGCTGTTCGGGCCCGTCCTCGGGGACGTAGTGCTCGGTGACGGAGGAGCGCCACGCCTCGGTGCGCCGGATCCGCTCCTTCAGCAGCGCCACCGCCTCGGCCCGCGGCAGGTCGACGATGAAGCCGATGGCCGCCGACTTGACGTCCGTCCTCTGGTCGTAGGAGGTCAGCGCCTCGCGCAGCAGCCGGAAGTACTCCCGCGTGCCCCGGCCGGTGAGCTCGTACTCCGTGCGCGGCGGGCCGCCGGCCGTGGACGGCGCGACCTCGTGCGCGTGCAGCAGCCCCTGCTTCGCCATCTGCTTCAGCGCGTGGTAGATCGAGCCGGGCTTGGCGTTGGACCACTCGTGCGCGCCCCAGTACTCCAGGTCGCCCCGCACCTGGTAGCCGTGGGCCCGCCCGTGCCGGCGGACCGCGCCGAGCACCAGCAGACGGATCGCTGACATGGGGCCAGCGTAGGACCCGGGGGATCAGTCCCGGCTCGTGCCCTGTTCCCTGGCGACCAGCTCGAAGGCGGTGGCGCCGTCCAGGGACTCGCGGATGATGTCGGCGTGGCCGGCGTGCCGCGCGGTCTCGCGGATCAGGTGCAGGCACAGCCAGCGCACGGAGACGCGGCCCTCCGGCGGGAACCAGGGCTGGTCCGGCAGCGGGAAGGTGTCGTCGAGGCTCGGCACCGAGCGGATGTACGCCTCGGTCTCGGCGGCGACCTTCTCCCAGTACGCGAGCTGCGACTGCACGGTCTCGCCCTCGGTGAGCCGGAACGTCTCGTGCCAGTTGGACGCGTCCCGCCGGATCGCCGGCGGTTCCCGCCTGGCGCGGGCGACCCAGCCCTGCTCGACCTCGGCCACGTGCTTGAGCAGCCCGGACAGGGACAGCTCGCTCGCGCTCGGACGCGACGCCGCCTGTTCCTCCGTCAGTCCGAGCAGGGCCCTGCGGATGCCGCCGCGCTGCTCCTCGAGGAACGCCAGCAGTGCTCCGCGCTCGTCGCCCTGGGCCTCTGCGGATACGTGCGTGACCATGACCGGCCGCCTTTCGTCGGGACCTGCTCGGGTCCTGCTCGGGTCGTCGGGGGCTGTCGCCTCCCCCCGACACCGACCAAGCTACGGGCCCTGTAGGACAGGTCATGTCCTACAGGGCCCGGCGTTTTGGCGGGAAGGGCAGAACGGCCGGAACCGGCGGTCCCGGAGTCGCGGCCGGCGGGCCTAGAAGGGGAACCCGCTGCGCCGGTGCTGCACCGAGATCCACTTCAGCGTGGTGAAGCACTCGACGGTCGACTCGCCGTTCAGCCGTCCCACACCCGAGCTCTTCTCGCCGCCGAAGGGCACGAGCGGCTCGTCGTGGACGGTGCCGTCGTTGACGTGGAACATGCCGGTGTCGATCCGCTTGGCGAAGCCCACGCCCCGCTCGACGTCGCCCGTGTGCACGGCGCCGCTCAGGCCGTACGGCGTGTCGTTGACGATGCGGACCGCCTCGTCCTCGCCGTCGAAGGGGATCAGGAAGGCGACCGGGCCGAAGACCTCCTGCCGGAGCAGCGCCGAGTCTGCGGGCAGGCCGGTCAGGACGGAGGGCTCGACCAGGTTCTCGGTGGTCGTGCCGTGCACCAGGGCCGTCGCCCCCTCGGCGATCGCCTGCTCGACGGTGGCCGAGATGGAGTCCGCCTGCGAGGAGTTGATGACCGGGCCGATGACGGTCTGCGGGTCGCTCGGGTCGCCCGTCTTCAGCGTCCTGACCTTGGCGACGAACTTCTCGGTGAACTCGTCGACGATCCGGCGGTCCACGAGCACGCGGTTGGCGGCCATGCAGACCTGGCCCTGGTGGACGTACCGGCTGAAGACCGCCGCGTCGACCGCGTAGTCGATGTCCGCGTCGTCGAGGACCACGATCGCGCTGTTGCCGCCGAGTTCGAGGACCGAGCGCTTGAAGTGCGAGGCGCAGACGGTGGCCACGTGGCGGCCGACCTTGTCGGAGCCGGTGAAGGAGATGACCTTCGGGACGGGGTGCTCGATGAAGGCGTCGCCGATCTCGGCGATGTCGGTGATGACGACGTTCAGCAGACCGCCCGGCAGACCCGCGTCCTCGAAGAGCTTCGCGACCAGGGAGCCACCGGTGATCGGGGTGTTCTGGTGCGGCTTGAGCACCACGGCGTTGCCGAGCGCGAGGGCCGGGGCGACCGACTTGATCGACAGCAGGAAGGGGAAGTTGAAGGGGCTGATGACGCCCACGACCCCCACCGGCACGCGGTAGAGGCGGTTCTCCTTGCCGTCCACCGGCGAGGGCAGGATCTTGCCCTCGGGGCGCAGCGCCCACTGGATCGACTCGCGCAGGAACTCCTTGGCCAGGTGCAGTTCGAAGCCGGCCTTCAGGCGGGTGCCGCCGAGCTCGGCGGTGATCACCTCGGCGATCTCCTGCTCGCGATCCTCGATCAGTCTGAGGGCCTTCTCGAGGATCGCCCGGCGCGCGTACGGATTGGTTCTCGCCCATTCCGGCTGGGCGCGGGCGGCCGAGCGGTACGCCTCGTCGACCTCGTCGACCGTGGCTATGGTGATCGACGCCAGCTTCTCGCCGTCGTACGGGTTGAAGTCGATGATGTCCCAGGAGCCGGTACCCGGGCGCCACTCACCACCGATGTACTGCTGGGCCAGGTCGGTGAAGTAGGACGACATGTGATCCCCAAATCACTAGCAGACGGACGATCGACGTCACGGTCTGATCACACGTCATCGTACTGGTGGCACACGTGAGTTGGGGACGCTCCGCAATCTTCTGGGGAGAACTCTAGGACAGCTGGAGGAGACCTCGTAGCAGGTCGCGGCTCTCGTCCGGCCCGGGGCTGTCCTGCTGGAGCTCCTTCAGCGCCCTCTCGTACTGGCCGACGTCCTCGTGTTTGTCCAGGTAGAGCGCGCTGGTGAGCTGCTCCAGGTAGACGACGTCCGACAGGTCGGACTCCGGGAAGCTGAGGATGGTGAACGCGCCGCTCTCGCCCGAGTGACCGCCGAAGCCGAACGGCATGATCTGCAGCCGTACGTTGGGCCGTTGCGAGATGTCGATCAGATGCTGGAGCTGGCCCCGCATCACGTCGCGGTCGCCGTAGGGGCGGCGCAGGGCGGCCTCGTCCAGGACGACGTGGAACTCCGGTGCGTGTTCGGAGAGGAGGTTCTTCTGCCGCTCCAGACGCAGCGCCACGCGCTTGTCGACGTCGGCGGCGCTCGCGCCCTTCATGCCCCGCTTCACGACCGCGCGCGCGTAGTCCTCCGTCTGCAGCAGGCCGTGCACGAACTGCACCTCGTAGGCGCGGATCAGGTGCGCGGCGCCCTCCAGGCCCACATAGGTGGGGAACCAGGTCGGCAGGACGTCCGAGTAACTGTGCCACCAGCCCGCCACGTTGGCCTCGCGGGCGAGGGAGACGAGCTGGGCGCGCTCCTGCTCGTCCGTGATGCCGTAGAGCGTCAGCAGGTCCTCGACGTCACGCGTCTTGAAGCTCACGCGGCCCAGTTCCATCCGACTGATCTTGGACTCGGAGGCGCGGATCGAGTATCCAGCCGCTTCGCGGGTGATCCCGCGCGCCTCGCGCAGTCGCCTGAGTTGCGAGCCGAGCAGCATGCGCCGCACCACCGATCCGGGCTCTCCCACGCTCACGTTCGCCAGCCTCCCCAACCGCTTCAGGGGCCCGAGTCTGCCACTAAAACACTCCGAGCAGTACTCGTCCGATTACAGAGATGGAAAGAAGTCAAAGATTCTGCACAGGAGTGGGGAAGGAGATGGCAACCAGAGGGAGAGAAGTTGGCGGAAAAAATGGCCAACAAGCGGTACGGGAGCGCCCAATTCGGTCACGTGCACGTGCATCTGCACCTTGCATCTGCACCGCGCATCCGAAACCATGGTCCCGCGCCACCGCTGCATCGCAACGACCGCGAATTCCGGGAGTGCCTCGCATGGGAACGAATGGATCGACCATGCTCGAGCCGTTACGGCAGGGCCTTCCGCCGCTTGACCCCACGGCCGTGTCCGCCGCCGCCTCCTGCGCCCTTCCCGCCCGCTACGAGGCGGTTCGCGAGGCGAGGCACTTCACGCGCAGAACCCTCGACCAGTGGGAGATAGCGGAGCGGTTCGACGACGTGTGCCTGGTGGTCTCGGAGCTCGTCACCAACTCCCTGCGGCACGGCCTGCCGGCCGGCGCCCTGTGCGCCGCGGACCAGAGCCCTCCCGTGCGGCTGCACCTGATGCGCTGGGCGGAGCGGCTGGTGTGCGCGGTGCGCGACCCGAGCGAGGCGAGCCCGGTCGCCCGCGAGGCCGACGACTTCTCCGCGGAGTCGGGCCGGGGCCTGCTGCTCGTCGACTCCTTCGCCGACGGCTGGGGCTGGCACCCGATGGCGGGCACGCTGGGCGGCAAGGTCGTCTGGGCGCTCTTCCGGCTGTCGGACGCGGCCGGGCCGCAGTCCGCCGAGTAGTGCGCCCGGGCGTTCTTCGACGCCCGGGTTCTACGCGCGTTACAGCCCACAAGGGGCCGATTGCCCCGGTTCGTTCCGGGGCCGGGGGCCGGAGGGCCGGGCGGGCCTCAGCCCGCTATCAGGTGATCGAACTCGCCGTCCTTGATGCCCAGGAGCATCGCCTCGATCTCCGCGCGCGTGTAGACGAGCGCCGGACCGTCGGGGAAGCGCGAGTTGCGCACCGCCACCTCACCGCCGGGCAGTCGCGCGAACTCCACGCAGGATCCCTGCGAGTTGCTGTGCCGGCTCTTCTGCCAGGCCACCCCGTTCAGCTCCGTGGCTGCCATGCCGTTGTACGCGTCGCGGTCCACAGGTCGCTCCCCGGTGGTGCGGTGGCCGTGTGGCCATTGATGCAGTGGTCAACTGTCCGGATCATAGCCGTGTTCATGTGCAGATGCATGAGCAGATGCACGTGCACGCGGGGTCATCCTGCGGTTACAGCTTTGGCGAGTGCTTTACCCGATCCCCTCGAGCGTCTGCCCCAACACCCGCAGGACATGCGACCGCCAGCCGTCACCCATGATCCTGCGCGCCATCAGCTGCGCCGGGTCGTCCGGGTCGAATCCCTCGTGCACCAGGAAGAGACGCGTACCGCGGCCTTCCTGTTCCAGCGTCCACGTGATCGTCCAGTCCGCGGGATTGGCCGGATCGGCGTCGGTCCACCGGAGGGCCAGCATCCGCTCGATGTCGTAGGCGAGTACCTGCACGTCCACGACGCCGGAGAAGCCGGTGTTGGGCCGGGGTACGGAGGTCAGGCGGTACCGGTGTCCCACCTCCAGCCGGAAGTCCTCGGCGCCCTGCATCTGCCACTGCACGAGCAGCCCGGGCTCGGTCAGAGCGCGCCAGACCCTGGCTGCGGGGCGGGCGTCCGCGGGAACCGGGTGCCGCGCTGCTGGTAGCTTGCTGCGGACCTTTCGGTCGGGCCGGGGCGTTCGCCCACCCGCTACAGCTCGGGAGCTCTCAGTGACTTCGGCGATGTTCACGCGTACCGCTCACTCCTCTCGCAGGCTGCCGCGGCGGCAGGTGCGGATCGCGGCGGCGGCTGCGGGTCTGGTGGGCGCGCTCGTGCTGAGCGCGTGCAGCGACGGCGGCGGCTCCAAGGACGGCTCCTCGCCGAGCCCCTCCGCCGCCTCCTCGACGGCCACCTCGAGCACCGGGGGCGGGACCGGCGGAACCCCGGGCGCGTCCGACGACCTCCAGGGCAGCTGGCTCGCCACGAGCGGCGGCAAGGCCGTCGCGCTGGTGATCAACGGCAAGCAGGCCGGGCTCTTCTCGACCGGCGGCGCCGTGTGCAGCGGCAGCGCGGGCAAGGAGGCCGGAGTGCGGAAGATTCATCTGACCTGCACGGACGGCAGCAAGGACCGGTCGACGGGGACGGTCGACTCCGTGTCGGCGAGCGCGCTGCGGATCACCTGGTCGGGCAGCGCCGGCAAGGAGACGTACACCAAGTCCAAGGGCGGGACGCTTCCCTCGGGTCTGCCGACGGCGAGCCTCGGGCAGTAACCGCCGGGGGCGCGCGACCACCCCGTGCGCGCGTGCGTGATGATGCGGGGCACGCGATCACCGGCGTCACGCCGCAGAGCACCAGAGGACCCCTATGCGCGCCACCCCCCTCGCCGTCGCCGCCCTCGCCGCGGCGCTCCTTGTCTCCGCCTGCGACGGCGGCGGCGGTCACCGCGCGGGCGGCGGTGGCAGCGCGGGCAGCGGCAAGGCCGCCGGGTCCGGCGACGCCTGCGCCCTCGGCGGCGTCGGCGTGCAGGTCGCGGCGAGCGCCGCCCCGGCCGCCGGTGACTCCGGCGACGTCACCGTCACGATCACCAACCGGGGCGCGGAGTGCACCCTGAACGGCTTCCCGGACGTCCGTCTCCACGCCGGCGGCGGTACCAGCACCCTCCCCTCCGACAAAGCCGCCAGGGCCCAGAAGCTGACCCTCGCCAAGGACGCGACCGCCTCCTTCACGATCACCTACGTCCGCGGCGAGGCGGGCGGCGGGCAGAGCCTCGCGGTGCGCACGGCCGGGTTCAGCCTGCCCGGCTCCTCCGCCGAGCACCGCTTCACGTGGTCGTACGGTGACGTCGCCGTCAAGGGCGGCGCGCACGAGCCGAACGCCTCGGTGACCTCCTTCCAGCAGGCCGGCGACTGACGCGCGCCCGGCTCACGGGAGCCGCGGCCGGATCCCGACCTGCGCCCGGTCCGCGGCCCGCGCGCCCTCGGTCCAGCCGGCCGCGTCGCTCACCCCGCGCAGACGGGTCGTGGTCGTGCGCGGGAACAGGCGCTCCGTACGGTCGGTGACCGCGGCCTCGCGGGAGGCCAGCACCGGCAGCAGGTCCTCGGTCACCTGCGTCTCGGCCGCCGCCGCGAGGCGCGAGCCTATCCGGTGGGCGTACGCCGCGAGGAAGGACTGACGGAAGGTCCTGGTGCGTCTGCGGCCGCCCGCGCGCTGGGCCGCCTCCGCCTTCGTCATGGCCGTCGCGGCCTGCACCAGCAGCGAGGTGTGGAGCAGCTCGACCGCCTCCAGGTCGGCCTCGAAGCCGACGACGGTGGAGAAACCCAGCGGTTCGTTCCACACCGCGCGGCAGTGGTTGGCGGTGGCGACCGCGTCCAGCAGCACCGCCTTGGCCTGCTCGTACGGCGCCTCGACCCCGATCCGGCAGGCACCGGGGGCCGTGCGGGACGGTGCCCGGGCGGCGAGCAGCGCCTCGTCGACGCTGTGCCGGGCCATCAGCTCCTGGGCCTTGGCGGACAGCGCCTCCGCCTCCTGGGGGAACCCGGTCGCCTCCGCCTTGGCGAGCAGCGCGCGGATGCGGGTGAGCATGCGGGACTCGGTGCCGCCGCCGGGCGCGGGGCCGGGCCGGTGCGTGGGGTCGTCGAGCGGTTCGAGCGCCGGCAGGCGCAGCAGCAGGCGGTACAGCTCCAGGACGGCCGTCGCGCAGGAGAAGCGGTCGGTGCCGGGTGGGACGGCGAGAAACTCGCCGCTCCCGGACACTCCGGCGGTCCCGGCGGTCCCGGCGGTCCCGGCGGTCCCGGCGGCCTCGGCGGCCTCGGCGGCGAGGTCGTCCAGCTGCGCCTGCCAGCGGGGGCCGCGCGGGCCGTCGTGCGGCGCCTGCGCGCGGATCAGCGCCGCCGCCAGCCGCAGGTGCACGGCGTCCAGGTCGCGTCGCACGAGCCGCATGACATCGGCCGGCTGCCAGCCGCGCCGCCAGGCCGCCGCCAGGAACTCCCGGCCGCGCCGGGCGAGTTCGGCGTCGGCCGCGGGGTCCGCGGCCAGCAGGGAGGCGCCCGTGTCGAGGGCGGTGTCGGTCTCGGCGTACAGGGCGGCCCCGAAGGCGCTGTCGACGGTGCTGGACGCGGTGCTGCTCACCCGTCGATCGTGCCACGCGGCACCGACAACCACGCCGAAGCGGCGGCACGCGCGCAGGGCCGGCCCATATGTCAACCACGGGTTGACAGTCGGATACTGTCAACCTACGGTTGACGCATGACGAACAACCCCGGCATCACGTCATCCGTACGTCTCGACGACCTCATCGCGGCCATCAAGAAGGTCCACTCCGAACCCCTCGACCAGCTCCAGGACGCGGTCATCGCCGCCGATCACCTCGGCGAGGTGGCCGACCACCTGATCGGCCACTTCGTGGACCAGGCCCGGCGCTCCGGAGCGTCCTGGACGGACATCGGCCAGAGCATGGGGGTCACCCGCCAGGCGGCGCAGAAGCGCTTCGTGCCCAAGGAGTCGACCGGCCTCGACCCCAACCAGGGCTTCGGCCGCTACACCCTGCGCGCCCGCAACGTGGTGATGACCGCGCACAACCAGGCCAAGGCCGGCCGCAGCACCGAAGTCGCCCCGGCCCATCTGGTCATCGGCCTGCTCGCGGAACCGGATGGCCTCGCCGCCAAGGCCATCGTCAGCCGTGGCGTCTCCCTGGACGCCGTGCGCGAGGCCGCGACCGCGGCGCTCCCGCCCGGCGCCGGCGAGGCCCCCGAGCTGGTCCCGTACTCCTCGGACGCCAAGAAGGTCCTTGAACTCACCTTCCGTGAGGCGCTGCGCCTCGGTCACAACTACGTCGGCACCGAGCACATCCTGCTGGCCCTGCTGGAGTTCGAGCACGGCTCGGGCGTGCTGGCCGGCCTCGGCCTGGCGAAGGAACCCGTGGAGGCCGAGCTCGCCAAGGCGCTGGAGAAGTATCTGCAGGCCCCGCCCGCACAGGGCTGACGCCGTTGTCGGACCCCCCTGCGACACTCGCAGCATGGCCGACCGCTGGGCGCTCGCTCCGGCCGAGGACGGTGGCGTGGAGATCGCCCCCCTCGGTCCGGACGGGCTGCCCGCCGGACCGGTCCTGTGGGAGCCCGACCCCGCGACGGCCGTGCGGGCGCGGCCGGACGTCGTGCGATGGGTGTGGCGGTCCACGGCCGAGGTGTATCCGCGCCTGCTCGCCACGGGGGTGCGGGTGGAGCGGTGCTACGACATCGAGGACGCCGAGACCCTCCTGCTCGGCCACGAGGGACGGTACGGAGAGCCCCGCTCGGCGGCCGCCGCCCTGGCCCGGCTGCGCGGCGGCCCCGTCCCGCCCGACCCGCCCCCGCGTGCCGCCGAGCCCGGCGCGCAGTCCTCCCTCTTCGAGCCCCGGACCGTCCACGTCCCGCTGCCCGACCTCGTCGAGATCTACGCCGGGCAGCAGCGCCGGCACGACGCCACCGCGCACCCCGACCGGATGCGGCTGCTGACCGCCGCCGAGTCGGCGGGCATGCTGGTCGCCGCCGAGATGAACCGCGCGGGGCTGCCGTGGAGCGCCGAGGTGCACCGCCGGGTGCTGCACGAACTGCTCGGCGAGCGGTACGCGGGCGGTGGCGAGCCCCGGCGCCTCGCCGAGCTCGCGGACGAGGTGTCCGCCGCCTTCGGGCGCCGGGTGCGGCCGGATCTGCCCGCGGACGTCGTCAGGGCCTTCGCCCAGGCCGGGATCAAGGTGAGGTCGACCCGCCGCTGGGAGATCCAGTCCGTCGACCACCCGGCCGTGAAGCCGCTGCTGGAGTACAAGAAGCTGTACCGCATCTGGGTCGCCCACGGCTGGTCCTGGCTCCAGGACTGGGTGCGCGAGGGACGGTTCAGGCCCGAGTTCCTGGCCCATGGGACCGTGACGGGACGCTGGGTCACCAACGGCGGGGGCGCCCTGCAGATCCCCAAGGTCATCCGGCGCGCGGTGGTCGCCGACCCGGGCTGGCGGCTCGTCGTCGCGGACGCCGACCAGATGGAGCCGCGCGTGCTGGCGGCCATCTCCCGGGACCCGGGGCTGATGGAGGTGGCCGGCCGCGAGAGCGACCTCTACCAGTCCGTCTCCGACCGGGCCTTCTCCGGCGACCGGGCCCAGGCCAAGCTCGCCGTGCTCGGCGCGGTCTACGGCCAGACCTCGGGCGACGGCCTGAAGAACCTCGCCGCGCTCAGACGCCGCTTCCCCCGGGCGGTGGCGTACGTCGACGACGCGGCGCGCGCGGGCGAGGAGGGGCGGCTCGTACGGACCTGGCTGGGACGGACCTGCCCGCCGGCGGCCGGGGCGGGCGAGAACGCCGAGGAGGCCGGCATCCCCCAGGACGACCCCGCCGAGGCGCCCGCATCGGACGAGTGGGTGCCGGGCTACGCCTCCACCAACGCCCGCGCCCGGGGCCGCTTCGCCCGGAACTTCGTCGTCCAGGGCAGCGCCGCCGACTGGGCCCTGCTGCTGCTCGCCGCACTGCGGCAGACCTGCGCGGACATGGCGGCCGAACTGGTCTTCTTCCAGCACGACGAGGTGATCGTGCACTGCCCCGCGGACGAGGCGGAGGCCGTGGTGCGGGCCATCCGGGAGGCGGCGGAGCTGGCGGGCCGGCTGACGTTCGGCCGGACGCCGGTGCGCTTTCCGTTCACCACGGCGGTGGTGGAGTGCTACGCCGACGCGAAGTGACGGGGGCACCCGGAACCGGCCGGCCGCGCGGTGGCCCGGCGGACGAGCGGCGCCGGGCCGGTGACCGTCCATCCGTCCCGGACGGCCACCGGTGTCAGACGACCATCCGCCCCTAGACGACCGGCGGTCGTCCCAGCCGCGACAGCCGCCACACCGTCCGCCACCGCATCGGCCGGCGCTCGCCGGCCGGCTCCCGCAGGCCCTCCACGAATCCGCCGAACCAGGCCCGCAGACCGGCGCGCGAACGGGTCCGTACGAGGGTGAGCAGCATCCAGACGCCCAGGTGGACGGGGATGAGCGGCAGCGGGAGGCGGCGGCGCACCAGCCAGACCCGGTTGCGGGCGGTCACGCGGTAGTAGATGGCGTGCCGGGCGGGCGAGGTCCTGGGGTGCCGCAGCAGCAGTTCCGGCGCGTACAGGATGCGCCAGCCGGCGTCGGCGGCGCGCCAGGCGAGGTCGGTCTCCTCGTGGGCGAAGAAGAACTCGGCGGGCCAGTCGCCGATCTCGTCGAGCATGGCCGTCCTGAGGGCGTGACCGCCGCCGAGGAACCCGGTGACGTAGCCGCCCTTCATGGGGTCGGAGGCGCCGAGCCTGGGCACGTGGCGCTGCTGCGTCTCGCCGTGCTCGTCCGCGATGCGGAAGCCGACGATGCCGAGTTGCGGATCGGCCGCGAACAGGTCCCGTACCCGGCGCAGCACGTCGGCGTCGACGAGGAGGCCGTCGTCGTCCAGCTCCACGACGACGTCCACGTCCCCGAACTCCCTCAGCCGGGCCAGCGCCTGGTTGCGTCCGCCCGGGCAGCCGAGGTTCTCGTCGAGTTCCAGGAGGGTCGTCTCGCCCGGCAGCGCGAGCCGCTCGGCGAAGTCGGGCAGCGGGCAGCCGTTGCCGACGACCACGATCCGCTCGGGGGCGAGATCCTGCTTGGCCACGGACTCCAGCAGGGCCTCGACCTCGTCGGGCCGGTTGCCCATGGTCACCACCGCGACGGCGATCCTCGGCGCCCGCAGGTCCCCCATGCCCTCACCCCATCCCGCCATCCCGGCCGTCGGCAATCCCGGCCGCGATGCTAGCCGTTCACGGTAAGGACTTCCTGAAGACGCCGGTTCGTGGTCCGAACCGCTCGACGGTTCGTGGGCCGAATCGGTGCGCGTTACGTGATCCGAAATCCGAACCGGTCCGCGTTTCGTGGTCAGAGGGGGCCGGAGCTCCCCGGTACCGGGGCTCAGGCGGTCCTGGCGGACGCAGGTGCGGTGGCCGAGGGCTCCTCGGAGGCGAGGGCCTGGGTGGTGACCAGTTGGCGGTAGGGGGCGCAACGGGCCATGAGCTCGGGGTGGGTGGCGGCGTCGACCACGCCGCCGGCGTCGAGCATCACGACGTGGTCGGCGTGGCGCACGGTGGACAGGCGGTGGGCGACGACCAGGACCGCCCGGGTGGCGGACAGTTCGGCCACGACGTGCCGGAAGCGGAGTTCGTTGATGCTGTCCAGCTGCGAGGTGGGCTCGTCCAGCAGGACGATCTGCGCGTCGGTGAGCAGCGCCCTGGCCAGGGCGAGGCGCTGCCGCTGGCCGCCGGACAGGTCGTTCTCGCGGCCGAGGACCGTGTCCAGCCCGTCCGGAAGTGCCGCGACGTCCTCCCGCAGACCCACCGCCTCCAGGGCGGCCGTCAGCTCCTCCTCGGCGGGCGGCCGGTACCGGCCGAGCATGAGGTTCTCCCGTACGGACCCCTCCAGCAGCGTGAACTGCTGGTCGACGTAGGTGACGCGACGGCGCAGCTCGGGCAGCGGCCAGGTGCGGACGTCGTGCCCGAGCACCTCGACGCGTCCGGTGCCGGCGTGCGCGAACCGGTCGATGAGGGTCAGGACGGTGGACTTGCCGGCACCGGAGGGGCCGACGAGCGCGGTCAGGCCGGTGCGGGGAGCGGTGAAGGTCACTCCGGTGAGGACGGGGGGCGCGGACGGCCCGCCGTAGCGGAAGCCCACCTCGTGGAAGGCGACCGCGGGGCGGCCGGGCAGCGGCTCGGGGGCCGGCGCCGCGCTCGCCGCGTCGTCGTCGGTCTCGCTCGGCAGCGCGAGCAGTCCGTCGAAGCGGGCCTTCGCGGCGAGCCCGGCCTGGAGCCGGCCGACGCCGGTGGCGACCATGGTGACCGGCGTGACGAGCTGGAGCAGATAGAGCAGGAACGCTGCGAAGTCGGGTGCGGTGAGGTGGCCGTGCGCCATCCGCGCGCCGCCGCCGACGATCACGGAGACCAGGGCGATCTGCTGGCCGAGTCCCATCACGGGCCCGATCAGGGACTGCAGCCGGGCCCCGGTCAGCGAGACGCCGGTCAGCCGCGCCGCGTCGTCGCCGAGCCGCTCGGCCGACCGCTGCTCGGAGCGGTACGCCTTGATCGTCGCGAGGGCGGCGAGATGGGCGGTGAACCGCTGGGCGAGGCCCCCGACCGCCTCCTGCTGGTCGACCACGTTGCGCTTGACGCGGACGACGACGAGGCCGATCGCGGCTCCGGCGACGGCGAAGGCGGCCACCGCCACCAGCACCAGCGTCCAGTCGAGCACGGCCATGATGGCCAGGGTGGACGCCACCGTCAGCACCGCGAGCGGCAGTTGGACCAGGCCGACGTCGATGACGGCGCGCAGCAGCAGCGCGTCGGAGGTGACCCGGGCGACCAGGTTCCCGGCGCCCTGGGTCCGTACCGTGCCCAGGGGCAGGGCGAGGGTGTGGGCCATGACCCGGCGGCGCAGCCGCAGCAGCATGAACTCGCCGATCCTGGCGAGCAGATAGCCCGATCCGGCGGAGGCCAGCGCGGCGCCCAGCGCCACTCCCGCCAGCTCCAGCGCGGGCAGGGTGATCGGCTCGTCGCGGGCGAAGGCGCCGATCACGTCCTTCATGATCAGCGGCACTCCCAGCGTGCCCGCGGTCGAGGCGAGGGCGAGCAGCAGAGCCGCGGCGAGCCGGAGCCGGTTGCCGTGCACGATGTCGGCGCCGAGGCGGACGGTCCGGGCGGGCGGAGCGGCGGGAGCGGGCGGGGCGGCGGGAGCGGGCGGGGCGTCGCGTCGGGCCATGTCAGTGCTTCGCCGCCAGGGTGACGAGCTCCACGGCCTCGGCGAGACCGAGCTGCGGGGCCGCCTTGCGCAGTTCCTTGATCCCCCGGGTGGAGGTGTCCCCCGCGGCCACCCCGGCCCGGTCCAGGGCCTGGCGGGCCCAGCGGATCTTGATGTCCTCGTCGCTGCGGGCGGCGGCCTCGATCAGGGTCAGCGCCTTCCGGAGACCGGGCGCCTCGGCGGCGTCCGCCTGCGCCAGGGCCTCCTCGACGGCGGTGCGGGCGTCGTCGAGGTCGTGCAGGACCACGAGGTTGAGGTGGCGGGTGGTGCGCATGGCGGATCCTTTCGTCGGTGGTGTCGTCGTGGGTCAGGAGGTGCCGTTCAGGGCGGCGGTTCCCTCGCCGTCGACGTACGCGGGCAACGCGTCGGCGTAGAGCCCGAGTTCGGGATGCCAGCCCATGTAGGCGGCGAAGTCGTGGGCGTGGGTGGCGATGCGCAGCACGGCGGCGCGGCCGGCGGTCACCGGGTCGGCGCCGCCGTACCCGTCGAGCAGCGCGGCCGGCAGCTCGGTCAGCGGCGGCCGGGGCGTGGCGCCCTTGCGGGCGGCCGTCATCCGCAGTTCCAGGAACTCGCCGAGCAGCCACCCGACGTCGAAGGCGGGCGGGCCCGGGGCGAGGTCCTCGCCGGTCAGCAGGGCGGAGTCGGCGGCGGGCCCGGAACGCTCCTCGGCGACGATCACGGATCCGGTGCCGGCCGCCCCGTGCAGCAGCACGTCCCCGGGCGCCGGCTCGGCCAGTCCGGCGCACCAGGACCGCAGGACCGCCCAGCGGCGCGGGCCGAACCTGGCGCGCAGCAGACCGTGCAGGCGCGCCGCGGCGCGGGGCCCGGCGCCGGTGTCCATCCAGGCGGCGAGCCGGGCGGGCCCGGGCGGCCCCGTCCGGCCGGCGACCTCGGCGGGCCGCTCACCGCGGCCGGGGGTGTCGTGCAGGGCGCGCAGCAGGCGCCCGGTGCCGTGCAGGGCGCCGGTGAGCCGGTCGCGGCGCGCGGGCGGGAGCTCGCTCCACAGCAGCCTGGCGGCCGACTCCGCTCCGTGGACGGTGTAGCGGAGGGCGCCGGGGATCTCCTCGGGCAGCGCGAGACGGATGCCCGCCGAGCGCGGCGCGGCCAGCAGCCGCCGCGCCCGCGGGCCGGGTCCCGCCAGGGGTACGGGCCGGTCGGCGCCGGCGCCGCGCACCCACCGGAACGTGCCGTCCGGCAGCCGGTGCACGGCGGTGCGCTGGTAGCCGGTGGCGAAGAAGTCCACGAGGCGGGCGCCCGGCACGCCGGCCGGGAGGCCGGCGGGCGCGTCCGCCGTCATGGCCGCCCCCCGCCCGGCCGTCCGGCGAGCCGGGCGCGCACCGCCTCGACGGCCGGGATGACCTCGGTGAGCGTCGCGGCCGTCATGGCGCCGGGTTCGCCGGTGGTCATGCTGATGCCCTGATGGGGCGCCACGACCGTGACGTTGGCGCGTTCGGCGAGGGTGCGGGTGTGCTGCCGCCAGGCCGCGGAGGTCAGCGCGCCGGGGGGCAGGGCGGGGGCCAGGGCGATGGGGGCGGCCGTGCACTGCAGGGCGAGCAGGGCGGGGGTGTCGGCGGCACCCAGCGCGAGGCGGCCGGTGAAGTGGAAGGTGGCCGGGTGCACCACGACCGTGTCGGCCCAGTGGGCCAGCTCGACGTGCGGTGCCGTCGTCTCCGGTTCCTCGCCCCACACGTCCAGCCGGGGCGGCCGCCCGCCGAACACCGACAGCGTGGTGGGGGTCACGAAGCGGGTGGCGGAACGGGTGACGACAGTGCGTATCTCCACCTCCGGATAGGAGGCGCGCAGCCAGTGCAGCCACATCGGCATGAACATCACGCCGAGGGCGCCGGTACCGACGTAGAGCAGGCGGCGGCCGGTGAACGGGGGTGCCGCGGCGGGCAGCGCGGCGGCGGGGTCATGCACGGCGGCCGTCCACGGCGGCGAGGATCTGGGTGAGGTCGGTGACGGCCGCGCCCAGGCCGTGCGCGTTCAGGACGCCGCACACGTTGACGATCACCTCGTCGACGCCGTGTTCCCGGTAGCGGTCGAGGCCGTCCGCGATCTCCTGCGGCGACCCGGCGACGAACGTCCGGGACTCCACCAGCAGGCGCGCGCCGGACTCGGGGTCCGAGGGGTGTGCGGGCACGCCGGCCCGGCGCAGCATGTCGGTGTAGTGGTCGGCGCCGAGGTGGGCGCGGGCCGCCGCCAGCGCGACGGCGGTCAGGTCGCGGCCGGGCCGGTCCACCGCCGCGTGCACCACCGTCGCGACCCGCGGCACCGGCCGCCCGGCGCGGGCTGCGCCCTCCTTCATCGCGGGGAGCAGCACGTCGCGGATGTACGGCGGCGGGGTCAGCCAGGTGATGGCGACGTCGGCGACCTCTCCGGCGGCGCGGGCCATGGCCGGGCGCAGCACGCCCAGGCCGTACTCCACGGGCGGCGCCTCCATGACGGGGAACACGGCGTGGGTGCTGTGCTCGTCGGTGTCCTGGTGCACCGTCTCGCCGTCGATCAGGGCGCGCATGGTCCGCACGTACTCCCGGGCGGCCGTGACGGGCCTGGCGAGCGGGGCGGGCCGGACCGCGGACTGGAACTCCTTCGACCCGGGCCCGATGCCGGCCACGAACGGCAGCCCGGACAGCCGCGCGACGGAACGGGCCTGGACGGCGGCGTCGTAGGGATGGCGCAGCGGCGACAGGGCCACCGACGATCCGAACGGGATGTGGACGCCCGCCCCGGCGAGCGCGGCGAAGACGTGGTGCGTCTCGACGCCCAGCGACTGGCCCAGCCACAGCCGCCCGCTGCCACGGCGCTCCAGCAGCCGGGCGAAGGGCATGACATGACCCACGTGGGAGGCCTGCAGGGGGTACACGACGCTCGTGGTGTGCGGGGAGTTCAGCTGCCGGTTCACAGGGCTGTGTCCGTCTCCGTGAGGTGTGCGGTGTCGCCGAGGACGACACCGTGGTAGTCGGTCGGGTCGTAGAACCGGGCGGCCGCCGCCGCGACGTCGGCGGGCGTGACGGTGGCGAGCTCGTCCAGGAAGCGCCCGATGCGGTCCGGCTCCTGACCGAGCGTCAGCGACAGCAGCAGGCAGCTCGCCCAGCCCTGTTGGGAGGAGGTGGCCAGCGCGGTCATGCCGGTGACGTAGCGCCGGGCGGCCTCGGTCTCCGCGGCGCTCGGCGGCCGCTCGGCCATGCCCCGCAGCACGTGCCGCATCCGGCGCAGGGTGCCGGCCGCCGACTCGGTGGCGGTGTCGGCCTCCAGCGCGATGACCAGCTGGTCGAGGTGGTCGTGGAAGGCGCTCTCGCAGCGGTAGGCGAGGCCGTGCCGCTCGCGTACGTCGGCGACGAGCCGGGAGGAGAAGTACCCGCCGAAGACGATGTTGGCCAGGGTCAGGGCCGCGAATCCGGGATGGTCGCGGCCGAGCGCGGGCCGCACCAGCCGGATCTGCGACTGGGCCGCGCCGGGGCGGTGGATCCGCGTGACGCCCGGGCGCCGGATCCGGGGCGTGTGCGGGAGGGGAGGCGGGGTGCCGGCGGGGCGCCACTCCCCCAGCGCCCGCGCGGCGAGGCCGACCGCCTGCCCGGGATCGAGGTCCCCGACGAGGACGAGGACCGCGCGGTCGGGGCGTACGGCGTCCCGGTGGGCCGCGCGGACCTCCTCGGCGGTGACGGCGGCGAGGTCCGCCCGGTGGGGAACGTCGGTCATGCGCGGCAGCGGGCCGTAGAGCCGGCCGGTGAGCGCCTCGGTGGCGAGCAGGTGCGGCTGCCGGCGGGCGGTGGCGACCTGCCGCACGGCGCGTTCCCGTGCCGCCCGCACCGCCGGGTCCGCGTGCCGGGCCCCGACGAGGCACTCGCCGAGCACCCCGAGCAGGGTGGGCAGCGCGGCGGCCGGGCCGGAGCCGGAGACGCCGAGCCAGCGGGAGCTGCGGGAGGCCGACAGGAGGGCACCGGCCCTGGCCAGCCCGTCCGCGATGGTCTCCTGGTCGTGCCGCGGGGTGCCGCGCAGCAGGGTCGCGGCGAGCAGCTCGTGCACGGCCGCCGTACGGAAGCCGTCCGCGTCCAGCGGTACGGCCAGGCGCAGTTCGGCCATCGGGACGGACGCGTGGCGCAGCGCGACGACCCGGAGGCCGCTCGGCAGACGGACGTCCGCCGTCGGCGGCGGCGCCGGCTCCGGCACCGGGCCGACGGGCGGCAGAAGTGCGGTACGGGTCATCGTGGGTCGCCTCCGCCCGGGATCAGGGACAGCACCGCGCGTTCGTGCGGGCGCAGGGCCGCCGCCGCGGCCGCCACCTCCTCGGCCCCTACGGCCGCGAGGCGGTCGCCGAGGTCGTCCACCAGCTCAGGGGCGCCGTACAGCAGTTCGCAGGTGCCCAGGGCGCGGGTGCGGACGACGAGGTTGTCGAAGCCCCGCCAGGTCGCCGAGGTGATCAGGGCGCGGGAGCGGGCGAGTTCGCCCTCGCGGGGGCCCGCCGTCGCCAGGTCGGCCAGCTCGGCGTCGACCTCCGCGAGCAGCCGGTCGCTGCCGGTCGTGCTCGGATGGGTCGCCACCAGCAGGAAGGTCTCGGGGTCGCGGGCGCGCAGCGGCCCGAACAGGCCGCAGCTCGCGCTGACGTCGGTCGCCGGCGCCGAGTCCCCGTGGACGAGCCGCCGCCCGAGGCGGGAGGTGTCGCGGCCGGTGAGGAGTTCGGCCAGCACCATGTGCGCCAGGTAGCCCGGCAGCCGGGTCTCGGCGTCGGGCATGCGGTGGCCGACCGCGGTGGCCGCGAGGGCGGCGTGCGGGTCGTGGTGCGTGGCGTGCCGCGGGCCGGCCGGCACCGGTTCGCACAGGTCCGCCGGCGGCGGCACCGGGCGGGCGGGCACCGGGCCGAAGTGACGCGCCACCAGGTCCGCGGCCCGGCCGGGGTCGACGTCCCCGCAGATGGTCAGCACCGCGTTGCCGGGGGCGTAGTAGGTGTCGTAGAAGGCCTGGCACTCCTCGACGGTCGCCGCCTCGAGGTCCTCGAACGCGCCGTAGCCGTTGTGGGCGTTGGCGTGGGTCCGGTACAGGACGGCGGGCAGGACCGTCCAGGGGAAGCCGCCGTAGGGGCGGTCCGTGACGGTCTGCCGGATCTCCTCCTTCACCACGGCCGTCTGGGTGCGCAGCGTCTCCTCGGTGACGCTGAGGGCGCGCATCCGGTCGGCCTCCAGGAACAGCACGCGTTCCAGGGCCTGCACCGGCACCACCTGGTAGTAGTCGGTGTGGTCCTGGTGGGTCGAGCCGTTCGCGGTGCCGCCCGACGCCTGTACGAGCCGGAAGTGGTCGGCCGGGCCGACGTGTTCGCTCCCCTGGAACATGACATGCTCGAAGAGATGGGCGAAGCCCGTGCGGCCGGGCGGCTCGGAACGGAATCCGACGTCGTAGTGGACGGCGACGCCGACGCACGGAGCACCGGCCACCGGCTGCACCACGAGGCGGAGGCCGTTGGGCAGCGTCGAGCGGTACAGCGGAGGTCGGGACATGCGGTCAACGTAGGCCCCGATTCCGGCACCAAAGAAATCCGCAATTCTGGTTTCTTTCGCCACGGCCGCCGGTCCGCTGCTCAGCGCGTCACCACGGAAAGGAACGAAGAAACTTGAATTGGTTGTTTCTGGTGACCGGGAGTCCGCCTATTTAGCATTCCGCCGTGTGACAGATACACGTGCGACACACACATATGGAGCCGAAGCCGGGGAATCCCCGCGCACGCGGGCCCGCTACGACCCGCCCGCCCTGGACGACGAGCCCGCGGTGGCCGCGCTGCTCGCCTCGCTCGGCCTCGGCGCCTTCGACCCCGACGGCGTCACCTCCCACGTCGGCCGCAACGACAACTGGTCCGGCCCCACCACCACCGGCGCCCGCGTCTTCGTCAAGCGCCTGGGCGGGCCGTCCCCGGCCGACGCCCGCCGCCGCTTCTCGCGCCTGCTCGCCTTCGAGTCCCTCGCCGCCCGCGCCGCCGGGGGCGCGCTGCGCGGGCCGCGGTTCCTCGGCCACGACGAGCGGGAGCTGCTCGTCGCCTTCGAACTGCTCGACGACGCGCGCTCCGGCGCCGAACTCGCCGCCGACGACGCCTTCGACGACGAACTGTGCCGGGCCGCCGGCCGCATCACCGGCGCCCTGCACGAGCTGCCCGCGGACGCCGGGTCCCTGGACGCCACGCCGCACCCGCTGCCGGCCACCGACAAGCTGCGCGCCCTGCCGCTGCCCGCGTTCACCGGCGCCACCTTCGGCGAGCTCGAGACCTGGCGGCTGCTCCAGGCGGACGGAGAGCTGATGGAGGCGCTGGCCCGGCTGCGCCGGCGGGAGCAGGCCTCGGCGGACAAGCGCCCGATCCACGGCGATCTGCGCCTGGACCAGTTCCTGTGGACGCCGGAGCGGCTGCACCTCACCGACTGGGAGGAGTTCCGCCTCGGCGACCCGGCGCGCGACGTCGGCGCGTTCGTCGGGGAGTGGCTCTACTTCGCCGTACGGGGCATCCCGAAGGCGATCGGGAACGAGCCGGGCTTCACCTTCGGCCACGAGACCACCCACGACGAGATCCTCGCCTTCGGCGTGCGCGAACTCGACCGGCTGCGACCGCGCACGGCCGCCTTCTGGGACGGCTACCGCAGCGTCCGCACCACCGTCGACGAGGGCCTGCGCGCACGGGCCGCCGCCTTCGCCGGCTGGCACATGTTCGACCGGATGTTCGCCACCGCCATGGTCGGCGGACGGGTGCAGGCCGCCGACCGCGCCTGCGCCGGCATCGGCCGCACCGTGCTGCTGTCCCCGGACGGCTTCACCGACCTCCTCGGGCTGACCGGGCACCCGGCCGCCCACGCCGCCGCGACCCCCGGAACCGGAGAGACCCAGTGATCACCGTGACCGACACCCTTCCGCCGGCGCTGGCCCAGGCGGTCCGGGACATCGACGTCGCCCCCGGCGGACGGTCCGCCACCCTCGGCGGGGAACACCTCGAGGCCGACTCGCCGCACAAGCTCGCCCAGCAACTGGGCGCCGCCGTCTACCAGATGGTCCACGTCGGCCGTGACAAGCCGGAGACGAGCCGCCCGCGCACGCTGCGCGACGCGGAGTTCGACCGTGCGCTGACCGAGGCCATGCCGCACACGGTCACCACCGCGCGGGCGGCCGTGCACGAGCGGACCGCGGACGGCACGCTGCTGGCCCAGGTCGAGGGCGTGCGCGTGCTGCTGCCCGCGGACGCGCCGGCCGGTCCCCTCCCCGACGCGCTGCCCGCCCAGGTCGCGGTACGGCTGCCGGCCGCGCGGCCCGCGCTGTCCACCGGGTTCTTCCTGGCCGACGGCTCCGCGGGGACCGGCGTGGGCTCGGGTCCGCAGACGCTGCGGGTGTACGTCCACGTCGCCGGCCCCGAGGCGGCCCCCGGCGTGTGGCACGCGATCCTGACGTACCTGGAGGAGGCCGGGGTGCCGTACCGCGCCAAGATCACCTCCTCGCCGCGGCTGTTCCCGCGCCGGGACGCGCTCGTGGTCTACCTCGGCCCGCGGGGCCGTCATGCCGTGACCGGGCTCGCCGCCCACGCGGCCGGGCTGCCGGGGCTCGGCACCGACGTATCGCCCTTCGCCCACCGGCTGGCGCCCGGCGTCGCCCTCGCCTGGGAGCCGGACGACGGGCGCCCCGGCATGCGGTCGCTCAGTTTCGGCGAGCACCGCAGCGGCGCGCTGGCCGAGGCGCTGGTCAGGCACGCGGTCCGCACCGACGGCGTGAGCCTGTCCGCCACCGTCGAGGAGGCGTTCATGAACGCGGGCATCGACCCTCTGGCCCCCGCCCGCAACCTCGCCTCCCCGCCCCTGCCGGGCGCGGGGCTGCCGCTGTGACCACCGCGGCGCTCCCGCCGGCCGGTACCGCACACCGCTGCGCGCCGCCGGCCGGCGTACGGACCCGCGCGGTCCTGCTGCTCCTCCGCGGCACCGAACCGCCCCTGACACTGTGCCGGCGGCTGCGGGTGTGCCCCGACTGCCTCGACGGCTGGTGCGCGACCTTCCTCGCGTACGGGGTGCGCGCCCTGGCTCGGGGTGCCGGGGAACGCGGTGCCGGGGAACGCGGTGCCGGGGAACGCGGTGGCGGGGAGCGCGGTGGCGCGACGGTGGGCGCGGGTGCGGTGGGGGGCGCAGCCACGGCAGGCGTTGTCGCGGCGGACAGGGGCAGGGCGGACGGCGGCATGGCGGATAGGGGCGTGACCGGCGGGGGCGTGGCGGACGGGGGCACGGCGGATAGGGGCGTGACCGGCAGGGGCGTGGCGGACGTGCTGGCCGAGGACGTCGCGGAGTTGCGCAGGGTGCTGCGCGAGGCGCGCGAGGAGTGGGCGCTGTGGAAACGGCTGGCCACCGTCTGCGAGCGCCGTGCCCGATGACGCCTTTTCTTTGCCCCGGTCGGCGTTTACCCAGGTCAGAGGCGTCGTGCCGGAAAGTTGACGGTAATTTTCGGCCCCCCGCGAAGGGGCGGGCCGTGCTGGAATCGAACTGCCGGACGACGGGCGGGGTTCACCCCGCAGGACCCGTCCGGCCAGTACTTCGAGAGGGGAACGCACATGAACACCGCCGACCAGCTGATCGCCGGTTACACCGCCTACACCGACGCCGCCGACTTCGGCGCCACCGCGGGCGGCCAGGCCCCGGCCACGACGCCGTCGATCCTCAGCGTCGTCGCCGAGTCGAGCGCCGCCTGCGGCGGTGCCGTGAGCGCGGTCTCGGCCGCGTCCGTGGGCTTCACCGCGCACTGGGGCTGCTGAGCGGCGTCCCGCTCCGGACTGCCGGCCCGGCGTCCCGCGAGCGGGGCTTCCGAGCAGCGGCCCACACCGGTCCCGAGCGGCGACCCACACGGGTCCCGAGCAGCGACCCACACGGGTCCCGATCGGCGGCCCACGCGGGTCCCGAGCAGCGGCCCACACGGGTCCCGAGCAGCGACCCACACCGGTCCCGAGCAGCGACCCACACGGGTCCCGAGCAGCGACCCACACCGGTCCCGAGCAGCGACCCACACGGGTCCCGATCGGCGACCCGCTCACGACCGAGGCCGGCGCCCGGATCCTCGTCGCCCCGCATCACCCGGCGCGCTACGGCGCCCTGCACCACCCGGCACGCTACGGCGCCCCACACCACCCGGCACGCCGCGGTGCGCCTCAGCACCCTGCGCCCCGCGGCGCGCCTCATCACCCTTCACCGACCCGACTCCCGGAAGGACCTTCCATGAACACCGCTGACCAGCTCATCGCCGGCTACACCGCCTACACCGACGCCGCCGACTTCGGCGCCACCGCCGCGGGCGAGGCCCCGGCGACCACGCCGTCGATCATCACCGCGTCCTCGCCGGAGTGCGGCGCGTTCACCATCAGCGCCGCCAGCGGCGTCCTGACCAGCGTCTCGATCACGCACGGCGCGGGCTGCTGACCTCGCTGCCGCACCGGTTCGCCGGACGTGGGGTGCCGCCGCCGGGCATGCGGCGGCACCCCACGCGTCACGCGGGCCTCGCGGCCGGCCGCCGTACGCCCATGGATCCTTCCGGGACCATGGCCGTACGGCGGCTTCCCGCGTTCCCGGACACCTTCACCGCGGGGCCTGCGCCCCTCCCGGACACCGTCACCGCGGGGCCTGCGCCCCTCCCGGAGACCGTCACTGCGGGGCCTGCGCCTCTCCGCTGCGCACCCCCTGGCTCTGTGCCAGGTCCGCGATCTGCTGGAGCGCCTTGAGGTGGGCGGCGAGCCGGGCGCGGCCGTCGGCGGTGAGTGAGAGCCAGGTGCGCGGCCGCTTGCCGACGAAGCCCTTGCGGGCCTTGACGTACTCGGCGGCCTCCAGCGCGGAGACCGTCTTGCTCAGCGCGGAGTCCGACATCTCCAGGCTGTCGCGCACCGTCTTGAAGTCGGCTTCCGCGCACCCGGACAGGAACGCGACGACGGCCAGCCGGGTGGGGTGCTGGACGGCGGCGTCCAGCCGCGGCGCGACGTCCCGGACGGTCATGCCCGCCGCTCCGTACGGGCCTGTGCGAGCTGGATCCAGGTCAGCGCGCCCAGACCGACGCCGAACCCGGCGAGGAACCCGGGAAAGCCGAGGAACAGGGTCGCGGCGCCCGCGGCCGCCAGGGGGATCAGCAGCGCGGACTGCCGCAGCGCCCGGGTCCGGGTGTCCCCGGCCGGCCACAGCGCCACGCCGCCCGCCCTGCTGGACGCCACGGACAGCACGAGGAAGGCGATCAGGCAGGCGAGTCCGGCCGCGAGGTACCCCCAGGCGCCGGGGTACGCGTCGAACAGGGCGAGGCCGCCGAAACCTGCGGCGAACAGCAGCCCGGCCGCGGGCGGGTGCCAGGCGGGCACGCGCCGCGCCGCACGAGCGGCCGAGAACGCGCCGCGCGCGGCGGTGAGAGCGGCGTCGGCCGCGGTGGGCCGGAGAGGATCGGTCATGGTGACATCCTGGCATCTACTTTCCCGATCGGCAAGTACTTGCCATGCGACGGTGCCCGCTTGTCAAAAACCGGCCGGTGTTCATAGGGTGAGTTCAGGCCGCGGCCTGACCAGCCGAGCCGATGTGCGTCACACCGAGCCCTTTCGGGGCTCGTCCAGCCCATGAGGGCCGAATGAACGGGGGTTCATCATCTATTCCGTCATGCCGTCACCGCCGCAGCGGGACTGAGCCGACTTCTCGACAGCGTTATTCGCGTGACCGCTCATTGCCGTCACGCAGAAAAGTGCTGCCCGAAGAGAATTCGAGCCACCTTTTCCACGCCTTTCTCTTACCTCACATCTTCCTCAACTCTCTTCCTTTCGCAGACCGACTGCGACCAAGGTCGAGTGACCGGAAGTTCTGAAATTCCGTCCGAAGGGAATCAGAATCGTGGCGCGCCCGCCCGTCATGCCTCCAGAAGAAAAAGCCAAGCTCGTCCTGGGTGTTCTCGCGGGGAAGCTCACCGTCTCCCAGGCCGCCCGCGAGGCCGGCGTCTCCGAACAGGCCATCGGCAACTGGAGACGCCAGTTCATCGCGGCAGGCAGCCAGGGCCTGGAAGGCGGTGACCGGCTCAGCAGCGAGCGGGAGCGCAAGCTCCGGGCCCAGATCACCGAGCTGAAGACCGCCCTCGGCGAGGTCTACGTGCAACTCCGGGCCCGGCGGCAGACGGTGGACTTCCACGCGGTCCCTTCACCGACCTCGAAACCGTACGGCGTGAACACGGGCTCAGCGTTTCGAGGTTCTGCAGCCTCCTCGGGATACCGCGAAGCACTTACACGCGTCGACTGACGTCCCGGGACGGCGACTGAGGCACGCGGAACACGACACCTGCAGGAAGCGGATCATGCACGAGACTTCGGGCCTCGCCGTACGGGCCCTGACGAAACGTTACGGGGACCACCGCGCCCTCGACGGGATGTCCTTCGAGGTACGGCCGGGAGAGGTCTTCGGCTTCGTCGGCAGCAACGGCGCGGGCAAGACCACCACGATGCGCATCGCCGTCGGCGTCCTGGACAGCGACGGCGGTACGGTGCACTTCGGCGGCAGACCCGTGGACGCCGCCTCCCGCGCCCGGTTCGGCTACATGCCGGAGGAGCGCGGGCTGTATCCGAAGATGACCGTGGCGAGGCAACTCGTCTACCTGGCCCGGCTGCACGGCCTCTCCCGCGCGGACGCCGTCGACGCCATGCGCACCTGGACCGAGCGGCTCGACGTGGCCCGGTACCGCGACCGCCAGGTCGACTCACTCAGCCTCGGCAACCAGCAGCGCGTCCAGCTGGCCGCCGCCCTCGTCCACGACCCGCGGGCGCTGCTGCTGGACGAGCCGTTCTCCGGCCTGGACCCGCTGGCCGTGGACACCATGAGCGCCGTACTGCGCGAGCGCGCCGAGCGGGGCGCCCCGGTGCTGTTCTCCAGCCACCAACTCGACCTGGTGGAGCGGCTGTGCGACCGCGTCGGCATCGTCCGGGCCGGCTCCATGGTGGCCTGCGGCTCCGCCGAGGAGCTGCGGGCCCGCGGCGGCGAGGACCTGTACATCGAGATCGACGGCGCACCGCGCGACTGGGCGCGGGGGCTGCGCGGCGTCGCATCCGTCCGCGACCAGGGGCGGGGCACCCTGCTCCGGCTCGCGGACGACTGCGACGAGGGCGAGCTCGTCCGGCACGTCGCCTCCCTGGGCCGACTGCGCACCTTCCGGCGCCGGCAGGCCACGCTCACCGAGCTGTTCCGCTCCTACATGACCGATGCCGAGCCGTCCACGGAGGCCGCCGCATGAGCCGTTCCGCCAAGCCCGGGCCCCCCTCGGCGACGGGCGGGGCCGACGTGTCCGCGACGGCCGCCGTATGGCTCGTACTGAAACGCGAGACGGCCGCCCGGATCGCCAACCGCGCCTACGTCATCGGCACGTTGCTCAACGTCGCGGTGATCCTGGGCCTGCTGTACTTCTTCGCTCCGTCCGCGTCCGACGAACACCGCGCCACGGCGACCGTCTCCGTCACCGGCACACCCGTATCGGCGTTCGCGCCGCGGCCCGCCGGGGCGGACGCGATCCGATGGCGGGCGGCCGGCAACGAGGAGGCCGCGCGCCACCAGGTCAGCGGCAAGAAGGCCGACGCCGCCCTGGTCGTCCGCGGATCACGCGTGACGATGCTGGTCCGGGCCGACACCCCCGCGCAGGTCCGGGCCACGGCCGTGGCCCGCGTACGGCAGTGGGCGACGACCCGCGCCCTGCACGACCAGCACGTCGACACGGAACGCCTGGGACGCACGGTCACCGCCGCGCTGCCGCGCACCGAGACGATCGACGGGACGACCCGGCACACCGGAGCCCACCGGGGCGCGGGGCTGGGCGCCGCGGTCGGCATCGTGACGATCCTCTTCTTCCAGCTCTTCGGCTACGGGATGATGGTCGCCCAGGGGGTGGTGGAGGAGAAGTCCACCCGCGTCGTCGAGGTGCTGCTGGCCACCCTCACCCCGCTGCGGCTGATGATCGGCAAGGTCGCGGGCATCGGCGTGGCCGCCGTGCTCCAGACAGCCGTGTTCGGCGTGGCGGCCGTGGTGGCCGTACGGTTCGGCCATGTGCTGCCCGCACAGTTCCCGGCCACGCCCGCGACCCTCGCCGCACTCGCCTGGTTCGTCCTGGGCTTCGCCTTCTTCGCCTTCGTCTTCGCCGCGGCGGGCTCCCTGGTCTCCCGCGCGGAGGACGTGTCCTCGGCCGTCATGCCGGTTCTCATGAGCACCCTGCTCCCCTTCGGCACGGCCGTCGCCGCCGCGCAGAACCTGGATGCCACCTGGGTCCACGTCGTCCAGTACGTCCCCCCGTTCTCGATGCTGATCATGCCGCTGCAGGTCAGCGTCCACGAGGCGGGCTGGGCCCCCAACCTCGCGGCCGCCCTCCTGATGACGGCCGCGGCGGCCGGCCTGGCGGTCCTGTCCGCCCGCGTCTACCGGCGCTCCATCCTGCGCCTGGGAACAGCGGTGCGCTGGCGCGAGGCGATGACGTCAGCGTGAGCACCCGAACCACGAACCGTACGATGCCCGAGCGAGGCCTTCTGGTGGGACGTGGGGGAAGGTCTCAGCGGAGACGGCTTGCCGCAGGAGAACCTGGGGTGCGCTTGGCGGTCCGGGCGCTCCGGAAGTAGCGGTGCCCAGCGAGTCGGCGGTGAGGTCGTCGCCGCCCCGGCTGTCGCGATGGCCATCGCGGGCGCCGACGGGCGGGATGTACTCGATGCCGATGGACCCAGGGTGGCGGCATATTCGAACAGGACGGCGAGCGGGTAGCCGCCCCGGGGCAGGGGCCTGTCGTGGAATCCATCGTAGGACCGAAGCTGACGCATCCGTCGTAACCGAACCTTCCCGCTACGGCACCCGTCATGGCGGCGCCCATCACGCGTTCGAGTTCAGTAGCGTGTTCGAGTTCAGTAGCGTGGAGGGATGAGAACACGCGGGGGGAGGCTCGCAGTCGTCGCGAGCCTGGCAGCCGGTGCGGCCCTGGTTCTGGGCGGCTGCGGCAGGATCAGCGCAGCGGACACCGGCCCCGGCACCGGCACCGGGGACACGAGCGCGGCAGGACTCGGCTTCAAGGAGTATGCGGGCGCGGTGGACTACCCGTCGGTGACCGGCCCTCACAACAAGGGTTACGTGGCCCCGCGCGAGGGCCTGCGCCAGCTGGTGCCGCTGGGCGACTGCGCCCTGGGCGAGGGGACGTTCGCCAACGGATACCGCTATGTGAACGTCAACTGGACTGGTTCCGACGGCTGTACGAGGCTCTCGATCACTCCGAAGCCGCGCACCGCCGACCAAGCCGACGTGCCGTACTCCATGCGCAGCGGCTGGCACGGCGGCGGCCTGCCGGGCGATGTGGTGGTGCCGTGGGACGACGGTTCGCTGATCGGCGTCGGCGCCACCTTGACCCGCCGGGCGCCGGACGGCGAGCAGTTCCGGCTCGCCACGCTGCCTCTGACGTTCAACACCCGCCCCGAGCAGGAGACCGCGGACGACGCCTCGGTGAACACCGCGGTCAAGGTCGGTTCACTCCTGCTGATCGGCGGCGGCCGGAGCGTCGACCACGTGGAGTCCCCGTACGTCTTCGCGTCCGACGACGCGGGCGAGACCGTGCGTCGCGTGCCGCTGCCGGCGATCGATGGCCGGCAACCGTCCACACCTGTGGGCGACTTCGGCGTCAACGGTACGGAAGTCGTCGCTTTCGGTGCGGCAGCGACCAACGCCTTCGACTTCCGCCCCTCGGGCACGATCCCGTTCTGGCGCAGCGCGGACGGGGGCGAACACTGGACATCCGGCGAAATCACCGGGATGCCATCGGGCTCACGGGTGCGCAGCGTCCTGTACGCGTCGGGCCACTGGTTCGCCGTGGGTGGCCATGCCAGGGCCGGCGCCTTCTACGACTCCCTGCCGCTGGTTCTCACCAGCCAGGACGCCGTCCACTGGACCCGGACGGACACCTCGGCCATGGGCAACGGCGAGATCATCGCCGCGACCGTCGACTCCGCGCACCACCCGGTCCTGGTGGGCTCGGCCCCTCAGCCCAAGTCCAAGCCGAACGCCCGCACGGTGCTGTGCGGTTCCGTCTGGGTCGGCGACGGAACGACCACGGCCTGGAAACGCGGCGACCTCGGCTGCAGCGAGGATCCCCCGAGAACAGCGGTCACCCTGGCGGACGGGCGCGTGCTCATCGCGGGCAACCGGGACCTCTGGGTCTCTCGAAGCCCGGAGCCGGGGCGCGGTCACGGGCCTTGATCTCTTCCCTCGGCATGCGGCGGCAGACGAGGCGGGCCGCAACCCGTTCCCACATCCGGCCCCGGCTGCCCGGTAAGCCTCGTCGAACCGGCGACCGCCGTCTTCTGATCCCGGGCGCTCTCTCGCTCTCTTCCCACTCCTCGCGCCGGTGACGGGTCTGTAGCCACCGGCCTGACGCTCCGCATTCAGCGGATGAGCCCAACTCCGCGGGAGGACCTGGCCGCCCGCGGACGGCGCGGACTTCGCGCTGCGGGCGCGAGACGTGGTTCACTGCCGGGTCATGGCGATATGGCGGCGTAAGCCCAGGATCAGCGGAACCGAACACCTCCAGCCCGACGTGCCCCCGTGTTCCTGCTGTGGCGGGACCCTGGATGTCTCAGACCCCCGCTTCAACCTCTCGCTGCCGCAGCCTGTTGCGGCCTTGGGTGAAGCCGAGTACCAGCAGCACGTCAAGGTGGCCAACGACGCGATTGTGGTGACCGGCAATCTCGGCGCGTTCGCCCGAGCCCTGCTGCCCATCGCCCTCGACGACGGCAGGACTACGACGATCGGAGTGTGGGTCTCGGTCGAGCGGGACGTCTTCGACCACATCGTCAGGGTCGGGAGGGGGGAGCTCGACTTCGACGACATGCAGTTCGACGGACGGCTCGCCAACGAACTCGACCCGTGGGGCGACAAGATCCTGGGCAAACCTGTCTCCGCGGGCGTCGACGTCCCCACGCACGGCCGCCGCAGCATGCCGCACATCAAGTCAAGCCCCGACGCCCTCCTGACGCGGGTACTGACCGGACGCTGGGCTGCGGCCGACGTCCTGACCGGCGAGAATGCCTGGGCACTCGACTACGACCCCGTGGCGCACCGCCCAAAGGCGTCTGTCCACCGGCTGTCCACCGAGGGGCGCTCGGCCGACCGCCTCTGGCCACCCCACCGCTTCTGACGAAGCCTCCGGCCGGCGCGGAGCCTGGCACGAGGACGAAGACTGTCCTTTTCCCACAAGGAGTGACCGCGCGGCACTCACCACGAACGTCCCAGCCTCCATCCATGAGGTGAGGGCCGACCGAAACGATACCTTCCATGATCAACGAATCATGTCGTTCGAGTGGAGAAATATCTCCGAAAGAATCATCGACATGGCCAGAACTGTCATCGACCTCGATGAAGACATGGTCACCGAAGCCATGCGCATCTTCGGGGCCAAGACGAAGGCCAAAGCCGTCCGCCTCGCCATGGAAGACGCCGTCGAGAGGCACCTGCGGCAGGAGGGCTTCGACGCCATGGAGGCCGGCGAGCTCGACTTCAGCGAGATCGTCGAGAACACCGGCCCCCGCGACGCCGACGGCTCCCTCAAGCACAACGGCGACCGCGACGGGGGCCGGGCCGCCTGACGCAGGACCGCTACCTGATCGACAAGTCCGCCCTCGCCCGCTGGACGAAGCCGAACGTCAAGGAGGTACTCAAGCCCCTGCACGAGCGCTACCTCCTCGCCGTATGCCAGCCCACCGAGTTCGAGATGATCCACTCCGCACGGGACAGCTCCGAAGCAAGGCGGATCAGCACCTGGCTCCGCGCCTTCGACTACCTACACACCGACGACCACACCTTCGCCCGCGCTCTCGAAATCCAGCGCCATGCTCTCAACGCAGGCTTCCGGCGTGCCCTGTCACTCCCCGACCTGCTGATCGCGGCCACAGGGGAACGGCACCGGCGAACGGTCCTCCACTACGACGGCGACTTCGACATGATCGCCTCTCTGACAGGACAACCCGCCGAATGGGTCGTACCGCTCGGCAGCGCCGACCGTTGAGCAGGACCACAGCCCCGGCGGAGTTCGTGGAACTCGCCGCGGGCCCGTCGGTTCGGCAGGGAGCCTTGAGCCGTATCGGCGGTGCGGTTCATACATCCAGACGATGCAGCCAGGCGTCCTGGCCGTCCGCCAAGGAGAAGGCCAGGGGCAGTGGCTCAAAACGGCAATGGAACGTCATGCCGTTGTCGCGGCCGGCGCCCGTGACGCGGTGGTCCCACACATCCGGAACATCTGCGTCGCCGTCCACCGCCAGTTCGAAGAAGGTGGTGTGCCGGGGAAAACGGCGGATCGGGTGCGTGGTGTGCTCCTCAGCCACGGAGCGCACGACCCGGACGCCCGCCAGCCCGCACTCCTCTGCAACTTCCCGCAGCACTGCCTCTTCCAGTGGCTCCCCCGGGGCCACACCTCCTGCCGGGACATGCGTGCCTGGCGGCAGGTCCGCGTCGTGGTCGAATACCAGCAACTCCACCGGCCGTCCCGCACGGCGTCGCAGCACATAGGCGGCCACCCGGACGCGTACGGTCGACTCCTGCATTCCCGCAGCGTAAGGGATGCACCACCCGATGAGGAGACATACTCGGGTTCGCCTCGGCGATCGCATGACGCAGACGGCCCCAGGGGGCGTCCTGCCACTCCTGCCAGGCGGTCATCGCGGTGTCGAACTTCTCTGCAGCTTCAGGCATCCGGTGACGACAGCTCGAAGAACGTCCCCGAACCGCGTCACTCACCTGGAGGCAGAAGCCGTGGCTGAGCACCCACCGTGGCAAGTTCCCCGAGACCTCGGGCGATTTCCCTGGGCGGTGCCGGGCGGTCCGCGGTCCTATCGTTGGGCGCCATGAAGGTCTTGATCATCGGCGGCAGCGGGTTTCTGGGAACGGAGCTTGTGCGTCAGGCGGTTGCTGCAGGCTGGGAGACGGCCGCGACGTACTGTTCTCGCCCGGGCAGCATGCCCGGAGCCTCGTGGTACCAGCTCGACCTTCGCGTTCCCGGGCGGATCGATGAGGTGCTGGCGGCGGCAGCTCCCAGTGCCGTCATCAACGCGACGAGCGGAGGGAACGACTGGGCGGTCACCGCCGACGGCTCGTTCCGCGTGGCGGCAGCCGCGACGAAGCGTGGTTGCCGCCTGGTCCACGTCTCCAGCGACGCCGTGTTCTCCGGTTCCCGGATCCACTACGACGAGACCCGTCTGCCCGATCCTCTCACCCCTTACGGCGCGGCAAAAGCCACCGCCGAGACGGCTGCGCGGCTGCTCGCGCCGGCCGCTGCGGTCGCACGCACCTCGTTGATCATCGGGGAGGGCGGATCCGTGCACGAGCGCATGGTCCACGCCCTGGTGGCCGGCACCCGCGAAGGCGTCCTGTTCACCGACGACATCCGCTGCCCGGTGCATATCGAAGACCTCGCCTCCGCTTTGCGGGAACTCGCCATGTCCGACCAGGCCGGAATGTTCCACCTCGCCGGAGCGGACGCCCTCAGCCGACACGAACTCGGCGTTCTCATCGCCCGACGCGATGGACTCGACGCAACCCGGCTGCCTGCTGGGCGGCGAGCCGGCACCCCCATACCCGGGGCCCTGGACGTCCGCCTCGACAGCAGCGCCACCCAGAAACGCCTCCGCACACGGCTCCGTGGAGCACGAGGCTTTCTCCAAGCCCGGTGAGCGAACGACAGACCTCGCCTACGATGCATGGTTCTTGGACGTGGGGATGCTGTCCGGGGAGAGGGAGTCGGCGTCAGTGCAGCGGTTGGTGTTCTTCGGCCTGGACAACACCCTGGTGGACCGGCAGTCGGCGTTCGCGACGTGGGTGACGGAGTTCGCTGAGGAGCGCGGGCTCGGACATGAGGCAGTGCCCTGGCTGAAGGCCGCCGACGGGCAAAGCCAAGGAGCTCGTGATCAGTTCTTCCGTGCGGTCCGGGAACACTATGGGCTGGCAGAGCCCGCCGAGGAGTTGTGGGCAGGGTACCGGGCCCGGATGCCGGAACTGGTTCGGTGCGCCCCAGAGGTACTGGAGGGTCTGTCGCAGCTGCAGGCGTCGGGCTGGCGGGTGGGCATCGTCAGCAACGGGAAGGCATCGCGATGCTTAGACCACGAGTGTCCGAATAGCCCGGATTCCAAGGTCAACGAAACAAAGAAACCCCAGCTCAGAGTCCTGACCTGGGGTTAACCATGGAGCCGCCTTCGGGATTCGAACCCGAGACCTACGCATTACGAGTACGCCATTAGAGCCGGCCGGGGTGATGCGGCATGCCGCCGGGGCTACCCGGGCCTGACCTGCGATTTCGACCGCCACACGGGTTCGGTGACCCTCTGACCAGCTACGATTCGGTTGCGGACAGCGACCGTTGCGTGCCGTCACTCTACCGACCCGTCCCGCCCCGTCCGCGCCGTCCGCAGGCATCCGGCCGCCCCTTGGCCACCCCTGAGAGATATATCGGCCGCTTCGAGTGGAGCGTCCCCCGGACACATCCGGGCGGTGTCGAGGGTGGTACCCGGCCTCGCGATCCGCGATCTGGCCGTGGTGATCGCTCTTGTAGCCATCCGACAGAGGACGGGCGCTCCCTGGCAGCCGAACACTCGCCTACCGCAAGCTCCGTCGGCATCTGCGAGGTCACGGTCCCAAGCGGCTCCCCAGCCAAGATGCTGAGGCAGCCGCACCAAACCCGAGTACAGGGCAATATTGTTTCAGTCGAGTTAGTCTAACTTGACTTAGACTAGGCGGGTCTGGTGACATCGGAGGATGCCACGACCACCAGATCTCTTCGATCGCGAGGCGGAGTGGGCCGACCTCGAACGGTTCGTCTCCTCGGGCGCCCCCGGCTTGCGGATCGGAATCCTCTACGGCCGACGGCGTACCGGCAAGAGCTTCCTGCTGCGCCGCCTCTGCCGGGCGTACGGCGGCCAGTACCACATGGCACAGGAAGAGGAGCCGCTCCCCGCGTTGCAGCGCTTCGCCGACGCAGTCGCCGCGGGCCGTGGGCTGGGCCCCGGGCAGCTGCGCTTCCAGGACTGGGACGAGGCACTGCGCACGGCCCTGCGACCGGTGCCGTCGGCAGACGGCCGGCCTGCCCTGGTGGTGCTGGACGAACTTCCCTACCTGCTGGCCCACCCGCTCGGGGCGCAGCTCCCCTCCGCCCTCCAAACGCTGGTCGACGAGAGCCGGGACACCGGCGGAGAGGGCCCACGCGGCCGGGTGATCCTCTGCGGCTCGGCACTGGCCGTGATGTCGGATCTGCTGTCCGGTGCGAAGGCGCTGCGGGGCCGGGCCGAGCTGGACCTGCTGCTGCGGCCCTTCGGCTACCGTACGACGTCCGCGTATTACGGGATCCGCGACCTGGAGACGGCCTTCGGGATGTACGCCTTCTTCGGCGGCACCCCCGGATACCGGGACCTGGTGGGCGGGGCCTCGCCACAGAGTACGTCCGAGCTGGAAGACCTGCTGCTCGCGACCGTCTTCAACCCCAGCCACGCCCTCTTCGGCGAAGCCGGATACCTGCTACGGGAGGACCCCCGCATCCAGGACCGCGCCCTCTACCTCTCCGTACTCGGCGCTGTCGCGGCGGGCGCGACCTCCCCCGCCAAGGTGGCTGCCGCCCTCGGACGCGACCAGCGCAGCCTCCACCACCCGCTCGACGTGCTCACCACCTCCGGATTCCTGATCAAGGACGAGGACCTGCTGCTGCAACGCCGCCCCGTCCTACGGCTCGCCGACCCCGTCGTACGCCTCCACCAGCTCGTCACCACACCCCGGCTCGCCGCCTTCGAAGAACGAAAGGCGCTACCCGCCTGGCGCGCCGCCGAGCACACCGTCAGCGCCCAGATCCTCGGTCCGGCCTTCGAGCAGCTCGCCCGCGAATGGACATCCCGCCACGCCTCGACACGCACCCTCGGCGGCCCCATCGGCGAAGTCGGCAGCACCGTCGTGAACGACCCCGCCGGCAGACAACAGCACGAGATCGACGTCGTGGCACTGGACGAGGGCGAGCGCAGGCAGGCCCACAGCCCGGTCATCCGCGCCATCGGCGAAGCGAAGGCATCCGACCGCGCCCGGACCCTCGCCGACCTCGACCGGCTCGACCGCATCCGCGGTCTGCTGATCGCGCGCGGGGTACGCGCAGCGAGCGCGAAGCTGCTGCTCTTCGGACGCTCCGGCTTCGACATCAACCTGACCCGAGCTGCAGCGGAGCGCCACGACGTGGAACTCGTGGATCTGCACCGGATCTGGCGCGGAGAGTGACGCATCTCCTGCGTGCCACCCCGCACAGGACGCTGCAGCCGCGCCATAACCCCGGCTGTCTGCCGACGAGGCCGCTCGGAGTAATGCCCGCCGATGCTACGCGGCAGCCCGCACCGGGTCGGGGAAGCAGCTCTCCCACGCTTCACGCACCCGCCGCGGCAGCCACAATCGCGGCCACACCTGCGCAAGAAGCGGGACGTTCAGGGACTCCCTTGGTCGGGGTGCAGCCTCGCGGATCACCGTCCCGTAGAGCATCCGCAGATCGACGTCGTCCGACAGGTCGTACGACCTCTTCGGCGTCCAGTTCAACGCGGTCGGCCGCTGGCCGCGCACGCCGGCCGGGGCGTACCTGCGCGACGAGGCCGCCGAGCCGGAAGCCGCAGTCATCGGTCCGCAGCGACATCAGCCATGCCAGGTCCGCCGCGGCCTGGCTGCGGACCGCCTGTTCACGGGTGAACAGCTCCTGGGTCTTCGTCAGCACCAGCGTGTACGGACGCCCCTGCCGCCTGGTCTGGTGGCGCACCGGCAGCTCGGCCGAGTCGATCCTGGTGTGCACATGCCGCCGCCCCTCCTTCGCCAGCGGCCATTCGAGGACCCGCCGCGACCGGGACCCGAGGAAGGCGCCGAGAACACCGCACAGCTCGCAGCCGCACGCGTCCCAGGCCACTGACCAGTCGTCAGCAGCACGCGACGGCCGCTCGCACACCTCGCGGAGCCGGTACGCGCAGTCTCGCGCGATCCCGTCGAGCCCCGCCATGCCCCACTCGGCTGCCGGCAACGCCTCCGCGACGCCGCGCAGCAGCGGCATCAGACACTCGAGCACCGTGTCCCCGCGTTCCCGCAGCGTCGCCAGGATCCCGTCCCTCAGCCCAGCCAGCCGTTCCCTCGGTGCCGCCACCACACGCCTGCCCCTGCGGGCCCGTCGTTCTCGGTCCGAGACTACGAGCCCGACGGCACCGCCAGGACCGTAACCGTGGATGGGCCCCGAACGAGGGATCACATCCAGGTCCCTTGAGATGAGCCGCAGCGCCCGTCGGTAGTCTGCACGGATGTGAGCGAGTACCAGTACTACGAGTTCCAGGCCATCGACCGACCGTTGACCGACGACGAGTTCGAGCAAGTGCGGGCCCTGTCGAGCCGGGCCCGGATCAGCACGACGCACTTCGTCAACGAGTACCAATACGGCAACTTCCGCGGCGATGAGCGCAAACTGATGGAGCAGGTGTACGACGCCCACCTGTACTTCGCCAACTGGGGCTCGCGGCGCCTGATGCTGCGCCTGCCCACCACAGTGCTGCCCGCCCGCAGTGCCGAACCGTACTGCGCGGAAGACGCCTTGACCTGCTGGACCAGGAAAGGGCATGTGCTGCTCGACTTCGCCTACGAGGCCGAGGACGGCGGCGAGTGGGACTTCGAGACCTCCTTCACCCTCGCCTCGTTCACCGCCCTGCGTACCGAACTCGCCGCAGGCGACCTGCGCCCCCTCTACCTGGCCTGGCTTTCCGCGCTTACCCGCTGGGAGTTGGAGGAGGACGTCGACGAGGACGAATACACCTCCACGATCGAGCCGCCCGTACCCGCCGGCCTTGCCCACCTCACCGGTCCGCAGCAAGCCTTGGCGGACTTCCTGCACATCGACCCGCACCTGCTCACCGCGGCTGCCCGCGCCAGCGGTGCCTCCCCGTCCCAGGCAATCGACAAGGACGCGCTCGCCGCCTGGATCCGCGCCCTGCCACCACGCGAGAAGGACACCCTGCTGCTGGACGCAGCCCTGGGCACCGCCCCGCAACTGGGCCCCACTCTGCTGGCCCGTCACCGCGCCGCGTCCTGCGGCATGGCCGAACCGTCCACCACCACCCGGCGCCGCTCAGCCGCGGAGCTCCTCGACGCCGCCTACGAGGTGCGCAGCGAGCACGCACAGCAGCAAGAACAGGCCCGGGCCCAGGCCCGCCGAGCCGAACAGGCGGCTCGCGAAAGCCACCTGGAACGCCTGGCCGAGAACGCCGAGCAAGCCTGGCAGGACGTCGCCCACCTGATCGGGCAGAAGCAGCCCGGTCCCTACGACGCCGCCGTCACCCTTCTGAAGGATCTCCGCGAGATCGAGGACCGGGCGGGTACCCCCGAGGAGTTCGCCCGGCGCCTGCACGACCTGCGCGAGCAGCACCGCGGCAAGCCCTCGCTGATGCGGCGCTTCACCGACGCCGGGCTGACAGCCCGCTGAGGCACGCTCAGGTGTGGTCGCGCGGTCCCTCGGCCAGGAGACGGAGGGCGGCGAGGGCGGCCGGTGGCGGACAGGGAGATCGGGGCGTCGATGGACCGTTCCCGCTCGAAGTAGCCGAGTTCGCGACCGGTGTGCCAGAACCTCCACAGCAGCCGCTCGGTGTCCTTCACCTCCATCGCGGTGCCGTCGCCGTGGGTGAAGCCCGCAGCAAGCACCGGATGGATGGCATGGCACAGGTTCTCGCGGAGCCGGGGCTCTGCCCACAGCGCGCCCAGGGCGCACTCGGCCACCTGCCGATCCGCTGCGGTAGTGCCAAGCCAGGCCAGCGCGGCCGTGTACTGGCGCAGCTGGTGCTCCGTCAGCTGGACGCGGCCGGCAGCCGAGAGCTTGAGCGTACGATGGCGCTTGGTCACCAGTCGGTGGGTGCGGGCGAGTTCATGCAGGTCGGCCAACTGGAACAGGTCCGCCTCGGAGCGCGGCCCCTTGCCGATCGGGTACCAGTGCGGGTAGTGGGCGAACGCGGTTGCCACCAGTTCCCGCGGCAGGTAGCCGGCCTGGGTCAGGGTGACACCGTCACCGATCTGCTCCAGCAGCCACCGCAGCGGCTCAGCCGTGTCCACGGGTGCCGCAGAAGACTCCTCCAGGGCAGGCGGGACGGCGGCGAGCAGGGCGCGGCGCTCAGTCGGGGGCGCTGCAGCCCACAACTCCCGTCGTTCGCGGCGGACGGCCTCCAGCGGGGCGCGGCCCTCGAACACGGGGGGCGCGGTGGTGAGCCAGAGCTGGACGAGCCGTCGGCGCGCGGCCGGGAACGCACGCGCGTCCGGGTCGAGCTCGCCCTCGTCCAGAGCCTGCTCCAGTCGATGTTCGAGGTTGGCTCGGGCCAGCGCTTCCTGGATGCCCATGACCTGCCCCCAGCTCAGCTCGGGTACGTCCGGCGGGGTCGTGGGCGAGGCAGCTACGGCCTTGCGGTAGGCCGCGAAGCCCGCCCCTCGGAGCACTGCCAGGCCGCCAGCACCTGGGCGGTGGTCGCGCTCGTGCACACCGCGGCGGCCCGAACACGGCCGACTCCGGTCAGCAGGTCGGCCAGGACGGCGACGGCCCCTGCTGCCCAGGTGTGTCCGCGTGCCACTTGCGGGGCAGCTCGTACCAGCAAAGCGTTCGTCGACGTCCAGGCCTAGCGTCGGTACGCGCTTCCCCCCTCCCAGCGCTTCCCCGAATCGCATCTTCCGGTGATCCACTTCCGTCTCGACTGCACCACGCCTGCACCGATGGCCACCCCTCACATCCGGCCAGTCGACTACCGCACCCCTCCCTTGCCGCAAACATGCAGGTCAGCGGCGCGAGAGCCAGCAACGTAACCAACTGTGGAGAAGTCGCGACCTACGCATTCCCATACGCGGGTCAGAAGCAGCATCTGCGAGCCATTTCCATGGTCAAGAAAAAGGAAAAAACCGCAGGTCAGATGCCTGACTTGCGGTTTTCCATGGAGCCGCCTTCGGGATTCGAACCCGAGACCTACGCATTACGAGTGCGTTGCTCTGGCCATCTGAGCTAAGGCGGCGCGCTGTCCGCACCATGGTGCGATCAGCAACGTCGGTAAGTCTACACAGTTTCGGAGGGTGCTCCGTACCGGCCCCGGGGGCGGTGGCCGCGAGGCCTCGGGCGGCGCTATGAGCAGCGCTTTCCCCGGGTGGGAGGGGTGCCGCGGAGCAGGTAGGTGTCGATCGCGGAGTCGATGCAGGCGCTGCCGCGGCCGTAGGCGGTGTGGCCGTCGCCGACATAGGTCAGCAGCCGGGCCGAGGTGAGCTGGCGGGACAGGGAGCGGGCCCAGCGGTACGGCGTCGCCGGGTCGCGGGTGGTGCCGACCACGACGATCGGGGCGGCGCCCTTCGCCTCGATGCGGTGCGGGGCTCCGGTGGGCTTCACCGGCCAGTACGCGCAGTTCAGGGCGGCCCAGGCGAGTCCCGCGCCGAAGACCGGGGACGCCTTCTCGAAGGACGGGAGTGCCTTGCGCACGTCGTCGGGGCCGGTGAAGGCGCCGGGGAGGTCGAGGCAGTTCACGGCGGCGTTGGCGGACATCAGGTTCGAGTAGCGGCCCTCGGCGTCGCGCTCGTAGTAGCTGTCGGAGAGGACGAGCAGGCCGGCGCCGTCGTGCTCCTTCATCGCCGACGCCAGTGCCTCGCGCAGCTGGCCCCACGAGCTCTCGTCGTACATCGCCGCGATGACGCCGGTGGTGGCGAGCGCCTCGCCCAGCTTGCGGCCGTCGGCGTCACCGGTGGGGACGGGGTGCGCGTCCAGTTTCCGGAAGAAGGCGCTGAGGTTCTCGCCGACCCGCGCGGGCGTGGTGCCCTTGTGGCCGAGCGGGCAGTCCGGCTGCCGCACGCAGTCCTTGGCGAAGGACTGGAACGCCGTCTCGAACCCCGCCGTCTGGTCCAGGTTCATCCGGCGCGAGGTCAGGGTGGGGTCCATCGCGCCATCCAGCACCATGCGTCCCACACGTCCCGGGAAGAGCCCGGCGTACGTCGCTCCGAGGAATGTCCCGTACGACGCCCCGACGTACGTCAGCTTCGAGTCGCCCAGCGCGGCCCGCAGGATGTCCATGTCACGGGCCGCCTCGACCGTGGAGACGTGCTCCAGCAGCTTCCCCGAGTGCTTCTCGCAGCTGTGGGCGAACTTCTTGTCCGCGGCGACGAGTTGGTTCGCCTCCCCGCGGTCGTCCGGCGTGTCGTCCGTCTGCGTGTACGCGTCCATCCGGCGGCCGTCGAGGCATTCGACGGGCTCGCTGCGGCCCACGCCGCGCGGATCGACCGCGACCATGTCGTAACGGGCCCGGACGCTCGCCGGGTAGCCGATGCCGGCGTACTGCTGGAGGTACCCGATCGCCGAGCCGCCCGGTCCGCCGGGGTTGACGAGCAGCGAACCGAGCGGCTTGCCCTTTCCGGTGGCCTTCTTGCGGGCCACGGCGAGCCGCACGTCGCCGGCGTCCGGCCTGGCGTAGTCCAGCGGTGCCTTCATCGTGGCGCACTGGAAGCCCGGGACGCCGCACTCGCGCCAGTTCAGCTTCTGCCCGTAGTACGGCGTCAGGGCGGACGGCGTCGACTGCGGCAGTGCGGCCAGCGCCGCCTGTGCCGCCCGGTCACCCGCGTCCGCGCGGCCGCCGGAGGAGCAGGCGGAGACGAGCAGCGCGGACACGGCGAGGAGAGCGGCGACGGTGCGGGGCCGGCGGGGACGGGAGCTGCGCCTGATGTGCATCTGGCGAGCGTAACTCTGCGCAGCCACACGAACACCCTCCGTGCGCGTCGTGCCTCGTACGGATGACAACGTCAACGCGCCTTGCCCGCCCGCGCCGTCAGCCCGCTCTGAGCGCCATCGCCATCGCCTCCACCGCGAGCAGCGGGGCCACGTTGCGGTCGAGGGCGTCGCGGCAGGCGGCGATCGCCTCGATGCGGCGGAGCGTGGACTCCGGGGAGCCGCCGCGGGCCAGCCGCTCCAGGGACTCCTCGGCGTCCGCGTTGGCGATGGCCACGCGCGAGCCGAGCTGGAGGGCGAGGACGTCGCGGTAGAAGCCGGTGAGGTCGGTCAGGGCGACGTCCAGGCTGTCGCGCTGCGTGCGGGTCCTGCGGCGCTTCTGCTTGTCCTCGAGGTCCTTCATCACGCCCGCCGTGCCCCGCGGCAGCCGGCCGCCCTGGGCCGCGCCCAGCGCCGCCTTCAGCTCGTCGGACTCCTTGCCGTCCCGCTCCTCGGCGAGCTGCTTGGCGTCCTCGGCGGCCGCGTCCACGAGTTCCTGGGCGGCCTTGAGCGCGCCGCCGATCTCCCCGACCCGCAGCGGCAGCCTCAGCACGGCGGCGCGGCGTTCGCGGGCGGCCGGGTCGGTGGCCAGGCGGCGGGCGCGGTCCACGTGTCCCTGCGTGGCGCGGGCCGCGGCGGCGGCGACGGCCGGTTCGACGCCTTCGCGCCGTACGAGCATGTCGGCGACGGCGTCCACCGAGGGCGTCAGCAGATTGAGGTGGCGGCAGCGGGAGCGGATGGTGGGCAGGACGTCCTCGACGGAGGGCGCGCACAGCAGCCACACCGTGCGCGGGGCGGGCTCCTCCACCGCCTTCAGGACGGCGTTGGCCGACTTCTCGTTCAGCCGCTCGGCGTCCTCGACGAGGATGATCTGCCAGCGGCCGTTCGCGGGCGAGGTGTAGGACTTGCGGACGGTGTCGCGCATGTCCTCGGCGAGGATCTGCGAGCCGACGGCGGCGACGGTGGTGACGTCCGCGTGCGTGCCGACGAGTGCGGTGTGGCAGCCGTCGCAGAAGCCGCAGCCCGGGCTGCCGCCGAGCGCGCGGTCGGGGCTGACGCACTGCAGCGCGGCGGCGAAGGCCCGCGCCGTCTGCGTCCGCCCGGCGCCCGGCGGCCCCGTGAACAGCCAGGCGTGCGTCATCTTCGACGCCTCGGGCGGCGGCGTGTCGGCGGCGGCCGCGGTGACCAGCGCGTCGGCGTCCCGGGCGGCGGCGTCGAGCTGCCCGGCCACCTTCTCCTGGCCGACGAGGTCGTCCCAGACGGTCATCAGCTCACCCCGCCCCTTCGTCCCGTGTCACGTTGCCGGATCCATTGTGCGGGGCGGCACTGACAACGGGCGCGCCGGCCGGCCGGGCGGGCCCGGGGTCTCAGCCCCGGCGGCCCCGGCCGCGCCGTCCCCGCCCCTGCTCCTGGCCCTGGCCCTGGTCCCGGCCCTCGTCGTGCTCGTCCTCGCCGTCCCGCGGGCCGAGCAGTTCGTCCGCCAGCGTCGGCAGGTCGTCCAGCGGCGTCTCCTCGGCCCAGTCCGGGCGGGCGCGGCGCCGCGGCTCCTCCTCCACGGGGATCTGCGGCATCTCGCGCGTACGGTCCTCGGCACCCTCCGGCCGCGCTCCGGCCGGCTCGTCCCTGAAGTATCCCGGCGGCACCCGGTGCGCGGCGGCGTCGTCCCGCACGGGGGGCAGCACGGCGGTCTCCTCCTCCGGTCCGGGGGCCACCGGCGGCAGCACCGCGGTCTCGTCGGCGGCACCCGGCACGACGGGCGGCAGCACGGCCGTCTCGTCCTCGGCCCGTTCGGGAGCCGGCGGCTTCGGCAGCTTCGCCGTGACCTCGGCCTCGGACTCGGCGGCCGGGCGCTTGCCACCACCCGCGCCGTCCCGTCCGTCCTCGCGCACCGGCCGCAGTACCGCGGTCTCGTCGGCGGGCCCGGCCGCCGCAGTCGTCGGCGTCACCGCGGGCGTCGGCACCGTCGTCGCCTCCGGCGCGGCCGCGGGCGGCTCCGGCTGCCGGGGTCCCGCCTCCGCGGCGGCCGCGGCCCGCTCGGCGAGCCGCCGGGCCTCCTCGGCCCGCAGCAGCGCCTCCTCCGCCTTGCGCTGCTTCTCCAGGCGCCGCGCCTCGGCCTCGGCGTGCAGCCGGGCCTCCTCCTCGGCCTGCTTGCGCCGGCGGGCCTCCTCCGCCTTGCGGCGGGCCTCCTCCTCGGCGCGCGCCTTCTCCTCCGCGAGGAGCCGTGCCTGCTCCTCCTCGGCGCGCTTGCGCGCCTCCTCGGCCCGCAGCCGGGCCTCCTCCGCCTGCCGCTCGGCCTCGCGGCGCTGCGCCTCCTCCAGCTCGCGCCGCTTGCGCTCCTCCTCCTCGGCGCGCAGCCGCTCGAGCTGCTCCAGGCGCTCGCGCTCCAGCCGCTCTTCCTCGGCCTTGCGCGCGGCCTCCTCCTCGGCCTTCCTGCGGGCTTCCTCCTCGGCCTTCCTGCGCGCCTCCTCCTGGGCCCGCACCTCGGCCTCGGACAGCGGCAGCATCAGGTCGAGCCGGTGGCGTACGACGGTGGTGACGGCCTCGGGCTCCTGGCCCGCGTCCACCACCAGGTACCGCCCGGGGTCGGCCGCGGCCAGCGTCAGGAAACCGGACCGCACGCGCGCGTGGAACTCGGCGGGCTCCGACTCCAGCCGGTCCGGCGCCTCCGTGAACCGCTCGCGCGCGATCTCCGGCGACACGTCCAGCAGCACGGTCAGGTGCGGTACGAGGCCGTTCGTCGCCCAGCGGTTGATGCGGGCGATCTCGGTCGGGGACAGGTCGCGGCCCGCTCCCTGGTAGGCCACCGAGGAGTCGACGTAGCGGTCGGTGATGACGACCGCGCCGCGCTCCAGGGCGGGCCGGACCACGGTGTCCACGTGCTCGGCGCGGTCCGCGGCGTACAGCAGCGCCTCCGCGCGGTGGGAGAGACCGGCGCTCGACACGTCCAGCAGGATCGAGCGCAGCCGCTTGCCGACCGGCGTGGCGCCCGGCTCGCGCGTCAGGACGACCTCGTGGCCCTTGCCCCGGATCCACTCGGCGAGCGCCTCGGCCTGGGTCGACTTGCCCGCTCCGTCACCGCCCTCCAGAGCGATGAAGAAGCCGTTCGCGGCGGGTGCCGTGAGCGGGTCGTCGCCGCCGAGCAGCGCGTCGCGCAGATCCTGCCGCAGCGGTACGCCCGAGCGGTCGTCGACCTTGGCCAGGACCAGCGCGGCCACGGGCAGCAGCAGTGCGCCGACCAGCATCAGTGTGAACGCGGCGCCGCCGTGCGCGAAGACGAACCTGCCGTTCTCCAGGCGGTGCGGGCCGATCCCCGCCGCCACCACGGGTGCGACGACCGCGCCGAGCGCCACGCACACGCGGACGACCGCGTGCAGGTGCTCGGTCGTGCGCGCCCGCCGGTGGTCCTCGGCCTCCTGGTCGAGCAGCGTATGCCCGGTGTTGGCGGCCACGCCCGCGCCGATGCCGGCGAACGCGACGATCAGCAGCACGGTGGTGACGTCCGGGACGAGCCCGGCGGCCAGCAGCGCGACACCGGTGAAGGCGATCGCCAGCGCCAGCAGCCGGCGTCGTGAGAGGGCCGGCAGCAGGGCGGGCGCGGTGCGGATGCCGACGACGACACCGCCGGTCAGCGCGAACACCAGCAGCCCGTAGAGCACCGGGCCGCCGCCCAGGTCCCTGGCGTGCAGCACGCAGACCGCGACGGCCGCGGAGATCGCGCCCGCGACGGCGGCCGAGGCGAACACCAGCAGCGGAATGGCGCCCGTACGGCCCTTGTCCACGCCCGTGCCCGTCTTCGGGCGGCGCAGTCCTTCGAGCGGGGAACGCGCGCGGGGCGTGCGCGTGCCGGGCAGTTCGAGGTAGGTCAGCACGGACAGGGACGCGGCGAACAGGCCGGCCGCGACGTAGGAGGCGAGCGCCGCCTGGTGCTGCCCGAACCAGTCGATCCCGGCGCCCAGCAGGTTGTTGAGCAGCCCCGCGACGACGAGCACGGCGGCCGCGGCGGGGATCGCCACGAAGCTCGTGCGCAGCGACAGCCGGCGCAGCGCGTCCATGTGGTCCGGCAGCGGCCGTACCGTCGCGCCCTCCAGGGGCGGGGCGGGCAGCAGCGCGGGCGCCGCGCTCTCCCGGCAGACGGTCCACAGGCGCTCGGCGACTCCGGTCACGAAGGCGCTGACCAGAAGCAGGGCCAGTGCGTTCCTGGGTGTCCAGTCGATCCACAGCGGCGCGACGATGAGCACCGCGGCGCGCAGGCCGTCGGCACCGGCCATGGTCCATCGGCGGTCGAGCGGGCCCTCCTGCGAGGTCAGTGAGGTCAGCGGCCCGAGGAGCACGGCCCCGAACAGCAGCGTCGCCAGAACGCGCACGCCGAAGACGGCCGCCACCGCGAGCGCCACGCCGCGGTAACCGCCGCCGAACGAGCCCTGGCCGATCGCCGCCTGGAGCACGAGGAGCACCAGCACGAGGAGGGCGAGGGTGTCGCCGACGCCGCTCACGAGCTGGGCGCTCCACAACCGCCGCATCTGCGGACGGCGCAGCAGGGAGCGGACGGCGCGCTCGCGGGAGTCCGCGGCAAGTGCGTCGTCGGGGGCCGGGTGGTGGGCCGTTGGCTGCTCGGCTCGCGTCATGCGTTCAGCCTATCGGGACCGGCTGACAGCCCGTGGGGCGCGCCGGAACGTGCGCACGCCCCGACACCAAAGCGATACCGGGGCGTGCGTTGTGCGGAGCATCCGTGGAGAAAGGCGCCCCGGGTGGTCGTGGAGAAACACGCCCGGAGCGTCCGTGGAGAAGGGCGCCCGGGGCGTCCGTAAAGAAAGGCGCCCGGGGCGTCCGTGGAGAAGGGCGCCCGGGCTCAGTCGTCCGACGCCGTCTTCGAAGCCGTCGCCTTCTTGGTGGCAGTCTTCTTCGCGGCCGTCTTCGCGGTCGTGGTCGTCTTCTTCGCCGCGGTCTTCTTGGCCGCGGTCGCCTTCTTGGCCGGGGCCTTCTTCGCGGCCGTCTTCTTGGCGGCCGATTTCTTCGCGGTCTTCTTGGCGGGCCCCTTCGCCCGCTTCTCCGCGAGCAGTTCGAAGCCGCGCTCCGGGGTGATCGCCTCGACGCTGTCGCCGGAGCGCAGGGTCGCGTTGGTCTCCCCGTCGGTGACGTACGGCCCGAAGCGGCCGTCCTTGACCACGACCGGCTTCTCGCTGACCGGGTCGGTGCCCAGTTCCTTCAGCGGCGGCTTGGCGGCGGCCCGGCCGCGCTGCTTGGGCTGGGCGTAGATCTGCAGCGCCTCTTCGAGCGTGATCGTGAAGAGCTGCTCCTCGGAGGTGAGCGAACGCGAGTCCGTGCCCTTCTTCAGGTACGGCCCGTAGCGCCCGTTCTGCGCGGTGATCTCCTGGCCCTCGGCGTCGGTTCCGACGACGCGCGGCAGCGACATCAGCTTGAGCGCGTCCTCGAGCGTCACCGTGTCCAGCGACATCGACTTGAACAGCGAGGCCGTACGCGGCTTGACGGCGTTCTTGCCGGTCCTCGGGGTGCCCTCGGGGAGCACCTCGGTGACGTACGGGCCGTAACGGCCGTCCTTGGCGACGATCTGATGGCCCGTCCGCGGATCGGTGCCGAGCTCGAAGTCGCCGCTCGGCTTGGCGAGCAGTTCCTCGGCGAGCTCCACGGACAGCTCGTCCGGGGCGAGGTCCTCGGGGATGTCCGCCCGCTGGTGGTTCTCGGAGTCCTTCTCGCCGCGCTCGATGTAGGGGCCGTAGCGCCCGACCCTGAGCACGATGTCGTTGCCCACCGGGAACGTCGACACCTCGCGCGCGTCGATCGCCCCGAGGTCGGTCACCAGCTCCTTGAGGCCGCCGAGGTGGTCCCCGTCGCCGTTGCCCGCCTCGGCGGCGGTGCCGTTGTGACCCGGCACCGTCTCGCCGAAGTAGAACCGCTTCAGCCACGGCACGGCCTGCGCCTCGCCGCGGGCGATGCGGTCGAGGTCGTCCTCCATCTTGGCGGTGAAGTCGTAGTCGACGAGCCGCCCGAAGTGCTTCTCCAGGAGGTTGACCACGGCGAAGGACAGGAAGGACGGGACGAGCGCCGTGCCCTTCTTGAAGACGTAGCCGCGGTCGAGGATCGTGCCGATGATCGACGCGTACGTCGAGGGACGGCCGATCTCCCGCTCCTCCAGCTCCTTGACCAGGCTGGCCTCGGTGTAGCGGGCCGGGGGCTTGGTCGCGTGGCCGTCGACGGTGATCTCCTCGGCCGTGAGGGCGTCGCCCTCGGCGACCTGCGGCAGCCTGCGCTCACGGTCGTCCAGCTCGGCGTTCGGGTCGTCGGCGCCCTCGACGTAGGCCTTCAGGAAGCCGTGGAAGGTGATCGTCTTGCCGGACGCGCTGAACTCGACGTCCCGGCCGTCGGCCGCGGCGCCGCCGATCTTCACCGTGACCGAGTTGCCGGTCGCGTCCTTCATCTGGGAGGCGACCGTCCGCTTCCAGATCAGCTCGTAGAGCTTGAACTGGTCGCCGGTCAGGCCCGTCTCGGCGGGCGTGCGGAAACGATCACCCGAGGGGCGGATCGCCTCGTGCGCCTCCTGCGCGTTCTTCACCTTCCCGGCGTACGTCCGCGGCTGGGGCGGCAGGTAGTCGGCGCCGTACAACTGCGTCACCTGGGCGCGGGCGGCGGCCACGGCGGTGTCGCTGAGCGTCGTGGAGTCCGTACGCATGTAGGTGATGTGGCCGTTCTCGTACAGCTTCTGCGCGATCTGCATCGTGGCCTTCGCGCCGAAGCCGAGCTTGCGGCTCGCCTCCTGCTGCAGCGTCGTCGTACGGAACGGGGCGTACGGCGAGCGGCGGTACGGCTTGGACTCGACGGACCGCACCGAGAACCGCGTGTTCTCCAGGGCGGCGGCGAGCGCGCGGGCGTTCGCCTCGTCGAGGTGGAGGGTGTTCGCGCTCTTCGGCTGCCCGAGGGAGTCGAAGTCGCGGCCCTGCGCCACGCGCCGGCCGTCGACGGTCTGCAGCCGGGCCACCAGCGACGACGGATCCGAGGGGTCTCCGGCACGACCGGTCGCGAAGGTGCCCGTCAGGTCCCAGTACTCGGCCGAGCGGAAGGCGATGCGCTCGCGCTCCCGCTCCACCACGAGGCGGGTGGCGACGGACTGGACGCGGCCGGCCGACAGGCGCGGCATGACCTTCTTCCACAGCACCGGCGAGACCTCGTAGCCGTAGAGGCGGTCGAGGATGCGGCGGGTCTCCTGGGCGTCGACCAGCAGCTGGTTGAGCTGGCGCGGGTTGGCCACGGCGGCCTGGATCGCCGACTTGGTGATCTCGTGGAACACCATGCGCTTGACCGGGACCTTGGGCTTGAGCACCTCCTGCAGGTGCCAGGCGATGGCCTCGCCCTCCCGGTCCTCATCGGTGGCGAGGTAGAGCTCGTCGGAGTCCTTCAGCAGGTCCTTGAGCTTCTTGACCTGGGCACGCTTGTCGGCGTTGACCACATAGATGGGCTGGAAGTCGTGGTCGACGTCCACACCGAGGCGGCGGACCTCGCCGGTGTACTTCTCCGGCACCTCCGCGGCGCCGTTGGGAAGGTCACGGATGTGCCCGACGCTGGCCTCGACGATGTAGCCGGGACCGAGATAGCCCTTGATCGTCTTCGCCTTGGCAGGCGACTCGACGATGACGAGTCGGCGGCCGCCGTGTGCGGTCTCGCTGGTCGGGGACAACTTCGCTCTTCTCTCCGGTCGACGCTGGGGCCTCCCCAGGGGTGTTCGTCCCGGGGTCGGGTCGTGGTGACGCTGCGGAGTGTGACGGTACCTCCCGCCCCCGTGTCAAACGGGAAAAGCCCGCAACGGCCACTCGAACGGTAACCCGACTTCCGTCATTCCTGCCGCCCGGAGTACCCACCGGCCTTTTCGAGCCGTTCCGGAGGATCACCTCTCCATTGTCCCAGCCGCAGCTCGGGAGCGGCGTTCACACCCGGGTGAGGCACCAGGCCCCGAGAATCAGCGCGATCACCGAGGCGAGGCTCGCGAGCGCCGCCGATGCGACGGGGCTCACACCGTGCGCGACGGGCTCGCGGTGCCGCGCCCGGGCCGCGATCCACACCACGAGCGCCCCACCGAACAGGGTGAACACCACTCCGGCGAAGATCGCCGGTCCGCTCTCCATGACTCCCCGTGCCCCCTTGTTCTCCCGTCGGCGAGTGCCCGGTGCGGCGAGGCTGACACGCGCGGGCGGCGCACAGACGAACCCGGGGTGAACGGGGAGCCGACGGCCCGCGCACTCACCCCGGGGCACCGGCCCGCGCCCCGGGATCCGGCTCGGACCGCACCCGGCGCGGGTGTCTTTCCGGCCGTCTTCCCAGCCGTCTCCCCAGCCGTCTCTCCTGCCGCCTTCCCAGCCGTCTCCCCAGCCGCCTTCGAGCCGCCGGGCCGTCGTCCGCCACGGGCGCGGGATCGGCGCAGTCGGCGGGCTGCGGCTCCCAGAGCGGGCTGGACGCCCTCGCCGAGGCGGCTGGACGTCCTCGCAGACGCCGCTGGACGCCCCAGCCTCCTGTCGCGGCGCACCGGCCGGGTACGAGGGATGGCGTACCGCGATCGGCCGCGGCGGGGCACCTGCCGGTCGGCACAACGGCGTAGCCCTGCGCACGTGCGGCACGCCGCCGGCCTCCGCACGAGAGGGGGCTCCCGGACATCGGGGGGTTTCGGGCGGGCTGAGGCGGTGCAGTGCCGGCGTACTGGCGGTGCGGCCGGTGCCGGCAGTGCGAGCGGTGCACGCGGTGCAGATGGTGCACGCGGTGCCGACAGCGCAGGCGGTGCACGCAGTGCCCGCGGTGCCGACAGCGCAGGCAGTGCCCGCGGTACCCGCGGTGCCGACGGTGCACGCAGTGCCCGCGGTGCCGGCAGTGCCCGCAGTGCCCGCGGTGCCGACGGTGCCGACGGTGCCGAGCGCAGACGCCTCGGCGGCGTGGCCCGGGCTCACGCCGGCTCGATGAACCCCTGCTCCACCAGGAGCCTGATCTGCGCCGGCGTGCGGTCGCGCAGCAGCACCGGGTCCTCGCCCACCAGCTGGGCGATCGCGTCCAGGATGCGGCCCGCGCTGAGCGTGCCGTCGCAGACGCCCGCGAAGCCCGCGCCGACCGTGTCCACCCTGGTGGCCCGGCGCATGCCGCGGTTCTGCCGCAGCACCACGTGCTCCGGGTCCTCGGCGCCGGGCAGCCCCACCTGCTCCTGGACGACCTCGGCGACGAGCTTGAAGTGGCCCTCCAGCAGGGCCGCGTCGTCGTGCGCCCGCAAATAGTCGAGACGGCCGAAGTGCGCCCGCACCGTCTCGCCCAGCGGCTGCTCGACCGGGTGCGGCCACTCCTCCACCGTGACCGAGGGCACGGCCGCCCCGGTGCGCCGCAGGGTGATCCAGCCGAACCCGACGGCCCGGACCTTGCGCGCCTCGAACTCGTCCAGCCACGCGTCGTAGCGCGCCTGGTACTCGGCCTGCTCGCCCCGGTGGTCACCGGCGTCCCTGAGCCAGAGCTCGGCGTACTGCGTGACGTCCTGCACCTCGCGCTGCACGATCCAGGCGTCGCATCCGCGCGGCACCCAGGACCTGAGCCGGTCCTGCCAGTCCTCTCCCTCGACGTGCTGCCAGTTGGCCAGGAACTGCGCGAACCCGCCCTCGTTCAGCCGCTCCCCCGCTCCCTGAACGAGCGAGCGGCACAGATCGTCCCCGCCCATCCCGCCGTCGCGGTAGGTCAGCCGCGCGCCCGGGGAGATCACGAAGGGCGGGTTCGAGACGATCAGGTCGTACGTCTCGTCGTCGCGCAGGGGCTCATACAGCGAGCCCTCGCGCAGGTCGGCCGCGGGGGCGCCGGAGAGGGCCAGCGTGAGGGCGGTGACGTGCAGCGCGCGCGGGTTGAGATCGGTCGCCGTCACGCGCGTGGCGTGCAGCGCGGCGTGCAGCGCCTGGATCCCGGAGCCGGTGCCGAGGTCGAGGGCCGAGGAGACGGGCCTGCGGACGGTGATGCCCGCCAGGGTCGTGGAGGCGCCGCCGACGCCGAGGACGACGCCTTCCTCACGGCTGCCGATCCCGCCCGCGCCGCCGACGGCGCACCCGAGGTCGGAGACGATGAACCAGTCCTCCCCGTCGGGCCCGCCGTAGGGCCGCACGTCCACGGTCGCCGCGACCTCGTTCCCGCCCGCGGCCACCAGCCAGCCGCTCTCCAGGCAGGCCTCGACGGGCAGAACGGCCTCCGCGCGCGCGAGGGGCACCGGCTGCTGGAGCAGGAAGAGCCGTACGAGCACCTCCAGAGCGGTGTCACCGCGGGTCGCCCGGAGCGCGGGGACCGTCTCGCTGCGCGCGAGCGCCGCGTACGCGGGGGCGCCGAGCAGTTCGAGCAGCCCGTCGGCGGTGAAGGACGCCGCGAGCAGAGCGTCCCGCAGCCGGACGGCGACGTCGGGTCGGCCGGCGGCGGGGACGGCGGGCAGGGCAGGCAGGCCTGAGATACTCACGCCCCCATTGTGGCGGGGACGGGCGGCAGCCTGCAGCTCTTGCCCGGATCGGTGTCAGCTCGCCGTCGCCGGGGCCGAGGTGGGCGCGGTCTTGCAGCTCTCCTGCTTCGCCATCGCCTTGCCGACGTCGCCCTCCTCGAGGTTCTTCAGCGCGTCGTTGCCGCTCTTGCTCAGCTTGTCCAGCGAGGTCGCGATGTCCTTCAGGCCGTCGGCGAACTTCGCCTGGTCCTTGGTGTCGAGCTTGTCGACCTGCGTCTTCAGCGAGGCGTACGACGCGGCGATCTGGTCGAGCTCCTTGACCGCGTCCTTCTGCTTCTTCTCACCGTTGTCGACGGCCGGGGCGCCGGCCGTCTGCACGGCGGCGCCGATCGCCTTGTAGGCGTCGGACATGTCCTGGAAGGCCTGCGCGTCGGTCTTCTGGACCGCTTCCGGCGTGCTGTTGTCCGAGGTCTCCTTCTGGATCGCGGTGTTGGCGGCCTCGATCTTCTTGGCCTGCGGCTGCACCGCGTCGCAGACCTGCTTGGCCCAGGCGTCCAGCTTGTCGTTGCCCTTGTCACTGCTGCATCCCGACAGCGCCATCACCAGTACCGCACCGCCGGACAGTGCGGCCGCGAGCTTCTTGTTCACCGGATCGGTCCCTTCCATGGCTCCGGCCCCGGAACATACACGGCAGGCACGCGGCGACCGCGTGTCGCACGTCCGGAAGCTATGCGTTCATCCCTTTTGCACCAGGAGAGAGAAGGCTCACGGTGCGGGTGTGAACGCACGGGACGGGCGGGCGACGCGTCAATACGCGCCTCCCGCCCGCCTCTTGGAGAGGGCCCGTCGGGACCGCCTACGAAACCACCGCGGGATCCGTCGGGTTGGCCACCCGCTCGGCTCCGGGCTCGTCGCCCACGGCGATACCGCGCCGCTTGGAGACGTAGACCGCCCCGACGATGACGAGCAGGGCGAGGATCGCGATCAGGATTCGGATGCCGAGGTTCTTGTCGGCGCCGTAACTGAACTTGATCACCGCGGGCGCGATCAGCAGCGACACCAGGTTCATCACCTTCAGCAGCGGGTTGATCGCGGGACCCGCGGTGTCCTTGAAGGGGTCGCCGACCGTGTCGCCGATCACCGTGGCGGCGTGGGCCTCGCTGCCCTTGCCGCCGTGGTGGCCGTCCTCCACGAGTTTCTTGGCGTTGTCCCAGGCGCCACCGGAGTTGGCGAGGAACACCGCCATCAGCGTGCCCGTGCCGATCGCGCCGGCCAGGTAGGCACCGAGCGCGCCGACCCCGAGCGTGAACCCGATGAAGATGGGCGCCATGACCGCCAGCAGACCCGGCGTCGTGAGCTCCCGCAGGGCGTCCTTGGTGCAGATGTCGACGACCTTGCCGTACTCCGGCGTCTCGCTGAAGTCCATGATCCCGGGCTTGTCGCGGAACTGCCGCCGCACCTCGTACACCACCGACCCGGCCGACCGCGACACCGCGTTGATCGCCAGCCCCGAGAAGAGGAAGACGACCGCCGCGCCGGCCACGAGACCGACCAGGTTGTTCGGCTGCGAGATGTCCATCATCAGGCTCATCGGCGCACCCGCTCCGGAGAGCTTCTCGCCGACGTCCTGCGCGCCGGTCGTGATCGCGTCACGGTAGGACCCGAAGAGCGCCGACGCCGCCAGGACGGCGGTGGCGATGGCGATGCCCTTGGTGATGGCCTTGGTGGTGTTGCCGACCGCGTCCAGGTTGGTGAGCACCTGCGCGCCCGCCCCCTCGACGTCGCCGGACATCTCGGCGATGCCCTGCGCGTTGTCGGAGACCGGTCCGAAGGTGTCCATCGCGACGATCACGCCGACCGTGGTGAGCAGGCCGGTGCCGGCCAGCGCCACCGCGAACAGCGCGAGCATGATCGACGTGCCGCCGAGCAGGAACGCCCCGTAGACGCCGAGGCCGATCAGCAGAGCGGTGTAGACGGCCGATTCCAGACCCACCGAGATACCGGCGAGGACGACGGTGGCCGGGCCGGTCAGCGAGGTCTTGCCGATGTCCATGACGGGACGGCGGTTGGTCTCGGTGAAGTAGCCGGTCAGCTGCTGGATGACGGCGGCCAGCAGGATGCCGATCGCCACCGCGACGACCGCGAGGATGCGCGGGTCGCCGTCCTTGGCCTTGATAGCGGCGTCGGTGACGCCGTTGAGGTCGGAGTACTTCGCCGGGAGATAGATGAAGACCGCCGCGGCCACCAGCACGAGCGAGATCACCGCGGAGATGAAGAAACCACGGTTGATCGCGGACATGCCGCTGCGGTCCGAGCGGCGCGGGGCCACGGCGAAGATGCCGATCATCGCCGTGAGCACGCCGATTGCGGGGACGAGCAGGGGGAAGGCGAGTCCCGAGTCGCCGAAGGCCGCCTTGCCGAGGATCAGCGCGGCGACCAGGGTCACGGCGTACGACTCGAAGAGGTCGGCCGCCATGCCCGCGCAGTCGCCGACGTTGTCGCCCACGTTGTCGGCGATGGTCGCGGCATTGCGCGGATCGTCCTCCGGAATGCCCTGCTCGACCTTGCCGACCAGGTCGGCGCCGACGTCGGCGGCCTTGGTGAAGATGCCGCCGCCGACACGCATGAACATGGCGATCAGGGCGGCCCCGAGGCCGAAGCCCTCGAGCACTTTCGGCGCGTCGGCCGCGTACACCAGCACCACGCAGGAGGCGCCCAGCAGACCGAGCCCCACTGTGAACATGCCGACGACGCCGCCCGTACGGAAAGCGATCTTCATGGCTTTGTGCGACACGGTGGTGAGGTCCTTTTCCGGCTCACCTTCCGCGGGGGTCGCTTCCCGGGCCGCCGCGGCGACACGGACATTGCTGCGCACGGCGAGCCACATGCCGATATAGCCGGTGGCAGCCGAGAACGCCGCGCCGATCAGGAAGAAGATCGATCGTCCGGCGCGCTGATTCCAGTCGTCCGCGGGCAGCAGCATGAGCAGGAAGAACACGACGACGGCGAATACGCCGAGCGTGCGCAGCTGACGGGCCAGATAGGCGTTCGCGCCTTCCTGGACCGCCGCCGCGATCTTCTTCATGCTGTCGGTGCCCTCGCCCGCCGCGAGAACCTGGCGCACCAGGACTCCTGCGACCACGAGTGCGGCCAGCGCGACGACCCCGATGACCGCCACGATGATCCGGTTGTCGTCCGTCAGTACGGCGGCTGCGAGGTTGGTGGGGTGGTCCAACTGATGAGGGGTAGAAAGCCCCGCCATTCGTCCTCCTTGACGCTTGGGCTGAGCTCAAGATGTGGACGGATTCTAGGTACCGGAACCTGATCAAAACAGTCCGCGGTAAACGGAATTAGCCTTCACATGCTCTTCAGCAAATGATCGACTTCGCGCCACACAACCCGAAAGGGGTAATGCCCCCAGGGCATTGACGCCGGTATTTACTTGATCGAATTACCAGCTGATTGATCGTGAAGTAATTCACGAAATCGATCGCTCGGATCCACTGTAGGCACGCGCACCGGCCGCGGACATGCCGAAGGGCCCTACGCCGTAGGGCCCTTCGGTACACAAGTTGAGGGTGGGACTCAGGGCAGCACCGCGGTGGGCGGCGTGGTCGGCCAGGTCATACGGATCTGCCCGCCGTGCTCGCCGGCGGTCACCTCGACGTCGTCGACGAGACCGCTGATGACCGCGAGGCCCATCTCGTCCTCCTCGCTGTCCACGTCCTCACCGGCGGCGCCGGGCGCCCGGTCTCCCGGGGCCGTGCGCGGCGCCTCGTCGCCGACCTCGATGGAGAACTGCTTCTCCTCCTCGACCAGCTGCACCTTCACCGGCGCCGTGATCCCGGCGCTCTGGTGCAGTCCGACGGCACGGGTGCAGGCCTCGCCGACGGCCAGCCTGACCTCGTCGAGGACGGCCTCGTCCACTCCGGCCCTGCGCGCCACCGCCGCCGCCACCAACCGGGCGGTCCTGACGTGCTCGGGCAGCGCACTGAAGCGGAGCTCAACGGTGGCCATGCATCCCCCTCAGAACTACGGGCGTGCTGTCGGGGGACCGGGCCGCCGAAAGCCCGGCCCCCCACATGGAGCTACTTCCGTCCCGGGAGCGGGCCTTTCCCGCTCCGTGGGGCGGCGGTGGTCAGTCGGTCGCCGCCACCGCTTCCTCGACCGAGGTGTGGATGGGGAACACCTTGGTGAGGCCGGTGATGCGGAAGATCTTCAAAATGCGCTCCTGGTTGCAGACCAGGCGCAGCGAGCCCTCATGGGCACGCACCCGCTTCAGTCCGCCGACCAGCACGCCGAGCCCGGTGGAGTCGAGGAAATCCACGCCCTCCATGTCGACGACGAGGTGGAAACTCCCGTCGTTGACCAGCTCGACCAGCTGCTCGCGCAGCTTGGGCGCGGTATATACGTCGATTTCGCCACCGACCTCGACGACCGTACGATCGCCGACGGTACGGGTCGACAGAGACAGGTCCACGGATCCTCCAGCACCTTGCTATCGAGCGGTCGCCCCTTGGGACATCTCGGCTTCAGCCCCCGGAACGGTTCGCCAGCCGCGATGGCATTCAATCACTTAACGGCAGGCGTGCACGACGCCTTGGTCCCATTGTCCGTCACGCCGGTGACACACTCGGTGCCGATGGCCAAGAATCACCGATCCGATCGATCCCCGACGGGGCCCGCCTCCCGGCCGGAACCGGGCGCGGTCCTGGGCCGGCTCGCCTCCGGGCCGAGCCGGGCTTCGCGCATCACTCATACGGAGCACTTGCCCCCACGCGAGGGCCGCCATGCCCTCTGGCCTGATCGGATTCGCCCGGAGGTCGTCGCGGCGGTGCGGGCCTGCGGCATCGAGCACCCCTGGGCCCACCAGGCACGCGCCGCCGAGCACGCCCTGGACGGCGACTCGGTGGTCGTCGCCACGGGCACGGCGTCGGGCAAGTCCCTGGCCTATCTGGTCCCGGTGCTCTCCACCCTCCTGGACGGTTCCGAGGCCCCGAACGGCCGCGGCGCCACCGCGCTCTACCTGGCCCCGACGAAAGCTCTCGCGGCCGATCAGTGCCGATCGGTGAAGGAACTTTCACAACCCCTGGAAAATGCCGTCCGACCCGCGGTGTACGACGGAGACACCCCGTTCGAGGAACGCGAGTGGGTCCGCCAGTACGCCAACTACGTCCTCACCAACCCGGACATGCTGCACCGCGGCATACTCCCCTCCCACCCCCGCTGGTCCTCCTTCCTGAAGTCGCTGAAGTACGTCGTCATCGACGAGTGCCACACCTACCGGGGCGTCTTCGGCTCCCATGTCGCCCAGGTGCTGCGGCGGCTGCGCCGCCTGTGCGCCCGCTACGGCGCCTTCCCGGTCTTCCTGCTCGCCTCCGCGACGGCCGCGGAGCCCTCGGTGGCCGCCCGCCGCCTGACCGGCCTGCCGGTGGCCGAGGTGGCCGACGACGCCTCCCCGCGCGGTGAGCTGGTGTTCGCCCTGTGGGAACCCCCGCTCACGGAGCTGCGGGGCGAGAAGGGCGCCCCGGTCCGCCGCACCGCCACCGCCGAGACGGCCGACCTGCTCACCGACCTCACCGTGCAGGGCGTCCGCTCGGTCGCCTTCGTGCGCTCCCGGCGCGGCGCCGAGCTGATCTCCGTGATCGCCCAGGAACGCCTGGCCGAGGTCGACCGCCCCCTGGCCCGCCGCGTGGCGGCCTACCGCGGCGGCTATCTCCCCGAGGAACGCCGCGCCCTCGAACAGGCCCTGCACTCGGGCGAACTCCTCGGCCTCGCCGCGACCACCGCCCTCGAACTCGGCATCGACGTCTCCGGGCTGGACGCCGTGCTGATCGCCGGTTACCCGGGCACGCGCGCGTCCCTGTGGCAGCAGGCGGGGCGCGCCGGACGCGCCGGCCAGGGCGCACTGGCCGTCCTCGTCGCCCGCGACGACCCCCTGGACACCTTCCTCGTGCACCACCCCGAGGCTCTGTTCGACCAGCCCGTGGAGTCCACGGTCCTCGACCCCGACAACCCCTACGTCCTGGCCCCGCACCTGTGCGCGGCCGCCGCGGAACTTCCGCTCACCGACGAGGACTTCGCGCTCTTCGGTCCCGCCTGCGAGGAGCTGCTCCCCCAGCTGGAGGCCGCGAAGCTGCTGCGCCGCCGTACGAAGGCCTGGCACTGGACGCGCCGGGAGCGGGCCGCCGACCTGACCGACATCCGCGGCGAGGGCGGCCGCCCGGTCCAGGTCGTCGAGTCCGGCACGGGCCGCCTGCTCGGCACGGTCGACGCGGGCGCCGCCCACACGACCGTCCACGAGGGCGCGGTCCACCTCCACCAGGGCCGTACGTACCTGGTCCGCTCCCTGGACCTGGAGGACTCCGTCGCCCTGGTCGAGCAGGCCGGCCCGTCGTACTCCACGGTCGCCCGCGACACGACGTCCATCACCGTCCTGGAGACCGACACCGAGATCCCCTGGGGCTCCGGCCGCCTCTGCTACGGCTCCGTCGAGGTCACCAACCAGGTCGTCTCCTTCCTGCGCAGGCGTCTCGTCACCGGCGAAGTGCTCGGCGAGACGAAACTCGACCTCCCTCCCCGTACGCTGCGCACCCGCGCGGTGTGGTGGACGGTGACCGAGGACCAGCTCGACGAGGCCCGGATCGGCCCGGAGATCCTCGGCGGCGCCCTGCACGCCGCCGAGCACGCCTCCATCGGCATGCTGCCGCTCTTCGCCACCTGCGACCGCTGGGACATCGGCGGCGTCTCCGTCCCGCTCCACCCCGACACGCTCCTGCCCACGGTCTTCGTCTACGACGGCCACCCGGGCGGCGCGGGATTCGCCGAACGCGCCTTCCACACCGCCCGGGCCTGGCTCACCGCCACCCGCCGGGCCATCGCCTCCTGCGAGTGCGAGGCCGGCTGCCCGTCCTGCATCCAGTCCCCCAAGTGCGGCAACGGCAACGACCCGCTGCACAAGAGGGGGGCCGTCCGGCTGCTGACGGTGCTGCTGCGGGGAGCGCCGGGGGAGACGGCCGAGCCGGAGCCGGTCACGGGGGCCCCGCCCGCGCCCTGACCCGCGCCGCGAACGGCCCCCGTCCCGACGCCACCGTCACGTCCGACACCTCGCCGACGACCACGCAGCGCACCAGCCGGGAACTCTGCGCCCGGGCCAGCCGCCCGGCCCCGGCACAGGCCGCCGGAGCGCCGTCCGCCCAGTGGTCCGCGGCGGCCAGCGCCGCGAGGTCCGCGGCGGCGGCCGCGCGGTGGCGGACCACGACCGCCTGCCCCAGGGCCAGCACGACACCGAACACCACGCACAGCACGGCGATCGCAGCCACGCTCCAGACGGTTGCGGAACCACGGTCGCCGCCCCGCGCCCACCGCACCCGTCCCCCGCAGCCGGGCCTCACGTCCCCGCCCCCGCCGTCTGCTCCGCCCGAGCCGCGGCCCCCGCCGTCCGCTCCACCTCAGCCACGGCCTCCTCCCGCACGTCGAAGGGCAGGCCGTGCAGCACCGGCGGCCGCGCCACCACGACCACGCGGACCCGGTCCCCCTCGCGCTCGACCGTCACCCGTGCTCCCCGCGGGGCCGCCGCACGGGTCAGCTCGACCACCGACCCGGGCGGATCCTGCCGGGCCGCCGCACGCGCCCCCGTCCGCGCCGCGTCCACGCACCGGATCTGCGCGGCGACCACCAGCAGCCCCCACACCAGTGCCGTCGTGAACATCACCAGCACAGGCAGCACGACGGCCGACTCCGCCGTCACGAACCCGCTGTCCGTGCCCCTCCTGGGTCCTTTCGGTCCCCGCTCACATCCGTGCATCGAGCGCCCGTTCCACGATGCCCTGCAGCTCCGCGCCGACCTGCCCGCTCGTCACCACCTTGTAGAGGACCACCGCGAACGCGACCGCCGCCACGATCCCCATCGCGTACTCCGAGGTGACCATCCCCGCGTCCCTGCGCGCCGCCCTGATCCCGCACACCAGCGTCCGTACCGCATTGCTCATCCCGACCCCCGTGAGGTTCCGTTCCATTGCCCAACCGCCGCGTCGAGCGCCGCTCGCCGCCGACCGTCCCCGCTCCGTCATCCACCACCCCCGCCCAGCACCCCGCCCGCGAGTCCGATCACCACGGGCAGTACGCCGACCGCGACGAAGGCGGGCAGGAAGCACAGCCCCACCGGTGCGGTGACCATGACGGCCGCCCGCCGCGCCCGTGCCGTCGCCGTACGGGCCCGGTCGGCGCGGACGTCGGCCGCGAGCCGCGCGACCGGCGTGGCGGCGGGCAACCCGGACACGTCGGCCCGCTCCAGCAGCCGTGCCAGGGCGTGCGCGCCGGGCAGCGCGGCCAGCTCGCGCCAGGCCCCGGCCGGATCGCCGCCGAGCCGCACCTCGGCCGCGCCCCGCGCCAGCGCGTCCCCGGCAGGACCGCCCAGGGCCTCGCCCACGGCCCGCGCCGCGAACACGGGCCCCGCTCCGGCGGCGATGCAGGCGGCCACCAGGTCGGCGGCGAGCGGCAGCTGCCGGGCCGCCTCAGCCCGGTCGCATGCCTCCGCGCCCTGCGCGGCCGCCTGTCTCCCGCGCCACCGCCACCACGCGCCCGCGACGGCCAGCCCCAGCACGACGCCGCCCAGTCCGCCGGCCACGACCCACCCGGCGCACACCAGCCCCGCCGCGGACAGCCACCGCCGCGCGGCGTCCGGTGACCCGGGACGCGCCCCGCGGCGCGTCTCCCCGGCGCCCGCCTGCAGTGCGGCCGGCCGCCGCGCCACCCTCCGCTCCCGCCGTACCTGCGCCAGCCGGCGCAGCAGCCACCCGGACACGAGCAGAACCCCCAAGGCCTCCCCCAGCCTGTGGACGACTTCCGCGCTCATGCCGCCTCCGCCCGCCGTACGATCCCCATCGCCCACCACAGCCCCAGGCCCTCCAGCACACCGCCGACGCACAGACAGCCCAGCCCGGCGCCGGTGTGCAGCAGCACCCGCAGCGGATCGGCACCGAGAGCGGCACCGAGAGCGAGGCCCAGCACCGGCAGGCCGGCGAGCATGACCGCGGTGGACCGCGGGCCCGCCAACTGAGCGCGCAGATCGGCGCGTTGGTCCCGCTCCGCCCGCAACGCCGCTTCGAGCCGGTCGAGCCCGGCCGCGAGGCCCGCGCCCTGGTCCACGGCCACCCGCCAGCACACGGCGAGCCCCAGCAGCCCCTCGGCGCCCGGCTGCCGGGCCGCCGCGGCGAGCGCCCCCGGCACGTCGCCGCCGAACCGCGCCGCCGCCAGCACCGCGGCCCGCGCGTCCGCGAGCCCGCCCGAGTACCGCGCCGCGCTCGGCAGCGCCTCGCCCGGCTGCCGCCCGGCCCGCACCTCCCCGGCGAGCGCCCCGCACAGCGCGATCACCGCGTCCCCGCGGCGCTCCCGCGCCCGCCGCGCCCGCGCGGCCAGCCTCAGCCGGCGCAGCAACGGCACCCCGGCCGCCCCCGCGACGACCGGCAGCGGTGACCTGCCCAGCACCGCCAGCAGCACCCCGGCGGCCAGCGCCCACCACTCCGGTCGCAGCCGCCCTCGGATCCGCCGCAGTCCACCGGCCACGTCCCACCGGGCCGGCGGCCCGTCGGCCACCGCCGCGCCGTTAGCGAACAGCAGCCGCGCCCGCCGCGCCCCGGAGTGCCGCCCGCTCATCAGCACGGCCGCCGCACCGGCACACATCGCGGCGGCGCCCACCGCCGTGCCGCCCATCCCCGTCATCGTTCCCCCTCCTCGCCCAGCAGCCTCCGCAGCCGCTCCCAGCCGCGCTCACGCGCGAACGCCTGCGCGCCCCACCGCAGCGCCGGCACCGTCCGCACCAGGCCCGACGGATCCCGCTCCAGCACATGCACCTCGGCGATCCGCCGCCGCCCGGACCGGTCGCGCACCAGATGCAGGACGACCGACAGTGCCGCCGCCAACTGGCTGTGCAGCGCCGCCCGGTCGAGCCCGGCCGCCGTGCCGAGCGCCTCCAGCCGCGCCGGCACGCCGGCGGCCGCATTGGCGTGCAGCGTGCCGCAGCCGCCTTCGTGCCCCGTGTTCAGCGCTGCGAGCAGATGCAGCACTTCGGGCCCTCGCACCTCGCCCACGACCAGCCGGTCCGGCCGCATCCGCAGCGCTTGGCGTACGAGGTCCTGCAGCGTGACGGCTCCCGCGCCCTCCTGGTTGGCGGGTCTGGTCTCGAGGCGGACGACATGCGGATGGTCCGGCCGCAGCTCCGCCGAGTCCTCCGCGAGCACGATCCGCTCGCCGGGTCCGACCCGGCCCAGCAAGGCGCTCAGCAGCGTCGTCTTGCCGCTGCCGGTGCCGCCGCTGATCAGGAAGGACAGCCGGGCCTCGATCAGCGCCCGCAGCAGGTCTTCCCCGCCCGGCGGCACCGTGCCCGCCGCGACCAGTTCGTCGAGGGTGAACGCCCGGGGCCGTACGACACGCAGCGACAGGCAGGTGCAGCCCACGGCCACCGGCGGCAGCACGGCGTGCAGCCGCGTCCCGTCGGGAAGGCGGGCGTCGACCCACGGCCGGGCGTCGTCCAGGCGCCGGCCGGCCACCGCGGCCAGACGCTGTGCGAGCCGTCGCACCGCCCCCGCGTCCGGGAAGGCGACCGGTGTCAGCTCCAGTCCGCCGCCCCGGTCCACCCAGACCCGGTCCGGGGCCGTCACCAGCACGTCGCTCACCGCCGGATCGGCGAGCAGCGCCTCCAGCGGCCCGCTGCCGACCAGTTCGCAGCGCAACAGCTCGGCCGCGCCCAGGACCTCGGTGTCCCCGAGCACCCGCCCCCGCTCCCGCAACGCCTGCGCCACGCGCGCGGGTGTCGGCTCGGCCCCGCTCTCGACCAGCCACTGCCGCACGCCGTCCAGCAGTCCGGGCGGCATGTCCGGTCCCTGCGCCGGAGCCGCCGCACGAGCCTGCCGCCACAGCGCCCGCGGCGCCTTCGCGCCGGTGCTCACGCGGCACCCGCCTCGGTGAGACACCGCTCCCAGAACTCCTTGCAGAAGCGGGCGAGGGGTCCGCGTCCACCGGCCGCCGGCGGCGTCCCGCCCTCACCCGGGCGCAGCAGGGACGGCTCCACGGGCAGCCGGCCGGCCAGGGGCAGTCCGAGCAGCCGGGCCACCTCGCGGTCGTCGAGTCCGGGCGCGTACGGCCCCCGTACCGCGACCCGCAGGTCGCGCAGGACCATGCCGACGGCGGACGCCACCCGTCCGGCCGCCGCCACGGCGCGCAGTTCTCCGGGGACCACCAGCAGGGCGAGGTCGAGCTGGGCGAGCGCCTCGGCGACTCCGTCGTCGACGCGGCGCGGCAGGTCGACGACCACCGTGCCGCCGCGTCGCCGGGCCGCGGCCAGTACCGCCCGCACGGCCTGGGGCGGGACGGCGACGCGGTCACCGCGGTCCCAGCTGAGCACACGCAGGGAGTGGAGCTCGGGCAGCGACTCCTCCAGGGCGCCGCCGCCGACCCTGCCGCGGGAGGCGGCGAAGGCGGGCCAGCGCAGTCCCTCGGCGCTCTCGCCGCCGAGGAGGACGTCCAGTCCGCCGCCCAGTGGATCGGCGTCCACGAGGAGGGTGCGCAGCCCCTCCCGCGCGGAGGTGACGGCGAGGGCGCACGCGAGCGTGGACGCCCCGGCCCCGCCGCGCCCGCCGAGGACCCCCACCGTGAGGGCGGGCCGGCCCACTCCCTCGACCACGTCCGCGATGCGGTCGACCAGCCACTGCTCGCCGTCGGGCAGCACCAGGACGTGGTCGGCGCCGATCTCGACGGCCCGGCGCCAGACGCCGGAGTCGTCCTGGTCGCGGCCGACCAGCACCACTCCTCGTCGACGCACGGCCCCGCGCACCCGGCGCGCGGCGTCGTCGCCGACCAGGACGAGCGGTGCGGCCTCCCAGCCGCCCGCGCGCTCCGGGACCGAGTGGTGCACCTCGGGTGTCGCGCCCGCCGCCGCGCACAGGCGCAGCAGGTCGTCGAGCAGGTCGGCGTCCTCCGTGACGATCAGTGGTCCGGCCTGCCGCCCCGAGGCGGCGGACGGTGGTTCGTGTGTGACGGCTCCGGTCACGGTTTCCATCCCCCTTCGCTGCGTCTGTCGCCCAGCCCCTTCGGCCACGCGATTCCCAAACGTCTGAAGAACCGGCAACCGGACTTCATGTGAAGTCCGATAGGAACCGGCCAAACTCGTCCGACAAACCGGAACCGGCCATGAACTCGGTCCGAGGTGCGGCGCGTTTGAATCACCGTGCAGCGGTCCGGGAAATCGTGTGGATCTTGGTCGATAACTGTGGACAACTCGGCGGCTGTGAATACCGCCGTCACCCTTACCGGTGAACACCGCACCGGCCCCCGTGCGACTGCCGCAGAGCAGCACGACAGCTACGCAGAGTGACGGATCGTGGGCAGGGCTACGAGGCGGCCGCTGTCGCCGGACAGCGGCCGCACAACCGCGTGAAAAGAGGAAAAACCCACCCGGACATGCGACGACCCCCACCGGGGGGGAGAGTGGGGGTCGTCTCCACGGCCGACTCGGGGGGGGGAGGAGCCGGACCGGGTTAGCACGGTCGCGAACGATCCGTGACTTCCATGGTGTACCCGAGAGCCTTCTCAGGCAAACCCACGCGCCCCACCTTACGCCGAATGGGCTGCGCCTATGCTCAGGGATGTGGAAAACCACTCCTTGCCCCGCACAGCGGCCTTCTTTGACCTGGACAAGACGGTCATTGCGAAGTCGAGCACGCTCACGTTCAGCAAGTCGTTCTACCAAGGCGGACTGATCAACCGCAGGACCGCCTTGCGTACCGCATATGCCCAGTTCGTCTTCCTCCTGGGCGGCGCCGACCACGACCAGATGGAGCGTATGCGCGAGCAGATCTCCGCCATGTGCCGCGGCTGGAACGTCCAGCAGGTCAGGGAGATCGTCGCCGAGACCCTGCACGACCTGATCGACCCGATCATCTACGACGAGGCCGCCTCCCTCATCGAGGAGCACCACACCGCCGGCCGCGACGTCGTCATCGTGTCGACGTCCGGCGCCGAGGTGGTGGAGCCGATCGGCGAGCTGCTCGGCGCGGACCGCGTGGTGGCGACACGCATGGTCGTGGGCGAGGACGGCTGCTTCACCGGCGAGATGGAGTACTACGCCTACGGCCCCACGAAGGCCGAGGCCGTCAAGGAGCTGGCGCTCTCCGAGGGCTACGACCTCGAGCGCTGCTATGCCTACAGCGACTCGGCGACCGACCTGCCGATGCTGCAGGCGGTGGGTCATCCCTACGCCGTGAACCCCGATCGCGCACTGCGCCGCGAGGCGCTCGCGCGCGGGTGGACGATCCTCGACTTCCACCGTCCGGTCCGGCTCAAGCAGCGGATCCAGGGCTTCTCCGTACCGCCCCGTCCGGCCCTCGTCGCGGCCGCCGCGATAGGTGCTGCCGCGGCCACCGCCGGTCTCGTCTGGTACGCCAGCCGCCGCCGGGCGATGCCCCTCTGAGCCGATCGTCTCGGCGGAGGCGACCGCAACACCGGCAACGGCCGGGGGGATCCGGCCCGTCCGGACCCCGTTCGGCCCATCGGCGCCCGTTTGCAACCTATTTGAGACCAAAAGTAAAGAAGTACAGCGAGGGGTTCCGCTTGCTTCGGTCCTGGAGTACAAAGGGGTTGACGGCCCGCGAGACCAAGGACATCCGAGAGGATCACCTTAAAACCGCATATGGCCCCACGGACCGAGCATGCACACCGGGCACCCACGCGACGTCGACCCGTCGATTACGGGCCAGCCGCACCAGGTGACGGGCAACGTCCCGACCTGATGGGCAACTTATCGAGGACGCCTGGTAACCCGGTGAGCATGTGAGCGGCGGTACGAATCCTCGTACCGCCGCACTCCTTTTGCGCGGCCCCCTACGCCGCCCCTCGCTGCAACGCCTCGCACACGGCCGTCGATTCACGCGCGCCCAGCTCGACCGCCCTGCCGCAGTGGGCGATCCAGGCGGCCATCCCCTCGGGCGTCCCGGAGACGTATCCCTCGAGCGCGGCGAGGTAGGCGGCCCGGCCCAGTTCGGCGTGGCCCGCCTCCGCCGGGCAGACCGACTTCGGGTCGAGGCCACTGCCCACCAGGACGATGCGCTCGGCGGTGCGCGCGACCAGGCCGTTGTGGGACGCGAAGGGGCGCAGCGCGAGCAGTTCGCCGTGGACGACGGCGGCCATGACCAGGGCGGGGGCGGAGCTGCCCGCGATGACCAGCTCGGACAGGCCCTCCAGCCTGCCGTGCGCCTCGCCGGCGCCCGGCAGGTCCAGCTCGATCAGCGGCTCGTCCACCGGCTCGCCCGCCTGCCGCGGACGCCCGACCTCGTCGCCGTCGGTCGCGGCGGCCACCAGGTGCAGCCGGGCGAGGACCCGCAGGGGCGACTGCCGCCAGATGGACAGCAGTTGGCCCGCCTCGGCGGTCAGCCGCAGGGCCGCGCCCATCACGCGCGCGTCCTCCTCGCCGCTGAAGTCGCTGCGCCGGCGCACCTCCTCCAGGGCCCAGTCGGCGCCGGACAGCGCCGCGGAACCGCGGGCGCCGCGCAGCGCAGCCTCGGAGGTGATCTCGTTGCTGCGGCGCCGCATCACCCGGTGCCCGTAGACCCGGTCCACGGCCTTGCGGACGGACTCCACGGACTCGGCCACCCCGGGCAGTGAGCCCAGAGCCGCGAGCGGATCGGCGGTCGCGCCTGTCGTACTCATGAGTACGACACTAGCCACACCGGGGGCGCACCCCACGATTGAGTGGTCTTCCTCACGCGCGTCTGCCACATACAGCTATCACTCGACTACTCTTCGTGAACATGAAAATTGCTTTCGTCGGGAAGGGCGGCAGCGGCAAGACGACCCTGTCCTCCCTGTTCGTCCGCCATCTCGCGGCCGCCTCGGCGCCGGTCGTCGCGGTGGACGCGGACATCAACCAGCACCTGGGCGCCGCGCTCGGCCTCGACGAGGCGGAGGCCGCCGCGCTGCCCGCGATGGGCGACCGGCTGCCGCTGATCAAGGAGTACCTGCGCGGCTCCAACCCGCGGATCGCCTCCGCCGAGACGATGATCAAGACCACGCCGCCCGGCGAGGGCTCGCGGCTGCTGCGCGTGCGCGAGGACAACCCGGTCTACGACGCCTGCGCCCGGCCGGTGGAACTCGAGGGCACCGCCGTCCGTTTGATGGTCACCGGCCCCTTCACCGAGGCCGACCTGGGGGTCGCCTGCTACCACTCCAAGACGGGAGCGGTGGAGCTGTGCCTGAACCACCTGGTGGACGGCCGTGACGAGTACGTCGTGGTGGACATGACGGCCGGCTCGGACTCCTTCGCCTCCGGCATGTTCACCCGCTTCGACATCACGTTCCTCGTCGCCGAGCCGACCCGGAAGGGGGTCTCCGTCTACCGCCAGTACAAGGAGTACGCCCGTGACTTCGGTGTCGTGCTGAAGGTCGTGGGCAACAAGGTGCAGGGCCCAGACGACCTCGACTTCCTGCGTGCCGAGGTGGGTGAGGACCTGCTGGTGAGCGTCGGCCACTCGGACTGGGTGCGCGCCATGGAGAAGGGCCGCCCGCCCCGGTTCGAGCTCCTGGAGGACGCCAACCACCGTGCCCTGCGCGCCCTGCGGATCGCCGCGGACGCGACCTACGACCTGCGCGACGCGGAGCGCTACACGCGGCAGATGGTGCACTTCCACCTGAAGAACGCGCACGCCTGGGGCAACGCGCGGACGGGGGCCGACCTGGCGGCACAGGTCGACCCCGGGTTCGTGCTGGGCGGGGGCGTCGGCGCCGCCGTGTGAGGAGGGGTTACCGCTTGGCCGGCGGCGCCCCGGGCGCGCCCTTGGGGGCCGGGGCGGAGCCGGCCGACAGATAGTGGGCCCAGCCCTGCTTCGGGGCCTCACCGACGTTCAGGTCGCGCAGCTTCGCCAGCACCTTCGGATCCTGGGCGTCCAGCCAGTCGGCGAGCTGGTGGAAGGACACGCAGCGCACGTCGGGCTTGTTGCAGACCTTCTCCACGACTTCCTCGACGGCCCGCATGTAGGTGCCGCCGTTCCACGACTCGAAGTGGTTGCCGAGGATCAGGGGCGCGCGGTTGCCGTAGTAGGCGCGGCGGAAGCCCTTGAGCAGGCCGTCGCGCATCTGGTCGCCCCAGTAGTCGTACTTGTCGGGGTCACCCTGGGTCTGGGTGCCGGACTGATTGACCATGAAGTTGTAGTCCATGCTGAGCTGCTCGTAGGAGTGGCCGGGGAAGGGCACGAGCTGCATGGACAGGTCCCACAGCCGGCCCTTCTTCTTCGGCCAGACCTGCTCGTTGACCCCGCTGGTGTCGTAGCGGAAGCCCATCTGGCTCGCGGCCCGCATGAAGTTCTTCTGGCCCTCCAGGCAGGGCGTGCGCGCGCCGATGAGCTCCTTGTCGTAGTCGAAGGGCAGCGGCGCCGCCTTCGTCATGCCGGTGTTGGTCTTCCAGGTCTTGACGAACTGCTTGGCCTGCGAGATCTCGCTCTTCCACTCGGCGACCGACCACTCGCCCACCCCGCCGTTCTTGCCGCAGAAGTGGCCGTTGAAGTGGGTGCCGATCTCGTTGCCCTCCAGCCACGCCAGGCGCAGCTGCTTCACGGTGTCGGCGATGCCCTTCTCGTCGTTGAAGCCGATGTCGGAGCGGCCCGGCGAGTGCTGCGGCGGCTTGTACAGGTCGCGCTTCTCCTTCGGCAGCATGTACACGCCGCTGAGGAAGAACGTCATCGTCGCGTGGTTGGCCTTGGCGACCTTGCGGAAGTGGGAGAACAGCTTCTGGCTGTCCTCGCCCGCGCCGTCCCAGGAGAAGACGACGAACTGCGGTGGCTTCTGGCCGGGCTTGAGCCGCTTCGGTCTCGGCAGGTGCGGCTGGGCTCCGGTGTACGCGGTGGAGCCGTCGCCGATCAGCCGGACGACGCTCCCCGGCGCCCGGGGAGGTTTGACCTTCTGCGGACCGGGAGCACCGTCCTTGTGACCGTCGGAGCCGAGCGCGCAGCCGGCGACGGACGCGGCACAGGCCGCAGCGATCATGGCGCCCGTGGTGATCCTGTGGGTGGCGGCCATGTTCCGCTCACCTTCTTCCTTCTCTCAAGACCAACGCCTATGAGGCGTTTTCTGGTGGTCTGCCGGGCAGGCCCGACAGCGCCGCCAAGGTCGCACGAGGCCGAGAAGGAATTAGTACGACAAGCCGATGAAATAACCGCTTCACTCATTGGAATGAAGCAATACCCCATTTGCCAGGAAAATCTATGCCCGCCCTTTACTCTGAATTACGATCTATTTACTGAGTGTTTACGGACACCGCCGTGACCCGAGGAGGACGGGAACCATGTCAGCCTGTGCCCCGACCCAGCCCACCGATCCGGCCCGGACCGAGCGCCTCCACCAGCCCCACAGCCCACCGCCGGGCCCGCACCGCCGCCCCCGCATCGCCGGAGCCGACCTGTCGGCCTCGATCGCCGTCTTCCTGATCGCCCTCCCCCTGTCCCTGGGCATCGCCCTCGCCACCGGGGCGCCGCTCCAGGCAGGCCTGGTCGCCGCGGCGGTCGGCGGGCTCGTCGCCGGGTCGATCGGCGGCTGTCCGCTGCAGGTCAGCGGACCCGCCGCGGGGCTCACGGTGGTCACCGCGGACCTCATCCACCAGTACGGCTGGCGCACGACCTGCGCCATCACGGTCCTCGCCGGCCTCGCCCAGCTCGGCCTGGGCTGCCTGCGCGTGGCGCGCTCGGCGCTCGCCGTCAGCCCCGCCATCGTGCACGGCATGCTCGCCGGCATCGGCGTGACGATCGCCGTCGCCCAGGCACACATCGTCCTCGGCGGGACTCCGCAGAGCTCGGTGCTCGCCAACCTCCGGGCACTGCCCGCCCAGTTGGCGGACGTGCACCCCGCCGCCGTGGCCGTCAGCGCGCTGACCCTCACGCTGCTGCTGCTCTGGCCGCGGATCCCCGGCCGGGCGGGGCGCGCGCTGCGCAGGATCCCCGGCGCGCTCGTCTCCGTGGCCGGCGCCACCGTGGCCGCCGCGCTCGCCGGGCTGAGCCTGCCCAGGGTCGACCTGCCGTCCTGGAGCAGCCACGCCCTGGCCGGGCTCCCCGAGGGCCCGGTGCTGGGCCTGGCCGCCGCCGTGCTCAGCACCACTCTCGTGTGCAGCGTGCAGTCGCTGCTCGGGGCGGTCGCCGTGGACAAGCTGGTGGCCGCGCGGCCCGGCCCGGCCACCCGGATTCGCCGCGCCGACCTGAACCGCGAACTGCTCGGGCAGGGCGCCGCCAACATCGTCTCCGGCTCACTCGGCGGGCTGCCCGTGGCCGGCGTGGCCGTGCGCAGTTCGTCGAATGTCAAAGCGGGTGCCGTGAGCCGGCACTCGACCATGCTGCACGGCGTTCTCGTAGTGATCGCCGCACTGCTGATGGTCCCGCTGCTGGAGCGGGTCCCGCTCGCCGCACTCGCCGCCCTGGTGATGGCCGTCGGCATCCAGATGGTGTCTCTGCACCACATCCGCACGGTGACCCGCCACCGCGAGGTGCCGGTGTACGCCGTCACCACCCTCGGCGTCGTGTGCCTCGGTGTCCTGCAGGGGGTGGCCCTGGGGATCGCCGTGGCCGTCGCCGTCGCCCTGCGCCGCCTCGCCCGCACCCGTATCACGCACGAGGAGAGGGAGGCGGTCCACCACGTCAGGGTCCGGGGCCAGCTCACCTTCCTCGCGGTGCCGCGGCTCAGCCGGGTCCTGCACCTCGTGCCCCAGGGCGCGCACGCCGTCGTGGAGCTGGACGGGTCGTTCATGGACCACGCGGCGTACGAGTCACTGCAGGACTGGCGGAACACCCACACCGCACGGGGCGGCTCCGCCGAGGTCACGGGGCGCAGAACCGGTGCGCGCGGCACCGGGACCGCGCCTCGTACGGGGGCCGGGGAGCGGCGGGACGGCTCCTCCCTGGACTGCCGCTGCCGCCCCTGGACGCCGTGGCGCAACCACCGGTGCGAGGGCCCCGGATCCGCACCCTCCACCGACGCCGCCGACGCCGCCGGCGCGCTCGACGGGCCGGACGGGCCGGACAGCCATCGCGACCGTCGCCCCGGACACCAGCTGGTGCGCGGCATCAGCGCGTTCCAGCGCAACACCGCACCACGCGTACGGGACGAGCTGGCCCGTCTGGCCCGGGAGGGGCAGCAGCCGTCCCAGCTCTTCCTCACCTGCGCCGACTCCCGTGTCGTCACCTCGATGATCACCTCCAGTGGTCCCGGCGACCTGTTCGTGGTGCGCAACGTGGGCAATCTCGTCCCGCTGCCGGGCGGGGAGGGCGACGACTCGGTGGCGGCGGCGATCGAGTACGCGGTGGACGTACTCAAGGTGCGGTCCATCACGGTGTGCGGGCACTCCGGATGCGGAGCCATGCAGGCGCTGCTCACCGCCGGACCCGGCGGCGCCGCCACCCCGCTCGGGCGGTGGCTGCGGCACGGGCTGCCGAGCCTGGAGCGCGTGGCCGACGGCGGCCGGCCCCCGGCCCGGCTCGCGGACCGGGACCCGGCCGACGCGGTCGAGCGGCTCTGTCTGGCCAACGTGGTGCAGCAGCTGGAGCACCTGCGCGCGCATGAGTCGGTGGCCCGCGCCCTGCGGGAGCACGCGCTGGAGCTGCACGGGATGTACTTCCAGGTGGGCGAGGCGCAGGCCTATCTGCTCGCGGGGGCGGACGGTGACGAGGTGTTCGGCCATGTGGCGGCGGCCGGGCTGTCCGGCACGCCAGGGCCGGGAAAGATGTGATCGTCTCCGTGCCGCACCGGAGAGCCGGGGTGACGGGCTGGGATGTGAGAGGCGTTACAAAGGCTGAACTCCGTCTCTGCGGGGTCCGTGGGTACGGATGACGCCGCGAGCCGCAGCACCACCGAAAGGTCTAAACCAATTTCCCGTCGACCCTTGTCATCGGCCCCCCGGGTCTGATGAGCTGTGGCCCAGGACACAACGGACACCCTGAGAAAGGGAGATGTCGTGAGCAACGAAAGCCTGGCCAACCTCTTGAAGGAGGAGCGACGCTTCGCGCCGCCGGCCGACCTGGCCGCGAACGCCAACGTCACCGCGGACGCGTACGAACAGGCCAAGGCTGACAGGCTCGGCTTCTGGGCCGAGCAGGCACGTCGGCTGACCTGGGCGAAGGAGCCCACTCAGACGCTGGACTGGTCGAACCCGCCGTTCGCCAAGTGGTTCGCCGACGGCGAGCTCAACGTCGCGTACAACTGCGTCGACCGCCATGTCGAGGCGGGGCACGGCGACCGGGTCGCCATCCACTTCGAGGGCGAGCCCGGCGACAGCCGCGCCATCACCTACGCCGAGCTCAAGGACGAGGTCGGCAAGGCCGCCAACGCCCTGCTGGAGCTGGGCGTGCAGAAGGGCGACCGGGTCGCCGTCTACATGCCGATGATCCCCGAGACGGCGATCGCGATGCTGGCGTGCGCCCGGATCGGCGCCGCTCACTCGGTGGTCTTCGGCGGCTTCTCCGCCGACGCGCTCGCCACCCGTATCCAGGACGCCGACGCGCGCGTGGTCATCACCTCCGACGGCGGCTACCGCCGGGGCAAGCCCTCCGCGCTCAAGCCGGCCGTCGACGACGCCGTCGCGCGGCTGGACAACGTCAGCCATGTGCTCGTGGTCCGCCGCACCGGCCAGGAGGTCGCCTGGAACGAGGGCCGGGACGTGTGGTGGCACGAGCTGGTCGACCGGCAGCCGGCCGAGCACACCCCGGAGGCGTTCGACGCCGAGCACCCGCTGTTCATCCTGTACACGTCGGGTACGACGGGGAAGCCGAAGGGCATCCTGCACACCTCCGGCGGCTACCTCACCCAGACCGCGTACACCCACCACGCCGTCTTCGACCTGAAGCCCGAGACGGACGTGTACTGGTGCACGGCCGACGTCGGCTGGGTCACCGGGCACTCGTACATCGTCTACGGGCCGCTGGCCAACGGCGCCACCCAGGTCATGTACGAGGGCACCCCGGACACCCCGCACCAGGGCCGCTTCTGGGAGATCGTGCAGAAGTACGGGGTGACGATCCTGTACACGGCGCCGACCGCGATCCGCACGTTCATGAAGTGGGGCGACGACATCCCCGCGAAGTTCGACCTCTCCAGCCTCCGTGTCCTGGGTTCCGTCGGCGAGCCGATCAACCCCGAGGCCTGGATCTGGTACCGCCAGAACATCGGCGCCGGCACCACCCCGGTCGTCGACACCTGGTGGCAGACCGAGACCGGCGCGATGATGATCTCGCCGCTGCCCGGCGTCACCGCGGCCAAGCCCGGCTCCGCGCAGACCCCGCTGCCCGGCATCTCCGCGACCGTCGTCGACGACGAGGCCAACGAGGTGCCCAACGGCGGCGGCGGTTACCTGGTGCTCACCGAGCCCTGGCCGTCGATGCTGCGCACCATCTGGGGCGACGACCAGCGGTTCATCGACACCTACTGGTCGCGCTTCGAGGGCAAGTACTTCGCGGGCGACGGCGCCAAGAAGGACGACGACGGCGACATCTGGCTGCTGGGCCGCGTCGACGACGTCATGCTCGTCTCCGGCCACAACATCTCCACCACCGAGGTCGAGTCGGCCCTCGTGTCGCACCCGTCGGTCGCCGAGGCGGCCGTCGTCGGCGCCACGGACGAGACCACCGGGCAGGCCATCGTCGCCTTCGTGATCCTGCGCGGCACGGCCGCCGAGACCGAGAGCCTGGTCGGCGAGCTGCGCGACCACGTCGGCGCCACCCTCGGCCCGATCGCCAAGCCCAAGCGGATCCTGCCGGTCGCGGAGCTGCCCAAGACCCGCTCCGGCAAGATCATGCGGCGTCTGCTGCGCGACGTCGCCGAGAACCGCCAGCTCGGCGACGTGACGACGCTGACGGACTCCACGGTCATGGACCTCATCCAGGCCAAGCTCCCCTCGGCGCCGAGCGAGGACTGAGCGCCCGGCGGGAGTAGAGGCGGGAAAACACGCACGGCGAGGAAGGGCACCCGGCGGCAGACGCGCCGGGTGCCCTTTTCGCGCCTAACGTGGGGATCGCCGGATTCATCCGCCCGCACCTTAGGTAAACTAAGCAAAGGTGCGCCGGGAAGTCTGGTCGGCAAGTAGCCCGTCCTGCCCACCGACCGGAGGTCCGCACCGTGGCCGTGCCCCGCCCCACCCCTGCCCGCAAGGTTCTCGGGCGTCTGTCCCTGCCCGAGCGGACCTTCGTCGCGGACGCGCTGCGCACCGAGACGGTCGGCGGCGTGCTGCTGCTCGTCGCCGCCGTCACCGCGCTGATCTGGGCGAACATACCGGCCCTGCACGGCGGTTACGAGAGCGTCAGCCACTTCCACTTCGGCCCCGGGGCGCTCGGCCTGAACCTCTCGGTCGCACACTGGGCCGCCGACGGGCTGCTCGCCGTGTTCTTCTTCGTCGCCGGCATCGAGCTCAAACGCGAACTGGTCGCCGGTGATCTCCGCGACCCCAAGGCGGCCGTACTGCCCGTCGTCGCGGCCCTGTGCGGGATGGCCGTACCGGCACTCGTCTACACCCTCACCAACCTCACCGGCCACGGCTCGCTCGCGGGCTGGGCGGTGCCCACCGCCACCGACATCGCCTTCGCGCTGGCGGTCCTCGCCGTCATCGGCACATCACTGCCGAGCGCCCTGCGGGCCTTCCTGCTGACCCTCGCCGTCGTCGACGACCTCTTCGCGATCCTGATCATCGCGGTCTTCTTCAGCAGCAGCATCCACCTCGCGGCGCTCGGCGGCGCCGTCGCGGGCCTGGCCGTGTTCTGGCTGCTGCTGCGCAGGGGCGTGCGCGGCTGGTACGTCTACGTCCCGCTCGCCCTCGTCATCTGGGGGCTGATGTACAACAGCGGCGTCCACGCCACCATCGCGGGCGTCGCGATGGGCCTGATGCTGCGCTGCCACCGCCACGAGGGGGAGGAGCACTCCCCCGGCGAGCACGTCGAGCATCTCGTACGACCCCTGTCGGCCGGTCTCGCCGTTCCCCTGTTCGCGCTCTTCAGCGCGGGTGTCACCGTCTCCCACCACTCGCTGGGCGATGTGTTCACCAAGCCGGAGACGCTGGGCGTGGTCCTCGGGCTCGTCGTCGGCAAGGCGCTCGGGATCTTCGGCGGCACCTGGCTCACGGCCCGCTTCACCAGGGCGTCCCTGAGCGAGGACCTCGCCTGGGCGGACGTGTTCGCCGTGGCGGCCCTCTCCGGCATCGGCTTCACCGTGTCGCTGCTGATCGGCGAGCTCGCCTTCGACGGGAACACCGTGATGACCGACGAGATCAAGGCGGCCGTCCTGACCGGATCGCTGATCGCGGCGGTTCTGGCGACGGTGCTGCTGAAGATACGCAACGCCAAGTACCGCAGGCTGTGCGAGGCCGAGGAGCGCGACGACGACCTCGACGGCGTCCCGGACATCTACGAGGAGGACGATCCGGCGTACCACCTGCGGATGGCGGCGATCCACGAGAGCAAGGCCGCCGAGCACCGCAGGCTCGCCGAAGTGAAGGCTTCCGAGCGACGCGCGCTTGCGGAAGTACCGGGCGGGGCAGGCGAGGACAACGACCGTCCGGCATGATCTGACGGGGCGGTACAAAAGGACCGCACACAGGCAGTACGGCAGAAGAGGGAGACCGCGATGAGCGCACCCGACGGCAGCCCGGTCGGCGCCGAACGCAGCATCGGTCAGCTGTTCGCCTCGGCGACGGCCGAGATGTCGGCGCTCGTGCACGACGAGATCGCGCTGGCCAAGGCGCAGCTCAAGCAGGACGTCAAGCGCGGCGCGACGAGCGGCGGCGCGTTCACGGTGGCCGGCGCCATCCTGGTGTTCTCGCTGCCCATGCTGAACTTCGCGCTGGCGTACGGCATCCACGCCTGGACCGGCGGGCACAACGGCCAGGGCGGCTGGAACCTCGGCTGGTGCTTCCTGCTGTCCTTCGCGGCCAACGTCCTCATCGCCGGTGTCCTCGCGCTGGTCGGCGTCGCCTTCGCGAAGAAGGCCAAGAAGGGCAAGGGCCCGCAGAAGGTCGCCGCGTCCATGAAGGAGACGGCGAACGTCCTGCAGAAGGCCAAGCCGCACCCCCGTCCCGAGCCCCGCGCCCTGGAGGAGCGCGCCCCCGAGGCCATCGAGGCTGTGGCACGCTCATCCTCATGACGGATCCCGCCACTCCTTCGGCGCAGCCGGCCTCGGTCGTACGGCCCGACATCCTCCCCGACGGGACGAAGCTGACACATCGCGACGTCGCCGCCAACGGCGCGCGCTTCCACATCGCCGAGGTCGGCGACGGGCCGCTCGTGCTGCTGCTGCACGGCTTCCCGCAGTTCTGGTGGGCCTGGCGGCATCAGCTGGCCGCCCTCGCCGACGAGGGCTTCCGGGCCGTCGCCATGGACCTGCGCGGCGTCGGCGGCAGCGACCGCACCCCGCGCGGCTACGACCCCGCGAACCTCGCGCTCGACATCACCGGCGTGATCCGTTCCCTGGGCGAGCCGGACGCCGCCCTGGTCGGCCACGACCTGGGCGGATACCTGGCCTGGACGGCGGCCGTGATGCGCCCCAAGCTCGTACGGCGGCTCGCGGTCGCCTCGATGCCGCACCCCCGGCGCTGGCGGTCGGCGATGCTCTCGGACGTCAGGCAGACGCGCGCCGGCTCCTACATCTGGGGGTTCCAGCGTCCCTGGATCCCGGAGCGGCAGCTGACCGCGGACGACGGCGCGCTCGTCGGCGAGCTGATCCGCGAGTGGTCCGGGCCGAACCCGGCCGACGACAAGACGCTGGAGACGTACCGGCGCGCGATGTGCGTCCCGTCCACCGCCCACTGCGCGATCGAGCCGTACCGCTGGATGGTCCGTTCGATGGCCCGCCCGGACGGCATCCAGTTCAACCGGCGGATGAAGCGGCCGCTGCGGGTGCCGACGCTCCATGTGCACGGCTCGCTCGACCCCGTGATGCGCACGCGGAGCGCCGCCGGGTCCGGCGAGTACGTCGAAGCGCCGTACCGCTGGCGGCTGTTCGACGGACTGGGCCACTTCCCGCACGAGGAGGATCCGGTCGCTTTCACCACAGAACTGGTCAATTGGCTGAAGGATCCCGAACCCGATCGGTGACCGTTTCGACGCGCCCGGTATCCGAACCGGAACACCTGTCCTGCGAACAGCCAATTGCCTGGCGCATAGGCCAATTGGGGGCCGTGGGAGCGGTTATCGACCTTGGGGCAGGGGCAGACGTCGGGGTATGGGCTGGACGCACGACTACAGTGACGCGGCACGTACCCGACGCTCGGCCGGCGGCCTGAGCTCCCACCAGCGGGGCGGCGCCCCGCAGATGACGAGCACCGACCTCAGGGTGGGCATCCCGCGCATCCTGCGCCGCCGGGCACGCTGGGTCTCCGTACGCCTGCGCCACACCCGAGGCTGACGACACCACCGGAGGGTGACGGCACCACCGGAGGGTGACGGCACCACCGGGCTGAGGGCCCCCGCTTCCGCGCGGGCTCAGAGGGCGCAGTTGTCGCTGTCCACCTGCTGGCTCGCCGTACGCCCCTTGGTGATGTCCTCCCGGATCTCGTCCGCGGTGAGCGCGTACCCGGTGTCGGCGTCGTCCAGGGACTTCGCGAAGACCACGCCGTAGACATTGCCTTCGGGCGTGAGCAGCGGGCCGCCGGAGTTGCCCTGGCGGACGGTCGTGTACAGCGAGTAGACGTCCCGGCGGACCGTGCCCCGGTGGTAGATGTCGGGGCCGTTGGCCGGGAGGCGGCCACGCACGCGGGCGGACCGGACGTCGTAGGAGCCGTTCTCCGGGAAGCCCGCGATGATCGCGCTGTCGCCGCTCCTGGCGTCCGTGGACGTGAACTTCAGGGTCGGCGCCCTGAGGCCGGGCACGTCGAGCACGGCGATGTCGCGGTGCCAGTCGTAGAGGACGACCTTCGCGTCGTACTTCCTGCCCTCGCCGCCTATCTGGACGGTGGGCTCGTCGACGCCGCCGACGACGTGGGCGTTGGTCATGACACGGCGGTCGGCGAAGACGAAGCCGCTGCCCTCCAGGACCTTGCCGCAACCGGGCGCGGTGCCCACGACCTTGACGATGGAGCGCTTCGCGCGCGTCACCACGGGGCTGTTGGCGAGCGCCGGGTCGGGGGGCCGGACGTCGTTGATCGGCTCGTTCGCGAACGGGCTGAAGACCTGCGGGAAGCCGTTCTGCGCGAGGACCGAGGAGAAGTCCGCGAACCAGGTGTCCGCCTGGTCGGGCAGGGCCCGGGAGACGCCGAGGAGCACCTTGGAGCCGCGCACCTCCTTGCCGAGGGTCGGCAGCGTGGTGCCCGCGAGTGCGGAGCCGATCAGCCATGCCACCAGGAGCATCGCGACGACGTTGACGAGGGCGCCGCCGGTCGCGTCCAGGGCGCGGGCCGGGGACCAGGTGATGTACCGGCGCAGCTTGTTGCCCAGATGGGTCGTCAGGGCCTGGCCGACCGAGGCGCAGACGATGACCACCACGACCGCGACGACGGCGGCGGTCGTGCTCACCTCGGCGTTGTCGGTCAGCGCGTCCCAGATGACGGGGAGGGTGTAGACGGCGACGAGGCCGCCGCCCAGGAAGCCGATCACCGACAGGATGCCGACGACGAAGCCCTGCCGGTAGCCCACGATCGCGAACCACACGGCGGCGACCAGCAACAGAATGTCCAGCACGTTCACCGGTTCGAGCCTCGCCTCATCACTCTGCGGTCACCTCGGGTCGGCCGGGGGCCGGCCCGCCGCGCGGCGACGATCCGATACGGCGCCCCCGGGAAGACACAGCACGGCAGACACCCTGTCATGACCGCCAGTCGAGCGGGACCTGCTTGTCGCGGTCCCACGGGCGTTCCCAGCCCGCGTAGTGCAGCACTCTGTCGATGATTCCGGCCGTGAAGCCCCACACCAGGGCGGATTCGACCAGGAATGCCGGACCCCGGTGGCCGCTGGGGTGGACGGTGGTCGCGCGGTTGTCGGGATGCGTGAGATCCGCCACGGGAACCGTGAAGACCCGCGCCGTCTCGTTGGGGTCGACGACCCCGACCGGCGTCGGCTCCCGCCACCAGCCCAGCACCGGGGTCACCACGAACCCGCTGACCGGGATGTACAGCCTGGGCAGCACCCCGAAGAGCTGGACGCCGGCCGGATCCAGCCCGGTCTCCTCCTCGGCCTCGCGCAGCGCGGCCCTGAGCGGCCCGTCGGCCTTCGGGTCGCCGTCCTCGGGGTCGAGGGCGCCTCCGGGGAAGGAGGGCTGGCCGGCGTGCGACCTGAGCGAGCTCGCCCGCTCCATCAGCAGCAGCTCGGGGCCGCGCTCGCCCTCGCCGAAGAGGACCAGTACGGCGGACTGCCGCCCCGCCCCGTTCTCCGGCGGCAGGAAGCGGCTCAGCTGGAGCGGCTGCACCGTCTCCACGACCCGCACCACCGGGTCCAGCCACTCGGGCAGCCCCTCCTTGCTGAGCGTCACCGGCCCACCCTGCGTGTCACTCGCGCGCGTCATCACACCCCCGTCCTGCCGGGTCCAACGTCCCGGGCCCCCGAGATCGTTCCTGAGCCGCCCGGGGCCCCGGCCCGGCGCGTCGCCATGCCCCTCTCCGGGGCCCCGGAGCGTCACCACGCACCTGTCCGGGGACCCGGCCCGTCACTACGCCCCTGTCCGGGGGCCGGGCGCGTCGCGGCGCCCGTCATCCGGCCCCCAGCGGCGGGGCCGGCTTCCCGCCCGCGTCGAGATACGACTGCGGGGGCCTGAGGCGCTGGCCCGGGAAGCCGCCCTTCTCGTACTTGAGCAGTTTCTTCGCCTTCTCCGGGTCCGTCTCGCCCTCGCCGAAAGCCGGGCAGAGCGGGGCGATGGGACAGGCCCCGCAGGCGGGCTTGCGGGCGTGGCAGATGCGGCGGCCGTGCCAGATCACGTGGTGCGAGAGGTCCGTCCAGTCGCTCCTGGGGAAGAGCGCGCCGACGGCGGCCTCGATCTTGTCCGGGTCGGTCTGGTCCGTCCACTGCCAGCGCCGCACGAGCCGCTGGAAGTGCGTGTCCACGGTGATGCCGGGCCGCCCGAAGGCGTTGCCGAGCACGACGAAGGCGGTCTTGCGGCCCACCCCGGGCAGCTTGACCAGGTCCTCGAGCCGGCCGGGGACCTCACCGCCGAACTGCTCCACCAGCGCCTTCGACAGCCCCATGACGGACTTGGTCTTGGCCCGGAAGAAGCCGGTCGGGCGGAGGATCTCCTCGACCTCCTCGGGGTTGGCCGCGGCCAGGTCCTCGGGGGTCGGGTACCTGGCGAAGAGAGCCGGCGTCGTCTGGTTGACCCGGAGGTCGGTGGTCTGCGCCGACAGGACCGTGGCGATCACGAGCTGGAAGGGGCTGTCGAAGTCCAGTTCCGGGTGGGCGTACGGATACACCTCGGCGAGTTCGCGGTTGATCCGGCGGGCGCGGCGGACCAGAGCGGTGCGCGACTCCTCCTTCGGCGGCCCGCCGACCGCCTTCGCGGGAGGGACGTCCCCGACCGCGGCCGTCGCCTTCTTGGGCGCGACGGTGGCCTTCTTGACCGCCGCCGTCTTTCGCACCGCGGAGGACGCCTTTTTCGCCACGGTCTTTTCCGCCTCCGACTTCTTCGCCGGGGACTTCTTCGCAGCGCTCTTCTGCGCAGCACTCTTCTTCGCAGCGCTCTTCTGCGCGGCGGACTTGTTCGCGGCGGGGTTCTTCCCGGCGGGTTGCTTCCCGGTGGTGTTCTTCGCGGCGGCCTTCTTCACCGGGGCGCTTTTCGTCTCTTTTGCCGGTTTTTCTCCGCCGCCGGTGTTCTGTTCGCCCACAGCGGAATCACGACGTACAACCACCCGCCCAGCCCCCTTGGCCTGTGCTCTCACCGGCGTTTTGGACACCCGGCCAGCCTAAAGCCCGGCACCGACATCCGCCCCGGACCCGGGGGATCGGCCCCCGATTGGACCCCTGCCGCTTACCCCGGGACAGGTGTGCGGCATCCTTGTGACAGATCACACTGTTTGGACCGTCCGGCAAAATGGGGAACACGGTCCCCTGGTACCAAGGGGGAGCAAGATCCCCTGAGCAGGTCGACAAGGAGAGTACTCGTGGACGACGTTCTGCGGCGCAACCCGCTCTTCGCGGCGCTCGACGACGAGCAGGCCGCGGAGCTTCGCGCCTCCATGAGTGAGGTGACCCTCGCGCGCGGTGACTCGCTCTTCCACGAGGGCGACCCCGGTGACCGGCTCTACGTCGTCACCGAGGGCAAGGTGAAGCTCCACCGCACCTCGCCCGACGGCCGCGAGAACATGCTCGCCGTCGTCGGCCCCAGCGAGCTGATCGGCGAGCTGTCGCTCTTCGACCCGGGCCCGCGGACCGCCACGGCCACCGCGCTGACCGAGGTCAAGCTCCTCGGTCTCGGCCACGGCGACCTCCAGCCCTGGCTGAGCGCCCGGCCCGAGGTCGCCGGCGCCCTGCTGCGCGCCGTCGCCCGCCGGCTGCGCAAGACCAACGACGCGATGTCCGACCTGGTCTTCTCCGATGTCCCCGGCCGTGTCGCCCGCGCCCTGCTGGACCTCTCACGCCGCTTCGGCGTGCAGTCCGAGGAGGGCATCCACGTCGTCCACGACCTGACGCAGGAAGAGCTGGCCCAGCTGGTCGGCGCCTCCCGCGAGACGGTCAACAAGGCGCTGGCGGACTTCGCCCAGCGTGGCTGGCTCCGCCTGGAGGCGCGAGCGGTGATCCTGCTGGACGTCGAGCGCCTCGCCAAGCGCTCCCGCTGACGCTTCCCACTGACGCTCGGTCCCGGCCGTTCCGGACGTCCTGGAGGCACGCCTCCGGCGCTCCCGGCTCGGGCGAGGCCCCCGGGCTCCCGGGAGTCCCGGGACTCCCGGGACTCCCGTCCCGCCTGAACGGCCGGCCGCGTCCCCGGACGCCGGACGGGCCGACGAGGTGAGCCCATGGCCGAAAGCGTGACCCGCAAGGGCCTCGACCCCCAGGGCCGCATCGAGCGCGAAGGCTCCCTCGGCCGCGTCCCCCGCGCCTTCCGGCCCGTCGTCGCCTCCGCGCGGGACCGCTTGCTCGGGACGTTCGGGGCGCGGCTGCACAGTGCCTATCTCTACGGTTCGATTCCGCGCGGCACCGCGCGCGTGGGGCGCAGCGACCTGGATCTGCTGGTCGCCCTGCGGGAGGAGCCGACGGACGCCGACCGGGCCGGTGCCCGGGCGCTCGGGGAGGCCGTCGACAGGGAGTTCCCGCAGATCGACGGCGTCGGCACGCTGCTGTACGGCCGGGCGCGGCTGCTGAGCGCGGCCGAGACGTACGACATGGGCTGGTTCGTGGCCTGTCTGTGCACCCCGCTGCTGGGTGAGGACCTCGCCGAGCACCTGCCCCGCTACCGGCCCGGCTCCCGGCTCGCCCGCGAGACCAACGGGGATCTCGCCCTGCTGCTGCCCCGCTGGCGGCGGCGGATCGCGGAGGCCGCGGACACCGAGGCGGCCCGGCGGCCGCTCGTGCGGTTCATGTCCCGGCATCTCGTGCGCACCGGCTTCACGCTCGTCATGCCCCGCTGGAACGGCTGGACCAGCGATCTGACGGAGATGGCCGAGGCGTTCGGCGCGTACTACCCCGGGCGGGCGGAGCAGATGCGCGTCGCGGCCGCGCGAGGCCGGGAGCCGGCCGGCGACGCCGCCGTACTGCGCTCGTACGTCGACGATCTGGGGCCGTGGCTCGCCGGGGAGTACGCGCGCGTGCACGGCGTGAAGGGCCAGGACCTGGACCTGGACCTGGACCTTCACTAGAACTAGATCAACCCGTGCTCCTCCAGGTAGTCCAGCTGCGCCCGCACCGACAGCTCCGCCGCCGGCCACAGGGAGCGGTCCACGTCGGCGTAGACGTGCGCGACGACCTGGGGCGGGGTGCGGTAGCCGTGCTCGACGGCCGTCTCGATCTGGGCGAGGCGGTGTGCGCGGTGGGCGAGGTAGAACTCGACGGCCCCCTGGGCGTCCTCCAGGACGGGGCCGTGACCGGGGAGCACCGTGTGGACGCCGTCGTCGACGGTGAGCGACCGCAGCCGTCGTAGCGAGTCCAGGTAGTCGCCCAGACGGCCGTCGGGATGCGCGACGACCGTCGTGCCGCGCCCCAGGACCGTGTCGCCCGTCAGGACCGCCTGGTCGGCCCGGAGATGGAAGCAGAGGGAGTCCGAGGTGTGGCCCGGAGCCGGCACGACACCCAGTTCCAGGCCGCCGACCGTGACCACGTCCCCGGCGGCCAGCCCCTCCTCGCCCAGCCTCAGGGCCGGGTCCAGGGCGCGCACGTTCGTTCCGGTCAGCTCGGCGAACCGTGCGGCGCCCTCCGCGTGGTCGGGGTGGCCGTGGGTCAGCAGGGTGAGCGCGATGCGCCGGCCGGCCCGCTCGGCCGTGTCCACGACGTTGCGCAGATGGCCCTCGTCCAGCGGCCCGGGGTCGACCACCACCGCCAGGTCGGAGTCGGGCTCGGCGAGGATCCAGGTGTTGGTGCCGTCGAGGGTCATCGCCGAGGCGTTGGGCGCCAGGACGTTGACGGCCCGGGAGGTGGCGGGGCCGGTGAGGACCCCGCCCCGCGGCTGGCCGGGCAGGGCTACGGCGTCCGTCATGCTCAGGCTCCCCCGGTCGGCACGTCGGTCGGGATGTGCTTGGTGAACTCGTCGTGCCCCGGCCAGGACAGCACGATCTCGCCGTCCTCCAGCCGGGCCCGCGCCAGTACGGCGGTCATGTCCCGGCCGGCCGCCGCGGCGAGCGCCTCGGCGGCCGTGCCGTACGGGAGCAGCTGGCGCAGGGTCGCGACGGTCGGCGGCATCATCAGCAGCTCGCCCCGGTCGTAGCCCCCGGCTGCCTCGGAGGGCCGGATCCACACCGTGCGATCGGCCTCCGTGGAGGCGTTGCGGGTGCGCTGGCCGTGCGGGAGGACGGCCACGAAGAACCAGGTGTCGTAGCGCCGGGACTCGAACTCGGGCGTGATCCAGCGGGTCCAGGCCCCGAGGAGGTCCGAGCGCAGCACCAGGCCGCGGCGGTCCAGGAACTCGGCGAAGGAGAGGTCGCGGGCGACCAGGGCCGCGCGGTCCGCCTCCCAGTCCTCGCCCGTGGTGTCCCCCACCACGGAGCCTGCGGACGGCCCGGCCAGCAGGACGCCCGCCTCCTCGTACGTCTCGCGTACGGCCGCGCAGACGATCGCCTGGGCGGCCGCCTCGTCCACGCCGAGCCGGTTCGCCCACCACGCGCGCGCGGGGCCCGCCCAGCGGACGTGGTGCTCGTCGTCGCGCGGGTCGACGCCGCCGCCCGGATACGCGTACGCGCCCCCGGCGAAGGCCATGGAGGCGCGTCTGCGGAGCATGTGCACGGCGGGGCCGCGGTCGGTGTCCCTCAGGAGCATGACGGTCGCCGCGCGCTTGGGGACGACCGGAGTCAGCGTGCCGTCCGCGAGCGCACGGATGCGTTCCGGCCAGTCCTGCGGGAACCACTGCCCATTCGCCATGCGCGGAGGCTATCCCGTGGCGCGCGAATGTTCGAGAGCCCCCGCCCGAGGTCAGGGCGGTGCCCGGGCCGGGGCAGCCGGGCCACCGGCCCGGTACGAAGCCGCAGACCGGGCCGGGGCAGCCGGCCCTACGCTCGGTCGGCCCTGCGTCTCGGTCGCCCCTGCGTCTCGGTCGGCCCTACGTCTCGGTCGGCCCTACGTCTCGGTCGGCCCTACGCCTCGGTGAGCTCCACCTGGATCTCGATCTCGACCGGTGCGTCCAGCGGGAGAACCGCCACACCGACCGCGCTGCGCGCGTGCACTCCCTTGTCGCCGAGAACCTCGCCGAGCAGCTCGCTCGCACCGTTGACCACACCCGGCTGGCCGGTGAAGTCGGCGGCCGAGGCGACGAAGCCCACGACCTTCACCACGCGCGCGACGCGGTCGAGATCACCGGCGACGGACTTGACGGCGGCGAGCGCGTTCAGGGCGCAGGTGCGGGCCAGCTCCTTGGCCTCCTCGGGGGTGACCTCCGCGCCCACCTTGCCGGTGACGGGCAGCTTGCCCTCGACCATGGGGAGCTGGCCGGCCGTGTAGACGTGGAGACCCGACCGGACGGCCGGCTGGTACGCGGCCAGCGGCGGGACGACCTCGGGCAGGGTCAGGCCGAGCTCGGCCAGCTTCGCCTCTACGGCACTCATGCCTTCTCCCGCTTCAAGTACGCGACGAGCTGCTCGGGGTTGTTCGGTCCGGGCACGACCTGGACGAGCTCCCAGCCGTCCTCGCCCCAGGTGTCCAGGATCTGCTTCGTGGCGTGGACAAGAAGCGGCACAGTTGCGTATTCCCACTTGGTCATGTGGCCGACTCTAGCCGCTGCCCGCCCACCGCAGCCGCCGCCCTCCCACCGCCCGTGGTCGAGTTGTCCACAGGCTGTCGCGTGGTTCGTGCACGGACTGGTTAGGCTCGATGACGTGAGCAGGCTCCAGGTCGTCAGCGGCAAGGGCGGGACCGGAAAGACCACGGTCGCCGCCGCTCTAGCGCTGGCCCTCGCGACCGAGGGGAAGCGGACGCTTCTCGTCGAGGTCGAGGGGCGCCAGGGCATCGCGCAGCTCTTCGAGACGGAAGCGCTGCCCTATGAGGAGCGAAAGATCGCCGTCGCTCCAGGGGGCGGGGAGGTGTACGCCCTCGCCATCGACCCCGAACTGGCCCTTTTGGACTACCTCCAGATGTTCTACAAGCTCGGGGGCGCGGGCAGAGCCCTGAAGAAACTGGGCGCGATCGACTTCGCCACCACCATCGCGCCGGGCCTCAGGGACGTGCTCCTGACCGGCAAGGCGTGCGAGGCGGTGCGCCGCAAGGACAGAAGCGGCCGGTTCATCTACGACCACGTCGTCATGGACGCGCCCCCCACGGGCCGCATCGCGCGCTTTCTGAACGTGAACGACGAGGTGGCGGGCCTGGCGAAGATCGGCCCGATACACAATCAGGCCCAGGCCGTGATGCGGGTGCTGAAGTCGAAGGAGACGGCCGTGCACATGGTCACGCTCCTCGAGGAGATGCCCGTGCAGGAGACCGCGGACGGGATCGCGGAACTGCGGGCCGCGAAGCTGCCGGTGGGCCGGATCATGGTGAACATGGTGCGCCCCGAGGTGTTGGACGCGGCGGATCTGGAACTCGTACGCACCGTGTCCCGTCCAGCGGTGGCGAGGGCGCTGTCGTCGGCGGGACTCGGCGGCGCCCGCCGGGGTGGGAACGCCGAGAAGCTGGTGGGCCCCCTGCTGGAGCAGGCCGAGGAGTACGGCGAGCGGTACGCGCTGGAGCACGAGCAGCGTGCGGTGCTCGGCGAGCTGGGCCTGCCGCTGCACGAACTGCCGCTGCTCGCCGAGGGCATGGATCTGGCGGGGTTGTACGAGCTGGCCACCGAGCTGCGGAAGCAGGGGATGTCATGAGTCCGGACCCGGTCGCGGAGCAGGAGATCACCCGGCACCGCCTCTCCCCCGCGCGCGTGCTCGACGTCGACCCGCTGCTCGACGACCCGGGGACCCGGATCGTGGTGTGCTGCGGCTCGGGCGGCGTCGGCAAGACGACCACGGCCGCGGCCCTGGGCCTGCGGGCCGCCGAGCGCGGGCGCAAGGTGGTCGTGCTGACCATCGACCCGGCGCGCCGGCTCGCCCAGTCCATGGGCATCGACTCGCTGGACAACACCCCGCGCCGGGTGAAGGGCGTCGACGGCCGTGGCGTCCACGGCCGGGAGGGTGCGTCGCCGGGCGGTCCGGCCGCGGGCGACGGCGGCCGAGGGGAGGGGGAACTGCACGCGATGATGCTCGACATGAAGCGCACCTTCGACGAGATCGTCGAGGCGCACGCGGATCCCGAGCGGGCCGCGGCGATCCTGTCGAACCCCTTCTACCAGTCGCTCTCCGCCGGCTTCGCGGGCACGCAGGAGTACATGGCGATGGAGAAGCTCGGGCAGTTGCGGGCGCGCGACGAGTGGGACCTGATCGTCGTCGACACCCCGCCGTCCCGCTCGGCGCTCGACTTCCTGGACGCGCCCAAGCGGCTGGGCTCGTTCCTGGACGGGCGGCTGATCCGGCTGCTGACCGCGCCGGCCAAGCTGGGCGGCCGCGCCGGGATGAAGTTCCTGAACGTCGGGATGTCGATGATGACCGGCACGCTGGGCAAGCTGCTGGGCGGTCAGCTGCTCAAGGACGTGCAGACGTTCGTGGCGGCGATGGACACGACCTTCGGCGGGTTCCGCACGCGCGCGGACGCGACGTACAGGCTGCTGCAGGCGCCGGGAACGGCGTTCCTGGTGGTGGCGGCCCCGGAGCGGGACGCGCTGCGTGAGGCCGCGTACTTCGTGGAGCGGCTGGCGGCCGAGGGGATGCCGCTCGCGGGTCTGGTGCTCAACCGCGTCCACGGCAGCGGCGCCGCCCGGCTGTCCGCCGAGCGTGCGCTCGCCGCCGCGGAAAATCTTGTGGAGCCCCGCATTGTCGATCAGGACGGTGGGAAAGCTGGACTTCGTAACTCTCCCGACCCGTACGGCAGTTCAGACTCTCCCGTCTCCGGCTCTGCCGCCTCGTCCGACTCCGCCTCGTCCGACTCCGCCTCTCGCGCTTCCGACTCTCCTGCCTCCGCGCCGGTCGAGTCGCCCCCGTCCGAGCCCGGCTCCCCCGGCCCGGATCAGGAGGACCAGGGCGTCGAGCGGCTCACCGCGGGCCTGCTGAGGCTGCATGCCGAGCGTATGCACCTGCTCTTCCGTGAGCAGCGCACGCGTGACCGCTTCACCGCGCTCCACCCCGAGGTGGCGGTGGCCGAAGTGGCCGCGCTGCCCGGCGATGTGCACGACCTCGCGGGACTGCGGGACATCGGGGACCGGCTCGCGGCCAATCGGCCCGAGCTGCCCTGAGGCAGACCGGCGAAGGCCGCTGCGGTTCCGCGGCGCCCTGGAGCGGCGCTGTGGACCGGCACGCGGAGGCCCCACTCCGCGGCAGCGGCGTGAGGCAGCCCGCTGCGGGCGCGCAGTGGCGGCACCGTCAGCAGAGGCGGCACTGTCAGCAGCGGCAGCAGCGGCAACGGTGTGAAGCAGAGCTCCGAAGGCGCGCGGTGAACTGCGCGACCGGCCACGACGGCTCCGCAGCCGGCAGACGGCGTACCGCGGCCCGTCCAGCGCAGCGCCCGGGCATGCGCCCGAGGGTGCCCCGGAGGTTGCCCGGTCAGCGGGAGCGGCCTCAGCTCACCGCCGCGTAGTTCTCGTACACCTGATCGTCGTCCAGCGGCAGGATGCCCACTCCGCGCTCGTACTCCAGACGAGCCGTCTCAAGGAGCCGGCGCCAGGAGGTCACGGTGGGCCGCCTGCGCAGCAGTGCGCGGCGCTCCCGCTCCGTCATGCCTCCCCACACGCCGAACTCGACGCGGTTGTCCAGCGCGTCGGCCAGGCATTCCGTGCGTACCGGACATCCGGTGCACACCGCCTTGGCCCTGTTCTGCGCTGCTCCCTGCACGAACAGTTCATCCGGATCCGTAGTGCGGCAGGCGGCCTGCGCACTCCAGTCGGTTACCCAGCCCATACCGGCGCCGTCCTCTCCCGAATCGAGGCTCCCCCACGGCGGCAGCGGCATATTCACCGCCGCCAGTTGAGGACGTTACGGAAGGTGGGCACAGCGCAACACCCCCTTCGGGCCCAATCTTGAATGGCCCGAACGGACTATGCGTAAGCGGCAGATCACCCGGGGGAGTGAGCTGGGGACATGCGCGACCTTCCCGGCAAACCGGGACAGGTCTATTGGGTCACAACGGACGCCGACTGACACACGAGGCGGATTCGGGCACGCCTCCACCAAAAAAACCTGGGAACTTCCGGAACGATTCGGGGTCGCCGGACGTATTGATACGTGGCCCCACGGCTGTGACAGTTGAGAGCAGCTTAGGCCAAGGCATATACGCGTGTCCGGCGATTGAGAACGTAGGCTGCCCTCATGCCAAAGAAGCGCTCGGGCGGTGGTCTGTCGCCAACGCAGCAGGCCGCCAAGTTCCTCGGTGTCAGTGTCCTGGCCGGTGCCGTACTGGCCGGCATCGCGTTGCCCGCCGTCGGCGCGCTCGGACTCACCGCCAAGGGATCGGTGGAAAGCTTCGACGAGCTGCCGGCCAACCTCAAGACGCCGCCGCTGAGTCAGCGCACCACCATCCTCGACGCCCAGGGCGGCCAGATCGCCACGGTCTACTCGCGCGACCGCACGGTGGTGAGCCTCAAGGACATCTCGCCGTACATGCAGAAGGCGATCGTCGCGATCGAGGACTCGCGCTACTACCAGCACGGCGCCGTCGACCTGAAGGGCATCCTGCGCGCGCTGAACAAGAACGCGCAGAGCGGCGGCGTCTCCCAGGGCGCCTCCACCCTCACCCAGCAGTACGTGAAGAACGTCTTCGTGGAGGAGGCCGGTGACGACCCGACCAAGGTCGCCCAGGCCACCCAGCAGACCCTCGGCCGCAAGATCAGGGAGCTGAAGTACGCGATCCAGGTCGAGGAGGAGCTCGGCAAGAAGAAGATCCTCGAGAACTACCTGAACATCACGTTCTTCGGCGAGCAGGCCTACGGCGTCGAGGCGGCCTCCCAGCGTTACTTCTCCAAGCACGCCAAGGACCTCAACGTCCAGGAGGCGGCGCTCCTCGCGGGCATCGTCCAGTCGCCGAGCCGGTACGACCCGGTCAACGACGAGACGGAGGCCACCAAGCGCCGCAACGTCGTGCTCCAGCGCATGGCCGACCTGGGCGACATCTCGCAGGCGGAGGCCGACAAGGCCAAGAAGACGCCGCTGGGCCTGCACCCCAGCAAGCCGAAGAACGGCTGCATCACGGCCGTCAAGGGCGCCAGCTTCTTCTGCAAGTACGTCGAGCAGGTCTTCCTCAGCGACCCGGTCTTCGGCAAGACCAAGGAGGCACGGGCGAAGGTCTGGAACCAGGGCGGCCTGACGATCCACACGACCCTCGAGCCGCAGGCGCAGAAATCGGTGCAGGCCTCGCTCAAGGACCACGTCTACAAGTCGGACAAGGTCGCCGCGGCGGCCACCATCGTCGAGCCCGGCACCGGCAAGGTCATCGCGATGGGCCAGTCCAAGCCGTATGGCTACGCCAAGAACGAGACCGAGATCAACTACTCGGTCGGCGCGAGCATGGGCGGCTCCAACTACGGCTTCCCGACCGGTTCGACCTTCAAGCCGTTCCTGGCCGCCGCCGCCATCGAGCAGGGCAAGCCCGCCACGCAGATCTATCCCGCGCCCTACGAGATGCCGTACCCGAAGTCGGTCCAGACGTGCAGCGGCAAGCCCTGGGTCAACGACCAGGGCTACACGCTGCACAACGAGAGCTCGTCCGAGAAGGGCCCGTACGCGCTCAAGGAGGCCATGGCCAAGTCGGTCAACACCTACTTCGTGCAGATGGTGGCGGACATCGGCATGTGCCCGGTGGTGCAGATGACCGACAAGCTGGGTGTGGTCCAGGGCAACGGCGACAAGATCCCCGAGGTGCCCTCCTCCATGACCCTCGGCTCGACCGGTATCGCGCCCCTGACCATGGCCAACGCCTACGCGACCTTCGCCAACCGCGGCGTCTACTGCACCCCGGTGGCCATCGAGTCCATCTCCCAGAAGGTCGGCAGCCGGACGAAGTCGCTGCCGGTGCCGAAGTCGACCTGCTCGCGCGCGATGTCCGAGAAGACCGCGGACACCGTCAACACGCTCCTGCGCGGTGTGGTCGACTCCGGTACGGGACAGCAGGCCGGCCTCACCGACCGCGAGAGCGCCGGTAAGACCGGTACCACCGACAAGCGCAAGAACGCCTGGTTCGTCGGCTACACGCCCAATCTCGCGGGCGCCGTCTGGGTCGGCAGCGCCAAGCAGGACGTCCAGATGCACAACATCACCATCGGCGGCGTCTACCACGACTTCGTCTACGGCGCCGACACCCCCGGCCCGATCTGGAAGGACGCCATGACCGGCGCCCTGGAGGGCAAGCCCGTCGAGTCCTTCAACCTCGTCGACATCCCCGACGCCAACAAGGGCGGGAAGCACGGCCACGGCGACGGCAAGAACGGCGACAACGGCGGGAACGCCAACGGCGGCCTCATCGGCGGCCTGACCAACGGCGGCAACAACAACGGAGGCAACACGAACGGCGGCACCTTCCCGTCGCCGACGTTCTCCTTCCCGGACAACCTGTTCCAGGGCCAGAACGGCAGCGGCGGCAACAACAACGGAGGACGGCGCGGCTGAAGCCGGCGCATGCCTCCCTACGGCGGTCTCCGCACAGGCGGAGACCGCCGTAGTGTTTCCGCGCGCACCCGTCCGGGCATCGCGCGGACGACCGAACGGCACCGATGGTTGTGCACGGTCTCCGTATCGACCAGGTCACCGTCGCGTCACGAAATGGTCCACATATAGAGCCAACCGGCCTCGTTCACTCCATACCGGACTTGATCAAGTACGTATGCGGGGTGCAAAGATTCCGTATTGAACGGTGTGCCCGGCGTGACCGGCCGAGTGGCACCCGCGCCTACGGGAGGGGGACCTGTGGATTGCCGTGAGTCACCGTGGACTCCACCGCGCGGCGAACGCGACCGCGTTCGCGATACGACGCTCTCTCACGTCGGCCCGACGCCCTAGGCGTGGCCGTTCGTCCCCTTGACCGCGCGGCGTCCCGGCCCAGGCTCCCAACCATGCACCGGGACGCTCGCACGAGAACGCGACAGGAGCAGAACCCATGCGTTCCCACCCGATGATAGGGCGTGCCACGCCCCGGTTCGCCGCACGCGCCAGGCACCCACGACCCGCGCCCCCGTCAACAGCCGCCCCAGCCACGGCTGTCGGCGCTTCCTCCGCCTGAGATCCAGGAACTTCGCCTGAGCCCCAGGGCCTTGGCCTGAGTTCCAGGACCTCCACCCCGCCGCAGGGCTCACCCGGCCCGCACGGCCTGCACCGCTCACCCGGCCCGCACGGCCCGTAGGGCCCGTAAGGCCGCTGACCGGCGGGGACCTGGTCCTGCCCGCTTCCCGGCGACGACCGGAGCCCGGTTCCCGCACCACTCCGCGGTCCGGTCCTGCCTCCACGACCACTGACAGGAGTAAGCGCATGGCCGACGACATGGTGCTGCGCGCACAGAGATTCGTGAACGAGACCTACGGCGACGTCATCGGCATGACGGTCACCGAGGACGGCGTGACGGGCTGGAACACGATGTACGCGCTGACCAGGGCGCTCCAGTACGAACTGGGCATCACCGCCCTGTCGAACAACTTCGGGCCCACCACCCTGTCCGTCCTCGGGTCGAAGTACCCGACGCTGAACGCCTCCACCGTCCCCTCGGCCGACTTCTGCCGCATCATCCAGTCCGGCCTGTACTGCAAGGGCTACGACGGCGGCGAGATCGACGGCACCTACAACTCCCGCGTCGAGAGCGCCATGGCCAAGCTCAAGGCCAACATGGGCGTCGACGCCACCTTCCCCGGCAGCGACCTGACGCCGAAGGTGTTCAAGGGCCTGCTGAACATGGACGCCTACGTCACCGTCAACAGCGGCTCGGAGACGATCCGCAGCATCCAGCAGTGGCTCAACGGCCAGTACATCGGCCGGCAGGACTTCTTCATCATCCCGTGCGACGGGCACCACTCCCGCGACGTCGCCAAGTCCATGCTGTTCGCGGTGCAGTACGCGCTCGGCATGGCGGACGGCGTCGCCAACGGCGTCTTCGGACCCGGCACCAGAGCCGGCCTGAAGGAGCACACGCTGGCCACCGGCTCCAGCGGGGTGTGGGTGCAGCTGTTCTCCGCCGCCATGGTCCTCAACCAGCGGCCGGTCTCCTTCACCGGCAGCTACACCTCCGCCCTGGCCTCCGCGGTCAGCGACTTCCAGTCCTTCGCCAAGCTGCCCGTCACCGGCCGGGGAGACTTCTCCACCTGGGCCTCCCTCCTGGTGTCCTACGGCGACCAGGAACGCGCGGGCTCGGCATGCGACGGCGTCACCAGGATCACCGACGCCCGGGCCCGGGCGCTGAAGGCCGCGGGCATCACCTACGTCGGCCGGTACCTGATCAACCCGAGCACCAAGAGCCTGCCCGAGAAGGAGATCCAGCCCGGCGAGCTCCAGACCATCGCCGACAACGGGCTGCGCTGCTTCCCGATCTACCAGACCTACGGCCGCGACGCGTCGGGGTTCAGCTACGCCGCCGGCCGCTCCGACGCGCAGGCGGCCGTGAACGCGGCACTCGACCACGGCTTCAAGTCCGGCACCCGGATCTTCTTCGCGGTCGACTTCGACGCCCTCGACTACCAGGTCACCGACAATGTGCTGCCGCACTTCAAGGGCATCCAGGACGCCATCGCCGACGACGGCAACCGCTACCGGATCGGCGTGTACGGCCCGCGCAACGTGTGCACCCGGGTCGCCGAGGCCGGGCACTCGACCGCCTCGTTCGTCTCCGACATGTCATCCGGGTTCTCCGGCAACTTCGGCTATCCGCTGCCGCCCGACTGGGCCTACGACCAGATCGTCACGCGTGACATCGGCTCCGGCGACGGCGCCATCAACATCGACATCGACGTCGCCTCCGGCCGTGACACCGGCCAGGGCTCGTTCGACGCGCCGCGCGCCCTCAAGGCCGACACGCTGCTGAGGTCTGACGTCGTCTCCTCGATGGAGACCGACGTGGGCAAGTACATGGAGTCCATCGGCTTCCCCCTGGACGGCGGCACCAAGACCTACCAGCACTGGAAGTGCTTCCAGAGCACGGTCGTCGACCACGACGCGCTGATCACCGAGCTGTCCCAGCGGTACAACATGCGCAAGGCCCTCATACAGGCCTCGGCCTACTGGGAGATGCGGCACATCGGCATCGAGGACGAGAGCAAGGACGCCCTCGTCATCACCACGTACAACACCACCGGGAAGTTCGTGGAGTCCTCCACGGGCATCGGCCAGTGCCGCGGCATCACCGCGGCGTGGGCCTGGAACTACTGCATCAGCCGCGGCTACACCACCGGCTCCGTCACCGACCCCGGCAGCGACGACGCCCTGTACTCGATCTGGAAGAAGCTGTACGACAGCGAGGAGTTCGACCTGCGGACCGTGTGCATGGTCCATCTGTGGGACTCCGAGGGAAAGCCCGGCGGCGACCACGACGAGAACCCGCTGCGCTCCATGCGGCTCGACTACACCCAGAGCGAGATCTTCGAAATCCTGCGCCGCTACCAGGGGTTCGGGGACCAGGCCGAGGCCGACAACGTCTACCGCATGGGGCTGTACCAGATCATGGAGAAGTACAACTCCATCTCCCGTAACTCCTGAGGGAGCCCGCTGTGCTGGCACTCGTCCTGTTCGCCGGCTTCCTGGCCGGCACCGCCACCGCCCTCGTCCTCGTGATCCGCGGCCTGCGCAAGGCCCTCGGCCGCGGCAGGCACCTGCCCGGCCAGGCGCTGCGCGCCGCGGCGTTCGTCCTGGGCGGCGCGGCCGTCGGCGTGTACGCGTGGGGCATGGCCCACGCCGGCCTCGCGGTCCTGGACGCGGAGGACGGCGGCACCGGTTCGTCCCCGATCCGGCCGTGCCGGCAGGCCGACCCGGAACGGGCGGTCCACGTCGTCGACTACCACGTCGGCTTCGTACCGCTCGACTTCGAGTGCCGGCTCTCCGGTGGCGGCAGTTACACCGCCTCGACCGTGCCCGGCTACGTCAACCCCGCCACCGCCGTACTCGGCCTGGCCGGGATCGTCTGCGGCATCTTCTCCGCGGCCGACGCGGAACGCCGCCGCACACCCCGCACCTCGCCCACTCCTCCCAGCAGCAAAGGCGATTCATGACCCTCTCACGCCGGAGCCTCCTCGCCCGGACCACCGCCCTGACCGCGGCCGTGTGCCTCCCCTCCCTGCTGTCCTCGCCCGCCCACGCCGCCACCCCCGGCCCCGACGTCGACCGGCTCCGGGCGTCCATCCGCAAGGCCCAGGCCCGCAACAAGAAGGTCCTCAGCGGCGAGTTCTCCAGGAACGGATGGGAGATGGAGAAGACCGCCGACGCCCACGGCCACATCTACACCAGACCCGTTCCCGGCACCCCGCTCGACGGCGTCCAGGTCAGGATCGGCGACGTGGAAGCCGTCCTCACCCACGTCGTCCAGCGGTTCCACTACGAGATCGACCAGCTCCGCAAGGGCGACGTCCTCGGCTGGCGCGCCCCGGACACGGTGCACAAGCGGCACCCGGAGTCGAACCAGGCGTCCGGCACAGCCGTGCAGATCCGTCCCGGCTTCTACCCGGCCGGCGCGAAGGGCGGCTTCTTCACCGCCCAGCTCCGGGTACTGCGCGACATCCTCGCCGAACTCGACGGCGTCGTCCGCTGGGGCGGCGACGACCGCCACGTGGACGAGTCGCTCTTCTACGTCGGCGTCAAGCCCGGCGATGCCCGGCTGACCGCGGTGGTCACCAAGCTCCGTGACTGGAAGGCCACCCCGGGCGAAGGCGCCGGCGCACCCGTCGACGTCCTGGCCGCCGGCCGGCGCAGGGCGGCCGAGAAGCTCCGGCGCCACCAGCGGCGTACGGCCGCCTGAGGCGCCGTCACGTCCCCGTGCCCGAACCGCTCACCTCACCACCCCCAGGGAGAACCGTGAGACTGAAATCCAGGAGACTGACATCCAGGCTCGGCGTGCTGCTCGGCGCCCTGCTGAGCTCGATCGCACTCGTGGTCTCGCTGCCCACCTCGGCCTACGCCGCGAGCTGCGCCGGCTTCGGCTGCGACGGACACGACCCGAACATCCAGACCTGGCAGTCGGGCCCGGTCAGCCCGTACGGCCCCTACCAGGCCGGAGGCTCGTTCCTGTACGAGCTGAGGTGGGGGAAGACGGACGGAGACCAGTACAGCTGGGGCCGCATGTGGTACATCAGCGGCTCCAACGAGCAGGACTGGTCGGTCTACGTCCAGCGCTGCACCAAGAGCCACTCGACCTGCTACTGGCGGCTGGGCGAGAAGAAGGGCGGCGCGTCCGGATGGACCGCGAAGGTGCCCTCGGGGACGAACTACTACTACACACGCACCCCGATGTACTACAACCCCTCCACCTACGAGATGCGGGCCTGCGTGGACACCGATGACGGGGACACCCGCTGCACCCCCTGGTACTGACGGGCGGGCACGGCTGACGGACCGCCGTGCAGCGCCGATCACCGCGCTGAAAAGCCCAGGGAGCAAAGGCCGGAGGGCACAGGCCAGAGGGCACAGAAGAAAGCACAGGAGTCCGGCGGGCGGTCCGACGACCGCCCGCCGGACTCCGGCGCACCTGCGTACGCGGCAGCCGCGACGCGCTTCACGGCGTAGACGCGGGTTCGGGCCTCAGGCCCGGGTTCGGGCTCAGACGCAGCCACAAACGCACATACGCAGGCGCGCGCAGAAGGCAGAAGGCGGCACCGTGCCCCGCGCGAAGAGCCGACGGCCGCTCAGCCTGGCTCAGCCCGGCTCGCTCAGCCCGCCAGCAGCTTCTTCACCGCCGCGGCGACACGGCCGCCCTCGGCCTGGCCCGCGACCTTGGGGTTCACGATCTTCATGACGGCGCCCATCGCGCGGGGACCCTCGGCGCCGGCCGCCCTGGCCTCCTCGACGGCCTGGGCGACGATCCGGTTCAGCTCCTCGTCGCCGAGCTGCTTCGGCAGGTACGCGGCGAGCACCTCACCCTCCGCCTTCTCCCGCTCGGCACTCTCCGCCCGGCCGCCCTGCGCGAAGGCGTCGGCCGCCTCCCGGCGCTTCTTCGCCTCCTTGGTGATCACCTTCAGCACCTCGTCGTCGGAGAGCTCGCGCTTCTCCTTGCCCGCGACCTCCTCCTTGGTGATCGCGGCGAGCGTCAGCCGGAGCGTCGAGGAGCGCAGCTCGTCGCGCTCCTTGATCGCGGCGTTGAGGTCTTCCTGCAGCTTCGACTTGAGCGTGGTGGTCATGACACCGATTGTCGCAGGTGCGCGGGGCCCGACGCCCTTTGATTAAGGGGACGGTGGGACCCGGCCGGCTCTCCGGGCTCTCCGGGCTCTGCGGGTCTGACACGATGGACGTATGCGCGCTCGATACGGAGTACCTCTGGGGATCGCGGCGGCGGGCGCCGCCGGTGTGGTGTACGCGGCGGGTTTCGAGGCCCGTTCCTTCCGGCTGCGACGGGTGACGGTCCCGGTCCTGCCGGCCGGCATGCGGCCCCTGCGGGTTCTCCAGGTATCCGACATCCACATGGTCGGCGGGCAGCGCAAGAAACAGCGCTGGCTGCGCTCACTGGCCGGTCTGCGTCCCGACTTCGTGATCAACACCGGTGACAACCTGTCCGACCCGGACGGCGTGCCGGAGGTCCTGGACGCACTGGGTCCCCTGATGGAGTTCCCGGGGGCGTACGTCTTCGGCTCGAACGACTACTACGGCCCCAGGTTCCGCAACCCGGCCCGCTACCTGCTCGAGAAGGCCCAGCGGCGCCACGGCCTGAACGGCAACCCGCCGGTCGTCGGCGCCCTCCACAACCCGTGGGAGGACCTGCGGGACGGCTTCGACGCGGCGGGCTGGCTGAACCTGACGAACACGCGCGGCACGCTCAAGGTCGAGGGCGTGTCGGTGGAGCTCACGGGCCTGGACGACCCGCACATCAAGCGCGACCGCTACCTGCAGGTGGCCGGCGGCCCGTCCGCAGCGGCCGACTTCTCGATGGGCGTGGTGCACGCGCCGTACCTGCGCGTGCTCGACTCCTTCGCGGCGGACGCCTATCCCCTGGTCCTGGCGGGCCACACGCACGGCGGACAGCTCTGCATCCCCTTCTACGGCGCCCTGGTCACCAACTGCGACCTCGACACGGACCGGGTGAAGGGCCTGTCGACACACACGGCCGAGGGACGTACGTCCTACCTCCACGTCTCGGCCGGCTGCGGAACGAACCGCTACACGCCGCTACGGTTCGCCTGCCCACCGGAGGCGACACTGCTGACGCTGACGAGCAGGGGCTGACGCCGACAGGCCGGCCGAAGCCGACGCCCGCGGGCGAGCCGGGCGACGCCCCAGGCTGGCCAGGACGGCCAGGGCGACGCCCGTGGATCGCCCAGGACTGACACTCCGCAGGTGCCAGGACCAACGCTCGGCAGGTCGGCCAGAACGCCGGGACTGACGCCCGGAGCGCCACCGGAGAGTGGACTGCTCCTGCCCGGGCGTAACCCGCACGGCCCACCCACATCGCGGCATATGCCCCCTTTGCCTACCTTGAGGGCATGACCGCCCCGATACCCAGGGACATCCCGGACCTTCCCGCACTCTCCGGGGTGCCCGTACTATTCCCCTCCGCTGTCCCCGCCGCCGCGGTGGTGACTCCCGTACGCCGTCCCCTCGCCGCCGTGTGCCGCCTCCTGGTCGCCCTGGCGGCAGCGGCGGGCGTCACCATCGACCTGCTCCTGGGCAGTCCCGTCCGGGTCCTGAGCTACTTCACGATCCAGAGCAACATCCTCCTTGCCGTGGTCTTCGCCCTCTCGGCCCGCCGCGCCTGGACGGCCCGCCGCCCGCTGCCCCCGGCGTGGACCGGTGCGACGCTGCTCTACATCACCATCACGGGGCTGGTGTACCACCTGCTGCTCGCCGACGCCTCACCCCCGTTCGCCATGACGGGCACCACCACGGCCCTGACCGGCTGGCAGTGGATCAGCAACCAGATCCTGCACACGGCGGTCCCGCTCGCGGCCGTGCTCGACTGGCTGCTCCTGACACCCCGCTGCCGCCTCCACCTCCGCCAGGCGGCGACGTGGCTGCTGTACCCGCTGGCCTACCTGCTGTTCTCCTTCGCAAGGGGCGAACTGATCCCGTCCGGAACACCGGGCCGCTACCTCTACCCCTTCCTGGACGTCGACCTCCACAGCTACAAGAACGTCCTCGCCAACGCCCTCCTCCTCGGCCTCGCCTTCTACGGCCTGGCGATCCTCCTGATCGCCCTCGACCACGCCCGCCCCAACCCCGTCCGCCCCCGCCGCAAAACCGGATTTCGTCTCCAGCCACCGGTGGGCTAAAGTAAACGACGTCGCCGCGACTCAGCGGCGACACTCGGGGTGTGGCGCAGCTTGGCAGCGCGCTTCGTTCGGGACGAAGAGGTCGTGGGTTCAAATCCCGCCACCCCGACAGCCGAAACACCAGGTCAGGGGCCTGATCCGCAGTGCGGATCAGGCCCCTGGTTCGTTTCCTGAGTCTCTTGGGGACTGTTTGGGAGCCAACTTCGGAAGCCGGCTCCCCGGCTGCTCACTTTCCGCTCCCGCGGAGACGCACGCGACAGCTCGGGGAGTCGGCCGGTACGGGGGCACGTGTCCAGGAGGAATCGTGAACGCTGCTGACCAGCTGCTCGAGGGGTACACCGCATACACGACGGCCGAGGAGTTCGGAGGGCGGCCGAGAACGACGCTCCGGCCATCACAACCCGTTGATGATGACGACCTCTGAAATCCGTCCGTGCTGGCGTGGTAGCCACATGGAAGACCCACCTCGGTGTCTGCGAACGCTGGCATGATGCGCGCTCATGGGAACCAGGGACGACAGTGACGAGGCGTACGTGGTCGGCTTGTGCAACCAGGTGCTCGGCGAGACCGCGCTGACACAGCACAAGTTCGACTGGCTGCAGGGCGACCCCGGGACGGGCGGCCGACGTGCCAGACTGCCGGTCGACGCGTACTGGCCCGGCCACCGACTCGTGGTCGAGTACCGGGAACGCCAGCACGACCAGCCCGTGCCCCACTTCGACAAGCCCGACAGGCTCACGGTCAGCGGCGTGCACCGGGGCGAGCAGCGGGCACTGTACGACGCCCGCCGTGATACGGAGATTCCCGCGCACGGACTGCGGCTGATCGTAATCCGGCCGGCCGACCTCGATGCGGACGGTCGCGGACGACTGCGCCGTAGCCAGGAGGCGGACCTGGCTGCGCTGCAGAGGATCCTGGCGCGCCACAGCGACGAGGACCGGGTCACCGACGCCTTCCGAACGTGGCTCCTTGCCGAGGGCTGGACGCCGGTTGATCCCACGGACCGCTGGACCGATCTCGAAGCCGTGCGTGGCGGTGAGCGGCTGATCTGCGAAGCCAAGGGCCGCACCAGCGAGAAGGGAATCGACGCCGACATCGCCTACGGGCAGTTGTTGCGGCGGATGACGAGCCAGGACCCCCACACGCGGTACGCGCTGGTGGTGCCGTCCTCGTCCGTGAAGGCCATCGAGCGCGTTCCGGCGCATGTTCGCAGGCTGTTGCGTATCGACGTGTACGAGGTCACGGACGACGACGTGGTGCGCCGGCTGCCGGCATAGCCGGGCTCAGGATGTGGGCCAGTGCTCAGGGGACACCGGCCCCCTCCGCGAGTGAATTCTTGATTGTCACTGCCGTCACACGGTCCACCCTGCAGAGCAACGCGTCGACGGAGACGAGTAGCCAGGGAGCACGCGAGCAGAGAGAGCCGCCGGAAGCTGGGAAGGCGGCCTCGCGTCCCGAGGCGAAGACCCTCCCGAGCGCGGGGAGGAACGGCCCCCACCGGGGGCCCAATGCCCCGCCGGCCGGCCCCCGTCACCGGGACCGAATGAGGCCGCCTTTGTGGCGGCGAAAGTGCGGTGGCACCGCGAGTCGCCCTTCTCGCCCGCACTCCCAAGGGGTGTCACCGGTGGCGGCAGCCGTTGAGTGACGTCGTCGGGGCGTCACGATCGCCGCAGGGCAGTCCATGGAGTCGTGTGCCTCCTGCTCCGGAACGGTCAGGAAGTATCTGTCCGCGGCAAACCGTAAGCCGACCCATACGACCGCCGAGCGGCGCGGCCACCGCTGGCCTCCGTCTGGAGAAAGCCGCACGCGCCGTCGTCATCCGCGCGCTGTATTGGGTATGGCGTGACCGGGGCCGGTGAGGTGAAGATGCCGGTGAGGTGAAGATGCCGCCAGGCAGCGTATGCGTCGTATCGGGGGAGCCGTTCAGGATGTGGGCCAGAGAGTTATCGGCGGGCGAGTCGCTGCCGCAGGCGGCGTGTTCCGACGTCACGCGGCGCCTGTGCACCGCGCTCTACGCGCGCCCGGCTCGTGTCGGCGAGTCCATGCCGTTGGGCGAGACACGGCTGCTCCGGCTGGTGCGGGACGTGCTGCGCGATCCGGCGCGCTCGGTCCCGTCGTACGGTTTCGATCTGGTACCGGTGCTCGTGCACGGGGTGCGTGTCCGTCGTCGGCGGCGGCTGCGCCTGGTCGCGCTGGCAGCTGTGCTCTGCCTCGTCACGGTCTGGGCGCCGGTCTCGGCGCTGTCATGGCTGGGGGTGCTGGGTTTCGCCTGGGTGGTGGGCTCGTCCGGGCTGGGCTGGGTGCTGATACCACTGGTCGGGTACTGGGTGTTCGCGATGATCTCGGCGCAGAAACACGACACTTACCACGAGCTGTGGATACGCAGCACCGAGCTGCCCTTCGTGCTGGCGTCCGCCGTGGCCCTGGTGTACGTGGTCGACGGGGTGGTCACCCGGTCGGCACGGGGCCGGGTGAGCGCGGACGGCGGCACCCGGGAGCGGCTGCCCTCCGTCGGTCCGCGGGCGCTCAGACGCGTGGCGCTGGCCGACAGCCGGCAGAACGCCACCGCGCTGCCGTACGACGCTCAGGGCCGTTTCATCGGCGCGGGCCGGGAGGCACGGGGTGCGGCCGAGATCCGCGTGCCGTTGCGGCCCGGGCGGCCCGAGCGGTCCGTCGAGGCACTGCGTGAGGCAGAGGTGCTGGAAAGCATCCGCGCCGCGCTGACCACAGCCGGCCATGGCGAGGGCGGGCCCGGCAGCACGGAGGAGACCGCCCCACTGCCCGGTTTCTCAGTGGCCCGGGTACTGGCCCTGCCTGCCGCTCTGTGGCTGGAGCGCAGCCGGAGCGGCACCGCGGCGCCCGAGACGGCGGGTGGGCTGGGCCGGCCGGAGCGGCCCTATCTGCGGGCTCAGTGCGTCAGTTGGCAGGGACACCTCGTGGTGAGCCTCTTCGTGCACGTGGCTCTGCAGGCCGGTGAGTTGCGGCTCACGCTGCGGCCACAGGTGATGGGACCGCTGCGGCCGCTGCCCGAACCGTCCGGCCCCGCGGCGCTCGAGGGCCTGCGCGGTGCGGCCGAACTGGGGCTGACGCTGTGGCGGCGGCTCCGCAAGACGTCACCGGAGCCGGGTCCGGCCGAGCCCGACGGTCCGCTGAGTCTGCGTGATGCTCTGTCCCTGCCCGAGATTTCCGACCTGCACCAGAAGGGCGACGCCGAACGTCTCGTCGAGCTGATGCAGACCGCCGTCCTCAACGCCGTGGAGGCCCTGCTGGAACGCCACGGCTTCGCGACGGAGGCGTTCTCCGACCGGCGCACGGTGATCAACAGCATTCAGGTGCTGGGCGACAACAATGCGGGGATCCAGCTCGCGGGGGGCGTGACGCTGACTCAGGTGACGCAGACAGCGCCCATGGCTCCCGCCCACGCCCCCGCTCCCGCCCCCACCCCCACCCCCACCTCCGCCTCCGGCCCGACCGAAGGAGCGCTCATGAGCCCAGGGTTTCCGCGCAGGGACCCGTCCCCCGAGCCCGCACAGTCCCCGGGTTCGGGCATCAGCATCGGCGGCGACAACACCGGCACCGCGCAGAACGCCGTCGGTCACCGCCTGTCCGACATCAGACAGACCGGTACCGGCCAGGGCAGCGTTCCGCTCGATTCCCTCGCCACCCTCCTGACCGCCTTCCGCGCGGACATCGACCGCAATGCCACCCTGCTGGCGGACCCGGAGGCCCTGCGAGACCAGACGGCGGTGCTGGCGGGCGCCCTGACGGACCCGGAGAGCGACGGCTTCCGCCCCGCCCTGCGTACGGCAGTCCGCTCGCTGCCCGCCCTGGTCGCCGGAACGGCCGTCCAGCAGACGGGCGAGGCATTGGTCACGGCGATCAGACAACTGCTGGGCTGAGCCCTGCGCACGGTCCAGGACCTCGGCCGGCGGCGTCCAGGCGATGCGCATCGCCACCAGCTCTCATCGGCACGCTGCCGTCAGCGCAGGTGGCAGTGGCGGTGGCAGAGTCCGGGCTTCCGTCGCTGGTACGGGAAGCAGAATCCGGTGCGCTCCAGCCGCAGGGAGCGGAGGACAGTTGCCGTATGGATGCGATCGACGCCGCCGCGCGTGCCGTTGCCGACGAACACCGCCCCGACGCACAACCGCGGTGACTGACGACCCCGCCGGCCGGGGCGGGCCGCGGCACTACACGGACGTGTTCCTGCGGGCCGCCCGCCGGGCCGTCCGGGACCTGTGCGAACGACGGGGCGGCGAACTGGAGTCGCTCACCTGCGAGTTCGTATCCGGCGCCACGGACGACGACGTGGTCGTCGCCGCGACGACCGTGCTCGTCTTCCGCGGTCGCCGCTGCGTCTTCCGCCGCGGGATCTGGCCGCCGGGCCACCCGGCCGCCACCCGAGCCGCCATCTACGCGTCCGTCCTGGAAGAGCGGCTGCTCACGCGCGTGCTCCCACGGCCCGGCGGCGACTCGTCGCCAGTCGATCTCTGAAGGCCTCACGCACGAGCGTTGGCTCAATGCGCAGTTCCTCCTCTCGGACCGGTCGTCGTGGCACGAGCGCGCAGCAGCCGATCGAGAAGGCGACCGGCGAGCGCCCGCGCAGGTTCCGGCGGACGTCGAGCGCGGCTTCCCACCGCCCGCTCAGGCCGACCTTGAAATGTTCAGTGGGTTGCCCGAAAGCCGCTCAGGTCAGCCCGGGAACAAGCGCCGAATGCCTTGCCTTCCCAAGCTGAGGTGCTCGTACCGTTGTCACCGCATACCCCTGCGGTATGCCGCCTTGGGCAGTTGCACGTGCACCGCGGCCAGGTGCAGCGGCCCACGGCCGGGCTTCATCCCGTTCCGGCAGGTTCTTTCGCTGATGCCTGCCGGGGCGTGGGACGGTCCAGGTGGACAACCACGGTGGTGTAGAAGCGGTGCACGGCGTCGTCGACGCTGCGGATGAAGCCGGACTCGGCGTTCCCGCGACTGCTCCCCATGCTCTTGAACAGGGACAGGCGAAAGCCGGTGATGTGGGTGTCGTTGTTCTTCGGGAGCATGTCCGCCGGCTCCGGACGGAGCCGTTCCAGCGTGCCTCGTGGCCCCCCTGCCTCTCCTTCGACGAGCGTTTCGATGTGCAGGTCTGCCGGTGCCTCGGCGAGGCGGCGGATGAGGCGTTTTGCCCGGCTCAGCGGATACCCCTGCTCGGTTGCGGGGATCTCGATGGAGGTACGGAGCCTGGCGGTGCGCAGGTCGGCGCTGACCGCGAGAATGCCTGGTGCGCCCTCGATCCGGAACTCTGCCCGAAGTCTGCCGTCGAGACAGAGCTGATCGGCCAGGCGGATGCGGCGTTCTGCCGGATCGGCTCCACGCTTGGCGCGCTGAACAGGCAGTACCTTCTGTCCGAGTTCGCCGCCGAGGCTGAGGCAGATCTGCCGGACAAGCCGTTCCCAGCTCTCGACCACGCTCAGGGCGCGCGGGTCGCCCTGGCACAGGGTTTCGTCGTCGATTCCATTGCGCACGGGGACCCAGGCCGCTCCCATGTTCTGAAAGCCGTGGCAGCCGGAGTTCTCGTGCCGCAAGTAGTACAGGAGTTCCTGTAGCAGCCAGGCGTGCGCCCTGTCCCCCACTCCCTCGTGCCGGATCAGCATCTGGGCCTGATGGGTGACTTCGGCCCAGGACAGGTGCCAAAGGGCCACCTTGTGCTTGCGCCGTCCGTCGATCTTGACATCGACGAGAGGGCTGCCTTCCAGCGCGACGTCGTTCGACAGCGTGATCACGGCCTCGTAGCCCCGGCGCGCGGCGATGTCGACGTAGGCCTGCACCTGTTCAGCCTTGAGGTCGTTGCCGTTGGTCTTGGTCTCCACCAGCGCGGTCCACAGTTTGCCGGCCCGCTCGACACGGATCACACCGTCGGGGCGTCGCGGGTTGTCGCCGTGCGGCAGAGAGACCTCGGTGAAGGTCTCCATACGGCCCGCCGGTGCGCCGAACGCCGCCGTGAGTCTCCGGCCGAACTCCGGCACCTGCGCCATCACCGACAGCAGTACCGACGTGGCGCGCATCTCCCGGTCACGGTCGCTCTTGAGCACCGAGACCGGAAAAAGCCTGGCCTGCTTCCAGGACTCGTTGTCCGCCAGGGACTTCCTGGCCACCCTGGGCACCGTGACCTTCTTCTTCGCGGTGCGGGGCCGGGCCGCCTTCTTCGGCCCGACTTCGTCGCCGGGCCGACGGGGAGTCGGCACCAAGCCCGGTACGTCTTGCGGTTCCTGCTCAACGGCCGGAGCCGGAACAACGGCATCAACCTGCTCGCTGCCCTCTGTACCGTTCGGCGCTTCTTCCGCACTCGCGTCGTCATCGATATCGACACCGAAGTCCGTCGCCAGACCTGCCAGGCCGGTGTCGTAGCCCTGTCCGACAGCACGGAATTTCCACTCTTCCTCACGCCGGTACAACTCACCGAAGATGATCGCGCTCACGGCGCGGGCATCATCGACAGCAAACCTGACGAGGCTCTCACCGCCACCGTCGGCCACCGTCACCGTCAGGTCTTCCAGCTCCCCGAAACCAGCTCCTTCGTAGCGGCTCGCCGCCACGACGATCCGGTCGATGCCGGACGGGACCGCGGTCAGGTCGAAGCTGATCCGGTCCTCGTTGCCGCTCTCCGTCGGCGTCTTCCCCAGCAGTTGCACACTCCCGTCAGCGGCAACCGGGTTGTTGTAGAAGCAGAAGTCACCGTCATCGCGCACCTTGCCGTTCGCATCCAGCAGCAGGACGGACACGTCCGCATCGCCTTCACCGGTCGGGCTGACCCAGCTCAGACTCACGATCACCGAACCGACGTTCTGGCTCAGTGCCGCCAGCGCCACGTTCGAGCCCTTGACCATCTCATGCATGAAGCCCCCCAAAATCTCACAAATCAGGCACCCGCGACTGCCCCACCCAAGCCGCCACCCCGTGCCGCCGTAATGTGACGTACGGCACAAGGAAAGACTGTAGTGCCCAACGACGAGACCGTGGGAGCCGTCCGAAAACTGCAAGCGCGAGAGCCGACGTCGACGGCGCAGTTCCGCGAGTCCGTCACCCCAGCCGAGGCGACACACCCCGGGCACGGATCAAGGAGCGTCGCGCACGACCTGCAGACAAGGCCGCCGTCTCACTTTCCGTCTCATCCGCCTACGTCCACGGTCGTTCGGACGACACTCCGCGCCGTCCCAGTTTCGGCTCCCAGCCGCCGATGAACCCTGATGAACGACCACGCACTCACCCTGCCGCCTCACCACCACAGTTGGAGAGCGGGTTGATCCAAAGCGCCGTCTCGACTGAAGACGTTGGTTCAGCCGCCGACCGTTCCGGCGTCGATGCGCCGGCCTTGCGAGGCGTCCACGACGATGGGGATGCCGTCCGGGATCCGCCCCTCGAGCAGCTCGAGCAGCGACCTCGCGGGCGGGAGTTCTCCCGGGGTACGTACGTGGATGTACATCGTCCGGGAATGCTCGTCGACACTCGTGACGGACGCGCCCGGCTCGTCGGCGAGCCACTGCTGCGCCGCGTCCTTGGTCCTGCCGGTCCACACGTTGAGCAGCAGCGTGGCCACCGTGTTGGCCGTCAGCGGAACGAACACGACGACGAACAGCAGAGCCATCGCGGCAGACGCCCCGCGGGCGGGACGCCCTGCCGCCTTGTCCGCTCTGTCCGCCTCCGAGGCGTAACCGAGCGAGGCGAACACCACCATGCCGGCGAAGGCCAGGGCGAAGAAGTTCGACACGAACAGCGCCAGCGCGCCCAGCGCCAGCCATCCCGACAGATGTCCCAGACACACCCCCGCCACCACCAGGGGCGGCACGAGGGAGATCGCGATCGCGACTCCGGGCAGCACGGCGGCGACGTCCCGACGGGCCAGCGCGACCGCGCCGGCCATACCGGTCGCCAGAGCCGCGATCAGGTCCATCAGGCCCGGCGACGTCCGCGACGAGATCTGGCTGTTGGACAGCAGGTCGTAGTCACCGGGCAGAGCCAGCGACATGACCAGCCCGACCGCGATCACCAGCAGGCACGCGAGGAGGACGACCGGGGCCGATCCGGTGCGGCGGCGCTGCACCGACCCGAGGGCGATCCCCATGATCGGCGTGGAGAGCGGCGCGATGATCATGGCGCCGATCACGGTGGCCGTCGAGTCCGTGAGCACGCCGCCGGCCGCGATGACCGACGACAGCGTCAGCATCGTCCAGAAGGCCGAACGCTTGGACGTGGTGTCCCCGGCAGACAGGATCAGATCCTGGGTCAGTTCGTCCAGCGAGCGGCGCTGAGAGGCCGGCAGGACACGCGAGCGAACCTTGCTGATCATCCCTCCAAACAACCACGATCAGCGGTCAGGACACCGGCAGGACACGGGCGTGCGATGCCGGCTCCGGTCGGGGCCCGGCCCGGAGCCGGGGCCGACCACGTGGGCGTTCCCGCGACGGTCGCCGTCCCGTTCGACCTGGCGTTCCTGCCGGTCATCCGTGCCCCGAGTCCTGACCGGCAGCCTTCCGGCGCCGTGGCCACGGAAAGCCTTGCCTCTCTCACCCACCGCGACCGGCCGTGTACGCCGCGCGAGATCAAGCCGCGATCCCGCGTGCCGCGAACTCTTCCGCCCGACCGTGCATCGGACAGGGGTGACGGGCGCGTTCGGCCCCGTGACGCGCGCCCTGCGGGGCGGGGAGTTGTGAGGAGCAGAGGAGTACATGTACATGGTGACCTTCCGGCGCGGTACGGCGAGCTCGGAGTCCGGTGGCTCGGGTGGCCTTGGCACGGGTGGCCTTGGCACGGCACGGCGCGTGGTGGCCGTGATCGGGGCGGTGGCCGCTCTGAGTCTGGTCGCCGCGTGCGACGGCGGGCAGGGCGGTGGCGGTGACAGCGGCGCTCGGCAGCCGGGAGCCGGAGTCTCCTCATCGGCCTCCGCGGGCGGCACCGGCCTCGCGGGCGACACCGGCTCCGGGACCGCCGCCACCACGAACACCGCAGGCACCGCAGGCGCCGGCAGCACCGCAGGCACCGGCAGCGATACGTCGAAGGGCTCCGGCAGCCGTACGTCGCACGCCGCCGGCGCCCGCTGCGACGCCTCGCAGCTGCGCGGCCACGTCGGGGCGAACGACCCGGGGGCGGGGCAGGAGAATTTTCCTCTCGTCGTGACGAACTTCTCCGGGAGTGCCTGCACCCTCGACGGCTACCCGGGCACCGCCTTCGTGGACGGCTCGGGCCGGCAGGTGGGGCCGGATCCCAGGCGGGCCGCCGGGACCCCGGTGAAGATCACGCTGGCGCCGGGCCGGAGCGCCTGGGCCGGGCTGAGTTTCGGCAATCCTGAGATCAGCGGGGCGAAGACGGCCACGCCCACCGGAATCCTGATCACGCCGCCGGACGAGAAGGAACCACTGAAGGTGGACTGGACCGGCGGTGCGGTGCCCGTCTCCGACGCCGCGCGTCTGACGGTCTTCCGGGCCGGCAACGGCGCCTGACGGCCGCCGCGCGCCCGCGTCGTCCGGCTCCGGTCCCTCCCCTCGTGGGGACCGGCGCCGAACGGTGGGGGGTGGCCTTCGGACTCGCGCGACGGGATCAGCGGTGAGGCCGACGCCGGCGGCTTCGCGGTCGCGGTGCCATGAGCTGAAGCCGACCGAGAACCTTCGGCGTCCTGGGCTGTGTCTCCGGGCGCTGAGCTGATGGCCTGCGCGGACGGCGCGCGGCGGTTCGCCCTTGCGTCGTGATCCTGCCAGCCGGGGCCCCCGCTGAGGAGGTTCCGGCTCCGGTCCGGAGAGTTAAGCCGCAGGTCAGCCGTATAAAGTGAGTTTTCCGGTCCGGATGGACGAACGCGAGGGACGTAGGGAGTGCAGGCCGTGGTTTCCGACTCGGGGGCACGTACGGCCTTCGCGGAGCGGCTCGCGCTGCTGTACCGGGAGGCGGGCAACCCTCCCCTGGCGCGGGTGGCCGAGGCGGTCGTCCAGCTTCAGCGGGTGGACGAGCGGGGGCGGCCGGTGCGGGTCTCCGCCCAGCGGATCAGCGACTGGCGGCGGGCCAAGAACGTGCCGGCCCAGTTCGCCGCACTCGCGGCCGTGCTGCACGTCCTCATCCCCCAGGCGCGGCGCGCCCGGCCCACGCCGGTGTCCGCCGGCCTCTACGACACGGGCCAGTGGCAGCGCCTGTGGGAGCGCGCCGTGGCCGACCCGGCCGGCGAGCGCCCCGCGGCGGCCGCCGCCCCGCAGGAGCCGTACGCCGAGGCACCGGCCGTCCCCGCCGTGTGTCCGTACCGGGGCCTGGCCTCCTACCGGCAGGAGGACGCCCGCTGGTTCTTCGGCCGGGACCGGAGCACGGGCGCGCTCGTCGACCAGCTGCTCGCGGCGGAGCGGACGGGCGGCCTGGTCATGCTGGTCGGCGCCTCGGGCGCGGGGAAGTCCTCGCTGCTGCACGCGGGGCTGGCGACCGCGGTCAAGAGCGGCGCCCTGGGCGACGGCAGCGGGCCGAGGCGCGTGCTGCAGCTCGTACCGGGTGCGGACCCCGTGAGGGAGCTGACGCGAAGGGTTCCTGAGCTCGTCCCCGTCGTCGCCACGAACGACGCGGAGGGGGAGGACGCGGAGGAGCAGGACGCGCAGAGGCAGGACGCGCAGGAGCAGGACGCGCAGGAGCAGGACGCGGCGCGAGACGCCGCCGCGGACGACACCACCGCCCGGAACCCCCGAGCCGACGACACCACCGCCCGGAACGCCCGAGCCGGCGGCGCCGTCGCGGAGGGCGCGTGCGGTGACGACGACCGTGCCGTCCGGGACGCCTTCGCACGGTGGGCGCGCCGTGAGACGGCGTCCGGGGGGCGTCCGGTGGTGATCGTGGACCAGTTCGAGGAGGCCTTCACCCTCTGCGCGGACGAGGCGCGCAGGGAGCTGTTCGTGCGGATCCTGCACGCCGCGTGCACGCCCGCGGGCCCCGGCGAGCGCGCCCCGGTGCTGGTGGTCCTCGGCATCCGCGCCGACTTCTACGAGCAGTGCCTGGCCCACCCCGAACTGGCCGACGCGCTCCAGCACCGCCACATGGTGCTCGGGCCGCTGACCACGGCGGAGCTGCGCGACGCGGTGACCGGGCCGGCCAAGGCCGTCGGGCTGGAGCTGGAACCGGGCCTCGCGGAGCTGATCGTGCGGGAGGTGAGCGCCGACGGGCCGCGCGGCGCGCACGACGCCGGGGTGCTGCCGCTGCTGTCCCACGCGCTCCTCGCGACCTGGCAGCGGCGCAAGGCGGGGCGGCTGACGCTCGCCGGTTACCGCGCCGCGGGCGGCATCCAGGGCGCGGTGGCCGCGACCGCCGAGCGGGCCTGGTCGGGCCTCGACCCGCCCGCCCGTACGGCCGCGCGGTTGCTGCTGCTGCGTCTGGTCCGGCTGAGCGAGGACACCCAGGCCACCCGCCGCAGGGGGACGCGGCGCCGGCTGGCGGACGAGTCGGCGAACCCCGCCAAGACGGAGGAGTCGCTCGAGGCCCTGGTCCGCGCCCGGCTGGTGACGCTCGACGCGGAGACCGTGGAGATCACTCACGAGGCGCTGCTGCACGCCTGGCCGCGGCTGCGCGGGTGGATCGACGAGGACCGCAGCGGCAACCTGCTGCGGCAGCGGCTGGAGGAGGACGGCCGGGCCTGGGAGAGCTCGGACCGCGACTCGTCGCTGCTCTACCGGGGTTCGCGGCTGGAGCAGGCCCACACCTGGGCGAAGTCCGCCGAGGACGGCGGGGACACCTTCCTCACCCGGAGCGCGGTGGAGTTCCTGGCCGCCTCGGTCAGGCTGCGCCGGCGCACGGTGTGGATCAGCCGGGGCGCGGTGTCCGCCCTGGTCGTCCTCGCGCTGCTGGCCGTCGGCGCGGCGGTCGTCGCCTGGCAGCAGCGCAACGACGCCGTCTTCGAGCAGGTGGTCGCCGAGGCCGACCGTGTCCAGTACACCGATCCGTCGCTGTCCGCCCAGCTCGACCTGGTGGCGCACCGGCTGCGTCCGGGGGACGAGGGCGCGAGCAGCCGGCTGGTCTCGATCGTGAACGCGCCGCTGGCCACCCCGCTGTCCGGCCACACCGGCGCCGTCTACCTCACCTCGTTCAGTCCGGACGGGAAGGTCCTAGCCACCGCCAGTTACGACCGGACGGTCCGGCTGTGGGACGTGAGCGACCGCAGCCGCCCCGCACCGCTCGGCAGACCCCTCACCGGCCACACCAGCTGGGTGAGCAGCGCGGTCTTCAGCCCGGACGGCCACACCCTCGCCAGCGCGGGCGACGACGGGACGATCCGGCTGTGGGACGTCTCCGACCCGGCGCACGCCACCCGGATCGGCGCGCCCCTGACCGGGCACAAGGGCACGATCTACCTGATCGCGTTCAGCCCGGACGGGCACACCCTCGCGTCCGTCGGCGAGGACCACACCGTACGGCTGTGGAACGTGAGCGACCCGGCGCACGCCGCGGAGATCGGCCCGCCTCTGACCGGCCACACCGCCGCCGTGCGCTCCGTCGCGTTCAGCCCCGACGGACGGACCCTCGCGACGGGCGGCGACGACGACACCGTACGGCTGTGGGACGTGGCCGACCCGGCGCACGTGACGAGGATCGGCGCGCCCCTGACCGGCCACACCGACCTGGTGCACTCGGTGGCCTTCAGCCCGGACGGCCGCACCCTCGCCAGCGGCAGCGCGGACGACACCGTACGGCTGTGGGACGTGACCGACCGGGCACACGTCACGGAGATCGGCTCGCCCCTCACCGGCCACACCGGTCCCATCTGGTCGGTGGCCTTCAGTCCCGACGGGAGGCAGCTGGCCGCCGCGAGCGCGGACAGCACGGCGAGCCTGTGGAACGTGAGCGATCCGGCCTATCCCTCCCAGGTCGGCGAGCCGCTCGCGGGCGGCAGCGGCGAGATGTACGCGCTGGGCTTCAGCCCCGACGGACGGACCCTCGCGACGGGGAGCGGCGACGGCAAGGTCCGGCTGTGGTCGATCCCGACGTCGGACATGATCGGCCGGACGGCGAGGTTCCGCCCGGACGGGAAGGTGCTCGCCACGGTCGGGCGGGACGGCGCGGTACGGCTGTGGAACGTGCGCAGGCCCAGCCGGCCGGTGGCGCTGAGCAGACCGTTCAAACACGCGGACGGCGGCGAGGAGATGGTCTTCTCCCCCGACGGCCGCACCCTCGCGGTACTCACGGCGACCCGGACGGTGCATCTGTGGAACGTCGCCGACCCGGCCCGGCCGGTCCCCTACGAGCGGCCCATCAGGCTGCGGACCCGGTTCATGGGCCCCGACGCGCTGGCCTTCAGTCCCGACGGGCGCACCCTGGCCACCGCCTACACCGACCACACCTTCCAGCTGTGGAACGTCAGCGACCCCTCCCGTGTCGTCGCCTACGGCGCCCCGCTCACCGGCCACAAGGGCTACATCAACGCCCTGGACTTCAGCCCGGACGGTCACACGCTCGCCAGCGGCAGCGCCGACGGCACCATCCGGCTGTGGAACGTCGACGACCCGGCGCGCACGACGCCGCTCGGCGCACCGCTCACGTGGCACACCGGACCCGTCAACGTGCTCGCCTACAGCCCGGACGGCCGCACGCTCGCCAGCGGCGGTGACGACGACACGGTCCGCCTGTGGGACAGCGCCGACCCGGCGCACGTGACGAGGATCGGCGCGCCCCTGACCGGGCACACCGAAGCGGTCGTGTCGCTGACGTACAGCCCGGACGGGCACACCCTGGCCAGCGGCGGCAACGACAACACCGTCCGCCTGTGGAAGGTGTCCGATCCCTCGAGCGCCGGGCCGATCGGCCAGTCGATGAGCCCGAACGCCAAGACCGGCAACTTCCTCGCGTTCAGTCCGAGGAGCCACATGCTCGGGGTCTCCAGCGGCGCCGACACCGTACGGCTGTGGAGCCTGGACCCCGACGACGCCGTCCGGCGCATCTGCTCGACCACGCACGGAGTCCTGACGGCGCGGAAGTGGCGCGAGTACCTGCCGCGCCTTTCGTACCGGCCGCCGTGCGGTGACTAGAGTCCTGAACTCGCCTGCATTCAGGGCGAGTTGGTGTCAGCGAGCGGCGTGATTCCGGCCACAGCGGCGGTCCCGGGCCGGGTCGTCGGCTCCCGCCGCGCCTGCGGCCTTGTTAGGCTGGGCGGCAGCCCGGTCGCTGGTGCATCCCCCGTCGCCAGCGACCGGGTCTTCGCATGTCCGCCACGTGCCCGGGAAGGTGGTGAGCGCCGCCGTGGACCGGCGCGTCGTCGTCGTCACCGCCGTGCACGCCCCGTCGGCCGGGTTCCTGCCCGAGGCGTACGAGTCCCTTCGCGCGCAGGAGCTTCCGCGGGGCTGGTCGTGGCGCTGGGTGATCCAGGAGGACGGCAGGACGGACGAGGTCCGCGGCCGTGTCCCCGACGACGCGCGCGTGACCTTCCACCAGGGCCGGCCGGGCGGCCCCGGTGTGGCCCGCACGATGGCGCTCGCGCACGCCGACGGTCCGTACGTGAAGATCCTCGACGCCGACGACCTGCTGCCGACGGGCACGCTGGCCCGCGATCTGGCGGTGCTGGAGCGCGCGCCGGAGATCGGCTGGACGACGTCGCGGGCGCTGGACCTGCTGCCGGACGGCTCGACGGCCGGCTTCCCCGGCGACCCGGACGAGGGCCCGATCGAGCGGGGTGCCGTGCTCCGCTCATGGCGGGCGAACGGCTTCCGCGCCCCGGTGCACCCGGCGACGCTCTGCGTCCGCCGCGACCTGCTGCTGGCCCTCGGCGGCTGGATGGCCCTGCCGGCCTCCGAGGACACCGGTCTGCTGCTCGCCCTGGACGCCGTGAGCCGGGGCTGGTTCTCACGCAAGGTGGGCCTGTTCTACCGCAAGTGGGAGGGGCAGGCGACGGGTCAGGCGGCGCACGTCGACCCGGCCGAGCGCGAGGCGCGCATGGCCGTGGTGGAGGCGCGGGCGAGAGCGCTCGCGGGCTTCCGCCCGCCCCCTCCCCTCACGGACTGACCGCCCCGCTCTCCCCGCCGGCCGCGGCGAGCCACCGTGCCACCCGGCGCACCGTCGTCTCGTCCAGCCGCTCCACGAGCGCCTGTACGGCCGTGTGGTCCTCCGGCGTGAGGTCGTAAAGGCCCGCCCTGGTCAGGCCGGCCATGAGCACCTGCCGCCGGCGGGCGTCCATGCGTTCCGCCAGCCTGCTCCGCTCCCCGGGGCCGCGGGCCTGATGGGGGCCGGGGGTCACGGAGGCGGTGGCGGGGGCCGACGCAGGGGCCGTCGCGGGGGCCGAAGCAGGGGCCGTCGCGGAGGCCGAAGCAGGGGCCGTCGCGGGGGCCGAAGCAGGGGCCGTCGCGGGGGCCGACGCAGGGGCCGTCGCGGAGGCCGTCGCGGGGGTGGCCGGCACGTCGAAGCGCTGCCATCCACCGTCCTTCGGACCCCACAGACTCACCGCCAGAGAGCCGCCGCGCGCCCGCACGGTGTGGGCCATCTCGCCGAGCGCGTACTGGACGGGAGCGCGATGGGGCGACTCGGCGCACACCTGCCAGGAGTCCGTGGAGGGCCGGTGGAACATGGCGACCCAGCGGGGGTCTCCGGTCGGCTGCGGGCCGGGGGGAGGTGTCGTCGTCTGCACTGCGTTCAGCCCTTCGCTCACCCGTTTGGAAGCCGGACAGCAGGGGACGATAACTGACGACCCGTCAGATATCCAGGAGCAGGACCGAGGGGGTTCGGATGGCCGGGCTCGACGACGCGCGGGCGCTCAGGAAGGGCCATGCCGCTCGCGCGCACAGCGCCTACGACCGTGCCGTGGCCGCGTGCGAGCACGCCGGGGTGGACCCGGCAGCCGCCGAACCGGTGCCGACGACCCCCGCCGGGCGCGCCGCGGGCGCCCTGCGCCTGTCCGCGCGCTCCCTCGACGCCCTCGCGGCGAGCGCTCCCGACCCGGCGGCCGACGCCCGCTGCGCGCGGAACGCCGCCGCCACCGCGGCACTCGCCGCGCAGGTGGCCCTCGCGGCCGGCGGCGGTGAGGCCGGCCGCGGGGTCCTGCGGGCCGCCCTCGCCGCCTCGCAGGCCGCCGCGGCCGCGGCGGGCGGGGCCGCGGCGGGGCGGGACACGGCCCTGAACGCCGCCGCCGACGACGCGGAGGAACGCGCGGTGGCCGCGGTGCGCGAGGCCGGGTGGAGCGTCACTTGTTCCAGGACTCGTCGTACGGGTCCTTCGGGGTCGGGACCGGCTTCGCCACCGTGACGCGGAGGTAGGGGACCGGGCCCCCGTTCACCGGGTCCCTGGTCTGCCGGGCGGAGTAGGTCCCGGTCACCCGGAGCCACTTGTCGGGTTGCAGCACCGGCGGGATCCGGCCGGCCAGAGCGATCTTCACCGGCTGGGCGTCCGCGGCACAGCAGTTGAGGGCCATACGGACCAGATAGGGGTGGCCGGCGCTGTCCAGGGCGACGAAACCGGTGACCTCGACCCGGCGGCCCCCGAGGGAACGGCCGTGGTCGTAGACCGCGCGGGTCGCGTAGTCGACCACGGTGAGGGGCAGCGGATCCGAGGCGGGCAGGGCATCGTAGCCGAACGGCCGCTGGAGCGCCGTACCGGTGCGCATCGCGCTGTAGGAGCCGAGGGCCGGCGGGGCGACCAGGATGAGGGCGAGGAGGGGGAGGGCGAGCAGCCAGGCGACGCGGGGTTCGCGGTGACCGTGCCCGTGCCCGTGTGCATGCCCGTGCCCGTGCCCTTCGCCGCTGTCACGGCCGTCGTCGCCGTGGTCGCCGCCGTCGCCGCGGTGGCCGCTGTCGCCGCCGCCGTCGCCGTCGCCGTGCCGTTCGGCGTGGCCGGACTCGGTGCTGCCCCGCCCCCGCCACTCGCGCCACTCGTACCAGACCGTCGCCAGCGCCGCCGCGACCAGGACCGCGCCCGACAGCAGCAGCAGCGGCTGCAGTCCTGCCTTGACGTAACGCAGATAGAGATCGGTGAAGCCCGCGTGCAGCAGGGCCGCGCCGAGCAGGAACAGGACCGCTGCCTGTGCCTGGCGGTTCACAGGAGCACCGCCCCGGTCAGGACCGCCCCGGCGATCGCGAGGGCGAAGGTGGCGGGGGCGAAGCGCAGGGCGAAGCCGCGGCCGAACGTGCCCGCCTGCATCGCGAACAGCTTCAGGTCGATCATCGGGCCGACGACCAGGAACGCCAACTTGGCCGTGAGCGAGAACTGGGTGAGCGACGCCGCCACGAACGCGTCCGCCTCCGAGCAGATGGACAGCAGTACGGCGAGGACGGCCAGGGCCAGGATCGCCACCAGGGGGTTGTCCGCCGCCGTGCGCAGCCAGCTCGCCGGGGCGACCGCCTTCAGCGTCGCGGCGGCCATCGCGCCGATGACCAGGAAGCCGCCCGCGTGCATCACGTCGTGCCGGACCGATTCCCAGAACGCGGCGCCCCTGCCCTGGCCCTCGTGGTGCGGGCGCTCGGGGGGGCGCAGCCAGTCGGCACGGCCGAGGCGGTGCCACAGCCAGCCCATCGCACACGCCACCAGCAGGCTGGCGACGAAGCGGGCGAGGACCATCTCCGGGTCGCGGGGAAAGGCGACCGCGGTCGCCGTCAGCACGATCGGGTTGATCGCCGGAGCGGAGAGCAGGAAGGCCAGCGCCGCGGCCGGGGTGACGCCCCGCCGGACCAGCGCCCCGGCCACCGGCACGGACGCGCACTCGCAGCCCGGCAGCACCGCACCCGCCACCCCGGCGACCGGGACCGCGAGCGCCGGGCGCTTCGGCAGCGCGCGGGCGAAGAACGAGGCCGGCACGAACACGGCGATCGCCGCCGAGAGCAGCACGCCGAGGACGAGGAAGGGCAGCGCCTGGACCAGCACGGCCACGAACACCGTCATCCAGCTCTGCATGACGGGCGCGGAGAGCGCGCCGCGGACGGGGCCCTGCAGCACCACCATCACCAGGAGCAGCACGATCAGGGCGAGGGACCTGGTGTCGGCGGAGCTCGCGCCGACGGCGGACTGCGCACCGGCCCCCTTCACCCCGTCGGGCACGGGGCCGGCGCACACCGCGTCGGCCGGCCCCGTGTCCGGTGATCGGGGGCGGTCGGGGCTGTCGGCCACCGGTTCGTGGCAGTCCGCCGTCGGCGGGGCTGGTTTGGTGATGGCCACGTGTGAGGTACCTCCGGTGGTACGGAGAGGCGCTGGTCTCCCCTCGGCCTTGGGTACGCCCGGAGGGAGGCCGTTGTTCAGTCGTCTCTGGAACCACCCGTGTCTTTGGGGCAGTCTTTCCCCTCGTGGCGAGCGTTCCGAATCAAGGCCGGCCGGACGGTGACGGGTCGGCGCACATGGTCGTGTGCGGCGACGACGGACTGGCGCACAGACTCGCCGCCGAACTGCGGGGCGTCTACGGCGAACAGGTCACCCTCGTCGTGCCGCCGTCCGAGCGCGCGGTGCGCGCACCGGCGGCCGGGCGGGCCCGGGCGACCACGGCGGCGCTGTTCGACCGCGTGGTGAACGCGACCGTCAACCGCGCGACCGGCGCCACCGCCGAACCCGTGGGAACGGCCCACCTCATGGAGGCGGCCGAGCCGACCGAGGACGCGCTCGGCGCGGCGGGGGTGGAGCGGGCCGCGGCGCTGGCGCTGGTGTACGACGACGACGAGACCAACATCCGCGCCGCCCTCATCGCCCGCCGGCTCAACCCGCGGCTGCGGCTGGTCCTCCGGCTCTACAACCGGCGCCTCGGCCAGCACATCGAGGAACTGCTCGACCAGGCGGCCGCGTTGGCCGCGGGCGACGCGGACGGCTCCGCCTCCGACTCCTCCACGACCGTACTGTCCGACGCCGACACGGCCGCGCCGGCGCTCGCCGCCACCGCCGTCGCGGGCACCAGCAAGGTCGTCCAGACCGACGGTCTGCTGCTGCGGGCGGTGGAACGGACACCGGTGGCCGGTCAGCTGACCCGGCCGGGGCTGGCCACGCTGGCGCTGCTGTCCGCGGACAACGCCGACAACGGCGGGGAGCAGGGCCCGGAGCTGCTGCCCGACGAGGCGGCGGTGCGGGCCGCCACCGGCCGCGGGACCGTCGTCCTTGAGCAGGTGTCCTACGCCGGGCCCGAACTGCCGCCCGCCCGCGGGGCCGTGGCGTTCGCGTCGCTGTTCTCGCGCCGGCTGCGCTGGTCGCTGGCCGGGCTGGCGGGCTGCGTGCTCGCGCTCGCGGTGGCCCTGTGGCTGGTGACGGGGATTCATCCGCTGAGCGCGTTCTATCTCACGCTGCTCGATCTGTTCGCCATCGACGACCCCGCGATCGGGGCGTCCGTCGGGCGGCAGATCCTGCAACTCCTCTCCGGGCTGACGGGGTTGCTGCTGCTGCCGGTCCTGCTGGCCGCGGTGCTGGAGGCGCTGGGCACCTTCCGCACCGCGTCCGCGCTGCGCAAGCCCCCTCGGGGGCTGGGCGGGCACGTGGTGCTCCTCGGCCTCGGCAAGATCGGTACGCGGGTGCTGACCCGGCTGCGCGAACTGCGCATCCCCGTCGTGTGCGTCGAGTCCGACCCCGAGGCCCGGGGCCTGGCCGCGGCCCGGCGGCTGCGGGTGCCCGTGGTGCTCGGGGACGTCACCCAGGAGGGCGTCCTGGAGGCCGCCAAGATCCACCGGGCGCACGCGCTGCTCGCGGTGACCAGCGCGGACACCACGAACCTCGAGGCCGCCCTCTACGCCCGGACCGTACGGCCGGACCTGCGGGTCGTCCTGCGGCTGTACGACGACGACTTCGCCACCGCCGTGTACCGGACCCTGCGCGCCGCCCATCCGCGGGCGTCCACCCGCAGCCGCAGCGTGTCCCACCTGGCGGCGCCCGCCTTCGCCGGGGCGATGATGGGGCGCCAGATCCTCGGCGCGATTCCGGTGGAACGGCGGGTGCTGCTGTTCGCCGCCGTGGACGTGGGCGGGCACGCGCAGCTGGAGGGCAAGACCGTCGCGGAGGCGTTCCGGGCGGGGGCCTGGCGGGTGCTGGCCCTCGACACGAGGGTCTCCGACGGCCGGCCGGAGGAGCCGGCCGCACAGGAGGCGTACGAGGACCTGCCGGGGTCGGGGCTGGTGTGGGATCTGCCGGACTCCTACGTGCTGCGCGGCTGCGACCGGATCGTGCTCGCCGCCACCCGCCGGGGGCTCGCGGAACTGCTCGGCCGCCGTCCTCCCGAGCGGGCGCTGCTCGGGACCGCCGGGCCCAGACCCCCGCTCCACCCCTGAACGGCACCGTCCTCGATCGCCGGACGGGCCGCCCGGACGGGCCGGGGAGCCCTGCCCGCCCGGCGCCGGGCGGTCACCCCAGATACCGCTCCGCGAACTCCAGCTCCAGCCGTACCTGCTTGATCCGCTCGTCCACCACCAGGGAGCCGTGGCCGGCGTCGTAGCGGTAGACCTCGTGGACCGCGTCGCGGGCCTGGAGGCGCTTGACGTAGTTCTCGATCTGGCGGATGGGGCAGCGGGGGTCGTTGACCCCGGCCGAGATGTAGACCGGGGCCTTGACCTGGTCGACGTAGGTCAGCGGGGACGAGGCCTCGAAGCGGTCGGGGACCTCCTCCGGGGTGCCGCCCATGAGGGTGCGGTCCATGGCCTTCAGGGCTTCCATCTCGTCGTGGTACGCCGTGACGTAGTCGGCGACCGGGACCGCCGCGATGCCCAGGGTCCAGGCGTCCGGCTGGGCGCCCAGGCCGAGGAGGGTGAGGTAGCCGCCCCAGGAGCCGCCGGTCAGCACGAGGCGGGCGGGATCGGCGAGGCCCGAGCTCACCGCCCACTCGCGGACCGCCGCGATGTCCTCCAGTTCGATGAGGCCGACGCGGTGCTTGAGGGCGTCGGTCCAGGCGCGGCCGTAGCCCGTGGAGCCGCGGTAGTTGACGCGGACCACCGCGTACCCGTGGTCGACCCAGGCCGCCGGGCCCGCGGCGAAGGCGTCGCTGTCGTGCCAGGTCGGGCCGCCGTGGATGTCGAAGACGGTGGGCAGCGGGCCCGTGGCGCCCGCGGGCTTCTGGACCAGGGCGTGGATACGGCCGCCGGGGCCCTCCACCCAGACGTCCTCCACCGGCACCGAGCCCGGGGACTTCATGCCGGGCGGGTCGAGGACGACCTCACCGGTGGTCGAGCGGACCGCCGACGGCCGGGCGGCCGAGGACCAGAGGTACTCCACGCTGCCGTCCGGGCGGGCCGTCGCGCCGGAGACCGAGCCGGGCGGGGTGGGGATCTTCTCCAGGGCCCGGCCCGCCAGGTCGTAGCGGAACATCTCGCTGCGGGCCTCGAAGCTGTGCACGATGAGCAGTCCCGTGCCGTCCGGGTACCACTCGGCGCTGACGTCGCCGGGCAGGTCCAGGGCCAGGTCGGTCTCCTCGCCGGTGGCCGTGTCCCACACCATCGGCTCCCAGCGGCCGCGGCGCTGGTGGCCGACGAGCAGCCGGGTGTCGCCGTCGACGGGGGCGAAGCCCAGGACCTCAAGGCCCAGCTCCTCCTTGCCGCCCCTGGTGTCGTCCAGCTCGGCGACGGCGGTGCCGTCCAGGCGCATGACGCGCAGGGCCGAGTGCATCGCGTCGCCGTGCTCCGTGTGCTCGATCGCGATCAGCGAGCCGTCGTGGGAGAGGTCGCCGACGCCCGCCGACTCGCGGTGGCGGTAGATCTCCACCGGGTCCTCGCCCGTGCGCGCGAGGTGGATCGTCGTGCCGTCCTCGTCGGTGGAGCGGCCGACGACCGCCGTGCGGCCGTCCCGGGCGAGGGCCAGGCCCGCCGGGTAGGAGGGGCCCAGGCCCGGGGCCGCGAGCTCGTTCTCCCCGCCCGTGAACGGCTGCCGGCGCCAGACGCCGAACTCGTCGCCGTCCTTGTCGTCGAACCACCAGATCCACGCGCCGTCCGGGGTGAGCACACCGTCCGTCGTGCCGTTCGGCCGGTCGGTCACCTGGCGCCGCTCGCCCGTCGACCGGTCCCAGGCGTACAGCTCGTACGTCCCCGTCGCGTTCGACACGAACAGGGAGCGGTCCGGTGCGTCCTGCGCCCAGTCGGGCAGCGACACCCGCGGCGCCCGGAAGCGCTTCTCCCAGTCCGGCATGTCCTCTTTCCGATCCGGCGCGGCGGACCCGTTGCTCTCAGTCATGACCCCATACTGCCTGCTTCCTGTGACGCCGCGCGGGCGGGATCCCCAGCCTGTGGACAACTTCTACCGCTCCCTTACCCGCCCCGGCCCGTGCGGGCCCGCGAACCAGCCCCGATCGGGGCGTTCGCCCAGGTCGGATCGGATTGTCAGTGGCGGGGTGCAGACTTCCCGGCATGACCGATCTGCGTAAGACAGTCGAGAGGTTCTGGGCCGCCGCCGCGGCCCGGGACTGGAGCGCCTTCGCCGACACCCTGTCCGAGGACGTCGTCTACACCCTGCCGCAGACGCGTGAGCGCATCACCGGCAGGCAGCGGTACGTGGAGTTCACCCGCGAGTACCCGGGCGACTGGCGCCTGAGGATCGAGCGCGTCGTCGCCGAGCCGGGCCAGGTGGTGAGCTGGATCCACTTCACGGTCGGGCTGGAGGAGATGTACGGGATCTCGTTCTTCAGCGGTACGGACCGGATCACGTCCATAACCGACTTCTGGCCGGAGCCGTACGAGCCCCCGGCCGGCCGGGACCACCTCACCGAGCGGTACTGACCCCGCGGCGGTTCTCCGCCCGGCGGCGCCGTACCTTTGAAGGCGTGTACCGGTTTCTGCTGACGCCCCGCTGGTGGGGGATCAACGTCTTCGTGCTGCTCGCCATCCCCTTCTGCGTCTTCATGGGGTCCTGGCAGCTGAGCCGGTTCGAGGGCCGCGTGCAGGACCACCGCAAGGAGAGCGAGCAGGTCACGACGGACCGGCACGAGGCCGCCCGCCCGCTGCGCGAGCTGCTGCCCGTCGACAAGGCGACGTCCGGCAAGCAGGCCACCGCCACCGGGCGGTACGGCAGGCAGCTGCTGGTCCCGGACCGCGAACTCGACGGCAGGCGCGGCTACTACGTCCTGACGCTGCTGCGCACCGACGGCGGCAAGGCGCTGCCCGTGGTGCGGGGCTGGCTGCCGGGATCGGCCGACGCCGCGAAGGCGCCCGCCGCGCCGGCCGGTGACGTCACCGTCACCGGCGCGCTCCAGGCGTCCGAGACGCCCGGGGACGACGGGGTGGGCGCCCAGAGCGGCCTGCCGTCCGGGCAGACCGGGGCGATCAGCTCGGCGGCGCTGGTGAACCTCGTGCCCTACGACGTGTACGACGCGTGGATCACCCTGGACCGGGCCGACAGCGGGATGAAGGCGGTGCCCGCCAAGGCACCCGCCAACTCCGGGCTGGACCTGAAGGCGTTCCAGAACCTCGGGTACACCGGCGAGTGGTTCGTCTTCGCCGGGTTCGTGGTGTTCATGTGGTTCCGGCTGCTGCGGCGCGAGGTGGAGTCCGCGCGGGACGCGGAGATGGGGCTGGTGGCGGCGGAAGAGCAGAGCGTGACCGTCTGACGCCGACGGGGGCGCCCCGGGCGGAGTCGGCCCCCGGTCACGCCCGCCGCCTCACGTCCCGGCCAGCACCCCGGTGAAGTAGACCGTCCCGGCGCACGCGTCGGGCACCTGCGCCGACACCGTGGGCGAGCCCGCCTCCGTCGTGTGGGACACGGTCACACTGCCGCCCGCCGCGCCGTCCTGCCTCATCAGCTGCGTGGTGACGCCGCTGTCGGTGCCGGTGGAGGCGCCGCCGGTGGTGCTGCCGGCGTCGCCGCTCGGGGTCGGCGAGGCGGTGGGGCCGCCGTCGGTGGTGCCGCCGCTGCCGCCCGTGCTGGGGCAGGGCGCCGAGGGGACGAAGGCGAACTTCTCCTCGTAGGCGGCGCCCGGCTGCAGCAGCAGCCCGGTGACCTCGGTGGAGGGGTCCGGCAGGCCGGCCGCCGCGTCCCCGGCCACATGCCGCTGCGCGCCGACCTTGGTGGCGTCCGCGGCGCCCTGCGCGAGCACGCTGACGCTGCCGGGCCCGCCGACGCTGCAGGGCGTGGTGGAGATGTTGACGACGCGGAAGGTGCCGTAGACCGTGCCCGCGGAGTCGGGGGCGTCGACGGACTGGGTGGCCGAGCCGAGCTGCTGGGCGGTGCACACCGGGGCGCCCGCCGCACTGGTGGCCGACGGGCCGGTGCCCGCGCCGCTGCCCGCGCCGGGGGTGACGCCCTTGCTCCTGCCGTCGCCCTTCGACGCGCCCTTGCCCTTGTCCTGGGTCTTGCCGGAACCGCCCCCGGTGGTGCCCTCACTGCCGTCGGCTTTTCCCTGGCTCGCGCCGCCCTGGGCCTGCGAGGCCTGGCCGGCGACGGACGGATTGACGTCGGAGCCCGTGGCGCCCGAGACATGCAGCAGGGCCGGGACGGCCGTGCCGATGAACAGGGCCGCTGCCGCCATGCCGACCGCGGCCTGCCGCTTGCGGGCACGCCGCGCGGGCACCGCCCGCCGCAGGTGGTCCAGCGTGCCGTCGCGCGGCTCGACCGTCTCCACCGCCTGGTGCAACATCCTGCGCAGGGCCTGCTCGTCCGAGTCGAGCTCGTCCTCGGGGCCCTGGTCGTCGCGGCCGTGGTTCACAGTCCTGTTCCCAGCGTGCGGTGGCGAGTGCTCTTGTCCTGGTGTCGCCGTCGGCTCGTGCCAGGCGAACGGTTCGTGTCGGTCACGGGAGTCACGTCCCTCGGCGTCCTCGTTCATGCCGGCGCCTCCATCGCGATCCGGAGGGCCGCGATGCCGCGGGAGCCGTACGCCTTCACCGAACCCAGCGATATCCCGAGCGTCTCGGCGACCTGGGCCTCGGTCATGTCCGCGAAGTAGCGCAGCACCAGCACCTCGCGCTGGCGGCGCTGCAGGCCCTTCATCGCCTTGATCAGGGAGTCGCGCTCCAGCTGGTCGTAGGCGCCCTCCTCGGCGCTCGCCATGTCGGGCATCGGCTTGGAGAGCAGCTTCAGGCCGAGGATGCGGCGGCGCAGGGCGGAGCGGGAGAGGTTGACGACCGTCTGGCGCAGGTACGCCAGGGTCTTCTCGGGGTCGCGGACGCGTTTGCGTGCCGAGTGCACGCGGATGAAGGCTTCCTGGACGACGTCCTCGCAGGAGGCGGTGTCGTCGAGCAGGAGGGCGGCGAGTCCCAGCAGCGAGCGGTAGTGCGCGCGGTAGGTCTCGGTGAGGTGGTCGACCGTGGTGCCGGCCGCCGCGACGTCCTCGGCGTCCTCGCGCTGATTCGGGATGCGGGTGGGCCGCGCGGCAGGCATGGGCGCGATCACCGGCATGCCGCCGGGCGGGCCGGGCAGACGGGGTCGTAGGGACGGGCGGGGCGGCCGTAGGGCCGTACCGCGCGTCGCCGCAGAGAAGTCGAGTACCTCAGCCACGCCAGTTGGACACGTTTACCCCCCTCAGGGTTGTACGTGCCGGGCGTCACTTTTGCGTCGCGTGGTGCCACCGGCCCTCTCGCGTCGGACAGCACCGTCGACCGTGCTTCGAACGCCCTCATGCCTACCCGCTCTTCCCCTGTGTCCGAATGTTCGGGACGTCCCCACGTCCCGCCGCATCCCCGCACCCCTGAAGGGCGTTCGCAAAGACGCCCCCCGCCCTCCGCGCGGTTGCGGAGGGCGGGAAGGGAAATCTTCGGATGCCGCACGGCCCCGGGGCAAGTGGTACGGACCATTGGCCGGGGTCCGCGCCGCCCACAGATCCTACAAAGCCGACCGGCCGCTGCCAGCGGCTTTTCCGGCGACGGCCGGGCGCCACAGGATGTACCGCACGTGACACGCCACACCATGGGAGCGCACCCACCGCCGTGAGTGTCACACGAACTCGGTGGCCACCAGTTCCGCGATCTGCGCGGTGTTGAGAGCCGCGCCCTTGCGCAGGTTGTCACCGCAGACGAAGAGTTCGAGCGCCGTCGGGTCGTCGAGCGCGCGCCGCACCCGGCCCACCCAGGTCGGGTCGGTGCCCACCACGTCGGCGGGGGTGGGGAACTCCCCCGCGGCCGGGTCGTCGCACAGCACGACACCCGGCGCGGTGGCGAGGATCTCGCGGGCGCCGCCGACCGAGACCTCGCCCTGGAAGCGGGCGTGGACGGTGAGGGAGTGCGTGGTGACCACCGGCACCCGTACGCAGGTGACCGCGACGGGGAGGTCCGGCAGGCCGAGGATCTTGCGGGACTCGTCCCGCACCTTCATCTCCTCCGAGGACCAGCCGTCCTCGCGCAGCGACCCGGCCCACGGCACGACGTTCAGCGCGACCGGCTCCGGGAAGGGCCCGGTGTCGTCGCCGACCGCCCGCCGTACGTCACCGGGCTTGGTGCCGAGCTCGGTGCCGGCCACCAGCGACAGCTGCCGGCGCAGCGTCTCGACCCCGGCGCGCCCCGCCCCGCTCACCGCCTGGTACGAGGAGACCACCAGCTCGCGCAGCCCGAACTCGGCGTGCAGGGCGCCCAGGGCCACGATCATGGAGAGCGTCGTGCAGTTGGGGTTGGCGATGATCCCGCGGGGCCTGAGGCGCGCCTTGTGCGGATTGACCTCGGGCACCACGAGCGGCACCTCGGGGTCCATCCGGAAGGTGCCGGAGTTGTCCACCACCACCGCGCCCTTGGCGGCGGCGACGGGCGCCCAGTGCGCCGAGACCTCGTCGGGCACGTCGAACATGGCGACGTCGACCCCGTCGAAGGCCTCCTCCGTCAGCGCCGCCACCTCGACCTCCTCGCCGCGCACGGCCAGCTTGCGGCCGGCCGAGCGCGGCGAGGCGATCAGACGGATCTCGCCCCAGATGTCCGCGTGCTGGGACAGGATCTGGAGCATGACCGTGCCGACGGCTCCGGTCGCTCCCACGACCGCGAGCGTCGGTCGCACGGTCCCCTGCCGTGCCATCAGCGTCCGGTGCCCCCGTAGACGACCGCCTCGGCGGTGTCGGAGTCGAGGCCGAAGGCGGAGTGGACGGCGCGGACGGCCTCGGGCACGTCGTCGGCGCGGGTGACGACCGAGATGCGGATCTCGGAGGTCGAGATCAGCTCGATGTTCACCCCGGCGTCGCTGAGCGCCTCGAAGAAGGAGGCGGTCACGCCCGGGTTGGTCTTCATGCCGGCGCCGACGAGCGAGATCTTGCCGATCTGGTCGTCGTAGCGCAGCGAGTCGAAGCCGATGACCGTCTTCGCCCGCTCCAGGGCGTCGATGGCCTTGCGGCCCTCGGTCTTGGGGAGGGTGAAGGAGATGTCCGTCAGCCCGGTGGAGGCTGCGGACACGTTCTGCACGACCATGTCGATGTTGATCTCCGCGTTCGCGATGGCGCGGAAGATCGAGGCGGCCTCGCCCGGCTTGTCCGGGACGCCGACGACCGTCACCTTGGCCTCGGAGGTGTCGTGAGCGACACCGGAGATGATGGCCTGCTCCACCTTCTGGTCCCCTTGCTTGATCGGCGTGCTGCTGACCCAGGTGCCCTGCAGCCCGGAGAAGGACGAGCGCACGTGGATCGGGATGTTGTAGCGGCGGGCGTACTCCACACAGCGGTGGAGCAGCACCTTGGAGCCGGACGCGGCGAGCTCCAGCATGTCCTCGAAGGCGATCCAGTCGATCTTCCGCGCCTTCTTCACCACGCGCGGGTCGGCGGTGAACACGCCGTCGACGTCGGTGTAGATCTCGCACACCTCGGCGTCGAGGGCGGCGGCCAGCGCCACGGCGGTGGTGTCGGAGCCACCGCGGCCGAGGGTCGTGATGTCCTTCTTGTCCTGGCTGACGCCCTGGAAGCCGGCGACGATGGCGATGTTGCCCGCGTCCAGCGACTGCCGGATCCGGCCCGGCGTGACGTCGATGATCCGGGCTTTGTTGTGGACCGAGTCGGTGATGACGCCGGCCTGGCTGCCGGTGAACGACTGGGCCTCGTGGCCCAGGTTCTTGATCGCCATGGCCAGCAGGGCCATCGAGATCCGCTCCCCGGCGGTCAGCAGCATGTCGAACTCGCGGCCGGCCGGCATCGGGGATACCTGCTCGGCGAGATCGATCAGCTCGTCCGTAGTGTCGCCCATCGCGGAAACGACCACGACCACTTGGTGGCCGTTCTTCTTCGCTTCCACGATCCGCTTGGCGACGCGCTTGATGCCCTCGGCATCGGCTACGGAGGAGCCTCCGTACTTCTGCACGACAAGGCCCACGTGCGCTCCTCGGTCTTCCGTCTCTTCACCGCAGATACGCGCATGCACTGCGGTCGGCTCAGTCTATCGAGCGCCCGAAATCGACCGTGCTGGAACCACATGGTGAGATCCGGCGCTCCAGCACGGTCCCTGCCCCGGTTGCCCGTGAACAGTCCGCAAAGTGGGCCAGGTCACCCTTCGGGGCACGGCGTGGCCGCGTGCTGACCTAGAGTCGCGCCATGGCGGACGTGCTGCTGGCGGGAATCGTGCTGCTCGGCTCCTGCGTGCAGTGGCTGACCGGGATGGGATTCGCGCTGGTCGCCGTGCCCGCGCTGGTGCTGCTGCTCGGTCCGGCCGACGGCGTCGTGCTCGCCAACTGCGCGTCGGGGGCCATCTGCGCCGCCGGACTGGCCGGCGGCTGGCGGCGGGTCCGCCCGGGCGCGATGGTGCCGCTGTGCCTGGCGGCGGCGTGCACGGTGCCCGCGGGCTCCTGGCTGACCCGCCGGCTCCCCGAACCCGTCCTGATGGTGGTCATGGGCACGCTGGTGACGGCCGCCGTGCTGCTGGTCATGCGCGGCGCACGGGTGCCGGCGCTGCGCGGCACGAAGGGCGCGCTCGCGGCGGGCGCGGTCGGCGGTTTCATGAACTCGGCGGCCGCGGTGGGCGGCCCGCCGATCTCGCTCTACGCCGTCAACGCGGGCTGGACGGTACGGGAGTTCGTACCGAACGCGCAGTTCTACGGCGTCGTCGTCAACGCCTTCTCACTGGCCGCGAACGGCCTGCCGGAGCTGTCCGGCGCCCGCTGGGGCTGGGTCGCCGCCGCCATGACCGCGGGCGCGCTGCTGGGCCGGGCGCTCGCCGCCCGCACACCCGAGAGGCGGGCCCGACTGCTGGTGCTGTCCCTGGCCCTGACAGGCGGCGTCACGGCGCTCGGGAAAGGGATGTGGGGGCTGTGACGGCGCCGTCGCCGGACGGCCCCGGGTCTCACTGGCCCGTCTGCATCCCCAGCGGGCCCGCGATCTCCTCCTGCATCACCTTGCCGGCCTCGAACTCCAGGGTCTCGTCGCCCATGCCCTGGTCGGTGTCCAGGCCGTCCAGCTCCTCCAGGGGCTGGTTGAGGCGGACGTGGGCGACCACCGACTGCAGGGCGCGCAGGGTCGCCGAGGCCGTCGAGCCCCAGTTGGAGAAGTAGGAGAACTGCCACCACCACAGGGCCTCCGTGGTGCGGCCCGCGCGGTAGTGGGCCATGCCGTGGCGGAGGTCGGTGATGACGTCGGCGAGGTCGTCGGAGATGCGCGCCGGGACCGGGGCCCTGCGCGGCTCGTAGGGGTCGAAGACCTCGGAGTAGACGTCGACCGGCTCCAGCAGCCGGGCGAGGTTCTCGCGGAGTCCGTCCACGTCGGGGTCGGGGCCCGTGTCGGCCTCGTAGCGCTCCTCGGGGACGATGTCCTCGTGTGCGCCCAGACGGCCGCCCGCCAGCATCAGCTGGGAGACCTCCAGCAGGAGGAAGGGGACCGCCGAGTCCGGTTCGTCGCCCTTGGCCACCTCGCTCACTGCGACGAGGAAGCTCTCCACCTGGTCCGCGATCTGAACCGCGAAGTCGTCCGGGTCCGGGGACGTGGCGTGCAGCGTGGCGTCAGACATCTAGGAGTCGTCTCCCCTCGAAGGCGCGGCCGAGGGTCACCTCGTCCGCGTATTCCAGGTCACCACCCACCGGGAGGCCGCTGGCCAGGCGGGTGACCTTGAGGCCCATGGGCTTGATCATCCGGGCGAGGTAGGTCGCGGTGGCCTCGCCCTCCAGGTTCGGGTCCGTGGCCAGGATCAGTTCCGTGACCGTACCGTCGGCCAACCGCGCGAGAAGTTCCCGTATACGCAGGTCGTCCGGTCCGACCCCCTCGATCGGGCTGATCGCTCCGCCCAGGACGTGGTAACGGCCCCGGAACTCGCGGGTGCGCTCGATGGCGACCACGTCCTTGGGCTCCTCCACCACGCAGATGACGGCGGGGTCCCGGCGGGTGTCACGGCAGATGTTGCACAGCTCCTCCTGTGCGACGTTGCCGCAGGTCGCGCAGAACCTGACCTTCGCCTTGACCTCCATCAGGGCGTGCGCGAGCCGCCGTACGTCCGCCGGTTCCGCCTGCAGGATGTGGAAGGCGATCCGCTGGGCGCTCTTGGGACCGACGCCGGGCAGCCGCCCCAGTTCGTCGATGAGGTCCTGAACCACGCCTTCGTACAACGGACTGCCGTCCTTCCTGGGTTCCTTCTGTACGTACGGTAGTCGGCCCGCACCCGTCTTAGAAAGGCAGGCCGGGGATACCGCTGCCGCCGCCCAGGCCCTGGGCGAGCGGGCCGAGCTTCTGCTGCTGGAGGGTCTGGGCGTTCTCGTTCGCCGCCTGGACCGCCGCGACGATCAGGTCCGCGAGGGTGTCGGTGTCCTCGGGGTCCACCGCCTTGGGGTCGATCTTCAGTGCGCGCAGCTCGCCGGAGCCGGTGACGGTGGCCCTGACCAGGCCGCCGCCCGCCTGTCCGTCGACCTCCGTCCGCGCCAGCTCCTCCTGGGCCCGCTGCAGGTCCTGCTGCATCTTCTGGGCCTGCTGGAGCAGCTCCTGCATGTTGGGCTGGCCACCACCGGGAATCACGATCAGCTCCTGGTTTCGTACGACTTCGTCGGCGGGGTCTTCCCGCCTGGCACGAGCCTACGTGGTCCGGGCAGCCATCGCCCCGGCACTCTTTCGAGTGAGCCTCTGCCGAGTCCTATACCTGATCACGGCCTACTTCCGGGCGGAAAAGGAGTGAATCCATGGGCTTCGCCACCCATTGGGCGGTAGGAAGGGGCGGGCACATCAGCATCAGGTGTCACGCTACGTGATCGGTTCGTGGTCAGAAGGAGTGCGGGTGGGTCAGCCGGAGATGCAGCCCGAGGGTCCGCCTCAGGACGGGCGGGGCGAGGGTGCCGCCGGGCTCCGGCCGGGCGATCTGACCGGGCGCGCGTTCCCGCTCGGCGACTGGGGCGAGCCGGCCGAGCGGCTGCACGAGCTGTACCGGTGGGTGGAGCACGGGGCGCTCGAGACGGCCGCCTGGTATCTCACGGACCGGACGTGGAAGCGGCGGGGCGCCCGGCTGCTGCGCACCGGAGCCGCCGCGGGCGCGGTCGCCGGTGCCGCGCTGCCGCTGCTGGACCTGACCCGGGTCTCCGCCGGGCTGGCCGCGTGGGGGTATCTGGCCCTGCTGCTCGCGGTGGCCTGTGTGGCCGTCGACCGCTTCTTCGGCGTGACCTCCGGCTGGATAAGGGACGTGGCGACCGCGCAGGCGGTGCAGCGGCGGCTGCAGGTGCTGCAGTTCGACTGGGCCTCGGAGAGCGTGCGCGAGGTGCTCGGCCCCGCGGAGGGGACGGCGAGCGAGGCCGCCGAGCGGTGCCTGGGCGTGCTGCGGCGCTTCTCCGAGGACGTGACCGAGCTGGTGCGCACCGAGACGGCCGACTGGATGGTGGAGTTCCGCACCGGCTCCGCGCCGATGGGGATCCAGTCCGCGGGCAGCGGCACCGGCCGCCAGGAGATCGGCGGCGCGCAGGGCCGTTTCCCGCTGCCGCCGGGGACGGGCGCCCGCCCGAACATGCCCCGGCAGCGGCCGCCGGAGCCGAGGTGACGGACCCGCGGGTGGCCGGGTGCCCCTGGTGGCCCCGGCGGCCCTGGTGGCCGGCGCCGGGACTGGCCGGACCGGCCGGACTGACCGGGACGGCCGGACTGACCGGGACGGCCGGACTGACCGGGACGGCCGGACTGACCGGACTGGCCGGGACGGGTCGCCGCCGCAGGGGCCGTGCCGCTCCACGGCCGGGGCCGGCCGGGGCGGGCGGCCGGTTGCCGGGTCACTGCCTGGTGTACGTCAGCTTCTCGCCGTTGCCGACGGTCTCGCGCTGGAGGCTGCCGTCCGGCAGCAGGGTGATCTCGGTGGCGCCGCCCGGCTTGCAGTAGCCCGGGTCGCCGGTCGTCACGGTGGACGGGCCGATCTCCAGGGCCCCGCCGCCCGGCGCACCGGTCAGCTGGGCCTGGAAGACGCAGTGGTAGCTGCCGCTGCTGGTGGGCCCGTCGGCGACGAGGGACATGACGGTGTCGCCGACCGCGCCCTGCTGGATGGTGAGCTCACGGGTGTTGTCGCCGTCGGCGTTGGTGATGACGGCGTTCCAGGTGCCGAGGTAGCCGTCCGGTATCACGCCGCCCGAGGAGGCGGCGGCGGTGGGCCGCGCGCTCGTCGGGCCCGGCCCGGGCGCGGTCGCCCCGGACGTGCGGGGCGCGGCGGTGGACGGGGCGGGGCCCGGGTTGCCGCCGGCCGTGTCGTGGCCGCCGCTCATGAGGGCGTAGACCGAGCCGCCGGCACCGAGCGCGACGATCAGGGCGACGCCGACCAGGAGCGCGGTGGAGCGGCCGCTCCGGCGCGGCGGCCCGGGCGGGGCGGGCATCGGCCCGGAGTGGGACGGGCCGTAGGGCGGGGTGGGGCCGAGGGCGCCGTACGGGCCCGTCTGCTGGGGATAGCCGTAGGCGCCGGGCTGCTGGGGGTAACCGTAGGCGCCGGGCTGCTGGGGATGGCCGTGGCCGGGGCCCTGCTGCGGACTGCCGAGGACCGGGTGGCCGGCCGCGGGCGTCTGGGCGGCGGGCGGCTCGGTGCCCGACACCATCGTCGGCGGATGGTTCACCGGGGCGCCGCTCCCGGGCCGCCCCGGTGGCGGCGGCGTGGCGGGGTCACCGTCCTGCTGCGGCGAGGCGTCGGCGGCGGGGGCGTGCTCCGGGGTGGCCGCGGGCGCCGGCTTCACGAGGGAGGTCCCGGCCGGCTGCTCGGGATTCTCCGTGTCCAGCAACCGCACGGCGTGCCGCCCCAGTTGGGCCACCAGTGCGCTCGGCAGCCACGGGTCCCTGGACCGCCCGCCCAGCACGGTGTCCTCGGCGCCCGTGCGCTCCAGCACTTCGTCCAGCGTCGGACGGGCCGCCGGGTCCTTCTTCAGGCAGTCCCGTACCAGGTCGGCGATGCCCTCGGGCACCCCTTCGAGGTCGGGCTCCTCCTGGGCGATGCGGAACATCAGGGCGTGCGCACCGCTGTTCGCGGCGCCGAAGGGCAGAGTGCCGGTCGCCGCGTAGGCCAGCACCGAGCCCAGGCAGAAGACGTCGCACGCGGGCGTGATCCGGTCACCGCGCACCTGCTCGGGCGCCATGAACCCGGGCGAGCCGACGAGCGCGCCCGTCCGCGTCAGCCCGCCGTCCGTCACGGTCTCCAGGGCGCGCGCGATGCCGAAGTCGATGACCCGCGGCCCGTCGATGGTGACGAGCACGTTGGACGGCTTGAGGTCGCGGTGGATGATCCCCGCGGCGTGGATGTCCTTCAGCGCCTGCGCGAGCCCGGCCCCGAGGATGCGCACCGACCGCTCGGGCAGTGCACCGTGGTCGTGCCCGACGACCTGCTGCAGGCTCGGCCCGGCGACGTACCCGGTGGCGACCCAGGGAACGGCGGCCTCGGTGTCGGCGTCGAGGACGGGCGCCGTCCAGTCCCCGCCGACCTGCCGCGCGGCCTGCACCTCCTGCCGGAATCTGGCCCGGAACTCCTCCTGCGCCGCCAGTTCCTCGCGCACCAGCTTGACGGCGACGGTACGGCCGCGCTCCGACCGGGCGAGGTAGACGTTGCCCATGCCGCCGGCACCGAGCCGCGCCAGCAGCCGGTACGCGCCGATCTGCTGCGGATCGCCGGCCCCGAGCTTGTCCATCGCAGGTCCCCCGAAATCCCCCGATACACCCCTGTGCGACATGCCAACGATAGTGCGGGCGCAGGGGGGAGGTGGCCGCTGCGGTGTCTACGGTTCCGTAACAGGGGGCGGGCCCAGCTCCTCCAGCACCTTCGACAGCCGTTCCAGCGCCCGCACGGCCTCGGCCAGCTCCTTCTCGCCAAAGGCGTCCGCGAGCCGGTCGGCGAAGGCCGCGTGGCCGGGGTTGATGCGGTGGTTCGCCGCGCGTCCCTCCTCGGTCGGCGCGAGGAGCTTGGCGCGGCGGTGGGCCGGGTTGGGCCGGTACTCGGCGAGCCCGCGCTCCACCAGCAGGTCGGCGACGCGCTGCACGCTCTGCCGTGTGATGCCCATGGCACGGGCGATCCCGGCGACGGGCAGCGGCTCCCCCAGCACCGCGCCGAGCACCTGCCACCAGGCGGCGGTGAGCCCGGCCGGCCCGGCCAGTTCCTCGGCGAGGGCGAGGAACTGGCCGTTGAGCCGGAAGACGCCGAGGGCACTGCGGCTGAGCAGGTCCTGACGCTCGCGGCTCACCGCCCGCCGGCCTGCTGGAGCACGGCGTACGCCGCCGGGTCGGAGTCGTGGTACAGCCGGTACCAGGCGTCCAGCACCTCGCCCTCGTAGACCCCGAGCAGGCCCAGCACCTCCCGCGCGAAGGCGACGGGCTCGGTGGGCCCGGCGGTCACCAGCGTCCCGTCGGTCACGGCGTCCGCGTCGACGTACAGCTCGCCGCCCCGGTACCCGGTCGCCGCCAGGTAGAAGGAGACGGCGCTGGTGTGCTTCCGGTCGTCGAGCAGGCCCTCGCGGGCGAGTCCGGCGGTGGCGCCGCAGATCGCGGCGACGGGCACGCCGGCGTCGAGGAACTCCCGGGCCGTGCGGGCGAAGGGCGCGAGCCGGTCGCCCGCGTCCCACAGGTCGGCGCCGGGGAGGATCAGCAGGGAGCTGTCCCCGGGCCGCAGCGCGTCGAGGGCGAGGTCGGGCCGCACGCTCAGGCCGCCGATGGAGCGGACGTGGTCCCGGCCCGGACCCACCGTCCGGATCTCGTACCCGGCGCGGGCGAGATACGCCGTCGCGTGTCCCGTCTCCCAGTCGGCGAGGGTGTCGTACACGGCGAGGTGAACAGGCTTCCGAGTCATGACAGCAGGCTGTCATTTGGACAGGATGCTGTCAATGCTTTCCCCCGTCGGGCGCCGCCCGCTGTAGACAACCTGTCGCCAAAACCCCCGCACGGCAGACAGGAAGCCGATATCCCCGCCGCCGTGCCCGCTCCTACGCTCGCGCCCATGACCCCTCACCCGAACCCCGAGGCCGGCGCCGCCGTCAAGGCCGCGGACCGTGCTCACGTGTTCCACTCCTGGTCCGCGCAGGAACTCATCGACCCGCTCGCCGTCGCCGGCGCGGAGGGGTCGTACTTCTGGGACTACGACGGCAAGCGGTACCTGGACTTCTCCAGCGGGCTCGTCTACACCAACATCGGCTACCAGCACCCCAAGGTCGTCGCCGCGATACAGGAGCAGGCCGCACGCCTGACGACGTTCGCGCCCGCCTTCGCCGTCGAGGCGCGCTCGGAGGCGGCCCGGCTGATCGCCGAGCGGACCCCCGGCGACCTGGACAGGATCTTCTTCACCAACGGCGGCGCGGACGCCGTCGAGCACGCGATCCGGATGGCGCGGCTGCACACCGGGCGTCCCAAGGTGCTGTCCGCCTACCGCTCGTACCACGGCGGCACCCAGCAGGCCGTGAACCTCACCGGCGATCCCCGGCGCTGGGCCTCCGACGGCGCGGCGGCCGGTGTCGTGCACTTCTGGGCGCCGTTCCTGTACCGCTCCCGGTTCTACGCCGAGACGGAGGAGCAGGAGTGCGCCCGCGCGCTGGAGCACCTGGAGACGACGATCGCCTTCGAGGGGCCCGGCACCGTCGCCGCGGTCGTCCTGGAGACGATCCCGGGCACCGCGGGGATCATGGTCCCGCCGCCGGGGTACCTCGCCGGGGTCCGGGAGATCTGCGACAAGTACGGGATCGTCTTCGTGCTGGACGAGGTCATGGCCGGGTTCGGGCGCACCGGTGAGTGGTTCGCGGCCGGCCTGTCCGGCGTCGTGCCGGACCTGATGACCTTCGCCAAGGGCGTCAACAGCGGATACGTGCCACTGGGCGGGGTCGCCGTCTGCGGCGCGATCGCCGAGACCTTCGCCCGGCGGGCCTATCCGGGCGGGCTGACCTACTCCGGGCACCCGCTCGCCTGCGCCGCCGCCGTCGCGACGATCCAGGTCATGGAGGAGGAGGACGTCGTCGGCCACGCCAAGCGGCTCGGCGAGAGCGTGGTCGGGCCCGCGCTGCGCGAGCTCGCCGAGCGGCACCCGAGCGTCGGCGAGGTCCGCGGAGTCGGCATGTTCTGGGCGCTGGAGCTGGTCAGGGACAGGGAGACCCGCGAGCCGCTGGTGCCGTACAACGCGGCCGGCGAGGCGAACGCCCCGATGGCCGCCTTCGGCGCCGCCGCCAAGCGGCACGGCCTGTGGCCCTTCATCAACATGAACCGCACCCACGTCGTGCCCCCGTGCAACGTCAGCGAGGCCGAACTGAAGGAGGGCTTCGCCGCGCTGGACGCGGCGCTGTCGGTGGCCGACGAGTACACGCGCTAGGTCCGGCCCGAGCCCGGGCGGCCGCTCGGGCACCGCGCCTGCCCGCGCGCAGCTACGCGGGTCAACAGGTGGAATCCGAACGCGTAAGGTGGCGTGCCCGTAGGTAAGGACGTGCACGCCACCCGAACGCGACGAGGAGACGCCCGACCCATGCCCGGCAGCAGCGGCGGCGGCGCCGTCACCCGCAGCACCCTGCGGCAGCAGATCGCCGACGCGCTTCGCGACGAGGTGCTGGCGGGACGGCTGCAGCCAGGGCAGGAGTTCACGGTCAAGGAGATCGCCGAGCAGTACGGCGTCTCCGCGACCCCCGTGCGCGAAGCGCTCGTCGACCTCTCCGCGCAGGGCCTGCTCGACGCCGACCAGCACCGCGGCTTCCACGTCCGCGAGTACTCGGTCGCCGACTACCGCGGCATCGTCGAGGCCCGCAGCCTGGTCACCGACGGCATGTTCCACGCCCTGGAGGAGGGACGGCAGCGCTTCCGGCAGGTGGACGACGCGCGGACCGTCGCCGCGCTCGCGGGGGTGCGCCGCCGCGGCGAGGAGGCACGGCGGGCCTCGCTCGCCGGCGACCTCACCGTGCTGATCGGCTACGACCTGCGCTACTGGCACGAGCTCGGCAGCCTCTTCGGCAACCCCTACCTCGCCGAGTTCCTGCACCGGCTGCGGGTGCAGTCCTGGGTGTGCGCGGTGCAGCACCTGCGCCGGCTGACCGACATGCGCGGTGCCCTCTGGTCCGGCCACACCGATCTGGTCGACGCCATGGCGCAGCGCGACATCAGGACGGCGCGTTCGATCGTCGCCCAGTACGACGCCCACTCACTGGACCTCGTCGAAGGGCTGGCGCGAGGATGACCGCCCCGGCCACGGCCGTCGACCTGTCCGTGGTCATCCCCGCCTTCGACGAGGAGCAGCGACTCGGGCCCACCCTCGACGCCGTCACCCGCTATCTGCGCGAGGACGAGGGCCGCTGGGGCGAGTGGGAGGTCGTCGTCGCCGACGACGGCTCCACGGACGCCACCCGCGACCTGGTCACCGACCGCCGGGACCCCCGCGTCCGGCTCGTCACCAGCCCCCGCAACCGCGGCAAGGGCAGCGCCCTGCGCCTGGGCGTCGCCGCCTCCCGCGGCCGGCGCGTGCTGGTCACGGACGCCGACCTCGCCTCCCCGATCGAGGAGCTGGAACGGCTCGACAAGGCGCTCAGCGAGGGCAACGCCGCGGCCGTGGGCTCCCGCGCCCTGCCCGGCGCGGCGATCGAAGACCGCCAGCACCCGCTGCGCGAACTGCTGGGCCGCGCCGGGAACCTGCTCATACGCCGGATCGCCGTGCCCGGGATACGCGACACCCAGTGCGGTTTCAAGCTCTTCGACGGAGAGCGCGCCCGCGAGGCGTTCGCCGCCTCGACGATCGACGGCTACGGCATAGACGTCGAGGTGCTGCGCCACTTCCAGCGCGCCGAGTGGCAGGTCGCCGAGGTGCCGGTCCGCTGGTCCCACCGGCCGGGCTCGAAGATACGGTCCCTCGACTACGTCCGCGTCCTCGCCGACCTCACCCTGCTGCGCGCCCGCGCCACGCGCCCCGCCGACCTCGTCGCCGTCCTCCTCTTCCTGCTGATGGCGGCCTATCTCTACGCGGGCCGGCTCTCCGACCCCGACCACCGCTACCTCACCGACTCCCTGCAGGACCAGAACCAGTGGGAGTGGTTCTTCGCGGTCACCGCCGACAACGTCGCCCATCTGCGCAACCCCTTCTTCTCCGACCTGCAGGGCTTCCCCGACGGCGTGAACCTCATGGCCAACACGGTCATGCTCGGCCTGTCCGTGCCCTTCGCCCCGCTCACCCTGCTCGCGGGCCCCGCGGTCTGCCTCAGCGTCGTGATGACGCTGGGCCTCGCCGCCACCGCGGCCGCCTGGTACTGGCTGATCGTGAAGCGGGTCGTGGACAAGCGGGGGCCGGCCTTCGTCGGCGCCTGGCTGGCCGCGTTCGCGCCGCCCATGGTCAGCCATGCCAACGCGCACCCCAACTTCGTGATCCTGTTCATGATCCCGCTGATCGTCGACCGCGCCCTGCGCCTGTGCGCGGGCGGCCGGGTGGTGCGCGACGGGATCGTGCTCGGCCTGATGGCCGCGTACCAGGTCTTCCTCGGCGAGGAGCCGCTGCTGCTCGCGATGATCGGCATGACGCTGTTCGCGGCCGCCTACGCCGTCGTCCGCGGGGACGTGGCCCGGCGGTCCTGGCGGCCGCTGCTGAACGGCCTGGCGATCGCCGCGGCCGTCTGCCTCCCGCTCGTGGTGGGGGCGCTGGCCTGGCAGTTCGCCGGGCCGCGGAGCTACGGCAGCGTGCTGCACGGCGACAACGCGGGCAACAGCCCCCTCGCCCTGCTCTCCTTCGCGGAGCGCTCCCTGATCGCGGGGAACGCCCAGCGGGCGAACGCCCTCTCCCTCAACCCCACCGAGCAGAACGCCTTCTACGGCTGGCCGCTGGTCCTCCTCGCCTTCGCCATCGCCGTACGGCTGTGGGAGCGGGCGCTGGTGAAGGCGCTGGCGGCCACGGCGGCCGGCGCCGCCGTGCTGTCCCTGGGCCCGAGGTTCCGCATCCCCCTGACGGACCGGGTCTACCCCGGCCCCTGGGCGCTGTTCGCCAAGCTGCCGCTGTTCGAGTCGGTCATCGAGGGCCGGGTCGCGATGATCTGCGCCCCGGCGCTCGGCATGCTGCTCGCGCTGGCCCTGCGGCGGCTGACCGCGGTCCGCGACCGGGGCACGCAGTACCTCGGGCTGCTCGGTGTCTGCCTCGCCCTGCTCCCGCTCGTCCCGGCCCCGCTGAAGGCGGTCGAGCGCCCCGCGACGCCGGCCTTCTTCACCGACGGGGCCTGGAAGCCCTACGTCCGCGACGGCGAGTCACTGGTGCCGGTGCCGCTGCCCGACGCCGGCGACGCGGAGGCCCTGCACTGGCAGCAGCGGGCGGGCCTCGGCTTCAAGCTGCCCGGCGGCTACTTCAACGGCCCCTGGGGCGACAAGCGCATCGGCATCTACGGCGCCACACCCCGCTACACCTCGCAGCTGCTGCGTGATGTCGGCTACAGCGGCGTCGTACCCACGATCGGCGAGAAGTGGCGGGCGCAGGCGAAGCGGGACTTCGCCTACTGGAGGGCGGGAGCGCTGGTGGTGACGCCGCAGCCGCACGACGACGCCCTGCGCAAGGCCGTCACCGAACTCGTGGGCCATGACGGGAAGTGGGTACACGGGGTGTGGGTATGGGACCTGCACAAGGGTGCCTGACCTGTTCGGAAGGGGCCCGTCCGACGTGGTACCGACTACGCTGCCCTGACCGCCCCACGTGCCGTATTCCGCTGTGTGAGGAGCCCTCTTTGGCCTGTGACCTGTGGCTGGTACCGCTCGTCGACGTGTTGTGCCACACCCCCGACAATCCGTTCGCCGAGGAACTCGCGCAGTACAACGGCGTGCTCGCCGCCGCCGGGCTGCCGCCGGTGCCGGTGTACCAGTACATGCCGGGCCTGTCCGGCGAGGTCGCGCCGGTGGCCGGCTTCGACTACGACGCACTGCACTTCCTGCGCCGCCTGTATCTGCTCCAGGTGCGCGGGCTGCCCGTGACACCGGTCGACGAACTCGGCGGCGACTACGAGCAGTTGCTGGAGATGTTCGAGTCGACGGCCCAGCAGTCGCACCTCGTGTGGCACTACGACCACGCCGGCGCCTACGTCCCCGTCGACTTCCCCCAGCCCCTGTCCAACGACGAGCTGCTCGCCGGCGGCGGCCCGCTCGGCTCCTCGCAGGCCCTGCTGCGCGAGCTGGAGTACGTGGCCCCGGCGATCGGCATCGACCCCGCCAACCCGCCGGCGGCACCCGAACCGCCGCGCGCGCCCACGGAGCTGGAGGAGCCGGCCGTGCCCGCCCCGTACGACCCCAGCCCCTTCGCCCGCGAACGCCACGTGTGGCTCGGGCTGCACGCGGCGGCGACGCGGAGCCTGGCGCAGGGGTCGATGATCGTCTTCAGCTGAGCGGTGTCAGCGCAGCTCGGAGAGGCCCTTCTGCAGGTCGTCGGCGTTCATCACGGGCGTCAGGTCGATCTCGGCGCCGAGGTCCATGAAGAAGGGCTCACCGATGGGCGGCATCTGCGAGCTGTCCCGCATGTCGAAGAACAGGTAGGCGGTACGGACACCGTGCTCGAGGGTGAAGTAGGCCGCCTCGGGCTTGAGGTTCCCGAGGGCCTCCTGCATCAGCTGGGGCATCTTGCCGCCGCGGATGACCTCGTTGGCCTTCTCGGTGTTCATGGACGCCTTGAGCAGCACGCGCATAGCACTCACCTTCTTCTCCCCGGCGCCTACACGTGTACAGGTTCACGGTATGCCCGACACGCGTACCTTGCCCTGTTGTGAGCCGTGACTACTCCCGCGGGAGGAGCCCGGGTGCCTCCGCCGGTGCGACGCTTCGTACGACCGGCGCGCGCAGGCTGGGAGCACCGACGTGAGGAGACGGCGATGATCCTGGTGACCGGGGCGACGGGACATGTGGGCGGCGAACTGGTACGACGGCTCGCGGCCGCGGGTGAGCCGGTGCGGGCGATGACCCGCCGCCCCGCCGGGGCACGGCTGCCCGCGGGGGTGGAGGCGGTGTACGGGGACGCGGACGACCCGGCGAGCCTGGAGGCGGCGTTCGCGGGGGCGAGCGGGGCGTTCCTGATGTCGGCGCAGCCGGTCGGGGCGGCCCCCGGCCCCACCCACGACCTCGCCCTCGCGCGGGCGGCGGCGGAGGCGGGGGTGCGGCGGGTGGTGAAACTGTCGGTGCTGGACGCGGGCGCGGGCACCGACGTGATCGCCCGCTGGCACGCCGAGGCTGAGGCGGCGGTGACGGGGGCGTCCCGGGACTGGGCGTGGACCCTGCTCCGCCCCGGCCGCTTCATGTCGAACGCCCTGCAGTGGGCGGGACAGATCCGCGCGGGCGACGAGGTCGCCGTGCCCTTCGCGGAGCGCCCCGCGGCGAGCATCGACCCGGCGGATCTGGCGGAGATCGCGGCCCTCGCCCTGACGACGGACGAACACGCGGGCGCGACCTACGAGTTGAGCGGTCCCCGGTCGCTCACCCCGGTCGGGGAACTGTCCGTCCTGGGCGAGGTCCTGGGCCGCGACCTGCACGCGAAAGCGCTGCCCCCGGCAGCCGCCCGCGCCGGCATGGAGCGCTACGGCTTCCCGCCCGAGGTCGTCGACGCGATCATGCGCCGCACCCTGGAGAGCGACCGGGGCGCGGAGGTCCTGCCGACGGCGGAGAAGATCCTCGGCCGCCCGGCGCGGACGTTCACGCAGTGGGCACGGGCACACGCGGACGCGTTCGCCAGGGCCGTCGGGGTCGCCGGGGAGACGCCGACCTGAGCCACCGCTCCCCGCTCAGCCACCGCCCCCCTCTGAGCCACCGTCCCCCCGGCGGGCGTCCGCGCCCGCCGGGTCACCGCGCCAGCCGGCCCAGCCTGCGCCGCAGCCGCCGGACCCGCCGGTCGTCGGTGACCTTGTCGAGCAGACGGCGCCCGGCTCCGGCCGCGTAGGCAGGGCCCTCCAGCCGCAGCACGGTGCCGTCGCGGACGACGGCGTACGCGAGCGGGGTCTCGGTCTTCGGGAGGGTGACCGGGTGGCGGCCGGCGGGGAGCTTGAGGCGGGTGGGCAGCCGGAGTTCGGCCGTCGTCGAGCGGGCGCCGGGTACCAGTTCGGCGTCCACCTTCAGGGCGGACACCGTGACCTTGACGCGGGCCGGGGCGCTGTGCGGCGTCGCGGCGACGAAGGGCAGCGGGAGCGTGCGCCCGCCGCGGGCGGCGTTGGTGCCGGCGGCGCCGGCCGTGTCGGGGCCGAGGGCACGCTGGCGCCGGTCCACGTCCAGGGCGAGCTGGCCCTTGACCGTCCAGTACGGCAGCGCGAGCCGCCCGCCGGTCAGCGCCGGCCCCGCGGCCGGGCCGCCGGGGGTGCCCTCGCCGGTCAGGCGGACCATGCGGTCGACACCGAGCATCTGGACGAAGGCCCACACGTCGTGCACCCCGCGCTCCAGCGGCCGTCCGCCGGCCAGCCGTTCGGGGTCCAGGCGCAGCAGGCCGGAGGCGACGAGCTGCGAACGCCCCTCGCCGAGCGGGCGCAGCCGTACCTCCAGGTCGCCCTCCGGGTACCACCAGTCCTCCCGGTCCCGGTCCTTGACGACCAGCTCCGCGTACGCCAGCCGGAACGGATCGCGGACCTCCCACCCGTCCTCGGTGCCCGGCACGCCGGCCAGCAGCTCCGGGTCCAGCCAGCGCTTCCCGTCCCGCTCGACGACCACCAGCGGCTCGCCGTCCCCGCGCAGCAGTTCGAGCGTGACGTCGGCGACCAGACGGCCGTCCTCCCAGCGCGGGCCGCCCATCGTGCTGCGGGCCTTCACCTCGCGGACGCGCTCCGCGAACGCCACCGCGCCGTCGAAGTCGCCGCGTTCGAGGAGTTCGGCGCGCAGCCGCGACACGGCGGGCAGCCCTTCCCGTACGGCCGCCGGGAACTCCTCGAGCGCCAGCTCGCGGGCCGCCGCGAAACGCTGCCGCTGCTCGGCCGGGTCCTCGCGCAGGATCTCGGGCTCGCGGGTGCGGGAGAGGATCTCGACGTGGTACAGGCGGTGCAGGAGACGGTTCTGCAGGGCGTCGAGGTCGTCGGAGGCCTGGGTGCCGTCCTTGATCTGGCGGACGATGGTGCGGACGTTGGGCCAGAACCCGTACCGGGGGTTGAACCGGTGCTGGGTGTTGTTGCCGCCGTCGTCCCGCTTCATCCAGTAGTAGCAGGGGTAGTCGGCGAGCACGGCTATGCGCTCGGCCTTGAGGTAGGCGGCGCTGACGAAGAGCAGGTCCTCCAGGATCCACGGCCCTTCCGGGAACCGCAGCCCGTGCTGCTCGACGAAGGCCCGCCGGAACATCTTGTGCGGGGACATGCTCTGCATGAGCTCGTCGTTCTCGATCGTGCAGGCGTCCACCGTGTGCCGGAACAGCCGCCGGGGCCGGACCATCGTGCTGGACATCTTGCCGAGCACCACGTCGGCGTCGTTCCGCTTGGCGTGCTCGTACAGCCGCTCCAGGGCCTCGTGGCCGAGCGTGTCGTCGTGGTCGACGAACTGGATGTACTCGCCCTTGGCGTGCCGCATGCCGAGATTCCGGGGCGCGCCCGGCCAGCCCGAGTTCGGCCGGGTGTGCACCTGGACGTTCGGGTGCCCGGTGGCGATCTTCTTCAGCCGGTCCAGGGTGTCGTCGGTCGAACCGTCGTCGACGTAGATGACCTCGTACTCGTCGGCCGGCAGGCTCTGCTCCAGCAGCGACGGCGCGCACTCGTCGACGTACTTCCCGGTGTTGTAGACGGGAACGATGACGCTGACCTTCAGTCTCGGCATTCCACGGACCTTACCTGCCGGTGAAAGCCCGTGACCGCCGGCTTACTGGCTTGCCGTGAGATGTGAGGGGTGCGGCTTTCGCCCCGGTGGTGAAGATGGTCACACTCTGTGTAATTGCTGTGTACACTCGGTTTTCCCGATCACCTTGACGGCCCATATTTGACTCGTAAGTCGTCGAGTCCGTCGTCCAGACCGACCTGACCGGCAACGACGACCAGGTCACCCCGTACACCCACAACGGTGGCGCGGGCTGGCGGAAGAACCCGGCCGACGGCATCTCCAAGCCCGAGTACCGCACCTGGGGCGACTGGCCCGGCTACGGCAAGGTCCAGGTCGTCACCTCGTACGGCACCAGCCCCGCCTCCAACACCAGGACCGAGCACGTCTTCTTCCGCGGCCTCGACGGCGACGCCGACAAGGACGGCACTGCCCGCTCGGTGACGGTCACCGACTCCTTCGGCAACCGCACGAGCGAGGTCCGGCACGGGCTGAACGTGGCGGCCACGGCGACCCGTTCGTAGGAGTACGGCGAGACGGGCTCGGGCTCGGGCGTCGCGGTGACCGCGGGACGAGGAACGGCACCAGCACCAGCCGTCCGGCCCCTGACGGCAGTAGCGACGGCAACACCCACGGATTTCTCCGCACAACCACGGACAAGCGCTTTCCAGGAACAAGTACGGAGAGCCCCGTCGGTGCCCCTGATCCTGCCGGATATCCACACACGGAGCTCGGGCACAAGAAGGGCAGGCGCGAAACGTACGCTCAGGCCCGGGAGTTTGGTGCCGAAGGGAAAGCCCGTCAAGGACGTGGACTTCACCAATCACGGACGGGCTTCTGTGTGGTGTGACGGAAGTGGTTGACGGCAACATCAGCGGACGAGCGCGGTGCAGGGTGGCTGTTCATTGCCGTCGCTCGCCGTTGGCCGTCTCTGTGGTCTTCGGGCTGCCGAGGACGGTGCTGAGGCCGTCCATGGCATTTTGCTGGAGGCGGAGTTGGACGTTGGAGGTGGAGCGCGCTCACGCCGTGCAGGCCGCCTGCGAGGCCGACCTGAGCCGGCCACCGAACACGACGTCTACAACTCCGCCCGATCAAGGAGGAACTGCCATGAACCACGGTGAGTGGAAGACCCGCCGTCACCGCCAGCCCCTCGGGGAAACGGTGGAGGAGAACGCCGAGTACGACCGCCTGTACGAGGAGGCGGAACTCGCCCACGATCTCGGCCAGCTGGTCTACGACCGGTGCACCGCACTGGGCCTGTCCCAGACCGAACTCGCCGAACCCTGCGGGATGAAGCAGCCCCAGATCTCCCGGATCGAAGGCGGCGGTACCGTACCCACCATCCCGCTCCTGCGATGCCTGGCCCACGCCCTCGATGCCGACCTGACCATCGAGCTCACCCCGCACCATCACGCGGCCTGATCGACCTGCGATAACCGGCGGTTCGAGGAACCTCCGCGTCCCTGGAATTCTCCGGCGACGCAGACGGCTGACGGTAGTAACTCGTGCACACTTGACTCCGCGAGCCCTCTTGTACACGAACCACCGTTCTATCGGGCCGAGTCGAAATTGTTATGCGCGGCGAATGCGACGGTCCCGGCGGCGGGTACGCGGCCTACCCGCCCCCTCGCGCTCACCGAATTACCGACAATTCGCGGTAATAGCGGACGCTTGTGGTCTCAGGTTTGATGCAGTCTCAACTAGTCTTCTCCGCCCCGGTAGTTCCGCCCGTCACAGGCTTCCCTAGGATGGGCGGCGACCAACACGAGCCGCGCATATCTGGGGGCGTGGCATGTCGGCGGTGTGTCCGTGTGAGACCGCCGGGAGGAGAGCTATCCATGTTCCTTGTTCGAGGGCGGTCCATACCGTCCGTCACCGGCGCCGTGCTCGCCTCGGGCATGCTGTGCGCCGGAACCCTGGCCCTTGCCGGGACGGCGGCGGCCGACGACGGCGGCGACACCAACGTCGCCGTCCTGGGCAACATCGTCCACGGCGGCCGCGTCAACATCCTCGACGACTCGGGCAAGGTCGAGGAACGGCTCACCGGTGGCACGATCCGGCTGACGCTGCAGAACGGCGCCCTCGAGACCTACTGCATCGACATCCACAACCCGACGTCGAAGGGCACCAAGTACACCGAGACGGACTGGGACCACTCGGTCCTGTCCGACAAGAAGGAGCGCCTCGGCAAGATCCGCTGGATCCTGCAGCACGCCTACCCCGTGGTGCAGCCGGCCGATCTGGCCTCGAAGGCCGGTGTCCAGCAGCTCAACGAGGACACCGCAGCCGCCGCGACCCAGGCCGCCATCTGGCACTTCTCCGACGGTGTGAACGCCCACCCGAAGAACGGCGCCGCCGACAAGGTCACCAAGTGGCTCGAGGACCAGGCCGAGAAGCAGGGCTCCACCGAGGAGCCGTTGCCGTCGCTGCAGCTCACGCCGGACAGCGTGTCCGGCAACAGCGGTGACAAGGTCGGCCCGGTCACCGTCAACACCAGCGCCGACAAGGTCCAGATCGGCCTCGACGACAAGTCGAAGGCCGACGGTGTGACCGTCGTCGACGGCAACGGCAACCCCGCCACCACCGCCTCCAACGGCGACAAGCTCTTCTTCAAGGTGCCGGCCGATGCCGCCAAGGGTGAGGGCACCCTGAACGCCTCGACCACCACCCGCATCGAGGTCGGCCGGGTCTTCGCCCCCGTGGACAAGAAGAGCCAGACCCTGATCCTGGCGGGCAGCACGGACGTGCCGGTCTCCGCGACCGCGACCGGCGCCTGGGCGCCGAAGGAGCACAAGGGCCCGATCCCGTCCGTCACCTTCGACAAGAGCTGCACCGCGGGCGGCGTCGAGGTGACCGCGACCAACAGCGGTGACCAGGACTTCACCTTCAAGCTGAACGGCGAGAGCCACACCGTCCAGCCCGGCAAGTCCGCGAAGGTCCTGGTGAAGGTCGGCGAGGACCAGTCCTACTCCATCAAGGTCGAGGGCCCGGCCGGCTTCGGGCCGTGGAAGACGCAGGGCGTCCTGGACTGCAAGACCTCCGACAACGGCGGTGGCGGCAACGGTTCTTCCGCCAGCCCGTCGCCGAACGCCCCGACCACGAACAACAACAACACCTCGGGCGGCGACCTGGCCCAGACCGGTAGCAGCAGCGCCACCCCGGTCATCGCGGGCATCGCCGCGGCCCTGGTGATCGCGGGCGGCGGCCTGGTCTTCTTCCTCCGCAAGCGCCGCTCCACCCCGTCCGCCTGAGCGGACACCTCACCGCACCCCGGTGAACCGGCCTGACTGAGAAGGCCTGAAACCGGAAAGCCCCGCCGGAATTCGTTCCGGCGGGGCTTTCGGTCGTTCGGCGGCAACGGTGCCGCGGCGGCGACAGTCAGAACGTCAGAACACGGGCGTTCCGGCCTGCGTCAGCTTCCAGTTGGTGACCGCGAAGTCGGCCGGGTCCAGGGTGCCCTTGGACGTCACGTAGTCGATCATCAGCTGGCGGATCTCGTTGGTGGAGCTGTAGGCGATGTCGGCCGTGGCGATGTGCGGGTAGCCCGAACCGCCGTTCGCGCGGTAGTTGTTGACCGCGACGACGAAGACCTGGTCGTCCGCCACCGGGGCGCCGTTGTAACTGAGGTTCTTGATCCGCGAGCCCTCGGCCTGCGCGATGTCGATGTCGTAGGAGACGCCGGCCGCGGTGTCGTACATGTAGTCCCAGAAGTTGTTGGCGTTGGTCAGCGTCGCGGTGTCGACCTTCGTGCCCGCCGGGACCTGGTGGTAGTACTTCGCCGCGTACTCCAGGTAGTCCTTGAGCTGGGCGCCCGTCAGCTTCTTGCCGTAGAGGGTGTTGTCGTAGATGTAGAGGCCGGCGATGTCCTTGATGGTGACGCTGCCGGCCGGGATGTCGGCGGTGCGCGAGAAGGGGGCCGCCACCGAGATCAGCGGCAGTGCGGCGTCGGAGGCCGAGAGTCCGGTCTTCACCGTGTCCATCTGGACCTGGTGGATGAAGTCCATGATGGGCACGTCCTTCCAGCAGGACTCCGCCGCCGAGAGGTCCTCGGTGCAGGTGCCCACGGGCGTGTTGACGTACTTCACCACCAGCTCGTGGTCGGCCTCCAGGAGCCTCCTGATCTCCGGGTCCTCCTCCACGGTGTTCGTGTTGAGGGTCTGGGCCGTCTTCTTCGTCACCCGCCAGCGCCCGTGGTGCAGTTCGAGCTCGAAGTCGAAGACGCTGAGCCGGTAGCCCCAGCAGTACGGCTCGGAGAGCAGGACGTCCTCGCCGGTCTCCTCGTTCTTGACGGTGTAGGAGGGCACCTCGACGTGCGTGTGGCCGACCAGGATCGCGTCGATGCCGGGGACCTGCTCGGCGACCAGGTTGGAGGCGTTCTCGACGTACGGCAGCGCGTCGCCGTAGGAGGAGGACCCGTCGAGACCGGAGTGGTCGGTCAGGAAGACGACGTCGCAGCCGAGCGCGCGCAGCCGCGGCACGTACTTCTTCGCCTGCTCCACCAGCCCGGGGAAGACCATCTTCCCGCCGACGTTGTCCTTGTCCCACAGCGCGATGCCGGGGTTGGTCAGCCCCAGGATGCCGACCTTGATGTCGGGCGCGCCCGGCACGCAGATCCGCTTCACGGCGTACGGCTGGAAGGCGGGCCGCAGCGTCTTCGCGTCCAGCGCGTTGGCGCCCAGCAGCGGGAAGCGGCACTGCTGCTCGAACTTCCGCAGCAGGTCGATGCCGTAGTTGAACTCGTGGTTGCCGAGCGCGGCGGCGTCGTAGCGCATGTGGTTCATGGCGACGGCCATCGGGTGCTCCGGGCCCCGCTTGCCGTCCTTGCCGGTGATCGGGTCGACGCGCGCGAAGTAGTAGGCCAGCGAGGTCCCTTGGATGATGTCACCGGCGTCGACGAGCAGGACGTGCTCCTCGCCCTTCGCCTCGCGCTGCTGCTTCACCAGCGTGGCGACGCGCGCGACGCCGACGGAGTTGCCCGCCTTGTCGCTGTAGGGGGCGTCCTTGTAGTAGTCCCAGTCGAAGACGTGGCTGTGCAGGTCGGTGGTGCCCAGGATGGAGAACGACCAGGTCCTCGGGGCCCTGCCGTGTCTGCGGCCGGCGGCCTCGGCGGTACCGGTGCCGACCGTTCCCGCCGCGGCGACCGCCGCGCCGGTGACGGCCGACTTCTTCACGAACTCCCGGCGGTTCATGGGATTGAGGGGCATTCAAGGCTCCTGAGAGGCTGGAGTTGACGCGAGTAGATGAGCGGGCCGTGCGGCGGCTACCCGCGTAGATCGTGCTCGCGCCCCGGCAGTGCCGGGAACCAGGAAAAGACCATGTCCAGGTCAAGGATGAGTCATGAGTCACTCAGGAGGCCGCTGGGCGAACCGGGTCAGAGGGAGCCGATGAGCCTGATCTCGGGCGGCCACAGCACACCGTTCGCCATCAGCAGGGCGGGCCCGAGGTGCACCGGGCACACCAGCAGCGGCGGCAGGTTGTGCCGGGCGACCTCGAAGACCGCCGGGTCGGAGCAGTCCGTACCGCCGGCGTGGTCGCCTTCACCGCCGTACGGTCCCCGGCAGCGTGCGTTCCGGTGGACGCTCATGCCTCCAGTGTCCACCGGGGCGCACCTACATCTATTAGGAGTTCCTCGGCCCCTCCTCCACGACGTCCGCCGTCTCCTCGGGGCAGGGCGCGGGCAGGCGCAGGCCCCGGGACTCGGCGACGCGCAGGGCGTCGGTCAGGCACTCGGCGAGACGGCGGCCGGCGTAGCGGACCTCGGTGTGCGGGGACGCGGGGTCGTCCAGCACGGTGCGGGCGAGGTCGAGCACGTCGGCGGCGGTGGCGAGTTGAGCGGCTTCCAAGTCGTCGGCGAGCCGGGAGAGGTAGCCGCCCGCGCTGTCGGTGACCAGGTAGCAGGGCTTGCCCTCCGGGGACGGCCAGGGCAGGAGCCAGGGGGTGACGAGGGGTACGGGGGCGCCGTTCGCGGGCTCCATCAGGCCGCCACCTCCGTCACGCCGACCAGGTGCCGGTCCAGGTCGATCCCGAAGTCGGCGGCGAGCACGAGAGCGAGACGGCGGCGCTGCCGGATCGCTGCCGCTTGAGCTTCCCCGGCTTCCCGTTCGAGGGCGGCGAGGTAGGGGCGGACGAGGGCGGAGTCGCTGCCGTCGAGGGGGGCGTGCAGGCCGTACGGGGAGCGGGGGCGCGGGAGCGTGGTGGTGGGGTGGACGGGGCTGGGGTGGAGCCGGGGGAACGGGTCGCGCTGGGATCGCGGCTTACGGCGCCGTCCGGTGCCGGCACCGAGGAAGAGGCGCAGCCATTGGAGGGCGCGCGGGATAAGGTCGGTCATGTCTACGCTCCTGTGTAAGCGTGGGCCGTGCCCCGGGAGGTTGCCGCCTCGCCGGGGCTCTTTTCGTCTTGGACGCTACACCTGTACGTAGCCCTCTACATACAAGTACAGAGGGATCCACACGAACGGGGAAGTCGCTACCGCTCTACGTTGGACATATGAGCGACACCGATCAGCCGAAGACGATGCTCGACCCGTTGAGCGCGAGACCGCTCTACGTGCAGCTGGCCGACGTCATCGCCGGAAAGATCGCGTCCGGGGAGCTGGCGCCGGACCGGCCCATCCCCTCCGAGAACCACCTCGCCGACGAGTACGGCGTCGCACGCCTCACCGCGCGGCGTACGGCGCAGGAGCTCCGCGAACGCGGACTGATCGTCACCGTACGCGGCAAGGGTTCCTTCGTGGTGGCCCAGCCCCCGAACGACTCCCCCGAAGACAGCGAACCGAAAGACTGAAGGGCTCAGCCCTGCACCACGAGCCCGGGGCAGTGACGCCGCATCGCGTCCAGAACCGCCGCAGGCGGCACCGGCAAGGTGTTCACGGCCATGTTCGCCGGGCCGAAGCCCACTCGCGCGTTCATGGACGCGGCGCCGCGGACCAGCCTGGGCGCTCGCGCCAGATAGGCGTCCGGATCGTGCAGCACCAGCTCGATGAACCAGTGCGAGGCGCCGCGCACCCGCTGATCGCGGATCCGCACGGCGGCTATCTCGTCCCAGGCGAACCGGCCCAGGTGCACGTGCTCCAGCCCCGCGTCGTCCAGCACCAGCTCCGGTCGGTTCCGGAGCAGGCGCCGGGCGATGATCACCGAGCAGAACCCGAAGAAGGGTACGGCCAGCACCCCTGCCACGGTCATCTTCACGCTGCTGTGGACTGCGAGGAAGACGACGCCCAGAGCGACGAAGACCAGAGAGCCGGCCATCATGGCCCACATACGCCCCTTGGCGGGCGGATAGACCGTAGGAGACCGGGGAACGCCATCGCTGATCATGGGGTCAGACGATAGGACCGGAGCCCTCGCCGGCGGAACCCTTTCGCCGACCGTGCGGTGCGGTGGCCGTGCCGGGCCGCCCGACCCGGGGCGGCCCGGTACGGCCGTAGCGTCACAGGAACGAGTTGACCTCGATCGTCTCGTCCCGCCCCGGGCCCACGCCGATCGCCGAGATCGGCGCGCCGGACATCTCCTCCAGCGCCTTGACGTAGTTCTGGGCGTTCTTCGGCAGGTCGGAGAAGGACTTCGCCTTGGTGATGTCCTCGGACCAGCCGGGCAGGGTCTCGTAGACCGGCTTCGCGTGGTGGAAGTCGGTCTGCGAGTACGGCAGTTCCTCGACGCGCCTGCCGTCGATCTCGTAGGCCACGCAGACCGGGATCTGCTCCCAGCCGGTGAGGACGTCGAGCTTGGTGAGGAAGAAGTCGGTCAGGCCGTTGACCCGGGTCGCGTAGCGGGCGATCACCGCGTCGAACCAGCCGCAGCGGCGGTCCCGGCCGGTGGTCACACCCCGCTCGCCGCCGATGCGGCGCAGCGCCTCGCCGTCCTCGTCGAAGAGCTCGGTCGGGAAGGGGCCGGAGCCGACGCGGGTCGTGTACGCCTTCAGGATGCCGATGACCCGGCTGATCTTCGTCGGGCCCACGCCGGCGCCGGTGCAGGCACCGCCCGCGGTGGGGTTCGACGAGGTCACGAAGGGGTACGTGCCGTGGTCGATGTCGAGGAGCGTGCCCTGGCCGCCCTCGAACAGCACCACCTTGTCCTGCTCCAGCGCCTGGTTCAGCACCAGGACGGTGTCCGCGACGTACGGCTGCAGCCGCTCCGCGTAGCCCAGCAGCTCCTCGACCACCTGGTCGACCGCGATCGCGCGGCGGTTGTAGAGCTTGGTGAGCATCTGGTTCTTGACGTCGAGGGCCGCCTCGACCTTCTGGGTGAGGATCGACTCGTCGTAGAGGTCCTGCACGCGGATGCCGACGCGGTTGATCTTGTCCGCGTAGGTCGGCCCGATGCCGCGGCCGGTGGTCCCGATCTTCCGCTTCCCGAGGAAGCGCTCCGTCACCTTGTCCACCGTCACGTTGTACGGCGTGATGATGTGAGCGTTACCGCTGATCAGGAGCTTGGACGTGTCGACGCCGCGCTCGTTCAGCCCGTTCAGCTCGGAGAACAGGACCGACGGGTCGACGACGACGCCGTTGCCGATGACCGGGGTGCACCCCGGCGAGAGGATTCCGGAAGGGAGCAGGTGGAGGGCGTACTTCTGATCGCCCACGACTACCGTGTGGCCGGCGTTGTTGCCGCCCTGGTAGCGCACCACGTAGTCGACGGATCCGCCGAGCAGGTCCGTCGCCTTTCCCTTGCCTTCGTCACCCCACTGAGCACCGAGCAGCACAAGTGCGGGCACGCGCGTACACCCCTTCCGGGCGGGGCATGTCCAAGGTCAGGGGCGTACGCGTAGGGTTCCCGCCGCGTGCACCACGACCGGCCGCGAGCGTCGTTGGCCGCGAACCGTCGGACCGGATGGCCCCGGAATAGACGAAGCCCCTGGCGCAATAGCGCAAGGGGCTCTTGCACAAAGATGCTACCCGAGGAAGCGAGGCTGGACCGAGGTGGCGACTTCTCCGACTTCCGAACAGCTGCTGGTGGTCATCGATCCGGTGGCCCGACGGACGGACGGAGAGTCGGTACGTATCGCGAAAGACGTGCTCAGCGCGGGTGCGCACGCGAAGGTCTGCCTGCCGGAGGGGCCCGAGGAGTTCGCCCGGGCGCTGGCCCGGCGCGGCTCGCGGCGGCCGGTGGTGGTCGGCGACGACCGCGCCCTGGTGCGCGCCGTGTCCCTGCTGCACCGCCGGCGGGAGCTGGCCGGTTGTGCCCTGTCGGTGGTCCCGGTGGGCAGCGTGCTCTCCGTGGTCCACGCGCTCGGGGTGCCCGCGGGAGCGGTGGCGGCGGCGCGGGCGGTCCTCGACGGGGTCGAGCGGCGCCTGGACCTGATGGTGGACGACAGCGACGGCGTGGTGCTCGGCGCGCTCCGCATCCCGCCTCCGGCCCCGCGGACCCCGGCACCGGAGACGGGCCGCCCGTGGCTGCGTACGGCGCAGTCCCTCGTGCGCACCCTGGTGCCCGCCCGCGAGGCCCCGGTCTCGGCCCCCCGGCCCGCCCGGCTCAGGGTGGAGGTCGACGGGGTGACGCTGGTGGACCTGGACCAGCCGGTGGAGGCGGTGTCGCTGACGCCGGGCGCCACGGGCCTGGCCGAGGTGGAGGTGCGGCCGGTCTCCGTGGGAGCGGAGGCCGCGCCCCTGTGCGCGAAGGGCCGGACCGTGAGCGTGTCCGGGGCGGACTTCCGCTACCGGGCGGACGCGGGCGTGCGGGGGCCGGTACGGCGGCGGACGTGGACCGTGCTGGAGGGGGCGTGGGGGCTCACGGTGCCTGGGTCGTCGTAGCGGGCGCCTCGAAGCCGGCGGTGTCCAGAACGCAGTCGAACGGCGCCGGGAGGGGCAGCTTCTCACCGAACGGCTTGGTGCAGCGGGACTCGTAGCCCTTGGCGGAGGGGGTCGAGAAGACGGTGGCCTGCTTCTCCTGCATGTCGAGCAGCAGATACACCGGGATGCCGGCCCGTCCGTAGACACGGACCTTGTCGGTGAGGTCGTCGTCCCGGGTGGAGGCGGAGGTCAGCTCGGCGACGAAGGACAGCCCGTCGCCGTCCAGGTGGGTGCTGCTCGTCTCGTACGTCCGCTCGTGCGCGGCATGGATGTCGGATCCGTAGGCTCGCTCGTCGTCCGGGAAGACGTACAGGAACGGTGACCTCTCGATGACGTGCCCTTGTGGGAGGTGCGGCGCCAGTTGCCTGCAGACCAGATCCATCACACGGCGGTAGTACCCCTTCGACCACGGCGACAAGACGATGTTCCCCCTGATGATCTCGGCTTTGTAGCCGTCGGGCACGATCAGCTCGTCGAGGTCGTCCAGCAACGCCTCGAAGCCACGGGGCTCGGTACCGCTCGTCGTCGGTCGCTCAGTCATCAACGTCATGATGCGCCCTCCCCCTCACGTGAAACCAGCCCGCCACTCAGTGTAGCCAAGTGACTACCCGGTCATGATCGGTTTCCGGTTATCCACCCGCGGGGGCGCCGACTCAGGCGCCGAACAGCTTCTCGCGGTGGACGCGCCAGCGCTCCATCATCTGGGCCACGTCCTTCTCGATGAACTCGAAGAAGGCGAGCGTCTCGGCCAGCCGGCGGCCGGCCGGCGTCTCGGGGCCGAGGCTGTCGACGCCCTCGCGCAGGGCGGCTTCCCAGCGCTTGATGATGGCCTCGCGGTTGGTCAGGGCCTCGTACCACTGGTCGCCGTGCACCCGGTAGCGCTCCCGGCGCGAGCCCGGCTCCCGCTCGCGCGAGACCATGTGCGTCATGGTCAGGTAGCGCACCGCCCCGGACACCGCGGCCGGACTGATCCGCAACCGCTCGCCCAGCTCGGCGGAGGTCAGCACGCCCTCGTCGGAGGAGAGCAGCGCGGCGAACACCCGGGCGGGCATGCGCTGCATCCCGGCCTCGACGAGCTGTGCGGCGAAGCTCTCCACGAACTTCGAGACCGCCTCCTGGTCCCTGTCCGTCTCGTCCGTCATGGTCACCACCCTAGCCGGGATTTATACACTTCCTTAACTTCACAAATTTCTGAAGGAAGCGTACGTTCTGAATCATGACGAAGGCAAACCTCGCCATCGAGGTATCCGGACTGCACAAGTGGTTCGGCGGGACGCACGCCCTGGACGGCCTCGACCTGGAGGTGGAGACCGGCGAGGTGCACGGCTTCCTCGGGCCGAACGGGGCGGGCAAGTCCACCACCATCCGCGTCCTGCTCGGCCTGCTGCGCGCCGACGCCGGAGCCGCGCGGGTGCTCGGCCGCGACCCCTGGCAGGAGGCGGTGGAGGCGCACCGCCGGATCGGGTACGTCCCCGGCGACGTGACGCTGTGGCGCAACCTCTCCGGCGGGGAGGTCATCGACCTCTACGGCCGGCTGCGCGGTGGGCTCGACGCACGGCGCCGCGCCGAGCTGATCGAGCGCTTCGAGCTGGACCCCACCAAGAAGGGCCGCACCTACTCCAAGGGCAACCGGCAGAAGGTCGCCCTGGTCGCCGCGTTCGCCTCGGACGTGGACCTGCTGATCCTGGACGAGCCGACCTCGGGCCTGGACCCGCTGATGGAGGAGGTCTTCCAGCGCTGCGTCGAGGAGGAGCGCGAGCGCGGCCGGACCGTCCTGCTCTCCTCGCACATCCTCAGCGAGGTCGAGGAACTCTGCGACCGGGTGAGCATCATCCGCAAGGGCCGGACGGTGGAGAGCGGCTCGCTGACCGAACTGCGCCACCTCACCCGGACCAGCGTGAGCGCCGAACTGGCGGGCCCGCCCAACGGGCTGGCCCGCCTGCCCGGCGTCCACGACCTCGACGTCCAGGGCAGGCGGGTGCGGCTCCAGGTCGACACGGACAAACTCGACGCCGTACTGCGGCAGTTGAGCGAGTCCGGCGTACGGTCGCTGACCTCGACGCCGCCGACCCTGGAGGAGCTGTTCCTGCGCCACTACCAGGAGACCGGGGCGGCCGGGGCGGACGGGGCGGACGGGGCGGAGGTGGCGGCGCGGTGACCGCCACGTCGCTCACCCTGCGCGGCGCGGGCGCGCGCCAACTGGCCGGCACCGGCACCCTGCTGCGGTTCGCCCTGCGCCGCGACCGGGTGCTGATCCCGGTCTGGGTCGCCGTCAACACGCTCATGGTGCTGTCCATGCCGAACACGCTGAAGACCCTGTACGGGACCCGAGCCCAGCGCGACGACCTCATGCACCAGATGGCGACGAACTCCTCGCTGCGCGCCCTGGTCGGCCCGGTCTTCGACGACTCGCTCGGTGCCCTGACGGCCTGGCGGGTCGGGGTCTACGCCGGTGCCCTGGCCGCCGTCACGAGCCTCCTCGTCGTCATCCGGCACACTCGGGACGAGGAGGAGAGCGGCCGTCAGGAGCTGGTCGTCTCCGGCATGGTGGGCCGCCGGGCCCCGCTGACGGCCGGGCTGCTGGCGGCGGCGGTCGCGAGCGGGGCGCTGGCGCTGCTGGTGGCGGGCGGCCTGGCCGGTCACGGCGGCGCGGGGGCCGTCGCCCTCGGCCTCGGCCTCGCGGGCGTCGGCATGGTCTTCGCCACGCTGGCGGCGATCGTCGCCCAGCTCACGGAGAGCGCGCGGCTGGCCCGCGGGCTGACGGCGGCCGGCCTGGGCGCGGCCTTCGTGCTGCGCGCGGCGGGCGACTCCTCGACGGACGACGGATCGTCCGTGCTGACCTGGCTGTCGCCGCTCGGCTGGCTGGAGAACCTCAGGCCGTACGCCCGTGAGCGCTGGTGGGTGCTGCTGCTGTTCGCGGCGGCGGCGCTGGTGCAGGGTGTGGTGGCGTACGAGCTGGCCGGGCGGCGGGACACCGGCATGAGCTTCCTGCCGACGCGGCCGGGACCGGCGTCCGGACGGCTCGGCACGGCGAGCGCGCTGGCCCGGCGGCTGCAGCGGGGCGCCCTGCTCGGCTGGAGCGCCGGCTTCTTCCTCGCGGGGGTCGTCTACGGGGGCCTGACGGACGGGGCGGCCGACCTGGTCCGGGACAACGACAAGGCCCGCCAGATCTTCGAGCGCATGGGCGGCAGGTCCGGGATCACCGACTCCTTCCTCGCCTCGATGACCGGCATGCTCGGGCTGATCGCGGCCCTCTACGTCGTCGCCTCGGTGCTGCGCCTGCACGGCGAGGAGACCTCCGGCCGCGCCGAACCCCTCCTCGCGAACGCGGTGGGCCGCCTGCGCTGGGCCGGCGGTCACCTGGCCCTCGCCTTCGGCGGAACCGTCCTCATCATGGTGCTGACCGGGCTGGGCTTCGCCGTCGGCTACGGCAAGGAGGTCGGCCCGATCATGGCCGCCTGTGTGGTGCAGGTGCCCGCCGTGTGGGTGGTCGGCGGGGTCGCCGTGCTCCTGTACGGGTTCGTGCCCCGGGCGGCGCAGGCGGCGTGGGGAGTCGCGGGCGCGGTCCTGCTGATCGGCTGGGTGGGCCCCGCGCTGAACGCCCCCCGGGCGGTGCTGGACCTCTCCCCCTTCGGCCATCTGCCGAAGCTGCCGGGGGGTTCGATGGAGTGGACCCCGGTGCTGGTTCTGCTCGTGCTGTCGGTGGCGCTGGTGGCCGCCGGGCTGGCGGGGCTGCGGCGGCGGGACATGACGACGTGACGTGAATCGCTCAGTCGAGGTACTGCTTGAGTTCCTCGGTGTCGATGACGCTGCCGACCGGGTCCGGCAGCGAGACCTTACCGCCGAACTTGACCATATGGACGTCCCGGTAGCCGAGGCATGCGCGGCGGTCGCCCTGGGGCGCTCAGCGATCATCCGAACGGGTGATCATCACCTCACTTCGACGGCCAGGCCCTCCAGCCCCCGGATCACGAAGTTCGGTTTCCGCTTCGGCTCCGCCGCCAGGGCGAGCGTCGGGGCCTTCTCCAGCAACGCCGTCATCGAGGCCGCCAGTTCGATACGGGCCAGCGGGGCGCCGATGCAGTAGTGGATGCCGGCGCTGAAGGAGATGTGCGGGTTGTCCTCGCGGGTGAGGTCGAGACGACCGGGGTCCCGGAAGACCTCCGGGTCGTGGTTGGCGGAGCCGAAGAGCATCGCGATCTCCGCGCCCCTCGGGATCGCCGTGCCGTCGATCTCGATCTCGTCCAGCACCCAGCGCTCGAAGAGCTGGAGCGGGGTGTCGTAGCGCATCAGCTCCTCGACGGCGGACGGGACCAGGGCGTGGTCGGCACGCAGGGCCGCGAGCTGGGCGGGGTTGCGGAACAGGGCCCACCAGCCGTTGACGGTGGCGTTCACCGTGGCCTCGTGGCCCGCGTTCAGCAGCAGCACGGCCGTGGAGATCATCTCCTGCTCGGTGAGCCGGTCGCCCTCGTCGTGGGCGGCGATGAGCCCGGAGATCAGATCCTCGCCGGGCCGCCGGCGCCGCTCGGCGATCAGCTCGCGCAGATACTCCGTGAACTCGACCGAGGCCCGTACGGCGCGGGCGGCCACCTCCTCGGACGGGTTCAGCTCGTACATCCCGCAGATCTCCGCCGACCAGGGCCGCAGCGGGGCGCGGTCGGCCTCGGGGATGCCCAGCATCTCGGCGATGACGGCGACGGGCAGCGGCTCGGCGACATCAGTGAGCAGATCGCCGCCGCCCCGCTCCACCAGCCCGTCCACCAACTCCCCGGCCAGCCGGGTCACGTACGGCCTGAGCTGCTCGACGGTCCTCGGCGTGAACGCCTTCGACACCAGCCGCCGGATCCTGGTGTGGTCCGGCGGTTCCAGGTCGAGCATCCCGTGGTCGTTGAGGGTGTGGAACGGCTCGTGTTCCGCGGGGGGCGCCGTCCGCCCGAAGTCCTCGTGCGCGAACCGGTGCAGATACGTCCGCCCCAGCCGCCGCTCCCTCAGCAGGGCCGACACGTCCGCGTGCCGCGGCACCAGCCACTGGTCGGTCGGCTCGTAGTACTGCACCCGCCCCTCGGCGCGCAGCTCGGCGTAGGCGGGGTAGGGGTCGGCGACGAACGCGGGATCCCAGGGGTCGAAGGCAGCCATGCCGGGACGCTAACCCGGCGTCCCCGGCTCTGACCAGGGGCCCTTCGGACGGCCGGCGGTGCGGGCCCGCGCACCGGTGTGGTCATCCCGGCGTGACCAGCCGCGCCTCGTACGCGAACACCGCCGCCTGCGTGCGGTCCCTGAGGCCCAGCTTCACCAGGATCCGGCTGACGTGCGTCTTGATCGTCGACTCGGCCACCACCAGGCGCTCGGCGATCTCCGAGTTGGACAGGCCCTGGGCGATGAGGACCAGGACCTCTGTCTCGCGTTCGGTCAGGTCGCCGTAGGCCTGGTGGGCGGAGTGCAGGGCGCGCGGGGCCTGGGAGAGCTTGGAGAACTCCGTGATCAGGCGCCTGGTCACCGAGGGCGCCAGGAGCGCCTCGCCGGACGCCACCACCCTGACGCCGTCGGCCAGCTGGCGGGCCGAGGCGTCCTTGAGGAGGAAGCCCGAGGCGCCCGCGCGCAGCGCCTGGTAGACGTACTCGTCGAGGTCGAAGGTGGTCAGGACCAGCACCTTGGCCGCGCTGTCGGCCGCCACGATCTCCCGGGTCGCCTCGATGCCGTTCAGCTCGGGCATGCGGATGTCCATCAGGACGACGTCGGGGCCGAGTTCGCGGACCCGGTCGACCGCCTCGCGGCCGTTGACCGCCTCGCCCACGACCTCGATGTCCGGCATCGCGTTGAGCAGCACCGAGAAGCCCTCGCGCACCATCATCTGGTCGTCCGCGATCAGCACACGGATGGTCATGCGTCACCGTCCGCCACGGTGGCGACCGGCAGGAAGACCGTCACCTCGTAGCCTCCCTCGGCGGTGGGGCCGGCCGTCATCTCGCCGTTCAGCATCGCGACACGCTCCCGCATGCCGGTGACGCCATGGCCCGCGCCCGGCGAGGGTTTCACCAGGCTCGGCTCGGGCGGCGGGCCGTTGACTATGCGCAGGCCCAGGCCGCCGAGGACGTAGGAGACCTCCACCTTGGCACCCGCGCCCGGGGCGTGGCGCAGGGTGTTGCTCAGCGCCTCCTGCACGATCCGGTACGCCGACAGCCCGACGCCCTGCGGCAGTTCTCGTACCGCACCGGTCGTCGTCCGCTCCACGGCCAGGCCCGTCTCCCGCACGTTGGCCAGCAGGGCGTCCAGGTCGGCGAGGGTGGGCTGGGGGGCGTCGGGGGCCTCGTAGTCCTCGGCGCGGACCACGCCCAGCACGCGGCGCAGCTCGGTCAGCGCCGCCACCGCGTTCTCCCGGATCGTCGCGAACGCCTTCTCCAGCTCCGGGGGCGGGTTCTGCACCCGGTAGGGGGCCGCCTCCGCCTGGATGGCGACGACCGACATGTGGTGGGCGACCACGTCGTGCAGCTCCCGGGCGATCGTCGTGCGCTCCTCCAGCAGCGTGCGCCGGGAGCGCTCGTGCGCGGTCACCGTCCGCTGCGCGGTCACCTCCTGGCGGGCCTCGCGGCGGATGTGCCAGACGGTGACGGCGAGCAGGGACAGCGCGGAGACGAACAGCAACGGCGCCGTGTTCGACCCGAAGTAGGTCTCGCCGCGCAGGAACTGGGCCCCGAGGCCGTAGAGCGCGGTCAGCGCCCACATCCACGCCGCCGTGCGCGGCCGGGTGCGTACGGCCACGATGGTGAGCACGAACAGGTGGCAGGCGAAGGCGCCGGGCAGCCACGGCCAGTCGCCGAATCCGTCGGAGCCGACGACCGAGGCGACCGGCGTCGCGGCCATCGACAGCCAGAACGCGCCGACCGGCCGGACCATCGTCAGCAGGACCGGGACCGCGGCCAGCAGCCCGAGCACCAGGTTGACGCCCGCGCCGGCCATGGCGCTGTCGGCGCCGAAGAGCATGGCCAGCAGCGCGGCCGCGACGATCACGGCGTGCGCCCGCCAGGCCGCGTACTCCCGCGTCCGGCCCCTCAGCCGCCGGGTGAGCCGGCCGCCGGTCCCCACACGGGGCAGCGGGCGGTAGGCGAAGGCGTCGTGGAACAGGTCCTGCCGCAGCCCGCGCAGGGCGTCCATGGCGGCCCGGAACTCGGGGCTGCGCGGCTTGTAGGGCTCGAACGCGTCCGCCGGCTGCTCCGGCGGCGTCGGCTGCGTCTGGCTGGTGTCGGTCACGGGAGAACGGTAGGCGGCGGCCGGGCCGGCGGTCGTCACCAGTGAGAAGGGTCCTGCGGTCTCCCCCTCAGGTACTACGGCCTGGTGCTACGGCCAGGTACTACGCGGCCGGCCAAGTACTACGGGCAAGTACTACGGCGGCCAGGAGCGGGCCGGGCAGGATCTCACCACGCCAGCTGGGCGATCTCCTCCGCCACCACCGCGCAGGCGTCCGCCGCCGGGTCGATCAGCGGGAAGTGGCCGACGTCCTCCAGGAGCGTGAGGCCGGCCACCTCGCCCGCCTTCGCCGCCGCGTCCGCGTAGGCCTCGGCGACCGCCTGCGGGACGGTGAGGTCGGTGCGGCCCTGCACGAGGGTGGTCGCGATGCCGGTGGGGAGCAGCAGGGCGGGGTCGGCGTACGGCCGGCGCTCGGCGAACTTCTCGTCGCCGCCCAGCAGTTGACGTGTCGCCCCGGCGCACACGTCGAGCTTGTCGGCGACCTCGAAGTCGGCGATCGGGGCCAGGGCGACGACCCCGCGCAGGGGCGCGGGCCGCTCGAGGTGCCAGGGAGCGTCGCCGGGCAGCAGGTGCCGGGCCGCGGCCCACAGCGCGAGGTGGCCGCCGGCCGAGTGCCCGGTGACGACGACGCGGCGGAGGTCGGCCTGCGCCAGGTTCTCGCGCACCAGGCCGGGCAGCGCGTCCAGCGCGGCCGCGACGTCGTCGAAGGTCTCCGGCCACCGGCCCGCGACCGGTGCGCCCCCGCCCTGGGCCGGGATCGCGCTCCCCCGCCGGTACTCGACGCTGGCCACGGCGAAGCCGCGCCGGGCGAGGAAGTCCGCGAACGGGGAGATGTGCCGGCGGTCGTACGCCGCCCGCCAGGCGCCCCCGTGCAGCACGACGACCAGCGGGACGGGGCCGCCCGGGACCGACTCGGCGCGCGGGGCGTAGAAGTCGACCAGCTGGTCGGGGTGGTCACCGTACGCGGCGGTGGAGTCGGGGTCGACCGCCGGGTGCGCGAACGCCGACTCCTCCTCGGCGGCGGCCCGGGCTGCTGCGGCGTCGTCCGGCATGCTCCAACCTCTCAGCGACGTAAACGATTTGGCGGACCAGGTGCGATACAGGCCGTTGGCGGGGACGGTATCAGGCCGGTGACGTGCGCGGACACGGGGATGTCACGCTCGGTGAGGGGAAAACGGTTCTGTAACCGCGCAAGCCGGGCGGTTCCGAGGAACGGCCCGGCCTGCGCGTCGGGCGCCGCGGCTATCCGGCGAGGGTTTCGGCCAGCACCCGGGCCGCCCGCTCGGCGTCGGCGAACCCGACGTAGAGCGGGGTGAAGCCGAACCGCAGGACGTCCGGATGCCGGAAGTCCCCGACCACCCCTCGCTCGATCAGCCGCTTCATGACGTCCCCGGCGTCCCCGCAGCGCAGGGCCACCTGGCTGCCGCGCTCCGCGTGGGCGGCCGGCGTCAGCGACTCCACCCGGCCCGCGGGCACGTACTCCCGCACGCACTCCAGGAAGAAGTCCGTCAGCGCCAGGGACTTGGCCCGCACGGCCTCGACCGGGACACCGTCCCAGACCTCCAGCGCGGCCTCCAGGGCCAGCATGGAGAGGATGTCCGGGGTGCCGACCCGGCCGCGCCGGGCGCCGGACGCGGGCTCGTACTCCGGCCGCATCCCGAAGGGCTCCGCGTGGGAGTTCCAGCCGGGCAGCGGGGAGTCGAAGCGGTCCTGCAGACCGGCGCGCGCATAGAGGTACGCCGGTGAACCCGGGCCGCCGTTGAGGTACTTGTACGTGCAGCCGACGGCGAGGTCGACGCCGTGCTCGTCCAGCCCGACCGGCAGCGCGCCCGCGCTGTGGCACAGGTCCCAGACGGCCACCGCGCCCGCCGCGCGGACAGCGGCCGTCAGACCGGGCAGGTCGTGCAGCCGGCCCGTGCGGTAGTCGACGTGGTTCAGCAGGACGGCGGCCGTACGGCCGGACAGCGCGCCCGGCACCTCGGCCGGCTCCAGCGGGCGCAGCGCGCACCCCGTCATCCGGGCCGCCGAGGCGGCGATGTAGCCGTCCGTGGGGAAGGTCGTCGCGTCGACCAGGATCTCGTCCCGGCCGCCGCCGGCCAGCCGTACGGCCCCGACCAGCGCCTTGAAGACATTGACGCTCGTCGAGTCGCCCACGACGATCTGCCCGGGTGCCGCCCCGACCAGCGGCGCGATCCGGTCGCCGATCCGCTCGGGCGCCGTCCACCAGCCGCTCTCGTCCCAGGACCGGATGCGCAGCGCGCCCCACTGGCGCCGTACGACGTCGTCCATCCGGCCGGGGACGGCCAGCGGCAGCGCGCCGAGGGAGTTGCCGTCGAGGTACACCGTCTCGTCGAGGACGAACCTCTTGCGGACCCCGGCCAGCTCGTCGGCGGCGTCCAGTTCGGCCGCCCGGGCGCCGAGGCCGCTCGCGTCAGACATGGGACCTCGCCGTCCACAGCTCGGGGAAGACGTTCTTCTGCGCGCGCTTCTCCAGCCAGGCCACGCCCGCCGAGCCGCCGGTGCCTGCCTTGGCACCCATCGCGCGGCGGGTGGCCACCAGATGGTCGTTGCGCCATCGCCACACCAGCTCGGCGACGTCGGTCAGCGCCTCGCCGAGGCGGGCGAGCTCGGCGTGCTCGTCGCCGGAGTAGATCCCGGTCCAGACGGCCTCCACCGCCTCCGACGGCTCGTAGCGCCGCGACACGTCGCGCCGCAGGACCGAGTCGGGGACCGGGTGGCCGCGCCGTGCCAGCAGGCGCAGCACCTCGTCGTACAGGCACGGCTCGTGCAGCGCCTTCTCCAGCTCGGCGTGGACGCGCGGGGCGCCGCGGTGCGGGACGAGCATGGACGCGGACTTCTCGCCGAGCAGGAACTCCATCCGCCGGTACATCGCCGACTGGAAGCCGGAGCCCTCGCCGAGTGCGGAGCGGTAGGAGTTGAACTGCGCCGGGGTGAGCTGGCCGAGCGGCTTCCAGGAGGCGTTCAGCGCCTCCAGCTCGCGCACCGAGCGCTTCAGCGCGTCGACCGCCACCTGCACCCGGTCCTCACGAAGGGACCGCGCGGCGGTCTCCCACTCGTGGACGATCACGGTGAACCACAGCTCCATCACCTGGGTGGTGACCAGGAAGACCATCTCTCCGGGATCGTCGGAGAGGGGGTGCTGGAGGTGGGTGAGCACGTCCGCCTGGACGTAGTCCTCGTACGGTGTCGTGCCCTGGAAATCGAGATGCGGGGTCTCGGGCTCGGAAGCCTCGTGGGACATCGCTGTCTCCTGATGTGTACTCCGGGTAGCGGTCCGCCCCTGCCGTTACCGGCACGGGGGCCCCGGTCCCCACCGGCATCCTCCGCAATGACCCCGGGCGCCGCAAGGTCCGCCCGGTCACACCGGGCGGACCCGCGGCCTCGCGGACCCGCCGCCGCCTAGCCCAGCGTCTGGGCCGCCGCCGGCGAGGAGTCCTTCAGGAACTGCGAGCAGCGCTCGTACTCCTCCTGCTCGCCGATCGACTGCGCGGCGCGGGCGAGGGCGTGCAGCGCGCGCAGGAAGCCGCGGTTCGGCTCGTGCTCCCAGGGCACCGGGCCGTGCCCCTTCCAGCCGTTGCGGCGCAGCGCGTCCAGGCCGCGGTGGTAGCCCGTACGGGCGTAGGCGTACGACTCCACGACGCTGCCCCGCTCGAACGCCTCGTCGGCCAGCTGGGCCCAGGCCAGCGAGGACGTCGGGTACTTGGCGGCGACGTCCGCGGGCGCGGTGCCGCCGGCCAGCAGCTCGCGGGGCGCGGGGTCGTCGGGGAGGTGGGTCGGGGGCGGGCCCCCGAGGAGGTTCTCGTGAATCGACATGCGTCCAAGTCTGCGGCATCACTCGGCGCGGGGCGCCGGCGGAGCCTTCGCCAGGAGCCGCCTGCGGGCCCGCTGCCCCTCCAGCGGCGGCGCCATGACCGACCCGTGCGTACGGCACTCCGGGCGGCGGCAGTCCGCGGGCAGGGAGCGCACGGTCGCGAAGGCCACCGCCGAGCCGGCCACCAGCACACCGGCACAGATGAGCATCGCCCGGTGGAAGGCGTCGTCGAAGGCGCCGGCCGAGCGGTAGGCGTCCGGGCCCATGCCGGCGAGCAGCGGCAGCGCGGCCACCGCGATCAGACCGGCGGCGCGGGCGGCGGCGTTGTTGATGCCGCTGGCCAGACCCGCCCGCGCGGTGTCCACCGAGCCCAGGACGGTCGAGGTCAGCGGGGCGACCAGGGTGACCATGCCGGTGCCCAGGACCAGGACCGCGGGCAGGACGTCGGACACGTACGAGGCACCGGGCCCGACCCGCAGCATCAGCAGCATCCCGGCCGCGCACAGCAGGGGCCCGACGGTGAGCGGGACGCGGGGGCCGATGCGGTCGGCCAGGGCGCCCGAGCGGGCCGAGAACAGCAGCATCAGGGCGGTCGTCGGCAGCAGCGCCGTACCGGCGGCGAGGGGCGACCAGCCGACGGCGACCTGGAGCTGGAGGGCGGTGAGGAAGAAGAAGCCGCCGAAGGCCGCGTACACGCACAGGGTGACCAGGTTGACGGCCGTGAACTGGCGGGAGGCGAAGATGTCCAGCGGCATCATCGGGTCCGGGCTGCGCTTCTCGACCCGGACGAAGGCGATGCCCGCGGCCACCCCGGCCACCGCGGTGACGGCGACCTGCAGGGAGCCCTGACGCGCCTCGATCAGGGCGTAGGTGACCAGGCCGAGGGCGAGCGCGCCGAGGACCGCGCCGAGGACGTCGAAGCGGCCGTGCGGTGCGGCTCCCGCGCTCCCGGCGGGGCCCGGGCGGGCGGTGCCCCCGTCCGACTCCGGGACGTGGCGCAGGGCGATCGGGGCGCACAGCAGGGCCAGCGGGACGTTGAGCAGGAAGACCCAGCGCCAGCCGGGACCGTCCACCAGCCAGCCGCCCAGGAACGGGCCGACGGCCGCGCCGATGCCGCCGAAGCCGGACCACAGGCCGACCGCCCTGCTGCGGTCGTCGGGGTGGAAGGACGCCTGGATCAGGGCCAGGGAGCCCGGCGTGAGGAGCGCGCCGCCGGCCCCCTGCAGGGCGCGGGCGGCGATCAGGACGCCGGAGCTCGGCGCGAGACCGCACATCAGGGACGCCGTGGCGAACCAGACGACGCCGAGGACGAAGATCCTGCGGCGGCCGTAGCGGTCGCCGAGGGAGCCGCCGAGCAGGATCAGCCCGGCCAGCGTCACCATGTAGGCGTTGACCGTCCACTGCAGCGCGGCGAGGTTGGTGTGCAGGTCGCGGCCGATGCGCGGCAGGGCGACGTTGACGACGGTCGAGTCCAGCATCGCCATGCTGGAGCCGAGAACGGTGGTGAGCAGAATCCACTTGCCCTGGGGCGAGGCGATCCGGACGTCGGGCATGACCCCAGGTATACAGCGAGCCCGGTGCCGGGGCACCGGGCTCGCTGAGGAAGACGGCCGGGGCCGCTTCCCGGTCACCTGATCCTCTACTTGATCCTCGTGCCGCTGGAGCGCAGGTTCGCGCAGGCCTGCGTCACCCGCGCGGCCATGCCCGCCTCGGCCAGCTTGCCCCAGGTGCGCGGGTCGTAGGTCTTCTTGGAGCCGACCTCGCCGTCGACCTTCAGCACGCCGTCGTAGTTCTTGAACATGTGGTCGGCGACGGGACGCGTGAAGGCGTACTGCGTGTCCGTGTCGATGTTCATCTTGACCACGCCGTTCTCCAGCGCGGTCAGGATCTCCTGCTCGGTGGAGCCGGAGCCGCCGTGGAAGACGAAGTCGAACGGGGACTGCTTGCCGAACTTCGCGCCCACGCCCTCGTTCAGCTCCTTCAGGAGCTCCGGGCGCAGCACGACGTTGCCCGGCTTGTAGACGCCGTGCACGTTGCCGAAGGACGCGGCCAGCAGGTAGCGGCCCTTCTCGCCCAGGCCCAGCGCCTCCGCGGTGCGGATGGCGTCGTCGACCGTGGTGTACAGGGAGTCGTTGATCTCGTGCGAGACGCCGTCCTCCTCGCCGCCGGTCGGGGTGATCTCGACCTCGAGGATGATGTTCGCCCGGCGGGCCTGCTCCAGGAGCTCCTGCGCGATGGCGAGGTTGTCCGCGAGGGTCTCGGCGGAGCCGTCCCACATGTGCGACTGGAAGAGCGGGCCGAGGCCGGCCTCGACGCGCTTGGCGGAGACCGCCAGCAGCGGGCGTACGTACCCGTCGAGCTTGTCCTTCGGGCAGTGGTCCGTGTGCAGCGCGACGGTGACCGGGTACTTCTCGGCGACGATGTGCGCGTACTCGGCCAGGGCCACCGCGCCGGTGACCATGTCCTTGCTGTACTGGCCGCCCAGGAACTCGGCGCCACCCGTGGAGATCTGGACGATGCCGTCGCTCTCCGCCTCGGCGAAACCGCGCAGCGCCGCGTGCAGGGTCTGGCTCGAGGTCACGTTGATGGCCGGGTAGGCGAACTTGCCTGCCTTCGCCCGGTCCAGCATCTCGTTGTAGACCTCGGGAGTTGCGATGGGCATCTGTCCGCTCCTTGGTATGTGCGGTTGGCGTTCTGCGTACTACGGCCCTGACCTAGACCTTGGGGGCTGACGTCGTCGTCGGCCCCATCTTCCCAGACTCGGCCGGGTGCTCTGCCCGTCCTGTCCAGCTTGTGGATACTCCCTGTGGACAACCTCTGTGGACAACCTCGGCGCACAGGCTCCGCGGACAGGCCCCGCGGGCAGGCCCCGCGCAGAGGCTCCGCGGACATTCTCGGGCGGGCGGGCGGTTGGCGGCGGACGGCGAGGGGCGAGCGGCGGGCGGGCCGGTCAGTCGAGACCCAGCTCGTCCTTCGAGAACGCGAACAGGTACGGCACTCCCGCGCCGTCCCGGATCTTCTCGGCGGCACCGGTCGCGCGGTCCACGATGGTCGCCACCCCGGCCACCTCCGCGCCCGCCTCGCGCACCGCCTCGACGGCGGTCAGCGGGGAGCCGCCGGTGGTGGAGGTGTCCTCGACGACCAGCACCCGGCGGCCGGCGATGTCCGGGCCCTCGACGCGGCGCTGCAGCCCGTGCGCCTTGGCGGCCTTGCGCACCACGAAGGCGTCCAGCCGCTGCCCGCGCGCGGCGGCCGCGTGCAGCATCGCCGCGGCGACCGGGTCGGCGCCCATGGTCAGACCGCCCACCGCGTCGAAGTCGAGGTCGGCGGTGAGGTCCAGCAGCACCTGTCCGACCAGCGGGGCGGCCTCCCCGTCCAGGGTGATCCGGCGCAGGTCGACGTAGTAGTCCGCCTCCAGCCCCGACGACAGGGTCACCTTGCCGTGCACCACGGCCTTGTCCTTGATCTGCTGCAGCAGCGCGCCCCGCGCGCCCGGCGGCATTGCTTCGTCGACGTCCGTCATGCCGTCAGCTTAAAGGCGCCGCCAGGCCCAGGTCGTCGTGGCTTCGAGCGGCTCCAGCAGGGTGACCTGGCGGGGCATCGTGTTCAGACCGTCGGGCGGGCCGGTCTGCGGTTCCACGCACACCGCCTCCCGCTGCTCGTCGTAGACGACGACCCACTCCTCGCGGCTGCTCACCCTCAGCTCCAGCTGCCCGGGCCAGGTCAGGGTGACGTCGACGCCGCCGGGCATGCCGAAGCAGTCGTCCCACGGGCCGGGCGCGGGCTCGACGCGGTTGCCGGTGGGCAGGTGGTCCGCGCCGCGCTCCTCCTGCCAGGCCGGGGCGAAGTCCAGCCGTACGTCCTCGCCGCCGAGGTTGCGGTTGAACCAGGGGTGCCAGCCGATCTGGGCCGGGAAGGAGGAGGCGTGCGTCTCCACCGACATCGTCAGCGTCAGGGACCCGGGCGTGAGGGCGAACTGCTGCGTGACCCGGCCGGCATAGGGCCACGGCTCCACCAGGTCGTAGGTGATGACCGCCTCGTCGGGGCGCACCCGCACGACGCTCCAGGCGCCGTCGCGGACCGTGCCGTGGATGGCGTGCGGCGGGGAGCTGAGGGGCATCTGGTGGACGGTCGCCCCGTCCCGGAAGCGGCCGTCCCTCATCCGCCCGCACCAGGGGACCATCGGGAAGCAGCCGAAGCGCTCGCCCTGGCGCAGCAGTTCGGTACCGCCGACGCGCAGTCCCCCCACCCGGCCGCCGTTGCCCGGCCGCACGGTCACCTCCGCGTCGCCCGCGGTCAGCGTGATGTCTTCGTTACTCACGGGACGACCCTACTGGGGCGATCAAGACCGCCGCGCCTCCTGCCGGTGCGCCGTCGCCGCCCGCTCAGCGGCGCTTGCGCAGCACCCGGCCGACGACGATCGCCGACGCCACCACCACGGCCGCCGCCGGCGCCGCCCAGCGCAACGGGGAGCCACCGGAGACCGACTGCGGGGCCGGTACGGGGGCGTAACGACCGCGGGGCGGCGCGTGGTCGACCTCCTCGGCGCTGCGACCGATCATCGTGCGCCGCGCGTGGGCGGCTTCGGCGGGGGGCCGGGGGGCGTCGGTGAGGTCGCTGGGGGCGGAGTCGGGGTCGGGGCCGGGGGTGGAGGCCGATTCGGTGGCGGGGGCAGGGGCGGGGGCGTCGTCGGCGGCGTCAGCGTCGGGGGTGGAGCCCCCGGGGCCGGCGTCGTCGTCCCCGGTCTCCGCCTCGGTGCCACCGGCCCCCGTCCCGCCGTCACCGGTCCCCGTCCCGCCGTCACCGGCCTCGGCCCCGGTCTCGTCGTCCGCGAGGGGGTCCAGGGACGGCGGGGGGACCTCGGTGTCGAAGACCGAGGGGGATTCGGTGCCGGCGGCGGGGGCGGACGCGGAATCGGTGCCGGCGGCAGGGGCGGGGGCGTCGTCGGCGTCGGGGGTCGTCTCGAAGTCGCTGGTCGCCTTGGGTTCGAAGTCCTGGGTGACCAGGGGTTCGGGTTCCTCGGCCGCCTCGGGCGCCTTGCCTGCCCCGCCTGCCTCGCCTGCCTCGCCTGCCTCGCCTGCCTCGAATACCTCTTCCGCCCCGGATGCCCCGGATGCCCCGGGTGCTCCGGATGCCGGGGGCTGCTCCGCCGCGAGCGACGCCAGGTTCTCCGCGAAACGGTTCAGCAGCCGTGTGGCGGCCGACGTGACCTGCTCGGCCGGGAGTTCGGTGAGCCGGCCTTCGGCGGAGGCCGTCCCGCCGAAGATCAGCCGGGAGCCGTCCTCGGCCTCCTCGACGCGGAGCGTGAGCGCGAGCTTGACGGAACCGGTGCCGCGGGACTCGGCGCCGTCGCCCTCGGCGGTGTACGAACCGTCGTCCCGGCGGGTGACACGAACGGTGCCCCGGTAGGTCACGGAGTGGCTGCCGACGCGCACTTTCAGCCGCCCCGAGACGGGCTCCGCGCCCGCGTCCTGCTGCAGGCCGGGGACCGCGCGGGCGACCCTTGCCGGGTCGGCGAGGGTCTCCTGCAGCCGCTGGGCCGGAACCGGAACGAACACCTCATGCTCCATGTCACGCGAGCCTACCCAGGAGGCCGGATCCTGCACCCCCGTTGGTCGAAAGTGACCGCGCGGCGGGTCGTGACGGTGCGTCGGCCACCGCTGCCCGCCGGTTCAGTACCGCGGATGGACCAGCGTCGAAGCCGGCAGACCGCCGACGCGCGTGGCCGCCGCGGCCCTCGCGTCCGCCCGCAGGACCGATTCGGTGAGGGTGCGCGGGCGTGGCTGGTTCGGATCCAGGCTCAGGCGTGGCCGGCCGGCCGCGGACGCCAGGAGGAAGCCCCAGTCGCGCGGGGCGCGGGACGCGCCGACGGTGCGGTCGGGCCCCGCGGCGGAGCCGGCCTCACTGCCGCTCACGCGGTAGGGGAGGGTGTGCAGGCCGGCGGCGCGCAGGGTCGCGTCCACCGTCCAGAACACGCGCGGCCGGGTGACGACCGGGCCCGCGTGCACCACGAGCCGACCACCGGGCGCGAGGGCGCGCCGGGCGAGGCCGTAGAACTCCTCGGAGTACAGCTTCGTACTGGCGGTGATGCCCGGGTCGGGGAGGTCCGCGATGATCACGTCGTACGCCGAGGCCGGCGCCGTGCGCAGCCGGCGGAAGGCGTCGGCCGTCGTCTCGTGCACGCGCGGGTCGTCGTAGACGTGGCCGTTCAGCCGGGACAGGGCCGGGTCGTGCCGGGCCAACCGCACGACCTGCGGGTCTAGTTCGACGACGTCCACGCGCCGCACCCCGGAGTGGCGCAGCACCTCGCGTGCGGCCAGGCCGTCGCCGCCGCCGAGGATGAGCACGCGCGCGTGCGGGCCGTTCATCGCCGGGTGCACCAGGGCCTCGTGGTAACGGAGTTCGTCGCGGCCGCTGACTCTCAGGCGGCCGTCGAGGAAGAGGTCGAGGGGGCGGCCGCGGGTGCCGCCGGTGAGGACGACCTCCTGGACGCCGGTCTGCAGCGCCACGCGGATGTCCTTGCCGTAGACCGCGTGCCGCGCGGCCCGTTCGAAGTCGTCGACCAGGGCAGCCGCGGAGGCCAGGATGCCGAGGACGGTGATGTTGGCGATCAGCAGCAGCCAGCGCGCGCGGGGCGTCAGGTCCCGGCGGAACAGGCCGAGGACGAGGGCGCCGCCCGCGATCGCGTTGACGGCGCCGGTGATCAGGGCACCGGTCAACTGCCCGAGCAATGGCAGGAGAAGGAACGGGAAGGCGAGTCCGCCGACGAGCGCGCCGACGTAGTCCGCCGCGAACAGGTCGGCCACCGCACCGCCCGCGTCCTGGCGGCGGATGCGCTGGATGAGCTCCATCAGGAGCGGGACCTCGGCGCCGATCAGCAGCCCGATGGTCAGGGAGAAGGCCACCAGGAGCCAGCGCGGGCCCCACAGTCCGCCCCAGTCGCCCGTCCAGGCGAAGACGGCGTACAGCGCCATCGCGCTGCAGCCGCCGACGAGCGCCAGGATCGCCTCGATCGCGCCGAAGCCGGCCGCCGCCCGCCAGCGCAGGCGCTTCGCGCCGAGCGAGCCGATGCCCATCGCGAAGACCATGACGGACAGGACGACCGACGCCTGGGTGACCGAGTCGCCGATCAGGTACGAGGCCAGGGCGACCAGTTCGAGTTCGTACACGAGTCCGCAGGCCGCGCAGACGAACACGCACGCCAGCACGAGGAAGCGTCCGGTGTCCGGCTGCACGGGCAGCCGCGGCCGGCCCGCCCAGTCGGGCGGGGAGCCGGGGGGTGCCGGGGCGTGCGGTTCGATCACGACTGCGACGTTACGTCACAGCTGCGTCACGCTTCGTCACCCACACGTGTGGAACTGTCGGTCAGTTGGGCGTGCGGTGTTTGAGGGCGCGCGTCCGGGTCAGGCGTCCGCCGGACTGAGCTGCGGCGCCGGCACCCGGACGCCCACCCGGGTCCGCGTCGCCACCAACTGCCCGTCCTGCGGGTACGCGTGCCAGGTCCGCCAGTGGACCTGGCCCCCGTGGCGCTGGGCCAGCAGCGCGGTGAACGCGTGCGGGCTGCCGGGGAACACGCCCGCCAGGCCGTGCGGATGGTCGGCGACCAGCGCGAGCAACTCCTGTGCGCGGCCCGCGAACGACCCCGGTGACAGCACCTCCACGCGGGCGGCGAACTCGTACTCCCAGTCGCCCACCCGCTTGGCGACGCCCAGCGGCAGGGGTGTGCTGCTGCCGGGGATGCACGCCACCGTCTCCGAACAGCGTCCCCGCTCCTGCTCCAGGAGCACCTGGTGGGACGCGCCCAGCAGTCTCAACTGCAGTTTCGCGCTCGCCAGTTCGAGGTCGAGCGTGGCCAGGGCGTCAAGCGGCTCCCGCCCGAGGGCCCAGGCGAGATCGGCCGCGCGCGTGTCGGTGTATGAGGTGTTGAGGGTCGTGAGCATGGGTCGGCTCTCCGCTGGCACGCAAAGAAAAGGGGGGAAGGTGTGGGGGTCCGGCACACCCCGGCGACTCCCGGGAATCGGCCCGGCCAGCCCGGTCAGGAGGTCAGAAGGTCTACGCGGGACGTCCGAGGGGGGCTGCGTCGGTGATTTAGAGGGAATCATGAACGGTGGCGCCGCCACAGCCTTTTTACCCAACTTCGTTGGGTTTCCATCCCTCAGAGGGCTCCTCTGCTCAACTGTTCAACCATGGCGTGCGCCGCGGTGGCCACGCGTACGCCGGAGCGCGTTCGGGGCGGCTGGGATTCCCCCGCCCGGGCGAAGCCGGACGGGGCGCGGAAGCCGGGAGCGGGGCACCCGCCGGAACGAGCGCCCGGCGCGTGCCCCAGCTCGATGCCCGGGATGTCCGGGCAGATGCCCGACGATCCGACGGATGCCCGACGAGACCCGGTGGCTGCCCGACGACTCGACGGATGCCCGACGACCCGACGGGTGCCCGACGACCCGACGGGTGCCCGACGACCCGACGGGTGCCCGACGACCCGACGGGTGCCCGACGACCCGACGGGTGCCCGACGTGGCGGGATGTGGCGGGCCGTGGCGGGAGGGGATGCGGCTCCCCTGATGGAGCTCGGCTGCCCCGTGTCAGCTGCCTCCGCCGCATCCGCCCCCGCCACCGCAGGACGACCCACCGCCACAGGAGTGGCCGCCCCCGCAGGAGGAGTGGCCGCCCCCGCAGGAGGAGTGGCCGCCCCCGCAGGAGTGGTGACCCCCGTGGTGCCCCCCGTGCCCGCCCGACGAGCCGCCGTCGCCGGCCCACCAGCTGCCGCCCCCGGCGGCGTACGAACCGCTCCGGCCCGCCGCGCCGTACCGCTTCGACCCGCCCCTGCGCACTGCCGACACGACGACCGCCACGAACACGATCACGACCGCCGCCACGATGAAGCCGGTCATGGCGCCACCGTCCTTTCGGTTGCCCCGAAGCAGCCCCCCGTGGGCGCCTCTGTTTCTCGCGTGCACGAGGGATGCCCGGCCGTTTCCGCGACCAAAGCAGAGTTGAGGAACTTCTGAGGGTCAACGAATGGAAAAGCCCTCTGACCTGCACCGTCTCAGACCCCAGGGACCGCCTGAGACGCACTGCGCCGTACACGTACCGCGATCTCCCTCCGGGCGACGCCGGAACACGGCGCCGATGGCGCGCCGGGCCGCCCGCGTTCGAGCCCTTGCCCGCCGGCTCGCGTTGCTGACCCGATGGCGGCGGCGCAATCTGGGAAGAAGAAGCCTCATGTCGTGAGGTGACCCCCATGAACCGCCTCGTCCGCGTGGGAACAGTGCCCTTGCTGCTGGCCGCAGTGACAGGCGTGAGCGGCTGTGGAGGCAGCGGTCCAACGCCCGGGCAGAGCCCCACCACAGTGATCAGAACCGTCACTGAGCCGGCGACGCCGTCACCGCCCGGGTCCACGGCATCGCTGCCCCCACCGACAACGCCGGCGCCTGTGTCACCCCGGCCGACGCGCCCGGCCACGGTCAGCAATGCGTCGTCAGTGGTCCGCGCGTACTTCGCCGCCATCAACGCTCAGGACTATCGACGGGCCTGGGACCTCGGGGGCAAGCACCTCTCGCCCTCCTACGGAGCCTTCGCCAACGGATTCGCGACCACCGCCCACGACACGGTCCACATCCTCCGCACAGACAGCGGCACCGTCTCGGTCCGACTGGAGGCGACGCAGACCGACGGCTCGGAGAGGGTCTTCGAAGGCACCTACACGGTCCGTGGCGGCACGATCGTCACGGCTGACATGCACGACGTGACCGGGCCCGGGCCGCACTCCAGCGGACCCTCCCCTTCCTACAAGAACTGCGACGAGGCTCGTGCCGCCGGCGCCGCGCCCATCCACGAGGGGGAGCCGGGCTACGCGCCCCACCTCGACCGAGACCACGACGGAGTGGCCTGCGAATCATGATCGAGCCGAGCCGCAGTGGGGGGTGTACCGACAGACGGCAGCGCGCCGAGGCCGCCACAGCCGTGCCTCCCCGCTCTCCCCGCCCTCCTGGTACGGAACGCCGCCGGCGTCGAGGACCGTGGTCCGGCATCATCCCGGGCCGTCCCCGGACGTCCGGGACCGGCGGACGGTTGGACACCCACGGCGGCCGCCGATCCGCGAACGTGAGTTGAGGAACCTCGGTGCTTCGGCGCAGGATGGCCCGCATGACCTCCAGCAGCCGTCCGCTCCTCAACCGCCGTCTCGCCGAGTTCGGGACGACGATCTTCGCCGAGATGTCGGCCATGGCCGTGCGGACCGGGGCGATCAACCTGGGGCAGGGTTTTCCGGACACGGACGGTCCCGAGGAGGTCCGGGAGGCGGCGGTGCGGGCGCTGCGCGACGGGCGTGGGAACCAGTACCCGCCGGGGCCCGGCGTGCCGGAGCTGCGCTCCGCGATCGCCGCGCACCAGGAGCGGCGCTACGGCCTGTCGTACGACCCCGGCGCGGAGGTCCTCGTCACCGCCGGCGCCACGGAGGCCATCGCCGCCTCCCTGCTGGCCCTGCTGGAGCCCGGCGACGAGGTGATCGCCCTCGAGCCGTACTACGACTCCTACGCGGCCTCCATCGCCATGGCGGGCGGCACGCGCGTGCCGGTCACCCTCCATCCGCACGAGGACCGCTTCCGCCTGGACCTCGACGAGCTGCGCGAGGCGGTGACGGACCACACCCGGCTGCTGCTCGTCAACACCCCGCACAACCCCACCGGCACGGTCCTCACCCGCACCGAGCTCACCGCGATCGCCGAGCTGGCCGTCGAGCGGGACCTGCTCGTGGTCACGGACGAGGTGTACGAGCACCTTGTCTTCGACGGCTCCGAGCACGTGCCGCTCGCCACCTTCCCCGGGATGCGGGAGCGGACGGTCACGATCGGGTCGGCCGGCAAGACGTTCTCCTTCACCGGCTGGAAGGTGGGCTGGGTGACCGGCCCCGCGGAGCTCGTGGCCGCCGTCCGCTCGGCGAAGCAGTACCTGACGTATGTCGCCTCCGGCCCCTTCCAGTACGCGGTCGCCGAGGCGCTGCGCCTGCCGGACTCGTACTTCGAGGAGTTCCGCGCCGATATGCGGGGCAAGCGCGAACTGCTCGCGGGCGGCCTGGAGCAGGCGGGCTTCAGAGTCTTCCGCCCAGCCGGCACGTACTTCATCACCACCGACATCCGCCCCCTCGGCGAGAGCGACGGCTTCGCCTTCTGCCGTGCGCTGCCGGAGCGCTGCGGGGTGGTCGCGATCCCCAACGCGGTCTTCTACGACCACCGTGAGCAGGGCGCACCCTTTGTCCGATTCGCGTTCTGCAAGCGGACAGGCGTGCTGGAGGAGGCGGCCTCCCGACTCAAGACGCTGGCCGCCTGACAGCCACAGACGTACCAGCAAAGGTACCGGCCACACGGCCTGGTTGCTCCTGGCCTCCGCGCACCCGCACTCGACTGCCGCCTAGTCGACCGGGACACCGGTGATCGGCAGTCGTATCACGCAGCCCGCCTGTCGACGGACACGCTTCCATCAGCGATCAACCGGTGCCGCTGGGCCCGGTGACAGTGTCCCCGGATCATGCAGGACAGGGGCAGCAAAGAGTCATACCAGCCCCGAAGGATACGAACCCGAGCTGGGCTCTACGAAGAAGGTGGTGTGCGGGTAGTAGCCCTCCTCGGCCAGCCGGGCGCGGGCCCGGCCGCTCTGTCGCTCATCGCGGAACCGGTGGTACCGGCTCCAGGAGCGCTCGTCACCGGCGAGGACGTCCTTGAAGCGCCGGAAGGCGCCCCGCCCACCGATGGCGATCCGCAGCCGGTCGGCAAGGGCGGCGTCCCCGACCTCTTCGGTGAACAGCTCCATGTCCCGGTAACCGGCCCGGGACCCCAGAGCCGGCACGTACAGCCATCGCTCGGGATCGTCGTCCTCCTCGGCCTCGGGCCCAAGTCCCAGCTTATCGGTGAACGCTGGCCAGCACTCACCGGTGGACAGATCGATCCGGCCACCGGACTCGGCCGGGTCGCCCTCCAGCAGCATGGCGAGCATCTCCAGATCGACCGCGAGCGGGCGCAGGAGGGGGATCGCCGCGTCTCCCGTGGCCGCGCGCAACCGGTCCGCCAGCTCCTCATCGCCCCGGAAGCCTCGCTCCTGGAGCGCGCCGAGAAACAAGGCCGCCATCTCCGCAGCCCCCGGCAGGCCCCGCGCCGCGGCCCCGGCCACACCATCGCCGGCCAGCTGCAGCACCTCACGCACGGGTCCACGACGCAACGCCGCGAGCAGCGCCACCCCGTCCCGCCCGTGGAGCGCGCCACGCACGGCCCGCAACCCGTCCTCGCCCCATCCCTCGACCACGACCCCGACGGTACGCGCCACCGAGGACGTACGACGCCGGAACCCATCGGCTTCCCTCCGCCCGGCTCCGTGCCGGTGTCGGCGCACCCGGCGTCTGGGGACCAGGCGGTGTTGCCCGGTCAGCGGCGCCGCCTGCGGCCGCTCCTACCTGAGGAGCGCCGGGTCTTCCGGGCGCGGGCGCCGCGGGTACCCAGTGCCCGGGCCGCCAGCTGCCTGAGCTCGTCGAGTCCGGCCCGGTCCGGGTGCGCGGAGTCCAGCGCGGCGGCAACCGCGTCCCTGGCCTGGGGGCCCTGGGCGCGGAGCATCTCCTCGGCGCCGTCCCCGCCGCCCGCCAACTCCACGAGCTGAAGCAGGCTCTCGGCGAGCACCAGCAGATGCTCGGCATCGGTCATGTCCTCCGGGGACAGCAATTCACGGTGCGCCAGCCAGCGGCGCCAGCTGTGCGTCTCGCCGCAGCGTGCGCAGCAGCCTCTCGCCCTCACCGTCCGGCAACGCCGCCACCAGCACGTCGAGCATCGCCAGCACACGCGTGCGGAAGGTCATGGTCCTTACGGCGTCGGTCAGTTGCCGCAGGGCGCCTTCCCGCTCGCCGCGGGCCGTGATCCAGCCGGCCAGCTCCGTGCGGGCGGCGTCCGGGTCGTAGTCCTCGGCCAGCACCCCCAGCAGGCCGGCCGCCGGCGCCTGGGCCAGTTCACCGACCAGCGGTGCGTCCCTGCCGGCTGCCAGCAACCGCTGTCGTACGGCCTTGGTACCGAGTTCGGTGAGGCGGATGAGCTCGACCGGCCCGGCGGTCAGCTCCTCTCGCCGGGCATCGGCACGCTCCCGCGCCGCCAGGTCCGTTGCCGCTCCCGCGACGCCCAGCAGCTCCGCGAGCTCCGGCGGCATGTCCGCGAGCAGCTCGGGACCGGCATCGGAGAGGTCGATGTCCAGGAACACCGGATCGGCCATCCCACGGTCACGCTCGATCGTGCCCAGGTCGTCCAGCAGGTCGAGCACCGCGCGCAGGTCCCGGTCGGCGTGCTCGAACCACATCCGGTGCTGAAGGTCCGACCCGGCGCCGAGCTCGAAGGAGGTCCGATAGGCCAGGTGTACCGTGTCGCGCAGCCGCGGCCAGGGCATCGGGTAGGGCAAGCTGTAGAGCGTGTTCAGCACGTCGTCCAGGACGTCCTCGTAGACGTCGAAGAGCATCGACTCGACGTGCCAGCCGCTGCGCGCCCCGATCAGAGCCTGCCGCAGTTCGAAGCACGCGTCGAAGGCGCGCAGCCACAGCTGAAGCGGGTCGGCCAGCACCGGCCGGGCCTTGGCCACCGCGTACAAACGCCCCTTGACCACCCGGACCAGCCGCGCCTTCTTCGCCCACTCCAACAGCAGTCCCAGCCGCGGCAGGTCGGCCGAAGAGCGCACCCCCTCGATCTTGTCGCCGGTGTCGAGTACGTCCACCAGCTCGCGGGCCTCCGCCATCCGCAGCCGTCCCGTCGCCGTCACCGGTCGGCCGCCCTGCCCCGCCCATTCGGCGAGTCCGCGCAACTGCGCCACCGTCGTCGACGCCTCGGCCCGTCGGCGCAGTTCGTCGTCCGGGGGAAGCATCACGGGCAGTTGCGGCTCGGCCCGGGCCACGCCGGGCAGCGCGCGGCCGGTCAGCCGCCGTTCCATGATCGTGGCGAGAGTCTGCTGATCGTAGGCGACCTCCCCGCGCTGCGCCCGGTCCGCGAAGCGCTGAAACGCCGCCCCGTCCTGGACGTCCACGCCCTGCTCCGCGGCCGTCATCGCCCAGAACTTCGCCAATCCCCAGCGAGTGCGGTCCGTCATCGCCGCCGGATGCCGGTCCGCGACCCCGTCGACCGCGGCAAGGGAATCCCGGAGTGAGGGGCCGCGCGGGTCCGCCAACTGCGCGGCGTGCAGATAGCGCAGCAGCGTGCGCAGGGTGCCCGGGGCGTCGCCGCGTTCCTCCCCGGGAAGCTCGGTGACCTGCTGGGGAAGCCAGGAGAGCAGTAGCTCCTCCGCATGGCGCGACTCCCACAGCCCCAGTCGGCCGTCGGCAGTCGCCAGGTGCCGGTAGTCCAGCACCGTCTCGGCCATGTACCCGTCCACCGGCAGCCCCTGCTCCCCGGCCCACCGAACCAGGCGGTCGACCAGCAGCCCACGCGCCGCCTCGAACTCCTCCTCGGCCTCGGGTTCGAACCGCATCCGCATGAAATTCGTCCAACCTGTCAGCAGCAGTCCTTGCCGTGCCACGCTATCGCCGGACGGGGCCGGCAACTCGGCCGAGGACGAGCGGCCCGCTACCTGCAGGGCAGTACATGGTGGTTGTCATTCGCCGCAAACGCGGCTTCGAACCTCCTTGCGGCGAACCGGACTGTGTCGCACGGACCACGGCCAGGAACGGCACGCCCCCTGGCCGATCCAGATCGACGAAAGGCCAGGCAATCCCAGCCGGCTGCCCCGACCAGGAACGACCACGTCCGGCGACGGCGGTGCCCACGGCACGGGCCTGGCCGCAGCGGGGACTTCTTCGTCAGCGGGCGTCCGCCTCGGGCTCCGGACGCGGGAGCTCGTCGAGGTCGAGGGTGAAGGTGCGGCCGTCGGCCAGGGGGATGGGGAGCTTGCCCGTGCCGTACTTGTGCGTGTGTACCGCGATGTACCCCGTGGCGGTCGGCTGGGTGTGGAGGACGACTTCCTGCGCGTACGGGTCCACGACCAGGTAGATCGGAATGCCGTAGCGGCCGTACTTCGCGGTGCAGTCGTCATAGTCCTTGCGCGCGGAGGAGGTCGAGACGACCTCGGAGATCAGCAGGACATCCTCGAAGCTGTAGCGCTTGCCTTCCTTGCGCGCATCCTCGCGCAGGATCGCCAGGTCGGGGGCGGAGTTCTCGTCGGCGGGGAAGTCGATGTAAACGTCGGAGGTGACCTTCGCATGACGGCCGAGGGCGAGAGCGGAGTCGATCTGCATCGACCTGATGGTGCTGGAGTGCTCTTCGCTCTGCGGAGTCATGATCACCTTTCCGTCGGCCCCGAACAGGACCGTGTATCCCCTGGGGAACTCGGTGTGCACGATCGCGTCGACGCTCATGGACGGCTCCTTCCCGTGTGTGGTCAGAATACGACGGACAGTGCCGCGTCACCGAGCCCGGAGGACGGCCGGAAGACCGGTCGGGACAGGCCCTGCGGCCAGCTCACCGGCGATGCCGGAGATCCGCAGCGGGGCCTGTCCGCACGACATAGGAATAGGTAGGCCAACGAGGCGTCGCCTGGGTCACGGCGGACGCCCCGCTCGTCGCCGCCGTCCGAACGGCCAAGCAGTACTTGACCTACGTCAGCGCAGGCCCGTTCCAGTACGCGATCGCCGAAGCGCTCCGCCTGCCGGACTCGTACTTCGACAACCTCCGCGCCGGCCTCCGCCGCAAGCGCGACCTGCTCGGCGACGGCCTGCGCGCGGCCGGGTTCAAGGTCTACCAACCCCAGGGCACGTACTTCTTCACCACCGACATCACCCCCTTCGGCAAGAAGGACGACGTTCTCCACGAGGCCGCCACCCGCCTGCAACGCCTGGCGACCTGAAGTTCACGCCCCTTCGTCCCGAAATCCCGACTACCCGCCGGAGGAAGAGCGTGAGGCACGATCGACCTGGTCCTGAAGCAGATGGAAATCGTGGCCGTGCTGTGGGCGCCCGCGGCGAAGTAGCCCCGGACACGGCGGCGGGCCACTCCTCTGGACCCCAGTCGTCGCTCCGCGGCCCTGCCGTTCCACCTGCCCGTCCGTCAGTCCGTCACGGCCACGTGCGCTCAATGCGGTCGCTCCGTACGGCGTAGGCGGCCGGTCCGCCCCGATCGACCGCCCGGTGGATAGCGTCGCGACGTGCCACGAGCCGCTCGACCATCTCTGCGCTGCGAAGCTGCTGGTTGTCGAGATAGAAGAGCACCGCCTCGCGTTCGAGGACCGGCCGGATCTCCAGGTCCCGGCTCTTGATCCGCCCGTCCTTCGAGAGCGGTACCCACGACTGGTCGAGGCCGTAAGTGATCCATTCTTCGTCCGCCACGTCCTGCCCGTCGTCGGGGAAGGCGTCCCCGATGCGGTGAACAACCCACCCGCAGGCCCTCAGCCCTTCAGCGACACGACGCCCGAGATTTCGGTCGAGGAAGAACTCAGGCGGCAAGACGCACCACTGCCCGGCACAGCGCGTCGACCTGCTCGGGTGTCATGTCGAAGTCGTAGGCGATGTCCTCGACGCTCTCCCCGGCCTCCCACAGGTCGGTGATGGCGTTGACCGCCACGCGATTGGCGGCCACCACGGGAAGTCCGTGGCCGAACCGCGGGTCGATCACGACGGGTACGGAGTCCGGGTACTGCCTCAGCCGCAGGCTGGAGGGGAAGTCGTCGTCGGGCTCCCAGGTCAGGTAGCGGAGGTAGTCGGAGACCACCTCATGGATGGGGGCCTGACCGTCCCTCGCCCTGCGGAGATCTCCGAGGCCGTGCTCAACGAAGATGTCCACGCCGTCCGTCGCGATCCGCTTCGACACCAGCCCGTAGGGGGTGGCAAACGCGTCCCGTACGGCGGCGGCGGCCTCCCTGATCTCGCTCATGCGGAGGCCCAGGGAGCGCAGAGAACGCAGGACGTGTGCCTCGGCCACCGCGATGAACGGGACCGACGGCTGCCCCTTCCTCAGCGGCTCCACCTGGTGGACCAGCGGCGCTCCGGCTGCCCTGCCCTTCAGCCACGAGGTGAGGGTCGACTGCGGAATCTCCAGGTAGGAGGCTGTTTCCGTGGGAGTCAGTAGTCCGTCACTGAACCTGTCGATCATGCCCCACCTCCTCCTGCTGTCGTGACCGGCACGGGGTTTCGCATCGTCGCACATCAAGCCTCCCACCCGAGGGACGACCGCACACCCGCCCACCGGCTCAGCCGGCCGCACGGAGACGGCCTTCGGCCGAGCGTTCCCGGCACTCCCGGCACAGGCCGGGTTCCGCCGTGCGGAATCCCCGGTCGCAGCCGTCGCAGTTCCGCATGGGCACGACCGCCCGACGTACGGGGGATTCCGTGCTGCGGGCCAATGCGCGCAGGGAAAGGGGGGTCTCCTTGAGGCGGTAGGCGAGGATGCCGGCCGGTCGGGTCAGAAAGTGGTCCGGGAGACGTGCGGTGAGATGGTCCGTGATCTGCGTAGGCAGGAGACCTGCCGCGAGCCACCGGGTGACGGCCGGGGCAAGGCGGGCGGCCTCATGCGCGGTCAGGACGAGGCGGGGGTCGACTCGGCGCAGGCCGGCGAGTACGGCGACGGCTCGGGGGTCGGCGTCGGCGAGCGGGGTTGGTGCCTCCGCCTCCTCCTTCGCTTGTACGGGCGCCTGCACCGGTTCCCGCACAGCCGAGGACGCGGGTGTGCCCGCCGGAGCGGCGGGTTGCTTCCGGGGCCGACGCGGTTTGGGCGGCTTGGGAGGCCCGTCCGGATCTGGGTCGCCGCCGGGGACGCCGTAGAAGTACGTGCGGGTACGGACCTGCCCGGTGGGCGTTCGTTCCCGGCGGCGCTCCAGGTATCCGACGTCTTCCAACTCCCTCAGCGCTCGCGAGATGAGGATCTCGCCCTCGGCGAAGTGCTCGCACAGGGCGGTGATCGTGACGGGGGAGCCGTCGGGCAGGGAGGAGATGTACGCCGCGACACCGACCGTGACCGCGCTGCCGCGTCGTTGCGCGAGGGCGTTGGAGATCACGGTGAAGTCGGCGGTGAGCCGAGTGCGGACGTGGATCACGCCGGAGGTCGGTGCTCCGGCGTCGGCGCGCAGGGGCGCGTTAGACTGCGGGTCAGCCATCGGGAAGGGTTCGCTTCCTGATCGGTCAGGCCCTCGTTCGGGATGCCAGTCCCGGCCGGGGGCCGATGTCTGTGTGCGGTTGTCGCGGCGAACGTAACCGGCCGCATCCCGCGCCTGCAAGCCGGTCACTCGGACGGGTGACGCGGGCCGTGCGGCCGGGGAGGGTGGGTGGGCGGGTAGTTCTTTCCCCCGGTTCTTTAGGGAGGTCAGCGGCCTGCCGGGCTCTCGCGTACAGGGGCCCGGTAAGCCCGGGGCGTGGACGGTGACCAGAGCCCGTCGGGCTCAGTGACGGTGGCTGTCGGCCTTCAACTCGCCTATCACTGAGCCCGGCGGTACGGCCGGAAGACCGGTCCGGGCGGTGTTGTGCGGCTGGCTCACCGGCGATGCCGAAGATCTGCGGCGGGTCGGTCGCACGACAAACGAATAGGTAGGCCAACGAGGAGTCGCCTGGGTGACCGGCCCCGCGGAGCTCGTGGCCGCCGTCCGCTCGGCGAAGCAGTACCTGACGTATGTCGCCTCCGGCCCCTTCCAGTACGCGGTCGCCGAGGCGCTGCGCCTGCCGGACTCGTACTTCGAGGAGTTCCGCGCCGACATGCGGGCCAAGCGCGAACTGCTGGCGGGCGGCCTGGAGCAGGCAGGCTTCAGGGTCTTCCGCCCGGCCGGCACGTACTTCGTCACCACCGACATCCGCCCCCTCGGCGAGAGCGACGGCTTCGCCCTCTGCCGGGCGCTGCCGGAGCGCGCGGGCGTCGTCGCCATCCCGAACGCGGTCTTCTACGACCACCGCGAGCAGGGCGCCCCCTTCGTCCGGTTCGCCTTCTGCAAGCGGACAGGCGTACTGGAGGAGGCCGCGCGCCGCCTCAAGCCACTGGCCGCATAGGGCCCGGGGCCGTTGGGCTATTCAGTGTCCTTCGGGTGTCGCGGGGAGGCGTACACCAGGATCACAGTCGAGGTGGCCGGGCTGACCAGGTAGCGGACCCGGCCGCCGCTGGTGATCTCGTACTCCCACTGTTCCAGCTCGGAGCCTTTCCATTCCCTGGTGGCGTGCCTGCCGCGGAGCTGGTGCTGGCGGTTCCAGTTGGCCCGCGACAGTGGGTCTGTGCGAAGGGCTTCCAGGCAGCGATGGGCGTTCGGCAACGCCACCCGGCACAACTCTTCCCAACCGGTCGCGGCCTCCGTCGTCCCGTGGATGACGTTCCAGCCGTTCAGTGGAGGGACGCTGACCCGATCGCCTTTCTTCGGGCTCACTCGTGCACCTCGACCGGGCCAAGGTCGACGTCACCGAGCGGACGGAGTGCTTCCCTGAGCTGGTCAGGGTCAGCGTTGATGCGAGCAGTTGCCCGCCACGAGACGATCGCTCGGTGCACAGCCTCCTTGGCACCCAACTCAGCGGCGTCGGACAGCGCGTCCAGGAGCTCGACGGTGAATTCCCGGACTTCCTCGCCATTCAGGTGGCGCACCCACGGGAACACCTCGGGCAACGCGAGCAGAAGCGACCTGACGCCGTCATCCTGCTTCATCAGAGCAAGGAACAGCCTGGACGCGGTGGTCAGGTTTTCCTCAGTGCGCTCTGCCTGTACAGCCGTGGTCAGCACCATGTCGGGCGCGTCCCGGTGTGTGACCCGCAGACATCCCAGGGCGGCGGCCCTCGCGGCGACTGCCTTCGGATTCCGAGACAGATCGGTGAACGAGACGGATTCCGATTCGGCTACCGAATACACGATGCTCATACTCAGACTGTACTCTGATTGCGCTCTGATTTCTATGGCGAGATGGCAACCAGCCAGGAAAATGGGTGCGTGAACACGGAGTGGACCGGGTGACCGGTACCCAGGAACTCGTGACCGCCGTCCGGACCGTCAAGCAGTTCCTGACCTACGTCAACGCGGGCCCCTTCCAGTACGCGGTCGCCGAAGCCCTGCGCCTGCCGGACACGTACTTCGACGGCTTCCGCGCCGACCTGCAGCGCAAGCGCGACCTGCTCGGCGACGGCCTGCGGGCGGCCGGGTTCGAGGTCCACCAGCCCCAGGGCACGTACTTCATCACCACCGACATCACTCCCCTCGGCGAGAAGGACGCCCACGCCTTCTGCCGCGCACTCCCCGAACGCTGCGGCGTCGTCGCCATCCCCAACTCCGTCTTCTACGACGACCCGGACGCCGGCCGCAGCCAGGTCCGCTTCGCCTTCTGCAAGAGGGACGACGTTCTCCAGGAGGCCGCCGACCGCCTGCAACGACCGGCGCCCTGAGGCAACGCCCCTTCTCCCCGAACTGGACCTAGGCAAGGCCGCCACCAGCGTGAGCGGGTCCCGACTCCCAAACCGGTCTGCACTCGTTGGAGCAGACCGGCCGATCGAACTCGGCAGCATGCAGGGCCCCGTAGCGTCGCCAGAGTGGAGTCCAGACGCGTAGCCCAAGGCGTGCCGCTTGAGGAGTACCAGCTGACGCCGGCGGATCAGCGTCGGCAGGAAGAGAGGGCCTCCTCGCGCCTTGGAGTTCGCGCGCTGGCGCGTGCGCCTGTACTGCGGACACATCCGCGAGGTCAGGCGTTCGCGGAACCAGGAACGGCCCGACCGAGGAGTCACCGACCAAGAACGCTGCACGGAGTGTGGTCTCGACCCCCACCAGGGGCGCCCTCCCGTCACGGCCACGTGCGCTCAACACGGTCGTGCCGTACGGCGTAGGCCGCCGGGCCGCCCTTCTCGACGGCCCCGTGGATCGCGTCACGGCGTGCGACGAGCCTCTCGACCATCTCGGCACTGCGAAGCTGCTGGTTGTCCAGGCGGCAGCAGCAACCGGGAAGTGGCGCAGGCCTTGTTCGTCACCGTGAAAACCGTGGAGACGCACCTGGCACGGGCCTACCGCAAACCGGGCATCCGGGGACGCGCCGAACTGGCCGGTGCCGTTCGGCACGGGCGGGAGGGACAGGAGGGGACGGCCGCCTGTCCCGACGGAAGCGACGGAGGCGACGGAGGCGGAGGCGACGGAGGCGCCGGAGGCGGAGGCGACGGAGGCGACGGAGGCGCCGGAGGCGGAGGCGACGGAGGCGACGGAAGCCCGGCCTCACAGCCGCGGTGATGACACGGCATACGGGGGTCCGGCCGTGAACGGCTCGCGCCGCCCCTGTCACGCGGACACGCCGGGCGCCCGCAAGCGCACCCGCTCGGGCCCCCAGCACTCGCGCACCGTCCGTCCTGCCCGCACTGTGCCGGTGTGACTCACGCCAGCACCCTCGCACCGCCGTCCACCACGAAGTCCGCTCCCGTGGCCGGGGACCACGCGCAGTCGCCCCCGGCGGGGATGGTCACCGCCCTCGGGCTGTTCCTCGCCGCCCGGCTGCTGGGCGTGGCCGCGCTGGCGATGGCCACCCGGCCGGCGACCGGACGCGGCCCCTTCGGCCTGCTCGGGCTCTCCTGGGACTCCCTGTGGTACCTGGGGATCGCCGCCCACGGATACGCCGACGCCCCGCACCTGCGGCCCGGCGTCTACAGCGACATGGCGTTCTTCCCGCTGTACCCGGCGCTCGTGCGCGCCGTGTACACGCTCACGCCGCTCGGCGGGGGTGCCGCGGGGCTGGCCGTGTCCTGGAGCGCGGCGGCCGTGGCGGCCTGCGGGATCCACGCGGTCGGCGCCCGGCTGCACGGGCCGGCCGTCGCCACCGCGCTGGTGCTGCTCTGGGGCCTGCTGCCGCACTCCGTCGTGCTGTCGATGGCGTACACCGAGCCCGTGCTCACCGCCTTCGCCGCCTGGTCGCTGTACGCGGTGCTCACCGGCCGCTGGCTGTGGGCGGGCGCGCTGGCGGCCCTCGCGGGGCTGTCCCGGCCCAACGGGTCCGCGGTCGCCGCCGCGGTGCTCGCGGCGGCGGCGTGCGAGGCGTGGCGGTGCCTTCGCGCGCGCCGCGGGGTTTCCCACAGGCTGTGGACGGGCGCCGCGCTCGCGCCGGCCGGCTGGGTCGCCTACGTCCTGTGGGTCGGGCACCGCACCGGCGACCTGCTCGGCGGGTACTTCGAGGTGCAGCGGCTGTGGGGGTCGCGGTTCGACTTCGGGAGGGGCTCGCTGCAGTTCGTGCGCCATCTGATGCTGCGGGGGGACCGGCTGGTCTTCCCGATGGCGATGGTGATCGTGGCGGTGGCGGTCGTGCTGTACGCCCTGCTGCTCGCCGACCGCGCCCCGCTGCCGCTGCTCGTGCACACCGGCGTGCTGCTGCTGATCGTCCTCGGCGGCTCCGGCTACTTCGAGTCCAAGCCCCGCTTCCTCCTGCCGGCCTTCCCGCTGCTGCTGCCACCGGCCCGCGCGCTGGTCCGTACGGCGAGAGCCCGGCCGCGGCACGCGACCGTGGTGGTCGCTGCCCTGGCCGGGCTCTCGTTCGGCTACGGGGCGTATCTGGTCGTGATCGCCCAGATGCCGCTGTAGAGGAAGAGGGCTTACTCCTCGTCGCCCTCGGGCTTCTCGCCCGCTTCGTTGATGTCCTGCTCGAGACCGAGCTGCTCGACGAGCCACCGGTCGAACTCGATGGCGGCGCGCACCCAGCTGACCGTGGAGGAGACGAAGTGCTCCAGGCTGACGCCGGTGCCGATCAGCATCTGCGCCTCGCCGATCAGGCGGACGGTGCCGTCGTCGTGGGTGTGGCTGTAGACCTTGGGCCACAGCGTCCGCCGGTTCCAGTCGTCGATGGACTCCAGCAGCTGGGGCTTCTCGTCGATCTGGTGGGGCCGGTCGTAGAACGTCCGCACCGAGAAGACCTGCTGGTCGCCCTCACCACGGAACATGAAGTACGTACGGAACTGCTCCCACGGCGCCGCGAGGTCACCCTCTTCGTCGACGACGTACTTGAGCTCCATCTGGTCGAGGAGCTGCTTCACGAGGTCCTGATCCGGGACGACGGGGCCCGCCGGTCCTTGCTGCGGCTCGGGCTGGCCCCCGAAGTTCGGAATCGAGGACGGGTCGATGCTCACCGTGATTTTCCCTTCGTACGGATGCCGCCATCCTCCCCCATGCGGGGAGGGGGGTGGCAACCCCGGCACCCTCCGTCACAGGGTCTTTCCGGTGGCGGGTCCCACGATCAGGCCCTCCCCGAACGCGTCGACGCGGACCGTGTCGCCGTCCTTGACCTCACCCGAGAGGATCTCCTTGGCGAGGCGGTCGCCGATGGCCGTCTGGACCAGCCGGCGCAGCGGCCGGGCACCGTAGGCCGGGTCGTTGCCCTCGTCGGCGAGCCAGGCCAGGGCGGCGTCGGTGACCTCCAGGGTGAGGCGACGGTCCGCGAGGCGCGCGGCCAGCCGGTCGAGCTGGAGACGGGCGATACGGCTCAGCTCGTCCTTGCTCAGCGCCGAGAAGACGACGAGGTCGTCGAGGCGGTTGAGGAACTCCGGCTTGAAGGACGTCCGCACCACCTCCAGGACCTGCTCCTTCTTCTCCTCCTCGCCGGTCAGCGGGTCCACCAGGAACTGGCTGCCGAGGTTGGAGGTCAGCACCAGGATGGTGTTGCGGAAGTCGACCGTGCGGCCCTGACCGTCCGTCAGCCGGCCGTCGTCCAGCACCTGGAGCAGGATGTCGAAGACCTCGGGGTGGGCCTTCTCCACCTCGTCGAGCAGGACGACGCTGTACGGACGCCTGCGCACGGCCTCGGTGAGCTGGCCGCCCTCCTCGTAGCCGACGTAGCCGGGCGGGGCACCGACCAGGCGGGCGACGCTGTGCTTCTCGCCGTACTCGGACATGTCGATGCGGACCATCGCCCGCTCGTCGTCGAAGAGGAAGTCGGCGAGCGCCTTGGCGAGCTCCGTCTTGCCGACGCCGGTCGGCCCGAGGAAGAGGAAGGAGCCGGTCGGGCGGTCGGGGTCGGCGATGCCGGCGCGGGTGCGGCGCACCGCGTCGGAGACCGCGCGCACGGCCTCGCCCTGGCCGATCAGGCGCTTGCCCAGCTCCTCCTCCATGCGCAGCAGCTTCTGCGTCTCGCCCTCCAGGAGGCGTCCGGCGGGGATGCCGGTCCAGGCGGCGACGACGTCCGCGATGTCGTCGGAGCCGACCTCCTCCTTGACCATGGTGTCCCTGGAGGCCTCCTCCTCGGCCTCGCTGGCCTCCTCCAAGTCCCTCTCCAGGGACGGGATCTCGCCGTAGAGCAACTTGGAGGCGGTGTCGAAGTCGCCCTCGCGCTGGGCCCGTTCGGCCGTGCCTCGCAACTCGTCGAGCTTCTCCTTCAGTTCACCGACGCGGTTGAGGGACTGCTTCTCCTTCTCCCAGCGGGCGGTCAGGCCGCGCAGCTCCTCCTCCTTGTCGGCGCGGTCGCGGCGCAGCTTCTCCAGGCGCTCGCGGGAGGCCGGGTCGGTCTCCTTCTCCAGCGCCAGCTCCTCCATCCGGAACCGGTCGACGGCGCGCTGGAGTTCGTCGATCTCGACGGGCGAGGAGTCGATCTCCATCCGGAGCCGGGAGGCCGCCTCGTCGACCAGGTCGATGGCCTTGTCGGGCAGGAAGCGGGAGGTGATGTAGCGGTCGGAGAGGGTGGCCGCGGCCACCAGCGCCGAGTCCGCGATCTGCACCTTGTGGTGGGCCTCGTAGCGGCCCTTGAGCCCGCGCAGGATCGCGATCGTGTCCTCGACGCTCGGCTCCGCCACCAGCACCTGCTGGAAGCGGCGCTCCAGCGCCGGGTCCTTCTCGATCCGCTCGCGGTACTCGTCCAGCGTGGTCGCGCCGACCATGCGCAGCTCGCCGCGCGCCAGCATCGGCTTCAGCATGTTGCCGGCGTCCATGGCCGAGTCGCCGCCGGCGCCCGCGCCCACGACGGTGTGCAGCTCGTCGATGAAGGTGATGATCCGGCCGTCGGAGTCCTTGATCTCCGCCAGGACGGTCTTCAGCCGCTCCTCGAACTCGCCGCGGTACTTCGCACCCGCGACCATCGCGCCGAGGTCGAGGGCGACCAGCCGCTTGTCCCGCAGGGACTCCGGCACGTCACCCTTGACGATCCGCTGGGCGAGCCCCTCGACGACGGCGGTCTTGCCGACGCCGGGCTCGCCGATGAGGACCGGGTTGTTCTTCGTACGGCGCGAGAGCACCTGCACGACGCGGCGGATCTCCTGGTCCCGGCCGATCACCGGGTCGAGCCGGCCCTCGCGCGCCGCGGCCGTGAAGTCCGTGCCGAACTTCTCCAGGGCCTTGTACTGGCCCTCCGGATCGGGTGTGGTCACCCGGCGTCCTCCCCTCGCCTGCTGGAAGGCCTCCTGCAGCTTCTTCGCCGTGGCCCCCTGTCCGGACAGTACGTCACCGGCGGCGCCGCCCTTCGCGGCGATCCCGATGAGCAGGTGCTCGGTGGAGAGGAACTCGTCGCCGAGGTCCCTGGCGCGCGCCTGCCCGTCCGCGATGACGGCGAGGAGGTCGCGGTTGGGCTGCGGGGGCGCCACGGTCGAGCCGGTCACGCTGGGCAGCGAGGCGAGCACCTTCTCCGCGCCGGCCCGGACGGCGGCCTGGTCGGCGTTCACCGAGGACAGAAGGTCGACGATGTTCTCGTTGTCCTGCCCCTGGAGCAGAGCCAGGAGCAGGTGCGCGGGCGTGAGGTCGGGGTGTCCCTCGGTCACGGCCCGGTTGCCGGCGGCGTTGATGGCGTCCCGGCTCCGGTTGGTCAGCTCGGCGTCCACGTTCGCGTTCTCCTCCTGGCGTCAGCGGTCATCCACCTGACTTGGGAAACGTACACAAAGTTGAGTCTATTCCACTCAAGGTCGGAGCAGCTACCTTCCAGGGCATGGCTACGCACACCCAGGACCCCGGTGCCCCGGGCCCCTCGTATCTCACCTTCTGGCGGGAGCGGCACCTGTGCACGCTGACCACCCCGCGCCCGGACGGCAGCCCGCACGTCGTACCCGTCGGGGTCACCTACGATCCCGAGGCCCGGCTCGCCCGCGTGATCACCGACAGGTCGAGCCGCAAAGTGGCCCATGTGCTGGCCGCCGGGCCCGAGGGTGCGCGGGTGGCGGTCTGCCAGGTGGCGGGGCGGCGGTGGGCGACCCTGGAGGGCCGGGCCTTCGTACGGAGCGAGCGGGAGCGGGTCGCGGAGGCCGAGCGGCGCTACGCCGAGCGCTACGAGCGGACGCCGGCCCCGAAGCCGTCACGTGTCGTGATCGAGATCGAGCTGACCCGGGCCATGGGCAACGCCTGACGATTTTCAGCCATGGACGGACGCGGAACGACACGGTCGATAACGGGAAATGTCCCCCGAAAACTGCAGCGGCGTCACCGTGTTCAGGTCACGGTGACGCCGCTGCGGGGGGAAGCACCTGAGCGATCTGTTACGACGGGGGAATCGCGTCAGGCACTGCGGGGGGTGGCTGAGATGGTCCGAACATCGGGGGTTTCCGGTTCCACCAGCCGGTGGTCTCGCTGGTCCAGGTTCACAAAGATCATTCCGTACCGGATGGCACATCGCACGGGCTGCGGCGCCCCCCGAGGCCGCCGCAGACACCGGTACGCCCGTACGTCCTCGTCCTCGTCGCGCGTGACGACGACCGGCTCACCGAAGACGGTCACCATCAGCGAGTCACCGGAGTGGGGGATCGCGGTGACAAGGTCGATGAAGTGCCAGCCCGAGCGGTAGGCCGTGGCCATTTCGCGGCGGAAGGAGCGGTCGTCGGGTGGAGTGGTCATGACTCGGCGACCCACGTGCTGTCACTGGGAGCCACCCACGTGCTGTCACCCGGGACGTCGGACGCCGCGACGACCCACGTGCTGTCGCCGGCACTGGCGGCGGACACGGAAGTCGTCTTCCACGTACTGTCCTGCGCTGCGTCACCCCGCGCCCCCGTCAGGCCGCTCAGCGCTCCGAAGGCCAAGGCGGCGGAGAAGGCGGCGACAAGCGCCGAGCGAAGCATTCTCTTATGCATAGTCGGCTTCGTCCTCATTTGAAGGTCACCTCTCCCCCGTCCGAATACGACGATGGCCCATTCCGGCACGTCATGGCCACACAAACGATGCATCATGTTCCTGCACGTTCAGGACCCTGGGGGGTGGAGATCTGGTGATAAGTGAGACTAAGCGGACACATCCCCATGGGTTGACCGACCTGTGCGAGGACGGACGCCGTCTCTACGGCAACGCTCTCCGGACGGGACGCATAGCCCGTTCGGATGCCGAGCCCGCGCCGTGCCTGATGGAGTTCGCCCTGCTTCATCCCGATCCCGACGATCCCAACTGGCTGCGGCCCGTACCGCCTTCGGTCGCGCTTGCCCAGAGGCTCACACCGATCGAGAACGAGATCACTCAGCGCAGGCGGCTGTCCATCGAACTCGCAGACGCTTTCGAGCCGTTCATGACGCTCAGCGCCCAGTCGTCGGCGACCACGCATTCGATCACCGTGCTGGAGGGCCTCGACCGGATCAACGCGGCGCTCGACCTCGCCACGTCCCAGTGCCACACCGAGATGCTCACCGTCCAGCCGAGCCGCCGCCGGCTCGAGCACACCCTCGCCCAGGGGCTCAACCGTGACCGGCCGTTGATCGACCGGGGCTGCCGCATCCGGACGCTCTACCAGCACCCGGCCCGCTACAGCCCCGAAACCCTGGCGTACGTCGCCCAGTTCACGGACGGCAAGGTGGAGTACCGCACCATCGACGAACTGGTCGAACGGCTCATCATCTGCGACGAGACCGTGGCCTTCATCCCGACCCGCGACGACGGGGAGATCGCGCTCGAACTCCGGCACCCCGGGCTCGTCCGCTATCTGATCAAGGTCTTCGAGTTCATGTGGACCCGTGCGGTCCCGCTGAGCGCCGGCGCCCCCTACGAGACCGCCCCCGACGGGATCACCGAGATCCAGCACTCCATCGCCAAGTTGCTGGTCGAGGGCCATGTGGACGAGGCGATCGCACGGCGGCTGGGCATGAACGTGCGCACCTGCCGCGCCCACATCGCCAAGCTCGCGACGGCCCTGGGCAGCGGCAGCCGGGCGCAGCTCGGCTTCCTCATAGCGCAGTCGGGGATCCTGAAGCAGGACCCCTGACACCGATCCGGAAGAAGAGGGTCATTGGTGATGACTCAGGCGCACCGGCACGGCCCGGAGGAGCTGTGCGAACCGGGCCTGGAACTCTACGGACGCGCCCTGCGGGAAGGGCAGGTGAGCAGCGCGGACGCCGACGCGGCGCCCTGCCTCGTCGACTTCGGTCTGCTGCATCCCTGCGTCACCGACGCCGGCCGTCTGGAGCCCGTCGCCCCAGCCGTCGCCCTGCACCGCCTGCTGCGCACGTCGGCGGAGCGCATCGCCGGCGAACGACAGCGTGAGGAAAGGCTGGTGGAGACATTCGGGCCGCTCATGACCATCGACGGGCGGACCGCCGGAACGGCGGACCTGCCGACGATCGAGGTCGTCAGCGGGCTCGACCGGATCAATGAGGCCATCGCCGGGGCCATGGCCGACGCCTCCCGCGAACTGCTGGCCATTCAGCCCTACGACGGCCGCAGTCCCGCCGAGCGCCTGGCCAAGAGCCTGGGCCGCGACCAGAACCTGCTCGACCGCGGAGGCCGCATCCGCACGCTCTACCAGCACACCCAGCGCTACTCGCCCGCCGTGATCGCGCGCTACGAGCAACTCACCGGCGACGCCGAGGCACGCACCCTCGACCAGATCACCGAGCGCCTCATCGTGATCGACCGCACGGTGGCCTTCATCCCCGCGAACACCGACCGCACCCTCGCCCTCGAGGTCCGGCACCCGGTCCTGATCGACTACTTCGCGGTCATCTTCGACCGCCTCTGGCACATGGCCACACCCATGCACCCCGAAGCCGTCACCCGCACCACCCCGGCCGGCATCACCCCCCGCCAGCACGCCATAGCCGCTCTCCTCGTCGAGGGCCACACCGACACCGACATCGCGGAGCGGCTCGGCATGAACGTCCGTACCGCCCGCGTCCACATCGCCAAACTCGCGGCCACCCTGGGCAGTGAGAGCCGGGCCCAGCTCGGCTACCTCATCGGGCGGTCGGGGATTCTTGACCGGGAAGAGTGACGGGGCCCGCGTCGGTGGGGTGACGGTGGCCGTCGAGGCCCACCTGGGCGATGCGGACGCCGAGCTGGGTGCGGCTGGCCGCACCGAGGGTCTCGGAGAGCCGGGCGATGTGGGCGCGGCAGGTGCGGACGCTTATGCCGAGCCGCTCCGCGATCACCGCGTCCTGGTGGCCCTCAGCCAGCAGTGCCGCGATGGACTGCTCGCGGTGGGAGATGCCCTCGATGCCGGTGTCGGGCAGCGGCGCGGTCAGCGGGATCGCGAGGCGCCAGAGCCGCTCGAAGACGGTGACCAGGTATCCGACCAGCGCCGGATGGCGCAGTTCCAGGGCGAGCGTGCGGTCCGCGTTGGCGGGGATGAAGGCCACCGTGCGGTCGAACAGGATCAGCCGGTCGATCACCTCGTCCAGGGTGCGCGCCTCGACCGAACCGCCCATCAGCTCCAGGTAGTTGAGCAGGCCCTGGCCGTGCCGGGCGACATGCGTGTACAGGTCGCGCATCCGCACGCCGCGCCCGCGCAGGGCGAGCGCCCGGTGCAGACCCTCCGTCAGCTCGTCCTCGGGCCGGATGCCGCCCGGCTGGACGGTCAGGACCTCCGTCGTGCACGCCCCGGTGGCCTCGTCCATCGCGGCCTGGATGCGGGACAGCCCGTCCAGCACGCGGATGGCGGCCCCCTCCGTGCCCGGGCCCGTGGCCGCCCTCTGCTCGGGGCCCAGACCGGCGTACCGCTCGACGGCGGCGACCACCGCGCCCACCCGCCGCTGACTGGCGCTGACGTCGTCGTAGACGCCGCGCAGCAGCCGCGTCATGACCTCCTGCGGGGACGTGGGGACCAGCCAGTCCATGTCGTCGGGGTCCGGGTGCAGCAGGGCGAGCTCCAGCAGGCAGGGCACCGGTCCGGCGTCCCGGCGCGGCACGCGGCCCCGGCGTACGGCCCGGGAGTACACGCGCTCCCCGGCCTCGCACAGTCGGTCGGCACCGTGTGGATGCTCCTCCGTCCCGTGCCCGGCCATCGCCCATCCCACCCCCGGTTTCGCCGCCTTCGCAGCGCAACTATGCGCGGACGGGACCGGCTGTGCAACACGGCTCGGCGCGGGGTCACGGTCGCCAAACGCCCATAACTCCCGCTTTGTACGGTCCTCATGCTGCCGCATTGCAACAAGCTGACGGCCCGGGCGGCAGAGTGGCGCGGGCGAGGGGCGCTCCGGGGCGGCGGCGGCCGGATCACGTCCGGGCGGGGGCGCGCTCAAGGGCTGCCGTGGGCCGTCAGGAACGGCCCGGCAACGGTCGCGTCCGCAAAGGGGGAACGCCCTACTTCTTCAGTCCGATGGCCGAGCATTCCGAGGCGTACTTGGAGGTGCAGATCTCCGAGACCTTGTAGATGCCGTCGGCGACGACCGTCGACTTGATGTTCTTGCGCGTCAGCGCGGTGACGGTGACGAGCTGCGCCGGGATGTCCTTGTTCGTCGGACTGTCGACGGTGTCCTGGGTCAGCGCGTCGAACTCGATGTCCTTGCCCTGCACCTTGTCGACGGCCATCTGCGCGGCAGCCTGGGCCTCCTCCGGGTAGGACTTGTAGACGCTCATGTACTGCTCGCCCGAGACGATCCGCTGCACGGCGCTGAGTTCCGCGTCCTGCCCGGTCAGCGGCGGCAGGTGGGTGACACCTGCGTCCTCCAGGGCCTTGACGATGCCGCCCGCCATGCCGTCGTTGGCGGAGTAGACGCCGTCGATGTTGTTCTTGCCGACCGCCTTGATCGCTTCGGTCATGTTGGCCTCGGCGTTCTTCGGGTCCCAGTCCTTGGTGTCGAAGGACCGGGCGATCGTCACCTTGCCCTTGAGCTCGGCCAGGGCGCCCGCCTTGAACTGCTTGGCGTTCGGGTCGGTGGGCGAGCCGTTCATCATCACGATCTTGTCGGCGGTGCTGACGTCGCTGCCCAGCGCGTCCAGCAGCGAGCGGCCCTGCACCTCGCCGACGAGCTCGTTGTCGAAGGAGATGTACGCGTCGATCGGGCCCTCGGCCAGCCGGTCGTAGGCGATGACCGGGATACCGGCGTCCTTCGCCTTCTGCACCTCGCCGGCGATGGCGTGCGAGTCCACGGCGTCCAGCAGGATGATGTCGACCTTGTCGTCGATCATCTTCTGCATCTGGTCCGCCTGCTTGTCCGCCTTCTGGTCCGCGTTGGCGTAGGCGACCCGGCCCCGGTGATTGGTCAGCGAGGCGACCTGCTTCTTGATGATGGGGTAGTCGAAGTTCTCGTACCGGGTGTTGGCCGTCTCCGGCAGCAGCAGACCGATCGTGACGTCGTCGCCCTTGGTGGGACTCGCCGAGCTGCTGTCGCCCGAGACGTTCAGCACGCCGCAGGAGGAGAGTGACAGGCTGGTGGCGGCTATTGCTGCGCACACGGCGGTACGACGGATACGGCTGTTCACTGCGGTGACCTTCCGGACAAGGGTGCTACTGGCGGCCCAGGTGAAGGAAGCCAACGCTTTCTTCACACGATCGTCAAGGAATAACCGGGTAATGAGACGTCAACGTTAGAGTCCGCCCGCCCTTCTGACGGAGGGCGGCCGGCCGGCGCGCGGACGCGGCAGGGGCCCGGAATGTCTCCGGGCCCCTGCCGCGACGTGACGCGGTACGTCAGTCGGACTGCTGCCGCTTCGGCCGCCACACCACCAGTGCGCTGGTGCGCTGCGCCTCCTGGTACGGCACCAGGTCGCGGCGGTACGACGCGTGCACCGCCGCCTCGCGCTGCTGCATGGCCGCCGCCGCGCCCTCGATCGCCGTCTGGAGTTCGGCGACGCGCTGCTGGAGCGCGGCGACCTGGTTCTCCAGCTCGATGATCCGCTTGATGCCGGCCAGGTTGATGCCCTCGTCCTGTGACAACTGCTGCACGGTGCGCAGCAGTTCGATGTCACGGGCCGAGTAACGCCGGCCGCGGCCGGGAGTGCGGTCGGGCGAGACCAGGCCGAGGCGGTCGTACTGGCGCAGGGTCTGCGGGTGCAGGCCGGAGAGCTGGGCCGCCACCGAGATGACGTAGACCGGGGTCTCCTCGGTCAGTTCGTACGGGTTGCGTCGACGGCCGTCCATCTCTCTCAAGCTCCCTTCGCGGCCTGGAACAGCTCCGCCCGCGGGTCCTCGCCCGCGGTCGCCTCGCGATACGCCTCGAGCGCGTCACGAGCCTTCCCCGTCACGTCCCTGGGAACACTCACCTCGACGGTGACCAGGAGGTCGCCGCGGGTGCCGTCCTTGCGGACCGCGCCCTTGCCCCGGGCGCGCATGGTGCGGCCGTTGGGCGTACCCGGCGGCAGCTTCAGGGTGACGGGAGGGCCGCCCAGGGTGGGCACTCTGACCTCACCGCCGAGGGCCGCCTCCGCGAACGTCACCGGGACGGTGACCAACAGGTTGTCGCCCTTGCGGCCGAAGACCGGGTGCGCGGAGACGTGGACCGTGACGTACAGGTCGCCCGCCGGACCGCCCCGTTCACCCGGCGCGCCCTTGCCGCGCAGCCGGATGCGCTGGCCGTCCTGCACCCCGGCCGGTATGCGGACCTGCATGGTCCGGGAGGACTTGGCGCGGCCGGAGCCCTTGCAGACCTCGCAGGGGTTCTCCGCGATCAGGCCCCGGCCCTTGCAGTCCGGGCAGGGGTCGGTGAGGGAGAAGCCCCCGCCGGAGCCGCGCGCCACCTGTCCGGTGCCGACGCACGTCGGGCAGACCCGCGGGTTGCCGTTGGCGTCGCCGGTGCCGGAGCAGGCCTTGCAGGGCGCCTGCGAGGACATCCGCAGCGGGACCGTCGCCCCCTCGATCGCCTCGGTGAAGCTGAGGCTGACCTCGGTGTCGATGTCCTGGCCGCGCCTGGGCTGCACCCGGGTGGTGCCGGAGCCGCCCCGGTTGAACAGGCCCCCGAAGACGTCACCGATCCCACCGCCGAAGCCGCCGGAGCCCCCTCCGGCCTGGCCACCGCCGAAGAGGTCGCCCAGGTCGAAGTTGAACGATCCGCCGCCCGTGCCCGGCCCCGGGCGGAACCCGCCGTTGCCGAACAGGGCGCGCGCCTCGTCGTACTCCTTGCGCTTCTTGGGATCGCCGAGAACGTCGTTCGCCTCGGAGATCTCCTTGAAGCGCTCCTCGGCCCTGGTGTTTCCCTTGTTGGCGTCCGGGTGGAACTCGCGGGCGAGCTTCCGGTACGCCTTCTTGATCTCGGCCTCGGTGGCGTCCTTGGGGACGCCGAGGACCTTGTAGTAGTCCTTCTCGATGAAGTCCTTGGTGCTCATCCTCGACGCCCCTCCTTTCTCATCGGTTCAAGCTCAGCCCTCGTCCGGGCCACCGCTCTCCTTGTCGTCGGCCGCCTCGGCGGAGTCCTGGGACTCCGGCTTGACGGTCTGCGCCCCCGGCTGGGGCTCGGCCACGGCCACCCGCGCGGGGCGGATGGTGCGCTCGCCGATGCGGTACCCGGGCTGCAGAATCGCCACGCACGTCGTCTCGGTGACATCGGGCGCGTAGCTGTGCATCAGGGCCTCGTGGATGGTCGGGTCGAAGGGCTCGCCCTCCTTGCCGAACTGCTGCAGACCCATCTTCGCCGCCACGGTCTCCAGCGACTCCGCCACGGACTTGAATCCGCCGACGAGTTCGCCGTGTTCCCGTGCGCGGCCGATGTCGTCGAGCACGGGCAGGAGCTCGGTCAGAAGGTTCGCGATGGCGATCTCCTTGACCGTGATCCGGTCCCGCTCGACCCGGCGGCGGTAGTTCTGGTACTCGGCCTGGAGCCGCTGGAGGTCCGTCGTGCGCTCTCCGAGCGCCGTGCGTACCTGGTCCAGCTGGGCCGTCAGACCGGCGATCTGCGCTGATGCGTCCCCGGCCGGGGCCGCCCCCTCCCCGGTGGAGGGGGAGGCGGCCTTGGGCTCGGCGTCGTCAGGGGTGGCGCCGGAGGGGACGTCGGGCTTCTCGTCGAAGCCCGGGGTCTCCTCCGTCACGCGGCACCGTCCTTGCGCTCGTCGTCCACGATCTCGGCGTCCACGACGTCGTCGTCGGCCTTCGGGGCCTCGCCCTCGGCGGACGCGCCGCCCGCGGCCTGTGCGGCCTGGGCGTCGGCGTACATGGCCTGGCCGAGCTTCTGCGAGACGGCCGCGACCTTCTCGGTGGCGGTGCGGATCTCGGCGGTGTCCTCGCCCTTGAGCGCGGTCTTCAGCTCCTCGACGGACGCCTCGACCTCGGTCTTGATCTCGCCCGGGACCTTGTCCTCGTTGTCCTTGAGGAACTTCTCCGTCTGGTAGACGAGCTGCTCGCCCTGGTTGCGGCTCTCGGCGGCCTCGCGGCGGGCGTGGTCCTCCTCCGCGTACTTCTCGGCCTCCTGGCGCATCCGGTCGACCTCGTCCTTCGGCAGCGAGGAGCCGCCGGTGACGGTCATCTTCTGCTCCTTGCCGGTGCCGAGGTCCTTGGCCGTGACGTGCATGATGCCGTTGGCGTCGATGTCGAAGGCGACCTCGATCTGCGGGACACCGCGCGGGGCCGGCGGCAGACCGGTCAGCTCGAACATCCCGAGCTTCTTGTTGTACGCCGCGATCTCGCGCTCGCCCTGGTAGACCTGGATCTGCACGGAGGGCTGGTTGTCCTCGGCGGTGGTGAAGATCTCGGAGCGCTTGGTCGGGATCGTCGTGTTCCGCTCGATGAGCTTGGTCATGATGCCGCCCTTGGTCTCGATGCCGAGGGACAGCGGGGTCACGTCGAGGAGCAGGACGTCCTTGACCTCACCCTTGAGGACACCGGCCTGCAGGGCGGCGCCGATGGCGACGACCTCGTCCGGGTTGACGCCCTTGTTGGCGTCCTTGCCGCCGGTCAGCTCGCGGACGAGCTCGGCGACGGCGGGCATACGGGTGGAACCGCCGACGAGGACGACGTGGTCGATCTCGCCGAGCTGGATGCCGGCGTCCTTGATGACGTTGTGGAACGGCGTCTTGCAGCGCTCCAGCAGGTCCGCGGTCAGCTGCTGGAACTGGGCCCGGGTGAGCTTCTCGTCCAGGTGCAGCGGGCCCTCGGCGGACGCGGTGATGTAGGGCAGGTTGATCGAGGTCTCGGTGGACGAGGACAGCTCGATCTTGGCCTTCTCGGCGGCCTCGCGCAGCCGCTGCAGGGCCATCTTGTCCTTGCTGAGGTCCACGCCGTGACCGGACTGGAACTGCTTGACCAGGTAGTCGACGATGCGCTGGTCCCAGTCGTCACCGCCGAGGTGGTTGTCACCGTTGGTGGCCTTCACCTCGACGACGCCGTCGCCGATCTCCAGCAGGGACACGTCGAAGGTGCCGCCACCGAGGTCGAAGACGAGGATCGTCTGGTCGTCCTTGTCGAGGCCGTAGGCGAGCGCGGCGGCGGTGGGCTCGTTGACGATGCGCAGGACGTTCAGACCGGCGATCTCACCGGCCTCCTTCGTCGCCTGGCGCTCGGAGTCGTTGAAGTAGGCCGGGACGGTGATGACCGCGTCCGTGACCTTCTCGCCCAGGTAGGACTCGGCGTCGCGCTTCAGCTTCTGCAGGATGAAGGCGGAGATCTGCTGGGGGTTGAAGTCCTTGCCGTCCAGCTGGATCTTCCAGTCGGTGCCCATGTGGCGCTTCACGGACCGGATGGTCCGGTCCACGTTGGTGACCGCCTGGCGCTTGGCGACCTCGCCGACGAGCACCTCGCCGTTCTTGGCGAAGGCGACGACGGACGGCGTGGTCCTGGCACCCTCGGCGTTGGTGATGACGGTGGGCTCGCCGCCCTCCAGAACGCTGACGACGGAGTTAGTCGTGCCCAGGTCGATGCCGACCGCACGTGCCATGGTGATCTTCCTCCAGCTGACTTGAGTGGAACGGACTCAAGTGTGCACGACGCCCGGCGATGGGTCAACAGACCTGAGTCGGGCGGGCTCAACTCTTATCCGTTCCTTACACGCAAGCGCCCGCTGACCTCGGAGGACACGGCTCTGCCCGCTTGCGTGGACACCGACCGGACCTGCGTGGAGACCGGTCTTCCCGCCTGCGTGGACACCGGTCGGCCCGCCGGCGGGGACGGGGGCCGGCCCGCCCGCGTGGTCAACGGTCCGCCCGCCTGTGTGGGCACGGCCCGGCGCACGTACACCGGCACGCGGAGCAGCAGCAGTACGACGACGAGTGCCCCGGCCCCCACCCAGAACACCCCGGACCGCGCGGTCCAGCCGATGTGCGTGAGCACCCCGACGAGCACCCCGGCGAACGCCCCGATGCCGGGCAGGACGATCGCGCCCTGCGGAGTGAGCCCCAGCCGCCGCAGCCGGTGGGCGATGTGGTCGGGGCCGCCGCGCGTCACCGGCCGCCCGGCCAGGCGCCGGGACAGGACCACCAGCAGCACGTCGGCGGTCGCCACCGCGGTGATCGGGAACAGCACGCCCGCGCTGTCCGCCAGCCCGTAGCCGGCCCTGGTGCACACGGCCGCCGCGGCCAGCACGAACCCGGTGAACAGCGAACCGCACGCGCCGAGGCCCACGCGCGCGGGCGGCCAGTTGTGCATGAGGAACCCGGTCAGCGCGGCGGCCAGCACGCTCAGCAGCACCGCGAGCCCGTCCATCACCTCGGCCGCCGCGCAGGCACCCACCCCGAAGGCGGTGATGACCCCGACGGTCCCGGCGAGCGCGTCGGCGTGGTCGAGCGCCTTGAAGGCGACGGAGACGAAGACGATCCAGCCCACGGCCAGCAGACCCGCGGGCACCCCGGTCTCCTGGTACGGCACCACGCAGGCCGCCGCCGCGGCCGTACCGGCGACGACGACCCGGGGCTTGACCCGCCTCAGGTCCGCGACGAGCCCGAGCAGGGCGACGGCGACCGCGGCGAGCAGCAGCCGCCCCACGCCTTCCCCGAGCGGCGCCACGCCCGTCCGCTCCCCGGCCACCGCCACCGCGCCGGTGGCGAGCACCACGGCGATGCCCCCGGCCTGCGGCACGGGCCGCTGGCGCCGTCTGCGGTCGACGATTCCCAGGCGCAGCGCGGGCACCCGGAGCAGCGCGGTGAGCACGGCTGCGAGCAGCAGGGCGGTGGTGGCGGCGACGATCCCGTAGAGCACGGATCTAAGTTAGGCGCGAATGTACCAATTTGGCATGAATAACACGATCGCATCGTCACAGACCTTCAGGCCGACCCCCGACGGCCCGTCGGGAAGAAGACCCCCGCCGGCCCCCCGCCGGACCCCGACGTCCCTTTAAGGCGACCCTCAGCGACGCAGATCACCGAGTCGCTGGCTACAGTGCGACGGAAGATGGGGGTAGTCTCGGACGGACTGATTAAGTTACCGCTTAGTAATGTCGAGGCTGTCCCTCGAACGAAACCTCGCAGGCCCGAGGAGCCCCCAAATGCAACTCGCCGCGATCATCGTGTCGCTGGTCCTGACCGTGGTCGGTGTTGCGCTGCTCGCACGCGCCATCGGCCATTTCGTCCGGTACTTCACACTGGGCCAGCCCGTACCCGCGGGCAGCAGGACCGACAACCCCTATGCCCGCAGCGTGACGCTGGTGCGTGAGTTCCTCGGCCACACGCGGATGAACCGCTGGGGCATCGTGGGCTTCGCCCACTGGTTCGTGGCGATCGGCTTCCTGACGCTGCCGCCGACCCTGGCACAGGCCTTCGGCCAGCTATTCCAGGCCGACTGGACGCTGCCGGTGATCGGCGACTGGCTGCCGTTCGAGATGTACACCGAGTTCATCGGTGTGATGACCACGATCGGCATCGTCGTACTGATCACGATCCGGCTGCTCAGCCTGCCCTCGCGCCCCGGCCGCAAGTCGCGCTTCGCGGGCTCCAAGGCGGGTCAGGCGTACTTCGTCGAGTACGTCATCCTCATCATCGGTCTGGCGATCTACCTGCTGCGCGGCCTGGAGGGCGCACTGCACCACGTGGCGAGCTACGAGGCCGGGTACTTCGCCTCGTACCCGCTGGTGGTGGCGTTCAAGGGACTGAGCGTGACGGCGCTGCAGAACCTGGTCTACCTGGTCGCGATGGTCAAGATCGGGACGTCGTTCATCTGGATGATCGTGGTGTCGCTGAACACCAACATGGGCGTGGCCTGGCACCGCTTCCTGGCCTTCCCCAACATCTGGTTCAAGCGCAACGCCGAAGGCGCCACGGCGCTCGGCGCCCTGCAGCCGATGACCTCCGGCGGGCAGCCGATCGACTTCACCGACCCGGGCGAGGACGACGTCTTCGGCGTCTCCCAGGTCGAGCAGTTCTCCTGGAAGGGCCTGCTGGACTTCTCCACCTGCACCGAGTGCGGCCGCTGCCAGTCGCAGTGCCCCGCGTGGAACACCGGCAAGCCGCTCTCCCCGAAGCTGCTGATCATGTCGCTGCGCGACCACGCGCACGCCAAGGCCCCCTACCTGCTCGCGGGCGGCGGCAAGACCATGGAGGGCGAGGAGAAGGGCTCCGAGGAGCAGCTGGCCGGTGTCCCCGCCGCCGCGCTCGCGGAGGCCGAGCGGCCGCTGATCGGCACCGCCGAGGACAACGGCGTCATCGACCCCGACGTCCTGTGGTCCTGCACCACCTGCGGCGCCTGCGTCGAGCAGTGCCCGGTCGACATCGAGCACGTCGACCACATCGTCGACATGCGCCGCTACCAGGTGATGATCGAGTCCGCGTTCCCGTCGGAGGCGGGCACGATGCTCAAGAACCTGGAGAAGAAGGGCAACCCCTGGGGCCTGGCCAAGAAGCAGCGCCTGGAGTGGCTCAAGGAGGTCGACTTCGAGGTCCCGGTCGTGGGCCGGGACCTCGAGGACCTCACCGAGGTCGAGTACCTGTACTGGGTCGGCTGCGCCGGCTCCCTGGAGGACCGCGCCAAGAAGACCACCAAGGCCTTCGCGGAGCTGCTGCACATCGCGGGCGTCAAGTTCGCGATCATGGGCGGCGACGAGAAGTGCACCGGTGACTCCGCCCGCCGCCTGGGCAACGAGCCCCTCTTCCAGGAGCTCGGCATGGAGAACGTCATGGCCCTGAACACGGCCTTCGGCGAGGAACTCGACGACGACGGCAAGGTGACCGACGAGTCCCGCAAGCCGAAGTCCGCCAAGAAGATCGTCGCCACCTGCCCGCACTGCCTCAACACCATCGGCAACGAGTACCCGCAGCTCGGCGGCGACTACGAGGTCATCCACCACACCCAGCTGCTGCAGCACCTGGTCGACGAGGGCAAGCTGGTCCCGGTCACCCCGGTCGAGGGCATCATCACCTACCACGACCCGTGCTACCTGGGCCGCCACAACAAGATCTACACCCCGCCGCGCGAGATCATCGCAGGCGTCCCCGGCCTCAGGAACGAGGAGATGCACCGCCACAAGGAGCGCGGCTTCTGCTGCGGCGCCGGCGGCGCGCGGATGTGGATGGAGGAGCGCATCGGCAAGCGCATCAACAACGAGCGCGTCGACGAGGCCCTCTCGCTCAACCCCGACATCGTCTCCACGGCCTGCCCGTTCTGCCTGGTCATGCTCACCGACTCGGTGAACGGCAAGAAGAACGACGGCCAGGCCAAGGAGTCCGTCCAGGTCGTCGACGTCGCCCAGCTCCTGCTGGAGTCGGTGAAGACGCCGGTGGACCCGGCTGGCGAGCCGGAGTCGGAGAACGCGCCGGAGCCGGAGCCGGTGAAGTAGTCCACCGTCCTGCGGCCCCACGGCCCCACGGCGCCCCCATGTCCCGACGTGGACGTGGGGGCGCCGGCGTTTCGTCCCAGCGGCCGTCGAATCCGCCGGCCGAGGGCGTCGGTGATCGGGTGGCACGGCTTGCCCGCGGGCCGGTCAGGTCAGCGGCACGGCGCTCCCGGCGGCGAGGAACGGGCGAGGAACGGACCGGGCGAGGAACGGACCGGGCGAGGAACGGACCGGGCGAGGAACGGACCGGGCGAGGAACGGACCGGGCGAGGAGCGGCCGAGGAACGGCCGAGTGCTACGCCTCCTTCGGGCCCACGTGCTGGACCACCTCGAAGGACCACAGGGTCGAACCGGTGGCCGCGGGCTTCGGCCGCTCGCCGCCCTCGCCACCGCCCTGGTGCGCCGCCCGCATCGGCCCCTCCAGCCATGCCTGGAAGGCCTGCTCGTCACGCCAGCGCGTGTACACCAGGTACTGGTCGGTCCCCTCGACCGGGCGGAGAAGTTCGAACCACTCGAACCCGTCGGAGCCCTCCACGGCGGAGGCCCGCGAGGCGAACCGCTTCTCCAGGACCTCGCGCTGCTCGGCCGGCACGGTCAGTACGTTGATCTTCACGACGCTCATGTCCCCATCCTGCCGCAATGGCCATCAGAAGAACGTGAGCAGCGGAGGTGACGCCCGGCATGGGCGCGGGCACGTCGCGGCTGCAGGTCACTCACGCGTGGAGGGGCGGTACTCCCCGGCGGTTCCGTCCCGGACTCAACCGGACGGCGTGCCCGGGGACCGGATGCCGAGCCACTGCTCGGCACCCCAGGCCTCGTACCGCTCTGCCTCGGTGAACCCCAGCTTCGCCGCCAGACGCATCGAGCGGGCGTTGGCGGTCTGGGTGGTGAGCATCACCGGCTCACCGGGAAACGCACGGGCGAGCCAGCCGAGCGCCGCCGCGCACGCCTCCGCGGCGTACCCGAATCCCCACGACCGCGGCAGGAACAGGTAGCCGAGATCGAGCTTGCCCGCGGCAGCCGGACGACCGTCCCCCGGTGTTCTCCTGAGCAGAATCTGGCCGATCATCGACCCGTCGAGATCAACGACGAAACTCCCGGGCCACCGCGCGGGCGTCCCGGGCATCTCCCGCTCAAGCTCCTCGCGCCGCCGGGGACCACCGAGGTAGGTGTGCACCTCCGGCGAGGCGTGCAGCTCGATGAACGCCGCACGGTCCCGCGTCTCGGACTCACGCAGCACGAGCCTCTCGGTCCTGATCGGCTCAGGCGGCCAGGTCACGGGTCCCAGATCGTCCATCCGCGCACGCTAACAGCCGGTCAGACCGACCCGACGGGAATCACCCGACTCCGCCCGGGTCCAAGCCCTCAGCCGCGTGCGCAACGACGTCCGCGGACCCGCCCGGCGCCGGGCCGCCGGCTGGTCTGCTGGCCGGCTGGGGTCTGCGGCCGGCTGGGGCCGACTGGGGTCTGCCGGGCTCTGCCTGGCTCTGCCGGGGTCTGCGGCCGGCTGGGGTCTGCCGGGGTCTGCGGCCGCCTGGGGTCTGCCGGGCTCTGCGGCCGCCTGGGGTCTGCCGGGCTCTGCCGGGCTCTGCGGCCGGCTGAGGCCGGCTGAGGCCGGCCGGGGCCTGCCGGCCGGCCGAGGTCTGCTGCGGTCTGCTGGCCGGCCGAGGTCTGCTGCGGTCTGCTGGCCGGCCGGCCGAACCCGGGCTGTCGCCCCGTCTCGAACACGTGCATCATTGCCCAGGGTTGTCTACGGGGCCGACGAGGAGAACGGTGCGCGGGCGAAGAGGCGGGACGTGTACGGCGGTTCTCTGCGCCGCACTGCTGCTCGCCGCCTGCGGACCCGGCGCGGAATCCGGCGCCGCCCGTCCCACCCCCGCACGCGTCGCGGACGCCCCGGCACGGCTGCCCGTCCCGCACGGCAAGGGCAGCAAGACCCCCGACGACTTCAACGGCGACGGGCACCGCGACCTCGTACTCGACGCCCTCGTGAAGGCCCAGAGCCACGCCGACGACCCGGGCATCGGCATCGTCTACGGCAGCGCGCACGGACTCGTCCCGGGCGCGCGGCAGTTGCTCAGCCCCGCGAAGTACGCCGCCCGCACCAAGGGCCGGCTCCCCGCCGTCTTCGACACGGAGGCGAGCTGCGACCTGGACAAGGACGGCTTCACGGACCTGGTCGTCTCGACCGACCCGCCCTACGACGGCCGGGGCATGCCCCCGGTCCCGCTCCAGGTCCTCTTCGGCTCCCCCGGCGGCCTGACCCGCGCGGTCGCCCTCGCCGTCCCGGCCGCCGCCCGCCTCGGCGACGACTGGCCCGACCAGCCGGTGTGCGGCGACTTCGACGGCGACGGCGCCGAGGACCTCGTCCTGCACGCCTCCGGACAGCGACTCAGCTTTCTGCGCGGCCCGTTCCACCTCTCTCCCGCGCGAACCCGCTCGGGCGGGAGCACCCGCGTGGCCGCTCCCCGCTCGGCCGGCGCCCCCGTCCCCTCCCCGGGAGAGGTCCCCACGGGCCCGGCGGCCGACGTCAACCGCGACGGCTACGACGACCTGGTGGTCCGTGCGGCGGACGGCAGGAGCAAGGCGTCCGTCGTGCTCGGCGGACCCGCAGGCCCGACCCGTACCGCGACCGCGCTGCCCGAGGGCAACGACATCGCCCTCGGCCGCTTCGGCAGGGGAGCGGCCCTGGACGCCGCGGTCGGCGGCATGGCCCGGACATCCCTGCGCTACGACCTCCCGGCCCCGACGAGCGCCACCCTCCCCTCGCCCGGCTCCATGCTGGACGCCGCCGACTTCGACGGCGACGGCCTCACCGACCTGGTCTCCAGCGGCTCACGGCTGCGCGTCTTCCGCGGCCGTGCCTCGGGCCTGTCCACGGCCGACGTGGTCACCGTCGAGCCGCCGGCCCGGGGCACGACCCGGGTGCTGTCGGTGGGCGACTTCGACGGCGACGGCAGGGCGGACCTGGTGGTACGCACGTACCGGGGCGAGACGCAGGACACCGTCGCGGTCCACCCGGGGGCGAGGAAGGGGCTGGTGGCGGCCGAGCCCTCGGTCACCTTCTCCAGTTCGGAGTTCCTGGCGGACTGACGGGCGCCGCGGGAGCAGTGTGCACAGAACCCAGGAGAGGCCTCGTGGACGCTTTAAGAGGACTCCTCGTAGACGCCTGGGAGGACGCCTCGTGGACGCCGGGGAGACGCCGGGGAGACGCCCGGGAGTCCCTAGGGGCCGGTCTGACGTCCCCTTAGGGGATGTCACAGCTCGGCAGCAAACCCCGGCCCGAACCGCCGGGCCCGCCACGCCACTCGGCGGGATCAGTTACGTTCGAAGGCGTGGCTGGATTCAGGATCGGACGCGGAGCCCGCGACAACGGAGCTCCGCCGAGGCGACCCCAACAACCCCCGTACGGACAGCAGGCTCCGCAGGGCCCGTCGTACGGCTATCCGTCTGCTCAGCAGCCGTACCGCAACGGCGGCGGCCAGTGGCAGCAGGGCGGCAGCAGCGGGTACGACGAGCCGGAGTACCTCGGCGGTCCTGGTGGCGGGTACGCACCGCAGGGCGGTCCCGACCCGTACGCGGCCGACAACCCGGGCCACACCCAGGCCTTCGCGGTCGGCGAGGACCCCTACAACCAGGGCGGCACCTACCGCGCGGGCTCGGCCCCGGCCGGCCCCGTGGGTCCCCGCCTGCACTGGAAGGACCTGCTCAGGGGCATCGTCCTGACCCCTTCGCAGACCTTCCTGCAGATGCGCGACTACACGATGTGGGGTCCGGCCCTCGTCGTGACCTTCCTCTACGGCCTGCTCGCGGTCTTCGGCTTCGACGGCGCCCGTAAGGAGGCGATCGACGCCACCCTCTCGAACGCGGTCCCGATCGTCCTGACGACGGCCGTGGCGATGGTGCTGTCGGCCTTCGTCCTGGGCGTGGTCACCCACACGCTGGCGCGCCAGCTCGGCGGCGACGGCGCCTGGCAGCCCACGGTCGGCCTCTCCATGCTGATCATGTCCCTCACGGACGCCCCGCGCCTGGTCTTCGCCATGTTCTTCGGCGGTGACGCCACCTTCGTTCAGGGTCTGGGCTGGGCGACCTGGGTCGCCGCCGGCGCCCTGCTGACCCTGATGGTCGGCCGCTCCCACGACCTTCCCTGGCCGAAGGCCCTGGGCGCCTCGGCGATCCAGCTGGTCGCCCTGCTGTCGATCGTGAAGCTGGGCACCTTCTAGCCGCGCACGTCCCGAGGCTCCCGGCGGTGCGCCGGGAGCCTCTCGTGTGTGCTTTCGTAAGTGGCGGGAGCCTTCGCGTGGGTCGGGTGCCGTTACGGCAGCGGTGTCCCCCCGGTCGCGTTGAGGATCTCCGCCGTGATGAAGCTCGCCCGGGGCGAGGCGAGGAAGACGTAGGCGGGCGCCATCTCGGCCGGCTGGGCGGGGCGTCCCAGCGGGGCCTGCTTGCCGAACTCGACCGTGTCCGGCAGCGTCGCCGGGATCAGCGGCGTCCACACCGGCCCCGGCGCCACGGCGTTCACCCGGATCCCGTCCTCCGCGACCATCTGCGCGAGCCCCTGCGTGAACGTCACGATGGCCCCCTTGGTCATCGCGTAGTCCAGCAGGTGCGGGCTGGGCTTGTAGGCCTGCACGGACGTCGAGTTGATGACGGAACCGCCCGCCGGGATGTGCGGCAGCGCCATCTTGCAGAGCCAGAACATGCCGTACAGGTTCGTCCGTACGACCCGGTCGAACTGCTCGGTGGAAATGGCCTGGATGCCGTCCGGCTGCGACATCTGGTAACCGGCGTTGTTGACCAGGACGTCGATACGGCCGAACTCGCCGACGGCCCGCTCCACCAGCGACCGGCACTCGTCCTCCAGACGGATGTCACAGGCCACGGCGACGGCCTTGCGCCCGGTGTCCTCGACGAGACGGGTGGTCTCGGCGGCGTCCTTCTCCTCCTCGGGCAGGTACGTGAACATCACGTCGGCGCCCTCGCGGGCGTACGCCAGCGCCACGGCCCGCCCGATGCCGGAGTCGCCGCCGGTCACCAGCGCCTTCTTGTCGCGCAGCAGCCCGCTGCCCTCGTAGGAGTCCTCACCGTGGTCGGGCGGCGGGTCCATCGGCCCGGTCCAGCCCGGATGCGCCTGGTCCTGGTCCGGGAACTCGGGGCGGGGGTGCTTCCGGGTGGGGTCGTCGCTCACGTCTGCCTCCTGCTGCTCTTCGCTCCTGTCGCTCTTCGACGGGACCGCTCGCTCTTCGACGGGACCGCCGAGTACCCAGAAGCACGGGGACGAACGTGAACGAAGAGGACGGTGACGACCATGGACCGAAATGGATGAACGACCCATGAGCGGAAGCCTGGCCCCCAACCGTCGGCACCGGGCGCGTCGGGCATGGCCGCCTTCACCACCCCCGGCGAGCCGACCGCGCTGGCCACCACCGCCCGCCGCGGCCTGTACGTGCGCTGGTCACTCGGGCCGGCACGGGATGTGTCCGGCATGTCCAGTACGGGCGACCTCACCGGCGTACCGATGCCCGGCCTCTCCTCGAGCCCGCTCGACGTCGAGGCATGGCGGGGCAACAGGCCCACCGCAACAGGCCCACCCGCGGCCCGATGAACCGGAACGGCACGACCGGCGGCTGACGGCAGGACCGGCGGCTGACGAGGTCAGACGGCTTCCCGGTTCACCTTGGGCGCCTCACCGGTCCGGTGGACGGGAGGCAAGACAGACCACGGAAAGTTGATCCACTCATCGGTCCGCTTCCACACGTACTCGCACTTCACCAGCGACTGCGACTTCTCGTAGATGACGGCGGAGCGCACCTCGGCGACGGTGTCGAGGCAGAAGTCGCGCACGAGCTTCAGCGTCTTGCCCGTGTCGGCGACGTCGTCGGTGATGAGCACCTTCTTGTCGGAGAAGTCGATGACGTTGGGGACGGGGGCGAGCATGACCGGCATCTCGAGGGTGGTGCCCACGCCGGTGTAGAACTCGACGTTCACCAGGTGGATGTTCTTGCAGTCGAGGGCGTAGGCGAGCCCGCCCGCGACGAAGACGCCGCCGCGGGCGATGCTGAGCACGATGTCCGGCTCGTACCCGTCGTCGGCGATGGTCTGCGCGAGCTGGCGCACGGCGGTCCCGAACGCCTCGTAGGTCAGGTTCTCCCGTACGTCGCTCATGCCGCCGCGCCCTCAGACCTGGGTCCGGTGGAAGTTGAGGTAGGAGCGGGAGGCGGTGGGCCCGCGCTGTCCCTGGTAGCGGGAGCCGTACCGCTCGCTGCCGTAGGGGAACTCGGCCGGCGAGGTGAGCCGGAACATGCACAGCTGCCCGATCTTCATGCCGGGCCAGAGCTTGATGGGCAGGGTGGCGAGGTTGGAGAGCTCCAGCGTGACGTGTCCGGAGAAACCGGGGTCGATGAACCCGGCGGTGGAGTGGGTGACGAGTCCGAGCCGGCCGAGGGAGCTCTTGCCCTCGAGGCGGGAGGCGAGGTCGTCGGGAAGCGTGATGACCTCGTACGTGCTGGCGAGGACGAACTCCCCGGGATGCAGGATGAAGGGCTCGTCGCCCTCGGGCTCCACGCACCGCGTGAGATCGACCTGCTCGACGGACGGATCGATGTGCGGGTACTTGTGGTTCTCGAAGACCCGGAAGTACCGGTCCAGGCGCACGTCGACACTCGACGGCTGCACCATGGATGCGTCGTAGGGATCGATCACCACTCGCCCGGCGTCGATCTCGGCCCGGATGTCCTTGTCTGAGAGAAGCACGCCCCGAGGATACGCAAGGCGCGCGGACCGGCCACAACCGCGCCGCCCGCGCGCCCGCTCATGCTGTGTTCGCGATGCCTCTAATGCTTCTCGAGACCGACCGGCACCACACTGCGGAGCCGGGCGCAGCGTGGACACCGGACGAGCCGGTGGGGGCCGAGCCGCTCGGCCTGCTGCATCGGGAACGAAGCGGTGCTGAACACGTGCCCATCGGCACAGCGGACGACGGTGCGCTCCATCAAGTCCAAGAGTCCCTTCCCCAAGAGCCGCGTCTGGCTACTGCTCACCTGACGACAAATGCCACATTACGGGATTAAAGGAACGGCCCTCCAGGCGGCACTCCGGCCTCGCCCGGGCCCTCTCCCACTCCTCCACCGTACGCCCCAACTCCCGCCCGTCGCAGCAGCATCGCCGCCCGCAACGCACCTCGGCCCCACGGCTTCAGCGCCGGGGGCCGAGTATGAGGTAAAGTGAGGTTGCATTCGGGCACCGGCTCCGACCGGCGTCCTGCGCGGGTGTAGTTTAATGGTAGAACATCAGCTTCCCAAGCTGAGAGCGCGAGTTCGATTCTCGTCACCCGCTCCAGAATGAAACCCCAGGTCATTAGCCTGGGGTTTATTTGTTGTCTAGACCAATTCGAGGGTCGCGTGCCCTCCGTGTGCCCTAAGTCGAGGCAATGCGGCACACAAGAGGGCCTCAAGAGGCAGAGGCGGCAGACGTGACGCACAGTCGTCCCGAATGGCGAGACGCATTTCTGTGACCTGCGCCACTCACTGCTGCCAACTGCTTGAAGTCGCTTACGCAAAGCGATGATTGACCTAGCTACTGACTGCGTCGGTGTTCTTCGGAGAGGGCTGCGCGGATCTGCTGCAACGTCGGTGGGGCGCTGACGCGGCAGGAGAGGCTCGGTGGCTGCCCTGGAGGGGAGAAGGGGTCTCTGCCGTCCACGAGGAGCGTGGGCGAGCCGTGCATTCCGGCGCGCTCGGCCTGCTGGGGTTCGGTGATCTCGCGCCAGGTGAGAGTGACGTCGGGGCGGACTTCGAGGGCTTCGTCCAGGCGTGCGCGCAGAAGGGACGTGTGCGGGCAGTCCGGGACGGCCAGCACGGTCAATTCCATGGTGTGCCTCCACTGGTGTACCGGCGTCAGCCAGCCGCGTCAGTCAGGCGGGGCAGGTCCAGGACCGTGATGCGGCCGCGGGAGAGACGGAGCAGGCCGCGGTCGGCGAAGTCGTGCAGCACTTTGGTGCAGGTTTCGCGGGAGGTGCCGGCGAGGGCGGCGAGCTGCTCGTGGGTGAGGCTGATCTGGGGGTGGCGGACGCCGGGGCGGAGGCGGACCGTCGTGGTGCCGTCACGGGCGGCGAGCGTGGCCAGGGTGGTGGCGAGGCGCTGGGGTACGGACTTGAAGACGCTGTCGGACAGGCGCTGTTCGAGATCGGCCAGACGACGGCCCAGGATCTCCGTGATCCTGGCGGCGATCCGGGCGTCGGAGAGCAGGAACTTGTGTACGTCGGCACGGCTCATCACACAGACGGTGACATCGTCGAGGGCCTCGGCGAAGTTGTCGTACATGCGCTGACCGAGCAGGGCCATCTCACCGAAGATGGTGCCGGGGCTGATGATCGCGCAGGTCAGGGCCCGGCCGTCGGCGGAGACCCGGAAAATGCGGACCCGGCCCCGCTTGAGGATGAACAGCACCTCGGACGGCTGCTGCGGGCTATGCAGGATCTCTCCGGCCGAGTACGTCTTCATCGGGGCCGCCGTGGCGATGGCGTCCATCTCCGCGTCGCTGAGGTCGCGGAAGATGTCCACCTCGGAGATGCACCAGGTGCGCTCCGGGGCTTCGGTGTCGTCGTCGCGGTCGATCATGTGGTGGGGCTCCTCGCGTCGCCCCGGCGCCCAGGGCGGGGGCGCGGCGCCCCAGACAGGGGCGGCCAGGGCGTCGGTGTCCTCGGTCAGACAGTACGACAATGGGCCGTCGCCGGCGACGCCGCCGCGCTGGGCGGCGGCCCGCGACGAGGGCGGGGTCGGTGTCATCGGGCGGTCGAGCGGGTGCGCCCGCCCGTCGCCCGCGCGATGGCGGCGTAGGTCAGGCCCGCGAGCAGTCCGAACACGAGGTGGCCGCCGAGGCTGGAGCTGGTCACGTCGTTCCAGTCGAAGACCGGCATGCCCATGTTCGCGGGCATGATCCACAGGGCGCCGAGCACCCACCACACCGCACCGTAGGCCAGTCCGAGGACTGCGGCGGGCACGAGTTTCCAGGCGAACTCGCCCAGCAGAACACCGAAGCCGACGCCCGCGAAGAGCGCGATACCCAGGTGGATCAGCCAGCCGACGACGGCGTTGGTGGAGCCGAGCAGCCCGGCCACCATGGTGATCATCGCGGTGTCCGCCATGGGCCGCGACACCGACATCCAGATGCCGAACCCGATGCCTCCGACCAGTCCGGCCGCCACACCGTAGAGCGCGTGGACCGGGATGAGGGCGGTGATGGGGGAAACACGCAAGGTGGTGGTCATCGTGAGGTCATCTCCTGCTGTCGAAGGTCGTCTCACGCTCGACGCTAGAAGGGGTGCGGGGTGCGGGGTGCGGGTACGTAAGCGTGCTTACCTACCGGCCGGTAGGCCGTGACAGCCCCTACTTGTCGCGCGCCTTCTCCGCGAGGAGGAGGCCGTAGCCGAGCACCCCCTCGGCGACAGCTGCGCGTGCTGCGGCCAGCACGGCCGGGGCAGCCTCCCAGTCGACGCCGGTGTCGGCGAGCCTGGTCGCGGCCGTCAGGCGCAGCAGGTTCAGGCGTGCCTCGACCTGGTCGATCATGCGGGTCATGGCCTCGTCGTGGCGCTCGGTGCGGACGGTACGCAGTCCGACGACGGACAGGAGGGCGGCGTACTCGTCGAGGGGGCGAGCATCGGCGATGCAGGCGATACGAGCCGCCACGCCGGTCAGCTCGGGTGGGAGCCGGTCGGGGGCGGCGGTGACATCCGTGATGCCGACCTGCCCGCCCGGCCGCAGGACACGCGCGAACTCGGCGGCGGCCTTCGCCTTGTCGGGGAAGGTGCACAGTGCGCACTCGCACACCACAACGTCGAACACGGCGTCCGGGAAAGGCAGTTGCTCGGCGTCACCGGTGGTGAAGGAGACCCGCTCGGCGAGGCCGGCCGCTGCTGCGGCGCCCTGGGCGAGGGCGGTGTTGGCCGGGGCGTAGTCCACGCCGTCCACGCGGCAGCCGTAGCCGTCGGCGAGGAGCAGGGCGGTGGTGCCGCGCCCGGAGGCGATGTCCAGGACCCGGTGGTCCTGTGCGAGCCCCAGACCGTCGGCGAGGCGCCGGGTGAGGGCGGTGCCGCCAGGATGGTAGGAGTCGCCGAGGAGCAGGGCGACGGCGTCCGAGGAGTACGCGGCGGCGCAGCACGCCTTGAGGTCGTCATCGGTGGTCATCGTCGTCCGTCGCCTTCCGTGTGGCGGTCTTCGAGCCGTAAGGGGTGTCGGTGAGGTCGTCGGCGAGCGGCAGGGCGTTCGGCACGACCTGCGCGACGGGGACGCCGGAAAGAGCCGCACGGACCTGTTCGCGGTAGCCGACGGAGTTGTACGCGCAGAACGGGATCAGTCGGCCGTCCGGGGTGATCTCCTCCACGCAGCACTTCATCAGCTGCTTGACGTTGAGGGCGTAGGGGTCCTGGAAGTCCTGTACGACGATCATGAACGCCTTGTCGTTCAGATCCCGCACCGCCGCCGGCAGGTCGATGCCGCAGGCGTCCTCGCAGTCCAGGGCCTCGGCGGTGGCCCGTAGCTTCTCCTCCGTCGTCTCCGTGCCCATGAACGCCGAGGCCGACCAGAGCTTCTCCAGCGCCTCGCGGATCCCGGCGTCGGGCAGCACGCGGTTGGTGACGTAGTCGAGGTAGTCCTCGACCTGGAGCATGCGTGGGATGGGTACCACGGTCCGGTTGCCAGGGTCTCCGTCCACCAGCAGGTAGGTGACCGAGCGGCAGGTCGGGAAGCAGCACGGGACCGGGAAGAAGTCACCTCTCTTGAACCAGCCCGGCAGTTGCTCGCCGATGAGGCGGACCACGTCCGGGTTCGTCAGCCGGTTCAGCGGATCGAAGGGAACGTGCCGGCCGGAGTGGGTGACCGGCTGGAACGCGACCGACCGCACCGCCGGGTGGTCGATGCCGTACTCGATGATCGCGCCCAACTCGTGCCCGTTGAGGCCGTGTTCGACGGCGGCGACCAGGGTTACGGTCAGTCCTGCCTCGGCGCAGCTGTCGAGCGCCCGCTGCTTGATCGTCCGTAGATCCCGGCCCCGGATCTCGCGATGGGTGCGCTCGTCGAAGCCGTCGAACTGGAGGTAGATGTTCACCGAACGGCCCGGCACCTGGTTGCGTTTGCCGAGTTGGGCGACGAAGTGGTGGTCGGTGGCCAGGCGGATGCCGTTGGTGTTGAGGGTGACGTTCTTGATCGGGCGGGCCTGGGCGAGGTCGATGAAGTCGAGGATGTGCTTGTGGATGGTGGGCTCCCCGCCGGAGAACATCACCACCTCCGCCTCGCCCTCCGACGCCACGAAGGTGTCCAGCATCGTCTCGCACTGCTCATAGGTGATGGAGTAGCCGTCGGGCTGGTGGCCGGAGTCGGCGAAGCAGATCGGGCAGTCCAGATTGCAGCCGGTGTTGACCTCGATGACCCCCAGGCAGGCGTGCTGCTTGTGTTCCGGGCACAGCCCGCAGTCACTCGGGCAGCCGTCACGCACCTCGGTCTGGAAGGTGAGCGGGATGGTGCCGGGCTTGTTGAAGCGGGTCGAGGCCAGGTACTCCTCCGCGTCGCTGTAGACGAGGGCCTCGAACTCCCCGTGCTCGCGGCAGCGCTTGCGCAGATAGACCTTGCCCGCTCGGATGTTGACCTGCGCGTCGACGGGCGTCTTGCACAGCGGGCAGATCGACTTGGTGAACTCGACGAACACCTCGTCCCTGTCCTGCTTCCTCGGTGTGGTCGTCATCGGGCCTCCAGCGTGAGGTGGGTGGAGTGTCGTCGGGCGCCGCGCAGCAGTACGACGGCGTAGAGCAGGGCCAGCCCTTCCTGCACCAGAACGAACCAACCGAGCCGCTGGGTGAGGTGTTCGCCGAAACAGCCGCAGTTGTCCACCGTCAGCCCACGTGCGTACGCCTGCACGGCGAGCGCGCTCCACGTCAGTGACACGACTGTGTACGCCCACACCGGTGCGATCGCCATGGACCGGGGGCGGGTCAGGAACCACAGCCCGCACGTCAGCTCCCCGACGATCAGCAGTACGGCCAGGACGGCCGCCGTCGTGCCGTGCACCAGGTCGTACGCGCCGAGGACGGTCGGCATCCGGGCGAGGGAGGCGAGCTGGCCGACGGCCATCACCATGTAGATCGCCCCGAGCACGAGTCGCAGCACCATGCCTGGGACGCTATGAGCACCACCGCAGCGAGGACTGTAAGCGCGCTCACCGACTCGACCCTGCTGCCCGGCGCTCGGCCTCGGCCTTGACGGAGGCGAGCGACGCGGCGACCGTGTCCTCCCACCGTGTGGCCACCGCCGCGCCCCACCACTGGCCCAGACGCCACAGGTCCGTCCCCATTTGCCCCTCGTACAGCAGGCGTGTCCCCGCCTCGTGCTCGCTCAACACGAAGGACTCGGTCACCTGCGGCACCGGCCCGCGCACCAGCCGGAAGTCGACCCGCTCCGGGCGGGTGAAACGCACGGTCTCCACCGTGACGGCCGTCAGCCGCCCGCCCGCGACGGGGGTGTAGTGCTCGGCCAGCACCAGGTCGCTGCCGCGTTCGAGGACGTTCACCTTTTCCCTCATCGCGCGCGGTGTACGGCCCAGATACGGCCGCGCCACGACGTCGAAGACCACCTCACGGGAAGCGGCGATGTCCACACTCCGCGGGCCCAGCGGGCGGGTGCGCCTGCCCACTCCGAGGTCGACGGGCAGCGCCCCCGTCACCAGTCCCAGGTACCCGGCGGCCAGCCCACCACCGGCTGCCGCCACCACCGCCGATCGCCGCAACCACACCACGAGCAGCACTCCCTGTCGTCCACGTTGCTCTGGGCTTCTCCGACCACGACGCTACGACCGACCCGTCGGCGCATCGGTGAGCGCGCTCACGTTTCTTGACGGCCGGCTTCCATAAGGTGGGCCCGGTCGGCGTCGGCGAACGCGCGGAAGGACCGATCAAGGTGTCCCTGTCAGATCTGCCCAGCAGTCGCGCCGCGACGGACGCCCTGCTGCGCATGCTGCGACAGGACCACTGGAGACCTCGCGCCCTCGGGCGGTTCCTGTCGGCGGCAGCCCGCCGGTCCGTACGGCAGGCATCCCTCCGTCCCCGGGCGCTCGCCGAGGCCACTGCCGTGCACAGCGTCCTCCTCGTGCTCGCACGAGATCGCGCAGGGCAGCGATGGGTCCTGACCAGTTGGACCCTGGTCGTCCTGCATCTGGGGCTACTGGAGCACCGCGACCGGCTCGCGCCGGCCGACGCCCTCTCTCTGGTCCGGGGAAATCTCCCTGCCACTGCCCTGGGGGCGCGCCGCTGGTCGGGCCTGGTAGCCATCGCACTCGATCTGGCCGACGGTCATCTGGCCCGCCGCCTGACCACGGTGACCCCCTTCGGTGACTACGCCGACTCCCTGGCCGACGCCGCGTACTGGACCTGGCTGGCGATCCGGTACGAGCCCAGCCGAACGCTGCGGGTAGCGGCCGTCGCCGCCTGGACCGTGCCGGTCGCGGCGATGACCGCCGTCGGCATCAGCCGGGGCGCCATGCCCGACCGGCCCCGCCCAAGCCTGCTGCGCCCTGCGGCCGCTCTTCAGGCCCTCATCGGCCTGCGCCGGCTCCGGCGGGTTCACCCCAGCGCCTCTCCCTACCGTCCTGCGTCTGCTCAACCTGGGCTCCGTGCAGGAAGGCGACATGGTTCTTGATCTTCTGGGCGGACGGGCTGGGGGGCGTACCGTGCATGGTGCTCGTCTACCTCGCGGGGCGGCGAGTGCCACGACTAGACGCTGGCCGCGGACGATGATCTCGACGGTGATCGCTTACAGACCATCGCGCGCCCCTGACCGCCCACAACAGCGGCGCACTGGACCACCAACACTCTCTCCGCGCACAGGCCAACGCGAGGATGAATGCCCTCACCGGCATCACGGACCGCACCCTGGTCATCAACCTACGGCCCGACTGCGACATCGTCCTCCCGGAGATCGTGACCCCTGAGGCGGAGCGCGCCCTGGAGGTCATGGCCCGGATCACGCCGTACCCGAACGGCTCCCCGGCCTGGAATGACTACCGAGCGCGGTTCCTTGAGCGCTACAGCATGGGCGCCATCGTCCCCTTGCGTGACCTCACCGACCCGGACACCGGACTCGGCTTTCCAGTCGGCTACCGCGGGACGGTCCTGAAGCGCCCAGTGCTGGCCACGACCCGCCGCGACGAACACCTTCTCGCCCTCGCCCAACACGCAGCCCTCAACGACCAGCGCGAGATCGTCCTCAGCGAGGAAGACATCCAGGTGCTGTCCCTCGGCGAGCCCGACCAGGTTCCCGCGCACGTCGAACTGTGCTTCACCGTGCTGTCGCCCTCCCTGAAGGACCTGGAGCGCTGCCGGTTCGCCCTGAGCACGGCCGGGCTCTCCCTCGCGGCCGGCACGACTACCGGCCGCTTCCTGACCATGCTGGAGCGACCCGACAAGGAGCGGATGACCGCCGCGTACGCCGACCTGCCGACGCTCACCGCCGGCGCCATCCGAGGCCAGGTCTCCAGCCCGCCGCTGCGGCTGCCGACGTACAACGTCGCACGCGCCCCGGCTGTCGTACCGAACGTGCTGTCCCTCAGCGAGCACAACCCGCACGCCACCCTCGACCTGGATGACCTCGGCGTCGTCGCCGACTCCCAGTGCCTGTACCTGGTGCAGCTTGCCACCGGCCAGCTCATCGAGCCGTCGGTCATGAACGCCGTGGAACTCGCCAACGCCACTCACCCACTGGTCCGCTTCGTGTGCGAACTACACCGCTCACACGCCGCGGTCCTGCTGCCCTTCGCCTGGGGCGCGGCAGCCCAACTGCCGTTCCTGCCCGAAGTGCGCGTCGGCCGCACCATCCTGTCCGCCGCGTGCTGGCGACTTCGCGCCCGAGACCTCGGCGGGGACAACTGGGCCTTCCGCGTCACCGACTGGCGCATCCGCTACGGCGTGCCGCGCACCGTCTACGTCGGCAGCGACGACCAACGGCTGCGCCTGGACCTCGACCTCCCCGCCCACGTCCAACTCCTTGAGGCCGAGCTGGACCGAAACGGAACGGTGGTGCTGCACGAGGCGCCTCCGGAGAGCGCGTTCGGCTGGGTGGGACGCGCGCATGAGATCACCGTGCCCTTCGCCGCCGACCAGCCGCCCACCCCCACGCCCATCTCCCGGACCGCGACCGTGGTGAGCCGCACCTCCGGCCGGATACCGGGCGCGAGCGAGTGGGCGTACCTCAAGCTGTACGGCAACGCCGACCGCGCGCCGGAGGTGCTGACCACCCACCTGCCGCGGTTGCTGAGCGGCTGGGGAGCCGAGGAGCCGGACTGGTGGTTCACCCGCTACGCCGACCCCGACTGCCACCTGCGACTGCGGCTCCGCCTGCCTGGCCCACACGCTCTCGGCGATGCCGCACAGCGCGTCGCCGCGTGGGCGAGCGAGCTACGCGCCGAGGGCCTGATCCAACGCGTGCAATGGGACACCGACGAGCCGGAGACCGGCCGCTACGGCACCGGCACCGTCCTGAAGGCCGCCGAACGACTCTTCGCCGCCGACTCCGCCGCCGCCCTCGCGCAGATGGCCCTGCCCATCCCCGATCAGCTGCTGCCTGCCGTCACCGCCACCAGCTTTGTGGACATCGCCGACGCCTTCCTCGGCTCACCCGCAGACAGCCGGGCATGGCTCGCGACCAACCTCCTGAAGAACGACGGCACCCCCGCACCCCGTGACGTACTCACCACGGCCATCCGTCTCAGCACCCCGGACCCCGACCACGCCGCCCTGCGGTGCCTGCCCGACGGCGCCTACGTCGGCACAACGTGGGCTCTGCGCCGAGGCGCCCTGGCCACCTACCGCCAGGCCCTCGATGCGAGCGGCGCCGACCCAGCCGCCGTACTGCCATCCCTGCTGCACATGCACCACAACCGCACCGCCGGCATCGACCCCGACGGCGAAGCCACCTGCCGCCGCCTCGCCCGCGCCGCCGCACTGTGCTGGATCACCCGCACCGAAGGAGCCTCGCGGTGACCACCCGCCCCACCCGCGCCCGAGGCCGACCTGGCCACCCGGCAGTCCCTCGCGCACGGCCCTCTCGGCATCACCCTGCTCCACATCGAACGAGCCCGGCGCCGGCTCGCCCCATGGCAGTCCGTACACCGGCAACTCGCCGCCGTCGGCACCCTGATCGACGGAGACGATGCCAGCCTGTTCCTCGGCGCACCCGCAATGACGTACGTCCTGCACCTGGCCGCCGCCGACAGCGACCGCTACATCGGAGCCCTGCACGCGCTGGACGACATCGTCGCCGCACACACCCGCCGCCGCCTCGCCGCTGCCCACGCGCGCATCGACCAGGGCCACTACGCCGACTTCGCCGAGTACGACCTGTTCCGCGGCCTGACCGGGCTCGGTGCCCTCCTGCTGCACCGCCGGCCGGTCGACTGCGCTCGCGTCGTCCGCCGCCGCGCGAAGGGGATGACCGTCGCCGATGTCGCGTAAGGCCATCGAGGATGCCCGCGTCTTCGCCCGGCAGGTCTTTCGGCAGCAGGCTGCTGCGTGCCGGTCAGTCGGAGCCATGACACCCACATACCCGCGCCGGCATCGGGTGCGAGAGGGTCAGGTAAGTCGCCGTCCCATCTTCGCCGACTGCCGGTTGTGTCCCTTCGTGTCCCACCACTCTTCCAGATGAGCATGGACGAGGTGCACGAGCTGCCGCAGTCGGTCGGGAGGGGGCGCGGGCGAGGTGAGCACATCCACCCAGGACTTGTCGTCCCAGGGGAGGGCGACCACCCAACGTTCATCCGGGTGGCCATGGCGGCCTACCGTCAGCCAGTACGTCAACGTCGCGCTGCGGTCTGGATGGTGTTCGACCGACATCTTGGTGACGTCGAAACGTAGTCCGTCAGCGGTGACGTACGAGCGACTCAGGGCCTGCTCGGCTGGTGTCTGTTCCTCCATAGGGGGCAACCACCCTCTTTCATCTCGGCCCACGCCCCGACACCGCGTTCAGCAGCGAGCAGCACCGGCGACGGCCGGCTGATCGACCTTGTACGCCGTCAGGAGGTCGTTGGTCCCGGCCGGAGTACCGATGATCGTGCGGAACTTCTCCACCCGCGGGCACTGATTGAGGTAGGTAGAGTAACCACCGCGGCCATTGGGGTCCCCGGACCAGATGGCAGCGTCTATCTTCCGGTCCATCGTGCTGTTCCAGCCGTGCCGCGCCTTGATGTGCTTCCAGCCCCACGTGCTGGTACCACAGCGCAGGGTGAAGAACTGGGGCCCTCGGTAGTACTTCTTCAGGATGTAGGTGCGGCTGTGGCTCCTGCACTTGGCATCAAAGCTGTCGGCCCGTGCTGTGACACTCTGCCCGGATGCGTGGGACGCGGCGGACGCGGAACCGGCTGCCGGGATCAGCAGGGCCGATATGACGGCAGTAGCAGACAGTGCTGCCTTGACGGAAGTGTTGTGAAGCATGTGTTCCCCTCTGTTCTCCCCGTGGTCAGCGGGGAGTTGGTGTGAAGCGCCTCATTGGTGACGCTGCTTCAACGTTTCATCGCTGACTGCACACCGTCAATCTCAATACTTGTCAGGCTGTCAAGGCGCAGGAATCACAGCACCGGCCAGGCCAGCCCCTCACATCACACCGGCACCTGCGGCTTCGCCGCCGACGGCTTTCCCTCGGACTGCCCCTCCGCGGCCGCTGCTGTCCGATCGCCCTGGGCGTGGCCCTGCCCGGTCTCTTCCACGGGGGCCAGTACCTCACCGACCAGTGAGCGGGCGATGACCCACTCCTGTTAGTCCCGCTCAGTCAGGCCCGGATTGATCCGGTGGTCGATGGTCACCCGGATGAGCCGGCGTCTGGCCCGGCCACGGGCCGCCGGCCGACGCTGAATGCCCCGGACGTCTCCTGCACCAGCCACCCGCGCTCCGCCAGACGCCGGGCCTTCGAGCGCACCCCCTCGACCTTCGCCGACGTTGTCTCCAAGCCCAGCCGAAGGGTGATCTCCCTGGCCTTCAGCGGCCCCTGGCCCGCGGGCTGCCGCTCCTCCAGCACGCCCAGAATCCGCTGGTAGTCCGGCGCCAGCACCGTCACCGGCAGGCCTTTGAGCCACGGCGGCACGATCGAGCCCGGCACCGGCGCGGGCGAGGACACGGTTTCCGCCTCCGCCTCGGCCTCGGTCACGGCGGTGGTCTCGGCAGCCGAGGCCGCCAGGGCCTCCACCAGCTCCTCCCGCGCGATCACCCGCCGGTCCAGCTCGATCTCCGCGGCCTCCAACACCCCAGCCAGCCGCGCGACTTCCTCCCGCAGTCCTTCCACCCGCACCCGGGCCGCCGTCTCCCGCTCCTCCAGCATTCCCAGCACCGACGCCATCGCGCACCCCTCGACCACGGAGCCGAAACAAGACGCCGCATGCCTCCCTCATTCCGAGCTAGACCATGCCTGGCCAGCGGAAATCAAGCGATCACGTTCGGTTGGGATACGGCTTCTCAGGTCGGCGGCCTGGGGCTTACTTCTCTGGGGAGCCGTCGCCGCCGTCCGACGAGTACTCCCGTACTCCCGAGATCGGGCACGCAGAGGGCACGAGCGCCTTACCAGGCACCCCCATCACGTCGCAGCGTGACGCCGACCCGCGCTTTCGCGTCACTGAGGTGGAATCGAGCCCTCAGTCCACCGCCCTTGGGAGGTTGCGGACACCCGTCCCGCACGCGCTTGGTTGCGGGCGGCACACAAGTCCCTTGCAGGAGCGGGCACTTGCCCCTCCAGGCGCCTGTCAGAGCGGGAGGTCATCGGGGAGCACCCGGAACGCCTTGTGATGGCCCAACGGGCGTACCGCCCGGAAGCCCCGACGGTCGAGGGTGAGGATCGCGTCCGTGTCGTAGTCGGCGGCGAGCGCCACGTTCACCGCGTCGGCGAGGTCGAGGTCCAGTGCCCGGTAGCGGACCCGGACAGACTGGGCGGCGCCCAGATGGTCCTCCGTGATCTCCGGCATGACGACACGCCCCCGGCTCATCCAACGCCTCAGGTCGTCAACCGCACCGAGGGCAGCCTCCCTGCCGAGCTCACGCGTCGCCACGTGATCCAGTTCGGCCAGCAGGAGCGGCGACATGACCAGCAGGCCCGCCGCCATGATCGCCTCATTCGCCGCCCGGTGTTCCGGATGAGCCGAGTCCAAAGCTGCCAGAAGTCCGGACGTATCGGCGATGACAATGATCACGCGGCGGATCCGGAATCCAAGCCGGCCTCATGCCGGACGGCCTCGGCGACCGCGTCGCGGACCTCCGCCGTGGACAGCGTGCGCCCCGGCCCCTCGAAAGTGCGGGAGAACAGCGGCTCGTCCCAGACCCTGTTCGCCATGGCCGCGAGATGGATGCCTTGGCGGATGATCTCGGCCTCGCTCACACCTCGGCGCTTGGCGGCCTCCTTGATGATCGCCAGGTCCTCGGGGTCGGCGTAGACGTTGGTGCGCTTCATGGACATGTACCAAGAGTAGTCCATGTGTCGGAATGATGTATCCTCACCTTTCCCGTGCCCCTGCCGAGGACAGCCCAGCACACCTCCCAGGCCGCGTCCCGGTGCCAGACTGGTCCTGGAGAGAGGGGTACTCCATGGGGTTCGGTTTCCGTGTCGGTGTGCCTGGGATGAGGGTGCGAGTCTCCACTCGTGGAGTGCGCACCTCGATCGGGCCACGTGCGGCGAGGCTCAGCGTGGGCAGCGGCGGCGCCAGGATGTCGACCGGACTCGGCCCCTTCTACGCGTCGAGTTCCCTCAGCGGCAATCGACGGGGCACCCATACACGGCGTACGACACGGTCTCGTACGGTCGCCCCGTCGGCCGCGCAACTGGACCGGACACGACGTCAGGCGGAGCGGGCTCAGCAGGAGGCGGAACGCGATGCCGCCATCGCTCAGTTGCGCGAGCTGAGGCGGCAGATGACCAGCGTTCACCTGGACCGGTTCCCCGCTGCGCATCCGCCCGTCATCCCAGACGCGTGAACGCCTTCTCCCGCAGAGTCAGGCCAGGCAGTCCCAGCGTATGTTCGCCGGCCTCGACCGCCATCCGGCCGAATTCTTGGTCGAGGGCCACGACCCGTTCCACGGGCAACCCGCTCGTCATGCCCACGCTCCGTCCGTGTCTGTTTGGCGGGCGCCGAACTGCCGCGGCAACCCCAGCGTGTGCAGGAACAGCATGTCCATCACACGGTCGGGCGCCAGGCGCCCGAGGCGGGTGAGTAGCTTGGCGTGCCCGCCGACCGGGTAGCGGGTCCTCGGCCGTCGGTCGGTCAGCGCGCGCACTACGGCCCGTGCGATCACCTCCGGCGGACTGCCCTGCCGGTCATGGCCGGCCGCGATGCGGTCGATCGCCTGCCCGAAGGGCTCTGCGTAGTCGGACCGCCCGGCGGGCGTGAAGGATTCGGCGATCGCACGCCGACCGCTGCCCACGAGTTTGCCGGGCGCGTCGCTCTTGGTGGCCCCTGGCTCGACCAGCGCCACGTGGACACCCCAGGGCCGCAACTCCATGCGCAGGGCGTCGGTGACCGAGACCAGGGCGTGCTTGGCTGCGGTCACCGGGCCCAGGAACGGCAGCGTGATGCGGCCGCCCTCGGAGCCGACGTTGACGATCCGCCCCCGCGCCCGCTTGACCATCGGCAGGAACGCCTGGGTGACTGCCAGCTGACCGGTCACGTTGACCTCAAGGTGGCGGCGGAACTCCTCCAGAGGGACGAGTTCCATCGGCCACGGCGCCCCGATGCCGGCATTGTTGACCAGTCCGGCCAACCCCGCGCCGCCAGTCGACTCCTCCACGTCCCTCGCCGTCCGCGCAATGAGCTCCGGGTCGGTCACATCGATGATCAGCGGGGTGATTCGCCCACCCGATCCGGCTCGCAGTGCCTCGCCGTCGGAGTTGCTGCGCACCCCGGCGAAAACGTCGAATCCCCTGCCCGCCAGGGCAAGGGCCGCCGCGCGACCGATTCCCGAGGACGTTCCTGTGATCATCACTGCCGTTGGCATGTAGCACCTCCTGCTACCAGCAAATAATTCATCACTGTTGAACTCAGCGTAGAGGAGTTCAACGGAACCGGGCAAGAAGAATTCAACGTCGATGAACTACGCTGGCCCGGTGGACCGAACCGACACTGGACAGGCCGGCCGCCCTCGACGGCCAGGCGGCCGCAGGCCAGGCACGACGCAGACCCGCGAAGCGATCCTCACCGCGGCCCAACACGCCTTCGCAGAGCACGGATACGACGCCACCACGATCCGGCGCATCGCCGACTCCGCGCGCGTCGACCCCGCCCTCGTACTGCACTTCTTCGGCAGCAAGAACGAGCTCTTCGCCACAGCTCTCCGGGTCAACCCCCCGACCAGCGGCCTTGTCGCGCTGGCCCGCAACGGCGACCCGGCCGACCTCGGCCAACGCCTCACCCGGCGATACCTCGAACTCTGGGAGGAACCCGAGACCGGCAACCGGCTGCTGGCCATCGTGCGCGGCGCCTCCGCGGCCCCCAGCGCGTCAGCCATGATCGCCACGTTCATGACCGACGAGGTCATGCTGCCCATCGCCGAGAGCATCGGCAGCGAGCAACCCGAACTGCGCGCCAACCTCACCGGAGCCCAACTCCTGGGCATCGCCACGGCCCGATACGTGCTGCGCGTCGAGCCGCTCGCCTCACTGGACCGGAACGCCCTGATCGCCTGCCTGGCACCCGTCGTCCAGCACTACCTCACCGGCGATCTGGGCACCACGCCCCTTACATGTTGCAGCCAGGAGCGTGGGGTCGGTATCGAGTAGTCGACCGTGGCGGCTGAGGTTGCGCGAGCTCATCCGCGCCCGGCGCGCAAGGTCCTCCACCGTCAGCGGCTGGTCGAGGCGCTCCACGGCCCACGGAAACAGGGCGGCAAGCGGGTGATCGTCCCGGGCGGGCACCGGCGTGGTGACGAACTGGGCCTGGCCGCCGGCGCGGTGTGGCGGCACGACCAGCCGGCGAGCGGCGGCGTTGGCGACGGACGAGCCGTGATCGAGGCGGACGAGGTGCAGGCACAGGTCCAGCGCGGCGGCCTTGCCTGCGGACGTGAGCACGCTGCCGCTGTCCACGTAGAGCACGTCCGGGTCGACCTCCACCCCGGGATGGCGGGCGGCCAGGGCGTCGGTGTGCGCCCAATGCGTGGTCGCGCGCTTGCCGTCCAGCAAGCCTGCCGCGGCCAGCACGAAGGCGCCCGTGCACAGGGAGGCCACGCGCGCCCCCGCCTCGTGGGCAGCGCGCACCGCGTCCACCAGGTCGATGGGCGGGTCCTCGTCGATGTCGGCCCAGCCGGGGACGATCACGGTGTCGGCGCTCCGGAGCCGGTCGAGCCCGTGGTCGGGCTCCAGCCAGAACCGGCCGAACCGCACGGCGTCCGCTCCGCAGACGTCAAGGTCGTACCAGGGGCCCGCCACTCCGGCCGGGGCGGCGCCGAAGGCCTCGTAGGCCAAGGACAGTTCGAAGTGCAGCACCCCGTCGGTGACCGCCAGCGAGACAGAACTCATGTCCGTAATCGTATGGATCATGTCGTTCCAGACACTGGTGGCGGGGTACCCACCCCGGCAGGATGACCGCAGTTGATCGTCCGAGTGCGAGGGCAAGAACCATGGGATCAGGGCAGACGGTGGCGGTGTTCGGCGCGTATGGGCACACTGGGCGGTTCGTGGTGGCACACCTGCGCGAGCGCGGGTTCACGCCGGCCCTCTCCGGCCGCGACACCGGCAAGCTGCGGGAGCTGGCAGCGTCTCATCCCGGACTCAAGGCCCGTACGGCATCGGTCGACGACCCTGCCTCGCTCGACCGCGCACTGGCTGGTGCCGCCGCTGTCGTCAACTGCGCCGGCCCGTTCGCCACGACCGCCGCCCCCCGTGATCGAGGCGGCACTGCGCGCCGGGATCCCGTACGTGGACGTGGCGGCTGAAATCGAGGCCAACGCCGACACGTTCGCGCACTTCGCGGACCGCGCCCGCGCCGCGGGAGTGGCGGTCGTCCCCGCGATGGCCTTTTACGGCGGCCTCGGCGACCTGCTTGCCACCGCGGCGATGGGCGACTGGACCGGCGCCGACGAGGTGCACGTCGCGTACGGGCTGAACAACTGGCATCCCACGGAGGGGACCCGCGCCGCGGGCAAGGTCTCCGGGGAGCGGCGGAACGGGCGGCGTGTCCGCTACACGAACGGGCGGCTGGAGTACCACGACGACGCCCTGCCCACCCTGAAGTGGCCGTTCCCCGACCCGATGGGCCCCCGGACCGTCATCGGGGAGTTCACGATGGCCGACGTCGTCACCGTCCCCAGCCACTTGGCCGTCCCTGAGGTCCGCACCTGCATGACCACCGAGGCGGCCGGTGATCTGGCGGCCCCGGACACACCGGCGCCGACCGCGGTCGACGAGCGCGGCCGGTCCGCACAGACCTTCCTCGTCGACGTCGTCGTCCGCTCCGGCGGCGCCGAGCGGCGCGCCGTGGCGAGGGGCCAGGACATCTACGCGGTCACCGCGCCGCTCGCGGTGGAAGCGGTTGACCGCATCCTCACCGGACGGACCAGGACGGTCGGCGTCGCCTCGGCCGGCGAGATCTTCGACGCGCCCGACTTCCTCCGCGCGCTGTCCTCACACATCTCTCTGGAACTGCGTCCCTAGCGCGCGGGCCGTCCACACCGTGCGCCGGGGTGCCGCGGTTGCGGCGCGTCTTCGTCCCTCGAACAACCGCCTCGAACGGGCTCGGCGACTCTCAATCCGAGCGGTGTGGGCCCCGATGCTCGTATTGGCGGTCGCGCGGGTGCCGGACGGATGCCCAAGGAGGCCCCGGCCTCGATGTCTCACAACAGAGCGGCGGCGTTCGGCGCCTTGGACGCCACGCCAGGTGAGGGGTGATGACGCGCCTGGGTACCGGGAGAATGTCTTTGCTCTACCCGGCCGTGACGCCTTCGTGCACAGTGGCGTCACCGGTGCCGTCGAGCGTCAACATCCCACCTTGCGAGGTCGTCCCGGACCCGCCGAGGCAGGGACGGCCCGGGCCTCGGCCAGCTCCACCCGGGCAAGTCCTCAAGGTCCAAGTCCTCAAGGTCGGCGTCCCGATGCCGGAGGCCGGCCGGCTGTGCGGGCCGCATCGGTCCTGTCCATACGCAACCGCCCCAAAGCTGCGACCGTCGACCTTGCAACGTATGGCGGGCTTGCCGATCCACGGGTCTTGAGCAATGCCCTCGTCACCACGGCATGGCGTGCTCTGCTCGAAGCCACCACCGCAGTCGGCCGCGACATCAACCCGCGGCTGGCAGCGGTACCCCGACTGGCTCGCCGCGAGATCATGGGCATGGCGGTATCCGCTGTCGGCCTGCCTGGTTCGCGGCAGCGTGCACAGAACCGTGCGGGGAACGTTCGCATCGGCTGTCGGCACGTGAGCATCCAGGGACGCCGCGTTCAAACCTTCTCGGCCTGAACGCGTGGGTGATCGGCGGTGAGCAGTCCGACGTCCTCGACGTCGGAGGTCAGGATCGTCACCCGGCCGGGATGCTGCAGCGCGGTCGCGCACAGCATGGCGTCGATGGCGTAGGTGTGACCGTGGAGACCGGCGGTCCGCAGCAGGGCAGCGGCAGAGTGTGCGACTGCCTGCGTGACCGGCTCCACGCGCAGCCGGGACAGCGTCCACTTCAACGCGGCTTCGTTGACCTTCGGATGGATGACCTCGACGAGCACCGCCGCCGACGTGACAACCGGCAGGTCCGCCTCACGGGCTGCCGTAAGCCACTCGTGGACCTCCCGGTCGCGCTGCACGGCCTTCGCCAGACCCTCACTGTCCAGCACCAGGCAACCGGTCACGCGGCCGCCCCGGCGCCCGCGGTACCGCCCGTGAGTCGGGTGCGCTTGGCCGCCACCGCCTCCGGATCGGCCGGACCGTGCACCTTGTCGAATTCGGCGATCAGCTCATCCAGGTTGTCCCGCTCGATCTGCCGCTGAGCCGCCTTCTCCAGATAGGCCGAGACGCCACGCTTGCCGACCCGCTCGCGGATTGCCTGCAAGGTGCCGGTGGTCAAGGTGACGGAGATGCCACTGGTTGGGCCGTCACCGGGGGGGAAGCCATCGTCGTCAGCCATGACCCCTATTATGCCATTGGAAATGCTATTGTGAGCCGCCGACCTGTGCTCGCCCCATTGCCGGCAGCACGCGCGCTCCACACAGGCCGCTGTGCCGGGAGCGGAGTGCGAGATCCCCGGGAAACGGGTGCCACCGGTCCGTGTCGTCGAGTCCGGCTGGGATTTCGCGCCGGAGTCGGCGTTGTGGCCGGTCGCCGCTTCGGCGAACGGGTCAGTGCCGAGAAGCTCGTTGATGTGGCCGCCCAGCCAGGCTGTCGCCTCCTCATGCCGTAGGACCACGCTGGGCAACCGTGTCGGCGGGTATGACCTGCTCCGTCCAGATGATCTTGCCGGTCGCCGTGTACCGCGTGCCCCATCGCTGTGCGAGCTGGGCCACGATCAGCAGGCCCCGGCCTCCCTCGTCGGTGGTACGGGCGTGGCGCAGGCGCGGTGAAGTGCTGCTGGCGTCGGAGACCTCGCAGATCAGGCCGCGGTCCCGGACCAGGCGGAGGGAGACCGGTCCGGTCGCATGGCGGATGGCATTGGTGACCAACTCGCTGACGATGAGCTCCGTGGTGAAGGCCAGATCGAGCATGCCCCACTCCGACAGCTGCCGGACGGCGAGGCCGCGGGCGTCCGCGACGGCGGCCGGATCGCTGGGCAGGTGCCATGAGACCGCCTGGTCCGGGGCCAGGACGCGGGTCCGGGCGAGGAGCAGGGCCACGTCGTCGGACGGCGGACCCGTCAACAGGGCGTCGACCGCGCCCATGCCGATCTCCTCAAGGGCCTTCCCGCACACCGCGAGGGCGTCGCCCAGCCGAATGAGCCCTACGTCGATGTCCCGGTCGAACGTCTCGATGAGGCCGTCCGTGTAGAGGGCGATGAGGCTGCCCTCGGCCAGCTCCACCTCGATGGACTCGAAGGGGAGGTACCCGAGCCCGAGGGGTGGTCCTGCGGGCAGGTCGAGGACGTCGGCGGTGCCGTCCGGGCCGACGATCACAGGCGGGAGGTGGCCGGCGCGGGCCAGCGTGCACCGTCTGCTGACGGGGTCGTACACGGCGTACAGGCAGGTGGCCCCCAGGAACGCGGCGCCGGCGGTCCCGTCGTCGGCCGCCGACTCCTCGCCGCCCTGCTCCCCCATGTGGCCGATGACCAGGTCGTCCAGATGGGCCAGCAGTTCGTCCGGGGGGAGGTCCAGGTCGGCGAGCGTCCGTACCGCGGTGCGCAGGCGCCCCATGGTCGCCGCCGCGTTCATGCCATGTCCGACGACGTCCCCGACGACCAGCGCGACCCGGGCTCCGGAGAGCGGAATCACGTCGAACCAGTCGCCGCCCACACCGCTGGGGGCATCCGCGGGCAGGTACCAGGACGCCACTTCCAGGGCGGAGCCTCCGGTCAGCTCCTGAGGGAGCAGGTAACGCTGCATGGAGCGGGCCGCGGTGCGCTCGCGGGTGTAGCGGCGGGCGTTGTCGACGGCGACGGCCGCACGGGAGACGAGTTCCTCGGCGAGCCGCACGTCGTCGTCCTCGAAGGGGCCCGTACGCCCGGTGCGGGCGAACGTCGCCACGCCCAAGGTGGTGCCGCGCGCCCGCACCGGAACCACCATCAGCGAGCGGAAGCCGAAATCGCGGAGGTTGGCGCCCAGTGACTCGTCCTCGGTCACCCAGGCGCTGGAGGAGAGGTCCAGGACGGGTTCCACCAGGGTGGTGCTCTCCAGCAGGCACCGGGTCACCGGCGACAAGGGGGCACGCCGGACCGTCTCGCCCACGGCCAGGCTCGCCTCCGGGCAGCCCTCCCGCACCGACTGCTGGCCCGCGCGGCGTATGACGGGCGTCATGCCCACCGGCCCGGGGGCCGGCTCCTCGCCCCTCATGACCGCGTCCAGCAGGTCGACGGCGACGAACTCGGCGACGGACGGGACCGCCTCGTCCGCCAGTTCCTGCGCGGTCCGCGTCACTTCCAGCGTGCTGCCGATACGCGCGCCCGCGTCGTTCAGCAGGGCCAGGCGTTCCTGGGCCCGCCAGCGCTCGGTGACGTCGACGACCATGTACGAGATGCCGACGTACCGGCCCTTGCGGTCCTTCATGCCGAAGAAGGAGGCGGAGCACGCGCGCATGCGGTCGGGGTCGGTGTAACTGGGACCGCGGTACTCGTGGTCCAGCACCGGGGTGCCGGTCTCGAGAACCTTGCGCATCTGCTCCTCGAACACCTCCGCCTCCGGCCTCGGCAGTACCTCCCTCACGTGCCGCCCCAGTCGTTGCTCGAGGGGGATGAGGCGGTCCAGTGGCTCGTTCACCCAGACGTAGCGCAGATCCGTGTCCAGGACGGCCATGCCGACCGGTGCGTGAGTGAGAAAGGGAGTGCCCATCAGCTGGCTCGTCCCCCCGCCCGGCATCCGCCAGAAGGCCCGTTTCGGTGGTCGGCCGACGAACCTGCCGAAGACCAGTGCGGCGACCGTGGCGACCAGTACGCCCGGGACCATTTCGTAGATGCCCGACTCGAGCGGTCCGAGCAGCGGGTTGATCTCCTTCCAGAGCAGGACCGTGGCCGCGCCCGACACGATCCCGGCCATGGCCCCCGCCCACGTCATGCGCGGCCAGTACAGCGAGAGGAGTACGACCGGTCCGAAGGCGGCTCCGAAACCCGCCCAGGCGTGCGCCACGATGTCCAGCAGCCCGCCGCCCCTGAGCGCGATCCCATAGCCCACCAGGATCACCACGACGACGGCGCCGCGACCGACCCACACCAGGGCCTTGTCCCCGGCACGCCGGTGGAGAAGCGCGCGGTAGAAGTCCTCGGTGAGGGCGACGGACGACACGAGAAGCTGGCTGTCCGCGGTCGACATGATCGCGGCCAGTACGGCGATCAGCATCACGCCGGCGATCCACGGCGTGAGCAGGGTCTGGGTCAGGGCGATGTACACCGTGTCCGGGTCGCTGAGCGGCGTGCCGAGCCGCCCGATGCCCACCAGGCCGACGAGCGTGGCGCCGGCGAGCACGACGATGACCCATCCCGTTCCGATACGGCGGGCCGCGGGGATGGCACCTGTGCTGCGGATGCCCATGAAGCGGGCCAGGATGTGCGGCTGGCCGAAGTAGCCGAGGCCCCAGGCGAGCAAGGAGACCGTCGCCACGGCGCCGAGCGACCCGCCTGCCGACCACCGGCCGTCCGCGTAGTCGACCCGGGCCCCCATGTCCAGCAGGTGCGACGCCTTGCCGTCGAGGCCCTGGCGCAGCGCGCCGAAGCCGCCGAGCGCCGCGACACCGGTCAGGGGGACCACGAGCAGGGCGAGGAACATCAGGGTGCCCTGCATGACGTGCGTCAGGCTCACGGCGAGGAAGCCGCCCAGGCACGCGTAGATGACGATCACCAAAGCCGTCAGAGTCACCCCGACCCCGAAACGGGTGTCGAAGACCTGCTTGAACAGCAACCCGCCGGCCACCAGGCCACTGGCCACGTAGACGGTGAAGAACACGACGGTGACCGCAGCCGACACCACCCGGAGCATCCGGGTGCGGTCCTCGAACCGCTCCTCCAGGTATGCCGACAGGCTGACGGAGTTCTCGGCGCGCTCGGTGTAGGTGCGCAGCCGGGGGGCGACGAACAGCCAGTTGAGGTAGGTGCCGATCACCAGGCCGACAGCGATCCAGCTGGCGCCGAGGCCGGCCGCGTACACCGCTCCGGGAAGCGCGAGGAACAGCCAGCCGGACATGTCACTGGCCCCGGCGGACAGGGCGGCGACGAACGCGCTGAGCCTGCGGCCACCCAGGGCGAAGTCGGCGAAGGTGTGAGTGCGGGTGTACGCCCAGACGCCTGTTCCGATCATGGCAGCCACGTATATGAGGAACGTGGTGAGGATCGGCGCACTCAAGTCCAACATAGGGTCCTCGCCTGCGAGGTTCATAAGGCGGGTGCGGCCGTCGGCACGCCTGGCAGCCCGTATGCCCTGGCGTATAAATGTACAGATCCCGGTCGTAGGGGAGCGACCTGTGCGTCCGTGCGTCCGTGCGCGTCCGTGCGTCCGTGCGTCCGTGCGTCCGTGCGTCCGTGCGTCCGTGCGTCCACGATGCGGGGTTCAGGTGGCGAGTTCGGGCACGGCGACCATGTGGCCACAGATTCCTGACCGGACCTTTCCGGCCGGCTGCGCCTATCACCACCCGGCGGTGCTTTCGGGACCCCGCACCGGTGTCCTGAGCCGTTGGCCGGGATGCGATGCGGTTTCCCCGTTGGTCTACGCCACGTCGCCGATTGCACACGCAAGCTCGCCCGGACGTCCTTCGGTGGACATGCCGTCCGGCACGGCTCTCCGCCGACAGAACGGACAACCAGGCGGCACCGCCCGATGCCGTGCCCAAGCCGTGCCCTTGAGAGCGGACAACGGCGGTCAACCACGGTGCGAACCACTTGAGGGGGCGCCCCCATCACATCGCAGCGTGGCGCGACCCGCACTTTCACGCAGCCGAGCAGAGGCGAGCCCTCAGCCCGTGCCCAACCTCCTTGTAGAAGCAGGCATTTGACCGCTGTGGCGACTGCGTCAGAGCGGGAGGTCATCGGGAAGTACACGGAACGCTGCGTAACGGCCCAGCGGGCGTACGGCCCGGAAGTCTCGTCGGTCCAGGGTGAGCATCGCGTCCGTGTCGTAGTCGGCGGCAAGCGCCACGTTCACCGCGTCGGCGAGGTCGAGGTCCAGCGCGCGGTAACGGACACGGACGGACTGGGCTGCGCCCAGGTGGTCGTCCGTGATCTCCGGCATGACGACACGGCCACGTCTCGTCCAGCGCCGCAGGTCGTCGACCGCGCTGAGGGCGGCCTCCCTGCCGAGCTCGCGCGCCGCAACGTGATCCAGTTCGGCCAGCAGGAGCGGGGACATGACCAGCAGGCCGGCCGCCATGATCGCCTCGTTCGCCGCCTGGTGTTCCGGATGAGCCGAGTCCAGGGCCGCCAGAAGGTCGGACGTATCGGCGATGACAATGATCACGCGGCGGATCCGGGACCCGAGTCGGTCTCACGCCGGACGGCCTCGGTGACCGTGTCGCGCACCTCCGGCTTGGACAGCGTGCGCCCGGACCCCTCGAAGGTGCGTGAGAACAGCGGCCGGGGCGGTGCCCGGTGCCGCCGTACCGGCTCATCCCCGCGCGATGGTGCGCACCGCGGCCTCGGTGAGTGTGGTTGCCGTGCGTACCGCGCTCGCGACGGCGGCGTCGGGAGCGAGGCCGCACAGGTCGGTGAGGGTGAAGAGGGCTTCGGCGCTGACGGCCACGGCGAGGTCGCGCTTCAGTTGGGCGAAGGCGTCCGGGTCCGTCGCCGCCAGCGTTTCCTCGACAGGGGCGAGCGCGTGGTCGATCAGCCCGAATCGGATCCCGGGCCTCTCGGCCGCCGCCCCGGGGCGGGTGATGGTTGCCGCGATCATGGCGCGCACCGCGCCCTCGCGCCGGAGTATGCCGCGGAGCAGGAACTCGCAGGCGAAGGCGACTCGTTCGGCGGGATCGGTGGAGTCCGCGACCGGGGCGAGAGCCTCGGCGGGGGGTGGCCAGGCGCCGGCCAGGGCCTCGCTGATCAGGGAGGGGAGGTCGGGGAAGTACCGGTATGCGGTGGGCTCGGAGACCATGGCGGCGCGCGCGATCGCGGGCATGCTCACCTCGCCGCCGGCGGCGATGAGGTCGCTCGCGGCTTCCACGATCGCAGCACGCGTGCGTCGCTTCTGGTTGCTGCGGCCGGTGTCGATCGACGTCGCCATCGGTGCGTCCCCTTTCCTGCCCTTTTCCGCCCTCTGTCACGAGTCCCGTTCACAGCCACTTTATCATCGTGAACTCTCTTTATGAGAGTGCACTTGCATGACGGTGGCCGACTCTCTAGTCTTCTTCATGAGAGTTGGCACTCACGAAGGAGACTGCGATGACACCGGCTTCCGTCGTCGGCCCGGACGACGGCGAGACCATCCGCCTGGGACCGGCACAGATCCGCATCCTGGAAGACGGCAGCACCACCGGTCACCGGATCGGGATCGGCGAGATCACCCTCGCCCCGCACGCCGAGGGGCCGCCGCAGCACCGCCACGCCCAGCACGACGAGGGCTTCTACGTCGTCTCCGGCACCGTGCACTTCACGGTCGGCGAGACGACGCACGTCGCACCGGCCGGCACGCTCGCGATGATCCCGCCCGGCGCACCGCACACCTTCGCCAACCACGGCGACGAGCCCGCGGTGATGCTCAACACCTTCACGCCCGACCTGTACGTGCAGTACTTCCGCGATCTGCGGGACATGATCGCCGGCGGCCGGGAGCTGTCCCCCGAGGCGACCGTCCAGGCCATGAGCCGTTACGCCACCGTTCCCGCCACCGACTACGCCTGACCGTCCAGGCCGCCGACCCCGTACGCCAGTAACCGATTGGGAGACCTCCATGACCAGCCCGGCCCGCACCACCCGTACCACCCGCACCGTCACGCTCACCCTCGACTCCGGCGACGTCGACCTCACCGTCGACGAGCAGGGCCAGGGCCACCCCTTCCTGCTGCTGCACGGTGGCGGCGGCCCGCAGACCGTCGCCGGGTTCGCCGGGCTCCTCGCCGAGCAGCGGCCGGCCCGGGTCATCACCCCCGTCCATCCCGGTTTCGGCGGCACCGCCCGGCCCGACTGGCTGACCGACGTTCCCACCCTCGCCGAGATCTACGTACGGCTGCTGGACGAACTCGACCTGACGGACGTCACCGTCGTCGGCAACTCCATAGGAGGCTGGATCACCGCCGAGATCAGCCTGCTCCGCAGCCACCGGGTCAGCAGCGTCGTCCTCGTCAACGCCGTGGGCATCCACGTCCCCGGCCACCCCGTCGCCGACCCCTCCGCCCTGACCCCCGCCGAACTGTCCGCGCTCGCCTTCCACGACCCCGCGAAGTTCGCCGTGGACCCGAGCACGTTCTCCGAGGCGCAGCGGGCGGTCGCGGCCGCCAACCAGGCCGCGCTGAAGGTCTATGCGGGCCCGCACGCGATGGCCGACCCCACCCTGCGCGAGCGCCTGGCCAAGGTCACACAGCCGGCCCTCGTCGCCTGGGGCGAGAGTGACCAGGTGGTCGACGCCGACTACGGGCGGGCGTTCGCGGCGGCCATACCGGACGCCGGGTTCCGGCTCCTGCACCGCACCGGTCACCTGCCCCAGCTCGAAACCCCCGAGCGGCTCCTTCCCGTCGTATGGGACTTCGCCGACGCCCACGCCACCGGCCGGCCCGGCCACTGAACCGGGCAGGGGAACCCACATGCCCGTCCCTCGACACGGGCGGCGCGTGCCCGTCCTGGCCGTCTGCTGCCTGAGCGTGCTGCTGGTCGGTCTCGACGTCACCGTCCTCAACGTCGCGCTGCCCTCGATGCAGCAGGACCTGGACTCCTCGGTCTCCGGGCTGCAGTGGACACTCGACGCCTACACCCTCGTACTGGCCTCCCTGCTGACCCTGGCCGGTGCCACCGCCGACCGCGTCGGACGCCGACGGATCTTCCGGCTCGGCCTCGTCCTGTTCACCGCCGGGTCGGCCCTGTGCGGCCTGGCACCCACGACCCACTGGCTGGTGGCCTTCCGCATGGTGCAGGCCGCGGGCGGCAGCATGCTCACCCCCGTCGCCATGGCCATTCTCACCAACACGTTCACCGAGCCTCGCGAGCGCGCACGGGCCATCGGCGTCTGGGGCGGGGTCGTCGGCCTCAGCATGGCGGCCGGTCCGGTCCTCGGCGGCGTACTGGTGGAATCGGCCGGATGGCGGTCGGTGTTCTGGCTGAACGTGCCGATCGGGCTGGCCGCACTCGCCCTTGCCGCACTGTTCGTGCCGGAGTCCCGCGCGCCGCGGACCCGGCGGGCGGACCCGGTGGGGCAGCTCCTGCTGATCGTCCTGCTCGGCACACTGACGTACGCCATCATCGAGGCACCCGGCGAGGGCTGGACCGCGCCGCCGATCGTGGCCTGCCTGATCGCCGCGGCGTGCGCGCTCGCCGCGTTCGTACCGTACGAGAGCCGGCGCGCCGAACCGCTGATCGAGCCGCGGCTCTTCCGCAGCGCGCCCTTCAGCGGAGCCACCGCGACCGCGGTCCTGGCCTTCGCCGCGCTCGGCGGCTTCCTGTTCGCCAACACCCTCTATCTGCAGCGGACGTTGGGGCTGAGCGCCCTGGACGCCGGGCTGCGCCTGCTGCCGATGGCGGTGCTGTCCTTGGTGTGCCCGCCGCTGTCCGGGCGGATCGTGGGCAGCCGCGGCCCCCGGACTCCCCTGCTCATCGCGGGGGCCGGGATCACGGCCAGCGGTGTCCTGGCCGTCGCCGCCACCCGCTCCGCCCATCCCCCGGGCATCCTGCTGTCCCTCACGTACGCGCTGTTCGGCCTCGGCTTCGGCTTCGTCAACGCGCCGGTCACCTACACAGCGGTGTCCGGCATGCCACGTGCCCAGGCCGGGGTGGCCGCCGCCATCGCCGCGACCAGCCGTCAGATCGGCTCCTCACTCGGCATCGCGGTGATCGGCGCCGCGGTCGCCGCCGGGGCGCGCCCGGCCGCCTGGTGGATCATCGCCGGCTGCGGAGCGGCCATCCTCGTCCTCGGCACCGTCACATCCGGACGCCGGGCCGCCGCCACCACGGAACGCGCGGTCGCCGCCGCGGAACGCGCGGTCGCCGCCGCGGAACGCGCGGTCGCCGCCGCGGAACGCGCGGTCGCCGCCACATCCCAACGCGTCGCCGCCGGTCCCACGGCCGACCCGGCATCCGCCCCGGAGGAGACCGCCGGGCTTCCGCTGCCGACTTCCCTGCCGGAACACCGGGACGGCAGGCGGACTCGCCGACGGGGATGAACCCTCCGGGTCTCCTTGCCGTTTCGATGGTCGGTGGGGCACCTCCCGAGGGAGAGCGCCTCCCGGTGGCACAGACCGATCGGGGTGGCACCGGACGACACGAGTGCCGCGTACCGAATGCCGAATGCCGCGTGCCGAATGCCGAGTGCCTGGGGAAAGGGCTCCGGAAGTGATGTCAGAGAACTACACGCACAAAGCCGTCCGCTGGATCGCCGGTGTCGCGCTGGTCGCGACCGGCGCAGGCGTCACGGGCTGCTCGAAGGGCACGGACTCCGCCGCGGACGGGAAGCCGACCGCGAGCAGGTCGACCGCGAGCAGGTCGACCGCGGCTGGTCCTGGAAAGCAACAGAAGGGGAGTGATGCGGCGGCCTCGACGTCCTCGGCCGAACGCCGGTCGACGGCCGAGGAGGCTGTTGCCGCGTGGGTCACCGCGATCATCCAGGGCCGACCGAAGCAGGCGTGTGCGGTGATGGCCTTCCCGGCCACCGCTTCGTCACCCGCTGTGGCCGGCACCCCGGCCACGTGCAACAGCGACAAGCCCGAGGTACGGAAAGTGCTGGACGGCATCGGGAAGTTCCGTGCGTCGTTCACGCCCAAGGGGTCCGCGGGCGACCCGAAGGTGGTTGTCGCGCAGGTGCCGGTCACCGGCGACAAAGCGGTGGTGCCCGCCGGCAAGGTCACCGTCGACGGACAGACGCTCGACAAGGTCGTCCTGTCCAACTCCACCGGCGTGAAGCCGGGGCAGCTGGACGTCAGGATGGAGTCCACCAAGATCGACGGCGCCTGGTACGTGACCGACTTCGATCTCCACGTCGGCTGACGCCGGGCACTCCACCCGCATTCCACCCGCACTCCACCCGCGCTCCCGCGACTCCGGTCCAACGGACCGGCCCGGCTCAGCACACCGGCCCGGCTCAACGGACCAGCCAGGTCAGCAGCGTCGTCACCACGAACACGACGACGGCCGCGAGCCAGACCGTGCGGGGCGCCGGACGCGGGGGCCCGGGCGACTCCCACCCCTCTTCCCCTCGGGACAGCAGCGCGTCCGCGAACGCCTGCGCCGTCTGCGGCCGGTCCGCGGGATCGACGGACAGCGCGGCCCGCAGAAGCGCGCCGACGCCGGGCGGAACCCCCGCCTCTGCGGCGAGGGCTGGCAAGGGGGGCGTCGGTGCCTGCCCGGCCGTGAGGACCGCGTGACCGCCCGAACCGAACGGCTTGCGTCCGGTGAGCAGTTCGTAGGTGACGACACCGAGGGCGTACACGTCGGCGCGGCCGTCGAAACCGCCGGTCTGGAAGGCCTGTTCGGGCGCCATGTAGGCGGGAGTGCCGGTGGTCACGGTCAGACCCGACGCGTCGGCCATCTGCTTGGCGCTGCCGAGGTCCGCGACGAGTACGGTGGCGGGCGTGCGGCCGGCGTCGAGCAGGAGGTTCGACGGCTTGATGTCGCGGTGGATGACGCCCGCGTCGTGGAGCGCCTGGACGGCGTGTCCGGCCTCGGTCGCCAGACGGAGCGCCTCCGCGGGCCGGCAGTGCCCGATCCTCTCGGCCAGCGTGCCACCGCGGACGTAGTCCATGACGAAGTAGGGCCGGTCGTCCTGGACGCCGACGTCGTGCACGCGTACGACGCGGGGGCTGGAGATCCTGCGGAGCAGCCGCGCCTCCGCCAGGAACCGTTGCCGTACGTCCGCGTTCGCGGCCCAGTTGTCGGCCAGCACCTTGACCGCGACATCGGTGTCGAGTTCGGGATCGTATGCTTTCCAGACGGTGGCGAACGAACCGGCTCCCAGTCTGTCCTCGAGGAGATAACGACCTAGCTTCCGCACGGGGCAGCATTGTGCCCGAGATGGCGGGGCCGGGAATCGGGCGCGGCCGGGTGGGACTCGGGGCGGACGCGGACGGGGGCGGCAGGGTGGTCGACGAGGAGGGGCTGGCACGGCTCGTGGCGGCTGCCCAGGCAGGTGACCGGGCGTCCTTGGACCGCCTCCTCGTCCGGCTCCGTCCCCTGGTGATGCGCCGCTGCTCCAGGTTCCTCCCGCACCACGCCGACGCCGAAGAGGCCGCGCAGGACGCTCTGCTGTCGGTCAGCACGCATCTGCACGAGTACAGCGGGCGGGGCTCGTTCACCGGGTGGGTGACGGTGATCGCGTCGAACGCCGCCAGGTCCACCTACCGCTCGATGCGCCGGCGCGCGGAGGACAGTCGTGCGGTCGTTCCCGAGAACGCCGATCCGCGGACGACGAGCGTCATCGCGGGCACCCGCCTGGACCTGATGGAGGCGCTGGCCGCGCTGGAGGACCGGCATCCGGCGCTGGTGGAGTCCTTCGTCCTGCGCGACCTCGGGGACCTGACCTACCTGCAGGTCGCCGAGATCACCGACGCTCCCCTCGGCACGGTCAAGGACCGCATCCACCAGGCCCGCCGTTTCATGCGGGACCGCCTCGACGGCGGCCTCTGAGGCGACGCATCCCCATCCCCTTGCTCCCCCACTCTCCTTGCTCCCCCAACTCCCCTTGGTCCCCCCACTCTCCTTGCTCCCCCTACTCCCCTTGCTCCCCCTACTGTCCCTACTCGCAACCGCCGTCGGCTCGGCCAGGAACCGGGAGGTGCTGCCGTGCGAGCCCGGAAGATCGCCGTCATCCTGGCGGTGGCCATCGGACTCGGCCTGTTGACCGGCCGGTTCGTGCTGCCCGCCCGCTCCGCCCGGGCCGCCCCGGCCGTGACGCCGGGCGCCGCGGAGTCCTCGCCGGGCGGGGGCTCTCCGGCGCCGAGGCCCGCCTCCGGGCCGATGACGGACCGGCACCTGCTGGCGGCGGCCGAGTTCCGGAAGGCCGGATTCTCCCGGCGCGTCCACGTCCGGGACCGGGTGGGGGACGGCAACTACGCCAACGCCGCCTGCGTCGGGGAGAGGACCCTCGAACAGACCCTGGGCGGGAACGACGCGCACTTCCGCGGGTTCGTGACGACCACGGAGACGGACAGCGACGATCCCACGCTGGCCCGGGACATCAAGGACCAGGTCGCGCGCGAAGTCGCCGCCGACGCGGGAAGCCCGGCACTGGCCCGGAACTTCGCCCAACGCCTGCTGCTGGAGGAAGTGCCGTGCCAGCAGGAGCCGGCCACCCACTGGGTCTACGGGCCGACGCACACGATCGGGGTCGCGCCGGGTATCACCGCGAGCTGGATGGGCATGTACGACGGCGACCTGAACACCACAGGGGCCGCGCCACGGGGCAAGGAGCCCTGCGGAGGCATCGCCGTACTCCGCAACGGCTCTCACTACGGGGTCCTGGAGATCGACGCCTGCCTCGGCACAGCGGCGACGACACTGATCGTCCGTGCGGCCGTGACCGTGCTCTGAGACCGTCCGACCCCGCCGACCGGTGTGAGGTGGATCACATCGATTGCGGCGGTCCGCCGTCCAACATCTCCCGCACCTCCCGCATCTCCCTGGTGTACGAGGGCGCGCACAGCGCCGGAACCAGACAGGGGAGACGAGATGTTCCACAACCGATCAGCCGGCACGAAGTACACGCGTCGCGGTCGCACCGCAGGAGCGGCGGCCCTGGCGGGCGCCGCCCTGATCGCGGTCGCGGCCGGCACACACCCCGCCGCCGCGAGCGCGGACGCGAGCTCTCCGGCCCGTCCGGCGGCCGCACGCACGGCACGTCTCGCCGAACCGGGCCTGGGCTCCGGCAACCTGATCCAGAGTGAGGACTTCTTCCAGCAGCACCTGGCACCGGTCGGCGCGACGGTGGACCTGACCGGGAAGCAGGCTCTCTCGGCGTGCTCGGGCGAGGAGACGATGCGAGCGCTGACCAAGGGGAAGGCGAGCGCCTACGCCGATGTGATGTGGCACTTCGACACCAAGGACTCCTTGCTGACCGAATCCGTCGCGGACGGCTCGACGAGCGCGTCGGCGGCCTCGTACCAGAAGCGGCTCAACACCCTGGTGCGCGGCTGCCAGGACGAGCCCGACGGCCACTGGTACTACGGCAAGGGGCACACGCTCACCGTCAAGGCGGGCGAGGGCGACTGGTACCCGGCCTTCAACGGCGACGGCCAGGTCGCGGGCGGTGTCGCGGTGATCCGCAGCGGTCACCGGTTCGGCATCGTGGAGCTCTCCGGTCAGCCCGGCGACGACCCGGGCTACATGGAGGGCATCACCGCCGCCGCCGTCAACCGGCTGGCCGGCTGACCCCGCCGCCGCCGTCAACCGGATGACCGCCCCTGCCACGGCGGGCGTCCCGCGCGGTGCGGCCGGGCCGGGGATTCCGGAAGCTGTTCGAGGGGTGCCGGAAGACAATATCTGTGGTCGCGAAGTAAGAAATCGACGCGGCACACGAGAAACATTTCTGAGGCGACAGGCGGTGCGAAATCACTGATCGCGCAGGGCCGTGTCCGGCGTGCTACTGTCGACGTCAGTTGCGAGTGTGGTTGCCAGAAGATTTTTCCGACGGGTAATCATCACGGCGACACGGAATGCGCGCAGTGCGTACTCCTGAAACCGCCTCCGAAGGAGAAAAAATGGCTACCGGAACCGTGAAGTGGTTCAACTCGGAAAAGGGCTTCGGCTTCATCGAGCAGGACGGCGGCGGCGCCGACGTCTTCGCCCACTACTCGAACATCGCCGCCCAGGGCTTCCGCGAGCTGCTGGAAGGCCAGAAGGTGTCGTTCGACATCGCGCAGGGCCAGAAGGGCCCGACGGCGGAGAACATCGTTCCCGCCTGATACCCCGGCACTGACGCAGACTTCGCGCCGGGGCCCGCACTTGGAGTGCGGGCCCCGGTTCGCTTTGTTTTTCAGGGTGCTTCGCCCCCTGTCATTTCCGGCTCGTGCTCGCGATTCTCCGCGCTCATTTCGCTGCGGGAATTCCTTGATACGTGCCCACGTCGAGGAAGGTTCCGCGTGAACCGCACACGCAGCACTGGCACACGCTCCACCGGCACCCGCGCCAGTCGTACATACGACCGTTTCGGTGGGCGGGCCGGCGCAGGCCGCCCCGGCGCTCCGCGCCGTTCCGCCGGGCGCGGGAACCGGCCGGCCGCGCAGGGCGAGTTCGCGCTGCCGAAAACGGTCACGCCGGCCCTGCCCGCCGTCGCGTCGTTCGCCGACCTGGCCATGCCCGCGCCGTTGCTGGCCACACTGGGCCAGGTGGGCGTGACCGTTCCGTTCCCGATCCAGGCCGCGACCCTGCCGAACTCCCTGGCCGGCCGTGACGTACTCGGCCGCGGCCGTACCGGGTCGGGCAAGACCCTCGCCTTCGGCCTCGCGGTACTGGCCCGGACGGCGGGCCGGCGCGCCGAGCCGCGCCGACCGCTGGCCCTGGTCCTCGTCCCCACCCGTGAGCTGGCCCAGCAGGTCACGGACGCGCTCGCGCCCTACGCCCGCTCCGTGCGACTGCGGCTCGCCACCGTCGTCGGCGGAATGTCCATCGGCAGGCAGGCAAGCGCCCTGCGCGCGGGCGCGGAGGTGGTCGTCGCGACACCCGGACGGCTCAAGGACCTCATCGACCGGGGCGACTGCCGGCTCGCCGACGTCGGCGTCACGGTGCTCGACGAGGCCGACCAGATGACCGACATGGGCTTCATGCCCCAGGTCACCGCCCTGCTCGACCAGGTGCGTCCCGAGGGCCAGCGGTTGCTGTTCTCGGCCACTCTGGACCGCAACGTCGATCTGCTGGTGCGCCGCTATCTGAGCGACCCGGTGGTCCACTCCGTCGACCCGTCGGCCGGGGCCGTCAGCACGATGGAACACCACGTGCTCCACGTGCACGAGGCGGACAAGCACCGCACCACCACCGAGATCGCGGCACGGGACGGCCGGGTCATCATGTTCCTGGACACCAAGCACGCCGTGGACCGGCTGACCAGGCACCTGCTGGACAGCGGTGTCCGCGCCGCGGCGCTGCACGGCGGCAGGTCCCAGCCGCAGCGCACCCGGACCCTGGCGCAGTTCAGGGACGGCCACGTGACTGTCCTGGTGGCCACCAACGTCGCGGCGCGCGGCATCCACGTCGACAGTCTCGACCTGGTCGTCAACGTGGATCCGCCCAGCGACCACAAGGACTACCTGCACCGTGGCGGCCGCACGGCACGGGCCGGCGAGTCCGGCCGCGTCGTCACCCTGGTGACCCCCGGTCAGCGCCGCGGCATGAGCCGGCTGCTGGTCTCGGCCGGGATCACTCCGCGCGTGACGCCGGTCCGCTCGGGCGAGGCGGAGTTGAGCCGCATCACCGGCGCCCAGATCCCCTCCGGCGTGCCGGTGACCATCACCGCGCCGGTCGCCGAACGCGCTCGCCGTACGTCCTCGCCCTCCCGCAGCCGCCGCGGCCGCACCGGCCAGGGCCGATCCGCCGGCGCGGGGGCGCGCCGCAGGGCGCAGCCGCGGCCCGGTGACATGTCGGCCGCCTGAGCGCCGCATCGCCGGAAGCACCGCAGTGTGCCGTTCGCCGGCCGCGACGCCGTCGTGGCCGGCCGCGCGGTTCGCCGCGCGCCTTCACGGCACCGCGGGACCTCACCGGAATGCGCCCGAACCTCTTCAGGGCCGGCGCGGTGCCCGGACCGCCGTGGTCCCCCTGGGCCGCCGCGATGGTCACCGAACCGACCGACTCTCACCGCAGGAGGCACCCTCGACGCCGGCCTTGACACCGCCCTCGACACCGACTTCGACACCGACGCAGGCGCGTCACCACAGGCCGGACGCCGCCCATGGGGCCGTGTTCGACGACATCGCGGCCCCTTGCGGCCCCCGGGTGTGCGACGACATGACCGTCGAGGTGGCCCTGGCCGTCATGGCGAGCGCCCGGGTCGAGTACCTGACCGTGTGCGACGGGGACGACCAGAGCACGGACGTGATCACCCTGGTCCGGCTCGCCGGTCTCCGCGGCAGTCCCGTCTACACGGACCGGATCCGTCTGCGGGACGTCCTCGCCCCTTCACGCTGACCTGCCCGCTTTCCGGCGGTGTCGGCCCCCGCGCGGGTGAGGCCGGTCCCCTGCGCCTTGAACCATGAGCCATGAACCATGAGCCATGAGCATGGAATGGACAAAGACATATGAGTACGGGCGGGGAACCGTCCTCAGGATCCCGGTGGGGGCCCTGCCGACGCGCGTCGGCAGGGCCCCCACCGCTGTGACGTCCCGCACTGCTGTGACGTCCCGCACCGCGGCGGCACCGCTCCGGCAGATGAAAACTTCCTGCTCCACTGAAGAAGCGAAATCTGACTTTGTCAGGGTAGACATTCGCCTCTGACACGGTTACGATCTCTCTCGTAGACAGTCGGTCGAAGAAGACCCGCCAGACACGGACGGGCGGGTGCATGAACCAGAAGTACGCAGTACGGTGCGGCTCTTGAGCCTCGAAGCCAAGGTGTTCCCAGGACGGTGACGGGACTGGGAGCCGCACCGGGCGGCTCGCACGTCGAGGAGCTGCCGAGAGCAGTACCGATTCACACAGTGGTTGGTTCAGAGAGGAACGGAGGAGCAGACGCCATCAGGATCGCCCGGTCCGAGCACCAAGAAGAACTCGGTCCGGGTACCGCAAGACCCCGGAATGGATGGTGGTCCCCGGTCACGCAGCTGCGATCCCCCCGCACCCCCCTCTGCGGAGCCGGGTAGCGGAAAGAGAAGGTCGGCACAGCAGTAGGGCCGACAGATGGTGTTGAATTTCCTTCGGGGCCCTGGTGCCGTACGGCACCAGGGCCCCTCGACGCGTTGCACAGCGAGGTGACATGACAGCGGACAACCCCCTTGATGATCGTCTGGATGACGACGACTACCCCGCGTACACGATGGGCCGGGCGGCAGAGATGCTCGGCACCACCCCGGGGTTCCTCCGAGCCATCGGCGAGGCTCGACTGATCACTCCGCTCCGCTCGGAGGGAGGACATCGCCGTTACTCCCGCTACCAGCTGCGGGTCGCCGCGCGCGCCCGCGAGCTCGTCGACAGGGGGACTCCGATCGAGGCCGCCTGCCGCATCGTCATCCTCGAGGACCAGCTCGAGGAAGCTCAGCGCATCAACGAGGAATACCGCCGCGCCGCGGCGAGCCAGACGCCGGGAGCTCCGACTCCGACTCCGGCTGACCACACCGGCTGACGCCCGGCTGGACGAATCCGGCGAGGTTCAGGACTTCCGCCTCCCCGGCCGGAGCACCTGCCGTCTGGCGTCCACGGGCCCCGTCTACGCCGAACCGGCCGACGCCCCCGGTGGATCGAGGCGGCGACGGACCGCCCCCACCAGCGGGCCGACGGCGAGCAGGACGGCCAGGACCGCGTACCCGTGAGTGAGGGTGGTGAGTGTCGCCACGGCGGCCACCAGCAACGGGCCTCCCGCGTCACCCAGTTCACGGCCGAGTTCGGCGGCGCCCATCGTCTGCCCCAGGCGTTCGCGCGGGGTGGAGGAGGCGAGGGCGGCGAAGCCGAGCGGAGTGATCAGGCCCGTGCCGACGCCGATGAGGGCGGCGCCCGCGAGGATGCCGGTCAGACCGGGCAGCATGGCGCAGGCCAGGCCCGCCGCCGTGATCAGCAGGCCCGCGCTCAGGCCGGAACGGGTGGTCAGGCGCCCGGCGTCCAGCGCACGGCCCGCCCGCGGCTGGACCACGGCCGCGCAGGCCGCGAGCAGCGACACCGCCGCGCCGGTCGTGACCGTGCCGAGCCCGGCGGTGCGGCCGGAGACCGGCAGGAAGCCGACCCCGACCGACAGTGCGGCGGTCGCCGCCGCGAGCGCGGCGGTCGGGGCGAGGAACGCCGGGTCGGCGAGGCGCCGGGCCAGGTCGAGCACCGTCTGCCGGGCCTTGGGAAGTGGCGGTACGACGGGCACGGCGAGCGCGGCCCAGACGGCGACGGCCGCGCCGAGAACCGTGAGGACGGCGAACAGCAGCCGCAGACCGCCGGCCCACACCAGGACACCGCCGAGCAGCGGGCCCAGCGTGTAGCCGACGGACTTGTGGAAGCCGTAACTGCCGAACGCGCGGCCGTGTCCGGCGGCCGGGTTGAGCCGGGCCACCAGCGCGGAGGCCGCGGGCGAGAAGGCGGCGGCCGCGGCGCCCTGGCCGAGGCGGGCGGCCCACAGCACGCCCCGGCTGTCGACGAGGACGTACAGCGCGGACGCGGCGGCGAACGCGGCGAGTCCGCCGAGCAGGACGGGGCGGGCACCGATGCGGTCGGCGAGGGTGCCGAAGACCGGCTTGAGGATCACCTCGGCACCGTCGTACAGGGCGAGCAGCCCGCCGAGGACGAGCAGCGAGGTGACCGCGCCCTCGGCGTCGCCACCGAGGCTCGCCGCGATGCCGTGCGCGCCGAAGGCGGTGGTGAACCCGGCGGCGTAGAGGGGCCACATGTGCCGGGCCGGCGCGGTCTGTGCGGGCGGACGGCTGCTCATCGGCCGTTCACCGGCGACTTCTGCGGGTCGCGCTCCGCGGGAATGTGCGGGTCGCACTCCGACGGCTCGTGCGAGTCGGCCACCTGCGGCCCGTGTCGCTCCTCCCGCGACGGCCCGTGCGGTGCCGCGAACACCCGCTCGGCGTGGTCCTCGCAGGCGGCGGCGCGTTCCTGGAGCCGTTCGTCCGCCTCGATGGCCTCCGGTGCGCCGAGGCCGTCGCGCGCGGTGAGATCACAGTGCCGGCGCCGCAGCCGCTCAAGCGACTGCTCCTCCTCGAGTTCCGCGAGGGTGAAATCGGTGAAGCGCAGGACGGCGGTGAAGCCGCGACGACAGCTTGACCGTTGCTGATGGCACTCATGGGCGGTCCAATGGCACACTCGGGCAGGCGGGAGCTTTTACACGACCGTAGAAGTTCTGCATGACTGTAGAAGACGGACCGGAGAACGACAAACCTCATGTCGGCCGACACACACGGACGGGGCCCGAAGAGGGCGAACGGCGTCCGGGAGACCCAGATCCTCGCCCTGCTCCAGCAGGCGGACACCGCGCTGACGCCCGGCGAGGTGACCGAGCTGCTCGGCGGCGAGCTGACGTACAGCAGCGTGGTGACGATCCTCACCCGCCTGCACACCAAGGGCATGCTCAGGCGCAACGCGCGCGGAAGGGCGTACGCCTACGCCCCCGTCACCGACGACGCCGGGTTCGCCGCCCGGCGCATGCGTACAGTTCTGGAGGAACGGCCCGACCGCGCGGCCGTCCTCGCCCGTTTCGCGGACGAGCTGTCCGACCGGGACGCCGACCTGCTGCGCCAGCTGCTCGATCCCGACCAGCACCATGGACAGCAGAAGCGGCCCGGGCAGTAGGAACCGGTAGAACCGGACAGTAGAAACAGGAAGGGCCCGCCGGATGCGCATCGCCGTCTACGTGCCGCTGCTGCTCTCGCTGCTCGCCCCCTTCGGCGCGCGGCCGCTGGCCGAGCGCTGCGAGCCACGCCTGGCGACCTGGCTGCTCACCGTCTCGTCCCTGGTCCTGGGCGCGGCGAGCACGGTCTCCCTGGGGCTGCTGGCCGTCACCGGCCTGATCCGCTTCCCGCTGATCGCCGAGCTCGGCCACTGGTCCGCCCGGAGCGCGCAGCGCGACGATCCGACCGAGTTGTCCATCGCCCTCGCGGCGGGGCTGCTGCTCGGCGGCGCGGTGGTCGCGGCCGCCCGCATGCTCTCGCGCCGCGCCCGCACACTGGCCACCGCGGCGCTGGACGCCGCCTGCATGCCGGAGCGGGACGGCCTGGTCGTGGTGGAGGACGAGGCCCCCGACGCCTACGCGCTGCCCGGCCTGCCCGGGCGGATCGTGGTCTCCACCGGCATGCTGCACACCCTGGACGAGACCGAGCACGGCATCCTGCTCGCGCACGAGCGGGCCCACCTGGCCTGCCACCACTACGCCTTCGTCGCCCTGGCGCAGCTCGGTGCCGCCGCGAACCCGCTGCTGCGGCCGCTGGCCACCACCGTCACGTACACGATCGAGCGGTGGGCGGACGAGCGGGCGGCGGCCACCTCCGGTGACCGGAAGCGGGTCGCGCGCACCGTCGGCAAGGCCGCGCTGGCGTCCCGGCGCGCCCCGGTCCGCGCCCGGGCCGCGAACGCCGCCCTGGGCATCCTCGGACGCCGCAGCCCCCTGGCGACGGCGGGCCCGGTACCGCGCCGGGTGGCCGCCCTCCTCGCGCCTCCGCTGCGACGCCACCCCGTTCTCGCCGTCGCCACCGCAGCCGTCCTCACCGCGGCGGCCCTGGCCACCGCCGAAGCGGCCCACGACCTCCATGTCCTGCTGGCGGGCGTCGGAGCCGGGTGACACGGCCGCCGGTCCGGGCCGGTCGCGGTGACACGACCGCCGGTCCGGGCGCGTCTCGATGACACTGCCGCCGGCCCGGTCGCGGAAACACTGCCGCCGGTCCGGGCGCGTCTCGATGACACTGCCGCCGGCCCGGGCCGGTCGCGGAAACACTGCCGCCGGTCCAGGCGCGTCTCGATGACACGGCCGCACGCCCGGGCGCGTCTCGATACCCCGGGGCGCACGCCCCGAACAACCTCGCCCCGTCCCCTCCTCAGCCCTCCCCGCCCCCAGTCCGCCCCGTTCCCCGGTCCGCCCCGCTCCGTCCCGCCCACCGCCGTGCCGGCTGCCCCGGCGGTCCGGGCCGGTGGTGCACCGGGTCACCGGTCGTGGCGGGCCGCCTCGCGGGAGGTCTGCCACAAGGCGGCCGCCTCGCGGGCCGCGCCCGGTGCCGCGAGCAGCAACGGCTCGCCGTAGGCGGGCAGCTCGGGGAGGGCGACGGCGCCCGCCTCCCGGGCGATCAGCAGCGCGGGCAGCCCGTCGACGTGATGGAAGCCGCCGATCGCCGCGGCGGTGGCGCGGCCCGCCGCCACCTGGGCCAGGGAAAGGGCCGTGGAGCCCATCACGCGGACCGTGCAGTGCCGGTCGGCGAGTTCCGTGAGGAGGGTGTCCATGCCGGGCCAGTGGGCGTGGGCCGCCCATTCGGTCATGAAGACGTGTCCGGTGAGGGTGGTGTGGCCGGCCGCGCGGACCCGGACGCCGTTGAGGAACGCTCCCCCGCCGCGCACCGCCGTGAACGTCTCGCCCCGCCACGGGTCGGCGACCAGGCCGAGCAGCGGTGTGCCGTCGGGCGCCGCGAGGCCCAGGGAGAAGGAGCACCAGCCGATGCCGTGGGCGTAGTTGGTCGTACCGTCGACCGGGTCGAGCAGCCAGTGCGGGGCGCCCGGGACGCCCTCCGTGCTGCCGTACTCCTCGCCCACGATCCCGTGCCCGGGGAAGGCGCGGCCGAGCGTCTCGCGGACGTGCGCCTCCACCGCCTCGTCCGTGTCGGTCACGATGTCCGCCGGGCCGTCCTTCTCCCGGACGTCGGTCGCGGTGGCGGGGGAGCGCGGGCGGCGGATCGCCTCCGCGGCCCAGGCCGCCAGCCCCGTGGCGACCTCCAGCGCCCGGTCCAGGTCCCTGTTCACGTCATGCTCCGGCACCGCTCCTCACCCCGCCCTTCCGCGTCGCAGCCCGACCTCGTGATCGTGCCAGGCCCAGGTGAACGGTCGTGGGCGAGCGCGCGGACCGCGGCGGCGCGATACGCGTGCCCGGCGCAATCAGTGCAAAGGCCATGAAAATCTCCGTATAGAGAGGATCAACAGAGAGTAGTCAATCGAATGCAGCGCGTCACCGTGCCTGAAGCTGGCGGGAGCGGAATGCCAAGCGTAGGGAGTGTGGACGGTGGGACGGCGCGCAGCCCGGCGGGAAGCGGAACGAGCGGCGGGCATGGCCGCCGATCATCTGCTGAGAGCCGGCGGAATACTGCGCCGGGCGCCGGTCACACCCGATCTGCGGGCGGTGCTCCGCACCGATCAGGGCGTCAACGACACTCCCTACCGGGAGCGTTGGGCCCACGACAAGGTCGTCCGCTCCACGCACGGCGTCAACTGCACGGGCTCCTGCTCGTGGAAGGTGTACGTCAAGGACGGCCTGATCACCTGGGAGACCCAGGAGACCGACTACCCCTCGACGGGCCCCGACCGGCCCGAGTACGAGCCGCGCGGCTGCCCGCGCGGCGCGTCCTTCTCCTGGTACACGTACTCGCCGACGCGCGTGCGCCACCCGCATGTGCGAGGCGTCCTGGTGGAGATGTACCGCGAGGCCCGCGCACGGCTCGGCGATCCCGTGGCGGCGTGGGCCGAGGTCACCGGCGACCCCGAGAAGCGGCGGCGCTACCAGTCGGCGCGGGGCAGGGGCGGCCTGGTGCGCGTCGGCTGGGACGAGGCCCTGGAGATCGCGGCCGCCGCGCACGTCCACACCATCGCGGCCCACGGGCCGGACCGGATCGCCGGGTTCTCCCCGATCCCGGCGATGTCGATGGCCTCGCACGCGGTGGGCGCCCGCTTCATGTCGCTGATCGGCGCCCCGATGCTCACCTTCTACGACTGGTACGCCGACCTGCCGATCGCCTCGCCGCAGGTCTTCGGCGACCAGACCGACGTACCGGAGTCGGGGGACTGGTGGGACGCCGCGTACCTGATGCTGTGGGGTTCCAACGTGCCGGTGACCCGGACCCCCGACGCGCACTGGATGGCCGAGGCCCGCTACCGCGGCCAGAAAGTCGTCGTGGTCTCCCCGGACTACGCGGACGCCACCAAGTTCGCCGACGAGTGGCTGCACCCGCACCCGGGCACGGACGGCGCCCTGGCGATGGCGATGGGGCACGTCGTGCTCACCGAGTGCTTCGTGCGGCGCCGGGTGCCGTACTTCACCGACTACGTCCGGCGCTTCACCGATCTGCCGTTCCTGGTCGAGATCGAGGAGCGGGACGGGCGGTTCGTGCCGGGCAAGTTCGTCACCGCGGCGGCGCTCGGGCTGGCGGAGGACGACGAGCAGGCCGAGTGGAAGCCGGTGCTCCTCGACGCCGGCTCCGGGCGGCCGGTCGTGCCCAACGGCACCCTGGGCGACCGCTGGTCCAAGACCGGTGAGGGGCGCTGGAACCTCGATCTCGGCGACGTGGTACCGGAGTTGACGCTGTACGCGCCGGACGCGGACACCGTCCGGGTCGTGCTGCCCCGGTTCGACGGCGGGCCCGCCGCGGTACGCGGCGTCCCCGTGCGCACGCTGGGCGGACGCCGCGTCACCACCGTCTTCGACCTGCTGCTGGCCCAGTACGGCGTGGGCCGCGAGGGCCTGCCCGGTGAGTGGGCGGACGGGTACCGGGACGCCTCCCAGCCCTGCACGCCCGCCTGGCAGGAGTCGATCACCTCGGTGCCGGCCGACGCGGTGGTGCGGCTGGCCCGGGAGTTCGCGCGGACGGCGGAGCAGACCCGCGGACGCTGCATGATCGTCATGGGCGCCGGGACCAACCACTGGTTCCACTCCGACACCATCTACCGCTCCTTCCTCACCCTGCTGCTGCTCACCGGCTGCCAGGGCGTCAACGGCGGCGGCTGGGCGCACTACGTCGGCCAGGAGAAGGTCCGCCCCTACGCCGGCTGGCAGCAGCTGCAGTCGGCCGCGGACTGGGTGCGGCCCTCCCGGCAGACGGCCGGGACGCCGTACTGGTACCTGCACACCGACCAGTGGCGCTACGACGCCCACGGGGCCGACGCCCTCGCCTCCCCCACCGGCCGGGGACTGTTCGCCGGACGGCACACCGCCGACCTGGTGGCCCAGTCGGTGCGGCTCGGCTGGATGCCCTCGGCGCCCGCGTTCGGCGCCAACCCCCTCGACCTCGGGCGCGAGCTGCGCGACAGCGGACACGAGCCGGACGAGTGGGTGGCCGCCCGGCTCGCGGCGGGGAAGCTGTCCTTCGCCTGCGAGGACCCCGACGACCCGGCCAACTGGCCGCGCGTGCTCACCGTGTGGCGGGCCAATCTCATCGGCTCCTCCGCCAAGGGCAACGAGTTCTTCCTGCGCCATCTGCTCGGCGCGAGCGACAACGCGCGCGCCGAGGAGGCGCCCGAGGGCGCCCGGCCGCGCGACCTGGTCTGGCACGAGGAGGCGCCGCGCGGCAAGGTCGACCTGCTGCTCGCGCTCGACTTCCGGATGACGTCGACGACGCTGATGGCCGACGTGGTGCTGCCGGCCGCCACCTGGTACGAGAAGCACGACCTCTCCAGCACCGACATGCACCCCTATGTGCACGCCTTCTCGCCCGCCATCGACCCGCCCTGGCAGGCCAGGACCGACTTCGAGACCTTCCACGCGCTGGCCGGGAAGTTCAGCGAGCTGGCCGAGGGCCGCCTCGGTGTGGCGTACGACCTGGTGGCCACGCCCCAGCAGCACGACACCCCGGGCGAGACGGCGCAGCCCGGCGGCACGGTTCGGGACTGGCGGGAGGGCGCACCCGCCCGGCCCGGCCTGAATCTGCCCCACTTCACCCTGGTGGAACGGGACTACCCGGCCGTCGCCGCGAAGCTGGCCGCGTTCGGCCCGCTGTGCGAGGAACAGGGCGTCACCGTCAAGGGAGTGACCGTCCGGCCGGGGCCCGAGGCCCGCCGTCTCGCCGCCCGCTGCGGCACCGCCGGGTCCGGACCCGCGCGCGGGCGTCCGCTGCTGGACACCGACGTCAAGCTGTGCGAGGCGATCCTCGCGCTGTCCGGCACCACCAACGGACGCCTCGCGGCCCAGGGGTTCGGGCAGCTCGCCGAGCGCTGCGGGCCGGGCAGCGGGTTCGACGCCCTCGCCGAGGCGGTGCGCGAACGGCGGGTCGTCTTCGCCGACACCCAGAACGGGCCCGTCCAGGTCGGCACCAGCTTCGAGTGGTCCGGCAAGGAGGCCCCCGACCGGCGGTACGCGCCCTTCACGGTCAACACCGAGCACCGCAAGCCCTGGCACACCCTGACCGGCCGCCAGCACTTCTACCTCGACCACGACTGGATGGCCGAGCTGGGCGAGCAACTGCCCGTCTACCGGCCGCCGCTGGACCTCGTGGCGGCAGCCGCGCCGGGGGAGCGGGAGGTCGACGTGCGCTATCTCACCCCGCACTCCAAGTGGTCGATCCACTCGGAGTACCAGGAGAACCTGCTGATGCAGACCCTGGCCCGGGGCGGCCCGGTCGTCTGGCTGAGCACGGCGGACGCCGAGGCGATCGGCGCGGCCGACAACGACTGGGTGGAGGCGGTCAACGCCCAGGGCGTCGTGGTCGCCCGCGCGGTCGTCTCGCACCGCATGCCGCCGGGCACGGTGTTCATGTACCACGTGCAGGAACGCCTGGTGAACGTGCCGCGCAGCGAGGAGACGGGCCGGCGCGGCGGCGTCCACAACGCCCTGACCCGCATCCTGATCAAGCCCACCCATCTGATCGGCGGCTACGCCCAGTTGTCGTTCGCCCCCAACTACTACGGCCCGACCGGCAACCAGCGCGACGCACGCACCGTGATCCGCCGCCGCGCACAGGAGGTGCGGTACTGACATGCGCTGTATGGCCCAGATCGCCATGGTCATGAATCTCGACAAGTGCATCGGCTGCCACACCTGCTCGGTCACCTGCAAACAGACCTGGACCAACCGCACGGGCACCGAGTACGCCTGGTTCAACAACGTCGAGACCCGCCCCGGACAGGGCTATCCGCGCGGCCACGAGGACCAGGAGCGGTGGAAGGGCGGCTGGCGCCTGGACACCCGCGGCCGTCTCGTCCCGCGCGCCGGGGGCCGCGCCCGCCGCCTGGCCCGCCTGTTCGCCAACCCCGAACTGCCGTCCCTGGAGGACTACTACGAGCCCTGGACCTACGACTACGACACCCTGCTCGCCGCCCCGCCCGGCGACGACCTGCCCACCGCCCGGCCCCGCTCCCTGATCGACGGCCGCCCCACCGCCGTCACCTGGGGACCCAACTGGGACGACGACCTGGGCGGCGGCCCCGAGCATCTGGCCGGCGACCCCGTGCTGCGCCGGATGAACGAGCGGGTGCGCCTGGAGTACGAGCAGGCGTTCATGTTCTACCTGCCGCGCATCTGCGAGCACTGCCTCAATCCCAGCTGCGTCGCGGTCTGCCCGTCCGGCGCGCTGTACAAGCGGATCGAGGACGGCATCGTCCTGGTGGACCAGGACCGCTGCCGGGGCTGGCGGATGTGCGTGAGCGGATGCCCGTACAAGAAGGTGTACTTCAACCACGCCACCGGCAAGGCGGAGAAGTGCACGCTGTGCTACCCGCGGGTGGAGGCGGGCGAGCCGACGGTCTGCTCGGAGACCTGCGTGGGCCGGCTGCGCTACCTCGGTGTGATGCTCTACGACGCCGACAAGGTGGGCGAGGCGGCGTCCGTGCCGGACGAGAAGGACCTCTACGAGGCCCAGCTGGGCTGCTTCCTCGACCCGCACGATCCCGGCGTGGTGCGCGCCGCCGAGGAGTCCGGCATCCCGCACGACTGGATCACCGCGGCCCGCCGCTCCCCCGTCCGCGACCTCATCACGACCTACCGCGTCGCGCTGCCGCTGCACCCGGAGTACCGGACGATGCCGATGGTCTGGTACGTCCCCCCGCTGTCCCCGGTGGTCGAGGCGCTCACCCGCAGCGGCCACGACGGGGAGGACCCGGCGGCGCTCTTCGGCGCGATCGACTCGCTGCGCATCCCGCTCGGCTATCTGGCCGGCCTGTTCACCGCGGGCGACACCGGCCCCGTGGAGGCGGCGCTGTGCCGGCTGGCCGCGATGCGCGCGCACATGCGCCGGATCAACCTCGGCGAGGAGCGCGATCCGGCCGTCGCCGCGGCCGTGGGCCTCGACGAGCGGTCCATCGAGGCCCTGTACCGGCTGCTGGCCCTGGCCAAGTACGAGGAGCGGTACGTCATTCCGACCACGTACGTGGCGGGCGGCGGCGCGGACGCCGCGGCCGGCGCGGGCTGCAGCCTGGACCACGACGGCGGCCCCGGCATGTACGGCACGGACGCGCAGGCGGTCTTCCACGCCCCGCCGGTGCCCGCCGCCTCCGGCGCCGGGGCGCGGGAGGGCCTGCGCGGACGCGTCAACCTGCTCAACTGGAACGGCCACGGCCGGCCCCGCGGACTGTTCCCCGAACGGAAGGCCGAAGGGCCGCGATGAACCACCACCGAGCCGTCCACCAGGCGGCCTCCCTGCTCCTGAACTACCCCGACCAGCGCTGGCCCGCACACCGCGCCCTGGTGCTGGAGTCGATCGCCGGGCTGTCAGGTCCGGCGACCGAGTCCCTGCGGCGGTTCTGCCGCCGCACCGCCGACGTCCCGCTGCTCGACCTGGCGGCGCAGTACGTCACCACCTTCGACCGCAGCCGCCGCCGCACCCTGCACCTGACCCACTACACCGACGGCGACTCCCGCCGCCGGGGCGCCTCGCTCGCCGCGCTCAAGGCCCGGTACCGGCAGTACGGCTGGGAGCCGTCCGGCGGTGAGCTGCCCGACCACCTCCCGGCCGTGCTGGAGTTCGCGGCGCGCTGTCCCGCCGCGGGCCGCGCCGTGCTCCACGAACACCGCGGTGCCCTCGGCCTGCTCGCGGCCGGCCTCGCCGCCGAGGGCAGCCCGTACCTCGACGTGATCCGTGCGGTGCGGGCCACCCTCGACGAGGGAGTACGCCGGTGACGACGCACCTGCGCATCGCGCTGTGGGGCGTCCTGCCCTACCTCGCCCTGGCCGTGCTGGTCACCGGCACGGCCTGGCGCTACCGCTACGACCGCTTCGGCTTCACCACGCGCTCCAGCCAGCTGTACGAGTCCCGCCTGCTGAGGGTCGGCGGCCCGCTCTTCCACTACGCGCTGTTCCTCGTCATCGGCGGCCACGTCATGGGCCTGCTGGTCCCGGAGTCCCTCACCGGGCGCCTCGGCATCGGCGAGGGCCGGTACCACGCCGTCGCCCTGACCATGGGCGGCGTGGCGGGCGTGGCGGCCGTGGGCGGGCTGGCCGTGCTGCTGTACCGGCGGCTGCGGGTGCCGGCCGTGCGCGGCGCGACCGGCCGCGGCGACCGGGTGACGTACCCGCTGCTCGCCCTGGTGCTGCTGGCGGGCCTCACCGCCACCGCGTCGTCGGTGACCGACCCCTACGACTACCGGCTCGGCGTCGCGGTCTGGTTCCGCAGCCTGTTCACGCTCGACCCCGACGTGTCCGCCATGGCGCACGCGCCGCTCGTCTACCAGGTCCACGCGCTGCTCGCGCTGGCCCTGTTCGCCCTGTGGCCGTTCGGCCGCCTGGTGCACGCCCTCACGGTGCCGCTCGGCTACGTGGCCAGGCCCTACGTGGTCTACCGTTCCCGCGGCCGGGCCACCGGCCGGCGGTCGCGGGGGACGGCGTGAGCCCCGCCCGGGAGCGGCCCCCGGGGCCGGCGGGGAGGTCAGCCGCCGTCCCGTACGCCGTCCGCGAGACCCGTCGCCCGTCCCTCCCCGTCCCAGCGGACCACCAGGACACGCTCCACCGCGGCGCGGTCGAGGGGGCCGAACACATGGGGGAACAGGGTGCCCTCGGGGACGCCCGGCGGGGGCGCGGGTGAGGGCGCCTCCCGGACGCAGGGCGCGGTGAGCCGTGCCTCGTCGATGAGCAGGGCGAGCAGCGGCCGGGGGGCGGCGCGGTAGAACGCGTTGACGACGGCGAGCGTGGTCGCCTCGTCGGGGGAGCAGTGGACGAAGCCGTCCTCGGCGAGGGAGGCGGGGGCGTACGGCCGGCCGGGAGCCGCGGACCACTCCGCGGCCGGTACGACGTGATAGATCATGACCCGGTTATAGCCGAGGCGCGGCTGTACCGGGCCGGAGCGCGACCCGTCGTGCCCCGCGGCGCGCTACTTCAGGCCGATCGCCGCGCAGTCGGCGGCGTACGGCGCGGTGCAGATGTCGTGGACGGTGTAGACGCCGTCCTTGATCACCGTGGATTCGATGTTCTCCTTGGTGAGGGCCACCACCGGGACCAGGTGCGCCGGGATCGCCTTCTCGGTCGGGCTGTCGACGGAGTCCTGGGCCAGCGCGTCGAACTCGATCGCCTTGCCCTGCACCTTGGCCACCGCCAGGTCCGCGGCGCCGGTCGCCTCCAGCAGGAACGACTTGTACACCGTCATCCGCTGCTCGCCCGCGACGATCCGCCGCACCGCCGCGAGATCCGCGTCCTGCCCGGTCACGGGCGGCATCTTGCGCACGCCGGCCTCCTTGAGCGCGTCGATGACGGCGCCCGCCATGCCGTCGTTGGCCGAGTAGACGGCGGCGATGTCGTTCAGCCCGACGGCCCGGATGGCCTTCTGCATGTTCTCCTTGGCGACCTGCGGCAGCCAGTCCTTGGTGTAGTACGACTTGGCGATGACCACGCGGCCCTTCAGCTCGCTGAGCGCGCCCTTGTGGAAGCGTGCCGTGTTCGGGTCGGCGGGCGAGCCGTTCATCATCACGATCCTGCTGGTGCCGGCCCTGTCGCCGAGCGCGTCCACGATGGCGCGGCCCTGCACCTCGCCGACGAGTTCGTTGTCGTGCGAGACGTAGGCGTCGATCGGGCCCTCGGCGAGCCGGTCGTAGGCGATGACCGGGATCCCGGCGTCCTTGGCCTTGCGCACCTGCGGTGCGATGGCCCTGGAGTCCACGGCGTCCACCAGGACCACGTCCACCCCGGCGGCGATCATCCCCGCGAACTGCCTGCTCTGCGTGGTGGCGCTCGCCCCGGCGTTGGCGTACCGGACCTTGCCCTTGCCGCCGGTGAGGGAGGCGACCCGCTTGGTGATGAGGGGACGGTCGAACTTCTCGAAGCGCGCCGTGTCCGTGTCCGGCAGCAGCAGCCCCACCGTGATGTCGTTCCCCTTCCCGGGGCTCGCGGAGCTCCCACCGCCGCCGCCGACGTCGCCGATGGCGCCGCAGCCGGCGAGCAGCAGCGCCGAGGCGGCGGCGAACAGGGGGGCGGCGTGACGGCGCACGCCGGTTCTGCGGGGGGTGTGAGGGTTCACGTGCTGGTGCCTTCCGGCATGGGGGAGCGGGCCACGGGTGGAACGAGAAGCCAACGGGCCCGTGGAGAGCACGTCAAGACATCCGGTTGTCCTCCCCCGAACCCCCTACGGAATCTCCCCATCCGGTGGGTGTGCCGGGCCGCGGGAGGACCATGTGTCCGCATATCGGCCGCCATCCGCCTCCTGACGGGCACTCAGGGGGCGGTGAAGAACCGCGACGGTCAAGGTGAAGAACCCTGACGGTCGACCGGCCCGGATCAAGGGTGACGCACCGCGGAGCGTGAGCAACGCCACGGTCCCGCGGCCCGGCCGAAAGCCGGGCCCTGACCTGGAGGTTCGCGGGCCGGGCACGCGGTGTGCAGAGAACTCGCGCAGGAGCACCACACAGGGCGCACACAGTCTCTGGAAACCGCCGTTAGCGTTCTGGCCGTCCGACCTGCCCGTGCGACCGTCAGGAAAACTGCGGAATGGACTACTGCTCCTCGTGCCGCCGGCACCTCAATGGCGCTCTGGTGTGCCCCGGTTGCGGTGCCTACGCCCCGGACATCGCGCCGGTGGCCGGCCACGGCCACCGATTCGACGCCATCCCCGCGGACAGGCCGTCCGCGCCGCGGGCGATCCCCCACGAGCCGTTGGAGGAGACGCCGGCCGCCGAGACCGTGCTCCCCGCGGGCGGGGGACGGGCGGCACGGCGCCGGCAGCGGGAACGGTGGCGGAAGAGCCGGCGCAAGGCCGTGCTCGCGACGACCGTCGCGCTCGTCGGCGGCGGGCTGGCCGTGTCCACCCTGGACGGGGGCTCCGGCCACCGGGCGGAGGCGGCCACGGCTCCGGACCTCACCAGCACGGACGCCCAGGAGCTGCCGGCGCAGCAGCACAGCGAGCCGGCGGCCACCGCGCCGGGCACCGGCAAGCACCGCAAACCGACCGCCACGGACGCCGGACCCGCCGCGACGGGGACCTCCCGGCAGTCTTCCGCCGTCACGCCCGAGGCGCTCCACACCGCGTCGGAGCGCACCCAGCCGTACACCGCCCCGGCGGCGCAGCGGCGCACCACGGCCCACACCGCCACCGGCACGGCGGCCGGCACCTCGGGCGGCACCGGCGGCACGACGCCGAGCCAGTCGCCGTCCCCGACGCCCAGCGCCGGCACGTCCTCCTCCGGCACGTCCTCCTCCGGCACGTCCCAGTCGGGTTCGTCCGCGTCGAATACGTCCACCTCCGGTACGTCCGGGTCGGGCTCGTCCGCGTCGGGTACGTCCACGTCGTCGGGCGGCACCGCGGCGACGTCCCCCTCGGGGATCTGCGTACTCGGACTGCTCTGCCTGAGCTGACCGGCGCGACGCCGCCCCGGCGCCCCCCTCTAAGCGCCGCCGTCCGCCGGCGACCCGCCGTACCGCGTCTCACCGTCCGCGTACCGCTGTTGTACGGCGGTGACGGCGCGGACGACGAAGACGCCGGCCACGGCGGCGCCGACGACGGCCGCGTCGGACGCCAGCAGCATCCACGGATCGGTGTACGCGCGGGCGATGACCGCGTCCGTGTCGTCGCCGTACATGAGACCCACCCCGCTGATCAGGCCGATCAGCCACAGGACCCACCAGACGTCCAGGGAGCGCGGCGGCCGCTCGCCCGGGGCGCTGTCCTGATGGGCGTCCGCGACGATGCCGCGCGGGATCCACAGGTTGGCGACGGGGACCAGCCAGCCCGCGTAGACCCAGAGACCGGAGTAGCGCGGCTGCCTCCCGGACAGGATGCGCGCGTTGTCCCGCACGGCTTCCAGCCACCGCAGGAACACGATCGCGCAGAGCACCGCCACACCCGCGCCCACCGCGCTGACCAGGTGGTACGAGTTCTCCAGTGAGGTCAGCGGGCGGTGCGCGCCACCCCCCTGGTCCGGCGGTCCGGAGGCCGGCTCCCCCGCCACGGCCAGCCGCACCTCCCAGCCGGCCCGTACCGTCCAGGCGGCTCCGGACAGGGCGAGGAGGGCGACGGTGGGCCGGGCCGCGCCGCGGACACGGCGCAGCACGGGCACGGGTGCGGGGGGTGTGGGATGGTCGTTCACCGGGGCATCGTCGCCGACGGCGAGCGGCGACCGCCAGGCCCCCTGCCCCCCGACCGCCTTCTTCCCGGGCGCCCGCCGTCAGCTCCCGTGCGGCCCGTGGCCCTTCTCGCGTGCGAGCACCGTCACCCGGTGGAAGTTGCACACGGCCGTGGGCGGTCCGGCGGGCGGCGGCCCGTTCTGGTGCGCCTTGAGGGCGACGCTGACCAGGCCGAGCAGGAGGTCGACGTCGGCGTCGCAGTCGAGGTGGACGGTGACCCAGCGCGAGCCCGGCACCAGGCGGATGGCGGTCGACTCCGCGAAGTCGTGGTGCAGGCGCCGGATCGCGTGCGCGGTGAGATGCAGGTCCACGTCCCGGTCGGAGTGGAAGTGCACGATCTCCTCACGCGCGGAGCGCAGCGCCCGGCCCGTACCGCAGCCGGCCTCGCACGGACTGAGGTCGGGCCACGCCGTCAGCTGGTCCATGGCTCTCTGGGCCGGTGTCATGTCCCCCATGGTGCGGTGCTCACCGCGCGGACACCAGGGATTGCGGCATCCGTAACCCGCGGGAGACGCGGCCCGCCGGCAGCGGCGGCCGCGGCCCGCGAGGTGCGCGTCGCCGGTCTCCGGAAACCGCTCCGGCCCGCGGCGGCACTGAGGACCACGGAAACGGGCCGGCTGGGCGATAATCAGGACATGAGTACCGCGACGTTTGTTGTAGCGGCCACGTCGAGCGATGTACTCAACGTGATTGCCGCCTTTGTCGGTGGCCTGATCATCGCCGGTGCGCTGGTCTGGGCCGTGCGGTTGGGCATGAGTCAGATGGATCACGAGTCGCGCCGGCCCACGCCGGACGAGCAGCCCCACCTTCCCGACGGCGGCCCCGTCCGGGAGTCGCGTGAGATGCGGGAACCGGACGAGGTGCCGCACGCGCACGACGGGGAGCGGCTGATGCCCTACGAGCTGCACCCCTCGGGCACGAGGACGGGAAAGGACCAGCACCGCCGGCGCTGGCTGCCCGGCTCCAGCGGCTCCTTCGGCAGCGGTGGCACGGGGGGCGTCTGACGCCTTCGGGAGCCCACCGGGCCCGGGCCGGGCGCCCTCACGCCATCCAGAAGAAGACCGCCGTCATGCGCTTGTCCTCCAGCGTGCGGCCGGAGTAACCGGTCGCGCTGTGCACGAGGTTGGCGTTGTACAGCAGCAGGCGGTTGTACCTGTGCGGCACGCGCACGTCCTCCTCGAAGGCGTCCGGAGCGACGAACCGCGTGCCGAGCGCCTCGACGAGGTTGGTGTGCGGGGCCTGGACGACGTTGCCGCCGAGCCGGCCGCCGGGCAGCGACTGGCGGTAGAAGGCGGTCCCGCAGTCCTTGGGGACGCCGGGGTTGAGGTACAGCACCGCGGCGTACCGGCACAGGGCGCGTGAGTCGGTGTGCGGGCGCGGCTCGCTCTCCCCCTCGCCGACGACCTGGACGCAGTTGTGGTTGAGCGTGCCGCCGCCGGGAGCCTGCTGCACCCACAGGTCCCCGGCGCCGGTCGCCCTCTTCACCAGCCGTTCGACGCGGGCGAGTTCGGCGGGCTCCAGGCCCGGCATGGTGCGCAGGCCGGGCCAGGTCTCCGAGGTGTACGGGTACCCCTTCACCCAGTCGTCCCGGGCCAGACAGCGCTCGCGTACGGCGTCCGGGTCGGGCAGCACGTCGTCGAGGACCCAGTAGTCGCGGCCCTTGGTGGGCTTGCGGTACGGCAGTACGGGAAGTGCGGCGGGAGCCGCGGGGCCCCGGCCGGGCCGGGGGGACCGTGGAAGCTGTGGGGGCATGCGGCGAATCTAGGTCCGGGGCTCGTTGCGGCTCTCCCTTGTCTCTTCCTTGTCTCTTCCCCGACTCTCCCTGCAAACGGTCAACGTCTCGTCAACCGCGGCGAGGAGCGGACGGTGGCGGGACCCGGTCCGAGACATGCCCGCGCTCCGGATTTTTTACCAAATCAAAAGGTTTCGTGCCGTCACCGATCCGTACTCCCCTCCGTCCGAGCCCGTCCGTCCCCGGCGGGTTCCAGACCGGGCAGGAGGCACGGTGCGCTTTTCGCGGAATGCGATGGGAAGTCTCTTCGTGGGCGGTGCCCTCAGCGTCACGCTGGCCGCGCTCGCGTATCCCGCGCTGCTCGGCGTCAACACCACGTCGGCCTCGGGCTCGAAGATCATCGCGCAGACCCAGTGGGGGCCGCTGACGGAGGCGGACCGGGACTTCGTGGTCAAGGTGCGCGCGGCCGGGCTGTGGGAATACCCGGTCGGCCAGATGGGCCTGGAGAAGGGGCGGAGCAAGGAGGTCATCACCGCGAGCAAGCACCTGATCGACGGGCACGCGGCGCTGGACACCAGCTGCCGCAAGATCGGCACGATGCTCAACATCACGATCCCGAACCAGGCGAGCCCGCAGCAGCAGGGCTTCGTCAACACGCTCGCCGCGGACCAGGGCAAGCAGTTCGAAACGGACTTCGCCAACATCCTCCGGGTGACGCACGGTTCGATCTTCAACACCATCGCGAAGATCCGCTCGACGACCAAGAACACCCTGGTGCGGACGCTCGCCGACCAGGCCAACGTGACGGTGCTGGACCACATCACGGTCATGGAGCAGACCGGCCTGGTCAACTTCGACCAGGTGCTCTTCCAGCAGACGACACCGCCCAGGCTGCCCGCCACCGACCTGACCCCGCCGCCCCCGGCCGCCGGTCAGCCGCAGATCGTGCTCACCCCGCCGGCCGACAGCACCACCCGGCCGCCGGTGCTGCCGGGCGAGGCGCCCGGCCGGGGCGCCAGTGCCGGCCCGACGGTGAAGTGAGACCGGGGCGGCCCCGGGAGAACGGCACGCGGCGGCAGTGCCCGGGAGAGCGGAGCCGCCCTTTCCGTATGTCGCGAAATTGTGATGCAGTATTGAACTACCCACGCGTCACCGCAGGTTGACAGCGTTCGGCCGGAAGATCCACGATGTGATCGCACTGGGGCTCATGTGACCGATGAGGCCGGTGTTCTCCGACCACTCACCCCCGTACGGCCGGCTGCCGCATGTCGCCGCGCCGCCGTGCCGGGGTCCGCGCAGGCCGAAGGGGGAAGCCGCATGTCCGAAGCGAGAGGTGCCGCCGCGCGCCGCGTCCCGGGCAGGGCAGCCTCGGCGCCCGTCTCCGGGACCGGCGCACTCCGCACCGCCACGTCGTCCCCGGCGGCCGCGCCCACGCCCGGCGGTGACCTCGCCGCCCGCTGAACCTGAACCAGCCACGGACCACTCCCGAATACGAACGCCCCGGAGACCCCCGCTCCGGGGCGTTCGTCCTGCCCGGCCGGGGCCCGTCGCGGCGGCGGCGTCGCACGGCGGGCGCCCCGGCGCGGCAGGCCCTCAGCGCTCCACCGTCTCCAGGTACAGCTTCACGAACCGCTCCACGTCCACGTCCAGCGCCACGTCCACCAGCGGCTGCCGGCGCACGCCCGCGTGGATCTCGGACTCCCCCGGGCGCGGGCGGCGGTCCACGATCGTCTGGCCGCGGCCCGGCCCGGGGGCGAGGGAGACCTCGACCGGGAGGAGCCGGGTGGTGATGCCCGCCGGGTCGACGACCGCGCACACCGCGCCCGCGTCGCCGAGGCCGCCCGCCTCCTCGGCCTCGGGAACCTCGCCCGGGTGGGCGGGCCGGTGGGCGAGGAGGTCGCCGGCCAGGCGGGTGCCCGGCTCGGAGGCGGCCCGGAGCCGGTGCACGTCGGCGCCGGGGACCACGACCCGGGTGAAGACGTCCAGGCCGTACATCGTGATCGGCACCCCGGCGGTGAGCAGCACGGCGGCCGCCTCCGGATCGTGCCAGACGTTGAACTCGGCGACGGCGGTGGCGTTCCCGGCGGCCACCGCGCCGCCCATGAACACGATCCGTTCGATGCCCCGCACCACCTCCGGGTGGGTGCGCAGCAGCAGCGCGATGTTGGTCAGCGGCGCCGTGGGGACGAGCGTGACCGGGCGCGGGGAGGCGAGGATCTCGCGGCGCAGCAGGGTGACCGCGTCCACGTCCGCGGGAGTGCGGGCGGGCGCGGGCAGGCCGAGGTCGGCCATGCCGTCCGAGCCGTGCACGTGCCGGGCCGGGCGCGCCGGTTCGAGCAGCGGGCGCTCGGCGCCCCGGCCGACCGGGATGTCGGGGGCGCCCGCCTGCTCCAGCACGGTCAGGGTGTTGCGGACGACGCCGTCGACGTCGGTGTTCCCGGCGACGCAGGTGACCGCCCGCAGGTCGATCCCGGGGTGGCGGACGGCGAACAGCAGCGCGAGGGCGTCGTCGACGCCGGTGTCGCAGTCGATGATCACCGGAATGGGCTGACCGGTCACGGCCGCGCTCCTCTCTGCGAGAGCTGTGCGGACGACCCTACGCAGCTTCCGCCCACAGCTCGCCCACCCGGGCCCGCACGCACGCGCCGATCCGCTCCAGCAGCCCGTCCACCGCCACGGCCCCCGGCCGCCGCCCGTCCCGCAGCCGTACGGCCGCCAGGTCGCCGCCGGCCTCCCGCTCGCCGATCACGGCCTGGTACGGCACCAGGCGCGCCGCCCGGATGCGGGCGCCGAGGCTGCCCTGCCCGAGGCCGGCGCACTCCGCCCGCAGCCCGCGGGCCACGGCCCGCCGTACGACGTCCCGGGCCCGCTCCTCCTGCGCGTCGGACACCGGCAGCACGACCAGCTGCACGGGCGCGAGCCAGGCGGGGAAGGCGCCGCCGTGCACCTCGACCAGCTGCGCCACGGCGCGCTCGACACTTCCGATGACGCTGCGGTGCACCATCACCGGGCGGTGCCTGGAGCCGTCGGGGCCGACGTAGTGCAGGTCGAAGCGTTCGGGCTGGTGGAAGTCGATCTGGACGGTGGAGAGGGTGGACTCGCGTCCCGCGGCGTCGGCGATCTGGACGTCGATCTTGGGTCCGTAGAAGGCGGCCTCGCCCGCCACGGCCCGGTAGGGGACGCCGGCGCCCGCCAGCACCTCCTCCAGCAGGCCGGTGGCCCGCTCCCACAGCCGCGGGTCGGCGACGTACTTGCCGCCCTCGCCCGGCAGCGACAGACGGTGGCGGACGGCGCGGATGCCGAGGTCGGCGTAGGCGCGGGCGATCAGCTCCAGGGCGGCGCGGGCCTCGTCGACCGCCTGGTCCAGGGTGCAGAAGATGTGGGCGTCGTTGAGCTGGATGGACCGTACGCGGGTCAGGCCGCCGAGCACGCCGGACAGCTCGGAGCGGTACATGCCGCCCAGCTCGGCGACGCGCAGGGGGAGTTCGCGGTAGCTGTGGGAACGCGAGCGGTAGATGAGGGCGTGATGCGGGCACAGGCTCGGCCTGAGCACCACGTCCTCGCCGCCCAGCCGCATCGGCGGGAACATGTCGTCGCTGTAGTGCGACCAGTGGCCCGAGATCTCGTACAGCTCCCGCTTGCCGAGGACCGGGGAGTACACGTGCCGGTAGCCGGCGGCGCGTTCCTGCTCGCGGATGTACTCCTCGAGCGCGTGCCGCACGATCGCCCCGTCGGGCAGCCAGTACGGCAGCCCCGCGCCGATCAGCGGATCGGTGTCGAACAGCTCCAGCTCGCGGCCGAGCCTGCGGTGGTCGTGCATGGTCGTCCTCCTCGTGAGGGGTTCCTCCCGCTCGGGCGAAGTCGAGAGCGGGGGGAGGACGAGCGACCGACGACGAAGCCCCGGGCCACTCGCCCGGGGCTTGGGACATCCAGTCCAGAACTCAGCGCGCCGGGAGACTCTCCGGCGTCGTCGTGGCCGACGAGTGGGCGCGCTTCATGAGGGGACGGTAGCGCGGCGGCGGGGAGCGGGGCGACGGATTTTCGCGGCGGGGAGGGGCAGGGCGGGAGCCCGGCGGACTCCCGCACGGTCGCCCCGAACCGCGCCACGTCCCACCCGGACGGACCCGCGGCGCACTCCCGCACGATCACCGCGAACCGCGCCACGCCCCACCCGGACGGACCCGCGGCGCACTCCCGCACGATCACCCCGAACCGCGCCACGCCCCACCCGGACGGACCCGCGGCGCACTCCCGCACGATCACCCCGAACCGCGCCACGCCCCACCCGGACGGACCCGCGGCGCACTCCCGCACGATCACCGCGAACCGCGCCACGCCCCACCCGGACGGACCCGCGGCGCACTCCCGCACGGTGGCCGCGGGCCGCGGGGCGCGTAACCCGGACGGACCGGAGCGCTGGTCGGGCGGGGTGCGGGGTGGTCCCTTGGAGACCTCACCGATCCTGGAGTGTCTGGAGGTCCTGGGTGATCCGCATTCCGTCCCGTGTCGTCGCCTCCCTGCTGTTGCTGGGAGCCCTGGGGAGCGCGAGCGCGTGCGGCGCCGGCGCGCGGGTGCGGGCCCAGACGCCCGCCGCGCCCTCGCACAGCGCCCGGCCGTCCCCGACCGCGCCACCGTCGGCCGTCCCGCTCACCGAGGCGCAGGCGCGGGCCGCGCTGGTGACGGCGGGCGACCTGGGGGACCCCTGGTCGGCGACGCAGGGGGCCGCGACCTGGCGGGACGGCGTGCTCAAGGCGACCACCGGGGCGCCGGACTGCCGGCGGCTGCTCGACGCGCTCTACACCGACGACCTGTTCGGCACGGAGGGCGGGACCCGGGCCGTGACGGGGCTCGACGACGCCATGGACCAGACGCAGCTGCGCTACCAGGTGCTGGCCCTGGACCCGGCGGACGTGGACCGCACCCTGGCCTGGATGAAGACGCTGCCGCGGACCTGCGCCAGGTTCACCGCGACGACCGACCACGGCACCCGGGAGGGCGTCCTCGTCGACGCGGCCGGGCTGCCGGAGCTCGGGGACGCCCGGCAGGGCCTGCGGGTGACGTTCACCGGCGAGACGGACGACGGCGAGCAGACGGTGCTCACCCTGGACGTCGCCGCGGTGCGCGTGGGCGACGCCACGATCGCCCTCACCCACGGCGGCCCGGGCTTCGTCTCGGCCGACACCACGAACGCCTTCGTACAGGTGGGCGTGGCACGGCTGGCCGACGTCAGGAAGCAGGCCCGGCTGCGCGTCTGACGGCCCCGCGCGGCGCGGCCCGCGGGCGTCGGCGGCGGACCGGGCCGCCCCGCGGGTCCCGGCCTCCTCAGCCGTCGTCCAGCCTCTCCCGGCGTGCCACCACCTCCCGCGCCAGCTCCAGGGCGGTGCGCCCCTGTGCGAAGGCGTGGCCGCGCAGCCGGGCCAGCGCCTCGTCCGCGCCGATCCCCAGTTGCGCCATGGTCATGCCAACCGCCTGGTAGACCTCGTCGTGTTCGGCGGCCAGGCCGCTCAGCCAGTCCTCGTCCGCGGCGCCGGCGTTCTCCTGGCGCGGCAGCGCGGTGACGGCGAGGGCCATCACCCTGGCCACGAGCTCGGCGCGGCGCAGCTCCCGCGCGCTCAGCGGGCCCGGAAGGGTGCGGTGCAGATCGAGCGTTCCGACGGTCACCTCGCTGTCGCCCACCGGGATCGAGTACACCGCCCGCGCTCCGGCCGCCGTCGCCGCGAGCGCGAACACGGGCCAGCGGTGCGCGTCCCGGCCGTCCCTCAGATCGGGGGCCAGCACGGGGCTGCCCTCCCGGGCGGCGTCCAGGCAGGGCCCCTCACCGAGGCTGGCCTGGATCTCCGCCAGACCCGCGGCCAGCTCGCCGCTCGCGCCGAGCCGGACGGGCATCCCCTCGCCGGACAGCGACACGCTCGCGCCGGCCACCGGCAGCAGCCGCAGCGCGACCGCGCACAGCCGGTCGGGGACCTCGTGGGGCCGCAGGTCACGCACCTCTTCGGTGATCACCGTGGCCGCCCTGAGCAGATCCGGATCGCACTCGGTCCCGTCGCACGGGCCAGGTGGACGGGGCCCCTCGCCGCCCGGCCCGGGATCGCCGTCGGGGCCACCGTAGCGCTCGGAGCTGGGCCGCACGGCTACCGCCTCCTTCGCCGGCCGGCGTCGTCCACCAGCACCCGAGGCGGGCCCGCCGCCGACAGGGGTCGAACCGGCGGCACGCCCGCTCGGGACTGCTGCCCGACTACCCCTGGCCCCCGGCGCGAAACGCCTTGTCCGAGGGCCTCCGGCCCGCTCACAGAGGGGGCTGTGCGGGTGCGGGTCCAAGGGTGGTGGTGCCGGGTGCCGTACGGTGCCCGAGGCCCGTCCGGTACGCGTCCAGCGCCGCCTCCACCCGCCCGGTGCGGCGCAGCAGATCGCCGAGCAGCCGGCACAGGTCCGCCAGGTCGCCGGCGGCGCCCGCCCGCTCCAGCAGGCTCAGGGCGCGGACGTAGTGCTCCTCGGCGGCGTCCGTGTCCCGGGCGTCGTCGGCGATGATGCCGAGGAGGCGGTGGGCGGCGGCGGAGTGCAGCGCGCCGCGTTCGGAACTGAGGTCGCTGAGCACGTCGTGCAGCAGGGCCGCGGCCTCGTCGGACTTGCCGCGCCGGTGCAGCACGTCGGCGAGCTCGACGGCGACCTGGCTGCTGTAGAGGGCGGCGCGCTTGGCGGCGAGCATGTCGAGGGCCTGCCTCAACTCGTCCTCCGCGCGGCCCAGTTCACCGTTCTGCGCGTAGACGTAGCCGCGCATCCAGTGGCAGTTGGCGAGCTCGGTGCGGATCTGCAGCGTGCGGTAGAGCTCGGCGGCCTTGGCGAGCGAGGTGTCCGCCTCGGCGACCCGGCCCTCGGCGAGCAGGGTGCGGGCGACCGAGCGGTGCATACGGGCGACGAGCGCGGGGTCGCCGGACTGCGGCGCGAGCGCGAGCGCGAACTCGGCGGCCTGGGCGGCGCGGGCGTGCGCTCCCATGTCCATGTAGGGGCCGATGGCGCTGGCGTAGAGCAGGAGCAGCGCGTCCGGGTCGTGCAGGCCGCCGCGGTTGAGCTCGTCGAGGGTGGACTCCAGCAGGTAGACGGCGTACCGGAGTTCCCCGGCCAGGTAGTGCGAGACGGCGCGGCCGCGCAGGGCGGGCACCCGGGCCGGCAGCGGCGCGTCGGCGAGGGTCTGCTCGGACCGCTCGAAGTACTCGCGGGCGACGGTGAGTTCACCGGTGTCCAGGGCGCACTCGCCGAGCCCCAGCAGCGCGACGGCCTGCACGTCCGCCAGCTCGTGCTCCTCCGCCTCGGCGAGCAGCGCCGCGTACTCCCGCGCGGCCTCCTCCGACTCGCCGGAGGCGAGCGTGCGCTGCGCCCCGGTCAGTCTCAGCCGCAGATCGGTGGCGAGGTGGGCCGGGCGTCCGGTGACCAGCTCCTCGTAGGCGATCCCGAGCCGCTCGGCGATGTGCCTGAGCGCGCCGTCGGAGGCGCGCACCCGGCCGGCCTCCAGGGTGGAGATGTAGGCAGGGGTGTAGGCGGGCTCGGCCAGCTGTTTCTGGGTCAGGCCGCGTTCGGCCCGCAACTGCTGGACTCTGCGCCCGATGGTCTCCGGATCGTCACGGTCCGACACGCCAACTCCCCCTGTACCTCTTGCTGTTGCCCCACGACTGCCTCTAGGTTAAACGGCGTCTTAAGCGCGTTTAATACAACGCTGTTGAGAGGTTGCCGTGCTCCGACACATCTCCGAGCGTTATGCCCGAGGTCTCGGTGCCGCCCTGATCGCAGTGGGCGCCCTGGTCCTGGCCGCCAACGCGGGTCCGGCGCGGGCGGCGGACACCGGGCAGACCGGCCAGGTGCAGCAAGTCCATCACGCCGGCTAGCGCGGCGGGCGGCTTCCGGGGCTTTCGCCCGCCCGCCCCGGTTACCCTGCCCCCGTGACCTCTCCCGCTGCCCGCGCCGCACTGGACCTCACCGCCGACCTGCCGGTCGCCGGCCTGACGGACTTCTACCGGGACCTGCACCGCCACCCCGAGCTCTCCCTCCAGGAGCACCGCACGGCCGCCAGGCTCGCCGGGCGGCTGGCGGCGGCGGGCTTCGAGACCGCCGAGGGCGTCGGCGGCACGGGCGTCGCCGGAGTGCTGCGCAACGGCGACGGCCCGACCGTGCTGCTGCGCGCGGACATGGACGCCCTGCCGGTGCCGGAGGAGACCGGTCTGCCCTACGCCTCCGAGGTGCCCGGGGTGATGCACGCCTGCGGGCACGACCTGCACGTGACCTGGCTGGCCGGCGCCGCCGAGGCGCTGGCCGCCGGCCGGGACGCCTGGTCGGGCACCCTGCTCGTGATCGGCCAGCCCGCCGAGGAGACCGGCCAGGGCGCGCTGGCGATGCTCGCGGACGGCCTGTACGAACGCTTCGCCCGCCCCGACGTGCTGCTCGGCCAGCACGCGGGACCCGGCCCCGTCGGCTTCTACGCACACTCCGCGGGCCTGATCCTGTCGGCCTCGACCGACCTCGACATCGTCGTCCACGGGCGCGGCGGGCACGGCTCCCGGCCCGAGACGACCGTCGACCCCGTCGTCACGGCCGCCCACCTCGTGACCCGGCTGCAGACCGTCGTCTCCCGGGAGATCGCCGCCCGCGAGTCCGCCGTGCTGACCGTCGGCCGGATCGAGGCCGGCACCCGGCACAACATCATCCCCTCCGAGGCGCGGATCTCCCTCAACCTGCGCACCCAGTCCGCCGAGGTGCGCGAGCGGATGATCGCCGCGGTCCGGCGCATCGCGGCGGGCGAGGCGCTCGCCGCCGGCTGCCCGCGCGAGCCGGAGGTCACGCTGGGCGCGAGCTTCCCGGTGACCACGAACGACGCCGGGACCGACCGCCGCACCGCCGCCGTGCACGAGGAGGTGCTCGGCGCCGGAACGGTGCTGGACTTCGGCCCGGTGATGGGCAGCGAGGACTTCCCGCACCTGGCCGTGGGCGAGATCCCGTACTCCTACTGGTTCGTGACGACCACCCCGGCCGACGTCTGGGACGCGGCACCCGGCACGGACCTGATGGAGAAGTTCCTGGCCGTCCCCAGCAACCACAGCCCGCACTTCGCCCCCGACCTGTCGACGATCGCCCCGGGCGTGCGGACGCTGGTCTCGGCCGCGCTCGCGCACCTCGCCTGAGCCGGGGCCGCCCTCAGACCCGGGTCTGCAACTGCCGCAGCTGCCGCCGCACATGGTCCAGCGCGCCCTCCCGGCGTCCCGGCACCCGCGAGCGCAGGTCGGCGAGCGGGGCACCGAGCTCCCGCGCCGCCACCGCGTCCCGCACCTGCCCCCACTGGTGGTGCGCCCGGTCCACGGCCGCCTCGACGGCCGGCGCGTCGGCCGCCTGCCCCGCCGCCAGCCGCGCCGCGGCCACCCCCAGCCACGTCCGGCAGCTGCGCTCCGGATCCCCGGCCAGCATCGCCAGGTCCGCCCGCACCTCGGACCAGTGCAGCGCCTCCTCGGAGCCGGTTCCGTACGCCCGGACGGCGGCCTGCTCGTGGCGGGCGGCGAGCGCGTCGGCGTCGGGGTGCCGGCCCGACCGTACGGCCGCGGAGATGGCGGCGTGCGGGTCGGACCCACCGTCCTGACGCCGGCCGTCCGGGCCGTCCGCGTCGACCGGTCCGCCCGGAGACTGCGGACGGGGCCCCACGGGCAGGTACGGGGGGCCGGGGGCGGCGCCCCCGGGGACACCGGCCACCCCGCCGCCCGGGGCCAGCACGAGGTCCGCGTACCCCTCGACCCCCACCCGGGCCAGCGCCTGCTCGTGCAGCCGGGCGAGCGGCGGCCGCCACCCGCTGCGCAGGATCGTCGCCACCGCCTTCATGTACGCCGGCACCGCCACCGTCCGCCGCGACGGCGGAGGCGGCGCGATCCGGCCGTGGACAGCGGCGTTGCGCCCGCAGTCGAGCGGACGGGAGCGCAGCCACTCCCAGGTCTCCGCGTCGGCGTGCAGATCGAGCAGGAGCGTCGTGGACCCGGGCGGGCGCAGCCGGAACTCCTCCCTCAGCCAGTGCCAGGGCAGCCCGGTGTACCGCACCGTCGAGGGCGTCGTCCGGGCCAGTGCCAGGTGCGGCAGCCGCTGGCGCCGGTCGAGTTGCAGCTGCCCGGTGACGAACAGGGTGAGCGGTCCGGGCGCCGCCGCGGCGGCGCGCAGCCGGGTGAGGACGGCCTGCGGCTCCAGCGGGTCGGCGAGTTCGACGACGTTCGCGGTGTCCGTGCCGGACAGGACGCCGGGCGGGACGGCCGCGAGGACGGGGAGCACCGACGCCGCGTCCACCAGACGCCCCCTGCCCACCGGGGATGCGGCGAGCAACAGCACGGTCCCGGGCATCGTTCCCTCCCCATCCCCCGTCGATCACGTACCGCAAACCGTAACCGCTGCGGCTGCAAAGGTGTCCCTCAGGACCGCGAACGCCGTACGGCGAAGACCGTGGTGTCGTCGGCGAGGCGGTTGCCGCAGTGCCGCAGCGTGCCGTCCCGGACGTGGGCGACCAGGCGCCGGGGCTCGGCGAGGCGCGGGTCGGCGGCGACGGCGCGGGCGACGTCACGGGCGAGCGGGTAGAACGCCCCCGCGCCGTCCCGGGCCTCGGTCACGCCGTCGGTGGTCAGCAGCACCGTCTCGCCCGGGGCGAGGCCCACCCGGCGCACGTGGGGCGCGCCGTCGGCGGCGAGTTCGCCGAGGCCGAGCGGGAGACCGTCGCCTGGCGGCACGGACCGCACGCCCGCGGGACCGACGAGCAGCGGGGGGTCGTGGCCGAACAGCGCCAGGTCGACCGCGCCCGGGTCGTCGTCGGGGAAGTCCAGCAGCGCCGCGGTGGCGAAGCGGTCGCCGTCCTGCCTGCCGAGGGCGGCGGTGTGCCCGCGGTGGCGGAGCATCCGCACCTCCAGGCGCTCGGCGACCGTCGCGAGGTCGCTCTCGTGGTAGGCGGCCTCGCGGAACGTGCCGAGCAGCGCGGCCGCCGCCTCGACCGCGCCGAGGCCCTTGCCCTGGACGTCGCCGACGAGGACGCGGGTGCCGCGCGGGCCGGGCTGGATGTCGTAGAAGTCGCCGCCGACACGGGCCTCGCTGTCGGCGGCGAGATAGACGGCGGCGTGCTCCAGGCCGCCCCAGCGGGGCGGCAGCGGGCGCAGCACGGTGCGGCGGGTGGTCTCGGCGACGTCCCGCATGTGCAGCATGCGCCGCTCGCCGCGCACCCGGACCACGCAGGCGAGGACGGCCAGGACGCCGCCGACGGCGACCAGGATGAAGTCGGGCAGCCCGGTCTGGTACTGGTGCGGCCAGGCGTTGTCGGCGAGGACGTAGGTGACCAGCGCGAGCACGGCGAAGGCGGTCGTGCCCCACACCCCGCAGATCGCGGCGGCGATACCGGGCACGAGGACCAGCCAGGAGACGGTCCGGAACTCGCCCGTGGTGTTGAAGTCGACGGTCGTGATGGACACGAGCAGCAGCGCGGGCGGCGCCCAGGCGACGCTGCGGCCGCGCACCCGCAGCATCTGGTGGCGCGGGGAAACGCCGAGGTGCCCGGACCGCGGCAGCCGGTCGAGCACCTTCGTCATGGGCCCCAGCGAAACATGTCCCCGACCCGTACGCATCCGCGTCGCCGACCGACTTGCCAGGGGCCGCCCGCAGGTGTGCTCTGGTAGTCGGGGGCGTGCGGAGAGAGGAGTGCTCTCATGGCTCAAGCGGCACCGACGTCCGGCGGCATGATGGGGCGGGTCAGGGCCAACCGGGCGGCCCGGCCCACCCGCACACCCGACGTGTTCCCCGAGCCGGTCCACCTGGCGGCGCGGTACGGGATCCCCGTCGTCCTCGGTCTGGTCTACGGCTACTGGGCCGCGGCCAACCGGCGCGGCGGCGGCGAGATCACCGGCTGGAACCTCCTGTTCGGCTTCGTCACCGCGGCCGTGTTCATCGTGCTGAGCATCGCCGTCGCGACGTTCGCACCGCTGCTCCACCGCGAACTGCACTCGCTGGTGAAGTCGGCGTTCGCCGGAGCCGCGATCGCCTTCCTCTACAGCCAGAGCGGCGCGCCCGTCTGGGGCTGCGTGGCACTGGGCCTGGGCATCACGGCAGGCGTCTTCCTGGTGTTCTTCTACCGTTACTACACGCGCGAGGACGCCGCGGGGCACCGCATCCGCTGACCGGCACGGGCCGGGCGCGGTCACCCGTTCGGAGCCGCAGCGCTCGCGCGCGGCGCCCGCGGGCCGTTGCCTGGAGGGGTGGTTCCACGTCCTGCGCGCCTGCGGAGCGCCCTGTCGGCGGCGCTGATCGCCCTCGCCTGCCTGCTCGCCCCCTGCGGCGCGCTCGCGGCGTGGGCGGCCTACGACCTCGCCGACACGGGGCGCTACGTCACGACGATGGCGCCGCTGGCGGCGGATCCGGCCGTGCGGAACGCGATCGCGGACACCGTCGGCGCCGGGATCATGGACGAGGTCGACGCACGGCTGGACACGCGTCCGCTGCGGGGCGCCGTGCGCCCCTACGTGCACGACGCGGTCCGCTCCTTCACCCGGACCGAGGCCTTCCGCCTGGCCTGGGACGCCGCGAACCGTGCCGTCCACGACGCCGTGCTGCACGCCCTGCACGACGAGAGCGAGCACGACGTCACGGTGGACCTCGCGCCCGTCACCGCCCAGGTCAAACGCCGGCTGACCGTGGACCACGTCCCGTTCGCGAACCGCATCCCGGTCGAGCACACCGAGGTGTCGGTTCTGCCGGCCCAGGAACTGGACCGGCTCCGGAAAGGATTCCACGTGCTGGAAGTCGCCGGTTTCTGGCTGCCCGTCACGGCCGTCGTCCTCGCCGTCGCCGGGATCGCCGTCGCCACCTGCCGCCGCCGCGCCGTCACCGCGACCGCCCTCGGCACGGCGCTCGGCGGCGCGCTGCTCGCCCTCGCCGTGACGGTCGGCCGCAGTCTCACCCTGGCCGACCTGCCCGACGACGGCCACCAGCCGGCCGCGGGCGCGGTCTACGACGCCCTCACCGCCACCCTCCGCGAGGCCTCCTGGCTCCTGGTCGCCCTGGGCCTGGCGGTCGCCCTGACCACCTGGCTCACCACCCGCCGCGCCCTCCGCCCGCGCCGCCCACGCGCCCCGTCGGCGCCCGCCCCCGATCCGGCACGCCGACCGCCCCGGGTCCGCCTCTGACGCCCCGGCCCGCTCGGCGGCATCCGGGAAGTTCCTGGCGCGAGCCGGTCCGGCTGGAGGATGATTCGGGCATCTCACTCGCGAGCGGAAGGCCGGGACGTGGACACTGCCACCGCCGAGTGGACCGCGACGAGCGAGGAGGAGCCCCAGCGACGCCCCGGCCGGCGACTCGCCGCCTGGTGCGCGGGCCTGCTGCTGGTCGCCGTGAGCGCGGTCGTCGGGTGCCGGGCGGCCGACACCGACGGCATCACCCCGGTTCCCCAGCTCCTCGCGTTCCTGCCGTGGCTCCTCGTGCCCGCCGGACTGGCGCTGCTGCTCGCGCTGCTCGCACGCTGGCGGCCGGGCATGGTGTGGGCGCTCCTCGCGCTGGGGCTGCTGGCCTGGTTCATCGAGCCCTACGGGAAGACGGACGACGCCGGCGGTCCGCCGGTCGCCGAGTTCCAGGTGCTGACCTCCAACGTCGAGTTCGGGCGCGGCACCGGCTCGCTGGTACCCGAGATCCGGCGGCACCGGCCCGGCATCGTGTTCGTCGAGGAGTGCGACCACGGCTGCCGGGCCACGTTGCGGCGGGAGTTCGTGACCGTCTACCCCTACCGGCGGGCCGTCGCGGCCGAGGGGTCCAAGGGGTCGGTCATCCTCAGCCGGTTCCCGCTGAAGGGCACCGGCGGGGTGCCCGGCACGATGGGGATGCCCGGTGCCGTCGCCGACGTGCGCGGGCACGAGGTCCGGCTGCAACTCGCGCACCCGATGCCGCCGTTGCCCGGACAGGTCGGCGTGTGGCGCCGTGAGCTCGGGCGGCTGCGGGACGCGGCCGCGGCGGTCCGCACCCCGCTCGTCCTGGCCGGGGACTTCAACTCCTCGCAGGACCACGCCGCTTTCCGCCGCATCCTGGACACCGGCCTGCGCGACGCCGCCCGGCTCGCCGGCCACGACCGTACGCCGAGCTGGCCCGCCCGGCTGACCCCGGCGTTCGGCGCCCAGATCGACCACGTGCTCGTCACCCGGGACTTCTCCGCGAGCAGCGCGCGTTTCCTGCGGCTGGCCGGCACCGACCACCGCGCCCTGCTCGTGGACGTCACGCTGCACGGGAGCGGATGAGCGGCGTCGGCTGCGGCGGGAGCGGACCCGCCGGGGAACGCGCGGCAGGCGGCGGACACGACCGCCGTGTCGCCATGCCGCTGTGCCGCCGTGCCCGGACAGGCCGGTGCGGGCCGCCTTGTGCAGGAAGACGGCCCGCACCGTGGTGTGGGGGGTGGCGCCGCGGGGTCGAAGGGCCGGTTGTGTGGGGGGACCCGACGGCCTCGCCCGTACCGGGGCCTAGCGGCCGGACTTCTCCAGGGACTTGTCGCTCATGGCCTTGTCGAGGGCGGCGGCGAAGCCGTTCGCCCACAGCTGGTTCACACGGGCTCTCTCGTTGGCGTCCGGGTAGGGGTTGGTGCAGGACGGGCCGGGCCCGCCTCCGGACATCAGCTCGCTGCACGGGCCCGAGTAGTGGTCGGGCAACCCGAGCACGTGCCCGGTCTCGTGGGCGGCCACGCGCGTGGAGTCGTACTGCTGGTTCTGCGCGTAGTCGAGGAAGATGTAGCCGCTGCCGTGACCGTCGGTGGAGGCGTAGGAGCCCCGGGAGTCGTTGCCCTCGTAGTAGCTGAAGTCGGCGTTCGAGCCCGACCGGAGCTTCACGTTCGACACCGAGCCGTTCCATATCTGGGCGGCGCGGGCTATCTGGGCGCTGAACGTCGGTGCCCCGGAGGGGTCGTAGACGACCGTGACGGCGGTGGCGCTGTTCGGGTGAGCGGCACGCTTCTCGGCGACGGATCTCAGGACCGCCTGGAAGAACGCCTGGTTGGCCTTGGCCTCAGCGTGCGAGCCGGTGTAGCCGGAGTAGGGTGCCGGGGCCGGGGCGGCTGCGGCCGGAACCGCCGTGCCGAGACCGAGGACCGCGAGGCTGAGGCCGGCCACCGCCGCCGTACGCGCGGACATGGACCGGGACATGGGCAGGGGAGTGCGCTGTCGCATCGATGACTCCTAGGTGGGGGTGAGTCAGTCGTCATCGGTGAGTGTGTGCTCCTGTGCGAGCGCTGTGATGATGGCAACCGGCGATAGCGCGGCCCTATCGGAGATCTGCCGGACGCACCGATTCGCGTGTTCCTGCCGGGGTTTGTGCGTCTGGTGAAAGATTTGGTTCCGCTTTACGCTCGGAGGGCATGGACCTCGAGGTGCGACACCTCCGCGCGCTGTGCGCCATAGCCGACACCGGCAGCCTGCACCGTGCCGCCCGGCAACTGGGCGTGGCTCAGCCGTCGTTGAGCACCCAGCTGCGCCGTATCGAACACGAGCTGGGCGGAGCGCTGTTCGTCCGGGCGCGCACCGGCTGCCGGCCCACCCCGCTGGGCAGCCTGGTACTCAGCCGCGCCCGGCCGCTGGTGGCCGAAATGCGCTCCCTGGTGAGCGAGGCGCGGGCCGCCGCGACGGGCGGCCCCGAACTCCGCGTCGGCTCCACCGCGAGCAAGGCCCTGGCGGGCTGGCTGCGCCGGCTGCGCGCCCGCGGCCAGGACCCCACCCTGCACATGAACGTCTCCCCGAACATCCTGCTGCGCATGGTCGCCGACGGGCAGCTGGACGTCGCCTTCGTGCACGAGGTCGAGGGCAGCCGGCTGCGCGTCCCCGAGGGCCTGCGGCTGCGCGTCCTGGTCGAGCGCGAGCCGCAGTTCGTGTACCTGCCGGCCGACCACCCCGCGGCCGCGCACCCGGTGGTCGACGTCCGCGACCTGGCCGGCGACCGCTGGATGATCGACCCCACGGTGGACGGCGAGTGGGACGCCGTGCAGCACATGTTCCGCCGGGCGGAGATCCACCCGCACGTCCTGCACGGCGACTACCACACGGCCGCCGCCCTGGTCGCGACCGGCGAGGTGGTCACGGTCTGCCAGCCGACCGCGGTCTCCCACTCCGACATGGTGGTACGCCGCCTCCGCGGGGACCCCCTGGGCGTGCGCCTGCTGCTGGCGGCCCGCACCGAGACGGACCTGGACGGCGCCCTGCCCGCGCTGGAGGATGCGTACTGGGAGTCGGCACGGCAGGCGCCGACGTACCGGGAGTGGCTGGAACGCGCGGGTACGAGCGCCCCGGCGCCGGCGCTCCACTGACTGCCGCGTCGGCCGTCGGCGTGGGCCATCCGGATCGGCCATCCGGATCGGCCATCCGCGTGGGCCATCCGGATCGGCCGTCCGGCGGCAGGACGACGACATCGGGATGGCGGGGAGCCGGTTGAGGGGCGGTTGAGAGGTGGTTGGGGAGCGATTGAGGGGCGACTGAGGGGCAGCTGAGGGGCGGTTGACACAAGTGGCCGGACTGTCCCTTGCCCCTCCCCAAGATCGCCATTCGGGGCCGCTAACCTTACGTGTCCGTCCTGGCCAGCGATTGACGGGCATCAACTCACGCGAAGGGTTGCGCACATGGGCATTCTCACTCTCCTGCGGAACGCGTTCGGCAGGTCACGCAAAGGGCGTGCCGCCGAGGCAGAGGGTGCGGACCTAACTCCTTCGCGCTCCCCGGAGCCGACGGTCCCCTCCCCGTCCCCCGAGCCTCAGCCCCAGCCCACCGCACAGGTCCCGGAGCCCCGCTCGTCCGTCACGGAGAGCACCGCCGGGACCACCGCGGAGACCGATGCGGGGGCCACCGAGGAGACCAACGACGAGCACGACCTGGTCTCGGCGGCCTTCGACAACGTGACGGTCCCGAGGCCCTCGGAGCCGGTGGACAAGGCACCCGCGACCGCTCCGGCGGAATCGGCGGAATCGGCGGAATCGGCGGAATCGGCGGAATCGGCGGAATCGGCGGAATCGGCGGCCAAGGATCCGGCGCCGGTGACCGAGACGGTCACGGAAACCGCGGTCACGGAAACCGAAGCGGTCACGGAAGCGGAACCCGAGCCGGATCCGGACCGGGCACCGGCCGAGGAGCCGGCGACCGAGGAGTCGGCTACCGAGGCCGAGGAGCCGGCGCCCGTGACCGCCGAGCCGGTCACGCAGGCAGAACCCGAGGCAGAGGTGACGCCGCTCCAGGAACCGCCCGCCGTGGCCGAGGAGCCGACGCCCGAGCCGGAGGAGCGACAGGAATCAGCCACGGAGCTTGCCCCCGAGCCGGAGCCGGAGCCCGCGACTGAAGCCGCCCCCGAACCGGAGCCCGAGCCGGAGCCCGCGACTGAAGCCGCCCCCGAACCGGAGCCCGAGACCCCCCTCGAACCGGAGACCACAGCCGAGACCGCCCTCGAACCGGAGACCACAGCCGAGGCCGCCCCCGAGCCGGAGACCACCCCCGAACCGTCCGCGGCCGTGGACGAGCCCGCGGCCGACGACGGCGAGGACGCCCCACAGGGGCCACCCGCACCCGACCGCGAGAGTGGCACGGGTGGCGCGGGTGGGGGCACGTCGGCCGAAGGCGAAGCCGAGGCCACGACCCCGGCCGGCGGCGCCCCGGTCGCCGACACCCCGGCCGCCGCCGCCCTGGCCAAAGCCAACCTCACCGGCACCCGAGCGAAGACGTACCTCGTCCTCGACCGCTCCGCGAGCATGCGCCCGTACTACAAGGACGGCTCCGCACAGGCCCTCGCCGACCAGACCCTCGCCCTCGCCGAGCACCTGGACCCCGACGCCCCGGACGCCTCCGTGCACGTCGTCTTCTTCTCCACCGAACTCGACGGCACCACCGACCTCACCCCGGCCTCCCCCGAGACCGCGATCGACGACGCGCACGCCGGCCTCGGCCGCATGGGCCGCACCAGCTACCACGCCGCCGTGGAGGCCGTCCTCGCCCACTACGACCAGCACGCCACCCCCGGCACCCCCGCGCTCGTCGTCTTCCAGACCGACGGCGCCCCGGACGCCAAGACCCCGGCCACGAAGTCCCTCACCGACGCCGCGAAGACCCACCCCTCGGTGTTCTTCTCCTTCGTCGCGTTCGGCGACCACGACAACAAGGCCTTCGACTACCTGCGCAAGCTGAAGACCGGCAACACGGCCTTCTTCCACGCGGGCCCGACCCCCAAGGAGCTCACGGACGCCGAGCTCTACGACGGCGTACTGATCGACTGGCGCCCGTAGCCACCCGGTCACCGTCCCCACCCGTCGGCCGCCCCTTCCCGCCCAGCAAAACGGGAAGCGGGCGGCCCACCCATGTCGGCTACGATTTCAAGGTTCGCAAACGCAGCAGCACATCCGACCTGGGAGCAGCCCCCGATGGCTCGACACCTCATCACCAGCGCCCTTCCGTACATCAACGGAATCAAGCACCTGGGCAACATGGTGGGGTCCATGCTCCCGGCGGACGTGTACGCCCGCTACCTGCGCCAGCGCGGCCACGACGTGCTGTACATCTGCGCCACCGACGAGCACGGCACCCCGGCCGAGCTGGCCGCGAAGGAGCAGGGCCTGCCGGTCGACGCGTTCTGCGCCCAGGCCCACGACGCCCAGAGGGCGGTCTACGACGGCTTCGCGCTCGCCTTCGACTACTTCGGCCGCAGCTCGAGCCCGCAGAACGTCGAGATCACCCAGCACTTCGCCCGCCGCCTCAACGACAACGGCTTCATCGAGGAACGGGCGATCCGCCAGGTCTACAGCCCCACCGACGGCCGCTTCCTGCCGGACCGCTACGTCGAGGGCACCTGCCCCCACTGCGGTTACGACAAGGCCCGCGGCGACCAGTGCGAGAACTGCACCCGCGTCCTGGACCCGACCGACCTGATCAACCCCCGCTCCGCGATCTCCGGCTCCACCGACCTGGAGGTCCGCGAGACCAAGCACCTCTTCCTCCTCCAGTCGAAGCTGGAGAACGAGGTCCGCGAGTGGGTCGCCCGGCACGACAAGGACTGGCCGCAGCTGGCCTCCTCCATCGCCCACAAGTGGCTGACCGAGGGCCTGCACGACCGCGCGATCACCCGCGACCTGGACTGGGGCGTCCCGGTGCCGGCCGACACCTGGCCGGAGCTGGCGGCGGAGGGCAAGGTCTTCTACGTCTGGTTCGACGCCCCGATCGAGTACATCGGCGCGACGAAGGAGTGGTCCGACGAGGACCCGGAGAACCGCGACTGGAAGTCGTGGTGGTACGACGTCGACAGCGACGTCCGCTACACGGAGTTCATGGCGAAGGACAACGTCCCGTTCCACACGGTGATGTTCCCCGCCACCGAGCTCGGCGTGCGCGAGCCGTGGAAGAAGGTCGACTTCGTCAAGGCCTTCAACTGGCTGACGTACTACGGCGGCAAGTTCTCCACCTCCCAGAAGCGGGGCGTCTTCACCGACCAGGCCCTGCAGATCCTGCCCGCCGACTACTGGCGCTACTTCCTGATCGCCAACGCCCCCGAGTCGGACGACGCGTCCTTCACCTGGGAGCACTTCACGGCGACGGTGAACAAGGACCTGGCCGACACCCTCGGCAACTTCGTCAACCGCGTCCTGTCCTTCTCGAAGAAGCGCTTCGGCGAGGAGGTCCCGGCGGGCGGCGAACCCGGGGAGGCGGAGGCGAAACTGGGCGGCCAGATCGCCGGCCTCCTCGCCGAGTACGAGGCCCAGATGGAATCCCTCCAGTTCCGCAAGGCGGCGGCCGCGCTGCGCGCCCTGTGGTCGGCGGGCAACTCCTATCTGGAGGAGAAGGCCCCCTGGCTGGAGATCAAGACGGACAAGGACGGCGCGGCCCTCACCCTGCGCACGGCGATGAACCTGATCCACCTCTACGCGGTGGTCTCGGAACCCTTCATCCCGGCCACCTCGGCCGCCATGCGCCAGTCCTTCACCCTCGCGGACGACACGGCGACCTGGGTGACCCCGGAGGAGGCGAAGGCCCTCACCGCGGTGCCCGCCGGCACCCCGTTCACCGTCCCGCCGGTGCTGTTCGCGAAGCTGACGGAAGAGGACCTCGCGGCGTACAAGGAGCGCTTCGGCGGCGAGGACCAGTAACCCGCACCGGTCGGCAAGGGCCACAGAGGCCCGGGAACACCCATCCCGGGCCTCTTCTTCATGACCCCGAGCGGCCGGTGCAGATCCTCGAGCCTTCCGAGGTGTAAGCCACGAAGTCCGCCCATGCGCCGGGCGTGACCGCGAACTGGGGGCCTCCCGTGTACTTGGAGTCACGGACGTGCACCGCGCCAAGCTCGGCCACGACCTCAACGCACTCGTTGCTGTTGCTGCTGTCGCTGTAGCTGCTCTTGACCCACCGCAGCTCCGAACCGTCCTCAGCAGAGGCCTTGCGGATCATGTCTCCCCCAGCACTTGCTCGATGAAGGCCAGCGACTCCCCTGGTGAGAGAGCCTGAGCTCGGATGATGCCACACCGCAGTTCCATGATCCGCAGATGCTTCAACTCCGAGACGGGACGGCTGCCGAAGTCTCCTTCGGCTCGGCCTACTGCCGTACCGTCGACGAACTTGAGCACTTGGATCTCACCTCCCATACCGGCATGGACCGCACGGTCGATCGGCATCACCTGGATCTCGACATTCCGCATCTGACCGAGCTCCAGGAGATGCTCCAACTGGCGGCGCAGCACCATTTTGCCCCCAAGCGGCCGCCTGAGCGTCGCCTCTTCTTGGACGAAGCACAGCTCTGGAGAGGGGTCTCGCGCAAAGATCGCCTTGCGGGCCATACGCGCACCGACCAGTCGCTCCACCTGGTCCTGCGAATGCGCCGGCCGCCGCATCTCGAACAGTGCACGCATGTAGTCCTCTGTCTGCAACAGGCCGTGAAGGTTGTGGGTGCCGTACGCGGTCAGTTCGACGGCCTGTGCCTCTACACGGGCCATGTCCCGAACCTTCTTCGGATACCGGACCTTCTTCACGTCCTCCCAGGCCGCCGAGATGAGCCCGCCCGCACCCAACACCTCGTCGGCCTTGTCCAGGTACTCCTGACGGGGAATCCTCTTCCCACCCTCCACCTTGTAGACCAGGTCCTCCCCGTACCCGACCGCCACGGCGAAGTCGGCGGCCCGCATCCCCACCGCCTCCCGCCGCAGCCTCAACTGCCGCCCCACCGTGGTGATGACGGCCACTCCCCACTCGTCGTCCGGATCCACCTCCCACCCCGGCTCGTCCGCCCCACTCCCGAGCCGCCGCACCTCTCCGTCGACCGACATCCCGCACCCTCCGTCGTACCGTCGCACCGTCGTGCCGCAACGCCGATGCCCGTAACCCCAGTTCAGACAGCTCCGGACAACAGCCGACAAACTCCGGACAGTCACCCTGCGTATCAGTGCTGTCACTGTTCACGGTAAGCACGCACGGCCACGCTCGGTCACGTGAACAGCGAAAAGTCCACCCGCCTTCTCTCGCCCACCGACCACTTCAGCGTGCTCCCGCCCCCCACACCCCGCGGCGCCCGCCTCGCCCGGCTGCTCGCCACGGACTGGATGCGTACCTGGCCCGCCCCGCCGCTTCGGCAGCGAACCGGAGTAACTCGTTGCCGTGACCAACGGCCCCCCGGTTCCCGAGTGTTGCAGCTCACCCTTATGGTTTGCGCCATGGCAGTCCCAGAGGTCATTCCGATCGCCTACGAGCCGAGGCACCGTACCGAGAGCATCGGACGGTACGCAGACGGTCAGTTCCTGGCGTCGGTCACCTATGCGTTCCCCGAAGGGTTCCGCCCCGACGACGGCTGGGAAGAGCACAAACGCCTCTACACCGTGCTCCATCTCTTCGACGCCGAGGGCCACTACCGCGACTCCGAGATCTGGTGCGCCGGCACCTGGGCCGAGCAGCAACGCAACCCGGACGGGGACGACTCCGTCCTCGCCCGCGCCCGGGTCCACCTGGCCAAGCTGCTGCGCAGCCTCCCGCGCCGCTCGTACACGGACATCGCCGTCCGCCCCTTCCAGGTCACCGTGGACGGCGTCCTGTTCGGCCTGCTGACCGGCGAGGACGACGGCGAGCCGTGGGCCGAGCTGTACCCGGACCACCTCGGCTTCGGCGAGCCGTGGGACGGGACGTACGACACCTAGGCACGGCGGCGGTACAGAGCGGCTCCGCCCCCGGGCCACGAAGCGCCCTGGCACCGAAACCGAAAGGGCCCGGGACCGACACCGGTCCCGGGCCCTCGTGAGCGCTCGGCCTACTTCGGCTGCGGCTTGCGCACCGACAGGTGCAGCTCCTTCAGCCGCGCCTCCTCCAGCTCCGTCGGCGCGCCCATCATCAGGTCCTGGGCGTTGCCGTTGAGCGGGAAGGCGATGGTCTCGCGGATGTTCGGCTCGTCGGCCAGCAGCATCACGATGCGGTCGACACCGGGCGCGATGCCGCCGTGCGGCGGGGCGCCGAAGCGGAAGGCGCGCAGCATGCCCGCGAACTTCTCCTCGACCGTCTCGCGCTCGTAGCCCGCGATCTCGAAGGCCTTCAGCATGATCTCCGGCTCGTGGTTCCGGATCGCGCCGGAGGACAGCTCCACGCCGTTGCAGACGATGTCGTACTGCCAGCCGAGGATGTCCAGCGGGTCCTGGGTCTCCAGGGCCTCCAGACCACCCTGCGGCATCGAGAAGGGGTTGTGCGAGAAGTCGATCGCGCCGGTGTCCTCGTCCTTCTCGTACATCGGGAAGTCGACGATCCAGCAGAAGCGGAAGACGCCGTCCTCGAACTGCCCGGCGCGCTTGGCGGCCTCGACCCGCACCGCGCCCATGATCTTCGAGACCTCGTCGAACTCGCCCGCGCCGAAGAACACGGCGTGCCCCGCGGCGAGCTGGAGCCGCTTGGTCAGCTCGGCGACGTTCTCCTCGGTGAGGAACTTGGCGATCGGGCCGCTCAGCGAGCCGTCCTCGGCGACCCGCACCCAGGCCAGGCCCTTGGCGCCCTGGGAGACGGCGAAGTCACCCAGCTGGTCGAAGAACCTGCGCGGCTGGTCCTGGACCGCCGGGACGGGCAGCGCGCGCACGTGCTTGCCGGCGAACGCCTTGAACTCCGAGCCCTCGAAGACGTCCGTGATGTCGACGAGCTCCAGCTGGGCCCGCAGGTCCGGCTTGTCGGAGCCGTACTTGAGCATCGCCTCGCGGAACGGGATCCGCGGGAAGGGGGAGGTGACGTGACGGCCGTTGCCGAACTCCTCGAACAGCTCGGTCATCAGCTTCTCGACCGGCTGGAAGACGTCCTCCTGCTCGACGAAGCTCATCTCGATGTCGAGCTGGTAGAACTCGCCCGGCGACCGGTCCGCGCGCGCGTCCTCGTCCCGGAAGCAGGGCGCGATCTGGAAGTAGCGGTCGAAGCCGGAGATCATCAGCAGCTGCTTGAACTGCTGCGGTGCCTGCGGGAGGGCGTAGAACTTGCCGGGGTTCAGGCGGGAGGGCACGACGAAGTCGCGGGCGCCCTCGGGGGAGGTGGCGGACAGGATCGGCGTCGCCATCTCGTTGAAGCCCAGCGCGGTCATCTTGTGGCGGATCGCCGAGATGACCGACGTACGCAGCATGATGTTGCGGTGCATCCGCTCCCGGCGCAGGTCCAGGAAGCGGTACTCCAGGCGCCGCTCCTCGTTGACCCCGTCCTCGGCGTTGATCGTGAAGGGGAGCGGGGCGGCGGCGCCGAGCAGCTCCACCTCGCCCACCTCGACCTCGACCTCACCGGTCGGCAGGTCGGGGTTGACGTTCTCGGCGCCCCGGGAGACGACCTTGCCGTCGACGCGGACCGTGGACTCCTTGGTCAGCTTGTCGAGGGCCTCGTAGGCGGCGGTGCCGGGGCGGGCGACGAGCTGGGTGATGCCGTAGTGGTCGCGCAGATCGATGAAGAGGATGCCGCCCAGGTCGCGCCGATTGTGCAGCCAGCCACTCAGCCGGACGTCGGTGCCGACGTCAGAGGAGCGGAGCTGGCCGCAGGTGTGGGACCTGTACCGATGCATCGTCGTTCATCCAGTCTTCGCGGATCGGGGGCACGTTTCACGTGAAACACCCCCAGCGTACCGGGCACCCCGAGAGGGGCTCCCCACCATCGAGGAGCGGCGATCGGTGGCACTTCCGGATCCCCACTCCATAAAGTAGGGCAATGCGCACTGGCGAGCCTCTGCCCGCCGTGGGGGAGGTTCTCGCCGCCCTCGCGACCGGCCTGTGGCACTGGGACACCGCCACGGAGAAGGTCACGGTCGATGCCGAGGCCGCCCGGCTGCTCGGGCTGCCCGCCGAAGGCACCACTCTCACGGAGGCCCAGGCCAGGGCCCGGCTCCATCCGGTCGACTGGAACGAGATCACGGCGGTGGTCGGGCTCGCCGTCGCCGAGGGCACGCTGGCCGAGGTGCGGATCCGGGTCATGGACGAGCACGGCCGGGTGATCCGCGTCGTCCGCTCCCGCTCCAAGCCGTCGTTCGACCCCGTACGGCGCGCCTTCCGGCTGACCGGCACCCTCCAGGAGGTCACCGAGCCGGCGCCGGGCACGCCGGCCGGGCGCAGCGCCGTCACCGGCGACTGGCGGCGCTCCCGGGAGGCCTTCCTGCTGGACGCGGGCCGTGCGCTGGCCGAGGCGCGGTCGACGGCGGAGGTGCTGCGGGTCGCGGCGGGCCTGTCGATGCCGGGGTTCACGCCGGACGGACTCGCGGTCTTCGGCGTCGAGGGCGACCGGCTGACGATCATCGGCCACCACGGGCACCAGCCCGGCGACGACAGTCCTTTCTCGCACATGTCCCTGGACACGGACTACCCGGCCGCCGAGGTGGTACGCACCGGCCGCGCCGTCTACATCTCCACCCCCGACCAGTACAAGGCCCGCTACCCGGCCGCCTGGCCCCTCGCCTCGACCTTCGGCCGCCACTCCTGGGCGTTCCTGCCGCTGACGGTGGCCGGGCGCACGATGGGCGCCTGGATGGCGGCCTTCGCCTACCCCGTCACCTTCAACCCCGACGAGCGGTCCGTGCTGACGACGGTGGCCCGCATGCTCGCCCAGGCGCTGTCCCGGGCCGGCACCGCCGAGTCCGAGCGGGCCCTGACCGACGGGCTGCAGCGCTCGATGCTGCCGACCCTCGGCCCGCAGATACCGGGCATGAGCGTCGCGGCCCGCTACGTGCCCACCGGCGGCGGCCTGCAGGTCGGCGGCGACTGGTACGACATGATCCCGCTGCCCGGGGGTCCCCCCTCCGGCGGAGGACGCATCGCCCTGGTCATCGGCGACGTGCAGGGCCACGACGTCCGCGCGGCCGGCCTGATGGGCCAGCTGCGGATCGCCCTGCGGGCGTACGCCTCCGAGGGCCACCGCCCCGACGCGGTGCTCTCCCGCGCCTCCCGCTTCCTGCACGGCATGACGGACGGCGTCACCGCCCACGGCGTCGCCGCGGACGACGCGCTCACGGACCAGCGCTTCGCCACCTGCCTGTACGTGGAGGCCGACCCGGCGACCGGCACCCTCCACATCGCCCGCGCCGGGCATCCCGACCCGGTGATCCGGATGACCGACGGCACGGTGCTGGCCCGGCCGACGGCGGGCGGTCTGCCGCTCGGCATCGACCCGGACGCCGACTACCCGACCACCCGGATCACCCTGGAACCCGGCGAGACCATGCTGATCTGCACCGACGGTCTGATCGAGACCGGCGGGCACGACCTGGAGAGCGGCTGGCAGCGGCTGCGCACGATCCTCGAGGAGCACAAGGGCGATCTGGAGGAACTGGCCGACGCCCTGGTGCAGGGCGTGCACGGGCCGTCCTCGCACCACACCACCGGCCCGCTCGCCGACCGGCGCGAGGACGACATAGCCGTACTGCTGCTGCACCGGCCGGGGGAGGGCTCCGGCGAGACCCTGTTCGTGCCGCCGCCGGTGCGCCGCACCATGCTGTCCGTCGCGCAGGCCGAACCGGAGCGGGTGGCGGTCGCCCGGCAGCAGCTGCGCGAGCTGCTGCACGACTGGCCCTCACCCGACCAGGTCGACTCCGCCGTGCTGCTGGTCTCCGAGATGCTCACCAACGTCCTGGTCCACACGGACGCCGACGCCCTGCTGCTGGCCGAGGTGCGCGGCGAGCCCGGCAGCCGCCGGATGCGCGTCCAGGTCACCGACACCAGCGACGCCCTCCCGCACAAGCGCCGTCCGGGCGAACTGGCCTCCTCCGGCCGCGGCCTGGTCCTCATGGAACTCCTCGCCGACACCTGGGGCGTGGACCCCCAGGGCGAGGGCAAGAGCATCTGGTTCGAGCTCTACGAGCCCGACGGTTCGGCCGCAGGGACCGGGCCGGCTCAGCGCCCGTCCGGTCCCTGAACGTCCCGGAGGCCCGGCCCCGCGGGGCCGGGCCTCCCCACAGGCGCCTTCCTACAGGCGCCTTCCTACAGGCCGCCCTCCGACATCCCGTGCACCGCGGGGATCGTCCCCAGGCGGCCCTTCTGGAAGTCCTCGAAGGCCTGCTGGAGCTCCTCGCGGGTGTTCATGACGAACGGGCCGTAGTGGGCCATGGGCTCACGGATCGGCTGCCCGCCCAGCAGCACGACCTCCAGGTCCGGCGTGTGGGAGTCCTGCTTCTCGTCCGCGCGGACGGTCAGGGAACCGCCGTCACCGAAGACCGCCGTCTGCCCCGTCCGGACCGGGCGGCGCTCGCTGCCGACCGCCCCCCGGCCGGCCAGGACGTAGGCGAGGCCGTTGAAGTCCTCACGCCACGGCAGGGTGACCTCGGCGCCCGGCGCGAGCGTCGCGTGGATCATCGTGATAGGGGTGTGCGTGATGCCGGGACCCTGGTGTCCGTCCAGCTCACCGGCGATCACCCGCAGGAGCGCACCGCCGTCCGGGGTGGACAGCAGCTGGACGCTGCCGCCGCGGATGTCCTGGTAACGCGGGGGCATCATCTTGTCCTTGGCCGGGAGGTTCACCCACAGCTGCAGGCCGTGGAAGAGCCCGCCGGACATGACCAGCGCCTCCGGCGGCGCCTCGATGTGCAGGAGGCCCGAGCCCGCCGTCATCCACTGGGTGTCCCCGTTGGTGATGGTGCCGCCGCCACCGTTGGAGTCCTGGTGGTCGAAGATCCCGTCGATGATGTACGTGACGGTCTCGAAGCCGCGGTGGGGATGCCACGGGGTCCCTTTCGGCTCCCCTGGCTGGTACTCCACCTCGCCCATCTGATCCATCATGATGAACGGGTCGAGGTACTTGTAGTTGATCCCGGCGAAGGCCCGGCGCACCGGGAAACCCTCGCCCTCGAAGCCGCTCGGCGCGGTCGTGACGGCGAGCACGGGACGGGCCACGGCATCGGCCGACGCGGTCACGCGCGGCAGTGTCAGCGGGTTCTCGACGGTCACTGCAGGCATGTCGGTACCTCCTTGTGTGCGGCCAGTTTAGTTGAGCATTGAACTTTCTGCCACCCACAACAGAGCGAGCCCGGAGGGCATTCCCTCCGGGCTCGCGCTCGGCAGATGTCAGCCGTACATCCTGCGCATCGCGAACTCGACCATCTGCTCCACGGCCTTCGCGTCGAACACCATCCGGTGCTCGCCCTCCATGTCGAGGACGAAGCCGTAGCCGGTGGGCAGCAGGTCGATGACCTCGGCCCCGGTGATCACGAAGTACTTGGACTCCTTGCCGGCGTACCGGCGCAGTTCCTTGAGCGAGGTGAACATCGGGATCACCGGCTGCTGGGTGTTGTGCAGGGCGAGGAAGCCGGGGTTGTCACCGCGCGGGCAGTAGACCTTCGACGTGGCGAAGACCTGCTGGAAGTCCTCCGCGGAGAGCTGGCCGGTGGTGAAGGCCCGCACCGCGTCGGCGAGCGACGGCGGGGACGGCTCGGGATACAGCGGTGACTGCTGCCCGTAACCGCCCGGGCCCGGCGGCGGCTGGGCGTACTGCTGCTGAGCACCCGCACCCACGTTCTGGTCATAGCCGTACATGAGCGCAAGAGTACTGAGTCACAGATGACCCATTCGGGGTTGCTTCTTATTACCGACGGGTAGCATCATCGTAGCTACTTGTTGGTACGTGAACTAGAAGCAGCGCGAGGGTCCACAACCAGTGCCTCGCCGATAACTCTCAACGGAGCCGTCGCCATGGGGCACTACAAGTCGAATCTCCGCGACATCGAGTTCAACCTGTTCGAAGTCCTCGGACGGGACAAGGTGTACGGCGCCGGACCGTTCGCCGAGACGGACGCCGAGACCGCGAAGAGCATCCTGGAGGAGCTGACCCGTCTCGCGGAGAACGAGCTGGCCGAGTCCTTCGCGGACGCCGACCGCAACCCGCCGGTCTTCGACCCGGAGACGAACACCGCCCCCGTCCCGGAGACGTTCAAGAAGAGCTACCGGGCCTTCATGGACTCCGAGTACTGGCGCCTGGGCCTGCCCGAGGAGATCGGCGGCACCACCGCCCCGCGCTCGCTGATCTGGGCGTACGCGGAGCTGCTGCTGGGCTCCAACCCGGCCGTGTGGATGTACGCCTCCGGCCCGGCCTTCGCCGGCATCCTCTTCGACGAGGGCAACGAGGTCCAGAAGCACATAGCCAAGCTCGCCGTGGAGAAGACCTGGGGCTCCACCATGGTGCTGACCGAGCCCGACGCGGGCTCCGACGTCGGCGCCGGCCGCACCAGGGCGATCCAGCAGGAGGACGGCTCCTGGCACATAGAGGGCGTCAAGCGCTTCATCACCTCCGGTGAGCACGACATGGAGGAGAACATCCTCCACTACGTCCTCGCCCGCCCCGAGGGCGCGGGACCCGGCACCAAGGGCCTGTCCCTCTTCCTCGTCCCGAAGTACCTCTTCGACTTCGAGACCGGCGAGCTGGGCGAGCGCAACGGCGTGTACGCGACGAACGTCGAGCACAAGATGGGCCTGAAGGCCTCCAACACCTGCGAGATGACCTTCGGCGACCGGCACCCCGCCAAGGGCTGGCTGATCGGCGACAAGCACGACGGCATCCGCCAGATGTTCCGCATCATCGAGTTCGCCCGCATGATGGTCGGCACGAAGGCGATCTCCACGCTGTCGACCGGCTACCTGAACGCGCTGGAGTACGCCAAGGAGCGCGTCCAGGGTCCGGACCTGGCGAACTTCATGGACAAGACCGCGCCGAAGGTCACCATCACCCACCACCCCGACGTACGCCGCTCGCTGATGACGCAGAAGGCGTACGCGGAGGGCATGCGCGCGCTGGTGATGTACACCGCCTCGATCCAGGACGCGATCCAGGTCAAGGAGGCCGGCGGCGAGGACGCCAAGGCCGAGCACGCGCTCAACGACCTGCTGCTGCCGATCGTGAAGGGCTACGGCTCCGAGAAGGGCTACGAGCAGCTCGCCCAGTCGCTGCAGACCTTCGGCGGCTCCGGCTTCCTGCAGGAGTACCCGATCGAGCAGTACATCCGGGACGCCAAGATCGACACCCTCTACGAGGGCACCACCGCGATCCAGGGCCAGGACTTCTTCTTCCGGAAGATCGTCCGCAACCAGGGCGCCGCGCTGAACTCGCTCGCCGAGGACATCAAGAAGTTCCTGGCGCTCGGTGAGGGCGGCGAGGAACTGGCGGGCGCCCGTGAGCACCTGGCGAAGGCCGCCGTCGAGCTGGAGGCCATCGTCGGCCTGATGCTGACCGACCTCGCGGCCACCGAGCAGGACGTCAAGAACATCTACAAGGTGGGCCTGAACACCACCCGCCTGCTCATGGCCTCCGGTGACGTGGTCGTCGGCTACCTGCTGCTGAAGGGTGCCGCGATCGCCGCCGAGAAGCTCCCGACGGCCGCCGGCAAGGACAAGGCGTTCTACCAGGGCAAGATCGCGGCGGCGAAGTTCTTCGCGGCCACCGTGCTGCCCGGCGTCACCGGTGCGCGCAAGCTCGCCGAGGGCGTCGACCTGGACCTGATGGAGCTGGACGAGGCCGCGTTCTAGCCCTTCCGCCCGGGTTCCGGCAGCCCGGGTCCTGGGTAGCCAGAATTCCACATCGCCCTCACGAGGGCCCGCTCCCCGTAAGAGGAGTGGGCCCTCGTACGTCGTTAAGGTGAACCCCATGAGCGAACCCCCCCGCTTCGACCGCGGCCACACCGACGACCTGATGTCCTTCCTCGCGGCGAGCCCGTCGCCCTACCACGCGGTGGCGAGTGCCGCCGAGCGGCTGGAGAAGGCCGGGTTCCGGCAGGTCGCGGAGACGGACGCCTGGGACGCGGACACGTCGGCCGTCTCCGCCGCGGGCAGCGGCGGCCGGTACATGCTGCGCGGCGGCGCGATCGTGGCCTGGTACGTCCCCGAGAGCGCGGCGCCCCACACGCCGTTCCGTATCGTCGGCGCGCACACCGACTCCCCGAACCTGCGGGTCAAGCCGCAGCCGGACACCGGGGCGCACGGCTGGCGCCAGGTGGCGGTGGAGATCTACGGCGGACCGCTGCTGAACTCCTGGCTCGACCGCGACCTGGGTCTCGCGGGCCGGCTCACCCTGCGGGACGGCTCGACGCGTCTGGTCAACGTCGACCGGCCGCTGATGCGGGTCCCGCAGCTCGCCATCCACCTGGACCGCTCGGTGTCGGCGGAGGGACTCAAGCTCGACAAGCAGCGCCACGTGCTGCCGGTCTGGGGACTGGGCGACGACGTGCGCGAGGGCGATCTGATCGCCTTCCTGGAGGAGGAGTTCGGGCTCGGCGCGGGCCAGGTCACCGGCTGGGACCTGATGACGCACTCCGTGGAGCCGCCGTCCTACCTGGGCCGGGACCAGGAGCTGGTCGCGGGGCCGCGCATGGACAACCTGCTGTCGGTCCACGCGGGCGTGGCCGCGCTGGCGGCGGTCGCCGGGCGCGATCTGCCGTACATTCCCGTGCTCGCCGCCTTCGACCACGAGGAGAACGGCTCGCAGTCGGACACCGGCGCGGACGGGCCGCTGCTCGGTGGTGTGCTGGAGCGTTCGGTGTTCGCGCGCGGGGGGACCTTCGAGGACCGGGCGAGAGCCTTCGCCGGCACGGTCTGCCTGTCGTCGGACACCGGTCACGCGGTCCACCCCAACTACGCGGAGCGGCACGACCCGACGCACCACCCGCGGGTCAACGGCGGCCCGATCCTCAAGGTCAACGTCAACAACCGGTACGCCACGGACGGTTCGGGCCGCGCGGTCTTCGCCGCCGCCTGCGAGCGGGCGGACGTCCCCTTCCAGTCCTTCGTCTCCAACAACTCCATGCCGTGCGGCACGACGATCGGCCCGATCACCGCGGCCCGCCACGGCATCAGGACCGTGGACATCGGAGTGGCGATCCTGTCGATGCACAGCGCCCGCGAACTGTGCGGGGCCGACGACCCGCATCTGCTGGCGAACGCGCTGGTGGCTTTCCTGCAGGGATGATGTCCGGCCCGGTCTCCCGGGGTTGACGTCCGGCCCGGTCTCCCGGGATTGACGTCGCGCCGGTCTCACGGAGTTGACGTCCGGCCCGGTCTCGCAGGGTTACGTCCGGCCGGGCCCCAGGGACGGCTTCCGGCCGGGTCCCCCCGCGCGGACGCGCGCTCACCGCTGGGCGATCAGCGGTCCCGCGGGGGGACTTGGGCCTGCGAAGACCGCCTCGTGCGGCGGGAGCGGCCGGGTCCGCATGAGCGGCATGCCTCCGGGTACACGGAGTTGACCGGGAGTCCGGAAGCAGCCGGACCGGACAGGGAGGCGACACTCATGGGCCTCGGCGGATGCATCGTTCTCATCGCCGCGGGAGCAATTCTCACCTTCGCGACCGACTGGCACATGAAGGGGGTCAACCTCGATCTGGTCGGCATCATCCTCATGATCGTCGGGCTGATCGGCGTAGCCACCTACAGCAGCATCGCGCGCCGCCGGCGGGTGATGGTCCCACCCACGACGCCGGTCGTGGAGGAGGAGCACCACCACCACCGGGACGGCTACAGCGACGGCTACGGCATCTGAGCACCCACGCCGGCGGGCACCGGCGGCAGCCTCCGCGCGCGTGCGGGCCGGCACCGGGCTCAGCCCGTCGGCCTATCGGCGGCGTTTCGGACCGGCCGCCGGGGAAGCGGTGACGGTATGAGATTCCTCGTACGCGACCGGCTCCTCGGCTTCGGTGACGACTACTGGATCGAGGACGAGCACGGCAGCAAGGTGTTCCTCGTCGACGGCAAGGCCATGCGCCTGAGGGACACCTTCGAGATCAAGGACACGCGCGGGCGCGTCCTGATCGACATCCACCAGAAGATGTTCTCCCTGCGCGACACCATGGTGATCGAGCGGGACGGCGACACCCTGGCCACCATCAGGCGCAAGCGCCTTTCCCTGCTGCGCAACCACTACCGGGTCTCCCTGACCGACGGCACCGAGCTCGACGTCAGCGGCAAGATCCTCGACCGGGAGTTCGCCGTGGAGTACGACGGCGAGCTGCTGGCCGTGATCTCCCGGCGCTGGCTGCACGTGCGGGAGACGTACGGCGTCGACGTGGTGCGCGACGACGCGGACCCGGCGCTGCTGATCGCGGTGGCGGTGTGCGTGATCCACCTGGCGGAGAAGGAGCGGGAGGGCGACTGAGGACGGCCTGGACCGCCGGCTGGACGGCCGCTACGGGCGGTGCGGCGGCTCCAGGCCCAGCACGCGGTCCTTGAGGGCGGGGAACTGCTCCCGGGTCACGGCGACCTTCCCGGGGTCGAACTCCGCCCTGAGGACCTCCTCACCGGCGCCCGCCGCCGCGAGCACCTCCCCCCACGGATCCACCACGATCGAGTGACCCGCCTGCGGAACTCCGGCGTGTGTCCCGGCCGTTCCACAGGCGAGCACGAACGCCTGGTTCTCGACCGCCCGCGCCTGGGCCAGCAGCGTCCAGTGCGACCGGCGGCGCTCCGGCCAGCCCGCCGGGACGACGAGGGTCTCGGCGCCGCCGGCGGCGAGACCGCGGAAGAGCTCGGGGAAACGGAGGTCGTAGCAGGTCGCCACGCCGAGGGTGGTCTCGGGCAGGCGGACCGTCACCAGGTCGCGGCCCGCGCCCATCAGCACGGCCTCGCCCTTGTCGAAGCCGAACCGGTGGATCTTGCGGTAGGCGGCGGCCAGGTCGCCGGAGGGGGAGAGGACGAGGGAGGTGTTGTAGAGGGTGCCGTCGGGGTCCCGTTCGGGGATCGAGCCCGCGTGCAGCCAGACGCCCGCGTCGCTCGCGGCCTTCGCCATCGCTTCGAGGGTCGGCCCCCGCAGCGGTTCGGCCTCGTCGGCGAACGCCTCGTAGGCGAAGGCGCCCGTGGTCCACAGCTCCGGCAGCACGACCAGATCGGCTCCGGCCTGCTCCCTCACCAGGCCGGCCACCCGGTGCCGACGCGATTGGACCGATTCGCCCTCGTTCACGTCGATCTGGAGCAGAGAGGCGCGCACACTACCACCGTCCTGGCATTCGAGCCGTCCACACGGGCCTACGATCGTCACACGAAAGCACTGCCGGGGTGCCTCACAGCAGCGTAACTTAGCGCTTTAAGACACCCGCCGAGTGCAGCCACCTCCCGCTGGCAACGCTGCCACCAACCGCCCGTGTACCGACCGCCGAGGGGTCCCGTTCCGTGAGTCTGCATCCCACCCTCCAGCCCTACGCCGACGCCTGGACCCACTCGATCGAAGCGATATCCGAACTGGTGGGCCCCCTTGTGGAGGGAGAGTGGAACCGGCGGACGCCGTGCCCGGGCTGGTCGGTCCGGGACGTGGTCTCCCACGTCATCGGCCTCGACTGCGAGATGCTGGGCGACCCGCGCCCCATCCACACGCTGCCGCGCGACCTGTTCCACGTCACCAACGACCTCCAGCGCTACATGGAGATCCAGGTCGACGTCCGCCGCCACCACACGGCGCCGGAGATGACCTCCGAGCTGGAGTACGTGATCATCCGCCGCAACCGCCAGCTGCGCAACGAGACGCGCGACCCGGGCACCAAGGTGCGCGGCCCGCTGGGTGCCGAGACCACCCTCGAGGAGGCCATGCGCAAGCACGCCTTCGACGTGTGGGTGCACGAGCAGGATCTGCGGGCCGCTCTCGGTCGCCCCGGGAACCTCGACTCCCCCGGCGCGCACATCGCGCGTGACGTGCTCCTGGCCCAGCTGCCCGCGGTCGTCGCCGACATGGCGTCCGCGCCGCGCAGTTCGGCGATCGTCTTCGACGTGCACGGCCCGATCGAGTTCCTGCGCACCATCCGCGTCGACATCCAGGGCCGCGGCACCCTCGAGACCGCCCCCGCGCTCGGCCCCGCCGCCACCCTCACCCTCGACTGGGAGACCTTCGTCCGCCTGGCCTGCGGCCGGGTGACGCCGGAGGCCGTGGCGGACCGGGTGAAGGCCGAGGGCGACCCGGAGCTGACGTCGGCGATACTGCAGAACTTCACGGTGACGTCGTAGGGCCCCCTCCGGCCCGGCGGCCTCGGTCACCGTCGTGGCGACACCGCCCGAGGCCGGCGGGCCCCTCGGGCGGGGCGGTGCATCGGCGGGTTGCCTTCGCGGAGGCGAGGACCGCGTTCGCCGGCCGCGAGGGGCCGGGCCTCTCGGGCCGCGGGCCCATGGGGCCGCGCGGGTCCTCGCTCCACGGCAGCGCCGTCACCCGCCCGGGAAGGGAGCGGGAGCCGCGCTACGAAGGACCGGCCGGCCGTGTGCGGTCCCGCCTCACGCGGGCACGTGCACCGTCTCCACCCGGCTCGCCACCAGCCGTTCCCGCTCGCGCCGGGCGACCCGCCCGCGCAGCCGCAGGATCTGGCTGATCCCGAGCGCCTGCAGCACGAACACCGCGGAGAAGGCGACGGAGTAGTTGTCACCGGTGGCGTCGAGCAGCACCCCGATCGCGAACAGGGTGGTCATCGACGCGACGAAACCACCCATGTTGGTGATCCCGGAGGCCGTCCCCTGACGCTCGGCCGGGTTGGCGGGCCGCGCGAAGTCGAAGCCGATCATCGACGCCGGGCCGCAGGCGCCGAGCACCGCGCACAGCACGATCAGCAGCCACATCGGCGCGGTCTCGGCCGGGTAGGCGATCGTCGCCGCCCACACCGACGCCGTCGCCGCGACGGTCCCGAGCGCCAGCGGCAGCCGCGCCGCGTGGTGCCGGGCGATGATCTGGCCGTAGACCAGCCCGACGGCCATGTTCGACAGGACCACCAGCGTCAGCAGCTCGCCGGCCGTGGCGCGGGACAGCCTCTCCGCCTGGACCAGGAACGGCATGCCCCACAGCAGCAGGAACACCATCGCCGGGAACTGCGTCGTGAAGTGCACCCACAGCCCGAGCCGGGTCCCCGGCTCCCGCCACGAGGCCGCGATCTGCCGCCGCACGTACGCGGCGCCCTGGTGCGGCAGCGGTTCCGGCTCGTGGCCCTCCGGGTGGTCCTTCAGGAAGAGCAGGAGCAGGACGAGTACGACGACGCCGGCGAGCGCGCTGCCCGCGAAGGCGGCCGTCCATCCCACGCCGTGCAGCAGCCGGGACAGCACGAGTGTGGAGACCAGGTTGCCCGCCATGCCGGCGAGGCCCGCGAGCTGCGCGACCAGCGGTCCGCGGCGGGCCGGGAACCAGCGGGTGCCGAGCCGCAGCACGCTGATGAACGTCAGCGCGTCTCCGCAGCCGAGCAGCGCCCGGGAGGCGAGGGCCGTGCCGTACGAGGGGGAGAAGGCGAAGCCGAGCTGGCCCGCCGTGAACAGCACCACCCCGATGGTCAGCACCCTCTTGGTACCGAGCCGGTCCACCAGCAGGCCGACGGGTATCTGCATGCCGGCGTAGACCAGCAGTTGGAGGATCGAGAAGGTCGACAGCGCCGAGGCGTTCACGTGGAAGCGGTCGGCGGCGTCGAGGCCGGCGACGCCGAGGGAGGTGCGGAAGATCACGGCGACGAAGTAGACGGAGACGCCGATGCTCCACACCGCCGTCGCGCGGCGGCCGCCCGGCGGGTCACCCGGCAGGGCTACGGAGGAGGAAGAGTGGGAGGGAGAGGGAGAGGAGGAGGAAGAGGCGGGGGAGCTCATCGGACCTCGCCCCGCGCCAGGTGCGAGAACCAGCTGACGTGCCGGTGGACGACGCCGACGGCCGCCTCCATGTCCCCGGAGCGCAGCGCCTCGAGGATCTCCGCGTGTTCGGCGAGGGTCTTGGCGACCCGGTCGGGGTGGGAGTGCAGCACGGCGACGCCCATCCGCAGCTGGCGGTCGCGCAGCTGGTCGTAGAGCCGGGAGAGGATCTCGTTGCCGCCGCTGCGGACGATCTCGGCGTGGAAGCAGCGATCGGTCACGGCGGCCGCGGCGAGGTCGCCGGCGGCGACCTGCTCCTTCTGCCTCGCGAGCAGTTCCTCGAGCCGTTCGACGAGCCCGGCGGGCGCGGGCACGGCCTTGCGCGCCGCGTGCTCCTCGACCAGCAGCCGGGTCTCCACCACGTCCGCGATCTCCTGCGCGGACACGGGCAGGACCAGGGCCCCCTTCTTCGGGTAGAGCCTGATCAGCCCTTCCACCTCCAGCCGCAGCAGCGCCTCGCGCACCGGGGTGCGCGAGACCCCCACGGCCTCGGCGAGCTCGCCCTCGGTCAGCAGGGTGCCGCCCTCGTAGCGGCGCTCCAGGACGCCCTGCTTGACATGGGTGTACACGCGGTCGGCGGCGGGCGGCTGCTTGGCGGTGAGGGTCCCCGAGGTACTCATGCGGACAGCATAGATACAACACAGACGCATGAAGGATTCCGTCCGTCATGCGGACTGTCCTCCGTCGGAGGGACCCGCCCCAGCAAGGACACAACCTTCTGTGCTACTTACGTGTCACACACGTGCGGCCCGGCCTTCTTCACCCTCCAACTCGGCCGCACCTCAGGGGCATTCGACGTAATCGGGGTATTTCAGTTGACCAGTGCCAACATCGGCATGAAGGGCCGCCGGCTGCGCAGAGCCGCCGCGGTCAGCGTCACCGCAGGAGCGGTGCTCGCGACCGGAGCCCTGGCCGCCGCGCCCGCGCAGGCGGCCTCGACGCCCTCCATCGCGGCCAGGGGCGGCTACGTGATGAACAACTCGGGCGGCAGGACGCTGTACGCCAAGGCGGCGGACACCAGGCGCTCCACCGGCTCCACGACCAAGATCATGACCGCGAAGGTCGTGCTCGCCTCGCCGCACCTGAACCTCAACACCAAGGTGACGATCCAGAAGGCGTACAGCGACTACGTCGTCTCCAGGAACGCCTCCCAGGCCCACCTGATCGTCGGCGACAAGGTCACCGTCCGCCAGCTGCTGTACGGCCTGATGCTGCCGTCCGGCTGCGACGCCGCCTACGCGCTCGCGGACAAGTTCGGTTCGGGCTCGACACGGTCCGCCCGGGTGAAGTCCTTCATCGGCAAGATGAACACCGCCGCCAAGAAGCTGGGCCTGAAGAACACCCACTTCGACTCGTTCGACGGCATAGGGAATGGCCACAACTACTCGACGCCGCGCGACCTGACGAAGATCGCGAGCAGCGCGATGAAGAGCTCCATGTTCCGCACGGTCGTGAAGACGAAGAAGTACACGGCGAAGACCATCACCCGGACGGGCAGCACCCGCACGATGGCTCCGTGGAAGAACACCAACGGGCTGCTCAGCAGCTACCGCGGCACGATCGGCGTGAAGACCGGCTCCGGCCCCGAGGCCAAGTACTGCCTCGTCTTCGCCGCCACCCGCGGCGGCAGGACGGTCATCGGCACCGTCCTCGCCTCCTCCTCCCTCTCGGCGCGCGAGTCGGACGCGAAGAAGCTCATGTCCTACGGCTTCGCGAGGATCTGACGCCCACCGGGCACGCATGACGCGCCAAGGGCCCCGTCGCCGCCGGCGACGGGGCCCTTCCGTCTCGTCCGGTACCGTCTCAGCCGGTACCGTGCCGGGCCGTCACGCCCAGGTCATCAGCCGCTTCGGCTGCTCCAGGACCGCGGCCACGTCCGCCAGGACCTTGGAGCCCAGCTCGCCGTCCACCAGCCGGTGGTCGAAGCTCAGGGCCAGCGTGGTGACCTGACGGGGCTTCACCTTGCCCTTGTGGACCCAGGGCTGGAGCTTGATCGCGCCCACCGCGAGGATCGCGGACTCGCCGGGGTTGATGATGGGCGTACCGGTGTCGACGCCGAAGACGCCGACGTTGGTGATGGTCACCGTGCCGCCCTGCATCGTGCCCGGGGACGTCCTGCCCTCGCGGGCGGTGGACACCAGTTCGCCCAGCGACTCGGCCAGTTGCGGCAGGGTCTTGGCGTGCGCGTCCTTGATGTTCGGGACGATCAGGCCCCGCGGGGTGGCCGCCGCGATACCCAGGTTGACGTAATGCTTGACCACGATCTCCTGGGCCGCCTCGTCCCAGGAGGCGTTGACGTCCGGGTTGCGCCGGATCGCGACCAGCAGGGCCTTGGCGATCAGCAGCAGCGGGTTCACCCGCAGACCGGCGAACTCCTTGTCCTGCTTGAGCTCCTCGACCAGCTTCATCGTGCGGGTCACGTCCACCGTCACGAACTCCGTGACGTGCGGCGCCGTGAACGCCGAGCCGACCATGGCCTGGGCGGTGGCCTTGCGCACGCCCTTGACCGGGACACGGGTCTCACGGGCGGTGTCGTACGCCTGCGCGGCGGCGGGAACCGGTGCGGGGGCCGCGGGGGCCGCGGGCGCCTCCACCGCCGGCTCGGGCGCCTCGGCCGGCGCGACCGCGGCGTGCACGTCCTCACGCGTGATGATGCCGTCCGGACCGGACGGGGTGACCGTCGCCAGGTCGACGCCGAGATCCTTCGCCAGCTTGCGCACCGGCGGCTTGGCGAGGGGGCGCGGCGCCTCGGCCGTCCCCGCGGGAGCCGGGGCGGCGGCCTGGTCGGCCGGGCCGTGGCCGTTCAGCTCCGCCTGGACGGCCGTGGAGGCCTGGGGGACCACGACCTCGGGGCCCTTGCGCGGGCGGCGCTTGGTGGAGGACGTCGCCACGCCGTAGCCCACCAGGACCGGCTGGCGGCCCGAGCCCTCGGGCTGGGGCTCGGGCTCCTCCTGCGGGACCGTCTCCTCCGGCTCCGGCTCGGCGGCCGCCGCCCCGCCCGACACGTCCACCGCGATGATCGCCGTGCCCACGTCCACCGTGGTGCCCTCGGGGAAGTGCAGGTCGCGGACCACCCCGTCGTACGGGATGGGCAGTTCCACCGCCGCCTTCGCGGTCTCGACCTCGCACACCACCTGGCCGTCGGTGACCGTGTCGCCGGGCTGGACGTACCACTTGAGGATCTCGGCCTCGGTGAGGCCCTCGCCCACGTCCGGCATCCGGAACTCGCGTACGGACGCTTGCGTCATCGTCGTCACGACCCTCTCCTCAGTACGCCAGGGCGCGGTCGACGGCGTCGAGCACCCGGTCCAGGCCCGGCAGGTACTCCTCCTCCAGGCGGGCCGGCGGATACGGGGCGTGGTAGCCGCCCACCCGCAGGACCGGGGCCTCCAGGTGGTAGAAGCAGCGCTCCGTGATCCGGGCGGCGATCTCCGCGCCCGAGCCGAAGAACACCGGCGCCTCGTGGACGACGACCAGGCGGCGCGTCCTCTCCACCGAGGCCTGGACGGAGTCGAAGTCCAGCGGGGACACCGAGCGCAGGTCCAGGACCTCCAGGGACTTGCCCTCCTCGGCGGCCGCGTCGGCCACCTCCTGGCAGAGCTTCACCATCGGGCCGTACGCGGCGAGGGTGAGGTCGGTGCCGGGGCGCACGACGCGCGCCTTGTGCAGCGGTCCCGGGATGGCCTCGGTGTTGACCTCGGCCTTGTCCCAGTAGCGCCGCTTCGGCTCGAAGAAGATCACCGGGTCGTCGCTCTGGATGGCCTGCTGCATCATCCAGTAGCCGTCCGAGGCGTTGGACGGCGAGACGACCTTCAGGCCGGCCACGTGCGCGAAGAGCGACTCGGGGGACTCGGAGTGGTGCTCCACGGCGCCGATGCCGCCGCCGTAGGGAATGCGGATGACGACCGGGAGCTTGACCTTGCCCAGCGAGCGGGCGTGCATCTTCGCGAGCTGGGTGACGATCTGGTCGTACGCCGGGAAGACGAAGCCGTCGAACTGGATCTCCACGACCGGGCGGTAGCCGCGCAGGGCCAGGCCGATCGCGGTGCCGACGATGCCGGACTCGGCCAGCGGGGTGTCGATCACCCGGCTCTCGCCGAAGTCCTTCTGCAGGCCGTCGGTCACCCGGAAGACGCCGCCGAGCTTGCCGACGTCCTCGCCCATGACCAGGACCTTGGGGTCGGTCTCCAGGGCGCGGCGCAGCGACTCGTTGATCGCCTTGGCCAGGGCCATGTTCTTCGACGTCACGGCCTTGGCCGTCGCAGCCTCTGCCATCTCAGTGACCCCCCTCATCGGCGAACGACGCCTGGTAGGCGGCGAACTGGGCTCGCTCCTCGTCGACGAGCGCGTGCCCGTCCGCGTACACGTTCTCGAAGATGGCGAAGTGGTCCGGGTCCGGCATGGCGCGGACCGCCTCGCGCACTCGTTTGCCCAACGCTTCGCTCTCGGTCTCGAGTTCCGCGAAGAATCCCTCGTCCGCGTGGTTTGCGCCCTCCAGGTACCGGCGCAGGCGCACGATCGGGTCCTTCGCCTCCCAGGCCAGCCGCTCGTCGTCGCCGCGGTAGCGCGAGGGGTCGTCGGAGGTGGTGTGGGCGCCCATGCGGTACGTGTACGCCTCGACCAGGGTCGGCCCCTCGCCGTTGCGGGCCCGCTCCAGGGCCCACTTCGTCACCGCGAGGCAGGCCAGCACGTCGTTGCCGTCCACCCGCACGCCCGGGAAGCCGTAGCCCTGCGCGCGCTGGTAGAGCGGCACGCGGGTCTGCTTCTCGGTCGGCTCGGAGATCGCCCACTGGTTGTTCTGGCAGAAGAACACCACCGGGGCGTTGTAGACGGCGGAGAAGGTGAAGGACTCCGCGACGTCGCCCTGGCTGGAGGCGCCGTCGCCGAAGTAGGCGATCACCGCGCTGTCCGCGCCGTCCTTGGCCACGCCCATCGCGTAGCCCGTGGCGTGCAGCGTCTGCGAGCCGATGACGATCGTGTACAGGTGGAAGTTGTTGCCGGCCGGGTCCCAGCCGCCGTTGTTCACCCCGCGGAACATGCCCAGCAGGTTGGTGGGGTCGACCCCGCGGCACCAGGCGACGCCGTGCTCGCGGTAGGTGGGGAAGACGTAGTCGTCCTCGCGGGTGGCCCGGCCGGAGCCGATCTGCGCGGCCTCCTGGCCCAGCAGCGAGGCCCACAGGCCCAGCTCGCCCTGGCGCTGCAGGGCGGTGGCCTCGGCGTCGAAGCGGCGGGTGAGCACCATGTCGCGGTAGAGGCCGCGGAGCTCATCGGGGGTGATGCCGGCGACGTACGCGTCGTACTCGGCGTTCTTCAGCCGTTCGCCCTCGGGCGTCAGCAGCTGGACGAGCTCGGGGTCGGTGCCCGGCGCGTTCTTTGCGGTCGTGCGCTTGCCGGCCGTGCTCTTGGTTCCGGCGCTGCGTCGCGGCTTCCGCGCGGCAGTGCTCTCCACGCTCACGTGTGCTCCTCCGTCGGTCCGGCTACCCGGGTTCGCCGGGAGCCTGGGGGTCCCCCCAGCTCCGTTCAGGAGCCTGAGGGAGGCTCACCTGTTGCCCCGCGGGCGCACAGGGTGGGTGCGGCCCGGTCGGGAACAGGCGTGACAGGTGCCCCGGCGAGCGCCCTGCAAAAAGCACGTTACCCAGTGCTCCACATTTCTGTGAAACCCCTCCTGACCTGCGATTTTGCTTGGATTTCCAAGTAAATCGCGAAAGCCCGGAACAACTCCTGGTCACAGCCTTGCAGGGGGCCGGAACAACGGCACGTTATCCCGGTGACCCAGCTCACGGGAAGAGTTCACCTCGAGCGGTACTCCTACCCCTGTGTGAGACTGCCTACGTGCGCGAAGAAGGAAAAATCCGGGTATTCCTCCTCGACGATCACGAGGTGGTACGGCGCGGGGTGCACGAGCTGCTGTCGGCCGAGGACGACATCGAGGTGGTCGGCGAGGCGGGCACGGCGGCCGAGGCGCTGGTACGGATTCCGGCCATCCGGCCCGACGTCGCGGTGCTCGACGTACGGCTCCCGGACGGCAGCGGCGTGGAGGTGTGCCGGGACATCCGCTCCCGGGACGAGTCCGTGCAGTGCCTGATGCTGACCTCGTACGCCGACGACGAGGCCCTCTTCGACGCGATCATGGCGGGCGCCTCCGGCTATGCCCTCAAGGCCATCCGGGGCGCCGAGCTGCTCGCGGCCGTGCGGGACGTGGCGGCCGGGAAGTCGCTGCTCGACCCGGTGGCCACCGCGCGCGTGCTGGAGCGGTTGCGCGAGGGGGGCGGCCCCAGGCAGGACGACCGGCTCGCCCGGCTCACCGAGCAGGAGCACAGGATCCTCGGCCTCGTCGGCGAGGGCCTCACCAACCGCCAGATCGGCGAGCGGCTGCACCTGGCCGAGAAAACGATCAAGAACTACGTGTCCACCCTGCTGTCCAAGCTCGGCATGCAGCGGCGGTCCCAGGCCGCCGCGTACGTGGCACGGATTCAGGCGGAAAAACACTGAGAGTGATCGGGAAACGAGCAATTGAGGACTTACGTCCCTGTTCCCGCTCCCGTCCCGCACGCACAGTGAGTACATGCATTCCGACGAACGACTCGCCGTCGCCCTGCTCGCCCGCACCGACTACGGCCGCGTCGCCACCAGCGTGCGCGCCCTGCCCTTCCTGGCCTTCGCCCGGCACATCGTCGCGGACGGCCGGGTGCTGCTGCGCCTGCCCCGCAGCTGGGGCTGCCACCGGGCGTGCGCCGGCAACGTCGTCGCCTACGGCTCCGACAACCTCGGCTCGGCGGAACCGGGCGAGGGCCTGTGGTCCGTCCAGATCGTCGGCGCGTGCACGGCGTACGAGCCGACGGCCGCCGAGTCCGAGCGGTTCGGGGCGGCGCCCGGGCTGGTGGACGGGGTGCCGTACGAGCCCGTCCATCTGCGCATCGAGCCGCAGTTCGGGACGGTGCACTCGGCCGGCGACAGCCCGGAACGCCACTTCGCGCACATGCTGTGACCGATTGCGACTGCCTGTGACAACGCCCAGCTCACAGCCCTGGCCCGTGCCCTACCATCTGGCGCGTGCCGCGCTCATCTGTACCACCCCCCATGCCTCACGCGCCCCCGCTGGGCGCCCTGCTGCGCCAGTACACCGCGGGCTCCGCCGTCACCTGTGAGCCCGTCGACCAGGGCCTGCTGAACCGGGGCTACCGCCTGTGCACCACGCGCGGCCGCTACTTCCTCAAGCACCACTTCGACCCCGAGACCGCCGATCCGGCCGCGATCGCCCGCCAGCACCGGGCCACCCAGCGCCTGGCCGACCTGGGCGTTCCGGTGGCGCCGCCGCTGCCCGGCCGGGACGGCCGCACGGTCGCCGTCGTCGGCGGGCACGCGTACGCGCTGCACCCCTGGGTCGACGGGCGGCACCGGGACGGCGGGCAGCTCACCACCGGGCAGTGCGGCCGGCTCGGGGCGCTGCTGGGCGTGGTGCACGCGAGCCTGGAGCGCGTGATGCCGGCCCACGCGCGGACCCGCACCGCGCCCGAGGCCGCCGACCCGGCCGACACCTTCGCCCTCATCGACGACCTGCTCGGCCGGGTACGCCGGCACCGCCCCGCCGACGCCTTCGACGAACTGGCCCGCCACCGCCTCCTGGAGCGCCGCACGCTGCTGGAGCAGCACGCCGACCGGCGCCCCCCGTGCGGGAGCCAGGTGGGCTGGGTGCACGGCGACTTCCACCCGTTCAACCTGCTCTACCGGGGAGACGCGCCCGCCGCGATCGTCGATTGGGACCGGCTCGGCCTCGGCCCGCGCGCGGAGGAGGCGGTGCGCGCCGCCGCGATCTTCTTCGTACGGCCCGCCGGCGCCCTGGACCTGCCCAAGGTGCGCGCCTACGCGCGCGCGTACCGGCGTACGGCGGGCGCCACGCCCTCCGAGCTCGCGGCGGCCGTGCACCGGGTGTGGTGGGAACGCCTCAACGACTTCTGGATGCTGCGCTGGCACTACGAACGCGGCGACACCCGCGCCGACCCCCAGTTCCCGGCGGCCTCCGCGCTGGCGGTGTGGTGGACGCGGGAGTACGACGCGGTGTGCGCGGCGTTCGCGGAGTGATCCGTCAGCCGCCGAGACCCTGGGTCACGCCGCCGTTGCCGACGCCGCCGTCCGTCGTCGGGTTCGACGGATCACCCGTCGGCGCGGTCGGCGTGTCCGTCGGCTGGTCCGTCGGCTTCGTGGTGGTCGGCTGGTCCGTCGGCTGGCCGGTGGGCTGGTCCGTGGGGCTCTGCGAGGGGGTGTACGACGGCGTGTACGACGGCGTGTAGTCCCCGGAGCCGCCGCTCGTGGAGTTGTCCCCCGTCGAGGTGTCCGCCGACCGGTCGGTCGGCTCGGAGCTGGGCGTCCGGCTGGCCGAGTCGTCCTTCGTGGAGTGCGTCGCGCTCGGCGACGTGGTGGGGTGCGTGCCGCCGCCCGCGCCGCCGCCCTTGTTCAGCGCCAGCGCGACGCCCGCCGCGATGGCGATCACCGCGAGCACGGCGAGGATCCACAGCTTGCCGCGGCCGCTGCCCCGGTTGCCGTGCCCCTCGAAGCCGCCGTCGTCCCGGCCGCCGTAGCCCCCCACCATGCCCTGCTGCGGGATCTGCGCCGTCCCGGAGGCGTCACCGGGGTGCGGCAGCACCTGGGTGCCGGCGAAGCCCGCCGCCGGGGTGTGCCGGCCCTCGTGCATGTCGACCGGGCCGGTGTTCCAGGTGCCGGTGTGGCCGCCCTGGTCGTAGAGCATCTGCAGGCCGTACTGGACCAGGCCGCGCATCTCCTCCGCGGTCTGGAAGCGGTCGTCCGGCTCCTTGGCCAGCGAGCGCATGACGAGGCCGTCGAGCTCCGGCGGGGACTCGCCGCCCGAGGTCTGCGACGGCGGCACGGGCACGTCCTGGACGTGCTGGTAAACCACCGACAGCGGGGTCTCGCCGACGAACGGGGGCCGCAGCGCGAGGAGTTCGTAGAGCAGGCAGCCCGTCGCGTACAGGTCGGAGCGGTGGTCGACGGCCTTGCCGAGCGCCTGCTCCGGGGAGAGGTACTGCGGGGTGCCCATGACCATGCCGGTCTGGGTCATCGTCGTGGAGGCGCCGTGCAGGGCGCGGGCGATGCCGAAGTCCATCACCTTGACGGCGCCGGTGTTGGTGATGATGACGTTCGCCGGCTTGATGTCGCGGTGCACGATGCCGTGCTGGTGCGAGTAGGCGAGCGCCTCCAGCACACCGGAGACGATGATCAGGGCCTGCTCGGGGCCCGGCGCCTCGGCGTTGATCAGCAGGTCGCGGATGGTGCGGCCCTCGACCAGCTCCATCACGATGTACGGCACCGACTGGCCGCCCACGAAGTCCTCGCCGGAGTCGTACACGGCGACGATCGCGTGGTGGTTGAGGCCGGCCACGGACTGCGCCTCGCGCGTGAACCGGGCCTTGGAGACGGGGTCCTCGGCGAGATCGGCGCGCAGCAGTTTGACGGCGACGGTGCGCCCGAGGCGCACGTCCTCGGCGGCGAACACCTCTGCCATGCCGCCGCGGCCGAGTCTGCGCGTCAGCCGGTACCGGCCGTCCCCGACAAGTCCGCCGTTCCCCCACATCTCCGGCGCATCTGACATACCGCCGCCAGTCGCCTCGGGGTCGGACGGGCCCTGGGCGCGCTGCTGCTGTGCCATCAGTCCTCGCCGTCGTTTCTGCCCGCGGTGCGCGCGGTGTTGTCACGGTCTCCGTCGGCCACGCTACAGCCTCGGCGCAACCCGCCGGCCCGGGACAGGGGCCGGAACCGGATCGGGACGGACCGGCCATCAAACCGCCATCCGGCGCTCCCGTGCAAATTGTGTGTACCGCCCGTACGCCGTCTGTAACGCTCGCGCGACGCTTGTGTCGCGTACGGTCACGGATCGGGCACCGAACTTGACGTGTCACTGCCCTCGGGCAGACTTGGCCGGGAATAGCACTTTGGATCAACGACAGTCAACGGCGCCTGACGGCCCACGGGGGAAGCGGAAGATGAGCCAGGACGGCGCACAGGACCGGTATCAGGGGCGCGCGCTGGCCGGCGGCCGCTACCAGCTGCGCGACCTGCTCGGCGAGGGCGGCATGGCCTCGGTCCACCTCGCCTACGACAGCGTGCTGGACCGCCAGGTCGCGATCAAGACGCTCCACACCGACCTCGGGCGGGAACAGGCCTTCCGCGAGCGCTTCCGCCGCGAGGCCCAGGCCGTGGCCAAGCTCACGCACACCAACATCGTCTCGGTCTTCGACACCGGCGAGGACAGCCTCGGCTCCATGACGACGCCGTACATCGTCATGGAGTACATCGAGGGCCGCCCGCTGGGCTCGGTGCTCGACGCGGACGTCCGGCAGTTCGGCGCGATGCCCGCCGACAAGGCGCTGAAGATCACCGCGGACGTGCTCGCGGCGCTGGAGATCAGCCACGAGATGGGCCTGGTCCACCGGGACATCAAGCCGGGCAACGTCATGATGACCAAGCGCGGCGTGGTCAAGGTCATGGACTTCGGCATCGCGCGTGCCATGCAGTCCGGCGTGACGTCGATGACGCAGACCGGCATGGTCGTGGGCACCCCGCAGTACCTCTCGCCGGAGCAGGCCCTGGGGCGGGGCGTGGACGCCCGGTCCGACCTCTACTCGGTCGGCATCATGCTGTTCCAACTGGTCACCGGGCGGCTGCCGTTCGACGCGGACTCGCCGCTCGCGATCGCCTACGCGCACGTGCAGGAGGAGCCGGTCGCCCCGTCGTCGATCAACCGGTCGCTGCCGCCCGCGGTGGACGCGCTGGTCGCCCGCGCGCTGAAGAAGAACCCCAACGAGCGTTTCCCGAACGCCGAGTCCATGCGCGACGAGTGCCTGCGCGTGGCCGCGTCCTTCCAGGCCGCTCCGCCGAGCATCGCGCCGGGCGCGCCCGCCCAGGCCGGCTCCGGCGTCGCCTCCGCGGTCTTCCCGCCGGTCGACCAGTCGGCCCCGGCCCCGACGGGCCCCGTGCAGACGCCCTACCAGCCGGCCCCGAACCCCTACGGCGCCCCGTCCGTGCCGTCGCCCGCGTACGGCTACCCGCAGCAGGGCGGCTACCGGACACCGTCCCCGTACGGGCAGCCGTCGACGCCGCCGCCGTACAACATCACGCCCCAGCCCGCCCCGGCCCCCGCGGGCGGCGGCCGGAGCAACAAGCCGGTGATCATCGGCTCGGTCGCCGTCTCGGTCATCGCGGTCGGCGGGCTGATCGCCGCGCTGCTGTTCAACAACGGCGGCGGGGACGACCAGGCCAAGGGCGGCGGCACCAGCGCGAGCGCGTCGGCGACGAAGGCGGCGGGCTACCGCGGGCCGGACACCACGAAGAAGATCGACTCCAGCGAGTGCACGGAGCCCCAGGAGTCGTACAACGACCCCAAGAAGATCAAGCTGCCCGACTTCCGCTTCAAGTACATCGGATCGGTCAAGGAGTGCCTGCAGGCCGCGGGCTGGCAGCTGAAGATCAAGAAGGTCGACGAGAACACGTACGGCGAGGGCGCGGTCATCGACCAGTTCCCCTCCGCCGAGACCGACGTCGACCCGAAGAACATGCCGCAGATCGAGCTCAGCGTCTCCTCGGGCAACCCGGCCTGACCCGCACGGCGGACGCGGAAGGGCCCGGCGGCTTCGGCTGCCGGGCCCTTTCCGCGACTCGGGTTCTTTCCGCGACCCGGGTTCTTTCAGAGGTACGGTCCGCCCGAGTGGCCGCCGGTGTTGCGGTCCTCGGCTGCCCCCTCGGGGGCGACGCCCGGCGGCAGCGCGCGTCGCATCTGCTCCAACTGGGCCCGCGCGGCCATCTGCTGGGCGAACAGCGTGGTCTGGATCCCGTGGAAGAGGCCCTCCAGCCAGCCCACCAACTGGGCCTGCGCGATGCGCAGTTCGGCATCGCTGGGAGTGCCGTCGTCCGTGAACGGCAAGGACAGCCGCTCCAGTTCCTCCACCAGCTCCGGCGCCAGCCCGTCCTCCAGCTCCTTCACCGAGCTGCGGTGGATGTCCTTGAGCCGGGCCCGGCTCGCCTCGTCCAGGGGAGCCGCGCGCACCTCCTCCAGGAGCTGTTTGATCATGCTGCCGATCCGCATCACCTTGGCCGGCTGCTCGACCTGCTCCGTCACCGGAATCTCGCGGGAGTCGTCGTCCGCGCCGCCACCAATCGCCATGCCGTCCTGGCCCACGACCAGGATCTGGGGATTCTCCGGCGACCTGTCGTTCCTCGGCATCTCCATGCCGCCATTCTCTCGCACCCGTTCATCTCATCACCGTGGTGCCCCCCGTGCACGGTGATCCACCGTTCACGGCGCGGGAGTTTCCGCCCGCAGCCGCAGCAGCCGGGCCTCGCAGTGTTCCAGCCAGCGGATCTCGGCCTCCGCATGGCAGATGAGCTGCTCCAGGATCAGCAGCCGCGCCACCTCGTCCGGGTGCCCGGGGCCCCGCGCCGGCACCTGCGCCCGCCGCCGTACGTGCTCGTGCAGCGCGTCCGCCACGTGGCGGCGCTGTGCCTCGACGACCGTCCGCACGTCGGCGCCGGGTGCGCCGACCGCCGGCGCCAGCCTGACCGCCGGCTCGTCCCGCGGCGGTCCGGCCCGCTCCACAGGGCGCGAACCAGGCCGCCAGCTCGGTCCGGCCCATGCGCGTCAGCGCGTACAGGGTCCGCCCGGCCTCGTCCTCGCCCTCCCGCAGGACCATCCCGTCCCGCTCCAGCCTGCCGAGGGCGGTGCAGACCTGCCCGAGGCTCAGCGGCCAGGTCCCACCGGTGCGCGCCTCGAACCCGGTGCGCAGCCGTGAGGCGTGGCGGGGGCCCTGTTCGAGGAGCGCCAGCAGTCCGTGACGTATCGGCATACCCGGATTGTGCAGCGGCTTCGGATATTTGGCGGAACACGGAATGCCGGAAGGGTGGGCCGGTGTGAGCCTTGAGGCGTGACTCCATGGCTGCGTGCTTTGCAGGGGGCCGGACTGGTGGTGGGGGTGGGGACGAGTGTGCTCCTGCCTGCGTGCGGGGGTGCGGTGGCGTACGGGGGCGGGAGCGTTCTCGCCGGGCACGCGGCCGCCGCGACGCATGCGCCTGGTTCGACGAACGGCCCCGTAGCGGCGCACAGCCCCACTCCGGCGCACAGCCCCGCTCCGGCGCACAGGCCCCCTGCGGCGTACAGGCCCCCTGCGGCGTACAGGCCCCCTGCGGCGCACGGTCCTGTCCTGCCGGACGAGGCCGGATCAGGCGACGAGGCCGGATCGGGCGACGAGGTGGCGACCGGGGACGAGGCCGGCACCGGGGACGAGGCCGGCGCGGGGTCCCACGCCGGGCACGCGTCCGGTTCCGGCACGCCGGAGGCCGTAGCTCGCCGGTCCGGCTCCCCCGGTGTCTCGCCGGAGCCGTCGCGTGCCGGGAGCCTCGCGGGACAGGGGCGGGAGCGGCCCGGGCGGCGGGAGAGCCCGCCGGCGGACGAGTCGGCAGGCGACTCCTCGGACCAAGGGGAGGAACAGGGGGAGGACCAGGGCGACGAGGGCGGGGACACGGCGTATCCGCAGGGGCGGGACGAGGGGGACGGGGCGGGCGACGCCTCCGCGACGCCGCCCCAGGAGGCGGGCCTGGTGCCGTCCCGGGCACCGGGACGCCGCGCTCAGCAGGCCGGGGCCCCCGCCGAGCCCGTCCTGCGGATCCTGCCGCTGGGCAGCGGACTGGTCCTGATCGGGCTCGGCCTGGGGCTCGCCTTCATCGCCCTGCGGCTGCGGCGGGTCTAGCAGCCCGACGGCTCCCGCGGGCGGCCTCAGGGGCTCAGGGGCTCAGGGGCTCAGGGCACCACCAGCAGCACCTTGCCCACGTGACCGCTCTCCTCCACGACCCGGTGCGCCGCGGCGGCGTCGCTCATCGGGACTTCGCGGTCGACGACCGGGCGGACGTGGCCGCCGTCGAGCAGGGGCCACACGTGCTCGCGTACGGCCGCGACGATCGCCGCCTTCTCGCCGAGCGGACGGGCGCGCAGCGAGGTCGCGCTGATCGCGGCCCGCTTGTTCAGCAGCGTGGCGATGTTCAGCTCACCCTTGATGCCGCCCTGCATGCCGATGATGGCGAGGCGGCCGTTGACCGCGAGGGCCTGGACGTTGCGGTCCAGGTACTTGGCGCCCATGTTGTCCAGGATGACGTCCGCACCCGCGCCGTCGGTGGCCTTCTTGACCTCGGCGACGAAGTCCTGCTCCCGGTAGTTGATCAGGATGTCGGCGCCCAGCGCGGCGCACCGCTCCAGCTTCTCCCCGGTGCCCGCCGTGACGGCGACCTTCGCCCCGACGGCCTTCGCCAGCTGGATCGCCATGGTGCCGATGCCGCTGGAGCCGCCGTGCACGAGCAGCGTCTCGCCGGGGCGCAGGTGGGCGATCATGAAGACGTTCGACCAGACGGTGCAGACCACCTCGGGCAGCGCGGCGGCCTGCCTGAGGTCGACGTCCTTGGGCACGGGCAGCAGCTGGCCGGCCGGGATCGCCACTTTCTCGGCGTAGCCGCCGCCCGCGAGGAGTGCGCAGACCTCGTCGCCGACGGCCCAGCCGGAGACGCCGGGGCCGAGCGCGGCGATGCGGCCGGAGCACTCCAGGCCGGGGTAGGGGGACGATCCCGGCGGCGGATCGTAGAAGCCCTGCCGCTGCAGGATGTCGGCGCGGTTGACGGCGCCGGCCACCACCTCGACCAGCACCTCGCCCTCACCGGCCACCGGATCCGGGACCTCGTCCCACACCAGCGCCTCGGGCCCACCAGGTTCGGGAATCGTGATCGCATGCATGAGGGGGACGCTACTCCTCACCGCCCGGACGGCGGCTTCGGCGCCGTGATCACCGGCCACCGGCCGAGTGATCACTCCCGGGACATGGGCCGGACGTCGGGTGCGACCTGGGCGCCCGGGGTCGCCCGGACGATCGTGATCAGGCGGTCCGTCAACTGCAGGGTGCCGATGGCCGGATCGTCGTAGCCGAGCACCCGGTGCCCGCGTATGACGCTGACCACCAGGTCCTCCGTCTCCCGCGGGCTCCTGCCCGCCTCGGCCTTCACCACCGGCCGTTCGACCATGTCGAGCCCGGTGCCCTGCTGGATGAGGTCTTCCAGCACCATGCCGGCCGCGGGGCTGAGCACGGAGAGCCCGAGCAGTCGGCCGGCCGCGCTGGCGCTGGTGATGACGGCGTCGGCACCGGACTGCTTCAGCAGCGGCGCGTTCTCCTCCTCGCGCACCGCGGCCACGATCTTCGCCCCGCGGTTGAGCTGCCGGGCCGTCAGCGTGACCAGCACGGCCGTGTCGTCGCGCTGGGTGGCGATGATGACTTGCCGCGCCCGGTGCACCTCGGCCCGCTTGAGCACCTCGCTGCGCGTCGCGTCCCCGACCACACCGGCGTAACCGTCGGCCGTCGCGGCCTCGATCACCTCGGAGCTGGGGTCGACCACGACGACCTGCTCCTTCTTCAGACCCGTCGCACACACGGTCTGGACCGCCGAGCGCCCCTTCGTCCCGAAGCCGACGACCACGGTGTGCTCCCTCAAGGCGGACCTCCAGCGGTTGAGACGCCATTCGTCACGGGTGCGTTCGGTGAGGACCTCGAGGGTGGTGCCGACCAGGATGATCAGGAAGAGCACCCTCAGGGGCGTGATGACGAAGATGTTGGTGAACCGGGCCGCGTCGCTGACCGGGGTGATGTCGCCGTACCCGGTGGTGGAGAGGGTGACGGTCGCGTAGTAGAACGCGTCGAGCAGGTCGACCGAACTGTCCGAGCTGTCGTTGTAGCCCTCGTGGTCGGCGTACACGATCAGGGCGGTCGCGACCAGGACCAGCAGCGCCATCAGCAGGCGTCTGCCCACCTGCCGGATCGGGCGCTGCACCACTTTCCTCGGGAGTTCCACCCGGTGGGTCACGAGATGTTCGTCCGCCTGGCGGGCGATCGCGTCATGGCCCGGCAGTTTCACGTGAAACACACTCCGATTCCGGCGGAGGCCCAGGGCAGATCGAGCAGTTCCAGCTCCTGACCGGGACCGGCGCCGCCCGGTGGCACGACGGCGAGGGCGTCCGCCGCCGCGATGCCGCGCAGCATGGCCGGGCCGTTGTAGTGCAGCGGCACGGCGCGGTCGCCGCGCAGCACCACGGGGACGAGCCGGGTGTCGTGCGGATGCCCGTGGGCCGCTTCCTGGATCGGCAGGGTGTACGGCTCCGGGGCGGGGCGGGCGGCGAGCGTGCGCAGCAGGGGCTCGGCGAGGGTGAGCAGGCCGGAGACGGCGGCGAGGGGGTTCCCAGGCAGGCCGACCAGGTGCTGGTCGGCCTTGGTGCGGGCCAGCAGCATCGGGTGGCCGGGGCGCACGGTGACGCCGTCCACCAGGAGCTCGGCGCCGATGCGGCTCAGGGTGGGGTGGACGTGGTCGACGGGGCCGGAGGCGGTGCCGCCGGTGGTGACGATCAGGTCCGCGTCCGAGCCGGTGACGGCCTTGCGCAGGGCCTTCTCGTCGTCGCCGAGCCGTCGTACGGAGATGACGTCGGCGCCCAGCGCGCGCAGCCAGGGCGGCAGCATCGGGCCGAGGGCGTCCCTGATCAGTCCGTCGTGCGGCGTGCCTTCGGTGAGCAGCTCGTCACCCAGCACCAGGACGTGGACACGGGGGCGGGGGACGGCGGTGACGGTGTCGTAGCCGGCCGCCGCGGCGAGACCGAGCACGGCCGGGGTGACGAGGGCGCCGACGGGCAGCAGCTGGTCGCCGGAGCGGCACTCCTGGCCGCGCGGGCGGATGTCCTGCCCGTGGTGCATCTCGCGGGTGGCGTGCAGCCGGCCCTTGTCGTCGGTGCGGCCGTGCTCGGAGCGGATCACGGCGGTGGTGTCCGGGGGGATACGGGCGCCGGTGGCGATGCGGACGGCCTCGCCGTCGGTGAGGGCTTCGGGCTCGGCGTGCCCGGCCAGGACGCCTTCGTCGCGTACGTCCCAGGGGCCGGGCCCCGCGACCGCCCAGCCGTCCATCGCCGAGGTGTCGAAGGAGGGCAGGTCGGTCAGGGCGGTGAGAGGGGCGGCGAGGGTGAGTCCGAGGGAGGCGTCGAGGGGGACGGAGACCAGGGCGCGACGGGCGCCCGAGCGGGCGGCGCGTGCGGCGGTCTCCCGGGCCTCGGGCCAGGGGGTGGCCCGGTGGTGGGCGCCGGGCCTGTGCGGTGTGCCGTGGTGGTGGCCGGACGCCGCGGGCGCGGGTGCGCGGTCGCCGGCCGTGCGGCCGTCGGGGTCGTTCACCAGGGCGAGCACCTCCTCGACGTCCAGGTCCTCGGCGTCCTCGCCGGTACGGACGGAGCGGGCGGTCATCCGGCGTCCGGGCGGGTGTCGGGCGTGGCGTCCGGCGCGGCGTCGGTCTTGGCGGCGGCGGCCTCGTCCGCCCAGCGCCGGGCCAGCGCCGCGGCCTTGCGGGCGGCCTCGGCGACGGCTTCGGGGCCGCCGCCCGCCCGGCCGGCCGCGTAGCCGACGAGGAAGGTGGTCAGGGGTGCCGCGGGCCTGGCCACACCGTGGGCGGCGTCGCGGGCGAGGTCGAGCAGAGCGCGCATGTCGACGTCGAGGTCGATGCCCAGCTCGTCCTTGGCTGCGGTAATCCATTCATCCAACACGTGCCCATGCTCCCTGATACGTGCCCTGGCGGTGGCGATGTCGTCCCAGGTGTCGCAGTCGAAGGAGGCGACGGGGTCCGGGACGCGGGTGAGGTCGAGGGCGCCGGTCAGCCGGCGCAGCGGCAGGCCGGTGAGGCCGCCGTGCTCGGTGGACAGGGTGGCCAGCTCCCGCCGCAGTGCCTGTGTGCGGTAGGCGGCCACGAGAGGCTGGTCGCGGCCGTCCGCGTCGGTGAGCAGGACGCCGTCGGCGTCGCTCGCGCGCAGCGCGGTCAGCAGCCGCACCACCGTGGCCGTTTCGAGGAACGGCAGATCGGCGGAGAGGACGACGAGCTCTCCGGCCGCGGTGTGGTGCAGCCCGGCGCCGAGGGCGGCGAGGGGTCCGCCGCCGGGCGGGTCCTCGCGGGCCCACAGCACGGGCCGGGCGGTGGGCCGGGCGTCGGCGACGACGACGGTCGTGCGCGCGTCGGCGCAGGCGGTCAGGACATGGTCGAGCAGCGCCCGGCCGCCCACGTGGACGCCGGGCTTGTCCGCGCCGCCGAGCCGCCGGGCGGCGCCGCCGGCGAGTACGACGGCGTCGTACGGCTCGGCGGCGGCGCGGTCGCCGGAGAGCTCGCGGGAGGTCACCCCCCGAGTATGCGTGCCGTGGCGATCACAGGGAACGTGCGGGCGGGGCTGCAATCACAGCGTGCGCAGCAGGACCGCCGGCTGTTCCACGCAGTCCGCCACATACCGCAGGAAGCCGCCCGCGGTGCCGCCGTCGCACACCCGGTGGTCGAAGGTGAGCGAGAGCTGCACGACCTGGCGCACCGCCAGCTCGCCCTCGTGCACCCACGGCTTGGGGACGATGCGTCCGACGCCGAGCATGGCCGCCTCGGGGTGGTTGATGATCGGCGTGGAGCCGTCGACGCCGAAGACCCCGTAGTTGTTCAGCGTGAACGTGCCGCCGGTGAGGTCGCCGGGGGTGAGGCTTCCCGCGCGGGCCGCCTCGGTCAGCCGGGCGAACTCCGCGGTCAGCGCCTCCGCGTCCCGGGCGTGCGCGTCCCGTACGACCGGGACGACGAGGCCCCGCTCGGTCTGCGCGGCGAAGCCCAGGTGCACCTGGTCGAGCCGGACGACCTCCCTCGCCTCCGTGTCGACCGTGGAGTTGAGGTCGGGGAAGCGGGCGAGGGCGGCGGTGCAGATGCGGGCCAGCAGGGCGAGCAGGGAGATCTTCGCTCCGCCGGCCGCGTTCATCGCGGCACGCGCGCGCATGAGCTCGGTCGCGTCGGCGTCCACCCAGCAGGTCGCGTCCGGTATCTCGCGGCGGCTGCGGGAGAGCTTGTCGGCCACGGCGCCCCGCACGCCCTTGAGGGGCACGCGCAGACCGGTGCCGGCGGGGGCCGCGGCGGGCGCCGTAGGCGCGGGGGCCTGGGCCTGGTCCCGGGGTTCCGCCGGCCGGTGGTGGGCACCGGCGGCACGCAGCGCGTCCTCCACGTCCGCCCGCAGGATCAGCCCGTCGGGGCCGGAGCCGGTCATCTCCCGCAGGTCCAGGCCGTTCTGCCGGGCGAGCCTGCGCACCAGGGGTGAGATCACGGGGACGGGGCCGTCGGCGGGCTCGGGGGTGCCGGCGTGCCCGTTCGCCTCGCGGGGCGGCGCGGCGGGGGCCGCCTGGCCGGGCCGCACCCTGCGGCGTCGCGCGGGGGACTGCGAGGTGCCGTATCCCACCAGGACGTTGCCCGAGCCCTGGGTCTCGGCGCCGGAGGCCGGGGCGCCCACTGCCACGGTGATCAGGGGTGCGCCGACGGGCAGTTCCGTGCCCTCCTCGCCGAAGCGGGCGGTGACCACGCCGCCGTAGGGGCAGGGGACCTCGACCATCGCCTTGGCCGTCTCGACCTCGACGACCGGCTGGTCGACCGCGACGAGGTCTCCGACCTCGACCAGCCAGCGCACGATCTCCGCCTCGGTGAGGCCCTCCCCGAGGTCGGGGAGCCTGAACTCCAGGCTGTGCATCTCGGAAGTCTGTGCCATCAGCTCTCCGCCTCCCACTGCAGACGCGCCACGGCGTCCAGGATCCGGTCGACGCCGGGCAGGTGGTGGCGCTCCAGCATCGGCGGCGGGTAGGGGATGTCGAACCCGGCCACGCGCAGCACCGGCGCCTCCAGGTGGTGGAAGCAGCGCTCGGTGACGCGGGCCGCGATCTCACCGCCGGGGCCGCCGTAGGAGCCCGACTCGTGCACGACGACCGCGCGTCCGGTGCGCCGTACCGAGGCGCAGACCGTCTCGTCGTCGAACGGCACCAGGGAGCGCAGGTCGACGACTTCGAGGTCGTGGCCCTCGGCCGCGGCGGCCTCGGCGGCTTCGAGGCAGACGGGCACCGAGGGCCCGTAGGTGATGAGCGTGGCGCTGCGGCCGGAGCGCCGCACCGCCGCGCGGCCTATCGGTTCGACGTCCGTCGGGTGCTCGGGGTCCCAGGTGTCCTTGGACCAGTACAGGCGCTTGGGCTCGAGGAAGACGACGGGGTCGTCGGAGGCGATCGCGGCGCGCAGCAGGCCGTAGGCGTCGGCGACCGTGGCCGGGGTGACGACGTGCAGCCCCGGGGTCGCCATGTAGTACGCCTCGGAGGAGTCGCTGTGGTGCTCGACGCCGCCGATGCCGCCGCCGTAGGGCACGCGGATGGTCAGGGGCAGGGGCATGGCGCCGCGGGTGCGGTTGCGCATCCGGGCCACGTGGCTGACCAGCTGCTCGAAGGCCGGGTAGGCGAACGCGTCGAACTGCATCTCCACGACCGGCCTGAGGCCGTACATCGCCATGCCCACGGCCGTGCCGAGGATGCCCGCCTCGGCCAGCGGGGTGTCCGTGCAGCGGTCCTCGCCGAACTCCTCGGCGAGTCCGTCGGTGACCCGGAAGACGCCGCCGAGGGTGCCGACGTCCTCGCCCATGACGTGCACGGCGGGGTCGGCGGTCATGGCGTCGCGCAGCGCGCGGGTGAGGGCCTGCGCCATGGTGGCCGGCTTGACGGCGACGGTGGTCATCAGTGGCCGCCTTCCTGCTCCGCGTGGAGCTCCGCCTGCAACTGGGCCCGCTGCTGGAGCAGCTGGGGGGTGGGCTGCGCGTAGACGTGGGCGAAGAGGTCCATGGGGTCGAGCACCGGGTCCTGGTTCATGCGTTCGCGCAGGTCGGCGGCCATGGTCTCGGCGGCGTCGCGGGCGGCCCGTATGCCGTCCTCGTCGATCAGGCCGCGCTCGGTCAGCTCGTGCTCCAGGAGCGCGATCGGGTCGTGCGCGCGCCAGGCGTCCACCTCGGAGTCGCCGCGGTAGCGGGTCGCGTCGTCGGCGTTGGTGTGGGCCTCGACGCGGTAGGTGATCGCCTCGACCAGAGTGGGGCCGCCGCCCTCACGCGCGCGGCGCACGGCGGCGCCGAGCACCTCGTGCACGGCGGCGGCGTCGTTGCCGTCGACCAGGCGGCCTGGCATGCCGTAGCCGACGGCCTTGTGGGCCAGCGACGGAGCGGCGGTCTGCTTGGCGAGCGGGACGGAGATGGCGAAGCCGTTGTTCTGGACCAGGAAGACGACCGGCGCCTGCCAGACGGCGGCGAAGTTCAGCGCCTCGTGGAAGTCGCCCTCGCTGGTGCCGCCGTCGCCGACCATGGCGAGCGCGACCACGTCGTCGCCCTTGAGGCGGGCGGCGTGGGCGAGGCCGACGGCGTGCGGGAGCTGGGTGGCGAGCGGCGTGGACAGCGGGGCCACGCGGTGCTCGTGCGGGTCGTAGCCGGTGTGCCAGTCGCCGCGCAGCAGCGTGAGCGCCTGGACGGGGTCGAGGCCCCGGGCGACGGCGGCGAGCGTGTCGCGGTAGCTGGGGAAGAGCCAGTCGCGGTCCTCCAGGGCCAGCGCGGCGGCGACCTCGCAGGCCTCCTGGCCCGTGCTGGAGGGGTAGACGGCGAGGCGGCCCTGCTTGGTGAGCGCGGTGGCCTGGGTGTTGTACCTGCGGCCGCGGACCAGCTCGGCGTACAGGCGGCGCAGCAGGGCCGGGTCGGCCTTCGCCGCCGCCTCGGTGCCGAGGACGCGCAGCGGCTCCGCGTCGGGCAGCAGCGGCGCGGGGTCCGTGCGGGGCTGCCAGGCGGGCGGCGGGGCCGGCCGGTAAGCGCCCCGCTGCTCCATGACCGTCATGACGGCACCTCCTCGTGGGAGCGGCTTGGCGCACCACGGCAGTGTGGCGCGCCTCACCTACCGATTGTTCGGTCGTCGACACATTTTGGCTACAGGTGGCTTCCGGCTGTGGACAAACGGTTCTCCACAGCCTGGAATGAAGGCACTACGTCCACGGCAGGGAGGCGGGGGGACATGGCGCCTGAACAAATGGCCGAAGGGCCGGAGGCGACAGGCACCCCGCCGCCCGCCCGTCCCCTCGACGCCATCGATGCGGACATCCTCCAGATACTCCAGGCGGACGGCCGCGCCTCGATACGGTCGGTCGCGGAACGGGTGCACGTCTCGCGCGCCAACGCCTACGCGCGCATCAACCGCCTCCTCGACGACGGCGTCATCCGCGGGTTCGGCGCCCGCGTCAACCACGAACGCGCCGGTCAGGGGACCTCGGCGTACATCACCCTGAAGATCGTCCAGAACTCCTGGCGGACGGTGCGCGAGGAGCTCAGGCAGCTGCCCGGCGCCTCGCACATCGCGCTGGTGGGCGGCGACTTCGACGTGCTGCTGCTGGTGCACACCTCGGACAACCGGGCGCTGCGCGAGCTGGTGCTCACCCGGCTCCAGGCCATGCCCGAGGTGCTCAGCACGCGCACGCTGCTGGTGTTCGAGGAGGAGGACCTGGAACCGCAGGGCTGAGCCCGGCCGTTCAGCCCTTCCTGCGCAGTCCCTGGAAGACCAGCCGCACGACCGCGTCGGCCACCTCGCGCTCGTTCATGCCGCGTCCGTCCGGCCGGTACCACTCGACGATCGAGTTGATCATCCCGAAGACCAGGCGCGTCGCGAGCCGCACCTCCACGTCCGCGCGCACGTCCCCCTCGGCGGCCGCCGCCCTCAGCAGCTCGGCCACCCGGTGGTCGAAGTCGCGGCGCCGCTCCAGGGCCCAGCGCTCGGTGCCGGTGTTGCCGCGCACACGCAGCAGCAGCGTCACGTACGGCAGCTCGCCGATCAGCACCTCGACCATGCGCCGCACCACGTACTCCAGGCGGCCCGCGGCGCTGCCCACGCGCGCGTGCTCCTCGTCCAGGATGCCGAACAGACCGTCGATCGCCCGGCTGACGGCCCGGCGCAGCAGCTCCTCCTTGCCCGAGACGTGGTGGTATATCGACGACTTGGAGATGCCGGCCGCCCTGGAGAGGTGCTCCATCGACGTCCCGTCGTAGCCGCGCTCGTTGAACACCTGGACGGCCACGGACAGCAGCGTCTCCGGGGTGTACGTGTCGCGCTTGGCGGTGGTCATGAGCTGCTGCCCTCCCGCTTGTCGGAGGCGTACGCGTGGCGGTACAGCGCAAGGGAGGGCGCATAGCGTCCGGAGGGGTCGCGCAGGTGCAGGTCGTCCAGGAGGGCGTATGCCCAGTTGCGGCCGAGCCTGCGGCTCCACTCGAAGGGGCCGAGCGGATAGTTGACGCCCAGGCGCATCGCCGTGTCGACGTCCTCCTCGGTGGCCACGCCCTTGGCGACGGCGTCGTGTGCGAGGTCGATGATCCGGGCCACCGTACGGGCGACGATCATGCCCGGGACGTCGCCGATGACGCTGACGTCCTTGCCGAGCGCCTGGAAGAGGCCGACGGCCTCGGCGAGCGTCTGCGGCGCGGTGTCCTGGGAGGCGGACAGGGCGATCCGGGTGGCCCTGCGGTAGTCGAGGGCGAGGTCGAAGTAGACGACGTCGCGGAACTCCACCGAGGTCTGGCCGTCGGCGAGCGCCAGCTGGCCGCCGCCGGGCAGCACCAGCCGGGTGCCGTGGTCCTCGTCCTCCTCGCGCACCGCGATGCCCGCCTCGCGGATCAGCGCGAGCAGCTCGGCGGCGGGGCCCAGGTCGCCCTCGACGGTCACGTACGCCGGCGGCCGCGCCCTTTCCGCGGTGTGCGGCTCGGCGGCCTCGGCGTCGTCGCCGTGGTCGTACCAGCCGTGCCCGCTCTTGCGGCCGAGCCGCCCGGACTCGACCAGCCGCCGCTGGGCGAGCGACGGCGTGAAGCGCACGTCCTGGAAGAAGCTCTGCCACACGGAGTGCGTGACCGCCTCGTTGACGTCCTGCCCGATGAGGTCGGTCAGTTCGAAGGCGCCCATCCGGAAGCCGCCCGACTCGCGCAGGACCGCGTCGATGGTGGCGGGGTCGGCGCCCTGCGCCTCGTAGACCGCGAAGGCCTCGGCGTAGAAGGGCCGGGCGATGCGGTTGACGATGAAACCGGGCGTGTCGGCGCAGGCGACGGGGGTCTTCCCCCAGGCGCGCGCCATCTCGTACGCGCGCGTGGCCGACGAGACGTCGGTGGCGAACCCCGAGACGACCTCGACCAGGGGAAGCAGCGGCGCCGGGTTGAAGAAGTGCAGACCGACGAAGCGGCCGGGGTGGCGCAGCGCCCCGCCGATGGCGGTGACGGACAGGGACGAGGTGTTGGTGGCGAGCAGACAGTCCTCGCCGACGACGTCCTCCAGCGCCCGCAGCAGCTCCTGCTTGACCTCCAGCCGCTCCAGGACGGCCTCGACGACCAGGGCGCAGTCCGCGAGCTCGGCGAGGTCCGCGGCGGGCAGCAGCCGGCCGCGCGCGGCGTCCCGGTCGGCCCCGGTGAGGCGCTCCTTCTCCACGAGCCGGTCGAGGCGGGCGCCGATCGCCGCGGCCGCTTCCCGGGCGCGCCCCGGAACGGCGTCGTACAGCCGTACCCGATGGCCGGCGACCAGCGCGACCTGGGCGATGCCCTGGCCCATGGTGCCGGTGCCGACGACGGCCACGGGGCTGCTGAGGTCGAGTGCTGTCATGGGCGCGATCCTCCCGCACGGGGTTTTCCACAGATGCGGCGGACCCCCTTGTCCCGACCGATCGTTCGGTTACTCTAGCTCTGACCGGCCGTCCCTGCCCCTATTTCCGCACAGGTCACGAGCTCGACGGAGAGTTCAACGGAGAGTTCACAAGACGAGGAGTTGGTCCCGCATGGCCGCCGAACTGACCACGCACGAGCTGATCGCCAAGCACCGGCCCACGCTCGACCAGGCGCTGGAAGCGATCCGCACGCGCGCGTACTGGTCACCGCACCCCGAGCACCCCAAGGCCTACGGCGCGGACGGCAGCCTGGACATGGCGGCGGGCAAGGCCGCCTTCGACGCCCTGCTGGGCACCCGCCTCGACCTGGGCCAGCCCGGCACGGACGACTGGGTGGGCGGCGAGGTCTCGCCGTACGGCATCGAGCTGGGCGTGACCTACCCGCACGCGGACCTCGACGTGCTGCTGCCCGCGATGAGGGCCGGACAGCGCGCGTGGCGCGACGCGGGCGCGGAGATGCGCGCGGTGGTGTGCCTGGAGATCCTGCGGCGGATCAGCGACCGGACGCACGAGTTCGCGCACGCGGTCATGCACACCTCCGGCCAGGCCTTCATGATGGCGTTCCAGGCGGGCGGCCCGCACGCGCAGGACCGCGGCCTGGAAGCGGTGGCGTACGCGTACGTGGAGCAGGCCCGCACGCCCGACACGGCGGAGTGGACCAAGCCCCAGGGCAAGCGGGACCCGCTCGCGCTCACCAAGCAGTTCACCCCGGTCCCGCGCGGCGTCGCCCTGGTGATCGGCTGCAACACCTTCCCGACCTGGAACGGCTACCCGGGTCTGTTCGCCTCCCTGGCCACCGGCAACGCGGTCGTGGTCAAGCCCCACCCGCGCGCGGTGCTGCCGCTCGCGCTCACCGTGCAGGTGGCGCGCCAGGTGCTCGCCGAGGCGGGCTTCGATCCGAACCTGGTGGCGCTGGCGGCCGAGCGCCCCGGCGAGGGCATCGCGAAGACCCTCGCCACCCGCCCGGAGATCCGGATCATCGACTACACCGGCTCGACGGCGTTCGGCGACTGGCTGGAGACCAATGCCCGCCAGGCACAGGTCTACACGGAGAAGGCCGGCGTCAACACGGTGCTGGTGGACTCGGCGGCGAACTACCAGGGCATGCTCTCCAACCTGGCCTTCTCGCTGTCCCTGTACAGCGGCCAGATGTGCACCACCCCGCAGAACCTGCTGATCCCCCGCGACGGCATCCGCACCGACCAGGGCCCGAAGACCTTCGACGAGGTGGTGGCGGACCTCGCCCGCGCGGTCGACGGCCTGCTCGGCGACGACGCGCGCGCGAACGCGCTGCTCGGCGCGATCGTCAACCCGGACGTGAAGACCCGCCTGGAGGCCGCGGCCGGGCTCGGCGAAGTCGCCCTGGCCTCGCGGGAGATCAGCAACCCCGAGTTCCCGGGCGCGGTGGTGCGCACGCCGCTGGTCGTGAAGCTGGACGGCGCCAAGCCGGACGACGAGGCCGCCTACATGAGCGAGTGCTTCGGCCCGGTCTCCTTCGCCGTCGCGGTCGACTCGGCGGCGGACGGGGTGGAGCTGCTGCGGCGCACGATCCGCGAGAAGGGCGCCATGACGGTCGGCGCCTACACGACCGACGAGGAGGTCGAGGACGCGGTGCGGGAGGTCTGCCTGGAGGAGGCCGCCCAGCTGTCGCTGAACCTCACCGGCGGGGTGTACGTCAACCAGACGGCCGCGTTCTCCGACTTCCACGGATCGGGCGGCAACCCGGCGGCGAACGCCGCGCTGTGCGACGGGGCGTTCGTGGCGAACCGGTTCCGGGTGGTCGAGGTGCGCCGCGAGGCCCGGGGGCAGGCGTAGGCCGGGCCCAGGGGGCAGGCCTAGGCTCCGTGTGAGCCATATGAGCCGTGTGAGCCATGTGAGCTTGCCGGGCCGATCGCGCCCCCGGTGGTGCTCCAGTGGTACAGCGCCATCGCCACGCTGGTCGCGAGGTTGTAGCTGGAGACCTGGGGGCGCATCGGCAGCGACAGCAGGCGGTCGGTGCGGGCGCGCAGCCCGGCGGACAGGCCGCTGCGTTCGGATCCGAAGGCGAGGACGGCGTCGTCGGGGAGCTTGACGCCCCGGATGTCGTCGCCCTCCGGGTCGAGGGCGAACAGCGGCCCCGCCGGCAGCTCGTCGACGGCCAGCGGCTCCACGGTGGTCGCGAAGTGCAGCCCCGCCCCGCCGCGCACGACGGTGGGGTGCCAGGGGTCGAGCGTGCCGGTGGTGACCACGCCGGTCGCGCCGAACCCGGCGGCCAGCCTGATCACCGCGCCCGTGTTGCCGAGGTTGCGCGGGTTGTCGAGGACCACGACGGGCGCGGTGCGCGGGGTGAGCGCCAGCTTCGCCAGACCGGCCGTGCGGGAGGGCCGTACCGCCAGCGCCGCCACCGCGGTGGGGTGCGGGCGCGGGACCAGGCTCCGGTACGTCTGCTCCGGCACCTCGGTGAGGAGGCCGGCCAGCTTCTCCCGTACGTCGGGCGCGAGTTCGCCGGCGAGCGCGAGCGCCGCCCGCCGGTCGGTGGTGACCGCCACCGGTACCTCGGCCTCGAAGCGCAGGGCGTGCTTGAGGGCGTGGAAACCGTCGAGCAGCACGCGGGTGCCGGCCGACCGGCGCCAGGCGCTCACGGTGTCGGCGGTGGGGTCGCTCATGGCGTGCAGCCTACGTGCGGCTGCGGGCCGCGTACCCGCCTGGCCGGCCCGGTCGGTCGCAGGGGGCCGCGTGCGTGGCGCCTGCACGGCCCGGTCACAGGCGCCGCGTGCGCCCGCCGCCAGGGGCCCCCGGTCACAGGCGCCGCGTGCGCCTGCCGCCAGGGGCCCCGGTCACAGGCGCCGCGTGCGCCTGCCGCCAGGCCCGGTCACAGGGGCCGCGTGCGCCTGCCAGGCCCGGTTCCAGGGGCCGCGTGGTGGGTCCTGCCCGGCCGGGTCACATGGGCCGCGTACGCGGCGCCGGCCCGGGCCGGTCCCAGGGGCCGTGCAGTGGCCGCTGCCCGACCGCGGTCACACGGGCTACGTACGCGGCGCCGGCCCGGCACGGTCACACAGGCCACGTATGCGCCTGCCCGGCCGCGGGTCAGACCGTGGAGCTCGCGTGCGTGGGCTCGGGGTTCTCCGGCGCGCGCGGCCCGGGCAGGGGCACCCGGGCGCCGCGGGCGAGGAGGCGGGCACGCGCGCGTGCCACCCGTTCGCCGAGGCCGCGCAGGAACGACGTCGGCAGGAAGACCGAGTCCGCCGCGATCATCGCGAGCGAGAAGAACGGCAGGCCGAGGACGACGGCGATCACCGTGTGCTCGGTCATCATGACCGCCAGCAGGACGTTCTTCACCCGCCGGTTGAACAGCGTGAACGGGAAGGCGACCTGCACGACGACCGTCCCGTACGTCACCAGCATCACCATGATGCCGCTGGAGGACAGCAGGTCGGCGAGCGCGGGCCAGGGCGAGAAGTAGTCGAGGTGGAGGGGGTAGTACACCGCCGTGCCGTCCTGCCAGCGGGAGCCCTGGATCTTGTACCAGCCGGCCGTGGCGTAGATCAGACAGGCCTCGGCCATGATCACGACAAGGGCGCCGTTGTGCACGATGTTGCCGACGACGTCCAGCAGTATCCGCGGCTCCGCGCTCTTCGCCCGCCGCCCGACGACCCACCACACGCCGAGTGCGACCCACACCGTCCACACGATCACCGGCACGGTCGGGTCCACGCCGTCGAACCTGCCGCCGGCGGTCACCGCGACCAGCGCGAACCCGAGCACACTCCACAGCACCGGACCCATCCGGTCCGCGACCCGCTCCCCACGCGCGCGTGCCCCGGCCGCACGCCGGGCCCGCCGCGCGTCCAGCGACCAGACCTGGCCGCAGCGCGTGAAGACGAGGTAGACGGACATCAGGTGCAGGACGTTGTCGCCGCCGTCCCCCATGAAGACGCTGCGGTTCTGCAGCGAGAGCACCCCGATCATGAACAGCACGGACATGGTCCGGGTGCGCCAGCCGAGCAGCAGCAGCACGCTCGACAGGACCGCGAGGACGTAGACGATCTCGAACCAGGCGCGGCCGTCCGACCACATCAAGGCGGTGAAGGCATGGTTGACCGCTATCAGCTGCTGGGCGTCGTCCCAGCTCCACGGGCCGGAGGGGCCGTAGAGCTCCGCGCGGTGGGGGAACTCGCGCAGCAGGAACAGCAGCCAGGTCGCGCTGAATCCGATGCGGACGACCGCCGTCTGACAAGGACCGAGCGCCGACTCGGTGACACGGGCGATGGCGGAGGAGACCGAGAGGGCGAAGCGGTTCACTCGGCGCCTCCGTCGGTGTCGGCGGCCGTGACCGACCACCAGGGCAGCACACGGTACAGGGGCTTGTCCGAGACCTTCTCCGCGCTCCACTTGGGCGGGGCCACGTTGGTGGTACGGGAACGGACCTGCACCCGCTGCACGGCGCCGCCCTTTCCGGCCGCGTCGTCGCGGTCCAGGCGCAGCGCCACGATGCGCCGCAGGTAGTTCTCCGACAGGGCGCCGCGCAGGCCCGAGGGGCGGTTGTCGCTGTCGTGCGTGGCGACGAAGAAGTCCCAGGCCCGGCGCAGCTCGTTCTGCTGGGTGTGGCTGGGCAGCAGATTGCCGTCGATGGCCCGGCCGTCCTCGGCGGACAGGTCGTACCAGCCGGTGGTCCGCAGCTCGCCGCCCTTCGTCTGCACCTCGGCCCGGACCTGGACCGCGATGTTCTGCTGGAGGGGGTTGGGTGCGAACAGCTTCCAGTTCTGCTCGAACTCCGGATAGATCCAGTCGTCGACCGCCTTGCCGTGCGCCTTGGTCAGCGTGTTCGACGGCGCGACGTGCAGAAAGACCATGCCGAGGTGCACACAGACGGCAATGGCGACCACCGCGAGCGCCAGCGCCGCTCCGACCTGGTAGCGGGGGGAGAGCGCGGCGACACCGGTGCGTGCTTCGGCGTACGCGGCGTCGGGCCGGGGCGGGACGACCGGCTCGGGGTCACCGACCGGCTCGGGGTCACCGACCGGTTCGGAGCGATCCTCGCCGGACGGCCGGTCGAACAACTGGGACAGCCGGGACAGCTGAGACGGCTGGGACAGCTGAGACGGCTGGGGCAGCTGGGATGGCTGGGACGGCCGGTAGGGCGCCTGGTCCAGCCCGTCGGGCAGGCGCTCGGGCTCCTGATCCGGCCCGTCGGACAGGCGCTCGGGCTCCTGATCCGGCCCGTCGGACAGGCGCTCGGGCTCCTGATCCGGCCCGTCGGACAGGCGCTCGGGCTCCTGATCCGGCCCGTCGGACAGGCGACGGGACACCTCGTCGGGCCCGTCGGACAGGCGCTCGGGCTCCTGGGCGGGTTTCTCGGAGCGCCGGTCGGACGGCTCGGGCATCGCGCCCTCCGGCTCGGGCGGGCCCTCCCGCTCGGGCCTACCCTCTCGCTCGGGCGGGCCGCCGGGGCCGTCCGGCCCGTGCCGGGCGTCGGAGTCTGTGCCGTACGCGTCCATTGCCGCCCGTCTTTCGATCCCGGTCCGTCTCGCGGCCGCCGTACGCGGAGCGTCGTACCGCCCGCCCGCCCGCACCGCCGCACTCGCACGGCACGGTACTCAGGCCCGCCCGCTCGGCGCAGCCCGGTCGGCCGACCTCGCCGCCGTGCACACGAGGCCGCCCCCGGTCGTCCACAGACCACGCGCGCGGGTCACCCGCGGCGGTTGACACCTTACGGCGTCCGGACCCCTCCCGAGGCGAACGACCGAACGATCGGTCGGGAACGACGCCGAACACCGGCGCACCCGTTCCCTTCTTCTAGAACCTGTTCTATCTTGACGCCCCGTCAGCTCAACGGACCCGGACCCGCCGGAGGGACACGACCGTGGACTTCACCTTCACCGAGGAGCAGCAGGCGGCGACCGAGGCGGCGCGCGGAGTGTTCGCCGGGGTCGCGCCGGACGCGGTGCCCAGTCCCTCGCTCGTCGCGGGCGCCGTCGCCGACGACTTCGACCGCGCGCTGTGGGCGAGGCTCGCCGAGGCGGACCTGCTGAGCCTGCTGCTCGATCCGGAGCACGGCGGCGCCGGCCTCGACGCGATCGCGCTCTGCCTGGTGCTGCGGGAGTCGGCCAAGGTGCTGGCCCGCGTGCCGCTGCTGGAGACCGCCGCCGCGGCGGTCGCCGTACAGGCCTACGGCGGCCAGGAGCTGAAGGCGGCGCTGCTCGCCCGGGCCGGACGGGGCGAGGTGGTGCTGACCGTGGCCGCCAACGGACGCGGTGGCCACGACCCGGCCGAACTCGCCGTGACCGCGCAGCTGGACGGCGACGGGTGGATCCTGGACGGCGTGCAGACGGCGGTGCCGTGGGCGCACACCGCCGACTTCGTCGTCGTGCCGGCCCGCACGACCAGCGACCGCACCCTCCTCGCCGTGGTCCCCCGGGCCCACCCGGGCACCGGCCTCAGCGAGCAGATCTCCACCACCGGCGAGCGGCTCGGCGAACTGCGTCTCGCGTCCGCGCGGGTCCCGGCCCGAGACGTCATCGACGCCGACGGCGCCTGGGAACGGCTACGCGACCTGCTGACCTGCGGCACGTGCGCGCTCGCCCTCGGCCTGGGCGAACGGGTCCTCGCCATGACCAGTGAGTACACCGGCAAGCGGGAGCAGTTCGGCCATCCCGTCGCCACCTTCCAGGCCGTCGCCGTGCAGGCGGCCGACCGCTTCATCGATCTGCGCGCGATGGAGGTCACCCTGTGGCAGGCCGCGTGGCGCATCGCCTCGGCCGCGGCCGGTGTGCTGCCCGTCGCCGCCGACCTCGCCGTCGCCAAGATCTGGGCCTCGGAGGGCGTACGGCGGGTCGTGCAGACGGCACAGCATCTGCACGGCGGATTCGGCGCGGACGTCGAATACCCCCTGCACCGCTACCACGCCTGGGCCAAGCACCTGGAGCTCCGGCTCGGCCCGGCGGCGGCGCACGAGGAGGCCCTGGGCGACCTGCTGGCCGCCCACCCGCTCGGATGACCGGCCCCCTGGGGGGTCCGGCGGTCTACAGGACGATCCCGGGCTGCCCCTCGTCCGTCACGACGGGCCGGCCCGCCGCCGCCCACACCTGCATGCCGCCGCCGACGTTCACCGCGTCGACGCCCTGCTGCACGAGGTACATGGCGACCTGCGCCGAGCGGTTGCCGGAGCGGCAGATGACGTTGACGCGGCCGTCCTGCGGGGCGGCCTCGGTCAGCTCGCCGTAACGGGCCACGAACTCACTGATGGGGATGTGCAGTGCCCCTTCCGCATGGCCCGCCCGCCATTCGTCGTCCTCGCGGACGTCCAGCAGGAAGTCGCCGTCCTTGAGGTCCGCGACCTCGACCGTGGGCACACCAGCTCCGAATTGCATGGCCGAGACGCTACCCGACACCCCGCCCGGGCCGCCCTGGGCCCTGTCCGACAGGACCTGTTCCGGCTCCGCACATGATCCAGAAAACAGAACCCAGCCCTGCCCAGCCCTGCCTGCCCCAGCCCTAGGCCAGCAGCTCGGCCAGTTCGTCCTCGCGCCGGGAGACGTCCGCCAGCAGCTTCTCGGCGACCTCCTCCAGGAGCCGGTCCGGATCGTCCGGCGCCAGCCGGAGCATCGCGCCGATCGCGCTCTCCTCCAGCTCCTTGGCGACCAGCGTCAGCATCTCCTTGCGCTGGGAGAGCCATTCGAGGCGGGCGTAGAGCTCCTCGCTCTGGCTCGGACGGCGCTCCTCCGGCACCGGCCCCTTCGCCCACTCCTCGGCCAGCTCCCGCAGGAGGGACTCGTCACCGCGCGCGTAGGCGGCGTTGACCCGGGTGATGAACTCCTCACGCCGCGCCCGCTCGGTGTCGTCCTGCGCCAGGTCGGGATGGGCCTTGCGGGCCAGTTCGCGGTAGAGCTTGCGGGCATCGTCGCTGGGGCGCACCCGCTGCGGGGGCCGCACGGGCTGGTCCGTGAGCATCGCCGCGGCCTCCGGGAAGAGCCCGTCGCCGTCCATCCAGCCGTGGAACAGCTCCTCCACACCGGGCATCGGCAGCACCCGGGCACGGGCCTCCTCCGCCTTGCGCCGGTCCTCGGGGTCGCCGGTGCGGGCCGCCCGCGCCTCCGCGATCTGCGCGTCCAGCTCATCGAGGCGGGCGTACATCGGGCCGAGCCTCTGGTGGTGCAGCCGGGAGAAGTTCTCGACCTCCACCCGGAAGGTCTCCACCGCGATCTCGTACTCGATCAGCGCCTGCTCGGCGGCCCGCACGGCCCGCTCCAGGCGCTCCTCGGGGCGCGGCGCACCGTCCTCGGGCGTCGCCCGCGTCTCACCGGCGACACCACCCTGCTCAGCATCCGGGCTCGTCACACGACCAGCCTAGGCCACGCCCCACCGCGCCCACCGCGCCCACCGCCGCACCTGAGCACACGCACCGAGTCCAACGGCCGCGACCGGCGACGACGCCCGCACCGAGAGCAGTGCCCGCGCGGCCCCAAGAGACTGATCACGGATCACGGATCACCGCTCACCACCCCCGCCCCCGTTCCCGTTCCCGTTCCCGTTCCCACCCCTACCCTCGCCCCCAGAACAGCCCGCGTCCACCCACTCCGCCGCCAGGTCCCGGCACGCCACCACCATCGTCCCCGGCCGGCACGCGATCTCGTGCGTGCAGCCGTCGGCGTGCGGCAGGACCTCGTCGAGGATCACCTCGCCCAGGGCACTCACGTCGCAGACGTCCAGGACGTCCACCTGGAAACGGGAGATGCCGGTGTAGCGGACGAGCAGGTCCTCGTCGTGCTTGAAGCAGTTGTGGCCGAAGCGGATCTCGATCTCGTCGTCCCCGGTCCGGCGGACCCCTTGCGGCACGAGGTCCTTCACGCACCGCCGGCCGGAGAAGTCGTAGTGCCCCGGGTCCGTGGCGAAAGCCCGGGCCCCCGGCGGCAGTTGCCGCGCCAGCACCGGAAGCCGCGCCAGGTAGGGGCGCGGGTCGATGATCCCCGTCACCGCGCCCTCACGCCCGTCGAGATCGACGTACCTCATCCGGTGCCCCTGCCGACCGCGCCCGTCACACCCCCAGCTCCGCCGCGACCCTCCCCGACCGCACCGCCGCGGTGAGATCGGCGTGGTCGGCCTCCGTACGGTCGGCGTACGCGACGGCGAAGTCCGCGACCGCCTCGTCCAGCTCCTCGTTCTTCCCGCAGTACCCGGCGATCAGACGCGGGTCCGCGCTGTGCGAGTGGGCACGGGCCAGCAGGGCGCCGGTCATGCGGCCGTAGTCGTCTATCTGGTCGGCGGCCAGGGCCGCGGGGTCGACGCTGCCCTTGCGGTTGCGGAACTGCCGCACCTGGAAGGGCCGTCTGTCCACCGACGTCCAGCCCAGCAGGATGTCGCTGACGACCTGCATGCGCTTCTGCCCGAGCACCACCCGGCGGCCCTCGTGGTCCACGTCCGGCACCTCGAAGCCCGCGGTCACCAGATGCGGGACCAGCGCCGAGGAGCGGGACTCCTTCACCTGGAGCACGAGCGGCTCCCCCCGGTGGTCCAGGAGCAGCACGACGTACGACCTCGTGCCCACGCTGCCCGTGCCGACGATCCGGAAGGCGACGTCGTGCACCGCGTGCCGGGCCAGCAGGGGCAGCCGGTCCTCGGCGAGCGTCGTCACGTACTCCTCGAGAGCCGCCGCCACCGCCGCGGCCTCCTCGTCCGGCACTCCCCGCAGCACCGGCAGGGACTCCACGAAGCGGCGCCCGCCCCCCTCGACCTGCTCCGTCGACTTCGCCGCGAAGCGCCCGCTGGTGTTGGCCCGCGCCTTCTCGGAGACCCGCTCCAGCGTGCCGAGCAGGTCGTGGGCGTCGGTGTGGGAGACGAGTTCCTCGTCCGCGATGGCGTTCCACGCGTCCAGCACCGGAAGCTTGGCGAGCAGGCGCATGGTGCGGCGGTAGGCGCCTGCCGCGTCATAGGCCGCCCGGCGGCACTGGTCCTCGTCGGCGCCCGCCTCCCGGCCGGCCAGCACGAGGGAGGCGGCGAGCCGCTTGAGGTCCCACTCCCAGGGGCCGTGGACCGTCTCGTCGAAGTCGTTCAGGTCGATGACCAGGTCGCCGCGCGCGTCGGCGTAGAGCCCGAAGTTGCCCGCGTGGGCGTCACCGCAGATCTGCGCGCGGATGCGGGTCATGGGGGTGCGCGCGAGGTCGTACGCCATCAGGCCCGCCGACCCGCGCAGGAAGGCGAAGGGCGTCGCGGCCATCCGGCCCGCCCGGATCGGGGTGAGCTCGGGGATCCGGCCGCGGTGGGACTCCTCGAGGGCGGTCACCGCGTCCGGCCGGGCGCCGTCGAGGTCGAGCGCGCGATGCGCACGGCGCGGCACGCTCTTGCGCAGCGCCTTGCCCTGGTGCTTGGGCGATCCCTCGGGCGGCCAGGCGGCGAACCCCCGCACCTGCGGCAGGCGACGTACCGCCGACTCCACCGTTCGTCCCCCACCGTTTCCCGTCACGCCGACCGCCTCCCCCGCTCCCGCACGAACATCAACACGAACATCAACTCGTGGAGACCGTACAGCCGGTGGGCACGGCGCGTCAGACCCTGTGGAGAACTACGCGCCTGTGGACAACGCGCCCGCACGATCATGTGGACATGTGGAGCGGGGTTGTGATTGTCCTCACGGGGTAATGAGCCTCACACTGATCGGGAGAACGCGGAAGCCCCCAGGTCCGGGACCTGGGGGCTTCCGACTGGTGCGCGAGGGGGGAGTTGAACCCCCACGCCCTTGCGGGCACTGGAACCTGAATCCAGCGCGTCTGCCTATTCCGCCACCCGCGCATTGGGTGTGTCCTCCGGCTCCCGCCCCCTCGGGTGCGGCGCCCTCCGACATCCAGAACATTAGCACGCTGGCAGGGGTGGGTTCACATCCCTTTCCCCGCGGCCGCCGCCCACCAGGCACGTCTCCCGATCCGGCCCTCGAGCGACCGGGACTCCGGGGCCCGCGGCCCGTGTCGACGGACACCGGTTCTCGTATCAACCTCGTACCGGTCCTGTCCGTCTGTCCAGGAGCCGGGCAGAGTGCACAGTCAGGTGCGGGACACTGGTCTGCGGCCACCTCTACGATCCTGGGCAGAAGGAGTGCGTGGGAGGAGTTCGAAGGACGGCTCGGAAGGGAACCTCCGAAGCGGACTTCGTCCAGCTTTCGACACCCGTCGACCGGGCCGACAGGGGGAACCAGCCGATTCACCCGCGCGTGGATACGATCAGTAAGCAGTACCAGGCACAACAGGTCCCGCCGGACGGGACACAGGACGGCAGCGACATCGGAGGAGGTGCCCCATGGGAGTCCTGAAGAAGTTCGAGCAGCGTCTCGAAGGTCTGGTCAACGGCACCTTCGCCAAGGTGTTCAAGTCAGAGGTCCAGCCCGTGGAGATCGCCGGCGCGCTCCAGCGCGAGTGCGACAACAACGCGACGATCTGGAACCGCGACCGGACGGTCGTCCCCAACGACTTCATCGTGGAGCTGAGCACGCCGGACTTCGAGCGGCTCAGTCCCTACTCCGGCCAGCTCGGCGACGAGCTCGCCGGCATGGTGCGCGACTACGCCAAGCAGCAGCGCTACACCTTCATGGGCCCCATCAAGGTCCACCTCGAGAAGGCGGACGACCTCGACACCGGCCTGTACCGGGTGCGCAGCCGTACGCTCGCCTCCTCCAGCAACCAGCAGGCGGGCGGGCCCGCCGCGCCGCCGGCACCGGCCGCGGGCCGCCCCGGCGGCGGGTACGGCTACCCGCCGGCCGCCGCCCCCGCGAGCGCCCCGCCCATGCCGGCCGCGCCGCCGCCCGGCGCGCGCCCCGGTGGCTACGGCTACCCGCAGCCCGCGGGTCAGCGGCCCCCGGCCGCCCCGTTCGCGGGCGGCCGGACGCGCCACTGGGTCGAGATCAACGGCACCCGCCACCAGATCTCCCGCCCGACTCTGGTGCTGGGCCGCAGCACCGAAGCCGACGTGCGGATCGACGACCCCGGCGTCTCGCGCCGGCACTGTGAGATCCGGACCGGAACGCCCTCGACGATCCAGGATCTCGGGTCCACCAACGGCATCGTGGTGGACGGGCAGCACACCACCCGCGCTACGCTCCGCGACGGCTCGCGGATCGTCGTGGGCAGCACCACCATCATTTACCGGCAAGCCGAAGGGTGAAGCGGGGGCAATGTCAGAGCTGACCCTCACGGTCATGCGGCTGGGTTTCCTGGCCGTACTGTGGCTGTTCGTGATCGTGGCCGTGCAGGTCATCCGCAGCGACCTGTTCGGAACGCGTGTCACCCAGCGCGGGTCCAGGCGCGAGAGCGGGCGCCCGCAGCAGGCCGCCCGGCAGCAGGCCGCGCCGCCGCAGCAGCGCCAGCAGTCCGGCGGGGGCCGCCAGCGCCGCAACGCCCCCACCAAGCTGGTCGTGTCCGAGGGCACCCTCACCGGCACGACCGTAGCCCTGCAGGGCCAGACCATCACCCTGGGCCGGGCACACGACAGCACGATCGTGCTGGACGACGACTACGCCTCCAGCCGCCATGCCAGGATCTACCCGGACCGCGACGGCAACTGGATCGTCGAGGACCTGGGTTCCACCAACGGCACGTACCTCGACCGGAGCCGGCTGACGACCCCCACGCCGATTCCCCTGGGCGCGCCGATCCGCATCGGCAAGACAGTCATCGAGCTGCGGAAGTAGTGCTACATCATGATTAGGCGCGAGCGGAGCGAGCACGCAGCGGCGGCCCCCACCACGGGCCTCGGCGCGCTCCCGACCGGAGGGTGGGCACCGTGCGGATGTATCCGGAGCCGACGGGCGAGGTGCGCATGAGTCTGTCACTGCGCTTCGCCGCCGGATCGCACAAAGGCATGATCCGCGAGGGCAACGAGGACTCCGGATACGCCGGTCCGCGCCTGCTCGCGATCGCCGACGGCATGGGCGGCGCCGCCGCCGGCGAGGTCGCCTCCTCCGAGGCGATCTCCACCATCGTCGCGCTCGACGACGACGTGCCGGGCTCCGACATCCTCACCTCCCTCGGCACCGCGGTGCAGCGCGCCAACGACCAGCTGCGCTCGATGGTCGAGGAGGACCCGCAGCTGGAGGGCATGGGCACCACGCTCACCGCCCTGCTGTGGACCGGCCAGCGACTCGGCCTCGTCCACGTCGGCGACTCCCGCGCCTACCTGCTGCGCGACGGCGTCCTCACCCAGATCACCCAGGACCACACCTGGGTGCAGCGGCTGGTCGACGAGGGCCGCATCACCGAGGAAGAGGCCACCACCCACCCCCAGCGGTCCCTGCTGATGCGGGCGCTGGGCAGCGGCGAGCACGTCGAGCCCGACCTGTCGATCCGTGAGGTACGGGCCGGCGACCGGTACCTGATCTGCTCCGACGGCCTGTCGGGAGTCGTCTCCCACCAGACCCTCGAGGACACCCTCGCCAGCTACCAGGGCCCCCAGGAGACCGTGCAGGAGCTGATCCAGCTCGCGCTGCGCGGCGGCGGCCCCGACAACATCACGGTCATCGTCGCCGACGTGCTGGACCTGGACACCTCCGACACCCTCGCCGGGCAGCTCTCCGACACCCCGGTCGTGGTCGGCGCGGTCGCCGAGAACCAGCACCAGCTGCACGACAACGGCATCATGCAGACCCCCGCGGGCCGCGCCTCCGGCCTCGGCCGGCAGGTGCCCGGACAGGGCGGTGGCGGCGAGTTCGGCCCGCCCGGCTCCGGCGACACCACCGGTTACATCCCCGCGGGCAGTTTCGGCGACTACACCGAAGACGACTTCGTCAAGCCCCGCAAGGGCCGCAAGTGGGCGAAGAGATCCTTCTACATCGTGCTCGCGCTCGCCGTCATCGGCGGTGGCCTGTACGGCGGCTGGCGCTGGACGCAGACGCAGTACTACGTCGGCGCCAAGGACGAACACGTGGCGCTGTACCGGGGCATCAGCCAGGACCTGGCCTGGGTCTCGCTGTCGAAGGTGGAGAAGGACCACCCCGAGATCGAACTCAAGTACCTGCCGCCGTACCAGCAGAAGCAGGTCAGGAACACGATCGCCGAGGGCGGTCTGAGCGAGGCCCGGTCGAAGATCGACGACCTGGCCGTGCAGGCCTCCGCGTGCAAGAAGGAGGCCGAGCGTCAGGCGGCCGAGAGCCAGAACAGCTCGAAGACCGGCGCGGGCCAGGCGGGCGGCACCAAGGGAACCACCAAGGCCTCCCTCACGTCCAAGGCATCACCGAGCCCCTCGACCTCACCGACCCCGTCCACGTCAGCGACCGCTCCCACCCCCAGCCCCGGCCCCAGCCTCTCGGAGGATGAGCAGAAGGTCGTCTCGCTGTGCGGTAAGCAGTAGGCAAGCCGTGAGAGGCCCTGTCACACGATGAGCAGTACTACCAACACACCGACGCACCACACGTCCACGATCGGCGCGATCGGCGCCCCGAGCCGGCGCAACACCGAGCTCGCGCTGCTGGTGTTCGCGGTCGCCATCCCCGTGTTCGCCTACGCCAACGTGGGCCTGGCCATCGACGGCCGGGTACCGGCCGGCCTGCTGAGCTACGGACTGGGACTCGGCCTGCTCGCGGCCGTCGGTCACCTGGCCGTACGGAAGTTCGCGCCCTACGCCGACCCGATGCTGCTGCCGCTGGCCACCCTGCTCAACGGCCTCGGCCTGGTGGTGATCTGGCGCCTCGACCAGTCGAAGCTGCTGCAGTCACTGCCCAACTACTTCCAGGCCGCGCCCCGTCAGCTGCTCTACACCGCGCTGGGCATCGGCCTGTTCGTGGTCGTGCTGATCTTCCTGAAGGACCACCGCGTCCTGCAGCGCTACACCTACATCTCGATGTTCGTCGCCCTGGTGCTGCTCATCCTGCCGCTGGTCCCCGGCCTCGGCGCGAACATCTACGGCGCCAAGATCTGGATCCGCGTCCCGGGCCTCGGCTCCCTGCAGCCCGGTGAGTTCGCGAAGATCGCCCTGGCCATCTTCTTCGCCGGCTACCTGATGGTGAAGCGCGACGCGCTCGCCCTCGCCAGCCGCCGCTTCATGGGCCTGTACCTGCCGCGTGGCCGCGACCTCGGTCCCATCCTGGTCGTCTGGGTGCTCTCGATCCTCATCCTGGTCTTCGAGACCGACCTCGGTACCTCACTGCTGTTCTTCGGAATGTTCGTCATCATGCTGTACGTCGCCACCGAGCGGACCAGCTGGATCGTCTTCGGTCTGCTGATGTCCGCGGCCGGCGCCGTCGGCGTGGCCAGCTTCGAACCGCACGTGCAGCAGCGTGTCCAGGCCTGGCTCGACCCGATGAAGGAGTACACGCTCAGCCAGCAGGGCGTCGTCGGCCACTCCGAGCAGTCGATGCAGGCCCTGTGGGCCTTCGGCTCCGGCGGCACCCTCGGCACCGGGCTCGGCCAGGGCCACTCCGACCTGATCCGGTTCGCCGCCAACTCCGACTTCATCCTCGCCACCTTCGGCGAGGAGCTCGGCCTGGCCGGCATCATGGCGATCCTGCTGATCTACGGCCTGATCGTGGAACGCGGCGTGCGCACCGCCCTCGCCGCCCGCGACCCGTTCGGCAAGCTGCTCGCCGTCGGCCTGTCCGGCGCCTTCGCACTCCAGGTCTTCGTCGTGGCCGGCGGCGTCATGGGGCTCATCCCGCTGACCGGTATGACAATGCCTTTCATGGCCTACGGCGGCTCCTCCGTGCTCGCGAACTGGGCCCTGATCGGCATCCTCATCCGCATCAGCGACACCGCCCGCCGCCCAGCGCCCGCACCCGCAGGCAACCCTGATGCCGAGATGACCCAGGTGGTCCGCCCGTCATGAACAAGCCTCTGCGCCGGATCGCGATCTTCTGCGGCCTGCTGGTCCTCACACTGCTGCTGCGCGACAACTGGCTCCAGTACGTCAAGGCCGACAGCCTCAAGGACGACCCGAAGAACCGCCGTGTCACCATCGCCCGTTACTCCATCCCACGCGGCGACATCATCGTCGACGGCGACCCGATCACCGGCTCCACCAAGACCAGCAAGAGCGGCCTGAACGACCTCGAGTACAAGCGCACGTACAAGAACGGACCGATGTGGGCGCCGGTGACCGGCTACGCCTCGCAGGCCTTCGGCGCCAACCAGCTGGAGTCCATCGAGGACGGCATCCTCACCGGCACCGACGACCGGCTCTTCTTCCGCAACACCCTCGACATGATCACGGGCAAGCAGAAGCAGGGCGGCAACGTCGTCACCACGCTCAACGCGGCCGCGCAGAAGGCCGCGTACGACGGCCTGAAGAAGCAGGGCGGCAAGGGCGCGGTCGTCGCGATCGACCCGTCCACGGGCAAGATCCTGGCCCTGGCCTCCTACCCCTCGTACGACCCCTCGTCCTTCGCGGGGAACTCCACGAACACGGACGCCAAGGCCTGGCAGAAGCTGCAGAAGAAGAACGACCCGGCCGACCCGATGCTCAACCGGGCGCTGCGCGAGACCTACCCGCCGGGCTCCACCTTCAAGGTGGTCACGGCGGCCGCCGCGCTGGAGAACGGGCTGTACACCTCGGCCGACGACAAGACCGACTCGCCGCTGCCCTACATCATGAAGGGCACCACGACCGAGCTGAAGAACGAGGGCAACATCCCCTGCAAGAACGCGACCATGCGGGTCGCGCTGCAGTACTCCTGCAACACCGTCTTCGGCAAGATCGGCTCGGACCTCGGCAACGACAAGATGCTGAGCGAGGCCAAGAAGTTCGGCTTCGACCAGGAGCAGTTCACGCCGGTGCGCTCCGCCGCCTCGGTGTTCTCCGACAACATGAACTCCTCGCAGACCGCGCTGTCCTCGATCGGCCAGTTCAACACCGCGGCGACCCCGCTGCAGATGGCCATGGTCGCCTCCGCGGTCGCCAACGACGGCAAGCTGATGAAGCCGTACATGGTCGACAAGCTGCAGTCCTCGAACCTCGACACCGTCGCGCAGACCGACCCGCAGGAGCTGAGCCGGCCCCTGTCGTCGAAGAACGCGCAGATCCTGCAGTCGATGATGGAGACGGTCGTCCAGAAGGGCACCGGCACCAACGCGCAGATCCCGGGCGTCACCGTCGGCGGAAAGACCGGTACCGCCCAGCACGGCGTGGCCAACAGCAAGAACCCCTACGCCTGGTTCATCTCCTACGCCAAGCTCCCCGACGGCAGCTCGCCGGTGGCCGTGGCCACGGTCATCGAGGACGAGAACGCCAACCGTGACGACATCTCCGGCGGCGGCCTCGCGGCGCCCATCGCCAAGAGCGTGATGGAGGCGGTCATCAAGTCCAAGAAGTGACCCCGCTCACGTCCCCTTCACATCGGTGCACGTTGCGATACCGGTCCTGTATCGGGTGACGGGCTCGGCCAGGTCACACAATGCGATCCGGGTACGGTAGGCCCGGACGGCAGCCTCCGGCGCCACACGAGTGACGGCCGGGACCCACGGAGAGGGCTGGTAGGTAGCTATGGAAGAGCCGCGTCGCCTCGGCGGCCGGTACGAACTGGGCCAGGTGCTCGGTCGTGGTGGCATGGCGGAGGTGTACCTCGCGCATGACACCCGTCTCGGGCGCCAGGTGGCGGTGAAGACGCTGCGCGCGGACCTCGCGCGCGACCCTTCATTCCAGGCCCGGTTCCGCCGGGAGGCCCAGTCGGCCGCCTCGCTCAACCATCCCGCGATCGTCGCGGTCTACGACACGGGCGAGGACTACATCGACGGGGTCTCGATCCCATACATCGTCATGGAGTACGTGGACGGCTCCACGCTCCGCGAGCTCCTGCACTCCGGCCGCAAGCTCCTGCCCGAACGCGCGATGGAGATGTGCATCGGCATCCTCCAGGGCCTGGAGTACGCCCACCGTAGCGGCATCGTCCACCGCGACATCAAGCCGGCCAACGTCATGCTCACGCGCAACGGCCAGGTCAAGGTGATGGACTTCGGCATCGCCCGCGCCATGGGCGACTCCGGCATGACGATGACGCAGACCGCGGCGGTCATCGGCACCGCGCAGTACCTCTCGCCCGAGCAGGCCAAGGGCGAGCAGGTCGACGCCCGCTCCGACCTGTACTCCACGGGCTGCCTGCTCTACGAACTGCTGACCGTGCGGCCCCCGTTCGTCGGGGACTCCCCGGTCGCGGTCGCCTACCAGCACGTACGGGAAGAGGCGCAGCCCCCGTCGGTCTTCGACCCCGAGATCACGCCCGAGATGGACGCGATCGTACTGAAGGCCCTGGTCAAGGACCCCAACTACCGCTACCAGTCCGCCGACGAGATGCGCGTCGACATCGAGGCGTGCCTCGACGGCCAGCCCGTCGCGGCCACGGCGGCGATGGGTTCGGTCGGCTACGGCGGATACCCCGACGACCAGCCGACCACGGCCCTGCGCTCCGCGGACGGCGGCGCGACGTCGATGCTGCCCCCGATGAACCCGGACGACGGCGGCTTCGGCTACGACGACCGCCCCGACCGCCGCCGCCAGAAGAAGACCAACACCTCGACGATCCTGCTGATCGTCGCGGGCATCCTGGTACTGGTGGGCGCGATCCTGATCGGCAAGTGGGCGTTCAGTGGCAACGGCGGCGTCGGCAACGACACGGTCGCCGTGCCCAACCTGGTCAGCCAGTCCGAGGCCGACGCCAAGCAGCTGCTGAACAACAGCGACCTGAAGGTCGGCACCATCAAGCGCCAGCCGTGCGAGGACCAGTCGAAGGGCAACGTCTGCTCCCAGGACCCGGCGAAGAACTCGGACGTCAAGAAGGGCACCGAGGTCAACTTCGTGGTGTCGACGGGCGCGCCGAAGGTGGCCGTGCCGAGTGTCCTCGGTAAGAGCCTCGACGAGGCCAAGCAGATCCTCGAGGCCGACAAGTACAAGTTCAACGTCGAGACGAAGACGCAGGAGTCCTCGGAGCAGCCGAACACGGTCCTGGACCAGAATCCGGGACTCGGCAAGGAAGTCCAGAAGGGCTCCACGATCACTCTCACCATCGCCAAGGCCCCGGAGACGGTCCAGGTTCCGGACGTCACCGGCCGGAGCTGTGACGAGGCCAAGGCTCAGATGACGGCCAACAACCTCAACGGCAACTGCACCGAGGTCGACACCCAGGACCCCAACCAGGTCGGCAAGGTCGTCTCGACCGACCCGCAGGCGGGCACCCAGGTCAAGAAGAACTCCTCGGTGAACATCCAGATCGGCAAGGCCCCGCAGAACCAGCAGACGCAGGTTCCCAACATTCAGGGCCAGAAGCTCAAGGACGTCAAGAACCTGCTGGCCCAGGCGAATCTGCAGGTGGGCAACATCCAGGGCTCGCAGGACGACAACGCCATCGTCCTCAACTCGAACCCGCCCCCGGGAAGCACGGTCAACCAGGGCACCCCGGTCAACCTCGTCACCGTGAGCGGCGGAAACGGCGGAAACAACGGCGGCACCAACTTCTTCGGTGGAGCCGGCGGCTGACTCTGATCTGCGATGGGCCCCTGCCGGTTCTCCCGGCAGGGGCCCATCGTCTTCCCTGCCGACGCGCGGGGACCGCGGCGGCGACGTCATCGGCCTGACCGCCGACGGTCGTCGCCTCGTCCCTCCCGCCGACGGTCGTCGCCTCGTCCCTCCCGTCGTCCGGTGCAGGCGGTACGCGCCCTACCTCAGCGCAGTTCCTTCGGCGGCGTCCTCTTGCTGTCCACCTTCTCCACCCGCACCAACTCCCCCCACACCACGTACCGGTACCGCGAGGTGTACACCGGCGTGCACGTCGTCAGCGTGATGTAGTGGCCGGCCTTCTTCTTGCCCGACTCCTTCGGGACCTGCGCGATGACCTTGACGTTGAACTTCGAGGTCTCGTCGAGGATGTCGTAGACCTTGTAGACGTACCACTTGTCCCGCGTCTCGAAGACGATCGGGTCGCCCTTCTTCAGCTTGTCGATGTTGTGGAACTTCGCGCCGTGGCCGTCGCGGTGGGCGGCGAGGGTGAAGTTGCCCTTCTTGCCCGTCATCGGCAGCGTCGCCTTCACCGGCTTCGTGTAGTAGCCGGCCACGCCCTCGTTGAGGACCGTCGTCGACGTACCCTTCTCGACCAGGACCTCGCCGTTCTTCATGGCCGGCACGTGCAGGAAGCCGATGCCGTTCCTGGTGTCCAGGGCGCCGGGGCCGGTGTCCTTCTCGTGCGCCCAGCTCTGGCGCACCTTGTCGGCCTGCTTGTTCGCCGCGCGGTCGGCGACGACGTTCGTCCACCACAGGGAGTAGACGACGAACAGACCCAGGACCAGGCCCGCCGTGATGAGGAGTTCACCGAAGACACTCACCACCATCGCGACGGGGCCGGGGCGCCGGCGGCGTGCCGACGGCCCCGCGTGCGCGTCCGTGTCCCCTTGAGTGCCAGTGCCGTCGGTGGTCGCTGCCACGTTCATCCGCCCCTACTTGACGAGCGCATCCGGCTTGCCCTTGCTGCGCGGCCGTTCCTCGACCATCTTGCCCCAGACGATCAGCCGGTACTTGCTGGTGAACTCCGGAGTGCAGGTCGTCAGGGTGATGTACCGCCCCGGCTTGGTGAAGCCCGACTGCGGCGGCACGGGCGAGATCACGCTCGTGTTGCTCGGCGACGTCGCCGGCAGCGTCGACGTCATCTTGTACACGTAGTACTCGTCCTGCGTCTCGACGACGACCTCGTCGCCCTTCTTCAACCGGTTGATGTACCGGAACGGTTCGCCATGGGTGTTGCGGTGGCCCGCGAGCGCGAAGTTGCCGGTCTTGGCGGACGGCATCGCCGTCTTCAGCCTGCCCTCGCTGTAGTGGCCGACCATGCCCTTGTCGAGCACCTTCTCGGTGCTGACACCCTCGGCGATCGGTACGACCACGTCCAGCTTGGGGATGTGGAGGATCGCGAAGCCCTGCCCCGGCTCGAACGTGCCCGGCGCGCGCTTCCCGCTCGCCCAGTCGTTCTGGAGACTGCTGGCCTCCTTGTCCGCCGCCGCGTGCGCCCGGACGTTCGTCCACCACAGCTGGTAGCTGACGAACAGCAGCATCAGCACGCCGGTGGTGATGAACAGCTCGCCTATCGCCCTGCTCGCGATGACCGCCGGGCCGGGCTTTCGGGCACGGGCCTGCCGCCGCGCCTCGACGCGGGAGAGGGGCGCCTGTGCGGTCGCATCACCGGCGTCCGAAGGTGACGTCGAAGTCGAAGATGACGTTGAAGCCGAAGCCGAAGCCGAAGCCGATCCCGACGTGGCGGCACCGGCCGCCTGCCCCCCACGGCGCCCATGACGGCGCTTGGCGGCCTTTCTGCGGGCCGCACGGCCACCCGTGGTGGTTCCTGTGGCGGATGGGGCGGCTGAGGCGGCAGAAGCCGATATGGAGCCGCTGTCCGGCAGCTCCGGTATCCGCAGCGCCACCGTCTCCTCGTCCACGGGCGGCAGGTACGCGGTCTCGTCGCCGGACGGATGATGCCTGGTCTCCCCGGCGGGCGGCAGATACGCGGTCTCATCGGCCGGCGGCTGGTATGTGGTGTCACCGGCGGGCGGCAGGTACGCGGTCTCACCGGCCGGCTGCTGGTACGCCTGCTGCCCGACGGACCACTCCTCGAACGCACCGGACCCCTCGAACGCACCGGACCCCTCGTACGGCTCCTGCCCGTACGAGGTGCCGGACTCGCGCTCGGGGCGCAGCGCGGTCACGCCGTGGCCCTGCCCACCACCGGGGCGAGCCCCACCGACCTCGCCGGCGCGTCCTGGTAGCCGCACTCCGCCAGCCAGTTGGCCAGCATCCGGTGGCCGTGCTCGGTCAGCACCGACTCGGGGTGGAACTGCACGCCCTCCACCGGGAGTTCCCGGTGTCTGAGACCCATGACGATCCCGTCGTGCGTGCGGGCCGTGACCTCCAGCTCGGCCGGCACCGTCCGCGGCTCGGCGGCGAGGGAGTGGTAGCGGGTCGCGGTGAAGGGCGTGGGCAGACCGGCGAAAACCCCCTTGCCCTCGTGCTCGACCAGCGAGGTCTTGCCGTGCAGCAGCTCCGGCGCGCGGTCCACCACGCCGCCGTACGCCACCTGCATCGACTGCATGCCCAGGCACACTCCGAAGACCGGTACACCGGTCGCCGCGCAGTGCCGCACCATCTCGATGCAGACGCCCGCCTCCTCCGGCCTGCCCGGCCCCGGCGACAGCAGCACCCCGTCGAAGCCGTCCTGGGCGTGCGCCGTCGACACCTCGTCGTTGCGCACCACCTCGCACTCGGCGCCCAGCTGGTACAGGTACTGAACGAGGTTGAAGACGAAGCTGTCGTAGTTGTCGACGACGAGAATCCGCGCACTCACTGGTTGTCCACCGTCACATCGTTGAAGGGCAGCAGCGGTTCGGCCCACGGGAAGACGTACTGGAACAGGATGTAGACAATCAGCAGGACCAGCGCGAGGGAGATCAGCGCCTTCAGCCACGCGTTCCCCGGCAGATGCCGCCAGATCCAGCCGTACATGCCGTCCCTTCCGTTCCGTCACGGCACCAGATGCACGCCGTACCCGCACCAGACTAACGGCGCAGAGCCGCTGGTTTCCCTGCCTCCACAGGCTGTGTGGAATCAAGGTGTCCCCACACGATCAGGCGATGGCTGTGTCCCCATTCCGGATCACACGTGGTCAGCGTGAGATAGCGGCCCTCGCGCGTATACCCCGACTTACGTGGCACAGGGTCGATCACCTCAACGTCCGTGGGCACGGTTTTGTAGGGGCCTTTGTCGATCCGATACGTGAACCAGGTCGTCCCGTCGGTCAGCACCACCGCGTCACCGGGCCGCAGCTCGGGGAAGTCCACGAACGGATCACCGTACGTGCGCCGGTGCCCGGCGACGGCGAAGTTGCCCACCTGGCCGAGCCGGGCGGTGTCCGCGTAGTGCCCGAGTCCCTTCTTGAGCGTGCTCACCTCGGTGTTCTCCAGCACGGGCTTGTTCCACGTGAAACCAAGCCGCGGGATGTACATGATCGCGAAGGGCTTCCCCGCCGCGTACGGCGCCGTCTTCGGGGGGCTCGCCGAGGCGCCGGCCGCGGCGCTCGCCGCGGGGCGAGCGGTCTGCCTGGCCCACTGGCGGTGCAGGACGTCGATCTGGTGGCTCATCGCGCCGTTGGCGCTGACACCGGTCCAGAACAGGATGTAGACGACGAACAGGACGATCAGCGTACCCACGGTGATGCACAGTTCGCTGACGGTCCTGATGACGAGGCGCACCGGCAGCTCCCGAGACGGATCGGCTCACTCCACGGGCTGGGCGTAATGCAGATCCACTGTGCCCGAGTAGCCGGGCAGAGTCACCGTCCCGTCCTGGGTGACTTTCCAGCCGAGACCGTAGACATGCACGTACACCATGTAGTTCTGGATCGCGGCGGACGCGGAGAGCGCCTCGTTCAGCTTGTCGGGGTCCCCGACCGCCGTGATCTTGTACGGCGGTGAGTAGACCCGGCCCTGGAGGATCAGGGTGTTGCCCACACAGCGCACGGCGCTGGTGGAGATCAGCCGCTGGTCCATCACCTTGATGCCCTTGGCCCCGCCCGCCCACAGCGCGTTCACCACCGCCTGCAGATCCTGCTGGTGGATGACCAGGTAGTCGGGCTGCGGATCGGGGTAGCCCGGGAGCTTGGCGGTGGCGTCCGGCGGGGCGTCGTTGAGCGTGACGGTGATCGCCTCGCCCCTGACCTTCTGCGTGCCCGCGTCCTTCTCCAGGCCCGCGAGCTTCTCGTCCTGCGCCTTGCTGCTGCCGTCGTCACGCTCGGCGAAGGACTCCACGTCGTGGCGCAGACGGGCGTTGGAATCGTCCAGTTCGCCGTTCTTGCGGCTGCGCTCCTGGATGAGGTCGGAAAGCTTCAGCAAGGACGTGTCCGTGCGGATATTGGTGCCCTTGGCCGTGTCGAAGCTGGTGAAGAAAATGAGCCCCGCGAGGGCGAAGACGGCCACCGTGAGCACCCGCACGGGACGGAAACCCCGCTTGCGCTCAGGGCTGGATCCGGACTCGGGGGAGTCGGCAGAATTGCTCAACGTACCCTTATCTCCTTCGGCGCCGCGGAAGCACTACGCTAACTGACGCCTGGAGGAGCCCAAGAGTCCCCTTGTACGCTGCCCCGGAGCCAGCCACAGTTCCCTGCGCGGCCACGCAGCGCATCGACAGGAGAGACCCTCGTGCCGAAGTCACGTATCCGCAAGAAGGCCGACTACACGCCGCCACCGGCGAAGCAGACGGCCAGCATCAAGCTGCACAGCCGTGCGTGGGTCGCGCCCGTGATGCTGGCCATGTTCATCATCGGACTCGCCTGGATCGTCGTCTTCTACGTCAGCGACGGCTCGCTGCCCATCGACACGCTGCACAACTGGAACATCGTGGTGGGCTTCGGCTTCATCGCCGCCGGATTCGGCGTCTCCACGCAGTGGAAGTAGCAGCCGAGCAGTGGGGGCAGCGGCCGAAGCCACCGCCACGAACCGGTGAACATTGCTCTGCCCAGGGCTATCCGCTGAGTTATCCACAGCCTTGCAGGAATCCACAGAGCCCCTGGGGATAAAGAACGACGATCTGTGGATAACCCGTCGGGCGTTGACGCCGGTACGACCATCACACGTCCCTTCGTACGCATGTTCGCCCCCTGTCTGACCTGCGCAAATACGGTCAGTGACAGGGGGCGAAGCTGTGTCCGCGCGCTATGCACAAGATTCGCACACCCGCTGTGGACAACTGCGCACGTCAGGTGAGCTGAGCCGTCCTGAGCAGGGTCATGACCACGACACCGATCATCACCAGCGCGCAGGTGCCGTACTGCACGAGGGCGCGGTGCTCACGCGGGGCGTGCACCATCGCGTAGCCGGTGATCACACCGGCGACGAGGCCGCCGATGTGGGCCTGCCAGGCGATGTTGCTCCAGCCGAAGGTGAAGATCAAGTTGATCACCAGCAGCGCGATGACCGGCCGCATGTCGTACCTGAGCCGGCGCATCAGCACCGCGGTCGCCCCGAAGAGACCGAAGATCGCGCCGGAGGCGCCGAGCGATGCCGAGCTGGGCGAGGCGAGCAGGTAGGTCAGGGCGCTGCCCGCCAGGCCCGAGACGAAGTAGAGCGAGATGTAGCGGGCGCGGCCGAGGGCGGCTTCGAGCGGGCCGCCGATCCACCACAGGCTGAGCATGTTGAAGCCGATGTGCCACACGGCCTGGTGCGCGAACATCGACGTCACCAGGCGGTACCACTCGCCCGCCGCGACACCCTGCGTGGGGTGGTACGGGGCCGGGGGCCACTCGCCGATGAGCACCAGGTGGTCCAGGAACGAAGGGCGCACGTGCACGGCGATGAACACCGCGACGTTGATCGCGACGAGGATCTTGGTGACCAGCCGCGGGTCGGCGGCCACGGTGCCCCCGGCGATCGTCCGGGGCCGGGAGGCGGCCGGAGAGTGTCCCGTGCCGGAGTCGCCACGGGCGCACTCGGGGCACTGGAAGCCCACGGATGCGTTGACCATGCACTCCGGGCAGATGGGGCGCTCACACCGGGTGCAGCGGATCCCGGTCTCGCGGTCGGGATGGCGGTAGCAGCCGGGCAGACTCCGGGCGTGCTGGGGTCCCTGATCCTCCGGGCCCTGCGGGCTCCCTGGCGCCTGGTCCATGACTTCCCCTACGTCGTCGTTGGTGCGCCGTGCGCATATGCACCGCCCCGCCCATCTTTACGGATGAGCGGGGCGTTTGGTTCCTGCCCTGCGGGGTGTCCGGCTCCCGGTTCCGCGGTGAGTCAGCTTTCGCGGGTCTGCACGACGACCGACTCGATGACGACGTCGCTGAGCGGGCGGTCGGTGCGCGGATTGGTCTGGGTGGCGGCGATGGCGTCGACGACCTTCTGGCTGGCGGCGTCGGTGACCTCGCCGAAGATGGTGTGCTTGCGGTTGAGCCACGTCGTGGGCGCGAGAGTGATGAAGAACTGCGAGCCGTTGGTGCCCGGGCCGGCGTTGGCCATGGCCAGCAGGTAGGGCCTGTTGAAGGAGAGGTCGGGGTGGAACTCGTCGGGGAACTGGTAGCCGGGACCGCCGGTGCCGTTGCCCAGCGGGTCGCCTCCCTGGATCATGAACCCGCTGATCACCCGGTGGAAGACTGTGCCGTCGTACAGCTTGTCCGTGGATTTCTGCCCCGTCGCCGGGTTGACCCACTCACGCTCGCCCGTGGCGAGCTCGACGAAGTTGCGGACCGTTTTCGGCGCGTGGTTCGGCAGGAGCCGGACTTCGATGTCGCCGCTGGTGGTCTTCAGGGTGGCGTAGAGCTGCTCGGCCACGATGTGCCTTCCGTTGTCCTCGTGTGACCTCCTGATCCTCGCACGGCCCCGTCATCCGTGGCCCGACGCCGGTCTGCGGATGCGCATGACGCCGGTCTACGGATGCGCATATGGGGAAGTCGGGTGCAGTAAAGCAGTCGAGTACGTCCGGGCCGGGGGCGCTCGGCGGCGATCCGTGGCATTGTCGACGACAAGCGCCTGTTGCCCCGTATTCATCCTCTATATGGACTCGCTCGGCTCTTGATCAGCTCTTGATCGGGGTTGGTCCGGAGTCGGTTCGCATGACCCGGATGCCCGCCCTCGCATGCCCCGGCGTCTGTTGGGAGGCATGATCCCTAAAAGGGTGGAAAGTCGAAATACCGTACGCCACCGAGGAGGAGGAACCCGTGACCCGCATCGACAGCGTGCGCGCCGCGACCGGTTCGGCGAAGGACAGCGTGCTGCACGCCGCGGAAGTGGTGGCGCCCTACGCCGACACGGCCAAGGACCGGGCCGCACACTACGCACACGAGGCACGCGTACGGCTCGCGCCGAAGGTGTCACTGGCCGCGGACCAGGCCCGCGTCCAGTACGACGCCCATGTCGCTCCGCGCCTGGAGCAGGCCCTGACGCATGTGCCGCCGAAGGTCGACCAGGCCGCCCATGAGGCCGCGATCCGCACCCGGCTCGCCGCCCGGCAGGCCGCCGAGTATTCCCGGCCCAGGCTGGAGCAGGCGGTCGCCGCGGCCGGGCCCGTCAGGGACGAGGCCACTGCACGCGGCGCCGCGGCGTTGGCCGCGTTGCGCGGTCAGATCTCGGCCAAGGAGATCGAGAAGCTGGTCCGCAGGCATGAGCGGCGCGCGAAGGCCGGCCGTGCCGTGAAGTTCCTGTTGGTGTTCGGCGCTCTGGCGGGCGGTGCCTTCACCGCCTGGAAGTGGTGGGACAAGCAGGCCAACCCCGACTGGCTGGTGGAGCCGCCCGCGGCGACGGAGGTTCCGGAGTCGGGTCGGCTGGCGTCGGTGGACGGCAGCGGCAGCGGTCAGTCGGTGCTGGACCCGGAGGTGCAGGCCAAGCAGGCCGAGGAGGAGGCCGCGAAGCACGACGACGGCCAGTGATCTCCTCCGTGCCGGAATCTCCGTGGGACGGAAGACTTGAGGGTCTTCCGTCCCACGGCTGTGTTCCGGGTTCGTCCTTCACGGTGTTCCGGGATTGTTCTCCAGGGCTGTGTTTCACGTGAAACGCAGCCGTCGCATCACTCTGGGCCACTCGCGGGCGCGGTGTCGCTCGGGGAGGACAGCGCGGGCACCCGCGGAGTGAGGACGCCGTGGTACCACGCCGCCGCCTCGTCCAGCCGGGCCCTGTGCCCCGGTCCGGTGCCGCAGTCGATACGGGACCAGAGTGTGGAGCGGTACCAGCGGTCCTCGGCGAGCAGACCGGCCTGGTGCGCGCTGACCTTTCCGGGCGCCTCGCGCAGACGGGCCAGGTAGTCGCCGAGGGGGAGCCCCTTCGAGGGCACGGGCAGGCCGAGCGTGTCGCCGAGCAGAGAGACGAACTCGCGCAGGGTGGGTGCGTGCGGGTGGGCGGCGTGATGGACGGTGCCGTGCGGGACGCGTTCGGGCCTGCTGGCGAGGGCGGCCAGCAGGCGGGCCAGATCGCCGACCGCCACGAGCGACAGCCTGGCCGTGCCGTCCTCGGGCAGCGCCGGCACGCGCCGGAGCAGTTCGGCGATGGAGGGGACCACCCACACGTCGCCGGCGCCGTACACGAGCGGCGGCCTGAGCACCGTGCCGCCGGCGGCGAGGACTGCCTGCTCGGCCTCGAGCCGGGTGCGGCTGGTGGGCGAGGCGGGTACGGGGAGACATGCGTCTTCGGTGAGGTCGCGGTGCGGCCCGGCGCCGTAGACGGCGGTGGTACTGACCAGGACGGTGCGCCGGCCCCCGACGCGATCCGCTTCGGCGAGCAGGGCGCGGGTGCCGTCGGCGTTGACCGCCCGGCAGCGTTCCTCGTCGGCGCCGATGTACGAGGCGCAGTGGAGCACGGTACGGATACCGTCGCAGACCCCGCGCAGGGAGGCCGGGTCGGTGAGGTCGCCGGTGACGTACTCGACACCGGTCACCGCCTCTGAGCCCTCCGGTATCCGTCTGACCAGTGCTCTCACCCGGTTGGGCCGGTGCCGCGGGCCGGTGAGCTCCCGCAGGGCCGCGGAACCGATGAATCCCGTGCCGCCGACGACGAGGACCGCGTCGGTCGTACGTACGGGTGCGGGTCCGCGCTCTTTCTGGTTGTCTCCACGGTTGAGGTGCACCCACAGATGGAACGACGACTGCCACTTCGTACGCAAGCGCGCCAGAAACAGACCAAGCGGTCTCTTCTCGACCGGCGAAACCGCGAAGCGGGCTCGGCGGCTCGTCTCAACAGCAGGTCAAGACGTGCGGCCAGGGGCGGCGTATGCCACTTCTCCGACCTCGGAGAACAGTCACCGGAAACAGACCGGTTGGTCCGGTAGAGTTGGCGCAGAACTACGGCTCGGAGGGAAAGAAATGGCCAAGCAGGCTCGCGCGCTGCAGACACGGCGCTCGATCGTGGAAGCCGCGGCGAGCGTGTTCGCCGAGTACGGCTACGAACGCGCGGCCACCTCGGAGATCCTGCGCCGGGCGAACGTCACCAAGGGCGCGATGTACTTCCACTTCCCCTCCAAGGAGTCGCTCGCCCAGGCGATCATGGACGAGCAGACCGGCCTGGTGAGTGTGGAGGCCCAGCTCTCCCCCCTTCAGTCGGTCATCGACATCACGCACCAGTTCGCGCATGTCCTGCGCCACGACGCCATCGCCCGGGCCGGGACGCGGCTGTCCATAGAAGGCGTCTTCTTCAACGGCACCCATCCGTGGGGCGATTGGTTCGACCTGACCACCCGGCTGCTGGCCGAGGGGCGGAAGCAGGGCGAGGTGCTGCCCCAGGTCGAGCCCAGGGAGACGGCGGAGTTCATCGTCGCCACCTTCACCGGCGTCCAGCTGGTGTCCGAGGCCATCAACCGGCGGGCCGATCTACGCGGACGCGTCGCCGTGATGTGGCGTCACATCCTGCCGTCCGTCGCCCACCCCGCCACCATCGCCCGGCTGCGCCCGGAGGGCGTCACGGATCCGGCGACCACGACCGCACGGGACGACGTCCGGACCGGCGCCCGAGGCGATGCGGGAGCCGAGACCGGTGCCGAGGTCGGTGCCGGCGCCGGCTGAGGCGGTCCGCCGGGACCAGCCGGGGCCGCCCGCCGGGACCGGCTCGGCCGGAACCCGTTCTGCGGACCGGGACGCGCAAAGGCCCCTCCCCCTGCGTTTTGGCAGGTGGAGGGGCTTTCTGGAGTGGAGCCTAGGGGAGTCGAACCCCTGACATCTGCCATGCAAAGACAGCGCTCTACCAACTGAGCTAAGGCCCCGGAATGGGAGCATCCCCCCGGAAAAACCGCGTACCGGCGGGCGCCGCAGACCAGAGTACCGGGTCACCCCGGGGATCTCGCAAAAAGATTGGGGGTCCCCGTGAACCACCACGCTTCGTAAGATGCTCGGCGTGGTTCGCTACAGCGAACCACAGTACTTGGGGAAGCGATGGGGAGACGCAATGGACGCCGCACAGCAGGAAGCCACCGCAAGAGCGCGGGAACTGCAGCGGAACTGGTACGGGGAGCCGCTGGGGGCGCTCTTCCGTAAGCTCATAGAAGATCTCGGCCTCAACCAGGCCCGTCTCGCGGGGGTGCTGGGCCTGTCGGCGCCGATGTTGTCCCAGCTGATGAGCGGCCAGCGGGCGAAGATCGGCAACCCGGCCGTCGTACAGCGGGTGCAGCTGCTGCAGGACCTGGCGGGGCAGGTCGCGGACGGCAGTGTGAGCGCGGCCGAGGCCACCGAGCGCATGGAAGAGATCAAGAAGTCGCAGGGGGGCTCGGTGCTCAGCAACACCACGACCACGACCAGCAGTTCGGGGGCGCCCACGGTCAAGCGGGTGGTTCGTGAGATCCAGTCGCTGCTGCGCTCGGTGGCCGCCGCGGGCGACATCATCGACGCCGCGGACACTCTCGCCCCGAGCCATCCGGAGCTGGCAGAGTTCCTCCGGGTGTACGGGGCCGGCCGCACCTCGGACGCGGTCACGCACTACCAGGCGCACCAGAGCTGAGCCCGGGGCCCGGTCGCCGAAGGGGGTTCGGCAGCCGGGCCGACGGTGCAGGACAGACGGTGCAGGACAGACGGTGCAGGACAGACGGTGCAGGACAGACGGTGCAGGAGAAGCGCCGGGGTGCCGTATCACTCGTCACACGCGTCGGGAACGACGTGAGGGGGCCACGAGGGGAGTCGTATCGCTCGTCGAAGGGCAAGCAAGGGGGTAGCCGCAGGGGGAGGAGCGACGCACAGCCATGGGTGAGGTCTTCGCCGGCCGGTACGAACTGGTCGACCCGATCGGACGCGGAGGGGTCGGTGCCGTCTGGCGCGCCTGGGACCACCGCCGTCGCCGCTATGTGGCCGCCAAGGTGCTGCAGCAGAGCGACGCGCACTCCTTGCTGCGCTTCGTCCGCGAGCAGGCGCTCCGGATCGATCACCCCCATGTGCTCGCACCTGCCAGCTGGGCCGCCGACGACGACAAGGTCCTGTTCACCATGGATCTCGTCGCCGGCGGCTCCCTGGCCCATCTGATCGGGGACTACGGCCCCCTGCCCCCGGCCTATGTCTGCACCCTGCTCGACCAGCTGCTGTCGGGGCTGGCCGCGGTGCACGGGGAAGGCGTCGTGCACCGTGACATCAAGCCCGCCAACGTGCTGCTGGAAGCGACCGGCACGAGCCGGCCGAGGCTGCGGCTGTCCGACTTCGGCATCGCCATGCGGCTGGGCGAGCCGCGCCTGACGGAGACCAACCTCGTGGTGGGCACACCGGGTTATCTCGCGCCCGAGCAGATGATGGGCGCGGAACCGGACTTCCCCGCCGACCTGTTCGCCGTAGGGCTGGTCGCGCTGTATCTGCTGGAGGGCGCCAAGCCGGACGCCAAGGCGCTCGTGCAGTACTTCGCGGAACACGGGACGCCCAACGCCCCCAAGAACATCCCCGAGCCTCTGTGGGAAGTCGTGGCCACGTTGCTGCAGCCCGACCCGCAGGCCCGGTTCCGCACGGCCACGGGGGTGCGCAAGGCGCTCGCCACCGCCGCCGAGCTGCTGCCGGAGCCGGGCCCCGACGAGGAGTTGATCGAGATCTTCGACCAACTCGGGCCACTGCCGCCCGGCTTCGGCCCCGCCGGGCCCCTCGAACCGGCGCCCGGTGTCGCGGGCGGGCGAGGGAGGGACGCCGCCTCCCGCACCGGCACAAGTGAGGCTCCGGATGGGCCCGTTGAGGCAGATGGCTCCTCTGCGCCGTCCGCGTCGGACGCGGGCGCCGTACCGTCCACGGACGGCGCGCCTCCCGCCGCTCCCCGTCAGGGCGCCGAGCCGGCTCAGGAGCCGTACGTCCCCGCCGGGCCGCCCTCCATGTCGGACACCGGCAGCTTCCATCTGCCGCCCCCGCAGGCGACCGTCTCCTCCGTCCGGACTCCCGCCGAACAGACGCCCGTGCCGCCGCACGCCCAGGAGGCCGACGCACAGGCGCCACAGACCCCGGCGCCACAAGCCCGGCCGTCCCGGGCGCAGCAGCCCCGTGACAGCGTCCAGCAGGCACCTCACGGCGGCCGGCAGCAGCCCGCCTACGTCTCTCCCCACGACCCCACCCATGTGCTGCCCTCCTCCCGGTCGCACGCGCCGCACGCGCCGCCGTACTCCGCCCAGGCCATGAATCCGGCACCGCATCAGCGTGCCGACGCCTCTACTGCTTCGTACACCGCCCAGGTCCCCCAGGTTCCGCCTCCCGGGCAGGGGATTTCGCAGGAGCCCACGCGCCGCAGCCACCGCGCCCTCCCCGCACGCCGTCCCGGCCCACCCGCCAAGGTGGCGGTCGCGCTCCTGCTGCTCGCGCTGGCCTGCTATGCCGTGGGGCTCTGGGCGCTGACCCGCGTCTGAGCCGCGCGCCCGCCACCGGCCGCGCCTCAACCGATGCTCCGGCGTACGCCGACACGCCGCCCCGCCGACCGACACGCCGCCCCGCTCAGGTACCCGCCCTGCCGGCCAGTGACCACCCGCCGGCCGGTGACCACCGAACGCTGATCGCCGAACGCTGACCACCGAACGTGACGGCCGACCGACGAGCGCCGGCCGCTGCCCCGCCCTGCTCAGGTGCCCACCTCGCTCAGGTGCCCGCATACCGCTCAGGTGCCCGCCCGCCGCCGTGCGGTGAGCGTCCACGCTCCGAGTACGGCCAGCACCACCGTGCCCGCGCCGATCCCGCCTGCGGCGACCGCCTTCATCGCGGTGTTCCCGCCCCCGGCTCCCCCGGTCGCGGCGTTCTCCCGGTCCTCGTCCGTGACCTGGAAGACGTTCCGCGGCACCGACTGCCCGGCGTAGCCGGGACCGTCCTGCCCCGCGCCCCGGAGCCCTACCCGCAGCGTCAGCCCGAACGGCCCGTCGCCGAACTCGTCGGCCACCCCCTTGGACAGGTGCAGTACGAGGTAGTACGAACCGGCGAAGCGCATCCCGCTCAGCTGGTCGCCGGCCGCGTAGCGGTTGGCGTACGCCACGGGTGGCACCGGAGCGAGGGAGAGCGACTGCTGATGTCCGTCGTAGCCGACGCTGGTGTCCTCGACGTGGGCGCGCACGGGGTTGTAGAGCGCCAGACCCAGCGCGTCGACCGCGTAGCCCTGGCCGCGGCCCGCCGTGCCGAGTTCGGCGGTGGCGGACAGTTGACGGCCCCAGTCGACCGGGACCTTGTAGAAGAGCGTCTGTCCGGGCGAGATGTCGGCACGCCAGACGCCCTGTCCCACGGGGGTCGCGCGGGAGTAGCCCGCGCCGCCCTGGCTGGTCCTGGGCGCGCCCGTGACAGGCGTTGGCGAGGCGGAGTCCCACACCGTGGGCGCGCTGGTCGGACCGGCCTTCTCGGCCGGCGGTTCGGAGACGGTCGTGAGCTCCAGGTCCCAGGCACCGGGTGACGACTCCGCCGTTCCGACGCGCTCGACGACCACGTAGTAGGTGCCGGTGCCCTTGCACACCGGGTTGGCCGGGGAGACCGTGCGGGCGCCCCAGGCCGTGACGGGGTGCGGGCTCCTGGCGGCACCGAAGCTCGCGCTCTGGTACGAGCAGGAATTGCCGTCGGTGTTCTGCACCGACACCCTGATCCCGTCGGTGACGGAGAGCCTGGCGGCCTCGCCGGGGACGGCTGTGACGGAGACGTAGGTGTTCGAGTCGGCGTCGAGGTCGAAGCTGTAGTAGGCCTTCGCGCCCTTGGAGAGGGAACTCCGGTACGTCGTGCCGACCCGGAGGCGGGGGGCGTCGGCCGTCCCGGTGGCCCCGTCGACGCTCCGGGCGCCCTCCGCGAAGGCGTAGGAGGTGGCGGAGGGGCCGGAGGCGTTCGGGGCTCCGGACGCGGCGGCCGCCCTGGTGGGCCAGGACGCCGGTATCGCCACCGTGTACAGCACCGCCGCCGCGGCCGCCACGCGTACGCGTGCGGACGGACGACCGCGTCGAGCCTCCGCGCGCCACCACGCCGTACGCCGCCCCATCACGCGCCGCCCCTCCTCGTCCCCCGGGTCCCCGGCCGCCGCCCGGCGTCGGCCGGACCGTGGCCCATCCTGCCCCTACCGGCCGCGCCGCATCCGCACAACACAAAACCCCGACCGCGAGGACGGCCGGGGTCTGCTCAGATTCCGTTGTCGATACTCACGAACCCGTGGGCACGGAGTCAGTCGCCTCCGTCCACAGATCCTGCTCGGCGCGATCCGCCTGGATCTGGCGGTACACGAGGAGCCCGCCGATGGCGGCCAGTGCGACCAGGAGAAGCTTCTTCACCGCGCGACCTCGTCTTTCCTTGACGTAGGGGACCTCTGGCGCCCGACTATACACACCGGCCGATACCGATCGGTGACCTGCGTGGGCGGCCAACTGCCGTCCGGCGCACCGCCGTAGAAGGGGAGGGCGCCGCTCCGATCTGACGGTGATCACATCCTCACGCCGGGTTGCTTTTGCTGCCGTTTCTTATCTTTTCTTGCTGTTTACGCCCATCCGAGTGGTGTTCATCCGAACTTCGACACGGCACGGGCGTCGGTCCACCACTTCGCGGCCCTCATACACATGATGAGCAAAGTACGCAAATCGCCCAGACCCGAAAGTGAGGGGCCATGGCCCAGAACCAGGTCATGAAGCTGTGGACCACCATCGTCACCGCCTTCCTCGCGCTGTGCACGGCGCTCGGACTCATCACGACGACCGCCGCCGCGGCCGTAGCGCAGACCGAGCCGACCGGCAACAGCACGCCGCCCGCGACGACGACGCCGACGGTGCCCCAGTGGTCCTGGTCCAGCGCCGGAGCCCTGCCCCCCACGATGAAACAGCGCATCCACGCCGAGGCCCACGGAAAGGCCCCCAGCTGCCGCCTCCGCCCGCAGGCGGACACGGACGAGTGCGCGGGCACCGTGAGCATGGAGATCGACCTGCCGACGGACGCGTTCGTCACCGTCCCCAAACAAGGCACTCCCCTCCAGCTCTGAGACCCCACCGCGCATCTCCGACCCACCGGCGAGCTTGCGTACTCAATCCGCCACAGGAAGACCCCCGACCGGCAGCCGGTCGGGGGTCTTTCGCTGCTGCGAGCCGGCGGCCGGTGCCGACCGGACCCGCCACGGCCCGCACCGCGTCCGTCAGGCACCCCGCGCAGACGCCGAAGACCCCCGACCGGATCGGTCGGGGGTCTTCGTGGCTGGTGGGGCTAACAGGATTTGAACCTGTGGCCTCATCCTTATCAGGGATGCGCTCTAACCAACTGAGCTATAGCCCCGCCGCGCTCTGCGGTGTATGTCCCGCGCGCTGACCCCTGAAGATTAGCGCACGACGTGCGCAGTCCCAAAATCGGTTGTCTCAGGGCCGGCGGCAGCGGTGGGGAGGGGCCGACGGGGTGAAGGTCACTCGTCCTCGGCGAGCGTCAGCTCGACGCCGCCGACGAAGCCCGCGGAGAGGTTGTAGATGAACGCGCCGAGGGTCGCGAGAGCCGTCGCGAGGACGACGTCGATGACCGCGATGATCGAGGTGAACGTCAGGACGTGCGGAAGCGACAGGAAGGACTGCAGGTCGAAGCCGTTCGTCTCGTTGGAGCCGGTCGCCTCGGAGACCGTGCCGCCGACCGTCGAGAAGACGCCCATGGCGTCCATCACCATCCACAGCACGGCGGACGCGACGATCGTGCAGATGCCCAGCGCGATGGAGAGCAGGAAGCTGACCTTCATGACCGACCACGGGTCGGCCTTCGCCACCCGCAGGCGTGCCTTGCGGACCCGGGGCGTGGTACGCGCGCCGGTGCGCGGACGCCGTACGGCGCCGGCCGGGGCCTGCTGGTTCTGGTAGGCCTGCGGCGGGTGGTAGGGCCCGGCGGGCTGCTGCGGCTGCCGCTCCCCGGGGAGCGGAGAGGCAGCCTGCTGCGCCGCGGGCTGGGCGCCCGCCGCGGCCGGGCCCGCTCCAGCCTCGTACTGCTGGGTCTGCGGGCCTCGGGAGTCCGTCACAGTTCCCCCCTGGGATCCATGAGTGTCGGGCGGGCCGGGGTCGGCCGCACCGGCGTCGATCTTGCGCAGCTGCGTGGTGTGCGGGTCCGCCGCACGCGCGGCGGAGCCACGGCCGCCGCCGTCCGTCTCCGTACCCGTGGGGGTACCGGCAGATCCGGCGCCCGTGGCTCCGCTCACGATTGCTCACTCCTCGTGCTACTCGGCCGAGGGCGCCTCACCCTCGTCCGTGCCGGTGTCCGCGGCACCCTCGGCGGTCTCGTCGACGGCATCGCCGTCGACCTCCTCCGCCTCGCGCCCCGCCTCGGCGTTACGGGCGATGCCGACCACGGCATCGCGCTTGCCCAGGTTGATCAGTTGGACGCCCATGGTGTCACGGCCCGTCTCCCTGACCTCGTTGACTCGCGTACGAATCACACCGCCCGACAGCGTGATGGCGAGGATCTCGTCGGTCTCCTCGACCACCAGCGCGCCGACGAGCGACCCGCGGTCCTCCACGATCTTGGCGGCCTTGATGCCGAGGCCGCCGCGACCCTGGACGCGGTACTCGTCGACGGCGGTCCGCTTCGCGTACCCGCCGTCTGTGGCAGTGAACACGAACGTACCGGGTCGAACAACATTCATCGACAGAAGTTCGTCACCCTCACGGAAACTCATGCCCTTCACACCGGAGGTGGCCCGGCCCATGGGCCGCAGGCTCTCGTCCGTGGCGGTGAACCTGATCGACTGGGCCTTCTTGCTGATCAGAAGCAGATCGTCATCGGCCGAAACGAGTTCGGCTCCGATCAGTTCGTCGTCGGAACCGTCCGCCGTCTCACGGAGGTTGATGGCGATGACACCACCGGAACGCGGCGAATCGTAATCCTTCAGAGGCGTCTTCTTGACCAGACCGCCCTTGGTCGCGAGGACCAGGTAGGGCGCCGCCTCGTAGTCCCGGATGGCGAGGATCTCGGCGATCGCCTCGTCGGGCTGGAAGGCCAGCAGGTTGGCGACGTGCTGGCCGCGGGCGTCCCGGCCGGCGTCGGGCAGCTCGTAGGCCTTCGCGCGGTACACCCGGCCCTTGTTGGTGAAGAACAGCAGCCAGTGGTGGGTGGTCGAGACGAAGAAGTGGTCGACGATGTCGTCTTCCTTCAGCTTCGTGCCGCGTACGCCCTTGCCGCCGCGCTTCTGCGCCCGGTAGTCGTCCGTCTTGGTGCGCTTGACGTAGCCGCCGCGCGAGACGGTGACGACGATGTCCTCCTCGGCGATGAGGTCCTCGATGGACATGTCGCCGTCGAAGGGCACCAGCATCGTCTTGCGGTCGTCGCCGTACTTCTCGACGATCGCGGCGAGCTCCTCGCTGACGATGCCGCGCTGGCGGACCGGGGAGGCCAGGATCGCGTTGTACTCGGTGATCTTCGCCTGGAGTTCGTCGTGCTCCTGGACGATCTTCTGGCGCTCCAGGGCGGCCAGCCGGCGCAGCTGCATCTCGAGGATGGCGTTGGCCTGGATCTCGTCGATCTCCAGGAGGTCCATCAGGCCCCCGCGCGCGACCTCGACGGTCTCACTGCGCCGGATCAGCGCGATGACCTCGTCGATGGCGTCCAGGGCCTTCAGCAGACCGCGCAGAATGTGCGCGCGCTCCTCCGCCTTGCGCAGGCGGAAGCGCGTACGGCGGACGATGACCTCGATCTGGTGCGCCACCCAGTGGCGGATGAACGCGTCGAGCGAGAGGGTGCGCGGGACGCCGTCGACCAGCGCCAGCATGTTGGCGCCGAAGTTCGTCTGCAGGTCGGTGTGCTTGTAGAGGTTGTTCAGGACGACCTTGGCGACCGCGTCCCGCTTCAGCACGATGACCAGGCGCTGACCGGTGCGCGAGGAGGTCTCGTCGCGGACGTCCGCGATGCCGCCGATCTTGCCGTCCTTGACCAGGTCGGCGATCTTCTGCGCGAGGTTGTCGGGGTTGACCTGGTAGGGCAGCTCCGTGACCACCAGGCACTGCCGGTTCTGGATCTCCTCGACCTCGACGACCGCGCGCATGGTGATCGAGCCGCGGCCCGTGCGGTACGCCTCCTCGATGCCCTTGCGGCCGACCACGAGGGCGCCGGTGGGGAAGTCCGGGCCCTTGATGCGCTCGATGAGCGCGTCCAGGAGGTCCTCGTGCGAGGCCTCCGGGTTCTCCAGGTACCACTGCGCGCCGGCCGCGACCTCGCGCAGGTTGTGCGGCGGGATGTTGGTCGCCATGCCGACCGCGATACCGGCGGAGCCGTTGATCAGCAGGTTCGGGAAACGGGCGGGCAGGACGGTCGGCTCCTGGGAACGGCCGTCGTAGTTGTCCATGTAGTCGACGGTTTCCTCGTCGATGTCACGGACCATCTCCATCGACAGCGGCGCCATCTTGCACTCGGTGTAGCGCATGGCCGCCGCCGGGTCGTTGCCCGGAGAGCCGAAGTTGCCGTTGGAGTCCACCAGCGGCATCCGCATCGACCACGGCTGCGCGAGGCGGACCAGCGCGTCGTAGATCGAGGAGTCACCGTGCGGGTGGTAGCTGCCCATGACGTCGCCGACGACGCGGGCGCACTTGTAGAAGCCGCGCTCGGGGCGGTAGCCGCCGTCGTACATGGCGTACAGGACCCGGCGGTGGACGGGCTTGAGGCCGTCGCGGACGTCCGGCAGCGCACGCGAGACGATGACGGACATCGCGTAGTCGAGGTACGAGCGCTGCATCTCCGTCTCGAGCCCGACGGGCTCGACGCGCAGACCCGCGTCGGCGGCCTCTTCCGGGGTGACGGGAGTGTTCTCGTCGGTCATTGCTGGTGAAGGTCCTTCCTGGTGCGGTCAGCTGAGACCGACTCAGATGTCGAGGAAGCGGACGTCCTTGGCGTTGCGCTGGATGAACTGGCGGCGGGCCTCGACGTCCTCGCCCATCAGCACCGAGAACAGGTCGTCGGCCTGGGCGGCGTCGTCGAGGGTGACCTGGCCGAGGACGCGGTGCTCCTGGTCCATGGTGGTCACCCGCAGTTCCTCGGCGTTCATCTCGCCGAGACCCTTGAAGCGCTGGATCGTGTCCTCCTTGATGCGCTTGCCGCGCTGGCGGCCCATCTCCACCAGGGCGTCGCGCTCGCGGTCGGAGTACGCGTACTCGACCTCGTCCCGGCCCCACTTGAGCTTGTAGAGCGGGGGACGCGACAGGAAGACGTGCCCGGCCTCGACCAGGGGACGCATGAAGCGGAACAGGAAGGTCAGCAGCAGGGTGCTGATGTGCTGGCCGTCGACATCGGCGTCCGCCATCAGGATGATCTTGTGATAGCGGAGCTTCTCGATGTCGAAGTCCTCGTGCACACCCGTGCCGAAGGCGGAGATCAGCGCCTGGATCTCCTGGTTCTGCAGGATCTTGTCGATCCTGGCCTTCTCCACGTTGAGGATCTTGCCGCGGATCGGGAGGATCGCCTGGTACTGCGGATTACGGCCGGACTTGGCCGAGCCCCCGGCCGAGTCTCCCTCGACGATGAAGATCTCGCACTTGGTCGGGTCGTTGGACTGGCAGTCCGACAGCTTGCCCGGCAGGGACGCCGACTCCAGCAGGCCCTTGCGGCGGGTGAGGTCGCGGGCCTTGCGGGCCGCCACGCGCGCGGTGGCCGCCTGGATGCCCTTGCGGACGATGTCCGCCGCCTCGACCGGGTTGCGGTCCAGCCAGTCGTTGAGGTGCTCGTAGACCGCCCGCTGCACGAAGGTCTTGGCCTCCGTGTTGCCCAGCTTGGTCTTCGTCTGGCCCTCGAACTGCGGCTCGCTCAGCTTGACCGAGATGATCGCGGTCAGACCCTCGCGGATGTCGTCACCGGTGAGGTTGTCGTCCTTCTCGCGCAGCAGCTTCTTGTCGCGCGCGTACTTGTTGATCAGGCTCGTGAGGGCCGCGCGGAAGCCCTCCTCGTGCGTACCGCCCTCGTGCGTGTGGATGATGTTGGCGAAGGAGTACACACCCTCGCTGTAACCGCTGTTCCACTGCATCGCGACCTCGAGGGACAGGCTCTTGTCCTTGTCCTCGGCCTCGAGGTCGATGACGGTGTTGTGCACCACCTCTCCCTTACGGGAGTTGAGGTACCTCACGAAGTCGACGATGCCGCCCTCGTAGTGGTACGTGACGGTCTTGACCTCGTCCTTCTCGTCCGCACCCGCCTCGTCCGCACCGGTCGTGGCCTTCGCCGACTCACGCTCGTCCGTGAGCCTGATCGTCAAACCCTTGTTGAGGAACGCCATCTCCTGGAAGCGCCGCGACAGCGTCTCGAAGGAGTACTCGGTGGTCTCGAAGATGTCCGGGTCCGCCCAGAAGGTGACCGTCGTGCCGGTCTTCTCGATCGCCTCGTGCTTGGCCAGCGGTGCCGTCGGGACGCCCATCTTGTAGTCCTGCGTCCAGCGGTGGCCGTCGGTCCTGACCTCGACGGCGACCTTCGCCGAGAGGGCGTTGACGACGGAGACGCCCACGCCGTGCAGACCGCCGGAGACCGCGTAGCCGCCGCCGCCGAACTTGCCGCCCGCGTGCAGCACGGTCAGCACGACCTCCACGGCCGGCTTGTTCTCGGAGGGCACGATGCCCACCGGGATGCCACGGCCGTTGTCGACGACGCGCACGCCGCCGTCGGCGAGGATCGTCACGTCGATGGTGTCCGCGTAGCCGGCCAGCGCCTCGTCGACGGAGTTGTCGACCACCTCGTACACGAGGTGGTGCAGCCCTCGCTCACCGGTGGAGCCGATGTACATACCGGGGCGCTTGCGAACCGCGTCCAGGCCTTCGAGCACAGTGATGGCGCTGGCGTCGTACGAGGCGGTGACCTCGCCGTTCGACGAGGTCACCGCGCCGTTCTCGCCGGCGTCGGTGGACGGGATGTTCTCGTTGGGGTTGCCGGAATCGGCCACGAAGCGCCCTTTCTGGCACAGCACGAGCCAGGCTCTGGGGTCCCCCTGCGGGGGAGGGTTGCCGGAGCGGCTGCGGCATGTTGCGTTGGTAAGCCTTGTTCAGCGTTGCTCAGCTTTTCCCGGACGGTCCCCACGAGTGGGGCGGGATTGTCTTCCAGTCTACCGGTAGCGCCGACAGTGATGGGGGTTTGCCGGTACCTGAGTCCTCATGTGCCGCCCTCAACCGGCGTCTTCCGGGTCCCCATATACGGAGCGGGGCTCCAAGAGGCTCACAGCGGCACTCAGCGCTTCCGACTGTCAACCCATGGCTACTTGGGAGTCAGGTAGGTGTTCGCACCCGCACGCGGGGGTGCAACGAAGCGGCCGCCGGCGCTTCGGGAGGGGCGCCGACGGCCTGCGGATGTGAGGTCTGTCACCCGTACGTGTCACCGGGTCCGGTGCTGCCGGGAGCGCGCAGGGGGCCGTAGCGACGGGCGGGGCCGCCGGGGCCGTTCACCTTGATCACGCTGACCGCGCCGTGCCCGAGATCCTCGTTGAGGCGGGCGACCAGCGTCGGGGCGAGCAGGCGCAGATTCGTCGCCCAGGCCGTGGAGTCGCAGCGCACGACCAGCACCCGCTCGTCCTCGTCGTACCTCTCGGGCTCACAGTGCTTGGCCACGTCCCCGCCGACGATCTGCGGCCAGCGGCCCATCACTCCGCCCACCGCCGCCGGGGTTTCCCAGCCGCGCTCGGTGATGAGCCGGTTGATCGCGGCGCCGAGCGCCATGGGGTCCCGCCCGTCGGCGCGCGCGCCGGAGCGCAGGCCGCCGCGCCGTGCCTGCTTCTTCTGCCGCGCCGCGTCCCCACGCGCGCGTGCCTGTTCCTTCGCCGCCCTGAGCGCCACGCGCGCGAGGTCGACGCCGGACGGCTCGGTGGCCTTCTCGGCAGCGGGCTCCTCGTTCGTCATCCGCGGTACACCGTCCCCTCCGACACGGTGTACCGCCTCCCGGCCAGCACATGCGGTACGTCGTCGTCGACCGCGGCCGTCACCAGCACCTGCTCACCGGGGGCGACCAGCTCCGCCAGGCGCTCACGGCGGCGGGTGTCCAGCTCGGCGAAGACGTCGTCGAGGACCAGCACCGGCTCGTTGCCCTCGGCGCGCAGCAGATCGTAGGAGGCCAGCCGCAACGCCAGCGCGTACGACCAGGACTCGCCGTGCGACGCGTACCCCTTGGCGGGCAGCTGACCGAGCCTGAGCACCAGATCGTCGCGGTGCGGCCCCACCAGGGTGACGCCTCGCTCGATCTCCTGCTTGCGGGCCTCGGCGAGCGCGGCCGTCACCTGCTGGTACAGGTCCTCGCGCGTGTGCGCCTCACCGGGGGCGGACGGCTTGTACTCCAGGGTCACCGGGCCTCCGCCAGGGGCCAGTTGCTCGTACGCCTTGTCGGCCAGCGGCTGGATCGCGGCGATCAGGTCCAGGCGCTGGGCGAGCAGCTCGGCACCCGCGCGCGCGAGGTGCTGGTCCCAGACGTCGAGCGTGGACAGGTCCATGGAGCGGCCCCCGTGACGGCGGGCCAGCGCGGCCGACTTCAGCAGTGTGTTGCGCTGCTTGAGGACCCGCTCGTAGTCGGAGCGCACACCGGCCATGCGCGGCGAACGAGCGGTGATCAGCTCGTCGAGGAAGCGGCGCCGCTCGCCCGGGTCCCCCTTGACCAGGGCCAGGTCCTCGGGCGCGAACAGCACGGTCCGTACGATGCCCAGCACGTCCCGCGGCCTGACCTGCGAGGACCTGTTGATACGGGCCCGGTTGGCCTTCCCGGGGTTCAGCTCCAGCTCGACGAGCTGCTGCCGGTCGCCCTGTCTGACCTGCGCCCGGATGACGGCACGGTCGGCGCCCATGCGCACCAGCGGGGCGTCGGAGGCCACCCGGTGGCTGCCGAGCGTGGCCAGGTAGCCGACGGCCTCGACGAGGTTGGTCTTGCCCTGGCCGTTGGGGCCGACGAACGCGGTGACGCCCGGGTCGAGCGGGACGTCGACCCGGGCGTACGAGCGGAAGTCGGCCAGCGACAGATGCGTGACGTGCATGGTCGTTCGCCGCCCTCCTCAGGCTCTGGATCCGCGGCCGGGCGGCCGGCGCATCCGTGGACTTCTCGGCGTCCTGTGGACTACTTCTGCTCGACCGCGTGGCCGCCGAACTGGTTGCGCAGCGCCGCGATCATCTTCATCTGCGGCGAGTCCTCCTGCCGCGAGGAGAACCGCGCGAAGAGCGAGGCCGTGATCGCCGGCAGCGGCACGGCGTTGTCGACGGCGGCTTCCACGGTCCAGCGTCCCTCACCGGAGTCCTGTGCAGAACCCTTCAGCCTGTCGAGGTGCTCGTCCTCGTCGAGGGCGTTCACCGCCAGGTCCAGCAGCCACGAGCGGATGACGGTGCCCTCCTGCCAGGAGCGGAAGACCTCGCGCACGTCCGTGACCGAGTCGACCTTCTCCAGCAGCTCCCAGCCCTCGGCGTAGGCCTGCATCATCGCGTACTCGATGCCGTTGTGGACCATCTTCGCGAAGTGGCCCGCGCCCACCTTGCCCGCGTGCACCGCGCCGAACGCCCCCTCGGGCTTCAGCGCGTCGAACACCGGCTGCACCTTGGCGACGTCCTCCGCGTCGCCGCCGTACATCAGCGCATAGCCGTTCTCAAGGCCCCAGACACCGCCCGAGACGCCGCAGTCGACGAAGCCGATGCCCTTGGCCGCCAGCTCCTCCGCGTGCTTCTCGTCGTCCGTCCAGCGCGAGTTGCCGCCGTCCACGACGACGTCGCCGGGCTGAAGGAGCTCGGCCAGCTCGTCGATCGTGGACTGCGTGGGGGCGCCGGCCGGGACCATCACCCAGACGACGCGGGGGCCGCTGAGCTTGCCCACAAGGTCGGCGAGGCTGTGGACATCGGCAAGGTCCGGGTTGCGGTCGTATCCGATCACGGTGTGGCCCGCGCGGCGGATCCGCTCGCGCATGTTGCCGCCCATCTTGCCGAGGCCGACGAGACCGAGCTCCATCAGTTGTTCCTTAGGTTGCTGTGTGGCGTGTGGGGCACGTTCGTACCTGTGTCCGACCCTAAACCCGGACGCTCGCGCACAGCTGTGGGCATACGCGCTCATACGTACAGCCCCACCTGCGGGTTTCCCCAGGGCCGCGGGATTCCTCCACGGCCTGTGGACCGTCCCGCCGCCTCAGCCGCTCAGCCGCACCGGCATGATCAGGTACTTGTAGGCCTCGTCCGCCTCCGCGTCCAGGGCAGGCTTGCCGCTCAGCAGCGCGGGCTTGGTGGACGTCGTGAACGACAGCTGCGCCACCGGGGAGTCGATCGCGCTCAGCCCGTCCAGCAGGAACGTCGGGTTGAAGGCGATGGAGATGTCGTCGCCCTCCAGCTGGGCGTCCACCCTTTCCACAGCCTGTGCGTCGTCACTGGAACCGGCCTCCAGGATGAGCACACCCTGCTCGAAGCTGAGCCGCACCGGAGTGTTGCGCTCGGCGACCAGGGCGACACGCTTGACGGCCTCCACGAAGGGGGCGGTCTCGATCACGGCGACGGAGTTGAACTCCGTGGGGAACAGCGTGCGGTACTTCGGGAGGTCGCCCTCCAGCAGGCGGGTCGTCGTACGGCGGCCCGCGCCCTCGAAGCCGATCAGGCCCTCACCCGCGCCCGAGCCGGACAGCGCCAGGATCACGCTGTCGCCGCTGGTCAGCGCCTTCGCGGTGTCCAGGAGCGTCTTGGCGGGCACCAGGGCGACCGCGGAGGCCTCCGGGTTCTCCGGCTTCCACAGGAACTCACGGACCGCGAAGCGGTAACGGTCGGTGGAGGCCAGGGTGACCGTGTCGCCCTCGATCTCGATGCGCACACCGGTCAGGACGGGAAGCGTGTCGTCACGGCCCGCCGCGATGGCCACCTGGGCCGCCGCGGAGGCGAAGACCTCGCCGGGGACCGTACCGGTCGCGTTCGGCATCTGCGGCAGCGCCGGGTACTCCTCCACAGGCAGGGTGTGGAGTGTGAACCGCGAGGAGCCGCACACCACGGTCGCCCGTACACCGTCTGTGGAAATCTCCACCGGGCGGTTGGGCAGGGCGCGGCAGATGTCGGCGAGCAGCCGGCCGGAGACGAGGACGGTGCCCTCCTCCTCGACCTCCGCCTCCACGGACACCCGCGCGGAGACCTCGTAGTCGAAGCTGGAGAGGCTCAGAGCGCCGTCCTCGGCCTTCAGCAGGAGGCCGGCGAGGACAGGCGCCGGCGGACGGGCCGGGAGGCTGCGCGCCGCCCAGGCCACTGCCTCCGCGAGTACGTCGCGTTCCACCCGGATCTTCACTGTTGCCGCCTCCTGCTGTTGCCGGCGCTGCTCGCCCTGCCTGGCTTCGTCGTCTGTCTCGGTGTCGCCGGTCCCTGTGAAGGGAAGGACTCCGGGGACCAGTCTGACGCACGGCACTGACAGTAGGTGCCTCTCGGGGTCAAGTCGTGACGAGGGGCAGCCGGGAGCCGGACAGCGAGTTGTGCACAGGACCCCCTTCTGAACGAACTTCTCGCTCTCTCTGGTTGGGAGTAGTAGTAGGGGCTGTGGAAACCGTGGATAACTCCGTTTTCGCAGCTCAGAGGCGAGATTTTGTCCACGGGCCCTGTGGGCGGAAGCGGTGGACAACTCCGGGGTTCTGTGGAGAACGGGAAGTTCTGCACACCCCGTGCACAGGCTGAGGCGAGTTCTCCCCAGCGCCGTCCCCAGCTTTACCCGTCTTTCCCACAGCCCAACCCGGCACCTTCATGTGACGCCTTTCACTCGACACGGTGATCAGGCGCGTCGCGTTGCCGAACAGTGGACAGCGATGTGGAGAAACCACTGATCTCTGGGGACAACGGGCCTTTGCCTGTGGGCGGCCGGTGGACAACTCCGTGCACAGCTTGTGGATCACCCGGCTGTCCACAGTCTGTGGAGATCCTTCGTCCACCGATCCACAGCCATGTGACCTCGGATGACGGGTTCCGGACGGGATGTCTGTGGACCGTGATCTGGACAACTTCGCAGTCCCCAGCATGTGGACGGAAAAAAGTACCGTGATCTGTGGAGAGAGGCCGTAACCCGGCAGGTAATCGAACAGCGCGTCCCGCGGACCGTGCGGACACGGCGCGGGCTGCGGACACCGCGGACGCGGCGGACACAGCGGCGGACCGGCGCCGGCACGAAGAAGGGCGCCCTCCGGATGTCCTCCGGAGGGCGCCCTGACGGCGTCCGCGGAACAGGTCCCGGCTGTGCGGAACGGGTCCCGGGGCGCTCTCAGCCGTTCTTGATGCGGTTCGTCAGCTCCGTCACCTGGTTGTAGATGGAGCGCCGCTCGGCCATCAGATTGCGGATCTTGCGGTCCGCGTGCATCACCGTGGTGTGGTCGCGGCCGCCGAACAGCGCGCCGATCTTCGGCAGCGAGAGGTCCGTCAGCTCCCGGCACAGATACATGGCGATCTGGCGGGCCGTGACCAGGGCGCGGCCGCGCGAGGTGCCGCAGAGGTCCTCGACCGTGAGGCCGAAGTAGTCGGCGGTCGCGCTCATGATGGCGGTCGAGGTGATCTCGGGGGCGGAGTCCTCCCCGCCGGGGATCAGGTCCTTGAGGACGATCTCCGTCAGGCCGAGGTCCACCGGCTGCCGGTTGAGGGAGGCGAACGCCGTCACCCGGATCAGCGCGCCCTCCAGCTCGCGGATGTTGCGCGAGATGCGGGAGGCGATGAACTCCAGTACCTCGGGCGGGGCGTTGAGCTGCTCCTGCACCGCCTTCTTGCGCAGGATCGCGATGCGCGTCTCCAGCTCGGGTGGCTGGACGTCGGTGATCAGGCCCCACTCGAAGCGGTTGCGCAGCCGGTCCTCCAGGGTCACCAGCTGCTTGGGCGGCCGGTCGCTGGAGAGCACGATCTGTTTGTTGGCGTTGTGCAGGGTGTTGAAGGTGTGGAAGAACTCCTCCTGCGTCGACTCCTTGTCCGCGAGGAACTGGATGTCGTCGACGAGCAGGATGTCCATCTCGCGGTAGCGCTTGCGGAAGCTGTCGCCCTTGCCGTCGCGGATGGAGTTGATGAACTCGTTGGTGAACTCCTCCGAGCTGACGTACCGCACGCGCGTGCCCGGGTAGAGGCTGCGCGCGTAGTGCCCGATCGCGTGCAGCAGGTGCGTCTTGCCGAGCCCGGACTCCCCGTAGATGAACAGAGGGTTGTACGCCTTCGCCGGTGCCTCGGCGACGGCGACCGCGGCGGCGTGCGCGAAGCGGTTGGAGGCGCCGATGACGAAGGTGTCGAAGAGGTACTTCGGGTTCAGGCGGGCGGTGGGCTCTCCCGGGCCGGGCGCCGGCGCCGGCTGAGCGGCCAGGGGGCCCGGGGCGCCGCTGGCGGGCAGGTTGGGGCCGACCGGCCCGCCCCGGTGCACGTGCCCGGTGCCGGTCCGCTGCTCGGGCAGTTCCCGGCGGGCGTCGCGCTGGTCGTAGTCCTGGTGCGGCTGGTCGTAGTCCGGGCGCTGCGTGTCGTACGGCGGCCGTTCCATCGCGTGCGGGCGGTAGTCCTGGGAGGGGGGGCCGTAGGACTCCTGGGTCGAGGAGCCGTAGGGGTCCTGTGCGGGCGGCCCGTAGGAGTCCTGCGGCGGTGACGCGTAGGGGTCCCGTTCGGGGAAACCCAGGCGTTGCTGCTGCCAGCTGTACTCGTCCTGCGACGGACGGGGCCAGGAGCCGGGCTCGGGGCGCTGGTACTCCGAGGGGTAGGCGGGCCGCGCGGTGGGGAGCTGGTCTCCCCGGGGGGAGGGCAGCTGGTCGCCGGGCAGCTGGTCGGGGCGGCCGGGCCGGTGCTCGTCGGCGCGGTGGCGGCCGTAGCCCTCGTACTGACCCGAGGGGAGCTCGGGTTCCTCGTAGCGCGGCTGGGGGCGGGCCGGCGCCGGCGGGGCGGGGGGGTCGTTCGCGGAGTCGTCGACGGTGATGGCGATGCGGATGGGACGGCCGCACTCACGGCTCAGCGTCTCGCTGACGATCGGGGCGAGGCGGCCCTCGAGCACGCCCTTGGCGAACTCGTTGGGGACGGCGAGCAGTGCGGTGTCGGCGACCAGCGCGAGCGGCTGGCAGCGGCGGATCCAGTGTTCGTCCTTGGTCTCCACACCCTGTCCGCGGCCCTCGCCGAGGAGTTGCTCGAGTACTCGTGGCCACACTGCGGCAAGATCGGCAGGTACGTCAGCCACAGGGCACGCTCTCTCACGGGTCCCACGAACGTGTGGTTCTGGGACGGGTAGGGATTGAAACGGGGTGGAGCCCGAACAGAGGGGTCCAGGGAAACGAATCGGAGTTCAGCCACGGTAGTCAGGGCGACCGGTGCGGTTCAAGTTGTTGTCCCCAGCCTGTGGATAGTGTCTCTCAGTGACCGTTGGTTTGACCGGATGGCGCAGCCCCGCGTACCGTAACCAGGTCGAGTTGTCGATGGCTGCTGCCGCCTGCCTCCGATGGGCACAGATCGCGTCAGGTGATCGGGAAGCGGTGCACTCGGGCGTAACTGCGAGCTACTCGTGGGCGCACGGTGACAGCCAGGACGGCACCCGCCACCACCGAGTTGATTTCTGGAGCCCCCGAGTGAGCAAGCGCACCTTCCAGCCGAACAACCGTCGTCGCGCCAAGACCCACGGCTTCCGGCTGCGTATGCGCACCCGTGCCGGCCGCGCGATTCTCGCGTCCCGCCGCAGCAAGGGTCGCGCCCGCCTGTCCGCCTGATCCCGGTCAGGTCATGCCGTCGTGCTGCCCACCGAGAACCGGCTGAGGCGGCGCGAGGACTTCGCGACCGCGGTACGGCGAGGGCGCCGGGCAGGCCGGCCGTCCCTCGTCGTCCACCTTCGTAGCGGTGCCACGGACCCGCACGCACCTGGGGAGAGTGCTCCCCCGACGCGTGCGGGTTTCGTCGTGAGCAAAGCTGTGGGTGGGGCGGTTGTCCGCAACAAGGTCAAGCGCAGGTTGCGTCATCTGATGCGGGACCGAGTAGCCCTGTTGCCCCCCGGTAGCCTGGTAGTCGTACGAGCGCTGCCCGGTGCGGGCGACGCCGACCATGCACAACTGGCCCGAGACCTGGATGCCGCCATCGAGCGGTTGCTGGGAGGGGGCGCGCGATGAAGTACCCGCTGCTGGCTCTGATCAAGCTGTACCAGTGGACGATCAGCCCATTGCTCGGGCCGGTGTGCAAGTACTACCCGTCGTGTTCCCACTACGGCTACACGGCCATCGACCGGCACGGTGCGATCAAGGGCACGGCACTCACCGCCTGGCGCATCCTTCGGTGCAATCCGTGGTCGCTGGGTGGTGTGGACCATGTCCCGCCGCGCAAGCGTCCGCGGTGGCACGAACTGCTGCGCAACGCCTGGCGTGCACGCAAGGGCGGGTCCTCCGCCGCCGAATCGGCCACCGAAGGCAGCGTTTCTTCGAGCCCGGCCGCAGAGACCTCGTCCCATGTCCAAGGAGCATGATTAGTGGACACGATTGCCAGCCTCTTCAGCTTCATCACGACACCCGTTTCATGGGTCATCGTCCAGTTCCACGCGGTGTACGGGAAGATCTTCGGTCCCGACACGGGCTGGGCCTGGGGCCTGTCCATCGTGTCCCTGGTGATTCTGATCCGCATCTGCCTGATCCCGCTCTTCGTGAAGCAGATCAAGGCGACCCGGGCCATGCAGACGCTGCAGCCCGAGATGAAGAAGATCCAGGAGCGCTACAAGAGCGACAAGCAGCGTCAGTCCGAAGAGATGATGAAGCTGTACAAGGAGACGGGTACCAACCCGCTCTCCTCGTGCCTTCCCATCCTGGCGCAGTCGCCGTTCTTCTTCGCCCTGTACCACGTGCTCAACGGCATCGCGACGGGCAAGACGATCGGCGTCATCGACGACCAGCTGCTCGCCAGCGCCCGTAAGGCACACATCTTCGGTGCCCCGCTCGCCGCGAAGTTCACGGACAGCGCCGACAAGGTCGCCCAGCTGGGCGCCACGCTGACGGACGTCCGGGTCGTCACCGCCATCATGATCGTCCTGATGTCGGCGTCGCAGTTCTACACGCAGCGCCAGCTGATGACGAAGAACGTCGACACCACGGTGAAGACGCCGTTCATGCAGCAGCAGAAGATGCTGATGTACGTCTTCCCGGTCATGTTCGCCGTCTTCGGTATCAACTTCCCGGTCGGTGTCCTCGTCTACTGGCTGACTACCAACGTGTGGACCATGGGCCAGCAGATGTACGTCATCCACAACAACCCGACCCCGGGTTCCAAGGCCCAGGCCGCCTACCTGGAGCGTCTGACCAAGCACATCACGCACCACGGCAAGACCCGGCGGCGCAGCGAGCGCACGATCATCAAGGCGATCGTCATCAAGGGCCGTGACCGCAACGAGTTCGAGCGCAAGTTCATCAACGCCCTGAACAAGGCGGGTCTCGCGGCCCAGGCCGACGGCACCGTGGTCAAGAGCGAGAACGCGGCCGCAGACCAGACCGTGACCGAGGACGGTACGCAGACGACCGGTACCGCCGCCCCCAAGCGCCAGCAGCCCAAGCGTCAGTCGAAGTCCCAGCGTCAGTCCGGCGGGGCGAAGCCGGCCGGCTCCGGCTCGCCCACGTCGCTGAGCAAGTCCGACGAGCCCGAGGACGCCAAGCCGGACTCCGCTGCCAAGAAGGCTTCTTCGCAGCCCGGCAGCGGTGGCCGCAGCAAGGCCCAGTCCGGGCAGCGCAAGGGCCCGCAGCGCCCCAAGTCCCCGTCCAAGAAGTAAGAAGGAGCCCATCCCGTGACGGAAGGCACCACCTCCGCTGCTGCCGAGGGTGCAGACACCCTGACCCGCCTGGAGCAGGAGGGCGAGATCGCGGCGGACTACCTCGAGGGTCTGCTGGACATCGCCGATCTCGACGGCGACATCGACATGGACGTCGAGGCCGACCGCGCCGCTGTCTCGATCATCAGCGACACGGGCAGCCGAGACCTGCAGAAGCTGGTCGGCCGTGACGGTGAGGTGCTGGAGGCACTCCAGGAGCTCACGCGCCTGGCCGTGCACCGGGAGACCGGCGAGCGCAGCCGGCTGATGCTGGACATCGCGGGTTACCGCGCCAAGAAGCGTGCCGAGCTCTCCGAGCTGGGTGCCAAGGCCGCCGCCGAGGTCAGGAACACCGGTGAGTCGGTGAAGCTGAAGCCGATGACGCCGTTCGAGCGCAAGGTCGTGCACGACGCGGTGAAGGCCGCTGGTCTGCGCAGCGAGTCCGAGGGCGAGGAGCCGCAGCGCTTCGTCGTCGTGCTGCCCGCCTGATCGGTTCGTAGGTACTCCGGCCCCGTCTGTAGCGCAGGCGGGGCCGGACTTTGTCAGCCTGATAGTTCTGGTGGCCGGCGTCGAGTGCGCCGATGCGGTACGGAAGGACGGTCCCCGTGACGGAGGCAGCGGAGCTTCCCCCCGCGCCCGAGCAGGCGCGTGAGGTGTTCGGCGAGCGCTTCGCGGATGCGGTCCGCTATGCGGAGCTGCTCGCTGAGGCGGGTGTGCAGCGCGGTCTGATCGGTCCGCGTGAGGTGCCCCGCCTGTGGGAGCGGCACCTGCTGAACTGCGCGGTGCTGTCCGAGGTCGTGCCCGAGGGGGTGACCGTGTGCGACGTCGGCTCGGGCGCCGGTCTGCCCGGCATCCCGCTGGCGCTGGTCCGTGAGGACCTGAAGATCACGCTGCTGGAACCCCTGCTGCGGCGTACGAACTTCCTCACCGAGGTCGTGGAGCTCCTGGGCCTGGACCATGTGACGGTGGTGCGGGGTCGTGCCGAGGAGGTGCTGGGCAAGATTCCGACGGTCCAGGTCGTGACGGCGCGGGCCGTGGCGCCCCTGGACCGACTGGCCACGTGGGGCATTCCGCTGCTGCGGCCGTACGGGGAGATGCTTGCGCTCAAGGGGGACACGGCTGAGGAGGAGCTCAAGAGCGCGGCCACGGCGTTGAGCAAACTCGGGGCCGTGGAGACATCGATCCTCCATGTGGGCGAGGGCATCGTGGAGCCGCTGTCCACGGTGGTGCGAGTCGAAGTCGGAGAGAGCCCGGGTGGTGTGCGCTTCGCGGCGAAGAAGGCGAAGGCCGCTCGCGTTGGACGGGCGCGTCGGCGCCGCTGATCCGGCCTGACGACGAGACGTACTCCACACAAGCTGCCAAACCTACGCACGTCGGAGTGTCGCGACAGTTCGGCCCCTGCTGCTGTGCATCGTGTTTCACGTGAAACGTCGCTCACTGCTGCACGGCATCATCAGTCGCGGTCGCGCCGCGGCCGAACCCCGCGACCGCAAGCCTCTCGGGTCCCTCGAGGAGACGGCAACCCGTGGTCCTCGGGCCCCCGTGAGGGGCACGGAGTTGTCCACAGAGGTGGATTTCTCCACAGAAGAACAGGCCTCACTGGTTCGCGACCCCGAAGGCATGGGAGGCTCTGTTCATTGCGAGCCTGAAGTCGAGGAGAGTGAATCCTTGCGGTCCGACGCCAACATCGCGGGACCGATGACCGATCCGGTCCCTGGTCCCCGTACCGAGTCGATCGGGGAGGATGTTTCACGTGAAACACCGCCCCCGATGGACGACACCCCGATCGGTCGTGCTGCCCAACTGGCAGTGGAGGCTCTGGGCCGTGCCGGCGAGGGCCTGCCACGGCCCGAGCAGACACGCGTCATGGTCGTCGCCAACCAGAAGGGCGGTGTCGGCAAGACGACGACGACTGTCAACCTTGCCGCCTCCCTGGCCCTGCACGGCGGCCGTGTCCTGGTGATCGACCTCGACCCACAGGGCAACGCATCCACTGCGCTGGGGATCGACCACCACGCCGAGGTCCCGTCCATCTACGACGTCCTGGTGGAGAGCAAGCCCCTGGCGGACGTTGTCCAGCCGGTCCCGGATGTCGAGGGCCTGTTCTGTGCCCCCGCCACGATCGATCTGGCCGGTGCGGAGATCGAGCTGGTGTCCCTGGTGGCACGCGAGAGCCGGCTGCAGCGGGCCATCCAGGCGTATGAGCAGCCTCTGGACTACATCCTGATCGACTGCCCTCCGTCGCTCGGTCTGCTGACGGTCAACGCACTGGTGGCGGGCGCGGAGGTGCTCATCCCGATCCAGTGCGAGTACTACGCGCTGGAGGGCCTGGGCCAGCTGCTGCGCAACGTCGATCTGGTACGGGGGCACCTCAACCCCACGCTGCACGTATCGACGATCCTGCTCACCATGTACGACGGCCGGACACGTCTCGCGTCGCAGGTCGCGGACGAGGTGCGCAGCCACTTCGGTGACGAAGTGCTGCGGACGAGCATTCCCCGATCGGTCCGTATCTCCGAGGCACCGAGCTACGGGCAGACCGTGCTCACCTACGATCCGGGTTCGAGCGGTGCGCTGTCCTATCTTGAGGCAGCACGAGAAATCGCGTTGAAGGGTGTCGGCGTGGTGTACGAGGCGGCGCATGCCCACATCGGCGCCCAGAGTGATCCAAGCATGGTGGAGGGGATGCAGTGAGCGAGCGACGGAGGGGTTTGGGCCGTGGTCTCGGCGCACTGATCCCTGCTGCACCGACCGAGAAGACGTTGCCCCCGGCTGCGGCGGGGGGCGCTGGTTCCGCGTCGTCGGTGCCGGTGCTGACGAACGACCGCGGGGTGGCCGCGGCGAAGGTGGCCACCCTGCCGCCTGTTTCACATGAAACCGGGGAGCCGTCGGTCAACGGCCACGCGGAGACGCCCACACCTCCCGTGGGGGCCCACTTCGCGGAGATCCTCCTCGATGCCATCACGCCGAACCCGCGCCAGCCGCGTGAGGTCTTCGACGAGGACGCGCTGCAGGAACTGGTCACCTCCATCAAGGAGGTCGGTCTTCTCCAGCCGGTTGTCGTCCGGCAGCTGAGTTCCAGCCGCTATGAGCTCATCATGGGTGAGCGACGCTGGCGGGCCTGCCGTGAGGCCGGTCTTGAAGCGATCCCGGCGATCGTGCGGGCCACGGACGACGAGAAGCTCCTCCTGGACGCCCTCCTGGAGAACCTGCACCGGGCGCAGCTGAACCCGCTGGAAGAGGCCGCCGCCTACGATCAGCTTCTGAAGGACTTCAACTGCACGCATGACCAGCTGGCCGACCGCATCGGTCGCTCCCGCCCGCAGGTCTCCAACACCTTGCGTCTGCTGAAGCTCTCGCCCGCCGTCCAGCGGCGGGTGGCCGCCGGCGTGCTCTCCGCCGGGCATGCGAGGGCGCTGCTCTCCGTCGACGACTCGGAGGAACAGGACCGGCTGGCCCACCGGATCGTGGCCGAGGGGCTGTCGGTGCGGGCGGTCGAGGAGATCGTGACCCTGATGGGTTCCCGGCCGCAGACGACCCAGCGGTCCAAGGGCCCGCGGGCCGGCGCCCGAGTCTCGCCGGCCCTGACGGATCTGGCCACCCGTCTCTCGGACCGTTTCGAGACGCGGGTGAAGGTCGATCTGGGCCAGAAGAAGGGCAAGATCACGGTCGAGTTCGCCTCCATGGAGGACCTTGAGCGGATCCTCAGCAGCCTCGCTCCCGGCGAGGGGCCCGTTCTGCAGAAGAGTCTCCTGGACGGCGAGTCCGAGGAGAGCGAGGCTTAGAAAGCCTGTGGTCGGCGAGGTGTGCTGTGCTCGACCGACCGACGGAGCGGGCCGTGTCCGGTGTGTACCGGAACACGGCCTGCTCTTTGCTTTCAGGCGGTATCGATGCAATCCCCTGGTGGATACGATGCGTTCGGTATGGCGCATCCACCTGGCAGCACCTCTGAGTGAGAGGCAGGGGCCATGCGAACGATGAGCCGCACCGGACTGGTGAGCGCGGGCCTGGGGCTGGGCGCGGTCGGCGGCTTCGTCGGCAGTCTCCTCAGAGAACGGAGCGCTCTGACAGCCGCCCGCGATGCCGCGGGCGAGGGAAGCGAGGAACAGGCTTCATGGGGCGTCGGCTCGTACCGCTCACGCTGGACAACCTTCAGGACCTTCCCCAGCGCTGCCGGGGGTGTGTCTTCTGGGAGTTGGACCCGGTCAGCGGTGAGGCCGCGGTGAAAGCGGGCACGCCCGCTCTGGAGAAGGAAGCGTGGATCTCGGCGGTCCTGCTGGACTGGGGATCCTGCGGCCGCGTCGTCTACGTCGACGATGTGCCGGTGGGCTTCGTGCTCTATGCTCCTCCGGCCTACGTGCCCCGTTCGACGGCGTTCCCCACGAGCCCCATCTCACCGGACGCGGTCCAGCTCATGACCGCCTTCATCGTGCCGGGCTACCAGGGACAGGGACTCGGAAGAGTCATGGTCCAGACGGTCGCCAAGGATCTGCTGCGACGTGGCTTCAAGGCCATCGAGGCCTTCGGGGATGCCCGGTGGAAAGAACCCGCGTGCATGCTGCCGGCGGACCATCTGCTGGCCGTGGGCTTCAAGACGGTCCGCCCGCACCCGACGCATCCACGGCTGAGACTGGAACTGCGGACGACCCTCTCCTGGAAGGAAGACGTGGAGATGGCACTCGACCGGCTGCTGGGGGCGGTGCAGAAGGAGCCGGTACTGAGACCGCTGTGAAAGACGTCCGGAGAACCGGATGGGCCGACCCCGAGGGGTCGGCCCATCCATGTTTCACGTGAAACATGCGCCGTCTCAAGAACGGCGGCACCCGGCTACTCGGCGATGAACGCCTCGAGGTCGCGGACGATCGCGGCCTTCGGCTTCGCACCGACGATGGTCTTGGCGACCTCACCGCCGTGGTAGACGTTCAGCGTCGGAATGGACATGACGCCGTACTTGGCGGCCGTACCCGGGTTCTCGTCGATGTTGAGCTTGACGATCTCGATCTTGTCGCCGTACTCGGCGGCGATCGCCTCGAGGGACGGCGCGATCTGACGGCACGGGCCGCACCAGGCGGCCCAGAAGTCCACCAGCACGGGCTTGTCGTTCTTCAGGACGTCCTGCTCGAAGGAGTCGTCGGTCACGTTCTTCAGGGTGCCGGCCACGGCGGGCTCCTTAACTGGTTGGTGCGTGGGGCGGATGGCGGGGGTCAGACGGAGGTCTTCTCGGGCTCGGCCTGCTCCTCGTCCGCCAGGGCGGCGAGGAAGCGTTCGGCGTCGAGGGCGGAGGAACAGCCGGTGCCGGCTGCGGTGATCGCCTGGCGGTAGGTGTGGTCGACCACGTCACCGGCGGCGAAGACGCCCGTCAGGTTGGTGCGGGTCGAGGGGGCGGCGACCTTCAGGTAGCCGTCCGCGTCGAGGTCGAGCTGGCCCTTGAAGAGTTCGGTGCGCGGGTCGTGGCCGATCGCGATGAACAGCCCGGTGACCGCCAGGTCCGACAGCTCGCCGGTCTTGATGTTGCGCAGCTTCAGACCGGAGAGCTTCTGCTCGCCCTGGATCTCGGCGACCTCGCTGTCCCACACGAACTTGATCTTCGGGTCGGCGAAGGCGCGCTCCTGCATCGCCTTGGAGGCGCGCAGGGTGTCCCGGCGGTGGACGATGGTCACGGACTTGGCGAAGCGGGAGAGGAAGGTGGCCTCCTCCATCGCGGTGTCACCGCCGCCGATCACGGCGATGTCCTGGTCCTTGAAGAAGAAGCCGTCACAGGTGGCACACCAGGAGACACCGCGACCGGAGAGCGCGTCCTCGTTCGGCAGGCCGAGCTTGCGGTGCTGGGAGCCGGTGGTGACGATGACGGCCTTCGCCCTGTGGACGGTGCCCGCGGTATCGGTGACGGTCTTGATCTCACCGGTCAGGTCCACGGCGACGATGTCGTCCGGGACGAGTTCCGCGCCGAAACGCTCGGCCTGGGCACGCATGTTGTCCATGAGTTCGGGGCCCATGATGCCGTCCCGGAAGCCCGGGAAGTTCTCCACGTCGGTGGTGTTCATCAGGGCGCCACCGGCGGTGACAGCGCCCTCGAACACCAGCGGCTTCAGCGACGCGCGCGCGGTGTAGAGCGCCGCCGTGTAGCCGGCGGGCCCGGAGCCGATGATGATCACGTTACGGACGTCGCTCACGGCTTGGTTCCTCGTCTCTGGACTGCGTCGTCGGACCTGAGGGGAGCTTCTCTCGAAGCTCTCATCCCACCCAACGGATCCTAAGGGGCGCGCATTCCCACCGTGTCCGGGCACACGGGGACGCCACACCGTAGGGGATACCACGCAGGAGTGAGGCCAACCGTGTCCGCTCAGGGACGGCTGTAGGAGTGCTTCAGAAGCACCTTCGCCTTGGCTGAGGACGGATGGGTCACACAGGTCGCGTCGACGACGTACGCGGTCACCCTCGTACCGACGGAGGCGTCGGGCATGACCACGAGAAGCGCGTCGGCCCCCTTGTACGTTCCCTGCTCCGTGGCGAGGGCCGGGTCGTTTCGTCCGATGCCCTTCTGGACGCAGGCCGGGACCGTGGGCTGCTTGAAGACCCTGGGTTGGTTGGTGCCGCCTTCCACACCGAGGCTGTGCGGGGCGCGGGAGCCGATGCTCTCACTCTGGCCCTTGAGGAGACCGGCGACCTGGCTGCCCAGCTTGGCCTCCGAGAAGGTGTCCGCGGCGGCGGACTGCCGGCCATGAGCCTCGGGAGAGGTCGCAGGGCCGTCGTCCAGCGTCGACAGCAGGACGGTGCCGAGGCCCAGTGCGGCGACGGTGAAGACGGTGCCGAGGACGACGATCCTGCGGCGTCCGCTCCTCGAGCGCTCGCCGCGCTTGCGGTTGCGGCCGGGCCCGGTGGTGGAGGCGCGGGGATGTCCCGTGGGACGGTCCGGCGTCGATGTTTCACGTGAAACGGGCCTGCCGTCGCCGTCGTCGGTCGGGGAAGGGGACGCGTCGACGAGTGCTGCCGGAGCGTCCGTGTCATCGGGCGCCGTCGCGTGCAGCAGCGCCTCGGCCGCGAGAGCGGCATCGATCCGCTCGGCGACATCGGTGGGCATGCCCGGCGGGCCCGGCACGGCACCCAGCAGCCCCCGGACCTCCTCCAGCGACGCGTGGACGTCCGCGCACAGCTCGCACTCGTCCAGGTGCTGCCGTATGTCGGCGGTACGGGACGGTTCGAGCAGTCCTTCGGTGAGGTCGGAGATCTCGGTGACGTCCGGGTGCCCGGCCATGTCCGTCGTGGATGTCACGCTCGCCCACCTCCGCCCTTCACTGCGGCTGAATCGCTCGGCCCGGTATCGCGTGGACCGTGGGTCGGCGGTCCCGCTGCCGGTGGGACGGATGTCCCCTGCGTCCGGTTCCGCCCCTCACCCCGTTCCCTCTCCTCGCCGGCGTTCTGCGGACGTAGATGGGTGAGCAGCGGCAGCAGTCTGGCTCTGCCACGGGCGCAGCGGCTCTTCACCGTGCCGGTCGGCACATCGAGCAGGCGCGCGGCCTCGGCGACCGGGTAGCCCTGCATGTCGACGAGGACGAGGGCGGCCCGTTGGTCGGGCGGCAGGGTGCCGAGGGCTTCCAGCAGCTGGCGGTGCAGATCGTTGCGCTCCGCAGGGGCCGACGCCTCCTCGTGCGGCTCCAGCAGCTGCTCCAGCCGCTCGGTGTCGTCGACCGGGGAGGTCTTGCGGGAAGCGACCTTCCGGGCGCGGTCGAGGCAGGCGTTCACCGTGATCCGGTGCAGCCATGTCGTGACCGCCGACTGGCCGCGGAAGGTGTGGGCGGCCCGGTAAGCGGACACGAGGGCGTCCTGGACGGCGTCAGCGGCCTCCTCGCGGTCTCCCAGGGTCCGCAGGGCCACCGCCCAGAGGCGGTCGCGATGACGCCGCACAAGCTCGCCGAAGGCGTCCGGGTCGCCTTTCACATGACGGGCCAGGAGGTCCTGATCGCTTGCGTCGCCGTATGGGCTGTCATCTGCCATCGGACCCCCTCCCCTGGGATGCGGTACCTGGTCAGCCGGTGAACTTCACGTCCGTGATGGCCTGTTTGTAGCCGGCGCCGCTGTAGCCGTCCCGAGGTGCCTTCGGGACGTCCGTGATCCACAGCAGCACGTACTGGGTCTTCAGTTTGTTCGAGGCCTTCACCGTGAGAGAGGTGCTGCTCGTGGTGGCGGTTCCGATCTCCTTCATCCCGTCGATCGACGTCGAGGGGGACAGGGAATCGGTGGCATACAGGTGGACCGTCGTGTGGTCGCCTCCGTACCGGAGCCCTATCGTCGCCGTCGAGATCGTCTGGGCGGAGTTGAGCTGGTAGACGATGCCCACGCCCGGCTTGTACGGCGCGAGCTTGGGACCGGAGTTGTAGCGTTTCGTCCGCCAGTAGGTGGAGCTGCTGCCGTCGTACGTCAGCTTGACGTCCTCGGGCGCCTGGAGGGATCCCTCGACGGCGTACTCCTGCGCGTCGGCGATCTTGAGCGGCCTGACCGGAGCGCTCTTGCCGCCGCCCTTCTCGTTGCCGTCGGTCGTCTGCGTCTTGTTCGTGCCGTCGGACTTGCCGCCGTTGTCCATGAGCGCGTCGGCGAGCTGCCAGCTGCCCAGGCCCAGAGCGGCGATCAGAAGACCCGACACGGCCCACTTCAGTGCCTTGCCGGTACGGCTCTGCAGCGGGGCCGGAGGCGCCGGCACCGGCTGGGTGGCGCCGGGATGCGGCGCGGGACGGCCGTACGTGCCCTGCTGGTAGGTGGTGCGCTGGTACTCCGGTGGCGTGGTGAAGGCGGGCTCGGGCGGGCGGATGCGGGGCATCTCACCGATCGCCTTCACCAGTTCCTCCGGCGTCGTGCACGGCGACTCGTGGCGGGAGGCGGTCGCCCCGTCGTTGGCGAGCGCGCGCATGGAGAGCTCGGACAGACCCCGGTGGACGTTGGCCCGCACCTGATCGGGCGCGATCAGGCCGACGTCCTTGGGCAGCCCCGACAGGCCGTAGGCGTCGTCCTCGTACGGCCAGCGCTGCGTGAGTCCCGCGTACAGCAGCGCGCCGATGGATTCCGTGTCGGTGCGCTGCGGGGTGGCGGAGCTGATGCCCCGGAGGGCGGCGCTGACGGCGAGACCACGGATGCGCCACTGACCGCTGGAGGTGCGCAGCACGGCGTTGGGGTTCAGCCGCAGGTGGGCCAGCCCCTCACGGTGTGCGGCGGCCATCGCGGAACCGATCTGGCTGACCATCTGGTAGGCGTCGTGCGGCTCCATGGGGCCGGTGGCGAGCAGAGTGGTCAGTTCGGCGGCGTCGGGCAGCCACTCGTGGACGACGTAGACGAGTTCGTTCTCCTCGACGGCGTCCAGCACCTGGACGAAGCGAGGATCGCCGAGCAGCGCCGCGGAGCGGGCCGCGGCCAGTACCGAACGCGCCCGCGCATGGTCCGCGGGCAGCACATGGACGCCGACGGCACGGCGGAGTTTCTCGTCCACGGCACGCCAGCTGCTGAATCCGTCCAGACGGGTGACGCACTCCTCGAGCCGGTACCGTCTGGCGAGCTTGTGACCGCTGTGCAGCTCGGGTGGTGAGGCCTTTCCAGGACCCTCGGTCCCGCCGCTCCCCTGTGCCTCGTCGATGTCCGTGTCCCGCTCCCGGTTCTTGGCCACCCCGTCGGCCGTGGACTGGTCCGCAGACTCTGCGGTCAGCGGCTTGTCACCGCTGTTGTCTGCCACGTCGACGGCAGCCGTGCTCCGTTCCGCCACCGTCGTTCCTGCCTCCCCATTCATTGCGCGCCGACCGACTTCCGAGCGCGCCGTCCGACGCCGAAACCAATTGTGCCCACAGTCCGCCGCTATGCACGACACACGGTGGCGGACGATGGTTGTGCGCGTACCCCTGCCTCAGCGCCCCAGGCGTCCGCGCACCATGCCGACCAGTGAGTTCAACTCCTCGATGCGCATCTTGCGGGCGGCGACGAAGAAGATCCCGAGCAGGACCGCCCCACCGGCCAGCAACGCGGCGAAGGATCCGACGACGCCCTGGCCGAGCGTGTGGCCGATCTCGTAGCAGGCCGCGCCGCTGAGCAGCGCCGCCGGCACCGAGGCGATACCGAGCCGTGCGTAGGTCCGCAGGACGCGGGCGCTGTCCAGGTCGCCGCCCAGCCGCTTGCGCAGCCGGTTCCAGGCGACGCCGACGCCGATGGCGTAGGCGAGGCCGTAGGAGGCGGCCATGCCGGCCACGGCCCAGCGCGGCGGCAGCGCCACGTAGCAGAGCACCGAGGCGCCCGCGTTGACGCCGGCCACGATGACCGTGTTGTAGAAGGGCGTCCGGGTGTCCTCGTAGGCGTAGAAGGCGCGCAGGACGACGTACTGCACGGAGTAGGGGATCAGGCCGAGGGCGAAGGCCATCAGCATGTACCCCATGTTGGTGGCCTCGCTGGTGCCCGAGGAGCCGAAGATCAGCGTGCACATCGGGATGCCGAGGGCGAGGAAGCCGAAGGCGACCGGCACGATGGCGACGGCCGTCGTGCGCAGGCCCTGCGAGATGTCGTCGCGTACGGCGCCGCCGTCGTTCTCGGCCGCGGAGCGCGAGATGCGCGGCAGCAGCGCCGCCATCAGGGAGACCGTGATGATGGCCTGCGGCAGCCCCCAGATCAGCTGGGCGTTGGCGTAGGCGGCGAAGCCGGTGCCGTCGACGGGCGACTTCTTGCCCGCCGAGGTGGACAGCTGCGTCACGACGATGGCGCCGGCCTGGTTGGCGAGGACGAACAGGACGGTCCACTTGGCGAGCGTGACGGCCTTGCCCAGGCCGTGGCCCTTCCAGTCGAACCGCAGCCGTAGCCGGAACCCGGTCTCGCGCAGGTAGGGGATCATCGCCAGCGCCTGGACGACCAGGCCGAGCAGCACCCCGATGCCGAGGAGCCGCTGGCCCTCCGGCGGGATGCTGGTGACCTTCATGCCGGAGTCGGCGGCGGTGCCGTACACCCAGATGAACATGCCGAGCGTCACGATGATGACGATGTTGTTCAGGACGGGCGTCCACATCATCGCGCCGAAGTTCCCGCGGGCGTTGAGGACCTGTCCCATCACCACGTGGACGCCCATGAAGAAGATCGAGGGCAGGAAGTAGCGGGCGAAGGTGACGCTCACCGCGTTGGCCGCCGGATCGCTGGCGACCGGTTCGGACAGCAGGCGGACCAGGAGTGGGGCGCCGAGGACCGCCAGCACCGTGAGGGCGCCCAGCGCCACCATGACCAGGGTCAGCAGCCGGTTGGCATAGGCCTCGCCGCCGTCCTCGTCCTCCTTCATCGCCCGCACCAGCTGCGGTACGAAGACGGAGTTGAGGCCGCCGCCGACGGTGAGGATGTAGATCATCGTCGGCAGCTGGTAGGCGACCTGGAAGGTGTCACCGAGCACGCCGACGCCGAGTGCCGAGACGATCAGCGCGGAGCGGATGAAGCCGGTGAGGCGGGAGACCATCGTGCCCGCCGCCATCACAGTGCTCGACTTGAGCAGGCCTCCCCCCTTTCCGCCCTTCTGCGCGGGGGCGGGAGCGGGCGCCTGCGCCGGTGCCGTGGCGGGCATGGCACCGAGGTTCAGGGTCTGGTCGGCAGCGGCGCCGGGTGCGCCCGGCGCGGGGTACTGCGGTGCGCGTGAGGGTCCGCCCGGGGCGGCCGCGGGACCGGGCACGGACGGAGAGCCCGCAGGCGGGTAGCCGCCCTGCTGCTGGTCCCGGAAGAGGTGGGCGAAGGCGTCCGGCTCGTGGCGTTCCTCGCCGGCCTGGGTGACCAGGTCGTCGACGCCCACGAACTGGGTCCTGCGGGGATCGTCGCCGTACGGCAGGTACTGGGTGGGACCGTCCGGCTCCGGCGCGGGCGGCTGGGCCCACACGCGCGGGTCCGGTGCGTACGGGGACTGCTGAGGCTGGGCGTACAGGGGCTGCTGCGGCTGGTAGGTGCCGGGAGGTGGCGGAGGGTGCGCGGCGCGGTCGTAGAGCGCCTCGTCGACCGGGTCCTGTGCGGAGAGGTCCTGCGCCCGGTAGGGGTCCTGGTCGTAGGCGTCCTGGAGGTACATGTCGGCGGGAGGCTGCTGCTGCGCCTGGCCGTGCTCGGGCGGCGGGCCCTCGGGGGGACCCGAGCTGCCCGCGGACCGTCCGCGGTCACCGTCGTACGGCGCGTTCATGGTTACCCCACCTCATCGTCCCGGGCCCACCGGCCACGCATCCTCAACGGTCCACTCTCTCACCCGTGCCGGACGGGTCGGCGCTTTCGGATGCGGTGTCCGCCGTCGGGTCACTCGGCTGCTCAGAGTCGTCTGCCCGGGCGTCGGTGCCGGACTCCTCACTGAGACGGTCCATGGGGTCCTCGGGGTTCTCGGGACCGTCGTGCCCGGGGTTCTCGGGATCGTCGGTGGCCTGGTCCGCCCCGTCGGGGCCGTCCTCCTCGGCTTCACGGGCGGCCGCCCGCTTGCGCTGCGTGTACATGCGGAAGCCGGCGAGGACGAGCAGGAGGAAGCCGCCGCCGATGACCAGCATCACGGTGGCCGTGAACTCGGTGACCTTGACGTCGAAGGTGACGGGCCGGCCGTATGCCTGGCCGTCCTGCGTGTAGAGCTGGGCGATCACCGTCGCCTGGCCGTTGGCCTTGGCCGAGGTCGTGAACTTCACCGTCTGGCTGTGCCCGCCGGAGACCGCCACCGGCTGCTCGTCGTAGGGGTGGCCGCCGATCTGCAGGCGGGTGGGGCTCGTCGAGGTGAGGCGCAGCACCAGATGGTCGACGCCCTGCACCAGGTTGTTCTGGACGGTCACGGGAATCGTCGCGCTGTGCCCGGACAGCTTGGTGTCGGACTTGTCGATCAGCTTGACCTGGTCCGCCAGTACGTTGAGGTGGTCCTCAACGTCGCTGCGGAAACTCTGCGCGGCGTCCGCGTGGCCGCGCCACGAAGTGGACATCCCACGGTTCATCGCCCGTCCGAAGGGGGTCACCACCCGGGACTCGTCGGTGAGGACCACCGTGAAGTTGTCCAGCCTGTCCTGGGTGGCCGCGATCGCCTCGAAGGCCGAGCGCGGCAGTTCCTGCTTGCGCAGCGCGGAGGGGTAGTCGCCGGTCGACGGCACCTTCGTCGTGGCACCCGGGTCCGGTTTGGCCTTGGCGGCGGCCGTGAGCTGCTGGGTGTCGGACCAGGTACCTCCCTCGAGGGCGGCGATCGCGGCGGCCATCGCCTGGGCCTGGGCCGTCGTCGGCATGCGCTGCGGAGCGACGACGACGCTGCGCTGCTTGTTCGACTGGAGGTTGAGCGCGAGGCTCGTGGAGAGGAACCGCTGGACGGCGAGCGTCTCGGCGGACGCCTTCGTCAGGTCGCCCTCGAACGCCGTCGACAGGCGGGCGTTCGCCACCACCGCGGTGGTTCCTCCGCCGATCGGGCGGGCGGCGGAGGGCGTGTAGGGCAGGCCGCCGGTCTCCTGGAGGCTGTCGCTGCGCGCGATCACCTGATCGGCGCCCGCGGAGGTGGCGACCCTGACGATGGACGGGTCGATGGCGCCGTCCACGGGCCAGGCGAAGTCGGTCACCGGCTTCACGTGGAGGATCGGCTCCACCGTGTTGTCGATGACGTCGGTGGCCTCCTTGAGGTGGCTCAGCGAACCGGTGACGCTCGTGCCGTTGTGCGCGAGGGAGGCCAGGTCCGGGTCGGCGAACGGCAGCGCGACGACCTCCTTGTCCGCCACGGCCGCCTGCAGCTCGGCGAGCCAGTGCTTGGCGACGGCCTGGTGCGTGCCCGCCGTGGTGGTGCCGTCGCCGGTGCGGACGCGGTAGCTGCTGGTCATCGCGTCCACGGAGGCCAGCAGGTCCGGGTCGACCACCCAGGTCACGTCGAGGTCCTTGCCCAGGGACAGCATCTCGTCGAGGCGGCCGCCCGGAGAGATCTCCTTGGCGAGGTCGTCATTGAGGAAGACGGGCGTCTGCTGCTCGTTCCCACCCGTCTCCGCGGTCATGTGGACCGTGGAGATGAGCGGCCACAGGAACGTCGTCCGCGTCTTCGTGTCGGCCTCGTCGGGCTTCCACGGCAGGAAGGTCCGCTGGATGCCGAGGAGCTGCTCCCACGGTTCCGCGGACGTCTGGCCGGACAGCGACACGGCGAGTTGGTAGATCCCGTCGCTTCCCAGGTCAAGCTTGTTCACCGGCACGGCGATGCTGAAGTGCTCGGTGACCCCGGGAATGAGTCTGGAGAACTTCTCGACGTACTTCCCGCCGACCTCGGTGCCGGTCGCGCCCCGGAGGCTGTCGACGCCGTTGGCGGCGTCGTCGATGGCCGAGCGCGTGGCCAGCTTGGGGCCCAGACGCAGGCCGACGTGGGCACCGGTGACCGCCTGCTTGCCGTTGTTGGTCACCGTCCCGGACACGGTCAGCGTGTCGCCGTCCGTGGGCAGGTCGGGGGTGAGGGCGTCGACGGCGACGGCGACCGAGCCGGAGTTGGAGGCCTCCTTCACCGACGTCTGTCCGGCCGCGTCCGCGGAAGCCGCGGAGGGCAACTGCAGGAGACCGGCCAGCACAGGCGCCGCCGCGAGCACCGTTCCGGTGCGCCGCAGCCAGCGGCGGGCAGGTGAGGGAGTCGTCCCCTGGAAGTCTGCCGCCTCGGCCACGCGCTCGCCCGTCCCTCGTCGTCGTCAGTGGTCGTCGGAATGTGCGTCCACGCATGGTAACGATGCGGGCTGAGGGGAAGTGCCGCGGACCGCTCCACAAGATCGGGGAACGAGGGCGGGTTGTGCCTTATATGGCCGTATGTAGCGGGGTGACACTGTTCAGGCCCGGGGTAGCGCTTGTGCGTGTGTGCGGAGAGATGTCCTCACTGCTCAATGGGGGCGCTTGCGCCAGCCCGGGCCACGTACCCTCTTCTGTTGTGCCGAACGCCAACGAAGCCCACCTCAGCGTCCCGAATCAGGAGTCGCACCGCGTGCCGAGTGAATCACTGCGGGTTGCCCCTGTCGCCGACGACCTCGCCAGCCGTTTCCAGGAAGCGGGATTTTCACTTGCGCTCGTCGGCGGTTCGGTCCGGGACGCGCTGCTCGGCCGGCTCGGCAACGACCTCGACTTCACGACCGACGCCCGCCCCGAGGACGTCCTCAAGATCGTCCGGCCATGGGCGGACGCCCTGTGGGAGGTCGGCATCGCCTTCGGCACGGTCGGTGCGCAGAAGGACGGCTACCAGATCGAGGTGACGACCTACCGGTCGGAGGCCTACGACCGGACCTCACGCAAACCTGAGGTGTCCTACGGCGACTCCATCGAGGAAGACCTCGTCCGGCGCGACTTCACCGTCAACGCGATGGCGCTCGCGCTCCCGGAGAAGAAGTTCATCGACCCCCACGACGGACAGGCCGACCTCGCGGCGCGGGTGCTGCGCACCCCCGGCACTCCCGAGGCGTCCTTCTCCGACGATCCGCTGCGGATGATGCGCGCGGCACGCTTCGCCGCGCAGCTCGACTTCGAGGTGGCTCCCGAGGTCGTGGCGGCGATGAAGGAGATGGCCGGGCGGATCGAGATCGTCTCGGCGGAACGGGTGCGGGAGGAACTGAACAAGCTGATTCTCTCCGCTCACCCGCGCAAGGGGCTGACGCTGCTGGTCGACACCGGTCTGGCCGATCACGTCCTGCCCGAGCTGCCGGCACTGCGTCTGGAGAGCGATGAACACCACCGTCACAAGGACGTCTACGAGCACACGCTGATCGTCCTGGAGCAGGCGATCGGACTGGAGGAGAACGGCCCCGATCTGACCCTGCGGCTCGCGGCACTGCTGCACGACATCGGCAAGCCGCGTACGCGCCGGTTCGAGAAGGACGGCCGGGTCTCGTTCCACCACCACGAGGTGGTCGGGGCGAAGATGACGAAGAAGCGCATGACAGCGCTCAAGTACTCCAACGAGCTCGTGAAGGACGTCTCACGCCTGGTCGAACTCCACCTGCGCTTCCACGGCTACGGCACCGGTGAGTGGACGGACTCGGCGGTCCGCCGCTACGTCCGTGACGCGGGCCCCCTCCTCGACCGCCTCCACAAGCTGACCCGCTCGGATTGCACGACCCGGAACAAGCGCAAGGCTGCGGCCCTTTCCCGAGCGTACGACGGCCTGGAGGAGCGCATCGCCCAGCTCCAGGAGCAGGAGGAACTGGACGCCATTCGCCCGGACCTTGACGGCAACCAGATCATGGAGATCCTCGGTGTCGGTCCCGGCCCGCTCATCGGCCGCGCCTACAAACAGATGCTGGAACTGCGGCTGGAGAACGGGCCGATGGAACACGATGCGGCGGTGGCGGCACTCAAGGAGTGGTGGGCCGAGCAGAGCCGAGAGGTCTGAAGCGGGGTGGTGTTTCACGTGAAACATGACCCCCTGAGGGACTGAGGGGTGGTGTTTCACGTGAAACACCACCCCTCAACTCGGCCGTTGCCCTACTTGACCGTCTTCAGACAGAGGACCACGTCGTGGTTGTCGCCCGTCTGGTAGTAGGCGATGTCCGCATCCGCGACCGTCTTGCACTTGCTGTCGTCGCTGGTGTCGTCGAACTTCTCGACGACCTTGTACTGGGCGTCACTCGAGGAACAGTCAACCGTCTTGAGCTTCGGGTCGGCCTGAGAGCCCGAGTTGTGCATGCAGCTGCCCTTGGAAGTGGTCTCGGCGTCGGTCTTGCCGAGCTGCCACTTGACCACGCCGATGATTATCGCGAGCACGATGATTCCGACGATGCGGAGCACCTTCTTGTTGAAACGTCGGGCTGGCGGGGCCGGAGGTGCCGGCGTGAAGGGCGCGCCACCCTGAGGCGGGTACGGGGCCGGGGCCTGGGGCTGGCCATACGCCTGCTGGTCCTGCGCGAACGGGTTCTTGCCCTGGGGCGGCGGAGTCGTCACTTGGGGATTCCCCTAGAAGAGCTGGAAGAGTTGGTGAGCGGCGCACATAAGAGGCGCGTAAGACGCACGTAAGGTACCGGGGCTGACCGACACTTCTGTGGCTGAGGGGAACTCTGTGGCTTTGATGTGACACTTACCGGTGTTCAAAGCGGGCCATAGCCGCAGCAACTGTCCCGTAGACGAGAGCGACTGTGACCACCAGTGGCACAGAACGGCCGTCCGGCGGCAGCATCAACGCGGCCGCCGCGGCGGCGCCGACGAAGGCGACGTTGAACAGCACGTCGTAGACGGAGAAGATCCGGCCGCGGAAGCCGTCGTCCACGGAGGACTGGACGATCGTGTCCGTGGCGATCTTCGCGCCCTGGGTCGTCAGCCCCAGGACGAATGCCGCGACGAGCATGGGGCCGACGTCGAACGGAAGACCGAGGGCCGGCTCCAGGACCGAGGCCGCGGCGGCGCACCCGGCGATCCAGCGGCCCGGGCCGAGCCGCCGCGCGGCCCAGGGTGTCACCACGGCCGCCGCGAAGAAGCCCGCCGCGGACGTCCCCAGCGCGAGTCCCAGCAACCGCAGCCCGTCGTCCGTGTCCGAGGTGAAGGAGTACCGGCAGAGCATCAGCAGCATGACCAGCAGGGCGCCGTAACAGAACCGCATCAGGGTCATCGTGAGGAGCGACCAGACGGCCTCCCGGCGGGGTGGCGCGGCGAGGTGCCGTACCGCTGCCGCCAGGTCCCGGGCCGTGCCGGTGAGGGCTGCCGCCAGGTGCGGCCGCACCAGCTCCTGGTCCGGGCCCAGCTGTTCCGGCTTCAGCCGCAGGGACGCCAGCGCCGCACACAGGTACAGGACGGCGCCGAGCAGCACCACGACCGCGTCGGAGTCGGCCACCACCAGCCGCACGGCGAAGGCGAGGCCGCCGCCCGCGGTGGCGGCGAGCGTACCGGCGGTCGGAGACAGGGAGTTGGCCATCACCAGGCGTTCGGTGTCCACGACACGCGGCAGCGCTGCGGACAGCCCCGCGAGGACGAAGCGGTTGACGGCGGTCACACACAGCGCGGAGACGTAGAAGAGCCAGTCCGGGACGTGGCCGAGGATCAGGAGGGCCGTCGCCGACGCCATCACCGCGCGCAGCAGGTTGCCGTGGAGAAAGACCTGGCGGCGGCGCCAGCGGTCGAGGAGGACGCCGGCGAAGGGGCCCACGAGGGAGTACGGGAGCAGCAGGACCGCCATCGCGGAGGCGATCGCGGTGGCCGAGGTCTGTTTCTCCGGTGAGAAGACGACGTAGGCGGCGAGTGCGACCTGGTACACGCCGTCGGCACCCTGGGAGAGCAGGCGGACGGCGAGCAGGCGCCGGAAGTTCGCGAAGCGCAGGAGGACGCGCAGGTCACGGACGACGGCCATGAGGCACAGCTTCACATACGGGGAGGTCCCCGGGTCGGGTGACCCGGGGACCCTCAGCGCCCTGGCAGGAGCGTTTTGAGCGAGTGGAGCGCGTTTTAGCGCTCGACCTCTCCCTTGATGAACTTCTCGACGTTCTCGCGGGCCTCGTCGTCGAAGTACTGGACCGGCGGGGACTTCATGAAGTACGAGGATGCCGACAGGATCGGACCGGCGATGCCGCGGTCCTTGGCGATCTTCGCGGCGCGCAGGGCGTCGATGATGACACCGGCGGAGTTCGGGGAGTCCCAGACCTCGAGCTTGTACTCGAGGTTCAGCGGGACGTCGCCGAAGGCGCGGCCCTCGAGACGGACGTACGCCCACTTGCGGTCGTCGAGCCAGGCGACCCAGTCGGACGGGCCGATGTGGACGTTGCCCTCGCCGAGCTCGCGGTCGCGGATCTGAGAGGTGACGGCCTGCGTCTTGGAGATCTTCTTGGACTCCAGGCGCTCACGCTCGAGCATGTTCTTGAAGTCCATGTTGCCGCCGACGTTCAGCTGCATCGTGCGGTCCAGGACGACACCCCGGTCCTCGAACAGCTTCGCCATGACACGGTGCGTGATGGTGGCACCGACCTGCGACTTGATGTCGTCACCGACGATCGGGACGCCCGCCTCGGTGAACTTGTCCGCCCACTCCTTGGTGCCGGCGATGAAGACCGGAAGGGCGTTGACGAAGGCGACCTTGGCGTCGATGGCGCACTGGGCGTAGAACTTCGCCGCGTCCTCGGAACCCACCGGCAGGTAGCAGACGAGAACGTCGACCTGCCTGTCCTTGAGCACCTGGACGACGTCGACCGGCTCGGCGTCGGACTCCTCGATGGTCTGGCGGTAGTACTTGCCCAGACCGTCGAGGGTGTGGCCGCGCTGCACCGTGACACCGGTGGAAGGCACGTCGCAGATCTTGATGGTGTTGTTCTCGGAAGCGCCGATCGCGTCCGCCAGGTCGAGACCGACCTTCTTCGCGTCGACATCGAACGCGGCGACGAACTCCACGTCACGCACGTGGTAGTCACCGAACTGCACATGCATCAGGCCGGGGACCTTCGACGCCGGGTCGGCGTCCTTGTAGTACTCGACTCCCTGCACCAGCGACGCGGCGCAGTTGCCCACGCCGACGACGGCTACGCGAACCGAACCCATTCCGGCTGCTCCCTGTGTGTACGAGTGAGGCCCTGACGGGGCGCTCACGTGGCGGTGTCGCCGGGCGTATCCGTCCCGGGGGCATCCCCGGGACGGGGCAGGACGCCCGTCGATCCAGTGGTGTTCTCCTGTTGAGCGGACCCCCCGGAGCCGGGACCTTTCAGATCCCGTCCGGCCCGCTCGCTCTCGATGAGCTCGTTCAGCCAGCGCACTTCGCGCTCCACGGACTCCATCCCGTGGCGCTGGAGCTCAAGCGTGTAGTCGTCGAGGCGCTCCCGGGTGCGTGCCAGGGAGGCGCGCATCTTCTCCAGACGCTCCTCCAGCCGGCTGCGACGGCCCTCGAGCACACGCATGCGCACATCGCGCGACGTCTGCCCGAAGAAGGCGAAACGGGCGGCGAAGTGCTCGTCCTCGTACGCGTCCGGACCTGTCTGCGAGAGCAGTTCCTCGAAGTGTTCCTTACCTTCCGCCGTCAACCGGTAGACGATCTTGGCGCGACGTCCTGCGAGTGGTGCGGCGAGGGCGTCCTCAGGCGCGTGCCCCGGCTCCTCGATCAACCAGCCGTTGGCGACCAGCGTCTTGAGGCAGGGGTAGAGCGTCCCGTAACTGAAGGCACGGAACACGCCCAGTGACGTGTTGAGCCGCTTGCGCAGCTCGTAGCCGTGCATCGGGGACTCGCGGAGCAGGCCGAGTACGGCGAACTCGAGGATCCCGGACCTCCGGCTCATCCCCTCGCCTCCTCGCCCTTATCTCGCTCCGATGTATCGACTCGATACATCAAGACGATAGAACGGCCATCCGGATGCGACAAGTGGGGAGACGGTGAACGGGATCACACCACTTATTCATCCGAGGCAAGTTGCCTGGTTTGGGGTGAACTTCGGGGCTCGGTGGGCTTTGACGGTGCGTAGTCTGTGCGCCATGCACATCAGCGGGAACCGAGTGACGCAAGGGGGCGTCCTCGTCCCAGGTGCCGTACGGATGAATGAGCGATCGACCCCATCCGTACTTCGGGGGGACCGGAAACCAGCCGCCGTTTCCAGGCGCGCAAGGGTGCGCCTGCCCGAGGAGTAGTCGTTCGATGAGCGAGCACCGTCGCAAACCGCCGCAGCCGCAGGGAGGCGGACGTGCCGCGGCCCGACGCGGACAGTCCGGCTCGTCCTCCGGCCGCCGCGCGGCACCGCGAGGCGCCACCGGATCTCCCTCCGACGCATACGGGTCGGGAGACGGGGAGCGGCCCTTCGGCGGCCGCGCCGAGGCCCGCCGCGCGGCCCAGAGAAGTGGAGGCGGCCGCCGCAGAGCGGCTGAGCCGGGCCGCGGAGGCCGGCGCGGCGCGCCGGGTGGTCCGACCGGGCCCGGCAGGGGAGGCTCCGCCGCCCCCGCCAAGAAGCGCTTCATCGACTACCCGCGTGCCGGCAAGTACGGCGCGGCACGCTGGGTGCCGTCGTGGAAGCTGGTGACCGGCATGTTCATCGGCTTCATCGGCAGTCTCGTGGCGGTGGCGGGCATCGGGTACGCCATGGTGAGCGTTCCCAACGTGGCACTGGCGGCCAAGGCCCAGAACAACGTCTACTACTGGAGCGACGGCAGCCAGATGGTCGCCACGGGTGGCGAGACCAACCGGCAGATCGTCAACCTCTCGCAGATCCCCAAGGACATGCAGTACGCGGTCGTCTCCCAGGAGAACAAGTCCTTCTACACCGACAGCGGCATCGACCCGAAGGGCATCGCCCGCGCCGTCTTCAACATGGCCAGGGGCGGCGAGACGCAGGGTGGTTCCACCATCACCCAGCAGTACGTGAAGAACGCCCGGCTCGACGACCAGTCGCAGACGCTCACCCGTAAGTTCAAGGAGATCTTCATCTCCATCAAGGTGGGCGCCACGGTCCCCAAGGACCAGATCATGGCGGGGTACCTGAACTCCGCCTACTACGGACGCAACGCCTACGGCATCCAGGCGGCGGCACGGGCGTACTTCAACAAGGACGCCGTCAAGCTGAACCCGGGTGAGTGCGCCTTCCTGGCGGCGATGCTCAAGGGCGCCACGTACTACGACCCCGCCGGCGCCACGTCCATCGATCCGGCCGCCACTCCCGAGGCCAACCAGAAGCGTGCCCTGGGCCAGATGCAGGACACCCTCGACAAGATGGTGAAGTACGGCCACCTGAGTCAGACGGAGCGGGCCAAGTACACCAACCTCCCCGCCGTGAAGAACCCGCGGTCGAACACGGCGCTCAGCGGCCAGACGGGCTACCTCGTCGACCTGGCGAAGGCGTACCTGATCAACAACACCAAGATCACCGCTGACGACCTGCAGCGGGGTGGTTACTCGATCTACACGACCTTCGACAAGAAGAAGGTCAAGGAACTCGAGGCGTCGGTCAAGAACGTCCAGAAGGGCAACATCAAGCCCAAGGAACGCCCCAAGACGGACACCCACGTCCAGTTCGGCGCAGCTTCGGTGGACCCGGCGAGCGGCGCCATCAAGGCCATCTACGGCGGTGAGGACGCGACCAAGCACTTCACGGACAACGCCGATGCGACCGGTGCCCAGGTGGGTTCGACGTTCAAGCCGTTCGTGCTCGCGGCGGCCATGAAGTGGGGTGTGCGCGACCCCGACCTCGGCTCGGAGCAGGCGCAGGACGAGCGCACCCAGGTCTCGCCCAAGAGCCTCTACAGCGGCAAGAACAAGCTCAAGATCAAGGAGTACAACGGGGACGTCTGGAAGGACGACAAGGGCAAAGAGTGGCTGCAGGCGAACGACGGCAACGAGTCGGTGGGCAGTCCGCCGGACTACAAGATCGACCTTCGTGAGGCGATGCAGTTCTCGGTGAACTCCGCGTACGTCCAGCTGGGCATGGACGTGGGCCTGGACAAGGTCGAGGAGTCCGCAGTCGACGCGGGCATCCTGAAGAGCAGCCTGACCGGTACAAATTTCCCGTCGTTCTCCATCGGTATCTCCGACCCGAGCGCGATTCGCATGGCGAGCGCGTACGGCACGTTCGCCTCCAGTGGCGAGCAGCGTGAGCCCTTCTCCGTCACGAAGGTCACCAGCAAGGACGGCACGGTCTTCACCCATGAGGACAAGCCCAGGCAGGCTTTCACCTCGCAGGTGGCCGACAACGTCACCGACGTGCTGAAGACGGTGGTCGACAAGGGCACGGGTACCAACGCCAAGCTGCCCGGCCGCGAGGTGGCCGGCAAGACCGGTACCACCGACGGCAACAAGTCCGCCTGGTTCGTGGGCTACACCCCGCAGCTGTCCACGGCCGTCACGATGTTCCGCCTGGACGACAACGAGAAGAACAAGAAGCGCGAGTTCCTGGAGATGTACGGGACGGGCGGCCAGAAGAAGATCCACGGTGCCTCGTTCCCGTCGGAGATCTGGCACGACTACATGGCGGACGCGCTGAAGAACGAACCGGCGAAGGACTTCCCGAAGCCGGCGCCCATCGGCGAGGTCGTCAACGACGTGCCGTCCCCGACTCCCACTCCGACCGTGACCGACACCCCGGAAGCCAGCCCGACCCCGACACCGACGCCCAGCGAGACGCTCACGAGTCCGCCGCCGTCGCCGACGGAGTCCTGCAGGTTCAGCTGGCAGTGCACGAACACCGGTGGCACGACCACGGGCGGCACGGACGGAGGCGTCACCTCCACACCGACGGCAACGGACACGAGCGGGAACGGCAACACGAGAGGCAACGGCAACGGGGGCCTCTTCGGAGGCTCGACCGGCTAGCGTGGAAAAGCCCGGCACGGGCGTTTCACGTGAAACATGGCCATGTTTCACGTGAAACGAGGGCCGTCACACTCCTGAGCGGGTGCGGCGGCCCTCGGCGTATACCTCGTATACCTAGAGCCTCGGCGTATCCCCAGACACGTACGGCAGGATGTGGCGCATGCCCAGCGCAGAATCGACACAAGCGAGCGTGCACGGACCGGACCCGGTGCGGCCGACCAGGGAGGACGAGGTCGCCGCCACCGGCAGCGAGGTGATCGGTGGCCCCCTCGGGCGGCTTGCCCTCGTCGGGACGTCCTGGTGGACTCCCGTCCGGGTCGTCGCGCTCGTGGCGATCGGCATGTTCGCCCTCGGACTGGTCCAGAAGGCGCCGTGCTACAACGGCGCCTGGTTCTTCGGCGCGAGCTCGCAGTACACGAAGGCGTGCTACTCCGACATCCCGCACCTGTATCAGGGGCGCGGTTTCGCAGACGGTCTGGTGCCGTACTTCGACAAGCTCTCCGGCGACATGCCGTACCTCGAATATCCGGTGCTGACCGGTGTGTTCATGGAGGTGGCCGCCTGGCTCACGCCGGGCAGCGGCAGCATCCAGGACCAGGAGCAGTGGTACTGGATGGTCAACGCCGGACTGCTGATGGTCTGTGCGGCCGTCATCGCGGTCTGCGTGGCCCGGACCCACGCCCGGCGTCCCTGGGACGGTCTCCTGGTCGCTCTCGCACCCGCCTTCGCACTGACCGCCACCATCAACTGGGACCTCCTGGCGGTCGCTCTGACGGCCGCGGCGATGCTGATGTGGTCCCGGGGGCGTTCCCTGGCCTTCGGCGTCCTCCTGGGGCTCGCCACGGCCGCGAAGCTGTATCCCGTCCTGCTGCTCGGCCCGCTGCTCGTGTTGTGCTGGCGGGCCGGCAAGTGGCGGGACTTCGGCAGAGCGCTGGCAGGAGCAGCCGTCGCCTGGCTGGCCGTGAACCTGCCCGTCATGCTCTTCGCCTGGAACGGCTGGTCGCAGTTCTACCGGTTCAGCCACGACCGTGGCGTGGACTTCGGGTCCTTCTGGCTCATCCTGGCCCAGGATTCCGCCGACCCGCTGACCACCGACACCGTCAACAACCTGGCCATCGCCCTGATGGTGCTGTGCTGCGTAGGCATCGCGGTGCTGACGGTGACCGCTCCGCGCCGTCCCCGCTTCGCGCAGCTCGCCTTCTTGATCATCGCGGCGTTCATCCTCACCAACAAGGTCTACTCGCCCCAGTACGTGCTGTGGCTGGTTCCGCTCGCCGCGCTGGCCCGGCCGAAGTGGCGGGACTTCCTGATCTGGCAGGCGTGCGAGGTCGCGTACTTCCTGGGCATCTGGCTGTACCTCGCGTACACGACCAGCGGCGACGCCCACAAGGGGCTGCCCCAGGACGGCTACCACTGGGCCATCGGGGTCCACCTGCTGGGGACGCTGTATCTGTGCGCCGTCGTCGTGCGCGACATCCTCATGCCGGAACGGGACCCGGTGCGCCGGGCCGGCGACGACGACCCCTCAGGGGGTGTGCTGGACGGCGCGGAGGACGTCTTCGTGCTGGGCTCGGCCGCCCACCCGCCACGACACGCCGCCCACCTCGAAGGGCCGCAGGTGGAGTGGGGCGCCGACGGAAGGCCGTCCTCCTCCGAAGGTTCACTCTGAGCGAACAATTCGAGAGGACGGACGACGCCTCAGGAGTCTCTCCGGCGATCACAGCGTAAGGCCGTACACGGGAAAGAAAGGCCGTACACGGGAAAGTCCGTGTACGGCCTTTCGGTTGCCGGTGCCCTGGTCAGCGGTCCATGAGGCGGTCGAACTGCGTGGTGGTGTGCCGCAGGTGGGCCACCAACTCGTCGCCGACCTTCGGTTCGGGCGCGTCCGACGGCACGAACAGGATGGAGACCTGCATGTGCGGCGGCTCCGCGAACCAGCGCTGCTTGCCGCCCCAGACGAACGGAGAAAGGTTCCGGTTCACCGTGGCGAGGCCGGCCCGTGCGACACCCTTGGCACGCGGCATGACGCCGTGCAGCGCCTTCGGGGCCTCCAGCCCCACCCCGTGCGACGTACCGCCCGCCACGACCACCAGGAAGCCGTCGGAGGCCGCCTTCTGCTGGCGGTACCCGAAGCGGTCGCCCTTGGCGACGCGTGTGACGTCCAGGACCGCCCCGCGGTACTCGGTGGCGTCGTGGTCCCCCAGCCACAGCCGCGTGCCGATACGGGCACGGAAGCGGGTCTGCGGGAACTGCTGCTGCAGCCGGTGGAGCTCCTCGGCCTTCAGGTGGCTGACGAACATCGTGTGCAGTGGAAGACGGGCCGCACGCAGATGGTCCATCCAGCCGATGACCTCCTCGACGGCGTCCGAGCCGTCGGTGCGGTCCAGCGGGAGGTGGATGGCGAAGCCTTCGAGACGGACGTTCTCTATGGCGGCGTGCAACTGGGGCAGTTCCTGGGCGGTGATGCCGTGCCGCTTCATCGAGGACATCACCTCGATGACCACGCGGGCCCCCACGAGGCCGTACACGCCGTCCACCGAGGACACGGAACGGATGACGCGGTCGGGCAGCGGTACGGGCTCCTCGCCGCGCCGGTAGGGCGTCAGCACCAGCAGATCCCCGCTGAAGAAGTCCTTGATGCGTGCGGCCTCGTACGTCGTGCCGACGGCGAGGATGTCCGAGCCCAGCCGCGTGGCCTCCTCAGCCAGCCGCTCGTGCCCGAAGCCGTAGCCGTTGCCCTTGCAGACCGGGACGAGCCCCGGGAACTGCTCCTGCACGTGCTTGTGGTGCGCCCGCCAGCGCGCGGTGTCGACGTAGAGCGTGAGCGCCATGGCCGGACCTGGAACCTTTCTGGTGGCTGCGGTGTATCAGAGGTATGGATGCGAACGAAGCTGTCGGGTTCATCGAAGCAAACGTCCGGGACCGATGGGGCTCAGCGGCGCGACATGTAGAGGTCGAGCGCCTTGTGGAGCAGCTTGTTGAGCGGGAAGTCCCACTCGCCGAGGTACTCGGCGGCCTGGCCGCCCGTGCCCACCTTGAACTGGATGAGACCGAAGAGATGGTCGGTCTCGTCCAGCGAGTCGGAGATGCCGCGCAGGTCGTAGACGGTCGCGCCGAGTGCGTAGGCGTCCCGCAGCATCCGCCACTGCATCGCGTTCGAGGGCCGGACCTCACGACCGATGTTGTCGGAGGCGCCGTAGGAGTACCAGACGTGCCCGCCGACGATCAGCATCGTCGCCGCCGACAGGTTCACTCCGTTGTGCCGGGCGAAGTACAGGCGCATCCGGTTGGGGTCCTCGGAGTTGAGGGCCGACCACATGCGCTGGAAGTACGACAGCGGGCGCGGCCGGAAGTGGTCACGCACGGCGGTGATCTCGTACAGCCGCTGCCATTCCTCGAGGTCCTGGTAACCGCCCTGGACGACCTCGACGCCGGCTTTCTCGGCCTTCTTGATGTTGCGGCGCCACAGCTGGTTGAAGTTCTTGTGGACCTCCTCCAGGGAGCGGTTGGCCAGCGGCACCTGGAAGACATAACGCGGCTGGACGTCGCCGAAGCCGGCCCCGCCGTCCTCGCCCTGCTGCCAGCCCATGCGGCGCAGCTTGTCGGCGACCTCGAAGGCACGCGGCTCGATGAAGTCGGCCTCGATGTCGCGCAGCCGCTTCACGTCCGGGTTCTGGATTCCCTGCTTGATGGAGCCGGCCTCCCAGCGCCGGATGATCACCGGTGGGCCCATCTTCACGGAGAAGGCGCCCTGCTGCTTGAGGTGGGCGAGCATCGGTTCCAGCCACTCGGTCAGATTCGGCGCGAACCAGTTGATGACCGGACCCTCGGGCAGATAGGCGAGGTAGCGCTTGATCTTGGGCAGCTGACGGTAGAGGACCAGACCCGCACCGACGAGTTCGCCGGTCCGCTCGTCGAACCAGCCGAGGTTTTCCGAGCGCCACTCCGCCTTGACGTCCGCCCAGGCCGGGACCTGCATGTGGCTCGCCGAGGACAGGCTCTGGATGTACGCCAGATGCTGCTCGCGACTGATCGTCCTCAGGGTCAGGCTCATTCGGGGCGCTCCTCGGGCTGGTGTGTCCCCATGGGTTCAGGGGCTCCGGCTCTCGCGCCGAAGCCTACTGCGCCTTGCGAGCGCCCCGAGTGGGCGTACGAAACCCGCGCCCCGGCATGTGGATCACCGAAGCGTTCCATGGTGCTTTATGGAGGGTTGTCGAGACGGTGTCCCTGGCGTCAGCTGATGACCCCGCCGAAGAGCCCGCCGTGCGCCATGCCGAGGAAGAAGCCGACACCCGAGGCGCCCAGGCCCAGGATCAGGCCGAAGCGTTCGCGGGTCGTCTCCGAGATCCACTGGCCGTACGCGCCGGTGAGGATCCCCACCAGGCCGGCCCAGGAGCTCAGCAGGTGAAGGTTGTCGAAGAAGCCCGTCACGAACGCCACCGCGCCGAGCACCAGGGTCACCGCGAGCAGCGTGTCCTGGAGCGGATGGGGCTTTCCGTCCGTGGCGAAGAGACCGCCGACGGTATTGGGTCGCAATGCTTGTGCCATGGGGCACCTCCTGCGGAAGACGGCGCATCGTAGCGCCATGCACACCCGATGTGTACAGATTGACGGCCCTGGCGGTCGGATTTCAACCGGAAGCCGGTGTGCGGGTACTCTGTACGGTCTGCACCGGTGTCTGCCCAGGCAGAGCCAGGGAAACCGCCCAGGCCAGGCAGGGGAAGCCGCTCGTCGGCCCCCGATTGTCAGAGGCGGCCGATACCGTTGCGTACGCATCACAACCCTCCTGCCACGGAACGACCGTGGCCGCTGAGTCCGAAGGAGGTGGGTTCCACATGCGTCACTACGAGGTGATGGTCATCCTCGACCCCGATCTCGAGGAGCGCGCTGTCTCCCCGCTGATCGAGAACTTCCTCTCCGTCGTCCGTGAGGGCAACGGAAAGGTGGAGAAGGTCGACACCTGGGGCCGTCGTCGTCTCTCGTACGAGATCAAGAAGAAGCCCGAGGGCATCTACTCGGTCATCGACCTGCAGGCCGAGCCTGGGGTCGTCAAGGAGCTCGACCGCCAGATGAACCTGAACGAGTCGGTCCTCCGGACCAAGGTCCTCCGTCCCGAGACCCACTGAGCTCACGCTCGGTCGATCCCAGGACTCGAGTAGCACAAGCAGCCAGCAGCAAACCCGCCGAGAGGTTCCCCCATGGCAGGCGAGACCGTCATCACGGTCGTCGGCAATCTTGTCGACGACCCCGAGCTGCGCTTCACCCCTTCCGGTGCGGCGGTCGCGAAGTTCCGTGTCGCGTCCACCCCCCGCACCTTCGACCGTCAGACGAACGAGTGGAAGGACGGCGAGAGCCTGTTCCTGACCTGCTCGGTCTGGCGTCAGGCGGCGGAGAACGTCGCCGAGTCGCTCCAGCGAGGCATGCGCGTCATCGTGCAGGGCCGGCTGAAGCAGCGGTCCTACGAGGACCGTGAGGGCGTCAAGCGCACGGTCTACGAGCTGGACGTCGACGAGGTCGGCGCCAGTCTGCGCAACGCCACGGCCAAGGTCACCAAGACCAGCGGCCGCGGTGGCCAGGGCGGTTACAGCGGTGGCGGTGGCGGCGGCCAGGGTGGCGGCGGCTGGGGCGGTGGCCCCGGTGGCGGTCAGCAGGGCGGCGGCGCGCCCGCCGACGACCCGTGGGCCACCGGTGCTCCCGCCGGTGGCAACCAGGGCGGCGGCGGTGGCTGGGGCGGTGGCTCCGGCGGCAGCGGCGGCGGCTACTCGGACGAGCCCCCCTTCTAGGCCTCCGGCCGGAGGGCGGGGCGTACCCAAACTTCTTGATCACACAGGAGAAACACCATGGCGAAGCCGCCTGTGCGCAAGCCGAAGAAGAAGGTCTGCGCTTTCTGCAAGGACAAGGTCACGTACGTGGACTACAAGGACACGAACATGCTGCGGAAGTTCATTTCCGACCGCGGCAAGATCCGTGCCCGCCGCGTGACCGGCAACTGCACGCAGCACCAGCGTGACGTCGCCACGGCCGTCAAGAACAGCCGTGAGATGGCGCTGCTGCCGTACACGTCCACCGCGCGTTAAGGGAAGGGTGACCGACTCATGAAGATCATCCTCACCCACGAGGTCTCCGGCCTCGGTGCCGCCGGTGAAGTCGTCGACGTCAAGGACGGCTACGCTCGCAACTACCTGATCCCGCGGAAGTTCGCTATTCGCTGGACCAAGGGTGGCGAGAAGGACGTCGAGCAGATCCGCCGTGCTCGCAAGATCCACGAGATCCAGACCATCGAGCAGGCCAACCAGGTGAAGGCCCAGCTCGAGGGTGTGAAGGTCCGTCTGGCCGTCCGCTCCGGCGACGCCGGTCGTCTTTTCGGTTCCGTCACGCCGGCCGACATCGCTTCGGCGATCAAGGCCTCCGGTGGCCCCGAGGTCGACAAGCGCCGCATCGAGCTCGGCGCGCCGATCAAGACGCTGGGCGCCCACGAGACGTCCGTACGTCTGCACCCCGAGGTTGCCGCCAAGGTCAGCATCGAGGTCGTCGCGGCCTGATGGCTGCGTTTTGCTGAGCATGTGAGAGGGGCCGCGTCCTGAGGCGCGGCCCCTCTTGCGTGCCGTCCCGCTCGTTTCACGTGAAACGTGGCGGCTCGCGGCGTTTCACGTGAAACGGCTCAACGGGTCGCGCCGGTGACGATCCAGCGCCCCGAACGGGCCCGCAGCCAGAGAGTGATCAGGCGGACCGTCATCATCAGCGCCATCGCTCCCCACAGAGCGGTGAGTCCACCGCCGAGGGCGGGGACCAGGAGAGCCACCGGACTGAAGACAGCCAGGGTGATCACCATGGCCCAGGCAAGGTACGGTCCATCGCCGGCGCCCATCAGGACGCCGTCCAGGACGAAGACGATGCCACTGATCGGTTGCGAGAGCGCCACGATCACCAGAGCGGGCAGGGCCGTGTCCTTGACCAGGGAGTCACTGGTGAACAGGGGCAGGAACACGGGGCGGGCCAGCACCACCAGGACGCCCAGCACGACGCCGACCGCGACACCCCACTCCACCATGCGACGGCAGGCGTCCCGGGCACCCTGGGCGTCGTCGGCGCCCAGATACCGCCCGATGATGGCCTGTCCGGCGATGGCGATGGCATCGAGTGCGAAGGCGAGCAGGCTCCACAGGGACAGGATGATCTGGTGGGCCGCGATGTCGGCGTCCCCGAGGCGGGCTGCCACCGCGGTGGCGATCAGCAGAATCGCCCGCAGTGACAACGTGCGGACGAGCAGAGGCACACCGGCTTGGGCCGAGGTCCGGATCCCGGCAGCATCGGGACGCAGCGACGCCCCGTGTCGGCGGGCTCCTCGGACGACCACCGTGAGGTAGACGACGGCCATCCCGCACTGGGCGATGACGGTGCCCCAGGCCGAGCCGGCGATGCCCAGGTCGGCGCCGTAGACCAGGGCTGCGTTGAGGGCGGCATTGGTGACGAAGCCCGCGACGGCCACGTAGAGCGGTGTCTTCGTGTCCTGCAGGCCGCGCAGGACGCCGGTCGCGGCGAGGACGACGAGCATGGCCGGAATGCCGAGGGCCGAGATGCGGAGGTAGATGGTCGCGTAGGGGGCCGCGGTGTCCGAAGCGCCGAACAGGTCCACGAGCAACGGTGCTGTGGGGAGGACCACGGCGATGACGGCTGCGCCGATCAGAAGCGCCAGCCAGATACCGTCCATGCCCTGTCGGATGGCGGCCTGGAGGTCGCCTGCGCCGACTCGCCGGGCGACGGCCGCGGTGGTGGCGTAAGCGAGGAAGACGAAGACACTGACCGCTGTCGTGAGGAGGGCGGAGGCGACACCGAGGCCGGCGAGTTGCGCTGTGCCGAGGTGGCCGACGATCGCGCTGTCGGCCAGGACGAAGAGGGGCTCGGCGACGAGTGCGCCGAAGGCCGGAACGGCCAGTGCGACGATCTCTCGATCGTGCCGCCGCCGGGTGGCCTTGGGGGGCGCTGGGGCCTGTGTCATGAGCACCAATGTAATCGTCCACAGGTAAGAGATGCAAAGGGCCTTCAGCCCTTACTCTCTGAGGGGGCGGCTGTACTTTCGGGCGCCGTTCGATGGGATCTTGAGCCGACTGGGGAAGTTTTTCTTCTGCACAGCCGGTGGACGGGAAAGGCGCAGCTCATAGGTGGTCCGGCGAGTGAGGCTCAGGCTTGTTCACAGGGCTGTCCACCGGGTCGTGCACAGGTTTTGCGGAGTTCTCCACAGCATCGGGGCCGTCGTCCACATGGCCTGTGGATAACCAGATTGGCTGACGCCCCCCGTGGGCCTACCGTGGTCCGGCGCCCGCTCCGTTCGTCGACAGGGAGACCAGCTCAGAACCGAGTCTCCTAACCGGAGCCGGGCCTCTCATTTGTCAGTGCCGTGCCGTAGAAATAGGGCATGGCTAGGTCCGCTCGGGGGCGGACGGGAGGAGGTGGCTCGGTGAGCATTTCCGAGCCCTTGGACGACCCGTGGGCCGACAGCGGCCCCAGTGATCGTCTGCCCGCCTCCCGGCGCCGCGGCGACGGGGGACCCGGCCGCGACGAACAGCACGACCGCGGCAGGGACAGCGGTGAATGGGAGGGCGGGAGCACGTCCTTCGAGCGGGTGCCGCCCCAGGACCTCGATGCCGAGCAGTCCGTCCTCGGCGGCATGCTGCTGTCCAAGGACGCCATCGCCGACGTCGTGGAGATCCTCAAGGGCCACGACTTCTACAAGCCCGCCCACGAGACGATCTTCCTGGCGATCCTCGACGTCTACGCCAAGGGAGAGCCGGCCGACCCCATCACCATCGCCGCCGAACTCACCAAACGCGGCGAGATCAACAAGGTCGGCGGGGCGTCGTACCTGCACACCCTCGTCCAGACCGTGCCGACGGCGGCCAACGCCGAGTACTACGCGGAGATCGTGCACGAGCGCGCGGTCCTGCGCCGTCTGGTCGAGGCCGGCACCCGTATCACGCAGATGGGATACGCGGCCGACGACGACGTCGACGAGATCGTCAACCGCGCGCAGGCGGAGATCTACGCGGTCACCGAGCAGCGCACCAGCGAGGACTATCTGCCGCTCGGCGACATCATGGAGGGCGCGCTCGACGAGATCGAGGCGATCGGCTCCCGCTCCGGGGAGATGACCGGTGTGCCCACGGGTTTCACGGACTTCGACTCGCTGACCAACGGTCTGCACCCGGGCCAGATGATCGTCATCGCGGCCCGTCCCGCGATGGGTAAGTCCACCCTTGCGCTGGACTTCGCCAGGGCGGCGTCGATCAGACACAACCTGCCGAGCGTCATCTTCTCCCTCGAGATGGGGCGCAACGAGATCGCGATGCGTCTGCTGTCCGCCGAGGCCCGTGTGGCGCTGCACCACATGCGCTCCGGCACCATGACCGACGAGGACTGGACGCGCCTGGCCCGCAGGATGCCGGACGTCTCCGCCGCGCCGCTGTTCATCGACGACTCCCCGAATCTGTCGATGATGGAGATCCGCGCCAAGTGCCGCCGCCTCAAGCAGCGCAACGACATCAGAATGGTCGTCATCGACTACCTCCAGCTGATGCAGTCCGGCGGTTCCAAGCGCGCCGAGAACAGGCAGCAGGAGGTCTCGGACATGTCCCGTAACCTCAAGCTCCTCGCCAAGGAACTGGAGATCCCGGTCATCGCGCTGTCTCAGCTGAACCGTGGCCCCGAGCAGCGCACCGACAAGAAGCCGATGGTCTCCGACCTGCGTGAGTCCGGTTCGATCGAGCAAGACGCCGACATGGTCATCCTGCTGCACCGTGAGGACGCCTACGAGAAGGAGTCACCGCGCGCGGGCGAGGCCGACCTGATCGTGGCCAAGCACCGTAACGGCCCGACGGCGACCATCACGGTCGCCTTCCAGGGCCACTACTCGCGCTTCGTGGACATGGCGCAGACCTGATCCGTCCGGGACGGCGCAGGGTCTCAATTTTCGCAGGCCGGCACGGGGCTCCTGGTGTGCCGCACCTGCTGCGGGCGGGTCCCCGCCGCAATCGCTGCAGGGATGCGACCGCGGTAGAAGCTGCTGGGTACGAGGGTGTTCGCCGACACCGGCCGCGAGACGCTGCACGGGACGGAGGAGTTCACGCGCCAGGTCCCCCACCCGCACCGACGCGCTCGACGCTCGAGCGCCTCGCAGGGTGGACTGTGCGTATGACGACACCTCAGGAGACGACACCTCAGGAAGAGCTGCTCCCGGGTACGCGGAGGGCGTTGCTGCACCGGATCGCCGTGGCCCAGGCCGAAGGGCGTGCTCCGTCCCTGGCCGCGGCGGTCGTGCGGGGCGGGCGGGCCGTGTGGAACGGTGCGCGGACCTCGGTGGAGGGACACGCTCCGGACGAGAACGTGCAGTACCGCATCGGCTCGATCACCAAGACCTTCACGGCTGTTCTCGTGCTGCGGCTGCGGGACGAGGGTGCCGTGGACCTTGGTGATCCGCTCGAGAGGCACCTGCCGGGGACCGGCGCGGGGGAGGCGACCATCGCCGATCTCCTTGCCCACACGAGCGGATTGGCGGCGGAGTCGCCGGCACCGTGGTGGGAGCGCACCCCGGGATCCCTGCGTCCCGAACTCGCCGATGTACTGGGCGGGCAACCTCTTCTGCACCCCGTGGGCCGCCGCTTCCACTACTCCAACCCCGGTTACACCGTGCTGGGCGCACTCGTCGAGAAGCTGCGCGCGCAGCCGTGGGAGGAGACACTTCGGCAGGAAGTGCTCGAACCTCTGGGCCTTCGCCGTACAAGCGCTCACCCGCGGGCACCCCATGCCGGTGGCTGGGCCGTGCACCCCTGGGCCGACGTCCTGCTGCCCGAGCCCGCCGAGGACCTGGGGCGGATGGCTCCGGCAGGTCAGCTCTGGTCCACCACGGGTGACCTGGCCCGCTTCGCCGTCTTCCTCGCCGGGGGCGACGACAGGGTGCTGAGCGCCGCGACCCTGAGGGAGATGCGGACCCCCGCGGCTCCGGCCGAAGCAAGCGATGTGGTGGACGGGGCGGCGTACGGGCTGGGGCTGCAGATCCAGCGCCGGGACGGCCGGTTGCTCGTGGGGCACTCCGGGTCACTGCCGGGCTTTCTGGCCAACCTCACCCTCAGCGTCGAGGAAGACGTCGCGGCCGTGGTACTGGCCAACTGCACCTCCGGCCCGTCGCTGTCCGACGTCGGCGCCGACCTCGTACGGATCGTCGCCGAGGCCGAGCCACGCATTCCCGATCCATGGCGACCGCTGCCCGAGGCCGACGCGTCCACCATGGGGTTGGTGGGGCCGTGGTACTGGGGTACGTATGCGTTCGCCCTGCGGCTGTCCGCCGGTGAGGGTGTCTCGCTGGAGCCGCTGTCCGGCAACGGCCGCCGCTCGCGTTTCGAGGCGAACGGCGACGGCACCTGGACCGGAGTGGAGGGCTACTACGCCAGAGAGCTCCTGAAGGCTGTACGGCGCCCGGACGGCACCGTGAGCCATCTGGACCTCGGATCGTTCGTGTTCACACGTCAGCCGTACGACGAGGAGGCTCCTGTGCCCGGTGGAGTGGACCCGGAGGGCTGGCGGGGAATCGGCTGACGTCGGCGTCCGGTGAACCGCCTGTTTCACGTGAAACAGGCGGTTTCGCGTCGAGGCCCACCGATCGACATCCGAGCCCGCGGCCTCACAACGGCAGCTTGAAGCCGACGTGCGAGGCCGTGAAGCCGAGCCGCTCGTAGAAGCGATGAGCGTCGGTACGGGAGGTGTCGGAGGTCAGCTGGATCAACCGGCAGTCCTGACGACGGGATTCGTCGATCGCCCACTCGATGAGCTGGGTGCCCAGGCCGCTGCCGCGCTCGTCGGCGTGGATACGGACGGCCTCGATGATCGACCTGGTGGCACCGCGGCGTGACAGACCGGGAATGATCGTGAGCTGAAGCGTGCCGACGACACGATTCTCGCGCACCGCGACGACCAGGTACTGGTTCGGGTCGGACGCAAGCCGCCGCAATGCGGTCAGGTAGGGAGCCAGATCGTCCGGTGACTCCCGCTCGGCCCCCAGGGGGTCATCGGCGAGCATCGCGACGATCGCGGGCACGTCGTCCGCCGTGGCGGGCCGTATCTCAAGATCTGCCATGTTCGCACCCTACGCACGGCCGAGTCCCTGGGCAGTGCTCAGCCGGCGGCGACCGTCAGGGGAGCGAACCGTTTGGTCCAGTCGCCGGGCAGTTCGGAGATCCCGTACGTCATCACCGAGTTGAAGGCGACGGAGACCAGCCCCTGCTCCTTCATCCACGCCAGCAGTTCTTCATGCCGTACGTCGATGTCCGTGCGCAGGGGACGGTCGGTGTGGGCGGCGAGAGTGCCGATGAGGGCCTTCGCCGTCTCCGTGTCGCGGGCGATCAGCGGGCCCACGACATGGGTGTCCATATTGGGCCAGGCGGCCGCGTAGCCGATGAGTCGACCGTCCTCCTCGGCGACCCGCATGCGGTCGGCGAAGGCCGGCAGCCGTGTGATGAGGGGTGTGCGATCGGCGCCGAACACCTCCTCGTCGAGGCTGAGGATCGCCGTGAGGTCCTCGGCGGTGGCCGCACGCGTGGCGACCTCGGGCGCCGGACCACTGGACGTGAAGTGTCCGCTCAGCATCTCGGCCCTGCCGGTGACCTTGAAACCGAGTTCCTCGTAGAGGGGGCGACCGTACGGGGTCGCGTAGAGCGTCAGCGGAGCGGTGCCCATCGTCGCGACGATGTGCCGCATCAGGTGGCGTCCGACACCTCGGCGGGCATGCCGTTCGGCGACCAGGACCATGCCGATGGCCGCGAGTGAAGGGCGGTCCTGCGGTCCGTACCCGGTGACGACACACGCGCCGACCAGCCCCCCGTCGGGGTCGTCGATGCCATAGCCCTTCCCGGCTGTGAGGAGGAAACCCCACTTGTGCTCCTCACGCGGCCACCCCCGGTTCTCGGACAAGTCGGCGCAGGCGGTGAGATCGCGCAGCGTCAGACGGCGGACGGCAAGAGGGGGGAGGGAGTCAGTCGACACGCAGGTCAGGCTGTCCGACGGTTGGCCTCGCCGTCCACCGTTTTCCGGTGAGAAGCAGGAGCTTTTGGCCATGTCGTGGGCAAGTGCATAGGCGGCGGAGAAGCCTTGGATGTTCCACGTGAAACACAGGCTGACGGCCCCGTCGAGTCGTGCACGGACCCGGAGAACGGCGACCGCAGCTTAACGGCACCAAGAGATCCAAGACCTGCATTCGTGGTTATGGGGACGAGGCGCTTGCGTGTGATGGGACGCTGCAGCGTGGCTGCCGCGGCCGATGGCACTCTCTCTCGCGCGGGTCGGACGGAACACCGATTCGACTTGAAATCGGCCGCATCGGCGGCGACGCACCACGGGGAGAGCAAGCCGTCTGCCGAGGAAGAGGAGCTTCCGACCGGGGAAGTGCGCAGACCGACCGAGGGATGTTCGAGGCGAGGCACACGATGGACGCTCCGACCACCGCGTCGGGCGGCAGCGGTGCGAGGGGCACCGGAAGCACGTCGTCGGATGCACTGCTCATCCGCAGGACCATGGCCGAGGTGACACCGGTCGCGGATCAGGTCACCTCGTACTTCTACGCGATGCTGTTCGTCCGCCGTCCCGATCTGAGATCGCTGTTCCCGGCCGCGATGGACATGCAGCGCGACCGGTTGTTCAGGGCCCTGATCACTGTGGCCGGGCACATCGACGACACCGAGGCCCTCGTCGCCGACATGCAGAACCTGGGCCGTGGCCACCGCAAGTACGGCACCAGGGCCGAGCACTACCCGGTCGTCGGTGAGTGCCTCATCGGCGCGCTGAGCAGATACGCGCCCGGCAGCTGGAACACGCTCACCGAGGCGGCCTGGGTGAGGACGTACACGAGGATCTCGCAGATCATGATCGATGCGGCGGCGGTGGACGAGCTGCACGCGCCGGCCTGGTGGCACGCCGAGATCGTCGCGCACGATCTCAGGACGCCGGACGTGGCGGTCGTGACGGTCCGCCCCGACCAGCCGTACCCCTTCCTCGCCGGCCAGTACACGAGCCTGGAGACGCCGTGGTGGCCCCGGATCTGGCGGCACTACTCCTTCGCCTCGGCGCCCCGTTCCGACGGTCTGCTGACGTTCCATGTGAAGGCCGTTCCCGCCGGCTGGGTGTCGTCCGCCCTGGTGCACCGTGCACGCCGGGGTGACATCGTCCGTCTCGGCCCGCCCACGGGTTCGATGACCGTCGACCACACCACCGACACGGGACTGCTCTGCCTGGGCGGCGGCACCGGGATAGCGCCCATCAAGGCACTCGTCGAGGACGTGGCCGAGCACGGCGAACGGCGGACGGTCGAGGTGTTCTACGGCGCCCGCACCGGCCACGACCTGTATGACATCGAGACGATGCTCAGGCTCCAGCAGTCCCATCCGTGGCTCTCGGTCCGTGCGGTCGTCGACCGGCAGACGCGCCTGCAGCTTCCGGACGCCCTGCGCGAGCACGGGCCGTGGAACGGGTTCGACGCCTATGTCTCGGGCCCACCCGGCATGATCCGCAGCGGGGTGGACGCCCTGAGGTACGCGGGCATCCCCGCGGAACGCATACGGCACGACGCCGTAGAAGACCTCGTCGCCACCCGGGGCTGATCCGGCACCGGTGTCAGCCCAGGTCAGGCGCGTGCATGGCGCGTACGCCCTCGATGTTTCCGTCGAGGTAGTGCCGCAGGGACAGGGGCACGAGATGCACCGAGGCGATCCCTACGCGGGTGAAAGGGATCCTCACGATCTCGTACTCGCCGGCCGGCTCGTCCACTTCGGGGCCGTGCCGCAGGGACGTGTCCATGGACTCCAGGCGGCAGACGAAGAAGTGCTGCACCTTCACGCCGGTTGCGCCGCCGTCCTCGCCGATGTGCTCCACGGTGTCCACGAAACAGGGCACCACGTCGGTGACCTTGGCGCCGAGCTCCTCGTACACCTCGCGGTGCAGGGCGTCGACGACGGTCGAGTCCTCCGGTTCGACCCCGCCACCGGGGGTGACCCAATAGGGATCGACACCGGGCTTGGTGCGCTTGATCAGGATCAGGTCGTCGCCGTCGAGCAGAACAGCACGGGCGGTGCGCTTGACCACGGGTCGGACGGTCATGGGGGAAATGTGGCCCGGCTGGTTCCACGTGAAACATCGTGGGGCGCAACCGACCGACCTGCTCCTGTGGCGGGCGGAAAAACGCAGGTCAGTCCCAGTCGGTCGCTGCCCGCAGCAACCACTCGTGAGCCCGCGCGATGTGCGCCATCGCGAGTGTGCCGGTGCGCACCACCAGGAAGTAGGTCCGCAGCGGAGGCACCGCGGGCTCGTGCAGGGCCACGATCCCGCCGTGCTCCAGGGCGGCGCCGCACAGGTACCGCGGCAGGACCGCGAGCCCCGCGCCCGCGACGGCGCAGGCGAGGACCGCCCGCAGGTCGGGAACGATGACGGCGCCGGGGACACCGGGACGGGAGTCGAAGACAGAGGCCCAGTAGCGGGAGACGAAGGGCAACGACTCGTGCACCTCGATCACCGGCACGCCCTCCAGGGCGGGGGCGCCCTTGAGATCCGGCTTGTCGGAGGCGATCTGCTCGGCCCACTGCGGAGTGGCGACGAGGACGTGCTCCTCGTCGCACAGCGCAGTCGCCGACAGCAGGGCCCCGCGTGGACGGGCCGTGCTGATGGCCAGATCGTGATGCCCGGCGGCCAGCCCCTCCAGGGTTTCGTCGGCGTTCCCGAAGGAGGCACGCAGGGCGAAAGCCTGACCGTCCTCGCCGGTCAGCTCGGTGAGGGCGGGCACCGCCCGCTCGGCGGTGAACTCGGGGGGCCCGGCGAGATGCAGCGTCCGTAAGGAGGACTCGTCGTCCAGACCGGTCTCGGCGATCTCCACCAGGGCGTCCAGATGGGGCGCGGCCTTGTGCGCGAGTTCGTCGCCGATGGTCGTCGGGGTCACACCGCGGGCCTGTCGCAGAAACAGAGGACGGCCCAGCTGCCGCTCCAAGGTGCGGATCTGCGAGGTCACGGCCGGCTGCGACAGGCCCAGCAGGGCGGCGGCGCGGGTGAAGGAGCCGGCCCGGTGCACGGTCACGAAAGTGCGCAGCAAGGCCAGATCCATCGGTCGCCCCTCCCGGTTCCCTGCCTTTCTCCCCGGCCCCCAAGGCAGGGCCCAACTATAAATAAGTCGATAGGCCTCTGTCGCTACCGTGATTGGACACTGACACAGAGTCAACTAGCCTGGTTCGCGCGGTTCTTCGCGCGCAGGACCGAGGACGGTCCGAGCCACGAGGGGGGAGGCTCGGACCGTCCGTTGTACGTAGCCGGGCGCCCCGGAAGGGCCGCCGGGACCGGCTCCGGCACGGTCATCGGGCCGCTTCGTCCAGCGCCCGGAACACATCGGCCACCAGGTCCCCGGGATCCTCGGCGCCGACGGAGAAGCGGATGAAGCCCTCCGGCACCGCGTCCCCGCCCCAGCGTCCGCGCCGCTCGGCCGTGGACCGCACGCCGCCGAAGCTGGTTGCGTCGTCCACGAGCCGCAGCGCGTCGAGGAAACGGTCGGCACGCGCGCGCGTGGGCAGCGTGAAGGACACCACGCACCCGTAGCGGCGCATCTGCTGCGAGGCGATCTTGTGCGAGGGGTCGTCGGGCAGTCCCGGGTAGCGCAGCCCGCTCACCTCGGGCCGCCGGCGCAGCGCCTCCGCGAGGGTGAGCGCCGTCGCACACTGCCGGTCGACGCGCAGCTGGAGCGTGGCGATCGAACGGTGCGCCAGCCAGGCCTCCATGGGCCCCGGGATCGCGCCGGCGATCTTGCGCCAGCGGCGCACGGCGGCCATGGCCCCGGCCTCGCGGCCGACGACGTAGCCGAGCAGGACGTCCCCGTGCCCGGTGAGCTGCTTGGTGCCGCTGGCCACGGCGAAGTCCGCGCCGAGTTCCAGCGGGCGCTGTCCCAGGGGCGTCGCGAGCGTGTTGTCGACGGCCACGAGTGCCCCACGCGCGTGTGCCGCCTCGACCAGCCGGCGGACGTCGCACACGTCGAGCCCGGGATTCGACGGCGTCTCCAGCCACAGCAGCCTCGCTCCGTCGAGGACGTCGAGCTGGGCGTCCTGGCCGGTCGGCGCCGTACGTACCTCGATGCCGTACGCCTCCAGCTGCGCGCGGACCAGGGGCAGGACCTGGTAGCCGTCGCTGGGCAGCACGACGGTGTCCCCGGCGCTCAGCTGGGAGAACAGCACGGACGAGATCGCGGCCATCCCGGAGGCGAAGGCGAGCGTCTGCACGCCGGCCCGGCCGGGCGCCTCCAGTTCGCCGACGGCCCGTTCCAGCAGCGTCCAGGTGGGGTTCTCGTCGCGGCCGTAGGTGTACGGGCCGCCCACCTCACCCGGCAGATGAAAGTGGGCCGCGAACACCGGTCCGGGCAGGGTCGGTTCGTTCTTGACCGCGTCGGGCAGGCCCGCCCGCACCGCGCGGGTTCCGTCACCGTCGCCCGAAGGCCTGCTCGCAGCGGAATCACTCATGCCGCCCGTCCCTCCACGTGCTCGCGTACCGCGGCGAGCAGGCCCTCGCTCGCCGCCTCCACCATCTCAAGGCACTCATCGAACCCGTCCGGGCCCCCGTAGTACGGGTCCGGAACGTCGAGGTCGTCACCGGCCGCGGGGTCGTAGGAGCGCAGCAGCCGCACCTTGGCCGCGTCCTCCCGGCTGGGCGCGAGGCGGCGCAGGGCTCGCAGATGGCCCGAGTCGAGGGCGATGACGAGGTCGAGACGGGAGAACCACGACGGATCGAACCGGCGCGCCGTGTGGCCGGTCCCGTAGCCGCTCTCCCGCAGGACGGAGACGGTGCGCGGATCGGCGCCGTCGCCCTCGTGCCAGCCGCCGGTGCCGGCGCTGTCGACCTCGACCAGGCCGTCGAGCCCGGCCTCCGCGACGCGGGCGCGGAAGACGGACTCGGCCATCGGGGAGCGGCAGATGTTGCCCGTGCAGACGAAGCAGACGCGGTAACTCATGGCGGTCTCAGTCCTCGTCGGGCAGGACGACGTGCAGCGCCCACGAGACGATCGAGATGATCAGGCCGCCCAGCACCGCGGTCCAGAAGCCCTCGACGTGGAAACTCAGGTCGAGCTTGTCGGCCAGCCACGAGGTGAGCAGCAGCATCAGGGCGTTGACGACCAGGGTGAACAGTCCCAGGGTCAGGACCAGCAGCGGCAGGCTCAGGAGCTTCACGACCGGCTTGACCAGGAAGTTCACAAAGCCGAAGATCAACGCGACGATGATGAGGGTGCCGGCCTTCTTCCCCGTGCTGTCACCGGTCAGGGTGATCTTGTCGAGCAGCCATACGGCGACCGCCAGGGCGCCCGCGTTGGCGATCGTCTTGACTACGAAATTCTTCATGTGTCTGATCGTGGCAGAAGAGATCGGTCATGAGCAGTGGGGCGAGGGCGGCAACGGCGATGAAGGCATTCCGGCTGGACGAACTTGAGGCGGAACGAATCGCCAACGACGGCGCCTACCTGCAGTTCCTGCGTGAACGGAACATGTCCGTCGGGCTGTACGCACTCAATGCCGGCGAACATGATCCACAGAAGCCGCACAACCAGGACGAGGTCTACTTCGTCGTCAGCGGCCGGGCCTCGGTCTCCGTCGGCCTGGAGACCACCGAGGTGGCGCGCGGAAGCGTGGTGTACGTACCGGCCGGCGTCGCCCACAAGTTCCACCACATCAGCGAGGACCTGCGGGTACTCGTGGTGTTCTCTCCGCCGGAGAGCTGAGGCGGCATCTCGGGGTTCCCTAGGGGTTCAGTCAGGGGAGGACAAGGGATGCGAACCCCCCGCCGGCACCCCTGCCGGCTCTAGCATCGAGTGCAGGACATCAATGGAGCCCTGCACAGCAGCCGGGCGGAGAGAAGAGGACGAGGGCAATGGGAGAGATGTTCAGCGGTCTGCCGTGGTGGGTGAAGTGGGTCGCGGTGCCGGTCATCGCCCTGGTGGTGTTCGGCGGGCTGATAGCAAGCGTCGTCGGCTTCGTCATCGGACTGCTCTTCAAGCTGCTGGTCTTCGTGGCACTGGTCGGCGGACTGATCTACGTCGTGCGGAAGTTCATGTCGAGCTCGTCGTCACGAAGCGACTGGTGAGGCATCCGGGACATGGGTGACCGGTAACGGGAATCACCGGTTACCTCGCGCGAGGGAAGTTTTCCGGACAGGCCGCCTCAAGGCGGCGACCGGCCATTAGAGTCCGGAAATCGACGCGGGGACGAACCCGCGAGCGGCGTACACCCCCACCCGTGTTCCCGGCACGGGCTGTTCCCTCGCGCTACAGGAGTGATCCTTGGCCACGGTAGACACCGCACTCACCGAGCCCCCCGCACCCCCCGCTCCGTCTCCGCGCCACCGCATCAGGCCTCCCGAACAGCCGGGGCCCTCGACGCAGGAGCGCGGCACGGCGCCGCCTGGCCGGCCGCGTCCGACGGCGCCATCCACGGCATCCCGCGCGACGGCACCGGCCTCGTCGTCGCACCCGACCGCACCGGCCTCGTCGTCCTGCCCGACAGCGGCCCCCGCGCAGCCGTGCGCGGATGCCTCCTCCACCTCGTCGCAGTCCGTCACGCTCATCGGATCCGTCCAGCGCGCGATGCGTCTGCTGGAGTGCGTCGCCGGGCACGAGCGCGGAGTCCCCGCCAAGCAGCTGGCCCGCGAGACCGGGCTGGCGCTCCCGACGGCGTACCACCTGCTGCGCACCCTGGTTCACGAGGGCTATCTGTGCCGGGACGGGGGCCTGTTCTTCCTCGGCGAGGCGGCCGTGCGGCTGAGCGGCAGCGCGGCCCAGCAGAAACGTCGCAGCGCGATCGTCGACGCGCTCGCCCACTGGCGCGACGCGATCGGTGTGCCCGTGTACTACGCCGTGTACCAGGAGGGCGAGATCCAGGTCAGATGCGTCTCCGACACCCCGGGCAATCCCGCGGTCGAGGAGTGGGCCGACTTCCGCGAGACGGCGCACGCGCACGCGATCGGGCAGTGCCTGCTGTCCCAGCTGGACGAGGCCGCCCGCCGCGACCATCTCGACCGCCACCCCGTGCGGTCCATCACCCCGTACACCGTGCGTGACAACCACGCGTTGCTGAAACGGCTCGAACGGGCGAGGCGGACGGATCCGGTGACGGAGTGGCAGGAATACGCGCTGGGGACGGTCTGCGCGGCGATCCCCATCACCGTGGGCACGGCGGTCGCGACGATGGCCATCTCCCTGCCTGCTCACCAGGCCGATCGGCTGGCGTCCGCGGTCGAGCAGCTGCAGCGCGAGATCGGGCAGGGGCTGGGATCCCTGGCGCTCTCTATCAGTATCTGAAAAATCACTCCTTGTGATCTGCCGTGCACGTTCAGCAAGATGCCACCAGTGTCAGGGGAATCGTTCCCGGCCGTTCGGCTTCATATGACGGGGTAGGCGATGCGCGAGTCCGTACAGGCAGAGGTCATGATGAGCTTTCTCGTCTCCGAGGAGCTGACGTTCCGCATCCCGGTGGAACTGCGCTACGAGACCTCTGATCCGTATGCCGTACGGCTGACCTTCCATCTGCCCGGTGATGCACCGGTGACCTGGGCATTCGGCCGCGAACTGCTCATCGACGGGGTGGGCAGGCCGTGCGGGGAGGGGGATGTGCGGGTCTCACCCGCCGAACCGGACTCGTTGGCCGAGGTCCTGATCCGGCTTCAGGTGGGCTGCGACCAGGCGTTGTTCCGCTCGTCCACGGTCCCGCTCATCGCCTTCCTCGACCGCACCGACAAGCTGGTGCCCCTCGGCCAGGAGGGCTCGCTCGCGGACTTCGACGCCCATCTCGACGAGGCGCTCGACCGGATCCTGGCGGAGGAACAGAGCGCGGGCTGACGGAGACTGGCTCCGTGGAGCCCGACGTAACGCTTCTGCGTGTGGCAGGGGGAGTGCAGGAACGCTTCATCTCCGGGCCGCCCCCTGCACAGGCCGCGGCAGCCTCCGCTTCAGCGCTTGCGGCGCCGGCCCCTCCCCGACCACGCGGGCACAGGCCCTGCGGCGCCCGGAACCCCGCCTGCGGCCGGATCTGCTCCTGGGCCCCCGGCCGGATCCGCTCCTGGACGGTCCTTCGCCCTCAGACGGTCCTTCGCCCTCAGACGGTCCTTCGCCCTCAGACGGCCCTTCGCCCTCAGACGGCCCTCCGCCCGCGGATGGTCGGGCGTCTCCGGATGGCCGGGCGCCTCCGGACGGCCCTTCGCCTCCGGACGGTCGGCCGCGACCACCATCGCCGCGAGCAGCGTCGTGACCGGAACCGAGGCGACCAGCCCGATCGAGCCCACCAGCGTGCGCACGATCTCCTCCGCCACCAGCTCGCTGTTGGCGACCGTCCCCACGCCGCTCCGGGCGACGGAGAAGAGCAGCAGCAACGGCAGAGCGGCGCCCGCGTAGGCGAGAACGAGAGTGTTGACGACCGACGCGATGTGGTCCCGGCCGATACGGATACCGGCCCGGTACAGCCCTCGACGGCCCATCGAGGGGTTGGCCTCGTGCAGTTCCCAGACCGCGGACGTCTGGGTGACCGTCACGTCGTCGAGGACGCCGAGCGAGCCGATGATGACGCCCGCGAGCAGCAGACCGCTCATGTCGATCGACGGATACAGTCCGTGGATCAGGCCGGTGCTGTCGTCGGTGTTGCCGGTCAGCGCGGCCCAGCCGATGAGCCCGGAACCGAGCACGCCGATCAGCACGAGCGACAGGAGTGTGCCGAGCACCGCAACGGACGTACGGGCGGACAGGCCATGGCACATGTAGAGGGCGAGCAGCATGATGGCGCTCGACCCGATCACCGCCACGAGCAGCGGATTCGAGCCCTGCAGGATCGCGGGCAGGATGAAGAACGTCAGCACCAGGAAGCTGACGGCCAGCGCCACCAGCGCCATGACACCGCGCATCCGGCCCACCACGACCACGGCGAGCGCGAAGATGCCCGCGAGCAGGGCCATGGGGAACCGGCGGTTCACATCGGTGACCGAGTACTGCAGATCCCTGGGGGCTGCGGGCTCGTAGGCGGCCACGACCTTCTGGCCCCGGTGCAGTTGGCGCGGCTGGTCCGGCCGCACGATCTCGGTGAACGTACGGCCCTTGTCCTTGCCGCTGTCCACCCGGATCGTCGCCTTCCTGCAGCCGCTCTCCTCCTGTCGCGCGGCGGAGGAGGCCCCGGCGGTGGGGCTGTCACCGGTCGGGGCCCGGCCGGAGGCGTTCAACGACGTGCAGCTCACGCCGACGACCTCGGTGACCGTCGCTTGCCGGGTCTGCCGGTCGAAACCCACGCCCGTACGCTGGTGCGCCGATGCTCCGCCGGGCCACAGCACGACCAGCCCGACCACCACGGCTGCGGTGAACGGGATGAGGATCGCCGCGATGACCTTGCGCAGGTGCTTGGAGACGGGCGCCGCGGGGCCATGGTTGTGCGAGTGCCCGTGGCCGGCGCCCTGGCGGTGCCCGGCACCGGCGCCGTGGCCGTGCCCCGCACCGGGGCCATGAGCATGCTCGGCACCGTGATCACGTTCCGCCCGGGGGCCGTGTCCTGGGCCGCCGCCGGAACCGTGCCCGTGGGGAGGCTCCGTGGGCGGATACGGGTGCTGACGTGTCGTGGTCACCGTCCGATCATTGCAAGAAGAACCGAGGCCCCCTGTTCAGCTCGCCCGGAGTGGCGTTAGCGTGGAGACTCCTTTGCACACGCGGGAGCTCGGAGCACCGGGCTGAGAGGGCGCTGACCTCCGTCCCAGCGATGTTTCACGTGGAACATCACCGAAGTCGAGTGATGGTGCCGGTGAAACGCCGACGGACGGATACGGCTGCGTCGACCGCCGAACCTGTTACCGGGTAATGCCGGCGTAGGGAGTAGGTCTCATGACCAACAAGGACGCACGCACGCCTGCCTCCGAGCATGAGGAACTGTCCACACAGGGCGAACAGTCCGGTGGACGGTCCACGGAGGCCGGGAAGTCCATCGGCTGGCACAAGGCGTATGTCGAGGGCTCGCGCCCCGACTTGCGGGTGCCGGTCCGTCAGGTGCATCTCACCACCGGGCAGTCGGTCACGCTGTACGACACGTCCGGCCCGTACACCGACCCGTTCACCGAAACCGATGTCCGCAGGGGGCTCGCCCCGCTGCGCGAGAACTGGATCATCGCCCGCGGCGACACCGAGGAGTACGCGGGCCGTCCCGTCCGTCCGGAGGACGACGGCATCAAGCACACCTCGCCGCGCGGCGGGCTGCGCAACCTGGACGCGGTCTTCCCCGGGCGTCCGCGCCAACCGCGGCGCGGACGTGAGGGCAAGGCGGTCACCCAGCTCGCCTACGCGCGCCGGGGCGAGATCACGCCGGAGATGGAGTTCGTGGCCCTCCGGGAGAACGTGTCACCCGAGGTGGTCCGCGAGGAGATCGCGGCGGGCCGCGCGGTGCTGCCGGCCAACGTCAACCACCCGGAGATCGAGCCGATGATCATCGGCAAGAGGTTCCTGGTGAAGGTCAACGCCAACATCGGCAACTCCGCGGTGACCTCCTCCATCGAGGAGGAGGTCGAGAAGATGACCTGGGCGACCCGCTGGGGCGCCGACACCGTGATGGACCTGTCCACCGGCCGCAACATCCACACGACCCGTGAGTGGGTGCTGCGCAACTCCCCCGTGCCCATCGGCACCGTGCCGCTCTACCAGGCCCTGGAGAAGGTCGACGGCAGGGCCGAGGAACTCACCTGGGAGATCTACAAGGACACCGTCGTCGAGCAGGCCGAGCAGGGCGTGGACTACATGACGGTCCACGCGGGAGTCCGCCTGCCGTTCGTGCCGCTCACCGCGAACCGCAAGACCGGCATCGTCTCGCGGGGCGGCTCGATCATGGCGGCGTGGTGCCTCGCCCACCACAAGGAGTCGTTCCTCTACGAGAACTTCGAGGAGCTCTGCGAGATCCTCGCCGCCTACGACGTCACGTACTCGCTGGGCGACGGCCTCCGGCCGGGTTCGATCGCGGACGCCAACGACGAGGCGCAGTTCGCCGAGTTGCGCACGCTCGGGGAGCTCAACACGATCGCCAAGCGTTTCCACGTACAGACCATGATCGAGGGCCCGGGACACGTCCCGATGCACAAGATCAAGGAGAACATCGACCTTCAGCAGGAGATCTGCGACGAGGCTCCGTTCTATACGCTCGGCCCGCTGACCACGGACGTCGCCCCGGCGTACGACCACATCACCTCCGGCATCGGTGCCGCGATGATCGCCTGGTGGGGCACGGCCATGCTGTGCTACGTCACGCCCAAGGAGCACCTGGGCCTGCCCAACCGTGACGACGTCAAGACCGGCGTCATCACCTACAAGATCGCCGCCCACGCCGCCGACCTCGCCAAGGGACACCCCGGCGCCCAGGAATGGGACGACGCGCTGTCCGACGCACGCTTCGAGTTCCGGTGGGAGGACCAGTTCAACCTCGCCTTGGACCCGGACACGGCACGGGAGTTCCACGACGAGACCCTCCCGGCCGAGCCGGCCAAGACCGCCCACTTCTGCTCGATGTGCGGGCCGAAGTTCTGCTCGATGAAGATTAGTCAAAGCATCACAGAGCGGTTCGGTGGTGCGGCGTCTGAGGGCGCGTCACCCGAAGAGGTCGCGGAGGGGATGCTCCAGAAGTCGAAGGAGTTCGCGGCGAGCGGGAACCGGGTGTATCTGCCCATCACGGACTGAGGAACCGGTTCGACGAGGGTGGTGTTCGGCTTGCGCTCCCCCGGCCGGCCCCGACGGGGCGCTGCGTCGCGGAGGGCGCAAGCCGGCGGTGTCACTCCGGCTGGTGTTCCGGGCCTCCGAACTCCGGGCTGGTGTAGTCCGGGCTGGAGAAGCTCGGGCGCGGGCCGGTGGCGCCGTCGTCCGGGCTGCTGAAGCCGGGGCGGTCGTAGCCCAGGTTCGGCATGCGGCTGTTCGGCGTCCGCAGTGTCGTGCTGTGCAGTGCGGCGGCGGCGCCCGGGTCGGCCAGGGCCTCCCTGAGGAACGGCATGATGCCGCGCTCCAGGAGTGCGTCGCGCCAGGCCGCCCTGGCCAGGGCCACGTCCTCGCGCAGTTCGCCGTACGGTCCGCTCTCGAGCGAGGGCCTGTTGCGCAGAGCGGTGAGCAACAGGCCGACCGCGGCGACGAGGATCGCGGCCGCGGTCAGCGCGCCGAACACCCAGCCGGTGGTGATCATCGTCTTGCCGAACGTCTGTTTGGGGTCGAGCGACCTGATGACGTAGCCGACGAGGAGGAAGATCACCGCTGCTGTTCCGGCGAGGACGGGTGTGAGGACGGCGGCGACGGCGACGGCGCCCGCGCCGGCGGTCTCGGCGGCCTCGCCGAGGGTGGTGGCGAGCCCCATCGCCGCTCCGCCCGGCTCCGAGGAGCCGGCCTCGCGGGTGGACGGCGGGGTGGACGGCGCCGGCCGGCGCACTTCCTCTCGTACCTTCACGTAGTGCTGGTACTCGACCGCCGCGGCCGCGGTGATGAGCGCGGAGGCGTTGAGCGCCATGGTGCGCAGTTGTTCGGCGTTGAGCCGCTGTCCGACAGCGGCCAGTTCCGGGTGGCTTGGGGCGGAGCGCAGCGCCTCATCGAGGATCCGCTCGTATTCCTGGCGGTCCTCGCTCAGCAGGTGCTGCGGAACGCTGTTCATGTGCATCCCCCGATGCTCCGTAGGGCTTGGGGCTCGCATGCCAACGAGCCGTCGGGCAGAAACGGAGGGGAGCCTGCTACGGATAAGTTGATGGTAGAGCGGTCACGGCACGTGGTGACAGGGGGTTTCCAGAAATTGGGCCCTGGCCTGCGCCGTTCGTCGCGATTCCTCCGCGGGGGGCGCCTGCCCCGTGAACGTTCAGATATCCAGCGGAAGTTGTTGCACCAGTAGCTTTCCGGCCATGGTCACTCCGCCGTCCATCGCGATGGCCAGGCCGTCGGCGTAGACGTGCGGTCCCTCGACCACGGGACCCGCGCTGTCGTCGCCGTCCTCGGAGCCGACCTCGCCCAGCAGGTACGGGATGGGGCTGTGACCGTGAACGATCCGTGTGCCGCCGTAGGTGTCCAGCAGGGAACGGACGGCGGCCGGGCCCCCCTCGTCGCGGAAGGAGAAGCGCTTGGTGAACTTGCGGAACAGATCCCAGCACTCGTCGGCGTCGTTGCGCGTGAGCGTCTCGCGGACGGTGTCGTTGACCGCCTCGATCGAGTCGCCGTAGTCGAGGTAGGCGGTGGTGTCGGAGTGGACGAGCAGATAGCCGTCGACCGCCTCCATGGCGTCGAGACGGGCCATCCACTGCAGGTGGTGGTCCTGCAGGCGGTCCATGTCGGTCTTCTGGCCGCCGTTGAGCAGCCAGGCGGCCTGGAAGGTGGCCGTGCCCGCGCCGGAGTTGACGGGGGTGTCGCCGAACCGCTTGGCGCCGAGCAGCAGCAGCTCGTGGTTGCCCATGAGCGCCTTGCAGTAGCCGCCGGCCGCGGCGGCCTCCGCGGACAGGCGCATCACGAGTTCGATGACGCCGATGCCGTCGGGGCCGCGGTCGGTGAAGTCGCCGAGGAACCACAGCCGGGAGGTGCCGGCGCACCACTGCCCGGCGGCGTCGACGAGGCCCTGTTCCCGGAGGGCGGTGAGCAGCTCGTCCAGGTAGCCGTGCACGTCGCCGACGACGTAGAGCGGGCCGGTGCCGTCCGTCTCCTGCGGGCCGGCCAGGGGCTCCGGGGCGACGGGCACCTGGAGCGTGTCGCCGCGGTTGATGACGGGCAGGTCGCGCTCGGTCGGCGTGTAGCCCTCGGGGTAGGCGGTCTCCTGGGGCGGGACGACGTCGCCGGGGTGCGTGTTGTGGCCGTAGGGACCGGTCTCGTGGACATACGCCGGTACCCGGAAGTCGCGCAATGTCGCCGTCCGTTCCGCTTCGGGTCCCTGACCGGCCCCCTGAGTCATCAGACCCCTCCACCATCGCGCCGCATCTGCACCGCTTCGGACTGCCTGGTCGCAGCGGCCCGCGGTGTCGTGGGCCCATCATAGGAATGCCGATCGCGCCATGTGATGACCCAGGGGTGGTGAATCGGAGTAACAGTCCAGTTCACCGCGGCTTTCGCCCCGATTGGGCAGGGCTTGGGCCGCATGCTGACGGCCCGTGTGCTACTCCTCCTCGGGCGCCCGCGGCGCACTGACCGTCGTCCGCGGCGGACGGCGCTGGGACGAGGTGCGCACGATCAGCTCCGTCGGTATCACCTGCTCGACCGGTCGGTCCGCGTCGGCTCCCTCGATCGCGTCGATGAGGAGCTGGACCACCGCGGTGCCGATGCGCCGCGGCTTGAGCGAGAGGGTGGTGATCGGCGGCTCGGTGCTGGCGTACACGGTGGATTCGCTGCAGCAGACCAGAAGCAGGTCGTCCGGTACGCGCAGACCGTAGCGGCGGGCGGCGGCGAGCAGGTCGGTGCCGTTCGGGTCGAACAGGCCGTAGACGGCGTCGGGCCGGTCCGGGCGGGCGAGCAGCCGGTCGGCGGCGACGGCGCCCGCGCACGGGTCGTGCGCGGGGTAGGCCTCGTACACCGGATCCTGGCCCACGCGTTCGCACCAGCGCAGGTAGGCCGTCGTCGACAGGTGGGTGTACGTGTCCGTCGACGTCCCGGTCAGCAGGCCGATGCGGCGGGCGCCGGCGTCGGCCAGGTGGTCGAGGATGCCGAGGACGGCGGCCTCGTGGTCGTTGTCGACCCACGCGGTGACCGGGAGCGAGCCGGCGGGGCGGCCGTCGGACACGACCGGCAGCCCCTGCCGGACCAGCTCGCTGACGACCGGGTCCTGGTCGGAGGGGTCGATGACGACCGTGCCGTCCAGCGCGACGTTCGACCACACGTCGTGGCGCGAGGTCGCGGGCAGGATGACCAGCGCGTAGCCGCGGGCCAGGGCGGCCGAGGTGGCGGCGCGCGCCATCTCGGCGAAGTAGGCGAACTCGGTGAAGGTGAAAGGTTCATCCCCGTACGTCGTCACGGTCAGGCCGATGAGGCCGGACTTGCCGGTACGGAGGGTTCTGGCCGCTGCCGACGGGCGGTAGCCCAGCCGGTCCGCGACCTCGCGGACATGGCGCCGGGTGGCGTCCGGGAGCCGGCCCTTGCCGTTGAGGGCATCGGAGACGGTTGTGATGGAGACTCCGGCGGCGGCGGCGACGTCCCTGATGCCCGCCCGACCCGGCCGGCCGCCTCGACGTGAGGTTTCCGCGCGGCTCACCTGGTGCTTCCCTGCTGCTGTCATGGCGAGCCGATAGTAGGGCTCATGGAGTGGGGTAGGGCGGACGCATATGCACGCGTTGACAGGCACGTTTCTGCAAGGTCATTCATAGCCAACTACCTTTGAAAGCAAGACAGTTGAACGATGCAATGGCATTACGTGACTTGTCTGTACGCATGGGCCTGCCAAGCCCCGGATGTTTCGAAGAGGTCTCAACTCACCTGTACGGGGGATGCGCACCACGGCGTGAGCCACCGGCGCATAGATATATGTGAGAGCGCCCCTCGATTCGTCTGCCTACGGGTGGTGTTGCCCCTGATGCCCTTGTGACGGAGGAGGACGGAAGGGGACGGAGGAGGTCCGTCCCCGGCTGTACGCGAAGACGCCGAATCCTCATAAGGTAAGCAGTATTGAAAGCCGGTGGTGGTCATGAGGAGGACTGCGGTGAGCGAGACGAGCCCCAAGCTGCGCGCCGAGCTGGCGGGTATCCCCACCTACAAGCCGGGCAAGCCCGCGGCGGCCGGCGGGCCGGTGGCCTACAAGCTGTCCTCCAACGAGAACCCCTATCCGCCGCTGCCCGGCGTGATGGAGACGGTGACGGCCGCGGTCTCGTCCTTCAACCGCTACCCGGACATGGCCTGCTCGGGCCTGATGAGCGAGCTCTCCGACCGCTTCGGCGTGCCCCTTGCCCACCTGGCCACCGGCACCGGCTCGGTGGGCGTCGCCCAGCAGCTGATCCAGGCCACCAGCGGCCCCGGCGACGAGGTGGTCTACGCCTGGCGGTCCTTCGAGGCGTACCCGATCATCACGCAGATCAGCGGCGCCAGGTCGGTGCAGGTGCCGCTGACCCCGGGCGATGTGCACGACCTGGACGCGATGGCGGACGCGGTCACCGGCCGCACGCGCCTGGTCTTCGTCTGCAACCCCAACAACCCGACCGGCACGGTCGTGCGGCGGGCGGAGCTGGAGCGGTTCCTCGACCGGGTGCCGAGCGACGTGCTGGTGGTGCTGGACGAGGCCTACCGCGAGTTCATCCGCGACCCCGAGGTGCCCGACGGAGTGGAGCTGTACCGCGGGCGGCCCAACGTCTGCGTGCTGCGGACGTTCTCCAAGGCGTACGGGCTCGCGGGCCTGCGGGTCGGTTTCGCGATCGCTCATGAGCCGGTGGCGGCGGCGCTGCGCAAGACGGCGGTGCCGTTCGGGGTGAGCCAGGTCGCGCAGGAGGCGGCCATCGCCTCGCTGCGGGCCGAGGACGAACTGCTCGGCCGGGTCGGCTCCCTGGTCTGCGAGCGCAATCGCGTGGTCGACGCGCTGCGCGCGCAGGGCTGGACGGTGCCCGAGACCCAGGCCAACTTCGTCTGGCTGCGACTGGGGGAGCGCACGGTGGCGTTCGCGGAGGCGTGCGAGCAGCACGGCGTGGTGGTCCGGCCGTTCGCCGGCGAGGGCGTGCGGGTGACGGTCGGCGAGACCGAGGCGAACGACATCTTCCTGAAGGTGACGGAAGCGTTCCGCAAGGAGCTCTGAGGCTGCCGCGCCGCGGAGCGGGGGCCGTCCCGCCCCAGTGACCAATTGCACACAGACCGGGTCATCGCCGCGCACGGTCGCGCGGTGGCCCGGATCTCCGTTCCGTGGCCGTGCCAGGAGCCCGCGGAGCATGCGCCCATCGGCTCGCGGGCCGCGTCTCCCGGGCCCGCGGTACACGTCCCGGACCAGGACATTCGGTCGCGGCGGCCCTGATCGGCCGTCTCCGGTGGGCCGGGACAGCTCCCTCGGACCAGGAGCCGTGCGGCCCCACCCGCTGGGGCCGGTCGGGCCCCTGTTGGGGACCCCCCGCCCATCGAGTGCCGGACGCGTATGCGCCATAATTGCTTGTGAATGTGAACGCGTTCACAAACGTGTCCCGGTTGTCCCGTGATGAGTGCTTTCGTCGAGGGCAAACTGCCGCTTGTGACCACGGCCACGTAAGGAGACATACGACGTGGAAATGGCTTTGGCGCCGGAGACACTGGCGCGATGGCAGTTCGGCATCACCACCGTCTACCACTTCCTGTTCGTTCCCCTGACGATCTCCCTGGCCGCTCTCACGGCCGGCCTGCAGACCGCCTGGGTGCGCACGGAGAAGGAGAAGTACCTCAGAGCGACGAAGTTCTGGGGCAAGCTCTTCCTGATCAACATCGCGATGGGCGTGGTCACCGGCATCGTGCAGGAGTTCCAGTTCGGCATGAACTGGTCCGACTACTCGCGCTTCGTCGGTGACATCTTCGGCGCCCCGCTCGCCTTCGAGGCGCTGATCGCCTTCTTCTTCGAGTCGACCTTCATCGGCCTGTGGATCTTCGGCTGGGACAAGCTGCCGAAGAAGATCCACCTGGCCTGCATCTGGATGGTGTCGATCGGCACGATCCTGTCGGCGTACTTCATCCTCGCGGCCAACTCCTGGATGCAGCACCCCGTCGGCTACCGGATCAACAAGGCCAAGGGACGTGCCGAGCTCACCGACTTCTGGCAGGTGCTGACCCAGAACACGACGCTCGCCCAGGTCTTCCACACGCTCGCGGCGTGCTTCCTGACCGGCGGCGCCTTCATGGTGGGCATCGCGGCCTTCCATCTCTTCCGCAAGAAGCACATCCCGGTGATGAAGACCTCGCTGCGGCTGGGCCTGGTCACCGTCGTCATCGCCGGCCTGCTCACCGCGATCAGCGGTGACACGCTCGGCAAGGTCATGTTCAAGCAGCAGCCGATGAAGATGGCGGCCGCCGAGGCCCTGTGGAACGGGCAGGACTCCGCGCCGTTCTCGGTCTTCGCGTACGGCGACGTGAGCAAGGGCCACAACACCGTCGAACTGTCCGTCCCCGGCGTGCTGTCCTTCCTCGCCGACGGCAACGTCAACTCCTACGTCCCCGGCATCAACGACACCAACAAGGCCGAGCAGCAGAAGTACGGCCCCGGCGACTACCGGCCCGTCATCCCGGTCACCTTCTGGGCGTTCCGCTGGATGATCGGCTTCGGCATGGCGTCCTTCGCCATCGGCCTGGCCGGACTCTGGCTGACCCGCAAGAAGTTCATGCTGCCCCAGCATCTGAGGGTCGGTGAGGACGAGGTGCCGCATCTGGTGCTGTTCCGCAACAAGGCCCTCAGCCCCAAGCTGGGCAGGCTGTACTGGCTGGTGGCCATCTGGACCCTCGGCTTCCCGCTGATCGCCAACTCCTGGGGCTGGATCTTCACCGAGATGGGCCGCCAGCCGTGGGTCGTCTACGGCGTCCTGCAGACCCGGCACGCGGTCTCCCCCGGTGTCTCCCAGGGCGAGGTGCTCACCTCGATGCTCGTCTTCACCGCGCTGTACGCCGTCCTCGCCGTCGTCGAGGTGAAGCTGCTGCTGAAGTACGTCAAGGCGGGCCCGCCCGAGCTCACCGAGGCCGACCTCAACCCGCCCACGAAGATCGGCGGCGACACCCGTGACGCCGACAAGCCGATGGCCTTCTCGTACTAGGCCGAGGGAGATCGAGTCATGGAACTGCACGACGTCTGGTTCGTCCTGATCGCCGTCCTGTGGACCGGCTACTTCTTCCTGGAGGGCTTCGACTTCGGGGTCGGCGTGCTCACGAAGCTGCTGGCCCGCGACCGGCCCGAGCGGCGGGTGCTGATCAACACGATCGGCCCGGTCTGGGACGGCAACGAGGTGTGGCTGCTGACGGCGGGCGGCGCGACCTTCGCCGCCTTCCCCGAGTGGTACGCCACGCTCTTCTCCGGCTTCTACCTGCCGCTGCTGATCATCCTGGTCTGCCTGATCGTGCGGGGCGTCGCCTTCGAGTACCGCGCGAAGCGTCCGGAGGAGAACTGGCAGCGCAACTGGGAGACCGCGATCTTCTGGACCTCGCTGATCCCGGCGTACCTGTGGGGTGTCGCCTTCGGCAACATCGTGCGCGGCGTGAAGATCGACAGGAATCTCGAGTACGTCGGCAACCTCTGGGACCTGCTCAACCCCTACGCCCTGCTCGGCGGTCTGGTGACGCTGTCGCTGTTCACCTTCCACGGCGCGGTGTTCACCGCGCTGAAGACGGTCGGGGACATCCGGGAGCGGGCGCGGAAGCTGGCCCTGATGGTCGGTCTCGTGACGGCGGTGGCGGCACTGGTCTTCCTGCTGTGGACCCAGATCGACAAGGGCAACGGCAAGAGCCTGGTGGCCATGGCCGTCGCGGTGGCCGCGCTGGTCGCCGCGCTGGTGGCCAACCAGCGCGGCCGGGAGGGCTGGTCGTTCGCGCTGTCCGGTGTCACCGTCGTGGCCGCGGTCGCGATGCTCTTCCTGACGCTGTTCCCGAACGTCATGCCGTCGTCGCTCAACGCGGACTGGAACCTCACCGTGACCAACGCCTCGTCGAGCCCGTACACCCTGAAGATCATGACCTGGTGTGCCGGTATCGCCACGCCGATCGTCCTGCTCTACCAGGGGTGGACGTACTGGGTGTTCCGCAAGCGCATCGGAACGCAGCACATCGCCGAGACCGCGCACTGAGGTGTGTTTCACGTGAAACCGATCGATCCGCGTCTGCTCCGGTACGCCCGCGCCACCCGCGTGTTCATGGTGGCGGTCGTCGGTCTGGGCGCTGTCGGAGCGGGCCTGGTCATCGCGCAGGCGATGCTCATCGCCGAGGTGGTGGTGGGCGCCTTCCAGCACCGGATGACGGTGTCCGAACTCGGCACTCCCCTGCTGCTGCTGGCCGCCGTCGCCTGCGGCCGTGCGCTGGTCTCCTGGCTCACCGAGCTCGCCGCGCACCGGGCGAGCGCGGCGGTGAAGTCGGAGCTGCGGGGACGGCTGCTGGAGCGGGCGGTCGCGCTCGGGCCGGGCTGGCTGGGCGGGCAGCGGACGGGTTCCCTGGTCGCCCTGGCCACCCGGGGGGTCGACGCCCTCGACGACTACTTCTCGCGCTATCTGCCGCAGCTGGGGCTCGCGGTGGTCGTACCGGTCGCGGTGCTGGCCCGGGTCGTCACCGAGGACTGGGTCTCGGCGGCGATCATCGTGGCCACCCTGCCGCTCATCCCGGTCTTCATGATGCTGATCGGCTGGGCCACGCAGTCCCGGATGGACCGGCAGTGGCGGCTGCTGTCGCGGCTGTCCGGGCACTTCCTGGACGTCGTCGCGGGTCTGCCGACCCTGAAGGTGTTCGGGCGGGCCAAGGCGCAGGCCGAGTCGATCCGCCGTATCACCGGCGAGTACCGGCAGGCGACGATGCGCACGCTGCGGATCGCCTTCCTGTCGTCCTTCGCGCTGGAGCTGCTGTCGACGCTGTCCGTGGCCCTGGTCGCGGTCACGATCGGCATGCGGCTCGTGCACGGGGAGATGGACCTGTACGTCGGTCTGGTCATCCTCGTCCTCGCGCCGGAGGCGTACCTGCCGCTGCGCCAGGTCGGGACGCAGTACCACGCGGCGGCGGAGGGGCTCGCGGCGGCCGAGGAGATCTTCACCGTCCTGGAGACGCCGGTGCCCTCGTCCGGCACGGCGGACGTGCCGGCGGGTGCCATCGCCTTCGAGGACGTGACGGTCCGCTACCCCGGGCGGTCCGAGGACGCGGTGTCGCGGGTCTCCTTCACCGTCGAGCCCGGGGAGACGGTCGCCCTCGTCGGTCCGAGCGGCGTCGGCAAGTCGACGCTGCTCAACGTCCTGCTGGGCTTCGTGCGGCCGGCCGGGGGCCGGGTGCGGATCGGGGGAGTCGATCTCCGCGAGGCCGACCTGGAGCAGTGGCGGTCGCGGATCGCCTGGGTGCCGCAGCGACCGCACCTGTTCGCCGGGACCGTCGCCGAGAACGTACGGCTCGCATGGCCGGACGCCGACGACACCGCCGTACGGCGGGCGCTGGCGGACGCCGGAGCGCTGGAGTTCGTGCGGGCGCTGCCGGACGGTGCCGACACCCTTCTCGGTGAGGACGGCGCCGGGCTCTCCGCCGGGCAGCGGCAGCGGCTCGCGCTGGCCCGCGCGTTCCTCGCGGACCGGCCCGTACTGCTCCTCGACGAGCCGACGGCCGCGCTCGACGGTGCGACCGAGGCGCAGGTCGTGGAGGCGGTACGGCGGCTGGCGGCGGGGCGCACCGTTCTGCTGGTGGTGCACCGGCCGGCCCTGCTCGGCCCGGCGGACCGGGTGGTGCGGCTGGACGCCCCCGCGGTACCCGCGCCCGTGGAACCCCCGGTGTCCGTGGAAGGCCCGGCGCCCGAGGCGCGCCCGGCGGTCCGGGAGACCGACGAGAGTCCCGCGCCGCACGGACCGCAGGACGCCGAACCCGTCAGGAGCCGCGGCGGTGTGCTCACCCGCGTCCGCGCCATGTCCGGCCCCCGGCGCGGCCGGCTGGCCCTCGCCCTGCTGCTCGGCAGCCTCGCGCTGGGCAGTGCCGTCGGCCTCATGGCCACCTCCGGCTGGCTCATCTCCCGGGCCTCGCAGCAGCCGCCCGTGCTGTATCTGATGGTGGCGGTCACGGCGACGCGCGCCTTCGGCATCGGCCGGGCCGTCTTCCGGTACGCCGAGCGGCTCGTCTCGCACGACGCGGTGCTGCGGATGCTCGCCGACACCCGGGTCGCCGTCTACCGGCGTCTGGAGCGGCTGGCCCCCGCCGGTCTGCGCCGCACCCGCCGGGGCGACCTGCTCTCGCGCCTGGTCGCCGACGTGGACGCCCTGCAGGACTACTGGCTGCGCTGGCTGCTGCCGGCCGGCTCCGCGGCGGTCGTGGCGGCCGCGGCGGTGTCCTTCACGGCGTGGCTGCTGCCCGAGGCCGGTCTCGCGCTCGCCGCCGGGCTGGTGGCGGCCGGTGTCGGGGTCCCGCTGATCACCGGGGCCGTGGCGCGCCGCGCCGACCGCAGGCTGGCCCCCGCCCGCGGGGCGCTCGCGACACGGGTGACCGACCTGCTCACCGGCACCCCTGAGCTGACGGTCGCCGGCGCCCTGCCGGCCCGTACCGCGGAGACCCGGCGCGCGGACGGCAGGCTCACCCGGATCGCCTCGCGCGCCGCCACCGCCACCGCGCTCGGCGACGGGCTCACCGCGCTGCTGTCCGGGCTGACGGTCGCGGCGACCGCGCTCGTGGGCGCCCAGGCGGTGGCCGGCGGGCGGCTCGGCGGCGTGTCGATGGCCGTCGTCGTCCTCACCCCGCTGGCCGCCTTCGAGGCCGTCCTCGGGCTTCCGCTCGCGGTGCAGTACCGCCAGCGGGTGCGCAGGAGTGCCGAGCGCGTGTACGAGGTACTGGACGCGCCCGAGCCCGTACGCGAGCCCGAGCGGCCCCGGCAGGCGCCCGCCTCTCCGTTCCCGGTGACCCTCAAGGGCCTGACCGCACGGTACGAAGGGCAGCGGCGCGAGGCGCTCGACGGCCTCGACCTGACGCTCGACCAGGGGCGCCGGATCGCCGTGGTCGGCCCGTCCGGCTCCGGCAAGACGACGCTCGCACAGGTGCTGCTGCGCTTCCTGGACGCCGGCTCGGGCTCGTACACGCTGGCCGGTGTGGACGCCTGCGCGCTCGACGGCGACGCCGTACGCCGCCTCGTCGGGCTGTGCGCGCAGGACGCGCACCTCTTCGACAGCTCGGTGCGCGAGAACCTGCTGCTGGCGAAGCGGGACGCCACCGAGGACGAACTGCGTGACGCGCTCGGACGGGCCCGGCTGCTGCAGTGGGCCGACGGCCTGCCCGACGGCCTGGACACCCTGGTCGGCGAGCACGGGGCCAGGCTGTCGGGCGGGCAGCGGCAGCGGCTGGCGCTGGCCCGCGCGCTGCTCGCCGGATTCCCCGTCCTCGTCCTCGACGAACCCGCCGAACACCTCGACCTGCCGACGGCCGATGCCCTCACCGCCGACCTGCTGGCGGCCACCGAGGGCCGTACGACCCTGCTCATCACGCACCGGCTGGCCGGTCTCGAGGCGGTCGACGAGGTCGTCGTCCTGGACGAGGGGCGGGTGGTCCAGCGGGGGACGTACGCCGAACTGGCCGCCGTGCCGGGGCCGTTGCGGCGGATGGTGGAGCGGGAGGCGGAGGCGGAGTCGCTGCTCGCGGCGGCGTAGTCCCGCCCCGCTCCGCAGGCCCCGACTTTCTTGAACAAAGCGGACTAATTACCCTAGGGAGTATGTCCGTCGAGCCGCTCCCGGGCCCCGAGCAGCCCGTCCCGCGGCTTCCGGCCGACCCGGGCGCCCGTCTGCCCCGGCTGCTGGAGGCCATGCGGTCCGTCGGCAGCGGGCTGGAGCTGCACTCCACACTGGAGCGGATCTGCGAGACCGCGGCCGCCCTGACCGGTGCCCGCTACGCGGCCATCGCCGTCGTCGGCGAGCACGGGGACGCGCTCGCCGACTTCGTCCACCAGGGCGTGGACGAGGCGACCGCCCGCAGGATCGGGCGGCTGCCCGACGGGCACAAGGGACTGTTCGGGGCGCTCCTGCGTGATCCGGAACCGGTCCGGCTCGCCGATCTGACGGCGGACCCGCGCTCCTGGGGCCTGCCCGCGCACCATCCGCCGATGCGCACCTTCCTCGGCCTGCCGATCCGGGTGCAGGGCGAGGTCTTCGGGAACCTGTACCTGACGGAGAAGCACGGCGGCGGCCCGTTCGACGACGAGGACCTCGACATCATCCGCGTGCTCGCCACCGAGGCCGGCATCGCCATCGGCAACGCCCGGCTGTACGAGGCGGCACAGCAGCGTGAGCGCTGGATCGACGGGTCGGTCGCCGTCACCACCGCCCTGCTGGCCGGCGGCGACGTCGACGACGCCCTCCAGGTCGTCGCCGAACAGGCCCGCCGGCTGTCGCGGTCCGCGGCCGGCATCGTGCTGCTGCCCGCCGACGAGGGCGGCCTGGAGATCGTCGCCGTGGCCGCCGACCGTCCGTCCGGACTGCTGGGCACGGTCCTCCCGCCCGAGAGCGGCGTCGTCGCCGAACTCCTCGCCGGACGGGAGGTGTTCACCGGCGACGCGGCCACCGACCGGCGCATGGTCACCGGGCCGGCCGGCCGCTACGGGCCGGTCATGATGCTGCCCCTGCACAGCGGCGGCCGGGTGCTCGGCAGCCTCGTCATGCCTCGCGCGCGCGGGGAGCACGCCTTCACACCGGCGGAGCGCACACTCGCGGTCCAGTTCGCCGCGCAGGCCGCGCTCGCGCTGATGATGGCCGAGGCGCAACGCGACCGGGAGCGGCTCGCGGTGTTCGAGGACCGCGACCGCATCGCCCGTGACCTGCACGATCTGGTGATCCAGCGGCTGTTCGCCACCGGCATGCTGCTGGAGAGCGCCCAGCGGGGTTCGGTCGTGCCCGAGGTGCGGGACGGGGTCGGCAGGGCCGTCGACGAACTCGACGTCACCATCCAGGAGATCCGCAGCGCGATCTTCGCCCTCCAGCAGGGGCCAGCCGAGGCGCCCTCCGGGCTGCGCACCCGCGTGCTGCGGGAGATCAACATGGCCGCCGTGCCGCTCGGCTTCAAACCCTCGCACCGCTTCGTCGGCCCCGTCGACACCCTGGTCGGCGACCTGACCGGCAAGAACCTCATCGCCGCGCTGCGCGAGGCGCTCTCCAACGCCTTCCGGCACGCGGGCGCCGCACGGATCGACGTGGTCGTCGACGCGACCGCGACCCTGCCGGACGGCCGCCCCGGCGTACGTCTGAGCGTCGCGGACGACGGCGTCGGCATCGCCGAGGGCGGCCGGCGCAGCGGCCTGCGCAACCTGCGGCGGCGTGCGGAGTCCCTGGGCGGCGACAGCAGCCACGGTCCGGGCCTCGGCGAGAACGGCGGTGGCACCACCGTGGTGTGGCAGGCGCCGTACTGACCTCCCGGACACGAGTGGACCGTCTGCACCGGCGGGCGGACCCGCGGGTGCGCCCGCGGGCTCTACGGCCGCCCGGTCAGCAGCATCCGCTCGATGACGACCGCCACACCGTCGTCGTTGTTGGCGACCGTGCGGCCGGAAGCCGCGGCGATGACGTCGGGGTGCGCGTTGCCCATGGCGAACGACCGGCCCGCCCAGGTCAGCATCTCGACGTCGTTCGGCATGTCCCCGAAGGCGACGACCTCCTCGTGCGAGATGCCGCGCTCGGCGCAGCACAGGGCGAGCGTGCTGGCCTTGGAGACGCCGGGTCCGCTGATCTCCAGCAGGGCACTGGGGCTGGACCGGGTGACGCTGGCCCGCGCGCCGATGGCGAGCCGGGCGGTGGTGAGGAAGCCGTCCGGGTCGAGGGACGGATGGTGGGCGAGGATCTTCAGCACCGGCTCGTCGCCGCCGGGACCGTCCGGTGCCAGCAGTTCCTCGGCCGGCGCGAGGTGGTCCGGGATCTCCATGTGCAGCTTCGGGTACTCCGGCTCCTGGTGGAAGCCGTAGGTCTGCTCCACCGCGTACATCGTGCCCGGTGCCGCGTCGCGCAGCAGCCGTACGGCGTCCAGCGCGTTGTCCCGGGCCAGCTCGCGCACCTTCACGAACCGGTGGGCGCCCGGGCCGCCGTGCAGGTCGACCACGGCCGCGCCGTTCCCGCAGATCGCGAGGCCGTGGCCGTGGACGTGGTCACTGACGACGTCCATCCAGCGGGCCGGGCGGCCGGTCACGAAGAAGACCTCGATGCCCGCCTTCTCGGCGGCCGCGAGCGCGGCGACCGTGCGCGGGGAGACCGACTTGTCGTCCCGCAGGAGCGTGCCGTCGAGATCGGTGGCTATGAGCCGCGGCGGGACGGCGGGGGCCGCGGTCTCGGGCTGTCGGGTCGCTGAGGTCACCGGTCCATTCTCCCGCATATGCCAGCACGGGCGTGCGGGACTGCGCACATCTGAGTGGTTACCGTCCTCGGGCGCACCGTCACCCTCCGCCGGCTCAGCCGAGCTGCGCCGGTGCGTCCATGGCGATCTGCTCGAAGACCTTCCGGTCGGCGGCGAAGCGGGTCCCGGGGACCGGCCAGTGGATCACGATCTCGGTGAAGCCCAGCTCGTGGTGGCGGCCCGCGAAGTCCACGAACGCGTCCAGGGACTGCAGCGGGCGGTCGCGGTCCGGGGTGAACCCGGTGAGCAGGACCTTGTCCATTTCGGCCACGTTCCTGCCGATCGCGGCGCAGGCGTCGGCCAGTTTCGCGGCCTGTCCGCGAATGGCTTGAACCGACTGTTCAGAAGTGCCGTTCTCGTACAGCTTCGGGTCGCCGGTGGTCACCCACGCCTGTCCGTGGCGTGCGGCGAGCCGCAGCCCGCGCGGCCCGGTGGCGGCCACCGCGAAGGGCAGCCGGGGCCGCTGCACGCAGCCCGGGACGTTCTGCGCCCCGTGCGCCGAGTAGTACTCGCCCTCCTGCGACACGGTGTCCTCGGTGAGCAGCCGGTCGAGCAGCGGGACGAACTCCGCGAACCGGTCGGCGCGCTCCCGCGCGGTCCACGGCTCGCCACCCAGCGCGGTGGCGTCGAAGCCGGTGCCGCCCGCGCCGATGCCGAGGGTGACGCGGCCGCCGGAGATGTCGTCGAGGGAGATCAGCTCCTTGGCGAGGGTCACCGGGTGCCGGAAGTTCGGCGAGGTCACCAGGGTGCCCAGGCGCAGCCGCTCGGTGGCGGTCGCGGCGGCGGTCAGGGTCGGCACGGCACCGAACCAGGGACCGTCGCGGAACGGGACGCGCCAGGACAGGTGGTCGTAGGTGTAGGCGGTGTGGAAACCGAGCTGCTCGGCCCGCAGCCACGCCGAGCGGCCGCCCTCGTGCCAGCGGCGGTGGGGCAGGATCACGGTGCTCAGACGTGGACTCATGGCTCATGAGCCTACGGCGCCGCCGGGCGTTTCCACGAAACGCCCGAGGTGGGCGCAGGTCCGGCATCCGGTCCTGACGAGTCCGCCTCGCCCGTCAGGGACGGACCGGGCGGCCCGGCGCGGGTGCCGGGCGGGGGGCCGAGGTCAGCCGCAGGGCCATCACCGGGCAGGCGGCGACCGCCCGGCGGGCGTCGCGGACCAGGGTGGCCGGTACGGTCGTGGCGCGGAAGACCGGATAGCCCCATTCGTCCAGCCCGATCAGCTCGGGCAGCAACTCGGCGCACAGCCCGTGGCCGTCGCAGACGGTGAAGTCGAGGACGAGCGTGTGGTCGCGGCTCATCGCCATTCCTCCTCTTCCGGTGGCCGGGCGGCCGGTACCCGCAGGGTCAGCGGTGCGTGCGCGGAGGAGCAGGGCCGGTGGCGGACGTGCCGGAGCACGTCGTCGCCGAAGACCCGCAGGGCCGAGGCGGCGAGCCGGGCCGCTCCGTCGGGGTGGCGGCAGGCACCGCGACCGGGGAGCAGCCCGAGCCGCTGGTTCAGGCGCTGCAGTACCGAGGCCCCGGGCCGCCCCCAGGCGAGTTCCGCGAAGTCCTCGGCCACGGAGGGGAGCCCGAAGCGGCAGGGCCCGCACTGCCGGGCGCTCTGTGCCGCCAGATAGGACAGCGCCGCGGCCGTCTCCGCGAGACCGCACGCGTCCTCGGGCAGCGCCGCCAGGACCCCGGCGCCCCGGCCCAGGGTCGCGTCGTTCAGCGGCACGGGCAGCCAGCTGCCGAAGAAACCGCCCGCGAGCACCGCACCCAGCGGTCCGGTGGGCCCGCCCGCCGCGTCCAGCACACCGGCGACCGGGCTGCCCATCGGCACCTCGTACACGCCCGGGGAGCGGACCGCGCCGGAGAGCGTCACCAGGGTGGTGCCCGGCGCCTCCGCGCTGCCGTACTCCCGGAACCAGCCGGGACCGTAGCGGGCGATCAGCGCCAGGTGGGCCAGGGTCTCCACATTGTCGACGAGGGTGGGGCGCCGGCCCACGCCCTTCTCGAAGGGCCGGGGCGGGGTGGCCCGGGGCCGGGCCCCGCCGCCGTTCAGCCAGTTCACCAGCGAGGTCTCCTCGCTGGAGACGAAGTGGTGCGGCAGGGTGTGGATCCGGACCGCGACCCGGTCCGTCCCGGCCCGCCGGCGCTCCTGCACCGCCTCGGCCAGCCGGCGGGCCTGGTCCTCGCGGGTGCGGGGCAGGCACATGTGCACCGCGTCGGCGGCGACCGCCTCCGCGGCGAGTACGGCTCCGTCCAGCACCAGGTGCGGGGCGAGGAAGAGGAGCGTCTCGTCCTTGCGGCTGGCCGGTTCGCTCTCCATGCCGTTGGCGATCACCACGGCGGGCCCCCGCTGCGCGGCGACCGCGGCGAGTTTGCGGCCGGTGGGGAACCCGCCGCCGCCCCGGCCGGTGAGCCCGGCCTGCTCGGCGGAGCTCACCAGCGTGCTGCGGGCCGCGGCCAGGGGCGGCGGGCCGTAGCGGTCGAGGTGCTCGGCGAGACCGGCGGGCCGGCAGGTCTCGTACCAGCCGTGCAGCAGCCGCGCGCCGTACGGGTCGGCCGGTGGCCGCATGTCCGGTCCGGGGGGTGCGGTGACGGTGTCGGGGTTCACTCGCTGTCTCCTCCTTGTGCGTCGTCCTCCCCGGACACCGGCTGGTGGGTGGCGGGCGGTGGTGTGGTCGGCCGGGCCGGGGCGGTGGACGGCACCGCGCCGCCGGAGCGGTGTGCCCAGCCGGGCCGGAGCGGTCCGGCCGCGAGGAACGCGGTGAGCGCCACCGGGACCAGCGCCATGGCGGGCAGCGCCCAGAGCCGGACCCGGCGCGCCGTGGCGCCGGTCGCGCGGGCGAGCCGCCACCCGGCCGCGGCGAGCACGGTCGCCAGACAGCCCGCGTACAGCAGCAGCTGCGGGCCCAGCCGGGTGTCCGTGCCGGTGCCGACCGCGTGGAACACGGCCACCGGCCACGCTCCGTAGGCGAGCCAGTGCACCGCCTTCCACCGGCGGCGTCCCAGCCGGTGGCGCAGGGCGCTGGTGAGCGCGACCGCCAGCAGCAGGTCCAGGGCCACGGCCCCGAGCCCCACCCACAGCGGCCGGTACGCCGACGCGAACGGCACGACGGCGGCCAGCGGGCTGATGCTCGCGTAGCTGTCGGCCACGGCGGTGGCGATGTGCAGGCCGAGGAAGGCCAGGGCGAGCAGGGACAGGTTGCGGTGGAGTGCGGACACCTCGAACCTGGCGATCCGCTGGGGCGCGTACCGTCCGCCGGCCGCGACGCCGAGCGCGACCGTGACGGTGAGCAGCAGCAGCGAGACCGTGCCGGAGGCCCGGGTGGCGTACCAGAGCGGGCTCGGCCCGGACGCGAGCGCGGCCAGGGCGTGCGCGGAGCCGGTCATCGGGCACCTCCCGTCGAGTCGGCGGGCCAGCCGTTCACCCGCAGGACGCTGCCGTCGGGGCGGACCAGCCGGCCGGGCAGCCCGGTGGCGCGCAGCCAGTCGGGCGCGCGTTCGCCCAGGACGATGGCGGCGGTGGTGGCCGTGTTGGCGTCCACGCAGGTGGCGGCGGCCACGCTGACGGTGCGCCAGACCTCCGGCGCCGAGTCGCCGGTGGCCGGGTCGACGATGTGGTGCCGGACCAGGCCGCCGCGACGCCAGGCACGGACCGTGGTGCCCGAGGTGGCGAGGCCGCCCGAGCGCACGGTGATCACTTCTTGCGCCTGCGGGAACGGGGCGGCGTGGTCGTCGGCCATGGCGATCCGCCAGCCGCCGTCCGGGGGCCGGCCGGCCGCCGACAGGTCACCGCCGAGGTTGACCAGGACCCCGCAGCCGGCCGCGCGGGCCGCCCGGCGGGCCGCCCGGTCGGCTGCCAGCGCCTTGGCCGTGGCGCCCAGGTCGAGCGCGGTGCCGGCGGGCAGCCGCAGCAGTCGCAGGTCCGGGTCCCAGCCGATCGTGCGCCACCCGGCGGCGGGCCTGAGCACGGGCGCCGGCCCGGTCCTGGCGACCTGTGAGAACGTCCGGTCGTAGCCGAGGGCGGCGACGGCCCGACCCACGGTGGGGTCGACGGCGCCGCCGGTCAGCTCGGCGGCGCGCAGCGCGGTCTGCACCGCCTCGGCCAGCAGCGGGCCGACCGGAACCGGACGGCCGGTGCCGGCGGCGGCATGGGCGCGGCTGAGTTCCGAGTCGGCACGGAACCGGCTGCACGCGGCGTCGATGGCGGCGAGTTCGGCCCGCAGCACGTCCAGGGCCACGTCCTCGCGGGCCGGGTCGGCGGTGAGCAGGACCGCCGTGGTGCCCAGGGCGCGCAGCGAGGTGCGCGCGGGCTCTGCCCGCGGCCGGCCCGCGACGGCGGCGGTCATGACGCACCCGACTGGGTCTGCGGAGCCTGCGAGGTCGTCCCGGGGGCCTGTCCGGGAGAGGACAGACCACCCGACGTACCCGACGTCCCGCTGTTGTCACCGCTGCCGGGCGCGGTGCGGGACGGCGACGTGTGGACACCGGGGATCGCGTGCGCGTACCCCGCGCCGAGCGTGGCGGTACCCGCGACGGCGGCGGCCACCACCCAGCGGGTGGCGCTTCTCACTCGGCGTCGTCCCTGGTCACGGCGGTGTACGGCAGCCGTGACGGTAGGGTCGGGGCGACGTTCGGGCACAGACATGAGGGACTCCTCAGCAACGAGGCAGTGCTTCCATCTGCCAGACTGCCGTGCGGCCGCTCAGGAACCTGTTCAGGAAACCCTCAGAAGTGGTTAAGACCCCCGGCGGGCAGTTCCAGTACGACGGTCAGGCCGCCGCCCGGGGTCTCCTCCAGCCGCGTCGTGCCGCCGTTGGCGGTGATCAGCCGGTGCACGATGGCCAGCCCCAGGCCGGTGCCCGACGCCTCCGGGTTGCCGAACCGGCGGAAGGCCGCCTCGCGCGCCGACTCGCTCATGCCCGGGCCGTCGTCGGCCACCGTCAGCACGACACGGTCACGGCGGGCCACCCCCTCGACACGCACCCGCGTGCCCTCGCCCAACGCGTCCAGCGCGTTGGCCAGCAGGTTGTCGAGCACCTGCTCCAGGTCCCCCGCCCCCAGGCGGGCGGTCAGCCCGGGGCGGCACCGGTCCACGAGCGAGACGTGCCGTTCCAGCGCCACCGGGTTCCAGGCGGCGACCCGGTCCTGCACCACCTCGTCGACCCGCACCGGAACCGGCCGCGGCACCGCGTTCTCCGCGCGGGCCACCGCGAGCAGCCCGTCGACCAGCCGGGACAGGCGAGCGATCTCCTCCTGGGCGGAGGCGAGTTCGGAGGCCGTGTCGTCGTCGGCGTCCGCCGCCAGGACGTCCAGTCGCAGCCGCAGGGCCGCGAGCGGCGTGCGCAGCTGGTGCGAGACGTCGGCGACCACCACCCGGTGACCGTGGATCAGGGCTTCCAGACGGGCGGCCATGGTGTTGAAGGTCGCCGAGAGCCTGCGCACCTCATCGGGTCCCCGGTCGCCCGGGGCCCGTACCTCCAGGCTGCCCTCGCCGAGCTGCCGGGCGGCGGCGTCCACGGCCCGCAGCGGGCGGCCGACCCAGCGGGCGAGCGCCACGGCCAGCAACGCGCCCGCGACGAGGCCGGCCGCTCCGATCAGGGCCAGCCGCCCCCACATCGTGGAGATCCGTTCGTTCATCGGCTCCGCCGACCGGGACAGCACGGCGGCGCCCGCGGGGTGCGCGCTGTCGCCGACCGGCACCGCGACGACGAGCCGGTCGTCACGTTCCAGGGCCACGGCCGCCTGATCGGCGATCGCCCGGCGCGCGAGTGCGGCCCAGTCCTCGGCGGCCCTTCCGGCTTCCTCCTCCCCCTGCCCCGGACAGGAGGTGGCCGCTTCCCTGTCCCCGTCGGAGTCGAAGACCGCGGCACAGTCCCCGGACTGCCGGGTCCGCTCCAGCAGCTGCCGCATGGACGCCGGGGAACGCCGGTCGGACAGGTGCTCCTCCGCCGCGGCCGCGATCGCCCGGTCCGCCGCCGCGGCGCCGTCCCGGAAGGAGGTGCGCTCGCGCCCCGCGAGCGACAGGCCGAGCGGCACGACCGCCAGCGCCAGGAGTACGGTGACCAGGGCCATGACCGCCAGCGCGATCCGCCGGGTCATCGCGGTACGGGCCCGGTCGGGTCCGTGTCCGGCGTACCGAGGCGGAAACCCCGGCCGTACACGGTCTCGACCAGTCCCGGGACGCCGAGCTTGCGCCGCAGTGCGGCGATGTGCACGTCCAGCACCTTCGTCGGGCCGTACCAGTGCGCGTCCCAGGCGCGCTCCAGGATCTCCTGCCGGGTCACCACCCGTCCGGGGTCGACGGCCAGGGCCTCCAGGATGTCGAACTCCTTGGGGGTGAGGGCCACTTCCCGCTGCCCGACGGTGACCTTCCGGGTGCGCAGATCCATCTCCAGGGGTCCGTGGTGCAGCACCTCCGGGCCCGCCGAGCCGACCGGGCGCACGCGCCGCAGCACGGCCCGGATCCGGGCCAGCAGCTCCGCCAGGCCGAACGGCTTGACGAGGTAGTCGTCGGCTCCCTCGTCGAGTGCGGCGACCCGGTCGCCCTCCTCGCCCCGGGCCGTCACGACGATGATCGCCACGTCCGAGCGGCTGCGCAGCCGGCGGCAGACGTCGACACCGTCCAGATCGGGCAGCCCCAGATCCAGCAGCACGACGTCGGGCTCCGGCACCGCCGTCAACGCCTGGTGGCCGCTGGACACACTGCCGGCGGTGTAGCCGGCCCGCCGCAGTCCGCGCACCAGAAGGTCCGCGATCCCGGGGTCGTCCTCGACAACGAGTACCCGCATCCCCTCAGCGTAGAGCCTGTTGCGACCGGCACCGTCCGCCCCCGAGGGAGCGCCGGCCGAGGCGAACGGGCCCGGCCGGGACGCGGCGGGCGAACAGGACCTGAGCGAGGGCCGGAGCCGGAGCCGGAGCCCGTGGCGTCCGGCGGGGGTCAGCGCGCCTCGGGAAAGCGCAGGTAGCGCGGCGGTACGGCCTGTGTCAGCCACACCCCGTTCGCGCTGACGCGGAAGACGTGTCCGTCCCGGTGCATCGCGCCGGCGTCGACCGGCAGGACCACCGGGCGGCCGCGGCGGGCGCCGACGCGGGTGGCCGTCCCGCGGTCGGGCGAGAGGTGCACGTCGTGCCGGTCCATGGGGCGCAGCCCCTCGGCGCGGATCGCGTCGAGGTGGCGCGCCACGGTGCCGTGGTAGAGGTACGCGGGCGGTGTCGCCGGGGGCAGACCGAGGTCGACCTCGACGCTGTGGCCCTGGCTGGCGCGGATCCGGGACCCGTCGATCGCGAAGCGCCTCTTGTCGTTCACGGCGACGACGTGGTCCAGCTCCTCGCGGGTGAAGCGGAATCCGTGGGCGGCCGCCGCGGCCAGCAGCGCGTCGATCTCCACCCAGCCGGCCTCGTCGAGGGCGAGCCCGATCGTCTCCGGCTGGTGGCGCAGGTGTTTCGAGAGGTACTTCGACACCTTCACGGCGCGTCTTTCGTCCATCGGCTCAGCATGGCGGAAGAGACGCGGATCACGTGAACTGTTTTCGCCGTGCGGGTTTGATCCACAGCCAACTGGTGTTATCCACAGGCTGGTTGGCGTTTCTGTGGACAACTCCCCGCCGCCCGGCCCCGTCTGCCCGGCCCCGTCTGCCCAGGCCCGTCCGCCAGGCCCCGTCCGCCCCGCCCCGCCCGTCGGGCTCCCGCCCCGCCCGGCAGCGCGCGCCCGGCCGGCGCGCTCACAGCGGTGGCCGCATCCGGGCGACGGCCCCCGACAGGCGCGGGGCGAACCGGGACAGCAGGCGGGCGCCCCGGGCCTCCGGGGTGACCGGCACGACGGCCTCGTCGCGCACGACCGCGCGCAGGACGGCGTCGGCGACCTTCTCCGGCGGGTAGTTCCGCAGGCCGTACAGACGCGCCGCCCTTCTCCGGAGCCGTTTCTCCTCGTCGGCGTCCACCCCCGCGAAGCGCGCGGTGGAGGTGATGCCGGTGTTGACGAAGCCGGGGCAGACCGCGCTCACGCCGATGCCCCGGCCCGCCAGTTCCGCGCGCAGGCACTGACTGAGCATCAGCACGGCCGCCTTGGAGGTGCTGTAGGCGGGCAGCGCCCTGGAGGGCTGGTAGGCCGCCGCCGATGCGGTGTTGACGATGTGGCCGCCCTGTCCGCGCTCGGCCATCTGCCGGCCGAAGAGCCGGCAGCCGTGGATCACGCCCCACAGGTTGACGTCGAGGACCTTCTTCCAGTCCTGCGGGGTGGTGTCGAAGAAGGAGCCGCCGAGTCCGACACCGGCGTTGTTCACCAGTACGTCCACCACGCCGTACTCGGCGGCGACCTTCTCGGCGAGCTCCTCCATGGCCCTCTCGTCGGAGACGTCCGCGGTCTCCGCCCACGACTCGGGGGCGCCGGCCGGGCGGCACAGCTCGGCGGTGCGGGCGGCGGCCTCGGTGTCCCGGTCGACGGCCACCACGCGCGCGCGCGCCTCCGCGAAGGCGAACGCCGTGGCGCGTCCGATGCCGCTGCCGGCGCCGGTGACCAGGACGAGCTGCCCGCCGAAGCGGTCGGCGTACTTGCCGGTGGCCCGCGCGGTGGCGGGTGTGCCGCCCTCGACGGACGTGACGAACTCGGTGATCCAGGCCGACAGCTGGTCGGGACGGGTGCGCGGGATCCAGTGCCCGGCCGGCAGGGTGCGGCGGGTCAGCCGCGGAACCCACTGCTCCAGGTCGTCGTAGAGCCTCTCCGACAGGAAGGCGTCCCCGAGGGGCGTGATGAGCTGCACGGGCGCGTGCGCGTAGGCGTCGGTACGGGGCCCGCGCAGCCGGGAGCGCACGTTGTCGCGGTACAGCCAGGCGCCGTGCGCCGCGTCCGAGGGCAGCGAGGGGGTGGGGTAGTCGCCGGCCGGGACCTTCTCCACGCGCCGCAGGATGCCCGGCCAGCGCCTGCCCAGGGGGCCGCGCCAGGCCAGTTCGGGCAGCACGGGGGTGTGCAGCAGGTACACGTACCAGGACTTGGCGCCCTGACCGAGGAGCTGGCCGATCCGGCGCGGGGTGGGCCGCCTCAGGCGCCGGCCGATCCAGTGGCCGAAGTGGTCCAGGCTCGGCCCCGACATGGAGGTGAAGGAGGCGATGCGCCCTTCGGTGCGCCGGACGGTGACGAACTCCCAGGACTGCACCGAGCCCCAGTCGTGCCCCACCAGGTGCACCGGACGGCCGGGGCTGACCGCGTCGGCCACGGCCAGGAAGTCGTCGGTCAGCTTCTCCAGGGTGAAGCCGCCGCGCAGCGGCCTCGGCGCCGTCGACCGGCCGTGCCCCCGGACGTCGTAGAGCACGACGTGGAAGCGGTCCGCGAGCCGGACGGCGACCTCGGACCACACCTCCTTGCTGTCCGGGTAGCCGTGCACGAGGATCACCGTCGGCCGCGCCGCGTCCCCCATCTCCGCCACCCGCAGCTCGACGCCGCCGGTCCGTACCCGGCGCTCGCGCGCGTCCTTCGGCAAGGTCACCTGTCCTCCGCCCAGCGCCGCACGTGCGGCAGATCGTCGCATGCCGATCGCGGTACGCGTCCGTAACGTGACATGGGCGAATCTGACAGTTGTTAGAGGCCACGTCAATAGCGGGGCCGGGCCGTGGACCGTGCCGGGGCCGGGCCCCGGACCGCGCTCCGTAACTCTCAGGTAGGGGGCACCCCTACGGACCCGTACATCTGGAGTCTGAGGCCAAGACAGCTCTGCGGTCTGACGACCGGCGTGGCGCGCGTCACTATCGTCGGGGACGTGACTGTGATCGCGACCGAAAGCCTGAGCAAGCGGTTCCCCCGGGTGACCGCGCTTGACCGGCTCTCCGTCGACGTCGGGCCCGGTGTGACCGGCCTCGTCGGAGCCAACGGAGCCGGCAAGTCCACGTTGATCAAGATCCTGCTGGGTCTGTCCCCCGCCTCCGAGGGCCGCGCCGAAGTGCTCGGGCTCGACGTCGCGCACAAGGGCGCCGCCATCCGGGAGCGGGTCGGCTACATGCCGGAGCACGACTGCCTGCCGCCGGACGTCTCGGCCACCGAGTTCGTCGTCCACATGGCGCGCATGTCCGGCCTGCCGCCCACGGCCGCGCGCGAGCGCACCGCGGACACGCTGCGGCACGTCGGTCTGTACGAGGAGCGCTACCGCCCCATCGGCGGCTACTCGACCGGCATGAAGCAGCGCGTCAAGCTCGCGCAGGCCCTCGTGCACGACCCCCGGCTGGTCTTCCTCGACGAGCCGACCAACGGCCTCGACCCGGTCGGCCGCGACGAGATGCTCGGCCTGATCCGCCGGATCCACACCGACTTCGGCATCTCCGTCCTGGTCACCTCGCACCTGCTGGGCGAGCTGGAGCGCACCTGCGACCACGTGGTGATCATCGACGGCGGCAAGCTGCTGCGGTCCAGCTCCACCACGGACTTCACCCAGACCACGACGACGCTCGCGATCGAGGTCACCGACACCGACGGCCACCCGGACGGCACGCGCGCGGTGCGTGAGGCGCTGCAGGCGCGCGGGGTGGAGGTCATCGACGGCAGCGACGGCCTGCCGGGCGCCGGGCACATCCTGCTGCTCACCGCGCGGGGCGAGGAGACGTACGACCTCGTGCGCGACGTCGTCGCCGACCTCGGCCTCGGCCTGGTGCGCATGGAGCAGCGCAGGCACCACATCTCGGAGGTCTTCCACACGGGCCCCGAGGACCGGGACGCGACGAAGGAGGCGGCCGTCCATGGCGGTTGAGCAGCCACAGCCCCTGCGGACGGCGGCCGGTGCGCCGGGCGACCAGACCCGCATCCACAACATCGGCTACCGCAAGTACGACGGCCCCCGCCTCGGCCGCTCCTACGCCACCCGCTCGCTCTACTCGCAGTCCCTGCGCGGCGCCTACGGCCTCGGACGCTCCATCAAGTCCAAGGTGCTGCCGATGCTGCTGTTCGTGGTGATGTGCGTGCCCGCCGCCATCATGGTGGCCGTCGCGGTCGCCACGAAGGCCAAGGACCTGCCGGTGGACTACACGCGCTACGCGATCATCATGCAGGCCGTCATCAGCCTGTACGTCGCCTCGCAGGCACCGCAGTCCGTCTCGCGCGACCTGCGCTTCAAGACCGTGCCGCTGTACTTCTCACGGCCGATCGAGACGGCCGACTACGTGCGCGCGAAGTACGCGGCCCTGGCCTCCGCGATGTTCGTCCTGACCGCGGCGCCCCTGATCGTGCTCTACGTGGGCGCGCTGCTGGCCAAGCTCGACTTCGCCGACCAGACCAAGGGATTCGCACAGGGACTCGTCTCCGTGGCTCTGCTCTCGCTGCTCTTCGCCGGCATCGGCCTGGTCATCGCCTCGGTGACCCCGCGCCGCGGCTTCGGCATCGCGGCCGTCATCGCCGTCATGACCATCTCCTACGGCGCCGTCTCCACGCTCCAGGCGATCGCGGACGCGCAGAACAGCTCGGGGGCCATCCCCTGGATCGGCCTGTTCTCCCCGGTCACGCTCATCGACGGCGTGCAGTCCGCGTTCCTCGGCGCGAGTTCGGCCTTCCCCGGGGAGGTCGGCCCGAGCAGCGGCCAGGGCGCCGTCTACGTCCTCGTCGTCCTCGGCCTCATCGCCGCCTGCTACGGCCTCCTGCTGCGCCGCTACCGAAAGGCCGGACTGTGACCACCCTCAGCATCGACCACGTCTCCCGCTGGTTCGGCAACGTGGTCGCCGTCAACGACATCACCATGACCATCGGCCCCGGCGTCACCGGCCTGCTCGGCCCCAACGGCGCCGGGAAGTCCACCCTCATCAACATGATGGGCGGCTTCCTCGCCCCCTCCACCGGGACCGTCACCCTCGACGGGCAGCAGGTCTGGCGCAACGAGGACATCTACCGGCACATCGGCATCGTCCCCGAGCGCGAGGCGATGTACGACTTCCTCACCGGGCGCGAATTCGTCGTCGCCAACGCCGAGTTGCACGGCCTGGGCGCCAAGGCGGCCCAGCAGGCGCTGGCCACGGTCGAGATGGAGTACGCGCAGGACCGCAAGATCTCGACCTACTCCAAGGGCATGCGCCAGCGTGTGAAGATGGCCTCCGCCCTGGTGCACGACCCCTCGCTGCTGCTGCTGGACGAGCCCTTCAACGGCATGGACCCGCGCCAGCGCATGCAGCTGATGAACCTGCTGCGGCGCATGGGCGACGAGGGCCGCACGGTGCTGTTCTCGTCCCACATCCTCGAAGAGGTCGAGCAACTGGCCTGGCACATCGAGGTCGTCGTCGCGGGCCGGCACGCGGCCAGCGGCGACTTCCGCAGGATCCGCCGCCTGATGACCGACCGGCCGCACCGCTACCTGGTGCGCTCCAGCGACGACCGCGCCCTCGCGGCCGCGCTGATCGCCGACCCCTCGACGTCCGGCATCGAGGTCGACCTCGCCGAGGGCGCGCTGCGCGTCCAGGCCGTCGACTTCGGCCGCTTCACGGCCCTGCTGCCGCGGGTGGCCAGGGACCACGGCATCCGGCTGCTCACGGTCTCGCCGTCCGACGAGTCCCTCGAGTCCGTCTTCTCTTACCTGGTCGCGGCGTAGGAGGCCGAAGATGTACGACCCCACAGTCGCCCGGCTCACCTACCGGGCCCTGCTCGGCCGTCGCCGGGCCCTCATCCTGGGGGCACTGCCCCTGCTGCTGATCGCGATCTCCGTCGTCGTACGGGCCCTGGCCGGCGCCGACGACCAGACGGCCTCGGACCTGCTCGGCGGACTCGCGCTCGCCACGATGGTGCCGATCATCGGCGTCATCGCCGGCACCGGTGCCATCGGGCCGGAGATCGACGACGGTTCGGTGGTGTACCTGCTGTCCAAGCCGCTGAAGCGGCCGACGATCATCTTCACCAAGCTGATCGTCGCGATCGCGGTGACGATGGTGTTCTCGGCGCTGCCCACGTTCGTCGCGGGCCTCATCCTCAACGGCAACGGCCAGCAGATCGCCGTGGCCTACACCGTCGCCGCCCTCGTCTCGTCCATCGCCTACGCCGCGCTCTTCCTGCTGCTCGGCACGGTCTCCCGGCACGCCGTGGTCTTCGGACTCGTCTACGCGCTGGTCTGGGAAGCCCTGTTCGGCTCCCTGGTGCCCGGTGCGCGCACGCTGAGCGTCCAGCAGTGGTCGCTGGCCGTCGCCCACAAGGTCGCCGGCGGAGACCTGGTGACGTCGGACGTCGGGCTGACGACGGCGACGGTACTGCTCGTCGTGGTGACCGTCCTGGCCACCTGGTACGCCGGGCAGAAGCTGCGGTCGCTGACGCTCGCCGGGGAGGAGTGAGGGGCTTCCGCCCCGGCGGGGCGTCGTCTTGACGGGGGCTTCATCCCTGTCCGGGCACACTGGGCGAAACGGGACGGACGGTCAGGAGGGCCGGGAATGGCAGACGACTGGGACGACCTGGTCCTGGACGAGGACTTCATACGGTCCGCCGAGACCTCCGAGCCGTCAGCCCGTGCCCGTATGCTCGCCGCGCGCTGGCGGAACGAGGAGCCCGAGCCGCGGCCCTGGCGCTCCGACGAGCCGCCCGCGGGGTGGTTCTTCAGCAAGGCGCGGCGGCGCAGGTGGCGGCGCCGCTGACCGGCGCGCGGCCGGTTTATTCGATGGCGCCCGGCTCGGCGTGCAGGCACCATGGGTGTGTGAACAAGCCGGTGGTCACCGGCGCCACGTTCCGGGAGAGGAGCCGGACGGTGTCCATGCACGGCAGTACGTCCCGCTCCCCACAGGGCAGCCCGCGGCGGGTTCCGGTGTAGTTACCCCCACCGTCGAGCCCGCTCCGCATCCGGAGCTGCCCGGGGCGGCCGCTTCGAGCACGCGGCGCTCTGCGCCCGCGTGGGCCGCCTTCCCTCCGTCGCCCCCGCCGCACGGGGGCGCCCTCCGCTGGGGCGGTCGACCGGCCACGGACTCCGTGGGCCGGGAGCCGCCCCAGCGGCACGACCGCCGCGGCTACGGCAGCAGGCGCTCCAGCACCACCGCGATCCCGTCCTCCTCGTTGGAGGCCGTCACCTCGTCCGCCACCGCCCTGAGTTCCGCGTGGGCGTTGGCCATGGCCACTCCGTGGGACGCCCAGCCGAACATCGGGATGTCGTTGGGCATGTCGCCGAAGGCGATCGTGTCCGCGGCCTTCACACCGAGCCGCCGCGCCGCGAGCGACAGCCCGGTCGCCTTCGACAGTCCCAGCGGCAGCAGTTCGACGATGCCCTCGCCCGCCATCGCGACCGTGACGAAGCCGCCCGCGGCCTGGCGGGAGGCCTCCGCGAGTTCGTCGTCGGTCAGGTCCGGATGCTGTATGTAGATCTTGTTCAGCGGGGCCGCCCAGAGGTCGGACGCGTCCGTGAAGGGCGTGGACGGGAGCGCGCCGGTGACCGCGTAACCAGGGCCGACCAGCACTTCGCCCGACAGGCCGTCACGGCTCGCGGCGAGGTACAGCGGGCCGACCTCCGCCTCGATCTTGGCCAGCGCCACGCCCGCGAGCTGCCGGTCCAGGGTCACGGACGTCAGCAGGCGGTGCGCCCCGGCGTCGTAGACCTGGGCGCCCTGCCCGCAGACCGCGAGGCCCCGGTAGCCGAGGTCGTCGAGGATGTGGCGGGTCCAGGGGACCGCGCGGCCGGTGACGACGATGTGCGCGGCGCCCGCCGCGGTGGCGGCGGCGAGCGCCGCACGGGTGCGCGGGGAGACCGACTCGTCGGAGCGCAGAAGCGTTCCGTCGAGGTCGGTCGCGATCAGCCGGTACGGGAGACCCCGGGCGGGGGACGCCTCGCTCACCTGGCGACCGGTTCCAGGACCTCCCGGCCGCCGAGGAACGGGCGCAGCACCTCCGGCACGCGCACCGAACCGTCGGCCTGCTGGTGGTTCTCCAGGATCGCCACGATCGTGCGCGGCACGGCGCACAGCGTGCCGTTGAGCGTCGCGAGCGGCTTGACCTGCCCGCCCGTCACCCGACCACCACCCCGGCCGGAGGTCGCTTCGCTCCCGCCGGACTTCTCCCGGACCCGGATGGACAGGCGGCGGGACTGGAACTCGGTGCAGTCCGAGGTCGAGGTCAGCTCGCGGTACTTGCCCTGCGTCGGGATCCACGCCTCGCAGTCGAACTTGCGGGCGGCGGAGGCGCCGAGGTCGCCCGTGGCGACGTCGATGACCCGGAACGGCAGCTCCAGCGAGGTCAGCCACTGCTTCTCCCACTCCAGCAGGCGCCGGTGCTCCGCCTCCGAGTCCTCGGGCGCGACGTAGGAGAACATCTCCACCTTGTCGAACTGGTGGACGCGGAAGATGCCCCGGGTGTCCTTGCCGTGCGAGCCGGCCTCGCGGCGGAAGCAGGGCGAGAACCCGGCGTAGCGCAGGGGCAGGCGGTCGGCGTCCAGGATCTCGTCCATGTGGTACGCGGCGAGGGGCACCTCGGAGGTCCCGACCAGGTAGAGGTCGTCCTTGTCGAGGTGGTACACGTCCTGGGCCGCCTGGCCGAGGAAGCCCGTGCCCGCCATCGACTGGGGGCGGACCAGGGCGGGCGTCAGCATCGGCGTGAAGCCCGCCGCCGTGGCCTGTGCCATCGCCGCGTTGACCAGGGCGAGCTCCAGGAGGGCGCCGACGCCGGTGAGGAAGTAGAAGCGGGAGCCGGAGACCTTCGCACCGCGCTCGACGTCGATGGCGCCGAGCAGGGTGCCGAGCTCCAGGTGGTCCTTGGGCTCGAAGCCCTCGGCGCCGAAGTCGCGGATCGTGCCGTGCGTCTCGCGGGTGACGAAGTCCTCCTCGCCGCCCACGGGCACGTCCGGGTGGACGAGGTTGCCGAGCTGGAGCAGGAGCTCCTGGGTCTCGGCGGCGGCCGCGTCGCGCTCGGCGTCGGCGGTCTTGACGTCGGCGGCGAGCTGGCTCGCCTTCTTCAGCAGCTCGGCCTTCTCGTCACCGGCGGCCTTGGGGATGAGCTTGCCGAGCTGCTTCTGCTCGGCGCGCAGCTCGTCGAAGCGGACGCCGGACGACCTGCGCCGCTCGTCGGCGGACAGGAGAGCGTCGACGAGCGCGACGTCCTCTCCACGGGCGCGCTGGGAGGCGCGCACACGGTCGGGGTCCTCACGGAGCAGGCGAAGGTCAATCACGCGGTCAAGGCTACCGGTGCCGGGATACGGCTCACGACACGTTATCGCCGACACTCCCTACCGTCCTTTACGGGGCGTTATGGGTTAATTGCGCAGAGTGTCAACAAAAAGCGCGCCTCTCCCTGGAACGGGGCGGGCCGGTCAGTGCCGGGTTGACCGGATTCCCTTGTGCGGGGCGGGACTTGAGGAGTCCCTCGTCCACAGCGATCCACAACCCTCCCAGGGTTATCCACAGGGTGTGCGGCCCGTCTGTGGATTTCGGAGTTGATCACTCCGGAACCGTCGTGTCACGGTGCGGATTCCTCGCGCAAACCCGCTTTTACCACCACTTTCGACGGAAAACAGTCGCCCCAAAGGATTGCCTATGGGAAACGAGTGGACGAACGGTGACATGCGCGCGAGTGGACGTCGCGGGTGCCCGCAGGGCGATTTGTCGACTGACTGAGGCCCTGCTGTCGACTTGTCCCCAGGTCGAGAACCCCGCCTGTGGATAACTCCTGTGGACAACGAAAATCTGCAGGTAGGACTGGCGAGGACGAGCGCGCGGCCGGCTAGAAACGGCCGTCCTGGCAGCGGGCCACCCAGTCCGCCGCCGCCACGAACTCCTGGTCGGACGTGCCCTGCCGCGGGGCGCTCACGTCCTCGACGCCGATGTCCGCACGCGGGTACGAACCGAGGAACCGCACTTCCAGGCAGATCCGCTTGAGGCCCATCAGGGCCTCGGCCACCCGGCGGTCGGAGATGTGGCCCTCGGCGTCGACGCAGAAGCAGTAGTTGCCGATGCCGGCGCCGGTGGGCCGGGACTGCAGCAGCATCAGGTTGATGCCGCGGGTGGCGAACTCGCCGAGCAGGTCGCGCAGGCCGCCGGGGTGGTCGTCGCGCTGCCACAGCACGACGGAGGTCTTGTCCGCGCCGGTCGGCGCCGCGGGCCGGGCGGGCCGGCCGACCAGCACGAAGCGGGTCTGGGCGTTCTCGGCGTCGTGGATGCCGGTCTCCAGCGCCTGAAGGCCGTACAGCGCGGCGGCGAACTCGCCCGCGAACGCGGCGTCGTACCGGCCCTCCTGGACCAGGCGGGCGGCGTCCGCGTTCGAGGCGGCCGACTCCCAGTGGGCGTCGGGGAGGTTGTTCCTGAGCCAGTTGCGCACCTGCGGCTGGGCGGCCGGGTGCGCGGAGACCGTCTTGATGCCGGACAGCTCGGTGCCCGGCCTGACCAGCAGCGCGAAGGTGATCGACAGCAGCACCTCGCGGTAGATCGTCAGCGGGGCGCCCGCGACCAGTTCGTCGAGGGTGGTGGTGATGCCGCCCTCGACGGAGTTCTCGATCGGCACGAACGCGGCCTCGGCCTCACCGGCACGGACCGCGTCCAGCGCGGACTGCACGGAGACGTACGGGATCAGCTCCCGGGTGGCCGCCTCGGGAAGAGTGCGCAGGGCGGCTTCGGTGAAGGTGCCCTCGGGACCGAGATACGCGTAGCTCGCTGGCATGCTTTCACCCTAATGGGCGCAACGGGACGCGGCTCGCACCTCTCACCCGGGCCGCCCGGGTGAGTGAACCGAGGCTGTCTCATCCCTCCAGCAGCCGCTGGCCCACGTACTCGCCCTGCGCGGCCCCGCCCGGCACCGCGAACAGACCGCTCGCCTCGTGACGGATGTATTTCGACAGGGCGTCGCCGCGGTCGAGTTTGCGCTGGAGCGGGACGAAGCCGCGCAGTGGGTCGGCCTGCCAGCAGATGAAGAGCAGGCCCGCGTCGGGCACCCCGTCGGCGCCGATGCCGTCGTGGTACGAGAACGGGCGCCGGAGGATCGCCGCACCGCCGTTCTGGTCGGGGCGGGTGATACGGGCGTGGGCGTTGACGGGGACGACGTACTCGCCCCGGGCGTCGGTCTTGTCGAGGTTCATCGCGGTCGTCTCGGAGCCGCCGGACAGGGGCGCCCCGTCGGCCTTGCGGCGTCCGATGACGTTCTCCTGCGCCCGGAGCGTCAGCTTCTCCCAGTCGTCGAGGAGCATGCGGATACGGCGTACGACGGCGTAGGAGCCGTTCGCCATCCAGGACGGGCCGGCCGAGCCGGAGGCGGGCACGAAGATCCGCCGGTCGAAGTCGGAGCCGGCGGGCCGCGGATTGCGGGTGCCGTCGATCTGGCCCATGAGGTTGCGTGCCGTCATGGGGCGGGCGGTGGCGCCCGGTGTGCGGTTGAAGCCGTTCATCTGCCAGCGCACCCGGGCGGCGCTTCCCGCGTCCCGCTGGATCGCGCGCAGGGCGTGGAAGGCCACCAGGGCGTCGTCGGCGCCGATCTGCACCCACAGGTCGCCGTCGCTGCGGGCCTTGTCGAGCCGGTCGGAGGAGAAGTCGGGCAGTGGGTCGAGGGAGACCGGGCGCTGCTTCTCCAGGCCGGTGCGGGAGAAGAAGCTGTGCCCGAAGCCGAAGGTGATCGTCAGCGACGACGGCCCGGCGTCCCGTGCCACGCCGGTGTCGTCGTGCGCCGCCGGCTCGCCCGCCATCAGCCGCTCGGCCGTGGCCGACCAGCGGCGCAGCAGGGCGGCCGCCTCCGGGCGGCCCGCGCCCGCCGCCAGGTCGAAGGCGACGAGGTGGCCCTTGGCCTGGAGGTCCTCGGTGATGCCGGGCTGATGTTTCCCGTGAAACATCGACCGGCCGGTGCCGACGGAGGTCAGCGGGGTGGCCGCGGAGGGCGCGGCCGCGTATCCGGCGGCGGCGCCGGCCGCGCCGAGCACGAGCCCGGTGGCGCCGGCGGTGCCGAGCAGGGTGCGCCGCGTGACGCCCCGCTCGGTCGGGGGCCGGGGCGGAGCACCGGCGTCCGCTCGGGTGCGGGCCTGCGGTGTGGACTGGTCAGCCATGGTGCGGTTCAGCCGATCTGCGCGTTCTTGGAGACGGTGACCTGGTCGATGTCGGAGGTGCGCACGGTCACGGCGACCTTCCAGTCGCCGGCCATGGGGATCTGCACGCCGTTCGCCGTCCAGTGTCCGGTGGTGATGCGGTCGGGGGTGATGGGCAGCGGCCCGATCTTCCTGGCCTCGAGCGTGAAGGCGAGCTTGACCTCGGGGACGTCGAAGGCGCGGCCGTCGGGCCGGGTGACGTAGACGTGCAGTTCGTTGCCGCCCACGCGCGCGGGGTCGAAGCCCACCGACACGACGCCCTTGCCGCCGGTGCCGCCGGTGTCGAACGGCATGGTCAGCGTCAGGGCGCCGGAGGAGGCGTCGGCCGGGTCGGAGGAGGAGGCGGTGGCCGGGGAGGCGGTGGCCGCCCTGGCGTCCAGCTCGGTGCGGCCCGGTTCGGTCTGCGTCAGCACGGTGGTGACGGCGAGCAGGACCACGGCGACGCCGGCCTCGGCGAGCACCGATCGGCGCAGACCGAGGCGGTGGGGGTCCGCGTCGCGCTGCCGCTTCCTCTCGGCGGTGGCCACGGCGGCCCGCTGCCGGGCGAGCTGGGCGGCACGCTCGCGGCCGCCGGGCGCCGCGGAGCCGTCGGCACCGGTGTTCTTCGCGTCCGGAGTGGTTCCGGTCGTGGTGGTGCCGGTCGTGGTGTTCTGCGTGTCCGTGGTGGTGCCGGTCGTGGTGTTCTTCGCGTCCGTGGCGGTCCTGGTCGTGGTGTTCTTCGCGTCCGTGGTGGTGCCGGCCGCGGTGTCCTTCGCCTCCGTGCCGGTATGGAGCGCCGTGTTCTCCGCCACGGCGGCTTCCGTCGCCGTGCTCTCCGCCGTGGCGGGGGCGGCGCCGGCTGTCGTCTTCTCCGTCTCCCGCCGCCGGGTCCGAGGGGGCGCCGTGTCCGCCAGCTGCGCCGTCCACCGCCGGGAGAACCACCCGAGGCCGGCCAGCACGCCCACCAGCGAGACCTTGGCGAGCAGCAGCTGTCCGTACGCCGTGTCGGTGAGGGCCGGCCAGGAGCCGAGCTGGCGCCACGACTGGTAGACGCCGGTCGCGACGAGCACGAGGACGCTGCCGAAGGCGATCCGGGAGAAGCGCCGTACCGCGGCGGACTCGATCGGGGCCGGCGAGCGGTACAGCGCGACCAGGAGGGCGCACAGTCCGCCCAGCCAGGCCGCGACCGCCAGCAGGTGGACGACGTCGACCGGCATGGCGACGCCGGGCTGGAGCCCGGTGGAGGCGTGTTCGGCCATGGCCCAGCTCGCCGCGAGGCCGGCCGACACGACGAACCCGCCGATGGCGAGGCCGAAGGCCAGGTCCCGCTTCTCCTCGTCCTCACGTTTGTCGTAGGCGCCGAAGAGCACGGCGATGAAGAGGGCAGCCGCGGCGAGCAGCAGCAGCCGGGAGACCAGCGCCGCTCCGGTCTTGGTCTGCAGCACCTGCCCGAGCAGCCCCAGGTCGAAGATGTCGCCGGCCTTGCCGGAGCTGGTGTAGGAGCCGCGCAGCAGGAGCAGCAGGAGGGTGGCGGCGGTGAGCGAGAGCCATCCGGAGACGACGAGCCGCTGCAGCGGCCGTACCCCGGAACCGCGCCGCCAGCAGGCCAGGACGAAGGCGGCGCCACCGGTCATGACGATGAAACCGGCGTACGACAGGTAGCGGCCGAGGCCGTACAGCGCGCCGACCAGGCCGCCGCCGACCTCCCGGCCGACCACCTTGACCGAGGTCGTCGACGGGGCGCCGACGGAGAAGGTGAAGGCGCCAGCGACGGGGTGGCTGTCCGCGGACACGACCTGCCAGGACACCGTGTAGGTGCCGTCGGCCAGGCCGCTTCCGAGCCGGACGGCGTAGGAGGTGCCGCTGACCTCGGACGGCTTCCCGGTGTCGACGCGCCGGCCCTTGGGGTCGAGCACGCGCAGTGAGTCGCCGGAGGTGGCGACCTTCTCCGAGAAGGTGAGGGTGACCTGGTCGGGCGCCTTGCCGACCACCACCCCCGGCGCGGGGTCGCTGCCGGTCAGCGCGGCGTGCGCGGAGGCCGGTCCGGCACCGGCGAGGAGCACGCCGATGACGGTCAGGCACAGCAGCACCAGGGTCCGCACGCGGCGGGGGGTGATGGTCTGCGTCACGGTGGTCCGTCCCTCAGTGTCCGTTCATGGGCTGGTACGTGGCCGGCTTCACCGGCATCTCGACCTTGATCGGGCCCGAGTCGGCGAAGTGGAGCTCGACGGTCACCTTCTCGCCCTGCTTCGGTTTCCGCTTCAGCTTCTCGAACATCAGGTGGTTGCCGCCGGTTTCGAGTACGAGCCGGCCGTGCGCGGGGACGTCGAGCGACGTGACCTGCCGCATGGACTGTCCCGCCGTCCGGTGGAGGGTGACGCTGCCGGCGGCGTCACTGGTGACGGAGGTCAGCGCGTCCTTCGCGCCGCCCTTGTTGACGATCGTGAGGAAGCCGGCGGCCATGTCGGAGACCGGCTGCGGTATGTAGGAGGAGCTGACGGACAGGTCGGCCTTCGTCCCGCCCGGGTCTCCGGAGCCGCCGCAGGCCGTCAGGGCCAGCGCTCCGGCCGCGACCGCGGCGGACACGGCGAGGTGTCTCACGGGTTCTCCCCCTTGATGAGCTTGGGGAGGTCCTTGGTGTAGTCGTCCACGGTGGCGTCCTCGCCGTAGAGGACGTAACCGCCGTCGGTCTTCGGCGAGAACGCGATGACCTGGGTGCCGTGCACCGAGACGGTCTTGCCGGTCTTCTTGTCCTTGTGCGTCGGCTCGATGGAGATGCCCAGGGTGCGGGCGCCGGCCTGGATGGTGGCGAAGTCGCCGGTCAGGCCCACGAACTGGGGGTCGATGCCCCTGAGCCACTTGCCGAGTTCGGACGGGGTGTCGCGCTGGGGGTCGGTGGTGACGAACACGACCCGCAGCTTGTCCTGCTCGGCCCTGGGCAGCGCCTTCTTCGCCACCGCGATGTTGTTCATCGTCAGCGGGCAGACGTCGGGGCAGTGGGTGTAGCCGAAGTAGACCAGTGTCGGCCGGCCTGCCGTCTGCTTGCGGAGGTCGTACTTCTTGCCCTGTGTGTCGGTCAGGACCAGATCCGGCTTCTCGAAGGGCTGGTCGAGGACGGTCGCGGCCTTCTGCGAGGTGTCCTCGGACACCACCGAGACGGGTGACGTGCTGTCGTCACCGCTGCCGCAGGCGGAGAGGGTCAGGGAGGCGGCGGCGAGCAGCGCGGCCGCGGCGAACGTCTTCTTGCGCATAGGAAAATGTCCCAGATGTGAGAGTTTCAGTGCGCACCGGGGCGTGCGCGGGCAGGCGCCCCGGTGCGGCACACGGACGGACGGGCCTCAGCCGTCGCCGCGGCGACGGCCGGCGAACACGCCGTACGCCACCCCGAGCGCGCCGACGAGGATGCCCACGACGCCCAGCACGCGCGCGGTGGTGTCGCTGCCGTGGGAGCCGGAGGCGGTGGTGCCGGCGGCGGTGTTCCCGGCGGTCCCGGAGCCGTCGGAGGCGTCCTCGGCGGCGGTGCCGTGCGCGCCGTCCGCGGAGGCGGCGGACAGGGTGAGGACCGGAGCCGGGTGCTCCGGCTCGGCCTGGCCCTTCTGCTGCACCTCGATCCAGCGGACGACCTCCTTGTCGGAGTACGTCTGCAGCGCCTTGAAGGTCAGCTGGTCGGTGTCCTCGGGCAGGGCGCCGACGGAGACGGGGAACTTCTGGAAGAAGCCGGGTGCCACGCCGCCGTTCTTCGCCGTCCAGGTGATCCTGGAGACGGCCTCGTCGATCTTCTCTCCGTGCATCTCGACCGGCTTGGCCAGCTTGGACCTGGTCACCTTGATGTCCCAGCCGTCCATCGGCTCCGGCATGGCGGAGGCCAGCGGGTGGTCGGCGGGGAACGCGACCTCGAACTTGGTGGTCGCGGTGTCGTCGCGCTCGTTGGGGACCTTGAAGTCGACGACCGCGTAACCGCCCTTGGCGGCGGTGCCCTCGGGCTGCACGCTGACGTGTGCGAAGGCGGGCGAGGACAGGACGACGACGGCCGAGGCGGCGAGGACGCCGGCGGCGGCGAGGCGGGAAGCCTTCATGAACGGGTGCACTCCACTTCGAGTGGGTACCGGTACGCAACCGGTGGATTCCGGTGGTCGGAGGAGCGCGTGCGCACGCGGGCGCCGGCGACGGCGCCGGGGGCGGGCACGCGCGGGTGCCGCACGACGGCGGCCCCTCCGGGTGGCTGCACCGGGTGGCGGTCGCGTCGTGTCAGGCGGCGAGGGCGAGCACGGCGGCCGGCGGGCCGCGCCTGATCACGGTGTGCTGGAGCGCGGTGGTACGGGGTTTTGGTGACGTCCGCCGCGCGGTGCGCGGGGGACGCGGGTCCGCCTCGGGTACGGCCGGGAGCCCGGCACGCAGGGCGCGTACCAGCGCGAGCGCCGCGCGCAGGGAGCGTACGGCCGCGCCCTCGGCGACCGACTGCGCCGACAGCGCGGACAGTTCGGAGAGCCGCAGCAGGGCCAGGTCCCCGCGGCGCAGCAGCCAGCCGGCGGCGACCGCCGCGAGGACGTGGCCGAGCAGCATCGGCAGGGACGGCAGCAGTGAGGCGACGGAGCCGGAGGCGGACAGGGCGTCCGCCCGGTGGGGCAGGGAAGCCGTGCCCGCGCCGGTGGTGGTGTCCGGGGACAGGCGGGCGGCGGCGAGGATCCGGTGGGCCTGGGCGGGGCTGATCGCCGCGGCCGTGGTGCCGCAGACGAGGCGTGCCGCGCGTGCCACGAGGGTGGCGTCGGACGGGGCGTGCAGGGTGGCCGCCGACGGCATCGACGCCATGGGGGACGATGCCGCGGCCAGCTGCTGTCCCAGTTCGAACAGCGTGTGCAGCGCGACCTGTCCGACCGCGAGCAGCGCCACGATGCCGGGCAGCGAGCGGGCCCGTCCGGCGAGCGGTGCGGTGACCAGGACGGTCACCGTGAACCCGGCGCCCAGCGTCCACAGCGGGACCGTGGCACAGGAGGCGAGGATGTGACCGCCCGCGGCCAGCGCGACGCAGACCGCGGCGAACACCGTGGCCCTGAGGATCCGGAGATCGTTTCCGGAGCGCGCCGTGCGCTGGTGGGGGGCAGTCATGGCGGGCCCATCATCGCACTGGGCCCGAGGGGGCCGTGCGGCAGGTCCGCAAGGTTCCACAGGGGCCGGAAGGTCACTCTCTGGTACGGGCCGCCCGCGCATACACCGATTCCGTTCCGGACGCATCGCCCATATGGGCTGCATCACGTCAACTCTGTGCTTACACCGGGGCACTCGCGGCAATAAGAAACGGTATGTCGAGTCGCTGCCTGGAGGCCGGAGCATGAGCATCTGGTGGTCACTCCACTTGCGGCGGGAAGCCGCGAGCGTCCCGCTCGCCAGGCGGCTGCTGCTCGGCACCATGGAGTCGGCGGGCGTCGACCCCGACATCTCCTACGACCTCTCCGTGGCCCTCAGCGAGGCGTGCGCGAACGCCGTCGAGCACGGCGGGGGCACCGTTCCTTCCGAGGCGTACCGGGTCACGGCCTACCTCGACGGCGAGAAGTGCCGCATCGAGGTCACCGACTCGGGGCCGGGCTTCACCCCCTCCCCGGCCCCCCGCCCCGTCCGCGCCGACTCCGAGCACGGCCGGGGCCTCTTCTTGATCCGCGAACTCGCCGACCACGTCCACATCGCCGAGAAGCCCGGCCGCGAGGGCACGATCGTCAGCTTCGACAAGATCCTCAAGTGGCGGGAGAACGCACCGCTGCTGGCGGTGTGAACCACCCGCCGCTGATGCCGGGCCGCGTGATGACGGCGCTGCGCCCGAGCGAGGCCCCGACGCGGCTCACGGCCGCCGCACGGGGCTGACCTCCCGCGGCGACGGCGGCCCCGGGCACCGCCCGGCACCCGCGTGCGGCCCACGAGGCGGCGGGTCCGCTCGCGGGGGTCAGTCCACCGCGAGCACCTTCCGCAGCACCTCGAGCGCCTCCGGGTACGCCCGCTCCCGAGGCGTGCCGTAGCCGACGACGAGCCCCTGCGGCCGGCCCGGGCCGGGCGTGTGCCAGTGGTCGCCCAGGTGCCCGACCGCGAGCCCCTCCGCCTCGGCGCGCTCGAGCGCCTCCTCCTCGTCGGCGACCGCCACCAGCGCGTGCAGCCCGGCGGCGATCCCGCGCACCTTGTTCCGGCCGCCGATCCGGTCCAGCAGCTGGTCCCGGCGCCTGCGGTAGCGCAGTCGGGACGCGCGCACGTGCCGGTCGTAGGCGTGGCTGTCGATGAGTTCGGCGAGTGCGAGCTGGCCGATGGACTCGGTGTGGTGGTCGCTGTGCAGCTTGGCGTCGGCGACCGCGTCGACGAGGTGCGGCGGCAGCACCATCCAGCCGAGCCGCAGCGCGGGGCCGAGCGTCTTCGAGGCCGTGCCCAGGTAGACGACCTGTCCCGGGGCCATGCCCTGCAGGGCGCCGACCGGCTGCCGGTCGTAGCGGAACTCCCCGTCGTAGTCGTCCTCGACGATCAGTCCGCCCCGCGCGCGTGCCCAGTCGGTGACCGCCCGCCGCCGCTCGGGGTGCAGCGTCACCCCGGTCGGGTACTGATGGGCGGGCGTCACGACCACGGCCCCGGCGTCCCCCAGCTCCTGTGCGCACAGGCCCCGTCCGTCGACCCCTACCGGCACCACGTTTCCGCCGTTGCGCCGCACCACCTCCCGGTGGAACGGCAGTCCGGGGTCCTCCATGGCGATCGTGCCCCCGTTGAGGACACGGGTGAGCAGCGCGAGCCCCTGCACATAGCCCGAGGTGACCACGATCCGCTCGGGCGGCGCGATGACCCCCCGGGCCCGTCCCAGGTATCCCGACAGCGCGGTGCGCAGCTCGATCCGGCCGCGCGGATCGCCGTAGTCGTACGCCAGCAGCGGCGCCGTCGCTATGGCCCGGCGCAGCGCCCGCAGCCAGGCCGCCGCCGGGAACGCGCCGACGTCCGGGCTGCCGGGCCGCAGATCGAAACGCGGCGTACGCGCGCGTGCCGCCGCCGTGGGCGCGCCGTCGTCGAGCGAGGGCAGCGAGGCGACCTGCGTCCCCGACCCCTGCCGCGCCGTCAGATACCCCTCGGCGACGAGCTGGTCGTAGGCCGCCTTGGCGGTGCCCCGCGACACCCCGAGTTCCGCGGCGAGCCGCCGGGTGGCCGGCAACCGGGTCCCGGGCGCCAGCCGCCCGTCCCGCACGGCGTCGCGCAGAGCCCGCTCGAGCCCGACCCGCCGTCCCTCGCCGTCGTCGGTCTCCAGATGCAGATCGACACCGACACCGGCCAGAAAGCCGTCCACCTATCAACCCCCGTGAGCAGAGCGCCCCTCGGGGGCGCGGGGAACTGCGCGACCGGCCCACGACTACCCGCAGACCGCAGAGAAATGGCCGGGCACACGTCGTACCCGGCCATCGATCCGGCCGTCAGCCCTTCAGCGAAGCCATCCAGGACTCGACCTCGTCCGACCGCCGCGGCAGCCCGGCGCTGAGGTTGCGGTTGCCGTCCTCGGTCACCAGGATGTCGTCCTCGATCCGCACCCCGATGCCCCGGTACTCCTCGGGCACCGTCAGGTCGTCGGCCTGGAAGTACAGCCCCGGCTCGACGGTCAGGCACATGCCCGGCTCCAGCGTGCCGTCGACGTACGACTCCACCCGGGCGGCGGCGCAGTCGTGGACGTCGAGGCCGAGCATGTGCCCGGTGCCGTGCAGCGTCCACCGCCGCTGGAGACCGAGCTCCAGCACCCGCTCCACGGGCCCCTCGACGAGCCCCCACTCGACGAGCCGCTCGGTGAGCACCCGCTGCGCCGCGTCGTGGAAGTCGCGGTACTTGGCGCCCGGCCTGACGGCCGCGATCCCGGCCTCCTGCGCGTCGTACACGGCGTCGTAGATCTTCTTCTGGATCTCGCTGAAGCGCCCGCCCACCGGCAGGGTGCGCGTGACGTCCGCCGTGTAGTACGTGTGCGTCTCGACGCCGGCGTCCAGGAGCAGCAGCTCACCGGAGCGCACCGGCCCGTCGTTGCGCACCCAGTGCAGCGTGCACGCGTGCGGTCCGGCGGCGGCGATGGTGCCGTAGCCGACGTCGTTGCCCTCCACGCGCGCGCGGAGGAAGAACGTGCCCTCGATGTACCGCTCGGAGGTCGCCTCGGCCTTGTCGAGGACCTTCACGACGTCCTCGAAGCCGCGCACGGTCGAGTCGACCGCCTTCTGCAGCTCGCCGATCTCGAACCCGTCCTTCACCAGCCGCGCCTCGGACAGGAAGACGCGCAGCTCCTCGTCCCGCTCCGCGGTGACCTTGTCGGTCAGGGCCGCCTCGATCTCCGCGTCGTACCCGCGCACGACGCGCACCGGACCGGTGGCCTCGCGCAGCGCGTCCGGCAGCTCGCGCACGTCGGAGGCGGGGACGCCGTACAGCTTCGCCGCCTCGGTGAGGGAGTGCCGGCGCCCGACCCACAGCTCGCCCTGACCGGACAGCCAGAACTCGCCGTTGTCCCGGTCGGAGCGCGGCAGCAGGTAGATCGTCGCCTCGTGGCCCCCGCCCGCGGGCTCCAGCACGAGGACGCCGTCCTCGGTCTGGTTGCCGGTGAGGTACGCGTACTCGACCGACGCGCGGAAGGGGTACTCCGTGTCGTTCGAGCGGGTCTTGAGGTTGCCCGCCGGGATCACCAGGCGCTCGCCCGGGAAGCGCGCGGAGAGCGCGGCGCGGCGCGCGGCGGTCTCGGCGGCCTGGGCGATCGGCTCCAGGCCGCGCAGCTCCGTGTCGGCCCAGCCGGACTTCATGTTCTCGGCCAGCTCGTCGGAGACGCCCGGGTACAGGCCGTTCTTGCGCTGCTTGATCGGCTCTTCTTCAGTGGTCTCCATCCCCGCTGCGGCAGCAGCAGGTTCCATGGAGTCCGGGAGCTCCTCCGCCACGGTCATCCTCCTCGATACGGCACTGGACCCCCTCCATCGTACGGTCGTACGGAAAGGGGTCCGGGACCGGAAGCCCTGCTCCGGGCGGTCACTCGAAGCGCGCCGCCAGCAGTACGACGTCCTCCGGGCTCGGCGCCTCGTCCAGCCCGTCGGGCAGCACGGTCCGCAGCACGTGGTCGGCGATCGCGTCCGGGTCGTCGCGCAGCGCCCTGGGCACACCCGCGGCCGCCGCGTGCAGCCGGGCGAAGGCGCGGTCGGTGGGGTCGCCGGTGCGGTGCAGCAGCCCGTCGGTGTAGAGCAGCACCGTTTCGCCGCGCTCCGCCTGGAGCTCCACGCTCGGCGCCTCCCAGCAGGCGAGCATGCCGAGCGGCGCGGACACGGACGTCTCCACGAACTCCGTGCGCCGCTCGCCGACCAGCAGCGGCGGGCAGTGCCCGGCACCGGCCAGCGTGATCTTGCGCAGCGCGGGCTCGCAGTAGGCGAACAGCGCGGTGGCGGAGCGCGCGGGCTCGGTCAGCCGCAGCAGCAGTTCGAGGTCGGACAGGACGGCGACCGGGTCCTCGCCCTCCATCACGGCGTACGCGCGCAAGGACGCCCTCAGCCGTCCCATCGCGGCCACCGCGCTCGGTCCGGAGCCCGTCACCGAGCCCACGGCGAGACCCAGGGCGGCGTCCGGCAGCGGCAGCGCGTCGAACCAGTCGCCGCCGCCGCGCGGACCGGTGCGGTGCCGGGCGGCGAGCTGGACGCCGCCCACGCGGGGGAGCCGGGACGGCAGCAGCTCCTCCGACATCGTCGCCATGGACGCGCGCGTCCGCTCCAGCTCCACCAGCCGGGCCAGGTGCTCGCCGGCGTAGCGCGCGTAGAGGCCGACGAGGTGGCGCTGGCGCTCGAGCGGCTCGGCGGGCTCGTCGTACAGCCAGACCGCCGCGCCCAGCCGGCCCGCGCTCTCGCCGGCCAGGGGCAGGGCGTAGCACGCGGCGTAGCCGAGGCGGGCGGCCACCTCGCGGTGCCGGGGGTCGAGCCCGTCCTCGGCGAAGAGGTCCGGCTGGGCGATCTCGCCGTCCGCGCCCGGCGTGCCGTCGAGGATGCGGCCGTAGGACATGGCGCTGCGCGGCACCGTCTCGATGTGCCCGAGGTCGGCGCGGGCGAGGCCGAGGCCGATCGTCGTGTCGGGGCCGAGCCCGTCGCCGGGTTCCAGGACGACGAGACCGCGCCGGGCGCCCACCAGGGCGGCGCCGGCGCGCAGCAGTTCGCTCAGGGCGTCCGCCAGCGTGTCCGTGCGGGCCAGGCGCTCGGTGAGTTCGTGCAGTGTCGTGAGGTCCGAGACCCAGCCGGCGAGCCGGTCGGTGAGCAGCGCCCCTGGTGGGTGCGGCAGGGAGACCGGAGAACTGCCGGAGGCTGCGGGCGCGGGCGCGACAGTGTGTGCGGGCTTGGGAACCGTTGAATCGATTCCGGCCACTTTCGGAAGGTGAGGGGCGTTCATGGCGTCCGGCTTTCCGACCGGTGCGTACTGCTCAAAAGCATCGCAAACCCCCATGTCATTCTGCGTCGCCGGCAGTGTCTCCACATGTACACGCACTCGTGAGGGGATGTCCAGCATTGTCCTGCCGGGATTCCTGGTGTCCAGGGGCAAGCAGTGGCTCCTCTGCCTAAAAGCAAATTTGGCTTAAAACTGACTCCGGTTACGGCTTATTGCGGTCGACTGGGTTTGCTCCACAGAGCGTCACAGCGGTCGTGATGGGTACGTACTCGGTGAAGGCCAGGGGTGGTTGCCGCCACCCGGAACCTGGTACCCGACCCGGGCGTCTTAGCCACCGACGACCGTGCCCCATCCTCCCGTGGCAGCGGCGAAGAGAAATACACGGACGGCAAAACGCCAGACTTCGCCACCCCCGCGCCACGCCCATGCTTCTGATGGAATCGGCATGGACGGTGCCGTCGAGGCTGCCGCGGACGCAGTCAATGTTCGGCCGATAGGGGTTCCCCGTGCCTTCGGGCGGGGTGTGATGCGCCAACAGGTACGCACGGTGAAGTGATCGACACATGGTGTGATGTGGCCCACGGTGTTGCCAGCGGTGCAACGGAAAGGAACGAGCGCTCATGCGCGAGATCCTCGGAAGGCGACGCAGGCTCCTGTCCCAGCGCGGCGACGGAAGGCCTGAGTTGATCGGCGCGGCCCTGACCTTCGCGACCGAGTGGCAGTGGCCCGTTCTCCCGGGCGTGGCGGCGGACCCGCGGGGGCACTCCCGCTGCGGCTGCCCCGACGCGGACTGCACGGTGCCCGGCGCGCACCCCTTCGACCCCGGCCTGCTCGCGGCCACCACCGATGCCCGGATGGTGCGCTGGTGGTGGACCAACCGGCCGGCCGCGCCGATCGTCCTGGCCACCGGGGGCAACGCGCCCTGTGCCGTGAGCCTGCCGGCCCTCGCCGCCGCGCACACGCTCACCGCGCTCGACCGCCTCGGCATGCGCCTCGGCCCGGTCGTGGCCGCCCCGAGCCGCTGGGCGATCCTCGTGCGGCCGTACACCATGGAGCAGCTCGGCGAACTGCTCTACGCCAAGGACTTCGTCCCCGGCTCCCTCCGCTTCCACGGTGAGGGCGGTTACCTCGCCCTGCCCCCGTCCGAGACCGGCGAGGGAGAGGTCCGCTGGGAGCGCGCACCACTGCCCGGTTCGGCCTCCCCGTGGGTCCCGGACGTCGAGGCCGTGGTGGACGCCGCCGTCGAGGCCCTCACTCGTACGGGTGTGAGCGCGCCCGAGTTCTAGGGGTGTCGGGCGCGCACAGGTCCGCGCGCCCCGAAGCGGTGGCTATCTTCCGCCCTATGCTGCGACAACCTCGGGGACACAGCGCCCCACAGCCGCCCCGCGGCGGGCCAGACCCCCGGAAGGTCCGCCTCCTCGCCCTGGTGGGGGTCGTGGCGTGCGCGGTCGCGCTGCCGCTGGCCGTGGCGTCCGCGGGACCGGCGGGTGACGCGGGCCGCACGGTCGTACGCGCCCCCGCACGCGAGACCGTGCGGTCCTCCCCGCGCGAGACCGTACGGCCCTCCGGGCACGAGGAGGACGCCAAGGCGCGCTCCGCCGCCCCCGCCGGCTCGCCCCTGCTGCTCGGCCTGGGCCTGGCCACCGCCGTCCGCTGCGGCCCCGAACTCACCTCCCCCGGCGGCGTCGAGGCGCAGACCTGCGTGCTCACGCAGGGCGAGGAGACCTGGGCGCGCACCTACTACCGCAATGTGACGGGCGGGGCGCTGGACTCCGTGCTCAGTCTCATGGGGCCGGGTGGCCGCGCGGTGCGGATGACGTGCCGCGTGGGGGCCGATGACGAGCCGGGGACCTGCGAGACGCCCCGCCGGCCCAACCGGGGCGAGCCCTCCGCCTACACCGCCGTCGCGGAATTCGCCGGGCGGGCCGCGAACGGTCCGCTGCTGCTGCGTGCCGGAAGCAACTCCTCCGGACCCACCGGTGGTTGACGTCCCGTTGCGTTCCGTAAAGGAACTCGCGCGGAAAAAGGCCCGGTTGCTGGCGACGGGGGATGCACCAGCAACCGGGCTAATGGAACGGTAACAAGAGATCGGCGGTTCGCAAATTCGATCCTGACTTTCCAGTCACGTAATGTGCGTGGATCGAACGGGACTTGCGAGCGGACCAGCCGATTCCGGATGCTCGGGTTCAGCTGACCCGCCGGTCAGCCCGGCCCGGCCGCGCCGGATCCGTCAACTGAGCGTGACCTGCCGGTTGGTGAGGCCGCCGCGGGCCCGGCGCTCCTCGGCGGTCAGCGGCGCGTCCGAGGCGAGGGCGGCCTCGAGGCGCTCGGCGAACTCGGCCGCCGGCTTCTCGACGTCCTCCGCGCCGACCCCGCTCGGCAGGTCCCAGACCGGGACGGTGAGCCCGTGAGCACGGAAGGACCCCACGAGACGGGTGCCTTCACCGAGGCTCGAGCGGCCCGCCGCGTGCAGCCGCGCGAGGGCGTCCAGAAGCTGCTCCTCGGCGTGCGGCATGACCCAGCGCAGATGGTTCTTCTCCGGGGTCTCGCACCAGTAGGCGGCGTCCACGCCGGTGAGCCGGGCGGTCGGGATGGCCGCGGCGTTGGCCCGCTCCAGGGAGGCGGTCACCTCCGGCGTGGCGTTCTCCGCGTCCGGCACCCAGAACTCGAAGCCGCTGTGCACAACTGGCTCGAACGCGCCTTCGGCATCGAGCAGGTCCTGCAGCCGCGGGCCGCCGGCCGGAGCGCGGCGGCCCTCGACCGGCGTACCGGGCTGGACGGTCAGGGCGCGCCGGAGGTTGTCGGCGAGGTCGCGGCTGACGTCACCGGACGCCGTGTCGTTCTGCAGGCCCAGCAGCACCGAGCCGTCGTCGCGGCGCAGCGCCGGCCAGGCCATCGGCAGCACGGTCGCGAGCGTCACGGACGGCACGCTCTCCGGCAGGCCGCCCTTCAGCGTCAGCGCGACGGTGGCCGCGGGCACCAGCTCACGCAGCGCCACCCAGTCGCACTCGCCCGCGAGGCCCTCGAAAGGACGGTGCACCAGTTCGGTCGCGGCGTGCGCGGCGGCCCGCCCGTGGCAGGCCTTGTAGCGGCGGCCGCTGCCGCAGGGGCAGGGTTCGCGCGCGCCGACAACCGGGATCTCTCCGTCCGTGATCTGCGGCTTGGCCTTCGTCTGGGGTCGCTTCTTGGCCATCGTGGGTGTCTCCCGGTTACGGCTCGTCTGGTACGGCGGGAGCCTAGCCGTTCACACCACGACCCACGGAAACCTGCCACGCGTTCACCGCGGACGCCTGGGATACCGGGGACGATCGTCCGGATCCGGCCCGTGGGCCGCTCGGTCCGGGCCGGATCGTCCGGACCCGGCCTGCGGGCCGCTCGGTCCGGACCCTCGCACGCGGACCACCGGGTTCGTGTCCGCTGGGTGGGTCTGTGTCCGGGTTGCGGTTGTTTGGCGCGCGACTGCTGGGTGGGTCTGTGTCCGGGTCGCGGTTGTTTGGCGCGCGACTGCTGGGTGGGTCTGTGTCCGGGTCGCGGTTGTTTGGCGCGCGACCGCTGGGTGGGTCTGTGTCCGGGTCGCGGTTGTTTGGCGCGCGACCGCTGGGTGGGTCTGCGTCCGCGGCACGGTTGCTCGGTGCCCGACCGCCGGGCGTGTCCGCGTCCTGGTCGCGGTCGCGGGCGCTCGAATCGGTCCGTGTCCTGGAAGGTCAGTCCAAGTCCTCGAAGGCGTCCGCGAAGTCCAGGTCCGGCATCGGCGGAATCCTCGACGCCGACGGGGCGGTGACGCGCGTAGGACGCGCAGGAAACGACTCGCGGACCGGTCCGGCCTCGTGGTCCGGGATGCCGTCGTGCACCACGACCCACACGGTGACCTCGCCCCGGGCGTCGTCCCGGACCCCCCAGTCGTCGGCCAGCGCGGTGATGATGTTCAGCCCGCGGCCGCCGTGCGCCGTGATCGACGGGGTGGCCGGAGCCGGGCGGGTGGGTCCGCCACCGTCCGTGACCTCGACGGTGAGCCGGCCGCCGTGGTCCACGCGCCAGGCCGCCCGTACGTCGCCGTCCCCCGCAAGGGCGTCACCCAGTGGCCGGCCGTGCTTGCACGCGTTGCTCAAGAGTTCGGACAGAATCAGTACGGCGTCGTCGATGACCGAGTCCGGCACACCGCCCCTGCGCAGTTGCTCGCGCATACGATGTCTCGCCCGCCCCACGCCCGCAGGACCATGGGGTACGGCCATGCTCGACGACGTCGGCACCTCCTGTGCCACCACCAACGCCACCCCCGAGACCTCCTTTGCCCCACGCCACGGTGTGGATGCCCCATTGGCCTGAACCGGAAACCGGCCAGTCCACGTTGAGTGACGCATTCGCAACGATCGAACACGGACCGAACGCGCCGGAGCACTCCCTGTAGCCGCATGGCTGGATTTCGACTGTGGCCAAGTCTGGAGAATGGTGCCGAAGGGGTGCATGGGTCAAGGGTTCTTCACAGGTCTTTACCACTGAAGCGGGTTCGGACAGTGACGAAAGCGGCTCAGCGGTCGAGTTGCCGCAGAACGGCGCGCGGCCGGTTGGTGATGATGGCGTCGACGCCCAGGTCGACGCAGAGATCCACGTCTTCCGGCTCGTTCACGGTCCACACGTGCACCTGGTGGCCCGCCCGCTTCAGCCGCTCGATGTACGCAGGGTGATTGCGCACGATCCGGATGGAGGGGCCCGCGATCCGGACACCCGCCGGCAGCCGTCCGTCGCGCAGCCGGGGCGAGACGAACTGCAGCAGGTAGACCGTCGGCAGCGACGGCGAGGCGGCCCGCACGCGGTGCAGCGACCGCGCCGAGAAGCTCATGACGCGCACGGGGGACTCCTCGGCGGAGGCCGGGGCGTCCAGGCCGAAACGCTTCAGCTGCACCAGCAGGCGTTCCTCCACCTGTCCGGCCCAACGGGTCGGGTGTTTGGTCTCGATGGCCAGTTCCACCCGCCGCCCCGCGTCCGCGACCAGCTCCAGCAGCCGCTCCAGCGTCAGTACGGAGGTGTCCTGGGGGTCCTCGGGCAGGAACTCCCAGTCCGGTTCCTCGTCGCGGGTGCGCCAGAACTCCCTGGTCCTGCGCGAGCCGAAGTCCAGCGTGGCGAGGTCGGCCAGCTCCAGCGCGGACACCGCGCCCCGCCCGTTGGACGTACGGTTGACGCGACGGTCGTGCACACAGACGAGATGGCCGTCCGCCGTCAGGCGCACATCGCACTCGAGGGCGTCCGCACCGTCCTCGATCGCCTTCTTGTACGCGGCCAGGGTGTGCTCGGGCGCCTCCTCGGAGGCTCCGCGGTGGGCGACGACTCGGATCCGGTGCTGCCGTGCATGGGTCACCGCGTCATGGTGCCACCGGAGCTGGGTAGTCGTGCGATCGGAGGAGCATAGATTGCGCCCCTTTTGCCTGTCATGGCCTATATAAAGAACGGTCCCGGACCCACAGGCACCGCTTATGGCGCCCTGACGGCTCATGGGAAAGGCTGACGGCATACAAAAGAACATGCACAGCTGCAGCGCGCCGGACCGTCGACCAACGTGAACAAGCGTGTACGAGCGTGAACGAGCGTTACCCAGTGCGACCCAATGTGACCGAGTGCGACCGAGCGTGATCGAGAAGAACAGCCGTGGACCGAGGAGAGAAGCTGTGAGCACCGAGAACGAGGGAACCGCGGTACCCCCGGCCCCGTCCGCACCCCCCGTGCCGGTGGACGCTCCCCCTCCCTCGGCACCCGAGGCCCCCGCGGGCGGCGCCCCGACGGCCCCGCTCCCGCCGGTGCCTTCGAGCGCCCCCGGTGCCCAGGAGCAGGAACTGGTGCACGCGGGCCAGGGCCCCGGCTCCGGCCACGCGTCGGCGGGTTCGCAGGACCCCCAGGGACCGGGCGCCCCGCAGGGGCCCGGATCCGGAGCGCCCCAGGGCCAGGCCCCGGACGCCTCCTGGCCGCCCCCGCCGCCCGCGACGCCGTCCTACTCCGACCCGGGCTCCGGCGGCGGGCACTCCGGGGGTTCCGACTCCGGCGGCTCGGGAGCCGGATGGGGCACCACCTACCAGCAGGCCGCGCCGAAGTCGGGCCGCGGGGGCCTCGTCGCCGCGATCCTGGTGGCCGCGCTCGTCGCCGGCGGCCTGGGCGGCGGCCTCGGCTACACGCTGGCCAAGAACAACGACTCCTCCGGCTCCACGACCGTCTCCGCCTCCGACAGCGGCGGCTCCGTCAAGCGCGACCCGGGCACGGTGGCGAACGTGGCCGCCAAGTCCCTGCCGAGCACGGTCACCATCCAGGCCGAGTCCACCAACGGCCAGGGCGGCACGGGCACCGGCTTCGTCTTCGACACCCAGGGCCACATCGTCACCAACAACCACGTCGTCGCGGACGCCGTCGACGGCGGCAAGCTCACGGCGACCTTCCCGAACGGCAAGAAGTACGACGCCGAGGTCGTCGGCCACGCCCAGGGCTACGACGTGGCGGTCATCAAGCTCAAGAACGCCCCCTCCGACCTCAAGCCCCTGACACTGGGCGACTCCGACAAGGTGGCCGTGGGCGACTCCACGATCGCGATCGGCGCCCCCTTCGGCCTGTCCAACACGGTGACGACGGGCATCATCAGCGCCAAGGACCGCCCGGTGGCCTCCAGCGACGGCACCGGCAGCAACGCCTCGTACATGAGCGCCCTGCAGACGGACGCCTCGATAAACCCCGGCAACTCCGGCGGCCCGCTCCTTGACGCCTCGGGCAACGTCATCGGCATCAACTCGGCGATCCAGTCCACCGGCAGCGGCGGGCTCGGCGGCAGCAGCCAGTCCGGCTCGATCGGCCTGGGCTTCGCCATCCCGATCAACCAGGCCAAGTACGTCGCCCAGCAGCTGATCAAGACCGGCAAGCCCGTCTACGCGAAGATCGGCGCCTCGGTCTCCCTGCAGGACTCCAGCAACGGCGCGAAGATCACCGAGCAGGGCGCGGGCGGATCCGACGCCGTCGAGGCGGGCGGCCCCGCGGCCAAGGCCGGCCTCAAGCCCGGTGACGTGATCACCAAGCTCGACGACCACGTGATCGACTCCGGCCCCACCCTGATCGGCGAGATCTGGACCCACAAGCCCGGCGACAGGGTCACCATCACCTACGAGCGCGACGGCAAGACCCACACGGTCCAGCTCACCCTCGGCTCCCGCACGGGCGACAGCTGACCCACCGACCCACGCGCGCGTACCTCCCCGGGTTAGCACCATCTGCCCCACGCGCGCGCGTGCCAACCCGTTACTCTTGTCCCCGCGCCGCGCACGCCCGGCGGCGCGGGGAGGCGTGCCCGAGCGGCCGAAGGGAACGGTCTTGAAAACCGTCGTGGCAGCGATGTCACCGTGGGTTCAAATCCCACCGCCTCCGCACGACGAGCAGTGAGAACGGCCCCTGACCAGGAACATCGGTCGGGGGCTCTCGCCATGCGCGGTGCCTGCTAGTGACCGTGGTTCCCCGTGAGGTCCCGGTCTATCGGGCACGGATGGGGGCACGGCTTCAGTCGCCCTGGAACCACAAATAGCTGCCCGGAGTGCCGGCGCACTGCTCCAGCAACCCTGCAAGGTCCTCCAGGGCAGCGAGCTGACGCTCATCGGTGCACCGTCGCCGTAGATCGGGGATCTCAGCGAGAGCAACGGCAGCCTCCTGCTCATTCATCAGAGCATCCCCGTACGGATCCACGGCGGTCAGCTGCCCAGGCACCCCGAGCAACCGGAGTGAGCCGATCGCATCGGCCAACGCGTCCCCGTGCCCGTACGAACTGTGTAGCAGCGTCGCTCGGGACTTGCGCCAGTTACGGGTCAGCCGTGCTGAGTGCAGCTCCACGTCTATGCCCACGGGGCCATGATGCCTGCTACAGAGGCTCAGCATCTGATCCGTAGCTCTGTAGAGATCGGTCAATGGAGGTCATACGGGTTGCGGAAAGCATCGTGCGGGCCGATGTCGGTCGCTGGCGGTTGCTGGGGTTGCTGTACTTGGTTGCTGTACAGCAGGATCCCGGCCTGGGGGTGAAGCCATGGAGCGGGGAGAGCTCGAACGACTACTGGGTGATGGTGACGAGACGTCGTTGGCCGCTCTGTCTGCTCTCCGCTCGGGCGCTTCGTACATCGTCTGGGACGGGACGTCGTCAGCCGAGTCGCTCGCGACGGTCTACGGGCGCCGACTCCGCCACACCCTTCGGAGAGGCATCGAGACCACCGGCTTGGCGCGGGCCGTGCAACGCCTTGACCTGTACGACCGACCGGTTCGACTGGGCCAGATCAAGACGGCTGACGGATCGTGGATCTTCATGCTGTTTCTCGACGAGGACGGCGGCACGCTGGTGGCGTGCACCGGCGTCCGGCAAAGCCAACCGGGCCCGGCACGGCCAGACACTGGCTGACTCGCACTGCCAATACGCTTTCCAACTGTGGTGGTGGGGCTGAGGGCTGTGTGCAGGGGCGTTCACCTGGGTTCATGGGCGACCGGACGCTTACGTGTGATCGGGCTTCCAGTCCGCCGTGAACGGCGGTGAACCGAGCTGAATGAGAAGGAAATTGAGACGGAAATTGACACGGAGGCTGCCATACAACTTGGGTGACTGCGGGCTTCAGTTGGCTCTAGCGTTTCTGCCGTGATCAGCAGCGATGGAGTACGTCTGGGCGCGGAAGCCGCCCGTCGTCTGGCAGAGACGGGCCTGTATGAGTTCGAGCCGGGGCTGACGGACGCCGAGTTCGCCCGTATCGAGCGCGAGTACGGCTTCGAGTTCGCAGACGATCACCGAGCGTTCCTTGCCGCCGGCCTGCCGGTCAACGTTCCTCCCGAGGACGGGCAGACCTGGTCCAGGCCCTGGCCGGAGTGGAGGGGTGGCGACCTGGGCAGCCTGCGTCGACAGCTCGCCTGGCCGGTCGAGGGTGTTCTCCTCGACGTCGAGCACAACGCGTTCTGGTACGCCGGCTGGGGCGAGCATCCGTCTGATGGGGCGACGGCACTGGAGACGGCGAGGCGTCATCTGAGGGCGGCGCCGGTGCTGGTGCCCGTGTACGCCCACCGATACCTGCCGGCCGGGCGGGGAAGCTTCGGTCATCCGGTGCTCTCGGTGTGGCAGACCGATGTCATCTACTACGGGCTGGACCTGGCCGACTACATGCACCAGGAGTTCAACGAGGCACGCGGCGACGTCGACGAGCACTGGAACCCGAGGGCAACGGTCCCCTTTTGGGGGGACCTCATCTGAACCTGCTGTTGGACCGAGCAACGTGCGCCCTGAGCTTGGGAAGCTGCGGTCATTTGGGCCGATTGGGGCGCTGGCCTGGGCGAACGGGCGGGGAACTGCCTCGTCGGGCTCGGCTGCCTTCACCGTGATCCCCCGCTGTTCCCCGCCCGATCTGGTGCGCTTGTGGTGCGCCCGTACCGCTGTCAGACCCGAGTGCCAGGATGGCCGCCATGGACGAGGATGCGTTCTGGGCGCTGATCGAGGAATTCCGACTGGCTGAGCCTGACCCCGATGCTGATGGCCTCGCTGCGGCCCTTACCGCTCGTCTTGCGGCCGGGCCGTTGTCCTTGATCGTCGAGTTCGCCGAGCAGTTGGCCTGGATGCTGTACCGATTGGACCTCCAGGAGTACGGACATGGCCTCTCCGGCGACGCGTTCCTCTACGCGCGTGCGGCCGTCGTCGCCGACGGCCGTGAAGCCTACGAGCGGGTACTCAGGAATCCCGCGCGCTTCACGCCGTATGCCGAGGGCCTGATATGGGCCGAGTCTTTGCTCTACGTGCCAGACCGGGCGTACAAGGCCCTCACTGGGCAGGAGTGGGATCGCGGCACCCGCTACTCGTACGAGTCTTACTCGAACCGGGCCGGCTGGGGGCGACAGGCCATGACGGATGACGAGCTTGTCGAGGCCGTCCGTACCCGCGTCGCCGAGCGTGACCTGCCCCCGCCGGCAACGCTGGAGGACGTCGCGGCGGTCGAACGCGCGGTCGGCCGCCCGATGCCACAGTTGCTGCGGCGCCTCTACCTCGAAGTCGCCAACGGCGGCTTCGGAGTCTGGGAATGCCTCTCGTTGACGGACACCGGCAATTGGTTCAGCGACGAGCAGGACATTATCGAGGCCCACCGGCTCTTCTCGATGAAGGACGACTCCGACATCCCCGCAACACCCGAGGGGGTCGTCCCGCTCATGGACCGCGGCTGCTGCATGTGGACCCTGATCGACTTCAGCACCCCCGAGGGCCGCGTCTGGGACTGGGATGGCAATGACTGCTGCGTCCTGGTGCCGACCACATTGACCCTCGCGCGTTGGCTCACGGGATGGCTGGAAGGCTGGATCGTCCCAGGGCCGTACTCCCCGTTTAGGACACACGCTGACGGCTGCCCTGATCGGCAACCGTCTTCTTCGTAGCGGGCTCGGCTTAAAGCATCTCGTCATCAAGGGCTCGTCCGGAGGTAGTCCACGGCAGCCCTGACCACCGCTTTAGGGGTTCGATCGCTGCTCGGCTCTGCCGGGTGACCACCCAGTCGCGCCATTCAGGCCGTATCACCTGGGAGTGCTGGCGTCCGGCGCCGTTGACGTCACTCGTAGATGTCAGAACGGCGCAACCGTGTGGCGCACGCTGGCACGATGGTTCCGTGGCTGAACTGGAGCGTACCGCGGAGATCGTGGCGTACTACCGAGCACTCGACGAGCGCGCCGTCCTACGGCACTACTTCCGCCACGAGGACGAGGAGGGTGGCTGCTGGTACATCGAGGCGGCCCCCGACCGAGGCGAGTTGATCGTCCTCAAGCAAGCCGAGCTGACTTCGGCCGGCCAGCTCCACCGATATAGCTGGGAGCACCTGGAGGACGAGCGCGGGGGCCTGACAGACCAAGCGATCGATCCGGAAGAGGACCCCCTGGAAGGCATCTCGGCCGAAGAGTTCCAACGAGTGTGGAACCGGTGAGTGCACTGGACAACCACTTTAGGAGCGAGGTTGGGCGGTCATGGGCGTGACCTGCTGGTTCCTCGTCTCGGCTGACCATCTGTCGGTGCTCCGCTGGGTGCCTCGGTTCCCCGTGAGTCCCCGCTCCTTCTGGCACGCGAGTGGCACGGTCGGGGCCGCTTGTCCGTCGACGAGTGGATCACCTCACCGTGGAGCGTTCTGCCTGTAGTACGTAAGTAGGGGGAGCCGGTCACGCCGTCCAAGGAAGCGCTCTGACCTGGCCCTCAACCATCGTGCGGCCATGGACTGGTTGATATCCCTCGCCATCGCCGTCCCCCTCGTGGCGCTGGAGACGGCCATCGTCCGGGACTATTGAGGGCTTCGGAGTAGCTTCTACCAGCCTCGGACGGGACCTCCGTCGGAGGCAGCGGAGCAACGCTATGGGGGAGTCATCCGGCTTGTCGGTTGGGTCTTCATCGTGCTGCCGCTGTACCCGCTCGTCGGTGAGACGATCCGACTGCTCCTGTAGGTCTGTGTGCGATCTTGAAAACCGTCGTGGCAGCGATGTCACCGTGGGTTCAAATCCCACCGCCTCCGCGCACGTCAGAGACGTAGCAGGTCAGAAGGGGTGTCACTCTGCGGAGGGCACCCCTGACCGTTTCGTGGGGCTGCGGTCAGGTCAGGGCGCCGCGTTCGCAGACCAGGCGGGCGACCTCGCGGAGCTTGATGTTCTTCTCCTGCGAGTAGCGGCGCAGCACGGCGAAGGCCTGGTCCTCGGTCAGCTGGTGGCTGCCCATGATGATGCCCATGGCCTCGCCGATGGTGTGGCGGGTGGAGAGGGCCTCTTCCAGCTGGGAGTGCGTGCGGGCGCTGGAGAAGGAGACCGCCGCGTGGGAGGCCAGCAGCCAGCCCGCCAGTTCACTGGCCTCGGTGAAGGCGCCGGGGCGGCGGGAGTAGATGTTGAGCGCGCCGAGCTCTTCGTCGTCGGTGTAGAGCAGGAAGCCCATCATGCTGCCGATGCCGAGCTCGTGCGCCTTGGGGCCGAACAAGGGCCAGCGGGGCTGTTTCTGGGTGAAGTCCGGGATGCGGAACACCCGCTCGCCGTCCTTGGTACGGGCCGCGTCGAAGCACGGGCCCTGGCCCAACTGCTCCTGGAGCCGGTCGCTGTCGGTGACCATCTGCTCGGTGGGGGCCAGCGTCCGCACCTGTGTGTCCTTCAGTACCAGGATGCCGGCGGCGTCGCAGCCCTCCACCAGGTCGACGGCCGAGGCGGTGATGCGTCCCAGCGTGGAGTCGACCGATGTCTGCGCCAGCAGGTCCCGGGCCATGGACGCCATCTGCTGTGCGAAGTGTGCCCAGTCCATCGGGTTACCACCTTCCTGGCGTCCGTCGAGCCCCACGTCCAGCATTTCACGCCGGTCCCGCGGCGCGCGGGAGGTGCTGTCAGGCCGCGGACGTCTTGCGGAGCGCCCTGAGCAACTGGTCGCGGGTCATCTTCGAGCGGCCTTCGACCCCCGCGTCGGCGGCACGCCGGTAGAGCTCTGTCTTGGTGAGGGAGGACAGGTCGCCGTCGGCCTTTTCCTTCCCCTGCGCCTTTCCCTGTGCCTTCCCGTGTGCCTTTTTCTTTCCCTGCTCCTGCTTCTTCTGCTTGTTCGTCTCCTTCCGCTCCTTGCGGCGGTGCGAGTCCAGTTCGTGGATCTCCGCGGTCTCTGCGGTCTTTCCGGTCTTTGCGCGGGACTTCCCGCCGCCCCGGCGCGAACCCTTGGCGCCGGCGCCCTCGATGCTCTTCTCGAGGGCGGACATGAGGTCGAGGACGTTGGTGGTGTCCGGCGGGCCGGACTCGCTGACGACGTCCTCGCCGCGCCGCTTGGCGTCCACGAGTTCCTTGACGCGCTCCTCGAAGGTGTCCCGGTAGTCCTCGGGGTTCCAGTCGATGGTCAGGGCGTCGACGAGCTCCTGGGCGGTCCTGAGTTCCTTGCCGGTGGTCCTGGTACGTCGCGTCGGCAGCAGGTCCGCCACGTCGGCGGGGTCGCGGACCTCGTCGGCCCAGTGCATGGTGTGCATGACCAGGACGTCGGACTGGGCGCGCAGGGCGGTCAGATACTGCTTGCCGTGCATGGTGAAGGTGGCGACGCCCACCTTGTCCGTGCGCTCCAGGGCGGACCGCAGCAGCTCGTACACCTTGACGTTGTCCTTGCCGCGCGGCGCGACGTAGTAGGTGCGGTCGAAGTACACCGGCTCGATCTCGGGGAGGTCGACGAAGCCGGCCATCTCGATCACCTTCGACCTTCCCGGTGCCACCTCCTCGAGCTCCGCCGGCTCCACGACGACATAGTCGCCGCCTCCGAGGTCGTAGCCCTTGACGATGTCGCGGTGGTCGACCTCGCGGCCGGTGCGCTCGTTGACGCGCTTGTTGCGGATCCGGTCGGAGGTGCCGCGTTGCAGCTGGTGGAAGTGGACCGTGTGGTCCTCGGTCGCCGTGAAGAGGGCCACCGGCACCGTGACCAGTCCCAGCGTCACGACTCCGCTCCAGACGGGTCGCGCCATCACCTATCGCCTCGCTCTCTGCTTGCCTGTGCGGGTACGCCCCCGTGGGCGCCCACGCCCCGGTTCGTCCAGGCGCTTGACCTGGTCGGCCGCGCTCTCGGCGCGGCGCCGGGCCTCCCTGACCCGCCGGTCGGCGCCGCGTGCCTGCTCGCGCGCCTTCCGCGCGGCCGCCTCGGCCCGCTGCTGCTCCTCCTCGAGCCGGCCCAGCTCCTCGGCCAGCTCGCCGACGCGCCGCTGGAGCGAACCGGCCCGTTCCCGCGCGTCGTCCGCCTGCCGGTCGGCCTCCGCGGCCTCCTCCTGGCGGGTGGTGAGCTCGCGTCGGGCGGCCTCGGCCTTCTGCCGGGCCTGTTCGAGCCGGCGGCGGCGTTCCTGCTCGGCCTTGCCGTTGTCCTCGCCGCGTCGTGCGGGCCCGGGCCGTGCGGGCCCGGTCCCCTCCCGCTGCCGCGCCGTCCTCGCGGGCCGCGGGCGGGCATCCTCCGCCGCCGCGGGAAACCCCGCGGCCCGGTCGAACGCCTTGACCAGGCGCCCGGTGGCCCACTCCGCGGCGGCGCCGGTGTCGGCCAGCACGGCGTGCAGGATGGTCTCGACCTCCCGCTGGGCGTCCTCGCTGATCGGATGCCCGGCCTGATCGGCCAGCTGCCGTGCCTGCCGGGACAGCGCGTTGATCACGACGTGCTGCTGCCGGCTGAGGTCGCGCAGCTGTGCCCCGTCCAGATCACGGTGGGCCCGGCGCAGTTCCTCCCCGAGTCGCAGCAGCGACTCGGTCTCCTCCGGCTGCTCGCGGACCAGCAGGTTGCTCGCCCACGCCGGCAGACTGGGCCGGCGCAGCTTGCCGATCTTCCCGGCGAGCGCGCGGTCGCCCGCTCTGCGGGCCTCGGCCGCGCGGGCGTCACGGGCCGCGGTGAAGTCCTCCGGCCGCAGTCCGTACAGCTCGTCCGCGACAGTGTCCAGGTCCACCGCGTCCCTCCGCGATCGACGCCACGGTGCCGAGTCCTCCCGCGATCGACGTCACCGTCCCTTCGCGATCGAGGTCACCGAGGCGGGCCGGTCACCCGCGCTGCGCGCTCCGCTCCTCTTACGGGTTCCGCACCGCCCTTCGCTACCGCCCTTCGCTCCTGTTACGGGTTCCGCGCTTTTCGCTCCCTATGCCACTGTCTGTCTCGGATAGCGGGGGCATGCTGCTGTCGGCCTGGGCACGTTGCCGCCGTCTGTCCTGGGCACGCGGGCACGCTGCCGCCGTCCCGGGTGCACACAGCACACAGCACACAGCACGCTGCCGCCTGCCGCCGGCCCAGGCAGGGGCCCGCCCGCGCGCACGCTGCCGTCGCCCCCGGGCACTCGCGCAAGCCGCCCCCGCGCACACCACCCGGCACGCCGCCACCCCAAGCACCGGCACCCCCCAAGCACCGAGACCCTAAGCACCGAGACCCTAAGCACCGGCACCCAAGCACCGGCACCCAAGCACCGGCACCCAAGCACCGGCACCCAAGCACCGCGACCCCAACCACCGCCCCCGGAATCGCCGCAGTCAGCCGAGGTCGATCTGAGGGCGGTACATGTCCAGCCACTGGGTCAGGTCGAGGGCCCGTTCCAGGCCGCGTCGCTGGGCCTGGTTGCTCACGGGCGCGTCGTGGTGGGCGACGCGGTGCAGGCGGTCGTGGTCGACGAGGTCGAAGACCGGGTGGGCGGGCCGGGCCAGCAGGTCCTTGGCCTGGTCCTGGAGCGCGACGGCGTACTTGGGGTCCTGGGTGGAGGGGTACGGGCTCTTGACCCGGTCGTACACCGACTTCGGGAGCAGGTCGGCGGTCGCCTCGCGCAGCAGGCTCTTCTCCCGGCCGTCGAAGGACTTCAGCGCCCAGGGGGTGTTGTAGACGTACTCGACGAGCCGGTGGTCGCAGAACGGGACCCGTACCTCGAGGCCGACGGCCATGCTCGCCCGGTCCTTGCGGTCGAGCAGGATGCGGACGAAGCGGGTGAGGTGGAGGTGGCAGATCTGCCGCATCCGGTACTCGAAGCCGCTCTCGCCCTCGAGGCGCCGGACGGCGCCCACCGCGGTGCGGTAGCCGTCGGCGACGTAGCCGTCCAGGTCGAGCGAGGCGAGCAGGTCGGGGCGCAGCACCTCGGAGTCCTCGCCGAAGTGGCGGCCGAAACTGACCAGCCAGGGGAAGGTGCCGCCGCGGCGGGCCTCCTCGTCGAAGAACTGGAGGTAGCCGCCGAAGACCTCGTCGGCGGACTCGCCGGACAGGGCGACGGTCGACTGGTCGCGGATGGCCCGGAAGAGCAGGTACAGCGAGGCGTCCATGTCGCCGAACCCGGCGGGCAGGTCGCGGGCCCTGATCACCTTCGCGCGCACCTCGGGGTCGGCGAGCGCCTGCGCGTCGAGCACGATGTCCTGGTGCTCGGTCCGGGCGGTGCGGGCCACGTCGTGCACGAACGGGGTGTCGGGGGTGCCGCGCAGCTCGTCGGCGACGAAGTGGTCGCTCTGGCCGACGAAGTCGACGGCGAAGCTGCGCACCTTCTCGCCGTGTTCGCCGAGTTGGCGTGCGGCGAGCGCCGTCATGGCCGAGGAGTCGAGGCCACCGGAGAGCAGGGTGCAGCGGGGCACGTCGGCGACGAGCTGGCGGCGCACGATGTCGTCGAGCAGGGAGCGGACGGTGGCGATGGTGGTGTCGCGGTCGTCGGTGTGCGGCCGGGTCTCCAGCCGCCAGTACGCGCGGCGGTGCACGCCCGAGCGGTCGACGGTGACGACGGTGCCGGGTTCGACCTCCGCCATCCCCTCCCACACGGCGTGCCCCGGGGTCTTGATCATCGTGAACAGCTCGCGCAGGCCGTCCAGGCCGACCCGGGCGGAGGCCAGCGGGTTGGCCAGGATCGCCTTGGGTTCGGAGCCGAACAGGACGCCGTCGGGGGTGGGGTAGTAGTAGAAGGGCTTGATGCCCATGCGGTCGCGGATCATCACCAGCTTGTCGTGGCGGCCGTCCCACACGGCGAGGGCGTACATGCCGTTGAGCCGTTCCGCGACCTGTTCGCCCCATTCGAGGTAGCCGTGCAGGACGACCTCGGTGTCGGAGTCGGTGGTGAAGCGGTGGCCGCGGGCGGTGAGGTCGCGGCGCAGTTCGGTGAAGTTGTAGGTCTCTCCCGAGTACACGAGCGCCACGCTCCCGTGCGGGGTGCCGGCGGTCATCGGCTGCCGGCCGCCGGGCAGGTCGATGATCGCGAGCCTGCGGTGCCCGAGGGCGGCCGGGCCCTGCACCCAGGTGCCGCGGTCGTCGGGGCCGCGGCAGTCCATGGTCTCGGTCATCGCATCCAATGCGGCTGACTCGGTGCGCAGATCGCGGTCGTAGGAGATCCAGCCGGTGATGCCGCACATGGGGCGCCTCCTGATACGGGTCTGCCGCAGGGGCCTTCCTCACATGCGGTTTCCCGCGCGCAACGGCACCCTGAGAGCAAACAAGATGTAATTGCCATCTATGTGTGAGGGTGCGTCGGGCCGGGCGAATGGTCAACACGGCCGTAACCCGTACGGCCCCCGCGACCCGACGGTTTCGGCCTGACTTTGCTCACGCGAAACCCGTCGATCCCCGTCGATCCCCGCCCCGCCGGGCCGGCCCCGCCGGATATCGGCCACAGGCAAAAACTTCCCCGGCTCGGCCGGCCCCCGCGGCTCAGGGTCCCGCCCGCACCTCGTGGTCCCGGGCCAGCCGTTCCCAGTCCACCCCCCGCAGCGAGGCCTCCGCGTCGCACTCGTGCGGGATGCGGGTCGTGCGCTGGAACCAGACGATCGTCAGGGCCGACCGGGCGAGGACCGGGTCACGGGCGGGGTGCAGGGCCGTGGAGCGGAAGGAGCCGACGCAGGCGACGGGGGGCAGGAGCTCGACCGGGCCGTAGGCGCCGGGATACAGGTGGGGGTACTCGCGCGGGGGCGGGACGAGGTGTACGGGGACGGTGGGGAAGGAGCGTTCGGCGCCGCTGAGGAGACTTCCGATCACCCGGTCGTTGAACGGTTTGCAGGGGTAGCCGTCCAGTCCTTGGTACGTCGAGGTGAACCGCACCTCGGCGAGTTCGGTGGTGCGGCCGGAGGCGAGCACCACGCGCGTCAGCGACATGGTGCGCACCCCAGAGCGGTCTTGCATGGAGCTCCTCATGGTTCTCGTGCTCCCACGGCTGCCCCGTGGGTCTCACGGCCGGTGCCCCGTCATCCGGGCCGCCGAAGCGATCGTCGCCCGCGCCTCGCGTTCGGTCAGGCCCGCGTTGAGCGCCGCCTCGACCAGCGGGTCGAGCAGCGCGGGCCCGATGCCGTCCTCGTAGGCCCGGCACGCCGCCCAGAACAGGCGGGTGTTGCGCTGCCCCTCGTGCGCGGCGAGGACGAACTGGACCAGCCCCTGCCCGTGGTCGCCGACCGCGGCGTGCGCGGGCCGGGGCGTGCGCGGGGGTGGCAGCAGCAGCCGCAGCAGGGCGGGTGGGCAGGCGGCGGGTGCGAGGTGGGCGGTGCCGGGCGCCGCGACGTAGACGCCGTGCTCGGTACGCGAGCCGGGGCCGACGAGGTAGCCGCCGGCGCCCCGGATGTCGATGCCGGGGGCCAGCCGGCCGGCGGAGTTGGGGACGACCACGTCCGGCGGCCCGCTCAGCCAGAGGTGGCGGCCGCCGCTGGGGGTGATGACGACCACCGTGTCGGGGATCGTGAACAGGTGGCGCAGCGCCAGCTCGCGCAGAGCGGCCGAGGAGTCCGTGCCCGTCTTCGTGTCGAGGTCGACGCCGATCAGATGGTGCGGCGGAAGGCCGCACGCGATGCCGTAGCCGGTCGCCCGGGGGGCCGCGGCGAACAGCTCGCGGATCCGGGCCGGGTCGGTCGAGGCGTCGTACACGCCGTGCCCGAGGCGGCCGCACTCACCGTGGCAGGGCCGGGGGCCGGGGTCGTCGTGGTGGGGGGAGCGCAGGGCCGGCAGCTTCGTCCGGGACAGGGGTATGACGGCCAGCCCGCGCTCGGCGGCTGACAGGGCGTGTGCGAGGGCCAGCGTCGTGGCCTGCCGGTCGGTGGTGGCCATGCCTCTATGTTCGTACGTACGTTCGAAAAAGGGAAGCAGGAATCGGACGCGACGCGCCCGGTGCGGGGAGGTTGGCCGGAAAACTGCCGGAGCGGTTCTTCCCTTGCGGCGCTTGGGCCCGGGCTGTCCGGACTGCCCCCTCTCGGCTGCTTGAAGTCGCGTTAGGGGTTTATCGACTTGTCGTAGCACTTGAGGGCGAATCGCGCCTTCCGGGGTGGTTCGCCGGGGATTCGGTGGGCAACTCTGATCACGCGACGTCGTGCACGAGGAAGGACCGAGGCGGTCGGCCAACTGCCCTGGTGACAGCCGTACTTCACGTACTTCACGTACTTCACGTTGGTGTTCTGGAGGAACAACATGGCAAGCATCCGTACCGCCCGCGTCATCGCCGCCGTCTCCGCCCTCCCGCTGGCAGCGGTTCTGTTCACCGGCGTCGCGGCGGCGGACAACGGCGCCATCGCGGACAACGGATCGAACGCGGGTGTGGCGAGCAGCATCGGCAGCGGTGTCGGCCACGACAACAACGGCAACTCGTCCACCACCCAGCAGAACGCGGTCGGCAACGGCGCCTCGAACCAGAGCAACACCGCCCAGGTCACCGGCTCCGCGTTCACGGCCGTCAACCAGGGGAACAGGAACGTCGCCATCAACTTCAGCGAGCTGTGGTGAGCCGGCGCCCCTGACGCGGGGGACGCGGGGTGCGCACAGTTGGGGTGCAGGGCGTCTGCGCGGCGGTGCTTCGGTGCCGCCGCGCAGGCGTCCGCACGCGTGCCGCGACGACCTTGACAGTCCGCCCGATCTGACGGACAGTCAGAAACCCCGAGAGTCGGAGGTGCGGTCGTGGACGACGAGCTGGGCGCACGGCTGAAGTCCTACGAGGGGCGGGCCGCCACCCTCACCGGCAAGGGCCGGGACCCCGTCAACCTGCCGATGATCCGGCACTGGTGCGAGGCGATGGGAGACGCCAACCCCGCCTACACCGGCCCCGGCGCCATCGCCCCGCCCACCATGCTGCAGGCGTGGACCATGGGCGGCCTCGCCGGTCACCAGGGGCGCGCCGCGGCCCACGACGAGATGTTCGCCCTGCTCGACCGGGCCGGCTGCACCTCGATCGTGGCCACCGACTGCGAGCAGGAGTACCTGCGCCCGCTGCGCCCCGGCGACGAGGTCACCTTCGACACGGTGATCGAGTCGGTGTCGCCGCGCAAGACGACCAGGCTGGGCACGGGGTACTTCATCACGACCCGCACGGACGTCCGGGTGGGCCCGGACCTCGTGGGCACGCACCGCTTCCGCGTCCTCAAGTACGCCCCGGCCGGACCCGGCCCGAAGCGCCCGCCCCGCCCCCGCCCGGTCGTCAACCGCGACAACGCCGGCTTCTGGGAGGGGGTCGGACGGCACCAGCTGCTCATCCAGCGCTGCACCGCCTGCGCGGCCCTGCGCTTCCCCTGGCTGCCGGGCTGCGACCGCTGCGGCGGCCCGGACTGGGACACCGTCGAGGCGAGCGGCGAGGGGACGGTCTACTCCTACGTCGTCATGCACCACCCGCCCTTCCCGGCCTTCGATCCCCCCTACGCGGTCGCCCTGATCGAACTCGCCGAAGGAGTGCGGATGATCAGCAACGTGGTGGGGGTGCCGTACGACAAGGTGCGCATCGGCATGCCGGTGCGGCTGGAGTTCCGGTCCTGCGACGAGGAGCTGGTGCTGCCGGTGTTCCGCGCCCGCGAGGAGGCCGCCGTATGAGCAGCCGCATGAGGAGCCGCATGAGGGCCGGTGAGCAGCTGCCTCCGCTGGAGATCGAGATCACCCGCACCCTGATCGTGGCCGGCGCCATCGCCTCCCGCGACTACCAGGACGTCCACCACGACGCCGAACTGGCCCGGCGGAAGGGCTCCCCGGACATCTTCATGAACATCCTGACGACGAACGGCCTGGTCGGCCGCTACATCACCGACCACTTCGGCCCGGCGGCCGTCCTGCGCAAGGTGGCGATACGGCTCGGTGCGCCCAACCACCCGGGGGACACCATGGTGCTCACCGGCACCGTCGAGCAGGTCGACGGGGACACCGCCACGGTCCGGGTGACCGGGACGAACGGCATCGGCAGCCATGTCACGGGCACCGTCACCGTCACCGTCCCGCCGGGAGGCGCCGGATGAACCCGCGCACGGAGGACGGCCTCGGCGGGCGCGCCGCGATCGCCGGCATCGGGGCCACGGAGTTCTCCAAGGACTCGGGACGCAGCGAGCTCGGGCTGGCCGCGCGGGCGGTGCGCGCGGCGCTCGACGACGCGGGCCTCACCCCCGGCGACGTGGACGGGATGGTCACGTTCACGATGGACACCAGCCCGGAGATCACCGTCGCCCAGGCCTGCGGCATCGGCGAGCTCTCCTTCTTCTCCCGCGTCCACTACGGCGGCGGGGCGGCCTGCGCGACGGTCCAGCAGGCGGCGCTCGCCGTCGCCACCGGGGTGGCGGAGGTGGTCGTCTGCTACCGCGCCTTCAACGAGCGCTCGGGCCGCCGCTTCGGCTCGGGCGTGCAGCACCGCGAGCCCTCGGCGGAGGGGGCGGCGCTCGGCTGGGCCCTGCCGTTCGGGCTGCTCACCCCGGCCTCGTGGGTGGCGATGACCGCCCAGCGGTACCTGCACACCTACGGCCTCACCCCGGAGGCCTTCGCCCACGTGGCCGTCCTGGACCGCGGGTACGCGGCGACCAATCCGGCCGCGTACTTCCACGGCCGCCCCATCACCCTCGCCGACCACGCGGCCTCCCGCTGGATCGTCGAGCCGCTGCGGCTGCTGGACTGCTGCCAGGAGACCGACGGCGGCCAGGCCCTCGTCGTCACGTCGCTGGAGCGGGCCCGCGACCTGCCCCGCCCGCCCGCCGTCGTCGCCGGGGCCGCCCAGGGAGCCGCCCGCGGCCAGGAGCAGATGACCGGCTTCTACCGCCACGACCTCACCGGCCTGCCCGAGACGGAGGTGGTGGCCCGCCGGCTCCGGCGCGCCTGCGGGCTCACCCCGGCCGAGGTGGACGTGGCGATCCTCTACGACCACTTCACGCCGTTCGTGCTGATGCAGCTGGAGGAGTTCGGGTTCTGCGGGAAGGGGGAGGCGGCGGACTTCGTGGCCGGGGGGTCGCTGCCGATCAACACGCACGGAGGCCAGCTGGGGGAGGCGTACCTCCACGGGATGAACGGGATCGCCGAGGGTGTGCGGCAGCTGCGCGGGACGGCCGTGAACCAGGTCCCCGGGGCACGGCAGGTGCTGGTGACGGCGGGGACGGGGGTGCCGACGTCGGCTCTGGTCCTGGCCGCGGACGGCTGAGCGCCCGGGCGGCCCCCAGGGGTCATCCCGCAGTATCCCCGGCCCGCTCGTCCACCTTCAGGAGGTGGGGCCACCTCCACCCCTACAACCTGAGGCGGACCCGGCTTCGGGACCTGCGGCCGATCCGCCCGAGGTGTCCTCGCTCCTAGCGTGGAGCCATGACCACACCCGTCTGCACCAGCGCTCCGGACGCCGCCACGCCGGCGACGCAGACCCGCCCCGCCGCTCGGCTCGGCCCGGGCGCGGGGGCCCCCGTGTACCCGTCGTTCGCGTCGTACGTGCGGGCCCGGCAGCCGGTGCTGCTGCGCACCGCCCGCTCGCTCACCGCGAACCCGAGCGACGCGGAGGACCTGCTGCAGACCGCGCTCACCAAGACGTACGTCGCCTGGGAGCGCATCGAGGACCACCGCGCGCTCGACGGCTATGTGCGCCGGGCCCTGCTGAACACCCGCACCTCGCAGTGGCGCAAGCGCAGGGTCGACGAGTTCGTCTGCGAGGAGCTCCCGGAGCCGGAGCCGGTGCGCGGTGCGGACGACCCGGCCGAGCAGCAGGCACTGCGCGACGCGATGTGGCGGGCGATCATGAAGCTGCCCGCCCGGCAGCGGGCCATGGTGGTCCTCAGGTACTACGAGGACCTCAGCGAGGTCCAGACGGCGGAAGTGCTCGGTGTGTCCGTGGGCACGGTGAAGTCGGCGGTGTCACGTGCGCTGGGCAAGCTGCGGGAGGATCCTGAACTGGGACTTGTGCGGTAATGCGCCGACCTGGTGGGCCGTGAGGGGCCGACCTGGTGGCTATTGGGACCCGGCACGTTGTGATCGATCACCCGGACCCTAGTGACATACCACGCGGTATGTGCGCAGAATCAGCGCAACCCTTACCGCCGCGTAGGCAATGTCGCCCCGGGAGGACACCGTGCTGAGCACGATGCAGGACGTACCGCTGCTGATCTCGAGGATCCTGACCCACGGGTCCACGGTCCACGGGACATCGCAGGTGACCACCTGGACCGGCGAGGGCGAGCCGCACCGCCGCTCCTTCGCCGAGATCGGGGCCAGGGCGGCCCAGCTCGCGCACGCCCTGCGCGAGGACCTCCAGGTCCAGGACTCCGACCGGGTCGCGACCCTCGCCTGGAACAACGCCGAGCACGTCGAGGCCTACTTCGCCATCCCCTGCATGGGCGCGGTGCTGCACACGCTCAACCTCCGGCTGCCCCCCGAACAGCTGACGTTCATCGTCAACCACGCGGCCGACAAGGTCGTCATCGTCAACGGCTCGCTGCTGCCGCTGCTCGCCCCGCTGCTGCCGCGGCTGCCGACGATCGAGCACATCGTCGTCACCGGCCCCGGCGACCGCTCCCTCCTCGACGGCGCCCGCGCCCGGGTGCACGAGTACGAGGACCTCATCGCCGGAAAGCCCACCGGCTACGACTGGCCGGAGCTGGACGAACGCCAGGCCGCCGCCATGTGCTACACCTCCGGCACCACCGGCGACCCCAAGGGCGTGGTCTACAGCCACCGCTCGATCTACCTGCACTCCATGCAGGTCAACATGGCGCAGTCGATGGGCCTGACCGACCAGGACACCTCCCTCGTCGTGGTCCCGCAGTTCCACGTCAACGCCTGGGGCCTGCCGCACGCCACCTTCATGACCGGCGTCAACCTGCTGATGCCGGACCGCTTCCTGCAGCCCGCGCCGCTCGCCGAGATGATCGAGTCCGAGCGCCCGACCCACGCGGCCGCCGTACCCACCATCTGGCAGGGCCTGCTCGCCGAGCTGACCGCCAAGCCGCGCGACGTCTCCTCCCTCACCCAGGTCACCATCGGCGGCTCGGCCTGCCCGCCCTCCCTGATGGAGGCCTTCGACAACCTGGGCATGCGGGTCTGCCACGCCTGGGGCATGACGGAGACCTCCCCGCTCGGCACGGTCGCCCGCCCGCCGGCCCACGCGGTCGGCACCGAGGCGGAGTTCGCCTACCGCCTGACCCAGGGCCGTTTCCCGGCCGGCGTCGAGGCCCGCCTCAGCGGCCCCGGTGGCGAGCGCCTGCCCTGGGACGGCGAGTCCGCGGGCGAGCTGGAGGTGCGCGGCAACTGGATCGCGGGCGCGTACTACAACGGCCCCGACGCCGAGCCCCTGCGCCCCGCCGACAAGTTCAGCGAGGACGGCTGGCTGAAGACGGGCGACGTCGGGACCATCGACCCCGAAGGCTTCCTCACCCTCACCGACCGCGCCAAGGACGTCATCAAGTCCGGCGGCGAGTGGATCTCCTCGGTGGACCTGGAGAACGCGCTGATGTCCCACCCGGACGTCGCCGAGGCCGCCGTGGTCGCCGTACCGGACGAGAAGTGGGGCGAGCGCCCGCTGGCCACCGTCGTGCTGAAGGAGGGCTCCACCGCCGACTTCGAGTCCCTGCGCGCCTTCCTCGCGAGCGACGTCTGCAAGATCGCCAAGTGGCAGCTCCCGGAACGCTGGACGATCATCGAGTCGGTGCCGAAGACCAGCGTCGGCAAGTTCGACAAGAAGGTCCTGCGCCGGCGCTACGCCGAGGGAGACCTGGACGTCACCAGGCTCTGAGGCTCCGACGGGACGGCACCGGCCGGCGCGGACACCGCGTCGGCCGGTGCCGATCCGCGGCACGCGTCAGTTGGTGCCGATCCGCGACAGCAGGTCGACGATCCGGCTCTGCACCTCGGCACTGGTGGAGCGCTCCGCGAGGAAGAGCACCGTCTCGCCGGAGGCCAGCCGCGGCAGGTCGGCCTGGTCGACGGCGGCGGTGTAGACGACGAGCGGGGTGCGGTTGAGCTGCCCGTTCGCGCGCAGCCAGTCGATGATCCCGGCCTGGCGCCGGTGCACCTGCATCAGGTCCATCACCACCAGGTTGGGCCTGAACTGCCCCGCCAGCGCCACCGCGTCCGCGTCGCTCGCGGCCCGCGCCACCTGCATCCCGCGCCGCTCCAGCGTCGCGGTCAGCGCCAGCGCGATCTCCGCGTGCTCCTCGACCAGCAGCACGCGCGGCGGGTGCTGCTCGCTGTCCCGCGGCGCGAGCGCCTTCAGCAGCACCGCCGGATCGGCGCCGTACGCCGCCTCGCGCGTCGCCTGCCCGAGCCCCGCGGTCACCATGACCGGCACCTCGGCGGCCACCGCCGCCTGGCGCAGCGACTGCAGCGCGGTCCGGGTGATCGGCCCGGTCAGCGGGTCCACGAACAGCGCGGCGGGGAAGGCCGCGATCTGCGCGTCGACCTCCTCGCGCGAGTGCACGATCACGGGCCGGTAGCCGCGGTCGCTCAGCGCCTGCTGGGTCGTCACGTCCGGCGCGGGCCACACCAGCAGCCGGCGCGGGTTGTCCAGCGGCTCCGGCGGCAGTTCGTCGTCCATCGGCTGCGGCCGCGGCGGATCCGCGATCTCCACGGCCCCACCGGGCCCGTCCAGCGGCTCGGGCCCCTCCACGGCGTTCTCGGCCGGGGCCCCTATGGCGTACGACCGCCCGGCGGCCTCGGGCCCCTGCGCGAGCCGCGACTGGCCGGCGAGCGACGGCTGGGGCTGCGGCGCGGCCTGCGCCGGCGCGGGCGTCTGCTCGGCCGGCGGGTGCGCCCGGGCCGCCTGCTCCGCGGCGGCGGGACCGGTCCGCGTACCGAGCTTGCGGCGCCGGCCGCCACCGGCCGGGTTGTGCGGCGCGGGCGTGGCGGACGCCGGCTGCTGCACCTGGGCGGCCTGCCGGGTGAAGGGCACGCCCTGCCCCAGCGTGCGGACGCTGATCGCCCGTCCCTGCGTGGAGTTCGGGTCGACCGGAGCGCCCGGTGCCGCGGGGGCGGCCGCTGCCTCGGCGGGCAGCGGCTGAGCGGGCTGCGGCTGCCCCTGGACCGGCGTCTGCGCCCGCGCCGCGGGAGCCTCCGGCGGGAGCGGGGTGGCCGGCGCCTGCCCGGGCTGCTGCTGCGGCGCGGGCGTGGGCTGACCGGGGGCCGCCTCGACGGGAAGCGGTCCGGCGGCCGTCCCGTGGGCGGGAGCACCCGGCGCGGGCAGTGGCTGGCCGGCGGGCACCTGGGCGGGAGCCTGCGGAGCCGGGGCCGGCTGGGCGGGGGGCGCCTGCGCGGCAACGGGCGCCGCCTGCTGGACCGGCACCCCCTGCCCGGGGACCTGACCGTGACCGGGGACCTGACCGTGCCCGGGGGCCTGACCGTGCCCGGGGGCCTGACCGTGCCCGGGGGCCTGACCGTGCCCGGGGACCTGACCGTGACCGGGGGCCTGGCCGTGACCGGGGACCTGACCGCCGGCCCCTTGCGCCGCCGCGGGCTGCGCCACCGCACGGCGTCGGCGCCCCGTCGGCGCGCTCGTCGGATGCGGCTGCGGCGGAGTGTGGTCGCCGGACTCGTCGTGCGGTACGGCGTCGTGCCGGCCGTCGTCGGCCAGGGCGTCGGCGGAGGAGTCGTGGCCACCCTGACCCGGCACCTGCGCCGCGACGGGAGCCGCCTGCCCCGGAATCTGCGGCTGGGCCTGCGCCGGAACCGGAGCCTGCGCCGCCACACCCCCGGAAGGGCGGTCCGCCTCGGCCGGCGGCAGCGCGAACACGGACCGGGGCGCCGCCTCCTGCGCGGCGGCGCGGTCCTGCGCGGCGGCCAGAGCACGGCGCCGGCGCCCGGTCGGCTCGGCCTTCTCGGCGAGCGCCGGCTGCTCGCCGGGCGGGCCGGGGGCGGCGGGCGCGGGCAGCGCCGCGGGCAGGGCGTTCTGCGCACCGCCGCCGTGCCGCGCCCGCCGGCCGCCCGGCGCGGGCACGCCCTGCGGCGGCACCGTGCCGCCCAGACCCGTACCGGCCGCCGCGGTCCCCGCGGAGTTCTCACCCGCCATGACGACGGCGCCCTCGGCGGCACCCTCGGCCGGCCGCCCGCGCCGCCGCCCGGTGCCACCGGCCACCTCCAGCTCGCCCGCGGACGAGGCCGCGGCCGCCTCCGACTCCTCGACGGCACGCCTGCGCCGCCGCCCGGTCGGCGCGGCCGCCCCCGTGTCCCCGGCCTCGGCCGTCTCCCCGGACTCCGCCGGGTTCTCGCCGCCGAGGAAGGCGTCGACGGAGGGGCGCCGCGCGCGCCGCCGTCCGCCGGAGGCCGGGTCGGAAGCGCCGTCACCCGCGTCCGAGGCCTGCGCCGGGACCTCGGCGGTCACGGCACCCGCCCCGCCGCCGATGGGCACCTCCAGCACATAGGCGTTGCCGCTCATGCCCGGCACCTCGTGGGTCTGCAGCACACCGCCGTGGGCGCGCACGATCCCGCGCACGATCGGCTCGTGCACCGGGTCTCCCCCGGCGTACGGCCCGCGCACCTCGATCCGCACCACCTCACCGCGCTGCGCGGCCGCCACCACCACGGTGTTGTCCATGTAACCGCCGGCCGACACGGGTGCGTTGCCGGTCGCGTCGACGCCCGCGACGTCCGCGATCAGATGGGCCAGCGCGCTCGCGAGGCGCGGCGGGTCGACCTCGGCCTCGATGGGCGGCGCGTGCACGGCGAACTGCACCCGGCCCGGGCCGATCAGCTCGACGGCCCCGTCGACACCGGCCGCGACGACGGCGTCGAGCATCACCTTCACGCGGGTGATCTGCTCGCTCCCGGCGTCGATCAGCTGGTAGCCGAGGACGTTGTCGATGAGGGTGGTGATCCGCGAGTAGCCGGCCGACAGATGGTGCAGCACCTGGTTGGCCTCGGGCCACAGCTGCCCGGCGTCGTCGGCGGCGAGCGCGGCCAGCTCGCGCCGCAGCTCGTCCAGCGGGCCGCGCAGCGACCGTCCCAGCAGCGTCAGCAGCTGGTCGTGGCGCGCGGCGAGCGCCTCGTAGCGGTCCTTCTCCCGCTCGCCGAGGGCGGCGTAGCGCTCCTCGCCCGCGGCGAGTTCCTCGCCGTGCTGCTCCTGCAGCTCCTCGATCTCGCCCACGTGCTTCTGGCGCAGTGCGGTGAGCTCGGAGGCGTGCTCCTCCTCGATCCGCTCCAGCTCCTCGGCGTGCCGCTTCTCCAGCTCGGCCTTCTCGTCGGCGAGCGCGTCGTAGGGCCGCCGGTCGTTGAAGGTCATCACGGCGCCGACGAGCTGGTCGCCGTCGCGCACGGGTGCGGTGGTCAGGTCGACGGAGACCTTCTCGCCGCCCTTGGCGTACAGCACCTGCCCGCGCACCCGGTGCTTGCGCCCGGAGCGCAGGGTGTCGGCGAGCGGCGACTCGGCGTACGGGAAGGGGGAGCCGTCGGCGCGCGAGTGCAGCACCAGGTCGTGCAGCTCCTTGCCGCCCAGGTCGCTCGCCCGGTACCCGAGGATCTGCGCGGCGGCCGGGTTGACGAGCACGATCCGCCCGTCGGTGTCCGTGCCCACGACACCCTCGGACGCGGCCCGCAGGATCATCTCCGTCTGCCGCTGCGAACGCGCCAGCTCCGCCTCGGTGTCGACGGTCCCGGTCAGGTCCCGTACGACGAGCATCAGCAGCTCGTCACCGCTGTAGCCGTAACCGTCGTAGGCCTGCTGGCCGTTCTCGAGATTGGCGCTGGTGACCTCGACGGGGAACTCCGCCCCGTCGGTCCGCCGCGCGATCATCCGGGTCGGCTTGGTCCGCCCCGCGGGGTCCATGTGGTCCGGCCGCCGCATGGAACCGGGGATGAGCTTGGAGTCGAACTGCGGCAGCAGGTCGAGCAGTCCCCGGCCGACGAGTGCGGTCCCGGGCGCTTCGAAGGCCTCGAGGGCGATGGTGTTCGCGTTGACGACGGTCCCGTTGGCATTGACCAGCACCAACGCGTCGGGCAGCGCGTCCAGTATGGCTGCGAGGCGAGCAGCGCCTCGGGATGGCCTGCTGCTCACGAGACGCTTCCTCCCTGTTACCGCACCTTGCCGACCGCTCGGGCCATCTTGCCAACCGGCCCGCGACGTGTCACGCGAGGGAGTCTACGGGCACCGATTGTGCTCACGGCGGCGGATGAGAGGGAGGTCGCACGAGGAAGTGAAGTAGAACGTGTGACCGCATCCCTTGGCCTGCGGGCCTTGCCCGCCCTTGACTCCAGGCCGCGTCCGCCGCGTCCGCCGCGACCGCTTGGACGGGTCATGACTGCCGTGGGCGGGCGCCATGGCCGCTATACCCGCGACAGGCGCTACGTCCGCCATGCCCGCTACGCCCGCTCGTGTGGCCGCAGGTCGGGCAGGAGCGGTACGAGCCGGTCCCAACGCCCGATCTCACAGCCGTCGCTGCGGTCGTACGAGGCGTCGACGGGCCGCCCGGCCCAGCTCCCGGTGACACGCGCGGTGGCGGGCCCGCCGTACTGCATGGTGCAGACACTTCCGTCGGGCACGGGAGCGAAGGTGTCCTTCCCCCACGTCGTGCGCCGATCGAGCGCCGCACACGCACCGTCGGCGTCCGGATGGCTGCCGCCCCCGGGGTGGCACAGGAGCTCGTACGTCCCATCGGCACCGCGGCCGGCGTGCCGGACCGTGACCGTGAGGTGATCACCGCCGCCGCCCCCGTCCCCGCTCCGCACGGGCGGCGGAGCGGGGACGGGACGCATGGCGCCGGCGGCGAGGAGAGGGGAAGGCACGGTGTGCGTGTGCGTGTGGTTGCGGGCGGTGGCGTGGGCGGGAGGCACGGCGTCGGCGTGGGCGTGGGCGGAGACCGGCCCGACGGTGGCGGAGACGGCGGCGGTGGCGGCGACGACCAGGTACCGGGCGAGCGACATGACCTGACTAACGTCCCACCCACCAGGACGTTGCGCGCCCGTTCCCACCGGCGGCGGGGGCCCGGCGCGACCGGGAAGGGCTTTGCTCTGCGGCCCGCCTGCCTAGTACCGTAGGAGCCGATTGGTGACAGCGCGCTCGACTGTGTCATCATCTGCACGCACCACTCGCGCTCGCGCGGGCGGCTGTGCTGGAGGCGTCGCCTAGTCCGGTCTATGGCGCCGCACTGCTAATGCGGTTTGGGCCTTAAAGCCCATCGAGGGTTCAAATCCCTCCGCCTCCGCCCGCTGACCAGGGAGTTCGGCCCTACAAGGCTGGGCTCCCTGAGTCGCATTCAGAGCCATTTTCAGCCCCCAGATGGCACGTTGCTGGCACCAACCGCCGAAAGGCGATTCTGGCGCGGAATGAAGGCCGCGATCCGGCGCGTGGCATCCTCCGCCAGCTCCTCGGCGACCACCGCGTACACGTCCTTGGTGAAGGCCACCGACGCGTGACCGAGCACCTCCGAGACGAACTTGTCGTCGACGCCAGCAGCGATCAGCATCGTGGCCGCGCCGTGCCGGAGGTCGTGGAAGCGGATGGGCGGGAGGACCAGGCGCAAGGCCACCTCGACGGCGGCCTCGGTCGTGCGGAACCTCCGTGCAATCCGCTCGGCCGGCCAACCCTCCTTGCCCTTGGCACGGATGTTGGCGTGCCGTTCCAGCAGGATCCGGAAGCGGGATGACAGGTACTCCGCCTTCAGCGCGGTCCCGTCCTCGTACGAGAAGACCCGTCCCGCGTCCCTGTACGCCTCGCCCCACTGGAGACGCTCCTCCAGCTTCCGCTTGTGCCATGCCTTCAGGACGCGCACAGTCTCGTCGTCGAGAGGGATCTGCCGGTACCCGGCATCGGTCTTGGTGTCGTCCAGCTCGTCATCGGCCTGCGCCTGCAGGACATGCAGCCGCTTCCGTTCGAGGCTGAGGTCTTTCTCCTCGGCGCCGACCAGCTCACCACGCCGGGGCCCGTAGTAGGCGTCCAGATGGAACGCCGGGTAGAGCCGCTCGCCGGACGCCTCCGCGAAGTCTAGGAAGTTCCCGCACTGATCGGTCGTCCACACCATCACCTTGCCCGGAACGGCGCCGGTCTTCTCCCACGCGGCGACGCGCTCCGCGGTCCACAGCAGGGGCTTCGCGCGGCCCTGCTTCCGCTTCCCGCCCTTCGACCGCCACACCCCGTCAGCCGGGTTGTCCGTCCGGATCTTCGACAGCTTCTGTGCGTCCGCGAGGGCGCCGTGCAGGACGGCGTGCACGCGGCGGATACGCGACTCGGAGATGGGACGGCTGTGGAGCCGCCTGCCGTGGCGGGTTGCGCGCACTTCCTGCAGGCGGCGCAGGATCTCCGTACGCTCCGCCTGCTCGTCGGGCCGGTTGATCTTCCGCATCGCCGCGTACAGCTCACGGATGTGCTCATCGTCCAGCTCGACGACCTTGATGTGGCCAAGGCCCGGGCTCAGGTAGAGGTCGATGGCCTCGCGCTCAGCGTCCAGCGTCGACTTCTTCAACCCCTCGCCGGTCTCGGCCTCCGACGTCCGCCACGTGTACCGGCGCTCGAGGTACTGGCCGAGCGTGGTCTTCCGCTCGTCGTGCGCCTTCGGGTTCACGGCCGTGCCGAGCGCCTTCGCAAGCGCCTCCTTGCACGCCTTCTCAGTGTCGAAGGGGCCGATACGTGGCTGCCGGCGCTTCCCGTCCGCGGACTTCGGCGCCTCGTAGCGGGCGTACCAGCCGCCATGCCCCTTCTTGCTGAGGTCGGGGCACTTCTTGCCGAGCAGCCGTTTGGTCTCCGGGTCCCGGCACGAACACGCCTTGTACGGCCTCACTCCTTCTCCTCATCGTCGTCCCTGACCTCGTCCTGGGTCTCCGCCTGTCGCTCCTGCTCACGCCGCTCCCACTCCAGCGTCTGGCGGTTGTGTTCGCCTTGGCGCTCAGGGGTGAACCACGCGACGGAGGCGGCTCGCTGGCGTTCCTGCGACATCGCGGGGAAACCGGCAGCGAGTTCGGCAAGGCTCTCCGGCGGCTTGTCGTAGCCCTCCGGGAAGATGCGGCCGAACTCCTCCGGTGTCAGATCGCGAAGGAGCGGGCCGGGCTCGGCGCCGGCACGGCCCTTGACGCTCGGGCCGAGCCATCCCGCCTTGCGGGCACGCGCAACCCAGGACCGCACCGTCTCTTCCGGCCGGTCGAACTCCTGAGCCATCCGCTTCACTGCCCCCGCCGGACGGCCTGGCGCGGTCTCGGCGAGGTAGGCGACGGCGACGCCCCGAAGGAGTTCATCACTGAGCGCGCCGCGGCCGCTGCTCCTCGGCTGCCAAAGCGGGTACTCCGGCGCCGGCGCCCTCGTTGACTGCGCGGCCCGGGCGGTGACAGCTCGCGCAACGTGCAGGACGTCGCCAACTTGGATGCGACGCAGCAGGCTGCCAGTGATCCCGCTGCCGGCAGGGTTGTGGGCCTGCAGCTCGACGCGGGAGATGACCAATCCCTGTGAGCCGCGCGCAATCTCACCCTTGGCCAGCCACTCGCCTGATGTGGGACGACACTCGAACGTGGCCACGACCGCACCCTCGGCCTGCTGGGCGGCCGCATCGGGGTCAGCAAAGGCGCTGATGTGGACCTCGTCCGGATTGTCGGAGGGCGTGGGAGTCTCGGGTTTCGTCACCTGGTGAGCATCGCAGCAAGCGCAACAGTAGGTCAACACACCAGCCCGGCAGACGTGGTGCACCATGTCAGCTGACGTGGTTGACCATATGTGGCCAGGTCTGCCAAGCTGGCCACATGACAGCCACAGCGCTTCGCGTTCGTGCTCGTCTGCGCCTGCGCCAGGACCTCCCGTCCCCCGCAGAGCGACGAGCGATTCGTAAGGCGGCGGGCCTCTCGCAGGGGGAACTCGCCGAGGCAATCGGGGTCACCCGCCAGGCCGTCAGTCACTGGGAGGCCGGCACCCGTACCCCGCAGGGCGCGATGCTCGACCGTTATGTGTCCGCGATCCGCACGCTTCGGGACGCGTCATGACGGCCTGGACCCGCGAGGCGATCGAGGCGCGCGGTCCGGTCATGGACGTTCCGACGGTGGCGTCGATCCTCCTCGTCAACAAAGACACGATCTACGCGCAGATTCGGCGCGGTGAGTGGACGGCGACCCGAGTGCTCACGCTCGGCCGGAAGATCAAGATCCCAACGCGGGACTTGGTCACCTTGCTCTACGCGCCCGATGCCCCTCCCGCTCCCTCAGGCTCCCGGAGCGATCCGCACTGTGAATCAGGGCCACATAACCCCAGCTCAGGTGCGGTCACATCGCATACCCAATGCGGTTGCAGGGTTGAGGGTTCGGCCGTGGCGCACCCCCTCCGAGGCGTCTGAGACGGCCCCGCTGCCCGCATCTCTACACGACGAAGACCCCGGCGCTCCACACGGCGCCAGGGCCCCCACAACAAAGGAACTCCGTCCCGATGAAAGTATCCGGACCCGTCCGAAGGCTCAACCAGAAGATCGCCCGCTCCGAGTCCGCCAGCATCGAAGACCGCTGGCGCTGGGGGCACGCCATCCTGCGCGACCCGCACCTCATGACCGGGTCGGGCAAGTCACTGCGGCACGGCGCGGCAGAGAACTTGATCGCCAGCGCGGGCGAGACGCCCGGCGGCAAACCGCTGCTGTCCGAGGGCGAGATTCAGCGGCGTCTACGGTGCGCCCGCGCCTATCCGTACGCCTCTCAAATCCGTCACGCCGTGACGGATTTCGGGACCTGGCGAGAGCTCGTTCAGGCCGGGTTTCCGCCCTACGAACCGGAACTCGGCGAGGACCCCGCGGACCCGCGGACAGCGGACGAGATCCGCCGGGAGCGTGAACGCCAGTACGCGACGCTCCTGGGGGAGCAGGTGGGGTTGTTCCCGCTCGATGCCTACGTGCCGGAGCGCACCTCGCTGAAGGAGCTCGGCGAGTTCGTGGCCGAGTCCGAGGAGATGGCCGTGTCCTTCACGAAGACCTCTCGCCGTCGGCGCGCCTACTTCGACGAGCTGACCACGGCGGCCTGCGGGGATCTCACGAGGTCCTGGGCGGAGGCGCACCGGCTCCTCGACGACCCGCGCCACCCATGAACGCCCCGGACGACGACGACTCCAGCGCCGCCGTCCGGGTGCACAACCCCGTTCACGACAGAACCCCGGCCTGCTTGGCGGCTGGAACCGGGGCTCGTGTCTGACCTGAAGGAGTCGTCTTGACCAGAATGCCAGACCGCAGGGGCAAAGCGCCTACCGTCCCGCCGGTTGATCTCACTCCGCGCGGCAGGCTCCCGTACCTCGTCAAGCAGGCGGGAGCGAGGGAGTGACCCGCCGCGCGGGCTGTCTCCGTCTGGTGCACGACGCCGGTCGGCCGCGGCCCGCGCCCTCGTACGGCCGCTGGGCCCCGCGGATTGCCGAGCGCTACGGCCTGACCCTCGCCGAGGCCCGTGCCGAACTCCGACGTCTTGCTGCCAACGGCTGGATGCCGTGGGAGTTCGCGCACCGCTTCGACCGCGACTGCACCAGTAAGGACTTCAGCGAGTGACTCAGCACGATGGCAACGGCGCACGGTCGACGCCGGGTCGGCTCGAATACGAGCGTGCGATCCGGCGCAGCGACCTGCCGCCGCCATCGCGCCACCTGGCGCTGACCATCGCCACCTGGGCAAATATCGAGACCGGCATCATCCCGGACCGCTTCCAGCCAGCGAAGGGCGTGTTGGAGGAATCAACGGGGTTGTCCCGCGGCGCGATCGTGAAGCACCTCAACGTCTTGGAGTCGAACGGCTGGATCGGCCGGGAGACCGGGGGAGGCGCCGGACGCCGAACGAAGTATCGGCTGTGCATCCCTCATGCAGAAACGGGTCACGTCGTGACCCCTTCTGGCTCCGAGAACGGGTCACGTCATGACCCCTTTTCCGAAAACGGGTCATCTAGTGACCCGAAAACGGGTCACGTGGTGAACAGAAACGGGTCACCACGTGACCCCAAGAGTCCCTCTCAGTCCCGTGAGTCCCTCTCTCTCGCTGAGCGCGTCGTCCGTGACGCCGGCGTCGTGGCCGATGACGAGAGAGAGACCTTCATCAGCTGGCTGCAAGACAAGCACCAGATCCGCGGCATCGGCTGGTGGAAGACCGTCACCAAGGACGACCTCGTCGAGCACGCCGCCAACTGGCGTGCGCAGCGCACTGCGCCCTCAGCCTCCCTGCCGCCTTGGTGCGGCGCTTGCGGCGACAACCACCCCGGCGCCGAGTTCAACCCCAACCTTCGGATGCTCGACGGCGCCCTGTGCCCTGACTGCCACCCCGACGTACGACGGAGCAACGCCTCATGACCGAACCCCAGACCGAGTTCGAGCGGGTACCCCCGAACGACCGGACCGCTGAACAGTCCGTACTCGGCTCCCTGATGCTGTCCAACGACGCCATCGGCGACGCCGCCGACATCCTCCGTTCCGCCGCGGACTTCTACTTCCCTCCCCACCAGACGATCTACAACACGGTCCTCGACATGTACGGGCGCGGTGAGCCCGTCGACCCCATCACGCTCGCCGCGGAACTCGGCCGGACTGGCGACCTCGAGCGCATCGGCGGCGCTTCCTACCTTCACCACCTCGTACAGCAGGTGCCGACGGCCGCGAACGCCGAGTACTACGCCGAGATCATCGCCACCCTCGCGGAGTTCCGCCGGATCGGTTCGGCCGGCGTGCAGATCACAGAGCTCGGCTACCAGGCGCAGGGCGACATCGGCGACGTCAAGGAGCGCGTCGGGGCGGCCGTGGAAAGGGCGCTCCTCGCCCGCGAGGAAGCCCAGGGCGCGTTCATCGGCGACCGTATGGAGGAGTACCTCGACGCCCTCGAGGCGCGCCGTAATGGCGGCGAGATCACGGGCGTTCCGACCGGCTTCACCGACCTCGACGCTCTCACCAACGGCCTGCATCCGGGCCAAATGGTCATCGTTGCCGCCCGCCCGGCGATGGGTAAGTCCACGCTCGCCCTCGACTTCGTTCGGGCCTGCTCGATCCGTCACAGCCGTCCCTCGGCGTTCTTCTCGCTGGAGATGAGCCGGAACGAGCTGCTGGACCGGGCGCTGTCCGCCGAGGCGAAGGTCGCGCTCCACCATCTGCGGTCCGGTGACCTCTCCGATGACGACTGGACTCAGATCGCCCGCCACCTGCCCGACGTCTCCGCTGCGCCGCTGTTCATCGACGACACTCACGGCCAGACCCTCGCAGCCATCAAGGCCAAGTGCCGGCGCCTGCAGCAGCGCACGGGCCTCGAGCTGGTGGTCATCGACTACCTGCAACTGCTGGGCTCAGGCACCTCGAGGCGGCACGAGAACCGGCAGCAGGAAGTGTCGGAGCTGAGCCGCGGGATCAAGCTCCTCGCCAAGGAGCTACAGGTTCCGGTCGTGGTGCTGGCGCAGCTGAACCGTGGCCCGGAGCAGCGCGCCGACAAGAAGCCGATGCTGGCCGACCTGCGTGAGTCCGGGTCGCTGGAGCAGGACGCCGACCTCGTGATCCTGGTCCATCGGGAAGACGCGTACGACCGCGAGTCGGTACGGGCCGGTGAGGCTGACCTGATTGTCGCGAAGCACCGGAATGGGCAGCTGACCACGGTGACCGTAGCGAGTCAGCTGCACTACTCCCGGTTCGTGGACATGGCCAGGCCCGACGGTGGGCCCGCAGTGCGGATCCCGCGGAACCTGCGCGCGGTCACCAACCACTTCCAGACGCAGCAACCCGCCAACTGAGCCGCCTCATGGTCGATATGACGCCCTGGATCAGCCGGGCCGAATGCCGCCGGACCCGCCACGAGCAGCAGCGCAGCGACGCACGAACGGAGTCCGCATGATCCGCACCCCGCACCGTACGAAGGGCGCGCCCGTGCTCGGCGCTACCGGCCCGGGCCAGTCCGGACCCTTCGGCCCGTACGGCGCCGACGGCCTCGACGAGGACGACGTCCCGGCCAACGACGAGCAGCCGGACGGCGAGACCACCGACTGACCCCAGACTCCGGCCGTCGCCCGGCGGCCGGCCAACGAAGGAGAACCACCGTGACCGACATCCAATGGACCGACGAGACCTGGAACATCACCCTCGGCTGCACCAAGGTCAGCCCCGGCTGTGACAACTGCTACGCCATCCCCGAAGCGTGGATGCGCATGCACCACAACAACCCCAAGGTGGCCGAAGCGTTTGCCGGGACCGTCACCAAGACCGATGACGGCCGCCTCGACTGGACCGGCAACATCAACCTCCTCGACGCCCGTCTCGACCAGCCGAAGCACTGGCGCAAGCCGCGCAAGATCTTCGTCAACTCGATGTCCGACGTGTTCGCCGCCCGGGTGCCCGTCAAGTTCGTGGCCAAGATCTGGCGCACCATGCAGGGCACGCCCCGGCACACCTACCAGGTGCTCACCAAGCGCCCGGAGAGGGTCGCCCGGGTCCTCGCCAAGGTGCACGCCGACCTCGGGCTGACCGAGCCGCTGCCGAACGTGTGGCTCGGGACGAGCATCGAGAGCGACGACTACACCCGCCGTGCCGACGCGCTGCGCCAGGCCCCGGCCGCCGTCCGGTTCATCTCCGCCGAACCGCTCCTCGGCCCGCTCTCCACCCTCGACGTGACCGACATCAACTGGGTGATCCTCGGCGGCGAGTCCAGCAAGCGGAAGGAGGATGCCCGCCCGCTCGAACCGGACTGGGTCCGGGACGTGATGGACCGATGCCGTGACGCGGATGCGGCCGTGTTCGTGAAGCAGCTCGGCGCGGTGTGGGCGCGCGCGAACGAGGTCGAGGACAAGAAGGGCGGGACACCGGAGGACTGGCCGGCGGATCTGCGGGTGCGCGAGTTCCCGGCCGCGGCGTGACCGAGACGAGCACGGGCCGCCCTGTTGCTGTCAGGGCGGCCCACCCCGACATCATCCCGGAGGAGAAGCCCGTGACCGTCACCCGAGACGCCGTCGAGGCGTTCCTGACCGAGACCATCACCGACCCGAACGGCATCCCCACGACCACCCTGCACGCCCTCGCCGAGGAGCGCGGTATCACCCCGCAGGACATCAGGCAGCACGGCCGCAGGCTGCGCCTCACCACCGCCTCGTGCGCGCAGCAGATGACCGGCCTGCAGCGTGGGCCCTGCATCGCCTGCGGTGAGTCGACGTCGTACGCCGACCCTGACCACCGTCTCGCCTGCTGCCCCGACTGCACCAGCCCGATCACGACCTGGCGGTGGGAACGCCCGGAGCCGGGGCGGGCGCGCCGCAAGGAGAAGGTCAAGGCTGGGCGCCGCGACACCGGTTGGCCGGCGAACGAGGGGCTTGCCCGACAGGCCACGTGCAACAGCGTGATGGACCGGGCGCGCGCCAAGGTGCCGTTCTGCACCGAGACGGTGGTGTGGAAGGTGGAGGTCGTACGCGGTTCCACGATCTACCGCTCGTACTGGTGCGACGCGGACCTCCCCGTCGCCGATCGGCCAGATGCTCCGGCGCCTGCACTGTCTTCCGGCGGTGGCGGCTCCGGCGAGCAGCACGGCCTGTTCTGACCCGCACGCGAAACGGCCGGCCCGCGGGTATCGGGCCGGCCACCCCTCCAGCATCCACGAAGGGAGCGTCATGACCTACCGCACCGAAGGGGGGTCGTCATGACCGAGCCGTCGACCTCGGCCGTGGAGCAGGCCATCGCCGCCCGCATCGCGAAGGTACGGGCCGAGGGCGAGCGCAGGCGCCAGCAGCGGGCAGAACTCGCCGCGGCCCGGGCCGCAGGCCTCGGCCAGCGTCACGCGGCGAAGCTGCGCCGCCAGGCCGCAGCCGCTACACCGGCCGGTGCATCCTCGTTCCACCCGAACGGAAGGAACCCCATGCCCGACTCCCGCACCCCAGCCGGCACCGAACTCTGGCGTACCGCCCACACCCTCGAGGACCTCGGCGAGCTCACCGCCCAGTGGCTCGAGGGCCGCATCACCCACCTGCCCGGCTACTACGCGGATGGCCCCGACGAGGAGACGACATCCCTCGTGCCGCATCTCGCCGAGGCCAACCGCAACGGCTACGTCACCGACTTCTCCCAACCCGGACTCACCTACCCCGGCGGCGACGCACAGCGGGCCGCAGTCAGCGGCTTCTGCACCGAGGACGTCGCAGACCGCATCGGCGCCGCAGTGCTCCTCACAGACCTGGTCGCCATCGTCACCCCGCCCGGCTCCAGCAACCCGACCCAGATCCCCGTGACGACCGACGACGGGGAGGCCTTCACATGGGTCGGTGGCGGCATGGACGACGGCAGCATCGACGACATGTACGGCGACGACTGCCCGGACGCTGTGGAGGCCCTGAAGGCCGCGTGGCAGGTCGACATCTTCGACCCGGTGTGGGGCCGCCAGGACCTGCTGTGGGAGCGGCTGTCGGCCGTGTGGGCGCAGTAGCTGACCGAGGGAAGGAAGGAGATCGTCATGGCCTTGTCGCCGGATGCCGATCGTCATGGCGTGCCCCGCTGTGGCGGGAAGAAGAAGCAGGGCGAGGGCACGTGCACGCAGCCGGCCGGGTGGGGGACGGATCACGCGGGGGTCGGGCGCTGCAAGTTGCACGGGGGGTGTACGCCGAATCAGGCGGTTTCTGCGGGCCGTCAGAAGGCGGAGGCGGAGGCGCGGCGGGTGCTGGCTGAGCTGAGTGTGGGGCCGGTCGCGGATCCGCTGGAGGCGCTTTTGAAGCTGGCCGGCGAGGTGTTGGCGTGGCAGCGGGCGACTGCCGGGTTGGTGAACCAGTTGGACAGCATCCGCTATCCGGGCGGGAACGGTACTGAGCAGTTGCGCAGCGAAGTCGTGCTGTACGAGCGGGCCATGGACAGGGCTGTGAACGTTCTGGCGGCGATTGCCCGCCTGAACATCGACGAGCGGCTTGTCGCGGTGACGGAGCGGCAGGCGGATGCGGTGGTGTCCGCGATCAACGCCGCGTTGGAGGCGGCGGGTGTTTCTGGTGTTGAGGCGGAGGCGGCACGTAAGGCGGCGGCCCGGCATCTGAGGAGCGTGAGCTGATGGACAGCTTCGAAACAGCGGCGGACTGGCTGGAGCGCGGTCGGCCCGAGGAGCGGGATACGGCCGAGTTGGGGGCCTTGGTGTGGAGTGCGGGCGGCCAGCGGGCGTTCGAGCGTCAGGACGCGGACGCGTGGCGGCTGACCATCGTCGGGGGCGGGTCGCGGGTGGTGTACGAGGTGCTCGGGCTCGCGTTGGGTGATCTGCGGTGACGGGCGCGTTCGGGCTGGCTGCGGTTCGGCTGGAGCGGGATTCGGTGCTGGCTGAGCGGATCGGGGGCCTCATGGCGGATCTGTTGGACGGTGTCCTCGATGAGCTGCATCTGAGTGCTGAGCAGCGGGCGGTGGCGGATGAGTTGGTGTCCCGCCGGCTGGGTCTGCTGCGTGAGGCTGTGGCGGGTGGGAGCGGGCTGTGAGTGGGGTGCGTGGCCGGGGTTGTCCGGATCGTGCGCGTGCGGGTGAAGGGGGGTTCACGTTGGTTGTGGGCTCGGAGGCGTTGTGTCGTGCGGATCCGGAGGCGTACTTCGTTGAGGGTGTGCGGCCTCTGGCGGCGCGGGAGTTGTGTGCGGGGTGCCGTTATCTGGCGCAGTGCCGGGCGTTTGCCCTGGCCAGGCCGGGCCTGCATGGCGTCTGGGGTGGTCTGACGCGGGGTGAGCGGGAGTCGTTGAGGCGGCAGCGGCGGTCGGATGGGGAGCGGGGCCCGCCGGGCGGATGGGGGGCCGTGTGTAGGACTTCCGGGTGGACGTGTGCCCTCCCGGTTACCAGCAGAGTCGATCAAGGAGTAACGGGCATGGCAGTACTGATCAGTGAAGAGCAGATGCGGCAGGCCGAGTCGGAGGCCGAGGCGGCGGCCGGTGCGCTGAAGGAGGCTGAGCGGGCCTATGCATCCAACCGTGCCAGCCGGAGCGCGTACGACACCCATCAGGACGCTGTCCGTGCGGCGGACTTCGCGACGACGAAGGTCAAGGTGTTGCGGGAGGGCTGGCAGGCGCAGCAGGCGGAGCGGGACCGGCGTGCGGCCGCAGGCAGGGATGCGGTGAAGGAGATGGCCCCGCAGATGAAGGAGGTCGTGAGGACGAGGGAGGCGGCCGTGAAGGCGGCCACGGCGGCGGCTGCGGCGCTGGGTAAGGCGCTGGCGGCGCTGGACGCGCACGATCAGGCGGTGCGGGGTGTGGGTGTGGAGTTGGGCAGGCGGGGGCTGCGGAGTGTCGACGGGGAGGCGACCGGGGTGAACCTCGATGGGTCCGTCCGGGTTGACGGGGTGTTGTGGCCTCTCACCGATGTCACCGGCGTGTTGCTGACGCTGCTGGCCGGCGAGGTGAAGGCCACGTATCCGCGGCATCCGTTTGTGAAGGAGACGCATCGCCCGTTCGGGGGTGTGTCGGCGGCCCAGGGCCGGGATGCGGTGCTGGCTGCGGTGCGGGAGGCGTCGGGCCGCTGAGCGGTTGTGGGTTGGGTGGCGCCCGGTCTTCCGGCGGGGAGGGCCGGGCGCCATCGTGTTGTTGTCGTGTTACGACAATGCATGCTCGTGTGCGTCTCAGTGATACGTGAATGTTCCCATGCATGAGTTTTGATGTGTGCACGCGATTTTTCGTGCAGACCGTCAGTAAACATGCAGGTAGACACGTAAACTCGATGCCATGGCAGACGTGAATGCGCACGGTGACGCGCCCCGGAAACTCCCCCTCGATCGGCGGGTGCCGCCCCGTGAGCGCGCCGCCGTCCTCCTCGCTCTTGGTGGAACTTCCACAATCACGGGCCGTGCGCTGGGTGTGGATCCGTCCACGGTCCGCCGGTGGCGGCAGCGGGAGGACTTCCGCAGCCAGGTGCAGGCGCAGCGGCTGCGGCTGATCAGCCATGACCCGGTGGGCGCGCTGACCGCCCTGCTGGGAACGCCGGCGGCGGGGGACGACGGGATGGACCAGTGAGGGCGTCCCGGGCGCGCAGGCTGCGCCGCAGAACGGGCCGCCGCGCCCCGGCCGAGGTGCCGGGCCTGGTCCTCACCGACTACACGCCCGGGGACTCGGCGTGGGCCGACGGACTGCGGGAACAGCTCATCACCGCCGACATGCCGCGGTGCAAGGACCTCGAAGACCGGGACGGCCTGGGCTACGTCTACGCCGGCGAGGGGTATGCGCGCTGCCTGCCCTGTAGAGATCCTGGTTACGGCTAAGGACCTCGCCGGCCCCACCATGGCCCGCGTCAACGCCCAGGTCAACGGGACGAGCAAGGCGATGGCCGCGTTCCACAAGACCGCGCTGCTCGCCGGTGCCGGGTTTGCTGCGATGGGCGTCGAGTCCATCAAGATGGCGTCGAAGTTCGACGCGTCGATGACGCTGCTGCACACGCAGGCCGGCGTGGCGCAGGACAAGATGGCCGGGCTGAAGAAGGGCGTCCTGGACCTGGCGGGGAAGGTCGCGCAGAGCCCCGACAGCCTTGCCGAGTCGTTGTTCCATGTGGAGTCGAACTTCGAGTCCATGGGCATCAGCAGCAGCAAGGCGCTGAAGCTGACGGAGACCGCCGCAAAGGGCGCCACGGTCGGTCACGCCGGCCTGGTGGACGTCACCAACGCACTGACAGCGGCGGTGGCGTCCGGCATCCCGGGCGTGAAGGACTTCGACCAGGCGATGGGTGTCCTCAACGCCACCGTCGGCGTCGGCGACATGAAAATGCAGGACCTCGCCAACGCGTTCTCCACGGGCATGCTGGCCACCGTCAAGGGCTTCGGCCTGTCCATTCAGGATGTTGGCGCCGCGCTGGCCGTGTTCGGCGACAACAACAAGCGGGGCGCGGTAGCAGCCACTGACCTGCGTATGGCCGTTCAGGCACTGGCGAGGCCCGCAGCCGGCGGCGCGGACGCCCTGAAGAGCATCGGCCTGCAGACGAACACCCTGGCGAAGGACATGCAGAAGGGCGGCCTGAAGCTCGCGCTGGAGGACCTCGTCGACCGCATGCACAAGGCTGGCGTCTCCTCCAAGGAGCAGGGCCAGATCATCACGGACGCGTTCGGCCGTAAGGCAGGCTCGGGCTTGAACATCCTCGTCGGGCAGTTCGACCGGCTGAAGTCGAAGTATCCCGCGTTGACGGAGGGTGCGAACAAGTTCGGCTCGGCGTGGAAGGACACGCAGAAGACGTTCGCGTTCCAGATGAAGAAGCTGAAGGGGGAATTCGATTCCCTGATGATCAAAATCGGGTTGAAGCTGATCCCTGTCGTGATGAAGTTCGTCAAGTTCCTCAACGACGACTTCGGCAAGGTGGCCGGCCCCATCGCCACGGACGCGCTGAAGGCGCTCGGCACCGTGGGCGGCGCCGCACTGGACTCGCTGGGCGTGGCCTTCAAAATCCTCCGCCCGTTCCTCAAGGAAGTCGGAGCGGGCTTCCAGTCCCTGATGGAAGTGGCGGCCCCGTTCGCTTCGATGTTCAAGGGCGTGGCCGGCGCCATTTTCGACGCGGTCATCCCGCACGGCGCCTCCAAGAAGATCGTGGGCCCCTTCGAGGAACTCCGCGACGTCATCCGCAGGAACAAGGGCACGCTGCTGGAAGCCGCACGCCAGATGGGCGATGTCTTCATCGTCATGGCGGAGTCAGCCATGCGCGCGATGCCCATCGTGATCAGCGCCTTCCACCTGATGGCATCGACGGTCCTGTCGTCCCTGGGAATGATCATCGATGGGGCGGCGTCAGCGTTCAAATGGGTGCCGGGGATCGGCCCCAAGCTGGCGACGGCCGCGAAGGGCTTCGACGACTTCAAAGACTCCGCTCTCAGGGGGCTCGACAAGGCGGACGCCGCGGCGGCGCACTTCGCGGCCTCGGCGGTCCCCAGGCTCGAGCACAACCGGCTGAAGCTGGATATCCGGAACTGGGACGAGCAGATCAAAACCGCGAAGGACCAGCTCGGGAAGGTCCCAGCGTCGAAGCGGGCGGAACTCAAGGCCCGCATCGCGGATCTGCAGGCCAAGGTCAACGCGGCGAAAGCCAAGCTGGGGGAACTGAAGGACAAGACCGTCAGCGCAACCGCCCGGGACCACGCGACGCGGACGCTGACGTCCGTGGCGCGGCTCCTGGGGAGCCTCGACGGCAGGAACGCGACATCGTACGTGACCACGGTCTACCGCAAGTTCGTCGAGTCGACGAACGCCCCCCGGTTCAAGGCGAGCGGCGGCGTGATCACCGGCGGCTCCGGTACCCACGACGATGTGCCCATCATGGCCATGGGCGGCGAGTTCGTGGTCCGTAAGGGGCCGGCGCAGAAGCACCACGCTCTCCTGGAAGCCATCAACGACGACCGGCTGCCGAAGTACGCCCGCGGCGGCAGCGTCACGAAGTCGGAGCGGGCAGCCCGCTCGCATGCCTGGTCGGACCTGACGATCAGCCACTTCGGGCACATGGCCGGCTACCGGCACTCCGAGTTCGGCTCCGCGCTGAGCAAGCCCGGCTCCCTCTCCGACCTGGTGAACGCGTTGAACCAGTGGCGGACCATCATCAAGAAGGCCACCCATGGCAGGCAGGAGCACAGCCTGCTGCGGGCCCTGGACTCCTCCGGCCGCAGGCTCCTGAGCTGGGACAAGCAGCTGGGGAAGGTTGAAGCCTCGCTGAGCAAGGCGCGCGACAAGCTCAACAGCCTCAAGGACGCGGCTTCCCAGCTCGCCTCCTCGGTGAAGTCGGGGATCCTGTCCTCTGCGAACATCACCAAGTCCGCGTCCGCGGGCGGTGGTTCCACGCATCCGACGATCAACACGATCATGTCGCAGATGGCCGGAGACGCCGCGAAAGCACAGGGCTTCAGCAGCCTGCTCGCCACCCTGAAGAAGCGGGGCGTCGACAAGGGCCTCCTGCAGGACATCGCCACCGCCGGGCTGGAGGGCGGCGGCCTGGAGACGGCGCAGGCCCTCGCGGGCGCCTCCGCCTCGCAGATCAAGGACCTCAACAAGCTTCGCTACCAGCAGGTGAATGCTGCAGGCGCGGCAGGCAAGACGGCGGCGGACGCCTTCTACAGTACGGCGATCAAGGCGCAGGAGAAGACCGTCAAGAGCCTCACACACAGCCAGGACAGGCTGAAGGCGTCCATGGACAAGCTGACCCGGTCCATGGAGAAGATGATCGAGCGGGCGTTCAAGGGGCGGGCGGCGGGCGGCATCATCGGCGCCGCGTCGGGCGGGATCCGCTCCAACCTGACGTGGGTCGGTGAGCACGGCGCCGAGCTGCTGGATCTGCCTGCCGGGGCGCGGGTGTGGTCGAACCCGGACTCGCAGCGGATGGCGGCGCCTTGGGCGTCGATGCTGAACACGCCCCGCCGCGGGCCGTCGTACGGGCCGGGGCCGGCCGGGCAGGTTGGTCAGGTCGGGCCGATCGTGCTGAACGTCCATTTCGGCCCGCACGAGTTCGGGCAGATCTGGGTGGACACCGGCCGTAAGGAAGTCAAGACCCGCGGCGGGCTCACCGCGACCCTGGGGAACTGACCATGACGGAGGGGTGGCCGCCCCGGGTCGCGAAATGCGAAGCGGCGCTACGGATTTGGGGCCTGGGATACGGCATGCGCACCCCGCGGACGTATCCCGCCTACCAGCGGTGAGTCGACGCCTGCCGTCAGCCCTGCGACGGCCAGACCGACCCTACGAGGGCGGGGGCGGCGGCCGCTGTCACGGTGTGGGAGTGGCGTTCATCAGTTCGCCGAGGACGGCGTCGATGGCCTTGTCGAGCCCTTTCTCGGTGAGGTAGCCGCAGGGGTTGTAGTCGGGCGTGGCGTCGATGCTGCCGGAGGGGTCCTTCAGCTTCTTCACGATCCATGCGTGGCAGTCCGGGGTGAGGTTCGACGTGTCGATCTTCCGGAACTGGTCGCGGATGAGTTCGCCGGCGAACCTCTGGATTGTTTTGCTGGCGACGCCGTGGCACTGCGGCGGTCGCGTGCCGGGCGTTGCCTTGTTGCCAGCGTCGATGCCGTCCTTGAGTCGCTTGCTCATGGCAGCTTTGCAGGCGGCCGGATCGGCGACGGGGGCCGTGTTGCTGCTGCAGGCGGTGAGGAGCGGGGCGGTGAGAAGGGCCGCGCAGGCGGCAACGGCGGTTCGGGTGTGCATGGTTCCCCCTGGACGAACGTGCTGAAGAGGGCATCATGCGCCGGGCCGGGGATGCGTCGTGGGCGGTGTGTCCGTGTTGTGACACGGCAAGGGCAGGCGCGCGGAAGGGTCTCTCCGCCGGGAGACGGGCTTGCAGCCGGACAGTGTGGGGCGCCTCCAGCGTGCGCCGGAGGCGCCGGGCCTTCCTCCGTCCCGGGGAGGTGAGGAAGACCGCTTGTGCTCGCCTCGGCCGGCGCGCTTCCCAACGGCTGGCCGAGGCGAGCGTCTTGGGCCCGTCCGCCCACTCTGGCACGGGGGTACGTGTGCGGACGGGCGTTTCAGGCGCGCAGAGCGCGGTGGAGCAGGACGCGCGCCACGATCCGCACCGCGTCCGGGTCCGGGCCGACCAGGTCGGCGTGCGCGCGGTGCGCCCACACGTCCCAGCCGGGCCCGCTGTTGCCCATCTCGTGGCCGAGGTACACGGCGTCGGCCGGGTCGTCGATCGGCTCGTCGCAGTGCCGGCACACGGGCCGGGCGGTCATCGGGCGGCCGTGCGGTGGCAGGCGCAGCGGCAGCGGCGCACGAGGGTGATGGCCGGGGCGCCGGGCATCGGCACGTCGGCGAGCTGGGTGCACGTGCCGTGCAGATCCTCGTACCCGGGGCGTCCGGCGAGTTCGCACTCGACGGACAGGGTCTGCTCTGCCGCTGTCGGCGGATGGGTGGTATCAGTTGCCATGTCGGCGCTCCTCGGAAGCGTTGGCCGCGCCCCGGGAGGCCAGCACCTCGCCGGGGTCTCAACGCTCCAACCCTGCGAGGGCGGACGGCTTCTGACTTCCCGCCGGGGGGTACCCACCATGGGGGTACCCTCCCCTCAGACCAGCCCTCGTCACAGCGCCGTGAGGCACCTCATGACCGGCAGACAACCGCCCACCGCACTGCCCGAGAGCCTCCTCGTGCGCCCGGACATACAAGCCGCCCTGCACACCCACGACTTCGGGACGGTGTTCCTCCTCGCCCGCGCCGAGGCCGGCATCAGCTACTCGGCCATCGCCGCCGAATGCGGCATCAAGCCCGAACGCGTCGGCGCCCTCGCCAGGGGCCGCGGCCACGTCACCACGTTCGAGAAGATCGTGCGTATCGCCGACGCCCTCCGCGTGCCCGGGCACATGGTGGGCCTCGCCCCCAGACCGTGGGAGCAGCCGCCCGAGAGCCCGTCTGCGGCGCCGCGCCGGGAGTTCCTCAAGACGTCCGCAGCCGCCGGGCTCGCCGTCGGTCTCCCCGAACTCTCCCGCCCTTCGACGGGCGGCCGGGTCGGCGGCGACCTGCCCGAGAAGCTGCGGCAGCGCACCGCCCGCCTGCGGCGCCTGGACGACGTCCTCGGCGGCGGCGACACCTACCGCACCTACCTCGGCGAGTACCAGGCCACCAGGGCGCTGCTGCGCCACCGTACGTACAGCGAGGAGACGGGGCGCGGGCTGCTGTCCGTGCTCGCCGAGCAGGCGCAGCAGGCCGGTTGGGCGGCGTTCGACAGCGGCCGGCATGCGGAGGCGCGTGGCCTGTACGAGGCCAGCCGTACGGCGGCCGTGGACGCGGAGGATGCGGCCCTGGCCGGGAACGCGCTCGCGTTCCTCGCCTACCAGGGGCTGCGGGGCGGCCGGCAGGACCGGCAGGACGCCGTGCAGACCGCGGCCCGGTCGTGCGCGACCGCGGGCCGGGACGCGGCGCCCGGGGTGCGCGCGCTGCTGTACGAGCGGCTCGCGTGGGCGCATGCGGTCGCCGGGCAGGCCGAGGAGACGGAGCGTGCCCTGGAGACCGCGCGTGCCGCGCTCGGCGAGGCTGCGCCGGCGGCGCAGCCGGATTGGGCGGCGTGGGTTGATGAGACCGAACTGCAGATCATGACCGGCCGCTGCTGGACGGAGCTGCGCCGGCCGCTGCGCGCGGTGCCCGTCCTCGAGACCGCGCTCGCCCGGTACGAGGACGCGCACGCCCGCGACAAGGCCCTGTACCTGTCGTGGCTCGCCGACTCCTACCTGATGGCCGGGGAGGTCGAGCAGGCCGCCACCGTTGCCGGGCGGGCGCTCGACCTGTCGTCGGGGGTGGCGTCCGTGCGGCCGCGGGAGCGTCTGGCGCCGGTCCTGGCGCGGCTCGGCGAGCACCAGGCGCTGCCCGCGGTCGCCGACGTCCTCGAGCGGGCCCAGGCCTGAACTACTCGGCGGGCGCGGTGTTCGCGGTGATCCAGTCGAGGCAGCCCTTCGATCCGGCTTCGATGGCGACGGCCGAGACCTCCGGGTTCTGCCAGGGGTGGTGCTTCAACAGGTGGGTCTCCAGTTCCGGGTAGCGGGCCCGGGTGGTCTTCAGCAGCAGCTGCCACTCCTCGCCGGTGCCGAACTCTCCGTCGTGCCAGAACGCGGAGGTGACGGGGCCGATGATCTGCGCCCCGGCGGCGAGCCGCTCGGCGACGGCGGTCCGGGCCAGTTCGACGGCCTGCTCGCGGGTGGGTGTGGCGGTGGATACCTGAAGGAAGTCAGCCATGCGCGGGAGCGTATGCGGGGGCTCCGGGCACGCGAAAGGCCCCCGCCCTCGAGAACCCGGGGCGGGGGCCGCTGCTGGTCGGGAAGGGTGCCGCCCGCACGGGCGGAGACCGAAGCTTTGCGAGGTTCAACCTGAACCCCGCGAATCCGTGCCGCCCGCACGGGCAGAGACCGAAGGCAGCTCAGATGGGTTCTTCCCGGCGCCAGCTACTCGCCGTCTTCGTACATCTCGCCGCTGAGGATGTCCCGTGCCATGCGGGCAATCATGTCCCGGCGGGTCGCGGAGCCGGTGGTCGGCGCGGGGTAGTCGGCGGGCAGGTCGCGCTCGACGGCATCGACGATGTCGTTCACCTGGAACGTGATGTCGGTGTCCGTGGCGAGATGGGCGACGTTCTCGACCGCCTTCTCGGTACGGGCGATCAGGTCATGGACCAGGGCCTCATAGGGGTCGGTCATGCGGTTCGTCCTTCCTGGTCCTGCTGTTCACGTTCGACCTGCTCGGCGATTGTCATCGGCGGGCGCGTGTGAAACTCGCGGACGAGCCGGCCTCCGTCTGTGCCGTCGCGGTGGACGACGCGCACGCGTACCGTCCGGGTGTTCTGCTGCTCGGTCATGGGCTTCTCCTTCTCGATCACTCGCCGCTTCGCTTCTAGCATACCTTCTAGCATCACTTCCGGTATAGTTTCCAGCATCACTCTAGCGGTGCGGGAGAAGCGACCATGAACCTGAACGAGATGACCGAGCAGCAGCGCAAGGTGCTGGAGAACAGGCTCCGCCGGGCAGCCGAGCGGCAAGGGCTCCAGCTGACGAAGTCCCGGGCGCGTGATCCCCGCGCGCTCACCTACGGGACGTACATGCTCACCGACATCGCGACGAACGCGATCGTGGCCGGCGACACCCAGAACGGCTACGGACTCGACCTGGACGACGTCGAGAAGGCCCTCACCGAAGACCGCGACTGACACGCACGAAGGCCCCCGGACCGTGCCCAGTGGAGTGCGGGCCTGGCCGGGGGCCTGGCCGTGCGGGGAGGGAGGCAGCGGAGGGGAGTCCAGCACCCAGATTCCGGGGGTCTGGACGTCTCTCCGCCGCTGCCTCCCTTGCCTCCCTAACCTGTCGTTTCCGCAGGTCATGCCGAGGGAGGCAGGGCAGGGAGGCAGGTGGGGAGAACTCCCCTACTCCTCGTCGCCTCCCTCGTCGCCGGCGTCCTCCTCCCGGGCTGCGATCGCGTCGAGAATCCGGTCGAGAGAGACGTGCATCTTCCCGCCGGTCTTGTAGTCTCCGTGACCCGCGTCGTCGAGGACCGCCTTCAGATCCCGCGGCGACCAGCTGCCGTACTCGACCGGGTTGCGGTCCTTGAGACCGTGCAGCACATCGAGGGTGAGCATCCGCGTCTCGTGCCCGAGGACGGCCGCGATGTCCGCAAGGTGGTCGACCGGGACGAACTCCGGCGCGTCGGTCGGCCCGCTGCCCTCGTACAGCGCCATGGCCCGCTCAACGACCGGCGTCACCTCGTCGATGCCCTTCTCCGCGTCCCGCTGCACGTAGTACGACCGGATCACCTCGAACGGCTTGGACGTGAAGCCCACCGTCACGGCGGTGCCGATGTCGACGCCCGGGATCAGCTCGGTCGCCCGCACGCCGGCCTTGTACCGGCCGGAGCCGAGGAGACCGTCGTTGGCGACCTGGTCGCCGACCGCGAACGCCACCCGGTGCGAGGTGTTGCGGGTGACGTCCCGCGGCAGGCTGTCGGCGGTCGGGGAGACCGTCGTCCAGATGAGGGTGATGCCCACCTTCCGCGCCTTCTTCATGACGCGAATGGCCAGCTCAGCGGCCTCTTTCCCGTAGTCCTTGTCCATGAACAACTCGTGGCACTCGTCGAAGACGACGACGCGGGGCCGCATCCGCGGGTCTTTCAAAGCCAGTTCACGGGTCAGCTTCGGCGACTCGCCGCCGAGCTCCTCGAGGAGCTTGCCGCGCTCCGTGACCTCCTGGACCAGAGTCCGCAGCCGGTCGAGGGCCGCTTTCAGCTGCTCCTTGTCATCGCCCTTCACCAGGGTCTTCAGCCGCGGCTTGAGCGGGTCGTAGTCGATGTTCGTCGCCATCACGTACACCTCGGCCTCGACGATCGGGTCGAGGATCGCGCCGAGCAGCAGCGTGACGACGATGGACGTCTTACCCGAGCCCATGATGCCGCCGACGATCCAGTTGGACGCCATCAGCTTGCCGATGACGGGGTCGCCGCGCTGGCTGAGGGCGACCGGTACGCCCTTGAAGTAGTCGACGCTGCCCTCGTGCAGCAGCGGCCACGGCGGCACCGGCCCGTTCAGGGAACCCTGGTCGGCAACCCACAGGTCGAGGACACCGGGCATGTTCGGCGGCTCCGTCGGCCACGTCTCGACCGGCTTGCGCATCAGGTTGTGGGCCAGGACGTTCTTCTTCGCGTTGACCATCTCAACGGTGACGCCCAAGGGCATCTGCAGCTGGGTGTGATAGCCGTTGCCGAGCCGCGTGGTGGGCTGCACCCAACGCGGCTGCCATCCCTCCTTGATAGCCGCGTTCAGCGGGGCGATACCCAGCTTACCCAGGGCCCGCATGATGGCGTTCTCATCAGGGAGAACGTCAAGATCTGCCGTGTCTGCGGGCAGGGCCCACGTGGGGGCGGTGCGCTGCTTACGCCCGACGGCCCACACCCCGAGCAGGGCCAGCACGGGCAGGGAGTACAGCAGCGGCTCGAAGACGACCGACGCCAGGAACGCCACCCAGCCGACGAACTCGACGGCCGCGTTCAGCGGAGCCAGCACCTGGCGCACGTCGTGCTGATACCAGGCGAGCAGGACACCGAGGGCGAGCAGCAGGCCGGCGCCGGACGCGAGCGCGGACGCGAGGGCTTTGGGCAGGGTGAGCGCCATCTGCAGCAGCTCGGTGCGGCGGCGATGCCGGGTGAACCGGTAGACGTGGGCCCGCTGCTCCCACTGGCGCACCAGCTCCTCGTTCCCGGACGCCTCAGCGATACGGATCATCCGGTGGTGCAGGGACGCGGTGCGGGACTCCCACGCCCGGCGGGTGAGGACGCGGGTTCCGCCCCACAGGTAGGCGCCGTGGCGGACGGTGAACCGGTAGGCGGGGTGCTGGCGGGTGTCGACGAACACGCGGCGCAGTGAGTCGATGCGGATCCGGCGGCGTGGCCGTGGCGGGTCTACGGGCTGCTCGGTGGCCGTCTCGGGTGCGGGTTTGGTGAGGTCGACGGCTGGCGGCTGGTCAATGATCTCGGTCATGCTGTGATCTCCGGTCGCTTCACAGGTTGATCGGGTGCACGGGGCGGCCGACTGCTTTGGTCGGTGGCGGCCGCCCCGTGGCGGCGCTACTTCTTGCCGTTCTTCTTGCGGCGCTCGGCCCGCTGCTCGATGCGGCGGACCTTGTTCTGCAGGTCGCTCAGGTCGACGTCGGGGCCGGCCATCCCGCGCTTGGCCATGCGGGCGTGCAGGAGGACCAGTTGGGCTTTCTCTCCGCCGGTGAAGTCGCGGAAGTGCAGGTCATCGGCCATGGGTTCCTCTTTTCAGCGGCGGCGCGGGTAGCTGTGTCCGGTAGGCGGGTACGGGTCGGTGATCACGTCGCTGATCAGGCCGTCCATCACGACGTGCGCGAAGTCGGAGTGTTCGGTCTCGAACGCGACGTCTCCGGCATCGAGGAGGCGGCGGGTACGGTCGTTGTCGTCGGCCGCGGTCTCTGCCCTGCGGAAAATCCCCATGTCAGCGGCCCTTCCTGACGTCCTGCCACATGGAGCGCAGGACCAACAAGCAGACCGTGACGCAGACCCCGCCGACGGCGACGGCCACGGCCAGCACGGCGGCCGCCATGGCGAGCCCGGTGAGCGCACCCGCGCCGACGATCCCGAGGACGACGTAGCTGGCCGGGATCGCGGGCATCCGCCGAGGTGCCGGAGCGGCCGGCGGCGGGGCGGGCTGGGGCTGCGCGGCCTGCTGCGTGGCCAGGACGGCGGCGACAATCCGCGCGACGTCGGTGTTCGCGGCGGCCTCCCGCGCCGCCTGCTCGGCCTTCTCCAGCGGCGACGGCTCGGTCATCGCGTCCACCTCCGCAGGCGGGTCGAGCGCAGGCCGGCCGCCAGGCCGAGACCAAACGCCACCAGGACGGGCTTGGACAGGATCACCGCGGCGACGGCGACGACGACCGCGAGCAGGGCCGGGTACAGCAGCAGGACGCCGAGGACGACGCCGAGGAGCAGCCACTTCACGGCGATCACTCCCCACCCTCAGCGAGGGCCTTCTCACGGTCGTACAGGGCGTCGATGACGTCCCAGCCGCCGGTCAGGCCGCGCGCGTTCATCTCCGCCCGCATCGCCTCCCGGAACTTCCGCTTCGACGGCGGCGGGTCGGTGGCGTACAGCTCGACGGCCAGCAGGGCGACGGCCCGACTGTTCGCCTCCCGCGGACCCTCCAGCGGGGGCGTGCCGGAAACGTGACCGACGACCGTGCCGGGGAGGGCGGAACCCCCCGCGCCATCTGCGGGTTCGTCGTCCGGCACGCCCCCGGCGAGGAGGGCCTCCAACTCGCGGTCGGAGACCAGGGCGGGAAGGTCGGTGTGCCAGTCCGGCACGGGGTGCTGGTCGAGGGTCTCGGCGTACGTCTCGTACGCCTCGAAGGTGGTCACCGCGGCGTCCGCCTCGGCCTTCCTCGACCGCTTCACGATGTCGGCGGCGGCCTTCGTTTCGTCGGCGCGGGCCTGCGCGACGGCGCGGGATACGGCGATGCGGTCACGGGTGACGGCGCGGGCCCGGTCGATGGCGGCCTGCGCGCGGGTACTGATCCGGGTGCGGTCCCGGTCGATGGCCATCACCAAGGTCATCTTGGCGAGGACGGGGACCAGGCCGCCGACGATCGCGGCGAGGACGTCGCCGACGAGGAGCCCGTGCGTGACGAGGATCGCGACGGTCAGCGGCAGGAACACCCAGCCGATGACCTGGGGGAGGCGGGCGCTGGAGCCCTGCCGGCGGTGGGCGGTCTCCATGGCGAGCCCGTACAGCCAGACGGCGTCGTAGAGGACGGCGACGGAGTACGCGAACGCGGGGTGTGCGGTCGCGGTGAGGATGCCGCCGATCGCGGCGACGGCCCACACGACGGCGACGGCGGTGAGGATGCTGGGCAGCACCCAGGGGGCTGCTTTCCGAATGGGGTTCATGCTTCGCCTACCTGTAGTTCGGCGGCGCGCACGACGCGGTGCGCGCACAGGGTGACGGCCTCGCGGTCGCGGCGCTCGTTCGCTTCGAGCAGCGCGGCCATCAGGGCGGACAGACGGGAGGGGCCGGGCCGACCGGCAGGCCGCGCGGATGGCGGCGTGCTCGGTCGGCCGGCGTACGGCGGCGTGCCGCTTCACTGGCCGTCTCCGGCGTGGAGCGCGGCCAGCTGGTCGGCGAGGTCGCGGAGCTGGTCGGCGTGCGCCTCGAACGTGGCAGCGAGGTCGTACACGCTGAGGGGGGTGAGGGTGTGGGCGTAGTCGCCCTGCTCGATGTACAGGCCGATCGTGCTGGGCTCGCCGGGGGGCGCGAACGGGGCTTGCGCGAGGAACGCGGTGAACAGCACCTCGCCGTGGTGGCGGAGCAGGTGCTCGGGGCCTTTGTGGCCGATCTCGACGCGGTAGGTGTCGGGCTGGTGGTCGGTATGCCCGGTACACCAGGCGGGCTCGGGGATGGTGACCGGGCCGTGGTCGCTGGTCTGCAGCGTGACGGTGCTCGGCGTGCTCACTGGCCTTCACCCCGTTCGGCCTCCATCGCGGCGGCCAGGCCCCGCAGCCGCATACGCAGGGCCACAGCGGACCGGATCATGTCGGCGGTGTCGTGGATGTCGGCGGCGGCGGTCTCGTCGAGGACGCGGGCGGCCATGGTGAGTTCGGCGGCTACGTCGAGCGGGATCGGGTCGCCGTCGTAGGCGCCCAGGGTGACGGTGCCCGTGGTCACTGGCCCTCACCTCGCTGGCGGGCCTCGGCGCGGCTGAGCTGCTCCGGCCGGGTGCGCGGGGCGTCCGTCATCCACGGGAACGGGCGGATGGTGTCGGCAGCCTTGAAGACGCGGATGGCTGCGCCGTCGGGGGCGTCGGGCAGGGCGTAGACGCGGCCGCCGTCGAGGGAGGCGAGGAGGCGGGCGCCGTGGTGCTCGCAACCGTTGGCGCCGGCGTTCGCGGCGTCCAGCACGGTTACGACGACCGGGCCGACGCACGGCGTCGGGTCCTCGGGATGAGCGGCCGGGCAGCGCTGCTCTCCTCCAGGGCTGGAGGAGAGCTGTCCGGGCCGCTTCCAGCCTCCTCCAGCGGTGGAGGAGGGTACGTCTGGCTCGGCGTCCAGTAGCTGCGTCTCCTCGGCTGTGGCCTGCTCGGTGCGGGCCTGCCACGTCGCGTACCGCACGGGGTGCTGGGCGGTCCACTCGCGCAGCCGCATCGCGGTACGGGTCAGGTCCCCGTGCGTGAGGCAGAGCTCGACGAGGACGCGGGTGTCGGTGGCCCGTTGGGTGAGGAGGTCGGCGCGCTGCTTGTCGTCGACCGGCCGGTCCGCGAGCGGCACGTCGAGGGCGGCGTGGATCGCGGCGAGCAGGTTGGCGACCGGGCCGGGCAGGGCGCCCACCGGGGTGGTGGGCGCCTGCACGTGGGCGGTGCGGAAGGTCACGACGACGCCTCCATGTCCTGGCCGGCGGAGGCCGCGTATACGGCGCGGGACCGGACCAGTTCCGCGTGGACGCGCCGCAGCTCGGCGACCCGTTCGGCGAGGACGTTGATGACGGTCGCGAGGGCGTCCGGGTCGAGGCGGTCGACGTAGTGCTGATCGACCAGCTCGATCACCGCGTACGGCAGGGTCTCGGCGACCGTGTCCGAGAACGGGCGGACCTCGAGGAACGCGTTGAGGACGCGGGCGTCGATGGGGTCGCCCTCGGCGTCGACCGGCAGCGTCACGGCGTCCTCGTTGGACTGTGTGGAGCAGGTGATGTCCCCGGGGAAGGTGGGGGTCACCGTGTCGCGGTCGTGGTCGGTGGTGCAGCCGGGCAGGCAGGTGACGGTCACCGGCCGGCCGGTCGCGCGGTTCGTGAACGCCCAGGTGTGCGGCGGCAGGGAGGGCCAGGTCGCGGTGAGTTCCCTGGTGGCTCGGGCGCAGTCGGCGCAGTGTCCGTACCGCTGTCCGAGGGGGCCGGTGAGGACCTCGACCGAGGGCCGGCCGTCGTACACACAGGTGGTGGTCGGGCGGGAGAGGACCGGCTGCAGCCGGGGGTGCTGCTCGATGATGCGCCGGTTGATGAGGGCGTCGGCGATGGGGTCGATGATGGGGCGGTTCCTCATCGGGCACCCCCGGTGTGGGCGTGGGTGAGGCGGGCGGCCGTGTCGGCGGCGGTCTGCCGGGCCAGTTCGGGCGTGTAGTGGTGCGGGAGCGTCTTCCGCATGGCCGCGTCGACCGCGGCGGGCAGCACGGCGAGGAGACCGTCGAGGGCGGGGCGCGGCGCGGCCGGGGTGACGACGCTGGTGACGGGGTTGGTGCTCATCAGGCAGCCACCTCCGCCAGGGTCTCGATGCCGGCCGGGGTGGTGTCGACGAGTTCGACCTTCAGCGACGGCGCGCACGGCTTCATCGGCACCGGGCCGAGGCCGAGGCGCTTGTAGGTGGCGGTGATGGCGGCGAGGTCCGGGGTCTGCCTGGAGGACGGGGTGCGGAAGATGCGCCACGTGCCGTAGATGCCGGCGGGCAGCTTGTCGAGGACCTTGCGGGCGGCTCGCTTGCCGCGGTCGGCGCGGCGGGCCTGGTCGGCGGCGCGCTCGTACTCGCGGGCGGCGGCCTCGATGGTGGCGGTTTCGGGCATCTCGTCGGCGCTGTAGATGTCGGCGGGGTCGGGGGCCTCGACGGGCTCGACGTCGGCGGGCGCCTCGGGGGCGATGGAGCGGATGGCGTCGGCGGCCGACTCGACGAGCGCGCCGATCAGGCTGCGCACCGTACGGGTGGCGCGGGGCGACGTGAGAAGGTTGAGCATCGGTTCTCCCTGTTGCTGCAGGTGGTTCCGTAGGCCCTCGCCCGGTGCTCCAACACCGGCGGGGGCTGCTTGCGTTGTCGGCTGGCTTCCCTGCCAACAACTCAACCTTAGGGAACATAATGTTCCGTCGTCAAGCGCTCTGACGCTAGACAACGAAGCAAGTTTGCGTAACATCAGGTTCCATGACGATGGATGGAACACTATGTGCCATGGATAAGCGATCACTGACGCAGGTGGCCTCACGCTTCAGGGAGGCCGAGGTGCGCGCCGAGATCCTGCGGCAGGAGCTGGCGGTCGCGATCAGGCAGGCCGATGCGGACGGCGTGACGCAGAAGGACATCTGTGAGGCCACTGGCTATACGCGCCAGCAGGTGCGCCGCATCGTGAAGGCCGGCGACGGCGAAGATGCCGAGGCGGTCGCTCCCGAGTGAACAGGGTGCACGCGTAGGCGGTCGGCACAGATGGCACGCCGATGGCACCAAGAGGCCAAGGGGCGTTCCGGCGGGGACCAACACCGTCGGATGGCGCATCTGCTGTGATCTGCGGCGGAGCGTCTGGGGCGGTCGGGGTCCGTCGCCGTCAGACGAACCCCAACACACTGCTAATGCGGTTTGGGTCTTAAAGCCCATCGAGGGTTCAAATCCCTCCGCCTCCGCCCCTGATCGACATGATCACCGAAGCCCCGGTCCACGGACCGGGGCTTCGCTGTTCCCGCAGTCGCCTGCACGGCCCTTTCCGCAGGTCACAAGGGGTACGGCAAACGGATTTCACATGGCGGCGGCAGTCATGTAATGTTCTTCCTGTCGCCGCGAGCGGGCCCAAAGGACCAGGATCGGCGAAAAACAGAACAAGCACTCGTAGCTTAACGGATAGAGCATCTGACTACGGATCAGAAGGTTGCAGGTTCGAATCCTGCCGAGTGCACGCAGCTCAGAAGCCCCGGATCACTCCGGGGCTTCTGGCGTTTCAGGGGCGTACAGCAGCGAAGTACAGCAACGGTTGATGTCAGCCGGAGGAGGATCCTTGATCGGGAGCGTCGAGCCGCTCGACTTGATCGTCCTGGACGACGGTGTGCAGAGCGTTGCCGTCCGGCTGCTGTCCCCGGCTCCGGAGTACGGCTACTACGACGCCGAGATCGTCATCCGAAGCGGCTTCGTGAACGCGATCGTGCGGACAGGCTTCAACGCTGGCGATCTCGACGACTGGGCGGCGCTTCTGGAGGCGGTCGACGAAAGCGCTGCCGACACCGACGAGCCCGATGACGTCTTCGCCGGCAACTGGCCCGCCGAGGGGCGCACGGCGTACCTCACCCTCATTGCGGAGGACCCGTACGTCGTCGAGGTGCACGACGCGCCGAGCACTCAGATTTCCGTTCGCGTCCCGATCGACCTCAAGGGCGAATGGATTGAGGCGTCCCGAGAGCGGCTGGCCGCTGCGCGACGGGCGCTTGACGCGTAGCAGGGCGTTCATGACTGGCCCATCACCTGAGACAGCCTGCTGACTGCTGAGCGCACTTCTTCTTCGCTCGCTTCCGCATAGACCTCCATCGTCATGGCGATCTGCGAGTGCCGGAGGATGCGCTGAGCCACCTTGGGGTGGACCTTCAGGGCGACCAGGAGCGAGCTGCACGTGTGCCGGGTGTTCCGGAGCGGGATGACCCGGAGGCCGGCGCGGCGGGCGCGCAGGGCGAACATGCGGGTGAGATTGCCCGGCTCGATGGCCGTCCCGTACTTCGTGGTGAAGATCAGGCCGCGGGTGTCCTGCCAGAGCTCCCCGGCCGCTTTCTGGTCGCCGGTCTGCTGAGCGCGGCGCATCCGGAGCGCCTTGAGACAGAACTCGGGGAGCGGAAGGAAGTCGTCGGACTCCTCGGTCTTGGTCTCCCGGTGGAGGATCTGACGACCCGCGCGCTGGATCTGATGATCCACGTACAGCTCACTGCTCTCGAAGTCGATCGACTTCCAGGTGAGGCCAAGGACTTCACCGCGGCGGAGCCCCAGGCAGAGCACCAGCACCCAGGCTGCGAACAGCGGATCCTCCCGAGCCACGGAATCGGCGAGGAAGCGGCCCGCTTCTACGACGGACCACGGCTTGATCCGTCGGCGACGAGGCTTCGGGACCTTGACCAGGGAGGCGACGTTCTTGCTGATCTCCTCCTCGGTCACGGCGTGAGTGAGCGCGGCTCGTAGCGCGTCGCGTGCCGCCTGGACGATTCGGCGAGACGGGTACGCCTCACAGCACTCACCGATGGCACAGCACCGCTGCCGGTCCTTGGACCGCTTGGCGTCCTTGCCCTGAGCGCAGCACTGGCAGATGCCGGCCAGCTTGGTCAGCCATTCGCGGACGTCCCGGACGGTCAGCTTGTCGAGCCGCTTCGTGCCCAGGTGCGGGGCGATGTAGAGCCGCACCGAGCCCTCGTACGAGACGTACGACAGCGGGGCGAGGTTGGGTTTCACGATGGAGTCGAGCCAGTAGGAAAGGAAGGCTTGTACCGTGCGGTGGCGGGTCTGAACGGGTCCCTTGGTGGCTTCGTTGTGGAGCTTGATCCACTTCTCGTGCGTGTCCTCGCGGGTCTTGCCGTACACGTACTTCCGCTTCCGCTCGCCGTCGGGGGTGGTGACCCAGACGTAGGCCGCGAAGCCGTTCTTGTACGGGTAGATGGAGCCTTCGCCGTTGGCGCGTTTGCCGCTCATGCCGCCCACTCCTCGGTGCCGGCCGCGCAGCGGTTCACGTACTCGTCGACCCACGCCGGGAGGATGCGCCGGTTGCGGCCGACCTTCACGGAGCGGATTTCGCCGCTCAGCACGAGCGCCTTCGTCTTGGAGAGGCCGAAGCCGAGCATCTCGGCGACCTCGGCCGTCGTGTGCCACTTGCGCTGGATCGTCGCGGTGGTCACTTGGTCGGCTCTCCTTCGGTTCCGGGGGCGGGTTCGAGGGATGCGGCAAGCCAGGCTTCGGCGTCCGAGAGGCCGGTTCCGGCGAAGACCCAGTGGGCGAGGACGTATGTCGTCTCGGTCTCGCGGCCGTTGGCCGTGGCTGCTGCGGCTTCTGCCCGGCGCCATTCGGCGCGGGCGTTGCGGAGGGCGCCGAGGGTGGTGGAGTAGCGGCGGGACTTGGTGGAGAAGTGGCCGCGGAAGCCGAGCATGTGGGCCCAGGCGCGTAGGCGGAGGTGTTCGAGGCTCTTGCGGGCGCCCAGCGTCCAGGCGGTTCGGACGAGACGGCGGGCGTGGTCGCTGATGTCGAGCTGGGCGAGTTCGGCGGCGAACTTCAGGGGGCGGTCGAGAGCTCCCGTGGCGGTTTCGGCGCCCTTGGTGGCGTACTTGGCGATGTAGGCGGCGACGGCGCGTTCGGTGAGTTCCTGGCCGTCGTTGAAGTCGGCGGATTGGATGGTGCGGACGTCGAGTTGGCGGCCGAAGGTGAAGGTGTGGGTGCGGTCGTCGATGGCCGGGCCGTCCACGCGGACTTTGGCGGTGGCGGTGCGGATGGCGTCGGTGAGCAGTTCGGCGGTGGCCCAGGGCGGGGGCGGGGTGTCTCCGCCGGTTGGGCCGTCGATGCGGATGACGGCGTGGAAGTGGACGGCGCCGCGCTTTTGGTACTCGGCGACCTTGGCGAAGGAGACGCGGGCGTGTTCGCGGAACCGGCGCTGTGACAGGCCCGCCCGCTTGGCGACCTCGCGGCGGAGATAGGTGGAGAAGCGCCGCCACAGTGCGCCCGCGTGTGCGTTCCAGAGCACGGCAGCGTCGTAGTCGTAGGTGTCCGGGTTGAGCGGGGTGCCGAGTGCGTCGTCGTCCTGGTCGTGTGGGACGCCGCAGCGGCAGGTGCGCCCGCTGGATGGGCGGTTGTGGACCGGGCCGAAGCTGGGGGCGGTGAAGGTGGCGAACACGCGGGGGTGGGCGGCGACGTGTTCCGGGGTGCCCTTGCCGCCGCGTAGGCCCGAGGTGATCAGGTGGAAGGTGTCGCGGCGGTAGACCTCGGCGCAGGCCGGGCAGCGGGTGGTGCGGCGGTTGTTGCAGCGGACGAGGAGTTGGCCGGTCGGGAGGGTGGTGGAGTCGAGGTGGTGGAGGACGGCACCGATCTCGCCGGTGGTGGTGTCGACGCCGTACTCGGTGCGGTGGCCGTCGAGGCGGATCGGCTGGGTGCAGCCGCCGAGGCTGGAGAGCTGGCGGAGGATACCCGGGAGCGTGCCCTGGGCGGCCAGGTTCGCGACTTCCGGGAGTGGGGCCGGTGTGGAGCGGGTGAAGATGGCGTTCTCCTTCTGACTGGCTCGGTCGGTAGGAACGGCCCCGGGGCGGCGATGCCTGGTCATGCGGCGCCGCCCCGGCGGCCGGAAGTGCGGTCAGTGCCGGTGGTGTTCGCGGAGCAGGGAGCGCAGGACGACGGCGGCGACGGCTACGGAGATGGCCGTGACGGCGACGGCGGCCAGGAGCGCGGTGAGGACGACTCCGCCGACGACCAGGGCGACCACGGCGTTGCGGTCGATGGACACCGACGGCAGCGAGTGGCGTACGGGTATCGGGTCGGTCGGTGCGTGGGTGTGCGCGGGCGGCGGGGTCGGGCTGTCGGGGTACTTGGGCAGGAGCACGGCGAGCCCTTTCTCATCTACTCGTCTAGTTATGTGAGCCGTTTATGACGTCCACGCCGGAGCGCGTGCCGGACTCGATGGCCGGGGCCATGAAGGTGTGGGAGAGCCAGAAGCCGAAGAGGGCGATCAGGACGACGACCCAGGTACGGACGCCGAGGAACTTGACCGCTCCCCAGGCGAAGAAGCCGAGGACGAAGACGAGCGGGAGGCTGACGGTCACGGGGCGGCGGATCCTTTCAGCGGACGGGGCAGCGGTGGGTACGGGCGGCCAGTTCGGCGGCGGCGCGGTTGTCGTAGTCGGCGGAGAAGCCGCAGCGCGGGGCGGTGCAGGCGGCGGTGTGCTTCTCCCGGCCCCGGCCGTCGTAGGAGGTGCCGACCTGGACGGGGCCGATGCGGGTGACGCTGCGGAAGCGGCGGTTGGCTGGCACAGCCGGTTTCCTTTCCTTGGTTCGCTTGTCTGGGGCGCGCGGACGTGCGTAGATGAGCGGCATGTCACGAGGGGCGCGGCGGCTGGCCGCCTTCGGTTCGGCCGCGTTGGTACTTGGGCTCGCGTGTGTTGGGGGAAGGTGGTGGGTGGGCGAGTCCTGGGCCACCGTGATCACCATGTGCTGCCTTGAGGTACTGATCATTTCGGCCGTTGTCGGAACCCGGCGAGTGTTGCGGAAGCGGTAGAGCCTCCCGACGGGGCCCGTCTTCAGAGCTGTGCGGCGATGGCTTCGGCCATGGGAGCCGGGACGCCGAGGCGGGTGCGGAGGGTTGGGGCGTCGATCGGCGTGCCGGTACGTGTGTGGTGTTCGGCTGCGACCTTGCGGGCGTGTTCGACCAGGGCGGCCGGGACCGGAACGGTCGGGACCGAGACGGTCGGCCGCTCGGACAGGGCTTCGATGGCCGGTTGGGCGGGTGGCTCAGGAGCGGATTCGGGTGCGTCCTGCCGGTCCTCGACGACCTCGACGGCGGGTTCGGGGCCGTCGCCCTGCTCCACGGCCGGGGCGGAGTGGGCGAGCAGTGTGCCGCCGAGGAAGGCGATGGCGGGCCAGCCCGCGACGAGGATGCGCAGCCAGGCCGGCACCTGATGCAGGTCGAGCAGTCCGGCGGTGGCGACGTTGGCGCCGAGGGACGCGGTGAGGGCGATGACGAACCAGCACCAGGAGGACGCTTTGCCGCCCCCGGTGCGCAGTCGGCGCCAGGCGGCGACGAGCAGCAGGTCGACCGAGACGGGGTAGGCCCACGCTTTCCACCCGTCCTGTCCGGCCGCCGCAGCGATGTCGTGCAGGTGGGCGAAGGACAGCGCGGCGGCAATGAGCGCCTGGACGAGCACCGCGTCGACACGGGCCAGCAGGGCGCGCATGATGCGGCTCCTTCCGGGTTCAGGCATGGCAGGGGTAGGGAGTTGGCGCGAGGCGGTCACGCCGACCGGGGTGAGTGGTGGATCAGTCGGTGACCGGGCGCGGCTTCACGAGCGGGACCGGGGCCTCGATGGGTCCTACGGGCACCTCGGGCCGGAAGGGCTTGAGTGCGGCCAGTTCGGGGACCAGGTGCGCGGAGGTGCGGCAGATCTCGGCGGCGTCGCCGAGGGAGAGGTACGGGGTGCGGATGCGGGACCAGCCGCCGGAGGTGTCACCGGCGACGGCGAGACCGGGCCGTTCGGGGGCGATGCCGCAGGCAGCCGTGACGGCTTCCGGGGCGATGTCGCCGAGCGCCATTTTGGCGGAGGCTTCGTCGTTGACGCGGTGGCAGACGCGGCCGGTGAGCTGGGCCCGGAGCATGGTGGCGCCCTTGCCGAGTTCGGCGCCGAAGCGCTGGCCGCAGACCTCCAGGTAGATGCCGGCGGCGCGGCCGAGCTGGGCGAGGCGGATGAGCTGGGTGACCATCTCGTCGCGCCGTTCCTCGTCCTTCTTCGTGGCGACGAGGAAGAGTTCGGCGATCTCGTCGACGAACAGCACGATCGGCGTGGGGCGTTCGCCCTCGGGCAGGCCCCAGATGTCGGAGGTGATCTCCTCCTCGGGAGTGCTCGGGGCGATGCCCTGCCGGGCCTTGATCAGGTCGTATCGGTCCTCCATTTCCTGGACGAGTGCGGGCAGCAGCTCGGCTGCCTGCTCCGGGTCGGTAGCGAGGGCCGAGAGCCGTGACGCGAACGGCGCCAGCTCCACGCCCCGCTTGCAGTCGATGCCGACCAGGGCGACCGGCTGCCGGGCGAGTCCGGTGATCAGGTGGCGCAGGTACATGGACTTGCCGGACAGCGTGGCGCCGAGGGTGAGTTGGTGCGGGATGGTGCGGTAGTCGCGGACGAAGGGAGTGGCGTCCTCGCGCAGTGCGACCGGGATGCGCAGGTGCCCGCCGCCGACCTTGCGGGGCATCCGTACGCGCCGCAGGACGTCGAAGCCGATGAGCCGCAGTTCGACGACACCGGGCTTGATAGTGGAGACGTACACGGCGTGCACGCCCCAGGCGTGCCGGAGCCGTTCGGCCGAGGCGGCGACGTCGGCGGGTTCCTGGCCCGGGGCGAGCCGGAGCCGAATCCGCAGCCCGGTCGAGGTGGGCCGGATGAGGCCCCGGCGTGGCGGAACGGGCCGTACTTCCCGCCGAGTGGTGGCCCTGACCGCGAGGATCCGCAGCCGGGACGGCGCCACGGTCAGCCCGCACGCCTCCATGACCGAGCCGTACGAACCGAGCAGCCGGGCCGTCGATATCGGCAGGCCGACCGTGGACCAGTACACGCCCGGGTGCTTGGCCCGGGTGTAGGCGGTCCCGCCGCCGAGTGCGGCGAGGGGACCACCCACCTCCAGGAGTGTCGTCACATCGGACATCAGGCGGCGGCCTCGGTGTCGGTTCCGGTGGCGGCCGGGAAGGCGGCCGGGGTGACAGCGGCGGCGCGGAAGGCGATCCCGTGCCGCTGCTGCCCGTTGAACACGCTCTCCCACGGCCGGGCGACCAGCCCCGGCAGCGAGACCGGCGATCCCAGCGCCAGCCCCTCGGACACCCCGCTCTCCGGGAGGGTGACCTTGAACAGCGACGACTCGCCGTCCTCGATGTGGACGACGCCGATCGTCATGAGTGCTTCCCCGCTGACGGCGTCCTTGGCGATCTCGCCGGTCTGCCGGTCGCGGACCTTCTTCTCGGGAGCCTCGGTCAGCAGGATCGTCGCGGCCGAGGTCTCAACACGGATGGTACGCAAGGAACTTCCCCTATCTACTCGTCTATACATGTAGCGTCCTGCGAACCCGATGCCGGGAACGCGTGGACCACTATGCATCACAACTTGCCCACTCGTCTATACGAGTAAGCGTGTTGGGGTGTACGAGTCCGGGAATCGCCCCCGCGCACCACCGCAAACCATGACGATCAGGTCGCCGGAAGCTGGTACGACAGCACGTATGCGTCAGCCGCCATCACCGTGTCGCAGACTTCAACGGCCCGACCCTCACCGTCGAAGGCGGTCCGGACGAGGTGGATGACCGGCACACCGGAGGCCAGCCGGAGGGTCTTCACCTCGGCGGGCGAGGGCATCCGGGCGCGGATCTCCTCCTCAAAGTGGTCGAGACGGTGGCCCAGTTCTTCGAGGCGGGCGTAGATACCGCCAGGCCCGGGGTTGGGCTCGGCGATCTGCGTGCCGCGCGCGATGTCGAGAGGCAGGAAGGAGGTGGCGAACTCGACCGGCCGCCCATCCAGCAGATACCGCCGCCGCCGGGCCAGCACCCGCCGCACGGACCCGAGCCGGGCGGAGACGTCGGGACTGGCCTTCTCCTCCTTGACCTCAAGCGAGTCGACCTGCGGGTGACTGCCGGCGGCGTCGGCCTCCACGATGAAGGCGGACTTGCCCTGCTCCCGGTGCCGCCTGGCGAACCGGTCGGAGGCAAGGCGCCGCACGGGCGGCCGGGGCCGGACGAAGACACCCTTGCCGTGCTCGGCGTGCACGAGCCCTTCCCCCTGAAGGATGGAGAAGGAGTTGCGAACCGTCATACGGGATACCCCGTAGTGATCGACAAGGTCGGCTTCCGAGGGCAGCTTGTCGCCCTCACGGAATCGCCCACGGTCGATGGCCTCGCGCAGCTGGTCGGCGATCTGCCGGAAGACCGCACGATCGCTCGTGGGGTCCAGGTCGCCGAGGAGGCCGGAAGGAAGAGGGCTCACGCGCATACTCCTTTAGGTATCTAGACGTGTGGGCGAGTCTTGTTGCTACGGTGGAGAGCCTAGCCAGCCGAGAGGGCCGAGGAACGTGAGCACCGACCGTCCGCACTCCGTGAGCGTTGCCGGAGTGATCGTCGACGCCCAGAACCGGGCCCTCCTGATCCAGCGCCGCGACAACGGCAAGTGGGAGCCACCGGGCGGCGTCCTCGAACCCGAGGAGACCATCCCCGAGGCCCTTCAGCGCGAAGTCCTCGAAGAGACCGGCATCAAGATCGCACTTCCTGCGACCCTGACCGGCGTCTACAAGAACATGACGGGCCTGATCGTCTCGCTCGTCTTCCGCTGCGAGGCCGCCGACGGCGTGCCCACGACCGGCGACGAGACCCGCGCCCTGCGCTGGGCCACCCGTGAAGAAGTCTCCGACCTTGCCGACGAGGCATACGCGATCCGCGTCCTGGACGCACTCGACGCGGCGTCCCCGCCGGCCATTCGCGCCCACGACGGCGTGAAACTCGTCTAGCCCGAACCCGCTGCACATGGCGGCCTACCAGCATGAAGGAACTTGTATGCACGAGTATACGAGTACAGCCCGGGTCTGGGGCCTCTCTTGCCCAGGATTTCCGGAAGAGGTCAGCCGAGCCCGCCGCTGGACCCGCGACATCCTGCGCGGCTCGCCCTTAGCGGAGGACGCCGAACTGATCGTGAGCGAACTGAGCGCGAACGCGATCCTGCACACGGCCAGCGGACGGGAACGCGGCAGCTTCTACCTAGCCGTGGCGGTATCGCCACAGGTGATCGCCCTGTCGGTCACAGACGAGGGAGGTACGGGCACAGCCCCGAAGGCCGAGCACCAGGACCAGGACCAGGAGGCGGAGGCGGAGAACGGCCGGGGTCTGGGCATGGTCAGCGTCATCGCACACCGGGTCGTGGTCTACGACGGCGACAACGGCCACACGGTCACCGCGGAGCTCTTCGCGGGCCAGCGCCGGGGAGGCCACCCATGCTGATGGACAAGCCACGGCGGGGCTACTGGTGCGAGTGCTGGACCGAAGACCTCGCCGCCGACGAGACGCGGCCGGCACTTCGAGCCTCCTTCGACGCCTACAGTGCTGCCCAGGCAGACCGATGGATCGCGGTAGCACTCCGCACCCTGTCACCGGCACTCGATGCTGATGCCTCCCAGGAGGCATGGGCGTGGTTGTACGACGGCCGCGTAGCAACGAGGACAGCACTCATGCGCGCGGAGCCGTGCGAGGTCTCAGTCACCCAGGCCAGCACTCGCATCGCCTGGACGATCCGCCCCGTGCTCTTCCTTCCGCTCGCACACCGTCAAGGGGGCGAACTTCCAGCCTGCGCATACGACTTCAAGCCCCACGCGACCGTGTCTAGTCCCAGGTGATGTTTGACGTTCTGGTCCCAGCTGTTGCTTGACGGTGGGCCTAGACAACATCGGAAACCTTGTGGGGCTTGTTCGCCTTCACGTGGCGGACGGGTATGTCGGTGGTGCGTTGGATGACGCGGACCTGGCCGTCCAGCTCGACTGTGAGGGTCGATTCCGCCACGTGCACGGTGATGGTCCGGCCTGCGTAGGGGCGGCCGAGGGAGACGACCTGGCGGCAGACCATGACCGTGCCGACCGCGCTGACCCGCCGCTGGACCCGCACGGGCTCGACGCCCGGACGCGGCGGCGGTCCGGCCGGACGCAGGCCCCGCAGCCTGCGGACTTCCTCGCTGGTCAGCGGGTTGGGCCGCACCCGCAGCAGCTCCCGTGAGGTGAGGTCGAAGAACGACAGCGTCTCGCCGTCGATGCGGATGCCGACCTGGCGGCCGCCCAGGATCTCCGCCGCCAGCACCTGGCGCCCGCCCAGACCGACCAGGCCACTGTTGTTCACCACCCGGTCCACCTCGAACGCCGCCCCGTCACCGCCCGGAAGCGGGGCCGGCCCCGCCGGACGTCCGCCCCGGGCCGCCAGCCGGCCCAGATCCGCCACCGACAGGTGCGACCGCACGGTCTTGATCCGCGCCCCCGCGATCAGCAGATGGATCACCTGCGTGTCGGCCCAGAACGTCACCGTCAGCCCCGAGCGGGCCGGACCCAGCCAGAACTGCTTGCCCGCGACCTGCAGATTCCCACTCGCAGGCACCACCCGCTCGAGCTCCACCGGCCCACCGGACTCCACCGGCACCGCTGCCGGGACCACCTCAGGCAGGACGGCCAGAGCCTCGCAGGCTTCAGCCCGAGCCGGCCCCGGCACCGGGGCCGGGTCCGGGTCCGGGTCCGGGTCCGCTGGGGGTGTCCGCTGCTGCGGCACCAGCGCCAGCACTCCAGGGAGCTTCAGGCCCAGGACGTCCCGCTCCTGCTCGGCAACCGGGACGAACCGCCCTGCTGGAGACTGCATGTCCAGCGCCTGATGCGGCCGCGAGGAGTTGTACTCCTCCACCCAACGATCCAGTGCTACCTGAGCCGCCCCGATGCTCTCGAACGCGCCACAGTCGTCCAGGAGTTCACGCCGCAGTGTCTGATGGAACCGCTCCACCTTGCCCGTCGTGGTCGGCGACGCCGGCTGGGTCAGCCGATGCGCGATCCCGTTCTCCCGGCAGATCCGGTCGAACAACACCTCACCGCCCTGCCCGAACCGGTCGGTGAACTGCTTGCCGTTGTCGGTCAGCACCTCCTCCGGCACCCCGAACCTCTGCAAGGCCCGGGCGAACGCCGAACAGACCGCCCGCCCCGTCGCCCGCTCGACCACCGACGCGATCACGCAGTACCGAGAGTGATCGTCCACACCGGTCACGACCTTCGCCTCTGACAGCTCGCCGGTGACCGGGTTGACCAGCATCACCCCGCCGACGATGTCCATCTGCCACAACTGCATCGGACGGTCCCGCTGCCAGCGCTTGTAATCCGACCGCTTCCGACGCCGCACCCCCGGCTCCACCAGCCCGTGACGGACCAGGACCCGATACACCGTCATCCGCGACGGCACCGGCGTGACCGTCCCGGACCGCTCCAGGACATGAGCGATCCGCCGCGGACCCCACTTCGGGTGCTTGCGCCGCAGCTCGCACACGGCCGCTTCGACCTCGGCAGATGCCTGATGCGGACACGAGGCCGGCCTGCGGGAACGGTCCGCCAACCCGGCCAGCCCTGAAGCCTCATACCTCGACTTCCAGCCGCTGACCGTCTGCCGGGACACCCCAAGCTGAGCGGCGACCTCCGTCACCGTCGCACCCGCCAGCACCGCAAGCACAGCCCGGTATCTCTGCTCGACAACCGACAACTCCACCAGCGCCAATCCCGGCCTCCCCACACACGCCGCAACGACGCGCACAGAGGAAAAGCCGAACACGGCCACTGTCAACCATCAGCTGGGACCGAAGTGTCAAGCATCTACCGGGACCGGACAAAGCCCCACGCGACCGACTGAGTTACAACTTTCTCTACTGGTTCAAGGCGGCTCGCTCCGCTCACCGCGCGCGGCCCGGCCCCCGGCCGGGCCTGCGCTCCAGCCTCCGTCCCGCTCCAGCCCGGCCGACGTCCGTGCCGCGCTCACAGCAATCAGCCACCTGATGCCAGAGAAGGGGTACGTCGTGGCTGGGGCGGTCGGCTCCACGGCTTTACGGAGCCACTTTGGCGCGAGCCTCGAAGATCATGGCCCCAACGTCGTGCTTTACCGGGCAGGTCCACAGACTGCCCGACGCGCCGCAAGCTTACGGGGCCATGATCACTCGCGCCAAAGCAGCGCCACCCCAAAGCCGCTCCACCGACCTGTTTGTCGGGTGTCGACTGTCAGCTGAATCTCTTCACAAGGGCTGCAACTTTCCTGAAATCGGTGATTTCTTCTGTAGAAGAACCTTGCCGGACAAATACTCGATCCCCGCAATAGGAAAGATCATTTTGGCCGGGGATCAAGACTCTGATGACCGAGAGACCCTTGTACTCGATTGTGTCCACACCACTCATGATTTGGGTAACCAATGGTTCACTGATCGGCTGCTGAGCGAGTCTCGCCACGAAGCGTTGCACGTAAGCGTCTAGCGAGACTTTAAGAATCTTCGCTTCCCTGTCTACGCCTACCACGTGATGCTGGCCGACTTTCATCGAGGTCACAGAATCGAGTGTTTCGATTCTCTTTGCATCGGCCTCCTTATCGGCAACCCCTACGAACAGATACCCCTCGTGGCCTCGTTGCACATTAGCGATCCCGCAAATTGTCTCAGCCAGCCGCTCAAATAGTGCATCGTCCCATTTCCTGCGATTATCCAGCCTGAGAACCCCTTGCTTGAACTCGTATCGACTGGTTTCAATCCTGGATCTACGCAACGAGTTCTCGAAATCCAGAGCCAAACCTGGACCGTGACCAAAGACAGGTGGCACCTTATCCACAAAGTGCCTCTGGATAAGCCCCGTAATTGTATCAATGTTAGAAGTGCGCTCTTCAGCTGAAGTGTAGTGTCGTGCGCTCTTGAGGCGAGGCCCCACATTCTTGAGAGCAGCCACAATGGCCGCACTATCGGCAGGCGACTTCTGTTGACGAACAATAAGCTCAAAGAAAGCCATGAAAATCGCATAGAATGGCGTCCGGATAGGATTTCCGCTTCCTGGGCGAACCAAATTTCTGAGACCATTTGGACCGGGAAGTTGGGAGTCGATGACCTCCGTCAGCACGGAGAATGTCGACTGGATCTCCTCCTGCAACCGACGACTACCGTAAGCTGCGAGAGTTCTTTCGATACGCTTATGCTTGTCGCTCTGCGAGTCATAAATCTCGTCGAACTCTTCTTTACTGGCAGGAAAAGGGCTTCCAAGCAAGATGGAAGCTGCAACGTCTGCCACCATTTGTTCGTCGTCACCTTCTCGCAGTTGCTTCACATTGAGAATTCCATGCCGGATCCATACCGTGTCTTCTGCACGAACCCCGTACTGCTGCTTCTCGCGAGATGATTCAATGGAAATACTGGGCATGTCATGCAGGAGAAGTACGTCATCGGAAACGTCGCCTCTCAGAGAGCTTGCAACTGTTCGCACCAGCTCCGAAAGCGGGTTAAGCATTCCGGCCTGCCGCTTTTCCTGAGCACTCAACTGGCGACCATTTGAGTTAATCCGACTGAATACGTCTGTGATTTGCCCCTCGGTCTGAGTCGGAAAGATAGTAACAGCCAGCTGGTAATCGAGCAGATTCGCGCACTTGTCGGCGGGGAGCAGGGTCTCGGCTTCGGCCGGCTTGAAAGCTTTAGCATCAGCCGCCTGACGTGCCCGAGCACTCTGACCTAGATCAAAATGCATGCCGTTGTACTCGAACTTCTGCTCAATGAAGGAAAAGATGGCATCCAGGCGCTGCATGCCGTCGATGATCTCGTACTTTCCACTTCCGTGAATCTCCGGCCTTTCAGCAAGAAGAATCAGAGGAATTGGATATCCGTCCAGAATGCTGTCGATTAGGAGCTGCTTTTCAGCTACAGACCAAACAAGCTTTCGCTGGTACCGTCGATTCACCAGGAGTGAATCGTCCCTGAAAAGCCGATACGCTTCCTGGACACTCATGCCTCGAGGGGTAATGGAAACGTGGACTTCAGTTGACAAGATCCGCTCCCTTACGTGTGCGATGCTCAGTCCACACAGCTTGGCACGTCCGGGACTACTGTGTCTGGGTTTGTGCAACGAATGGGCTGGCAGATCCCCACCTGCTCGCGGGCCGCGTCCCCCAAGCCATCGCGGTCTGTGGGGCGCCCGTGCCAGACCCGTGCCAGACCCTACGGGGAACCACGGGGAACAGCGGGGACTCGACCCGGGCGCGACCAAGGCTCCAACGCCACTCCGCCGCAGGTCAGCCCAGCAATCGCCCGGAAGCAACCCCAGCTTCCCAAACTGATGGAGTGAGGCAGGAGAAGCCAAGAGCGAGGCGGGGGAACCGCTGTGGGTGATTCAGGCGTTTTGCCTTCAAGGTGGAGGGGTTTCTACCCTGGTGTTCTTTCGGAGCCGCGTGGGTCGGGGGTTCAAGTGGGTGCTGAAATTGTGCAGTTGGTCGAGCAGGCGGGCCCGGCGGTGACGGCCGCGGTGGGCGCATACGGGGCGGCAGTTCTGACTAGGGCGCAGGATGCTGCTGTGGAGGCGACGGTGGGTCTGGGGCAGCGGATCCTGCAGCTGCTCTGGCGGCGCGGGGACGAGGCGGGCCGGACAGAGCTGGAACGGGTCGTGGGCGAGGCCGCCGACGAGCAGGACGACACCTACTCCACGGCGGTGCTGGGCCGGCTGCTGAGGCGCGTATTGCAGGAAGATTCCGGACTGCGCGAGGAACTGTCGGCCATGCTGCCCGCCCCGGCCGCGGGCACCGTCACCATCACGGCATCAGGTGAGCGGGCGATCGCCGCGCAGCACATCGGCACCGCGATCACCGGCGATGGCCACACCTCGCCACGGTCGTGAGCGCGGACGGGGCCACGTCCGGGCCGTGGATCAAGGCGGTCGCAGAGCGCTCGATAGCCGCCCAGCAGATCGGCAACGCCTTCACGGGTGATGTTGTACTGACAGCTGAGGCGTTGCAGGCAGCAGAGCGAGTCACTGCGGCACCAGGCACCTCGAACCTGCCTCCGTCGCCCCTGTGCCTGGGTCGTGAGGAAGAACTGGCCTGGCTGCATCGCACCCTGATCGATCAGTGCGAGGGTGCGATCACCCAAAGCGGGACCGTGCACGGCCTGGGCGGGATCGGCAAGAGCACGCTCGCCCTCCACTACGCCCACCGTCACCGCGGTGACTACACCCTGATCTGGTGGATCAACGCCGCCTCACCCGACGAGATCGAAACCTCCCTGGCCAGCCTCACCCAGACTCTGGTTCCTGGCTGGGCCACGACGGCCGTACGCGGGGCGCAGGTGGCTTGGGCACGGCAGTGGCTGGCCTGGCATCCCGGATGGTTGCTGGTCTACGACAACGTCGACGATCCCGACGACCTCGCCCCCTATACCGGGGCACTCCACCAGGGGCACCATCTGGCCACCAGCCGTCGTACCACCGGCTGGCCCGACACTGCCCCCACCTTGGCCATGGGCACCCTCCACCCGGACGACGCAACGAACCTGTTGTGCCGTCTTGTCTTCAAGGCCACCACCCCCACCGCACGCCAGCGGGCCGATGCCCAGACTCTTGCCGCTGACCTGGGATACCTTCCCCTGGCGATCAAGCAGGCCGGCGCCTATCTCGCCCAAAACCGTGGCATCAGCCTCGACGCCTACCGCCGACGCCTGGGCACCAAACTCGCCAAGACCGCCCACGGCCTTGACGCCGAACGCACCATCGCCCGCATCTGGAACGTCACCCTCCAGGTCCTGGAGCAGGAGAATCCGCTGGCCGTTCGGGTGCTACACACCGCCGCTTGGCTCGCCTCCGAAAGCATCCCCCATACCCTGCTCACCCCGCCCAGCACCGACCCGGAGGACATCTCCGAAGCCATCGGCACCCTGGCCGCCTACAGCATGGTCACCACCACCGACACCAGCCTCAGCATCCACCGCCTGGTCCAAACCGTCCTGCGGACACCCCGACCCAGCGACAACCCGCAACGGCCCCGGCACCTCCAAGGACGCGACAGCGCCGAACAGGCAGTCCTTCACAGCCTGGCCCCGCCTCCCGGCCAGGACAGCACCACCGACAGTCAGTGGGACATCCTCACCCCGCACCTCATCACCCTCGCTGCCACAACCCCGCCCGGACACCACAACGCCCCGCTTACCGACGCGTACAACACCACCGCCAACCGCCTCCACCACCAAGGCCACACCGCCCGCACCATCCCCCTCCTGGGGGCTGTCCTTGCTCAGCGTGAGCAGGTTCTGGGCGACACCCACCCCGACACCCTCGTCAGCCGCAACAATCTCGCCGGCGCCTACGAGTCGGCAGGGGACCTGGAACGGGCGATCTCCCTGTACGAGAAAACACTCGCCCAGCGCGAGCAGGTCCTGGGCCACACCCACCCGCACACCCTGGCCAGCCGCAACAACCTCGCCAGTGCCTACCAGGCAGCGGGGGACCTGAGACGGGCAATCCCGCTGCACGAGAAAGCACTCGCCCAGCGCGAGCAGGTTCTGGGCGACGCCCACCCCGACGCCCTCATCAGCCGCAACAACCTCGCCCATGCCTACCAGGCAGCGGGGGACCTGAGACGGGCAATCTCTCTACTGGAGGCTGTCCTCGCCCAGCGCGAGCAGGTCCTGGGTGACACCCACCCCGAGACCCTGGCCAGCCGCAACAACCTCGCCTACGTCTACGAGTCGGCGGGCAACCTAAGACGGGCGATCCCCCTGCTGGAGACCACCCTTGCTCAGCGCGAGCAGGTTCTGGGCGACACCCACCCGCACACCCTGGCCAGCCGCAACAACCTCGCCAGTGCCTACCAGGCAGCGGGGGACCTGAGACGGGCAATCCCGCTGCACGAGAAAGCACTCGCCCAGCGCGAGCAGGTCCTGGGCGACACCCACCCCGACACCTTGCAAAGCCGCAACAACGTCGCTGGCGCCTACCAGGTAGCGGGGGACCTGGAACGGGCAATCCCGCTGCACGAGAAAGCACTCGCCCAGCGCGAGCAGGTTCTGGGCGACACCCACCCGCACACCCTCGTCAGCCGCAACAATCTCGCCGGCGCCTACGAGTCGGCAGGGGACCTGGAACGGGCGATCTCCCTGTACGAGAAAGCACTCGCCCAGCGCGAGCAGGTCCTGGGCCACACCCACCCGCACACCCTGGCCAGCCGCAGCAACCTCGCCGGCGCGTACCAGGTAGCGGGGGACCTGGAACGGGCGATCTCCCTGTACGAGACCACGCTCGCCCAGTGCGAGCAGGTGCTGGGCGACGGCCACCCGAGCACCCTCGTCAGCCGCAACAACCTCGCCTACGCGTATCGGGCGGCGGGGGACCTGGAACGGGCGATCTCCCTGTACGAGACCACGCTCGCCCAGTGCGAGCAGGTCCTGGGCCACACCCACCCGCACACCATGATCAGCCGAACCAACCTCGCTGCCGCCCGCGCTGTACAGCAGAAAAACACAGCAACCTCAGCAACTGACTACGACCGACAACCACCCTCACGAACCGAATAGCAACCTCTATGGCCCTGGTTGACCGATCTCTCTAGAGCTACGGATCAGAAGGTTGCAGGTTCGAATCCTGCCGAGTGCACACAGGTGAGAGGCCCCGCAGGGATGCGGGGCCTCTTGCGTTTCGGGGGTGTGGGAGTGGTTCTCCCGCGGGGCGTCAGTTGTTCGGCTCCGGGGTCCAGCGGTCCGGTCCTACCCCGCGCCAGTCGATCCACGGTGCGGTCGGGATCTCGGAAGGGTCGATGTCCAGGCCGGCCCGGCGGAGGAACTCGGCGACGTCGGTCGCGTTGTGGGCGAGGCCCAGGGTTTCACCGTCCACGCGTACGCGTCGGCCGCCCCTGGGTGACGGGGGGTTGACGATCACGTGGTGTTCGTTCATGCGTTCGATTTAACCATTGTGAGCGGGACCGGTCGAGGCGAGGGTTGTCCTGTGTCGTCAAGGCGAGTGCGTGGCGACGGGTCTTGATCGGATGTCGGCTCGTATCGTCGACGCTGGAATGGGCGATAAGAAGACGCTGGAGTCGGCCGATAAGAAGGAGACTCGCGCGGTTCGGCGCGCGGCCACTGTTCGTCTTGGGCGCCCCTGCTCGTCCGGCGGTGGCGCGCATCCGATCCGGGCCGAACCGTGATGGGCCCTGCGCAGGTGAGAGGCCCCGGACGGGTCCGGGGCCTCTCCATGGCTACGTAACGCTGATCCCGTTGACGGTCAATCGCATTCTGAGCCGACGTGATTGGCTTGGCCGCCTGGATTGCCCTCGCCGTTGATGGCGTTGCCCAGGAGGCCGTTGAGAAGCCCGACCTGGCCCAGGACGTCGAGGTTCAAGTCGTGGGACCTGCATCCGCCGCCGTGTCCGGCGTGCGCGCTCTGGGCGCTGGCGGTGCCGGTGCCTATGAAGCCGACGAGAGCGATGACGGCGGCTGCGACAGCCGCCTTGGGGAGCTTGCGCATTTCTCCTCCTTGGGTTGGGTCGAGCGCACCGTCGAAAGATCCACTTCACAAAGATCCACTCTGCGCTCATTTCGGAGGCTAGTCCGATATGTTCCAGGGCGCTCTCCGAGACTGCCATCCGTGCTTCGGGGCTCGGCCAGTTGGCTCTCGGAGCGAGGAGAAGGGCGTGGAGGAGAGGGCCGACGGTGCGTGGCGTGCCGTCAGGCGTAGGTCCAGCGCCAAGCGTTCGAGCGGTAGACGCACTTGATCGCCGCACCGCCGGCGGTGGTCGTGACGGCCCCGTGGTCGCTGTTGCGGCAGAACTGTCCCGCCGAATAGCAGTTGCCCGCGTTGGAGACGATCGAGCACGTGCCGGTGCTGCCCCGGCTTCCGCTGCTGCTGCCTCCGCTGCCGCTGTAGGTGCCCGCCGCCTTCGCGGTGACCGTTCGTGTGACGGTGACCGTGGGTCGGGGCTTCGGCTTCGCGGTGACGGTCTCGGTGACCGTCGGCCCCGGTTCGGGTGTGGCCGTCACCGTCGCGGTGACCGTCGTCGCCGGCCTGGCCTTGGTCGCGGCGGGCTGCTGGCCTCCGCCGCAGCCGGTCACGGCGAGTATCAGGCTCGCCACCAGCAGCCCCGCGCCACCGAATCTCGCTCTGTCCATCTCGTCCCCCCTGGTGATGACAGTGGACTGACGGTAGTGCCAGGGAGGGTGGCATGTGGAGAGCGTGTGAAATAGGTGTGATCTATCTGTGATTTTGCTGGTCGGTGAGGCGCGGCTGGGCCGCCCGGCCGCGTGAGGGCTACGCCGCCTCGGCCAGGCGACGGAACGCCTGTGTGGTGCGCGGGTGGGCGATCTCGTCCAGGACGTGACGCCACTCGGGGTCGGCAAGGCCCGGGTGGGCCGTGTCCCAGGCGGTCAGAAAGGGAGTCAGTTCGCTCTCATCGGCGGCTGTGACCTGGTTGTTCGCCGCGAGGCCCGGCCGGGAGGACGGCTGTGGCTCCATGGGCGGTTTCCTGGTCGGCTTCATCGGCGTCTCCCTTCGGAGGGTGTCGTCGCGAGTCGTCGCGAGTAGTCGCGTGTATCGGTCCGTCGGTTCTGGTCGTTTCCACAGTGCCCCCACGCCTCTCCGGCACCATGAGGCGTCCTGCGGGATCGGGCTACTGCCGACCGTACTCGCAGGGGGCCGCACTCCCCTCGGGCCCCCTCGGACTCCGTCGAGCTCCCTCGGGCTCCCTGAGACTGCTCCGGGAACCGGCGCGTCCGCTCACCGCCCGTCGATGTCAGTGCCGCCCTCTAGTCTCGACAGCGATGGCACAGGCATGGAAGTGCTCGGGGCTGTGGTGGTCGGCGGGCGGTCCCGTGCTGGCGTGGGACGGCGGGCACCGCAGCGCGCTGGCCCGGGGGAAACGGGTGGCCTTCGCGGTCGCGGACGGGGGTGTGCGGACATGTGTGGGAGCGCGGGGGCACGCGTGCCCGGTGCGGGCGGTCGTGCCGGGCCGGAGCACGGGCGGGCGGTGCGAGGAGTGTGCGCGGCTGGACCGGGCGCACTCCGTGGCCGCCGACACGATCGCGGACGACCCGCGGCCGTACCACGTATATCTGGCGTGGTTCGGGCCCGGCATGGTCAAGGTCGGGATCACGGCCGAGGAGCGGGGCTCGGCGCGGCTGCTGGAGCAGGGCGCCGTCTGCTTCAGCTGGCTCGGCCTGGGTCCGCTGATGGCCGCCCGGCGCACGGAGGAGCTGCTGCGCGCCGCGCTCCGGGTGCCGGACCGGATCCCGTACGCCGAGAAGCGGGCGGTGCGCTCCCGGCTGCCGGAGTCCGCGGCGGAGCGGGCGGCCGAGGTCGAGGCGCTGCACGCGCGGGCCGTGGCGCTGGCCCGGTGGCCCGAGTCACTGACGCGGACGCCGTGTGAGGTCGTCGACCACGCCGGGGTGTTCGGGCTCGCCGGGCTGCCCGGCGCCGCGGGGGAGGTGACCGAGCTGGTCGCCGGCGGCGGGATGAGCGGGGAGCTGCTCGCGGCGGCCGGGCCGGATCTGCATCTCGCGGCCGGGGGCCGGGTTGTCGTGCTGGACACCCGCCTGATGACCGGGTGGGAGATCGGGCCGGCCGTGGGTGAGGATGGATGCACCCTGCCGGTGCGGGGGCTCAGGGAGGTGGCGGGAGTTCAGGACGGCCTGTTCTGAAGCGGGCGCGGGTTCGAGAGGGCGTATGACGCAGACAGCGGAGGTCCGAGAGGTCCGTGGGTTCTGGGAGCGGCTCGGCCTGCCCGGGCTCGTCGACGTGCACACGCATTTCATGCCGGAGCGCGTGCTGCGCAAGGTCTGGGACTACTTCGACTCGCTGGGCCCGCTGACCGGCGGCGTCGAGTGGCCGATCACCTACCGCGGGGAGGAGGCGGAACGGCTCGCGAGGCTGCGGGAGTTCGGCGTACGCGGCTTCACCGCCATGGTCTACCCGCACAAGGCCGGCATGGCCCAGTGGCTCAACGGCTGGGCGGCCGACTTCGCCCGCCGTACGCCCGACTGTCTGCACACCTCCACCCTCTTCCCGGAGCCGGGGGTCGAGGCGTACGTGCGGGAGGCCGTGGAGGCGGGCGCGCGGGTGTTCAAGGCGCATGTGCAGGTGGGGGCGTACGACCCGGCGAGCGAACTGCTCGATCCGGCCTGGGGGCTGCTCGCCGAGGCGGGGATCCCGGTCGTCATCCACTGCGGTTCCGGGCCCGCGCCCGGCAAGCACACCGGCCCCGAGCCGATCGCGCGCGTGCTGGCCCGGCATCCACGGCTGCGGCTGGTGATCGCGCACATGGGGATGCCGGAGTACGAGGACTTCCTCGACCTCGCCGAGCGGTACGGGCAGGTGCGGCTGGACACGACGATGGCGTTCACCGACTTCAGCGAGCGGCTCGCGCCGTTCCCGAGACGCGCCCTGCCCCGTCTCCGCGCCCTCGGCGACCGCGTGCTGCTGGGCAGCGACTTCCCCAACATCCCGTATCCGTACGTCCATCAACTGCACGCCCTGGAGTGGCTGGGGCTCGGGGAGGAGTGGCTGCGGGCCGTCTGCCACGACAACGGGGCACGGCTGTTCGGGCTGTGAGGGACGCACAGGCGGGCTCTACGGCCTGATCACCCCGGCCCGTCGGATGGTGGATGAAGCCGTCGGATGGTGGGCGGCCCGTCGGATGGTGGATGAAGCCGTCGGATGGTGGGCGGCCCGTCGGATGGTGGATGAAGCCGTCGGATGGTGGGTGGAGCGTCGGATGGTGGGCGGCCCGTCGGATGGTGGGTGGAGCGTCACATGAGGGATGAAGCCCTCGGATGGTGGATGAAGCCGCTGGATGACGGGTGAGGCCAGCCCGTCGGATGACGGGTGGAGCTCGTGCGACGGGCACCCGGCAGAGCTCCCCGGGGGCTCGACGGGCACCCGGCAGAGCTCCCCGGGGGCCCCGGGGAGCTTCCCAGGGGCTCCCTGAGAGGCCCCTGTGCGTTTCTCAGGCAAATCACAGGTTGCCGAAAGGGCGTTCTCAGAGCGTCCCTACAGGGTTTCCACCATGACCACGACCTCGCCCCAGGGGCGCACCGAACTGCTGAGGCCGGACGGGAGCCCCGTCCGGGTGCTTGTGGTGGACGACGAGCAGTCGATCACCGAGCTGCTGTCCATGGCGCTTCGCTATGAGGGATGGCAGATCCGGAGCGCGGGTGATGGCACGGGCGCCATCCAGACCGCGCGGGAGTTCCGGCCGGACGCCGTCGTTCTCGACATGATGCTGCCCGACATGGACGGCCTCGCCGTCCTCGGGCGGCTGCGCCGCGAGCTTCCGGACGTGCCCGTGCTCTTCCTCACCGCCAAGGACGCGGTCGAGGACCGTATCGCCGGACTCACCGCAGGCGGCGACGACTACGTCACCAAGCCCTTCTCCCTCGAGGAGGTCGTCGCGCGGCTGCGTGGTCTCATCCGCCGTTCCGGGGCCGCCGACCGGCGTTCCGACTCCGTGCTGGTCGTCGGCGACCTCACCCTCGACGAGGACAGCCACGAGGTGTCGCGGGCCGGGCAGAACATCCACCTCACCGCCACCGAGTTCGAGCTGCTGCGCTTCCTGATGCGCAATCCGCGGCGCGTGCTCAGCAAGGCGCAGATACTCGACCGCGTGTGGTCCTACGACTTCGGCGGTCAGGCCAACGTGGTCGAGCTCTACATCTCGTATCTGCGCCGGAAGATCGACGCCGGCCGGGAGCCGATGATCCACACCCGGCGTGGTGCCGGTTACCTGATCAAGCCCGCCGTGTCATGAGCGGACGGCGACGACCGCGTACGCAGAAGCGACGCGCGGGCCAGCCGCGCACCCTGCGGGCGCGGCTCGTCGTCGCGTCCGTGGTGCTGATCGCCGTCGTCTGCGCGGTGATCGGGACGGTGACGACGCTGGCGTTGCGCTCGCACCTGTACGCCCAGCTGGACGGGCAGCTGCGTGAGGCCACGGCCCGTGCGTCGGGGGACTTCAAGCCTCCGGACCTGGGCAAGGACCGGGACCCGCGGGGCCACGCCGGTCAGACTCCCCCCTCGAGGACGACGGACCTCGGCAGCTTCGTCGAACACGGTCCACAGCCCAGCGGCACGGTCGCGGCCACCGTCGTCAAGGGCAAGGTCACCGACGGCAAGGTCGGCAAGAAGTCCCGAGCCACCTTCGAGATGAGCGCCGAGGACCTCACCGACGCGCAGAAGGCCGCGCTCGACGAGGTCTCCCGGGACGGCGCTCCGCACACCGTGGGGCTGCCGGGACTGGGCAGCTACCGCGTCGAGTACCGGAGCGGCTACTACGTCGGCCTTCCCACGCAGGAGACCGACAGCACCATCAACACCCTCATCCTCGTCGAAGTCAGCGTCACCGCCGCGGGCCTGGGCGCGGCCGTCATCGCCGGATACGTACTCGTCGGTGTCGCCACCCGTCCGCTGCGCCGGGTCGCCGCCACGGCGACCCGGGTATCCGAACTCCCGCTGCACACCGGCGAGGTGAACCTCAGCGAGCGGGTCCCCGAGTCCGAGACCGACCCGCACACCGAGGTGGGCCGGGTCGGTGCCGCGCTCAACCGCATGCTGGACCACGTCCACGGCGCCCTGCACGCACGTCAGCAGAGCGAGACGCGGGTACGGCAGTTCGTCGCGGACGCCAGCCACGAGCTCAGGACGCCGCTCGCCTCCATCCGTGGGTACGCCGAGCTGACCAGACGCGGCAGTGAGCAGGTCGGCCCCGACACCCGGCACGCCCTGGGCCGTATCGAGTCCGAGGCGGGGCGCATGACGCTGCTCGTCGAGGACCTGCTGCTGCTGGCGCGGCTGGACGCCGGACGGCCGCTGCAGTTCGAGCAGACCGACCTGATCCCGCTGGTCGTCGACACCGTCAGCGACTCGCGCGCGGCCGGCATGGACCACAACTGGCGTCTCGACCTGCCCGACGAGCCCGCGCCGGTCAGTGCCGACGCGGCCCGCCTTCAGCAGGTGCTGGTCAACCTGCTCGGCAACGCCCGCAAGCACACCCCGCCCGGCACGACCGTCACCGCACGCGTGCGGCGACGCGGCCCGTGGATGTGCGTCGACGTGGCGGACAACGGCCCGGGCATCCCGCCCGAACTGCTGCCGCACGTCTTCGAGCGGTTCGCGCGCGGCGACTCGGCACGTTCGCGCGCGACCGGCTCCACGGGCCTGGGACTGGCGATCGTGCAGGCGGTGGCCGGCGCGCACGGCGGTGCCGTGACCGTGGACAGCGTCCCGGGAAGCACCGTGTTCACCGTGTATCTGCCGGCGCTCGCCCCGGCCCTGCCGCACCCGGTTCTGCCGCACCCGGTCCTGCCGCACCTGGCCCCGCCGCACCCGGCCCCGCCCCGGCCGGCCCCCGGAATGAACTGGCAACCGCACTCACAGGCACAGCACAGTGCCACCACATGGGTGCGACAGGGGGCTTGACCAGAGTCGTTCGTATGCGAACCGACTCTTCTCCCGGCACCCTGCCGGCGCGGGAGCACCTCCCGGCCGGCGACGCCGGTACACCCGTCCTGGATGTAGTGATCCCCGTCTACAACGAGGAGAAGGACCTCCGGCCGTGTGTGCTGAGACTGCACGAGCACCTCAGGCGCACGTTCCCGTACGCGTTCCGCGTCACGATCGCGGACAACGCGTCGACCGACACCACCCCGCTGGTGGCGCGGCGGCTGGCGGCGGAGATCACCGAGGTCTCCCACTTCCGTCTGGAGCAGAAGGGCCGGGGCCGCGCGCTGCGGACGGTGTGGTCCGCATCCGAGGCGCCGATCCTCGCCTACATGGACGTGGACCTGTCGACCGACCTCAACGCGCTGCTGCCGCTGGTGGCCCCGCTGATCTCGGGCCACTCGGACCTGGCGATCGGCTCCCGGCTGGCCCGCTCCTCCCGTGTGGTGCGCGGTCCCAAGCGGGAGTTGATCAGCCGGGCGTACAACCTCATCCTGCGCGGCTCGCTGCAGGCCCGCTTCTCCGACGCGCAGTGCGGCTTCAAGGCGATCCGGCGCGAGGTCGCCCGGGTGCTGCTGCCGCTGGTCGAGGACTCCGGCTGGTTCTTCGACACGGAGATGCTGGTCCTCGCCGAGCGGGCGGGCCTGAGGATCCACGAAGTGCCGGTCGACTGGGTCGACGATCCGGACTCGACCGTCCACATCGTGAGGACGGCGACCGAGGACCTCAAGGGGGTGTGGCGGGTGGGCAGGGCCCTGGCCACCGGCTCGCTGCCGCTGGAGCGGATCACCCGGCCGTTCGGCGACGACCCGCGCGACCGCGACCTCCAGGACGTACCGAAGGGGCTGGCCCGCCAGCTCGTCGGATTCTGTGTCGTCGGCGGTCTGTCGACCCTGTTCTACCTGCTCCTCTACAGCGTCTTCCGGCAGTTCGGCGGCTCGCAGATCGCCAACGCGCTCGCGCTGCTGGTCTCGGCCGTCGCGAACACGGCCGCCAACCGGCGCCTGACCTTCGGGGTGCGCGGCCGCGGCGGGGCCGTCCGCCACCAGGCTCAGGGCCTCGTCGTCTTCGGCATCGGCCTCGCGCTGACCAGCGGATCGCTCGCCGCCCTGAACACGGCGACGTCCGACCCCGCGCACTCCACCGAACTGGCGGTCCTGGTCGCCGCCAACCTCGCGGCGACGGTCCTGCGCTTCCTGCTCTTCCGCGCGTGGGTCTTCCCCGACCGCGCCGAGGGCGGGTCGCCCACCGTGGTGGCCGCGCACACCCCGTCCTCGCCGACCTACAGCACGGCGCCGCACCCGCCGCACCCGCAGCACCGGCCGCAGCCGTACGGGCAGCGGACCCCGCAGCAGCTCCCGCAGCCCCCGCTGCCGCAGCGCCCGGTGGCGTACCCGGGCGCTCACCAGCACGAGACGTCCCCGGTCCGCGCCGGTGAAGCCGCGGACCGCGGCTGGGAGGACGCCACCATGCACCTGCAGCCGGTACGCCCGACCGAGACCGATCAGAGGGACCCCCGATGACGACGCGCCACGACCCGACGGTCCACCAGGACGGGACGGTCCATTACGACGGGACGGCCCGCCCCGACCCGACGGTCCATTACGACGGGACGGCCCGCCCCGACCCGACGGTCCATTACGACGGGACGGCCCGCCCCGACCCGACGGTCCATTACGACGGGACGGCCCGCCCCGACCCGACGGTCCATTACGACGGGACGGCCCACCCCGGCCCGACGGCCCACTACGACCGCACGTCCCACGAGGCAGGACCCGCGGCGTCCTCCTGGGGCCCGCCTCCCGCGGCCCCGCCCCGGGCGGTCGGCTCGGCGAGGGCCGCGGAGCCCGGGCCCCTCACCGAGCCCGCGCCCCCCGAGGAACCGGCGCCCCCCGCGGCCCCCCGGGCGGACGAGCCGAAGCGGCCCTTCCCGCGACGGCTGCTGCGCGGCCGGCCCGAGGACCCCCGCTGGGTGCGTCCGGCCTTCCTCGGCCTGCTGGCCGCCACCCTCCTGAGCTACCTGTACGACCTGAGCGCCTCCGGCTACGCCAACTCCTTCTACTCGGCGGCCGTCCAGGCCGGCAGCAGGTCCTGGAAGGCGTTCTTCTTCGGCTCGCTGGACGCGGGCAACGCCATCACCGTCGACAAACCCCCGGCCTCCCTGTGGCCGATGGAGCTGTCGGTCCGCCTCTTCGGCCTCAACTCGTGGGCGATCCTGGTCCCCGAGGTCCTGATGGGCGTCGCTACGGTCGCCGTCGTGTACGCGGGTGTACGGCGCCGGTTCAGCCCCGAAGCCGGCCTGATCGCGGGCGCGGTGCTGGCGCTCACCCCGGTCGCGGCGCTGATGTTCCGCTTCAACAACCCGGACGCGATGCTGGCGCTGCTGATGGCCGTCGCCTGCTACCTGGTGGTCCGCGCGGTCGAGGACGGCCGTACGAAGTGGCTGGTGTGGGCGGGCGTCGCGATCGGCTTCGCGTTCCTCGCCAAGACCCTCCAGGCCTTCCTGATCCTGCCGCCGCTCGCGATCGTCCACGCGGTCTGCGCGCCGGTGCCGGTGAAGAGGCGGCTCGGCCAACTGGCCGCCGCCACCGGCGCCCTGATTCTCTCCGGCGGCTGGTGGGTGGCGATCGTCGAGCTGTGGCCGGCCTCCTCCCGTCCCTACATCGGCGGCTCGCAGAACAACAGCTTCCTCGAACTGACCTTCGGCTACAACGGGTTCGGCCGTCTGAGCGGCGACGAGACCGGCAGCGTCGGTGGCGGCGGTGGCGGCACCGGTTCGGGCATGTGGGGCGAGACCGGCTGGGACCGGATGTTCAACTCCGAGATCGGCGGCCAGATCTCCTGGCTGCTGCCGGCCGCGCTGATCCTCCTCGCCGGAGGTCTGGTGGCCACCCGGAAGCTGGGGCGGACGTCCGCGACCCGCGCATCGTTCCTGGTCTGGGGCGGCTCACTGCTGATGACCATGGTCGTCTTCAGCTACATGGCGGGCATCTTCCACCAGTACTACACGGTGGCGCTCGCGCCCTACCTCGCGGCCGTGACCGGCATGGGCTCCGCGCTCCTGTGGGAGAAGCGGCGAGAGACCTGGGCCTCGCTCACCCTCGCGGCAGCGGTCGTGGCGAGCGCCGCGTGGGGTTACGTCCTGCTCAACCGCACCTCGGGCTATCTGCCCTGGCTGAAGTACCCGGTCCTGATCGGCGGCCTGGCCGCCGCGCTCGGTCTGATCTTCGCGGGCCGCCTCGGCCGCCGGCTCGCCCTCGGGGCGGCTGCGGCGGGCCTCGCGGCCTCCCTGGCCGGCCCGACCGCGTACACCCTCAGCACCCTCCAGCAGGGACACACCGGCTCGATCGTGACGGCCGGCCCGGCCGGCGCGAGCGTGATGGGCGGCCGCGGAGGCCCCGGCGGGGGCGGCGGCCCGCGCGGCGGCTTCGGCGGCGGCCTGCCGGGCCGGAACGGCCAGAACCAGCAGGGGCAGCCCAACGGCACCGGCGGCACCCAGAACGGCAACGGTTTCCCGGGCGGCGGCCTGCCGGGCCGGAACGGCCGTACCCGGCAGGGTGCCCCCGACGGAGGCATGGGCGGCGGCGGTGCCGGCGGCCTGCTGAACGGCGCGAGCGTCAGCTCGCAGGCCAGGAAGCTGCTGACGGAGGACTCCTCCGGGTACACCTGGGTCGCCGCGGCCATCGGCGCCCAGAACGCGGCGAGTTACCAGCTCTCCACCGGAGACCCGGTGATGGCGATCGGCGGCTTCAACGGCACCGACCCGTCCCCGACACTGGCCCAGTTCAAGACCTATGTGGCGGAAGGAAAGATCCACTACTTCATCTCGTCCGGCACCGGCGGCGGCATGGGCGGCAGCAGCAGCGGCAGTTCCTCGCAGATCACGTCCTGGGTCGAGCAGAACTTCAAGAAGGTGACGGCCGGTTCGGCCACCTTCTACGACCTGACGCAGAAGGCGAGCGGCTGACGCGGGGCGGGCGCGACAGGCGGGACAGGCAGGAAAGGCGGAACAGGTAGGGAAAACGCAGGAAAACGCAGAAAACGCAGAAAACGCAGGAAGACGCATGCCGTACGCCGTGCAGCACCCGCTGTGCGGCGTACGGCATGACGGCGTTCCGGGGGCCGCGGTGATGGGTACCGGCACGGGCGGGATTCCTCCGACGGGCTGTCGACGGCGTTGCCGCGCGGGCCGGAGCGGGCAGACTCGGATGTGGTGGTCGGCCTAGCATCTCGATCATTGAGGTCGGACACCGAGGTCGGACCGTCCAGGAAGGTGCGCCAATGGTGAGGGCAGCCGAGCGTGCGGCGCGTACCAGTGTATGGCTGGAGGGCAAGGTCCGCCGGGGCGGTCGCGGCGGTCAGCCGTCGGGCCTCGACCGGGACCGGATCACCGAGGTGACCGTCCGGCTCCTGGACGCCGACGGGCTGGCCGGATTCTCGATGCGCCGGCTGGCCGCCGAGCTGAACGTCACCGCGATGTCCGTCTACTGGTACGTCGACACCAAGGACGACCTGCTCGAACTCGCCCTGGACGCGGCCTTCGGCGAGCTGGGCCTGCCCGACCCGGACGCCGACGAGGACTGGCGCGACCAGCTGCGCGCGCTGGCGGGCGAGTACCGCTCCCTGCTGGTCCGCCACCCGTGGCTGTCCCCGCTGGCCGGCACCTTCCTGAACATCGGCCCGAACGCGCTGGCGTTCTCCCGGGTCGTCCGGCACGTCGTCCGCAAGACGGGCCTGCCCGTGCACGGCCTGTCCGGCGCCCTGTCGGCGGTCTTCCAGTTCGTCTACGGCTTCGGCACGATCGAGGGCCACTTCATCACCCGCTGCGCGAGCGCCGGCATGAGCCAGGACGAGTACTTCCAGCACGCCATGAGCGCGGTGAACCGGGCACCCGGGGCCGCCGCGATCGTCCGGCAGAACGCCGACATCGTGGCCGCCCGCGGCGGCGGCACGGTGCAGGAGATGCGCGAGCGGGACTTCGCCTTCGCCCTGGACCTGCTGGTCGCGGGCATCGAGGCGATGGTGGCCCGCGGTTGACTACTGCTCGGGGGCCAGCCGCGCCGGGAACCCGCCCGTGGCCACCGGCCCCCACTTCACCGGCGTGACCCGGATGATCGACTTGCCCTGCTTGACCATCGCCTCGCGGTACTCGTCCCAGTCCGGGTGCTCGCCGGAGATGTTCCGGAAGTACTCCACCAGGGGTTCGACGGACTCCGGCGCGTCGATGACCTCCGCGGTCCCGTCGATCTGGACCCACGGTCCGTTCCACTCGTCGCTCAGCACGACGACGCTGACCCGCTCGTCCCGCTTGGCGTTGCGGGTCTTGGCGCGCTCCGGGTAGGTCGAGACGACGATCCGCCCCGAGTCGTCCACGCCGCAGGTCAGCGGCGACGCCTGCGGGCTGCCGTCGGCCCGCCGGGTCAGCAGGAGGGCGCGGTGCCGGGGCCGTACGAAGTCGAGCAGCTCGTCGCGGGAGACGGTCGTGTTCGTAGCGATGTTGGGTGCCATGCCGTCAGCCTAGGCGCCCGGCCCCCGCTCGGCCTGCCACTGCCGTGCCTACGCCTGGGGCAGGGACTCCCCCTGCACCGCCTGGACGTCCAGCTCCACCTTCAGGGTCGTGCCGATGGCCGCGATGCCCGCCTGCACGACCTGGTTGTAGGACATGGCGAAGTCCTCGCGGCGCAGCTCGGTCGTCGCGCGGAAGGCGGCGCGGGTGCCGCCCCACGGGTCCGGGCCCGTGCCGAGGTAGGCCAGGTCCAGGTCCACCGGCCGTACGACCCCGTGCAGGGTCAGCTCGCCGTGCACGGTCCAGCGGTCGGAGCCGGCCGCCGTCAGGCCCGTGGACCGGTAGGTGATCTCGGGGTACTTCTCGACGTCCAGGAAGTCCGGCGAGCGCAGGTGGCCGTCGCGCATGCCGTTGCCCGTGTCGATGGAGGACGCCCGGATGACCGCCTCCACGCGGGACTTCTCCACCTCGTCCGGGGCGATCTCGATGCGCGCGGCGAAGTCGGTGAAGCGGCCGTGCACGCTGGAGATGCCCAGGTGCTGGGCGACCGCGGCCACGGACGAGTGCGCCGGGTCGACGGTCCACGGCCCGGGCGGCGGCAGCTCCGTACCGCCCTGCCGGGCCAGCGTCACCGCCCCGAGCTCGGCGCGTCCGCTCGCCGTGACGAGGGCGCTGGAGGCGACGGGCGCGTAGCCGACGGCCGTGACGATGACGGTGTACGCCCCCGGGGCGAGCGCGGTCGCGTCCCGTACGGCACCCTCGGCGTCCGCCGCGGCGCGCAGCACCTGCGTGCCGGTCATGTCGGTCACCGTGACGACCGCGTGCGACACGGCCCATCCGTCCCGCGTACGGATCTTCGCGGTCAGTCCCATCCCGTTTTCTCCCTGCAAGTGTTTCTGGTCGTGAAGAGTCCGGCCCGTGGCAGGTGTACCGCCGCTCGGGGCGCACCTGCCACGGGCCGGAGGTCGGACTACTCGGCCGGGTGGGCCAGTTCGATGTCGTGGTCGTCGACGCCGCGGCCGTCGACCGTCAGGGCCGTCGCCACCGGTGCGTAGCCCGTCGCGATGACGGTGTACTCGCCGCTGTCGAGGTCGGTGAAGGCGTACGCGCCGTCCGCGCCCGTGGTGGCGGTGCCGACCACGTTGCCCGCCGCGTCCACGAGGGTCACCCGTGCGTCGGACAGCGGGCCGTGCGGCGCCCGTACGGTGCCCTGGAGCTGTGCGCCCGAGTCGAGGTCGACCTCGAGCCGGGTGACGCCGGTGCCGCCCACCTCGACGGGCAGGGCCCGCGGCCGGAACCCGGCGGCGTTGACCGCGACGGTCACGGCACCCGGCACCAGCTCCGCGAAGGAGAACTCGCCCTGCTCACCGGTGGTTCCGGTGGCCAGCAGGTCACCGCGCACATCGGTCACGATGACCATCGCGTCCTTGACCGGCAGCGCGGTCGCGGCGGCCCGCACCACACCGTTCAGCCCGCTGGTGCCGCTGAGCAGGATGTCGTACGCGACCGGCTCGCCGTTCACCACGACCGTGGACGCCTGCGGCTGGAAGCCGTCGGCGGAGGCGATCAGGACGTACGAGCCCGAGCCCGGTGCCTCCAGGGCGTAGGAGCCGTCGGCCTGCGCGACCGACCGGCCCAGCTGCCGTCCGGCGAGCGAGATCAGCGTGACGGCGGCCTGCGGCACGGGCACGCCGTCGTCGCCGCGCACGAAGCCGCGTACCGGGGTGCCGCCGGAGGGGGCGGACTCCTCGGGCCGGGCGATGGTCGCCACGGCGGCCAGCCGCTGGGTGCCGTCGGCGGCGGCGGCCGTCTCCGAGACGGCCCAGCTCGGGAGCGGCTCCGTGACCGGGGCGGTGGCCTCGGCGGCGGCCGGGACGGAGACGGCCTCCGCGGCATCGTCCGCGGCCTGCGCCAGCGCGCCCTTGGTCTTCAGCGGGACCTCCTTGATGAACAGGCTGATCAGGAACGCGAAGGCCGCGAGGCCACCGGCGATCATGAAGATGTCGGCGATGCCGTGGCCGTAGGCGCTCTGCAGCAGCGTGCGCAGCGGCGCCGGCAGCTTGCCCAGGTCCGGGATGCTGTCGCCGGAGGAGCTGGAGCCGGCCAGCGCGGCCCGGTACTTCGGGTCGAGGGAGGCGATGCCGTCGGTGACGTAGTGCGTGATCCGGTGGGACATCACCGCGCCCAGCGCGGAGACGCCGACCGCACCACCGAGGGAACGGAAGAAGGTGACCGTGGAGCTGGCCGAGCCGAGGTCGCCGGGGTCGACCTGGTTCTGCGTGCAGAGCACCAGGTTCTGCATCATCATGCCGATGCCGAGACCCATCAGGGCCATGAAGACGGCCATCCGCCAGTAGTCCGTGTCGTACCGGATGGTGCCCAGCAGGCCCAGGCCGGCCGAGACCAGCACGCCGCCGCTGACCAGCCACGCCTTCCAGCGCCCGGTCCGGGTGATGAACTGGCCCGAGACGGTGGAGGAGACGAACAGGCCGCCGATCATCGGGATCGTCATGACACCGGACATCGTCGGGGACTTGTCGCGGGCCAGCTGGAAGTACTGGCTGAAGAAGACGGTGCCGGTGAACATCGCGACACCGACGAACAGCGAGGCCAGCGAGGCGAGGGTGATGGTGCGGTTGCGGAACAGGCGCAGCGGGATGATCGGCTCGCTCGCCCTGGCCTCGACCAGCACGAAGAGCGCGCCGAGCACGATCGAACCGCCGACCATGGCGTACGTCTGCCAGGACAGCCAGTCGTACTTGTCACCGGCGAAGGTGACCCAGACCAGCAGCAGCGAGACGGCGGCGGCGACGAAGGTGGCGCCGCCCCAGTCGACCTTCACGTCCCGCTTCACGACCGGCAGGTGCAGGGTCTTCTGCAGCACGATCAGGGCGATGACGGCGAAGGGGACACCGACGTAGAAGCACCAGCGCCAGCCCAGCCAGCTGGTGTCGGTGATGACACCGCCGAGCAGCGGGCCGCCCACGGTGGCGACGGCGAAGACCGCGCCGAGGTAGCCGGAGTAACGCCCGCGCTCACGCGGGGCGATCATGGCGGCCATCACGATCTGGGCCAGGGCGGACAGCCCGCCGACGCCGATGCCCTGGAAGACACGGCAGGCGATCAGCGTGCCGGGGTTCTGCGACAGGCCGGCCGCCATCGAGCCCAGGACGTAGACGATCAGGGCTATCTGGACGAGCGCCTTCTTGCTGTAGAGGTCCGCGAGCTTGCCCCACAGGGGCGTGGTCGCGGTCATCGCCAGCAGGGAGGCGGTGACGACCCAGGTGTAGGCCGACTGGCCGCCACCGAGGTCGCTGATGATGTGCGGCAGAGCGTTGGTGACGATCGTGGACGACAGGATCGCCACGAACATTCCGAGCATCAGCCCGGAGAGCGCCTCCATGATCTGCCGGTGCGTCATCGGGGCCTGCTCGGTGGAGCCTCCCCCGTGCTTGGCATGAGCCCGCACACCGGCTGGTGTGGTCGTTGCCATGGGCTTCCTTTTCTCAAGTGCTTGCGGGTGTACGGGTGGTCGGTTCGACTGCGACGGCCGGCGGCGGCAGCCGGGGCGGCACGGGACGGCAGTCGTCGAAGCTGGCCCGCAGCCGGGTCATGAGCCGGGTGAGCTGGGCGACCTCCTCGTCGCTCCAGTCGGCGAGCCGTTCGGCGAGCAGCTGGGTGGTCCGCTCGGACAGCTCCCCCAGGCAGTCCAGGCCCGCGGGTGTCAGGTGCACGATCCGGGACCGTTTGTCCGCCGGGTCGGGGGAGCGGTCGATCCAGCCGCGCTCGGCGAGGTGCGCCACATGGCGGCTGGTGACGGACATGTCCACGGCCAGCAGCTCCGCGAGCCTGCTCATGCGCATGTCGCCGTAGCGGCCCAGGAGGGTCAGTACGGCGGCGCTGCCGCTCGGGCAGTCGGACGGCATGATCCGGCCGAGCTCCCGCTTGACGGCACCGAACGCGCTGAACTGCCTGATCAGCTCCTCGTACTGCGCCTGCTCGGCCATGACACCTCCCGCATTCGTTGCTTAGGGCAACCATAGAGTTGTTGGTTGCTGCAGGCAAATAAATCGGCGGGGTGCGGGATAAAAACTTGGCAAAGCCAAGTATCGCGGACGTAAACACCCAGGTGGGGGTGGTCGTCGAGGGGGCGTGGCGGCCGGCGGCCCCCCACTTGGGCCGCCACCGGTGATTCGCTAGGGTCTGCTCCCATGGCTAACCCCCAGGGCCCCCAGGGCAACCACGACCCCGCAGGCAGCACCCAGATGTTCCGCGCGTTCGTCGACGAGGGCCCCCAGGGCCGGCAGGGCCGTCAGCAGGCCGCCGCGCCGGCCGGCCCCCGGATCGGCCTGATCGTCGGCATCGTCGCCGCGGTGGCGGTCGTGGCGGCCGTCGCCTGGCTCGCGATGATGTAGCGAGAGCTCAGGTCACTTCCACCGGGCGTCACTTCCACCGGGCGTCACTTCCACCGGGCGTCACTTCCACCGGGCGTCACTTCCACCGGGCGTCACTTCCACCGGACGGAGACGTCCCGGGTCTCGACGTGCATGCCGAGCGGCACGCGCCAGGCGTCCACGCACACCGTCCAGGTCTTCCGCACGCGCGCCCCGGCGCCGATCGGCGTCGGCAACGGCACCTGCGACGTCACCGTCGCCCAGTCGATGCCCAGCGCGCCGATGATGTGCGTGCCGAAGGTGACGGTCCCGGAACGGACCGCCTCACCCCCGGAGTCGGTGAAGGCCAGCGTCACGTCCTCGCACCAGCGCCTGTCCGTCGCCTTCCGCTCCGGGGCGCTCCAGGTCAGGTCGGCGGGCCCGGTGGGTCGCGTGGGCGCCGTGGGACCGGTGGTCGCCGTGGGGCCGGGAGCCGCCGTCGGCGACGGCGGGACCGGTGCCGCGGGAGCGGACCCGGTGTGCCTGCCGCCATGGGGCGGCGACGTCGCGGCGGCGGACGCCGGTGCGCTCCGCCCGGGGCGGCCGTCCGCGGCGCCGCCCGAACCGCCCGGCGCCGCGGGGGAGCCGCCGCGCCGCGGGGTGCCGTCCGGCGGGGTGCCGTCCAGCGGTACGAGCGTGACCCCTCCGGTCGGAGCCGCCGCGCCCGGGGCCCCGGGCGTCCCGCCGACCGCTCCGGTGGCCACGTAGCCGCCGCCCGTGCCGCCGCCCCCGCACGCCGCGAGCGCGGCGCCCAGGCAGACGACGGCCGCCGACGCGCCCATGACGGCGCCTCGACGGCCACGTGTCCATGTCGTCCGAGGAGTCCCGCGCAGCATCGCGCCATGGTGGCTGACGCCCCGTCAAATGGGAACCCCCGAGCGGTACTCGCTGGGTACTCCGCCCGATGGCGAGTCGAGTGACGCGTCCAGTGACGCGTCCAGGACTCCGCTCAGTCGGAGATGAGCCCCTCGCGCAGCTGCGCCAGCGTCCTGGTCAGCAGCCGGGAGACGTGCATCTGCGAGATGCCGACCTCCTCGCCGATCTGCGACTGGGTCATGTTGGCGAAGAAGCGGAGCATGATGATCTGCCGCTCACGGGGCGGCAGCTTGGCCAGCAGCGGCTTCAGGGACTCGCGGTACTCGACGCCCTCCAGGGCGCTGTCCTCGTAACCCAGACGGTCCGCGAGGGAGCCCTCGCCGCCGTCGTCCTCGGGCGCCGGGGAGTCCAGTGAGGAGGCCGTGTAGGCGTTGCCCACCGCGAGGCCGTCGACCACGTCCTCCTCGGACACGCCCAGCACCGCGGCGAGTTCGGGCACGGTCGGGGAGCGGTCGAGCCGCTGGGAGAGCTCGTCGCTGGCCTTCGTCAGGGCCAGCCGCAGCTCCTGCAGCCGGCGCGGCACGCGCACCGACCACGAGGTGTCGCGGAAGAACCGCTTGATCTCGCCCACGACCGTCGGCATCGCGAAGGTCGGGAACTCCACGCCCCGCTCGCAGTCGAACCGGTCGATCGCCTTGATCAGGCCGATCGTGCCGACCTGGACGATGTCCTCCATCGGCTCGTTGCGCGAGCGGAAGCGGGCCGCGGCGTAGCGCACCAGCGGGAGGTTGAGCTCGATGAGGGTGTCCCGCACGTACGCGCGCTCGGGGCTGTTCTCGTCGAGTGCGGCGAGCCGCAGGAAAAGGGAGCGGGACAGGGTGCGGGTGTCGATGCTCTCCGGGGCCGGGACGGCCGGGACGTCGGGCGCCTGCACCACCGGAGCCTCGTCGAAGACGGCGTCGGCGGGCGCGGAATCGCTCTTCGTGAGCGTGAGCACCTTCGAGCTGCCCTGATCTGCGGACATGCCACCCCCTCTGGGTCGCGGGACGGTCGCGGCCGAAGCCCCTCGGCGAGGAGTTCAGCCTTCACCTGAATACCGGAGCCGAAGCCCCGGCAAACGCGCTTGAGGAAGAATGTCACATGTCGGCAACGCGCTGTAGTGACATGTCGACACGTGAGATGGGAATCGGCCCTGGAAAGAGGGGGTCTGAGGCTTTTTCGGCACAGAACTGTCGGGAACATCCCTGGTGAGCGATTCGCTCTCCCCGGTTACCCGTCGATCCTCTTTGCGATCTGCGGTGTTCCGGAGTGTGCGCCTGTGCGCCTCTTATGCCTCGATCCGATTATGCCTCGATCCGATTGGCGGATCGCAGCCGCTGGAAGCTACGCGCGAGTAGCCGCGACACATGCATCTGGGAGACGCCGAGTTCCGCGCTGATTTGCGACTGGGTGAGGTTGCTGTAGTAGCGCAGCAGCAGGATTCTCTGTTCCCGCTCCGGGAGTTGTACGAGGAGATGGCGGACCAGATCCCGGTGCTCGACGCCGTCCAGGGCCGGGTCCTCGTAGCCCAGCCGGTCGAGGAGTCCCGGCAGTCCGTCGCCCTCCTGGGCCGCTTCCAGCGAGGTCGCGTGGTACGAGCGGCCGGCCTCGATGCAGGAGAGGACCTCCTCCTCGGTGATGCGCAGCCGCTCGGCGATCTCGGCGGTCGTCGGGGTGCGCCCGAAGGCGGTCGTCAGGTCCTCGGTGGCGCTGTTGACCTGGACCCACAGCTCGTGGAGCCGGCGCGGGACGTGGACCGTGCGGACGTTGTCGCGGAAGTAGCGCTTGATCTCGCCGACCACGGTCGGCATCGCGAACGTCGGGAACTGCACGCCGCGGTCCGGGTCGAAGCGGTCGATCGCGTTGATGAGCCCGATGGTGCCGACCTGGACGACGTCCTCCATCGGCTCGTTGCGGGAGCGGAAGCGGGCCGCCGCGTAGCGCACCAGCGGGAGGTTGGCCTCGATCAGCGCCCCGCGCACCCGGATGTGCTCCGGGCTGCCCGGCCTGAGCGTCTTCAGCTCGCCGAAGAGCACCTGGGTGAGGGCCCGGGTGTCGGCGCCGCGGCTGCGCGGCGGTGCGGTCTCCGGGGTGCCCGGAGCGGCTTCCCGGGGCGGTGCTTGAGGCGCAGTACTGGCCGGCACGGTCAACTCCGCCTCACAATCGATCAACTCATCCGTCAAAAGTGGTCATAGCATCACAAGAGATGTGGACTATGCGCAAGCACCGCATTACGCCGTGTTGAAGGCAAGTTGGGACATACGATGCAAAAGGGCCCCGCACCGGTTCCGGTGCGGGGCCCTTCGGGGGCCTGCTCAGTACTCGTAGTCGGCGACCACCCAGGTGGCGAACTCCTTCCACAGCGCCACGCCCGCCTGGTGCTCGGGGTGCTCGACATAGCGCCGCAGCGCGGCCGCGTCCGCGAAGCCGGAGTTGAGAGCGAAGTCGTAGGCGATGGGGCGGTCGCTGAGGTTCCAGCCCAGTTCCCAGAAGCGGATCTCGGGGATCTTCCCGTCCAGCGACCGGAAGGCCTCCTCGCCCGCCGCGACGCGCGGATCGTCACGCGTGACGCCCTCGTTGAGCTTGAACAGGACGAGATGCCGAATCATGCGTGCTCCTGGCTAATGGGCCCCGTCGGCCAGCCAGGTGAAGAAGTCACCGATGGCCTTCGCGGCGTCCGAGATGCCCTCGAACCCTATCTGGACGTAGTCCGCCGCCTTGGCGGGGTCCGTGATGATCACGTAGAGGGCGAAGACCACGAGCACATAGACGGCGATCTTCTTCGCATTCACCGCCATCGCGGCCTCCCGAGTCACAAGTTGCCCAACGACCGCACATGATCGCACGAAGGGCCCCGTCTGACGACGGGGCCCTTCTCCAAGCGGTAGCGGAGGGATTTGAACCCTCGGTGACTTGCGCCACACTCGCTTTCGAGGCGAGCTCCTTCGGCCGCTCGGACACGCTACCGAGGGAGACCTTACAGCACGCCGGGCAGTGCTCCGAAATCGGTATTCGGCGGGACCGGGGACAGGGATCGGCGGGACCGGGGACAGGGATCAGCGGGACCGGAAGAAGTCGGTGAGGAGGCGGGCGCACTCCTCGGCCAGTACGCCCTCGATCACTTCCGGGCGGTGGTTCAGCCGCCGGTCGCGTACGACGTCCCAGAGGGAGCCGGCCGCGCCGGCCTTCTCGTCGCGGGCGCCGTAGACCACACGGTCCACCCGGGACTGCACGATCGCGCCCGCGCACATCGTGCACGGCTCCAGGGTGACGACGAGGGTGCAGCCGGACAGGCGCCATCCACCGAGCTCGGCGGCGGCCCGGCGGATGGCGAGGAGCTCCGCGTGCGCCGTCGGATCGCCGGTGGCCTCGCGCTCGTTGTGCCCGGCCGCGAGCACGGTCGCACCGTCCGGGGCCAGGACGACGGCGCCGACGGGGACGTCCCCGCCGGCCCGCCCGGCCTCGTCCAGCGCGCGCCGCATCGCGGCCCGCCACGGGTCGCGCACCGGGTCCGGGGTGCCTCCCGCGGTGTCCGAAGCGGTCAGCGGACGGTCTCCAGTACCTCGGAGGCGCCCAGGGACTCGGCGATCGAGGTCAGCGCGTCCTCGTCGAGGTTGCGCAGCTCCTTGGCGCTGACGCCGAGGTCGTCGAGGATCTCGGCGTCGCCGACGGGGCTGTGCGGCACGGCCTCGGCGGACGCCGTGTCCTCGTCGCCGTCGTCCTCGTCCTCACCGTCCTCGGTGCCGTCGAGGTCGAGGGAGTCCAGGTCGGCGCCGTCGTCGCCGGGCTCCCTTCCGAGCAGTTCGTCGGTGAGCAGGATCTCTCCGTAACTGCTGCGGGCAGCGGCGGCGGCGTCCGAGACGTAGATACGAGGGTCGTCCTCGCCGTCGACGCGGACGACGCCGAACCACGCGTCTTCCTGCTCGATCAGTACGAGCACCGTGTCGTCCTCGGCCGCGGCTTCCCGGGCGAGGTCGGCCAGATCCGACAGGGTCTCCACATCGTCGAGCTCTGTGTCGCTCGCTTCCCACCCGTCTTCGGTGCGCGCGAGCAGTGCGGCGAAGTACACCGTGACTCTCCCACTGGTCCTAGGTGTGCCGGTTGGGGGTCCCCCCGGCGGAGGTTCTGGGCGGGGAGAGCTGGGCTCCGCGCCCCACCCACTCGGAATCGTGGCAGAAACAAGGCCTTCAGGGGACGTCTTCGGCTCCCTGTGTCCGCCCGTTTTGATCGGCCACGAGCGGGATCGTACGCGGCGATCCCGTCCGGCACGCACCGGGCCGCCCGCCAAACGCCCCCGCTCGGGCCGCAGTCACCAGCGAAAAGTGCGCATGCGCATGGCGTGGCGCAGGCGGGCGGTCTTGGCGCGGCGGGGCTGGACGCGGTCGCGCAGTTCGCGCGCCTCGGCGAGATCACGCAGGAACTGGGCCCTGCGGCGACGGCGCTCCGCGTCGCGCTCTTCCGGCGAGACGTCCTTCTCGGCGTCGCTCTCCGGCAGGTCAGGCAGGTCAGGCAGGTCAGCCATAGGGTCACCACCCCCCGGTCCGTTCCTCCCACTTTCCCTCGGACGGGTGGTTTGATGCCAGCGCGAGGGTTTCGGGGCCGCGGCTACTGTTAGGGCATGCGTCTCCACGTCGTCGACCACCCCCTGGTCGCCCACAAGCTCACCACCCTGCGCGACCGGCGCACCGACTCCGCGACCTTCCGCCGCCTCGCCGACGAGCTGGTCACCCTGCTCGCGTACGAGGCCACGCGCGACGTGCGCACCGAACAGGTCGACATCGTCACGCCGGTCGCCGCGACGACCGGGGTGAAGCTCTCCTACCCGCGCCCGCTGGTGGTGCCGATCCTGCGGGCCGGCCTCGGCATGCTGGACGGCATGGTCCGGCTGCTGCCGACCGCCGAGGTGGGCTTCCTGGGCATGATCCGCAACGAGGAGACGCTCCAGGCGTCCACGTACGCCTCCCGCATGCCGGAGGACCTCTCCGGGCGCCAGGTGTACGTCCTGGACCCGATGCTGGCCACCGGCGGCACGCTGGTCGCGGCGATCCAGGAACTGATCAAGCGCGGCGCGGACGACGTGACCGCCGTGGTGCTGCTCGCCGCGCCCGAGGGCGTCGAGCTGATGGAGCGGGAGCTGGCGGGTACGCCGGTGACCGTGGTGACGGCCGCGGTCGACGAGCGGCTCAACGAGCACGGGTACATCGTGCCCGGGCTGGGCGACGCCGGGGACCGCCTGTACGGCGCGGCCGAGTAGCGCGTCCCACGGGTCTCAGCACGAGGGCGCGGGGCGCCGGACGGTGGGCCCGGGACGTCGGGCGCCGGACGGTGGGCCCGGGACGTCGGGCGCCGGACGGTGGGCACAGGACGTGGGGCGCCGGACGGTGGGCCCGGGACGTGGGGCGCCGGACGGTGGGCCCGGGACGTGGGGCGCCGGACGGTGGGCCCGGGACGTGGGGCGCCGGATGCGGGGTGCGGGCACGTCCGGCGGTCGGTGTCCGGCGGCGGCCCACCGTCCGGTGGCGGCCCACGGTCCGGCGGCCGGCGGTCGGTGGTCGGCGGTCGGTGGTCGGCCGGTTCGGCGTCTCCGGTCGCGCGGCTCTCCGCGTCCCCGGGTGGGGCTGTTCGAGTCGCCGGGTGGGGCCACGGCGCCCCCGGGTGGGGTCGGCTGTGTCCCCGAGCGAGGCTCTGTGCCCCCGGGTGGGGCTGTTCGGGTCACCGGGTGGGGCCACCGTGCCCCCGCATGGGGCCACCGTGCCCCCGCATGGAGCCGCCCGTGCCCCCGGGTGGGGTGCTGCTCAGCAGCCCTTCTTCGATGTGGCCGCCGGCTTCGGGGCGGCCAGCGCGGCCAGCGCCTTGTCGGCGTCCGCCTTCGGCGTGAGGGTCTTGAAGCCGTCGCCGATGATCAGGTCGACGGCGGCGCCCTTGCGGGCCGCGTCCGTACGGCGCTCGGCGCCGGAGAGCTGGGTGGCGAGGACCGGCAGCGAACTGTTCAGGGCGGACGCGGGGCCCAGCAGCACCCCCGTGCCCTTGACCTTCTTGTCGAACTCCTTCGACGCGTTGCCCACGTCGCCGACCTTGAAGCCGCGCTTCTTCAGCTCGTCCGCGGTGTTCTTGGCCAGGCCGCTGCGCGTGGTGGCGTTGTAGACGTTCACCGTGATCTGGGCGGGCTTGGGGAGGGCGGCGCCCTTGGCCCCGGCGGAGGCGCCGGCCGAGGGGCTCACCCGTGACCCGCAGTCCGCCTTGGTGCCCGCCGCCGAGGCCTTCTGGCCGCCGCCGGTGAAGACGTCGATGAGCTGCAGGCTGCCCCAGGCGACGACGGCGAGCGCGGCGACGGAGGCCACGACCGCGGCGACGAGCTTGCCGCGCCGACGGCGCTGGCGCATCCGGGGGTATTTGTCCCCCGTGATCTTGTACTTGCCGCCCATGCCCGGGGGAGTCAGCATGCTCATGTGCGCAGCGTAGTGCGCCCGGGCGGCAATGCCTACTAGATGATCATTGCAGTCCGCACAGGTGGACCCGAAAGGGCCAAGCCTTTACCGGCCGGCCCCGTCCAGGTGTGCGTCAGTCCAGTTCGAGCACGCGTGCGTGCAGCACCTGGCGCTGCTGCAGCGCCGCCCGCACCGCGCGGTGAAGACCGTCCTCGAGATACAGGTCGCCCTGCCACTTGACCACGTGTGCGAACAGGTCGCCGTAGAAGGTCGAGTCCTCGGCCAGGAGGGTCTCCAGGTCGAGCTGTCCCTTGGTGGTGACGAGCTGATCGAGGCGGACCGGGCGCGGCGCGACGTCCGCCCACTGCCGGGTGCTTTCCCGGCCGTGGTCGGGGTACGGCCGGCCGTTTCCGATGCGCTTGAAGATCACACGGAAAGCCTACCGGTCAAGACCTTCCGGGCGCAGCCATGGAGACGGAGTGCGGCGCCGGAAAAGATGGTGCAAAACGGTCCGAAGGATGGCAGGGCCCCCATGTGAATGACAGCGATGCCATGCGCCGGGCGGCCGGTCCCGTGGCGCCCGGTCGCGGGCCCGCTGTTCGGGTCGGCCCGGCGGAGGCGGCAGGTCCGCCCCCGCCGGGGGAGATCAGCGGCCCTGCTTCCGTACGGGCTGCCGGGGCTGCGGTTTCCGCGCGTCCCGGTGCTCGGGTACAGGCCGAACAGCACACCGGCCGCGAACAGGGAGGCGCGCCCCCTAAGCCCCTACGCCGCTACGCCGCTACGTTCCGGTGGTCCGCGCGGCCTTGGCGGCCGCCTTCATCTCCTGCTTGAACGCCCGCACCTTGGTCAGCGACTCGGGTCCGGTGATGTCGGCGACGGAGCGGAAGGAGCCCGCGTCGCCGTACGAACCGGCCGCCTCCCGCCAGCCCACGGGCCGTACGCCCAGCTGCTTGCCCAGCAGCGCCAGGAAGATCTGCGCCTTCTGCTTGCCGAAGCCGGGCAGTTCCTGCAGCCGTTTCAGCAGCTCCCGGCCGTCGTCCACGCCCTTCCACACGAGTTCGGCGTTGCCGTCGTAGTGCTCCACGAGGTACTGGCACAGCTGCTGCACGCGCTTGGCCATGGAGCCCGGGTAGCGGTGCACGGCCGGCTTCTCGGAGAGCACGGCGGCGAAGGTCTCGGGGTCCATGACGGCGATGTCGTGCGCGTCCAGGTCGTCGGCGCCGAGCCGGTCGGCGATCGTGCGCGGGCCCTTGAACGCCCACTCCATCGGCACCTGCTGGTCCAGCAGCATCCCGGTGAGCGCGGCGAGCGGGGAGCGTCCCAGCAGCTCGTCGGCCGCGGGGTCCTGGGCGAGGTGGAGGGTGACGTCCATGCCCCGATCATGCCCCGATCACGCCCTGCGCGCGCTCGGGCCGCCCGGGCACGGGAAGGGGGCGGGCGCGGGGTCCCGGGGCCGGGGCCGGGGCCGTGCGTATCCAGTAAGGCACGTTACGCAGCCGTATGTTCGGGTCCTCGAACGCAACGATCGTGACTGTGTCGGTTACGTTTCCACAAAGCTCATGGGCAGCTATTGACCGATGACCGGATATGGGGCTGTTATTACCGCCACGATGTTCGGTCGAGTTGATTTCTGGTCGGTTTCGAGCGCTCTCGACAGGGCGCAGTGTGACCGGATCCCTGCCCTCAGGAGCCGTTATGTCAGACCTCTCCCCTTCGGGTCTCCTTCGTCCCAGTAGTGAGCTCCCTTCGCCCAGCCGCCGCAGCCTGCTGCGCGGTGTGGGTGGCGCCGCCCTCCTCGCGGGTGCCGGCATACCCCTGTTGAGCGCCTGCGGCGGCAGCGGCAGCTCATCCGACCCCAAGACCGTCAGTCTCGGCTCCAACGCCTCGGACGCGGTGCCGAAGAAGGCCTTCGCCGAGATCTACGCGGCCTTCAAGAAGCAGTCCGGCATCACGGTCGACGTCAACACCAAGGACCACAACACCTTCCAGGAGCAGATCAACTCCTACCTCCAGGGCACGCCGGACGACGTGTTCACCTGGTTCGCCGGCTACCGCATGCAGTTCTTCGCGGCCAAGAAGCTCGCCTCGCCGATCGACGACGTGTGGCAGAAGATCGGGAGCAACTTCCCCGACGCGATGAAGCAGCTCAGCAAGGGCGAGGACGGCAAGTACTACTTCGTACCGCTGTACACGTACCCGTGGGCGATCTTCTACCGCAAGAGCGTCTTCCAGCAGCACGGGTACGAAGTCCCCACCACCTGGGACAAGTTCGTCGCCCTGTGCAAGCAGATGAAGAAGGACGGGCTGGTCCCGATCGCCTTCGGCGACAAGGACGCCTGGCCGGCGATGGGCACCTTCGACCAGATCAACTTCCGCCTCAACGGCTATGACTTCCACAAGTCCCTGATGGCGGGCAAGGCCGCCTGGACCGACCCCAAGGTCAAGGCCGTCTTCGACCACTGGACCGAGATCCTGCCGTACCACCAGGACGGGTTCATGGGCCGCACCTGGCAGGACGCCGCGCAGGGCCTGGTGTCGAAGAAGGCCGGCATGTACGTCCTCGGCTCCTTCGTGGCCCAGCAGTTCACCAACAAGGCCGACCTCGAGGACCTCGACTTCTTCGCCTTCCCGGAGATCAACTCCGCCTACGGCCAGGAGACCGTCGAGGCGCCCACCGACGGCTTCATGGTCAGCAAGTCCCCGAAGAACCACGCGGGCGTCGTCAAGCTCATGGAGTACCTGGGCACGCCGGAGGCCGAGCAGATCTACCTCAAGGCCGACTCCAGCGTGGTGGCCGCGTCCAGCACGGCCGACACCTCCTCGTACACGCCACTGCAGAAGAAGGCGTACACCATGATCAGCGGCGCCAAGAACCTCACCCAGTTCATGGACCGCGACTCCCGGCCGGACTTCACCTCCACGGTGATGCAGCCCGGTCTGCAGAAGTTCCTGCAGAACCCCAAGGGCGTCGACAGCCTGTTGTCGTCGATCGAGCGCCAGAAGAAGACGATCTTCGCCTCGTCGTGAGCCTTCCGATGACCACCGACACGAACACGAAGAGCCCGGAGGCGGCAGCCGTGCCGCCTCCGGGCCGTGCGCCTGAGAAGCGGGTCGCGCGGGGGCACAAGCGCCTGCTGACCCGCCGCGACCGCATCACGCTCGCCTTCATGGCGGGCGTGCCGACGGTCCTGCACGTGGCCCTCGTCTGGGTCACCGCCCTCGCCTCCATCGCCCTGGCCTTCACCACCTGGGACGGCATCGGCTTCAACGCCATCAAGTGGGTGGGGCTGGACAACTTCAAGCACCTGTTCAACGACAACCCGCAGTTCTGGCCCGCCGTAGAGCACAACATCATCTGGTTCGTCGTGCTCATCCTGATCCCGACGCCGATGGGCCTGTTCCTCGCCGTCCAGCTGGACAAGAAGATCCGGTTCAGCCGCGTCTACCAGACGGCGTACTTCCTGCCGGTCGTGGTCTCGCTGGCGGTCACCGGGTTCGTCTGGCAGCTGGTCTACAACCCCGACACCGGCCTGATCAACAGCATCATCGGGGCCAACAAGCCCGGCCACTACATCGACTGGATCGGCGACCCGCACCTGAACCTGTGGGCGGTCCTGGTCGCCGCCTCCTGGCGGCACACCGGCTACATGATGATCCTCTACCTGGCCGGCCTGAAGGGCGTCGACCCGTCGCTGCGGGAGGCCTCGGCGCTGGACGGCGCGAACGAGTGGCAGACGTTCAGGAACGTCATCTTCCCGACGCTGCGGCCCACCAACACCGTCGTCCTGGTGGTCACCATCATCGAGGCGCTGCGCGCCTTCGACCTGGTCTTCGTCTTCAACAAGGGCGCCCAGGGCACCGAGTTGCTGTCGATCCTGATCACCAACAACATCATCGGCGAGTCCAGCCGGATCGGTTACGGGTCCGCGATCGCCGTCGTCCTGCTGGTCATCTCCCTCGCGGTCATCATCCCGTATCTGATCGCGACCTTCCGGAAGGAGCGGCGCGCATGACCACACCCGCCGCCGCGCTCGGCCGGCAGCGCACGCCCGTTCGCCCGGCCCGCGTCCTGCTGCACGTGTTCCTCGTCGTCACCTCGCTGGCCTGGCTGGCCCCGCTGCTGTGGGCGGTCTTCGCGGCGCTGCGCCCGTACTCGGAGACCAGCGCCAAGGGCTACGTCTCCTGGCCGGACAAGCTGAGCCTCGACAACTTCAAGAACGCGTTCGAGCAGTCGGACATGATGCACTACTTCGGCAACACGCTGATCATCGCGGTCCCGGCCGTGCTGCTGACGCTGCTGCTGTCGTCGATGGTCGCGTTCTACGTCAGCCGCTTCGACTTCCGGCTCAACATCTTCCTGCTGCTGGTGTTCACGGCCGGCAACCTGCTGCCGCAGCAGGTCATCATCACGCCGCTGTACCGGATGTACCTGCTGATCGACCTGCCGGGCGTCACGGCCAGCGGCAAACTCTACGACTCCGCGCTCGGCCTGGTGCTCATCCACGTGGCGTTCCAGTCCGGCTTCTGCGCGTTCGTGCTGAGCAACTACATGCGCATGCTGCCGGACGAGCTGACCGAGGCCGCGCTGGTCGACGGCGCCTCGGTGTGGCGCATGTACTGGCAGATCGTGCTGCCGCTGTGCAAGCCCGCGATGGCGGCCCTGGCCACCCTGCTGTCCATCTGGATCTACAACGACTTCTTCTGGGCCATCGTGCTGATCTCCACCGGCGAGAACATGCCGATCACCTCGGCCCTGAACAACCTCTCCGGCCAGTACTTCACCGACCCCAACCTGGTCGCCGCCGGCGCCCTGCTCACCGCGATCCCGACCCTGATCGTCTACTTCGTGCTCCAGCGGCAGTTCGTCAGCGGCCTGACCCTGGGAGCCAACAAGGGCTGAGAGCGGGGCGGCTGAGAGCGGCACGGCTGAGAGCGGGGCAGCTGAGAGCAGCGGTGACCGGACCGTACGTTCGGGTCGGGCCGGAGCGTGCGGTCCACGGTCAGGCGGCTGCGACGGGTCGTGGGCTGCCGTGGAAGACCTGTCTCGCGTGCCAGTCGCGATGGGCCGGCGCGATGGAGCGGATGCCCGGCTGAGGGCCGACGAGGGGACGGCCCGCGAGGGCTATGACGTGTTCGCGGGCGGCGGGGCTGTGGCCGACGAACCGTTGTGAGACCAGGATGCGGTGCTCGTCGCCGACACCGAGGACACCCTTGTCGAAGAGCTTGTGGTGCAGTGAACACAGACACAGTCCGTTGTCGACGTCGTCGGGACCGCCGAACGCCCACCACCGCACGTGCGCGGCCTCCAGCCCGACCGGCACCGTGCCGATCCGGCCGTCGTAGCCGCAGAAGGCGCACCGGTACTCGTAGGCGGTCAGCACCAGCTCCCGCATCCGTGGGTCCCGGCGCCTCCGCACGGCCGGTACCTCGGCGGTCTCGGCCTGCTCCAGCTCCAGACCGACGGCTTCGCACAGCTCGTCGTGGAGCGAGGCCGGAAAGTTCAGGTCGAGCAGTACTCGCGCCATCCGGCCGAGCAGCGATGGCTCACGACGCAGCGCCGTCCGCAGCTCGGGTGCCAGGCGTCCTGCCGCTCCCGCGGCCCGCAGCTCTCGTACCCCGCTTCCAGGGCTGCCCGATCCGTGAGCGGTACGCACCTCCCACACCCCGTCACCGACCAGATGATGGAACGGGTAGGCGGGCGTCGTCCTGTTGGGCGGCCCGTACTCCGACAGCAGCCGCTTCAGGTCCTCTTCCACGGCGCTGTACCGCAGCTCGTCGCCGGCATCCTGCTGGAACCGGCCGAGGGCGTACAGAAACAGCAGCGGCTTGTGCGGGGCCCGATTCCCGCTTCTGGTCCACTGTTTCAGCTTCGCCGTGCGCTCCAGCCAGTCCATGGCCGGCGATGGTAGCGGCGCCTTCGGACGCCGGGCTCGTTCAGCTTCATTCGGACTGGTCTCGGTTGCTCGTGGGCACCCGCGGGCGGACAGTCTTGGCGATGTTCTGACGCAGGGAACGTTGACGCCGGGTTCCGCACGGCGTTGGATCGTCCCTGCCCGTGCGGGTGTTCGGGCAGAGAGCTGGGACGATGACCGAGGACGCCAGACCCGGGCTGATAAGGGTGGTGTACTTCCAGCAGACGTCCGCGCTGATGATGGGCGCGGGGGTGGTGCTGTCCGAGGGGCTGCTGCTGGTCTTGATCGGTACGGCTCACCGGCTGCAGGTCCTCCTGGTGGGGGCAGCCGCAGTGGCTCTTGTGTCCCTGGTGCTGCTGCCGCTGCGTTTCCGTCTCCCCGCCCGGCTTCGCCGCAGTTACGAGCATGCCGCGTGGATTGACAGCGTCGAGGAACGACCGCACACCGGCCAAGACACGGCGCAGCGGCTGTCGTTGCGGCGCACGGTCGGATTCGCGGGTGGAACAGTCTGCTGGATGATGCTCATCGGCCTGACGTCACACCAGCTGATGCCGCCCCTCATGCTGATTCCGGTGGCCGTGGCCCAGTGGGCACAGTCCCGGGCGACCGCGGCATGGGAGCGGGCGAACGGGGCAGACCTGTGGCGGACCGTGCCCGGGCTGCTGGGCGCCCGAGGCCCGGTGTTTCGCGTGCCGGCAGAGAGCGGCCTCTGAAGCCACGGATCTCAGGGACAAGGCTGCCGGGCCCGCCACCGCTTGAGGAGCGAGGCGGAGCGAGAGGCGGCCACTCCCGCTGTCGGCACGGGATCTGAGCCAGACGGACGAACGCCAGAGGCCCGGACCATGATCGTGGTCCGGGCCTCTGAGCCGGCGGAGGATACGAGATTCGAACTCGTGAGGGGTTGCCCCCAACACGCTTTCCAAATGTTCGTCTGGGGGTTCGGGGACGCTCGGGGGCGTCCTGACCTGCGGCGGAGCGGCTCGCTGGACAGGCGGCGGACAGCGCCGGACGGGGGTGAATGCAACCAAAACTGCAACCAGAGGTCCGTCTGTTCTTCCAGCTCGGAGGGCATTCGCGGCCTGTGGCGGCTCCGACGCGACGAGCCTGGGCCAGCTCGGCTCCTAGCGTCTGCTTCGTTGAGAGCCGATGCGCGGACGTAGCCCATACGGGACCTTGGCCGCACCCTCGCGCTCACTCCATAGCAGCGACCCTGAGCGCATGAGCGTCCAGCCGCTGTCCTCGTAGGGCATGAGCTCGCCAACGCTGAGTTGCCCGAGGAGGTGGGTCAGCTCCTTGGCCATCCGTAGATCATGTTCGCGTTCGCGGGCATCGGCGTTCGCGTACCCGTCGGCGCGAGCGGTGAACTCCTCGTAGGTCAGTTCGCCGAGGCGGCGCCGGTGTGCTATCAGCGCCTCACTCTCGACGTACGCGTCGGAGTACTCCTTACCGAAACGGCGGCCGTACTCACGTACCCGCCGACGCTCCTGCTCAAGCATCTCAGGACTGATCTGCCGCTGGCGGAGAGTGGCGATCTCGTCGGCGCGAGACAGGAGCCAGCTCAGAGGCGATGGGCACAGGAAGATTCCCAACCGGTCGTACCCCCGCCATTGGCAGTGCGTGTATCCGACGGCCTGAGCGACCCACCCGTAGCGCTCACCGGTGCTGGTGTTCGGGGCAAGGTTCTTGAACTCGACGCCGAAGGCCGGATCCGTATCGTGCCAGCCTGCTGGATCGCGGGGTCTCAGCACTGCGTCTATGCGCGTCTCTTCGCCGGTCCAGTAGCGGCCTGGCACCTGCTCCTCTATGTGGAACCACTGGTCCATCTTGCTGAGGACGAACGCCGCGAGAGCCTTCTCATCGGGGAACGTTCCGGGTCCCGGCAGTAACGCTTTTTGTCCGTAGCGCACTTGGCCGACTGTACGGTGCCGCCGGGCCATCCCGTTAGGGGGCGGCCGGGGTGGGCGACGGCCTGGCTTACGGCGCAACCCGCTGGAACAGCTTCCACAACCCGTCCGGCACAAGCCGCTCAAGGATCCCCGCCACAGCCGACAACTTACCGAGCAAACTGGTCTCAGGAGGCTGAGGGGTGCTGTTTGATCAGAGCTCGCGACAGGATGCCAGCGACTTCCTCGGCACCCGTGTCCAGCGCGGCCAGGCTGGTGGACTCATCCGGCTCGGTTCGCAGCGTGAACGAGCGCATGTAAGCGCTGAGTTCTGCACGCGTACGTGACTGATGCGGGTTGAATCTGTCGACTTGGGTCAGCTTGGGGTCTGACACACCGATCGCCACGACGATGCGTTCAGTCTGGATCAGATTAAGTGCGCCGTTGAACCTCAGCAGGGAGGTGACTTGCTGGGGCAGCGCGTCGTGATCGAGGATGGAGCCCATGCTGTCTCGGGGGAGTGTGGCCCGCAGTGAGACCTGGCCCGATTTGTGCAAGCGAACTTCCACCAGTTCCCCAGGCCGAGGGGTATCCCACGTACGGGGTCGGCTGACGGGGGTGCTGACGATTGCATGCTCCTGGGAACTGGACGACATCAGGGCAACGTCGTTCTTGACTGCACCGGTCCGGCGGATCCGGTCCGCCAGCGATGTGCTGACCTCCTCCAGTTCCCTTGCCGAGTAGCCGGCGAACCCCACCGGAAAGACATGTAGTTCCAGCAGAGGGAAGCCGACGCCGCCTTCGACGCCAGCCTCGTCCAGGCTCCAACGCAGTGGAACGGGCTGTGCCAGGGGCGCGAAGGACAGCGGGGACGGGCCTGACTCCAGTTCCTTGACCTTGCGTACCACCTTGGTCATCAGCTCGGCGGTGTCGTGGAACGAGTCACGGAACACGCCAGTGGCGTAAGCCTCCACGGTTCGGGCGAAATCCTGCTGAGTGTCCTCGAACGTGACGCCCAGCTTGCGATAGACCCAGCGCGGCTTGCCCGCTGTTTTGGCGGCGACCCACTCATCGTGTGTTGCCGACTGCCCTGTCTCGGGGAATACGTGACCGTAGGACGGTCCGAGTAGGAAGACGCAGACATCCGCAGAGTCGAGAGCTGCCAGACACGCCTGTCGGCTGGGCGTGGTCTGCGCGGAGAAGTCCTCGAACAGGACCGGGGTGTGCCCCAGCGCGCGAATGAGGCCAGGCAGCGCGTCGCGCTCCTCTTCCAGTCCCTTGCGGACGCTGCTGATGAAGATTCTCACGCTACGGTGTCTCCACTACTGAGGGGTTCGTCGAAGCGAACCGGATGACCGGCGAGTGCTTGGGATGCGGGGGTGCTTCATGGCTGCAGTCTCGGAAGAGGCGATACGCGCCTACTGGAAGGAGCACCGGGAGCAGCTACGACAGTGTGAGACCCAACGCTCGGCACTGACCAACCTCCTGCTCGTCATCACGGCTGCCTTGAGTGCTCTCATTGTCCAGCAGAAGTTCTCGACGTACGTCATGCCTCTGTGTCTCTTCGTGGCGATGACCGGTGGGTATGGGGCGGTGGCAGTCTCCAAGTACTTCGAACGGGCCTCCTACCACCTCTCTCAGGCGCGGGCCTTGACGAAGGACCTGGTGGAGCTGGGTGTGCTGGGCTCCGACGAAGGACTGGTACGTGCGAGAGCCGATCATTACCGTCGTTTTCCTCGGCTGCATCGCATTCGCCTTCATCGCCTGTGGGTGATTCTGCACCTTGCCATCGCCCTGTACGGACTGTGCCTCTTCAGCGTGTGTGTGGCCGTGGCCTGATGTTCGTCCGGAGGGCTGTCGGCTGAGCCTCGCCTGCACATGATGCCGCCGACCGCACCGCCGCCAGAGACCAAAGCCGGGCATCTCCTCGCCGTCAGCGGACATGAGGGCCAGTGGAGATTCCGAGGGGTGCGCTCTGGCCCGCGGCCTCTGCGGCATGCGCGATCCAGGTGGCAGGCCCGTCCAGACGGGATTCGCATACGGGTGCGGTAGGAGTGCGACAAAATAGACTGCGTCACCTTCAACCTGCAAGGGAACGCTGCATGACCTCGAACTCGACGCCCCGACACCAGGGGCGCCTCGAACTCACCTGGACCGACAAAGACAAGACGCTGCTGTCGACCGGAGACGGCAGGTACGACTACACGTTCGTCGACCCGTCGGACTACCGGGTCTCCGAGGTCCGGCTCCTCCACGAGGTTGATCGAGTCGAGGCACCGACACCCGAAGGCCGTCCGGCAGACCTGCCGGCGCCGACCCACGACAACCTCCTCATCACCGGCGATGCGATGCACGTACTGGACGCGCTCGCCAAGATTCCGGCCTATGCCGAGAAGTACCTGGGTCGGGTGAAATTGGTCTATATCGACCCGCCCTTCAATACGGGTCAGGCATTCACCAATTACGAAGACAACATCGCGCACTCGATCTGGCTCACCCTCCTGCGGGACCGGATCCGCCAGATCAGGCCGCTGCTCGCGGACGACGGAACCGTGTGGGTGCACCTCGATCACATGGAGTCGCATAGGTGCCGCGTTGTCCTCGACGAGGAGCTGGGGGAGAGTAACTTCGTCGCAGAGGTCGCCTGGCAAAAGGCGGACTCGCCCCGAAACGACACCAGGCTGCTTTCGACGTCTCAGGACACGATCCTGGTCTACCGGAAGTCCGAGTCCTGGTCCCCGAACAGAATGCCCAGGCTCGCCGCCTCGAACACGAGCCGCTACCAGTCACGTGACGGGGACCCCGTGCCCTGGCGTGACGGAGATGCGACTGCGGGCAAGGCGGCAACGAACCATCCGATGGTCTACGCGATCCAGCACCCTGTCACCGGGGGCCTGATGTATCCGACTGCTGGCCGCTGCTGGGGGAAGGCGCAGTCGTGGATGCTGAAGCAGATGTCGGAATATGCGCCGTACGAGTTGCGTGACATCGGCGACCAAGAGGAGCGCGCACGCATCTGCGGGACAACCGCGGACAAGGTCAAGGCCGGCGTTCCAGCGATCATGCTGTCGGTGCCCGTCGAAGAGGCCGCCAAAATCGCCCGCGCCCGCTACGACGCGGGGCACTGGCCCGACATCGTGATGCTCGGCCTCCGGGAGCGCATCCAGCGCAAGAAGCATCTGGAGGACAACGGTCGCGTTCCCGAGACGCTCTGGCTGGGAAGCGAAGTCGGAGGAAACCTTCGAGGCAAGATTGAAATCAAGAATCTGTTCCCTGACGAGCATCCGTTCGCGACGCCGAAACCGGAGGCTCTGATGGCCCGCATCATCCACATCGCCTCCAATCCCGGCGACATCGTCCTGGACTGTTTCGCCGGGTCAGGCACTACCGCGGCCGTCGCCCACAAGATGGGCCGGCGATGGGTGACCAGCGAACTGCTGCCCGAGACCGTGGCCCGATACACGCTGCCCCGGCTTGCCAAGGTCGTCAACGGCCAGGATCCTGGGGGCATCACCACCGTTACCGAGCGAGTCTCGGCGGTTGACGATGACGAAGACCGCGAGGGCGGCCTTCCTGATGGAATGACGCCGGACGAGGCGCACGAGTTCAACCGGCTGCTCACCAAGGTCACCAAGGCCGTCGGGTCCGAACTCGATGCCAGCACCGTCAAGGCACTCAAGGCAGCCACCAAGACCAAGAACGTCAAGAACGTCAACTGGCACGGTGGGGGGAGTTTCACTCATCTCCAGGTCGGCGAGTCCATGTTCGTCGAGATGAGTGGCATGGTCCTGCTGGCCGATTGGGCCGTCCAAGGCGCACTGGCCGAGGCGATGTGCGCCCAGCTGTCCGTCCCTTACAAGCCCGACGGCATCTTCGCAGCCAAGCAGGGCCGTTCCCGTTACGTCGTCATCGACGGCATGGTCGGCACGGGCACCGTCGCGTCCATCGTCGACAGGCTCGCAGAGGACGAGGTCGTGGAAGTGTGGGCCACCCAAATCCAGGACGGTGCCGCCGAGGCACTGAAGCAGGCCCGCCGCGGATCCCGGCTCGAACTCATTCCTGACAAGGTTCTCGACAACTACCGGCGCAAGTCAGCCCGCAAGTCTCCGTTCGGCGCAGGTCGTTCCGCGGTCCCATCACCTCGGGCCACCGAGGAACCGGCTGAGACCACCACCGTTGCCGCCGTTACCGAAGGGGAGACCGCCTGATGGGCGAGTTGCAGTTCCAGCCCGACCTCCTGGCCGAGGTCGCCCACCGTCTCGACCTGCGTGAGCCGAACCGCAAGGCCATCGAGTCGGTGATTCTCCGCACGTCCGACCACTACGACGTGCAGGAGGAGACTGAGCCGTACGAGTGCATCGTGGACTCGGCCACCGGCGTGGGAAAGACCTACGTCATGGCCGGACTGATGGAGTACCTGGCCGGAGCTGCGACCCCGGTCCGCAACTTCCTGCTGTTGGCGCCCGGACGGACAATCCGGGACAAGTCGATCCTCAACTTCACCGCTGGCAACCCGAAGTCGCTGCGGCACATGCTGCGATCCGCCCCGTACGTCATCACGGCCGACAACTTCAACGCGCAGTCCACCCGAGTCGCGATCGATGATCCGACGGTCACGAAGCTGTACGTTTTTACGGTTCAGGCCCTGACGTCAGCTACAGGCGAGGGGCGTGCTACGCACGTGCCCCTGGAAAACTTGGGCATGTCCTTCTTCGACCACCTCGCGCGGCTCGATGACCTCGTCATTCTGGCGGACGAGCACCACTGCTACCGAGGACCGGCGTTCTCTCGAACCATCCGGGACTTGAAGCCCGAGCTCGTAGTCGGTATGACTGCCACGCCCGTAAGAGCGGATGAGTCCCTCGTTGCATTCCGTTACCCGCTGGCCGCCGCTATCGCGGACAAGCTCGTGAAGACCCCCGTGATGGTGGCTCGCCGTGACGACCGCTCTGACGTCGAGACGAAGCTGCTCGACGGCGTCAATCTGCTGCGTTACAAGGGCCAAGCCGTCGACGCCTATTGTGACGAGAATGGTCTGCCCCGGGTGAACCCAGTAATGCTGGTCATCGCCCGGAACATTGAGGAGGCCGAAGAATTCCAGGCCGTCCTCGACTCGGGCAGCTTCGACGGTGGTGCGTGGGTTGGAAAGACGCTCCTGATTCACTCGAAGTTGACCGGCGATGCAAAAGAGAAGGCTCTGGCCGATCTCCAAGCCGTCGAGAACCCTGACTCGCCGGTCCGCATCATCATCAGCGTCGGAATGCTGAAGGAAGGCTGGGACGTCAAGAGCGTCTACGTGATCGCCTCCATGCGGGCATCGGTCTCGGAAGTCATGACCGAACAGACCCTCGGCCGCGGTATGCGGCTTCCGTTCAGCAAGTACACGGATGTCGAGATCCTCGACACGCTCGAAATCCTGGCCCACGAGAAGTACAGCGAGCTACTGGAGAAGCGGAAGGTCCTCAACGAGGCTTTCATCGACTACGCCACATACGCAGAAGTACGGCGACTGGCCGATGGCAGCTCCGTGGTCCGCCAGAAGACGGTCGAGAGTGACGGGGAGGTCATCGGCCTTCCCGGAGGTGGTCGACCTCAGACCGGCGACACCAGCCAGGCTGAGGGAGGCAACATCAGCCAAAGCGGTGCGCCGGCTACTGGGCAGGGATCGACCTCGGGAATCACTCCAGGCGTCCCCGCGGCGGCTTCCCCCGATGGGCGCGGGGTTGTGGACGTGGAAACCCGTACGCGCGAGGCAGCGGAGGCTGCCAAGAAGACCTCCACGGTGGTCCACTACGACCCGCTGCCTGATCGAGAACCTATCCTGATCCCTAAGCTGATCTCAGTGCCGCAGTTCGTCCAGGTCAGCCTTAACGACATCGTCGACTACGGCCCGTTTGAGCGGCTCGGCCGCACCCTCACCGCCGACTATTCCGATGAGTTGAAGCGGACGAAGATCGTCGCCAGTCACGACGGCCGCAAGGCCACGACGGCGACCGAGACGGCCAACGACAAAATAGTCTCCGCGTTGCCGCTCGACATCCCTCTTTCGGTTACGCGGGAGGCCCTCGTCCGCCGAGTCATGTCCGTTAAGGGCGTGCCGAACCGTGCATTGGAGCTTGGAGCCGCCCAGCGGATCGTCGACCGCCTCATTGAGGCGATGGGGGAAAAGGCAGCCGACCATCTCTCCGCCTTCGTCGACCGGTGTGGCCAGCGTCTCGCCACCGAGGTGGCCAAAACCCTCCGAGACGTAACCCAGGCCCAGGTCACCTATGACGACGACGTGCAGCTCGTCGCACTCACCAAGACTCGCGAGACGCGTAAGCGCCAGGTGGCCGGCCACGCCGATGGTTCCTTCGACAAGGCGATCGCCTTCAATGGCTGGAGCAAGAACCTCTACAGCCACGCCTGGTTTGACACCTCGCCGGAGTTCAAGGCAGCCAACGCTATCGACAGCGGCAAGAACGTGGTCGTGTGGGCGCGTCTGCACATCAACGATGTGCCCATCAAATGGACCTCGGAGGGGCGAGAGTACAACCCTGACTTCGTCGTCATCGAAAAGGTGGACGGGCAGCGCATCGGCTGGCTGGTTGAGACGAAGGCAGACAAGGACATGACCTCTGCCGAGGTGGTTGCCAAGCGCAAGGCAGCCCGGAGGTGGGCCAACACCGCGAACTCCTCACCAGACGTCGACATCACCTGGAAGTACCTCCTTGTGGGCGAGCAGGACGTCGAGGACGCGCAAGGGTCCTGGGAGTTCCTGAAGGGCTTCGGCCAGTAGGTTGAACGCCGTGAAGCCGGGCGATGGACACTCGTCGCCCGGCTTCGTAATGCCACAGCTCGCTACTACACGTAGCCATCCCCGTACTTTCCGGGATTCCTGGCCCTATCCACAGCCTGTGCACGAGCATCGGCGAACGCTGTGGTCACAGCCTCGCGGTCCGTGCCGCGGACCTGGGCCTCGACCTCCTGGCCAGGTCGGCGGGTGGTGTGCCAGCGCACCGGTAGATCCGTGTAGAGATCGGTTTCGAACTCCCAGGCTGGCGTGGACCATTGCTCGTCGCGGCCGGTGTTGAGCCGTTCGCCGCCGGGCAGGAACATGGCGTAGGCATGGTGGACAACCCGGCGGTCCGGCATGCGGTCGCGGATAGCTTGCACGCCGCCAGGGCCCTCGTGCTCCCACTGCGGCCGGTCCCACTTCTCCACATGCGCAGGCTTGCCAGGGTGATCGGCGCCCCACTGGGAGACCACGGCCTGGGCATGCTCGTTGTGCAGGAACGGAACATACCGCTCGCCGAGACAGGCCACGTACACATCCGGCCCTGCTGGTACGGGGCCCTGACTCAAACCCGGCACGGGACCTCCAGGTGTCGACGGGAACTGGTGCGGTGTTGAGCCCCAGATCAGGGCGCCGACCTTCGCTGCCGTCTGCTGGAGCACCTGGCCGGTGAGGTGCTGGTAGCGGCGTCGCATCCGGGCGGACTTGCCGGGCTCCCAGCCCATGATCCTGTCGACGACCGCTTCGGGGACGCCGAGGATGAGAAGCACCGTGGCGGCGGTGTGACGGGCGTCGTGGAGGCGCCCGTCGCGGACGTTCGCCGCCTTCAACAGGTCCTTCCACCTGTGGAAGTCCGTGTTGGGGTTGAGCGGCTCGCCGATCGGCGAGGTGAACACGTACCCCTTCCCCTCCCACAGGTCACGGGCGAGCATCCGCTCGCGGTCCTGTTCCTCCTTGTGCCGACGCAGCAGCTTCAGCAGCTCCTCGGGCATGCCGATCGGACGCTTGCCGGCACGGGTCTTGGTGTCCTTCGTTTCACGCCGGATATTGATCTTCTGCGGGCAGTAGCCGGGCTTGCTCCGTCCGCACTTGTCGCCGCAGCCGTGCTTGTAGCGGGGCCGCAGGCGCCCTCGGCGTACGAGGATCACACCGTTCTCGAAGTCGACGTCCTCCCACTTCAGGCCAAGAACCTCGCCCTGGCGCAGGCCGAGCGCGAGAGCGATGACCCAGCGGGCGGTGTTGCGGTGCTTGCCCGCCTCGAGAAGGAGGCGCTGGACCTCCTCGACCGTGTACGGCTCGACCTCCTCCTCTTCGACCTTGGGGGCCTTGGCGATGGAGGCCGGGTTGATGGTGAGGTGGCGCCGGCGCACGGCTTCGTTGAGCGCGGTGCGGACCGTGCGGTGCGCCTGGTGGGCGGTGCCGGCGGCACTACCGTTCGCCTGCATCTTCCGGTAGAAGCGCTCCAGGTGCTCCGGCTCCAGCTTCTCCAGGCGGTGGGCGCCCAGACCGGGGATGAGGTGGTGGTAGACCGCCACACGGTATCCATCGATGGTGTTCTCGCTGACGCTGGGCGCGGCGATGTTCTCGACCCAGTGGGTCAGCCAGGTCGCAACCGTCCAGGTCTGACCGGCCTTGCGGACGCCAGTGGAGTCGCGCTGCTTCTCCAACTCGCGCACGAGTTTGGTGACCTCGGGACGAGTCTTGCGACTGACATGGCGGCGGTCCGGAGTGCCGTCGTCCTTGACGCCGACGGTGACATAGCCGTGCCAGCGGCCGTCCTTCCCGAGGAAGATCGAGGAGGCGCCGTTGGGCTGGCGGGATGTGCTGGGCTTCTTGGGCTTTGCCATGCGCGCCCGCCTCAGGCCGCGGTGTCGAAGTCCGTGGCCCGGTAGCGGCGGGCTAGGAATTCGCCGAGTGCCTCGGCGGGTATGCGGCGTAGGCTGCCGATCTTGGCGGAGCGTATCTCTCCGGAGGAGACGTACTCGTACATCTTCGTCCGGCCGATGCCGAGGCGGCGGGCGGCTTCCTCGACGGGGAGCCCGACGAGGGTGGGGTCGCCGGGTTCGTCACCTCTCTCGGCCATCAGGGCGCGCAGGGCGTCCTCGGGGACGCCGAGCAGCTGGGCGATCTGGGTGACGGGCAGGGGGAACTGAGGCAAGAGGGCTCCTCACCCCGGTCGCGTTACGGAGCGCCAACTCCGAGCGGACCGGTCGTGGTGGTGGGTGGTTGGGCGGTTGCGCAGAGGCGCGTGAGGATGTGCCGCATGTGAGGGCGCTGGGTGTTCGCAGCACCGAGGCGCCAGCGGCAGGCGGCTATTCGTCAGCCGTGTTGGGGTCTTTGGCCGCCGGGAAGTAGTAGCCGAGCCAGCGGATCAGTCAGCCGCGGACGCAGCCATGCCGCTGGGGCGCTACGGATTCCGGGCCGGGCGCTCTTCGTGCATGCGGATGATCTCGGCGAGGTGATCATCCGAGAAGCGGTAGGCGCGGCCGACGCGGGTGAACGGGATGAGCCGTCGGCGGGCGCAATCCTTCACCCACCAGGCGGAGCAGCCGAGGACGGCGGCGACTTCCTCGGGGAGGTCGAGGCGCGGGAAGGCGGACCTGGCGTGCGGAGTCGCTGCGGAGGCAGGGGGTATCGCGGGTTGGGGCAAGGGGTGAGTCCTCTTCTGGCAGACGTGTGGTGCGGCAACACCGGCCTGCCGGTTGATCGCTAGGGATGAGGGTGAGATGCCCGAACTGGGGGTTTGCGGGTCCAGGACGGGAGTAAGAGCCGGCGGCTACACCTCGTCTGCGACATCGGCATCGCGATGCTCGCCGGGCTGCTGTCCGTACGTCTCCAACAGATGCTTGGTGGACGCCTCGGCCATGGCGTTGGAAACCATCACGTCTGCCTCCTCACGGATATCCGGGTGCTCGGCGAGATACGCGTCGAGGGCATCGCGCGCCTTGGTGTAGGCCGCATTGGCCCGCTGGGTCTCGCGGAACGAGTCCACGACGGCGTCGATGAGTTCCATGGCGCGGGCCTGGGCGGCGAGCTGCGGGGGTCCTACCAGGTTGCGAAGCTCGATGCCGAAGACCTCGGCGAAGCCGATGGCCTCGTCGAGGTTGATGCGGCGTTTGCCGTTCTCGATGCGCCAAACCGCGGACGGGTTCATCTCGAAGCCGGCCTCGTTCAGGCGGTCGGACAGGGCGTTCGTGCTCCAGCCACGCGCCTCGCGCTCCAGCTTGATGCGCACCGCGACGTTGCCCTCGCCGCTGAGCAGCACACCCTTCGGCGGGTCCTCGTCGGCCATGCCCACCTCCTTCCGTTCGTAGCAGTCTCCTGCCGATCGCAGTGACCCCATAACAGTAGCATGCTTTCTGCGCTATGCAGAATACTTCTGCGATATGCAATTCATGTGGCATACTGGTGGTCCCCACCACGCCAACCCGAGGAGTCCGTGCGACCGCACGTCACATGAATGAAGCCCCCGGCGATGCCGGGGGCTCAAGCGCAAACCTCTCAACCGCCATCCCTAGCGATCGACCCGCGGAGTCCGGGATTGCCGTCCCATATGGCCCGCGAGCAGAGGAGCTGATGCCCAGTATGGCCGATCCCCAACCGAATACGCCATCCCGCTTCGGGGAAGGCCCCGCGCCGGCGCTGGACGCGGCGGAGCCTCCGTACAACGTGGACGCCGAGCGCGCGGTCCTCGGCGCCTGCATGCACAACGGTGACATCATCGACGCGGTCCGGCCGGTTCTGGGCGAGGGCGCGTTCTACCGGCCGGCGCACGAGACCATCTGGCGGGCGCTGCTTGCCCAGCACCGTGAGGACAAGCCGACCGACCCGATCGTCCTGACCGAGCTGCTCCAGCAGCAGGGGGACCTGGAGCGCGTCGGTGGCCGTCCGTACCTGCACCAGCTCGCCGACGTGCACTACGGCACGGGCAGCGCGGAGTACCACGCGGAGATCATCCGCGAGAAGGCCAACCTGCGCCGCCTACTCGCCTCCGCGATACGTACCGTCCAGCGCGCCCAGGAGCCGGGCGCCGACCCCGAGGCGATACGCAGCGAGGTCGAAGCGGAGATGCGGGCCGAGCGCGAGCGTGCCCTCGCCTCAGGCCAGGGACGGCTGAACCGCTTCGCCACCGACGGGTGGTCCTTCGTCAAGGAGACCGGCGCGGACGCCGAACCTTTGTGGGGCACCCGTGAGAAGACCGTCTGGGCTCCTGGCGAGAGCCTGATGATCGTCGGCGCACCCGGGGTCGGCAAGACCACCCTGGCCCACCAGGTGGTCTTCGCCCGCCTCGGGCTGCAGGAGACCGTCCTGGAGATGCCGGTCGCCCCCAGCAGGCGGGTGCTCTACCTGGCCATGGACCGGCCCAGGCAGATCGCCAGGGCCATGGACCGCCGCGTCTTCCCCACCGACGAGAAGATCCTGCGCGAGCGGCTCGTGGTCTGGGAGGGCCCGCTGCCCGCCACCCTCGACAAGGAGCCCGACCTCCTCGCCGACCTCGCCGCCGCCCATCGCGCCGACACTATCGTGATCGACAGCCTCAAGGACGCGGTCAGCACGATGGTCGACGACAGCCTCGCGGTCGCCTTCCACAACGCCCGCATGCGCGCCCTGCGAGGCGGCGTGGAGATCCTGGAGCTGCACCACCAGCGCAAGGCCACCGCCGACGCCCCGCGCGGCCAGCGCCCCGCCCTGGACCAGGTCTACGGCTCCACCTGGATCACCGCCGGTGCGGGCAGCGTCCTCTTCATCACCGGCCGGGCAGGCGACCCCGCAGTCACACTGCACCACCTCAAGACCCCCACCGGGGAGATCGGCCCGCTCGACGTCACTCACGACCACGTGCGCGGCACCACCACGGTCGACCCCAGCAAGGACCCCGCCGTCCTGCTGCGCAACTCCCCCAACGGGCTGACCGCCCGCGACCTGGCGATCGTCCTGATCGGCGGCGGCGACCCCGAACGCGCCGACGTAGAGAAGGCACGGCGCCACCTGGCTCGCCTCGTCGACAGCGGCCTGGCCACCAGGGCCGACGGCGTCGCCGGAGGAGCCGGAGGCGGACAGCAGACCCGCTACTACGCCTCCGCCCGCCACCTCACCGCCGTCGGCTGACCTGCACCGGTACCGGCGGGAAGCGATCACGCGACCGTACACGCGGCCCTCACGCGCACACGCCCCCGAAAGTCGCTCACGGCGTCCACGTTCACCGCAAAACCGCAGGTAGAGCGATCACGCGAGCGTGCACGGCGTACACGCGCCCAAGCGATCACGCGCGGGGCCCCCTTTAGAAGGGGGCCCGCGTGAACGCCCCCTCCGTGAACGCTCCTCACTCCCCTTCACAAGCCTCACGTCCCCACCCTGGAGCCGCCCTTGCACTCCCCTGCTTCGAGCGCCCCGACAGCCATACGCGGCAGCCGCAGCATCCGCGCCGGCATCGCCCTGCCCCTGCTCGCCCCGGCCACCAAGCTCTCGCATCCGCTGGGGGTCGTCGCGTGAACCGCAACGGACGCATCACCCTCGTTATCGGCCTGGTGGCCGTCGTCCTCATGGCCTTCCGGGTCTCGTGGAACGCACTGTCCGACGTGGCCCGCGCCATCGGCGCCGACTCCACCGCCGCCCTGCTCTACCCAATCGTTGTCGACGGGCTGATGGCCCTCGCGCTGGTCGCCACGCTCGTGCTGACGGGTACCGACCGGAAGTTCGCGCTGCGGGTCCTGGCGACCTACACGATCGCCAGCCTCCTGCTGAACTACGTGCACGGCCTCATACCGGCCCTGCACACCACGTCGGTCCACTGGGGCCGACTAGCCGACTGGGACCCTGCGAACTGGGCCCTTGTGCTGCTGGCGACCTCGCTCCCAGTCGGGTCGATCTACTTCGGGTCGGACCTCGTGGCGAAGGTGCTGCACCACACCCCCGAGTCGGCCGACTCCGCCGAAGCAGCCTCTGCCAAGTCGGTTAATCCGGTAGCCGACGAGCAGGCCGCACGGTCGACGTCTGACCAGGCCGAACCGGCCACCGAGCAGCCGACCGAGTCGACCCCCGTGAAGGTCGCCGAGGTCCCCGTGACGAGGCCGACCCAGGCCGACGAGTCGGCCCCCGCAGCGAAGTCGAACGGAGCCGCCCCGCGTCGCTCGACCGGTCGGGTCCCCGCCACCGTCAAGTCGACCGCCAACCGCACCCGCACCGACGACGAAATCCTCGACGAGGCCCGAATCCTGACCGCCGACTGGACCGACGACCGGCTGACCGCCGAGCGCCTGCGCAGCGAACTACGGATCGGCCAGAAACGCGCCCGCGCCCTGCGCGACCAGCTGCAGGCCGAGCGCACCAGCCAGGCCGAGCCCACCGCGGACAACGGCTTCGAGGCCGAGCCTCTCGACGGACTCGACGAAGCCGCCGCCCAGCGGCAAAGGGACCTCGACACAGCCCCCGTCGCTACCGCCTGACCCCCGCAAGCGCACCGATCGCCCCACCCTTCCGGCGCACCCCGCGCCCGCGCAGCCAAGCGCGGGACGCGGGGGCCGCGCACAGCGAAGCACCCAGCACCAACACCCCACGGAGACCCGATCCATGCACGACATGCACGACGAACCCCCCACTTCCCAGAAGGAGATGGCCACCGGCCTGAACAGCGCAGCAAGTTGTCCGGTAAGGAGTCCTTACCTGGCCCCCGCCCCGGGGGAGGCGGAGGCATCCGGCGCAGGGGCGCCGGAGTCGGCCGGCCCGGGGGAGCCGACCGGGACGGGGGACAGTGAGCCGTCGTCGAACGTGCCGCAGCAGTCCGCGCCGCGTCGCCGTCTGCGTGACAAGCAGCTGCGCGAGCACCGTGTCCATCCCCGTTACAACGACGACGAGATCGACCTCGTCCAGAAAGCCGCCGCCCTCAGCCGCATGAACCCCGGAGGTTACGTAGCCGAATGCGCGCTCGCCGCCGCCCGCGCCGACGATCCCACCGCAGCCGTCGCCGACTACCGCGCTCTCGTGAAGTCGCTGATGGCCGCCAACGGGCAGCTCGGCAAGGTCGGCAGCAACCTCAACCAGCTCACCCGGCACCTCAACATGGACGGCGCCTGGCCCCACCCCGACACAGTCCAACGGCTCCTGGAGCGCGTCGAGGCAGCCATCGCCGATCTGGACACCGCCGTCGCCCAGATCACAGACGGGCGGTGAGCCATTGATCCCAAAGATCATCCTCGGCAAGGGTCCACAGGCCACGCGCCGCACGATCGGCTACCTCTTCGGCAAGGGCCGGGCCAACGAGCACATCGACCCTCACCTGGTGGCCTCCTGGAACGACTTCGCCCCCGACCCCGGCCGCAGCCCTCACCGCGACCCGAGGGAGGTGGAGGCCCAGCTCGCCGCACAGCTCGACCAGCCCGTGAAGATGCTGGGCGACAAGGCACCCAAGTACACCTTGTGGCACTGCCCCGTACGTGCCGCACCCGAAGACCCGATCCTCACCGACACCCAGTGGGCGGACATCGCCCGCCGCATCGTGGCCGCCGCCGGCATCGCCCCCGAAGGCGACGAGGAAGCCTGCCGCTGGGTGGCCGTACGCCACGCCGACGACCACATCCACATCGCCGCCACCCTCGTCCGCCAGGACGGCCGCCGCCCCCGGCGGGACTACGACATCCGCGCCGTGCAGAGGGAAGCCCGCCAGATCGAAATCGACTACGGGCTGCGGCGGTTGAAGCCGGGCGACGGCACCGCGGCCAAGCGCCCCACCAGCAAGGAGCACTTCAAGGCCAAGCGCCTGGGCCAGGACGCCACCTCCCGCGAGATACTGCGCCTGCGCGTCCGCCGCGCGATGGCAGCCGCCTCCACCGAGGCCGAGTTCTTCGCCCTGCTGGAGGCGACCGGCGTGACCGTGCGCCTCAAGCTCGGGCCGTCCGGCGACGCGCTCGGCTGCAACTTCGCCCTGCCCGGCGACACCAACGACAAGGGCGAGCCCGTGTTCTACGCGGGCTCAACCCTCGCCGGCGACCTCTCCCTGCCCAAGATCCGCCAACGCCTCGTCACCACCAGCCCCGAGCCCGTGGCCGTCCGGCCGGGCAACCCCTGTCACCAGGCCACCGCCGCCACCGAACGCATCCCCCACCACCTGGCCCGCAGCGACGACGCAGTGGCCCAGGGCCAGCTGGCCGCGCTCGGCGGAGCACTCGACCTGCTCCCGCTCACCGCCCCGGCCGCAGCGCGGGCCGAACTCGAACGAGCCGCCGCCGCCTTCGAGCGCGCCACCCGCTCCCGCATCGCCGCCGACCATGCCAGCGCCCGCGTCCTGCGTCGCAGCGTCCAGGCGATCTTGAAGGACCCCGCGCGGCATGGGGACGGGGCCGGGCTGGCGATGCTGCTGGACGTCGCGCTCACCGCGGTCGCCTACGCGATGCACTGGCACCGCACCCGCCAGCACGCCCAGCAGCAGGCGGCAGCCGAACAGACCCTCATCCACCTGCAGGCCGCGTACGTGCAGATCACCGGACCGGTTCTGGCCGGCCTCGCCAGCCGGGCACCCAGCCCGCAGACCCAGCGCCGCTACGCCCACCAGCTCCAACAGACGGTCCCCGAGCATGCCGAGCGCATCCTGGCCGACTCCGCCTGGGAGGCCCTTGCCACCGTGCTCGCCGACGCGGAAGCAGCCGGACACAACGCGACCGCGATCCTCGACCAGGCCCTCCGCCAGCGCACGCTCGACGACGCCCACAGCCCCGCACGAGCACTGACCTGGCGCATCCGCCGCCTCGGCGAGCGACGTGCACCCGGCCCGCGAGCCCAGGCAGCCAACGCGCACCACAGCGCCATGCCCGCCACCGCTCCGCGCCCGCAGGAACCCCCGACCCGGCGGCGCTGATCCCCCCTACGCCCGGCCGCCACATCACCGACACCGATCACACAACACCACACAAGGAACCCCCCCATGCCCCAGCTCTCCGTTCGCCCCAACCTCGTCGTCCTCCTCACCGAAGTGGACAGCACCCGCCCCGATGACCCATCGCTCCTGTATCGCCGCAACGGGACCCCATTCACCACCGCCGAACACGACCTGATTTGCACCGCCACCCCGGCAGAGATAACCGCCGCGAACGCGCAGCGATGGCTTGAGAACGAGTGGGCGTGGGAAACCCACGCGATGCAGAAGGCCCTCGTCGAGCTGTTCATGAAGTACGTCGACCAACTCCCGGACGGCTCATGCAGCAACATCTACGCCACCATGACCGACGAGGACTACGCGGAATACGAGCGCCTGGTCAAGATCGTCGCCGCACGAACCGGCCTCGTATACCGCGCCGAGCACGAAGACAACTGACCGGATGCACACCGACGGCGGCCCACCCAGTGGGCCGCCGGTGCGGCAGGACTGAATCGGTTGCCGATTCACCCCGTAGACCTGATCACTGTGGCCTTGGCGACCGCCTTGCGCATGTGGGCATCAACCAGGGCGGGGCTACCGGAGACCACGACGACCACCGTCCCGGTGCGGACGGCCGTCTGCTTGACGATGCTGCTGCGCCCGCCAGCGGTGAAGGTCAGCAGCTGGCTCCAATGCTCGTCGCCCACCCGTGCGACGAACACCTTCTGAGTCGTGACAGTGACGGGCGTACTACCGGCGAGGACCTGGTAGGTGGGGCAGGAGGTTATCGCCTCGAAGATCCGGTCCACGCTCCGGGAGATGCTGTCGCGTTTGCTCTTCGCCGATTTTGATCCGTCCGTACGCGCCATCGTGGCCCAGCCCTTTCTGCTACAGACGGTGCTGGAGGCGAGGGTGCGTCGACACATTCCGGACTATCTCCTTTTCACCGGGTAGGTGCCGGTGGTGGTCAACGTCAAGCCGTTGCATCGGTTGTCCAAGCCTGAGGTGGCGTTCACCTTCGGCTGGACCCGGAGGGCAGTGGAATCACGGGGATGGAAGTACGAGGTCTGGAGCGAGCCTCCGGCCGCAGAGCTGGAGAACATCCGGTTCCTCGCGGGTTACCGCAGGGATTGGCTGTTCAGCCCAGAGATTCTGGAAGAGCTGCGTGATGCGGATGTCGATGGGCTTGTTCTAGGGCAGGCCATGGAGTGTCTGCCGGATCGTTCTAGCCTCGATCTTTCGTGACGGTCCGTCGGTTTCTTCGGCGGGCCGTTTCGGTTGTTCGAGCTGGTGGTGGTCAGGCTGATGGCCCGACTGTCGCGTCGGGTGGGCGCCGGGTTCCACGGCTCCGGTCGGGGTGCTGCTGCTCGCAGGGACGGGAACGTGCTGGTCAGCCAGGGTTCGGGAGAGCGTCAAGTCGTGCCAGGGCGTCGGTGATCACGTCGGTCCAAGGCCAATGGCGTGTGAACCTCAGGTACCGGCGGCGGGCGGTGGTGACGATCTGGGCGGCGGCGGAGAAGAGACGGATCCGGAGACGCCGGGGCTCCCACCTGCGGATTTCGCCAGTCAGAGCGAGCATGGGCATCCATGCGAGGAGATCGAGGGCGATCTGGACGATCTCCAGCCAGATCTGGTTCTGCGCGGTGTCGTGCAGGGGCAGGTTACGCAGGCCGGTGGCGCGGGCTGCCCGGATGCGGTCCTCGGCGCGTGCCCGCTGGCGGTGCCGCAGTTCGAGTGCGGCGATCGGGGCGTCCGCCGTGTTGGTGGCGAAGCAGGTGAGCCGCAGGCCGTCGGCGTCGGTGATCCGCAACTGGGCGCCGGGGTGCGGCCGTTCCTTGCGGACGATCAACCGCATCCCCTTCGGCCAGCCGTTCAGCACGTCACCGGCGATCTCGGCGACCCAGGCGCCGTCACGGATGTCGCCGCCGGTCTCGACGGCCGGCGTCCAGGCGGAGGGAGGAACCTTCAGGACGGCCTGGTGGATGGCGTCGGTGATGGTCATGCCGACCGAGTACGACAGCCACCTGCCGCGCTGGGCGAGCCAGGCGACGAACTCGTGGGTGCCGCCTCCGGAATCGGCGCGAATCAGAGTCCGTCGGCCTCGCCGGTAGGTCTTCGGCAGCTGGGCCAGAGCCAGTTGGGTGGTGGCGATGTGGTCGGCGGCGGTGTTGCTGCCTGCGTTTCCGGGCCGCAGCACAGCAGCCACCGGCTCTCCGGACCCACCTGTGCCGTGGTCGACGAACCCCATCAGCGGGTGGTGCCCGAAGGTCTTCTTCCAGGTGGCGGCCGCGTCCTGCTTGTCGGAGTGGGAGATCACCAGGACTCCGTCCAGGTCCACGGTCACCTGCCCGTCGGCGTCCGGCGCCGCGTCGCCGGCCAGTTGCCAGACGTGTTCGCGGACGTGAGCGCGGGCCTGGCGGATCGCGGTCAGAGCGCGGTTCCCGCTGGCGGCGAGGGTGTCGATGAGCCGGGAGACCGTCGGATCTGAGGCCACCGGCCCGAACACGCCGGGCTCGGCCCGCAACATGGCGACATCGGCGAGGCAGTCGCCGCCGACCGCGACCGCGAGCGCGAGATCCAGCACCGTCTTGCCGGGATCGTGCACCGCGCGGGACTTCCGCCACGGCGCCAGTGCCGTCGATATCGCCTGATCCAGACCGGACTTGCGGACCGTCTCCACCAGCAGTACGGCTCCGGCCTGCGAGACCACCCCGCGACCGCCGCCCTCAGCGCGGACACGCGGGTACGACCCGATACGCTTCTTCACCTGGAAAGTGCCTCCGACAGGGGCGGGAACAAGGGCCTAGACAATCCTCATTCTCGCTGGTCAGAGGCACTTTCTGCTGTCTTGATCACCAGCTGGACAGCCCACTTCGTGAAAGCGCGAGGCTAGGCACTGTTTCTCGGATCTCCGTCGCGGGGTGGGGTGTTGGGGGCAGGCTTGCCACATGGGACGCGGAGACCTGACGAATGCGGAGTGGGATCGGCTGGAGTCGTTCTTACCTCGCGGTGGTGCACGTGGGGGCCGGTGGAGCGATCACCGACGGGTGATCAACGGGGTGCTGTACCGGGTCCGTACGGGCGTCCAGTGGCGGGATCTGCCTGAGCGGTTCGGGCCGTGGGAGACGGTCTACAAACGCCATCGCCGCTGGTCGGCGGATGGGACCTGGCAGATGCTGCTGTCGAAGGTGCAGGCCGCCGAGGACGCCGAGGGCCGGATCGACTGGGATGTGTCCGTCGACTCCACAGCGGTGCGCGCTCACCAGCACGCGGCCGGCGCACGAAAGGCAGCGCCCGCCGCGGCTCCTCAAAAGGGGGTTCGCCCGCGGACGAACCAGGGCGATCCGGTGCTTCGGAAACTGGCCGTCCGGCTGGAGGAGGTGGTCCGATCGGCGAGTGTCTGGGACGCTCCCGCGGGGGCTTCACCACCAAGATCCACCTCGCAGCGGACGGACGATGCCGACCGCTCGCCGTTGTCCTGACACCTGGACACTACGGAGACGGCCCCCAACTGCGGCCCGTCCTGGAGCGGGTGTCCGTGCCCCGCGCCGGTGTCGGCCGGCCTCGCAGCCGACCCGACCATGTCCTGGCCGACAAGGCCTACACGTCCCGCGAAAACCGCCGCTACCTGCGACGGCGCGGCATATCGCACACCATCCCCGAACGACTCGACCAACGCAGACACCGACGCAATCGCGGTTCCCGAGGCGGTCGGCCCACTGGGTTCGACCCCGAACGCTACAAGAAGCGCAACACCGTTGAACGTGCCATCAACCGTCTCAAAGGCTTCCGCGCGGTCGCCACACGCTACGAGAAGCGGGCCTACACCTACCTCGGCACAGTCACCATCGCAGCACTCATCGTCTGGCTCCGCACATGATCCGAGAAACACTGCCTAAACCTCAAGTCCGTGCTGCGATCCACCATTTGCTCTGGACGCAGGTCTTCTTAACTGATCTCGACCGGCCGCGAATTGACCTGTCTCACCGGAGTCGGGCCGTGTCTCACTGAAGATGGACAGATGCTGGTCCGTCTCACCGAAGGTGGACAGCAGGCGCGCGACCAGCTCGAAAGTGGAGCCGGAGTCGGAACTCACCGTCGATGGTGCGCCGACACCGGAGAGGCGCCTGCTGGTGAGACGACCGTAGCCTCGCGCTGACGCCGAGGCTCTGGCCAAGTACTCGATAGATCAGGCGTGACCAGCGCTACCGCACATCTGTACACCTTCGGTGAGATGGGTCGGCTGCTCACCTATGGCGAGGGGATCAACCGCGGACCGGTCATCACTCCTGGGCGGAGGTGGTCAACTCCATCATCGCCTGGGCGTAGGTTGCGCCGTCAATCTCCTCCTCGTCGTACTGGCGCATCAGCTCGTCGATCTTGGCCTTTAGCTCTGTCCGGTCCATCGTCATCTCCCAACATGTCAGTGCCGCAAGGTGGGGACAATAGCGCGACACGTACCGCACGGACGGCGCTTTCCCAGACGAGGGCACTCTGGCCCTTCCACTTTCGAGTTGATCGCGCGCCTGCTGTCCACCTTCGCTGAGACACGGCCCAACTCCCGTGAGACAGGTCACGAATCGTCAACTCTGCTTCCCGGAAAGGCCCCGAAAGTGTCGAACCAGTCGACATGTCGAATCGCTCGACATACCGTGAGGGGCATGGACTCCACTGTCGACCCACTCGACACCGAACCGACAGACGTGCGCGGCGCGGCGCTGGCCGCTCTGCGCGGCTGGGCCACCCGCCGCGACCGCCTCGCCGACAACCGCGCCGACTTGATGGCCGCGGCCTGGTGGGCGGGCACCCGCATCGTCGCCGAACTCGCCCGCGCCGCCGACGTCTCCCGCGACACCGTCTACGACGACCTGCGCGCCCGCGGCGTCGAACCCACCGACAAGACAGCCGAAGGCGTCGGCATCCTTCCGCCCTACGCACCGCTCACCGCCGAGCCCGTGCGGGAACTCGCCCAGCACGCATGGTCCCTAGTCCGGCCCGCGATGCTCACCTGCCGGCCCGACTGGGCGACTTGGGCCGCCTGGCACCTGAGCATCGCCCTGGACCGCATCGGCATCCTGCTGGAGGACTCCACCAACCCCGACCGGAAGGTGGACGCGGGCGAGAGCCTTCTCGCGCTACTGGCTGCTGCCCAGGAGGCCGCGCAGAAGCACTGGGTGGAACTGGACACCCCCCACAAAGAGCATCTGACGGCGTTTCGGACCGCCGTCCCCGTCGGGGGCGAGGGCCAGGCCGTGATCCACAGCGTCGAGCTGACCCTCGGCCTGTCAGTCTCCAGAGAGACCTTCAGCGTCAGGTTCGACCCCGATCCCTTCGAGCCCGCCGGATGGACCGCCGTGAGCAGCGACCACCCGCAGCTGGGCCCCCAGCTCACGGCCGCCGACCGCCTGGCGATCCAGACCGCCGTGCACACGCTCGGCCGCCTCCTCAACCGCCGCCTGTACCCGGACGACACCGACGGCAGCGACTCGGCGATGTCCGAGCCCGGCCCTACTGTTCCTCCCGTGCGGCCCTGGCCCGGTACGGACACCCGCGGGTGACTCGGCGGTCGAACTCGAAGGGCCTGAGCTGATCCCGATCACAGCTGTCTGCCTCGCCGAGTGGCAGCGGGCCCGCGACGCAGGCCGCCTCGGTGAGTACGACAGCAGGTTCGGGATCACTGCCGAGCTGCCCGTTTCGGAATGGGAAGGCCACGACCCCGAACAACTCGCCTCCGAGTAGTTCGAGGAAGTCTGGGCTTCTGCCCGTCTACAGATCGCGTCCCGGCCAATCTGGCCTCTCGGCGCCGCGGAGGCTTCTTGGGATCATCTCGGCATGCCCCCGACCCTTCCCCGCACCGTCCGAGCCGTCGACACCGCTCAGCTCCTGGACCTGGCCCAGGAGGCCGCCATGCACGGCTTCAGCCAGCGGCTCCCGGTCGACTGGCTTCGAGAGCACCTCGCCGCAGATGCGACGCACTACCTGTTCCCGACACTCGTGCAGTGGCTCACGCACCGGCCCGAGACGCCGCTGCAGTGGAGGTGCCAACAACTGCTGACCGTCAGCACCGGCGAACAGATCTGGGGTCTCCTCAACGTTCTTCCCGACACCTTCGAACAAGATCCCGGAGACCTTGGGACACGGCGTCCAAGAAGGACATCCTCAGCCGCATCGAGCGAGCAGTGAAGGTGCATGAGTGGGTGGAACGGATGGTTGCCGATACAGGTTCGTGACGCCCTGGACAGTGGTGAAGGCGGCTGGACAGCCCGAGGAAATGACATCGCTCTGAGACAGCCGCCTGCCGACATGTCGTGAGACTGAGGGGGAACGTCCAGGTCGCAGCGTCGGCACATGACGCCGAAAGTGAGAACCTACAGGACAGGCTTACCCAAAGAAGCGAGCCGTGCCCACGCAGCTCCCGTGTTTGATCGCCGACGGCTTTCGCGGTGCGCCCCATGGCTCAGACGCGCCCTTGACCAAGGTCTACGAGGACTGTTCCGTTAGGGAAGTTGGTGCGTTCTACTCGGGGGTTGCCTTCGTGACCAGGTCGGTTGGCAGTGCGTGGTGTCTCGTCAGCGGCACCAGGGGGGAATCGGCCGCTCCCCCAGCTGCTGCTGGGGCCTCCGTATGAGACTCCGGCGCGGGATCGCGATCGCCGTCGTCGCCGGAGGCGGCGCTGTGACCACCATGCTGGTAGGGCTCGTCACGAACGCCGTGTCCGATGAGTCGCGGTGGCCGGGCTGGCTGGGGTGGTTACAGGAGCACGCCTGGTTCTCGTTCGTCGTGCTGGGCGTGACGATGGCGGGGCTGACGGCCCTGCTCGCCGGGCTCTCCGAGACGCGGCCTCCCACCCCGCCGGGGCGACCGGAGGATGGAGCGGGGCCGCCGGGGGCCGCCCAGGTGCTGCGTTCGTTGCCGCGCGACACCGCCGCGTTCACCGACCGTGCCGCAGAGCTGGAGCGGCTGGTGGGCTCGGTGCGGGCCTCACAGGAGCGCGGCGAGGGGCTGCCCGTTCACGTGATCGACGGCATGCCCGGCGTCGGGAAGACCACCTTCGCCGTGCACGCCGGCCACCTGCTCTCGGAGCGGTTCCCCGACGGACAGCTCTTCGTGAATCTCAACGGGCACACGCCGGGGCGTACTCCGGTACAGGCCGGCGAGGCGCTCGCCTCGCTTCTCGCGGCCGCCGGCGTGCCGACGCAGCAGATTCCCGTCGGGGACGACGTCGGAGCGGTCACTGAGGCCCGGGCCGCCATGTGGCGGAGCAGTCTCGCGGACAAGAAGGCGCTGCTGATTCTCGACAACGCGGCCAGTTACCGGCAGCTGGAGCCGCTGCTCCCCGGTGGGAGCGGGTGCCTGGTGTTGGTGACCAGCCGCAAGCGGCTGGTGGCGAACGAGGAGGTGGTCATGTCGGTGGACGCACTGCCGCCGGATCACGCTGTCGACCTCTTCGTACGGCTCAGTGGGCGGTCGGCCGATGCGTTCGACCGGGATGTGGTGGACGCGTTGGTGCGGCTGTGCGGGTGTCTGCCGCTGGGCGTGTCGCTTCTCGCGGCACGGCTGCGGCACCATCCGTCCTGGACCGCCGAGGACCTGCGCGGGCGGCTGGTGGCGGCGCGGGACCGGTTGGGAGAGCTGCGTGCCGGGGAACGTGCCGTCACCGCGACGTTCGATCTCTCCTATCGGGATCTCGCGCCGGAGCGGCAGCGCTTCTTCCGGCGGCTCGGGTCCTTTCCGGGCACCGATCTCGACCCGCACGTCGGTGCGGCTCTTGCTGAGGTCTCCGTCGTGGTGGCCCGTCGGCACCTTGAGGCGCTCTACGACGACCACCTGATCGACGAGCAACCGGGGAGTCGCTACCAGCTGCACGATCTCTTGCGCGACTACGCTCGCGGTCTCGCCGCAGAGGGAGACAGCATGGACCACGTACAGGCCGTCCAGCGCGTGTGCACCTACTACCTGGCCGCTCTCGCCGTCGCGAACGGGCACACCGTGCGCAGCGGAGCTGCGGTGCCACCGGCGCCGGACGACACCTCGCGGGTGGAGACCCCGGTCCTGGAGTCGCGGGCGGATGCCCTGAGCTGGCTGGAGACCGAGCGGGCCAACATCCTGGCCTGCGTCCGGCGGGCGAACGGTCTCGCCCTGTACGACCTCGTGGTCCGGCTCGCTGCGGCCATGGCGCCCTTCCTGCGCCAGGCCGGCCCCTGGGACCAGGCCGTCGCCCTCCATCGGACCGCCGCCGAGGCCGCCCGCCATACCGGTGACCAGCGGGCGCGGGGTGATGCCCTCGCCGAGCTTGGTGTCGTACGCCGTTTCATGGCCGCCTACCCACAGGCGATCGAGGCCCTCAACGACGCGGTGACGGCGTATGAAGCGGTCGACGACCGGCGCGGCAAGGCCGAGGCACTGAACCAGCTCGGCATCGTCTGGTACCTGACCGCGGACAACGAGGACGCGGCCCGCGCCCAGACCGAGGCTCTCGCCCTCTATCGAGAGCTGGGGTACCGGCTCGGGCAGGCGAACGCGCTCGCGGATCTCGGCATGACACACCGGCAGATGAGCCGGTTCGACGCTGCGGTGGAGGCGCAGAGCGAGGCCCTGGCGATCTACCGAGAACTCGGTGACCGGTACGGAGAGGCGAACTCCCTGCGGGACCTGGGCGTCGTGCACTGCCTCATGGGCGCGTACGACCTGGCCGCGCGGCATCACCAGGAAGCGTTCGACATCTACCTGGAGCTGGACGACCGTGTGCATCAGGCTTACGCGCTGAACGAGTTGGGCGTCGTCCGACGGCTGACCGGTGACATCGAGGGAGCGCGGACGGCACACAGCCAGGCCCTGACGCACTTCACTGAGCTCGGTGAACGGTTCGGCCGCGCGAACAGCGTCCGTCACCTTGGCGTCGCGGAGCGTGTGACCGGGGATGCGGCAGAGGCGATCCGGCTTCTGGAGGAGGCCCTGGACGCCTACCGCGAGCTCGGCAGCCGCGGGGGTGAGGCCGCCTCGCTGAGCGAGCTGGGCGTGGCGCGCGGCATCGTCGGTGAGCGCGACGGGGCGATCGAGGCGTTCCAGCGCGGTTTGGGGATCCTGAGGGGCCTGGGTGACAGGTGCGGCGAGGCGGAGGTGCTGAACCACTGGGGGGTGCTGCTGCTCACCTCCGATGAACCGACAGCCGCCCGTCGGCACTTTGGTCAGGCGCTCACGCTCGCGCGGGACATCCGCTGCCCGCTGGAGGAGGCGCGGGCGCTGGAGGGCATCGGCCGCTGCGACTGGACGGTTGACGGGCCTGGTCACGGCGTGGACTCGCTGCGAGCCGCCGTGACCGTGTACCGGCGGTTGGGAGTGAGCGCGTCCGTGGACGACATAGAACGGTTGCTGGTGTAGCGGTCCGGCTGACGCCGACCACTTGGCCGAATATCCCGTGCCAGATGGGTGGTTGAGGATGCTACGTTTCCGGCTGATCTGTCGCTTCAACCCCGTCGCACCGTGCCACCTCCGGCACGTACCTCACGAGGAGCGTTGAATGCCGTCACCCACGTCCGTCACCGAGCCACGCACCATCACGGCCGCCGGCCCGGCGTCCACGGAGCCGACGGCAGCCGGCACCGCCGTCCTAGACCGCGTGGCCGCCCGCGTCCGGCAACGGCTGGAGGCCGAGGAGGGCGCGACGGCCCGGGTCGGCGACGGTGCCCACGCGGCCTCGCTCATCTGGCCCTGGCCGCTGTAAGCACATCCGCTCGATGACAGAACCCGAAGGCCCCGTTCCTTTCCGGACGTTCATCCTCAAGGTCGCCAACCGCTGCAACATCGACTGCGACTACTGCTTCGTCTTCAACTCCAAGGACCAGGCGGCGCGGCGCTTGCCCGCCCGAATGGACCTCGCTGTGGCCCAGGCTGCGGCCCGGCGGATCGGTGAACACGCCTCCGCACACCGCCTTCGGACCATCCACGTCGTCCTGCACGGTGGAGAGCCGCTTCTCGTCGGCATCGGGCACATGGCCGGTCTGCTGGAGGCCGTCCGGGACAGCGTGCCGGCCGGGACCCGGGTTCTCTTCGAGCTCCAGACCAACGGGACCCTTCTGTCCGATGCCTGGCTGGACCTCTTCGAGCGGTACGAGGTCGCGGTCGGCGTCAGCCTCGACGGGCCGCCACCTGCGAATGACCGGCACCGGCTGACGCACGCCGGGCGGTCGAGCGCCGCCTCCGCCGTGCGCGGCATCGAACTCCTGCGGTCGCGGCCACACCTGTTCGCGGGGCTGCTCGCCGTCGTGGACCTGGCCAACGACCCCGTGGAGGTCCACGACTACCTGGCGGCGTTCGAACCGCAGGTCATCGACTTCGGCCTGCCGCACGCGACCCACGACGACCCGCCGCACCGCTCCGATCCGAGCGTGCCCGAGTACGGGCTGTGGATGAGCAAGGTGTACGACGCCTGGCTCGACCGGCCCGAGTATCGGCACAGCGTCCGGATGCTGGAGGACATCGTGGCCCTCAGCTCTGGCGTGCGCGGCTCGGTGGAGACGCTCGGCCTGGCCCCGCCGACGAGCGTCGTGATCGAGTCCGACGGCTCCATCGAGGCCGTGGACACCCTGCGGTCGGTCGAGGAGGGTGCCACCTGGCTCGGGCTCGACGTCCCCCGCCACTCCTTCGACGAAGCCCTGTCGCATCCGAAGCTGCTGCACCGGCAGCACGGCAAGGACGCGCTCGCCGAGCACTGCCGCGCCTGCCCACTTGTGGACGTGTGCGGCGGTGGCTACCTCCCACACCGCTTCAGCGAAGCCCAGGGCTACCGGAACCCGTCTGTCTACTGCGCAGACCTGGAGTACCTCATCCGACACGTCCAGGGCTCCCTGCAGCAGCACGGCTGGGACCCCTACGCGCAGGCTGCCTCATCGCCGTAGACGCGTGTGCCGTACCACCATCGGGGATCACGCGTTGGAACGAACGAGTGCAGCAGCGACCAAAGCTACCGAGGAACGACAGGAGGCGCCGATGAGCGTGACGATTCGCCCTGCGGAGAAGCGGGACGTCCCGGCCGTGGCCGAGCTGATCGAGGAGATCGAGCGGTTCTACGGCGCGACCGACACCAGTATCCAGCCGCTGGAGGAACGCCGGACCCAGGTCCAAGAGGCGCTGTTCGGCTCGCCGCCGCTAGCCTCCGCTCTGCTCGTCGAGGATGAGACCGGGGACATCATCGGACTCGCCGCCTACTCGTTCCTCTGGCCGGCCGCCGGCTCCTCGCACTCCCTGTTCCTCAAGGAGCTGTACGTCCGTGGCACGCTCCGACGGCAGGGCATCGGTGCCCGCCTCATGGACGAACTCCGTGCCATCGCCGCGGCGCGCCCCGGGTGCAGCCGCGTGGAATGGATGACCGACAGCGACAACCCGGGGGCACGGGCCTTCTACAAGTCACTCGGGTTCGCCGAGTTCGACGGGAAGATCGTCTACCGGGTCGACTCCGGCGCCGCGTAAAGGTGATGCGAGACAGTGAGTGTTTTCAACGTGGCCACTGATCGGGTGACGGGCCAGCGTTCCGCAACGCACAAAACTCGGTGCCGTTGAGAGAGGCTGTCGCGTGCAAGGGTGGGGCTGGCTGGCCTGGCCTACGCGGTGGATCCGGGCTTGTAGCCCTGGAGGAATGCTGGCGCGACCAGTTGTTGCCGCTCCAGCAGGTCAGGCAGCTCCCGTGCGAGCTTGGGGTGGGTCTGCCTCCACTGAGGGGAGTGCGCCACGAACTCACGGCTGTTGAACACGGTGAACCGGTTAATGGCGGCCACATCCAGGCGGGATACCTCGTCCGGGTCACGGGAAATGATGAGGGCGAGCCTGCTGCCGAGCGGCACTGTGATCCGCCGGAAGTTGGTGAAGCCAATGCCAACGCCGTGATCAAAGAAGCCGGTAGGTATGCCTGGCGGCGGGGTGCCCACGATCCCTGACATGCACAGAGGATTGTCGCTGACGATCAGGCCGCCGCCGCGTGGCCGGTAGCACGCCCAGTACATGCCGCTGGATAGCAGGACCGACACCAGGTGGTTCCACTGGTCCTTGTAGTGGGCGTCCTCGTCGTTGCGTGCCTGCCATGGCCAGATGACCGACCGGGCGATCAGGCCCATCATGCTGGACTGGACTTCTTCCTCGCTCAGGTCGTAGTCGTCGACGCCCACGGATTGGTTGACCACGTGCCGTAGGAAGCGGCTGCGCTGCCATTGCAGGGCCAGCAGCCAAGCCAGAGCCTCCCGGGCATGCTCGGACACGGCACGTTCACGGCGTTGCACGAGCTCCTTGACGACAGTGGCGGCCTGCCCCTCGATGTCGCCCATGGCGGCTTCCATAGACGAGTGGTCGGGATCTTGCCCAGGCCGGTAGATCGAATGCCCGTACTTGCGCTGACCTGTTTCTTTCACATTCCTTTGGAAGGCACGTCCGCTGGCCCATTGGTGCACGTACAGCTGTCCTCCTTGTCCGGCGAAGTACTTGAGCAGGAACTGGGGGACGAAGTGGTGTCTCACAGGGTGCGGCGGCATACGGGGGACTGTAGCGATGCTCCTGGCGCTCCTGGCCACCCGGAGCCCGTTCGCCAGTTGTCGGCACAGTGAGCTTTTCAGCGTCGCCTCTCCAGGGTGAGGACGGCTTTGGCGATGACGGTCATGCGGTTGGGGCTGAGGCGGGTTGCGGAAGATCTGCCAGGACTTCAGCCGTGCCATGCCGCGCTCGACAGGAGCTCGGGCCTGGGCGAGGGCGCGGTTGCCGCTCCGCTGGGTGAGAGTGAGTTCCCCACCGGGCGGACGTCGCAGGCCGGTGGTCACGTGAGGGCCAGCGCTGTACTCACCCGGATGGCGCGATCCTGGTCTCTCCGACACGCACAGGCCCGGCTGGTGCGACCACATGACCGAGGCCAACGTACGACCCCCGCGGTGGGGGTGGATCCCGAATCCTCAACCTGGGCTCTGGGAGCGGTTGAGCGACGCTTCTCCGGCGACCGCCACCGCGGGCAACCCGAGGCGACGGGCCGTGCGGCGGTGCACCGACTGTGAGGCGAACCTCGCGCAGGGCTGACCCCCGTGCTCCAACGCCGCCCTGTTCTCGCTTCGGCGGGCACGGCCGCACCTGCCAACGGCCACGCCCACCGGCGTCAGGATCAGTAGGTGATGACGAGCCGCACGGAGGGCCGGTCGATCACGGCTCCGTCGGCGAGGTCGCTGTCCGGTGTGTCCGCGGGGTAGGCCGTGACGACGGGTTCGGCGGTCCGGGCCGGGTTCCAGGCGCGGATCTGCGCGCAGATCCGCTCGGCGAGATCGGCGCCGGCGGGACCGTAGCCGACGGCTCCCAGCCGGAATCGGGGTTCTGCCTCGGGGTCTTCGGCGGTCCGCTCCAGAGTGAGGTACGCGATGGAGTCCCCCTCGACGAGGGCAGGGCTCAGAGCGGGTGAGGCGGGGCGGTGGAGGCCGGCCTCCACCGCTGCGGGCTTCGCAGTGATGCGGCAGGTCGCTCGCTCGGTGGCGCTCAGCCGCAGCCAGACGCCGTCGAATGACTCGACGGGCCCGACCGTCACACCGGTCCAGACGACCGACTTCGGTCGGGTGAGCGCGTCGCGAAGGAGTTCCGGGGCGACGGACTGGTCCTCGTCCCAGTAGAGCCGGACGAGCCGGTCGTCGTCGATGTAATCGTTCCGCTCTCCGTCCTGGCCGATCACCGGGAGGAAGCCGCACATCTTGACGGAGTCGGACCGCATGCGCCCTTCCTCGCGTTGGAAGGCCACGGCCCTGGAGAGCCCGCGCCACCGGAGTGGGACCACGAGGCGTCCGCCGACGGCGAGCTGGTCCCACCAGGCGCCGGGGAGGTCCCACATGCCAACCGTGGCGATCATTCGGTCGTACGGGCTGAACTCCGGGGCGCCGAGGGCGCCGTCCCTCGTGACGACGCGAACGTCTTCGTATCCGTTGGCGTCCAGCGTCCGGCGGGCGTAGGCGGTCACGTCGGGGTCGATGTCGCATGTGGTGACCTGTCCGGACTTCCCGGTGAGGTGCTTGAGCAGGGCGGCGTTGTAGCCGGTGCCGGCCCCGATCTCGAAGACGTTGTCGCCTTCGCGGACGGCGAGCTGGACCAGCATGAAGTGCACGACGTCGGGCTGGGAGGCGCAGCTCAGCGGGAGTGCGTCCTCGTCGGGGTTCTCCTTGATCGTCACGCTCTTGTTGGCGTACGCCTCCTCGATGGGTGCGTCGGGGAGGAAGGCGTGGCGGGGTACGGTCCGCATGGCGGTTTCAACGCGTGTGTCGCGGAGGCCGGAGAGGTCCTCTTTCAGGATGGCGTCGACCAGGCGGTTGCGCAGGCCCTCGGGGGAGGCGCCAGTGGTGGTGTTCATCGCGTCCTTTCGGAAGGTGCCCGGCTGTGCGTACGGCAGGGGCAGATCGTTCTCATTTGTTCTGGTGTGCGGATGCGGTTCGCGGCGTCACCCTGTCAGGAGCAGGCAGCGGTCCCAGGGGGCAGTGATCGCCATGTTGACGGGGTCGGTGAGACGGACCAGGTGGATGCCTGCCGTGCCGTCCATCAGGCCGGTGCCGTCCGGTAGTCCGTGGTGGTCCAGGTGCTTGTTGAGCCGGACGTTCAGGCGGCGTAGATGCGACGCGAGTTCGTCGTCGAGGGCGTCGGCGGCGGCACGGGAGACGGTCTGTATGAGCCCCGCCCAACCGTGGCAGAGGGAGGCGTCGGTGAGCTGGGCGAGCTGCTGGTCGTCGGCCAGACATCCGGCCAGGGCCTGCTCGGCTTGCCGTTGCCGGTCACGGTCGCCGAGGGCGAGGCCGGCGAGTTGCTGGGCGCGGGCGATGCCGGGGGTGCCGTAGCACCAGGACGGGCGTCTCGGTCCTGGGCGCTGGAGTTCGCCGCGTCGGTGTTCGGCTCGGGTGATCAGGTCCGGCCACCAGGCGTGCGAGCCGGTGCCGTTGCGCCACCGGTCGAGCCAGTCGCAGATTCGGGTGATGGCTTGCGTCTGTTCGGGCACTGTGTGGCCGTGTCGCAGAGCCGTGGCCAGCAGCGCCAGCGGTCCGGTGATGCCGTGGGCGAGGCCGAAGTTGCCGTGTCCGCCGGGCCATCGCGGCGTCGGTCGCAGATCGGGGCTGTCTCCCGTCCACCAGCCGGGCAGACGTTGCGCTTCGATGGTGATCGGTTCCGTCAACCGCGCCAAGTAGACGAGGACGTCCCGAAGTTCCGTCTTGTGGCCGCGGTGCAGGTGGTACACGCCCAGCCCGGTCAGTCCGCTGATGAGGTCGTACTCGCCCAGGGTGGGCAACGCGCCATGATCGATGCGGGCGTGTGCCCGCTTGAGTCGTTGGCGTGTGACGTCGGCGAGGTGTGTGTCCAGGGTCGCCAGGGCGCGCGTGGCGGTGTTCGTGTGCGTGAAGCTGAGGACGTACGCGACGGCCGGGGCGCCCTCGTACAGACCGCATGCTTCGGCGGCGGCCTGGATCGGGCCCTTGAGCATGGCGGCGGCCCACGGCCGGAGCGCGTCCCGGTCCTCTTCGCCGGTGTGGGCCCTGACGGCGTGCAGCAGCGCGACTCCCGCCGCGCCGGAGTACAGCGACTGCCCCCAGCCGGGCCCGGTGGGTGTGGGCGGCGCGTCGTAGTTCATCAGCGGCTCTCCCCCGGCCGGGCGGCCCATGCGACGGCGGACTGACGGGCAAGGCGGCGGCAGATCCTCTCGTCCTCCCGGTCCAGGCCACGCAAGCGGTTGTGGTGCATGTGCAGCAAGGATTCCAGGACAGAGTCGAGGTCCATGCTCTCGGCGAGGCTCTCGCGATACAGCGCCAGGGCCACGACGCGACGGTGCCACGCTTGGGCGAGCTCTTCGCCCCAGCTTCGGGCACGAGGCGTAGTGCGGCGAACGAGTTCGATGGCCTGGTCGCTGACGCCTCGCTCGACGCGAGCCGGAGGCGCGGGCCGGTTCGCCAGCCACCGCATGCCCTCGTCGGGGCCGAGCAAGCCGCAGGCGATGTCCACCATGCCGACCGCGGCCAGCGCGCGTCCGTCGACGCCGTCGACTCCGGGGCCCTGCAGGGCGGCGAGGGCGTAGGCCGAGTCGGCCGTGAACACCGCCTCGGCACAGCGCAGGGCGGCGCCTGGGCCGTAGCGGCCGATCTCCGGGGTGTACGTGTCGAACACGAGCCTGCTGCTGAGCCCCTCGCGGCGCAGCACGGTGGCCCATCCGGCGACGAGCTCAGTGCAGGCGGCGTATTGTCCGGGGCTGCGGGTGCGGATGCGCAAGCGGAGGTGGTCGAGGTCGTGCGGGGTGCGGTAGCGGACGAACCACCACTCGGGCGTACCTGGGAGTTGGGTCACGAGCCTCGCGAGGTGGGTGCCGATCAGCTCATCGAGCTGATCGGGGTGGCTGTAGATCTTGGCGTTCAGCCACGGTGCCTGTACCGCCCCCGGTAGGGGCCCGAGGGTGCTGTTGGTGAGCACGGGAAGGAAGCCGGAGAGCGGGTCGGGCATCGGTCGGCGGGTGCTGGTCATCGGTAGGGCGATCTCGTGGACGTGGCCGCCGATCCAGCCGTAGGTCTCCTCGGCCGGCGCCTCTGTCAGCACGGCATGGCCTTCCCGGTCCAGGTGGGCGCGTAGGACGGTGGCGTGGGCGGGCACGTCGAGTTGGAGCCGACGTGTCCGGTCGTCCTCCCGCAGCTCGACGGCACCGTGGCAGTGCCACCGCTTCCGCCACCGGCCGAGGGCGTCAGTCCACTCCCGCATGTCCGCGCCGCGGCTTGGAAGGTCGTCGGCGGTCAGGTTCCAGCGACTGGGAGAGAGGATCACGCGCCCGTAGCGGACGCGCGGCAGGAACGGCAGCCGTGCGCCGTGCGGCCCCCAGTCGAAGCTGGTCCAGGCAGGGCCGAAGGAGCGGGTCAGGTGCGCCAGGAACCTGGCCAGGGGCGGGGGTTGCTTGTCCAGGGCCATGGCGTGGAAGACCTGCGGGTCCACCAGGCGACGGCGGGAGATGCTGACCAGGTACAGCCGGGTGTGCGTGGCCGTGACCGCGAGGTCGTCGACGTCGATGACCGTCGGCGCGGTGTTGTCGTCGGGGCTGCGGTGCTCGCCCAACGGGACCACGTGTGGAAGATAAGCGGGGATGCGGGCGACGTTCTCTGTCTGCGGGTACAGGGGCGGGAAGGAGAGCTGCACGGTCAACGCGTTCTCGACGCCCGTGGGAACTTGGCGGTAGACCTCGTCGAGTCCCGTGCCGGTGGCGACCGGAGTGAACCGGGAGGTGAGCGTTCCCGCGGCGCGCGCCGGTGTCACCGTGAGCGTGAAGTCCCCGTCCTCCAGGGCGGACAGGCTGTCGGCGTGCAGGCGCGCGCACATCTCCACGTGGGACGGTGCCTCCTGCCCGGTCGGCGCATCGCCGGCCAGGCGGTCGATCAGGTCGTCGGTGAGGACGATCTCCCTGCTGCCGCCGACCAGCGCCTGCCAGGCCAGGGCCAGCAGCCGCTCGTCCCGCTCGGAGACTGTCAGGGGCGGAGCGGTCATGCGGCTGCCGGGATACTCGGCTGGATAGCCGAGCCCGGACGCCGGGTCGACGACCTCCTTCACCGGCACGAGCGTGCCGGTGCCATACCGCTCCCAGAACGCGACCTGGTACTCCTTCCACACGCCCTGGCCCGCCGGTCGGCGCGTGAGCCGCAGTAGAGCATCGGCAGCCCTCTCCATCTCCTGCGCGACCCTCTCGGGGATCCGTACCTCGGCATCCAGCCGCAGGTCGACGGCCAAGGGACTTCGACCCGCGTCGGAGAGCCCACGCAGTCGACCCGTGAGTTCCTCCCGAGCCAGCCCCTGCGCGCTCGCAGGGCGCCGATTTTGCTCGTGTACGGCGCGTTGCACCGCTTCCAGCTCGAGCAAAACCTGCGCGACCTGCGGCACCGTGCCCGCGTCCGCGCCGTGCAGCCGCTCGATCAGGTGGGACAGCGGATCGGTGTCGGTCATCGGCGCGCGCAAACTGGTGATCAGGAACTTCTCACGCACCAGCGCGCCGAGCAGTGTGCGGATGCTCGGCGGCTCGGTTGAAGGGAAGGAGGCCGCCAACTGCTCGGCGAGGGCGGCGAAGCGGACCGGCCGACGTGCCAGGTCCTCGATCACGCGGACCGCGCTAGTGCGCCGGACGGTGGCACCCATCGGTCCGCCGTGCGGGACGTGCAGGCGTCCGCCGCGGCGCACCGCCAGGTTGTTCAGAACGACATCCAGGCGTTCCAGCAGGGCCGGGCACACCTCCAGGCGGACGATGACGTCGTCCAGCCACTCGGTATCCACCCGCGCCACGGCCTGATGTGCATCTCCCCACCTCACGTGTGGCGTCGAACCCACGCTGGCCGCGGTGACTCCCGCGAAGAGGCCGAACGGGGTCGGCCGCCCGGTGGCGCGCACCAAGTAGCGGACAGTGGCCATGGCGGCGCGCCGGACCTGCTTGGAGCGTGTCGGCTGCCCGGCGTAGATCGCGTCGACCCGCGTGGCGAGATCGCCGCTCGCCTGCCGGACTGCGTCGGCGAACCGCGCATCGGCCCACACCTGCCTCAGCCACCTGCCGCACGCCTCCGTGTCGGACGGGTCAGGCCACCATGTCGGCAGACCCGTCAGCGGCATCGCGGCGGCCCGGAGCAGCGCCGCGCCCGTGTGCTGGTAGAGCTTTCCGTCGCTTCCCATCCCCATGCCTCCGCCATCAGTGCTGTGAACGAGCGGGGTCGGGGGCGGCTGCGCCCCCGACCCCGTGCGCGAGCCCCGTCAGACGGCGCTGGCGCAGGACGAGGCGCAGGAGGCCGCGCACCCGTCACCGGTGCCGCACGCCTTGGGGAGCAGGTCGGCGCCGATCTCCGTGACGATGGTCAGGTCGACGTCGAACGGGTCGGCGGGTGCCCCAGGGGCGGCCGTCGCAGCGGACGCCCCGGTTGTGGCCGTCGTGATCGGGCTGAGCATGGTTGCGGTCATCGCACTTCCTCTTCTGTCTGAAGGATCCGAACGGTTCGTCGTGCTGCCCGGCTTTCGTGTGGATTGCCGCGAGCCGGGTTTCTGCGTTCGCACCTTGGGTGCGGCCCCTCTCCGGTTGATCGGATTCCGTGGGGGACATGGATTCGGAGCATCCGGAGAGGGGGGTCGAGGACACGGGCCGGGCTACCGGGACTGGCCCGCGTAGAGCGTCGTCAAGGTTGTGCCGGTCACCAGGACGGGCAGGAACAGCACCTGGAAGGTGCCGAAGCCGAACCGACCGACGTACGTAGCCGGATGCCGCAGCACCCATCCGACCTGGCCGAGCATCTGCAGGAGCGACCGTTGCCGCATCCGGGCCATCACGCCGCCGACCGCCGTGCGACCGTGGCGCCTGCGGCATCGACGACCGCCCACGGGGTCGTGATCAGAGCTCCGGTGCGAGCCTGCCAGGCAGCGAGGTTCGCCCTGTCCTCCTCCAGATGCCCCAGCATCACGAGCAGAGGGGTGACGATCCCGGCCGCCTTCCCCTGCTCGACCGCGGCCAAACCGTTGTGCCAGCCCTCGCACAGGGCGCGGCTCTCGAACGGTGCCGCCCGGTCGACGAACGTCTCGACCGCCTCCCAGCCGGCATCGGCCACGTACCGCCGTGCGCTGGCCACACTGTGGTCGGCGGCCTCACCGAGTGACGCGGGCAGACAGGCGTACAACACCAGGCGCGTGCCCGGGGGCACCTCGTGTGGTGCGGTCTGCCTCGCACTGCCGCTCATTCCGCGTTACCTCCAGCCAGGTGAGCCGAGCCGCCAAGGACCGGCGCCTCGACGAAGAGCCTCGCCGGGGGCAGTCGGCGGCGGTACGCCGTCAGCACGCCGTTCGTCCGCCGTCCGGCGGCGCGCGAAGAGGCGGAGGCGCGGCGTACCGCCGCGGCTCACGCGTGGCGAGGCTGATCGGTCCAGTGCCAAGCGGAAACGAGAAGCGGCGATGGACGCGGTGGACGAAGAGCGCCTCTGCAGGCGGACGCCAGTACGGCGTCATTGGGTGAAGCTGGCCGATTGCACCGAGCCTTCGGGCCTCGCGCGCAGACACGTACGAGAGTTCCTCGATGGACGTGCCGCGCCGGAGCGGGTCGACGACGCCGTTCTGATCGCCTCGGAGCTCGTGGGCAACGCGCTCAGGCACACAGCCGGCGGACCGGACTGCATGTGTGTGGAGGTCTACCGCGACATGGCGGTACTACGAGTCCATGACGCGGGACGGGACGTCTCCAGGGTCCGGGCGCGCTCTGCGGAGGAGTCGGTGGATGAGTTGACGGACAGTGGTCTCGGACTGCTACTCGTCGGGGAGTTGGCCTCCGAGTGGTCCGTCCGGCCGACCGCGATCGGCAAGGAAGTGGTCGTGGTTCTCGCCTTGAGCGCCAGCGGGCTACGCGAGCGTGACGTTCCTCAGCACATCCCAGCGGTACGTCCGCCCCTCACGGCGGAGCTCCACCAACTGGACGGCGGACACGGAGAGTTCGACAGCCGGTAGAGCGCGAAGCCCTGAGACCGTCTCCACAACGGGCGCGGCGGGGCGCCGACGGTTGTTGTACGCGAGGCTCAGGTGCGGCCGGAAGGCGGACGTCGGCTTCTTCGGGGCCAGACCGACGCTGCTCCCCGCCTTGGCCAGCGCATGGTGCAGCAGAAGCAGGGGTTCCCAGGGGCCGAGGGACAGGCGGACGGCGCCTCGGGAGCCGGCCAGCGGTATGGCGCGTACGGAGAACGCGGAGGGCAGCAGCGCCTCGGCGTCCCGCGCCAGGCTGTCCAGCTGGCCTGGGGCGACGACGTCCGGCGTACCGACTCGGGCGAGGGTGATGTGCAATCCGTCCGCCGGCACCGGGTCGAGGCCGAGGGGCGCCAGCTCCTCCTGGCAGTGTCCAGCGAGAGCCGCGAGCCGCTGATCATCCGGGAAGGTCAGCATCCAGTAGTACGCCCGGCTGCCGTCCGACCAGCCGGGGCGTGCCCAGTGGTCGGTCATCTCGTCGAGTGCGCTGAACGCCGCCCAGTCGTGGGCAGCTGTGACCGCCGGATCGTGCGTGTCGGCGGGGGGCTCGGCGGGGAACGCGGCGGGATCGGCGCTGAGCAGGGGCACCCGACGTACTCCTTCGGCTTCACACTGCCCCGGAGTACGACGACACCGACGGCGCCTACGACGCGGATGACGCCATGGCCAGGGCCGCTGGCTGAGAGCTCCAGGTCCGGAACTCGTCGCCATAATCGCGTACCGCCGGATGATCACGCCACGGCCCGGCCTGCTCATGCAGGTCACGCGAGCGTTGGTAGACGGAGCTGATCGGTGTGTCTCCGCACAGCCGCAGGGCCTCACGGCCCAGCGCCATCGCGTGGTCGATGTCGGGCGTGCGCTGCTGCAGCAGCGCGGTGGCCACGTCGAGGCGTACGAGCGAACGGCTCCAGGAGGAGGTCGAGTGCTCCACCAGGTCGTCGATGTGCTCGGCGTCGCGCAGTACCTGGGCCGTGTTGCGCAGCGCCACGTGTGACGTGACGGCGTTGGCCAGCGTCCTGGCCCGTCCGTACGGCTCGAAGGAGATGCAGGACGTCAGCCCGACGGGTACCTCGTGGAGGTCGGAGAGGCGGAGTGCCTGCCCGATGGCCTGCTCGACGGCACGCCGGTCGCCGGTCTTACCGAGGGCCCGGGCCCGGCCGTTGGCGAGCAGGCGGATGGACTGGGCGTGGCGCGGGGCTCGATCGACGGCCGCGGCGGCGCAGGCATCCGCCTCGTCGTACCTGCCGGCGTAGTAGAGGCCGAAGGAGAGGGTGCCGCACGCCCAGAGGTCGGTGTCCAGGTCGCCGATCTCACGGCTGAGATCCCGGGCCTCGGTGCAGTACGCCTCCGAGAGCGCGAAGTCGCCAGTGTTCACCGCCATGTAGCCGAGCAGGCCGGACGCACGGGCGGCGAGGCGGAATAGCTCCCGGCGCGTGCGCGGGGGCTGGCGGCCGTCGAGGAGGGTGTGGGCGAGCTGCCGTACGCGGCGGGCCTGGGGACGGAGGACGTACGGCCCGTCCTGTTCGTACCGGCTGGCGATGCCCTCCAACGAGGAGTCGAGAAAGGCAAGCGTCGCGTCGTCGGCGTTACTGGCCGTGAGCTGCCGGGTCCGGGTGACGATGTCCAGTGGGTTCTCGTCGCCCTCGCGCGGCGGAGGCGCACTCGTCGCCTGCTGGCCCGTGCTCGACTCCCCGTCGCGGTCGCGCGCGGAGTCGCCGTCATCCGCCGTGGAGAACAGCTCGGACACGGGTCTGCCCAGCATGTGCTCCAGAACCCGGCAGGCGTCAGGACGGGGCAGAGTCAACAACTCCCCGCCGTACCAGCGGTCGAACTGACGTGGAGAGACCTGAAGGGACGCCAGGCGGGGGTCTCGGTCGAGCTCTGCCAGCCGGGCGGCGGCCCGCTCGTACTGGGCGGCGAAAGCCTCGTGCGTCGTCAGGTGCCGTTGCTGGAGCAGCTGCCGAAGCAGCGTTGTCCGAGGCATGGCCCACCCTCCTGATACGGCATGCAGGACCGACACGAAGGCGCGTGCTGGTAGCGAGGTCGTGGCCTGCTCGCCCATCGGTCGGCTGCGGCGCACGCCCGTACCAACGCGCGCCGCGGCTCCTGACAGCATGCCGACGCAACCACCAACTAGGCAATATGTCTGGTGAAGTTGACCCGTATGGGTTGTAGAGGTGTCGCCGGTACGGAGAGACTTCCGGCATGGCCTTGAAGAGAAGCCTGGTCCCGCAGTCGGTGTACCGGCGACAGCTCGCGGCACGGCTGAAGGAACTGCGTGACGCGACCGGGCTCACCCTCACCGAGGTCGCCGATCAACTGGAGGTCAACCAGGGGTCGCTGAGCCGGATCGAGAACGGCGAACGCGGTACGACGCCGGTCCTCGTCCGGGCACTGCTGGACCTGTACGGCGTCGTCGACGACGACCGGCGCGCTGACGTGCTCGACCTCGTGCGAGCGGACAAGGAACAGCAGAAGCCCTGGTGGCGGAAGTACTCGACGGTACTCACCCCGACGCGCTACGACGGGTACCTCGCGCTGGAGGCCGGCGCGACGCACCTCGCCAGCTACCAGCCGATGCTCGTGCCGGGGCTGCTCCAGACCGAGGACTACGCGCGTGCCGTGATCTCCCAGATGAGGAAGGACCTGTCCCCGCCGCAGGTCGAGTCCCTGGTCAGGGTCCGCATGGAGCGGCAGAACAGCCGCCTGGGCGGTGAGGCCCCTGCCAGGCTCTGGGCGATCCTCGACGAAGCCGTGCTGCGCAGGACGGTCGGCTCCACCGAAGTGATGCGCGACCAAATGCGGAAGCTGGTGGAGGCGAGCGAGCGGTCGAACGTCACCGTGCAGGTGCTGCCGTTCTCGCTCGGCGCGCATCCCGGGCTGTACGGCCCGTTCGTCATCCTGACGTTCCCGCACCCCACGCCGAACCTGGTGTGGCTGGAGAACCCCAAGAACTCCGTGTATCTCGAGTCCCCGGAGGACGTGGACAACTACACGGAAATCTTTGATCAGTTGAGGGACAGCGCCCTCGACCCATCGGAGACCCGCACCCGCATCACACGCATCAGCAAGGAGCTCGAAGAGTGAGCACGCCCAGCATGGCCGCCCCGCACGACGTCGACCTCGCACGCGCGCACTGGCGGAAGAGCTCGTACAGCGGGGGTGCGAACGACTGCTTGGAAGTTGCCGAACTGGGCGAACGCGCCGCAGTGCGCGACTCCAAGGACATCAGCCGTGGACCGCTGCTCTTTCCGAAGGCGGCGATGCGCGCGCTGGTTGGCGGAATTGCCAGCGGGGCAATCGGTCCGCTTCGGGGCTGAGTAGAGAGCCGTGGGCCCCGCCTGCCGACCGCATCCCAGCTCAACCAACACTATCGGACGATCCCCGGCCGTCCATGAGCTGCTGGATCGCAGCCAGGATCCCTTCCACAGCACCGGGTTCGGCTGCCAGGGCGGTCAGAGGGACCGACGGCCAGCCCTTGTATCCCTTCTCCCGCTGCACCTCCAGCTTCTTGTGCAGCTCGGGAACGGCCGGCAGAGACTCCGCGAACGCCGCCGTCACGTCGAAGCCGAGGTGATGGGTGATCGATCCGAAGCTGAAGGCGAGCTCCTCCTTGGCGGGGCTGTCGTACAGGGACAGCGTCCAGAGCGGCACCTGGCGGCCAGCGATCGGGTAGGAGACGGACATGCTCGGGTACGTGGCCGTACCGCCCTCCAGCCGTCCCCTGGCTGCCGCGTGATCGAGTAGTGCGGTCGCGATCCGCCTCGGTTCCGGGGCGAGCCGAGCCTGGATCACCGCGTCCATGTCGTCCCGTGTGGTTCGCTGCGTGGTGCGCCGGCCGGACGGGGACTTCGCTGCCGTGGCGACCTCCCCGTGGATGCGCGGGACGAGGACGCGAAGGTCCCCGTCGCCTCGGTACTGAGTCAGCTCGACCGCGTACACGTCGGTCTGCCGCATCTGCCGGTTCAGGAACTCGACGATCGCCCTCAGCTCCAGCGGGATCCGGTCCGCGACGAACAGCAGCCGCATCTGCCCTGCGGCCAGCCGTTCCTCGACTATCGACCAGAACTCGTCCGGGGAGCGGTCGCCGAGCAGTTCCCCGTACGCCTCTTCCAGCGATCGGCCGTCCGCGAGGCAGGTCTCCTCGAAGGAGCGCTGAAGCAGTACTCCGGGCCAGTAACGTGCGCCGTTCGCCGCGTAGTCCAGCATCTGGCCTACAACCTCGCGCCGGATCCGGGTGTCGCTCGCCCGCTTGACCTCCACCAGCGTCGGCACCCCGTCGGCGTCGACGAAGAGATGGTCCAGCCAGTACGCCGGACTGCTCTCCGCACTCGTCGAAACACCCATCTCCCGCGCCACCAGCACCAGCCGCAACGGCTGGCCATCAGCCAGAGAGCCGAAGTCCAGCACCCGGGGGTGCCGCGCGAGGAGCTCCTGGAACTCAGCCTCGGTCTCGAATGCGGCCGGCTCCAGAGCCTGCAGATCGCTCCCCAGAACGAATACCGACTGATCAGTCACTTGCTACCCCACCCCTGTGATCCCGAGACCGTGGTCAGCGATCGTTTGCCCGTCTATTGATACCGCGACAGGGCCATGCCAAGGGGGCTCGATCTCGTCATGTCCCCCTGACGCGCGCCCTGTTGAGTGTCAGTGGACCTTCCTATCGTGGAGGAATGGCTAACGGGGTGTGGCACACCGGATATGGCATAGAGATCAATCTGTCGTTACCCGATCTCGGGCATCCGGGCCGTCCGGAGCTGCTCGGCGAGATCACCGCGCGAGTCACCGACCGCGACCCGCAATTGCTCGAATGCCTGGCGCACCACGAGGGGCGGGAGTGCCAGTCAGAGACGGGCGGGAAGTCTCCGTGGATGTTCATCCGCCGCGGCCGGGTAGGCGGCCGAAGGCCCCTGGTTGCCTCTCACCTGCCGGTCACACACAAGCCGACCCCGGCGGAGAGCGCTCAGCACAAGGCCACGAAGGAGCGCGTCGTCGAGACCGCTGCGCGGTACGGACTCGACTCCGAGGCCGAGGTTCCCTTAGCCGACCGGCGGAGTGTCACGGACGCCGTCGTCACCGGTCCCAGTGGCATACGGATCGGCTGGGAGATCCAGTACCACCACATCAGCCCCAGCAGCGTGCACCGCCGCTCGGTCAACGCCGTGGAGAACGGCATCACACCCCTCTGGGTCGCGAAGGACCGGACGGCTTCCTTGATCGACCGAGCGCCGTGGGCACGCGTGGATGACATGCCGTGGAAGGACATCGCCGACGGCAAGGAGATGGTGATCCGTGGCGGGTACCGCCACCTGCAAGTCTGGAAGTGCGTACCGAGCAGCGACCGCCACTGCCTCGTCAGCGAGGGCGCCGGTCACTGTGGTGCGATTCACGCCGACTGGTTCGTGCCCGCGCTGTGCGTGCCCGAGAAGAAGCCGGTCTACATCGAAGACCTGGTCTTGCAGAGCGCCACGGGGGAGAGCGTCCCGGTCTACGTGCCCAGCCGCGGCAACGGCCGGGCTGGTCTGCACATGTGGGTGCCGGCGGACGAGCGCATGCAGTGGGAGGAGATCGTCGGTGAACGGACGCCTCTTCCCACGGCCTCGGGCAAAGAGGACGACGACGTGATCACCTTCGCCGAGCAAGAGATCGACCGCACCTGCAGGGCAGGAGAAGAGAGCTGGTTCGTCAGCGACGCCCGGCCCCTCCGCGACCTCGGCCAGCCGACTGGCGGTTTCACCCTTCCCCGCATGCCTGTCCAGGGCTCCCGTGATCCGATGCGGATCACGCCAGTCGAACGGGCCGCCGCCTCCGCCGCGCTGGGATGCCCGATGTGGGAGCTGGGGCCGTGCGCCGGGTGCGGCCAGCTGATGCGCAGGTACGGGCGGTACGCGGCGATGTACTGCCGCGTGTGCCGCTCGGTCCTCAACGGCCGCCAGAGACTTTGACGGCTGGGCGGGCTGGTCGGCAGCAGTCGCGTCGTCCGGAGCGACATAGCTCGGTGCGCGATGAGCGCTACTTATAGGCCCAGCGGGAGCGGTGCTGCCGGACGTACTCAAGGCGGATTCGGTGCTGAGCATGAACCGCCAGTGGGCCGAGATCATTACCTGTGGCCGAGTCAATGATGCGGAGTTCATCCGTGAGGAAGCGGGCACCCATGTCGAAGCGGACGTGACAATTCGGGCAAAGGCAGAGCACGTTTTCGACTCTGTCGGGACCGTTGTGGGGCGCTCCAAGCGCCTGTATGTGCGCGGCTTCGCTGTACGCGAAGAGCGGCGTTGGCAGTTCGATCATCGTTCCGCAGAACTGGCAGGTGTTGTTGTACCACGCCTTGACCTGGCGTGTGACCCGGGAATCTCGGTATTGGGCCTGCACTACTGCAGTTCTCCGCTGGACAGGTGTATCGGGGAAGTCCGGGTCGGAGCTCTCTGCGTGCCACGAAGGCTCCACGTGAACGCCAGCCGAGCCCGCGTCGGTCGGCACGGCCACGCTGGTCTTGGCAAGGGGGTCTTCAAGCAGGGTGCTGTCCGCATGGGCGAGGTCGGCAACATCGCGAAGGGAGCGCCACACCAGGGACCAAGCGGCGTCGATCATGCTCGGCTCGATGACGGGTGACATCTCGGCGGCGGCGAGTGCCGCTGCCACTCGAAGGGTGTGCTCCCCCACCCGGATCGTGAAGGCGGCGTCCCTTGGGGATGGGCTGTCTAGCAGTGTCGAGTCCTCAAGAGCTCTGACCTCGCCCCACCTCTCTGCTGCGGCTCGCCCCAACTTCACTTCCCGTTGGCTTCCGATCGACCATGCATACGCGTCGACCAGCTCGGGAGTGGGGCCGGTCTGCGCAGGGCGACCGTGGCGGGCGAGACCGCGGACCTTGAACGGGAGGAAGCGGGAGTAGAAGGCGTCATCCCCTGGTGCGTACGGGCGCTGCTTCCATCCCACATCCGAGATTCCCCAGAGGACTCCCACCATGGGCGGTATACGGTCCAGCTCCCGCTGGGCAGGAGTCCGCTTCTTCACGCCGGCCCTCAAGAAGTTGCTGCCGTCCCACGCCTGACGCAACGCGTGATTGAGCTCGCTCTGGAGCCGCTGCTTACCGCCCGAGGTCCATTGGAAGGGAGAACTTTCAAGCAATGTACTCCGCGGGGCGGAAGTGTGCCGGCAGGGGTATCGGCGCGCTGATTCCACCGCGCTGAAGAGGTGGGCCACGCTGTTGACTGGGTCGCGCCCCGCCAGCGACGTGAAGGAGTCCCGCACGCGCAGTGCACGCACCACGCTCTGCGCCATCCCGTCGGACGGGTGCCAGCTGTCTCCGACAAACGCAGTCCACACCAGGGCGGGACGCACCCCCGGTAGGTACGAGCGAACCTTTACGGTCGGCGCGATTGCGGTTGACCACACCGAGATGGTTGCTGCGTACATCTCTTCGGCGTGGAGGTCGTCGGATGGGCTCAGCTGACGTGCGAACTCCCCGATGGGGCCGTGCAGGATGACTTTGTCAGCGGACACCGGCTCTCCTCTGTGACTACGTCTGCGCGGCCTCGCTGGCGGCCGACTCCGCAACATGATCTCGTGCGGACGGTGCGCCGATCATGGGAACTGCAACCAAAACTGCAACCACGGAACGACGAAGGCTCCGACCGTGATCCGGTCGGAGCCTTCGTTTGCCCAGGTGGGCGGCTGCGGAGGATACGAGATTCGAACTCGTGAGGGGTTGCCCCCAACACGCTTTCCAACTGTGCGTGTGATCGTCCGGAGGTGTTCGCGAGAGTCCAAACGCAAGGTCAGAGACGTGGCGCGTACGCGAGCGAACGTCGGCGGTCATCGGCGCACTGGACAAAGACCCGGACAACGAGCGCCACCAACCCACCAGGTCAGCACGTCCCTGCACACGGGAACTACCCCGAGGTGTCAGTACCTGCTACTACCCTGACGTTGACTGACTTCAGGGGGAGGGACAGTGTCAACTGTTCGTGCGAGTCGCAAGATCGAGAGGGCGGGCGTCAATGCTCTGCGTGCACTTCTTGAGGAGCACGAGCACATCGTTCAGGAGATCGACGGGGGAAACGATCACGGCGAGGACATGATCGTCAACTTCACGCGTGGCGGTAAGAGGACGCCGTACTGGGTCGCCATCCAGGTGAAGAGTGGCAAGAAGTACAAGCGGGTGAACGGATATGCGATTCCCGTCGAGGATCACTTCGACGATTGGAGACAGAGTCGTATTCCAATTCTCGGTGTTGTATACGACATGAAGAAGCGGGAACTGTTCTGGGTTAACCTCACGGACCGGTTGAAGTCCGTAACAGAAAGTCCAGGATGGGTTCAAGTGGGGAACTGTTCCCCGCTCAACTCGGAGACGATCGAGGAATTCTATACAGAAGTCGCTACCTATGCTGGCGACGCAAGAATGCGTATCCGTGCCGCAACCGAAGAAGAAGCTCTCAGTGAGGCAGTTCGTGCCAGGCAAGGCCTGGACCCCTTGACTGCCCCCAACCCCTTATTCGAGGGCATTGCAGACGTTGCGCTGAAGTATGAGGAACGCCTCAAGGCTATCCGTAGGAACCTCGTCGCGGCTCTGCCGATGATGATCCTTATAACTCTTATGCTGTGGGTTTGGCCTTATCAAATCCGCTTCGTTGAGGGGTCGTCTGACATGCCTGCATGGCTGTGGGTTTCCAACCTATACCTGTTCATGTTCATCATGGCCCTAGTCATGTTTTTTGAATTTAGGGCAGGTAGATTCCCTATTGAGACCGGAAAGTGGCTGTGGCTGATTGCCGGAAACTTCTTCTGGCTGCCGGTAATAGACTCCGACGGTGACCGTGGGTGGTGGGGGACGTTTTGGATTATTGCTGGAGTATTGGTCCCCTCCTTCGGCTTGAAGTTGCTGATTGTGTCGTTTGTTCGCTTTGCGATGGACCGCATCAGGAAGAGACGCGGAGTGGAATTGGCTTAGCTAGGAGGGCCTGAAGTCGAGGGGCTGACCTAAGCTTCCCTGATGTTCCTGAAATGGCGCACGGTGTTGGAGTTTTGCGGGCGTGCTTCCTGCAAGTAACGAATGGAGGAGTCATGTATTTCTACGGTCATCTGGTGCTGTCCCTTGCTCGACTGAATGGCGAAGGGAGGGCAGACCTTCTGGGGTCCTGCTTCCCTGTTGGCCCGAAGCACCTAGCCACTGCTCTTCATGTGGTATCTCCAAATGACAACGGCCTCATGGCCTCATTTCCTGCAATCTCCAATATTGCCGAATACCAGGACACTTCCGTGCCTGGTTGGCAGGCCGCTCCCGTTAAGATCGCGGCAGTTGACGCCATCAGGGACATCTGCATTTTGGAAGCCCCTTCGGACTGGACCTTTCAACTCCAGCACGCCGTTTCAGGTACAGACTTCATTAATATGGGTGCCGACGTGCATATTTACGGATATCCCCACATGGATTTTGGGAGGAGGGTGATGACTCTGCAGAGATCGCATATTGGGGCAAAGGTCCTAATCGAGAATCAGGGCGTTAAGGTCAAGCACGTGGTAATTAATACGCAGCTCAGGCCCGGGCAGTCGGGCGGTCCCGTGTTTGATGCAGCAACGGGTTCCCTTTGTGCGATGGTGACGGGCGCTTATGCACCCGACATTCAGGGGTCGGTGATAATTTCTGGAGTCGACCCCGTTACTCTCCATCAAACCGGCCACGCGGTGAGCGCGGAGTACCTGAAGGAGATGATTCCGTGACCGACATGAACGATCTGATGGTTGACGATGTCGATTACTGGCTCGATTGCCTTCCTCGGTACCAGCTTTCAAGCGTGCAAATTATGCTTGAGTCCGGCAAGTCGTTCGAGGAAGTTGCAGCGGCCTGGATGAGTGGGAGCGTGGCAGGCACGACAGCACCCTTTTCGTCGGGGCTTGGTCCTAAAATCTTCTTCGAGCACTTCATGGACCAGATGCATGACCTGCTGTGCACTGGCAACAGATATGAAGAAGAGCGTGCGGGAATTATGGCTGGCTTCAAGCCGAAGCAAACTGGTCTTGCGGCCACAATTTCTGCGGCCATCGCGCCACATCTGGGCGCTGCCCCCGCCATTATCGCTCCCGCTACAGCCTTGATCCTGTGCGCAGTATCCAAAATGGGCTTGGGTGCCTGGTGTGCTATGCAGACCCAGCGCCGTTCGAACTCACCTGACGGTACCCCGACTCAGCAACCCGGGCCCCTCCCCGAACCTCCGCCAGGCACTGACGAGCAGTCATGAGACTGCGTGCACTTAGCCGGCCACCCGAAAGTAGTCGCATCGGCGTGGGAAGCTGGAGTCGAAGCGAGGTCACCGGAAGCGCAGGCAACACGAAGGGGAGGCCACGTGCCGCAGGGCAGTCCGCGAGGTACGTACCTGGAGGTCTCGGAATCCCTCCGCGAGAAGATCAGGGACGGCGAGATCACTGAAGCGCTGCCGTCTCAGTCGGCACTCGTGAGCGAGTATGGCGTGAGCCGCAGCACCATCGAGCGAGCGCTTGCCGCGCTCAAGGCCGATGGTGTGATCGAGTCGGTACAGGGCGCCGGATGGTTCGTTGCCGGGACCGGTGACCGCCGGCCGTTGGTCGAGCGGGTGACCGACCTGTTGCGCGGCGGGGAGATGAAGGTGGGCGATCGCTTTCCCACCGAGAAGGAACTGTGCGAGCGGTTCGGCGCGTCCCGGACCGCCGTGCGGTCCGCCATCGCGCAGATGGAAGGGCGTGGGTTGATCGGCAAGGGGGCAGGGAGAGGGCGGGAAGTCCTCACCCTGCCGACCGGACGGGAGACGCAGACGGCATGACGACGACGGAACGCACGGAGTTCGACGCGGACGCGGCAGAGGCCATCCTGCGCCGGGCATGCGCGGTCGCCGACCTGGAGCCGGACGGCATCGAGATCCTTCGGCTAGGCGACCATGCTGTGTTTCGTGTCGACAGCGGCCGGATCATTTCGCGGGTGGGGCGGGGAGCCGACCGGCTTGCCTCGGTACGGCGAGAAGTAGCCGTGGCCCGGTGGCTCGCTGACCAGGGGTACCCGGCCGCTCGTCTCGTCACGGACGCCGAACAGCCGATCGTGATCGAAGACCACCCGGTCACCTTCTGGGAAGGGCTCGCAGACGGCGACACGTACGCGAGTACGGCGGAAATGGGCGTGCTGCTGCGGCGGCTCCATGAACTGGGGCCGCCGCCTTTTTCGCTGCCGCGACTCCAGCCGTTCGAAAAGGTCGCGAGCCGCTTGGAGCGTGCCTCCATTCCGGCGAGTACCCGATCATTCCTGCATTCGATGGCGAGGGATTTGGAGGTCGAGTATGGGCGCCTCGAATTCTCACTTCCCTCGGGACATCTGCACGGTGACTTCAACGTGGGTAACGTCCTGCACGATGCGTCTGGCCATCCGCGCGTAATTGACCTGGACGGGTTTGCTACAGGCCCCCGCGAGTGGGATCTGATGCAAACAGCCATGTATTACGACAGCTTTGGATGGCATACGGAAGCGGAGTATACGGATTTCGTGGCGGGCTACGGTTTCGACGTGCGCGAATGGGCCGGATACGTGGTGCTCCGGAGCGTGCGAGAACTGTTGATGGTCACGTGGCTCTCGCAGAACGCGGGCGCGAACCCTCGGGCCGCTGACGAGGTCGAGAAGCGCGTGGCAACTCTCCGGTCGGGAGGATCACGCCGAGATTGGGCGCCCTTCTAAGGCGTCAAGCCGCATTGCTGCCACAGGCGGTAGGTCCGCGCTTCTTCCATGAAGATACGGAATTCCACAGCGCCTCGCATCGCAGGGGAAACGCGTTCGCGGAATTCTCGCACGTACTGGACGCAGCGCGCCGACTTCAAACCCTCGCCGAGTTGTAGGGCAGTCTTGGCGATTTCGCAGCCGTGCCCAATTTCGCCTTGGTTGATATACGCTTCGGCCTGCACCATCGTCGCGAAGAAGTCGCTTCGATTGTTCAGGCCGTCGCCGAAGATCGATCCCGCGCCCCGTTCTGCCGCTTCTGCGGACCGGCCCAAATCTCGGAAGCAGTGGCCGATCTCGGCTGCAAGTTCCACTTCATCGAAATACGCGATGTACGGCGGATCGCTGTCCGGGGTCCGCTGACTGAGCTTGCGCTCTGCCTCTACCAAAGCGAGGTCGCATCCTCGTTCGTCGCCGAGGCGGGCCAGGGCCCGCGCCTCCATCGCGCGGAACTGCGCGGACATCGTGGGGCCCAGCACGCCGGCCGGGCCCGTGTAGGCCGCCCGAGCAAGGGTGGCCGCGTCGTGGTAGCGCCCGAGGAACGTGGCCTGGTGACTCATCGCGGAAAGGATGCTGCCGCCAAGAAGCCGGTCCCCTGCCGCTTGCGTCATACGCAGCGCCTGAATGAAGTACCGCTGAGCGATGCCGTGAAGACCGCTGTCGTACGACATCCACCCGGCGAGCAAGAGCGCTTCTGCCACGGCCGAGTAGAGCTGTTTGCCCACGTCGTCGGAGTACTTGCCGTCCAGCATCGGCCGTACGTCCGTGTGCAGGTACTGGATCAGCGCGCGTCGGGCGTGGCCGCCGCCGAACTTGCCATCGAGCATGCTGAACGCGTCGGCAGTGGAACGGATCATCTCCACGTCCACCGCGCCGATCGCGCGGTTGCCCGCGCGCGCCAGCTCCCCGTCCGGCGGGGCGACGATCCAGCGCAGGGACGCCGCGTTCCAGGCGGCCGAGTCCGGCTGCGCCCTGACCAGTACCTCAGCCTCAGCAAGGTCGGCACGCCAGAGGTCCGCGACGGTCTTGGCTGTCGCCTCGGGCCTGTCTGCGAACTCAAGTCCGAGGTCAGGCTGTACGGAAGACACGGCCGCGTCACCCATGCCGATGTCGTCCAGGGTGAGCCGGCGCCCTACCTTCTGGCCGATGGCATCCGCGATGAACTGCGGCATGCCGCCGCGCGGGATTGCCCCCTTGAGCCACCGCGAGACGTACGTGTGATCGCAGGTGATGTCTTCACCTGACCGAGCGGCAGCGGCGACCACCGCGCGAGCAAGGGACTTGTGTGAGAAGTCGCCTTCCTGCATGAGCGCGGCCAGTCTGGCGTTCCGGTCTGCCATGGGACCCCCAGAGTGCGGCCGTAGTACCAGCTTGACTCATCGTCACTCTACGCAGGTCAGGCCGGGTGTGCAGAGGGTTCGCACCTAGGAGTGCACGAGTGCACCCCCAAGTACTCGCTCCCGAACCGCTCGCCAGATGGCGACAGTTGAATTACCACCGCACGGGACAGGTCGGCGGGACCGAGTCGAAAGCCACGGGTTGACGACGCGGAATCCTTCTGCCAACGTGAGTGGTAGGTAATACACACCACGCATTGCAGGGTGTGTGGCACCGAAGCACGACCAATGGGGGCCACGTCCACCGGACGCGGCCCCAAGGGGCCCGGGACAGAGCGGGCCGAGGGCGCACCCGACCCTGGGCATTCGGGAGGGCTTAGACCGAAAGGTCACGTCTCCATACGCCTACAACGGGGTCATGCCGCGCTACCTGATACGGGCGCGGCACCCCCGAAGGAGACACCTCGCCCCGGCATCACGCCGCGAGGGCGCCGGATCGAATCCGGCCCGGGGCACTTGGCTGGCCGCTACTCGCGGCGGCCACCAACACCGGTGCGGCGGCACTCCCGGACAAGGACATCCCGCCGCTTCCGGTCTTCCCCTGCATCGCGGGGCGGTCGCACTCCCGGACAAGGACAGCCGACCGCCCCGTGCCTTTCCCGACGCTTCCAGAAGAGGAGAGATCCACCATGCGCATGCGCACCTGGGTCGCTGGCCAAGAGGCCCTCACCGAGGCCGAGTTCGCGGAACTGGCGCTCGGCATCGACATCGAGCTGTTCCGCGGACCGCTGGAGCTGGAGACGGACTCCGAGCGCGCCGCCCGTGAGGATGCGGCGCGTGACATTCTCGCCGACCTGCGGAAGCAGGCCGAGGCCGGTGACGAGATCGCCGGTTGGGACGCCCTGTACGCCGACGCGCTGACCCACACGGTTCCGTTCCTGCGCGCCGCTCGCGGCCACCGGCCGGGAACGGGGGAGGCGGCATGAACGACTTCATCACCGCGCTCGCCGCAGCCGCGCCGCTCGCCTCGGGGTGGGCCTGGCACGGTGTGGCCCTGCGGCGCCAGCTGGCCGCCGCGCGCAGGGACCCGCTGTCGGGCCTGCCGACGCGAGCCGCGTTCGAGCGGCGGGCGGAACGCGCGCTGGCTCGCGGCCCGCACGTCGTGATCGTGATGGACCTGGACGGGTTCAAGCACCTCAACGACGTGTTCGGGCACGCGGCCGGTGACGAGGCGATCCGCGTCACGGCCGCGAGTCTGAACGACGCCCTCAGCGGCGAGCACGGCAGCGTGGCCGCCCGGCTCGGTGGTGACGAGTTCACCGCCGTCGTGCCGCTGCGGGACCGCGCGTCGCTGCCGTGGCTGCTGGGTGGCCTGCACGGCGAGGTGACCGCGCCGTTCCGTCACGCGGGGTGTGACCTCGCCGTGGGCGCTTCGATCGGCGCATGCGTGACCGCTGACCTTCCGGCGCCCTCGCTGTCGCTGGCGCTGCGGCGGGCGGATGAGGCCATGTACGAGGCCAAGCGCAGCGGTGGCGGATGGCGCATCGCCGACGGCCCCGCGCTGACCCACACCACCACGGCGGGCCGTCGCACCGGGCGCCCCGGAACGGCTGGAAGGGAGGCCGCGTGATGACCGCACGCAAGCCGTTGACCAAGACGCAGAAGACCGTGCTGACGGCTGCGTTCGTGCCCATGCTGCTGACCGGGGTGGCCGGCGGTATCGGCACGTTCAGCAACATCGGCCACGCCTACGGCAAGGGCACCGCACTGGGGGCGGTGGCGGCCGGTGAGGGCGCGACCGCCGTGCTCGGCCTGGTCCTGCTGGGCCTGACCATGCTGGGCCAGTCGTCCCCGTGGCCGGTCCGGATCGGGCTGTGGGCACTGCCTGCTGCCGCCTCGGTCATGGCCGCGATGGCGGGACCCGACGCCGGCCGTACCGTCATCTACGCCGTGACCCCCATGGGCATGTGCGTGTCCGCCGAGGGCATGGCGTTCCTCGCCCGGCGCATCGTCGTCCACACCGACGGCCGCGACGCCGAAGCCGAACGCAAAGCCGCCGCCGTCGTCCAGGCCCTCGCCTACCACCGCGCCCGCGCTGCCAACCACCCGGACACGCGGGTACGGAAGCGGTCGGACCGCAAGTCGTGGCGGCTGGCCCGCAGGGTGGGTGTCGGTGACGTGGCGCTCGGATCGAGGCTGTTGGACGTGCAGCAGGATCGGGTAACGGACGGTGCGAACGCCGCCTTGTCCGCCATGTTCGGCGGGATCGCGAATGCGGAGGAATCCGCCGAGATCGTGAGGAATCGGTCTACGGCTGACCTGCCGGAATCGACTCCGGCACCCTCCGTGGTTCTGACTCGACTGCCGATCCCCGATCCGGTGCCGGTCGACTTCGCCAAGTCGACTCTCCCGCTCAAGCCCGCCGCGAGCCTTGCCGCTCCCGTCGACGCGGTGAAGGTCGATCGGGCGCCGATCGAGTCGAGCAAGCCTCAGGCGGTGGCGGCCGACTCCCCCCGACCCCGCCGGGCGACCGGCCGGGTTCCCGAGGTGGCCCGGTCGCCCCGACCGAAGCGCACGGCGGCTCAGTTGCTCGATGAGGCGCGCGCCGCAACTGCGGATTGGCCGGACGCGCAGATCACTGCCGAGGGCATCCGCCGCACGGTGCGCACCTCGCCGGCGAACGCCCGGATGTTGCGGGACACGCTCCTTGCTGAGCGTGCCGACGGTGGCGCCGGAGCGGTGGCCGCGTGACGCGGCTGGCCCTCGCCGACTGCTTCGACCCGGACGGCGAGCGGTTCGGCATCCCCACCTATCCGTGGCGCTGCGCTCCCGAGGGCTTGGCTACCCGCCGCCAACTGCGCAGCCAGGGGCTACGGCCGGGCGGTCAGGACGTGGCGGCACAGATCCTCCGGCCGCGTCGCCAGCGCGAGCCGCTGACCGCCTACCTCTACCGGATCGACCAGGCGCTTCCCGTGCGGCCGATGACGCCGGGCAGGTGGCGTGCACACGCGGCGATGATGCGCGCCCGCCGCCGCTGCCCCGAGTGCGGCCAGGACGCCGGTTACGTCGTCCCCGCCTCGCTCGGCATGTGCGTGACCTGCGCCTACCCCGAACAGCGCGTCGCCTGAGCCTCGCCGCTCTCCCGGCGCGCTCCCCGTTGAACCCGGCGGGGCCCGACCGCTCACCTTCCACAGCGCCGGTCGGGCCCCGCCTTTCCTCCCATTGGAAGGGACTCTCAGTGAAGCACCCGGAAGACGACAACGAACTGTTCAACCGGCTGGAAGCCGAGATGGCCGCCGAGGGCCGGGCTGACGTGGTCGACCTGGACAAGGCCCGCGCCGCCCGTGAGTCGACCCCGACCGGCCCGGAGGCGGACGACCCGACCGCCCCCGTGATGGTCGACCAGCCGACCCAGACCGCGACCGGTCCCGGCTATCTGGGGCGGCTCGCCGCCGCCCGGCGCCGACCGGTCGTCCCGATCTGGCTGCGGTCGGTGGCTGAGCTGCGGACCGCGTCGGCGTGGGTGGCCCGCCACTACGCCCACACCATCGGCTACCACGCCCTGCGCGCCCCGGTGTATGCCGCCCGGCTCACCTTGCAGGCCCCGACCGGCGCGGCCCGGTTCGTCGGGGGCACGATGCGGTGGGTGGCCGACCGCGAGGGCGAACCGGTCCGCCTCGCCGCCGTGCGCCGCGAGGACGCGGCCGAATACCTCAAGCTCTCCCGGCAGCGCGACGGCCGGGTACGGCTGCGCACCCTCGTGACCGTGCTCGCGCTGTTCGTCGGCCTCGCCACGGCGCTCGCCATCTACGTACTCGCCCCCGCCTGGCTGCAGGCGGTCTCGGTGAGCGCGGTCGTGCTCGCCCTCGGGGTCGCCGGCCGCCGCGCGGATGACCCGGTCATCCACCGGGCCGTGGAACTGCCCAAGGCCACCAAGCTCACCTCCGACATCGTCCTGCGCGCGCTCGGTGCGCTCGGTATCTCCGCCATCAGCCAGGCTCAGGCCAAGGGCCGGGACGGGTTCGAGTTCACCGCCCCCATCACCCGGGACGGCCCCGGCTGGCGCGCCGAGGGCAACCTCCCGTTCGGCGTGACGGTGACGGACATCATCGAACGGCGCGAACGCCTCGCCTCGGGTCTGCGCCGCCCGCTGGGCTGCGTGTGGCCCGAAGCAGTGCCGGATGAGCACACCGGGCACCTGGTGCTCTGGGTGGGCGATCAGGACATGAACAAGGCCAAGAAGCCCGCATGGCCGCTGGCCAAGTCCGGGATGGTGGACCTGTTCAAGCCCGTCGCCTACGGCACCGACCAGCGCGGACGCTGGGTCGAGGTCACGCTGATGTACATCGCGGGCGTCATCGGCGCCATCCCGCGCATGGGCAAGACCTTCCTGCTGAGACTGCTGATGCTCATCGCCGCACTCGACCCGCGCGCTGAGCTGCACACCTACGACATGAAGGGCACCGGCGACCTGGACCCGGTCGGCAACGCCGTCTCCCACCGACACGCCGCCGGCGACGACGACGAGTCGATCGCCTACGCGCTCGCCGACTTCCGCGCCCTGCGCGAGGAACTGCGCCGCCGCACCAAAGTGATCCGCTCCCTTCCCCGGGACATCTGCCCCGAGTCCAAGGTGACCAGCGCCCTCGCCGACAAGCGCTCGCTCGGACTGCACCCGATCGTGGTCGGGGTCGACGAGTGCCAGGTGCTGTTCGAGCACCCCGACCACGGCAAGGAGTTCGAGGAGATCGCCACCGACCTGGTCAAGCGCGGACCGGCGACCGGCATCGTGGTCCTGCTGGCCACGCAGCGCCCGGACGCCAAGTCCCTGCCCACCGGCATCAGCGCGAACGCGTCGGCCCGGTGGTGCCTCAAGGTCATGGGCCAGACCGAAAACGACATGGTGCTGGGCACCTCGCAGTACAAGCGCGGGGTGCGCGCCACCATGTTCGCCTGGGGTGACAAGGGCATTCACTACTTCGTCGGCGAAGGCGCCGACGCCCGTATCGTCGCCTCGGTCTACGTCGACGCCCCCGGCGCCGAAGCCATCGCCGCGCGCGCCCGCACCGCGCGCGAGAAGGCAGGACTCCTGTCCGGCTACGCGCTCGGCGAGGCTCCCGAGGAGGTCACCGGCCCCGCGTATGACCTGCTGGCGGACATCCTCGCCGTGGTGCCCGCGGCCGAGGCCAAGGTGTGGTCCGAAACCGTTGTCGCCCGGCTCGCCGAGCTGCGCCCCGATGTCTACGGCGGGTGGGACCCCGACGCGTTGGCCGCGGCGCTCAAGCCGCACGGCGTGAGCACGGTGCAGGTGGGCCGCCGGGTGGACGGCAAGGTCGTCAACCGGCGCGGCATCACCCGCGCCCACATCACGACCGCGATCGCGGAGCGTGACGGAAACCGGGACGCGGGCTGACCCTTCGGGGCCGCTAACGATAGCGGCACGCCCCGCTAACGTTAGCGGCCCCGCTAGCGCCCCAAACCGCCACTGATCAGGCCGCTAGCGGATAGCGGCCCACCTGCGGAAACCCCTGGAAACCGCCCTGGAGGGCCCTCCATGACCCCCATCCTCCTCGCTATCGCCTGCCTGTTCGCCGTCACGCTCAGTTACGCCGGGCTGTGTGCCGCCTCGCCGTTCGGTACCTGCCGCAGGTGCCACGGCTGGGGCTTCGAGATGAAGACCGACCGCAAGGGCCGCATGAAGCGCGGCAAGGACTGCCGTCGCTGCAAGGCCACCGGCAAGCGCATACGCGTGGGCCGCTGGCTCTACAACCGCTGGGCCCGCATCTACCGCGCCGGCACCACCGACTGAACCCCGAAGGAGACACACGTGGTCCTCAGCATCTCCGCCGTGCTGCTGTTCGGCGCGGCCTCCGCCCTCGCCGTCAAGACCAGGTCCGCCGGCGGCGGCGCGGCCATCGTCCTGTTCCTGTTCGGCTTCTTCGCCGCCGGGACCGGCGCCTACGAGCCCATCCACAACCTCGTGCAGGCGACCGCTGACGCCGTCGCCGGCCTCGGGCACTGACAGGAGATCGCCATGCCCCGCATGCCCAAGCACGTGCTCAAGCTCCTGGCCATGGTGGCCGCCCACGACTCCGGCCAGGGCGTCACCTTCCGTGCCGCGCCGCGCGGTCGGTGGCGGCTGGCTCAGTACCCGCGCTACGCCGTGCAGGCGCGCACCTTCTACCCGCTCACCGCCCGCGGCTTGCTCGACGTGGGCGGTGACGACCCCCTCGCTGTCCCCGTCACGATCACCGACGCCGGACGCGCCTACCTCGCCGGAGGTGCGAAGTGAACGAACCGACCAGGTACCACCGCCCGGCCGTGCACGACCAAGGGGCCATGGTCCACCGCACCACCCCGATACCGCCCGCCATGCACGCGGCCCCGCTCGTTCCTATCCCGCCGAGCACGATCCCGGCCGTGGCGAGCGTCGTCCTGCCGGACGGCAGGGTCGTTACCGGCTACGCCATCGAGCCCGCCAAGCCCGACCCGGTGGCGGCCAAGCCGGTCGTCTCCCGCGCGGCCGTGAACGTCGCCCTCGGGGGCGTCGGGTTCCTCGCCGTCTGCGGCGGACTGCTGCTGCTCACGACGTTCATCGCCGCGCTGACCGCGCTGATCACCCAGCTCATCATCCTCGCCGCCGTCATCTTCGGCGGCTGGATCGCCGTGCAGATCTTCGGCGCGAGCGGCCACAAGGGCGGGACCACGGTCCACATCCGCAAAGCGACCTTCAAGCGCAACCACTTCCACGGCTGACCAGAAAGGAAGTCACCCCGTGTTCGAGATCCGCGTCATCTGCGAACCGGTCGACACCGACCGCATCACCACCGCGCTCAGCGCCGCGTTCGCTGTCGGCCAGGTGCGCGACTACCCCACCCGCGACACAAAGCGCCGGCGCCTGTACGTCACCGCCGACCACCGCCCCGAACCGGGACCGTGGCCCACGCCGGAGGAGGCGTACGCGCTCGCCCCGAGCATCGTCCGCGAGATCGGATGGACCGCGCAGACGGCCGCCGACAAGCCGTTCGGCCAGGACTTGGGCCGGGAGTACTGGCTGAGGAAAGCCGCGCTGCTGGACCGCATCGCCCTGCGCGACGAGGAAGACGGCTCCACCAGCGACGCCACCGCCGTGGCCACGGAAGCGGCCCGGCGGCTCATCGCCCACGACCAGGACGGAGAGGGCGACTACTACGGCGCCCCGTACTGGCCGGAGCACCCGGCCACCGCCGCCGACCCGCGCGGCTACGTCCGCCAGGAATACGCCTACTGGGCCAAGAACCACCAGTAGCTACGCCCGAGGGCGGCGGCACTCCCGGACAAGGACAGCCCGCCGCCCCCGGTCTCCCAATCCCGACGAAGCAGAACAGGAGACCTACAGGATGACACCTGACTGCAAGACCCGGCGCCCCGCTGGCGGGAGTCACCCGGATGGGGACGCCCTGCGAACCGCGCTGGACCTCGCGGCGGCGGGCGTGCCCGTGCTGCCTCTGCGCGAAGGCAAGGTGCCGTTCGGGAACTGCCGCGCGTGCGCGGGTGGTGCCTGTGGCGGGCGGCCGAACATGAAGAACGCCGGTCCGTGCCGGTGCCCCGCTCCCTGTCACGCGTGGGCCGCCGCCACGACTGACCCGCAGGTGATTACCTCGTCCGCGTGGGCGCCGGCGTGGTGTGAGGCTGTGTGCGTCGGCTACCACCCTGGCGGGGCCGGGCTGACTGTGGTGGACCTCGACAACGCGGCGGCCGTCGCGTGGGCCCGCGAGACGTTGCCCTCCACCCGGACTGTGCCGACCACTCGCGGTCAGCACTGGATCTACCGGGGTGCCATGGCCTCGCACAACGCCGTCCGGCCCGGTGTGGACGTCAAGTCGCTCATGTCCTACGCCCGGTGGCTGGGTCCCGGCAGCGGCACCATGACGGAGCTGCCGTCGGCCGTCCGCGCCCTCGCGGTGAAGGAAGAGACCACCCCCGCGCGGGGCGAGGTGGTCTCTTCTCTCCCCACCCCCGCCACCTGGGACCGGACGGTTGCCACCGGGTGCCGCCACACCGAGCGCTACGTACGCACGGGCCTGGAACGCGGCCTTGCCAAGGTGCGCTCCCGTATCGAATCGGGCGCCGGATCGCAGGCGTTCGGGGTGGCCCGGTTCCTCGCGGCTCAACACGCGAACTGCCCCGGTCCGTGCGGGCTGGAAGCCATCGGGGAAGAGATCGTGGCCGTCGCCGTCTCTGTCGGAGTCCCCGAGGCGTACGCGCGCCGCGCGGTCGCCAACGGCCTTGAGACGGCCGCGGAGCGAGCGGCATGAACAAGGCATCCCGTAATCCCGCGAACGGCCCGCAGGGCGCCGTACGGGCCGCGCCCCGAGTGGTCGTGGGCGAACCGAAGGGCGTCGCCCGTAAGGGCGTCCTTTCTGCTGTTCGTTCTGACCCGCAGCCGGTCACCGTCACCAGCATTCAGCCGGGCCTGCAAGTCCGGTTCAACGAACCGCCCGTTGCCGACTGGCTCTGCTGCTGTGGGCACCACGAACGGGCCCGTGGCCGCGCCGCCGTCATGAAGCTCACGGCCCGCGTCCGCGTCGGCATCTGCCCGCACACCACCACCGCCGAAGGGAGGGCAGCCGCATGACTCCACAGCCTGTGGACAGCCCCGACCTGTGGGCCGGACTGTCCACCCTCGAAGCACCGCCCGCCGAGGGCGAGACGGCGCCGGACGTGTGGGAAGACCCCATTCCCCTCACCGGTCGGCGCGAGCGTCCGCCGTTCCCGGTCCACGTCTTCCCCGCATGGCTGCACGACTTCGTGGCGGCCGTCGCCGAGGAGACGCAGACCCCGGTGGACCTCTCCGGATCGATCGCTCTCGCCGTGCTCGCCACGGCCGCGGGTGGTCGGTCCGTCGTACACGTGCGGGGCAACTGGCGTGAGCCCACCAACCTCTACACCGTGGTGGCGCTCCCGCCGGCCAACCGCAAGTCCGCCGTCTTCGCCCTGCTGACGGACCCGCTGTACGAGGCAGAAAAGCAGCTCAAGGCCGCGATGAAGCCGGTCATCGTCGAGGCGGAGCTGACCGCTCGCCTCGCCAAGGAAGCGGCCGACAAGGCCGCCGCCAAGGCCGCGTCCGCCGACGCGGACAAGCGTGACGAGATGGTGGCCACCGCCGTAGGTCTCGCGCAGACCGCCGACACGCTCACCGTCCCGGCCGAACCGGTCCTGTTGGCGGACGACTCCACCCCGGAGACGGTCACCTCGCTCATGTCTGAGCAAGGCGGTCGGCTGTCGGTGATGAGTGCGGAGGGCGGCATCTTCGACATCATCGCCGGCCGCTACTCCGGGGCCCCGAACATGGAAGTGTTCCTCAAGGGGCACGCCGGGGACCGGCTGAGGGTCAACCGGCAGACCCGCCGCGAGTACATCGACAACCCCGCCCTGACCATCGGCCTCGCCGTCCAGCCGGACGTGTTGCGGGACATCGGCAAGGTGAAGGGGTTCGACGGGCGCGGCCTGCTGGCCCGCTTCCTGTACTCCCTGCCCCCGTCCACGGTCGGTGAGCGGAAGGTCATCACCGACCCGGTCCCGGAGCAGACGGCCGCCACCTACACCGCCAACGTCATCAACCTCACCTTGGCGTTCGCGGAGTGGACCGACCCGGCCGTCATCCAGCTCAGCCCCGAGGCCGACGCGGCACTCATCGAGTACCAAGAGCACGTCGAACCGCAGCTCAAGGCGCGCGGCGGCAAGCTCGGCCACATCTCCAACTGGGCCGGAAAGCTCGCCGGAGCGACCGCCCGCATGGCCGCGCTGCTGCACCTCGCCGAGCACCTGGGCAACGGCTACGCCCACCCGGTCTCCGAGGCCACCATGCGCGCGGCCATTGAGCTGGGGGAGTACTACACCGCCCATGCCCTCGCCGTGTTCGACGTGATGGGCGCCGACCCGGTCCTGTCCCGCGCCCGCAGCGTTCTGGAAGCGCTCAGGGACAACGGATGGGACGACGTGAGCCGACGCGACCTGTTCACGGTCCTCTCGCGTGCCGAGGTCCCCACCATCGCGGACCTGGAACCGGCCCTCGCGCTGCTGGAGGACCACGGGTACCTGCGGACCTATCAGCCGGAGCGCACGGGCAAGCGTGGCAGGCCGCCGGCGCCCCGGTTGCAGGTCCACCCCGCCCTGCGGCACGGCGGCCGGTGAGGCGGGCCCCCTCTTGGCCCCGCCCGCACAAACCGCGAAATCGCAGAAAACCCCGGCGGGGCCGCTGACCAGTAGCGGGACCTCTCGGCACCGCCCGGCGAGGCCCCGCCGCACTATCCCGCGATATTCCGCACAAACCCCCGCCCGGAGCGGCAGGACCGGCCGCCGACGCGGCGCCACGGATTTTTGCGGAATATTGCGGGTTTCTGCGGACCCTGCCCCCGCGCCGCCCCCACACCGCATCGCCGCAGCTCAGCCGCCACCACCGGGCTTTCTGCGGATAACGCGGTTTGTGCGGCGGCACCTCCCGCGAACGCAGCACAAGAGGAGTGAGCCTTGAGCGAGCACAGCACCCTCGCGGCGCCCACCGACGACGACCCGACGCTGGTTCTCCTCACGGTCGAAGAGGCCGCCCGTCGACTCCGCATCGGGCGGACCACGTGCTACCAGCTCATCCGCTCCGGAGAGCTGGAGTCCATCCCCGTCGGCCGTCTCCGCCGCGTCCCCGCCGACGCGCCGGCCGCGTACGTCGCTCGCCGGCGCGCGGCACAGCGAGCCGCTTGATCACGCCCGGGGCGGTGGTACTCCCGGACAAGGACAGCCCGCCGCCCCGGCTCCATCCCGACAGCACGAAACAGGAGCCCGCCTGTGGCAGAAGAGAAGAAGCGCACCCGCCGCGCCAACGGCGAATCGGCGATCTACTTCGGCAAGGACGGCCGTTGGCACGCCCGTGTTCCGATGGGCTACAAGGACGACGGCACGCCGTACCGCCGTCACCTGACGCGACCCACGCGTAAGGACCTGGTCGAGGAAGTCCGGCGGTTGGAGAAGCAGCGCGACGAGGGTTCGGCGCGACAGCCCGGCAAGCCGTGGACGGTCGAGAAGTGGCTGTGGCACTGGGTCGAGAACATCGCCAAGCCGGTCGTGAGCGAGAACACGTACGCGGGCTACGAGGTGGCGGTGCGCGTCCACCTGGTCCCCGGCGTCGGCAAGCACCGCATCGACCGGTTGGAGCCCGAGCACCTGGAAAGCCTGTACCGCCGTATGCAGCGGAACGGGAGCAAGCCCGCCACGGCTCACCAGGCGCACCGCACCATCCGCACCGCCCTCGGTGAGGCGGTACGGCGCGGCCATGCGGCCAAGAACGCCGCCGCGCTCGCCAAGCCGCCCCGGGTCGAGGAAGAGGAAGCGGAGGTTGAGCCCTACTCCCTCGAAGAGGTTCAACGGCTGCTGATCGAGGTCAACAAGCGCCGGAACAGTGCCCGGTGGATGCTCGCGCTCGCGCTCGGTCTGCGGCAGGGCGAGACGCTCGGTCTCCGCTGGTCTGATGTCGACCTGGACAACGAGTACCTCAAGCTGCGCCGGAACAGGCTGCGGCCGAAGTACCGGCACGGGTGCCCGGAAGCGTCGCCCTGCGGGCGGGCAGCGGCCGGGTACTGCCCGAACCGCGTGCAGGTCCGGCGGGAGACGAAGAACACGAAGTCCCGGGCGGGCCGCCGTGCGGTGCCGCTCCCGGGCCCGCTGGTCGTCATGCTCCGGCAGCACGCCGAGGTGCAGGAGCGCGAGCGCAAGGCCGCCGGCAGTCTGTGGGTGGAGTCGGACTACGTGTTCACCAAGCCGCTCGGGGGGCCGCTGAGCCCGAACACGGACTACCACGACTGGAAGCGGCTCCTCGAAGACGCCGGCGTGCGGGACGCCCGCCTTCACGATGCCCGGCACACCGCCGCCACCGTGCTCATGCTGCTCGGGGTCCCGGACCGCGTGATTGATCAGATCATGGGGTGGGAGCCGGGAACCTCCGCGCGGATGCGGGCGCGGTACCTGCATGTGCCGGACGCCATGCTCAAGGACGTGGCCCAGAAGATCGCCGATGCCATCTGGGGACGCCCGGAAACGCCCCCTGTGGACAAAAACCAGGACAACGCGGCCTGACGGACAACAACGAGGGGCCCCACCGATCATCGGTGGGGCCCCTCGTTTCGCCTGTTCAGGCGGCTGCGGAGGATACGAGATTCGAACTCGTGAGGGGTTGCCCCCAACACGCTTTCCAAGCGTGCGCCCTAGGCCTCTAGGCGAATCCTCCGCCGGAAACATTACATGACCGAGAGGAGTGCTAGCGAACTCGTTCCCACCTGCCGCGATCGGGTAAGGTGTGCGGAGCCCCTCACGCGGCGCTATCTGACTGAACTCCCCCAGGGCCGGAAGGCAGCAAGGGTAGGTCGGCTCTGGCGGGTGCGTGGGGGGCGTCTGCGTTCCCGGGGGTTCCCGGGGGCCGGCTCCGGCGGAGGGGATGCGGGCGGGGCTGGATGTCGGTGGGCGCCTATAACCTCGTAGACGTGTCGTCTCTCGCGCTGTACCGCCGCTATCGCCCGGAGTCGTTCGCCGAGGTCATCGGGCAGGAGCATGTAACCGACCCGCTGCAGCAGGCGCTGCGGAACAACCGGGTCAATCACGCGTACCTGTTCAGCGGTCCGCGCGGCTGCGGCAAGACGACCTCTGCCCGGATCCTGGCGCGCTGCCTGAACTGCGAGCAGGGCCCGACGCCCACTCCTTGCGGCGAGTGCCGGTCCTGCCGGGACCTGGCCCGCAACGGACCGGGTTCCATCGACGTCATCGAGATCGACGCGGCGTCGCACGGCGGTGTGGACGACGCCCGTGAGCTGCGCGAGAAGGCTTTCTTCGGCCCCGCCGCCAGCCGCTACAAGATCTACATCATCGACGAGGCCCACATGGTCACGTCGGCCGGCTTCAACGCCCTTCTGAAGGTCGTCGAGGAGCCGCCGGAGCACCTCAAGTTCATCTTCGCGACCACCGAGCCCGAGAAGGTCATCGGGACGATCCGCTCGCGTACGCACCACTACCCGTTCCGGCTGGTCCCGCCCGGCACCCTGCGGGACTACCTGGGGGACGTGTGCGGGCGGGAGGACATCGCGGTCGAGGAAGGCGTGCTGCCCCTCGTCGTCCGGGCCGGCGCGGGATCGGTGCGTGACTCCATGTCCGTCATGGACCAGCTGCTCGCCGGGGCGGGGGAGGACGGTGTGACGTATGCCATGGCCACCTCCCTCCTCGGCTACACCGACGGCTCGCTGCTCGACTCCGTCGTCGAGGCCTTCGCGACCGGGGACGGCGCCGCCGCCTTCGAGGTCGTCGACCGCATCATCGAGGGCGGCAACGACCCGCGCCGCTTCGTCGCCGACCTGCTGGAGCGGCTGCGCGACCTGGTGATCCTCGCCGCGGTGCCGGACGCCGCGGAGAAGGGGCTCATCGACGCCCCCGCCGACGTCATAGAGCGGATGCAGGCCCAGGCGAGCACCTTCGGCCCCGCCGAGCTCAGCCGCGCCGCCGACCTCGTCAACGAGGGCCTGACCGAGATGCGCGGCGCCAACTCGCCCCGCCTCCAGCTCGAGCTGATCTGCGCCCGCGTCCTGCTGCCCGCCGCCTACGGCGACGAGCGCGCCGTGATGGCCCGCCTCGACCGCCTGGAGCGGGGCGTGAACTTCTCCGGGGGCGCCAGCGCGCCCGCGATGGGGTACGTGCCCGGACCCGAGACCCACGGGTCGGCCCTGCCGGCCCCCGGCCCCGCCGCCGAACCGGTCCCGCCGGGGGGCGGACCCGCCGCGGCCCGCGCGGCGGTACGGACCGCGGGGGCGCCCGGGGCCGGCATGACGACGCCCGCCGGCCCCGCCGGCACTGCCGGCCCTGCTGGACCCGCCGCCACAACGCCCACGCGGGCCGGCGAACCGCCGGCGGTCACGGCGTCATCCGGTCCACCCACCGGATCCACGGGGCCCACCGCACCTATCGGGTCCACCGAGCCCACTACACGTACCGGATCCACTGGGCCCACCCCGGCGACCGGATCCACCGGGCCCACCGCACCCGCCGCCCCTTCCGCACCGGCGGTCCCGTCCGCGTCTCCGTCCTCCTCCGGGCCCGCGCCCTCCGCCCCTGGTGCCTGGCCCACCGCCGCCCCCTCCGCGCCCGCGTCCTCCTCGGCCCCTCCGTCCTCCTCCGCCCCCGGTGCCTGGCCCGCCGCCGCGCCGGCCGGTGGCGGTCGGCGTCCCGGTGGCTGGCCGACGGCGGCCCCCGCGGGCACCGCCCGGTCCGCTCCCGCCGCTCCCGCCGCGCCCGCGGCACCCGCTGCCCAGGCGGCAGCGCCCGCGTCCGCCCCGCCCACGGGCGGCGGCGGCCTGGACCCCCGCATGCTGTGGCCGAACATCCTGGAGGCGGTCAAGAACCGCCGCCGCTTCACCTGGATCCTGCTCAGCCAGAACGCCCAGGTGGCCGGCTTCGACGGCACGACCCTCCAGCTCGGCTTCGTCAACGCGGGCGCCCGTGACAACTTCGCGAGCAGCGGCAGCGAGGACGTGCTGCGCCAGTGCCTGGCCGAGCAGTTCAACGTCCAGTGGAAGATCGAGGCCCTCGTCGACCCGTCCGGCGGCTCCGTCCCCGCACCGTCCGCCCCCTCCGACGGCGGCTACGGCTACGGCGGTGGCGCCCCGGGCGGACAGGGTGGTCACGCCGGTCCGGGCGGGTACGGCGGTCAAGGCGGGTACGGCGGTCAAGGCGGGTATGGCGGACAGGGCGGTCACGGAGGTACGCCCGCGCAGCGTCCGGCGTCCTCGCCGCCCGGGTCACCCGGACCACCAGGACCACCCGGCTCGTCCCCCGCGCCCGTGTCCCCCTCCCCGGCATCGGCCGCGGCCGCCCGGGCGCACCGGCCCGCGGCTCCGGAATCCCCGCCGGTCTCCATCGAGGACGACATCCCCGAGGACGACGACCCCGACCTCAACGAGTCGGCGCTCTCCGGCCACGAGCTGATCGTGCGGGAGCTGGGGGCGACGGTGATCGAGGAGTTCACGAACGAGTGAGCGCTCGCACGGGGGACGAGTGAGCGCTCCGCACGGGACGAGCCGGCGTTCCGCAGGGAAACCGGTGTCCCGACGGCGCCCTCCGTCCGGGCCCCGCTTGGAGGAACCTACAGCCGACCCGCCCCCCGGCTCTCGGCGGGAACGCCAGCTAGGCTGACCCCCGTGAAGGTCCTCGTCATCGGTAACGGCGCCCGCGAACACGCCCTGTGCCGTTCCCTGTCCCTCGACCCCGACGTCACCGCGCTGCACTGCGCTCCCGGCAACGCCGGCATCGCCGAGGTCGCCGAGCTGCACCAGGTCGACGCGCTGGACGGCGCGGCCGTGTCCGCGCTGGCGACCGGGCTCGGCGCCGACCTGGTCGTCGTGGGCCCGGAGGCGCCGCTGGTCGCCGGGGTCGCCGACGCGGTGCGCGAGGCGGGCATCCCGGTGTTCGGGCCCGCCAGGGAGGCCGCCCTGATCGAGGGCTCCAAGGCCTTCGCGAAGGACGTCATGGCGGGAGCGGGGGTCCCCACCGCACGCTCCTACGTCTGCACCACCCCGGAGGAGGTCGACGCGGCCCTCGACGCCTTCGGCGCCCCCTACGTCGTCAAGGACGACGGCCTCGCCGCCGGCAAGGGCGTCGTCGTCACCGGCGACATCGAGGCGGCGAGGGCGCACGCCAACTCCTGCGACCGGGTGGTCATCGAGGAGTTCCTCGACGGCCCCGAGGTCTCGCTCTTCGCCATCACCGACGGCGAGACCGTCCTCCCGCTCCAGCCGGCCCAGGACTTCAAGCGCGCCCTGGACGGCGACGAGGGCCCGAACACCGGCGGCATGGGCGCGTACTCACCGCTGCCGTGGGCCGAGCCGAAGCTGGTCGAGGAGGTCCTGCAGACCGTCCTGCAGCCGACGGTCGACGAGATGCGCCGCCGCGGCACCCCGTTCTCCGGACTGCTCTACGCCGGTCTCGCGATCACCTCGCGCGGGGTGCGGGTCATCGAGTTCAACGCCCGTTTCGGCGACCCCGAGACCCAGGTGGTCCTCGCCCGCCTGAAGACCCCGCTGGCCGGTGTCCTGCTCGCCGCCGCGAACGGCACCCTGGCCGACCTGGAGCCGCTGCGCTGGAGCGAGGACGCCGCGGTCACCGTGGTCGTCGCCTCGCGCAACTACCCCGCCACCCCGCGCACCGGCGACCCGATCACCGGCCTCGACGAGATCGCCGCCGAGGACGCCCCGCACGCGTACGTCCTGCACGCCGGCACCAGGCGCGACGGCGACGCGGTCGTCAGCGCCGGTGGCCGCGTGCTGTCCGTCACGGCGACCGGCAAGGACCTCACTCAGGCCCGCGACCGCGCCTACCGGGCCGTCTCCCGCATCCGGCTCGAGGGCTCCCAGCACCGTACGGACATCGCGGCGAAGGCGGCGGGCGGCGCCTGAGCGGACCCCCGCCCGGCCGAACCACGCAGGCCCCTGACCCGTCTTGAGGTCGGGGGCCTGACACCGTTCCGGTCCCGGAACCGAGTTGGATTCAAGTCAAGAACGCGGGCCTGATCTTCGCTGTCCGTCACCCACCTCTGACCAAAGCCATTCCATCGAGTGACCGCTTCCCCAAGCTGCTGACGGGGCACGGGGCCCCAACTATGGTGCGGCGCAAGCGGTCCGGCACTTGGCCCACCGGCATTGCGATGTCGGGGACGGGTGCCACAGTGGGGGAGTGAGCAACGCCAGGACTGCAAGGGATCCAGTACAGCGGGGGAGGGGGTGAGGTCCGGTCGTGACCGGTAGCGGATTGGGCGTGGAGGCGGGCGCGCAGGCAGCGCGCTCCAGGGCGCTCGCCGTGCTGCGCGTCCGCAGCCGGGCGCTCGCCGTCGCCCTGCTGCCCGCGGCCGTGGCCGTGGTGCTGCTGGCCGGCGCTTCCACGGGCCACCTCGTGGGGCCGGCCTGGCGCGTGGCCCGCTGGGCGGTGACTCCCGTCGCCGTCCTCGTGCTGCTCGCGTCCTGCGCGATAGCGCTGATGGTCGCCCGCGCCCGCCCGGCCGTGAGCCCGACGGTCCCGATCGCCGAGGAGTCCGCCCCGGATCTGTACCGGATGGTGCGTGACCTCGCCGACCGGCTCGACGTCCCCGCGCCCTCCGCCATAGCGCTCACCCCGGACTGCGACAGCTGGCTGGAGGACCGTACCCACCCGGCCCACGGACCGCCCCCGGCGGATCACCGCCAGGACGAGCTCGCGGGCGCGCGCACCCCGCACCGCCGCGGCACCGCCGCCCCCGTGCTGGTCATCGGCTCGCCCTTCCTGTGGTGGATGCGGGTGGGCGAACTGCGCGCGGTCCTCGCCCCGGTCGTCGCCGGTACGGGCCCCTCGGCGCACCCCGACATAGCCGCGGCCCGCCGCTTCGTGCGAGGTCTGGACGCCGCGGTGGCCGTCGCCGCGACGCCCGGCCGCTGCCCGCTGACCCGCCTGGTGTGCGCGGGCGTCGGCCGGGTGGCGAGGCTGCTGCTGCACAGCTGCCAGGAGCACGCGACGCAGATGGAGCGGGGTGTCGCGGCCGCCGCATCCGAGCGCGCACAGGCTGTGGACTACGGCCTCAGGATCGTCGCCCAGGAACAGGTGGGCCTGGCCTACGCGGGCTGGGACCGGCTGCTCACCCGCGTCGCGCTGCCCGCCTGGCGGATGGGCCGGTGGCCCGCCCGGCTGGACGCGGGCGTCGTGGCCGCGCTCACGGAACTCTCCCGCCGCGACCGCCTGGCCGAGGGCTTCGCCTCCCGCCTCGGCGAGCGCCCCGCCTGCGACCTGCTCGAGGAGCCCGGCACGGTCGACGAGGCCGCCTCTCTCCTGGCCGCCCGCCTGTTCCACGGCGGCCCCGCCGCCCCCGGCCCCGACTGGTCCCCGGTGAACTGGGAGGAGTACCCGGACGAGATCGTGGACCGCAAGTGGCGCACCGACGCCGCCCGTCTCCACCGGGTCCTGGACACCGTGGGCGTCACCCGCACCCCCGACGGGCCGACCCTCTCCCGGATCCTGGACCACCTGTCGACGCCGGGCCCGTCCGTGCCGCATGAGCCGCATGAGACGCGTGAGCCGCATGAGCCGCACGCACCCGCGCCCACCGTCGGCGAGGACCCCCAGCAGGCGGCACCCGTACCCACACCTGTATCCGAAAGTGAAAGCGAAGGCGAAGACGAAGGTCGAGGCGGAACGAGCGGTGCGGTCGGAAGCACGGAGACCGAAGCCAGGCCCGGGGGCGAGGCCGAGAGCGAGACCGGAGCTGAGACCGACAACGACACCGGAACTGAGGCCGAGAGCGACGCCGACGTCGAGAGCGACGCCGACGCCGACGACGAACCGGCGCCCAGGAACCCCCGTTTCGCCACGCTCGCCGCGGGTCTCACCGCCGAGCTCGCCCGTGAGAAGACGGCCGCTCCCACCGAGCCCTTGGAGGCTCCCGCCCCCGTCATCTGGGACGACGGTACCTTCCCCCTCTTCCCGCTCCAACCGCCCCGCAGCTCCCGCGAGCTGCTGACCGACCACGTCACGGCGATGGTCTGCTGCGCCGCCATGGACACGGCGGGCGCCGCGCCCGGCCTCGACTGGCTCGACGGCCCGTCCCTCCTCATCAACGGTGAACGGGCCGGGGATCTGACCCCCCGGGTCCTCAGCCTCGTGGAGGACGGAGACGCCGGACCGCTTCGCTCCTGGCTGGTGAAGTCCGGCATACGGCCCGAGAAGCCCGTCCGGCTGGTGTGACCGTAGCGGAAGATCGTGTTCCACTTTCGGCCAATTCGCAACGAGTAGTGACCGCATAGGTGCGCAATGTGATGTGCTTGGACCGATCGGGCACATGGCAGCGGCAAGCGGCACGCACGGCGATACGCGGCACGGCACGCGCGATACCGCGGCACGGCAGGGAGATACCGCGGCACGGCAGGGCGACACGCGGTGCGCGCCACGCACACGACACGCGACCACGGGGGATCCAGGGAGGGAGCGACCATGGGGTCGGACCAGATCCGCCGCTGGGAATCCGGAGCGCTCGCACACGCGGTCACCGACCCCTTCGGTCAGGGTCCCCTCCCCTGGCTGCGCGGCAGCGAGACGTACTTCGGCGACACCGGCCAGGTGGTCCCCTGGTACGTGGACCCGCCCCAGCCGGCCACGGCCGGCGCCCCGCACGGCCCCCGTGTCCCGTCCCCGCGGGCGGCCGGCGGCCCGCGCTCCGCGGACGACGTCCGCCGCCAGATCAAGGGCTTCATCTCCACCGGCGCGGTCGCCCCCGGTGAGGCCGTCGACTTCCACGTCACGGTCGACCCGCCGCAGGAGTTCGGCGTCGACATCTACCGCATCGGCCACTACGGCGGCGACGGCGCATCGAAGATCACCACCAGCCCCCGCCTCTCCGGCATCGTCCAGCCCCCGCCGCTCACGGCGGACCGCACGGTCTCCTGCCACCACTGGTGGCTGTCCTGGCGGCTGCAGGTCCCCTCGTACTGGAGCATCGGAGCGTATGTCGCCGTCCTGACCACCGCCGACGGCCACCGCTCCCACATCCCCTTCACGGTCCGCGACAACCATCCCGCGGACCTGCTCCTGCTCCTGCCCGACATCACGTGGCAGGCCTACAACCTCTACCCGGAGGACGGCCGCACGGGCGCGAGCCTCTACCATGCCTGGGACCAGCAGGGCCGCCTCCTCGGCGAGTCCGACGCGGCGACGACCGTCTCCTTCGACCGCCCCTACGCCGGCGCCGGACTCCCCCTGCACATCGGCCACGCCTACGACTTCATCCGCTGGGCCGAGCGCTACGGCTACGACGTCGCCTACGCCGACGCCCGTGACCTGCACGCCGGCCAGGTCGACCCCACCCGCTACCGCGGCCTGGTCTTCCCCGGCCACGACGAGTACTGGTCGGCGAACATGCGCCGTACCGTCGAACTCGCCCGGGAGCAGGGCACCTCGCTGGTCTTCCTCTCCGCCAACACCATGTACTGGCAGGTCGAGCTGGGCCCTTCGCCGTCCGGCGTCCCCGACCGGCTGCTGACCTGCCGCAAACGCAAGGGCCCGGGCAAACCCGTCCTGTGGCGCGAGGTCGACCGCCCCGAGCAGCAGGTGGTCGGCATCCAGTACGCGGGCCGGGTGCCCGAGCCGCACCCGCTGATCGTCCGCAACGCCGACCACTGGCTGTGGGAGGCGACCGGCGCCCACGAGGGCGACCGGATCGAGGGCCTGGTCGCGGGCGAGGCGGACCGTTACTTCCCGCGCGCTCCGCTGCCCGAGCACGAGGAACGCGTCCTGCTCGCCCACTCGCCCTACACGGACGCCGAGGGCGTCCCGCGCCACCAGGAGACGTCGCTGTACCGCGCGCCCTCGGGCGCCCTGGTCTTCGCCTCCGGGACGTTCGCCTGGTCCCCGTCCCTGGACCGTCCGGGCCATGTGGACCCGCGCGTCCAGCGCGCCACGGCCAACCTGCTGGACCGCATCTGCAAACGGGACTGAGCTCCGGTCGGCTCCACGTCACCGTGCCGCTCCCGCCCACCCGACCGTGCCGCTCCCGCCCACCTGACCGAGCCGCTCGCACCCACCCGACCCTGCCGCCCCCGCCCACCCGACCGTCCTGCCGCTCCCGCCCACCCGCGGACGAGACCGATCCCCGCATACGGGAGAATCGACTCATTGGACAGAACCACGGGGAGGAACCGTGTCCGGATTCGTAGAAAAGCCCGAGCCGACTCAGGTTCCGGGCCTGGTGCACTTGCACACCGGCAAGGTGCGCGAGCTGTACCGGAACGAGGCCGGCGACCTCGTGATGGTCGCCAGTGACCGCATGTCCGCCTACGACTGGGTGCTGCCCACCGAGATCCCCGACAAGGGCCGCATCCTCACGCAGCTCTCCCTGTGGTGGTTCGACCAGCTCGCCGAACTGGTGCCCCACCACGTGCTGAGCACCGAGCCGCCCGCCGGCGCCCCCGCGGACTGGGCGGGCCGCACCACCGTCTGCAAGTCGCTCCGGATGGTCCCGGTCGAGTGCGTGGCCCGCGGCTACCTCACCGGCTCCGGTCTGGCCGAGTACGAGCAGACCCGCACCGTCTGCGGCCTCGCCCTCCCCGAGGGCCTGGTCGACGGCAGCGAGCTCCCCGCTCCGATCTTCACCCCGGCCACCAAGGCCGCGGTCGGGGAGCACGACGAGAACGTCTCCTACGAGGAGGTCGCCCGCCAGGTCGGCGCGGACACCGCCGCCCAGCTGCGCCAGGCGACCCTCGCCGTCTACGCCCGCGCCCGCGACATCGCCCGCGAGCGCGGGATCATCCTCGCGGACACCAAGTTCGAGTTCGGCTTCGAGGGCGAGGGGCTGGTCATCGCCGACGAGGTCCTCACCCCGGACTCCTCCCGCTTCTGGCCGGCCGACCAGTGGGCGCCGGGCCGCCCGCAGCCCTCGTACGACAAGCAGTTCGTGCGCGACTGGCTGACCTCGCCGGCCTCCGGCTGGGACCGCCGCAGCGAGCAGCCGCCGCCGGAGCTCCCGCAGGAGATCGTGCAGGCGACGCGCGCCAGGTACGTGGAGGCGTACGAGCGGCTGACGGGCACGTCCTGGAGCTGAGCGCTGCGAGCTGAGCGCTGCGCGGGCGGTGCCGGACCGTGCCGGAGACCGGCCGCGTCGTCGTGGCCGGTCGCGCGGTTGCCCGCGCCCCTGCGGGGGACGGCCGGGCCGCAGCGGACTTCGCCCGGCCTGCTGAGCGACGAGCGACACGAGAAGACCCCGGCCCTTGAGGACCGGGGTCTTCCTTCGCGAGCGGACGACGAGGCTCGAACTCGCGACCTCAACCTTGGCAAGGTTGCGCTCTACCAACTGAGCTACGTCCGCAGTGCGCCGTGGCGCGCCGCCAACTATACCCAACCCCGCTCGCGTGCGAGCCGCACGGCCGCGTGCCGGTTCTCCGCGCCGAGTTTCGAGACGGCCGACGACAGGTAGTTGCGTACGGTCCCCTGCGACAGCGCGGCCCGCTCGGCGATCTCCGCGACCGGCGCCCCGTCGGCGGCGAGTTCCAGCACCTCGGCCTCCCGCGAGGTCAGCGGGGAGTCACCGGAGGCGATGGCGTCGGCGGCCAACTCGGGGTCGACGTAACGGTTCCCGGTGTGCACCGTGCGGATGATCTCCGCGAGCCGCTGCGCGCTCACGGTCTTGGGCACGAACCCGCGCACGCCCGCCGCGAGCGCCCGCTTGAGGTGTCCGGGCCGCCCGTGACTGGTGACGATCAGCACCCGGCAGTCCGGCAGTTCCGAACGCAGGGATGTGGCGACCTTCACACCGTCCGCGCCCGGCATCTGCAGGTCGAGCACGGCCACGTCCGGCCGGTGCGCCCGCGCCATGGCCAGTGCCTCCGGCCCGCTCGCCGCCTCGGCGACGATCGCGAGGTCGTCCTCCAGAGCGAGCAACGCGGCCAGCGCCCCCCGGATCAGATGCTCGTCGTCGGCGAGCAGCAGGCGTACGACATCGGTCATGCGGTGACCTCTTCCACGCTCAGCGGTACCTCGGCCACCACGCGGAAGACGTCGCCGCCGGCCGGCCCCGCCCGCAGCGTCCCGCCCACCGCCGACAGCCGCTCCCGCAGCCCGGCCAGTCCGGACCCGCCGCCGGCCGCGGTGTCGCTCGCCCCGTCGTTCTCCACGGTCAGCACCACCCGTCCCTCGTCCCGTGCCAGCGCGATGTCACATTGCGCCGCGTCCCCGTGGCGCAGCACGTTGGTCGTGGCCTCCCGCACCACCCACCCCAGCGTCGACTGCACCTCGGTGTCGAGCCCGCCGGTCCGCCCGCGCACCGCGCACGCGATCCCCGCGGCGCTCAGCACCCCTTGCGCTCCGGCGATCTCCGCCCCGAGATCCGCCTCCCGGTAGCCCCGTACGACGTCCCGCACCTCCCGCTGCGACTCCTGCGCGATCCGCTGCACCTCGATCATCTGGTCCACGGCCTCGGGCCGTCCGCGCCGCGCCAGCTGCACGGCGAGCTCGCTCTTCAGCGCGATGACGGCCAGGTTGCGCCCCATCACGTCGTGCAGGTCCCGCCCGAACCGCAGCCGTTCCTCGGCCACGGCGAGCCGGGTCTCGACCTCGCGGGCCCGTTCCGCCTCCCACAGCACGGACAGCGTCCAGGCGCCGCAGCGGCAGGCGAGCAGCGAGAACAGCCCCCCGAAGACGGTCAGCACGCCGACCAGGGCGATACGGGCGAGGTCCTGCCCGGTCCATCCGAACGCGGCCATGAGCACCACGGCCAGCACGGCGAATCGGCGCAGGAACCGCCGTACCGGAACGACCAGCCCGTACAGCAGCCCGAAGGGCAGCAGCGAGGCGCCGATGGCGAGCCGGACGGCGACCGGTCCGGCGGCGTGCAGGGCGGCGAGCGCCAGGGTCAGCCCCAGCGCCGCCCCCAGCAGGACGGCGGCGGGGCGCAGCGCGCCCGGCGGGAGCGGGGCGCGGCCCAGGTAGTGGTCGAGCACCGAGCGGGTGAGCCGGTTGGCCTCCGCGCACTGCAGGGCGCCCACCACCAGCAGCAGCGCTCCGACGGCCAGCGGCACGGGCCGCCGCTGGAGCCCGCCCGCCAGCGGCAGCGCCAGCCAGCACAGCGAGAAGAACCAGGTGGTCGTGTACCAGGTGACGACACTCTGCAGTTCGACCCGCTCCGCCTTGGTCCGCTCCCGCCAGTGCCGCTGCTGCCACTGCCTCATCCGACCGAGCACCCGCACTCCCCGTCCGTCAGCGCCGCGGTTCCCAGCGGAACCACCGCCGTACAGCAAACACCGCGAGGACGGTCCAGGCCACCGCCGTCGCGACGGCGCCCAGCACCTCCTGGCCGCTCAGCTGCCCGGTCCAGCCGCCCCGGACCAGCCGGATCGCGGGGGAGAGCGGCAGCAGCTCGCACAGGGACGCAAGCCGGTCCGGCAGCACCTCCGCCGGGATCGCGATGCCCGAGCCCAGCATCGAGACGAACACCAGCGGCAGCGCGGTGACCTGCGCGCTCTCCACGGTCCTGGTGAAGGCGGCGGTGAGCGCGGCGAGTGCGGCACACAGCACCAGGCCCGTGAGCAGACCGAGGACGGTCAGGTACGGCGCCCGGGGCGCTCCCGCGTCGAGCAGCACCGTGCAGCCGACGGAGAGCACGAGGGACTGGGCGAGCCCGACGCAGACGGCGGGCAGCGCGGTGCCGGCGAGGATCTCGGCATCGCCCGGCTCGCCGGTCCGCAGCCGCTTGAGCACCAGTTCCTCGCGCCGGGCGACGTAGGCGCTGACCAGGGAGGTGTACACGGCGAACAGGAAGGAGAACCCGATCGCGGCCGTGAGCATCACCGTGCCGACGTTCAGCCCCTGGGCCTTGAGGTCCATCCGGTCGATCGCGGGCCGCACGCTGAACGGCAGCGCGAGCGGCACCAGCAGCGCCGTCAGCAGCGTGCCCCGGTTGCGGCCGAGCAGGGTGAGCTCCGCCCGGGCCAGCGCCCGCATCCGCCGCCCGGCGGGAGCCAGGACGAGGGCACTCATGCGGCCACCTCCCGCTCGCGCGCGATCCCCAGGAACGCCTCCTCCAGCGAGGCGGAGCGCACGTCGAGCCCGTGCAGTTCCACCCGCGCCCGTTCGGCCCACGTCAGCAGCCCGGTGGCCGCCCGCTGCAACTCCCGCGTGCGCAGCCGTACGAGAGTGCCGTCCACCTCGTGCCCGCACACGCCCAGTTCGCCCAGCGGCGGCAGGTCCCCGAGGAAATAGCCGGCGGGCAGCCGGAAGGAGATCCGCGCGGGCTGGCGTGCGGTGACCTCGTCCGGGGTCCCGGTGACCGCGATGCGCCCCTCGTGCAGGATGGCCAGCCGGTCGGCGAGGCCCTCGGCCTCCTCCAGGTAGTGCGTGGTGAGCAGCACCGTCGTGCCTCCGTCGCGCAACGCCCGCACCAGCTCCCAGGTGTCCCGGCGCCCTTCGGCGTCCAGGCCGGTCGTGGGCTCGTCCAGGAAGAGCACCTCTGGTTCGCCGAGCAGGGCGAGCGCCAGGTCGAGGCGCCGTCGTTCACCCCCGGACAGCTGCTTGACCCGTACCCCGGTCCGTCCCGTCAGCCCGACGAGCGCCAGCGCCTCCTCCTCCGGGCGGGCCCCGGTCACGCAGCCCGCCCACATCCGTGTGGTCTCCGCGACGGTCAGTTCCGAGGGGAAGCCGCCCTCCTGGAGCATCACGCCGGTGCGCGGCCGTACGGCGCCGCGCTCCTCGTACGGGTCGTGGCCGAGTACCCGTACCCGCCCCCCGGCGGGCCGGGCGAGCCCTTCCAGCAGTTCGACGGTCGACGTCTTGCCCGCGCCGTTGGTGCCGAGGAGCGCGAAGATCTCGCCGCGGCCCACGGAGAAGGTGATGCCGCACACCGCCTCGAACCCGCCCCCGTACACACGCCGCAGGTCGGTGACCTCGATCACGTGCTCGTGTCCGTTCGTGTCCATGACGTCAGCGTCCCGGCGATACGGGGCCGCCGGCAGTGCGCGCTGTCATCGCTCGGCATGACAAATGTCAGAAGCGGCCGCACACGGAAAAGGCCCCGGTCCTGAAGGACCGGGGCCTTACTCCCGAGCGGACGACGAGGCTCGAACTCGCGACCTCAACCTTGGCAAGGTTGCGCTCTACCAACTGAGCTACGTCCGCATTGCCTCCGACCGGCTCCCACCGATCGGCGCGGGCACCAGCCTACCTGATCCACAACAGTGGTCAGGACCGGCGGTGCAGAGCGGGTGACAGGAATTGCACACTGCGCCTTCCCCCTGGAAGGGGGATGTTCTACTACTGAACTACACCCGCACGTACTCCGTGGGCCTTGGCTTTTCGGCCTCGCCCCGCGGCGTGCTCCAGACTCTAACTGACCAGGAGGGGTGCAGCGCAAGTCGGTTGAGCCGAGGGGCGGGTGACCGGTCGTCGGGCGGGGCTCACTGAGCCGCGCTGAACGCCTCGTAGACCCGCTTGGGGATCCTGCCGCGGGCCGGGACGTCCATCTTGTTGGCCTGGGCCCAGGCGCGGACGGCCGCCGGGTCGGGCGCGACCTCCGTCTGCCGGTAGGCCTTGCCGGACCTCGACCGCTTGCGGCCGGCCTCCACGTACGGCGCGAGCGCCTTACGCAGTTTCTTCGCATTGGCTTGATTCAGGTCGATCTCGTACGACTTGCCGTCGAGTCCGAAGGCGATCGTTTCCGCCGCTTCCGAGCCGTCGATGTCGTCAAAGAGCGTGACCACGACCTTCTGCGCCACGAATATCGGTCCCTTCGTGCGGCACGCTGACAATTCATTTGTACGCTTCATTTGTACAGTGCCGGACAATGCAATGTGAAGTCCGACTAAATCGTTCCGCGTGTCAAAAAGCAAGAGGGGGCGCGGCGACTTCGATTGAAGGGTGGTGGGGGCGGACCGGCGGGCGCAATAGCTGCCGGGCATCGATCCCGGATTTTTCCCGTAACTTTTCGCCCCCGGACACCCTCCCGCCGTGTCGTGACGGGCGTCACGTAGTTTCCTACAAGTCGACGCGCGTAGAAATTTTGTGCGGGTAGTCTGAAGTCACTTGTAGGAACCTGCTCAGCACCACACACCGGGAGTGCCAGTGGCACGCGTCGTAGTCGACGTCATGCTCAAGCCGGAGATCCTCGACCCCCAGGGCCAGGCGGTCCAGCGCGCACTGCCGCGACTGGGTTTCGAGGGGATCTCCGACGTACGTCAGGGAAAGCGATTCGAACTGGAAGTTGACGGGCCGGTCGACGAGGCCGCGCTCGCCCGCATCCACGATCTTGCGGAATCCTTCCTCGCCAACACCGTGATCGAGGACTTCACCGTCAAGGTGGAGAACGTCGCGGAGGCGACGCAGTGACCGCTCGTATTGGCGTCGTCACTTTCCCCGGAAGTCTCGACGACCGGGACACCCGGCGCGCGATCCGCCTCGCGGGCGCCGAAGCGGTCGCCCTCTGGCACAAGGACAAGAACCTCCACCAGGTGGACGCCGTCGTGCTCTGCGGCGGTTTCTCCTACGGCGACTATCTGCGGGCCGGCGCCATCGCGCGGTTCTCGCCGGTGATGGAGCCCCTCGTCGAGCAGGCGAAGGCCGGACTGCCGGTCCTCGGCATCTGCAACGGCTTCCAGATCCTGACCGAGGCGCACCTCCTCCCGGGCGCGATGCTCGGCAACGACCACCTCCACTTCATCTGCCGCGACCAGAAGCTGCGGGTGGAGAACGCGGAGACCTCCTGGACCAGCGACTACACCGCCGGCCAGGAGATCCACATCCCGCTGAAGAACATGGACGGCCGGTACGTCGCCGACGAGTACACCCTCGACAAGCTGGAGGCCGAGGGCCGCGTCGCCTTCCGTTACGTGGACTGCAACCCGAACGGTTCGCTGCGTGACATCGCCGGCATCAGCAACGAGGCCGGCAACGTCGTCGGTCTGATGCCGCACCCGGAGCACGCCGTCGAGCCGCTCATCGGCAGCGGCCGTACCGACGGCCTCCCCTTCTTCACCTCGATCCTCAAGAAGCTGGTCAACGCATGAGCCGGACGCCTCTGGACACGGTCGAGCACGCGACCGAGACCCCCGACGTCGAGCTGCCCTGGGCCGAACTCGGCCTGAAGAAGGACGAGTACGAGCGGATCGTGGGGATCCTCGGCCGCCGCCCGACCGGTGCCGAGCTCGCCATGTACTCCGTCATGTGGTCCGAGCACTGCAGCTACAAGTCCTCCAAGGTGCACCTGCGCCAGTTCGGCGAGAAGGCCCCCGAGAACGACGCGCTGCTCGTCGGCATCGGCGAGAACGCCGGCGTGGTCGATGTCGGCCAGGGCTACGCGGTCACCTTCAAGGTCGAGTCGCACAACCACCCCTCCTACGTCGAGCCCTACCAGGGCGCGGCCACCGGCGTCGGCGGCATCGTCCGCGACATCATCGCGATGGGCGCACGGCCGGTCGCGGTCGTCGACCCGCTGCGCTTCGGCGCGGCGGACCACCCGGACACCAGGCGGGTGCTCCCGGGCGTCGTCGCGGGCATCGGCGGCTACGGCAACTGCCTGGGCCTGCCCAACATCGGCGGCGAGGTCGTCTTCGACGCCTGCTACCAGGGAAACCCGCTGGTCAACGCCGGTGCCATCGGCGTGATGCGGCACGAGGACATCCACCTCGCGAAGGCGTCCGGGTCCGGCAACAAGGTCATCCTCTACGGCGCCCGGACCGGCGGCGACGGCATCGGCGGCGCGTCGATCCTCGCCTCCGAGACCTTCGACGACGTCAAGCCCTCGAAGCGTCCCGCCGTGCAGGTCGGCGACCCCTTCCAGGAGAAGCTGCTCATCGAGTGCACCCTGGAGGCGTTCAGGGAGAAGCTGGTCGTCGGCATCCAGGACCTCGGCGCGGCCGGTCTGTCCTGCGCCACCTCGGAGCTGGCCTCCAACGGCTCCGGCGGCATGCGCGTCACCCTGGACGACGTGCCGCTGCGCGACTCCACGCTCTCGCCCGAGGAGATCCTCATGAGCGAGTCGCAGGAGCGCATGTGCGCGGTCGTCGAGCCGGAGAAGGTCGACCGGTTCCTGGAGATCTGCGAGAAGTGGGACGTCATCGCCACCGTCATCGGTGAGGTGACCGACGGCGACCGCCTGGAGATCTACTGGCACGGCGGCAAGATCGTCGACGTCGACCCGCGCACGGTCGCGCACGAGGGCCCGGTCTACGAGCGGCCGTACGCCCGCCCGTCCTGGCAGGACGAGCTCCAGGCGGACGACGCGGGCAGGCTCGCGCGGCCCGCCACCTCCGAGGAGCTGCGTGAGCAGGTCCTGAAGCTGGTCGGCTCGCCCAACCAGGCCTCCAAGCAGTGGATCACCTCGCAGTACGACCACTTCGTGCAGGGCAACACCGTCCTCGCCCAGCCCGAGGACTCCGGCATGATCCGCATCGACGAGGCCAGCGGGCTCGGTGTCGCGATCGCGACCGACGGCAACGGCCGGTACGCCAAGCTCGACCCGTACACGGGCGCGCAGCTGGCGCTCGCCGAGGCGTACCGCAACGTCGCCGCCACCGGCGCCAGGCCGCTCGCCGTCTCCGACTGCCTGAACTTCGGCTCGCCCGAGGACCCGGCCGTGATGTGGCAGTTCGCAGAGGCCGTCCGCGGGCTCGCCGACGGCTGCCTGCAGCTCGGCACGCCGGTGACCGGCGGCAACGTCTCGCTGTACAACCAGACGGGCGAGGCCGCGATCCACCCGACCCCCGTGGTCGCGGTCCTGGGCGTCATCGACGACGTGGCCCGCCGCACGCCGGTCGCCTTCCAGGAGGAGGGCCAGCTGCTCTACCTCCTCGGCGAGACCCGCGAGGAGTTCGGCGGCTCGGCCTGGTCGCAGGTCGTCCACGACCACCTCGGCGGCCTGCCGCCCGAGGTCGACCTGGAGCGGGAGCGCCTGCTCGGCGAGATCCTGATCTCCGCCTCCCGCGACGGCATGATCGACTCGGCGCACGACCTGTCCGACGGCGGTCTGATCCAGGCGGTCGTGGAGTCGGCGCTGCTCGGCGGCAAGGGCGCGCGTCTGGTCGTACCGGACGGGCTGGACGCCTTCACGTTCCTGTTCTCCGAGTCGGCGGGGCGCGCGGTCGTCGCCGTGCCGCGCTCGGAGGAGGTCCGCTTCACCGACATGTGCGGTGCGCGGGGCCTGCCGGCCACCCGCATCGGTGTCGTCGACGGCGACACCGTCGAACTGCAGGGTGAGTTCGAGCTGCCGCTGGCGGAGCTGCGCGAGGCGCACGAGGGAACGATCCCGGCACTGCTCACCTGAGCCGGCCCCGGCTCCGGTCCGGTCCGCCGGTCCGGTTCCACGGCAGCCCCGGGGCCCCGCCCGTCGCGCACGGGCGGGGCCCCGGGACTCCGCGAGCACGGTGTGACGCGGGCTAGGCTCACCGCCATGCCACCGGCCAGGAAACGCGCCCGTACGTACGACTCCGTCAAGATCCGTGCCGCGGTGACCGCGCAGTTCGGGCACCTGCGGGAGGCCGTGCGCACCCTGAGCCCCGAGCAGCTGGCCGGGCCCACGCGGCTGGGGGAGTGGACCGTGCGGGACCTGATCGCCCACACGGGGATGGCACTCGGTGCCGTCAGCCGCTTCATCGACCTGCCGGAACCGGCGCGGCAGGAGGTCACGGTCCTCGACTGGCCGTTCGCGACCGCCGCCGGCGCGACCGGGATCGACGACGCGAGCCGCCGGCTCGCCGCGGACAACCCCGACCTCGGGGCCTACCTCGCCGCCGTCGACCGCCGCTTCACCGCGGACCTGGCCGAACACCGCGGCACCCGCCTGCTGGCCACCGGAGCCGGGTCGATGCCGCTGTCCGACTACCTGGTCACCCGCACCGTCGAACTGATCGTCCACACCGACGACCTCAACGACGCCGTCCCGGGCCTGGAGGTGCCCTACGAGCGCCAGGCCCTCGCCGCCTGCACCCGGCTGCTCGCCGACGCCCTGGCCGCCAAGGCGCCCGGCGGCGCCACCGAGGTGCGGATCCCGCCGTACGCCGTGGTGCAGTGCGTCGAGGGACCGCGGCACACCCGTGGCACCCCGCCCAGCGTCGTCGAGACCGACCCGCTGACCTGGATCCGGCTCGCGACCGGGCGCCTGAGCTGGCCGGAAGCGGTCGACAGGGCCCGGGTCGGCGCCAGCGGCGAGCGGGCGGACCTGAGCGGGCTGCTGCCGCTGATGGCGTGAGCCGCGGGAACCGGTCTTTCGTCCCTTCCGTCCCATCGGTATGGGCACACCGCGACTCACCCTCGCCGTCCTGACCGTGCTCCCGCTCGTCCTGGGGTGCGCGGGCGACGGCGGCGGCGCCTCGGCGGAGCCGGGCGTGACGGGCGTGCACTGGAAGGTCGACAGCGTCACGGTGGACGGCGTCACGCGGCAGGCCCCCGCGGACGCCGGCGCCGGCGTCCGTTTCGGCACGGACGGCACCGCCGTGGGCAGCTACGGCTGCAACCAGTTCGGCGCGAGGGCCGCCTTCACCGGCCACCGCGTCGAGCTCACGCACGCCCACCGGACCCTGATGGCCTGCGAGCCGGAGCGCATGGCCTTCGAGCGGGCCCTGTCCCGCACCCTCACCGGCCGCTCGCTCGCGGTCGGGACGAAGGACGGCGAGCTGACGCTCACCGCCCGCGACGGCGACCGGGTCCACCTGACCGAGGAGAAGGACGTACCGCTGTACGGCACGAGGTGGACGATCACCTCCCTCGGCGCCGGGGGCACGGCGACGAGCCTCCCGCGGCCGGCCCGGGGATCGGCACACCTCACCTTCGGCAAGGAACCGGGCAGGGTCACCGGCCGCCTGGGGTGCAATCACGTCACCGCGAAGGCGACGGTACGCGACGGACGTATCACGCTCGGTCCCGCGTACACCACCCGAATGATGTGCGACGCCTCACTCATGCGTATCGAGAAGCGCCTCCTGCGTCTCTTCGACGGCACGGCCGGCTACACCCTGGATCATCGAACCCTCACGCTGACCAGCGGAAACGGAGAAACCGCCGAAGCGGTCGCCGGACGGTGACCGAAGGACGGCAGGTATCCCCAATTCGGACCAGTGGTCGATCTCGCCTACACTCGGTGCCGTGCCACGTGGTGACGGTCGACTCAATCACGATCTGCTCCCCGGTGAGAAAGGCCCCCAGGACGCCTGCGGCGTCTTCGGAGTCTGGGCTCCGGGCGAAGAGGTCGCCAAGCTCACTTACTTCGGGCTGTACGCCCTCCAGCATCGGGGCCAGGAATCCGCGGGAATCGCGGTCAGCAACGGCTCCCAGATCCTCGTCTTCAAGGACATGGGCCTGGTCTCCCAGGTCTTCGACGAGACCTCCCTCGGTTCGCTCCAGGGTCATATCGCGGTCGGACACGCCCGCTACTCGACCACCGGTGCCTCCGTGTGGGAGAACGCCCAGCCGACGTTCCGCGCCACCGGGCACGGTTCCATCGCGCTCGGCCACAACGGCAACCTGGTCAACACCGCCCAGCTCGCCGAGATGGTCGCGGACCTGCCGAAGAAGGAGGGCGGCCGCACCCCGAGGGTGGCCGCCACCAACGACACCGACCTCCTGACGGCCCTGCTCGCCGCCCAGGAGGACGCCGACGGCAAGCCGCTGACCATCGAGGAGGCCGCGCACACGGTCCTGCCGAAGGTCAAGGGCGCCTTCAGCCTCGTCTTCATGGACGAGCACACCCTCTACGCCGCCCGGGACCCGCAGGGCATCCGCCCGCTGGTCCTCGGCCGCCTGGAGCGCGGCTGGGTCGTCGCCTCGGAGTCCGCCGCCCTCGACATCTGCGGCGCCTCCTTCGTCCGCGAGATCGAGCCGGGCGAGTTCGTCGCCATCGACGAGAACGGTCTGCGGGCGTCGCGATTCGCGGAAGCGAAGCCCAAGGGCTGTGTCTTCGAGTACGTGTACCTGGCCCGCCCCGACACCGACATCGCCGGCCGGAACGTCTACCTCTCCCGGGTGGAGATGGGCCGCAGGCTCGCCAAGGAAGCACCGGTCGAGGCCGATCTGGTCATACCGACCCCGGAGTCCGGCACCCCGGCCGCCATCGGCTACGCGGAGGCCTCCGGCATCCCCTTCGGCGCCGGCCTGGTCAAGAACGCCTACGTCGGCCGGACCTTCATCCAGCCCTCGCAGACGATCCGGCAACTCGGCATCCGGCTGAAGCTGAACCCGCTGAAGGAAGTCATCAAGGGCAAGCGCCTGGTGGTCGTGGACGACTCCATCGTCCGCGGCAACACCCAGCGGGCGCTGGTGCGGATGCTCCGCGAGGCCGGGGCCGCCGAGGTCCACATCCGGATCTCCTCCCCGCCCGTGAAGTGGCCCTGCTTCTTCGGCATCGACTTCGCCACCCGCGCCGAGCTCATCGCCAACGGCATGACCATCGACGAGATCGGCACCTCGCTCGGCGCCGACTCCCTGGCCTACATCTCCATCGACGGCATGATCGAGGCGACCACCATCGCCAAGCCGGACCTCTGCCGCGCCTGCTTCGACGGCGAGTACCCGATGGACCTCCCGGACCCCGAGCTGCTCGGCAAGCAGCTGCTGGAGACCGAACTGGCGGCCGGTCCGGCCGCCACGGCCGCGGCCGACGCGATCCGTCGCCCGTAAGCCTCGTAGAAACCGACACGAAAGATCCCAGGCAATGTCTGCTGCGTCTGATCAGTCACCTCCGGCGACGGGCCCCGTCACCGGGGCTTCCTACGCGGCTGCCGGCGTCGACATCGAAGCGGGCGACCGCGCCGTCGAGCTGATGAAGGAGTGGGTGAGAAAGACGCGGCGGCCCGAGGTCCTCGGTGGCCTCGGCGGCTTCGCCGGCCTCTTCGACGCCTCCGCCCTCAAGCGCTACGAGCGTCCCCTGCTGGCCTCCGCCACCGACGGCGTCGGCACCAAGGTCGACCTCGCCCGGCAGCTCGGCGTGTACGACTCCATCGGCCACGACCTGGTCGCCATGGTCATGGACGACATCGTGGTGTGCGGCGCCGAGCCGCTGTTCATGACCGACTACATCTGCGTCGGCAAGGTCCACCCCGAGCGCGTCGCCGCCATCGTCAAGGGCATCGCCGAGGGCTGTGTGCTGGCCGGCTGCGCCCTGGTCGGCGGCGAGACCGCCGAACACCCCGGGCTCCTCGGCGAGGACGACTTCGACGTGGCCGGTGCCGGTACGGGCGTCGTGGAGGCCGACCGGCTGCTGGGTGCCGATCGCATCCGTACGGGTGACGTGGTGATCGCCATGGCCGCGTCCGGGCTTCACTCGAACGGGTACTCGCTGGTCCGGCACGTCCTGCTGAACCAGGCGGGCCTGTCGCTGGACGCACGGATCGAGGAGTTCGGCCGCACCCTCGGCGAGGAGCTGCTGGAGCCGACCAAGATCTACTCGCTGGACTGCCTGGCCCTGACCGGTACCACCGAGGTGCACGCCTTCTCGCACATCACCGGCGGCGGGCTGGCCGCCAACCTGGCGCGCGTGATCCCCGACGGACTGCACGCGGTCGTCGACCGCTCCACCTGGACCCCGGCCCCGGTCTTCGACCTCGTCGGCAGGACCGGTCGGGTCGAGCTGCTGGAGCTGGAGAAGACCCTCAACATGGGCGTCGGCATGATGGCGATCGTCCCGCAGGAGTCGGCGGACGTGGCCCTCACGACGCTGGCCGACCGCGGGGTCGGCGCATGGGTGGCCGGAGAGATCACGGACCGCGGCGACCGTACGACCGGTGCGGCACTGACCGGCACGTACGCGCGCTAGAAGCGCCGCGGGCCGACGCCCGCCAGAGCAGCGTCAAAACCCGGTCCGGTGGTGTGGACCACCACGGACCGGGTCGAGCGCAGCTGGATCGTCAAGCGCCGCGGCGTTGAGACGTCGGACCGGACTCGTCGTCCTCGTCCTCGTCGTCGTTATAGAGATCCGCGTACTGGGCGTACGGGTCGTCATCGTCCTCGTCGTCCTCGAACGGCTCGCCGTTCGGTGGCTGACTCGAAGTCGAAGCGCCCAGCTCGCTGGCCAGACGCGACAGGTCTGTCCCGCCGCTGTTGTACTTCAGCTGGCGGGCGACCTTCGTCTGCTTGGCCTTGGCCCGGCCGCGCCCCATGGCTCGACCCCCTCGGTGACGGGGCTCGACGGCCCCAGAGTCTTGACACGCGTTCATGATCTGGAACGGACTCTCATCGGAGAGACCGGTCCGTAGGACTTCCACGGTACCTGAGCCCGCGCCCATACGGTACGTCGCCCACAGGACGGGCCCGGATCCAGGACCCCCGGGGCGCGCCGTCCCCGCTGGTCAACCGCGATTTTAACCACTTCTCGGCAGGCGACCCGCCGACGAACGTGAGAGTTCTCTCCAAGTGTGCGCCGACGGGTACCGCTCAAACCTCCCGGGGGTCAGAACCTGCGCGCCGCGGCCGCCTCGTGCATCCGCTGCTCGGCGATCCGGTCGGCCGCGGCGGCCGGCGGGATCCCGTCTTCCTTCGCACGTGCGAATATGGCCAGCGTGGTGTCGAAGATCTTCGCGGCCTTCGCCCTGCACCGCTCGAAGTCGAAGCCGTGGAGCTCGTCGGCGACCTGGATGACGCCGCCCGCGTTCACCACGTAGTCCGGGGCGTAGAGGATCCCGCGGTCGGCGAGGTCCTTCTCGACGCCCGGGTGGGCGAGCTGGTTGTTGGCGGCGCCGCAGACCACCTTCGCGGCGAGCGCCGGCACGGTGTCGTCGTTCAGGGCTCCGCCCAGTGCGCACGGGGCGTAGATGTCGAGTTCGCCTGCGTGGGCGCCGCGGATCAGGGTCGCGGTGTCGGCGACGGCGGTCACGCCCTCCGGGTGAGCCGCGAGGATCCGCCCCACGGCCTCCTCGCGCACGTCCGTGACGAGGACCTCGGCGCCCTCCGCCCGCAGGTGCTCCACCAGGTGGCGGCCGACCTTGCCGACGCCCGCGATGCCGACCCTGCGGCCGCGCAGCGACGGGTCGCCCCACAGGTGCTGGGCGCTGGCGCGCATGCCCTGGTAGACGCCGAAGGCGGTCAGCACCGAGGAGTCGCCGGCGCCGCCGTTCTCGGGGGAGCGGCCGGTGGTCCAGCGGCACTCGCGGGCCACGACGTCCATGTCGGCGACGTAGGTGCCGACGTCGCAGGCGGTGACGTAGCGGCCGCCGAGCGAGGCGACGAACCGGCCGTAGGCGAGCAGCAGTTCCTCGGTCTTGTCCTGCTCCGGGTCCCCGATGATCACGGCCTTGCCGCCGCCGTGGCCGAGTCCGGCCATGGCGTTCTTGTACGACATCCCGCGCGCGAGGTTGAGGGCGTCGGCGACGGCGTCGGCCTCGCTCGGGTACGGGTAGAAGCGCGTACCGCCGAGCGCGGGGCCCAGGGCGGTGCTGTGGATGGCGATGACGGCCTTGAGGCCACTGGCGCGGTCCTGGCAGAGCACGACTTGCTCATGTCCGCCCTGGTCCGAGTGGAACAGGGTGTGCAGTACATCAGCAGGCGCGCCGGTTACGTCGGTCACTGTGGTGACTCCTGAGTAAGTAGCGGCGGGTGGAGAGTGGCTCCCCGTGTGGGTGGCGGGGTTGTGAGGACGAGATTAGAGCCTGTGGGCCCCGCCGTTCGCGCAGTGCTCAGGATCACCTCCTCGCGGCGTACGTCCGTGGGACGATTTGCATGGATTTCCCGCCGTCCGTGAGCGGGGCCGGCAGGTTTTCCCGGTGGTGGGAGGGGGAGGGAGCAGGCGTGCCCAAGGTGTCCTCGGTGATCGTCCCGTACGCGACGTATCTGCGCGTGTACGAGCCACTGGCCGCCTTCCCCGAGCCGGAGCGCGGCCACTGGGCGCGCTATGCCCGGCGCGCCGACCGTCCCTCGTACCAGGACGAACTGCGCCGCTCGCTGGCCGACTTGGTGCCCACCCCACCGGTCCCGGTGCCGGTGCACGAGAGCAGCGACGCCTTCGTGGCCGAGGTCGACGGGGTGGTCTGCGTGTGCCCGTGGCGCACCCGGCTGCGTGGCTGGCAGGCCCTCCAGCAGCTGCCCGAGGAACTGCCGAAGCCGGTCCTGGAGGCGGTGCTCCCGGAGGTCGTACGGCGCCAGGCGGCCCAGGACTTCGAGCGCTGGCTGACCCGCAACCCGGACGCCCGGCCCTGGATCCGCACCGCGACCTGGCAGGTGCCGCTGCACTGGTTCGTGCTGGTGTCGGACGAGGAGCGGCGCTTCGACAAGGGCTCCGGCGAGATCCCCCCGATGCTGCGCTACCGGACGCCGATGGTGCAGGCGCGGCGGCGCGTGGCGCGGGCCCTGCGGGCGCTCAAGGACGGCGTCGACGAGGGGCCGCTGATCGACGGCCTGGTGGACGTCGGGCGCTGGCTCGAGGAGTTCCACCCGCGCTCGCTGGTGGAGCTGGACTACGGCGGTCTGGTGCACGTCCTGCCGGCCGGCGAGCTCGAGGACGACCACTCGGCGGCGGACGTGGCCGGGGGCATCGAGGCGCTGCGGCAGGGCGACGGGGCGGCCGCGGGGGCGGCGTACGCGCGGCTGGTGGAGCGCTGGCGCTCCGTCAGGGACCGGCGCTCGGCGAACTGACGTTTGACGTTCCGCCCGTTTTGGGGTTTTCTCCTGGCATCGATGTGCGAACCGCGTGCACTGATGTCCTGCTGACATGGGGCGTAGGCCGCGATCCGGGCTTTCGCCCAAGTCACCCGCAAACGCGGCAAGCGTGACGGACCGCACGTACAAGGCTCTTGCGCCTCATGCCCCTCCTCATGCCAAAATAGGACAAGGAGTCCGGGGAGGACTCCGTCCGTGTTGCACGCTTTGGGGGGTCTGGTGACTCCTGATCGTCCTGTGACTGATCGTCACAGTGGCGTGACTGTCCGCTATGGCATGGTCCATCGGCTTCCGTCGCTGATGAACACCTGGAGGGGCAATTCCATCGGTTTGGCCGACGCGGCTGGACAGATGGTGTAGTTGTAGTGCCGAGGACAAGCCGTTCGTCCTATAACCGACTCGACTCGCGTCCGCCATTTCGGGCAACGCGGGTCAAGGTGCAGAATTTAGAGGAAAGAACCGAGAAGGTTCGGTTCTCCCGAGGAGGCCGCTCATGACCGCTCGCACCCCTGATGCCGAGCCGCTGCTGACCCCGGCTGAGGTCGCCACCATGTTCCGCGTCGACCCCAAGACGGTCACGCGGTGGGCCAAGGCCGGCAAGCTCACGTCGATCCGCACGCTCGGCGGGCATCGCCGCTACCGCGAGGCGGAGGTCCGCGCCCTGCTGGCGGGTATTCCGCAGCAGCGCAGCGAAGCCTGAACAACAACTCCATAACCGGGCAAACCGGCAGGTCCCCCAACGTGCCGAGGCGCCCGGAACCCTAGCTCCAAGCGACGCGGGGTCTGCCCCAACAGGCTCCACGCCCGGGCTCATCAGAGCTTCCCGAGCACGTGACAGGGTGCGTCGTCGATCGCGCTGGACTCCGCCGAGTCCGGCGCGATCTTTTTTGTGCGCGGTGTGTGCCCGGTCCGGCGGCTCTGTGGGTGGCCTTGTGGGAGTCTGGGGAGGGCTGTCGGATCTGCTGTGAGAGGCCCGTCGGGCGGCGTCGGGGGAGTCGCCTCCGGACGGTGCAATTGCACATATTAAATTGACCAGTTGTAGGCGGGGGGTAAGTACCGCACCTTCGGAAACTCATGCGGTGACTCCTGTCACATGACAGAGTCCTTGTCCCCTGCGTCCCGGGTGCGCTAGTGGAGCCTCGTGTTCCACCCGCCCACGCCGCAGCGGGCGTTGGGAGCGGCCGGTGGTCACGCGCCGGCGGGACTCTCGTCCTGCGCGCACTCCTCCGGGGCCTCGGCGGCTCTCTGTGCGGAGTCCATCGCCAGCCGCAGCAGGTGGTGGCAGATCGGGCAGTGGCGGGCCCTGTGGCCATAGGACGATGCGGCCGACAGGTGTGCACGGAGCAGTGCCCGTGTCTCGTGCCTGACCGATGCCGCCATACGCCACCTCCAGGGGCCGCACGGGAGCAGGCCCTGTCTTCTGGGTACCGACGGAACGTCAGGCCGTCAAGACGGCGTGGAGCCCCGCCGGTGCGCGCGTGACTGCAGGAGCCGGGTACGGCCACTGTTCCGGCGATCCGGGACGCCTGGAGGCGGTGCGGGGCCGTGAGGCGGGCATGAGGCGGGCGGGTGTGAGGCGGGCGGGTGTGAGGCGGGCGGGTGTGAGGCGGGCATGAGAGAAGGCCCGCACCGGGTGTCCGGTACGGGCCTTCCTTCTTTCGCTGCGGTCCTGACGGGATTTGAACCCGCGGCCTCCACCTTGACAGGGTGGCGAGCACTCCAAACTGCTCCACAGGACCCGGTGCCCCGCCCAGACCCTTGCGGGACTGGGGGAGTTTCGCAGTGCGATGTGTGCGTTGCGCTGCGAGAAGAGACTGTACAGGAGGGTGAGCCCCTGGTCGAACTCACCCACCGTGCACGGGTGATCACGGTACGGCCGCGTCGATCGCCTTCACGATCCGCTTGTCCGAGACGGGGTACGCCGTGCCGAGCGCGTGGGCGAAGTAGCTGACCCGGAGCTCCTCGATCATCCACCGGATGTCCAGGACGGCGGACGGGACCGGGCGCCCCCGCGGCAGCTGCTCCAGCAGCCAGGCGTACTCGTCCCGCATCTCGTGGACCTTCTCCATGCGCGTCGTGTCCCGCTGGACGTTGGTCGGCATCTGCTGCAGGCGGCGGTCCGCGGCCACCAGATAGCGCATCAGGTCGGGCAGCCGGCGCAGCCCCGCCTCCGTCACGAACCCCGGCTTCACGAGGGCGTCGAGCTGCCCCCGGACGTCCTGCAGGTTCGGCAGCAGCGCGGGACTCCGTACGGCCTTCAGCCGGCGCTCACAGGCCTGCCAGGCGGCGAGGACCTGCTGCACCTGGCCGACCGCGCGGACGGTGGTGTCCACGATCTCCGCGCGCACCTTGTCGTACAGCTTGCGGTACGACTCCTCGTCCCACGCCGGGCCGCCGAAGTCCGCGATCAGCCTGTCCGCCGCGGCCGTCGCGCAGTCGTCGAACAGCGCCTGGACCGAGCCGTGGGGGTTCGCGGAGAGCGCCAGCTTCTGCGCGTTCGTCAGCTTCTCGGAAGCGAACTTCGCGGGACTGACCGGGATGTTGCGCAGGATCAGCCGGCGCGTGCCCCGCCACATCGCCTCCGCCTGCTCCGCCTCGGTGTCGAAGAGGCGCACGGAGACCGTGTCGCCGTCGTCCACCAGCGCCGGGTAGGCCTTCACCGGCTGCCCGGCCCGGCGCGTCTCGAAGACCCGGGTGAGCGCGCCGATCGTCCAGTCGGTCAGGCCCGTGCGCTCCAGGGACTCGCCGCCCCGGCGCGAGGCGGTGGCCGCCGCGGCCTGGGACAGGGCCTTGCGCGCCTTCGGCTTCAGACGCAGCCTCAGCGCCTCCAGGTCCTTGTCCTCCGCCAGCTTCCGCCGCCGTTCGTCGACGATGCGGAAGGTGACACGCAGGTGGTCCGGCACCTTCGACCAGTCGAAGTCCTCGGCCTCGAAGGGGACGCCGACCATGCGCTTCAGCTCGCGGGCCATGGTGACCGTCAGCGGCTCCTGCAAGGGGACGGCCGTGTCCAGGAAACGCCTGGCGAAGTTCGGCGCCGGCACGTAGTTGCGGCGGATCGGCTTCGGCAGTGAACGGATCAGCTCCGTCACCACCTCCTCCCGCAGACCCGGGATCTGCCAGTCGAAGCCCTCGTCCGTGACCTGGTTGAGGACCTGCAGCGGGATGTGGACGGTCACGCCGTCCGCGTCCGCGCCCGGCTCGAACTGGTACGTCACCCGGAACTTCAGCTGCCCCTGCCGCCAGGAGTCCGGATAGTCGGCCTTGGTGACCGCCTCCGCCGACCCCCGGATCAGCATCTCCCGCTCGAAGTCCAGGAACTCCGGCTCCTCGTGCCGCTTGCGCTTCCACCAGGAGTCGAAGTGAGCGCCGGAGACCACGTGTTCGGGCACCCGGGCGTCGTAGAAGTCGAAGAGCGTGTCGTCGTCCACGACGATGTCCCGGCGCCGGGCCCGGTGCTCCAGCTCCTCGACCTCGCTGAGCAGCCTGCGGTTGTCGGCGAAGAACTTGTGGTGGGTGCGCCAGTCGCCCTCGACGAGCGCGTTGCGGATGAACAGCTCGCGGCTGGTCTCCGGGTCGACCCGGCCGTAGTTGATCTTCCGCTGCGCCACGATCGGCACGCCGTACAGCGTCACCTTCTCGTACGCCATCACGGCCGCCTGGTCCTTCTCCCAGTGCGGCTCGCTGTACGTGCGCTTCAGCAGGTGCTCCGCCAGCGGCTCGACCCACTCCGGCTCGATCTTCGCGTTGACGCGCGCCCACAGGCGGGAGGTCTCCACCAGCTCCGCGGACATCACGAACCGCGGCGGCTTCCTGAACAGCGCCGAGCCGGGGAAGATCGCGAACTTGGCGTTCCGGGCGCCCAGGTACTCGTTCTTCGCGCCGTCCTTGACGTCCTTCATGCCGATGTGCGACAGCAGTCCGGCGAGGAGCGAGACGTGGACGCGGTCGCCGGGGGCGTCCTCCTCGTTGAGGTGGATGCCCATCTGCTTGGCCACCGTGCGCAGTTGGGAGTAGATGTCCTGCCATTCACGGATGCGCAGGAAGTTGAGGTACTCCTGCTTGCACATCCGCCGGAACGAGCTCGAGCCCCGCTCCCGCTGCTGCTCCCTGATGTACCGCCAGAGGTTGAGATAGGCGAGGAAGTCGCTGCCCTCGTCCTTGAAGCGGGCGTGCTGCTGGTCGGCCTGGGCCTGCTTGTCGGCCGGGCGCTCCCGCGGGTCCTGGATGGACAGGGCGGCGGCTACGACCATGACCTCGCGCACGCAGCCGTTGCGGTCCGCCTCCAGGACCATGCGGCCCAGACGGGGATCGACCGGCAGCTGGGCGAGCTTGCGGCCGGTCTGCGTGAGCCGCTTGCGCGCGTCCTTCGAAGAAGGGGAGGGCTGCGACGCAGCTCGTTGCGGGGTGGTGGTCGGCTGACGGGTGGGCGGGTCCAGCGCACCCAGCTCCTGCAGCAGCTGCACACCGTCGCGGATGTTGCGGTGGTCCGGCGGATCGATGAAGGGGAACCTCTCGATGTCACCGAGGCCGGCCGCGGTCATCTGCAGGATGACGGAGGCCAGGTTGGTCCGCAGGATCTCCGCGTCCGTGAACTCCGGCCGGGCGAGGAAGTCGTCCTCGGAGTACAGCCGGATGCAGACGCCGTCACTGGTACGGCCGCAGCGGCCCTTGCGCTGGTTGGCGCTGGCCTGCGAGACCGGCTCGATCGGCAGCCGCTGGACCTTGGTGCGGTGGCTGTAGCGGGAGATCCGGGCGAAGCCGGGATCGATGACGTACTTGATGCCCGGCACGGTCAGGGACGTCTCGGCCACGTTCGTCGCCAGAACGATCCTGCGCCCCGTGTGCGGCTGGAAGACGCGGTGCTGCTCGGCGTGGGAGAGGCGGGCGTACAGGGGGAGGATCTCCGTGCTCTGCCAATGGGCGCCTCCGTTCTTCCTGGTCAGCGCGTCGGCGGTGTCCCGGATCTCCCGCTCACCGGAGAGGAAGACGAGGATGTCGCCCTTCCCCTCCGCCATCAGCTCCTCCACGGCGTCCGTGATCGCGGTGATCTGATCACGGTCGGCGTCGTCGCCGTCCTCCTCCAGCAGCGGGCGGTAACGGACCTCCACCGGATACGTCCGCCCGCTGACCTCCACGATCGGGGCGTCGCCGAAGTGCCGGGAGAAGCGCTCCGGGTCGATCGTCGCGGAGGTGATCACGACCTTCAGATCAGGCCGCTTCGGCAGCAGCTGCGCCAGATAGCCCAGCAGGAAGTCGATGTTCAGGGACCGCTCGTGCGCCTCGTCGATGATGATCGTGTCGTAGGCGCGCAGCTCCCGGTCGGTCTGGATCTCGGCGAGCAGGATGCCGTCCGTCATCAGCTTGATGAAGGTGGAGTCCTGGTTCACCTGGTCGGTGAAGCGGACCTTCCAGCCGACGGCCTCGCCGAGGGGGGTGTCCAGCTCCTCGGCCACGCGCTCGGCGACGGTACGGGCGGCGATACGGCGGGGCTGGGTGTGCCCGATCATGCCGCGCACGCCGCGCCCCAGTTCGAGACAGATCTTCGGGATCTGCGTGGTCTTGCCGGAGCCCGTCTCACCGGCGACGATCACGACCTGGTGGTCGCGGATGGCGTCGGCGATCTCGCTCTTCTTCTGGCTGACCGGCAGCTGCTCGGGATAGGAGACGGCGGGCAGCCGGCCGCGCCGCTCACCGATCCGTTCCTCGGCCTTCGTGATCTCCGCGTCGATCTCGGCGAGGACGGCGGCGCGGGCCTCCGGCTTGCGGATCTTGCGCGCGCCTTCGAGCCTGCGCCCGAGCCGGTGCGCGTCGCGCAGGGACAGCTCGGTCAGGCGGGGGGCGAGGGGGCCGGGGGCCGGGGTGGCGGGGGCAGGATGCGTAGACATACGCGATCCAGGATCTCATCCCCGGGAAATCCGTGGCGAACGATTTGTACCGGATGCCGCGGGGGACTCCGGACCGGGCCGCGACACGACGAAGGCCCCGTCCGTGGACGGGGCCTTCGCGGGCTGTGGCTGGGGCCGGGGTCGAACCGGCGACCTATCGCTTTTCAGGCGATCGCTCGTACCAACTGAGCTACCCAGCCGTCAAGACCTTCTGCAAGGCCTTTGCGGTCCTGACGGGATTTGAACCCGCGGCCTCCACCTTGACAGGGTGGCGAGCACTCCAAACTGCTCCACAGGACCAAGCTGTTGCGTACGACAGTGTCGCACATCGTGTCGCGTGCCCCCAACGGGATTCGAACCCGTGCTACCGCCTTGAAAGGGCGGCGTCCTAGGCCGCTAGACGATGAGGGCTATCGGCCCGCCTGGGCGCTTCTCAGCGCGTCGGGGACGTGAGAAGCATATGGGATGGCGGGAGGTATCGCCAAAACGGTTTACGGGGCCGAGGTGGCCGGGGCCGGTGAGGCGGGGGTGGCGGAGCCGGAGGGGGTCGAGGACGGCGACGGCGTGGCTCCGGGCTGGTTCTCCTCGGGCAGGTGGCGGGAGACCTCCGCCGTCGTCTCGCCGAGGCCGCCCAGCTTGATCGAGTCCCACGCCTGGAGGCGGCGGGTGTCCCGGTCGAAGTAGAGGATCGAGGCCTCGACCGGGGCCGGGTACTTGTGCTCCAGGGCGCGCAGGCCGCTGCCGCCCGTGGAGCCCTCCATGCGCAGCCGGGTGCCGTACTTCAGGATCTCGTCGCCCTCGTGGTGCAGATGGCCGCAGAGCACCAGCGGCACCTCGCCGTCCACTTCGCGGGCCGCGGACGGCTCGTGGGCCATGGCGACGTCGACCGGGGTGCCCGCGTTCTTCTGGTCGCGCAGGGCCGAGGCCAGCCGGTCGCCCGCCAGCTGCTCCGACTGGTCGGCGCCCCGCGGGTTGGAGCGGTCGGGGGTGAACTGCGGGTCGCCGATGCCGGCGAAGCGCAGGCCCGCGACCGTCTGCGCCCGGCCGTCGTCCAGGACGTGCACGTTCTTCATGCGGGACAGATAGCGCTGGGTGACGCGGGAGTCGTGGTTGCCGCGGACCCAGACGTAGGGCGCTCCGAGGTCCGCGATCGGGTCGAGGAAGCCGTTCTCGGCCGCCGTCCCGTGGTCCATGGTGTCGCCGGTGTCGACGATCACGTCGACCTTGTACTGCTGCACCAGCGACGCGATGATCTTCCAGCTGGCGGGGTTGAGGTGGATGTCCGAGACGTGCAGGACGCGCACGGTGGACGGGTCCGGCCGGTAGGCGGGCAGGGTGGAGGTGACGTCGTAGAGCTTCGTCACGTTCGTCACCAGGCGCGCCAACTCCTTCTGGTAGACGTCGAACTCGGTGACGATGCTGCGCGCGTTGCCGATCAGGGAGGGCGCCGAGGACAGCAGGCCCGAGTACCTGGGTTCCAGGACGGACTTGGGGTTCCAGGTCAGGTACGCCGACGCTCCGGAGGCCACGAGGAGGGCCAGGGCGGTGCCGCCTGCCGCGAGGGCCCGGCGGGGGCGGCGGTAGACCGCGAGGCCGAGGGCCGTCGCGCCGGAGACGACGGCGACGCAGGAGCGCAGGGCCAGGTCGCGGGTGCCGTGCTCGACGTCGCGGGTGACCTCGTCCTGGAGGCCGGAGAGGCGTTCGGGGTGGTCGACCAGGGCCTGGGAGCGGACCGGGTCGAGCTGGTCGACGTTCACGTCCAGGCGCAGCGGCGCGCGGTGGCTGTCGAGCTGGAGGGCGCCGAGCGGTGAGACGTTGATCTTCGTGCCGCCGGTCAGGGACGGGCGCAGGGTCATCGTCGTGTTCATCGGGCCGACCGGTGTCCGGACGTTGCCGACGACCAGCAGCCCCAGCCAGGCGCCGAAGAGGACCACGGCGGCCAGGCCCAGCGCGCGCAGCCAGGCGGGCTGCCGCGGGGCGGCGTCGAGCGTCGGCAGCGCACGGGGCGTGCGGTGCCGTCGGCTGAGGGCGCGAGAAGCCCTCGGGATGCGGTTGAGGGCGTTCAAGGCGGCGGGGACGCGGGCCATTGGTCGCGTATGCCCGTGTGGGGGCGCGGATATGCGGGCGGCCCCGTGGCTCTCGCGTACGGGCGGGTCGTGGCTCTCTCGTACGGACGGGTCGTGGCCGACAATGGGCCTGTGCTGGAGATGACGCGCGAGGAGTTCGAGGAACTGGTCGCCGAGGCGCTCGACCGGATTCCGCCGGAGCTGACGCGGCTGATGGACAACGTCGCGGTGTTCGTCGAGGACGAACCGCCCGCCGGTGATCCCGGGCTGCTCGGGTTGTACGAGGGCACCCCGCTGACCGATCGGGGCGAGTGGTACGCCGGGGTCCTGCCGGACCGGATCACGATCTACCGGGGTCCGACGCTCAGGATGTGTGCCTCGCGGGAGGACGTGGTCGCGGAGACGGAGGTGACGGTGGTGCACGAGATCGCGCATCACTTCGGTATCGACGACGCGCGTCTGCACGCCCTCGGATACGGGTGACCGGGGCGCGTGTCCTCTTGCGGGCGGCGGGAGTTGGGCAGGTCGACTCCTGTCCCCACCCCGGAGGTGGCTTCCCGTGCGCCCCATGTACGTACCCGTCCGTCTGGCCGCCACGGTCGTCGCCGTCGCCGCCGCCTCCGGTTGCATGAGCGTGGGTCAGGGCGGGGGAGGCGGGGGCGCGAGGCCGTCGCACTCCGCGCGGGAGCGCGCCGGTGAGGTGCCGGACGGCGGCTCGGCGGTGTCCGGCCGGGGCGGCGTCGCGGCCGACGGCAAGCACGGCAAGCACGGCAAGCACGGCGAGGGCGGCAGGAAGAAGGAGCGGGGCGGGGAGTCGGCGTCCGCCTCGCCCTCGCCGTCCGTGCGCGCGGGCGGGCCGGCTCCCGCGACGGGCGGGCCCGGTGGCGGGGACGGGCCGGGGGCGCCGACGCCGACGGGTGCGACGCCCACGCCCACCCGCACGGCGGAACCGCAGCCGACGCCGAGCGAGCAGCCGACCTCCGCCTCGCCGGCCCCGACGGTCGCCGAGCCGTCGTCGTCCGCGCACCAGGAGGCGGCGCCGCAGCTGGCGGAGCGGGAGCCGGCGCCGGCCGCGGGCTCGCCGGCGTAGCGGGTCCGGTCATCCGCCGCCGGAGCAGGGGTGACGTACATTCAGCAGGTGTGACGTACGTCTACGGGGCTCGGTTTGCCTTCGGGGCAGGTGGGTGCGTATGGTGGTAGATCGTTTGATCCCATTTGCCCGGCGCCACCGCAGAGCGCGCCGTGTGGCGCGTACTCTCCCTTGCCGTGGCGGACCGCATTGAGGCGGTCGTAATGCGAATCACGGAGTTGACGGGCGCGTGCCGACGAGACTCCGGAAGGTTTCGCTTACGCATGTCCATTTCCAGTACTGATCACGTCGTCGTGCCCGAGAACGAGGCGGCCGAGGACGCTCCCGAGGTCACCTTCGCGGACCTCGGTCTCCCCGAGGGCGTGGTGCGCAAGCTCGCCCAGAACGGCGTGACCACCCCCTTCCCGATCCAGGCCGCGACCATTCCGGACGCCCTGGCCGGCAAGGACATCCTCGGCCGCGGCCGCACCGGCTCCGGCAAGACCCTCTCCTTCGGTCTGCCGGCCCTGGCCACGCTGGCCGGCGGCCGCACCGAGAAGCACAAGCCGCGCGCCGTGATCCTCACGCCGACCCGCGAGCTCGCCATGCAGGTGGCGGACGCCCTCCAGCCCTACGGCGACGTCCTCGGCCTGAAGATGAAGGTCGTCTGCGGCGGCACGTCGATGGGCAACCAGATCTACGCCCTGGAGCGCGGCGTCGACGTCCTCGTCGCCACGCCCGGCCGGCTGCGCGACATCATCAACCGCGGCGCCTGCTCCCTGGAGAACGTGCAGATCGCCGTGCTCGACGAGGCCGACCAGATGTCCGACCTGGGCTTCCTGCCCGAGGTCACCGAGCTGCTCGACCAGGTCCCGGCCGGCGGCCAGCGGATGCTGTTCTCCGCGACCATGGAGAACGAGATCAAGACCCTCGTCGACCGGTACCTGAACAACCCGGTCCACCACGAGGTCGACGCCGCCCAGGGCGCCGTGACGACCATGTCGCACCACATCCTGATCGTGAAGCCCAAGGACAAGGCGCCGGTCACCGCCGCGATCGCCTCCCGCAAGGGCCGCACCATCATCTTCGTGCGCACCCAGCTCGGTGCCGACCGCGTCGCGGAGCAGCTGCGGGACGCGGGCGTGAAGGCCGACGCGCTGCACGGCGGCATGACGCAGGGCGCGCGCACCCGGACGCTGGCGGACTTCAAGGACGGCTACGTCAACTGCCTGGTGGCCACGGACGTCGCGGCCCGCGGCATCCACGTCGACGGCATCGACCTGGTGCTGAACGTCGACCCCGCCGGCGACCACAAGGACTACCTGCACCGGGCCGGCCGTACGGCCCGCGCGGGCCGCACCGGCACGGTCGTCTCGCTGTCCCTGCCGCACCAGCGCCGCCAGATCTTCCGGCTGATGGAGGACGCGGGCGTCGACGCGGGGCGGCACATCATCAACTCCGGTACGGCGTTCGCCCCCGAGGTCGCCGAGATCACCGGCGCCCGTTCGATGACCGAGGTCCAGGCGGAGTCCGCGGGCAACGCCGCGCAGCAGGCCGAGCGCGACGTCTCCCACCTCACCAAGCAGCTGGAGCGGGCGCAGCGGCGCGCGAGCGAGCTGCGCGAGGAGGCCGACCGGCTGACCGCCCAGGTCGCCCGTGAGCGTGGGGAGAGCGTGCCCGCCGAGGGTCCGGCCGCGGTGGCCGAGGCGCCGCAGGCCGTGGCCGAGGCGGCCGCCGGGCCGGCCGAGGTGGCCGTGCCCGAGCAGCCGGTGGCGCGGGACAGGGCGGAGGCCCCGGCTCCGTACGAGCGGCGTGAGCGCCGTGACGGCGACCGTGGCGGCTTCCGCCGGGACGACCGCCGGGACGACCGGGGCGGCCGTTCCTTCGACCGTGACCGTGACCGTGATCGTGACCGCGGTTTCGAGCGCCGTGACGGCGGCGACCGTGGCGGCTTCCGCCGGGACGACCGCCGGGACGACCGCGGTGGCCGTTCCTACGACCGCCGGGACGACCGGGGCGGCCGTTCCTTCGACCGTGACCGTGACCGTGACCGCGGTTTCGAGCGCCGTGACGGTGGCGACCGTGGCGGCTTCCGCCGGGACGACCGCCGGGACGACCGCGGTGGCCGCTCCTTCGACCGCCGGGACGACCGCCGCGGCGGTGACCGTCCCTTCAACCGCGACCGTGACCGCGACCGCGGCTCCTTCCGCCGGGACGACCGTCCCTCCGGCCGGCCCTTCGAGCGCCGTGACGACCGCGGCGGGCACCGCGGCAGCGACCGTCCCTTCAACCGGGACCGCCGCGACGACCGCCCCGGTTTCCGCTCCGGCGGCCACGACCGCCCGTACGGCCGCCGTGGCGACCACCGCGGTAGCGGCGGCGGCTCCTCCTTCGGCCGCCGGGACGACAAGCCGCGCTGGAAGCGCAACGGCTGACGCCTGAACCGGAGTTGCCGAAGGGCCCGTACGACACGAGTCGTGCGGGCCCTTCGGCGTTCCGGCATCGGCGAAGACTTTTGGCCACAGCACGTACTCTGTGGCGCATGTCACGCCGTCGGTGAGGGAATCGCTGGGGACATGACAGATGACGCCAAGGTGAGTGGGCTGTCTGACGAAGAGCGGCTGGCCCAGCTCGGCTACACGCAGGTTCTCGCCCGCCGCATGTCGGCGTTCTCCAACTACGCGGTCTCCTTCACGATCATCTCGGTCCTCTCGGGGTGTCTGACGCTGTATCTGTTCGGGATGAACACCGGCGGCCCGGCGGTGATCACCTGGGGCTGGGTCGCCGTGGGCCTGATGACGCTCTTCGTCGGCCTGTCCATGGCGGAGATCTGCTCGGCCTACCCGACGTCGGCGGGCCTGTACTTCTGGGCGCACCGGCTGGCCCCGCCGCGGTCCGCGGCCGCGTGGGCGTGGTTCACGGGCTGGTTCAACGTGCTCGGCCAGGTGGCCGTGACGGCGGGCATCGACTTCGGGGCGGCGTCCTTCCTGGGCGCGTACCTGAACCTGCAGTTCGGCTTCGAGGTGACCCCCGGGCGCACCGTCCTGCTCTTCGCCGGGATCCTGCTGCTGCACGGCCTGCTGAACACCTTCGGCGTGCGGATCGTCGCCCTGCTCAACAGCGTGAGCGTGTGGTGGCACGTGCTGGGTGTGGCGGTGATCGTCGGCGCGCTGGCCTTCGTGCCGGACCACCACCAGTCGGCCTCCTTCGTGTTCACGAAGTTCGTGAACAACACCGGCTGGGGGAGCGGGGTCTACGTCGTGCTCCTCGGCCTGCTGATGGCGCAGTACACCTTCACCGGCTACGACGCCTCCGCCCATATGACGGAGGAGACGCACGACGCGTCGACGGCCGGCCCGAAGGGCATCGTCCGCTCCATCTGGACCTCGTGGATCGCCGGCTTCGTGCTGCTGCTCGGCTTCACCTTCGCCATCCAGTCCTACGACAAGGAACTCGCCTCGCCGACCGGCGCGCCGCCGGCGCAGATCCTGCTGGACGCGCTGGGCGCGACGGCGGGCAAGCTCCTGCTGCTGGTCGTGGTCGGGGCGCAGCTGTTCTGCGGGATGGCGTCGGTGACCGCCAACAGTCGCATGATCTACGCCTTCTCGCGCGACGGCGCCCTGCCGTTCTCCCGCGTGTGGCACACGGTGAGCCCGCGGACCCGGACCCCGGTGGCGGCGGTGTGGCTGGCCGCGGCGGGCGCGCTGGTGCTCGGCCTGCCGTACCTGATCAACTACACCGCCTACGCCGCGGTGACGTCCGTCGCCGTGATCGGCCTCTACATCGCCTACGTCATCCCCACGCTGCTGCGGCTGCTCAAGGGGGAGGCCTTCGAGCGCGGGCCGTGGCACCTGGGCCGTTGGTCGCGGCTGATCGGGGTCGTCTCGGTGACCTGGGTGGGCGTCATCACCGTCCTCTTCATGCTGCCGCAGGTCTCCCCGGTCACCGGGGACAGCTTCAACTACGCGCCGGTCGCCGTGCTCGTGGTCCTCGGCTTCGCGGCGGTGTGGTGGCTGGCCTCGGCCCGGCACTGGTTCCTCAAACCCGAGCACGGCCGCACCCCCGCCCACGGGGCACCCCACACGGCGGCCGCGGGCGGCACGCCCGAAAAGGCGGACTCCTGACCCACCCGGCCCGATCTTCACCCCCGGCACGGCCGTGTCCCCGATACCCGATCGGAGTCCCGGCCGTGTCCGGCTATGCTCGGGGAGGCAACATCGCCAAGGGCCCTTAGCTCAATTGGCAGAGCAGTGGACTTTTAATCCATTGGTTGTGGGTTCGAGTCCCACAGGGCCTACCGGTTGCGGGGGAGGGAAATGCCCTCTGACCTGCGAAGGAGCGCCTCGATCGGTTTTGTTCGGTCGGGGCGCTTCGAGGTGCAAGGGTCTGTGCGTGAGCGACTGTGCCCGGTGACCGACGGGCGGGCCATCGTCTTCACGCCCGTCAGCCGCTGAGGCGGTGGAACCGTCAGAGGTACGACGGTGCGAGCGGTCGGCCCGCCAGGCGGCCCGAGGCCGCGGCCACGGCCCGCGCATGGGCAGCGCGTTCGGCGGCGAAGGTCCGCTCCATCTCCGCGAACAACGCGATCAGCAAGAACGCCAGCCGCCCAGCCCCCGCCGCCGAGGTGTCGATGGCCAGCGGATCGGACAGGCTCTTGACCCCCACCCCACGCTCGCCAAGGTCATGCATCAGGTTCAGCACCTCGCGCAGGTTGCGCCCCAGCCTGTCCAGGGTGTGCACCACCACGGTGTCGCCACTTCGCGCATACGCCCAATACGCCTGAAGGCCAGGACGATGCACGTGCGACCCGCTCGGTCGCCGTCCACGAGGCCCCCTGGCTGTCGAATCCCGGCTGGTCCACCGCAACTGCGGCGCCGCCCACGATTCAGCTCGTAGGCGGTTGACGGGATCCCGTCCGATCACTTCGATCGGGCGGGACCTCTGCGTTGCGCAGGACGGGCGGCAGGCACCCCTGGCGGGCGGCGCCCGTAATCCGCTGTTCACCACCTCCTTCGCGAGCAAGAATCGTCCGCATGTCTGCGATCCCCGGTGGCACGACCGCCTTCCACGACCTGCCCGCGTTCGTCGCCCAGCCTCGCGTCAACTCCCTTGCGCTGTCCGCCGACGGTGGCCGTCTCGTCGCCGCCGTGCAGACGCTGTCGGAGGACCGGACCAGGTTCGTGTCCGGGCTGTGGGAGATCGATCCGGCCGGGGAGCGCGAGGCGCTGCGCCTGACCCGGTCGGGGAAGGGCGAGTTCGGGCCCGCGTTCGGCCCGGACGGGGTGCTGTACTTCCTGTCGGAACGCGAGGACGACAGCGAGGAGGGCAAGCACGAGGGTGCCGCGCTGTGGGCGCTGCCCGGGCGTGGTGAGGCCGCCGTCGTGGCCCGGCACCCGGGCGGGATCACCGCGTTCACCGTCGCCCGGGACTCCGGCGCGCTGGCCCACACCGCCGGGCTGCTGCCCGGGGCCGCCGACGCCGACGCGCACGGCAGGCTGCGCACGGCGCGCAAGGACGCGAAGGTCACCGCGATCCTGTACGAGGCCGGGCCGACCCGCGCCTGGGACCGCGATCTCGGCCCCGACGAGCAGCACACCTTCGTGCGCGCGGGGGCCGAGGGCGCCGTGGTCGACGCCGGCGGGCAGGGCGTCGGCCTCGAGAACCCCGGGGACGTGGCGCTGTCGCCCGACGGGACGCGAGTGGCCTACACCCGGTTCGTACCCGGCCGGGTGCCCGCCGAGAACCGCACCGCCGTGGTGGTGGCAGACGCGGCCACCGGCGAGGAGGTCTTCGTCCTGGGCGATGTGGAGCACCTCTACGAGGCGCCGGTGTTCACGCACGACGGCTCGGCGGTCGTGTGCTCGCGGATGACGTGGCCGACTTACGACGAATCGATGGACATGACGCTCGTCCGGGCCGGCGTGGACGGCGGCGAGGCCGTCGATCTGCTGCCCGGGTTCGACAACTGGCCCGTCGGCGCCGTCTGTTCGACGGTCGACGACACCCTCTTCTTCGTGGCCGATGTGGAGGGCCACGCGCCCGTCTTCCGGCGGGACGCGGACGGCACCGTGACCCGGCTCACCGCCTCGGGCGCGTACGGCTCGCTCTGCGTGGCCCCCGACGGGCGGACGCTGTACGCGCTGCGCAACGCGATCGACTCGCCGCCGCGGCCGGTCAGGTTCGAGGCCGGCGTCGCCGACCAGACGCCGGTCGAGCTGCTTGCCCCCGGTGCGTTCGACGCGCTGCCGGGCACCCTCACCGAGGTGCACGCCAACGCGGCGGACGGGTACCGGCTGCGAGGCTGGCTCGTGCTGCCCGAGGGCGCGTCGGCCGAGAACCCCGTGCCGCTGCTCGTCGCCGTGCACGGCGGGCCGCAGGGCAGCTGGAACGGCTGGACCTGGCGGTGGAACCCGTGGCCGTTCGCGGCCCGCGGCTACGCGGTGCTGCTGCCCGACCCGGCCCTGTCGACCGGCTACGGTCAGCAGGGCCACCGGCGCGGCTGGGGGCAGTGGGGCGGGGTCCCGTACACGGACGTGATGGCGCTGACCGACGCAACCGAGGCCCGTGACGACATCGATGCCGCGCGCACCGCGCTCGGGGGCGGCTCCTACGGCGGCTACATGGCCAACCGGGTCGCCACGAGCACCGATCGGTTCAAGGCGATCGTGAGCCACGCGGGCCTGTGGGACCTGCGGTCCTTCCAGGGCGACACCGACGCGCCCTGGTACTTCCAGTGCATCTTCGGGGACCCGGTGACCCGGCCCGAGCGGTACGAGGCGCACTCCCCGTACCTGGACGCCGCGAAGATCCGTACGCCGATGCTGGTCATCCACGGCGCGAAGGACTACCGCGTGCCGGTCGGCCAGGGCGCCGCGCTCTTCCAGGATCTGCAGCGGTTCGAGGTGCCTGCGAAGTACCTGTACTTCCCGGACGAGAACCACTGGATCCTCTCCCCGGGCCACATCCAGGTCTGGTACGAGGCGTTCCTGAACTTCCTCGACCACCACGTCCTCGGTGCCGAGTGGCAGCGGCCCGGACTGCTGTGACCGTGGGCGGGCGTCGGCCTTCGACGAGGCGGGATCGCCGCTTCTGGGCAGGAACGGACGCCGCTTCACCGCGGCCACCGACCAGCGCTACGTGTGGCTGGAGACGGGCCACCAGGAGGGCGTCGGCGGGAGTTCCGCGAAGAAGTGGACCCTGGAGGTCACGCCTCCCGCCAACCCCGCGGCCGCACCGCCCGATGACTACATGCTCGTCGTGGTGGACGGGCACGGCACCCCGTCGGAGGCCACCGCGCTGCGCTTTCCCTCACGGCTCGGAAGCACCCGGCAAGCTTCGGCCAGGACTTTTCATCCATTGGTTGTGGGTTCGAGTCCCACAGGGCCTACGACGGAGCCCCGGTCCGCAGCACGTGGACCGGGGCTCGTGGTGTTGCGGGACTCGTTCAGCCCGCGCTGAGTTCCGTCAACTGGCCCAGGGGCAGTGTGTGCTGGGTCTGGAGGACCTTGGCGCGCAGGTAGCGGACGTTGTGGGCGGTGGTGAAGACGCCGGTGGGCACCCGGTCGCGGACGTCGATGCCGAGGCCGCGGAGCTGGCCGGCCTTGTCGGGGTTGTTGGACAGCAGGTCGAGGCTGTCGATGCCCAGGGCCCGCAGCATCTGCGCGGCCGCCGTGTAGTCGCGGTCGTCCTCGGGCAGGCCGAGGGCCGCGTTCGCCTCGTAGGTGTCGAGGCCCTGGTCCTGCAGGGCGTAGGCGTCCAGTTTGTTGTAGAGGCCGATGCCGCGGCCCTCCTGGCGGAGGTACAGCAGCACGCCGCCGCGGGCCGCTATCCGCTCGACCGCCTCGCGCAGCTGCGGGCCGCAGTCGCAGCGGGCCGAGCCGAACACGTCGCCGGTCAGGCACTCGGAGTGCAGCCGGACCAGGGGCGTCGTACCTGGTGCCGGGTCGCCGAGGACGACGGCCACGTGCTCCTGGCCGTCGGTCAGCCCGTGAAAGGTGACCAGTTCGGCGTCGACGCCGTAGCCGTCCTGGAAGCGCAGCGGTACCCGGACGCGGGCGCGCGTGGTGGCGGCGGGGAAGTCGGGCATGCGGGGTCTCCCGGGTCCGGTCGGCATCTGCTTCAGATTTGAAGCAGATCTACGGTGCAGGACACTACCTCTGCTTTAAAGTTGAAGCAACCGGTTCGCCGGGCCGCGGTGCCGCTCGGCCGCGCCCTCACGAGCAGGGCGGCGACGAGCGGCGGCGCCACGGGACCTCGTCGGGCGTGGGGCGGCTGCCCCCCTCGTCGAGCGCCTGTGCGACCCGCGCGCAGATCTCCTCCAGCTGCCCCACCTGCTCCTCGCTGAGGTGGTCGAAGAGCGAGGCGCGCACCGTCTCGACATGCCCGGGCGCCGCGCGCTCCAGCACCGCCATACCCTCGTCGGTGAGCGCGGCGATGCTGCCCCGCTTGTCCCACTTGCAGTTCTCGCGCCGGACCAGCCCGTCCTTCTCCAGCCGGGACACGGCGTACGTCAGCCGGCTCCGGGTGATCTTCGTCCTCCCGGCGAGGTCGGTCATCCTGAGCCGCCGCTCGGGCGCCTCGGAGAGGTTGGCCAGGATGGAGTAGTACAGGTGCGGCATGCCGGCGTCCTGCTGGAGCTGCCGGTCGATCGCGTCCTCCAGGAGGTGCGCCGCGGCGAGGTACGCGCGCCAGGCGCGCTGCTCCTCGGAGGTGAGCCAGCGAGTCGTCATGCCGCCAGTGTAGTTTTGCTTAAAACTTGAACCAAGTCACCCGCCCGCCCGATACCGTCTGCCCGCCGGGTCCGCCCGCCCGGCCTGCCCCGCCCGTCGCCGAGAGTGAGCGCGCGTCCGATGCCGTACCCCTACGTCCTGCTGTCCGCCGCCGTCTCCCTCGACGGCTACCTCGACGACACCGGTCCCGAACGCCTGCTGCTCTCCGGACCGGCCGACTTCGAGCGTGTGGACGAGGTGCGGGCGTCGGTCGACGCGATCCTCGTCGGCGCCGGGACCATCCGCGCCGACAACCCGCGGCTGCTGGTCAACTCGCCCAGGCGCCGGGCCGCCCGGGTCGCGGCGGGGCGGTCGGAGTACCCGCTCAAGGTGACCGTCAGCGGCTCCGGCGAGCTGGATCCGGACGCCGTTTTCTGGCACACCGGCGGCGACAGGCTCCTGTACACGACCGACAAGGGCGCCGAACGCGCCCGCGCGCTCGGCCTCGCCGCCGGCGTCGTCGCGCTCGGCCCCGGCCTCGACTGGCGCGGGCTCCTCGCGCACCTGCACGACGAACGGGGCGTGCGACGCCTGATGGTCGAGGGCGGCGGCACGATCCACACCCAGCTCCTGCAGCAGGGCCTCGCCGACGAGCTCCAGCTCGTCCTCGCCCCCCTCTTCGTCGGCGACCCGGAAGCGCCCCGCCTCTTCGGCCCCGGCGCCTACCAGGGCGGGCGTCTGCGTCTGACGGAGACGCGGCGGATCGAGGACGTCGTCCTCATGCGCTACGAGCCCACCGCCCCCGGCGCCGGCCCGCTGCCCACCGCCGCCGACCACCACTGGCTGGCCCTCGCCTGCGAGCTCGCGGCCCTGTGCCCGCCCTCCCGTACGGCCTTCAGCGTGGGCGCGGTGATCGTCGCCGCCGACGGCACGGAACTCGCCCGCGGCCACTCCCGTGAGGGCGGCGACCCCGTCGTGCACGCCGAGGAGGCGGCCCTGGCCAAGCTCGGCCCGGCCGATCCGAGGCTGGCGTCGGCCACGGTCTACACCAGCCTGGAGCCCTGTACCCGCCGGGCGTCCCGGCCGAAGCCCTGCGCCCGGCTGATCCTCGACGCGGGCGTACGGCGGGTGGTCACGGCGTGGCGGGAGCCGGACACCTTCGTCGCGGGCGCGGACGGCAGCGGCCTGCTGGCGGCGCGCGGCGTCGAGGTGGTCGTACTCGAAGAGCACCGGGAGCGGGCCGAGGCGCCGAACCGTCATCTGCCGGGCTTCTGAGCCGTGGCGTGGACGGCCCCGCGGATGGCGTATGCTGATGACACACCGACGCGGGGTGGAGCAGCTCGGTAGCTCGCTGGGCTCATAACCCAGAGGTCGCAGGTTCAAATCCTGTCCCCGCTACTCAAGGCTCAGGGCCGAAGTCCGGAAACGGATTTCGGCCCTGAGCGTTTCCCGGGGCCTCCTGTCCGCAACGGCGTCCCGTGAGGCTGTCCCGTGAGGCCGTCCTGTGGGGCCGTCACGTGAGGCCGTGACGTGTGGTGACCGGGCGACCGCTTTCCGCATAACGACTGACACACCGTCAGGGCGGGCGGAGCGATCGAGGCGAGGTCAACTCGCCCGTTTTCTGCCGCTCTTGGTCCCTACGTCCGGGCCAAGAAGCGTTAATGATCAAGCGGAACGGCTTGGAATCGGTACCCCGGGTCTATTAACGTTCGATAACGCAGCGCGGTCGTCCCAGCCGTCACAAGAGGCGGCTCCGTGCGCACGCGCCGAATCCCGCAAGGGAACCGGGGAACCACCACCCAGGGGTGAATCGCGTGGATGCCGCCGTGAAGCCACGGCTGCTGTACGCGCGTAGGAGACCTTCCTGCTCCGAACCCGTCAGCTAACCCGGTAGGCGAGAAGGAAGGAAAGGAGCGCGCCCACGTGGCGTCCAACCCGCCTGCCCCGGCAGCACCGTTCGTGCCGAGCACCGAGCCCTTCGGCTTCGCCGGTCCCTCCGAGGAGGGTCCGTGGGAGGAGTGGAACCCCACCGAGGAGTCCCTCCGTCCCGTTCGCGGCCGGCACCGTGTCGCCAAGCAGCGTGGCGGCGGGCTCGCCCGCAGCTCCACGGTTCTCGGTGTCGGCGTCATAGCGGCCGTCGGCGCGGGCGGCATGGCCAGCGCGAACACCGGCAAGCCGCCGGTCTCCATCTCCATGCCCGACCTGGGCTCCGTCGGCCACATGTTCGGCGGCTCCTCCGACGCCGCCAAGGGCTCGGCCACCGCGCTCAGCACCGTCGGAGTGACCACCGAGGAGACCGAGCAGGGCGCCCAGGACGCCGGTGAGGCGCTGCGCGACCGCATCATGGCGCAGGCCGAGAGCCAGCAGGTCCAGGTGGACAGCAAGGCCCAGACCGTCACCGAGGCCGCCATCGCGCGGCAGGCCGAGGCCGCCGCCGCCAAGGCGGAGAAGGACGCCGCGGCCAAGGCCGCCGCCGCCAAGGAGAAGGCCGAGGCCGCCGCCAAGAAGGCCGCCGAGGCCGCGCGGCTGGCCGAACTGGCCAAGGAGTACCGCCTTCCGGTCGTGTCCTACACGATCACCGGCACCTTCGGGCAGGCCGGCTCCATGTGGTCCTCCGGCTACCACACGGGCCTCGACTTCGCCGCTCCCACGGGCACGCTCATCAAGGCCGTCCACAGCGGCACCGTCACCCAGGCCGGCTGGGCCGGCTCCTACGGCTACCGCACGGTCCTGACCCTCGACGACGGCACGGAGCTGTGGTTCTGCCACCAGTCGTCGATCAGCGTGAGCGTGGGCCAGAAGGTCAGCACGGGCGAGGTCATCGGACGGGTCGGCGCCACGGGCAACGTGACCGGGCCCCACCTCCACCTCGAGGTCCACCCGAACGGCCAGGCCCAGGCCGTCGACCCGATGACCTGGCTGCGCGGCAAGGGCCTCAACCCCTGAGCCAGGCCACTGTCCGAGGACGGACCCACGGCGCCCCGGTGACCGGGGTCGCCCCGGCCCGGCCCGGCCCGGCCCGACCCGGCGCCGGCTCTCAGGACTGGTACGGGTTGTACGGGGTGTACGGCTTGTACGCGGTGTACGGCTTGTACGCGGTGTACGGCGTCGCCGGGTACCCGTACGTCCCGTACGCGCCGTACGCGCCGTAGGTCCCGTACGCCGGCCATGGCGGCGCGACCGCCGGTGCCGCGGGCGCCGTGGCACGCGCGGCGTAGTCCAGCGCCGGACGTGCCACGTCACGCCGCCGCCACAGCTCGAACAGCAACTCCCGTTCCCTGACGACGAAGTCCTCCCCGGCCCGGCCGCGCCGGCCCCGGTGCCGCAGGAAGGCCAGTGAGGTCGCGTACGCCTCGTACTGGGTGACCTGGCGTGCCGCGGGCCGGCCGCCGTGGTGGGCGGCGTAGTCGCGGGCCAGCCGGCGGGCCCGCATCGAGCCGAGGACGTAGGGTTCGGCGGGGGAGAGCCAGCCGGCGACGGCGTAGGCGGGCAGTTCCTCGCGCACGGTGCGCAGTTCGCGCTGGCGCGTCCAGATCACCAGCCAGGTCAGCAGGCCGAACGCCGGGACCATGAAGGCGGCGTAGACGGCGAAGAACCCGTACTCGCCGAAGGTCGACGAGCCGTTCCAGATCGCGTGCATGGCCATCGCGAGCAGCAGGCCGGAGAGCGGGACCAGGACCCGCCGCAGACGCCGGCGCTCCGGCGAGAGCGCGGCGAGGCCGAAGCCGATGCCGGTCAGGACGGTGAAGAGCGGGTGGGCGAACGGCGACATGATGACGCGGACGAAGAACGTCGCGGCGGTGACGGAGGCGATGCCGCGTTCCCCGGTGAGCTGGTCGGTGCCGAAGGCGGTGCCCAGATAGAGGATGTTCTCGGTGAACGCGAAGCCGGTGGCGGTGACACCGGCGATGACCACGCCGTCGACGATCCCGGTGAAGTCCCGTCTGCGGAACAGGAAGACGAGGAGGACGGCGGCCGCCTTCGCCGACTCCTCGACGATGGGCGCTATCACGGTCGCACCGAGGGTGTCGGCACTGGACGGATCGGCCGTCGCGGTCTCTATCCATCTCGTGGCGAAGCTGTTGGCGACGATCGCTATCAGCGCCGCCGCACAGGCTCCCCAGGCGAAGGCGAACAGCAGGTTGCGCCAGGGGCCGGGGGCGACGCGGTCGAGCCAGCGGAAGGCGGCTATGAGCAGGGGCACGGGCAGCACGGCCAGCCCCAGCCCGACCAGGAATCCCTCGGTGCCGGTCTGCTCGCGCACCAGGGCCAGGATGACGAGCCCGGAGAGCGCGAGAAGAGTGCTGAGCGCCGCGTACCGCACCCATCCGCACTGCCACCAGTGGGCGGGCCCGAGCGCACCACCGGCCGGACCGCCGGGCTGCGGCGGATGCGTCGGGTACGGGGGACTGGTGGCCACGGCATTGACCCTAACGAGGCAGGGCGCCGCCCGCGACGGTACGTCGGATGGCCCGTACGGCCGAAGGGGGGTTCAGGCGCCGGCGGGGGGGTGGAGGTGGTGCTGTGCGCGACGGAAGAGCAGGTCGTTCACGACATGTCCCTTCTCCAGACCCTGGCTCTCGAAACGGGTCAGCGGCCGGAAGCCGGGACGCGGCGCGAAACCACCGTCCGCCTGTGTGTTCTCGAACGCGGGGTGTGCGGTGAGCACCTCGAGCATCTGTTCGGCGTACGGTTCCCAGTCGGTCGCGCAGTGCACGATGCCGCCGGGTCCGACGCGGGCCGCCACGAGGTCGAGGAACTCCGGCTGGATCAGCCGCCGCTTGTGGTGCCGCTTCTTGGGCCAGGGGTCGGGGAAGTACACACGCAGCCCGTCCAGCGAGTCCGGACGGAGCATCTCGCGCAGCAGGATGATGGCGTCGCCGTTGCCCACCCGGACGTTGGTGAGCCCGCTGCGGTCGGCGAGGTTGAGCAGATGGCCCTGGCCCGGGGTGTGCACGTCCACGGCGAGGACGTTCGTCCCAGGGTCCGCGGCGGCCATCCGCGCGGTCGCCTCGCCCATCCCGAAACCGATCTCGAGCACGACGCGACGGGTGTTGCCGAACAGCTCGGCGAGGTCGATCGGCCCCCGCCCGTCGATGTCCAGTCCCCACTTCGGCCACAGCCGCTGCAGCGCGTCCGCCTGCCCGGCGGTCACCCGGCTGCGGCGCGGCTGGAAGCTCCGGATCCGCCGCTCGAAATGCGCTCCCGCGGGGTCGGCCTTCGGCCCGTCGGGAAACCGCGGCTCCCCCTTCGCCCTGGTGTGCCTGACGGACGCGCCGGGGGCGGGCGCGTGCTCGCCCGGCTGACCGGGGGCGGGAGCGGCGGGCCGGGGGACTTCGGAGGCATTGAGCGAGTCAGACACAGTGGAGCCGATTTTACGGGGGCGACGGGGCCGGCGGCAGCGACGGCTCTGTGGCACAGGGCACGCTCCGGACCGTCCAGAGCATCACAGCGCGCCTTCTTCAGACCGTCCCGAGCATCACAGCGCGCCTTCTTCAGACCGTCCAAAGCATCACCAGCGCGCCCTCCTCGCACTGTCCCGAGCGTCGTCAGGGCTCTCCTCCGACTGTCCCGAGCGTCGTCAGGGCTCTCCTCCTCTCCTCAGACCGTCCCGAGCATCGACAGCGCTCTCCTGGCCACCTCCCGTCCGATCGGGAGCGACGCGGTCGCCGCGGGCGAGGGCGCGTTCAGCACGTGGACGGCCCGTGCGCCCTCCTTGATCAGGAAGTCGTCCACCAGTGACCCGTCCCGCAGGACGGCCTGCGCCCGCACCCCCGCGTCCGTGGGCACCAGATCGTCCTTCTCGATCGCGGGCAGCAATCTGCGCACCGCCGCCGTGAACGCCGCCTTGGACAGCGACCGCCGCATCTCCCCCGTGCCATAGCGCCAGTGCCGCCGCGCCATCCGCCACGCCCCGGGCCACCCGAGCGTCCCGGCCACCTCGCGCGGCCGTACGACACCCCATCCGTATCCCTCGCGGGCGAGGGCCGGCACCGCGTTGGGCCCGATGTGCACGCCCCCGTCGATCCCGCGCGTGAGGTGCACCCCGAGGAACGGGAACGCCGGGTCCGGCACCGGATACACCAGCCCCCGCACCAGCCCGGGCCGCGCCAGCTCGTAGTACTCCCCGCGGAAGGGCACGATCCGCATCTCCGGGTCGTCCCCGGTCAGCCGCGCCACCTCGTCGCAGTACAGCCCGGCACAGTTCACCAGCACCCGCGCCCGTACGACGTCGCCGGCCCGCGTGCGCACCGCGACCCCGAGCTCCGGCCGCCGGTCGATCCGCTCGGCCCGCGCCCCGTAGCGGATGTCCGCCCCGGACGCCTCGGCGAGCTGCCGGGCCACGCCCACGAAGTCGCACACGCCGGTCGTCCCGACGTGGATCGCGGCAAGGCCGCGCACCTCCGGCTCGTACTCCTCGATCTGGGAGCCGCCCAGCTCGCGCACCGGTATGCCGTTCTCCCGGCCGCGCTGCACCAGGGCGTGCAGCCGGGGCAGCTCCTCCCGCCGCGTGGCGACGATGAGCTTGCCGGTGACGGCGTGCGCGATGCCGTACTCGGCGCAGAACTTCACCATCTCGGCGGCGCCCCGCACCGCGTACCGCGCCTTGAGCGAGCCGGGCCGGTAGTAGATCCCGCTGTGGATGACCCCGCTGTTGCGCCCCGTCTGGTGGCGGGCCGGCCCCGGCTCCTTCTCCAGCACCGTCACCCGGGTCCCCGGCGCGGCACGCGTGATCGCGAACGCCGTCGACAGCCCGACGATCCCGCCACCGATCACCAGCACGTCGCAGTCGTACGCGATCTCCGCCCGCACCTGCACCACCTCCGCATCCGATAGTGCACTGCGCCACTGACAGTCACTTCAAACGCGGGACCGCGGAGGGCGGCGCACCTCACGCCGGCGCCATCAGCAGCGGCCTGGCCCGCTCCCTCAGCTCCACCACCCGCGGCTCGTCCCCGTAGGGCTCCAGCCGGTGCAGGAGATCCTTCACGTACTCGGTGGTGCGGGCCGAGGAGATGCGCCCCGCGACCTCCACCGCCCGCACGCCCTGCTCGCAGGCGGCGTCGAGGTTGCCGGACTCCAGCTCCGCGACGGCCGAGACGACCAGCCGCAGCCCGTGCGACCGTACGAACTCCTCCGTCGGTTTCGACAGCGCCTGCTCCGTGAAGCGGCGCACCTGACGCGGAGCCTTCAGGTCCCGATAGCACTCGGCCGCGTCCGCGGCGAACCGGTCGTAGGAGTAGAAGCCGAGCCAGCTCGGGTCGTTGTCGCCCTCCCGGGACCGCTCCAGCCACCCTTCCGCGGCCTTCAGCGCGGCGCCCGCGGCCTGCGCGTCACTCGCGCGCGCGTGGGCGCGTGCCTCGACGAGGCGGAAGAAGCTCATGGTGCGGGCGGTCGCCAGGCCCCGGTTGCGCTCCAGGGCGGCCTGCGCGAGGTCGACGCCCTCGTCGCCGAAGCCGCGGTACGTCGCCTGCAGCGACATCGATGCCAGCACATAGCCCCCGAGGGGGACGTCGGCCGCCGCGCGCGCGAGGCGCAGCGCCTGGATGTAGTACCGCTGCGCGGCCTCCTGCTGGCCCGTGTCGAAGGCCATCCACCCGGCCAGGCGCGTGAGTTCGGCCGAGGCACCGAACAGTGCCCGCCCCACCTCGTCCGAGTACGAGCCGAGCAGCAGCGGTGCCGCCTCCACCCGTAAGCATTCCGGCACCATGGACGAACGCCAGTCGCCGCCTCCGTACTTGGAGTCCCAGCGCCTGGCGTCCTCTGCGGCCTCCCGCAGCTTCTGCACGTCACTGTGGCCGACTTTGAGCGGTGCGCCCGAACCCTCGGCGGGGTTCGCCTCGCGCGCCACCGAGCTGTCGGCCGGTGTTATCAGCCATCGCGAGGCGGGGGTCGCGTACGCGCTTACTGCGAACGATCCGGCCAGCGACTGCCAGATGCCACCGGAGCCGGCCCGGCGCCCGGCGAGGTCGAGGCGGTACAGCTCCGTCGCCGACCGCACCGCCTGTCCTACGTCCCTGGGAAAGGCGAGCCCGACTTCGGGCGCGGGATCCGCGTCCGCCAGGCCGATCTCGTGGAGCGGCACCGGGCGGCCGAGCTTCTGGCCGATCGCGGCGGCGATGAGATGCGGCGCGGCGCCCTGCGGCACCATGCCCTTCGAAACCCAGCGCGCCACCGAGGTCTTGTCGTAGCGAAGTGTCAACCCGCGTTGAGCGCCAAGATCGTTGACGCGTCGCGCGAGGCCTGCGTTGCTGATTCCCGCGAGGGCGAGAACGGCGCCGAGTTTCTCGTTCGGCCCGCGTTGCTCCCTGGACATGCGCCACCCCTCGACACAGACGGCTGCCGCGCTGGCATAACCACGCGGCATTCGTAAACCCAGCGTAGTTCGCCGCATCCCAAGCGTTAAGGGGCATAACTCCGGATGGCGGGATTGTGGTCCGCGCGGAAGTGCGGGTCCGATACGCGCAGTTGCGCCGTGCCCCCGCTGTGTGGCCGTGCGCCCGCCCGTGCGCTCTTCTCCGGCCACCCGGGGAGCGCTTCCATGGATGGTGCGTGGGTCGGCCCGCTGTACTGGATCCAGTGGGCTGGGGGACACCGCCGCCACCATCCCCGCGGGCGGCGGACGGGCCCGGGGGGCGAACTCCGTCTCCCGGGCTGCGCGCGCGTGACGCGCCGCGCAGGGCCTGTACGGAGCGTGTCGACGCCTGCGCCTCCGCCCGGTATTTGGCCGAAAATCGACCCCGTGTTCCCCGCGCAAATACCGCCCTCACCATGGAACTTGACGGCGCGAAGGGCGTTCTCGGGGAGCGTTCCGGGGGCGCATTCGCGTCGCAGCGGCCCTGTCGCGTACGGGTGTTCCCCCGCTCGCAAGGGTGAGCGCCCCGGCGCGTTCCGGGGAGCACAAGCCGCCCCAGGGCCCCTCCAGCGTGCGCCCTTCATGGCAGCATGGGGAACCAGTTCGTACGGTGCACTGGTTGTCCACAGCCTGTGGAGGCGTCGATGCGGTGGTTGGTGGGGTGGAGCAGCACCGCAGCGGGGGCTTTGGATTTCGCCTCCGCAGGGGCCACCGGAGACGCCGGCGAGACCCTGCACCCGGTGGGCTCCCAGCTCCTGTGGGGCGACCCCGACCCCCTCTGGGCGGTCGGCGACTGGCGCCCCGACGAGGTGCGGGTGGTGAAGGCCGACGCGCAGACCCGGATCGCGGTCCTCGGCACCTGCGCGGCCTCCGACGAGCAACTGCGCGTCGGGCTGTTCGCCGCGCGCGGAGGCGCCCTGAGGCATCTGACGGCATGGCCGGGCAGCTACACGGCGATCGTCCAGGTCGGCCGCAGGATCACCGTCTGCGGCGATCTCGCGGGCGCCCGCCCCGTCTTCTACACGCCCTGGGCGGACGGCACGGCCTACGCCACGGCTGCCCTCCCGCTCGCCGACCTCATCGAGGCCAACCTCGACTTCGGCCACCTCGCCGCGCTGCTGGCCGCCCCCGACGTGCCGGCCGCGCTGCACGACTCCACGCCCTACGACGGCGTGCGCCGCGTACCGCCGGGGCACGCACTGATCCTGCGCACCGGAGCGCGCGAGATCGCCGGTTACGAGCCGGTCGCCTCCCTCGCGGTGGCGGCGCCCTCGGCGGACCCGGACAGCGCGGTGGACGCCGTGCGCGACGCCCTGGTGGACGCGGTACGCGCGCGTCTGTCGGCGCCCAGGCACGTCCCCGGGACCGACATGGACCCCGGCCCGGTGCCCGGCATGGGCCCGGCGGAGCGGCGTGCCGCACGCGGGATGCCGGTCGCGGGCATCGGCGCGGATCTCTCCGGCGGCCCGGCCTCCGGCACCCTGGCGCTGCTCGCCGCGGGCCTGCCCGGGATGCCGGGTACGGTCCTGGGCCACGGCACGGGCGCGGGGGAGCGCCTGCTGGCGGTCACCTTCAACGACCTGGCGGTCGGCGGCCGGGAGGCCGAACTGGAGCGGGCGGGAGACCTCGCGGCCAACCCGCGGCTGCACCACGTGGTGGTGACCGGCGGCGAGGAGGCGCTCCCGTACGCCGAACTGGACGGCCCGCTGACCGACGAACCGGGCCAGTGCCTGGTCACGGCGGCGCGGCACCGGGCGCGGCTGGCCTCGGGCAGCGCCGACCACTTCACGGGCTACGGCGCCCGCCAGGTCCTGGACGCCCACCCGGCGCGCCTGGCCGACCTCCTGATGGACCGCAAGCGCCGCCACCTCGTACGTCCCGTGGCCGCGCTCGCCAAGGCGGACGGCTCGGTGATGGTCCCCGCGCGCGTGTACGGAGCGGCCCGCCGACTGGCCCGCACCCCCTACCGCGCGGGCCTGGAATCGCTCGCCGACCGTCTGCTGCAGCGCCGTTTCGACGAGCCCGGGGGCCCCGTCGGAGCGTCCCTGGCGGCCCTCGCATGGGCCAGACCGGGCCCCGCGGCACGCTGGCTGACCGGCGAGGCCCTGGCTGAAGTATCGGTTCGCCTGCAGGCGTCCACGGGTCGCTCGGGCGTGGGTCCCGGCCAGCGTCCCGGCGACTACCGCGCGCGTGCGGCCCTGGCCCGCCACGCGGCGGACCTGCGCGTCCTGGAGCAGGCGGCCGAGATCCGCTCGCAGCGGCTGCACGCGCCCTTCCTCGACAACCAGGTCGTACGCGCCTGCCAGACCCTTCCGGAGGCCCTGCGCGTCCAGCCGGGTGCCCGGGCCGCCATCCTGCGCACGGTCCTGGAGGGCGCCGGCGTCAGCGACCTCCCGCCCGGCTGGGGCGCCCCCTCCCACGCCTCGGCCGCCGTGGCGGCCCGCACCGGCCTCCGGGTGGCCGCCGACTCCCTGATGGCCCTCTTCGACACCCCGCTCCTGGCGGAGGCGGGCCTGGTCGAGGCCCGCACGGTCCGCAAAGCCCTCCGCGCGGCGGCGGCCGGCGAACCCCTCCCCCTGGACGGTCTCGCCGACCTGGTCTCCCTCGAACTCTGGCTGCGCCGCCTCCTGGCCCGCCGAGGCACCTGCTGGACAGGCACCCCGGCCCGCCAGAGGGCGGTACCGGCGGGGATCCATCCGCAGAGGGGGGCGCTGGCCTCCGGCGGGGGAGCGGGGGTCGCGTAGACGGGGCCGGATCGCTGCGGTTCGGATGGATGCAGGCGGATGCAGGCGGATGCAGGCGGAGGCAGGCGGAGACAGGCGGAGGCAGGCGGAGACAGGCGGAGGCAGGCGGAGACAGGCGGTCATGGCGCGGGACGGCTTCCCGGGCCGGACCGATTCCCCGTGGGAGTCGGCGCTCTCGGCGCAGCGGCAGGGGCGGCGCGCCCGAAACCACCCGCCGCGGTGAAACCCCGTGCCGCGGTGAAACCCCGTGCCGCGGTGAAACCCCGTGCCGCGGTGAAACCCCGTGCCGCGGTGAAACCCCGTGCCGCGGTGAAACCCCGTGCCGCGGTGAAACCCCGTGCCGCGGTGAAACCCCGTGCCGCGGTGAAACCCCGTGCCGCGGTGAAACCCCGTGCCGCGGTGAAACCCCGTGCCGCGGTGAAACCCCGTGCCGCGGTGAAACCCCGTGCCGCGGTGAAACCCCGTGCCGCGCTCCCGCCTCCCCGGCGACAATGACCCGGTGCGGTACAAGATCCTGGGCGTCACCCAGGCCGAGGACGATCACGGCACAGCCGTGCCCGTTCCCGGCCCCCGCCTCCGCACCCTCCTCACCGCCCTCGCGCTCCGGCCGGGCCGGATCACCACGCCCGACACCCTCATCGACGAGATCTGGTCGGACACCCCGCCCCACGACGCCCCCGCCGCCCTCCAGGCCCTGATCGCCCGCCTCCGCCGCGCCCTGGGCAGGGACACGATCACCTCCGCCCCCGGCGGCTACCGCCTGGAGGCGACGGAGGAGGACGTGGACCTGTTCGTCTTCGAGCGACTGGTGCGGCAGGGCACGACGGCCCTGGACCGGGCCGATCCGCGGACCGCGGCGCACACCCTGGCACAGGCCCTCGCCCTGTACCGCGGTCCCGCCCTCGCCGACCTCCCCGACCGCACCGCCGCGACCCGCGCGGAGGCCCTGCACCTCGAGGCGACCCGCGCCCGCCTCGACGCCGACCTGCGCCTGGGCCGCGCGCACGCCGCCGTTCCGGCCCTGAGGGAGCTGACCACGGCGTACCCGTACGACGAGCCGCTGCACGCCCTCCTCATCCGCGCCCTGCGCGACACGGGCCGCACCGCGGACGCCCTCGCCGCGTACGAGACCGCGCGCCGCGCGCTGGCCGAGGGCCTGGGCACCGACCCGGGCCACGGGCTGCGCGCCCTGCACCACGAACTGCTCGCCCCGCCCCCGCAGGCACCCCGGCCAGAGGGCCCGCGCCCCTCCGCGCACCCGCCGGCCGCCGACCCGGCCCGCACCGGCAACCTCCGTCCGCGCCTTACCTCTTTCGTGGGCCGGGAACCCGAACTCGACGCCATTCGTTCCGAATTGCACAGGGCGAGACTCGTCACCCTGACCGGTCCCGGCGGCTCCGGCAAGACCCGCCTCGCCGAGGAGGCCGCCGCCGGGCTTCCGCAGGCGTGGCTGGTCGAGCTGGCCCCGCTCGACCGGCCGGAGGCGGTGCCAGGAGCGGTGGTCAGCGCGCTCGGTCTGCGCGAGACCGTGCTGATGACCACCGAACTGACGGCCCCGCAGGACGACCCGGTCGCCCTGCTCGTCGAGTACTGCGCCCCGCGCAGCCAGCTCCTGATCCTCGACAACTGCGAACATGTCGTCGAAGCGGCGGCCACCCTCGCCGAGACGCTGCTCACCCGCTGCCCCGGCCTCACGGTCCTCGCCACCAGCCGTGAACCCCTGGGCGTCCCCGGCGAGTCGGTGCGACCGGTCGAACCCCTCGTCCCGGAGCAGGCGCTGCGCCTCTTCGAGGACCGAGCCCGCGCCGTCCGTCCCGACGCGCAGGCCTTGCTGCGCGACCGGGAGGCGGTGGCCGAGATCTGCCGCCGCCTGGACGGCCTGCCGCTCGCCATCGAGCTGGCCGCGGCCCGGCTGCGGCTGCTCACGCCGCGGCAGATCGCCGACCGGCTCGACGACCGCTTCCGCCTGCTCACCTCGGGCAGCCGTACGGCCCTGCCCCGCCAGCAGACCCTGCGCGCGGTCGTCGACTGGTCCTGGGAACTGCTCGACGAGCGGGAGCGCACGGTGCTGCGCGAGGTCTCCGTGTTCGCCGGCGGCTGGGACCTCGCGGCGGCGGAGGCCGTGTGCACCGGCCCGGCGGCCGACCTCGTCGGGGCGCTCGTCGACAAGTCCCTGATCGTGGCCACCCCGCACGCCACCGGTACGCCGTACGACCGGGACGGCTCCGGTACGCCGTACGACCGGGACGGCTCCAGCGCGTCGTACGACCGGGACGGATCCGCCGGCATGCGGTACCGCATGCTGGAGACCATCCACGAGTACGCCGTGGAGCGTGCCGCCGAAGTCCCCCAGGTGCGCGCCGAGGCCGAGCGCCGGCATCGCGCGTGGGCGCGGGCGCTGGTGGAGAAGGCCGAGCCGCTGCTGCGCTCCGCCGACCAACTCCCGTGGATCTCCCGCCTGGAGACGGAGCTGGACAACATCCGTGCGGCTTTCCACCGCGCGGTCGCCTGCGGCGACGAGGAGGAGGCCGGGGCCCTCGCGCTGAACATGGGCTGGTTCTGCTGGCTGCGCAACTACCGCCCCGAGGCCATCGACTGGCTGGACCGCATCCTGCGCCTGGGCGCGACCCTGGACGCGCACTCCGCCGCCGTGGACGGGCACTCTGCTGCCGTGGACGGGCACTCCGCCGCCGCGGACGGGCAGCGCACTGCCGCGGACGGGGCCGCCGCGGGAGACGGCCGTCCCGCCCTCTCGGACGGGCAGTCCGTCATCTCGGACGGGCAGTCCGCCGCCCCGGACCGGCAGTCCGCCGTCCCGGGCGGGCGTCCCGCCGCCTCATCCCTCACCGCCGGTCGGACGAACGTCCCGGTCGACCCGCGCGTCCCGGTCGACCGGCCCGCCGCGATCGAGCCGCCCGCCCCGATCGAGCCGTCCACCCCGATCGAGCCGTCCACCCCGATCGACCCCGTGGACGCCTTCCTCGCCGCCCCGCACGGTGAATCGGACCACCCGCGGCACGCCCTGCGGATGAACCTCCGGATGCTGCACGTGTTCCTCAGGTCGGACACCGAGCGGATGGACGAGGGTGCCCTGGACGACCGGATGCGTGAGTACATCACCCGGCTGCGGGACCACTTCGCGCGGGGCGGTCCGGACGCGGCCCGCCTGCCGGGCATCGCCTGGCCGCTGGCCACGTACGTCCTCGGCTCGGCGGACGCCCGCGCCGCCCTGGACGAAACGGTGGCCAACTGCCGTGTGCACGGCGACGACTGGGCGGTCGGCGTGTCCCTGATGTTCCGCACACACATGGCCGTCGACTCACCGGGCGGCCTGAAGGGCGTCGACGAGGACCTCGCGGAGCTCAGGTTGCTGAGCCGCCGCGTCGGCGACCGCTGGATGCGCGCCCAGGTGTGCAGCGCGGCCGGTGAGGCCGCGATGGCCCGCAGCAGGCTGGAGGAGGCCAGGGGCGAGTACGAGGAGGCCCTGCGGCTCGCCTACGAGGTGGGGGCGTACGCCGAGACGCCGTTCCTGATGGCCCGGCTCGCCGAGATCGCCTACCGCGCGGGCGACCGTGCGAGCGCCCTGCGCGGGCTGGACGAGGCGACCACTGCCGCCGACCGGTACGGCGTGCCGGACACCAGGGCGTTCCTGCTGCTGATGCGTGCCCAGCTCGCGCTGGACGAGAAGGACACCGCCCGCGCGCGGGAGATGGCCGACGCGGCGCGCGTGGAGACCGGGCGCGGGACACCGCCGCCGCAGTTCATGGTGATGCTGAGCGCGGTCGACACCATGGTGACGGTCGCCGAGACCGGCCCGGAGCGTGGTCTGCCGAAGCTGGCGCTCACCATCCGCGAGGCGGTGGACCAGCGGTGCGCCGACGTGATCACGGCGACCCTCGTGGACACCGCGGCGGTCCTGCTGTCCGATCTCGGGGACCATCCGCGCGCGGTCCGCCTGCTCGCCGCCGGAGAGAACTGGCGTGACGGTGCGCCGCGCCCCATGCCGGAGCGCGCCGAGGCCGAACGCGCCGAGACGGCCGCCCGCGCCGCGCTGAGCGCCGAGGAGTACGCCGCGGAGTCCGCCCGGGGCAGACCCCTCACCGTCGAGGCGGTCCTCGCCGAACTCGACGCGGCCGTGCGCGCCCGCCGGTGAACCACGACGGGTGGACAACATGTAGGTGGACTACGAGCGGGTGGACTACGGCCGGGTGGACTACGGCCGGGTGGACTACGGCCGGTGGACTGCGACCGGGTGGACTGCGAGCAGGTCGACTACGAGCAGCTGAACCTCGACTCGGCCCAGTCCGCCAGCGTCAGGGAGTCGAAGCCGCTCCGTGGCGAGACGACCAGCCGTACGGTCCTGTGCCCGGCCAGGTTCACATGGACCGGGACAGCGGGGTCGCCGCCCCGGAGCATCCCGGACCGCCACAGCGGGACACCGTCGGCGTAGACGGAGAAGGAGACCGTGCCGAGCCCCAGGGTCATGTCGTCGACGCCCACCACGGCGTCGTAGCTGGAGCAGGTGCGGTTGAGGTCGATCGTGACGGAGGAATCGCCGTGCACGGTCACGCCGCGCGCGTAGCGCTTGCCGGCGATCGACATGCCGTACCGCTGCCAGACCCAGCTGCTCCCGCCGAGCCGCATCTCCGGCTTCGTGCCGTCGCCGTTGAGGTCGTAGGCCAGCGTGCTCCACTCGTAGACCACCGGGGCCGGTGGGGGAGTCGGCGTCGGCGTGGGGGTGGGCTTCGGGCTCGGTCTCGGCTTCGGCTCGGGTGTGGCGGACGGCTTCGGGGTGTGCTTCGGCCGGGTGGTCGGTGCCGGAGCCGGTACCGACCGGGAAGCCGACACCGGAACCACCGGCGGCTTCGGCGCGGGCTTCTTCTTCGGCGGCGCGGGCTTCGGCGACGCCGGACGGACGGACGGCGTGGAGACCGGCGGCTTGGCGTCCTGCTTCCTGGCCGGGGCGTCGCCGCCGGACAGCGCGAGGGCGACGGCCACGCCCGCCGCGGCGACCACGGCGGCCGCGGCGAGGCCGGCCTTCGCCGGCGCGCCGAGCCCTTCGGAGACCGCCGCGCCACCGGCGCCCGCGCCGCCGGACGAACCGCCGCCCGCCGCCGCGGCCGCGCCCGCCGCGCCTGCTCCCGTGCCGCCGGCGATGAGCGCGGCCGCCTTGGCGTACCCGGCGGCACCGAACCAGCCGATGACCGCGACCGGCACGACACCGGGGATACCTCCCGCGACTTCCTTGATCTGCCCCGCGGCCAGACGGCACTTGGCGCACTCCTCCAGGTGCTTGCGCAGCCCCCGCTCGGCACGCGTGCGCAGTCCGCCGCGGGCGTAGGCGCCGAGCCGGTCGGCGTAGCGGGCGCACTCCTCGTCGTCGGCGAGCGCGGCGCTGACGTGGGCCTGGAGATAGGCCTGCTTCAGGCCCTCGCGGGCACGGCTGGCGAGCACGCGGGTGCCGTTGGCGTCCAGCCCGAAGAGCGTGGCGACGGCGCTCGGCGACTCGTCCTCGACCTCGGTGTGCCACAGCACGGCCTGCCAGCGTTCGGGCAGCGACCGGAAGGCCTGCATGGCCATGGACTGCTCGGCCACCTGCATCGCGCGCACGTCCGCGCCGAGTTCGAGTGTGTCGTCGTCGGAGACCTCCGAGGAGCGCGCGGCCTGCGCGGCGAAGACGGCGAAGTCGTCGACCAGCTGCTCCCGCCTGGCGGACTTCGTCCAGCTCGCGGCCACGCGCCGGACGCTGGTGAGCAGATACGCGCGTACGGCGTGCTCCGGGCCGTGACCGCCGCGTACGGCCTGGAGCATGCGGGCGAGGACCTCGGCCGTGAGGTCGTCCGCGGTGTGGGCGTCGCGGCAGCAGGTGCGGGCGTAACGGCGCACGGCGTCCGCGTGGCGCCGGTACAGCTCCTCGTACGCCGTGTCGTCGCCGGAGCGCATCCGGACGATCAGGTCGGCGTCGGACGGCGGGAAATCCCTCGGCGGGGGCAGGACGCTGTCCTCGTGCAGGTCGCGCTGCGCCGGGACGGTGCCCTCGGCCGGATCGGCCGGATCGGCCGATCCGGCGGGCCTGCCGGGCCCGGCGGATCCGAGGGGTCCCGCGGTTCCGACCGGCCCGGTCGTTCCGAGCGGCCCGGCGGGCTCGCCGCCCTGCATGGGAATGACGGTCTCCGGGGGGCCGCCCGCCTTGGGCGTGCCCGCCCTTCCGCCCTGACTCGGCACCTGCGGCGGCCCGCCGGCCTCCTCGTCACCGTCGTCCGGCGACTCGTCCCGCCCGTCAACGCTCATCGCGGAACGCCCCTGCCGCCGCCCGACCCACCAGTCACGAACACCGGGTCAGAGTGCCATATTGGATTTTGTTCAGGACCCCGCAAGGCGGACCATCCACCCGTCCGTGGGGACTTGTCGTGCGGTAGTACTGGGCGTCCCCTATTCGGGGAAGGCTCGTTCGACGTTCAGCAGACGGCAGTTGGGCGGCATGCCGGACGTCCCCGGCGGTCGGCCGGCAGGGAAGCCTCACCGGCGTCGGACGGCCCACAGCCGCCCGGGCGCCTGGTCGTCCCGACGCCCGGTGGCCCCGGCGCCCGCAGGCCGCGGGGCCGCGCGGGGCCGCGCGGCGATCGCACCCCTGCCCCCGCGTCCCCGCCCCATCGCCACCGTGTCCGCGCCTCGCGTCAGGCGGGCCGCGACCGCAGCCCCTCGAGCAGGATGTCCAGCAGCCGTGCCGAGGCGGCCGCCTGCTGTGCCGGGTCCGGCAGCGAGGGGGCCGCCGTGGCGATGACCAGCAGGACGTCCGACACCGACACATCGGCCCGCAGCTCACCGGCCGCGCGCGCCCGCTCCACGAGCCGGCCCACGACCTCGAGCAGCGCGCCCGCGCCCGTGTCGTCCTCGTCCACGGCCTTCGAAGCGCCCTCGGAGACCAGCCGCAGCTCGCCGGAGCCGGGCTGTATCCGCTGCTGCGGCACCCGGGCCTCGTCGAACACCGTGCCGTCGGAGCGCCTGCCGCCGTCGTCGGTGACCGAGACCCGCAGCACCTGCGGCGGCAGCAGCCGCCCGGCGCCCGAGGCCACCGAGGTCCGCAGGAAGCGCGAGAGCGCCGACCACGGCTCGTCCTCCTGGCCGAGCGCCGCCCTGGCCTGCTCCGTCAGCCGGGAGGTCTCCTCCTCGGCTATCCGCCGCACCAGGACGTCCTTGCTCGGGAACCGCCGGTACACGGTCCCCACACCCACCCTCGCCCGCCGCGCCACGTCCTCCATCGGTGCGCCGTAGCCCAGTTCGCCGAAGACCTCCCGCGCGGCGCGCAGGACGTGCTCCAGATTGCGCTGTGCGTCCACGCGCAGCGGCGCCGTACGCGATCCGTCCCCGCGTCCGTCGCTCGCCGCAGCGTTCACCATGCCGCCCGCCGTCAGCGCGGACGCGGACGACCAATGAGAGTCCTGAACATGCATAAGCGTTCCCCCGGTAATGACGTCTCCCCCCGGAGACTCTCCCCGCCATCGGTTGGCCGGAGCGCGGGAACATGCCCGGTTCACCGGCCCGCCCCTCGCGGACCCGGTGAGCGATGAGCGCATCCCCCTACACCCCGTCGACACACGAACATAGTTGAGCGGGGGTCAATTCAGAAGGGGCAGGTTCCGCACAGAGCGCCCCCCGATCGGAGCACGGGCCGCATACGTCCCGATTGCGCCCCCCAAGGTCACCAGGCGCACACCCGCTGACCTGCGGCGCTTCCGGGCACTCGGGCAATTCGGCCAACTCTGGGCGTCCTGGGCCCGCGGTCACACAAATTGTCGGGGCTGTGGACAAACTCAAGCGCCGGGTGCGTCATGGGATGGTGAAGGAACGTGCGCGCATTCTCGTTGTCGGCGGCGGCTACGTCGGGATGTACACGGCCCTGCGCCTGCAACAGAGGCTGAAACAGGAACTGCGGCGGGGCGAGGCCGACATCACCGTCGTCACTCCGGACCCGTACATGACGTATCAGCCCTTCCTTCCCGAGGCGGCGGCCGGGGCCATCTCGCCGCGCCACGTCGTCGTGCCGCTGCGCCGCGTCCTGAAGCACTGCCACGTCGTCGTCGGCGAGGTGCGGTCGATCCAGCACGCCAAGCGGACCGCCACCCTCACCACACTCGCCACCGAGGAGGAGGGCGCGGGCCCGGAGCAGCTGACGTACGACGAACTCGTCCTGGCGCCCGGCTCGATCTCGCGCACCCTGCCGATCCCGGGCCTCGCCGAGCACGGCATCGGCTTCAAGTCGGTCGAGGAGGCCATCGGCCTGCGCAACCACGTCATCGAGCAGATGGACATCGCCTCCTCCACCCGCGACCCCGAGATCCGCGACGCGGCGCTCACCTTCGTCTTCGTCGGCGGCGGATTCGCCGGGGTCGAGGCGCTCGGCGAACTCGAGGACATGGCGCGCTACGCGACCCGCTACTACCACAACGTGCAGCCCGAGGACATGAAATGGATCCTCGTGGAGGCATCGGACCGCGTCCTGCCCGAGGTCGGCGAGGAGATGGGCCGCTACACGGTCACCGAACTGCGCCGCCGCAACATCGACGTACGCCTGCACACGCGCCTGGAGTCCTGCGCGGACCGGGTAGTAGTGCTCAGCGACGGCGCCCGCTTCCCGACCCGCACGGTCGTCTGGACGGCCGGCGTGAAGCCCCATCCACTCCTCGCCGCGACCGACCTGCCCCGCGACGGCCGGGGCCGGCTGAGATGCACCCCGCAGCTGACCGTCGACGGCGCCACGCACGCGTGGGCGGCGGGGGACGCGGCCGCCGTCCCCGACGTCACCGCGGCCGGACCGGACGCGACGACGGCCCCCAACGCCCAGCACGCGGTCCGCCAGGCCGGACTCCTCGGCGACAACATCGCGCACGCGCTGCGCGGCGAGCCGCTGGAGACGTACTCCCACAAGTACGTCGGCTCGGTCGCCTCCCTCGGCCTGCACAAGGGCGTCGCCCACCTCTACGGGCGCAAGCTGAAGGGCTACCCTGCGTGGTTCATGCACCGCGTCTACCACCTCAGCAGGGTGCCCACCTACAACCGCAAGGCCCGCGTCCTGGCCGAATGGACGCTCTCGGGCCTCTTCAAGCGGGAGATCGTCTCCCTCGGGTCACTCGAACACCCGCGGGCGGAGTTCGAACTCGCGGCCGGTGCAAAGCCTCCGTCCGACCCCTCCGGCGACCCGAAGGGGTCGTCCTGACCGGACCCAGGAACTCCGCCGACCGGGTGAACGTCCCACGGATGTCGCCCCGGTAGGCAACACTGCCAGACTGACCCCGCCCCATGGGCGAGCAGACGCTCGCCCCCGCACCCAGAGGCTCTTCCCATCGTGCTGCATCCCGGGGGCGTCGCCCCCCAGCCCTCCGGCCGGGTCCGGAGCCGGTCCAAGACGCCGAAGACGACGACACGAGGCAAGGATTCGTGAACTTCACGCGCTGGAGCGCCCGGCTCCCCGGAACGCAGCGCCGCACCGCGGGGCGGAGCGACCACACGATCGCCCCCGACCGGCCGGCCGAGACCGCGAGCGCCGTCCCCGCGGCCCGCGCCGAACGGCTCACCGACGCGCACGCGCCCGTGCCGGCCGTCGACGACCTCCCCGTCCGCGAGGTCCTCGACCGCGTCCCCGCCCTCGTCGCCCTGGTCCACGGCCCCGACCACCGCGTCGCCTACGTCAACGACGCCTATGTGGCGGCCTTCGGCGTACGCCCCCTGGGCGAGCCCACCCGCGACGCGCTCCCGGAACTCGACGCACTGGGCCTGCTCCCGCTCCTCGACCAGGTCCTGCGCAGCGGCAGACCCCGCACCCTGAAGTCCCGCAAGGCCCCCGACGGCCGCTCCTACACCTTCACCTGCACCCCGGTCACCGAGGGGGACGACGCCGGCGTGCTGGTCTTCGCCACCGACGTCACCGACCACGCCGAAGCCGCCGAACGCCTCCGCGCCAGCGAACGCAGCCAGCGCGAGACGGCGGTCACGCTCCAGCGCTCGCTGCTGCCCCAGGAGCTGGAACAGCCCGACGACCTGCGCATCGCGGCCACCTACCAGCCCGGCGGCACGGAGGCCGCGGTCGGCGGCGACTGGTACGACGTCATCACCCTCGGCGGCGGCCGCACGGCCCTGGTCATCGGCGACGTGATGGGCAGGGGGGTCCGCGCCGCGGCCGTCATGGGCCAGCTCCGCACGGCGGTCCGCGCCTACGCCCGCCTCGACCTGCCCCCGCACGAGATCCTGCAGCTCCTGGACGGCCTCGCCGCCGAGATCGACGCCAACCAGATCGCCACCTGCGTCTACGCCATCCACGACCCGAACGAGGGCCGCCTGGTGTACGCCTCCGCCGGCCACCTGCCGATCCTGGTCCGCGACGACAGCGGCACGGTCCTGCGCGCCGACGAACCCACCGGCCCGCCGCTCGGCACGGGCGGCTGGATGCACGCCTCGGGCTCGGTCCCGCTGGGCCCCGGCGCCACGGCCGTGCTCTACACCGACGGCCTGGTCGAACGCAGGGACGAGGACCTGGACGAGGGCATCGCCTCCCTGGAGCGGGCCCTCGCGGGCGCGACGGGCACGCCCCAGGTCGTCTGCGACCGCCTGGTCCGCTCGGCGGGCGTCACCGCGGACCACGACGACGACGTCGCCGTCCTCGTCCTCCAGCACCCGGCCCGCACCGGCCCGGACAGCGACCTGTTCCGCAACGCCGCCCTGGAGCTCCTCGGCGGCGTCGAAGCGGCCCCACGCGCGCGTGCGTTCGCCTCCGGGGTGCTGACGAGCTGGCGGTTCCCGTCCGAGCTGCACGACCTGGGCGTGCTGGCGGCGAGCGAACTGGTCGCCAACTCCCTCCAGCACGGCACACCCCCCATGCGCCTGCGCCTGCGCCGTACCGACCGCCGCCTGATCATCGAGGTCACCGACGGGGACGACCACCTCCCCCGCCGGCGCCGCGCGGAGCCGGTCGACGAGTCCGGCAGGGGCATCGCGATCGTCGCGACCATCGCCGGCAACTGGGGGTCGCGGCGCACGCCGGGGGGTGGAAAGGCCGTCTGGTGCGAGTTCGTCCTGCCGAGGAGCGCGGGCTGAGCGCCGCCTACGCCTCCGCGGCCACCGGTTCCGCGGGCGCCCCACCACGCGCGACCACCCGGCTCCGCACCGACCACGGCTGATCCTGTACGGCGGTGAGCCGCCGCCCCAGCCGCAGGGCGAGGGCGGTGATGCCCAGCGAGAACAGCAGGAACGTCACGACGTACGGCGCGTGCAGCGAGGCCCCCATCGGCCCGCCGACGGCCGGCCCCACGGCCAGCGCCAGCTGCTTCACCAGGGCGAAGGCGGAGTTGTACTGCCCGGCCATCCCGCTCGGGGCGAGATCGGCGACCAGCGGGGCGACGGTCGGCGACAGCATCGCCTCCCCCAGCCCGAACAGCGCGTACGTCGACACGAACGCCGCCGTCGCCATCTCCCGGCTGCCGTGCCCCAGCCCGGCGTACCCGGCCGCGATCCACGCCACGGCCCAGATCAGCCCGACCCCGGCGATCACCCGCGACCGCCGGCGCCGCTCGACGAACCGCAGCACGGCGAACTGCGCGACGACGATCATCAGCGTGTTGGCGGCCAGCGCGGTGCCCAGCGCGGACGTCGAGATCCCGGCGGCCTCGACGCCGTAGGCGCTCAGCCCCGACTCGAACTGCCCGTAGCAGGCGAAGAACAGCACGAAGCCCAGCACGCACAGCTGCACCATGGCCCGGTTCCCGAGCAGCTGCTGCCAGCTGCCCCTGGCCGACGGGGCGGGCGCACCCGCGATCCGCGGCGCCCTCGGCACGCGCACGGTCGCCATCACGCCGACGAGCAGCAGGAAGACCGCGGCCTCGATCGAGAACAGCAGGGTGAAGGAGTCGACGCGCGTAGCGTCGACGAGACGGCCGCCGATGAGGCCGCCGACGCCGAGCCCGAGGTTCTGCAGGAAGAACTGCACGGCGAAGGCGCGCGAGCGCGTGTCGGCCGTGGAACAGTCCACGATCATCGTCGCGAGCGCGGGCTGCATCACGGCCTGACCGGCGCCGAGCGCGGCCGCCGACAGCAGTACGGCCGTCCGGGTCCCCGCCAGTCCCAGGCTCATCGCTCCTACGGCAGCCGTGGCCAGGGCGGCGAGCAGGACCGGCCGGGGACCGCGCCGGACGATGGCGCGCCCGGCGAACGGCAGCACGACCAGCGCGGCCACGGCGAAGACGGCGAGGACGAGCCCCGCCGTCATGGCTCCAAGGCCCCGCACCTGCGCCACGTAGACGTACAGGTACGGGACGGTGAAGCCGAGCCCGAACGCGCTGAGTGCGTTACCCACGTGGATCCGGCGCATCGCTGCGCCCATCGCCCTGGTCACGTTCACCTCTCTCACGAGTTAGGAATGAAGACTTAGAAGCTAAAGTTCAATCCTAAAGAGTACACATTCAAGGACTTCGAGGCAAAGGAGGCGCGTGTCATACTGCGCCCATGGCCGAGACCCCCGGCGTCACGGAGCCGACCCTCGAAGAGCAGATCGCCGCATACCAGCGGGAGTTCCAGGACCTCGATCCCCAGGTCGAGAAGATCGTCTCGGCACTCTCCCGGCTGAACCGCCGCATGAACGTCGCCTACGGCCGCCAGACCGCCGCGCTCGGCATCAGCAACGCCGAGTGGGAGGTCCTCAAGGCGCTGGTGCTCTCCGGCGCCCCCTATCGCCTGGGTCCGAGCGACCTCGCCAAGCGCCTCGGTCTGACACCGGCCGCGATGACCCACCGGATCGACCGCATGGTCGGTGAGGGACTGGTGACCCGCGAGCGGGACGAGTCCAACCGCGTCCGGGTGATCGTGGAGCTGACCGCGGACGGCCGCGAGAAGTGGCTGGAGGCGATGCGCCTCGCCACGGTCTTCGAGGAGGACCTCCTCCAGGACCTCTCCCAGGAGGACCGCACCGCCCTGGGCGAGGTCCTCACCCGCCTCCTGCGCCGGGTGGAGCACGCCCAGCCGGATGCCGGCGGACGCCTCACCGACCTGGACTGAGGCCCCAAGAAAAGATCTTGACACCGAGCGCTTGACAGGCCCTCTGTGGATCCGTAAAGTTCTTCGGGTTGCCACGGGGCCGTAACGGTTCTCCGGCAGCACCTCCCGCCGCGTCAGCGGCAAACCTAACCAAAGCACGATCTCCCACTCGGGTTGATTTCGGCGTGCCCGAATTCATTTCCACGTGGGACTGGGCGGCCCGATTGGGAATCGCCGAGCGGATCAGCTAAGGTTTGAGACGTCGGAACGGCCCAACGGCCGGGAAGGCAACCCCCTCTGACTGGGAATCAGACGCCGAAAGGTTCTGATAGAGTCGGGAACGCAAGACCGAAGGGAAGCGCCCGGAGGAAAGCCCGAGAGGGTGAGTACGAAGGAAGCGTCCGTTCCTTGAGAACTCAACAGCGTGCCAAAAGTCAACGCCAGATATGTTGATACCCCGTCTCCGGCCATACGGTCGGGGCGAGGTTCCTTTGAAAAAATACACAGCGAGGACGCTGTGTGCGGGGGGATTATTCCTCCTCTCGCACCGCTCTCGTGTGTGTCGCCCCGATGACGGGGAAGCATTCACGGAGAGTTTGATCCTGGCTCA